>NZ_CP036292.1:0-4800000 GCF_007751715.1 Rosistilla oblonga | reverse complement strand
CATAAAGCGACCGACGCGACCACTAGCAAACCGTAAAGTCCAACAACGCGATCGACCAGCGCCGTTGCAAAGACCTCGATCTTCTTGCCCGGCGTGCGGCGGGCCAGAAAGTAGGCTTTGAAGAGATCGCCCCCGACGGCTCCGATCGAAACAAAGTTCAACAGAAATCCGATCGCTGCCAAACGGATCCCTTCGGTCGGAGTCAGCGGGATGTTGTGGGAGCGAACCAACATCCACCAGCGAACATAGCTGAGCAGCGTTGCGCTGAGCCCGATCAGCAGCGCCATCGCGAGCAGAGAATATTGCTTTGGCGAATTCTGCAGCGCCAACCACTGCTGCGGTTGGATCTGGGAAACGAGGTACCAGACGATCCCAACGGGCACAGCAAACTTGGCGACCGTCAGCAGCACCGTCTTGAGAGACGTCGTTTTACTGGGTGTGGTGTTCATCGTCGCTGTCGATCAAGTGGGCTCGAAAATCTGACACACCCAGTTTGTGTCCTATATTTAGAGGATAGGTTTGGAAACCGCTTTTTGTATAGAGGATTGCAGCCACCGCGACTGCTGAGGATCCCAATTCGCGTTCCCACGGTCGCTTCTGACCGGCTGACCCCGTGACCAAATAATCGGAATCGTCCGCGTCAAGCATAGTTACCCTGAGGTTGCAATGATCGGAATCAACCGGATTTTCTGCTTCCCATCGGCCCCGATTGCTTGCTGCTGCCCGAATCGACAACTAGCATAAGGTCACAAACCCACCGCCACCGCGCGCGGCACGGCAGCCGACCCAACCTCCCCGACTGGCATCTGGTCGACCGTCGCAAACACCACAAGTTAGAGTCGCTTTCCCTGGAGACTGTAGATAATGAACCGACGAATTCGCCGTCAGTTGAGCGTGATGATCGTCACGACGCTGACCGTTATCATGGCCGTGCCACCGTATGCGATTGCCGGTTGCTTTGCACCCAAGGCAGCCAATTGCTGCTGCCCGTGCCCCGCCTCGTGTGCTCCCGTCTACTGCGCCCCGAGCTGCCAGCCGGCACCGGTCGTATCGCGATCGGTCAGCTGTGCTCCAGCGATCGTTTCGTCGCCATCGTGCGGTGGTAGCGTCGCCGCACCCGCTGGTTCGTCGGAACTTCCGACCTACCCCGCTGACAACTGCCCGATCTGCAAGACCGGATCTTACGGCAGCCACGCCGCGACGGAAGAACAAGAAGTTCTGATCATTCCTCCTGCGGCAGTCGAGGCCGAAGACGCACCTCCCGCTCCCGAAGCGGTTGTCGAAGCAGAGGCGGCTGAGGAGAAGGAAGAGCAGTCGATCCAACCCGCGACTGCATTGGAACCGATGCCAGCGGAACCGATGCCTGCACCGGAACCCGTCAATCCCGAGCCGATGCCGACGGAAACTCCGAATCCTTTTAAGGAACAGGAACCCGAGCCAGCTCCCGCGGAGCCGACTCCTGCTGAACCAGCACCTGCAGAGCCGACTCCGGCCGAAGCAGCACCTGCTGAGCCAGCACCAGCCGAACCAACTCCCGCTGAGCCCGCTCCTGCCGAGCCAACACCAACTCCTGCCGAGCCGACACCAGCTCCAGCTGAACCAACACCAGCCGAGCCAGCTCCTGCAGAAGATGATCCCTTCGGTGCGGCTCCTGCCGAACCGATGAAAGAAGCTCCTGCGGATCCGAAGCCTGCGGCGGATGATCCGTTTGACGCTCCAGTAGAACCAGCTCCGGCTCCTGCCGACGATCCCTTTGGTGCGGCTCCAGCCGAGCCAGCTCCCACGGCCGATCCGAAGCCAGCAGCGGACGATCCGTTTGGTGCTCCCGCTGAACCAGCGCCCGCTCCTGCTGACGATCCCTTTGGTGCGGCTCCAGCCGAACCGGCTCCCGCAGCCGATCCGAAGCCAGCAGCCGACGATCCGTTTGGTGCTCCAGTTGAACCAGCTCCCGCGCCAGCAGACGATCCCTTTGGTGCGGCTCCCGCCGAACCGATGACGGATGCTCCTGCGGACGACCTGTTCGACGCTCCAGCTCCCGCAGCCGATCCGAAGCCAGCAGCCGACGATCCGTTTGGTGCTCCAGTTGAACCAGCTCCCGCTCCAGCAGACGACCCCTTTGGTGCGGCTCCCGCCGAACCGATGACGGATGCTCCCGCGGACGACCTGTTCGACGCTCCAGCTCCTGCAGCTGATCCGAAGCCAGCAGCCGACGATCCGTTTGGTGCTCCTGTTGAACCAGCTCCCGCGCCTGCAGACGATCCCTTTGGTGCGGCTCCGGCTGAACCGATGACGGATGCTCCCGCGGACGACCTGTTCGACGCTCCAGCTCCAGCAGCCGACGATCCGTTTGGTGGTCCCGCTGAACCTGCTCCTGCAGCTGACGATCCTTTCGGTGCGGCTCCCGCCGAACCGGCGACCGACGCTCCCGCTGACGATCTGTTCGACGCTCCAGCCGAACCAGCTCCTGCGGCTGCCGACGATCTGTTTAGCGCTCCAGCCACGGACGCACCTGCCGACGCTCCAGCGGCTACCGACGATCTGTTCGGTACGCCTCCTGCAGCCGAACCAGCGGCTACCGACGACTTGTTTGGAACGCCGCCCGCGGCCGAACCCGCAGCAGCTGACGACTTGTTCGGAACACCTCCCGCGGCCGACGCGGCTCCTGCAGACGAAGCAAAACCGGCTGAAGACTTCGACGATCTGTTTGGCGAACCGAAGCCAGCAGAGGAGGAGAAGGAAGCGGCGGACGATCCGTTTGGCGATCTTTCCATGCGAGTTTGGAAGGACAACACCAGCACCTTCGAAACCAAGGGACGTTTGATCGTGATCGGAACCGATTTCGTCAAGCTGATGAAGACCAATGGTCGCACCTGCACCGTCCCAATGCGACGGCTCAGCCCAGTCGACGCCGACTACGTAGGCCAGATCGCCAAGTCGATCAACGCACCGGTTGTCCGCTTGGTCAGCAATTAAGCTCTGGCGATTCGCTAGTTAAACTGCAAAAAGGGGCGGGGTTTCCAAGGGAATCCGGCCCCTTTCTTTTTGAGTCTCGGACCGCTCGCGGCACCGCAGGCCCCTCAGTTTAGCGGTCGTGTGTTCGCTGAAATCTGGTGATTTGCTGGCAGCTGCGGACTTGAAGACTGCCGATTCTCAATTAACCTAGTTGGGCTGTACGTACGAGCATGTTTTCCCGGTCTCAACCCTGCCGTTGATTCAACCTATGCCGCTGGCCGATTCTGCAAACCAACCAACCGAGGTGCCAGAGACGCGACGGGGCGATCGCGGTGGAGCGGCGTCGGGTGCTGGCGGTTGCGGTTCGCAGCGTCCATCGACGTGCCGGACGATCCCCGTTCGCGAACTGGACGACGGGCTGGTCGCCGCTTGGAAAGCCCTGCGAGCCGACAATCCCGCACTCTACAGTCCCTTCTTTTCGCCCGAGTTCACCCTGGCGGTCGACGAGGTGCGCGACGACGGGCAGATCGCGATCGTCGAACGATCGGGCGAACCAATCGCGTTTTTGCCGTTCCATCGCAGCGGGCGATCGCTGTTTCCGATCGGGCGGACGATCAACGATGCTCACGGCCTGATCTGCGCTCACGATACGACAATCGATTGGCACTGGTTGCTGCAGCAATTGGATGCCACCGGTTACGAATACCACGCTCTCTTTTCGTCCAACGACGACGCTGGGGAGCATGCGTTTGGGTGGACCAAAGCTTTTTTGTGCGACCTGACGGCGTCGGATCTCCGCTACGATCTGTGGTTGGAACAGAATCGGAAAACGATCTTTAAGCAGCGTCGGAAGACGAAGAAGCTGATCCGAGACGAAGGCCCGCTGCGGTTGGAGTATGCGTCGACCGATCCGGCGGTACTCGATCGTTTGATCCAACTCAAACGCGAGCAATACCAACGGACTCGGATCTTCGACATCTTCTCGGTCGATTGGATCCGCAACCTGCTGCATCTAATGCTCACCCGCGACGGCGCTCTACAAGGACGTCTGTCGGCGCTTTACGCCGGCGACAAATTAGTTGCGATGCACATGGGGATGCAGGAGGGGAAGCTGTTGCACTATTGGTTCCCGGTCTACGATCAGGCTTTCGGATATGCATCGCCGGGGACCGCATTGTTCCTGGAGATCGTTCGCCAAGCTGAGGCGAATCGGATCGACAAGATCGACTTCGGCTACGGAGAGCTCCCCTATAAATGGACGCTCAACAATGTGATCGATAGCGTGCCGCACGGCGCGATCTGCGTCTCCCACGCCGCTTGGCACGCACGGCGGTTACGCGGCGGCGTGATGCAAACGCTCAAGGCATTGCCCGGCAAAGAGTGGTCTAAACGCGTGTTGCGGAAAGTCCATCCACAGTTCGGCCGCGGACGTTACCACTAGGGCCGTCGTCAGTGTCGGCGGTGTAGTTCGTTTAACCGCGTCCCATCGGGCCGCGCGTTCACGCGTAGAGCCTCGGACGCGCGGGGCGTTGCCACCGCGGTTAAACGATTGGTCATACCAGCACGAAGCGCAAGCGAGTGATTGTGCGAATCGAATCACTCACGCAAGTCGAATCACTCACGCGAATCGAATCACTCACGCGAATCGAATCACTCACGCGAAGCGAATCACTCGCTTGCGCTTCGTGCTGGTATGGGGGCCGTTTCAGGGGTGCGTTCGCATTTGTTTAACCGCGTGCCCATCGGGCCGCGCGTTCACGCGTAGAGTCGTAGACGCGCGGGGCGTTGCCACCGCGGTTAAACGATTGGTCATACTAGCACGACGCGCAAGCGAGTGATTGCGCGAGTCGAATCACTCACGCGAATTGAATCACTCGCTTGCGCTTCGTGCTGGTATGGAGGGCCGTTTCAGGGGTGCGTTCGCATTTGTTTAACCGCGTGCCCAGCGGGCCGCGTGTTGGAGCGTAGAGTCGCAGACGCGCGGGGCGTTGCCGCTGCGGTTGAGCGACGTTGGTGGCGTCGCATGGTTGGGCCGTCTGCTACTTTGCTCCGATCGCAAACAATCGCTGTTCCCCGCGGATGTAGATTCGTCCGTCGGCGATCGCAGGCGATGCAAACGCTCGCTCGCCCAGTTGCGGTTCGGCGATCTGTTGGAACTCTTTCCCCGGTTGCACGATGTGCATCGTGCCATCTTCGGCTAACAGGAAGACCTTCCCAGCAGCCAGCACTGGCGAGGCGCTGAACTTGCGTCCCAGTCGCACATTCCAGAAGCGTTCTCCCGTCGCGGTGTCGTAACAATTTGCTGTGCCACGGTCGTCGGCTACCACTAAAAACTGACCCGCCAGGATCGGCGAAGGGACATAGCTGCGAACGTCGGTGCTGTGCCAGGTGACATGCGAATCGCTAACATCATCGTGTCCGTCGGGGCGGATTGCGACGACGTGATGCGTCGGGTATCCGGCGGTGACGAAGAAGTGTTTGCCGTCGTAGACCGGTGAGGCGACAAACTGTTCGGTCGGCCCTTCGACGGTCCAAAGCGTCGAACCATCGCGCGGGTTAAAACTTGTAACCGCCATGCTTCCCGGCAACACAAGCTGGTCCGCGCCGTCGACCTCGCGGATCAGCGGCGTTGCATAACTGCGTGTTTGATGCCGACGCGGAACCTTCCATGCCGTTTTCCCCGTGTTGCGATCCAACGCCACGAGGAATGAATCGCCATCGTGATCGCCGTTGATGATCACCAGATCGCCAAATAGAACGGGATTGCTGCAGAATCCATGGACGCTGCTGAAGACTCCCGGCCGCGCCAACCAACGCTGTCTGCCCTCCAGATCGTACGCCGCGACGACGATCTTGCCGGGGGTGAGGTTCCGCGCCTTGCCTACGTTTTTGGCTGGAGCCTTGCGGCCATCGACCTCTAAGAAAACCGCAACGACTTGCTCGCCGTCGGTCGCCGGAGTGGTGCTGGCGAAGCTGTTCAGTGAATGCTTGGTCTCCAACGGTGCGTTAAAGACTGTCGACTTCCAAAGCGTCTCGCCCGTCGCGGTGCTGATGCACAACAGTTGGCGATCGTGTTGGTCCTCGATGCAGGTGACAAGAAAGAGTTTGTCGTTCCAGACGATCGGCGATCCGTGCCCCGTGCCGGGCAAGTCCTTTGTCCAAAGAATGTTCTTCCCCGTCGCACCGTCCCAGTCGGTTGGCGGTGCCGTCTCCTGGCTGCTGCCATCGCCGCGAGGTCCGCGCCAACCGGGCCACTGTTCGCCGTCAGCTTGGTGCAAGGGGAGCATCAGCAACAGGGCGAGACCGGTTCGCAGCAGCAGTTTCATCGGTGGACCACGTCGAAAGCGAGGGGCGTTGTGGAAGAAAGCGATCGCAGTTCTAAGCGGTCACGATAGCGAAAGCAAGCTTTTTCAGCCTGCTTCCGCAGTGGTCAGCCGGCCGCGGCGACGGCGTCGCAGATCAAGCGGGATCGACGCGGTGGGGGAGCGGTTTGCCGGCGAGCCCGGCCAGCAGATTGTCCGCAGCGATCGTCGCCATCGCATCGCGGCTGGCGACGGTGCCGCTGCCGATATGGGGCAGGATCACACAATTGCCAAGCGATCGCAGCGGGCTCGATTCCGGCAGCGGTTCGGGCTCGGTCACATCGAGCCCGGCGGAGAAGATGGTTCCCGCTTGCAGCGCCCGGTGGAGAGCGTCTTGATCGACGATCCCGCCGCGAGCTGTATTGATCAGCACGCTTGTCGGTTTCATTTGGGCAAACGCCGAATCGTTGAACAGCTTTTCGGTTGCGGGGTTCAGGTCGGTGTGGATCGAGACGAAATCGCTTTCGCTGAGCAGCTGAGAAAACTCGACTCGGCGAGCGTTCAACTGGCTGTCGATCTCCGGTTTATCGCTGCGCGACGTATAGACAACCGACATGCCCCAGCCGAAGTGAAGTCGTCGAGCGACCGCTGCGCCGATCCGGCCCATCCCAACGATCCCGATCGTTTTGCCAACCAGATCCTGCCCGATGAAGCCCATCGGTTCCCAGGTTTTCCACTGCTGGTTGGTCACGTTGTCGATCCCCTCTCGCATTCGCCGAGCGGCGGCCAACAGCAGGCCGACGGCGATATCGGCTGTCGCGTCGGTCAGAACTCCGGGCGTATTGCCGACGGCGATCCCGCGGCGGGCGGCTTCGGCGACGTCGATGTTGTTGTAACCGACTGCAAAATTGCTGACGACTTTCAGTTGTGGCCCAACGCGATCGAAAAATTCCGCGTCGATCCGGTCGCTCAACAGCGTCAGCACGCCATCGCAGCCGGCCGATTTTTCCAGCAGTTGATCGCGGGATGGAGGCAACGGTTGGGGCCAGACGTCGCAATCGCAAGTGGTGCGGATGCGATCGAGTCCCGCGTCGGGGATCTGCCGGGTAACGAAGACTTTCATAAAACGGACGTCCTGAGCTGACAACGGTGGTTGGGAGAGTGGCCGCGGACTGTTTGCGGCCTCCGCCGCCACGGGAGAGCGAATCCCCATTGGCGGGCTACATCGATTCAAAAGCATACGAAATTTCGCTTTGGGGTGGCAGAAGGCCGGTACTTTGGCAAGCTGGGGCGACTAAAATCGTTCCCTGGAGAAGAGCCCCTGCGGTCGACGGTTGTCGCGAACTCGGCGTCGCCGATTCTGTGGCGTCAGCGTCCGCGAATTGCTGCTTTTCTCTCCCTTCCGGCGCGGCAGAATGCCAGCGGAACGGTCGCTCGCCAGCGGCCGGATCGCGGCGTATCAACGCTTCGGCGGGGCAAACTTGCTGGTGGCCGAATTGCATGCCCCAATGAACTGTCTTACCCTAGCAAACGTTTGCATCGTTCTACACCAAGAAACTTCGAAGAACAGCTTTGATCATTCACCTTGCCCTCCCCGCGATGCGTCGCTTTTCCGCCGTCGCTCTGTTTTCCGTTCTCGTATTGGACGCGGCATGCTGTTGCGCTCAATTGTCGCAATCGGACGTCGAGTATTTCGCCGATCGAATCGACACCGCCGCCGATCAGTTGGATGTGGCGACGGTGCCATCGCTGGATGAGTTTGTGGATCAGGTGCAAGCAGCGATCGCAACGGTTCAGCAGGAGCTGCGAATCGCCGGCGATACGGCCAACACCTCGGCGTGGTTGGGGTATCTGAAGTTGAACGAACTGTCCGACGCGTTGGCTGCCGTCCAACAAGCTCCCAGCGATCCGACGTCTCGCGACGAAGCGCGAACTCAGATGCTGGCGTTGGCCCAGTTAGACAAGGTTCTTGGAGACATGCGGTTGCGGCTGACGATCAATTACCCCGGTTTGGAACGGGCCCAGATCCCGCGTTTGCGAACCGCCGTCCGGCAGCTCGATGCGATGTTGCGGCATCGCGATCCGCAGCGGTCGATCGAATACGTCGCCACGCAGATGGCTGACGCATCAAAAACGCTCCGGGCTGCAGACACGACGACTGCGGCGGACGTCTTCTATCAATTGGATGAACTGACACGACTGTTGATCGAAACTCGGCAGGCTCCGCTGCTGGTCGCTGACATCCGCGGCCGGTTTGTGAATTCGAATTTGCGGATCGGAGTCGGCAGCAACTTGATCTCGCGGATCGCCACGCGGCCGTTTCAGGAACCCACGGCGATCAACGAATGCTTGTTGGGGACCTTCATCCGCGGCCGCGCGACGCTGACGGGAACGGTGACGACCTGCCTGCTCCCCTCGGAGGGCGTGGCCAAGATTCAATTGATACTCAGCGGCGACCTGACCAGCCAGAACCGGGGCTATCGAAAACCGGTGACCGTCGACGCGGTGGGCTATGGGCACGTAACCGCGACCAAAGTCTTGAACCTAAACGATGCGGGGATCCACGCGGAACCGGCGGTCGCGTCGGCGCAATTGTCTTCGAAAATCCAACGCGTCAATCATCCGTTGAAGATCGTTCGGCGGATCGCGATGAAGAAGGCGCTGGAGCAGAAGGGGGCGACAAATGCGGAGGGAAGCCGGCGGATGGAGCGCCGAGTGGCGGAGAACTTCGATCGCCAGACCGATCAGACCGCACCGCTGGGCGATGGCAAATCGACGCCGTTGCGCGATCTCGTCGATGTCTTGGGACGCTTGGGAGTCGACGAACCGAGTCGCGTGTGGAGCTCCGAAACCCGTTATCTTCTGACGACGCTGCGGCAACGGACCGACGATGATCTCGCCGCGGCAGTCCCACCGCCGTCGGTCGCCGGATCGCACGACCTATCGGTTCAAATTCACGAATCGTTGATCAACAACGTGATGACGCGGATCCTCGCCGGACGGACGATGACCGGTTCGCAGTTGCGGCAGCTGGGGAAATCGCTGCTGCCGGAACTGCAGTTTGCGGCGGATCAATCCGATGAGGCGGAGGAACCGATCATCACCTTCTCGCGGACCCGACCGATCATCTTCGAAGCGCGGCAGGGCAAGGTTTGGATCGGGTTGCGGGGAACGCGGTTTCAGCAGGGTGACCAGTCGCTGAAAATGCCGCTCCGCGTGCGAGCGGAGTATCTGCCGACGTTTGTCCAGGGACATGGTTTTGTGTTACAAAGACAGGGGGAAGTCGAGATCGACTTTCCCGGCACCCAGCGGCTTTCGATTGGGCAGATCGCCACGCGAAAGAAGATGGAGCGTGTGTTCGATCGCTCGTTGCCAATGCAACTGCTCGACAAACCGATCCGGGTGCCCGTCAAACAACTGCCCGAAAGCGGAATTCGCGTCCAAGAGATCTCAGCTCAACAGGGCTGGCTGTCGCTGGGGATGCGATAGGAACACAGGTTACGGAGCTTCCCCATGGATGAAAATCAACAGCCAGCCCAGCGGTGGGTCGAGATCGAATTCGATTGTCTGCCGCTGCGAACTGTGCAACGCCTGGACGTGCCGTTGGACGCGTCGCCCCGATTCGAAGCGTTTGTGTTGCGGGTCAAACAAGCGATCCAAGAACATGGGGTGATGAACACCTACTATCTTCACAACGCTCGCTGCACGTTTCACTTCACCAACGATCCCAATCGTGGAATGGTGCAATTCAAATTCGAAGGGACCGTCTTCACCGACTCGACCGACACCTCGACGATCAGCTGCCATTTGGACGTCCAGCCCGACGGCGAGACTTGCGATTGGTTGAACGAAGCTGTCGTGCGATGGTTGGCTGAATCGGTGCGGCATGCTCTGGTCGTCGAATTCGATCGCTACATCCAAGCCGGCGATCTTTCCAAAACCCAACAGCGGCTGGAACAGATCCAAGCGGAAAGCGATGCTGCCGAAGGCTTTCTGGGGATGTATCTGTAAGCCGCCGGTCGACGTCGACGCCGCGCTGATGTTATCTGGTTTCGAAGTGCAAGCCTCTCTGTTTTTGTCGAGAAGGAGATCCCGAGTGATGAGAACGTTATCCGCCGTTGCGATCGTTTGTCTGATGTTGTCGAGCCTGTCGACTGCTGAAGAGGTTTCCCAGCGGGACCAAAAGCTGGCTGCCTATCTCAGCGGATCGAAGTTTGTCGGGCAGTTTACGGTGTTGGGCAAGTCCGAGGAGAAGTTGCCGACCGAAGAGTACACGCTCAAAAAGGTTGAGAAGATTCCTGGGGGCGATCTGTTTCTGATCACCGCTCGGATCAAATACGGCGACAAAGACGTGGAGGTGCCGCTGCCGATCCCGATCGTCTGGGCTGGCGATACGCCGATGATCTCGCTTGACGATTTCACGATCCCCGGGATGGGAACCTTCTCTGCAAAGATCGTGATCTCCAAGGGACGTTATGCGGGGACGTGGTCGCACGATGAACATGGCGGCCACATGTTTGGCGTCATTGAAAAGCCGGAAGTGGCTGGTGCCGAGGCGAGCGAAAAGCAGGGCAGCGACGCGAAGCCCGAGGCAAAATCGGGCTCCTGATCGCCGTGGCGATGGGCGTCGTGCGGGGAACCGGTGGTTGAATGTTCGGCGGCTGTTCCAGAGCAACGGATAAACTGAGTAGTCTTGGGGGACTGTACGCCCTCCTGACGCTTTTCAGCTTGGCAGCGTACAATGCTATCGAGTGCGATGGCGGCCGAAAAACCGGAGCGAAAGCGTGGCGGTAGGCGGTTGCGATCGACACGTCCAATCGCAATTGCCATGGATCGAATCGTGCATTGCAATTAATTTAACAGCGCTCGTTTTGCGCATACACCAACGATCCCGTCGTGGGCATCCAACGGCGCGATGAGGATCTCACACCGGTTCTACTGAATATCTGTTCATGAAACCAACGTTCCTCGCCCGCCGCTCGATTTTTGGTATCAACAATGCCCTTCTGATCCTGCTGGTTGTTTGCTTCTTGGCTCCGATCGGGATCCGCGGTGCGCGGCAGAGTCTGCAGAGCAACAACAACAACGTCAAGGATTGGTTGCCGTCGGATTTCCCTGAGACGACGGAGCTGGAGTGGTTCGGCGAATACTTTTCGGGAGAGCGGTTTGTCATCGCGACCTGGCCCGGGTGCACCGAAGAGGACCAGAAGCTGAAGCTGTTGACGGAGAAGCTGCGCAGCGAGGCTGTCGGCGGAGAGCCGTTGGAGCCGCTGGCCGATTGGGAGCGGGCACGCAAGTTGGCCGAAGAGTTGCAGTTGTTGGCTCCCAGCGACTTCAACACCAACTGGGGCGGTCGCAATGAAAAGTGGCTCAACAGCCCCGATGGGACGCTCTACTACATCACTCCCGATGGCCGCCTGTTTCGCTGGGCTGGCAAAGAGGGACCGCTGCCGGCGCTGATCCGATCGGTCCGCAAGTTCATCCGCGGCGGGACGGTCGAAGGCCAATTCATCGCATCCTTTGGCGAGACGGCTGGCCAGCCCGATTCGGACAAATTGAACCCCTACTACAACGATCCGCATCTGCTGACCGCGGCGTTGTTCCGCACGATTCAAACCGGTCCGGAGATCGCACAGCAATTGGCTGAAGAGAACGGTCCGCTGTGGCCGGTCGCGGCGATCAACAAAAAAGACAAGAAGATCATCGCTCGGCGGTTGGCTGAAAAGCGGTTGACCGGGACGCTGTTTGCTCCGGCGGTACCGATCGATTTTGCATGGACACCAGAAGCGTTTGCCGAACAGGTTCCCGATGCGACGCTGCCCGAGGATTGGCAGCTGATCTGCGCGGCGTCGATTAAGAAGATTGTCGACGAAGAGTTCGATGGCCAGCTGGATCGACTGAAACATGCGGCGACCGATGTCCGCGACAAACATTGGTACGACATCTTTGACGCGATGCGGGTCGATCCGCCGCCGCGGCAGAGCTGTGTGTTGGTCACGCTGACGCCGACCGCTCTGGATAACTTGCCCTACGTCGTCGGACGCGGTCTGTTGGGCGGCCCACGCGGTCGATTGTTGAAGCTGGCCGAGGAGAGTGGCATCAACGCTGCGGCTCCGCCATCGGCTGTCCCGCCGCCGTTCAACTATGCAGAGCGGCACGCGACGCTGGTCGAGCCGGCGATGCGAATGGGCGGACCGCCAGTCGACAATGTATCGATCGACGAAGAGGGGCAGATCACGCTGATCCGCTTGATCGGTTATTGCGTTCTGATCGGGCTGACGCTGTCGATGCTCGCGTTCCGCAGCTTTAAGCTGACGTCGATGATCTTTGTCGTCGGCGTGCTGGCTGCCGTCAGCAGCCTTGCGTTTGTCCAGATGACCGGCGAACAGATCGACGCGATCCTGATGAGTATGCCATCGCTGGTCTACATCCTGGGGCTCTCCGGCGCGATCCACATCATCAACTACTACCGTGAAGAGACTGCCGCGCGGGGTGTCGAAGGAGCGGCGGAACGAGCTGTTTCGCACGCCTTTATGCCTTGTACGCTGGCGGCGATCACGACGGCGATCGGGCTGTTGAGCCTGAACACCAGCAACATCATCCCGATCAAAAAGTTCGGCTTCTATTCGGCGATTGGCGTCGTGGCGACGCTGGCGCTGTTGTTCGCTTATCTGCCGGCGGCGCTACACGTCTTCCGTCCCGAACCGCCAGCGGAAACGAAAGCGTCGGCTGCCAAACGGCGTGGCGACGACGAACCCGATTGGCTCACCCGCCAGTGGATCGCTGTCGGCACGTGGGTGACCGGTCACTACCGGATCGTCGGCATCTGCGGCGTTTTGGTGATGATCACCGCGGCGATGGGGCTCTCGAAAATCGAGACCTCGGTGCAGCTGCTGAAGCTGTTTGGCAGCGAATCGCGAATCATCCGTGACTACGGTTGGATCGAGAGCCATTTTGGCAAATTGGTCCCGATGGAATTGGTGTTGCGCGTTCCGCCAGGAATGCAGCGGGAACTGAGTGCGGCGAGCGATTCGCCCGAACCGACCGCGCTGTCGCAGCTGGAGCGTTTGCAGGCTGTCGATCACATCCAACGAGCCGTCGAGAGCGCGTTTGGCGAACATGGAACGGGCGTTGTCGGAAACGCGATGTCAGCCGTGACGCTGATGCCCGAATTGCCCAAACCGACAAATTCGCCAACCAATGCGACGCGGTTGGCTTTCAACAGCGCGTTGGCTTCGGCGCAGACGCAGTTGTTGGGCAGCGATTACGTCCAGCACGAGCGAACTGGGCCGTGGAAGGATAGCGAGCTGTGGCGGATCAGTCTCCGCGTCGGCGCGCTCAGCGACGTCGATTACGGACAGTTTGTCGGCGATCTTCGCGATGCCGTCGAACCCGTATTGCAGGCGTATCGCTATCGCGAAGATGTGCTTGAAAGTCTGGCCGACGAGGAGAAGGGAATCGTCTTTGTTCTCGGCGCCGACCGTCCCGATGAAAACTCTTGGGAGGATGTGCTGGCCAACGACGAGGGCGTCGACGTCAATCGCACCGACAGCGGTGCCAGCAACGTCAATCAGCGGCTGATCTTCGAAGCGACCTTGGACGATCTGCTGCACAACGAAAGCAAGATCCGAACGGTGATGTGGATTCCGCCCGCGAAGATCAAGGATCAACCGGACAAGTTGGAGGTCTGGGCGCGGAACTTTGCCAAAGCGGATTGTGTGATCATCGCCGAGGATCAAGACGACTTCGATGTCGACTTTATCCGCGAGCATGCCGCGGCGGTTGTCGATGCCCGTCCCGATCAATGGGTCGCCACGGCGGCGGTGCTTCGCGAAGGCGTCCCCGATGTCGCCAACGCCGGTCCGTTGCAGGCGGTTTATACGGGAATTGTCCCGCTGGTCTACAAGGCTCAGCGGACGTTGTTGTTCAGTCTGATCGAAAGCACCTTCCTGGCCTTCGTGTTGATCGGATTGGTGATGTCCGGTTTGCTGAATCCGGGATCGATGTTGGGCAAATTCAAACCGCGGAACATCTTTTATGGGGTCGCTGCAGGAGCCGTGTCGATGCTGCCGAACCTGTTCCCCGTGATCGTGATCTTCGGATTCCTGGGGCATACCGGTTCGATCGTCGATCTCGGCAAGATGATGACCGCCAGCGTCGCGATGGGCGTCGCTGTCGATGATACGATTCACTTTTTGGAATGGTTCCGGCAGGGCTTGGCTCAAGGCATGACACGCCGCGGAGCTGTTTTGGAAGCCTATCGCCGCGTTGGCCCCGCGATGACTCAGACGACGATTCTGGGCGGTTTGGGGCTGTTTGTCTTTGCGTTGAGTTCGTTTACTCCGACGCAGAGCTTCGGGATCATGATGTTGCTGCTGCTGGTTGCCGCCCTGGTCGGCGATCTGATCTTCCTGCCGGCGATCTTGATCAGCCCGTTGGGCAAGGTCTTCCGACCTCGCGACGAAGATCTGATCGCGCAAGCCAATCAAGATGGCAACCGCGATCCCGATTTGCTGTCCGGCGAAGGGGAGACGCCAACCGATTCGGAGCCTCAGGTGGCCGGTCACAGCGGCGGTGCGGGGCGGATCGACAATCCTCACGTCTCGGGACGCCAAAACGCAAACGCTCTCAAGTCGCGAGGCGGTTCGGTCTCCTGATCCTCGGCGAAGCAAACCGGTCTGCATTGCAGGCCGGCCAAATCACCGTATTTGTATTGGGCGAATCGTCGGCACGCGCTAGCGATGCTGCTTGTAGGAACCTGACGCCAGGACGTGGCGGCTGATATCTAAACTCTGTGGCGCAGAGAGAATGCGATCCGCTGCGTGAACCGTTTCGTCGCGTCATGCAACGGTTCGAGTGCTTTGTCGCGATGGCGGTCGCAGATCGAGCGGGCTGTGCTGATATCGCTTGCTGCAAAACGAAGCGATCAGTTGCCCTGAGGCGTGATCGATGGAGATTGGGAGAGTCGGAGGACGACGGCGACGACCTCTTGCAGTTCGTCGACGCGTTGCCCCATCAGCATCTTTTCGCCGATGCCACGCGGGGTGGCGGTTGGTGAAATCAGCACTGCATGTCCAACTTCCAGCGGGATCTCGATCGCTAGATGTTCCAACGCTTGCACGTCGCGTCGCGATTCCAGTCGCAGCGCTTGCTCGTTGCTGATCCAGGCTTGTTTCATGTCGCCCGATTTGATTTCGGGAACCAATCGCAAGATGATCTCGCCGTTGTCGCCGCGTCGCGTTTCCATCGAGAACTGGAACAGCGGGTCGATCAAGCGGCGGCCAGTCAGGCTTTCGCCTTTTTTGATCAGGACTGAAACCTCGCCCCGCATCTGCGACCTGACGGGCAATTCGTAACGCATCGCATTGCGGCAAAAGACGCGGCGGCCACCATGGGCGACTTCCGAGAGTAGATTCGCCTGTTCGAGAAACTGGAGCGAATCCTGCTGCGGGGCGACTTCCAATTCATCGGCGACCAGTTTGGGCATCCGGCCAGCGATTCGACCGGCTCGCAAACCGTTGGCGGCCAGTTGTTTCCGCAGATCGTCCGAGAGGATCTGTTCGTCGACATCGTTCCACAACCGCCAATCGATCTGATCGTCGCGGATCGGCAGCGGGACAAAGCCGATATCGATTACCGATGCCGACGGCGAGGGTTTCGGTGTCGCGAGGGCCGATACTGTATCGTTGGCGTCTTTCCACTGGGCGCAGCCCGACAGCGACCCTAGCAAGAGCAGCGCTATCAGCTGGAGAGTCGCCCGGTTCATACGATTGCTTTATTGTCGGCCGGTCTGCTCTCGGAGCGGCTGCGTCGTTTGCAGCTCGGCAGCGAACCGCCGGCTTTTGAGAGAGCGTCTACAGGGTTCTTTAACGAATCACGCGGAAGGCTTCGCCCTGGTCGACGACCAAGCCGTTTTCCAAGCGAACCATGCGATCGGCTTGTCGAGCGATCGCGTCGTCGTGGGTGATCATCACGATCGTCAAGTTGTTTTCGTCGTTCAGTTTCCTCAGCAGTTCGAGGATCCCGTGCCCGGTTTCGCTGTCCAAGTTGCCCGTAGGTTCGTCGGCCAGCAACAGCGTTGGATTGTTCATCAAGGCGCGAGCGATCGCCGCTCGCTGCATTTCACCACCACTCATTTCACTGGGGCGGTGATGCGTGCGGTGGGTTAGGCCAACCATTTCCAGCAGTTGTTCGGCTCGCTGTCTGGCTGTCTTTTTGACTCGCAAAAACGAAAACAATCGCCGCGAGATCATCGTGGGGACCATCACGTTTTCCAACGCTGTCAGTTCGGGCAACAGGTGGTAGAACTGAAAGATCATCCCGATCTGATGGTTCCGGTAATAATCGCGTTGGCGAGCCGAGGCGTTATCGATACGGCTGCCTTCGAAGCTGACTTCGCCGGCGTCGGGTTGATCCAACGTCGCCATCAAGTGCATCAGCGTGCTCTTGCCGCTGCCGCTGCGACCGACCAGTGACGTCATGCTGCCGACTTCGATATCGAAGTCGACGCCACGCAGCACGGGGACTTCGATACGATTCTTGTGGTAGCTTTTGACCAATCCACGAACCGCGAGGATCGTCCCGTCGGCAGCCGCGATCGGCTGCGTCCCGGAGGATTGGTTGGAAGCACTTTGCGTCGGATCGACGGCTGGGTTAATCATTGGATTACTCATAACGTAGCGCCATTACGGGATGCATTCGCGCCGCACGCAATGCAGGAAGAACACTTGCCATCACCGCGATCGCCACAGCGCCGATCATCACCCACACGATCGTGATCGGATGAATGATCGTTGGGATGGTGTTGAAGTAATAGACCGTTGGATCAAAGACTTCCTGCCCGGTGATCTTTTCGATCAGCCCCGCGATGTCGTTGATGTAATGCACAAAAGCGAGCCCGCCCAGCAGGCCAACTCCCGATCCGGCGATGCCTAACAGCAAGCCGTAGCTGAGGAAGATGCTCATCACGCCGGCGTTGGAGGCACCAAGTGCTTTGAGGATCCCGATGTCGCGCGTCTTTTCGACGACGATCATGAAGAAGGTTGCCAGGATGCCGAAGCCGGCGACGGCGATAATCAGGAACAACAAAACGTTTAGGATCGTTGTTTCCAGGCGTACCGCGGCCAGCAGAGGACCTTGCATGTCGCGCCATGTTTGAATGTTGTAAGCGTAGATGTCTGGCGGGAATTCGCGTCGCAACGCATCGCGAACCTCACCGAGGTTGGTCCCTTCGGCAAGCTTCAACTGGATCGTTGTGATGCTGCGAACGCCTGTTGTCGGATCGACCATCCCGCGGAACTCTTGCAATCGGTCCAACGGTACAAACGCAAACGTCGAGTCGTACTCGCTCATCCCGCTCTCGTACAGATCGACGACGGTGAAGTGCTGGTTGAGCGCTTTGGTGTCCTCGCCGGCGTTGGGGAAGATGACGCGAACGTCGTCGCCCGGACGGCAGTAAAAGTAATCGCCTACGTCGCCATCGGGGTCGCGGAAACGTGAACTGCAGGTGGTGATACCGAGGATGATCCCGCAGTGCTGTTCTTCCTGCGGATCGAATTCGCGGCTCCGTGTCTCTTCGGCAACTTGCGAAAACAGTCCGTCGGATCCAAACGAATCGATGCTTGGGCCAGCCGATGCACCGGTCGCATTGCCAGCAGCTTTGCGGGCCGCTTCGGCTTCGCGGATCTCGTTTTGGTAAGCCTTTTGATATGCGGCCCAGGCGCGTCGGTAGACCCATCCCGATTCGGGAAAGTTCTTGCGATCGCTGCCGTAGCCGTTGTCGTAGAGTTCGAACGACGCGGTTTCACGATTGCCCGGGTGCAGCAGGCAACGGCCAAAATCGCTGACGTCGCCGTAGGTCTTCGGATCGACGCCAATCAGATTGATCTGTTTGGTGATCAGTTGACCGTTGTGCTCGATTCCCAACATCGCCGGGACGTGAACGCTGCACGTCGCACCGACCAATTTGTCACCGGTGATGCGGCGAATCCGCTCCAGGTGCTTTTCTTGATCGGGCATTCCGCCGCTGCTGTGACAGTCGATAACGACGTCCGACAGCAATTCGTTCATCCGTTTGTGCATCTCGGCAGAAAAGCCTGCCATCACGCTGTTGACGACGATTAGCGTTGCCACCCCGAGGGTGACGCTAATGATCGAAGCGAGTGCGATGTAACGAGTTCGCAGATAGCGAAAGCAAAGAACCCAGCGGTACATACGTCGTCCCAAGGTTGACTGAGGGAAACGCTGGACCCATCCTGGACCAGCGGCGGCGGAGTATAGACGTCGCCGCGCACTGGCGTAAACCTCAACCTGGGGATCAGCTACTGAATTCCCGGGCGATAAAGGTCGTATCGTGGCGACCTTCGATGAATTCGGGGTGCTGCAGGATCTTGCGGTGCAGCGATGCGGTCGTTGCGATCCCGCCGACTTCGAGTTCGTACAGAGCCCGCAACATGCAAGCGATCGCTTCTTCACGCGTCGGACGATGGACGATCAACTTGCCGATCATCGAATCGTAATACGGCGGTACGGTGTATCCGGCGTAGACGTGCGAATCGAATCGAACGCCAAGTCCGCCTGGTGAAAACAGCGTTTCGATCTTGCCCGGATTGGGCATGAAGTTTTTATCGGGGTTTTCGGCGTTGATGCGGCATTCGATCGCCGACCCTTGGCTCTTGATGTCCGCTTGGGTGAACGGCAGCGGTTGTCCAGCGGCGACCGAGATCTGTTGCTTGATCAGATCGACGCCGGTCACCATTTCGGTTACCGGGTGTTCGACCTGAATGCGAGCATTCACTTCGATAAAGTAGAAGTCGTCGTTTTTGTCGACGATAAATTCGACAGTACCGGCGTTGTAATAGTTGGCGTTTTGGATCAAACGGACCGCCGCGTCGCAGATCTCTTTGCGTCGTTCTGCGGGCAGCAGCGGCGACGGAGCCTCTTCGATCAGTTTTTGGTGACGGCGTTGGACCGAACAGTCGCGTTCGTGAAGGTGGACCACGTTGCCCTGTTGATCGGCGATGATCTGGACTTCGATGTGTCGCGGTTGTTCGATGAATTTCTCTAGGTAGACGCCGCCGTTTCCGAAGGCGGCTTCCGCTTCTTGGCGAGCCTGTTGCAGCGCGGTCTCGAGAACCTCGGGCGTCTCGGCGACACGCATTCCCTTACCGCCACCACCTGCTGTCGCTTTGATCAGCACGGGGTATCCGATCGTCTTGGCGACAGCCAGCGCTTCCTCGGTATCGGTCAGCAAGCCGTCGCTTCCGGGGACGACGGGGACGCCAGCGGATTGAGCCAACGCGCGGGCTGAGTTTTTATCGCCAAGCATCTCCATCGATTCGGGCATCGGGCCGATGAAATCGATGTTGCAGCTGCGGCAGACTTCGTTGAAGTCGGCGTTTTCGGCGAGGAAGCCGTATCCCGGGTGGATCGCTTCGGCACCACTCACCTCGGCGGCGCTGATCACTTGGTCGATCCGCAGGTAGCTTTCGGCGCTGCGAGCTGGTCCGATGCAATACGCCGCGTCGGCTAGGCGAACGTGTGCCGATTCGCGATCCGCTTCGCTGAACACAGCGACCGATTCGATGCCCATTTCGCGACAGGCGCGGATAATCCGCAGCGCGATTTCACCACGGTTGGCAATAAGGATCCGGTTATACATCCGATTGATGGTTTCCAAGGTCAGAGGAGGAGCGATTGCGTGAGCGGCGACGGCTCATCGCGGAATCGGCCGCCAGCGAGCGAAAGCTGCTTGTAGGCTGGCGCTGGCGAACTGACGGCTGTGGTGCTAGCAAGTTGTCGGATCGGCGAGGCGTTACGCCGAGGTGTCGATCTTGAACAGCGGTTTGCCGAAATCGACAGCTTCGCCATCCTTAGCCAAGATCGCGACGACCTTCCCCGAAATTTCCGCAGGAATTTCGTTGAAGACCTTCATCGCTTCGACGATGCAGATCGTTGTGTCGGCGTTGACCGAATCGCCAACGCTGACGAAAGGAGACGCTTCGGGATTTGCACGGGTATAAAACGTGCCAACCATCGGTGCCTTGATGATCGCGATGTTTGCACCGTCAGCCGCGGGAGCCGCCGCAGCGGGAGCCGCTGCTGGGGCCGCCGGAGCGACAGCTTGAGGTACCATCATTGGTGCGGGAGCCGCAGCGAACCCGCCGCGACACAACTTGATCGTCTTTTGGTCCTGCTTCAAATCGACTTCAGCAAGATTGTGTTCTTCCATCAGCTCGACGAGCTTGCGGATCTGTTCGATATCAAAAACGTCGCCTGACATGTTCACTCCGGCAATTGGTTGTACAACGATTCTAAAAGCGTTTGTTGCCGCGATTGGCATCGCGTTTCGTTGCGTTGTCTTTTTTTAGGGGCGTGGTCGTTGCCACGGCTAGGAAAAGCCCAGCGTTTTACGCCGGGTCACTTTTTACAGGATTACGGTGCAGTCATCGAGACCCTTTGGCAAACTCGACAAGACTTCGTGCCCCTTCTCGGTCACCAACACATCGTCTTCGATCCGGACACCTAGTTTACCCGGCAGATAGATTCCAGGTTCCACCGTGACGACCATCCCCGCCTGCAACGTCCCTTCGGTAATTGCTGACATTCGTGGCGATTCGTGCACTTGTAAACCAATTCCGTGCCCCAAACCGTGCCCGAAGTAGTCGCCAAAGCCGGCGTCGCGGATCACGTTGCGAGCCGCTGCGTCGACAGCTTTCAGTTCTGCGCCGGGCCGAATCGCCGCAATCGCCGCCAGTTGAGCCTCCAGAACGACAGGATAAATTTCAGCCATTTCCGGCGAGGGGGCCCCGATAGCCGTCATCCTCGTTAAATCGCTGGTGTATCCGTTGTAACGAGCCCCCCAGTCGAGTAGTAGTGCGGGATCGTCGCCGACGCGTCGCTCGCCCGGTTGGGCGTGCGGCAGCGCTGCATTGGGGCCAATCGCAGCGATCGTCGCAAATCCACAGCCTTCGCCGCCGAAGTAGCGGATCCATTTCTCGACATCGTGAGCGATCTCTAGCTCGGTCTGCCCTCGCCGCAGCGTTGCCCGGATCGCTTGAAAGGTCTGTTCGGCGATGCGGACTGCCCGGCGGATCGTTTCGATTTCTTCGGGGTCTTTAATCTGACGCAGCTTAAGAACGAGCCCGTTGGTGGCGGCAAAGGTCTGTTGCGGCAGCGCGGATCGTAGACCTTCTAACAGCGCCCAACTGACATCGTTGGCATCCAGACCGATCGTGGCGGCGGAGAAGTCGTCGACAGCTTCGGCGACCAATTGAGTCATCGTCCGTTCGGGGCCGCGAACAAACGACTCGATCCCACCGCATTCGGCTTCGATTTGCGTCTCGTAGCGGCGGTCGGTGAGGATCGCACAACGATCGGCGGAGACCAGCAGATAGCTGCTGTCGCCGGTGAACCCCGATAGGTAGCGGACGTCGGTCTCGCCGGTCACCAACAAACAATCGACAGCTTCGTCGGCTAGCAGGCTGCGCAGTTTCTCAATACGTGTGGACATCGATCCGCGTCGCTCCGTTGACTTGGGATGGTGGATTTCATGGGCCGCTACCGCCGGGAGATCGGTTCGGCAGCAAATTTGCGGTGGCACCGAGCATCCTAGCGTTTCAAACGCCGGGACTCCAGTTGCCGCCGCCGCTCCCCGGGATGGAATCCGTGTTTCCAGTGGGGAGTTAACAGATGGTCTTGCAAGAGTGCGAAGGGCCACAGAAAACCGCCAGCTAACACTCGGCTGCCGGTCGCTCTAATAGGCCCCTTCGCAGAACGCGACGGTTTTGATGGTTCGCGTCAGGATGTAGCAGTCCAGCCAGACCGACCAGGTGCTGACGTAGCGACGGTCCAATTGGATGCGGCGTTCGTAGGTCGTGTTGTTGCGACCGCTGACCTGCCACAGCCCGGTCAGCCCCGGTTGGACGGCGACGTACAGCGGATAGGCCTCGGCATATTTTTCGATTTCGGCGGTCACGATCGGCCTTGGGCCTACCAAGCTCATGTCGCCGACGAGGACGTTGATCAGTTGAGGCAGTTCGTCGAGGCTGGTCTTCCGCAAGAAGACGCCGACACGGGTTACACGTGGATCTCGCTTGAGTTTGTGATCGCGTTCCCATTCGTGACGCAGTTGTGGATTTTCCGCCAGGTAGTCCTGCAGCACCTCGTCGGCATTCTGGACCATCGTGCGGAACTTCCAGACTGCGATTTCGCGGCCATAGCGTCCGATCCGTCGATGTCGATAGAAGACCGGACCGGCTGATGTCAGTTTGATCGATGCGGCAATCGCCGCCATCAATGGCAACAGCACGGGGAACATCGCGACGACGGCCAGCACGTCGAGGGCTCGCTTTAACAACATGTTTCCCGGTTGCAGCAATCCGTTTTCGATGTGCGATGCGGGAGCGAGACCGGGGCAGCGGTCTTGGCCGTACCCTGCGCTGCTGAATTCCAATCGCTCGATGCGTGGGATGTGCAATCCGATTTGCCCCATCGCCTCTTCGGAGAATTCGCTTTGGTCGTCTGCAACCAACAGGCTTGGAGCGTCGACGCCGCGGCAGATGTCGTGCAATTCCGATGTGGGGCCCAGGTATTCGAGACCCTCGTCGTCGGCTTCGTGTTCTTCCCAATAAAGGTTGGGACAGCGGACGTATCCGATGACGCGGCATCCCAATTGAGCCAACTGTCGCGGGCTTTGGCTGTTGAAATATTCGATCGCCGAATCGCCAACGACGATACAGCGGATGCCCCACCACGCGCTGCGGCCCAATTGCCGGCGGGCCAGATAACGGGCCGATGGCAAAAGGACGACACTCCCCAACCACAACATTCCCAGCATCAACACACTGCGGAATTCGAAGGGAGTAAAACCGAAGATCGCGATCGCCAACAGAGACGTTGCAATCGTCGACGCGCTGGTAAAACGTTTCAGCTCGAGAGCGGGGTTCAATCCAAACGCCGGGTACAACTGGTACGAGACCAGCACGAGAACCCAACCGAGACTGGCCGCGGTCACGATCCCCAGCGGACTCGCTGAGATCGCCGCCGGTGCACCGCAAAGAAAGATCGCGGTGGCGATCAGGCCAGCAATCACCGCCGCATCGACCACTAATAATGGCAGGCAGGTGGCAAGCCGTTGCATCAGCAGTCGTTTGCCGAGATGGACCGCGACATCGCGGTCCAGTTGCAATTCGGGCGTTCGTTGTGCGGTTGCCGTATGAGAAAGCAGCAGGGTGGTCATTAATTGATTTGTGGGTAGACGAAGTTGTTTCAATATGGAGGGCTGGCGATCGTTTCGAGTGCATCGAGCATCGCGAAACCACGCCGGTTTTCCTCCCACGGACGGTCGTTCTTCGCCCCATCGCAACCGCCTCTCGCGAGTGAAGGAAACCGAGCCGTTGATGCCGAGTCTGTTTACGACCTTTTCGGAAGTCAAATTCCGAAATCGCCGAACTGAACAAATAGTCGGCATCTGTGCTTGAACCCCCTGCAACCGGCAGAACCTGCACCACCACTGCAACTGGAATGGGGGAGGTGAAGCGGGAAATCGTCACAATCGAAACGATTGCTATCTATGCCTGGTTTTGCTTGCGCATGCGGCGTAATCGTCTCAGGATTCCTACAACCGGC
This sequence comes from Rosistilla oblonga, assembly GCF_007751715.1. Taxonomy (NCBI): domain Bacteria; kingdom Pseudomonadati; phylum Planctomycetota; class Planctomycetia; order Pirellulales; family Pirellulaceae; genus Rosistilla; species Rosistilla oblonga. Next base: position 4,776,118 of record NZ_CP036292.1, on the reverse strand, counting down.
AGATCCCGATCTCGGCCCGAGTCGGCTGGGACTAATTCACGCGAACTAAACACCATTTGGGGAACGCATCGCCTTGTCGCTCCGATAGAGATCTTCGCCTGCTGCCAACTGCGGCCAGGCCAATACCCAGCATCGATTGGTGTTCCTTCGCGGCGCGATCATGCGCTCCTATCGAGAACCTTACAGGCGACTGCAATGAAGAAACGAACATGGATGTTCGCGTTCAAATCGACCACCACACGTTTTGTCTTAGGCTTTCTGGTTGTGTCGTTTTCGGCACTTGTGGTTGGACCGTCGCAAGCCGGCGCGGAGTGCGCGGACTGCGATTGCCACTTGGCCGCCGGATGCGACAGTTGTTGCGATTCGGGGTGCGATGGAATCGGCGGCTGCAATGGGATCGGCGGCTGCGATACGTCGTGTGGGTGCCTGTCGTGCGAGGGACTCGAAAAATGTGAACTCTGCCAATCGTTGGCTCGGATTCGCAAGTCGTTTGCCGACTGCGGCATCACGATGGAAAACAACGTGACTCAGTTCTACATGGGAACGCCCAGCGGCGGCCTGAACAATGACTGGGGATACGCTCGCCACGGCGACTATGTGATGAACTTCGATTTCGGCAAGATGGGAATTCAGGAAGGGCTGTTCCTGAAGCTTCGCGCCGAACATCGAATGGGCGATTCGGTTTCGCAGAATACCGGTGCTCTTATGCCTGCGACGGTGGCCGCCGATCTGCCGGTTAGCGATAGCGAACACGTCTATCTGACCAACGTTCTGTTGACCCAAGCGTTGTCCGAAAACTTCATCATGTTCGCTGGCAAGATGGACACGCTGGATGGCGACATGAATGCCTTCGCCCACGGTCGCGGCATCCGCCAGTTTTCGAACATGGCGTTTGTCAGTGCGGCGATCGCACTGCGAACGGTTCCCTATTCGACGCTGGGTGCTGGATTCGCCTTCCTTCACGAAGGGAGTCCGTTGTTGTCCTTCTTGGTGCTTAACGCGACCGACACAGCAAACTCTTCGGGCTTCAGCGAACTGTTTGCCAACGGCGTCACGCTGTCGAGCGAACTGCGTCTGCCGACCAACTTTTTCGGCCTGCCCGGGCACCAGTTGATCGGCGGCTCGTGGAGCAGTCGCAAATATGTTTCGTTTGGCCAAGACCCGCGTATCGTTCTGCCCAACATTCCTGTGGCTAAGCAGGACGGATCGTGGTCGCTCTATTGGAACTGCGATCAATATCTCGTCGCCGATTCGCAGAATCCAAAACGCGGCTGGGGATATTTTGCTCGCGCAGGGATCGCTGACCAGGGCGCCAACCCGATCGGATACTTCCTGTCGGCGGGCCTCGGTGGATCGAGCCCGATCGCGTGCCGCAAAGCCGATTCGTTTGGTGTCGGCTACTACTATTCGGGAACCAGCGACAAAGTGGGGGCTCTGCTGGAAACCGTCGCCGGGCCGATCGGCGATGGCCAGGGAATCGAGATGTTCTACAACGTGGCTCTCAATCGTGCGATCACTCTCACCCCGGACCTGCAATACCTGTCGCAAGCCCGCGAAAATGTCGACGACGCGTTTGTCGCCGGGGCTCGTATGAACATCGCGTTCTAAAGAGTTGAGTGGCGAGCCGACGCTCGCATCCGATCCGTCCGCAGTCGAGTGAGTCCTCGCTGCGGCGTGAGGCAAGCGGAAACTAGCGTCTCAGCTGTGCATGATGCTTGCGGTTGAAGACTTCCGGATCAAAAGGATCGACCACGGTGGGCAACCGCTTCGGCTGAGATTCGCCCTCGGGTTGCAGCGGCTGCTGTGGCGAAGCTTGAACCGCAGATCCGTTGTCGGCAATCACCAGCGAATCGCTCGACTGTTGTTCAAATGGACTGATCGTCGCGCTGGTTGGGATCGGCATCGCGGCGTTTGGCGGTGTTACCGGAGCGGTGGCGAACTGGCTGCACCAATAGGCGAGGTTCTCAAACGCTTGAGCTTGCGATTTTCCCAGCGGCGCCGTTTCCGAACCGCCGTGACCACGCTGTGCATAATCCAGCAGCGGACTCTTCATCGGATCGTTGGTATCGATCCAAGTGACAACGTGTTGGAGGTTGCGATGAGTCATCGTTGCTGAAACGCGACTGACACCGGGTAGCCGGAGCAGCGAAAACTTGCTGTCGTCCGAATGCCCGTGGCACGCTCCACAGCGATTCATCAAAATCGGTTGGATCACGCGAGTGAACTGTTGCGTCGCAAGTGGCGAGATATGTACGTGATCGACGACCGGTTCCACATCCAGCGGTTCCTCGGCACTGACGGTTTTTACGGTTTCGGTAAACATCCGCAGTTGATGTTCCAGCCGCTTCGCCTCGGAATTGCCTGGCGCCAGTTGATGCACCTGAAGCAATTCGTTTGCCGACTCGCGGTACAAGCCGTTGTTGAGACACCACCGCGCATCGGCCAAGTGGGTGCGAACGCTTGGACGCTCGCGTTGGTCGAGTCGGAATTGGTAGAGCGATTGGAGGTCCGGGCCCCAACAGAGGACGCGTTCGACGGGCATCCGGATGATCGCACCATCGGATTGTTCGATCACGATCCGATCGCCTTCCTGTTGAGCGCTACCAAACAAAACTTGGTCGTTGGTCAACAGCACGGCGGCTTGTTCGGGTGCCTGGTCCTCGGCCAGCAGATCGCCTGGCAATACGACGACAGCAACCGCACTAAGCACCAAACTTAGAATGAGCGACGATTCGATAGGGGGGGCGATCCACTTCATGCGGTGACGTTAGCGATATTGGGACCGCGGGGTCAATAGAATGACGACGAATTCTTTTTTAGTAGGCCAGCTGCAATCCGAAATCGATTGCATGGATCCTCAGGTCGCTGACTTTCCAAGGCATTTCCGGGGCGGGAATGCCATTCAGCCCACCGGCAGCCAGTTGGCCGAGGTTCAAATTTGTGTCGACTTGATCGCCGGGACGCAGCACGCGGCTCCAATAAATAAAGTCGTATCCGACGTGGGCCGACCATCCGCGGTTGATTTGAAAGCCGAGATCGATGCCCAACTGCGGCATCATCGTAAACTCGTTCCCTTCGTAGATCCCGCGGTTGGTGTCCAGCACCAGCAGTCCGGTGTTGACGGAATTGATATCGTCGCCACCAGCCAGCGGCACCGTCGTTGTCGTGCGACCTGCTAGGGTCGCGGTCGTGTTTGTATTTCCCAGTCCCAGTTTCATCATCAACCCGACGCTCACCCGGCGATGTCGAGCTTTGAGGTCGGCACCTAGGACAAAGCTGTTCAATTGATTGTCGGTGCTGAATTGGTCCTGTTCGGCGATCGTCGTTCCAACGGCGAGACCCAGCGAGGAGTCGAGGGTCCGTTTAAAGTCGCGGATCTCGAGCGATTCCTCGAGTTCGTGGTAGTTGTATCCGGCGAACAATCGGATCTGGCGGCAATCGCTGCGGTCGATCACTTGGTAGGCGACGATTCCGCCACCTTGCATCTCCGAACTGGCGGTGACGGAAATGTTGCCTTCCAGCACGCCAGGAAATGCGACAAGTTCCGCGTTCGGACCCGTTGCGCCCGGTTCGACGCTGAAAAACGGACGGGCCAAAATTCCCGAACCATCGCTGCTGGCGGAGAATGTATCGTTCGTTTGTCCGAGGAAGAAGTAGCTCAGTTCGACAGTCTTCATGCCGCTCGGTTCCAGCACGCGGCTCAATGAGAATCGTCCACCCGATCGCGAACCGTCGACCAAGGTCTGGTCGCCAAACAGGACGCGCGTTTCGGGCTCTCCCAAAATGCCAGCCTGGCTGCGAGGCGTTCCGGCGGGGCTGTTGGTGACCAACGCGGGAACGTCGAACCCGGAGATCGACCACAGCAGGTATTCCGCGTTGAACGTCCATGTCGCTTGGCAGAAATTGATTCCCGCGGCACCGCAATTGCCGCCACAGTTGGGACATCCGCCGACAAGTTCGCCACCCGATTCGATGTATTCGCCGCCATATTCGGCTCCGACATAATCTCCTTCGACGTATTCCCCTTCGATATATTCGCCCTCAATGTATTCCCCTTCGATCGGTCCCAGCAGAACCGGATCGAAACTGGCGCGGGCGATCGATGGGGCATCGCCAGCGGGACTGGGAACCGTGGGAACATTCAGGCCGGGTGGAAACTGAAACGGAGCCGGCTCTTGAGGCGTTTGCGGTTGGGCGTGCCCAGCCAATGCGATCTTTGAATCGTCGAGCGAAGCGGGGTTGTTGCTGTCGCCGGTGGTGACGGGGGGACCAAAGTCTTCGTCGGTGAGATCGTCGGCAAAGGGATCGGTCACCGCGCGACGGGGCAGTTCATCCGGCGTCGCTTGCTGAGAGGCAGGCGACTTCGACGGCGGCGCGGTTTGGCTGTCGCGATTGGGAACCGCAGTCCCCGGTTTGCGATAGGGACGCCACATCTCAGCCGCTTTATCGGCTGACGTCGGCGGCTCAGCGAACGCGGCGGCACCGAACCAACAGCTGACCAGAAACACGATCCAACCGACACGCATCCGCTCGCCGGTGCATGTGTCGGGCGAAACCGTTGGGCAACGCGGGGCGAAGTATGGAATCATGAGGGCGATCACGAAAACTTTGGAAACGGTTCAGTCGGAACCTGCCAGACGCCGCACCCATCGCATCGATTCGCAATGGGACGACATCACATCAGGGACGGGAGTGTGGGAAAAAAATCCCGCACTCGTCAACGCCGACTTTAGCCAAAGTTTATAAAAGTGTCGATTTCGCCGAACTTCTGCCCGCTAGCAAACGCGGTCGCTAGCGATTAGCGGTTTTCGATTGGGACGAAATCACGCTTCGTAGGACCGGTGTAGACCTGGCGTGGTCGCCCGATCCGGGTGCCTGGCGAGTTGTGCATCTCGACCCAGTGAGCGATCCAACCGGGCAGACGTCCCATCGCAAACAACACGGTAAACATCTGCACTGGAATGCCGATCGCACGATAGATCACGCCGGAATAGAAATCGACGTTCGGGTAGAGCTTGCGTTCAACAAAATAAGGATCTTGCAACGCAACCTCTTCCAAACGCTGGGCGACGTCGAACAACGGATCCTTGATGTCCATCTTCGCCAACAGCGTGTCGCACGCTTCTTTGATGATGATCGCTCGTGGATCGCGGTTCTTGTAAACGCGGTGTCCAAAGCCCATCAGACGGAAGCCGTCTTGCTTGTCTTTGGCCATCCGAACGTATTTCTCGACGTCGCCACCATCGTCGGCGATCTGTTGCAACATGTTCACGCAAGCTTCGTTAGCACCGCCGTGCAGAGGTCCCCACAGGGCGCAGATGCCAGCGGAGATCGATGCAAACAGGTTGGCGTTGCTGCTGCCGACGATCCGGACGGTCGACGTACTGCAGTTTTGTTCGTGATCCGCGTGAACGATCAGCAACAGGTTGAGCGCTTTCACGAAATCGGGATCGGGGTGGTAATCTTCGGCTGGGGTGCCGAACATCATCTCCAAGAAGTTCTCGCAATAGGACAACGCGTTGTTCGGATAAGGGAACGGTTGGCCGACCGATTTCTTGTAGCTGTAGGCTGCGATCGTTGGCAGTTTCGCCAGCAAGCGATGGATCGAAATTTCGACCTCTTTCGCATCGTGCGGGTCCAACGAATCTTGGTAGAAGGTCGATAGCGCGCCGACAACACTCGAAAGGATCGCCATCGGATGGGCGTCGCGAGGGAATCCGTTGTAGAACGAACGCATGTCCTCGTGGATCATCGTGTGCTTGCGGATCGACGATCGGAACTCGTTCAATTGATCAGCGGTTGGCAGTTCGCCGTAGATCAGCAGATAGCTGGTCTCGACAAAGTCGCAGTTCTCAGCCAAGGTCTCGATCGGATAGCCGCGGTACCGCAGGATCCCGTTCTCACCGTCAAGGTAGCAGATCGAACTGGTCGTGCTGCCGGTATTTACAAAGCCTTCGTCGATCGTGATCAGGCCGGTCTCAGCACGCAGCTTGCTGATATCGATAGCCCGCTCGTGTTCGGTACCTTCGATCACTGGCATGTCGATTTGAGTATCGCCAACGCTCAATCGAGCCGTTCCGGTTGTTGTTGCTTCGCCGTTAGTCGCCGTACTCATCAAGGGGTGTCTCCAGGCACCATATTTCGAAACATAACTCCAAACGATTCGCTTCGCATCTTACCCGCGCGATAGCATCGCGACAATTCGGTTAAGCGAAAACCAATAGTTCGCATCCAAACTTCCCAGTCCAAGGGGGCAATTCGGCCGCTTACGCCGAACAGGCAATCCAGCCGCCGCCCGATCGCGTCCCCTCGCACGGCGCAACGATTGCCATACGAGGACTGCGAATCAAGGCGTGATCAGACATCGTGCCGGGTGAAGATCATTCGCCCGGCGCTGGTTTGCAAGGTGCTGGTGACGGTCACCATCAGATCTTTGGATATTTTGTCGCGGCCCCCTTCGACGACAACCATCGTGCCATCTTCCAGGTACCCGATCCCTTGATCCTGTCCCTCGCCCGCCTTGATCACTTTCAATTGGAACTGCTCCCCGGGCAAATACATCGGCTTCAGAGAGTTCGCAATTTCGTTTAGGTTGATCACCGGCACGTTGTGAATCTTGGCGACTTTGTTCAAGTTGAAGTCGCCCGTGACAACTTTGCCTTCGAGATGCTTCGCCAGCAGCACCAACTTCAGATCGACAGCCTGCCCGGCGAACTCGGGAAGGTCGCGATCGAAGATCTGCAGATCGACAGCATCGTTGGCGCGCAGACGGTTGAGAACGTCCAGCCCTCGGCGGCCGCGGGCGCGGCGCAATTTGTCGCTGCTGTCGGCGATGCCTTGCAGTTCGCTCAACGCAAACCGCGGCATGATCAATTGATTATCGAAGATCCCGGTGCTGACCAAGTCTTCGATCCGGCCATCGATCACGACGCTGGTGTCCAAGATCAACGGCTTAAAGCCTTTGACCTCGCGGACAAATTCGACGTACGGGATGATGAATCGGAAGTCGTCTTTGGTTTGTAATAAGAGGCTGATGCAGATGTAACAGAGCACCATTCCAGTCACCAAGCGAACCGGAGTCTGGAGGTGTTCAGCCAACAGCGGCGCCAGCGCGATCGTTAACACATAAGTCAGCAGCACGCCGACCAGCAAGCCGAAGTAGATCGATGAAATCGCGTCGATCCGTTTATTGGGAACAAAGACATCGATTGCGATCACCGCCAGAGCCAGCCCCATCACGATCGCCAAGTTGGCCCATGGCACCCACGCGGGCGTGGTCACTTGCAGCGATGAGTTGGCCGCTTGCACGGCGTAATTGATTAGTGCGGAGATTCCGCCTGCGACCAGCAGGAAGACCGCGCGTAGTAGGAGCAGGCCCATCGCGTATTCACCTTGTTGTTATATAAGTGTTTCTGGAGGTGGGGCGAGTCCACCGCTAAAATGCTCGCCAGCTTCCGGAACCTTAAATTCGGTAAAGCGATCAGACGGATCGCATGGGTGGGGGATTGGTAGTTGCCCGTGGCCAGCAAAAAAATGGCCGATACCAAATCGATTTGAAGATTCATCGGAAGCGATATCTTCGCATCCAATCATAAATCATGGATCCCAAAACATCCTTGGGGTCCGATGCAAAACAGAAGATTTTTGCATTAGATTCACGACAGCTACTGTACGGGTGTGCTGGGCGACTTTGTTCATTTTTCGCTCGGATTGCTCCGGCGGACTCATCGCGGACGAACAAACGGCCAGCTGCCGACAGCGAATAACGCTGCTACTGCGGGGGTTACCAGTCGGCCAATGGGCCGGCGCCAGAGAAGAGGTATTCGTGCTGCAGGTCGCAGAACCGGTCGGTCATCCCGGCGATGTATTCTCCCACCGCTCGGATCGGTCCCACGCTCGACGCGCGTTGCCGGAACCGCAGCGGCAGCCGATCGGGTTGATCGACAAGTCGCGAATGGAGTTGTTCCAGTCGTTGCCCCGCGGAGCGACGAATCTCCAGCAGTCGCGAATGGCGATAGATGTTGTCGAACAGGAACTTCTCTAACTCGCGCCGCTCGCTGCGGAACGATTCATCCTCCTCGACTCGCAAGCCTTCCTCGCGAACCTCCGCCGCCGTCTTCCCCTGGGCGGCGTGAATCCGGGGGATGTTGAACTCGAGAAAATTGCTGACCTGCAAATCGACCAACTCATGAACCAACGCCGGTCGCAGTTGTTTCGGCGGCAGGTTGCGATACTTCGCTTCGATCGATCGCAGCGCCCGCTCGACCAACGGGACTCGGGCGAGCTCCTCGATCGTCAGCAGTCCCAACTGCACCGCGTCGTCGATATCGTGCGCGTCGTAAGCCATCGAATCGGCGGCGTCGACGACTTGCACTTCCAACAGCGGCGCGGTCACGTTGGCTGGTTGGTGCTTGTTCGCTCGCGCGGTCTGCCCCGCCAAAACCTCGGCCGATAGATTTAAGCCGCTAAAGCGATTGAAGCGTTGCTCGAGGTCTTCGACGATCGTCAAGGCAAACTGGTTGTGTGAAAATCCGCCAGCCTGCCGCATGCAGTCGTGTAGAACGTCTTCCCCGCAGTGACCGTAGGGCGGGTGACCGATGTCGTGCATCAACGCCAAGGCTTCGATCAGATCTTCGTTCAATCGTAACACCCGGCCGATCGTTCGCGCGATCGAAGCGACCTCGAACGTATGCGTCAAACGCGTTCGATGGTAATCGCCCATGTCGCCGGTGAAGACCTGCATCTTACCGGCCAATCGACGGAAGGCCGAACAGTGCAAGATCCGATCGCGGTCGCGTTGGAACGGGCCGCGATAGGCATGTGTCGACTCGGGGTGCTTGCGGCCCAGCGAATCATTGCTGTGCATCGCGTAACTGGCTAACAATCCGTCTTCGCGGTCCGAGGGATGGGGAACGCTGTCATTCATCGTTGCTGTCGCGTCTACGAATCAGGTGCAACGGATGTTGGTCCATCACGTTGGGTTCAAACCCGGCGTAATCGGGGCTGAACAGGTTGGTCCGCGTGTAAAAATAGAGCGGAATGACGGGCAGATCCTTCAGGAAGATCGACTCCGCCTGACGCAGCAGATCCATCCGCTCCTGCCCGCTGGCGGCTTGCGATTGGGCGATCAATTTGTCGTATTCCGGACTGCTCCATCCGGTGCTGTTATGCGAGTTGCCCGTCGTCCACATCTCCAAGAACGTGTTTGGATCGGGGTAATCGCCGTTCCAACCGCCGCGGGCGATCGTGAAGTCCATGGTGAAGACTTTGTCGAGGTAGGTTCCCCACTCCATGTTCTCCAGCGATGCCTTGACGTTCAGATTGTTCTGCCACTGCTGTTGGATGACTTCGGCGATCGCGCGATGCGATTCGCTGGTGTTGTACAAAATGGAGAGCGTTGGCATTCCGCGGCCGCCGGGGAATCCGGCATCGGCCAACAACTGTCGCGCTAGTTCGGGATCGTAGCTCTCGCCGCTGGGGCTCTGGTATTCGCTCAGATAGGGCGGGACGATGCTTTCGGCCGGGATCTGCCCCGCCCGCGTGACCTCGTTGACGATCTGCTGTTTGTCGATCGCCAGATTCAACGCGCGGCGGACCCGCACGTCGTCCAACGGTTTGCGAGTCGTATTGAGTCGATAGAAATAGACGGCCAGCGAAACGCCGACCTTCGCATCGTCGCGCTCTTGAATCTCTTCGATCACCGACAGCGGAACATCCGAAGCCCAGTGCAATTGATCCTTCAGATACATGTTCAGCGCGGTCGTTTGCGACTTGACGCTGTAGGCGTCGATTCGGTCGAGATCGACGGCGTCGGTGTTCCAATAATACGGGTTCTTTCGCAACCGGATCCGATCGCGGATCCGGCGGAATTCCAGTTCGTAGGGACCGTTGCAAACCATGTTCTCCGACTTGGTCCAAGCCGGCGCTCCGTATTTCTCCACGCACTCGCGGTTCACGGCGAACAGCGTGTAGAAGCCCGTCAGGTAGGAGAAAAACGGAGTTGGTTCGTTTAGCTTGACGATCAGAGTTTGGTCGTCTGGCGTTTCCACACCGCCGAAGTGGGCAAAGTCGATCAGGACCTGATGGACCGGTTCAAGCTTCTTGCCGTCAAATTCACCGCCTTCGGTCTGCTTGGTGAAGTATCGAAGTTGCCCCTTGGCATCCCAGTCGATCCCCGCGTCGGTCTGTGGTTTGACGTCGATCGCATAGACCCAGTCGTTCTGCCAGTCGGCCAGCAGCTTTTTCCCCTCGTCGCTCGTCTCGTCTTCGATCTCGGGCCGCTCGGGTTTCTCGATCGATTCGAGAATGCCGTGCAGGACGGTTCCGCGAGGAAAGGGTTGCAGCGGATCGGGACTCCCCGGTCGGTCGCGGAGTTCCGCTTCGACGCGATCGCCCACGGCGACTTCCGCCGTGTTGTATTCCTTGCCGCCGACGACGTAATACAGCTGAGACGAATACTCCGACGCGGTCTCGGGGTGCAGCACGCGTTGCCAAGACCAAGCGAAATCGCGCGAGGTGACGGGAGTGCCATCGGACCACTTCATGCCGTCACGCATCCGGAACGTGTACGTTCGGCCATCCTCGGAGATCTCTGGTAAGTCGGCCATCCCCGGGACAAGCGTCACATCCTGCAGGCCGTTTTCGTCGACCGGACCGTCGGGGACCGATCGCAATAGGCCCTCAAAGAGCGCCTGCAGAATCTTGTGTTCGGGTTCGCCAGTGGCTCGCGCGGGGTCGAGCGTTTTGACATCATCGCCGTTTTGGAAGGCGAAATCGGCGGGTGGCAGCGTGGTAAAGGAGAGCGCCCAGATGACGGCGCAGCCACAAACACCAACCAGGAACCAAGGGAACGCTCGACGTATTTCCGGCGGCACGCGGCCATCCTCCAACTCGATCGGTCAGGAAGGGTAATGCAAACCGACAGTTTCTCAGAAACGCCCGACCAAGGGAACCCGCATTCATTTCCGCGGTTGCTAGCTGCGGGGCGCCGCAATTGCCGGTCGCATAACCGCTACATCCGCTACGCTTCAACAGACCCATCGAATGGATTGAATTCTCCATACTTTCGACCGCAATCCGACCCCAAGTTTTGCCGAAGCTGATATCAGACCAGCCCACCTAAAAAATCGATCAGGGATGAATTCGATGCCGAAGTTGTCAATGTTTCAGACCGGCCTGACCAACAATTCCATCACGCCAAAAGAGGACCCGCGGGTCGCGTTGGATTTCGCTGGACATCTGTTAACCGACACCGCGCACGATCTAAGGTCTCCCCTGGCCGCGGCTCGCGAGCTGACGCAATTGGTCGCCGATGGCGTCGAAGGACCGGTCTCCGAGGAACAGAAAGAGCATCTTCAGGCGGTGGTCGCGCGTTGTAACGACATGCAGCGGTTGATCGACGATATGTTGCACTTCGAGTGCGTTCGGACCGGCAGCCCGCGTATCGCCAAAAATTGGTTGCCGGCCAGCGGGCTGCCAGCTCAAGTTCAGCCGTTGATCGAGTCGTCTCGCCGCAGCCGCGGGGTCGGGCTGCAATGGATCGGTTTTGAAAACAAGCTGCCGCCGATGTTTGCTGATGGTGACAAGATCAAGCGGCTGTTGGTCAACCTGATCGACAACGCGATTCGTGTAACTCCCGAATCGGGAACGATCACCGTACGCACCGAATTGGCTCGCACCGGCGACCGGATCCGATTGTCGGTCGAAGACACCGGAGCCGGGATCGCACCGCAACAGTGGTCGCAGCTGGCCAAACGAGGCGTCAGCCAATTGGACGGCCATGGTCTGGGATTGTCGATCTGTCGACAGATCGCGGCGCTCCATTTCGGCCAGTTGGAAGTCAGCAGCGAGCCGGGCAAGGGAGCTCGATTCAGCATCGAACTGCCGACCGGAGGCCCCGCGGCGGTTGTCGATAGTTTTGCGCGTTGGCGCGAAACGATCTCGCCCGCAGCGGCAAGCGAAGCGTCAGCGGCGCATTGTGCAGGCGAGCGGATCCGGCCGGTTCGTCGACGCGTTGACCTCGCCGCCAATCGGCAAACGCTGCCAGTCGAAACGGCGCCACCACGATATCGCCGAAGCGTCGCGATGGTTGGGGTGACTGTTTCGGAGTTGTTGCCCACCGAACCGATGCGAGATCTCGACAGGTTTCTGCAGAGTCATTGCGAGATCCACGAATTGGTCTACCAGCTGCAGGAGGACCAGTGGGTGATGTTGTTTGACAGCAACATCGGCGAAGCGGAGCAGCGAATCGTAGCGATCGATCGAGCCCGTTCGCAAACCGGCGATATGCTGCTGGAACGCTGCCAACTGCAGTGGTCCAGCCCGTTGGCGCTCGCTGTTGGACGGCCCGCCGATCGCAGCAAATTGCAAGAGGCGTTTGTGACCGGGAAATTGGGCGTCCATCGCTCGTTATCGCGGCGTAGCAAAGAGCCATCTCAAAGCGAAGGTGTTGCCGATTCGCAACCGCTGTTGTCCGCCGTCGCTCAACAGCGGCTGGAGAGTGAAGTTCGCTGGCTGACGCAAAAGTTCCGCCAACGCCAGAGTCGTTTGCGTCGCCAGGTCGAAGCGATCCGGCCGAAGCACTAGAGCCGGCGGCGATTACAGGAATCGTTGGTACGCGGCGACAGCTAGTTGATCGCAGCGTTCGTTCTCCTCGTGCCCACTGTGACCTTTGACATGCTCAAACGTCACGGCATGGATCTGCAATTGGCGGTCGAGTTCTTTCCAGAGCTCGGCGTTTTTCAGCTCGGCAAACTTGGTGCCGACCTTGCGTCGCCAACCGTTGCGTTTCCAACCGGCCATCCATTTGCTGAGTCCCTGCCCGACGTAACTGCTGTCCGAATAGAGCGTCACTTTACAGGGACGCTTGAGCGCCTCCAAACCGCGGATCACCGCCAACATCTCCATCTGGTTGTTGGTCGTTTCAACCAAGCCCCCCGAACATTCCTTCTCCGTGCCGCTCTGCAGGTCACGCAAAACATACGCCCATCCGCCCGGTCCCGGATTACCGCTGCACGCGCCATCGGTAAACAGATGGATCATTCGCGTCGGTTGGCTTGGCGTCGAGGTCGCTGCGTCCAAAAGATCTTCCTGCTTGGAGTATGTAGATTGCGATTTCCGCCAGCACCGGTGTCCCTGTTCGACAGAGCGGACGGCCGGTAGAACTCGTTCGTTCGAATTGTGACTGTTAGCCCGTCGGAATACACCCTCCCCAAACGAAGTTTGCGGGGGAGGGTCGAACGAGCGAAGCGTTGTTCGGGGAGGGACGTCACAAGGTATCGAGCACGCCTTGATCCGGAGGAAAGCCCCTCCCTGAAAACACACTTGACACTTGTTTTCCGACCTCCCGGCATCTGCCGGGCGGGTGAATTGCATTGTCGTCTTGTCGATGCTTTCGGAGATACTTCACCCTCCCCAAACGAAGTTTGCGGGGGAGGGTCGAACGAGCGAAGCGTTGTTCGGGGAGCGGGCGTCACGAGGTATCGGGGCCGCCTTGATCTGGGCGAATGCCCTCTCCGAAAAACTCGCTAAACGCTGGTTTTCCGAACCTCCCGGCTTTGCCGGGCGGGTGCATCATGAACGGCCCAAAAGCGTCTCGACTACGACGCGACTTCCCAGGTGTCGCCCGAATTGAACAGAGCGTTCAGATCCGCTTCGCCATGTTTGGCTTTCGCCGCGGCGACTTGGTCGTTGATCTGTTCGTCGTAGGTCGCCACGCCTTCGACGTCGCGGAAGACGCCGATCGGTTCGGGCATCACCGGGTGACGCATGCGGCTGAGCAGGAAGTGCAGCGACGGATCCATCGCCTTTTCGTCGTGGAACAACAGATCGTCTTCCGCGACATCCTTCAAGTTGACGACTTCCAATTGAGTGCCAACCTGACGGATTCCCTTGTCGCGATTGGTACCGAAGATCAACGGCTTGCCGTGCTCCAGCTCGATCGTGTTCTCCAAACGCTGGCTCTTCTCTTGAGCGTACGCCATCGCACCGTCGTTGAAGACGTTGCAGTTCTGATAAACCTCGACCAGCGAGGTTCCCTTGTGTGCCGCGGCACGCTTGAGGGTCTCAGCCAAGTGTTTGACGTGCGCGTCGAGCGACCGGGCGACGAAGGTCGCTTCGGCGGCGATCGCTACACTCAACGGGTTCAATGGGTGATCGATCGATCCCATCGGCGTGCTCTTGGTGACCTGGCCCTCTTCGCTGGTTGGCGAATATTGCCCCTTGGTCAGACCGTAGATGCGGTTGTTGAACAGGACGACGTTGATGTCCAAGTTCCGCCGCAGCACGTGGATGAAGTGGTTACCGCCGATCGACAACGCGTCGCCGTCGCCGGTGATCACCCAGACCGAAAGGTCGGGGCGAGTCGCCTTCAGGCCCGTTGCGAACGTTGGTGCACGGCCGTGGATGCTGTGCATGCCGTAGGTGTTCATGTAATACGGAAACCGGCTGCTGCAGCCGATGCCGCTGACGAAGACTGTCTTCTCGCGGGGAATTCCCAGCTCGGGAAGGACCTTCTTCATCTGGGCCAGGATCGAATAATCGCCACATCCGGGGCACCATCGGATGTCTTGGTCGCTGGCAAAATCGGCGGCTTTTAGAACAGGTAAGTTCATGGGATCTATAGAGTTCGAGGACGTAGATTGTTGGGTGTCACCACCACGGTCGGACAGCGAATCCGTTAGCCGAAGTGCTGGTCATTGGGGGTAGGTTGATCAGCGATTTCATGGATTTGATCCATCAGTTCCGAAACGCTGAACGGCTTGCCTTTGACCTTGTTGAAGCCGATGCAGTCGACCAGGTACTTCGCTCGCAGCAGCATTCGCAATTGTCCCGAGTTCAATTCGGGGACCAGCACCTTGCGGAACGATCGCATCAGATCGCCAAGGTTCGCTGGCATTGGATTCATGTAGCGGATGTGAGCGTGCGAGACGCTGAGCCCTTCGCGTTGGCAGCGTTCGATCGCGGTGTGGCAGGCACCGTAGGTTCCGCCCCAGCTGATCACCAACACGTCGCCCGATTCCTCGCCGAAGACTTCTTGAGCTGGAATGTCGTTGGCGATACCTTCGATCTTCGCAGCACGCTTGTCGGTCATCAATTGATGGTTATCGGGATCGTAGCTGACGTTGCCGCTGCCGTCCGCTTTCTCCAGACCGCCGACGCGGTGCATCAACCCGGCGGTGCCGGGGATTGCCCATGGTCGGGCCAGGTTTTCGTCGCGAGCGTATGGCATGAAGGGCGCATCGCCTTCAGCCGCGTCGGGCGGATGGGTGACGACGATCGGTTCCATTTCGTTAACGTCGGGAACCTTCCACGGTTCGCTACCGTTGGCGATGTATCCATCGGACAACAGGATCACGGGCGTCATGAACTTGACGGCGATCCGCCAAGCTTCTTGAGCGGCGTCGAAGCAGTCGCCGGGGCTTTGCGCGGCGATGATCGGCAGCGGTGCTTCGCCGTTGCGGTTGAACATCGCTTGCAACAGATCGCTCTGTTCGGTCTTGGTTGGCAGGCCGGTGCTTGGGCCGCCGCGTTGCACGTTGATCACGATCAACGGCAGTTCCAAAATGAAGCCCAAGCCCATCGCTTCGGCCTTCAGCGCGATACCCGGTCCGCTGCTGGCGGTGACTGCCATCGCACCGCCAAAGGCAGCACCGATCGCTGCACAGCAAGCGGAGATTTCATCTTCGGCTTGGAACGTTCGCGTGCCAAAATGTTTGTAACGGCTCAGTTCGTGCAAGATGTCGCTAGCCGGCGTGATCGGATAGCCGCTGTAGAAGACCTCTTTGCCGCTGCGCTTTGCAGCAGCCAGCAGACCCCAAGCCAAAGCTTGGTTGCCCATCATGTTTTTGTAGGTGCCCGGCTTCAGTTTGGCCGGTGCGACGCGGTAGGTGATCCCGAAGGTTTCGGTCGTTTCACCGAACGCCCATCCAGCGCGAAGCGCCTTCTCATTGGCGGCCGCTACGTCGGGCAACTTCTTGCCAAACTTGTTGTCGATGAAACGCAGGGTTGGTTCCAGCGAACGACCGAACAACCAGTAGACCAATCCCATTGCGAAGAAGTTCTTGCAGCGATCGGCTTCCTTCATGCCCAGGCCAAGTTCTTTGACGGCATCGCGAGTCAGCTTGGTCATCGGGACCTTGAAGACGCGGTAGCGATCTTCGATCTCTTCGGTGACCGGATCCTCGGTGAGCGCCGCCAGTTTCAAAGCTTTGGCGTCGAAGCCGTCCTCGTTGACGATCAACAGCCCGCCGCGACGTAGGTCGGTGATGTTGGTGACCATCGCCGCCGGGTTCATCACCACCAACGCATCGAGCGTGTCGCCGGGAGTGAAGATTTCGGAGTTGGCGAATTGCACCTGGAACCCGCTGACGCCGGCACGTGTACCGCGCGGGGCGCGAATTTCCGCTGGGAAATCGGGGAACGTCGCGACATCGTTGCCAAGCAGCGCGCTGGTGTTGGTCAATTGAGTGCCCAGCAACTGCATGCCGTCACCCGAATCGCCAGCCAAGCGGACTGTGATTCCATCGACTTCGGAAATTTCCTTGTCAGCAATCAGCTGACCTTCAGGTTGTACCGACATGTGAGCCTATCGTCCTGCGTGGATGCAAAAGGTGGGTCTGTAGGGGTTGTATCGAAAAAAAGGGCGGGCCGAAGTAAAGCAAATTTCAGAAATCGCCGACTTGATCCAGCAGTCGCCCGCGGAAAGCCGTCATATTCTATGCTGGCCGCACAGTTTCCGGCAAATGGGTAAGAGTTGCCGGTTGCGATTTTTTAAGCCGATTCGCTCCCCGAAGGGAACGTAGAGAGGACGCCCCAGCAATCTATGGGACGCGCAAACGCGTCGCAGGTTCGGGCGAAATCGAACCCGACCTGCGACAATCTTTCCTGATTTGTGATGCAGCGAGACGCTACATCAGGTGGCCAAATCAGCCCCCGGCAGCGGCAACCGGCGTCTCGGCGACCTGGTACGCACGCGATCGGTAAAGGAAATCGATGATGTTCCCTTCGTGCGGTTGCAGCCAATTCAGACGGTTTGTGGCGATCGGGCCGATGTTCAAGCGATCGATATCGGTGCTGTCACCCGCTTGGCGAATCAGCTCCTCGTTATTGGTGATCACGGTGCCAACCAGAGTTGGGCCGATTCGTCGCAGCATGTCGGCTTGAGGGCACTGGACGACGCTGACGAAGGGGAACATGTACTCCTTTGCCGCGACGCCGCGATCGGGCGAATCGGCGTGCACGACCATCGGTCGCAGGTAGGCACAGCGCTCTTTTTCGATCAATTTGTCGCCGTATTCGGCTGTCAAATCGGTCACACCTTCTTCCTGCAGGTCGGTTTCGACCATCCCCCAGGTGCCCAGCGCCATCTGCTTCATCGTGAACGCAGCCAGTTCGGCGGTCGGGTCGGTCGGCGGTTTGACGTCGATTGGGCCGATCCGCTTGGCGATCGCTTCGCCGATCTCGCGGGTGTGGCGACTGGCCCAGATGCCCGAGCAGTTGATGCAGCTGCGGCCGGAGTTGATCGCGACGCTTTCGACCATCATGTCCAGGTAATCTTCCCATTGGTCGACGACATCGTCTCCCAGGATGATCTTTGAGAATCCTGGACCGTGAGCTTGGACGCGAGGGTTGTCGGCGTATTGAGCAAGCGTTTGAGCGCTGCCGAAGACCATCGATCGCGAGCATTTCGCCAACAGCGCGCCGCCGGCGTCGTGTCCGCCGGGGTACAGCGAAAACGCTTCGGCTGGAATTCCCGCTTCGATAAATGCGGCGACCATGCGGTACGGAGTCCACGGTTCTTGCGAACCCGGTTTCAGTGCCAATCCGACCTGCAGCGCGACCGCAGGCAACCACAACGTGTGCACGCCGGGCGAATTGTTTGGCAACACGGCCCCGAGGATTGGAGTTGTTGCTTGGTAGCTGACGATCACGCCGCGACCTTCTTCGCCGTAGCCGCGGGTAAAGATGTTGCGATCCAGTCCGCGGGTGAGCGCGTCGAGGATCTTATCCATGTTGGCCAAGCAGAACGAATTTTTCTTCAGGTTAGCGCGACACATGTGCTCCGGCAGGCCGGTCGATGCCGATTGCTGGTGCACGAACTGGTCGACGGTCTGCGTCGAATCGCCCATCGGCAACTCGGCGTTCTCGAACAACTCAGCCGCTTTCTTGCACATCCCCATCAATTCATCGGTGGGGATTTTTCGCAGCGCGTCGCGAGCGTTCTGCGATTTTCGCAAATCGCGTTGCACGATTCCGCCACCGACCTGGTTGACCATCGCGATCGGTTCGCCGGTGTTGAAGTGGACGACTTCTTGCTTTTCGAGCGATTCGTAAGGTTTTCCCCAACGCAGAGCGGGCAATTGTAACATGGTTTTCTCGCGGGCTGCCGATTCGATCGCCTCCGCAAATCGGAGACGTAAGGAGATAGAAAGGTTCTCGGTTCATGAAGACGCCGACCGTCGTCGCATCGATAGTTCGGCGGCGACACTTCGGCGATCAAGAGATGGAAGGGTTCTAGGTTTAGTAGACGCCGACGGTCGTGGCCGAAGCCAGTTCGTGGAACGGTCGAACGCCGCTGACACCGTCCCATGGGAACTTGTCGAACGGAGCTTCGCGTTCTCCCTCATCGCGTTCCAGGAAGCCGGGAACAAAGAACTCTTTCGTCAATGTATACAACTTCACGCGTCCGGTGCCGCCCATGCTGACGACCTGCGTGTGATCTTCAAACTCAACCACTTCGGTCGCCGCTCGCGGTTGCGGGGCGTAGTAGCTGATCTTGTACTGTTCGGCGGCGGTGATCGGTTTGCTGCACGCCAGTCCCATCAGCGTGTTACCGTAGGTTGGCGTCATGTAAACGCCACCCTCTTCGGGCGAACCGCCTAACAATTCCTCGACCGCGTACCGCGTCCACTGAGGCGTGAACTCGGTGCCGCCAGAGAAGATCCCCTTGATGCCCATCTCTTGGATGCTGCTGCCGCGTTCTTCCAAGGCATCGCCTAACGATTCCAACAACTTGGGCGTCGTGAACATGCATTGGATGTCGTGACCCGCGGTCAGGATCGTGATCGCTTGGTCGATGCAGTGCTTCTTGTATTCTTCCAGGTGCTCCATCCAGCCTTTTTTGATCAGCTTGACAACCCAGCGTGGATCGAGATCGACGCAGAAGCAGATCCCGCCGCGGTGTTGCGCCAGGTGTTCGACAGCCAATCGCAAGCGTCGCGGACCGCTTGGGCCCAGCATCAACCAGTTCGCTCCCTTGGGAAAGTGCTCCTCGGGCAGCGTGTCGCTGAACATCTCGTAATCGATCCAGTGATCGCGCATCACAACACGACTCTTGGGGACACCGGTCGTTCCGCCGGTCTCGAAGACGTAGACCGGTTCGTTTTCGTAGCCCTTGGGAACCCAACGGCGAACCGGCCCGCCACGCAACCAATCGTCTTCGAACAGCGGGAACTTCTTCAGGTCGTCGAAGCATTTGACTTCGGTCAACGGATCGAACTTCAGTTCGCTTTTCTTCTGCAACCAGAAAGGGCTTCCCGTCGATTCGTGGAAGTGCCACTGAACGATCTCGTGCGTGTGAGCGTCCAGCGTCGCTTTGGCCTCTGCAATGGCTGTATCTAAACTCATGTTCGATCAAATCCGTGAAGAAGGGACAGGTGAGAGAGGGTCGTAAGTGTGATCTGGTGGGCAAGCAACGGGAGTTGGCAGATGAACTGTAGCGAGCGAGCAAGAATGCGGGGCAGGCTCAACCGCGGGGCTACGGATCGCTGGCGCAAAAGGTTGCTTGGCGAGGGCGATCCCCGAAGTTAACTCAGCCGACCGGCGCCCGCAAGTTCCGAAGGATTATTGCACGACTGGTAAACAAAAAAAGCGGCCAACATGGTGGCCGCTGTGGGAGACGTTCGGATCGGGCAATTTGTGCCGCCCCATGTGCGGGGCGGCTTTGCATCGCAGCGAGCGAGAGCGTGCTGCGATCTTAAGGATTCGCGGGGCTCGCCACGCTGTTGTTGTCTTGAGCAGCCAATGCTGCTGCGGCCAGGCCGATCGCGCCGAGGCCACCCAGGCCGCCGCCGCCACCCGAACCGCCGCCGCCACCGCCGCTCGAACCGGCTTGAGCCGATCCCATGCTGCTTGCCGTCGGACCTCTTGGGACTGCGTTAGGGTCGACGGGCCAACCGAATTCGTCCAAGGCAACGCCTTCGCCGATCACTTCCTGGTCGCCATTTTCGGAGGGTTGCAGTTCTTTTTGAATCGATTCGACGGCAAAGCCGGGGACGACTTCGACGTTCAATTCGGTCTCGCCGGCGGCCGCCGCGTTGAACGATACAAAGCGAGTGGTGCGTGTCGAATGCGAAGTGGTTGTTGGAGCGGTCAGCTCAAATCCGACAGCCGCAAAACCGCTCTCGCCCGCAGCGATCAGGCCGTACGATCCGGGAGTCAGCTTGGGGACCGAGAAGTTGCCGTCGCCGTCGACAGCTGCCATCGCGACCGACTTGTCGCCTTGAACCACGATCACGTTCATGTTTCGGATCGCAGGCGATTTGCCGTCGCTGCCCGCGGGAAGCGAAAGCCGGCCGTTGATCGCACCGGTCGAATCGGCGAAGACTTGGCCTTCGCTGCTCGGCTTGCGATCGCTAACCGGATCGGTGTCGAACTGTTTGATCGCGTAAGGGAGCGAAGGCTGCATCGGGATGTAGCTGCGGATGCGTTGCATTACGAAATCCGAATTGGTTCGCGCGGCAAGCACATGCAAGTGGTCTGGAGTCTCCGAACCGTTGGCGGGAAGGACATGCACGGTGTAGCAGGCGAGGACGTCGGTGCTGTGGACGAGCATCGCGTAAGTCCCCTTGGAGACTTGTGGGATCGTAAAGCTGCCTTCGAGAGTCGTCTTGCCGTAGACGGTCGTCGCGGCTTCGCCGCCACCTAAAGGAAGCAGCGCGATGCGGACGAGGTCTGCGCGGCGGAGGCCTCCGGCGACGGGCACGTCGACGCGTCCGTGCAGCGTTCCCGCCGAATCGACCTGCACCCATTGCTGTGCGATCGCCGAATCGCTGCCGCTAAATGGCGAGGCTGCATCGTTCTGGGCGCTTGCGATCGAGGTGCACGCAACCACGAGCAAGCAAGTGAATAGTCTGGAGTTAGTCATCGATAGAGATCCCTTGCGACTCGTTGTGCAATACTTTGGGTGGTCTGCGGAGTTTTGGCATTACAGTCGAGGCTATTTCAAGCGAGGTGAAAAATCAATCAATTCCTCAAAAAACGACCTGAATAGTGTCGTCTCTGCGGGGGAGTGGACTTGGGCACGCAGGCCGGATGAAAAAACGCCAGCGATCAGCGGGGGGCGGCTTCACTTTTGCATCGCCCTTGCGGGGAAGGTTCTATGATAGGGGCAGGCGTTAATCGTGGACGAATCAAGAATCAGGGGAAGCCTGCAAAGCGATGAGCAATCGAGAATTGGCTGCCTGGCACGAGGATCACTCCTTTGGCCAGGACCAGAAGAAACCTGGGGAGTCGCGGACGATTGTGGTGATCGCGATCACCGTGGCGATGATGGTGATCGAGATCGTGGCCGGGCGAGTCTACGAGTCGATGGCGCTGTTGGCCGACGGATTGCACATGGCGTCGCACGCTGCGGCGCTCACGATATCGGTCTTCGCTTACATCTACGCCCGCCGCTATGCCCATGACGCCTGCTACAGCTTTGGGACGGGGAAGGTCAACGCGTTGGGCGGATTTGCCGGCGCTCTGCTGTTGGGCATCTTTTCGCTGATGATGGTTTGGGAAAGTGTCCATCGAATCCTCGACCCGGCGGAAATTTCTTTTAATCAAGCGATCCTGGTCGCCGCGATCGGTCTGGTCGTCAACGCGATCTGCGCCACGGTCCTCGGTCACACGCACGATCACGGCGATGGATCGAGTTGCAGTCATGGGCACGATCACAACTTAAAAGCTGCCTACATGCATGTGTTAGCCGATGCGTTGACCAGCGTGCTGGCGATCGTTGCTCTTTTGGCGGGCAAGTTTTGGGGGTGGGCGATCCTCGACCCGATCATCGGTATCGTCGGTGCCATCGTGGTTGCGAAGTGGTCGGTCGGACTGCTTCGATCGACGAGCGATGTGCTGTTGGATCGGCAGGCGACCGACCTGGTTTTGGATCGAATTCGCGACGCGATCGAAGACGATGACCACGACGTCGTCGACCTGCATGTCTGGTCGATTGGTCCGGGGTTATACGCGACCGAGATCATCATCGTCTCGTCGAATCCCGTCTCCCCTGGCGACTTTAAAAAGATGCTTCCCGACGATCTTTCGATCGCCCACGCGGCGGTGGAAGTTCATCAGCGCGAAGATGTGCCCGCTTCAGCGATTTAAACGCGTGGGGTATTTGGAGTGGCAACTGTCGGAAACTATTTTTCGACTATTTTCTTTGCCTCGCGCTGCAAGTCGAAGAACCGCAGCATTTTACCCAAGGGAAGCATTCCAACCCCGGCCGTTTGTCGTGCGCCAAGCCCACTTGACGCATAGATTTCGCCCAAGGGGGGCGATGGTCCCCTGGTGGCGATGCTTCGGGTGGGGAACAGCCCCTACAGTTGACCCCATCTATGGCGGTGAAACTCCCCCAGCTGCGTCGTTTTTCTAGCGGATTCCGACGCGATTTACTTAATATTTGCCGAGCTTAACAGAATACAAGGGGGAGTGGCTGAAAATGGGCCTTGGGGCGGATAGTCCCCCAAACAAAAAACTTGACTCTGCATTTGAATTATGAATAATGCATCAAGCTTCGATCGATAATCAACGGTCAGCCCCCAACTCCCATTGACACATTTATCTGCCTGTGGGAGGCAGATTTCTACCGCGCCCACGGATGAACGGTGCGATAAGGCATCACATGCCGCGATCCAACTTCGGAGAAGCAAACTGGATCCGGTGAGAGGACATTATTTAATGACTGTTTGCAAGAACGTGTTTGAAGCCATCCTGCGTTACGGCCACGACGAAGACTTCGTTCCACAAGACTGGAACGACTTCAAAGAGACCGACGCTCCCGCTGGCTCTTCGGAAAAGATCGAAGTCCTGCGTAAACGCGTCGAACTCGGGCAACCTCTGTGGCACGGTTCGGACCGCGTCGATTACAGCGGTCTGACCGGTGCGATCCGCCCACGCGAATAAGCCGTTTGCCATTGGAGGGGATGCCTCGCTGCGGTCCCCAACTATAGGTCAACAAAAACACTCGGTCGAATTCGATCGGGTGTTTTTTTGTGTCAATTTTTCGGCTCGGTTCAATCGAGGTCGAAACGAATCCCTTGAGCCAGAGGGAGTTCGGGGCTGTAGTTGACGGTATTGGTCGCCCGCCGCATGTACGCCTTCCATGAATCGCTCCCCGATTCGCGTCCGCCGCCGGTCTCTTTTTCGCCGCCAAATGCTCCGCCGATCTCGGCGCCGCTGGTCCCGATGTTGACGTTGACGATTCCGCAATCCGATCCCGCTGGCGAGCAGAACAGCTCCGCTTCGCGAACATCGTTGGTCAGGATGGCCGAAGCCAGCCCCTGCGGCACCCCGTTGTGCATCGCAATCGCTTCGTCGAAGTCGCGATATCGCATCAGATACAGGATCGGAGCAAAGGTCTCCTGCTGCACGATCGCCGCGTCGGCCGCGATCTCGACGATCGCCGGGCGGACGTAAAAGCCGCCGGCGGGGACCCCTTCGGTAACCTGTTCGCCTGCAAAAACAGTCCCTCCCTGTTGGCGAGCCGCTGCCAGGGCGGTCTGCATCGCGATCATCGCATTCTCGTCGATCAGCGGTCCGACCAGCGTCGCGTCGCTTTTCGGATCGCCGATCGGCAGGCGGGCGTACAGTTTTCGCAGTTGGTCGGCGAGCGAATCGGCAATCGATTCGTGCACATACAGCCGTCGCAGCGAGGTGCATCGCTGGCCGCAGGTGCCGACGGCGGCAAACAGAATCGAACGCGTCGCCAGTTCTAGGTCGGCCGACGGCGCGACGATCATGCCGTTGTTTCCGCCGAGTTCCAGCAGCGAACGCCCCAGTCGCCCGGCGACACGTACGGCGACGTCGCGTCCCATCGGGACCGAACCGGTCGCCGAAACCAGTGGGAGCTGGGGCGAATCGGCGATCGCTTTGCCAGTCTCCGCATTCCCGATCACCAGACTCAGCAGGCCCGGAGGAGCTTCGGGCATCTCCGCGGCAACTCCCGCGGCGATGGCGTGGCAGGCGATCCCGCACAAGGCAGCTTTTTCCGAGGGTTTCCAGACTACGGGATCGCCGCAGACCAGGGCGACCATCGCATTCCAGGCCCAGACGGCGACGGGGAAGTTGAAAGCGCTGATCACGCCGATGGGGCCCAGCGGATGCCATTGCTCGGTCAGTCGGTGGAGCGGTCGCTCGCTGGCGATCGTTTTGCCATAAAGTTGGCGGCTGAGCCCTACAGCAAAATCGCAGACGTCGATCATCTCTTGGACTTCGCCCAAGGATTCCTGGGTGATCTTGCCCGTTTCCCAACTGACCAGTTCGGCTAAATCCGATTTATGATGCCGCAGTCGGTCGCCGATTCGGCGGACCAATTCGCCGCGGACCGGTGCGGGGACAACGCGCCACGAAGCAAAAGCGGTCCGAGCTGCCGAGGTCGCCTGGCCGACTTGTTCCGGCGTTGCCATCGCAAAAGAAGCGAGTTGAGCGCCGTCGATTGGCGAATGAACGCTCACGTCGGCTCCCTGTCCGGCCGACCAGCGACTGCCGATGGCAAGTCCTTTTGGCTCTTCAGAAATCCCAAATTCAAGGAGAAGCGATTGGGCGCGTGTATGGATCATGGCGATCGATCTCCGTAGAAGGCACAATTTATTAATTGTATATCAATTCTCCCCCAACCGTCCTCTTGACGAAATAAGGGAAATTCTTTTATCTTACTACTTCAGCTCAGTGCAAATCTCAGGCCGATGTAGCTCAACTGGCAGAGCGATTCATTCGTAATGAATAGGTTGCGGGTTCAAGTCCCACCATCGGCTCTTCACGCCTTCGCAAGGCCCGCTTGCCCTTCTGTAGGAACCCCACTCCATGGCTGAAGCTCACATGCTCGATCTGAAGGAGACGTTGCTTTCCAACGCGTCTTTTGGACCACAGGAAATCTATGTGATCCGTCAGGCTATTTCCGACGATTTCACGCACTTCACGGAGCTCAAGGAAGGCGTTGGGTTGTTGGAGCAAGACACCGATCGGACTCCCGCGTCGCAAACGCGATTGGGCATCGGTCAGTTTTTGCTGGGGCGTTTCCAAGACGCAAAGCAGACGCTGCAGTCGGCTGACGGTGGTGCGTTGGCGCAGTTCTACATCGGACGCTGCCACTTCGAGCACTGCGATTACGCCGAAGCGATGGCTTCGTTCGAAGCCGCCAAGACCGCTGGCTACAACGCCGACGAATGCAACCTGGCGATCGCAGCGGTTCACCGCTACATGGGCAATGCCGAGCAAGCGTTGGCAACGTTGGACAACATGTTTGGTCCCGTCGAGCAATCGGCTGAATACCTCTATCAGCGCGGTGCAACCGTCGCAGTGTTGGGTGGCAATCTGCCCGAAGCCGTTGCGTTGTACGAGCGAGCGATCCAAGCGAATCCGCAGCACGCGGGAGCTCTGTTTGGTCTGGCTGTCGAAAACGATCGCCACGGTAACGACGATACCGCTCTGGAACTTTACGAACGCGCTTCGAAAGCCTTCCCGACCGGCGTCGGTGTTCTGATCAACTTGGGCTTGATGAGCGAAGACCGCAACGATTTCGGCAAGGCTCAGCTTTGCTACAAGCGGATTCTCGATTGCTATCCCGACCATCCTCAGGCTCGCCTGTACATGAAGGACGCGTCGGCATCGGGCAACGTTTTGTACGACGAAGAGACACAGCGTCGCAACGATCGCCTGGCCCAGGTGTTGAACATCTCGGTCTCGAACTTCGAATTGTCCGTCCGCAGCCGCAACTGCTTGACCAAGATGGGCATCGATACGCTCGGCGATTTGACTCGCACCAGCGAAGCGGAACTGCTGGCCAGTAAGAACTTTGGTGAAACCAGCCTCTACGAAATCCGTGAGATCTTGAGCAGCAAGGGGCTGACCCTCGGCCAGTTCGCTCACGAAAAGAAGACCGCCGATCCGCCCGTCGACACCTCGCACCTGTCGCCTGCGGAACAAGCGTTGTTGGACCGTCCGATCTCCGATCTGAACCTGTCGGTTCGTGCTCGTAAGTGCATGGTCCGCTTGGGACTGAACACGATCGGCGAACTGCTTCGCAAGACCGCCGACGAACTGCTCGAATGCAAGAACTTCGGCGTGACCAGCTTGGTTGAGATTCGCGAGAAGCTCGAACAGCACAACCTGACGCTCCGCGGCGAGTAAGGTAGTCGATTTTGCCTGCCGTCACGATCCAGTTGATCGCCGAAGATCCAAACACTCAGGCCCGCGCTGGTTTGTTGACGACGCCTCACGGCGAAGTTCCCACGCCAGCCTTCATGCCTGTGGGAACGCAGGCGACGGTTAAAGGGGTGACGGTCGATCAATTGAAGCAGTTGGGTGCTTCGATGATCCTCGGCAATACCTACCATCTTGGTCTTCGCCCCGGGCATGAACTGATCCGTTCGCTCGGAGGCCTGCATCGCTTCAGCGGCTGGGACGGCCCGATCTTAACCGATTCGGGCGGCTTCCAAATCTTCAGCCTCGCCCAGCTGACGAAGATCACCGAACACGGCGCGACGTTCAAGTCGCACATCGATGGCCGGGCGATCGAGCTGACGCCCGAGCTGTCTATCGACATTCAAGAATCGCTCGGCAGCGACGTCGCGATGGTTCTGGATCATGTAATCGCGCTGCCAAACGAACCCGCCGTGATCGAAGATGCCATGGAGCGATCGATCCGTTGGGCGAAGCGTTGCCTGGAACATGCCTCGCGGGAAGACCAAGCTCGGTTTGCGATCGTGCAAGGTGGATTGGATCCCGAACTGCGACGGCAGTGTGCTCAGGAGATGAGCAAAGAGGACTTCGAGGGCTTCGCGATCGGCGGCCTCAGTGTTGGCGAACCGCCGGCGGAGATGTACAAGACGATCGAGGCGACGGTTCCGTATCTGCCGAAGGCCAAGCCGCGGTATCTGATGGGCGTCGGGACACCGATCGATCTTGTCGAAGCGATCGCTCGCGGTGTCGATATGTTTGATTGTGTGATGCCGACGCGAAACGGCCGCAATGCATTGGCCTTTACCGCCACCGGATCGATGAAGTTGCGAAACGCAAAGTTTCGTGAAGACGCTCGTCCGCTGGAGGAGGATTGCCCTTGTCCGGCTTGCCGGCACAGCCGCGCCTACATTCGCCACCTGTTTGTCGCCGGAGAGATGCTGGGGCCGATCCTGTTGTCGATCCACAACCTGACGTTCTACCAGCGGTTGGTTCGGGAAGCACGAGCTCATATTCAAGCGGGTACCTATTCAACTTTCCTGGATCAGCAGCGTCAGATTTGGACGCCTGTCACGCAGGACGTCTGACGCCGAGCAGTTCTGTCTCAGCGTTTTGCGACTGTTATTCACTCGACGACCGGTCTACGATAAACGCTATGATTGACTCATTCTCTATCGCGCTGGCGCTTGGCCCCTTGGCGATCTACCTGATGGTGATCGGTTATCTTCAGTCGGCTCGTCGCCCGACCGTAACGACAGGTGCGCAAGACACCATCGCATTGGCGATCGGTGTTGGTGGGTTTGTGCTTGCCGGCCCCTTGGTGCTCTTCTTTCCGACGATGGCCTACGGCATGTTGGGCTGGATCGTATGGATGATGTTGGCGGTGTTTTTCTTGCTTTCGCTGCTGTTGATTATTCTGACGATGCGGCCCCGGATGGTGATCTACGGTGCGACCGCCGATGACGTGCGTGGCCCGTTGTTGCGAGCGGCTCAGTCGATCGATCCCGGTGCTCGTCTCGAAGGCCAGCAGATCTGGTTCCCCGCCGTCGGGACAGCGGTCCGGTTGGAGGTCTTTTCGCCGCAGGACACACCTCAAATCGTTCCCCCTTTGCAAACGATCTCCCCTGTTTTCTGGCGACGCTTGGTGCAAGCAACGCGTCGCGAACTGGGCCAAGTCGAAAACGCTTCCCGGTTCAGAGGAGTGGGGCTGTTGCTGTTGGCGCTGGTGATCCTCGGGTTCGTGGGGATGCAGATCGCGATGCAGCCCCAGGAGATCGTCTCTGGATTCCGCGAGTGGTTGCGACTGTAGTCGGCGTCCGTTAGTTCACTGTCCTGACGGATGCGGTTGCCAGTACCGCTGTCCAGTCATCATTAAGTAGCAGATGGACATCGCCAGCATCCCCACGGGAATCGTGACTAACGCGCCAGCGATGCACATCAGAAAGCCAAGGATATTCAGTACGGACGAGACAATCCCCAAAACAAAAGTGTTGAGGCGATTTCCTTTCGCATGTTGCCCCGAGAGTCGGAACGCTTCCATCACTCCGCAATCACGATCGACCAAAAAGTAGAAACACCAACAGTATGTCAGGCTGAAGTAGATTCCTGGGACTATTAGCAGAAGAAGTCCTAGATACATTCCCAGTGTAAATAGAATCGATACTCCTATATATCGCAGCACAAATGGCCCTCCGCTGAAGAGCATCCCGAGCTCTACCGCTTGCCCTCGCGCCACTGCGATGCCAAGACGTATCGCTCCGATCCCAATCCAGAGCTGAATTAGTTGGCTTATTAATGACGTCGCGATATTCACAACGGAATTCACCGGAGAATTCGGATCTCCTGTCACCTTGACCATGGCAACTGTTAAGGCCATGGTTGCGAGCATCAGACCACCAGATACACCCACGATAACCAGCACCGATCCAATCAGAAGGCCAGCATTCCTTTTGAATAACTCCCATCCGAGCGAAACCGCTCCGATAGGATCCATCGGCTGAACCGAAAGCGTTCCCGAGCCGCCAGATCCCATCGGTTGTGAAGCCGCAGCTGGCGAGGCGTATGGATTTTGGTGGGACGCCGCGGCCCCGCCGAAGTTGCCCCCGCCAAATCCGCCCGCGCCAAGATTGTCACCGGCGGGCTGATCACCGGTTGGCCCGCCGAAGTCGAAGGGATCGTTTGAGGGAGTAGGCGCAGCGGGTGCCGGCTCCTCCGTTTGTGAGGCAGGGATTGTCAGAATCCGAGCGCAGTTGGGGCACTTGGCTTGCTTGCCAGCGCTGTTGTCGGGCACTCGGAGTTTCTGTTGGCACCCATCACAGGGAAATTCGATCGGCATAACGGCGCTACCTCGCTTCTATTGGAACCTATTCGCCTTCGGGGGAAACGTGTCCCCCGCAGGCACTGGACCGATAGCGTAAGCGACTGCGCAAACTGCGCCAATTGAATTTCTCTGCGTGCCAAGCATGCGTAGGTAACGTCTGCTAACGCCCGATCGATCCCCGTCGCGGGCGATCCGAGGTGACATCTAGGGACATTAAGTTACCGTGAAATCGACAGTCGGCGACGCTCGACGCCGCCTACGAACTCTATCCGACGACTTGATTGCGGCCGGCGTGCTTGGCTTGGTACAAGTACTTGTCGGCCGCGTCGAGCAGTGCCGCTCGGGTTTCGATTTCGTCGACCGCGGGAGCGGCTACGCCGAGACTGATCGTTACTTCGAGCAAGCCGGCCGATGTTTTGAAGGCTTCTTTAGCGCAAGCCTTGCGGCAACGCTCGGCGACATCCAGAGCGTTCTTGCGATTCGATTCGACGATCACGATCGCAAACTCTTCGCCGCCAAACCTCGCCAGGATTTCGTCGCTGCGGAGTACATCGCCCAACCGCGACGAGATTTGCTGAAGGACTTCGTCACCTGCCAGGTGCCCGTGGGTGTCGTTGATCGATTTGAAGTGGTCGATGTCTAACAATATCACCGCGATCGGCCGCTTGTATCGACGGCACCGGGCGACCTCGCGGTCGAGGCTTTCCAGCAGGTAGCGTTTATTAAAAACGCCGGTCAGCCCGTCGCGGGTCATCATCGAATAAACGGTCTCGTGGTACTGCGCCTCGAGGTCGTGGTCGGCCAGAAAGCGAAAGATCCGGCTGCCCAATTGGATGCGGTCGCCGGTCTGCAGTTCGTGGGACTGCACCGCTTGGCCGTTGATGATCACGCCGTTGGTGCTGTCGAGATCGCGGATTGTGTAGTGGTCCCCCTGTTTGACGATCTCCGCATGCCGCCGCGACACCGAATGGTCGGGCAGTCGCAGGCTGCAGTGCGAATCGCGGCCAATCTGGATCGTTTCCATGATCTCTATCGGCCCGCGATCCAGATCCAGCGGATGGATCTGCACCAACCATCGCTGCGATCCGACAGCATCTTGGGTTGCTGGATCGACCAATAGAGTAGGTTCCTGGAGCATTGACATCTGGCATTTCCAGCGGCAGAAGAGAAGGAAAGAGCGGCAACTTGATCGAGAGGAACTGCAGTCCCTCTTCAGAAAATGGTGAGCCACGTTTTTCGCCGCTGGCCCGCGATCGGGATCGATGCGGAAAAATTTGAAGCGATCCTCAGCGGCATCGGGCGCGTTGTAGCAGGTGTTCGGGCTGTCCCGATTGCTCGGAGCGTAGGCCGCCTGTCGCCGGCTCGGTTTAGCAACGCTTGTCGGTCAGAGAATTCTATGTTTACACGCCGCGGCGAATTTGCCGACGTCACTCCACTCGATCGTCTACTGAGTTTTTGTTCATGAATGCTTCCAGCGGTTTCGATACGACCACCATCGCTTCGGGGAGTGCGTCGTTGGCCGAAGCACTACAGCACGAGGCCTTGCCGTTGGGGGCTGACCGGTACGCCGGCGATCAAGAACTGGGCCGCGGTGGTTGGGGCGTTGTGATCCGCGCCAGCGATCGTCAGTTGGAACGCGATGTCGCAGTCAAAGTCTTGGGAGCTCACGCGAGCGGCGACGACAACTTGGTGCAGCGTTTCATCCACGAAGGGATGATCACGGCGCAACTGCAGCACCCCGGGATCGTGCCGGTTTATGAGCGGGGCGTTCGTCGCGAGGACGGTCAGCCGTTTTATGCGATGAAGTTGTTGGATGGCGTCACGCTGGAACACAAGATTCGCGACTACCATTGCATGTCACCGGGGCCGAAAAAGCAGGTCCAGTTGCACAAGCTGCTGCGATGTTTCGTCGATATCTGCGATGCGATCGCTTATGCGCATCAACAACAGGTCATCCACCGCGACTTGAAACCAGCCAACGTGATCGTGGGGCAGTTCGGTGAAACGGTAGTCGTCGATTGGGGATTGGCGAAGCGAATCGGTACCGACGCCGACGATTCAGAACAGCAGTGCGACAGTGCGATGGCGACGCTCGCCGCGGGGACGCCGCTGGTTTCAGCGACCGGACCGCTCGATTCCGCGTCGCTCGATCCCGTCGAGACCAGGATGGGGACGATCATCGGAACGCCCGCCTACATGGCGCCCGAGCAGGCGCGTGGCGAGACCGACAGAATCGGACCGGCTAGCGATATCTATGCGTTGGGAGTCATGTTGTATGAACTGCTGACAGGGCGAACGCCGTTTCAAGCCGACGACGCACAGACGATGATCGCTAAAGTAATCTCGGGAGACTGTAAGGCTCCGCGAACTCTGGATCGCAGAATTCCTGGGCCGCTGGATTCGATCTGCAACAAAGCGATAGCGCGGCGTCCGGAGGACCGCTACGTAACGGCACAACAGATCTCCGATGATATCAGTCGGTTTCTGGCGGGCGACAAAGTCAGTTCGCACCGCGAAACGTTGATCGAATCGGTCGGCCGCGCCAGTCGCCGCCGCCCGGCACTCGTAGCCGCAACGGTTGTGGGAGCGACGATTTTGGCGATCTCTGCGTCGGTCACCAGCGTCGTCGTAACGCGTGCCCATCGCGCCGAACGGTTCGCCAAGGAAGAGGCTTGGGCGGCGCATGCAAAAGAATCTGGTATGCGTAAACGCGCCGAGCGCGAACGTCGCTGGGCGCACAAGCATCTGCGGCAAGTGCAGGGGGCGGCAGACATCTGGTTGAACCAATGGAACGTCGCATTGGAATATTATCCCGACGCCTCGCCTCTTCGTAGCGACCTGCTGCGGCAAGCGATCCACCACTATCAATCGCTCTACTATCAACTGGCTGATCAACCACAGCAACAGGTCGAAGCTGTCCGCTGCCTGATCCAAATCGCCAATTTGAAGTGGCTGTCGAACGATCCGATCGCAGCTCAGCAGAACTATCTGATGGCTCGCGATACGCTCGCCGCGATTTCCGTCGCCAATTCCTCGCAGCCGCGGATTCAACGCGAACGCGTGCGGATTGCGTCGGGGCTGGTGCGATTTGATTTGCGCGATGATGCGGCGAAGGGGGCCGGCGTTGCGGCGGATGAAAACGTTGTGGCGCTGCAAGCTGCGTTGGATTCGTTAGCCGAACCATCGAGCCAATCGGAGGTTGATCCGGTGGTGGAATCGGAATCGCTCGATGCTCTGGCTCGCGGGCAGCTTGAACTTGGCCGTGCTCTGACTCGCGCCGCCGCCGATAACGCGGTGCTGGCGTTGCAACATGGCGTGAGGTGGGCGAGTCAGCTGGCTCGCCAGGAACCAACGACTCCGCTGCAATTGATGGCCGAGTTGCAGATTGCCTTGGCGGACGCCTATCGTCTGGCTGGCCAGGACGTCCAGGCTGCCGGTACGCTGGGAGAGCTGAATGATCGGATCAGCGAAGCGCTGCAGGTCGCACCCGGGCGTTCCGATTGGCTTTCTCTCAGGGCCTGGACCCTCATTCGTTGGGGGCAATTGCAGCAGCAGTTGGGGCAACCGGATCGGGCGGCAAACGCGTATCATCTTGGGCTCGTCGACCTCGCGGCAGCCTGGCGGTTGCCGGCGGAAGAGCTCTCGACGCAGGAGAGCGTATCGAATGACGGGGGGCTGCGATGGCGAGCTTTAGCCGATCGCTGCCTCGCACACGCCATCGATGTAAATCTCGAGAGGGGATCTGTGGGGCAACTGGCTTGGGGGCCTTTGCTACAGCAACTGTTGGGTGACGAATCGCAGTAGCAGCGAGATTTACATGCTCCACCAGTTTGGTGGTTGATGCGTGTCTATTGCAATGGACTGTTGCCGTTGCTCGGAGCCCAGTGAAACTCGTTGCGAAATGCATTATTTCTTGGGCAGACAAGCCGGAAGAAAGTGGGTACGATGAAATGTTAGAGAGGGCTAATCCACGCGTGTGACGGCGATGCGGATGCACGGTCAGTCGCCGCCTCTTCCGTTCTTTTTTTTGGGGCAGTTCGAGGGGCCAGCGCAAGGGAGTCCGTTTAGTGCCAAAAAAGAAACCGATCGTTCCTGAGAAGGTGAAATCTCGAAGCATCACGAGTGCGCAGCGGAACTTGGCGATGCGGCGTCTGCAAGAGAGTGTTGCGTTGTCGCCGTTGTTGGTCGAGTTGGGGATCGTTGTTGCTCAACGCGGTTCGCACTTCTTTCTCGAATTCGATTACGGTGGCACTGCCATTCCTTTGGCACGCATCACGCCGATGAAAGAGAGCCCCGCATTTGCATTGGAATCCGAAGGTGATTCGGGGTGGGTGTTGTACGGCCAAGGGACGCCCAGCCGGATCGTTAAACTGCTGTGCAACGACACGCTAGGCACCTTCCATGCCTTGGGAGGGATCGACCAAGTCCTCCGCAATTCAGCGAAAAAGGTTCCCGAAGTCGTGCAGAAAACCCCGCGGACCTTTGCCTACAAACGGACCAACGCTCCCTGTTCGCTGCAGGAGGCGTTGTACTTCTATTTTGGGATTCCGTTGGTCGTTGCGATGGAGCCACGCGAGTATTACCGGCAGCACGCCGAGCCGTCGTTGTTGGAGACGAGCGACGATCAGCACCAAGTTCTGATTCGGTTTTGCAGTCGCAATCCGGCGAATCCACGGATCTTAGGACATGGATACTACCGGTTGTTAGGCGGTGATTGGTACGGCATCGGCGTGCCGCCAGAGGTCGCCAATACGTTGGACGAGGCGGAAGCCTACTTGAAGTCGACGCTGTGACGCTGGTCGATGGATCGAATTGTCGGGCGGCGTTGGACAGTGCCGCTGCGGCTCAGAAGCAATGGGCTCGACTGTCCGTGCGACAGCGCGGTTTGCGAATGCATGCCGTGCAGACTCGGATCGCTCAAGTCGCCGACGATTTGTGCGACTTGGTCACTCTGCCACAGCGGAGGTCGAAGACCGAAACGCTTTCGGCGGAGCTGATCCCGCTGTGCGAGGCGTTGCGGTATCTGCAACGCGACGCCGCCAAGGTGTTGGCAACGCGCAAGCTGCCGTTGTCCGGGCGACCGCTGTGGTTATGGGGGACGCGAGCCGAAGTGCAACGCGTCGCTTTGGGCCGCGTGTTGATCATCGCTCCTTGGAACTATCCGCTCTTTTTGGCGGGCGTTCAAGCGGCGCAGGCGTTGGTGGCTGGGAATGCTGTTCTATTGAAACCGGCTCCGGGCTGTGAAGCTGCCACGGCGACGCTTGTCGATTGTTTTCAAGCCGCTGTCGGAACCGATCTGATCCGGCAGGTTGGCAGCGACCCCGAAGTCGCCACGCGGTTGATTCAGGCAGGAGTCGAAAAGGTGGTGTTGACCGGATCGTCGACGACCGGGCGGCGGGTCGGTTCGGTGGCCGCCGACGCGTTGACTCCCGCGACGATGGAGCTGAGCGGATGCGATGCGATGGTCGTGTTGCCCGAGGCGGATCGCGCCCGCGTGGTCGAATCGCTGCTGTTCGGTTTGAGCTTCAACAGCGGAGCAACCTGCATCGCCCCCCGCCGTATCTTTCTCTGCCAGCGACAATCGGATCACTATCGCAAGCTGTTGAAACAGCGGCTGGTTCAAATGCCTTCGATCCCTGTCCATCCAGCGGTTCAAACGCGGATGATCGAGGCTGTCGAAGATGCGATCGCGCGTGGGGCTCGCGTCGTCGGCGGCTTATGGGATCGGGAAGCTTTCGAAAGGACCGGTGCCACGCCGCCGTTGGTTCTGTTTGGTGCTCAGCCCGATTGGCCTATCATGTCGGCCGATCTGTTTGCTCCGTTAGCGGCGGTTTGCGATTATGCATCCCCCGACGATTTAGTCGATCTCGTGGCGAGAGCTCCCTATGCGTTGGCAGCGTCGATCTTTGGGCCACAAAAAGAGGCGCGGCAGCTGGCTGATCTGTTGGATGTCGGAACGGTCACGATCAATGACCTTATTGTGCCAACCGCCGATCCTCGGATACCCTTTGGGGGGCGTCGCGCGAGCGGGTTCGGGACGACGCGTGGTGCCGAGGGGCTGTTGGCGATGACCTGTCCGCGGGTGATCGCCACGCAGAGGTTGCGTCATCCGAAGCATTTGGCGGCGCCGACGGCCGGCGACGAAGCGATTCTCGCCGGGCTGTTGCAACTCAAATTTGCCGCCGGCTGGCGTCTGCGTTTGCGCGGCCTGGGGCAGATGGTTCGGGGCATTCGCCAGAGCCGAAACAACGATTCACGATAAAGTCAGAACGAAGCAATGCACAAAGGAACCGAAGTGTCTCAACGCGTGGTCGTGGTCGGCGGCGGGCTGGCCGGCCTCGCCGCAGCTTGCACCGCAGCGGCTCGCGGCCACCGCGTAATCCTTCTGGATAAGAACGAATGGGTCGGCGGCAAGGCGGCTGTGCTCGAATCTGGTGGCTTCCGATTCGACATGGGGCCGACGATCTTGACGCTGCCATCGGTGCTGAAGCGAATCTTCAGCGAAGCGGGGCGCGATCTGCGGGACTACATGGAACTGGTGCCGCTGGATCCTCAGTGGCGTTGCTTTTTCGATGGCGGCGGTGTCTTAGATCTGGTGAGCGATCTTCAGCAGATGCAGCAGCGGCTGGATGAATTCACCGGCGGCCCGGAGAGTGGCGAGGGGTACGGCCGGTTCATGGAAGTCTCCAAGCAGCTGCACGAGGTCTCCGAAAAGTTCTTCTTCTGGCGCAGCATCGGATCGATCCGCGACACGATGGATGCCAGCGGCGCGTTTTCGCCGTCGGTGCTCAAGGATGTGATGAGCTTGCGGATGGGGAAAAGCGTTTCGAAGGTGGTTCGGCAGCATGTCCCCGACGACCGCGCGGCGCAGATGATCGATCACTTCACTCAGTACGTCGGGTCGTCTCCCGAAGCGTCGCCGGCGGTATTGTGTGGCATCGCTCATATGCAGACCGACGAGGGGATCTGGTATCCGATCGGCGGAACGCGCGCGGTTGTCGAAGGGCTATCGCGGTTGGCGATCGAACTGGGCGTCGATATCCGCGTCGGCGTCGACGTGGCGAGAATCAATGTCGAGTCGCGTCGAGCGACGGGAGTACAAACGACAACTGGCGAGGTGATCCCGGCCGATGCTGTGATCAGCAATTGCGATTCGGTGCGGACCTATCGCGAACTGCTGAAGGATTGCCCTCACGCGCGGCTGAAGCTCCGCGATCCGGAGCCGGCTTGCAGCGGCGTCGTGTTGTATCTGGGATTGGATCGCCGCTACGAGCAACTCCTGCATCATAACTTCGTCTTCTCTCGCGATCCCGAAGAGGAGTTCGATTACATCTACCGCCGGGGCCAACTGGCTCCCGAGCCGACCTGTTACGTCTGTGCGCCGGCGGTCACCGAACCTCAGGTCGCTCCCGAAGGTGGAGAAGCGTTGTACGTACTGGTCCATACGCCGTACCTGCGTCCCGGGCAGGATTGGTCGGTGATGCTGCCCGATTACCGGCGGCGAATCATCGAGAAGTTGCAGGAGACGGCGGAGTTGGACGACTTGGAGAGCCATATCAAATTCGAACAGGTGCTGACGCCGCAAGACATTCACAATCGCTACCGCGTCCTCAATGGAGCGATCTACGGATTGGCGAGTCACGGGAAGTTCACCGGAGCGTTTAAACCGGCGAATCGACGCAAAGACATTCGCGGTCTGTATCTCGCCGGCGGGGCGGCTCATCCGGGACCGGGGATGCCGATGGTGATGATGAGCGGTTGGATCGCGGCGGATTGCCTGGACCAAGATGCTTGATCGGCGTGCAATGTTTGGGGCTGTCCGTTTCGGGCCGGGCTGGGAATTGGCTGAGGTTTGTGCCAACCGATTTGCGTCGCGAATTGGCTTTGCGGTATTATCTTCCCTTGCGTGGCGTTAGTGGGATGTTTCGCGGCGTTGGCTTAACGTGAGCTTCACGGGATCTTCATTTGACACTAACCGGATCGGGGTAGCCAATTCGGGTGCTGTCGTCGACGATAACAGCAATGACTGCCCTGTGCGAAATTGCCGATCGCGCATTCCGAGAAGCAGAATTATTCAACAGGCAATACGAAGGTCTTCACACGCATGCCGAATATCAAAGTTCTCGTTGTCGAGGACGATCTGAGCGTCGCTGAGGTTTTGGTTTACAACCTGAAGAAAGAGGGTTTTGAGGTCTCGCGAGCGCTTGATGGCCGCGATGCGCTCAACCAGGCTCGGCTGAAGCTGCCCGATCTGGTGATCCTCGATGTGATGTTGCCATCGCTCAACGGGCTGGAAGTCTGTCGGACTTTGCGAGCTAGCGAAGATACGAAGAATATCTCGATTCTGATGCTGACGGCAAAATCGGAAGACTCCGATCAGATCGCTGGGTTTTCGATCGGTGCGGACGACTACGTCTGCAAACCGTTCAGCGTGGCGGTGCTGTTGCAGCGGGTGAAGGCGTTGCTGCGACGTCGCGAACAGGCGGCGGCGATCAAGAACCAGGATATCGTCAGCTACAAATCGGTAAGTGTCGACCGGCGACGCTATAAAGCGGCGGTCGGCGAAGAACCGTTGGATCTGACCCGCAGCGAATTCCGTTTGCTGGACACTTTGATTCGCCAACCCGGCCGGGTTTTCGATCGGGCCGAACTGATCGACGCGGCTTTGGGCGAGGATACGATGGTTTTGGAGCGTACGATCGACGTGCACATCCGTGCGTTGCGGAAGAAACTTGGGGCCTACGCCGACGTGATTGAAACCGTTCGCGGCGTTGGATACCGGTTCAGTGAGGCGATGCACGAAGAGGTCTGACCTAACTTGTCCGTCCTGGGTGCGATAGTTCTGATGTCGGCGGGAGGAACCGCTGACCGGAACCTTGCACCCCCTGCGACGGAGAGATCAACGATGGCCAAGTACTACATTGAATCGGGAACCATGAAGGCAGTTGTTTCGGCAGACGATTCGCACAAGGCGGCTCTCTGGGCTGTCCACCGTGCGATGCAACAAGTCGTGCCGATGTACGACGACCAAAACGTCACCGCGAGCGACAAGTGTGAGATGGCGACTAGCGAGGGGATGATGGTTCTGGACCAAAAGATCTCGATCAGCGAGGTTGGGTTCGACCGCTCCGACGCCCAAGTGATCAACACCTACGATGTGGTCAGCGAATGGAACCAGTTGATGGTTGCACTCTCGCGACTCGAAAGCTTGTTGTAGGACGGGGCTCTCCCGCGGTCCGCCGACAACGGTTGTGGATCAAAACGCCGCAAACCGGCAGTTCGGCGCGTCGGTTTTCTTGCTGGATCGGCGAGTCTCTTTATCGACCCCGGCCAGCAGTATAATGACCGTGTTCCAGTTCATTGGAGGACGGTTGGATGATCCGCATCGTAATGCTCGACTTTGTTGGCACGCTTGTCCGCGACGACCATGTGCTGCCGCACGTTCCGGCAGCGCTAAACGCGTTGCGGTCGTTTGTCACCGCCGATGGCGATCCGTTGGAGATCTGTTTGATCGCCGATCCTGCCGAGACGCCGCAGTATGCAGGCGAATCGGAAGCCGATTTTTTTGAACGGTTGGGCGAACTAGGACTGCGGCAATTTTTTGAGCCGGTGGAACAACGTGTTGTGTTTGTGTCACGCCAGGAACTTTCTGAGCCCAACGCGAGGTGGTTTCACGATGCGATCGATCGATTGGAGATCGAAGCATCGCCGAGCGACTGTCTGATGATCGCGAAAGCTGCCTCCTGCATCGCCGCCTGCAAATCGCAGGGGATTGATACGCTCCGGTTTGGCGATTCGGCAGACGCTGCTGGCGTCGACTTTAGCGACTGGTCCGACGCTCCCGATCTCGTCGCGCTGCGATTGGGAGCCACAGGGGATACAAATAGCGACGCGATCCTGGCTGCTGCGTTAGAGCAGGATCTACAACTTTCCGACGTGGCGATTCTGCAGCGGTTGCCGGGGAATCGAGTGTCGGCTGCGGGGAACCGTTTGCACCCGGTCAACGATCCTGCGTTGGGGGACTGCGACGGTGTCAGCGTCTATGTTCCGGTGCAGTTCGACGTCCGGTTGGATGGTGAGGGAAAGATCGCGGCTGTCGATCAACCTCCGGTTACGGAACTGGACGCGGCGGAAGCTGCGATGCAGCTGAAGGCGTTGGTCGATGCGAACCGGATCGCCGGCGGGGATGGCGATCGGGGCAAGACGCATCGGATTGAAACTCAGGGAGAGCATCGCGTCCTGAAGCGGATCCGTTTCCAATAGGACGCGGCGGCGATGGTCGCACGCCGCGCCGATGGCATTCCG
The DNA here is from genome assembly GCF_007751715.1 of Rosistilla oblonga. NCBI lineage: Bacteria > Pseudomonadati > Planctomycetota > Planctomycetia > Pirellulales > Pirellulaceae > Rosistilla > Rosistilla oblonga. The sequence continues at coordinate 4,736,550 of NZ_CP036292.1, read as the reverse complement.
CAGCTAGTGCTCTTCGCCGCTGCTGAGCACACTCATGAAGGCCTTCTGGCTGATCTCGACGCTGCCGATCGCCTTCATCCGCTTTTTACCTTCCTTCTGTTTCTGCAACAGCTTTCGCTTTCGCGAGATATCGCCGCCGTAACACTTGGCGGTGACGTTCTTCCGCATCGCCGGAACGGTCTCGCGTGCAATCACGCGGCTGCCGACAGCGGCTTGCACCGCGACCTCGAACATGTGCCGTTCGATCTCCGCTTTCAACTTCTTTGCCACTGCCCGTCCGCGGCGATCGGCATCGCCTCGGTCGCAGATGATGCTCAACGCATCGACGCGATTGCCGTTGACCAGGATGTCCATCCGGACCAGGTTGGCAGCTTCGTATCCGATCAATTCGTAGTCGAGCGTTCCGTAGCCTCGGGTGCCACTTTTGATCTTATCGTGCAGGTCGTAAATCACTTCGGCCAGCGGGATGTCGTAACTGATCATCGACCGCGTGGGGCTGAGATATTCGTTGCCTCGCAGGATACCGCGGCGGTCCTGGCACAGCTTCATCACGATGCCGATGCACTCCGACGGCACGACGATATTGCAGCGGACGATCGGCTGGCGGAACTCCGCGATATCGTTGGGATCGGGAACATCCTGCGGCTTGTGGATCTCACGCGTGTTGCCGCGGGTGTCGACGATCTCATATGTTACGTTGGGAGCGGTCTGGACGAGATCGATATCCGATTCGCTTTCCAGACGCTGTTGCACGATCTCCATGTGCAGCAGGCCCAGGAAGCCGCAGCGGAAACCAAACCCAAGGGCGTCGCTGGTTTCCGGTTCGAACTCGAAGCTGGGGTCGTTGATCGCCAATCGTTCCAACGCGTCGCGGAGATCGCTGAACTCCTGGCCATCGCTTGGGTACAAGCCACAGTAGACCATCCGCTTGGGACGCTCGTAACCTTCCAACGCTTCGGCTGGTTCGTTCCCGGCGGTGCTGACCGTGTCGCCGATGTGGACGTCGGCGAGAGATTTGATATTGCAAATCAGGTAGCCAACTTGGCCGGCGGAAAGCTGGTCGCACGCTTTACGCTGCGGTACAAACTGGCCCAATTCGACGACGTCGTGGACCGTGCCGGCTCGCAAGAATTTGATCTTCTGGCCTTTCTTGACCGTTCCGTTCATCATCCGGACGTAGGTGATCGCGCCGCGGAAATCGTCGTAGTTCGAATCGAAAACCATCGCCTGCAGCGGTGCGTCCACGTCGCCGGTAGGCGCCGGGATTTTTTCGACGATCGCCGTCATCAGCTCTTCGATTCCGATGCCCGCTTTGGCGCTACACCGCACGACGTCGTCGGGATCGATCCCCAACGACTGCTCCATCTCCTCGGTCACTTCATCGGGGCGAGCGTGCGTCAGATCGATCTTATTGATCACCGGAATGATCTTCAGATCGTGCTCCATCGCGTTGTAGGCGTTGGCGACCGTCTGGGCTTCGACCCCTTGGAAGGCATCGACCAGCAGCAGCGCCCCTTCGCAACAGGTCAAGGACCGGGAGACTTCATATTGGAAGTCGACGTGCCCGGGCGTATCGATCAAGTTCACCTCGTACGGGGTCCCTTTATGGACGTACCGCATCGAGACCGACCGCGCTTTGATGGTGATCCCACGCTGGCGTTCCAGGGCGAGATCGTCCAGCAATTGTTCTTTCATCTCGCGACGCGTCACCGTGCCGGTGAATTCCAACAACCGATCGGCCAGCGTGCTTTTGCCGTGATCGATGTGCGCAATGATACAAAAGTTTCTGATTTCCACGGGTGGCTTGTTCTCAATGATTTCGTTTGACGCTCGCCGACCGAAATGATCGCGATGCGAGGATCCGCTGCTACTGCATCCGCTTGCGATAGGCCTTCCGGGCGTATCCTGCGGCTCCTAAATAACCAGCGTCGCCCCCGAGTGAGGCGAAGCCAATTTTTGTTCCTTTGGCGACGTGGGCAAACGTGCGAGCGTGGAATTCCTTGCGGATGCCTTCCAGGAATCGTTGCCCGACCTGGGAAGCTTCGCCGCCGAAATCCATCGCTCCGCCCAACACGACCAGTCCCGGGTCGATCATGTGGATGATCGTCGTGATTCCAATTCCCAGCCAAAACGCGGTCTCGTCGACGATTTCCAACGCCAACGCGTCTCCCTCTTCCGCCGCCAAATAAACGGCTTTGGCCGACAGTTCAGTATTGCTGCCGCCGAGCAATCCCGAAAGGCTGCTCTCACCGCCGGCGGTCAATCGTTCGCGAGTTCGATCGACGACCGCGCTGGCGCTCGCGTAGGCTTCCAGTTGTCCTCGACCACCGCCCCACACGCATAACCTTGCCGTCGGCGAAGGATCGACGATCATGTGGCCGCATTCGCCACCAAAGCTGTTCTCGCCGTCGACCAATTCATCGGCAACGACGATGCCGCCTCCGACGCCCGTCCCCAGCGTCAGCAGGACCATGTTGTCTTGCCGCTGACCGGTGCCGACCCAGAATTCGCCGTATGCCGCAGCGTTGGCGTCGTTGATAAAGGCGACCGGGCGGCCCGTCGCCTCGGCAAAGGCATCGCGGATCGGGAAGTTCCACCAGTGGGGGAGGTTTGGCGGGTCCAAGAGGTAGCCGCGGGGGATATCCATCGAACCGGGACTTCCCAGCCCGATCACGGGGACATCCTCGTGGCTCAATCCCAATTCCTGCTCGATTTTAGCCCAAAAAGCGGCTGTCCGGTCGACCGCCGACTGGGGGCCTTCGGATTCCTGCGTGGGAATATGATCAAAATGCAGAGTTTTCCCCGCATCATCGACCAAGCCTATCTTGATGTTTGTGCCGCCGATGTCGATGCCCCAGAACAGGGGCTTGGTCGCGTCGTCGAGCGTCGTGGCCGGAGCCGAGCTGGGCATGGCAATCCCTTCCGATTTCAGTACTCAGTGTTTGAGCCACTGAGTATAGAAAGCCAAGTGAAATCGGACAACGAGGACCCGCAGCGATGCTTCACCGCGGGCGTTTGGCCGTTTGGGGCCGGATAAACAATGCGCTCGCGCCGTCTGCGACCGGGGAACAAAAGTCGTTCGACGCGAGCGCATCGAGGATTCTGCCCTGCGGTCTGATTAGCAGACAGCTTCGCATTCGGCGTTTTCAGCTCCGCCGACCGATTCGATTTCGAAGCTCCCCTCGATCTGGCCAAACTCGCAGAATGTCTCCAGGTTGCGGCGGATCGAATCGGTCACCTCCTGCCCACTCGCGGCGACCAATTTACCACCTTCGAGTCGGACGTCCGCGGCCAGGACCATTCCCGTCCGCAGTTCAGCTAAGGGGACGGTTCGCTGCGAGCGTTGGCAGAAGCCGGCTTCGATTTGTAGGCGGAGCGCGTCGAGAACCTCCGGATCGTAACCTGCGGGACTCTGCAGCAACTTTTCCAGCGCTGTCGTCGCGTCGGAAGTCTGTTTCATCGCGATTTCAAAATCGAGAGCCGCCTTGAGGACTCGCGCACCGATAGGGATGTCGGTCCCTGCGATCTCGTCGATCGGCAGCCCGCTGCCGTCGAATCCCTTCTCTTGATAGGCGACGATCGCAGCGACGTTATCCAGCCGCGGGATCTCTTGCAACATCGCTCGGGCGACCGATGGGTGCTGTTCGTACGCGGACCGCTCTTCGCTCGGCACCGGGATTCCTTCGAGCATGCATTCGAGCGCCCGTTCGGAGAGCGAAACGCAGCCTAGCGGGAACAGCATCGATGCGATCTTCAAATCCCAGATACTCTCGAGCTGCATTTGGTCGCCGATCGCCAGCGCGATCCGCTGCACCTGGCTGACTCGCCCAAACGCCAACGGATGGACCAGCGACAGGATCGCGCACAGCACCGTGACGCTCCCCTGCAGCGTTCCTTCCAGCAGTTCGCGTTGCCCGGTTACTAATTGGTATTGGTCCAAGCCTTCGCGGATCGCGCGTTCGAGCAGTTCGCGTGGGCAGGGTTTTGACAGAAACCGGGCGATGTTCCCTTCGTTAACTGCCTGGATCGTCGCCTGCAGGTCGGCATATCCCGACAACATGATCCGGACCGTTTCGGGGCTCACCTTGCGGACGTGCGTCAGCAGTTCGGCACCATTCATCTTGGGCATCCGCATGTCCGAAACGACGACTGCAAACGGATTCTCAGGGTCCAACAGCTCGATCGCTTCGTGGGGACCATTGGCGGTTTCGTAGTCGAGCACTCCTTCGAATTGGCGTGCGATACTGTTCAACACCTTCTGGTTATCATCAACAAACAGAACTCTCAAGGTCATCGCATTATTCCTCTTCGGTGACGGCAGTACGCCAAGTTTCCAGCCTTCCGGGAAGGCCTAACTTCGAAAATAAGTTTTCACAATCTTGGATCTCGCCATCGTCCCAAGGATCGGTTTCTTCGTGCGCGATGCAGTCGGCCGCGCACACCACGGCGGCAGCCGATGTCCGGTCGGAGGGGCAGGCGGTCGGTTGGCGGTGCAGCGCGACAGCTTGCACGATCTCTTCGGGAAGTCCCCACAGTCCCAGCAGGTACGCTCCCAGTTTCTGATCGCTGATTTCGTCGATCGCCGGTTCGGATTCCCAGAAGTGATCGTTCCCCGATGCTGGGCCCGCCGCGACCAGCGGAGACTTGGTGTGGGCATGGTTGCTGGAAACCAAGCGACCGATATCGTGCAGCAGACCCGCGGTATAAACCTCGCGCTGCAACTGCAGCGACCAGCCTTCTTTGATCGCGATTTTGCAAGCCACTCGCGCCACCCGCTGGGCATGAGCGACGTAGCTATCGAAAGAGAAGTCGGGCAGGGGAGCGGATTCGATCGATGAGGAGTGCTCCAGCATTGCGACCAACGCCTGCATCGCTTCGATGCCGAGGGCGCGAGCCGCCTGCGTGGCGCTGTATTCGCCGCCGTTGTATCCGAACATCGCGGAGTTGGCCAGTTGCAATGTCTTTGCCGTCAGGCCGGGGTCGCATGCGATCAAGCCGCCCAGTTTTTGGATCGATCCGTTGCGCGAATTCGCTTCTGCCACCACGCGTTCCAGCAGCCCGGGCGTCGTTGGTAACGAGGAGATCCCACAGACGATTCGATGCGTTTCATCGTTCCCGAACAGGCTGCGGATCGAATACGTCCGCGTCAACACGTCGCGGAGGGTTTGCGCGTCGCAGGGCTTCGACAGGAATTGATGCATCGGCAATACGGCCCGGTACATCGTGTCGCGATCGGCTTGGCCCGACAGGATGATGCGCGATGTCGCCGGATGTTCGTGGCTGACGTGATCCAGCAGGGCCGCGCCATCCATTCCCGGCATCCGCATGTCGGTCACCAGGATGTCGACGTCTTCCTGTTGCAACGCTCCGATCGCCTCGCGTCCACCGCTGGCGGTCTCAAAATCCCAATCGATATCGGCGCAGTCCAGCATCCGACTGATCGCTCGCAGAATCTGCGGTTCGTCGTCTACAAACATCACTCGCATCGTTTGCCCCTCAATGTGTTCACATGTATCGTGTCGTTGTGGATTTGTCGGTTGGCAAGTTTTGTATCGCTTACCCGTCACCAATTACCCGATCTAGAAGTCTCCATCGATCTGCCCCGTTAACGTCGAATCGTTCGATGCTACACGAAAGCATAGGACGCCTACGCGTAGGTAAGCTTTGCTTTTCGGCAAGATTCTTGGAATCGTGGTCCCGTCGGTCGACGGTCACTTAAGGACATGTGCCCGGGGTGCGGATTGATCCGATTATGAGGATCGTCCGCGATCGCGGCGGCTCGCCAGAGGGCGAGAGAGAAGAGCTAGCTGGAGTGATCGACGCAGAGCTGGCTGCTGCGTCGACCGAAGGCAATTCAAAGAAGTGGTGCGGTCCTAGCGTGACCGCAAACCGGGACGCGGGGTTACCGCTGCAGAGCCTGTTTTTGCAGACCGATCAACTGATCGATCCCTTGTTTTCCCAACCCCAGCAACTGTGTCAGTTGGTCGTTATCGAAGGTCGCCTCTTCGCCGGTCCCCTGCAGTTCAACAAATCGCCCGGCACCTGTCATCACGATGTTCATGTCGACATCGGCAGCGGAATCCAGGCGGTAATCGAGGTCCAGGTAGACCGTGTTGTCGATCACGCCGGAGCTGATCGCCGCGACGTAATCGCGGATCGGACCGTCGCCGATTTTAGAGCCCGGCAGAGCCGATTCGACGGCATCGACCAACGCGATGAATCCGCCGGTGATCGACGCGGTTCGCGTTCCACCATCGGCTTGCAAGACATCACAATCGATGTTCACCGCCAATTCGCCGAGCGCTTCGAGGTCGACGACAGCTCGCAGGCTGCGCCCGATCAGTCGTTGGATCTCGGTCGTCCGCCCGTCGACTTTGCCACCCCGATCGCGTTGCTTGCGCGCCGAGGTGCTGTGAGGCAACATGTTGTATTCGGCAGTCACCCAGCCCTTGCCCGATCCTTCGCGCCACTTCGGCAGCGATGTCGAGACCGACGCGGTGCACAGCACCACCGTTTCTCCGCAGCGATACAAGACGCTCCCGGGGGACGACTTCAAGTAATGGCGTTCGATCGAAACTTCGCGGATTTGGTTTGCGGGGCGATCCATAGGTTGGGCGGTCCAGAAGCAGGGGCGGAAAAAGGAGAAACAGATGCTGGGAGTGCGATGCCGGCGTTGGCGCTACCGACTGCCAAAAGCGAGATCGGATGATCGGGCTGCGGAATTGAAAAACCCAACGTATCCGCGGCGGACACGTTGGGCAATGTGGTTCATCGAGAGGGCAAGGCGCTCGCGTTTAAGCGGGCGTCGAGCACAGCTTCTCGAGCTCGTCTTTACCGACGCGGGCGCAGAAGTCGCCGAGCGTTTCGCTCTCTTGTCGGTAGTTCTTGTACGCCGTGAAGACGCTGACCAAAGTCGATGGGACTTCTTCGGTAGGGACCAAATCGCGGAAGATGAAGTTCAATCGGTTCCCCAACAACGCACCTCCCACAAACACGGTGTACTTACCTTTCGCTTTACCGACCAATCCGATGTCGGCGTTATACGGGCGAGCACATCCGTTGGGGCATCCGGTCATTCGGATCGTGAAGGCGTCTTTGTCGAGTCCCAGTTTGGCCAACGGAGCTTCGAGTTCGTCGATCATTTGTGGCAAAGCTCGTTCGCTTTCGGTGATCGACAACCCACAAGTCGGCAGACCGACACAGGCCATCGACCAGCGGCGAACCGTGCTGACCTCTTCGGAAACCGGAATCCCGTGCTTCTTGAGGATCTCGGTCAGCTTCGGTTTGTCTTCGGGAGCGATGTCGCAGAGGATCGCGCTCTGGTGCGAAGTCAATCGAATTTCGGGCTTCAGTTCGCTGCAGATTTCGCGGAAGCAAGCCTTCCATTGGCGTTCGGGGCCATCGGACAGACGTCCGTTTTCGACGTTCAATCCATAGGACCACTTGCCATCGCCTTGGTCTTGCCAGCCGATGTGATCGTCGAAGCCGTAAACATCGTCTTCGGTGCAATCGTCCAGTGGAGCACCAAGATGCTTCTCGACAGCGTCGCGGAATTTTTCGATTCCCCACTCGGCGATCAAGTACTTCAGGCGAGCGACCTTGCGGTCGGCCCGGTTGCCGTTGTCGCGTTGGACGATCACAACCGCTTCGGCGACCTTCAGGACATCTTCGGCTTTGACAAATGCCATCCGTTTTCCCAACGCCGGGAAGGTCTTCGCGGCCGATGGAGTTGTGCCCATGCCGCCACCGACGGTGAAGTTGTATCCGATCACCTTGCCATCGCGAACGACAGCGATCATCCCCAGGTCCTGGGTATAGACGTCGATACAGTTGTCCTCGGGCAGTGCGATCCCGATCTTGAACTTCCGCGGCAGATAGGTCTTGCCGTAGATCGGTTCGACTTCTTCGGGCGACTTCTCGTCCTGCAGCAACTGCTTCTCGCCCGTCTCATCGTCGACCAACCAGCATTGGCGGTAAGAGATCGTGCGTGGTGCCAAGTGCATCGCCAGGTCCATCGCGGCCGATTGGATCTGATCGTGGATGCTGTCGCTGCGTTTGGCTGGGCAACACATCACGTTGCGATTGACGTCGCCGCAAGCAGCAAGAGTCGACAGACCACACTCGTTGATCCGCGCAATCGTTGTCTTCAGATCGGTTTTCGGGACGCCGTGCAACTGAATCGCCTGACGCGTGGTCAGCTTCATCGTCGAATTGCCGAATTCGTCACAGAGATCCAAGTGAGCCAGGAACTGGTCCGAAGTGAGCACGCCCGACGGGATGCGGGTGCGAATCATGAACGAATAGGTTTTCCCGCCCGGCGATTTGCGGGAATCGCGATCGTCCTGTTGGTACGTGCCGTGGAACTTCAACAGCTGCAAATCGCCTTTGCCAAAGTGGTCGGTGTCCGCTTGTAGTTCGTCTGGGATCGTGCCGCGAAGATAACGAGATTCGTCCTTGAAACCTTCGACGGGGCTCAGCTTGGGAGCATCGGTGGACATTGAGCGGAGATCCTTAATAACAGTTCATTGCATGCCAAAAGTGGCAGCGATTTCAGATTGAGTTCAAAGTGACACTGTGTCACTTAAGTCAACTATAACGATTTAGACATTTTTTGACCACGCCGGTTCGTGGCCCCACCGTTGGCGTAGAAGGATCTCGATAGTGTAGTAGACGATCGTGCGTTGCATCCTTTAAGCTGCCACTGCGTACCCGCAGCCCCTTTGATTTGCTGGGCGCTGAGGGCCTGCAGCCCTTCCAATCATCCATTTTTTCGAGCGAGCAAACTCCCGTGACAGCAAGAATTCTCGATGGCAAAGCAATCGCTGCGGAGATTCGCGGCGAGACGGCTCAACAGACCGCAGACTGGATCGCTAAGGGCGGGAAGCAGCCCTGTCTGGCCGCCGTCTTGGTTGGATCAGACCCCGCTAGCGAGGTCTATGTTCGGAACAAGCAGCGGGCGTGTGAGCGAGCCGGTATCGACAGCCAATTGCATCGATTGGATGCGTCGACGTCGCAAGCCGAACTGATTGCGGTGGTCGAGCGTTTGAACAACGATCCCCACGTCGATGGAATCCTTGTCCAATTGCCGCTGCCAGCTGGGTTGGACGAGCGCGAGGTTCTCGACGTCGTCGCCCCGATGAAAGATGTCGACGCCTTCAGTCCTGAAAATGTCGGTTTGCTGGTCCAAGGACGCCCTCGATTTTTGCCCTGCACACCGCACGGCGTCGTGCAGTTGCTGAAGCGTTGCGAGATTCCGGTTCCCGGCAAACATGTCGTCGTGATCGGTCGCAGCGATATCGTCGGCAAACCGATGGCGCTGCTGTTGGCCGCTCGCGACGGAAGCTGTGGCCCCGAAGCTGCCAACGCAACGGTGACGATCGCCCATTCGCAGAGCGATGATTTGGAAGGAATCGTCCGCAGCGGCGACATCATCGTCGCTGCCGTCGGTCGACCTGAAATGGTTCGCGGATCGTGGCTCAAGCCCGGCGCGGTCGTGATCGATGTCGGCATCAATCGCGTCGGCGATCGCTTAGTCGGTGACGTCCACTTCGAAGAAGCGAGCGCCGTCGCCAGCGCAATCACTCCGGTTCCCGGTGGCGTCGGTCCGCTGACGATCGCGATGTTGTTGCAAAACACGTTGATGGCCGCAAAACTGAAAACCGGCGAAGCGTGAGCTCACGAAACGAGCAGCCGCGGAAACGCCCGAATTGAAACCCTGGGAACTTGGTCGAGCGATGTATTTTGAAGATCCGATGCCCTTCGATTGCCAGTGTGGTCATCGAGGACATTACCCGATCAGCGAACTGGTCTCGCTGAACTCTCAGTGCTCCGCCTGCGGATTTTCCCTGAAATCGCTCGGCCGTTCGATCCAGCAAACGCTGAACGTTTCGCACGCGTGCAGCAAGATCGCTGTCATCGCCGTCGAATTGGAGCTGCAATGGATGGTCGAATTCGACGATCCCGAGTTGGAACAACTCCGCACCGTCGCTGATTTTGCCGGATTGTTGGCCGCCAAGGCTGCGGAGCTTTCGCCCGCCGAAGCTCTCGACGTCGTGTTGGACAAGCTCGCGGCTCACGAAGCCGATGGCGGCGAATCGATCTCCGCCGAATCACGACTCCGCGAGCTGTTTCGCGTTTGCTAGATCAATTGATTTTGATCAGTTCGACGATGAAGTGCAGCGTCGCACCGCCGGGAATTGTTCCGCCGGCTCCCGCTTCGCCGTAGCCCAGGTGCGAAGGAATTGTCAATTCGATCATTCCTCCTTCGTCGACCAACTGCAGCCCCTCGGTCCAACCGGGAACAACTTGATCCAAGCGGAAGGTTGCCGGGGCGCCGCGTTTGTAGGAGCTGTCGAAGATCGTTTGGTCGTCCAACCAGCCTCGGTAGTGGACTGTCACTTCATCGGTTGTGACCGGCTTCGCTCCGTCGCCAGCGCGCAAGATCCGATACCTCAGACCGCTTTCGGTTTTCGTGAAATCGGTGGGGGCATCGGGATCGCGCGGCCCCGGACCCGACGACGGACCGGCGCAAGCGACGCAGGTCAGGATCATCAGAGCAGCGGTGAGACAAAAGGGAACTCGGCAGGCTTGCCGCGCGGTTGTTTGGTAATTCATCAGCAATTTGTAGGGTTGGGATGGAATCGGGAGAGCGGGTGACGCAGCGGCGCGGCAATTTTAATTGCTCCAGCGCTGCAGCGATCGCTTTATTCAGACTCGATTGTCTCGTTCTTTTTCCTCGGGCGAAAGTCGTCTTCGGTAGGCTCCGGCGGCAGCGGGCGACTGTCGCCGCTGCGAACCTGCAACGCGGTGCGTCGAATCTCACCCAAGGTCTTCCGCGGCATGCGGCAATGAACCGTGATCACCTCCGATGTCATCTCGCGCGACAACACCTCTCCCTTGGCGCTTAGATAAGCTTGCAGTTTGCCGTTGGCCGGATCGATGTCGACATGCAAATCCAAGAATTCGCGGCTGAGGGCGTCGCCGACGGCCAGCGAGAGTTCTTTCAAACCGATCCCCGCTTTGGCACTACAGGTCAGGGCGTTGGGATACCGATCGACGATCCGTTCCAACAGCTGTCGCGATTCGATCGCATCGATCTTGTTCAGGACCAGCAGCGTATCTTTTTCTTCGATGCCGATCTCTTCGAGCACCTTGTAAACGGCGTGGATTTGATCCAGCACCGCTGGGTTGCTGGCATCGGCCACGTGCAACAACAACTCCGCCTGCCGGGCCTCTTCCAGCGTCGCTTTAAAACTGGCGATCAAGCGGTGAGGCAGGTCGCGGATGAAGCCTACCGTGTCGCTCAACAAAACCGGGCCCCATCCGATCAATTGCCAGCGTCGGGTCCGCGTGTCGAGCGTCGCAAACAATTTGTCGGCCGCTTCGACATCCGCTCCCGTCAACGCATTCATCAACGTGCTCTTGCCGGCGTTGGTGTAACCGACCAACGAAACCGTGGCGTTGTCGCTGCGGGCGGCTACCTGACGCTCGCGTCGGCGTTCGACCTTCTGCAGCGATTCCCGCAGTTCATGGATCCGGGTTTCGACCAATCGGCGGTCGACTTCCAACTGCGTTTCACCCGGGCCACGCATGCCGACGCCCATCGATTGACGCGACAGGTGAGTCCACATCCGTTTCAGCCGCGGCAGCGAATATTCCAGCTGAGCCAGTTCGACCGACAGCCGAGCTTCATAGGTCTGGGCATTGGAGGCGAAGATATCCAAGATCAACTCGGTTCGGTCGATCACTTTGGTATGCAGCGCCTGCTCCAAATTGCGTGTCTGCCCGGGATAGAGATCGTTGTCGAAGATCACCACGTCGGCTTCGAATTGATCGATCAGGCCTTTGAGTTCGTTGACCTTTCCCTTTCCGATGAACGTCTTCTGGTCGGGTTTGTCGCGTCGCTGCACGAGGCCTCCGACCACGTCGGTTCCCGCGGTGGTGGCCAATCCCGTCAGCTCAGCCAGCGGGTCGACCTCCGATTTATGACTTGGCAGCAGCAGACGCACCAGCACACTCCGTTCGCTGGCTAAACTTTCAATTCGTTGCTCGTCTCGCACGTGTTGTTTGTATCCTTCAAGGAAATGTGATGGGGCGGCGCTTGCATCCCATCTTTCAGTGTAACGCAAGCTGTGAACGATCACCGCTCGCCGATCTTCGCCCCTCGGGGCAGTTCGTTTTTTTTCAGTTTCAGGTATCGGACGTATCCCAATACGGCTTGCCCATCATCACCGATTGTTCGGTTTCGATCGGGCAGCCGTATCGGAGTGCATCTCGCGCCGCGGCGGTTTCTATTTTACTTGCAACCCTTGGTACGCCTTGTAATAACGATGCCCGAATTCGCGCATCGAAGCGGCGTCGAAGTGGACGTTGTCGCTTTTCGGTGTCAGGCCATCGCTGGGCACAAAGGCAGTGAAGGGGACCGATTCGAGCAGACTGCGATGCGCGGCGTCGACCAACCGCTTTGAATCGCTCCAGGGCCGATTGGGAAACTGGGCGAGTTGGCCAACCAGGAAGGGAACCTCGGGAGCTTTCAGGTCGGCGCGAAACCGAGCGACAAGATCGTGAAGTTTTTCTTGGTAGCCGGGGGCGGATGATTTTCCCGCATCCGATTCTCCCTGGTGCCACAGAATTCCTTTTAAGCTTCCCGCTGGAAGCGCCAGTTGCGTTCGCGCTTGGCAATCGTCCCACGGATGCGACTTTGTCTGTTTGTGGAAGCCGCCCGGTTTCCAGACGTTGATCGACGATCCGCCGACGGCGCAAGGGATCAGGCCGACGGTGACGCCGGGGTGATCGGCGGCGTAGTCCAACGCAAAGGTCTTCCCGAGCCCAACGCCCGCGATTCCAGGCTTATCAAAATGCAGCGGGTCTTTGGCCGGAACCCACTGGTTGGCTTTGTCGAACATCAAAACTCGCGGGTCCGTCTTTTGGTCCTCAGCGGTTACCTTGCCTCGCCCGGCCATGTTCGATTGTCCGACTAGCAGGAACAGATGGAACTGCTGTGGATCTTTGGGGACAACAGCCGCGGGCGTCGCCTTATCCGATGCGGGATCTTCGCCTAATGAAGGAGCCGCGCTCGTCAGGAGACAGCAGAGTCCAAGGGCAAGTGTTGAGAAGAGTCGACGCGGCAGAGGCGTTCCGGTAAGCGGGGTGGGGATGATTGAAGTCACGAGCGCTAGAGTTCCTGTGAGTAGGCGGGTGGGAAGGTTGGGACGTAGTTTAGAGACAAGTTAGTTCGAGCGTCGCAAGTCGAGTTCCAAAATAGCGACGTCCAATTCGCGGTCGAACTTGTCTCCCACACCATGCATGATACCAACATCGCGGAACCCAAACCTGTGATGCAACGCGAGACTGGCTTGATTGGAGGCTTCGACTTTCGACAGCAGCACGCGGTGTCCGATCCGATGGGCTCGGTCGATCAACGCGGCAAACAGTGCTTTCCCGACGCCCTGGCCGCGAAAAGGTTCACCGATCCAGACCGACACTTCGCTGGTCCGGTGGTATCCGCCGGCGGTCAGCGACCAGGGCGAGAGCGACGCCCAGCCCATCAACGCCGCCGCCGAGTCTTCCGCTGCCAAGACGGGAAACGCATCGGCGGTGTGCAGTTGCCACCACGCTTGCTGTTGCGCGGGCGACAGCGGATCCAATTTGAAGGTGTTGACGCCGGTAAGGATTTCGTGATTCAAAATCTCGAAGATGGCATCCAAATCCGATTGGACCGCATCGCGAATGAGCATGGTGAGCTTGCCGTAAAAATCCGAACCGCGCTGGTTCGGTTCACTATTGAGTTCAAATTAGAAAGGCTCGACAACTTCCCGGCCGTTCCGCGTGAGCAGTTTGTACCACAGTTCGGGATCGATTTCCAAAGTCACAAACCGTACCGATCCATCGAGCATCGAAACATGAAAGCCGCCGGGATGATGGCCTCCCAAACCGCCCAGCGGATCGTTGGCGTCGTAGGTCCAATCCTCCGGAGCGGTCCAATCGACAGCCAACTCCGGCGATGTCTCGACCATCATCACGGTGTTACTGGTTCCATCGATGATGTCGCGGAATAGGAGTGGGGTATCGGACAACATCGAAAGGTTCTCGCCCAGCGGGACTTGGTAGGCTGTTTTGCCCGGAAGCTGAGGACCGCTAGGGCAAGCAAACAAGGCGGGCATTCGCTCGGCCAAGGGGAGATTGTGGGCACTGTTCCATGGCTCGTCGAGCCGGAATAGCGAATACAATTCGTTCTCTTCCAGATACGGCAGCAACGCCACGCGCCAGCTGAGCAGCGGTTTTCCCTGTTTGTCGACGATGTTCGAAGGCAGCTTTTTATACACGCTGTGATAGTTGTGAACCGCTAACGCAAGCTGCTTCAGATTGTTTGAACAGGACATTCGCCGGGCCGCTTCGCGAGCCGCTTGGACCGCGGGCAGCAGCAGCCCGACCAGCATGCCAGCCGATGCGACGTCGACCTGAATGTCGGAGGTGTTGATCACGATACTGCGGCCCTTGGCTTTGGGGCGGATCATGTCGAACAGCGTGTTGGTCAGGCGGACGCCATAAGCTCGCATCGAATCGGCCACGGGGCCTTCTTCATTCAACAGTTGTGGAATCGATTGCAGTAGCGTATCGCGACCGTATAGACGCGTCCGCTCGATCACCAATTCCATCTCTTCGGCTGAAACATCGTCGCTGGCGTTGAGTGTCATGTCGCCAGCGAAACCGGTTTTAGCCGCATACCGCAGTTCGATCGAATCGAGCAGTTCGGGCAATCGGCTCAAATCTTGCAGCTCCTCGGGCGCTTGCAGCAACGCCTGATTCACGAATCCCGACAAGATCGGGCGGATCGGTTCGACCACGATCAGCGCCTGAGCCTGTCCGTTGTCGACGGTCTGGCTGGCCAGGTGAGCTAGCGGGCCGCCGGTGATCCGATCCGACACCATCTGCGTGACGAAATATTCGGTACCAAAGATCAATTGCGTTGGACTGATTTGATGCAGGACGGCGTTGGGCGGCGAGTTGGGGATCGCATAAAATGTCTTTCCGTCGACGTCGCGTTTGTTCTCGCGGTCGATCACATTGGGATTCAGGCTTTCGATCGCGATCGGTTTGTCGAGCGTCGCCACGACACCAAACTCAGGACCGCCAGGGCCCGGCATGCCAAATACAAGACGAACCGACTGTACATCGATCGGGTCGATTCCGACGTAGTTTATGCCAGCCGCCGATGCGACTTCGATCGGTGCCAAACGCATCGCGGGATCTTGCAGGATCGCTCGCGGATGGATTTGGATCATCGCGATCGCTTCGCCAGGGATGAACTCTTTGGACATCCGGCCATCGCTGCCAGGTTGTGCGACGGCGATCGAAGCGAGGCCGCAGAGCAAACAAAATTGCGAGAAGATCGAAAACGCAGCACGATTCATCACATCCGCCTAGGCGTCAGAGGGTTCCAGGAATGGGGGAGAAGCACTGGCGTTTATAATCGATCGAAAACCCAAATGCTACTGTTCCGCTGGCAGGCCAAAATCTTCCCCTTCCACCTGCACCTCGGGCCGCATTCGCAGATCGGGGCGGGCGGTCGGCAGGGGCGGATAGCGGAGCGTTGCGTGGACGACGGTTTGTGCCTGCGTCTGGGAGGCCTGAGGCGTAATTTGGCAGCCTGGCAGTTCGCTTGCGATTCGGCCGATCAGGCGGATCTCACCCGCCGGCAATTGGTGTTCAGATAAGACGATCCGCATCAGGTCGGCGGAGTCCTCGGGGATGTCGGTTCCCAAGGCCACCGCAGCACCGGCTGATTGAAAGTTCAGTCGGACCGATTCGCCAGCTTGCAGCGGCCCCAGCGGAGCGGATTCGAGTTCGTTGGCGTCGTTGCGACGGACCACCGATACGTCATCGAATTCGAACACCGTGTCGTTGTGAAGCGTGGTTTCGTCATCGGAAATCGAGAGCACGCCGCCCAGCGAAACCATCTGTTCCGCATGCAGCAACTGAGTCTTGTTCGAAGGGACGTTGAGCCCTTGGACCTGGACACCGGAGCTGAATCCGGTGCGGAATTGGATCTGTTGTTGAGCCTCGGTTGGGTTGCTGCTCATCGAGACCGGCGCGAGCAGAGCTTCGCGGGTGTCGAAGTCGGCTTCGTAGGTTGTGCTCAATGAATTATACAAAGCCATGTACCGGGTCAGGTGGCCGCGGTCGTGGCCGCCTTGGATTTCAAGCAGCGCGAGCTCGCTGCGGCTGCGGGCGAAGCCGATGTCCAGTTGCGCTTGCCTCGCGATCCAGATCGCTCCGCCAGCAGCGATTACGGGGACCGCGATCCAGGCCCACTCGAGCCGCCCCAGCAGGCGGAAGATGATGTAGTTCAGGGGGACCAGAATAGCGAGGTACCAGATTAGGCTGCGGGCGACAAAGCGAGCGGGAGGGATCGAAATCCCCGCAGCTTTTTGTAAGGCGTTGCGGGCGACCGACGACACGCCGCTCTTTTCGTTCCAGGCGGCGACACCTCCGGCGACATCGGGATCGAACCGGCTGCTGATCCAGCTAGATTCCTGCGTCTTCGTCGGACGCGAGTCTTCGATGGCGGCAGCGGTCCCGCCAGCAAACGACATGTCGCGGCTGAGGATTCGCAGCCCCGAGACGAGCTGTGGATTGCGCGTCTGTTTCTGCAAACCGTCGGCAAAAACAGTCTGCACTCCAAAATTCAACCGTTCGAAATCGCGGGGCGGCCGCCGCAGCAACGCGCCGTTGTAGAACCCCGACGCGGCTGGCCATTTCCGCAACCAGCCGGCCGTCAGATCGAACCTCGTGATCACCACGTTGCCTCGACCAGTGTTCCTTTCGAGCACGAGGTCGTTGGTCCCGTCGACTTCGCGTGCGCCATCGCGTTTCGCGCCACCTGCTCCTGGCATCGAGTCGACGGACGCCAATTGGTTGACAACCGTCGCTGTCGTATCGCCGTTGGATGCGTTTGCAGAGTCGTCGGGAACTTGCCAAGCCTGCAGCAGCGGCGCGATCTGCTCACCGCTCAATTCACTGCTGTCGGCTGCTTCGATCGGCAGCAGAGTCTGCAGAGGAGTTCCGCGGAAGCTGGCGGCTGATGCGGGGCCGTTGACGATCACTCGCCCGCCCCAAGCGACCCAGTCGAGCAGCGCCTGCTGTTGGTCGGAGGTTAACGTTTCGGGGCTTAAATCGTCCCACAAGACGTAAGCGATCGATGTCCATTGCAGAAAGCTATTGGGGATTGGAACGACTCCTTCGGTGCTTGGAGCAACCAACCGATAGTGGATGTTCTGTTCGCTATCGGATAGTTCATCCGACCGCATTCGCTGCCAGTCGTCGTCGCCGATATAGGCGAAGTCGGCAGGCCTGGAGGTGAGGACAACAAAGTAGTATTGGTAGGCGGGCATCGTGTTGAGCCGCGACTGGATGCCATCGAAGAGGCTTCCTTGACGCGACGCAAAGGAACTTTGCAACAGCGTCCCCCGCTGCGTTTGCTCGCTGTGGTGCGGCACGTAGAGTTGCAGATCAAATCGCTTTTGTTGGCCTTTGACCAATGCCGCGGGGCGAGAGAAGAGAAAGCTGTATTCGGTTTTGCCGACCGGCAGTCTGCGGCCGTCGGTCGCGAGCGATTCGGTTTGCAACGCCCCGCGATGGTCTTGGCGTGTCGCTTTGAGATCTTGGTAAGCGGCGGCCCAATGCCCTGGCTTTACGTAACTGACTGGCGATTCGGCGTGAGCGGGCATCGTTCGCAAGATGCCAACAGCGATTTCAGGCTCCGGAGGCTTGTCGGTAACGTCCGGATCGTCTGTTCGCCGGCAGCCATCGCAACCAACCAGCGGCAAGCAACACAATAACAGCAGCAACAACCGGAGTGGAGACGAGTTCGGCGGGCCAGATGGCTGTCGCGATAAGATGATCGACAACTCGGAATCCTCATCGCAGCGGAAGATGCGGTGTACTAGCTTTTAACAGCCGATCTACCAGCCCATGACCATGTTCGATTCGATGACTTTCCGGGCGGCGTCCAAATCGGTGCCGGTTTGGTTCATATACAGTCGAATCGCGTGGACTTTGTCTCCCGAGGATTTGGCCAGGCAATCGCGAGCCGTGACACATGGATCCAGAGATGGGGTCGTCGTCAGCCCCAGAGCGCCCTTGGAAATGACCCAACTGTCGCGGGGACGCTTGGTCATCCGAATCACCGTATCGGTCGGATAGGCGTCGACCACCACCGCGTGGGCGGCATCTTCATCTGCTGCCCATGTGATGATGATATGGGCATTGGTTTCTATTTCGAACAACGGCATCTAACCTGTCTCCTGAATCCATCGACCGACCGAATCTGCGGAATGATCAGCCCATGATATCCCGACCAAGGCTTCCTGTGCAATCAACCTTGACGACCACCGTCGATCTATAGTTTGGGGATCGGGGTTGGGTTTTTCACATCGACGACTGGCGTGTGGTAGTCCGCCCGTAAATCGACGCCAAAACCGCGTGCGAGTTCCCATTTTGCCCGCGCCGCCCAAGGCGATCCGGGATGTGTGGAGACGACTTCGTTAAATAACGTCTTGGCTCGCTCGATGTACGGCTTCGCGTCTTCGGTTCTGACTTTGTTGTTGGTGTAGATATCCCAGTGCACAAAGACCTTGCCGCCTTTCATTGGAGCGGCTGTCTTGGGGTTTTTAAGGAATTCTTCCAGCGCAACGCCATATTCGTAGACTCGAGCTTGGTAGGCGATCAACTGGGCGAGCGTCAGGTCATAGTTCGCCTGCCAACGCGGATCGGCTTCCTGTTCGCGAAGTTTCTTCCCCTCAAGCATCGTCTTCTCGGCTCTGGCCATGTACTGCAGATGCATCTTTGCTTTGGCCTGTTCCTGCCGGACCTGTTGAACAAATTCCGGCGGTTTCGTCGAGAACTCCACTCGCAATTCGACAGCCTGTTGCGCGCCTTTCTGGTGCGGATTGAGGTCTTGGATCACCTGCCAAATCAGCGTCCGCAGTGGGAACTGCTTGCGATCAGCAAACGCTTCGACGCGAGCTCGCAAATCGGGGCGATAGGGACGTAAGGCGTCGAGTTCGTATTTTTCTTTGTGCGCACCGACGAGGTTCGTTTCGACGCTTGGCAACATAAAGAAGATACCGTTCGTCTCCCGCGCCATACGAGACTGTTCGTACGGCCCGAATCCGCTGCTGAACGCATCGTGGCGGCGTCGGAACCCATCGGTCTGCAGTTGTTCGGGAAACGCGGTCTCGGGGCCACGATCGACCTGCAACCAGTGAGTTCGTTTTGTTTGCGGATGATTCCAGCGGATGTAGGCATAGGGATACCCAAACACCGACTCGCGACCGAGGACAAAAATTTTGCACTTCGCCGCCTTGGCGACCTCGATCGCTTTTTCCATGTAGACGTCGTTGTTCCCGGTGTCGCCACTCTCGTCGGTGACCAAAATCAGCGCCATCTGACGACCGCGACGCGTGAGATCGCGATAGGTCGTGATCGCGGTTCCAACAGCCGCGCACATCATCTCTTTACCGCTTCGGTCGATCGGCACCGCATCGATAGCGCCGCGGATCTTGGCGCGGTCGTGAGTCGGTTTGTGCTGCGTGTGATCGATAAACCGTTCGCCGTAGCTGGTTACCGCGGTCAGCAGGGCATCGCTGCCCGATCCGACGCGATCGTCCAACCCGAGTTGTTCATAGACGTTGTCGATCCGATCGCGGATCTCCTTTTGATCGTCTTTCATACTTTCGGATTGATCGAAACACCAGATCGCCAAGACGGGACCCTTGTCGACCATCCAGATCAATTCTTGCGACATCCGGTCGATCGCTTGCTGGTAGCTGTCGACGATGTCTCGAGATTCCCCTTTTACTTCGCCATCGGGGACCGCAGCGATCAGCGACATGCTGCTGGGCATCGCCACGGTGGGCGCATCGATCGAAATTTTGGAGGTGTTCGCCTTGGCAACCAATGTCTGGTCTAGCTTGGGTTTGCTGATCGCTTCGGGCGTGTTGCTGGTCATCCCCATCGCCGGTGCCGCGGTAAACAGGGCGACGTTTTCGGGTTGTACGATTTCGACTTCGGGTTCGAGTTCGATCTCCACCGGCGGATCTTCGATTGTGGGCGTGGGGACTACCAAGATCTGAGAGATCACCTGCACCGGATTGTCAAATGTGATCAACGCCAGCGATAGCAGGATCAGCATGTGAATCAGCATCGAAACACCCGTCGCTCCAAAGCCGTGCAGCATGCCGCGAAACCCCGTCGCGACTGGCAGGCTCTCGGCCGCGTCGTCTTCTACCGTCGTCGTGCCGAACTGCTGGGTGTTACTCATATAAAAATGCCTCGTCTCTCAAGCCACAGAAAGATGTTCTGATCATTCGCCAGTGCTGCGTCGAATGAGCGCACCGCCGCTTGTCCGATTGTAACAGAACTTAACCGGGGGTGAACAATCGAGTTCCCCGCTTCCAGCAGAAAACCAACACCCGCCGAGCGTGTTCGTGAGCCTTTACCGATCCTAGCTGCGGCAGTTCGGTGGTGCGACCATCGCGACTGGGGTGAGTCGTCGGGGCTGCGAGGCGAGAAGCGGTGTGCGAACGAATCGCCTCGTCGATCGGCTGCGCCGCTAGCCGCGCAGTTTAGAACGTGCGACAATGACGAAACCTAGAGTCTCCCACCTGCATAGAGGCATGAAGCAATGCGTGTTTTACTGGCAAGCGACCGATCGGAATCGTCTGATGCGGCCGCTGATTATTTGCATCAGTTGCAATTTTCCGAGCCGATCGAACTGAATGTATTGAGCAGCGTTCCGGTCACCGCATCGGTCGGTTTTTCAGGGTTGCCGGCGGTTGTTCAGTCGGTGATGCAAGAAGAAGAGGTCGCGCTTCGCAAGCACCTCGATGCGGTCTGCAGTCGATTTGAAAATCGCACCGCTTCGACAGTTTCCAATCTCGTCGTCGGGCCCCCGGGCTATGAAATTCGTAGCGAAGCCGACAAATGGAACGCCGATCTGATCGTGATGGGAGCGGTCGGGAAATCGATGATGGAACGCGTCGTGTTGGGGAGCGTTTCCGACTTTGTCGCAACGCATACCGCTAGCAGTGTGTTGGTTGTTCGCCCTCCGAAGCCCGAGGCTGCCGAGCAACCGCCGCGACGCATCATGGTGGCATTGGATGGTTCAAAAGACGACACGCAATTGATCGATCTTCTGCGTGCGATCCAGTGGCCCGCGGACGCTGAGTTGCATCTAGTACATGTGATCGAAGACCTGACCCTCTACCGGCAGGATCTGATCGAACATATGGACCAGCACTGGCAGCAGGAACGCGATACTAGCCAGCAGCACGCCGACGAGATCCTTAAGCTTGCCGAAGGGACGATCGAAAATATCCAGACGGCCATTCTTGTCGATGGGCACACCGGCGAAGCGTTGGTCAAATATGCGGATCGCCATCAATGCGATCTGATCATCGCTGGGGATCATCACCGCAATATCTTGAATCGCATCCTATTGGGCAGCGTCTCGCGTTACGTGCTTCGTTACGCCCATTGCAGCGTGGCGATTGCGCGTAGAAAAGAGGCCGATGAAGCGGCAGCGACAACCTAGCGGCGTTTGATCCGCTGGCGATTTGAAACCGATTAGGCAATCGGTTATCTCGAAACGAAAAAAGGATGCGTCGGCGATCGCCGACGCATCCTTTTTGTTTATTCATTCACAGCATTCAGCTTACGCTTTGGCTTTGCGCTTCTTGCTCTTGCCGCCAGCAAACGGTTTGCCCGAGTGCGATTTGGAGAAGCCGGGTTTGCCGCCGCCGGAGAAGCCTTGGCCGTTGCGTTTCCCTTTGAACTTCCCTTTTCCAAAGTCTTTGCGTGGACCGCCGCCACCTTCGAAGTCGCCATCGCTATCCAAACGCAGACGCAACTGCTTTCCCGAGACCCAAGTGTTCGACAGCGTGTGGTAGATATCGCTGGGCATTCCCTCGGGCAGGTCGATCGTGCTGAAGCGGTCGTTGATCTGGATCGCACCGATGCAGTCGCCAGCGATTCCAGCCTCATTGGCTACCGCGCCGACGATGTTGCCTGGTTTGACGCCATCCTGCCATCCAACTTGGATGCGGTAACGTGTCATGCCTGGCTCGGGAGCGCCAAGTTGGCGGCCCGGTTTGCCGCTGCGTCGTGGTCGTTCGGAGCGATCGAACGAATCGTCGTCAAAACGATCGCGTCGGCCGCGTCCGCGCTCTTCGCCTCGGGGGGCTCGTTCTTTTCTAGGACGATCCTTCACAAGGAAGGGGCGTCCTTGTTGTGCCAGTTGCGCCAGAGCGGCTGCGATCTGGTCCATCGACTTGTTGGTCTCTTCGGCGTATTCGGTCAACAGGTCTTTGAACATCGTCAGGTCGTGATCAGCGGTCATCGCCGTGATTTGGTCCTTGAACCGTTTGACCCGCGCCGCGTTGATGTCGGCCGTGCTTGGCAGATCGATGACTTCGATCTGCTGCTTTGTCGCGCGTTCGATCATTCGCAACTTGCCACGCTGATTGCCCGACAAGAAGATAATCGCTTCGCCGCTGCGGCCCGCTCGCCCGGTGCGGCCGATTCGGTGCACGTACGATTCGCTGTCGTGAGGCAGGTCGAAGTTGAAGACGTGGCTGATGCGTTGCACATCCAGTCCGCGAGCTGCAACGTCGGTCGCTACCAAGATGTCGAGCTGCCCCGACTTCAGTTGTTCGATCGTTCGTTCGCGGACTTTCTGTGGCATGTCGCCGTTGATCGGCGATGCTGCCAGGCCTTGGCGTGTCAGTTCTTCGGCAACCGTGATCGTCGCGTCGCGAGTCTTAGTGAAGACGATCACGCCGTCGGTCTCTTCCACTTCCAAGATCCGCGTCAATGCATCGACTTTGTCGCGTTGAGCAACAAATACGGCCCGCTGCCGAATCGATTCCGCGGTCATCGTCCGCTTCTTGATCGTGATCTTTGCCGGATCGTTCAAGTAACGGTCGGCGATCATTCGGATCGGAGTTGGCATGGTTGCCGAGAAGAGTGCAATCTGTCGCTCGTCGGGAGCATGTTTGAGTACAAACTCAACATCTTCCAGAAAGCCCATGTTCAGCATCTCGTCGGCTTCGTCCAGGACCAAACAACGGATGCCGTCGAGCTTCAGGGTGCCGCGATTGATGTGGTCGATCACGCGGCCGGGCGTGCCGACAACAACCTGGACACCGCGTCGCAATTGTCGCAACTGTGGTTCGTAGTCTTGTCCGCCGTAGATTGCACAGACGCCAAAGCCGGGGATAAACGCTCCGTAAGTCGAGAACGATTTGGCGACTTGGATCGCCAGTTCGCGCGTCGGTGCCAGGACAAGAACCTGTGGTGTCGGAGCGCGGAGATCGATCTGCGATAGGATCGGCAATGCAAAGGCGGCTGTCTTGCCGGTTCCGGTCTGCGATTGTGCCAGCAGGTCGCGACGCTGCAACATGTGTGGGATGATTTGAGCCTGAACCGGAGTCGGTTTGTCGTATCCAGACTTGGCTACCGCTTGCTGAACCTCTTGGCTCAGCTCCAGTTCGGAGAACAGCGGATCGGCTGGCTTCGCCGGTTTTGCTGGCTCTGCTGCAGGCTGTGGATCGCTCTTTGCAGTTGCTGCAGGTGTCGCTTGAGCGGCAACTTCTTTGGCAGCAACTTCTTGAGCGGCAACTTCTTTGGCAGCAACTTCTTGAGTAGCAACTTCTTGAGTAGCAACTTCTTGAGTAGCGACTTCTTGAGTAGCGACTTCTTGAGTAGCGACTTCTTGAGTAGCGACTTCTTGAGTAGCGACTTCTTGAGTAGCGACTTCTTGAGTAGCGACTTCTTGAGTAGCGACTTCTTGAGTAGCGACTTCTTGAGTAGCAACTTCTTGAGTAGCAACTTCTTGAGTGGCGACTTCTTGAGTGGCGACTTCTAGTGCGGCAGCTTCTTTAGCAGCGGCTTCTTGTGCAGCAGCTTCTTGTGCAGCAGCTTCTTGTGCAGCAGCTTCTTGTGCAGCAGCTTCTTGTGCAGCAGCTTCTTGTGCAGCAGCTTCTTGTGCAGCAGCTTCTTGTGCAGCAGCTTCTTGTGCAGCAGCTTCTTGTGCAGCAGCTTCTTGTGCAGCAGCTTCTTGTGCAGCAGCTTCTTGTGCAGCAGCTTCTTGTGCAGCAGCTTCTTGTGCAGCAGCTTCTTGTGCAGCAGCTTCTTGTGCAGCAGCTTCTTGTGCAGCGACTTCTTGTGCAGCGACTTCTTGTGCAGCGACTTCTTGTGCAGCGGCTTCTTTAGCGGCAGCTTCTTTAGCAGCGGCTTCTTGAGCAGCAGCTTCTTGAGCAGCAGCTTCTTGAGCAGCAGCTTCTTGTGCAGCGACTTCTTGTGCAGCGGCTTCTTTAGCGGCAGCTTCTTTAGCGGCAGCTTCTTTAGCGGTAGCTTCTTTAGCAGCGGCTTCTTGAGCAGCAGCTTCTTGAGCAGCAGCTTCTTGAGCAGCAGCTTCTTGAGCAGCGGCTTCTTGAGCAGCGGCTTCTTGTGCAGCGACTTCTTGAGCAGCGGCTTCCTCGCCTGAGTTTTGCTCAGCTGGTGCGATCAGCTCAGCGATCTCTTGAGCAACTTCGGGTTGTTCGATCGTGGCGGGCTGTTGGTCGTAAGCTACCGCTTCGACGCCGATCGAATCGGAGATGGGCTGCGAGTATTGGGCGAGCAGCAATTCGACGGCGGGATCCAGCGGGGTAGCTTCGAAGACGTAAGTGTCGTTCAGTGCGGCGGTCGCTTCGTCGTACGATGGGAGATTTTGGTCTTGGTTGTCTTTAGATTGCATAGATTCAGGCATAGGGATTCCATGAAGGGATCGGATCCTGCCGGATATGAGTGGAATGAGGCAGGAATCAGTTGTCGCAACGGAGTCGGGTTAGACGCAAGCGACACTGCTTCACCTTGATGGTGCGATAGATACAGAGTTGACTCAAATTCGCCAATGGATTGCGGGTTATACCCGTCATGCCGGTGCGTGGCGCGTCATACAATCTGTCGTTCGCAATTGCTGCTGTGGCCAATCGAGTGGCGTTGGCAACATGATGGAAGACCTCGTCGCTATCGAGCCGCGATTGGAATTCTAGGGTCATTGCCTAGGATTCGCGGGGGTCAACGTCTACTTTCGCTTGACCCATCAAAGCCGTGCAGTTCTTTGAGGCTCGATGATGGCAGGCAGTTTACCGCAAGTCGGACAAACGCGATAGGAGTAAAATTTTAAGGTTAAATCATTCCGACTCCGACGCGTTCTCCTCTTTCCCCCGGTATTGGTCCAGTCGACGGTACAGAGTGCGGGCACCAATCTCTAGAATCCGCGCCGCCTCTTCGCGATTGCCGCCGGTCAATTTCAGCGTCTCTTCGATCGCCCAGCGCTCGATTTCGGCGAGCGGTTTGCCGAGCAGGCTCATGTCGCCGCCGAGTTGTCCGGCGACGGTAGTGTCATCGACATCAGCGAGTTCCGGCGGCAGGTCGTCGATGTCGAGGACTTCGTCGGTATCCAGGACGACCATCGTGTCGACAAAGTTTCGCAGTTCGCGAACGTTGCCTGGCCAGTCGTAGGCAAAGAACCGCTTCGTAACCGCCGGGGAGAAGGCGGCGCTCGGCTTGCCGTGCCGCTTCAGGAATTGCTTGCGGAAATGATCCATCAAGGGAATGATATCGTCGCGACGCTCGCGAAGCGGCGGGATCCGGACGGTGACGACCTTCAATCGGAAATAGAGATCGCTGCGGAAGGTTCCTGCATTGACCATCTCGTCCAGCGGTCGGTTTGTCGCGCTGACCAGGCGAACATTCACTTTGATCGGTTTGTTGTCGCCGACACGCGTGATTCGGTGCTCCTCCAAAACACGCAGCAGCTTGATTTGCGTGCTCATCGGCATGTCGCCGACTTCGTCCAGGAACAGCGAACCTCCGTTGGCATATTCGAACGCTCCAACGCGATCGCCGATCGCATCGGTAAACGAACCTTTGACGTGCCCGAACAGTTCGCTCTCGACAAGGTTCTCGGCGATCGCTCCCGTATTCAGCGCCACGATCCGCTTCGCTTTGCGTGGGCTGTTTTGGTGGATCGCTTGTGCGACAAGCTCCTTGCCGGTTCCGTTTTCGCCGGTGATCAATACGGTTGCATCGGTGGGGGCGATTCGTTTTAAACGATCGATCACCGCCTGCATCTCGGCGCTGGCAAAGACGATCCCTTCGAAGCCGAACTTTTCGTCCAGACGCTGGTGCAGTTCGGTGTTCTTGCGTCGCAGGCTGATCGCTTCGACAGCCTTCGCCGTGATCGCTCGCAAGCGATTGGGCGTGATCGGTTTTTCCAGGAAGTTGAACGCGCCATGCTGCATCGCTTCGACAGCCGTCGGGACCGTCGCGTGCCCGGTGACCATGACAACTTCGCAATCGGGAAGCCGCTGGCGGGTCAGACGCAGGATTTCCATCCCATCGATATCATTCATCACCATGTCGGTGATCACGATGTCAAAATGTTCCGATTCGATCAGCTTCGAACCCTCGGGGCCGCTGACGGCGACCTGGCATCGGTATCCGACTTTCTCCAGGCTCTCGGTCATCGCTCTGGCATGGGCGCGATCGTTGTCGACAACCAAAACCGACAAATTGTCGATCAGGTCCGAAAATTCTTCTTGAGATGTGGCTGCTGACTCATTCATTTTGGCAATCATAACACGCCCTTGGATTTCGACAAACGTGCGTTTCCGCGATCTCTATCCACCGCCGGATAGCATCGTCCGAGCGACCTGCACTTGGCGTTTTCCCAGCCTTTATCGACTAATCGGCGTCTCTGCCGATTCGCTGCGGCGTCGCTGAGTCACGCGGGAAACGCCAGCAGTTGTGGGGGGAATAACAAGCCTGCGCAAACTCTTGAAGGAAACTGCACGATCTGGCGATTTTCTTGCTGATTTTTCTGACGGAGCCGTTGACACTATAAGGATCGACTTTAGAATGAGGTCATCGAAACAACGCAAGCTTTTGAAGCTTTCCGGTGAGATTACTGCCCCGTTCTCACCGGATTTAGGCCCGCTCGGGTACCTGCCCCGCCTGAGCGGGCGTTTTTATGCGCCGACATAAGTTTTAGCGTTTCTTGCCAGGCTCTTTCTCTGGCACCGCGGCTCGTTACGCGTCGGCGATCAAGCCGTGGAAACGGCACCCTTCGAGTACCCCGCTGGTAGCGCAAGCTTTTGCTAGATGCAGTCGATCTGTCCAGCCTGCTTTGTGGTGCGCTAGTCGCGCCGCGTCGACAACACTTGCGTCGGCGTTACCGACAACGATCGTGCGGTAGCCCGCCGTCAGGGCAGCCAAGTCGTTGCCCGAGTCGCCTGCGAAGACGAGATCAGTCGCCGAGCGACCGGTTTCCGCCGTCCACCACTGCAGCGCATAAGCCTTTGACGCCCCTTGAGGTAACAAGTCGATCAGCCCGTCCCCGTTGAATGGGTCGACGCTGGAGATCATCGAGTAGGGAAGGGTTGCGATTCGGTCGGCTACCTGTTGCGTTAGCGACGCGAGTTCGGATTGGTCCGCGTAATAGCTCAACTTAAACCGCCCCTGTTTCTCCGGTTCCTGCAGCCTCAATCCGGTAAGCGGTGTTAGGGCTGTGCGGACCGCTTCCTGGGACAAGCCTTCGGTCAGTTGTGCCAGTCGCGCTTCGTAGCCTTTCACCGACAGGAAGTCGCCGCTGCCATCGGACTTGCAGATCGTGGTGCCGACGTCGCAGATGATCCAATCGGGGACGGGGAGATCGAAATCAGCGATCGCTTGTTGCGCCGATTGCAGATGGCGGCCCGTTACGAAGACCAACGTGCGGTCGCTCGATTCGAAGTGCGATCGCAATCGAGCGAGGTCGCGGCGATTGGTGGCGTCGTTGTTCAGCGGGATCAGCGTGCCATCGAGGTCGGTTGCCAAGACGTTGGGGGACGATAGCTGTGGTTTCGTTTCCTGCATTTCCATTGTTCCGTAGAGGGCAGCCGGCTTCCATGTCGGGGCCGAATTAGCAGCGTTCCAGCCACATGATCTGATACGAATCCAGTTCGAACGGCTCGCTTGTTGAAATTGTTTCCCCGGAGATCGCGTCTTCAAAAAAGCGTCCCAGCCCGGTCGTCCGCAACAGGTTGCCAGCGATCGTTTGCGGGGATTCGCAGAAGTTGGCGATCACGATCAGGCGGTGCGCCTCGTGCATTCGCACGAAACACAATACGTGGGAATTCCCCAGATCGACAAGCTGCATCTGCTGGCCCGCAAGGGCGGGCAGTGATTCCCGCAACGCGATCAATCGCTGCAGAGACAAAAAGATCCGCGACCGGATCGATTGGCTGTCCGAAGCGATGTGGTCATCGAGTTCATCGAGATAATGCCACTGCATCTTCGGTCGGTGGATCCATCGCGTGTCGCCAGCTTTGGCGGGGTCTTTGACGAAGTCGTAATCGTTCAGCATCCCCCACTCTTCGCCGAGATAAAGCAGCGGGATCCCGCCGATGCTGAGCGTGATGCCCTGCAGCAAAAGCATCCGCCGGATCGCGAGTTCCTTCAGCTCCTCGGAGTCCTCTTCGATCGCTTGTTCCAGTCCAGCCAGTGAGGCCATCGTGCCGGAGATCCGCATGTCGCCTGTCTGCACGTTTTCCTGGAACGGAACTCCACGTGCGAATGAGCCTTCGAACTGTCCGGTGTAGAACCGGTTCAGGAAATTTCGGTGGTCGTAACCATTGATGCCGACCGCCGCGGCATCGGCGTCGTCGAATGTCCAACCGATGTCGTCGTGGCACCGCAGGTAGTTGACCCACGCGGTCCGTGGAGGCAGTTGGTGACGATGGCTCAGCGATTGAGCAAGCAAGCTCACGCGCCGCGTCGCAAGCGATTCCCAAAGCAACGCCATTAGAGTCGGGTTGTACGAGATTTGACACTCGCGTTCGCCGATGTATTTGACGACATCATCGGGGTGTACGATCGCTTCGGATTTGAACAGCAGCCCCGGCGTCGCGATGCTGCACAGTCGATTGAAGGCCTGGATCAGCATGTGGGCTTCGGGCAGGTTCTCGCACCCCGTCCCCATCTGCTTCCAGATGAACGCGACCGCATCGAGCCGCAGGATATCGACGCCGGTATTGGCGATGAAGAACAGTTCCTCCAGCATCGCCCGGAAGACCGCGGGGTTACTGTAGTTCAGGTCCCACTGGAAGTTGTTAAATGTGGTCCAGACCCACTGCTGCATCCCGTCGTGCCACGTGAAGTTGCCACGCCGGACCGTGGGGAAGATCTCCCGCAGCGTCCGTTCGTATTGATCGGGGATCTCGCGATCGGGAAAGATGTAGTAGAAGTTCTGGTATTCGACGTCGCCGGCTTGCGCTTGCAGCGCCCATTCGTGGTCTTCGGAGGTGTGGTTGAAGACAAAGTCGAGCACCAGCACGATGCCAGCTTCGCGCAGTTCATCCGCTAGCAGACGCAGGTCCTCGACAGTTCCAAGGCGAGGGTCGACGCTGCGATAGTTGCTGATCGCATACCCACCGTCATTGTCGCCCGGGCGAACGGCAAACAGCGGCATCAGGTGCAGGTAGGTGAGGCCAAGCTCTTTGAAATAGCCAATGTGTTGCCGCAGCTTACCCAGGTTTTCGCTGAACAGATCGACATACAACGCGCCACCGACCACCTTCTGCGAGGTAAACCAATCGGGTTCGTTGATCCGGTGGTAATCTTGGGCCCGCAAGATGGGAGACCGCGCAGCCCAAGCCTCCGCCGCAGTGATCACGATCTGCTGCAGGTGGTAGAAGAAATCGTAGCGTGATCCGTACAGATGCATCAACAACCGGAACAGCGGACGCCAATGCTGTTCCAGTCGGACCTCGAACTCGTGAACGACATCCGGTTCGACATCCAAACGCTGCCACGTTGCATCCAGCACGTCGCGAAGACGCTTCAGCGACAGATCGGCTTCGAATTGATAGGTCTCTGCGGCGGAACCTCTGGCTCGCGAGTTGACTCCGTTAGGATTCGATACGATCATTCGGGATGACGATGTTCTCTAGGAAGTTGTAATATTCGATGCCTTCAAGGATTCCCCGAGCGTGTTCACCCTCGGCGAAATAGATTCGCGGACGGTTTCGCAAACGCTCCAGTTCGGGGCCGTGATTGCCCACGACAACGCCAAGCGTTCGGCCCAGCAGCATTCCCGCGTCGTTCCCCGAGTCGCCGGCGACCAGTACATTTTCGGGCGAAAATCCCCACTTCCAAAGCAGGTGACGCATCGAAAGGTCGCTGCCGCCGCGGACTGGGATGATGTCTAAATACATTCCCAACGACAGCACAACCTTAGCACGAAGGCCTGCTTCACGAAGCTTCTTTTTGATTTCGGTCACCGACGGAGAAGTATCCGGATCGATCTCGTAGCTAACCTTGTATTCCGATTGATGGTCGTCGGTCTGCCGGTAAAATCCGGGCAGATCATCCAACGCTTTATGGATTTCCAGCGGCTGCCAGGCATATCCGATCTGTTTTTGCCAAGTTCGGTCGGGGGTCAGTTCGGCGCCGTAGTGCAGCTGCGTGCCGACATCGGTATCGATCAGGTCGGGACGCGGCAGCCCCAGTTCCTCGATCAGCTCCATCGCGCTGTTAAGGTGTCGCCCGGTGGCGATTCCGAAGCCGATGTTTTCGTGTTGCTGGATGACGTCGATCAGTTCGCGTAGCGATTCGTCGTCGCCGGTCAACGAGTTGTCGAGGTCGGTGATCAGCAGTCGATCGAACTCGGGGATTCGACGTGCTCGCGGTCGAGACAGTAGAGCTGGCTTGGCTGAGTGTTCCAGGATGTCGCTCAAGTCGCGCAGGTAGCGTCGCGCGTGATTGCTCCAGGAATAATGTTTCCGCGTTCCGTCGATTCCCGCCTGCGACCAAGCGTGCCATTGTTCGGGATCGGTGAGAACTCGCAGCAGCGCCTTTTCGATCGCATCGCCATCCATTGGATCGATCAGCAGGCCGTTTTCACAATTTGCGATGATGTCGCGTGGGCCACCGTCGTTTGTAGCCACGATCGGCAGTCCGGTTGCTCCCGCTTCCAGCAGCGTCAGTCCAAACGGTTCAGTCAGCGCGGGGTTGATGAAGACTCCCTTACCGACAGTCGCCAGGCGATACAGTTCCGGGACGTCCCCCGGTGCATGCGTCTTGGGATAAGCCACCTTGCCGTAGAGATCGTAGTGGTCGATCAGGTGCAATACGTTTTCGATCACCTGGCGTTGTCCGCGAGGCAATTCGCCCAGGTCGTCGCGGGTGCCCATCAGCAGCACGAGGTTCGCTGTCTTCTGCAGTTCCTCGCTTTGGCCGTACACCTCGACCAATTTTTCGAGGTTCTTGCGTTCGTCGGGCCGCGCCAACGTAAGGATCATCGGTTTGTCGGGATCGCGCAGAAAACGCCCCAGTTCGTCGGCAATCGCAGGCGGTTGCCAGTCGTCGGTGGCTGGGGTGAAGAGATCCAGATCAACGCCCGGCGGAATCACCTCCATCCGTTCGGGAACGTAGTGGTGATACAGCGAATACTGCTGCTCCACCTCTTGGCTGGTGCTGGTGACAACCATTGCCGCCGTCTCGAGAGCCATCTCTTCCGCTTCGGTGCGGAGTCCAAATTTGTAGCGGCGTTCGAGTGTCTCTTCGCTCGCTTTGCCTAATGCCAAACGCTGCCGCTTCACCCGTCCCAGGGAGTGCCCCGTGAAGACAAAGGGGACGTGCAGCAAGCGAGCCAGTTGGGCGCCGGCCATCCCGGCATCGGCGTAGTGGCCGTGAATGATGTCGGGCAATCCGTGGCGCCGGAAGTGGACAAGCGTCTGATCGATGAACAGTTCCAAGTAGGGCCACAGGCCTTCTTTCCGCAGATAGCGTTTGGGGCCAAACGGAATCCGGATCAGCTTTGCATTTTCGCAGATCTGTTCTTCGAGCTGCCCGTAGCAGGGATCGATCTTAGGGTCGAGGATCTGGCGGGTCAGAAGTTCTACCTCTCGAACGTGGGGCTGTGCCGCCAGTTCGCGGGCCATTTCCAACACGTATTTAATTTGTCCGCCGGTGTCCGCATCGCGGCCCAGTTCGGGATCTTTGACGCGGATCAGCCCATGTAAGCTGATGAGAGTTACTTTTAGATTGTTCTCTTTCTCGAGCAGACTCATATCGTCCTGATGCGTTGTTGAGAGTGAAAATTCGTGTCCGGTTTGAATGATTGCAGTCATCGCTTGCTTCCGCCCTTATTTTCAAAGCCACTTGAGATCCAAACCCTCGCAAAGTATTTGGCTCCGATTCGCAGCAGATTCCGTTTTCAGTCGGTGGGGTGCGCGAGCAACCGCCATCGCTCGCGCTGAGTCCCGGCATGGCTCGCCTTGCAGCGATAACGATAGCAATTGACGTGCCAATTGAATCGGAGCCGCGTGCGGTATCGATTGAATCCCGAAAAACATCGATCTTTGGACCAACAATTCCCTCTAAAATTGTTCTCTGTCCGTTCTGGAGGTTGTTTGAACAACAGTCTGCGTGATTATAAACCAATCACGGATTGCCTGCGCGTCGGGCAGGCGACTGGACGATGGGATCGCCGCTTTTTCCCGTGGCATTGTCCAATCCCACCCCAAGATACCCGGTGACAGATGCCGCGGTGGCGCTCGGTAAACCGCTGGTTGTAGAGACACCGCGGGCGCACCGGCGGCAGATGGATGCGGTGTAAGAGGGACGCGAGCCACGAGACGCGCTCACGGCCGAATCGCTTCGCCACAGAAAGCCGGCGGCCTTGATGGGATTGAACCAATCAAGGCCGCGCGGATGCATTAGCGTATCGCCGACGCAAGCTTATTTCGGCGTATCGCGCCGCGTCATCAAAGAGACGACGACAAGCGTAATGAAGCCCAGCGGGATCGTGACGATTCCCGGTTGGCTGAACGGAACGATCGCGTCGGCGGCATCGAGACCGTAGACCTTCGCGTAGGTATCGCCACTCAACAGGATCCAGCCAAGCGACGAAACCATTCCCACGGTGACCGCAGCGATGATTCCTTGATGCGTCGTGCCACGCCAGAATAACAACATGATCAACGCGGGCAGGTTTGCCGACGCTGCGATGCTGAATGCCCACCCGACCAAGAAGCTAACGTTCAGGTCTTTGAACAGAATCCCCAGCACGATCGCGATCACGCCGACGGTTATCGATGCTAGTTTGGCGACGCGAACCTCTTCGTCACCCGTCAACTTGAAACCGAGCGACGAGACGAGCAGATCGTGGGTGACGGCACCCGCCGATGCGATGATCAATCCGCTGACCGTTCCCAGAACCGTCGTAAACGCGATCGCCGAAATGATCGCAAACAACCACTCGTTGATGCTCTTCGCCAACAATGGTGCCGACATGTTGCTAGTCGTGACGTCCAACGCACCGCTGGCCATCGCACCGAGTCCCATGTAGAGCGTTAGGACATAAAAGAATCCGATCGCCGCGATTCCAACGATCGTACTCTTTCGCGCCGCCGCTTCATCTTTAACCGTGTAGTAGCGGATCAAAATATGGGGCAGCGATGCGGTTCCGCAGAACAGAGCCAACATCAGCGACAAGAAATTCAGGCGATCGAGCGGGTTGTCGCTGCGAATGCCCGTGAACTTGCGGCCTGGGCGAAGGACTTCCGACCCGGAGACCGATGTCGGATAATAGACCGTCGATTTGGCGCCGTCGCTGTCGGCGATCTTCTGCTCGCTCCATAGCGTGACTTCGCTTTCGCCCAGTTCGCGGAAGAACGACAAAAAGCCGAGCGGTCCGGTCTCTTTGCGGTCTCCGCTGAGCTTATTGATGTAGCCGATCGGATGCAGTTCGGCGCCGCCCTTTTCGGTTCCCTTGACCAAGCCGTTGACTAAGGTCTCGCCATCGGCCGTTTCGGTAAGGATTTGCCCTTCAAGCAGTTTGACTTTGTCATCGCCAGCCTCTTCGATGCGCCAAACGATCATCGCACCTTCGCTGTCGCGGGTACGGATAAAGTCTTTGCCTTCCCAATCGCCCGTCGCGGGAACGATCTTGCCGCCTGCCAACATCGGCGTGGCGAGCAGTTCGGATTCCATGTTCTCCAAGCTCAGCGGGCCCACGGTTTGAAAGACGTGCCCGTCGATTCCGCCCTCTTGCGCGGTGAAGCCACGTTGCAAGATCATGTATGTCAGGACGCCGCTGAAAATCACCAGCAGCGAACCTTTTAGGAACTGAACCCAGGTCGTCGACAACATGCCAGCGGAGGTGACGATGCAGATCACCGTGGCACCAACCAAGACGACGCCAACCCAGTGCGGGAAGCCGAGCAGCGGTTGAATCAACACGCCCGCACCAACCATCTGCGGGATCAGATAGAAGATGCTGACGACCAGCGTACTGATGCCGACAACCAGTTTGATGCCGCGCGAGTTGAACGTTGAATTAAGAGCATCGGCGAAGGTAAATTTGCCCAGGCGCTTCATCGGTTCGGCGACGACAAACAGCGCGACGATCCAACCGGCTAGGTAACCGATCGAATAGAGAAAGCCATCGTAACCGCTAAAGGCGATCATCCCACAGATTCCGAGGAACGAAGCGGCTGACAGATAATCGCCAGCAAACGCGACGCCGTTGACAAACCAGGGGATCTGTCCGTGGGCGGTAAAAAATCCGGCGGACGATTTGGCTTGCCGTCCAAGGTAAAAGCTGAAGCCGAGCGTCAGACCAACAAATGCCAAAAAGATCACGACGGCGATCGTGGAGGGTTCGTAAATCATTATTTCGCCTCCCCATCGTTGTCGCTTGGAGCTTCATTTTTACAAAGCAAACCGTACAGCAGCGCCATCGCAAACGCGCCGACGATCAGAACAAACCCATAGACGATAGCGAGGTTGATGCCTTCGATCGGCTGCATATCCATCGAGTCGGGGGAGAGAGCATTGATAAATACGAATCCGCTGTAAAGCAGCAGATAGCAAAAGAAAAGGATCAGGCCGATCCTTGAATTCCGAGATTGCATGGCATTCCAATTCATTTGGAAGGGACGTTGTTGGGGGGCAAAAGGGGGAATTGTAGCCCAAACCGGCCGGATGCGTGAGCGAGCCTCGGGCTCCATGCCAGAAAAAGGGTTGGCTCATCCGGTTTCGAACCATCCCCGGTTGGGCATGTTTCCCATTTTTTGTACTTCGCCCCCTATTTCATTCTTGGTACACTGCGGCCACACTTTCCGATCTGCATGTTCACGGACGATGGCAGCTGATACGAGGGAACGACATTCGCGAGACGTCTCCAAAAGCTGGCGTTTTGTACCCCGATCCGTGGGCATAAGAGAGGTCGCACTGCGTGACAAGCACAGAACAAACGATCGTTTCAAATCGAAACGCGTCGTCCGCAACTTGGGAATTGTCCGACGCGCGAACGCTGTTTCTTTCGGATATCCATCTGGGCAGTCGGTTCTGCCAGGTCGAACCGCTGTTGCAGCTGCTCGAACGTTGCTGGCCCCAAAAGATTTATTTGGTTGGCGACGTGGTCGACAATCGCCGCATGAGCCGCAAGCTCCGTTGGACACCGGCTTACAATCGTTTGGTCGCACGATTATTCGATCTCGGCGTATCGGGAACCGAAATCTATTACACACCGGGTAACCACGACACCTTCTTGCGTAGTTTTGTCGAAGATTACCGACTGGTGCAAATCCGCGACTCGTTCATCCATCAGTGCGCCGATGGAAAGCGGTTGGCCGTTTTGCACGGCGATCAATTCGATATGGTCGAGAGCCAAATGAAGTGGCTTTCATTTGTCGGATCGTTTGCTTACGAGGGGTTGCTGGCGATCGATCGCAGCATCAATGCAGTGCTTCGCTTGTTTGGCGGCCGCGGGATTCTGATCAGTCGCAGTTTGAAGCTGTGGGCGAAAAGCTGTGTCCAAAAAAAGAGCGGCTTCCATCAGCAGTTGTGTGACTTTGCTCGCGATCAAGAGTGCGAAGGGGTTGTCTGCGGCCATATCCATAAGCCGGAGATCACTCAGATCGAAGAGATCACGTATCTGAACACCGGCGATTGGATCGAGCACTGCAGCGCGATCGTCGAATGGCCCGATGGACGCTTGCAGTTGATCGACTCGCAAAATCTGAACAAAACGCGTCCCTGCGAACCCACGTTTCATCGCTTGCGATCGAACGCCTGAATCCCGCGGCACGCTCTTGCTGCGGCTAGGTCCCCAAACCCAACGGATTGTTGAGCGCGCGATGCGCTTGTTGCAACGAAAGCGACGGAGTGTCTCGGGTTACGCGTTGCACGGTCAATGGTTCGCTGGTTTGCGTCAGCGGTTGCAAGCTCTGGTAGGACGAATTGCTCGGGCCGATGCTAAGGCGTGAGCTATCGTGTCCGTAATTGTCTGTCAGTTCGATTTCGACACGATAATAGTCAAAGCTTCGCACGCCTTGGAACTGGAGCAACCAAGTTCCGCTGATGTCGGCGATCGTGAAGCTCTCGGCGATCAAACGCCCGCTGGAATCGTAGATCCGACCGACGATATGACTGCCGTAGCGGGCTTGTCCCGAAAGGATCGGTTCGGGAGCCAACGTATAGATCTGCTGGCTTAACGGTTGCCGGAAATCGACGCTGCCACCGGCGTAGACGCTGTCGCCACCTTGGCTTCCGTAGCGGTTTATTCCGCCGGCTGCAAATCGGCCGCTGTCGTCGCGGTCAAACCCGTTTTTCGGTTGGTGTAGATTGTCGAAAACGAACTGTGCCCGCACCTCGACTTGCAGCGTCGCGGTTGCGCTGCCGCCGTAGGGATCTTCGACAAGATAGCGGAAGCTGACCGTTCCGACATAATCCTTGTGCGGCGTAAAGGTCAGCGTGCCGTCGGAGTTGACGACCACGCTGGCGTTGTCGGGCTGCGAAATCACGATCACGCTTAATGGATCTCCATTGGAGTCGTATGCGTTTTCCAACACGGGAATCACGGTCGGTGTGTTGGGATCGATCGTGATCTTGCTGTCGCCAATCTGTGGTGGTTCGTTTTCTCCGTTGATCGTCACGATCACCTGTCCGGTGTCGGTGCCTCCTTGGCCATCGCTGATCGTGTAGGCAAACCCATCGAGCGCCGATTGACCAACTGCCAAGTCGTCGAAACGGCCGTTGGGATCAAAATCGATCGTGCCATCACCGTTCACGGTGACCAGTGCTCCGCTGGGAAGCGTGATCGGCACGCCAACGGAGAACGTGTTCCCGTTGATCCGAACGATCGTCAATGGATCGTGATCGGCATCGATGTCGTTCGACAAAATGTCGACGCGCGCGAGCGATGTTGTTTCGTTGGTGATAAACGCAGGGTTCGTGGGAACCACTGGATCGGATACCGCCACGGGTGCATCGTTGACGTTGGTGACCGTCCAGTGGAACGCTGCCGAAGTCGTGGTTCCCGTTCCGTCGTCGACAGTAAACGCAAAGCCATCGGTTGCTGTTTGGCTATCGTTGTGATCATAAGTGATCAAACCCGCTGCGATGTCGGCTTGCGTAAACGTATCACTTGCCGAAAGGGCGACCGCGTTGCGATAGAGCGTTCCGTTGACGGGAATCGAGTCGACGGTGTAGACCAGTTGCGCATTGGTGTTGTCGACATCGGTCGTCTGCAACATCGCTGTGGTGATCGTGTTGCCGGTCGAACCTTCAGCGACCGTTGTTCCCGTATTGACCGCTAATATTTGTTCGTCATTGACGGTGGTGATGTCGACGTCAAACGTTCCAAGCAGGATCGTCCCGCCACCACCGGTGCCTGTATTGCCAAGGTCGCGGATTGTCACGGTGATCGCGTCGGCAGTGGTGCCGCTGATGTGTTGAGTCGGGTGTTTGTATTTGAGCGCGCCAACGTTGTCCAAAAACGCGTTGAGCGCATTGAGAGAGCCCTGAAACAAAGCAATTGTGGGATCCAATGGGGCGCGCACAAGTCCCGGCGTCCCGCCATCTGTAAGCGTTCCACCGTTGGATGTGCTGATTGTCAGCACTAGATCGCCACCGTTGTGGTCGAGATCGCTGAGGTCGATCGACGAGAGGTCGATAGTACTGGAAACGTCTTCCGTCACCGTACCGGTAGTCGGAAAGCTGCCAGTGTTGCTTGGATCATCGTTGACGCTGGCAACCGTGATGTGCCGCGTTAACGTGTTGCTTTCATGTTCGCCGTCATTAACGGTAATGCTAACGGTCCGAGTCGCCGTGTCGGGGCGTTCGCTGGAATTGGTGTAGGTGACGCTGCGAAGTGCGGCCTGGTATTGAGCAATGGTTGCCGAACCGGTCAACGTCAACGTGCCGGTCCCCGCGTTCCATGAGCTGCTGATTCCATTCTGATCGGCAAGACTAAGGATGTCTTGGTCCGAATTATAGCCCGCAGTGACTTGGACTACTGCCGATTCAAGGTTTTCGAGATCGTCGTCGGACAGCGTCAGTGTCGACGTGATCGCCACCGCTCCGTCGTTTTCCGTGTAGGCGATTACAGCGGACTCGATCGACGCAAGCACCGGGGCATCGTTGACGTTGGTGATCGCCCAGTTGAACGATGCCGAAGTCGTGGTTCCCGTTCCGTCGTCGACAGTAAACGTAAAACTATCGGATGCTGTTTGGCTGCTGTTGTGATCATAAGTGATTAGCCCCGCAGCGATGTCAGCTTGCGTAAACGTATCATTGGCCGACAACGCGACGGCGTTGCGATAGAGTGTTCCGTAAACTGGAAGCGAATCGACTGTGTAGACGAGTTGCACGTTGGTGTTGTCGACATCGGTCGTCTGCAACATCGCCGTGGTGATCGTGTTGCCGGTCGATCCCTCGGCGACGGTCGCGCCTGTGTTGACGGCCAGGACTTGTTCGTCATTGACCGCGGTGATGTCGACGTTAAACGTTCCTAAGTCGATCGTTCCACCGCCGCCATTGCCAGTGTTGCCGTTGTCGGTGATCGCCACTGAGATTGTATCGGCATCGTTGCCGTTCAGGTCTGTCGTGGCGTGCTGATACTTGATCGCGGTTGTTGTGTTGAGGTACGTGTTTAGGTTGGCGAGTGTACCGGTCAACGATAGGGTCATTGATCCGCTGTCGGCAACCGTTACGCCACCCGAGGTCGTCGCCGTTAGCTTGCCGCCGGTGGATGTTGTCAGAGTCAATGTCAAGTAGCCGCCATTGTGATCGACGTCCGAAAGATCGATCGCTGACAAATCGATCGAACTCAAAACGTCTTCGGTCACCGTGACGTCGCTAGGCAAACTGCCCGCATTGGTCGGATCGTCGTTGATGCTGGCGACCGCGATGTTCCGCGAGACCGTGTTGCTGTTGTTATCGCCATCGTTGACAGTGAAGCTAACCGTGCGCGATGTCGTGTCGGGCAGTTCGCTGGAATTGGAGTAGGTGATGCTGCGAAGTGCCGATTGGTATTGCGCCAGCGTCGCCGTTCCGGTCATCGTCAGCGTTCCGGTACCCACGTTCCATGAGCCGTTGATTCCATTCTGATCGACAAAAGCAAGTAGGTCTTGGCCGTTAACATATCCAGCAGAAATTGTGACGAGTGCCGATTCGATGTTTGTATCATCGTCGTCGGCGAGCGTCAGCGTCGACGTGATCGCCGCCGCACCGTCGTTTTCTGTGTGGGCGAGCGAAGTTCCTTCGATCGACGCAAGCACCGGGGCATCGTTGACGTTGGTGATCGTCCAGTTGAACGATGCCGAAGTCGTGGTTCCCGTTCCGTCGTCAACTGTAAACGTAAAACTGTCCGATGCTGTCTGGCTACCGTTGTGATCATAAGTGATTAGCCCCGCCGCGATGTCGGCTTGCGAGAACGTATCACTTGCCGAGAGGGCGACGGCGTTGCGATAGAGTGTTCCGTTGACGGCAATCGAATCGACTGTGTAGACGAGTTGCACGTTGGTGTTGTCGACATCGGTCGTCTGCAACATCGCCGTGGTGATCGTGTTGCCGGTCGATCCCTCGGCGACTGTTGTTCCTGTGTTGACGGCCAGGACTTGTTCGTCATTGACCGCGGTGATGTCGACGTCAAACGTTCCGAGGTCGACGATCCCACCGCCCCCTGATCCGGAATTGCCGTTGTCGGTCACGTGGATCTGGATCGTGTCGGCAGCATCGCCATTTGTGTCGGGCGTGCCGTGCAGGTAGGTGATGTTGCTTGAGGTGTTCAGATAGCTGTTTAGATCTGTCAGGCTGCCAGTCAACGTTCTCACAGTGCTTGTTCCGCCGACTGTAATGCCCGCAGCAGCGGCAGCTGACAAGTTGCCGCCGGTACTGGTTGTGAGTGTCACCGTCAGGCTGCTGCTGCCCGCATCGGAGTCGCTTAAGTCGATCAGCGACAGATCGACTTCGCCGCTGAGATCCTCGGTGACGCTAATCTGGTTCGGTAGCGATCCGGTGTTGGCTGGATCATCGTTGGTGGCGATGATATCGATGGTCGTGCTGCCGATTGCCTGCTGCGGTCCGCCAGTTCCCTGGTCTCCCATGTTGCCATCGTCGAAGGTCCAATCGATCTGAACGCTTGCGGGCGGCGTGTCGCTGCTGTTGGCGTAGGCGATCGACTGAATCGCCGCGTTGACCTGAGCGTTAGTGACGCCCGCGGCGAAGGTGAGCGTCAGCGTTCCAGCGGTGTTGCTGTAGGTGCCGATGACGGCCGAGGAAAATTCGATGTTGCCAGTGGTCGTTCCGACGAAAGCCAAATTGCCCGTCGCACTAAACAGGTCGTCTGGACTGGCACCACCGTTGCTGGCGAGTGTCAGCGATGCGCCGCCGAAGTCGTTCAACACAGTCAGTTCCGCATCGAAGATTTTGACATTCGCGTCGAGCACGACGGGCGGGCCATCTTCGGTGAAGGTCGGGTTGCCGTCGAGCGTGTTGACCAGCGGACCTGGATCGCTCCCGTACCACGCTATCGTATTGTCGATGGACGACGCGTAAAGAATATCGATGTCGCCGTCGCCGTTGACGTCGGCGGTCGTGACAGAAATGGCTCCCCTGGCGTTGGTCGTGATCGCGTGCTTGGTAAAGTTTTCGGTGCCGTTGTTTTCGTACCATGCCACCGTGTTGTCGAAATACGACGTGGAAAGGACGTCGATGTCACCGTCACCGTCGAGGTCCGCCGCCGTCACCGATGACGCTGAGTCAGTGGTCGTGGTAATCACGTGTGTGGTGAAATTTCCGCTGCCGTCGTTTTCGTGCCATACTACTGCCTTGCCGTTGAACAAGGCCGAGAGGACGTCGATGTCGCCATCGCTGTCGACGTCCGCCACCGCGATGTTGTAGACTCCTATCGCTTCGGTAGTGATCACGTGCTTGGTGAAGTTTTGGTTGCCGTCGTTTTCGTGCCAAGCCACCGTGTTGTTGTCCCGAGATCCGTAGACGATGTCGATATCGCCATCGCCGTCGACGTCTGCCGTGGTCGCAGATCGCACGCCGTCAGCGGTTTTGGTAATCACATGTGTTGTGAAGTTTCCGTTGCCGTCGTTTTCGTACCATGCGATCTTGTCGTCATTGCGCGATGACGAGAGGACGTCGATGTCGCCGTCACCATCGATGTCAGCGGTGGACACCGAGGTTGCGAAATCGGTCGACGATGTGATCACGCGAGCTGTAAAGCCTTGGCTACCGTTGTTCTCATACCATGTGATCCTGTCGCTGAGGTGAGAGGAGGCGAGGATATCGAGATCACCGTCTCCATCGATGTCGGCAGTCGAGATGGAGGTGGGACCGCCGGCTGTCGTCGAGACAGCATGTCTGGTGAAGTTTCCGCTGCCGTCGTTTTCGTACCAAGCGACCGTGTTGTCGCCATGGGATGTGGTGAGGACGTCGATGTCGCCGTCCCCGTCGACGTCAGCTGTCGAGACAGAGGTTGCGCCGTCGGCATTGGTTGTGATGTTATGCCGGGTGAAGATTGGCGTGCCAGGAGCTACAAACGTCGGCAGGTCGTTGACAGCCGTGATCGCAATCTCTCGGCTTTGCGGGTTGCCATCACGGTCGCCATCGTTAACGTGAACGCTGACCGTTCGATTCGCCGTCGAAGGTTGTTCGCTGGTGTTCGTATAGGTGACGCTCCGCAAAGCGGATTGATATTGGGCGACCGTTGCCGTTCCGGTCAGCGTCAGCGTTCCGGTCCCCGAATCCCACGCACCAACGATTCCGTTCTGGTCGACAAAGTCCAATTGGTCTTGGCCAGCATCGTATCCCGCAGTGATCGCTACCACTGCGGATTCGAGCTGTGTGTCATCGACATCCGCAACCGTCAGGGTCGATGAGATCGCAACGGCTCCTTGATTTTCGGTGTAGCTGAGTGGAGCGGATTCGATGTCCGCTGCAACCGGTGGATCGTTAACGCTTGTTACCAACCATGTGAATCCTGCCGATGTTGTGGCTCCCTCGCCATCGTCAACGGTGAAGTCAAAGCTGTCGGAGAAGTCTTCGCTGCCGTTGTGATCGAATCGAATCAGGCCTGCATCGATGTCAGACTGAGTGAACGTATCGTTTGCCGACAGCGCAACTCCGTCGCGAAAGAGTGTTCCGTTGGTCGGAGCGCCATCGATGGTGTAGACAATCTCCGCTGCCGTGTTGTCGAGGTCGGTGGTCTGCAACATCGCCGTGGTGATCGTGTTACCAATGGAACCTTCGGCGATCGTTGCTCCGGTTTTGACAGCCAAAATCTGTTCGTCGTTGACTTCTGTGAATACGACGGTGGTCAGTCCCGTTGTAAACAATGACCCACCGTCTCCCTGGCCTCCCGAGTTCCCATCATCAAACGTCCAACGCATGTCGACATGCTCGGGCATTTCGTTGCCGGTGATTTCGTACGCGATCTGAGACAGGATAAAGTTGACATCTTTCAAACTGGGGACTTCTCCGTTTGCATCGGTGAAGGTGATGACAAGTTGCCCGGGCGTGGTGAGATCAAACGATGCGATCGATTGTCCGCGTTTGAGCAGCATTGTGCCATCGCGCGTGATACCGTTGCCATCGACAAACGAAAACAGATCCTCGCTTTTAGGTTCGATGTCGCGGGCAAGTGTCACCGTCGCACCGCTGAAGTTCCCACATCCACAATCGGTCTCTTCGAGTTCGGGGTCGCGGACCTCGAGGTCAGGGGCCAAGCGTACCGCTGGTTCCCCTTCGATGTAGCCGACCGAGCGTCCGAGTCCTTTGTGGATGTGGTTTTCATGCCATGCGATCGTATCGTTGCCAGAGGCTGCCGAGACGATATCGATGTCACCATCGCCGTCGATGTCGGCTGCGGTGACCGCCTTTGCTGCCGAAGCCGTCTCGCTGATCGAAAACTCGGTGAAGTTCTGGTTGCCATCGTTCTGAAACCAAGCGATCTTGTTGTCGGCTAACGACGCAGAGAAGACGTCGATGTCACCATCACCGTCGATATCCGCCGTTGAAACCGAAACCGCCCCATCGACGTTGGTTGTGATCGTATGCGCGATGAAATTTTCATCGCCATCATTTTCATGCCAAACCAACGCTTGAGATGCCGCCGAAGTGGATAGCAGGTCGATATCGCCGTCACCGTCGAGGTCGGCAAACGCTACCGCTCGAGCGGCAACGGACGCGGTCGAAACAATCCGCTTGGTGAAAGATTGGCCGCCATCGTTTTCGTACCACGCGATCGTGTTGTCGTTGGCGCTTGCCGAAAGAATGTCCAGGTCGCCGTCTTGGTCGAGATCGACGGAACTGACCGCCGCTGCGCCGTCGGCATCGTTTGCGATCACATGCTTGCTGAAGTTCTCGTTCCCATCGTTTTCGTACCACGCGACTTCATCGAGACTCTCCGCGGTGGAAAGCACATCCAGATCTCCATCGGCATCGAGATCGACTACAAAAATAGAGGTTGCTGTGCTGGCGAGAGTGGAGACAGTCCTTTGTGAGAAGCTTTGGTTCCCATCATTTTCGAACCAGATGATCTCGCCGTCATCATACGCAGCGGCGAGGATATCGATATCGCCGTCGTTATCGAGATCAGCCGCCGCAACCGATCGGACACCCGCGACCGACGTTGAGATTGAATGGGCAACAAAAGAACCGTGTCCGTCGTTTTCAAACCAAGCGACTTCGTTTGCCGTCGTCGCTCCGGAAATGATGTCCAGGTCACCGTCACCGTCGACATCTGCGGTTGTGACCGTCGAAGCACCCACTGCGTTGGACGCGACGACGTGGTTGTCAAATACCGTCGTCCCATCGCCAAAAGCAGGCGCGGAGTTGACCGGGAGGACCGTCAGAGTTAAGCGGTTGGTCTCGCGTTCGGACGTCGTCGTGTTAACCGCCGTCAGCGTCAACGTCGTGTCGCCATTGAAGTTGGTAGTTGGCACAAATTGAAGACCATCCAGAGCGATGTTGATATCTTCCAAACTGCCGCTGAAGGTCATCGATTGGTCCAAGATCCCGTCGTTTTCGGTGAAACTGATTCCGGGAGGTCGCGCACCCAGCGACAACACGCCGTGACTGACCGCCAGCGTGATTGCAAGTTGCTCGCCCGGATCATCCGCCACAGCGATCAGATTACCGTTGGCTGCGTTAAACAGCAGGGAACTGTTTTCGTAGAGTGTTTGTGTAACGGGTAAATCAAATGTCGTCAGCAAGTCTGCCGAGAACGAATCATCTAAAAAAGCGACAGTGCCATCGTAAAACCTCGCAAATTCAACCGTGCCATAATCGTTGTTGTCACCTTCATCTTGGCCAATCACGCTGTTGTCGCTGACTCGAACGTAACCGCTTGGATCTGTTCCGTTGTAATTCGCGTAGTCTAATGTGTAGTTTGCCACCGGATCGCTATACCGAACC
The DNA here is from genome assembly GCF_007751715.1 of Rosistilla oblonga. Lineage (NCBI taxonomy): Bacteria > Pseudomonadati > Planctomycetota > Planctomycetia > Pirellulales > Pirellulaceae > Rosistilla > Rosistilla oblonga. The sequence goes on along the minus strand of NZ_CP036292.1, from coordinate 4,691,745 downwards.
GTGTCGATCCCAGCTTCGCCATGAGTGATGTCGACTCCCGTTCCCGTTCCGCCATCAAAAGTGTCATCGCCATCCCCGCCATACATCGTGTCGTTGCTGGTGCCACCTTCGATGTAGTCATTGCCAGCATCGCCATACATCGTGTCGCCGCCACGTCCACCGTAGATCGCATCGTCACCATCGCCACCCCAAATTGTATCGTTGTTATCACCTCCCCAAAGTATGTCGTTGCCAGCTTCACCGTATACGGTATCAGTGCCACCCCCTGCATCGATCAGATCATCGCCATCCCCGCCATAGATCGTTGTGCTGGCATTGCCGTCCATGATTGTGTCGTTGCCGCCATATCCATAGATCGTGGTCGGTCCGTCGCTGCCGGCATAATCGGTTTGGATCGTATCGTCTTGAGTACCACCGCGGATGTTTTCGACGCCAAAAAACAGTATGCCTCGGAAATCCCAGTTGAGTGCAGTCGCGTGCAGTTCGCTTCCTAGGTAGGTGGTGGAATACGAAAACACGTCGTAGATGGAATCGATCCCTGTTTTTTCCAAGGAAAATGTATCGGGAAGATAATAGGTAGATTCGCCGGTGCTGTAGAGATACAGGGCGTCGATAGCGCCATCGGTCCCGCTGTCGCAATAGATGTCGGGAGTGTTGTTCTTGTAGAGAAAGTAGATGTCGGCTCCATCACCGCCATCGACGATGTCGGTTTCACTGTCGTCCGCGACGCACAGGTTGTCATTGCCGGCACCTGCCAAAACTGTGTCGACTCCATTGCCACCGCAGATCGTGTCACGCCCACTGCCGGTTGTCAGGCGGTCGTTGCCGTCGTCTCCATTGACTGTGTTGTCACCATTCCCTGCGTCGATGATGTCATGGCCAGATCCTCCGTAAATGGTTTCGTTGCCATCGCCGGTTGTTATGGTGTCGTTTCCTTCGTTGCCATGGATAGTGGTCGGAGAACCTACGCCTGCGTAATCAAAGGTGATCGTGTCATCTTGCATTCCGCCGTGGATCTCTTCGACATATTGAAGTGTTATTCCGGTGAAATCCCAGTTCACCGAACTCGCGTGAGTGCTGCTGCCTAGGGTTGTCGTATAGCTTGTCGTGTAAGCGTCGTAGATTGTGTCGATTCCGCTCAGCGCTTGCGAGAATTCATCGGTGATGTGATACGTGGAGTCTGCGTTCGAGGTGAGGTGCAGTTGGTCGACGCCAGTTTTGCCCGAGTCGCGATAGAGATCAGCTGTGTTGTCGCTCTCGATGTAGTACGTGTCCGCGCCGTCACCTCCATCGATCAGGTCTTGCTGGTTGTCGTCGTCGGCATAGATCGAATCGCTGCCGCCACCCGCTAGGATCAGGTCGACGCCGTCGCCACCGTAAATCGTGTCGTTTCCATCACTCGCTGCGCTGTCGACCATTCGCACTCCTGCGATGATCGCACCAGCGGTTACGGTGCCGCTGGTCGCTGCGAACTGAATCGTGTGTGACGTGGCGGTTGCTGTGAACGTGTGCAGCTTGACTTGCCAATCGATGTTGGCCAGCGTGTTGCCAGGCGGCATCGAAACCTGCATCGTTTCCATCGCTTGTCCGACCACTCCCACTTCGAGCGTCTGAGAGCTTTCACCATCGGCTGCCATGAAAAATGCAAGGTTGTACGTCTTGCCGATCGTCAGTCCCGCGACGGTTCTGCTGATCGTTGCGTCGTTCAGATCGACAGCTCGTAATGTTGCGTCGTTGGGATCGTTTGGTAGAGCGATCCCCGAATCGGAGGCGAGGAAATCGACGTTGCCGGCGGATATTGTCCAACCGCTGTTGGATCCGCTGACGGACATCTGGGTTGTCGTAGCGGAGCTGTTGAAGTTGCCTTCGTCGATTAAGTCGATTCCGCCCAATAAGATGTCGTTGCCGCCGTTGCCGTGGATTGTATCGCCGGCCGCAGTCCCTTCCAAAATATCGGCCCCGGCAGTTCCGGTAATTGTTGCCAGGGTGCCGTACCAGCTGACGTCGAAGCTCCAGGAGGTGGCAAGGATTGTCGTGTCGATTGTTCCCAACACGTATTCCAGTTGCCAGTCGCCGCCGAGCAATTCGTGGCCGGTCGCGTCGTCGCTAGCCGCTACATCAGCAGCAGTTAACGCGGCGATCGCTTCGACCAACGTTCGTCCATCCGCGGTGCTGGCGAGGTCGCAACCGTAGATCAGTATGTCAGCATCGTGGGATAACGCGTCGCCCCACAGCGCGATGTCGCTCGCATATCCGGAAAGCGAATCGACGTCCAGAAAGGTGTCGCCGAGATCGATCCCACGTCCATCACCGTGACCGATCAAGTGCAACGCGTCGACTGAACTCTGCCGTGCCAAGGTGTCGCTGATCTGCTGGATCCCATCGGTCGACGGATCGATCCGGACGACGATCCAGTTAGTCGACGGATCTGCCGAACCCTGAAGTCCCGCTAACATCGTCGCTGCATCTTGGACGGCGCTGTCGATCACGACGACTTCGGTTCGCACAGTTGCTACCAATACGCCGCTCGCTGGATTAGGGGCTGACGGATCGTTGGTTTCCCCTGAGTGAACGGCCGCGGCTGCGGTGATCGTTGCTGGATCTATCGTGACGACATCCGCGGCGGCATTTCCCTCAGCGGCGGTTTCGATCAGGTGCACCGCGTCGTAGATCGTCCCATCAACTTGATTGCGATCGGCCAACGCGTCGGCGATCTGCGACAACGTGTCGATCTGCTTGTTCAGGAAAACGACGTCGCTCTCTCGGTTGCTCGTTAGGTCGGCTACCAAAGGCTCGTAACCGGCAACACGTTTGTCGACAAACACGATCTGCTTGGCTGAGGTCGGGCTTTCCGGACTTTGGTCGCCGGTTTGCGGGCCGTCGGCGGTCGCTTCAAACAGAGGCTCGTCTTGCGAAATCGCCGCTGGGTCGAGCGTACCGTCCGGAACACCGTCGAACATCACGCGATCCTCCAACACCTCCATCAACCGTTCCCGTTTGCGAAGCGATCTGTCGCGGTTGAATGCACTGCGAACCGAAGTCGTCGAGGTTGATGGCGTGTTGGTTTTCATGTGATGGTGATCGGGGGAGAGGATCCGGGAAACGGCTTGGTATCGAATCGGATTCGCGCGGCGATTGGCACAGAAGGCAGCTTCACTACTGAACTCTACGACGCAGCTAAACTAGGTAAGTGGATTCGTCGGGGACATCGGGATGCCTTGGTAACCTGAGTCGGGGCTGTAGCGATTGCACCGATCGCACAAGTTGCAAGCTGGCAATTTGACGATAGGGAGGTTCTTAACGGGGACGGAAATCTCATTTCGCGTTCTGTATGCAAAGCTTGTCTGGGTGAGCGTGCAGGCGCTCCATTTCGGACCAGCGACGCAGAGTCTTGTTATGAAACCATTGCCGATCACGCCCGATCGAACCGTCGCTGCAGTGCGCGATCAGCAACAGCGCTTCATGCGGTGGCCCGATGCTTTGTTGCAGTCGCGGACCGAACAGCTGCGAACCAAAATCAAATCGGAACAACGACACGCCCGTCCGCCAGCGAACTCGCGTTTCTGGCAGCGTTGGTGGCAACCGACAGCATCCGATGCGATGATCGAAGCGCACGGGTTGATGGCAGAAGCCGTGCGGCGGACGACGGGCAAGCTGTTTTACGACGTTCAGCTGCAAGCCGGCTGGATTCTTTCGTCCGGTTCGATCGCCGAAATGCAGACGGGGGAAGGCAAGACGCTGACGACCGGACTTCCCGTTTTTTGGCAGGCCTTGGCTGGACGCGGTTGTCATGTTAGTACCGTCAACGAATACCTGGCTCGCCGCGACTTCGAAACGCTGCAACCGAGCTTCGATCTGTTGGGGCTGACTGTCGGACACATCAACTCCAAGATGGGAGTTGTCGAAAAACAGCAGGCCTATCGTTGCGATATCACCTATGGTCCTGGTTATGAATTTGGTTTCGATTTCCTTCGCGATCAGATCGCTCTTCGGTCGGCGCCGCGTCGAAAACTAGGAATGGAATATCTGGCTCATTTGCGCGGCGAGTCGGTCGAACAAAAGAACGCCTTGATCGGCCGCCGACTCGCCTTTGCAGTGATCGACGAAGCCGACAGCGTCTTGATCGACGAAGCGACAACTCCACTGATCCTGAGTGGTCAAGAGACTTCGCCACGCGTTGGCGGTTCCCAAATCGAAGCCTATTTCGCCGCCGACCGGATTGCGCAGCAACTGCAATCGGGCGAAGACTACCGCGTCGCGTCGGTCGATCGCAGCATCGAACTGACTCCCACAGGTTGGTTCCGAATCCATCAACACTTCGCCCAATCACCACAGCTGCGGCTAGCTCGAGCTTGGTCGTGTTACGTCGATAACGCGCTGCGTGCGCGTCAGATCTTATGCCGCGACGTCGACTATGTCGTCCGCAACGGAAGCGTGGAGATCGTCGATCAGAACACGGGCCGCATCCATCCCGATCGCAGTTGGCGAAACGGTTTGCACCAAGCGGTTCAGGTGAAGGAGCGAGTGGCGGTTGTGGCCGAACAACAAACGCAAGCTCGGATCACACGACAACGATTTATCTCGCAATACGATGCGATTTGCGGATTGACGGGAACCGCACAAGCGGCCGCTGATGAATTGAAAGACTTCTATCGTTTAAGTGTCGTCAGCATTCCGACGCATCGACCCTGTCACCGGATCGGACTGCCGAGTCGCTATTTTTCCAACCTGCGATCGAAGCAGGCATCGATTGTCGCGGAGATTCGGGCGCGGCATGCCCATGGTGCACCGATGCTGGTTGGCACGCGAACGATCGCGGAAAGCCGATCGATCTCCGCGGCATTGCACTCCTGTGGCGTTCCGCATCGCACGCTCAACGGCGTTCAAGATGAATCCGAAGCCGATCTGATCGCTCTCGCCGGCCAGCCCGGATCTGTCACGATCGCTACCAACATGGCCGGCCGCGGTACCGATATCGGATTGAGCGATGCTTCGCGCCGCCGCGGCGGGCTGCATGTGATCGCGACCGAACACCATCCCTGTTCCCGCGTCGATCGTCAATTGATCGGCCGCGGGGCGCGACAAGGCGATCCCGGTTCGTACCAGTTTTTCGTTTCCGCCGAAGACGAATTGTTTGATCAGACACCCCAGCTGGCCGAATCGATCGCCGCGCGATGCGAAGGGGCTCCCGACGCCCAGCACGACTTCTCTTCCCAAATCACGCGACTGCAGAACGATCTGGAACACCAAGCGTATCAGCGGCGGGCGCAATTGAACCGCGCCGACCAATGGCTCGATCGCGTCCTCGAAACCGTCGCCAAGGAGGCTGTTTAATATGTGGAAGCTCAGGAAATGGTTCGCCTCGCGAATCGTAAACGTCTCGCTGGCCGGGGTGATCCTGGCGATCGCCCCCGTGGTGGCTGCCGATCCGCTGACCAACCAAGCTGCCAACGGCGGCTACGATGCGTTTACCGAACCTCTTCAAAGCATCGATGTCGCCGCGGCGGAACCGGGCCGGATCGCCCAGGTGTTCGTCAAGCCAGGGGCTCGTGTCGAAGCCGACGCGCTGTTGATGACGCTCGATACTCAGGTGCTTCGTGCGACCCGAGCGATCGCTGTCGTGCAGGCGGAAACGACGGCGGAAGTCGATTCGCTGCGGATCGAGCACAAGCGGCTCGAACACCGCTACCAACGTTTGTTGGAATTGCGGTCTCAGGGAGCTGGCAGTCCGGACGAAGTGCTGCACGCCGAAACGGACGCCAAGATCGCTCAGCTGCGTGTGCAGACGGCTCGCGACCGGCAGCGGATCGCCGAGCTGGAGATCGCCGAGATCGATGCTCGGATCGCAATGAAAGAGATTCGCAGCCCGATTGCCGGGATCGTCACCGAAGTCGTTCAGGATGTCGGCGAATACGTCGCCGGTTCCGAACCGACCACCGTTCGCGTGGTCGATCTCAGCGCACTGCGAGCCGTCTTCTATCTGCCAACATCGCTCGCCACGCAGATGCAGATCGATCAAACACTCACGCTCCAGTTCACCGATTCGGACGAGACGGTGAAGTCTACGATCCGCCATATCGATCCGGTAACCAACGCCGAAAGCGGCCGCGTCGGGGTCGAGGTGATCATCGCGAATCCCAACAATCGGTACCGCAGTGGCCTCCGATGTCGACTGGATGGATCGCACCACTCTGTCTCTCCAACGCCAAATTAAACTTCGCTCAATCGCCCAACGACTACTGATACATCGCCATGACCAGCCCTCCGATTTCATCGCCCGCCGAGTCCGCAACCGCTTCCTCATGGTCCGCTGCCACGGTTGTCGCCCGCGACGCCAGCCGACCGCCGGCGCAAGCATCGTCGCCCGAAGCGCAGGGAGTATCCGATCTCAGCGAGCTTCGTCTCGATCAACTACTGCGTGCGCTCACTCGGCATGTCCATGACGCAAAGAACTTGCATCAGTTTGCCGAAGCGACGCTGGTTGAACTCTGTCGTTCTGGGATCGCGATCGGCGGAACCTGGCATCTCCATTCGCCCACCGAAGATCCAGCCGCCGTTGCCGAACCGATTGCCTCGCAGATCCCCAATGAAGCTCTTGCGGAAGAAGCGACGCAGCAGTGGTTGCACGAATGTCGGATGGCACTGCAAAACGATGCCGAAGCGCAAGTCTTCGCATCGCCGCAAATCCAAGGCCTTCATGCCGCGTGTATTGAGTCGACTCTAGGGGACCAGCGTTACGTGGTCACATTGCTTGCAATCGCCTCCACGGTGGAAGAGCTCCGGCGGGCGATCCAGTTGCTGCCGATCGTTACAACCGCGTGGCACTTTTGTCGCGAAGCGATTGCATCCCACGATGATCTTCGCATCACCGCCGCGCTCGTCGATCTGGTTGCAACGGTTCAAACGTGTCCCACGTTGGACGAGGCGTGTCGGTCGGTCGTCGGCCAGTTGAAGCGACATTTGGATTGCAAGTTCGTCGCCCTCAGCCTGCTGCCGGGGAAGGGTCAATCTGCGAAGGGACGATCCAAACCGCTGCGGTTGGCGACGATTTCCGGTCTGGAGCACTTCGATCCCAATTCGACTTTGGCACAGACGATCGAAGCAGCTCACGATGAATGCGGCTTGCGCGATAGCGTGACCAGTTGGCCGCCACTGGCTCCCAACCGTCGCGAGCTGTCGATTGCTCACCGCCAGATCGTCGACTCCGTCGGCGTGGAGCTGATCGTTTCGACTCCGCTGCGAAACCACGACGGTCAGGTCGTCGGCGTCCTCAGCGTGGCCGGTGCGTTGCTTTCGGTCGGAAGTCCCGGAACGCAGAATCTATTGACCGCGCTGTCGCTGCCGATCGCATCGGTGCTGTCGATCAGCCGCCGCGCCCAACCGTCGGGCATCCGCCGATTCCTGAGTCAATTGGCGGCCCAATCGATGGCGACGCAGCGGAATCTGTTGCTTGCCTTGGCTGCCGCGATCCTCTTCACGCTCTGTCTTCCCTGGCCCTATCGCATCGCTTGCCGCTGTCGTTTGGAACCCGAAGCCAAACGTTTTGCAGTCGCTCCGTACGATGGGACGCTTGAAACGACGTTCGTGCGACCGGGAGACCGCGTCGAGGTCGGCGATGTTTTGGCCAGGATGGAACAACGCGAGATCAAATGGGAACTGGCCGGTGTCGTCGCACAGCAGGAGCGTGTCCGGAAGACGCTCGATAGCCACATGGCGAATCACGAAACGCCCAAGGCGATGATCAGTGAAGCCGAACTGGCCGAACTGGCCGCTCGCCGCCAATTGCTCGAATACCAACGCGACAACATGGAGATTCGATCGCCCGTCGCGGGCTTGGTCCTTTCGGGCAGTCACCAGCGGCGCGAACACTTTCCCGTCGGCATCGGCGAAAAACTGTATGAGATCGCCGAGATCTCGCCGTTGCGGGTCGAAGTGGGAATCCCCGCCGAAGACATTGCGCATGTAAAGGTCGGAATGCAGGTGCAGATTCGCCTGCACTCCGAACGGCTGCAACCGATCGTTGGCAAACTGGAATCGATTCGGCCGCGCGCGGTCGTCCGCCAGCAACGCAATGTCTTTATCGCGGAGCTCAGCGTCCCCAATCCCGATGGCAAGCTGCGTCCGGGAATGGAAGGAGACGCTCGGATCGTAACCGCCCGCCACACGCTTGCTTGGAATTGGTTCCACAAACCGTGGCAGCGTTTTGTCGCTTGGTGGTCGTTGGCTCTCGCATAGACCAGCGCTCCCGTAGACGCTTCGTTTTTAGACGCTCAGCGAAATAACAAACAAGAAGGTAGACGCCGGTATGGGATCCTTGACGGCAACATCCGATTCGCTCTCGCCTGACGCGCAGCACAGTTGCGTCGATCTGGGCGGCGTCGTGCTGACGCTGCGCGACGATCTGCGGTTTACGTTGCAACACGATGGATCTGCCGATACGTATTTGATCGAAGATCCCGTGCGGACGAAGTTCTATCGCGTGGGAATCTCGGAGTTCACGTTCATCTCGCTGCTCGATGGCTACGTTTCCATCGCCGAAGCCCATGGATTGGCCTCCTCGGCGTTGGCTGCTGAAGCACTCGCCGATCACGAGATGGCGGGACTGTGTCGGTGGTTAGTCGAAAATCAATTGGCGTCGACTCCCGCATCACTATCCTCCTGCCGAATGGCACAGCAGGGAGGGCGGGAGCGGTTGCGGAAACGATTGGCCAGTCTGAGTCCGATCAGTCCGAAACTGCGGCTGGGCAATCCCGATCGGGCAATCGGGGCGATCGCTCCACTGTTAGGATGGTGGTTTTCGCCGTTCGGATTTTTAGTCTGGATGCTGGTCCTTGGATTCGGCCTGATGTCGCTGTTGGGTGCTGCGGATCGGATCGACCAATCGGCCCAAACTGTGATCGACCGGAACAATTGGATCTGGCTCGCAGCGACTTGGTTTCTATTGAAACTGGTTCACGAATCGGCGCACGGGTTGGCCTGCAAACGGTTTGGCGGATCGATTCGCGAGTTTGGCATCATCTTATTCATGCTGATTCCGCTCCCCTACGTAGACGTTACGTCGGCTTGGCGATTCCGCTCGCGATTGCACCGGATTCTGACATCGGCCGCTGGCGTGATGGCTGAATTGATGATAGCTGCGTTGGCGGCGATTTTGTGGAGCCGATCGTCTTCGCCGCTGGTGACGCAACACGCGTTTAACGTCATGCTTTCGGGCAGCTTGATCACATTGTTGTTCAACGCCAATCCATTGATGCGGTTCGATGCCTACTACATCCTGACCGACTGGCTGGGAATGCCGAACCTCGCCACGCACGCCAGTCAGATGTTGCGTACCGCGGCGCGGAAGTTCTTTTTCGGAATCGATGGCAGCATGCCACACGGACAGCTACGTTGGCCGTGGTTCGTCGCCGGCTATGGCGTTGCCGCTTTGATCTGGCGGATCGCGATGTGTGTTGCTTTGTTGATCGCTGCCGAACGGATGCTGTGGGGCGCGGGGCTGGTGTTGGCAATGTTTGCCGCGGTGCTTTGGTTTGTCTTGCCGTTGGCCAAGGCGATCCATTTTCTGATTTGGGGCACCAGCAGTTGCCAGCCGGACCGCCGACAGTTTGGCAAAGCGATTGCGATCGTGTCGCTTCTTGTTGCTAGCATTCTGTCGCTGCCGTGGTACGGCCACTCGCGAGTCCCTGCGATTGTCGACTATGAACCGATGGTTCAAGTTCGCGCCCCGACAAAGGGCTTTGTCAAACGTGTCGCTGTCCGCAGCGGTCAATACGTTCGCGCCGGCCAGGTGCTGGTGGAACTTGAAAACCAGCCGCTGCAATGGAAGACAGCCGAGCTGGCCGCGCAAGCCGAACAATCACAGGTCCGCGCTCGCGTCTATGCTGCATCGCATCGGACGGCGGCATGCGAAGTGGAACTGCAACAGCTTGCCGCGATCGAAGCTCAACTGGAAGATCGCAGGCAGATGCTAGCGAACCTGGTGATCCGGGCGTCCGATTCCGGAATTGTGATCGGCGACGCGATCGAATCGTTGCAGGGAACCTACGTTGCGACCGGCGAATCCTTGATGACGCTGGGGCCTGCGGGCCGGCGGCGAGTTCGCGCGCTCGTGCCGCAGCGAGAACTCGAATATTTCGTCTCGCGAGTCGGTCAGGATGTCCGCGTCCAAATCGATGGCAGCCCGGGGAGCGAAGGTTGCTTGGAACACGTCGATCCGCGCGGCGACACACATCTATCCCACGACGCGTTAAGCGCAGCGGCGGGGGGCGCGATCGCGACCTCCACCAACGATCCAGGGGACGGCCGATCCGAGAAAGGGATCGCGGTCGACGCGTCGGACGATCCCGAATCTCGCGGCTTTGAAGCGACCGAGACCTACTTTGCAGCGACTGTGCGGGTCGATCAAAGCATGCTGCAGAATCAGCTCGGGGCAACCGGTTGGGTTGGCTTTCGCTCGCACCGCGGTACTGTCGCCGCAGTGCTGTGGGATCTGGTTTGCAAATGGGACGCCAGGCGGCGGCAAACACTCCAATCGGGGTGAGGCTGCGGTCTATAGCGGTTTTCGCATCTGCAGCCGTTGTTCAGGGAGTTTTGCTAGGGCTGGCGATTGCTTGCCTAGTAAACCGATATGTTGCCAAGGTCACTTAGCCACTCCCAATATTTCGGACACTCCAATGCAACGGTACCGTAGCCTTCTGAGCGCCATCGCGATCGCGATCGGAATCAGCGGAGAGCTATGCGCCCAACGTATCGACCGCTCCACGCAACCGATCGCCTCCGAAGGAAGTGAATCGATTCAACAGTCGACCGCGCAGCCCTCAGAACTCTGGTCGCCCAAGGGGTTATCGACCCGCAGCCGTCAGTTGGAATACCGTCCCGAGAACGATGTTGTCACCGTTGCACAAAACGCTTCGCCCGCGTCGGCAGATCGTCCCGATGTGAAGAAGGTCGATCCAAGTCTGTTCCGCGATCCCGCCATCGAACCGGTAAAGAATCTCCCCACCGATTACCCGCCAGTGCGGCATCGCATTTATCCCGATTCTTCGCCATGTCCGAAGCCTGAAAATCCAGACGACGACACGGCGGTGATCGTGCTGGTTCAACGCGAACCTGATCGGGTAGCGTCGCGCAATATCAAACCCGAACCGACACCTGAACCGCTTCCGGAGCGACTGTTTCCCGAACCGCGAGTCGCTTCGCTGCACACATTTCAGGCGCCGACGGCGTCGCCTGTGCAACCTGCGCCAACGGCGACTCAGGTCTCGATGGCTCCCCGGTCGCAGCTTCACCCGCCGGTCGTGGCGCCACAAAATACCGAACCTCAATTACCGGCAGAGCTCCTGCCACCGTTACGGTCGGTGAGTCCCCAGGGGCAGCAAGCGGCAGTGCCGTTGCCCCCGGGGAATCCCGAGGCGGCCCCCGCTGCAACCGATGAACTGCTGTTGGTCCCCATCGATACGCCTTGGTGGGAAGCGCTTGTGGCTCGACCGCTGCGGCCCGATACGTCGCCGCTGTCGGTGACGCTGGAACAATTGATCGTCGGTGCGTTGAATCACTCGAATCAAATCAAGGTCTTTTCAAAGTTGCCGTTGATTCGTGCAACAACCGTCGGCGAAGCTGATGCCGCCTTCGATTGGAATTCGTTCCTCAGCAACCGCTGGGACGACATCAGCGATCCCGTTGGCAGCACTCTAACAGTTGGCGGTAACGCCACGCGATTCAACGACCATAATCTGTCGGGAGCCGCCGGATTGCGCCGTCAGACTCACAGCGGTGCACAAGTTGAAATGTCCCAGCGGCTCGGCTGGCAAGATAACAACTCCAACTTTTTTGTCCCCGCACCGCAGGGAACATCGCAGTTGACATTGCGGATGAGCCAGCCGTTGATGCGTGGCCGCGGCACCGTCTACAACAACTCGATCACCGTGTTGGCTCAGATCGACCGCCGACAAGCCGACGACGAATTTCAACGCCAGCTGCAGGGACACCTTCTGGAAGTTATGCGCAGCTACTGGGAACTCTACCTGGAACGAGGCGTGTTGCTTCAGAAGCTGCAATCGTATCAGCGAGCCGCCGAGATCGCGCGACAGTTGGAATTGCGGGCTCAACTGGACGCATCGGAGAGTCAACTTGTTTCGGCCCAAGCAACGCTCGCGCAACGTCGTTCGGATTTGTTCCGGGCTCAATCGGCAGTCGTCAATGCGGAGAGCAAGATCCGCGCTTTGGTCAACGATCCGGCGCTCGACACTTCGGACGCCTGCGAGCTGATCCCTGCCGAACCACCATCGATCGAAACCTATCTGGTCGACATGGAACTCCAGCGGGCACTCGCGGTTCAGAACCGCCCCGAGATCTCGCAAGCGATCAAACAGATCAAATCGGCCAGCGTGCGATTGAATATGTCCAAACACGAACTGCTGCCGGTGCTGAACCTCGTCACCGAAGCGTATGTCAGTGGTTTGCAAGGCGATGGCGACGTCGCCGCTTCGCTGGCACGCCAGTTCGATACCGGAGCGGGCAGCTATGGAGTGGGATTCGAATACGAATTACCAGTCGGAAATCGCGGCGCGAAATTTCGCAACCGCCGCCGAATGTTGGAGCTGAGCCAATTGCAGTACCAATACAAATCGACGCTTTCGACGGTTCAGTTGGAAGTCGAAATCGCGGTCCGCGAATTGCAAACCTCGCAGCGCGAGATGACTGCAAAGTTCGAGGCGCAACAGGCGCGAACGCGGCAACTGGAGACTCTCATGCAGCGCTGGCAACGCAATATGAACGATGCCGTCACTGGAAGCTTTGCCTTGGAAAATCTGCTCGATGCCCAGGAACGCGTTGCACAAGCGGAGTTCGAATATTTGCAGAGTCAGCTGACCTACAATCTGAGTATCGGAAACCTACATCGCGCCACCGGCACGCTGTTGCAATCCGAAGAGGTCAGCCAATATCGTGTCAGCGATTTTGAACCGGCTCGAGGGACCGCCAGGTAATCATCGACGCCGGAACGTGGTTCCAATTACGCCGCGGAAAAACAGCGTTGGAAAGCTACTTGCCTTTCAGCAGTACCGATTTGATCAAGCCGACGATCACCATCAGCACTCCCCCACCAACGCCGCCGGAGGCAATGCTGCCGAGGACCGTGCCGATATCGAGCGATCCGCCGGGCGCCGCTGCGATTCCAAGCATCCCCAACAATTGGCCTCCCAAGCCGCCGCCGAGAATCCCGGCGATCGAATTGCCGATCAGGCCTAGATCAAGCTTTTTAAAGAGGGATCCGGTTAGATTGCCACCAACCGCTCCGGTCACAAGCTGAATGATCAGCGGTAAAAATTGCATCGTTTGTCATTCCCATGTGTGGATACTTGATTCGGTTAGGGGGGGCATAAACAATAGGCGCAAACCCGCCTCGCAACCCGCAACCTTGCGGATAGCGATCACCGAAATTGGTGGTCAGTCGGCGTCGCGTTTTCAGCCACCAGCGGCCTGAGACCGGTTTGGGAAAGGCCCAGGCTTTCTGAGTCTCGCGGGCGATGCTGATGCGGCGGCTGTCGTTCGATCGCCCGGAAACGGCTCTGCTGGCAATGTCTGGATCGGCATTCGGACCTCCCCGTCGGGGGCGGGTGAACGCTGCGGATTCCTCTTTGCAGCAAACGTGTTTGTGTTTGTTGGGCGTTGCCACTTTGGGCAGGTGGCTCCATAATCGACCATGATTGTTGCCCGATCCCCCCAAACCGATCTTTGATGCGATGTCCCAAGAGAAACTGATCCAAGAAGGCTTTACGTTCGACGACGTGCTGCTGACGCCCCAATACAGCGCCGTTGTTCCGTCGGAAGTCGATACCAGCACACACCTTACGTCCAATATTCGGCTGCAAATTCCGCTTATCAGTTCGCCGATGGACACGGTCACCGAGAGCGAGATGGCGATCGCATTGGCCAAGGTTGGGGGGCTCGGAGTTATCCACAAGAACCTCTCGATCGAAGCGCAGACCGAAGAGGTGTTGAAGGTGAAACGGAGCGCCAACGGAATCATTTTTGATCCCGTCACGCTCCACCCCGACGAAAAGGTCAGCCGCGCACAAGAGCTGATGGACCAGAAAAACGTCTCGGGGATCCCGATCGTCTACGCCGACGGCAAGCTGGCGGGGATCTTGACCCGGCGAGATCTTCGTTTCCTAGAGTCGCCAGACCGCCTAATCAGCGAAGTCATGACTCATGAGAACTTAGTGACGGCTGTAGGGAATGTAACGCTTGAGGAAGCTGAGCGGATATTAACGGAAAAAAGAGTAGAGAAGCTTTTGCTGGTTGACGAAGAAAGGATACTGACGGGACTTATAACGATCAAAGACATCGACATGATGCAGCGTTTCCCCAGCGCCAGCAAAGACGGCCAAGGCCGATTGCGGGTCGGGGCGGCGATCGGTGTGCACGATTACGAGCGTGCCGAAAGCCTGATCAACCAAGGGGTCGACATCCTCACGGTTGATAGTGCTCATGGACATTCGAAGAACGTTATCGAGACCGTCAAGAAACTTAAGCAACAATGGCAGATCGACTTGATCGCAGGCAACGTGGCTACGGCCGACGGAGCTCGCGATTTGATCGATGCTGGCGTCGACGCGATTAAGGTGGGGATCGGACCTGGTTCGATCTGCACGACTCGCGTGATCAGTGGCGTTGGTGTCCCTCAAGTGACAGCGATCATGGAAGCTGCTCGCGTTGCAAATGAAAGAAACATTCCCATCATTGCCGATGGCGGTATTCGATTCAGCGGAGACATAACCAAGGCGATTGCAGCGGGTGCAAAAGTCGTGATGATTGGCAGCTTGTTTGCCGGTCTGACCGAAAGCCCCGGAAAGATGATCCTGTACCAAGGGCGGACGTTTAAAGCGTACCGTGGCATGGGATCGATCGGTGCAATGGCTCAGGGTTCGAGCGAGCGATATCGTCAGAGCGCGACCGAGAGTGGAAAGCTGGTCCCCGAAGGAGTCGAGGGCCGCGTTCCGTTTAAGGGACCGCTTAGCGAATACGTCTTCCAATTGGTTGGCGGTTTGCGGGCAGGGATGGGTTACATCGGCACACAGACGATTGAGGAGCTGCGGACTCGCGCACGCTTCATCAAAGTCTCGGCTGCAACCGTCCGGGAGAACCATCCGCATGATATCGCGATTACGCAGGAAGCACCGAATTACAGCCCCGAAGTTCATCACTCGGGCGATTCGAATTAGTCGATGGATGTCGTTGGCGGCAGCCATGCCGCTGGCAGCTCTAGAGACGCTCCCGGCCCAGGCTCAAGTAACTTGGGACACGCCCCGAGCGGCCCAAACGCAAGCCGCTCCACGCACCACAACCGCTTCGCGGTTTGATGCCAGTTTTTCTAACGCGACATCCGACACTTCGGTTGTCGCCCGCCGGCCCAGCCAACCGCAGCCGGCATCGAGCCAGCCAAACAAGCTGCAATGGCGTTCTTCGGATCGCGTCGCGCCACGCACCTTTGCTTCGGGCAGCAAGACCAACTTGTCCGCCGACAACGGTCCCGTGATGCGTGTTGCCTATCAACAGGAAGGGGCGGTCCCGGACGATCTGTTCGGCGAGCAACCCGGCTCCAACCGGCAAGCTCCCGGCAGCGATGCCGACCCGTTCGACAACGATGTCTTCGGCAATCCATTTCAGGCACCACCAGCGGCGACTCCCGCTCCGGTTTCGCCTCCCGCTGGCGGCAACGCCCCCGATGCGTTGCGGATGCCCGAGCTGAGCCAGCCAAACGAAGCGGCGCCGGAATTGCCACCCGCTGTTGCTCCCGCGCCGCAGCCCGAACAACCGAGTCCGTTGTTGCCGCCGACCAATGATCAGCGCGACAACCTCGATGAATCGAAGCTCGATATGCTGGATAACAACCCGTTCAAGCGGGGCCCTGCCGGCGAGACTGACAGTCCTTCGGACCGCCAGGAAGATTCCCAACCGACCGAACCTGAATCCGAACCCGATTTTGTGCCGCGTCGTGGATTTGGCATCACGCCTCCTCAACCGCGAACCAACCTCTCCTGCGAAGACCTTCGTCAGGAAGTTGCCAGCCGCACGATCAGCCGGATTTCGTTGGACATTTCGCCAGCCTATCGCCCCGACGTGTTGGACGACAAAAAATTTGCCGAGCTGCGTTCGGACTTCGAGAAGAATCAAAAGCCTCGTGATTGGCGAGGCGTCGACGGATCGTTGTTGGGCCGTGGAACGCTGTACGATTTGAGCTACCAAGATGTTGTCTTGCACACCGAATCGGGCGGCACCCAAAAGATCGACATCTCGCGACTGAGCGAAGCCGATTTGGCCTTCCTGTCGAAGGAATGGGGCTTGCCACGCGTATGCCGCATCGCTCAGGTTGCTTACCAACCGCGTAACTGGGTTCCTTCGACGATGACCTGGAAGGCCTCCAACCTGTGCCACAACCCGTTGTACTTCGAAGAGGTTCAACTGGAACGTTACGGTCACAGTGCCGGACCGCTGAAGCAACCTTTGATCTCGACAGCTCACTTCTTCGTCAACATCGCCGTGTTGCCGTACAAGATGGGCATCCACGCACCGGACGAATGCCAATATGCCCTGGGCTATTACCGACCGGGCAACTGTGCTCCTTACATGTTGCCACCGATTCCTCTGAGCCTCCGCGGAACGTTGAGCCAAGCGGCGGTTGTCGCCGGCGGGTTCTGGTTGATCCCGTAACTTCGCTCGCTGCGTAGCAGTCCGATCGAAAAGCAAACGAGATGGGCGATTCCACGGTATGACCGCGGGATCGCTCTTTTTTCGTAGAGATGCGTGTATGCTTTAGGACTTCTAGTTGGCGGTTTGATTGCCGATTCTCGATCCTGCGAATACTCGGAGAGACCGATGCAAGAAGAAGCTTCGCAATTGCGAGCCCCTAATCCTAAGCGAGTTCCGGTGCATTTCAGCAGGCTCACCCGAAGGTCAAAATTTCTTTGCAGCCGATGAAATGAAGCCACCGATCTACTTCCTCTTTGTCGAATCGCGATGTGTCGCGACACTGGCCGATCCGCGGGTTGAAGAGATGTTCTGGTGTTCCTTCCGAATTGAACCGGTCGATCAGTGGGGAGACGCGATCGTCCACGATCCCAAGACTTGGGAAACTGTTGGTTTGGTGATCAAAGACCACGATGGCAACGTCACCAACCCGCACGTCTTCTCGGGCGGCTTCGATGACTTTTGCGACCGCAAGACAGATCGCCTCGCCTTTCGATCGCTGTTTCCTACCGCGGCGTCAAAGCGTTCGTGTTTGAGACGCAAGCTTTTGAGTGCCTTCGCGAAGCTCTTCGGGAGCAGCCCAGCAGGACCAAGAATTACCGAATATTAACAGACACGTGGGGATAGATTCCCGACGCGCTTCGGTCGTGGATACGCGACGTCGACGCCTGTTGACGTCGACCGTGTAAGAACGCCCTCTCGTCGACGGCTCTAGTGAGTCGGCGGGTTGCGATTCAGCGAGCGGCGGATCGCGCGGGCTTGAATTCGGGCCGATTCAAAATCGGGACAGATTGCGATCGCGCGGTGCAGATGTTTTAAGGCTTCGCGTTGATCGCCGATCGCGCGGCGACAATCGGCCAGTCCCGACCAAGCCAAATAATGGAATCGGCAATGCCACAAACAATTCCTAAAGGCACAATCGGCGCTCGCGTATTCTTGCAGTCCCAAATAAGCGATCGCCAGTTGGTGATGGGCTTCGGCATAGCGGGGGGCTTGCTGAACAAGGATCATCGCGGGAGTCAGGGCGGCGGCGAATTCGCCGCCGTCGTTCAGATGCATCACCTGCAATAGGTTCTGATGGTGCGATGGTGCCGCATCGCGGACCAAGATCGCTCGAAAGGCATCGTCGGCGATCAATCGGACGCCGCGATCGCGGTCGCTCAATCGATGCCCCAACGCCTCGGTCGCACGGACGTCGCCGACCATGCTCAACGCCAGCGCCGATGCCCGACGCGATTCGCTGTCGCCGCGGCGCAGCAGCGTCAGCAGCGTGTCGACCGTGTAGGACTCGTTGACCGTGCGGAAAAAGTCGAGTGAATCCGACGCATCGAGGTAGCGTCGGTATTGGTTGACGATCCGGGAGGTGCGGGTAGCAGGTTGAGACACGTTTCTATTCTATCCTTCGTTAACGCCATTTTATATTGGCCACAGCTGGTATGCCGGATCGCCACCGTCGCGATCGCTGAATCCTACGCACCAGTTCCTCTCAAGGAAACGGCACACCACTCAGGTAACGCGTCATCGGATGACGGAATTCGAGTCTATTTACGGCCGTCGCAAGGGGCAAAGGTTTATTTGACAGTTTGCTTACGTTCATTTGCCGCCGCCAATCATGGCAGGCATGCCTGTAGTAATGCAAATCAACCGCACAGCTTACCCATCCGGAACAACCATCCCACCTCCCCCGAATCTGGCGGGGTTCTTAATGCCTCGCCCAACAATCGCTACACTGTTACGCTTCGTTCCCTTATCCCCTTCGCTTCGATCCGCGTCCGCAGCCCAAGAGAATCCGAATGCTCAACAGTTCGCTCGCCATGGCCGGCCTGCTAGCTCAAACCGTCGATGCGGACGCCGGCGGTGGTTCGTTTTGGCAGATCCTGTTCAGCGGCGGGATCGTCGGCCTGCTGATCATCCTGCTGCTGTTCTCGCTGAGTCTGATCGCCGCGTTTTTGATCTTCGACCAATTCATGGCGCTACGGCGGGCGGAGGTGATCCCAGAAGGAGTCGTCGAACCGATCCAAAAGTTGCTCGCCGAGCGACGCGTCAAAGAAGCCGACGCCATCTGCCGCCAGAAGCCAAGTCTATTGACCTTTGTGATGATGAGCGGTCTGGCGGAAGTCGATTTTGGTTGGCCGAGCGTCGAAAAGGCGATGGAGGAAGCGTTGGCCGAACAGTCGGCGCGGATGATGCGACGGATCGAATACCTTTCGGTGATCGGCAACATCGCCCCGATGGTCGGCTTGTTAGGAACGGTCACCGGGATGATCTTCGCCTTCCAACGCGTCGCGATCTCGCAAGGCGGCGCGGGTGCAGGCGACTTGGCCGAAGGGATCTATCAAGCGCTTGTGACAACCGTCGGTGGGCTGATCGTCGCCATCCCCGCGTTGGGCGCGTTTGCCGTGCTGCGAAATCGAGTCGATGGTCTGGTGGCCGAAGTCGCTTACCTGGCGCAACATGCGATGAGTGGACTGAAACGACGCAGCGTCAAACGCCCTGTTCCCGGCACGCCGATTCCTCCAGTTCAATAAACTGCGATGCGAACTCCATCACGAACCGGTCGCTCCGATGGCTCAGCCAACATGACGCCGATGATCGACGTCGTCTTCCTGCTGATCATCTTCTTCCTCGTCTCGAGTCACTTGGCGCGGCAGGAGTCTCGGATTCCGTTGGATCTTCCCGTCGCCGATGCCTCCGTCGACCAACCGCCGCTAAACGATGTCTTCACGATCAACGTTCTCCCCGACGGGGCTTGGCAGGTCAGCGGCACCGAGGTCGATCGGGCGATGCTCGACCGATTGCTGCAATCCCATCACGGTGAACATGGCCCCGACGCCGCGGTTCGGATCCGCACCGATCGCAGCGTCGCGTACGGTCAAGTCGAACCGCTGCTTCGCGCCGCCAGCGGTGCCGGACTCTGGAACGCTTCGTTTGCGGTCTACCAGGAGACTCGCTGATGCGTCTGCCCAGTGGTCATGGCCGCGAGCCGTTGGAATTGAAGATGACGCCGATGATCGACGTCGTCTTCCTGTTGCTGGTCTTCTTTCTCTGGACCAGCAGTTTTGAAGAGCCCGAGTTTCTGATGCCCTCAGCGATCGCCGATCCACCTCTCGCCGCCGGCGCGGAAGCGACGCTGCAACCGCCACCAGCCAGCGAACCGTTTGATGAAATCATCGTCCGCATCCAGTGGACAAGTGGTGCGGCGACGCTGTTGTTCAACGATCAACCGCTACCATCGTTGGACGCCCTGCGACAGCGACTGCAAGCGATCCTCGACGTCGGAGTCCTGCCGCCAGTGATCGTCGATCCCGATCCGGAGGTCCCAATGGGCGACGCGATCCGCGTCTACGACACCGCCCGCAGCCTCGGTTTCGACCGCGTCTTCTTCGCCGCCCGAGCCGACACCGCCCCACCATCCAGCAATTGACGCATCCCTAGCTCCCCCCCCCAAAAAAATCGTTTAACCGCGTGGGCAACGCCCCGCGCTTTACAACGCACGCCTCCCCCAATGAAAAAGCCGCAGCTCTATCCGGCTCTCAGATCGAGGTATCAACCGCCATGCGTTAGCATCCGGTCCTTCTGGCAACCTGCCGCAAGCAGATTTACCTCATCCAAAGTTCGCAAAAAAGCACCCGGTCGCCGTACAAACACCGTACAATCGATGATGGAGGAACATTTGTGATGGCAAAGTCTTTGAAAACTGACCGGATCGAAGCGCGTGTCGAGCCTAGCGTCCGCAAGCTGATCGTCGCCGCGGCGCAGCTCGAGGGACGATCGGTCTCCGAGTTTTTAGTCGCTTCCGCCAAGGAACGAGCTGAAGCGGCGCTCTATCGCCAAACGGTCATCCGTCTGACTGCCGAGGATCAACTTCGATTTGCCGAAGCGATCCTCGATCCACCCCCACTTAACGATGCGATGCACGAGGCGTTGGCGTTGCACGAACAGTTGATCGATCCGTCATGACCCGGTTTCGAATCGATCGGCTCGTCAAACAGAATCGTTCCGATTTCGATTGCGGCAATCAAGCCCTCAATGAATATCTTCGACGGCACGCCGGGCAAGATCAGCGACGCCGATGTGCCGTCTGCTTTCTTGCGATCGAAAACGCGACCGATCGGATCGCAGGGTATTACACGCTCGCCTCCGGTTCGGTCGATCTGGATCGATTACCTGCGGACGTCGCCAAACGTCTGCCACGCTATCCCGCCACTCCAGTCATAAAAATCGGTAGGCTCGCCGTCGCGATGACGTTTCAGGGAACAGGGCTCGCTAGTGCGCTTCTTGCCGACGCCTACAAGCGGGTCCTCGAATTGGACGTAGGCGCATTCGCGTTAGCTGTAGACGCGATCGATGACGACGCGGAAGCGTTTTATCAGCACCACGGATTTCTGAAGCTGCAAAGTAGAACAATCGGCGAACGTCTACTCCTGCTCCCTATCGTTTAACCGCGAGGGCAACGCCCCGCGTGCTTCCCCCGCGCCATCCATCGCGTCCCCCCCCAACCGTACCCCGTAGGGCACGCTCTCGTTTAACCGCGTGGGCAACGCCCCGCGCGTCTCCCACACGCCATCCATCGCCGCCACACCCGACGCGCGGCCCGTTGGGCACGCGGTTAAACGAAGCGGGCGAGATAGGGACACCCAGGGACGAGCATGGACCTAACGTGTCAAAGCCGTTGGCGAAGATAAAAACTCAGACGGCACCTAGCACTGATCGATCCCTCGTCGCGCTGTGGCGAGCGGCGGCAAAGACGAGCCCCTACGGCTCCCAATTTGCGGTGAAATCGGCAATAATCAGCTGCGGTGTCGGAGACGAGTTCGAGTCTGCAACGAAAGGAATTCACGATGGTTCGGTTTATACATGCCGCAGACATCCACCTCGATAGCCCGATGCTGCAATTGGAGCATTACGAAGGGGCTCCGGCGGATGAAATCCGTCGCAGCACGCGTCGAGCCCTCACCAATCTGATCGACCTGGCGATCGAGAAGCAGGTCGATTTTGTTTTGATCGCCGGCGATCTCTACGACGGCGATTGGCCCGATCACAACACCGGACTCTTCTTCACCTCGGAAGTCGCTCGGCTGCGAGCCGCCGAGATTCCGCTCTACTTCATCAGCGGCAACCACGACGCCGCCAACAAGCTGACCAAAGCCTTGCCGTTGCCGACGAATCCCGACGGCTCGCCGGTCCAGCTGTCGAGCACGAAAGTCGATTCGGTGATTCTGGAAGATCTGGGAGTCGCGATCCACGGCCGTGGCTTCCGCAAACAGGCCGAGACCGACAACCTTTCCGAAAAATATCCGCGAGCCACCCGCGACCTGCTGAACATCGGGATGTTGCACACCAGCCTGCAAGGTGCTCAAGGTCACGCTCCTTACGCTCCCTGCACGCCGCAGCAATTGGCCGACAAGGAATACGATTATTGGGCGTTGGGACATATCCACATCCGCGAGGACCGCGCGATCGAAGGCTCCTGCCCGATCGTCTTTTCGGGCAACACGCAGGGCCGCAGCGTTCGCGAGACCGGTGCCAAAGGCTGCGTCTTGGTCGAATTGGATCCGATCGCTCCGCCGAAGCTCGAATTTCAACCGTTGGACGTGTGCCGGTGGGAGATCTGCGAGATCGATGCCACCGAGATCGATCGGATCGACGATCTGATCCAGCAGTGCAAAACGCGGATGCAAGCGATCTGCGCGAACAATCCCGATCGCACATCGATCGTCCGGGTTCGCGTCGTCGGGCAGACGCCTCTCTATTCGACGCTGCAAGCGCGGCTGGAACATTGGCAAAGCGTGATGCGGCAGGAGACCTTTGACATCGACGAAGGCTCGATTTGGATGGAGCGGTTGCGCGTTAAAGCGACAGCGCCGCGGGAAGCGATCACCTACGACGCCAGCGGCCCGATCGGCGAACTGCTGCAGACGATCGGCAGCGTGTCGGCAGATCCCGATGCGATGGCGGCGATCCAGTCGGCGTTGGAACCGCTGGTCGCCAAGCTTCCGATCGAACTGGTCGAAGATGGCGATGGCGTCGCTTGGAATCATCAAGATCAAATCCGCCAGTGGCTCGACGAAGCCGAACCGCTGCTGTTGAACCGCTTGGCAACCTTGGAGGCAGACGTATGAGATTCGCATCATTGGACCTAATCGCTTACGGACACTTCCAGAACCAACGCATCGACCTCTCCGGCGGTCAGTACGGATTACACGTCATCTACGGCCCCAACGAAGCGGGCAAGTCGACGACGCTGCGTGCGATCACGTCGTTGCTGTACGGTTTCGACAACGTCACCAGCGACAACTTCCGGCACCAGAACCGCGATCTCCGCGTGGGTGCACGGATCATCGATCACGACGGGGAAGAGATCCGTTGTGTGCGTCGCAAAGGACGTACCGGTACACTCTATTGTGGTGACGACGACAACGCGATCGATGAAGCCGTGCTGCAGAAGATGTTGCGTGGCGTCGACAAAGCCGCTTTTGGCGACCGATTTGGCATCACCCATCAATCGCTTGTCGAAGGTGGCGAGATGATGGTCAAAGGGGACGGCGATGTCGGGCAAAGCTTGTTCGCCGCCGGTGCCGGACTGGGGCAACTGAAACAGATTCAAGATGCGATCGAAGACGAATGTGGCAAGCTGTTCAAAAAGTCGGGCTCCAAGTCGGAACTGAACCGCTTGCTGGGCGAGCTGCGTGAAAAGAAACGCCAGCTGAAAGAGAGCCTGTTGCCGGTCAAAACGTTTGTGAACCTGCAGCAGCAGCGCGAAGAGAAGCAGGTCGAATCGGAGAACTACCGCAACGCGGTCCGCGAAACCCGCACCGAGGTCAAGCGACTGGAAACGCTTCGCGACGCGATCCCTTTGCGCGCCGAGTGGATCCAGTTGACCGAGCAGCTTGCGCCGTTGGCCGACGTGCCGATGTTGAGTCCCGACTTTTCGACGCGGCAACACCAGGCGAGTACGACTTGGGCGGCGAGCCAACAGAAGATGCAACTGGTTCGCGCTCGGATCGAGGATCAACAGAAAAAACTGTCGGCGTTGGGAGCCCCCGATCCGCTGTTGGATCAAGCCGAAACGATCGATTCGCTGGTCCAAGCGGTTGGTGGGATCAGCAAAGCGGCCATCGAACGGCCCGGTCTCGTCAAGCGTCGCGACATGACCCAGGCTCAAATCGTGAGCAAGCTGCGCGGGATCGGCCGCAACGATTCGGACGACGTCTGGAATCTGCAGCTGCCTCACGACCTACGCTCCAAGATCAAACAGCTGGCCAAGCAATACGTGGCACTCACCCAGCGAGCCGACGCGTCGGCGGAGGACCTGGAATCGCTGCAGTTGCAGGTGCAGCAGGTCGATGCCGCGATCGCTGCGATCGAACAACCGCCATCGGCCGATGCTTTGGCCGCGGCGTTACAACAGGCTGGCGATGCGGCGACGTTGGTCGGCGATCACGAAGCCGCACAAGCTGCGTTGGCGCGTGAAAGCCGCGCCGTGGCGACACAGCTGCGAAAGCTGACCGGTCTGGAATGTGACGGGCAGACGGCAACGGCACTCCCCGTTCCTCAGCGTGAAACGATCGAAAAGTGCGCTGGCGAGTGGGAAGCGATCAGCAGCCGCCAACAGCAACTTGTCGAGAAACAGGCCGCGTATACGGACAAGCTGGACCAATTGACGACGCGGTTGCATGAACTGCACGGGGCCGGCGAAGTCCCTAGCGAACAGGAACTGATCGCCGCTCGCGAGCAACGGGATCAACTATCGGCATCGCTGGCAGCAACCGATTCGGCGGCAGACATCAATTGCGATCGCCAAGCGTTTGAATCGTTGATGGCGATGATCGAACAGTGCGATCAGATGAGCGACCGCTTGCGCCGCGAGGCGGAACGCGTTTCCCGACGTGCGACGCTGGAAGCGGAACGCGGCTCGATCGAGCGTGCTCAACAGCGTTTGGCGGAGGATAGCGAACAACTGCAATCGCAGCGACAACAGTTCGCCGATCGCTGGAACGCGATCTGGGCCGATTGCGGACTCCAACCTAAATCGCCGCGAGAAATGCTCGGCTGGTTGACCGAACATCAACGTTTGGTCGAACTGTACGAAGCCCAAGTCGAAGCCGAACAAGCGGTCGCGCGGCACGCCTCGCGGATCGAGCGCGTGACGCAGCAGTTGTTGGCTGCAATGCCAAACGGTTCGGCATCGCCAGCGTCAGACGATCTGGTCGCCTTGGTCCGCCAAGCCGGAGCCGCGGTGGCGACGACGCGCAAACAGCAACAGGAGTACGAGGAGCGTACGAAGCAAAAGCAACAGCTGCAACAATCGCTGCCGCAGTCGCAACGACGCAACGAACAAATCCAAGAGGAATTGGCTCAGTGGCAGGCTCAATGGCGTGAGGTCACGTCGCGGTTGGAGCTAGACGAACAAGCGGGAACCGACGAGGTAGACGGTGTCGTCGAAGCCTACCACGAACTGGTCGTCGACCAAAAAGAGTTCGACAGTTTCCAACGGCGGATCGACGGGATCGATACCGATGCCCGTGCGTTCGACGCTCAGGTCCGCGGCCTCGGTCTGCCGATCAAAGACGCTTCGCTCGACGCGTCGAAGATCGTCGAAGGCTGGGCGAAAGATCTGAAGCAAGCGCAGAAGACACAGACCCAGCGCGAACAGATCGAACAACAGATCGCTCAAGATCAACGCGATCTGACCGCGTTGGAACAGGAACGAATCGACTGCCAAACGCAATTGAATCTGCTGTGCAAAGAAGCCTGCTGCGATGCTCCCGAACAACTGGCGGAGGTTTATCGCAACAGCCAGCAGAAACAACAACTGGAACACCGGCGCCAAGAGCATTACAGTCGGCTGACGCAAATGGCGGGAACCCTTCCTGTCGACGAGTTCCTTGAAAAAGTGGCGGCCGTCGATCCGGAGACGCTTGATCAGGACATCGACGAACTGCACGACAAGCTGGTGGGGCTCGAGGAGGATCACACGGCGTCCTGCCAGGAATTGGGGCAGCTGGATCAACAGCGAAAGGCGATGGACGGCGGTGCCAGCGCCGCCGATCTGCAGCAGGAGATTCATGAACTGCTCAGCCGCATCGACCGGCATGCAGCGCAATATGCTCGGTTGCGAGTTGCCGAGACGCTGCTCAATCGCGCCGTCACCAACTACCGCGATCGGAATCAAGCTCCGATCTTAAAGATCGCCAGCGACTATTTCCGCCGACTGACGCTCGACTCGTACAGCGAACTGCGAGCCGACAACAACGACAAGGGCGATCCGGTTTTATTGGGCGTTCGCGCCGCGACTGGCCAATCGGTCGATCTGCGTGGCATGAGCCAAGGGACAGCCGATCAATTGTACCTGGCACTGCGATTGGCCAGCTTGAAACACAGCTTCGCCAGCAGCGATCCGATCCCGTTGGTCGTCGACGACATCTTGATCCAGTGCGATCTGCAACGCAGCCGCGCCGCGTTTGAACTGTTGGCGGAATTATCGAACGACACTCAAGTGATCTTCTTCACGCACAATGAAGCGTTGTTGGAAACCGCTCGCGAGTGTGTCGATGCCAACCAATTGTTCGTGCAAACGTTGACCCGCGATTCGGTGGAACCGACGGCCGAGGTGAAGTCGCCGACGAAGGCTGAACCAAAACGGAAATCGACAACGAAGGCAAAATCTAAGGCGAAGCCGAAACCAGAATCGAAGCCGAAACCAGAACCTGTCGATGAGCCCGATGACGTCGAAGACGATCTGTTTCAACTGAAGTCGTGAGTCCAGTCGAGGCCAAGGTCCAACCAGCGAGCGGCGTGCGTGAGCGCTCCGCTGCTGATCCGGTCGACGCCCGTTTCGGCGATCTCTCGAATCGTCTCCAGCTTCACGTTT
This sequence comes from Rosistilla oblonga, assembly GCF_007751715.1. NCBI lineage: Bacteria > Pseudomonadati > Planctomycetota > Planctomycetia > Pirellulales > Pirellulaceae > Rosistilla > Rosistilla oblonga. The sequence goes on along the minus strand of NZ_CP036292.1, from coordinate 4,665,122 downwards.
CCCGACGCTTCCAATTCGATCTGCGGACTCTTTTCGTTGCGGATCGCGACCGCCTGCCGCAGATCGTCCAAAGAAAAGTTGTCCAACAAGATGATGTCGGGACCTGCTGGCAACACGTCCTGGAACTGTTCTAGCGTATCGACTTCGACTTCAACGATCTGCGGAGCCTTCATCCCGGCCGATTCGCCGCCAGCCCACGACTTGGCCTTCGCAACCGCTTCGCTCGGCGGAATCGCTTCGCCGGGACCGGCCAACGCCAAGTGATTGTCTTTGATCAGAAACGCGTCAAACAATCCCAGTCGATGGTTTGTGCCGCCACCGCATCGGACCGCGTATTTGTCCATCCGCCGCCAACCGAGCGTCGTTTTGCGGGTGTCGTACAGTCGAGCTTTTGTCCCCGAGATCTGCTGCACAAATCGATCGGTGAAGGTCGCGATCCCGAACATCCGGCACAGCGTGTTCAGTACGATCCGCTCGCTCGACAAGATGTCCCGAGCCGATCCTTCGATCTGCGCCACGATCTGCCCCGCGGCGACGCGATCCCCATCTTCGACCAGCGTCTCGATCCGCAGCTCCAGATTCATCTCGTCGATGATCCAGGGAAGGGTCACCAATCCGGCGGCGATCCCCGCTTCGCGGACCGCCACCTGGCACTTGCCGATCCGATCCTCGGGGACCAACGAAACCGTGGTCCAATCGATCTGGCGATCGAAGTCTTCGCGAACCGCCAATCGAATCAGCTGTCGGAAATCGTCTTCCAAGGGAGCATCGACGCGGATTTGTTGGTATTCGACGGCCATTCCGGGTAACCTTTGCGCTGCGGTGAGATCCATGAATTTTCGAATTCAAGGAGATAGTTTAAGTGGACGACGGACCGATCGAAAAGGAGTCTGCGATGATGCTGCGGTCGCTGCCGCTGCAGATCGGTCTGCTCGCAGTCCTTGGCGTCCTGTTCATCATCAGTCTCCGCACGCCAACCGAATACCCGATCGATCCCCAACCACCCCCGATCCATCTGCCGGTTTGGATCGATCCCAACACCGCCGACGCGATGGAGCTGTCGATGATGCCATCGATCGGCCCGCAGACGGCTGACAGGATCATCGCCGATCGCGAAGCAAACGGCCCCTATCGCAGCCTCAGCGATCTCGACCGCGTCCCCGGCATCGGCCCAAAAACGCTGCAGCGATTGGCGCCGTTCATACATATTAAGTAGCCTTCACCCGCCCTAGCAAACTGCGTTTGGGGAGGGTGAAGTGCCCAGCTTCACCCGCCCGGCGAAGCCAGGGAGGGTCGAAAAACAAGCGTTTAGCGAGTTTTTCGGGGAGGGCCTGCGCACCCGATCAAACGCCTCGGATCGACCTCCCGACGTCCCTCCCCGAACGTCGCTTCGCTCGTTCGACCCTCCCCCAGCAAACTGCGTTTGGGGCGGGTGAAGAGCCCAACTTCACCCGCCCTGCGAAGCCAGGGAGGGTCGGAAAACAAGCGTCTAGCGAGTTTTTCGGGGAGGGTCTGCACACTGGATCAAACGCCTCGGATCTACCTCGCGACGTCCCTCCCCGAACCTCGCTTCGCTCGTTCGACCCTCCCTCGCAAACTGCGTTTGGGGAGGGTGAAGTTGGGTGTTAGGGGCTGGCGGCCGGGCCGGCTGGAGATTCGTCTTCTACGCGTTGTTCAATCAGAAACGCCAGCAAATTTTGAATCTCCTGTTCCGCTAACGATTCGGAAAAATTGCCGGGCATCACCGAGACCGTTGATTTTTGTTGGGTCTCGATATCGTCGGTCGATATGGTGATCTCGCGGCCTGTCGAATCGGCCAGCACGATCGTTTCGCCCTCATGCCGTCGCAGCAGGCCATTGACGACGGTCCCATCGATCGTGACCACCGTCAGGCTGCGAAAGGCGACGTCGACGTTGCGGTTGGGATCGAGGATGTCTTCCAATAGACGCTCGACTCCTCGATTGCCGACACCATCCAATTGCGGACCGACCAATTGACCAGAGCTTCCAATTCGGTGGCAGGCGGCGCAGTTCTTGTCAAAGACGATCCGTCCTGCCGCTGCCGATCCAGCCGTCGACGATCGATGTGCCAACGCGCGATGATGCGCCAATATTTCGGCGAGCTTTTCATTCGCTGGCGGCAATCCTTGGGTTAGCTCATCGATCTGCTGTCGCTGCTTTTCGTTTGCGTTGCGATGCAGCGCGTCGATAATTGCCGGCTCTTGCAGCAATCGGGCCGAAGCGTTTCCGGCGGCGATCGCATCGAATAAGCGATCGATCCCGACGGTGGTTCTCGCCAAACCCGACGCGATCTCGCGTTGCAGCGACGCTGGCGACTGAGCGATCGCCGCGACCAGCCGATCGCGACTGGCATCGGTATCGAAGCCCGCGAGCGCTGCGGCGGCTTGCATTCGCAGGGCGGTCGGTTGCGAAGGATCGGACAACAGGTCGCTGACGATCGCAAACAATCGCTCGGTGCGTCCCAGTCGGATGCTGGTGCGGATCGCTTGCTGCCGGACGTCGAGCGATTGCCGGCGGTCGGAGATCAACAAATCGATTGTATCGGCGAATTGCGAAAGGTTCAGCGAACCGATCAGCTCGATCAGCCGCAACTCCTGCGGTTCGTCCGCCACTTGGACCACGGGCGGTTCAAATCGCCCTGCGGCAATCCATGAGTAGGCGTTTCCCTGATCGGCATCGACGATTTCGATCGCTGCTTGTTGGCCGATCCGATCTGGATCGATCGTCCATGTGTATCGCTGAGCCGTATCGTTGCGGGGAGGCAATTGTTGCGTAATCGTTTTGCCCGAATCGACTAGCACCAACCGAATGTGGTTGGCATCACTCGACTTTTTCTTTGGATGCCCGTTGTGGCCACACAACCAAAAGGAAAGCGTTTCAGGCAGGGGGAAGCTTGGACTGCGCAACACGCCCGTCAAATGTTCGCCGTGCGAGATGCTGTCCCAGAACTTTGCATCGGTATTGCCGTCGGCAGACCCACGATGACGAATGCCCCAGGGTGACTCCGAAGCTTCCTGGCCCGGAACCGGTTGCCGCGACCAATCGGATCCTCCCGCTTGCAGCGTTTGCAATTCGGCAGGTGCCAGTCGCTGGAGCCATTGTCGCAGTTGTCGCTTCAGTTCAGCAGACTCTCCGCCGCGCTGCGTCGCTCCGTCGAAGATCGCCGACAAAAGAGACAGCTGTTGGCCGGGATCGGTTGCGAACCACTGCGGTGCCAGTTTAACGAGCCTCAATTGGGATGCGACCGACGCAGTCCGCGTGATCAGAATCGCCGATCGAACCAAGATCGCGGGATCGATCTCTCGAGGATCGGCAAGTTCGAACACGATCTCCGCAGCGCGGTCTCCGCCACTGACCGATGCGATCTCGAGCAACCGCCGCTGCTGTTCGGCAGTCAATTGCTGGATCGAAAACGAAGCGGTGCCCGGGGCGTGAGGAAGATCACCCGTTTCTAAATGACGCTGCAGCGACAACCGCAGCACATGGATCAAATGCGAATCCTCTGCTGGCGCTGCGTCCCAAGCGTTTAACAATGGGGCGATGTTGGCAAACGTCGGATGTTGTCCCAACGCATCGGCGGCGGCTCGACGGACAAAACCATCAGGATCGCGCAGACCTTGGACGACAAACTGACGTTCCGATTCGAGAAGGTTCTCGCGTTCGGCAAGCATCTTCAGCAGATGGACTCGGACCAACGGATCGGAATCGTTTGCGAAACGTTCGATCGCCTCGGAGTCCATCGCATCCAAACGCTCGAGAATCCATAAGCCATGGGCGCGGGGAAAAGGATCGCTCTCGGAAGCGAGCGTCGCACACAGCGGATCGAGCACTTCATTGGCTCGTGAATCGATCAAATAGTTTGTCGCCAACGTGCGAACCTGGAGATTGGGATCGGAGAGGCGGACGATCAAATCGGCTGTCGACAGTTTTGTCAGATCGACCGACTGAGGAGGTGCCGACGGTGCCCCGTTCCAAACGACGCGCCAGATTCGGCCATGCGTACGGTCGCGATCGGGATCGTCCAACGGCGCCTCGTAGTGACCGATCACAAGGTTGCAGAAATCGGCGATATATAGCGCTCCGTCGGGGCCTACGATCGCATCGACGGGACGGAACCAAGGATCATCGGTCGTGATGAAGTCGGGCTGGGTATCGCACAACAACGTCGAACCGACGCGTCGCAGTTTGTCGCGATGAACGCGACCGGTGACCGGATTGCAGATGAATAGATTGTCGCGGAACTCTTCGGGAAAGTGGTCGGCCGAATAATAAGCCGGGCCGCAGATGCCCGTCGAACCGTGGGCGTGATCGATCATCGAAGGCCCAAACCCAATCGCCGGTTCGGGATTGCCAAAGTGAGGATAGGTCGCGCCACGCAGCAACTGGTAAACCGGTTTGGAATGGCAGTCGGAATCGAAGATGTTGCCCCAGGCGTCGAAGGTGATCCCAAACGGATTGACTTGTCCCCACGTAAATTGCTGAAAGTGCGATCCATCGCTGCGGAAGCGGTAGGTGTTGCCCGAGTCCATCACGACGGTCCGCCCCGCCGCGTCGGTGATTTCGCTGTGATTGGAGAACCCGTGACATCCATAGATCCAACCGTCGATCCAGCGGGTGAAGGCGTTGGCGTTTCCGTGGACGTCGATGTTGCCAAACCGCGAATAGAGAGCGGTTTGCGTGTCGGATCGTCCATCGCCGTCGCGATCGACGACGTGGAAGATCGATGGGATGCCGTAAACCAGTCCCTCGCTGCCATCCTTTAAAGGCGTCTGTCCGATCGGGATATTCAGCCCGTCGACAAAATGCGTCACCTGCGACGCATTGCCGGTCGGTCCGATCTCCACAATCGACAACCGATCGCGCGGCGGATGGTCGCCGCCGCCAGCGAACTTGCCGCGATCGGGCTGCACTCCTTCGCCCGCCGCCGGATAGGGATACTCCACCGAATGCGTCACCCACAAACGCCCGCGGGCATCGAAATTCAGATTCATCGGTTGCCCGATCTCCGGATCGCTGACCACTAACTGGATCTCAAATCCTGGCGGCAATCGAAACCGCTCTCGCTGTTGGTCCGCAGGCGGAGGCGATGGCTGCCCAAACGAACTTGCACAACAACAAAAAATGCAGACAAGCGTCGGTAGCGTGCGGATCATAGCGCAGACCGGAGGAAGGGAGTTTATGGGAAGGGACTGACTGGGCAGCAGCCTTCTGCCTGCCGTACTCGTTGGAAGGCAATGCAATCACCTGAAAGGCCGGTGGTCCGCCGCAACACTTTGAGTGGTGGTTCTGGGACCGTTTTCAGGGAGCGTCCAGTGTATCGGATGCGAGATTGTCGATCCAGAAATGTGAATTCCTTGCGTCATATCGCCAAGCCTGGACGATCGCCTCACCGCCGGTCATCGTTTGCTCCGCCGCAAATGTCCCTTCCACAGCTTCCCCCGACGGCACATCAATCCGCCAGGAATACGTTGTGGAATCGGCGGGCGGGCAGGTGATTCGCAAGCGATAGGGCTGCTGAAGGCCCTGGGGATCGCTTTCGTACGGAATCGAGGCGAGTTCGATCGAGACACCGGATCGCACGGTGCCAGCTAACAGAGTGGATCGACTGTCGACGCGGAGGGCCAATGTAAAGTCGCCTGCTTGCAGAGCGACACCACTGTTGTGCTTGAGCCCTTTGGGGATTCGAGCATCGACGGCAAGCGATTGGTCCGCCGTGAGTTTTACGTTCTTCAACCGCAGCGGCGTTCCTATATATGACTCGTCCTCAGCCTGGAGCACAAATAGTTTCCCGTCGCGAACGGAATGATGTTGATTGAAGAGCGCGAGGTCGTCGATCGCCAACGCTGCCCGCCAGGCATCGCCTTCGAAATCGACGAGGATCGGCAGTGAATCAGTTTGTTTGTCTGGAGAGCTCGTCGCAGCCGGAGTTGCCTGCTGTGCAGACCGAAACTTTTGATCGAAGACGTCGGTCAGACTTCGCGTTTTCGGATCCGATGCGACATGTCGTGGTGGCTGCGGAACACCCGCGATTATCGGCTTATGGACAATATGTCGCCGCGGCGCTGCTGGATCGACTTTGGCGGTGACAGTTTTCGTTGCTGGGGTGGCTATCGTCGTTGGTCCGCGGGTCGCCAAGTAACCGCCGCCAACGACGACCAAGACCGTCAGGATCGCCGTACCGCCGAGCGCAAACTTGCGTTGACGTTTGCGGCGCGAATGCTTTTGGGGCGGTCGGGTTGGAATCCGCAACGACGGTCCGTGACGGATGGTTTCCGATTCGGCTGGTGGGCGGTCGGATGATGGATTCTCGACGTCGTCGGTTTGCGGAGCCGAGGAAGCGACCAGTTGGCGGTCGTAGGCTTTCCGCAGAGGAGGGCTCAACAAAACCCGCCGCGCGTCGGCGAGTTCGGCGACCAAACGCTTCGCCGGATCTCGTTTTGCGCCGACGCCGACTTGTCGCAGATAAGCGATCTGACGGTTCGCGGCGACATCGATCACATCGGCATCGCTCTCAAATCGCTCCAGCCCCAGCAGACGATACAGGTTGGCTGGCTGTTGGTCTGGAGGAATTCCAAGCCACTGGTGATACGGATCAAATTGCGGCTGTTCGCTGGCGGCGTTCATGAATAACAAATCCAACGGGTCTGCCGGGGCGATGCCCGCGATCGTCGACGGCTGCAAAGCTGTTTTTGCATCCGCCAATTCACTGCTCTAACATTGTCGCAGATCGCAACCGAGCAGCGCGGAAAAAATCTTTTCAAATTGTCTTTGAGTTTTCTGCCGCTGCGAGTGTCTAACGAGCAAATGGACCTCGGGTTAACAACGAACGAGCTGGCATGTCCAAAGTGGATGGTTATGAATGAGGCGAGCTCGAATGGGAAACCGTTGTCGCACGCCACTTTGGAACAAGCGGTCAGCGAGTTGTTGCCGTATTGGCTGCGGATGGCTCAGCGACTCTCAGGCGACCCGGAAATTGCTGAGGAAGCCGTCCAGGACGCCTTGGTTCGCGTGGCGAAATCGTGGAAAGGGTTCCGCGGGCAAGCGACGCTGCAAACCTGGGTTGGGCGAATCGTAATCCATTGTGTTCGCGATCGAATGACCGCTCGCAAGCAACCAACCGGATGCCAAGAGGCGGCGCCGGACGTTGTGGCGAAGTCGCGCGGGCCCGTGGAGGAATTGTTGGCGAGCGAACAACAGCAGCGGGTTCGCACGGCGATCGGGTTGTTGCCCGATCGGCAACGGGAGGTGCTGACGTTGACGATTTGGGAGGCCAAATCGGTTGCCGAAGTGGGGGAGCTGTTGGAGATCAGCACGCAGAACGTTTACGCGACGCTCCACGTGGCGCGGCAACGATTAAAAGAGATTCTACGCGAGGAGTGAGCTTTGAGCTCACCAAGGCACGTAATCGAAGTTGAGTCAAAGTGATGTCGGACCAAAATTCCAAACCGAACCGCGATCTGCTGGACACCGAATTGGACGCGCTGTTGCGGGCTGCCGATCCAGCGCGGCAACCGATCCCCGTCGAACGGGTTCGTCAGCAGTGGGATATGTTGGCTGCGGGGCGCCGACGCCGGATCCGTCGGCTGCGCTACGGCGGGCTGGCGACCGCCGCCTGCCTGCTGCTGGCGTTTGGGATCGGCTGGCAGCTGGAGTTTGGCCGTGATCTGAAAAACAGTCGTCATGCGAACGTTCCGCAAGATCCGGTTGCGGTTCCAACGCAGCCAACTGTCACCAACCAAACGCCAACGACTCCACCGCAACGTCCTGAGCGACCGGAAACAACAACTGAACCAACCGAAATGTTGGCGGAAGCTGAGCAGCAGTCGCCTGCCGAGCCGACCGACGTTCCGGCAGCCAAAGAAGCTTCGTTAGTCGAACAGTTTGAGCAGGCGATCGCGGCGTTGTCATCAAACGATCTTCGCGAAGGATACCGGGTCGTGGAACAGCTGCGTCGTTTGCCGCGGCCTCAGCAGCGCGAACTCCTGTTGGCGGTCCCCGAAATGCAAAATCAAGCGACGCGTCGGCAAGCGATGGCGCTGATCACGGCTGCGGCGGGCAACGATGCGACGGCAGTCCACACGGCTTGGTTGTCGTTTGATTCAACTCGCGACGATTCTTGGCAAGCGATGGTTGATCGCAGCGATGCGTCGCAATGGTCGGCTTTGATTCCGCTAGCCAAAAGCGATCAACAGAAGCGCGTCTTGTGTCGCAAGCTGGTTGCCGATTGGCAAGCGGCGGGGCTGGATCGGATTGTCGAATTGGCGTCTGCGGCGGCGTGGCGTTCCGCGGTTCAAATCGAAGCGGCGGCGCTCGATCCTCAAGCTTCGAAGCGACTGCTGAAGATTATCGATGCCGATTCGCAACCTATGCGTGTCGCCGGCGGCTTTGTGTTGGCTGCAATGAAGCGTCCCGAAGTCGACCGCGTACTGATTCAGTTGATTGTCCAAGGCCGCAGCCAAATGGCGGCTTACCAAGGATTGATCATTCGCAACACAACCGAGGCTCGTCAGTTTCTGGCGCACGCGTCGGTTCAATTTGAATTGTCGCCCGCATTTGCGGCCGCTCGGCGACGTTGGATGACATGGGGGCCGCAAGCTTTTCAATGGGTATCTGAAACCAGGAGTCGAAACGATGTTCAAGACGGCATTCTTCAAGACGATCCTTTGTACCAGCTTCGTGTTGTTGGCGTCCCCGGCCGGGGCCCAATCCGCGGATGACACCCAACCGATTATCCGCGTTTACGACGTCCGCGATCTCACCGATCCGCAGACGAGTTTGTTGGGTGATTGGTTGACGGGGGAAAATCAAGCGAAAGTGAGCGGCCTTTCGCATGGAGTCTTAGGTGGGGGCGGGTCTGGCGGTGCCGGATTCGGCGGCGGGTCTGGCGGTGCCGGCATGGAGGGTGGAGATGCTGGAGGCGGCGGCTTCTTCTCGATCCCCTCTCACATCCAACCGCAGTTTGGTGGTGGCGGTATGGGAGGCATGGGCGGCGGAATGATTGGTGCCGCAGCGAATCCCATGTTTGAATTGATGAACCTGTTGACGCAGTTTCGCGTCGGCGATGCACAGCTTTCGCATTTGGGACATTTGTTAGTCGCAAAGGCGACGCAGCGCGGCCATCAAGAGCTCGAAGCGGTGCTCCAAACGCTGCGGGAAAATTCGCTGTCGACACCAACGATCGAGGTCGCGCTGCGGTTGGTCGCAATCGAGTCTGCGGAGTCGGGCGAGTTCCACCGCATGGAGACCGCCGACATCGAAGCATTGGCTAAGCGAAAGGATGCGATCTCCGCGACCGTTCGCTGCGGTAATGGCCGGATCGGCACGATCGCATCGGGAGCGCGACGCAGTTTTGTGATCAGCGCGGTCCCGGTGGTTGGGGCTAACGGAAGCAACAGTTCGAGCGGACGAAGCGTCGGCTATTCACCTCGCGTGATCACACCGATGATCGGACTGGTTGGCAAGGTTCGACCAATCCTCGATCGCGGTGCGTCTGGGGATTCGCGTTCGGCACAGATCGACATTGGAATTGCTTATTCGATCGGGTCCGATGAGATCCTTTCGGCGACGTTTGGCAACGGGACAACGATCGATAGGATCGACCTCACCGCGATGGAATATGAAAGCCAAGTCAACGTGGTCGAGGATCGATGGACACTCGCTGGTATGTCGACGGCTACCGATGGCTCTGGAGAGCAACAGGGGCACATGGCGGTCGTCGTTCAGTGGCGTGAAGTCCGCTAGGAAATCGACAGTGTTGTCGGTCGCCCGCCGACGTAATCTCTCACGCTGGAACCGCTCCAGCGCGGCCGCCTCGCGGTGGCGATGATCGCTGCTGTTGTCAATCGCCACAACAAATTGGGGTTGCGGGGCGGAACAAGCGGCGATGTCGCGGCCCAAGTAGCCTGCGGAACTGCTTGGAACCGCCCATAGGTGGTGATTTGTTGTGCTCGCCGGGCTCTCTGCGATTGTGTCCTTCGATGGATATGTAGTTTTGCGATGTAGCGTAGCTTGAAACATCGTCAAACTCCGTCGCCTCTTGCCGACTCTGCGCGGTTTCGCTAACCGAAACTTTCTCCCGGCATCTCTTTTGGTTGTACATTTTCGTGAAGCGTATCGCCGACCGGTGTCGCGCTGTGAAGACGAAGGCAACCGATGACCTGCCGCGGTTGGTAGCGACCTCCTACCGATCGACCGGCTAGCCCCGCCGGGCTCGGATGTTGAACGTGCTCACATGGCACATAGATGTCGAGATGTTAACTCTTGTACACGCACTTAAGCTTGGTGACGGTGTTAAGGTTTCGGTAGTCAGCTGCCAGCGACGGGAAAATAGTCGAAAACCTTGCCGGTACACAGTTGTTCAATCGTTGCTATTTCCCTTGACCGGTGTATAGAATTTGACGGTTTGTTATGACAGACGAATCGTCTTGTTCGGCCAGGGGTGCTGCGTTGGCGTTGCGACAAGTTAGAAGAGGTTCAAAAAAAACAGGAACCGACACGGGACAAGCCAGTCCAAACAACTAGGGGCCCGAATGTCGACTCAACTCTCTTTAGAAACCAATGGGATCAAAATAACGTGAAAAAACGAATGAACCTCACGCGGATGGATCACGAAGGCTGCCGCGGCTGGTGGGTCCGAATCCAACGCGGTGACCAGCATGTCAGCAAGTTGTTCTCCGATGGCGTCTACGGAAGCACGCGAAAAGCGGAGATCGCGGCGACGAAGTTCCGCGATGAACAACTGAAAGAACTGCCGGCTCGCGTCTTCAAGGGAAGCAAGGGCCCACGCTTGAACGCCGCTGGTTATTACCTGCGGACTCGCGTGCGTCGCGGTAAAGACGAACAAGCTTGGGTGGCAATCTGGACCGAAGACGGCCGCCAATTGGAGAAGTCGTTCAGCATCAATCAACACGGTAACGCAGCGGCCAAAAAGTTGGCGAAGGCTTATCGTCAAGAGATGGTTGAAAAGTTGATCGGTGGTGGCGGCGAGACGAAGGCGACGAAGAAGGCGCCCGTCAAGAAGAAGGCTGCTGTGAAGAAGACCACGACAAAGAAGGCGGCTGCGAAAAAGTCGGTCAAGAAGGCTCCTGTCAAGAAAACAGCTAAGAAGAAAGCAGCTGTGAAGAAGACAGCGGTCAAGAAATCGCCAGTTAAGAAGGCGACGAAAAAGGCAGCCGTCAAGAAGAAGGCAGCTGTGAAGAAAGCGGCCGTCAAGAAGAAGGCTCCCGTTAAGAAGACAGCTACCAAGAAAGCACCCGTGAAGAAGGTCGCGAAGAAGGCAGCAGTGAAGAAGAAGGTTGCGAAAAAGAAAGCGACCAAGCGTCGCTAGTCGACGTCGCGTAAATTGAGGCCGCCGATTGCGGCGGCCCGTCTGGAAATGCGGATTTCGTTCTCCAATGTGTCACCGATTTCACATCAAGACCGGCGCTCAAGCGATCGCCGATATGTTGGGTGCGACAAACCAATGTGAGGAGGGAGCTTTCCAGCAGGAATTGTTCCCGCTCGCAACGGTTCCTGTGATCCGCGCTGACGCCAGTTCGTCGCTCGAACTGGTCGCGTGCCACTGGAGCTTGCTGCCCCGAACGTGGAAACCATCGGCCAAATATCCGACTTGGAAGTCGTTTGTCCGCAAGTATCCAACGTTTAATGCTCGCAGTGAATCGATCGATGAGAAGCTATCGTTCCGTCAATCGTTCGCCGACCGCAGAGCGTTGATTCCCGCCACCGCGTTTTTTGAACACGGTTTTTATTTTGGTCTGGAAGGTGTCGAGACCTTCTGGTTTGCGGGGCTCTGGGATCGCTGCACCGTCGCGGAAGAGACGATCGAGACCTGCACGATCGTCACGACTCAAGCCAACCGATTGGTCGGGCGGCATCATCCACGCAATCGGATGCCGGTGATCTTGGCCGACGAAGATGCCCGCAAGCGGTGGATGGATCCTGCCATCTCGCGGCGCGGCGAACTGCAAGATCTGTTCCGTCCGTTGGCTGACGATCGAATGACTCACTGGCCTGCCGAACCGGCACAATAATCGAGCGCGGTCAACGTTCGATCCGGCGGCGAACCGCATGCGCGATCAAAAAGATGCCGCCGATCAACGCGCCCGTTAAATAGCCTAGAGGCACTCCCAAAAAGATCGCCGCGGCGATCAGGCCGCCCAAGCTGGCAGCGTCGGCAAACCAAACGGTCGCCAGGACCGATACCACGCTGGCTAGGATCGATGCGGCCCGCGGCGATGCGCCGGCGAAGAGCACGGCTTGCGCAACGCCGACCAACGTCACGAAGCCTCCCCCCCACAGCACCATCGTATCGGTGGCTCCACATCCGCGAAGCACCGCAAACATCAGGGCGTAAGAAGTTGTGACGGTCAACATCGTGGCTAGATCAAATCGCCGCGGTGCTCCGTAGACGCTCAGCTCCGCCAATACCGGCGGCTCGGCAGTCTCCGCCACGATTGGATCTTCATCGGATTCAGCCATCCCACCGTCCCCATCGATTTAGCTCGCCGCAGCCTTCCAGAGCGGGCTTCCGGTTCATCCCATCACACGCCGGATCAATGCCAAGTATCATAACGGTTAATGCAACGCTCGACGGTGCCGGTGGCGATGGAATTGCGATGGAATTCGGACACCACAGCGTAACAAATCGATATTCGAGAATGGAGAACCTTTGATGCGATGTTGCCTTCTTTTGCTGCTGGTCGCGCTCCAAGCTTCCACGGTTCTGGCTTCCGACTGGCTCGCCTGGCGTGGTCCAACTGCGGACAACCATGCCCGCCAGGGAGAATCGGTCCCAACATCGTGGAGCGAAACGGAGAACGTGCTCTGGAAGACTCCCGTTCCCGGCCGCGGCCACGCCACGCCGATCATCGTTGGCGATCGCATCTATTTGGCTACCGCCGACAAGACCAAAGACGTGCAATCGGTTGTCGCCTTCGATCGTCAAACGGGAGCCGAAGAGGGCGTTATCGTTGTGCATGACGGTGGCGTGGACGTTAAGATCCACAGCAAGAACACCTATGCCAGCCCAACGATCGCGAGCGACGGAAAGCGGCTGTACACCGTGTTTGTGAACAACAAAGCGGTTTGGGCATCGGCGATCTCGATGGACGGAAAGATCTTGTGGCAGCAACGGGTTGGCGAATTCGCCCCTAAGAAGTACCCGTTTGGATACGGGGCATCGCCGGTGGTCTACCGAGACGTTTTGATCGTCGCCAATGAATACGACGGCCCCGACAGCGGTTTGTACGCGTTTGATACCGCGACCGGCAAGCCGCGTTGGCAAGGCGAGCGGCCCCAGCATTCTAGTTTTTCATCGCCGATCGTGGCCAAAGTCGCAGACCGCGATCAGTTGTTGATCAGCGGGTTACGCCAGATCGCATCGTTTGATCCAGTCACCGGTCGGTCGTTGTGGCAAGCCGATGGAACAACCGATGCTACCTGCGGCACGGTGGTCTGGGATGGCGACCTCGTCTTCGCCAGCGGCGGTTTCCCCGACTCGGGTACCTTTGCAGTCCGAGGCGATGGATCGGGAGAGGTTGTCTGGCAGAACCGCGTCAAATGTTATGAGCAATCGATGCTAGTCGTCGATGGCTATCTCTATGCCGTCGCCGATTCAGGTGTCGCATATTGTTGGCGAGCATCCGACGGGGAGGAGATGTGGAAGCAACGGCTGAAGGGGCCCGTGAGCGCATCGCCGCTGGCCGTTGGCGACACGATCATGGCGAGCAACGAGCGTGGAACCACGTATGTCTTCAAAGCGAATCCGGAGCGGTTTGAAGAGCTGGCTGAAAACCAATGGGGCAACTCGTCGTTTGCGTCGCCAGTGGTTGTCGACGACCGGATCTATCTGCGTCATGCCAAAGGCGACGGAGCGGATCGGCAAGAGTTTCTGGTTTGTATCGGCGAACAGTAGATAGCGAAGGCGTTCGCCGGGCCTTCGCTAACGTAGTGCTTGCTCGATCGGATCGATCCGCGGCGTCGCGACCGCTGCGGGCAGAGAGCGTTAGTTGCCCGCTGGTGTTTCGCTTTCGGCAACCCAGCGGCCTAACATCAGTTGGTATATGCCGATGCCCAACACCGATCCTACGATCGGCGAGATGATGTAGACGGTAAGGAATCCTGTTCCCTGAGCTCCCGGCAAGGCGATCGAACCCCAGCCAGCGAAATAGGCGAACAAGCGAGGGCCAAAGTCGCGAGCCGGATTGAAGCAGGCCTGCGTCAGCGGGGCGATCACGCAGATCAAGGCCGCGACGGTCAAGCCGATGAAGACGGGAGCAAAGTTGCCCGGGCCGGCTTGGTTCTTCGAATCGGTCACCGCGATCACCACCAAGGCAAGGATCGCCGTGCCGATGATTTCAATCAGACAAGCGATAGGCTCGGTGACCAATTTGTTGTGTTCGGCGTGGGCTGTCGCGTCGTATAGATCGGGAGTGCCCGCCATCCCGCCGGGATTCGGAAAGTACTCGCCATAACACATCGCTGTTAGTTCGCTGCCCGGCTGGCCACGAACGACTCCCTTCTGCTTTTCCTTCGCTGCCAGATACGGCTGGAAGACAGTAAACAACACCGCCGCGGCGAGGATCGCTCCGGCCAGTTGCGATAACACGTAAGCGGGAACGCGTGCCCAAGGAAACAGGCCCCAAGTCGCCAGGCCGCAGGTGATCGCCGGATTGATGTGAGCACCGCTGATCGAACCGACCACATAAATCGCCAGCATGATCGAGATGCCCCAGACGATGCCGACCTGCCACAACCCTTGCAAGTCGCCCATCAGGACCGCGACGTGGACCGCGCCACATCCGAAGAAGATCAACAGGAACGTGCCTAGCACTTCGGCAACACAACACGCGGACAATGGGCGATCGGACATTGGCAAACGATCCCGAGATTCGAACAAGAGAACAAAAGATTTGACCGGAGACTGCCAACGGCAGGGTCGCTAGTTTCGCATGAAAGAATCGGGAACGCAACGCAGCGGCATGCAGGGGTGAACTGCTGCATAGTCGTTGTCGTTTGCCTCGCTACGAGGGCGTCGCTGGTTAGAAGGTCTCACGCCATCCGCGAGCGACGCGGTGAGCGAGGGTTTCCGGCGGAGCGGTTACTTTTGCACTAACTCGCGTTCCGGCAAGAGCGGATGTTGTGTCGGGCAGCTTGCAGATGATCCGGAACTTTTCCGCTCCGCGCACCGCCGCTTGCATCTCCCCTTCGCGGATCTCTGAAATCGAATCGACGCGGCTTTCGATAACGCCGATCCCGTTCTGATCGAATCGAATCCGCACGCGGCTGCCGGTGTCGATCAAAGCCCGTGCCTCGGCGTCCAACTCCAACACGACTTCCAGCCGCTGGGGATCGCCGACGCGGCACAGCTTCGTTCCTTCGGCTAGATGTTGGCCTGTCAACTCGCGCAGTGAAACCTTTGCCGCCCGAACCGGATCGATCATCGGGAGGACAATTCCAGCGGTGGTGCTGCAAATCGTCAGCTGTTGAACCTGCCGTTGCAGGAATTCGACCCGCTGTTGCAATCGATCCGCCGTCGCTTGTTCGCTGTCCCATTGGTCCATCAATTCGGGATTCGAGAGCGCCCGGCGGCGGAGCGAAGCGACGCGGACGCCAGCTTCCGCCGATTGAGAGACCAATTGAATCTGTTCGTGCAACAATTGAGGGCTTTCCAACTGAACTACCGATTCTCCCTCGGCGACGCGTTGGCCGAATTCGACATCGACACGATCGACGCGTCCGCCGCTGCGAACATACAGGGTTGCCGCGTCGGCGTAATCGACGACTCCCGTCGCGGCGATCCGTCGCGGCAACGGAACGAGAAACAGCACTACGACCGCTGCGATCGCAGCGCCAATCAAAACCGCGCGTCTCATTCGATTCACTCCCTTCCAGGCGTCGTCACCGCGCGCCACGCGGAATAGTTTAAGGAACATCGGCAGGACCGCAGCGACGATCAATCCACTCGCCGCGAGATATCCCAGTGGCAACAGCCGCGCGGTATCGGCGACGGCGATCACCCAGCTGGCGATCGCCACAACGGCCATCCATCGCCACGCGGTCGAAGCGGCATGAAACAAGACCAACCATCGCGCACCGCGTGGTCGCCAAGGGATCGCATCGCGAAACGCATCGCCAGCCAGCGGAGCGACGATCGACGACCGCCACGCCGCGGCAGCTTGGCTGCGCAAGTTGGGGACGTTGACGAGATCGCTGAGTACGTAATATCCGTCGAACCGCATCAACGGATTTAGATTGAACAGCAGCGTGCTGACGCCGCAAACGAACATCAAGTTCATGCATCCAAAATGAACCGGTCCGACGCGCGACGACCACCAAATTAACGTTGCCACCGCAGCGAGGATCGCTTCGACATAGACGCCCGCCAGCATGACCGCGGCGCGTTGCCAACGGTTGGGCAGCGACCACGAATCGGTCACGTCGCAATACATGCACGGAGTACCGCACAGTAGCAGTACACCAATCTCCGGACATCGCGCCCCAAACTGACGGCAGACGACACCGTGCGCCAGTTCATGGACGACTTTGGTAACGATGATCGTTATCGCCAGCGGCAGCCAGTTTTGGGGACCAAAGAAGGCATGGAAGGATGGCAACGCTTGGGAGAACTGTCGCACCTGCGTCAGCACCACCGCGATCGCCAACCCGATGACCGCCATCCAAAACGCGATGGCGGGTTTGCTGAACAGCCAACGCGTTCGGGGGACCAGCCAACTCAGAATCCGCTCCGGATCGATGCCCGGCAAACGCAGGTAAAACGGATTGATTCCCGATCGCGATCCGCCACGCCGCGATTGCGGAACCCCTTGCAACAACTGCTGCTCTGCCGCTTCGGCGATCAGCTGCGGATCGGCATCTTCCAGATGTTGCAGCTGCTGGTAGTCCGACTCCGACAATCGCACGACCTGCCGAGCCAATGGATCGCGAACCAACCAATACCGCCGGCCTTGGTGATAGGTTGGTGTCGCTTGCAGATCGGTGCGAAGCCGTACCCGCGGCGCAGCGTTTACCGCCGGCCGGTCCAATGGTTTGTCGGCGGGCGGTGGCTGATCGGCAGCGGCGATCGCAGGGTTCAACTTCAGCGGCCTCTCTGTGGCGGATGGACCCGCATTTCAACTTCGGTTCCCGGCAACAGCAGCCACGAGTTGCCCAGCCGTTTGTTATCGATCGTCGCATGCAGTCGATAACGCTGCCCGGTCAAAATCTGCGGGTCGACCGAATCGATCACACCGCTTAACTGATGTGTTTGTCCTGCGTTCTGCCAGACAACGCTGACGGGTGAGCCAACCGCTTGTTGTTGCGGCAGTTGTTGGGCGGAAAGGAAGGCGTCGATTCGCAGTTGATCCATCCGCGCGACCGTCGCGATCGTCTCTCCCTCTTTGATCCATTCCCCGGCTCGCCGTTCGATCGACAGGATCACTCCAGCGATCGGCGACTTGATTTGCAAGCGTTCCAGTTGGTCATCGATCGCCGACAGCTCCGCCGATCGCAGTTCGTATTGGATTTGCGCAAGTCGCAACGCCTTCTCAGCTCGTGCGATCTCCAGCCTCGCCCGTTCGACGCCTAGTTCGCTTTGTCGCACCGTTCGCAGCGATCCGCCCCCTTTTTGATAGATCCCTTTGTCGGCGTCTCGCTGCGCCACCGCTTCAGCGTACAACGCCTTGGCGTAATCGAGGTCGACCTCGTCGCTAGTCTCCTCCCTCGCCGCGGTCTGTTGCCAAACGGCTGCTCGACGACGCAACAATGCCGCAGCATCATCTTGTCGGGCGATCGAATGTCCCGCGGCAACCGTGTCGTTCAACTTCACTTTGACTTCGACAACACGTCCCGCTTCGACCGCCGGAACGCGAATCTCTTCTGCAAACCGGACAGCGCAGTCTTCAACGACGATCAGTGTCGACGTGGGCTGAGCGTTGGCGGGCGACACCGCAAGCGCCACGGCGAACCCCAACAGTCCAAGCGACAGCTTGAAAAACGCAGTGCGTCTGGGCCGTGACTGCGGTTGCGACGGTGCGTGAATGTGTTGTGTCTCGTGGATGTTGATGAGCCGCCGTTTGAGGTTGAAGAGATGTTGTTGCATTGAGCCTACCGCTTGAGGGTCTGTCATTTGAACCTACAGATAAACACCGATCGCTTCGGAGACCGCCCGGATCAAATCTTGGAAGGCGACGTAGACCAAAGCTTCTTGCCCGCAAGGGATTGCGACGGTTGCGATTGCACCGGGCTGGCGAATCGGCAGGTCGGCGGTCTCGATTGCAACTTCCGCCATCCCCGTCGCGGGTTCCGATTCGGCAGTCAAGGCGGCCAAACCGACGTTTTGCAGGTTGCCGTTGATTGGTTGGTTGGGGAACGATCGAAAGACAACTTGGGCGTCGACAGGTTTGTCGCTGCCGTCGACAGCTCGCAAAACATGATCGATTCGTTCCTGAGGAACCGACGCGCGGACGACCCAACGTCCGTCGGGATCGACAACTTGCAGCAGTTGTTGGCTGCGGCGAACCGGACGATCGGCAAGTTCCTGTTGGATCCGCCATCCGATCACCTGGCCGGCTTGAGCGGCGCGGAGAGTCAGTCCGGTACGCTGCGTTTGCAGCAAGCGGATCTGCCGCGCGATGCCGTCCCGCTTTTGTTGGACGACTTTAAATTCCCCCTCGATCCGCTCGCGTTCTTCGCTCGACTTGCCAGCCATCGAGATCATCAACGCTTTGAGCTCGCGATCCCGCTGTTCAAGTACGTTTTGTTGTCCCAAACAATCGTCGATTTGTTGATCCAATTGCGGATCGATCAACTCCGCCAGGATGTCTCCCGGTTGCACGTGATCACCGTGGGCGACAAGGACCTTCGAAACCATCGCGTCGCGCGGTGCGTAGACGATCTGCTTGTCGACCGGTTCCAACTTTCCTTCAGCCGATACGATCAACGGCACCGGAATCATGGCGACCGCCGACAACAACATCGCGATCAACACGGCGACGATCAGCGTGCGGCGTGATCCCTCGACGCGGCCCCCGGCGGTGAACAGCTGCGATTGCAGCGATGCATAGGGGATCGATTCAAAGCGGTCGGTGTTGTTCCACGCCGACGTCGCGTGGTCGGCAAAGGCGAGCCAGCGTTTCCGTTCAGCTGGCGAGAGCGGACCGCCGGTCGATTGCAACAACAACGAGCTCGAGGGGCCCAGCGGCAGGAGGCCGACGACGGGGATGATGTCCGACGCTTCGTCGATCGATTCGACGGGCCAGATCGCTCCTTCGTCGGTTTGCCGGCGATGTTGCACATATCCGCTCAAGGCTTTGACGGTTGGGGCGTGGCTGTCGAAATCGGGAACGCCGCTGATCGCAACAACATTCCAGTGGTTGCCGTCGCGTTGTAGCAGACTGACACGATCGATCTCAAACGTCGCCGCAGCGACATCGACGATCGCTGCCGCTGTGTCATCAAAGGCCAACGAGCGATGTAAGCCAGCGACGTTGTGACCCAATCGAATCCAATCCTGTTGGTCCTGACGAACTTGACGTAACGTCTCGGTACGTAAAAACTCGCCCGCCAGATCGCCCATCTGCGCCGCAAACCGCAGGTAGCCACGCTGCGTCGCCAGCCCGCCGCCGGTCGGCATCAAAACCTCCAATACCGCTTCGCTCTTGCCATCGACCAAAATTGGCACCAGGACGGCCAGTGAATCGGTGGTGTTGGCAGCTTCGTCCGGTTCGGTGGCTTCGCTGGTCGGAGGGACCAGAACCGGTTCAGCCCGAAAGGCAACTTCGCCGACAAGATGAGCGTGGCAGCGAACCGAAAACGTATCGGATTCCGGAACAGCAGGCCGACCGACACGTTGCAGTTCGGTAGGCAGATCGTTGTTCAACTGCCACAGACTGACCGAATTGGCGGCGGTCGCGCGTTGCACGCGGTCGAGGAACGCAGGCCAGAACGCCTTTGCGTCGCGGCAGCTGTGCACCAGGTCGGACGCTTCCCGCACCAACAGCTGAATTTCACGCCGGGTCTGATGGACCAAGTCCTCGCTCGACGCATTTGCGGCGGCAGACCCCGAAGGAGTCTGCGCCGAAAAGCGGAACGGTTCGTTTGGACAAAGGGTTTCCATGCGTCTGGGCGAGCCGGTTTGAGTGACAATTCCCGATCGTGAAAGGCTGATGTTGGGCATCGACCACGCAAATCAACTCGCGAGATCTTCGGCCAAATAGATCTATCGGCCGGACGGGTGCACGCTAGCAAACCAGAATCCGATCAGCCGCTACAAACGCGCCTGCTTGTCGATAGCGTGTACGCAGGCGTGAGAAAGCCAAACCGTTTCCGCGATTTGGCGGAAGCGGCGTTTAGCAGAAACGCCGCCTGGGCGTAGACCGACCAACGAGAATCGAGCGCTCCCGATTCAGCTGAGCTGCGTTGCCTAGTCGCCAGCGGAGAGATTCGCGAGTTGGAAGCCGCGGGAGCCGGTTCTTAGCTGGCGGTCCCAAGGTGGTCACCGACACGCGCGTAGAGCTCACGATGCTGCTGTGAGTTTTCGATCAGGTCTTGGTCGAATCGGATTCGTCCGGCGGGAAAGATCGTGATCGTCGAAGAACCGCCGAAGCGGAAGTAGCCCTTCTCGCTCCCTTTGGCTACTTCGGTACCGCTGGTGTAGGTTTGGCAGATGCTGCCCACGCAAGTCGCTCCGATCTCCAGCACCAAGACGGTGCCAAACGCTTCGGTTTCCAGTTCGGTGATGCACCGCTTGTTGGTCGCCAAGATCTGGATGTTTTGACACAAAGCGATCGGGTTGACCGAATAGAGCGGTCCATTGATCAACCGCGTCGGTCCCGGTACGCCGGCGGCGGGGAAGTGGAATCGGTGATAATCGACGGGGCACAATCGGGATAGTAGGAGGCTGCCGTTGGCGTATCGATCGGCCAACGCCGGATCCTTCAACAGCGATCCGAGGTCGAACGTTTCACCTTTGACGAACAGCCCTTCCGCCTGGGAGAGGTCGGGGATGCAGAGATGCCGGCCATCGGCGGGGAAGACGGCAGCGGCAGGGTCGGGATCGATCGGCCGAGCGGAGGGTTTCAGTTCTCGAAAGAAGAACTCGTTGAAATTTGCGAACTCATCGACGTCGCGAGCGAACTCGGACGCGTCGAGTTGATAGTCTTGGATGAACGCCGGTATCTTCTGCCGCGTCGCTGGGCGATCCATCCGCCATCCGTACCAATGCGAAAACAAAGCTCGTTTGACCAGGAGGTTCAGCGAGATGCGTCCGGCAACCGTCCCGTAGGTCCATCGCAACGCCTTGTCTCCATAGACTTTCTCTACGCAGTTTTCCTTGCGGTACCGATCGTAATAAACGATTTCATCCATGGCGTTTCAAATAGTAATCGAGAATGAGTTGCGTTGGGTCCGGCTAATCTTTACCGATGTCGGATCGGCGTGACAGGGTGCTTGTCGAGCAGCCCGCGACGCTTGCCATTGCATTTCGTCGTTGCAATTTTTGAGTGTCGTATCGTTCCGCGGAGGATCGGCCACGTCAGTTGATATATGATAGGCGTCGGATCGCCCACAGCGGGCCTGGACTAGATAATCGAACTCACTTTGATCTCCATCATGAAAATCGCGTCGCTGTTGTTGTGCTTGTTGCTCGTCTCTGTCACCAACCCGCAAATCGTTTGCGGACAGAAGGCGAGCGAGATTCGTTATCTCAGTTCGGCGGACAAAACCGAGCAGCCGGCGATGTTCTATTCGCCCGATTCGGAATCTGCGGTGCCGTTGGTCGTGGCCTTGCACAGTTGGTCGGGAGACTACAAACAACGGCTCCATCAAGAGATCGAAGCTTGGTGTATCGAGCAGGGGTGGGCCTATATCCATCCCAACTTTCGCGGCCCCAATCTCCGTCCCGAGGCGACCGGATCGGAGCTTGTCGTTCAGGACATCGTCAGCGCCGTCGATCACGCGAAAACGGCGGCAAACATCGATCCGTCGGCTGTCTATTTGATCGGAACTTCCGGCGGCGGATACACTTCGCTGCTGATGGCTGGTCGACATCCGGAAATCTGGGCGGGCGCGTCGGCTTGGGTTCCGATCTCCGATCTGACCGCGTGGTATCACGAGTGCAAGCTTGCCAAGCGAAACTACTTCAATAACATCGCCGCGTCGTGTGGTGGCGTTCCAGGGACAAGTCCCGAGGTCGACGAAGAGTATCGCAAACGATCGCCGCTGACCTATCTAGCCGACGCCAAAGGAGTCCGGTTGTCGATCAACGCGGGGATCCGCGACGGGCATGTGGGAAGCGTCCCGGTCAGCCATTCGCTGCTGGCGTTCAACGAAGTCGCCGAAGCCGCGGATCGATTGTCCGAAGAACAAATCCGCGAATTCGTGCAGACGGCAAAAGTCCCCGCGGATCTGCAAACGGCGATCTCCGATCCAAGCTTCGGTGAGAAGCAGCCGTTGTTCCGTAGGACCTCCGGCAGCGCCACGGTAACCCTGTTCGACGGCGGCCACGAACTTGTCGACAACGCCGCGATCGCCTGGATCAAGCAGACGTATGCCGCGAAGGGCGACTGAGCTTCGGAGACTCGTTAAAAAGCGTCACCGCTTTGCAGTTGGTAGAGCATTCGCCAGATGCGATCGATCTCGCCTCGTTCAATCACTTCGATCGGTTTAAGACCTTCAAAGGCAGCATTGGGTTGATCCATCCAGGGACCGATCGCTTCTTGCTTGACGACATCTTCCAGAGCGGAAATGACGCGTTGCAACTCGGTTAGATTCTTCTGGATCACCGGCGAAGGTGGTTGTCCCGATTCGAGACTGGCAAGGTTTCGAACCGAGGTGGGGACTAGTCTCGCAAAGACCTCCCGACTCATTCCCAGCTTGGAACGGAGCTGGAGCGCGCGTCGACCGCGCGTATCCTCAACGATAGCCAAGCCGCCGGTACGCGAAGTTGCAGTGGAATGATTGTTGGGTGTTTTCTTCGTCATCTCTGAGAACTCCGCCTGTCGAGATCGCCACCTACGGCCCGCGAGCCAACAGTACATTCTACATGCAAATTTGCATGTAGTCAAAGCTCGAGGTCGTTCGCCGAAAGGACCTCGACCAAGCTTGATCCGACCAAATTATCGACGAAGACAACAAGATTTCGCCCCTTTGTTGCCGCAGCGGACGGAACGAGGATCGCCTCCAGGCCGATGGCTGCTGCGGCACTGCCGATCGCTTGCGTCGCGGGCATCTGCCCCTTGTCGACGTTGGCCCGCCAATCGACGTGTGTAAATCGGGAGGATCGAAATCGCCCTGTGGCCTGCACGTTGGCAGCGGTTAGGTCGAGAACGAAACTCAACTGGACATGGATTGCCACAAAGATCCGTGGCATCACGGTATGAGCCGTTAGGCATGATAGCGAGCGGCTGCCAACGTTTCGGCCATCGCAACTTCAGGCGTAAGCGCGCCGTAGATTGCACGGAGTCCGGGTGGATTCCAACGGCCGCCAAATCGGAAACTCCCTTCCCCCGAAAGGATATCCTTCGATCGGGAATGTCGAATCGAAACCGAGCGATAGATCGGCGCTGCGAACGCGTGAGCAAACTTGGCGAGCCGCTGGATTGAGTCTTGGTCCATCAGATGCACGGATCCATCAAGCCGGAAACAGAACGAATGAATCGCTTCTGTTTACAACGCGTCAAGATGAAGGGATCGCGCGTGGTGACGTGACTAATCGTTCGCTGGCGGCATTTGCAGGATCGCGTCGGCAAACGCGACTCCCATCAGAGCAAACGTTTTGGCACAGCCGAGGTAATGGTAACCGGCGTTGGAGGCACCTCGATCCCACAGCGCAGCTTCTGCGGGAGTGATCAACTTTGCTTCCATCTCTTTTAAGTACTCTCGCTGCTGCGCTTCGCTCATCGAGCCGTCGGCATTGGCGTGGTTCTTGTTCTTTGTCCGCAACAGATAGCCCATCTGCCGCACTCGATCGCGTTTCTCCTGGATCGCTGCCAACGGTTCGTCCCAGAATGGCGCCGTCGGTACGGCGGTCACATTGCCGCGGAACTTCGGCAACAGCGAAGGGGCCGCCATCGCTTCGCGGAACTGCAAATTGTCGCGATTCGCCGTCCTGCCGCCAACTCCCATCACGCCGATCACAAACGGCATCCGCGGTGCGTCGAGGTCTTTGCGAACATCGTGGATGAAATCAGCCATCCAGTCGCTGTATTTGGCGAACCGATTTTCGGAACTCTCTTTTGGCAAGATCGGATAGACGTCCCGGTTGACCATGTCGTTAAAGCCTTGGAACCAGACGAATCCGGCTAGCTGATACCCTTGCTCGGTGTCGTATTCTGGGTAGACGCGTTGGATATCCGCGAGTACCCGATCGACATGTGCGATCATCAATCGGTAATAGTGCCCCGATCCGCTCTCGGGATTGCGATCGCGATCGATATCCTGCTGCGTCCGTTGGTAGACGCCAGCGCTCGGCGGACGGAAGTCGTAATAGAGCGACTTGCCACCCCAGGCCGTTTTGATGATCAGCACCGGTTGATCGAAGGCTTCGTCCATCGCCAGCCCAAAGGTGAACTCGGGGCCGATCTTGCCACCGTCTCGCGCGGGATCTCTCCGCGATCCATAGCCGGCTGTCAATTTGCCAAAGCCTTCGCCGTTGTTCGATCCCAGCCCGGTCAGATAGGAAATCGCCACGTCGTCGAAAACGCGCGGTGTACCGTCGGCATTCCGCATCTTCTGCAACAGCGGTGCGGTTGCGGGATCGTCGCCGATGTAATCAAACGTCTCGACCCGGGCGTGGCCCTCCATGTTCGACTGGCCCGCGAGAACAAACACCTTGATCGGTGGCCCCGCAGCGGCGACGTTACCGGAGATTGCTAACGACGTTGCCAAAAAGATCGCTGCAAATCGGATGAGCTCTTTCATCGTTGACTCTTTCGAAACAAACAAACTGCGGCTGGCGAGACGGTATCGGCTGCCTGGGAGCTGACGATGATAGCCGGTTTGCAGCAAAGAAGCTGCCAAATTACAGCAAGTGCATGTGCGGAGAGCCGTTGGTATTGCAATGACTAGCCGGCCAGCCGACTGGCAAATTCCGGCTTTGTGTCGCGGAGAATCTCGAGGATCTGCTTTCGCATTTCTGGCGTCAGATGTTCGTCGTCGGGCGACTCGACGGTCCCTTGCAGGATGCCCGCAAGTTTGTCGAGCACGCGGGTGCGGACTTGATCCGGCAGTCCGTCAAACGCGGGAGCGTAAATAAGGTAGCTGCACGGGTACTGGAACAGCCGTTGTTTTAGGTCGAGGTCGCGGAGCGAACGCCCCTTGGAATCCTTGATGCCACGATCCATGAAATCCTTGGCAAACGTGCTGCTGCCCGCAACGCGATCGCTCAGTTCGAATTCGTCACGCATCAAAAGGTAGCGCAGCACGCGCTCTGCCGACGCGTCGATCCGCCGGTTGGCGCTCTCGCTGATGTGTCCCTCTTCGCGTTCCAGAAACTTGTTCATTTGAAACGACTGATGCAACGCTTGACGTGTTTCGTAGTTCGCCGCGGCGATCGCGTTGTGCATCTGCGTTTGGTGTTCAAGGACCATCAATGCGACGATATCGCTGTGCGGCGACAGGTAGCGGTTTGTCGATAGCAGCGTGTCGAGGGTTTGCAGATTTGCACCTCGGTCGAGCTCCGGTTCGCGACTCTCCGCTTCGCTGAACAGCATGTTCCCCATGTGCCGCATCGTGCCGTGCTGCCCCGTCACATACCATCCACCCCAACGCTCCTCCAACGGGCTCGTCTGGTCGGTCGTGAACGTACCGCTCCCCAAAATCGGTTGGCCATCGGAATCGGGATAGACGCTGCGGACCAAATATCCAGGAACATATTGGGTGCGGCTGCTGGCGTGACACGAGAGGCATTGGCCGCGATCTCGCACAAATTTGGGCGGCTTCGATTCGGTCTGCTCGAGCGTATAGAAGGTCGCTCCCTGCTGTGGATCGGTCGCCGCGATCTCCAACACATCGCCGCGCACGCACCAACCGACGTAGACGTCGTCGTTAAAGTAAAGTGCTCTCGGAGTCCGCGGTGCAATTCGGGAACGCTGCAAACTGGTCTTCGAAAAAACGAGCGTCTGCGAACTGATCGGGACATCTAACGCTTCGAGCACCGACTCCAGATAGCCGTGCTGCCGATCGAACTGAAGCTGCAGTTCGCCCGATTCGATCTTCGCCGACAAATGAGTAATCCGATCGTCGACCGAAGCCTTGTGGTAATCGATCGGCGGGCTCTCGTACGTGTCCGTTTGCGCGTTGGCGGGGGAGGGAACAGCGAACAAGCCGATGCTCAACAGAGCTGCTGAGCGGATGATTCGGAGTACTTTGGTCATGAGATCTTTTGCTCCAGCAACGCTTTGAAGGTGGGGAGGGGACTAGGCGGAGATCACGCCTGGCGTTGATCGGGGAAGGCAAGTTAGTCTGAGGGGCACCAGGTTCGCGAAATGGTTGCGAACCTGCACCAAAGTGTATAGAATTGAGCCTCCTGTGTCAAGAAACAGGTCGATTTCTGCTGCCGAGACCTGGTCCTTGCGAGCCCATCGAGAGAAGCCAACATGCTTTCTAAAACAGCTGAATACGCGCTGCGAGCGGTCGCCTGCTTGGGAGCCCAGCCGGGAACGACTTCTCCCGCCGACGCGCTGGCGGAAAAAACGAAAGTCCCCCGTCGTTATCTAAACCGCGTGTTGCAGGATCTTGCAGCAGCGGGGCTGGTTCAATCGCGTCCCGGTCCGGGCGGCGGTTATCTGCTGGCTCGCGAAACCGGAGAGGTTACGATCTTGGAGGTCGTCAACGCGGTGGGGCCGCTGGAGCGGATTCGCAAGTGTCCGTTGGGCCTCGCTTCCCATACTCAGTTATGTCCGCTGCATGCGGAACTCGATCGCGCTTATGCCGCGACAGAAGAGGCGTTTCAAGGTGTCACGATTAAGCAGTTGGTCGAATCGACCAGCCCGATCGTGCCGCTGTGTGAAGTTTAATCAACGTGTAGGAGAGTGGCGATGTTGTTCCGCGGGTGGATGATTCGAGCGTGTGCTTTTGTTTTGATCTGCGTAGCGGTGCAAGTCGGCCGCGGCGATCCTCCCGCCGCTGAGAAATCAGAGCCCGAGGCGAAGGCGATCCCCGATGCGCAGCGGATGCCGGTCGCGGAGGCTCGCCAACGCGCTCGGTTGATGCACGACATCTACGCCGCCACCCTCGATGTGATGCACCATCGCTATTTCCACGGCGGGCGAGCGATTGTGCCAGCTCGAGCAATGGAGGATATCTTCGAAGAGATTCAGCGCGACTCCCACACCGAAGCGCGTTGGATATCGGTCAACCTAAAACCGATGAGCATCCATCACAAACCGAAGTCGAAGTTCGAACAGCACGCCGCCGACGAGATCGCCAAGGGAGAACCAGCTGTCGACATCGTCGAGGATGGCTACTATCGCCGGGCTACGGCGATCCCGATGTCGGGCGGATGCATCGGTTGCCACGATGGTTTCTTCAAGAAGCCAACAAAAGAAGCCAAGTTCACTGGGCTTGTGATCAGCATCCCGGTACTCGAAGCGAAGCCTGCAAAGTAGCGGACTCCAGCCTGCGGGCGCAAGTTGAATCGGGCTCCCGGCCGTTTCCACGCGGCCAATAAAAAAGGACTCCTCGCACCAAGAGGGCGAGAAGTCCGATCGCGTTAGCGTCAACAAAACTGTTGGGGACTATGGCAGCACTACGGGGCGGCCGTCGTCGCGAGCGATCAGTTTGTTATAGACGTTGTCGTATCCGCCGTGCAGATTCATTTGGTAGTTCGCGCTGGCTACGTCCGTTTCGGCGTTCATTTCGAATTCGACGGTGTCGCCGACAAAGTGAACGCTGCCGTCACAGAAGACGAACATTGCGCCACCGGGATGGACGCTGGAGAAACCTTGTTGGCAGCGCCACGAATCTTGCAAAGTGTTCATCTTCACGATTCCGGTGCCGACAACCGCAGATGTCCAACCGGTGTTCTTCTTGTCACCAATTCCAAACACCGTGCCGGCAGCTTCGATTCGCAGGTTGCCGTTGGGAGCGCGGTGCTGCCAACGTCGTTCGCCGACGGCGATCGTGTTTGACGTTCCGTCGATGATGTCACGGAATGAAGCGTTGTCGTTCTCTTCGAACGGACCTTTTTCGCCGGCTCGTGGATCGTCGCGAGGCTCCCACGTATCGTTGCTGGCGACGTAGTTGCTGGTCGCGATCTGTGCATCGCTTGCACCGCCGAGTCCCGAGTGCAGTTTGCGTTCGGTGTGTGTGTTGAAATCCGGAGCGATATCCGAAGGGCAGCGGAACGCGGCGAGAGGCGTTTGCATCAGCGCCAACAGTTCGGGCGTGTTGGCTGCGTCGTGCAACTTGATCGTCCCGACTTGCAACGCATCAAACAACGGTTGTTGTTCGACAAACGGAAGGATCGATGCACCCCAACCCCAATACGATTTGTCGGTCGTTTTGACGCCCGCTTCCCCTTTGTTCGACAGCCAAGCGGCTGGGAACTTTTTGTAGGTGTCGTGGTAGTTGTGCAATGCCAAACCAATCTGCTTCAGATTGTTGCTGCACTGCATCCGGCGGGCAGCTTCGCGAGCCGCTTGGACCGCGGGTAACAACAACCCCACCAAGATACCGATGATCGCGATGACCACCAATAATTCCACCAATGTAAAACCTGAACGACTACGTTTCATAAGAACCTCCACGAAAAGAAAACAGAAAAGCACGAACCAATAGAAAAGAGCAGTCGAAACGCTACGCGAATTCAAGGAATTCAGTCCGCTGGCGAATCGATCAGCTTTGAACAGATAAGAAGAAAAAGGGAACGGATCTGTGAGAGATCCGGCGACCGGGGTAAAACGATCCTACGAAGGTGTCGGTGTCGACTCCATTCCCCCTGGCGACGGTGTTTCGATATCGGGGGTCGGGGTGTAGTTGTCGTTAGGGTCTGCTGGTTGCTCTTGGCAACCGGCGACAAAAACAAAACTAAGTAGAAGGATCGAAAGACCGGTGCGCGCTAGATTCATCGGCGAATACTCCAACGATTCGGGGAATAGCGAAACTTTCGTTTCGGAAAAGTAACCGTTTCGCAGCGACGCCTGACGTCACGGCGAAACGAGTTGGTAAGCTGTGCGACGCGTAGTGCACACCGGCAACGTGTGGTTGCAAGTGGCATAGCGTGTCGTCAATCTCGGCCGCGAAGATGAGGAGCAGTCGGTGCGGCTGAGTTGTTGCTTTGAGATGAGCGGTACAAGGGAATCTTAGGCACGCGTTCGATGGCAGCATAGGCGTATGTGTCCAGCGGCGCGGGAAGCTCAAAAGGCGAATGGCTGCCCTGAGACGACTCGTTAGGGGAGGTCCGGCCGCTGCAGATGTCAGACAGTGCCGGCCGTTTGCTGCCGCGTTATGCGTGTCTGTGTCAGTGTTCGCAAGAGCGTTGAGCTTGCTGAGCGTTTTCGGTCGTTCACCTGGAGAACGAACCGACGGCGGGGCGTTGATTAGCCTCAGCATCCACCCATGCGGTGACGGTAGTTGCACCGGAAAATATCGCTGATATTCGAGTTCTTTTTTTTGTCGCCGCGGACATGTTGGTATTCGAGACCTAATGAATCGACCCAAAGCAGCGTCCGGCGTCCCACAAGTGGCGCCCGTCTTCTCGATATCAGTGTGCTTGTTTCAAGGCGACCGAGAGTTGTGCAGCGTCGGGGATCGAAGCATCGGAGAGAGTCTCTTTTCGGACAGCTCTGATGGGGGGCGGTAATGCCGTCGATCGGTGCGGGACGACTGGCGAACCGAGACCTGGGGGGCGATTCGCGGTCCAAATCAGGCTGGTTTTGATAACTTGGCAAGCTAACCGAGGCGTCGCGAGGGCTCAACCTTGGGGATTTGTCTGGATTTGTGTGCGATCGACCGCCGGTTGGCTGCTTGCGAGTAGTGATTTGCCGCGTAAACCTGCATTTCCGAAAAAATGCTGTCACACTGGATGGCGTCGCGACATGGTAATAGCAAGCAACGAAAGGGAACGATGCAACGCGGTGACTTCACAAAGATCGTCTTAGAGCACCAAGGCCGCATTCGGATGTTTATCCGGATGTTGGGTGCGGCGCCAGATGCTGTCGACGACCTGGCCCAGGATGTCTTTGTGATCGCGTACGAACGGCTGGAGATGCTCGAAGACATCGATCAGGCTGGTCCATGGCTGCGTGCGATCGCCCGGAATTTGGTCCGCAACGAGGCGAGGAAATCGACTCGCCGCCGCCGAGTGGTCAACACCTCGCTAACCGACGTGATGCTGGGATTGGCCGACGAGCCCGATTCGGACGCTTGGACCGAGGAGTGGTTCGCCGCGTTAAAGGTCTGCTTGGAAAAGCTGCCTCAACACGGCCGAGCGTTGGTCGACGGCCGGTATCAGCAGGGGCAAAACGCATCCCAGCTGGCCGACCAAACCGACATGACCCCCGCAGCGGTGCGACAAGCGCTGTCGCGATTTCGGGGATTGTTGCGGCAATGCGTAGAAACTCGATTCCAGCAGGCGGGCGGATGAACGAACATACCTTTGATGAACTGCTGAGCCAGTTTTTGGATGACGCGATCGGCGACGAGGATCTCGATCGCTTGGGAAAGATGATCGCGGGCGATGAATCGCTGCGGCAGCGGTATCGCGAAGAGGTCCAGATGGCCGAGGCGCTGGCGATGGTCGCCGGAGAAGATCGATCGGCGGAGCTGTTCGCGGAGCGGTTGGATCAACGACTGGAAGCCGAATCGCAGAAGTTCGACTTCCTTAACCGAGTGCTCAACCGTTCGGGGAAGCTTGCCGAACGGAGCGTTATCCGCCGCTGGGCTCCCATCGTCGCGGGTGCCTTGGCGGCCAGCATCGTGATCGCGTTTGGCGCTGGTCTGTCGACTGGCCTGTGGCAGGGACGACATTCGGCACCCTCGATCGCCAATGCCGCGGGCGGACAATTGCCCGAACCGCCTCAACCAGCGGTCATCCCTCAGGAACCTGTCGACGATTCAGTTGCGATTCTCAAGCAGGTCGTCGACGTCACCTGGGCTGGGACAAATCAATACGAGGTGGGCGATTCGGTCTCGCCGCGCGAGATCATCGAGCTCGAATCGGGTTTGGTGCAGATGCAGTTCTTCCGCGGTGCGACGCTGACGCTGGAAGGTCCGGCGCGGTTGGAGATCAACGACCCGGATCAAGTCATGTTGCACTCGGGACAGGCTTGGGCTCAGGTCCCCGTGCCGGCTCGCGGCTTCACCGTCCTGACCTCCGAAACCAAGATCGTCGACCTCGGGACAGAGTTTGGCGTTTCGGCGACTCCCGGCCAGCGGACCGAGGTTCGCGTCTTCGATGGTTTGGTCGAATTGTACGAACCGGCGAGCAAGCCGGACGGCGACATGTTGCACTCGTTGGAAACCGGGCAAGCGATCAGCGTCGACGTCCAGGGACGCTCGACGCCGCTGTCGGACCAGGTCACGGCGATGCCTTCGGAATTGTTGCTGCGTGAAAAACGTTCGCAGCAGATCCGCGAAGGCTATCGCCGCTGGCAACGCTGGAGCGAGGAGTTCCGCAACGACCCGCGACTGCTGCTTTATTACAACTTTGAATCTCCAGATGCCACGACATCGACGCTTCGCAACCAAGCTTCCGACACGCGGAAGCTGGACGGAGCGGTTGTTGGGGGCGCGTGGACACAGGGCCGCTGGCCGCAAAAGGGAGCGTTGGACTTCAAACGCCCCAGCGATCGCGTTCGGTTCCATGTCGCCGGCGACTTCGAATCGCTCACGCTGGCCGCTTGGGTCCGCGTCGATGGCCTCGACCGAATGCTCAGCTCGCTCCTTTTGACCGACCAGTGGGACAATGGCGAAGTGCATTGGCAGTTCGACCAATTGGGCCAACTTGGACTTTCGGTCGGCGGTGCACCCGACGTCAAGTGGCGGTACACGAAACCGTTAGTCGACCTGACTCAGCTGGGCCAATGGATCCATGTCGCATCGGTCTTCGATGGCGGTCGGCAAACGGTTCGACATTACTTTAATGGCCAGCGAGTTGGCGACGAAGAATCGCTACAATTTGACGGCCGCTTGCGGATCGGCAACGCGGAACTTGGCAACTGGGGGCGGCCGCAATGGCAAGGCTCCCAAGCGATCCGCAACTTCAACGGTCGCATGGACGAATTCATCTTGATCGATGGCGCGTTGCAAGACGCGGAAATTTTAGAAATCTACGAAACGGGCAATCCCAATCGCTAACGTGGTAGAAGTTATGACATCCCGCCTTAACAGTCAGCATCCCCTCCCTCCCCCTCCCCAAACGACACTGCTGACGGCGAATCTCGCTGTGTGTCGCTGGACCATTTTGAAAACGCTCGTTCTGACAACCGCCTGCCTGGCGGTTGGCAATCTGGCTTGGGCCGACGATCCGGTCGATGCCGCTGCCAAACCGAGCGACGCCCCCGTCGATGCTGCCAAGCAGATGGCGTTCTTCGAAACGAAGATCCGCCCGTTGTTGGCGGAGCGTTGTTACGATTGCCACGATGAGAACACGGCGGAATCGGAACTGCGAGTCGATACGTATGAAGGGATGATCACCGGCGGTTTGGCCGGGCCCGCTTTGATCCCCGGAAAGCCGCAGGGCAGTTTGATCGTCGCAGCGGTCGGTTATCGCGACAGCACGTTGCAGATGCCGCCCGATGAAAAGCTGTCCGACGCAGAGATCGCCGACCTGACGCGATGGGTCGAAATGGGAGCACCTCACCCCGGCCGCGACGGGATGCAAACGATCAAGCCACGCGGCGATGTCGATCTGGAAAAGGGACGACAACACTGGGCATTCCGCCCGGTCGCGAAGGTCGATCCGCCGACGGTCAACCAAACCAGCCCGGCGATCGCGGCTGAAGAGCGTCGCGACGAACCGGTTCGGCATCCGATCGATGCATTCCTGCTGTCGCGACTGGAAGCCGAGGGGCTGCAACGGGTTCCCGCAGCCGACAAGAGGACACTGATTCGCCGCGCCACGTTCGATCTGACCGGGCTGCCACCAACGCCGGCGGATATCGAGAATTTCTTGGCCGATGATTCGGAGGAAGCGTTCGCCAACGTGATCGATCGCTTGCTGTCGTCGCCGCATTATGGTGAGCGTTGGGGCCGGCACTGGTTAGATGTCGCCCGATACGCCGATTCCAACGGGTTGGACGAAAATGTTGTCCATGGCCACGCATGGCGTTACCGCGATTATGTCGTCAACGCGTTTAACAAAGACAAGCCGTACAATGAATTTGTTGTCGAGCAACTCGCCGGCGATCTCTTGCCACCGCGAGACGAGATCGCTCGCGAGCACGAGCGTCTGATCGCAACAGGCTACCTGGTGTTGGGGCCCAAGGTTTTGGCGGAACAGGATGAAGCCAAGATGGAGATGGACATCATCGATGAACAGCTCGACACGATCGGCCGCAGCATGCTGGGGCTGACTCTTGGATGCGCTCGCTGCCACACGCACAAGTTTGATCCGATCAGCCACCACGACTACTACGGGCTGGCCGGGATCTTCAAAAGCACCAAGAGCATGGACAGCTACAAGACGGTAGCGAAGTGGCACGAAAATCTGATCGAGACGCCGGAAGAAGAACAGCGTTACAACGAGCATCTCGCCGAAGTCGCCGCGCAAGAAAAGAAGATCGCGGAAGTCATCGCCGAGGCGACGAAGCTGTTGGAGAAACCGGACAGCGAATTGGCGTTAGCTGAGCGTGAGAAAAAGTTCCCCGCCGAAACAACGGCTGTTCTGAAAGCCGAACGCGAGACGCTGAAGAAGCTGAAGGATTCGGCTCCCGAACGTCCGATGGCGATGGGAGTAATCGATGGCGAAGTCGCCGACACGAGTGTTCATCTGCGAGGCAGCCATTTAACGCTGGGCGATGTCGTGCCGCGTCGGTTCCCCGAGGTGCTGGCGTCGACCGACCAGCCGCCATTGCCGCCGGAGACCAGCGGTCGGCTGCAGTTCGCCCAATGGTTGACTGACGGCCAACATCCGCTGACGGCACGTGTGATGGCCAACCGAATCTGGCACGGCCATTTTGGCAAGGGGCTGGTGACAACTGTCGACAACTTTGGTTTGCAAGGGGCTCCTCCGACGCATCCGGAACTGTTGGATTGGCTTGCGAATCAATTTGTTGAATCGGGCTGGTCGATCAAGACGATGCATCGCACGATCATGCTCTCGGAGGCCTATCAACGCAGCAGCCAACACGATCCTAAGAACGTGGAAGCCGATCCAGGCAACTCGCTGTACTGGCGGTTCAACCTTCGCCGGTTGGAGGCCGAAGCGATCCGCGACAGTCTGTTGGCGGTTAGTGGCCAATTGGACCGGACCGTTGGCGGCAACATCTCGCAGTACAAAAACCGCGAGTATGTCTTCAACCACACCTCGCAAGATAAATCGACCTACGACAGCTATCGTCGTTCGATTTACGTCCCGGTGATTCGGAACCATCTGTACGACATGTTCCAGTTGTTCGATTACAGCGACGCGAGCGTGCTCAACGGAAATCGCAACGTCAGCACGATCGCACCGCAAGCGTTGTTCCTGATGAACTCCGAATGGGTCTCCGAGCTCGCGCTGTCGATCGCCGATCGCTTGCTGCAGGACAGCAGCGATCCCGCCGCGCGGATCGATCAGCTGTACATGCAGTCGTTTGGCCGGCCGGCGACCGCCGACGAACGAGACCGCTCGCTCGACTTTGTTTCGCAGTTCGCATCGCTATCGAAAACGTCGACCGACCGCGAGGAAGCGGAACGTCAGGCGTGGCAGCGGTTGTGCCAAGCGATTGTTGCATCCAGTGAATTTGTTTACATCCGATAGGTAGAGCCATGAATTTTTCACGACGACAACTATTGAAGACGACCGGAGCGGGTTTCGGATCGCTGGCCTTGGCATCGCTGTTGGCTGAAGAGTCGCAGGGAAGCAACCTGCCCGGACTGTCGGGTTCCGAACGGGCGCCTCACTTTGCACCGCGTGCCCGCCGGGTGATCTTTCTGTTTATGAAAGGTGGTCCATCGCACATGGACACCTTCGATTACAAGCCGCAGTTGCAGAAGGACGATGGCAAGCCGTTGCCCTTCGAAAAGCCGCGGGTCCAGTTTGCACCGACCGGTAATCTGCTAGGATCGCCGTGGAAGTTCAAGCGGTACGGCGAGAGTGGGATCGCGGTCAGCGAGCTGTTCCCGCATGTCGCAGAATGTGTCGACGATCTGTGCATTATCAATTCGATGTACGGTTCCAATTCGGCTCACGGCGGTGCCTGTCTGAAGATCCACACCGGCAGTGACGTGTTTGTGCGGCCGAGCATGGGATCGTGGATCTCGTATGGCTTGGGAACGGAAAACCAGAACCTGCCGGGCTTCATCACGATCTGTCCGACTTTGGCTCATGGCGGCACCAAAAACTGGAGCTCCGCGTTCCTGCCCGCCAGTCACACTGGGATTCCGCTGGGGAACGCTAGTCAGCCGTCGGATCAAGCTCGCGTCAAATATATGCAGAACGCGAATCTCGACCGAGCGAGCCAGCGGATGCAGTTGGAACTGATGCAATCGATGAACCAGAACTTCCTCGATTCGACCGGCCCCGATTCCGCATTGGAAGCGAGGATCAAATCGTTCGAGTTGGCGTTCCGGATGCAGACCGAAATGCCCGACGCGTTGGATCTCGCGGCGGAGACAAAACCCACGCACGATCTGTACGGACTGGATGATCCGAAGACCGCCGACTTTGGCCGCCAGTGCCTGATGGCGCGGCGATTTGTCGAGCGTGGCGTGCGGTTTGTGCAAGTCACGCACAGCAATACCGAGGTCCAATGGGACCAGCACGGTTCGCTGCGGAAGGGGCACGAGCAGAACGCGAAAGAGGTCGACAAACCGATCGCCGGTCTGTTGCGCGATCTTAAGGCTCGCGGCCTGTTGAAGGATACGCTGGTCCTGTGGGGAGGCGAATTCGGTCGGACGCCGACCTGCCAGGGGAGCGGCAACGACGGCCGCGATCACAATCCCGAAGGCTTCACGATGTGGATGGCCGGTGCCGGAGTGCGGCCCGGGATTCAGTATGGTGCGACCGACGATTACGGCTATTACGCTACCGTCGATAAGGTCCACGTGCACGATCTTCACGCCACGCTTTTGCATCTGATGGGCTTGGATCACACGCGGCTGACCTACCGCCACGCCGGCCGCGATTTCCGGTTGACCGACGTCGCTGGTAAAGTCGTGAAAGGAATTTTGACGTAGGCTGGCGCCTCGTCGAACAGAACTTCGCGGCGGCGGGGGCTTTGCGCGATGGGGTCGGTTGGTACAGAATGGTTGCCATTTAAAGGAGTACCATTTGTCAACCGACATCAATCGAATTGAAGCACTCGCCGCGGCTGAAACCTTAGTCGTTAAGGTCGGCACGCGCGTTCTAACATCTCCCGACGGCTGTCTCGATCGCGAGCGGATCGCGATCCTCGCCGAACAATTATGCAAAGTCATGGACACCGGGCGTACCGTTGTGCTGGTCAGCAGCGGTGCTGTCGGCGCGGGTATCGGCAAGCTGGGATTGACTGAGCGACCACGGATGCTGGCCGATCTGCAAGCCGTCGCAGCCATCGGGCAAACCGACCTGATGCAAGCCTATCAACACGCCTTCGCCCAACATGGGCGGCACGCAGCACAGGTCCTTTTGACCGCCGAGGATCTGCGAAATCGTTCCAGCTTTTTGAACCTGCGGAATGCGCTGCGACAGATCGCGGCCTATAAAGCGGTTCCGATCATCAACGAAAACGACAGCGTCGCGGTCGAGGAACTGATGACCACCTTTGGCGACAACGATCGCTTAGCCGCTTCGGTCGCCAGTCTGATCAACGATGCGATGTTGGTGATCCTGACCGACATCGACGGCCTGCACACCTGCCACCCCAGCGATCCAAACAGCAAGCGGATGTCGACGGTTGAAACGATCAACCACGAAGTGATCGCGATGGCTTGCGACACACAAAACAGTGTCAGCAAAGGTGGCATGAGCAGCAAACTTGTCGCCGCTCAGATCGCCACCTCCCACGGCCACTCGGTGATCATCGGCCCCGGCCGCGACGATCGCGTGTTGGAAAAGATCTTGGCGGGCGAATCGATCGGAACGCTGTTTCAACCCGAAGAGAAACCGATCCGCGGCCGGTTGCGTTGGATCGATTCGGTCGCGGCACTGGCGGGGGAATTGCACGTCGACCTCGGAGCCGCTCGCGCGGTGGGTGAGCGAGGAAAGAGTTTGCTGGCGATCGGAATCCGCCGCGTCGAGGGAATCTTTGATCGTGGCGAAGTCGTTGCCATCATCGACCCTCAGGGAAATGAACTCGCACGCGGGCTGATCAACTACACTTCCGAGGAAGCGACAAAAATCATCGGCTTGCCAAGCGGTCAGATCGACGACGTCCTGGGGCACTGTCCCTTTGACACCGTGGTCCATTGCGACAACATTGCAATTAACAACGGGCTGCCGCTGCCTCGCTAAGTTGTTTTGGCGTCGGCGGAAGCTTACGTGGCGCTGAAGTGCATTACTGCAAAATCGTCGCGTGGGTCGGTCCAGACCTCATCGACGCTCAGACCCGCGTGGCGGGCGAGGTCGGCGAAGCTGGAGACGTCGTATTTGTGCGAGTATTCGGTCAGAATGCGTTCCCCTTCAGCAAACGTGAACTGGGCGTCGCCGATCGCAACCGCTTGATCACAACGACTCTCCAAGTAGATCTCGATCCGAGCCTTTGCCGCGTTGTAGATCGCGACGTGGCGGAACTTGTCGACAGCAAAATTCCCGTTCAGCTGGCGGTTGATGCGATGCAGTAGATTGAGATTGAATTCGGCGGTGACGCCGAGATCGTCGTCGTAGGCATCCAACAGCACTTGTTCGGCTTTGTCCAAATCGACGCCGATCAACAGACCGCCATGCGAATCGCACTGCCTCGCGATCGTCCGCAATAGTTCGATCGCGGCATCGGGTTCGAGATTGCCAATCGTCGATCCTGGGAAATAGACGGTCAGCTGCGAGTCGCGGTAGGCTGTCGGGATTTCAAAGCCCTGGGTGAAATCGGCGACGATCGGATGGATGTCCAGATCGGGGTAATCCGCTTTCAAACGCTCGGCGGTCGCTAACAAATGGTCTTCGGAGATGTCGACGGGAATGTAGGCGGTCGGGTTCTGCAAATGATCCAACAGCTGCCGCGTCTTGGTGCTGCTGCCGCTGCCGTATTCGACGAGAACGGCTTCGGGCCCTAAGCGTCTGCCGATCGCTTCAGCGTTGTCGACCATGATTCCCGTTTCGGTCCGCGTCGGATAATAGCTGTCGAGTTCGCAGATCTGATCGAACAGCTTCGAACCGCGTTCATCGTAGAAATATTTGCAGGGCAAATGTTTCTGACTTTTTGAGAGCCCAGCCAGGACATCTTGCAGAAATTCGGCGTCCGAGGCGTCCGCCGTCGCGGTGCTGCAGTGCGGTTGCGTCGGTG
Source organism: Rosistilla oblonga (assembly GCF_007751715.1). NCBI lineage: Bacteria > Pseudomonadati > Planctomycetota > Planctomycetia > Pirellulales > Pirellulaceae > Rosistilla > Rosistilla oblonga. The sequence goes on along the minus strand of NZ_CP036292.1, from coordinate 4,626,543 downwards.
GGAATCGATGGAGTGGTTGCATTGTCGGTTGGGATTCAGGAGGCCAGACGTCGTATCGATCGCTGCGTAAACGCCCACGCGTCGCGGAGAATCGCTTCAAAGCTGAGTGGGCGTTCCAATCCTACCGGCCGCGCCGGGCCGGGACAAGCAAAACGGCGGCGACGTCGGGACGCAGCCGAGCGGTGTCGCGACAGAAAAAGAAAAAGCCCGACGCGCGTGCCGGTTGCGATTCTCGGGGCCAGAGAATCGCTGGGCCGCGCGTCGAGCTTCAGGCTCGCGTCAGCGTCTTCTGCAACGTCTAAGGGATGACGTCGCCGAGCACCAGGATCTGTCCGACGCGGACGTTGGTTCCTTGGTACTTGGGTTGCTTCAGTTCCGTCTCGGGATCTTTCAAGCGAAACGCAACGCTCTGTCGGTCGGGCTGCTGCGAATCGACTTCGACAGTCACCGTGTGAACCTCGTTCGGATCGAGCCCATTGGCGACCGACAACGTTGCGATCCGATGGTAGGTGCAGTAGCTGTCGAATCGGGGCGCAGGTTTCGGCCGCGGCTTGCCGTCGACAGTGATCAGTACCTGCCCGCCGTCAGGGCCCAACAGATCGTACAGCTTGGCGATCGAGCCGCGGAATTTGAAAGTCAGCTTGCTGCCCGGTTGCGTGGCTTCCCAAATCGTTCCCATTCGATTTCCGAATCGCTTCGCCAACGTGTTGTCGGCTGGCAGCTGCTGCCATTGCGGTGAAAGCATCGCGGCGGTCAGCGGGACCATTTTCGCCGCCTGCCAATGGTCTTCGACAAATGGCTTGTCCAGCTTGGTGCCGTGATCGACCGGCGTCGACGCTTTGCCGATCTGCTCGACAGCGTCGGCGATCACGTCGGTGTAGATTTGATGACCATCGTCGAGCGGATGGACCCCGTCGGACGAAAATCGCACGATTCCCGCTTCGGTCGGTTGATCCGATTTGTAGATCAGCTTGCCCGCCTGTTGCAGTTCGACGATCTTCAACGCGACGTTGATCGATGGGATCTGGTAGTGGTCGGCCAGCATCTCCATCGCCGAAGCCGCTCGCGGGCACATCCCTTTGCCGAGGTCGTTCTCGTAACCGGTGCGGAAGGTGTAGACGAAACAGATGTCGGTGCGTGGATTAGCCGCCCAGGTTTGCCGGACGATTCCCTCCATCGCTTTCCAAATCTGCTCGGGTGCCGCACCGCCGTCGTTGACTGCAAATTCGACGAACATCAGATCGGGTTTGTGCTGCAAAGCGTCGCGACCGACGCGAAACACGCCCAGATCGCTACCTGTGCCGCCGATCGCCGCATGGATCTCTTCCACCTTTGCCTGCGGAAACTGCTCGCTGAACCACTCTCGCGTCTTCACACGCCATCCAGCCGCGGCGGTGATCGAACCGCCGAGGTAAGCAATTTTGACCGGCTCTCCGGCGCGTAGCTTTTCAAGCACGTTTCCCATCCCGCCGCGTGGGCGGACGAGTTCCGCGGCGACCGGAGCGTATTCAGGTGCGTCGGCAGCGCTCGCAGGGAACTGGGGCATCAGCGTCGCCGCGCAGATCGCTAATGCTGCGATCCCACGCCAACAAGTTTTGAAATTCCTATTTGTCATGGTGTTCCTCATGTTCCTCTAGAGTTCGTTTCGTGTGGGGAGATTGTGTCGGTAGTCGTCTTGATATAATCCGATCTTGTCCAGCGGGATCGCTTCGAAGCCGGGCAGCGGATCGGTCAATCGCGGATCGGCTGGCAGCGAGACCGATTCGGCGGACGCGTCGGGAACCTCGATCGCGATCGGTTTTTCGGCGGTTCCGGCAACGTTAGTGAAACCTTGGATCCCGTCGGTCGTCGCGATCCCTTCGGCCTGGCCCGAGCTGTTTACAGCGAGGTTGTTGGCGATATCGAGCTTGTCCAAAACCGAGTCGACGTTTTTGTTGAAGCTGCAAACTTGTTTGGCGCAATCGACAAAAACGTTGCGTTGGATCACGTTGTGCAGCGGCTGTTTAGGCGAATCGTCCATGATCTTCGCCAGGTTCGGATACCGTTGGCTCCACGGCGGTGATTGGTAATTCATCGCTTCGGCTTTGGCTTGCAGATTCCAACCCGAGTATTTGGGATTATTCCACTGTTTCCAACTGGTTCCGCGAGCATCCAGATGTAGGCCGATCGGGCAATCGATCACCAAGTTGTTGAGCACGTGATTGTCGCGTCCGCCGCCGATCATGATCGCGCGTCCGGCTCGAACGAAGAGGTTTCCTTCGATCGTGTCGCCACTGTCGCAGTCGTCGAGATAGACGCCCATCGTGTTGACGTGCTTGTCGTCGCCGCCACCGAGGTCGTGGATGTAATTATGCCGCAGGATGTTGCCTTGGCTGGTCCAGTCGCGTCCGGTGTAGAACGCTCCCGAATCGCCGGTTTCCATCACGACGCGATAGATCTCATTGCGTTCAAAGCGATGTTCGTTGCCACCGTACAAGATCGCGTTGTGTGGCGCGTCGTGGATCAAGTTGTTGCGGACGATCTGCCCGCACCCGTGGGCGCTGATCCCGGGGGCGTAGCTGCGTTGGAACTTGCCGTAGTGATGGATGTGGGTGTTGACTACCAAGTTTTTGGCCGGCGTCAGCGACTTGCGATCGCCTCCACGCAGTGAAATGCCCGAGGTGCCAAGGTTGTAAAGCTCGCAAGAGCGGACGACGTTTTCGGTTCCCGAAATCGAAAGGCCATCGCGGGACATGTTGGCGATCGTGCAACCGTTTATCTCGATCTGGTGCGTATCTTTCAGTTCGATCCCGCCGGCAACACCGTACTCAAATCGAAGGCCTTCCAGTTTGATGTGCTCCGCTTTTTCCACGCGAACCAATCGCTTGTTCAGCGTCGCCAACACGATCGACTGCGGTTGAGCCGCTTCGATCGGGTAGTAATACAGTCGCCGCGCCGTGCGATCCAAATACCATTCGCCCGGAGTGTCCAGTTCCTCCAAGACGTTGAAGGCGAAGAAGCGGCGTTTGGATCCACCCCAGGTGCCAGCCATGATGCCGTAGTGATGAGGTGCCGCCAGTTGGATCACTTGGTTCTGCGGATCGTAGCCGCCGATTTGGATTACTTCGTCGGACCAATCGTGCGTCCAGTATCCCAGCAGCCAAACGCCTTGGTCCAAGTCCCATCGTGCGGGGCGAGGATCATTGAATTCAAATGATCCCGGTCGAGCTTTCCGCCGTTCAGGGTCGTCCGAATCGGGTTCTGCCAGCCCGGAATCGATAGCTTTTGAAAAATCAGCCCAGCCTTCGTTTTCCGCGTCGGCATTGGGCCACCTCGCCAGCGTCATCGGCTGCGCGTCGACATACAGCCAAGGGCCCGCCGGTGCGCCGCGGAACGATTTTTTCCACGAGGCGACCTTTTCGGGCAGGAGTTGCGAGAGATCGGCCACGCGGATTTTATCGCGAACCGATGTGTCGATCCGATCGTTGATCGCGGCGTCGGTGACCGGCACGAAGCTTGAGGCCGGAATCGTGATCCCGCCGCTGATCGTTGCAGTTCCCGGTTGCTGTGCGCGGTAGGTGATCGGTGCCGCCGCGGTGCCGCTGTCCTCGGCTTTCAATTCGAACGAATCGGTCACCGGGTAGGTTCCCGGAGCGACGTGAACGGTGATCGCAACACCCTCGTCCAACTGTCCCGCTTTCCGCGCAGTGCGAATTCGATCCCGAGCCTCGACCAGGTTCTGGAACGGCTTGCCGCGACTTCCATTGCCCGCCGCTTCGGCGTCGGCTGCGACATAGATATCGACCGCCATCGATTCGCTGGCGGCAAATGCTATCGAAAGCAGACCGAACATCCACACCGCCAGAGAGCGTTTTGTCGCCCCAGTTTTGCGGGGGCTTCGCGGTGCGGCTGAGTCGCGCGAGCCGGTGAAATCGTTGGATTTTAAAAGAAAATAAATGGGAAGCTTCAGAGTGAGTCTAGGCATTTTATCCAGGTTAGGTGGAGATGGGAGATCTTAGTTGGCAGTCGGACGCAGCGAGTACCGCCGGAGGGGCAAATCCGGGCCAGGCGAACACTGGCACGTCTCTTGGGGGAGACTGGAGCCGTGGTTCACCCTGCGAAACAAAAGGACGATGCTCTCCGCAGGTCGCTGTGGACTCGCCGTCGGGTTGTCGCAAGCCACGTGGTCGCCGCGGTTTAGGTCAACGCCGACGCCTGCGGAAAGTCGGCCGCCGGCGGTCTCATGATAATAGCGATGCCGGCGGGCTGCCGTGAGATACCCCCAAAAAAACGGAGGGGTTGGAATTTGGGCAGGCTGAGTTTTTGAGCAGCTATCGCAAGGACAGCCGACGTGATTTCGCGAACCGCCGCGGTTGCTATCGCCCCCCGGATGTTGCTGCCAGCTGAACCTTTTTGCTGAAACTTACGTCTTAACAGGAGAGATTTATGGAACGTATCGGCCAACTTTCCTTCCACGAATCGAGTGAATCGGCGTCGCCGTCGCGGCGCGATTCGCCGTGACCGATGCGCAAAACCGCGCACGACGTCTATAATTCGTTTTAAAGCTGGCCCGCCAAACCGGCGAGCGAGCGATCGGACATGCAATTCGTCTCCGCCCACCCCCGATGAGCCTACCGCATGGCTACCGTATCCGAATCGATCCATATCGCTCAAACTCTCGATGGCCCCGTGGAGCAGGTGGCGCAACCGAAAGCTGTCGTTTGCGCTGCACCTCAATTGGTCGCGGGGAGCGGATTGGGGCTCAGTGCCGAGACGGAATCGCTGCTGGCGGAGCGGTTGCGGGCGGCGGGGCTGATCATGTTTGTGGCTCTCGGCGCATTTCTCGTACGCCGGATCTTTGAGATCGGTTCGATCGACACGCGGCTCGAATGGGTCGCCTTCGTCTTGCACGCGGTCGTCACGGCGATCTGCGGTACGATCGGTCTACGGCTGTGCATGAACTGCTCCAAAATGGTGACGCACGTTCGCTTGACCGAGCTGTTGCTGTTTGGTTCGACCGCCGTCTACTTTGTGGTGCTGGGCTATACGTTCCTGCTGCACGGAGCCCGAAATGGTTTCATCGCGCCGATCTCACCGATGTGGATCATTCTGATCTTCACCTATTCGTTGCTGATCCCTAACTCCTGGCAGCGGGCGGCGGTGGTGAACAGCTGTTTCGCGGCGATGGGATTTGGAACTTGGTTATATGTCTACCAGACGTGCCCGTTCTTTCAGGCGATGACGGCGGGGAATCCCGAGATCCGCCCTGGGACCGTCGAGGTCGCGTTGATCTTAAGTATCGCCGCGACCGCCGCGACTTGGGGCGTCTACACGATCGGCCGGTTGCGACGCCAAGCGTTCGAAGCGCGACAGTTGGGCCAGTACCGCTTGAAGCGATTGTTAGGTTCTGGCGGCATGGGCGAAGTCTATCTAGCCGAACACATGATGCTGAAACGACCTTGTGCGATCAAGCTGATCCGCCCCGAGAAGGCAGGCGATCAATTGGCGATCGAACGCTTCGAACGCGAGGTGCAATTGACAGCGAAGTTGACTCATTGGAACACCGTCGAGATCTTCGACTACGGACACGCTGCCGACGGGACCTTCTATTACGTGATGGAATACCTGCCTGGGTTGACGATGGAACAGGTCGTCAAGATGCACGGTCCGATGCCGGCGTCGCGGGCTGCGTTTCTGTTGAGCCAGGTCTGCGACGCGTTGGTCGAAGCTCACGGGGAATCGCTGGTCCATCGCGACGTCAAACCTGCGAACATCTTTGTAGCTCATCGCGGCGGCGTTTCGGACGTGGCGAAGCTGTTGGATTTCGGCTTGGTCAAACCGATGACGCAAAACGATAACTTGGATCTGACTCGCGACGGCACCGTGACCGGTTCGCCGCTGTATCTGTCTCCCGAACAAGCTTTGGGCGATACGCCGGATCACCGATCGGATATCTATTCGCTGGGGGCGGTCGCTTATTTTCTGCTGACCGGTCAGCCTCCGTTCGAAGGCAGTACGCCGATGAAGATCCTGTTGGCTCAGGCAAACGAACAACCGATTCCGCCGTCGGAGCTTGTCGACGACGTCCCTGCGGATCTCGAGGAGATTGTGTTGCGGTGTCTGCAAAAAGATCGCAACAATCGTTTTGCCGACGTTCAAGAGTTGGGAGACGCGATTCGGCAGTGCAGTGCCGGCGATCTTTGGGATCGCAATCAAGCCAAGCGATGGTGGAAGTCGAACGGCTGCCCCGACAAGAAGAAGCTCGACGACGACGTGCTCAACTTGGTCTGCGTCTGATCTTGAATCGTGGTCGGCGTCGGCGTTTCAAAGCTAACCCGGTGGTTCGAGCGGCGAATCGCCCGTGTCGGCGACCCACCGTTTTACCGCGGCGTTGGTGGTGCGGATCCCTTCGATCGCCAGACGGTCGGGGCGTTCTTGGGCATCCAGTAGCCCGCGGCGTAGCAGTTGGCTCGGCAGATATCCGCCGCACAGATGGTAGCCGACGACCTGCGGAATTGCGGTAAGCATCTCGACGGTCCTTCGATAGCCACGGGGATCGTGGAAACGGTTCTCCTGCGGCGGCCACGCGTTGTTGTGTGGCTGGCGATCGATCGCATGATCGGCGACCAAGATCGGCCGATCGAACAGTTGAGCCATCTTCGACAATTGGCGATGCACGTTCACGGCGTCTCCGCTGCAATCGACACTCAATAGATCGACGTGCGGCAGCGCCGCGCGGACGACGGTCGCCGATAGCGACCGGCCGGCATCGTAGCGGTCTCCCAAGATCAGATGATGCGGGTCGTAGCGCCGGATCGCGGTGCGGATCGTTTGGTAATATCCGGTCGCTTGATTTGCCATCTCCGATCGACTGGAGAATCGAGCTTGGCGCCAGTCGGGGCGCTCGGCCGACCAATACCCGATCAATTGGCGGTCGTCGCGAACCGCCGCGCAGTGCTGCCTTGCGATCCGATCGCACCAGCGGGCAAACGGTTGGCCGAGGTAATCGTTTGGTGGCAGTTCGCCGGTCTCCGGATCGGGCTGCGCGAATGGCAGCAGGTAACCGTACGGCATCTGAAGCGAGCGAAGCTGTGCCGGGGAGAGTCCGCCGCCAAGTCGCCGGTCATCGTTTTCCAAAGCGACCACGTCGGCGGCTAGTCCCACCGTATTGAAGCCCCAATCCAGCAGGTTCTTTCGAACGCTTTCGGCAAGCCATCGCTGCACGTCGGCGGCGTAGCGTTTCTGCCACAAGCGATCATCCTCACCCTGCCGCAATGGCTCGGGATCGATGTGATTCAGCCCCAGCGAAAAGTTAACGCTGCCGTCCGGTTGGATCATCCACCAACGATCGTTCCGGCGGTCGACGGTGAAATAGCCCCGCGGATCGATTTGCGTTGTCTTCTGCCGCGGTTCGTCTGCGTCGCTAAAACGCTGCATCCCGATCGTCGCTGCGGCCAGGATTGGGAGGCGAAGGAAGTTGCGACGCTGCGTTTCGAACATCGGGGGCGGATCTCTATTGGAAGTCAAAATCGGAGGACGGTGTCGCGTTGAAGCCTTCGGCCAGGGATCTATTCTACTTCGCCGCTGCATGGCGATCAGTCGAGTTGTCGCGCTGCCGCGGCGCAACTCGAGTTTTCCAATCTATCAAACTCCCGTCCTTTCTCCTGCCAGTTTGAGCGAGGGTGCGTTTGTGGCGAGAGCAAACAAGTGCCGCAGTTCACAAAAATCTGCGGCGCGATAGATCGGGACATCCGCGAGCCAACGCGCGACAGCAAAGCAAGCTGAAACCGCGGTAGCGTGGGGATGTACCTAGGTGTCTGCCCCGCGCAGTGCTTTCCAACTGAAATGTTTGCATTCTTCGCTGACATCGGATCTAATGTTGGCTGGTTCGACGTAAACCACAGGATGTGGGAGGGATTGCCCTCTTCGGAACGTGCTGGATCTTAGTTTGGGCTGAAGGCGGTTGTGTATCGAGCACGCCGCTCCGGTTGTTGTTTCGACGCCGTTTGTACGGTAGAGGACTCGCGGAGCGCACTTTTCTAACAATCCGACAATGACATCAGGTGGTTTTTGTGAATGATTACTCGAGCGAGGCAGATGTCGATCGATCTACCAAACCTATTCTTCGGATCGATTCGCCGACGGTTTTTTATGTTGATGTCGATGAAGGTGTTCGCGATTCGCTGGACCAGTTGTTAGAAGCAATTGGTTTACCGCTGCGAACATTTCCGTCGGGGGAAGCTTTTTTGAGGGCGTACGACGGTTCTCCAGGTTGTTTGATTACCGACATTCGGACGCCATCGGGATTGGCGGGGATCGAATTGCAATCGCGTTTGGCACGGTCACCGATCTCGCTGCCGTTGATCATTACCGCATCGGTCGAGGATGCGTCGCTTGCGGTGCGTGCGATGCAAAACCGTGCGGTGACGTTGATTGAGAAACCCTACCGCGATCACGAACTGATCGAAGCGATTCAATCGTCGCTGCGAATCGATCGCATGCACCGTCAGCAGGATATGCGAACGCGCGAGGTTTTCACGCGGCTGGCGACGCTATCGCCAAATGAAACCGAGGTCTTGGAGTTGATCATCGAAGGGGTCACGAACAAGGTGATCGCTAACCGGTTGGATGTAAGCATTCGCACGATCGAAAATCGCCGCAAGCGGATCTATGAAAAGATGCGAACCGAATCGGTGGCGGTGTTGGTTCGGATGGTTGTCGAAGCCCGTATTCGCACCGGCCAAGCTGTCGAGCGAAGCTAGTCCGGCTCTTTGGCTGTGTCATTTTTTGTTGCGGTCGGTGTGCGATCGCACAGGGCGTTTGCGGCGCATCGGGGCCCACGCTTTCGGTCTACAATAGCGGTTTCCTGTTGGCCCCGCCGTTACCGCTTGCTTGGTAGACGATCATGTTTGATTTGCTTGCCCGCTGTTCTTTGTGTCTGCTGATTGTAATTCCTGGCTGTGACGCAGCCGATCCCGTTCCGGTCGCCGATTCGGGCGGGACGCAAGCATTGTCGACTGCTTCTTGGCCTTGCTGGATGGGCCCGCGGTACGACGGGATTTCAACGGAAGCCAATTGGTCGGCCGATTGGCCCGACGAAGGCCTGCCGATTGTCTGGACCCAGCAGTTGGGGATCGGTTTCAGTTCGATCTCCATCGCCGACGGAAGATTGTTTTCGATGGGGCATGTCGATGGCGAAGAGTTTGTCTACTGTTTGGATGTCGCCACCGGCAAAACGATTTGGACGCATCGGTACGCTTGCGAATTGGTCGACAACCTCTATGAAGGTGGCCCCGGCAGCACGCCGACGATCGATGGCGAACTCGTCTATACGCTCGGCAAACAGGGCCAGTTGTTCTGTTTTCGCGCCGCCGACGGGGAGATCGTTTGGCAGAAGGATTTGCAAGTCGACCTCGAGATCTCCATGCCCGAATGGGGATTTAATAGCTCGGCACGCGTCGTCGATGATGCCGTTGTTTTCGAAGCCGGCCGCGTCGTCTCCTACCACAAGCTGACCGGTGAAAAGAACTGGCAGAGCGAACCGCATCGCGCGGGTTATGGATCGGTTGCCCGCTTCGCCGGTGAGCGTTCGGGCTTGTTGGCGACGCTCGACTGCGATGCGGTCCGGATCACCGCTGCTACCGACGGATCGGAGATCGCTTCGTTTCCGTGGAAGTCTCCGTTTGGTACGAATTCAACGACGCCAATCTTGGCTGGCGACAAGGTCTTCATCTCGACCGGATATCAGGTTGGATGTGGTCTGTTCCAGCTGCAAGAGGATGGCCTCGATTTGATCTATGAAAATCGATCGATGCGAAACCACTTCAACAACTGCATCCTGTACGACGGCTACCTCTACGGTATCGACGGCAATTCAAACCTAGGCCGCGTCGTCCATTTGGTCTGCATGAATTTGGAAACCGGCGAGGTCGCGTGGCGCGAGCGCGGGTTCGGATGTGGATCGCTAATGATCGCCGATGGCAAGCTGGTCATCCTTGCCGACGATGGAAGGCTCGTTTTGGCGGAAGCCAATCCCGAGGAATACCGTCAGCTGGCGAGTTCCCCCTTTCTCGAAGGGCGATGTTGGACGGTTCCGGTACTGGTGGGCGGCCACATCTATGGCCGCAACGCCGCAGGCAAGATCGTCTGTGCACGCTTGCCCGCCAAGTCTGCAGCGACCTCGGCCGGCTCTTAAGCCAACAGTCCTGGGATCACTTGGCCCGGCTGGCCGTCGGTGAGCGTTTGGTCGCGGTTGGCGCGATGGAACGTCAGCTGTTCGTGCTCCAGTCCAAACAATCGCCCCTGCGGATGGACCGTTGTGGGCATCTGAACTTGCGCACGTTGTCGAAAACGCTGGCCAAGCACCATCGTGGATGGTCCGAACCGATTGGTAGATCGATCGTGCCTGTGTCCAGTGGACCATCGTCGTCCGGTTGATCCGGAATGGGAGTGATCGAAACGAAAATATCATTCCGCAACTTCATTCCGCCCGTTGATCAAGTGGCGGCGATAGCAAGTTTTTCCACCACCTGCTGGACGGGGATGCTGGGGCCTGCCTCCCCGCAAATTATGCCTGTCCCTAATTGCCTTTCCGCCGCAGCCCGATCACCCCCAAGGGCGGCGGCGAATCCAAGTGGCACGCCTGCGTCCGCATCGACGGTCCGACCTACAAGCAACTCAAAAGCTACTTCCTCGAACGGGCAACCCATCGAAACGCGAAAACACTGGCTCAAGACTTCGCCCGCGTACCGTACGCTCGCTACGCCCCAGTCCGTCGGCAGCTTTTGGACATTCTCCGATCGGTAAACAATGTCGGATCAAAACAAAACTACGACGAACTTTTCCAGCCGCGATTATACTACGCCGAGCAATCCTAAACCCCTTCGATTCAGTGCAGGATTGACTTTCGTACCGACAATAGGATTCCGCTGATCCCGTTCATGATCAAGCGAAGTGCTCAACGCTACTCTCAACTCCGGTGTGTCGGACCGAAGCAGGTTGAATCGTTACTCTTGCCTCTGGCTTCATCGAACTTTAGGCTGTTTGGGAAATTCAAATCTACCAAGCACGAAACTTCGAAAAACCTATGGCTAAAGACACATCTGGTTTGCACGATCCGTACTACTACGAATCGTTTGTAGGACTTCTGGAGGTCGTCAAACTTCTCAACCCTGATGAAGACGTAGCGAGCGTTCTTTTTCAGGGTTCAGATACCATCAAGTGGGACGACGTTTCGGCTGGCCTCAAAGATGGAGGCAAGCGTTGTTATCAAATCAAGCATACACGAGAAAACGCAAGCATCACATTTGGAGATTTAGTTGCAAAAGATGATAAAGGCCGAACGCTAATTGGCGATTTGTTTAAAGGTGCAGTCGAGTCGGGACTTCTTGACTCAAAGAACAGGCTCATTCTCTTTACGAATCGAAAAGCGGGCTCGGAGCGATCAAAGCGAAAGAATGGCGATGCTCGACCGAAATTGCTTAAATTTTGGAAGGCACTGAAGAAGCAGATTGACAGCGACGTACCGATTGGGGCAGTGACAGTCGATGTTGATGACCAACCTGCATGGAAAGAATGGCTTGGGTGTTTTCCAAGCGGCAAGGAACCTGAAGTTGCGAAATTCCTGAAGTTGCTGGAAATAAAGACCAGTGAAGACGAACTTGAGGGGATTGAAAGCCGCATCAAGTCAATGCTGACCGACTCGCTAGGGAGTAGCGCTGCCTTGACGGAAACTCTTTACAAGAGCTTGGTCACTGCGCTCCGAAAGTGGACTACGACCGGTTGGCATGCAGACGACACTTCGAGAACTGTCGTTAGTGAATCTGTCTGTGAAGCACTGGCTATTGAACCTAGTGAGTTAGATTATGGAACGCCTCCGCCGCCGCCCACTCCCTACTTTGAGTCCCGAGTTCCTTTTGCGAAAGATCTCGAAAGCGAATTAAAAAAGCAAGCTGGGTTGCCGGTCGTGTTTCTTAGCGGCGATGCGGGGAGCGGAAAAACCAGTTGTGTTAGTTGGCTGACAACACAAAGGAAAGACGAATTTTTTGACTGTGCTGTGAATGCTCGCTTTTTCTGTTTTGAACCGATCAGGCCCGAAAAGCCTTTCATTGATCCGGATGCTTCCAAAGTGACTGCCGTAGAGTTGTGGGGAAGTTTGCTTACTCAAATCCGAATACTTCTGAGAGGGAGACTCAGCGAATGTCGCGTGCCTGTTCGCAATGATTTGCTCAAATGGTCCGAGATGCGTGAGCACGTGCTGAGACTCGCAGATTTCATCGGAGCCGAGCGAGGAGCCAAATTCGTAATTGCCATTGACGGAATTGACCACGCGGCGAGAGCGGCTCAAGTCAACCCCGATCAAGTTCGGGAATTCTTTCGTTCGATTCCGAGCCCAGATCAGCTTGCGGACAAAAATGTTCGTTTGCTGATCGCCGGTCAGCCTGAACAATTTTACCCAGATCAATATCCAAATTGGCTAAAACTCGATCATCCTAATGTGGACGGACGAATTCTGCCCGCGATCAAGGTAAAGGATGTTGAACAGTTACTTCACGATTGCGACCTAACTATCCCGGTCGATCAAATCGAAACCGCAGCACGCATGATTTTTGAGCTGACCAAAGGGAGCACGTTGGCCACGGTCTTCTCTGTCGCTGAGGCTTCGATGGCATCCACTGTTGATGAGCTTGAAGCCAGTCTCAAAGAACGACGATTGAGCGACACACTTACGGATTATTACCAATCAATATGGACTAGCGCGCTCTCAGACAGGCCGGAGGTTAGCTGCTGTTTGGCCTGCGCGATATCGCTATCGCGTACGCACATTACTGCAGCTGAATTGGCGATAGCTTTCCAAAGCTGGGATTTGCCGGAGGCAATGTGGCAGGCCTGCCTGATCAAACTGAAGCCGCTCCTTGAACAACACGCTGACGGCTACCGAATTCGGCACAACGACGTAAGAGTGTTTCTTGCTCAAAAATTTCAAGGGTCTCCTCCTGAGCAAAAGCGATCGGTATGTGAAGAGCTTGCGAACTTCTACTGCAGCGATCCGGCGGCAAATCGCATTTCTGCCCACTTGCAGCTCCCAGAACTTTTACGCTTGGCAGGACAGCCGCAGCGACTAGCCGACATCTTTGATACCGACTGGGTGCTTGAAGGAGTGAGCCTTGATATTCCGTATAAGCAACTTTGGGACGAGGCAGCGGCGGCGGCGGAACAGCTTTCGGCAAATGGATGCTGGAACAACGTCGTCTCGGTTGCCTGCGGAATGCAAACACTCGACCGGCTGACTGACGATGCGGATCATGGGCCAACACGAGCCCCCGTTTCTGTGCCAACGATTTTGTCTACGGAATCATTGGTGCGCCCTACCGACCACTGGACAAGCAAGCTGGTTTGCAGTGTTGTCCGAGACATTGGTGAGCTTTGCGGCGGGTCTGAACTGGCTCGTGCCAAGGGACTCATTCAGCGTTGGTTTCAAGGCTTAAATCTAAAAGAGATTTTGGATTTGATTCCTGACAGTACAACACAAAGCATCAGTTTGTTCGCATCGAAGGAGGGAGAGCTGGACGAGTCTCTAAAAATCGCTTTTCGAGATCTTGGGGCATGTTGCGCGCAGCTCAATATTGCTATCCAGTGTCCGCATCTTAAGGATCTTAACAAGATCGAACGAACAGCGTTGAAATCCTTCGAAGAAGGGTTCTGCAATGAAAAAACTTCGGATTCGAATTCTAATGCTTCGCTCGATGATGTCTTCGGGATCAACAAGCCGTTCTTCATATCTAATATTGAATCCTCGATTCGCAATCTCGCATCGAACGAGGATTGGAGCTTAGTCTGCGAATGGCTAGAGACGCTTTCGGCTGACTTGTTAACATCAGAGTTTCTCGCGGAAACCACGTGGTACGCCCTTAAATCAGGCGTCGCGAATAAAGAAAAATGGTTGGCCCCACTGTCATCTCTCACCATGGGGCTTCAGGATCTAAATACGAACGGAATGGATAACTACTCACGTGGTAACATTCGAGCGTTTACATGTGTTGCAGGTGCGATTGGCTGGACAAGATCTGATGTTGACCCGATCGACATTCCGTCAGTCATACTTCGACAGCTCGGCCAGATTGAAAAACGATTTGAAGCCCAAGTTAAGACTCTACTGCTTGCTGCAGGTTGTGTTGGCCGCTTGGAACGAGATGCCTTGGGTGACTCCGCTGGCCAGAAAACGACAATCTCACCAGTGAGAATAGGTGAGATCCTTCGAGTTCTTTGGGGAAATAGTTTTTGGGCTGGATTATTCGAGCACGCTGCTGAACTCGCTGAACAAATTGTTGGCGTCTGCAAGCGTCTTGGAGGTGAATACGAAGCCATTGCCCAAGAAGCTGCCGTCGCAGTTGCACCAAACTGCCCGCTTGGTAGACGCATGAAATCAATCTGGAACTTGGTTCGAAATGCCGGAAAACCTGAGTTGCTTCGAAATTGGATGTCACACCATATTGGCGACGAGGGCGCTGCATTCAAGCATTCGAACTCGTCTGTCGTCGAAACGATTGATGATTTGAAACCCTATGCTTTGGAAATCGGATTAGACGAATTGTTTAATTCGGCGAGTGAACGCACTCGCTGGATGCTGATCGACTATAGAGATCGAAAAGAGTACGCGTTTCAGGAAGTTGGCCTCTGGTTCGAGTTTGCAATTGCACAACAACCAGATATTTGGACCGACCAAGGCTGGAAACTCTGGCAGCTTTGCGAAAACTGCCGATTGAAATACGCCCACAACTCGTTTAGTTCTTCGGTCTATCACGCGACTCTTGGAGCCGCAATGAATTTCGGAGCCGCAGGTTGGCTGAGTTTGATTGAGTCAACTTTGGACAATGTGGATGACGAGAGTTGGCACCAATGGGCTCGTGATTGGGTTGTTTCAGGCACAATTTTCAGTAGCACGGTTGAGTCTTTTGAATTCGCTGATCGTCAGCCTGAAGCGCTTTGGGCATTGGCGGTTGGTTTTAGTTACTGGTTCAGTGACACCGACAATAGCGATCTTCTGATTCTAGGAAAAAGCTTAATTAGCAAGTTGGATTGCAAACCAGAAAGCGAACTGTTGAAAAGAATCGTT
Organism: Rosistilla oblonga; assembly: GCF_007751715.1. NCBI lineage: Bacteria > Pseudomonadati > Planctomycetota > Planctomycetia > Pirellulales > Pirellulaceae > Rosistilla > Rosistilla oblonga. The sequence goes on along the minus strand of NZ_CP036292.1, from coordinate 4,611,449 downwards.
CAGGTTCAATGTTCTGACTCCGAAGCCTCCGATCAGACAATTGATCGGCACAGCGCAGTGTTCAACCCGGCAGCCGCCGACAATCGGACGGATGCAGAGCTTTGGAGTGCAGTTTGCGATGCAGTAAGCAAAACGGCAGCCGACCAGTACCGCCATTCATGTCACCAAGACTTGTTTCAGATTGCCCGAGGTCGAGCATTCGCAAGAGGAGTAGAGGTTGTGTTGGCTGGTTTGGAAATTCAAATCCAAATGCATAGTCGGTGGTCTTTCGGAGCCAATCCGACTTGGAATGCACGCCCTGATATCGAAAATGTAACGTGGGAAGAGGGAGCCGCGAGGTTGTTTCGATTGTTGCTTGACTCATTCAGTAACGAAGTGGTCTGTGCGGGCTTGGAAGGAATGCATGCACTCGTAGACCAAAATCCGGCCGCGATTCGCATACTTTTCGAGACATTGACAGACGGAAGGTCTGAACGCTGGTTACTCAATTCGGCGGAAGTATGGGCGACGCTGCACTCGGAAGCTTTGAACGCGGTGAAGCCTATCCTTGAGGACAAATTATCGAGCGAACACTTCGACATTCGCCTTCAGGCTTGGCTTGTTCTTAAGAAACTGTCGGAGAATTTGAACGAGGAGTTTTGCGAATTTCCTCTGCCGGAGAATCCTAACATTGGCGAAATAGAGTTGGCTGGCCTTACTCAGAGGATTTTATCAGTGCCAGCCAACATTGTTGGCAAAATTGCTTGCACAGATCGAAATCGAGCTGCCCTTTCGGTTTTAAAACTCATAGAACGCTTCGGCCTAGGCTTGCCAGATGTTGAAGCGATCGTCTCTCGAGAATTGGGGAAATTTGAACCACGTGACAGTTCGACAAAGCCATATGGTCCCAAAAGGTACGACGGTACTTTCATGAGCGATTTCCAAACGGAGATCGCGGTTGGAAACGCGTTGTGTCAAACAGTATCCACTGGCAACCTAGACCAAACCCAAATCCCTGCGCTCGCACTCGCACTGCTTGTCAATGAAGATCCTTGGATTTATCGGACGCGGCCACAACAGCTTTGTCTATCTGAGGCATGGGAATCCAACCCAGATGATCTTGACGATAAAGAAAACGAAATGTTTGATCGACTCGTGTATGGAATTCCGTCCGATTGGTCGTTGTTGGGCGGCGTCGCACTGGATTTCCAGTACCCAAGTGACTCGATGTTGACATGTTGGTTAGAGGCACCGGCCAACATCTTTGGGCTTGGCCTTCCGGAAATGTTGACATCCGCAAGCGGCCGATCATTCGTTTGGTGGAACGATGTCGTTTTTGAATCTGGTGAAATGCAATTCGCTTCTGTTTCGGTTTCCTTTTCTGGAGGGCATCACCGATTGCCTCACTGTAGTTTTGCTGTACAACCCGCAAAACATTGGTCCGAGCGGTTAGGCTGGAAACAATCGTCAACAAATGCAACGGTCTGGGAAATAGACGGTGAAGAAGTCGCCAAATACCAGCGACTTTCAACAGAGGGGGCATCGAGAAGCGACGGCCATCGCCAGCCCGTTTTACAGCGATGGATCGTTAAAACAACTGCTCTTGAGAATGCGACTGAAGTCTTCGGTAAGCTCGAAACCAAAAGAACTTTTGACTCTCAACGCTCTCGAGACCATTGAAGCTTTGCATAACCTTTAACCATTTAACTGATGTGAAGGAAAATCTATGGCTCCGGTGACGTGGGATCAACCTGAGACAGCCGATTTAGGAATCGGCTTGTCGGCATTCGGAGCAGTAGCCCATGTGAGCAGCGATTTCGGGGCCAGCCAAACTTTCGGTTTGCTCACGCAATGCGGTGCTGGGAGCTGATATTTTGTGTGAGGGTGGATGGGGGATCTTAAGTGGAGAGGAGACGCTGCGACGGGGCCTCAATGTGAGTTGAGTGTGCTATGTCCGATCCAAAGCTATTACTGGGGGTGATAATCGGCGGTTCGGTCTGAAAGTGGCCGCAGTTCAGCTGAGTTTGAGTGACGGTGGAGGAGCTTTACGGAGGGGCTGGACCAACTAATGGGTTTTGGGGAGCTTGCATCCATGCTTGCCTGCGCCGAGCGGCTTCTTGGCAGAGACTCTGCGATGTACCAGCAGCTCGTTTGAACAGACGCCCGAATCGCTTGACCAAATCGCACCAAGCGGGGGCGTCGAGTCCGATGCAAGTCAAAATGGGGGCGAGTTCGGCGGGGATCGAACCTCGTTTGTCGTCTCGTAACTGACGCCCCGTCCAATCTATCAGTGCAAGGTATTTGGACAAGGATATCGATAAGAATCCTTTGCAGCTCGACCGTCGATGGCTCGAATCGATGTCTGCGCCGATCGGATCGTCTCGCTCGTTGATCTCCACTGGACTCATCCATCCGCTGTTGTGCGGTATTCGGCTCCGCTCCCAATCATGAACGTGCTGGCGGTTTTGCTCCGAAGCGCAAGTGATATCGTCGATTCGCTCTTTGGCTCCGGTGTATTCACTCGATTCGAGCGTCTGGGCGATCGTAGCTCGAATTGGATTCAAATCGACATAGGCTGCGCAGGCCATCAAACTCGCCTCATCGAGAATTAATTGGGCTTTAAAACGTCCTTCCCAAAAGTGACCACTCACGTCATCTTCGGCGTTGCTGCGTCGGGCGATGTTTTCCGCCGTGCACCGCATCCACCAACTAATATCCGAGAGCCGACGACGGCGCTGAGCAAGAACTTGTTCGTTGTTGACGAGCGCCGCAATCTCTGCACCAGACGGCTCGGCGGGCGTCCCGTCATCATTGTGGCGGATGGGAAACAAGCGAAGCCACCGCCGCGCGAGCTCCTCGTCGGACCAGGCAGCGACGACATCGGGACGGCTGCGAAGCACCAAGTGCAGGTGATTGCTCATAATCGAAAACGTCAGGCAATCGATTGCAAAGCAGGAGGCCAGGAATTCGAGTCGTTCTCGGATCCAACCACGGCGGTGCTGAAACGATTGTCCGGTATAGGGATCCTCGCCACACAAGAAAGCGCGACGGACACATCGCTCGATACAGTGCACGATCTGCACCTGCTCCGGATCGATCACCTCACCCCGCGCTTGCCGAGCCATCGCAAAGCCCTCCCGATACGAGCCCAGTCAAACGTCGATGCAATTGCTTCTTCATTAGCTTGCAAGCGATTTTGGGGACAGCCAAACTTTTGGTTTACTCAGGCAATGCGGTGGTGGGAGCTGATATTTTGCGTGAGGTTGGATGGGGAATTTTTAGTGGAGAGGAGACACTGCGACCGGGCCTCAATGTGAGTTGAGTGTGCTATGTCCGCTCCAAAGCTATTGCTAGGAGCGATACTCGGTTGTTCGGTTTGAAAGCGGCCGCAGTTCAGCTGAGTTTGAGGGACGGTGGAGGAGCTTTACGGAGGGGCTGGACCAACTAATGGATTTTGGGGAGCTTGCATCCATGCTTGCCTGCGCCGAGCGGCTTCTTGGCAGAGACTCTGCGATGTACCAGCAGCTCGTTTGAACAGACGTCCGAATCGTTTGACCAAATCGCACCAAGCGGGGGCGTCGAGTCCGATGCGCGTCAAAACGGGTGCGAGTTCGGCGGGGATCGAACCTCGTTTGTCGTCTCGCAACTGACGCCCTGTCCAATCTATCAGTGCGAGGTATTTGGACAAGGATATCGATAAGAATCCTTTGCTGCTCGACCGCCGATGGCTCGAATCGATGTCTGCGCCGATCGGATCGTCTCGCTCGTTGATCTCCACTGGACTCATCCATCCGCTGTTGTGCGGTATTCGGCTCCGCTCCCAATCATGAACGTGCTGGCGGTTTTGCTCCGAAGCGCAAGTGATATCGTCGATTCGCTCTTTGGCTCCCGTGTATTCACTCGATTCGAGCGTCTGGGCGATCGTAGCTCGAATTGGATTCAAATCGACATAGGCTGCGCAGGCCATCAAACTCGCCTCATCGAGAATTAATTGGGCTTTAAAACGTCCTTCCCAAAAGTGACCACTCACGTCATCTTCGGCGTTGCTGCGTCGGGCGATGTTTTCCGCCGTGCACCGCATCCACCAACTAATATCCGAGAGCCGACGACGGCGCTGAGCAAGAACTTGTTCGTTGTTGACGATCGCCGCAATCTCTGCACCAGACGGCTCGGCGGGCGTCCTGTCATCATTGTGGCGGATGGGAAACAAGCGAAGCCACCGCCGCGCGACCTCCTCGTCGGACCAGGCAGCGACGACATCGGGACGGCTGCGAAGCACCAAGTGCAGGTGATTGCTCATAATCGAAAACGTCAGGCAATCGATTGCAAAGCAGGAGGCCAGGAATTCGAGTCGTTCTCGGATCCAACCACGGCGGTGCTGAAACGATTGTCCGGTATAGGGATCCTCGCCACACAAGTAAGCGCGACGGACACATCGCTCGATACAGTGCACGATCTGCACCTGCTCCGGATCGATCACCTCACCCCGCGCTTGCCGAGCCATCGCAAAGCCCTCCCGATACGAGCCCAGTCAAATGTCGATGCAATTGCTGCTTCATTAGCTTGCAAGGGAATTCTAGGCAAGTGCCTCTGCAAAGGCAATCATTTAGTGGATGTCCCCTTTCGCCGACGGCTCAGATTCGTGACATCACCCGGCCAATGCATGACTGTCGCTAACTTTCCGCAGGACGGGCGAAGAGCCCGAAGTGTGCCTGTCCCCAAATCGCCCCTTAGTGGATGTCCCCTTTCGGCCGTTCGGATTAGCCCTGAGCCGCTTGGCTGCGCCGTCGCCTGGGCCAAGGGGCTTGGCTACAATGAAGCCTGGCGTGACACATCTCAACCAAGGAGGCAAATATGCCTGGACTTGATCGCATCACCAGTGATCCTTCAGTGATGAATGGACAACCGTGTATTCGCGGAATGCGTGTGACGGTGCGCCGCGTGTTGGAAGCGTTAGCCACTTACCCTGATCGTCAGGAGTTGTCGGCGGAATATCCTGAACTCGAAGAGGAAGACATCCGGCAAGCGTTAGCCTACGCAGCTGCAAACCTTGATGACAAAGTTCTCGAACTTCGCGGGGCGTGATGAAGTTCTTGCTGGATCAGGGGCTGCCCCGTTCGACCGTCGATTATCTGCGAGACTCAGGTGTCGAATCCGAGCACGTCGGCGCGTTGGGGTTAGCGACGGCCAGCGACGACGAAATCCTGTCTGTTGGACGCGATCGCGGCGCGGTGGTCGTTACACTCGATTCGGACTTCCACGCGATCTTGGCTCTCTCGAATGCTTCAACACCGTCGGTCATTCGCATCCGTATCGAAGGCTTGAAAGGCGAGGCGGTCGCAAATATCATCGTCGCTGTCGTCGCGGGGGCTGCAGCCGATCTGACAGCCGGAGCAACTGTGACCGTAACCGAGCGCCGCATCGCAGTAAGGCGGCTTCCGTTAATCGATAAAGCGAATGATTAAAGCGGCTAACAATCAATTTTGGGGACAGCCATATACTGGAGGGAAATTGGGGGACAGGTAGTTTTGTCATTCGCGCGGTCGGCTGAAGCCTTCACTCCAGCGGAAATTGGGGGACAGGCAGTTTTGTCATTGTTATCGAATGAAACACAATGCAAAGCTAGAAGCCAAAGCACGGGAATGCCGAGATTGCGTTTCTGTTGAAAGCCATGGAACTGGTGGCTTTTCAGCAAGCAGTTTCACTACGTGGAGATCGCCAAGGACGCAGAAGGGGACAACCCGAGAGGCCTGGCAAAATGTGGCTGTCCCTCAATCGTGACGCCCGGCCAAAGTATGCCTGTCCCCAATTTTTACTTCCAATTTTTTCTTCCCAATTTTTTTGGGCCTTCATTGAAACGATGCGCGCGGTCGGCTGAAGCCTTCACTCCAGCGGAAACTGGGGGACAGGCAGTTTTGTCATTGTTGTCGAATGAAGCACAATGCAAAACAAGAAGCCAAAGCACGGGGAATGTCGAGACTACGTGCCAGTTGAATGCCTTGGAGCCGGTGGCTTTACAGCAAGCGGTTTCACTGCGTGGACATCGCCACGCCTTTTGGAAGGACGCGCGGCGGGGTACGCTCGCGCTGCAACGAGAAAATATGATACGACGTGCTTAAGCCAACAGTCCTGGGATCACTTGGCCCGGTTGGCCATCGGTGAGCGTTTGGTCGCGGTTGGCGCGATGGAACGTCAACTTCTCGTGATCCAGGCCAAACAAATGCAATAGCGTGGCGTGGTAGTCGAAGTGGTTGACGACATCTTCGATCGCTTTGTGACCCCACTCATCGGTCTTGCCATGCACGTGGCCGGCTTTAAAGCCGCCGCCGGCGACCCACATGCTGAATCCGTGGGTGTTGTGATCGCGACCGTATTTAGCGCGTCCGGCATCGTTTTGCACGACAGGTAATCGCCCCATCTCACCGCCCCAGTGGACGACGGTCGAATCGAGCAGGCCGCGCTGTTTTAGATCCCGCACCAACGCGGCGCTCGGTCGGTCGACCTTGCGACACGCGGCCGGAAGGCCCTTGATGATGCCGCCGTGGCTGTCCCACAATTGGTTCGCGGTGTAGACCTGCACAAAACGGACGCCCCGTTCGATCAATCGTCGAGCGATCAGGCAACGGCTGCCGTAATCGGCGGTCTCCTTTTCGTGCATCCCATACATTTCCTGAGTCGCCCGGCTCTCTTGGCTCAGGTCCATCGCATCGGTCGCGGCAACTTGCATCTTCGCCGCCAATTGGTAACTGGCGATCCGAGCTTGCAGATCGTGTTGCCCCGGTCGCTGGGCGCGATGCTGTTCGTTCAATTGCTCCAGAAATTCGAGCGCTCGCGCTTGGGCTTTTCCCTTCAAGTGAGCTGGCGGAGTTAGGTCGAGGATTCGCGGTTCGGTCGGCCGGATCACTGTTCCTTGATAGACCGATGGTAGCCAGCCGTTGGACCAGTTTTCCACTCCCATCACCGGCAGCTGGCCCGGATCGATCAGCGCCAGAAACGCCGGAAGGTTATCCGCTTCGCTGCCGAGACCGTAGTTAAGCCAGCTGCCCAGCGAGGGGCGGCCGGCGGTGATTCGGCCGGTCTGCAGCGCGCGGATCGATTGGCCGTGGTTGTTGACGCCGGTTTTGGTCGACCGGATCAGGCAGATTTCGTCGGCGATCGACCCGGTGTGCGGGATCAGTTCCGACAATTCCATCCCACACTCGCCCTGCGGCGAGAATTTCCATGGCGATGCAAAGATCTTGGAACTTGCGTTAGCCGCGTCGTCATATTTGATCTCGTCGGGAAAATCTTCGCCGTCATGTTTGACCATCTCCGGCTTCGGATCGAACATGTCGTGGTGGCTGGGCCCGCCCTGCATCCACAACGAAATCATCGCCTTGGCTTTGGGCGGATGGTGCGGTTGCTTGGGGAGCGTGTCGAAAGAGAGCGGTTCCAGGTTCGGCTGCTGCGGATTCGCCTTGGCTTCCTGTTGGTTCATCCATGCCATCGCCAGCGATCCAACGCTCATCGCGCTCGAGGCCATGAAGTGTCGGCGTGCCGAAACGCTATCGATATTTGGGAGCTTAGTCATTGCGTCTTAATCCACGTACAAGAATTCGTTAGAGCTGAACAACATCTGGCACAATGTCGCCAGCGCTTCCTGGTCCGGAGTTCGTTGAGGCTTCTTCTTTGCATCGGCCTTGTAAGCTGGCTGTGTCGCAAAAATGGCTGCCTGTTCGGCGACCAAATCTTTTGCGGCAGCCCGTTCGTCGTCGCTGCAATCGCGAGCGAAGATCAGTCGCCAAGCGAGCTGGATTTGCGTGTCGAGATCATCTGCGGCATCGCGTTGCAATCGCTCGGCAAGCAACCGTGAGTACTCGAGCACTTGATCGCTGTTGAGCATCATCAGCGACTGCGTTGAACTGGTCGAAGGCCGTCGCAGGTCGCAATTCGGAGTCATGATCGGTTGATCAAACGCTTCCAACACGCTCAACGGTTGGCTTCGTCGGACCTGGACATAGACGCTGCGTCGCAGATCTTCACCCTTCATGTCGATCACCGCACCGGGGCGGCCAGCGCTGCTGTTTTCGATTCCGATGACGAAGCGTCCGACGGGATCGGGCATCACTGGAATGGCCGGTCCAAACGGCTTGGAATTGATTTGGTCGGCGATCGCCAACATGCTGTCCCGAATCGCTTCGGCATCGAGACGCAACAGACGCGCTCCGCCGTAGAGTTCGTTGTCCGGATCGGCTGCGATCTGGTCGGGGGCGACGCGCAATTGTTGTTGCCATGCTGTCGAAGAGAGGATCAATCGATGGATGTGCTTCAGGCTCCAACCGCTGTCGATAAACTCTGACGCCAACCAATCGAGCAATTCCGGATGCGACGGCGGTTGCCCGAGGACGCCAAAATCGTTGGGGGATGTGACCAAGCCGCGGCCGAAGTGATGCATCCAGATTCGGTTGACCAAGGCCCGCGCCGTCAACGGATGTTTGGGATCGGTCAACCGCCTGGCGAATGCCAGCCGTCGCCCTGTGGTTGGCAACGCGGTGTCGTTGGCGGGGACCTCGGGAAGGTCGACGTTCATCGAAACGACGGTCAGCCCTCCCGGCTGCAGTTCCTGCTTGGGTTGTTCGTGATCGCCGCGATAGAACAATTGAGTCACCGGCACGCGTCCGGGAACTTCGGTCAACGCGCGGACAAACTCTTGTTTCGGCTTCGTGTCCCGAACCTTCTTCGCCTCTGCCGCCATCGCCTTCAATTCGTCCGAGGCCTTGCGATCGTAAAGGTACAGCGAACTGGCCGTCACGTTCAGCTTGGGGTACTTTTTGATCAGAGCTTTCTGTTCATCGGTTCGCTTTTTTGCTGGCGTCTTGTGAGTCTCGCGAGCCAGTTCGTGCGTCTCTTCGGGCAGCTTCTCCAGTTGTTTTTCGAACGTAGCGTTGATGAATTCGGTCTGTTTGGCGATTCGCTTGGCGTCGAGCTTTTTAGCTTCGGCTTCCACCTTCGCCGCCTCGGCTCGCATCGCATCGGTGTACAGCGAAACCAAACGCTTCGGCGGGCTACGCCATTTCTGCCAATCGAATCCCGGCTCGAAGATCGCTCGGAAACGGAAGTAGTCTTCGTGCGAGATCGGATCGTAGCGATGGTCGTGACATTGCGCGCAACCGACAGTCATCGCCAGCAACGAAGATGAAACGATCGTGACGGTGTCGGCGATCGTTGCGTTGCGAGCCACGTTGACGTCGTCGACAGCGCCGCCAGTCCCATCGGGAGCCATCCGCAAGAATCCGGTCGCGGTCAGCAATTCGGCGTCTTCGGCGCTTAAGTTGTTCAGCGGCGTGGAGATCATTTCGTCGCCAGCCAGTTGTTCGTGGATGAAACGATCGAACGGCTTGTCGTTATTAAAGGCGCGGATCACATAGTCGCGGTATCGCCACGCATGGGGCCGCGGCGCGTCGACATCGTTGTAGCCTTCGCTGTCGGCGTAACCGGCGACGTCCAGCCAGTGCCGGGCCCAGCGTTCGCCATACTCATGTTTGCTCAATAAGCGATCGATCCATTGCTGCCAGGCGACCTGATCGTTGTCGGCGGCAAACGCTTCGACATCTTGCGGCGTTGGCGGCACGCCGTGCAGATCGATGAACAGCCGGCGAATCAAGGCATTTGCAGGGGCGCGAGGACTGAATCCAAATCCTCTCGCTTCCAGCTTGGCCAACAAAAAGGCGTCGATTGGGTTGGCAACCGCCTCAGCGTCGGCAACTTGCGGAACGGAAGGCCGAACGATCGGCTGCAACGACCAATGCGATCGTTCCTCTTCGGTGATCAACATCGTGTCATCGATCGATTCGGGCTCGGGGCGAAGCGTTGTCGCTCCCGCCTCGATCCACTGTCGCACGATTTCAAGCTCCTCTTCGCTGCACAGCTTGCTCTCGTCCGGCGGCATCTCGCCATCGCGCATCCGTTGGAAAAGAACGCTTTCGTCGGCGGCACCGGGGATGATCGCGGGGCCCGAATCGCCGCCGGAGTGCATGAAGCGAACCAGCCGTAGATCCAACGATCCCTCGGGATGCTCCTCTTCGCCGTGGCAATGGAAGCAGTGCTTTTTAAAGATCGCGCGGACGTGCGTTTCGAACTGCGGTGAATCGGCTGGCTCGCTGCCAGCGACAACTTGGGGCAGCAGGAAACTGATCCCAGCGACAATCAAGCCTAGGGTGACGAAAGGTTTCTGATGCATCGCAAACCTGACGGGAAGGAGGGGCCCGATACGCAGACGCATCGTGCGAAGCGAAACTTCGCAGTCGCGAGGCAGCGGGAATAGGAAGGAGGATTGGAGGCGGGGGTGCTTTATTGTGACATGAATCGCAGCGAAATGAAAGACATCTACGCACTATCGCAATGATTCATTCTCGTTAAGCTAGGATCCGAACGTTTGCGAAGACTTTTCAACCTCGGGATCGACGAAGACGATGAACGCCATCGAACCTGGATTTCAGTTTGCCAGCGACAACACTTCGGGAGTCTGTCCCGAAGCGTGGAATGCGATGTTGGAAGCCAACAGCGGATACGCAGCCTCTTATGGGGACGACCCATGGACCAAACGGGCTCGTGATCTAGTCCGTGAGATCTTCGAATTCGATTGCCACGTCTATTTCATCTTCAACGGAACGGCCGCAAATTCGTTGGCGCTAGCGTCGATGTGCCAGTCGTATCACAGCGTGTTGGCTCATCAATTGGCACACGTGGAGACGGATGAATGTGGTGGCCCGGAGTTCTTTTCCAACGGCACGAAATTGTTGTTGGTCGAAGGCGAAGGAGGCCGCGTCGATCCGGCGGCTGTGGAAAAAGTGGTCCGCCGCCGATCGGACGTCCATTTCCCCAAACCCAAAGTGCTCAGCATCACTCAAGCGACGGAGATGGGGACCGTCTATCGCAGCGAGGATCTCGACCGGATCTACGAAACCGCGCGACGCTTGCACTTGAACCTGCACATGGATGGTTCGCGATTCGCCAACGCGCTGGCGACATTAAACGTCTCTCCGAAAGAGCTGACTTGGAAGGCCGGAGTCGATGTGCTGTGCCTGGGCGGAACCAAAAACGGGATGGCGGTCGGCGACTGTGTCGTCTTCTTCGATGACGATCTCGCCTATGAGTTCGAGTACCGCTGCAAGCAGGCCGGCCAATTGGCTTCGAAGATGCGATACCTGTCGGCGCCTTGGGTTGGTCTGTTGGAATCGGGAGTCTGGCTGAAAAACGCTCAGCATGCCAACGCGATGGCCCGCCTGTTTGCCGAGCGGTTGCAGGCGTTCCCGGGCGTCAGCGTTCGCAATAATGTCGAATCCAACGCGGTCTTCCTGCAGTTTCCACCGGCGGTCGCCGCGGCGCTGCGGTCCGCCGGTTGGCACTTCCACGACTTCATTGGCGTCGGTGAATCGCGGCTGATGTGTTCCTGGAACACGACCGAGCAGGAGATCGAAGCGTTTCTAAAATCGCTGGCCGACGCGATCGAACAAAACCCTTGAGATAGCGTTTTCCCAGGCCCTGGGCTATGATGTCGGGCTCGCCACCGCGATCCCCAGCTGGCAAGTTGGCCCGCTTGCCGACCCTTTATCCCCTCCAATTCGCAGCTTCATTTTACAGTGACTCAGCCCACCCCCCCCGCCGCTGCCGCTGAATCGATCAGCTTTGTGATCCCGGTCTGCAATGAAGAGGACAGCCTCGATGAATTGCATGCGGCGATCAGCGAAGTCGTTCAAGAAAACGGATACGACGCCGAGATGATTTTCATCGACGACGGATCGACCGACGCATCGTGGCAAAAAGTGCAGGGCTTGGCAGCTCGCGACCCCCGCGTGCAAGGGCTCCGCTTTCGCACCAACTTTGGAAAAGCTGCCGGCTTGGCGGCCGGGTTCGACGCCGCTCGCGGCACCTTCATCATCACGATGGATGGCGATCTGCAGGACGATCCGAAAGAGATCCCGCGTTTCCTGCAGCGGCTGCACGAAGGTTTTGATGTCGTCAGCGGATGGAAGCAGGTCCGGCACGATCCGTGGCACAAGGTCTTGCCCAGCCGCGTTTTTAATTGGATGGTCGGTGCGTTGACCGGCGTCCGCATCCACGATCACAACTGCGGTTTTAAGGCCTATCGCCGCGAGGTCTTCGACGAGGTGAAACTGTACGGCGAACTGCATCGCTTTGTCCCCGTCTTGGCCGCCGCCAAAGGATGGCGTGTCAGCGAGATCGCTGTCGAACACCACGCTAGGAAGTATGGACACTCGAAGTATGGTGTGCGGCGATTGGTGAAAGGGTTCTTGGATTTGGCGACCGTCTATTTTTTGACCGGGTACTCGCAGCGTCCGCTGCATCTGATGGGGACGACAGGGATTTTGAGCACTCTGTTGGGCCTGGCCGGATTGGTTTGGTTGTCGATCTCGTGGGTCTTCACCCGATTGAACGATCTGCCTGAAGACGACATGCATCTGCACACCCGAGCGATCTTCTACTTCTGCATCATGGCTTTTTTAGTTGGTACGCAGTTGATGATCGCTGGGTTGTTAGCCGAATTGCTGACGGCAACCTCGCGACGCGAGGTGCAACCGTATTCGATCGCCGAGCGAACCGAGGCGTCGACCGATGTCTGAGCTTGCCCAGTTGAAGGAACGCCAGCTGCGGCGGATGATCTATCTGCTGCTGACCGTGATCGCAACGACGATGATCTGCGGACGAATCGCGGTGGTTCGATCGAGCACCGGCGAAGTCCCATTTCTGAGTGCCAACGATCGCAGCCGATGGTGCACGATTTCGTCGCTGGTCGACGATGGAACCTATGCGATCGACCGACAGGTCGATTATCGCGAACCGGTGCGAAAACGCCGCGTTTGGTACACGATCGATATGGTCCGGCATCGCGGCGAGGACGGACAACAACACTACTACAGCAGCAAACCGCCGCTGTATCCGACGATGTTGGCGGGCGTCTATGCGGCGTTTAAAACCCTGACGGGAGCCAGTCTTTTTGGCGAACCGTTTATGGTTGGCCGTTGGTTGCTGGTGCTGACCAACGCCCTGCCGATGGTCGTTTATTTTGCCATCATGCTCGGGCTGATCGAACGTTATGGGAAAACCAACTTCGGCCGTTTGTTAGCCGCGAGTGTGGTCACATGTGGCACCTTGTTAGTACCCTTTGCGATCTCGTTGAGCAATCATCTGCCGGCCGCGATCAGTTCGGCGGTTGCGCTGGTCTGTGTGCTGGCGATCTGCGATCGACGAAGTTCTCCAGCCCTTGGTTTTGTGGCCGGTCTCGCCGGTGGATTTGCTGCGGCAAACGAACTCCCTGCGCTTTCGATGGCTTGTTTGTGGGGCGCTCTGCTGCTCTGGTCGTCTGGGTTGCGAGCGACTTCGATGTACGCGTTGGGCTTGATGGTTGTTGCTGTCGCATTCTTCGGGACGAATTATTACGCCCACGGCAGCCTGCGACCTCCCTACACGCATCGCGGCAGTGGGCCAGAGATCGCTCGCATCGAATCGGTTTCCGACGCTCCCGATGTCGCAACGATTCGCCCGCTGTTGATTCAAGGGGATCGCGGCGACGATCTGACAATCGACGAAGAAACAGCGATGGAGATCCGCGAGACGACCAAACCCGATCTGCTGGAAGTCTGGCTGCCCGATTCCCAGATGCGTTACGCGATCAACCGCGATGGCGCCGGCTGGATCCTCGCTCAATGGGATGACTGGTACGAATATCCGGGAACGTATTGGCAGCCGAAGTACCGGGCAGGTGTCGACAAAGGGGAGCGGTCGCGCGGGCTGTACGCCTTCCACGCGACGTTTGGGCATCACGGAATTTTTTCGCTGACGCCGATCTGGTTGCTGTCGATCGTCGGTTGTTTGTGCTGGCTTCGCAGCGAGACGGTTTGCTATCGCAACCTCGCCGCGGCGATTGCTATCGCCACACTCGTCTGCTTCGCGTTCTACATCGCTCGGCCATTGATCGACCGCAACTACGGTGGCGTCAGCTGTGCGTTTCGCTGGATGCTGTGGTTCATTCCGCTGTGGATCTGGCTGCTGCTGCCCGCCGCCGACTGGATATCAAACCACCCGGTGGGGAGGGTGCTCGGCTGTGGAATGCTAGCGGTGGGGCTGTTTTCGGTGGTCAGTTCCCTAGAAAATCCATGGCAACATCCCTGGATCTACCAATACTGGGACTATCTGGGCTGGCTTAGCTATTAATCGGTCCACTACTATTCGCGGATGTTTCCCATCCGATCGATTCACGTTTTTTCAGCGATCCTGCTTGTCGCGCTGGCGGCACGGTGTGGTGCTGCGTATTGGTGGCAGGAGCGGCTGGACCGGCAGGATCAGCATTTTGCCTTCGGTGATTCCGAAAGCTATTGGACCCTAGCGACGCAGATCGCCCGCGGGCTCCCCTACGAATACGGCGGTCCCGACGCGAAGATCTTCCGCGTGCCGATCTACCCGCTGATGATCGCCCCCTGGATCGACGTGGATGATCCCTATCGGAACATTCTCGCCGTCCGCTGGATGGGCTGTTTGTTGGGGACGTTGGCAGTCGCCGGAGTGATGTATTACGCGCACCTGTTGTTCGGTCGAACCGCTGCTGCGTGGGCCGGCATCTTGGCGGCGCTGCATCCGGGGGCGATCTCGATGAGCATCTTGGTTCTCAGCGAAGCCCCCTTTGTTCCGATGATGGTTGCCAACCTGTTGCTGTGGCGATTGGCATTTAACGCGACGCGGCTGCGGTCGGTTGGCGGGTGGGCCTCGGGGGCGGGTGCGATCGCGGCTGTTGCAGTTCTAGCTCGCCCGAGCTGGCTGTTGTTCGCTCCCTTCACGTGTCTGCTGCAGTTCTTGTTTGTGCCGTCGCAGTACCGCAAGACCGCAAGTATGGCATTGGCGATGTTGATCGGGTTTGTCGTTGTGATGTCACCTTGGTGGGCTCGCAGCTATCAGATCACCGGTCATTTTGTGCTGACGACGCTGCAGGTCGGCCCCAGCATGTACGACGGATTACATCCTGGTGCGACGGGAGCCAGCGACACGGGGATGAGCTTCAATTCCGATTTCGCCAAACAGCAACGACTGCACGATGCGCAAACGGCAGATCCCGACAGCACCTTCGAATACCGCTTGAACCAGCGGATGTCGCAAGCTGCAAAAACGTGGGCATTGGAGAATCCGGCCGAGGTGCTGCGGTTGGCAGTGGTCAAAGTCGGCCGGACGTGGCGACCATGGCCCAGTGCCGACGAGATCCCTGGATTTGCGATCCGCTTCGCTTCGGCAGCGGGGATGATGATCGTTGTCGTTCCCGCGTTGATCGGGCTGTGGCAACATCGCCGCCGCGGTTGGGAGGTCTGGATGTTGTGGGCTCCCGCGATCTATTTCACCTGCCTACACGCGGTCTTTATTGGATCGATGCGGTATCGCTTGCCCGCGGTTTTGATTCTGACGATCCTCGCCGCGCCGGTCTGGGCGGATTGGATGAACCGCATCATCGGTCGCCGCTCTGGGAACGCGGCAGCAACTTAATACAAAACGACGACTTACAAACGTAACGACAATCAAAAAGAATGTTGACGGCAACAATAATTCGACATCGCGCCAACACAGGGAAGGTCTCTGTGTGGGTGCTCGTGTTGTTGTTATTGGTCGCGGTCGCCGCAGCATGTTGGGCTGCGCTGCCGATGACCGCCGGGGAACAGGTTCGCCGGCATCTGTTGGCCAAGTTGCGGGCGCATTACCGCGACGCCTACGTCGATATCCGTGCGGCCCGGTACGAACCGGGGCGTGGGATCATCATCGAGCAACTTGTCTTGGGAGATGCTCGCCGCCAGTCCGAGTGCCAAGCGTTTGTTCAGGTCGAACAGATCTTGGTCGACACCGATCTCAATCTCCAACGGCTTGCCGATTTCGATTTCACTCCGAAGAAGGTGACCCTTCGCGGAATCGAACTGAAGTCGCATGTTACTCCCGACGGCAAGCTGGCGCTCGAAAAGTTGCTGCCGTTGCCAAACTTTGGTCCCGGTGCCGAAACGATCGAACTGGAGCGGGGATCGCTTGCGATCATCGACTCGGTCAATCCCGATGCTCGGCCGCTGGTGATCCGCGATATTCGCGGCCGAATCCTCAATCGGCCGCAGGATCCCACCGCTCCCAAAAAGTATCTACTGACCGCCGAATCCGACTTCTTCGAATCGCTCGAGGTAGTTGCGGAGGTCGATCCGCAGCGATGGAACGTCCGCTCGCGGCTGCGTCGCGGTTCCTTCGATCGCGGCTTGGCCGCCCAATTGCCGTTCTGTATTCGCCAACGGATCAGCAAGTTGACGGGGCTGTCGACAGTTTTCGACGGCGTCTTTTCGGTGGAGGGTGGTGCCCAACAGGATTCGCTCAATTGGGTCGGCAAGATCGACCTGATCGATGGCCGTTACGAATCGCAGTTCATTCCCTACCAGCTGGAACGGCTGCAGGGCGAGTTTTTCCTGCGTCCCAGCGGACTTGAGGTCGCGTCGCTTTCGGCGCGGATCGGCGATGCACTCTGCCAAGCCAAGGGGACGACTCAGGGCTGGAAGTGGCCGATGCCTCTCTCCTTCTCGTTGGACACCGAAGAGCTGCTGCTGCACGAGGAACTGGCATCGTGCACACCGCAGAAGTGCCAAGAGATCTTTCAGCGTTTGCTGCCGCGAGGCCGAATCGCTGCCAACGCGAACTTCCGATTCGACGGCCAGAAATGGAGCTGGCAGTCGGCGATTCAGTGCTTGGGAGTCGACGTGCAGTTCGACCGCTTTCCCTATCCGGTCAAAGACATCCGCGGAACGATTCTTTCCAGCGACCGCGAAACCGTCGGTCAGGGACTTGTCGGTCGCTTAGAAGGGCAACCGCTGCGTTGCAACGTGCGACTGGAAAAGCCCGATCCGGCGCGGAACAATCGAACGACCTTGGTTGAACTTTCGACCGAGGGCCCGCTGACGATCGACGAGACGTTGCTGACCGCGTTAACGCCGCGGGGCGAATCGACGTCCAAGCTAGAAACCTTGGTCCGGTCTTTGAACGTATCGGGGAAGGTGGGGTTGGCGAGCAGCCGTTTCGAGAGCTGGGCCGATGGCAAGCGGACCAAGATGATGGATCTGCGTTTTGAGCAGAGTAACCTTCGCTATGATCGCTTCGCCTATCCGATCCACGATATTCAAGGGCAGGTACTTGTCGAAAACGACACCGTTCACATCTCGAATATGCGCGGTCAAAGTATCGATTCGGCGTCGATTGCGGCGCGTGGAATCTGCCGCACCGAACCCGAAGGAACGCGGTTCCAGCTGGAAATCGACGGCTTTGGCATCTCGATGGACCAGACGCTGCGTCGGGTGCTGGCGGCGGAACACCAATCGATCTGGGACACCTTGGGACCGTCGGGCGTCCTGGAGCATCTGAATGTATTGGTCGACCTTCCGGCGGGGCAGACCGTTCCGAAGCTGAAGATCATGGCGGATCAGTCTCCCCGCGGCGACAACCCGTCACGCGCGGTTAGCATCACGCCCGAACACCTTCCCTACCGCTTGAACATCACCGGCGGGCGAGCCGAATATGTCGACGATCGCGTCGTTATCTCCGACCTCCAGGGATGGCACGGTCAATCGCGGCTGAACGCTCAAGGCAGCTGCGTTCGCCACGACGATGGTCGTTGGGTATTGAGCGTCGATGCGCAACCGCCGACACGCGTGTTGGTCGACAACGATCTGTTGACGGCTTTGCCGCAGGAGGTTCAAGGGACGTTCCGATCTTTGCAACTGTATGGTCCGCCGGTCAGCATCCGCGGGACCGCCAACTTCGCCTTTCCCGACTTTCAGCATCCCGATCTCGATTTCGACTGGGATCTGCGTTTGCAATTGGAAGGGAATCGGATCGGCGATGCGGGGCCGGTGCACGACATCCGCGGCGAGATCCAGATTGCGGGAATGCGAGTCGATCAAAAGACAAACGCGACCGGCAGTATTCGCTGCGATTCGTTGCATGTCGACAATATCCAAGTCACCAACGTGACAGGACCGATCTTGATCCGCGATGATCAACTGTTCATCGGCCAAGCTGTCCACGACGGTCGCTCCGAAGCGATCGCCAAGGCGACACAGTCGATGCGCGGCGGGCTGTTTGGCGGGATCGCGGAATTGGATGGTCAGATGGATCTGACAAGTGGGCGGTTTGACGTCAACGGCCGCTTCGATGGAATCGACTTTGCGACGCTGTTGCGCGATCTCGATCAAGCCGCTCAGCACACGCAGGGGACCGGCCGCGCGGTGATGCGTCTAAAGGGGCTGTTGGGCGATTACCAGACGCTCTCTGGACAGGGGAGTGCTAGTTTGAGCGACGCCAGTCTGTATGAGCTGCCAGCTGTCGTGCGGTTGTTAAATATTCTTAGCGTGAAACCGAATCACGACGGCGATCTTTCAAACTGTGAACTAAAGTTTCGTTTGGACGGCGAACAACTCAGTTTCGATGACATCCGCATCTGGGGCGACATCCTGGTGCTGCGAGGTTCGGGGACCGCAAACCTGCGGCAAGAACTCGATCTGCGATTTGAAACCGGTGTCAGTCCAAACAACCTGTGGAGCCGATTGCTGAACCCGTTGAAGGATCAGCAGTATACTTTGTGGACGATCGATGTGACCGGAACGTTGGCCAACCCGGTGTTCGATAAACGGACTTTGAAGCAGATCGAACAGGCGCTCGAGCGGCTGTTCCCGGAACTCGATGGAGACGGTTCCAACCGTCGTACGGCGGCACGCAGTTCGCGACAGGAACTACTAACTCGTTAGCTCAACCCGATCTGGAGATGTTTGCGATGACCATTCAACCCAGTGCAGCGGTGACCGGTTTGGCCGGAACCGCCAGAGCGCAACAGCGCGGTAGCGACACCGAGACCGTCAAGAATCAACAGGCTGCTCTCAATCAGAGCCAGTCGCCAGGGCAGGCTGAAGGGGCTGATCAATTGACCCTCGAAGCGAGCGGCAAAGCGGGGGACCGCGACGGCGATGGGCGTCGCCCCTTCGAACTGCAGGAACGCGAGCACACCGAGGATGATGAAGCCGATGTCGAATCGGTCGGGAAAGCTGTCGACGACGATCAGGGCGAACATCTCGATCTCGAAGTCTAGATCGGCGGTAGATTAAGTTGGACCTCGGCGCGGTAGCTGGGCTATAATGGCGGCCCCTCAATCCATCCCGCCCATCGGACCTTGGTGATCATGAATCGTCCGCTTGCCCTTTTGCTGCTCGCGCTGTTGACCAAGCCGCTGACCGCTGAAGAGCCTATCGATTTTGTGCGGCACGTGCGGCCGATCTTTCAACAGCATTGCTACGGTTGCCACGCCGATCAGAAGCAGAAGAGCGGCTTTCGCTTGGATGTGAAGTCGGCTGCGTTTAAAGGGGGCGACGGCTATGGCGAGGCGATCGTTGCAGGCGATGTCGACGACAGCCCCTTGATCGAACTGATCGCCAGCGACGATGACGATATGCGAATGCCGCCCGATGGTCCGGGATTGTCGCCGGCGGAGATCGCGCTGCTGACCCGCTGGGTTCAAGAGGGAGCGAATTGGCCCGACGGCGTCGACCTGGTGGAATTGGAAGACCGTACGGATCATTGGTCTTTTAAACCGCTGGCCTTTCCGGCAACCGCGCCGCAATCGGAGAAGCAATCGGAGTCTTCCGAAGCGGTGCGTGCGAAAGCCGATCGGATCGATGACTTTATCCGCGAGCAACTGGAACCGGCCCAGTTGACGCTCTCACCGCCAGCGTCGCGTCGCGATTGGATCCGCCGCGTCTATTTCGATCTGATCGGATTGCCACCCAATCCCGATCAGGTCGCTGCGTTTCTGAACGATGAAACGCCTGGTGCAAAACGCCGCGTGATCGACCAATTGCTCGCGTCGCCTCGCTATGGAGAACGCTGGGGCCAGCATTGGTTGGACGTCGTTCGTTACGCCGACACACATGGCTTCGAAGTCAACACGCCGCGTCCCAACGCCTGGCCCTACCGCGACTATGTGATCGCCGCGTTCAACAACGACACGCCTTACGATCGCTTCATCCACGAACAGTTGCACGGCGACACGCTTCAGCAAGATGCGGCGACGGGATTCCTTGTTACCGCGGCGGCCTTGTTGCCTGGCCAGATCGGGAAGGATGATGCGTCGAAACGTTTGGCTCGGCAGGATGAACTAGCCGAGATCGTGATCAATACCGGTGAGGCGTTTTTGGGGCTGAGCATCGGTTGCGCTCGCTGCCATGACCACAAGTTCGATGCGATATCTCACCGCGATTATTTTTCGATGCAAGCGTTTTTCAGCGGCGTCAAATATGGCGAGCGTGAAATTGAGACGGAGGATTCACAGCGGCGGCGTCGACAGGCTGAATCGCTTTTGGCTCGCGTTGGCGAGATCGACAACGAACTGCAGCAGCAATCCGATCTCGCGATGCCGGTCGCTACCAATGCACACCTAAATCCCTTGCCGTTTGATCCGATCGAAGCGAAGTATGTTCGTTTCACGATCCACGATTGCAATCGTCATCCTTCGTTGGGGCTGATCGAACCGTGTTTGGACGAGTTCGAGATTATCGCCGCCGACCCGGTGGAGACCAACGTGGCGCTGGCGTCGCGGGGCGCGAGGGTGACCGCTTCGGGAAGCCGAACGTCGGCCCGACACCGATTGGAACACATCAACGACGGAGAATATGGGAACAGCCGCAGTTGGATGTCCGACACCAAAGGCCGCGGTTGGGTGCTGTTTGAACTGGCCGAACCGACAACGATTGCGAAGGTGGTTTGGAGTCGCGATCGGATGCAGAAGTTGGGCGACCGCTTGCCGACATCGTATACGCTCGAAGCAGGTCCCTCGTTGGAGGCGATGCAGCATCTGGCTGGGCTCACGGCCGCGCAGGTCGAAAGCTCGCAACGACTACGCGACGAAAAGCAGGCTTTGGAAAAACAGATCGAGGAGCTCAACAAGACGCCCAAGGTTTTTGCCGGTGCGTTTTCCAAGCCCGAACCGACCCATCTGCTGTTGCGCGGCGATCCCGAACAGCCGCGTGAAGAGGTGCCGCCGGCGGTCCTGACCGCGTTGGGTGATATCAGCCTGCAGAGCGACTCGCCCGATCGCGAGCGTCGCATGGCGTTGGCCGATTGGATCGCCAGCCCCGACAATCCGCTGACAGCTCGCGTGATGGTCAACCGCGTTTGGCAATGGCACTTTGGCACCGGCTTGGTCGCCACGCCCAGCGACTTTGGCCGCAGCGGCGAGCGACCGTCTCACCCCAAACTCTTGGATTGGTTGGCCGCGGAGTTCATCCGCAGCGGTTGGTCAGTTAAACATCTGCACCGCATGATCATCCTCACGGCAACTTATGGGCAATCGAATCAGATCGATCCGCAGCGTCAGGCGATCGACGCCGACGTGCGACTGTTATGGCGATTCCCGTCGCGGCGATTGGAAGCCGAAGCGATTCGCGATTCGATGCTGGCGGTCAACGGTCGACTGGACCTGCAGACCGGCGGCCGCGGGTTTGATCTGTTTAAATCGCAAGGCGGGTTGAGTGGCTTTCCGCCGATCGAGTCGTTTACCGGCGAAGGGTTGCGACGGATGATCTACGCTCACAAGATTCGCATGGAACCCGAAGCTGTCTTTGGCGCATTCGATTGTCCCGACGCGGGGCAGAGTGCGGCGCGACGTCGGCAATCGACGACTCCGATCCAGGCGCTGAATCTATTCAACAGCCAGTTTACGATCGATCAGTCCGATGCGTTGGCGGCTCGCGCGGTTGCAGAGGCAGGGGACGACGTGCGGCAACAGATTCAGGAAGTCTATCGTTTGACGCTGGCGCGGTCGCCGGAGCCGGTCGAACTGGATTCCGCAGCGACGCTTGTCGAGCAACATGGACTGCCGACGCTCTGCCGCGCGATCTACAACAGCAACGAATTTCTGTTTATGCCGTGATCGCTCACGCGACGCGATTACCTCTCACGCAAGTTGAAAAGAAGCAGTCAAGCGATGAATAGTCGACGACGATTTTTGAACGACGCTACGACCGGCATCGGCTCGATCGCATTGGGCAGCTTGTTGGCGGGAGACCGTGCTACGGCGGCGCGCCCGGTGATCGATCCCGCGCAGCCCTACGCCCCGCGCCCGGCGCATTACCCTGCCAAAGCGAAAAACGTGTTAGTGATCTTCTGTGCCGGCGCGGTCAGCCAGCTGGAGACATGGGACTACAAACCGGAGCTGATCAAGCAGGATGGCAAGCCGCTGAAAGGTGGACCGGCGGTGACGTTCCAAGGACCTGCGGGAGACCTCGCCCGGCCGCAATACGCGTTTCGGCCGTACGGTGAAACGGGGAAGATGGTCTCCGACATGATTCCTCATCTGGCGGAACTGACCGACGAATTCGCGTTTATCCATTCGTTGACCAGCAAGAGCAATACGCATGGTCCGGCGGAGAACTTTCTTTCGACGGGATTTGTCGAAGACGGATTTCCCAGCGGTGGCGGATGGGTAACGTACGCGTTGGGGAGCGAAAATCAAAACCTGCCGGCGTTTGTGGCGATCCCCGATCCACGCGGCGTGCCTCAGGCGAGCGTCAATAATTGGGGCGCTGGATTCTTGCCGGCGGAGTTTCAAGGGACGCCCTTCAGTTCGAAAAATCCGATTCGCCATCTGGCTCCACCGGCGAAGATTTCGGCTGCGGCAGATCGTGCGGCGCGCGAGCATCTACAGAAACTGAATCAATTGCATTTGGAACGTCATCCGGCCGACGGGAAACTGGCCGCGCGGATCGCCAGCTATGAACTTGCTGCAAGGATGCAGTTGAGCGTGCCGGAGATCAGCGATTTGAGCACCGAGACGGCTCAGACGATGGCGATGTACGGCGCCGATGACTCATCGAATCCGATCAAAGCTGCCTACGCGAAGAACTGCATCTTGGCGCGGCGGTTGATCGAAAGCGGCGTCCGATTTGTGCAGCTGTTCAACGGCGCCTACGCAAGCGGCGGCGAATTGAACTGGGATGGTCACAGCAAACTGAAGGAGCAATACGACCGGCATGCGGAGATCATGGATCAACCAACCGCAGCGATGATTCGCGACATGAAAGCTCGCGGGTTGTTGGAGGATACGTTGGTCGTTTGGTGTACCGAATTTGGCAGAATGCCCATGTTCCAAAAGGGCGCCAAGGGACGCGATCACAATCCCGACGGGTTCACTTGCTGGTTGACCGGTGCGGGTGTTCGCCGCGGCGTCAGCCATGGAGTTACCGACGAACTGGGCCGCAAAGCGGTTGAGGATATCCATCCGCTGTACGATCTGAACGCAACCATCTTGCATCTGTTGGGACTCGATCACGAACAACTGACCTTCGAACACAACGGCGTCCAGCGGCGGCTGACCAATGTGGAGGGCCATCGAATCGCCGAAGTGTTGGCTTGAGCCGGTCGAGCGACGTCGCTGCGTCGAGCACCTATTTCGTGAAGCTGGGTAAAAGGTTATTTTGGCGGGCTGGATCGGAACTGCCGTTCGCCGCTGAATCAAGCGATTGCGTTGGGCAGGTGTACCGGTCGATGCGACGTCGACGACGCAGACCCCGTCGACCGCAACGCAGATAAATCACGGTAGGCCGGGTGTTGGCCGATGGGACGAAGATCAACGATGCAATTTACGAAGATGCAAGGGGCCGGCAACGACTACGTTTATATCGATTGCTTTGCCCAACCGACGCCTGAAAACATCGCCGACTTGGCGATCAAGATCTCCGACCGCCACTTCGGTGTCGGCGGCGACGGTTTGGTTTTGATCCAACCCTCGGAAATTGCTGACGCCCGGATGCGGATGTTCAACGCCGACGGCAGCGAATCGGAGATGTGCGGCAACGCGATCCGCTGTGTCGCAAAATATCTCTACGATCACGACATCCGGCGAACGCCGACACTGAACATCGAAACCGGTGTGGGCGTGTTGAAGTTGGATCTTCAAGCCGAGGGAGATCGGGTTCAACAGGTGACTGTGAACATGGGGAAACCGATCCTCGAAGCGGCTGAAGTTCCGACGACGATCCTTCCCAGCGGTCGTGTCGTCGACGAGAAGTTTGAGATCGACGGGCACCAGTTGTCGGTGACCTGCGTTTCGATGGGCAATCCGCACTGCGTATGTTTCGTCGAATCGGCAACCGACGAATTGGTGCTGGGGTTGGGACCGAAGATCGAAGTCGATCCGCGATTTCCAAATCGGACGAACGTCGAATTTGTCGAGGTGATCAGTCGTGGCGAACTGCGCCAGCGGACGTGGGAACGCGGTTCGGGCGAGACTTGGGCGTGCGGTACCGGCGCGTCGGCGGTTTGTGCCGCGGCGGTGTTGAGCGGTCGGACCGATCGCGATGTCTTGATCCATCTGCTCGGCGGCGATCTGCGACTGCGTTGGGATGAAGCCAGCGGCGACATGTTTAAAACCGGACCGGCTGTCGAAGTCTTCACTGGCCAGTGGGAAGGTTAGTCATCACACCGATGTCAGCATACCGTTGTACGTCCGAGGCACGCGTTTGCCACGCTGCAAATGCGCTGCGACTTGAAGGAACACGGAAGTGAAATTGACATCGGGATGGATCGGCGGTTCGCTCAGCTTGGGCATGTCGATCGCGGTTCGGACATGGATGAAGACGCTGCGGTTTCAGATCTCGTATTACGATTCGAGCTACGATCCGGCGAACGCTTCGTACACCACGCCGGGGATCTACATTTTCTGGCATGAATACATCCCGTTCATGTTCTATCTGCGCGGGCACAACGACGTGGCGATGTTGTTGAGTCAGCATCGCGATGCGGAAACTCTGGCGCGGGCCACGCGGTTTGTCGGCTTCGGCACCATTCGCGGATCGACGTCGCGCGGTGGCATCACGGCGCTGCGGAAGATGTTCCGCCAAGGCAAAACGATGAACCTGACGATGACTCCCGACGGGCCGCGCGGTCCACGCCGGGAACTCGCCGCGGGATGCGTCTACCTCGCCTCACGCCTTCAGTTGCCGATCATCCCGCTGGGACTTGGGTACGATCGCCCCTGGCGAATGCGCCGCGCATGGGATCAGTTTGCTGTGCCGCGGCCGGGCAGCCGGGCGCGGGCGATCATGGGGCCGGGGATTTGGATTCCGGCGAAAGCTGATCGCGATCAACTGGAGACTCACCGCCGGCAAGTCGAAACCGTGCTGAACCGGTTGACGGTGGAGGCGGAGCAGTGGGCGGAGACTGGACAGGCTGTCGGAAATCCCGTGGTGATCACAAGAACTCCACGGGCGCTCACCTGGATGCGCGGATCGGCCGAGCCAGCCATCGCGAAACTCGATGATGCTTCGCGCCGCGGCGTTGCGACGTGATTCAATCTCGGCCGGCAACTTGCGGCATCAGACAAGCATCGAACTGAAGATCAGCCAACGGAAGGTTAGGATCGTGCAGACGAGGCACATCCACCAACAAGCCGTTTGCGCGGCGCGATGCTTCCGCAGCCCGATCAACAAACCGCAAGCGCCTAGCGTGGCGATCGCTTTGAACGCGACCAGGGCCCGCGGGTTTTCCAAGAACTGAGCGCCAAACGGATTGATTTCACGCATCTGCCCTGCTTGCGATGTCAGCAGCGTCCAGGTGAGATCGAGCGCCGCGTGGGCGCAGATCAAAACTACCGAGACGACGGTCGCTTGGGACATCATCTCCAACAGGTTCGCATTGGGATACAGAGCCGGCGACTTGGGCGTTGTCATCATCAGGTGCCCAAAGGTGTAGACGCCGACGATCAGGCCGAACATCGTCATCGGATAGGTCAGTCGCGAGAGTGTTGTCGTGGCGGCAATCTGTGCGTTGTTTTCCGAAGCGACTTTGTCGTAGCGGTCGGCGATGACTTTGGCGGCTTCGACGAGTTCGGCCGACGGAGAATAGCTGACCAGCCACTGCTCGACCATCATTTGTAGTTCGGGATCGAGGATCGAATCCCGCATATCGGTAAACGGCTGCGAGGTTGGATCGGGATTCAAGAGGCTGGGGAAAAAGTCGACCTCGTCGACAAACTGCGCCGGACGCTGTCCAAAGGCGAGCACCACGCGCTTGCCTTCTAGCGATTGAACGAGCCGCCGCTGTACCCATTGGCTGTCGCGTGGTTGCCGCGACGGTTCGGCGTTAGCACGGCGATAGCGTGGTTGGCCGATGTCGTCGTCGAACCAAAGGGGAATACCGTTGGCGTGAAGCTGTCCCGTTTCCGGATCGGTTTTGATTTCCAAGGGGCAGGGGATGTGTTTGCCATCGACAAACAGGAACCCCGCTTCGACGCGATCGACGCGGTCGGACCAGGCTTCGATCGCACCGGGCGGTGCAAACGATCGCTTTTTGCGGAAATGATCGGTCCGATTCGCAACGCTCCAGGCGGGCTCGGGTTCGAGTTCCGCTGTCGGTTCGCGGGAGGGCTCGATTCCGATCACTGGATGCGCGAAACCGAACATCAGGCACAGCATTACGAATCGCAACATTATTCCATTCACCTTTCACGCGACCATCCAGTTCGTCGGCGCAACTGCGTCGAGAAAACCGCGATCCTCCAACGCTGCCAAAAGTTAGGCCATTCATCTTGCCCGGCAAGCCATTGCGAGTCAACGCACGGAGGTAGAAACCCTTGCGTCGGGGAGAAGTTTCGCGTCGGATTCGTCAATCTGCGATCGCGGGGCATTCGCGATTTTGCGCGAAACTTTGTCGGCTCACCGCGGTTTAAATAGCCCGGGTGATGTAGTTTCCCCGGCGGTCGTGCGCTAGACTGAACGGCAGCACAACATGCGATGATCAGGCAGTTCCCGAAGGACTGAATATTGCAGGTTTCACTTCCTTAAATCCCTGGGACGATTCGACTTTGCCCGTTAGCCCATCTACTGCGTTGCGTTACCAGCAACTGGACCCCGATGTCCGTTTGATGCTGCGCGTGCGCAACGATGACGCCACCGCGTTTGAAGAATTAGTACACCGATATCAAAACCGTTTGGTGCAGTTGTTGGAACATTTGGCACCGCGACGGGATATGGCCGAAGACCTCGCGCAAGACGTCTTTCTGCGAGTCTATCGGGCCCGCAAGAGTTATGAACCGGGAGCCAAGTTTTCGACATGGTTGTTTACGATCGCTGGCAACGTGGCAAAAAATTCGCTCCGTTCGGCCAGCCGTCGACGCGAGGTCCGGGCGACCGACGCGCCAGTTCGCAACTCGGGCGAAAGCGATGCGACGCTGGAGTCGTTGGCTCTGGCAGCTAGTGGGCTGATGCCGGCGCGGCAGATCGAGGGTTTGGAGCGAGCAGAGATCGTTCGGATGGCGATCCAGTCGCTCAACGAACGCCAGCGGATGGCGTTGTGGCTGAGTCGGTTTGAAGAGCTGAGTTACGCGGAGATCGCCGACGTGATGAAGATGACGCCGCAAGCGGTCAAGAGTTTGTTGTCCCGAGCGCGGGTGAACCTGAAAGAGATCTTAGAACCGTACGTAAACCAAGGGGCTCAATTGGCAGCCTCCAACCGAACCGAAGACCCCGCGTAAAGCGAGCGGTTTGCAACACGTCGCACACCGAGAATCCAAACGCAGCCTGTCGCTACCCTTCATTTTTCAGCGAACCGAAATCGCAGCCTTTTTAATTTCAAGTAGAACAATGGAAGCAACACGCCCGATCGACGATGGTTCGCACAGCGACCTCGACGAACAATTGGTTGCCTATCTGGACGGAGAACTCGAGGACAACCAACGGGCTGCGCTAGAAGAACGTTTGATGGAGGATCCCGATTGCAAGCAGCGGTTGCGGACGCTTCAGCAAACCTTCGATATGCTCGACGAACTGCCGCGGACGACAGTCAACAGCGACTTCGCTCGCACGACGGTCGAGATGATCGCGATCAACGCGTCGCAGGAGCTGGAGATCGTCAAACAACGGCGTCCTTGGAAATTGACGGCTGCCACGGTGGGCCTGGTATTCACCACCGCGATCACGTTTCTGGTTGGTGTCGTGATCGTTCGCGGCTATCAACGCCAGCAGCAAAGCGAACTGCTCGAAGGCCTCGCCGTCGCCGAACATCTTCGCGCTTATTCGCAGATCAAAGGGGATGCGGATCTGAAGTTTTTTGCTGAGCTTGCGGAACAGTCGGCTTGGCAGGAACACGTTTCAATCAGCCGCGATTTGGAAGAGCTGCCGACTCGCGATGTTCAGAGTCGGTTGTCGGCGGCTGCCGAAGCGGCGCGGACGGAACAGCTGGCCGAGATGCCTGCCGATCTGAAACGCGACCTGCAGTTGCAGTATGAACAATTGATCGCCCAGCCGGCGGCGCGGCAAGCCGAACTTAAACAGTACATGCAACAGATCGAATCTCGCGACGATGCCGAGCGGTTGACGCAGACGTTAGTCAGTTATGTCGATTGGCTCGATACGCTCTCCCCGCCGCTGCAGACAAAATTGCAATCGGCATCGGCTGCCGAACGATTGCAGTTGGTCGCCGAGACTATCCAGGAGACGCGCAAAGGAGGGCAGGAACAATTGGCGGCGGAGGATCTGGATCATTTGTATCAAGCTCTTTTCCAGATTGCCCAGACGCGAGTGGCTGACTTGCCGAACTTCTTTTCCGAAGAAGGGTTGGCCGGTTTGCAGGGCCGGGCAAAGGCGATCAGCAAACAGCAAGGGATGAGCGTCGACGATGTGCTTGGACATATGTTGGTCAAGACGTTTGTGTTGCCGGCGATGCGAAACGGGCCGGCACGCGACGAAGGGCCTTCCAGGATGCGGCCGCTGACTCCACGGGAGCAACAATCGATCCGAAAATCGCTCAGCCCCAAAGCGACTCAGTCTTTGCAACGCCTGGAAAATATTGGCGAACAACAAGGTCAGCTGTTCCTTTGGGCGATGTTTGCGACTTTCAAACGCTCACCGATCGACGGCTTTGGCAACAATCCGCTGGACACCTACGAATCGGCTGATGCGATGCTTCGCGAGCGGATCGATTTGAGCGACCCCAGCGAAGCGCTGAAGGCGTTGCGAAGTCGCGGTGGGCGCGGCGGGATGCGTCCTTGGGATCGCCGCGGTCCCGACCGACGCGGATCCGATGGCCGAGGCCCCGGTTTCGATTCGTCGGGCTTCGAACCAGGTAATCGCGGCGGCGGACCTCCTCGCGGTGAGAATCGATCCAACGACCGCCGCCCGCCTCGCGAAGGCGATCCCGAACGCAGCGATCCGCCGCGTGTTGATTCGGTCGACGAATAGATCCGTCGACAGCTGTTAGTGTTTTCCGACGATGTCCGTTTCAAATCCTACAGGCGTTCTAGGCTAGCGGATCGATCGGGGCTTCGCTTTCTGGCAGTGGGTTTAGCGCTGCCAGTTCATCAAGGACGCGCTGCGGCGTGGAGACCCGGCGGACCATCACGTCGCGTCCGACGTATAGCAGATTTGCGGCGGTCGCCAGCAGCCCCATCGTCAGCACCATCCATGGGACGTGGGGTGCCGCGGCGTTGTTGCCGAACTGGACTAAGGTCCAGGCCCAGTTGGTGACCTGCGTTTCGTCCCAGGAGAAGCTGCGGAAGTTGTTCAGATACAAGCCGATCGAGTAGGGGATGATGCAGCCGAGCGACATCATTAATAAGGTGGCGACCAGCGATACAAAGGGAGTGACGCTCCCTTTGGAGCGAACCAGCGAGACCAGCAGATGCGTGATGCCGAGGAAAAACATCATGTATCCCAATAGCGTCGCAGCGAGCGGCAGGATCGAACTGGTCCGTGCGAAGCGGGGAACCAAGCCGATCGTTTCCAGCGTGTAGATCGTGGCGATCACGCCGGCGAAACTGGAGATCGCGAAAACCATACCGGTTCCCGGCCCGGGATTCAGCCAGGTTAAGAGGACTCGCCCAAGGAAGGTCTTGGGGAGGTCGCGTCGGACGCGGGCCGAAAGCGTTTCGGATTCGCCCAACATTAATCCTCCCATGAACGTCCAATAGATCGCGGAGAAAAAGGCGAGCACCAGGACTGTCCCACGGCCTGGTAAGAAGTCGCTAAACAGGCTGCCGGAAAGTCTGTTCCCAAGTTGCTGAGAATACATCAGCAGATAGATGATCCAAAACATCGCGACCGCTTGCAGCACCAGCATCATGATCCGCAACCGCGTCGCCCGGTTCTCGCTGATCGGCGACAGGCAAGAAGCTGACGCGACGATCAAGAAGATCGCTACGACCAGGTAAAGCGAGAAGATCGCCAACAGCAGAACCACCAGTTCGGTGTCGTCGTTGCGAATCCCCGCTGTCATCAACGACATCGCAAACGCGCCGTGGACATACTCTGCGATCAGAACTAACAGAAGCATCCCGATCATCAGCAGCGACTGCAGCGATCGCGTGCTGGCGATCGACGCTAAGAACAGTCCTACCACGACCATAAAGACTGAGGTCAGAAAGGTCGATGCGATCAACAGCCCGATGCTTGGTAGATCGATGCCGCGCAAGATATAGGTGAAGGCAACGCATGGAACCAGCGCGGTGAAATAGATCACCAGCTGCAGAACCGAACTCGCCAACTTGCCCATGATGATCTGGTACGCCGAAAGCGTCGTGATCGAAAGCACCTCAAACGTGCCGTCCTCGCGTTCGGCGACCAACGATCGATTGGCGGCCATCGGCGCGACCAACATCATCGGCACCGCCAGGACCCAGTAGTATCCCATCAGCATCGCGCGGCCACCGGGAACATAATAGATGCCCGGCATCATCAACAGCGTTCCGGCAAACGACCAGATCCATGCGCCCAGCAACAACACGGCGAAGGTCCAGATAAACTGGCGACTCTTCAGCGCCTGTCGCGCCTCTTTGACGAGGATCGGATTGCACCAATCTCCCGCGCGATCGAAGAACCCATCGATGCGATCGATCCACGCCGGCGTCGATTCGATTGTTGGTTGCGTCGCTTCCTGACTCATTGCACCAACCCTTCGGTAACTTGCATAAAGACATCTTCCAGCGATCGGGCGTGCGACGAAAACTCAGCCACACACACTCCCGCAGCGATCAACGAAGCGAGCAGGTTTGCTTGGTGAGTGACATCCCCCTCATATTGAAAGCGGACCAGTTCCCCGTCGACGACCAAGTGGTCGACGTGTTCATCGCTGCCCAATAGATTGGTCGCGATGTCCAGGTGATCGATCACGCGAACAATGAACTCGCGATGCGTCCGCTGTTGCCGCTGAATCTCATCGACGGTGCCGGTCGCCAACAAACGCCCCTGTTCGATGATCCCGACTCGATCGCACATCTCCGCCAGTTCGGTCAGGATGTGGCTGCTGACCAAGACGGTTTTGCCATCATCAGCTAGCGCACGAATCATCCGCCGCAGTTCGATTCGCGCTCGGGGATCGAGACCGGCGGCGGGTTCGTCGAGAATCAGTACCGCCGGGTCGTGAACCAGAGCGCGGCCCAGGCACAGCCGCTGTTTCATCCCTTTGCTAAGTCCGCGGATCGGTTTTTCCGCGATGCCGTCCAAACGCGTGAAGTCCATCACCCAGCGGACCCGCTGGTGACGCTCGCGGCCAGCCAATCCGTAGGCTCGCGCGTAGAAGTCGATGTACTCCATGCAGTTGACGCTGGGGTAGGTCCCAAACGCATCGGGCATAAAACCCAATCGTCGACGGACGTGATCGGGATCGTTGACAACTGAAAAACCGTCGACGTAAGCATCACCCAGCGTCGGCAATTCAAGCGTCGCCAGGATCCGCATGCTGGTCGTCTTCCCAGCGCCGTTGGGGCCGATGTAACCGAAGACCGTTCCACGGGGAACACTAAACGACACATCGTGCACTGCGCGGGTCTTGCCGAAGCTGCGATGCAGTCGCCGCAGTTCGATCACCGAATCGTCGACGTGATAGCCGATCATTGTCCGCTCTCCTGGTTTTCGCTTCCCGCTTGATCATCGCGATCGGTCGCTTCGACGGCGGCGTCCGGCTGCCCCTCGAACTGCACCTCGCCCATGATCATATGAATGCACTCGACCGGCTTGGCGTCTTCGATCCCGATCGCCCGGTCGGGCAAATCGGCGAGGGCGATGAAGCGGTTCGCCGGCGGAGTTCCCTGTTCGACCATCGCGGTGCGGAACATCGCTTCGACCAATCCTCCTTCGTTCTCGCTGTAGAAGGTGGTTGGGTTGCGCCGCAAACGCAGACCGCGATTGCCAAGTCGCAGCAGTTCGCTCTGCGAGGCATCTTGAAAACCAGCGGGAAGTTCTGGCGCGTTATTCAGATAGTTAGTCGTCATCCAACGAGCGGCATCGAGCGCTAGCAAAGCGGTTGCGTCGACAGTCGCTCCCGAGTCGAGCGACTCTGCGAGCCAATAGTGCTTGCTAGCATCGGCCAGCAGGATCGATTGAATCCGGTAGGCTGTCTGGTTCTCGACGCGGACGAGGCCATCGCCAGCGTGGGCGATCACGCTGCCTGCGTTTTGCGTCGGCGAAATCACGATGAATTGCGACTGAGTCCGCGACGGCATGAAGGTCCCAGTAAACCGGATCACGTCGTCGTCGACGGCGATTTGGGCGGAAGCGGGTTCACTGGTGATTGGCGATAGTGAAGCAGAGTTTTGTAGTTCACGCAGCGGATAGACCGCACTGTCGCGAGACCATGCGACGCCATCGCGTGGCCGCAGTCCGGAGAAGTAGGTTTGCCGGGACCACGTGATTCCGTCGCCGGCGGAGTTTAAAAGCGTCAGATGACGGACTCGCACTCGGCTGCCAAACCCGTCGGCAATCAAGGCGTACAGTCCGATCGCCGCGGTACAGATCAGAGCCACGATCGGGGCAAAGACAAAAAACAGATACAGCCGTTTAAGGTACAGGAAGAGATAATAAGATACCGGGCCGACCAGCAGCACAAACAACGAGATCATCCCCAGGAACGTATAGACCGGAGGTTGGCCAACCTCTGCGATCAACCAGTTCCAGAAGTTGTGGTCGCCGTGAGTGATGTTCATTCCCAGTCGGTTTTCGGTTCCGATCCGCTGCCGCGATTCACCGATCACCGCCATCCATAAATTGGGCGATCCCGGGAACGGAAATGGATCATCCAGGTGGACGATCTTGCCGGCGAGGTAGGGCGTGGTTTCGATCCGCTGTTGGATCGATCGAGTACCTTCGAGCAGTAGAAACGGGTGCTCCAGGTCCAAACCCGAAGCGACTCGCCGCCGTCCCGGATCGAGTCCCGAAGGAGGAGTGTTCAGGCCTGTCGCTCCCGGGAACCGCGCGGTTTGTGGTTGCAGAGATTCTTGGATCCTCTGCAACGGAATCCGATCCCATGGGCTGGTTAGCGAAAAGAGTTCGTCCAGCCCGGCGGTTCCCGCGTCGCCATAACACCACAACATACCGCCGGCGGCCAGCCATTGGCGAAGCGATTCGAACTCCGGCGGTGACTCTTCGTGGATCCGCTGCAGAGTTTTGTCGGAGACCAAAATCGCATCGGCGAAATTGTAGTCCGTCCAGCGCGGCGGCAATCGATCCTCGTGCGTCCGCCGAATGACAAACGGACTTCCCGAAGATGTCTCCGCCGATTGCTTCGCCTGTTCGTGGTCCAGTTGCGGCGGCTGCCAATAGATCGAACTGGGGCGTTCGCCGCGTGCTCCGGCAGATAGCGACCGACAATCAGGAAACCGTTGCCAAGCCGGCGGATCGCTATCGACAGTCCTCGCTTCGATGATCGCGATTGTCAATTCGGGCAGCAGCCCCAGCGTCAGAAAAACGGGCGAGTACAAGTCGCTATCGAAGCCTGGTAATAGGACGCCATCTTCGAGAACGCGAACTCCACAATGGCTCCAGCGGTAGTAGACCGGCGCCGCAAACGTCTCTTCATAGACGCTGTCGGATTCATGCAGCGTGATCGTTTGGCGAAAGTCGAATGTGTTGTGGCTCGGCGGATTCAAACGTGGACGCAGCTCGATCGTCAACTTCCGCTCCGCTCCAAAGCTCGGTCCGATCGCGCGAACGACGACGGTGACCGGACAGATCCCAACGCGGTTGCTTTCGCCTGCGGTTACCGTGATCGCGATCTTCGATCCCTTCATTCCCGGCGGCGGAAAGCTCGCTAGCAATTCGTCGGCTGGTGCTGTGTTGGGGCTGGCGAAGCAGAGCGGGAACAGCAGGACAAGCGTCGTGCATCGCAGCAGACATCGTCGCAAAGAATTCGGAATCGATTCGCGGCGGCCGCCGCTGACGTCCTTCACGAGTTCGCCTCTTGAGGATCGCTTGGCGCCGCAGCGGCTGTGCTTTGCTCGGATGAACTTCCCAAGTTTGCGATCGCGGTGGGGATCCAGATCGTCAGAAACAGTACGGCGTAAATGGCAAAGAAACCGGCGATCGCGACCAGGGTAGCGATCCCCGCCTGGGCCCACAGGCTGCCCATCACCGCCTGTCGCAAGATCCAAGCGATCAGTACCGAGAGCGTGAAGCAGATTGAAAACCACCGCAGGGTGAAGCGTGGCAGCAGGCCGCCGGATTCGATGTATTCCATGATGTTGACGATCCGAAGGACACGCCCGCGATCAGCAGCGATTCGATCGAATGCCACGAGCGTTGGATTGTTTGCGGCAAGTTTTGTCATCCGCCGCAATGCGAGTCGTCGGCCAGGACGCGGAAGCCCTCGGCGTAGAACCCAGCAGCCGGATGCTGGACACATTGTAGGAGCAACCGAATGCCCGACGCAAACACCTATGCTGGCAATTGTCGATCACTGCGGTAGGATAGCCTGGCATCAAAGGTTGCTCAGCTGAGGCGGAAGCGGCACCTGGTTCCGTTTTCAAATCGCAGGGTCTGATTCCATGAGCAATCACCGATACCGCTGGGCCGCTGTCGGCGACATCAACGCATTCTTCGGCTTGATGTTGGATAACGTCGCGGGGCTGATCTTGGTTGTCAGCCTGTTAGCCGGCGTGTTCCAGTTCCCCGCCGAGTTCGCCGTTCAAGCGATGGTTCCCGGAACCGCGATCGGTGTCTTTGTCGGCGATCTGATGTTCTTTGGGCTCGCCTTCTGGTTGGCCAAGCGGACGGGGCGCAGCGACGTCACCGCGATGCCGCTGGGGCTCGACACACCCAGCACGTTCGGGATGGTCTTCTTTGTCCTCGGCCCCGCATTCCTCGATGCAAAGATGCGTCTGGGCCTCGACGAAATGGAAGCCGCTCGGTTCGCCTGGCATATTGGGATCTGGGCGATCGTGATGAGCGGACTATTTAAAGTCGTCTGCTCGCCGGTCAGTGGATGGATCCGCCGCAGCGTTCCTCGGGCGGGACTGCTTGGTTCGCTGGCCGCGATCGCGCTGGTGTTGATCAGTTTCCTGCCGTTGTTGGATATCCTGAAGACGCCCCTGGTTGGTCTGGTGTCGCTGGCGATCGTGTTGACTTCGCTGATCGGCCGCGTGCCGTTGCCCTTCCGTGTCCCCGGAACCTTGGGCGCGCTGGTGGTTGCCGGCGGGATGTTTTATCTGCTGCGAGCGTTTGGCGTCGAAGGCTACGCGGCGTCTAGTACCCATTCGATTACGCCGACGATGTTTCCGACGATGTGGTTGGAAGCGTTTGAGTTCCAGTGGGTCGATCGCTTTAGCGAAGCGATGAAGTACATGCCGATCGTGCTTCCGTTTGCGATCGGAACCGTCGTTGGCGGGATCGACTGCACCGAGAGCGCCGCCGCGGCGGGAGACGAATACCCGACCGGGACGGTGATATTTGTCGAAGCGATCGCGACGCTGGCCGCCGGGTTGTGCGGCGGCGTGGTCCAGACGACGCCTTACATCGGGCATCCGGCTTACAAGCAGATGGGCGGCCGCGGCGCGTACACTCTGGCGACCGCATTGCTGATCGGAACCGCGGGCGTCGGCGGCTACTTCGTCTACTTCTATCAGATCATTCCCGAAGCGGCGGTCTTCCCGATCCTGATCTTTGTCGGACTGGAGATCACCGCGCAAAGCTTCTCCGCGACGCCGACGCGGCACTACGCTGCAGTCGCCTTGGCCTGTGTTCCCGCCTTGGCGTTTCTGGCGAATAGCTTCCCGTCGCAGATCTTTGGCGATCCGGCCTATTCGATCGAAGGCCTCGGCGATCCCGGACTTCGAGACAAACTGCAGACTCTGTTGATCCTTTCCAACGGTTTCATTCTGACAAGTCTGCTGTGGGCTTCCGCTCTGGCATCGATCATCGATCAGGGACTCCGCCGCGCGGCGACGATCTTCTTGATTTGCGGCGGGCTGACATTGTTTGGTGTGATCCATTCCCCCGTCCCCGGTTCGCCGCTGTTCTGGCCCTGGAGCAGCGAAGCGGCAATGGTTCGCGAATACGCGCTCGGATACGCCGTTACTGGGCTGCTGTTATTTGGTTGGTCGTTCTGTCTGCCGGCGGTGCTTCCGACGCCCAGCCACTCCGAACACGACGCATGAACCGGCGGCTTCGGCGACTAGTGGGGCAGAATCCTGGCGGCGGGCCATCGGACAAGCCGCTTTGTCCGGGCAGTTTCACTAACTGTTTCACGTGGAACAGGCCCCTCGGATTTCGGCGATAGTTTGTTTCCGATGTGACGGGACATTATATTGTTGATTGCTATATTCATCCGCTCCTTATCTTTTCTTGGATGTCAATCACTATGAACTCCGTCCGAATCGCCTGCGTCTTGATGGTCGCACTCTCCGCTGGCTGCAGCAAAGAGAAGATGACCGAACTTGTCGACCAAGCCAAGGAGACCGCATCGAGCGTCGCCGCCGACGTGTCGACGGAAATGAAAACTGCGGCGGAACAGACAGTTGCCAAAGTCGAGTCGGTGAAGGAAGCGGCCGCGGACGTCAGCGGTATCGGCGATGCGACCGGCAAGGCGACGATGACGCTCGACGCCCCAACCGAGTTCGCCGCCAGCTATGTTCAATTGATCGCGGTCAATGAGGGCCGCCCGTCGGTGCTGAAGATCTCCAGCAGCAAAGATGGCCAGGACGATGTCTTCCCCGCGTTTCTGATCCAAGCGAAACTCTCCGATACCGATCTCGACTCGCTGGCCGGTCAGACAGTGTCAGCTCGCTTGTTCGCGCAGAAGCAGGAAGGAGGGCCGATCTGGTTCTCGCCGGAGGAGAAACCGGTCCCGGTGACGTTGGCGATGGAAGAGGGCAATTGGATCGCCCGGATCGACAACGCCTCGGTGATGAACAGCAGCTCCGATGCGGAGACATCGATCTCGGGAACCTTCCAGTGCGTCGTCCATCCGTAGCGAAGACTCGCTAATGCGGCGCTCCGACCGTTATTATAACGAAGTCTATTCGTTCGGATTCCCCCGAGGCATCGCGGGCTGCGTTCTCGATCTCGAATCCTATGGGCGCGCTCCGACAATGGGCTCGCTGCTGCGGAGGCTCCGCAGCGGAACGCTCGGATCTGTAACTAGCCACACGCTCCGGGATCGATCTGTACAATCGGCTGTTTAAAATTCGCGATGCCTTTCCCCCGAACGCTGAAAGAAAGCCTGCCGGATGAAATCGATCCTTGAAGAGATGACGCTTGCCGACGTTCGCGATGCCGACTTCCGCGTCGCCGTGCTTCCCTTTGGTGCGACCGAGCCACACAACCTGCATCTCCCCTATGGCACCGACACGCTGGAGGGTCGCTGTATCGGGCGAGCGATCTGCGACGCTGCGAATGCTCAAGGTGGCCGCGTGGTGTTGCTGCCGACGATTCCCTACGGCACCGAAACGAATATGAATCAGTTGCCGCTGGCGATGAACCTGAATCCGTCGACAGTGTTGATGGTCGTCAAGGATCTCGTCGAATCGATCCAGCGGGCTGGGATCCGCAAGATCGTCTTCTTGAACAGCCACGGAGGAAATGAACTGAAGCCGGTGTTGCGGGAGCTGCACGGGCAAACCAATTCGCAGATCTTCCTCTGCAACTGGTTCCAGATGGTTCGCGATCACTACCACGAGATCTTTGAAGTCGCCGAGGATCACGCCGGTGAGATGGAGACGTCGCTTGCGTTGGCCTACTTTCCCGAGTTCGTCGTGCACAATGACGACAACACGTTGCGAGCCGACGCGGGATCAAGGCGGCCGATGCGATTCGAAGCGCTCAACGAAGGTTGGGTTTCGATCACGCGGCCGTGGCATCTGCTGACGACAAATTCCGGTTCCGGCAATCCCCACGCGGCGACCGCCGACAAGGGGCGGGCGGTGATGGAGCTGATCGTCCAACGGATCGCTCCGTTCTTGGCGGAGCTGAGCCAAGCCGAACTGGACGACGAATTCCCCTTTGCGTAAGACCAGCACAGTCGATTGTCGAGCGGAGGCGAATCGCGGTTTCCGCTGAATCGGCGGCGGGGCGGGCTGCGAAAACCGGGGCTGCACGCGTACAATGAACGGCTGTCTTTGTCGTCTCCCTCGTTTCAGCCCCCAAAGTCTCCATGCCGGAAATTTCCGCAATCCGAGCCCTGCGTTACAATCTTGGCCACGTCGGCAACTTGAGCGACGTGGTCGCTCCTCCAGCCGATGCGATCGATCCCCAGCGGCAGGACATCTTATATAAGCGGCATCCGGCAAGCTGTGTCCGCTTGATCGCCAACCGGGACGAACCGGGCGATGTTGCTGGCAGCAGCGACGAGCGGGCGGCTCGCTTTTGGCGACGTTGGCAATCCGAAGGCGTCTTGCAACACGAAGCGGCCGCCGAGATCTACATCTATCAACAGACCTATCCCGACGGAGATCAAACGGTTCGCCGACGAGGGATCTTGTGCGGCGTGCGGTTTGATTCGCCCGAAGACCGCCGACTGTATACCGCCACCGAAACGATCGATTCCGTCGTCGAAGCGCGGTACGAGTTAACGCGGCGGTGCGCGGCGAACCTCAGCCCGATCGTTGGCCTTTGTTCGGATCCGGACGATCGCCTGCAGGACCTGTTGGATTCGGCGATCCAAGAGGGACTGGAGATCACGTGCGTCGACGATGCCGGAGTCCGGCATTCGATCTGGCCGATCAACGACGAACGAACGATCGGATCGATTCAAAATATCCTCGGCCCGTCGCCTGTCTTGATCGCCGCGGGGGAGGATAACTTAGCGGCCAGTCGGAAATATCTGAACTGGTTGAACGATCATGAAGGGCCGGTCGCAAACGATCATCCCGCCAACTTTGCGCTGACGTTGTTGCTGAGGTTGGAGGATTCGGGCGACCTGCTCGATTCGACTCACCGCGTCGTTCGCGGCGGGGCACCACTGACCAGCGAAGAACTGGTTGCGCGGATTACGGAGTGTTTCACGTGCAACACGATCGTCGAAGGGCCCGATGCGGCAGAGGTCGCTTGGACGCCGATCTCCGGCCGTGACCATCAAGGACGGTTGGCGATCTATTGTGGCGGCGATCGACGCTGGGTTTTATGCGAGGCGAACGAAGCAGCGACTGAACGTTTGCGGAAGCGCTGCCCGCAGGCGAGCGACGAATGGTGCGAACTGTCGATCAACCTGTTGCATCACTTGATCGTCCCCGAGCTGTTGGCAGAGGATTCGCCGTCGATCCAAGAGTGTCGCACGATCGACGATGTGGTCGCGGCGATCAGCGACGACGAAGGTTGCCGATACGCCGCATTGATCCCGCCGATCGATGTCGACGCGATGGAGACGATCGCGGTGCAAGAGGAACGACTGCCGGCAAACGCGTTCCACTTGGCGCACGCGCCGCTGACCGGACTGGTCTTTAATCCGCTGAACCGGCGTTAGAGCGATGGGGCGACGAGGATCGCCCAAATCGAAACGGCTGCCCGTAGGGAGGTGGTCGATTCTGGAAAATCGCACCGTGGGGAGTTTTAGTCGCCCGGCGGTGCCTTCTTATCCCATCCGGCGAGCTCTGGATCGGCGATGATTCGTGCGGCGTAAGCTGTCGCGAAAGCGTGGATTTTTCCGCTGCGATCGCGCGAAACAGCCGCTTCAACCGGCAACGTTTCCCGTGAAACATGCGGCCGCTAAAACTGGCATTCTGCTTTTTTGCACTTCCGCGTTAGAATGCGACCACGGGAGAACGCATCGCTCGAGGGTAAAAGTGCGTTCTCCGACCGCGGCTAGGATGGCTGCGAACACAAATCATCAAGGAGGCTTCGCGTCGAGACTGACCGCTCGACAATGCGAAACACGATGGGTCGGATCCTGTGCGTAGCGAATCAGAAAGGTGGCGTGGGGAAAACCACGACCGCCGTCAACCTTGCCGCGGGGCTCGCCCGGGGCGGTTACAAGACGCTGCTTGTCGATATGGATCCGCAGTGCAACGCAACCAGTGCATTGGGACATGCTCCCGCACCGCGGCACCCGCTGATCGATCCTCAAACGCTCCGCGAGAGCATTTTGGAATCGAGCGAATCCAACTTGGACCTATTGCCCGGCAGCCGTTCGTTCCAGGATGTCGACCAGTTGGCCAAGGCGACCGGGTCGGAGGCGTCGCTGTTGCGGAGCCACCTGGAGACCGGGCTGCACTCTTATGATCACGTGTTGATCGATTGCCCGCCTTCGCTGGGGACGTTGACCCGCGCCGCGTTGGCTGCGTCGACGGAGGTCTTGATGCCAATCCAGTGCGAATATTTTGCGATGGAAGGGCTGACCCAAATGATCCACGTGATACGCGAAGCAATTCAAGCCACCGACGGTCGGCTGACCTTCGGAGGAATCTTGTTAACGATGTACGATCCTCGTCTGGAATTGACACACGAAGTCGATTCGGAGGTTCGAGAATTTTTTGGCGAGATCGTGTTCGACACGGTTGTCCCGCGCGATGTCGCTTTGACCGAGGCACCAAGCCACGGCGAAAACATTTTTCAGTATTCTCCGCGATCGCGCGGAGCCTACGCTTACACTCAGCTCTGCATGGAGGTACTCGGCCGTGACTAAGGATCGACGACTAGGAAAAGGATTGGCGGCGCTGTTGGGCACACCGATCGAAAACGAACAGGGTGGAGATATCGGTTTGGCGACCGAACCGCGACCGCGGCGAACCGAGGCCGGCGGATCAGCGGGCCAGCGACCGACCAAACTTGAACCAAGCGACATCGACGACGGAGCGTCCGCCGCTGCGGGACAAGCCGTTCATTTGAACGTCTACGAGATCGACAACAATCCGTTTCAGCCGCGACGACAATTCGACACCACCGAGATCGCGGCGTTGGCGGAGAGCCTGAAGTCGCATGAACAATTGCAACCGGTGATCGTTCGTCGCGATGGTCAGCGGTACCAATTGATCTCGGGTGAGCGTCGCTTGCGGGCGGCGATTCATGCCGGCATGACAACCGTTCGCGCCGAGATCCGCGAAGCCGACGACCGGATGGTTGCCGAGTTGGCGATCGTCGAGAACCTGCAACGCAAGGATCTCAACGCTGTCGAAAAAGCGATGTCGTTCCGCAATTACATCGATCAGCACGGGTGCCCGCAAAACGAATTGGCGAAGCGGTTGAAGATCGATCGCAGCACGGTCGCCAACTTGATGCGGCTGTTGGAATTGCCCGAAGCCGTGCTTGAAGCGATCCAAGAGGAAACGATCACCGCGGGCCACGCTCGGGCGTTGCTGCCGTTGGGCGATGAGGACCTGCAGACCGAACTGACGCAAACCATCATCAAGGAACAGTGGTCGGTGCGGCAGACCGAGTCGCATGTTTCGGACATCTTGCAAGCCGAAGAGGACGAAGAGATGGGGGGCCAAGCGGCGCCCACGGCTCGTAAGAAACAGGTCACGTCGCCGCAGATCTCGTCGCTTGAGCGGCAACTGCGAATGGATCTGGGAACCAAGGTCGAGATCAAACAGACCGCGAAGGGGAAGGGAAAGATCGTCGTCCACTTCGCCAACCCCGAAGAGTTCGAACGGATCACGGCGTCGATGGCTGGTCACGACAGCCTGCCCGAGACGGCGGCAGCTTAGTTCGCTCGGTAGCGGTTTGAACCTCCGCAGCCCCGTTGGCTGGGAGGTCTTCTTTCGGCAATCCCGCTTGCCAAGCTCGGCTACCGCACGGCGGTAGCCATCGGCCGCGAGAATCGATTTAATGGGGGCTTCCGCGAATTCGCCTGCAGCCCCCGGTAACCCCTGTGATCGATTCCTCTCTTTCGTTCCGACCGCGTCGGAAGCTCGCCGACCGCTCCACCCAACGCGTGGAGTCGTCCGATGTCCAACGGTGAGCTGATACATCCTCGGATTGGTCCGCTCAGCATTCTGGGGGCGATCACGATCTTGGTCCTGCAGGTCGTGTTTGGGATGTGGGTGCTGTTCTATTATGGTTCGCCCTTCGGCCAAGCGGCTTGGATCGGGCTGATGTGGCTCGGATGTTCGATGACCGCATCGGTCTGCTTCTCGGCGACCTTCTCCTGGCGGCGTGTCTTATTTGGAGGGCTCTCCTTTTTGTGGCACGTCCTGTTTATGGCGATCTGTTGGCGTGAAACACCGTTGCGGTATATGTTGTTGTTAGGTGGCTTGTTGGTTCTGCAGGGTACGTTCTCAACAATCCTTGGCGTCCCGGCGTGGCACTGGGGACGGGAGTCCAATGCAGCGCTTCCGACACGCTATCGTTTCACCATCCGATCGATTCTCGTAGCGACAACGGTGGTCGCAATGTTGCTGTCGGCCGCGCGAGCCTACGAGTTGCCGATGGTCGCGCCGCAGTTGTTGGCGGTGCCGTTGTTTGTGTTGTTGTACCTCGGCGCAGCGTCGGCAATGCTAGCGGAATCGCATGTGCGGATCAGGGCGCTCTGTTTGGTAGCTGTCTTGTTCGGCGGATCGCTGCTCTATTCTTGGATCGCCACGGCGCTGGTTGGATCGACTGGGCAAAGTTTAACGCTGCGTCAATTTGTCGGTTCGTTGGGCTCCAATTCGTTGGATGGATTTGTGGTCCAGATGCAGATGGTGCAGTTCGGGCTGTTCACTATCGGCTGCTGTCTCTGCTTCGGATTCGGTCGAACCGATGACCGCGACTTCGTCCGCAGGCAACTCTGGCGGCAAGAGAGCGACTCGGCAAAGTCGACGCAGGCGGTATGACGAGCCCGAATCCGCCCGCTAGCATTTGGGAAAGCTGCGGACCAGAAGGGTTTGTTGCGACGACGCTGCTTGGATTTCCGATCCCCTAGGCAGGGCGCTGGGAATGGATTCCGCGCCGTTGGGACCGCTCAGCAAAGTCGCAGTATGTCACGCCTCTTGATTCTCTGTACCGCGATCGCTTGCACTGTTGGATGTGGCAAGCATGAACTTCGAACCAACAACCTGATTCGGTTGGTGCCCGCGAAGGTGCATGTCTCCGCCGATCCGATCGCGATGCAGCCGCAAGTGCTACGCGATCGTTCGCCGTTGAAGACGATGCCTGTGCAAGCGGGCAGCTGCCGCAAGATCGCTTTGATCGATGTCGATGGTTTGCTGGTCAACCAGAACCAGGCGGGGATCGGTTCGATGGGTGACAACCCGTTGGATATCTTCCGCGAGAAGTTGGATCAGGTCGAACGCGAAGGCGATATTTCGGCGGTCATCATTCGGATCAACAGCTACGGCGGCGGCGTCACCGCGTCGGACATCATGCGTCGCGAACTGGAGGCGTTCCGCGAGCGAACCGGGATGCCAATCGTTGCGGTCTTGATGGACATCGCAACCGGTGGCGGTTACCTGTTGGCCACCGCAGCGGATCAGATCGTGGCTCATCCGACAACGATCGTCGGCGGGTTTGGCGTGATCTTAAATCTGTACAACCTCGAAGATGCGATGGCACAGTTTAATGTCGCCGGGCAAACAATCCGGGCTGGAAAGTTTGTCGACATCGGATCGCCCGAGCGATTTTTGGAAGAGGATGAAGAGGAACTGCTGACCGAGATCGCCGAACAATATAACGCGCGGTTCAAAGAGGTCGTGCTGCGATCGCGTCAACGCATCCATCCCGACGTAGAGATTTTCGACGGACGGATCTTCACCGGAACAAAAGCAGAGAAGTTGGGCGTCGTCGATCAAGTCGGATATATCGACGATGCGATCGCCGCGGCACGAGCTTACGCTGGCGATCCCAACGCGTGTGTTGTGATGCTGCATCGCGAGCAAGACAAGGCGCGAACTCCTTACGCCACGACGCCAAACGAACCAACTCAATTGATGGCGATGCCACAGATTCCTGGTTTGATGCGTTCACGCCTGCCAACGTTTATGTATATTTGGCAGCCCGATCCCGGCCTAGCACCTTAAACCGCAACGACCTTTCCCTGTTATGCTCAAACACGAATTATTGCATCCCAAGATCAACGAAGTCCTGGCCCGCGGCGGACACTACAGCAAAGTCTTGATCGCCGACGGAAACTATCCCGCGTATCACACGTTGGGACCCAGCGCCGA
This sequence comes from Rosistilla oblonga, assembly GCF_007751715.1. Classification (NCBI taxonomy): domain Bacteria; kingdom Pseudomonadati; phylum Planctomycetota; class Planctomycetia; order Pirellulales; family Pirellulaceae; genus Rosistilla; species Rosistilla oblonga. Next base: position 4,567,090 of record NZ_CP036292.1, on the reverse strand, counting down.
ACTTGTCAGTCTGAACCTCGCGCCGGGACTGGTTTCGTGTTGCCAAGTCCTGGCGACGTTGTTGACGGCGATCCCGATCGATGCCGCCAACACGATGATGTATCCGCAATCGGGACCCTACGCTTTGCCAGCCGATCCGCCCGTGTGGGATGAGTTTCGCAAGTTGTTTGCCGATGCGAAAAGCGATGTCCAGCTGGAACCGATCGAGCAGATGCAGTTCTACGATGCAGTGCGATCGCGCGAGCATATCTTAACGATTCAGACCGGCGACCAAGCGATCTTCGCCAACCTCTTGTTGACAGTTGGCGTTCGCCGCGCCGAATGATGCGCGAGCGTACAGGGGTCCAAAGTGCGGCGGCGACCTAGTGGTTGCCGCGAGCTTTGACCGGCACGATCATCGTCTTGGCGATCAGTTTCATGTCCAGCCAATTCGAACCGCGATCGATGTAGCGGAGATCCATCCGCATCCAATCGTCGAACGTAATCGATTCGTGTTTCGATGTCTGCCAGCTGCCGGTGATGCCGGGTTTGACATCCAGCCGCCGTCGCTGCCACGTGGCCACGGCCCGACTCTCCGCCCACGGCAGCGGGCGCGGACCGACCAATGACATTTGGCCGATCAAGACGTTGACCAACTGCGGCAGTTCGTCGATGCAGGTCGCTCGCAACCATTTGCCAACGCTGGTGATCCGCGGGTCGTCTTTGATCTTAAACGCCGGTCCATCGCGCTCGCTCAACTGTCGCAGGTTCGCTTGATGGTGTTCGGCATCGCAACGCATCGTCCGCAATTTGTAGATCGTAAATGGTTTCCCGTCGGCGCCTTCGCGGACCTGGCGGAAGATCGCGGGGCCGGCAGAGGTGCATCGGATGGCAACGCAGGCCAGCGCGATTGGGATCGAAGCGAACAGCAGGCCCAGGCTGGATCCGACCACATCGACCAAACGCTTCGCAACTCGACGGCGGCGTGCAGCCGTCGGCTGAGGGGGCGTTAAGTGGCCCGATGGAGGTTGGTGATCGTCGGGAGGATCGAACAGTTGCTGTTGCTGCCACGCATCGGGATCGTACGCGTACAGTTCCAAGTCGCAGTCGAGTCGGGCGTCCAACAGCAGTTCTTGCAATTCATCGACGACGATCCGCCCCCCCTGTTCGGGCGTGTCGGTCAAGAGGACGCCAACGGTGACGCGCCCGCGATGACCGAGCGTATCGGTCGTCCGCAGGCGACGGTGCAACAGGCGAGCGAGCCGCTTGACGTCGCGCGGCCGTCGATTTTCGGGGGCCAAAACGACATCGATCAAACAGAATGGGATCTGACGACGATCGGCGCGGAGCCGTTCGCGGTTTAATTCACGGCTCAGTTGACGCTCTGAAAGCAGTAGCGGTGTCAGCGCTCTGCTAGCTCGATAACCACCCACTAGGCTAGGCATCCAAGTTCTCGGCATCTGTAAGCATGTTCATCAAAAGGTGTCAGTCGCATCGATCTTATAGTAACCAGCTGTGCACCTACGGAAATGGCTAAACGTCGATATTTCCCGGATTTAGTGACCTCGCGAGGGGGTAATTCCCCCTCCTCAGGCAGCTGGTCATGCGGCGTGCGACTTCGCTCCTTGGATGAATTCTGCCCCGAATGGCTTATCCCAGTCGGCCATGTTGCCGTAGAACTTCGTAGACGGCGATCGCCGCGGTGTTCGAAAGGTTCAAGCTGCGAACCTGTTCGGTCGTGGGAATCCGAATCGCTTGTGGGGAATCGAGATCGAGAATCTCTTCGGGCAATCCGGCCGACTCGCGGCCGAAGACGATCGCATCGCCGAGGTCGATTTCGGCTTCCCAAAGACTGCGTCGGGCGAAGCGGCTGAAGTACCAGAACTTCCGCTGCGGCAGGGCTTGTTGGACTTCGCCGATCGAATCGACAAGCTGCAGATTCAGCATATGCCAATAATCGACGCCGGCTCGGCGAACACTGTGCTCGTCGATTTTGAAACCCAACGGCCGCACAAGCCATAATTTGGCACCAACGGCGACGCACGTCCGACCAATGTTTCCGGTATTCTGTGGAATCTCGGGCTGGTACAGTACAACATGCACCGGTGGCTCGTCGACTTGCAAACAGGGGGCGACATCGGCGAGACTATCGCTCGGCACGTCGGGCTCGCTAGTATCTGACGACTTTTCATTATCCATCATGGCAGCTCGGTTATTGTGGGTTGCTGCTGACGAACCGCGATACGGGACAACCCTTCTTCGACATGGCAATTCGAGTTACCTGTGAAAAGTGCCTGACGCGATTCAACGTCAGCGATAAATTTGCTGGAAAGAAAGGCCCTTGCCCCAAGTGCAAGGCGACGATCCAGATCCCGGACAAAACCGAAGAGGTCGTCGTTCATGCGCCCGCGGACGATGGTCCTAAGGATGCCACGGGCAAGAGCGTTCTGAAGCCGATTATGCGCGAAGAGGTGAGAGTTACCAAGCTCGGCATCTTCGCCGTCGCCGGTTCGATCGTTGCGGCGATCATCGCGGCGGTCGTGATTCGGTCGATGGAATCGGTGCCGGGCTGGATTCCGCCACTCGGTGCGCTGTTGCTGGCTCCGCCTTTAGTTTGGTCCGGCTACACGTTTGCTCGCGAGCAGGAACTGGAACCTTTTTACGGACGCGAACTTCAGGCCCGCGTCGCCATCTGTTCGGTGCTGTTCGCGCTGCTCTGGGCGCTCTACGCGTTTGTCCCCGCCTATGTGATGGACTACGACAGCGTCGCCGAGATGCCGATCGGTGCGGTCTTAGTCGCGTTGGCAGCGATGTTGGCCGTTGGCACTTTGATTTCGGTGACGACTTTCGAATTGGAAACCGGTGGCGGCGTCGTGCATGCCGGGTTCTACATCGTCGGGACGCTGTTGTTAGCGATGTTGGCTGGCATCCCGCTGTTCGCGTGGGCCTGATCGGGCAGCTCTGCTAAGCTCTCGATGCGGTGTCATTGTTGGACGTCGCGGGATTCGTAACAATACAGCCCGCTTTGCGTTCCAAATTTCGATCCTCTGGATTTCCCTGCTTGTCCTTATGTCGCTATCTCAGTTATTTCGTGGCGGTGGATGCCCCATCTCGTTCGAACTCTTTCCGCCGCGAACACCGGCGGGCTTCGAATCGTTGTATCAACACGTCGACAGTCTCAAGCAATTCGATCCCGCCTTTTTTACCTGCACCTACGGCGCCGGCGGCTCGACTCGCGACAGCACGTTGGATGTGGTCCGCGAAGTCAAACGGCGAACTGGTAAACCTGTCGCATCGCACCTGACCTGCGTCGGTTCGACTCAGGACCAACTGCGCAGCTACCTGACCGAAGCGGGAACCCTCGGCGTCGACTACATCGTCGCGCTGCGCGGCGATCCGCCCAAGGGAGAGACCTCGTTCACCGCAGTTGAAGGCGGTTTCCGGTTCGCCAACGAACTGGTCGAGATGATTCACGCCGAGTTCCCCGAGTTTGGGATCGCGGTCGCCGGTTATCCCGAAGTTCATCAGGAAGCTGTCGACGCCGATGTCGACATGGAGAATCTCAAACGCAAAGTCGATGCGGGGGCTGATTGTGTCGTCACGCAGTTGTTCTACGACAACGATGACTTCTTCCGTTTCCGCGACGCTTGCCAAGCTGCCGGGATCGAAATTCCGATTATCCCCGGTCTGTTGCCGATCACCAACTTCGCGCAGGCCCAGCGGATCGCTTCGATGTGCAAGGCGAAGTTGCCGCAAGGATTGGTCGATCGTTTCAACGAAAACGATTCGGCCGAATGGCAATTGAAAGTTGGCATCGAACACGCCCAACAGCAAACGAACGATCTGATTCGCCGTGGCATCGACGGGCTGCATCTGTATGTGCTCAACAAGAGCCAAGCAGCGGCTGAGGTCTTAGCGGGCGTCGATCGCGGTTAATTGCGCCGCGACGAATTCGGGGCGCGTGACGGGATCGGTGGCAGCGGTGATCGAATGTGCTTACGCACGGTTCGTGAAGAGTTTATCATCATGGCGATATAACTCACCCTCCAACCCGTTCCCTGGAATTCACGAGCCATGCCCGATTGCATTTCTTTGAAACCGAACGTCGATCTCGGGGTTGTCCCCACGCATCTGAAATTTGTCGGAGGCTTGGTCCCCGACGAAGCGGGCAAGCTGCCACGCGGCGCCGATGGGAAATTGGTTGTCGTCGCCAACATGGCGAAGCTGTGCAGCGAATCGTTGGTCCGCATCAGCTGCGTCCAAGTTCCGTTTTTCCCGGGACTCGACGAAGACGACGTCAAAGAAATGGTCGACGGTTTCCGCGAACTGAAGCTGCAGGTCCACTTCATCATGATGGTCGGCGGCGCCGATCCGATGAATCCCGATGACGAAGACGCGGTGGTGGAGATTCTTGTCGACGGTTTGTCGGCGGCGAAGAAGCACGGCATCGAAACGGTTTCGTCGACGTCGGTCGAAGAGTGGTTGAAGCCTGGCGCGACGCGTAAGGAAGGTGACGAGTTCACCGCCGCGGTCGCGCAGAACGTTCGCGTTCACAGCCGTGCTTTTAAAGAAGCGGAACTGGATGGTTCGCCGGTCAAAGCGTGGCACATCGAATTCCTTCGCGGTGGGGAATTCAAGACCTTCACCGACATCGGCCGGATCTGGACGTTTGTCGAAGCTGTCAACAAAGAGATCGGCAAGTCGTTCTTCAAGGTGATGGTCGACGCCGCTCACTGTGGCGATTCAACTCTGTCGATTCCTGAGAACGAAGCGATCATCCAAAAGATCGCCGATGGCGACGGGTTGGGTATCTTCCACGCATCGGCCAAGACGACGCGCGGTTGTCTGTCGACTGACGATGGATGGATCGGCGCGCTGCTAACTGCATGTGCTCGCACCGGGAAACTGAAGACAGCTTTTGTCGAAGTCTTTCATCACGAAGATGCAGCGCTCGAAGGCTTGCGCAATCTCGATCCCGGCCACGGTTTGGATACCTGCGACGGACGGACCTACGACCAGGTCGTCTTGGATGGATTGACCGATGTCGCGCGACGGTTGAACAACCTATCGGTCCGCGGGATCCTTTAGGTCCGATCGGCACCGGCGCATAAAAAAAACCGGTCATCTCCATAAATGAAGATGACCGGCCATATGGTTATCCCTCAGTTATTGCGGCAAAAACGGAGCCGCTGGGAGAATGACAGGTATCGGACGTGCTACTGCACTAGCCCTTAATTGATACGAGTCAACCCGATTAAATTGGTCTCTCTGCCGGAATGCAATCTGAAGGATGCGTAGAACAAATTCATGTCCCACAATCGTAATCTTAGGTCAGCCGAGGCTGACGGCAAAGGTTAGTTCGGCGATTGAGACCATTTTGAATTAGCTTTTTTCTGACGAAGCCGGCTGTGCCTTTTTTGCTCGGTTCGCTTCCCAACATTACCTCCACTTTTCAACGGGCTTTTTTCAAGCGATTCCGTTTGTTTGTGCGCCTGTTTCCGACCATGTTCGACGTTTTTTGCCTCGAAGGAATTTAATGACTCAGTTCAATCAAGCCGCCTTTCAGACCGCCAACGACCTGGAAGAGAACCTCGCAGAATATCGCGTCGGTTCGACGACAATTGGGGGCGCGACGCTGTTCGATCTCGGTATCGAGCACCGCGGGGGGCTGGTCGCCGGCGAGATGCTAGCGGATGTCTGCTTGGGAGCGGCAGCTGACGTCTTCGCCGCCGCCGAACCGGGAGCGATTGGAACCGGAGTTGTTGTGAAGGTGGCGACCGATAACCCTGTCGGTGCATGTCTGGCCTGCCAATATGCCGGGTGGCCTCTTTCGGTCGGCGATTATTCGGCGATGGTCAGTGGCCCGATTCGCCTGTTGCGTGGCAAAGAACAACTGCTTGAAAAACTGGGGCTCTCCGAGAGTGGAGCGATCGGAGTGGCGGTGTTGGAAGCTGACACCTATCCAACCGAAGCTGCGGTTCTGAAGATCTCTGAGGAGTGTTCGATCGAGCCCGAACTGTTGACGATTCTGATCGCACCGACAACCAGTATCGCCGGGAACATGCAAGTCGTCGCGCGAAGCGTCGAGACCGCGATGCACAAGCTGCACGAAGTTGGCTTCGACGTCAACGATGTTCTGTCGGCAACCGGCAGTGCGCCATTGCCACCGCCGGCGCTGAAGTCGATCGATGGGATCGGCCGCACAAACGATGCGATCCTTTACGGCGGATCGGTCACGCTGTTCGTCGACGCCGACCAAGCGGTCATCGACGAGATCGGACCGAAGGTTCCCAGCAACAGTTCCAGCGATTATGGCAAGACGTTTGGCGAGATCTTCGCGTCTTACGAATTCGATTTCTTCAAAGTCGATCCGCATTTGTTCAGCCCCGCCGTGGTCACGTTTGTGAATCTGCGCAGCGGGATCAGTCGGACGTTTGGTCAACTGAGGCCCGACATCTTGGAAGCGTCTTTCGGTTGTAAGTCGTAATGAAGTTCTTAGTGCTCGGGCCCGATCGCGGTTGGCATGCGAACCAATTGCGTGCCGCCGCCGAGAACGCTGGCGATTCGATCGCGTTCACCGACTACGAAGCGTTGTCGTCGCTGGTCGGTGACGGGGATCTGCTGCGTTGTGATTCTCCGGCGGGCGATCTGCATGCGTTCGACGTCGTCCTGACGCGGACGATGCCGCTGGGCACTTTGGAACAGGTGACGTTTCGATTGAGCATCTTGCACGCGCTGCAAGAAGCGGGAGTGCGCGTTGCCAATCCACCTCGCGCCCTCGAGATCGCGATCGACAAATACGCCACGACCGCGCGACTCCAGCGGCTCGGCTTGCCCGTGCCGCGGACCGCGGTTTCGCAGACGCGATCCGATGCGATGTCGGCCTTTGAGCAATTCGACGGGCCGGTGGTCGTGAAGCCGATGTTTGGCGGCGAGGGACGCGGCGTGATGCGAATCGAAACGCGTGAACTGGCCTGGACCACCTTTACGACGCTCCAACAGCTTGGTGCGGTGATCTACCAGCAGGAATATATTCCCTGTAACGGGCAAGATCTTCGTCTATTTGTCGCCGGCGATTTGTTTTGGGCCGTGCAAAGAACGAATCCAGATGATTGGCGGACCAATGTTTCGCGCGGCGCTGTTTGTGAACAGGTCGCGGTGACTGAGGCGTTTCGCGAACTCGCGACCACGGTTTGCCGGTCGCTGCAATTGCACGTCGCCGCGATCGATCTGATCCAAGACGCTGCCGGGCGGATCTATGTGCTTGAAGTCAACGGCGTGCCAGGTTGGAAAGGGGCACAAAGTGTGATCCAGGAGAACCTTGCAGATCGGATCATCGATAGTTTTCATGCGCCGATCCCCGTCGTCGGCTCGTGATGCAACGCGTTTTATAATCCTCGAACATCGATCGTAACCCCAACAGATCCCCATGACAGAATCATCCATCGAGGAAACCGTTCGCTGCAACGTCGCCGATCGCTTGGCGGCGTTTGCCAGGTCGCAGCCCGATCAGGTCGCGATCGCTTTTGCCAAACCCGGCCGACGCCCGCGGTACGACACGATCACGTTTGCCGACCTGGATCGACAATCGACTCGGATTGCGCGGGGGTTGTTGCGGCACGGGATCGCGCCGGGAACACGGTTGGCGATGTTGGTCCCCTTTGGGATCGACTTCATTCGTTTAGTTCTCGCTCTCTTAAAAGCCGGGATGGTGCAAGTTCTCGTCGATCCCGGGATGGGGAAGAAGAACCTGATCGAATGCCTCGCCGAATCGAAGCCGCAGGGTTTTGTTGGAATCCCCAAGGCGCAGGTCGCGCGGCTGTTGTACCGGAAGCGTTTTCCCGACGCCAAGCAAAACATCTGTGTCGGTGGACCGATCACAATCGGTGGCGTGGCGTTATCGAAGATCGAAGCCCTGGGCGAACAGGCTCTCGATTTGCCGGTCACTTCCGAAACGGAATCGGCGGCGGTGATCTTCACCACCGGCAGCACCGGGCCGCCCAAAGGTGTTGCTTACACGCACGGGACGTTTGAGCATCAGGTGCGGTTGATTCAACAGCAGTACAACGTGACGCCGGGGACTGTCGACCTGGCATGTTTCCCGTTGTTCGGATTATTCGACGCGGTGATGGGAGTGACGACGGTGATTCCCGATATGGATCCGACGCGGCCCGCCGATGCCGATCCCGAAAAGATCTTGGCCGCCATCCGCGACTGGAAAGTAACGCAGGCCTTTGGTTCACCGGCGCTGTGGCATACGGTCAGCAAGCACTGCGTCGGTGGCGGGATCTTTTTGCCGACGGTACGCCGCGTGTTGTCCGCCGGTGCGCCGGTTCCTCCGCAAACGCTGGCGGCGGTGCGTAAGATGATCCATACCGAAGGCGAAGTCTTCACGCCCTATGGAGCGACCGAATCGCTTCCCGTTGCATCGATCGAATCTCGCGAGGTGCTGGACGAAACGGCCGCGAAGACTCGCCAGGGGAAGGGAACGTGTGTCGGCCATCGATTCGCCGACATGATGTGGCAGGTTGTCGAGATCGACGACGGTCCGATAGCCGAGATCGACGACGCAAAACCTGTTTCGCAGGGGACGATCGGCGAGCTGATGGTCAGCGGACCCGTGGTGACGCGGAACTATGTAACTCGCCAGGATCAGAACGCGATTCACAAGGTGCAGGATGGCTCGCGGATCTGGCACCGGATGGGAGACGTTGGCTACTTGGACGATCAGGATCGCTTTTGGTTCTGCGGCCGGAAGGCTCATCGCGTGGAGACGCCGTCCCAGACGCTGTTCACGATCTGTTGCGAAGCTGTCTTCAACGAACATCCCGATGTCTATCGGACCGCATTGGTCGGGCATGGTGTTCGCGGCCAGCAGACGCCGGTCTTGATCGTCGAACCGCACGCCGATCGGCGTCCAAAATCGCTGGCTGAAGAGCAGGCTTTGATCGACGCACTGCACGCGATCGGCAAGTCGCATCCTCACACGGCCGAGATCACCGACATCCGGATCTATCCCGAGCGGTTGCCAGTCGACATCCGCCACAACTCGAAGATCTTTCGAGAACAGTTGGCCGAGTGGGTGAAGTAGTTGTCTTTGCTTGTGTCGGCCTCCAGCCTGAAAACTGGATGTTTGATTGGGGAGTGCTACAGTCCCTGTCTCTGCACTACAGGCCGGAGGCCGACACATCTAATGCCGGCGGTGTAAACCGCCGGTGGTTGGTGAGCGAACAACCGCTGAGGCGAGCGCCTCGCCCCGTGGTTCGCTGTTCAATCGCAGCCGAGTCGATACAATCGGTTTCTTTCAAACGATGCACCCCGATTTGGCAAGGATGATCTTCTGATGCCGTTAGAAAAAATGTTCGTTTCCGACGCACGCGATGCCGCGCATGTTGGCAAGACGGTTTTGATTCAAGGTTGGATCCGCACCCGCCGCGATTCCAAAGGGGGCTTTAGCTTTTTGGAGATCAACGATGGCAGTTGCATGGGGAACATCCAAGTCATCGCCGACGCCGATCTAGCGAACTACAAGGACGAGATCCAGCGGTTGTCGGCTGGTTGCAGCGTCGCGATCGAGGGCGAGGTCAAAGCTTCCGAAGGGAAACAAGCGACGGAGATCCAAGCTTCGCAGGTGACGGTGCTCGGTTGGGCCGACGATTTTCCGCTGCAGAAAAAACGCCACTCGTTTGAAAAACTGCGTGAATGGGCTCACATCCGGGCTCGCTCGAACACCTTTGGCGCCGTCGCTCGGGTGCGAAACCAGATCTGCCAATCGATCCATCAGTTCTTCCACGAGAACAACTTTCTGTACGTGCATACGCCGATTATCACCGCCAGCGATTGCGAAGGGGCTGGCGAGATGTTCAAGGTGACGACGTTGGATCTGGACCGATTGGCCAAGTCGGGCGGTCCGGTCAATTACGAATTCGACTTCTTCGACAAACCCTCCTTCCTGACTGTCAGCGGCCAATTGGAAGCGGAGACCTATGCGACGGCGCTCGGCCGAGTCTATACGTTTGGCCCCACATTCCGAGCCGAGAATTCGAACACCAGCCGCCACCTTTCGGAGTTCTGGATGATCGAACCCGAAGCGGCGTTCTTCGATCTGGCCGACGATATGGCTCTGGCGGAATCGTTCCTGCGGAAGATCTTGTCCGACGTGCTGAATCACTGCGACGAAGACCTGCAGTTCTTCGATCAGCGAATTCAAAAAGGATTGATCGAATCGCTGCGGAAGGTCGCCGAAACACCGTTCCAACACATGACCTATACCGATGCGATCAAGGTCTTGGAGAACTGCGGTGAGTCGTTCGAATTCCCGATCGCGTGGGGAACCGACCTGCAAGCCGAACACGAGCGTTACCTGACGGAGAAGCATGTCGCCGGGCCGTTGATCCTGACCGATTACCCGTCGACGATCAAACCGTTCTATATGCGGTTGAGCGACGACCGGAAGACGGTTGCTGCGATGGACGTGCTGGTTCCCGGTGTCGGTGAAATCATCGGCGGCAGCCAACGCGAAGAGCGGTTGGATGTGCTGACGCAGCGGATGGCCGAGATGGATCTCCGCGAAGAGGACTATTGGTGGTATCTGGACCTGCGTCGCTACGGCACGGTCCCGCACGCCGGATTCGGACTGGGGTTGGAGCGTTTGGTGCAATACACGACCGGGATGGCGAACATCCGCGATGTGATCCCGTTTCCACGGACGCCTGGCAACGCGGACTTTTAATTGGAAGGCTTCGCTTCGATGCCGCAGAACGGACCGCCGGTGGGTCGCTTGGCTCCGTCGCCTACCGGGGCGCAGCACCTTGGCAACGCGAGGACTTACATCCTCGCGTGGCTCTCGATCCGCAGTCGCGGCGGCCGCGTGGTGCTCCGCATCGAAGATATCGATTCGCCGCGGGTGAAACCTTGGGCGGTGCAGCAAGCGATCGACGACCTCGCATGGCTGGGGCTCGATTGGGACGAAGGGCCCGACATCGGCGGCCCGCACCAGCCCTATATCCAGACGCAGCGGATCGACCGATACAGCGCGATCTTGGATCGATTGCGAGAGCAGGAGCTCTTGTATCCGTGTGCTTGTACGCGGAAGGATATCGAAGAGGCGGCTTCGGCGCCGCACGAAGCGCACGATGGACCGGTCTATCCCGACACCTGTGCCGGCTGGCGCGTGGGGGATCCGCTGCCCGAGTCCGGCCATTTCTGCTGGCGTTTTCGATCGCGGCGGCAGCGCGTTTCGTTTGTCGATCGCGTCGCGGGGCCGCAATCGAAGATCCCGCATGCGGAGCTGGGCGATTTCCCCGTGACGCGGAAGACCGGCGAAGCGGCTTATCAATTGGCAGTCGTTGCCGACGACATCGCGATGGGAATCACCGAGGTCTGCCGCGGCGACGATCTGCTGTCGAGCACCTTTCGGCAGATCGATCTGTTCGACGCGTTGGGACATCCGCTGCCTCAGTTTGTCCACGTTCCATTGGTGGTCGGCAGCGATGGACGGCGGTTGGCCAAGCGGCATGGCGACACGCGATTGAGCTACTTTCGCGAGCGTGGCGCGCGGCCCGAATCGATCGTCGGCTGGGCGCTTTGGTCGGCGGGACTGATCGAATCGTGGCAACCGATCCAACCGCAAGAGTTTGTCGAATCGTTTGACCTCGACGCGATCGCGGCGGGGGAAACGATCGTCGCGCCGACGGACTACCAGAAAATTATCGACGCCTCATTTTAGGGCGGTTGTGGTATGATGCGTTTCTGGAAAACCGAACTGCTAAAAATCCGAGGCCTATGAAATGAGTTGGATCCGTCGCGTTCTTGTATTGTTCACGCTGTTGGGATTTGTCGGCGTGGGACGTTCGACACTTGCCGCCGATCCGCTTTCGCTGAGCCTGCGGTATCGGACGCAAACCGATCAAGATTCGGGATTGTTCCACACGCTGCATCGCGACGCCGCTTGGAATCCGAAAGAGACGGCGATCATCTTGTGCGACATGTGGGATGTTCACAGTAGCCAAAACGCGGTGCGGCGAGAAAAGCAGATTGCCCCGCGGTTGCAGCAAGTCGTCGAAAAGCTTCGCAGCGAAGGGGTGACCGTGATTCATTCGCCTAGCGGTTGCATGGATTTCTACGCCGATCACGAAGCGCGAAAGCGAGCGATCGACGCCCCCAAGGCGAGCAATCTTCCTAAAGAGATCAACGCTTGGTGCTACAAGATTCCAGAGGAGGAAGCGGGCGTCTATCCGATCGATCAGAGCGACGGCGGGCGGGACGATGATCCCGTCGAATACGAGGCTTGGGTGAAAGAGCTGACAGCGAAGGGGCTCAAGCCGCTGTCGCCATGGAGTCGCCAGATCGATGTGCTGAAGATCGACGCTGGTCGCGACTACATCAGCGATTCGGGAACGGAGATCTGGAACGTGATGGAAGCCGCGGGGATCAAGAACGTGATCCTGGCCGGCGTGCACACGAACATGTGCGTGTTGGGGCGACCGTTTGGACTGCGTCAGATGGTGCGAAACGGCAAAAACGCCGTATTGATCCGCGATTTGACCGACACGATGTACAATCCGGCTTCGGAGCCAAAGGTCAGTCACTTCACCGGGACCGACTTGATCGTCGAGCATATCGAAAAGTTTGTCTGCCCGACGATCACCAGCGATCAGATCATCGGTGGCAGCGAGTTCCGATACGCCGAGGACGATCGGCCTCACGTGGTGATGCTGGTCGCCGAACGCGAGTATGCGACCGACAAGTCGCTGTTGGCGTATTCGGTCAAGCCGCTCGGAAAGTCGTATCGCGTTAGTTTTGTCTACGCCGATGCCGAAGACAAAAACGATCTGCGCGGCAGCGAGGTGATCGAATCGGCTGACCTTCTATTTGTGAGCGTGCGCCGGCGGACGCTGAAGACGGAGCAATTGGAACGCGTGCGAGCACACATCGCCGCGGGGAAACCGGTCGTGGGAATCCGCACGGCGAGCCATGCGTTTCATGTTCGCAACGTCGACCCGGCCGAAGGTTATTCGCAGTGGACGACGTTTGATCCCGATGTCTTTGGCGGCAACTATACCGGACACCATGGGAACAAGTTGTTGCCGCAAGTCACCTTCGCCGCGATCACGCATCCGATTCTGGAGGATGTCGATCGGATGCCCTATGTCTCGGGCGGATCGCTCTATAAAGTATCGCCATTGGCCAGCGGAACCACTGTGTTGATGACCGGCAAATACGAGGGATTGCCTGCCGAACCGCTGGCGTGGACTTTCACTCGCGCCGACGGCGGGCGATCGTTTTATACATCGCTGGGACATTCGAGCGACTTCGAACAGCCCGGTTTTCGCGTTATGTTAGAAAACGCCATCGGCTGGGCGCTCGATCGTCCCGCCGCACCAAAAGCGACGGCGAAACCTTAAGCTAGGTGAACGCATTGCTTGGTGACAGGTTTTTTCAGTGTTTGGTTTTCAGCGAATTGGCCAGCACGTCGTAAGGCGGCGTTGGCCAGAGTGGCCAGCCGCGATCGCGCTGCGGTCGATACCTGACATTAGAACATTGATCTGCCACAGTTGGTGGCGACATCGCCTAACGAAGCCTCGGATTGTTTGGACTCCTTTTCTTTTCTGTGCAGCATGACCATCGAGCCCGTCAACAATATCGAACCCTCCAACCGCAGCTGGTTGATCGGATCCGGCGACGATTGCGACGTCGTGATCGACCATCCCAAGGTTTCCAAGCACCATTGTCAATTGACGCGGACGGGAGATCGGTTGTCGATCCAAGACGTCAACAGCGAAAACGGAACCTGGATCGATGGAGTTCCCTACGTCGGTCCGAAGCCGATTCGCCGCGGGTCTTCGATCATGTTGGGCGAAACGGTAGAGATGTTGTGGCCTGTCGATCTTATCGAGTTTAAATCGGTGATCGCGATCGGTCGTTCGCAAGACAACGACGTCGTGTTGGATAAGCCGAACGTTTCGGGACGGCACGCTCGGTTGATCGACGATGGGACCGCGTTGTGGATCGAAGATTGTGGCAGCACCAACGGCGTGGCGTTGAATCGCCCCGACAATTTGGTGCGTCATCATCGCGTGGTCTCCGGCGATGCGATCTATCTGGGGTCGACGCGGATCACGATCGATCGGATCTTGCAGGTGGGGTTGGCTCGCGAGAGCGTCAACGGGCAAGAGTTTGCCGATCGTTTGGCGGAGAAGATGCTAACGACCACATTGGTCAGCGATGCAGAGCGGGCGCGGCAACGGAAGTTCCGCAGCGCTCTGATGACCTGCGTCGCGATCGGTTCGATTCTGTTCGGGGCTGCGTGCGCTGTCTATTTTGCAAAGCTGACCGAGCCGGCTGGAAAGTCCAGCGAACGGGTTCCAAACGCTGTCCGTTGAACGGGCTGTTTGGCTTAAGCTTGTGAAATCAGATCACGCACCTTCTGTGCGATCGCGTCGGGTTCGCTCATCCGACCCGCCCCACGTTTCCGGCAGCTCAACCAGCCCTCTTCGGGACCGATCTGTTGGACGCCATCTTCTGCCAATTGGCGAATGTTCCGCTGGACCGCCGGTTTGCTCCACATCTGATCGCTCATCGCCGGGGCGATCAACACGGGGCAGGTGGCTTGCAGATAGAGCGTCGTCAGCAGGTTGTCGGCGATCCCGTGGGCGAACTTGCCGATCAGATCGGCGGTTGCCGGGGCGATGCATAACAGATCGCAATCGCGGGACAGTTCGATGTGCGGCCCCAGTGGCCAGATCGTTGGGGCGTAGCCAGTCGTTGCAACGGGATGTCCCGAGAGTGCAGCGAGCGTATTGGTTCCGATGAACTGCTCGCTGGCGGCTGTCATCACGACGCGAACCTCGATACCGCCTTGCACCAACTGGCTGACCAGACTGGCTGCCTTAAACGCGGCGATGCCACCGCCGATCCCGACGACGACCCGCGGAGTGGTGTTGGTGGTTGAAGATGCTTGGTTCATGGAGTGATTCCGTGGTCGAAAGCCGGGGGAGTGCCGTCGCGATAGTTCAATGAAGTCATGCGATTTAACAAAAAAGTCGCGAAAAGAGGCGTCGTGAGACGGAGGGATAGGAGTTCCGACGACTACGCTGGCCTGGGGGGTATTATCACCACAATCGGCAAATCCAATCAATCCGGCACACTCATCCTATCCCTCGGACTTCCCGCCACTCCACAAGCTTTGTGCAGAAGGATAAAAGACCCTCACCCCCCGGGGAGCCGATGAAACTAGTGGCCAATCCCACCTTATACGGCGTCGACCGCACGAGCCGTATCTAAACAAAAACACCATTTATTCCAGACGCGTGACGCGGTCCAGGTTCGGACAGCTGTCGCATTGACACACGCGTCGATCCGTCACGGAGGATTTATAATATGTCGCGCAATTTACGTTTGTTCCTTTGTACAATCGCCACCATCTACGGCGTCTCGCGTGCCTCGGCTCAATCATTCCTGGGCCCCATCGCTCTGGCTCCCGTAGCTATCGAAAGTAGCACGCCGTTGGCGATCGTTCGCTGGAACAACCAGATCTGTCCGCAGGCTGGAACGCATGACACCGCGGGGCCGCGAATCGTCGATCCGCAGGCCGATGTTGAGCAACCGATCGCTCGCGTCGCCGAATTGCCAGAAGCCGTCGAGAGCGAAGTTGCTGCAGACGCTGCACCCGAATTGGAACTGGTCGATGCTCCTTCGATCACATCGGCCGACGCTGAGGTCGCAAGCGAAGCTGTCGATGTCGATTCGGTGCTGTTGATCGAAACGACCGAAATAGCAGATGGTTCTAGCGACGCCGAGCAAGCCGAGGCGTCTCGTGATATTCCGAACGAAGAATTTGAAACTTCTTTGTCTCTCAACGAAGAATACCAACCGTACGACCTTCCTTCGACCGATATCGTTTTGGTCGAGATCTATCCTGCGGAAGCCCGCGTCGCCAAGAACTTCGTCGAGCTGCCAAGCGACGTTGCCGCGACAGCGCCCCAGGATAATGAAGCCGCAGCTGAGATCGCTGCGGTTCAAGCCCCTGACGACGACTCCATTGATTCGCACCCCGACGTCGCGACCATCGACGCGGTTGAAGAAGTACGTGCTGGCGAATCGGATGTTGAAGTCTTCGACGGGGCCGATGACCAGCCGGTGGCTGACTACAACGATGATGACCTGTTTGCACTCGAGGGTTGGGATCATGCGGAATCCGACAACGACCCAAGTGAAGACGCCATCGTCCCGAGCACTGACGACGCGGCCGCAACCGATGCCGACGAGGTATCGCAACAAGCCGAAGAGCTCGGAATGCCACAGCCACCGGCGGCGGAAATTGCCGTAAGCGACGATCTGAACGAAGCCGATTCGGATGAGCCCGCCGAATCGCTTGAGATCGCGGAAGCGGAAGTTATCCAGCCCGCAGCAATCGATCCCGCGGTCGAAGAAGCCGAAGCCCTGCTGGCTGAAGTGCTCGACGAAATCGAAGTCGAAGCGATCATGGCGGCCGAAGCTCAAGATGCTGAAGCTTTGGCAAACGATGTCGCCGCGATCAACAACGATCTCGCCGATGCCGCCGCAGATCTCGCAGCGAGCGACGCGGAGTTCTTCTCGGAAACCGAAGCCGATGACTCGGAATTCGCTGAATTCGCCAGCGACATCGATGCCGAGGGTGATGAATCGATCGCCGACGAAATGCTCGCTCAAGCCGTCGACCTCGACGATGTTGTCTACGACGACGTCGTCAACGACGATCTTGCCTCCGCGGAAAATATCGACGACGGATACAACCACGACTACACCTACTTCGGCGACCACGAAGTTGCAGTCGATGAAGTTGCAGTCGATGAAGTTGCAGTCGATGAAGTTGCAGTCGATGAAGTTGCAGTCGATGAAGTAGCTGTCGATGAAGTAGCTGTCGATGAAGTAGCTGTCGACGCCGACCACGAATACGGCTTCTACTACGACTACGATTATTACGACGAATACTACGGCTTCGACGTGGCCGCTGATTCGATCGACGAGGTCGCCGATGACGATGCCGCTGCCGCTGCCGATGATGTGCAGGCTGCCGACGTGGCGAGCGTAGAGCAGTCGAGCGACGAGATCGCGGATTACGAGCTGGTCGGCCCGCTGCCGGCGTCGGAAGAACTTGCCAGCGAAGACGCAGCGATCGACGCGGTGATCCAAGATATCGCGGCAGCAGAAGCGGAAGCCGCTGACGACGCTGCGGACGCGGTCGATCCGGTTGTCGCTCAAAACGATGTCCCCAACCAATGCATGCTCGACGAGTTGCATTGGCAGCTATCGTTCTTGGCGGGATCGGAGCCCGAACTGCAGTGGGCGGTCAACCCAAGTCAGCTGGGAGCACGGATCGCTGAGGTTTTGATCCAGGCGAGCGAAGCCTTGGCCAGCTTGGCTCAACCCGTCGTCGTTGCCGAAGCACCCAGCCAACCATCGGCTGTCGAAACCGCGGCATCGAACGTCGAACCGGGCCCGGTTTCGGAGTGCACTCCGGTCGATGCGGGACGCAGTGTGTTGAGCGTCGATGAGGAACCTGTCGCCGATGCAATCGTCGCTCCGCCAGTTCAAGAGGCGACGATTCAGATCGCTGCCGAACCGTCGTCCGACGCGATCGTGCGATAGTCGCCGCGGCGGGATGCCAGACGAATGATGAATCAGCAGGGGAGTGCGACCACGCGTCGCACTCCCCCTTTTTTGTTGTTTGCCAGATTCCAATGAGGCAATTTGTCAGATTGGGTTGCCGCGGGGAGGTTGCCTTGTGAAAATGTGAGGGTTGGCAAAGTCGGGAGTTTGGCGTGTTTGCGTTTTCATTTTCGGCATACCCGTAGATCCCGGATCGTATTAGGATGCCAACTGAACCGGCCCAACAGAAGCTCGCGTTACACCGCAGCGGGCCGAACCAGGCCTCTTTAATCCCTAAAATACCTGACCTAATCATGTCTACCGAAGCGATCGAAGCCCCCGATCAGGAATCCGACGATTCGAATCCCTCCGCGGCGAATGCGTCCGGGCGCCCGCCGCGCGTCGATATTCCCGAAACCGCCAAACCACCACAGTTGCAGGTTTCGTACGCGTTGGTGATCGGGCTGGTTCACGTCGCCGCGTTGATGGTTGCGATCCCGCCGATGGCCGGATACCTGTTCTCGTGGTCGGGACTTGTGCTCGCGATCGCCGGCCACTTTTTCTACGGCATGATTGGGATCAACGTCTGCTACCACCGTCTGCTAACGCACCGCGGCTTTAAGTGCCCGCTGTGGCTGGAACACAGCCTAGCAGTCTTAGGAATCTGCAACCTGCAGGACAGTCCCGCCCGTTGGGTTGCGATCCACCGCATGCACCATCAGCACAGCGATCATCAGCCCGATCCGCACACGCCGAAAGCCGGTTTTTGGTGGTCGCACGTCGGTTGGGTGCTCTACCGAAACCGCGACCACGACACGACCAGCCACTTCGAACGCTACGTCCGCGATCTGTTGCGGGACCCGTTCTACTTGAAGCTGGAAGCGCGATGGCGATGGTTTGGGATCTTCGCCACCCATGCTCTGCTGTATTATCTGATCGGTTCGGCGGTTGGGTACTTCATGACCGGAACGCTCGCCGGTGCGGTTCAGTTGGGCCTTAGCTGGTTCTTCTGGGGCGTGATGGTTCGAGTTGTGATCGTTCTGCACGGCACATGGGCTGTCAATTCGCTGACCCACGTGATCGGATACCGCAATTACGAGACGCGCGACGACAGCCGTAACCACTGGTTGATCGCGATGTTGACCCACGGAGAAGGCTGGCACAACAACCACCACGCCAGCCCTCGGGCTGCGATGCACGGACATCGCTGGTGGGAATACGACATGGCTTGGTCGGTGATCCGGATGATGGAAATCGTCGGATTGGCGACCGATGTCGTGCGACCAGGCAAGACGGCTGAACCAGCCGATTGGTGATCCGGTTCGGCGGTGGCGGGATCGATGTCAGCAGATCGATCCGCTCTGTTTTCTCTCGCGGCCGTGCTGGCCGCGGTTGGTAGGTCCGGCGGCGACGATCAGTCGTCGTTGCGTTGAACCCAAGGCAGGACGTCCATGTTGTCGACAAGGTTTTCTTTGACGAAGCTGGCGATCCCATCGACGACTCCCGGACCACGCAGGATCAAGTCGACGCCCGACAGATTCGCTCGCACTCGCATCGCTTTGACGGGCAACGGCTGAGCGTTGTTGTATTTGCCGGTCACGCGAGCTCGCTCGAACAGCTTCGATAAGCGGTTCGCTTCGGAGTTTTCGCTGATCGAACTGCCCGAGACGATCATCACCGGCAGGCGGCTGATCGCAGGATGGCGAGTGGCCATGTCGCCGCTGACGCCGTTGACCGATTTGATCGGCGAAACCAGCACCAACGCCTTGACGTCTTGACCCTGCTTTTTGGTTCCGATCGATGGCCAATTCCAATCCATCATCGCCCAGTTGAGTGCCAGCAGCGATCCCTCTTCGATCCCGATCACTGCCAACGCGTTGAGGTTCAGTTTCTCCGCGTCGTTTTCGGTGCGAAGGAACTTCTTGGCAGCTTCCATATCCAGCGCGACAACCGCTTCGAGATCTCGTTTCGTGGCGCGGTCGACTTCGATAGGTTTCCCATCGGGGCCCATCACGCGGCTGCGACCGTGGCCGCGGATATCCAGCAGCGCCACGGCACACCCTTCGGCTTGCAGTTTAAATGCCAACGGAACGTAAGGACTGGTTTGCCCCGACCACTCGTGGACCAGCAGCACGGTAGGTGCTTTTTTTCCTTTGTCCGAAGGGAAATAACCGATCTGCAGTTGGACACCATCTTTGGTCGTGATCTTTTCTAACCGCGGCTTCAGTTCCTCGGGGATCTTCTTCCGTTTATTCGAAGTGTTCGGGCGGGTTGTCTTGGGCGGAACCGACGCGACAGGGCGGCCCGTTGGGGCGGCTTGAGCCGGACGTGCCGGCGGCGTATTGGGCTGCTGCGGAGTCGGCATCGGTCTGCGGTTGCCAGGTGCCAGGGGATCGAAAGCGGGTCCCTGTCCCCAAGCCGCTACCGACATCGCCGCAACGCAACACATGATCAAGAAGACCCGTAATCCGATGGTCGTTTTGAGGGTTGAGTCGCTGGCCAACGTGATTGCGCGGGGATGTTGTTTCATGAGGGGTTTCCAGCCTGAAATCGCTTCCTGAAATTTTAAGATAAGAATCCTTTGGTCTGTTCTAATGCTAAGCGCCCAACCATCCTGGGTCAAACAGCGGGGCCTATCGTAACACACAATCTCGAATTGACTTATAATTGGCTTTCTCCCAATCCCCCCAACCCCAACCTTCCACCTCTGTTGACAGGAAAGCTCTCCGTGATCCGCAATTCTCGCATTCTTCTTCCCTTCCTGCTGGCTGGGTTTTCTGCGCCAAGCGTATGGGCACAACGCGAACTTACCGACATTCCGAAGCCGGACCCGCAAGCGGAGATGGCGGCGATGCAGTTGGATCCTCAGATCGAGATCAATCTGTTTGCGTCGGACCCGATGATCAAGAAGCCGATCCAGATGAACTTCGACAGCGATGGCCGGCTGTGGGTCGCCAGCAGCGAAGTCTATCCGCAGATCGAACCGGGGGCCCCGGCGACCGACAAGATCATCGTTCTGCAAGACACGACGGGCGATGGCGTCGCCGATCAAAGCCAGGTCTTCGCCGACGATCTGTTGATCCCAACCGGGGTCCTGCCCGGTGATGGTGGAGTCTATGTGGCCAACAGCACCGAACTGATTCATCTGAGCGATACCGATGGGGATGGGCGAGCGGATCAGCGGCGAGTCGTCTTGAGCGGGTTTGGCACCGAGGACACGCACCATCTGCTGCACACGCTGCGGTGGGGCCCCGACGGTTGCCTCTACATGAACCAATCGATCTACATCCACAGCCATGTCGAAACGCCTTACGGCACTCGGCATCTCAACGGCGGTGGGATCTGGCGATATCGCCCCGAGACGCAGTCGTTGGAGGTGATGTGCAAAGGCTTGGTCAATCCGTGGGGGCATGTGTTTGACGCCTATGGGCAATCGTTCGCCACCGACGGCGCTGGCGTCGAAGGGATCAACTACGTCTTTCCGGGAGCTGTGTTTATGACCAGCCCCGGCGCGGTGCGGCACTTGCACGGGCTTAACCCCGGCAGCCCCAAGCACTGCGGTTTGGAAGTCCTTTCGGGGACGCATATCCCAGCCGACTGGCACGGCGATCTGGTTACCAACGACTTCCGCGGCCATCGCGTCTGCCGGTTCACCGTTCGCCCGCAGGGGAGCGGTTACAATTCGCGACAGCAGCCGGAGTTGATCGTCAGCCAACACGTCGCGTTTCGTCCGATCGACGCGCGGATGGGCCCCGACGGCGCGATCTACATCGCCGATTGGTACAACCCGATCATCCAGCACGGCGAAGTCGATTTCCGCGACGACCGCCGCGATCGCGGCCACGGGCGGATCTGGCGTCTGACGTTCAAGAACTCGCCGCTGATGAAGCCCACGCCGACCGGCGAGCTCTCCGATCCAGCGCTGATCAGTCTGTTGGAAAGCCCTGCGTTGTGGCTGCGGCAATTCGCGCGTCAGGAGCTCAAGACGCGCAACTCCGACCAAGTGCTCGAATCGCTGGCCCAGTGGCTGGGCGAGGCGAGTGACGACGCGGTTCGACTGAATCGCCAGTTCGAAGCGATGTGGGTTCGCGAATGCCTCGATCGCCCCGACGCGGAGCTTTTGCAGACGCTTGCCGGTTGCGACAACGAGCACTTCCGCGCCGCTGCGGTCCGTTACATCGGCTTGCGTCGCGAGGAGCTGCCCGACGCGCTCTCATGGCTAAAGAAAGCTGTCGCCGATCCAAATCCGCAAGTTCGGCTGGAAGCAGTTGGTGCGTTGGGCGAGATCGGAACGGCCGAAGCCGCAGCGATCGCACTGTCGGCGCTCGATCAACCGCTCGATGAAAACATCGACTTTGCACTCTGGAGCGCTCTGCGGAAATCGCAGTCGCAGTGGATCGAAGCGATCGCGGCGGGAAGCTTCGACACGCAACAGAAACCAGAGCGGCTGGAGTTTGCGATTCGCGCTGCGGCTACGCCAGCGGTGGTCGCGCCGATCGTCGCGGCGATTCGCAACGGCGGGATCGACGCGGCCCGGTCGACGGCGCTGTTGAACGCGTTGGCGAGCGCTGCTGACGCCGCATCGCTAAACGATCTTCTGCAGATCATCTTGGATCCCCAGCGGAAGTTCTCCGATGCCGACCGCGCGGCGCTGATCGCTGCCGTCGTGCGACAGAAGGAAACGCGGAACGTAATGCCATCGCAGGGGCCAGCGTTGCTAAAAGCCTTCGCGGAAAACGCCTCTCTCGAATCCGATTCGCCGGGCGAGCAAGCGTTGCTCAAGGCGATCGGGTTGTGGAAAGCTGCCGAATTGCAGCCGATCGTGTTGGCGGCGATTCAGCGTGCTCAGGCAAGCGACTCGTTGCCCGCAGTCGCTCTGGCGACCTTGGGGCAATTGGCATCGGAGGCTTCGTTGAAGAAGCTGACCGCGATCGCAAACGATGGCCAGGCCGATCCCGCGTGGCGGATCGCTGCGATCGAAGCGCTCGTTGGACCTCGCCCCAACCTAGCGGCACGAGAGGCTTGGGAATTGATGGCGTCGCGCGATCAAGCGCCTTGGGGTGAGCAAGCGATCCGCGGGACGCTGCGTCGCAAGGGCGGACCTGGGCGATTGCTGCAAACGCTCGCCGGCGTGAAACTGCCTAGCGATGCGGCGCGTGCGGCGATCCACGAGGTCCGCGCCGCGGGGAACCATCCGACGTTGGAGGATGCGATTCGCGAAGCGGGCAAACTGGATGATGCCAGTTGGAAGATGTCCGCAGAGCTTACCCAGCAGTTGACCGCCGCGGTCCACGAATCGGGCGATCCTGCTAAGGGAGAAGCGATCTTCCGACGCAGCGAACTGCAGTGCATCGCTTGTCACGCGATCGGACCGGCTGGTGGACGCGTTGGTCCCAACTTTGTCAGCTTGGGCGGCAGCGCCCAGATCGATTATCTGATCGAATCGCTGATCGACCCGAACGCTAAGGTCAAAGAGAACTTCCATTCGGTTGTCGTCGTCGTCGAAGACGGAACGATCGTGCAGGGGATTCGCGAATCGGAGACCGATGAATCGCTGACGGTTCGCTTGGCCGACGGCAGCAAAAAGACGATCCCTCAAGATACGATCGATCAGGTCGGCGAAGGGCGTTCGTTGATGGCCGCCGGACTTGTCGATTCGCTGACTCGCGACGAACTGGTTCATTTGGTCAGCTTCCTTTCCGAACTAGGACGGACCCCGGCCTACACGATAAAGACCGAGCCGATCGTCCGTTCATGGCAGAAGCTCGTCTATTCGCCCGAGGCGAACCATCTGCTCAACCGCACCAGCGTCGATTCGGTCGCTACCGACAACCCGGTGCTGGTTTGGGAAAACACGACGACTCAAGTCGACGGCCGCGTGCCGGTGGCAGAGTTGCCGAAGTTCAAGCAGCATCACACCGCGCCGCCAACCTCGTTTATCCGGTTCGACTTCGAATCGTTTGACGACAAACCGATTCGGATCGCGCTGCCCAAGACCGACGCGCTGAAGATGTGGGTCGATGGGAAACCGACGCCGACCTGGAACGCTGCGGAATTGAAGCTCGGCAAGGGGAAACATCGCGTCACGCTAGCGGTCCGCCGCGATGCGATCAGCGAACCGTTTGCCGTAAAGATCGATTCGGAAACGCCGGTTGCGATCCTCGATCACTTTTAATCGCGGCATTAAATGAATGCGGGGCTGCGGATGATGCAGCCCGCTGCGGCGGTACGGAATCGTGCCGCCGGTTTATTCTTCTGGCGGCGGTGGCGTCAGCAGACCCTGCCGCGTTCGCTCTTGAGCGAACAACTGCTTCAACAGCTCCATCTCTTCGTCGTCATCCAGCCGGCTCGATTCGAGATCCAACAGCGTCTGTTGTCGCTGCTGAGCGAGTTCGGTGCCGCGAAAGCGATCGATCACCGCTTGCATCCGCTCTTCCGCAGGTGCGTTGACGGTCGCCGCTTTGTCGTCGACCGACTGCTGGAAATTGACCAACACGCCTTTCAGGTGAGCGTCTTCGACGGCCAACAATACGTTCTGGAAATCGAGTTCGTGGCCGCCCAGTTCCAGGTCCTCGTAGACCGTCATAAGGGCTCGCGCGGTGTCGGTCGCCAACCACCGCGGCTCGATCGATTCGAGCGCCTGCGGGACAAGATCCGCCTTCTCGATCATCAGTTCAAACAGTTCGCGATCGATCCCAGTGATCGGCTGGCGTCGCACGGGAGGTGGCGGCGCCGCGGGTTCGGGTTGGCGTTTGAAGGCGCGGTTTTGCCGTGGATCGCTGCGGTGTTCTTCGATCCGTCGCTGCAGCGTGTCGGCGGGCAAACCGAAGGTCCGCGATAATCGCATCACCGTTTGTTCGGTCCGCAGCGTGTTGCCGTTCTGAGGCGATTTGGCGACCAGGCGAAGCATCGAATCGAGCGCAGCCGAGGCGGCGTGCGTATCGCGGACGAGGTCGACCCCGTCGGTGGCGCGGCTCAGTTTATGATCGATCGCATCGGGAGCCTGAGCGACCAACGCCTTAAACGCGTCGGCGCCATGTTCGTTCAAATAGTCGGCAGGATCCTGGCCTTTGGGCAGCGTCATGACGCGCATGTCGACGTCGGCGGCGACAAACAATTCAACCACTTCATCGGCGCGGCGTTGCCCGGCGGCATCGCCATCGAGGACCAACACGATCTGGTCGACAAATCGCTTCAGTAGCCGAACGTGGCTCTCGCCGACCGCAACGCCCAAGCAGGCGACCGCCGTTTCGATGCCGTGTTGGCGAGCGGCGATCACATCGGTGTAGCCTTCCATGACAAGGGCTTGCCGCTGCCGCTGCATCGGTTGGCGGGCCATGTTCAGCGCGTAAAGATGCTGACTTTTGGAGAACAGTTTGGTCTCCGAAGTGTTGATGTATTTGCCTCCCGATTGATCGCCGATCATCGGGACGTGGCGGCCACCAAAAGCGATCGGGCGGTCCTGCAGATCGTAGATCGGGAACATCAACCGTCCGCGGAAGAAGTCGTAGTGACCGCTGCCGGAATTGCGAGCCAGAGCGAGGCCGACAGCTTGCAAAATCTGCGGGCTGAAACCTGCGTCCAGTGCGGCGCCTAACAACCAGTCCCACTGGTCGGGCGCAAAGCCAATGCGAAAGCGAACGCGATTCTCTTCGTCGATGCCACGCTCTTGCAGGTAGTCGCGGACGACAGCGGCGGCGGGCGATTTTTCCAGGTAGTTGAAGAACCGCTCCTCGGCCCATTTCATCGCCGACAGCAGCGTCGCTTTGTCGTCGACCGATCCCTTTTCGACCGGAGCGCCACCGCGTTGGATCTCGATCCCGGCGCGGTCGGCAAGGATTTTCAGCGCTTCGGGAAAGCTGACGCCATCGCGGCGCATCACGAAGCTGAAGACATCACCGCCGATATCGCAGGGCCAACACTTCCACGACTGGCGAACCGGATTGACCGACAGACTGGGCTTTTTGTCGTCGTGCCAGGGACAGCGAGCGACAAAACTACTCCCCTGTCGGCGCAGCTCTAGCGAACTACCAACGACATCGACGATATCGTTAGCTTCGCGCACGCGTTCGCGGACGTCAAAATCAGCCGGCAGGGACATCGATCACACCTAAGAAGGTTAAGCCGCCGCGGCTAGGAGAATCGTTTCGAGGACATCGATCAATTGGTCCAAGCGAAACGGTTTGAAAAGGATCGCTTTGGGGTGCAGTCCATCCTGCCGCGCTTTGACGATCGAGTGCCCCGGATCATAGCCAAAGCCTGTCATCAAGATCATCGGGACATAGTCCATTTGATTCTTTAAACGCAGCATCAATTGGTATCCCGAATAATCGGGCAGGCGGATGTCGCTGATGATCGCGTCGTAACTGGCAGCA
The DNA here is from genome assembly GCF_007751715.1 of Rosistilla oblonga. Lineage (NCBI taxonomy): Bacteria > Pseudomonadati > Planctomycetota > Planctomycetia > Pirellulales > Pirellulaceae > Rosistilla > Rosistilla oblonga. The sequence goes on along the minus strand of NZ_CP036292.1, from coordinate 4,541,105 downwards.
CCTTGGCTGCAGCGGACCATGCGGACCGCTTCGTCGCCGCGCTGTGCGGTTTCGACAACACATCCGTAGCGTTCCAACAGCGTGTGGGCGTCGTCTAGTACTTGCGTGTCGGCATCGACAACCAGGATCCGCTTGTCCATCAGGTTCGGATATTGCGGCTTCTTCGCCGACGCGGGGACGGCTTCGACCGGCGTCAAGCGTTCGCCGATCTGTTGGATCGTCTGCTTAATATCGCGCGCGTTTTTCAAGATCCGTCGCACGCGTTCGGCGAGGTCCGATTCGTGCCCGATATATTGCTCCAGCACGTTGACAGCATCGTTGAGGATTTGGTCGACCGGCAGGGCGACGGCGCTGTGAATCGCTTCGCAGCTCTGTTGAGCGGTGTTCGCTTTTTGAGCCATCAACAGTTCGAGGGTGTTGAGGGCTTGAGCGACATCGCGAGCAAAGATCTCCAAAAATTGCACGTCGCTTTCGGAGAAGGCGCGGACCTCGGGGCTCTCGATGTTGATCGTGCCGAGGACTTGGTCGTGCAGCATCAGCGGAGCGGTCAGCGAACTGCGGGCTCCTTCGACGCCTTGGATGTACAAAGGGTCGACCGATACGTCTTCGCAGAGATAGCTCTCAGCGGTCGCGGCGACGTAACCGGTGACGCCGTTGCCATTGGGAGCAGCCTGCAGTTTGCGATCGGCGGCGGCTTGATCGATTCCGACGCTGAACAACGGTTGCAGTTCGCCCGTCGATTGTTCCAGCAGCCGAACCTCGACGACATCGAAGTTCAGCAGGTCGTGCAGGTAGTGATGGATGTTCTGTTTCAGCAGATCGATCCGCTGGCTGATATCCATCAGGAAGATTTCATCGGGGCGGATGTCGGCGAGTTCGCGGCCGGCGCTATGGATCGCTGCTAGCTTTTGCTGTTGCAGGATCTCTTCGGTGACATCGCTTACCGTCGCGATCAGATTGCGACCGTTTCCCGAGCCGCGGAGCGGCGCCGCGTGGACTTGGTAATAGTTGTTGCTAGCGGTGTGCAACGTCGTGTTGATCGGAGACCCTGTCGCCAGGGCGGTGTGGAAGGGGCAGAAGTCGGGGCCCATGATCTCTGGATTGTCGAGGGCCTCGTAAAACGGCGTGCCAACGAGCGAATCTTTTCCCGACCATTCGTGCAGCCGGCGATTGGCCCACAATATTTCTTGGTTTTCGGTCAGCATCGCGATGCCGTCGGGCATATCGCGCAACATCGCTCCGCCATGTTGCAGTTGGATCAATTCATCCCGCGCGTCCAGCGACGTCAGGGGGATGTAGACGCCGTCGTAGTCCTCCTTGCTAAGCACCGCAAGCGCTTCGGTCGCAGAGGCAACCGGCACGATCTCTACCTGATCGCTAGAGAAGTCAGTCAACGGAGAACTTTTGTCTCCGCCAATTCGTATAATTCGCGATGTTTTGGTCAACCAGTCATCTCCCGCCGCTAAGGACAATTTGATGTGACCCAATTCCCTTCCGCCATTTTTAATATAGGACAGTAATTCCGAACTTGGCAATGGTAGTCGACGTTTCGATTGAGCCGCAAAAACCAGATAGAACAGTCAACCACGCTGTGACGGAAGCGATCGGCGGCGAGCCGTCGTCGCGGCGGTGAATCGCCAGCCAGTTCTTAGGGGGCGATCGGCCGCGTTACCGCCGAAGTTCTCCGATCGCAAAAAGAAGCCGGTTGGGGGGCGGGTTTTTGTGGGACACTTAGATTCCGGGCGGGCTCTATGGAGTGCCAACCGATGTTAGGTGGTTCTTATCGGGCGGCAAGACGCCGCAGTCTGGCGAGGTAGATCGGCGACGTTCCGGTCTGCGGCGCGCGTCGTGGCGATCTGGAGCGAGCGGTTTGGGCACCCTTGTGCATCGCTAAGCGATACCTAGCATAGGTTGACAGTTCGGCTTCGTCTACCCCGTTTGGCAAGCAGGAATTAACGAACATATTAAATAGGTCTTAAAAAAATAAATATTCGTGCGGAAAAAAATGGTTTTTACGCTTGCTTTGGCTTTTTCTTGAATTTCGACATTCTCTTGGTTTCCCTCCCCTCGCATGTTGACTTCCCCCTACCTCAGTGTAGATTCTTCGGAACGCACTGCTGGGGCAACTTAGTCAAGCCTGGCAGGATGCATCGAACATGGTTTGCCTGAGGGCGAAAACACTTTTTTTGGACATGTGGAGGTTAACCTACATGAATGTTAAGACTTTGGTTGCGGCCCTAGGCCTTGTCGCTACGCTGACGTTTGCGACACAAGCTCAAGCTGGTTGCGGACTTCTTGGATGTAAGAAGTCGTGTGTTGAATCGAGCTGCTCGTCGTGTGGTTCGGCTAGCACTTGTGGTTGCGAAGCAGCATCTTCTTGCGGCAGCAGCTGCGGTGGATCGGCTTCTTGTGGCGGTTGTGCCCCACAAATGGTTACCGAAACTCGCATGGTCACTTCGACCGTCATGCAACAAGAAACCCGCACTCGTATGCGTAACGTTGTTCGCTGCGTTCCTGAAACTAAGACCCGCACAGAAACCTACACCGTAATGGTTCCTGAGCAACGCACTCGTACCGAGTCGTACCAGGTTGCCGTTCCTTACACCGAAGAGCAAACCTACACCGTACGCGTTCCAGTCGTTTCGACTGAAACTCAATCGTACACCGTTATGGTTCGTAAGCTGGAAGCGGTTGAGCAATCGTACCAGGTTCAAGTTCCTTACACCGAGAACGTTGAACAAACTTACACCGTTAACGTGCCTTACACCGAGACACGTCAACGCACCTACCAAGTTCAAGTTCCTTACACCGAAGAAGTTGAACAAACTTACACCGTTAACGTGCCTTACACCGAGACACGTCAACGCACTTACACCGTCAACGTCCCTTACACCGAAGACGTTGTCACCGACTACACCGTTCAAGTTCCTTACACCGAAGAAGTTGAACAAACCTACACCGTTCAGGTTCCTGTAACCGAAATGGTTACCCAAACCTACACCGTTCAAGTGCCACAAACCGAAACCCGCACTGCAACACGCACCGTTTGCAAGCGAGTTCCTGTGACCACTTACAAGAGCGTCAGCAAAGACATGGGCAGCTACCAATGTGTTGCTCAAGAAGTTGCTTGCGGCGGATCGTGCGGTAGCAGCTGTGGCAGCGCTTGCGGCGGATGCGGATCTTGCGGAAACGCTTGTGGCGGATGTGCAACTCGCACCGTCATGAAGAAGGTCTGGGTTCCTAACGTTGTTTGCGAACAAGTTCCTGTAACTACCTACACGACTCAACGTGAAGAAGTTCCTTACACCTACACGGTTCAAACTTGCACCACCGAGACCAAGACTCGTGAAGTGCCAGTAACCAAGTACACAACTGAAACCAAGACCCGTATGGTTAAGGTTCAGAAGTGCCGCACTGAAACTCGTCAACGCACGAGCAAAGTCACCAAGTGCCGTCAAGAAACTCGTACTCAGGACTACACCGTTCAACTGTGCCGTCAAGAGACTCGCACTAAGACCGTACCTGTAACCAAGTACAAGTCGGAAACTCGCACCCAGGACTACACCGTTCAACTGTGCCGTCAAGAGACTCGCACCAAGAGCGTTCCTGTAACCAAGTGCCGCGTTGAAACTCGCACCCGCACCGTTCAGGTTGCAAAGTGTGTTCCTGAAACTCGCACCCGCGAAGTTCAAGTCACCAACTACACCACTGAACAACGCACTCGCACGATCAACAAGACTCGTTGCGAAACTCAAACCCGTGAAGTCGCTTACACCGTAAGCGTTCCTCAAACCAAGACTCGCGAAGTTACCTACACCGTAAACCGTCAAGTTACTGAGCAAGTGCCAGAAACTTACACCGTTTGCGTTCCTGTTCAGGTTCAACGCGAAGTTCAAGTCCAAGTTCCAGCTCCAAGCTGTGGCTCGGCTGCTCCTAGCGGATGCAGCAGCTGCGGTTCGGCTGCACCAGTCGCTTCGAGCGGCTGCAGCAGCTGCGGTGGCTGAATTTAAGACCTCCACGCATCTTGCAAGATGAAAGTGTGCCCCAGGGTGTCTTCGGATGCCCTGGGGTTTTTTTATGCCCTCACCGATCGGCGTCGTTCTGGCTGCCGGTCCCCATCCCTTCGCGATCTTGCCATCGTGCGATATCGTGAACGATTACCCGCGTCGACGACCTGTCGATGCTCTTCCAACCTCTCGCGAAGCCACTGCGTCGATGCCTGATTCCCTCGATTTAATCGCCACCTGTGCTTTCGGACTCGAAGCCGTCGTCCGCCGCGAACTGGCCGATCTGGGGTATGTCGGCAAAGTCATCACGCCCGGGCGAATCCTGTTCACTGGCCCTCCCGAGGCGATCTGCCGGACCAATCTGTGGCTGCGAGCTGCCGATCGAGTGTTGGTCCGTTTGGCCACCTTTGAAGCCGGCGATTTCGACGCGCTGTTCGATCAGACCCGCGATCTCCCCTGGAGCCAATGGCTGCCCAAGGACGCCTGTTTCCCGGTTTCTGGGAAGTCGCACAATTCCCAACTGGAAAGCGTTCCGGCGATCCAAAGGACAGTAAAAAAGGCCGCCGTGCTGGGGATGCAGCGCGAATATGGAACCGAATTGTTGGACGAATCGGGAGCCCAATACAAGTTGGAAGCGTCGTTGATTAAGGATCAGATGACGCTGACCCTCGATACGACGGGGCCGGGATTGCATAAACGCCATTATTGCGAGCGTCCCGGTTTGGTTCAGATCAAAGAAACGCTCGCCGCTGCGTTGGTGATGTTGAGTTTCTGGAACCGCGACCGGCCGATGGTCGATCCATTTTGCGGCAGCGGCACGATCGTGATCGAAGCCGCGATGATCGGTCGCCGGATGGCTCCGGGGCTGGGCCGCAGTTTCTCCGCTCAACAATGGCCCACGCTTTCGCAAGCGTTATGGGAACGGGCGACCGACGAGGCGTTGCAGCTGCGGTTGCCCGAACTCGAGGGGCGGATCATCGGTACCGATGTCGATGGTCGCGCTTTGGCGGCGGCTCGCGAAAACGCACACCTCGCCGATGTCGAGGGTTCGGTCCATTTCCAGACCAAGTCGTTTGATTCGCTCTCCAGCCCCAAACAATATGGTTGCGTGATCACGCACACGCCCTACGAGATGAGTGGCCGTCGCAATCCCGAACAGGATGCACTCTACCGTTCGATCCCCTTGGTGCTGCGGCGGCTGACCACCTGGTCTCACTACGTGCTAACGCCTCACCCGCGGTTTGAGCAGATCGTTGGCCGCAAGGCCGATCGGCGGCGGAAGCTCTACAACGCGCGGACCGAATGTACCTATTATCAGTTTCATGGACCGAAACGACCGAGAAACGAAGGGGAGCCGCGCGACCGAGTCGCAGAAAGCGAAGCGGATGAAAACTTGGACGGCAGCGAAACGCCAGCGGAGTCGGGCGAAGTAACGCCGGTCAGTAAGGCTCCGCCAGCCGCCGCGGCAAAACCGAAACCGGACCTTGCCCCGGCGTTTGGACATCTCGACGCCAAGGCGCACGAGCAGGCTGCACTGTTCCGCACGCGGTTGACCAAGCGAGCAAGGCACTTGCGGCGGCTGCCGACCCGCCAGGGAGTGACTTGTTTTCGGCTGTACGAGCGGGATATTCCCGAGATTCCTTTGGTCGTCGACCGCTACGGCGATCATCTACATATAAATGAATACGAACGGCCGCACGATCGCGATCCGGCTCAGCATGCCAACTGGTTGGATCTGATGGCCCAAACGGCTAGCGACACGTTGGAGATTCCCAAGGGGCAGACATTCTTGAAGCGGCGGTCGCGGCAGTCGGGATCGAGCCAGCACGAACACGTTGCCAGCGAACAATACGAGACCGAAGTCGTCGAAGCGGGGCTGCGGTTTGTCGTCAACCTGTCGGATTACGTCGATACCGGTCTGTTTTTGGACCACCGGCTGACGCGGGGGATGGTCCGTGCCGAGGCGGAGGGGAAATCGATGCTGAATCTGTTTGCCTACACCGGTTCGTTTTCGGTCTACGCCGCCGCCGGGGGAGCGTCGCGAACGACGACCGTCGATTGGTCGAACACTTATTTGGATTGGGCCCGGCGGAACATGGCGCTCAACGGTTTTAATGGTCTGGAGCATAAGTATCACCGCGACAGCGCGATCGAATTCCTGGCGAATCACGCTCGCAAACCGACCTACGACCTGGCGGTTGTCGATCCACCGACCTTCTCCAACAGCAAGCGAACCGACGACGTTTGGGAGGTCCAGCACGGGTATGTCGATCTTTTAAACGCAGTCCTGCCGCTGATGAATCCCGGCGGCGTAATCTATTTCAGCAGCAACTTCCGGCGACTGAAGTTCGATCCCGAAGCGATCGATGCGACTGAGATCCGCGAAATCTCGGCGCAAACAGTCCCCCCAGAATACCGAAACCGGCGAATCCATCGCTGTTGGCGGATCGTAAAGCAGGCGTAACGCAGTCTCCGACGTCAGATCGACCAGTACCGGAGCTCGTCAGAAGTATCGAGGGCGATGCCTGGGGATCAAAAATTATGACGTCTTCTGCTACGCTGAAAACTTGCAAACGCCGTCTTGGAAAACCGCTTCTCGGTTAAATGCCCTGTGACTCATGGTGGGAAAGGGGTATATTCCGGCATCTGCGGGATGCAGAAACGAATACCTGCGAGCCGCATGGCGAATGGGACTTACAGCAGGCCCCTTCATTGCTCCGTTCGATTCGGTGTATCTACTTTTCTGAAACGACGGCAAGCAGCTGAATGACCTTTGACAAACCGACCGACCAACGTGGGGAGCCGCGGTCTCCCAAGCAGCTGCTTATCGCTAGCAAGGAATTTGCCAGTGAGCACCGTCTGCTCAGTTGGTGGCATCTGTGGTCGACACTTGCTGTTTGTTTTGCGTTGATCGGCGTCTCGGTCAGCGATCTCTCGCTGTGGCTGCGGATCCCGGCAAGCATTGCCGTCGGTTTGGTCACCGTCCGTTTGTTTATCATCTACCACGATTTTCAGCACAGTGCGATCCTTGCCAAGTCGGTTTTGGCGCGTTGGATCATGGCGACCTACGGCATGTTGGTGCTGGCGCCGACAAGCGTTTGGAAGCATTCTCACGACGTTCATCATCGCAAGAACTCGCAGACCTTTGGTGCCAACGTCGGTTCGTATCCGATCATGACGACTCACGCCTACGCCAACGCGATGGCTTCGGAGAAGTTTTCTTACGCCGCTTCGCGCCATCCGCTGACCATCGTGCTGGGATACTTCACCGTCTTCATCTGGCGGATGTGTTTGCAGGCGTTCATCTCCAACCCGCGTGAGCACTTCGATGGGGGCGTTTCGATTTTGTTGCACATCGCCTTGGCGATCGGGCTGTTGATGTTCGGTGTCGACATCATGATGTTGGGGCTGATCGTGCCGCTGTTTGTCGCGTCTGGCTTAGGGGCGTACCTGTTTTACGCACAACACAATTACCCGTCGGCGAAGATGCACCCCAGCAGCGAGTGGAGCCACGTCGATGCGGCACTCCAATCGTCCAGCTTCATTCCGATGAACCCGTTGATGAACTGGTTCACCGGGAACATCGGTTACCATCACGTTCACCATTTGAACGCGCGGATCCCGTTTTACCGCTTGCCCGAAGCGATGGCCGCTCTGCCTGAATTGCAAACTCCCGGCGTCACGACGCTACGTCCCGGCGACATCGCCGCCTGCCTGCGGCTGAAACTGTGGTGCCCCGACCAAGAGAAGTTCGTCGGCTTTAACGGCGTCTAACCTTGGGCTATCCACGATCTCTTGGTGCTGCCCAAGACTTTGACCCGCGGTTCGGGCTTTAATGGCGTCTAACCTTGGGCTATCCACGATATCTTGGTGCTGCCCAAGACTTTGACCTGTAGCACCTGTTTTAACGGCATCTGACATCGGGCAGTCCCCGATGCCAATCCGGTTGCCGATCTCTGTTAGAACGAATCCTGAGAGATCATCGCGATCGCAGCGGGTCCAACCAGGACGACGAAGATGCCTGGGAAGATGAAGATCACCAGCGGGAAGATCAATTTCACCGCACTCTTGGCAGCTTTCTCTTCGGCGATCTGACGGCGTTTGACACGCATCGAATCGGATTGCACACGCAGTGCCTGGGCGATGCTGCTGCCGAACTTGTCGGCTTGGATCAGAATCGACGCCAAGGCTTTAAGATCGTCGACGTCGCTGCGATTGCCGAGCGCCTTGAGGACTTCGTTCCGCGGTCGACCCAGTTGCAGTTGAGCGTTGGCGACACCAAATTCTTCGGCGATCACTTTGTAGGTCTTGCCCATCTCGGTGGAGACCTTCCGCATCGCTTGATCCAATCCCAAGCCGGCTTCGACGCAGACGACCATCAAGTCCAAAGCATCGGGCAGTCCGAGGAAGATGTTTTGTTTGCGGCAGCTGATGATCCACGACAGCGCCAATTCGGGGAGGAAGAACATGATCCCGCCGCTGATCACCAATTTCAGCAACGCGTCTTGGGTGAATCCTTGGAAGATCACCGCGACACCGCCGCCGATGAACAATCCGACCAGGGCGGAGATGACCTTGAGAGTCAAGAACATCGTGGTGGCGCCTTGGTTTCGGAATCCGGCCTGCATCAGACGCAGTTTCAGCTTGCCTTGGCTGACCTCGTCTTTGGGCTGCAGCGAATTCGCCAATGGAGCGGCGCGGTTGAGGACCGATGCAAGCGCTTCCTTTTTGACGTCGGTGTCGCCACGAGCTCCTTCGCCGGAGCGGCGCGCTTGACGCATTTCGTCCAACCGCACCTCGGCGCGATTCTTCTCGTCGCTACCGCTAACGCGGCCCAGGATCAACCACGCGATGGCGGAGACGCCAACGAAGATGGCTCCCAATACGATAAAACCGGTGGTTTGAATGTCGGCAGCGAACATCAAAAAATCCTTGTACCAAAATCTAATTTGCCGAGTCGCATGGCCTGGGAAGAGGACAGCGACGCTTGCCAACGCAGCGGTGAAAGCCTGCGATGGCGACGGAATGTTAAACCCGAATCGTAATGATCTTGCGGATCACGACCGCACCCAACAACTGCATCACCAACGCACCGGCCATCATCTTGCGGCCCATCGGATCGGTGAACAGCATCATCGCGTAGTCGTAGTTCAGATACAGCATCGTTAGGAACAGCGTCGGTGGCATCGCCAGCAACACGATTCCGCTCATCCGACCCTCGCCCGTCAACGCCGCAACTTGGCCTTGGATCTGCAAGCGTTCGCGGACCAGGTGGCTGATCTTGTCGAGGATTTCGGCGAGGTCACCACCGGTTTCGCGTTGCAGGATGATCGCCATCGCGAAGAACTTCAGGTCCATGTTGGGAACCCGGCCGGTCATGTCGTCGAGCGCTTCCTCCAACGCGATACCGAGGTTTTGTTCCTCGAAGCAGCGAGCGAACTCCTTGCGAATCGGATCGCGCATCTCGCTGGCGATCAAGCCAAATCCGGCGGCCAGCGAGTGGCCGGCGCGAAGACTGCGGGAGAGCAGTTCCAAGGCTTCGGGCATCTGGTTGCCAAACTTTGCCAAACGACGGTTCCGCATGAACATCACGTACAAAAACGGAATCGATGCCAGCATGCCGCCCAGGATCGGGCCTAGGAGGACCGGGATGGGCGTGACAAAACAGAGACCGATGCCCGCCGCAAACAGCCCCCCGACCAATGCAAAAAACTTGCCTGCATTGAGACTCAGGTCGGCTTGCTCGAGGTACAGCCCCATGCCGGGGAGCGATTTGAGCAGCGCGTCGAGCCGGTCTTTGCTCTCGTCAAAACCGCCTGCGTAGAGCGCCGTCGACTGCGATGGATCGTCGACGTCTTTCTTCAGCCGAGCCAAAGTGTCGAGTCGATTTTCTGCCGTCGATGGGCCTCCGGCTTCGGAGTCGACCATCAACCAGGCCCCAGCGATCAGCGCTGCGATGCCAACGCCTACAGCGATTACGATTATCAATGTTATCATGCTTGGTTACCTCAACGGCGCTACGCTTCCATCATCACGCGTTCGCGGAACGCACTGGCTGGCAAACGGATTCCCTTGCCCTCCAACTTGTCCATGAACGTGGGACGCACACCAGTGCAGATAAAGCGACCTTTCGCCTTGCCGTCGGCACCAATGCCCTGTTGGTCATATCGATAGATGTCTTGCATTACGATCGTGTCCTGCTCCATCCCGACGATCTCGGTGATGTAGGTGACGCGTCGCTTGCCGCCTTGCAGACGACTGGCTTGGATCATCACGTCGACCGCGCCGGCGATCTGCGAACGAATCGCTTTGACCGGCATCTCGAAACCGGCCATCATCACCAACGTCTCCAGACGCGCGATCGCGTCGCGTGGATTGTTACTGTGAATCGTCGTCAACGATCCATCGTGACCGGTGTTCATCGCTTGCAACATGTCCAACGTTTCACCACCACGGCATTCGCCGATGATGATTCGCTCGGGACGCATACGCAGAGCATTCTTGACAAGGTCGGTCGCCGTCACCGCGCCGTTGCCTTCGATGTTTGGTGGTCGCGTTTCCAGACGGACGACGTGATCCTGCTGCAACTGAAGCTCCGCCGCATCCTCGATCGTGACGATCCGCTCGTCGTGTGGGATGAAACTGCTGAGCGTGTTCAGGAGAGTCGTTTTACCCGAACCGGTACCGCCGGAGATGATCATGTTCATGCGAGCTTTGATGCAGCCTTCCAGCAGCATCACCATCTCGGGCGTGAACGCTTTGTAGTTCAGCAGATCTTCCAGCTTCAGCGGGTTGCTGCCGAAGCGACGAATCGAAACCGCCGCGCCATCGAGGGCCAGCGGCGGAATGATCGCATTCACACGGCTGCCGTCTTCCAGGCGAGCGTCGACCATCGGGCAGGTTTCGTCGACCCGGCGGCCGACTTTCGAAACGATCCGGTCGATGATCTGCAGTAGGTGTTTGTTGTCGCGGAATTCGACCTCGCTCTTTTGCAGCTGGCCTTCCTTTTCGACATAGATGTTCTTGGGACCGTTGATCAGAATATCGCTGACCTTCTTGTCTTTGAGGATGATCTCCAGCGGGCCCAGGCCAAAGGTCTCGTCCAATACCTCGTCGACGATTCGCTCGCGTTCCTGCCGATTCAGCAGCGTCTCCTCGGCGTCGCAGAGGTGTTCGACGACCATCCGGATCTCGCGTTTGAGCGTATCGCCCTTGAGATCTCCGACCTTTGAAAGGTCCAGCTTGTCGACCAGCTTACTGTGGATGCGGCCCTTGATCTGTTCAAACTGTTCTTGACGACTCAGTTCGGTGCGGCCAGCGGTTGGATTCATCGTTCGTGACATTTCAGCTTTCTCAGCAAATATTGCTAGTGATTCCAAGTGGTGACGGAGTTCTCAGTCCGTCGCTCACCGGCAAAGATCCGATTGCTTTGAACACACATGCCCCGTTGCGCGGTGTCGAACCGAATCTTCTCAGGGAAACTTAGCTTACAAATGCTTACACCAGCTCCTGTTGTGGAAAAAATGCAACATCGCGCAACCTAACCCCAGCTACCTCAGCGGTGGAGTCGACAGATCCGCTACAACCGTCAGCTGTTGCCGGCGATTTCGGTTCGTAACAGCTCGGAAAAATCCCCCTAGCGGGGATTTGTTGTTTCCTGCGCCCCGTAAAAAAGTTTGCTCCGGTACTTCGCAGCCGCTACGCTCAGAGGATTCCCATCTTTTGGGGGCGAAATGAATTTCTCGGCGGCTTGGGGGAGGTCAGATGATTCGAATGCACCACGCACCATTGGCGATGGCGGCACTGCTGTTAGTCGGTGGCATCGCCGCGGCGAAGGAGCCGCGAGGGAAGAAGCACGCGCCCGACACGAAGCGATTGCAGGGGAGCTGGATCGCCGATCTGGAGCCGGGGCTGCAGGGGCGGATCGAATTTGAAGGGAGCGATCTGCGGTACACGCACATCCGCGGCGATCGTAGAACACCGATCTGGATCGGCCATTTTGCGGTCAACGAGCAATCCGATCCCAAACAGATGGATTGGACGCCGCTGCGCAAAGCGGGGCGTGGTGGCGGGCAGAAACCGGTGATGTCCAACCTTGCCATCTATCGATTGCAGGGGGATCTGTTGTTGATCATCGGCGACACACAGGGGGCTCGCCCGACGGCGTTCTACAGTGGCGGAGGCGATCAGCGTCCCAAGACGATCATTTTCCGGCGGACTGACGATTCCAACGCTCTCGATTCGCCGCCGCCCACGGGCGACGGTGCCAGCGCCGGAGCGATCTCGCTGAGTCCAACGCCGACGGGGCGATGATTCTGTGCCGGGAGTCAGGCGGATCGCGGATCGATGTTTGTTCGCATCAATCGCTCAAAAAAGTCGAAATCGCGAAGAAAAAGTCTGTATTTACGATGAAGACCCGGCGCTGCAGCGGCGGCGTGGCAAGCCGGGTTCGGTCGAGTATTTGCTGGGAAAACGCTGCTTCAATGCCAGCATTGCCCATCCCGGCAAGTGGGGGGATACCACCAAAGTGATTGACGAAGCTCGCGACAGTGGATTAAGCTGAAACCATCTTTTCTGCGTTTTATTGGTTCGTTGGTCGGTCTCGGATCGGCTGACGGCAACTTTGTAGAATGCCTTTTCTGATTGTTAGCATTTATCCCAACTGATCGTGCCGAACCCCTTCCCTTTTGTTCGGCGAGAGGCCAAGTGACATCTTATGACGGCGACACTTCAGTCCAACGATGCAGCGCTCGGCTACGAGGACGTATCCGACGAAGAATTGCTGCTGACCTATCGCAGCAGCGGCCAGCGAATTCTGTTCGAAACGTTGATGAAACGTTATCAACGCGAGATCTACAGCTACCTGCGGCGGTACCTCGGCGATGCCGAACAAGCCGAAGATGCGTTCCAGTTGACCTTCTTGCAAGTTCACCTGCGAGCCGAGACGTTTGAAGAGGGGCGAAAATTTCGTCCCTGGTTTTATGCAATTGCAACGAACCAAGCTATCGACTTGCAACGTAAGAACCGTAGACATCGAATGGTCAGTCTGGACCGAACCCGCAATGTCGACGACGACGAATCGAAGTGGACCGAGAAATTGGTCGGCAACGATCCCGATCCGTGGTTGGTTGCGTCGGGGCGAGAAAACCAAGACAGCGTTCAAGGGATTGTCGCCCAGTTGAGCGATTCGATGCAAAAAGTCGTTCAGTTGGTTTATTACCAAGGGCTGAAATATCGCGAAGCAGCCGATGTGCTGGGGATCCCTGTCGGGACGGTCAAAAGCCGTCTGAACGCAGCGGTCTCGCGATTGAATCAGCTCTGGGAAGAATCTCAGTCGATGAAGTAGCGCAACGGCGAAGCTTCATCTGCCGCAAAGCAATGTGAAGAGGGTTCCTGCGCCATGCGCGAAGATCTGCTTGGATATTTGTTAGGCGCGTTGGAACCCGAAGAGGTGCTACGTGTCGAGGCGATGCTCGATTCGGATCCCGAAGCCCGCGCCGAATTGGAGCGTTTGCGGGATTCGCTGCGACCGTTGGAAGAAGATCCGCTATCCGATCAGGATCAACCCGAAGCGTTTGAACCGCCAGCAGATTTGATCTCGCGGACGATGGATTTTATCGAGTCATCCAAACCGCAACCCGCCGCAACTCCTTCGCTGGCCCCGACGACTCCACTTTCGGAAACCGATCCATCGCAGCGAGCAGCGACCGCGCGGCGTTGGCGGATCCCCGATGCGTTGGTTGCGACAGTCTCGATGATCGTGCTGGGCGGTTTGGTCTTCCCGGCGATTCTCGAAGGGCGGTTCGAAGCCCGACGAACGCAGTGTCAGGGCAATCTGCAAGAGTTGGGCACTTCGCTGGCGCAGTTTGCGATCAGCGATCCTCAGCAGCGGTTGCCGAAAATCGACCTCCGCGGGCCGTTGGCTTTTGCCGGCGTCTTTGCTGTCGAACTCAAGGAACACGATCTGTTGGATCGCGAGAGTGCGATCTGGTGCCCGTCGCAGAACCAGCCCTCCTCGCCCGCTTTGGTGCCGACCAAGTTGCAACTGCAAAACGCGTCGGCCGGCGATCTCCTGCATTTGCAAAACGTCTCCGGCGGCCAATTGGCTTACACCCTTGGCGTGATGGACGATCAAACCTACAACGCGCCTCGATACGAATCGCGTTCGACGTTTGCGATCCTTGGGGACGCACCGGTTCGCACTGTTGACGGGGATCAGTTGGCTCACGATGGGCGCGGCTTCAATCTGTTGTACGAAGATGGCCGCGTGCGATTTGTCTCCAGCACCGCCGCGTTGGAGACCCAGGATCAACCGTTTGTGAATCTGGAAAATCGGATCGAAGCGGGGCTGAATGTCAACGATGCGTCGCTCGGCGAAAGCGCTCGGGCTCCCTTTGTCTGGGTCAAGCAATCGCTCTAAACCTTCTGCTGAGGCTCTCCCTGTTGCCGCTTTGAAGTGGCGATGCAATCACGCCATCGATATTCGTTTACGTGATCTACGACCGGGCCAGCGAACGCAATCTCGCATTTGCGACGCGACAATTTCGCGGCAGTTATCTATGGCGGTTCCAGGCCAGAGCCAACGGCATCGCGAAGATTCTTGCCAGTGGAACGGTGAGCGTTGCCGCAGCCAGCATCCAGGCAAAGCTGATGCGTGAATCGGGAATCAGCATCGTCAGCGTTCCCGCCAGGATTACGCAGATCGCAACCCAGCCGAAGGCAACGCTAGCGATCGCTCTTGTGGAGGCGAGTCGGCGATGGCGGAGCAGATACGCGGCGATCGCCACTGCGATCACCTTACATGCCATCGCCACGAAGATTGCCGTGGGCATCCATTGCCAGCCCGAGCGTCCCATCGCTTGAACCGCTTGCCAATCGTTCTGCTTCATAAACCAAGCCAGAAAGATCGATAGCGGCACAAAATAGAAGGTCATGCCGACAACCGATGCTGCCATGACGAACCACGTTCGCCCCGTCATTCCGATCCACCAGTAGCTAGCGACGCGGCTCAGATACGTCGCCAAGAATGCGACGCAGAACGATCCGACCAATCGCAAACCAAACATCGGTGTGGCGTCCTGCCCGTTGAACCAGCTGCGATAACTCTCGGCCCACGCGATCCAGTTTGTGCGATTCGTAGGCCAGATCGCCCAGCCGGCGAGTACCTCGCCGATCGAAAGATAGATCACCGCCGCGACAGCCAATGGAACGATGGCTCGCGTCCAGGCAATGGTCGCCGAGCTGATGGGGCTAGCGATCAAATAGGTTGGCAGGCTGGAAGGTTGCCTGGCGGCGGCGTCCAATTGGTTGCCGCTGGACGCAAAGATGCCGGCATAGGCAAGCAGGACATTGAGCATGATGAATGCCGGCCCGCTGAAGGGGACCACCGCGACGTACAGCCCAATCGCTGGAATCAGATAGAGTGCGACAGTCGTGTAGGCCGACGTGCGGATGCGGATCCACTGGTGCCATAACAATGCATTGTAAGGACGCCTGAAGTTGGCCGGTTTGGATGCGCGTTGGGAAACGCTGTCGTTTAAGACGCGACGGGCCACGGCGGGCCGACGGTCCGTTTCGGGAATGATTCCCCGCGTATTGGTCCTCGCCAAACGGATCGCTGCAAACGATGCGGCGACTCCGCTGGAATAGAACAGCCCCGCCACTACAAGTCCCGCCGTTGGCACCAAGCCGCGCCACTCGGCTGGGACCATCGATCGCCCATCAAAAATCAGGGCGATACAGAAATAGAAGCCGATGGCGACCGACAGTAGCGACAGCAACCGGAACCAAGGATTGGCAAACGGACGCCATGTGAGCACCATCACCCAGATCGCACCGGCGGAAAGCGACAGGCAGGGCGCCAGCCACGGCCACCCCGTGCGTCCCTGCGTCCACGCTTCTCCCTGCTGGACCAACGTCCACAATCCGCTGACCCACAACGTGCGGAGCACTACCGGAACGATCGCGATCTTCCACGCGGCGACCGGCATCCGCAGCAGCCAATGGTTGCAACTGCTGGCGGTAAAGTTGAGGTCGGTTTGGAAGCCGTAATCGAAAACGACGAAGCTGAACAATGCAGCGGGCAGCAGCGAACAGACCATCGTCATCGGCAGGACGTTGTGTTGCAGCCACTGCGGGTGCAGTAGGGCGGTTCCCCAAACTATGATTTGTCCGACCGCAACGAGGGCGATCATCGCGATCACAACGCGACGCTGGCAGCAAAACGCGAGTCGGATCAGGGCAGTCGTTTGGTTCATTGGATCTCTCCCGATGCGATCGCTTGCTGCGGCCCACTTTCGTCCTCTTCGATCGCTAGCGGATCGCCGGCGCCGGTATTTGCTCGCGCGGTGAACCAGCGTTCCAGCGTGATTTCATAGCGATTCAGCAACTGTAGATCGCCGCTCTGAAGCGACGCTTCCAATCGCTGTGTTTCGACGACCGCCGACCATTCCCCGCCACTGCGCTGCCAGCCAAACGCAGCGGGCAGACGGGGTGAGTCGCCGTCCGCGAAATTCTCCCGACAAATGATCTCGCAATACCGCGACTGCAGATCTTCTATCGTGCGTCTCTCCACGATCTGCCCGGCGGACATCAGAGCAACGCTGTCGCAAACGCGAGCGACTTCGTCTAACAGGTGGCTGGAAAACAACACGGTTCGCCCCTCTTCACCAACCGTTCGGATGATTGCTTCGAGGATATCGCTGCGTGCGATCGGGTCCAGCCCGCTGCTCGGTTCGTCGAGGATCAGCAGTTCGGGGCGATGGGCGATCGCAACCAGCAGCCCCGCCCGCGCCCGCTGTCCTTTGGACAACGATTGCAGACGCGACGTCCGCGCCAGAGAAAACATCTCGCACAACTCCGCCGCATAGGCATCGTCCCAGGTCGGATACATCGCCTTGGAGAAATCGATCAGTTCCCCCACACGCAACCACTGCGGCAACGAGTCCTCTTCGCTTAGATAACCGATCCGCCGCAGAACGCCCGCGGGATCGGCAACCGGATCCTGCCCCAGCACGCGGACTTGGCCATGTTTGGCGACCAGAGCACCGATCAGGTGGCGAATCAGCGTCGTCTTGCCGGCTCCGTTAAGCCCCACCAGTCCAAAAATGGAACCGCTGGGGATTTGTAGGTTCACGTCGCGGAGCGCTTCGTTGCCACGAAACTTCCGGCTCAGATTTTGAACGTCAACAGCGACACCATCGGTTTGGGAAGCGTTCATGATCGGTTCTCGTCACGAGGAATTTGGTCGTCCCTTTTCTTCAACTGTTCGATCACGTCGTCGATCGAAAATCCCAGCTGCCGCGATTGGATGATCAATCGCTGCAAGTGCGGTTTCAATAGATCGCGACGTTGGTTCAGAGTTCGGCGTTCGATCTGCTCCGCGACAAACGTGCCGGTTGTTCGCCGCTTCTCGACGAGCCCTTCGTGTTCGAGCTCGCGGTAGGCGCGGGCCACGGTGTTGGGGTTCACTCGCAACGACTCCGCCAGCCCGCGGATCGTCGGCAATTCATCCCCCGCGGCCAATTGGCCCGAGACGATGCGATATTGGATCTGGTCGACGATCTGTTGGAAGATCGGGACGCCGTCGGTGCTGATATGTAATTGCATGGGATGGCCTGTTGTGTTAATGCAATGATACAAGAGTGCGTTGGCGAGGCAAGAGATAAAAGGCGAAAAGTGGTTTGCAGGACAGTCCACAGGGCTATTGAGTGTTTCAATTTGAGGTATCAGCGCGTGGCGGCTAATTTGCCCAAGCACAAACACTGATTCTCCCTGGTGCAGGCCGCTAAAACGTTCGCAATCGCCGCGGCAGCGTGATACAATCCCGGCGTTGTCCTCCCTACCCCCTCCGCCACATCCCGCCTCGAGGTATTGCACGATGGACAAAAGTAAGATCCGTATCGATCGCCGGACCGCGATTGTGGCATCGACAGTTGGTTATGCCGGAATGCGGTTGCCGACCGCAGCGTGGGGCAAGCCGGCTGCGACAACAACGCGAGCATCGGGGAAGGCGAAGTCGACGATCCTCTTCTTTTTGTGTGGCGGTGCGTCGCACGTCGACACTTGGGACATGAAGCCCGATGCGGGGAGCGCCTATCGCGGCCCGTTTGCTTCGATCCAGACCGCCGCTCCCGGTATCCGATTGTGCGAGCATCTTCCGATGACCGCCAAGGTGGCCGATCATCTGGCGATCGTGCATGGAGTCAGCGACCGCGGGCTAGCGACGGGAGATCATCACGCCGGGTATTACTACAACCTGACAGGGCACGCGCCGGACAACACCTTCCGGACTCAGGGGAACGATCGGCGGCCCTATCCCGACGATTGGCCTTTTATGGGATCGGTCGTCGCTTCGAAACGCGAGCCCCACGAGTCGTTGCCGCAGGCGATCACCTTGCCGCACAAACCGAGTCGCCCTCCCTACACGCGGCCCGGCCAATTTTCGGCTCGCTTGGGGGCCGAATTTGATCCGTTTTATTTGAGTAGCGATCCCGGCAATCCGCTCACCTTCGCGGCGCCGTCGCTGACATTGCAAGATGGCGTCACGCGCGACCGATTGAGCGACCGCAAGGGATTGCTGAAATCGATCGATGGGGCGCGGCGGACTTTTGAAACCGACGCGGCGGCTTCGAACTTCGAGATCCAGCACCGCAAAGCGTTCGAACTGCTGGCATCCTCTGCGACCAGCCGCGCGTTTGACGTTTCGGAGGAACCGTTGGCGGTTCGCGAACGATATGGCCAGACGGTTAATGGCACCAGCCTGCTGATGGCTCGCCGCTTGGTCCAAGCCGGCGTTCCGTTTGTGACAGTCTTTTGGAAGGAAGATACAAGCCTCAACGCAAAGTGCAAAAGCGCCGGCGGTTGGGATACGCATGGAAACAATTTTCAGTGCCTGCAGGAAAATCTGCTGCCAGAGTTTGATCGCTGTTATTCGGCGCTGATCGAAGACCTCGCCCAAAGCGGACTGATCGACGATACGTTGGTCTTGGTCTCCAGCGAGATGGGCCGCAAGCCGAAGATCGGCGATATTCGTTCCGGCGGCGTCGTGGGGGCGGGCCGCGATCACTGGACTGCTTGCATGAGCAACCTGTTTGCCGGCGGTGGCATCCGCGGCGGCCAGGTCTACGGCGAGACCGACAAGCGAGGCGAATATCCCGAACACCAAACGATCGGGCCCGAGGACATCGTCAAAACCGTCTACCACGCGATGGGAGTGAACGACCTTTCGGCGATCGATGCCAGCGGCCAACCGATCAGTCTGTTAGCTGAAGGCGAACCGCTTCACCAGTTGTTCTAGCGTATCGAGCCAGCATTATCGGCGGCGAGCGTCGATTGGGCCTTCGTAGGTTCCCTCTGCGAGCGTCCTGCGGCTATCTTTTGCAATCGCGGATTGATACCATTTTTCCGTGCGATGATCCGCGCCGCATCGTGCGGCAGCGATCTCCGGATGCCCTATTCTCCTCCCGAACTGCGTTAAATCTTCTGAGTCGCAGACCATTAGGAACACGAATCATGAAGAAACACGAATGGCGTGAGACGACCGATGAAGGCGAAGTTCGGCTCGCCACCGCGACTCGGCACGCGGGAAAATGGAAGCTTCGCTCACGCCTGAAATCCGAAGCCGAATGGACCGAGTTCCCGGTCATCCCGTTGGAGGACCTGCGAACGCTTCACGATCTGATCTCGAACAAGTATCAGCGGCAACGCGCACCTTACGAGCACCTTCTGGAACTCGAAGCGTTGATCGCTGCAGCGGAACAAAAGAAATAGCCCGCTAATAAAGATCAGCTGAGGCTTTTCGCGCGGCGGCGATCGCATCCGCTCGATAATCACCGGTGGGAATCGGTGCAGTCGTTTCCTGCATCGACTCGTTTAGAGGCGGTGCACAGGTACGAAGTTGTTGTGCCAAGGTCGTCTGGGGCGTCGCCGTCGGTTTCTTGTGTAGCGGCGATTCGGCATTGGGCGGCCAACAGGATATACTCAACAATACATCGATGTTGTTTCGCTATCCATGTTCAGGCAACGTTTCATGACCGACGACAACTCACGTCTATCCGCCGATCGACTTCGCAACGACCCACGTGTTGCCCAGGCGAAAGCTTTGTTATCCGCAGCGCTCCGCGAGCATTCTGCACCGTTAAACGGAGTACGGCCGGCCGATCCACAGCTTGAAAAAGAGTACGCAACGCTCTTGGATCGGCTGACCGAAGCCCGCGGCGCCGCTCCCTACTTCCCTTATATCGCCAGCGGCATTGGCAACGGGCCGTGGGTCGAATTGGCTGACGGCAGCGTCAAGCTCGACTTCATCGGCGGGATCGGCGTTCATGGGCTGGGGCACAGCCACATGCAGATGCTCGACGCCGCGATCGATGGGGCTTTGGAAGACACCGTGATGCAAGGCAACTTGCAACAGAACCGGCCTTCGATCGCGATGTGCGAACGATTGTTGGATCTTGCAAACGCGGGTGGTTCCGATCTGGGGCATTGTTTGCTGTCGACAAGTGGTGCGATGGCAAACGAAAACGCGCTGAAGATCGCTTTTCATGCCCGCCGTCCTGCCGACCGGATCATCGCCTTCACCAACTGCTTCGCCGGGCGATCGCTCGCTTTGGCCGCGCTGACCGATCGGCCAAGCTATCGCAGCGGCCTGCCCGAAACGATCCTCGTCGATTACCTGCCGTTCTACGATCCGTCGAATCCGCAGCAGAGTACGCAAGCGGCTGTCGATCGACTGCATGAATTGTTGACACGGTATCCCGGCCGGCATGCCGCCTTCTGGGCCGAACCGATCGCGGGCGAAGGCGGTTACGTTCCGGGCGACCCCGACTTTTTCCAGGCTCTGTTAAAACCGATCCGAGCGGCGGGGATCTTGACGATCTTCGACGAGGTGCAATCGTTCGGGCGGACGACCGCTCCGTTGGCCTACCAGGCGTTTGGTCTAGATCGGTATGTTGACATCACGACGATCGGCAAGATCACGCAGGTCTGTGCGACGCTGTACCGCAAACAATTGCAACCGACAGCGCCGATCCTCAGCCAAACTTTCACCGGTTCGTCGGCGTCGATCGCGACGGGCCTAAGGATGTTGGACCAATTGGCGGACCAGGAATGTTTTGGTGTCGATGGTCGCAATCAACGCAACCACAACCATTTTGCCAGTTGCTTGCAGACGCTTGCCCAGCGGTACCCGGGACAGATCCAGGGACCGTACGGGAAGGGGATGATGATCGCGATGACTCCCGGCGACGGCAGTTATGAAACTGCAAATCGCTGGGTTCGCGAACTCTACGCGGCGGGGCTGATCTGTTTCTTGTGCGGCGGCAATCCCTACCGGATTCGTTTTTTGCCTCCGCCGGCGATCACCACGACAGAACACATCGATAGTGCGATCGCGATCATTGAGCAAGTCTTGCAATCATCGAGCACAAAGGCGTCGGAATAACGATGGAAGTTGTACGCGCTGCGACGTTAGACGACTGGGAACCGCTGTACGATCTGATCCAGCGATCGGGCTTCGGCCTGACCTCGCTGCGGCTGACCAAAGATCAGCTGCACGAACGTCTGGAGTGGTCGCATTTCGCCTTCACTCGCAAATCGGAGCGTCCCGGCGGCGAGCCGTATGTGTTTGTGATGGAGGACAGAGCGACGGGTTCGCTGGTCGGAACGTCTTGCATCTTTGCCAAGACCGGCGGGTACGAACCGTTTTACGCTTACGAAGTTGTCACGGAGCAGCGGGAATCGGAAGAGCTGGACGTGCGCGGCAGCGTGCGAAGTCTACAGCTTCGGCGGATCCACGATGGGCCTACCGAAATCGGCAGCCTGTTCCTGCTGCCCGCATTCCGCGGGCAGGGGCGAGGCAGTCTACTGTCGTTGGCTCGGTTCTCGATGATCGCTCAGCGACCCAGTCGATTTGCCAAAGAGGTGATCGCAGAGATGCGTGGCGTATCGGATGCCGATGGAAGCAGTCCGTTCTGGGAAGCGCTCGGCCGCCATTTTTTCCACGTCGACTTTCCCGTCGCCGATGCGCTTTCGACGGTTTCGAAAAAGTTCATCGACGACTTGATGCCAGAACATCCGATCTACTGGGACCTGTTGCCACCGGCGGTTCGCGAAGTGATCGGTGAGGTTCATGAACAGACGCGTCCGGCCAAAGCGATGCTGGAGCGGGAGGGTTTTGCGTCGCGCGGGCTGGTCGATATTTTTGATGCCGGCCCGATCTTGCATTCCGATCGCGATTCGATTCGCAGCGTCGCAAGTTGCCGCAATCCGAAGGTGGAGCGAGGCGAGGTTCCCGCCGATGCGAAGCGGCAGATCGTCACCACATCCGCCTCGCGGTTTCGCGCCGTCAATAGCCAGGTCCACTGGATCGATGACGATCATGTGGTCCTGCCCGAAGCGACGCGGCGGGCGCTGCAGTTGAGCGAAGCCGAAAAGGTCTGGACTCTCGGCTGATGTTCGCCCGCCGTGGCGCAGCGATTAACGCGGCGTCGTTGGTTCAGCGATCGTGGGCTGCGGACTTGGCGGAGCGAACCAACTGCGAGTTGGCGAGGGAACGTTGCGGGCGACGAAATAGAGGATCAGCAAGACGAGAAACGCCCAACCGAGCAGCGGTTTTGTCGGTTTGCCCTCCTGCTGGCGGCGACGGTTTCGCCACAGCATCATCAGGAAGATCGGACCGCCGATGACTGTCAGCGGATTCAATTGGACGGCGGTCGCCAAGTCGCCGTGCAGAATCTCGCGAGCGGCTCGCGTGGTGCCGCAGCCGGGACAGTGCAACCCCGTCATTTCGTGCAACGGACACTTCGGATACCACGAGTTTGCGTTGGGTTCGAAGCGATGCAGAACAACCGCACTCGCCGCGATCGTTGCCACCGCAGCAATCGCCAACCCGATCCGCAAACGGCGGTCGGCCGGGACTGGGGATCGCTGGATTGGACTAGCCATTGGGAAACCGTGCGGGCGGCACTTCGTCGGTTTTGCGGGACAGTTGGCGTGGTTGTTAGCAGATGTCGCCATGCCAAAACGGCGGCAAGAAGCGGCAACACCAAAACCGATTGTATCATGTCGCTATCCGGCTTGATTCCGGTAGGCGACATGGAAAGGGAGCTCCCACGCTCGCGATAATACAGACCTTATCGCGCGGTGCGTTTTCTTCGGCAGCTAACCGTCGATGACTTTGCGATAGACATCGGCTACGCCGCGGGCCATCGCGACGTCGGAGAACTCCGCAGCGTGGCGAGCAGCGGCGGCTTCGGCCAGGTCATGCCACGAGACCTCTCCGCTAACCAACCGTTGGATCTGAGCAGCCAGGTCGACTGGATTGCCAGCTTCAGCCAGAAGGCCTTCGCTGTCGTGGCTGATCGCTTCGGGAGTTCCTTCGACACGAGTCGCGATCACCGGCACTGCGGCGGCCATCGCTTCGAGCACAACCATCGGCAGGCCCTCGCCAAACAAGCTCGGCAGGACCATCGCGTCCAACTTTGCCAGGGCGGCGGGAATGTCGTCGACAAAGCCGGTGAATTCGACGTCGGGCCCCAGTTGCAATTGGTCGATCCTGGACCGGATGCTCGCTTCGTAGGCTGGTGTTTCGAATGGGCCAACGCATCGCAAACGGACATCGAAGCCGGCGTCGCGGACGATTCGTTGTGCGTCGAGCAAGGTTTCGAGACCCTTGCGCGGGCGATGGAGAGCGACGATGCCAAGCGTCCAGACGCCGCCGACCTGCGGGAATTCCGTCCGCGGCGGACGAATCATCGGGACACCGTTGTGGACTGTCGTCACGGCCGACGGGTCGAAGCCGCTGGCGATCGTGTGGTCCCGCAAGCTGTTGGAAACCGCAATCTGATGGGATGTCGACAGCAGGCAAAATCGCTCGGTCATCGCGTTGATCCGGTTTTGGATCGGACGCGTCGAATCGGCGGCGGCGGGGCTGTGGACATGGTAGACCCAAGGTCGCCGCGCCTGACGCGAAGCGTATGCGGCGATCATCGCCGACCGAGGTGTGTGGGCGTGCAACAGTTGGTAATTGCCATCGCGAGCCAGTTTGGCGACTCGCCGCGCCGCACCGATATCCCAGCGATTTCGCATCTTCATGTCGAACAATTGGCTCGATTCGACATCGAAGTGTTTGGGGAAGCGATCGGGCGTCAGCAGAGCAAAATCGGCGGTGATGCCGTTCTCGGGAAGGCAGCGAGCCAGGTGGGTCTGGACACGCTCGGCGCCTGAAAAATGCTGGCCATTGACGACGTGCAGCACCCGCAAAACGCGACTCGACCGTCGCGATCCGGCTTTGGTTTGCGAACCGCTGGCGGGATCGGTATGCGGGGTGGCAATCGTTGCCTGGTGAGTGTGTTCGTCGATTAATACGTCGTTGGCCACTGCTTGGCTCCTTTACTAGCGAAACTAGGTTGCGTCCCCTGAAACATAGCTCCTCAGTGAACAGAGGGGGCGAAAAATTCGCAGTAGGCGTTTTCCGGAGGGGCCCGCAGCGGTTTGATCAACGCAGCGGTTAGCCAAACCCGTTTCTATTTTTGGCTGACGACAGCAAAAGAGAGCTGTTGCAGCTCGCTGGCGAGGTCGACGTTGACGACGCAGACGCCGGGAAACTTTGGCAGTGTTCGGGGAGCAAAGTTTAAGATTCCGACGACTCCCGAGGCGGCCAAGCGTTTGGCGACCGCATCGGCTGCGTCGACAGGGACCGCCAATATTGCTAGCGAAACGGCTTCGGCGACGATCGTCGACTCGAGCTGCTCCAGCGGCAGGACCGGGATCCCCCCGATGTTGCGGGAACAGATCGCCGGATCGGTATCGAAGGCGGCTACCAATTGGAAGCCCTGTTCGTCGAAGCCGCGGTATCGCATCAGGGCGTTCCCCAAGCTGCCCGCTCCGATCAGCGCAACCTTCCAGGAAAGGTTGGTCCCCATCGTCTGGCGGATCTGGCCAATCAATGGGCCGATCTCATAGCCGACACCGCGCTGCCCCATGGATCCGAGATGGTTGACGTCGCGGCGGACGACAGCATCGCTGACCGACAACAACTGGCCCAACAACTTGCTGCTGACGTGCGATTCCCCCTCGCGTCGCAAACGGCTCAGTTCGCGCGCATAGAGGATCAATCTCGCCACAGTTGCTGGCGGGATTGAGGAATTGATTGCAATGCCCGACGGCAGTTCTTGTGAACTATCGCCTTGGGTAGGTTCAGCAGCCATAGATTCCCGGATGCGGTTGCGTGGAGATCCGTTAAGGGTTGCTGGCTACAGAAACGTCGCTCCACAACCAGAGGATACCTGGTACCGATTCTAACGGTTAGGTGATTGCGTTTGAACAACGCGTGTTGGCCCGAAGCAACAATCGGTGCGTTAAATAACCATCACAACCGTTATATCTCGCAAGGGATGAACCAGGCAAACTACGCAAACCGGCTAAATTTACTTTGCATCACGCTTTCTCTATCCCACCTTTGTTTCGCAGTCGATGAAATTGATGCACCGAGAGCGGTCTACCCTACCTGGCTATTTTGCCACGATTGGGTCGCGTCTCAATGTTGCCAATGGTTTGCTTCTTTCCCCGCAATTTGTGGCGAGACCGATCTCGAGCAGACCAGATTCAAGCGTATATCCAGCAAGGTTTCCGTTAAGCAAGATCCGAGGAGAGTGGGAAATGAGAAAGCTAATGCTTCTGCCAGCGATCGCAGCCATGTTGGCTGTTGGTTCGGCAAAGTCGGCTGATGCGGCGTATTGTAACGCTATCAGCTACCAAGATTGTGGCGGTTGTGCCAGCGCATCGGATGTTGCTCCGGCAGCATCCGGAGGTTGCGGAACGCACACCGTGATGAAAACCGTTCGCGAAACCGTGTACGAACAGGTCCAAGAGACCCGTTACCGCACGCGGTACGTTCGCAGCACCGAACAACGTGAAGTCCAAGCGACTCGCATGGTGCCTGTGACAACACAGAAAGAAGTTCAGTACACGGTCATGAAGCCTGTGTATGAAACTCGCACCAAGCAGATCAACTACACGGTCAAAAAGCCTGTGTACGAGACCAAGACCCGCGTCATCAACTACACGGTTCAAAAGCCTGTGTACGAGACCAAGACCCGCGTCATCAACTACACAGTTCAAAAGCCTGTGTACGAAACCAAGACTCGCGTCATCAACTACACAGTCAAGAAGCCTGTGTACGAGACCAAGACCCGCGTCATCAACTACACAGTCAAGAAGCCTGTGTACGAAACCAAGACTCGCGTCATCAACTACACAGTCCAAAAGCCTGTGTACGAGACGAAGCAACGTACGATCAACTACACCGTTTATCGTAACGTTCAAGAGCAGAAGACACGGACTGTAAACTACACCGTTTACAACACCGTTCGTGAGCAACGCACTCGCACGGTCACCAAGAGCCGCATGGTTCCTGAGACCTACACTCGCACGATCCAAGTTCGTGGCGGTCACTGGGAAACTCAGACCTACGAAGTTCCAGGCCCAACTCGCACTCGAGTAATCCGCGAACCAGGCACCTGCACTTGGGATCCTTGCCAATGCAAGAACGTTTACACTCCAGGTTGCTGCCGCACTGAAACCTACCAATGTGCTCCTCGTGTTTGCACAAAGAAGGTTTGGCACCCAACTTGCGAAACCAAGGAAATCACCTGCACTCGCTACCGCCGCGAATGCTACACGGTTGAAGTTCCTTACACCGTTTGCCGCCAAGTACCTGAATGCCGCACCAAGGAAGTTTGCTACACGGTTTGCCGTCGCGTTCCTGAATGCCGCACCAAGGTTTGCAACTACACCGTCTGCCGTATGGTTTGCGAACCACGCCAAAAGACCTGCACCTACACTGTCTGCCGCATGGTTTGCGAACCACGCCAAAAGACTGTTTGCTACAAGGTCTGCCGCATGGTCTGCGAACAACGTCAGAAGACTTGCAACTACACCGTCTGCCGTATGGTTTGCGAACAACGTCAGAAGACTTGCAACTACACCGTCTGCCGCATGGTTTGCGAACCACGTCAAAAGACCTGCACCTACACTGTCTGCCGCATGGTTTGCGAACCACGCACCAAGACTGTTTGCTACAAGGTCTGCCGAATGGTTCCCGAGTGCCGCACCAAGACCGTTTGCTGCACCACAATGCAGAAGGAATGCTACACCAAGACGATCTGCGTACCGAAGTGCGAAAAGGTTTGCGAACCTTACACCGTCACTCGCTGCGTTCCACGAACGATCTGCAAGCAAGTTCCAGTTCAAGTTTGCTGCCCAGCACCATCGTGCTGCAACAGCGGATGCGGATGCTAAAACGTTGACCGGACCGCTTGAGGTCTGCTGACGAAACGACAAGAGGGCCGGAGCAATTGCTTCGGCCCTCTTTCTTTATAGATGCAGCTATACGGATATAGCGGTCTTAATGCACCGCGATCCTCGAGAGATCCAGCGGCGCAGACCGGTCGCGCTCAGTTAAACCTGCTCGCGAAACGTTATCCAGCTAAGTATGCCTAGGGTTACACTAAGTATTAAAAAGGCGATGTCCATCATCATGCTGGCCCCTTGGAAGGGCGCAACATCGTCCATACCTGCCATACTCATTCCAAAGTCGGAGGCGAATAGGATGAATAACAGAGCAGCCACCACAAGGCTGGTTAGGCAAAGTGCCTTGGGCATCAACGATCCTCGGCTTGTATATCGCGGTACTGACGTGCATGTTGGGAAGCCAAGTGCATCAGTATAGTTAAAGAAAAGTGTTTCACCCAAGCCGAATGGCACGAATCTTTGGACGTTCTTCAAGTCGCTCGTATTTTAGTGATTATGCATGTCAAACCAACCTGAATCCGACCCCAATTCGCTCCAAAGTGCCCCTTGGCAGTGGTGGCGAGCCCAGATGCCGATCGCTTTGCGGTGGGCCTACTTCGATCATGCCGCGGTAGCTCCCCTTTCCGAACCGGCTCAATTGCGAATGATCGCCTTTGCCGACGAGGCGGCTCAGACAGCCACCACGCTGTGGCCCTATTGGTCCAAAGGGGTGGAGTCGTTCCGCAGCCAAGTAGCTCGTTGGATCGGCGCGTCGGCCACGGAAATCGCGATGATTCCCAACACCTCGCACGGGATCAACCTGGTCGCCGAAGGTTTTCCCTGGAAATCGGGGGACAATGTCGTCACTTTTGCTGGCGAATTCCCTTCGAATCGGCTCCCTTGGGACAACCAAAAGTCGAAAGGCGTGGAGGTGCGGACGGTCGAGTGTCCCGGCGGCGAAGTCTCGCTCGACGCGATAGCGGCTCAGATCGATGACCGCACCCGAATCGTGGCGATCAGCTGGGTCGGATATGCCTCGGGCTACCGCGTCGATCTCGATGCCCTCGCCGAATTAGTCCATTCCCGCGGGGCACTGCTGTTTGTCGACGCGATCCAAGCGATGGGGATCTACCCGATCGATGTCGCCAAAACGCCGATCGATTTCCTCGCTGCCGACGGACATAAATGGATGCTTGGTCCCGAAGGGGCGGGATTTGCTTACATCCGCAGCGAGCACTTAGATCTTCTGCGGTGTACGCACGTTGGGTGGCACAGCGTCCGCAACGCCGCCGACTTTCAGAATGCTCAGCTGAACCTGCGTCCCGAGGCGGCTCGTTTCGAAGCCGGATCGGCGAACATGGTCGGCCTGCTGGCACTCGCCGAAAGCGCAGCGATGTTCGAAAAAGTCATCGAGGCACATGGTCAGGACGCGATCGCAAACCGAGTCTTAGAGACGGCGGAGACGTTGATCCAGCGATTGGAGAGAGCGGGGGCAACGGTCTTGAACCGTTGGTCGGGCGGAAATCGCAGCAGCATCGTCGTGTTCGATGTTCCCGGGGTGTCGCCCGCCGAGGTCCGCAACATCGGCTTGCAGCAGGACGTTGTACTCAGCTGTCGCGGCGGCGGCGTGCGTGCCAGCGTTCACGTCTACAACGACGACCAGGATCTCGACCGCCTAATCCGTGTCGTCGAAGAGGCACGCGCGATGCCGTCGGCTTGATCCGCGTGGGCTTTCGCCAGCGTCGCCGCGTTCTTAATTAAGTTCTGCGATTTGCAGAACTAGCTTTTTGCCGGGTCGAGATCGTTCAGCGATTTTCCCAATCGCTTGCGAGCGCCACCGCGTTGGCTGCGAGCACCGACGCGTTTGGTTTCCGTATCGCTGTCGCTTTTCAGGAACGCCAGGATATCGGGATCCATCGTCTCGGTTTCCGCTGGTGTTCCCATTGTTTCAATCGCGTCGCTGACACCAAGCAGCACCGATTGCTTAACACCCTGACGCATCCAATCGAAGAAGTTTACGTTGACCATTGCCTAATTCCCTTTGGCAAGATTTAGATCGAGCAAGTCAGGCCATACTGCGAGAGCCTGGCAACGACCTCGACGTTAACGATCGGCGGGCTTGCGTGTCCAGATGGAACGGCGAATTGGAGAAGCTTTTTTTCCCACGGGCCAGCTTCCGGGCAAATGCTGTCGACTTTTCGGAAGTTGGTCTTGAGCCAAAACGAACTTTTTTTCTAATCTCCCGCTGTCGCCTGAGCAGTCCGAGCTTGTGTTCAGCCGAACGAAGGATTTCGATTCAATGTCGCTCGATGGTTTAAGGAGAGGCCAGATGACGACCCTGAAAACAAAATTACACCTCCACGCGGCGTTCCGCTGCATGGTTTTCGCGTCCACCGCGGCAATCGCTCTGTCGGTTGCTAACACTGCAACTTCGCAACAGCCTGCCGCAGCAGCGGCTACGCAAAACGAAGTGGTTGCGGTAGTCAACGGAACCTCGCTGTCCCGCAAGATGCTGGGCGAAGAGGCGTTGCGACGTCACGGTGAAGACGTTCTCGAAAGCATGGTCAACAAGTATTTGATCCTGCAGGCCTGCAAGCAGCACAACATTACGATCACCAACAAAGACGTCGAAGACGAGATCCAACGGATCGCTGGCAAGTTTGGCCTCTCGGTCGATCGCTATCTGCAAATGTTGCAACAGGAACGCAAGATCGCACCGTCGGAATATCGTCGCGATATCGTCTGGCCAATGATCGCCTTGCAAACCTTGGTCGCCAAAGAGACTCAGGTGACTCCCGAAGAATTCAACAAGGCGTTCGACAGCCAATACGGCGAGTCGGTGAAGTGCCGCATGATCATGGTCGGCAAGCAACAGGTCGCCGAACAACTGCACGCTCGCGCATCGGCTGATCCAGCGCAGTTTGGTCAGTTGGCCAAGGACTTCAGTGAAGACGAAGCGAGTGCAAGCGTGCGGGGCATGATCCCACCGGTTCATCGCCACACCAGCGACCCCAAGTTCGAAAAGGTTGCTTTTTCGCTGAAGCCAAACGAGATCTCCGCTCCGTTTCAGATCGCCGACCAGTGGATCATGTTGCAGTGCGTCAAGCACCTGCCAGCGATGCATCCACCAGCCCAGCAGATCGCTGCGATTCGCCAACAGATCACCGATCGGATTCGCGATCAGAAGACTCGCGTCTCGGGAACCGAGTTGTTTCAGAAGCTTCAACAGCAAGCTCAAGTTGTCAACGTTTTGTCAAACCCCGAATTGCGTAAGCAGTACCCTGGTGCGGCCGCGTTGATCAACGGGCAACAATTGACGTTGGCTCAAGTGATCGCAGAGACGCTGAAGCGACATGGCGTTGAAGTGCTCGACGGCGAAATCAATCGCACGCTGTTGGAGCAAGAGCTGAAGAAGATGAATATTCAAATCACCCAAGAAGAGTTGAATGCAGAAGTCGCTCGAGCTGCAGAGTCGTACGGTTTTGTCACCGCCGACGGAAAGCCCGACGTGCAGAAGTGGTTGGCTGACGTGACCAGTGAACAGGGTGTTAGCCAAGAACTATACATGCAAGACGCCGTTTGGCCGTCGGTCGCTTTGAAGAAGATGGTTGCCGGCCAGGTGAAGATTAGCGACGAAGATCTGCGAAAGGGTTTCCAGTCGAACTTTGGCGAACGCGTCGAAGTCTTGGCGATCGTGTTGTCGGATCAGAAGAGTGCTCAACAGGTTTGGGACATGGCTCGCGCCAATCCGACCGAAGAGTTCTTTGGCCAGCTGGCAGAACAGTATTCGATCGAGCCTGTTTCGCAAAGCAATCTCGGCCGCGTTCCGCCAATC
Source organism: Rosistilla oblonga (assembly GCF_007751715.1). Classification (NCBI taxonomy): domain Bacteria; kingdom Pseudomonadati; phylum Planctomycetota; class Planctomycetia; order Pirellulales; family Pirellulaceae; genus Rosistilla; species Rosistilla oblonga. The sequence goes on along the minus strand of NZ_CP036292.1, from coordinate 4,509,971 downwards.
CGCCGCCACGGTGGTCAACCAGCTGTCGAAGACGAAGCGTTCCGTCTGCAACCGGGTGAGCTGAGTGGTATCGTCGCGACTGGCGAACGCTACATCATCATGCGTTGTCAGGGCCGAACGAATCCGATCGTTGCCGAGATGGACGATCAGGTTCGCGACCAATTGGTCCGCGATCTGACCGAAAAGAAGACTCGGATCGCGATGGCCGAAAAGTTCGACGAACTGAAGACCGCCAGCCAGATCGACAACTACTTGGCAGGAACCACTCAGGACGGACGACTGGCTGCAGTGCCTGCGGCTGAGAAACGCTAGGCATTTCCATCGCGGGGATCTCCCCGTTTCCGATGGCTCGGCGATCGACTTGAGGGTGGATCGCTGAGCCGCAAGCTCTCCAAATTCTCTCCCGCGCTCTCTACGCGGGATCGATCCTGAGGCCCCAAACCGCTTCGCCATAAAATGGCGTGAAGCCAAACCGCTCGTAAACGGTTTGAGCTGGGGCGTTATCGCGATCGACGCCTAAGTTAATCGTTTGCAGCGAACGCTCTCGGGCGATCCGGGCGGCTTCCGCTACCAACGCTTCGCCCCAGCGATTTCCGCGAGCGTCCGGGACGATCCCCATGTAGGTCAGTTCCAGAGCGTTCGAATCGGCAAACGGCATCGTCAGCACGCAACCGATCGGCTTGCCATCTTGTTTTGCGATTCGCCAGGCTGCCGGATCGTATTGTGGCATCGCTTGGTAGGAGGCAAGCGTCTCTGCGGCGCTGCGATATTGGCTCATCGAAGGGCAATCCCGCGTATCGATGTAGGTTTGTGCGACCAATTCTACCAGTTCGCCCTCCGGCAGATCGGCGGCGGCGATGAATTCGAGGTCGGGCGATGCGGTATCTGGCATCGATGCGGCTTCCGCCGAAAGGTATTGCAGGTCGGCAAGGTGTTGGAATCCGACGGCGCTCAATTCCTTAGGAGCCGATTCGGTCGCGCACGTCGACTGGATGAAGTTGGCGCCCAGAGTGTGTAGGTAACCGAGAGTCGCTTTGAAGAGCGGTTCAGCGATCGCGGCGGCGTTGGATTCGTCTGCGTCGAGTTCTTCGGCGGCGATTCTCAGCCCGACAAGCACCGCGGTTCCGCCGGGGAGAGCCGAAGCGATCGCCGCACCGACCAAGTTCTCACCGCGAGCGGCCACCAGTCCAATCGTTGTCGCGTCGGGGTTTTTGAGTGCCCCGGCGACGGAGGATGTGATCAGGTGGCGGCGCATTTCCGATTCGCCGGCGGTCAGCAGGTTGACGATTTGCGGCGATTCCTCGGGGCGAGGTGGGCGAATTTCTAAGTCGTTCAAGATTCGGTTCTCCGGGGCACGGGCGGGGGGAATGTTTGGGATGTCGCTTGCGGAGGATCCCCGCCTTCCCGTTACAATGTAGTCGTTCCAATCCAAATCGATCAGAGGGAGATCCGCGATGTTCAGGCGATTCAAAAAGTCGGCCGTCTTGTTTGCTTGTCCGATTCCGTTGGCCGCCGCGTTGATGGTTCAGTCCGCTGCTGCACAACAGCTCCCCGAACCCGTCCCGGCGGCGCCCGATGTGATCGGCGAAACGCCGGCCCAACCCGGTTCGTCGAGCCCGTTACCGGAACCTTATTCACTGCAGCAGCAAGCGCCGCAGCCCTCCGCTGAAACCCAGAAACGTCCGTCGCTGGGCGTCGTTGCCGAAGAGCGTCGCGACCGTACGGGGCTTACCGTATTGAGCGTTCGTGAACTCTCGCCGGCTGCTCAAGCAGGTGTCTTGGAAGGCGATATCCTTACCGGTCTCAACGGTGTGCAGACGAATTCGATCGAAGACGTTTCGTCCGCGCTGACTAAGTTGCGGGCCGGAGATCCGGTAGCGATCGAAGTCTCCCGCGAGGGACTGTTGTTTGAATTGCGAGCGGCCATGTCCGACGCCCCGCCACCCTCGGCTGACGATGTTCCGCGCGAGATCCCCGGTGCGGGAGATCCATCGATGGGCCCATCGCGAGGAATCTTGGGCGTCACGGTCGAAGATGCCTCCGCTCCCTTGGGTGGTGCTCCCGTCTTGCGAGGTGCTCGCGTCATCTCGGTCACTGCGCAATCGCCAGCTGAATCGGTCGGTATCCGCCCCGGCGATACGATCGTTTCGATCGATGGTCAGGTGATGTATGGTGCTCGCGAATTGACCACCTACATGCAAAACGCTCAGGCGGGCGAATCGGTCGAGATCGGATACTATCAGGATCGCGTTCTTCGTCGCAAAAAGATCACTCTGGCAGATTCGGGGCAGCCGCTGCCCGGTGCGGTCGCCGACGATCGCGGCGACATGGTGCCTGGGATCGTGATCCGTCCGGGAGCCAACGTCGGTGAGATCTTGCAAGACGTCGGACGCACGCTCGACGGAATCTTGGGCCCGCGACCTGCCCGCCAGATGCCGCGTCAAGCTCCGGCTGAGTCGTTTGCGGCTCCAGCACCGCCGGCTATTCCAACTCCCGCACCTACATCCTCGCGACGAATTCCGACTCCTGACGCTGCACCGGCGCCCGACGCAAAGGAGCAGAGTGAGGTTGTGCGGTTGCGACGCCAGGTCGAGCAATTGCTGGAGCGAGTGCAACAGTTGGAGTCGCAGTTGGGCGAGGATCAGCAGCCGCAAGAATCCGGCGACGGACAGGACTCGCAGTAATTCTGGTTCGCCACGCGGAACCGCGTTAGCTCCCTGTTCCTTCCCGCTGTCACGAAGTCAATCTATCGCTTGGTGACAGTTAGGGGAGTCGATTCCCGCGGAGTGTCTGGCAAGTTTGTGCAGCGATTGGGGCTCGCAATCGCTCGCCGAGTAGAAGGTCGTTGAGTTAACGGCCTGCGGCGGCTCGGCGGAAGGCCGCGGGTGAAGCGGCTCTCTGTGGAAGAGCCTTAGCTAGCCATGTCGCTTAGTTTTGGCTTGCGAATCGTTCGGCGTATTCGACGACCCAGGCATCGATCAGTCGCTCGAACTCGGCGACGTCGACTTCGGTCAGCTCGGTGAAGTGGCTTCGATTGAAGACCTCTTTGTTCGACACGGTCCCTTTCCCCTTGAGTTCGAGGACCATGTATTCGTTCAGCGGGCGGATCGTCATCTCCAGTCGGCTGAAGCGATTCGTGCGGCGTCCGCGTTCCATGCTCAGATCGTCGCGGCCACACGCGGCTCCCCAGCCCTTTTCACCGAACAGCGTTTCGGTTTGAAAGCCGGGGAAGTGGCTTGCGAGTTGAGCGACAGCCTTTTCGATCCGATCCGAAAGCGACAGGCGGTAGGAGCTGTGCAGGTGACGCAGCTCCTCTTCACTCATCGCTTCCTTTTTGGCAGCGGCCTGCTCGTGCAGTCCCCGCTGGCGGCCACGTTGGATGGCCGCGTCGAGACGATTGGAGAAATCCTCGCCGCTCATCAGTTCCCCTTGTTCGCATCGGCGTTGGCCGAAGCGTTCTCGTCGGCGGCGGGCTTCGCGTTGTCGGTCTCTTTCGGCAGTTCGACGGTTTTTGGAGCAGCGGCTTCGGTTTCCGGAGCCTTGTCGCTCGCGGGGGCCGGGGCTTCCGCAGCAACTGGTGTCGCTGGGGCCGCTTCGTTGTCGGACTTCTTCGATTCCTTGGACGCTGCAGCAGCTGGTTTTACCGGTTCAGTTTTCTCTTGGTAGAACTGCATCAAAGCACCAAACGATCGCAACGGTTCTTCGCCCGTTTTCATCGAATCGGAGATCTGCTTCTCTGGTTCTTTGGAGCTGGTGACGGTGAACGTCCGCGGTTGAGGCGTTCGGCCTCGTCCTCGGTCGTCGCGACCGCGGCCACCATCGCGTCCGCCGCGTCCACCACCGTCGCGGCGTGGACCGCCTCGACCCGATTGGTTCGCTCGGTCGCCTCGGCCGCCGCCACGGTTCCCTTGGTTAGGTCCGTTGCCAGCAGCTTGGCCGCCGCGATTTCCGCCGGCTGCATTTCGGTTGCCACCACCACGTTGTTGGCCGCGGTTTCCGTGCTCGCGTCCACCGCGGTCGTTGTCGCGGCGAGATCGCGCTTCGGAGGCTGCTTGCTCTTCCGCAGGCGACATCACCGAAAGGGCAACGCGTCGGCGTCCCGATTCAATTGCGGTGACATATGCGTTGACGACGTCGCCGACTTGAACGACTTCGTGGGGATCTTCGACAAATCCCTTCGACATTCGGCTGACATGGATCAGGCCGCTGCAGTCGGGGCCGAGTTCGACAAAGACGCCGAACTTCGCCACACCAACAACGACGCCCGACACGAGGTCGCCCGGCTTCAGGTTGTCCAGTTTTGGAATCAGCGGCATCAGTGCGACAGGTGCCAGTTCGACCTTCGGTACCGAGAACGGTTCGCACAGCCAGTGGACGATTTGGTTGACCCGATGGCGTCCGACCTGCCATTCCTTGATCACCTTGTCGACAGCCGATCGCTCGGGCAGCGGATGTTTTGGCATCGGCAGCGGCGCGGGAGCTGGTTCTGCTTGTGGTGCCGATTCGGCAGCAGCTTCGGAGCTTTCCTCGGCAGGTGCCGCTTCGCTTGATTCGCCTTCGGCAGCAGGTGCTTCCGCCGGTGCTTCGGTTGTTTCGGCGGCTGGCTCTTCCGTTGCGACAGCTTCGCTTTCAGCGGCGGGTTCTTCCGTCGCTGCTGGTTCGCCTGCAGCTTCGCCTGCAGCTTCGGTTTCCGCAGCCGGTTGAGCGTCGGTGACGCTTGTTTCGGCCGAATCGCCCGCAGGTTGTTCCTCGGCGTCGGTCTCCGTTTCCGCGTCGGGGATCGCAAATCCAGCGGGTTCGGTGTCGCTTTCGCCTTCGCCAATCACAACAACCGGGGCAGCGCCGTCGGTTGCAGGTTCGGCGGCTTCAACCACTTCGTAGTTCGGTGGTTGATATCCGGGAGGAGCCGCGTCGGGCATCGGGATGTCGATCGTCTTGCACAGCTTTTCCGCCAACGCATAGTCGTCGGGGTGGATCAGCGTTGCGTCCAGTGCCTGTGTTCCGCCGAAGACTCGCAGGAACGGAATCATTTGCCGGCGATCGGCTTCGTCCAGTTCACCGAGTTCGGCGAGTTGATCGCGGGATGTGAACAGTTCTTCGCGGCGGCGACGGTCGATTTCTTTGGCGAAGTCGCGGGTGACGCCTGGCAGTTGAGTCAACCAACCGATGTCGTCGCCGTTGAGGTCGGCTCCCTTCGCTGCGATGCCGCTGGTCATCACGTGCAGCAGCGATTTAGCCAACGCGGTTTCATCGAGTTCGCGTTGGTACGAAGCGAGACGCAGTCGCGGGTAATCGATCTTGGTGTAAGCCGAGATCGGGTCGAGCAGTTGCATTCCGATCCAAGCGGCGGCGCGGAAGCGTCGCGGCGTTTGGCGGATCACCGGGTCGCTGGCGTCAGCCGATGCAAACAGGTCGGCTCCCGAACGGTCGGCGAGAGTCCAGTGCAAGCTGCCAGCTTGAGTCTGCTTCAGCAGTTCGGTCAACGCGATCAAGCAGTTCCGTCGGGCAGGCCCGTTGCTGATCACGATCTTGTCGACGTGGAACTGGTGGCACAATTCGCCCAGCTTCGTCACCATCTGCTCCCGCATTGTCTTGGACAATTGGCAGGGAACGTCTTCGGTATGCAACAGTTTGCCGTTGCCATCGAGCACAGCCAGGGCTGCGGTGCGCGGGCCGACGGCGTCGATCGCGATCAGGCCACGAGCGGTGGTTGGTTCGCGGAGCACCAATTCGCGGAAGCTGTCGGCGATCACGTCGACCAAGCGTTCTGCGGCGTAATCGAGCTGGCGGTCCCAGAAGGCTTCTTCTGCAGCAGCGCACAAGGCGGCTTCGGCGGTGGTCGCCGCTGCCGACAATCGGTCGCTGATGTGTGGGTTCAAACGCGCGGCCGACTTCTGCAGTTGCTGCATCAGTTCGCCACGGTTGTAGTCGAACGAAGCTTCGACGACGCTCGAACGCAAACCACGGGCAAGCATCAGGATCTGGAACGCCGACAATTTGTTTGGCGCGAATTTTTTGTTGGCCAATGGTTCGAGAACGCCCACCAACCAGCGGCGGCGGCGTTGTCGCGGCGATACCTTTTTCTTGGCTCGCTTGGCAGCTTCTTGCTGCTTGACCTTGGTCGATCCATCGCCCTTGCCACCCTTCTTTTTCTTGGCGGGAGCGTCTTGGGACCATGTTTCCAGCGGTGTGGACTCGCCACTGGTTTCCGGGGTGCTCGCTTCGGCAGGCGTTTCCGCGGCGTCGGTTGCTTCGGCGGCCGGCGCTGTTGCATCGGCTGGCGGTTCGGAAGCTTCCGCTGCGGCAGCTTGTTCGCTGGCAACGGGTTCGGCAGCCTCGGTCGCAGCTGCCGGTTCGGCGTTGGTTTCAACAGCAGCGGCTTCGCTGGTCGGCTCGGTTTCTGCAGCTGCCGTTTCGCTGGCAGCAGCTTCGGCGGCCGGCTTTTCAGCTTCGGTAGCAGCAGCTTCTACTGGTTCTTTGGTTTCGTTAGCCTTTGCTTCGCCCGCACCGCTGCCACTCGGTTGGCTCGGTTTGGCGTCGGCGGCTTCTTTGTTGGGTTCATCCGATTCGCCGTGCGGATCGAAGACCTTGCCAATCTTGATCTTGGCGTTTCGCATCAACCAATTGGTTGCGATCCCAATCAGTTCTTGGTTGTTGGGCAGCTCGCGAAGCAGAGCGTCGTCCAAGCGTTCGACAGCCGATGCGGCTTTGTTGTCTTCAGCCCCGAGGACTTCGGTGGCGATCGCTTGCAGATCAGCGGTGTCGTCCTCTTTAGGATTGAGCACGCGAATCGCCAGCCGGCAAGCGTCGTCCAGAACGCTATTGCGGTTGCGAATCAGCCGAGTCAGACGGTCGAAGTGTCGCCCCGAGTTCGCCAGCCGGATCGCTTTGTCCAATGCGGTGTCGACGCAGGTCGATCGTTCGGCCAGTTGCAGCAGCTCGGTGCGGCGCTGATCGATCGACTGCTCTCGCGAGACCGCACCGTGCAACAGCCACAGCGCAGATTCGGAGACTCCGTTGAGTTCGTCGCGGCGATAACGCGCCAGGAAGGGCGGCAGATAGCCTTGGCGAATCAGAGGTAAAGCAATCTTTAAACTTGCGGCATCGCACCCGGTTTCGCGTGCGATGGCTTCAATTTCAACAGTCATGCCTTGGAGGCTCATATGGGGCGTGTGGCGGGGCCCGTCGCCACGGGGAGGTGCATCAACCGAAGGGATTGAAAATCAATCCATTAAGTGGGCTTCTAAAGAGCTTTCGGAATCTAGGGTTTCATTCGCGAAATGTCAACCGATCAACTTGAATTGGAGTTCATTCGTCACGTTTTGTCGCATCGAATTCCAGTCAAGGGGGATGGCAAACTTAGGCATTCTTGAATTCGAGACCCCGCATCGTCGATGTGCCGCTGGCAAACTGATCGACCGGCAGCCCTTGGTCCTGCAGCAGGCTGACGTAAAGATTTGGCAGCGGGTAGTTATTTTTCGTGTCGAACGCGAGGTGCTGGCCGTGTCGGAAGCCACCGCCAGCCAACAGCACCGGCATGTTCTGGTTGCTGTGATTCGACGCGTTGCCAAGGTTGCTGGTCAACAGAACCGAGGTTTGGTCCAACAGCGAATTGCCTTGATCGTCGGTCTGTCCCAGCGAGCGAAGGAAATCGCCCCAAGCCGCGATGATCGCGGTTTCGACGACCGCCAGTTGCTCCAGCTTTTCTTCGTCCAAACCGTGGTGGCTGAGCGAGTGGTAGCCTTCTTCGACGCCGGGCAACGGTACGACGCCGCCGCTGCCGCCCAGATGGTAGACGATATAGCGAGTCGAATCGGTCTCCAGAGCCAACCGAATCATATCGCTCATCAATCGCTGGCGGCCGACAAAGTCGTTGCCGTTTCCGATATCGATGGGGCGTTTCGCGTCGACTTTTGGTTTTGGACGCAACGCCCATTCCTCCGACGCCGCCATGCGAAGCTCGAGATCGCGGACACTTGTGAAGTAGGCATCCATGCGGTCGCGATCCGAGGCTCCCAGCGAATTCGACAATCGCTTGGCGTCGTCCGACACGAGGTCCATGATGCTGCGGCCCTCGCGAACTCGCTGGGCTTGTTGGTCGCGAGCCGCCGGCGAATCGTCGACAAACAACTGGTCGAACAGCCGCGAGGGGCGGTCTTGCGCCGGGATCATCGATCCGTTGTCGGTGTAAGACGGGCTGTTGCTGCCGGCGCTGCTGAGCACCAACGACGGGAATCGCGTCTCGCCACCGAGATGCTTGGCCATGTATTGGTCCAGCGAGATCGAGTTCCGACCGCCGCCGCTGGCACCGACGTTGCGAGCCGTCAAGATGCTCGCTTCGGCTTTGTGGCCGCCGCCGACTCCAGGGTGCGAACTTCCCGAGATCACGGTGTAAGACGAACGCAGGTCTTCGATCGGTTTCAGGTAGCGGCTCGGCTTAAACTCCTTGCCCGCTTCGGCTGGATTCAGGTTGGGGCCGTGCAGTCCCAGTCCCAGCGTCATCGCGACGAAGCGTTTGGGCGGACCCTGGTTTGTCGTAGGATCGGCAAACGCCGACTGCATCGCCGACAGATGGGGAATCGCCAGGGAGACGCCGGTGCCGCGCAACATCGTTCGGCGGGGCAAGCGTTTGCGAAAATTGAATTCGATCGATGAAAACATCTTGATTCTGCCTCGGGGTCAACGTGCGTTATTTGTTTAGAAACAAGGGGCTGGTGATCGTCGCTTCGATCAGCGAACGGAATCCGTATCCGCTGTCGGCGGTCTGTTGAACGATCTGGTCGACAGCTTCGCGATCTGCGAATCGTGGAGCTGCTCCGGTGCCGAAAGCGATCAATTTATCAACCACATTGGCTGCCAATCGTTCTGGATTTTCGAGCACCAATTCTTGGAAACGCTGCAGATCCTTGAACTCCCGACCGTCGGGCATAGTGAAGCCGGCATCGATCGGCGGCATCTTATTCTTTTTGCGTGGGTTTCCATATTTGGTTCGCCAGCGGCCCGAAGGATCGAAGTTCTCAAGCGCAAAGCCCGGTGGATCGATATCGCGGTGACACGACGCACAGGATGCGTCGGACGTGTGTTTGGCCAACAGTTCGCGAATCGATTTGGCTCCCCGCACGTCCGGTTCGATCGCCGGAATGCTCTCCGGCGGCGGTGGGATCTCACGGCCCAACAATCGCTCCGAAACCCAGACTCCACGGATCACCGGCGAGGTTGTCGTGCCGTTGGCGGTCACTTTCATAATCGATCCGTGCGTCAGCAGTCCACCGCGATGGTCCTCCGGCTTCAACGAAACGCGTTCCAACACGTCGCTTTTGGCACCATCGATCTTGTAATAGCGGGCCAGGCGGCTGTTGAGGAACGTGAAATCGGAATCGATGATCAACCCGATCGGCAGGTCTTCTCGCAGCATCTCTTCGAGATAGCGGTGGGTTTCGTCGAGCATCGATTGCTGCACTATGACGTCGAAGCCGGGGTAGAGTCTGCGGTCGGGTTCGGTGAAATCGATCAAGTGCAGATCGAGCCATTGGTCGGCGAGGTCGCGGATAAACTGGCGGCCACCGGGACCCTCCAGCAAGCGATCGATCTGTTGCAGCAGAACCTCGCGATTCCGCAGCTTGCCCGCCGCAGCCAGCTTCATCAGTTCCACATCGGGGCTGGAACCCTGCAACATATAACTGAGTCGCGTTGCGATGGCGTGGTCGTCCAATTGCCCTGGCTGTTCTTGGAAGTAGAGGAACCGCGGCGAACAGAGGAGCGCGCGATACCCGGTCTTCAACGCCTCGATCGGATCGCCCGAATCATCCAGCGTTTGGTGTGCCATCTCGACGTAAGGGACCACATCCTCCCAAGGAACGGGGCGGCGGAACGCGCGGCGAGCGAAAAGAGCCATCAGCCGTCCGATCTCTTGTTTGGGATCGTCCAGCTTCAGTTCGGCTTTCGCCGGATCGCGGTTGGTTTTTACGGCGTGTTTGCCAAACAGAAACTGCTGCACCTGGGCGTCGTCGCCGTTGGGATGGAAGCGTTCGACCTCGATCCAATCGATCGCCACGCCGGGAACGTTTTGCGGCTCGCCTTCGCCGGTACCGATCTGGCCATTCGCAAACCGAGCCGCCTTGAGCGTTAGGTCACCGGGGCGAATCTCCAGCATCTCTCCTTTGTTCAACCAAGCTTCGACAGTCGTCTGCTTGGGCTTTTCGGTTGCTTCGAATGCACCAACCCATGACAACAGCGGAGCGCTCGAAACCGCTTGCCCGCTGCGAATCGTGCACCACACGCCGCCATTGCTCGGCGGTTTTAGCGCCGACGTTCGAACCGTGAACCGATACCAACCGTCCTCTTTTGCGGTGGTTGCGGGAATCCGACCGTAATAGATCACCCGGCCACTCCAGACGACAGCTTTGCCGTCGATAAGTTCCGGTTCGCGGGTCCGTCGCTTTGGATTGGTGCGGACGATTTTTTCAGCCGGCAAGCGTTTTTTCCACTCGTCCGACGGCGTCGTTGCGCGGCGGAAGGCTTCGTCCAACGCGATGTCGACGACTCGCAGATGCTGTTCCAGTTGGAAATGCGACATCGATTGCGATTCGACGATGTTCGTAAAGCCTTGCGTCCGTTGTTCGTCGGCCATCGCAAGCGTCAGCGGCAGATCGATCCCCAGCAGGTCGTGCAGGGAGCGTTCCAGTTGCAGATTGGTCAGTCGACGGGCTGGTACGCGGCCAGTCTTCTGCGCGGTGGTCTCTTGTTCATGGCGAACCCAGTCGGCCAGCGACTTGGTAAACGCAGCCGATTCCTTGGCATCGACCTCGACGTCCTCCGGCGGCGGCATCTCGCCAGTCTGCACACGCTCCAGGATACGGACCCATCGGCTTGCCAGTCCGTGCGTGTCGACAGCTCGCGGCAACTTCTCCAGATTCAGGCCACCTTCCGCGGTATCGCTGTTGTGGCAATCCAGGCAGTTCGTCGTCAAGAAACCATCGACCGACGACGGCAGATCGGCCCGCAAGCTGGAACAAGTACAGCACAGCAGGAGGCATGCGATAACCAGACGCACTGAAGACATCGAATTCCAGGGGATAACGAGGTGGGGCGGAGTTTGGAGGGCGGAGCGATGTCAGCAATTGGGGCGATCGAGTCTGCTGAGGCTCCCGCGCATCGTCAATTATACGCACGACACGGCTGTCGGGAAGCGACAAACCCCGCTGGAACCAATGCGAAACGGCGGTGGAGGGAACAAAAACGGGGCACCGACGGCCGGGTGGGCTGGCGGCGCGCAGATGTTGTGGGTTGGCTTCGGTATCGGCGACTGCAGTCTTTTATGTTCGCGGATTCCGCATTCGCCCCTGCATTATGCAATATCGGGCCTCTTTACGCGATCCGCGGTCGAGATGAAGTTCCCGATAATTTGGGTACAAACGACTGGAGGGAATTGTTTGACGGTAGCGGATCAGCCAACCTATCCCCCGAACGCCGGGGCGCTGGCGGCTGTTGCCGCTCACCATCGGGTGGGTTTGTGGCCGCGGGCGGTCGAGTCCACTGCGGCGGACAAAATTTCTGCACAGCATTCCGCCTGCCTTGGGATTGGCAGGGTTTGTTGGTGTTTCTGTATCGAGGCGGTGAAACGGATATGATTCAGAGGGATTCTGATGCAAAACGATTCAAGCGAACATCTTCATCGCGCCGCTGGCGTGGAATCGAACGGTTGGAGGCTCGCTGTCTGCTGGCCGCCGACACCGTGATCGAACTGAAGCTGGATGTAACCCAGGATGGGGAGTCGATCTTGGATTCCGACCGCCGGTTTGCCGTGGAAGTCGGCAAGCGGTTCGATCTCGAACTGCTGTACGACGACAAGCGGCCGTTCCAGTTCAACGAGAATCACATGGGAGCGTTCACCGTCTACGCCGACATCTTGGCCGACAACGCCCACGCCTACCGCCCCGTGCTCAGCGAAACGCAGATCATTTCGATCTCGGAAAACCTTCGCGATGCGACCGCGGGAAGTTTTGTCCTTTCGGCCAACGGACGCTCGGCGACGATTCCACTGTTTGGCTCGCCGAGTCTTTCGGTCAATCCTGAACTGGCGATCAAGCGTGCGATCGAGGAGCCCGGCGGCCTCGACTTTGGAATCGATACCGTCACGGTGTTTGAGACGCTGCGAGCGCCCCGTAATGCGAACGGCGATGTCGGCTCGGGGGATCCCTTTGAATATGTCATCCGGTTTGTCAGCGATGAATTTGAGTTTGCCGACGCGGCGAACATCCTGATCGATACCTCGGGGATCGTTATGTCCGCCGATGCGGCCGCTCCCGTTGGGCAGGTTCTCGAGGTTCCCGTCTACAGGGACATCGGGACGCAGACGCTTAATCCGGCCGCCTTCTTGTTCAACCTGGACGCTCGCAGCGCGTCGTTGAATGACGCGATCGTCTATGGGAATGTCCAGTCGGGCAGCTTCAATCCGCATGCCGGCGACGGAGCAGAAGTTTTCGACGAGCTTGGAGGGACGGGGCCGCTGGAATCGGCGGGCCTGCGCGCGGTAGCGAAATCGGTCTTCGGAACGTCATCGTCGCGGTACGGCGAATTTCTGTCACCGATATCGAATGTAGAGGTCTTCAGTATCGAACTCGAAGCGGTTGCCGCCGCTCGCGACATCACGTTTACGCTCGATCGCGCCGACGGCGAGAAGAGCGAACTTTCGGCTTATGGGATCGACACCGCGCTGACTCCCGAACAGGTGTTGATCGATCTCGTCGACGATCCCTCGCAACCGGGAGACGATCGGTTTGGGATGGTCTTCGGCACGATCGTCGATCCGCCCGACGTGATCGTCGCGGCCGTCTCGGGGCTGCAGACCAGCGAATCGGGCACGACGCAGGAATTCACGATCTCTCTGGCAACGTTGCCGCTGGCCGATGTCGTGATCGACCTCTCCAGTTCGCATCCCGGAGAAGGGACGGTGTCGCCGTCGCGGATCACGCTGACAACGGCCAACGCTACGACACCACAAGCGATTACCGTCACCGGAATCGACGACGCGATCGACGATGGCGACGTCGAATATACGATCGTGACCTCGGCGATCCGCAGCGACGATCCGTTCTACAGCGGTTGGAACCCGCCTGATGTCGTGCTGCGGAATATCGATGATGATGGCGTCGGGATCACGCTCTCCAAGACCTCGGGGATAGAGACCAACGAAGCCGGAGCTGCCGACACATTTACGATTGTTTTGGATTCTCAGCCGACCCACGCAGTGACGGTTCCATTGGAATCTTCCAATCCGGGCGAAGCGAGGCTGTCGGTCGACCGCGTGACATTTGATCCGGCCAACTGGTCGACTCCGCAAACGATAGTCGTCAGCGGAGTGGACGACCGCGTCGACGACGATGATGTCGCATTTACGATCGCCACTAAACCAGCGATCAGCAACGATCCGGGCTACAGCCAGTTGGCCGCGGCGGATGTCAGCGGCGTTAATCGAGATGACGACATCGCAGGGATCGTGTTTGATGGAATCGACAACTTGGTCGTCGACGAAGCGGGAACGCGTAGTGCCACGTTTTCGATCGCCTTGGCGACCGTCCCCGTCAGCCCCGTGACGTTGAACCTGAGTATCAGCGACTCCTCCGAAGCAAGCCTCTCGGAATCGTGGGTTCGCTTCACGCCGGACAACGGTACAGAACCGATCTTCGTGACGGTTACCGGAGTCGACGACCAGTTCGATGATGGAGACATCGCGTTGACGATCGTCACATCGCCATTGCACGGAGATCCCAAATACCAAGGAATCGATCCCGTCGACATCGCGGTCACGAATTTGGACGACGACACGGCCGAGATCGTTGTCGTGGCTCCTGGCAGTCCGGTGACAAGCGAAACGGGAGCCGCGTTCGAGTTCTCGGTCGTGCTAAGCACGATCCCCACGCACAGCGTGGTTGTTCCCGTGATCTCCACCAATACGGGCGAAGCGACGGTCAGCCAATCTTCGCTGATCTTCACGCCAGCCAATGCGTTGACGCCACAGACGGTGACGGTCCATGGCGTCGACGATGATGTCTTTGATGGTGATGTACAGGTCGGGATCCGGTTGGGGCCAAGCGTTTCGAGCGATGGGAAGTACCGCTTCGAATTGGACGAGATCGTGGCGACCAATGTCGACAACGAATTGCCGCCGCCGGAAACCGATTTCGGCGACGCGCCATCGCCCTACCCAACGACGCTGCAACGCGATGGAGCCCGTCATTTCGCCAGCGATCTGTTTTTGGGAACCGCGCCATCGCTCGAACGCGACGGCCGGCCAACGGTCACTGCAAACGGCGATGAGTCCGATGATGGAGTCGCGTTTCTTAGCGACCTTGTCGCGTCGGACAGTTTTTCGACGACTGGATCGCTGCGTGTGAACGCCTCGGCCGCCGGACGGTTGGATGCTTGGATCGACTTCAATCAAGATGGCGATTGGGTAGATCCTGGCGAACAGATCGCCGGGTCGATCGCGCTGCGGGCGGGTGATAATTTTGTCCCCGTTGCGATTCCCAGCGGTGCCCGGCCGGGAACGACATTCGCACGATTCCGAATCAGTTCCGCCGGCGGTTTGGCCAGTACGGGAGCGGCCGAGGACGGAGAGGTCGAAGACTATCAGGTCGGTCTTGCCGATGGGAATCGAGGGGCCGATGTCGCGATCCGCACCGAGACCGGCCAGGTCAACTTAGATCGCGATGGCGAGAACCTTGTCGTCAGCCAAAACGGAAACGTGCTGTTTGCGGCTGATCACCGATTGCTGAATCAATTGCAGATCGAAGCGACGCCGGGGGATGATGCGCTGGAGATCTCCAACTTGGGGGACGCCGATGTTGGCCTGGGCTATTCCGGCGGCGATGGCAGCGACTGGGTCGTCCTTTCCGGCGGCAATCAAAGTCTCGATCTGCGGACTCCGCCAGAGGCGTTCTCGGGCATCGAAAGCGTCGACATCGTCGGCAGCGGTCCCAATGCGTTGACGCTCGATGCGGCGACCGTCAAGCGACTCGCACCCGCAACAAGTCGACTGACGCTGCATGTCGACAACGATGATTCGCCGGAGTTTATCGGCGACTGGAAACTCGCGGGAACTGTAGCGGAAGACGGTCTGTTCTATCGCCTGCTGGCATCCGATTCCGCAACGGTCCGGTTCCACGGCGGCGGCGACTGGACCAATCCGCTGCTTCCGCTGGATGTCAACAACAGTGGCCTGGTCACCGCGATCGATGCCTTGCAGATTCTCAACCAATTAAACCGCCGCGACTTGGTCGGCGGGCACTCGACGCTTGTCACTGCGGCTAGTTTGGGAACGGAGTTCCCCGGCAAGTACTACGATACCGATGGGGATGGTCGATTGACGCCCGTCGATGCGCTGCGCGTGATCAATCACCTTGCGAGAATCAATTCGCCCGTCGGCGAAGCTCCGCCGGATGTCGCTCCGATCACAACACGCGTTTTGCAGCGGGACGAATCACGCGAGATCGATCCCGATGCTCGGATCGACGAAAACGTCGTCGATCGTGTCATCAGCAGTTACTCGATCGCAGGCCATCGCCGGATCGATCGACAGCAACCTGCGCCGCCGACCACCGATCAAGGCGATAGCGAGACCGAAGAGGAAGCGGTGCAGATCGCGCTGTCACAGTGGTTGCTGTAGCGTCGCAGGAACTTGTCGCGATGCGGTTATACGTCGAAATACAAGCAGTATTCCAACGGCGTTGGTTGGGATCGCGTCGGAGCGATCTCCAGTTCTCGCTTGGTCTTGATCCAGCTGGTCAGCACGTCTTCGGAAAAGACGTCGCCGACGCGCAAGAAATCGTTGTCGGCTTCGAGTGCGACGAGCGCTTCTTCGAGCGTCGTTGGAGTGCTGGCGAGTTCGGGCAACTCTTCCGCCGGAACTTGGAATAGGTCCTTGTCCATCGGTTCGCCTGGGTTGATCCGGTTGACGATCCCATCGATCATCGCCATCAGGATCGCAGAGAAGGCGAGGTACGGGTTGCAGCTTGGATCGGGACAGCGGAATTCGACCCGCTTGGTCTTTGGGTTGGTGCTGTACATCGGCACGCGACAGGCTGCCGAGCGGTTGCTGCGCCCGTACGCTAGGTGAACCGGAGCTTCGAAGCCGGGCAGCAGGCGGCGGTAGCTGTTTGTCGTCGGGTTGGTGAAGGCCAGCAAGGCGGGTGCGTGGTGCAAGATGCCGCCGATCGCGTGGACCGCCAGATCGCTGAGCCCCGCGTATCCGGAACCTGCGAACAACGGATCTCCATCCTTCCACAGCGACAGATGGGTGTGCATCCCCGAACCAAATTCGCCAGCGATCGGTTTGGGCATGAAGGTGGCGGTCTTGCCGTTGCGGCGAGCCACGTTTTTGACGATGTACTTGTAGATCATCATCATGTCGGCGGTCCGAGTTAGTTGATCGAACCGCAGATCGATTTCGCATTGCCCCGCCGCGCCAACTTCGTGGTGATGGCATTCGACGCTTAATCCGACATCGGTCAACGTCTGCATGATCTCGTTGCGGAGATCGAACAATTGGTCCGACGGCGGGCAGGGGAAGTATCCGGCTTGAGTCCGCATCTTGTGCCCGAGGTTGGGCGATTCCATACGTCCCCGGTTCCATGGAGCTTCGTTGCTGTCGATGCTGTAAAACGACCCCTGCGATGTCAGATCGTACCGCACGTCATCCAGCACGAAAAATTCGGCTTCGGCACCGATATAGGCGGTGTCGGCGATTCCAGTCGATGTGAGATAGCCGACAGCTTTGCGAGCGATGTAGCGTGGGTCGCGAGGATACGAATCGGCGGTGATCGGATCCTGCACGTTGCAGATCAGGTTCAGAGTCGTCAAGTTGGTGAACGGATCGAGGAACGCCGTCTCCGGCTGCGGGACCAGCAGCATGTCGCTCTCGTGAACCGCTTGCCAGCCATGCAGGCTGGAACCGTCAAATCCGGTACCGTCCTCAAAAAGATCTTCGGTGAGTTCGGAAACGGGGACGGTTTTATGGTGCCAAACGCCCAGGAAATCGGTAAATCGAAAGTCGACTGCTTTGACATCGTGTTGCCGACACATCGACAATACGTCTTGCGGGGTCTTTACGCTCGCCATCGCTTCGCTCCGGGCACTCGGGAATCTGCATCGTCAGGATTTTACGGTGCTGTTGTAACATCTTTGCGATCGCGTCGGGAGTCGGCGGTCAGCGGATGCGCTGATCAAACGCGGCCATGTACGCGGGGACCAAAATCGTCCGGACGTAGAACGTGTCGACCAACACGCCCAGCCCCAAGGCGAACCCGAGTTCGACGACTCCGCGGAGCATGATCGCCGGCTGTTCCTGAGCCTGCGACAGGCCAACCCATTGGAAAAGCTCGGGGGCCCAGGCCGATGCGGTCATCGCAAAGAAGGTCCCCGCCATCACGACGCCACAGCTGGTGATGATCCCGCCGGTCCGGATGATCGCTCGCCGCAACCCAGCCAGCCGACCGCCACGCTTCTGTTCTTCCAACACCCGCGTCACCAGGTAGACGTTGTAGTCCTGCCCGACCGCGACGAGGATCACGAACAGGAACAGCGGCAGCTTCCAGTCGAGCCCCACAAATTGGTCGCCGTAAACTGTCCGGAAGAATGCAACGGTCAGCCCCAGAGTGGCGTAGTAGCTGAGCAGCACCGTGGCGATCAGGTAGATGCTGAGTCCTACCCGCCAGACGACCATCAACAGAATCGTCAGCACGGCGCCGACGACAAAGATTTTGATCCGCGTGGTGTCTTCGGTCGTCACCTGTTTCAGGTCCTGCATCGCCATGCTGGTTCCGGTGACTTGGAACTCACAATCGGCGATCGGCGACGGAATCAACCGGGCTTTGACATCGGGCAGCCGGTCGATTCCCAATTCGGGATCGCCGTTGCGGAGCACTTCCATCAAACGGTTTGCAAACGGCACCAATCCGCTGCGATCGTTCATCGTCACCAGCACCTCGCCTCGGCCGGCGACCTCCGACGTGTCGTCGTAGTCGAACCAAGCCATTCCCGATGTGCTCAGTTGCCAATCGACAGCCTTCACCCCGCTGAGGCGCTGCGTCGACGCGGGGAGCGATTTTTCCAGCCGCGAGATCGCGTCTTTGATCTGGCCGATCGCCAGGTCGGTCGCTTCGATGCCTCCGATCTCAGGAGTCAGAACCAACAGAAACTGGTTTTGCAAATCCTCGACGCGCTCGACCACCCGTTCCAACGCTTCGGCCGCCCCGTCGCCAAACGGCTCCTCGTCGACCATCACATCCAAACGGATCAAACGGTTGGCGTAAGACGCTTCGTCGCTGGTGAAGTACCGCCGACTAACGCGATGCTGTTTCAAGACCCAGCCGACCAACGACTCGATCGCAAAGACACTCTTCCGTTTGCCCGGCGGGTTGTCACCGAGCGGATCTTCCAGGTAGCGGATCCCGCGGACTCCGTCGACCTCGTAGATCGCCGCGACTAAGTCGCGAAGCGAGGCGCGGCCGACCTCTGGATCGATCGGCTGTTCGTGCAACAACAGCAAGACGATCGGGTTCGATTCACCCAGTGAATAGGAATGCGAAAGCGTTTCGACGCCCTGCCGACTGCGAGCCTCCGCGTTTAATTGAGTCGTGATGTCGTAGCTGACATCTCCTTCGTGCCGGAAGCCGTAGACCGCCGGAATCGCCAGCAGGCCGATCCCCGCCACCAGCATCCACTTCGGTCGCTGCGTCACGACCAGCGCGATGAATTCCCAGAAGACAGCTTGCTTCTCGTTGCGTTCCAGTTTGCCCGGCCAGAAGACGCGCGGCCCCAAGGCGTACAATAGTGCCGGGGTCAACGTCGTGCAGACCGCGAGGCCAACCAACAGACAGATCGCGATGATCGGACCGACGTAGTGGAACTTGCCAAAGTTGCCGACCCACATCATCCACAGCCCGACGACCGTCGTGAACGCACTCCCCAACAACGCTCCCATGACTTTTGACAGTGCCTGCTCGACAGCTTGTCCCCAGTCAAGATCGCCCGCTTCCTCGCGGAGTCGCGCGATCAAGAACAGGCAATAATCGGTTCCCGCACCAAACAGGATCACGACGACAAAGATCTTCGATGTGGTGAAGACTTTCAGCCCGATCCATTCCATCCCCGGTTCTTGACCAGCCGACGCGAGCGCCGAAACCAATCCGGTCGCGCAGATCACCGCTACACCAATCGACACCAACGGCACTGCAACGAGCGCCGGTGCGCGGTAGACAACCGCCAGGATGATCATGATCAAGATCACAGTAAACCATTCGGTGTACTGGATCGCATCGCGGGCCGCGATCAATGTTTCGCCGCCGATCGCTGCCGATCCGGCGATCTCGATTCGCAATCCCGGTTCGGCCAGTGGCAACGAATAGGCGCGGACGGAATCGATCAATTTGTCCAGCGACTCCATCAATTCGATGTTGCCCGTCGCCAGGAACTCGTTCTCCAAACGGATCACGACCAATCGTAGATCGCGTTTGCTGAGCCGTTTGCCGATCCGTTCGTCGTCCCACGACAGGATGTCCAGCATCGAGTCCAACGATCTATCGCGATCTTCGATCGGCGTCGCCGTTTCGATCTCGGGATCCAAGGCGAGGGCGATCTCGCGATCGCTTGCGGCGAGGTCGTGCTTGCCCAGCGAATCGTGCAGCCGTGCGCGATCCCAATACGCGATCGCAACGCGTGGTTCGTACCACGGATCGGTACCGGCGGAGACCGAATCTTCGAAGTATTCGTAGAAGAGCGTGTCGAGTTCGATCGAACGGTCGAACGCGTCCATCGCGTCGTCGACAAGTTCGCGAACATGATCGTTGACCGGCGCCGTCTTGCCCGACCATCCGCTGGCAAGAGCTCGGCGGACGTAGACGCAGCCGAGGCGATGGCGCAGCCGCCGCGAGAGATCCATCGCAACGTGTTGGTCGCGTTTTCCGATCTTCTTCCCGTCGCGAGCGAACAGGATCATGAACTGGCTGCGCGGACGTTCGGTCGGAAACGCGGCGTCAAGAAGCTTTGTCCCCGCCACGCTGGCAGTCGTCGCCGGCAGGTGTTCAAAGTCGCCATCGTAGGCGACCTGTTTCCAAGTCGGAGCGGCGACGCGACTGACGATCACCGCAGCCAGCCACAACAGCAGCACCCAACGCCAGTGGCGGATGACGAAACGCGACCAGCGTTGGCTGAGGTGGGGAAGGAGCGGAGGCATGATAGTCAGTCGGAATGTGGGTTAGAGGCCCGCGGGGCAGATGAGCACTTTCATCGCCTCGGGCTCTCCGGCATACAATCGCTCAAACCAAGCGGGCCCTTCTTCGAGCGTCGCTTTGGCGGTGATCAACGGTTCGACTTGGATCTGACCGGTCTCCAGCAACTTGATGCAGGCCGGGTATTCACCGCTGGAGGCACAACTGCCCAGCACGTTCAACTCGCGAGTGACCACCGACTGCAGCGGCAGGTCGATGTTTGGCGAGATGTTTCCGACCAGCGTGACGGTGCCCCCTTTGCGAACGCTGTCGATCGCTGTCTTGACCGTCGGCGTCGCACCAACGACTTCGAGAGCGACGTCGGCGCCGCGGCCACCGGTCAGTTCCGCCACGCGGGCGACGACATCTTCTTTCGATGCGTCGATCGTCACGTCGGCGCCCAGCGTTTTGGCAACTTCCAAACGGTTAGCGTTCAGGTCGGTCGCGATCACTCGCGAACATCCGGCCAGCTTGATCGCTTGAATCACCAGCAGACCGATCATCCCGCTGCCAACGACCACCGCGGTGTCGCCCAGCGAGACTGGAGTCCGTTCCGCCGCATGGACCGCGACGGAGATCGCTTCGATCAACGCTGCCTGTTCGAACGAGACGGCATCGGGCAATTCGTAAACGATGTGGCGAGGGACCGCCACGTATTCGGCGAACGCACCGTACTGACGGTATTCGCCGCACGAGACGCCCAGAACTCGGCGGTTGTCGCACAGGTTCATCTCGCCGCGGCGGCAGAAGTGACACTTGCCGCACCAGACCATCGAATCGAAAGTCACTCGCGTGCCGGCGGGCAGATCGGACACACCACTGCCGACCGAAGCGACGACGCCCGAGGCTTCGTGTCCCATCACCAACGGCGGAATCCGCCGGCCGGTGCTGCCGTCGTAGCCGTGAATGTCGCTGCCGCAAATGCCGCACGCCTTGACTTGAACCAAGACGTCGTCGGGGCCTAGTTCCGGAACGGGGATCTCCGCCAGTTCCAATTTCTTATATTCGGTCAGCAGCATTGCTTTCATGGGGCCATCCATAATCAGAGATACGACGCGGAAATCCCGCTTCCGGGCGACGTAAGCTCGCCAGGAAAGTCGTCGATTTTAACGCTAAGCGCTGGGCGTGCGTAAGGTCCGGCCGATGAATTCCTCTGCGCCCGCCGATTCGAGCAAGCTCTGCTGTTCAAATCCAACCTCGATGATCGGCAGTTGGCCGACATAACGTTGGATCTCGCCGAGATTGGTCTTCATCGATTCGCAGCCTTCGCGACCGACTTGGTTCAAGACGATCGCGATCGGATCGCGTCCCAAGCGGCTGCGGCAGACCTCGACGCTCAGCAGCGTATGGTTGACCACGCCCAAGCGGTTGGCCGCGACAAGAATCACGTCGGCTTCCAACTCTCCTGCCAGGTCGGCATTCAGAAAATCATCCGCCAGCGGCGACAACAATCCGCCGGCTCCTTCGATCAAGACATGATCAAAGTCTTCGGTCCAAGGCGATAGGCCGGAGAGGATTCGATCGGCGTCGACCAGCTTTCCCTCGGCTTCGGCAGCTCGTGGAGGGGAGAGCGCCGCGGCAAATCGCTGCGGGCAAACGTGTTCCAGATCCAGCGGTTTACCGGCGGCTTGCCAGAGAGCAACCGCATCGCCGCTAACCAGTTCATCCTGATCCAACCAGCAGCCACTGGCGACAGGTTTATAGACGCCGACGGGGAGACCACGCTGGAGAATCGCCGCAGCCAGCAGGCTGGAGACAAAAGTCTTGCCGACATCGGTGTCGGTCCCGGCGATAAACGTTAGCGATCCCAACGGTCGATTCCACGATGTTTTGTGGAGTTGCAGCTTCCGTGGAGCCGCGACTTGAGAGGAGCCGCGACGTTGTCGCGGCGCTACCTATATAAAAGAGATGCTGCGAGCTAAGTCGCAGCACCACTTGTTGCACTACGCTTTAGCGTTGCACGCGAGCCGAACCGCCTTGAGCGAAGGCTTCGACTTCTGGCAGCTTGGCGTTGCTGATGTCGCCCGAGAACGTGGTCAACAGAGCTCCGTGAGCCCAGCCCAAGCGAAGTGCTTCTTCGTGTGGACGTCCGTCCAACAGGCCGTAGATCAGACCCGAAGCGAATCCGTCGCCGCCACCGATACGATCCAGAACGTCCAACTGGCAAGTTGGCGCGACGTGCTTCTCGCCACCGATCCACAGAACCGCACCCCAATCGTGACGGTTGGTCGTGTGAACCTCACGCAGCGTGGTGGCGACCATCTTGATGTTCGGATACTTGGCGACGGTCTTCTCGATCATTTGGAAGAACGTTTCCGGATCCAGCTTCGAATCCTTCTTCTCTTCCACTTCGGGACCGCTGAAGCCCAGTCCCTTTTGCAGGTCTTCTTCGTTGCCGAACAGAACGTCGACGTTTTCGACGATCTTGGCGATCATCTCTTGGCCCTTTTCCAGTCCGCCCAGCTTGTTCCACAGCTTGGCGCGGTAGTTGAGGTCGAACGAGCAGATCGTTCCCTTGGCGCGAGCCGCCTTCATCGCTTCGATCACCAACTCGGAAGTCGACGCCGACAACGCTGCGAAGATGCCTCCGCTGTGGAACCACTTCACGCCACCGCTGAACAACTTGTCCCAATCGAAGTCGCCTGGCTTCAGCATCGCGCCAGCTTCGTTGGCTCGGTTGTAGAAGACGACAGGAGCGCGAACGCCGCAGCCACAATCGCTGTAAACCGTAGCGATGTTTGGTCCGTGTACGCCATCGTGTTCAAAATGCTTGTAGAACGGGCGAACTCCCGTTTCTTGGATGCGAGCCTGAACCATTTCACCGATGCCGTAGTTGACCATTGCGGTGCAGACGCCGGTGTTCAAACCGAAGCAGTCCGACAGGTTGGCGGCACAGTTGTATTCGCCACCCGAAACGTGGACCTTAAATTCGCGTGCCTTGCGGAATACGGTGGTCCCAGGATCCAAGCGATGGACGACGGCGCCCAGGGCCAGGAAATCCAAGTCGGCTTCGGATTTGATGTTTAAAACGCTCATAGTGTCTCCAAATTTGGTAAGGATGGTTGTCTTGATTAGGGTCAGAGAGAGTCTGTTGATCGGCAGCGACCGCTTCGATCAACCGTAACGCTAACAATCACAGCGCATGCATCCTGTGGCAACAGGGGGCTGCACCATTGATGGCATGTGTTGAACGAATCGGCTAGATGGTGACCGAAGAAAATCCGCCGTCGACGACGATGTTCTGTCCGGTCACAAACGACGAAGCTTTCGAAGCAGCCAACCAAACGACGGCTCCAGCCAGCTCGTTTGCGTCGCCGAAGCGAGCCATTGGAGTGTGCCCGATGATCTGCCCACCACGTTCGGTGTAGCTGCCATCGTCGTTGAACAACAGTTTGCGGTTTTGGTCGGCTGGGAAAAAACCGGGGCTGATCGCGTTGACGCGAACGCCACGCGTGGCCCATTCGCGAGCCAGGAACTGAGTCAGGTTGATGACTGCCGCTTTAGCCGCCGAATAGGCGACGACCCGCGACAGCGGGATCATGCCAGCCATCGAAGCGATGTTGATGATGCTGCAACCTTTACCGACCGCAAGCATCGATTCGCCGAAGACTTGGCTGGGCAGCAACACGCCGCCGACCAGGTTCAGATCGAACACGCCCTGCCACGCTTCTTGCGGCAGCTTGCAGAAGTCGCTTCCTGGTGGCAGCGTTGCGTCGGGGTGATTTCCGCCAGCGGCGTTGATCAGAATGGTGGGAGTTCCCAGTTGCTTGGCGATCGCATCGCGGGCACCTGTCAACGAATCGCGACAGAGCGCGTCAGCCGATTGGAACATCGCCGTTCCGCCCGCCGCTTCGATCTCGCGAACACGCGCTTCTCCACGCTCGGCGCTACGGCCGACAACCGCCACTTTGGCTCCTGCATCAGCCAACGCTTGGGCCATGCCGCCACCTAAGACGCCTGTTCCACCCACGACGACTGCGGTGGAACCAACCAAACTGAAGATCTCGGTGCTCATGAATTCCCTGGTTCAAATACAGAAATGCTGAATTGATCTAGAAGGGGTAAAGGTACCCGATAACGAATGTTAATAATAGTGGAAGAGAGTATCAGCGGTTCTCACACCGCGCTGGCCTGTGGGTACAATGCTCACTCCCGCCGGAACCTAAACTTGAACTTCACCCCACCTACCCCAACACTTCACGCCATGCGTATCTCCGCTCTCGTTCTGCTTGTCGCGATCCTCGGTCTCGGATCGCTTCCCTGCCGCGCCCACGAAGGGCATGACCACGGGCCGTCCGATGGTCCCGAAAACATCGACGCCACCGGGATCGTGTTCGACGATCAAAATGGCAATGGCCGCCGCGATCCGGGCGAACCGGGGCTTCCCGACGTCCGCGTCAGCAATGGCAAAGCGATCGTGAAGACCGATGCCGACGGTCGCTACCATCTGAAGATCAGCGACGATGCGATCATCTTTGTGATCAAGCCGCGCAACTGGATGACTCCGGTTAACGAGCTGAACCTGCCGCAGTTCTTCTACATTCACAAGCCCGCCGGTTCGCCGAAAACGAAATTTCCAGGCGTCGCGCCGACCGGACCGCTGCCGAAGTCGGTCGATTTCCCGCTGGTGAAGCGAGCCGAACCGAATCAGTTCCGGGCGCTAATGTTTGGCGATCCGCAGCCTCGCAACGTCAAAGAAGTCGAATACATCGCGCACGATGTGATCGAGCAAGTGATCGCAGAAGAAGCCCATCAGGCGTCGTTTGGCGTCACGCTGGGAGACATCGCCTTCGATGACCTCAACGTGCTGAAGCCCTTTAACCAAGCGATCGCGCTGATCGGGATTCCCTGGTACAACGTGATCGGCAATCACGACATCAACTACGACGCGACCGACGACAAGACGAGTGACGAGACGTTTGAGCGACACTACGGTCCGTCATATTATTCGTTCGATCATGGCCCCGTTCACTTCATGGTCTTGGACGACGTGATGTGGACCGTCGACACGCCGGGGAAGCGAGGCAAATACACCGGCGGCTTGGGCGAGCGGCAGATGGAATTCATCCGCAACGACCTAGCCGGCATCCCGGCGGATCAATTGGTTGTGCTAATGATGCATAT
Source organism: Rosistilla oblonga (assembly GCF_007751715.1). NCBI lineage: Bacteria > Pseudomonadati > Planctomycetota > Planctomycetia > Pirellulales > Pirellulaceae > Rosistilla > Rosistilla oblonga. The sequence continues at coordinate 4,484,580 of NZ_CP036292.1, read as the reverse complement.
CCCACTGGTTAGCGTCACCGATCGGCAAGAGCTGTATCGTTTGATCGAACAGCGGCCGTTTGCCGTTTCGATCTCCGCTCACGCGCATTACATGGAGCACCGCTTCATTGGCGAAGAGGATGGTTGGAAGGGGCCCGAAAAACATCACCACGTGATCAACGTGACCGTCTGCGGCAGCTGGTGGCGTGGTGCTCCCGATGAACGTGGACTGCCGCACACGACGATGAAAGATGGCGGCCCCAACGGCTATTCGATCATGACCTTCGATGGGCATAAGTACGATCTGGAGTTTCGCGCCGCCTCGCGACCGGCTCACTACCAGATGAACATCTACGCTCCCGAAGAGATCGAACTGGCGGCGTTGCCAAGCGAGGCCGATCAGTTGCCCAAGGTCGTGGTCAACGTCTTCAATGGTTCGGAGCGAACGAAGTGCGAGTTCCGAATCGGCGACGAGGACGCGTGGAAGCTGATGGAGCAGACGACGACCAAAGATCCAGCTTATGTCGCGGCGATCGCATTAGAAGAATCGCTGGGCAAGAAAGCGTGGACCGGTTTGCCGGCGGCTCGCGACACGCCTCACATCTGGCAGGCGACGTTGCCGGTGGATCTGAAGCCGGGGACGCACGCGATCGAAGTCCGCGCGACGATGATGTCGGGCAAACAGCATGTTTCGAAGCGAATCATGCGCGTCCGCTAGTTGTCGCCGGTTGCAGGAGCGGTCGTCGGTGTGGCGGCCGCTTCTTCGATCCGCAATTGGATCCCGCCGTAGAGTCGATTGAACTCATCCAAAAACTCTTCGGACGGGCCAAGCGGCAGTTTGATCGGCCCCATGCAGCGGTCGCCGCAATGGATTCGGCCTTCGATAGGGCGACTGGTTCGTGGACTGCTCATCGTTTAAACCCAATCGTATCCGGTGACTTTCCGCAGCCGGTCTTCGTAGTTCCCCAGTAGACCGCCGATCAATTCCCATCCGTTGCGTTTGCGGATCTCCAGTTCGCCGTGCTCGTTCACTCGCAGCACCGACGTACTGGTGACTCCCGCTCTGCGAAGTTCTTCGGGATTAATTTCGCCATCGTTGATCACGTCCAACAACGTTTGGCCAGTCAATTCAATGAACGGCATGAGATCGCTTTGCGGGGTGAAGCTGTATGAGTTGTGCCGGCGGTGCAGATGACACCGCGGCAGGTGAAGCAAAAAGAGCCGCGGCGGATCTCTCGGTCGCTCGTGCAAGCCAAGATTCTTCCGATCGGGCAGCAGATTATACGTTACAGTCGAGCCGCCGTAACAGAGAAGTTTTCGCAGCGGTTAACTAGGTGTTCACCCGGGGCTCAAGACCTCCATACCAGCACGAAGCGTAAGCGAGTGTTTTTTCCTTCATCAACACCGCCCGATACCAGCACGACGCGCAAGCGAGTGAATCCCTCTCGCACGCCATCCGTTTTGTCGGGTGCGTCACTCGCTTGCGCGTCGTGCTAGTATGTGTGGTGATCGTGCCGGATCACTTGCTGGCGCTTCGTGCTGGTATGGTATGCTCCCTCTTTGCGTGTGGACCCTGTTTGTTGATTTGGATTCTTCTCGATGTCGCAGCCTAGCCGTTCCTCTTCGATTCCTGCTGTCGCACTCGACGAGCAGGCGTTGATTCAGGAGTGCGAGGTCAAGTTCACTCGCCGTGGCGGACCTGGCGGCCAGCATCGCAACAAGGTTTCCAGCGCCGTCGTCTTAAAACATCGCCCGACGGGCGTGACGGCGGAGGCGTCGGAGCGGCGCAGCCAAGCGGAGAACCGCAGTGTGGCGATCGCGCGATTGCGAGTCGAGCTTGCGATTCACGTCCGCGAGGGGGTGGAAGAGTTCGTGGCGCCGCTGGTCCGTCAGTATGGCGGTGCGCAATTTCGCGTGGCGATCGGCAACGAGGTCTATCCCGTGATCCTGGCTGATGTGCTGAATCGAACGCTCGCCAGCGAAGGCGATGTCGCTGCGGCGGCAGAATTCTGGAGCACCACGGCAAGCCAGGTCGTTCGCTTTCTGCGACAGGAACCGCAGGCGTTAAGCGTCGTCAATCAAGCTCGCCAGCAGGCTGGACGCCATCGACTGAAGTAGCCTCGCATCGGTCGCGGTATCGCCTGGTCAAGCGGCTCGCTTGTACGGTTTGCCACGTAAATCGTCGACGTTGGGAACTTTGAAGCCACGTCCCTCCGGCTCCATATGCCCGAACAGTACGCCTAACATTCGCGGGTGCAGGCAGATGTAGGACCACAGCGTCGCAACGGCCACGCCGCCCAGGACGTCGCTAAGGAAGTGAGCTTGGCAGAGCAGTCGTTCGGTGCAAGCAAGCGTCGCCATACAAACAAAATAGATCCGGCCGCGAGGGAACAACAGCATCATCCCGATGCACAATCCGACGGCTGTTGCTGCATGACCGCTGGGGAACGAACGCAAGGTGCTGTCATCGAAGATCGCGACGTGTTGCAGGTAGGCGTCGAGCGACCATTGGTAGATCGAATCCTCTCGCGCCGTCGAGAAATCAAAATCGTTGGGCCGCCGCCGCAGGATGAACATTTTTAAGATCGTCACGATCGCACCGCTGCCGAACGACAGGGCGGCCAGACGCGGCAGGCACCACCGTTTTTCGGGGACCAGAATTGCGATTCCCGTGATGATCATCGCAACTCCAAGCCCATGCGAGAAGAACTCGGAGATGTAGATCGCTTTGCGAAAGTCGCCCGGCAGTCGATCTTCCCAGAACCAAACCGCGATATCGTAATCGCAAAACAGAGCCAGCGGGCTCAGTAGCGTCACCGCCACGCCGAACCACAGCAGCGGTTGCAGCGGCTTGCTGGAACGGGCCGACCAAGCCGGTCCCGGATACAGTTTGAGGCTGGGCTCTTGAGGCTCTGGATTCACAATGATTCTTTTCTGATCGCGGTGAACGGCATCTGGCGACAGTCGGCGCCGCGGTTTCACTCTCACATCGACAGCGGTCGAGATCGCTGCCGGCATGTGATCCGATCTTGTACCAGACCGCGTGGGGGCGTCGGAATAGCGAATCGTGTTAATGTTGGTCGTTTGACGGAGCGTCACGCCGCAAAAATGTTCTCATTCTCCGCGAGGTCGGCATCGTTGACGGCAACGATCGCGATCCGGTGGGCGTTGGCGATTCGCGTCACCTCATCCTGGTCGACGACAATCGTCTTGTCGGCTTCGATCACGATGCATTCACCGCCAGCGGCAGCCAGCAGTTCGATCGTTTGCGGTCCGATCGTGGGGACGTCGAATCGCATGTCTTGCTGCGGCTTGGCGACTTTGATCAGGGTGAAGCCGCGTTTGCCGCACAGCTTGCCCGATCGCTCGATACATGCGTCGGTCCCTTCGACAGCTTCGACAGCCACCACGGTCTGATCCTTCACGGTGATGCTCTGGCCGATGTCCAGGCCGCCCATCTGCTTGGCGATCGTCCAGCCGAAGCGAACGTCGGCTTGTTGTTTGTTGTTCAACCGCTGCGTCGAATGGTGGCCTTGTTTCACGAGTAGCTCCGGAGCGAAATCGGTGGCGGGGCAGACCTCGATCCCGCGCGCCAGATAGGCGTCGGTGACGGCGGTCAGTAGCGTGTCGTCGCGCGTGTCTTTTCGGCGCGTGATAAAGTGAGGTGCCATGGTGCGGATGCAGAACAGATCGGGCAGATGCCTCAGCCAAACCGAACCTTGGAACATCAGGTCGGCTTTGAACAGTTTGCCCGCCATCGTCATCCGCTGGACGCCATGACGACGGAAGAACCGCAACTGGCCTCCCATTTTGGCGACGCCGAACCAGCGGACCTCATCGCAGATATCGTTCAAGCTTTCGCAAGCGTGGCCGCGGATTGCGGCACAAGCGACGCGATGGTTCTGCCGTTTCAGCGATTCGGCGACCAGGATCGGGAATCGCCCCCATCCAGCGATCAGCCCGACGGTGCTGCCACTCTGCGAAGCGCTTGCGGTTGGCGGACTGGAAAGGATTGCCGAATTCATGGCGGGCAGGGGATGCAAGTGAAGGGATTGAGGCGGACCGAGGTTATTCCGTGCGGGCCGTAGGATTTGTTTGCGGCGACTAAGCGGCTTTGGTTTGCGAACCGCTGTTGTCCTGCATTTTGGACAGCTGCTTTTCGAGCGTCTTGATTTGACGACGCATCTCCGGCAAACGACGCCACATGGCGAAGATCTGCATTTGTTCCTTCTGCTTCGTCGCTGGGCTGCCCAGGTAGACGTTGCCAGATTCGCAGTCGGCCATCACGCCACCTTGAGCTCCCACGATCACGCCGTCCCCCAGTTTGATGTGGTCCTTCAGGCCAACCTGCCCGGCCAACACGACGTAGTCGCCGGTGCTGCTGCTGCCGGCGATGCCGACTTGCGAGCAGATCAGATTGTGGCGACCGACCTGAACGTTGTGAGCGATCTGCACTTGGTTGTCGATCTTGGTGCCGGTTCCGATTCGCGTCGCGCCATAGGTTCCGCGATCGATCGTCACCGCGGCGCCGATCTCGACATCGCTTTCGACGTGGACGTAACCGAGCTGCCCGGTGCGGATGTGCTTTCCTTCGGACTGGCGGTATCCAAAACCGAAGGCTCCCAAAATCGAACCGCCGTGAATCCAGACGCGATCTTCGAGGATCGTGTTTTCATACAGCAGCACGCCCGGCATCAGGTTGACTTCCGAACCCAAGGTGCAGCCGGACATTACGGTCACGCCGGAAACCAGATTGCAGCGAGGCCCGATCGTGACGTTCGCACCGATCACGCATCCCGGGCCGATCGTCGCATCGTCGGCGATCTGCGCCGAAGGATCGACGACGGCGTGGGGGCTGATTCCGGCAGGTGCCACGATCTGCGAGGGGCGGAACTTTGCCACGATCTCCATAAACGCGGCGTGAACATCCGGCACGATCAGCTGAACCAGCGGACAGTTTTCGAGTTCTGATGCGACGACAACGGCCGACGCTGCTGTCGATTCCAAATCGGACCGACGTTCAACATTGTCCAACAGCGTGATTTCGCTGGCCGATGCTTCGCCGATCGGGTTGGCACCGGTGATCTGCAGCGAATCGTCGCCGATCACGGTGGCGGCAAGTTCGTTTGCAAGCTGGCGGATGGCGATCGGCTTCATGGGTGGCTTCCTTGCTTAGGCGAAAATTGCGGGATGAGACTCGCGATCGTGCGAATCGCCCGCCTGGCGGGGGCGACCATCGCGTTCGCAGATATCTGCATCGTTAAATAACAACTTCGCGGTCTCGGTCGCAATATGAATGCGTTTCGTGGCGGCACGCTCCCTCGGTAAACCGGGCGATTTGCTGCGAAACCGGGACCGCTCGCTATCCTATTGCGTTTTTCGGGGGGCGCAGCCAGACTTTGCCTATGAAATATGTCATCATTATTCCCGACGGATGTGCGGACGAATCGCTCGAAGCGCTGGGTGGCAAAACCCCGCTGCAAGCAGCTCAGATTCCCCACATGGATGCGATCGCGGCCGCAGGCACGGTCGGTTTGAGCAACAATACGCCGGCTCATTTCCCTGCCGGGTCGGAAGTTGCGAACCTCTGCCTGCTGGGCTACGACCCCAATCAGTACTTCACCGGCCGGGCGCCGTTGGAAGCTGCTGCGCAAGGGATCGAGCTGGGCCCCCACGACTGGGCGGTTCGCTGCAACCTGGTCACGATCGAAAACCAGACGATGGTCGACTTCACCGCCGATCACATCACGACCGCCGAAGCGACCGAGCTGCTGAAATCGCTGCAGGAGAAACTGGGGAGCGATCAGATCCAGTTTGTCCCCGGCGTCAGCTACCGCAATCTGATGCTGTTTCGCGGTTCAGCCGATTCGCCCGCACCGTTCGGGCAGGAAACGCGGACCAGTGCCCCGCACGATCTGACTGATCTTCCGGTCGTCGACGATTTCCCGCGCGGTCCCGGCAGCGATATGATCAGCGAGCTGATGGCTGCTTCGCACGAGATCTTCGCCGATCACCCCGTCAACGTCGCCCGCCGCGCCGCCGGCAAACGTCCAGCGACCAATGTCTGGTTGTGGGGCGAGGGGCGTGCCCCCAGCTTGCCATCGTTTCGCGAAGCCTATGGCCCGCAAGGCGTGATGATCACGGCTGTCGATCTGCTGCGTGGAATCGCCGCGATCGTCGGCTGGCCGCGAATCGAAGTCGCTGGTGCGACAGGTTATTTGGATACCGATTACGCAGCCAAGGGACAAGCGGCGATCGAAGCGCTCAAGGAATACGATCTCGTCTGCGTTCACATCGAAGCTCCCGACGAAGCGAGCCACGAGGGGCGTCACGACGCGAAGATCGAAGCATTGCAGCAGATCGATTCGCAGATCGTCGGCCCGCTGCACGCGGCGCTTCAGTCGCAGGGTGAGTATCGGATTTTGGTGATGCCCGATCACCCGACCTTCTGTTCCACCAAGAAGCACACGCACGGCATGGTTCCGTTTGCGATCGCCGGTTCCGACACGAAGGCCGACCCGGCGCAAACGTTTGACGAAGTCGCTGCCGCATCGACCGGCAAAAGCTTCGACCAGGGATGGGACTTGATGAAAGAATTTACAGGCAAGTAGCTCTCCCCATCGCTCCAAGTCATTCACACGCCCAAACCTCAACACAGCTATGTCATTGATCGTTCAGAAATTTGGCGGCACCAGCGTTGCCGATGTCGAAAAGATTCGCGCCGCCGCTCGCAAAGCGATCCGCGCCCACACCCAGGGACACCAAGTTGTCACCGTCGTCAGCGCGATGGGCAAGAACACCGACCGCCTGGTCGAACTCGCCTACGAACTGAACGAACGGCCGCCGGCTCGCGAAATGGACGTGCTGCTGTCGACTGGCGAACAGGTGACCGTGGCGTTGATGGCGATGGCGATCGAATCGCTGGGCTACAAGGCGGTTAGCTTGACCGGGGCCCAGATGGGGATCCGTACCGACAACACCTTCACCAAAGCTCGCATCCAATCGATCGACACCCAGCGAATCCAAGGCTATCTCGATGCGGGCAACATCGTGATCGCTGCCGGTTTCCAAGGGATCGATGATGATTTCAACATCACCACGCTCGGCCGTGGCGGCAGCGACACCACGGCCGTTGCATTGGCGGCGGTATTGGGCGCCGACACGTGTGAAATCTACACCGACGTCGACGGCGTCTACACCACCGATCCGCGGCTGTTGCCCGAAGCTCGCCGCGTCGAAGTGGTCAGCTACGACGAGATGTTAGAACTGGCCAGCCTAGGGGCCGGCGTGATGCACAACCGCTCGATCGAATTCGCCAAGAAGTTTGGCGTTCCGATCCATGTTCGCAGCAGCTTCTCCGACACGACGGGTTCGATGATCGTCGCCGAATGCGAATCGGAATCGTCGCCGGTCTGCGGTGCGGCGATGACTAAGAACGAAGCTCGCGTGACGATCCTTGGCGTTCCCGACGTTCCCGGCACCAGCCTGGATATCTTTTCGCGGATCGCCGACCGCAAGATCGCTGTCGACATGATCGTTCAAAACGTGGGAACCGAAGGCCGGGCGGATCTCTCCTTCACCGTTCCGAACAGCGAACTGGCGGTCACGTTGGAAGCCGCCCGCGACGCGATCGAAAAGATCGGAGCCCAAGGCGTCTCGTTCGACGAAAACGTCAGCAAGATCTCGGTCGTCGGTTTGGGGATGGCACAGCAAACCGGCGTCGCCCATCGGATGTTCTCCGCTTTGGCCGAAGCGGGCATCAACATCTATATGATCACGACCAGCGAGATCAAGATCTCGGCACTTGTACCGCGCGATAAGGCTCAAGACGCGCTGCGCGTTGTCCACAACACGTTTAAGTTGGATAGCGTCGCCGAAGATGCTCGAAATTGGAGCCGAATTCAGCACGATCGCAGCCAGACCGCCGATCTGCAAAGCGTCGTCGCGACGCTGCAGGACGACACCCTGGAAAAGCTGACGCTGACCGATATCGCTCTGGTTCCCGACCAAGCGCGGATCACGCTGTTGGGTGTTCCCGACCGTCCCGGAATCGCAGCCGACATCTTTGCCGACGTCGGCAAGTCGGGGATCTTTGTCGACATGATCGTTCAAGGTTACGACGGCGAAGATGGCACGACAAGCGTCAGTTTCACCGTTCCCAAAGCCGACTACGCCAACAGCCGCACCGTGGCCGAAGCGCTGTGCAAGAAGTTCAACTTGCGTGGCACCGAAGGGGCGGACGACATCGCCAAGCTTTCGGTCAGCGGTATCGGGCTCCGCAGCCATACCAGCGTCGGCACGATCATGTTCCGCACCCTTGCCCAGGCAGGTGTGAATATCCAGATGATCAACACGTCGGAGCTGCAGGTGAACGTCGTGATCCAAAGCGACAAAGCTGCCGAGACCGAACGTCTGCTGCGAGAGACCTTCGCCGAATCGCTGCGATCGTAAGCAGTCTGCAGCTTCTCCCGCCCGGCCAACTTAACCCGCCCAGCGCAGCTGGGAGGTTCGGAAAACCAGCGTTTAGCGAGTTTTCCGGGGAGGGCATTCACTGGGATCCAACGACGCAGGTTTACCTCCGACGTCCCTCCCCGAACATCGCTTCGCTCGTTCGACCCTCCCCCGCAAACTGCGTTTGGGGAGGGTGAATTCGCGGTCACACCGGACGCCTAACTTCACCCGCCCATCGCAGCTGGGAGGGTCGGAAAACCAGCGTTTAGCGAGTTTTCCGGGGAGGGCATTCACCGGGATCCAACGACGCAGGTTTACCTCCGGCCGCCCCTCCCGAACAACGCTTCGCTCGTTCGACCCTCCCCCGGAAACTGCGTTTGGGGAGCGGTGAATTCCTGATCACACCGGACGCCTAATTTTACCCGTCCGGCGCTACAAACCTTTCCCTATCGCTACCGCAACTTCCAGCTTTCGTCGAAGAAGTTGGCGTCGACTACTTTGCCGGGCCACAGCGAATCGGCTGGTGTTCTCACGTCGATAACCGCCCAGTCGGGCAATTTGGGAACTTGTCGTGCGTTGTTCAAATAGGCGAACGTGCGGTAGGTGAATCCGCTGTTGAGCACGACGTATCGGTTCGGGTTCTTCGGGTTCGGATAGATCATTACCGGAGCGTGATGTTCCGCGTCGAACTGCTGCTTGCCAACGGTGACTGTCTTGTCGTTCCAGCCGATCGGCAATTTGTCGGCGATCGATCCCAGTACTGAATTGCTCGACGGATCACCAAACAGGATCAAGTGACAATTGGCGATCTCTTCGTCGGTCAGATCGACATCGCGACGGACGATCGCGTCGCCGCGGAATTGCCGCCGCCACTCGGTGACCATTCTTTGGAACTCTGCGCGTGTCCAAGCGTCGATCGCCGGATGGGCTGCCGACGAGGTCGGTTCAACAAGGATGAAGCGGTCCATAAACGCATCGTCGATCGGACCCTGCAACGCGTGGCGTTTCTGAAGTCCCGTCGTGGGGCGACGGCCCAATTTCCAAGTCGATCCGTCGCGGTAGACTTCGCAAACCCAAGATCGATCCGATTCGGGCTGCGGTCCGACGATGGTCTGCGTTTGCGAAAAGCCTTCACCTGCGCCGCCCGCCCCCGTGACGGTCAGTTCCAAGTTCACCGGATGCCGCGGATCGAAGGGACTCTCGCCCGCCGGCAGCTCGATCCGCAGTCCGTTAACTCCGGCAACGCTCAAGCGAACCGTGTTGCCCGGTCCGCGCAAACCGCCGCGAACCGTTGCCTTCTCCCAGTGCGAATCGAGCTCGGTGACGGTCAGCCAGAACGACTTGTTGTAACGCAGCGTGTAGGTCACAAAATCGATCGTCTCGGGCAATCGGTCGCGTCCGACGCGGGCGAGACTGGCAAGTTTCCGCTCGATCAACTGCAGCGAATCGGGATGGATCGTGTGCTTGGTCTGCGGGCCGATCAGATGCGTCAAACGCAATCCCTCCCGCTGCATCGCTTGTTCCATGATGTCGGCCGCCTGTTTCTGCTTGTCCAGTTCGCCGCTGTAGGCGACTGTTGGCAGATTAAACAGGTTGGCGGCGTAGCCGGTGCAGTCGTACATCTGCCACAGCTTTTTCTCGTACCAGGTCGGATCGAGCGTTTCGTTTTGGAAGGTTCGCAGGAACTCAGGCGTCTCGGAGAAGCCAGCCCCAGGGTTTGCGGCGAAGAACAGGTCGGGATAGTGAACGGCCAGCTGCCAACAACCGGCTCCACCCATGGAGAACCCGCGAACGCTGACTCGATCGTTGTCGACGCGGTATTGCGTGCGAGCGTGCCGCAAGGCTTCGAGGACGTCGATCTCGCCAGCGAATTTGAAGGCGTTGCAGTACCGGCCGTAGGGATGCAGAACCAGCGTGTCGGCTGGCGAAATCCGGCCGACTTGGTTCATCCGTTCATGGATAAAGACAGCCTCGGAACTCCGTTCGCCACGGCCGTGCAGCCATAGATCCAAGCGATGCTTCGTCGCTCCGGAGAACGCATAACTTTCGGGGACGACCATTCCGTAGGGCTGGACGGTGTCGTCGATGCGAGAGCGAAATCCTCGGACGACCAGTCCAGTCTGCGTCGTCCATGGGGCTTTGCCCGACGCCAACGCATCGGCTCGAGCGATTCCTTCGGCCAGAACCTGCCGCGCCTTGTTGATGTCACGTTCGGCGAACAGCTCGCGATGGGCGACGGCATCGCGGATCGCGCGGGAGAAGATCTCGACGTCGGGCAGCAACGCTTGCCCCAGCGGATGCTTGGCATCGCGAATCTGCTGGATCTTCGCGTCGAGATCGGCCAATCCGTCGAGCAGTTCCTTGCTGTCGGCTGCTGATAATTCGACGCCCAGCGGCGGCACCGGACGAACCGTTTTCGCAAGGTTATCCTGTGGCCCGTCGGCCAAAACGAGGGTTGAGAGAAGCATCAGGGAGAGCAGAGAGCAAAGTATTCGCATCGAGGGGATTCCGGGAAGATGGGCGGTTTTTGAGCGAGCCCAATCATCGTCGAAACGTTGTCCGATTGCAAATTCTGGCGTGAAGGGAGAGCTTGGGCCGCGGCGGACGATTTGTGCAGTCGCCCGCATCCTCCGGCTTGTCCGTCTTGGAATCGATGATTTACCCCAGGGTTTCGATCGACAGGACCTTGATGATGGGGCTGGCTTGGGCGACTATAAGGAGCTAGCAGACGAGGCTGTGTATCGAGCACGATCGGTCAAATCGAACTTCTCTCATCGATCGGGGCGGGGGAATGTAGGGATTGTTTGGGGCGTTTGGCTTTTGATCGGCACACCGTTTCGGTGCGGAGACGATCGACGAACTAGAATGGATTGGAACGCGATTCGGATTCGTAACTCCGCACCCCCGCTGCTTTAAACCTCTTTCCTGAACTACTCGCGAGCCCTCCCCAGTGTCGTTCTTCAAAATCCCCTGTCCCAAGTGCAATAAGTCGCTCAAGGTTTCCATCGATCTGGCGGGCAAGAGCCGCGCATGTCCCTATTGTCGGGCGACGGTTCGGATCCCCGATGCCGAACCGATGGAAGCTGCGGAAACTGCCAGCGGATTCCCCAATATCAACTTGGGCGAGAAGCCAGCCGCGGCAAAGCCGGCTGCCGCCGCGACGCCTCCGTCACTTCCCAACGTCTCGACAGCTCCAGTTGCCGCCGCAGCAGCAGCGCCGGCGGGAAAGAAGCGTCACGTCAAAGCGAAACGCCCACAGAAGAGCTGGTTCAGCGCGGGCAATGGCGAAGCGGCCAGCAGCGACGTCAGCCTGGTGATCAGCGGATTGATCGGTGCAGTGGCGACGGTCATCTGGCTGGGGCTGATGTACCCGCTGCGACAGTTTCAGTTCGGTCAGCTGTTTTGGGATCGTGGCCCGGTCCCCTTCCCGACGACTCTGTTGATGTTCTGGGCGTTGGCGATCCTGTTCCTGAAATGGTTGAACCTGAAGAAACAGAAAGACGCGATGCTGTTGGACGTCCTGCCGGTGGAAATCTCCAACGAGATCACGATCGATTCGTTGGACCGGTTCATCATGAACATCAACGAACTGCCCGGAGCGTCGAGCGACACGTTTTTGGTCAACCGCGTGGTCCGCGGCATCGAGCACTTCCGCGTCCGCAAAAGCGCCGCCGAAACTGTCACGATGATGGAATCGCAATCGGCGATCGATGCGAACAACGTCGCCGGTAGTTATACGATTCTGAAGGTCTTCATTTGGTCGCTGCCGATCTTGGGCTTTATCGGTACGGTGATGGGCGTTAGTGCGGCGGTTGCCAGTCTGGCGACCAGCCTCAGCGGCGGCGGCAACATGGACGCGATGAAGGCTGCGTTGCAGGACGTCTTCGGTGGTCTGGGAACCGCGTTTGATACGACGTTGTTGGCGCTGATCATGAGTATGTTGGTCAAGCTGCCCGCGTCGGCGCTGCAGAAGAGCGAAGAGGATCTGATCTCGAATGTCGACGAATATTGCAACGAGAACCTGTTGCGACGGTTGAACGACGGTCGCGAAGGGGGCGCCGAACGAGGCGTTGGTGGAGCCAGCAGTGGCGGCGACGTGGCGATCTTCCGCGCGGCGGTCGAACAGGCGCTGGGAACTCAGCACGCCGAGATGGAACGCTGGTTGAAGAAGCTCGACGCGATCGGGACCAGCTTGACCTCGCAGGTCTCCAAAGGCTGGGACGAAGTCAACGGTCGGATCGAACAACAGCAACAACAACACGTTGCGATGCTGCAAAAACAGACGCTCGATCAGCAAGCGGTACTGCAGGCGCAATTGGATCAGATGGCCAACGCGGCGGAGAAGATTCAAGGCACGCTGGCGAATCTCGCCGATCAAGCGGCCAGCATGAACACCAACGTCAGTGGCACGTTTGCTCATTCGCAGAACACGATGCAGGAACACCTGGCGGGACTCGACCGCGGGCTCTCGAGCCTCAGCGGCGTGCTGGAGAAACTGGGAGACCAGCAGGTGGTTGTGCAACAAGTCGAAACCCGCCGCTCCGGTTGGTTTGGCGGTGGTTCGAAGAAGGCTTCGCGAAACGGAAGGCGATAGGAATCGATCATGGCTAGACGTCCTCGAACCAACGACGACGATATCTCACTGTTTCCATTCTTGAGTATCGTTGCCTGTGTGATCGGAGTGTTGACGATGATGATCGCCACGCTGGCTCTTGCGCAGACCGATTCGCCCGACATCGCTCAGATCGAAGAATACGAAACGGTTCAGAAGAAGCAGAAAGAGGCGGACGAATCGATCCAGCAGTTGCAGCAACGGATCTCGGTTTCCAATTCCGCAGCGCTCCATCTGAAGGAGACTCAGCAGGAACGCAAGCTGACGCAGGCGGAGCTGGAAGAACTGCTCAAGGAGACCGAAGAGCTGGAGAAGCAGCTGGAAGAGCAGAAGAAGATGGAAGTCGTGATCCCGCAGGTGAACCCCAAGGATCGCGAAACGATCGGCGACATGCAGACCGAACTTTCGGCGGTCCAGGAAGAACTCGCCCAGCTGGAAGCTCAACTGCAGAAGCGGAAAGACGTTCCGACCGAAGGGAACGTGACCGTCTTGCCGCAGGGCAGCGGGCTCTCCTTCACGCCTCACTTCGTCGAATGCGCCGAGGGGGCGTTGGTGATGCACAACCTGTCGCCGCCCAAACGAATCCGGACCGCCGAGGCGGCTGGCGACGAAGACTTCAAAGCGTTAATGAACAAGGTCCTCAATGGCAAGGACGATTCGATCGTCTTCCTGGTCCGCAGCGATGGGTTGAGCACCTATCGGACGCTGAAGGGGCTTTGCGATGCGAACGATCTGCGCAACGGCAAGATCCCTGTCGTCGGCAAGGGACGGATCGACCTGAGCGTGTTTACGGAAAAACAATCCAAGGCGAAATAGACGCGATGTTTGAATTAGTACTAGGGACGGGGAATCGCAAAAAGGCGATCGAGATCCAAGCCGTGATGCCAGCCGATCGAGTTCGCTTGACCACGTTGGCCGATTGGCCCACGGCGATCGAAGTCGTCGAGGATGGAGATTCGTTCGCCGAGAACGCACGGCTGAAGTCGACTCAACAGGCCAAGCATCTGGGCCAGTGGGTGCTCGGCGAAGACAGCGGTCTGTCGGTCGACGCCCTCGATGGGGCGCCGGGGATCTACAGCGCTCGCTTCTCGGGGGACGATGCGACCGACGAAAAGAACAACGATCTTTTGTTGGAGCGTTTGGAAGGCGTGCCGCTGGAGCGCCGCACCGCCTATTACAACTGCTACCTCAGTCTTTCGGATCCCGACGGGAACGAACGACTGACCGCCAACGGGAAGTGTTGCGGCCGGATTATCCAACAGCGTCACGGGACGCACGGTTTTGGATACGACCCGATGTTCGAGATCCCCGAGTATCACTTGACCTTCGGGCAATTGGGGCCGAGCGTGAAGAAGGCGCTCAGCCATCGAGCGCGTGCGCTGCGGGAATTCATTCCGCAGCTTCGCCGGCTGTTAGATCAACTGGCTGGGGAGTGAACCGCGGCCACGTGGATCAATGATGCAGTAGTTTCTTGCGATCGGGTTCGAGGACGCGATCGAGGATCTCGTTTAGGATCACTTGTTCCAGGCTGGTGTCACGGCCCAGCGGAATCCAGCCCAGCGTGATCGGTTCGCCGGTGAAGATCTCATCGCTGCGGGTCACCGTTCCATCGTGTCGCAGCGACAGCGAACCCTCGCTTCCCCCTTGGCTGTGATCGACGTCTTCGATCTCCTTGAGCACCACGACTTCGATCGAATATCCCGATTGCTGGGCGTGGACGTTGACAATCCCTTTGCGGCGGATCGATTGCAGCGTGCTTTGCAAGCGTTCGAATCCGCGCGTGCTATCGCGGTTCCACGGCTCTAAAATCGAAGCCCCCACGCGGTAGGTCGACTCCAACGATCCGTCGATTCCGTTCAGAGGCTGCTCGGTTTTGATTCGGAAATAATCGTCGACGGTATCGACGATTTGCAGCCACAAGAAGTCGGGCTTCACCGCTGGCAACATCGCTGGATTGACAGTCAACGATGTCGGCGGGGATGGCGGGATCAATTGATGCATCAACCGGCCGCAACCTGGCACTGCGAGTAGAATCGCGGCGCACAGGGCCAGCGGCACAAAGACCGTTCGGTGCAGATGATTTAAGTTATTCAATGGTTCGCGCATTCCCTTCCACATGGTTGCCGGTACTGTCGCGATTATCGGCGGCCGACGGCAATAGCAATCCCGCCCTAAAAGAGACGCCGCCGGGCGACATCGCGGCCAGCGGCAGGAGGGCTCGAGGCAGGGTTTGCTATCGAGCTCGCGGATGAGCTTTTTCGTAGATCGCCAACAGGTTGGCGGCGCTGACGTGCGTGTAGATCTGCGTGGTCGCCAGGCTCTTGTGCCCGAGCAATTCCTGAACGCTACGGATGTCGGCGCCTGCGTCTAACAGATGCGTGGCAAAGCTGTGCCGCAGCGTGTGCGGGCTGGTTCGTGTGTCGAGCCCCGCGACCTGGATGTGTTTTTCCAGCATCCGGCCGACGCTGCGCGTGGTCAATCGGCGACCGAAGCGGTTCAAAAACGTAGCGGCCGAAGGGGACTGAGGCTCTTTCGGATCGCGATTGCGAGTCGGCATGTAACGTCGCAGGGCGCGGATGGCAAACGAACCCAACGGGCTCATCCGTTCCTTGCGGCCCTTACCGCGAACGCGAATGATCTGTTGGTCGAAGTCGAGATCGCCGTCGTTCAGCCCGACCAATTCGCTAACACGCAGCCCGGCGCTGTACAGCGTTTCCAGGATCGCGCGGTCGCGGAGGCCGTTGGGGTCGTTCGTCGGCGGCGTCTTGAGGATCCGATTGACTTCGCCCCCCGAGAGGACGTGCGGCAGTTTCCGCTGCCGTCGCGGATTCCGCAGCGGGCTGGCAGGGTTGGTCGTCGCCAGTTCCTGCCGCTGGGCAAAGCGGTAAAAGCTTCGCAGCGAAGCCAGTTTCCGCGAGATCGTGTTGCGGGCGTAATCCGCCTCTTGCAACGCCGCCTGGTAGCCGCGGAGGTCTTGCGGCGACAGGTCCTGCGGCTTCGGCGTGCTGCCACGCTGATCCTCGAGGAACTCGACCAACCCAAACAGATCTTCGCGGTAGGCCTTGATCGTCAGATCCGAAGCGTTGCGTTCATGTGCAAGGTATTGCAAGAACTGGGGGATAGCGCTACGCATCGCGATCAAATTCCTTAGGCTGCAAATCGTCGGTGGATCGGTTCCTCTTCAACCACGGCTGGGATCGAGTCGCGAATCCGCTTGCTCAATACCGCCGCGTCGTACCACGAAAAGTCGATCTCGGGATCGGCTGCAAAACGTCCCAACAACCGTAAGGTCTCGGTCCGATTTGCGTCGTCGTACAAAAAGATAAACTTCTCCTCTCCTTTGACGAGAGCCAGAACATTGATTTCCTTGTCCATCCAGTGACGCCCTAAAAGTGCTCGTGTTCGCCAGTTTCGCACCTCAGGTCCATCTTGCCTGAACTGCCTAGCGTTCGTATCGGCTGATAGGCCACCTAAGGATGAGGTCGCTTTTATGCTTGCCCCCCCTAGAACCGAGCATTTCGGTTATATGCAACTTGCAGCAAAAACGGATGAAATCGTCACTGCGGGATAGGTAAGATTGCCACCCTCCAAAACGGGCGTCATCATCGGAATAGAAGGTATCGGCCAACTTTTGCGTAAATTCGGAATCGTCTC
Organism: Rosistilla oblonga; assembly: GCF_007751715.1. Taxonomy (NCBI): domain Bacteria; kingdom Pseudomonadati; phylum Planctomycetota; class Planctomycetia; order Pirellulales; family Pirellulaceae; genus Rosistilla; species Rosistilla oblonga. The sequence goes on along the minus strand of NZ_CP036292.1, from coordinate 4,467,884 downwards.
CGCGGTAGATTCGCGTGTGTGATAGCACCGGCTCTGCTTGCGCTAGCATCGGCGGTGGAACGACGCTTGGTGGATCGGGTATCAGGCCAGTAGGGTCGGGCCATCCACCCGGCAGGCTGCCAGCAATCGCTGGATCGCCAGCCGCAGGGTCGAAGATCGTCATGTCGGCAGGAGCTGGCGGGGTGTCGCTGCTTGGATACGGAGCCTGAGGTGCCGGGGCGGCGGGGCTCTGCGGCGACTGAGTCTTCAGCTGAGCGCGAGCCAATTCGAATTCGGTTTCCAGGACGACATCGCGGGGGATGTCTTTTTCCTCTGGCGTTCCCCACGGCAGGCCATAGCCCGGCGGGATTGGATGGAAGCCGGGATTGGCTGCGTACCAATGTGTCGTCATCGCCATCCGCGGCGGGTAATACGGGGTGAAGTCGGTGACCGCACCGACGACGACCGCGTCGACATCGAGATATTGGGCGAAGCGTTGGAAATAGTCGGGGCCAGCTGAATCGCCGTACTGGCGATTGAATTCGTGCCACTTCAGCTTGGTCACGCCAACGGGTAGGACTTCGAAGCCGAGGATCGCTTGCAGTTCGCCGTAATAAGCTTCGGCAACCGCATCTTGATTCAGCGTCGGTTCGTTGGACTGATTGAAGAATGGCAGGACAGCGATCCGTTTCAGCTGGGGAAACGGATTGTGGACCTGCGGATCGTGGATCGCGTCGGGGACCAAGCTGCAGCCCGACGCCGAAATCAGCAGGAGCAACAACAGGCAGCAGGTGGTTTTCGATGAGCGCAACATCACACACTTCAATGCAAGTTATGCGCAGCTCCACCCTCCCCTTCGATAGATTCGACCGCGCCGTGTGATCGACTTTAACGATTATTCCGATTCTGCGGAAACTCCGATATACGGAGGCAGATCGGGGGGGCGATAGCATTGGAGCATCCGCCGCGGCCAAGAAGTGTCTCTTGCGAGTACAAGGGCGACGCGACGGAATCCGGATGCGCGTCGGCGCCCATCCGGTTGTAAGCTTGCTACCTATTAAGAGCCTTGGTGGCTCGATCGGTCTAAAAGATGCCCAGTTGGTCGCGGGCGTCGTCGGTCATGCAGTCGGGAGTCCATGGCGGATCCATCACGACTTTGACCTCGGCCTCTTCGACCCCTTCGCATTCTTCGATCGCAGCTTTCGCTCCGGCGACCAATTGCGGGCCGGCTGGGCACATCGGGCTGGTCATCGTCATGTCGATTTTGACGTCGTACTTCTCGTCTTCCTTCTCGGTGATGTAGACCTCGTAGACGAGGCCCAGATCGACGATGTTAACGAACAATTCCGGATCGATGACCTTCTTCAACGACTCGCGGACGGTATCTTCTTGCAACGGCATTTCGGTAAGCTCCGCCGAATAGTAGGGTGAATGGACGTCGCTTACGCGTAGTCTCGGACTTGTTTTGCGATCGCATCGCCCAACGCGTCGCGAACGCTTTCGATCGAGATCCGGTCGAAGATCTGCTGGAAGAATCCGGTGACGATCATCCGTACCGCTTCCTTCTGCGTGAATCCGCGGCAGCGAGCGTAGAAGATCTGTTCGGCATCGACTTGGCTGGACGTGCTGCCGTGGGTGCAGCGGACGTCGTCGGCTTCGATCTCCAGGCCGGGGATCGAATCGGCGCGAGCCGAACCGCTGAGCAACAGGTTGTCGTTGCGTTGGTAACCGTCGGTCTTCTGAGCGATCTTGTCGACCTTGATCATTCCCTTCCAAACGGTTTGGCTGTTGTCTTGCTGAGCCGATTTGTACAGGAAGTCGCTGTGGCAGTTGGGTGCCGAGTGATGCTGCAGGGTGTGGTAGGCCAGGTGCTGGCGTCCCTCGGTGAACATCACGCCGTTGACTTGGCTGTCCGCTCCGGGGCCGACCAGTTGAACCTGCTGGTTCACCTTGGCGAAGCCCGCTCCCATCGCGCTGATCGTCCATTGCAATGTTGCATCGCGGTCGACGATCGCTTGTTGGTGAGCGAAGTGGAAGGTCTTGTAGCCCCAATCTTGAAGGGTCACAAAACGCAGGTGCGATCCGGGGCGTTGGATCAACTCGATCGCACCGCAGTGGAAACCGCCCGCCTTGCGATCGAAGCTGTTCGATTCTTGCAGGACCGTCGCTTCGGCTCCCTCTTCCAACACGACCAGCGTGTGGGAAAGATCGGTTGCGCCGTCGTTCATGAACGATGACATGTGCAGTGGTTTGTCGATCACGACGCCGCGTGGAACATACAGGATCGAACCGCCGCTCCAGAACGCAGCGTGCAACGCGGCGAAACGGTCGTAGGTCGGATCGACTGCCGAAAAGAGCAGCGGTTGGATGATCTCGGGATGCTCGCTGACCAAGCGGTCCAGGCTGCCGAAGATCACGCCTTTGGCTGCCAGTTCAGGGTCGAGCGATTCGCTGACCATGTGGCAATCGAGCGTGTCGACGTGCCCCGCCAAATCGACGCCCACGTTCAGCAACGGGTGCGTTTCGGCAGCGGCTGGAGTGTCGGTGGGGACGGAGAATTTGTCGAGGTTGAACAGCCGCAAATCGCTGCGAATCCATTCCTCGTGCCGACGATGCGGCCATTCCATCTGCTGGTAGCTTTCCCACGCTTTTCGCCGCGCGTCGACAACCCATTGCGGTTGCGACTTGGTAGCGAGGAACGCTTCAAAGCCTTCGGTGTCAAATTTTGTTTGCGTCGCTGTTTGTGTCATGTCTGATTTTGGTGACGTCTAAATGGTTTTTCTATCAAGGAAAAGCGAGCAAATCGGAGACGGGGCCTTCAGCAGCGCGAAGCGCTAAAGGCCCTGCGGTCGATCCGATTGCTTAGCCGACGCTGCCTTCCATCTGCAGTTGGATCAGCTTGTTCATTTCGACGGCGTATTCCATCGGCAGCTCTTTGACCAACGGTTCGATGAACCCGTTGACGATCATCGCGCTGGCTTCCTGTTCGGTCAGGCCGCGGCTGAGCAGATAAAACAGCTGCTCTTCGCCGATCCGCGAAACGCTCGCCTCATGCCCGATCGAGACGTCTTGTTCCAAGATCTCGATGTAGGGATAGGTGTCGCTGCGGCTGATGTCATCCAAGATCAACGCGTCGCAGACGACGTTGTTCTTGCTGTGGTGAGCACCCTTTTCGACGCGAACCAGACCGCGGTAACTGCTGCGGCCGCCGTTCTTGCTGATCGATTTGGAGATGATCTGGCCGGTGGTGTGCGGTGCGGCGTGAACCAACTTGGCACCCGCGTCCTGATGCTGTCCGGCACCCGAAAACGCGATCGACAAGATTTCGCCGCGAGCACCCGGTTCCATCATGTGAACCGCAGGGTACTTCATCGTCAACTTGCTGCCCAAGTTGCCGTCGACCCATTCCATTGTGGCGTCGCCGTAAGCGTAAGCTCGCTTGGTGACCAGGTTGTAGATGTTGTTGGCCCAGTTTTGGATCGTCGTGTAACGGGCGCGAGCACCTCGCTTGACGATCACTTCGACAACCGCACTGTGCAAGCTTTCGCTGCTGTACATCGGCGCGGTGCAGCCTTCGACGTAGTGGATGCTGGCCCCTTCGTCGACGATGATCAACGTCCGTTCGAACTGACCCATGTTCTCCGCGTTGATGCGGAAATAGGCTTGCAGCGGGAAGTCGATCTTGACGCCCGGTGGAACGTAGATGAACGATCCGCCCGACCAAACGGCGCTGTTGAGCGCGGCAAATTTGTTGTCTTCCGGCGGAATGATCTTACCGAAGTACTCGCGGACCAAATCGGGATGCTCGCGAACCGCGGTGTCGGTGTCGGTGAAGATCACGCCCTGCTTGGCCAGATCCTCTTCCAACGAACCGTAGATCACTTCGCTCTCGAACTGCGCCTTCACGCCCGACAAGAACTTGCGTTCCGCTTCGGGAATGCCCAGCTTTTCGAAGGTGTCTTTGATCTCTTGGGGAACGTCGTCCCAGGTCTTTCCCTGATGATCGGTCGGCTTCAGGTAATAGAAGATATCCTGGAAATCGATATCGATCGCACCGCCCCACTTGGGCATCGGGCGTTCTTCGAACGTCTTCAGGCTCTTGAGCCGGAAGTCGAGCATCCACTTCGGCTCGTTCTTGATCTCGGAAATCTGGCGAACGATCGCTTCGTTGATACCCTTCTGGGCCTTGAACACTCCGGTCGTTTCGGTCCGGAAGTTGTACTTGTTGATCTCGCCAATTTCGGAGTTGTCTGCGATATCGATCGCCATGGGAAATTCCTTATATAGGTTAGCCGCCTGATTCGAGCGCGGCGTTTTTGTTCGTCGTTTGCGTCGAGTAGCGACCTGAGTCGCCGGTTCGATGCTTAAGCTTCGACAGCTTCTTCGGACAGCATCTCTTGGTTGAGAGCGTCTGCTTCGGGATGCGCCTTGCGAATTCGGTCGTATCCGTTGGTGTGCAATTCGTCGGCCAATTCGCTGCCGCCGGTTTCGACGATCCGGCCGCCCAACATCACGTGAGTGAATTCGGGCGGATTGTGTTCGAGCAATTTGTCGTGGTGGGTGATGATCAACAGACCCATCTTCTCGCGGCCGATCTCGGCGATCGATTCGCTGGCCAAACGAACGGCATCGGCGTCCAGACCGCTGTCGGTTTCGTCGAGGATTGCGAAGGTTGGTTGCAGCATCGCCATCGTCAAGATTTCGGCACGCTTCATTTCGCCACCGCTGAATCCGTCGTTGACGTAACGGCGAGCGAATTCGACATCCATTCGCAAGTGTTCCATCTTCCCCTTCAGTTCCTTGCGGAACTCACGCATCGGGATCAACTCTTCCCCTTCCTTGCGTTCGGGGTTGCGGACATTGGTTGTTGCGTGACGCAGGAAGTCGGCCATCTTGACGCCGGGGATCGCCATCGGGCGTTGGAACGCCATGAAGATTCCACCGCGAGCCCGCTCATCGGGGCTCATCGCCAGCACGTCTTGGTCGTCCAGGGTGATCGAACCCTCGGTCACTTCGTAACCGGGGTGTCCCATGATCGCCAATCCCAAGGTGCTCTTTCCGCTACCGTTGGGGCCCATCATGGCGTGGGTTTCCCCGTGTCGCATGACCAGGTCGACGCCGCGAAGGATCGGTTTGTCGCCAACGGAAACGTGCAGATTGGTGATGGTTAAGGTTGGTTTTGTCATGATTTCTTCGATTCCTGGTTATCCAAACCGCACTCGGTTCGCCGCCAATTGGGGGCCGTTGTCGGTTCGTATGGTCGTTTATTGGCTTGGTACGGGGGCAAATTGACAACACGAATGCCCGTCTAATTGACAGCGAGACAGCTCCATCGGTTGCCCCAAGGCCTCGCTCAACATCTCTTGTTCTAAGTGACACATGTCGCGTCGCTGGCCTTCGTCGGTCAGGTCGGGGTAGGGACAGGCGTGAACGTCCAAAACGGGCAGGCTGCCGTCGTTGGAAAATTCGGCCAAAATCCGCTTCTCCGCTAGCAAATGCGACATCGAATCCATCCGATCCGCTAAACTGCTGTCCGCCAGTTGCTCGCGGTATTCCGCCCCCACGCGTTGGGCGACCCGCTGCAGCAACCATTTGCGAGTTTCCGGGTCGGGCAATTCGCTGATCGCTTGCCACATTGCTACCGCAAGTTGGCCCGGATCAGCACCCGCCTGACGGTGTCCCGCCGGACTGAGCATGTAGGCAAAACTCGGTCGCCCGCGGCCGCCGTTGATCTTGGCCCGTTGGACCAGTCCCATTTCCAGCATCCTGTCGATTCGTTGGCGAACCGCCGTGGCGGTGACACCCATCGCATCGACAAGATCCGCGATCACCATCGATTCATGGCGCCTCAGCTGGTCCAACAATTGCCGGTCGACTTGGCGAACGTCGGTCGTTGGTTGCGTAGGGTTCATGAGGTCCGATTTCGGGAGTGCGAGAAGCTTTGCTGCACTTCACTCTAAGGGCATTCCTTCTTTTTGACAACGGTCCCTGTCAAAAATAATTCTGCCCCTCAAGACGCCCACTCCAAACAGCAGCATTCGGCTGTTACGATGGGACGGTCCGTGTCGGTTTAAATGCAATCAATGGAGTGATTCAAGCCCTTGGTCGCTTTCCAATTCAGCCGTTTGCTGGATTGTTGTACCGCCGAAGCCACATTCTTTTTTTCCACCCAAAACAGATCTAACTGAGACACTTATGAAAGCAGTCGCCGTCACGCCTGGAAAGCCTAACAGCGTCCATCTCGAAGATATTCCCATGCCAAAGGTCTCCGATATTCCGGACGAAAAGGGAGTTTTGGTTCGTGTTTTGAAAGTGGGCGTCGATGCGACCGACCGCGAGATCAACGACGCCTTGTACGGCAATGCGCCTCCCGGTTTCGAATACCTGGTCCTCGGTCACGAATCGTTTGGCGTTGTCGAAGCGGTTGGGGCGAATGTCCGTCGCTTCAAACCAGGCGATTACGTGACAGCGACCGTCCGCCGTCCGGGGGGATCGATCTACGATCAGATCGGCACCTATGACATGACAAGCGAAGAGACCTATTATGAGCGCGGGATCAACCTGCGACACGGTTTCTTGACCGAGTACTTTGTCGACGCCGAGGATTACATCGTTCGCGTCCCTCAAGGTCTGAAGCACTTGCACGTGCTGATGGAACCGATGAGCTGCGCTGCCAAAGCGGTTCACCAAGCCTATGAAGCCCAACGCCGGATGAAGGTTTGGCGTCCCGAGGTGGCTTACGTTCTGGGAAGCGGTCAGATCGGTCTGCTGACGACGCTGATCTTGAAGCTGCGCGGCCTGGATGTCTACACGATCGCTCGCGGCGAAGCGCCGAACTTGAAGAGCGAGATCGTGACCGGGATGGAAGCGAAATACATCAGCACCAAACAGACTCCGTTGGAAGAGTTGGTCAAGCAGACGGGCAAGCCGGAGTTGATCGTCGACGCGACCGGCAGCAGCCAGCTGGCCTTCGATGCGATGAAGCATCTTGGTCACAACGGCGTCCTGGTCTGGACCAGTATCACCGGTGGCGACAAGACGCACACCTTGCCCACCGACGAGATCAACATCAACTGGGTTCTTGGTAACAAGTTGTTAGTTGGCAGCGTGAACGCCAACCGCGATCACTTCGAGATGGGCATCCGCGACCTGGCGTTGGGCGAGATGATGTTCCCAAGCGTGCTGGAAAAGATCCTCACCAGCCCCGTCGACGGCCTGGACAACTATAAAGAGATGATGCGTTTGTTGGTCGAAGATGCCTCCGCGTTGAAGGTCTACGTCAACGTCGCCGACGAATAGTCGCCGCGCACGACGCCAGTCTTGGCCCATGCAAATTCACCCGCCCGGCGAAGCCGGGAGGGTCGAGAAACAAGCGTTTAGCGAGTTTCTCGGGGAGGGCTGCCCTGTCCAGTGGCGAAGCCACGGAATGCAATAGCCTGGGACGCAAGTCCCAGGAATCAGCCGAATCAACCCACTCCACGCCTCAGTCGCGAAGCGACGACAGGTGCACCAGTCCTATCTTCATGCCGTCGCTTCGCGACTGCGAGAGGACGCTGTGCTTGTGGGAACCAGGGACTTGCGTCCCTGGCTACTGCATGCCGTCGCTTTGCGACTGCCGAAGGACGCGTTGGGGGCGGCGGCGACTCCGCACCACTGGTTCGACCCTCCCTCAGCGAGCTTCTGGGCGTTAATATGTATGCCGTCGCTGGCATCCCCCGCTGATGTGTGGGCATCACGCCTCATCGACGATGCTCGATCAAATACCTCATCTCCTCCCACAAGAGCACCTTCTTATGTGTCGCTTACTGTCGGTTGCGGTTCTCTGTTTTCTCTCTTGCTGCAACCCAGCAGCACTCTTTGCCCAAGCGGCCTCGCCCGCTGTCGAACCGGTCATCGCGGCGGCGTCCAGCGAAGGGGAACAAGCGATCGCTGGCTTCAAGAAGCCCGACGGTTGGGCGGCGACACTTGTGGCGGCCGAACCGGAGGTGGCCAACATCGTCGCGTTTGATATCGATCGCAAGGGGCGGTTTTGGGTGTGCGAATCGTTCCGCCAAGACATCGGCGTGACCGACAATCGCGGCCACGATAACAAATGGTTGCGAGCCGATCTGGCGGCGCAGAGCGTGCAGGACCGGATCGCCTATCACAAACGCCTGTTGGGCGATCAAGCGATCACCTACGAACAGCAAGACGATCGAATTCGGTTGCTGCAAGATACGACTGGCGACGGGAAACTGGACAAGGCGACGGTTTTTGCCAGCGGATTTAACGGGATCGAAGAAGGGACCGGAGCGGGCGTTTTGGCTGTCGAAGACGATGTCTATTACACCTGCATTCCCAAGCTGTGGAAATTGAACGATCTCAACGGCGATGGGAAATCCGATCAACGGACCGCTCTGGCTGACGGGTTTGGCGTCCGCGTCGCATTTCGCGGCCACGACATGCACGGTTTGATCCGTGGCCCCGATGGGCGGATCTACTTCAGCATCGGCGACCGCGGCTACAACGTGCAGACCGCCGAAGGGAACCATCTGTTTGATCCGGGCAGCGGGGCGATCTTCCGCTGTGAACTGGACGGTTCGGATCTGGAGGTCTTTGCCACCGGGCTCCGCAACCCGCAGGAACTCGCCTTCGACGAATATGGCAACCTGTTCACCGGCGACAACAATTCCGACAGCGGCGACCGGGCGCGGTGGGTCTACATCGTCCAAGGTGGCGACACCGGCTGGCGGATGAATTACCAATATTATGGCGACCGCGGACCGTTCAATCGCGAGAAGATCTGGCATCCGTTCCATGAAGAACAGCCGGCTTACATCGTGCCGCCGATCGCTAATTTTGCTGACGGTCCGTCGGGGCTGACCTATTATCCCGGCACTGGTCTGAGCGACGATTGGAAGGGGCGATTCCTGCTGGCCGATTTCCGAGGGACGCCGGCAAACAGTGGCGTCCGCACCTTCCGCGTGAAACCGAAGGGAGCGTTCTTCGAACTCGTCGACGATCAGCAACCGCTGTGGAGCATCCTGGCGACCGACGTCGCGTTCGGACCCGATGGCGGGATCTACGTCAGCGACTGGGTCGACGGTTGGGTCGGGCAAGGGAAGGGCCGGGTCTACCGCTTTGCCGACCCCGAATACTCCGAATCGGAGATCGTAAAAGAAGTTCAGGCGCTGCTGGCAGGCGACTGGAACGCAATGCAGGAAGACCGGTTAGTCGATCTGTTGGGGCATGCCGATCAACGCGTGCGGCTCGCGGCGCAGTGGCAGCTGGCCGCGCGATCGGATGCCGAAGCATTCCGCCGCGTGATCCAAGACCCTACGCTTTCGACGGTCCATCGCCTGCATGGGGTCTGGGGCCTTGGGCAAATCGCTCGTGGGAAAGGGCTTTCGGCTGATATGATTCAGGCGATCGAACCGTTGGTCGTCGACGGCGATCCCTATCTGCGCGCCGCGGGAGCCGACCTGCTCGGCTCGCTTCCCAACCACACCGTCTCGCGGCACTTGCGCGATGCGATCGACGACCAGGACGATCGCGTCAAATATTTTGCGGCGATGGCCGTTGGTAGTCTCCGCGACAGCGAATCGTTCGACGCGATCGTGCGGATGTTGGAACGGAACAACAACCAGGATCCGATCCTTCGCCACGGCGGAATCATGGCCCTGTCTAGAATCGCCAGCAGTTCACAGATTGCTGAACTGAAGGATCACCCGAATCGATCGGTCCGCCGCGCCGCGGTGGTTGCCCTGCGTCGGCAAGCGTCGCCGCTGACCGCTGAATTTTTGAGCGACTACGAACCGATGGTCGCTCTGGAAGCCGCCCGCGCGATCAACGATCTGCCGATCGTCGAAGCTCTTCCCGCGTTGGCCGATCAAATCGCTCGCCCGACCGATGACGACGCGTTGATGCGGCGCGTGTTGAACGCCAACTTCCGCATCGGCAGCAACGATCGCCTGGTAGCCGTCGCTCGCTACGCCGCTGAACCATCGGCCAGCGAATCGTTGCGGTTGGAAGCGTTGGAGATGTTGTCGCAGTGGAAGCAGCCCGACGCGTTGGACCGCGTGATCAATCATTGGCGTCCGATGAAGCCGCGTCCCGATGCGGAAGTCGCCGCGGCGGTGACCGACCAATTGTCGCGGCTGCTGTCGACGCCGGAGCCGATCGCAAATCGAGCGATCGAGTTGGCGGCGGAGTTGGAGATCGCCGAGATCGCTCCGCAATTGATCGCTCGACTTTCGGACGAATCGATCGACGTGCAGACTCGCGCCGCAGCGATGTTGGCGCTGGCGAAGCTTGATCCCAAGGGAGCCCCCGGATTTGCTGGGAGCGCTCTGGTGGCGGACCAGCCCGAGTTGCGGATCGCCGCGCTCCGCGTGTTGGCGAAACTGGACGCTGGCAATTTGATGCCCGCACTGCGCGACGCGATCGCATCGAAAAATCCGACTGAACGCCAGGTCGCTTGGGATCTTTTGGCGGCCAACGAATCGGCGGAAGCGACGCACCAGATCGAAGACGGATTGCAGCAGTACATCGATGGCGATCTGCCCGAAGATGTTTGGCTGAACGTCGTCGAAGCGGCTAAGGGACGCGTGAACCCATCGCTTGCCAGCGACCTGGCGGCGGCCGAAGCGCGTTGGGCTCAGGACGATGCGTTGGCTATCTACCGCGCTTCGCTGGTCGGCGGCGATCGCGCCGCGGGGGAAAAGCTGTTCTTTGAAAAGACCGAACTCTCCTGCGTCCGCTGTCACCGCGTTCATCGTCAAGGTGGCCAAGTCGGCCCGGTGTTGACGACGATCGGAGCCCAGCGAGATCGCAAATACCTGCTCGAAGCGATCGTCCGTCCCGACGCGGCGATCGCCAAAGGCTTCGAAACCGCAGTCATCGCCGACGACCTGGGGCAGGTTTTCACCGGCATCATCCGGGACGAGACCGATGACGAAGTCCGGTTGATGAAAGCCGATGGCAGCGAGGTAAAGATCCCAACCGAAGAAATCGTGGCTCGCCGCCGCGGTAAATCGGCGATGCCCGAGGACCTCGTCAAACAGATGACGCCGCGAGAGATCCGCGATCTCGTTGCCTATTTGGAAAGTTTGAAAGTCGATCCGCGTGCTGGCGGCGGCGAGATCGAGTGATCGGTCAAGGGATGATCATGTTCGATAGTTCGTCTGATCGCAGACGATGACGCAGCGACACCTCGACGCGACCCGTCGGCGATTTTTGCCGACTAACTGCATTGGGGATTGTGGTATGGTGAAAAGTGCAGGGAATTGCTGTCGCAAATTCTCCGTTCCCTGCATTTAGTTCCTGTAGGGACTCACGCTGCGGATGTTCGAACAGGAGTTAGAAAATGCCGATCAACTTCATTCCCAACGATCCTTTATCACAAGCGTTTGCACCGCTGCGGACGATCGATCCACTTCCCGAGCGACCTGCCGACCGAGCGGGCTTCCGATTTTCGGGAGTGCAAGGCGAAGGGGAGCATAGCGTTGGGACGAAGGAGTTTCTGTTTTGGCAGTGCCGCGAGGCGGCGCTACGAAGTATCGAAACGTGGGAAGCGCTCAACGGGCCGCTGAAACGTTGGCAGGGAAACAAGAAGACGCTGTTGCTGCGTCAGGATGCGGGAGACGATCTGAACGCCTACTACGATCGGTCTTCGCTTTCGTTTTTCCATCACACCAGCGGCCAGAAAACGACGTATTCAGGGGCCAGCACCGACGTCGTCGCGCACGAAGCAGGGCACGCCTTTCTCGATGCGATTCGGCCCCAGTTGTTCAGCGTCAACTTCACCGAAACCGGCGCCTTCCACGAAGCCTTCGGCGATCTTGTGGCGATCCTTACCGCGTTGATGGATCCGCTGACCCGCGAGACGCTGTTGGCGGAGTCGCCCGATTTGCGAACAGCCAACTACGTCGAAGCGACCGCCGAGGATCTGTCCGATGGGATTCGCCGCGAGTATGGAGCGTCGCATGCTGCGTCCAAACCGCGTCGGGCGCTAAACGAGTTTGTCTGGCAGCACCCGATCCTCTTGCCACACAGTGCGCCGCCGGATGAGCTGAGTTCGGAGATCCACAGTTTTGGACGTGTCGTCAGCGGATGTGTCTACGATACGCTCGCCAACATCTTTAACTCGCGTCCCAATCGCGATGAACAATCGTTGCTGGAAGCTGCTCAAACGACAGGCCGGTTGTTGATCGGAGCGGCGAAGATCGCACCGTCGGAAAGCCGTTACTTCCGAGCTGTCGGGCGGGCGATGATCCTTGTCGATAGCGAGCTCAACGGAGGCGCCAATCATCTGTCGATCCGCGATGCCTTTGCGGCTCACAACATCCCCCTCGGTAGTTCGGCGATGTTGGCTCCGGTTTCGCTGTTGGCCGGTGGCGCTCCATCGATGTCGGGGCGTTCGCAAAAGATTAGCATCCCGAAATCGGTGACTACTGACCTGGCAAAACGTCTGGGGGTTGCCAGCACCGCGAAGTTTGCGGTTCAGTCGTTTCAGATGGCAGGCGAGACGATTGCCGAAGCGATTCATGAACACGAGGTGCCGTTGGGCGGTTTGGATCGGCGACTCAAGGGCGTCGTAGCCTTTGCTCCCGCGTCGGTGTTGGTCGGCGAGGTGAGCGCCCGCGCGGCGGTCTTGGGTGGGCTGCCCGATGTTCAAGGAGCGGCCGACGAGGTGGTGCAGTTTGTCGAAACTCTGCTCGATAACGATCGGGTGAAATACGAAGATTCCAACGCCGCGGAATCTGAAACCCCAGGCCGATTCAAGACGCATGCGATCCAGAGTGTGCGTGGGAAACGGGTGCTGACACGGATCGCCTTCGATTGTTTCGGCGGCTGTGGTCGCTCGCACGGTTAGCTGCCGGAAAGTGTCGCTCGGGCATGCTCGGTTGTTTTTTTGAGTCGGCGGCGGCGTTGGGCACAGAACGTGCATCGGTAGTGAAGATCTCAATTCACTTACTCGAACTGGAGCCTACCGATGTCAACGCGATTTATTGCCCGTCTCACAGCCCTGACCCTTCTCGCCACATGTTCGCCGATCGCATTGGCTGACGACGGGAAGAAGGATGCCAAACTAAACGACTCCGTGATGCAGCGGTTGCAGGGTCGATGGGAGGTTGTCGGAGGCGCGAACCAAGGCCGCGAACTGTCCGAAGCGGAACTCAAGGGAACCTACAACACTGTCGCGACGAACACGATCACGACTTATGATCGCAACGAGCACCAGCGGTTTCGCGCCGTCTTCAGTATCGATTCGGCTGAGGATCCGATTCAGATCAACATGACTTCGGTGCCGCAGAAATCGACGGTCGCCAAACGCGACTTGAAGGTTCCGACGGAAGACATCGTCGCCGCGGGGATCCTCAAATTCCAGGGAGATGACAAATGGTCGCTCTGTTATGCGTTGCCTGGAAACGATCGCCCCACGAAATTTGAATCGCCCGAGGGGAGCAAGGTGATGTTGTTTCATCTAGTGCGACGGCAGGGCGATCCCGTTCCCGATGGTCGTTCGGCGAGCAAGACGAAGTAGATGCCGCCGTCGCCTCTTTGTGTGACTTCAAATCAGCCGGTTCGCTCGCGTGGGGACCGGCTTTTCTCGTTCGATCATTCAGCGCCTGATTGGTTCTGCATCTGGCGCCGTCGTAAAATAGCGTTAGTTGGGCAAAGCGGATCAGCGCGGCTTCACGCCTGGTTTGGAAAGATCCTTTAACGCGTCGTTGTGCCGAGTCAAAAATGTTGCAAGAGCTTGACGTTCAAAATCTACAAACGATCGCGATCGCTGCCGCCTGTGGCGCGGTGTTGGGAATCGAGCGTGAGATCGCTGGCAAACCGGCTGGTATTCGCACGCATATCTTCGTCAGCGCAGGATCGGCGTTGATGATGATCCTGGGGCAGGAGATCGTCGACCAATTCGCTCAGCACGAAAAGGATGCCCTTCTGAAAGCCGATCCGATTCGTATTCTGCAGGCGATCGTCGTGGGGATCAGCTTCCTTGGCGCCGGCACGATCGTCCATCAAAAGCGGGAGGGCGTCGAAGGTCTAACGACGGCGGCGACGATCTATCTGACCGCTGGCATCGGCGTCGCTACCGCAGTCGGCCGCGTGTCGCTTGCATTGATTCTGACCGCCTGTGCTGCGGTGGTGCTGGTCGTGCTTGGTTTTGTGGAAGATCGGATCGCTCGCCACTTCCATCGTAAGAAAGCGAAGAAGCTGGACTAGTGCCGGCTAATTCGCCTGAGAGTAAAGACATTCTAAATGTTGACGTCGCTCTGTTTCGTGCCGGTGAGCGATTGAATCCGCAGGTCACCCGCAATGAAGAGTCGTTTCGAAGTCTGGTGACTCCGATTGTGGAGCGTCGTCTATAGCGGGACGTACGCGTTGGTTGCTTCATCGGTCTCGGGACGCTTCCCTTGTAGGTAAGCCTTGCCAGCTTTGATCAGATAGGAGACGCCTTGCAAGCCGGAGTTGTCCCAGTACTGGCCGTGCAGCGGCTTGATGCGTAACAGCACGATCGCTTGGCTCGCCTTCCCTTCGGGGAACCAGACCTTCCAAGCCTCTTTCCACAGTTCGTTCAGCTTCGCCCGATCGTCGACAGCTTCCGCGGTCCCGGAGATCGAGACGAACTTGTGGCCGCTCTGCATCGTCACCGCGACCTCGACGTCTAGCATCAGGTCGGCAACTTTGCCCGAGTTGCGGTCGGTGACGAACCAGATTTGGCCATCCTCTTCGACTTCGGCGATCGCCATCGGACGGGCGTCGAGCGTGCGATCGTTGCTGCGAGTGACTAGCATCGCGTTGTCGAATTCTTTGACAAGATCGATCAGTTTTTGTTGAGTATCCATGGTGATTGCACCTTTCGTTTTTAGGGAGGGCGGAGGCGATCGCATCGCCACTGCGACGATGCGATGCAGCGGCTGGCGACGCCAGGAATTAGGCGGTTTGCTGAGCGTGTTTACCCTCGGCAAACTCTTCGATCGCCTTGTCGCAGAAGGCGGGCAGATCGTCGGGGTTGCGACTTGTCACAAGTCCCTCATCGCAGACGCATTCCTCGTCGACCCACTGGGCTCCCGCGTTAACCAGATCGGTCTTCAAGCTGGGCCAGGATGTCACCTTGCGACCGCGGACCACGTCGGCTTCGATCAACGTCCACGGTCCGTGGCAGATCGCTGCGACAGGTTTGTGCTGTTTAAAGAAATCGCGGACGAAGTCGACCGAGTGGCTGCAGGTCCGCAGCGAGTCGGGATTGGCAACGCCGCCCGGCAGGACAAGGCCGTCGAAGTCTTCGGCTGTGCTGGAATGAACCGATTGGTCGACCGGGAAGGTATCCCCTTTTTCGTCGTGGTTCATGCCTTGGATCTGTGTGTCTTTCGGTGAGACCAAAACACACTCTGCCCCTGCGGCTTTGATTGCTTCCCACGGTTTGGTCAGTTCGACTTGCTCAAAACCATCGGTCGCCAGAAACGCGATCCGTTTACCTTGTAGAGATTGGTTATTCATTTGATTCTCCATATTTATCTGAGTGAAGGTTCGTTCAGAGAATGGAGAAGCAGATCGCGTGCCAAGGCGACGTTCTTCGGGATGCTAGCCGATATTCGCGGCGGGGCTGGTTGCAAACGAAGCAGCTTGGAGCCCAAGCCGCCAGCCGCGCGGCGGACTCCCATCGAGGACGGCTAGCTGTTTATCAGGACAACTTTGCCCCGATCGACTCCCTGTTCGATGCGGCGGTGCGCGGCGGCGGTTTCGCTCATCGGGAACTGACTGTCGAGCGTGATCTTCAGCTTGCCCAGTTCGTACAGACCGATCAGGGCTCGCAGATCGTCACCGCACGGTTTGGCGAGCATCACTTTGCCCCGCTTCGACAGCGGCGTCGTCAACAGCGACATCATGATTCCCTGGACGTCCGGTTCGGTCGACACGAAGCGGCCCGAATCGGTCAGGACCGCACGGGCTTCGAGATAGCCCGATTTGCCGGCCGCATCGAAGATCAGATCCCACCGCTCGCCGGCCTTGGTAAAGTCGACTTTGTTGTAGTCGTAAAAGACGTCCGCCCCCAGTTCGCGGCAGAAGTCTTCGTTGGCGCCGCTGGCGATGGCCGTGACGTGGCAGTCGTACGACTTGGCAACTTGCACCGCAAACATCCCCACGCCACCGCTGGCTCCGTTGATCAAAACGCGTTGCCCCGCTCGGATCTTGCCGTGGTCGCGGAGCGATTGCAGGGCGGTCGTCCCCGCCAAGGGGATCGCTGCGGCTTCTTCGGTCGGCAGCGTGTCGGGGATTCGGGCGGCGACGCCAACCGAACAGGCAGCAAAGTCGGCGCAGGCACCGCCGCGGATGTAGTCGAGATACGCGATCACGCGATCGCCCGGTTTGAACGGGGCGTCGGGAGCACAATCGGCAACGGTGCCGGCGATGTCGTAGCCGGGAATGCGTGGAAAGCCGAAAGGCAACAACCCTTTCATCTCGCCGCGTCGCAATCGGTAATCGATCGGATTGACGCTGGATGCTGCCACCGACAGCAGCAATTGCCCCGGTAATCGCCGCGGAATCGGTAGCTCGGCGCGATGCAAAACGTCGGCTTCGCCATAGTCGTCGTAGACGATCGCCTGCATCGTTTGGCCGATTGGACGCTCGCTGGCGGTTGCGTCGGCTTCCCTATATTGAGTAGACATCGATGGTTTCCTGTAAAAGTGGGCCTGCCAAGGGGCGGCTGCAAATTGCTGTGACAGCGGCGAGCCGCTACGGTAGACGAGCGGCAAACCGCGTGCCGATCGTTGCAATGCAGCGATCCAGGGCCGATTCCGGCCGCTGACGCCTCGTCATGCCCGCCTCGAACTAATCTGAACCGAAGAGTAGCAATGTTTGCAGAAACCGATGGCAGCCGCAAAACGATTGGCGATGTGGACGTTCTGTTTCACGACGGCCTTTATCATTTGTTCCACCTCGTGTTGCCCAATCACGATTTTATCGCGCACGCGGTCAGCACCGACGCGATCAATTGGCGACGCGTGAACAATGCGCTCTTCATCGGCGACCCCGGCAGCTGGGACGACCTGATGTTGTGGACGATGCACATCTCTCCCGATCCGCACAAACCGGGATCGTGGCGGATGTTTTACACCGGGTTGTCGCGGCGCGATCAGGGAAAGTACCAACGCTTGGGGATGGCGGTCAGCGACGATCTGTACCGTTGGAAGAAGACGCCGGTCCATTGGCAAGACCATCGCGGTCCGCGAGATCCCGAACGGGTGAAGCAGGCGGTGCGAGAGAGTCGTTCGCAGGAGGCCGATGCGCGGCATGCGACGTTCGACGCGGAGAGCTGTTTTCCGCTGGAGCCCGATCCTAAGTACTACGAGTCGTCGTTGGATGAAGGGCGGCACTGGATCAGTTTCCGCGATCCGTTTTATTACCACGACGGCAAGGCGGGATGGTTGTTAGCGGCCGGGCGGATCAACACCGGGCCGATCGTTCGCCGCGGTTGCGTGGCGCTCATGAAGGAAGTCGAACCGAATCGTTTTGTCGCTCAACCGCCACTGCACCATCCGCGGTTGTACGACGACATCGAAGTCCCCAACGCGATCTGCGTCGACGACGACCACTATTTGATCGGCAGCATCCGCGAGGACGCCAAGATCCGCTATTGGCACACCAAGAAGATCGGCGATTCGTGGCTCAGCTACCACGACAACGTTTTGTTGGCTCAAGGGAATTACGCCGGCCGCGTTTGTCGCGACGACAAGGGCTGGCTGTTGTGGAATTTCTATTCAATGGATATCGGCGATCGGACGGCGGAGAATTTGATGCCGCCGCCGAAACGCTTGGTCAAGAATGGCGAAGGGATGTTGCGGGCGGTGACGTTCGAAGGGATCGACGCTTACGTTCGCGAACCGGTCGATTCGCGGTGCATCCACAGCTTGGTAGACGACGCCGGACCGCGGGTCGAATATTGCCGCGTCGATGGCGGCCATCTGGACCTCGCGTGCGACAGCGGATTCCAGGCGTTTGTCTTCGATGAGACGCTCGACCACTTCCGCTTTCAAGCGATGCTGCAGATGAAGGGCGTCGGCAAATGTGGCTTGGTTTTCCGGGCTGATCAGGAGACGCGAGACGGATATTATCTGTCGCTCGATATGCTCAAAGAAGTCGCCCAACTGCGTGCTTGGGGGACGGGCGAAGCTGGCAGCGGTGAGCACATGATGCAGTTCCGGCCGCTGCAAACGGGGTTTTGGTATTCGGAGATCCGAACCGAAGCCGAGGTCCAGTTGATCGTCTTCGGCAGCTATATCGAGCTGTCGATCAATGGCAGAGTCGTCTTGTCGCTAGCCGATCAGACGTTTTCGAAAGGCCATCTGGGAGTCTATCTGGAAACCGCGGAGCTGCGAGTTTCCGACATCCAGCTCGAACGCCTCGCTTCGCCCAGCCAAACCGACGACCACCTGGCGAGCGGTTGAACGAGGTGAGCCATCGTGTTTACCGCTCGCGCTCGCGAGCGCTCACGCGTGATCGACCTCTTTCCGCCACACCCGCGGTGGGTCGGAAGCTTCGTTGGGAATGATCGCGATCATCATCAGAAACAATCCGACAACGATGTAGTTCTGTTGAAAGGGGGGCGGAGGGAGTTCGGCGAATCGGCCCCAGATCAACATCCCGGTTGCGACGATCAGGATTCCCAAGTGCGCGTAACGTGTCGGCGGCCAGTAGGAGAGGGCTGCTAGCGACGCGATCAACAAGGCGGTGAATGAATTCAGAATCAGCAGTGTTTCGCTGTGATCGCCCGCGAAGATGAATGGGCTGAATACCATCCAGGCCGCGGTCATAATTTCGACGACTCGTCCCCACATCACTTTACCTCTCGGGTTAGAAGGCTTTCGGCAGCGCGATCCAACGGTTCGCTGCGATTGCCACAAAAGGCATCCCACAGTAGCCGGCGGTCGCGATTCTGTTTCCAAACGATCCACAGATACGTCAACGCAACTCGCACTTCGTCCCACGCCCAGTAGACCAGGATCAAGGAGATTAGAGCGGTCATCAAACAGAGGAAGCACCACGATCCAACAACCAGTCCTTGGACCGCCACCAAAATGACACTGACGATTCCCAGTGGAATCACATCGATTCCAAAGAGGACCACTAACCAGGGCCGATACTGCCAACGGCGTGCCGAACCGGCGAGTCCAAGGACCGCATCGCCCAGGTAGGCGAGCACTCCCAACGCGGCGTCGTGAATCCCCAGGATTCCATACATTTTCAGCGCCGCATCCGACTTTAAAACTTTGTCCGAGCCGTCACCAAAGACCGGATCCCAGACCGATTCGATCAGTCCCCACTGAAACAGGGACAGATGGACCGAGATCCCGGCGGCGACAAAAGCCAGCAGACAGATCGGAATCCGTTGAGACCAAGCCGACGGATTGTGCTTGTACGGCGGCACGGGCCGATCGATGTCGTGGCAGGGGACTGTGGCTTTTAAAAACATCGAGGGCTCTTTGGGGTGACTCGTTTCACGATTGGTGCGGTTGTTCGCATGGTCGACAGTTTGCCGGGAATAGGTTTGTCCGCAGTTTTTCGAACTCGTTATTGCAAACCGTTCTGCCGGTACCATCTGTCGGGATCGTCCTGCAGGGCGTCGAGCATCTTGGGGATACTGTCGATCAAGCGATGCCGAGGTTCCCAACCAAGCAGCTGTTTGGCTCGCGAGATATCGAGGGCATAGTGGTCGTCCGCCATGTCGACCATAAACGGTTTGATAAACGCTTCGCCGCCCGAGAGTGTGTCGGTCACCGAGGCTCCCACTTTGGCGAGGGCCGGGGGGACGTACAGCGTCTTCCAGTCTTTGCCGTGCAATCGCTGACCGATCGCATCCTGCAGCGTTTCGTAAGAGGGTGGCTCCGGTTCACCGATCAGGATCGCCGTTTTCGGTTCGATATCGGATCGCTTCTGGACGGTTGCAACGATAGCCGCGATTGCATCGTCGCAGTGCACCGCAGCTTGCCCCGCGGCGGTATCTCCAGGAAAGAAGTGACTTTGGAAGTCGCGTTCATAGATGCGTTTGATCTGTTGGACGATCGTCGGTTGGCGTCCGTAATCTGTATAGACACCGGCGATTCGCAACATCACCGATCGGACGCCGGGATGCCCTTCGCGAATCAAACGCTCCGTCGCGATCTTGCTCTCCGGATAGGGCCACTTCGCCTGCAGCGGATCGTCTTCGGCGATCCGTTCGCCCGGTGAACAGGGCTGGTGCACCAACATCGTGCTGGTGAAAACAAACTGTTCCAATTCGAAGTCGCTGAGCGCGTTCAACAGCCGGTCGGTGCCGTTGACTGTGATCTCTTCATACAGCGGACTCGGTTCGCCTGAAAAGTCATAATAGGCCGCCATATGTACAACCGAAGCCAGTTTGGCGTCGCAGCGTCGACGGACGTCATCGACGGCGCCGCGTACGTTTTCGTAGCTGCTGATATCGCACTCGACATCGTGGACATGGGGGGGACGCTTGGGCGGTTCGGGAAGGCCAACGCGATCGAATCCATAGACCTCATAACCGAGCTGGGCCAGTTGCGTGCAGACCGGCCGTCCCAGCAAACCCGAACTTCCGGTAACGATAACTGCGGGACGACGCTCGGACATGGGATGACTCCAGTCGTTGAAGGGAAACGGATGTTGATGAGCTTTTGATTTCACCAACAAACGTCGCAACTGGCATGCCAATCCGAACAACTCGCCGAGCGGATGGATCTCCGTCGCACTTGGCTCACGTTTCCGGTGGAGCGGCGACATGCTGTTGTTGGTTCTGCCGAACGACTCGCTCGCGGGCGATGTTCAGTAGCGCGTAGAAGAAGGCCGCGATCATCGGCCCGACGAAGATGCCCCACAGCCCCATCAGCTTCAATGCTCCCAGAACGGTCACCAACGCGACCAGCGGATGCAGCTTGGCTTGATTGCCGATCACGTAGGCGCGGACGAGATTGTCGGAGGTCGATATCAATGCGGCTCCGTAGATCGCCAGGCCGATGGCAGATCCATAGTTCCCTTCGATCATCAACCAGGCTGCGACCGATGCCCAAACCGCGGCCGAACCGAGGAAGGGGATGAAGGAGCAAAACATAGTCAGGACCATCAGCACCCAGACGTTGGGGACACCCAACACGGCAAACGACAGCCCAGCCAATGCGGCTTGAACGACACCGGCGACAACCGTTCCCAAGACCACGCCGCGGCAGACTCGTTGAAATTTATCGAACAGCCGCTGTTCCTCCTCGTTCTCCAAAGGCATCATCCGATGGAGCTCGCGGGTAAAGAGTTCACGATCGGCGAGGAAATAGTAGAACGACAACGCCATGATGCAGAGTCCGACGCCGAAGGTGACGATGTTGGAGATCAGGCCTCGCGTCTTGTCGTAGAGTTCGGCGGTAAATCCGTCGGAGATCCGTGAAACCGATTCCTGGATCTGTTGCCGCTGCGGCGGATCGAGCTTCCGGTAGACTCGATTCATCGCCGAACCGATCGTCGATTTCCCCAGCTTCTCGATCGTTTCGTCGAACGCATCGTCCGACCGACCGTCGAACCAACCGACAGCGTCGCGGCCGATCTGTGTCACCTGGTTCCCCGCCATCAGCAACGTCACACCGATCGGTAACAGCACCACCACCATCACCAGCCCCGTCGTTACGCCAGCGGCGATGCGGTTGTGCCCCGACAGGAAACCGGTCAAAGCCTGGTGCAGCGGTGCAAACAGAACCGTCAAAACGATGGCGACAAAAATCGCCAACACAAACGGTTTGATGACGTGGAAGAAGAGCAGTCCGAAGAGGCCGATCAATCCGACCAGCAACCAGAATGAAAAATGGCGAGGCATTGTTTTTGGTATCGACCGCGATCGAGAGAACGACGATCCGCGTGTCGCGTCCGCAGAAGAGATTGATCGTATTTCTACCAAACGGCTCGATCCTCGCTCATCCACGCCGGTAACGCGGTTGGCGAAACATCGGTTCCGCCAATGCATCGATCAACGCAATTGGTGTGCCGCACGCTGCGTCGGCGTTTTGGTTGCATACGCTTCATCGTAAGGAAGCGTGAAATTTTTCGTCGGCAATTATTCCCCGAGTGGCAGTTGAGCGTAGTAGTTCGCCAACGCTTCGATCTCCTCCGCCGTCAGCTTGTCGGCGATCGAGTGCATGCGTTCGACTCGATCTGTCCCGCCACGCGCCCGTCGCTGCAGCAGTTCCAGTTGTTGCGTCAGATACCAAGCGGGCTGGCCGACCAACTTGGGATAGTCGTCGCTGCGCTCGGTCGTTCCCGGACCGTGGCAGGCGGCACAGGCGGCGATCTTCTTTTGTCGGTCTCCTCGGTGGGCCAGCGACTTGCCACGCTCTACCAATTCGTCGACATCGGCCCGATTCGATTCGGCAACGTTCGCCATTTGCGTTTCTCGTTCGACATCCGGTTCCGCCGCGTAGAACGCCGCAAGTTTCGCGATCTGCGGATCGGTCAGCCGCGCCGCGATCGGTTGCATGATTCCGCTCTGTCGCGTTCCGGTTTTAAAGGCCTGAAGCGACTGTTCGAGATACGCCTGGGATTGCGATGCGAGTAGCGGGACTCGCGGTCCGGCAGCCGGCGAGCTCGACGTTCCGTGGCAGGCGGCACACGTCTGAGCCGCCAGTTGTTCGACCGGCGAATCGGATTCGGTTTCGACTCGCACTTGGCGATCGTAGTCTTCCGCGTCCAGTTGCGGCAACTGTTGTAGGAACGCGACGACTGGCCAAACATCATCGTCGCGAGTCTGCGTTGGCCAGGCGGGCATTCCGGCAAACTTGATCCCATGTTTGACGATGTAGAACAACTCGCGTGGCTCTTTGTCGAGCGGGACTCCGGGAAGGTAGGGAGGCGAGGGAGTCATGTGCCCGGCGACGACGGGAGCCGGCCCGCCGGGGCGGCCGTGGCACCAGCGGCAATTGGAATCGTAGGTTGCCGCGCCCAAACGAATCATGCCGGGCTGATCCAGCGGAGGCGGCTCGATTCCGGAGCTGTGGAAGTCGACCGACCGATCGCTTGCGTAGTCCAAGAACCAACGCGTGATCGGCCAATGTCCGCCGCTGGCGTTGATCGGTGCGATCCCCGAGACGAGGACAAACAGGCCGATCGCGCCGAGCCCGGCCAGCAGGATGCAAAGCTCTTTCAGTCGTCGTTTCATCGTGTGTTCGCCTTTCCAAGAGGAGAGCTTTTCGTCGCCCCGATCGGCATCCGGATCGGATCGACGAGATCGCGAGTCAGCCACAATCCGCCGGTCAAAAACGCCAGCCCGCCGACAACAAGCATCACCGCGCCGCCGATGTGCTGGTCCATGATCGGCGTTAGCCCAGTGCCTCCGTGATGATGGGAATAGAGCAACCGTGGCGACATGACTAACAACGCGCCCAGCAGCGTCATGTGCATCGAAGTCAACAACAGCCCGATCACTCCGGCGGCGCTGCGGCCGCGGTCGCGCGGCTGCGATCCACCGAAAGCGGACAGCCAGACCCAGACGCCGGCGGCGAGGAACATCGACTGTTCGACAACAAATCCGAACGCATCGTGGCGGGCCCAGTGATGCAGTCCCGGGGCGTGCCAGGCCCAGACGATCAACAGCTCGCCAACCGATGCCGGAACGGGGGCGAACAGCTTTGGAAATCGGAGTACCGGATCCCACCGACGCCCCGCCGCGGCGATCGACAACATCGGCGCCGCGACGGCAACGACCGCCATGTGCAGCGTCATGTGGGCAGCGAAGGAATGGCTGGCCATTTCCGGCAACGGACCGAGCCAAGCGATCGCCAAAACCAACCACCCCAAATTCCAAAGCATCGGTCGCATTAGTCACAGCTCCCGATAAAGAGGACAACTAACGCGGTGAAGAGCGTGGCGACGCTGCTGAGTGCGGCCAACAGGAGCGTCGCATATCCGATGAATCGCAGTTGATCGTCCGACGTGTTGCCGTCGTGCGGCGGAGATGCGTCGCCGTGGCGATGCTGCCGGTGACTGTGCCAGCCAACCAACGCGATCACCCCCAACGCAACAAGCGTATAGATCGCGATCGCGATTCGGATCGGCATCGCGTCGCCGGTCTCCGATTTGGCGCAAACGATCGCGATCGTGAGATAGCTGGCTAGAAAATGGATCGCCCAGGTCGTCGGCGGGATCAGCAACCAGACGATGTGATTTCGGAGCGCTCGGTAGCTCACCGTCGGCGTTGTCGTGTTGGTCGCATCCGTCATCAGTCACCTCATGCAACAAAAGGAAAGCCTGCGATCACGGCGACGGTAATCGCCGCGGTCAGCGCCATGAAGTGCCAGTAGAGCGAGACGTTCATGATGTCGGCGTCGTGAACCGCGTCCATCCTGCCCGCCATGCGTCGTGCGGCGCAGTAGATCAGCATCAGCAAACCGACGGCCAAATGAAGCGTCATCCAAAGCACCAACACGCAGACCATCGCCGGATAGACGTGGCTGGTCGGATCCATCTTGTTGGCGATCGGAGCCGCAGCGATGGTGACGCCAGCGTGAATCGTCGCCAGCGCCCCGATGCCGATCGCTGAATAAAACAGGGCGGGGCGATCGCGGCGGTTCCATCGACGTGCGGCGAGAGTGCATGCCCAAGCGACGCCCACGGCAGCCAAAGCGCCAAGCGGATAGAGGATCCCCGGGCCGGGCTGGTCGGCTGGCGGGAACTGTTCGTGTACGGTCCAGTAGAAAAAATAGCCGAAGACCAACGCCATGAAGGCTGTCATGTCGCCAAGCATCGTGATGAACATCGCCCACCAACCGACCGCTTGAGGGCCGGAGACGTAGAGCGGCAGACGCAGCCCCCGGCCGACATCTTTCGATGGTTTTTCGGGAATCGGAGCGGTGCCGGTCCACAGCCAAATGACTATGCAGACCAACGCCAACAGGCCGCTGATCCCGGCTGCGGTGTACCAGTGGAACGTCGAAAGGATGAACAGCCCGCCGGTGAAGATCGCGGCAAACATCGGGATAAACGACGGCCCCGGGACGCGTAGACACTGTTGCGGATGGGCGTCCATCGTCGATGTGACCAGCGTTTCCCGGAGCCCTTCTTCAGCATCGGGTAGGTAGAAATTCCCTTCATCGACGTCGCGGACAAAGTTCGCTTGATCCCACAGCGGATAACGACTCTCGATGATCGGGATCGATCGGATTCCCCAAGGTCGGTCGGGGACATCGGCCAGCCATTCCAGCGTCCCCGCGTTCCAACAATTCCTCGCCGCATGCGCCTGCTTTCGCTTCGGACGAACAATATCCCACAGGAAGACCGCAAAGCCAGCGGCTAACACAAACGCACCGATCGAGGAGACGAGGTTCAGCGTGTCGAAGCCCATCCCGGCCGGGTAGGTGTAGACGCGGCGCGGCATCCCGATCAAGCCGGTCAGATGCATCGGGAAGAAGCTGACGTTGAAACCGATCAGCGTCAACCAAAAGGTCAGTTTGCCCAGCCGCTGCGACAACTGTTTCCCCATCACCAGCGGATAGTAATAGTAGACGCCGGCCATGATCGGGAAGATCGTGCCACCGACCAGGACGTAGTGCAAATGGCCGACGATGAAATAGGTGTCGTGGGCTTGATAATCGAACGGCGCGATCGCGATCATCACGCCGGTCAGGCCGCCGATGATGAAGGTCGCCAAGCCAGCGAGAGCGAACCACAAACAGACCGATGACCGCACGCGGCCGATCAACAGTGTGGCGATAAAGCAGAAGATCTGCACGCCGGTTGGGATCGCGACGGCTTCGGAAGCCGCTGAAAAGATTCCGATCGTCAGCCCAGGCAGCCCGGTGGTGAACATGTGGTGGACCCACAGGCCAAAGCTCAGAAAGCCCGTTCCGACGGCGGCCAACACGATCCACGAATAACCGACCATCGGCGTCCGTGCGAATGTGGGAACGATCATCGCCAGTAGCGCGATCGATGGGAGGAAGACGATATAGACTTCGGGGTGTCCAAAAATCCAAAACAAGTGCTGCCACAACATCGGATCGCCGCCGCGCGACGCGTCGAAGAAGGGCCAGTCGAGCGAACGTTCGAGCTCCATCAACAGGTCGCCGGCGATCAACGGCGGAAAGGCGAACAGGATCATCGCGGCAACGACCAGGATGTACCAAGCGTACAGCGGGATCAGGTTCAATCGCATTCCCGGCGGGCGGCATTTCAAGACGCCGACGATCAGTTCGACTGCGGCGGCGATCGATGCGATCTCGATGAAGGAGAGTCCCAGCAGCCAGATGTCGGGTCCGACATCGGTCTGATATTCGGTGGTCATCGGCGGATACATGAACCAGCCGCCGCGAGGGGCGACGCCGAAGAAGAGCGAACCGCAGACGAAGATCCCGCCGATCAAGAAGCACCAATATCCATAAGCCGATAAGCGTGGGAAGGGAAGGTCTCGCGCTCCCATCATCTGTGGCAACAACAGGATCGAGATCGCTTCGAGAATCGGCACGGCAAATAGGAACATCATCACGCTGCCGTGCATCGTGAAGACTTGGTTGTATTGATCGGGACTCAGCCAATCGTTTTCGGGGATCGCCAACTGGGCTCGCATAATCAACGCCAGCACGCCGCCGAACAGGAAAAATGCAAACGCGGTGACGGTGTACCAGAGGCCGATTTCGGAGTTGTTCACCGCCGCCCAATACCGCCATCCCGTCGGCGTCTTCCACGGTTCCAACAGCCGCTTCTCTTGATCGGTCAGTTCCGCCGCGGGAGCTGTCACCGGCTCGGACGTCGGTTGCGACTGGGGATTCTTGTCTTCGGGATGGTCACTCATTTCAGCCCCTCCAGAAACGCGGCGATCTCGGCGGCCTGCAGTCGATCCATCGCGTGGAACGTCGGCATGTCGACGCCCGGTTTCACGCGATCGGTCTCGGTGATCCAGCGGACGAGGTTGGCATGGTTGTTCGGCAGCAGCCCCGCGGCGATGCTGGGACGCGATCCAAAGTTGGTAAGGTCGGGCCCCATTCTCCCACTGGCCTGAGTTCCACGAATCGTATGGCAGGCATGACAGCCAACGGCAAAGAAGTGTTTTTCGCCATCGGTCGCATCGGGTTCTTGCGAGGAAGCCGTCGGTCGCGTGAGTTGCTTAAGCCAGACGTCGAACTCATCGGCCGGCATCACGACGACATCAAAATTCATCTGAGCGTGCGCCGCACCACAAAACTCGGCACAGACGCCGCGAAAGGTTCCGACACGTGTCGGATGCAGTTTCAACCGCGTTTGGCGGCCGGGCATCATGTCGACTTTGCCTCCCAACGCCGGGATCCAAAACGAATGGATGACGTCTTCGCTGTCGAGCTTAAATTCGACGGGGCGGCCGACGGGCAAGCGGATTTCGTTTGCCGTTTCGACAACGGTTTCGTCGTCGATCTGATACGAGATCCTCCACCACCAGCGGACGCCGCTGACATGGACTTGCAAGCTGCCCTGGGGAGCTGGCCGCTGCAGTTCGGGCATCATCGGGAGAGACACACACAGCAATCCGGTCAGGACGATCGTCGGGAAAACCGCTCCGCCACCGATCACCCAACGCTTGATCGTCTGGGGATGATGTTGGCCGGGTTGATAGATCGCGTAAACGGCGAGGCCGACGACTATGATCCAAATCACGACCGCCCCGGCGCTCATCCAATAGAACAACACAGCGATCGCTTCGGCGGCTTCGCCAGCGGGTTGGAGCGTCGATTGGGGCATGGGGAGCGTTGATCCAGGTCGGCTGAAATGAACAAGTCGATCGGAATTTGAGGCGTGCTGGAAAGATCACGAATCGCCGGGGAGAGGCGTGTCGATATCGACGTCGCCGTCGGTCGAGGATTGAAGGTCGAGCGGCTGGTCACCGATCTCCAGCTTGGGAATCTCCGCTTCGATCCGCGTCGCGTCGTCGGTTGTTTCAACGTTGCCGTCGCAACCGCAAAGGCAGAGCAAAAGCGGGGCGATGGCTACGGATTGCCATGGATGAAATTGCATCGGAAGGATCCTGTCGGGTTGGAGTGTGCTTCGAGTTTGCGGGACTGCAATGCAATCAGCATGCCAACCGATTTGGTTCGCGGCCGCAGACTGTTACACGCTGTGATCGTGTTGGCTGCAGAGTTGCTCGGCCCGATCGATTGCATGGTTTTTCGATCCGCCGATTAAATCTCTTCGTCGACGAAAATGATGTGGCGGAAGTAATGCTGCGATTCAAAGCTGGCTCCCAACGCTCCGATCAACAGCCCCAGCGAAGCGCTAAAGCCAGACATGCGTACAAACGTCGCCAGGCCGATTTCGCCAGCTTGTATTTCGTTGGAACCGGCCCATGCGGCGATCAGGTCGCCATCGAAGAGGAGCCAGGAAAAACTGACGCCGATCACCATCAGCACGATCCAGGTGACCGACATTCCCAACAGCACGATCGCCAACGCCGAGGTCGACGTGACGACGGTTTGTTCGGTGTGCTGGCGTCCGCGACGGACCAGTAATTGCTGGCGGAAGACGACGTAGATCGTGGTAAGAATCAAGCTGGCCAAAGCGAGCGTCGCGACTTCGCCCGCGGTTTGCGAGAGCCCAAGATCCCATGCTTCGGCGGTCATCAGGAGGATCGCAACTGTCGAGACCGCAGCGATCGTCAGGCGACTCAAATGGCGTGGGAACTGCCACGGCCGGGCTCCGATCACCGCTTGAGCGATCTCGCGTCGGTTGATCCAAGCGGCGCGGACCAAAAAAGCAAATCGGCTCGCCGGGCGACTGGTGCTCTCTTCGAGTCGTTGGTCGGCGATCTCGGCCATCGCGTCGTGCATCGCGTCGATCTGCGGCGGTTCGAGCTCTTGCATCGCATCGATCTCTTCCGCGGTGGCGGGACGAAACATCAGATTCTGCGGCGATTCCTGGCCGCTGAGCCCGTTCAAATGGCCGATCGCGTGCAGCATCAAGCGGCTGGTTCGATGAGCGATCACGCGGATCCGAGCTTTCGTTTCCGCGTTGTCGTGAATCGCTGGGGGATCGATCAACGAGAGGGAGATCACCGCGGCATCCAGCGGGCGGGAGAGGGCGGCGAAGCAGAAGGGAGCGTAGTTGCCGACGAGGTCCGAGGCGGTGCAGACGATGACAAAGTCCCAGTGCCGGGCGTCTCGTTCTTCGGCGGCTTGCTGAAGCAAAACGCTAGGCTGCGTCCTCCCTTCGCTGGCCAGTTCCGGACGGCGACTCTGCAGCATACGGAAGCGAAACTCCGGCATCATCTCGCTGAGATCGCGACGCGTCTGTTCGATTGCCCGCGACGCGCTCTGCCGGTCGACATCGTCCAACGGCCCCGCGATGATCACGCCGATCTCGATCAGTCCGTCGGCGGATGGCGTCGCAGCAGGGCTGTGGAGCATTGGAATCCTGTGGTTGATAAAGCGTTTTTTGCCAGGAACGGATGCCCCGCGATTCCTTATGCCTTGCAAGCGTCGTGCCCGAACCGAGGATTGTGATCGCAGCGGCAGCAAAATCGCCTGATTGGTCGCTGACGAACCAAGCTGTAGGGGAAGCGAGCAGTTGGCAGGAGGAGGAATGTGTCAGCGGCGGCGGGGGATATCCTGGCTGGGAAGGATGCAAAGCGTTAGAATCGCGGCGATGTTACTGGTGCTCGATAACTACGACAGCTTCGTCCACAACCTGGCTCGCTACGTGCGGCAGCAGGGGCATCACACGTTGGTCGTTCGCAGCGACAAGATCAGCGTCGACGAAGTCGAAGCGCTCGCCCCGGCGGCGATCATCTTGTCGCCCGGCCCGAAGGCTCCCGATCAAGCGGGGGCTTGTCTGGAGATCACTCGCCGATTCGCGGGGCGGTTGCCGATCCTGGGCGTTTGTCTGGGGCACCAGATCATCGCGCAAGCGTTTGGCGGGCGGATCGTTCGCAGCGAGCCGATGCATGGCGTCCCGAGTTCGATCGAACATCGTGGCGACGGACTTTTTCGCGGCTTGCCCAATCCCTTTCCCGCCGCCCGGTATCATTCGTTGGTCGCCGATGCGGCGCAGATTCCCGACGTTCTGGAAGTCACCGCGTGGACCGATCGTGAGCCCGGCGATCCGGGAGATCGCTTGGTGATGGGACTGCAACATCGAGAGTTCCCGATCTTTGGCGTGCAATTTCATCCCGAATCGATTCTGACCGAACATGGTGACGAAATGCTGAAGAACTTTTTGGATCGCTTGCCTGCAGTGGAAGCGACGGTGGCGAACCGATGATCCTGGAAAGTCTTGTCACTTCGACCAATGCCAGCGGGGAATTAAACGTCGCGCCGATGGGACCGATCGTCGACGCGGGGATCACGCAAATCCAATTGCGGCCGTTTAAGTCGTCGACGACTTACGGTAATCTTCGCGCGACGTCGCGGGCGGTGGTGCATGTGACCGACGATGTGTTGATGATCGCACAGGCTGCGATCGGCCGAATCGAACCACCACCAGAGGTCCGACCGATCGACGGCGGATGGTTCGTGTTGGAGAAGGCGAGCCGTTGGTTTGCGATCGAAGTCGTACGGTGGATCTACGATCCGCAGCGTCCCACGGCGGAGTGCGCTATCCGAGCCGAGGGGATCGGCCCGCCATTCTTTGGACTCAATCGAGCCAAACACGCTGTCGTCGAAGCGGCGATCCTGGCGACGCGGACTCATCTGTTGCCCGCGGCGGAACTGTTGGCTGATCTGGAACGCCTGCAGGTCTTGGTCGACAAGACGGCAGGGGATGCCGAACGGGAAGCCTTTGCTCTTTTGCAAGCTACGATTCGGCAGCGGGTTGGTTAACAGACCCCGATCGATGAAAAGATTGAGGTTTTCTATCGTTTTGGAAAACTTGGGGTGCGTTGCTAGCCGATGCACCTAGTGTAGGCAAACTGGGTTGCTTGCATTCCCTTGGAGAGTCTCGCCTGCGTGGTGTCGCTCTCTCTCGCCTGGGGCCGGATCGACGATCCGATTCTGCAATGCAAGACGAACCTTCATCCTCCCTAAGCGGTTGTATCTACCGGGTCCTGTAGAGGTCCGAGGGAGGCCGGGATACCTCAGATTGAGAGTTGATAGAGTCGCATTCGTCAATAGTTTGGGAAAAGTTTGTGTCGGTAAAGTCGGCGCGATCGTCAAGGTCGCTACGCGCAAGAATCGACTGTAACGACTGTAGCGGACGTAGTGGGGGGGAAGTATTAAACGAAGGAAAAGCCAACCTTGTTTTCACAATGCTAACAAACATTCCCGATCTATACTTCGTCGGAGACAGGGGGTCAGTAGCATCCGTAGTGCTACCTCTCCCGATCGCCGGTAGCCAACGACGCGTCGAGTGAACATGTTGTTGGTGAGGACGCCGTAGAGTCGCGTAGACGAATCTCACGAGCAACCCGCAGAACGCCGTCGCGGTCAGACGCCCGGTCCACGTTTCAGCTTTATTGTGGTTCCGAACCACAAGGGTTAGCCCGCTTGATTTGAGCGGGTCCAAATACAGGTCCACGTTGAACCGCATAGAGGGAAAAATAATATGACCCGGATTAATACAAACGTTCCATCGCTCGTTGCACAAAACCGATTGCAATCATCCAACGGCGATTTACAAGAAGCACTGACTCGCTTGAGCACCGGCCTTCGCATCAATTCGGGATCGGATGATCCTGCGGGTTTGATCGCTAGCGAAGCGCTGCGAAGCGAAATCACCAGCTTGAACAAAGCGGTCAGCAACACCGAACGCGCCAACCAAATCATCGCAACCGCCGACAGCGCTCTGGGACAGGTGAGCACGCTGTTGAACGACGTTCGCGGTCTGGTTGTTGAAGCGGCGAATAGTGGAGCACTGAGCCCCGACGAGATCGCGGCGAACCAGTTGCAGGTCGACAGCTCGCTGGAAGCGATCAACCGAATTTCGCAAACCACGACTTTCCAAGGTCGCAAACTGTTGGACGGCAGTCTGGACTTCTTGACCAGCGGCACGTCGAACTTCAACAAGATCGAAAACATTCAAATCGACCAAGCCAACTTGGGCAACCTTGGCAAGATCCAAGTCGATGTTTCGGTCCAAGAAGCGGCCTCGCAAGCTTCGGTCAAGATCGACAACGTTCCTGCTTCGGGCGCTGGAACCGGCAAGATCACGCTGACGAACTCGACAGGTGCCGCCGACGAAGCGAAGACCGGCACTTTGGAGACTGCTGGCGGAGCTGACTTCACCGTCGACGTTCTCGATGGCAGCAGCCTGGATGGTATCGCCGGAAACGATCTGACCGTCGATATCAAAAGCGGCGGAACGACCGCTTTGACACAAGCGACGACCGCGGTGAAATCACTTGATGGCGGCGGCAGTTTTACCATCTCGGCGAAAGAGGGCGGGGCTCTTGACGGCGGATTGGGCAACGCAGCGACCGTTCAATTTACTGCTGGCAACACCGCGACCGCACAAGCCGAATCGAATGGATTCAACGTCAACGGCGTTGCCGGTGCGTTCACCGTTTCGGCCAAAGCTGGTGGTGCATTCGACGGAACCGCTGGTAATGCTCTGACGGTCGAAATCGAGAGCGGCACCCCGGCGGCCGGTGCGGCTTCGATTTCTGAAGCGGCAGGTGTGGTCACGATCACCGTCGACGACACGGTCGGTGTAACATTGGAAGATATCCAAGCGGCATTGGCTGCCGATACCGACTTCGAATTTAACGTCGCCGAAGGGAACGAAGAAGTCGTCTTTCGATCCGACGGATCGGACGACTCGCTCGCACCAATCGCGCTCAACGGCGGAACCGCCGGTGCCAACGCCGCGGCTGTGGTCAGCCGAACTGGCGATGCATTGACAATCACCGTCAACGACCTCGCGAATCAAACGTTGACCGACATCAAAGCGGCGTTGGAAGCGGACGATAACTTCAACGACGATTTCAAAATTCAATTGGGTAGTGCTGGAACCGACGTGTTCACCTCGACGGCCACCGACGACAACGACATCGCGCCATTGGCATTCACCGGCGGCACCAACGCCGCGGCGGAAGTCTCGTTTGCCGATGGTAAGTTGTCGATCACTGTCGACGACACGACCGCGCAGAGCCTGTCGGCGATCCAAGCCGCTTTGGATTCTTCGACCACGCTGTTGGACGGCACGGATACGTTCAGCGATCTGTTTGCTGTAACGATTAACGCCGACAACGTCTTCGCAGTCGATGGATCCGACGACATTGAAGATGAAGCCTTCAGTGGTGGTTCCGGTTCGACAGCAACCGACGAGATCACGATCACCACGCCACAAGGCGTGGATTTTAACGGCACGATCACGATCGACAGCAGTGGCGATACGGGCGGAGCGGTTACGGCGAGCGTCGATGAAAACAACAACATCACGATCACCGTCGACGATGACTCCGACACCGATCTGGCTGACATCATCGCGGCGATCGAAAACGATCTGACCGGTTATTCGGCTGAATTGACGACCAACGATGGCGACGGCATCCTGCACATCGCCGACGATTCGATCGCAACGACCGAAATCGAAGATGCTGACGATGGTGGTATCACCGCCGACGTCGTCTTCGAATTGGCTGGTTCGACCGGTTCGGAAGTCTTCAACATCAGTGCTGGCACCACGCTGGATCAATTGATCTCGCAGATCAACCTGGTCTCCGAAGCGACGGGCGTCACCGCGGTTGCTAACGGAACCACGCTGGAATTGAACTCAAGCGAATACGGATCGAAGTCGTTTGTCGATCTGAAGGTGATCGAAGAGGGCGAAAACGGAACCTTTGGTGCCGTAGTCAACGAAGGAGCTCGTGCGACAGGTACCGACGTCAAGGCGAAGGTCAACGGCGTCGATGCTAGCGGCGACGGCAACAAGTTGACGATCAACACCGGAACGCTCGACCTGAACATGTCGGTCGAAGCGGACTACGTCGGTTCGATCGAATTCGACATCAACGGTGGTGGAGCTCTGTTCCAACTGGGTAGCCAAGTTGTTGCGAACCAACAGGCTCGCATCGGCATCGGCAGCGTAAACACCGCTCAATTGGGTGGAGTTAGCGGCAAGTTGTTCGAATTGGGCGAAGGTGGTCGTGCGGCTCTGGGAACCGATCCCACCGCGGCAGCAGCGATCGTCGACGAAGCGATTGATCAAGTCACCGGGCTTCGCGGTCGATTGGGTGCGTTCCAACGAACGACAATCGAAAGCAACCTGGTCAGCTTGAACGACACCGTAGCGAACCTGCAGGAAGCGGAATCGAGCATCCGCGATGCCGACTTCGCTGCCGAATCGGCTCGCCTGACGCGTGCTCAGATTCTGGTTCAATCGGGTACTTCGGTCTTGTCGCTGGCAAACCAAAACCCACAAAACGTGCTTTCGCTGCTGGGTTAATCCCCACTCGAAACACCTATTAAATCTCGACACGGCGGTTCGATTCATTCGAGCCGCCGTTTTGCTTAGGCCGATAGTAACGGTTATGCGGGTTGTCACCCCTTCGATCCGCAGACCAATTTAAGCCCTTCGATCTCTGCTGCCCAAACGGTTTTACCATGGGAACAATTCAATCTTCTGTCGGTTTGATCACCGGGATTCCAATCCAGGATACCGTCGAACAATTGATGGGAATTTCGGCGCGGCCCCGCGATCTGCTTTCATCTCGCACCGCGGCGCTACAGCAGGAACAGGTCGCGATCACCGAATTGACAGCATTGGCTGTCGGGCTCGATCTGGCCAGCGCCGCGTTTGGCCGCGAAACGCTCTACGAGACGACATCGGTCGCCTCTTCGAACAGCGAAGCCCTGTCGGTCACTCAGACCGCCGACTCGGTCAATCTGCAGAATCAACAGGTTCGCGTGGTCCAATTGGCGCAGACCAACAGCTTCGGTTCGCGCGATCTGGGCAGCAGCACCGAATCGCTCGGCTACAGCGGCCAATTGAAGATCGAAACCGGCGGCTTCATCGACAGCAGCGCCGCACTGGAAGATCTTAATGGAGGCCGCGGTGTGGAGCGCGGCCAGATCCGAATCACCGATCGCAGCGGCAATTCCGCGATGATCGACCTCAGCGGCGCCACGACGATCGACGACGTCTTGGCGAGCATCAACGAATCGACCGACATCGACGTCCGCGCATCGACTTCGGGCGACAAGATCGTGTTGACCGATAAGACGGGCAAGACGCTATCAAATTTGAGTGTCAGCGAAGTTGGCGGCGGTTCGACAGCGTCCGATCTAGGCCTGCGCGGGATCAATACCGCAAGCGATTCGGCCAGCGGACGCGATATCTATTCGCTCTCCGCAGCGACTTCGTTGTCGAGTCTACGAGACGGACGCGGCGTCGGCTTTGGCGGTGAAGATGACATCGCGATCACGCTCCGCGACGGGACCGAATTGTCGATCGATTTTGGCGACTTCTCCCGCGAAGCAACGAACGCGTCGGGAACCACTGGCGCTGCCGATCCCAACGCCCGTCTGACGATCGAAACGGTCGCGGCAGGCGGCGATTACGACGGCTTGGAAGTTCTGTTTGTCAACGATGTCGGCGTCGCCGCGGGAAGCGAGACGGTCGAACTGTTGGAGGGAACTTACGGCAAACAACTGGTTTTCCATATCGACGAGGGGAACACCACCGCGGCAAACATCGCCGATGCGTTGGCTGGCAACGAAGAATTGTCGGCTCTCTTCACTGCAACCGCCGGTGGCGATGGATCGGCAGCCGTATCGACCGCCGATTTCGCAGTCGTCGACGGGGGCGCGGCGATCGATCCGCAATCCAATCCAACGATCGAAGACTTGTTGCGCGTGCTGAACGACGCCGATCCCAAGCTGCAGGCGAGCCTGTCGGCTTCCGGAGACGCGATCGAGTTGACCGACCTCAGCGAAGGGACCGGAACGCTGACGATCGCCGATGCCGAAGGGAGCACGGCCGCGTCGGACCTGGGACTCGTCTTCGAAGGCGAAGCCGATTCGACGACCGGGATCGCGCTGCAATCGGGTCTGCAATCGGTCAGCCTGAGCACGTTGGCTGGCGGAGCCGGCCTGGGCACGCTGGGAACGATATCGATCACCGCTCACGACGGTTCGACCGCCGACGTCGATCTGTCGGCAGCCAACAGCGTCGCCGATGTGATCACCGCGATCAACGAAAGCGGACTCGACATCGAAGCCGACTACAACGACCAAGGGACCGGGATCGCGATCCGCGATCTGACCGGCGGGACGACAAGCAACTTAAAGGTTTCCAGCCTCGACGAGACCGCGGCGAAGTTGGGCCTAGAGATCGACACGACCGATACGTATGCCAACGGCAACAACCTGCGGGCTCAATACGTTTCGCGGAACACCGCGTTGTCGGAACTGAACCAAGGCAACGGCGTGGGGACCGGTTCGTTTACGATCCAGGACTCGACGGGGCAAGCGTCGATCGTCAGCCTTGGCGCTTTGGAATCGCAAACCGTCGGCGCTTTGATCGACCAGATCAACAGTCTCAGCATCGGTGTCGAAGCGAGCCTGAATGCCGACGGCAACGGAATCCAGATCGTCGATACCAGCAACGGCGAGGGGACTTTAAACATCACCGATCGCAACGGTCGCACATCGGCTGCCAGTTTGGGTATCGCCGGCACGGCCGAGTCGCGCGTGATCGATGGCAAGGTGACCAGCGCGATCGTTGGTTCGCAGGGCATTTCCGTGAACGTCAACGCATCGGATACCGTCGCCACGATCGCGGCGAAGATCCAAGATGCTGGGCAGTATGCATCAGCGTCGGCTGCTGGTGGTCGCTTGGAAATCCTCAGCAAACGTGGAGGCACCGACGGTCGCCTGGCCGTCTCGACCACGGGATTCGATATCGGACTGCGACAGACAGCGTCGGCTCAAGATGCGGTTATCGAAGTCGGCGAATCGGGAGCCGCGACGCTCTTCCACAGCAGCGACAACGTCTTCAGCGACGCGATCAGCGGGCTCTCCCTAACCGCCAAGAAGGTCACTGATTCGGCGGTCGATGTCGACGTCACCAAGAACAACAACGCTGTCGTCAGCAGCGTCACGAACTTCGTTTCGGCCTACAACCGCTTGGTCGATCGGATGGATGCATTGACAGCGTTCGACGAAGCGACGCAAACGGTCGGCCTGCTGTTTGGCAGCGGCGAAGTGTTGCGGATGCAGTCTCAGCTGGGCAACTTGTTCAGCGGACGAATCAACGCCGCCGGCGACATCAAATCGCTCGGGGAGATCGGTGTCCGATTATCCGATACCGGCCAGATGACCTTCGATTCGAGCAAGTTGACGGCAAAGCTGGAGACCGATCCCGACGCGGTCAAAGAATTTTTCACCACCGAAACGACCGGCGTTGCGGCTCGGATCAAAGAGACAGTCGACAAACTGGCCGGTGTCGGCAACAGCGTGCTGTTGAACAAAAACAACTCGCTGCAGCAGCGGATCGAAACCAACAACGATCGGATCGCATCGTATAACGTGCGGCTCGAATCGGAAGAGGCGCGGCTGTACAAGCAGTATTACGCGATGGAAGAAGCGATTTCCAAGCTGCAAACCAACCAGAGCTTCCTCGGCAACATAGCACCGATCACGATGTAGCATGACCAGCGACGGCAGCCATCGATGCTGTGGCTCTACGTTGCATCGGGCGTCTGTTCCACCGCAGCTTCCAGGATCTCGCGCGCTTGCTGCGGTGTGATGCTGTCGCGAAGTTCGGGGCAGACAAAGATTCGGACTCGTTTGACAAAGTTATCGAACTGCTGGCGTGCCAGCACCGCCGCGACGGGCGATACGTCACCCAAGGTGCGAACAACGCCCTGCTCATCGACGACATCGACGTTGATGTCGACCTCCAACTTCTGCGGCGGAGCGTCGATCAAGACGTGCGTCGGCCCAACGCGTCGTCCGATTGCGGCGCTCGCCAACCGAGCGAACGATTCGCTGCAACGGACCAGCCACGGATAGGGTCTACCGGCAAGCGACGCATGAATCTGCGGCGAATCCAATACGCTGAACTGCCCGATCTCTTTGAACAATCGCCGTTTGGGGCCAAACAATCCTTGAGTCAACCATTGGACATCGGTTCCGGCGCTGGCCATCAACAACCGTTCGATCCACGGGGCGTCGGTCAATTCGCACATGCTGTCCATATCCAACCGTTCGTGCAGCTGGTAGATCGCTCGTTGCAGCATCGCCGTGGCGCTGCGAACCGTCGGATGCCAGTAGACCTCGCTGAACATGATGTAACGCGAAAAGACCATCATCTCCGCGGCCGTGCGGCCTTTGTCGGTGATCGCCAAACGAGGCCGCGACGGATGGATGGCTAACGAACCGATCAACCGCCCGGTGTCAAAGTTGCGGCCGTAGGGAACGCCGGCGTGCAAGCTGTCGCGAATCAAGTAGTCCATCTTGTCGACATCGATCGGCCCGCTCAACAGGCTGCTGAGCGCTTGGTTCTCGTCGGAGAGATCTTTGCCGTCCAACAAATCGCAGACTTCGTCCGGTTCGATTTGCCAATCGTTCCGAATCCGATCGGCGATCTCCGCGTCGCCGATGATCCGCCGAGCTCGCTGTTCGTGGCGCGGCACGCCCGGCAAACGCATGTCTTCGATCGGGTGGCAGAACGGCCAGTGACCGACATCGTGCAACAGCGACGCCAGTAGAAAACGCTCCGCACCGCGTGGGTCGACGACTTCGGCAAAACGTTTTGTTGTGACCAAGCGTTGCAGAAACATCAACGCGTTGCGGTAGACGCCTAACGAATGTTCCATCCGCGAATGAGTCGCCCCGGGATAGACCAAGCCGACCAATCCCAATTGACT
This sequence comes from Rosistilla oblonga, assembly GCF_007751715.1. NCBI lineage: Bacteria > Pseudomonadati > Planctomycetota > Planctomycetia > Pirellulales > Pirellulaceae > Rosistilla > Rosistilla oblonga. The sequence continues at coordinate 4,429,117 of NZ_CP036292.1, read as the reverse complement.
CACCTGGCTCAATCGTCGCAGCGGCGGCGTGTCGAGCAATCGCGCGGCGCGATCGGTCATCGGGACGTTCATCTCCGGCGGGATTCGAACGACGCGAGGCGATGCGGCAAAGGAGAGCAGTTCGGGGATCTGCGATAACATTTCTTGGCGGTTCATCGGCATCAGCTCCCGCGGACCAGATCGATCAGGTCGGTTGTCGACAACTTGGCCGCCGCGTGAGTTCCTTCCATGACTCCCGAAACCAGATCGCGCTTCGCATCGTGCAACTTCAGAATCTCTTCTTCGATCGTCCCCTGTGAGATCAATCGGTAGACCATCACGGGGTTTTCTTGACCGATCCGGTGAGCCCGATCGGTCGCCTGGTCTTCGACCGCCGGATTCCACCAGGGATCCATGTGGATCACATAGTCGGCGGCGGTCAGATTCAGCCCCGTACCGCCAGCTTTTAGAGAGATCAGAAATGCGGTGGCATCGCCGTTTTGGAAGCGATCGACGCCAGCTTGCCGCTGGTCGGCGGGAGTCTGACCGTCGAGGTATTCGTATCGAATTCCCTCGGTGTCGAACATCTCGCGGATCAGCGTCAGGTGCTTCACGAATTGGCTGAAGATCAGCACGCGATGCCCCTCCTCTTTCAGCTCCGCCACCGTCTCTTGCAACAACTGCAATTTAGACGATCGCTGCGAGAAGGATTCATCGACCATCCGCGGGCTGCAAGCGATCTGCCGCAACCGCGTCAGCAGGGCCAGGATCTTGAAGCGTTGGTCTTTGACATCGCCAATATTAGCGATCTGGTCGATCTCGCCCAGCGCCGACGCTCGCACCTTGTCGTACATCATCCGTTCGGTCGCTGTCAGTTCGACATACAGGTTCATGTCCGAACGTGGCGGCAGGTCTTTGAGGACCTCGGTCTTGGTGCGGCGGAGCACAAACGGTTGCAAGCGGTCTCGCAACGCCAGGCGTCGCGATTCGTCGTTGTCTTTTTCGATCGGTCCGGCGAAGCGTTTGCGGAATTGATCCCAACCGCCAAAGACGCCCGGCGAGATCACGTGGAATAAACTCCACAGTTCGCCCAGATGATTTTCGACCGGCGTGCCCGTCAGCGCGACCTTCCACTGCGCGGGGATCGATGCGATCGCAGCCGATGTTTTGCTGCGGCTGTTCTTGATCGCTTGAGCCTCGTCCAGGACCAACGTCGACCACTTCACGTCAGCTAATGCGTCCGCATCTCGCAGCGCCAGACCGTAGCTGCAGACGACTAAACTGCCGGGACCCACTGTCGACAAGAACTCGCTGCGGTCGGTATCGCGGTAAAGATGGACGCTCAAGTCGGGCGCAAACCGTTCGGCTTCGCGAACCCAGTTGAACCCGACCGATGTGGGCGCGATCACCAGCGTCGGTCCCTCGCTGCTGCGATCCAAGATCACCGCCAGCGTCTGCAGCGTCTTGCCCAATCCCATGTCGTCGGCGAGGATCCCGCCGACGCCCCATTCGGCCAGCCGTCGCAGCCAGCGAAAGCCATCGGTCTGGTAGTCGCGGAGCGTCGCGTTGAGTCCGGCCGGCAGGACGGGCTCGAGTTTTTCGGCTCGTTCCAATCGCGTCAGGCACTGATGCCAGGCACGCGTCGCTTCGACTTGCACATCGTTGCTCAAGAAATCACGCACAGCCGAAGCGGACGTGGCGTCGAACTTCAGCCCCTTGCGATCCTGCGTGACCGAATCGCGAAGTCCCGTCAATTTAGCTCGCAAGCCCTTTTCGATCTTCGTCCAGCCCTTGTCACCGATCCGGACAAAGTCGCCCCGGACGCTCTCCTCTCCAGGGTTCTGGAGGGCGTTGAGCAGTTCGGACAACGGGACCGATTCCTCGCCGAGATCGCAGTTGCCCGACAGTTGAAACCAATCGTGCTTGCGGTTGATACCGACGCTGACGTTGCTGGTCGTGACCGATCCCAGAACTCGCAGCGGCTTTTCGGACGATTTGTCCCACAGCACCTCGATCCCCGTCGATTCGAGATCTTGCAGGGATCCGACCAGCCCGATCGCCGCTTCAAAGTCGCTGATGCTGCCGTCAAACTCTCCCGGTTTCTGCCCCAATTTGCCCAGCAGAGCATCCGACTCGCGGATCTCTTCGTCCGCATCGCGTTGGAATTGCACAGGCCGGCCCTCGAGCTTTCCAGCTTTCAGCATCAACCCGGTGCCGGGGCGATGCAGGACATCCATCGCGTCGCGAACGCGGACGCCGAAGTCGAGCGATCCGGTGGTGTGTGAACGCAACAAGACGACGGGGCGACACGTGTCGGGAATGATCTGGCCGGCGACCGATTCGGGGACCTTCACGTTGATCACACGCTGCAGATCGGCAACGCGCTTCAACAGATCCTGTTCGAATTCGACGGGAATCCGCGGCAGCTTGAGGACCGCGACGACCGTCTTCATCTGGCTCGGGTGCAGTTCGCAGATGCGAATGCTGGCCAAGTCGTTGCGGATATGGATCAAGCAGTCCTCGTTATACAAGAACGTGTTGTTGTGCGGCTTGCTGCCGACCAATTCCAACCAACACTGCTTGTCGTCGCGGCAGAATTGGAAGGTGGCGTCGAAGCGGACGACCTCGGCGGGGTGCATGTTGAACAACACGTTCGGCTGGCCGATCAATTCGCGAAGTACCGCGATGGTGTCCAGTTTCGTGCTGACGCGATAATAACTCGAATCGATTTGCACCAGCGACTGGACGCGGCGGTCGGCTTCGCTGAGCGTGACCTCGAGAACGTTGAGCGTCGAGACCGATACGCGGCGTCCCTTGGTCCAGCCGTTGCCACGTTTCTTCGCCTGCTGATGGATCGCCAGGATCTCGTGATCGGTCCCACGCGTCGAGAGATTCCATGCGATGCGATCCTGCGACACCGACCGCGATGGTGGCAGTTCGGCGTCTTCGAGATCCAAGTCGGGCGGGGCGATCGGCAGGTCTTCGAGTATGCGTTCGATCCGCGCTCGGCTGCCGAAATCAAAGCTCTTGGGATCGAAGCTCCCCGCCGTAAACAGACCTTGGGCAACCTGTCGGTTCAACCAACTGCGGGTGTCTCGCAATTGTTCGTAGACGTAGTCGACAAAATGGAAGGTGTGTTCGCAGTATTCTTTGCCCAACGAGACGTTGCAGCTGCAGGCGATTCGTTTTCGGGCGCTGCCATCGGGGATCGCCAGCATCACATCGTGCCGCTCTGGCCCTTTGCGGTATTGCCCGGTGACGGTTCCGTCGGGATAGACCGCCGAGACAAAAAAGGCGTGTGGCGATTCGTAGCTGTCCGAATCGGTGATGCTATCGGGAAACGAATCGAGAATATTGAGGCAGGCTTCGTACCAAGCGCGAACGCGCTCGATGCCTCGCTTCACCAGCGGATCGGTCGAATTGGGATCGGCCTGCGGCCATTGCCTTGGACGCGGGGCACCAAACGGGACGGACGCTTCGCCCAGAATCTGTTTTAGCATCGAGGTGGCACTGGGCGACGTCGAACCGCGAGGAGTGCGTCCGCGTTTGTTATAAGCCATCGAACAGACGCCTTTCTGTTTTGGCAGTGCGACTTCGGTTTTGAAGAGACGCGGGGGGCGACAGGTCGTTCGCCGATGCGGCAGACGAACCGACGCGACGTCGCGCCGCGGACGTTATCCATGTCCCGGAATCAAAAACGGAGCTGCCCTGGCGGTTGCGGGAGCGGCTGGGGAATTCTAACGAGCACGCGTTACTAGCACGAAGCGCAAGCGAGTGAAAACAACATTACGAGCACGAAACGCAAACGAGTGAGCGTGAAGAATCCACTCGCTTGCGGGGCGTGTTGGTATTCATCCACTCGCTTGCGCGTCGTGCCGGTATTTATTCACTCGCTTGCGCGTCGTGCTGGTAATTGGTTCGCTTGCGATGCGTGTTGGTGTTACTCACGCAACCCGCGGAACGATCGATAGGTTCCCAGCCTGGGAGCAATTGTGACAAGCCTCTCAATATATCGCTCCAGCGCCCGCGACTGAAGCCCTTACCCACCCGCCGCGCGAGATACCAGCACGAAGCGCAAGCGAGTGAGCGTGCCGGGATTCACTCGCTTGCGCTTTTTGATGTTGCGCGTTGATGGGGTTGCTAGCGAGAATTGGTATTGCAGAAAGAGGTGAGACATCCTGAGTTTGTGAGTTACCACACAAACAAAGCCCAGGAGCTCACCGATGGCAATCATGGAAGATTCCCTCCCCGCAATCAAGTCGTTTCTGCCGAACACGCAGGGTTCTGCTCACTTTCGAAGCATGCTGCTGCGATTCTTGATCGCTATTCTTACGCGGCACGGTCGAAACTCGTGCATGTCTGCTGCCTCCGCCATCGAGGGAAAACCGCGGCATCGGGCACAACCCGGACGCTTCCTTAAACGGTACCGGCAGGCTATCGCCGATTTGCTCACGGCGATCACCCTAAAGATGCTTCGTGATCAGGATTGGAACGGCCGCTATCTCCTGCTGCTCGATTCAACGCTCGTCGCCACTGCCGGGCAGACCGTCGAAAACACCTTCAGCACCGGTAACTCCAAGCGACGACCGGCCAAGAATCGCCGCTACACCAAGTACAAGTATCAACGAAAGAGTTGCCACTGTTTCGTGTTCGCATTGCTGCTGACTCCTGACGGATTGCGAGTACCGATGTGGCTGCCCTACTACACCAAGCCTTATGCGAAGGTCCACAAGATCAAACATCGGACGCAGGCGCAGCTTGCGGCGCAGTTGATTTGCGACGCGCAGGTACCCGCTGGCATCGAACTGATTGTGCTCGGAGACACCGCATTTGACGCGAAATGCGTGCGTGCGGCTTGCCAGGAGCGAGGCTATTTCTGGATCGTTCCGGTCAACACCAATCGCGTCTTCTCTGCAAAGAAGCACGGCAAGCGGCCTCGTGTGAGTTTGCGAATCGAACAACTTCCTGCATCACGTTTCCAAACCATTCGTCTTTCGATCGGTGCGGGGCCTTACGCTGCTCAGCGTCGAGCCTCCTGCCATCGAACGGCACGCCGCCGCGACGGGACGAAGTCAACTCGGACGTATCACGTCCACAGCGAGAGAAGCGAGGTCCACAATGTGGGCAAGGTCATGCTCGTCTTTTCCTCGAGTAAGCCGATTGGCAAAAAGATTCAACGTGAAGGGACGAAGTTGTTGATGACCAATGCAAAGCACTTGTCGGCTCGGCAGGTGTGTGAGCTGTACAGTCTACGTTGGCAGATCGAGTTGTTCTTCAAAGAACTCAAGAGCACGCTGGGAATGAACCAGTACAGCTTCAAAGATTTCGAGGCGGTCGAGAGCTGGATGGGGATCGTGCTGATCACGTTCTGCTATCTGGAATGGACTCGTCGCCGCAAACTGGCCGATCGCCGAATCGACGATCGGCAGCGCAAATGCTGGAAGCACGCTCGCAGCTACACCGTCCGCGAGGCGTTGCTGTTAGGCATTCGCTATCGCGAGCACCAGTGGCATCTGCGACGGCTAAAAACCAACCACGGCCTCCGCACACTGAGGAAACGCTACACTGAGCTTTTATCCCAGGAATACCGGTGCGTCGCCTGATCAAAGCATCCATCGGCGCAACATCAAAACTTGCGCTTCGTGCTGGTAAATTCACTCGCTGGCGCTTCGTGCTAGTATTTATGGAATCGTGCTTATGACGAGGGGCGGTCGATTTCGACGAGAGGGGCCTGGCGAGCGGAGACATCGATCGCTTGAGCGGTTTCGGCAAAGCTGGCCAACATCTCCTGCAACCGCTCCATCGGCAGACCGACGACATTCGAGGGGCTGCCCGAAAGGATTTGCAGCCAGTCGTTGCCATCTTGGTAGCCAAACGCACCCGCTTTGCCGACCCAACGGTCGCTGTCCAGATACGCCTCGATCGTGGCGTCGTCGATCGCTTCCATCTGCAATTGTGTGCAGCAGACGTCGAGGCTGGCCTTCTGGTCCGGCAGCGACCACAAACAAACGCCGGTGAAGACGGCGTGCTGGGTTCCAGCCAACATCTTCAGCATCTGCCTGGCATGTTCGCGATCTTCGGGTTTCCCAAGGATCTGGCCTCGGCAAGCCGCAACGGTATCGGCGGCAATCACCATTCCCGCATCGATCTGCCGGCTGACATCTTCGGCTTTGCGAAACGCGTGCCGCGCGACCAGCTCCGCCGGCGTCTCGGAACTGCAAACGCCGCACTCGACCGACGGATCGGCGGGGATCACGTCGAACGCATATCCAGCTTGTTCCAGCAGTTCGCGGCGCCGCGGCGAACCGCTGGCCAACACGATCCGCGAGGAAGCGGTCTGCGGCGGTGGAGTATCACTCATCGATCGGCTGCTCTGTTACGAAGGTTCTTCGGGATCGGGGCGGTTTTCGTTGGGGGGCAACAGATCGTCGCCGGGTGACTGTGTCGAGGGAGGATTCTGCTTGGGGGGCGGCAGTTGGCCGGTCCGCATCTGCAGCTGCTTCATCGCGTTGTCGAGCGATTCGATCAACCGCGGGATCTGCCCGGCTGCCATGTAGACGCGGGCGCTGACCGCCGACTGAGGGAAGAAGCTGGTGATGAAATCGAGGCTGAACTCAGCCGCTCCGTGACCGATCATCACGCCGTTGGCATACGCGCCGCTGAGGATCGCGTCGCTCATCTTCAGATCGTCGTAGATCTCCTGCGGCGTTGGACGCCGCGCATCGGCGGGCGGCTTGGGCGGATCGGCGGGAGCACCAAACCGGCCCTTGTAGATTTCGAGGTTCTTGCGAAGGGCGTCGAGGAATTGAGGCAGGACCGGATGGGGCAGGATCACGCGGGTCGCAACGCGGTGCGGCCGCGAGATGTTCTGCACGAAATCGAGGACAAACTCGGTCGGGCCTGTCACGACGATCGCGCCGGTCGAAAAGACCCCTTCGCCAACGTGATCGGGAATTCGGGCTCGCAGGTTTTGTCCACTTTCGCCCGGTGCGGGCTGACCTTCAGACGGAGTATCGTTCATCAGTACCTATCGCAGTGGGAAGGGAGAGCCAATCGGGGAGCGTGTTCGTTCGAGCGAGCGTCCCGGTGATATCGAGCGGCCCAATGAGCGCACCCGCGTGGGGCGGGATCTGGCCGAAGCCGCGTCGGGTGTCGTTGTAATGTACCCGAATCCGCTGACAAGGGTAGACAATGGGGTGGTTGGCAACGGGGGCGAATCACGGTTGGAGTTTAGGCTTTGTTGGCGTCCCGGCGTTTAAGCGAGGCACCACGCGAATCGCTGGCTAATCGATCGGTTACCATTTCTCCGAGACGCTCCTGATTGAAAAAGTGATTTGCCCTGTGGTTGTCCAAGCGACACGGCAGCGGGGGGGACTGTCAGCGTTAATAAACGCCGCCGCGACGTCGCTGACCGGCTCCTTCCGCTCGCTGCCAAACTGGCACCGCGGTCGCGCAAGGGGTTGATCGGCTGTGAGTCGATGTTGCGTAAAGCCTTGCATGATAGCGTTTTACAATAAAGCAATAGCGTTTGGCACACATCTTGCTCATGAGGGGAGCTTCAGTGGCGGGCTGCCACTCTGCGCCACCGACCTCAATATTGGTTTGCGTGCGACGTCTGGCAGCCTGGCATTGCAGCGATTTCACCGTTCACATTTTTTATGGGTCTGTTGGGCTTCACGGCTTGGCGGCTCGGACACAATGACGTTCACAGGAGAGACACGACGTGGCAAAACAGATCGTGTTTGATGACGATGCGAGGCAACCGCTATTGGCGGGTGCCGCAAAATTGGCGCGTGCGGTTCGCAGTACGTTGGGCCCTCGTGGTCGCAACGCAGTGCTGGACAAAGGTTGGGGTTCGCCCAAGGTGACAAAGGACGGGGTAACCGTTGCTGAAGACATCGACCTGGACGACGCCAACGAAAACCTCGGCGCTCAATTGATCAAAGAAGCCGCCAGCAAGACCAACGACGTCGCTGGCGACGGCACCACCACGGCGACCGTGTTGGCTGAAGCGATCTTCCGCGAAGGGCTGAAGATGGAAGCTTCCGGCGCCGACCCGATGGCGCTCAGCCGCGGAATCGCCAAGGCTGTCGACATGGTTACCGCGTCGATCCAAAAGCTGTCGACCCCGATCAGCGAAAAGAGCAAGGCGGAGATCCGTCAAGTTGCTACGATCGCTGGTAATAACGATCCCGAGATCGGCCGCGTTCTGGCTGACGCGTTTGCCAAAGTTGGCAAAGATGGCGTGATCACCGTCGAGGAAGGCCGATCGAACGAAACGACCGTCGACGTTGTCGAAGGTATGCAGTTCGACCGCGGATTCCTGTCGCCTCACTTCGTCACCAACCAAGACGAAGTAACCGTCGAGCTGGAAAACTGCTCGGTCTTGATTTTCGAAGAGAAGATCAGCGGCAACAAGAAGATGATCCCGTTGCTCGAAGCGATCAGCAAATCGAAGAAGCCACTGTTGATCATCGCCGAAGACGTCGAAGGCGAAGCGTTGGCGACTCTGGTTGTCAACAAGATGCGCGGCATCTTGAACGTCTGTGCCGTCAAGGCTCCAGGTTACGGCGATCGTCGCAAGGCGATCCTGGGCGATATCGCTGTTCTGACCGGTGCTCAACCGATCTTCAAGGATCTGGGGATCGATCTGGAAAACGTCAAACTGGACGATCTGGGAACCGTTAAGAAGGTTAAGATCACCAGCGAAGATTGCACGATGGTTGGCGGTGCCGGAGCGAAGGACAAGATCGAAGCTCGCGTCGCTCAGATCCGCAACGAAATCGCTCACACCGACAGCGATTACGATCGCGAAAAGCTGCAAGAACGCTTGGCCAAGTTGGCTGGTGGCGTCGCTCAGATCAGCGTTGGTGCTGCGACCGAAACCGAGATGAAAGAACGCAAGGCGTTGATCGACGACGCTCGCGCCGCGACTCAAGCTGCTTTGGAAGAAGGCATTGTTCCCGGCGGTGGCGTTGCTTTGATCCGCTGCGAAAAAGCGTTGCTGAAGTTGGAAGAATCGACCGAAGGCGATGAGAAGCTTGGCGTTCGGATCATCCGCAACGTTTTGGACAAGCCGCTGCGAGCGATCTCCGAAAACGCAGGTCTCGAGGGTGGCGTTGTCGTTAATCGCGTCCGCAACCTGAAGGATAAGAACGAAGGCTACGATGCCAATTCGGACAAATACGTCGACATGATCAAGGCCGGAATCATCGATCCCGCCAAGGTTGTGCGAACCTCGCTGTCGAACGCTGCTAGCGTCGCGGCGCTGTTGTTGACCACCGAATCGTTGATCACCGAGATTCCTGTCGAGGAAGAAGCGGGCGACGACCACCACCATGACCACGGAATGGGTGGCATGGGCGGTATGCCAGGCATGGGCGGAATGGGCGGTATGCCAGGCATGGGCGGAATGGGCGGCATGCCAGGCATGATGTAAGCCGGCCATTTCCGGTAGTCCGGGGACCTCCGACGGAGCGCACCCCGGACGGCTCGTTCAATCTCAAAAACAAAAACTCAAATAAATCATATAAGTTAGGAAGCTAGACAGATGGCAAAGATCAATATCCGTCCTTTGGATGACCGTATCGTCGTTCAACCCGCATCGGCTGAAGAGACCACCGCTGGCGGTATCGTCCTCCCCGATTCGGCTCAAGAAAAACCACAACGCGGCACCGTTGTCGCCGTTGGTCCTGGCAAGCTGTTGGATAGCGGCAGCCGCGGTGAATTGACCGTTGCGATCGGCGACGTCGTGATCTACGGCCGTTACGGTGGCAGCGAGATCGAAGTCGACGGCCAAGAGCTGAAGATTCTTCGCGAGAGCGACATCTTGGCTAAGGTTGTTTGATCCGATTCCAAGTCGTTGGTCGAGCTTCGGATCGGCTGACAAAACGCGAACGCGGATGGTTACTTCCGCGGTTCGAAATTGAGGGCAGGCAGTCATCGCCTGCCAACTATAAAACGCACATTCACCGCAACGCTTAAGGACACAGTACCGTGGCAAAGCAATTGCTTTTTGATGATCACGCCCGAGCGCGAATGCTCGCAGGTGTTGATAAATTGGCCCAAGCTGTCGCGATCACGATGGGCCCAACCGGTCGCAACGTAATCATCGACAAATCGTTCGGCGGGCCGACCGTCACCAAAGATGGTGTAACGGTTGCCAAAGAAGTCGATCTCGAAGATCGTTTTGAAAACATGGGCAGCAAGTTGGTTGTCGAAGTCGCTCAAAAGACGAGCGACTTGGCAGGCGACGGAACCACCACCGCGACCGTTTTGGCGCGTGCGATCTTCAAAGAAGGTCTTCGCAACATCGTCGCCGGCAGCAACCCGACCGCGATCCGTCGCGGCATCGAACGCGCTGTCGAAGCGGCTTCGGCCAAACTGCACGAAATGGGCCGTCCGGTCAGCAGCAAGGATCAAGTTGCCAGCGTTGGTGCGATCAGTGCTAACAACGACAACGAGATCGGCGGCCTGTTGGCTGACGCTTTGGAGCGTGTTGGTAAAGACGGCGTAATCACCGTCGAAGAGGGTAAGACCCGTGAAACCGAAGTCTCTTACGTCGACGGCATGCAGTTCGACAAGGGCTTCGTTTCGCCTTACTTCATCACCGATCCAGGCTCGATGGAAGCCAGCTTGGAAAACGCTTTGGTGCTGTTGTACGAAAAGAAGATCAGCAACATCCGCGACTTGGTGCCTATCCTCGAAAAGTCGGCTCAGAGCGGTCAACCTTTGTTGATCATCGCCGAAGACGTCGACGCCGAAGCGCTGACCTTGTTGGTTGTCAACAAGCTGCGTGGCACATTGAACGTCTGTGCTGTGAAGGCTCCTGGTTTCGGCGATCGCCGCAAAGCCATGTTGGGCGACATCGCCGTTCTGACCGGCGGTACGCTGATCAGCGAAGACCTGGGTATTCAGCTGGAAAACATCACGCTGGAACACCTCGGCCGCGCGAAGAAGGTCAGCGTCGATAAGAACTCGACAACGATCGTTGAAGGTGGCGGCAAGCGTGCCGACATCGACAAGCGCGTTTCGCAGATCCGTGCTCAGATCGAACAGACCGACAGCGAATACGACAAAGAGAAGTTCCAAGAGCGATTGGCCAAGTTGGCTGGTGGCGTTGCGATTGTCAGCGTCGGTGCCGAAACCGAAGCCGACATGAAGCAGAAGAAGGCTCGCGTCGAAGACGCTCTGCACGCGACTCGCGCTGCGGTTGAAGAAGGCATCCTGCCAGGTGGCGGCGTTGCTTTGGTTCGCTGCAAGCAAGCTGTCGAAGACTGCAAGAAGGGTGCGAAGGCCGACGAAAAGATCGGTGTCGATATCGTTCTGCGTGCTCTGGATGCTCCAATGCGTCAGATCGCCGACAACGGCGGGATCGACGGTAGCGTCGTTGTCGACAACGTCGAACAACTGAAAGAGAACCACGGCTACAACGCTTACACCGGTGAATATGGCGACATGTTCGCTTACGGTGTGATCGACCCGGTCAAGGTAACTCGCACAGCGCTTGCCAACGCGGCTAGCATCGCGGGTCTGTTGTTGACGACCGAAGCATTGGTCACCAACTTCGATCAGGAAGATAAGGACAAGCGTGCGGTTGAAGGCGTCATCTCGTAACGAGTGACGGTTTAACCTATTTACGACAACACAGGGCCACTTCCGCGTTCATTCGGTAGTGGCCCTGTTTATTGCAGCAGCGACGACGGAATCATCCGATGGCCGAGAAACGGGACTATTACGAATTGCTGAGCGTCAGCAAGGAAGCCGGCAAGGTAGAGATCGACAGGGCTTACCGCCGGTTAGCGATTAAATACCATCCCGACAGCAATCGCGACGATGAAGATGCCGTCGAGCGATTCAAAGAGATCAGCGAAGCCTATGAGGTTTTGAGCGATCAGGAGAAACGAGCCCGCTACGATCAATACGGTCACGCGGGTTTAGGGGGGGGCGGTCCTCAGTTTAACGACGTCGAGGATATCTTCGAAGCGTTCGGCGACATGTTCGGCGGATCGGTCTTTGGCGATATGTTTGGCGGTGGTCGTGGTGGCGGCCGACGACGACGCGCTCGCCGCGGCGGCGACGTTCGCTGTGACGTCACGTTGACCCTGGAAGAAGCGGCTAGCGGAGTTCGCAAAGAAGTTAAGTTCCGCCGCCGTGTCGCTTGCACCGATTGCGATGGTTCCGGTGCAGCCAAAGGAAGCGAACCGCAACCCTGCGTCGCCTGCGGTGGCGTGGGACAAGTGATTCAATCGGCGGGGATCTTGCGCGTCCAGACCTCCTGCCCACATTGCGGTGGCGCAGGTAAAGTGATCCGCGATCCGTGCCAGAGTTGCCGGGGCCAAGGGTTGGAGGAACGCCAGGTCAGCCTGGACGTCGACATCCCCGCCGGCGTCGACGACGGAATGCGAGTTCGGATCACCGGCGAAGGGGAAGCGAGTCCCGATGGTGGGCCTCCCGGCGACGCCTACTGCTTCGTTCAAGTGATCGAGCATGCGTTGTTCCAACGCGACGGTTCGAACCTGATCCTGAAGTTGCCGATCGGATATTCGCAGGCGGTGTTGGGAGCCGAATTGGACGTGCCGACGCTCGATGGCCGCGAAACACTCACGATTCAGAAGGGGACCCGCAGCGGCGAGGTCTACCGTTTACGCGGTCGCGGGATGCCCGATCCACGCGGCGGCCGACGCGGCGATCTGCTGGTCCAAACGTTTATCGAAGTCCCCAAAAAGGTAAACGAAAAGCAAGAGAAGCTGCTTCGCCAATTGGCGGAACTCGACGAGGAGCATGTGATGCCCGAACGGAAGTCATTTTTGGATAAGATCAAGACGTTTTTTGAACCCGAGGAATCGGACGCTTAACCCAGTCGCAATCACTCAGGAATGGCACGCTTGCCAAGCTGCCGCAGCGGACGAAATCCACGACGAGATTTATAGTACCGCGTCGAAGCGGTACGCCATCCATCAAACAGGAAATGCTCTTTCACTATGAATAACCCCGAATCAAACGAACCAGACGAAACCACAACCGACGATGTTGGCTTCGACGCAAGCTCCGAACCAAATCCCAACGACGACGCTTTGGAAGCTGTCGCTGGCGAGATCGGCGGAGATAACGAAGGCCCTTCGTTGGAGGTCCAATTGGCGGAAGCCAACGATCAGATTCTCAAGCTGCATGCGGAGCTGGAGAATGTCCGCAAGCGGATCCGCCGCGAAGCCGAGGAACAGATTCGATACGCTTCGCTGCCCCTGATCCAAGGGCTGTTGGAAGTCTTCGACAACCTGCGTCGTGCGCTCGAAGCGGCGGAGACTTCGCAATCGACTAGCGGTCTTGTCGAAGGCGTGCAGATGGTCGCCAAGCAGTTCGAAGACACGCTGGGCAAATTCAACTGCAAGCCGATTCCCGCTAAGGGAGAGGCGTTTGATCCGCACGTGCACGAAGCGATCTCGCAGATGCCAAGCGAAGAATTCGCTGCTGGCACCGTCATGATCGAAGCAACGCAAGGCTTCCAATTGCACGATCGCGTCGTTCGTCCGAGCCAGGTCGTCGTCAGCACCGGTAGCTGATTCGCCGCAACTTCACCATTTTGATACTCCCGCAGTGCCAGGTGCTACCTGTTGTTGTGCTGCGGGGCTTTGCCATTGAACTATTTTCAGGAACCAATGAATGCCAACCTACGATTACGAGTGCGATGCGTGTGGTCACGAGTTTGAGCATTTTCAAGGGATCAATGATCCACATTTGAAGAAGTGCCCCGAGTGCAAGAAGTTGAAGTTGCGACGATTGTTTGGTACCGGAGCGGCGGTCGTCTTTAAGGGATCGGGGTTCTATCAGACCGATTACCGCAGCGAATCGTACAAGAAGGGGGCCGCGGCTGATAAGAAGAGCAGCAAGTCGAGTTCGGATTCGAAGTCGAGCGACAAAAAGCCAGCAGCCAAATCCGAATCGAAGCCGAAAAAGGCTGCTGATTAAGCCTCAGGCTGTTTCTATACGCTGGCGTTCCCGTGGTGGGGTGGGCTTTCCTGCCCCGCCCGCCAATGCCCCCGCGTGGCATCGCGTGATCGGGGTGGTAGAATCACAGGGCCTGAACCAGACGGCATTACGCCACCGAACGCCGAGGCCCTGCTTGCGATGTCTTTGACCAATGAGAACGATCAACTGACCGATCCCGATGCCGCCGCCCAGTGGTTGCAATCGCTTGGGGTCGAGGATCCGGTGCGTGGTTTGGAATCGCTCGCGTCGATCCGTCGTGGCGGATTAAACGACGAGATGTTTGGCTTTTTGTGCAGCCAGCTGGGCAGCCATCTTCCCGACGCCAGCGATCGCGATAGCGCGCTGGCGAACCTGGATCGGTTCATCGCCGCGTCGCGCAGCCCTCAATCGCTGGTCGCCCTCTTCGAACGCGATCGGAATTCCTTTCCGACCCTGCTGCGGATCTTTTCGACCAGCCAATATCTTGCCGACCAATTGATCCGGGCTCCCGATTCGTTTGATCAGGTGCGGATCACCGATGGCCAATCGGTCGCCTACCAAGTTCTGATCGACGATCTGTTGCACGATCTGAAGGCGGCTCGCGATGAAGAATCGGTAATGCGCGTGCTGCGAGCCTACAAACAGCGCGAGACGCTGCGGATCGCGTACGGTGATTTCATCCGCGAAGCACCGCTGGAGCGAGTCACGCAACAGATATCGATTCTGGCCGATGCGATCACGCAAGGTGCGATCGTTGCGGCCCAGCGACTGTTGGAAGATTCGCGTGGCTTTCCCGTGCGACACGACGGTGCCCGGGCCCGCTTGGTCGTCTTGGCTCTTGGCAAATTGGGCGGATCCGAACTGAACTACAGCAGCGACATCGATCTGATGTTCCTGTGCGACGAAGCCGAGAAGACAAACGGCACGCGGTCGATTCCCGCCGCCGAATACTTCGATCGCCTGACGCGGATGGTCATCCGTTTGTTGACCGAGCAGACCGATCTGGGAGCCGCCTATCGAGTCGATTTGAGAATCCGGCCGCACGGAGAAAACGGGCCTCCCGTATCGGACATCGCATCGGCGATTCGTTATTACAACTCCAGCGGCAGGACTTGGGATCGCCAAGCGCTGATCAAAGCGCGGCCGATCGCTGGTGATTTAGATCTGGGCGAAGAGTTTTTGACAGCCTTGAAGCCGTGGATCTACCGGCGTTTTCTCAGCCGCGTCGACATCGCGGGGATTCGCCATATCAAGCGGCGAATCGAAAAGCGAGCCAAGCGAGCTGGCGACGAATCGCGTAACGTCAAAACCGGCCACGGCGGGATTCGCGATATCGAGTTCTCGATCCAGTTTCTTCAACTGCTCAACGGCGGCGATCTCGAACCGCTCCGCACCGGGAACACTCTGCACGCGATCGACGCCCTGCAGCAAGTCGGCTGTTTGACGCCTCAAGAAGCGACGGTGTTGTCGGAGAACTACAAGTTCCTTCGCAGCGTCGAGCATCATCTGCAGATCATGTTCGATCTGGAAACGCACACGATTCCTAGCGAGCCACGCGAATTGACGCGGTTCTGCTGGCGATTGGGATATCGCGACGCGGAGGGGCCAAATTCAGTCGCTGCGTTTGGCAGCAAGCTTGCCGAGATGCAGTTGGTCAACCGGCGGATTCTCGACCATCTGTTGCACGACGCGTTTGGCGATGACGAACAGGTGCCGATCGAAACCGAATTGGTTTTGGATCCCGACCCCAGCGATCAACAGATCATCGAAACGCTGCAGCCGTTCGAATTTGCCGATCCCAAGCAGGCGTATCAGCTGCTGATGGAACTGGCTAACGAAAAGATCCCCTTCCTTTCGACACGCCGCTGCCGCCACTTCCTCGCGGCGATCGCACCGCGGTTGCTCGCCTCGCTCGCGAAAACTCCCGACCCTCCGCTGGCGCTTGAGAACATGGTTCGGTTTAGCGATTCGTTAGGTGGCAAGAGCGCACTCTGGGAACTCGCAAGCTTTGCGCCGGCGACGCTCGAGATGGTCGTTCGGCTATCGGCGGTCGGGCCGTATTTGATCGGCATCCTGACCAGCAACCCGGGAATGATCGACGAATTGATGGATTCGCTGATTTTGAACCGTTTGCCATCGCACGAGGAACTCGATTCGCTGGCCGGCGAGATGTGCCGTGGCGCCGAGGACGTGCCGCGGATCCTGTTCAGCTTCCGCAATTCGGTCCACCTTCGCGTCGGTGTCCGCGACGTGTTGGGAAAAGACGATATCCAATCGACGCACCAAACGTTGGCCGATTGCGCCGAGATCTGCATCCAGCGGATCGTTGGTGAACAATACGAGATCCTTGCTCAGCGTTTCGGCGACCCGCAAACTCGCGATGGCCGGCCTTGCGAGTTGGTGATTCTGGCGGTGGGGAAATTGGGAGGCCGCGAGCCGAACTACCACAGCGATTTGGACCTGATGTTTTTATACGAAAGCGAAGGGCACACCAAACCGCGGCGGGGCGGACGCAGCGAAGGGACAACCAACAACCACTTCTTCAACCAGTTGTGCCAGCGAGCTACGCAATTGGCGAACGCGGTTTCGCCGCAGGGCCGCCTGTACCACGTCGATACGAAACTGCGACCCAGCGGCGGCAGCAGCATCTTGGCGGTTCCGTTTGCCCAATTGGTCCACTACTTCGACGGTGGATCGGGAACTCTCTGGGAGCGGTTGTCGCTGTGCAAGGCGCGGCCGATCCATGGTTCTGCGGCGGCGCAGGACCTTGCCATGCAATCGATTCGCGAAGTCGTAAACCAATCGAGCGCGATCGCCGACCTGCGACAACAGGTTTGGGAACTTCGCCAGTCGAACCAGCAGGGGGCGTCGCAGAAGAATCTGAAACGCTCCGCCGGCGGCACGATGGATGTCGAGCTTGTCGTCCAGATGTTGCAGCTGCAACATGCCAAGGCGCATCCCGAGGTGCTTGTGCCGGGGACGCTTGGCGCGATCGAAGCCTTGCGACGGGCGGCGATCTTGGATGGCGAAACCGCCAATCAATTGGAGGATGGTTACGCGTTCTTGCGGCGCGTCGAATCGGCGCTGCGGCTGTTGAACACGCCCCAACGACACGATCTGCCGACCGATGAGGACATGCTGGGCAAGTTGGTCTATCTGCTGGGATTTGGCGATTCGGAATCGTTGATCGCTCAGTGCGAGCAACACCAACGTCTGCATCGCGAGATCTTCACCCGGTTGTGCCAGAGCTAGAGAGCGGATGGAACCGACGCCTCGCGAGGCCCCTCGTTAACCGTCCCAGCTCTCTTCGACTTCCTCTTCATATTCCATCGACTCGGCATCGACATCCTCCTCCTCGTCCCAGTCGTCCTGTTCGACAACGGCCGGCGCCGGTTTGGATTTGCGTTTCGCCGGTTTGCTCGGCTCCGCCGCTTCCGCATTTCCGTTTTTCATCGCTTCCCATTGGGACGCGGTGATGATGACTTCGCGAGCTTGAGCCCCGTTGTATTGGCCAACGATTCCGTCTTCGGCCATGAAGTCGATCATCCGAGCGGCACGGCCGTAACCGATTCCCAGGGCCCGTTGCAGCAGCGACAGGCTGCCACGCCCCTCGTTGAGCACGACCTCGATCGCACTCTCGTACAGATCGTCGCGGCGTCGCAGCGCGGCGGTCGGTTCGTCGCCGCCAGCGGCTCCCTCTTCGTCTTTGACCTTCAGGTTCATCAACTCGCCGACAAAATTCTGCTCGGTCATGCTGCACTGGTCGACGACACGATCGATCTCTTCATCGCTTAGGTAGGTTCCCTGACCGCGGATCATCGTGCTGGTACCGGGCCACAGGAACAACATATCGCCGTTGCCCAGCAGTTTGTCGGCACCGTTTGCATCGAGAACAACGCGGCTATCGCTGCTGCTAGCCACCTGGAACGAGAGCCTTGCCGGCAGGTTACTCTTGATCAGACCGGTGATCACGTCGACGGTCGGCTTTTGCGTCGCGAGGATCAAGTGGATACCGACAGCACGGCTTTTCTGAGCCAGTCGAATGATGTGCGTTTCGGCATCTTTTCCGCTGGTCATCATCAGGTCGGCCATTTCGTCCGCGACGATCACGATAAACGGCAGGTGATCGGGGATGTTCGCTGCCTCTTCTTCGTTCTCGGGCTGGAACCGTCGCTCCAATTCCTCGCGGCCCAATTGGTTGTATCCGTTGATATGCCGGACGCCGACCTTGGCCAGCAACGAATACCGTTCCTCCATCTTGTCGACAGCCCAGGCGAGGATCGCTTCGGCCTTTTTCATGTCGGTCACAACAGGGTGCATCAGGTGCGGCAAGCGGCCATATCCCGACAGTTCGACCATCTTCGGATCGATCATCAACATCCGCACCTCGTCGGGACGGCGAGTCATCAGGATCGATGTGATGATCGAGTTCAAACAAACACTTTTACCCGTACCGGTACGGCCCGCGATCAACAGGTGAGGCATCTTGGCCAGATCGACAGTCAACGGGTTGCCCGAGACGTCTTTACCCAAGAAGACCGGGATGTTCATCTTGTTCGCCGAACCACTGCACTCTTCGATCACTTCACGCAACCGAACCGTCTGCCGCGTATCGTTGGGAACCTCGACACCGACAGTGTTTTTGCCCGGGATCGGTGCCACGATCCGGACCGTGGGGACACGCAACGCGATCGCCAGATCGTCGGCCAAGCCGGTGATCTTGTTCAGTCGCAGACCCTTCTCGAGTTCGACTTCGTATTGCGCGATCACCGGACCGGTTTCGATCTCCTTGACGCGAACGTTCAGGTTGAAGTCGGCAAAGGCTTGCTCCAACAGGCGGGCCTTGCGACGGACTTCGACAAGTTGGTCGTCGTAACAAATGTCGTCCGATTCGTCCAACAAGGTCACCGCTGGCAACAGGTAATCGTCGGCCCCTTCGGGCATCTGCTCCCGCATCGATTCGTCCAACGACTCGGTTTTGGGTTTGCGATTCTGCTTCGTCTTGACCTTCAGCTCGGGAGTCTCCTCGTGAGGCGGATCCAGACGCACCGTCAGCTTCTCGTCTTCGACAACGATCTCGCGTGTCTCGGCCGCTTCCTCCGCTTCGACTTCCACCTCTTCGGGTTCCGCCTCGGTCACTTCGGCTTCGACCTCGGGGCTCGCTTCCTCCGCCGGCTCGGCTTCGGCAGCCGCCGTCAACTGCTCGGGCTTGCGGCCGCGAATCCGAACGCTCGGCTGCGACGCGGCTTCGGCTTCCGGTTCGTCGGCGTCGTCGCCTTCGAGATATTCCGAACCGTCCAGATCGCTCTGCAGTTCTCCCCCGTGAACGGCGCGTTTGGGGAGTATTTTCCCGACTTGACGCAGCCCAGCGACCGAGGTCTTGGCGCTGGTGCTGGCAACTTTGCTAGTCGCATAAACCAGGATGTAATCGGTTGCCATCAGCATCCCGAACATCAGGCAGGTGAAGGTCAGAATCCAGGCGCCCGCCGATGCGAAGTGCATCCGCAACCACGTGCTGGTCATCGCCCCAAGATAGCCGCCGGCGCCAACGATCGGCATATTGGCGAGGTCCAATTCCGACAGCGACGCCCCGGTCGTGAGCGACAGCAGGACCAGGGTCCAGCCGAGCGAACGCATCACCGGCGCCGAAACGCCACCTTTCCAGAGGACGCTGACCGCGATTCCGCCAAGGACCGAAACGACTAGGCAGGCGCCGACGCCAGCGCCGGTCAGCAGCGAACCGGCGAGGATCGCACCCCAGTAGCCGCAGGCGTTGGTGATCCGTCCGTTTTCGGGAAAGACCAGCGTGTCGGGGGAGTAGAGCGAGCTGAGCGGCCAGACAGGCGGCTCGACCGGATCGGCTGGATCGAACGTGAATAGAGAGACAGCCAGAATCGTCGTTAGCGCAGCGAGAGCGATCGCAGCGACATCGCGACGAATACTCCGCGGAGCCTCGGCATCGGCGGCAGGCTGGGCCATATCTCTTGTTCCTCCGTGTGGCAGCTGGCGACCTCATGTCGCGCGGCGATACCAAAACCTCGGAAGCTCGGATCCCTGAGCCTCGTCTGTTTGTCCATCGGGACTTATCGGCGCGCTGGAATCGAAACCACAATCAAATGCTAGCGGTCGGCGCAATCGGCGCGACCGGTGCGGTCTTGTGGACGAGCGATCGGGTTTTGGTAACCGTTTCTAAACGAACGGTTGGCGGCGGTGTTTAAACCGCCGATGGTGGGACGACGTACAGCACAAATTCCAACGTCACCGGGCGGCCATCGATCACGACATCGATCGCGCGGCGGTTTTGCACGTCGCCAGCGATCAGGTTCTCGTTGAAGCGAACCGCCAGCGAGAGCCCACGTTCGACGGCGGCCCATTGGTCGGCCGACGCCTTGGGATCGACGCTGAAGAAAACTCGCCCCGGTCGCATCGGCAGACACCGCGGCGGATCGGCGCGATAGCTGAACTGCAGCCCGGCTCGCCCCAGTCGATACAGTTCGTCGACAGTGCTTCCGGCACCGATCTTCATGTCCAACCGCTTCTCGACCAGACCGCGAGTCTGTTCGGTCGGCAGCGTCGATGCGACGGCGACAAACAGACGTTGGCCCGGTTCCAACCAAGCCGGTTCGAGCGCGACCTGCACCCGTTGGCCCGCTCCCACAAAAGCTCGCTCGCTGTATTCGGCTTCGATCACCGCGTCCAAGACGCTATCGACCAACCGCCGCGCCGTCCAGAAACAGCTGCCCAGATCGTCGTGGTCGTACTTCGGCAGATCGGGGACGCGGCGACCCGCGGTGAAGACAGCCATCCGGCCGACAAAGCTCAACAGCTGATGGAAGATCTCCAACGGATGGATGCCCGGTGTGAAGGCCTGCACGCTCAGTTCGGCATACGCTTCGTTCATCACCCGCATCTGTTCCAGGATCATCCGATCGCCTTGCGAAGTCGAATCGAAGGTGATCCCTCGCGAGACGACTTGGTTGGAGACCAAATCCAGCTTTTTGCCGATCCGATCGAACACCGGCCGCACGATCTCTTGCTCCAGCGTCGCCCAGGCATCGACGGCCAACAGCGGCGGGATGAACGTCCGGTCCAGCTCGGGAGCTCCCTCGGCGTGATCGGCGCGGCGGACCCGCAGCAACGGCATCGTGGCGTAACCGGCGTGATCGTCGGCATCGGATAACAACCGAACGTTTAACCGGCGCAGCTGGATCGGGCGTGGATTCTGGCCCGAATTAGCATCCTCCAGATCGAGCGATTCGACGCGGTAGCGCGTGGCCGCAGCCGCGGCAGCTTCCAGCTTCGGAATCGCTGCAAATAGAGTCAGCGTTTGTTTGCCCAACATCGCCTGTCGCAGATCGAGTTCGGGGAGGCTGCCCGATTCGGGATATGCGACAAGCGTGCCGTCGCGCATCCGCAGCGCCAGTTCCGACACGACGATCCGGTTGTTGGCGAGCGCTGTCGGGTCGAGTCGAAAACGCCGCAGGCCCCAACTGAAGTGGCGGTTCCATTGGACGTTGTCGCGGATTTGGTCGTGAATGTTTCGTTCGGAGATCTGGAAGTGCTGAGGTCTCAGAAACATTCCTTCATGCCAATGTACCGGCGCGTTAACAAACATCGATCTACAGCCCGAGGGAAGGAGGAAGGAACCAGCGACTCTGGAAAGCCTTCGGTCTCCTTCGACCATTCAAACCGCCGACCCTGAGCGTCGGAGAAAAGATAGCGTTTGCAGCGAATCGACCGATTAACCAAGCCCTAGCAGGCCGAGCAGAGCGAAGCCGCCAAAGAAGACAATCGAATAGATGATCGAGATCGTCAGCAGCGACCAACCATAGGTTCGAATCTCCGGCCGCCGGAACGCATAGATCAATGCGTACAATCCGATGAACAGCGATAGAAAGCCGTGCAGTGCGGATTCTTTGAAGCCGTGGATCATGATCTTGATCCAGAAATACATGCTGCAAGCCTGCAGGAACAACAGGATCACCAACAGCATCCCTCGCGGAACGGGCGACCCGCTGTTGGCTCCTTCTTCGGCTGCGATCGCGTTGCTGACGAAGACGCCCATCACAGCCAATCCGCCCAAGCACATTAGGATCGTGGCCAGCATCCAGACCGGCATCCCGGTCCCGCTGATCTGTTGTTGTACCTTCGCATCGCGACGCATGTGCGCCGCCGCTTCATCCAACGCGGCGTGCCCAAACTCCGATGCCGCTACCTGCGATTCGGTGAAGCCTTGCACCCGTTCGCCGGTCTGCGTGTTGTATCCGCAGTTCATGCAGATCAAGGTCCCCGGACGCATTTCTTTTGCACAAGCCATACAGACCGGGCCAGTCAATTGACCGATCCCTTCGTCGTCAAACAACGAACCGACACCACCGGATGCTGGTGCAGCGGCCGCCGCGGCGGGGAACGAAGTTGGTTGCGACGGGGCGGCAGCAGCGGGCCGACTCGGCGGGGCGTTGCCGCTGGGAACCTTCAGGACTTCCTTGCAACCCGGGCAGCGAATCGACTTGCCCGCCAACTCATCCTTGAGGCTTAAGTCTTTACCACACTTGCACTTGAGACGAATGGCCATAGAGTCGAATCTGATCAGCGAGAAATAGGAGACGGCGTCAAACCGGTGTATCTGCGTCCATTCTAACCCGCATCGCGACCTTGGCCAGATTACTCGTCTAGATTCCCTCGATGCGCCGCTTGCGGCGCCGCAAAGGTACGGTTAGCCGACCAGTTTGAGGAGACGATCCCGAGCAAAGTCGCGGATCTCATCGCGAACCCGGCGGAAGTGATCCATCGCCTCTTCCGGCGTGGCGGCATCGCGAGCCAGCTTCGGCGGATCGTCGAAACCTACGTGCACGGTTTGCGTCTGCGACGAAAAGACGGGGCAGTTTTCGTCGGCGTGACCGCAGACGGTGATCACCAAGTCCAGGGGCACTTCGGCCAGCGTGTCGACAAGTTTCGACGACTGGTTGGAAATGTCGACTCCCGCTTCCTGCATCACCGCCACCGCGTTGGGGTTCAGCCCGTGGGCTTCGATTCCCGCGGAGTGAACCTCTAAGCGATCGGAATGAAAGTGACGCGCCCAGCCTTCGGCCATCTGGCTGCGGCATGAATTGCCCGTGCACAAAAACAGGATCTTCTTTTTTGCTGTCGTTGTCATCTTCAAAAGCCTTAATTTGATGTGGGTTGATGGGACGGGTTGTGGTTCTCGGCGGTCAACTGGCTGAGTCCTTCGACGCCGGTGGGCGGATCGATTTGCCATGGGATCAAGGCGATCCGTTGGCTGAGTTCGTTTTGCACCTCTTCGACATACCGCAGTTCCAGGTGCTGGCGCCGCCGCAGCGAACTGTCGCTAACCGCTAACGGCAGCAGGCTCTGGTTGACGACCCAAGCGAACGGTTCGATCTCGGCGCGGCGGAGGTCGGCTTGCAGGCCTGCCGCTTCGTGGACCGGCGTCGCTTCGGGCAAGGTGACCAACAGCACGCGGGTGAAGTCGGGATCGCGCAGCCGCGGCAACAGGTTCTCAACCGATTCGGGCATCTGGTTGGTCTGCCGAGTGACCTCGCGATGATAGGCCATCGCGGCATCCAGCAGCAGCACTGTGTGCCCGGTCGGTGCGGTATCCAAAACGACAAATCGGTCGGTCCCTTCGGCGACAGCTTTGGCGAACGCACGGAAGACGGCGACCTCCTCGGTGCAGGGCGATCGCAGATCCTCTTCCAGCAACGCGAGTCCGGCGGCGTCGAGGTCGGCTCCGGCGGTTTGAAGCACCTCGGCTCGATAGTCCTCCGTCTCTTGCACGGGATCGATGCGGCCGACGCTCAGCCCGGGCAATTGGTCCGCGGCCAGCATCGCCGTCACATGAGCTGCCGGATCGGTCGTCGACAGGTGAACTTGCAATCCGCGCTGAGCCAATGCGACAGCGACCGCCGATGCGACTGTCGTTTTGCCAACGCCCCCTTTGCCCATCGCCAAAATCACGCCATGCCCGGGCGCGGCCAAGTCGTCCAACAGCGATTCGAGCCCATCTGGGAAGCTCTCGATCGGCGCGGGGCTTTCATCGGCCGCGGCTTCCGCCTCGGCTGGCCGGCCGACATTGCGGAGCGCTTCGATTCCCATCAGCCCCGCCCACGACCAGGGCACGATGCTTCGCGGCAGTTCTTTTGCGGTATCGGGCATCGCTGCGATGGCAGCTTCGCCGCGACGCTGCAATGCCGTCGCGATCGGATCGCTGCCCGATTGGTCTTCGCATTGGAACAGGCCGTTGATGATCAGGTGCTGGTTCGAGACGCCCAACTTGCGCAGTTCGACGCTCGTGCGGGCGGCTTCATTGAACGCCGATGCTTCGGGACGTGTCACCAGCACCAACGTCGTCGCGGTGGCGTCGCTGAGCGCGGCGACCGTCCGTTTGTAGATCGCTTGTTGAGCTTGCAATCCAGCCAGCGGGCCCAGGCACGAGGTCCCCGAGACGCTCGATTCCATGAAGCCCGACCAGGCCGACGGGAGAGTCAGCAGACGCAAGGTGTGCCCGGTTGGTGCGGTGTCGAAGATCACATGATCGAACTCCGCCGTCGCCGAAGGATCGCCCAACAGTTTGGAGAACTCATCAAACGCTGCGATCTCGACGGTGCAGGATCCGGAGAACTGTTCCTCCATGCTCTTGACCGCCGCATCGGGCAACACGCCTCGGTAGGGACCGACCATCCGCTCGCGATAGGCGTTGGCCGCGGCTTCGGGATCGATGTTCATGCCGTACAGATTCGCGACGTCGGGGATGGCTGTCGGTTCGTTGCCGAGCGCCGTCCCCACCACCTCGTCGAGATTCGACGCCGGATCGGTCGAAACCAACAGCACCCGTTGGCCGCTTTCGGCCAATTGGACAGCTGTCGCCGAAGCGAGCGACGTCTTGCCGACGCCACCTTTTCCAGTAAAGAACAAATTTCGCGTCGCGTTTTGCAAATGATCCATGACCGCTCCTCGGGGGAATCTGAACTACAATCGGTGAACTAACAACAACCCGTATCGCCGCAACACCCACCGCCGCCGGTCATCGGCAGCGACGTGGGGCGTTTCAGCGGCGTGCCGGTCCACATCGCCAGGTTGTCGCGCGATGGGTATTCACCGCGGCTGACGATCTGTTGGTCGACGATCACCAATGGCAAGCATTCGACGCCCGCTTCGGCAAGCATTTTTTGAACCATCGGGTTGGCGACAAATTCGGTCGGGTTTTGCGACAGGTTGAAACGCTTGACCTCGTGTCCCTGGCTGGCCAACCAGTCCAGGTCGGCGGCAAAGCGAGGCAGGACGGGATCGACCTGCGGTCCGCAAACTCCCGTCGAACAACACATCGCCTTGTCATAAATCGTCACGGTCGTCATCTCATGCTCCTCGGGGAAAGTGAAAACTGGAACTCTACGTTTGTCTATCGGAATATCGTTTATCGCCGCTGTACGATAATCGCCGCGAAATAAAAACCGGACTTACAATCCGGCAACCAATTCTTTCAGTCGCGCCAGGCGGTCGGCGTTGATGCAGTAACAGACCTTGGGCCCGTCGACTTCACCTTGGATCAACCCCGACTCTTTCAAGATCTTCAGATGTTGGGAGACCGTCGATTGGGCCAGCGGCAGTTGCGCGACGATGTCGCCGCAAACACACGCCTTGCGGCCGATCAACAAGCGAACGATTTGAACGCGAGCCGGATGAGCGATCGCCCACGCGAGCTTCGCAAAATCGGTCGCCGACGCATCCGCAGCCAGCTTTACCGGCGTCGAATCGCATCCTTGTTTAACACTTGATTTTTTGGCCATGTACTCCCTTTAATCGTCAATCTGCGATTTAGGATATCCGCCGGTAGCGGCGGAGTCAATGGGAAGAAGTGGGGGCGGGGCAAATCACTGCTTGAGCTTAGACATTATTGGTAACCCGACACGTAAGCGACGCGCCGCGCGAATTCCTCGCTGACGCGTCGGGTTACCAATTTTTATGACACTCCCGTTTGAAAGAGTGATTCGCCCCGGAGGTCGTCGTCACGAACGTTGCGGTGCGGTGAAGCAGCCGATAATCTGTGTACACAATCGCCGCGCGAACTCGCTTTGCTTCCGCGGCGGCTCGCTGGATACCCCAGCCCTTCCGTTCACCTATCGGCTTGTTGGTGCTCCGCGTCTGCTCGCTTCGGCTGGCACCGGAAATCCTCGGCCGACACACCTCAACTATGTTCCAGGCCACGCTTCCACAGGCAGTCCGCTCACCATGACCCAGCTTCCCATCGAACACACCGTCACGTTCCAACTGTCCCATCCCGCTGGCTCCGCCGCCGAGAGCGACTTCCTCGCCGCGGCAGCGGAACTCGCATCGATCCCCAACGTGCACAACTTTCAGATCCGCCGGCAGACGAGCCCCAAGAACCCGCATCGGTTTGGGATCTCGATGTGGTTCGAGACCGCCGAACACTTCGCTGCCTACTGCGATCATCCGGCGCACGTCGAGTTTGTCCAAGAACGCTGGCTGAAAGAAGTCGCCGACTTCCAAGAATCGGACTTCGAACCGTTGGCGTAAGTTTGCGATTTCGCCATGCGGCGAGAAACGTTTCTCGCCGCTGACGGATTGATCGCCGCGGGCTCTCGCTTTGCGGCGGTCGTCGCTACGGCTTCGGCTTGATAAACAGGACTTCGCCCCGTTCGATCCAGCCCTTTCGCAGATCGACGCGGAACCATCCGTCGCTATTCTTCTTGTGGAACCTCAACGGTGAACGCTTGCCAAATTGAGGCAAGTCGTATTCCGCCCAAGTCTTCCCTCTGTCGGTCGAAATGATGAAGCCGGTGTTGAACGGAGACGCGGGGCCGTAGTGCGCCGACAGAAACACGTCGTCTTCGATGATCATGTTCGCCGATTCATAGTGCGGATTGAACAACATCGTGTGTTTGCTGGGATCGGCGATGTCGGCTGGATCGCAGCGGAAGATGCCGCGGTCGTGTGGCATCGTGCCGTTGTTTCCGTTGGCATCAGAGGCCCAATAGAGTTGGCCGTCGACGAAGTTAATCCCCCCCGACTTGTATCGCGAGTTGGAGTTAACGGAAACTAAGACCTTCCAATCCCAAGCGTCTTTGGCCGCGTCGTAGGTGCCTCGCAACCAATGACACTCCTGCTGCGCCTTGCCATCGATCACGCGGTCGTGGTCGCCGGTGCAGGCGTAAAACGCGTTTTCCGCTGGATTGTAGGCAACGGTATGGACGTGTCGGCAGATCACAGGGTTACTGGGATCGCCGACCCAATCCGACTTGTCGCCGCCCTTTTGTTGGAAGGTCGGGTTTTGCCCAAACGAATACGCGAGCTTGACCGTTTCGCCCTGATCGGTCGAGTAGTAGATGTTGACCGGGACAGCGCCGCCGATCACGTTACAGTAGTTCCCCCAAACGAGCATCTCCGATCCGTCGACATCCCAGGTGTGAACGCCATCGAGTGAATGGAAGTACCAGCCCGGATTGGCGGGATCGATCGGCGTGTGGGGAAGGTAATCGCTGCCGTCGCTGTTTTTCACCGTGATCTGTTTGTAGGTCTTCAGATTGTCGGTGCTCAGATACAGCTTGGTCCTTGTGGCGAACAGGATGTTGCCGTTCTTTAAGATGACGCTGAACGTGATGTTGTCGGCGTTGCGGAAGATCGCGTCGTGAGCCCACGTTTTGCCATTGTCCTCCGACAGGTAGACCTTTCCGAGACCGAAGCCAAACGCTTTGTTGTCGCGCTGCGAATCGATGTACGGCCCTTCGGGAGCCAGCCGATACCAGAAATGATCGGTCGAACGGACGCCTTCGGTGTCTGCTCGCAGGTTGTTATCAGCCGGTAGCATGAGACAGCTGGTCGCCGCGGCGGATGCGGCCAGGAACTTCCGACGCGATGGGCCTGGCTGACGTTGCGGATCGGGGATGTGATTCATTGATGGTTCTCCAGAACGGATTCAAGGTGGGATGGCAAAGGTGAGCTTTCAAGACATTGTAGTAAGTCCGAAACGCTATTTGTCGGACCACAGCGACTTCAGTTGCTCAACCGTTTGATCGGCGAGCGCCTGGCCTCCCTCGGGGCCAACGAGGTTGCTCTCCACGATGGCGCTGTAGCCACCGCCGCGAGCTGCCCGCGCGCTGGGGACGTAGGTTCCGGGGCCGGCCAGTTGGATGACAAAGGTTTGCAGGGCGGGGCTGCGAGCCTTCATCTGGATCCCGAAGTCGGTGAACAGTTCGAAGTCGTTGGTCGCGATCGCGATATCGCCCAACCGAATCGCATGCAGCTCCATTTCGTAGGGCTGCAGTTCGCCCGCTTGTTGGCGATCGAAGCGGTCGACGGCCGCCTGATGCCACTGCATCCGACGTTTCTGTTTCGGGTCGGTCGCAAGATCGGCGACCTTGGCCTTGATCGCAAACGATTCCTCATGCGTGACCATTCGCTCGGGCAACTCGATCGTCTTCACGGTGTGGACAAAAGGAACGTCGCTGTGCCGCTCTTGGCTGGCCCCCTGCAAGGCTTCTTCCCAGGCGACGACGATCCGACGCGAGAGTTCTTCCAAACGCGTCAGCCCGCGCAGTTTCCGCATCCGTTCCTCGGCAGGTTTGCTGTACATCAGGTGAGGCGATTGGTCGCCGGCGGCGCCGGTCCATGCCAAGACGTGCAGATCCTCGCCGTATTTCTCACGCAGCGTATTGCGAACCGGGTGCCAAAAGTCGGCGTTGACGGCCGAGCGGCCTTCGACTTCTTGAGCGGGACAGGCGACGTTGACGCATGTGGCGATCAACTGGTCCTTGGCATCCCAGAAGAAGAGCACCTCGACACCGTGGTCTTCGTAGCCTTCGATCTCGAGGAAGTTATCTTTGGCGGTCGCACCATACATCGCAGCGGTTCCGTTGGAATAAACGGTGCGACGGTTCTGAGCGACAACGGCATGGCCAAGTCCCCAGCCGACCTGGCCAGGTTGACGGGCCTGCCACGCGGTGGCTGCTGCACCGGCGACGCGATCGGCCAGGAATTCAACGTATTCGCTCGGACGCATGATTCCTTCGTCGGGCAGTTCGTAGATCCCTTCGCGAAGAACCGGAGCGGTGTGCGTGTGAGTGGCGTTCATCACGAGCTTGCTGGGATCAAAATCGGGAATCTGGTCCTGCAGGCGTTGGCGAACCGCGTCGAGCAACCCTTCGCGGATCGCAATCAGATCACACGACACCATGATCGCTTGGTCGACGACGTTGTCACCGTCACGCGATTCGAGAGCGAGCGCTGTCGCGGTGACTTCGCTCTCGACATTCGCGCTGATCCGCGTTCGCATCTGTCCGGTTAGCGCCACCGGCTGGTCGGGGGTAATGCTGACCGAAGCCCCGCCGATGTGCAGCTCGGCAGCGAACAAAGGTGACGCGGTCGCAAGTAGGATCGACGCGGTGGCTGCAAGCATCGCCAGAGGACGTTGCAGTTGAGAAACCAATAGAAGCATGGCGGGTTCTCCAAATAGAAGCTTCGGGTGGGGGGAGGTTGGTTGCGACGTATCTTAGCGTATCGCAACACCCGAAGTGACTGTTAAGAGAAGTTTGTCGGAGAACGCGTTGTGAACGGGGTATCTGCAGAAAGAAGTCACATTGATTTGGGGCCAGATACTGTGTCGCGTTGAGACTGTAGACGTATTAGAGAAGCGTCAGCGAGGAAGGAAGGCAATCGCAGAGTTGGATCGGGTGGGGCCGGCGCTTCGCTTGGCCTGGGCTATGCAAATGGCCGATGCTTCGGACCTGTCTACTCGGCTCGGTCGTGGAGCTGGCGATTCGCAGCTCCACGAATAGGATCGCGGTTCGATGACTACGCTGTCAGTTCAGCTTTGGGGCCGAAGAATTCGTAGTGCATCCGCGAATCGTCGACTCCCAAATCTTTCAGGATCGAGTGCACGCTGGCCATGAATGGCTTGGGGCCGCAGAAGTAGAAGTCGGCAGTGGCGAAGGGAGTCCAGTCTTGGATCAGTTCCTTGCTGACCATGCCAGCGGAATCGCACTTCTTGTCCGCCAAGTCGCTTTCCGAGGGGCTGTCGTAGAGCACGCGGGGCTGGACGTTGACACCGCGCGACGCCAGTTCTTGGACTTCGCTCCCCAAAGCGTGCACGTTGCCGTTGCGAGCGGCTTGCAGGAAGTAGATCGGGGCTTCGGTTTTGGCGGCGACCAATGTTTTCGCCATCGACAACAGAGGCGTGATTCCGATCCCGCCGGCCAGGAAGACCACCGGGCGGTCGGCAGCTCGCATCGGACAGATTGTGAATTCGCCGCACGGAGGTCCGACTGAGATTCGGTCGCCGGGGCTGATCGCGTCGTGTAGGTAGTTCGAAATCAGCCCGCCGGGCGTGTCGTCGTCGGCGCCCGCTTCGCGTTTAACGCTGATCCGATAGTACCCCGTGCCGGGCTGATCCGACAAACTGTAGTTTCGCGGCGAGGTCGGCGTGACGGGATGTTCGATCTGAACGGTGATGTATTGACCGGGCAGATGATCGGGCAGCGGTTGGCCGTCGTCGGCGGTCAGGTAGAACGAAGTCACTTCGTCGCTCTCGGGAACCTTGCGATCGACAACCAGTTCGCGGTAACCGTTCCATCCACCGGGCTGAGTTTTCTGTTGCTGGTAGATTTCATTTTCGCGGCCGATACAGATCTCGGCCAACACGCCATACGCTTCGCCCGCCGCGCCAAGCACCTCTTCGGTCGCGCCGTCGCCCATCACTTCCTTGATCGCGGCCAACAGGTGCTTGCCGACGATCGGGTAGTGTTCGGGTTGGATCCCGAGGGAGCAATGCTTTTGCGCAACTAGTTCGACCGCCGGACCGAGGGCTTCGAGGTTGTCGATGTTCGAAAAGTAGGCGCAGATCGCGCCAGCCAACGCCTTTTGCTGGCCCCCGCTGTGCTGGTGGGCCTGATTGAAAAATGCTTTGACTTCGGGGTTCTCCGAAAACATCCGTTGATAGAACTTGCAGGTGATCGTCTCCGCATTGGCAGCTACGGCGGGAGTGATCTGTTTGACAATTTCAATCGTCTTTTCGCTCAGCATTTTTCCAATTTCCTATTCGAGTGAACGCGGTTGGCGGAGTACTAACACGCCACAACTCCATATCTCCACCTAAAGGTAGAGAATTAAACCTGCATGTCAAGGTGGATGTTGTTCGGGAGGTCCGATTTTCGATTCGCTATCAGCTCCCTTGTGACATGAGCAAGATATACTAGGTGTAGAGGTTCTGCTGCTATACCATTCTGGGGGAGGCTCGGGGAACGATGTTTTAGACCGGATAGTTCCCGCAGTTCCTGTTGTCGCAACCACACCTCGACGCTAATATGGACTCATGATTCGAACGCTCCTTGCACTCCTGTTGATCGCCAATCTATTGGCCTGCCCGATGCGCTGTATGAGTTGTCATGCTGCGTCGGCAGACGCTTCGCAGGTTTCGGCCGTTGGTTGTGCCTGTTGTCAGGAGAACGCAGCGACATCATCGGCCGAATCATCCGAGAACCCAGTTGGCGACGATTGCTCTTGCCCCAACTGCATCTGCGAGGGAGCAACGCTTCAAGACGCACCGCAGGCTCCCGACGCGGAGACCGCGACGATCGTGTGGCTCCCCGGACCGTCCGCTTCGCTTCTGCTGACCTCTCAGGTTGGCTTGCGTAAACACTCTCTCGAAGACATCGATCGTCCGTCCCATCTGTGGGGACGCGTTGCGCGGATTGCGCACCAATCTTGGCTGATCTAACAACGCCATCTTCTATAGCCCGCGGTGATCGTTTTACCGCAGTTTCGTCTGCCTCGTCTTGAGGTTTTCGAACTGTTGAAATGCTTCGCAGCGATTCTTTGGTTTCCATGCTGTGTTTGCTGATGCGCGCTATGCGCCACAGGCACGTTTGGAGAGTGGTGTTTCTGAGTTCCAGACGTTGATTCATACATGTTGCTTCCCTGGGAATATGGCGTCCGCAATTTGGCGCGTCGCCCTGTCCGTACCGGCCTCACGTTGCTCGCTCTGGCGACCGTGGTGATGTTGGTATTTGTAGTGGTTGGGTTCATTCGTGGACTGGAGCAATCGCTATCGGTCAGCGGCGATGACGATGTCGTGCTGGTCTACTCGGTTAACTCCGAAGAGAACATCGAAAACTCGTCGATCGCCGCTCGATCCCCCGCGTTGCTTTCGGCAAGCTTGGGAGGAACCTGGAAGCGATTTGGAGTCGACCACGTGTCGCCCGAACTCTATCTCGGAACACGCGTCTCGACATCCGACCAAGAGAATGGGCTGGGATTGGTGCGAGGCGTGACGTACCGGGCGCCGTTGGTGCGGCGGAACGTGAAGATCATTGATGGCGTTTGGCCGGAGCAGAACGAGGTGATCGTGGGGCGGCTGGCATCGGCGAAATTGGGCAGCCACAGCGACGCGTTGGCGATCGGGAAAACGATTCAGTTCGAGGGGGAGACGTGGACCGTCAGCGGTCATTTCGCTGCCGACGGTGCGGCGTATGAATCGGAGATCTGGTGCGATCTGTCCGCCTTTCAAACGGTCACGAAACGCCAAGATCTCAGCCTCGTCGCGTTGCTGTTGGCTCCCGGAGCAAGTGCCGCGGAGATCGAATTGTTTTGCAAGGAGCGAACGGATCTGGAACTCAGGGCGCTCCGCGAGAGCGACTACTACGCATCGCTGCAGCAGCACTACCGACCGGTTCGGTTGTTGGCTTGGTTTGTCGTCGCGTTGGTTTCGGGAGCGGGCGTTTTTGCTGGATTGAACATGATGTATGGGGCCGTCGCCGGGCGGATTCGAGAGCTGGCGACACTGCAAGCGCTCGGATTTCGGAGGCGTGCGATTTTGCTGAGCCTTGTGCAGGAAGGCGTCTTGTTGGCTGCGGCCGCTTCGTTGCTCTCGGGCGTGATCGCGCTGACGATGCTCAACGGACTGGCGGTGCGGTTTACGATGGGCGCTTTCACGTTACGAATTGACAGTGTCGCAATCTTGGTTGGTTGCGGCGTCGGATTGTTATTAGGAGTTTTGGGAGCGCTGCCACCCGCGCTTAAGGCTCTTCGCGAATCGGTGGCGATCAGTTTGAAAGCTGTTTAACAAGTTGTTTCACTTTTTTGGAGAGTCTGAAATGAGAATGATGAATTGGATTTGTGTTGCCGCATTGGCTGTGGTTGTTGGTTGTGGCGAAAAGCCGACGGCGGAAGGTCCCGACGCGGCGGAAGTCGCTGCGGCGAGCGTGTTGTACGTTGCCGAAGCGGAGCCCGAAGGGGCCGTCGGCGTTGGCGAAGCTCGCGAATCGGCCGAGTCCGATCAAGCGGTAACGCTCGTTGGGCGGATCGGCGGATCGTCGAAGCCGTTTGTCGAAGGTTTGGCGGCGTTTACGATCGTCGATCCTAAAGTTCCCTACTGTGCGGACGACGAAGGTTGCCCGACGCCTTGGGATTACTGCTGCACCCAGCCTCAGGTGAAAGAGAACATCGCGACGGTCAAGGTCGTCGATGCCGATGGCGGTCCCGTGGCGTTTGACGCTCGCAAGTTGTTGAACGTGAAAGAACTGTCGACCGTTGTGGTCCAAGGGACTGCGAATCGGGACGATCAAGGCAACTTGACCGTCGCGGCCAACAAAGTTTTTGTTCGGGCTGAATAGGATTTAGGGCGATGCCGGATACACCACTCGATCTCAGCAAATTGGCACTACAACGCGGGCCGTCGCCCGGTGAGTCGACTAGTACGCGTCGGCAGCCGCGACGTTGGTTGCTGCGTTACGCGTTGCCAATCGGTATTCTTTTGGGCTTCCTCGGCTTGTTGCTCGCTTCGGCGGGCCGCCAGTGGTTGCCCCAACAAGCGGTGACAGTGGTGCCGGTGATCGTTCAACGCGGTGAGATCCAGCAGGCGGGGACGGCGTTGTTCCAAGCCGCTGGATGGATCGAACCGCGCCCCAGCGCGATCCGTGTCGCAGCGCTTGCACCGGGTGTGATCGAATCGCTGCTGGTCGTCGAAGGCCAGCAGGTTGCCAAAGACGAGCCGATCGCGCGGCTGATCGCGATCGATGCCCAATTGGCTGTCGAACAAGCCGAGGCGACGCTGGCGATTCGCAATGGTGAATTGCGGCGGGCCGAAGCGGAACGCGATGCGGCGATGATCCGTGTCGAACAACCTGTCCATTTGCAAGTTGCGTTGGCCGAAGCGAGGAGCGTGCTGGCTAAGGCGAAGACGCAGCGCGATGCGTTGCCGTTTTTGATCGAAGCGGCCGAGGCGGAGCGGAAGTTTACGGCCGACAGTGTCGCGGGTAAGACGGCGGCAAGAAACGCGATCGCGGGGATCGTGTTGCAACGGGCTCAAAGCGAACACGCACAAGCCGATGCGACGCTTCGCGAGCTGCGCGATCGCAAACCGAATTTGGAACGCGAGATCGATGCGGTGCAAAGTAAAGTCGACGCGTTGGAGACTCAGCTGAAACTGTTGGTCGAGGAACGCAGACAATTAGAAGAAGCGCACGCCAAAGTCGAATCGGCCACGGCGCTGCGAGACGAAGCAGCCTCGCTGTTGCGAGCGGCGAAGTTAAATCTCAAGCGGACCGTGGTCACCGCGCCGATCGCAGGTCGTGTGTTGCGAGTCGTCGCGTCGCCGGGGACTCGCGTGATGGGACTGGAGCACAACTCGCGGCAGAGTTCCAGCACTGTGATCGAAATGTACGACCCGGCGCGGCTGCAAGTTCGCGCCGACGTGCGACTGGACGACGTGCCGATGGTCGTCCCGGGGCAGAGTGTCGAGATCGAGACCGCGTCGGTAACTGGCACCCTGAACGGCCGTGTGTTGCAGTCGACAAGCGTCGCCAACATCCAAAAGAACACGTTGGAAGTGAAGGTCGAATTGATCGATCCTCCGTCGAACGTGAGCCCCGAGATGTTGGTGACCGCAACGTTTCTGGCTCCCGAGTTGCCGAAATCCATATCCGAACCGACCGAAACGGTGCGGATCATGATCCCGCAAACCTTGGTTCAAACCGGCGAGACGGGACCTTTTGTCTGGATCGTCGATTCCAGCGGTCTCGCTCAGCGGAGACCGATCAAATCGGGGAAGAGCAGCGAAGATGGTCTGGTCGAGGTGTTGGAGGGGCTGCAGGTGACCGACAAAGTGATCGCGTCGGGGATCGAAAATTTGCAGGCGGGCGACGGCGTGAAAGTCAGCGGCGAAGAGCAGTCACTGGGACGATGATTCGAGAACAAGCGAGACGATGATGACACTGGTAGAACTGAAAAACGTCAGCAAATCCTTCAGCAAGGGGGACGAAACGATCACGCCGTTGGACGACGTGAGCCTGCAAATCGACGAGGGCGAATTTGTCTCGTTGATGGGCCCCAGCGGTACCGGCAAGAGCACGCTGTTGAATCTTGTCAGCGGGATCGATCGACCCGACAGCGGCACGATTATCGTCGACGGGACCGAGGTGACGCGGTTGTCGCGGGGACAGTTGGCCGATTGGCGAGCCGCAAACCTGGGCTACATCTTTCAAACGCACAACCTGATCCCGGTCCTCACGGCTTATGAGAATGTCGAACTGCCGACGATGCTGTTGAAGCTGACGCGGGCACAACGGCGGCAGCGGGTCGAATTGGCTCTCGAGGCGGTCGGGCTTGCCGATCGATCCGACCACTACCCACGGCAGCTGTCCGGTGGCCAAGAGCAACGCGTCGGGATCGCGCGGGCGATCGTGGCGCATCCCAAAGTCGTGGTCGCCGACGAACCGACTGGCAGTCTGGACACGCAGACCAGCGAACAGATCCAGTCCCTGTTGCAGCGATTGAACCGCGAACTGAACATCACGATGTTGATGGTCACTCACGACAGCGATGTCGCCGCGATCGCGTCGCGTCAACTCGTCTTGGACCGCGGGAAATTCATCGAGTCGCAAGCGGCGACCGTTTAAGGAGAAGGTGATACCTGATGTTGACCTACGTCCTGAAAACCTTGTGGCGCCATCGCGCTCGTACCTTGTTAACCGTGACCGGTGCGGCGGTGGCGATGTTCGTTTTTTGCTGCGTCGGGTCGGTGCAGGAGGGACTGGAGCGATTGACGACGGGGACCGATGCAAACCGCAGCTTGATCGTCTTTCAGGAGAATCGGTTTTGTCCGACCAGCAGTCGGTTGCCCGAGGATTATGCGCGAAAGATCTTGAAGGTTGACGGAGTGCGCGAAGTGATGCCGATCCAGGTTTGGACCAACAACTGCCGCGCGAGCCTCGATATCGTCGTCTTCAACGGTGCCGATCCAAAGCAGATTCAAGCGAGCCGACCGCTGAAACTTGTCGCCGGATCTTGGAGCGACTTCGAATCGCGGCGCGATGCGGCGATCGTCGGACGCAACGTCGCACAGCGTCGTGGGCTTGGCGTCGGAGATCAATTTTCAATCGGCGAGATCTCGGTGCAGGTCGCGGGAGTCTTTAGTTCGACGGTCCCATCGGAAGAAAACTTGATCTACACCAGCCTGCAGTTCCTGCAATACACCCGTGGTCTGGACAACGCGGGGCTTGTGACTCAGCACGAAGTCATGCTCGACGAGAACGCCGAACCAGACCGCGTCGCGTCGGAGATCGATCAAGTTTTGCGAGCCGGTTCGGTGGCGACGACGACTCGGCGGAAGGGAGCGTTCCAAGCGAGCACGCTGTCGGACCTAGTCGATCTAATCGGATTCGCTCACTGGCTGGGATACGCCTGCGTCGGCTTGGTTCTCTCGCTGGTGGCGACCACGACGGTGATGAGCGTTCAAGATCGGATCAAAGAATACGCCGTCTTGCAAACGATCGGCGTGCGCCCGCTGCGGGCGATGCGATTGGTTTTGACTGAGAGCACCATTTTGTGCCTGATCGGCGGCGCCAGCGGTACGTTATTGGCGGTGACCGCGCTGGCTGTCGGTGGATATTCGATCGGTGCCGAAGGAGCGACGATCGCGTTCCGTCCGTCGTTTGGTTTGTTGTGGTCTGGACTGGTCGTGTCGTTAGCTGTCGGAGTGGTCGCGGGGATGGCTCCCGCAATTCAAGCCGCAACGGTTCCGATCGTGCGAGCGCTGCGGCAGGAGTAGCTGGATAAAAAGAACGATCGCGAACGCCGAGACGCTCGCGATCGTTTGGATTCTTGCTGCCCCGCATCGTTGCGTTTGGTGCTACGACGAAAAGCGAAGGTTCACCAAGGTTGGCGAGGTCAAGGGACTAGTGGTGGCTGCCGATCCCGAGGTGCAGCGGGCCTAGGTCCAGGTGGAAACCGTGGCTGTGGCTTGTGCTTGGATAGGCAGGGACGGGAACGGGGACGTACGGAGTCGCCGGAACGGGATAGCGGTTGGGAAGATATGCCCTTCGAGGACTTGGCGGAACAGCACGGTAGTTGGCACTGTGTCCTTTGACGTGGCTGCTGTAAGGAACGACGACCGCAGGACGGTGGTTCGATCGGCGATGGCTGGCGTAACCATGCGATTGGTGATGATGCGCCGATCGGTCGCTATGTACCGAACGCCCAGCGTCGCGATGGTCTCTGGCTTGCACGTCCGATGTGCCAGCCAAAATCGTGATGCCGGTAACCAGGACGGCGATGGTCAAAATTCGTTTCATGCTGTCGTTCCATTCAAAAGGGAGGGGGAGGTGATCGAGCGGACTCGGCCGCTGATGTCACTTAACGCAGGTGCCGTGCCAAAGCCCGAATTGCAGCGTTTTGGTGCCTTTTGCCCTCGGGGTGCCATCGATGTGATGTCACCGCGTCGTCGAAATGATATGAAGTGCGACTGCCGATTGGCTGGAACGTTTGGTTTGCGGCGGATCTATCGATGGTGCCAAGCGACTCCGTGGGGCGATCTGCGAAATCTCTGCCGGAGGGGGAATCGCTGCGATTTGGGATCGGGGTGCCCGATTCTCCCAAAGTGCCGATCGACCGAAGGATTCGTTGGGAAAAGCAGGCGGACGAATCGCCTAGATGTCAAAAAAAGGCTCGCCGTGAAGATGAATTTTCCCCGCAGATGGGTGAGTCGCTCAGCTGGCCGTTGCTCGACACCAAGGGCGGTGCCAGTGCCCTAATGTTGTTGCGTCTTCACGCGATTCGAACGTTCCCATTGTTGCCACCGGGGGCGATCCTGGGTAAGCTCTTGGCGACAATTAACGGCCACTATTCGAACTTAAGGTGACACAGAACCGATGTCAGCAGTAACCACAAATATCCGTCAAACCGCAATCGATACGATCCGCACCCTGAGTATGGATGCCGTTCAGACGGCTAACAGCGGTCACCCTGGCACGCCGATGGCGCTGGCGCCGGTCGCTTATCAATTGTGGAACGAAGCGATGCGTTACGATCCACAGCATCCCCAGTGGCCCAACCGCGATCGCTTTGTTTTGTCGTGCGGCCATGCATCGATGTTGCTTTATAGCGTCTTGCATTTGACGGGCGTTCAAGAGGTCGATCAAGCGGGCGAGCCTGTCGGTCAAGAAGCGATCTCGCTGGACAACATCCGCAACTTCCGTCAGTTGGAAAGTCCATGTGCTGGGCACCCTGAATATGGCGAAGCGAGCGGCATCGAAACAACGACGGGGCCTTTGGGCCAAGGGATCGCGACCAGCGTTGGAATGGCGATCGCATCGCGTTGGTTGGCGGCGCGTTACAACACCGCCGAACACACGCTGTTCGATAACGATGTCTACGCGTTGTGCGGCGATGGCGACATGATGGAAGGCGTCGCGTGCGAAGCGGCATCGATGGCTGGTCACTTGAAGCTGTCGAACCTGTGCTGGATCTACGACGACAACAAGATCACGATCGAAGGGCACACCGACCTGACCTTCAGCGAGAACCAAGTCGATCGCTTCAAGGGCTACGGTTGGCACGTGATCGAAGTCGCCGACGCCAACGACCTGGAAGCTCTGGGCGCAGCGGTTGAACAATTCAAAGCGAACACCGACGCGCCAACTTTGATCGTCGTTCGCAGCGTGATCGGTTTCGGTTCGCCAAACAAAGCCAACTCACACAACGCTCACGGCGCGCCACTTGGCTGGGACGAGATCGAACTGACCAAGAAGGCTTACGGTTGGCCAACGACCGAAAAGTTCTTCGTTCCCGAAGGCGTGAAAGAACACTTCCAAGAAGGGATCGGCGCCCGCGGCGCTGCGGCTTACAAGGAATGGCAAGACGTTTGGGCTGCTTACCAAACCGCCAATCCTGAGAAGGCTGCGGATTTGACAACCTTCTTCGCTGGCGATCTTCCCGAGGGCTGGGATTCCGAAATCCCAACTTTCGAAGCGGATGAAAAGGGAATGGCATCGCGCGTCAGTGGTGGCCAAGTGCTCAACGCTATCGCCAAGAACATTCCTTGGATGGTCGGCGGATCGGCTGACCTCGCGCCAAGCACCAACACTCTGCTGAAGTTCGAAGGTGCTGGCGACTACGAAGCGGCAACGCCTTGCGGACGCAACATGCACTACGGCATTCGTGAACACGCGATGAGCGCTGTCTGTAACGGAATGTCGCTGACAGGCCTGCGTTCTTACGGTGCGACCTTCTTCGTCTTCACCGACTACATGCGTGGCGGAATGCGTTTGAGCAGCATCATGCATCAGCCCGTTCTGTACGTACTGACGCACGATTCGATCGGATTGGGCGAAGACGGACCAACTCACCAACCCGTCGAGCACTTGGCCGCGTGCCGTGCGATGCCAGGGCTGTATGTCTTCCGTCCCGGCGACGCTAACGAAGTTGCCGAATCGTATCGCGCCAGCGTCGCTTTGTCGGATCACCCGACCGCGATGGTTCTTTCGCGTCAAAACCTGCCAACGCTGTGCCGCGAGAAGTTTGCACCGGCATCGGGAACCGCGAAGGGTGGCTACGTGTTGGCCGATTCCGATGGCGAACCCGAACTGATCCTGATGGCAAGCGGCAGTGAGTTGTCGCTTGCGGTCGAAGCTTACGAGCAATTGAAGGCCGCCGGCGTGAAGGTTCGCGTCGTCAGCATGCCTTGCTTCGAATTGTTCGAAGACCAGGACGCCGCTTATCGCGAGAGCGTTTTCCCAGCGTCGTGCACCGCACGCGTCGCCGTTGAAGCTGGCATCCGTCAGTGCTGGGATCGCTACTTGGGCAGCGAAGGCGAATTTGTCGGCATGGACAGCTTTGGCGCTTCGGCACCGGCTCCCCAGCTGTACGAAAAGTTTGGCATCACGACCAAAAACATCGTTGCCGAAGCCAAAGCTTTGTTGGCGTAAAGCCGTTGAGAATCGGTGACGCTGCGGACCTCGCGGCGTCATCGAAAACTGGCGTTACTAGTAGCGCCAACGCGGTCTCGCAGCGGACAAGGAGACCGGCTTCATTGTTCGCCCGCCGGTCAATACGGCGATCAGCGTTGGCGTGTAGCGGCTGGCGAATTGAGCCAGCAGCAGGCTGCAAACGATCGCCGTTGGCGCGGCGATCCAAAAGCTGAACTCTTCTCCGACGATCTTGCTCGTTACCCGGCGGAGCACTTCCCGCATCGGGAACTCGTGCACCAGGTAGACGAAAAAACTGAACTCGGCCAAGCGGCTGAGTCGTTGGTTTTCGATCCGCCGCGCGATGCTCAACAGCCCCAGGCAACCCGTTGCGATGGCGGCCTTCTGAAGCAGCAGCGAGAGCGTTGTGAAATCGCGGACGTACCAGTTGTCGAAGCTGGGATCGATGGCGACACGCGTCGCCAACAACAGGCTCCAGGTCGCAAGCAGCGCGAAACAGATGTGTTTCGGGGCGCGGATCAGGCTCTCTAGAAGATCGATTCGCGTAACGGCCCAGCAACCGAGTGTGAAGCCGAGCAGGGTTTCGACGTTCAGGGCGTACCAACCGGCAACGATCGGCGCAGGCTGCCATTCCATCGTCCACAGAACCGCCAAGATGCCTAAGGTGATGCCGGGTGCGCGGCGGACTGCGAACTGGATCAACGGTGCTGCGATGACTAACAGCATCAGGTCGCGGAGGAACCATAGTTGTTCGGCCAATGGATGCAGCAGGATCCGCGAGAAGAACTGCGCGGGTTCCAATTGCGTCGGCTTGCCCAACATCATCTGGATCGTCGACCAACTGGCCAGCGCGATCAAAGAGATCAGCAGGTAGGGAACCAACAGGCTGGCGGCTCGCTGCCGCAGCTTGGCGAGGTAGTTGTTGTAGCTGCCGGTGAAGGTTAGAAAGTAGAAGAACCCGGCGGCAAAGGCGAAGACGGGGACCGCGATTCGGGCGATTCCGTTGATTAAGATTTCTTGAAGCCAGCCATTTAGATTCCCACCCGTGGCGGCGGCCGAGCGATAGTGAATCAGCACGACCAGCGCGGTTGCCCAAAGGCTAGCGGTGCGGAACGACTGTTTTAATTCCTGCGACGGTTGCATGGATTGCGATGGTGGAATTGGGACGAAGGAAGTGATTGCGCGGACGTCCGCGGCGACAGCGCGGACCGGTTTGGTAGCCGCTGTGAAACTCTAGCACGCCGACCGCTGGGGGATGTTTTTGGAAATCGGTCGCGGAGAAACAACGACTTGGATGCGGTGTCCCCAATCTCTGAACCACGACGTTGGCAGGCTGTCCCGTTGGTGATGGTTGCGCTGAACGTGGTCGGGATCTTCTTGGGATACGGGGCGACGATCATCTTGGCTCGCGAACTGTCGCGGGTCGCGTTCGACCAATACATCGGGGCGATCGCAACGCTGGGATTGTTCGCGTCGCTCGCCGAAGGTGGGTTTGGCAAATACGGCCTGCGTGTGATTCCGATCTACAACGAAGCGCAAGATGGTGGTCGGATCGCCGGGTATTTGCGTTTTGCGTTTCTGGGGACGTTGCTGCTGAGTCTGTTGTTGGCGATCGCGATGATCGTCTTGGCTGCTCCCCTGCATTCGGGCAACCGTCGCGATGTGGTGACGCTGGCGTTTGTCTATCTGCCGTCGATGGCGGGCGCTGGAGTGGTCATCGACCTGCTGCTGGCGTTTCGAATGCCGATCGTTGCGATGGTGATCTCGCGAATCATGATCCCGGCGACCACGTTGCTGTTGATTTTGATGCTCACCCAAACGATGCACTTCACCGCCAGCCACGCCGTGTTGTGCTTCGCCAGCGGGAGCGTGATGGCGCTTCTGTTGGGGATGTTGCTGTGCTACCGGCAAGCAAGTCCGCTGGTGGCCGATGCGGAGGTGGAGACGAACGTTCGCGGTTGGATCAGCGAAAGCGTGACTTTCATGTTTTTTACGTTCATGGTCTCGTGGCTGTTCCGTTCGACCTTGGTGATCACCCATCACATGCCGCACGGCGATATTGGGGTCGGGCTGTTGGCACCCGCCTTTGAGACCGGCGGCTTGATTTTGCTGCTCAGTAAATCGACCGACAAGTTCTTTCAGCCAGCGGTCTCGCTGTATATGGAGGAGAACAATTGGCGGCAGATGTCGATCATGCGACGCGACCGCGCCCTGATGGTTGGAGCCGGGATCGTCTTGTTTTTGTTGGTCGTCCTGTTTTTCGGGAAATCCATTTTGGGAATTTACGGGCCCGACTTTGTCGCTTCGTATCCGGCGCTCTGTTGGGTCGCGGTCGGTTCCAGCATGACGACTCTGTTTTCGCTGGCACCTACGTTTTTGTTGTACGCCGGCCGGCGCCGCATGCTCACTTGGCTGCTTGGTTTGCACGCGGGGTTGCTGCTGGTCCTGACGGTGATCTTCTATTGGAAGTTTGGTGGAACCGGCGCCGCGGCGGCTTATGCGGTCTGCGTTACTTCGTATTCGTTGTCGAACCTCTATTTCGCCAATCGCGAGTTTCAAAAACTGAAATCCGACCTGCGGGAAACCGATCCCGTTGCGATCGATTAGCGCCGACGGCAGTCGATCGCCAGCTCGAGTCGGCATGGCGAGCGGCTTCCTGCCCGAATTCTGATCGCGGGATGCGTTCTGGCGATCGTTGAAATCCTAGCGATTGGGGGACCAACGCAAGCATGAAGCAAGGATTTGCAGCCTAGAAGCGCTCTCCGGGCCCTACCACTTTCCCGGTGGTTTGTTAACATTGCCGGGGTTTTGCGCCCGTCCTGATCTCTTCCACTCCATCAAAGGTTCCCTTCCTGTGCCACGTCGCGACGACATCAAGAAAATCTTGCTGATCGGTAGCGGACCGATCGTCATCGGCCAAGCTTGTGAATTCGATTATTCCGGCACGCAGGCTTGTAAAGCTCTGCGTGAGGAGGGGT
Source organism: Rosistilla oblonga (assembly GCF_007751715.1). NCBI lineage: Bacteria > Pseudomonadati > Planctomycetota > Planctomycetia > Pirellulales > Pirellulaceae > Rosistilla > Rosistilla oblonga. The sequence goes on along the minus strand of NZ_CP036292.1, from coordinate 4,385,961 downwards.
ACGAAGTCATCTTGGTCAACAGCAATCCGGCCACGATCATGACCGATCCGGGAACCGCTGATCGGACCTACATCGAACCGCTGACCTGGCAGATGGTCGAGAAGATCATCGCCAAAGAACGCCCCGATGCGCTTCTGCCAACTCTGGGCGGTCAGACCGGTTTGAACACCGCGATGGACTTGGAAGCCAACGGCGTGCTGGAGAAGTACGGCGTGGAGATGATCGGTGCTCGCGCCGATGTAATCGCCAAAGCGGAAGAACGCGAACAGTTTAAGCAGGCGATGGACAAGATCGGCCTGGATGTCTGCCGCGGCGAAACGGTCCGCAATCTGACCGACGCCCGCCGCGTGATGAACGATGTCGGGTTGCCCTGCGTCGTCCGACCCAGCTTTACGATGGGTGGCTCCGGTTCGGCGATCGCTTACAACCGCGACGACTTCGACGCGTTGGTGCAAAACGGCTTAGACCAAAGCCCAGTCACCGAAGTGCTGATCGAAGAGTCGATCATCGGTTGGAAAGAATACGAAATGGAAGTCGTCCGCGACATGGACGACAACTGTGTGATCATCTGTTCGATCGAGAACTTCGATCCGATGGGCGTCCACACCGGCGATTCGATCACCGTCGCCCCGGCGCAGACGCTGACCGACAAAGAGTACCAACGGATGCGTGACGCTTCGTTGGCGGTAATTCGCGAGATCGGTGTCGAGACCGGTGGCTCGAACATCCAATTTGCGATCGAACCGACCACCGGCCGGATGATCGTGATCGAGATGAATCCGCGGGTCAGCCGATCGTCGGCGCTGGCCAGTAAAGCGACTGGTTTCCCGATCGCCAAGATCGCGGCCAAGTTGGCTGTCGGTTACCGCTTGTGGGAACTGCCCAACGATATCACGCAAAAGACAAAAGCTTGTTTCGAACCGTCGATCGATTACGTCGTTACGAAGATCCCACGGTTTGCGTTTGAGAAGTTCCCCGAAGCCGATCCGACCTTGATGACGCAGATGAAGAGCGTCGGCGAGACGATGGCGATCGGGCGAACCTTTAAAGAGTCGTTCCAAAAAGCGCTTCGCGGCCTGGAAGTCGGCGCCTTCGGTTTCGGCGGCGGCAGCAAGGATATGTGGGGTGGCGAATCGCAGCCCGACCGCGATGAAGTGATCGCAAAACTTTCGACTCCCAACGCCGAACGAATCTTCTATCTGCGATACGCGCTGAAGATGGGGATGACGATCGAAGAGATCTTCGAACTGACGAAAATCGATCGCTGGTTCTTGGACCAATTGCAACAGATCGTCGAGCACGAGAACTTTTTGCTGCAGGCTGGATCGCTCGAATCGCTCAGCCCCGCCGACTTGAAATACACCAAACAGCTAGGTTTCTCCGATCGCCAGTTGGCGATCTTCTTCGACTCCAGCGAGCTGAAGGTTCGCGAATACCGCAAAGAACAAGGCGTCCGCGCGGTCTTCAAATCGGTCGACACCTGTGCCGCCGAATTCGAGGCCTTCACGCCGTACTACTACAGCACGTACGAAGACGAGAACGAAGCGCCGCCCAAGGGTGACAAGAAGCGGATCATGATTCTTGGTGGCGGTCCAAACCGGATCGGCCAGGGGATCGAGTTCGATTATTGCTGCTGCCATGCCAGTTTCGCCCTCCGCGACATGGGCTATGAATCGATCATGGTCAACAGTAATCCGGAGACGGTCAGTACCGATTACGACACCAGCGACATCCTGTTCTTCGAACCGCTGACGATCGAAGATGTGTTGAACATCTGCGACAACGTCCAACCCGACGGCGTAATCGTACAGTTCGGTGGCCAGACGCCGCTGAATCTCGCTCGCGGATTGGCCAACGCTGGCGTGCCGATCATCGGAACCAGCGTCGACACGATCGAAGCGGCCGAGGATCGCGAGCTGTTCCAACAACTGATCGATGAACTGGGGCTGCGTCAGCCGCCGAGCGGCATCGCGCGGACGATGGAAGAAGCCCGCGGCGAAGTCGACCGGATCGGCTTCCCCGCGTTGGTTCGACCCAGCTTTGTTTTGGGCGGCCGCGCTATGGAGATCTGTTACGACCACAAGCAGTTCGACCGCTACGTCGCCGAAGCGTTTGTTGTCGCCGAAGGGCAACCGGTTCTGATCGACCGGTTCCTGGAAGATGCGATTGAAGTCGACGTCGACGCGCTCTCCGATTCGAAGGACTGCGTGCTGATGGGAATCATGGAGCACATCGAAGAAGCGGGCGTCCACAGCGGCGACTCCGCATGTGCGATCCCGCCTCACAGCCTGCCCGAATCGATCCTCGACGAAATCCGCGTCGCCACGAAACAATTGGCGCTGCGATTGAAAGTCGTCGGACTGATGAACATCCAGTACGCCGTCAAAATGGAAGATGGCAAGCCGACGCTGTACATCATCGAAGTCAATCCGCGAGCCAGCCGGACCGTGCCGTTTGTCGCCAAAGCGACCGGCGTTCCCGTGGCGCGTTTGGCGACGCAGGTCATGTGCGGCAAGACGCTTGCCGAAGTCGGCGTGACCGGGGAAACGATCCCGTCGCACGTCTCGATCAAAGAGAGCGTCTTCCCGTTCCGCAAGTTTGCCGGTGTCGACATCGTGCTCGGGCCGGAGATGCGAAGTACGGGCGAGGTGATGGGAACCAGCAAGAGTTTCTCGCTGGCGTTTGCCAAAAGCCAGATCGCGGCGAGCACGGTCCTTCCAAGCGAAGGGAACATCTTCATCAGCCTGTCGTCGCGTCACAAGGACTTTGCGATCAAGCTTGGCTCGCGTCTCCGCGATCTCGGCTTCAGCATCCTGGCGACCTCGGGTACCGCAAAATTGCTCGAGGAATCGGGCGTGGCGGTCACTCCGATCAAGAAGCTTGCCGAAGGGCATCCGAACTTGATCGATTACCTGAAGAACGAAGAGGTCCAGTTGATTATCAACACGCCCAACGGCAAAGGGGCTCGCACCGACGAAGGTCGCATCCGAGCTTCGGGCGTTCAACACGGCGTCCCATGTATCACGACGATCGCCGCAGCCGAAGCCGCTGTCGGCGCGATGGAGGCGCTCAAAGAAGGCGCCCTGGACGTCGAGTGCCTGCAGGACCGGTTCGGACTGTAGAGTTCCGCACGGCGCATTGACGGCGCCGATGTGTTGAACGCTATCCGCCGAAATAGAAACAAAGGCCACCGCGATCGAAACACGATCGCGGTGGTCTTTTGCGTATCTGTGGCGCGATTCCAAATCGCCGCAGTCCTGGGACTTGCGTCGCTAGGCTATCGCATGTCGTCGCTTCGCGACTGGGGATGAATGTCGCGCTTGGAGGCGGAAGGCTTGGGGTGGGGCTTGGCTGTCCTGGGACTTGCGTCACCAGGCTGTCTCATGCCGTCGCTTCGCGACTGGGGATAGATGTCGCGTTAGGGGCGGAACGCTATGGGGTTGTTGGCTTGGTTGTCCTGGGACTTGCGTCGCTAGGCTATCTCATGTCGTCGCTTCACGACTGGGGATAGATGTCGCGTTTGGGGGCAGAAGGCTTTGGCGTTGTTGGCTTGCCTGTCCTGGGACTTGCGTCGCCAGGCTATCTCATGTCGTCGCTTCGCGACTTTTCACAGATATCGCGTTCGCGGTTTGAAGCGATTGGATGCTGCCGTCCTGGGACGTAATGGCGTCCCAGGACATCGCTTGACGTTGCTTCGCTACGGTTTGCTGAGTCGCTTCTATTCGCTCGCGATTTCTTGCGGGCCGTTGGTTGTTGTCGGCCGGCGGAGGGCGTTGATCGTGACGACGGCGAAGAACAGGATCGCGCCGACGATGTCGATGGTCAGTCCGACGCGGACCTCGCCGATCTTGGTGATCGGTGCCAACAATAGTGCGGCTGATATGAACATCAGCACCCGTTCGAAGACCGACAGACTGTTGCGGAAGTAGCCCGCGATGCATCCTGCCAGGGCAAGGATCCCAATCGTCGCGGCGGTCAACGCGTGGGCGATCGCAAACGCCGTGGGGGATTGGCCATCGGGAGCCAACAGGCACAACGCCGGCCGGTAGACAAACATAAACGGCAACGTAAATCCGACTAACGAGAACCGGAACGCGGCAAACGAGGTCTTCATGATCGGCGCCTCGGCAATCGAAGCACTCGCGTACCCGGCTAATGCCACCGGCGGCGTGACCATCGACATCATGCCGAAGTAGAAGATGAACAGGTGAGCGACCAACGGGATCACTCCCAATTCGCCCAGCAGCGATCCCATCAACGTCGCCATCAACAGATAACAGACGACCGAGGGAACACCCATTCCCAGGATCAACGAACAGACCATGATGCCGAGCAGGGCGAGGAACAGATTCGTTTCGACCACGCCTTTGATGACCGAACTGAAATCGGTTGCGATTCCGGTCTGTTGGACGATCCCGATGATGATTCCGACGCAGGCACTCGCGGCGACCAACGAGATCCCATTTTTGGCCGACTTGGTCATCGCCGACGTCATCTCCGGACGCCACGCGGGATGAATCAGGCCAAAGATCAGCAGCCCAAACATCCCGACGATCGCCGATTCCAACAGCGAACCAACCATCAACAGCGGGCTAAATTCACCGCTGGTCGGATGGATCCATGAACTGGCCATAAACGTCTGCAGTCCCGAGGGGACCGAATCGTGGACAAAGATCGTCGCTTGATGCAGCAACAGCACGGCGAAGAAACTGAAAAACGCCATCCAGCGAGCCGACGCGCTGATCGCAAGTTCTTTGCGAAGCGTGGCGAAGACCAAGATCACCGCTAGCGCTCCTGTCACGCTGCGGAACGGCGAGAAGCCAGCGATCAGCAGGCCGATCAAAGTTCCGAGGGCTCCGAAAAAGACCATCGCTTCGAAACCGGACAGCTTCTTTTTGCTGACCTCTTGCGTGTCGAGCCCCTCGGCTCCCAGACGCCGCGAGTACAGGAACACAACAGCCAGGATCGACACGTAATACAGAATCGCCGGCAGCAGAGCGGCTTTCATGATCGTCAGGAATGTGACCTGCGGCTGCACCAATTCCAGCATCATGTACGCACCGGCACCCATTACCGGCGGAACCAATGCGCCGCCGGAAGCTGCCGCGGCGGTGATGCCGCCGGCGATGTAGTTCGGGAACCGAGCGCTTCGCATCATCGGAATCGTAAACGTTCCGGTGGTCACCGCGTTAGCGACCGCACTGCCCGACAGCGAGCCCATCAAGCCGCTGGCGACAACCGAAACCATCGCTGGTCCGCCACGGATTTTGCCGAACACTTTGGTCGCAAAATCGATGATGAACTGCGTCGCTCCCGACATCTCCAGGAAGGCGCCAAAGACGACAAACAGGAAGACATATTTAAACATCACGCTCGCCGCGGGGCCAAACACGCCCAACGACTGCAGGAACGTCGTGCTGACGATATCTTTGACGTTTTGCCCGGCGTGTGGCAGCATCCAATCGGGCATCGCGACCCAGTCGTACCGCAGGCTGCCGTAGCAGTAATAAGAGTGGGCGACAAAAAACAGCGCCAGCAGCGGAACGATCAGTCCGATGCTGCGGCGAGTCGCTTCGAGAACCAGCGCCAATCCGATCAGCCCGACAACAAAGTCGGCGGTCGTTTCGGCACCAGCCCGGTTGCCCAGCGAGATCCCGTCGGACCACAGGCTCTCAAAGAGCGGTTCGGTTTGCACGACGACGTATCCGCAACATCCGGCCGCTGCGATCGCTAACACCACGTCGATCAGACGCATCGATTGAACGTTGGCAAACCGCTTGTGCAGCGGAAAGGTCAAATAGCAGAGCGCAAGCCCAACGCCGACAAACACAGCCAGCGACGACTGCGGTTGCATCAAGTTGTAATTGACTTCGAACAGCGTGAACAAACACAAAAACACGCCCAACGCGGTAATGGCAAAGCGTCGAGTGCGATCCAATAGATTCGCTTCTTGGGTCACGGACGGATCCTTTGAGTGGTTACGTTCCAGAGCGGAAAGGGCGGGGTGGGCGGCTGAGGGAATCGCTGTGCAAGCGGCCACGACGACGGGACCGCTTGCTGCGACAAGCTGCTGATTCTAGCTAATCCTGTTCGACGCGGAAGACTTCTCCGAAGACTTCGATCTCGTCGCCAATCGTCAACTTTTTGCGACGCCGCGTTTCGACTTCGCCATTGACCGTGACCTCGCCATTTTGAATCAACATCTTGGCTTGGCCGCCGGTCCCGACGACGCCTGTCAATTTGATAAAGTTGTCCAACCGAATCGAATCTTCATCGTCCGTGCTGGGGTCGTTGGAAACATCTTGGTTCATGGGGTGGTTCACTTGAGTTGAAAGCGGGCGACCACAGGCCAGTGGTCGCTGAGATCGCGTTGATTTGAATCGATTTGCCAGTAGGCGTTCCAGTGGGCATCCTGTTCATCGGGCCCATCTCCTTTGACCGATAGTTCTCGAGGTCGCTGCACCGATCGCAGGACCAGGTCGACGCGGTCGGGATCGTCTTCGATCATGGCGGGGCTGACCAGGATCCGGTCGAACGCTTTGCCGGCCAACAGGTGCGTTTGCCGTTGGTCGACGGACAACCGCGGGTGCAGATCGATCAGGTCGTCGTCGGTTCGTGGAGTATGTTTCCCGCACAGGATCGCGAGGTCGCTGTCATCGCGGACGCCCTCGGCAGGTTCTTCGGTATTCAGATCGCCCAGCACGATCACGTTCTCTCCGGCAGCGACTCGATCGGCGATCCAAGTGTGGACGAGTCGCGCTTGGCGAATCCGGATGTCCGCTCGTTCGGCGCGAGCTCGCAGATGCAGATTGATCACCGTCACGACTTCGGGATCACTCGGCCGACCGATTTCCAGTTCGGCTTCTAGATGTTTGAAGACGTTGTAGTAGTCGCCGCTGGCGTGCATCTTCCGCGATTGGCCGTTGAGTCCCGACCGGCGCAGCCAAACGTTGTCGGCATACAGAAGCGCGACGTCCTGTTCGGTGAACGGTTCGGCTCCATCAAAACAGACGAAGCGAAACTTCTGGTCGTGGTCGTCTTCCAAAGTTGTCGTCAGGTAGCCCATGACTTTGCTGCTTTCAACTTCCTGCAGCGCGACAACGTCGGGGCGGACCGACGCGATCGATGCGGCGACGGCATCGCGACGCCAGTCCCAGTTAGGGCGATCGGGCGCCGACATCTCGCGGGCCAGATCGCTGCGGTTGTCCCGCGGCTGGCTGTCGAAGAACCATTCGAGATTCCACGACATGACGACGAAATCGTCCGCCGATTCGTCGGCGTAGGCGGCGACAGCTTGGAAGCACAACAGGACGCAGATCAAACGGTGCATCGATGACTCTCCAGCAAGCGGCGGCGGACAACGCAGCTGCGACGTGCAGCGATTTGGGAACGCCCCAGTATAGTCCAACGGCTACCGGCGGAAGCTTAGGTACCGGTGATCAGGCAGAGCAAATAAGTTTTTGTGGCGGCTGATACCTCCGGTGGGAAGACCGGATGTAACCCTACAGCGATCAGCTGACGACAACGCGGTGAAAGTGCAGTTTGACTTCTCGATCGATCACGCGACGAACTCCTTCGACCAGGCAAGAGGGCTCGTTGACCTGTTCGCCTCGCCGGATCACCTCTTCCAACGGCGTCCCCGGCCGGACCGCAAAGGTCTCTTGGTTGATCGTTTGATTCCCGGCATCCAGTTCGGGGATGATGAAGTGACACGTCGCACCAAAGGTCAACATCCGCGCGGCATAGGCGTCGTGGTAGGGGCGGAAGCCGGGAAAACCGGGCAGCAATCCATGGTGCAGGTTGATGATTCGCCCCCCCGCGAACTGCCAGCACGTCTCCGGCGGCAGGATCCGCATGTAGCGTGCTAAGACAACGTAGTCGATCTCGTAGCGATCGAACATCTGAACCATGGCGTCTTCGTTGGCGCTGCCGTCCGCCTCGCCGATCAGTTCGAACGGAACGCCAAACTCCTCGGCCAACGGTTGGCACTTCTTGCGATTGCCGATCACAACGGCCACTTCGGCGCGGATCCGGCCATCGCGAACCGCCTGCAAAACAGCCCTCGGCGTTTCGGTGCGGTAGGTGGTGCAGAGCGCGATCCGCGGCCGATCGGCTCGTTTGTCGGGACTCCAAACTCGAATCGCCAGCCCCGTCTTCTCAGCGATCTTCTGCATCGCTTGTTCCAGCAGATCCAGCCGGCCGTCGGGCAGGTGCAGCCGGCAGAGCATCGCAAACAACTGCGCCTCGTCGTGGTCGTACATCTGGATTTCGGAAAGCGATGCGCCTTGGCCGGTCACGTAGTGAATGATCGGGTCGGCGAGCCCAACATTGTCGGGGCCAAGGGCGGTGATAACAACGTCCATGATTTTGGTTCTACTTGTTTGCCAGCCGGGAGGTCATATCGGGACAGTTGCCAAGTATATCGACTGTAGCCGGTTTCGATCAGCCACCTTATAATGGCCGACAACAACATCCAGGAACTTCCATCGAAGCCGAACCGCCTGCAACGAAAACGTCGCCACGCCATGACCGCACCGAGACCTAAACGCATCCCGCGTGAACTTGTTCCCAAAGGGGAAAGCCTGTGCGATTATTGCAGCGCCAAGTGCTGCCGCTATTTCGCACTGCCGATCGACACTCCCGAGAATCGTCAGGACCTCGATTTCATCCGCTGGTATCTGTTGCACGACCGAGCGAGCATGTTTGTCGAAGGGGATACGTGGTATCTGTTGGTCCACACGACCTGCAAACATTTGCAAGAAGACCATCGCTGCGGAATCTACGAAACCAGGCCGCAGATCTGCCGCGACTACACGACTGCGGAATGTGAATACGAAGATACTTGGGTCTACGACCAGTACTTTGAAACTCCCGAACAGGTCCAGGATTACATGGACGCCATGTACGGGCACGAATACGAATCGCTTCGCAGCCGCAAACCCGCGGCGTTGCCGATTGCATAGCCCTGCCGCTCGCCGATAAAAACTCTGCAAAGCCGGCAGTCCTGGTTACAATATTTGAATGTCGTTTGCACTCTTTTCAAATCCGTTCGGAACCCGTTAGATGAGACGCCCCGCTGAAGATGATGATGACGGCGGCTTGGATTCGCTGCTCGATACGATGACCAATGTCGTCGGCATCTTGGTGCTTGTATTGATCGTGACGCAGATGAGCGTGACCGAAGTGGTCAGTCGCATCCGTTCGGAAACTGTCGTCGATGCCGAGAAGCTGGAACAGGCTAAGAAGGAACTCGTCGAGAAAGAGGAAGAGAAAAACGAACTCGAACGGATCCTGGTCGCTCCCCAAGACATCGACGCCGACAAGCAGAAGGAAGAACTGCAGAAGCTGAAGGACCTGTTGGCTCGGCAGAAAAAGGCCCGCGAGGATGCCAAGAAGGAACAGGAGCAGTACGCCTTAAAGATCGAACAGCAGCAGAAGGCGGCGGAAGAGGCAAAAAAGAAGATCGCCGAAACGACCGGCAAGCGTGAGGAGCTGACGAAGTTGATCAGCACCTCGCTGGATCGCAAAGCTCAGATCGAAGCGATGCTCGACAAGACGCCGATCCGCGCCCGCCCAGCTGACATCAAGGTCAGCATCCCCAACCCGCGTCCGGCACCGCCGGGAGCCAAGCAGGCTTCGTTTTTGTGCAGTGGCAACGCCGTCTACCCGATCAACGTCGAAGCGTTTCGCGAGCGAGCCGTCAAAATCGCCAAGGCGATCGTCGCCCGTGGCAACATGGACCGGGATCCTAAAGTCGGCATCGACCCCGAGAAATTTACAGCGATCTTCGCTGGCGAGAAGAAGGACCAGGATGCGTTCTTCGACGTGGAATATTACGTCCAATCGAACCGCTATCCACGGATGCGATTCCACCCGCGGGAGAAGCGTGGCGCCGTCGCAACCGCACTTTTGAACAAGCGCTCGGTGATTCGAAGAGACTATCTATCGAACCTCGACGTCACCAAATATTACGCTCGGTTCTACGTCCTGCCCGACAGCTTCGACATCTACCTGACAGCTCGTGGGATCTTCCAAGACGCCGGGATGCTGGCCGGTTGGGATCCGCAACCGCAAGACTGGCTCTATACGACGCACGTCGGCGGTGTCGAACTGGGACCACCGCTACCGAAAAATCCAAATCCGCCGCCGCCCAGAAAGCCGCAATCGGTGATCGATTGATCGCGGCGGTTGTTCGGGCACGGGCGGTCGACGTTATTGCAGGATACAGTCGGCGACCAGCGGCAGATGGTCGGAGGCTCGCCGAGCGATATCGGTTCGCGAGGCAAAGCCGTGGTCGATGCTCATGTTGCCGCGGAAGTAGACCCGGTCCAACGGTCGCATCGGCATGAAGGCGGGGAACGTCTTGTGCAGTCCGGTCGCCGATTGGAAACCTCCGGTGTCGAGGATCCCACGCCCCAAGTTGCCCCAGACATCGTTGAAGTCGCCCGCCAGCAGCACCGCCGTCTCCTGATGCGTGCGACGAACCAGTTCGGTCGCCAGCAGTCGACGCAGTTGCATCTTGCGTTCAAAACCGGCTAGCCCCAGGTGGACGTTCAACAGCAGAACCGTGCGGCTGTGCCCATCGATCTGCATTCGGCAATGCGCCGCCAGCGCCCGCCGCTTCTTTTTCATCGGGATCGTCAAATCGATATCCTGATGATCCGTCAGCGGAAAGCGACTCAAGATCGCGTTCCCGTAGTGACCGACTTTCAGTTTGACGTTGCGTTGATAGATGTGGTGCTTCAGCCCCAACGCCTCTCCCAGCACTTCGACTTGGCGATCGTGCCGCGATCTCGGCACGCCATCGTCGACCTCCTGCAAAAACAGGATGTCGGGATTGCAGTGTCCAACCGCCTGCACGATCCGGTCGGGATCATAGCGACGATCGACTCCGCCGATGCCTTTGTGGATGTTGTAGGTGGTCAATCGAAATTGCATGAGGCGGATCGATACGGGTTGCTGTGGATTGGAAGTCTCGCCGAGCCGATCAAACATACAAGCGATACGGTCGCGGAGTTGAGATTTGGGGATGTTTATACCATAGCGGAGACGATCCGCTGACGGCCTGTCCCGCTTGCGGATTGGTGGACTACCCAGGCGGGCGAGCCAGCAAAAATTGGGCTTTTTGTTGCGCGAGCTGGCAAACCTCATGAAAATTTTACGTTATCATGGGTGCAACTGTCGTTCCGTTGACAGCGTCAAACTCCTGCCGTTTTTCCTACCTTCGATATTTGGAACCCTACCTGATGACAAAACGATCCTCATTGAATCGACGACGATTCGTGCAATCCTCCGGCGCCGCGGCGGCTGTGCTGTCGAGCGGCGTGTGGAGCGAAACCTCCGCTAAAGAGTCGACCTCGGCAAACAATAAACTGAAAATCTTGTGCGTCGGAACCGCCAACCGCGCCGCTGCCGACATCGATGGGGTCAAGGGCGAAGACATTGTGGGGCTGTGCGACATCGACAAGAACTACCTCGATCGCGCCGCGGCTCAGTTCAAAGGGGCCAAGCTGTACAGCGATTATCGCGAGATGATCGACAAGGAAGCTGGCAACGCTGACGCGATCGTGATCGGTAACGCCGACCACAACCACGCTCCCGCTTCGCTGCGAGCGATCAACGCCGGCCTGCACTGCTACTGCGAAAAACCGCTGACCCACACCGTCACCGAAGCTCGCATCATCACCGAAGCGGCTCGAGCCAAGGGCGTCGCGACGCAGTTGGGAACTCAGATCCACGCCGGCGACAACTACCGCCGCGTGTCCGAGATCGTCAAAGCGGGCATCTTGGGCGATGTGACCGATGTCCACGTTTGGGTCGGTAAAGGCTGGGGCGGCGGCGAGCGACCCGAAGGTGGCGAACAACCACCAGCGAGCCTCGATTGGGATCTGTGGTTGGGCCCAGCTCCCGAACGTCCTTATGTCGCTGGACGCTACCACCCTGCACAATGGCGACGTTGGTGGGACTTCGGCCAAGGAACCCTGGGCGACATGGCTTGCCACTACATGGATCTGCCGTTCTGGGCTTTGGATCTGAAGCACCCAACCACGATCAGCGCCGAGGGCCCCGAGGTTCATCCGGAAACCTGCCCGCTCGGTTTGAAAGTCGAATACCAGTTCGCCAAACGCGGCGACTTGGCTCCTGTCAAACTGACTTGGTACGACGGCAACATGACGCCTCGCGAAGTTGCGGGCGAACGCGTTCCCGGCAGCGGCGTGATGTTTGTCGGAACCGAAGGCAAGATGTTCGCCAACTACGGCAGCTACAAGCTGTTCCCGAAAGAGAAGTTTGCTGGCTTCCAACCGCCCGAACAAACGATCCCTAAATCGATCGGGCACCACGCCGAATGGATCAAAGCGTGCAAGGATGGTTCGCCAACCACATGCAACTTCGATTATTCGGGCGCTCTGACCGAAACGGTTCTGTTGGGCAACGTTGCCTACCGTACTGGCAAGGAACTGCAGTGGGACGCGGCGGCGCTGAAGGCGACCAATTGCCCCGAAGCCGACAAGTACCTGAGCAAAGAATACCGCAAGGGTTGGGAAGTCAGCTAATCGCCTGAGATTTGCAAACCTAACGAACGCTAATACCGACAGCGCCATCGAGTCTCACGATTCGATGGCGTTGTTTTTTGCAGAGTGCCCTCGCCGTCGGTTCCGGCAAAGCAAAGTGGCCCACGATTGGTTAGGGCTTAAAACAAAAACTGGCGGCGGAGACTTGCCAGTTCGTTCAACAGCGGACGCGGTTTGCCGTGCGAATCGACAAGCCCTGCCCCCGGCATCGAATGGGCTTGGCGGTCGTCCCAGCTTTCCCAAAAGACGCCGTGGACCATCTGTTTGGCCAGCAGCATCCGCGTCAACCGACTCGCATAAGCCAGTTGATCCGCGGCGGTCGATTGACCTTCGGGTCCCAAAGCGATCGGCAGTGCGTTCCGCGGCGTGTTGGCTTCCGATTCCGCGATCGCGGGGACGGAGATCTGCGCCAGCAGCGGCAGTCCCAACTGAGCCCAGCGGTCGATCTGTTGGCTGACGTCCAGGATGCTCCGCGGAAGCGTCCCCTCGGGCCAATAATTCATCCGCATCTCGAGACCGATGCCCGCGATACCCAGGTTCGAACGGACCAAGGCGTCGACGAAGTGCAGCGGAGAAATGCCGTCGGACGATTTGCTGAGATATTCGCCCCAAGGTTGGTCGACGCTGATCAGGATCGGCGTGCGGTTATCGTGGCGGCGGATCTCCTGGATCACCGCAACCGCCAAACGCATCACCTGTTCTTCGTCCAATTTGATCGGGCCCGCGGTGTTTAATCCGGACACCGCGTGCCACAGTTGGACCTTGCCGCGGTAGCGTTGCACCGCCGTTGCGACGTATCGGCTGACCGTATCCAGCAACCCGTCGAAATCCTCTTCTAACAAATAGATCCAGTGGGGCAGTTGTTTCTGCTGGAAATCGAACAGCGGTCCGGCGCAGACGCGCAGCCCGTGCTGGTGGCTCCAATCGAACAGCGGATCAAACTGCTCGAAGTCCAATTTGCCCATGTCGCTTTCGACAGCGGTCCAATTGGTGCGGATGGCGATTGTGTTGAAGGCGTCGAGGTAGGCCTGTTCCAGCCCCGGCGTCATCGGTCCCGGGGGAGCGATGTAGGCGGCCGCGAGAGTTCCCAACTGGCGTTCGTTGTTCTTGCGGTAGGCCAACGCTTGCGCGGCGTAAGTGTCGACTAAGGCGTCGGAGGCTTGTTGCAGCGCGGCCAGCGAAGCGTCGGACAACTCAGCCGTCCGGGCGCTCAGCGGATAGCTTTGAGCGGCATCGAGAAATCGGTCGATCCCTTCGGTCAGCCGCGACTGGTACGCATCGGGCAATCGCATCCCGCTCCGCTGCCACTGATCGGCTTGGCCGCGAATGTTGCTGCACGCCCCGCGAGCCAGTTCCAGCGGCAGGAAATAGGGAGTATCGCGCTGTCGCAGACTGCACGATTGCAACACGCGGGGGCCGCTGTCAGCGATCGGCCAGGGAATGGAGATCTTTCCCGACTCGTCGATATTGCGTTGAATCAGCAGCTGGTCATCTTTCCACGTGACTCTGCCAAACCAAGGAATGCCTTCGATTCCCGAGATATACGCAGCTTCCCAATGGGGTACTGATGCCCGAAATGATTCGGGAACTTCAAAACGGAACAGACCCATCCGGTGCCTTGCGGTGATGTTAACGAACAGAAGCCAATGCGGTTGCCTAGGAAAATTTAACGTAGCGCGGACCATTTTTCAATTCCGCAACCGCTTGCGCTACTCGTGCAATCGCTGGCTCAAATGCTAGAATCGTCTCCCCGCATCCCTCCTCAACGCTATTAGGACGCTCACGTTGACCAGCAACGACCCATTCGAATTCGATTCCAACGGTGCCCTGTTACGAACGCATCTGCCACTTCCGGGGCAATCGGGAAAAGTTCGCGATGTGTATGACCTCGGCGACAGCCTGCTGATCGTCAGCACCGACCGAATCAGTGCTTTCGATTGGATTCTGCCCAATGGAATTCCTAATAAAGGGAGCATCCTGACGGCGATGAGCCGGTTTTGGTTCGATCATCTGCAGGTCGCCAATCATCTGATTAGCTGCGAAGTTCCGCAGCAGGTGATCGATTTGGGGATCGATGCGTCGGTCCTCGCCGACCGAATCATGGTCGTTCGCAAGGCGCAAGTCGTCCCTTTCGAATGCGTGATCCGCGGTTTTATCGAGGGATCGGGCTGGGCAGAATATCAGCAAAGCGGAGCGATCTGCGGGATCGACTTGCCAGCTGGTCTGCGGCAGTGCGATCGTTTGCCCGAACCGATCTTCACCCCGGCGACCAAAGCGGAGACAGGGCATGATGAAAACGTCTCCACCGAGGTCATGTCGGCTGCGATCGGTGCGGAACAGACCGAACTGCTGCGGCGGTTGAGTCTTCAGGTCTACACCACCGCAGCGGACCATGCAGCCGAGCGCGGGATCTTGATCGCCGACACCAAGTTTGAATGGGGCCTGGTCGATGGCGAAGTGATCCTGATCGACGAGGTTTTGACGCCTGACAGCTCACGTTTCTGGCCCAAGTCGAGCTACGAACCGGGACACTCTCAACCGTCGTTCGACAAGCAATACGTTCGCGAGTGGCTTTCGGAAACCGATTGGGACCGCAACAGTCCACCGCCGACGTTGCCCGCCGATGTGGTGCAGCGAACGGGCGAAAAGTATCGCGAAGCGCTCGACATCTTGACCTAATCGCGGGCGATCGCGACGGCAAACCGACCGGCTGCGATGCGACAGTTGACCACGGAGCCGGGCGAACTACCTTCGCTTTACGATTGCTGCCGTCGTGAGTAGGATGGCGGGGGTGAGGAGCGAGCCCTATCGATTTGGTTCGTTATTAAATACGTCTGGCCTGTCTTGTTTGCACATTCCCTAGCACGCTTGCGCGAATTCTTTCGCTGGAAACGCGTCGTCAGCATCGTTTTGCTGATCGCGGTTTCGTGCAGCATCGTGGGAATTCCAGTCGTCGCTCCCACCGCCCCCAAAGATGGTCGGTTCCCTTGCGAGCACTGCGCCTGCGGCTGTGCGACGGCCGAATATTGTTGGGATAAGTGCTGCTGTCACTCCGATGTCGAAAAGCTGCAGTGGGCGGCGAAAAACGACGTCGACCCGCCTCGATTCCTCGTCGAGCGCGTCGCTGCCCAGCAACGCACCACCGCGGATCAATTGGCTCATTCGGCGACGCCCAAGAAAAGCTGCTGCTGTTCGGGCGATCGATCGGTCTGTTCGACCGGGGCGGCTCAGCCTGCTGAAAAAGCAGACGCCACTGGCGACGAGGGTTCTGTCGCGTTGCGAGTCGTGCGACTAGAAGATGCCGCCAAGTGCCGCGGCGTCGAAATGTTTTGGTCGGTCTTGTCGAGCGTTGTTGTCGCTTGGCCGAAGCCGTTGTTGGAAAGCTTCGACCCGCCGCTGTTATTCACTCTCTGCATTCAAAACGATCGAGCGATCTCGGTCGTCTCTTGTCCCGATCCGCCGGCTCCCTAAGTCCGGCAGTCTTCGTGTTTAGCAAACCGGTGCGCACCGAATGACCGCGATCCCGCGGTCTGGAACTGCACGGCAGTACGTTTGCATTCTCTAGGGTCCGCGACTCCGCAACATCACGCTTCCGCTTTGCCGGACGTTTGGTTGTGAGAAGTGGACGGAGAAGCTTCGTTGTGACCGCGCGATCCCGCACGATGCGTTCGCCTGGCTGCTATCCCTCTGAAACGAACATTTGATCGTCAGCCGCTGCGCCAGTTCGTAACGGATTCCCGTCGCGTTTCATCGCGATGCGGAACGGTTACCAACAGGCAATGCCCTCGCTGTTCCCGATCCACGCTGCTGCGTTTTCCCGAGCCGTTGGGCTTGCGGAACTGCATTCGGCATAAGGAGCGGCGGTGCTTGCGCGACTGATCGCTCCCGAATCTCGTGGCGTTGTCCCAGTGGCAACTCTGCGACCGAACAAATCAATTCAAAACTAACAATACAAAAAACATGTACTCTCCTTTGAACGGTTCTCGAACCTTGTGTCGCGTCACTGCGCCGCGACCTTTGCGTGGTTTCACCCTCGTCGAACTGTTGGTCGTGATCGCGATCATCGGGATCCTGGTTGGGCTGTTGCTGCCCGCAGTCCAAGCGGCTCGCGAAGCAGCGCGGCGGATGCAGTGTTCCAACAATTTGAAACAGATGACGCTCGCGATGCACAACTACGAATCGACGCATCGCGTCTTCCCGCCGGGCAGCCTCGGTTATCCGTTTGTTTGGTCGCCTCAATCGCAACTGCTGCCGTTTGTCGAACAGTCGAACTTGAAGGATCTGTTGGTCTACGAAGTGCCACCAATGAACGCGTTTGGCGGCGGGTACAACGCCGCGCAGGTTGCGCAAAACGATGCCGCCGCGCAACAGCGGCTGCCGTTTATCACCTGTCCCAGCGATGGTGAGTTTGTTCCCGGATCGGATTACGGCGGGATCAGCTATCCCGGTTCCAGCGGTTCGGGAATCAACAATGTCGGCGATGCCAGCGACGATGGTTCGGTCTCCAACGCCGACGGAATCTTCTTTACGAAATCGAAGATCGGGTTCCGCGACGTTACCGATGGAACCAGCCACACGATTGCGTTTGGCGAGCAGTTGTTAGGAGACGGGCAGAACACAGCTCCCGCCAACAACGATTTCCGCCGCCGCGTCGTCGAATTGGCGATGGCGACGCAAACGACCACCGCGGCTTGCGATCCTGGATCGGCACCGGCGTGGTCGGGGCAGCGCGGAGCGAAATGGGTTAACGGCCACTTGGCCGATTCGATGTTCAACCTGTTTTACACGCCGAATTCGAAAGAGCCCGATTGCCACAACGGCTACCACAACTTCGGTTTGGTTAGCGCCCGCAGCAATCATCCCGGCGGCGTGCAGACTTCGTTGGTCGATGGCAGCGTGCGGTTTGTCGGCGAGACAGTCGATTTGAGCGTTTGGCGAGCTGCCGGAACACGATCCGGAGGCGAGATCGCGGGCGAACTGTAGACCGCCGGTAACGGAATCACCGCTCCTGCGTCGGCACTCGAAGGTTCGCTCCTCACAAAGTTGGATCTTCACCGCTGGCGCAGGAGCGACTTTTGGGCTTCGATCAAACAAGGGGAACCGCAGCGGCGTATCGAGCGCCGTGCGGCTGCTCGATTTGATCGGCCGGTCAGAACCGGCCCTAAAGAATTTAGCGATTGGATCGCGGGTCGACCTATTCGTCGGCGGCGCGCATGAACTCTTCGGTGACGTGGTCGAAATCGCAGAGATCGCCAGTGCCGAAGTAGAGGTCCAGTTCGCGAGCGGCAGCTTCGGGGCCGTCCGACGCGTGAACCAGGTTCATTTGGCGGCTGTTGCTGAAATCGCCACGGATCGTTCCGGGAGCTGCATTGCAACCGTTGGTCGCACCCAGCAGGTCGCGCATCACGCGGATGACTTCGATCCCGTCGATCGCCAATGCGACGATCGGCGCGCTGGTGATGAACGACTCCAGGCTTGGGTAAAATGGCTTCTCAACATGCTCTGCATAATGTTGTTTGGCCAGATCGGGAGTCACGTGCATCATCTTCATGCCGACGATGTTCAGCCCCTTGGCTTCGAATCGGCTGATGATCTCGCCCATCAAACGGCGTTGAACGCAATCGGGTTTCAGCAGTACAAGCGTACGCTCCATCCTTCAGTCTCCTGAGTTTTGTGTGGTGTTGATTCGCAATTCCAGCCGCCAGATCGGCGGCGGTGCGAGAGCTCGGTATCGTATCAGCTGATACAAAATGTCGAAAGAACGCCAACCGCCTCCGCTGGCCGACAATTTGCGATCCGCATTACGGTCCCGGCGGCGGGGATCCCGAGTTGTCGGTGTAGAGGTCCAAAGCATCGATCCAGCCGGCCAGTCGATTGGCCGATTGAGGCAGGCCGCTTTCGGAAAGCTCCGACATCGCGCCGAGTTCGCCGATGAACCGATCGACCACGCGGTCGACCTCCGCCGAGATCCGCTTGCAAACGTTTAGCTTATCCAGGCAATATGCGACCCGCTTTTTGCTCCGCGCCAGCATGATCTCCGCTTCGGTGTTGCGTGTCCCGTCGGCGGCGTCTTGCGAAATCTTGGCGCGGGCCATCGCTTCGTGAGCCATCTGCAATCGCCGCTCGGCCAGTTGCAACTGCGACTGCCAATACTGCCGCCGTTGGACAGTGATCTGCTCGTGGAAGCGGTGAGCCAACTGACGCAGCTGAGTCACGTGGTCGTCGCAGTGGTCGGACAATTGCAACAGCGCCGCGTACAGATTGCGCAGTGCGTCGACGCTTTTCACATCGCTCGACACAGCGGTTATCCTTTTAGGTAGGCATCGATCTGATCCGCTTTGCGAAGCAGATAGGGGATGTGTTGCTCTGCCGATTGAACGAAACGAGCCATCTGCCGCAGTTCATCTTCGAATTCTGCGGCGAAGCGACGATGTTGTTGATCGCGCCACGATTCGCCCAATTGATTCATCTGCGACGACAGCGAACCGGCCCGTTGTTGCAGCTCCTCGGTGAAGACTTTGAGGTTCCCGGCGAATTGACGTAGGTGGTCGGGGTTAACGATTGCTTGGGACATTTTCAGTGGTCTCCAGGTCGTGAATGTCGGACGCCCCTTTGGCTTCCAATCGGGCCAGCGTTTGGGTTGCAACGTGATCGTTGGGATTCAATTGAAGGATGCCGCGGAGATAGCGTTTGCAGGTCGCCCGCAGCCCCAGTCGCGAAGCGAGGTCAGCCGCGTGACGAAGCGCCGCCAGTTTAATGTTGGCCGCTGGCTGGACCGCTCGCCGCAAAGCCGCTCCGCGAAACGAAGCGAGCGCTTCGAGCGGCTGGTTGGTCGCTTGCAGACACATCCCGCGAACCAGATGGGCTTTGCTGCATTCTTGCGGATCGTTCAGCGCCGGTTCCAAAGCTTCGGCCGCCTCGGCAAATTGCCCCATCTCGTACATCGCTTCAGCCATCACGATGTAAAGATTGGTCTGGCTGGGATCGCGTTGCAGTCGCTTACGGCAGACCTCGGCCCGGCGGATCGCCCATTCATTTTGAGCGCGTTCAAGATCGCTGGTCACATCGGGCGTCGGATGTTTGTTATGAAGCTCCTTGAACTCTTTTAATCGCTGCAGGCTGCGAGCGAGTTCGGCTTCTTCGAGCTGCCACAACACCTCGGGATGGTCGCCGGAGATGCGAACCGCTTTCTCGAGCACCTTTTGCGCTTCGATCGGTTTGTCGAGCGCGCGGTGGATCTGAGCCAGTTCCAAATAGGGCTCGACGTCCGCCGGCGCATCTCGAATGCAGTGCTCGAGCGTTTGTCGTCGCTGGACCGAGGTGTCCAAGTTAGGAGATCCTGAAGCGTCCGCCGACATGCGTTGCGTTTCCTGTGGATGACGAAAAGTGACCGACAGCCGCGGATCGGTTGCCGGATCATACCTTTGAGTCTACCCGATGTTTTCGCGTCCGTCGCGAAACTCAAGCAGAGCGATCAGTGTTTTTGTATTTCAGCAAATCGACGCTGCTGCTTGAAACGGCGGGCAAAATTCGACTCCGTCGCCGAGATCGCAGGTTCCCAATTCGCGAGAACGCTTCTTCGGACCGGGCACGAAAAAAGGCCAGGCTGCGAGAAGCCTGGCCGTTGTCGATTGGAAGGTCGTCCGATCGTCGAACCGTTACGCCTGCAACGCTTGGTCGAGATCGGCGATCAGGTCTTCGGTGTTTTCGATGCCGCACGACATGCGGATCATGTTGTCGGCGATGCCATACGACGCCCGCTGTTCTGGCGTGCATTTGTAGTAGCTCATCACCAACGGTTGCTCGATCAGCGATTCGACTCCACCCAGGCTCGGTGCGATCCGTGGGATCTTCGCGGCATCGACGATGTTCGCCGTCTGCCGCATATCTGCGTCTTTGATCGTAAAGGTGACCAAGCCGCCGAAACCACGCATCGTCTGGGTCGCGATCTCGTGAGTCGGATGCGACTTCAGACCGGGGTAATAAACGCGTTCGACGCGCGGGTGCGATTCCAAGAATTCGGCGATCGCTTGACCGTTGGCGTTGTGCCGCTGCATGCGAAGTTCAAACGTCTTCAGCCCACGTTCCAACAGATACATGTTGTGCGGAGAGTTCACCGCACCCATGATCCCGCGCAGATTGCGGACCGGGTCCAACGCTTCGGCACTGCCGACGATCACGCCCGCCAACAGATCGTTGTGGCCGCCGAGATATTTGGTCGCCGAGTGCAACACGTAATCGACGCCAAATTCCAGCGGTTGGATGTTGTAAGGAGTTGCCAACGTCGCATCGATCAAAGTTTCGACTTCGTGCGCCTTGCCCAACGCCACGAACTGTTCCAGATCGATGCAGGTCAGATGCGGATTGGTCGGCGATTCGCTGACCAACATCCGCGTATTTTCGTTGATCGCAGCTTCCATCGCATCGTAGTCGCCGGTGGGAACTTGCCGCGTGACGACGCCGAAGCGGGCCAGATGCTTGCTGCAGAATTCTCGGCTGCGGTGGTAACATTGATCGAAGAAGACGATCTCGTCGCCAGCGTTCAACTTGGCCATCAACAGGCCCACGATCGCCGCCATTCCGCTGCCGTAAACGATCGCTGCTTCGCCACAATCGAGCGCCGCCAGTTTGCGTTCGACGCTCCGTTCGTTCGGGTTGCCGTAACGACCATATTCCTCGCGGTCGCTGCGTCCTTCGCAGTAATCGATCACATCGTCGGTGGTTCGAAAGGTGAAGGTCGATGAACAGAAGATCGGATCGGCGATCGCGTCCCCCGGCTTCTGACGGTCTTCGCCCGCATGCACACTTTTGGTGCTCATGCCCTGCTTCGCCGGAGTTTGTTTCGCCGGAGTTTGCTTTTCGCTGTTTTGTTCCACTGTGTCGGTAGCCATGCTGAGGTATCGCTTTCCGTAACGCGTGTTTTGAACCGCGGGCGAGCAGCGTGCCGCAGTCGGTACATTTCAAACTGCTTACGAAAAAAGCCGCTCGTCCCATGCAAGGGGCTGCGGCTGTGCGAGACTCGATAGCATCATGGGCAGACCGCAGGCGGTATACCAAGCATTCGAGTGGCTGTTTAGCAGTGAAGGCTGCAAGCGGCCGCAAATCCCTGTACCCTCTCAATCTAGCCACGCCCTGCGTCGACGACAACCCTTTAATATGCGGCTTTAACGATTCTCCGCTAGCGACGCTTCCCGTGCTAAGATTAACTGATAAAGTTGACGCAGCTTGCCAAGCGGCCAACCGCCGGTTCCTTTATATGTATGCAGACCTCCAAGCGGCGTCGCGGAGTGTTCCCCGGGACGGCGTCGGGGCTGCACTGTCATTGGTGGCATCGCTGCTGTCTGCCGTTGGAAACGCTGGATTAGCGACGATGGTTGCTCGGCTGGCTTTTGATTTTTGTGTCCCCAATGCGTAACTTGGTTGTGCTGTAGTTTCCGCTTCGCAGCAGCCGTTGCCGCCAGGTCGTCGCACGAGCCACACGATGGCTTCAATCGTTGAATTCCGAGCACCCCGTTTGAGGCATGCTTCATTGAATACTCGCGAAAAATTCAAATCGCCCACGCTCCATCGATTGCTCGTTTTGCTGATCTGTCTACCGGCGGGTGTTGCGTCAGCTCAGCCCCCCGAGAACGAAGCGGTTCCGTCGGCTGGTCAGGCATCCCCATCGGAACCGGCTGCGCCAGTCGACGACGAACAACCAGCTGCGGGTTCCGATACGAAAGCGGCTGATAAAAAGGGGACCGTCAAAGAGGTCACCGTTTTAACCGCCGCCGATCGGCAGCGGATCGATGCGTTGATCGCCGATCTGTCGTCCTCGAAATTTGCCATCCGCGAGGAAGCTGTCGCGGGGCTGATCGAATTTGGTGAACGTGCGATCCCGATGTTGGCCGCCGCTGCCGATACGCCCGACCCAGAGGTCCAGTTGCGAATTCGGATCCTGATGTCGCGGTTGAGCAACAACGATTTTGAATCGGCGGTGATGGCGTTCCTGTCGGGAGCGAGCGACGAGATGGAGGGCTGGGACTACGCGCGGCGTTTGATCGGCGACAGCAATGCGGCTCGGGAACTATTTGTCGATGCGTCGCGGCAACATCGCGAGCTGATGGAAGAATTGGACAAAGGCCCGGGGCTGAGGATGGTTGCGGCAAACAAAGCTGCCGATCTGGTCGTCCGCCGGATGATGCTGGAGTTCCTGCCGCCGGAGCGTGGCGATGCTGTGGCGTTGCTTTTAACCTGCGGCGATCGATCCGCTCCAATCCCGCCGGGCGTTGAACGCGTGATCGTGCGGATCATGAACAGCCCCGTCACCAGCGAGACATTAAAGGATGCGATGCTGGCCCCGGTCTACCAGAAGCTTGTCGGTTTCTGGATGCGTCGCGCCAGCGTGTCGTATCAACCGCAAGCTATGTATTTTGCGTTGCAGCATCGCGTTCCGGAATCGGTTGAATTGGCTCGCGATATCGTGGCCGAATTTGTCGCCGCCGGAGAAGAGTTGACGGGGCCAGAGATCATCGACCCAAAATATGGCGAGGGGCTGGAGCAAGCGTTGTTGGTGATCGCAAAATATGGCGACCCAAGCGACGTGGCGCGACTGGAACCGCTGCGTAACGATGCGCGGCGAATGCCCATCGGGACCGACCAGCCCGGGGACACTCACGATCGGATCGAGATACAAGTCCGCGATATCGCGGTTGCGGTTTCGATCAAGATCTTGGGCGGCGACCTGCGAGAAGCGGGCTACTTGAATCCACGCGAGCATGCGATCGTCGTCTTCTTCACCGCCTCGCTGGGCTTTCCTGGCGGGGGCGATGAACTGCGTTCCAAGCCGGCTAAATATCTTGCCGATCTGATCGCCAAGCCCTAACGAAAACATCTCGATCTACCGTTGCCGGATCGTGGATGAACCGGCGGAATCTGTTGAGGCACGATGTCCGAGAATGATCCTGGAAAATCGAAGTGGCTTGTCGTCGGCGGCGGGATGGCGGGACTGACGCTGGCCCATCGGTTGTCGCAGCGCGGCCAAGAGGTCAGCGTTTGCGAAGCCGCACCAAGTTTTGGCGGGCTGACCTCCGCTTGTTCTCTAGGCGATGTCGTCTGGGATCGCTTCTATCACGTCACGCTGCTGTCGGATTCGCATCTACGCGGTCTGTTGAAGGAACTCGATCTCGAACACGAGATCCGTTGGGTGACGACCAAGACGGGGTTCTTCAGTGGCGGACAGCTCTATTCGATGTCGAACTCTTGGGAGTTCCTGAACTTCCCGCCGCTGACCCTGATCGAAAAGTTGCGACTCGGCGGGACGATCTTCTATACGTCCAAGCTGCGGAATTGGCGGCGATTGGAACAGATTCACGTCGCCGATTTTCTGAAACGGCTCAGCGGCAAAGGGACCTTTGAAAAGATCTGGCTGCCGTTGCTGCGGGCCAAGTTAGGCGAGACCTATCAAAAAGCTTCCGCCGCCTTTATCTGGTCCTACATCTCGCGGATGTACAAAGCCCGTCGCAGCGGGATCAAAACCGAGATGTTTGGCTATGTCCCGGGCGGGTATGCGCGGATCATCGATAGGTTTGTCGAAACGTTGCGCGGCAATGGCGTGCGGTTGTTGAGCAGCCATGGGGTGCAATCGATCACGCGCTGCGAGGCGGGCGGATTAGACGTCGACTTTGGCGACGGGCGGATCGAGCGGTTTGACAACGTGATCAGCACGATCCCTTCGCCGATCATCAGCCAGCACTGTCCCGAGTTGACTGAAGACGAGCACCAGCGTTTACAGGGCGTCGAATATATCGGAGTTGTCTGCGCGTCGATGCTGTTGAGCGAATCGATCAGTCCTTATTATGTCACCAACATCACCGACGACTGGGTCCCGTTGACAGCGGTGATCGAGATGTCGACGATCGTCGACCGCAAGGAACTTGGCGGGCACGCGTTGGTCTATCTACCGAAGTACCTGCCCGACAGCGATCCCGGGCTGCAGGAATCGGACGCGGAGATCCAGGAGCGATTCCTATCGACGCTGGAAAAGATGTACTCCCATTTCTCGCGCGATCAAGTGCAAGCGTTTCAGATCAGCCGAGCCAAACATGTGATGGCGCTTCCCACGATCGACTACTCGCAAAAACTGCCACCGATCGTAACGTCGCTGCCCGGCTTCTACGCGCTTAACGGAGCGCACATCACCAAGGGGAACTTGAACGTCAACGAAACGATCGACTTGGCCGACGAGAAGCTGAACGATTTGGTCTGGCCCGACTTCTTATCGCGCTGCGGATCGCGATAGCTTGCATTTCTGCCCTTTGCTATCGGGCAATACCGCCCGTTGGTGTCTCCTGCGGCGAATGTTAAGGCTGCCAGGTAGGCAATTGGTAGCGGATAATCGGTAGGATCGTTATTGGCAAGAGAATCCGACTGCAAAAGGGCGTCCGGTTAGAAAAGCGGGAGGGTTTAGCTATCAATGGTCCCCTGCGGCGTCGATAGCATTCAGTAAGCACCGCGCGGTGTGACGCATAACAGCGTCTTGAACCGCTCGACGATTGGCACCTGACACCTCCTGCCCTCCAGCAGTGTCGATAAAGATCGTTGTTTGGAACAAGCCGTGGTCATGCGTGGGTGAGAAAGATTACGTACGCTTTTAAATTATGGAGATCGGCGATGCGTCGAATGATCCTACCAGCTTTCCTGGCCGTTGCATTCATCAGTGCAAGTGCTGCCAACGTTCAAGCCTTTGGTTGTTTGGACAAACTGTTCGGTAAAAACAGCTGTTGCGACAGCCCATGCGATTCGTGTGAGCCAATTTGTGCTTACGAACCAGCATGCGGTTGCGAACCAGTTTGCTGCGAGCCAGTCTGTGGTGTTGACCCCTGCTGTGCCCCAAAGAAGAAATGCTGCTTGAGCGGCCTGTTCGGCAAGGTCTTCAAGAAGAACAACTGCTGCGAACCAGCATGTGGCATCGAGCCAGCTTGCGGTTGCGAAACTGTCTACAGCTGCGAACCAGCTTGCGGTTGCGAACCAGCTTGCGGCATCGACGCTTGCTGTGCACCTAAGAAGAAGTGCTGCCTGAGCGGTTTGTTCGGCAAGATCTTCAAGAAGAGCAACAACTGCTGCGAACCAGCTTGCGGTTGCGAACCAGCATGTGGCTTCGAGCCAGCTTGCGGTTGCGAACCAGCTTGCGGTTGCGGAATGTAAATCGGAACCGAGTGTGCCGCGCGGCCTATGTAACTCACACCGTTGGTGAGCCGATAGACATCGCATACACACCTCCAATCCAAAAGAGCCTCGGTCGCTTCAAGTGACCGAGGCTTTTTCGATTCAGTAGCTTCCGAGGGGGCCCGCCGACGGGCCGTCTCGACACCGCGGGCGAAACCGTTCGCCAGCGGCAGAAATTGCAGGGTCAAATCCGTTTGCCAACCTAGGAAAATCATCGCGATGCGGTTGTGGCGAGTTCTCGTGGGAACTGCCAACGCACCACAGATCTACCTAAAATCAAACACCGATTTGCTCTAGGCATTTTTGCCACACTAGTTCCCGCTGCTACAGCGGGCGGCTAAGATAGAGCGTTGTTCACGCTCGCACGATCCGGTGGCGTCCGATGCACCGTCGCGCGGCGCCACGATCGATAAATCAAAGTTATGTTCGCAAGGAAAGGTTACGATCGATGTCTGCGGAAGAAATTCAACTCGATGCCGAAGAACGCATGGAAAAAGCGGTTGCTCACCTCAAGCACAGCCTGACGGGCATTCGCACCGGTCGCGCCACGCCTGGTCTCGTCGATTCGATCCGTGTCGAAGTCTACGGTTCACAGACTCCGCTTAAACAACTCGCTTCGATCGGCACTCCCGAGCCACAGCAGATTGTGATTCGGCCCTACGATCAATCGACGATCAAAGAGATTGAAAAGGCGATCGTTGCGGGCGACCTCGGTCTGAACCCGCAAAACGACGGCCACATGATCCGTCTGAACGTCCCACCTTTGTCGACCGAAGTTCGTAAGAAGATGGTTGCCCGGATCAAAGAGCTTTCCGAAGAAGCGAAGGTTTCGATCCGCAACATCCGCCGCGATGCCAACAAGGCAGCCGATGGCGAAGAGAAAGATAAGACGATGAGCGAAGATGATCGCGATCGCGTCAAAAACGAAATTCAGGATCTGACCAAAAAGTATGAAAGTCAGATTGGCGAAGTTGCCAAGGCCCGCGAAAGCGAAGTCATGGAAGGGTAATCACGATTGAGAGGTCGCGGTGAGCGACAGCCCCCAAGTTGTAAATTGTCCAAAATGTCACGCAGCGGTGCGAGCCGGTCAGCAGATGGCCGGTTCGCGCGTTCGTTGTCCCAAGTGCAGCAGCACGTTTAAAGTGCCGGGGATCACCGCGACCGCTAGCGATGACGACGATTGGTTCAACCTCGGCGATCCGGTCGCCGACGAACCTGCCACCGCGCCGCCGATGGACAAGCCTCTGTCGGTTCCTCCTGCGGCGGCCCCCGTCGCCCCCGTTGTCGATGATCAGCCAGCGGCGCCCCCGTCGGCGAAAACGAAGGCTAAGTCAGCGGTCGAGCCAGCAGCGGTCGACGCGGACGATCCGCTCGCCAAGCTGGCTCAATCGATTCCGGCAGCCGACAACGCGTCGGATGATCTCTTTTCATCTGATGACGACTCGCAGGATTCCGATCCCTTTTCGCTCTCCCTGTCCGAAGCACCGCGACGGCAAAACACGTCGCTCGATGATTGGTTGGGGACCGAAGATGTCGTCCCCGACGCGATGCCCGAGGTTCCCGAGACGGAGTTTCGTTTTCCCTGCCCGGTTTGTGAATCGGCGCACTACGCCAAGCCGAGTCAAACGGGAAATCGGATCAAGTGCGGCGATTGCACTTCGATGATCACCGTTCCCGATCCGCCGAAGGTCGTTCCGAAATACAGTCCATCGATGGAGTCGGCCGCGACGTTTGAACTTCGCGACTCGGTCCATCGTCCCGACCGCCAAGATTCCCCGTTCAATAAATCTGCCGCGGATCTGTTGCGCGACGCCGAATCGACTCAAATGGATGAGGATCTCGACAAACTGTACGAGAATCCCGACGTCGCCGGTTGGTTTCGCGATGTCTTTTCCGTCTTCACCGATCCCAACGTCGTCATGCAGTTATCGATCGTCGCCGCTGTTTGCAGCGGTGGATTGATCGTTTGGTACTTGGCTCAATCGGCGGGTGCCTTCGTTTCGGCGATCGTTGGGGCAGCGGCGCTTGGCGTCTGTGGGATTCTGTTGGGATCGCGTTATCTTTCGGTCATGTCGCGAGCCACCGCCGACGAGGAGGGTGAACCTCGCTGGCCTTATGAAGTTTCCGCCGGCGGACTGCCAAGCGGGCTGATGGTGTTGGTTGCAGCATTGGTTGCTTCGATTCCAGGTCAGCTGGCCGGTTCGATCATCGGCGAGCCGTTGACGCTGTTCTGGGGCGTCTTTGTCATGATCAGCGTCTGGGGCCTGATGCCGGTCGTGTTGTTGTCGATGCTCGAAAACAAGACGGTCTTTGGCGTCTATTCGCAAAACGTGATCAAATCGTTCGAACGCTGCATGGAACCGTGGGGCGGGATGTATTTCTCATCGGGCCTGTTTTTCTTCGCCTACTTTATGTTGCTCGCCGCGCCGCCGTCGTACGGGATCGTGAAGTCGGTGATCATCGGGGTGGGCTTGGTCGGGCTGGCGTTTATCCAAGCCGGTATGCTTGGGCGAGTGGTCGCCGCGATGGTGCAACTGTCGACGAAACAGACGACCAAAAAGCCTCAGCCCAACTCGCATTAAGCAGTTGCGACGCTAAGCAGTTGCGTCGCTAAGCAGTTGCGTCGCAAAGCAGTTTGGATCCGATCAACTGTCGGATCGTTTGTCGGCGTCGGTCCGCTAGAACCGACGCGAACCTCTGTGGCCTCGCATGTGCGAGGCTCTTGTGCCAGCTGTCTTTAACTAGGCACCTTTAACCAGGTTAAAGCACATCAGTTTGTCTTGTTCTCGCAAGTACAAACGGCCGCCGCTGATCACCGGGTGAGACCAGCTTTTGCCTTGTTGAAACGCTGGTTTAAACGAATTCAAGACGTCCATTTTCTCGGGCGTCGCTCGCAACAGCATCACGGTCCCGTCGTCGCGCCGCATCACGATGTGATCATCGGCATAGACCAGACTGGTTTCGCCTTTGCCTTTCCCACGTTCGGGTCCCCAGGCGATCTCGCCCGTTTTCATCTCGACGCAGATCGGCAGCCCGTTGCCATTGCCGGTGCCACAGTAGATGTGGCCGTCGATAAGAATCATCCCACCATGTTTGTTCTGCAGTTGGTTGGCTTCGAGCCAATAGATTTCTTCGGCATCGACGCCGCCAGCTCCATCGGATTTCAGCTTCAGCAGCGCCGATCCGGTTCCGTAAGCGGTGCTGGTGAAGACTTGATCGCCGTCGATCAAAGGAGTCGGGATGTTGGCGGTGGTGTTGCCAACGCGAGCATAACGCCACAGTTGTTTTCCGTCACTGGCACGGATTCCGACCAAGCCGCGTCCGACCAGTTGGACGTATTGTTTAACGCCACCGCCATTGCTGATCATGATCGACGAATAACCGGCGCCGTCTTTTAGCGAATCGTCGTCGGACGCTTCGAGTTGCGACCGCCAGATCTCTTCGCCATTCATCTTGTTCAGCGCCACGACCAATCCCTGTGGACCGCCGGGAGTGCAGAGGACTCGCTCGCCGTCGACCAATGGAGATTCACTGAATCCCCATGAGCTCATCATCTTGCCTTTCCAGTCGCTGAATTCACGTTGCCAGCGAATCGATCCATCGGCTCGATCGAGACAGACGATCGCGCCGTCGCTCGACACGACGTACAACCGATCGCCATCGACCGACGGCGTCGAACGGCTGCCTTCGTAGCTGTGTTTCGGTTCGGATTTGGTGACGCTTTGTTTCCACAGACGCTTGCCGCTGTTGGCATCGATCGCAACCACAGCTTGCCCGTCTTCGAAGTTACCCGTCGTGTAGATCGTTCCGTCGACGACCGAGACGCTGGCATAACCTTCGCCGAGTCCCTCCGCGGTCCAAACGCTCGGCGGGCCATCTTCGCCCCAACTGCTGAACAGGCCGGTTTCGGAGCTCTTGCCGTCCCGCGCTTGGCCGCGCCACTGCGGCCAGTCCTCTGCGATAACAAGACTCGATATGGCAAACAGCGTCGCGATGGACAAGACAATCTTTTTCATCGATGAACGATCCTAAGGTTGGTGAGGTGTGTCTTCAGCATGCTATCGGTAGCATCGAGTGACCCAGGATTATAACGCACACCAACCCCGCGGGGCTGCGCGAGTTCCCCAGTTCATCGCGGCAAGGCAACATTTCAAAATTAGGTATCGACCGGCGGATGTTCGCGCTGGCTGCCTCAAGGAATCGCAAAGGATCGCGTCGGATCCGGTGGCGGTTTGGCAATCTAGGGGAAGCTGCACAGCCGCAGATTCCAACCGCTGCAGCGATGATTTCCCCGGAAATCTCCTCGGCTCGGGGCGTTGCAACGTGCATTGACAACCCCGCTCGTTTATCTTGTTCTTGATATCTCCGACCGCCCCCTCAGGGGCCGTTTGCTTACGGCGTCATTCGCCTTCTTTCGATCTCGCATCGATACCGAATGCCGGCATTGGCAGCGAGCAGGGGATTTGTCATCGCACGCCTTAGCCCGAGGAACCGTCTACCGTGTCGGAAACCTTCTCTGATCCAGAACGCGCCGAGCAGTTAGTCCAAGCCTGTGAAAAGATTCGCGCCCAGGTGGGCCGCGTTGTCGTTGGCCAGGAGACCGTCGTCGAACAGATTTTGATCGCGATCCTCGCCCGCGGTCACTGTCTGTTGGAAGGTGTGCCGGGGCTCGCCAAGACCCTGATGGTCAAATCGTTGGCCGATGCGATGCATCTGGCGTTTCATCGGATCCAGTTCACGCCCGATCTGATGCCCGCGGATATCACCGGCACCGACATCATTCAGGAATCGGATGCCGGACACCGCGAACTCGTTTTCGACAAAGGACCGATCTTCACGCAGATGCTGTTGGCCGATGAGATCAATAGGACGCCGCCGAAGACTCAAGCGGCGCTG
The DNA here is from genome assembly GCF_007751715.1 of Rosistilla oblonga. Classification (NCBI taxonomy): domain Bacteria; kingdom Pseudomonadati; phylum Planctomycetota; class Planctomycetia; order Pirellulales; family Pirellulaceae; genus Rosistilla; species Rosistilla oblonga. The sequence continues at coordinate 4,355,287 of NZ_CP036292.1, read as the reverse complement.
TTGGAAGCGATGCAAGAGCACGAAGTCACCGTTGGCGGGACGACTTATAAGCTGCAGGAACCGTTTTTCGTCCTGGCGACGCAAAACCCGATCGAACAAGAGGGAACGTATCCGCTGCCCGAAGCGCAGCGCGACCGCTTCCTGTTTCTTGTCAACGTCGAATACCCGACCCGCGATCAGGAAGCGATGATCATCGACCGGACCACCGGCAGTTTCGACAGCAAGGTCGAACCCGTTGTCACCGGCGATGAGATCATCGCTTTCCAAAAGACCGTGCGGATGGTGCCGTTGCCCGAACACGTCCGCAACTTTGTCTTGGATATCGTCCGCAGTGTGCGACCGCGCGAAGAGAGTTGTCTGCCTTGGGTTCGTCAATTGGTCGAATGGGGCCCCGGCCCGCGTGCCTGCCAGCAACTGGTGCTCGCATCCAAAGCTCGCGCGCTGTTGCATGGCCGCTATCACGTCACGATCGACGATATCGAAGCGCTCGCTCTGCCGGTGCTGCGGCATCGAATCGTCCCCACCTTCAACGCCGAAGCCGAAGGGATCAGCGTGGCCGATCTTGTCAAACGCTTGTTGGCCGACGTCCCGCGTCCCAAAGCTCAGTTGCTGTAATTAGGATCGTCCTGCCATCACCAAGCTCACCGATTTCCTAACGCCGCAAGACCTTGCGAAGACGACCAACCTGCAGCTGCTGGCGCGGCAGGTGATGGAGGGCTTTTGCAACGGCCTGCACAAATCGCCTCACAAAGGCTTCAGCGTCGAGTTCAAAGAGCACCGCCAGTACGTCCATGGCGACGAGATCCGCACGATCGATTGGAAGCTGTTTGGCAAAACCGATCGCTTGTACATTCGCGAGTACGAAGACGAGACGAACCTCCGTTGCAACATCCTGCTCGATAAAAGCGGTTCGATGGGATACTGCGGTTCCCGCGCTGGCGGCGTCAGCAAACACGACTACGCCGTTAGGCTGGCCGCTTGCCTGGGACACCTGATGCTTGCCCAACAGGATGCGGTCGGGCTGATCCATTTCGACGACGCGGTTCGAAGGATCATTCCGCCACGCTCCAAGCCGACGCATCTCACCGCGATCGTTAACGAATTGAGCGGTCTGAAAGCCGAACGCGAAACCGAACTCTCATCGGTCTTTCATCAATTGGTCCCCAAGATCCCGCGTCGCGGTCTGCTGGTGATCATCTCCGATTTGTTTGGCAACATCGAAGAACTGATGAAAGCGTTGGCTCACTTCCGACACGCCAAGCATGAAATCGTGATCTTCCAGATTTGGGATCCCGACGAATTAGATTTCCCGTTCAAACAATGGACTCAGTTCCAATCGCTGGAACAAAAGTCGCATCGTCGGTTGATCGACCCCGCTCATCTGGGAAAGGCTTACCTGAAGAACTTGGCGACGTTTCGCGAAGCCTTAACGGCTGGATGTCACCGCAACCGGATCGATCTGGTTCCCGTTGTCACCGACCGACCGTATGCCGAAGCGTTGGCATCGTATCTGGCCACACGGAGGCGGCTGCGATGAGTTTTCTAAACGTCGCTTTGTTGGGCGGACTCGCTGCGTTTGCGATTCCGTTGATCATCCATCTGCTCAACCGCAGCAAATTCAAGACGCTCGATTGGGGCGCGATGCATCTGTTGGATTCGGTTGTCGCCAACAACAGTCGGCGGGTGCGGTTGGAGCAGTTGTTGTTGCTGTTGATCCGCTGTGCGATTCCCGCCTTGCTCGCCTTCTGCTTGGCTCGGCCGGTATTAACCGGATGGCAATCGCTGCCGGGCGACGCTCCCGCATCGACGGTGATCCTTTTGGATAACAGTTATTCGATGGATGCGATCGGTGCCTCGGGAACGCGAATCGCGGAAGCTGTCGACGACACGCGGCTGATCGTCGACAGCAGCGGTAAAGGCTCGGACACCTCGGTGATTTTGACCGGCGGTTCGCCCGCACCGATGTTCGATACGCCTGTATTCGATTCGAAATCGATCACCGACCAGTTGCCGTTTCTGGACAGCGGCCGCGGTGCGACAAGCTTGGCCGATTCGCTGGAACTGGGCGCATCGGTCGTCTCCGCGATGGCCAATTCCCGCCGTAATCTGATCCTGATCAGCGACTTCCAGCGATCCGATGTCGATGCGCTGACACCCGCCGCGATCGAACGGTTTCGTCAACAGATCGATAGCCAGGCGGTGCCGCCATCGATCACTTTGATCCAACGCAGTGGCGACGCGGAGCAGAACATCGCGATCGAAGACGTTCAGCTTTCGACGCGGGCACTTGGCGTCGGGCAACAGTTGAAGGTTCGTGTTCGCGTCAAAAACTACGGCGTTTCGGATGTTCCCGAAGCGCGGCTGCAGTTCATCGTCGACGATCGCCTTGTTGGCGTGACGGAGTTGGCGGTGGCTGGCGACGCCACGGCGCAAGCTCTGTTTGTTCACAAATTTGATGCCGCCGGTTCCCACGTCTTGAAATTCGAAGTCGATGCCGGCGACGATCTGAAGACCGACAATCAATACCTCGCGGTTGTCGATGTGATCGATAGCATCGAAGTCCTGATGATCGATGGCGATCCCAGCCGCAAACCGATGGAAAGCGAAACCGATTTTCTGGCGGTTGCGCTGACTCCGTTTTCGTTGGGGCAGATGCCTTTGGCCGATCTCGTTGAAACCCGGATCGTGAAAACCGATGAAGTCGATCAGCAAACGTTGGAGTGGGCTCGCGTGGTGATCATGGCCAACGTTGCGAAGCTGGACGACGAACGTACTGCGAAGCTGCAGGACTTTGTCCAGCGAGGTGGCGGCCTGATCGTCTTCACAGGGAACAAGGTCGATGTCGATTGGTACAACCGCGTTTTGCATCAGCAGCGTGGCCTGTTCCCGCTGCCGATTCAAGGCATCGGTGGCGGCCTGGACGATGGAGATCGGGGCGCTCGGATCGTCGCCCAACACTTCGATCACCCTGCGCTGCAGATTTTCAACAGCGGCAACTCGGGCAGCAGCGAATTGGCACAAGCCGACATCGCGCAGTGGTATGTGTTGACGAAGCCAGCGAGCACGTCGGACAATCGAATCCAAGCTGTTTCCAATAAGGCGAAAGCTGACGCGTCGGGTACCGATCCGCAGGCGTCGACCCTGATCCGGCTCGATAGCGGCGACCCGTTGTGGGTCGAAAAGCCTGTTGGCAAAGGTTTTGTGATGGCGTGCGCGACTACTGCAGATGCCGATTGGAACAATCTGCCGCTGCGTCCGGTCTTTCTGCCGTTGGTTCAGCAGTTGGTGACGTCGATCGCGACGCGCGGCGTTCCGGCGTCGAACCTCACCGCCGGAGAAACTCTGGTTGCGCTGTACGATGCGGCAGCGGCCGACACAACACAAGTCCTCTCGCTTCCGGGGAACAAACAGCGGTCGCTGCGACCGGTTGCCGATCAGCAGCGTTCGGTGATCCGATTCGCGGGCACAAATCAGCCCGGCCTTTACACGTTGACTCAGCCCGATGCGCCACCGAGGCACTTTGCCGTCGAGATCGATCGCGGGGAATCGAAGCTCGAAACGATCGATGCCGAACAATTGCAGACGCTTGCCGATGCGTTAGGTGCCGATGTCGTGACCGACGGCGCCGCGTTTCTCGCGTTGGATTCTAGCCGCCGGCACGGACGCGAGATCTGGCGTCTGGTGTTGTTTGCGCTGTTGGGGCTGCTGTTTGTCGAACTCTTCTTCCAACAACGGTTTTCGAGAGTTCGCCAATGACCAGTTTGCGATTTGTCGGAGAGCTGCCGGTTTGGCTGGGGCTGTTTTTGGCCGTTGCGGGAGCCGCGTTGGCGTTTGGTTATTACCGCCGCGAGAGCTTTGATCTGCCCGGTGGCTTGCGTTGGCTGCTGCCTTGTCTGCGATCGGTCGCGATTGCGATGGTGATCGTCAGTCTTACCGGCCCGGTTTTGCATCACCGGCAAGAGATCGGGGAACTGGGAAACGTGCGACTGTTGGTCGATGCATCGCAGAGTATGACGACGGCCGATCCGCAAATGCCGCTGCCGCGAAAGTTGATGATCGCGCACGAACAGGGCTGGCTGCCGCAGGGGCAGTTCGACACGAAATTGTTCGACCTGGCGGAGCGAATTTCTACGACTCGACGCGAGACGCTTGCGGCGCTGGGCACGGGAGCGATCACGCCACAAGCGATGCAAACGGCGCTCGGCAACTTTACAGATGCCGTTACGGATCTGGCTCCCGATGTCGACGCGGCGATCGAAGCGGCAGCCGGTTTGGCTGACGAAAACCATGTCTCGCCAGAGCCCTTCGAAATCGAGGTGCTTGCCAAAGTGAAGTCGCTCGCAAGCGAACCGATCGACGATGCGGAGCAAGCGTCCGCGACCCGCGATCGCTTGATCGCCACGGTCAATGGCCTGCAGATTTATCAGCAGACGTTCAGCGACGCATTCGCAAACTACTGTCAACAATGGATGCAAACGCAGGGAGACGCAGCGCTGGCGGGGCTGCAGTTGTTCGATCAATCGCTGCGAATCCGCCGCATCGAAGCGCGGTTGCTCGATCGCGACGATGGCTTGATTGCGCGGTTGAAAGATCACCATCACGTCGACGTCGCCGCGTTGGTCGGAACCCGTGAGGTGCCGATCTGGAGTTCGCGGGGCGAGGTGCCGATCCCCGAATCACTCGACGACGTGCAATCCTCGATGACAACCGATCTCGCTAGCGGCTTGATTGTCGAGTCAGCTCAGGAAGCGAGCGATCCCGAAGGCGAGCGGTCGCTTGGTTCGGCTACTGTCTTGTTTTCCGATGGTCAACACAATGCAGGTCCCTCGCCATCGCAGCTGGCTGGAGTCGCGCGGTCTCAGCAGAACGCGGTTTACACCGTCGGCTTCGGGACGCAGAGCGAACCAACCGATTTGGCGCTGTTGCAGGCGGAGTATCCCGACACGGTTTACAAATCCGATCGCGTCCGCGGGACGCTTGTGATCAAAGATCGCATGCCCGCCGAACGGCCGTTTGTCGTTCAGATCAGCGATGGCGAGACGGTTGTCTGGCAGCAGGAATTGAAATCGATGGACGTGGCTCAGCGGCGGATCGACTTCGATCTGGCGGTCGAACCGCTAGTCGATGCCGCGATGGATCGGTTTGACAACAAGGTCCAACGCCACAGCGTGCCGCTGGAACTGACGGCGAAGATCGTGCCGGCCGACGGCGAAACCGAACTCGGTAACAATTCGCAAGCGATCCGTCTTGCGGCGGTGACTCAGCAGCACAAGGTGTTGTTGATCGACAGCCGCAGCCGCTGGGAAGTCCGCTATCTGAAGAACCTGTTCCAACGCGATTCGGGTTGGGAAATCCAAACCGTGATTTTGCAAAGCGATGATGCCAGGCAGCGGTTGCCGCGAGGCGAGGCGGACGGATCGTTCCCGAACTCGAAGCAGGCATTGTTCGAATACGATCTGATCATCTACGGCGATCTTCCCGAATCGGTGTTTAACGCAACCGAGTTCTCTTGGCTGCGAGACTTCGTCGACCAACGTGGTGGCGGGATGATTTTCATCGATGGGGCTCATGGGGAACTGTCGCGGTTGACGCCTGAATCGCTGGGCGTCTTGTTGCCGGTGACGTGGTCCGGCGATGGGGACCCCAAACCAGCTGAAGGCTTGCAACTGACCGACAGCGGCCGCGACAATCCGGCGCTGACATTGCAGGGGATCGGAAATGAAAACGATCAGTTTTGGCAGCAGTTGCCAGCGCCGCAGCGGATCGCTTTGGTCGAACCGACAGCGGACGCGGAGGTGATGGCCGAAGCGGTTGTCGATGGCAATCGGCATCCCGCGATCGTGGGCCGCAGTTTCGGCGGCGGCCGCGTGCTCTATTTCGCTTTCGACGAAAGCTGGCGTTGGCGATACCGCGTGGCGGATCAGATCCATCAGAGGTTTTGGAACCAGATCGCCCGCTGGGTGATGCCGCGACCGTTTGCTGTCAGCGACCAATTTCTGGCACTGGATAGCGGTCCGCTGCGATACAAGGCGGGCGATTCCGCGTCGCTGCGAGCGAAACTGCGCGGCCCCGATGGGAATCTCGTTGCCGATGCCACCGTCGACGCGTTGATCTGGCGTGACGGGCGGATCGTTTCGACGATCAATTTGCAACCCGCGGAGAATCTGCCTGGCGATTACCGCGGCGAGACGGCGGCGTTGGATCCGGGCGAATACGAAGTCACGATTCGAGCGAGCGGGTTCAACGAGGCTGCGTTCCAGGCGAAGACTCAATTTGTTGTCGCTCCACCTCAAAACAAAGAACTCGAACAGATCGCGTGCAACGAAGCCCTTCTGATCGAGATGGCTTCGGCTGGCGGTGGGGAATATTTGCAGGAGGAGCGGCTGGGCGAGATCGTCGATCTGCTGCGGCCGCTCAGTTCCGGACGCGTGGTCCAGTCGGAGACGTTGTTGTGGCAAAGCTGGCCGTGGTTCCTGTGCATTGTTGGACTGTTGAGCGTCGAATGGTGGTTGCGCAAACGCAACGGGCTGTTGTAGTGAAAGAATCCGAGGGAGTTTGGCGATGTCGAATCTGAGCCCAGAAACCGCTGCGAAGCTATCGGAATTCGGAAGCCGACAGAAACGCTTGCTGATCGTACGCGCATTGTGCGTCGGCGTCGTCAGCCTGTTGGTGCTGATGTCGCTTGTCGCGTTTGTCGATTGGTTGTGGATCCTTTCCAACAAAACACGCTGGTCCTTGAGTCTGGCCGCGTATGCGATCGCTGCCCTTGCCGTTTGGTGGACTTCGCTGCGGCGTTGGTTCACTCCCCAAGATCCGCAATCGTTGGCCGCTAGTTTCGAAGTTGCAGAGCCTGAGTTGCGGGAGAACCTGTTGTCGGCGGTCGAGCTTTCGCAAGAGAACGCCGCGACAAACGGCTCGAGCCAGTTCCGTCAGCTATTGCAAGATAAAGTTGCCAGCAACATCGGCCGTGTCGACGTCCGCAGTCTGTTGCCGATCCGTTTGATCGGGCGTTGGTTGGTCGGCGCGATCGCGCTAACGTGTCTGTTCGGGATTGTGTTATCGCTGCCGGGGTTGTCGTTCCGGCAATTGATCACTCGGGCGATGGTACCCGGAGCAAATCTCGATCGTGTCTCGAGCACCAAGGTCCGCGTGCTGCAACCGAGTCCCGCGTCGCAGATCGTGCCTCGTGGCGAGACGATCGGAATCGTCGTCGAGATTTCGGGGCCGGAAACGAACGAGGTGACGTTGGAATCGTACGGCGAATCGGCGGGGCTGACCCGACAAACGATGCGAGCGCAAGGCGAACGGCGGTTTGCGGCGAACATCACCGTCCGCGATCCACAGGTCGACTATCGAATCCTCGCCGGCGATGCGATCACGCGGCACTACACGCTGCAGTCGCGGCCGCGTCCGCGAGTCGAAGGATTCCAAAAAACGTACCACTATCCCGACTACACCCAGTTGGCTGATGAAACGATCACCGAGACGCATGGCGATCTGATCGCGTTGGAGGGGACGCAAGTCGATCTGTTGCTGGGGACCGACCAACCGATCTCGCATGCTCAGATTTTGATCGAGACGATGGGGACCGATAAGCTTTGGACGATCGATGCGGTCGCTCGCGAAGACGGCCTGCTCGCGGCGACGATTCCGATTCGCCAAGCCGGCGTGTTTAAGGTCCTTCTGGAATCGGAGGAGACCGGATTCGAGAACACCTTCAGTCCCAAATATGAGATTCGCCCCGAACCGGACATGATTCCGAGAGTCGGTTTTTTGCAGCAACAGGAAACGACGCTGCTGCGTCCCGCCAACGATATCGTTCCGTTGATGGCGCTGGCCGAAGACGATCTGCCGCTGGATACGCTGCGACAAATGGTCTCGATCAATGGCGGGCGATGGACCGCGACGCCGCTACAGATCTCGCCTGCCGCGGTGGTTCGGAAGAACTGGGAGATGGATCTGTTGTCGCTGAACGTCAAGAGCGGCGACACCGTATCGACGATGTTGGTGGCGATCGACCGCAAGGGACAGCGTGGTGAATCGGTACCGCTGAAAATCGTGATCACATCGGACGACTTCGATCCCAACCGGCACGACGCTCTGACGGTCAAAGCCTTCGTTTTCGATCGGCTGGATCAACTCGCCCGCGACCTGACCGCCAGTTCCGATAGCGCCGACGAGATCTTCAAACGCAACCAAGCGACGCGCCGGTTGACCGATGCGGATCGTGTCGCGTTGATTGATATCGCTGACAAAGTCGAGCAGCAGTCGGGTGATGCGGCAACCGTCGTCCGGACGCTGATGCCGAAGATTCCCGCGGGAATGGACGCTTACGATTTGGAAGTGACTCTGCGGATGCTCTCCGAGATGCAACGGGAGCTGGCGGGCGAGTTGAAGTCGTTCGACGCGGCGTTGGGCGAACTGGAGCCCGATGGCAAGCTGAAAGAGGATCGCTACAAACACTATCACCACCGCTTCAAGCTGGCGGGTGAAACGGCCCGTTGGCTGCAAGACCGTTTCAGCACGATCGTATCGCACGATTTGATGGGCGGGATCGCGATCGATCTCGACGCGATCTACCAACAGCAAAAATTGGTGGCCGATGCCGGGTCGCAAATATCCGAAGCGCGGTTGCGACGTCATCAACAGGTAGCGATCAATTACGTCCACGCGTTGGAAGACTTGATGGAAGAACATGCGGCGCGGATTCGTTCGCGGTCGGAGCGAACCTATGTCAGCCTGCAGGAATTGGTTGCACGGCATCGTGAGAAATTGCAGTTGGGGCTCGACAACGCCGACGATATCCAGCCGCTGCGCCGCGCGAGCGAACAGTTTTCAAAAGAGCTGCACGCTCGACTGAATCAATCGATGGCCGATGGAAGCCTTCCCGAACAACTGGGCAGGGCGAGATTGGAACTCGTGCGACGGGCGGGAGTTCTCGCCGACCCTGTCGATCTTGCCGCGCGGCATGCGGGTGAACTCGTCGACGCGCGGCGGAAGATGTTGGCCGCCAAAGACTCCGCCGAACTCGCTCAAACACGAGAAGTGGTCGATCGTGCGCGGGAGGCTTTTGATTGGCGGGTGCGTTCGCTGCGCGATCAGATCGCCGATCGTCGAACCGCTCAGGAAACTCGGCCCGATCCGCTGCCGATCATGCAGGCCGATCTCAGCCTTACCCAACGAGCGATCGACCACGTCGTCGCTCAATTGGATGGAGATCCCACTGATGACGCGGCGCGGCAGACGCTCGACGACATGCGAACGATCCGCGATGCGTTGCGACAATTAGAGGTTGGGCATCAACTTGCCGCGTTGCAACCGCTGGCTGGCAAGTTGTTGGCTCAAGAGCGATGGGATTCGCAAGCATTTGTCTCGCGGATCGAAGGGCCACGCTTATGGGACGGAATCGTCAAAGAGGTCGAGGTTGCTGCGGCGATCGCCAAATCGGCGGACTATCCTCGCGAGACCGTCAATCACATCAACGAACTGCGTTGGGGCGATCCGTTGAACAAGGCGGGCGAACGGATCACGATGCGTCGTTGGCGACGCGAATCGGTCTCGGCGGCGGCTGGAGTGGAAGTCTTGGCGACGCGTTTCCAAGAACGGCTCACCGAGATCGCTCCGATTATGGCGGACGCTCGGAAGCGGATCGCCGCTCTGATTCCGAACATTCCTCAACTGGCCGATGATTTGGCGGAGAAGACGCGGCAGTTGGAAGAGCAGACGAAGGCGTTGGCTGAGGAGGCGAAGGCGGAGGAAGCGAAGGCCAAGGAGGAGAACAAGACGCCGGAGAATGCGGATGCGGCGGAATCGGAGCAGGATCCCGAAGCGGATGCGGCTGAGTTGGCGCGGCAGGAAAAGTTGGCAGCTTTGCAGGAACAGCAACAGAGTCTGAGCGAGGAGCTTCAGGAGCTGCTGGCGGCGCTCGCCGAGGATGCCAGCAACCAAGATCTGATGGAAGACGAGGGACGTCAGCGGGCACGCGATGCCGACGATAGCATCGGGATGATCCAACAGCCGGCGGAAACGAGTGCTGAAGAACTGCAAGCTGCGGCTGAGGCGAAATCCGCGCAGCAACAGGCCGATGCGCTGCAGAAGGCTGCCGACCAGCAGGAACAACTAGCCGACGCCTTGGAGCAGGTGGCGGAGCATTTTGAGAAGCTGGATGCGGGAGAGGATGTCGCGGAGAGTCGCGAAGCACTTCGCCAGGCGGAGATGGAGTTGCCGAACGCTCGCGAGCTGGAGAAGGAATACGCGCGGCTAGAGAGGCTGAATAACATCGCTGAGCAAGCGCAGTCGGAACAGCAGCGTTTGTTGGAACAGTTGGAGCGGGAACTGCAGAAGAGCCCCGAGATGCAAGCGGCTCTTTCGGATATCGCTGCCGAAGCAACGGCCCAAGCCCTGCAGGCGTTGGACTATGCGAAAGAACAAGAGGATCAAGCCCGGCGTTCGTTGGAGCAATCCGATCCCAAGGTCCTCAGCGAGAAACGGAAGCTGCAGCAGGATCTGCAACAGGTAGCTCGCGAAGCGTCCGCGGTTGCCGACCGAATGCTTTCGATCGCGGGCAACCATGCGAAAAAGGGGGACCAACCGATAACTGCGAAGAAGTTGACCGATGCGCGAGAGCAACTGAAAGCTGCCGCCGATGCGGCGCGGAGCGTTACCGATAACGATCTGCTGAACGACATGCAGGATACTGTCGACGATGTGAATCAGAAGCTGCAACGCGCGGCCGAGGCGGTTCAACAAGCGGCCACGGATTCGAAGCAGGCTGCGAAAGAAGAGGTCGCCGATCAGAATCAAAAGGATCGAATGAAACGCGACGCCGAAAACGACGCGAAGAATCTGAGAAACCAGATGATCCAAGAGTTCCGTCGCGAAGAGCAGCACGCTAACAACTACCAGAAGCAAACCGAGCAGCGGATCCGCAACGCGGAAAACACTCTACGCACTCGGCAACGCGAAGCTGACAAAGCGCAGCAGGAGGCGAAAAAGTATCCCGACAACGAGTGGCATCAGGAAAATGCAGCAAACACACAACAGCGAGCCGAACAGGCGCAAGCGGTTGCTGAAGCGGAAAAGCAGTTGAACGAAGATGCCAAGCAACGCAAGCAGGCAGCGAGTGAGAAGCGGCAGCAGATGGAGAAGTTGGATCTGGGGAAATTCGACGCCGAAAATCCCGCCGCTCAGATGACGCAGCGGGTCGCGGAGAAGGCGGGATCGATGCTGGAGCAATTGGCAGACAAGATGGACGCCGCGGCAAAACGGCCGACTTCCGATCAACAACTGGCGGCGCCGGCCGACGCTTTGGAAGCGACACAGCGAAAGCAGCAGAGCCTTGGCGAAGATGTTCGCGTTGCGTCGGAAGATCTCGCCCGGGCAGCGCGGCACGAACAACGGATGAAACAATCACCGGCGACCGCGGCGCAGCTGGACCAAGCCGCGAAGCAAGTCGGCAAGGTAGCTGAGGAGCAGATCGCGGCGGCCGAGAAAGCTGCTGGATCCGCGGCCGAAAAGTCGCGGCAGCAAGAGGATAAGCCGGCGGGGGAATCGCCAACGCCTTCGGCTCAGGCTGCCGAAGCGGTGCAACAAGCGAGCGACGCGATCGGCGAACAAGCCGAAAACGTGGCCGATATGTTAGCTCAATCACAAGCTGCCAACGCGGCGGCTGAGCAAGCATCGGCGGAGCCGAACTCACCTTCTGCGACAAGCGAAAGCGGTGACTCGGAATCCGGTGCTGCAACTGGCGAAGCGGCTTCGACGCCTCCATCGCCTGCGGGGACTCCGCCCGCGGGAGAGGATAGTGCATCAAAGTCTCCGGCTGGAGAGGCCGATGCAAAACCAACGGGGATGCAGAGCGAAGAACCCGCCGCGGCAAGCTCGCCGGCGGGAAGTGCTGGTTCGCCGGCGGAAGCTTCATCGTCGGGCGGAAAGCCCGCGGGACAAGCTTCTCCGACGGCTCCACGAGCCAATGAATCCTCAGTCGCCCGAGGCGAACGATTAGCTGAGATGTTGGACGATCTCGATCGAGCGATCGCAGCGAGTTCAAATCGGTCCGAACCATCGGGCGAGTCGGGACAAGCGGCGTCGGCGTCCAGCGCTTCGATGCCCAGCGTCGCTCAGATGGCGGCGAACCAGGCGGCTGCGATGTCGAAGCGAAGATCTGAGAACCAACAGCAGAGTGATCAACCGTCACCGGCGGGTGAGGACTCGATGAACGCTGGTGAAGGAGCGGAATTGGAGGCGATGGCGGACGGGAAATTGCCAGCGGGGGCTCCCGAACGCAACGGCAGCGACTGGGGCAAGTTGCGTGAAAAGAACGCCGAAAACGCAACGGCGGGCAGCCGTGGCGAATTCGCTAGCCAATACAGCGATCAAATCAAAGCGTACTTCAAAGTGATCGCCGAACGGTCGCGAAAGTAACCTGCAACGTCGGCTCGATCGAAGGAAGCGTCTGCGATCGCTTATTCGATCTTTGTGAAGAACAACAGCCGGAAATCCATCACTTGATCGCCGGGGATCTCCAACGCCTTCAATTGCAATTGGCCGGGACCCTCGGTCAATTCGATCCGCCCCAGCGTGACGACTTTAAAATCTTTGACGTAGGATTCGGGGCGTTTGACGCGGTCGTTCTCGAATCCACGCAGCGGTGGATCGTGGGCTTCGGTCAATTGGCACGTCAATTTGCTTTCGCCAAACGACAGTTCGATCGTCGAACCGATATCTTCGGCTGGGCAGGTGTAATGCAGTTGCACCTCGTAGATGCCGCTGGCGCCAACGGTTGCATCCCAGGAGATGACCTCATCGGTTTGTGTCCAGTTCTTCAGATACGAACAGTTTGGAAAACGATTGGATCGTTGGATCCCGCCGTTGAAGTTCGCATCGCGAGCGGGGACTTGCGTGTACCGATAATCGGCGTGACCGATTGGGAAGGGACGCTGGTCGTCGTCGTATCCGGCGGCGACATTGGTTTGATAGGATTCGGCCGCCGCGACCAGTTCCGCCATGACCTCGGGGAACTTCTCGGCGACGTTGACGCGTTGCTGCGGATCGGTTGCGATCTCGAACAACTCGCCGCGATTGTCCAATCGGAACCGTTGATTGCGAACGCTGACCTTATTCTTCCAGTGGGAAACGATCTTGCGATCGGGCCAGTCGGCGTCGTCGCTGGTCAGCAGCGGTGCGAGCGAACGTCCGTCCAACGGCTTCGAACCGCCTACCTTCTGCCCGGTCAATTCGGCCAGCGTCGGTAACAGATCGATCGCCGCGGCGATTTGAGAAACTTGTTTCCCCGCCGGAATGCTTTTGGGCCAACGGATAAACAGCGGTGATCGGACGCCTCCTTCATCGGTCGCTCCCTTGCGTCCTTTCATCCCTTCGTTCCAACGCCAACTGTTGGGGCCGTTATCGCAGAAGTAGATTACGATCGTGTTGTCGGCGATCTGCCACTGGTCCAGCTTGGCCAACATGCGGCCGACGTTGTCGTCGATGTTTTCGCACATCGCCAACGCGGCACGTGTGAAATCGACGTCCTCCTTTTGCGGATCGCGGTGACGCATCGCCAGCGGCTTGTCTTTGAAGCGATCCCAATACGGATGGGGAACCTGCATCGGAGCGTGCGGCGTGTTGAACGGCACGTAGGTGAAAAACGGTTTGTTCTGCTTCACGCTGGACTCCATAAACGCGATCGCTTTGTTGGTGAAGTCGTCGATGCAAAACCCGTCGCCTTGAACGATCAGTCCGTTATGGTCCAACGGCGGGCTGAAGTAATCGCCCCAGTGACCGCTGCAAAAACCGTAATACTCATCGAATCCGCGGCCGTTGGGATGATAGGGATACTGCATTCCGTTGTGCCATTTCCCAAACGCTCCGGTCGCGTAGCCTCCGTCGCGGAAGGTCTCCGCGATCGTCCGCTCGTCGAGATTCATCCGCTCGCCGCCGGCCGACGTACTGTAGACTCCGCTTCGCGCGTGGTAGCGCCCCGTCAAAAATTCGGCTCGCGTTGGCGAGCAGACTGGGCAGACGTAGAAGCGGTCGAAGCTGGCCCCATCGCGGGCCAAGCTGTCGATGTTGGGAGTGCTTAAGTTGGTGTTGCCGTTGACGCTTAGATCGCCCCATCCCTGATCATCGGTCAGGATGACAAGCACGTTGGGTCGGTCGTTGGACTGGGCCCGAAGTGACGACATGAAAACGGTTTGTGCGAACAGGGCTGCAAGCGTCGGAACAACGAGTGTCGTCATTGTGTGTAGCAAACGACGTGGGAATGTTCGGCGGAAACCGGACGTTCCAGAAACACGCGTCGACGTGGCAAGGAACTGGATCATGTTGAATCCTCTCAATGGAATGGCGGATGCCGTACGGACTATCGGTCAGTGGCATTCGTTTCAATCACGCGGCTCGCCACTCTTGGTGGCGACGTTTGCACGTATAAAAACAAGAGATCACGGCCGGCAAACCGAACGCCGATCCCTTGGTGGCAACGAACCGAACTCCGTTCCCGTCCAAAGTGTCTTCTCTTGGATTTCACAAGTCAATTCCCGGCGGCAATTGGAGCATGTCCAAATGCAGGCGATTCCATTCACTCACACGCTCCCTATCACGCAATCCACATCGCGCGGTTTTCTTACTGCACCTTATCTGTGATGGTACGTTTCATGATCGCTCACCGAGCACCAAGACGTCCCCGATAACTCTCCAGTCCGTGCGACGATCGACTAGCGGTCGACCGCTCTCTTCACCGGGCGGTTGCTATGACGGCAGGTGATGAAACGCAAACGCGTCGAATGCCTCGGCAGCTCCAGTGCAGTCTGCGGTTCGCTTCTTTGCGACAGATGACGTCGACCAGCATTGCGGATACGTGCCGCATATTATTGGGTTCTCTGGCTTGCTCTTACGCAATTCGATCCAGGGCGTTAATCTCTGCAGATGACTACTGACATCTGGATAGTGACGTGTATTCTGCTGGCGACAATCATTGCATTCGTGCTTGACCGTTTCCGGATGGACTTGGTTGCATTTGTTTCGCTGTTGGCGCTTCTGCTCACGGGCATCCTCTCACCAGCGGAAGCAACCGCGGGATTTTCAAACTCGCTGGTCCTGATGATCGCGGGACTCTTCGTGGTGGGGGGAGCGATCCTGGAGTCTGGCGTCGCCGATGTCGCGGGCAGGTGGTTAGGGCGACTTGGCGGTACTTCCACGACCCGGCTAACGGTCGCCGTGATGCTTGCCAGCGCGTTGCTTTCGGCATTTCTCAGTTCGACGGGGACCGTCGCGGTGATGTTGCCGGTTGTCCTGAGTCTCTGTCGCCGCGCCGAAGTTTCGCCGTCCAAGTTGCTGATCCCTTTGGCGTTTGCCGCTTCGCTGGGAGGCATGCTGACGCTGATCGGTACACCGCCCAACATGGTCGTCAATCAGGAGCTACGGGGCGCGGGACTGGAGACCTTTCAATTCTTTTCATTTGCCCCTGCCGGACTTCTGATGCTGGCTCTCGGCATTGTTTTTATGTGTACCCTGGGCACGCGTTTGCTGCCAGCGCAAGCGACCACTGCCGCAGACGTTGGCCGAAATCAAGGTCTCGTGTCACGTCCCGAACTCATTCACAGTTACGGCGTCGACGGACAAATTTGCGAAATCCGTATCCCACGCGGATCGAACTTCGCCGAGCGCACGCTTCGCGAACTTGGCCTCCGTAGCACCTTTCATGTCAACGTGCTGGCCGTTTCCACGCCCGATAAGATTCGATCCCGTGTGCGGTCGGCGATTGTACGCAAATGCTCTCCTGAAACGCTTCTACATGTTGGCGATACGCTATTCATTAAGTCGGCGAACGAGGAAGCCATTTCGAAACTGATCCGCGAAGGGCTGGTCGAGATGGTGACCACGTCGGCGAGCTTGCCAAAGGTCGTCCATCTAGCTGAACTCATCATTCCGCCGCGTTCAAAATTTGTCGCTCGGACCGTACGGGATTTGGATTTCTTTCGTGTGTATGGGGCGGTGGTGCTGGCGCTACGCAAAGGAAACCAACCTGTCAGCACTCGGACATCGGACACTCCCTTGCATCCTGGTGATACGTTGCTGGTCGCGGCTAATGCAAGCGCGTTGAAGCGACTTGGCAAATCGCGAAACGATGTTTTGCTGGTCAGCGAGCAAGCCGAAGAAGGAGACGCGCCGCTCAAGCCGGTTGCCTACTGGGTCATCGGCATCCTGGTTGGAATGCTGATTGCGATGAGTACCGGCCTCTCGGAAAACGTAACCGCCGTGCTGGTGGCCGCGACTTTGATGGTGATTGCTGGAGCGTTTCGTGGAACCAATGCTTACCAGAGCATCAACTGGCAGAGCATTGTGCTGATTGCGTCCGTCATGCCGCTGGCGACCGCGCTCGATAAGACCGGGGCATTCGATTTGGTGGTGGACGCGATTGTGGAGAGCCCTGGCCTGACGAGTCCGTGGGTACTTCTGTTGTTGCTCTTCGTGGTGACCTCGATCCTAAGTCAAGCGATCTCTAATACCGCGACCAGTGTCCTGATCGCACCGCTTGCACTCGAACTTGCCGCGCAGCTTGACGTCTCGCCCTATCCATTGCTGATGGGTGTCGCGTTAGCGGCGTCGACGGCATTTTCCACGCCCGTTGCATCGCCGATCAACGCTTTGGTCGCTGGTGCAGGAAGCTATCGATTCGGAGACTTCTTAAGAGTAGGCGTTCCGCTTCAACTGCTGATTCTCATCGCGACAATCGCCATTGTGCCGTTGCTTTTTCCGTTTAGCCCATGACCGCGGCTGAAACACGTTCGGCTTGACGGTCTCCGCTGCGCGGTGCTGGAAATCTTTGCCGTCGTTATCCCTGGGGGCGATGTGGTCCATCGTGGTGGACGACATCACAAATACGAATTTGCATCGCTCGCCGTCCGTTCACTGGCACGGTTCTATTGGCGTTCTTCCATCGCATCGGTCCTGGCGAGCTCGACGTCGAACGCAAATGACGCGGTAATCCGAGATAGCCGTTGCGGCAACTCGCCCGAAGCGGATGAAGGTGTGATAGATTGGATCAGTCAATACAACCAGCGGAACAATAGGTGCTGCAATTAGTGGTGGATCATGTCACGAGTTCCGTGCTGTGGGACTCGCGACCTGATCCACGAAGTCAGTGACTTGTATTGGTTCGTTCACGCAGCTCCGACCGGCGGATCGGTCGCGCGATAGTACCCCCAAAACAAAGGACTCTCAGCATGAAAAAGCACGACTCGAAGCCGACGACAACGGATGCGGGCTGCCCCGTCGCAAGCGACGAGCACTCGTTGACTGTCGGACCCAATGGCCCGATTTTGCTGCACGACCATTATTTGATCGAGCAGATGGCCAACTTCAATCGTGAACGCATTCCCGAACGACAACCGCACGCGAAAGGTTCCGGGGCGTTTGGGCATTTTGAAGTGACCCACGATGTCAGTGCCTACACCAAGGCGGCTGTGTTCCAACCGGGGACGAAGACCGACACGTTGATTCGGTTCTCCACCGTGGCCGGCGAACGTGGGAGCCCCGACACCTGGCGTGACCCGCGCGGCTTTTCGGTGAAGTTCTACACCAGCGAAGGCAATTACGACATGGTCGGGAACAACACGCCCGTCTTCTTCCTGCGCGATCCGATGAAATTCCAGCACTTCATCCGGTCGCAAAAGCGACGCGCTGACAACGGTCTGCGCGACCACGATATGCAATGGGATTTCTGGTCATTGTCGCCCGAGTCGGCTCATCAAGTCACATGGTTGATGGGCGATCGCGGAATTCCCAAGACCTGGCGAAACATGAACGGCTACTCCAGCCACACCTACATGTGGGTCAACGCTTCCGGAGAACGCTACTGGGTCAAGTATCATTTCAAGACCGACCAAGGAGTCGACTTTCTCACCCAAGACGAAGCCGATCGCTTGGCAGGAGCTGATGGCGATTATCACCGACGCGATCTGTTTGACGCCATCAAGCGAGGAGAGCATCCGAGTTGGACGCTGAAGATGCAGATCATGCCGTACGAGGAGGCTAAGACCTATCGGCTGAACCCTTTCGATTTGACCAAAGTTTGGCCGCATGACGACTATCCGCTTCACGAAGTCGGTCGTCTGACCTTGAACCGCAATCCGACCGACTTTCATACGGAGATCGAGCAGGCTGCATTCGAGCCAAACAACCTTGTGCCGGGTATCGGCATCAGCCCAGACAAAATGTTGCTTGGCCGCATGTTTGCTTACGCCGATGCCCACCGGCATCGACTCGGCGTGAACTACAAACAGATTCCCGTCAACGCTCCGCAATGTCCGGTGTTCAGCTACAGCAAGGATGGACAAGGTCGAACGCAAAACGTCTCCGATCCGGTTTACGCACCGAACTCGAAAGGTGGTCCGGCGGCGGATTGCCAGCGCTATCCCGAGGATACAACCTGGGCCGCCGACGGCGAGTTTACCCGCGCGGCGTACACGCTGCGAAAGGACGACGATGACTTTAGTCAGGCTGGCACGCTCGTTCGAGAGGTGATGGATGACGCATCGCGTGATCGATTGGTTTCCAATGTGGTTGGCCATCTGAAGGCGGGCGTTACGGATCCGGTACTCGAACGTGCGTTCACCTACTGGCGAAACGTGGACGAAGAGATTGGCAATCGCATAGCAAACGGAGTCAAAGGATCCTGAATCCCAGGCGATACGGCCGGTGGCAATGATGCTCGCTCTTTGAGTCTGCTCGAGGTTGCTTCTGCGACAGGTCTGGCGTTGCGTTGGGTGAGACGACCGGCGAGACGCGCCAATGCACGAGGGTGCATTTGGGAGACACTATCCAGACGATGCGTAAACTGACGGGCGAATACTTATTTGTTTCGCTGTTTCGCGCGTGTGCGGAGTCCTTGGCTATCGAGAACGCTAGTCGATTGGCTGCGATGCAACGCGCCGACAATAATATTGAAGAGCTGCTTCTGTCGCTCAACGCCTCCTCTTGTCGTCAGCGACAAAGCAGTATCGACGAAGAACTCTTCGACGTCGTATCTGGTTTCGAGGCGTTGGAACCTTGAACAACATCGTTACGCTACAAGCAACGTGCCGTGTCAAAACAGCGGATGCCAGAGGACGTTATGCGATGGAACTGCTTTTGTTCATTCCAATAGAAGCCAATAACCGCCTATAACAATGAAAAGTGTGGAAACTAGCGCGATGCCCGATGCGACGACACGGATGGCTGTTGGGCTCTTCACGCCGACTAACTTCACCAGATTGCGCCCCGCTTTTTCTGATTGAAAGAACCGTGTGGGAAGCGTGGCGATTCCCGCTCCGATGACAGACCCCAAGGTGCCAAACGTTATCAAGATACATCCAAAACCAGGGCGGACCTCATCCACAAAAGAATCTTGGCGGTACCAGTAAACGACGGCAGAGATGGCTGCTGTCAAGAGGCTGGCTTTCCACGCGATCGACTTCGTCGTTTGCCACTGAGGTAGCCCAAAGGATTGGCGACGACCGATCGCGGTGTCGATTTCAATGCGGACTTCTGCGAGACATTCATTGCAGGCGCGAACCGCGTATTCGCTGACGCGGCGGTTGCCGATCGCGCGAGTCATCGTCGAAGGAACGAAGAGTCGAACCAGCAGGGTGAATATATTAGCGAACGCTCGGGTGATCAGGCGGTCTAGGCCAGATTGGCCCATGCGGCTGCTAGCGGATTCGCTCCTTTTGACAGCTCTGTCGAAAGACAAACCATTGATTGCCCCTTGAATTTTCATTGCGACGGTTCCCGTGCCCGCACGAATTTCGAGTTGCGTCACTTGTAGCTTCAGATCGACGTCGCGAACCGGAACGTCGGTGATCGATTTGAGGTGCGCGCGAATTTGGCGCTCGACCTCGGATTCCAATAGCTGCGGATCTGCGATCGTTGTTGGCGCTTTGTATTCGATTTGAATCGATTGCATTAGATTGCAAACTTCCGGGGCGATAGGTTCAACTTCTGCGTTTGGTATTCGGGAACACGTCGTGCGACTATCGGATTCCGAACAAAAAACCTGCGATACGTTCCGCATCTTTCTGCAGGTTGACAATGCTTACAGGGTCATTGTGACGCGATTTCAAAGCCTGAAACGAAATCACGTTCTGCCATGAGAGCATCAGCGAACCGTCGAGTGATTCGATACTCCATCCCGGATGGTCGCATAGGAATTCGGCAAATTGGTGTGTCACCACGTCGGCGGCGCGATCGGGTTGATTGCTGCGTAGTACGTGTTTGGCCGAGAACTTTCGCAAACTCTCGGTTCGATCCAAATCGATGTCTTGCCAACCCGCCAGGGCGGAAATTTTCGAAACGAAGTTTTCCGGAAAGATGTAGAACTCGGGTAGGGTCGAATCGGTATCTGGATAAACGAAACAGAACTCACGATGGGTTTGGTGGCTGTCGTTCGTCCGCGTTGTCCACTTAAACCATCCCATCAAACTCTCGCGATCGAGCGACGGCCCCGTAAGAACGAATTCAAAATTTCCACCGGCGCGTTGCTTCAGGAACTCAAAATCTGGGAGATCTTCAACGGAGATCGAGGACGATCTTTGCCAACGTAATTGAGCAGCAACCTGGTCGATCACCGCCGCACGCTGCTCGCGTGACTTTCCTGCAAAAAACTTCGTCAATAGATTAACACCCACCAGGAAAAGCACTCCTGCAGCGGAGGATCCGATCGGCCAAACCCAGGACGGTCGGCGATACCCACGGCCTTCGAATTCCTGCGTTGTGTCCAACGTGTCGACGATACGGACTGTCGAAGGGTCGCTGTATCCGATCAGTGAGGAAGCATTCGGTGAAAAGATTGCGTTCCCCAAAGGGAACGGCCGCTTGTCCCATAACTGTGTTGCCGTGTCGCCCGACAGGTCCCAAAGTTGTGAACCGCCAGCTCGTTTTAGTTGCAGCAGTAATTCGGTGCCATCGGCGGATAAGGCGATGGTATCGACTGCGTTCGTGCCCGAGTAGAGTGTTTCGAGTGGTTCGCCCGCCAGCGAATAAAGGGTGGTCTGAGACGGTAATCGATCGCGTCCTGACACGATTAGCAAACGATCGGAATCGCCTGGCACAAACGCCAAATGACTGACCTCGGATTCGAACATCAGCGTGCGAACCTCGGATTCGGGATTTCGGCGGTCCCACAAGTAGACAGGGAACTCTGTTTGATCGTAGGAATTCGAGTCGACCGTCATTGCGATCCAATTTCCGTCGGGTGTGATCGCTACTTTTTCAAAACGCGTGCCTTCGGCGACAAGCGATGGAAGTGCGGTTTGCGTTTCAAGATCCCAAACGTGAAGTTGATCCTTGCCGCTGACAGCGAGAATTTTTTCGTCGCGGTCGACTGCGGCTGCTCGAAGCTGAAGGTCCGAACCGCTGTGCAAGGTGGTGATCGGTCGGAGATCGGGTTGCAACAATTCGATCGAGTCCCAGGAAAGAACGACGACGCGATCCGACTTGGGCAAGACGACGGTTTTTGTGAGATAGCCTCGCGTGGAACGACGGGCCATTTCTCGCCCCGTTTCAAGGTCCAACAGTACCATCTGCCCTGGGGTAACAGCGTGGGATGATCCACGCTCGAGCAAGCAATGCATCAGCGCCGCAGAACCAGAACTGTTCAGGAATCGGATCCAGATGACAGGCCCCTCGCCCGCGGCAAATTTCGTTACCTTGCGTTTTTCCTCTAGATCCCATACCACGACTTCAGAAAAGTCGTCGGCGGCGCCGGCCGATACGATTGTTGTTCCGTCGGAACTGACATCGATCGCGCGAATCGGAAAAGCGTGGGCGGCTCGATAACGAATCATTCCCCAGGCCAGACCTGTTACCAGAAGCACTGCGACCGTCCCCAACGCAACCCAAGTGACCGGCGATTTGGGAGTTCTCTTCACCTCAAATTTCCGGTGCGAAGTGGCTGGCGTTACCCTCGTGGAAACTGCAGTTTTTCCGGCGGTTTGCTTGCGTCTGGAACGCAGCAATTGAAAGCCCATGAAGAGTGTTGCTCCACCACATACGGTCGCCCATCCCCACAAGCTCCAGAACCGATTCGCTTCGACATGGGTTGGTTCGCGTCGATCGAAAAGGACTTCGATCAATTGACCTTGCTGCAGTCCTGTGAAAGCTCTATTGATCGTTCCCTCCATCTGCCCATGTCCCGCGACATGATAACGGATGGAGTAGGTCGTGTGCCGACTACGACTGCCGCCAGAACGGGAAGTGTGAGTTTCGATTTTCGTGCAAATCGCATCGACGACCGTACCGTGGGACACCAATCGATAGGACCGGTAACTCAGGTTGAGCGTGAGCCCAAGCAGGAATAACAAGAAGACGCCAATCAACAATTGATTGCTCGATATCGAAGACGAACTCGACTTTGAATGTCTTCGCTTGTACATGCATCGCTCCATTCCCAGTTGATCGTTCGACGCCTTGCACCTGGGGGAATGACTTGAGGCGGGGCGATGCGAATTTGACTAAATCGAAAAACAGAAGTTCTCTGTCGCCGAGCAATGTGGAGTGTTGCTCAACGTTGACGGATCACTTGCCACGCGAGTTTGCGGTTGGTCTGCGCTGCCGCATAAACGCTGCTATCCCAATCACAAAATCGATGCTAGATGTCGCACGAAGCCAACGTGCCGATGGGAAAGGGAGGACCGATCCAGCGGCTTTTGCCAGGATTATGGGGTATCCGAGTTGCTCAGCATAGTGGCCTGTGATTTTGCGTCAGTTGCTTGTTTCGACTCGATCACCAGCTTTGGCCCTTCTGGGGGCACGTGGCCAAAGGGAGCGGCGCGATCGGTTGTCAGCTACTTCTTTTGGCGTTGCCTCGCGTTCTGTTAGATGACGCACAATTGGGGTTGCGCAGACCGGGTAGACTGCGAAACAACAAACTGGCTGGCGACGTGTCTTATATGACGACGCATCGTCGCCCGTTGATCCTGCGTTGGGCGCACGATCTGACAGCGGTCGGATTGTGGGCTAGATAACTTGGTGTGACGCGCCGCTGGGCGGCACGATCGAGCCGATGCATCAACGATTCGAAGGGTGAACTGGCAGCAGGCCGTTTGTTGTTTACTTCAATATTCCGAAAGAAGGTACAAGCTATGAGTGACACAAACATCGGACGCCGTAATTTTGGACGCATGGCAGTAATCGCAACCGGCGGGCTCGTTGCCGGCAGTAAAATGGCTTCGGCTGCAGAAGGTGGCAAGGCCGACTTGGGAGTCGATCCAGCGTTGTTGATCGCCGCTCCGAACACTTGCAAGGGCTTGAACACTTGCAAGGGCGAAGGCAAAGGCGATCACAATTGCGCCGGTATGGGATCTTGTGCAAGCGTTGCAAAACACGACTGCGCGGGGGCCAATGAGTGCAAGGGAGCAGGCGGCTGCGGCGGCTATCCCGGACAGAACACCTGCAAAGGCAAGGGCAGCTGCAGTGTGCCTTTGAACGCCAACGCTTGGAAATTGGCTCGCAAGCAGTTCGAGCAATTGATGACAGCTGCCGACAAGAAGGTCGGTCCAGCACCTAAATAAAGCGTTACGCGCAGCAAACCATGTTCGTTAACCGATTCCAACGGCTGGTCCTGTTTTGTCACGACCAGCCGTTGTTTGTTGCAACACCTCCGGGAGCCTTGAACCAATGACCGATTCGAATCAAGATCTGTCGCCTACTGTCTCCGGCTTGGGGCTTGGCGTCGGGCTGCGGACCGCTCACTTTGCACACATTTTAGAGCATCAGCCGGCGGTCGATTGGTTCGAAATCATCTCCGAGAACTTCATGGACTGCCAAGGGCGGCCACGTTACGTTCTGGACCAAATCGCCGAACGGTATCCGATCGTGATGCACGGGGTCTCGATGTCGATCGGCAGCAGCGATCCCTTGAACCTCGAATATCTGCAAAAGCTGAAACGACTGGCCGATGAGACCGGAGCTCGCTGGGTCTCGGATCACGTCTGTTGGACCGGGATCGCAGCAAAAAACACTCACGATTTGTTACCAATCCCTTACAACGAAGAATCGCTGCGGCACGTCTGCGATCGAATTCGGATCGTTCAGGAAGTCCTCGAACGGCCGTTGGTCCTGGAGAATCCCAGCACCTACGTCACCTTCCGCGATTCGACGATGAGCGAATGGGAGTTCATCCGTCGGATGACGATCGAAAGCGGATGCCAGTTGCTGTTGGACGTCAACAACGTCTACGTCTCCAGCGTCAACCACGATTTTTCCCCAACCGAATACCTCGATTC
Source organism: Rosistilla oblonga (assembly GCF_007751715.1). Taxonomy (NCBI): domain Bacteria; kingdom Pseudomonadati; phylum Planctomycetota; class Planctomycetia; order Pirellulales; family Pirellulaceae; genus Rosistilla; species Rosistilla oblonga. The sequence continues at coordinate 4,331,024 of NZ_CP036292.1, read as the reverse complement.
GATCCCCGCCGATCGCGTCGTTCAGTTTCATTTGGCGGGGCACACCGATTTAGGAACCCACTGCATCGACACCCACGACGGTCGCGTTGTCGATCGCGTTTGGGAGCTGTTTCGATACGCCTACCTGCGCGGCATTCGAGCTTCGACGCTGTTGGAATGGGACGCCAATATCCCCGAGTTCGACGTGCTGCATGCCGAGGTGCTGAAGGCGAAAGCTTATCTGCGGTCAGCGCAAGCGGAGCCGTCGGACGTTGGCGATGTTTCGCCTCATTCGGCCAGCGTTCGTCCGACAATTCCCGTGGAGACGAGTGTCGATCGGGCGAGCGCGACGCGTCGCAATGCGATTCCGCAGCCAGCGTTGTTCAGCCGAGCGGAGGTCGAATAGATGGAATCCCAATCGCGCGGATTGCAGAGCGTCCAGCAATGGATGCAGGCGGTGATCACGCATCCCGATGGGGTGCAGAGCGGATCGCAATCGGAGACAGCTCGAGACGCTTTGGGAGAAGCCGCCGGGGCGAGCCTGGAAGACTTGATCCTGCCATCGCAAAGACTCGACAGCCAGCAGCGGATCGAGGTCTACGCAAACGCGTATTATGCACGGCTGTTGGAGTGTTTAAGCGAAGAGTTTCCCGCATTGGTGAAACTGTTGGGCGAGGAGACCTTCAACGCGTTTGCCGTCGAGTATCTGCAGTTCTTTCCGTCGCAAAGTTACACACTGGCCGATCTTGGTGCCAACTTTCATCACTTCCTAAGCCAGTACCGCGACGCGGCGCAGGAGGATGCCGACTCCGATTCGCTGGAACGATCGTGGAGCGACTTGATGATCGATCTTGCCCAGCTGGAGCGGATCTATAGCGAGGTCTTCAGCGGGCCGGGGATCGAACAGATGGAAACGCTCCGCGGCGATGCGTTGGCGACGGTACCACCGCAGTCGATGGGAAGCATTTGCTTGACGCCGGCCCCATGCCTGCGGCTGTTGCAACTGAACAGTGCCGCGCACGACTATGCGATTGCTGTTCGCAAACAGGCAGATCTCGAGGGGGCGTTTCCTGAGATGCGGCCAACCTACCTCGCGATCACACGGATACGCTACGTCGTCCGCACGATCGAGCTGGAGCCGGGTGAGTTTCAGATCCTTCAGCAGTTGTGCGAGGGCGTTTCGCTGGAAGCGGCGATCGCAAACGTCGCAGCTTTGGACTCGCTGGACGATACAGCGCTGGCACAACGACTGCTTGCCTGGTTCCAGAAATGGGCGACCGACCAGATGTTTGTCGACTTCCACGTCGCCGCAAGCTAATGGCGTCGAAAGCTTGCCAACAGCGGCTGCAAAGGTGGAGCGTCGGGCGATGTGTCCTGTTCCAATCGGATGGTGAGCGCGGCGAAATTGGAGCTTCGCTGGCGGCGGCGTGCGGTCTGTAACAATCGTGAGCGTTGTGAGATCTCGACCAGCCGATGCTAGCGTTGGCCGGTAGCGCCCGCAGAATCTGCGAAACCGCCAACGGATAGAACTCTTTGAATTGGTACGAACGGGGCGCCGATAGACTTACTTGTCGGGAACCTTCAATCGCTTCCCGTCGAGTCTCCCATGACCATCTTGCGAGCGAGTGCCGCTCTGCTCGGAGTTATGGAATTTAGCAAATATTCACACAACCCGAACATTCAGAGAGAGCACCATGCTTGTTCTATCACGCCACCGCGACGAAAGCATCATGATCGGAGATGACGTTGTGGTCACGATCGTCGACATCCGCGGTGACAAAGTGCGACTGGGCATCGATGCGCCGCAGAGCATTCCAGTCCACCGGCAAGAGGTGTACGACGCGATCCAACGCGAGAACCAGCGAGCTTCGCAACTGGGTACCGATGCAACCAAATCGGTTCGCGGCCAGGAATAGACTATTTCGAGCGTGTCGCTGTACATCGGCGATGCCGCCGGCTGTCGATATCAGTTCGGAGGCGACGGTTCAGCTTGGACCATTCGTTGCGATCCGCTCGACATTTTGGACCTTGGCGCCATTTGCCAACGGTCCTCGACCCGCCTGCCTATTCGTTGTGATATTTCTCGCCTCGCAGAATCGTGAACCCACGATAAATCTGTTCGATCAGAAAGACGCGAGCCATGTCGTGTGTCAAAGTCAGCTTTGACAACGACCAGATCCTGTCGGCACGTTGGGTTACCTTTGCATCGACGCCCCAGGCGCCACCGATCACAAGGGTCATCCGCGGTGTGGCGATATTCATCTTCGCCTGCAGCCACTGCGACAATTCCATCGATGTCCATTGGCGTCCGCGCTCGTCCATCAAGACCATCAGATCTTGATCGGCAACCTGCCGCAGCAGCAGTTCCGCCTCTTTTTTCATCAGCTCAGCAGCCGATAAGCGGCCGGGCTTGAGTTCTTTTAGCTCCGCGATCTCCAGCGAACAGTAGTGCGACAGACGCTTGCGATACTGATCGATCAGATCGGCAAAGTTCTTGTCTTTGGAGCGACCGATCCAGACGAGCTTAATTTTCAACGCGGCTGCCTTTTCGCAAAACTATCGCTTCAGTTGCTCGTTCATCTGACGCGTCGCCGCTTCGACAGCTTCCTGCCAACGCGCGTCGCCAAAACTCTCTTTGAACTCGGGCCGGGCGTGAGCAAAGATGATGTGCCGCGAATTGTTGACGATCGCGCCGAGACCCTTGTCGTCAAAACCGGCGGCGACGTCGGCAGCCGATCCGCCTTGAGCGCCGAAGCCCGGAATCAGGATCCAAGCCGACGGCATCCGTTGCCGCAGCTCGGCGAGTTGTTCGGGGTACGTCGCCCCAACAACCGCTCCAACCGGTCCGTAGCCGCTGGTTCCCAGGCGGTCGGCATTCTGCTGAGTCACCAGATTGGCAACCGCTTCGTAGACGCTGCCGTCTTCGCCGCGGCGATCTTGCAGCAGCCCGCCGCCGGGATTCGATGTCTTCACCAAGACAAAGATCCCCGCTTGTCGCGAGTCGCACGTCTCGACAAACGGTTCGATGCTGTCAGCCCCTAAATACGGACTGACCGTCAAAGCGTCGCTGCCCCATGCGCTGCGGTCGCCAGCACCGAGATAGGCCGAAGCGTAGGCGGCGGCTGTCGAACCGATATCGTTCCGCTTGCCGTCGAGTATCACCATCAAACCCTTGCGATGGGCATATTCGATCGTTTCGGCAAGGGCCATCGTGCCGTGAGGCCCCAATTGTTCGAAGAAGGCGGCTTGGGGTTTGACGACCGGCACCAAGGGGGCGACGACGTCGATGATCTCTCGGCAGAACTGGCTGAACGCCGCAGCGCGGCCCTGCGGACTGGCGGCTGCCGCATCCCGCAAACCGGACGGCAATTGTTCGAAACGTGGATCGAGTCCCACGCAGACAACCGACTTTTTGTCCGTGACCGCCTGCGCCAATCGATCGCCAAAAGCTGCGTTATCGCTCATCATTATTAATGTTCGTAATAGTTGTCTCGGTAATTGAAAAACCGCTTTCGGTCATCGCACCGGCGAAAGCGATGGCATTAGATTATCAGCCCGCTGCGTGCTGGAAACCCCACCTGCTTCGCTGGGCTCAGTAAATAGGTTGATGCGCCGGTCGTTGCGGTGCGCCACGGCAACCGCTTGCCGCCGCTGAGATCAGCGCCACGCCAGAATCGCTGTAATGGTTTCGGTCGCTTTTCTGCTACGATTCCGCCGGCCCGGCGCATCGCTGCGGTTCCACTTCCTGTGATGCTCCCGCGATCGTCTTTTGTCCCCCTCGCCCCAACGTGCAGCCCATGTCGAAGTCACCGCCGATTTCGAATCCGTCGAACGACGCTGAACCTCCCCGCGACCAGCCCCCGTGGTTCGTCTACATCCTCCGCTGCGGCGACGGTTCGTTTTACACAGGCATCACCAAAGACATCGATCGCCGGCTGAAGCAACACAATGCGGGGAAGGCTTCCCGCTACACGCGCTCGCGTCTTCCGGTCGAGATCATCTACCGCGAGGTGCAGCCCGATCAAAGTGCGGCGCTCAAGCGGGAACTCGCCATCAAAGCTCTCTCGCGGCCAGCCAAACAGAGCCTGGTCGCATCGGACAGCAATCGGCTGGGCGAAGCGAAGTCAGCCGGTTGAACGGTCGCGGCCGTAGTGTCGGGAACAAAGCGCCGCGGACACGATGAACTGGTTTGCCGATTCGACAAGCTGTCTGGGAATTCGTTGGTTACGTCAGGCTGGCGTCCGGTTGGCGCGGTGAAGGAGCGTGAGGAGCGACAAGTGCCCAGCAGATGCCGCCGAGGAGATAGATGCCGGCGAACAATAGCAAGACGAGGTTCCAGTTGGCGGTCCATTCGAACAGCATCCCGACCAGGACGGGGCAGGCGGCTGCGGCGAGGTTGCCGCACATGTTGACGAGTCCCATCAGCTGCGGAACCTTGGTTCCCCCGAGGTCGATCGTCGATGCAAACGTCGGCGGTCCCGCCAAGGCCGCGAAGAACGAGCCCAGGGAGAGCAGCGCGATCGCCAACGAAACGTCGCTGACAAGCCACGCACTCAGGACCAGCAGACCGCAGACGCAAAGCGCCATCGATCCCATCCCACTGCGACTCAGCCGTTGCGAGCCGGTTCGTTGCCAGATCCAATCGGTGATGAAGCCACCCGACAAACTGCCGGCTAACGTGCCGCAGAGGACCAGGCTTTGCAAGAAGCCCGACGTTTCGATCGAGACGCCGCGCGTGGCCTGCAAAAATGTCGGGAACCAACTGGCGAAAAACATGTATCCGGATGCTCGGCAGATCTGCTGGCCACACAAAAAGATGATCGCGGAGGTTCGCGGCGGCCCCAGGTCGTTCGTGTGTTCACCGATCGGGGCGTGGGTGCCGTCGGGCCGCTGTGTCTTGTGAGCGTGGATCAGTTTCAGTTCTTCGTCGTTCACCTTCTCCAATTGCTCGGGGCGATCGCGAAATGAGATCGCAAATCCTGTCGCCCAGACGATGCCGGGGAGCGAGAAGAGGATGAAGACCCATCGCCAGTCGATCGATTGCAGCAGCACGCCGGTCAGCCCGCTGGCGGCGATCGCGCCGACTTGCATCCCAGCGCACAAGATTCCGCAAGCCAGCGTTCGCCGGGACATCGGAAACCAATGCCCAATCGAATTGCAAGCTGCTGGGAAGATACCCGCTTGGGAAATGCCCATGATCAATTGTGCGATGATCAACAGGGCAAAGCCCGGGGCGACGCCGAGGCCAAACGCTGCGATCGACCATCCGACGGCAAACAGCGTCAACGCGAATCGGGTTCCCCGTCGCTGGGCGAACCAGCCGCAGGGGACTTGGAATAACGCGTAGCTCCAGAAAAATGCTCCCAGAAACCACCCCGACTGCTGCAACGTCAGGCCCAGATCTTCGCGAACGGAACTCTCCGCGACGCCGATCGCATTGCGACAAAGATAGGCCAGCCCCGACGCGATGGTCAGCCAGGCCATCGTGCGATAGCGGATTGTGGTGGGCTGTTGCAGCATTTTAGGTAGGCCGTCGGGGAGGAGCGATTCGATCGCGGGCTAGATCGCGTCTTGGAGTCGATCGAACAATCGGTCGACTTCCGCCGCCGTCTCGGCATCGAGAGTCCAGCCGACCGGTTGGCGTTGCACCGTATTCTTGAAGATTCCACGGCGAACTAGCAGGTGCTTTTCGATCGCCAGGAATCCATCGAGTCCGGCCGACAGTTGCAATGCGACGATCCCGCTGATCGGCAGCGACAGCTGGTAGATCCGATCGTCGTCGCCCGCTTGCAGGGCGTTCCAGAGGGCAACGATTGCGTCCAACAGATCGGTGCCGGGCATCGTGCCGACGATTCCGCGTCGGTAGCAATCGACGAGGTTGATCCCGCCGGAGCCTTCAAAAATCTGCGCCTTCCCCGCGGTCGCATCGCGCAATCGGGAGAGGTTCGGTCCCAGCGGGCTCGCTTCGGGTTTAAACAAAATCCGATCGGCACCAAATTGTTCCAACAGCTTACTGTAGACACCGATGTCGATCGCGGAACCGACGTATCCCGATGCGTCTTGAACCACCAACGGGATCGAGATGCTGGCGGCGATCGCGGCGAAGTAGTCGCGGGTGGCGGCGCTGCTGAGACCGGTCGAGATCGGCGGGATTGCCATCACCGCCGACGCGCCCACCGATTCGGCATGCTGAGCCAGTTCGACAGCGACCGGTGTGCTCTCGGCACCAACGCTGACCACCGACGTGCCGCGGCTCTGGGCTGCCTTGCAGACATGTTCGGCCAGTTCGCGGCGTCCCTGTTCGCTGAGCCGCAAGATTTCGCTGACCATCGCCACAACAATCCCATCGGCTCCCGTGTCGAAGGCCCATTGGATCTCGCGGTCGAGCGTCTCGAAATCGAATTCCCCCTGCTCGGTGAAAGGAGTTTGCAAGACGGGAAGCACGCCGCGCAGCAGCGTTTCGCTAGCGGAGGATGTCATCGATTTCCTGGGTTAAAGTTTCTAAAGTTGCTTCCAAGCAACCACGGTCGAATGGGGTTTGCCAAACGGCATAGACATCTTTGTCGTACAGATCGGCAGGCGGCAGATAACCGATCGTGCCGTTGATCAGATTCATGCAAATAATTGCGTTGTTGGGGAATCGTTTGCGCAGTTCGCGTTGCAACATCGAATAAGCTTCGCAACAACTGCCGACCAACACCGCGTCCCCCATCCGCCAGATGTACAGCGGCAACGGGTACGTCGTGCCATCGCCCAAGCGGAGCCGGATGTCGCGTCGGCGAAGCAGCCGTTCCTGCAACGTGCGGTCGGTACATGCGATCCGCTGCGCTTCCAACTCCGCTGCCGATGGCCAATCCTTCAGCGGCAGATCGACCGACGATTCGACGGATGCGATTTTTTCGGACGCCTTCCGCGGCTGGTGTCGCCACTTCGCTAAGGGAGCTCCCGACGTGACGGCTCCTTCGAAGGCCAACTGTGTTCCGGCGGGCTCCATTCCGGCGAGAGTCGACAGCGCGGCGTATCCCAATTCGCGACCGTGCCCATCGGCGACCGCGGTGTCACCGACATATTGATAACGAGGTGCTTGGTCGCCGCACGCTCCCAGCAGGAAGACTGCGGGAGCACCTGTCGCCTTCTGGATCGTCTCGCGCATCGCACCGATGTAATCGGGCGAGATCGCCGTGTTTTCCCAAGCCAGCGTGGTCGGATGGCAGGCGTAGTTGACGATCGTTGCACGCAAGTTGCCCTGCGCGTCGGTGACTCGCCCCAACAACAGCGTTCCATCGGCTTGTCCCTCGGGATCGAAGCCGCACAAAAAGCGATCGCCTTCCGAATCGGGATCGGGCAGGTCGCGAGTTGTTGCCAGACCGCAATGCCCGGTCTGCCATTCCAGCGTCGCTTCGCTGGCATCGGCGAAGGCTTGACGGACCGTCGTGACCGCGGTTTCAAGCAGCGAATCGAGCCACGGTTTGGTCAGTTCCATTCCAGGAAGCGGATCGGTCGATTCCAGCAGTGGTGGCCCGGCGTGCGTGTGCGTCAACGCAAAGATCAGCTGCGAACTGTCGAGCGAAAACTCTTCCAACAACCGCTGTTGAAACCGCGGAAAGAGTTCTGGCGTTCGCCACCATCCGAGATCGGCATCGATCAGAACCAATGGCGATTCGCCCGACAACGACGCGATCGTCGTGGCGGTCAACGTCAACGAACGGTGGATCGAATCGGCCACATCGTGCGCCGCCGCGCCCCAGTTGCGAGAATAGATCCCAACCGGCGGCGTGATGTCATTCAGTGCGATCCCGACGCGTCCATGAAACGCAGCGTGGTGGAAAGCCGGAACTGTCGCGGTCGAATCACTCATTACCAATCTCCTACGGCGCCGTCGGGATAAAAGACCCGCTGCGGCAGTTCTTGCTGGAACGGATGTTTACGGATTTCATCTTCGTCGACGGTAACGCCCAATCCCGGTGCGGTCCCGGCTGTGACCGTCCGCGTCGCTTCGTCGACGACGTAACTCTCTTGAACGACATCGCTTCGCCAAGGGACATCCTGGTGAACCGCTTCGCAAATGATGTAGCTAGGCTGCGAGAAACCGAACTCCAGCGAAGCCGCCGTGCTGATCGGTCCCTGCGGATTGTGCGGAGCCAGTGCGATTCGATGCGCATCGGCCAGAGCGGCGATCCGGCGGGCTTCGGTGAAACCGCCGCAGTGCGTCAGGTCCAACTGGCAGATCTCGCAACCACGAGCCGCAAAGAGATCGCGGAATGCGGCCAGATGCGTCAGCCGTTCGCCGGTGGCAATCGGAGTCGTCACCGCCGCGTTGATCGCGGCCAGCGAATCGAGGCTCTCCGGCCAACAGGGCTCTTCAAAAAAGTAGAGTCCATACTGATCGAGCGCCTTGGCGAACTGCATTCCCATCGCGGGGGATGGGCGAGCGTGGCAGTCGACCATGATGTCGATGTCGTCGCCGACCGCTTCCCGCATCGCAGCGACGCAGGCATCGGCCGCTTTGATCGCTTTCAAACCTTCGACGGGCATCGTCGGTGGAACCGCCATCGACTTAAACGCGCTGAAACCGTCGTCGACCGCTTGTTGAGCCAGATCGGCAAACTGCCGGGCGTTGTCGACCGGCGTCTCGTAGAAGCTTTCCAAGTTTCCGCCGCCCAGATGGCAATACATCCGGATCGAATCGCGAACCGGTCCGCCCCACAGGCGATGGCACGGCACGCCGTGCACCTTGCCGAGAATATCCCACAGGGCGAGGTCGATCCCGGAGATCGCGGTCGAGCGGACGACGCCGCTGCCGTGCCAGAAATGCTGCCGCCACATCATCTGCCACAGATGTTCGATGCTGGTCGGGTCTTCGCCGATCAGCAGTTCGGACAGATCTTGGATCGATCCCACGACACCGCGGGTGTGCCATTCGAGCGTCGCTTCGCCCCATCCGACCAAGCCGGGTTGGTCGGTGATTACTTTGACAAAGATCCAGTTACGCATCCTCGCGTGACAGACGTGCGTTTCGATCGCGGTGATTTTCATATTGTTTTTTCTGCTACTAAAGTCCTGCGAGGCTAATATCATTCAAGGATCCTTCACCGGGAATTTACAGTCTTTTCACCGGGAGCACGAACTAAATTTGTTTTTGTCTGACAATGTTACTTGCGTTTGTCACCAATGACAAGTATTGTTCTGAAGTATGTCGATCACCGATTTCATTCGAAACGATCTAGCACTACGGCTGCGATCCGGACGCGATCTCCCGGCGCAGCTGACGCTCGATTCGTTGGCGGAACTATATAATGTCAGCTTCACTCCCGTGCGGGCGGCGGTTGCCGACCTGATCGATGAGGGTTTGCTGAGGAAGGGTGCAAACCGGCGGCTCGAAGCCTGTCCGCTGGCCAACGCCCTGAAAGAATTCGACCAGTTGACCGAGGCTCCCAAGCCGCCAGCCGATCCGTCGGAAAAGATCGCCGATGATTTGGTGCTGTTGAGTCTCGAAGGAAAATCGGTTTATTTGCGCGAAGAGGTGACGGCGGAGAAATATTCGCTCAGCCGTTCGGCGATCCGGAACATTTTGCATCAATTAGCTGGCGAAGGGATGTTGGACCATATCCCGCGCCGCGGTTGGCGTTTGCGACCGTTCCGACAAGACGATTTGCAAGCGTTTATCGAGGTCCGCGAAGCGATGGAGTTGAAAGCGTTGCAGTTGGCGCGTCCGCGACTGGACAACCAGCAACTGCAAGCGATCCTCGAACGCAATGCGTCGCCGACATCGGCAGCCGACCGCGTCCCCGTCGACGAATCGCTGCACGAATATTTAGTTGCGACGTCGGGGAACGCCTACATCCGCGACTTCTTTGAACGCCAGGGCCGGTATTTCCGGTTGTTGTTCCGTTGGGAAGATAACGACCGATCGGCAGCCCTGGAAACATTGAAACAGCATCGCGATGTGGTGCAAGCGTTACTCGACGAGGATTGGGCGTCAGCCGAAGCGGCCCTTTCTCACCACATCCGATCGAACCACCCCGTCTTGATGACGAAACCACCCACCGAAGCCCCACCGCCCACCGCCCCTAAGTAGAGAGGCAATCATGAAGCTTCCTAGCCGAATCTGCGCGACGATCATCTGCCTTGCGGTCGTTGCTCAAGCGAGTCTTTTCGCGGACGACACCCAAGTCGACTACGAAACCGAAGTCAAGCCGCTGCTTCGCGAGCGTTGTTACGCTTGCCACGGAGCGCTGAAGCAGGAAGGAGGCCTCCGACTCGATACCGGTGCCTTTATGCGCCAAGGTGGCGATTCGGGTGCGGCTGTCGATTTGGAAGAGGATCCCGAATTTAACCTGCTGGTCGAGCGGACGGCTGACACCGATCCGGGCTCGCGGATGCCGCCGGAATTCGAAGGCGAACCGCTCTCGGCCGAACAGGTCGACCTTCTGAAACGCTGGATCGCGGCGGGAGCCGATTCGCCAGCCGACGAGGTACCGGAAGCCGATCCCGCGCAGCACTGGTCGTTTCAACCGCTCGCCCGTCCCGACGTTCCAGTGGTCGACGATGCGAACTGGGGACGCAATCCCATCGACGCCTGGATTGCTCAAGGCCATCAAGAGAATGAACTGACGCCACAATCCGAAGCTTCGCGTGTCCTGTTGCTGCGCCGGCTGTCGTTCGATCTGATCGGCCTGCCGCCCAGCAGCGAAGAGATCGCTGCGGTCGTTAACGATCCGTCTTCGGACTGGTACGAAAAAACTGTCGACAGGTTGTTGGACGACCCACGTCATGGCGAGCGTTGGGCGCGACACTGGATGGACAACTGGCGTTATAGCGATTGGTGGGGGCTGAATGCTCAACTGCGAAACAGCCAACGGCACATGTGGCACTGGCGCGATTGGATCGTTGAATCGCTGAACAATGACGTTCCCTACGACGAGATGGTTCGCTTGATGTTGGCGGCCGACGAGCTTGCTCCCGATGACCCTGCCAAACTGCGGGCCACCGGATTTCTGGCTCGCAACTTCTACATCTTCAACCGGCACACCTGGATGGACCAAACGGTCGAACATGTCGGCAAGGGCTTGCTGGGCCTGACGATGAACTGCGCCAAGTGTCACGACCACAAGTTCGATCCGATCGGACATGACGACTACTACAAGATGCGGGCATTTTTTGAGCCCTATCTGGTTCGCTTGGACAACGTGCCGGGTGAATTGGATGTCAACAAGGATGGCATCCCGCGCGTCTTCGATGCGTTGGTCGATGCGCCGACCTACCGCTTCATTCGCGGCGACGAAGCTCAACCCGACAAATCGACGGTGATCGCTCCCGGCGTGCCGAAGATGTTTGAGTTTGAAGAGCTGACGATTGAGCCCGTCGATCTGCCACCGGAAGCTTGGCAACCGGCCCGCCGTCCCTGGGTGTTAGACGATCATCTTGCCGCCGCAAAAAAGCGTCAGCAAGCGAGCCAGACGCGAGTTGAAAAAGCGACAGCTGCTTTGGAAAAGGCACGCAAGTCGGCCGAAGGGAGCAGCCCCGTCGAGGAATCGACCACGCCGTTTACTCCCATCGTGGAAGATTTCGCGACGCTCGACGACTCGCGCTGGAAACAGGGGGCTGGCGAATGGAACCATCAACCAGGTCGAGTCGAACAGACGAAGGATGGCCAAACGCGGTCGGTCCTGCAGTTGATGCAGAATCCGCCACGCGATTTTGACGCCAGCATTCGTTTCCAAATTCATGGAGCCGGCGGCTGGCGAACGGTTGGCATCGGATTCGATGCACCGATCGCAGAGGACGACTCGATCAATGAATCGCGGCAATTGGTCTATGCGAGCGGGCACGCTGGCGGTCCCAAGGTTCAGGCTTCGTTTCTCGAAAACGGCAAGTCGAAGTATCCTGGCGATGGAAGATCGGCAGCTGATATCCAGCTGGACACCGATTACACGCTGCGAGTTCAGGTTCGCGGCAACCTGATCAACGCATCGTTAAACGACAAACCGCTGATCGCTTTCCGGACGCCTTTGGCTCGGGTGGATGGTGCGCTGCAGTTGATCACCTTTGACGCGATCGCATCGATCTCGGAATTCAAGCTCTCCGCGTTGCCCGGCGACGTGAAGCTACGCGACTCCAGCGGAGCGACGAGTGTCGATCCCGTGGTCGCGGCGGAGTTCGAACTGGCGATCGCGAAGGCCCAGGCCGCTGTCGGCAAGGCCGATCTGGAAAGCGTGCAAGCCCGCGCCTTGGCGATGCGAACCGCTTGGGATTCCAACGACGATGCGGCGATCCGCGAGCAAGCGGTCGCAGCGATTCGGGCGGAACGTGCACACGCGGTTGCGAAGGCACGATCGACGGTGACGGCGGAACAGGTAGCTGTTGCACGAGCGACCGCCGACAAATTGAAGGCGGCTGAAAAGAAGCTGGCCACCGCGAAAGAGGCACTTGCCAAAGCGGAGGCGTCGCTGAAAGCGGAGGTCAAGGATTCGGATCAATTCACGCAGCTGAAGGGAGCGAAATGGACCGCCACCCGCTTCCAATTTACGGGCAGAGACGATCCCGATGTCGAGTTCCCTCAGCAGAGTACGGGGCGCCGCGCGGCGCTGGCCCGTTGGATCACCGATCCTCGCAATCCGCTGACAGCTCGCGTTGCTGCGAATCACATTTGGACGCGGCACTTGGGACAGCCGTTGGTCGCTTCGACGTTCGATTTTGGTCGCAACGGGAACGCCCCGACACATCCTGAACTGCTCGACTGGCTCGCTTCGGAACTTATCGATAGCGGCTGGAACATGAAGCATTTGCATCGCTTGATCGTCCTCTCGAGCACCTATCGCATGGACTCCTCGCTGAGCGGAATGGATGACCAACTGGCAAAAGATCCCGACAACCAGCATTGGTGGCGAAGAGTCCCGATCCGGCTGGAATCGCAAGCGGTTCGCGACGCCGTTCTGGCTGTTGCTGGAACGCTCGACGATACGATGGGCGGACCGTCGGTGCTCCCCGCCGATCAAGACAAATCGCATCGCCGCAGCTTGTACTTCTTCCATAGCAACAACGAGAAGAACCTGCTGTTGAGCACGTTCGACGAAGCGTCGGTGGCCGAGTGTTACCAGCGCGAACAAAGCATCGTACCGCAACAAGCGCTCGCGCTTTCGAACAGCGGTCTGGTGCTCGAATCGTCGCAACAGATCGCCAGCACGATCGCGGCCGACCATCCTGACGACGAGGCCTTTGTTCGACAGGCCTTCCTGTTGCTGTTGGGAATTCAGCCGACAGCTCAAGAAATCGACGACTGCCAATCGGCGTTGACCGCCTGGCGTGAATTGCCCGAGGGAAGCGACGATTCGGCCCGCGGGAACTTGATCTGGGCGATCATCAACCACAACGACTTTGTCACGCTGCGTTAGCCGGCGTCTATCGAGAGAGGACAATTAGATATGAATAAGTTGTTCAACGGCCATGCGCCACGTCGTACGTTTCTTGCCGATATGGGCATGGGGTTTACCGGTTTGGCTTTGGGAGCGATGCTGCAACGCGAAGCGCGCGGCCACGGCGCAGCCTGGGCACCGCCGACGGGCGAGCCTCACATGCCGCCCAAAGCGAAGAGCGTGATCTGGTTGTTTATGAATGGCGGCGTCAGCCAGATGGAGAGCTTCGATCCGAAGCCGATGTTGACGAAATATGCCGGCAAAACCATTTCCGAAACGCCGTTTGCCGAGACTCAAGATCCCGAGAAACTCGCTCTGGCCCGCGTTGCCGCTCCCGATGGCAACGGGAACCAACGCAACAAACTCTATCCGCTGCAGAAGGGATTCAAGAAACATGGCGAAAGCGGGATCGAGGTCAGCGATTGGTTCCCGCACATCGCCAAACACGTCGATAAGTTGGCGGTCGTGCGGTCGATGTATACGACCGACAGCAACCACGGTGCCCAAACGCAATTCCACTCGGGCCGCCATCTGAACGATGGAAATTATCCGACGCTGGGTGCATGGGTCCATTACGGCTTGGGGTCGCTGAACGAGAACCTGCCGCAATTCATTTCGATCGGTAAGCGGGAGTATTGGAACAAACGGGACGGCCATTATCTTGGGCCCGCGCACGACGCGGTCCCGATGCGCGTCGACCCCGACAATCCTTTGGACTTCAGCAGCCCAGAGCGTCCGTTCGCGCGGTCGTCGCAAGAGATTGGCCAGGACCTGATCCAACGACTCAACAATCGACGTCAGTTGGAATACCCGAACGATCCCGCGATGGCTGCCCGAATCGCTTCGTATGAGCTTGCCTTCCGGATGCAGAGTTCGATTCCCGACGTCGTCGATTTCTCGCAAGAGACGGCTCAGACGCAAGCGATGTATGGAATCGACAAACCGCACTCGCGCGAGTTTGGCATGCAGTTGCTTGGTGCTCGGCGGCTGGTCGAGCAGGGCGTCCGCTTTATCCAGATCCAGCACGGCGGTGGCGGTGCGGGAGCATGGGACGCGCACGGCAAGTTGGAGGCCAACCACACCAAAAATTCGCTCGCCGTCGACCAACCGATCGGAGGTCTGTTGGAAGATCTCGAACAGCGTGGACTGTTGGATGAAACGCTTGTCGTCTTCGCCACCGAGTTCGGTCGCACTCCTGGTTCGCAAGGAAGCGACGGCCGCGATCACCACATCTATGGCTTCTCCGTTTGGATGGCCGGTGGTGGACTGAAGCGGGGCGTCGTGCACGGTGCGACCGACGAGATCGGGTTCCATGCCGTCGAGGATCGCCATTATGTGACCGACGTCCATGCCACGATCCTGAAACAGCTGGGCCTCGATTCCCGCAAACTTGAAATCCCCGGCCGTAAACGACTCGAGATCGATCACGGGAGACCGATCGATCAGATCATCGCTTAGGTCGTTAACGTCGGCTGAAATCCCTCCTCCTTGCGTTATTGAAACGCTCACAAATTTGAATCCCTGTCGCGATCTTTCGGTGGCGACGGGGCCCCGCCTCCGTTTTAGACTCTTTCGCGTCTGTGCAACGAAGTGTTGTGTTGGCGTCGAGTTTTGATTGGCTCGCAATTTTTGCGAGTTGCTTTTTGTCGGAATGCTCCTGTTGGAAACGTTCCCTTCCGTTCCCGTTAGTTGATATTTACTCCATTTTACGCAAGGAAATTGCCATGCGCCGCAATTCTAGTAGGGGCTTTACGCTCGTCGAACTTCTCGTCGTGATCGCGATCATTGGGATCTTGGTTGGTCTGTTGCTCCCCGCGGTCCAAGCGGCTCGTGAAGCGGCTCGCCGGATGCAGTGTTCCAACAATCTGAAGCAGATCGGATTGGCGTTGCACAACTATCACGACATCAATCGTTCGCTGCCGATCGGTTCGCTTGGCTTCCTGATCCAAGGCTGGACAGTTCCGGTCCTACCATTCGTGGAACAACAAACGGTTTACGACCAATTGGCTATCGGCCTTCCGAACGGCTTTGACGTCAACGGAGTAAATGCTGCCGTCGTCGATAACTGGACACCCGACATGTTCTGGTGCCCATCGAGTGCTGCGACGCCGATGCACCTGCGAGTCACTTCCGGGAACACCGTCAAGATGTCAACGATGTCATATATCGGTATCGCTGGGGCGCCGACCAGTGCCACCAACAGCAGCGATCCGACCGGCGCGGGACGCTGCATCAGCGGCGGCCAAGGATACGCGTGTGCCAACGGTACGATGATTCCAAACGACACCGTTCGCTTTCGCGATCTGACCGATGGGCTCAGCAATACTGTTGTGATCGGCGAATCGTCGTCGTGGGGCGAGACCGCAGCAGGAGCGCGAATTGAAATTCGCACATCCGCAGAATGGGGTGCTTGGGCCGGTTCGGCTGCCAGCACGACTCCGCCCAACAACGGCACAAGCTACATGTGGAGTGCCAACCCATATTGCCGGCAGATCACCTCGCTGCGTTACCCGATCGGTACAACGCTGCAACTGAGCGGATCGGGCGGGAACCACCGCGACGGTGTCAACAACGCTTTGCATTCGATGCATCCCGGCGGTGTCCAGGTCACGCGTGGTGATGGTGGAGTCGGATTTCTGTCCGAGACCATGGAATTCCTGGTCCTGCGGAACCTTTGCATCCGCGACGATGGCAACGTGATCCCCGGCGACGTGTTCTAAACCGGCTTGCTAACCCTCCTCTCTCAACAGCAGGCGGACGTTTGCGTTCGCCTGCTGCAAGCGATGGTGGAACCGATCCGCCTCGCTTCCTTTTGACGATTTCTTGGACAACGTAAAACTCAATGACATCCTATCCAAACCAATCACGATCGACGGTTGCCAAATTTTTCAACGCTGCGAGCCTGCTGGCTTTGTCGCTGGGGCTGCAGCTTACTCTGGGGTGCGACGACAGCGATCCACGAACCGGCACCGTCTCGGGGTTCGTCTCGCTCGATGATCAACCTCTCGGCAGCGGCAACATCCTCTTGTTGTCCGAATCGGGAGCTAGCGGCGGAGCGGAACTGGCCGCCGACGGGACTTACACGCTCTCCTGCACCCCTGGCAAATATCTTGTCGCGGTAATGCCGATCGCCGTGGAAGTTGGCCCCGATGGCAAGCCGACCGATCCACAGGCGGCCGCCAACGTGGTCGAGATCCCCATGCATTATCAGGACGTCGGGACCAGCGAGATCGCGATCGAGGTAGTCGCTGGCGACAACGACTTCGACATCTCACTGGATTCCAAGTCCAAACGCTAAATCGGAGCGTTGACTTGATCGGTAGCGTGATTTCAGAGAAATGAGGGGCAGGGTGATTTTCGGCGTTCGGCTTGCTCGAACGCCGAAAATGAGTTCCCCCTGTTTGCGCGGCAGGTTGTGGTATGGTTTCCGCCGCTAATTTGCTAAAATATCGCAAACGTTGCCCCCCGTCTGGAATCGAATTGGAACCTCTCAATGCGCTGCGATTCTCTCCCCACCCTCGCTCGTTGCCGATTTCTCCCGCGTTTGATCGGAACGTTTTTGTTGGTTGTTGCTGGATTCGCTGGTGCTAGCGAGGCCGCTCAGCCGCTTCGCCCAGTCGATGCCTGTTTCTTCGACAACGACCAAACGTTGCTGGTCGTTTGCCAACGCAGCGGCGAGGTGTTGGCGTTGGACAGCACGAGTGGAGCGGTCAAAACCCGCTTGACTGTCGGGGGCGACCTAACAGCGATCGAACGCCTGCCTGGCGGGACTGCTTGGGCGGTTGATACCGCGGGTGACCGTTTGATCGAGATCGATCTGGAAGCTGGCAAGCTGATCGCCAAGTCGACGATCGATTGTGTGAGAAGTCCCGTTTCGGTGATCGCTGGCGAAGCGAACCAGTTGTTGGTGGCGGGGCTGTGGAGTCGTCAGGTGACATGTGTGGCTCGCCCCGCAATCGACGAACCGGCGCGTCCGGTCTGGACTCAGAATCTAAACTTCTCTCCCAAGACACTGCGGTTGTTGCAGCCGGAGAACGTCGTGTTGGCAGTCGATGCGTTTGGCAGCCAGATCGCCTACTTGGACGCGTCGACCGGGGAACAACTCCGCCAGATCGAATTCTACGGGCATCGGATCCGCGGGATGGTCGACGATCCCGACGGCAAGCGGTTGATCGTTTCGCACCAGATGCTCAACTCCGCCGCCCAATCATCGAACAACGACATCCACTGGGGCATGATGGTTTCCAACGATCTGCGTTGGTTGGACCGCGGCCGTGTGATGGAAGCCGACGAAGAGAATTTCTACAAAGATGGGCACATCGATCCGATCGGGATTGTTGGGCAGGGAGGCGCCGATCCGAACGATCTCGTCTGCACCGTCGACGGGATCGTTATCGTTCCGTTGGGCGGAGCGAACGAAGTAGCGATCGGACACGAAGAGTTTTACGAATTAGCGCGGCTGCCCGTCGGCATCAATCCCGTAGCGGTTGCTGTCGATAGCCGCGGCAAGACCGGTTGGGTCGTCAATCGTTTGGACGATTCGTTGACCCAGATCGACATCGGCGAGCGAAGCGTATTGAAAACAGTTCGCTTGTCGGAAGGCTGGACTCCAACGACGGCCGAACTCGGCGAACGTCTGTTTCACAACGCGTCGCTGGCCCACGACGGTTGGATGAGTTGTTCCAGTTGTCATCCCGGCGGCCACGCGGTGAACGAACGAGCGGATAATCTCAGCGACGGCGCGTACACCTCGCCCAAACGAGTGCTCTCGCTGCTGGGCCGCGCCGATACGGCTCCCTTCGGCTGGATCGGTGCCGACGCAAAGTTGGAGGCTCAACTGCAGCGGACCGTCCGCACGACGATGCAGGGGCACAATAAGCTCACCGGCGAACAGGTGACTCAGCTAACAGCGTTTCTGGAATCGTTGGTCCCACCGCCACCGGTCGTCGACGCATCGATTCCCGAAGTCGGCGAATCGATCGCGCGCGGCCAAGCGATCTTCCAACGCCAAGGCTGCAACGATTGCCACGCCGGCAGCAAATACACCTCAGCGGAATTGTACGACGTCGGGCTCGAAGACGAACTCGGCCACACCCGCTTCAACCCGCCATCGCTGTTGGGCGTCGGCCAGCGCGGCCCACGCTACTTCCACGACCTGCGAGCCGAATCGTTAGAAGCTGTCTTCACCGAGCACAAGCACACCCTCTCTAAACCGCTCTCTCAACCCGACCTCGAAGATCTGCTGACCTTCCTGCGCAGCCTGTAGGGTGCCCAGTCCCCTATCTCAGCAAGCACCAGGCCGTAGGCCGACAAATCCAGTTCCGGCGGCGTATGCGGCCAGTATATGGCGATTAGCAAAGTCTCAGGCCGCAGGCCGACACACGATCTGTAGGCGGTGTAAGCCGCCGGTATGATTTTATGATAGGAAAATACCAGGCCGGAGGCTGGCACACGAACTGCCGGCGGTGTAAGCCGCCGGTTGGCGGCCGAGCAAGAACTCCCCCAAGGCCGGAGGCCGACACATTCTTGGATTCCTTGTGTCGGCCTCCGGCCTGGATCAGCATCCGGCTTTGGCTACCGGCGGCTCACACCGCCGGCATTAGTTATGTCGGCCTCCGGCCTAAAAAACTGCGCTTGTCTGTAGTGCTAAACGAGGGGCGACCAACATACCTTCAGCGCACCGAGTCCCCCGGCTGCCCGACCACACCAAACTCAAGGACATGTTTCAGCAACCACCCAGGCCGGAGGCCGACACACGATCTGCCGGCGGTGTAAGCCGCCGGTATGTGGAGGACCAAGAAAACTCCCTAGGCCGGAGGCCGGCACAATCAAGTGTTGAATCCCGGTAAGCGATCAATCAAATTTGCCTCAAAAACTATTAACATTAGGTTGAAGCGGTGTAGGCTGGATTCGTTAAACAATATTGTATCGCGACACCAATTGATTCCGGTGGAGAAACAGCATGTCCACGCATCAACAGTTGCTCTATCACATCGTCTTCAGCGTGAAGGATCGACGCCCGTTGTTGCAAGACGATGCGCTTCGCGCCCAAGTCTGGTCGTACATGGCTGGGATCGCAAAAAATCTGGAAGGGTTCGCGATCAAAATTGGTGGCTTCTACGACCATGCGCACGTACTGGTCCGGATTCCAGCTAAAGTCGCGGTTGCCGATTTTGTAGGAGCGCTGAAGTCTAATTCAAGTCGTCAGGTTAACGACGCGCGAGCGGGAAAACTCAAGTTTCATTGGCAAGATGGCTACGGCGCGTTTACGGTTAGCCCTTCTCAAGTCGACAGGGTTGTCAGGTATATCGAAAATCAGTTGACACATCATGCGAAACAGACCTTCCAGGATGAGTATCTCGCGCTATTGGCAAAACATGAGATTGAATTCGATCCAGCGCGAGTTTGGGAGTAGTCCGAAGGTTTAGGGAGCTGCATTGGCCGACCTTCGATCGCTGCTTGTACCCGGCTGGCTCGGTGGCATTCCTTGTGTCGGCCTCCGGCCTTGTTGAAAAACCGACCAGTTGAGAACCGGCGGCTTACACCGCCGGCACTAGTTGTGTCGGCCTCCGGCCTTGACCACCGGCGGCTGACACCGCCGGCATTAGTTGTCTCGGCCTCCGGCCTGCAAGCCGCTCTTGGTGCAGTACCTGATCAAGGTGGGAGAATGAGATTTTTACGGCTCATGAAATCCCCCGTGCCTCAAAGTATCAGCCGATTGTGTCAACATTCATAAGGCCGGAGGCCGTCACACGAACTGCCGGCGGTGTCAGCCGCCGGAATGACTCGATCTGCCGGCGGTGTAAGCCGCCGGTACTGGCAGCACCACCAATCCCTAGGCCGCAGGCCGACACACCAACTGCCGGCGGTGTCAGCCGCCGGTACCCGCAGAACCACCAATCCCTAGGCCGGAGGCCGACACATGTGTGTAGTCCATGTGCCGGCCTCCGGCCTAGTCGGGGACTCGACCTTCATTACCGGCGGCTTATGCCGCCGGCAGTTCGTGTGCCAGCCTCCGGCTTGGCTGAAGGTCACAGCTTGCCAGCCAAGCACCACCGATCGATTGTCTTGGAGGAGATGACTGGAAATCGAGTGCGGTGGTTCTGATTTGGTTTCCATTGGGGCGGTGAGTGGTTAAGCTATTCCGCGTGCTCTCACGCCCCCATAGGCACTGGGTGCGGGAGCGGATTCTTCCCCCCGGAAAAACTCTCTCGAGGCTTCATCATGACCTTCGCTCTCCGCTCCCTTGCGCTGGCTGCGATTTTGTTTGGACTGGCCGCTCAACCTAGTTCGGCTCAGGATTCGCTTGGCCGCATCGAACGCTTGGATCCTGCGCTAGACAAGCTGTTGGCGAAAGATGCAAAGATCGAAGTCCTGGCTTCGGGCTTCACATGGTCCGAGGGGCCGCTGTGGGTTCCCGAGGAGGATGGCTATGTGTTGCTGAGCGATATCCCACGGAATTCGATCTTCCGTTGGGATGCGAAGCGCGGCGTGTCGTTGTTCATGAGTCCCAGTGGCTACACCGGCAACACTTATTACGGCTTGGAACCGGGAGCCAACGGCTTGGCTTTGGATGCCAAGGGGCAAGTCATGATGTGTGAACATGGCGATCGTCGCGTCAGCGTCTTGACGCGCGATGGCGGCAAGCGAACGCTTGTCGACAACTATCAAGGCAAGCGACTGAACAGCCCCAACGACTTGGTGCTTCATTCTTCCGGAGCGATCTACTTCACCGATCCGCCCTACGGAATGCCGAAGCGATACGACGACCCGCGGCGCGAACTCGACTTCTGTGGCGTCTACCGTTTGGCGACCGATGGTACGCTGACCCTGATCTCCAAGGAACTCGCTCGACCTAACGGAATTGGTCTCTCGCCCGACGAAAAAACGTTGTACGTGGCTCAGTCGGACCCCAAACAGGCAATCTGGGCTCGCTTTGCTTTGAATGACGATGGTACCGCTGGGGCAATGTCGATCCTTTATGATGCAACCGATCAGGTAGGCAAGTTGCCTGGTTTGCCCGATGGATTGGCCATCGATCCGCAAGGCAACCTGTGGGCCTCGGGCCCCGGCGGGATCTACGTTTTTGAACCCTCGGGAAAACTGATCGGCCGTTTGCTGACGGGCCAACGAACCAGCAACTGCACCCTCGGCGGCCCCGACGGCAAGGACCTATTTATCACCGCCGATTCGTACCTCTGTCGCGTTCGACTGCGATAGCCTCGACTGACTCTGGAACCGATGACCGATACCAACGCAAGCTCCGACCGATTGAAACCGTATGTGATCGCGGCCGAATCGCAACCTCAATTGGTTGCGAACCTGAGAGCGTTGGCTGGTGGGGAATCGGCAACTTCAGATTCGCATGCTCCTGAGCGGTTGTTGATCGTGGCCGACGGCGAGGAAGCGCTGCGACTGCTGGCGACTCGCGCCGCCGATCGCTTGGAGCGACGCCCGGGCAAACCGATCCACGATGTCGGCGGGATCTATTATTATCCCGAACCGCTCGGTTTGTCCGGTGGGATCGCGTGGCTCTTTCCCGGCGAAGGGGCTCAATACCTGGGAATGCTGCAGGGACTCGATTCCCAGTGGCCCGAAGTCGAATCGGTGCTCCAACAGTGCGACGGTTTTGCCCGTCAGATTGGCCCGCCGTTCCACAGCCTGCGTTACTTTATCGATGGTTGGCAGCAGGACGATCGCGATCGAGCCGAACAGTTGTTGCGTCGGTTAGACAATGCGATGTTGAGCGTCTTGAGCGCGGGCTGGTGCTTGAGCGAAGTTGCCAAGATGTTGGGCGTGCCGATGCAAGCCGCCGCCGGTCACAGCGCCGGCGAATTGGCGGCACTGATGACCGCGGGGTCGATGGAGTTGACGACGGAACTGCCGATGTTTGCCAATGTGATGAACCAGATGGAGGTTCAGTCGGGCGGCGGCGACGCGGAACTGTTGGCCGTTGCCGCGGCCGCCGACAAGGTGCAACCTGTCGTCTTCCAAGCGTTGGCGACGGCGGGGATGAGCGACCAGGCGATGGTGGCGATGGACAATTGCCCGCATCAATCGATCGTGGTCGGCCGACGCGAAGCGACGCGGCGCGTTCGTGAGACGATCGAAAAAGCGGGCTGGATCGTCGAGGCGCTTTCGCTGCAGCAGCCCTACCACACGCCGATGTTCGCGCCGCTGATGGACCCGCTGCGTGCCGCCTTCGATCGCGTTGGATTCCGATCGCCCGATGTGCCGTTGTATTCGTGTGCCACCGGCGAACGTTTCCCCGACGACAGCGACCAGATCCGCCAGCTCTCGTTGGCTCATTGGCACAACCCGGTCCGGTTCCAATCGCTGATTCAACAGATGTACGCCGACGGTGTGCGGCTGTTCCTGGAAGTTGGCCCGCGGGGGAATATCAGTTCCTTTGTCGCTGATATCTTGCGAGGCCAGCCGCATGCGGCGATCCCGATGGACACGCCCCGTTTGTCGACCGCCGATCAGATCGTCCACGCCGCGGCTCAGTTGGCTGCGCATCACGTTCCGATCGAATTGGAGGCGTTGGATCCGCAGTTCCGACAGGCTCAAGGGAATTCCTTTGTTCAGCCGTCGCCGCGCGCAGAGGTTGCCGCAGCGATCGCTCCTGGCAGCGACTCGGTGATGTCGTCTCATCTGGAAACGATGCAGCAGTTGCTGGCGGAACAGAGCGATGTGATGCAGCAGTTTCTCGTCGCCAAGAACGCGGGGCGGACGATCGGTCCTCGCGGCGGACGACGTGCGACGGCCGGAAATCGATCGCGACGTCGCCTGGCCGCCGCGGCGGCGCTTCCCACCGACGACATTCTGGCGGATGAAAGTCTGTGGTCGGGCGATGAGCATGCGTTTGAGGCAGCGGCGAGCGGCGACGGAGGATTGCCCCGTCCCGAATTGCCGCTGTTGGGCGAAGTCAGCGAGTTTGAACCTGGAATGCATCTGGTCATGCATCGGCTGCTCGATCCCGCGATCGAACATTACGCGACGCATCACACCGTCGGCGGCCGCGAGGTGAGCGCGATCCGGCCCGAGCAATGTGGGCTGCCGGTGATGCCGATGACGTTCACGCTGGAGATGATGATGGAGGCGGCGCTGCAGCTGGCTCCCGAACTGGTCGTCTGTTCGATCAGCCGAGTCCAGTTGTCGCGATGGTTGGCGTTTTACGAGCGCGATCCGATCACGATCCGGATCGAAGCGACCTTGATGCCGACGGACGATGACGCGACGACGCGCGTGCTGGTCCGTGTGATGGACACCGGGAATCGGGAAGAGCCGTTTGGCGACAAACCGAAGCTGGCGGCTGTTGGCACCGTGACCCTGGCCGCTGCGTATCCGGAAGCTCCGCTCGGCCAGCCGTTGGAACTGACCGACGCTCAGCAGTGTGAGACGACGCTGAAGACGATGTATAACAATTTGTTTCACGGCGAATTGTTTCAGGGCGTCCGCAGCCTGGCGAAGATCGGCAAACAAGGAATCGAATCGACGATCGAAGTCCTGCCGCGGGATGAGCTGTTCCGCGACGATCGGCCGGTCGAATTCCTTGGCGATCCGGTCCTGTTGGATGTCGCGATGCATCCCAATGCGGCCTGGCATCTGGAACAGCCCGATCAGACTGGGCGGATCATGTTGCCGTTTGTGGTGAAGAGTGTCGAGTTCTTCGGGCCTCGCCCCGCAGTGGGAACGCGGTTTGAATGCCACGGGAGTTTGGACGAGCAATCGCCGCGGCACTTCACTCATTCGGTCGTTTCGATCGACAGCGAGGGACGCGTTTGGAATCGCATCAACGGCGTTCGACTGTGGCGTTTCTATCTGCCGTTTCACGAAGTCAATTTCCACGGCCCCAAAAACGTCTACCATTTGTCGGAAGAGTTTGCGACGCAGGCTTCGGCGGCGGACGATGCGATCGCCACGGCGCGGTTCGCTTGGTTGGACGACCTGTCGCAACCGACGCTGTTGCGAGCGGCAGCCGAAGTGTTGTTGAGCGAACAGGAATACGAAGACTTCATCGACGCGCAAATCCCTCACGCCGAAAAGGTTCGCTGGGTCTTTGGCCGCGTCGTCGCCAAAGATGCAGTCCGACGGTTGTGGCATGAACAGCACGGTCAGCGGCTGTACATGTCCGATATCGACACGCGGCACGATGGCAACGGCCGACCCTATGCGTTGCCACGGCGAGCTCAACATCCAAGCGCAGGTGATGTACCAGCGGCCGACGCGGTGATGCCGAACATCTCGGTAGCTCATTGCAACAAAATCAGCTACGCGATTGCGTCGACAGCCCGCCGCGTTGGCGTTGCGGTTCATCCGATCGCCGAGGTCGAAGAGGCTCAGCTTGCAGAGGCGTTGCTGCCCGAAGAGGTCTCGCTGTTGTCGGCGTGCGAAAACCGTGAGCGCTGTTTCGCGGCGATCCTGGCGACGAAGAAGGCAGTCGCCAAGGCGACCGGACTGGGGCTGTTGGGTGACTGGAAAAACGTCCGCGTCACCGCCTGCGACGGCGAGGGACAAGCGACAGCCGAAATCGCCGGCAACTTGCTGGCCCAGTTGCCAGCGATGGCCGGCCATCGCTGGACCGCGGAACTGAGTCACGACGTGGATGGCAAAGGGGACGGCAAGATCCTCGCCGCCGTCATCGACCCAACGGTTTGATCCACCGGCCCGGCGAAGCTCAGAGGGTCGGCAAACGAGCCTTCAGCGAGATTGCCGGGGAGCGGCATCGATACTGGATCGATGCCTGGAGACTCCCCTCCCCGAACTTCGCTCCGCTCGTTCGACCCTCCCCTGTAAACTTCGTTGGGGGAGGGTGAAGTTTCTTCGCGACAGCCATAGCATCCGGCGTTAGTCCTCCGGTCGCTCGCCCGCCTCGGCCATCTTGACCAAACGCGGATCGAAGCGGGCGACGGTCTCGACCAGGTCGTGCTGCGACGCCATCACTTGGTCGATGTCTTTGTAGGCCATCGGGACTTCGTCCAGCCCGGCCGACATCAACGTCACGCCACGATCGTTCAAGAACTTCTTCACCTCTTTCCATCGGAACTGCTTCTTCGCCGCGGTGCGACTCATCCGCCGCCCCGCGCCGTGCGCAGCGCTCAACAGCGACTCTTCGACTCCTTTTCCGCGGACGACGTATCCGGGAGTTCCCATCGAACCGGGGATGATTCCCAACACGCCTTGGCCCGCTGGAGTCGCTCCCTTGCGGTGGACGATCAGATCCTCTCCGCCATGCGATTCTCGCCAGGCAAAGTTGTGATGGTTCTCGACATCCAACAAGACTTCGACTCCCAAGTGGCTTGCGATTTCACGGTGGATGCAAGCGTGGTTCGCCGCCGCGTATTCCCCCATCAAATTCATCGCGTTCCAGTACTCTTGGCCCTCCTGAGTATCTAAGTTTAACCAGGCAAGGTTTTGCAGTTCGCGTGGCAGTTCCGGGTGCGTCGCTTTGGCCACGCTGCTGTAGTGCGCGCAAATCGATGCTCCCGTTCCCCGCGACCCGCTGTGACTCAAAAGCGCCAAGTACGTTCCGGCTGCCAATCCCAGATCGCCCGCCGGCAGCGTCAGGACGCCAAACTCGACGAAGTGGTTTCCGCTGCCGCTGGTTCCCAACTGCTTCCACGCCTTGTCCTTGTTCTGGAATGTGATCGGCGAGACGCGCCAATCGGCATCCATCACCTCGTGTTGCCGCCGTTTGCGGAAACTCGCACCGATCCCGAACTGCGTCTCCCGCTCGATCGCGTTTCGCAATCGATCTTGATTGGTATCGAGCGTTTCGACAGGCATGTCCAAAACGGTCATCTTCATCCGACAGGCGATATCGACGCCGACAGCGTAAGGAATCACGCAGTCCTTCGTCGCCAGCACGCCACCGATCGGCAGGCCATAACCCAAGTGCGCGTCGGGCATCAACGCACCCGATACGGTCACCGGCAGCTTGCAAGCGTCGACCATCTGCGACACCGCACCCGCTTCCAGACCGTCACCCCACTGACGCCAGGGAGCGGGTTCGTCGCGACCGATGTAACGGTCTTGAGCTGAGAAGACGGTCTGCAAAGCATCGGCCAACGATCCCCAAAGAGGATCGTCCTTCGCCGACGCGGGGTCTTCGACAATTGCCGCGATCGCGGTTCGCAATTCAGGTCGTTTGAGTCCCTTGGCCGACGCGTTGCGGACCGCTTCGACAGCCGCTTGCATCGCGATCCCTTTTGGAATTCCCAAGTTGTTCAGTTCACGCGTCTTCATCATTATTCTCCCACATCCCTCATCCCATCGATCAACCGACTCGAATCAACACGGATTCATCTTCTTGTGGCTGAACGTCGATCTCCAAATCCAAAAACATCTTGATCGTTTCGATGTTCGTTAACGTATGCTGCGTCGTCTGTTGGCAGCGGAACTGGCCGCCGCCAGCCATGGCCAACGGCAACAACAATTGATCGGCCAAATGAACTCCCACCGGCGCCGTTCCATTCAAATACTTCTTCAGTTCACCGGCGGCACGCTTCGCCACGCGTTCGGCGGAGACCTTCACGTCGCCAAATCCTGTTACCACTTCGGTCACGTTTTCATAGCTGACACTCAACAACAACGCGTTGCCGGGGCCCGGCGACGTCGTCACTTGTTCGACTTTTAAGGTACTCTTTGGCCAACCGAGCGTCCGCGCGGCGGTCTCCAGTTCGCGTGCCGCGATCTTCGCTGGCAAACGGGAAACGATCGCCAACGCCTCGCGATTCAACAGCTTTCCCCGTTGGATCAGTTCGATCGGTTGCAGCTTTTCCGCTGGCGTAATCGCTGCGCTACAGCGCCCACCACCGGCCGGATAAAAGCCCGGTCGATCGAGAGTCAACCGAACCTCGGGACCGATCTTTTTCAATAGCGGCAAAAAGCTCAGCTCCAGGAATTCGAACGGGGGAGCAAACGGGTTGTGCGTTCCGCCCTCCAAGTCGACTCGCGACGGACCGTCGGCGATCATTAGAGCTGGCAAAATCGTTTGCAGCACCAACAGACAACTCCCCGCCGAACCGATCGCAAAGTGATAATCGCCCGCTTGGATCTTCGATGGCTCAAACGTGAGCGTTATCGAACCCAAACGATCGCCATCGACTTTTGCGCCACTGACCGCCGCGGCCGCTTTGACCGCGGTCAAGTGCTGCCGCAACAAACCGGGACGACTGCGCGCGGCCCGGATGTTCTCAAACCGGACTGATTGGCCAGTGACCATGGAAAGAGCCAAGGAGGTTCGCAGGATCTGCCCACCTCCTTCGCCTCGCGAACCATCGATTTCAATCATCACCCACACTCCATTTCACCAGAACCTTGCGTTCCGCTATCGTATCGGTAAGGGACAGTCCAACGTGGCGGAGGCTCGCGCAATTTGGGGGATTTGTTGGGAATCGATCGTTGAGTTCTCGTCCGCTCATGCGGTACGCAAATTGCTGGTTCCAGAACAGCAATGGAGGGGCGGTCGCAGGCCGGTGCCGGCGGCTGGATTCTCCCATCGGGGCAAATGCTTGCATTGCGTGTCGCTCTCTGGACGGGCCATTCCCAGATGGAACTGGCCTTTGGGACGCAGATCGGAGTCTCGGATTGATTGTCAGACGCCAGCGATTTTGATAATCTGCGGCCAGTCTATGGAGAGACGTGATCGCGTCTTGCAAGATACAAACAGACAATGTTGTTCTTCTTTACTGAGGTGAAACGCGATGGATATTCGTCAGCCTGTCCAGCGAACTCTTGTTTTGGCCGTTCTATTTGCTGCGTTGGGGACGACGCAACATGCCGTTGGCGTCGAAGCGGTGTCGCGAGACTTTAATATCCAGCCGTTGGAACGCATCCCGGCGGGAACGGTGATCACGCCCGATGGAGCCAAGGGATGGTCGGACCTGTTGCTATTTGTCAATGGTTCGCTGGGCAAGGGGGACGTCGATGCAGCTTCCTCGACCGTGAAGCATTACGCCTCGCTCTTTAACATCGCCTACATGGCTAACGTCGCCAAAGATGCCGAGGGTAAATTCACCTTGGACAAAATTGGTGTCGGTTTTACGACCAAGATCGATGGCCAAGATGTTGTGATCACGAGCGACACGCACAAGTCGCTGGGAGCGGATTTGGGAATGATCGGCGGGGCCGTCTTTTCCGCCAACGAGCGGGCGCTGTCGGAGATCGTTCAGGTCGCTCGATACCGCGACGGAGCGATCTTCGATGCGCCGACGATCATGTTGCGAGACGGCAAACATAAAAAGGTAATCGTCCGCTTCTTCGTCTGGGTCTCGCCACAAGGATCCATTGGGACTGTCTGTTGGGTCCTCGATGGGTACGGTGGTTCGCGATACGTGGTCCCGAATAAAGAGATCGTGTTGCTGCGACCTCAATTGGTCGAAAATCGCGTGATGCATGTCGATGGCGACCGGTTCACGCTAGGCATTCCGTCGGAGGATGCGTTTGCAGTCGTCTCGCTGCCGCCGGGACGCGAGTACAAGATCGACGACGACCTCGCGACGTTGATCGCCAAGAAACGCTACGACGCGCAATCGTTCTTCGATACCGTGCAAAAGCTGTCGCAATCGCTGGCGGCAAATTAGCGATAGTTTAACCGCGTGGGCAACGCTCCGCGCTTTGTCGTTGTATGTGCGACCTGTGCGTGGACGCGCGGCCCGCTGGGCACGCGGTTAAACGATTGGAGTGCTTTGTTTAACCGCGTGGGCAACGCCCCGCGCGTTGTCGTTGCATGTGCGACTTGGGCGTGGACGCGCGGCCCGTTGGGCACGCGGTTAAACGATTGGCGTACTTTGTTTAACCGCAATACTGTTCAACGAAGCGTAGTGGACAGGTTACGAGTCCTTTTGCATCAGACCAAATCGCTGGGACTCGTAACCTCGTCCACTACATCCCGCCGCTAATTCTTGCGACGGTCCGAGGCTGCTTCGTTAAACGATTTGAATGCTTTATTTAACCGCGCGGGCATCGCCCCGCGCGTTGTCTTTGCATGTGCGACTTGGGGATGTTGACGCGCGGCCCGTTGGGCACGCGGTTAAACGATTGGGGCGGTCGACGGTTGGGCTTCAGCGTTTGGACCGCTTGCTGGGATCAGACCTCGGCGACTTCCCAGCCTTTGCGGTATTCGCTTTTGAGGAACGGTTGGACGGCGCCGTTGCCCGATGCTGTCAGCGAAGGACCGTCCCAGTCGAAGCCGCCGCCGGCGCGGTAGGCGGCGTTGCCCAATAGGACTGTCTCGGCCAAGGGGCCGGAGTAGCGGAAGTCGCAGGTCGCCGGTTCGCCACCCTTGCAGGCGGAGATCCATTCTTTGTAGAAGCCCGGCGACTTGGGGATCGTCGGCTCGGGAGCTTTGAAGTCGGCAAACTTCTCTTCGGGCAACAGTCGTAGCTTATTAAAGCCGGTCAACAGCATACCCTTGCTGCCGATAAACAGCGTGTTCATCCCTTTGCCATCGATGCCCAGTTCCTTCAGTTTCGCGGGGCCAGCACTGGCGTGATCCCAGTGCAAATCGACGCCTTGTTCTGCGAAGTGCATCTTGGTCGCCATCTGCTTGGGCGTTCGTTGGTCATCGACTTCCGGGCCCGATCCTTCGACGCGCGACGGATATTTCAGTCCCAGCGCCCAGAAGGGGATGTCGAGAATGTGGCAGCCCCAGTTGCCGGTCTCGCCGGTGCCGAAGTCCCACCAGAAACGCCAGCCGTAGGGACAGTACGTCGAATCGTAAGGGCGAGGCATCGCCGGTCCCAACCACAGGTCCCAATCGACGGTCTCGGGAACCTTGGGGAATGTTTTTGGGATCGATGGCATCCCACGCGACCCGCCGACCCAGCTGTAGACTTCGCTGACGTCGCCGATCGCGCCGGCTTGGATCAGTTCGACCGAACGGTGCATATTGGCCAAAGCGTGTCGCTGGCAACCCAACTGTGTCGCGACGTCCTGCTTGACCGCCATCTTCGTCATCTGGCGAACTTCCCCGACCGAGTGGGCCATCGGTTTTTCGCAGTACAGATGTTTGCCTCGTTCCATCGCCGCCATCGACGGATGGAAGTGGGTGTGGTCGGGCGTGCTGACGACAACCGCATCGATCTGCTTCTCCAGTTTGTCGAACATCTTGCGGTAGTCGGCAAACTTCTCAGCTTGGTTGTGCTGCTCAAAGACCTTGCCCGCCCGCTGCTGATCGACATCGCACAACGCCACCAAATTCTGGCTCTTCACTCCGTTAACATTCGCCGCTCCGCGACCACCGATGCCGATGCAGGCGATGTTCAATTGTTCGTTCGCCGAAGTCGAATCCGCTGCCGAAACTTCCGGTGCGATCAGATAGCCGCCAAAGGCGACGGAGGTTTTCAGCGCGGTGCGGCGTGTGGGGCGAGCAGCTTGCATGGCGGGTTCCGTATCGTGAGCGGTGGTGGAGGGAAGATTTACGCAGCATTTGAAGGCGTATTGTAACACGCCTGCCGCGTCGGTTCAGCGTCGAATCGGCCGGCTGACAGAGCAAAACCGCAGTCGTGTCAGAGCAGATTACCGGCGTGGCCGGAATGAAAGGAGCTATGGTTTCATTGCGTCAAAACGAAAAGAGCTCCGACGAATCGGAGCTCTCTGAAAGCTGTTTGCTGCGTTGGCGACAGGTTTATCGCAACGGAAGCTCTAGCGTCCGCTAACCCAGCCGCTGTCGCGGTATCCGCCGTTGCCTTGCGGTGCAGGGCGAGCGGGAGCGTTGTAGCGCGGAGCGGTTTGCTGCGGTGGCGTGTTTCGCGGTGCGGTCAACCGTGGCAATTCGTTGCGTTGCGTCGAGACCGTGACGGCGGAGGTCCGTTGGTTCGACTTAGGAACTGCCCATTGGATCGTCTTGTAGGTCGCTTGAGCAACGTTCGACGAACCACGTTCTGCTGGAGCCGGTTCGCGACGAGCGGTGCGATCGTCGGTCGTGTTGTATTGGAATTGATACTGAGCCGGTGCGGGGATCGGTTTCACATCCAATCGCGTCGACGGTTGCTGTTGTTGATATTGGAAGCCAGGTTGCGAATTGCTCGCTCCCGTTCCAGGGAACGATGGCAGACTGAGCGACGTGTTGTTGTTGGTTTGCAACTGAGGCTGCTGCATCGGCGTCTGGTCGTTACCGTTTTGTGGCGGAGCCCCGTAGTTGTTCCCCTGCGGGTAGGTGCTCTGCGGATACGTTCCCTGCGGAGTTCCTTGAGCCGGATAGTTTGGCTGAGCCGCGGGGGGCGTTCCGTAGTTCGGTTGAGCCGGAGCGTTGCCAAACGAAGGTCGATTGGTCGGCGTTCCCGGCGGCGTCACCTGTTGGTTGTAAGGGTTCGCAGCGGGAGCGTATTGGTTGCTGCCGTAGCCCGGAGTCGATTCGTAGGAACCGGGAGGGCATTGCGGTTCACCCGAGCACTGAGGTGCCGATGCCGGTGCCGATCCGCGTAGCGAATAGGAGGGAACGCGTTGCACCTGGGTTTGGTACGACTGGCAACCTTGCATCGTGGTGACCTGTTGACCGGTGCGTGGATCGACCGATTGGATCGGGCGGTAATAGGTGACCGGAACGTTGTAAGTGTTCGTTGAGTAGCTGGTGTGCGGCGAGAAACCTGCGGAATACGAAGGCGTCGTCACGACCGGGCTGCCGCTGACAACTGGATTGGTCGGATAGCTAGGGTAGCCAGCGGTGACGGGAGCGGCGGTTGGGTAGCCCGTCGTCGGGTATCCGGCTGTCGTCGGTGGATACATCTGCGCCCCAGCGGATCCAGCTGTTGGGACGCGGTAGCTGGACCAGTAGTTGCTGGTATAGGTGTTGGTCGGATAAGGCGTGTTCGACGGATAGTAGTTGCCGGTGCCGAAGTACGATCCGACGTTGGGCCACCACGAACCGAAGAAGCTTTGCCGCGGTTGGTTCGGCCAATAATAAGGAGCCGATTGCAGCGGAGCGCTCTGGTTACCAGCGTTGGGGCCGGTGATCGGCGAATAGGCTGTCGTGGTATTCGAGGGTGGCAGCGCGTATTGGTTCAGCGAACCGCCACGGTAACCGGCTGAATAATTGGGAGCTCCCACCGGCAGCGCGGGCTGATTCGCTGTCGGCAGCGAATAGGAGGTGACGGCCATTCCTTGCGGCGGGAACGCAGTGGCTGTCGATCCGAACTGCTGCTGGCCGTTGTAGACCGGCGGGTAAGCGACGTTGGTGGTCGGCAGGTAGCCGGCGGTCACCGTCGGCCCCTGCGGCGTCGGCATGTAGGTCCCCGTCGGGACGTAGTAGGCGGTGCGGTTGCGACCAAACAACCAATCGCAAAGCGGGCCAGCTTGGGCGGGCGCAGCGATTGCCAAGCATTGGACTGCCGTCAGAACGACGATTGCAAGTGCTGGTTTGTTTTGAGTCGACATGTTTTTTACCACGGATAGGTTTGCAGAGTGCGCGAGCGATTAGTCGCAACGCTTCGCGGCTCTCTTTAAATTTCCACCGCCAACGCCAGAGGGCGGCGTTGGTGTTCGGTTTGCGGAATGCTTGTTGGACCAAATCCCACCAACCAACGTCAATCATTCTTAACGAGGAAGCGAGAATTTGGAAAAATACAACGATTACGGGGTGCGGCAGGCGCGGGTTGCAACGGTTTTCAGGTCCTGTTTCACTCGGCAGCCCCCGGCGCGCACGCCTCTGTTGGGAAGATAGCTTACAAATTCAGCCGTTGTGATTTCCGTCCCTGACCTTCTGCGTTAAACTCCAGGTTTGCACGCCGCTTTGGCGCATTCCACCGCTCTCCCGAACCGAAGTCCGCTCATGCTCGATGCCGCCAGTATCCTTGGCCCCGATGGACGCATCGCCAAGCGACTGACGCAGTACGAACACCGCCCGCAACAGCTGGGGATGGCCGATGCGGTTGCGTCGGCGATCGAACAGGGGCACCATCTGGTCGCCGAGGCGGGGACCGGAACGGGGAAGAGTTACGCCTATTTGGTCCCCGCGATCCTGTTCGCCACCGGCGACCAACGCGAGGAGGAGACGGACGATTCGGCGGGCGACGCGCCGCGACCTCGGCGCGTCGTAATCTCGACGCACACGATTAGCTTGCAAGAACAGCTGATCATGAAAGACCTGCCGCTGCTGAACAGTGTGATCCCGCGCGAGTTTTCGTCGGTGCTGGTCAAAGGCCGATCGAACTATATCTCGCTGCGACGCTTGAAGCTGGCGCAGACCAAAGCCGCCGGGATGTTCGAACGCGACACGCAGCACGTTCAGCTGCGTCAGATCACCGAGTGGGCCAAAGAGACGACCGATGGCAGCCGCAGCACCGTGCCGACGCGGATCGAAGCGGGCGTGTGGGACGAAGTCGCCAGCGACAGCGGCAACTGCATGGGGCGCAAATGCGAGACGCACGACAAGTGCTTCTATTACGCAGCCCGCCGGCGGATGCAAAACGCTCAGATCCTGGTCGTCAACCACGCCTTGTTCTTCAGCGATCTGGCGCTGCGACAGCAGGACATCAGCCTGTTGCCCGATTACGACGCGGTGATTTTGGACGAATGCCACACGATCGAAGCTGTCGCCGGGGACCACTTGGGAATCCGAGTCTCCAATGGACAGATCGATTACATCCTGAACAAGCTGTATAACCCGCGGACGCAAAAGGGGCTGTTGATCGCTCACGATCTGCAGCGGTTGCAACAGGACGTCGACCGTTGCCACTTTGCCGCCGACGAATATTTCGCCGGGCTGTTGGATTGGTGGGACGAGGACCCGCGACGCAACGGCCGCGTCCGCCGGCCGAACCTGACGCCCAACGTCGTCAGCGATCCGTTATCCGCGTTGGCCAAGCAATTGAAACGCTACGGCGACGGGATGGACAATGAATCGGTTCGCAAAGATTTCATGTCGGCCCACGATCGGTTGACGGTATTGGCCGAATCGCTGAAGTCGTGGAACGATCAACTTTTGGATGGTTACGTCTACTGGGTCGAACGGACGCGATCGCATCGCGGATTCGATCGAGTGAATCTGGCGGCGACGCCGATCGATGTCGGCGAAGCGCTCCGCGAGATGCTGTTCCAGAAAACCCGCTCGGTCGTGATGACAAGCGCTACGCTGGCGGTCGGCAGCGAAGCGAACTTCGATTTCTATCGGTCGCGCGTCGGACTGACCGGCGGTGAATCGCTGCGTGTCGGCAGCCCGTTCAACTACCGCGACCAAGCGACACTGATCGTTGTTGATGGGCTGCCCGATCCGTCGAGCCAGCGGGAGGCGTTCGAACGGGCGCTTCCCGAGCAGGTGAAACGCTACATTTTGGAGACCGATGGGCACGCGTTTGTGCTCTTCACCAGCTACGGTCTGTTAAAGAAAGTCGCCGCAGCGGTGACCCCTTGGTTGATCCAACAGGGAATGTCGCTGTACACGCAGGGTGGCGACCAATCGCGGACGCAGATCCTCGATGCGTTTCGCAGCAACCCGCGGAGCGTGCTGTTTGGCACCGACAGCTTCTGGCAGGGAGTCGATGTGCCGGGAGACGCGTTGCAGAACGTGATCATCACCAAGTTGCCATTCAGCGTTCCCGACCATCCGCTTTTGGAAGCGCGACTGGAAGCGATCCGCGCCGCCGGCGGTAATCCTTTTGTCGATTACCAGTTGCCCGAAGCGGTGATCAAGCTGCGGCAGGGCTTTGGACGATTGATCCGGACCGCAACCGATACCGGGATGGTCGTGATCCTCGATCCGCGTGTGAAGACCAAACCGTATGGTCGGATCTTTCTCGAATCGTTGCCCGATTGCCATCGGGTCGTGCATCGAGTTCGCGCGCGACAGAGTTGAAGTCGCGGGTGACGGGAGTGTTTGTCGATCGCTGTGTCTGCGCGAACGAAGCGTTTAGCCGACCGCGGCGCCGTGCAAACGGTCGATCGTTTCGAGATAGATCTGTTCGTAGCGCGTTGCACTCTGTTGCCAGGACCAATCCTGTTGCATGCCCGTCGCCACAATCTGATCCCAGACGCCGGGATTTTCGCGGTACGTTGTCACCGCGCGATCGAGCGTCTCGCCCAGCGATCGAGCGTTGTAGTGGGACATGTGGAAACCTGTCGCCGTCTGCAGGCGGACCGTTTCCTCAGTCGCATCGGTCACCGTATCGGACAATCCACCCGTCGGATTGACGATCGGAACGGTGCCGTAACGCAGGCTATACAACTGGTTCAACCCGCACGGTTCATACCGGCTGGGCATCAGAAACATATCCGATGCTGCTTCGATGCGATGAGCCAAGCGGTCGGAGAAACCGAGATGGACCGCCAAGCGTTTGCTGTAGCGACTGGCCAAATCGGAGAGCGTTTGGTGGTAGCGATGGTCGCCGGTTCCCAGCACCACCCACTGCACCGGGCTCCCTTCGCCCAGCCAGTTGTTCATCATTTCGGTGACGAGATCCCAGCCTTTCTGGTCGGCTAAACGACCGATCAGACCGATCAAAGGGATCTCGGGATTGTCTTCGAGTCCCATCTCCTGCCGCAGCGCCGACCGGTTGGCTCGCTTGCCAGCCTTCCAATCGTCGATGCCGTAGTGGGCGTCGAGATGTTCGTCGGTCGCGGGATCCCAGATCTGATAATCGACGCCGTTGACGATCCCCGACAAAACCTGATGCCGGTTTCGCAGCACGCCATCCAACCCGCAGCCAAACTCCGGCTGCTGGATCTCTTCCGCGTATCGCTGCGAAACGGTGGTGATCGAATCGGCGAAGACGAGCCCCGTCTTTAATAGGTTCAGATGGCCGTAGAACTCCATCTTGTCGGGCGTGAACTGGTCCCAGCCCAGCCCGTTTAGCAGCATATCCCAGTGCCAGAATTGCCCCTGGTAAGCCATGTTGTGGATCGTCATGATCGTCGCGACATGATCCATCCAAGGATGCGATTCGAAGCGGTTGGCGATGTACGCCGGAATCAAACCGGTTTGCCAATCGTTGCAGTGAACCACATCGGGGGGCGAATCGAGCGTGTCGATCGCCGAGAGTGCAGCCCGACAGAAAAAGGTGAACCGTTCGCAGTTGTCCCAGAAATCGCCCTGCGCGTCGCCGTAAAGTTGCTCGCGGTCGTAATACGAGGGTTGGTCGATCAGCAGGACTTCGCATTGATCGCCGGGCAGATGACTCTTCAGCAGCCGCGCGTTGACTGTTTTTCCAGCGATCGCGACGGAGACGTTATGTTCGGTTGGTTCGATCGTCTGCCCCGCCAAAAACACCTGGCGAAAGGCGGGCATGATGACCGTCACTTTATGGCCACGCTGGGCCAATTGTTGCGGCAGCGAGCCGCAGACGTCGGCTAGCCCTCCCGTTTTGGCGAACGGAACCGCTTCGGTAGTGAGAATTACGATATTCAACGGGCTGGAATCCACTGGCGCTGTCACTTCATGATGCTCGACAATTCGGCAGCGCGGGGGCCCCTTGGTCCCCGATACTGAACAGTCTTCTATTGAACATACCCCAAGAAACCGGCACCTGCCACGACGATTACCCCTGGGTTCTCTGAAGAGTTATCGATTACCCTATACTGTGGGTGGGTCGTTGTTAATTGGCGAACTAAACTTGCTGGGCAAAGAATAGGGTCTGTGCCCCCGCCGCCCTCGCTTGGAACCTATTAACCACCTAAGTCTTCATGTCGGTATCGGTCAACGATTTTTGGAATCGGATAACAAACAGTGGTCTCGCCGACGCAGCGCAGTGTCGCGTTTGGGCTGTCTCTTATGCCCAGAGCAAAGGTGCCCCGCCGATCAGTGCCAAGGATCTGGCCAAGTGGATGATTGGGGCGGGAGAGTTGACGCTTTTCCAAGCAAAACACCTCCTTTCCGGTTCGTCGCAACGCTTGGTTTTTGAGCGTTATGCGTTGACCGAGCCAGTCGACAGCCCCCCGCTAAGCCGCTGGTTTCACGCGTTCGACCGCGACCTGGGGCAAGCCGCTTCGAAATGCCTGCTCTTTTTTCTCGACCCGCAACAAGCTGCCAAGACCGTTGGAGCTCGCTTCACGCAAGCTCGACGAATCCAGTCGGATCATCTGCAGGCTTATGACCTGATCGCTACCCCCGATGGTGAGCGTGTTTTATGGTCGCATTTGCCGCCGGGGAAAACGTTGGCCCAGCGGATGCAAGAGGGTCGGTTGCCGGCGGATCAAGTCGGTCGGATCGGTAAAAATTTGGCGGCGGCCCTGTCGGCGCTGCACGCTGCCGACCTGACTCACGGCAGCATCCACCCCGAACACATCTGGGTCGCCGATCATGGCGACGCGATTCTGTTGCGCGACCCGATCGTTCGCCCGGTATCGCCGTTGGAACAGCAGCCCAGCGGCTGTCTCGACTCGATCGGCGTCGAATCCGAAGGGCTGCCGCCGAGCGCGATGGCGGCACCCGAGTTCAGCATTCCGGGAAAATCTCCCGACAAATCGACCGATCTGTACGCTCTGGGCTGCCTGTTGTATCTCGCCCGGTTCGGCGAACCGCCCTATTCGGCTGCCCAGCCCGACGCGCTGATTCAACTCCACGCCACCGCCACTCCCGCCGGATTGATGCCGGTCAAAAAGGGTGAGCGATCCGATCCGCTGCTGCGCGTAATCGCTCACTTGATGGCGAAAAACCGCGACGCCCGAATCGCTTCAGCCGACAATCTGTTTTCGGTTTTTGAAGTCATCGAGTCCGACCCGGCTGCAGCCGCGGCAGTTCCCGCCGCCGCCGCCGCGCCGCAGGTTGCTGCGGCCCAACCGCCACAGGCCACGCCGCCGCCATTACCCAACGCGCCTCAGGCTGTCGTCGCGCCGCAAGCTGCTGCGGAAACGCCAACTGCGAAGCCGGCCGCTGCTCCGCCTCAACCGGCTGCGAAATCCGACGCTGCACCGGCGGCGGTGCCACCGAAACCGCAGCCTGCTGCGACGAAGCCTGCCGGCGATGCGCCGATAACAACCAAAAAGCAAACACCAGCTGCCGCCGGTCCGGCCAAGCGGGACGCTGCGGCAGCTCAAGCCGCTCAGCCAGCCAAGCCCGCCGCGGCACGCCCTGTCGAGCAACCGCAACCGACAGCTCAGCCGACTGCAACTCAACCGACCTCTGCGCAGCCGGTTGTCCCCGCTCAACCAGCCGCTGCTGCGGCCGCCCCGGTTCAGCCGACCGCCGCGCCTGTGGGAACCGCGGTGGCTGCGGAACCGATCGCCAATGATCCGGCGGTTCCCAAGAAAAAGCGGCCAACCGGACGGACGCGTAAGAAAAAGAAAAAGAAGAAAAAGGCAGCGGCGATGGTGATCGGTGGCGTCGGTTTTTCGATGCTGACCCTGTTGATCGCAGTGCTGCTGATGAACAATCGCGGACCGCGTCGCGAGCCCGCCGCCGATCCGGTGGCGCGAGGAACGGCTCCCGCTCCCACGGCGGTCGCGACGACGACGCCGCGAGCGGTCACTCGCCCCGACGATCCGACCAGTTCCCCCGGGGGAACGTATCTCGTCAGCGAAGACCGATTCGCGTTGTGGATGCCGCCGGACGAGAGCCAGCCGCCGAAGCTGTCGATGTTGCCACCGGGACCTCAGATGATCGTGGTCCTACGTCCGGCGAACATCATCGCGTCGGGGCCTGGGCGAAAGTTGATGGCTGCGTTGGATACCGAGTTGCAGCCCGCGTTGGCGGCGCTAGAAAAACGGATCGGCGTGCCGTTGGGTGAAGTCGAACGATTGACGATGGCGATCGAGGGCGGTTCCGCTGGCGGCATTCAAGCGGCGCTTTCGGTCGAACTTGTCGATGAGAAGTCGTTGGGCAGTTTGCGGAAAGCGTGGGGCGATCCCGAAGCGGCGGTCGTCGCCGGCGATCAAACGATTTTCGCCGGGGAGGCTGTCGATACCGATGCCTATTATGTGGCGAAAGAGTCGCCGGTCGATTCGATGTCGATCCAGCATTTTGCTGTCGGGTCGGTCAAACAAATTCAACAGGTGGCTGAAATTGGCGGCGGCGAAATCCCGCTGCCGCGTCAGTTTGAACAGACTTGGAATCACGTCCGCGGCGACGGCGACCTGACCGTTGTCGCGACGCCAAACTTTCTGTTTGCCGATGGCAAACGGATGTTGATCGATTACGCACCGAGCGTGATCGCTCCGCTGAAACAGATGCTGATCCCCGACAGCTCGGTGGCGATGCTGACGATGCAGTTTGCCCCGACGTGGTACGGCGAAGTCCGCTTGGCTCCCGGCGGCGGCGCTTCGGCGGCAGCGCTGAGCCAACGGCTGAAGCAGCAGTTTTCCGACTTCCCACTGCAGGCGGAAGCGTTCTTAAATCGTTCGATGCCTCATCCGTCGTGGCGAGGTCTGGCGTTGCGTTTGCCGCGGATGCTCGACGCACTTGGTGCGCAATCGCGAACCGGAGTCAGCGAAAATCAGGCGGTCGCCAATTTCTACCTCCCCAGCCACGCAGCCCCCAACGTTTTGTTGGGTTCATGGTTGGCGATGAATACGCCCGAGGGAACTGTCAGCATGGCGGCGGGCCCCGCGGCGACCAAGCCGTGGACGGTCGAGGAGATGTTGGAGAAACCGATCAAGGTCAGCTTTGAACAAGAGCCGCTGCACTTCGCCGGCTCGACGGTTGTCGATGAAGTCAACAACATCCGCCCCAAGGGAAGCCCGGAGTTGAAGGTCGTTATCATCGGCAACGACTTGCAAAAAATGGGGATCACGCAAAACCAACAGATCCGAAACTTCAAAGCCGAAGGGGTCAAGGTTCGCGATGTGTTGACCCAGTTGGTTCAGCGCGCGAATATCGTCAAAGATCTGACCGACCCGGCCGATCCTCAACAGGCCCTTATTTGGCTTGTCGGCCCCGATCCAGAAGCTCCCGACAGCAAAGTTGTTCTGATCACAACACGCGACGGTGCGAAGGCGGCAGGGTATACGCTGCAGCCAGAATTTGTGATCAAACAGTAGCACCGCGGCCCCGGTGCAGCGGCGTGATACGCGAGCGAGTTCGATGCCTCAAACGCGTCTGTTGCCCGGCTACAGCTTTAGAAAGATCTTCCGCCCGGTGGTGCTCAGCGGCAGTTTGCCGATCTGACCACGGGTGAGCCAACGCGTGCCGGGGGCGTCGATCGGCTGCGGTTCATCCAGAAGCTTGGCGCTCAAAACCTCTAACGTGATCCGGTACTTGGTGACTGCGTGTTTGATCCGCATCAGCGGTTGCGGTGGCTCGATCGTTTGGTTGAACGCGTCGCGCAAATGATCTGCGGCGACCAGGCTCGCGTCGGCGTCCCCTGCAATTTCGCAGCGTGGGAAATCCCAAAGCCCTGCCCATCGTTCGCCAGGTTGGCACTGCCGGACGAGGAATCGTTTGTCGTCGCGAACGACAACCGCGACTTCGCGACGGTCTTCGTATTGGATCTTTTTCACCTTGCCGGGGATCGTTTCCTGCAGTCCCATCTCGCGGGCAACACATCCGTTGGCCAGCGGGCAATGCGTGCAGGTCGGCGATCGCGGCGTGCAGACGAGACTGCCGAGTTCCATCGCCGCTTGGTTCAGGTGTCCGCTGCCACGCTGCGGCAAAATCGATTCGGCAAATTCCCACAGCACCCGCTGCGACGCGGCGATCGTTGGCGGCGACCGAAGCCCAATCAAGCGGCTGTACAATCGCAACGTGTTCGCTTCGACGACCGGCAGGCGTTGGTCGCGGCTGATCGAAAGGATCGCCCCGGCGGTGTAGCGACCGATGCCAGGCAGTGCCAACACGTCGGCAAACACCTCGGGGAATTCGCCATCGTGCTCTTCGACGATCTTCTGCGCCGCCGCGTGCATCTGGCGGGCGCGGCGATAATATCCCAGTCCTTCCCAGTGCCGAAGCACCTCTTGTTCCGAGGCAGCCGCCAATTCGGCGACCGTGGGAAAGCTCTCGGTAAAACGTTCGAAATAGGGGATTACGGTGGCAACCTGCGTCTGTTGCAACATGATCTCGCTGATCCAGACGCGATACGGATCGCGGCTCTGCCGCCACGGGAGCGTCCGCGAATTGGTCTCAAACCACTGCAATAATCGCCGCCGCAGCCGACTGCGCCATGCCGAATCGCGCCATCGTGGATCGTGATCGATCGATTCGGCTGCTGAACTCAAGGGATCCTTCTCCTTCACCGTCGCTTAGATCGGGCAGTGGGTAATCTGTAGATCGTCGGCCAGTTCGCGATGCGGCGTCTTGCCTAGCGTCTGTAGATCGCCGTGATAGGCGCGGACGGCTTCTTCCGCCGTGATCGTCCCATCAGCCAGTTGCCGCAGGTATCCGATGAAGGCGATCTGATCTTCGGCAAAGTTGATCTTTCGACCAAACAGAGCGACTCGAGCACCATACTTTTTGGCGTCGGCCAACATACGGAAGGCGTCCATCGTCGTCCCTGCCGATCCGCCGAGGATGCCGACGACCAGCGACGAATCGTAACGGACCAGCGCTTCCATCGCGGCGGGGCCGAAGTATGGCATCTTCAAAAACAGCGGCCGTCCGGCGCGAGTCACTCCGCCCAACAAGCGGACGATGCAGTCGTTGACGTAACTGGCGACATCCTCGACGGGATGGACGATCGCGTTGGGGGCGAAGACTTCCAAAAAGTGTCGGAAGCCTTTTTGTTCGGCTTCTAAACGGAACTGCTTGTAGTGGTTCAACGTCAACGCATCGCGCTGGGCATCGTTGTTGAGCGTGATCGAATAAAGGCCCAGGTTGGCACCTTGAGTCCGTTCGACATCTCGGCACTCGTATTTGCCCGACTGGATGTGATCGATCGTGGTGCTGCTGAATGGCAGCGACGGTTGGTGGCGGTAATGCGACCCGGGAGCGAACCAGATATCGGTGGTATCGTTGGCGCGAGCGGCGGGAGTGACCGGACTGTCGTCGAAAATCCGTTCATCAATCGTTAAGATCTCGTTCGTGCTGGCGCTCATCAGCATGATGTCGACCAGTTTGCGATCGACGATTTCGCGGATGATGTCGCGGAATTCGTCGAGGGTGCGGTAGCGATGCCGTTGGTCCGCCGCGGCGGGACCGGGACCCATCAAACCAAACGCCAGGTCGGGATCTTTGGCGTCGGCAAGAATGAAGTCGTTACAGGTTGGGTCGGCGGCGATCCGAGCCAATTTTTGGTCGAGCGATTTGTCCATTAGTCTTTAGGTGGTTTGAAATGGAAAAACAGTGGGACTGCGTCGTATGTGGATCGTGTACCGCGGACATCTTGGTGCGACCGATGTCGTTGGACGAACCTGTCGGTGCGGGGCGGATGCATCGTGTCGAACCGATCGGATTGACGACCGGAGGGCTGGCGTCGAACGCGGGGATCGCGATGTCGCGGTTGGGACTGGGCGTCGCGATGCTCAGTTATACAGGCAACGATGCCTGGAACACCATCATGCGAGAAAACTATAAGAAGGAAGGAGTCGACACAAGCCGCTTGCTGCGGCACGCCGAATTGCCCAGCAGCACCACCGTCGTGATGATCGATGCGGAGGGCCAACGCAGTTTCGCCCATCATCAAGGGGCGCCGCGGATGATCGATCGCCAGATGATCCTGGACAATTTGGATCTGATCGCCGCCAGCCGGATGTTTTTGATCGGGTACTATTCTTTGCTGCCGCATCTGCAAAACGATCTTCCCGAGATCTTTGCGAAGATCCGCGAGACCGGTTGCATGACTGCGATGGACGCGGCGGGCAGCGGCGGCGACCTGCAGCCGTTGGACCAAATCCTGCCGCATCTGGACGTCTATGTCCCCAGCCATGGCGAAGCGGAACATCAGACCGGGAAGTCGGATCCGCGGGCGATCATCGACGTCTACCGCAGCTGCGGCGCGGTGGGGCTGTTGGGAGTCAAGCTGGGGAGCGACGGGGCGCTGCTGCAGGAGCCCGATGGAACGTTTTGGCAGATCGACCCGGTGGAACCGCCGGGGGAGATCGTCGACACGACCGGAGCGGGCGACTCGTTTTACGCCGGCCTGATCGCAGGACTGTTGCGGGGCATGACGCCACAAGATGCAGGGCGGCTGGCCGCGGCAAACGGAGCAATTTGCGTGACCGCCAGCGGGGCAACGACCGCGATTACCGACCTAAAAACGACCATGAACCTGGCGGGATTGGAGACCGGTTAAAGCGGGGTATCGCGCGGATCGGCACTCTCCCTGGATGCCCTAGAATCGTTACACATATCATTTTTTCACTGATGCTGTCATTTGCCCAAGATTCCCCCGATACCCTAGCAAGCACACTTTGTGATGTGTGTTCTACAGATTTCTTAAAACGAACAAGTTACCAATCCTTGGAAGGGAGTCGATGATGAGACATTTCCTAATGTCTGGTCTATTTGCAGCGATGATTGCAGTTTGGTGTCCAATGGCATTTGCCGACTGCAATGATTGTGGCACTTCGGATAGCAACGCCAGCGTGGCAGGAAGCCCCAGTGACGTTGCCTGTGGCCCGCAGATGGTTACGAAGACCATTCGCGTTCCACAAATGGTTACCGAAACTCGCGTTGTCAACGTTGCCAAGACGCGTCAAGAGCAACGTACTCGCACGAAAACGGTTTACCGCAACGTCCAAGAACAACGCTCGCGGACCGAATCCTACACGGTGAAAGTTCCTCAACAGCGAACACGCACCGAATCGTACACCGTTAAGGTTCCTTACACCGAAACGCAAACCTACACGGTTCGCGTCCCTCAGTGCAGCACCAAGACCGTCAACTACAAAGTGATGGTTCCCGAGTGCCGCACACGTGAAGAATCGTACACGGTCATGGTGCCTTACACCGAGCAAAAGACCGCCAAGTACATGGTGAAGGTTCCTTACACCGAAACCAAGATCGTCGACTACACGGTTCAGGTTCCTTACACCGAAACCAAGGTTGTCGATTACACGGTGCAAGTTCCTTACACCGAGCAAAAGACCGAAACCTACATGGTTAAGGTTCCTTACACCGAAACGAAGACCGAAACCTACACGGTCAGCGTTCCTTACACCGAAACGAAGATCGAAACCTATTCGGTTAGCGTTCCCTACACCGAAACTCGCACTGAAGAGTACACGGTTAGCGTTCCTTACACCGAAACCGAAACTCGCGTTGTAACCGACGCTTGTGGTTGCCCTCAAACGATCTGCTGCCAAGTGCAGAAGACTCGTTGCGAAACTCGCACACGTTGCATCAACGTTTGCAAGACTCGTTGCGAAGTGCGAACTCGCGAAATCAAGGTCTGCAAGACCCGCTGCGAAGAGCGAACTCGTGAAGTCAAGGTTTGCAAGACTCGCTGCGAAGAGCGAACTCGCACCTACAACGTCTGCAAGACTCGTTGCGAAACGCGTCAACGCGAAGTTCAAGTTTGCAAGACTCGTTGTGAAACGCGTCAACGCGAAGTCAAAGTTTGCAAGACTCGCTGCGAAGAACGAACTCGCTGCTACACCGTCAAGAAGTGCCGTCCCGAGACTCGCACTCGTACCGTGAAGTACACCGTGATGGTTCCCGAGTGCCGCACTC
The DNA here is from genome assembly GCF_007751715.1 of Rosistilla oblonga. Taxonomy (NCBI): domain Bacteria; kingdom Pseudomonadati; phylum Planctomycetota; class Planctomycetia; order Pirellulales; family Pirellulaceae; genus Rosistilla; species Rosistilla oblonga. The sequence goes on along the minus strand of NZ_CP036292.1, from coordinate 4,286,156 downwards.
GTGAAGTCAAGGTTGTCAACATGGTTTGCGAAACTCGTGAACGTCAAGTTTGCAAGACTCGCTGCGAAACCCGCCAACGTGAAGTTTCTTACACCGTGTGCGTTCCAGAATGCCGCACTCGTGAAGTTTCTTACACCGTTTGCAAGAAGGTTCCAGAGCAAGTCACCGAGACTTACACCGTTTGCGTTCCTTACTGCGAACAACAAACCGTTGAAGTTCAGGTCTGCAAGAACGTTTGCAAAGAAATCCAAGTTCCAGCTTGCAACTGCTGCTGCAACTAAAACAGTCTTCGCTGGCAACGTTTAAACGTCGCCGGTCGACTGGGAAGACCTTGCACGGAAACAAAGAATTCAATTCATCAAGCGTTCAACAGAAGCGAGATACAAGACCGGCGTAGCGGATGCAAACCACCGTCGCCATGACCACAATCAAACGATTGAGTTGCTTCTACTGAAAACCCACTCGCGCTTCGAGTGAATCCTGATTCAAAGATGACAGGTCGGCAATTTGCCGGCCTGTCTTTTTTTGTGCCCCAACGATCGCTGGGGCTTTGGAATCATTGCGATCGCTTCTTAGCAGAGGACTTCGTTTTGGGCGCTGCGGCCCGGACGATAGAACTCCAACTTTTCCAACGCTGCGTAGACCTCTTCGAGGGTCTTTTCGCCGAAGTTGGAAATTCCCAACAAGCGTTTTGGGGAAGCCTGCAGCAGGTCGCGGACCGTGAAGATGCCTGTCTCTTCCAAGCAATTGGTCGTGCGAACCGAAAGCTCCATCTCAGCGATACTCAGTTCCAGACGCTCGCTACGCAGGCGGGCACGCTCTTCGGCTTGACTTAGCGGAATGCGGGTCATTGCTTCAGTCCTCCTATGACATTGGAAAGCAAATTAATTGGGTCGGTGCGGGAATTTTAGCGAGCGGGATCAAAGTCGCAAAGCGATTCAGGCGAATCCTTTTGAAAATTTTACAATTTGTTTGATAGCGTAAGCCCCGATTCGATGATCTCGCCGCTTCCCCGCCCCCGCTGCGAAGATTCGCCGAATTGCATTAAACTTGCATTCGTTTCGATAGGCAGCGTCAGGCAAGCGGTCGATCGTTTTGGAGTCCACCGTTTCTCTCTCGCCGCTTAGGCAACAATGCACAACATCGAATCGCTTACCGTCAACGTCTTGATCGTGCTGGGAGCGGGTTTGATCGCGGGGACGATTTGCAAGCGGATCGGCGTTTCGATGCTTGTCGGCTATCTGGTCGTCGGAGCGTTGATCGGCGGGGGCGTGCTGAATCTGGTCAACCAACAGGACCACGAACTCGAGGTGCTGGCGCAGTTTGGTGCGCTGTTGCTGCTGTTCGCCGTCGGGCTCGAATTCTCGCTCGAAGAACTGATGCGGCTCAGCCGCTATTCGATGATCGGCGGCGCCACGCAGATGTTTCTGGTCGCGGTCCCTTTGACTGGCGTCTGCATGGCGTTTGGGATGTCGTTGAACGCCGCGGTGCTGGCTGGATTTGCCGGCGCACTCAGTTCGACGGTCCTCGTCTTCAAAGCGCTCGCCGAATGGGGACTGACAGCATCGCCGCACGGTCGCCGCGCGATCGCGATTCTTTTGTTCCAAGACGTCGCCCTGGTACCGCTGATGTTGTTGGTCCCGTTGTTGACGCATCAAGGCGAACCGCCGACGATCACGACCTACCTGTTGCTGGCTCTCAAATCATCGATTTTTCTCGCAGCGTTGATCGGTTGTCGCAGCATTGTGGGACGTTGGATCGTGCCAAGTCTGGCGGGACTGCGAAGCGTCGAATTGGTGATGCTGTTCACCCTCTGTTTACTGGGTGGAGTCTGTTGGTCGGCATTCCAGTTGGGGCTGCCATCGGCAGTGGGGGCGCTCGCGGCGGGAATCATTTTGAGTGGCAATCGCTTGAGCCGGCAGGTCGATTCGATCGTGCTGCCGTTTCGCGAATCGTTTTCGGTGATCTTCTTCGTCACGATCGGGACGCTGTTAGATCCCAGTATGTTCTTCCAGGAACCGCTGCTGCTGACCGCTGGCTTGATCGGGATGTTAGTTCTGAAAAGTGGGGCCGCTTCGATCGCGCTGAAGCTGGTCGGTCTGCAGTGGAAGACGGCGTTTGGGATGGGATTGGGACTGGCTCAACTGGGCGAGTTCTCCTTCCTGCTGATCTCCGAAGCCGCTGGACTGGGCTTGATCAGCCGCGACGATTACAACCGGATGCTGTTCATCGCGTTGGGGACGTTGATTCTCACGCCGCAATTGATTCGATACGGTTTGCGTTGGACGGAGCGGTCGCCCGACGAAGACCTTCACGGAATGCAACACCGACGCGACAGTGCGGTTTCGCGGCACGCGATCGTGATCGGAATCGGGTTGATCGGCCGCCAATTGGCTTCGCGGTTGGAGATCATGGGATCGGAGGTGCGGTTGGTCGATCAGAGTCCGATCAATCTGCACGGCTTTGCCCAGCAGGGCTTTCACACGACGGCCGGCGACGCGCGGGATCCCGACATCCTGCACCGGGCCGGAGCCGAGAACTGCGGTTTGTGTATCGTCAGCGTTCCCAGCGACGACGCGGCGCTGCAGATCGTCACCGCGCTGCGTGGGATCAATCACGATGCAGAGATCATCGTCCGCTGTCGCTATCAGGGGAACGTCCACCGGATTATGAAGGCGGGAGCCGCGGCGGTGGTCAGCGAAGAAGCCGAAGCGTCCAAGGCGATGTTGCAGTGGTGCGATCGCGCCGTGGGGCCGATCGAATAGCCACCGGCCCAGCCGCACAATTTGCCGACGTTAGCCGAGCTGTTCTAAGGCAGCTGAACCGACAACCGCTGCCACGATTTTGGCGGGCGACACTCAAACGACATCGGCTCGCGCCGCGTCGGATGTTCAAACGTCAGCTGCCACGCGTGAAGTGCGATCCCCTGCGGAAACGTCGACGACGCATCGTATTTACGATCGCCGATGACCGGCATCCCGCGACTGGCTAACTGCAGACGGATCTGGTGCTTTCGACCGGTGATCAATTCGACCTCGATCAAACTCTGTCGCCCCGATGATTCGATCACGCGATACCGCAGTTCCGCTCGCTTGGCATCCGCCGTCGATTCGCGGCTGACGACCATCCGATGCGCCGCATCGTCTTTGCGGACGAAGTCGACAAGCGTCCCTTCCGCATCGGGAAGCGTTCCTTCGACGACCGCCAGATAACGCTTTTCGATCGTCCGTCGCCGCAGCATATCGGACAACCGGCTGGCCGCTTTGCTGGTCCGCGCCAGAACTAAAACACCGCTGGTGACGGTGTCCAAACGGCTGACGATCCCGAGGTAGACCTTCCCCGGTTTTTGATACTTCACGCGGATGTATTCGGATGCTTGGTCGAAGACGCTGGTCCCGTCGGTGACTCCCTGCGTCGCGATCCCGGCTGGTTTATCGATCACCAGCAGATGATTGTCTTCGAATAGGATCGGGAACGGCGGCGTTGTCAAACCAGGAACCTCAGGGAGCGTGAATCAGCAAAGGAGCGGAGCGATACTGTCGATCAAATCGGCGGATGAATCAAGCGGTCACCGATCGCAAGACATCGAGATACGCTTGGACAAACCGATCCCAGCTGTACCGATCGACGACCGAACGCCCGCCGTCCGAGAGCCGTTGGCGCAGGTCGCGGTCTGCCAAAAGCCGCGCCAAGCCGGCGGACAACGCGGCGGGATCATCCTGTTCGACGAGTAAGCCGGTTTGCCCGTCGTCGATGATCTCGCCGGGACCGCTGTCGCAATCGACCGACAGCGATGGAACGCCCGATGCCATCGCTTCCAACAACGCGTTGGGAAAGCCTTCGTAGCGACTGGTCAATGCAAACGCTCCCGCCTTCGCGAACACTGCGCCGACGTCGTCGCACCAGCCGCATAATTCGACGCGCTCCGTCAAGCGAAGCGTCTCGATTTGTTGCGCGAGTGCCGGCCGTTGCGGTCCGTCGCCGTAGATCTTAAAGTTCCAATCATGCAGCGATTCGGGAAGTTGCCCAAAGGCGTCGATCAAGCGATCGATCTGTTTTTCCTGCGACAATCGGCCTACCGAAACCAATGTCTTCTCGCGGCGATCGACATCGTCGACGATTCCGTTGGCGTCGGGCGGATCGATCGCGGCGGGAATGATCGTCGTCGCCGCGGAGGTCCAGGCCGAGACAGCGCGGCCGGCGGCAGAGGTCTGCACGATGCAAGCGGCGGCGCGAGGATAGTGCCAGCGGCGCAGCGCCGCCCAAAATCGTCCGATCGGTTGATGGGCGGGCTGAGTCCGTTCGGAGACGACGACAGGCACCGCCAGCGGCTTGCAGGCGGCGAGCGTCAGGATGTTCATCTTATCGCAAAAGCTGAGGACGACGTCGGGCTTGCTCGCCGCGACCGCTTGGCGAATCGCCGCGATCCGGCGTCGGTTGCTGGCGATCGCCTGGAAGATCGAACCGCTCTCGGACATCTGGTCCAGCCCGATTCGCTCAACCGATGCGTCACATCGATAGCGATCCTCGCCCGCCGCATCGAGCGTGATCAGAGTGACCGCATGTTCGACAGCCAATCGGTTTGCCAATCCGGCCATCACGCGTTCGGCACCGCCGCCGGTCAGCGAATGGATGGCACAAGTGATTCGCACGCGTGGCTACCTCGACGACGAGGGGGATTCGATATCTTCGAACTCGGGCATCGAATCGACGCGGCGCGGGTTGCGATACAGCACGTCGGCCAGCAGTTCAGGCGATCCCTGCAACGTCGATCGATCGTGGTGCCAGTCGACATCGCTGGGAACCATCGAACAATCCAGCGGCCACGGATGAAAGACCTCATCGCCCAACGCGGCGATCAAGCGACTGGAGTCCATTGTCACGTTGCCCGCTCGCGGCGGCATCGGTCCGGCGTCGATCCGCGGGCATCCCATCAACAGCTTGGGATCGTAACCGCCGACGCGATTGATGACCTGAGCGATCTCGTAGAGGCTCAAATTCCGCGGCCCGCCGCAGTGATACAGCCCCGCCAAATCGTTCCCCAACAACCGCTCCACCACCAGGTTCAAACAATCGGTATAGGTCGGCGTGCGGACTTCATCAAAGTAGAGCGTCGCGGGGCGGCCGTTCTTAAAACGGGACTGGATCCAATCGATCGCTCCAGCGTGCCCGTTGAAACTGATCCCCATCGGTAGCGAAATCCGCAGCACACAAGCGTCGGGGCGTCGCTCCAAAACCAAACGCTCCGCCGCGACCATCGTCTTGCCGTAGACGGTCACTGGATCGGGAGTGTCCTCTTCGGTGTATCCGCCATCTTTATCGCCCGAGAAGACCAAATCGATCGACAGATGGATGAAGCGGGTTGTCGGCGCGAGCACGCGGATCAAATTTTCGACGCTCGTCACATTGATCCGCTCGGCCATCTGCGGATCCAATTCGCACGATTTCAGGGCACACGAACCCTCGCAGTTCAGCACCGCCGCCGGTTGGATTTGATCGATGATCTGCTGCCAGCGATCGAAGTCGTCGGAATTGCAGCCCAGGATCCCATCGCCTGAAAGAGGCCAATTGTCCTCGCGGCGGACCCCGTAGACCTGGCCGGGAAAGCGAGCTCGCAAATAGCGGAAGGCATTGTAACCAGCGACACCAGCGATTCCGGTGACGATCAAAGGCAGCGGTATCTCTGCGTCCATGAGGAACTTTTTTGTAGGCTTATCGGATGCTTCGGATCAATTGCCCGAGAGGATGAAATCGTGTCGGCACCATCGCGAAAGAACCCGCCAGCCACTGCGGGCGGCGAGGAGCGATTCGCGAGAAATATCGCCGTCCCCTTGTAGCAGACTGGGCCGATCTAGGCAAATCGGCACCGCCGCGACCAGTCGGGCAAACCCACGCGGTTCGCGGCGAACCGCCGGCTCACTTCGGCCCACCTGCCCTCGACGGAAATTCAAGATCTGATAGCCTTCCTCTATAGAACCTTAGGACTGGCGACTCACCTTTTATTGCCCCATCGACCCATGCAAATCCAGCAAGAACTGAAACACCGCTTTTCCGCCGCTCTGGCCGGTCTGACCTCTTCGCCCGACGAAGCCGCCCAATTGCTGCGTCCGACTCAAGATCCCAAGTTCGGCGATTATCAGTCCAATTGTGCGATGCCGCTGAAGAATGAATTGGGCAAGCCGCCGCGCGAGATCGCCGAATCGATCGTCGCGGCGCTGCAGGTCGACGATCTGTGCGATCCGCCCGAAATCGCTGGTCCCGGATTTATCAACCTGCGTCTGAAGGATGACTGGCTGGCGCAGCAGGCGACCGCGATGTTGCGCGACCCGCGACTGGGCGTCGCCGTCGCCGCCAATCCTCGCACCGTGGTCCTCGATTATTCGGGGCCCAACGTCGCCAAACCGATGCACGTCGGACACATCCGATCGACGGTGATCGGCAGCGCGATCGCCGAACTATTGCGGTTCGCTGGCCATACCGTGATCACCGACAACCACGTCGGCGACTGGGGCACTCAATTTGGAATGGTGATCTACGGCTACAAGCACTTCCTCGACCGCGAGGCGTTTGCGTCGCAGCCGGTCGCTGAACTGCTGCGTCTATATCGCTTGGTCAACAATCTGATCGACTACCACAACAGCGTCGCGTCGCTGCCGCAACGTTCGGTTGCGATCGAAAAAGCGACAGCCGATCTGGCGACCGCCGTTGCCGCGGAAGCTGCCGAGACCGAGAAGAAAGCGAAAAAGAAGGCTCAGAAAAACGTAGCCGCTGCGGAGCGGAAGCTGCAGAGCACACGCGCCGAACTGGAATCGACGCGTCAAAAAATCGCTGCGGTCGAAGCCGACAAACCGCTGCACGATCTGGCGCTGGCGCATCCCGAGATCGCCGCGACCGTGCTGCAAGAGACGGCCAAGCTGCACGAGGGGGACAAGGAGAACCTGGCGCTGTGGCACGAGGTTCTGCCCTATTGCCGCGACGAGATCGACAAGATCTACACCCGGTTGGACATCTCGTTCGATCATCAGCATGGCGAGAGCTTCTATCACGAGATGCTGGGCGGTGTGATCGAACAACTGGAAGCCGCCGGATTGGCTCAGCCAAGCGATGGCGCGTTGTGCGTCTTCCTGCCCGAGTTCGAAGCTCCGATGATCGTCCGCAAAAAGGATGGGGCTTACCTGTACGCGACGACCGATTTGGCGACGCTTGAGTATCGGATGCGCGAGTGGTCACCCGACGAGATCTTGATCGTCACCGACCATCGCCAGGCAGAGCACTTTGAAAAGGTCTTTATCGTCGGACGCAAGCTCGGCTGCGGCGACGTGCAACTGAAGCACCTGCCCTTCGGCACCGTGTTGGATGAATCGGGCAAGCCGTTCAAGACACGATCGGGATCGACCGTTGGGCTGGAGGCTCTCTTGGACGACGCCGTCGACGCTGCCTTTGCCGCGGTCTGCGATCCCGATCGCGTGGCGAAGATCGATCCGCCGCTGTCGGACGATGAGAAGCAGACGATCTCGCGAGTCGTCGGGCACGGAGCGATCAAATACGCCGATCTGGCTCACAACCGAACCAGCGACTACAAGTTCAGTCTCGAAAAGATGGTCTCCCTGGACGGCAACACGTCGGCCTACATTCAATACTCTTACGCCCGGATGCAGAGTATTCTCAGCCGCGCCGAATCGAGCGAACAGCAAGTGATCGATGGCGATTCGGCGATCCTGATCGGTGCCCCCGCCGAACGGGCGTTGGTGATCCGGTTGCTGCAATTCGGCGAAGCGATCGACCAGTCGTTGGAAGATTATCGTCCCAACGTAATCGTCGACTATCTGTACGATGTCGCCAAAGCCTATTCGAGCTTCTACGAACAATGCCCCGTTCTGAAAGCGGACGACGCCGCGACGCTGCACAGCCGATTGGCGATCGTCACCGCCACGGCGAGGATCCTGCGCCAAGGACTGAAGTTGTTGGGCATCGATGTCGTGCCGCGAATGTAGCGGTGTTGTTGAACGCACGAAAAAGCCGCGCCGGAAATCGGATGAATCCGTTTCCAACGCGGCTTTCGTTTTTCGCAGGCGATATTTGGCGAGCGTCTACAGTTCGTATTGGTATCCGAAAATGGCGTTAAATCCAGCTCCATCGACTCCGCTGCCGAGCACCCGATAGTACTTGTTGGTGATGTTCTCCAAGCCGAGCGACACGAGGTGCTGGTTGGCATCGCCAAATCGCTGCCCGGTCCGAATGTTCAGCGTCGCATAGCCTGGCGTGCCGCCGGGGATGAACCGGACGTCGCCGAGGTTCGCGTCGTTGTAGCGCTCCGCTCGATCGACCATCCAAGTGTAGATGTCGAAATAGCAGCCTTGTTTCGGCTCATCAAATCGCAGCCCCACGATCCCCTGGATCGGCGGGATCCGCGAGATCGGTTCGTTGCTGCTGGTCAGCTGGCCGTAGGTGTAGGCGAAGTTGCCGTAGAGGGCCAGGTTGCGATGCAACATATATTCCCCCGTCAGTTCGGTGCCGTTGAGGTACGCGGTTTGATTGGTCAGGAAGTCGACGCCGCCAATCGTTTCGCGAGACAGAAAGCTGTCGAAGTCGGTCCAGAACTCGACCACTTGCATCCGCAGCCGATCGTAATTGAACTTGAATCCGACTTCGTAAGTCAGGCTGTGCTCGGGCTGCACCGCCAAGTTGCCGACAAGCGGCACCGAGACGTTGTTCTGCAGCGAGTCTTTGTTGGCGGTCAGGTCGTCGATCGTCGGGGCGCGGAAGCCCTCGTAGACGCCGCCGATCAAACGCCACTCGTCGGTCAAGCGATAGCTGAGGCCGACGCTGCCGATCCAGTCTTGATAGGAGCGTTCAAAGTAGGTTGGCCCGAGGGTTGTGAAGTTGGGCGTCCCCGAAACGTTGATGTTTTCGTAGCGGACGCTCGAGGTCGCGTCGAGCCGTTCGGTCAACGGAACGTGCCACGACAGATAGACTCCCACGCGGTCGGCCTTCGAATCGTCGGGGTATTGCGGATCGATAGGCGTTGGCGTCGCGCCGCCGGTGGTCGGATTGTCGATCCGAACGCGTTGAGCGTCGATCGATTCGTCGTAGTAATCCGCACCATAGGTCAACTTGCCAAAGTCGCCGATGTCTTTGACGATCGACAACACGCTCCCCCAGCCAAGGTCGTCGAACTCACCGATCTCGCGACGCGTTGGGACCGAGGTCGGATCGTTGTCGGCGTATCGGTCGACCACGGTCGCCTCTTTCGTTCGCGAACCGGACATCGTGAAGGAGTAGGCGTCGGCGAAGAACAGGTCGTCTTCGACGATACCTTCCAACCGAGCGTAGATCAGGTCGCGTTGCTGGGGATCGAAGACGGTTGGTCGCTGCGTCGGGATGTTTCCGTTGGAGGGTGGCCCGAGCACAAAGGGCAAAAAGCGATCGCTGCGTTTGAGGTCGTTCTGTTCGAAGTGCTGCAGGGCGACGGTCAACATGTGATCGCGGTGGAGCATCCGTTGCAGTTTCACATCGCCAGCGTATTGTGTGTAGTCGGTTGCGGCTTGGCGGCCCATGTCGCCACCGATGTCGAGGTTGCCGACGTCATAATACGACACGCCGCCGGTGACGCCCGTCGCGCCATACCATCCGCTGAAAGCGGTTCGCGTGTACGAAGAGGCTTCGGCGGTGCTGTAGAACTGAGTGAACTGAGGGCTCAGGTAGTCGCCGCGCAGTGGATCGGCCGACCGCGTGACGACGTTGATTACGCCGCCGATCGCATCGCTCCCCCAGATCGCCGATTCCGCACCGCGGATGACTTCGATCCGCTCGATCGTTCCCGGATCGATCGTGCCGGTGTATTGGTTGGGACCGGGACGCAAGATGCTGGTGTTCATCCGGATGCCATCGATCAGCACCAGGATCTGTTGCCCCGTGAGTCCGCGGATGAAGGGAGACAGTTGCCCGTTGCCGGTCTGTTGCAACAACACGCCGACCTCGTTTTGCAACGCGCGGTACATCGACGATGCCTGCCGTCGCTCGAGATCCTGGCGGTCGACGATCGTCCCCAGCTGTGGCGCGTCCCAGATGCTCGACTCGCTCCGCAGGACGCTATTGAGTCCCGTGGGATCGCTGGCCGTTCCGCCAAACGTCTGCTGACTCAACGACGGGAACCCGCCGCTAGTCCACGGATTGGTTGTCGCGCCGGCGGGCTGGTTGGCGCTGTTGTTTGACGGTGCGGGATCCGAGGGAAACGGAGCTGTCAGATCGCCCAGCGGTGCCTGCCCCGCTGGCGGAAAGTCGAAGTCAACCGCTGGTGAATCGAGCAGACTCGAACCATCGGATGGCGTCGCGGGCGTCTCCACGGCCGGTTCGGGAGCTTCCACGACGGGAGGTCGAATCTCGATCCCGGGCAACGTCGGCTGAGCATCCTCCTGCATCAGTGCAGCTAATCTTACGGCCGGCTGAATCGGCTGGTCGGCGTACAAATTCAACCCCACTGTTGGAACGGCAGCGAGGGCGAACGCAATTAACTTTCTCATCGAATTGTCCTTCAAACCGGAACGATGGGCGTGCCGTGGCGACCGAGCTAGACGTGCCTAATCGTTCCGAGTGCTACATCGAGGACTATCGGTCCCCCCGACCCAGCCGCTTCGATCTTCACAACCGGACCGTCAAACTCAACCCAAGAGGAGCAAAAGGCGACCATTGTGGCGAGTTTCGCGACGGAAAATCCATCTCGTAGGGTGGCGAATCCGCCATCTGCGCGATCGCAGATAAGCGGCGACCGCGACAGATCCAGGCGGCAGGACAGCGTTCTGCGGCTTATCCAGCTAAATCATGGCCAGTGCAGCGTCTGGCATAGCGTGTGCATAGAAAAGGGTTGGCTGCCTCGCGAGGGACTCAGGATCCCGTGCCGCCGTCCCCCTGCCGCTCTCTCTTTGCCTTTCACCCGCATCGCCACCGAATGCCCGACGACAATGAACGCTTCCCGCCAGCCGATCCCGCCGAGAAACCGCTTGGGGAATCCGATGACCGACCGCGGATGGTTTCATCGAGCGATTTGTTGTGCGGTCGGCGGGAGGTCTGGATTCAACATGGCGATGCGGTCTACCGGCTTCGGGTAACTTCGGCCGACAAGTTATACTTGACCAAATAGAACGAGCTTTCCCCAGTGGCGTGAACCGATTTTGAACCTCTATTTCCGCTCGACCAGCTTTGCCTTCGCCGTCCATGCGTCGGCGCTGGTGGTGATGTGCGCGGTGCCGTTGGCGGTCAGCGAGCGGTTTACGTCATCGGGGCAGCGGAATGTGATCTCGATTCAATTGAGTATCGCTCAACCTGCGGCGGTCGAATCGGTGGCGATGACGATCGAACCGACGCCTCCGTTGCCGCGTGAGGATCCGATCGAGTTCCAACCGGTTCAACACTCCACTTTATCGCGTCGCGCACTGGCTTCTCCCACGCCTCCGGAGGTGACTCCGCAAACGATGCCGGTTATGCGCCGTGCGGTCGCCAGTCGCATGCGTCCCCCTGCGGCGACAACGATTCCGATCCAGCAGCAGACGGGATTGTCGGAGAAAGAACCGGCCAGTTTCACCGCAAACGAACCGCCACAATACCCGAGCCAAGCTGTCCGGGACCGGCTGCAGGGAACGGTCTTATTGCGACTGTTCGTCGATTCGACGGGGCGCGTGGAAGATGTGGAGGTTGTCGAGTCGAGCGGTCACGCAACGCTCGACGATGCGGCGCTGGAGGCTGTGAAAAAGTGGACCGGCCAGCCAGCGCGGCGCTACGGCCGCCCCGTCGCCAGCGAAGAAGTCCTGCCGATCCGTTTCCGTTTGTAAGGAACGGCTGCTGAAAAATGCTTCTCGAGGACCGGCGGTTCCTGTTGTTGATGCGTTGTGCATCGTGCGATAGGACGCGATCGAGTGCTTTCTCATCGAGTCGGAAAGACGCAGTGGTTGTCTTTTTTCGTTTAACCGCAATACCGTTCAACGAAGGAGCCTCGGACCGTCGAAAGAATTGGCGGCGGGACGTCGTGGACGGTATTGCGTTTAACCGCGTGCCCAGCGGGCCGCGCGCCAGCGCTATTGGCGTCAGTGTATATGATCACCCAGACTCAAGCCCCGATTTGCTCATCGGGCCGCGCACCCTTCAAAGACGCGGGGCGACGCCCGCCCGGTTAAACAAAAATGAATGGACTCTCCACCAGCGGCTTAGCAGCTTGGGGGCGAGCCACTACAATTCGTGGAAAGGCAGCTTGCGTGGATCGATCTGTGTTCGAATCCGCGGAATCATCGCTGCCGGAACTTGGCAATTGAATCAAAAGAGACTTGTGTGGACTTTCCGGTAATCGTGACAGCAATTTTTGGAGCTTTTGTCGTCTTTGGAGGCGTCATGGGCTATGTCAAAGCTCAAAGCAAGGCTTCTTTAATCGCAGGCAGCATCACCGGCGGGCTCCTTCTGATCTCGGCCTTTCTGATCGCCAAAGGCATCACAGCGGGAGCGATTCTAGGGATCGTTGTTTCGCTGCTGTTGATCGGCCAGTTTGGTCCCTCGTTGCGGAAGAAGTTGAAGGTTATGCCCAACCTGCTCGTGGTCATCCTCGGATTGATCACCGTCGGCACGCTCGTTTTCAGTCTTCTCAAATAGCCTGCGGGAATCGAGGCGGACCGAGGTCGGGGCTAAACCGTGTTTCAATATGAACTATCAGCCGCCACGCGTTAGCGTCCGGTTCTCCAGGTGACAACGGCGAAAGGGACAGGAACATTCTTCACAGGCCTGGCGCGGGCCGAAGGTCCAGCAATTTGCATAGCCCAGCCTGCAGGGCTGGATATCAGCCGACGTCGCCCGGTTTCATTTCACAACGGGCGAAGGGGCAACGCCCCGGGGTAGGTGGTGACAATCGACCGGGCCTACAGCCCAACCATGGCAAACATCGCCACTAGATCCCAGGCCGATGGCCTGGGCTATGCAAATGGCCGAGCCTGCGGCCCTGACTCGGATGAATGCGATGGGCAACGGCGAAAGGGACAGGAACATTCCTCACAGCCCTGGCGCGGGCCGAAGGTCCAGCAATTTGCATAGCCCAGCCTGCAGGGCTGGGTATCAGCCGACGTCGCCCGGTTTCATTTCACAACGGGCGAAGAGGCAACGCCCCGGGGTGGGTGGTGACAATCGACCGGGCCTACAGCCCAACCACGTCAATCATCGCCACTAGAACCCAGGCCGATGGCCTGGGCTATGCAAATGGCCGAGCCTGCGGCCCGTACTCGGATGAATGCGATGGGCATCGGCCTGCGATGAACGAAAGACTTCTCACGAGACTGGCAAGCGTTCGGTCGCGACAACTCACAGTGACTTACGTATAACTGCCAGGGCTGTATGAGGTATCAGCCGCCACGCGCCGGCGGCTTGTCGGTTTAGTCACAACGAGCCTCCTTCCATTAGCCGTTTGGGCGTTAGCCCCGGTTTAGTGGCAGCGGAACCGGCGCTAACGCCCAAACGGCTGATTAAACCGATAAGCCGCTAGCGCTTTGCGGCTGCTTTGCCTAAGCTCAAATAGTTGCCTGCCCAGCGGCGGACAGCGTCGTTGGTTCCGTGCGTCCATTAAAAAGCCTCCGTACCTCTTGGTCGTTCTTCATGGCTGGCAGCAATCGGAGAATCCGACGCCGTTTCTGGTATGATTGGTTTCATGGCATTTCCTGAAACGAACCGCTTAAGCTCGGGTAAAAGCACCATGCGACCAACGGCCTTCCTGGTTCCACTCCTATTGTTCGCCACCGCTGCGTTGGCACAACATCCGCAGCTCCCGGTCGGCCCGAATGCGGATCTCGGTGGCGTTCGACTTATGCCAGCTGGTGACGAGTGGAATCGCGATGTGTCAAAAGACCCGGTCGATCCACGAAGCGACGCCATCATTGCCAGAATCGGTGCTCAGACCAGGCTGCATGAAGACTTCGGTCTGATCTGGAAGGGGGTGCCTGCCGGTATCCCGTATTACGTGGTCAGCGGTGACCAGCCTAACGTGCCAGTCGCGTTTCGCTATACGGGCGAAAGTGATCCCGGCCCCTATCCCATTCCGCCAGACGCTCCGATCGAGGGTGGCCCGCAAGGCGCCGGCGACCGCCATGTGATTGTCTTGGACAAAGACAACTGGCGACTTTACGAGTTGTTTCATGCGTTCCCGATCGAGGGCGGTAAGTCGTGGAAAGCTGCCAGTGGTGCGGTCTTTGATCTGAAAGATCTGAAGCCGCGTCCGGCAGGCTGGACGAGCGCCGATGCCGCCGGATTGCCGATCCTGCCTGGCCTGGCTCGCTACGATGAACTTTGTGTGACAAAAAAGTTGACGCACGCGTTGCGATTCACTGTAAAGAAGTCTCGCCGCGCCTACGTTTTCCCCGCCTCACATTTCGCGAGCAAAGAGAACGATCCCGATCTGCCCCCGATGGGCATGAGAGTGCGACTGAAAGCTGATTTTGACACTTCCAAATTCAGCGGCCCGGCGCGAGTGCTGCTCGAAGGATTAAAAACCTACGGCATGATCCTGGCCGACAACGGTGGCGACTGGTTTGTCAGTGGCGCTCCCGACGATCGCTGGGTGCATGATGAACTGACTCCGATCCGTCAAGTCAGAGGGAGCGACTTCGAAGTCGTGAAAATGGGACCGATGACGACGCGATAGAGTGGGCCAGTGAAAAGCACTGCTCTCCATTCTCTTGTCTAACGGAACGCTTATGGGCTCCATCTCCCACCTGCTCACACCAAAGCGAATCGCCAGCACCACAGGCCGGAGGCCGACACGCGAACTGCCGGCCGTGTAAGCCGCCGGTTGCTTGGGTACGGACAAACCAAGCGGCCGGGAGGCCGACACACAGTCATCGCCTGCATGTGCCGGCCTTCGAAGCGGACTGGAAACCTCGGGTTGGATCGGCACCAGATTTTAGAACTCGCTTTTCTGTCCGGCTCTAAGCTCAAATAGTTGCCTGCCCTGGGACGGAAGGTCTTGTTGTTTCCATCCGCCTTTCGGAGCACGATAGAATAGTGCCGTTCGGCGAGCCGTGTTGTGCCCGCCGGTAGCAGGCAAACGGCAACCGGGAGTGTCCGACGTGAACCAGCACCAAACATTAAGGATCCAGGACCGGCGAGCGTTTCTTCGCGGGTCGGCTTGGGGTGCCGCGACGGCAGTGGCTGGTATGGGGCTGCCACGTTTAGGTTTGGCCGAGACGCCTGAGCTCGCGTCGTCGGCTCCGCTGCCGACCCGGCCGACAGGCATCCAAGTGCTGATGCCGCGCGATCGCGTGCCGCTGTCGTTCATCATCGATGATTCGACCTGCTTGGTGAACATGGGGCACTTTTGCACTCCGCAGTTCGCCACCGCGATGCCAGATCGCGCCGAGTATCAAAAGCCGTGGCGATCATGGCCGCGCGAGATCCCCGACAGCTTTGTCCGCCAGTTTGGCGAATGGTGTGCCGACCAGGGCGTGAAAGGAAAGTACAGCATCGTTCCCAATCCCGCCTGCGTCGGCTGGCTCGACCGAGAATTGCCCGGTTGGTCGCGAGCCGATTTGCAGTCCAGCTTAAAACTTGTCCGCGACTTGATGCTCCCCAACTGGGATATTCATCCCGAGATGATCACGCACACGCGGGTGATCGATCTGAAGACCGGCCGACCGATGCAGCAGATCAGCGCCGCAACGATGGAGAATTCGTATCCTCAGGAAAAGAAGAGCGTCGACGAATTGGCCGCCTATCTCGCCTATGCACTTCGCCTTGTAAAGAACTGTGATCTCCCCTGCGAAGGAATCACCACACCCGGCGGCTTTGGCAATTCGATGAAAGCCGAGCTGCCGATCGCGGTCGACCAGGCGGTTCGCGACGTCTACGGCGTCGATCTACCGCACTATTTCAAATACGTCATCTCGGGGGACGAGAGTACGGAGCCGAAGCTCGAACATTTGCGCGGCGTGGGGACCGACGACGTCCGGTTAACAGTCAACGTTCCGGCGGGAACGGGGGATTGGTTTGGCGGTTGGCAAGGTGATTCGCTCTCCGTCCCCGACCGCTATTGCAACGCCACCGCGACCAGCGGCCGAATGGTCGAACTGATCCAGCGGCGGCAACCGGCGGTCATGATCTGTCATTGGCCGGGGATGTACAGCAATGGCAGCCAAGAGGGATTCAATTCCTTCAAACGAGTTGTCAAATCGTTGGCGTCGCGATTCGCCGACGACACGATCTGGATGAAGGTCAGCGAGATCGCTCGCTACTGGGCCGCGAAACAACTGACCGAAATCCGCCGCGAAGGCAATCGCTTAACGCTCACAGCCCCCTTCGCGACGCAGCGCTACACGTTGCAAATTGACGCCGCCGCGGGACCGGTGAGTCTCCAGCACGGAAACGCTCGCACGCTCCTGAGCCAGGCGTCCCGTCGATCGAAACTGGATGCAGGAACATGGATCGCCGACGAGCAAAACCTAGTCGCCTGCTTCGACTTGCCCAAGGGTAGAAGCGAACTCGTGCTGGAAGCGAATTCGTAGGGACCGCTTCGCCTGCCGATCCCAAAGGACAGGGAATAGCCCCCCTTGCCCCCTTTTTTATTCCGCCGGTGGATTCCGCGCATCCCGCGCCTGCAACCGGAGCAATTCGCGTTGGTTAGCGAACGAGTGATGTGAGCCTTCGAAAGTGCCCTCCCTCACCGTATTTTGTCCAGTGCATCGAAGCGGACCGCATTGGACATGCTGATCACGCGAAGACGGCCGACTCAAATTTTGGGACGGGATGACTGATACGGGGAATGTTGCGTTCTGCCTATGATTCCCGGTGCAATCGTCCGGCCCTTGGTTGTCATGCGGTAGCTGGAAGTTCACAATGACTTGTGGAACAAGCAATTAGGATTGCATTTTTCACAGTGCCGGACCCGTGCATAGGTTTGTGTCGCATCGACGCGGAAATCCGAGTCGGGATGATGGATGGCACATTGGGGGCATCTCGCTTTCAAGGCTACGTTTAATGTCTGGGATTGCGTCGCGCTGATGGATAACACCGCATCCGTATGGAATGCGGTACTTATACAACAAAAAGTTGTCTCACCGTCGTTTATACGTTCCGCCTTGTCAGTATGCAATTCTCGGACCTGTTCCAAGGGAACTCAATGGCGGTACAATCGAGCTTACGCGCTAAATAGCTGTTCATACGTACTAGGATATCGATAGAGATGCTGACGCTTATTCATCTGACGGACATTCATTTCGGAAACAAAGAAAGCGTGCTGTCAACACGAGTCTCTTCTTTAATAAACGCAGCATTATGCCACGTTAGAGAAGATACAACCGCAGTAGCGCTAGTTCTGAATGGTGACTTTGCGAATCGAGGAAGCACAAGTGAGTTCGTAGTCGCGGCTGAGTTCATCAACACCCTGGTCAAAGAACTCAAGCAAAGCTTGGGGCCAGAAATAGACTTTTGCTATTTCGTAACACCAGGGAATCACGACTGCGATTTCTCAAGTGATCAATCGATGCGAGACATAGCATTGGAACGCATAGCAACCGAACGATGTCCTGACTCGATTGAAAGGACCGTTCTAGAGCCGTTGAACAACTATTTTGAGTTTGTTTCGTTGCTTGACCATCCACCTAACGCAGCGATCAGGTCGGAAGCCCCGTACTTCGTTACGTACCAGATCGAAGTATGTTCCCAGTATATTGATGTAATGCTTGGAAATTCCGCATGGATGTCCCAACGACAAGAAAAAGCGAATAACGCAGCATTTCCTTTAGAACTTCTTCCGAAAAACCCAACGGAGAATTCCACACGCTCTGTATTTTGCATGCACCATCCCTACAATTGGTTTCGTATGCCCGACACTCGAACGCAACTTCAGCAATGGGTGCGTGCGAATTGTGACATCCTATTTACAGGACATGAGCACATTGCAGGTGAAACAAAGTTGAATACAGCAGACTCCCAACTGCTCCACGTGGAAGGTGGCGCACTGCAGCAATGGGACGGTGACGCAGCCAGTGTGTTTCAAGTGCTGCGGTTTGAAGACGGGTTTGCTCGCGCTCAAGTCGCATGCGTAGAATTCGACATCGACAAGCAGGCCTATATCACATCCCGAGATCACATTGTTGAATTTGGCAACGTGCGAAGCGATAGATCATTCGTCTCGATTAAGCCCGAGTTTCGTTCGTGGCTAGAAGACCCATTGTTGCCCATATCAATCGCAAATCGAGGCAACCTTAAACTGCAGGATTTTTTTCTGTATCCCGATCTAAACGACTATTCCAATTCCATTTCGCCTGAGGAACGGACGCTAGTTCCCTCGTCTCGTGTTGAAAAACGGCTACTTGAGGCAACTAGCGCACTGCTTACCGGCGATGCGACATGTGGAAAGACAGCTTTAGCGCGTCATTTGTTTTTGGCGATGCGGCGGGAATCGAAAATTCCGTTGTATCTAGACGCCAAGAAATTAGATCGGGACGTCTCAGAAAAGACCGTTCGCTCGCTGGTCGCCGATGCGTTGAAACGGCAGTATAACGATCTTACTTGGGAGGTGCTGTCGCAACGTCCTGAAGACGAAGTTGTAATATTGGTTGACAATTTCCAGCTTATTTACCAGCAAGGACATACGCCGAGTGCAGTTGTTGACCAACTCCGGAAGTTTGCGGATCGGATCGTGTTGTTTGCATCAGAAGAACTGATTATTTGTGAGTCGCATGCAGCGACGGAAGACTTCGGTGCGTACGCCGATTTCGAAAAGTTCAATATTTGTGAGTTTGGTCAGCTTAGGACGGAGGCCTTAGCAAAGAAGTGGATTTGTCTTGCAAACAAGAATCAGGACCTGGCTCCGGAGCAGATTCAGCAGCAAGTGGAGAAAACAACTAAGCAAATCCAGAACGTTCTCTCGGCAGATGTTATTCCCCATCAGCCTTGGATTTTAATTGTTCTTTTGCAGCAAGCAGAAGATAACGACAATGTCGTTTTGAAAAATGGGTCATACGGTCACATGTATCAGGCGATTGTTACGGCTGCGCTGAGTCGTGCCCGGTTGGGGGCATTCGACCTTCCGGGGCAACTCGCGTACCTTGGGGCATTGGCATTTGAAATCAAAGCATCGAATCAGGATGCAATTTCACAACGAAGGGCATTGGACTTTCATGATGCCTATTGTCGCCGTAAGGATCTCAATATTTCGTTTGAGCGACTTCTAGACGCATTTGCCGAGTGCGGTGTAGTCAAAGCAGATGCGATGGGGATTCGCATTTCTTCCAAATACGCAAATTGCTTTTTTATAGCATGGCATATTCATAGGCATTTACACCAAGAATGGGCCAAAGACTTTGTTCGTGAGTGTTGCACGGAGTTGTATGATTCAGTGTCCGCGAATACACTTCTGTTCTTGTCGCACGTTAGCACAGACCCCTTTGTCCTAGAAGCAATAAAGACGGCTGCATCAAGTATTTTCAAGACCGCTCCATTGGCAACACTGACAGATGACGTAGAGCAACTAAATAGGCTTGGTGGGACCTCGGATAGAGTTCAGATCCCTTCTACAACCCCAGAGAAAAATCGACACGACCTTATTGCTAAACGTGAGACAAAAGAAGAGGTCAGAGTAAGTGACGATGCCCAAGAATTAACCATGGTAGCGATCATTGATCCGGAGACGCGTGACGGTCGAATCAAAAGCCAAGTCCATCAGATTCAAGCGGCTTACAAAATGATCCGAATTTTGGGACAGGTTTTGAAAAACGAAGCGTCGGCCGAAGATCTTGATTGGAAGGTGTCCATTGTTAAGGAGATTTTTGATCTGAGCCGTCGTATGGTCGGATGCGGACTAGCTGAATTAGCGGACGTCGACCGATGGAAAGAAGTTGCTGAGGTGAGGCTCAGTGATCAAGTTGAAAGACACGGTCGTCACGAGAATGTAAAGCACCGTAATGGTCTCACCGCACCTCATGTCGACGATAAGCTAGCGATCAAAGCAGAGCGGGAGATTATTGGTATTTGCTGGCTAGCATGCTTTACGATTGTCAAAGTTGTTGCCGAGGCAGTCGGAGCAAAGAATCTTACAGGGACTTATGCGAAGGTTGTTGATCTAGACCCTTCCGTTCCTAACAGGCTTTTCCAACTTGACGTTCTCATGGAGCACGAAAGAGACTTTCCATTGGAAGAAGCGACGAAACTCCTACGAGATGTCGAAAGTAATCGTTTCGTGACTGTTCTATTGAAATCCCTCGTTGCTCACCAGCTGTACCTATACCAAAGACGGCAGCCACAACTTCAACGAATTTCTTCTCGGATGAAAATCACTATTGATGGGACGAAAGCACTGAATCCAAACATTAAGAAAGAGCGTTTCGGTCAACCAACTATGGATCGGAAACAAAAGCGTTACGGGCGATAGTCTGGCGTTGAATGATATGGGGCGTGTTTTTTTGCTAGTGTAACATCATGATATGATCTGCTGCGGGGCGAGAACAAACTCGGTAAGGGTTGCGGACTCGTTTCGCTCGTTTGTACATCGCTGCTTGCGAGTCGGGGATGGCCTTCGCGTGATTCGCGGGCAGGATGTCTGAGTTACATATTTTCCGCCCCGTCGGAGCTTTTGATGGACTTGGGGCGTGGATGATCCCATGGTTCACGCCATGGGGTAGGTGATGTGATCCCTGCCGGGACTTGGGCACAACGACTGCACTAATTCTGTCGTCGCTTTGCGACTTTGGTTTGTATCGTCGGTGCTGTCACCTGGGACTTGCGTCCCAGGCTCTATGCTGCCATGGCTTCGCCATTGTGCGCGATGGGTTGCCGTTGTGCGGATTGGGTGCTGGTTGGCCAGTGTGCGGTTAAGCGTACTGAATGGCCAGTGCGCGGATCGGCTGAAGCCTAGACGCCAGCTCGGGTCACCGACTGCTGGATGGGGTTCCGGTGGTCAGTTGTTGTTTTTGCCATAGAGTTCACCGAGGGCACCGAGGTTTGTTGCGGTTGATCTATATCCTCTGTGGACGCATTTGCCTCTGTGGCTAAAGCCTTTGCCGGTTTGAACTTGGAAAATTGGGGCGGGCTCGCTTCGCTGGTTTATATAACGCAGCTTGCGAGTGGATGATGGCATTCGCGTGATTTGCGGGCGGGACGTGTGAGGTAGATCGCTGCCGCCCCGTCGGAGCTATTGATGGGCTTGGGCGTGGATGGTCCCATGGTTCACGCCACGGGGTGCGTGCTGTGATCCCTGACTGGACTTGGACGCGACGACTGGACTAGTTATGTCGTCGCTTTGCGACTTTGGTTTGTATCGTCGGTGCTGTCACCTGGGACTTGCGTCCCAGGCTCTATGCTGCCATGGCTTAGCCATTGTACGTGCTGGGTTGCCGTTGTGCGGATTGCGTGATGGGGCGCCGATGTGCGGATCGGCGTACTGAATGGCCAGTGCGCAGATGGGCTGAAGCCTAGACGCCAGCTCGGGGCACCGGCTGCCGCATGGGATTCCGGTTGAGTCCGGTGGGCAGGTGTTGTTTTTGCCACCGAGGTTTGTTGCAGTTGAGGGATTCTCTCGGTGGGCTCAGTGACCTCGGTGGCTAAGGCATCTGACGGTTTGAAGTTGGAGAATTGGGGCGGACTCGTTTTGCTGGCTTTTATAACGCAGCTTGCGAGTGGGTGATGGCATTCGCGTGATTTGCGTGATTCGCGGGCAGGATGTCTGAGTTATATTTCTGCCGCCCGGCCGTGGCTTTTGATGGGCTTGGGGCGGACTCACGCCATGGCCAACCTGCTGTCGTCGCTGCCGGGACTTGGGCGCAACGGTTGGACTCATTCTGTCGTCGCGTTGCGACTTTGGTTTGTATCGTCGGTGCTGTCACCTGGGACTTGCGTCCCAGGCTCTATGCTGCCATGGCTTCGCCATTGTGCGTGGTGGTTCATGTACTCGGATAGCTGATTACATTTTCTTGGTCCCCATTGGCGATTCAGGGCACCAAAAGCCAGCTCAGCGATCGTCATAAACGAGACGATCAGTCGGGAGCCTACCAGAGCCGGTCCGTAGTGATGGACAAAGTTGTCGGACTGACGGAAGCCTAAAGAAACGACGTCGGTGTCGACAACAAGAGCTGACATTATCGCGTCCGTGCTCCGTCGTCTTGGTGCCCTTCTCGAATTGCCTGAATGAAGTCGTCGACCGATTCATCGGCAGGCCAAAAGCTCGCTTCGAGTTGTCGGAAGTCCTTCAAAGGCGGCACGCCTTGCTTCCTCGCTAATTCGTCAATATCAGTTGCCTTGGACGTCTGGCGTTTTAGGCGAGGCGGTGTCTCTGTCGACGGCTGCCGCGCTTCACTAGCACGCTCTTTTGCAAAAGTCGCCAGTGCATGACGCAACGCATCCTGGGGCGTCGCAAACGCACCGCTTGCGACAGCGTCGTTAAGAACGCCTTCATATTCGCTAGGGATTTCGAGTGCCATCGCTTCGCTCCAACGTCGGGCTTTCGTAAAGTTTGTTCTTCAATCGTGGCACGCGGCGGGCGGAAAGTCAATCATTGCTGAAGACGCTGGCCTAATCCGGGGCAACTCAGGAAAAGATGCGGATTCGTTTCGCAGGTTTGTACAACGTACTTGCGAGCGGATGATGGCATTCGCGTGGTTCGTGTTATTCGCGGGGGGGGACGTCTGATGTACATTGCTGCCGCCCCGCTGGGGCTTTTGATTGGCTTGGGCGAGGTGGTCCCATGGCTCATGCCATGGGCTACCTGCTGTCGTTCCTGCCGGAACTGGTGCGCTCGGAAGATAGGAGCTGAACTCGGTTCGTTGGTTGGTTTGTATAGCGCAGCTTGCGAGTGGATGGCGAGATCTAAGTGGGCACGACTCTTTTGCGATGGTTCGCGAATTGCCACGGTTCAATGCGTGGTAGATCGCGTTTGCCTCGTCATTGTGTTTGGGGCTTGGTCTCTTTTAAGGATAGAAGGCCATAGGGGATCCGAAATGAGTCGTGCCCCTTTTCCTGTTCGCCGATAGATGTTGCTTGCATTTCAGGTCGTCAATACACACAATCACTGTCCCCCATCCGCTCATCCCTTCAAGAAAATGCAATCATGCGAATAGTTCTTGTACGACGGATTGTCGGATCAATGGACGCTCCGCATTTTCGCGGCAAAATCCGTCATGACTTTTGCTCTTCAGGATTCTGGAAAACCATGAATCACGTTTTCACGAGTATCGTCTGCTGCTTGCTTTTTGCAACCAATGGTCTGGACGTGTGGGCGGAACCACCGAGTCCCCAATTTACTGTTGCAGATGATTCGCCTGTAGCGTCTCAAAATACGCATATGAAAGGCGACGGTGGCTTAAGCTTGACGTCGCAGAAGCCGAACATTGTGCTAATCATGGCAGATGATCTCGGCTACGGCGATCTTGGGTGTTATGGTCAGAAATTGATGTCGACGCCGCGAATTGATCAACTGGCCGCCAGCGGAATGCGGTTTACTCAAGCCTATGCGGGGGCGCCGGTTTGCACCGCGTCTCGAAGCGTCCTGATGACAGGACTGCACAACGGGCACACCCCTGCTCGGGATAACGTGCCACACTACAGCACCTACTTTCAGGAGGATGACGTCACGATTGCAGAAGTCCTCCAGCCTGCCGGCTATCGCTGCGGCGGAGTGGGCAAATGGTCGCTGGGAGATACCGGGTCCGTGGGCAGAGCGACTCATCAAGGGTTTGATTCCTGGTTCGGTTATCTCAATCAGGACCACGCTCACTATTACTACCCAGAATACCTCGACGATGACGACGGCAGACTTGAGCTGACCGGTAACGCAGTTTCGAGAGAACACTACAGCCATGACCTGCTGACCGATCGCGCTCTCCAGTTCATCCGGGAATCTCATGCCAGTCCGTTTTTCCTGTATGTCGCGTGGACGTTGCCACATTTCGCTGCCAAAGATGAAGACCCCGACGGCCTTACCGTTCCCTCGACAGCCCCCTACTCCGATCGAGACTGGGATGAGCGTTCCAAGAAGTATGCCGCGATGATAAACATGCTGGACAGCGATGTGGGTCGAATCCTGGACCTGCTTAGTGAACTGGAACTCGAAGAGAACACCTTGGTCATCTTCACCAGCGACCATGGTGGCCACTGGTCTGTGCCCAAACCACTCAGAACAAATGGGGCGCTTCGTGGTTACAAACGGGACCTGACCGAAGGTGGCATTCGCGTTCCCTTTATCGCTCGTTGGACCGGAACCATTTCCGCCAACCAAACCAATCGGGACGTTATTGCGTTTCAAGACATGTTGCCGACCTTCGCGGAATTGGCCGACGCAAGTCCTCCCCAGGGCATTGATGGGATTTCTATCGTGGATGCCATGCAGGGCAAAAAACTCGATTCGACGCGTGAGTTTCTCTATTGGGACTACGGGCACTGCCGAGCCCGTTACGATCAAGCGGTTCGCTGGAAAGATTGGAAGGGAATTCGGCTGGGAGCGGGAAGCGATCTCCAGCTCTACGATCTCGCGAGCGATGTCTCTGAATCCCACAACATCGCTGCAAACCATCCCAAAATTGTGCGGCGGATCGAAGCCATGATGGACGGCGCTGTGACGCCCAGCGAGCGATACCCAATCGGAAAACGATACCGAGGCGGACCACTGTGGACTCGCGAAAAATGATTGGCTCGACGGATCGCCTCGGCATCCCCATCCGGGATCAAAAAAGTGGTGCAGGACTCGTTTGCGTTGGTTCGGGAATTACCACGGTTCAATGCGTGGTAGATCGCGTTTGCCTCGTCATCGTGTTTGGGGCTTGGTGTCTTTTAAGGATAGGAGGCCAGTGTGGCTCCGAGAAAAGTCCTGACCCTTTACCGAATTGCACTGCTGTGCGCGACTCACCGGGAACGAAGCTAGGCGGCTCGCAGGCCGGTGAACAATCGATCCAGCTGTGATTGGCATTTCCCCCAGTCATACCATTGGCCTTCCGCTTCTGCGGTTGCGGTGATCCACATGCCCTGCTCGGCACCATCAATGTTTACCGAAAGACGCACTTCCATCGCGCGGAGGTCCGGAGGAAGCGTTGCCCGGATGTGGCAGTGGTTATCGCCAAACGTGACGCATGTGATCGAGTGCTCGATCGACGCCAGCGTCACTGCGAGATTCGCTAGCACTTCTCCAGGCGGTAGCGTCACGAACTCCCGGCGTTCTTTCCCCGTCTTGAAGCCAAGTTTCGCTGTGAGAGGTTGCGAGGCTTTGGCGATCGCGAGGCTTGAGACTCCCCCCATCATCGGCGAGGCCACAGCATCGATCAAGTCGAGTAGGAGTGAACTAGTGTCCCTGCCCGCGCCCGCTTTCGCCTGCGTCACGCGTTGATTGACTTCGGCGATATGGGTGATCCGCTCAAAGTCATAAGACTGACGCCAGTCAAACACCTCGCGAACCTCACCGAGTTGCACGCGAGTGCCACAGTTCGAGCAGAACTTCCCATTCACTTCGCATCCGCACTCACTGCAGTACATTCGACGTCTCGTTTAAGCAACAATGACTACCTTTGAGGTATCGGTAGAGAACGCTGTGGGGCCGCAATCAAACAATGCTATCGGAGAGACGTTTCTTTACCTTTTTCGCGACAATTCCTAATACATTGCGTCCGCAAAAAGCAGTTTACCGGTTAGGAATGGTCGGTCTCATCACACCTCAATCCTGGCCCCGCGGCAAGGAACTCCGAGCTATCTGCGCGTGGATAACGCTTGCGAGCATTGCCATCCAAAGCATTTTTTTTCTGAATAGAGCTAGGCCCTCTCATGCCCATCCGTGCTCCCCCGAAACAAGTTTGTGGGAGCAGAGAGCCTGATCCTAGACGCTGGCGTTTGGGCCAATTTCGGTCACCCCGCCTCGCTCCCGTGGCCAACGCCGGAGCTTTCTATTCCCACTTGCGAGAAGGTTCACCGCTCCTGTCTGTGGATTAGGCAAACCGCGATCCAGGCTTGATGCGACCGCCGCGCCGCAGCTAGATATCCAGCCGAACTACGGGAGTCGATATTGAATATCTGCCGTTGCATAACTCGCCGTTCTTTAACGGTTTGTGATACCATAATCCACTTGTAAAACGTCGCCTCGCAGAAACAGCGATGAGCGTATTCGCCGCCCCCTGCGTCTACGGGTTAAACGATTCAATCGACAACCGAACTATCACCATGAAAGCTACCTCACTGTTTCTGCTGTCGATGCTGTTGATCTTTTTCAGTTCGCCTGCACAGGCCACGGAGGCTCACCAACCGAACATCGTTTTCATCCTTGTGGATGATCTGGGGTGGTCCGACCTGCATTGCTACGGGCACCGTTATCACCACACTCCGCACCTTGATCGTCTGGCTGCTGAGGGGCTGCGGTTTACCGCTGGCTACTCCCCTGCCCCGATCTGTTCGGCCGCACGAGCCAGCATTCTGACGGGAAAGACGGTGGCTCGTTTGGGCTTTGAGTTTGTCACCAAAAACACTCCGGGGCGGCAGTCGCTCGATATCGATGTGCCGCTTTTGACGCCCGAACTGACGCTGAACCTGCCGGCCGCGGAAGTCACGATCGCCGAGCGACTGGCGGCGGTTGGTTATCAAACCGCCTTCTTTGGCAAGTGGCACGTCAGTCAGCATTACCAGCGACGCTACCTCGCCTGGCACCCCGATTTCGGTCCGAAACAACAGGGATTTGCGGTCGCCGGCGAAGACTTTGGCGATCACCCTTATGCGTGGGACAAAAAACATCCTCCCTCACCCGCCCCCGGTGGCGTGTTCCCTCGGGATTCGATGATCCAGCGGACGGCCGATTTTATCCGAAGGCAAGCCGACGCCACCAAGCCCTACTTCTTGATGGCCTCATCTTTTTATGTGCATACTCCCGTAAAGACTCGCTGCCGTTGGCTGGTCGAAAAATACGAACGTCACCTGCCCCCCGACGCCAAGCATCGCAGACAACGGCTGGAATACGCGGCGTTTGTCGAGACGCTTGATCACCACGTGGGAACGATCTTGGATGCCATCGATCAGTCGGGACGGCGAGAAAACACGTTGGTGTTCTTTATGTCCGACAACGGTGGCCACCCCGAGTATTGTGCCAACGCGCCGCTGCGTGGATCGAAATGGAACCTGTATGAAGGCGGCATACGTATTCCCATGATTGCCAGGTGGCCGGGAAAGATTGACGCAGGCGTTACCAGTGATACGCCAGTGATTGGATACGACCTGTCGCCGACATTTGTCAGCCTCGCAGGCGGCGATGCAAGAGGCATGGACGGTATCGATATGCAGCGGGTGTTGAGGGAGCCAAGTTGGAAGCCGAACCGCCATTTGCTCTGGCACTTTCCCTATTATCATCCTGAAAAAACATTTTCGAAGGCCATCGACAAGATTGGCGTCGATGATTTCACCACCAGCAAGACGCGACCTCAGTCCGCGCTGCGCAAAGGTAACTACAAGCTAATTCACTTCGCTGAAGACGATCGCGTGGAACTGTACGACGTCGCAGCGGATATCTCCGAAGCAAACGACCTCAGCCAGTCGCACGCAGAAATCGCTGCCCAGTTGAGAGAAACCCTGCAACAACAACTCGATGCGATGAACGCCCGCCGCGCTGTGGCGCGGGAATAGGAGAGCCGCCTCCTGACTGCGAAGCAGCTAAAGAGAATAGCCAGGTGGAAGGGATCCACGCGTCAGCGAGATGTCACGCGACCTCATTTCGTTTCCGCGATAAAAATCACTTTTAGCGACGATACCAGTGGGGAACAGTCGTTTCTGCTGCCGCTTGCGAATGCGAGTTACTGCTATCTGCGCTGCCGGAATTTTGTTAAGTGCACGGCAATCGATAGGACTGCACCAGCGGAAGCAAACGCTTGAACTGCGATCCAACGCCCCTCTGCGTCGACAAAAAACAGCGAGATAATGCTCGCCAACAACGTCAAGAAAGCGATCGCTTTCAAAAGCTTTCCGATCGATCGAACCGCCCACGCGCCCGCCGGTGGGACTGTCGCGTCGCCCCGTTCCGTGTCGGCAAGCTGCGCTGTTGACACTTCTCCGATTGGGATTTTGCTTTGCTTGCACCACTGTCGAAACTTTTCGATATTTGAAAACCAAAGCGAAGTGAAATAGTAATCACCTTGTTTGGTGCGGAGGATGTAGCGCCGTGAGATTCTATCGGGCTCTGTCGGATGCGCCTCGAGCACTTCGTCGACACGCGAGATCTCCATTGCGGGAATCTCCCGCACATGAACCATCCACGGAATCCATGGCAGCTTGCCAAGTTTGGGAAGCTGCAGCCGAATGGCCCTGGAATTCCGTCGTCCCTCAAGCTCGACTCGTAAACGAAACAAGGCGACTACGGCTACCAAGAGGAAGAAGCCCGGCACATAGGTCAATGACAGCATAAAGACTGTCGCATCAGGCCCCTGGGGATCACCATAGATGAGAAACGGAAATCCGAATAAGGACAGCGCTATGGCAACCAAAAGCAAACTGCTGCCCCAACGCTTCGGCAGCGTGACAATGGTTCTTTTGGATCGATGATTCACCGTTGCACCTTTACGGCAAAGGGGGCAGGACAATTTTTCGATTTTGTCGGGCGTCGAAGGCAGGTTCCGTGGGCGTCCTCGAGGACGTAAAGTCGATTCGAGGTCGAGCCGCTGGGCAAGCGACTCACCCCATGTCTCTTTTCCGAATGGGGGGCCGCGACGAACGGCCCACCGCACTTTCTTGAACTCCTTTTCAGTCAGTGGCTCGTTCACACGAGCGACGTCGGAAAAGGGAGGCGGACTCGTTTTGCTGGCGTTTTATAACGCAGCTTGCGAGTGGATGGTAGCGTTTGCGTGATTCGCGAGCAGGACGTTTGAGGTACCTTGCTGTTGCCCCGCCGGGTCTTTTGATGGGCTTGCGGCGGGGATTCACGCCACGGGCAACCTGCTGTGATTCCTGCCGGGGCTTGGACGCGACGGTTGGACGAATTCTGTCGTCGCTTCGCGACTTCGGTTTGTAGTCTTGGTGCTGTTACCTGGGACTTGCGTCCCAGGCTCTATGCTGCCATGGCTTCGCCATTGTGGATGACCCAATGGCTCGCGCTATGTGCTACCTGCTGGCATCGCTGCCGGGACTGGTGCGCAATGGCTGCAGTGGTATCCGAATGTCTTGATGACATCCGCTACGGCGTGCGTAGCCAATAGATTCCTGGAATTGGCAAGCCAGGTGAGTGCGTGGGCTGCGACACCGACTGTGTCAGCACGGGGCGCAAGCGATTGGTTATCGAGCGATCAGCTACCGAGTTGCCGACTGAGTGAGACCTTCGGCTAGCTGCGGTTGGGTTGCCGAGTTTTCAGCTGGTTCGTCCAGATGCAGTTGCAGGATGCGAAGCACTTCCTCAACCGTATCGGGATGGCTTTGCAAACGCCGATGGGTTGTCGCCACAATTCGCTCGCTATCCGCACCGTGGTGGCGAGCACTCACGACCGGCACGACACCATCGGCGGGCCCACCGATCAGCATTTTGTGGCCGTTACCAATCACCGAATGCAGGCGGATGTGTGGGGCAAGTGGTAATTGTCTCATCGCCTGCAGGGTTGGATCCTCCGGTTCCAGCATGTGAACACTTGTTGGAATATGTTTTGAATAGAACGGAGTGATCGCCTCGCGATTGCGAGCCAGGAACGCATCGTACTCATCGGAGAAATCGTGGGAACGTGAGACGAGAAGTGAGGCGAATTGACCGATCCATTCATCCGCGATGGGCGAGCCGCCATGCGGCGTGCCGATGAAAATGGCTCGCTCCACAAACGGCGATGGCTCAAAGAAGAACAGTTCCGAGAGGTACTCGTGCATCTGCGGGTCCGCCTGCAACGACTCGATCGGCCGCTTGGCAAACGACTTCCAGAGCGATGTTCCACTCGGGGCGACTTGCAGTTTCGTTAGCAAACCTCCCATGCTGTGGCCGATGATGACACTGCGATGGAGTGCAGGGTCGGCGGTCGTTTTCGTAAATGACGCGATTGCCTCGCTGCACTCGCGTCGCAAATCGGCAGCGGAACGGAGAAACGGACGGCCGGTTGGATAGCCGAACAACCAGACCTGGTAACGCGAATTGACCCAGTCGGCCGTGCGGAGTTCGTTGATCAATCCGATCCAAGTGAGTGGATCGGAAGCCAATCCATGGACAAAAACCAACGGGATCTTCCCCGCTTGGTAAGGCTCAAGCATGATCAACTGACCACTTCGGTGCAGTCGATCGGGATGCATGAATCCTTTGTAATTGAGATGGGGCGTGTTGTTGTTTAACCAAGCAATGGGCGCCGATAGATCAGCCGCCAATGGAGTTTCACCTCCGTCGTCTTTCGCCAGCTCGGAGTGAACAAGAGGATTGAAAACCTCCAGGACTTGATTCGGCGTGGCTTCATCGGACTTGCGATCGCCGTCGACCGGCAGGTTTCGAAGCATCGCGGTCGCCGCGAAGGGCAATTGCGGAATCATGAATCGTTCTTGCTGATCCCGTTGCCGCAGCACCACCAGCGGAACTCCCCAACCCGAGCGTCGATGTTGGTGGGTCAAATGCTCATCCTGATACTCATCGACCGGGATCCAGCAATTGAAATCCTCCGGTTTCCAGGCGAAACCGTCGTAAACGATCGGGATAGTCACCTCGCCGTCGTCGGTGGTCAAGCGAATGCCATGGATCGGATCGATCTGCCCAAATTGTTGCGCCGACTCGATCAATCCACGCAGACTTTCGTGATACAGCTCCGCGGCGAGGTTGCGTTGCGCGGCATCGGCAAGGGAAGCGTGGTTTACCGTTTTCCACGCCAGACGATTGGCGGCGAGATAATGAGCGGTGCAACGAGGGTCCAGATCCGCTCGCAATTTCTCCGCTCGGGTGCACGCGTTTCGGCTCACCTCGATCGGATCACGCGAGCCGAGTTCGTCACTGGAGAGATCGGCTAGCGCGACAGCCTCGGAGCTAGACGCCACGTCTTCCAATGATCGCTCGGGAAGCCAGGAAGACCGGCAACCGAGCAGCAACAACAGACCTATCGCCCAAGCAGAAACAGGTGCAGGGACGCATCGACCTCGGTCTTTGATATTGTTGAGATCGTTTTGGGAATCGCCGACCATGTCTTCCTTGCTCGATATTTTCTTTCATTGCAATCGATCCAACGATCGCAAGCGGTAGCCAGACCAATCGGGCGCTGAAAGAAGCAGCGAGATTCCTGGGCGATGCAGAGTAGAGAAATCATGGGGTGAGGAAAAGACGAAACATAGGGGATGGCTCTGCCGCTCCCGTTTCCCGGCGAGGCGATTGGTCGGGTGACCTACGATCGTTCATGGGGTGAACGATTCCGCGCCGCAGCGTTCTAAAACTTGATGTGAGAATCATTCGCAGCCGTGGACAATTGGAACGTTCATCCCATAGGGGCTCTACGGTGAATTCACGAAGTCGCAGAGGCATTCAGATTGCCTGGCACCGCATACGCCTTTCCAGACCGACGATCACATTCGACAAAGTTCAACGCACGATCGACCTGTTCAGCCGGTGCACACGCGTGCAGGTAAAGGTGGTCGTCACCGGTTCCTGGCAGGTGAACAAATCCATAGGGCAAGCTGGTCTTTCTAGATTCCTGGCACGTGGATAGTTGCCAGTTCGTTATACAGCTTGACGGTCTTCCAATACGAATGAATCAATACACCGTTCTGTCGGTGAATCCTTGCGAGTGGAAGATGGCATTCGCGTGATTCGCATGATTCGCGGGGAGGACGGCCGAGGTACATTGCTGCCGCCTCGCCGGAGCTTTTGATGGGCTTGAGGCGGGATGGTCCCATGGCTCACGCCATGGTTTACCTGCGGTCCTCCCTGCCGGGACTTGGACGGAACGACTGGGCTAATTCTGTCGTCGCTTTGCGACTTTGGTTTGTATCGTCGGTACTTTTAACTGGGACTTGCGTCCCAGTCTCTATCCTGCCATGGCTCCGCCATTGTGCTGGTTTCCGTGCTGGTTGGCCGATGTGCGGATCCGGTGGCGTGCTACTCTGGCTACTATAAGAAGACTCAGCCCATGCGAACGGAGTCGCGGGGCAACTTGGCGGCTTGTGTTGAACCTCACTGAAAATCGGAACTTCGGGATCCCCATGACCAACTACTTTGCTTCGTTGTTTCGTCCGCTCGGCTTGGCTGCTCGTTTGGCCTTTGCAGGCGTTGTG
Organism: Rosistilla oblonga; assembly: GCF_007751715.1. Taxonomy (NCBI): domain Bacteria; kingdom Pseudomonadati; phylum Planctomycetota; class Planctomycetia; order Pirellulales; family Pirellulaceae; genus Rosistilla; species Rosistilla oblonga. The sequence continues at coordinate 4,253,975 of NZ_CP036292.1, read as the reverse complement.
ATCTCGATCGCCACCGCTGCGGTGGGGGCCGATTGGACGGTGCCGTTGGCCGGGAACGCGTATCGCGCACCGGTCGATCGCGGCGGGCGGCTCTTTTCGCCCGCCGGAGCACTTCGTGTCAGCGACGCCAGGGCAACCGATTCGGTCTATTTTCATGTCGACCGGCCGGGAGTGATCTCGCTTGCCCTGAGGGCTCGCGCCGTCGCTGGCGACGCAGCGATCGAAGCTCGCGTTGGCGATCAGCGACTGACAACGAAGGTGCACGGCGCGGAGGAGAACGAATATCCGCTGGGCGAGGTTTCACTTGCCGCCGCCGGGTACGTCCGCGTCGATCTACAGGCGAGTGGTGGGAAAGCGGAGGTCTCCCAGTTGGTCGTCCAGTCGGACGTCGACGGGATGACACTCGACTACGTCAAGAACAACGACGGGGACATGTACTACTGGGGCCGCCGCGGTCCATCGGTCCATCTTCAATACCAAACTCCCGCGAAGATCGATCTGACCTACGCCTACAGCGAGATCACAGTTCCGGAGGGGCAAGACGTTCTCGGGGCCTATTACATGGCCAATGGTTTTGGCGAAGGTTATTTTGGGATCCAGGTGAACAGTCCCCGCCAGCGCCGCGTGCTGTTTTCGGTGTGGAGTCCCTTTCGGACCGACGATCCCCAAGAGATTCCTGCCGATCAACGTGTCGTCACGCTGGCGAAAGGGGAGGGCGTCACGGCCAAGGACTTTGGCAACGAAGGCTCGGGCGGGCAGAGTTATCTTGTCTATCCATGGACTGCGGGAACGACCTACCGCTTCCTGACCGAAGTCAAACCCGACGGGAATGGCAACACGATCTATACGTCGTGGTTTGGCGACAAAGCGGAGGGGAGATGGCGGTTGATCGCAAGCTTCCGCAGGCCCAAGACCGACCGGCACCTGACCGGCTTCCACAGCTTTCTCGAGAACTTCATACCCGATTTTGGAGCCCTTCCGCGAACAGCCAACTACGGCAACCAATGGGTTTGCGACGTCGACGGCAGTTGGCACGAAGTCACCCGCGCTCGGTTAACCGGCGACAACACAGCTCGCGGCCGACATCGGCTCGATTACGCCGGCGGAGCTGTTGGAAAGCACTTCTTTATGAAGCACTGCGGCTTCTTTTCGCCGCACGTTGCGTTGGACCAAACGTTCCAACGCGAACCGGACGCGGGTTCGAAACCCGCTATCGAATTCGATCGCTTGCCGCGCGGCTAGATCAGCCCCATCGACTGAATCGCATCGGCAACGCCCATGAATCCAGCGATGTTTGCTCCCAAGGCGTAGTTGCCGGGGGCTCCGAATTCGTCGGCGGTTTCCAAACAACGATCGTGAATATCTTTCATGATCAGCGCCAACTTGCGGTCGGTGTATTCGAACGACCACGCGTCGCGCGACGCGTTTTGCTGCATCTCGAGGGCGCTCGTCGCGACACCGCCGGCATTGGCAGCTTTGCCAGGAGCGTAGCCGACCTTCGATCCCAACAACAATTCGATCCCTTGGGGCGTCGTCGGCATGTTCGCTCCTTCAGCGACCACGATACAACCGTTTTGGATCAACGATGCCGCATCTTTGCCGGTCAGTTCGTTTTGCGTCGCACAGGGAAGTGCAACGTCGCATTCGATCTGCCAAATGTTTCCCTTGCGTTGATACTTCGCGTGTTTTCGCGTTTCACAATACTTTTCGATCGGCAGTCGATCGACTTCTTTGATCTTCTTGAGCGTCGGCAGGTCGATCCCTTCCTGGTCGTAGATCACGCCGGTGGAATCGGAACAAGCGACGACGCGACCGCCGAGTTCGGTCACCTTTTCGATCGCGTAGATCGCAACATTTCCCGCTCCCGAGACGACACAGGTCTTGCCCTGCAACGAATCGGATCGGGCGGCCAGCATCTCTTGGACAAAGTAGACCAGCCCATAACCTGTCGCTTCGGTCCGCACCAACGCGCCGCCGTAGTGAAGCCCCTTGCCGGTCAAGACGCCCGATTCGTAGCGATTGCAGATCCTCTTATATTGTCCAAACAGGTAACCGACCTCCCGCTTGCCGACGCCGATGTCGCCGGCGGGAACGTCGGTGTATTCGCCGATGTGTCGATACAGTTCGGTCATGAAGCTCTGGCAAAAACGCATCACCTCCGAATCGCTGCGCCCCTTGGGATCAAAGTCGCTGCCTCCCTTGGCTCCGCCGATCGGCATCCCCGTCAACGCGTTCTTGAAGATCTGTTCGAAGCCAAGGAACTTGATGATCGAAAGGTTGACCGACGGATGGAACCGCAAGCCGCCTTTATAAGGTCCAAGCGCACTGTTGAATTGAACCCGGAAGCCGCGGTTGATGTGGACTTCGCCACGGTCGTCCTGCCATGGAACGCGGAAGATGATCTGCCGCTCCGGTTCGCAAATCCGTTCGATGATCTTCTGTTCGGCAAACGTGGGGTACTTGGCCAGTACCGGCCCCATCGACGACAGAACTTCTTTCACCGCTTGGATGAATTCGGCTTCACCCTGGTTGCGTTGCTGAACATTCCAAAATACCGATTCTAATTTTTCGTCCATCGTAACCTGTGTCTTTCGGGAACGGCTCTATTAATGTCGTGTGACGGAGCGGCACAGGCAATTGGCGTGCCAATCACGCAATCTGTTGGCGTCTTTCTCGAAAGTCGTTAACAGAGCCCTCGTTTCGTCAACCGCGGGAGACGTCGCGTCAACGGCGGTTGACGGTTGGCGGGTTGCGGCGAAGCGGATCGGGGCGGCTGAGTGCGGGTTTCACAGGGGTTGGCGCGCGTTTCACTCGAATCTGCTGTCTGGAAAATTGTCCCGCGGATTAGCGATTGTTGGAACGGCGTTTGCATCACCGTAATCGCAGTGCTGATTGCCGAGAATGCTCCCTTTACCTGAAGGAAACTTAGACGTGTCGACTCAAATGAAACCGCGCGAGATTCTGGTCCAAACCAATCATGGCCTGATCTTCACCGTAGTTGTTCCGCAAGAAAGCGAAGAAGCTCAATCGCCCGCTTCGATCGCTAACAGCCAGTTCGGGACGGCAGCGGAGTCGAGTCGCGGAGGGCAGCCGCGAACGGCGGCCGTGCGGAACGCTTCCTGACCCCAGTGGCTAAGACCCACATCGTTGATCGCCACCAACGGGGCAACTATGATTTGCATGCACTCTCTCCCAAGCGGTGCATCGCGACGATTGTCGGCACCAGCTGACGTTGCCGCGCACCGTCCCCACCGGAAATCGATCCATGCAAACCATCCCGCGCTTGCTTTGTGTCGCAGCGGTCGCCGCTGCGGCTTGCTGTTTCTCTGCTCTATCGGCTCACGCCGCCGGGCCCACTAAACATGTTGTTGTGGTCAGCCTCGATGGGCTCGCCGCCTATCTCGTCGACGATCCCAAAGTGCCCCTGCCCACGATCCGGCGGCTAGCCCGCGAGGGAAGCATCGTCGCCGGCGGCATGATCCCTTCGAACCCGTCGGTCACCTGGCCTAATCACACAACGCTCGTCACCGGTGCCCGCCCCGAAAAGCATGGCGTGTTAGCCAATGGAGTCTTGGTGCGAGGTCCGATCGGTGTGCCGACCACGATCGATTCGCGTCGCGACCAGAGCGATCTCGTTCGGATTCCGACAATCGTCGACGCCGCGCACGCTGCGGGGCTTTCGACCGCTGAGATCAATTGGCCCTGCACGCGCGGCTCGAAATCGTTCGACGATCAATTCCCCGATGTCCCCGACGCGTTGCAGCACAGCACGCCTCGGCTGCGCAAAGAACTCGTCGAACTGGGGCTGTTGACCGACGAGACCGATGCCTCGTTCCGCAAGCTGAGCACCGTCGGCCGCGATTACGTCTGGACCGAAGCGGCTTGCCATCTGATCCGCACGCGGAAGCCGAACCTGACGTTGATCCATCTGTTAAACGTCGACAGCGTCCATCATAACCGCGGCCCTCAAACGCCCGAGGGTTACACCGCCAACGCTTACGCTGACATGTGCCTTGCTCGGATCGTGGCGGCGATCGACGAGGCGGGAATCCGCGATCAAACCACGTTGATCGTCCTTTCGGATCACGGATTCACGAGAACTCCCAAAGCGGTCCGGCCCAACGTCTTGTTGCGTCAAGCGGGGCTGTTGAAGGCGGAGGCGGGGAAGATTCGCGAGGCGCAGGTGCATGTCGTTCCCGAGGGAGGCATCGGCCTGGTCTATTGCACCAACCCCGGCGAAGCGGCGCAGCAATCCGAGGCGTTTAAGAAGATGTTCGTCGGTCTCGAAGGCGTCGCCGACGTCGTGCTGCCCGACGGATTTGTTGAGATCGGTCTGCTGCATCCTCGCGAATACAACCAGTCTCCCGATGCGGTTCTTGTCGCCGCCGATGGCTATTCGGTTTCGGGCTCGGTCGATGGCGAAACGCTTGTCGCCAGCAATACCGAAGCGAAAACGGCGATCGGTTCGCACGGGTTCGTCTCGACGCTGCCGAAGATGAAAGCGCTTTGTCTGCTCTCGGGAGCAGGAATTCGCAGCGGTATCGAACTGCCGACGATCGAAAATATCGACATCGCCCCCACGATCGCTAAACTATTGGCGTTGGAATATCCTTACAGCGACGGCAAACCGTTGACCGCTGCAATGAAATAATCAACGCGACTACATATTTCCCTCCACTTTCCCACGGCAGACGATCCCACCATGCACACCCATTTCCACCGCATCTTGACTTTACAGCTCGCTTTTCTCGTGGCTCTTTCGCTTGCACCACGGTCGGCGACCGCGCAAACGCCCGACCCGATCGCTGCCTTGCAAGCGGCAGCGGTTGAAGCACGGGCTGCCGATTGGGGACATTGGGGCCCCGATCCGGACAGCTATTCCAGCTGGCGGAGTCACAGCAACCGGCTGATCCCGGTCTATTCGTTTGGAATGGATATGAAGTCGGTCTCGGGAGAGAATAGCGTCTACCGCGACGCAGCGGCGATCGAGCGACTGTACGGACAAGTGCCCGACGGGACGCTTAATCCGGCGGCGGAGTACTTCGACCAAACCGACGTCTATCGGCTGCAAAAATCGGCGGCCGAAGCGGGCAAGAAACGCGTGATCCTGTTTGTCTTCGACGGGATGGATTGGCATACCACGCGAGCGGCCGCGATCGCGAAGCTTGGCAAAGTCGCCTACAGCGAGGGGCGAGGCGAGGGGCTGGCGTTTCTCGACTACCGCGGTGCGAAAACCGATTACGGCTATTTCGTAACCAGCCCGCACAACGACGGCACTTCGGTGAGCGTCGACAAGCAACGCGTTACCAACCCCGGTGGGAAACTGCGAGGCGGTTACGACTTCCAACGCTGCGGCGATGCACCTTGGAAACCGATCACCGATGCCGAATATCCGATCGGCAAGAGCAAAGAACAACCGCACGCCTACACCGATTCGGCTTCTTCGGCGACTTCGCTGACCGCCGGCATCAAGACCTACAACAACTCGGTGAATGTCGATGCGATGGGACGCGAAGTCCTGCCGATCGCGCGAACCTTGCAAGAGGATGGCTTTGCTGTTGGCGTCGTGACCAGCGTTCCGATCAGCCATGCGACGCCCGCATGTGCTTACGCGAACAACGTCCATCGCAACGACTACCAAGACATCACCCGCGATCAGCTCGGCCGTCCATCGATCTATCATCCCGGCGGCCTTCCAGGGCTGGACGTTTTGATTGGATGCGGTTGGGGTATCGACACCGAGAAAGATGGTGCCCAGGGAAAGAACTTCGTCCCGGGGAACAAATATCTGACCGAGGAAGATCTGAAAGCGATCGATGTTGCCAACGGCGGCAAATACGTGATCGCACAGCGAACTCCGGGATCCGAGGGGCCTGAGGTTTTGTCGGCTGCGGTTGCCAAAGCGATCGCCGATAAGAACCGACTGTTCGGCTATTTTGGCGTCGGCGGAGGACATCTTCCGTATCAGACCGCCGATGGAAAGTACGATCCGGTCGCCAGCATCGGTGGCAGCAAGGTGCAAAAAGCGGAGGCCTACAGCGAAGCCGACGTGAGCGAGAATATCAATCTGCGACAGATGGCCGTTGCCGCGATGGAAGTGCTCGATTCTCGCAGCGACCGCTGGTGGTTGATGGTTGAATCGGGAGACGTCGACTGGGCCAGCCACTCCAACAACATCGACAACGCGATCGGTGCGGTCCACAGCGGCGACGATGCCTTCGAAGGCGTGGTCAAGTGGATCGAAGAGAACGGCGGATGGGAAGACACCGCTCTGTTCTTAACCTCCGACCACGGACACTATTTTCAGTTGACTCAGCCCGAAGCGTTGGCGAAAACAGCTCCGACGCCGTAGCGAGGAATCGCTGAAAACTTTCTTGGGATCAGCGGCGTGGCGTAAGGTCGACGCGGATCGCTCGGGTTACAATCATCGGCTTCATTAGCTCGAGCGTCGCGGCGCTCGGCGCAAAGAGAACGAGCCCTTTGGGAGAGATGACAGTGAAGCCTGGTCGAGATCTATTTTGTGGCTGTATGCCCGCCCTGATGACCCCCTGCGATTCCGTGGGCAATCCCGACTTTGACGCCTTGGTCCGCAAGGGACAGCAATTGATCGACGCGGGAATGTGTGCGGTCGTCTACTGCGGATCGATGGGCGATTGGCCTTTGTTGACCGATCAGCAACGTCAGGAAGGCGTCCGTCGGCTGACCGAAGCGGGAGTTCCCGTGGTTGTCGGCACCGGTGCTCAAAATCCCAGGCTTGCCGCCGCGCACGCCGCCCATGCCCAAGAGGTTGGTGCGGCTGGATTGATGCTGATCCCACGCGTCTTATCGCGAGGCAACTCTGCGGCGGCTCAGCGGCATCACTTTACCGACATCCTTCGCGCGGCCGATCGGTTGCCTGCGGTGATCTATAACAGTCCGTATTACGGGTTCCAGACGCGAGCCGATTTGTTTTTCGAACTCCGTCGCGAGCACCCTAACCTCGTCGGGTTCAAGGAGTTTGGTGGCGCCGAATCGCTCAGCTACGCCGCCGAGCATATCACCAGCGGCAATCCCGACCTGGCCTTGATGGTCGGCGTCGACACGCAGGTCTTCCACGGATTTGTTCGCTGCGGTGCCGTCGGGGCGATCACCGGCGTCGGCAACGCGCTGCCGAAACAGGTGCTGCGATTGATCGAACTCTGCCGCGCTGCTGCGGCGGGAGATGTCGACGCGCGGCGATTGGCACTGGAACTGGACGGCGCGATGGCGGTGCTGTCGAAGTTCGACGAAGGCCCCGATCTGGTTCTGTACTACAAATATCTGATGGTGCTGGAAGGTGATTCGGAATACGAACATCATTTCAATTCGTATGACGCGCTCAGCGACAGCCAACGCGCGTTGATCCATGAACAGTGGACGCTGTTTAAGAGCTGGTGGAACAACTGGCCCGGCGCGAAGCAATGAGCGTTGACGCTGCTGCGATCCGAGTGATCGATTCGCATACCGGTGGCGAACCGACGCGTTTGGTCGTCGAGGGAGGACCAGATCTTGGCGGCGGGCCGTTGCCGCAGCGAGTGGAACGCTTCCGTCGCGAAGCCGATCATTTTCGGACGATGATGTTGGCCGAACCGCGTGGCTTCGACGCGATGGTCGGAGCGTTGTTGAGCGAACCGAGCGATCCCTGTTGTGCCGCGGCAGTGATCTTCTTCAACAACCGCGGCTATCTGGGGATGTGTGGCCACGGGGCGATCGGTGTCGTTGCGACGCTGGCGTACATGGGCCGGATCGCGCCGGGGCGGCATCGTTTGGAGACGCCAGTCGGAATCGTCGCCGTCGAATTGATCAGTCCCAACCGCGTCGCGATCGAAAACGTTCCCAGCTACCGTTTGCGTAAATCGGTTTCGGTCGAAGTCCCCGGGATCGGAACCGTCCGCGGCGACATCGCCTGGGGTGGCAACTGGTTCTATCTTGTCGAATCGTCGCCGCTGCCGGTGGTGGCTGAAAACATCGATCGCTTGTCGGACGTCGCGCTACGGATTCGCAAGGCCTTGGTGGCGGCGAATATTACCGGAGCTGACGGAGCGGAGATCGACCACATCGAACTGTTCGGGCCGCCGTCGGTTTCGGACGCCCACAGCCGCAACTTTGTCTTATGCCCCGGCGGTGCCTACGATAGATCGCCTTGCGGAACGGGAACGAGTGCGAAACTCGCCTGCTTGGCGGCCGATGGGAAATTGGCTCCCGAGGTGCCGTGGATTCAGGAGAGCATCATCGGCAGCCGCTTCACAGCATCGTACCGCTCCGCCGACGACAACCGCATCGTTCCGCGGATCGTTGGCGAAGCTTATGTCTACGGCGAGACGCGGTTTATCGCTCAGCCGGGCGATCCGTTTCCCTACGGCATTGCGACGGCTTAATCGCCCGCAAACTGTCGGCAGCTCGGCTGTGGTGGTGATTGGAAACGGGATCTTCGAGAAATTGACGGCCGCCAGAATTTGACACCACGTTTGGGGCGAATTGCGATACAATACGCCCCCGTCGTTCTATCCCTCCAAATTGCCTACCTACACGCTTTCCGCCGCTGCTGCCGCCGAGGTTCTGATGATCCGTTCGTCCTCACGTCTTTGTCTCATTGTTTCCAGTTTGGTCTTCGCATTCTGGGCCAGCTCCGATTCCAACGCCCAGGACTGGACGCGGTTTCACGGCCCCAACGGTTCCGGCTACATCGCCGACGGCAAGATCCCCGATTCCTGGACTGCCGATGACGAAGCTTGGGCGGCGGAGCTGCCCGGCGGCGGGATCAGTTCGCCTGTCGCTTGGGGCGACAAGGTCTTTCTGCTGGCCGCCGATCCCAAGACGGCGGTTCGGCATGTGCTGGCATACCAGCTGAGCAGCGGAAAGCAGCTGTGGGATAAGACTTTCGATTCGGTGCCGCATCATTTGCACAAGCGGAATCGGTTTGCGGCCAGCACGCCCTGCTGCGATGAAAAGTTTGTCTACGTTGCCTGGTCCGAGCCGCAGCATACGACGGTCAGTTGTCTAACGCACGAAGGAGAGTTGGTTTGGCAGCGAGACCTGGGGCGTTGGCAGAGTCAGCATGGGTTTGCGACTTCGCCGATGCTGTACGAAGACTTTGTTATCGTCTTCGATTCGCAGCAAGCCAGACAACTGAAGCCCGGGGAGACGGCGGGGGAGAGCAAGATGGTCGCTCTGAACCGGCAGACAGGACAGATGGTCTGGGAGACGCCGCTGGAGACGACGAACGTTTGCTATGGGACTCCGTGTGTCTATCAGCCCGCGGGCGGGGCGGCTCAATTGGTCGACGCCAACACCGGCAACGGCTTGTTCGGACTTGATCCGAAGACGGGCAAAATGCTCTGGAATCTGAAAGTCTTCCGCTCGCGTTGCTGCAGCAGCCCGGTGGTAGCGGGAGATCTTGTGCTTGGCAGCGCTGGCAGCGGTGGTGGCGGCAATCACCTGGTCGCCGTGCGACCTGGCGAAGAACCGACCGAAGCCTATCGGGTGGAGCGGGGTGCGCCGTATGTTCCCACTTCGGTGGTCGTTGGCGACATGGCGTTTCTTTGTGGCGACAACGGCGTAGCAACGTGCATCGATGTGAAGAGTGGCGAACCGCATTGGACGCGTCGCATCGGCGGGACGATCTCGTCCTCTCCGATCGTGGTCGGCGACAAACTGTTGACGATCGATATGGACGGCAAAGCGACGGTTTTGCGAGCGGGCAAGAAGTTTGAGAAGCTTGGTACGGCTGACCTGCATGGCAACGTGCAAGCGACGCCAGCTTACACGCAAGGCTATCTGTTGTTGCGGTCGGAGAACCGGCTGACGGCGATTGGGCCCAAGCGATTGTAGGCCAGCCGGTTCGTGCAGGCTGAATCGAGGTGATCGAGTTTTTCGGTTTGCGATGACGGGCGGCGAAGCGGTTGTTGCCGCGTCACCGAATCGGGTGGTTTTAGGCGGTACAACCGTTGAATCGCTATCAACGCGTGCAACACGGCATCTATTTCGGGGCTTCGTAAAGAATGCCCATTTAAAGTTTGCACAACGGAAGTTGGCGCGCCGATATCTCACAAGCCGGACGAAAGGTAGGATGCCTTTCTGACGCGGAAACTGGAACGGATTCGGGTGTGGGGCCCGTCGATGTTCCATCCTTGGGTGATTAAACGCCACGGCGGAACGCAAAAGTTGCGTTCCGCCGTGTTTTTTTTGATCACCAATCGCGTCGTCCGCTGTCCTTCATGGGGGCAAGTTGGCAAATCACCCCGTCTGTTCGGGTGATAACGGTTTCCAGCCGATCAATTTGAAATCATCTGCCGGAAAAACCGCCCACCCCCTTTAACAAAATCGACATTTTGTAGAAGATACCGTTCCCGAAGCTGTCGCGTCTTAAACGTCGCATCAATGACAGCTTCTGGCAGCCCCTATAGCTCAGTCGGCAGAGCATACGACTTTTAATCGTAGGGTCCTAGGTTCGAGTCCTAGTGGGGGCATTTTGCCTATCTTCACCAGCGTTTTTCCGGCGGACAAGCCGCGATACGCTGGTTTTTTTATGCGCATCTGGGGCGAAAGCCCGCCAGCAGCCGATGAGTCAGCCGCTTCGGTTTCAACACCGTTGGGTCGCAGTGCTCGATGTGCATCAAGGGACGAGCGTTTTAATCTCGCTTCCAGCTAAGCGCGCAGTCGGCGCGGCGGCAATTGCAGTGCTCACCGCATCCGGATCGAACAGCCCTCGCTTGCCGATCAGCATGCTTGGTAATCAGCCCATCCCGAACCCACGCGTCCAATTGGGGAACGCTGCTACTCAGCAGTTCCGCGTACCGACGTCGATGTCGATCGATAAGGCGTGGCTGGTGGTTGATACGGCGTGGCTAGTGGCCCGCAGCCCGCACCAAGGGTTCCGCTCGCTTCGCCCACGTCGCAGGCAATCTCCGCGTTTTCCCATTTGGGGATCCCATTTGGGGACAGGCACGTTCTGATATGCGTTGCCTAGATTATTTGGCGGCTGCCCCCAACCCACCGGCAAGAAAAGCCAAAAGCAACCAAAAGGGGACAGGCAAGTTCCGGCGTGCATTGCCTCGATCATTTGATGCCTGTCCCCAAATGGCACTGCGATCCATTCGGGATCCGCGCGTTGGGACGCCGCATTACGGAGGTGCGCCGCTGCGCGACGACCTCCGGCTACCTTCTTGCATCCTTTCGGGATCGATCGTCGGGCTGAAGGCCTGGCAATTTGAAAATTAGCTCGGCGGGTTGTTGGCCCACGGAGTGCTTAGGGACAGACAGCTACTGAGACGTATTGAAGGCAATTACTTGCTATCGTCCCCGAAACGCCTACGCCCTACTTGCCTCGCGTCGACCGCTGTTTGAATCAATCGTCGATTCGATCGGCGATGATTTTTGCGGTTCTGGGATCGACGTGCAGCTCTCGTTTTTGTCGGTTCTTGAATGCTTCGACTTCCCAATAACGCCGTTCGAAAGACACCTCATCGATGTCGCTGTAGCCGTCATTTTCGGCGAGCGATTTCAAGACTTCCGACAACGGCAGCGCATCTTTGGCGGGGTGGTCGTCGGGATCGTCGCGGTGTTGGGATAGAATTTTTCCGGTGAAGCTGTCGACTGTCAGCTCATAAGCGACATCGTTCTGGCGGACTTCGACTTCCCAGTTACCATCATCCATCGAGATCTCGCTGAAAGGCTTGTACCCGTCCGCTTCAAGTTGCCGAACGATCTTGATCAGCGGCATACGACTACCGCCGGTCGACTGGGCATCGGTGAATTGAATTGGAATCAGTGCCAAGATGCCGGGGATTGCAAACAGAATCAACGCTTTCATTGTCTTCTCCTTCGTTGGATGAGTTGGCTTTATGTCGCAGGGAACCGAATCGCGGAATCGCTGGACAGGTCGATGACCATGTTGCGAATATTAGTCGCGGTAGATAAGTGCACTGTGAATTGAACTTAAAGTTCCCTTCATCACGCAGTTGCCTTAGGGGCGAGATGCCGCAGTGGACTTATGACACCGGCTTTCGCGACGTTCAAAACCTGGCTCTTTGGCAGCACTCGCTGGGCGCGGGGGATGGGAGCTGGCTGCAGCTTTGCCTCGCGACGCTCTTGATCCACCAGGCGTACGACATCGTGAAGTGTCATCGCCATTGGATCCATCGTGCGAGGATCGCGTGGTGCAGTACACAGAGATTGCAAAAACGAATTCAGGAGACGTCGCATGATTTCTTCCTTCGGGAGCGAACCAGATTCGAATTGACGTCGTGCGTCAGTTCGCGGCATCGGCAACATGTCGATGTCTGAAGGAAGTATCGCCAGGCGTTCTAAGACGACGATGAACTGAAAATGAATTCCAGTTTAGGTGGACGCAACTTTTGTTTTGCAACCGAGGAGATCGTGACGGGGGCAGCAAATACCGGTTGGGCGTGTGCTCAATCGGTGACTAAACCGGATGATTCGACGACTCGCTTTTCAAATCGATCGGTAGACGCACCGTAAAGCAGCTGCCATGGCCAAGTGTACTCTCCACCTGCAACGTACCACTAAGTGTCGTGGCGATACGGCTGGCAATCGCCAACCCAAGACCGTTACCAGAGATCCCTTTGCTGCGCGCGTCGCTGGAGCGAAAGAAGGGATCAAACAGATGTTGCTGATCCGATTCGGAGATCCCACAACCAGCGTCGGTGACACGAAGGACCACATGATTTGCGTCGTTGATCGCCTGTACTTCGATCGGGCTTCCGGGCGAGCTGTACTTTATCGCGTTGGATACGAGGTTCTCGACGATCCGCCCCAGCAGTGTCGACGTAGCTCTCACCGAGACCGATTGTTCTACGCTATTCTCCAGACGTAGATCCGCCCCGCGCGGCAAGTTGGTCCAGGTTGATGCACAGTCGTTCAACCAAGACGCGAACGCGATCGGCTGCATCGTTGGTGAAGCGGTGTCCCCTTCACTGCGAGCGAGAAACAACAAGGCTTCAACGATTTCTTGAAGTGAAAGCGTCTTGGTTCGCAGCAGTTCTAGGGTCGTTTTATATTCGTCGACCGATCGAGGTCGCCTTAACGTGACGTCGATCTGGCCGAGCAAGACGGTGATGGGAGACCGTAGTTCGTGAGCGGCATCTCCCGCAAAGCGACTTTGCTGCTCAAAGGCCGCCTGTTGGCGGTCGAGCAAATGGTTGAAGGTCGTTCCGAGTTCCGCAAGCTCGTCGCCAGTATCTTGCACGATTAGCCGTGTCTGAAAATCGGAGCCGGCGATCGATTGGGTTTGATCTGCCATCGCGGAAACGGGGCGGAGGGCATGCCGAACGATCCAGCGTCCGAGTCCCGCGGCGACGCACCATGCAGCCAGTGGCAACATCGTCACGAAGAACGTCAGCCGGGAAACGATGGCATCGCGTTTTGCAGTCGATCGGCCGACCACCACTATCAACTCGTCAAACTCATCCAGCTCGCGGTTCACGGCAAGCGGATGAGGGGCTGTCAAACGATGATAAAGAATCCTCTGTTGGCGTTTCGGTTCGATCTGCGCCAGCATCGTGCCGCTGGCTGCATTGCCAGCGGCCAACTGCATTGCCAGGGATGTCATCGCCTGGTCCGCACTACGCGACTTTTCGACAACTCGATTCTTGTCCCCGACAACGACCCAATGGATCTCACCGAAATCGTCGAACGAACCGAAAGAGACCGAATGCTCCAACGGTTGCCACTTAACTTCGGTATCCTCGATCTCCGCGACGGCAACGAAAGAGTTGAGAACCCCTTGCAATTCACGTTCGAACTGCGACTCGATTTGCCGCCGGGTTACGGAATAGAAGACCAGCGAATAGATCGTCAACGCAATCGCTAGGGCCACGAGAAAGTAGGCGGAAACTCGCGTGGTCAGCTTCATCCGTGCCCCGCGTCTTGCGATTCGAGGATATAGCCTTGCCCACGGCGTGTTTGGATGACGCGCGGCCCCAGCGATTCCAGCTTACGTCGTAGGTCTTTGACATGGACTTCGAGCGTGTTGGAAAGCCCGTCGAAATTTTCGTCCCACACGGTTTCATAGATTCGCGTTCGCGACAGGACGCGTCCGGGATGTCGCAGGAACATCGACAGCAATGAAAACTCTTTGGCTGTCAAATCGAGTGGCACGTCGGCGCGTGTGGCGCGTTGCTGAGCCAAATCGATACGAATGTCGCGGTACTCAAGATAGACGCTGTCGGATTGGCTGGGCCTTCGTAACAATGCCCGAACGCGCGCCAGCAGTTCCTCAAACGCAAACGGTTTGGTCAGGTAATCGTCCGCCCCGGCGTCCAACCCGGTGACTCGCTCGTTGACACCGTCGCGAGCCGTCAGAAACAGCACCGGCGTTGTCCGGTTTTTCTGGCGAAAACGCTGCAAGATTTGAATGCCGTCCTCCCCCGGCAACCACCAATCGAGGATGACCAGGTCCCAGGTTTCGGATTGCAGTCGCAACCAAGCGTGCCGTCCCTCTTGAGCCAGTTCCGCCGTATACCCCTCTTCGTTTAGACCGCGGATCAGGAAGTCTGATATCCCAGGATCATCTTCAACGACTAGGATACGAACACTCATTTGAACGATTCTCGGCGGAGGCGGTTATGCGATTGGAAACAGGCGGCAGCTGCATTATGCGTAGGCCGAGTGAGCCGCCAATGAGCCGTCGATAAAAAATTCTTTATGTTGGGCGATGTTGCTTCAGCCTTGGGGGGGGGGCATTTCCTGAACGATTCTGGTGCCACGGATCGATGGCCGAGGGTTTCGCGCGGCCTATGGAAGTCGATGTTCGCGTTGGAGATTGGATTGAGTGCGAATCCAGCCGACCAAACACGCCCCCAGGATTACGGCGGCAGTCACCACGGCGGAAACATGTACGATCGTAACAATACTGTGCATCCTCTTCCTCCAGCAAAGCAGAAAAACATCAAACCATCTGCAAGGAGTATCGCACTGCATGTTAATGACTGGCTGAGTCCGTTCTAAAGAATGGTTTATCCCCCCAAAAAAATCTCCTCTCCCTGTCGTTTTGACGGTATGGATTAGAGTGCCCTTCATTGCAAATCCCGAAAGCAGATCGCCGCTACCGCTTCCGATTAGGGACAGGCATCTTTCTGAGTGAGGTGAACGCGCTTCCGATTGGGGCCAGTCATCTATCTGACGGGCAAAACGGGGACAGGCATTTTTTGAAAAGCGGAGCAGGAAATCCAATTTCCGAAGGCTGCTACTGGACCGTTGTTGTCAGCAACGGGAGTTCCGTCGCTAACAATTTATTTGGCAGGGCTGATCTCTCCCAGAGCAGGACCTTTTGGCGAAGCGCCGACGCAATGGTAGCACAGACTGAGGAGACTCGGAGCGGGAAGGAACGGCAACGCTGCGCGATTTCAAGGGGCACATGCGGTCAATGGATTACCGGGGGCTTGGAGCCACGCCTGGAGGTATTGTCGAAAGTCGTGTTCTTGAGTGAATGAAAAAGGTGGCGCATCCTGTTGGAACTATCACCCTCCAACGGCCCGACGTGGGCAAAGGAATACGCCATGAATCAGACTAAAGCAGATCGAACCGACGTGCCAGTGGACAACCAGATCGATCCCGAAGTGGTTTCCTTTCGAGCGCAGTTCGACCAGCGAAGCCCGCTCGACGAGATTGTCCGCGAGGGAGCCAGACGCATGCTGCAAGCGGCGATCGATGCCGAAGTCGAAGCCTTTATCTCCTTGCACGCGGATCGAATCGACGAGCGTGGCAGAAGGCTCGTCGTCAAGAACGGCAGCCTGCCGGAGCGAAAAATCCTCACCGGTGCTGGCTCCATCGCGGTCACTCAAGGTCGAGTTCGCGACAACGCTCCGGATCGCAGCAAGCGAGTCACATTCTCGCCCAGCGTGCTGCCAAGCTACCTGCGCAAGACCAAAGCTATCGAAGAACTGATCCCTTGGCTGTACCTCAAAGGCATCTCCACGGGCGATTTGGGAGAAGCGCTTCAATCGCTCGTGGGCGAGCGGGCTGCTGGCCTGAGCGCGAACGTCGTCTGTCGTCTCAAAGAGCAGTGGTGCAGCGAGTACGACGACTGGAGCAAACGCGATCTCTCGGGTAAGCAATACGTTTACGTCTGGGCTGATGGCATTCACGCGAAGGTCCGACTGGAAGACGATGCCAACAAAAAGCAGTGCTTGCTGGTGCTAATGGGAGCAACTCCCGATGGGAAAAAGGAACTGATCGCCGTCCTCGATGGCTACCGTGAAAGCGAACAAAGCTGGAGTGAACTGCTCATCGATCTCAAGCAACGAGGCCTGAAGATGGCTCCGAAGATCGCCATCGGTGACGGTGCGTTAGGCTTCTGGGCGGCGATTCGGAAAGTGTTTCCCGAGACCCGCGAACAGCGCTGCTGGGTCCATAAGACGGCCAACGTTTTGAACAAGATGCCCAAGAGCGTGCAGCCCAAGGCGAAGGGTGACCTGCACGAAATTTGGCAAGCCGAGACGAAGGCCGAAGCGAACAAAGCGTTCGATCACTTCCTTGAAAAGTACGGTGCGAAATACGCTCCTGCATGCGCGTGCTTAATGAAGGACCGTGACGTGCTGCTGGCATTCTACGACTTCCCGGCGGAGCACTGGAGTCACCTCCGAACGACCAACCCGATCGAGTCCACGTTCGCGACGATCCGGCTTCGCCATCGAAAGACCAAAGGAAGTGGAACCCGGCGAGCAAGCTTGGCGATGATGTTCAAGCTCGCCCAATCAGCATCCAAGAAATGGAGACGCCTGAACTGCCACGAAAAGATCACTCTCGTCACCGAAGGGCGTTCCTTCAAAGACGGAATCATGCAGGATGAGATCGCCGCCTAATTCAATTTCTCAAAACACAACAATTGACAATTACTCGCCACGCCTGGCCGCGCCGCTTAGCTTCCTGAGCGAGACTTTCTGACGTGCCGGCAGCGCGTTTGAAAACTCGCCCGTAGCGTTTGATTAAGTTGCACCACGCGCAGGAATCCAGCCCGATGCGACGTAGGATCGGTGCAAGATCAGCGGGGATCGAAGCTCCAGTGCCGTTGCAGATTTGACGCCCAGTCCAATCGACTAATTCAAGGTACTTTGCCAGCGAGATCGACAGAAAGCCTTTGCAGCTTGCCCGCCTATGACTCCGTTCGATATCGGGCCCGGTCGGATCGTCACGTTCGTCAATTTCCAAAGGACTCATCCACCCGCTGATCTGCTGCTGGCTGGCTCGTTCCCAATCATGCAGATGCGTTCGACTCGCTGGCGTCAACTGAGCGATGTCGTCGATTCGCTCTTTGGCTCCGGTGAACTCGCTTGTTTCTAGTAATTCAGTCATCGCCGCGCGGATTGGATTTAGATCGACGTAGGCGGCGCAGGCAAGCACGCTCAACTCATCCAACAAGATCTGAGCCTTGAAACGTCCTTCCCAAAAGTGTCCGGTCACGTCATCTTCGGCATTGCTACGCCGGGCAATGTTCTCGGCGGTGCATCGCATCCACCAACTGATGTCCGAAAGGCGCCGCCGCCGCTGCGCGAGGATCTTTGGGGTGCCGACAATCATTTCGATATCGGCATCGCTAGGATCTGCCGGCGAACCATCGTCGTTACGCCGATTCGGAAACAATCGCAACCAACGACGTGCGATCTCTTCGTCCGACAACCCCGCGACAACATCTGGGCGGCTTCGCAAAACCAGGTGTAGATGGTTGTGCATGATCGCAAATGTCAGGCAGTCGATAGCAAAGCATGACGCCAAGAATTCGAGCCGTTGTCGGATCCAACCGCGACGATGTTCGAATGATTTTCCTGTCAGTGGATCCTGGCCACACAAGTAAGCTCTGCGTACGCAACGCTCGATACAATGCACGATCTGAACTTCCGCCGGATCGATCACCTCTCCACGCGTTTGGCGAGCCATCGCTGAATCCCTCCCCCATATCGAGCCAACATGCTATCGATTAACAACTCAGTAATTCTAGGCCTACTCGCTTTCTCAGGCAATTTTAATGAGTTTGCCACCAAGCTGAGCAATCACTCCACGAAGCGAATTTATTGAAGCCACGTTGTTTGGGCGTGCGCGAATCCAACGTGGCTAAGCACGCTGTTTCCAGTTGATATTCAGTGCCTGGCTCCAATCAATTATCCCGGCCCCAATACGGTTACCCTTTCTGAATTATGCCTGTCCCTAATCTTTGCCCTGCCTGTCCCCAATCTCTGGTCCCCAATCTCTGGATTCACGTTGGGATCGAACTTCGCGCTCGCTTGGCCCCGTGCGGTACTAACGCTTGCTAACCCGTTTGAGTATCGTTGTGCGTGTGGAGAGACTTGTTGAACTCCCCCAGCCTCTACCGCCACGCCAGGTGACTTGAGAACGGCTTTCCAGTTTCCCGACTTGGCGATTGCAGGCGTGAATCCGCTACTCAATTTATTGGAAGAACACGTCGATGACGTCACTTGTTGTTGGAGCAAGCGGGGCAACCGGCAAGCTACTCGTCGAACAACTGTTGCTTCGAGGGGATCGCGTTCGAGCGATCGTGCGGTCGTCCAACAAAATCCCTCCTTCGCTTCTGGAGCACCCACTGCTGTCGGTGATCGAAGCAAGTATCTCCGATGCAACAGATGAAGATATCGCAGAGTATGTCGACGGCTGCGACGCAGTGGCGTCATGTCTCGGGCACAACCTCACACTCCAGGGGATATTTGGGCATCCGCGTCAGTTGGTCACTCGAGCTGTTCAGCGATTGTCCGAAGCTGCCATGAAAAAGGGAGCGTCCAAGCCGATTAAATTTGTCCTCATGAACACCGCGGGTAATTCCAACCGCGATCTCGATGAACGCATTTCATTCGCTGAGCAGTGCGTGCTGACGCTTCTGCGTCGAGCTGTACCTCCCCATCTCGACAATGAACTGGCGGCGGAGTACCTACGAACGGCCATCGGCCAAAACCATTCGTCGATCCAGTGGGTTGTCGTCCGCCCCGATACACTCACCGACGAAGCGGATGTTTCCGATTACCACCCCCACGCCTCGCCAACGCGAAGCGCCATCTTCAACGCAGGCAAAACTAGCCGCATCAACGTGGCTCATTTCATGGCTGAATTGATTTCCAACGAAGACTCATGGAATCGATGGAAAGGTCAGATGCCAGTGATTTGCAACGCGTAGTGGCGACACAATGTCGACGTTATGTCCACTCGGTTTCCATGCCTTGCTTGCGGATCTGGTTTTGAAAGTCGGCCAGCCGCTGTGGGGTGGCGCGAATCGCATGAGGCGTCTGGTTGGTTTGCATTGCGTGAGCGACTAGCGCCCCGGCCGCTTCGCCGATTCCCCATTCGACCGGATGCAGTCGATAGCAGCCGTTGGTGACATGCGTCGTGCCGATATTCTTGCAAGCAGGAATCAGATTACGCATGCGAACGGGGAGCAGCGCCCCGAGTGGTACCTGAAATTGAAGCGAAGCAAAATCGATGTAGTTGTCACCGCCGGTGCTAGGATGAAGGTCGATCGGGTAGCTGCCGACACCAACAGAATCGTCGAAACGCGCGGCCTTAACCTTTTTGATCGATTCACCGCTCACGGCAGCTCGCTGCTCGCGTCCCACATGCTCTTCCAGCACCGTAAACTCTGCTCGAATCCGTCGCGATTCACGCACATACGGAGCCTTGGCTAAGCCGTCCTCGGTGCCGACGAGATCGCGTCGCAGTCGCAGGCCAGGGAAACCGGTCCCGCCGTCGGGACGCGGCGCTTCGGTCTGCAACCAATACAATAACGACAGACTCAACTGTTTGGCTCGCGCGACGTGCTGCGCCGCTTGCTCCTCTGAAACGCCAACCAGATTTCCGAGCAGATAGTCGTTCTGCGGCCAATTGATCAGACTGATATCGCCGGCGAAATGTCCAGGTGCAAACAGCGACGCATCGATGATTCGGCGATAAATCCAAAGGTTCAATGCGCCGTCGACCGACTTGCCTCCCGCCGGATCAAAGCCCAGCTTTTTGGGAACTCCTGTTGGCGGATGGGTGTAAGTAAAGTCGAGCAGCTTGCCCGGCCAAGGCGGAGTCATTTGAGGAACGTAGTCCCGCCAGAAGGAATATTCCTCCGGGCGATCGATCGTGTGGTTCTCACCCGCCAGATGATCGATAGCAAAGCAGACCGTAAACGCTTGCTGGTTGTTCGGATCGGCGACCGCCGCCGCATGCATCTCGTTCGTTTCCGATTGAGCTTCCGCGCCGGTGATAAATTCCGTGTTGGTCAACGGCAGCAGATCGCCAAGCTCCGACGCATCGATGAAGTACTTGCCACGCAAGACTGCCGCATCGCCGGTCTCGACACTGCGAACGCTTACCGCCGACACGCGGTCGCCATCCACATCGGCGGCTGTCGGCACATGGTTCCGCAACACGACCAACTGGCCCGATTGCTCGTAGGGCATCAGCCATTGTTCCAAGACCGTCAGCGCCACCCGCGGCTCGGTACACAGTTTCGAAACGTTTCCATTGCCGGGGTTAAGCCGCGGGTTGGCTCGCGCGGCGTCGGTCAGCGGATAGTGATCGCGATAATACTGGCGAACCTGCGAGCGGAATGTGCGATACGACTGATTCGCACCGGCTGTTTCGATTCGAGCGTGTTCATCCGGCGGGACCGCTTGGCTAGTCAACTGGCCACCGATCCAATCGGTCGGCTCGGTCATGACGACTTTGAGTCCATTGCGAAGAGCTGCGATCGCCGCGGCACACCCGCCAAGTCCACCGCCGATGATCACAACGTCAGCCTCGCGTTCGGGTTCGGAGCTTGCGAACAGAGGAGCGGGCAGCGACGCCAAAGAGACGCCGGCGAGTCCTGCTTGCATCAAGGACCGGCGGTTGTAAGTGTTGGTTTGTTTTGTCATGGCGGGAGGCTGCGCAATAGGTGAGGCGAGGTGATCGTGATCGACGTCGGAGACTGCGGAAACCGCGATATTGGGCGGGACGCAACGCCAGATCCAATCGATCCGACGGTGCGATCTGCCATGATAACTGAGCAACAATGGCTTCTCTAGTGTTGCATCCACGATCGATCGCAGAACTGCCACACAGGTCGAATCACGCGGCGACGCGGAGATCAGGCTCGAAGAAAATTGGAGCCAGCTACAGGAGGGCTAATCCCTAGCGGACGTCCAACGACTGTTCAGATCGCAGCGCTTGACTGCACTTGAGAGTTACGCTCCCAGAGAGACTGGGCTCCACCGAAAGTTCTATTCCTGAATTCGCTCGGCCTTAAACTTCCAGTTATTGCCGTCGCCATCGGTAAACAGCCCACTCCACTCTCCCAATTCCTTATACGACAATCGCCCAGTCCCCTTTATCGTCGACATCTTCTTCCCGATTTGTGTGAACACTCGGAAATCGTTCACCTCAAACCGAGTCTTCTTGTGGTTGGGATGGTTCTCGCCAACACGCTTTGAATATTTGGGATCCGATGGTGACGCTTTCTGGTAGAGAATGTGATTGGACACTCGGAACCGGCCAACAAAAACAGACGATGGATTCAGCTTGTTGGTCATTTGAAACTTCCAAACTGCTCCGTCGAAGTTGTCTTCCGACGAAGCGGTTGCGAGCCCTGTCAATATAACAACAAGAAAGACCGTGCTGATCACGACTCGCCGAATCACATAGTCTGCCATCTTATTGATCCTGTTAAAGTGGACGTTTCGACATTTCAGATGCGTCAGATCCGTTGGCTTCCAAACGAGTTAGCGTGGCGCTGACGGACAAACCTCGTTCTACCTACCGCGCCGTTGTCCAACGGCACGAAGGCCGTAAAACAGGAGGCGTGGCAACCGCCACTGGGGCGGCGCACAATCGTAGCAAACCGAAGAAGCTCCGTCACAATCGGGAGGTGATACCGAACGTAAAGTCGCTAAGAATTCTTTCGGCCGCAGATTGTTGGAATCGATTCAACGGCCAACCGATCACAGAGAGTATACGCACATACACATCGCAAGCGTGGTCGAGCGTTGTGGCGAACAACCAGCGATTTCAGCGTCCCCGACGCTCTTGTTTCGCCGCTTGACGACTCGGTCGCCGATCCGAAATGTTGCGATAGTGCGGCGGGGATCGATCTTAGTTATGATTGACACCCGATAAATCAAATATCTTCCGGCGGCTGGAGAGCCGATGTTGCCCGCCCAAGGGCATCTGCTGTCACGCTGCCGCTGCAAACCGTCTGAATCTCGACCCCATAAGGATTTTGCCAAATGTCCCTATCTCGCCAAACAACCTCTCGCCGTCGCTTCCTGCAAGGGACAGCTGCCGCCGGTGCCGCGGCCTTCGTTGCCCCCGCAGCCAACCGCGCCTTCGCATTGCAATCGCCTAACGAACGTCCCGTCTTCGCGACGATTGGACTGCGAAACCAAGGTTGGGGAATCACCAACAAGTCGTTCAAATTCGCCGACTTCGCCGCCTTGGCCGATGTCGATTCGAACGTCCTGGGGGCCAACCTTGCCAAAGCGGAAGAGAAGCAAAAGAAGAAGCCCGACGGCTACAAAGACTATCGCGAAATCCTGGACCGCAAAGACATCGACGCGGTGATGATCGCGACTCCGGATCACTGGCACACCAAGATCTCGGTCGAAGCGATGTATGCCGGCAAAGATGTCTACTGTGAGAAGCCGCTGACGCTAACGATCGACGAAGGCAAATTGATCGAGAAGGTCGTCAAAGAGACCGGCCGCGTCTTCCAGGTCGGCACGATGCAGCGGACCGAATCGGGACAGCGTTTCCTGCAAGCGATCGCATTGGTCAAGGCGGGGCGGATCGGCACGGTCAAGAAAGTGACTTGTGGCATCGGCGGCATGGTGGCTTCGCCTGTGATCCCGGTCGCGGAAGTGCCAAAGGAAATCGATTGGGACTTCTGGCTCGGCCCAGCTCCTAAAGTCGACTACCGCGCACTGCCTGAAATGCGCCAGGGTTACGGCGGCGGCGTTCCGTTGTACAGCAACTGCCACTACTCGTTCCGCAACTGGCACGAATACTCCGGCGGTAAACTGACCGACTGGGGCGCCCACCACGTCGATATCGCCTGTTGGGCTCTGGGAGCCAGCGACACCGGCCCCAGCAAGATCACGCCGTTGGAATACAGCCTGCCCGTCGAATACAAAGACGGCAACCCTGTGGTCCACGATCAATACAACACCGCGACCAGCTTTAAGATCCGCGTCGACATGCCTAACGACGTCGAGATGCTGATCAACAGCGCTGGCGACAACGGTATCCTGTTCGAAGGGACCGAAGGCCGGTTCTTCGTCAACCGTGGCAAGATCGTCGGAGCTCCCGTCGAAGCACTGAAGGAAAATCCGTTGCCCGAGGGAGCGATCGAAGAGGTCTACGGTGGCCCGGTCAGCGAGAACCACACCGCCAACTTTATCGATGCGATGAAGTCGCGGAAGCAACCGATCTCCGACGTCTGGTCGCACAACCGGATGCTCGAGATCTGCCACCTCTCGAACATCGCGATGCGTTTGGATCGGGAACTGAAATGGGATCCAACGAAACGCGAGATCGTTGGCGACGACCAAGCCAATTCGTTCTTGTCGCGTGAAGATCGCAAGGGTTACGAAATCAACATGTAACCGTTTGCTGGCGTTCAATCAGCCGCCCCCGCGGCGGCTGTCACGCTGGCTCACCAATTCGTCTATCCGCGTCACGCAAGATCGTGACGCGTGGCGAACCTACCTTCCATCTCACGCAATATCGTGGGACGTGGCGAACCTATTCATCTCCCGCCGAGATCGCGTACAGCTTGTCGCCGCGGCGGAGAACCAAATACGGCGATGCGGCGGCAGCAGCATACAAAACGCTGCCGCTGCGGACGCCTTCGCCCGATTCGGCTTCTGCATCCCAGCAGCGATTGCTGGCGATCTCTTTGCCGTCGGTCAAGGAGACGACCGATGTGGTTCCCTTGTTGCCGAACAGATAGATCCGGTCTCCTGCTACGATCGGCGTCGCCCAGATCCCGCCCGCGGCGGTCCGAGCGATCGATACTTGATCGCCGGTCTGCAGGTCCAATCGATACAGGACTCCAGTGCGGTTGACGATCGCCGCGGTCTCGCCGGCAACGACGGGGCTTCCGAAAGTCGAAGTCGCTTTTTTCGCTTGCCACTTATAGGCGGCGGTGAACTTGCCATCCTCTCCCTTGCTGATTTCGATCAGCCCGTTCGATGCTGCCGCAGCCCCGGCGGCCGACTCGCCTCGTCCATCCGAAGCACCGATCAAGAACTGTCCGTCGCCGACCGGCATCGGGGTGCACGAGGTGTTGTTGGAGATGTCGCTGAATTCCCACAACCGATCACCGCTGGCGGGATCGAGTCCGACGATCTTGCCACTGGCGCTGCAGACCAAATGGTGCGATGAGCCAACGGGGATCAAGCGAGGCGACGCCCACGATGTCGCACCGACACCGGGAGCCTTCCAAACCACTTCGCCATCGGTTTTGTTGAACGCCAAAATGTAAGGCTCTTCTCCTCGTTCAACCCACACAAAAAACAGGTCGTTGTTCTGTTCCAACGAAGCCGACAAACCGTGCCTCGCTTCGATCTTGCCATACTCTGCCACCAGGTCTTTCTGCCACAGCGTTTTCCCTTCGGGGGACAACGCGATCAACGCGCCTCCTTCGAAAAAGGCGATGTAGCCGGTGTCGGTCGCGATGGCTGTCGGAGCGGCTCGGCTGACCATCGGCGTGTTTTTAAAGGGAGATGGATTCTTTAGATCGACCTGCCATCGCAGATCGCCACTAGCGAAGTCGTATGCCGACACGTGGTAGTCGTCTTTGTTCTCGCCGCTGGTCGACGTGACGACGATCTGGTCGTGAGCCACGATGGGAGCGGATTGGCCGTAGCCGACGATATCGGCGGTCCAAGCGATGTTTTGATCGGGAGCCCAATGCGTCGGCAGATTCACTTCCGCAGCAACAGCCTGCCCGCCGTTTTGAAACTCCGGCCAACTCGGCGGTGCGGCGACCACATCGATCGCGGTGGCAAATGAAACAAGAAGCCCCAGAGGGAGCGAGAATCGATGAAAATCGGACATTTGTAGACTCAGCGGCAGTAGGTGATGATGCGAACCCGTTGGAGCTGGCTACAAATACGTTGGCTGGCTGGGCTTTGACTTCGCTAATGAGAATGCATCTCATTAGGTCAACGATTGTCACCGGTCGCGCCCCGACTGTCAATGACAACCTTGTCGCGAGATCGCAAAACTATCGCTCGACCGAGCGACGAAGCCGCGCCGCGGAAGGAAGCTACTCCAGCTCGCGACCCTGCAGATGCCGCACCAGAAATTTCGCCCGGCGGCGGTTGGCATAGGGAGTTTCTGCAGCACCGTGGCCGACGCTGGGCATCACGAGCAACTCAAAATCTTTGTCCGCTTTGATCAACGCATCGGCGACCTGCATCGTCGACGCGGGATCGACATTTTTGTCGATCTCGCCAACGATCAGCATCAGTTTCCCCTGTATGCGGTGAGCGTGGTCGACGTTGCTGCTGTCCGCATACGACCCGTCGACGGGCCACCCCATCCATTGTTCGTTCCACCAGATCTTGTCCATTCGGTTGTCGTGGCATCCGCAATCGGCGACAGCCACGTCGTACAGATCATGATGGTCGATCAGCGCACGCATCGCGCTTTGCCCTCCCGCCGAACCGCCGTAGATTCCGACGCGTTTAAGATCCATCTCGGGATGCTCTTTCGCCGCGGCTCGGATCCACAGCTTGCGATCCGGGAAACCGGCGTCGGCGAGATTCTTCCAACAGACATCGTGAAACTTCTTACTTCGGTTCGCCGTCCCCATCCCATCGATCCGGACGACGATGAAACCAAGGTTCGCCATCTCGTGATCGCGCGGGAGTACAGCAAAGGCTTTGGGGCAAAACGAATCGTGCGGCCCGGCGTAGATGTTCTCGAGTATCGGATACTTTTTCGCCGGATCAAAATCCGCCGGGCGGATGATGATCCCATAGATATCGGTCTCGCCGTCACGTCCCTTGGCGACAAACCGCTCGGGGACCGTCCATCCACTGTCCCGCATCGCCTGCCAATCAGCCCGTTCCAGTTCGCACACGAGCCCGCCATCGCTGGCGCGACGCAGTTGAGTCACCGTGGGCAAATCGACTCGCGAAAATCGATCGATCAACCAGCGGCGATCCTCCGAAAATTCCCAGCGATGCGTCCCATCTCCCTGAGTCAAAACTGTCAGCTCGCTGCCATCAAACTGCACTCGGCATAAGTGCAGATAATACGGATCCTGTCCGGGGATGATCCCCGACGCGCTGAACCAGATCGTTTCGGAGGCTTCATCGACCTCGATCACTTCGCGAACAACCCAGGATCCCGAGGTGACTTGGTTGATCAGCTCACCCGTTGCGATGTCGTAGCGATACAGATGTCGAAAGCCATCCCGCTGACTCGACCACAACAATTGCGTTTCGCCGGCAATCCATCGCATGATATGGCGACCGTAATGGATGAACGTCTCGCTTGTCTCTTCGGCGATTGAGTCAACTGTTGCTTCCGCAGGATCGATCCGCAACAGACGCAACACTTGGTGTCCGCGTTGATTGAACCGACAGGTCAATTGATCGCGGTCGGCGAGCCATTGCAGTCGATCGATACGCCACGGATTTTCCATCAAATCATGAGGTACGTCGATCTCTTTAGAACTTTCCAGATCGAACACCACGACACGGGTTTGCGTGATCTCATCGCCCGGTTTGGTGTATTGCAGTTCGTGCAACAGCGGCTGAGTCTGATGCCGTGGGCGCGATTCGACGATCCGAATCACTCGCTCTTCGGCCGGGCGTTGGTCGCGAAGCGCCGCAGCGTAGCGTCCCGATGGCGAGAGCTTTAGATTGCGGTAGGAGATCCGATCGTCTGCATCTTCAGTCAGCGCGATCTCCTCGCCAGTCTTTGGTAAGAACCAAACATTGCCTTGCCGTAACTCGACCCGCCGCGCTGCGTCCGCTTGCGGATTCTTCGAGTTGCGTTGAACGCGCGTCGTTTGCAAAAAGTCTCGATAGGAATCGAGGCAAGCTTGGTCGATGATGACTTCGCCCGTTTGATCATCGCCGGCAAATCGCAGCAGTTCCCGATCGCGATCGTCCCGCAAGCTCCAGACGTGCCCCGCATAGGTCGGCTGTGCGATTTCGTTTCCTGGAACAACCGTTTGGTATTTCCGTTGGCTTGCATCGGTCGCCAGCCAGTAGCACTGGATTGGCAGGGCGGTTTGATTG
Source organism: Rosistilla oblonga (assembly GCF_007751715.1). Classification (NCBI taxonomy): domain Bacteria; kingdom Pseudomonadati; phylum Planctomycetota; class Planctomycetia; order Pirellulales; family Pirellulaceae; genus Rosistilla; species Rosistilla oblonga. The sequence continues at coordinate 4,226,718 of NZ_CP036292.1, read as the reverse complement.
ACGATCCGCAGTCGGATCGCTTCGCCTCCCTGACGCGAACGCTTGCTGCGGGTGAACAGCGATGCGATCTCCGCAGGCGGAACGTCGAATTGGACAAGTTCTCCCGCCGCGGTGAAGCTCCACCGCGCTCCGAGCGAATCAAACGCGATCGCCCCGTTCTCCAGTACTTCGACGCGGCGTAAACGCAGTAGATCGGCTGGTTCGATCGACTGCTCCGTCGCATCTGCCAGCGCCACTTGAAGTTTTTCGCGGTCAAACAACGGCGACTTCTCACCCGTCTGCAAGTCGACTTTGTAAAACTCTTGCCCGCCGGTGACGTTCACCGAATACCACATCGATTGGCCGTCGTCATCGAAATGTGTTTTGACGTTTTGCCTTGTGAGTGGACCGTAGGGTTGTGCCTCACAGATTCCAACAAACGACAGAGCGACAGCAAGCACGAAACACGCAGTTTGAATCGCAGGATAGAATTTGCAACGCATAAGGACTTGTTGGGTGGCGGGGATGAAACGAGAGGCCCCGCCGTGAACAATCCGATCACTGCGATGGCATCGCAGACGCGATCAGGCGTCGTCGCGAATCGCGCACATTCTGCCGAAGCAACCTGTCACATTGGGAAGCGAGATGCCCCGTGCAAGTCGACTGCAGCCGGGGCATCGTCACGCATAGTTTAATCAAAATTGCGTTTTGATTGCCGAACGATCTAGCGGCGTTCTCTACTGTTTGCCGCCGAAAACGGCCAGCTGCGGAATGTGATCGCTGAGTGCAAACGATTCAGGATCCTGGCTATCGACGCGGAACGCGCCCTCGAGCAGCGGTCGCGACTCGGTGATCCGCTGTGCGATTGGCCCGGCAGCCATGACGTAATCGATCCGATACCGCGGGTTGTCGGCGGTGAAGGTCAGCCCTTCCCCTTTGCCGACGGCGGCAAAGGTATCGATCCACCCGCCGTCGATCCAAAGCTTGTACTCGTCGGTATCGGGACCGTGATTCAGGTCGCCGATCAACAGCATCGACCGCCCGGCGTCGAAGTCGCTTTTCATCGACTTGAGCATTGTGCGAATCTCCTTCAGTCGCACCGCCGGATCGGCGCCGGGGAAGAGATGCGCCGAGTGGACGATCAAGGGTGCGCCGTCGGAGGTCTGCAGTTCAGCCCGTCCCCAATGACGCGTGAACAGATCCGCGGGACGCGGTCCGCCGAGCGGTGCGTTCTGCGAATGTGCAATCGGGAATCGGCTCAACAACGTTCCAGGCCAATTGCCGCCGCTGGGGAATCGCACGTGGTGCATCCCCAACTTTTCAGCGACCGCCTGAGTGATCGCTTCGCTGGGCGATTCCGAAAAGTTGACGACGTCCGGCTCATGAAGCGCCAGCTCCAATGCCAATCGGTCTGCCATCTGCCCCTTCTTGACCGCAAGCTTCGCCAAGCGGCGCGTCTTTGGCCAGCCTCTGCAGACCAAAACGTTGTAAGAGATGACTCGCAGCGGTGCGGATTTTGGGGCGTCCGCGAATCCAGGAGTCGTGGTGGTCGTTGAAAGTCCCGCAGCGGCGATCGCGGCACTGAAGTGGCGTCTTGAAATGTTCACAGGTAGGTCCTTATCGAGGTGCAGAAGCCGATATTGTTGCACAATGATCCGGGCTGTGGCACTTCGACACGAACAAAATTAATCTACCGGTGTATTCACTCCGATCATGGCCCGTCCGCCGCTGTCGTTCAATTACCCCGTAAGAGCAGGATGAGTGGTTGTGTCGCTTTCGAGTCGCGAACCGTCGGCGACATGACGCTTTGCCGACAGAGATTCGCAGCGCGGCAGTCGGTTCGCGCGGCGTCCATCCCCAGCCCTCCCGACGAAGCCTTCCGCAGGTGGGCTGGGCGCTCGATTGGCTGGATCCGATTAACCCATCTTCTTCTTGGCGTTGTTCAATCCCTTGGAGATCGTGTCGGTGACATCGGCGGCATCCATCGCTGCCAAGACCAAGAAGGCTTCGCTGAGTACACGTTTGGTGACCGCAGCATTGATGGCTGTCTTGTCGGTGTCGACGCGGGTGCTGACTTCGTTGTAAAAATCGCTGAGTTTCATAACATCCTCGTTAGTGTGAAACGGATCGAATCGAAGCCGAGGAGTATAACGCAATTCCCGCCGACTATCGATCGCAATTGATGTCGATTCAGTAGGTCTTGTTGTTGTTTTTCGATCGTTCCGCCGAGCGTTAGCCGCTGCATCGCGCATCGTGTCGCTGGCTCTCGTGCGGTGTGGACTTCAGCGTGATTGCCGAACAGCGTTATCACAAATCAAATCGCAGATGCGATTCAATCGCTTGTGGTTAAGCGAGCGACGGTGTCGATCAAACGTTGGCGGTCGATCGGCTTCGAGAGAAAGTCGTTGCAGCCAGCTTCGATACAGCGGTTCATATCGCTTTGCATCGCGTCGGCGGTAAGCGCAACGATTGGTTTATGAAAGCCCATCTCGCGCAGCCGTGTCGCGGTTTGATAACCGTCCATCCGCGGCATCTGCATGTCCAACAGAACCAGATCGATCGAGTGCATGAAGTCGGGATCCGCAGTCATCCGTTGGATCGCTTCGAGACCATCTTCGAGCTGTTCGACCTCTGCCCCGGCCTGCGACAAAATCCGCGTGCTCAGGAACCGCACGTCGCGGCGGTCGTCGACGATCAACACGCGACAGGTAAGCGGATGACTTTCGATTGCGCCGGTAACCGGTGTGGCGAGTGCAGCATCCGGCGCGGCGTTAAGAGTTGGAACGACGCGGCGTTGGCCCGCCACATTCCCCGCGGCGATCGTGAAGCTGAAGCAGCTGCCTTTGCCCCATTCGCTTTCGACGGAAATCTCGCCGCCGAGCATTTGGACCAAGCGCTTACTGATCGCCAGTCCTAGCCCCGTGCCGCCAAACGATCGGTTGACCGAGGCATCTCCCTGCGAAAACGACTGAAACAATCGCTCCTGCTGCTCCGCCGAAATGCCGATTCCCGTGTCGACGATTCGGAATTCAATCATCGATCGATCATCGCGTTGCAGTTCGCGGACGTGCAATCGAACGCGTCCCGATTCGGTGAACTTGACGGCGTTGCCGGTTAGATTGATCAGAACCTGACGCAGCCGTTTGGGATCGCTTTCGATCCGCTCTGGAATCTGCCCCTCGTATTCGACTTCGAACGCCAGATTGCGTTCGGTCGCCCGGACGTGCATCATCGACCGCACATCTTCGACGACTTCGAAAACCGAGAACCACTCGTTGGAGATCTCCAACTTGCCCGCTTCCATCTTGGAGAGGTCGAGGATGTCGTTGATGATGGCCAGCAGAAAGTTCCCGTTGCGTTGGATCGTGCGCAGATGTTCCAATTTTTCAGGATCGTTCTCCTGTGCCAGCAAGAGGTCTGCGTAGCCGAGCACGGCGGTCATCGGCGTGCGGATCTCGTGGCTCATATTCGCGACAAATTCGCTTTTCGAAGCGTTTGCCAGCTGCGCCTTCTGTTCGCTCGCTCGCAGTGCTTGTTCGGCCTGCACGCGATCGGAAATGTCGACTCCCGAAGCGATCAGGTGAGCGATGTTGTTGTGCTGGTCTCGGACCGGCGCCAACATGAAATCGATCGTCATCCGCGTATCGCCCGCCATTCGGGTTTCGACGTCATAGCGGACGACTTCGCCAGCCAAAGCGCGGCGGAAGGCATCTTGCAGTCGAGCGATCGAGGGCTCGTCGAAGTTCCACCAATAGCAGTCCCAGAACTTCTGGCCGATCACGTCGTCGCGTTCCAGCGCGCCGGACTTCAACGCCGATGCATTGGCTTCCAACAGCGTGCCGTCGGTTCCCAGGACACCGATGAAAAACAGCGTGTTGTCGATCACACGTCGCAGCTGGGCTTCGCGGTCGGCGAGTTCCAGTTCCCACCGTTTGCGATCGGTGACATCGCTCGCGACCGCCAGAATGCTTAACGGTTGCATCTCGTGATCGCGCCGCACGACGCCGCGCCCCGACGACCAAATCACGCGTCCATCGTCGCCGCGAATAATGCGGAACTCCATGTCGAACGATTCGCAGGTTCCGGTGAACAGGTTGTCGATCCGCTGCGAAACCGCTTGCCGATCGTCGGCATGGATGATGTCCAAGAAACCGGCACGCGTGGGCTGGAATTGGCCGACCTCGTATCCAAACAGTTCGTACAGTTGAGTCGACCACGCGACGCGATCACTGAGAATATCCCAGTGCCACGATCCCAGGCGTCCGGCATCCAGGGCGAGCCGCAGCTTGCGTTCGCGGTCCATCAGTTCGTGTTCGGATTCCTTGCGAGCGATGCACTGAGCGATCGCATCGGCGATCGGCAACATCTGCTGAAAGACTTCGGCAGCCAAAGCGTGTCGGGCGAACAATCCGACAACGCCAACGACGCGGTCCTCAACGACCAACGGGTAGCCCGCAAATGCAACCATGCCTTCACGCGCGGCCCAATCGGGATCCCTGACGTTTGCATCATCCAGAATTGTGTTGGTCTGCAACGGTTGGCGAGAGGCGGCGATCTTGCCGATCTTCCACTGCCCCACGGGAACCCGGCTGTGCTGGCCATCGAGATGTGTGTAGAGCCCCGCGCTGGCGGAGAGTTCCAACGTTTGCGTTTTTTCGTTCAGCAGCCAGACGCGGGCGAATGCCATCTCCAGTTCATCGACCAATTGCTGACAACAGGTCTGGAGGATTTGGTTCAGCGGGGCTTCACCGGCCAATGCTACGGCTAACGAACCGTGCAATGCGGCCAGTTTCGCTCGCTGCTGCAGCACAGCTTCGGCTGCTTTGCGATCGGTGATGTCCCGCAAGTAGGCGGTGAAAAAAGGTGAGCCATCGCGATTGTAGGAAGCGTTGACCGCCAGTTCGATCGGGAACTGCGTGCCGTCGGATCGCAACGCTTCCAATTCCACACGCTTGCCGATCACAGCAACTTCACCCGATTTGAGATACCGCTGCATTCCTCGCCGGTGCGCTTCGCGCATCGGTGCGGGGATCAGCGTGTCGGCGAGCGATTTGCCTTCGATCTCGGCTTTGGAAACGCCAAAGGTCGCTTCGGCGGCGGCGTTGAAATCGACGATCCGTCCCTCGACATCCATCGTGATCACGCAATCGAGAGCAGCGTCCAAGACCGCAGCTTTGCGAGCTTCTTGGTCGCGGTAGCGATCGTTCAGCCGTTTACGACGGATCGCCTCGCCGATCTCGCGACCGACCTCGCCCAACATCCGCAGCACGGAATCCTCGCGTTCGAGTTTCGATGTCGCAAAGAACTCGATCGCACCGCGGAACTGCTTGCCGGTCGAGATCGGTGCTGCGATCGCACTGATGATGCCTGCGTCGCGGGCCAGATCGCGGCGAACGAACTTCACCTCTTCCGTGAATCCAGTCGCTGTCACGTCTTCGATCCAGTGCGGCCGTTTCGATTTCCAAACCAGCCCCGGCAAGCCATCTCCCGATTTGAAACGCCAATCGCCACTCCGTTCAGCAAATGTTTGCAGCGACGCGGCGACATCCGACGCGCTCGATTCAAAGCAATAGAGCTCTTGCGACTTCGAATCGACAAGCCACAGCAGGCAGACGTCGACCGTAAGGATCTGACGCAGACTTTCCAGCAATTGGGGAACCGCATCATCGAACGATTCGGTGTCGACCAGCAACTGCGTCACGCTGTGCATCGCCGCCAAACGCATTTCATCCCGCTTGCGATCGGAGATGTCGACAAAGGTCAGAATCACTCCGTCGGCGCGATCGGCATAGCGATAGGGGAGCACGCGCCGCAAGAACCATCGGCTCTCGGTCGTTTGGAATTCGTCTTCGACGTACGCGATATCGTGACTCAGTTTTTCCACCCGCGGGATCGCGGGCATCTTGTCCGATTTGTGCGTGATCTCAGCCAACGGTCGGCCGACGTCGGCATCGCGGACGTTATAGATGTCGCGAATCGTGGGAGTAAAACTATTGATGTTCCCGCTTGAATCCAAAAAGATCGTGGCGATCTGCGTCCCATCCAACAGGTTCTGCAGGTCGCTGCGAGCCCGCGAGAGTGCTTCGATGCCCGCTTGAATCTCCTCTTTGGAAGTCTCCAATTCTTCGTTGGCCGACCGGAGTTCTTCGTTCAGCGAGCGAAGTTCTTCATTGGAGGATTTCAGTTCTTCGTTGGAGGCTTCCAAGTCTTGGACGGTGCTCTCCAGTTCGGTCCGCGTCTGGTCGAGTTCGCGTTCGAGCTGTTCGATCGCAGCTTCGGCAAACGGCACCGTATCCTCGGCCGATTTGCGCGACGCGACGATGCCCCGCTCTTGAAAAACGAGCATGAACAAACTCGCTTGTTCGCCGATCTTGGGCATCGGCTGGACTGTTAAGTGAATCTGTTGAACGCCCTCGTCGGTCTTCAGCGTCAGCCCATCGCGGAGCACGGTTTGCATCGATTCGCGAGCTTCTCGAAGCGATGCACGCAACCCACTCCGCAGCCCCGACTTGGCAATCTTGACGACGTTGTTGGCGAACGGCCCGTTGGGGAATTCAAAATACTGTTCGAGTCCCGCCGAGGTGGAAACCAATTGCCCATCTTCGTTGACGATCGCGTATCGCGGCGCAAATTCATCCAGCAAGATCCGTTGAGAGATGTGATGGATGTCCAGTTCGTTCGACGATTCGGTCGCCGTTTGATGAATCGTTGATGTCACGCGGTCCCTTCTGGGCAGCAGTTCGCTCGTCCGTGAAGGGCCCGGTTTGCGTTGCGATATCCGATGCTGCTTGTCGATCGGCCGGAAGATCTCCTGGTGGGAGGTCAGGTTTTCCGAAGGCCCCAACAAAAGGAAACCGTGGGGCCGCAGCGCAAAGTGGAAGACGGGGATCAGTTTCAACTGCAACGGTTGGCCGAGATAGATCAACAGATTGCGGCAGGAGATGAGATCGATCTGCGACAGCGGCGGATCGCTGATCAGGTTGTGAACCGAAAAGACGCAGAGGTCGCGAAGTTCTTTGCTGGCCTGATATTGTTTGCCGACTTTGCGGAAGAAGCGGTCGAGTCGCTGTTGCGTCAATTCGTTGCTGATCGACAGCGGATAGCTAGCCTCGCGAGCGATGTTAAGCGCCCGTTGGTCGATGTCGGTAGCAAAGATCTGGATCTCGATGTCGGAGCCGCGTTGGTCCCGCTCCTCGATCATCAACATCGCGATCGTATAGGCTTCCTGCCCGGTGGCGCAGCCCGGTACCCAGATTCGAATCGCTTCACCGGTTTGATAGCGATCGAACAGTTGCGGGATCACTCGCTGCGATAGCGTGGCAAACGTATCTTGGTCGCGGAAAAATGCGGTGACGCTAACCAATAGCTCGCGGAACAGGGCATGAGCTTCCTCGCGCTGAGCTTGCAGATGTCGCAGGTATTCGTCGGCATCGAGGATTCGCAACACCTGCATCCGCCGGGCAACACGGCGGATTAACGTCGGCCGTTTGTAGTAGCGAAAGTCGTATTCGGTGGCGGCGAGCAAGGCATCGCAGACCTGCGGTAGATTGGCTTCGATCCGCGAAGCTTGCGATTCCAGATCGCGTCGCGTTTTCGCCAGTTCGATGTGCCGGATCTGCTTGGCCAATTCGCGTCCCAGTTGGTCGGGCGTCAGCACGAGATCAGCGATCGGGGCCGCGTTCTGTGGCATCTCTGGATGAGTAGCCGACGCGTGATCTTGGACGATCGTCAGTCCGCCCGAATCGCGAAGCGACGCCAAGCCGAGCGTCCCATCGCTCCCCGCCCCCGACAGCAGAACGCCTACGGTGGGAATGGTGGAAGATTCGGACAAGCATTGGAACAGCCCATCGATCGCGTTCGATCGTTCGTCCGGTTTCTGTTTGGCGACCGCTGCAAAGCCCTCCTCGGTGCGCTGAACGATGCTCCGCTGAGGAACAACATAGATCTGATCTGGACGCAGTTGCAGCGGGCTTTCGCCCAGCGGGATCACTGTCAACGGCGACATCGGCGAGATCAAGTCGACCAACACATCGCTTTCGTCGGTGTTCAGATGTTGGACGACGATAAACGCTGCCCCCAGGCCGCGTGGAAGTTCGTGCAGCAGCAGTTCGAGCGCCTTAATTCCGCCGGCGGCACAGCCGATACCGACAATCGCCGAGGGACTAGCGGTCTCGCCTCGGTTTGAGCTGGGGGGCTCTTGCATTGCAGAATCATTCCATTGTCGATGTCACAGCATAGATGCGATCTATTGTGTGAATATGCTATCCGCATCACAACCGGTCGGCATGGGCAAATTGCAAATCCTACAGCAGCGTCGGTGACGTAGCTGGCGCGGCCAGGGCAGATCACCGTTTTAAAGGTAGAGCTATCAGCCGCACTGTGTCAGCTTGCGAGATCCGCGATTTACAAATCCGTTGGCGGGCGGGCAGCTGACGTTGAATGCCGGATCGGGGGCGAAACGATTTCCCGGGGCTATTCACCTGTTTTAAACGTGAGCGTCTCAGGAAACTGTACCCCGTCGTGCAAGCGAGGAATTTATACGGTGCCTCGCCTGTGCCTCGACTTGCCAAGAGTGCCTAGTCACGATCAGTGATTTGTCCTGAACGATTTCCAGCTCACCTTAGCCAATCGCGGCAACAGTGCGTTATCATGGTTGTCGCCCGCTCGCTTTGCACCCTACCTGTATCACCTCGCAAAACTTGGAATTGAAGATGCATCGAACGATCACTCGTTTTGTTCTCCCCGTCGGTCTGTTGGGCTTGGTGATCCTTGCCGCCATCGCTCAACCACCTGGATTCGACCGGGGGCTCTCCGAAGCGTTTCGTGGGATCTTTCCGGGGGCGAAGCCGGAACCGGGATTATTCCCGATCGAATCGACAGGCGTTTCAACGAAGCCGGTAATGGAAGCCGCCGATGCGTTTCTGGGGACGTTGAGCGAACCGCAACGCGCGCGGACGACTTTCCCGGTCGACGATATCGAGTGGCGGAAATGGGCGAACCAACATTCGTATAAGCGGCAGGGCGTCAGCTTTGAAGAGATGAACGAAGCGCAGCGCAAAGCCGCCTTCGACATGCTGCAAGCCGGCTTGAGTGCCAAGGGGCTGAAGAAGACCCAGGACATCATGAAGTTGAACGAGACGCTCGCCGAGCTCTCGGGCAAGTTCGACGAATACGGGCAATGGTTGTACTACATCACGATCATGGGCGAACCGTCGCAGACCGAGCCTTGGGGCTGGCAGCTGGATGGCCATCACTTGGTGATCAACTATTTTGTGTTGGGAGATCAGGTTGTGATGTCGCCGGTCTTCATGGGCAGCGAACCGATCCGCGCCGATTCGGGCAAGTTCAAGGGAACGGTTGTCATGCAGGACGAACAGGATAAGGGCTATACGTTCATGCAATCCTTGGATCCGCAGCAGCGAACCGAAGCGGTGCTGTCGAGTCAAAAAGGAGGAACTAACAATCTTGCCGAAGCGTTCCACGACAACATCGATCTCGACTACGCGGGCATCCCAGGGAAGAAGTTGAACGAAGAACAACGGCAACTGTTGCTGGAACTTATCGCGGAATACGTCGGCAACATGGCCGATGGTCACGCCAAGGTGAAGATGTCCGAAGTCGAAAAGCACCTCGATCGGACCTGTTTCGCTTGGATCGGCGAGACCGATCCCGAAGGCGTTTTCTATTACCGTGTCCACAGCCCGGTGATCCTTATCGAATTCGATCACCAACGCCGGATCGCTCCGCAACGTGGGCGAATTCCTGTGCGAGAGCACATCCATACCGTCGTCCGAACGCCTAACGGCAACGACTACGGCAAGGATCTGCTTCGGCAGCACTACGAAAAGCACGACCATTCGTACCCTCACGAGCCAGCGAAACCGACAAAGTAGGCGACCGGCTAACGGGGAACTCGCCAACCTTGGACGGTATCGAGTGGACCGGGGATCGGGATCTGCTAGGATAATTAGGGTGTTTCGTCGCGTCGATGACTTCTGCCATCGACGTCGCCGTTTCGCCGTCGCCCTTGGGGCATCCACTCATCTTTGATTCCACAACTCGATCTCAAGCGTTGCAATCTGTCGATCGACAGCGGCGCAGGCGATCCACCTATTCGGAAATCGCATGACAAACGAATCCGCCTCGTCCGCGATCGCTGAGATCAATCCGGAACAGCTGCCGGTTCCCGAGCACAAGTTACACGGCTGGACTCATTTCGCGGGACTCTACGCCGGCGAACACGTCGCGGCGACCGAGTTTGTGATCGGCGCCACCTTCGTCGCCCTCGGTGCGACGACGATGGACATCTTGATCGGGCTGTTGATCGGCAACGTGCTGGCGATCCTCAGCTGGACTCTGATCACGACGCCAATCGCGGTTCAAACGCGGCTGAGTCTCTACACGTACCTGCACAAGATCGCCGGCGATTCGATGAGCGATCTATATAACTGGGCCAACGTGCTGATCTTCACGGTGATCTCCGCCGCGATGATCACGGTCTCCAGCACGGCGGTGCGGCTGTTGTTTGGCATCCCCGCTCAATTGCAGTGGTATCCGACGAACAGTCTGTTTGTGTTGGTGGTCGTCGGCGTTGGGATGATCGTTGTCTTGGTGGCGATGTACGGGTTCAACGCCGTCGCCGAGTTCTCGGGAATCTGCGGTCCATGGTTGGTCGTGATGTTTGTCTGCGGCGCGTTTGCGTTGTTCCCAGCCCTTGCCGATTCGGTGCTCGGCCGCACGCAACTGACAAGTTTCGCCGACTTCATCACGATCGGCGATCAATCGATTTGGACCGGGCTGAACAGCGAGGGGAAGCCGGGGATCGGTTTGTGGGAGGTGATCGGTTTCGCTTGGGCAGCCAATACGATCACCCACTTCGGCCTGATCGACATGGCACTGCTGCGCTATGCAAAACGATCGATCTATGGACTGTGCACCAGTGCCGGGATGTTGTTTGGTCACTACATCGCCTGGATCGCTTCGGGCATCATGGGAGCCGGAACCGCAGTGCTGCTGCAGCGCACGATTGTCGAACTCGATCCCGGCGACGTGGCTTACCAAGCGTTGGGGCTTTCGGGGTACGTGATCGTGATCATCGCCGGTTGGACGACAGCGAACGCGAACCTGTACCGCGCCGGCCTGGCGGCTCAAGCGATTTTTCACAAGCACTCGCGGATGCAAGTCACCTTCACCGTCGGCGTCGTCACCGTCGTGATCGCCTGCTTCCCGTTTGTCTACAAACAGATCCTGCCGCTGCTGACCTACGCCGGTTTGATCGTCGTTCCGGTCGGCGGAATCGTCTTCGCCGAACACGTCCTCTTCCCGCGTCTCGGTCTGACCCGATACTGGGCGAAATATCGCGGGCTGACGCACAGCACTCCCGCCGTCGCCGCTTGGGCTGCCGGGCTGGTGTTTGGTTTTGGATTGAACTACTTACAAGTCATCTCCTTCTTCTATCTGTTCCTGCCGACGTGGGCGGTCACGATCGTGCTCTATACGATTTTGGCTAGTCTTTACGGAGCTCGCGACAGCTATCCTGCCCAAGAAGCGGCGGAGCGTGAGCGGAACGAAGCGATTAAAGAGTTCCAGACGCAACAAGCTCTCGCCGAAGGGACGCCCGGACACGATACATCCACGCTGCACAAGATCCTGCGTGGAGTCGCTTGGCTGTCGCTGGGGCTTACACTGATTCTGGGAATTGTCGTGATGTTCGGCAGCCCCGACATGGCAGCTTATGAAAGCAACGTCGCCATTTTTTACACGTGGGGATTTGTCTTCACGATCGTCTATTTCGTCTCCGCCTACTGGGCGTTGCAACACACGAAATCACTCCAACAAGCTCGAACATGAACCGACAGCTTCCCCTGACGCAACAGAACCTCGATCAACTTCCCAGCCAAATCGCCCGGCCGACTTACGACCGCAGTCGCCTGACGACGGGGATCGTTCACGTCGGGGTGGGCGGATTCCATCGCGCTCACGAAGCGTTTTACACCGACCAATTGCTTGCGGCCGGCGGCGATCCGCAGTGGGGAATCTGCGGCGTCGGCCTGCGAGAACCGGACCGCAAGATGGCGACGATTCTGCGAGACCAAGACTACTTGTATACGCTGATCGTCAAGCGTCCCGACGGTGGGATCGAAACGCGAGTGATCGGATCGATCGTCGATTTTCTGATGGGATGCGACGACCCGGCAGCGGTCATCGACCGGATGGCCGATCCCTCGACAAAGATCGTTTCGCTGACGATCACCGAAGGAGGCTACAACGTCGATCCCGCGACCGGTGAGTTCAACGCGTCGAATCCCGACGCGCAGCACGACATCGATCACCCGTTGCAACCACGGTTGGTCTTCGGATTTATGACCGCGGCATTGGCGAAGCGTCGCCAACAGGGGCTGCCCGCGTTTACTGTCCAATCGTGCGACAACATCCAGCACAACGGCGATCTGACGCGGAAGATGCTGATCGGATTTGCGCGGCTGCAAGATCCGCAGCTGGCCGATTGGATCGAGCAAGAAGTCAGCTTCCCCAACGCGATGGTCGACCGGATCACCCCCGTGACCAGCGACGCCGACATCGACTTCCTGCGCACCGAGTTCGGGCTGGACGACAAGTGGCCCGTTGCCTGTGAACCGTTTTGCCAATGGGTTGTCGAAGACGACTTCTCCGCCGGCCGACCCGACTGGCAAGACGTAGGCGTCCAGTTTGTTCCCGATGTGACGCCCTACGAGAAGATGAAGCTGCGGCTGTTGAACGCCGGGCATTCCGTGTTGGGGATCCTTGGTTCGGTCTTCGGTCACGAGACGATCGACCAAGCGATTGGCGACGATCTGTTCGCCCAGTACCTTCGCCAATTCTTCGACCGCGAAGCGACGCCGGTGTTGGATGCTGTCGCCGGCATCGACTTAGATGAATACAAACAGACGTTGATCGAGCGGTTCGGCAATCCCAAGATCAGGGACAGTCTGTCGCGGATCTGTCTGGAGAGTTCCAGCAAACTGCCAGTCTTTCTGATCCCCACGATCCGCGAGAACTTGGCCAGCGGTGGCAGCATCCGCTACGCCACGCTAGTCCTCGCCGCCTGGTGTTATTACAGCGACAAACAAGTCGATCGACACGGCAAGGCGTTGGAAATCACCGACGGTCTGAAAGCGGAACTGCACGCCGCGGCAAGGAAAACCGGCGATGACCCGTTAGCGTTTTTGAAAGTTCAATCGGTCTTCGGCGACCTCGCCGAAAACCAGCGATTTACAAAGACCTACGCCGACCTGATCGATCGCATCTACAACAACCCCGATGTCACCGCGACGCTGCACGCGATACTGAGCGACGAAAGCAATTCGTAGCCGGATGAGAAAGCGAGCGCCCCTGGTCAAGGCGAAGCTCCCATCCGTTTTGCATTCGTTTTGCGGAGCGAAGCTCCAGCCATTTGCTTAGCCCAGGCCAACGGCCTGGGGGGCGTGATTGCCTCGTGAAATCCATAGGGCCATCGGCCCGGCGATTTGTGAGGGGCGGATCGATTTGCTAACAAATTGCGGGGCCGTTGGCCCTTCCGATTTTCGCGTGTCATGGGGGCCCAGGCCGTTGGCCTGGGCAATGCAAATCGCCTGGCCTTCGGCCCTATATCCGGAACCGGTGCGCCCGCGTTGCGATCGACTATATCCGGAACCGGTGCGCCCGCGTTGCGGTCGATGGGATGCAACGGCGGTTGTGTCCGGCCCCACGAGATCCCGAAGGGATGAAAGATGGTAGCCGGAGGTCGTCGCGCAGCGGCGCTCCTCCGGAACACAATGCCCAAACGCGCGGTGCTCTTTCGTCTGACGGGGCAAAGCTCCAGCCATTTGCATGGCCCAATCCATCGGCCTGGCAATTTGCTTGCCAGACGTCTCTGTCGCCCCTGCCGAGGCTTCTTCGTTCCGGACTCTGGATGCCGATCCTGCGGCTGGCGCCGCAGGCTTTGTGCGACCGCCGCCTCCGCGGCTTGGGAGCCTCGAAATCGTCGACGCAACGCGAAATCGGTAGGCCATATGGCCTACCGATTTCGCTTTCTTAATGCGTCGACCCGCCTGGAATTCCTTGTCTTCCGCGATTCTTGCGAAAAATTGGCCCCGGCCGGCTGGCGTTTTCGCATGACTTGGGGACGAGTTCACCGAGTGCGGGGCAGAGCGCTCGACCTTCCACCAGCAACACACCCCTCCGATTGGGACAACCGCATGAATGAATCAAACGTTGCGGCTAGGCGTTCTCGCGTCCATCTGTTTATCAACTTCGCAGTCTCCGCCAGCGTGCTCACGATGTGCGTGATCGCCTACACCAAACTGGGCAAACGCGAGCGTCCGGCGATGTCAAAGCCGCCCAAACCGGCGGCGACGGTCGTCGATACCGAAACGCTGCGAATTCATGAGGGCCCCGTTTCGTTGACCGCTAACGGCGTCGTCGTTCCGCTCCGCGAGATCCGATTGGCGACCGAGGTCGCCGGACGTGTCGTCGAGCTGTCCCCCAACATGCGTGCGGGGCGGATGGTCGATAAGGACGAGGTGTTGGTTCGGTTGGATCCGATCGAATACGAACTCGAAGTGCAGCGATTGGTCTCCCAGCAGAATCAGGAAGCGGCTGAGCTGGAAGCGATCGATGTCAGTATTCAAAACACCGATCAATTGGTTGCGCTCTCCCAACGTCGCGCTCGATTGACCGAAGCGGCGAGCAAGCGAGCCCATTCGTTGATCCAACAAAATGCTGCTTCGATCGCCGAGGTCGACGCCGCGGAGGAGGCCGAACTTTCGGCCAGCGCTGCGGTGGTCGAACTGCAAAACCGACGCCGCGAGCTCGAAGCGCAGCGGAAGCTGATCGTGGAACGGCAAGCGTCGACGGAGGTCGCGCGGCGGCGAGCTCAGTTGGACTTGGACCGCACCGTTGTTCGCGCTCCGATCCGCGGCCGCGTGGTGATGAGTAACGTCGAAGAGCAATCGTTTGTCGCGGCGGGAACTTCGTTTGTCACGATCGAAGATGTCAGCGCCGTCGAGGTACGGTCGAACCTGACAGTCGAACAGATGTATTGGGTCTGGAACGCCCGCAACTCCGTTGCCAATCTCGAAGAGGCCGGCTCCTCCGCAGCACACCACCTGCCCGAAGTCAATTGCAACATCGAATACCGTTTGGGCAACCGAACCTATCAATGGGCGGCGGTGCTGAAACGGATCGATGGCGCTGGGATCGACCAGGATACGCGGACCTTTCCCTGTCTGTTTCGCGTCGACTCGCCCGAAGCGGTTGAAAGGATACGGACCAACGCATTTGCTCTCGCCCGGGAATCTGCGAACGACCAGTCGCCGGACTCGCCCGGCGTCGAACGTGGTATCGACGGACCGCGGCAATTGTTGCGAGGGATGTTTGTTTCGGTTCACCTGCACGTCGACGCGACGCGTCCGTTGTATCGCGTTTCCGAATCGGCGATTCGCCCCGGCGACCGGATCTGGATCAATCGCGATGGCAAGATGCGGATCGTCCAAATCGAAGTCGTCGGGCAGATCGATGGCGACGTAATCGTCGACGCTCGTTTACCAGAGCATCGAATGGCCCGAACCGCTGCATCCGCGGACGACAGCGATGGCGCTTCGCCCGCCGATGTATCAAAGCTTGCTTCGGTGATCATCTCCCCGGTCAACGATCCACGCGACGGCTTACCGGTGATGACCGCCGAGGCTCGCGATTCGAAGGCGAAGCGGCCGCCGGTGGGAAGTGTTGGCGTCGATTCCCCTGCGACCGAAGGCAGCCAGACCGATCGCAATCGCCCCAAAACAACCTTGGTTAGCGGAGTGGCACGATGAAGTCGATCATCGCATGGGCCGTAAAGAACTCGCAGGCGATGAATGTCATTATGCTGGGGACCTTGGTTTTAGGTGCCTGGAGTCTGGCAAATCTGCGTCGCGAATTCTGGCCCGATTTCGAACTCTATGTCCTGACCGTGTCGGTCGAATATCCGGGAGCCAGTCCCGACGAGATCGAAGAGGGGATTCTGGAGAAGATCGAAGAGGCGACGCGGACCGTCGACGGCATCGATGAGATGACCTCCGCCGCGACCGAGGGCTTGGGGAGCGTGACGTTTGAACTCGAGAGCGACGCCACGCAGATGGACGCTCAACGCGTGCTGACCGAAGTCACGACGCTGATCAATCAAATCCCCAGCTTCCCCGAACTGGCCGAACGTCCCGATATCCGACTGCGAACCAATTTTGTCACCGCGATTCGCGTGGCCGTCATGGGGCCCAAAAGCGATGCCGAGGCGGAGAGTTCCGATGACGACAGTTCCTCGTCGCGAGGCGTCGATCGAGCCGAGCGGGCTGAAAAGCGGGTCGAAGCGGCGCTTGCGTTGCACCGCGTCGCCGAATCGGTTCGGACCGACCTGCTGGCGTTGCCATCGGTTTCGGTCGTCGACTTTGTCGGTGCGCCGAAATATCAGATCGACATCGAAATCCCCGAACGGACGCTCCGCGAATACAATTTGTCGCTGCGCGATGTGGCGGAGATCGTTCGCAACAACAACGTCGAGTTGCCCGGCGGTACGTTAAAAGGTCAATCGCAAGAGGTCGTGCTGCGGGGCAGCGACAAGCACGAAGTCGGCGAAGAGATCGCCAATATCCCGTTGGTCAGCCAAGCCGGCGGCGTCGTGCTGACTGTCGGCGACCTGGGCCGCGTTCGCGATGAGTTCTCCGTCGACGAAGCGGTCAACGAAATCAACGGTCGGCCCGCCGTGGTGATCTCCGTCGAAACGACCAGCGCCGACGATCTGTTGGTCGTCGCTCAAGAGGTGCGAGACTTTGCCGCTCGAGCGAAACACGACCTTCCCGCCGGCTATTCGATGATAACGATGCGCGACCGTTCCAAAACGGTCAGCGACCGCTTGAATCTGCTAGCCAAAAACGGCTGGATGGGACTTGTCCTTGTCTTTGTTGTGCTCGCATTGTTTTTAGAGATGCGATTGGCGTGGTGGGTCTCGCTCGGGATTCCCGTCTCGTTGTTGGGCGCGTGCATTTACATGTACTACGGCGGCATGACGCTGAACATGACATCGATGTTCGCCTTTTTGATCGCACTCGGAATCGTCGTCGACGATGCGATCGTCGTCGGTGAAAACATCTACACCCACCAACAGATGGGCAAATCGTGGCGCGACGCGGCGATCGACGGGGCGACCGAAGTGGCTCCCAGCGTGATCACCGCTGTGCTAACGACGATCATCGCTTTCAGCCCGATCATGTATTTGGAAGGGAGTATCCAACGGATGACCGTGGTGTTGCCGCTGTGTGTTGGCGCGATGCTGCTGCTGTCGATGTTCGAAAGTTTGACGATCCTGCCTTCGCACCTCTCCCATCGCCGTAGCCGCTTTCTGGACGTGGTCGTCTGGTTGCTGTTGCCGCTGCATCCGCTGGCGTGGCTGGTCAAGAAGGCCAACGGCATCGTGACCGTTTGGTTGGAATGGTTCATCGAAAGAATCTATACCCCGTTCCTGAAGATTTCGCTGCGGAACCCGGCGATCACGATCTCAGTCGCTACTGGAATGCTGTTGCTGTCGATCGGCGTCGTCCGGTCGGGGATGGTGCAATTCCTATTGCTGCCGAAGATCGATTTTGGGTTTGTCACCGCGCAAGTCATCTATCCCGATGGCACGCCGGTCAAGACAACCGATGCCGCAACGCAGCGGATGGAAGCTGCGATCTGGCGAGTAAACCAACGAAGTATCGACGAAGGATTGACGACCGATCCAGACGGTTTTGTCAAAGCGGTTCAGCGGACGGTCGGTTCCACAGGGGACGAGGTCTCCACGGCGTCGTCCAGCCATATCGGCGGGCTGTTTGTGCAACTGAACGACATCGGCCAGCGGACCGTTTCCAGCGCCGAGATCGTCCGGATGTGGCGTGAAGAGACGGGGCGGATGCCTGGAACCGAATCGCTGGCGTTTGGAGCGACGCCGCGCGGTCCCGCGTCGCTGCCGATCGAGGTCCGATTGATGGCTTCGTCGCAACACCTGGATGAATTGGACGCGGCGATCGAGCGTACTAAATTGAAGCTGGCCGAATATCCTTACGTCTCCGACATCGCAACCGACACGCGACAGGGGAAATGGGAGTACCGGATGCAAGTTCGCGACGACGCCAAGGCGATGGGAATCTCGTTGGCGGATGTCGCCGGAACGGTGCGAGCCAGCTATTACGGCGAAGAGGTGATGCGGTTGCAGCGCGGCCGGCACGAGGTTCCGCTTCGGGTCCGTTATCCTCGCGAGGACCGCAACACGCTTGTCAGCTTCAATGGGATCCGAGTTCGCACCGGCGAAGGCGTCGAGCGTCCGATCAACCAAATCGCGGAGGTCGACGTGCAGCGTGGCTACGCCGAGATCCGCCGCATCAATCAGATGCGTTCGATCAGCGTAGTCGCCGACGTCGATGAATCGAAAGGGAATGCCTTTAACGTCGTCTCCGACCTGCGAGCCAATTTTGTTCCCACGCTGGAAGCGGAGTTTCCCGGCGTTGAAATCATGTGGGGCGGACAACAGGAGCAAACGACTGAAACTGTCGACAGCTTGACCGTTGGATTTATCGTCGTCATGGGAGCGATGTTCCTGCTGCTGACGATCCAGTTCGGATCCAGCTGGCAAGCGATCTTGATCCTGTCGATCATTCCGTTTGGCTTCATCGGCGCGATCGTCGGCCACATCGTGATGGATATCGATCTGACGCTGTTCAGTATCTTTGGGATCGTCGCGCTGTCGGGTGTCGTCGTCAACGACTCGATTGTCCTGGTCGACTTTATCAACCGCCGCGTTCGCGACGGGCTGCCGTTGCACGAAGCGATCATCGATGGCGGACGGCGGCGTTTCCGCGCAGTGCTGCTGACCTCGCTGACCACGATCGCTGGGATGTTCCCGATCCTGCTGGAACGGTCCAAAGAAGCTCAGGTTGTTTCGCCGATGGCGACTAGTCTGACTTTCGGTTTGGGGCTGAGCACCCTGATCGTGTTGATCTTTGTTCCGGTGATGTATCTGGTCACAGCTAGCGTTGCGGGCTCGGACGAGGATCCGGAGCCGAGTTCGCAATTGCCCCCCGTGCCAGCGACTTAAGTTGATCCAAGCGAGGATCGTCGGGAGGGAGTTCGCCGGTCAGCCGTAGCGAAGCCTCCCGATAGTTCATCAGAAACTCGATCCAATCGAACCACGGAATCGGAGGCGTTCCCTGTTGGGTTTCGATCGATTGGTCGAGCCATTGATCCCGCGATTGCTTTGCCAACGTCCAAGCTTTGGCTGCGTCGTCGCTGCGACCGGCCTGAGTGTAAGCGATCGCCAGCAGCGGGTAATTGATCCCGCTAGCCGGCCAGATCGTCGATTCGTCGAGCGATTCTTCCAACCGCCCGATCGCCCGATCGATGTCGCCGTTGCGCAGATGAGCCCAACCGGCGACATACAGCTTGGGGCCCCGGGGAATCCGCGAAGTCCGCGTCGGCCGGCCATCGGGTCTCAACCGACGCTCTTCCAACAATTGCTCACCCAAAACCGCCAACTGGGCCGAGACCTCGGCCGACGGCTGGTCGACCAACTGGCCTCGTAAAATTGTCCCCAACGAACCGCTGCTGGATTGGGCAAGATCCTTGGCGAGTTGTTCATACATCGCGTGATCGCCAACGTAGTCGAATAACTGCGGGACTCCCAGGAATTGCACTCCGTCGACGGGAGATCCCAATTCGAGCGCCTTGCGGTAGTCGCTTGCGGCCATTTCCCAGAGCCCCATTTTGGCGTACAGCGCTCCCCGCTCCATCCATGCGTGGAAATAACGGGGCTGGGTCTGAGTCGCGTTGGTAAACGCTTCGTTGGCGTTGGACCAGTCGCCGGCGTCGGCATAGGCGCGGCCGGAGGCGATCAACGTGTTGGCGCGGCGCAAGCGGTCGGTAAATCCCTCCAGTTCCGCGTTGGAACTTTTGGCTGCTGCGGCGGCGATACGAGCCTGTTCCATCGCGTGGTAGGCCACCCGCGCCTGCCAAAGACTGACAACCGTTCCCAGCACCAACGCACCGGCGACCAGCGAGACCGTCGTCAAGGCGACCTTATTGCGGCGGGCGAATTTGGAAAAACGATACAGCGTCGACGGCGGACGGGCTTCGACCGGCTGGCCCTCCAGAAATCGAGAGACATCCTGAGCCAAGGCGATCGCACTGGGATACCGGCGGGCACGATCTTTATCGATCGCCTTCATCACGATCCAGTCGAGATCGCCACGCATCAAGGAGGTCAGTTTGGCGGGTTCCAACCGGCGATTGGCGGAGACAGTTGTCGACAATTGATTGCCCAACGTGCTCAGCCGCGTACTTGGACTCGGCGGTTCCTCTTCACGGATGATCCGCCGCAATTCGTCGAACCCGACGCTGTTCAAGCGGCCGACGACAAACGGAGTCGATCCGGTCAGCAGCTCATACAACAAGACTCCCAACGAATAGATGTCGCTGCGCGTGTCGACGTCGACGTTGCTCATCTCCGCCTGTTCAGGACTCATATAGGCCGGCGTGCCGATCATCGACGCCAGCCGCGTGTAGATCGTTTTGTCGGTCAGACTTTGTCCGATCGCTTTGACGATTCCAAAGTCGATCACCTTGGCGATCGGGCGGCCATCTTGCAGCGTCACCAAGACGTTCGAAGGCTTGAGGTCGCGGTGGATGATCCCCTTTTGATGGGCGTGCTGGACGGCGTTGCAGATCGATAGAAACAGTTCCAACCGCTGCCGCGTGTCGAGTCGATGGTTGTCGCAAAACTCGTTCAATGGAACCCCGCGGACCAGTTCCATCACAAAGTAAGGTTGCCCGGTCTGCGTCACACCGGCATCGAAGACGCGGGCGATGTTCTCATGATCCATCATCGCCAACGCTTGCCGTTCGGCTTCGAAGCGGGCGATCACTTGGCGGGTTTCCATCCCCGGTTTGATGATCTTCAGCGCCACGCGGCGACGGACCGGAACCTGTTGATCGGCGACGAAGACCAACCCGCATCCCCCTTCGCCGATCTGTTCCATCAACTTGTAGGGTCCAACCATCGTCCCCGGCGGGTGATTTGCTTCGATCGACCGAGCCACCTGTTGGGTGACCGCATCGAATGTCGGCAAGCTTGCCACGACGGGATGGTCGATCGGGTTGTCGGCCCGGTCGTGTTCGGCCAACAATCGCGAGACAGCATCCAACAGCTCGGGATCCCCTTGGCAGCTTCCCTGCACGAACGCCTCCCGCGCGCGAGGCGATTCGATTTCGAGCGCTTCGAAGAAAATCGTCTTTTCGTGGTTGGGACTCATCGGATGGGGCAACCTCGCAAATGCCAATCCATTGGGCGGTGGTCGATTTCGGAGCGAAACTACGACCTGTTAGAATGCGAATTCTAGACGCGTCGGGGGCCAAAAAATTTTAGCTGTCCGCTTCGGCCCGCAGTTCGCGTCCCAACCAGGCTCGGGCAAAGGCCCAGTTGCGTTTGACCGTTCGTGGCGAGATGCCGAGCGCCTTGGCCGACTCTTCCACGCTGAGACCGGCGAAATAACGTAGCTCGACCAGTTTAGCCATCTCCGGTTCGGTCTCGCCCAGCTTGGTGAGCGCGGCGTCGAGGTCCAGCAGCTCCTCGGCATTGTCGGGGACCGCGACAGCATCCTCCTCGGCTAACTGGCACCGCGCCCAATCGCCGCCCCGCTTGAGACTCTTGCGATTCCGAGCGCTCTCGATCAAGATCCGCCGCATCGATTCAGCCGCCGCGGCAAAGAAGTGCCTTCGTCCATCCCACTCCTGCCCCACGTTGCTAGCTACCAACCGCATGTAGGCTTCGTGCACCAGCGCCGTCGGCTGCAGCGTGTGACCTGCAATCTCATGCTGCATCTTCCGCTTTGCCAGCCGATGCAGTTCCGCGTAGACCAAGGGGAGCAAATCGTTGGCCGCCGCCAGATCGCCGTTGTCGATCTGATGCAGGATCTGGGTGATGTCGGACATAAAAAAGGGAGCCAATGGAAACGAAGCGACAAGTTGGGCAGCTTCATTTTAATACATATTTGTCGCTTGCGATCGATCAAGGCGACATCGGTCTTCCCATTTCAGGTATCCGCGGCCACGCGTCGGCAGGCGGTTGCGGTGGTGTTATTTGCTCAGTTCGCTCGCCAGCTTGCGAGCTGCCTCCGGCCACTGCTCGCGGTCCCCCTCGCCAAATCCCGTCACCATCCGCCAGGTTCCCTTAAACCCCTTGGGGACGGTTTGGTTCTGAAATGCTGTCAGATAATACTTGCGATACGTTCCGACGACGTTCCAGACCTTCGACGTGCTGCCGGCCGTCGCGGGCGTTTCCAACAAACGGGAGACAGCAAATTGTTGGCTGCCCGGTTCGTAGACCGACATCCAATCGACAGCTGCATTGATGTAGAACTTGTGGTCGACCTCGTCATCGTTCAACAGCGGCTGAATCAGATCGGCCTCCGGCTTGGCATCGCTTCCCGCCACGAGCGCCGAAACCGTGGGCGTCCAGGCGTGCATGAAGTGGTAGACCAAATCCAATGGCGTCTCGACATCAGCCGCCACCATCGTGGTTTCGTACAATCGATCCTCTTTGATTTCGAAGACGTTGGTCAGCCGAAAACCGCGAATCTTGGACTCCCTGACAAATCGGAACGTTTCGCCCGACAGCTCCGCCGTCGGCGTGGCGACTTCTTTCCCGTCGACATAAAACGTCAGCGATTGCAATTCCTCGGGCTCGTTCTCTAGGTGCCCGGTTCCAATGAATCCGATTTCCGGAAACCGAAAGACCGTCCCGTACGCGCTCCTTTCGGTGGTCATCGGCGTGCCGCGGAAATCGATCCGGGCGGGAGTCCACTGCGAATGCCGACGCAACTTCAACGTCACCTCGCCACAACGGACGGTGATCGACGGAAGATCGGGACCGAGATTGGGGACAAACGCCTGCGCGGCGACGGGGCCGCTCAAGAACAACAGTAAAAGGATGCAGCAAAATCGCTTCATTGAAAATGCAATCGCAGGACAGGTGGAACAGGGTGTTGTGTGCTCGTTGGTCGACGTCGCTGGCAGCGACTAGGGTGCAGGCTGCAACAGGCAATCGCGATGCGTTGCCAAGAAGGGTGGCAGCCCCTGCAGTTCGATGAAATAGTCTTCCATGCGTCCCGATGAAGGACGCGAAATTTGCAGCGTCCAGATTTCTCCCTGCTGCGATTCGGGAGCACCAACAAATTGTTCGGGGGCCGAGATCTTCTCTTTCTGCCATACGGACTTCCCTTGCGGATTCAAGACCGAGAGGCCGACAACTTCACCTCCGTCGCCGGAGGCTTTGACGCCAAATTGCTTCGTTCCCGGCGGGACGTAGAAGTAGAGTTTGCCGCTGGAGTAGACGAACCGCACGCGTCCCGCTTCGCCGGAGATGACTGTCGGGCAATTGGTCGCTTCCAAGGAGAACTTGTTCGGGCCGACATCGATTGGGATTTGGTAGATTCCGGTTTCGGGAGCGACAAAACCAAGCGAGCCGGTCGTATCGAGCGGAACCTCACCGATTGGCAACTTCTTACCGCTCGGCGCGATCGCTTCGACAACCAACGGCGTCCCGGTATAGCTACCGACGTGGCTGTGATTCAGCTTCAGTTCCACTGGAGTGCCGCTTTCGGCAAACAGCACGAACGCCCCCGAGCCGCGAAGCGTGAAATTGGGCTGCGGCAGCATCTCGCCGGTTTTCATCGCCTTCAACGGAATGAAAGTTGTCCCGTCGGTTTCGTATTTGGGGAACCGTTGGAACTTGTTTCCCGGATGTAGATCGTCGAGATATTTCTGATCGATTTCGACGGTCCGTTGGGTGTCGCCGGATGTCGTTTTCAACGTGCCGGTGACGTCGATCAAATGCAGTTCTCTGGCACCGTCGTAGAATCCGATCAACGGTCGCTGTTGCGGATCGTGAACTTGGCAGTTCTCAAAATCGACGCCACCGACGTCCAATTGGTTGCCCGCTCGCGAAGCGAAAAAGATCACTGGCGTTGTCGGCTTGCTGGCTCCTGGTTCCAGGCGGCAGTTGATGAAACGGACGCGTGCGCCGGCGGCCGGTTTGCGGTTCATCGTCGCGACGGGACCGCTGCCGCCGGAGAAGTCGCAGTCGACGAATTCGATCGTGCCGGTCATCGGCCCCTGTCCCTTCCCTTCGCCGTTGGTGAAGGAGAGCGGTGCGCGATTGCTGCCGCGGGCGATGCAGTTCTCCAAGCGAATCGAGATCGGCGCCGACTGTGCGGTCAGATTGGGAAGGTAAAACGCGTAGCCGACGCCTTGGTTGTTTTCGGCGATACAGTTCCGCATCACGCAGTTGACCAACCGCTCGCTGAAATGGTTGGGTTCAAAATCGATCCCGGCCATCGGCGACGTGCCGCCAGTGTCGCGCATGATCGTGTTTTCGATCAACAGATCTTCGGCCGTGATCACACTGATTCCCTGGCGGTAGTGTTTGTCGAGGAGGACGTCGCGGATCACGATGTTTTTGTTGGTGACGCCGCGGGTGGCGACGCCCAGATAGATCCCATCGCCGCCGCTCTCGGCCATCGTCAGCCCCAGCACCTGGACGTTGTTGCTGCTCTTGATCTGCAGCGTGTGCCGCCACTCAGCCTTCTTGTACGGCGGCTTGGCGTAATCGTCGCGATGCATCCGGAAGGTGGCACCCTCGCCGCGAATCGTGACGTTCTTTTTGCCAATCACGCTCAGCAGTGAATCGGTCGATCCCTTGAACTCTCCCCTCTTCGCCTGCAGGACCGCTCCCTTTTCAAAGATCAGTTCCTGGTCGCTGGCGGCCTGCAGCGGAGTGACGATCCAGGGCTGGCCCATGTCCTCGACGATCACTCGCTTGGCACCTGAATCGATGGCACTCTGCAACGCCGCGGTGGAGTCCTCGGGATCGAAGCCCCACCAAGCGGCTCGCGCTTCGGTCCGCTTGCCCGATCGAACCTCATCGATCGCGGATTGATTGACGCCAGCATTGGCCAGCAAAGTCGCGGCGACTAACAAACTTCCAGCAAACAGATTCATCGAGGGGGCTCGTGGCAAGGTGGAGGGAATATGGGGCGGGAGTTGTACGATTCTAATGAGCGGCCGGGCGAAGTGCGAGTCTGGCATTGGCCAGAGTGACCGGTAGAAAACCGTCGCCAATCGCCCGGCAGATTGCGTTTTTCGGTTTTTTTCCAAAATCATCCCAATAAACGGGACGGCTGAAACATCGTAGCTTCTGACGGGACGGTCCGGTAAAATGCGGATCGCCCAGCGATAGCCAAACCGCTAGTTTCACATATGGACTCAGTCGATATGCGGCAGCGTTTGATTACCGGGAGAACCCGACGCTAGCGGCTCGTCGGTTTAATCAGCCGATTGGGCGTTAGCCCCGGTTCCGCTGCCACTAAACCGGGGCTAACGCCCAAACGGCTAATGCAAGGAAGCTCGTTGTGACTAAACCGACAAGCCGCTAGCGTGTGCCAGCAGGTTTGCCTGATGCTCAAGCAAAAGATTCGGCAGCCCGTACCACCGTCCTTCCTGCTCATCCCCACCGTCAAAAGGATTTCCGAAGATGATCAATCGCCGCAAGATGTTAATGGGGACAGCCGCTGGAATGGGAGCTGCGTTGGGTGGTCCGTTGGTTCCGAACCGAGTGCAAGCCGCGGCAGCTCGGCCTGGAACGCCGCGACGCGTGATCTTCTTCTTGCAAAACCAGGGCTTCGATCCCGCGACCTGTATTCCTCAGGGGCTCGATCACGATGCATCGCTTTCGGGGATCACATTGCCCGAACCGGTTCAGGCGTTGGAACCTTACAAAGACAAGATGACGATCATCAACGGGCTGCATGGTCGGCACACCAGTCCATCGCACAGCGCGTTTTTCGGAGCGTTGGGTGGCTATCGCGGTGGGATCGGGATTCCGCCCAGCGGCGCGACGATCGATCATGAGCTGAGTCAGTTGCTGCCCGAGACGATCCTGCCGCATCTGTGCATCGGAATGGATGCGTTGGAAAACATGATCTCGCGTCCGACCTTGGCGACCCTTTCGGCAGCCGGTCCAGGCAAGCCGCTGTTCATGCATTCCAACCCCAACGATCTGTACCAGATGATCTTTGGTGGGATCGCAACCGGCGACGTCAAGCAGCGTTTCGAAGCCCGATCGCGGGTCTTCAATCGCGTCGAGCAACTGGCCGGTCAGCATGGCCGCTCGCTTCCACAAGGCGATCGCGAGCGGTACGGCAGCTACGTCGATGGTTTCCGCGAGATCAACGGTCTCCGCGAACGATTGGCTGGCGTCTCGGATCATCTGAAAAAGTTTGCTCCCGAATATGGCGACAAGTTTCTCAAGCCCGAATTCGAAACCGACTGGCACGATTCGCTGTTGGATGTTGGCATCGCAACACTCAAGGCAGGCCTGACCAATGTCCTGACGATCGGTTCGGGGCGGGGCGAAATCTTCGGCGCATGGAAGGGATTGGGGATCGCACAAGCTGGCCACAACCTTGGCCACATGGATCAACCCGACAACCCGATCTGGATCAAGATCCGCCAATACAACTGTCAGATGCTTGTCAAATTGATGAAAGAACTGGAATCGGTGCCGGAAGGAGACGGGACGATGATGGACAACACGTTGATCGTCTACACCAGCAACAACGCGAACAAGCAACACACCAATGGCGACAACTGGCCCTTCATCTTGTTGGGCAATTGCGCCGGTCGGTTGAAAACGGGGCAGTTCATCCAGATGAACGACAAGCGTCCGATCAATGCACTCTACACCACGCTGCTGCATGCGGTTGGCGACACTCGCGACCGATTTAACATGAACAAGAACACGGCGGGAGTGCACGACACCAAGGTCGGCCCGATCGAAGAGATCATGGCCTAACGCGACTTGACGGCTGAACATTCGCCACAGCTGTGAACGACGAATCCGATCTCAATCTGCAATCCGCGGCGTGCCACTGACTTTGAAACCGATGCCAATGCTCCGACTCTCTTCATTGCTTGCGTTTTTACTGATCGTACCATCGCTTGGATCGTGCGTGGTGGCGGATCAGTCGCCGATGTCAGACGCGATGGCGACACAGTTCCTACAGCAGTACTGCATCGATTGCCACGACGCCAACACGCAGGAAGGTGGCGTCGCTCTCGATGAACTCTCCACCGTCACCATCGACAACGCCGAGCTTTGGAAGACGGTTTGGGAACAGGTTGCGCTAAAAGAGATGCCGCCGGCGGAAGAATTGCAGCCCGATCCGATCCTGCGTTGGAAGCTGTCGACGTGGATCACCGCGGAATTGCAGCGGGCGATGAAGGATCACGGCGGATTCCAAACGCACCTGCATCCGACCAAGGGAAATCATCTAGATCATGATCTGCTGTTCGGAGAGATCCCTGAATGGATCGAGCCGACCTCCACACCGGCGCGGCTGTGGCGTCTGCATCCTCAGGAACACCTAACGCGATTGAACGAGCTGATCACGCGTGAACCCGACTTCGATCCCAAACGCCCCGGATTGCGAACTCGCGGCGATCACATCAATCCGAATCTCGATGGCGAAGTGAAAGTCTATTACGGACTGGATCGCGTGATTGGTTGGGTCGGAGGCACGGCCGCTTATGCCGCCGCGATCACCGGATTCCCGCCGATGCTAACGACCGAAAATCACCATGGGCTGCGAAACTACGCCAACCTCTATTCGGTGAACGGATCCGAAGCGACTCAGATCGCCAACACGGCCGAAGACATTTTGCGATTCATGGCCTACGGACCCGATGCCGAACCGTATCAGTTCGCCGACAAGGTCGGCCAGATCGACAAGAAGTACAAACATGGCGATTTGCGCGGGCTGGCGCAAAGCCTTTTTTATGGCAAATCGCCCAAGCGCCCGATCACTCCCGTCCACGACCTGATGGCCAAGGAGAACGATACGCAGCAGGATCGAATCGCGGCTGTCAACTATCTGTTCGAAGCCTTGACCTGTCGCCCGCCGACCGACGCGGAGACCGCCGAATATCTGGGACTATTAAACGATGCGATCGCCGACCTTGGGAAAGAGGATGGGGCGTTGCTTGGTCTGACGCCGATCTTCTTGGATCGCGACGCGCTGTTTCGTCCCGAGTTAGCCGAATACGGGACGCCCGACCAATATGGCCGCGTCCTTTTGCAGGACCAAGAGCTGGCGTTGGCGATCAATGCGGCTTTCAGCTACATCCCGCCGGACGAAGCGTTGCAGCAAGCGGTTGCCGACGGGCGTTTAAAGACACGGCAGGATGCAAAGCGCGAGATCGATCGGATTCTGGCCGACGACAGTATTCGGAAGCCGCGGGTGCTGCAGTTCTTTCGTGAGTTCTTCGATTACGACCGCGCGGGGCATGTCTGCAAGGACAACAAAGCGTTGATAAGTGCCGGCGGTGAGTTCAACGCCGAGAAGCATTATCGGGCGATGTTTGCGATGACCGCCAACACCGATCGTTTGGTCGAACTGATTCTGCAGGAAGACAAAAACGTTCTGGGCGAGCTGCTGACCACCGACCGCGTCGTCTACAACGCACCGCAGGATGCACCTTACTTTGGCCAGTTCATCAGCTCCGATCCGCCGCCGAAGCCAAAAGCGGTCGAGGGGAAGAAGCCCGCGCGACAGACGCGGCGCGTGACGATCGAGAAGGCGAAGCTGCCCAAAGGGGAAACGATTCACGCCCGTGTTGCCCAGGTCGTCAAACCGCTGAAAACGGCTCGAACGCTGACGACTCTGCCGCCCGATCAGCGGAGAGGAATCCTGACGCATCCCAGCTGGTTGGTCGCGCATACCGATGCGATGGACAACCACGCGATTTTGCGTGGCCGTTGGATTCGCGAACGTCTGCTCGGCGACGCGGTCCCCGATGTTCCGATCACTGTCGATGCGATGCTGCCCGTCGAGCCGAAGTCGACGTTGCGGCGTCGGATGCGTGTGACGCGAGCCGATGAATGTTGGCGTTGCCATCGCAAGATGGACCCGCTGGGGCTGCCGTTTGAAATGTACAACCATCTGGGACTGTACCGGACCGAAGAGCAGAAGAAGCCAGTCGACACGAGCGGTGCGATCATCGACAGCGGCGATCCCGGGCTGGACGGCCCCGTCGAAAACGCGTTGGAGATGATCGATCGCTTGGCGACCAGCCAGCGCGTGCAACAGGTCTTCGTCCGCCACGCCTTCCGTTTCTGGATGGGCCGCAACGAAACGATCCACGATGCTCCGGTATTGCAGGACGCCTATCAGGCTTATCAAGAGAGCGGCGGCAGCATGAAAGCTCTGCTCGCGTCGCTGCTCACCTCCGACGCCTACCTCTACCGCAAGGTCGATCGCCTTTCGGATGATAACGGATAAGCGTTTTTCGGTTGGCTGGCGTTATTCGGTGACGTAGAGATGCGATGTTAAGTGCGTCGACTTCACCGACGTGGGGCTACTGCGGTTCGCGCTCGGGAAGCGGAAAGAGCGGTCGGATCTCGACGGTCCCTTTTTTCGCGGGCGGCAGCCGGGAGGCGATTGCGATCGCTTCGTCGAGATCGTCGACATCGATGATGTAATATCCGCCCAGTTGTTCGGTCGTTTCCGCAAAAGGCCCGTCGGTGACTTGTCGTTTCCCCTCGCGGACACGGACACTGGTCGCCGTCGTCACCGAGTGCAACGGCGACGACGCGATCCACTTTCCCTGTTGGGTAAGTTCGTCGCAGATCGCCATCGATTCTCGCATACACGCCTCCCGCTCGGGCTCGGTCCATCCCTCTTCGGATCCGTAGATCAGCATCATGTATTTCATGGCAGAACCCTCGTCTTTCGATTGATCTTTGATGACTGACGACTCCGTTTGATGACCGCTTCTTAAAAGTCATGCCACGCCATCGTCACTGTCGCAAGAGTTGATTGCAGATGTTTAAGTGTTCGTTTGCCGCGCGGCGATCATTGCATTGATCTGAGCGTCGGCGGGACGAATCTCGAAAGGCCCCACCGTAACGCCGGGGTGCTGCGACATCAACGCGATCGCGTGATTCAAGTCGTTGGCTTTGAGCAGCAAGATCCCGCCCAATACCTCCTTGGTCTCGGCATAGGGCCCGTCGATCACGTCGACCTTGCCCTCTTTGATCCGCAGAGTGACGGCGTTGCGAGCCGATTGCAGAGCCTCGCCACCAATGAAATGTCCGCCCCGACGCAGTTCGTCGTCGTAAGCGAAACAAGCTTCCATCGTTTCGTCTCTCTGAGCCTGAGTTAGATCAGCAAAACGCGTCTCGTCGATGTATCCCAAACAGACAAATTTCATTTCCCTCGCTCCTCAATTGCAGACCGTACGCCAGACAATGTGCCTCGGCGATTGTCATGTAGTCGATCGCGGGGCGGTAGGATCGACAACAAAGTGAGCCGCTGCGGCGGAAAGTGCCGGAGCACGTTCGGACGCGGGATTCATAATCTCGGGGATGCGTCGCGGAACGCCGTATGGCGGTCGAGTCCGATCTCGGCTCAGCTAGCCGACGTCGAGGAGGGCCCACGTTGGGACGAGCGCGGTGCGGAGATGACCGCTTGTGTGCCGATCGGCACGATCTCGATACCGCTGGCTTCGATCGAGCGGACGTGCTGGTAACGCTGCTGCAAGCCAACGCAGTGCAGTTCGTAAACCGCCAGGACGCTCGGCTGCTGTTTTTTGGGCCGCCGCCAAAAATGGAACAGGCCCGCCAAAAATCCTCGACCACGCACAGGTACCCGACTTGGGAAAACGACAAAGGGGTTCAGCGATTCGGCGACCGGTTCGATGTGGCCATCCATTGGGCCACCAAAAAACTCGACGACGTATTGTTTATTCATTGGCATCGGATTCGTCTCCCAAGGTTAGAAACACCTCATCAACGAGCAAACCTCATACCAGTCTCCCGATCGATCGAGGAGATTTGATGTCGCCCTGTTGCGGATTGCAGATGTCCAAGAAGTCCCAAATTCTGGGTGATTCGAATGGTCGCAAACGCCGCAAAACACTGGCGTCATATCGCTCAGAATCTGAAAACCTGAATCTTATTGTAGCATAGATTGCCTTTGCGTTGCGGGTTCGGTACATTTGTTCATCGGTTTGTTTCGAATCCGATTACAGCTGGGCCGCGCCAGGAGAAGACCAAGATGACGACGATCTTTCCAATACGAACCATTGCAGCGATCGCCTCCGTTGGCTTGATGGTCACAGCCAATGCGGACGTCATCACGTTCACGCCGGTGCTCGACATGACCTCTGCGGCGAATACAAGTTCTCCGATGACGCCCTACGATGCCAACAACGCTGTGCAAGCCCAGGGGCCGACGGGGATACCGGACAACGTATCGCCGACGTACGGCGATACCTATTTCTTCCGCGACGCGGGGACGGGGATCGAGTTTTCGCTGGATATCAGCTGGAACGCCGCGATGGGGCTGAACCTAAACACAGGCGGCTCGGCGCTTGGCTTGGGAAGCAACAGCGTGATCGGATCGGGGGAATCGGTGACGATCAGTTTGTCGGGGCTGAGCGTCGATCTGACCAACTACATCGACGGATCGTTTAACATGATTTCGAATCCGACGCTGGGAGCGACATCGCTCGCGTTTCGGCAGATCGATTTCAATGACTTTGGAGATACTACGATTGTCGACATAACCAATGGGATCGATACGGTATCGTTCAGCGAGGCTGCGCCGGTATCGGGAAACTTTGATCTCCCAGCGGACGGCCTGACCGATATGGAACCAGCTCTGACCTTTAGTCTTAGTAATATGTCGGTTGATACCGATTTCAATATCTCGGCGGTGCAGTTGGCGATCACCGCCGATTTACAGGCGACAGCCGGCGTTCCCGAGCCGGCTTCGATGCTGTTGACATTGTTTGGCGGCGGAGCGGTGCTGGGCATCGCACGCCGCAAGGCGAAGCGATCGCGAGTCGCTCGCGAAATCCCCGCGATGGCCGAGTCGCCTGAAGCGTTACAAAATCAATAACTCGACGTGTTTTTCAACTCATCAAAATCAATGGGCTCCAGTTTCAATCGTCGCCGACACTCATCTAGTATCGTCTGCGTGGCGCTGGCACCGACACGGGTGACTCCCAACTCGCGGACTTCCAGCAAGCGGTCGAGATCGCGGACTCCGCCGGCCGCTTTGACTTGAACCTCTGCGGCCGATTTCTCTCGCATCAGCTGCAGGTCTTCCAGCGTCGCGCCACCGGTGCCGTAGCCGGTCGAGGTCTTGACCCAATCGGCGCCAAGTTCGCTGCAGATCGCGCACAACCGCGACTTCTGATCCGCGTCGAGGTAGCAGTTCTCGAAGATCACCTTCACCTTCTGACCGGCGGCGTGAGCCACATCGATGACGGCCTTGATATCGCGAGTGACGTAGTCCCAGTCGCCGCTGAGGACCTTCGAGATGTTCACGACCATGTCCAATTCCTGGCATCCGTCGTCGATCGCTTGTTGTGCTTCGGCGGCTTTGATCGCTGTCGTGTGCCCGCCGTGTGGGAACCCGATCGTCGTGCTAGTTTGAACCGTGCTCCCTGCCAACCGATCGGCGCAGCGCTTCACGTAATACGGCAGGATGCAAACGCTAGCCACATCGTACGCCAGCGCCAACGAGATCCCCGCCTCCAGCGTTTCGGTCTTCAAGAAGGGCTGCAGCAGCGAATGGTCCAGCATCTTCGCGATCTCTTCGTATCGATAATCCATGACAATTTCTTCCTTGGGGATTGTTCTAAGGTGAGGCGTCGGTTTCCGCGACTGAGATTATGGATCGAACCGGACGTCGGTTCTATATGGGGCACCAATTCCAGTGGTCCCAAGCGGTGTGCTACAATGCCGCGAAACTTACCCTCGCCGGATGCTGGCGAGTTTCAGCGCACCGAGCCACCAGGTTCAGGAAGAATCGATGACAAACGCCCCCTCCGATAAACCCAAAGTTCTGATCATCATCGGCGACGCGTCCGAGACGCTCGACACGATGTACCCCTACTACCGACTGCAAGAAGCTGGCTTTCAACCCGTTGTGGCCGCTCCAGAAAAACGCCTTTATCAAATGGTGATGCACGAAGTGAAGCCGGGCTGGACGATCACCAAGGAATGGGAAGGCTACACGATCAACGCCGACGTCGCGTTTTCGGAAATCAAAGAGGATGAATACGCGGGGATCATGTTCTCCGGCGGTCGGGCTCCCGAATACATCCGCTACGATGAAGACCTCGTCCGCGTCACAAAGCACTTTTTCGAAGCGGGCAAACCGATCGCCAGCGTTTGCCATGGCGTCGAGATCCCCGCCTACGCCGATTGCGTTCGCGGACGCAAGATGGCGACGGTGCCGAAGTGCAAGTTCGACCTCGAAGTCTGCGGTGGCACGTTCGTCAACGAAGCTTGCGTGATCGATGGCAACCTCGTCAGCGGACGAACCTTCCACGACAACGGCTTCTATGTCGGCCCGTGGATCGATCTGTTAGTCAAAGCACGCGAAGAAGCGGCCGTCGCCGCAGGCTAAGCAGCAAGCAGGGAGTTTTCTAGTTTAACCGCGCGGGCATCGCCCCGCGTTTTTCAGGGCCGCGCGGCCCGATGGGCTCGCGGTTAAACGCAATACCGTTCAACGAAGGAGCCTCGGACCGTCGCAAGAATTGGCGGCGGGATGTAGTGGACGAGGTTACGAGTCCCAGCGATTTGGTCTGATGCAAAAGGACTCGTAGCTTCGTCCACTACGCATCGTTGAACGGATCGCGGTTAAACGAAAAAATACAATACGACCTGCTTTGTCCACTTCAGAGGCCCGATCGTCGAAGCGTTGGGGAAAACGGATGAACGACCTCAATCCCTACGCTTCACCGCCGCCGATCGAAGAGAGTCCCGGGCAATTGATGCACCGGGACACCCGCGTCGCTCGCGGTCTGCTGCATCGCACGATCACGTTTGCAGAGCCCTTTCAAGCTCAACTCGATTACGACGGCAAATACTTTCGCCAACGGGTCTACGTCGGCCAGATCTGCGTCTGGCACCGAATCAGTTGGCTCAGAATCCATCCCCGCATCGATTTCGTCTGGCCGGCGGAAGTCGCTGGAACCGCGAAGCCTGGCCGGATCGAGATGAAGTTCAATCACCTGCTGCAGATCGTGCGTTTTACCGTCTATTGCGACGGCGTGGTGATCTACGACGAACACAAAGGTATGCTCACCACGGCGTAACCGCTTGCCAGGCGAGCGATCAAGAAACCGCTGCGTCGAGCAATTCTTGCAGGTAGCCACTGGTTGGCGTTTGCGGACCGGTGACGACCTTTTCGGGCGTCCCTTCGGCCAACAAGCGTCCGCCGCCAGCGCCCCCCTCGGGGCCCATCTCAACGATCCAATCGCAACACTTGATCACATCCAGATTGTGTTCGATCACGATCACGGTGTTCCCCTTTTCGACCAGCGATTGCAGGACGTCGATCAAGCGACGGACGTCGTCGAAGTGCAGCCCCGTCGTCGGTTCGTCCAACAGATACAAGGTGTTGCCGGTTTCCTGCCGCGCCAACTCGGTCGCCAGTTTAATCCGCTGGGCCTCGCCGCCGCTGAGCGTTGTCGACGGTTGCCCGAGCCGTAGATAGCCCAAGCCAACGCTCCGCATGCTCTCGAGAATCCGGTCGATCTTGACGAAGTTCTTGAAAAATTCAGCCGCGTCGTCGATCGTCATCTCCAACACATCGGCGATCGACGCGCCTTTGAACCGCACCGCCAGCGTCTGGCGATTAAACCGCTTTCCGCCACAGACGGAGCAGCGAACGTAGAGATCGGCCAAAAAGTTCATCTCGATCTTTTCTTGCCCCTGTCCCATGCACTGGTCGCAGCGTCCCGGCTTGGCATTAAAGCTAAATCGGTTGGCGGCAAAGCCTCGCTGTTTGGCGTCGCGGGTTTCGGCAAACACCTTGCGAATCAGATCCAACGCGCCGGTATAGGTCGCCGGACAGCTGCGCGGTGTGCGGCCGATCGGGGCTTGATCGATTCGGATCAATTTGTCGATCCCATCGGCACCGGTCAGCGATTCAAACGGCCCCGGTTTAGGCGATTGAAGACCGAGTGTGCGAGCCAAGGCGGGATAGAGCGTGTCGTTGACGATCGAACTCTTCCCGCTGCCGCTGACTCCTGCCACTCCGATCAGACAGCCCAACGGGAATCTTGCGGTCACGTTCTGCAAGTTGTGAGTGTTCGCGCCGGCGAGCGTCAGCATCAGATTTTTGTCGGCTTTGCGCCGCGATTCGGGAACCGGGATCGATCGCCGCCCCGACAGATAGTCGGCGGTTACCGATCGCGATGGCAGATCGCTGTCGGCGTCCGCTGCTTCCGCTTGTTCTTCGGCGATCGCCGTGATCGATGAAGGTTCGCCCGCGAACAGGATCTCGCCGCCTTGGTGTCCTGCGCCGGGGCCCATGTCGATCAACCAATCGGCAGCTCGCATCATCGATTCATCGTGTTCGACAACCAGCACCGTGTTCCCTTGCCGCTGCAAGTCGCGGAGCGCGACGATCAAGCGATCGTTATCGCGTTGATGCAGTCCGATCGATGGTTCGTCGAGGATGTAGCAGACGCCGACAAGTCCGCTGCCGATGCTGGTCGCCAAACGAACGCGTTGCAATTCGCCGCCGCTGAGCGTATCGGCGCTGCGGCCCAAGGTGAGATATCCGACGCCAACCTGATCCAAAAAACGGAGCCGCTTGTTGATCTCGACAAGAATCGGACGCGCGATCTCGCGCTGCGAAGGGGACAATTTCCCGCCGACTTTGACACGTCGCGGCGCGCGTTCGCGAACCACGCTTGCGTCGGCGGTGGCTTCGGATTCGATGTCGTACGCCGAATCATCTTGCAGCGACTGATCGCATTCGGCCTGCAAGGCGGCAAAAAACACAGTCGCTTCGGTCGCGGGCATCGCAACGATCTGGCCGATATGTCGATCGGCTAAGGTGACGCTCAGCGCTTCGCGCCGCAATCGCGACCCACCACACGTCGAACACTCAACCGCCCCGATCCAATTGGTCAGCTGCTCGCGCCGCGCCTCGGTCAGCTTCTTTTCCCATTCGACGTTCAACAATTCGACGATCGTCGCCGTCAACGCCGCCCGCCCCTTGGCCGACAGTTGATCGAGCGGTTGGTCCCATTGGCCGCCGCCATCGAGAACCAGCGGTTCCAGCGTGCCGCGAATCCGCTTGCGAACCGCCGCCGAAGTTCCCTTCCAAGGGAGCATCGCCGCGACTTCGGCAGGCTGCGTCCAGTCGGGGATCAGCAGATCGGGATCATAAGCTTCTAGTCGTCCCAAGCCATCGCAGTCGGGACAGGCACCGTAGGGGCTGTTGAAACTGAACGTTCGCGGCTCCAGTTCCTCGTAACTGATATCGCACTGCGGACACGCGTACCGCGAACTGAGCAAGCGTTCGTCCCAGTCGTCGGCATCGGGCAGTTCAAAGAACGCAATCAGCAACCCGTCGCTCAACTTGAGCGCCGTTTTGATCGACTCTCCCAACCGCGACTCGATCCCTTCGCGAACGACCAACCGATCGACAACCGCTTCGATCGTATGGTTCTTCCGCGGCGAAAGTTTGGGGAGCGATTCGATGTCGTACATCGTGCCGTCGACGCGAGCTCGCACCAATCCGGCTTTGCGGATCTCCTGAAACACATCCTCATGCGCCCCTTTGCGGCCGCGAACCATCGGTGCCAACACGATCAAACGCGTCTCTTCGGCTAGGTTCATCAACGACGCGAGGATCTGTTCGCTGGTCTGCTGCAGAATCGCAGCCCCGCAATGATAGCAGTGCGGAGCGCCGACGCGGGCCATCAACAGACGCAGATAATCGTAAACCTCGGTGACCGTCGCGACGGTACTGCGAGGATTGCTAGCTCCCGATTTCTGGTCGATACACAACGTCGGTTCCAGTCCGTCGATGTGGTCGCAATCGGGACGCGGCAGTTGGTCGAGGAATTGCCGAGCGTAGGTCGAAAGGCTCTCGATGTACTGACGCTGCCCCTCGGCGTAGATCGTATCGAAGGCGAGCGAACTTTTCCCGCTGCCGCTGACCCCGGTCAGGACGATCAATTGATCGCGACGCAAATCGATATCGACGTTCTTCAGGTTGTGGACCCGCGCGCCGCGGATCCGCATCAACGGATCGCCCGGCGCGCTGCGGATGTCCGAGAGCGTTTGGGGGTCCAGAGTTCCCGACGAGTTGGTCATGAAGGTCTCGATTCGCTGTAACTTTGTCACCATGCGGCGACAGTTCGGGGCGGGGGGCCGCTGGGTAACCGTTTTTTTGCCGAGGCGTTCACCGCGGAAGGGGACTTCGATCCGCTGCCACCTCATGCGACACGACACGATCTGCCCGCGATGACACGGTGCGGCGGCAAATCCTGCTGGGCTCGCTCGTTGCGAGGACGATGGAGGGAAGCTCCGCTGGTCCCCTCCGAGGATCTGCCGAGTGCGTCGCGCGGGTGTGAAACGCAAAAGGGGCACCTCTTACAGTGTCGCCTCGCTCATTTTTTTAGTCAATTCCCAGCGGCATCGGCTGAGGGCGAATCGGACTTGCAGCCTGAAACGTTGCAGACCTTTGGCAATCCGATACTCCGGCGTCGGAATCCAGGCTGTTTCTCGCTAACGCGTCGGGTTCGCAGAAGGTCCCGAATCTGTAACCGCGGAACTTCGCGAATGACGAAACGTACCGACGGCATAATTCGCCCGTGACGTGGCGGGGGAAGTTGTGTATGACGTTGCTTGGAGAGCGGCCCAACGATGCCGCCGATGCTAGGGTTTGGAAAACGGTGATGACACGGATCGATCGGTATTTGCTAGCGACATATCTGCGGACTCTGCTGATCTGCTTCTGTAGCTTGGCTGGCATTTTTGTCGTCTTCCACGCGTTCAACAACATGGAAGAGGTGGCTGCGTACGCGCGGGCACAGGGGAGTTTCGTCGACGCGCTGAGCCGCTACTACGGCCCCTACCTGTTGGCGATCTTCGACGCGACCAACGCGATCCTGGCTGTCTTTGCTCTCGTCTTTTCCGTGGCGGTGCTGAAACGCAACGGCGAGATGACAGCGTTGTTGGCGGCGGGGCTTTCCCATGGAAGGATCTTGCGGCCGATGTTGTTCGCCGCGTTGATCGTAATCATTTTGGCGGTCCTCAACCGCGAATTTCTGATGCCGAATTGGAAGGATCAACTGGGGACCAAAGCTCAAGATCTCGGCGGCCAGATGCAACGGACGCTCAAGCCCTGCTACGACCGGATGACGGGGATCCAGTTTCACGGCCGCGGGGTGATCATCATCCGAAAGGAGATCGTCGCACCGGCGTTGATGATCCGATCGGAAATGCCTGGCATGGGAACTCAGATCGTCGGCGAAAGCGCCGTCTGGATGCCCGCGTCGGACGAACACCCAGCGGGCTATTTGGTCTCCCAGGTCAATCAGCCAGCAGAGATCGATGCGATCCCGTCGGCTGGCTTCGATGGCAAACAGTTTGTGCTGACGCGATCCGACCACGCGTGGTTGGAACCGGGGCAATGTTTCGTCGTGTCGAATATCGAATTTGAACACCTGGTCTCCGGATCGCAGACCGATCGGCTGTCGTCGACGCTGCAGTTGGTGCGTAACATTCAAAATTCAAGCGTCTACTCGGGGCCCGATGCCGAAGTTCTGCTGCACACGCGGATCGTCCGGCCCTGGTTGGATATCAGTCTGGTGCTGCTGGGGCTGCCGCTGGTCGTGACGCGAGGCGACAAGAATCTGTTTGTTGTCGCCGGCTGGGGACTTGGGCTGATCGCGATGTTCTTCTTCGTCAAAACATTGTTCAGCGGCCTCGGTTCCAGCGAGACGCTGATCTCTCCGGCGATGGGAGCGTGGGGACCGATCATCGTCTTTGCACCGATGGGATACAGTCGTTGGAAGGCGGCGGGTCGGACATGACACCGGCTGAGATTTCAGTCGTCATCCCGGCGCTCAACGA
The DNA here is from genome assembly GCF_007751715.1 of Rosistilla oblonga. Lineage (NCBI taxonomy): Bacteria > Pseudomonadati > Planctomycetota > Planctomycetia > Pirellulales > Pirellulaceae > Rosistilla > Rosistilla oblonga. The sequence continues at coordinate 4,187,717 of NZ_CP036292.1, read as the reverse complement.
AGCCGAAAATATCGACCGCTGCGTGCGGTCGGTCGCTGCGGCGGGCGAGGTGATCGTCGTCGATGGCGGCAGCGACGACGCGACTGCCGAGATCGCGGCGGCGGCGGGAGCCAAGGTGATCGTCAGCTCATCGGGCCGCGCGACGCAGCAGAATGCCGGCGCAAAAGTCGCCAGCGGAGCGGTGCTGATGTTTCTACACGCCGATAATCATCTGGCTGCCGATGCGATCGAGCAGGTTTGCAACGCATTGACGGAGCAACCGGAGCGTTGGGGCGGAGCGATGGAGCAGCGGATCGAATCCGCCGGGATCGCATTCCGCTTGTTGGAATGGGGGAACGCGTGTCGCGTGCGATTGCGCGGGTTGCCGTTTGGCGATCAAGCGATCTTCGTCCGCCGAGATGCGTTTCAGCGGGTCGGCGGATTTCCCGATGAACCGATCATGGAAGACCTGATTCTCTCGCAGCGGTTGCGGCAGATCGCTCGCCCGCTGATCTTGCCTGGGCCGGTTTTTGTCGACCCGCGGCGCTGGCAGCAGAGAGGCATTGTGCGGCAGACGTTTCGCAACTTCGCTTTGCAAATCGCCTTTGCGTTGGGCGTCAGTCCGCGGCGGTTGAGGCAATATTACGCCAACCACCAGGGCTCTTAAGCGTCGCCGGCCGCAGAGCAAATTGCTCTACGGCGCTCGATGAAATTAGCAGCTGAACTCAGCGATTACGCCAACAGTTCGCTCTTGAGCTTGGTCAGCAGCGCAACGGCAGCGCCGATCTCTTTCAACTGACGCTCCGGTTCGGCGGGGATCTCGCGTTCGATCGTCAACGGCCCGGTGTAGCCGATCTCGTTGAGCGTTTGCAGGTACTTCCGCATGTCGACTTGGCCTTCGCCCAACGGCACTTCAGCGCCCCAGGTTTCGCCCGGCTTGTCGCTCCAGGTGCCATCTTTGCAGTGCACGCTGCGGACAAAGCTGCCAACTTTTTGCAGTGCCGGAATCGGTTCGCCCGTACCGTACAGGATCATGTTGGCCGGATCGAAGTTGACGAACAAGTTGTCTCGATCGACGCTGGAGAGGAACTGCAGCAGACCGTCGGCGGTTTCCTGACCGGTCTCCAAGTGAACGCGTTGCCCGTTGTTGGCGGCGTGATCGCAGAGGTCGCGCATCACGGTGACGATGCCTTCATAAGAAGGATCGCTGGTTTCGTGGGGGACAAAACCAAGGTGCAGCGCGACGACGTCACACTCGATCAACTTGGCAAAGTCGGCGATCTCTTTCATCTCTTGCAACCGCGCCGCGCGGGTCGCTTCGGGAACGAGACCGACGGTTTCGACAACGGTCGGGATGTCGGCATAGCTTTCGCCTTCGAAGCCGCCGAAAACCGCTGTCAATTCGACCGACATCTCCTCCATCTGGCTACGCAATTTGTCAGCGTTGGCTTGGGTTCGCGTCTCTGCCGCTGGCGCGTGCAATTGAATCGTTGGCACGCCCAGTTCTTTGATCACTTCCCAGCGTACGCCTAGGCCTGCATCGACCGATGCAAACACTCCGATTGGCCACTTTTCCACGTCAGTTTCCTTTCAAAGGTCGAATCACCCCATCGCGTCTACGTCAAACGCGGGTTTGCAATGTTGTATCAGAGTCGACCGGCAGCGACCAGTATTGCTAGCGGCGGCCCCGTCCTGTTGGTGATCGCAGTGCCGCAAAGATAGGCCGGCACAACCGGTCGGTTCATCTCAAGCCGCAAACTCGATGCAACCGATACAAACTAACACGGTCTCGTTTTGAATCGCCGCAACCTTCCATTCGCAGCTGTCTCATGCCATCCGCCGCAAGCCGCTCGCAACGCCATTCCGTCAGCCCGCAAGGGATGCGCGCCGGGCTACGCGATTGGGCATCGGACTGGGGCAAGATCGTTGTATCGGGAGTCAGCACGGTCGGCGGGATCGCCAACTTCACCCTGCAGATGCTGCGATGGATCTTTACGTCGCTGCCGCGGCGGGAGACGATCCTGCCCAATTTCTACCAAGTGGGTGTGCTCAGTTTGCCCGTGGTCGCTTTGACGGGGACCTTCATCGGGATGGTTCTTGCCGAAAACAGCTACTACCAATTCCAGTCGATCGGTCTGGAAAGTCGGCTCGGCGGCGTGATCAATATGACGCTGGTCCGCGAGCTGGGGCCGGTGCTAGCGGCGACGATGTTGGCCGGCCGCGTCGGCAGCGCGATGGCGGCGGTACTGGGGACGATGCGGGTGACCGAACAGATCGATGCCCTGGCAACGATGGGGGCCGACCCCATTCACTATCTTGTCGTGCCGCGGTTTCTCGCCTGTATCATGTTGATTCCTGCGCTGACGATCATGGCCGACTTCATGGGAATCGTCGGCGGATATTTTTATAGCGTCGTGATTCTGGGGATCGATCACGCGGCTTACCTGAACCATTCGCGTCAATTTGTGACAGGGTTTGATCTGTTTACCGGGATCTTTAAGAGTCTGTTCTTCGGTGCCGTGATCGCTGTCGTCAGTTGCTACCGTGGCTTTCAAGCCGAAGCGGGAGCCGAGGGTGTGGGCAAAGCAGCCACGTCGGCGTTTGTCCATTCGTTTGTGATGATCCTGGTCCTCGACCTCGTCTTGGGCCGGTTGTTGAACATGGTCTACTTCGCCTTCTGGCCATCGGGAGCCTCGCTACTGTGATGGATTCGGATACCCAAACGATCGAATTGCCCGAAGAACCGCCAGCGCGTCAGTACCTGTTGGACGCGCAGGATCTGCACGTCGAGCTATCGGGGCACCACATCCTGAAGCGAATCAATCTAAAGATTCCGCGTGGCGAGACGTTGGCGCTGATCGGCGAGAGTGGTTGTGGCAAGACGGTTTTGATGAAGACCTTGATCGGGCTGGTTCGCCCGACGCGTGGCATCGTCCGTTTCGATGGCCAAGACATCGCCGCGATGAAGCCGGCAGAAGCTGTCAACTTCCGCAAGAAGATTGGTTTTGTTTTTCAGAACGCCGCGCTGTTCGACAGTATGACTGTCGGCCAAAACGTCGCCTTTCCGCTGCGTCAGCACAACGTTGTCGATGCCGATCAGGTGGAACCGCTTGTCCTGCGGGCCTTGGGAGAAGTTGGTCTGCCCGATGATATCGTTCGCCGCCGACCGGCGCAATTGTCCGGTGGGATGCGAAAACGAGTCGGTATTGCGCGAGCTTTGATCCTGCAGCCCGATCTGGTTTTGTACGACGAACCGACGACTGGATTGGACCCGATCGTCAGCGATGTGATCAACGAATTGATGCTTGGCGTGCGTCGCAAGTATCCCGTGACCAGCATCATCGTGACCCACGACATGAACACCGCCCGGAAAGTCGCCGACCGCGTGATCATGTTGTATCCGCGTCGTCGTTTGAAGGACCACGAATCCCAGGTCCTGTTCGATGGCCCGCCGACATCGCTTGAGAATTTCGAAGACCGTCGCGTTCGCCAATTTGTTCGTGGCGAAGCGGGCGAGCGATTGATGGAGATGCGACAGCAAAGCGAAGAGCTGGACGAGCAGTTGGAGCACGAAAGATTTGAAAACGAAGACGACGACGAATCGCCGCTGGATCAATAGCGGTGGTTTACGCGACGCCGCGTCGGTATCGACCGGCGGCGCGCACGATGGCTCGACGGAATTTTTTTAAGCACAAGGTAAATAGAAGATCATGGACGATCGCAGACTTGAATTTGGCGTTGGCGTGCTGGTGCTCGCGTCGATCGGAGTTTCCATCATCTTGATGTTCATCTTCGGTGCCTACCCGGTGCTTCTAAAGAAGGAGTATCCGATCACGGCAAACTTCCCAACGGTCGCCGGGATCGACGTCGATACACCGGTCGTGAAGTTCGGTTATCCTATCGGTCGCGTCACCAAGATTCAGCTTGGCGCCGAAGGGGTCGACGTGATGATGATGATCGACGCCAAATACCCGATCCACAAGAACGAGATCCCGCGGATCGGTTCGCAGCGGTTGGTCACCGGTGAGGCTCGCATCGAGTTTGTCAAAGCCAATGAGAAGCAGTTGTTGGAGTTGTTCGATGGCAAGGTGAACGATCCGCCCGACGGGATTTTGCAGCCGACCGAATCTGCGTTCGCGCAGGAGTATGTTCCCGAGGATGGCTATTACGTGCGAGTTACCGACGGGGTTTCATCGGATCCGTTTGCGGTGCTGATGAGTCTCGAAGGGGAGTTTCGCGGCACGCTGAAATCGATCGAAGACGCCGGCAAATCGGTTGACTCACTGGCTTCGCAATTGGAATCAAACGTAAAGACGCTCTTCAAGGGGGACGGCACGCAGGTCCATCAGATCGCGCAACAGACCTCGCAGACGTTGGAACAGGTCCGCAGTACGGCGGCGGAAGTCGAATCGATCTTGAAAGATACGCAGATGAAAGAGAAGTTGAAGGCGTCGCTGGACCGCTTTCCGCTGCTGCTAGACGATGCGCAAGAGACGATGCATGTCGCTCAACGAGCGATCCAAAGCTTCGAGAACGTGGGCGATTCGGTGAACGATACCGTCAAATCGGTCGACCGCACGGTTCGCAACATCGAACGCTTTACCACGCCGCTGGCCGACAACTCCGACGAACTTGTCGCCAACGTGTTGCGGAGTCTCAACAATCTGGACCAAGTGTTGGTGCAAGTCGCCTACTTCACGGAGCAGTTGAACGAAGGGGACGGCACGATCAAACGCTTGATCGAGGATGACGAACTCTACTGGCAGGTCCGGCGGATCGCCGGAAACATCGAAAACTTGACAGCTCGAGTTCGCCCGATCGTCGACGACGCCCGCGTCTTCGCCGATAAGATCGCTCGCGACCCCGGCACGCTGGGCGTCCGTGGAGCCCTCAGCCGCCGACCGCAAGGTGCGGGTCTGAAGTAGGACTGCATCGCTGCATTCGTTTAGCCGTAATACAGTTCAACGAAGCGTAGTGGACGATATAACGAGTCCTTTTACATGCATCAGACCAAATCGCTGGGTTTCGCAACCTCGTCCACTACATCTCGCCGCTAATTCTTTCGACGGTCCGAGGCTGCTTCGTAGACCGGTATTGCGTTTAACCGCGAGCCCAGCGGGCCGCGCGTTGGAGGTGACCTCGACGCGGGATTGATCTGCTGACTTCCAGTTGGAAGGTGCTGCGATCGTCAACGCGCGAGGCGATGTGTCCTACGTCGGGAGACGTAAATGGACTTGTTTTGCGCCTCGCGGTGACGGTGTGTGTGCAGCAGCTTGTGGTGCTGCGTTTGCTATTTGCTGGCAGCGTTGTCGCTCTGGCTGGCGAGCGCGTCGGTTTCAGCGATCTTGAAACGCGTCGAAACGACCGAGTGCTTTTCGGGGCCGGGGGCGTATTTCACGTACGTCGTCGCGACGATCGTGCCGTCGGGCAGCAGTTCGACGCCGGGGTAACCACAGTCGAGGCGGTTGGCGGCGTAATTTTGCAACAGCTTGATCCGATATTGCCCTGGCTTGCCTTGGCGAATGTCGTCGTAGGTGCCGACCCATGCAACAAAATCGCCGCGGGTGGGGCTGTTGATCGCAACGTCGCGGAACGCGATCACCCAGCGACCGTCATCGAGTTGAACGCCGATGTGGCGATCGCCCGTTAGGCCCCACGACGTGTCGACTGGTTCGCTCCACGACTCGCCTTCGTCCTCGGAGAACATCATCAGACTGCGTCCTCGATGGGTGTTCTCTCGCATCAGCACACAGATCTGCTTGCCGTCGGGCGATCGCAAGGCAAACGGTTCGCAGGGATTTTTCCCTTCGACCGCGGCAACCACTTCGGGTTCGGACCATGTGAATCCGCCGTCGTTTGTAACGGTCTGCAGAACCTTCAACGGCGTCCGATCCTTCCCGTCGGGGCCTTTGTGGAAGAATCCGATGTAGCTACCGTCTTTGCGTTGCAAGACGCTACTGAAGGTCATCACACAGGGAAATCCAAGAGGCGGCATCTCTTTCCAGTTTGCGCCGCCATCTTCGCTCATGATGCTCGGCATCCCCGGTCCGCCTCGTTTACCGAGCGCTGCCGACCAAACCCACAGTCGTTCCTTTTTGTCGGGACCAACCATCCGATAGATGCTGGGGCAATTCTGGTGCGTCGAAAATCCGGCTGGCAATTGTTTGTCGAGCCGCGACCAGTTGAGGCCACCATCGGTGCTCTTGGCCATCGGACCAGCGGCACCGCCGTGATTGATGCACCAGACCGCAAAGATCGTTTTCCCATCGGGCATCAGCAGCGTCGTCGGATGCCCTTGGTAGACCGCGGGCGTGCCGGCGGCGATCGTGACGTGGCGTTCGGTCTGGTCGGCGAGGTCGACGATCGGCAGGTCGGGTTGTTCTTCAGCGTTGGCCAATTGGGCGAAGCCGAGGCCAAGGAAGAGGCAGATGGAGGAAACAAATAATCGCTTGCTCACGGTGGGATTCCTTCGATGCAACGTTGGGGAGTCGGATGGTTGGGGGGACGAAACTGAGTGCGGTATTGTACTCATTTCAGTTGCTGCTAACAGTAAAACGTTTGGTCATCCTGTGCTGCTGCTCTCTACCGGCTTCGACCCGATCGGTCGACGCGATAGAATCCTTGCTGTTCCGCGGGCCGAAGCGGCTCGCTGTCCCGCCGAGCACGGGACGCCTTCAACCTTCTTCCAGCTGCCTAAAAGCATGACCACGATTTATCATAACCCTCGCTGTTCGAAATCGCGTGCCGCTGTCGAACTGCTCGAATCGCGGCAGATCGAACACACCGTCGTTAAATATCTCGAGACGCCGCCGACCGAAAAGGAACTAGCCGAGATCGTTGCGATGCTGGGGATCGAGCCTCAGCAGTTGGTTCGGCGTGGAGAAGCGTTATTCAAAGAGCTAGGGCTGGGAGAGAAGCAACTGTCCCACGATGAATGGCTGGCGATCTTGGCGGCGAACCCTAAATTGATCGAGCGTCCGATCGTGGTTCATGGCGGACGAGCGGCAATTGGCCGGCCGATCGATAACGTCGCTGCGTTGCTGGACGGCTAGGTTATCTGCGTTCGATCGATCGACCAAAAGAAGTGCGAAGGGGCGTAAAAACGTTGCCGTGGTGCGAATCTTCACGCAACTGATTGGTTTTCAATCCCTAGTTTGCTAAACTTGTGTCTTCGCGTGCGGCGGGCAATCGAGCTCAAAGGACGCGTTACTTGAAGTTATCTGTTATTGATCAAAGCTGCGTTGGAGCGATCGTCGATTTCCGATCTGGTTTGGGCGACAAAAAGGACTATTGGGAATGTTACAAAACCGGAAAAAACTGCTGCTGCAAAACGCGGGACGCGAAGCGATGATCGCGGCGGGGCGCTTTAATGCCAAGCTGTTGGATTATGTTCGCCCGCATGTCAAAGCTGGGATTCAGACCGGTGCGATCGATGAATTGATCCACAAGTTCACGATCGATCACGGGCACAAACCGGCGACGCTGGGATACCAAGGCTTTACCAAGAGCTGTTGCACGAGCGTCAACGAAGTCATTTGTCACGGAATTCCGGGTGAGTACACGCTGGTCGATGGCGACATCGTAAACGTCGACATCACGTCGGTCGTCAACGGTTGGTTTGGCGATCAATCCGAAACGTTTTTGATCGGAGATGTCAGCGAAGAAGCGCGAGCCGTCACGCAGTGTGCTTTCGATTGTCTGTACATCGGGATCGACGCGTTGACTCCCGGTTGCAAGGTTTCGGTGATCGGCGAAGCAATCGTTGCCGAAGCGCACAGCCGCGGTTTCTCGGTTGTCCGCGAATACGTCGGCCACGGTTTGGGACGCCAGTTCCATCAAGATCCGTCGATCCCTCACTATCCGAACCGCCAGAGTCGCCAGGATCGGCTGTTGCCCGGAATGGCGTTCACCGTCGAACCGATGATCAACGCCGGCAGCCGCTTCACCTCGTTGGACAACAACGACGGCTGGACCGTGCGAACCAAAGATGGCCGCTATTCGGCTCAGTTCGAACACACGGTGCTGATGACGGAATCGGGACCACAAATCCTCACGCTGACCCAAGACGGTCCGCAAAAAGGCCACACCTTTTAGGCGTTGCCATCTACGCCCAGCGTGGTCTGCTGGAAGTCCGATTGGCGGGGCCGCCACCCATTCGTTTAACCGCGTGCCCAGCGGGCCGCGCGTTGGATGGGACATCGATGCAGGACGCGCGGGGCGTTGCCGCCGCGGTTAAACGATTGGTACTCGGCTCGGGGGGCATTCGTTTAACCGCGTGCCCAGCGGGCCGCGCGTTGAATGGGGCATCGAATACAGGACGCGCGGGGCGTTGCCGCTGCGGTTAAACGATCGGTACTCGGCTCGGGGGGGCATTCGTTTAACCGCGTGCCCAGCGGGCCGCGCGTTGGATGGGACATCGATGCAGGAAGCGCGGGGCGATGCCGCCGCGGTTAAACGATCGGTGCTCGGTTCGGCTTGGGCGTCAATCGTTTAACCGCGTGCCCAACGGGCCGCGCGTTGGATGGGACATCGATGCAGGACGCGCGGGGCGTTGCCGCCGCGGTTAAACGATCGGTGCTCGAATTGGCTTGGGCTGTAATCGTTTAACCGCGTGCCCAGCGGGCCGCGCGTTGGATGGGTCATCGACGCAGGACGCGCGGGGCGTTGCCGCCGCGGTTAAACGATTGGTACTCGGCTCGGGGGGCATTCGTTTAACCGCGTGCCCAACGGGCCGCGCGTTGGATGCTGCATCGACTTGGTAGGAAGCGCGGGGCGTTGCCGCCGCGGTTTCACTTGCTGGTTAAACGTGCTCGATTCTTGTTATCGCTGCTGCATGATCGCTTCGGCCAGCAGCAGGTCGTCGGGGCCCGTGATCTTCAGATTCAGCGGCGAGCCTTCTACGAGAAACACTTTGCCGCCGGAGCGTTCGACGAGACTTGCGTCATCGGTCACAGGCCAGCCGCGCCAGCGAGCGTAGGCGTCGATCAGCAGTTCGCGGCGGAACATCTGCGGCGTTTGAGCTTCCCACAATCGCGAACGGTCGACGGTTGTCTGGACTATCGAATCGTCATCGGATCGCTTGATCGTACCGCGGACGGGAGTCGCCAGCATGACGGCGTCGCGGGTCGCCGCAGCATCGAACAATCGCTGCAGATCGGTTTGCGAAACCAGAGGCCGCGCGGCATCGTGGACGGCGATAAACGAAGCTCCTTCGATCCGCTCGATCGCTCGCAGCACGCTCTCGTATCGCTCGCCGCCCCCGTCGACTAGATCGATCCGCAGCGACGCGACCGCCTCGGCGAATTCGCTCTCCCACCGCGGGCGGTCGTCGGGATGGATCGCGATCACGATCTGTCCGACTTCGGCAAACGAGCGCAGCCGATTTGCCGCGTGCCACCAGACGGGATGCCCCGCCAGAGTGGCAAAAATCTTCGATTGCGGGCCGCCGAAACGACGGCTGGTCCCGGCCGCGGGAAGAATCACCGCGACCGATCCGGGTTCCAAAGTTGCGTCCATCGTTACACTCAACCTACCTGCGAGCACGCTCGTGCTTCATTGGCAACCAAGCCGCGTCCTGCTTGCTGCTCTCGACGCATTGTTGGATGAAGTACATCCCTTCGACGCCATCGTTGACGTTCGGGTAGACCGTGTTGACCCGTTCGATTGGGCCCCCTTCAGCTCGCGCGACCATCGCGTCGAAGGCCGATGCGTAGACGTTGGCAAACGCTTCGAAGAAGCCTTCGGGGTGACCGCTTGGCAAACGGCAAGCCGCTGCCGCACCGGCGGTTGTGTGCGGTGCGTTCGGGTCGCGGGTGTAGATCTTGTGCGGCTGGCCGTTGGCGCGAACGATCATCTCGTTCGGGTTCTCTTGCCGCCACTGCAACGCTCCCTTGGTCCCGTCGATCTCGATCGTGACGTCGTTCTCGCGGCCGTGGCTGATCTGCGACGCGGTGACGGTTCCCAGGGCTCCGTTTTCGTAACGGATCACGGCGGTTCCGTAATCGTCCAGCTTGCGGCCCGGTTCAAACGTCTTCAGATGGCAACTGATCTGTTCGGGCAGCAGCCCGGTCATGTAGCGGCCCAGGTTGTAGGCGTGCGTGGCGATGTCGCCGAAGCAGCCAGCCGCTCCACTTTTGGTGGGATCGGTCCGCCAAGCTGCTTGCTTTTGGTCGGAGTCTTCCAAGCGGGTTCGCAGCCAGCCCTGGATGTAGTTGCTGCGGATCGCTTGGATCTCGCCGAGGTCGCCGTTGGCGATCATCTCGCGAGCTTGGCGGATCAGCGGATATCCGGTGTAGTTGTGGGAGAGGGCGAAGATCACATCGCTTTGATCGACCGCCTTGGCAAGCTGTTCGGCTTGGGCAAGATCGAACGTCATCGGCTTGTCGCAGACGACGTTGAAGCCGGCTTCGACAGCTGCCAGTGCGACTTCGAAGTGAGTGTGGTTGGGAGTGGTGATGCTGACGAAATCGATCCGTTGATCGTCGGGCAACTTGCTCTCGGCGTCCAACATGTCCTCGTACGAACCGTAGGCTCGGTCTTCGCTGATCGCATAATCGGGAGCCGAGGCTTTGGACCGCTCGGGATTGCTCGACAGCGCCCCGGCGGTGACGACGGCGCGGTTATCAAGGCAGGCCGCGATCGAATGCACGCGTCCAATGAATGATCCCTGGCCGCCTCCGACCATCCCCATCCGCAGCTTTCGGTTCAGCGGTGCGTTGATTCCCATCGTGTCCTATCTCCCGTAATTCATCTGTAGTGCGATTAGTCCGACCCGCGATCGATTGAGATTTCGCCGAGTGGTGGATTTGTTTAAGGATATGCATCGTAAATCGCTGCGCGTTGGCGTACAATCCACCGTGCCGGTTCTTGTGGTGGCCGATCCCCTGTTGTTCGATGTTCGGAGTGAAAAGAATGAACGAGACTTCCTCTTGTTGTGCTGGAATGAAAGGATTTTACGGCGCGTTGGCGGCCTGTCTGCTGTGTGGCATCGGGTATCTAGTCGGCAGCCAAAATCGCGACCCAGGTTTTTCGTTGCCTCCGCATCTGATCAACGCGACGGCCAGCGATTCGACCGACGAGTTTTCGATCGCTACCGGCCGCGTCAGTGGTGATGCCGAGGGGTTGTTCGTCTTGGATCACGCCACAGGCCAATTGCAGTGCTACGTGATGTATCCGCGGACAGCCAAATTTGGCGCGGTCTTCACAACCAACGTCGGCGAAGCTTTGGCGGGCCGCGGCGAAAAGGGATCGAAGTACGTGATGGTCACCGGCGACGCCAGTTTTCCCGGCGGCGGTCGCAATGGTCCCGCCGGTACCGTGCTGTATGTGTTGGATGCTACCAGCGGCGCGTTTGTCGCTTACGGATTGCCATTCGACCGCACGATGTTGACCGCCAACCGGCCTCAGCAGGGGATGTTGACGCCGTTGGACGCGGGGCAGGTTCGTCAGCTGGCGATCCGCGAATAACAGCCGCTCTCAAACGCCGCTCCGGGCTAGGCACTCGTCCGCCCGGGGCTGCAGCCCGACTGACGCTCGGCTGCGGTGGATCTTTCCCAGCTGGTTGGCTCTTGCCAATCGCTGTCAAACCCGACATAACTGCCGGGAGAAAAGGGAAAGTTTAATCCACCGGAGACGCACAGCCGATGACCGACGCACTAATCAAACGGCTGTTCTTGTTGGACGGTATGGCGCTGATCTATCGCGCCCACTTTGCCATGGTCCGCAGCCCCCGCTACACCTCCGGCAACGTCTGCACGTCGGCGGTGTTTGGCATGACCAATGCCATCTTGGATATCTTGAAGCGGGAGCAACCGACGCACATCGCAGCGGTCTTCGATACCGCCGCGCCGACTCATCGGCACGAGGAGTATCCGGAATACAAGGCGCAGCGCGATGCGATGCCAGAAGATCTCTCCAGCCAGATTCCGCTGGTCTTTCGTCTGTTCGAAGCGTTCAACATCCCCGTGATCACGATCGATGGTTACGAGGCGGACGACATCATCGGCACGCTTGCTCATCAAGCCGAACAGCAGCAGTTTACGACCTACATGGTCACTCCCGATAAAGACTTTCAACAACTGCTGACCGATAACATTTACATCTACCGTCCCGGACGGCAGGGTTCGAATCATGAAGTGGTCGGCGTTCCTGAGGTGTTGGAAAAGTGGGGCCTCGAAAACGTTCGCCAGTTCATCGACATCTTGGGTTTGATGGGGGATGCCAGCGACAATATTCCCGGCATCAAAGGGATCGGGGAAAAGACGGCGCAGAAATTGATCGGCCAGTTTGGATCGATCGAAAACCTGTTGCAATCGACCGACAAGCTGAAAGGCAAGCAGCGCGAACGCGTCGAACAAGGGGCTGAAGACGCGATCCTTTCCAAGCGGCTGGCGACGATCCTGTTGGATGTCCCTCACCAGATCGATCTCGATTCGCTCAAGGCGAAGGAGTTCGATAAAGACCGGCTGAGCGAACTGTTTATGGAGTTGGAGTTCGAGACGTTTGGTAAACGGATGTTGGGCAAGTCGTTCTCGGTGGGTGCGACCAAAGCCAAGGTTGTCCGCGAAAAGCGGGAAGCCGAGATCCAGCAGCAATTGTTCTTCGACGAACCTGTCGACGAGAAAACGATTCACAACTCGCCGCACGAATACCACACTATCACGACCGCCGCGGAACGGGCCGATCTGGTCGAGAAGCTGATGGGGCAAAAGCGGATCTGTTTCGATACCGAAACGACGGGGCTGAACCCTCGCGAGGCGGAACCGTTGGGGCTGGCCTTTGCCATCGCGCCCAACGAAGCATATTACGTCGTCTGCGGCGAATCGGCTGAAGCGACAAATGAAGTCTTGGAGCAGTTTCGACCGGTCTTCGAAAACGAAGCGATCGAAAAGGTGGGGCACAACCTTAAATATGACATCTCGCTGTTGAAGTGGCAGGGAATCGAAGTCCGCGGCGCGTTGTTCGATACGATGCTGGCGCATTCGATGAAAGAACCCGAGATGCGCCATGGGCTCGATTATCTGGCGAAGCTGTATCTCGGCTACACGCCGATCCCGACCAGTGATCTGATTGGCCCCAAGGGAAAAGATCAGAAGAACATGCGCGACGTGCCGCTGGAACAGCTGGCCCAGTACGCTTGCGAAGATGCCGACGTCACCTGGCGGGTGAACGAGGTGCTGCGAGACGACATCGAGAAGCGAGGCGTCAGCCAGGTCTGTTACGAAGTCGAATGCCCGTTGATCCCTGTGCTGGTCGACATGGAATTCGAAGGGATCCGGTTGGATGTCGATTCTTTGGCTGTCTATTCCAAGCATCTCGAAGGGGAGATTGCCGATCTGACCGCTCGGATCCACTCCGCCGCCGGACGCGAGTTCAACATCGATTCGCCGAAGCAATTGGGCGTTGTGTTGTTCGAGGAGTTGCAGATCGACGACAAGCCGAAAAAGACGGCGACGGGGCAATATTCGACTCGCGAATCGGAACTGCTGCGGCTCTCGGGGCGGCACGAGATCGTTCAAGATATCCTCGATTACCGCAGCGCGGTCAAATTGAAGAGCACCTATGTCGACCAATTGCCTGCGGCGGTGAATCCGAAGACCGGCCGATTGCATACGCATTACAGCCAGACATGGACCGCTACGGGGCGGATGCAGTCGAACGATCCGAACCTGCAAACGATTCCGATCCGCAAGGCGCGAGGCAAAGAGATTCGCGCGGCGTTTGTGCCGCGCAACGACGACTATCTGATCCTCTCGGCCGATTATTCGCAGATCGAATTGCGGATCATGGCGGAATTGAGCCAAGACGCCGGGATGATCGAAGCCTTTACCAGCGGCGAAGACATCCATTCGGTTACCGCGTCGAAGGTCTACAAAGTCGATCTTGCCGACGTCACCCGCGAGATGCGCGACAAAGCCAAGACGGTGAACTTCGGCATCCTGTACGGCATCTCCGCCTTTGGGTTGCAGCAGCGGTTAAACATACCTCGCGGCGAAGCATCGGAGCTGATCGATAACTACTTCGAAAAGTATCCCGGCGTGCAGACCTATATCGACGCGACGATCGAGTTTGCCAAAGAGAACGGTTACGTCGTCACCAAGACCGGCCGCCGTCGGTATCTCCGCGACATCACGTCGCGAAATCATTCCGCTCGCACCGCGTCGGAGCGTTTGGCGATGAACAGCCCGATTCAGGGAACGGCCGCCGACATGTTGAAGCTGGCGATGATCAAGGTCCACGCGGCGCTGCGGGCGGCGGAGTTGAAGACCAAGATGCTGCTGACCGTTCACGATGAGATCGTCTTCGATCTGCACAAGTCGGAACAGGAGACGGCGATCCCGTTGATCGAAGAAGCGATGCGGACTGCGTTTCCGATGAGTGTGCCGATCGTGGTCGAAACGGGAGTCGGCAACAATTGGTTGGAAGCGCACTGATCGCCAACAGCCAACGGTTTTGTGGCGGCTGATACCTCGTGTTCAAAAACGGATTCGCCCCGGCGGATCCTTGTTGCGGTGCGCCATCGGGTGGAGGAATCTGGTAAGATCGTGGCTCCGCGTTCCAAACCCTCCCCATTTGCTGCCCTCTTTCAGCCCCACGACCTTTGAACATGAAGTCATCGATCGCCCTGTTGTTGTTTGTCCTGGCCGCGTTGCCGTGTGCTGCGGCCGACGAAGCCGACTACTACCGAATCATTTCGATCAGCACGCCCAAGGCGCAAACTGCGTCGCGATCGCAGAATTGGAAACCTGCTCCCGATGGGCTGGCGTTGGAGGTCAGTGGGATCACGCGCGTCGATGATTCTCGGATTGCGGTCGCGATCCGCAAAGGAGAGATCTGGTTTTTGGACGGCGTGTACGACGATCCGCCCTCCAATGTCCAATACCATCGGTTTGCGTCGGCGCTACACGAACCGCTGGGGCTGTTAAAACATAACGATGCGTATTACTGCGTCCAACGGAGCGAGCTGACTCGGATCGCAGACCTCGACGGCGACGATGTTGCCGACGAATATTTGACGGTCGCCAAAGGCTGGGGCGTGACGGGGCACTATCACGAATATGCATACGGCCCGAAGCTGGATGGCCAAGGAAATTTGTGGCTGACGCTGAATATCGGCTTGGGGTTGAACAAGGACCAGCAACAACATGCTGTCACCGATCCGAAGCTCGGCTATCGCCAGGGACTGTGGCGTGGTTGGGGGATGATGGTCGATCCGACCGGAAAGCTGAGTCCCGTTTGCGCCGGGATGCGATCGCCGTCCGGCTTGGGCGCTAACGCGGCGGGCGACATGTTTTATACCGATCAGCAAGGGAATTGGGTCGCGACGAATTCGCTGCATCATATGCGCAGCGGGGTCTTCTTTCATCACGCCGAAGCGCTCGCGTCGATGAGTCAGCCGGGCTCGCCGCTGAAAGGGATCGATCAGGTTCCCGGCGGATTGGCATTGCCCGAGGCGCTGCAGCGGATGCCTGCGATGAAACCGCCGGCGGTTTGGTTTCCCTACAAGAAGATGGGGCAATCGACGACCGACGTGATGTTGGACGCCAGCGACGGGGGCTTCGGTCCGTTTGCCGGCCAGCTGTTGATCGGCGAATTCACCCAAGCGTCGATCAATCGGGTCTTTCTGGAAAAGGTCGACGGCGAATATCAGGGCGCTTGTTTTCCCTTCCGCCGCGGTTTGGGATCGGCGGTTTTGCGGCTGACCCAAGGCGACGACGGCAGCGTCTTTGTGGGACTGACCAATCGCGGTTGGAGCAGCCTCGGTACGGCATCGTACGGCCTGCAGCGGTTGGTTTGGACCGGTAAGATGCCGACTGAGATCCAAGAGATGCGAGCGACGCCCGACGGATTCGAATTGGTCTTTACCAAACCGATGGATCGCAAGAGTCTGCAAAATGCCGATTCGTATTCGATCCGCAGCTACACCTATCGCTACCAATCGGGATATGGGAGCGATGAAATCCAGGACCGCGTCTTAAACGTAAGACCAGTCGACGTGTCGGCTGACGGCCGCCGCGTGCGATTAAAAGTCGACCCGCTGCGGCGGTACTTCGTTCACGAACTGCACGCTCCCGGCGTCCGCGACACCGACGGCCAACCCCTACTGCATTCCAACGCCTACTACACGCTGAACCGAATCCCGCCGAAGGAATAAGGGACGGCTGGAACCTCAGCGAAGCAAAGCTTCCTGTTAGTGACCTTCCCAACGGAACCTGCTAGGTTGATTTCGGCGGTTCCGTTTTAAGAAGGCGAGTGCGCGACATCGTGGTATGACGGTAAGTCGCTACCACGATCGACCGGCTGGGCTTGCGTTCGGAATGTGAAGCGACGTCCGAGTTCTCTACCCCGTCGCGATGTGGGATTACTGTTCCGATACGTTCTGATTTTCGCAAGCCGGAGCCGCTATCAGGACGTGACTGTGGCTAGGACTTGGCCGGTGGCTACTTGGTCGCCGACCTGGACGTTGACGGTGGCGACGGTGCCGTCGATTGGCGACGCGACTTCCATCTCCATCTTCATCGCTTCGAGAATCAAGATCGATTCCCCTTCGCGAACCCGCTGACCCGGTTGGACGAGTTGTTTAAAGACGCTGCCGGGCATCTGGCTGGTGATGTCGGTCGAGCTTGTGGATCCGTTGGCGGCGGAGCTGGTTGTCGTGGAACCGCCCGATTCGGGTTTGATCGCGACGCGGTAGACCTTGCCGCCGACGGTCACCATGTTCCCTTCAAACGCCATGAAGATGTCGTTGCCGTTGACCGAGACGTTGTATTCGGCGGGGCCATTGGTCGTCGCTGCCGGAGCCGCGGCAGCAGCTGCCGCTTCGGCCGCCTTGTCGATCTTGCGGATTCCGAGTTCCGCTTTGCCTTGCAGGAACCGGACTCCCTTTTCCTTGCACGTCGACGCGATGAAGATGTTTTCGTCGGTCACCGGCAGGTCGGCTTCTTGCAATACGGCGGTCGCCGCTGCGATTCCCTTGGATGGATCGGCATCGTTGAGTTCCAGCACGGGACGCGTTGTTACGGGAAGGCTCAGCTGTTCCTCGGCTAATTTGACGACATCGGCATCGGGCGGAACAGGCGTTTTGCCGAAGTAGCCGAGGACCATTTTGCCGTACGGTTCGGCGATCTTTTTCCATGGCCCAAACATCACGTTGTTGAAGGCTTGCTGGAAATAGAATTGCGAGACGGGAGTGACCGAAGTGCCGTAGCCACCCTTGCGGACGACGTCGCTCATCGCCGCGATGATCTGCGGATATTTCTCCATGATGTTGTTGTCACGCAACATCTGGGTGTTGGCCGTCAGCGCGCCGCCGGGCATCGGGCTCCACGGGATCAACGGCTCGACGGCTGTCGCTTCGGGAGGCAGGAAATAATCTTTCATGCAGTCCTTGAAGACCTCTTCGGCCGCGCGGACTTTTTCGACATCGACGTCCAGGTCGTATTCGGTGCCACGCAGCGCGTGCCACATCACCAGGATATCGGGCTGGCAGGTGCCGCCCGAGCACGGCGCCATCGACAGGTCGATCGCATCGGCTCCCGCGTCGATCGCCGCTTTGTTGGCCAGCACGCTGACGCCGGCGGTTTCATGCGTGTGGAAATGGATGAACGTGCCGGCGGGCAACATCTTGCGAGCCGCCGCGATCGTCTCGTAGACCTTCGATGGGACCGCGGTTCCCGAGGCGTCTTTAAAGCAGACGGCATCGAAGGGAATGTCGGCATCCAAGATTTTTTGCAGCGTGTCGCTGTAGAACGCCGCGTCGTGGGCGCCAGTGCAGCCGGGCGGCAATTCCATCAGCGTCACGCAGACCTGGTGCTTCAGCCCCGCGTCGGTGATGCAGCGGCCGCTGTGGATCAAGTTCTCGACATCGTTTAGCGCGTCGAAGTTGCGGATCGTCGTCATGCCATGCTTTTTGAACAGCTTGGCATGCAGGTCGATGATGTCGCTGGACTGCGAATCGAGGCCGACGACGTTCACGCCGCGAGCCAGGGTTTGCAGGTTGGCATCGGGACCGGCGGCGCCTCGGAACGCATCCATCATGTCGAAGGCGTCTTCGTTGCAGTAGAAGTACAACGATTGGAAGCGGGCCCCGCCGCCAGCTTCCAGCCAACTGATCCCCGCGTCGCGAGCCGCTTCGACGGCGGGCAAGAAGTCGGGGGTTTGGACGCGAGCGCCATAGACCGACTGAAATCCGTCGCGGAACGCCGTACACATGAACTGGATTCGTTTCTTCGCCACTGAATCGCCTTTGCTGATTTCGTCTTCGTTAGTTTTTTATTCGTTGGGACAAAGCTTGTCGTTGCGGTCGCGCTGCCGGATCAGGTCAACACCGACCAGAGCACACCGGCGGCGATCGCCGAACCGATCACTCCGGCGACGTTGGGGGCCATCGCGTGCATCAGTAGAAAATTGTGCGGGTCGGCTTGTTGGCCAACCATCTGCACGACGCGAGCTGAATCGGGGACCGCTGAAACGCCCGCGGCACCGACCAACGGGTTGATCTTATCGGTCAGGAACCGATTCATCAGTTTGGCGAACATCACGCCGCTGGCCGTGGCGATCACAAACGACAACGCACCGAGACCGAAGATCAGCAGCGATTGCGGTTTCAGGAAGGTGTCGGCTTGCGTGCTGGCACCGACCGAAAAGCCCAACAGGATCGTTACGATATCGATGAAGGCGGTTCGGGCGGTGTTGGCCAAGCGTTCGGTGACGAGGCTCTCTTTCAGCAGGTTGCCGAAAAACAGCATCCCCAACAGCGTGATCGCTCCCGGCGCGATCAAGGCGCAGATCAGGAAGGCCGCGATCGGGAAGATCATTCGTTCGCGCTTCGAGACCTTGCGCGGTGGCTTCATGCGGATCAAACGCTCTTCGCGCGTGGTCAGCAGTTTCATCACCGGCGGTTGGATCACGGGGACCAAAGCCATGTAGGAATAGGCGGCGATCGCGATCGCACCCAACAGGTCGGGAGCGAGTTTCGCGGCCAGGAAGATCGCTGTCGGACCGTCGGCACCGCCGATGATTCCGATCGCGCCGGCTTCGGGCAGCGTGAAGCCGAGCCAGATGGCACCGAGGAACGTAGCGAAGACGCCGATCTGCGCGGCCGCACCCAGCAGCGTCAGCTTGGGATTGGAGAGCATCGTGGAGAAGTCGGTCATCGCGCCGATGCCCAGGAAGATCAGCGGCGGGTAGATGCCGAGACTGACGCCCAGGTACAGGTAGCTGAGAACGCTACCGGGCTGATACTCCACGCCGCCATCTTCGATGATCCATCGATGGTGGTCGTAGACGCCCATCGCCATCCCTTCCATCACCGGGATGTTCCCGACGATCGCTCCCATCCCAATCGGGACCAACAGCAGCGGTTCGTAATCTTTGACGATCGCCAGGCCGATGAACACGATCCCGACAAGGATCATGATCGCGTTGCCGGGGGACATCGCCGCAAATCCGGTCGTGTTTATAAATTCGAGCAGAATATCCATTGTTGTCTTTTAAGCCGGACCGTCGGATTGAAGCTGTCGCTGAAACTCTTGATGCAAAACGAACCCGATCGCGGCCAACACCGCGTCGTCGTCCGGAACGTGACTCTCCGGATGCGCTGCCCCGCCGTGAGCTTCTTCCACCTCGGGCCAGAATTTTTCGGTGATCGCCAGAATCCGCGGCATCGTCGCGATGAACAGACAGATCAGCAGCAGCGCCGATCCGACGATCAACATCCCGCTGAGCGCGATCACGACAGCCTGCGGCAATGCGTCGGGGGCAGCCTGCGGATTGGCCGCGGCCGCTGTGAGGGCAAGCAAATACATCTTGAGGCGGTTTCCAAACCGAGGCAGAAGGGGGGAGGCAGAGATTCGATCTGCCCGATAGCAAGGGTGGAAGAATATCGGATCGCGGCCTCGGATTCACCCCCTAAGGGGAAATAGTTTCCAAAAACGCAGGACGTCGGGCGCGTGATCCGCTAAAGCGATGCAATTGCCACAGCTTGTCTGCCACCCGCAGCAGCAACCGCGGCCGCGAATTACCGAAGTGCCCTTTCGCCGATCGCGAGCTTATCGGATCATCGCTGCTATGATGGAATATAGAAGGAATCGAATCGCCGACGTGTCTGGAACTATCCTTGGTTTAATGCGGAAGCCGCGACGGCTGGCCGCGGTGAGGCAGTTCGCCTCGGAAAAGCAATGCGTCCCAAGGCGGGCGTCTGGCAAGCAGATGTTCCGGCCGATCGGATCAAGTGCAGCTCGCGATGGCGTCGCGGCGTCTTGCTCGTCCCGAACCGTTTGGCTCTCTCATCGATTGATGTTTGCGAGTCTGATGCTGGTCGTTGGAATAGCGACCCACGGCACCGCTCAAGATGCGCAACCGCCCGCGGCGGCACCGGCAGCAAGCGCAGCACCGATTGCTGCGTCGGCCAGCGGCGAAACGCCGCACTTGCCCGAGGTGGAGGCGATCAAGCGTCGCCGCGATGAGATCGACGCCAACAAGGAGTTGGACGACGAGACGCGGACTGCACTGCTGGCGACGATCGATGAGACGCTGCAGAAGATGACCGAGACCGAAGCGGCGGCGACGCGGCTCGAAGCGCTGAAACAGGCTGCCAAAAACGCTCCCGAAGCGACGGCGGCGGCTGAACAAGCTTTAGATCAAGCCGAGGCGGCGGGGGATCCCGACCCGGAGTTCTTCGGTTCTCCCGACGAATTGCAAGCGGCAAAGTTGGCGGCGGATCAGGCGGTGGCCGATGCGCGGCAACAGCGGCAGGAACTCGAAGCGGCGCGAAGCACTCGCAGCGAACGCTTGACCGCGCTGCCTCAATTGCTTTCGGACACCCGCGAATTGTTGAACACTCGCCTGCAAGCGCCTGCGCCCAAAGCGACCGAACAGGCGTTGCCGTTTTCGACGCAGGCTCAGCAGTGGTTGCAGATGGCCAGCATCGGATTGCTGCAACAACAGCTGGCCGTCTACCAACAGGAGAAGACGACGTTCGAGCTGGAACGGCCGTTGATGGAAGCGCGGATCAAGTTGGCCAAGCTGGAAGAGCAGCGGTTGCAGGCCCGCGCTACCGAGATCGCGAAACGGTTTGCCGAGGATCGCGTGCTCAAGGTCCGCCGGCGGATCCTCGAGTTCGAGGACCAGATCGCAAAGACGCCGTTGGCCGATAACGAATTGACGATCGAAACCCGCGCGATCGCTTCGTCGTGGCAGTCGGTGGTTCAAGGCCAAGCCGATGCCGAAGCCGAATTGGCGGAACTGTCTCGGGAATCGGACAAACTGAAACAGGAATACGAATCGATCAACGCGCAGGTCGAGAAGGAGTTGGAGAACGACAGCGGGTTGAGCAGTGCGATGGGGTTGATGCTGCAGCAGAAGCGCGCGTCATTGCCGAATCAGACCAACCTGCGGCGACAGATGGCCCTGACCAACGACGAGCTTGATGATGTACGGTCGCTGTTGACCGAGATCGGTTTGGTTCGCGAATCGATCTCACGGCAAACGTCCAGTCATCTCGAAGGGGATGAACGGACAGCGGCGGACTATAAGGTCCTCGAACGCTTGCTCGAACAGATCGAACAGGACGCAAACAACTACCGCAACGCGCTGCTGAACAAGAGCGTCGAGCAGCAGGACTACATGAAGTCGATTCACCGTTTCGAAACGATGATCGCAGGTCGCGTGTTGTGGTTCCGCAGTGCCGAGCGTTTGAGTTGGGAAGATTTCCCGCTGGCTTGGCGAGCATTCCAAGGGCTTGTCTATCCTGCCAATCTTCGCAGCGTCGGCGATGCGTTGTGGGAGGAGGCTCATGAGAACATTTTTCTGACCGTGACTTGGGGCGCATGCCTGCTGATGCTGCTGTTCGCCGGGCCGCGGTTGCGACGCCGGTTGCAGGATCTTGGGGCCGATGCAAACCGCGGTACCTCGGTCGATATGAAGCCAACGTGGTCGGCGATTTTGACGACGCTTGTCCTTGCATTGCTGTTGCCGTTGGCACTAGCGATCCCAGGCTGGCAGTTAGCCTACGCCGACAAATTCCCTTCGTACGTTGAAGCGACCGGATATGGGTTATTGTTCGCGGCGATGTTTGTCGCGCCGTTGGAATTGATCCGCCAAGTTGTTCGTCCCGGCGGGCTGGCTCGCGCACACTTTGGTTGGTCCGATCGATCGGCCACCACGTCGCGGATGCATCTGCGATGGTACATGGATCTGGCGCTGCCGTTTGTCTTCGTTTGGGCATTGCTGACACACTGCGGAAACGTCCGCTGGGAAACGTCGCTCGGACGGATGGTCTTCTTTGTTTTGATGCTGCAGACGGCGTGGTTTGTGCGGGGCATCATGCATCCGAAAACCGGCGCGCTGTCGCTGTGGTTGCTGGAGAATCGCGACGGTTGGATCGATCGGTTGCGCGTCGTCTGGCACACCGCTTTCTCCTGCACTCCGTTGCTGTTGGGGCTGATGTCGTTGGCTGGATACACGTACAGTGCAAACCAGTTAGCCCATCAGTTGTACAAGACGTTGATGTTAGCCGTCGCGTTAATTTTGGTTGGCGGTGTGATGCGGCGATGGGCGATCCTGAACCGCCGCGCGATGGCGATTCAACAGGTCCGCGACCGGATGGCGGCCTCCGAAACACCGGACCGTTCGCCGATCGAACTGACGGAGATTCCGGAGGTCAACATTCGCGAGGCGAGTGCGCAAACGATGCGTTTGATCTCGACGACGCTGATGGTCGCTGGGCTGTTCGGGTTCGCTTGGATCTGGACCAGCGTGCTGCCGGCGGTCGACTACCTGGATCGGTTTACGATCATTCCGGCGTCGAATCCCGGTGGTGATCCGTTTACGATTGGAGACATCGTGATCGTCGCGCCGTTGATCGCGCTGACGTTTATCGCCGTCCGCAACTTGCCCGGGCTTCTGGAGACGACGCTGTTGCAGCGGTTGCCGTTGGACAACGCGGCACGGTACGCCATCAAGACGCTCAGCAGTTATGTGATGTTAGCCGCTGGAATTATGCTGGCCGCGCGATCGGTCGGCGTCCGCTGGGAGAGCATCCAGTGGTTGGTCGCCGCGTTGGGTGTCGGTCTTGGCTTTGGTTTGCAGGAGATTTTTGCGAACTTCATCAGCGGTATCATCCTGCTGTTTGAACAACCGCTGCGAGTCGGCGACGTCGTCACGATCGACGGCACGACGGGAGCGGTCTCCAAGATTCGGATGCGAGCCACGACCGTGATCAACTGGGATCGGCAGGAGTTGATCATTCCCAATAAGGATCTGATCACCGGCCGATTGGTCAACTGGACCCTTTCGGATACGACAAATCGCTTGGTCGTAAACGTTGGGGTCGCGTATGGGACCAATACCGAACACGCTTGTGAGGTGCTGCGGCGGATCTGCGACGATCATCCGAACATCTCCAAAGATCCTAGCCCCGTGATCACCTTTGAAGGGTTTGGCGACAGCACCTTGGATCTGGTGATTCGTTGTTATCTAGCGTCGCTGGACAATCGTTTGTCGACGGTTCACGAACTGCATACGAACATCCACAACGAGTTTAACGCCGCCGGGATCGAGATCTCCTTCCCGCAGCGCGATCTGCATCTGCGATCGTTCCCGAAAGAGCTGTTGTCGGGAATCCAATCGGGTTCCAGCGACAACGGCCTGCCGATTCGCGAGCGAGCAAAATAGCTCGATCCGCAGGACGTTTGGTGCTGGCCAGGACGTTGCAGCCGGTCGGTCACAGCGCATAAAAAAACAGCGTCGTGTGAAACAGGGGATTCACGCGGCGCTGTTGCAATATTTTTAATTGCGATCCCTAAATGGGTTCGCGATTACTCAGCTGCAGGAGCAACTGGAGTTTCAGCAGCGGTGGTGGTGTTTCCGCCGTCAGCTGCTTCGGTAGCTGCAGGAGCGTCGGTGCTAACGTCAGCACCTTGATCTGCAGGTGCGCAACCAACGATCGAGATCATCCAAGCTGCCAGGGCGATGCCAGTTAAGTATCGTTTCATGATTTCTCCAAAGGTCCAAGGTTTGTAGGTTTTAAGTTACCATTTGCTGACGTCCAAACTTAACGCAAAGCTCGCGAAAGTTAAAGGCGTCGATAGGGGGGCTGAGGGCGGATTTGACCACTTTGCCCGGATCGACAAGACCGATCTTGATGGTGCCAGCTGGCAGGATCGACCTTCTTGGACGTTAGCCTTTACTTGATCGCAACGACGCGAACGGTTCTCTACCGGAAAGTCAAATAGAGCGGTGGTAGTGTGCGGAGCAGACAAGCTGGAGGTCGAACAACAGGATATTGGCGGTTCTAACGAAAACTAAACCCACCACGATCCAAAGGCTGTGCCAGAATGAAACGCATTACCTCAATTGCGATGCTCGCCGTCGTCGCGTTGGCTTCGTCCCACGCAACCGCGCAAGACAACGAACTTCCCGCTCCAGGTCGAATCGTGTTGGAAGAATCGAAACCCTACAGCTCTCAGCCGCAAGCGTTGACCGTCGCCCAACTGCGACAACAAATTGCGATGGAAAAATCGCGTCAGCGACGGGCCCGGATGGAATACAACGCGTGGCGCGGTTATTCGCCGCTGCGACCCACCGCATCGGACATGCCGATGATGCGAAGCAGCATCGTCTATCCGCAATACCGAGTCAGCTTCGTCCCCGTCTACGCTCGCTAAACGGGTTCCGGATCGAGATTTAAACGCTCTCGGGCCGCTGCCGCCCAAGGGCTCTCGGGGGCCAGTTGCAAGAACCGCCGCCAGTGATGGTCGGCTTCGATCTCGCGGTCCAGTTCGTCCAGCGTTCTCGCCAAGTTGTAGTGCACGTCGGGGTAATCGTCGTGAACTCGCAACGCTCCGCGGAACGCCGCCACGGCCAATTCTTTGCGCCCCATCTCGGCCAACAACCCGCCTAGGCTCGCCCGGGCTTCGACAAAGTCGGGGTCCAGCTCGATCGAGATTAAATACCGTTCGCGAGCCGCCCACGATTCGCCCATTCGGTAGAACAGTTCGGCCAGCTGGAAACTGATGTCCGCTCTGGCTCCATCGCGAGCCAAGATGGCGTGGTAGCAGTCGATCGCGGCTTCGAATTCTCCATCGTCTTCGCTGTCGAAGGCCTTCTGTTGCAGCGGATCGATCTCGCCCTCTTCCTCGACCGGTTCGGGAGCCGAGTTTCCAAACGCCAATACCGACGGGTTCGCTTCCGGTTCGGGATCGTCTTCCAACGGCAAGGCGTCGAAGTCGATTCGCAGTTGCCCGCCCGGTTCGATCAGCCCCTCGCCTTGGCGAAGCAGCAGCTGTTTCCCTTCGATGATTACCGACAGCTGCGCAAGTGGTCGGTCGACGCTCGGCAGGACCTGGGAGAGCGATTCCAGTTTGCGTTCGATCGCCGCAACGCTGGCTCCGGCGGCAAGCAGTTCCGCCAATCGGCGAGCGGTCGCGATCTCTTGGAACTCAAAATAGGGCAGCTTGTGGACAGTCCGCGCCGGCACGATCAGGCCGCGGCGATGCCAGCGACGGATCACGCGGACCGAGACGCCCAACAGATCGGCCAGCATCGCCGGCGTGTAGAGTCGTTTGACGGCTTGTTCGGCTTCGACCAGTCCCAGCCGCTGCCAGAACTCGGTTTCCGAAAGGACTTCGATTTCGCCGCGGGCGGCCGCTTCGCAAAGTTCGTCGGACAGTAGATCCCCTTCGGCCAACGGCGATTCCTCGGCACCGATCACGACGATGTCGACCGCCATCGACGGCTGGTCGCAGGCGATTCCCGAGTGTTCGCGGATCAACCGCATCGCATCGCGTCGCGACAAGCCTCCAAGCTTGCCGGCAAACGCAATCCGTTTCCCTTTGATCGGCGAGTCCTCGCTGGGCGGTTCGGGCGACAGGGTCTCGTCGTCGGCGAGTTCGTCGTTGACGTCGTCCAAAGCGGAGACAGAATCAGCGGTTTCGTCGTCCGCTGGTGTTCGATTGGTCACGCGGCTTCCTTCTGGCGGTCCAATAAGATCTGTAGAGCAAACGCATCGCTGGCTTCGAACGCGCGTTCGCGTGGCAAGAGCCGAATCGGCGATCGGCGAAAAGTCCCATCGACGTGGCTTGCATCGGCAACCTGCGATGCGGCCGGCCGCATCGCCCGTTGCGATAACAATCTTGCAAATTAACAACGTCTCGGCAAGCAACCCCGCTGAGATCCTCGCTCGGGACGGTCCACGTCGGCTGATACTTCGTTTGCCACTTTGGGTCGCAATTGTGAATTGTATGTTAGAACCTGCCGCGGCTGAACCCGGCGGGGTGGTTGCTCGGTATAATGCGGTCCCCAATCGTTTCGCACTGGGGACTGTTTTATAGGACCGCGTCGACTGATCGGGACCGCACAATCGCGGGGCTCAACCGATCGTTGCGGTTCTGCCCCCGCCCGCAAAACCCTCTTGCCTTTCACCTCTTGCCACGGACAAGTGCCTGCCATGCCCAACTCCTGCAGTCTGAAGCTCCGCCCCTTGCTCGTAACCTGTCTGCTGATCAGCTTCTCGCTGACTGGCGTCGCTGCGGATCCCGTGCCCGCCGAGCCGAAGCTGCGTTGGTGGAAAGGGAATATGCACACGCATTCGCTGTGGAGCGATGGGGATGATTTTCCCGAGATGATCGCCGAGTGGTATCGCACCCAAGACTACAACTTTCTCGTCATCTCGGACCACAACGTGTTGGGGCTCGGGCAGCGTTGGATGAAGCAGACCGCAATCGCCAAGCGCGGCGGGCAATCGGCGCTTGCGAAGTACAAGGCGCGGTTTGGCGGATCGTGGGTGGAAACTCGCGGAGAGGGAGACGATCTGGAAGTGCGGCTGAAACCGTTCGATGAATTCCGCTATCTGCTAGAGAACCGAGGGCAATTTATCCTGATTCCCGGAGAAGAGGTCAGCGACCGCGCCGCGGGAAAACCGATCCACATGAATGCTTCGAACGTCGGCGAAGTGCTCAAGCCGATGGGCGGAGCGACTCCCGTCGAAGCGATGTCGAACAATCTGCGAGCCGTTGAGGAACAGGCGAAACGCTTGGGACGCGAAATCCTGATGCACCTGAATCACCCTAACTTTGGCTGGGCGATCACCGCGGAAGAGATGGCTCAAGTCACATCGGAGCAGTTCTTCGAAGTCTACAACGGTCACCCGGGCGTGAACCACTTGGGCGATGCCACGCGGCCAGCGGTCGAACATATGTGGGACATCGCCAACACGATGCGGTTAACGGTTTTGGAGGCGGCGCCGCTGTTGGGCCTGGCGACCGACGATAGTCACGATTATCACGACGGCATGCTGTCGCGAAGCCTCAGCGGTCGCGGCTGGGTGATGGTCCGATCGGAATACCTGACTCCCGAACACCTGATCCAAGCGTTGCGACGCGGCGACTTTTATGCGTCCAGCGGCGTTAGTCTAGAGGAGGTGACGTTTGATCCCGAATCGCGTACGTTGACGGTGCAGATCGATCCTGAAGCGGACGCAACCTACACGACTCAGTTCATCGGAACGCGAATCGCTCCCGATGCCGACAAGACGCTGATGCCAGCCAAAGAGAAGATCGGGATCGAATTCGCCAAGCAGGAAGGGAACGTCGCGACCTACACGATGCAGCCCGGCGATCTGTATGTGCGAGCGACCGTGACGTCCAGCAAAGGGGCCGATCGCCCGTCGTTTAAGGACCAGAAGAAACAGGCCTGGACGCAGCCGGTAGGATATGAGACACGCTGATCGCCCCTGCCGATAAGGAAATCGATTGGTTCGCCATCGCCTTTGACCGGACGTGTCCGAGACACAGGCGATGATTGGGGTAGTGAGATCGACAAGGATCCACAAGGGATCAAGCAAGCGAGAAGGAGTACTAAGCGATGCGAGAACTATTACGACGAGCGATGCAGCAATCGGACGATTTGGTGGTTGAAATGGATTATATGGATTGTCACGGTCGCCACACCCGGCGCGTGATCAGCCCGATCCGTTTCACATCGTCGGAACATTTTCTGGCACTCTGTCTTTGCCGCGAAGAGCCACGGAATTTCAACCTCAGCCGTTGCCGAAACCCGCGTTTGCGATGGGCCGCCGACGTCGTGATGCCTGTCGAATTCGCCGAGCCAATGCAACCGGTGGGGGCTCGCAATTGATCGCACCGGGTTGACCTGAGTGTCGCAAATCCTTACACAAACAGCTATCTCGCGTTGGTTTGCTTGATGCCGATGCGCTAGCCCGCTCCCCCCTGTGCAGGAATTTGATTTGTGACCGACGTTGTCCCCGTCCGAAATGCTTTGATCAGTGTCAGCAACAAGCTTGGGCTGGTCGATTTTGCACTCGCGCTGCAAACCGCAGGTGTTACGCTGTTCAGCACCGGAGGCACTCGCAAGCACTTGGAGGATGCAGGGATCGCGGTAGAGGATATCGCCAACTACACCGGCTTCCCCGAAATGCTCGATGGGCGTGTCAAAACGTTGCATCCGAAAGTCTTCGGCGGAATCCTGGCACGCCGCGATAAGCCCGACCACATGGATGCGATCGCCGAACACGATATTGAGCAATTCGATCTTGTGGTCGTCAATCTGTATCCCTTCGAAGCGACGATCTCACGCGCCGGCGTGACGACCGCTGAAGCAATCGAACAGATCGACATCGGTGGGCCAAGCTTGGTCCGCGCCGCTGCCAAAAACAGCTCACACGTTGCGATCGCGACCTGTGCCGAACACTACTCGGCGATCGTCGATGAGATCCAAACGCACGGCGGTACCTGCAGCACGCTGCGTCGCACGTTGGCGTGGGAAGCGTTCGACCACTGCAGTCGTTACGACCGCGCGATCGCCGACTACCTGCGTGGCGAATCGGTTCGCGGCGACTTCCCCCCTGTTATTACGCAAACGTTCCGTCGCAAGGCGGTGTTGCGATACGGCGAGAACCCGCACCAACGCGCTGCCTTGTACGCCAACGAGATTTCGACGTCGGCAAACCTTGTCAACGCGATGCAGTTGAGCGGCAAAGAGCTTTCCTACAACAACCTGTTGGATCTCGATTCGGCGTTGGGAATCGTTCGCGGTTTCGCTCAGCCCGCCGCCTCGGTGATGAAACACAACAACCCCTGCGGGGCTGCGACCGGACAGAGTCTGGCGAGTGCCGTTGAAAAGGCGATGGCGGGCGATCCGTTAAGCGCGTTCGGATCGGTCTTGGGTTTGAACCGCACCGTCGATCTGGCGACTGCCGAATTGCTCTGCCAACCGGGGCTGTTCATCGAAGCGATCGTCGCTCCCGATTTCGAAGCCAGCGCTGTCGGTCTGCTGACAACCAAACCAAAATGGCGCGACAACGTGCGACTGATGAAAGTTGGTCGTTTGGAAGATCCGATGCCGCCATTGGCTCAACGCTACATCAGCGGTGGGATCTTGGTTCAAGATGCCGATCGCCAAGCTGCGGTTCCATTGCAATGGAAGACCGTCACAGCCGAGACCGTCGAAGACGAGGTCTGGGACGACATCTACTTTGCTTGGGAAATGGTCAAGCACGTCAAGAGCAACGCGATCGTGCTGGCGAGCGACACTTCGTTGGTCGGCGTGGGAGCGGGGCAGATGAGCCGCGTTGACAGCGTCGAGATCGCGATCGAAAAAGCTGGCGAGCGATCGACCGGAAGCGTGTTGGCATCGGACGCGTTTTTCCCATTCCCCGATTCGATTCCGATGGCAGCCGAAGCGGGCGTGATCGCGATCGTGCAACCGGGCGGTTCGCGTAAGGATCAAGACGTGATCGACGCCTGCAACGACCACGGAATCCCGATGGTCTTCACCGGCCGCCGTCACTTCAAGCACTAATCGGCCAAGCCATTTCACTTCCGCCTTCGTCCCATACCAGCACGAAGCGCAAGCGAGTGGAAATCCCAGTGCATCCCATACGAGCACGAAGCGCAAGCGAGTGAAAATCCGGGTGTATCCCATACGAGCACGAAGCGCAAGCGAGTGAAAAACTCCACGTCTCGTGGGGGGCTCCGCTTCGCAACCTCCCTGCTTCTGCGGTGCTCGTGCGGTCGAACCGCCGCGCCCTTTGCGACACGTCTACCGATTGATCTCTCTGCAATCGGCGGTACTCGCTGGTTCGATACCACCCCACAATGGCCTCGCGTCGCGAGGGCTGGTAACATTCGTGAGGCCAGCGGAATACCGCATCGCTGGGACGCGCTGCCGCTGGCTCGGATAGCGAATTCGTCACAACCACCACTCCAGCATCCAACGTCACCATCTGCCATGACTCAAAGAATCACTGCGACTCCGTTTTACCGACCGTCCGATGCGGCATTGCGTTTCCTTCCCGAAGGGCCCTATCCCAACGGCCCTTCCAAGATGAGCTGGGTTGCGATTCAGCACGGTGCCGATGCGACGCAAGGATCGTTGAACGTCTTCGATTTTGAATCCGGCAACAACCGATCGCACGTTTTGCCCGGTCGCCCCGGATTTGCATTCCCCTGCGACGACGGACATTCGTTTGTCGCCGGTTGCGAACGGACGCTGGGGATCTTCCATCCGTCGGAGATGACGTGGTCTCCCTTCTGCGAAAACATCGACGAAGCCGTCGAAGGGACCGTGATCAACGACGGTTTGGTTTGGGAGAACAATCTGATCTTCGGGACCAAAGATCTGGAATTCAAGACGCTCAAAGCGGGGCTGTATCTGTGGCGGGGCAGCGATCGCAGTTTGATCCAACTGCGCAACGATCAGGTCTGCAGCAATGGCAAAGCGATCGTGGAGGTCGACGGCAAGACCTTCCTGATCGACATCGACTCGCCGACGCGGAAGATCGTTCGCTATCCGATCGACATCGCAGCGGGAACGTTGGGCGATGCGGAAGTTGTCGTCGATCTGACCGCCGACCCGGGAGTTCCCGACGGCGCGATCGTGACGCCCGACGGTGGATCGGTGATCGTTTCGATCTACAACCCGAACCCCGCACCGCACGGCGAGACGCGGCAATACGACATGAAGACGGGCGAATTGGTAACGGTCTGGGAAACTCCCGGTTCGCCGCAGAACACTTGCCCCAACCTGATCGAGCACGATGGCAAGGTGCACCTGGTGATCACGACAGCGGTCGAGCATATGCCTGAAGATCGGCAAGCCGACGCGCCGCAAGCGGGCAGCCTGTTCATCGCGCCGACCGAATTCGAATCGGTCGGCAACAACCCCCGTTTCCCGTTGGGCTCGCTGTAAGAGTTCGAGGCTTGGTGCCGATGGCATCCGCCTAAACCATCCGCTCGTGGAGAACCCCGATGAATCAACGGCTGATCGCAACCGACGAAGCGGGGTATGGGCCTCAGCTAGGGCCGTTGGTAATCGCATCGACCTGCTGGGATCTGGATGGATCTGAGGATCCCGCGGCGCTATTTGCTGGGATCGAGGAAGGATTTGAATTGCCGGGGCTCGGCCGCGTGCGGATCGGCGATTCCAAGAAGCTCTTTTCGCCCAAAAAGAGCGGAGGACTGCGGGGACTCGAGATCGCGATGCTCAGCGTCGCTGCTCTCGTCTCGGCCAAGCGAGTCGACAGTCTTGCCAAGTGGCTCGATCTGATTTCGCCTGAGTCGTCGCAGACGCTTGCCAAGACGCGATGGTTCGCCAACTTAAACGAAGCCTTTCCGATCGACTTGGATTCGCCAGCCGATATGGTGCCGGTGCGAGATGCGGTTAGTTGTTATTGGCAGACCGAATCGGTTCGCTTGCAAGCAGCCTCGGCAACGATCCTGCCAGCGGCGGCGTTTAATACGATCTGCGATGCGGTGGGGAACAAAGCGACGCTGCTGTCGGAGCAGACGGTGGCGCTGGTGATGCCGCAGATTTTGCAGTGCGATGCGGAGCAAGTCGAAGTTTTCAGCGACAAACATGGTGGCCGCGCCTACTACGGCGGCCTGCTGCAGCATTTCTTTCCCGATGGTCAGGTTGCGATCGAGCTCGAAACGCGGCAGGTCAGCAGCTACCGGATCGAATTGGGAAGCCGCAGGATTCGCTGGCACTTCACCGCCAAAGGGGACTCGTTCGCCCCGGTCGCATTGGCCTCGATGGTCGCCAAATATACTCGCGAGCGGTTGATGGACGTCTTTAACGCCTATTGGCAAGCTCAGGTGCCTGGGCTGCGACCGACAGCCGGTTATCCCGGCGATGCGGGACGGTTCATCGGGGAGATCGGCGAGGCGATCACCAGGCAGAAGCTAGCCGATCACGAACTCGTGCGGTCGCGTTGATGAAGCGTCAGCAGCGATAGTTCCGGTGGGCAGCGAAAGCGTTGCATGTGGGTTCCGAATAGGCCGCGCGTGACATGCATCGTGGTTGGTGGCAGGTCGAATTCTCCCGAGGCAAAGCGGCTGCCGTAGCGGCTGGGGGAGAGTAGTGGGCCGATCAATGGCAAGCGGCCGTGTCCGCCGTGTGTGTGCCCCGCCAGCATCAGATGGACTGCGTTGCGGCGAGCCCAGGCGATTTGGTCGGGCGAGTGGCTCAACAGCACACGGAACTCTGGTTCACTCGATTCAGGGAATGCCGGTGCGGGACCGAACCAAGGCAGTTCGTTCCCGGCGATCGCGATCTCGGTATCGCGCAGCGGGATCCGTTTGGCGATGCCTCCCAGATCGGTCCATCCCATCCCCTGCATCGCTTCCCGAACCTGGTTCGGATCGGTGACGCGGGTGTCGTGATTTCCGAGGATGAAATAGCAACCGCCGGGAGCCGTGATCGTACCAAAACACTCCGACAGCCATGGGATGCAGTGCGGTCTATCGACGATGTCGCCCGTCACGCAAACGATCTCCGGCTGCCACTGCATCAGTTGATCGGAAACGTAGCGGTAGAACGAAGGGAGCATGTCGCCCGTCAGGTGGATGTCGGAGAAATGCGCAAGCCGCAATCCTTCCAACTGCTGTGGCAGGCCGGCGACGGGAAGATGTTTTTGCTCGATCGCCAGCTCGGTGATCTGGTTCATCGGGATCGCGGCGTTGATCCGGCATCGCAGCGAGCCGATCGGGGATTCGGGGAGGACCTGGTCGACAGCGACGTGAGTCACCTGACGCTCGATTGGCAGCCACTGAATTCCAAATAGAGGGCGGTAGATCAACCAGGGAATTCCCAGCACCACGATCGCCGTCAGGCAGATCCAGCTGTAGACCTGCAGCCACATCGGCAGCGACGCCGGCGATGGGTACCACAGCAGAAGCAGCGGGAACAGGAAGCACTCGACAGCAATCGTGCGCTCGACCAGCTTGATTTGCCATCGCGGCAGGCCGGTTGCATTGATGCGATTGTAGAACGTTAAGTGCAGCCCGAAATGGCCTAACAGAATGAGCATCCAATGCACGATTTGTAGGAACATAAGCGGGCGATCGGCTGCTTGAGTGAGAGAGGATTCTGGTCGCAAGTCTAACGCTTGTCGGCGGTTTTGGCAGCGCCCGAGCTGTGCCGCTCACTCGTCGCGGACCGCCAGCGCACCGCAGCGGACATGATCGCTGCGGTATTAAATACATAGGTTGCAAGTTGCCGGTCGGCTAGCTTGGATATTGCCAGGGGCCACGATATTCGCGGCGCAGCAACCTGTTCGCTTCCTCGTCGCCGGGGATCGTTTCGGTTTCGCCATCCCAGGCGATGCTCCGCCCAAGCTTCAGCGACAGCATCCCCAGCAGGCTGAGATTGGTCGCTTGGTGGCCGATCAGAGCGCTGCATGCCGGTTGTTTTCCCGACTCGATCGCTTGCAGAAAATCGGCCCACAACAGCTGCATATTGTGCCCATCGGGCTCCTGCAGTTGAGCGTCTTGGTGTTGGATCGCCTTCTTGGAATCGGAGGGATAAAAAGTCCAACCGTCGCGCCATCCGATGTGCAGCGTGCCGCGGTCGCCGTAAAAATAGCAACCGACGTTGTGTCGTTCGGGCCCGTGACCGGCGAACTTGCGATGCTCCCAAGTCGCGGTGAACGATTCGAATTGGTAGACAGCGACCTGGCTGTCGGGAGCATCGGTCGTCTGTTCGGATTCGCTAAGGACCGCCGGCCCAAACACCGGGCGGCCGCCCGTCGAATAGACGCTCTTGGGCGATTTCTCCTCCGACCACATCAGCATCTGATCCAACCAGTGGACGCCCCAGTCGCCGAGGGTGCCGTTGGCAAAGTCGAGGAAGTGGCGGAAGCCGCCGGGATGAATCTTGCGATTGAAGGGGCGTAGCGGAGCGGGGCCGCAGTACATGTCCCAGTCGAGCGTCTCTGGCGGTTCCGAGTTTCGCGACGGTCGCTCGGGGCCTCCGCGGCTGTTGACGAACATCCGCACCGCACCGATCGTGCCGACGTTCCCATCGCGAAGGAACTGGTTAGCAGCGACGTGGTGCGGCCCGATCCGCCGATGAAGGCCGACCTGAACGATCCGGCCGGTCGCCTGAGCCACGTCGACCATCGCGCGGCTCTCGCCAATCGTATGCCCTGTCGGTTTCTCGACGAACACGTGACAGCCCTTCTCGAGGGCCGCGATCGCATTCAAAGCATGCCAGTGGTCGGGCGTGGCGATGATCACGATGTCGATTTCCTCGCGATCGAGCATCTGGCGGAAATCGCCGTAGGTCTTCGCTTGGTCGCCGCAGAGGTCTTCGATCTCCTCGGCAGCGAGATCTCGTTTGTCCTCGTCAACGTCACAGATCGCGACGACCTTAACCCGCTGCGATGCGACAGCTTCGCGCAAGATGTTCATCCCCCACCAGCCCGACCCGATCAACGCAGTTCGATAGGTTGCGTTCTTTTGAGCACCATGGATAGCTGGGGCTGCGGTTAACGCGCCCGCTGCGGCGGCGGAGGCGATGAAATTTCGACGGTCGATCGGCATCGTGAGCTCTCAGAAATTGGGGGGATTACGATTTTTTTTGGCGGGGGACTTGACCACCCCCCAATAATGGATGAGTCGGACTCGAAGATCGGAAGCGATCGAGGGTCGCGAACACTGGATAAACAGGCGTTTGCTCCATTGTAACCAAGGAAACTTGGCGAAAAAGAAGCACCCCAGTAGTGGGGCGTACTCAGGAATTTTAAAAAAAATCTCCGGGTACCCTTGCAGGCCCCGTCTGTAGAGGGGTAATATGAACAAAGGTTTACGTCTTTATATGTTCGTGTGAGCGGAGTTTGGGTAGCGGGCTTTCGACGCGTTTTTCGCGTCCAATAGTGCCAGACCGTCAATGTTGGGATCGTCCCGATGTCCATTGGCGGTGTAAACCCAGACAGGTCCGTGACGCGCGATTCCCGATCCGACGGTACATGTTTTTCACGCGACACAAATCAGTGCCTGCTCGTCTTGGCTGATTAAAATTGTGTTCGCTCAACTGAAATTCCGAATTGCGGAATAACACCCGAATGCTCGTGGATGCAAGCGTTCGTAGGAGCCAAGAATGAATATTAAGTTACTCGTTGTAGATGACCACGAAGTTGTTCGCTTAGGTTTGCGAAACCTGTTGACCGACGTCGAGGTGGAGATCGTCGGTGAAGCGGTTAGCTCTGCCGAAGCGCTCGAGTTTCTGACAAAACAGACCCCCGACATCGTGTTGCTGGACATCCGCATGCAAGGTGGCGATGGTTTGGCCGCTCTGGGGCGTATCAAGCTCGATTACCCCGAACTGCCAGTCGTGCTGCTGTCGGCTTACGACAATCCAACCTATGTCGCTCGCGCCGTCGCGTTGGGCGCCGCTGGTTATCTGTTGAAGGATTGCGATCGGACCAAGCTTGTCGAAGCGATTCGTTTGTGTGCCGGTGGCGGTTCGGCGTGGACTCGCGACGAACTGCGCCGCGTGACCGGAGCGTTGGCGACGCCGCGGATCGCTTCGGACATCGACGTTCCGCTGACTCAGCGCGAGAGCGAAGTGTTGCGACAGATGGCGTTGGGCTTGACCAACAAAGAGATCGCCAAAGCGTTGGACATCAGCTACGAAACTGTCAAAGAGCACGTCCAGCACATTCTTCGCAAGGTCGGCGTCACCGACCGCACCCAGGCAGCAGTTTGGGCGGTTCGCAAGAACTTGGTCTAAGCTGTCGCCATCGACGACGCCAGAGTGCTCCGATTACTTGGTTGCAGTCCTAACGAACTGCAGCCTTAATGGAATCGAGCATCGCGTCGGAGTGCTCCGCGGTCTCATCGATCCGCAGTTCCAGCGGCAGCGTGACGATAAACGTACTGCCGCGTCCAAGTTCGCTGGTGAACGTGACCTCGCCGCCGAGCAGTTTGCACAGCTCTTTGACGATCGACAGTCCCAGCCCCGTGCCCGAGAACTCGCGGGTTAAGCCGTCGTTGTCCAGCACGACCTTGCTCTGCCGGAACTTTTCAAAGATGACCTTCTGGTCATCCTCTGGGATCCCGATTCCGGTGTCGGTGACCGACAACCGAAAGCGATCTCCATCGGTCAGTTCGATCTTGGCCGTGATCAGTCCGCCTTCGGGCGTGAACTTGATCGCATTGCCCAGCAGGTTGGTCAGGATCTGGCCGATCTTGTTTTGATCCTGCAAGACGCGTGGCAAGTCGTCGTCGGCGTCGATCGAGAGATCGATGTTCTTTTCGTTCGATAGGCTGCGGACCATATCGCACTGCGAACTGAC
Source organism: Rosistilla oblonga (assembly GCF_007751715.1). Taxonomy (NCBI): domain Bacteria; kingdom Pseudomonadati; phylum Planctomycetota; class Planctomycetia; order Pirellulales; family Pirellulaceae; genus Rosistilla; species Rosistilla oblonga. The sequence goes on along the minus strand of NZ_CP036292.1, from coordinate 4,151,146 downwards.
AACCGAAACGATGTCGAACCGCGTCGGGCGAACTTCCATTTTGCCAGCTTCGACTTTTGCGAGGTCGAGGATGTCGTTGATCATCTCCAGCAGCACCCGGCCGCTCTTTTCGATGTTCGACGCGTAGTTCCGCTGCTTGTCGGTTAGCGTCTGCAGCCCTTTGAGGACATCGGAAAATCCGATGATGCTGTTCAGCGGCGTCCGCAATTCGTGGCTCATGTTGGCCAAGAAGTCGCTTTTCAGCCGGTTCGCTTCGTACAGTTGCAAGTTCAATTGAGCCAGTTGATCGACGCGCTGGTCGAGTTCGCGATTGACCTCGCGCAACTGGTCCTGCGTTTCGGTGAGGTGACGCAACATCCGGTTGAACGCGTCGGCGAGTTCGTTGAATTCATCTTCGGTATCGATCTCGGCTCGCAGTTCGGTGTTACCGCGGGAAATCGAATCGCTGACGTCTCGCAAGTGCTGCAGCGGATGCAGGACCAAATACCGCAGGATCATGTGCAGCACAGCCAAAGTGATCGCGATGATCAACATCGCCAGCGCCATTACAACAGCGCGGATCCACGTCGCCGAGGCCTCGGTCTCTTTGTAGGGCATGCTGACCCGGACGGCTCGAAACGGCGTCGCGGCAACCAATTGTTCAGCGAACTCGTCGTTTGGCAGGTCGCTGAAGAAATTGAAGTTCGGGCTGGTGTGGCACGTCATACAGATCGGTTTGAAGAAGATCGGATCATAGAAGATGTACCGATCGCCCACCGGTCCACGCTCTTCGAACAGCGGCTGGAGGGTCAGATGCATGAAGTTGTCGTTATCGTCGAGCTCGGAAGCCTCGAGGAAATTCGGACGGTTTTCGGTGTAGTGCTGAGTCAGGTAGTCGCGGTAGCGGTGCTCCAACGCCTGCAGTTTGGCTCGCTCCTCGGGATCGGTCGACAGCACCGGGGGCCGCAGATCCTGCAGCGTCGGCCCCTCGTCCAAAGCGATCACCTCGGCGGAGTGCTTCTTCTTTTTCAGCAGGTAGACGTCTAGCTTGTCGAGCGTTTCCCAATCGCGCGCCAGCAGTTTGTCGAGCGATTCGTCATCGACCTTCTGTTTGCCGATGATCTGTTGCCGCTGCTTTTTGACAGCATCGGTCATCATCACCCGCCAGTGCTCGCGGGCGAGGATCGTGTTGGCGTAATCCTTGGCGCTCTGTTGGATCTTTTGAGAAACCAGCCGCTGTGCGATGACTTCGACGATCGAAAACGCGAAGAACATCAGCAGCAGAAGGGCTGCACCGAAGAACAGCAGACACTTCCGCTCCAGGCTCATCGATGAAAAGATGCCCGATAGCATTCGGAACATGTCCGCGTGGTCCTCAAGGAATCAAAGGGTGCCCATAGTGAAGCTCCTTTTGTCGCACACAATCATTCCTTTGGCAATCGCAACACGTTCCCACCTTCATTTGCCAGCGGGGTCCCGACACCTTCGGCAAGATCGACATTCGCCAGATAGGTGTGCGATTGCCCCTCGGTTCGCAATTGAGCGACGCCGTTGAGTTCGCACAGCGAAGCGCCGATCGTGACGCTGCTGCTGCCGCCGACGCTGATCCCACTGCGACCGTTGTGGCGAGCCGCGATGCCGATCAACTGGACTTCGTTGGCTTTGTCGTGGGCGTTGATTCCATCCAGGCGATAACCGCGGATGGTGAGGTCGGTGATCACGACATGTTCGACGTCGTACAGAGTGATCCCAACCGCTTCGCTCGTGATTTCCAACGCTTCGTCCAACGGACTCTTCCCGGCTGGCGGACGATAAAAAATCCGTCCGTTCTGATGCGCCCACTCTCCGCCGGGCATCGACGACAGGTCGCCGTCGGGGCTAACAAAACGTGGCAACGCGCGGCCGGCAAGCATCAACTGGCCGTAACCTGGACGCGGCGGGATGTAGCGATAGAGGTTGCCGTTGACGATTTCCCAACCGTCGGGACGCGGCGTCGTCGATCCGTCCAACACCGCGCCGTTTCCAACGATCCGAAACGGGTACGACGGCGAACCGCTGTGATTGCGGCCGTTCAGGGAGATGCATTCGCGGTAGGGGACGCCAGTTTTTGTCAGCACGATCGAATCGCCAGGCTGTGCAACCAGCAGAGCTCGCATGATCGTGCGGTAGGGGCCAAAGCTGGGCGATCCGGCGACCAACCCGCGGTCGTTCTGATAATCGCTCCCCGAGACGTTGTCGATGACGAGATCGCGAGCGATCGCGGCGGAATGCAAACAGGCGATCGAAACAGCAATCAAAAGTGTTCGGATAAGCATATGGTCACCTCGGTGGTCGGTGTAGCTGCAAATTAAATCGGTAGACGGGAAACCGGGACAGCCGATTTGGCCTGCCCCTTTTGGCGGAAAACTGCCGGGAAATGTAGTTCCCTCGCGATGAAGGGCTTCGCTTGCTCGGCGGACAATTTTTCCCCGCCGCTGCGGTTCGCATCGCCAGCATCGCAGCGATTGACCGGCTGCGCCAAGACGAACGACCGGCAACGCGTTGCACTTCAACACTCCAAACGTAGCATGTCCCTCGGCGCGACCGAGCGAAGATGCGGATTAAATGTTCCCGCGGCGGCTCCCCAGCCACCGCAAGGCGTGCGTCGCGGCAAGCGGCTGACCTCGCGATCAGGCTCCGCTCGGGGGGAGAACCGCGGCCATTCCCTATTCTAGTATGAGAGTTCAGCCGCCACGCGTTTGCGCGGCGTTGTCCAGCAGGTCCGGGCGCACGTGCGTGGCGGCTAATTCGCCTGAATGCAAGCATTTAACGGCGATGAGGGCGTAGGTGTCGGTTTGTCCTTGTTCGGCAAAAAGCTTACGATCAGCTCGTGTCGCCGCTGCTCTGCCGGCGGAAGTCTATGGACTGATCGACACCAAACCGCAATCACACGCTTTCCACACAGCACACGACAATCGCATGCTTTACGAATCCCATTCTCATACTCCGCTTTGCAAACACGCTCAGGGAACGCCTCAAGAATACGCCGCCGCAGCTCATCGAGCCGGAATGCCGGGGATCACGATTACCTGCCACAACCCGATGCCCGATAAGTTCTCGGCGCATGTCCGGATGGAGCCCGAGCAGTGGGACGAATACAAGCGGATCGTCGCCGAGGCGGCTGAGGAGTGGCGTGGGAAGGTCGACGTGCGGTTGGGGCTGGAGGCCGACTACTATCCCGGGCACGTCGATTTTGTCCGCCAGCAAATCGCTGACAACCCGCTAAGCTATGTGATCGGATCGGTCCATCCGCAGACTCCCGAGTACCGCCGCGATTATCGCACCGACGACCCGCTGCAGGATCAGATCACCTACTTCAACATGCTCGCCGACGCTGCTGAGACGAAGTTGTTCGATTGCATCTCGCACCCCGACCTGATCAAAAACGAAACGCCCGAAGATTGGCAAACCGAGCGTTTGATCGACACGATCGCCAGCGTGCTGGATCGAATCGCTGCGTCGGGGACGGCGATGGAGTTAAACACCAGCGGCCGCTACAAACGGATCACCGAGATGAATCCGTTCCCGCAGATGTTGCAGATGATCCGCGAGCGAGAGATCCCCGTCGTGATCGGCGCCGACGCTCATGTGCCCGAACGTGTTGGCGAGGGATATCCCGAGGCGCTGGCCATTTTGAAGCAGGCCGGGTTCGACGAGGTCGTCTATTTTGTCGACCGCCAACCCCAGGGCGTTTCGATCGACGAAGCGCTCAAGTTCGCTTGGGTGAAATAGGAACCGAGCGCCCATCCGGGTTGCGACGGCATCTCGCAAGCGATGCGAAGATGCCGATCGCGTCGATCGAAGGCTTAGGTTTTTCGGCGGCTGCTTTTTAGTGAACCGCGTCGAAGTTCTTCATGAAGAAGACGTAGTTCTCCCAGCTCTTGATTCGCAGGATGATCTTGCGAACGATCGCCAGGGCGTGGAAGTTGTGAGTGTAGACAGCGATACTCACGTGGGCTCCCGTCGGCAGGTTGAGCTCTTCGACGTCTTCGCCAAAGACAAACTTCACGGGGATATCGTCTCCCACACTTGCATCGGGCCCGCCTTGTACCCTGCCGGCTCCGAGGAATTGTCCCTCGGGGATGATGTCGAAAACGTATTCGACTTTCGCCGGAAAGATCCGCCCCGGATAGGCTTGGAACGCGAGTTCCGCATCCATCCCCGGTTCGATCCCCGCGATCGCGTTTTGCGGATACCGGGCGACCAGCATCTGTTTCTCGTTAGGGATAAACAGCATCGCCGAGTTGGGTGAGAAGGGAGTTGCCATCTGGCCGGGGCGAAGCGTGACCTGTGTCACGTAGCCGTCGGTCGGTGCGCGGAGGACCGTTTGTTCCAGCTCCCAGCGTTTGCGTTCCAGTTCGGCCATCGCTTGCCGCACATCGGGGTTCACGCCGTCGCTTTCGGCTTCCAGCGCGACGCGGGCTTCGCGTTCTTGAGCCTCAGCCTGCTTGAGAGCATCGCGAGCCGCCTTCAAGCGATTGCCTCCCGATGCCAGTGTCTCCTGCGCTTTCTGTTCGGCGCTTTTCGCCTGCAAAAGTTCCGCTTCCAAGGCGGCGACGCGCGCCTGGTCGGAATCGAGTTCACGCTGCGATGCGGCACCGGACTGCGCAAGTTCGGTGCTTCGCTCGAGATTCGCTTTTGCCAATTCCAAGCGGGTTTGCGTTTGTTCGATTTGCGCTTGCGAGATCTCCAACGAGATCCTCGCCTGGCGGTCGTAATCGGATTCCGAAACCAACAGGTTCGAACGCGCGACCTCGGTCGCGGCTTGAGCCGACGCGAGGCGGGCGTCCAGCTGTGATACCTTCGCGTTCATCCCGGCCAGGCTCGCTTCCAGTCGATCGACTTCCAACTGGTAAGGCTTGGGATCGATGCGGAACAAGACGTCGCCAGCTTTTAACGGAGCGTTGGTCGTCACCGGGACTTCGATCACCTTGCCCCGAACCTGCGGCACGATCTGAGTGACTGTCGAATAGAAGCGGCCGTCATGGCTGACCGGATGGCAGACCGACAACAGGATCAACAACCCGACCAACAGGAACATTCCGCCCAGCACGGCGGTGCAGATGGTGTAGGTGGTGATCGGAACCAGTTTGAACTTTTTAAAGATCAACCAACATGCGGCGCCATAGGTGCCCAAGATTAATTCAATCATTTTCCACGTGCCCCTTTCGATGGTTTGCCGGCAGCCTCTTGCTCCATCTCTTTGATCCGAGATTCCAATTCAGCCAGCCGCGCCAGCAGATCGGGATGGGCTGGCGTTCCCGGTTCGGTCTCCGCCGTGGCGGTATCCTCTTTGTGCGACAACGCCCACAGAAAGACCAACGGCCAGATCGCGTGCAGCGTGAATAGGCTCAACCAACACGCGACGTAGATCGCATCCTGTTGGGGATGATTCCGATGTTTTGCCGATTCGTACGGCAATTCATGGATATAGATGAATGTGTAGAAGAGTATGACCAGAACGATCAAAATCATACACAGCGCTACATAGTCCAAAAACACAAGCTTCCCCTTCCCTAATCAGGCACACTGCGAGTGAGAATCTCACAGTCATACCTAACTAAGCACAATTAGGAAAGAGAAGGAGTGCTAAGATTTGGCGCCATCGCGTAACATTCTTGTGGCGGCCAGTATGTACTCCCATCCGGAGTAGAGAGTTAACGCAACGGCTGACCATAGCGTTAGCGTGGTGGCATGCAGAATCCAAGCTGGCGCGTCGCGCATTCCCAGTCCGATCAGGACCAAGATAATCGCGGCACACTGCAAAACCATCTTCCATTTGCCCGACCAGCGAGCCGAAAAGTCGCCGCCGCTTCCTTCGATCATTCCCCGCAGCGAGGTGACCAAAAGTTCTCGGGCGACGATCACGATCGCCATCCATGGGGCGACGTTTGAATCATCGATCGCCACCAACGCGATAAAGGTTCCGCAGATGATGATCTTGTCGACGAAGGGGTCGAAGATTCTTCCCAGTTTGGTGACTTGGCCGTATTTACGAGCCCAGTAGCCGTCCATCCAGTCGGTCCCCGCAGCGACCGAAAACGCTACGAGCGCCGACCAATACTCTTGGTAAGCCAGCAGCACGACGACGCCGATCGCTAAGAAGAACCGGATCGTCGTCAGTAGATTCGGAACGTTATAGATCGATGGCGGCGTGGTCGTTGTCGTCGTGGCGGTAGTCATCGGTCCAGCTCCAGTTTCCACATTTCGCTTCGTTTCGGACATGATCCATTCGCTATCGATTACCGTGGGGCTTCGGTTGGCACTGCGACGAGGTCGTAACCTTGCGACGCCACGATCTCCGATCGCACCATCAGGCCCTGATCCAACGGTGAATCCTGTTCCGAGACAAAGACCAATCCGTCGATATCGGGAGCGTCAGCGGCGGTTCGGCCGATCCAGACGCCAGGCTGATCGGGCAGCGGTCGGTCGATCAGGACATCGGCCTGCGTTCCAACACGTTGCTGATTCCAATCAAACGCCATCTCCTGCTGCAACTGCATCAGCCGGGCGCGGCGAGCTTCGGCAACGTCGGCTGGCACCGGGTTGGGCAGTTTGGCCGCCGGTGTGTCCGGTTCCAACGAATAGGTGAAGATCCCTAGCCGTTCGAACTGATGCGTTTCGATGAACTCATACAATTGATCGACGTCCTGCTCGGTTTCGCCAGGGAAACCGGTGATGAAGGTCGTTCGCATGACGAGATTATCGATCCGCGACCGCATCTTTTTCAGTAGCACTTCGGTGTCGGCGCGGTTCACGCGGCGCGACATCCGACGCAACATCGAATCGCTGGCGTGCTGCAGCGGCATGTCGATGTAGGGGACGATTCGCTTGGCCGACGCAATCGTATCCAACAATTGGTCGTCGATGTACATCGGATAGAAATACATCAGTCGGATCCAATCGAGGCCATCGATCGCATCGAGCTGTTGCAGCAGTTCGTTCAGGCGGGTTTTGCCGTAGAGGTCCAGCCCGTAATACGTGGTGTCTTGGGCGACGACGTTTAATTCGCGGACGCCGCTTTCCGCCATCCGCCGCGCCTCAGCGACGACCTGTTCGATCGGCTTGCTGGCATGTTTGCCGCGCATCTTCGGGATCGCGCAGAACGTGCACAATCGGTCGCAGCCCTCGGAGATCTTCAGATAGGCGAAGTGCTGTGGGGTGATGCCAAGCCGCCGGTTGTCGGGCAGGGCTTGGATCGGTGCGGGGCGGAAGACGGTTCGCTGTTCGGCGATTCCATCGACAAATCGGTTGGCGACGTCGACGATGTCGTCGCGGCCAAAGACTCCCAACATCCCGTCGATCTCGGGACGAGCGGCCATCAATTGGTCGCGTTGCCGTTCGGCTAAGCATCCGGTGACGATCACGCCACGCAGTTTGCCCTGCTGTTTGAGGTCCAACATCTCATCGATCGCGCCCATCGATTCCTGACGAGCCGAATCGATGAAGCCGCATGTATTGACGACAACAAAATCGGCTCCGTCGGGATTGTCGACCAAGCGGTATCCGAACTCGTGCAGCTGGCCGAGCATCTGTTCGGTGTCGACGGTGTTTTTGGGACAGCCAAGACTGATGACCGCATAACTGCCACGCGCGTCACCGTCTGCCAAGGGGGCGGCCTGCGGTTCTGCGTTGTTCGGTGCGGAAATGATCGGCAGTTGCATAGATGGGCGTTTGGTTCAGATTCGGTTCGATAGATCGTGTTTAGCAACAACCCAAAAGCCTACCCGAGAATCGCGTTTCCGGCTATGGTCTTTACAGACGGAGCCCATCGGGAGCCAAAGATTCGCTCCGTTTTACGCTTTGCCTAGACTTTTCCCCGATTCCGGCAGCTGCCGCGGCGGTCTTGCCGCCGCGAAGAGCTTTGGCCCTGCCCGCGGGAGAGCCCCGATTTCATTGGGGCTTCAGCAGCCGCGCCGCTTCGTCGAGCACAAACTGCGGCTTCATAAACGGCTCAAATCCAATGTCTTGCCAGCGGATCAGCCCCTCGCTATCGATCAAAAACGTGCCGTGCAGCGGCTGGTTTTCGAAGTCGTCGAACGCGCGATAGGCCTTGAACGTCTGCAAATCGGGATCCGAGATCAGCGTGAAGGGGAGCGGTTTGTCGTCGTACAGTTTGATCGATTTCTGCAGATCTGATTCCGGATCGCTGCTGATCGCAACGATCTCGATCCCCGCTTTGGCAAACTCTTCGGCCATCGGGGAAAACGCTTGCAATTGCTCGGCACAATGCAGGCATGCGTAACCGAGGTAGAAGATGACGACGACGGGCCGCCCGCGATAGTCTTCCAAAGACCGCGGTTCCCCCTGCGAATCGGTTAGATTCCAAGTCACCGCTGGCGAAGGGTGCCAGCGGAACGGACCGAGGGAGTCGAGATCGGGCCGCTCGCCGAGATCGTCGCTCGGCTGGGCCGCGACGCGCCAATCGGCTGGCAGATCCAGCTGTTCCGCGATCGGTTGCAGCCGCGCGAACGGAACCGCTTCGAGATCGAGATCCGACGAAATCTCTCGCAGCTTCTCAAACGTCTCCTCCGCCAATTTCCAGTCCCCCGCTGCGGCATAGATTTCCGTCAACCAAGCCAAGGGCAGCACCTCTTGCTTGCTTTTGCCAGCTTCCTTTTTCAGCGCCGCAATCGCTGTCTTCGGATCGCCGCTACGCAAGTTGCAGATCGCCAAGTGGTAGGGACTGACATCGCTGCCAGCTTTCTTCAGCAACGGCAAAGCCGCGTCGTAGTTTTCGGCGGCCAGTTCGCGAAAGCCTTCGATTTCGGCGATCGCTTTGACGAGGTTGTTGATCGGTGTGTCGAACGGTTTCCGCGCCGCCGTACGCGCTTTGTCGATCGTCTTTTGATGTTTGTCGATCTGTTGTTGGCGAGCCTTCGCTTCGGCTGCGGCTACGCGTTGATCGATCGATGCCGCCGGATCTTCTTTCGATTCCGCAGCTTTCGGATCCGCCGCTTGCTTCGCTACCGACTCTTCGTCGTCGGTCGCCTCTGTCGCGACAGCGGTTTCAGTTTCGGCAGCTTCCGCCGAATCGGGTTCTGCGGCCGCGGGTTCGCTCGGTTTTTCCGAAGCCTGCTTCGCCAGTTCGGCTTCCGCATCGCGGCGGGCTTTTTCTCCTGCCGCTTTCACCGCCGCGGCGTCGATCGCATTTTCGGTCGCCTCGTCGGCAGCCTTTTTGCCGGCTTCCTTTTGTTCGGCTCGCTTCTTCTTCAGTTGGTCGTTCAGGTCGGCCAAGACCTGTTCGCCGCCGGCGGACTGATCGGCCATAAAGCTGGCGACGCCCAACAACCGCAAGCGGACAAGCTGTTGCTTTTCATCGTCGGTCGGTTCCAGCAGCGGACTCTGGCAGAGTTCGATCGCTTGCTGCCAACGCTCGTATTGCGTCAGCGTTTCGACCAAACGGAGGCGTCCGTAGTGCGTGCTCCCCTTCTTTTCGAGCGTGTTGTATTTGGGGTGACGCGGCAGTTGGATCATGTTGATCGCCAGGTCGACAGCGTCGTCGGCGCGACCGATGTGATTCAGGTTCCGGATCAACCATTCGTTATTGTGAGCAAAGTTGTGGATCTGGTCGGGCAGCAGACCGTCGCGGATCATTTGCGCATGATCGACGCGAGCCGACGCCTCCTGTTGCCACGCCGCGTCGCGGTAACGCTTCAGTCGCGAATAGATATGCCCGGGCATATGCCACATGTGCGCGATCGCTGGGGCCGCGGGGCCGCACAATGCGGCCGATTCCAACGCCACCTCCGGCTTCTTGTAATCCCACAAGTGAATTCGAAAGTGATGCGCCGAGTGCATCGGCTCCGCGGCAAAGACTTTGTCCATCAAGCCGTCGACCGCGAGGATGCTGGGGTTGGGCAGCTCCCCTTTGTTGTCGTACAGCTGCAGCGACAGAAGCGCCTTGGCTTCGATGTCGTCGGGAAACTCCAACGCGATCGCTTCCAGGGCTTCGGTGTATTCCTTCGCTCGCTTCTCTTTCCGCTCCGCCTCTAATTCCTTTTCGGCCTTCTTCTCGGCCTCGGTTTTCTCCGCCTTGGTGTCGGACTTCTTCTCGTCCTTGTCGGCTTCAGCTTTTGTGTCCTTGTCGGCTTCGTCGTCGGCTTTGTCTTGCTTGTCGCCAGACTTCTTGTCGTCGGCTTTTTTGTCTTTCGCCTTCTTAGCTTCCTCCTTCTCCTTCAGTCGCTGCATGAAGTTCAGGTCGGCGTCGAGCGCTTCGATATACATTCGCTCCCGTTTCGTGACGGCATCCTTCCGCTTTACCGCTTCGGCGATGAAACCTTTGGCTCGCCGCTCGACCTTGCGCGTCGCAAGAGCAGCGCCCCAGTAGGCCATCGCGCACTCGGGATCCAGCTGGGCGGCTTGGCGAAACGAGCGTTCGGCTTCGAGGTACCAGAAGCCATAAAACTGGCCGAGTCCCTGTTCGACAAACGCCTGTGCTTCGGGGCTGGACGTCGTGACTGGGAACTTGACCGCGCCGGTGCCGCCCATCAAATGCGCTCGCTGGCGAGGCCCCTCATTGAGAAACTCGCCGTGATAGGAATGCCCCGCTAGCGTCTCTTCGGCATCGGCATCGGCTGCCTCGCTGGGCGCGCCGGCGGTCGGCAGATTTTCAGCCGCATCGATGCAGGGACAAGCCAGAGCTAGCAGGATCAGCCATAGCGAGGTGCGGACGTGACAAATTCTCATCGATTGGAATTCCTGGCAGGGGACGCAAACGTCATGCGCGTTTGTTTCTAGGTGGCGGGAGAGCCGTCCAGATTAGAGCTGAAGATTGCAAATTGCAAGCGTTTGGTAGGCCCTGGTCCACCGCACCGGACCGCTGCCACCGGCTCATTCAGCAAGTCGGGCAAAGGCGGGAAGCTGCCCCGCCGCTGCTGCAATCGAGCGAATCGGTCCACTCTACCACGTTTAGCTAGCACAATCGTGCCTAGATTTCCTGGGCTAGCATTCCATTGCTAGCAGATAATTAGGCCAGGGGGATCGCCCCCAAAATGGCTTCACCAGCCAACCGCGCTTCGATACGCACACTTCCCCAACTGGAGATTATCATGGTATTTGCTGCTCTTTTGCGTCGCCCGCTCCGCGCCTCGCTGGCATTAACTGTTTCGATGTTGCTGCCGCTGCCAGTTGTTGCTGCTGCGGAGACCGAACACGGCTTGGCGGCTCAGCGAGCGTCCGACTCTGACGCTGCCACGCTCTCCGCCGCGGGGACGTCGAAAACCGTGGGGCCGGCAAATGTGAACCATCTTCCGACCGCTGATCTTGCCGCCAGCCAGCAGCGGGTTCGGCAGCCAATCGCCTATCAATCGCGTGTGCAGCGGCCGGCCCATTTCGATTCCACCTCGATCCCACATCTAACCAAGCTCGATCCGCAGGGTTTGGAGAATCACATTCTCAGCGAACAGCAGCTGCAAGCGTTGTTTGCCGCGACGCGCAGCCGAGATCTTTCGGCCGCGTTGGCTCCGGCACCGCAAGGTCTGCTGCCTGCGGTCCCCTGCCAGGCGTCGAGTCCATGTCCGTCAGAGAATCCGCACGTCGCGACAAATTCACAAGTTGAGGTGAACCCGCACGTTGCGGCAAATCCACCGGTCGCGGCGAATCCTTATCTGGCCACCAATGCCGTTCAACCTAATGCGGATCAATCGCCAACGCTCATTTCATCGCCACAGTTCGAGGCCGACACTCTCCCTTCGATCGCGATGGTTTCGTCGAGGCGGCCGCAGATGATCGTCGACGTTCCCTGCTCGCCACGCTTTTGGGCCGACGCCGAACTGCTGTCGATCTGGGTGCGAGGCGACAGCCTGCCGACGCTTCTTACAACCAGTCCCTTGGGAACCGCGGCTGCCGATGCGGGGCAGATGGGGCTGCCGACAACGTCTTCGATGTTTGGTGGCGGACGCAGCGATTCGGACGCTCGGCTGGGAGTTCGATTTAGCGTCGGGCGTTGGCTGATGCGAGCCGATCAGATCGCGATCGAGATGGACTATGCATTCTTGGGGCACGCCGATGCGACTCATGTTTTCAGCTCCGCCGGAAATCCGATGTTGGCCCGTCCCTTCTACGATGCCAATCCGGGCGTCGATGGCGAAGCTGCCGATCTGATTGCTTTTGATACGCTGACCGAGGGTCAGGTGGCGATCGATACCCACAGCGAACTGTATAGTGGTGGCGTTGGGATGCGAGCGGTGGCGCTGCGATGGAGCGATCCGATGATCGGCCGCCGCGTCGATTGGTTGTCTGGCTTCCGCTACTTCCGGCTGGCCGAGTCGGTGCGGATCGGCGACCATCGGACAGCGACAGCAACGCACGACAGCCCCTATGGTTCGCTCGACGCGGGGACGACCGTCGACAGTTTTGATCTCTTCAAAACCGAAAACGATTTTTACGGATTCGATATGGGAGTGGCCGCTCGCCAGATGCTGGGCCGTTGGTCTTTGCAGTCGCATGCCAAGATCGCGTTGGGCGTGAATCATCAGGGGATCGAAATGGCGGGGCAGCGAACGATCGCGCCGCTGGTCGGCGCGGCGACAACCCAGCGAGGCGGCTTGCTGACCGGCGAAGACAATCTCGGCGGGACTTCGCGACAACGCTTTGCCGTGATTCCCGAAACGCGAATCGAAGCCGGATACCAGCTGACGGCTCACCTGCGAGCTTCGATCGGTTACCAGTTTCTGTATCTCAGCGACGCGGTGCGACCGGGAGCTCAGATCGATCGGGCGGCCAATAGCACGATGTTGAATTCAGCGGTTGCCGCTGCGGGGCCCAGCCGCCCCAGCCAACGCTATGAAACCGAAGGCGTCTACGTTCATGGCGGAACGTTTGGTTTGGAGCTGAACTATTGATCGCTGCGGTGAAGGATCGGCGAAGCGAGCGACGGCGCTTCGCCAATCGGAACGAATGCGACCTGCCTGAAGTCGCTCGAAAGACCATCGCCCGCTTTATCGGAATCAGGGCAAAACAGTGTTTCAATTTGAGGTATCAGCCGCCACGCGCTAGCGGCTTGTCGGTTTAATCAGCCGTTTGGGCGTTAGCCCCGGTTCCGCTGGCACTAAAACGGGGCTAACGCCCAAACGGCTAATGCAAGGAAGCTCGTTGTGACTAAACCGACAAGCGGCTAGCGCGTGGCGGCTAATCTGCCTAAGCACAAACTGTTAAAGCCCTGGCATCGGAATCAAAAAACTTGACGGTTGCGATCCCGACCGCTAGGCTTCGGCGTTCACCAGAAACTACTAAATCGATTTTTGCGGAGTTGTGATGATAATCTTAGACGTGGCTCGTTGGCGGCTGGCTTTCCTGGGTCTGCTGTGCTCTCTTGCGGTTCCTGTCGCCGCCGCGAAACCCTCCGCCGATCCCAACAGCTTGACCCAGCGTTTGGATCCGTTGTTCGAAATCCTTTCGGGCCGCGACGCGCAGTTTTCGGTGACCGTCGAGGGGCAGTTGCCGATCGATGGCAAGAACCAATCGATTCAATTGCAGCTGACCCGCTACGACGATCAAGCGTTCGACTTGATCGCCAACCATCCCGAATACGCGGTCTCGATCCGCCGCCGCCAAGAAGCGACATCGCTTGCGTTGCCGAAGCACGGCGTGGTCTACATCGGCAGCGGCGCGGTCGACAGCGAAGATCATCTGGTTCCCAAAGCGATCGTCCCACGTTTGGTTGGATCGGGCTGCGAGATCGCTCCCTATCTTGGACTGCTCGCCAGCGGTGACGCCAAGTCGACGCTCGCGCTGCTGTCGAACTTTGTCGAAATCAAACGGACCGATAGCGGGTGGACGATCGGTGGCGATGTCCTGATCACCGCGTTGGAAAACGATCCGAACACGCTGCAAGTTTCAAGCGGCGACAGCAACGCGACGATCCGCGTTGCAGAGCCTGCGGAGATGGCGGCGATCGATGCTTGGCCCGGGATGCGGTCGGAGTCGATCGATCGCAGCGAGTTGGAATTGCATCTGGCTCGCGGCGCCCGCCGTGCGATGGAAGTCTTGATGCCGTCGCGCGAATTAACCTCCGCTGTTGAACATCCCCAAACCGTCGATCATGGCGAACTGCGGTACGTCGATGGGCAGCGATTGGTTTTGTTGTGGGGCACGCCCGAACAGATCGGCCGCGCCCACGGGCAACTGCTGCGCGATGAATCGCAGCGCTGTATCGATTCGGTCCTGTACGCCTTTGGCACCGTGCAAACCGTGCTGACGGGCCGTTGGTTCCGCGACGATCTGGAAAAAGCTTACGTGCGGCTGAAACCACACATCCCAGCGGATCATCTGACGGAAACCCGAGCTCTTGCGCAGAGTTTGGGCCAAGATCCCAAGACCTTGGAAGCCTTAAACGTCTTTCCAGAACTGTTCCATTGCTCGGGCTTCGCTCTTTTTGATTCGGCGACCGTCGATGGCAAGCTCTACCACGGCCGCGTGTTGGACTACATGACAACGATCGGACTGCAGGACTGTGCGACGACCTTTGTCGTTTCGGTCGATGGCAAGATCCCGTTCGCAAACGTTGGCTACGCAGCCTTCACCGGTAGCGTCAGTGGGATGAACGATCAATCGATCTCGCTGGGTGAGATGGGCGGCAAGGGCGAAGGGCAATGGGACGGCGCTCCTATGGCTACCTTGATGCGTCGGGCGTTGGAAGAGTGTTCGACGCTCGCCCAAGTGGAAAAGCTGTGGACCGATAGCCCGCGAACCTGCGAGTACTATTACGTCTTCGCCGACGGGAAAACCAACGAAGCGGTTGGCGTGGCTGCGACTCCCGATTCGATCGAATTCATCCGCCCCGGCGAAGGGCATCCTCTGTTGGGCGAAGGGATCGCCGATTCGCTGCTGTTGTCGGCGGGAGGTCGCTTGGATACGCTGCGGTCGCGTGTGCAAGAGAACCACGGCAAGTTTGATGCCGAGAAGTCGATGTGGTTGATGAGCCGACCGGTTGCGATGGCGTCGAATCTGCACAACGTCCTGTTCATTCCCGCCGACGGCGTCTTTTATGTCGCCAACGCCGATCACAAGCGTCCAGCGGCAGAGCGACCCTACGTGCGGTTCGACTTGAAGAAACTGTTGGCTCCCGCAGCGGATAACCGCACCGCCGTGGCCAGTCCATAAAAGGGCGACGATTGTCGCGACGAAGTCCGCCGGTTCGGAAAGAATCGGCCGTGGGTGGAGAGTTTGGAAACAACGATGTTGAACATTTCGCTCCCCTCGTGGGTATCGCGACAGATCGCTGAAGAACCGACGCATTTTGAAACGCTCGAAGCGCGGATGGCGTTGGTGATTCGGTATTCACAGACCAACTTCCGCAACGAGACCGGTGGTCCGTTTGCGGCGGGAGTCTTCGAAAAGTCGAGCGGCCGGCTGGTCGCACTCGGCGTCAATCGCGTGGTTCCCTGCAACGCTTCGATCGCGCACGCCGAGATGGTCGCCCTCACGTTGGCTCAGCAAACGCTGCAGACTTACGACTTAGGGGCCAGCGATCAACCGGAACATCAATTGGTCGTCAACGGTCGGCCGTGCGCGATGTGTTTTGGCGCGATCCCCTGGTCGGGAATTCGTTCGCTGGCGATCGGGGCATCGGGCCTGAAGATCGAAGCGATCACCGGCTTTGACGAGGGGCCGATCCATCCCAATTGGCAGCACGAATTGCAGCGGCGTGGGATCGAGGTGATCGAAGAGGTGCTGGCCGATCGGGCTTGCGAGGTGTTTGAGGAATTTGCAGCCTCGGGCGGTCGCACCTACAACGGCCGCGGGAACGAAGCAGCGGATTGAGTTCCAAATCCGCAGGGGCGTTGCGTCAAAGCGATCTCGCGTTCATAGTTTCCCCAACCTCCTACTCATTCCAACGACGACGGAACCGACAGCCATGCAAACGACTCCCGTAACTTACGAAAACCTTCGCGATTCGATCATCGCCGTTCCCCCGCTGTGCCGCGACGCCGACTACCGCATCTGTAAGACCGAAAACGAGAAGCTGGTTCGACACATCGAAGCCGGCGGAGTCAGTTCGCTGCTGTACGGCGGCAACGCAAATCTGTACCACGTCCGCGTCAGCGAATACGCTCAGATGTTGGAGATGCTCTCGGAGATCGCTGGCGACAAAACGTTGGTCGTCCCGTCGGTTGGACCCGCGTACGGATTGATGATGGATCAAGCCGACCTGTTGCGCGATACCAAGTTCCCGACCGTGATGGTTCTGCCCGCCGATGCGGTGATGACCGAATCGGGATTGCTGCGCGGCTTCCGCCACTTTGTCGAAGCGATCGGTCGCCCCGCGGTTTTGTATATCAAACGCGAAGGCTACATCACGCCCGAAGGGGCGGCGAAGTTGGTCGACGACGGTTTGGTTTCGTTCATCAAATACGCGATCGTTCGCGACGATCCCGCGGTCGATCCATTCTTGGACCAATTGGTCGATTGCGTCGATCGCAAGCTGATCGTCAGCGGAATCGGCGAGCAACCAGCGATCGTCCATCTGAAGCAGTTCGGGATTACCGGTTTCACCTCGGGCTGCGTTTGCGTCGCTCCCGGATTGTCGCAGCAGATGCTTCAAGCTCTTTACGCCGACGACGTCGAGAAAGCTGAATCGATCCGCAAGACGTTTCTTCCGTTGGAGGATTTGCGGAACGGGATCAATCCGATCCGAGTCCTGCATCAAGCTGTCGCTTCGGCTGGGATCGCTGCAACCGGACCGCAGATTCCGCTGTTGGACGAGATCGATCCAAGCCGAGTCGAAGAAATTCGCGTCGCCGCAACCGAATTGCTTGCCGCGGCAAAGTAGTTTTCGGTGCGGCATTTTGTCCCGCCTGAATGACGATCGATTCGCCGCTTCGGCTGGCCCGCCGATTTCCGCGGGCTATACTCGTTGTAAGAATCAACGAGGCGGCGAGCGGGGTGCTCGCGCACGCCCGTTCCCCTCCTACTGGCCCGAAGTGGATCTCCATGAAAACCATCGTTGCTCCTTTGATCGTTGCGTTACTTGTTTTGGCAAGCCCGTCGATGGTCGCGGCTCAAAAATCGAAGAAGGCAACCGACCAAGAGTTGTCGGAGCTGTTGATCGGCAAATGGCAGGTGCAATTCGAGGATCCGAAAACTAAGCGGAAATCGATCGGATGGACCGTCTACGCAAAAGGTGGTTTGGCCGCGTCGCGATCGATCACTAAGGTTGGCGACAAAGAGGTCAATCTGGTCCTGCAAGCGAAGTGGAAGATCGAGAAGGGTGTGCTGATCACGACGATCACCAAGAGTTCCGATCCCAAGCTGGTCAAGGAAGCGTCGGTCACCAAGGACCGGATCGTTTCGATGTCGACAAAACAGTTCCGCTACATCGATCGCGATGGGAAGACGATTACGGAAATTAGGGTCCCCGACGACAAGCCTTAGTTCGCTTTGGGTTTTTGAGCTGCTAGAATGGGAGCGATTGTAGCATTCGCTTTCCTCCTCGAATCCGCCAAGCCCACCTATGTCCCACCTGTTCAGAACCGTTCCGTTCGCTGTTGCGCTATTGCTATCTCAGCCCTGTTTCGCTCAACAGGAAGCTGTCCGCGGTAACAAACCGCTGTCGCCTGAAGACTCGGCCGCCCAGTTCGAAATTCACCCCGATGTCCAAATCCAATTGGTCGCCAGCGAACCGCAGGTGATCGATCCGGTTGCGACCGCATTCGACGAACAAGGTCGGTTGTGGGTCGTCGAAATGCGAGACTATCCACTGGGGCCAGATGAGGGCCAACCGCCTCAGTCGCGGATCCAAGTTCTCCGCGATCGCGACGGCGATGGCTTCTATGAGCATGCGACTACGTTCGCCAAGGAACTGGTTTTCCCGACCGGTATTCAACCGTGGCGCGGCGGCGTGATCGTCACCCTGGCTGGCAAGGTGATGTTTATGGCCGACACCGATGGCGATGACGTCTGCGATTTGCAAGAGACTTGGTTCGAAGGGTTTATGCAGGAGAACACGCAACTGCGAGCCAACCATCCGTCATTGATGGTTAACAATCAGATACACGTGTCCAATGGACTCCGCGGTGGAACCGTCCAGAGCACCGACAAGCGTTGGGGCCCCGCCGCCGGACAACCCGATCCGTTGCCGCTGCAAGGCAAAGACTTCGCCTTCGATGCGTTGGGGGGCACGTTCACGGGGATGCCAGGCAACGGCCAGTTTGGTTTCTCCGAAGACGACTTCGGCAACATCTTTTTGTGCACCAACCGCAACCCCTGCATCCACGTCGCGCTTACTGGCGAGATCATCGCCAGCGACCCGTGGCTGACTCCCCGCGACGCGGTTCACGATGCGGTTATCGCCGGTGAAGCCTCCCGCGTTTATTCGTTGGCTCAAGCCTGGACGACTTCAAATCTGCACGCTGGCCAATTCACGGCCGCCTGCGGTGTGCACGTCTTTGGCGGCACGGGGCTGCCGGGCGATATGCTGAACAATGCGTTCACCTGCGAACCGACCGGATACTTGGTTCAGCGTCAGGTGATGCGTCCCGATGGGTTGACCTTTGCCGCGAAACGCGGCCGCGAAGAGGTTGAATTCCTGGCCAGCCACGACGCTTGGTTCCGTCCCGTGAATCTGAACTCGGGTCCCGACGGGGCTCTGTATGTCGTCGACATGTATCGCGCTGTGATCGAGCATCCGCAGTTCGTTCCCGAGGAATTGAAGAACCGTCCCGACCAACGTTGGGGAACCGATCGCGGTCGGATCTGGCGAGTCACCTCCAAAGCGGCCAACGGCCAAAACGTAGCCTCGGTAGACTGGAGTAACGCCGATGCGGCGACCTTGGTCAACGCGTTGGATCATCCGAATCGTTGGCACCGCCGTACCGCTCAACGATTGATCTTAGAGCAACTGACCAGCGATTCGTCGGCCTTCGTTGCCGATCTGCAATCCGCCGCCACCGCTGCTAAAACTCCCGCGGCCCGAGTCCGCGCGTTGTGGTTGCTCGATGCCATTAGCAAGCAGGCCGATGCCGATGCTGCCGCCGTTGCGGGGCTTCAAGATTTGTTGGTCGATGTGGTCCAAAAGGATCAAGACGTCCGCGTTCGTCGCCAAGCTGTCGAGCTGTTGTCCGCTGAGAATCCCAAACTGTCCGCGGCACTGCAGAGTGCGATTGCGACCGACGATCCGGTTCTACAAGCGGTCGCATGGCGGCGGTTGGTAATGACGACGGCGAAGCCCGCACCGGTTCCGGCGGCGCTCTTGAAAGCAGCCTGTTCGGACGATTTGCTGCGTGCGTATCTGATGGTCCCCGCGGTCGATGGGCAATGCGTCCAGACGGCGTTGCTGTTGGATCTGTTGAAGCAGCGGGAATCGCTGGGAGACCAATCGATCGATCGGCTGGCGATGGAACTCTCGCGACGGGTCGGCTTTTACGGCTCGCCCGACGAAATCGCCAAGGTGTTGGATCAAGCCGGCGCCGACCGATTGGGAATGCAGATCGTGCGAGGCTTGCACGAAGGCGTCGTTCGCGCTCGCAGGAATTGGAGCAAGAGTATCGCCAGCGACGGGCAACTGCATCCTGGATTTGTTCGCATTCAAGCGTATGCCAAATCGATCGCCGAGGATGACGCGGCGACCGCGGCCGCTCGGACCGATGCGTTGAGCATCGTCCGTTTGGATCGCTCTGACGAAACGACCAAGATGCTTGTCGCGTTGTTTGAATCCGACGCACCGACCGCGGTTCGCAGCAGTGCGATCGACGGCCTGGCAGCTTCGGGAGACCCGGACTTTGCCACCCGTATCCTCAGCGATCCCGGTCGCTTGCCACCGGCGCTGTTGCGCACGTGTGTTTCGGCGCTGTTGCGTCGTGCCGACTGGACCGCCGCGATGCTCGATTCGTTGGAAGCCGGCAGCTTGGCTCCCGCGGCGATGGATCTCTCGCAGACCAATCGCTTGCGAAATCACAGCAACAAGGAATTGGCGGGCCGAGCTCGCAAGCTGCTCGCTTCGCTTTCGGCCGACCGGCAAGCTGTGATCGATCGCTACCGCAAAGCGATGGCTGGCGAAGGCAATTCGAATGCGGGCAAGCTGATCTTCACCCAACAGTGCGCTGCCTGTCACGTGATGCAAGGCAAGGGGCACGCGGTCGGACCCGATATTTCGGACAGCCGCACCAAGACGCCTGAACAGTTGCTGGTTTCGATTTTGAATCCGGGTGCCGCGATCGATGCGAACTACTTCCGCTACACCGTCGTCACGATCGATGGTCAAGTGCAAGACGGCCTGCTGGTCGAAGAGACCGCCAACGCGATCACGTTGAAACAGGCCGAAGGGAAAATGACAACGATCGACCGCGAGGATATCGATCAGGCGCGCACGACAAGCGTCTCGCTGATGCCAGAGGGATTTGAACAACAGATCAGTCCCGAACAGATGCGCGATCTGATCGCCTACATCAAGAACTGGCGTTACCTTTCCGGGGCGGTCCCCGGCGTAGCGACCGGCGATTGATCCACGCCGAAGACTCTCAATTCGTCGCTCGCGGCGAATTGTTGTGATCGACTTGAAGCAACGGTTTGCCGAGCGGTAGGGCCAGCATCAGTTGGCCCGTCTGCTCCAACAAACCGATCGCTCGATAAATCTTCATCGCGGCGTGCTTGTCGCGATCGACGTCCACGCCGATCGCGCGGACTCTTCTGCGTGCAGAGCTCACGAATTTCGCGAGCCCCCGATTTGCCAGGTCCCCGATTTCGGAGCGCCAGACGCACTGCATCTGCATGCGCGTAGCGATCTTGAAGGGCGGTAGGGGCACGGTAGAGAGCCGAAACGGGAGGATAAGTCTCCCGTGCGAGTGCTGCTTTGCTTACAATACTTCGGTTCGCGATCCGTCGCAGGGCGAACGCATGTTTCCATTTCAGGCATCAGCCGCCACGCGTCAGCGTCCGCTTTGCTTGGATGGCAGTCGGCGCCCACAATAACGGATCGGCGATCAGTCGCATCTATTGGTTGTTAGCAACAAGAAGAGTTTATCATGAAGCAGCGTATCGGATTCCTCGCACTGGCCCTCGTGTCAGCCTTCAGTTTTTCAACGGTGAGCGTCGCCGCCGAATCGCGGCCAAACATCATCCTGTTTGTGACCGACGACCTCAGCCCCGACATGGGGTGTTACGGCAACGACGCGATCAAAACACCGAACCTCGATGCTTTGGCTAGCGATGGCGTCCGCTTCACCAACGCCTTCTGCACCACCGCCAGTTGCAGCGCGTCGCGTTCGGTGATCCTGACCGGCCTTCACAACCACAAGAACGGACACTACGGTCACGAACACGCCTACCATCACTTCACCTCGTTTGCGAAGACGAAAAGTCTGCCGGTCCGCTTGAACGCTGCCGGCTATCGAACGGGGCGGATCGGGAAATACCATGTCGCTCCCGAATCGGTCTATCACTTCGAAGAAGTGTTGACGGGAAACAGCCGCAATGCGGTCCAGATGGCCGACCGGGTGCAGTCGTTTGTGAAACAGGACGACAAGCCGTTCTTCCTCTACTTTTGCACCTCCGATCCCCATCGCGGCGGTTCGCGCCCCGATCTGCCTCTGACTCCCAACGCCTTCGGAAACAAGCCCGAAGGTTATGCTGGCGTCGACGAAGTGTTGTATTCTCCCGACGATGTGATCGTGCCACCCTACTTGCCCGACACTCCGGTCTGTCGCGCCGAACTGGCCCAGTACTACCAGAGCGTCTCTCGGATCGATCAAGGCGTTGGCCGGTTGGCCGAAGTCTTGAAGCAAGCTGGCGCCTGGGACAACACGATCGTGATCTTCACCAGCGATCATGGGATCGCGTTCCCCGGTGGCAAGACGACTCAATATGAACCCGGCTTGGCGATCCCGATGCTGGTCCGCGATCCGCGGATGCCCGAGCGTGGGACCGTCAATCCAGCGATGGTTAGCCTGGTCGACATGACGCCAACGATCCTCGACATGGCGGGCGTCAAAGCTCCGAAGAAAGAATTCCACGGCCGCAGCTTCCTGCCGATCCTTGGCGAACAGGATCCGACCGGTTGGGACGTCGTCTATGGATCGCACACGTTCCACGAGATCCAGATGTATTATCCGATGCGAACCGTTCGCCAGCGGCAATACAAGCTGATCTGGAACATCGCCCATCCGCTCCCCTATCCGTTTGCTTCGGACCTTTGGGCCGCACCGACTTGGCAGGCGCAATACGAACAAGGAATGCAGGCGATGTACGGCAAGCGAACCGTCGGGCGTTATATCCAACGTCCCGAGTTTGAACTGTTCGACTTGAAGGCCGATCCGCATGAGACGACCAACTTGGCCGACGATCCGAAATACGCAGACCGGTTGGCAAAGATGCAAGCCGAACTGAAGCAGTTCCAACAGAAGACGGGCGACCCGTGGATCATGAAGTGGGATTACGAATAATCCAACTCCAGCGATCTCGGCTGGCAAGCTCTTTCAACCGCGGCGCGACGTCGCCGCGTTGAATCGCTCGAAGCGTTGAATTCGAACGCCTGAAACTCTCGTTCGGGCGATCGCTTAGGTCGCGTTTTGCGACGCCTGCAGTTCTTGCGACTTGATCCATTCCCGTTCGCTCTTTTGGATCTCTTCATCGTCGGCGTGTTGATCGTTGAACAGCGAGTAGTAGATCAAACAGGCGACGGCGAGACTGGCCGAGATCACGATCCAGATCGGTTGGTACGATGGAGTCCCATCGGCACTCTGACGCAAGAAAAATCCGAGCCACGAATCGAACAGCTCGGGATGTTCGCTGGTTCTGGCGACCGACAACGACAGCGCGTTGTTGGTGACGTGCAGCACGATCCCTGGCAAAACGCTGCCGGTTCGCAGTGCGATCCATCCCAGCACGCATCCCATCACGGTCGCGGCTAGACTTTGTTGGAAGATCGCGTGGGAGAATCCAAACATCAGCGCGGTCACCAGGATCGCTCGCAAGCCGCCACGATCTCGAGCGAGTCCGCCGAAGATAAACCCGCGGAAAGTAAACTCTTCGCAAATCGCGGGAACAAACGCCATCATGAAGATCACCGCCCACAGCGGTTGCGCGTTTAACATTTCCATGATCGGCATGAGCGCCTCTTTGGCGGCGTCGGACATCGGATAGATCTCGCCGATCCAGTAGCCTAATTGGCTGTAGGTTGGATGTAGCGTGAAGCCCAGCAGCAATGCCGCCGCCATCGCGCCACGCTGTGGGAATCGGATCCGCAGGCTGGTCCGGATGCTGGTCGTCAACACGATCGACATCAGTAGAGCGGGAGCCAGAATCATACCGATCTGCGGCAGCAGGATAGCGATCGCGAGATCGTTCCAACTGTGCGGCTGAGAAGCCATCAGCCGGCCGAAAAAGAGTCCCATCAGGACGATCACTCCGCACATCAAGGCTTGGCCGACGCTTGCGACAGGTTGGCGATCGCGCCACAGATGCCGCATCCACATTCCCAAGTCCCATTGTTCGCCATCGCGGAACAGGACGTCTTCGTTTTCGAATTGTCGCTGCGCCCAACGGACGGCCAACGACAAACAACCAAAGGTGACCAACGCCACGACCGGCAGATGAAGCAGGGCTTCGCTGTATTGCCCTTCGACCAAGGCTCGCACCAACAGGAACATCCCGGTCACTGGGATCAGGCTGGTCCCAAGGCTGAGCGTCGTCCCAGGCAACAGCGGCACAAGGACCAACGGCAGCGTGACCATCATCAGCGGCATCAAATAGTATTGTCCCTCTTTGCTGCTGCGGGCCATCGCGGCGACAGCGAGGGCGAGCGAACTGAAGAGGGCCGACAATGGGAAGAGTGCTAGCAGCAGCCACAACATCGCGCCGATCGGCGGCGATCCCATCGCGGCGTTCCCTTGAGAAAGTCCCAGTTGATGAAAGGCGAAAGTCGCTGTCAGTTGCATGCTGACCACATTCAACAGCGACGTCATGATGCTGAACGTCGTGACCGCGGCCAATTTGCCCCACACGATCTCGCCGCGCAGCGCTGGGCTGCACAATAGCGTCTCCAACGTTCCCCGTTCCTTTTCGCCGGCGACCAAATCGATCGCCGGATAAAACGCGCCGGTCATCGCCCAGACAAGCATCACAAACGGCAGCAGTTTGGACCAAAAGGCCGCTCGCCGTGTCGATTCCGGAGCGATGTCGCGCGATTCGATCTCGAAGGGACGCAGCGCACTGGCGTCGATCCCCTCGCGGATCAATCGCTCTTTCACCCACAGGCTGCGCCAGCGATCCAACACCATCTGCATCCGATCGCCCGCGACTCGCGATTGATCCGAAGCGACGCTGTACAGCAGTTCGATCTGCGGAACGGTTTCAGAATCGTCGTCGGCCGAGGCGTCGGCAACCGAGGATTCATCGTTGTTTGCTGCGGAATCATTCGTCGCATTCGATGTGGACTCGGATGCTGAGTTGGCATTCTTGTCGAAGCTGGCGGGAACCAAGACGACTGCATCGAACAGTCCGTCGCGAATCCAAGACTGGCATGTTTCATCGATCTGATCGGGAGCGACGTCGACTGGGGTTCGCGATTCGATCCGGACAGTTTCCGGTTTTTGCAGCAGCGCCGGATTGATGCCATCATCGATCACCAGGCTCGGTTCGCCGGGCAAGTTCTCTTCGCCGACGATGCAGATCGAAATCGGTTGCTGCTGCGTGAACTGTGCCATCTGCAGCATCAACATCCCGACCAAGGGATAGACCAGCATCGGCAGGATGGCGATGGTGAAGATCGTCCGGCGATCGCGCAGCTGATCTCGCATCTCGCGCAGATAGATCAGGCGGATGGTGGAGAATCGAGGTGTTTGCGAGTCTTGCTGCACCGTTATGTCGCTTTCAAATCGTATTCGGGGTCGTCGTGCTCCGCTTCGTGTTGGCTCAGCAGATCGAAGAAGAGTTCTTCAAAATCGTGTTGGCTGTGGCGCTCGCGAAGTTCGGCTAAGGTGCCAGTATCCAAGATCCGGCCGCGATGCATCACAGCGATCCGGTCGCATAACCGTTCGACCTCGCGCATGATGTGCGTCGAAAAGATCAGACACTTGCCGGCATCTTTCAGTGAACGGATCACCTGCAACAGGTTTCTTGCCACCAGGACGTCCAGCCCCAGCGTCGCTTCATCAAAGATCAAAACCGGCGGGTCGTGAACCAATGCCCGGGCGATCGAAACCTTCTGCTTCATGCCCGTCGAAAGCTTGGCTCCGGGGACGTGGCGAAAGTCGTCCATTCGCAGTTGAGCAAACAGTTCGACCAGTCGAGCGTCCAGCGCATCGCGCGGCATGCCGTGCAATTGGCCGAAGTATTCGACCATCTCCCACGCTGTCATCCGGTCGTAGACGGCTGTATTGTTGCTGACAAAACCGATCCGCCGACGCACAGCGGCTGGATCGGCCGAGACGTCATAACCCTGGACGCGAGCGATTCCGGACGTGGCTTGCAGAACGGTGCTCAGGATCCGCAGTACGGTTGTCTTGCCGGCACCGTTGGGCCCCAACAGACCGAAGATCTCACCGGGCCCAACCGAAAACGAGACCGAATCGACAGCAATAAACTTTCCCTTTTGCAGGTCGTCGTATGCCTTGGTGAGCTCGCTGACTTCGATCATTGCATTCCAGCACGCCGGGGCGCGTATGAGTCGGAAAAACGGAAGGCCCCGATCGATTGTATCCGACCGCAGGGAAGCGTCGATCGACCGCTGCCCGTTCCCTCGACGACCGATCCGCAATAACAAGACCTTAGCTTATCGCAACGGGTGTGGGCATCCGCGAATTTTGAATCTACGCGGGGTTGAGGCAAGAAGTCGATCGCGCTAACGATCAAAACCGGTCTTTCCGAAATTCTCAGCCCAGCTGGCTCGCGGCTGTCTGGCGATCAAAGTCGATCGGACAGGAAAAATTGGACAACCCGCTGCGGTGATCTAAGGTTTCCATTGCAGACGACATCCATTGCTGCATCTGCGGCCCGCTGGCACCGGTCCCGTTGGTCTCGTATTTCTGCCGCACGCCCATTTCCTGCCCGCGAATGGCCCTATGATCCGCGCATTTCCACCCCTTGCGATCCTGCTCTTTTCAGCTGCGGTAGCGATGATGATGCTGCGCCAGCCAACGGATCGAAACGCCGATGTGGAACGCTCCGCAGACGAAGCTGCCAGCCTGCCGCGGGCTGTTTCTCTAAAAGCCGATCGCGACGTTGAACCTGCGGAACGCCAGTTCCCCGCGGAACTGCAAGCTGGCAATCTCGAGCAGAGTCCGCTGCGCGAAGCACCTCGCGCGGTCGCAGCGGCACCTCAACAGGTTCCTAGTGTTCCGCTGTCGCAAGTCCACGACGTCTTCTTCGACCCAGGTGATGTCTTCATCGGCCGTTCCGCTCGGTCAGCTAACCCGACGCGGCGGACTCACCCTCCGCGAATCCAAGCGAATCCGTTTGCACAATAGCTGCTCGACCGCAGCGTTCAACTGGCGTGCAGTTGATTCTTGCAACTCCCTTGCTGCAGGATATCGTTCATGTTTTGTAGCGTCGTCGCCGCGATTTGCTGCAACGCCTCTTTCGTGAAAAAGGCTTGGTGTCCCGTGATCAAAACGTTTGGGAACGTTAGCAGCCGCGCGAAAACATCGTCTTGGACAACCTGCCCCGACAGGTTTTCGAAGAACAGCTTGTCCTCCTCCTCGTAGACATCGATTCCCAGCGAACCGATCTTCGAAGACTTTAAAGCGTCGATGACAGCCTGCGTTTCGACGATCGCGCCGCGGCTGGTGTTGATCAACATCACCCCCGGCTTCATCTTCTGCACCGCCGCCGCATCGATCATGTGATGCGTGTCGGGGGTCAGCGGACAATGCAGCGAGATCACATCGGATTGTTCCAACAACGCGTCGATTTCAACGTATTGAACGCCGGCATCTTCGGCCCACTGTTGATTCGGATACGGATCATAGGCAACGATTCGGCAGCCGAATCCGCTCATGATCTTGGCGACGACACGACCGATCTCGCCGGTTCCGATCAGGCCAAAGGTCTTGCCATGCAAGTCGAAGCCGAGCAGTCCTTCGAGGCTGAAGTTGCAATCGCGAACGCGGTTGTAGGCTCGAGGGATCTGGCGGTTCAGCCCAAGGATCATCGCAACCGTATGTTCGGCCACGGAGTACGGCGAGTAGGCGGGGACGCGGACGACTTTGATTCCCAACGCATCCGCCGTCTTGAGATCGACGTTGTTGAATCCGGCCGATCGCAGCGCCACGATCGACGTTCCACCGGAATGCAATTGCTGCAGGACCTGAGCGTCGACGAGATCGTTGACAAAGACGCAGACCGCCGGAAAACCTTCGGCTAATTGGACCGTCTGCTGCGACAGACGAGCTTCGATGTAGACGATTTCGTGTTCGCCTTCGCGATTCGCCTGGTCAAAAAATTGGCGGTCGTAAGGCTTCGATGCAAATAAAGCGATCCGCACAGCGGGCTCCTTGAGTTTTGGCGAGACAGATCGGAACGATCGGCTCACGTCAACTTACCCGTCGGGATCGCATCGAGCTAGGTGGATTGCACCGCCGACGCCACTACAGACGGCTCAGCAGGTCCGCCTTCTTCGCCGAAAACTCCTGCTCGCTGATATAGCCCTTTTCCAGCAGTCCACCCAACCGATCGAGGGTTTCGATGATGTCGTTCCCTGTCGCATTGGAGCTCGGATGGGACGCCGGCATCGGAGCGGGATTGGATGGTTGGGAAGACGAATGATCAGTATGACTTGGCGGCGGCGAAGCGGGCGGCGCTTGCTGCGGTGCAGCGGGGACGCCATCGCGCGAGATCACCGGCAGCGTCGACAGATCGACGACTCCAAACTGGCTGGTGAACGTGATCGATCCGCCGCTCCCTTGCTGCTGGCTGAATCCGCCGATCTGATGGTTCAAGGTGTCGTAGACCCAAGTCCCGCCGCCGGTGTTCACAGCCAGCCGATGGATGTTGGCGAAGTAGGCGTAGCGGACGTTGTTCTGCGATCCGACCGCGTTGGGCGATCCCATTTCTTGGGGCCACCAATTTTTTGATGGGTCGGGAACAAACAGGCTGTTGGCCGAACCGATTTGGCCGGCGGCTTGAGTTTGTCCGCCGCTGCCTCCTTGGGATTGCGACTGGAACGATCCGCTGAAGGGAACCAATTGATGATTGTTGAGCGCGTCGGAGATCTCCGCACACAAATTGTTCACGCAATTTTTCAATTGGTGATTAAACAGATCGCTGACCATCGTCATCCCGCCGCGCATCCACTGGCCCGCTCCGCCAAACGCCGGGTGATTGAATTGAGCCATCGAGCCGTTGCCGTTCTGCACAGCGATCAACATATGCGTGACCGCATCGGTCGAGAGACCGTGTTGTTGGGATAGGCGTTGAACAAGTTCGATACCTGCAGGAGAAAGGTTTTGCACGATAGTTTCCGTTTCAAACGACAGGTAGAAGGGGAAATAGGCGACCTCGTCACCCCGGCATTAGGATCGCCGGTGGCAACACAAACCGAGGCTGGCCTAACCTCAATATAGCCGTTGAGGTATTGGACTGTAACGCGGTGTCGCGGACGACTTTGCGCGAGCAAAAGAAGCATCCGTCCCCTGCCCGAGAGGTATCCGCGTTGCGATCACTTTTCTTAATGCGAGCAACTCGCGATAATGAAGCGATGGCAATGGTTTTGCTGCGATTTCCCCTCAACGCCGCACTGATAGGATCGATCCGATGAACGAAGACTCGCTGAAAAGCTTTTTGGCCGCCAAGACGTTTGCGGTCGCCGGTGCGTCCCCCAAGCGTGAGAAATACGGCAACAAGGTCTTCCGCGCCCTGCTGGAGAGCGGTCGCGAGGTCTTTCCGTTGAACCCCGCCGCCGATGAGATCGAAGGTCAGCCGGCGTTTGCCACGATCGCGGACCTGCCCGAGGTCCCCGATGCGGTTTCGATCATCACGCCGCCCCAGGTGACGCGTCGGATCATCGACGATGCGATCGCGGCGGGTGTGAAACATGTTTGGATGCAGCCCGGAGCCGAAGACGAACAAGCTAGCCAAGCGGCTCGCGAGGCGGGGCTGAACGTGATCGATGACGGCAGCTGTATCTTGGTTCTGCTGGCGCGAATGGCATAAGTCGCCATCCCGCAGTGACATCGGGTTCGTGTTCAGCTCCTCTCCTGGATCCGAGCGGCTCCATCGACTGTCTCCAGACAAAACCAGCGGTTGGCCAGCGATTCGGCTTCGCCTCGACTGTGAGTCACATGCAGCACGGTGACGCCCGTCTTGCGATTGATCTGCCGGAGGATGGCTTGCACGTTTTGCCGAGTCTCCGCGTCGAGCGCGCTGAGCGGTTCGTCTAACAGCAGGACCGAGGGGCCAAACGTCAACGCCCGCCCCAGTGCAACGCGTTGCGCTTCCCCGCCGCTGAGTCCATCGACTTTGCGATCCAGGAGCGATTCGATCTGCAACGTCGTTGCCATCTCGCCGACTCGAATCGCCCGTTGGCGCCGCGGCACCTTTCGGAAACGCAACGCAAACTCGAGATGTTGCCCGACGGTCATGGTAGGAAACAACGCGAGGTCTTGCGGCACATAGCCGACGTTGCGATCGGCTGCCGACCAGCCGGAAACGTCGACTCCAGCGATCCGGATTTTGCCACCGCCAAGCTTTCTTAAACCGCAGATCGTTTCCAGGATCGTCGTTTTACCGATCCCCGTCTTTCCCATTAGGACCGCATACTCGCCGGTTTCAATCCGCAGGCTGAGCCCGCGAAGTGAGAACGTTCCGGCAGCGACACTAACATCGGCTAGTTCCATCATGTCGATAGCCCCGCTCCCAGCCAGCGAAGCGTCACCAAGACGACGATCGCCATCGCGACCATCAATAACGAGACGGCCACGGCAGCATCCAGTTGGCCGACGCTGAGTTCTAAAAAGACAGTCGTCGATAGGACCTCGGTGCGAAACCGAGTCGATCCAGCGAAGACGAGGATCGGGCCAAATTCGCCCAGCGCCCGAGCCCAAGCGATCGTTCCGGCAGCGATCACGCCGCGCCAAGCCTGCGGAAGCGCCACGTGCATAAACGCTTGGCCCCGAGTGCAGCCGAGAGTCCTGGCGACATCTTCGGCACGCGGATCGATCTGATCAAAAGTCACTCGCATCGTCCGCACGGCAAACGCGCAAGCAACGGCAAATTGCGCCAAAATCACCGCCGGCCAACGGAAGGTGACGGGAAATCCAACGCGATCCCGCAACCACGTTTCCAACTGCCAATTCGAATCGGGAAACAACCACTGCGAAAACGGGAAGGGTTGATGGAATAGGATCAACAGACTCAGCCCCAGCACCAACGGCGGAAGCACGATCGGAATGTCGACGATCGTGTCGACCACGCTGCGGCCGGGAAAACGGTACCGCGACAGCGCGTAACCCAACGGCGTTGCAACCCACACCGACAACACCGCCGTGATCGTGCACGTAGATAATGTCAGCCCAAACGCCGCGCGGATCTCCGGTTTTTGCAACGCCTTCACGATTTCAGCCGGAGATGTGAACATCAGATCGGCTGCCAGCAGCAACACGATCAACAACACAAAATTCGCCGACAGCCCCGCCACGATCAGATAGAAGACGACATCTCGCAACCGACGACCGGGACTACGTTGGAGCGTCATGGGGACAAATGAACCTAGCGTCGATTGGTCGGGATTGCGGCAACGAGCGATGTCGATCTTCGCGGCAAACGCTGTCGCTGAAAAGAGGCCTTTTGAAACGCTACCGCCATCGCATCGACGGATCGTTAGAAACTTGACAACGGTTCAGGGGAAGGGGGTACGTGGCAGCGGCCTTCTATTTGAGAACCTGCTCAGCGACGTGAAACCCATGTTCGGCATAGACCTTCAGTCCTCGATCGGGTGCGGTCAGATAGCGGGCGAAGTCGAGTGCCTGGCCCGGCGCCCTCGACGATTTAAGAATGCCGATCGCAACCTGTGCCTTCGCTGGCCGCAGTGCTTCGATCGCGACAAATTCCAAGTCGGGGTAGGAATGCAGAACCGCAGCGTAGACGATTCCCACATCGGCGGCGCCCACGTGAACATCGTTGGCCACTTCGACGACGGTCCCGCGGAAGGCTGTTGTCGCATCGGCGAGGCGCGACCATTTGCCCGATGGCAGCAGACATGCACGCGTCAGCATCCCCACCGCCGCCGCATCGGGATTGGCTTGGACGACGCGAATCTCGTTTGTCAGCAGCGCCGGGAAATCAGCGATCCGCTTCGGGTTTCCTCGCTTAACCGCCAATCCTACCTGCATCGTGGCGATCGGTAGCCTCAGCGACAACAGGCCCGCATCTTCCGCGAGAACTAGATAACTGTCGTCGGCAGGAAGATAGAGATCACCGGTTTGCGTCAGTTGTAATTGAGCCAGCAGACTTTGCGAGGGGCCATACTGAACGCTGATCGTCGTCCCCGTCGATTGTTCGTAGTCCTGCCGGATCCGTTCCATCACCGCGAGATTGCTCGCCGCACAATAGATCCGTAGATCTTCTTCGGATTCGGGGCTGTCGCTCGCTCCGCCGCCTGGAGTCTTGGCTGCTGAGCTTACAGTGCGTGGCGAGACGCCGTCGCCGACGATCAACCAGCCTACCAGTCCGGCGACCAATGCGATCGAGATCAGCATCGCGGCGATGATCTTCGACATCCCAGACTGCCTCGGTCATTGGTGCAACACGTTTAACTCACGTGTCGCCAATTTAACGAAGCCATGATGCGGAGGGTAGATGCGACGGTGACGCCGGGGGCTGGCGATTCGCTAACGACCGAAGACCCTCGCTCTCGCAGAGGGTCGTAGTGCCAGCGATGTCCGGTTTACACAGCACATCGCTTGGCTTGGAAGTCTCGAACGGAGCGTCAGAGGATCAATAGTTCCAGGCGAGACCGAAGTTCAAAGCTTGGATCCAATACGATGTGTCTTCGAACTGGACCGATGGATGGTTGGTCGGTACCGTGGCCAGATCCGTTGTGCTGGTGTCGAAGATGCCTGAGGGCTGAACCACGTTGGTGAACAATTGGAAGCTGTAACCGATCGTCATGTCGAGACCCGGCCGAACGGTGTAACCGAGCTTCAGGTCGAACTCGGGAGCGACCGAGAACTTGCTGCTGCTGGTGTCTCCGATGTTCGAATTGCGAGCGAAGAATCCTTCGGACGATGGGAATTCGAGCCCGCCGCTGCTGCGAATCGTGTTGCCACGGATCGCTGCTTCGCGATGCATCGAACCGAAGCCAATTTTGGTCAGCATCGTCCATGACCAAGGGCCTTCGCGGTAGAAGCTGTCGAATCCAAAAGTCGCTCCATGGAATTCGTTCTTGGCATCGAAGGAATCGGTGATCTGCAAGCGTTGGCCGGGGCGAGTCCCGCCGTCGAGCCCTTCGGAATCGATCGAAAGGGTCAGTTGTTCGTTGATGCGAGCAGTTTGATAGCCCCAGAATGCGTCGACGCGTCCGCCCAGCCCAGTTCGCCATTTCTGTCGCAACAACGCGTCGCCACCATAAGCTTCGGATCGGGTTTGGACGTTGACACTACCTGTCGCTTGCCCCGGTTCGACGATCAAAAATGCATCGGCTTGGTTGTTCAATGCTGCGTTGTTGAACGGCACGGCAACAAATGCGGCTGTCGATTGATCGGCTGTATAGTTGAACGTCTCGTCACCAATGGCCCAGAAGCGAACCAGGATCGATCGGCATTGGAAGTCGTCCATCCAAAGGCCCAGTTGAGCGCGGCCGCCGGAGGTCATTTCGCCACGATTCAGTCCGCCAACCAAGGTCGTTGTCGAGGTTTGCCCCAGCACGCCTGCGACATCTGTTGCGGTGCCGGCGGGACTGGTTGTGATCAACGGCGGGAGAGTTTGACCGCGACGCCAGTACATTGAATATTCGAGCGATCCGAAGAAGCGTTGGCAAGGCATACCGTAGCCGAAGCAGGGATTACATGCCGCCGGACCGCAGCCACCACAGGCTGGCGAACCGCAACCACAACCGCCACCCATCGAATCGCAGTAGCCGGCCGAATCGCAGTAGCCCGACCCCATCTCAAACGCGGCGGGGCCTTCGGACAGCTCGATCACTTCGTAATCGACTTGGCGAACGACTTCCGGTTGCGGTTCAGGGCGAACCTTTGCTCGGCTGCTGCCAGCATTGGGAGCGGGGCTGCTGAGCACCTTGGTCGGTGCAGCAGTTCCCGATTCCAAAACCGGCGGGTTGTAGGTCCCGCGAGTCACTTCGCGTTGCCGCGTTTGAGCGGTCGCAACGGCGGAGAACAGGATCGCAACGCACATCACCCAGGTCAGCGATGCGAAGGCGAGATTCCGAGGAGAGCTGGTTTGGATGTTGGCCATCGGCATGATCATTCTGCATTGGCTGAAAGACTGATATTCTCGCGACGACAGCACACGGAGCGCATGTCGTCTGTATGGAGAAGTATCGGTAGTGCCGATAATGCAGATTAAGCAAACCTGGTAGAATTTGCCGGTTACGACGTGTCTAACGCCGCTGGCCACGCGAACCTGGGGCTGCTAGCGAGCGGCCGCCGTGGCGGCGATCGGCAAGCAAAACGCGTGTCTATTTGGTCAGCGTCAGCGTGTATTCGATCAGGTCGATCAATTGGGGAACCGTCATCAATCGCTGCAAATCCTGAGGCATCAGCGACTTTGCTTGCTTTTGAAACAGCTCGATATCATCGCGAGCGACAGTCTTGTCGATCCCTTCGGCGTTTCGTAGCGTCACCGCAGCATCGGTTTCGCTGACCAACAGACCGGTCGTTGCATCGCCGTCGATCGTCAGCAGCGAATAGGTCTCGAAATTGTGGCTGACCGCCGCGCTGGGGTTTAAGACAGCGACATACATCGCTTCTCGCGACAGCTTGCTGCCGATCTCCGACAAATCGGGGCCAACCTCCTTCCCCTCGCCCTTAACCTTATGACAGTTGATACAGGTTCCCGATTTACGAAACACGATCGCTCCGGCGACGGGATCGCCACGCTTTTGGATCAGCTCCGAAATCGGCGGCAGCGGTTGGCTGTCAGCTGTCGCGGGCAACTGCAGGTACTTTGCGGCTTCGGCGACGATTGATTTATCATCGGAGCCGAACAATGCGTTGGCGGCGGCGAAGTTCAGGTCGGCCGGCAGTTTGCCATCGGCGACGATCTTCAGCAACGCACGCTGGCCATCGGAGCGACGCGCGATTCCGGCGACCGCTGCGGCGCGCAGCTCGGCCGACTTGTCCGACGCCGCGACCAGTGGCATCAGAATCTCCTGCGTCTTGGTTCCCGCAACGCGTCCGATCAACGAGACCGCAGCGACCGCGTGCTCACTCGCTTCCGCCGAGATCGCATCGATCAACAGCTTCTGACTGTCCAGCTTGAACAGCAATTCCGCCGCCCGCACGCCAGCGGTTTCGTCGGCGTGAGCGATCGCAAACTCGGTTAGCTCACCCGCGACGTCGGTTAACCCGAAGCGTTCGATCAGTTCAAAATATTGCTCCGTCCCCGGTTGGGATCGCAAATAGCGAAGCAGCGCCGCTTTGGCTGGTGCGGATGACTCGATCTTAAAGTCTTTGATTCGCAACACCGTTTCGACGATCAATTTGTCGCGCGGACTGAGCGGCGTTGCCTCTTGGCCAAACGCAATCGCCCCCATAGCGAAACAAGCGACGATCGACAGCGGAATACGAAACATAAACAGACCGTGTGGGAACGCGGGAAAAACAAGGAGTCGGAGCCGGCAACGGCGCTAACGCGACAATAAATCCGATGCGCGAAAAGAATGTTGGCGGTTTAGGAAGTTTACGGATGCAAGTGTACAACAAATGCGTCGCACGATAAACGAACAACTGGAATCGTTCATCCCAAAGCGGCAGCCGACGCAACGAAAGATCTTATTGTCTGTTGAGTCTTGCTTTTTGTTGTTTGCTCGCGAGTCTGTGATCTCCAGTCAAATTGAACATGGTTTGAGGGATGCCACGGTCCCGACATCGAAGGATGATCTGTTGCTTCAAACGTGCCAATCGTGAAGCTGCGCAGATTGGTCTCGGTTTCGTTGTTGTCGATTGGAATCGCAACGTCGCCGAGTAACACGCGCGACCTCCCGTTACGAAGCCGCGGGAGCGGCGGCCGCATAAAGCCTGCGGCCCAAGCCGCAGGTCCGAGATGAAGCCGAATCGGCGCGAGCCCCGGGCAGGGGCGACAGATTCTAGTTGCTGTCGCCCCAGCCGGGGCTTTGATCAATCGATTGCGTGTTGTGATCCTGCGGCTCGCGCCGCAGGCTTTACGCGATCGCCGGCTCCGCGGCTTTGAGTTGATGTGCCCAAAGATCCTGCGGCTCGCGTCGCACGCTCTATGCGATCGCCAGCTCCGCGGCTTTGAACCGATGAGGCCGAAGCTCTCCGATCAGGATGGTGTGATAGAACGTTTAGAGCAAACGTATCCGCCTGGAAACACGCCTGGCACCTCCGGAACGAAGCCGCGGGAGCGGCGGCCGCATAAAGCCTGCGGCGCAAGCCGCGGGTCAGGAATGAAGACGAAACCGCGGGAGCCCCGGGCAGGGGCGACAGATCCAAATTTGCTGTCGCCCCAGCCGGGGCTTTGAGCAATCGATTGCGCGATGTGATCCTGCGGCTCGCGCCGCAGGCTTTATGCGATCGCCGGCTCTGCGGCTTTGAACCAATGAGCCCAAACATCCTGCGGCTCGCGCCGCGGGCTTTATGCGATCGCCAGCTCCGCGGCTTTGAACCCACGTGCCCAAAGCTCTCCCATCAGGATGGTGTGATAGAACGTTTAGAGCAAACGTATCCGCCTGGAAACACGTCTGGCACCTCCAAAACGAAGCCGCGGGAGCGGCGGCCGCGTAAAGCCTGCGGCGCGAGCCGCAGGTCAGGAATGAAGACGAAACCGCGCGAGCCCCGGGCAGGGGCGACATATCCAAATTTGCTGTCGCCCCAACCGGGGCTTTGAGCAATCGATCGCGCGATGTCATCCTGCGGCTTGCGCCGCGGGCTTTATGCGATCGCCAGCTCCGCGGCTTTGAACTTACGTGCTACCGAGGGCTGATGGGGGCAGGTTCCGCTTACAGTCCTAGCAGCTTCAACAGAGCCGCTTCTTTTTCTGGTCCCTCGTGGAAGTCGAAGGCACGCATGAAGCGGGCTTGGTCGGCTTCGCTGAGTTCTGGATCTTGCAAGATCTTGACCAGATAAGCGGTCGCCGCGGGAGCTCGCGAACGCCAGATGATGTCGCGTCCGGCGGGCGTGTTCCAGGCGTCGCCGACCGCCTTGATCCACGCGTCGAAACAGGCATCGGCTTGCAGATCCGAACCGACTCCCAACGCTTCCAGGTACCAACGGTCCTTGCCATCGTGTTGCGTGGCCAGTTGAGCCCACAGCTGTGGCACTTTTTCCGATTTACTCTCGCGGAGCGCGACTGCCAATTCGCGGCGAACCTGCGGCGAGGGATCGCGAAGTAGCGGCGTGACAAATTCGTCGAGCGGCAAATCCAACTGACGGGCCAGGCGAATGCCCATCATGCGAACGTTGGGTTCGGAATCTTGGATCGCTTTGGCCACTGTCGAGTTACCCTGGCCGTCGGTCTTACCCAACAACCAAAACGCTCGGGCGCGGTAGATCGGATTTTTCGAAGCCGCCAGTTTTTGCAGCTCAGCGTTTGCGTCGGCTCCCATCGCGTGCAGCGCTTGCCACGCCATGTAGCGGACTGCATAGTTGGGGTTCTTCAGCGCTTCGGCAGCCCCCGCCGCGGTCTCGAAATCGAACTTGGGAATCTTGTACGACGCATCGTGTTTGATCGGCGTGATGCGGAACAAACGCCCGCGATCGAGATCGCCCATTCCGTGTCCGCCCACGCCAGGGTCGTACCAATCGGCGATGATCAGCGAACCGTCGGGAGCAACTTTCACATCGGAGGGGCGGAACCATTTGTCCTGCGACCCGGTCAATATCTCGCGGATCTTGGCCGTGTAGCCGCCCTTGTCGTCGCTGACCAGATAAGCCCGGCAGACGTTGGGGCCGGCATCGCAGTGGACCAGATGGCCTGTGAACATCGGCAACAGATCGCCTTCGTAAACGGTGATCCCCGTCGGCGAACCGGCTCCGGTTTGAAGCAGATTGGGGACGACGCCCGGATCGTTCAGATGCCAGTGGCGAAGGGGAACGTCGGTGTGCATCCCGGTTCGATCGGCTTTCCAACCCGCACCGGTCTTTTCGTCTTTGTAGCCGTAGTTTCCGTACTCCATTACATAATTGATGCGGACGGCTTTGTTGCCGTCGTCGTCGTTGTCCGATTGCCAGATCCCGCCGTAAGAATCGACGGTGACCATCCAGTTGTTGCGGAAGTTCCAGCCGAGGGTCTCCAATTCGCTGCCGTCGAGATTGCAACGAAAGACCATTCCTTCCTGGTACGGTTTGCGTTGCGCCGCGACTTCGTTCCCCGCCGCGTCGACGATCGGTTTGCCATCCTTGTCCTTCAGTTGGCCGCCGGCGTTGCCAAAGTTGAAGTACAGCTTGCCATCGGGGCCAAAGGTGAAGGCGTGGATGCCGTGATCGTGTTGCGAACCGGAGATGCCGCTGAACAGCACCTCCTTCTTGTCCGCCTTGTCGTCGCCATTCGAATCGGTGAACAGGTATACTTTGTCGCCGGCCGAAACGATCACTTTGTTGCCCAAGACGCAGACGCCGTGCGGCGAATCGATGTCGTCCCCTTGATAGAAGACCTTCTCGCTGTCGGCCATCCCGTCGCCGTCGGTATCTTCGACGACCAGGATCCGATCTCCTTCGGGACGCTTTCCTTTGTGCTTGCGGTAGTTGACGATTTCGCAAACCCAAACCCGGCCCCGGTGATCGATATCGATATTCGATGGGCTCAGCAATTGCGGCTCAGCGGCGAACAAGCTGGCTGCCAGCTCTTGGCCGACGTCGAGTCCTTCGAGAGCGGCGCTCGCTTCACGCGATCCGCTGGAAGCACCGGGAGTTTCGAGCGTCGGCATTTTGTCGTAGACAGCAAAGAGAACCTCCGCATCGGATCCGCAGCCCGATTGATCGGACCCGCCGTTGTCGAGACCTCCGCGAGCGACAAAACGATCGTAGC
Organism: Rosistilla oblonga; assembly: GCF_007751715.1. Classification (NCBI taxonomy): domain Bacteria; kingdom Pseudomonadati; phylum Planctomycetota; class Planctomycetia; order Pirellulales; family Pirellulaceae; genus Rosistilla; species Rosistilla oblonga. The sequence continues at coordinate 4,113,034 of NZ_CP036292.1, read as the reverse complement.
CCGGGGGCAGATCAAAACCGATCACCGACGGGGCGTGGGTTCCGATCCCATAAGCGACCGGTTGTCCGGCGATCTGCAGCGGCGAACCGCCCGCGTTTTTACCGACGCGAACTTGGCCAAAGCCGGACGACGCGTGCTTCCACTTCAACTCAGTTAGTTTTTTTTTTCCGGCCGGCCCCACCAGATGCGGTTCCGCCCAGTCGGCCCAGTCGCAACTGATCCCGTTGCCGCCGTCGGTGACTGCGAGATACAGCTCCTTCGCGTCGCCTAGCGGTACGTCGATCGCTACCGATTGCCCAGGCGTCTGCTTGGTGACGGGAGCGCTAAGAAACAGCGGCTTCAGTTCCTGCTTCGGCTTGGCCGCCACCTTGCGATTGACGACGGTGCGGACGATCTTCTTGCCCTTCTTTTCTTTCGCGGCGCTTGCAGGTTTGGGCTCGTCCTGATTGGCTTCTAGTTGTTCTTCGGTCGGATCGTCGGTCGAAACGCCCGCCGCGGGAACTTCGCCGTGAGCGGTCCAGACGATCGCGTTGAGCATCACTTTGCGGAAGTTGGGATCGGCCCAGTTCCAGTGGAAGTGGCCGCCGGTGAAGCCAAAACCACGGCCGCCGCCATCGCGCTGGGCCGCCCAAGCCATGTGTTGAATCTCGCCGTTGGCGACAGCTTTGCGAACCGCCCGGTTGCCGCTGTGCGGACCGTCGGGACGGCGCATCGTGTCTTCGGGGGGATGAGCCGAGAGGATCGGAGTGACCCCTTTCATGCCGTCGCGAAACCGCATGTGGAAGTACCACTCGTCGTTGATTTCAAACGGCTTCACGCCGCGGCTGATCGGATGATCGGGGAAGGTTTCGTATTTTGCGACCCAGTGCGGATTGACCGACCAGTTGGCTTCGAAATAGCCGCCGATCCAATCCAAGAAAGCATCGCCCGGCTTGCCTGCCAAGGTCTCCACACCGTAGTGGATGCAGACCAAACCGGCACCGTCTTTCATCAGCGGTGCCAGTTCGTCGATGTGAGGATTCAGCAGATGACGCCCGCCGCCGTCGCAATAGACGACGATCGAGTCGGCATCTTTAAGAGCGTCGGTGCCGGCTTCGGGCCAGCCGTTTTTGATCACTTCGGCGGTGTAATTTGGCATCGCTTCGGTGAGCGCGTTGGCCAACAACCGACATCCGGCATAGTGTTCGTGCGAACCATAACCGTGGCTCGGTTTACCCGCGATGAAGACTATCTTTTTTTTTTCCTTGGCGTCGCTGTGGCTCACGTCGTCGCTGCCGGCCGACTTAAGATGCTTCAAGCGAATGTTGCGGAACTGGACCTTCATCGGTGGGCCGGCGTGCAGTTGCAACGCCAAGATCCCGTTGGCACGCCGCTCTTTGGTATCGTTGTCGGTACATTCGGCTGTTGGGACGCCGTTGATCTTGTGCTTGAACTCAAAGCCCTTGGCGGTGATCGTGTAGGTGTTCCAGTCTTCCTTCTTGATCTTCGATTGGATCGTCGCCGAATCGCCAACCGATCCAACCACGTTCACCTTGAATTTGCCATCGTTACGAACCAGTTCGGTCTTCTGGCCGCGGTTGGCCAAGATGCCGCGGAACTTCTCGCCGTAGAGGATTCCCGAATAGGTGTCGCCCGATTCGAAGTCACCTTGGTAACCGCCGACGACCCACTTTTGTTTTTCCGGATCGACCTCAAAGCTGCGGTACTGGATCCCCGAATTGCCGCCGATCAACTTGTATTCCAGCTGCAATTCGAAATCGCCAACTTCCCCGCCTCGCCAGATCAGAAACGTATTCCCTTTGGTGGGATTATCCGCGGTTGTTTGACCAGTGATCATCCCGTCTTCGACGCTCCAAAAAGCAGGGTTTCCGTCCCAGTTGTCGAGAGTCTTGCCATCGAAGATGGAAATGAAACCGTCCTCTTCGGCATGAGCTGCCGCAAGCGGAAGCAGTGTCAGGGCGAACAGGCAAAGCAGGCTGAGTGTACGCATATCAGCAGTCTTCTTGGGGTGAGAGTAATTGTGTTTCGAACGCTTGTGATTTTGCGTGGTTTCGAATGGGGCAGGCGTTTGGTGGATGGGATGCAGCCGTTCTCGGCTGCCAAAGGGGCCGCAAACCGCCCTGGTTCGGAGTCCGATTGTAACCTCCCGGGCGAGGGATAATCCATAACCTGGTGGCTGCTGCGAATGAATTTGTCGATTTGAAGTTTCAGTGCGGGGCGACTGCGAGGGGCACTGCGCGTAGAACCGCATCCCACTGCCGCAATCGGTCGGCGGCCGACTGCGGGAGAGTGGGAGAATTGGATTTGACAGATCGAAGCGAGGTAACGAGCGCTGCCGCACGCCGCCGCCGGATCAATCGGGCGTGTCGAGGTAGGGATCCTGCCCGATTTCACGCTGCATCTTTTTCCGCTCTCGCTCATGATGCAACAGCACCATCCGGTCGCGGAAGTGCTTCTTCTCGACCCGCTGCTGAGCTTTGCGGAACATCGGGGCATAGCTCTGGAAACTGCCGCTACTTGCGGCCCCCAACTGTTTCCAGCGAGCGGCCTTCACCGGGCCATAACCGTTCTTAAGGATGTCGTCGTCAAGCGAGAGATACTGGCGGTAGGAACCTTGGTCGCCCTGCCGGCCGCAGCGGCCGATCAACTGGCGATCGACCCGCGCCGAATCGTGTAGTTCGGTGCAGATCACGTGGATCCCACCCTCGGCTTCGACATCTTTGGGAACCTTGATATCGGTACCGCGGCCAGCCATGTTGGTCGCCACGGTCACGCGGCCTCGTTTGCCCGCTTGTTCGACAATCGCCGCTTCCTCGGCGACCTTGTTGGCGTTGAGGACTTCGTGCTTGATCCCTTTGTCTTCGAGCATCTGCGACAGCAGTTCCGATTTGTCGATCGATCGGGTACCGATCAAGACCGGGCGGCCCAATCGATTCATCTCGACCACTTCGTCGACGATCGCAACAAATTTCGATTCCATATCGCCGAAGACGAGATCCTTCAGCGGGATACGTTGCGGCGGGCGATTGGTGGGAACGCGGACGACTGGCGTGCGGTAGATCTTCTTCAGTTCGGGCGCCGACGTGGCGGCGGTACCGGTCATCCCGGCAAGATATTTGTAACGCAGGAACAGATCCTGGATCGTGATCCGGGCGGCCTGACCGGTCGGGACCGAGATCTCCATCCCCTCCTTGGCCTCGATCGCTTGATGGATCCCGTCGCGCCATTTACGTCCCTCGGCCAAACGGCCAGTGAATTCGTCGACGATCACGATCTCATCGTCGCGGACGACGTAGTGCCGGTCCAGAAAGAACTCTTGATGGACTTTGATGCCACGCTCCATGAACTCGTAGAGATCGACAAGGCCAACCGTTCGGATCAGGTCGGGACGTGGCAGCGAGCGAACCGCCTGACGCCCGCGTCCGGTTAGTTCGTATTGTTTGGAGTCGGGGGTGATCTCGTAGTGTTCGTCCTCGACAAATTCCGGCGCGTGTCGAGCCGCCCATTGATAGGCTTGGACGATCTGTTCGCGGACCTGATCTTCGATCGAACCGATGATCAACGGCGTTCTCGCTTCGTCGATCAGAATACTGTCGGCTTCATCGACCAAGCAGAAGTGGACGCCTCGCATCACAGGTTTGTCGCCGCCGCCGTCGTTGAAGTTCGATTCGCCATCGCCTAAAAAGTCCGACTGCAAGCGGTTTTGGGCTCGCAGCAGCAAGCGGTCGCGGAGGAAATCGAAGCCGAACTCTTTGGCGGTTCCGTAGGTAATGTCGCTGCCGTACGCTTCGCGGCGCTGGCCTTGATCCGATTCGGTTTGCACGATCCCAACGCTAACTCCAAGCGTGCGGAACAGCGGCGTCATCCATTCGGCATCGCGCTTCGCCAGATAATCGTTGACGGTTGCCAGATGGGAACCCTTGCCGAGCAGCGAATGCAGGTACAGCGGCAGCGTCGCGGTCAACGTCTTGCCTTCACCCGTCTGCATCTCGGAAATGCAGCCTTCGTGCAACGCGATCCCACCGATCATCTGCACTTGGTAGTGCCGCATCCCCAGCGTGCGACGACCCGCTTCGCGAACCAACGCATACGCTTCGGGCATCAGCGAAGCGAGCGATTCGCCCGATTTCGCCCGGTATCGCAACGCCAGACTCCGCTTGCGAATCGCTTCGTTCGACTCCTCGATCAGCTCCGGTTCCCACTGCGCGATCTTCTGCAGCTGGGCCTGCCAGCGGCGGATTCGCGTCGAAGCTCCCATCCCCAACCAACTCTTCAGAGGCACATCCTTATCGGACCGCGACTCGGGAGCTTGGGGATCTTGGGCAACTGGCGTGGGGGCCGATTCGTTGGAATTATCCAACGGGTCGGGGGCTGTTTCGCTGGTAGACATACCGTTTTCCATGAGCTAGCTGATAAGAGTCGCCATCATAACCCGGGTGCTGGCGTTAGGTTGGGTAAGGTGCGTTGAACACGACGTGTAATATGGGTTGTTTGGGTTGTCTATTCTTCGCGTTCGGATTGGTCTGGAATTTCTACTTGTAGCTGTCGATTCAATGGTACCAGTCGTGGCAAATATCCCGCAAACGCGAGCCGAAAGAAAATGAAACGTACAAACATCTGGCTGACCGTTGTTGCTGTTCTTGCCGGAACAGTTTCAGCATGGGCGGGGGAACCCGGCCAGGCAAAAGGTTACAAGAACTCCATTGGTTACACTAACTATGTAGGTGACCTTTCCGAAACACCACACGCCCATGCCCACGCGCCTTCGGTGCCCGTGCCGGCTGCGGCGCCCAGCCAGCCGCAACACTCGGCTTCGTATGGCTCGCAAGGTTTCACCACCAGCTGCGACACTGCATGTGATGAATTATACGACGACGGTTGCGACAGCATCGGCCGGCGACGGTACCTTTCGGGACTCTTTGGACGCCAGTCGGCTCGCCAGGGTTCCGGGCGAACTTGGGGCCGCGTCGAAGCACTGCTGTGGTGGGCTGAAGACCGCGACAGCCCCGCGTTGATCAGCACCAACCCCGACTTCGGCACACGTCCCGTCGTTCCGGACGTCAGCAACGCAGGGACTTCGGTCCTGTTTGGTGGCCAAAACGGAATCGAATCGGACATGATGATCGGTAACCGGATCGACTTCGGTAGCTACCTGGACAACGACCACACGTACGGCATCGGCGGCCGCGTCTACGGATTGTGGAGCGGTGGCGACAGCGTCAGCGTTAGCTCCAACGGCAGTGGACCTTCTTACGGCGTTCCGTTTTTCGACGTCGCTGCGGTTCCACCACTTGGCCCAGGCTTGGGAGTTGCCATCGGAACGTTTGGACTGTTGCCAATCGGACAAGATCTGGGCGGCGGCCAAGTTGTCACCGGTAACGTTTCGGCGACCAGCGAACTCGACTTCATCGGATCGGAAGTTTACGCACGAGCTCTGATGGCTCGCACCGCCGACTTCCGCGTCGACCTGATCGGTGGTTACACGTTCCACTCGCTGGACGATTCGATCATCCTGCAGGGACGTTCGATTTTGAACAACACAGTTGCCGGCAACTTGTCGCCGCAGAACATCTACGACTTCCGCGACGCGTTCGACGCCGAGAACACCTTCCACGGTGGACAGATCGGTTTCGAGACCCAGGTCGTCAAGGGACGTTTCATGTTCAGCTCGCTGACCAAAGTTCACTTGGGTAACATGAATCAACGCGTTCGCATCTCGGGCAACTCGCAATACGAGACCGTTGGTGGCGGCGTGCTGACCTCGGGCGATCGCGGTCTGCTGGTTCAAGGCAACGGCGGCGTGTACGAACGCGACACCTTCACCTTCGCTCCCGAAGCCAACGTCAAATTGGGATACCGCGTCTGCAAGTGTGCGACCTTCAATGTCGGCTACAGCCTGATGATGTGGTCGGATGTCGCTCTGGCGGGCAATCACATCGACAACCGCATCGACAGCACTCGCACCGAAGCCGGTCTGAACTCGCCAACGCGAACCAACGTTCCTAACTTTGAGTTCGACACCGACAGCTTCTTCTTGCACGGCTTGGACCTGGGCCTGACCTTCACCTACTAGTGAAGAACGGCTGAGTGCAAACCAATACAACGATCTCGGTCGTTGCTAGTATCAAAAAAGCGGCTCGTGGGAATTCCACGAAGCCGCTTTTTTCGTGCGCAAGCTGGCTGTTGAGTTTTTGTGAGTGGGCGAATTAGTTAGCGCGTCGTCGTCAAAGAGAACCGGACGCCAACGCGTGGCGGTTTAATCAGCCGATTGGGCGTTAGCCCCGGTTCCGCTGCCACTAAACCGGGGCTAACGCCCAAACGGCTAATGCAAGGAAGCTCGTTGTGACTATACCGACAAGCTGCTAACGCGTGGCGGCTGATACATCACACTGAAACGGTGCTCGGCCCGTTTGTGAATTGGCCGGTCGTTGGTTCGCGACTACTTATTTCCGTACAACGGCAGATGGCGGTAATAGACTTCCAGGCAAAACAGCGACAGGCAGGTCGTGTAGAGTCGCCCGCCGGAGCTGCCCCATCGCGATCCTTGCGGCGCCCAGCTGCCGGCTTCGCGTCCCGATGCGACTTGCGCCTTGGGTAGCTCCTCCCGCATCACGCTGTTCCAATTCCGCCAGGGCGTGCCGCCGTAGTGGTGCAGCACCTGAGTCGCGTAGTACCAGTAATAGAAATCGCGATCTTCGAAGTTAAACGGATAGTTTTCGTCGATTGTGATAACCGCTTCTTGCAGCGCGGGGTTGTCCCCTTCCCAACCCAAATATTGGCGGCACAACAATCCCTCCGCTGTCATCGCACGGGAGGGAGGACTGTTGGGTTGATAGGAGTAGGCGGAGCCGTCGTAGTGCGAGACGGTGTCGAGGTATTTTTCGATGTTTGCCATCGTCGAAGTTGGTACGACCAGGTCGGACATTTGGGCACTCTTCAGCCCCATCAAAAACCATCCGGTGACGGAGGTGTCCGATTCGCGGCGTGGGTAATAACGCCAGCCTCCCTCTTTCGACTGAATCTCGACCGCGTAATTAACCGCGCGTTGTGCCGGTTCGCGGAGCCATGAATCTTTGGTCATCGCGTAGAGTTCGCAGATCGCGATCATACATTGTCCCTGGGCATACAACGCCTGGTGGCTGGGGACCTGCGACTTGGTCACAAAGCTCCCCTCGCGATCTTGGTGATTGACCAGCCATTTGATCCCGTCGTGAACCTGTTCCTTGAACTCGCCCGAGAGATGTGTGTGGCCATCCCCTTGAAACGCCAGCAGCGCCATCGCCGTGGCGGCAGGTTTGTTTTCGGTGCTCGAGCCGTCGGAATAGCGTCCCGACAAGCTCCAGAAACCGCCACGCTGTTGATTACGTTTGAGCCACTCCAGTCCCATTTGGACCGCGTTTTGAGTCGCTGGGGTTCCGCCGTGAGTCGCCAGGAGCGCTTGTTTCATCGCGCCGGTTCGGCCTGTCAGAGCGGAACCGACGGAAAGCTCGGCGGTGATCGGTCCGACTTCGACCGGTGCGATAAACTCCGACATCTCCATCGGGGCGAAGCTGTCATCGACTTGAACCTCGGCCAGTTCGGACATCTCCGCAGTTTCGAGCGTATCGGGCACGTCGGTACTGTCCAGTTCAAACGTCGCCAGGTCGATCTCTTCCTGTTCCTCGGAGACTCCGAGTTCGATCATCAATCGGCCCACACCGACGGTGCTCGGCAGGGTGAGTAGTGCCAACAGCAGCAGCGCGACCAAGTGGACAACTAAGCTGATCAGCCACGCGGGAGCCGACTTTTCGACTTCCAACAGGTCGTTAGCTTCCTCCGCTTCGGCATCCTCGGGAAGGCTCGACAGATCGTTGGCAGACGGCGGTTGTTTCTTTTGAGGATTCGACGGTGCGGCTGCACTCGGCGGCGGCGCGGCTGCAGATTCCTGCCCACGCCAACGACTGCCAGAGGGAGGCTCGACGGGAGCGGCCGAGGCGATTGGCGCAGGCTGCTTCAGAGGGGGCGGTTGCCGTACGGGAACGGGGGTGGGCATCGGGGGCGGTGGCGGTGGCGGTGGAGTCGCAGACGACGGAGGATCGCTGGATGCGCTGGACTGAGCCACGAAAAAACCTCGATTGACCAATTAGATAAGGGGATCCTCTCGGGTCGCTTCCACCACCGGATTGCGACGGCATCGCGTCGACAACCGCTCGGACCTGGATCGGTTGCCCGCAATTCGACAGGAAACGCCCTTATTGCACGGAACTCTTACATTCTACGCAAGATAGCATCTGCGGCGAATGGAAGACAAAACAATCGCACGCCAACGGAGCGGAATTTCGGATTAATGTCAATCGTTGGCCAGCTTAAAACGAAGCAGACAGGTATTGCGTCGCCACGCGAAACCGCCACATTCACTCGGCCCCGACAACTGGTGAGCCATCACCCCACTCCTTGGAACCAGCCTCGCAGCGCAGCGGCATTTGGCGTGCGATCGTCGCCCCAAAGCATGTCAATGTTTGACCAATGACCTAACTTAAGCTTCGCTGAACCAGCAAATGCTGAATGAACCAGATTCGCACGGTCACATTTCAGTCAAACCAGCGGCCTGAGAAGCTCTCTTTCGGAGCCGCCTGACAGTGGAAAAGCTAAGGGGAAATGAAGATTTCGCAGCGATCTGAATAAAATTCCGATCGGCCCTTGACTTTGGCACGCAGAATGCCGAAGATACCTGTGCGGGATGGAGCAGCCCGGTAGCTCGCGAGGCTCATAACCTCGAGGTCGTCAGTTCGAATCTGGCTCCCGCAACTCCAAAGGTCGCCTTTTGCTCGGCAAAAGCCGCGTCCGAACGAACAAGCCGGCATAGGTCAAAACGACCTGTGCCGGCTTTTTTCGTAGCTTTACCGCAGCCCTGCTATAGATCTAAGCGGGCCCCCGCCAGCGAAAGTCCTCTCGATGCGGCAGAGGAAATCATTCTATGCGAGTGGCCCCCCTGAAACCGATTTCGTGGGGGGGCGCCGCCTGAGGTTTGCGGACGCGGAGTCGGAACCCTCGTTGTAGCGTCTGACGCTTCGTTTCGCTTGCACCTTCGGCGATCCCGACAACACGGAACGGACGCCGTAAAACGGCAAGCGTTCTGCTCAGGTAGGCAGAAGGTCAATCTAAATGACGAGGGAACCACGTTTCTGCCGGCAACGTGATTTCGAACTCCTCTAGCCCAAGCAGAAGACGAAAGGTGACTCTGGATACGTATTTGTGCAAGCGGCCGATCAGGGCAGAGCTTGGGTGTCGCAGCTGCAACCTCGGCTGGTTTAACCAGTGGGGGGGCGGGAGCTATGAAATCGAATTTGTAATGCGGGTTGTTCAGCCACCTTTTGGTGGGATTGGCCAACAGTTAATAAACGGCAGTGGCTGAAGTGTTGAAGAAAGTGCGAATCGAATAAACCGATCTTTGTTTCCTGCCCCATGCTAGGGCCGTTGGAAATCGACGGCTCTGGATTAATCCGCGATGGAGTGGCAATTTCAGCCGTCCGTATCAGTTTCTTGGCATCTTATTGCTGCGGCAAAGGGTGGGGAACGCTGGGGGCTAGGTCGGCGACTCCAGAATCTTGCCTTTCCTTTGCAGTGAGCCTGGCTCGCCTCAACCGCACAACTTTGCAGATTTTGACGGAAAACGGGGGCGAGTGCTTGTTGCCCCCCGGACGGTTGGCTACGATTGCTCACATGGATGCCAGAATGCCCCTGATAATCTTAACGCTGATGCTTTGCCCGTCGCTGGCAAAGGCCGGGCTGATGGTCCATTCGCAGCTAGGTTCGAGCGTTTCTCAGGCAAGTGGCCCCGCGTCTATTCTGGGTGTTGTTCCCGAGGGCGAGGGGGAACATCAGGAGCAGATTCAGCGCACTATTCCCGTGAAGGGACTTGCTACATCGGCGTCCGACACTACGGGTTCGACGGCGTCCTTGGACGGCGTTAAGCCACCTTTGCCAGCCGCGGAATTGCGCTGGCAATTCTCGATCGGGGACAGTTGCCTGCCGCATCCGCCAAACTATCGTTCTCTCCTGAAACCTTCATAGAGACACAACAATTGTTTTTGTTAACGGGTCACGGCTTCATCCGCTCTGCCCATATCGCAGTGGAATCGCTGTGTATTCTACAAGATTTTATTGAATCTATTACTCAACTCATCCTCAACAAGAGGATACATTCAAGGAAACGAAATGAGACGTTTTGTGTTAGCGATTGCATGCATCGCGATGACCGTTGTTATGGCGGAAGAGTTGCACGCGGGTGTCATTATCACCTACTATGATAACGGAGAGGATTTGTTCTTCGACTATGCTGGCTCTTTAGACGCAGACACTGGCACTATAATACCGGGAAAACGCTCGGTTGTATCGCACATAGGCGCCAGCCAGACCGTATTCTTTAGTGCTGTTGGCGGTTTTGGTTTTGTGGGAAATGACAATGGAGCCTCACATACGCCGGGACTATTCGCAACAAACATCCGTGCCGATTATGTGGATGAAGACGGCTTTAGCTCCGGAACGGGTTTTATGTTCGGTGTGCTCCACGGAATTGACGGTTCCACCGTATCAATGAATCTCTGGGGAGACTGGGGACTTCCCAACACAGCCATTAATGGCCGACTCGTTTTGCCGGGACAGACTGTGCTCGGTATCGGAATGGTTGACGGTTGGAGTGCCCAAACGGACTGGGGGACGATAACTTTCCGGGACGCCGCAAGTGTGAGTACTGTCCCGGAACCCACTTCCCTCGCAATTTTTGGTATCGGTGCCTTGAGCCTAGTCGCAAGTCGCAGACGCCGGAAGGACAAAGTCGATTTGGTTTAATTCCGGCTTGGCCAATATCTACCCAAATATCGAACGGTAACGCAGGCGGGGCTATCGAATTAGCCCCGCCGCTTTCGTTTCGTAATCTTGTTGGCGTGTTTCTGTACCCGTCGTGCCGTGCCTGCAAGTCTCTCGTCGACTAATCATTCGATCCTGCCTACCACATCGAATCACTACCAGTTCTGCTGTAGGCGTCTTATTGAGGTGCTGCGACGGGGCCCGATGCAAACGGTCTGGATACCGGGAAATCCACCTTTGTCGACTTGCCTACGAGTTAGACTCGGGGATCTTTTCACCTGACTCGAATCTGTCCGTCCGTTCAAAATGGCGGCGAACGAATCGGCGCTTGCAATGGCCGATGTGACGTGGTTCGAAATTGCAACGCTAAAACGACCTGCAGTGATTCCACTTGGAGGCGACAACTATCTGAAGGAAATTGGTACAGGGACAGCGTTCCTAACAACGAAACAGGTCTCCATGATCGGAGAACTACAATCAAAAAAGTTCGTTTTGAATTCGGTTCAGCGAGTCACTCGCTATGCTGACGGGATCTTGTTCAATCGATCGTCGGGCAAAAGCGTCTTTTTGAAAACTCCCATGCTTTCGGAGCTGTCTGCTCGTTTCGGACTGGTCGCAGAATACACGTGCAGCGGCGAACCCGTGCTTGGGGTAAGCCCGTCGAGTAATTTCATTCCGAACATCGTGGATGCAGAAGTCATCGAGCCGATGACCACGCATCCAAACCGTAACCGCAACGCCGATTCAGATCCTCGCTACACGTTTCGCGTTGTAGGAGACTTCGTAGGCAATCGGGAAAGCCATATTCGTAGGCTTCGTGTGGGGGACCAGATATGGCTCGTAAAAGAACCCAGCAATGTGCATGATCCACATGCCGTCGCCGTGTTCGATGTGACCAGAAATCAGCTCGGCTACCTGAAGCGTGATGTCGCTTCGTGGTTCAGTCCTTTGCTGGGACGCAAAACGAACATTGAAGCTCGCGTCCATTGTTTCACCTCCGAAGGCGCTCTTATCGTCGGAGTCTATTGCTGAGACGTAAAGCAACGCACATGCATGAAGAAGGTTAGCGTGCCGGACAACGAATACGTGCACGCCATGCGATTGGGCCTTGGGATAGAAATGGGGCCTCCGGGGGGTACCGGCAGCAGGCCTTCTCAAGTCTTAGGAATTTGCGTTATCGAATGTCTCGGGAGACATTACGATCGCTTCGCCCCGAGTGCTCAGCAGCTCTATCGCGTCGCATCTTGCGATGGTCTCGCGTTCCCGGGCCCAGGGTAACACGTTGAGGACGGGCTGGCCGATTAATGCAGCTGCGGGGTGTGTTTTGCGTTGTGGGCGAAGCGATCGGCTCTTCGGTTCTTTTCGCCTGCATATCGCCTGGGGAAACTTTTGGGGTATTGGATCCGCGGTGCGTGGGGATGATTTGTTGGTCACTGCCATTTTCGTCAGCTCTGTAGTAGCCCCAGTTCCGCTCCCTCGCGTTCGACCGGACTCGAAACGCATGTGCCTCGCAAAACGCTGAGCTATCGAAGTGCTTGCAAATGAAGTGGCTGGCGGTCGAGTGTCTTCAGAGCATTTGCTGCGGTGAAACGTTGAACGGACCCAGTCGTCTCGTCAAGAATCGCGTCGGGGGGAGATGACGCAAACAGAGCGTCCGCTGAGTCGGCGATTGCTGGATGAATCCCGCGAGTGCTGTCGCGGTCAACGCTGACGATCTTCGTTTGCTCTGACGGCCGATGGGGTTCCCATCTACTTGCAGTCGTTGCAGTGACCTTGCAACAGAATCTGGGTGACTTCCCCAACTGCCTCGCTGGCACGCTGGCTCCCGGCGGTCAGCTTGACGTCGGACAGGCAAGAGACGGTGCCGCAGTCGACGCACAAAAAATGAGGGTGCCCGGTGTCGTGTTCGTCATTGGGATCGATGGCTTCAAATCGCCACACGTGATCACCAACTTGGGTACGACGCACCAACTTCACCTCAGCCATGTCGTTCAGGCTGCGAAAGACTGTCGCTTTGTCGACGTTCACGTCCGCCAAGCCCTCGACGACAGCGGAATGGGTCAGCGGTTGAGAGGACCGGCGAAGCAGTTGCAAAGTGGCAATCCGCGCCGGCGTGGCTCGCAGCCCCGCGTCGCGAATCGCTTGCTTGACCAGGTCAAGCGATTCATCGTGTTGGCTCATGAAAACTCCTTAGAGTCCTTCATCATATGTGTTCGCAACCGTTTTGCAAGTGCGAAAGCGATGACCGCAGGGCTATTGAGTGTTTCCAATTGAGGTATCAGCCGCCACGCGTTAGCGTCCGGTTTACCTGGAGAACCGGACGCTAACGCGTGGCGGCTAATTTCCCTAAGCACAAACACTGATTAGCCCTGGCGATGACGGTTCAAGCAACCGAGCCGACTCTTGCAATGTATTTGCATCTGGGAGTTGACAAGCGACGCGATGACGTCATGATTTACCGCAACGCCACCGCACATGCATACGGCGTGCACCTGCAGTGCAATGCGAGAACTTGTTGATTCCTCGTTTTCATCCAGAAAGTCCACAGTCATGATTCCTGCTCCTTTTCATGGTTTTTCGCAAGCCGCCTCGTTTCTGCGGGGACTTGCGGTTTTGTCCATCGGTCTGATGTTCAGCTCGACCGGTTTCCTGCGGGCCGACGATGCGGTTGGTTCCTGGTCCAGCTTCCGCGACGGAGGAGCCTCGCGAGCGTCATCGGCACTACCAACGCGGTGGTCGGCGAGCGAGGGGATCGCGTGGCAGAAGGAGCTGGAGGGTTACGGGCAATCGGCACCAGTGATCCATGCGGGCAAAGTGATCGTGACTTCGGTCATCGGGCCAAATTGTCAGCAGATCGCAGTGGACTGTTTGGATTTCGCGACGGGGCAAGCGGCTTGGTCGTACCGGCGAGCCTCTTCGAACGAGCATCCTTCGAACTACATGAACGCTCGTGCCGCACCGACACCGATCGTCGACGAGGCGGGGGTTTACGCGTTCTTCGAAACCGGCGACTTTGTCGCGCTCGATTGGGAAGGGGAAATGATTTGGCACCGGGACGAAACGGAAACGTCGGGAAAGTTTGATAACAGTCATGGCATCGGAGCTTCGCCAGCTTCGGATGCCACGTCGCTCTACTTACTGATTGAACATGGCGGACCGTCATCGCTTTCCGCGATCAACAAAACAGACGGTTCGGTGCGATGGTCCATCGAGCGGGATTCAACCAAATCGTGGGCTTCGCCAGTGATCGCGACGGTCGATGGCCGATCGCAAGTGATCGTCAGCAGCGGTGGCACGGTGACGGGCTACGACACCGCCGATGGAAGCGAGGTCTGGCAGCTAGATGGTGTCGAAGGCAACTCGGTTCCCTCGCCGGTTGTCGACGGCGAGCGATTGATCGTCGCGGCGCGGTTGCCCGAATTCTCGAGCGACGGGCAAGTCCGAGCCAATTGCGCGGTGGACCTCTCGCGATTAAAGGACGGCAAACCCGAGGTCCTTTGGCGGGCCGAAAAGGCGATCAGTGAATACGCCAGCCCGGTGGTATGCGGTGAGTTCGTCTACTTTTTGAACAAAGCGAACGTGCTGCACTGCATCGATATCGCCACCGGGGAGATCGCATATCGAAAACGATTGTCGTTGGCTTGCTGGGCAACGCCGATCGTCGCCGGCGATTTGGTTTACTTTTTTGCCAAGAGCGGCGAAACGAAAGTCGTCCGCGCTGGTCCCACCTACGAAGAACTGGCGGTAAACGCACTATGGGACGTAAGCAATCCGCCGGCTCCGCTGCACTACCGGGAATCCCAAGGTGGTCATGGCGGCCATGGAGGAGGCGGCGCCCCCGGTGCGCATGCAAAGGAAGCCATTCCTACAAAAGAGAGCCCGGTCGGCGGTCACGGTGGCGAGGGACCAAAGAAAGCTCCCGGCGGTGGAATGGTGGCTCGCATGATGGCTGGCGATGCCAATGGCGACGGCGTCCTGGAGGGTGAGGAAGTGCCCGAGATGTTCCGCGCGATGATCGGTCGAATCGACACCGATGGTGACGGTCGCATCGATGCCGATGAACTCGAAGCGATGGCCAAAAGCTTTGCCGAGCGTCGCAAGGATTCCGCCGCGTCGGCCCGAGACCCGATCGTCTACGGTGTCGCTGCCGCCGATGGTCGGATCGCGATCCGCACCGGCACACGCTTGTACGTTGTCGCCCACGATCATTGATCCTATTCGCGTTCGGGTGGCAATGGAGCGATATCCATGTCGCCAACAACCAACGACAGTTTTGGGAAAGTATCGCCCTCATGCAAACGCAGTCGCCCATGTAACCGCATTGCGTCTGCAGCGATGTTACCCCCGCCTCGATCCTTGGAGAAGTCTCGTGTTTCGCCTCTCGCTTTTAGCTGCTGTTATCGTCTGCCTGTTGGGTGCCCAGCTTCGCGGCGATGATCCGTCCGCATTGCTAATCGCCACGTCGCACCAGCGGACTGCTTCATCGCTGCCGCCACTACCTCACGGCTCGCGGGTCGTTGTCTTGATCCAGGACAGCGAAGACGACTACGCCACGGTCAACGCGAGGGCCCTAAGGGCGCGCGATGCGACGCACATCGTCTTTGACCGCGCCGAGCAATCGCCGCTCGTCACATTGTTTTGTGAACGCTTAACAATACGAGGCGCGATCCCCATCGGACTCCACAAGCCGTCGTCACAACCTCTCGATCTAGCGAAATCAATAAAAGACGCTTCAACCCAAACCAGCTTCGCCAACTTTTTTGCAGGGCCACAACAATGAATCCCTCGGTTTCCACCAAACGTCTTCCCGTCACGGTACTTTCCGGTTTTCTCGGGGCTGGCAAGACGACGCTGTTGAATCACATTTTGACCAACCGCGACAACCTTAAAGTCGCGGTGATCGTCAATGACATGAGCGAAGTCAACATCGACGCGGCTCTGGTCAAATCGGGCGACGCGAACTTGTCGCGAACCGAAGAACAATTGGTCGAGATGTCCAACGGCTGCATCTGTTGCACGCTCCGCGAAGATCTGCTTGTCGAAGTCCGGCGACTGGCTCGCGACGGCCGCTTCGACTACCTGCTGATCGAATCGACGGGCATCAGCGAACCGCTGCCGGTGGCCGAGACGTTCACCTTCGAGGACGAGGAGGGTGAAAGTCTTTCGATGATCGCCGAACTCGACACGATGGTCACCGTCGTCGATGCGGGCAACTTCATGAAGGATTTTGGTTCGTGGGACGATCTGGCCGACCGGCGGATGGGACTGAGCGAAGATGACACGCGGAACATCGTGGACCTGCTGGTCGACCAAGTCGAATTCGCCAACGTGATTATCGTCAACAAGACCGATCTGATATCGCCGTACGATCTCGAACAACTCAACCGCATCCTCCGCAAACTCAACGCCAAAGCCAAGATCCTGAACACGACCGAAAGTCGATGCGAACTGGCGGAGATCATGGGGACCGGCTTGTTTTCGCTCGACGAAGCCGAAGCGCAACCGGAGTGGCTCGCCGTTCCGCGTGGCCAGGAGGAGACCGAAACGGAAGAGTACGGCATTTCGAGTTTTGTCTATCGCAGCGAGCGACCGTTTCACCCCAAGCGACTGACCGAGGCGCTCGATGGGGACATGGACGACGGTTTGTTCAGCGGCGTGCTTCGCAGCAAAGGTTTGATGTGGATCGCTTCGCGTCACGATTGGGCCTACGACTGGTCGCAGGCCGGTTGCTCGATTCGCATGAACCCCGCGGGCTTCTGGTGGGCCGCCGCGCCGGACGACGCATGGCCCGATGACGAATCGTTGGTCGCGGAGATTCGTTCCAAGTTCGTTGGCGAACATGGCGATCGACATCAAGAACTTGTGTTTATCGGCAACGCGATGGACCCACAGCGAATCACCAACATTCTGGACGCCTGCTTGCTGACCGATCTGGAATTTACACAAGGCCCTGAACTTTGGGCCAATTTTGAAGACCCGTTGCCGGGGATCGAACTGGAGCCCGGTGAAGAACTGATGGAAGAGGAGGTTTGAAGATGGATGATGTAATGCAACCAACATCGATCGGCCCGCGCGGATCGGAACCACGGCTCGCGGACAGCTCGTCAGCCACCTTCGGATGGCAGGATTGGATCGGGATCGTCGCCTCGATCGGATGCGCGATCCACTGCGCCGCGATGCCTTTCGTGATTGCGTTCCTGCCAGCTTTGGGACTCAGTTTCCTCGCCGATGAAGGTTTCCATCGCTGGATGGCGTTGGCCTGTTTCGTGATCGCACTGGCGGCGTTTGTGCCGGGTTTTCGCAAACATCGTCGCTGGACGCCCGGTGCGATCGCGATCGTCGGCCTTTCGCTGATCACATTCGCCGCGTTCGGATTCGCCGGGGATTGCTGTGCGGCTTGCGAGTCTCCCGCAGGAACCGAAGTCGCTGCCACGGCGTGCGCGGATGCCTGCTGTGAACACTGCGCCGTGAACGCGACCGCGGAAACAAAAAGCAGCAACCCATCCAATGCGAGCTTTGTCACCGCATCGGTAGTCTCGCCGAACTTCCTGACGGGAATCGCCCCTTGGATCACACCACTGGGCGGCATCCTGCTGGTCTCCGCTCACCTGCTCAACCGAAGGTACGGATGTCTATGCGGATGTTGCGAGGCCAAGCCGGCCGCAAAGGTAGCCGAATGATGCCTGCACCACCGGGCACATCCGATCTCGTTGTCATCGGTGCCGGTGCGGTCGGTAGGCTGTTCGCCATTGCAGCTGCGCCAGGGGAGCAACACGCATCGCGACGGCAAAATATTCCCGATTGGGTCCCCCTGTATGAGATGTCGCCATGATCGACCGCGTTTGGGCAACCGGTTTGTTAAGTCAACAGATCTGGTGTTGGGGACAAGACGTGAAGCGGCCCGAAGGAAACTGGTTGCTCGAGATCGGATTCGAGCGCA
The DNA here is from genome assembly GCF_007751715.1 of Rosistilla oblonga. Taxonomy (NCBI): domain Bacteria; kingdom Pseudomonadati; phylum Planctomycetota; class Planctomycetia; order Pirellulales; family Pirellulaceae; genus Rosistilla; species Rosistilla oblonga. The sequence continues at coordinate 4,095,246 of NZ_CP036292.1, read as the reverse complement.
CCACACCTCCGGAACACCGCAAGGAATGTTCCAGCGTCTACACGTTGGCAATCAACGATCGCACGAGAATCACGCTCCGTGGGTTCGGCATCTACATTGGTGACGACCTGCGGGGAGGAATGTTTATCGAACGCTACGGTTTCACGCCGAAGTATTCGTCAAAGTCTCGCTTGGATTGCCCCCCTTGGTCTACTAACGATCTGCCCGACTTTCAATTTCCGGACGCCCAACAACGCGATCCAACTGCGATGCTGTTGCTCGATCTATTGGATTGGATTCGGCAGTACGAGCTGGAAGTCGTCAAGCGACTGGGCATCGATTACCGCCGTAACACGTTGATGCAATGGAACAACGGCAAACGGCCCTTCATCCCGGCGGAACAAATGGCGTCGTCGTGGCGAGAACTAACCATCGCAATCGCAGCCAATCCGGATGCATGGATCTCTTTGAACGCGGACCAACCCATTTCGTCGGGCAACCGTGCGGAAGAAGGAAGTGAGCAGTAGTCGCACTACTACCAAACTTCCAGTCAGGGTCGTAGCCGGGATTCCTCACTGGAATGACTCTGTCGAGAAGTTCCAGCGAGAGCATTGCGTAGATAGGATTGAAAGGGAAAGTGAACTCAGCCCGCCATAGCGACTCGCGCGGCGTAGAAGAGGCCAACGCCCAATATCAGGATGGCGCGAATGTAGCTCCATGGCAGTTTTGCCAGTCGGCTCTCTTCGCGAATCAAGCTGCCACCGAATCGTTGCAGTAACATGCCGACGCATGTGAGTGAACTGGCGATACCGGCGGCGAACAGACCGATCACGGCATAGGCGGCGACCGGCGAACCGGTGGACATGCTGGTGAAGTAGGCCGCCAGCGCCGAAGGGCAGGGGAGCAAGCCGAACGCAACACCAAGCAGGGCACTCATCGAGTAGCTCGACTTCGCCGATGGCGGTTTTGCATCGCAATCTTCATCGCGATGGTGTCGGCAGCCGCACTTCTTTGCCGGTTTGGCTCGATAAGCGGCCCACAACATCCAAGTTCCTACACAGAGAACCAAACCGGCACTGATCCACTGCAACGTCGCCGTCATCGCCTCGTTGTCATGATGGTGATCGCCGGTGATTAAATGATGCGTCAGATGCACGGCCATCGCGATGGCAATCAAGGAGACCGAATGGGCCAGCCCACTGGAGAGCCCCATCACCAGCGGATGCCAATAGCTACGTCGCTCGCCGGACAGGTAGACCAACATCGCGGTCTTACCGTGCCCAGGTTCGAGTGCGTGCAGCGCGCCGAGGAAGAACGCAACGCCGAGCGTCAATTCGTGCGTGTGTTGATGCATGAAAATGCCAGAATCCGAAGATGAGAGTTTGCTTCGGAGACATTACGGAAAAAACAAGCAACAGGTTCACGACAAAGGCGGTGTTTGTAATGCCCTTTGACTGCCCTGCTTGTCGAATGCTTGGGTCTGGTGGGCGGCTTGCCGCACCAGCCCGAACAGGTTGCGTGACGGAGCGGTCGCTCCATTGGAGTGACGCAACAAACGGCGTCACTCGCTCATTCAAACAATCCTCGTTTTCTCAGCGACCACGGCGCGATAGGGGACACCCTCAAAATAGCGCGCGATAGGCGCGATATAGCGCGATAGGGGACGCGATAGGGGACACCCTCAAAATGCTTGCCTTTACGGAGGCAGTTGCCTAGAATTCCATAGTCTAGATACAGAGGAAGCAACTGCAGCGACATTTGAGTTTGCTTGTAGCTGGAGGGATTTGTGATGGCTCGGCAAGCGCGAGGTGAGGTGATTGATCCAGAGCAAGTGCAGATCCTGCATTGCATCGAGCGATGTGTCCGGCGCGCTTTCTTGTGTGGCGAGGATCCCTATACCGGACAGTCGTTCCAACACCGCCGTGGTTGGATTCGGGAACGACTCGAATTCCTGGCCTCCTGCTTTGCAATCGATTGCCTGACGTTTTCGATTATGAGCAATCACCTGCACTTAGTGCTCAGAAGCCGTCCGGACGTCGTTGCTGTGTTGTCCGATGAAGAGGTCGCACGACGGTGGTTGCGATTATTCCCCGTCCGTTGCAACGATGACGGGAGCCCGGCCGAGCCATCGGACGCAGAAATCGCGTCGATCGTCAACAACGAACAAGTTCTTGCTCAGCGCCGTCGTCGGCTGTCGGATATCAGTTGGTGGATGCGGTGCACGGCGGAGAACATTGCCCGACGCAGTAACGCGGAAGATGACGTGAACGGTCACTTTTGGGAGGGTCGGTATAAAGCGCAGTTGATTCTCGATGAAGCAAGCCTGTTGGCCTGTGCAGCCTATGTCGACCTCAACCCAATTCGCGCTGCAATCGTCGAAACGATTGAAGCAAGCGAATTTACCGGCGCCAAGGAGAGGGTCGACGACATCACTTGCGCTTCGGAGCAGAACCGGAAGCACGGTCATGATTGGGAGCGAAGTCGAATACCACACCACAGCGGATGGATGAGTCCAGTGGAGATCGACGAGCGAGACGATCCGATCGGCGCGGACATCGATTCGAGTCATCGTCGGTCGAGTTGCAAAGGTTTTTTGTCGATATCCTTGTCCAAGTATCTCGAACTGTTGGATTGGACAGGACGTCAATTGCGAGACGACAAACGAGGCTCGATCCCTGCCGAACTCGCGCCCATTCTGACTCGTATCGGAATCGACGCACCCACTTGGTGCGACTTGGTCAAGCGATTCGGGCGTCTGTTCAAACGAGCCGCTGGCACATCGGAGAGTCTCTGCAAAGAAGCCGCTCGCCGCAGGCAGGCATGGATGCAAGCTCCAGGAAATCCATTAGTTGGTCCAGCCCCTCCGTAAAGCTCCGCCACAGTCCCTCAAACTCACCTGAACTGCGGCCATTTTCAGACCGAACCACCGATTATCGCTTGCGGCAATAGCTTGGAACGGACAAAGCAAACTCAACTCCCATCGACGCCCCGCCACAACGTCTCCTGTCCACTCAAAGTCACCCATCCACCGCCACGCAAAACACCAGCTCCCAGTACCGAATGGCTTGAGTAATCCGAAAGAATGACTGTCCCCAAAAACGGTGTTTGGCTGTCCCCAAAACGCTCTGGAAAGAATGACTGTCCCCAAAATCCGCTGAAAGTTTGGCTGCCCCCAAAACGTCCTTCTTGAGTATGCCGAAAGTTTGGCTGTCCCCAAAACGCTCTGCTTGAGCAAGCTGAAAGTTTGGCTGTCCCCAAAACGCCAAAAAACGGTGTTTGGCTGTCCCCAAAACGCGCCGAAAGTTTGGCTGTCCCAAAAACGCTGTCGCTCACGCTCCGCATCGTTCAACCGAACGATGTGAGCCCTTTTTATTAAAAACCTCCGTGTTCCCAGCAGCTTCACCGATTTGCGCAACGCTAGTTTTGGAAACTGCCCTACCACTAGTCTTGAAGACGAGCCTTTGGCTTGGACGTAAATGTTCCTTTGGGACCGACCAGCTTTTCAGGTGTCTTGCCAATGCTTTCGAAAATCTCCCAAACGCCTTTCGGGCTCAGTCGAACACCCTTCGCCGGAGTGAGAACTGTTGTTTTCTTGTCGATATCGCAGGTAACTCGGGCGATCGCTTTTTCCTTGTCAAAGCGAGCCGTAATTTTTTTGACGCAACCACCACACATTTCACCGACGGTCACCGTCGTCGTGGTCACTTTCTTTTCGTCGGCATGAGCCTGCGACGAAACCAATAACGCGGCGAGCACAACTGCGGTCATCGAGAGTCGCGCTACTTGGTTGAAGTTCATCAGCATGTTTGAATCCTGTCTTTCTGTGAGTGATCGTTGGATGTACCGGCAAGAAATCGCGGGAACATGTTCCAGGAAGCCACCGGCGTGTTTCGCTCGGGCGGTCACAAAACATTGATTGAATTGAACGCCCCAAATGGAACCAACTGAAGCGAAGTGGATACCGTTTGAACATGTTTTCTCAGCCCGATTGTCGATCACGCCCATGGGGTGTGCAAGTGCAGAGTTCGGATTTGTCAGCCGCCGTGTTGCGAGTTGCCACTCCAACGCGGTATACGCCCGGGGCTCAATCAGGCTGCGTCAGGCAACGTTTCGAAGCTTGGAACAAACGGCGTCACAAGCTCATCCGAATAGTCCTCGTTTTCTCAGCGCCGACTTGAGCATGTTGAGTGTTGGGTTGTCCTTGGCGAGCTTGGTTGCGCAATCGCGAGCAAGCTGATCCCCCCTATCACCACCAATGGCTTCTCGAAGATCGGCGAGGATATCGGCTGCGGCTTTGTAGTTTGCAGTTCCGCCGGTGTTGGCGATTTCCTCGGCTTCGGCCAACCAGGTTTTGGGAGCTGACTTCATCTTGTCCATCCTGGCCTGGCGTTCTTTCTCCGCCTTGGCCGCCGCTCGCTTCGCCTTGGCTTGATCCTTCTTTTTCTGAATCCTGTTTGCCTCCTCTCGCTGCTCCGCGGTGGCGTCCAACAACTCATCAAGCGTGCGTCCTCGCACCATCGTGGGCCAATCATCGATCGATCCCGACTCGCGAAGTTCGGCCAACAGCTCTGCTTTGACCGACACGGGATCCTCTTTCAAAAGCCGCTGTAGCAATGCACGTGAGCGCGCCTCGGTGATGGATTGCACCCAGTCTTGAACCGGATCCTCGTCGCTGTTGTTCGGGTCGAACCCAGGAACACCTTCCGCTGCTGCCTTCAGGATCAAGGGATCGTGTCCAAAGAACGGTAGCAACTCGGTGCTCAACGCAGGCATCTTGTCGAGACCATGCGGAACCGGTGGCTCGACCATCTCCTCAGGCTCTTCATTGTCGTCGTAGGCCGCGCACAGCCACAACAGGTACAACGCGCGCAGATCGCCGCCGATCAATTGCTCGCGTATTTTCGCCAGCGAATTCAAGTAGTCATCGAAATCCCAAACCTCTTCGATCTCGCCTGATTCATGAAAGGGGGCCACCGACAAAATACCGCCATTCCCTTTCGCGTCCTGCTTCCATTGCAAACCGTCGCAAAAAAGAAATGCCGGGATTATTGACGCGGGTAATGGAAGGCCGCTGGGCAACCGCAATCGGATCTCGCGGTAGCCGTAGTTGGCATAAGCGAGGTGGACATCAAACCCGCGACGCAGCAAACCATCGACATCACCACGAAACGAACTGTAGTGGTACTCGACCGACATCTCCCATTGCGAAAGTTCGGAATGCGACGATTGTTTTTCGGCGAACGCGAGTTGTTTGTCGTCCAGTGGCCGGTCGATGGCACGAAAGACCACGTATTGATATTCGCTCATAACGTCCCTGTTTCGGGTAGAAGAGACCAGCAAACCAAATCTTGAACCGAGAATCTATGCTGGATTGGAAGCATGTTCGAGCGGTGGCGAATTGATTTTGCCCAAAAATGGGAAAGACCGCAGATGACCTCTGGCCGGACGAACAACTTCCGCGTTCAGTTTAGGCACTATCTCTTAAAATGTGTTTTATCTGTCGTCGCGTCGCTGTTACCCAGTCAAGGTTTTGCATAGTTGTCCGCGTCGCAGGCTGCCTCGCGAGCGACGATGTCGCGATTGTTCAGTAGCACTATCGTATCGCAACTTGGACGAAAACGCGCGGTCGAGGCTACGTTAATATGTTGAAGACGAGCCAGCCGATCAATGCAGCGGCGGGGAGTGTTGTGACCCAGGCGAGCAAGATGTGAGCAATCGACTTCCAGTTCGCTTGGCCGGTTAGGCTGCCGATGCCAAACAGTGCGCCGCATGAAACATGAGTGGTCGATACGGGCAAGCCCCAGCGACTTGCGAAGACGACCAGGATCGACGTGACGAGATTTGCGGAGAATCCTTGGCCCGCGTTCATTTCAGTAATGCCGTGGCTCAGCTTCTCGGCGATCTTCTTCGCACCGAACCATCCGCCGATGCCGATCGCCGCTCCGCAGACGACCGTCGCAGTCAGGGAATTCAGAGCGGGAACAATCAGAAGCAGCGCGGCGATCTTTGGCGTGTCATTTAGGCCACGCGCAAAGCTCACCATTCCGGCGGAAAGAAAATGCATCGTGTCGAGCGTCTGCCGCGCGTCGACACCCACAAGGTTACCGGCATAGTGATCTCGGCAACTGACGTTGGTTCCCAACCGGATCGAAAGCTCCTCGGCACGCGACATCGACATCGCGCACGATCCCAACGGAACCACCTCGACGACCTCGCGGCCACTGCAAAGACACGTCTCTTTCGTAATCCCCATCGCGATCCGAGTTCGACGAAACGTCAAATAGAGGACTGCCGTTACGAGGATCGCAATCAAAGGGCTTAGCAACAGCGGTGCCATCAGCTTGGTCGAAAGAACATTCCAATCGACGGCAAACGACGAGGCCCCCGCCGCGCCGACCATCGACCCCACCAAAGCGTGAGTGGTAGAGATTGGAAACCCAAGGCGGCTCGCCAGCATCACCGTCACACCCGCCGCCAACGCGACAGCAACGCCAAATTCGTTCTGAGCCACCAGCGCGTCGGGGACGATTCCTTTGCCAGAGAATCGTTCGAGTAGTTCGCGAGCGAGCCAAACCGCGGTCAGCGAACCTGCCGCGGTGGTTACCGTCGCCCACACGAGTGCTCGGCGGTACGTCGTCGTGTCACTGCCGTAAAGCGTGGCGACGCCCTTGAAATTGTCGTTCGCACCATTGGCGTAGGCCAGCAACACGCCGGCAACGAGGGCAAGAAGGACGATCATTGGGCGACTCCGATCCTATCGACCGCTTCCTGGCGACTCGCACCGCAACCGCAATCCCCTTCGGTGATCGCTTCAGGCATTGCCGCCAGCACGTGGGGCGAGAGTTCTACACGCAAACTCTGCGTCGGTGCAACGGGGTGATGAGATGCGGCATGTTGCTGTTTGACGGAAGCCCCGGCGACTTGTTGATCTCGATCGCTGGACAATTCTGTTTCCATAGGGCCGACTTCGTTTCGGATGCAAATTGTATCTGCTTCACGTCGGAAACGTGAAGCACTTCGCAAGAGTAGACGGTGTACCCGTGCGATGCTTACACAATTCAAGGAAACTTTTTGTAGATGCCTACTGAGACGAAGAGGCAGCCATTCCGACGCCTCAAGCATCGCATCATCTATCAGGTTCCTGGATCGCCTAACGTGTGCCCGAGCCGCCAGATGGTACAGAACGTGTGCCCGAACCGCCCGGAGATGAGTAGTTTTGCGCTGGGGCGGGAGTTGGAGGCGATAGCGTCGAATTACTCGATCCAGAACCCTGATAGACCGGTTGTGATTGCGAAGGCGATCCATAGCTGGCCGAAGGAGCCGGGCAGCTACCGTTGTGGCAGGCTCCCGATTGGCGGCATCCGGAAAGCAGTAAGCATCCAAGCGTAGCAATGCCAACAACTGACGCAGTGGCGAGTAATTTTCGAGACATTGGGCATCCTTACGAAAGGTTGGCACGGGGGAACGAGGAACGAGAACTTCTGTCTTGTTCCTATCGGCTAGGCAAGTCCGTTTGCTGTGTGAGCCGACACACACGGGTGAGGATTGATTTACGAAATACCGGAGCCTTTGGTCTGTGAAGTCCCTCACCGTTGTCGCAGTTCACCGTTTAACGACGTCAGGTGACGTGAAGCGTCCAATCGATCCTAAGCCAGCTCGCGAGAATGTTCGGGGCGAGGTTTGACTTTGGTTTGTCGCAGTGTGTCGCAGTGTGTCGCCTCAACCGGACGACGCATTTCCAGCCCGAAGAATACGGGAAATTACAAACCGGCCTGCTTCGTTCAACCGGAAAACTCCTGCTAGCAAGGAGGCACATCTTCAGTTCACCAGCAAGTGTGTTGAGTCTCACAGACTCGGCAGTCTGCGGATGCGATGATTGGCAACATGCATTCCGATGGCCACTGAATAGCGAATGGCGTAGCGGAAGCCAGGCATCCGCTCGCACATCGCGCTGCGGATGCTCGGAAACGTAGCCTCGGCTACCGTCTCTTTCAATTGGTCACGGACGACCTCGATGATGCAACCATGGACGAACGACAATCCCATTCCTGCCGCCTGGGCGGTGTTTGCCATCACTGCTTGGTTCGCTCGTGCCCCGCTGCATTGGATCGTTAACAATGCAACCGAGGCTCATCGGTCGGTTCGGCTGGTGGCGTATTGCTGCATCGATGCCATGATGGCGGTTCAAGCTTCTCTTTGTGCGCATAGTCTGTTTCTCCCCGCGTTGACTTTGCTCTTGTTTGTCCCCGGCTGAGCGACGGACCATCCCAATTCGTCGCTTGCCGCGATCTACAACCCTCTGGCGCAGCGGCCCGACTATGAACGCAATCCGGTGATCGTGATCCCGGGGGTGTTGGGTTCACGGCTGGTCGATGAAGAGACCGGTAAGATCGTCTGGGGGAAGTACGACAAGATTCGTTTTCGTCGCCAGCAATCCGAGGATCTGGCAGAGGTATCGTTACCGATGGCGCAGGGTGTTCCGCTGTCACAATTGCGAGACAGCGTTCGCAGCGATGGAACTCTGGCCTATTTGGAATTGAGCGTGTTCGGGATACCGGTGGAACTGCAAGCGTACAACCAGATACTTCAAACCCTCGGCGTCGGTGGATATCGCGATTCCTCCGCTCCCAAATCGGATGAGTTCAATTATGGGGACGAACACTTCACCTGTTTCCAGTTCGACTACGACTGGCGGCGAGACGTCGCGGAGAACGCGGCGTTGCTCGATCGATTCATCGCCGAGAAGCGTGAATACATTCGTGCTGAGTATGCAAACCGGTATGGAATCACCGACACGGAAATCAGATTCGACATCGTGGCGCATTCTCTCGGTGGCCTGCTCTCCCGATATTACTTGCGATACGGTTCGCAGCAGCTGCCCGACGATGGTTCGTTGCCAACGTTGGACTGGGAGGGAGCGAGAAACGTGGAGCGGTTGGTGATGGTCGGAACTCCCAATGCCGGATCGGCGTTCGCGCTTCGGGACCTGGTCAATGGACATCAGTTGTCGCGCGTGCTCCCCTACTATCCACCGGCGGCGTTGGGAACGATGCCGTCGATCTACCAGATGCTACCGCGGCCGCGTCATCAAACGCTCGTCGATGCCAAGAATTCCGATCAAGCATATGACTTTTACGATCCAGATCTGTGGCGGCAGATGAAATGGGGATTAGCCGATCCGAACCAAGACGACATCTTGCAAGAACTGTTGCCGGATGTCGCTGATCGCGAAGCGCGCGAGTGCATTGCTCTGGATCATCAACGCAAGTGTTTGCTCAAAGCCAAGCAGTTCCACCAGTCGCTCGATATTCCGGCGACGCCACCACCGGGAGTGACGTTGCATCTGTACGCTGGCGACGCGATTGAAACGCCCGCCGTGATGTCCGTCGACATGGAAACCGGACAGTTGGAAGTCGCGCACAGCGTGCCCGGTGACGACACGACCACGCGGCACAGCGCAGTAATGACCGAGCAGCCTGTCGACGCCGTCTCAACACGCCCCGCTTCCCCCATTCGTTGGGATAGCGTCACGTTCCTGCACACGAGCCACCGCAAACTAACCGCGGATCCCGTCTTTACCGACAACGTCTTGGCGTTGCTGCTTCAGTCGCCGCGCCACGATCAGACGCCAATTCACTCTCCGTCGTCCGTTGGTGCGTCAGTTCACAGACAGCAATTGGAACGGATTCCATAATCGGTCCGTTGGCGTGATCGCTCTTTGATAACTTCAGGAAACGCCGCTCTCGAAATCAATCTCAATCCGTACAGGGAGGTACGATGGCGGCAAACGCAAGCAAGTCGGACCGCAAGAAGACGTCTTATTTTGCCACGGTCCCGCCGCAGGAAATCCTGCCGATCGTCAATAGCCGGTACGAGTCGAGCGTGAAAGGCATCTACGTCATTGGCGATGTCACGGGGCTGCCGCTGGTCAAGGTTGCCGCGAATCAGGGTGCCAGCGTCATCGCGAAGATGAAATTCGATGATGGGTCGGCCGCGGATGATGGGCGGCTCGACCTCGTCATCATCGGTGCGGGACCTGCCGGATTGTCCGCCGCGATGGAGGCGCAGGAACGGGGGCTGAAGTATGTCGTTCTCGAACGCAACAAAATTGCCAGTACCGTTCGCAGCTTTCCGCCCGGCAAGAAAGTCTATGCCGAGCCGCAGTTCGTGCGCAACGAGAGCAAGCTCGATTTCGACGAAGACTTGGATAAGGACGATTTTCTGGCCCGAGTCAATCGCTTGGTCGCCGAGAAGAAGTTGCACATCAAGGAAGCGACAGAGGTTGATCGCGTACGGAAAGTTGGAGAGCGGCGGTTCGAGGTCGAGACGAAGTCGGGGAAATCGTTTCCGACGCAGCAAGTGTTGGTCGCGGTTGGGCGGCAAGGTCAGGCGCGACTACTTGAATGCCCCGGGGCTGACAACGCTGCAAAGGTCACCTACCGGCTGCACACGCCGGAGGACTACAACGATGCCGACATCATGGTCGTCGGCGGAGGGAACTCGGCGATCGAAGCCGCCCTGCTGTTGATGCCACACAATCGCGTCACCCTTTCGTATCGCGGCGATGATCTGTTTCGAGCCAAAGAAGAAAATCGCCAGTTGATTGAACAGGCCCAGCGGGACGGTCGGCTGAACATTCTGTATAAGAGCAACCTTAAAGCGATACGCGACGACGAAGTCGATATCGACGTCGATGGGCAATCGCACACGTTGGCGAACGACCATGTGATCGTGCAGATAGGAACGCTTCCGCCGGTCGATTTCCTGATCGACATGGGGCTGGAACTCGACGGCGTTTGGACTGGCAAGCGGCTGGCATTGTCTGTCGTCGGTTTGCTCGTCGGCATCATCGTCTATTTCTACTCAAAGAACTTTGTGTTTCACCCCGATGCGGCGGGCGAGGGCAAGTTGTTGCTGCCAGGGCTGGAGTCGATCGTAGGACCGACACAACTGGGCTTCGCCGCGTTTCTGACGGGAACCGTCCTGCCGATCGCTTGGCTCAGCCTGCTCGCGTTGAAACTCATCAACGGAAACATGCAAGCGCGTGGGCGTGCTGCGTTGCTTCCCATACCGCACTCAACCTTCATGCTGATCGCCGGTGGTTTGCTGTATGCCGGATCGCTGGTTGCACCGGACGTCCTCACACTCGATCCATCTGCAGCAGGCGATGGCCCCTACTTTGTGCCAGGTTTTACTTGGTTGTACAACGTTGTCCCGAAGTACTTCAGCAATGCATACGGTCTCTATTACCTGGTCTACTTCTCCGCGATCGCTGGATTCGGTTTGTACTGGGCGATTAAGGCAAACCATCGGCTGATCTGGCGGCGGAACCTGACGATCATCGCAACGCAGTGGACTTTGTGGTGGGGGATTCCGACGTTTCTAGTCGTGTTCATTGGTCGCAATCCGTGGACACCGCTGCTGACGCGATCGCTGAATGCCTGGCCATTGAATATGGGCGCTTTCAACGTCGATCCAGTGGTTGGGCCCGGTGATCCCGCCTGGTGGCATACCGTCGCGGTCGTCGGTGTCGTTTGGGCAGCTGTCCTAACCTTCATCATGATTCCACTGGTGACAATTCGCTGGGGAAAGATCTACTGCTCGTACATCTGTTCGTGTGGAGCGCTCGCAGAAACCGTCGGCAATGGTTTTCGCCATCGCGGGCCCAAGGGAGATACGCCTCGCAAGATCGAGCGGATGGGTTTCATCTTCATCGCACTAGCGACAGTGGCAACGATCGCCGATCTCTACGGATTTGAAGGACCGCTGGGGCAATACAACTTGTGGGTTGGAACGGCCCTGGCCGGCGCGGTCGCAATTGGCCTGTATCCGTTCCTTGGACAACGTGTGTGGTGCCGGATGTGGTGTCCATTGGCGTTCTGGATGAACTTTTGGGGACGCTGGTCTCAGTTCAAGATCACGCCGGAGAAAGGCAAGTGCATCGACTGCAACGTTTGTAATCAGTACTGCCAAATGGGGATCGACATCAAATCGAGCGCGTTGAAAGGCGAACCGATCACTTTGGAGGATTCACCCTGCGTCGGCTGCAATGAGTGCATTGTTCGCTGCCCGATGGAGATCCTGCATCTAGGTGACTTGCCCATCGCAAAACAGAATGCGTCAGCATCGCTTCCTATCGTCAACTCACCATTGATCAAACCTCGCAAACGCGAAATTGTCTGACGACGTGAAGCCACACATCACAGAAGCTAATTGCAGGAACACAACCGATGAATAAAAGCAAAGCGTCCTATTATGGCCCCTTTTTCTGGCTGGCGATCGTTTCGTTCTCCGTACCGATCGTCGTCGCGGCCAAAGCGTTTCAAGAGGTGCAGTTGTCGACCAAACCGACGCCGCATCCCGATGCATCGGGCGTCGACCATGCGTTATGGGACTATCTACTCAAGACACACGTCGAGAACGGGTTGGTCGATTACGACGGCATCGCTCGCGATCACCTTTTCCGCACTTACTTGCGACAGCTTTCCGAATCAGAGCCCAGCAAGTTGACCACGTCGGCGGATCAGTTGGCACTGTTCTGCAATGCCTACAACGCGTTTGTCATCAATGGCGTCATCACTCACAAGATTCGTGATTCGGTGATGAACTACAACGTCGAAGGGACCGAGTTTTTTGATCTGAAAGAACACATCCTGTACGGCGAAACGTTCAGCCTTAACGAGATCGAACACGAGTTGATCCGCAAGCGATTTCGCGAGCCTCGTATCCACGTCGCCTTGGTTTGCGCTGCGAAGAGTTGCCCGGCGATCAGGGCCGAAGCCTACACTGGGCCCCGCCTAACAAAACAGTTAGAGGACCAGAGCATTCAGTTCGCAAACCAAACAAAATACGTGACCTATGACGCGGCCAGCGACACACTCCGACTGAGTCCGCTGTTGGACTGGTACGGCGGCGACTGGGACCCCGTCGGCGGCTATCTGCCATGGCTAGCCGATCGAGTCGAGGACGACGGAGTCAAACAGGCGATCCTCCGAGCTTCCCGCAACGAAACATCGGTCGCGTTTCTCGACTACGACTGGTCACTCAACTCGCAAGCCGCCGACGGATCCGCGGCCCCCAAACCGGCCAGTAGGAAAGGCCAATTCGGTTCCGGCTCGATCCCGAACGAATAAATGACGCGCCTTCGACTACTGCTTGCCCTCAGATGCTCGCATGTCCTAACAGACATTCTTCTTGGAGGACACGCAGCATTCTTGGCTAGCACCTGCCGGAGCGCGAGCAATACGGACCAAGCGTCCCCGTACGGGCCTGCTTTTTTTGTTAGTATCGCCCGCGCTGAAGTGCTATGTCGCGCAGGATTTTCAGGGCAAGCTCCGGCTAAGTTAGCTACTCAGCCGGACCTGAACTCCGTTCCGTTCGCTGAGTTGAATGCAGTGTTTCAAACTGCAACATGACGGGGGCACTCTGCCGAACCCCGCTTTTAGGTCGACGCGATTACTGCGTCGCTTCGTTCAACTTTTGCAACTCCTTCAACGTTGCCATGCCGACTCCTGTCGCCGATTGGGGATTCTGCCCTGTTACCAATCTTTGATCTACAGCGACATGCTCTTGGAACGGTTCGGATTTTTCAAATTGGGCGCCCCGTTCAATTAGCTTGTCCTCCAACAGAAACGGAACAACTTCGTCGAGTTCAACCTTGACTTCTTCTTCGTTGGTGAAGGCATTCACCTTTTTCCCGTCGACGAGATACGTTCCGTCGCTCAACTTAATGTTCACGAGGCCAGCCGGTCCGTGACATACCGCACTCACGACACCATTGTTTTCATAAATCTTTGCTGCGATCTCAGCGATTGCATCATTACCAGCGAAGTCCCACATCGCCCCGTGCCCACCTGCATAATGAATCGCTACATAGTCATCGGGGTTTACTTCGCGGGGTGTTTTTGTGTTCTCGACTTTGTTGCGATACACATCATCGTCCCAAAACTTCTTGTTAATTGGATCGCTCATATCGAATGCATCCACAGGTGCTTTTCCACCCTTGGGACTCACAAAGTCGATTTCATAACCGGCGGAATGCAACACTTCCCACGGATGAGTTACTTCGCCTAGGTAGTAGCCCGTCTTTTCGCCGGTGTCCCCTTTTTCGTCATGACTCGTAACAACAAACAGAACCTTCTTAGCTGTGCTTTTCTGAATCTCTGTGTCTGTCTGGCTTTGACCTAATTCGTTCTTGCATCCTGAGATAAGCAAGGCGAAGGTCGCGAGTAGTAGCGTTCCAGTTGTTATGCTTCTTGACATATTGGGTTTGCTTTCAGAATGGTTGGGATACGGGTTGGCGTCTTGGTGGGCGAAAAGGCGGTCATAAATGAACGCCGATAGACGCTAAAAGCGTGCAGTCTGTCGTGCATTTCCTCAGTCGTCTGACCTTGTTCTTCAACAATCACTTCGATCTGCTTGTTTCGGAGTTTACCGCCGAGACGTAATACCTGGATAGCACACGCATCGATAGTTTGTCAATCATGTTTCGGGGGGCTTTCGGCTTGCATCGGGAACAGGCATGAGTCAGCAGGAATGCCACAGAATTTTGAACCGTCGCGCGAAAAAGCGGCGGGGCGGGAACGCACTTTCGCGGAGCGAAAGGCGACCATCGGTTGGGAATCAGAACATACCAGCACGAAGCGCAAGCGAGTGACGCGGTAACACTCGCTTGCGCTTCGTGCTGGTATTGGCGGCAGTGGAAGGGCTTGTTGGTCGCCTTTCGCTCCGCGAAAGAACGCTGAGTCGGAACGCACTTTCGCGGATCGAAAGGCGACCATGGTTGGGGAGCTATCCCTACTAGCACGAAGCGAGTGGTTCTGGAATCACTTGCTTGCGCGTCGTGCTGGTATTTTGGATGAGCCGGCGCTATTCGCAGCAGCCGCCTTCTGCTTTTAGCTGTTTGGCGCGGCGGGTGTCTTGCTGCAGTTCGGGGACATCGTTGAAACAGTCGCTGAGACAGTCGTACAGCTTTTGCTGGAAACAGGACTGCGCCGGGGCGAGCGAATAGTGCGACCAGAGTCCATCTTTGCGGACGTCGACAAGGTTTGCTTTTCGCAGATAGGCCAGGTGCCGCGAGACGGTTGGTTGAGGCAGCTGTAGGATCTCGACGAGGTTCCCCACGCAGATCTCGTCGTCGACCAACAGATGCAAAATTCGCAGCCGCGTGCCGTCGGCAAACGCCCGAAAGACCGTGTTAATCTGGTCGCCGATCGCCGCCAGCGGAACTGTCGACATGTCGGTCAGAAGCTGTTGGTCGGTCGTGGTACTCATAGCCCAATGGCCTTTCCGAATGATTGGACGGCAGTCGCGTATCCCGACGCCATGATGCATTTTGTCGCAGCATTGTAACGGGGGCTACGCGACCGGTTCAACCGAGCAATTGACAGATCTACGCGGCACCAACCGTCTGCAGCGACGCGCGGTCGTCGACGATCTTGCCGTTGCGAAGCTTCAAGACGCGCTTCGCTCGCTCTGCCGCCGCCGGGTTGTGCGTCACCATCACGATCGTTCGCCCCTCGCGATTGAACTCCTCGAAGTAGCCAATCACCTGTTCGCTCGTCTCGGGATCCAAATTCCCGGTCGGCTCGTCCGCCAAAATCACCGCGGGATCGTTGGCCAACATCCGTGCCAACGCGACTCGCTGTTGTTGCCCAACACTCAGTTCGGTCGGTTTGTGATTCAAGCGGTCTCCCAAACCAACCCGCGCCAACAGCTCCGCCGCCCGATCGGCTTGCTCCGATTCGGCGGTTCCCGAAAGGTAGAGCGGAATCTGGACATTCTCTTGAGCCGACAGGTACGGGATCAAATTAAACGTCTGAAAAACGAAGCCGATGTTTGCCTTTCGCATTCGAGCGCGGCCGTCGGCGTTTAAGTCGTACATCGATTCGCCGTGCAGCAGCACGCGCCCCGACGTCGGCGAGAGCATCCCGCCGAGCATCACCAACAGCGAGCTTTTGCCACTGCCGCTGGGCCCGATCAACGAGACAAAATCTCCCTCGGGAATCTCCAACGTCGCATCGTCCAATGCCACCACGCGCTGGCCGTGCATCTGGTAAGTCTTCGTTACATTTTCCATCGACAACATGGTTCAAACCTCCTGAAAGGATGTGACGGGATCGAGACGAGCCGCATTGCGAGCGGGAAAGTAGCTGGCCAGCAGAGTCGTGCCGACGGAGATTCCGATTGCCCACAACGCTAGGACCGGCATCGGTAGCACGGGAACGTTGGCCAGGCGTGGCCCGAGCGTGACGGCCAGAGCAGTGCCGATCAGAAATCCGCCCACGCCCCCGGCAAATCCCAACAACAACGCCTTGAGCAAAAAGATCCGCAGGATCAAATGCGACTCCGCTCCCAGCGACATCAGCGTGCCGATCTCGCGACGGCGTTCGTAGACGTTAGCGAACATGAAGTTCGCGATCCCCGCCCCACCGATAACCACGATGATGGCAACAAAGATCATCGACAACTGCTCCATCATACCGTTGACTTTTGTCTGCGTCGCAACGACCTGAGTCACCGTGACAACCTTCGCCTCGGGGAGCAACTTGTTGACGTTGTCGACAAGCCCGGCCGAGATCTCTTTGCAGCAGCCGACGATCTCGATGCAGCTGACGACTGCCTCCTTGCCCGCCATCTCCTGCACGGTGTGCAGGTGAGCGAAGATCCGCGAATCGTCGACGGTTCCCGTTTCGGGAAGCACCGCGACGACGGAGAACTGCTTGCCCAGCAGGTCGAGCGTTTGGCCTTCCTCGATTCCCAGGACCGACGCGGTATCGGCGCCGACCAACGCTTCGTCGGTCGCCAAGTCGTCGATCACGCGATTGCGAACGAGCGTTTTCTTGTCCTCGGGCTCGTCTGCGACGCCGACGTCGATTGCTCCACAACCGATGGGACGCGAGAAGATCCCGGCGCCACCCCAAGCTGCCTTGGCCTGGAATTCACTCTTGGGCAGGATTCCGGTCAGCGTGAACTGACGCCCGTCCAAGTCGACAGGCACGCACAACTTGGGCGACAGGTTATCGACGCCGGCGAGATTCGACATCGTCAGCCGCAGCGCGTATTCCTCAGGAATCGTCTCGTTGTGTATATCGGCTGAGTAGTAATCCTGCAGCGTGACGGACTTGGGCAGCACCAAGATGTTGGCACCCAAGCTGTCCATCTCCCGCGCCACAGCCATCTCGGAATAGTAGGTGATGTTCTTGATGGCGATCACCGTCGTGATGCCCAACAGAATGCCGACAAAGATCGTGATCATCTGGCTCTTCCGCTCAAAGAGCTCTCGCCAGACTAGTTTTTTGAGGTTCATGCACTGGTCTCCTGACTCTGAATCGATGACTTGGTGTGATGTGGATAGCTCGAGACGTCTACTTCTTGGAGGGAGCGCAGTTGCCGTCGGGGCAACATTGCTGGCCGGGAGCGCACTTTCCGTCGGGACAACAGGATGTACTGACAGCGGTCAAGCGTTGGATGATCTGATCTTTGGTCGCGTTTTCTGCAATCGTCGCAACCGGCTGTCCCGCAGGCGTCATGACAACTAGGACTCCGTTTCCAGCAGACGCATCGACCTTCAACGACTGCAGAAAGCTCTGCTCCGACGCATCGGTCGGATCGATGTTGACGATCTGAGTCGAAGCGGCGAAGCGTTCGTCCTGCGTCAATTCGCGAGCGCCTTGGAAAGCGGCGGAGTCGACGTTCTCCTTAACGCACAACAAAGCCAACTTGCGGTCCTGCATCGCCTTCAAACAGTCAGCAGTCCCCTGGCTGACGACAGCTTCCCGCAACTGATTTTCGTTGAACGATACCGGCAGCCCTTGGGTGACGGCACCGTTGGGAGCGATCGCCAGCGAGAGTGGCATTGGAGCGCGGCTGACACCAAACTTTTCGACGATCGATGCGTTGCTGGGATCGGTGATGTTCACGCGGATCGCATTGGCGACATCCGTCATCCGGCCGGTCGCTTGGTCGAACACGCCCTGCATCGACTGCGTCTGTTGGTCGTTCTGTTTCCAGAAGTAGACGAACAGATACTTCCCATCGCGAGCCGCGTTGTGCAGCGCCGCGTCCGCGGGACCAGCGGCGACGGTCGACGCCGACGTCGTTTGCTGAGCCGTAACCGGAGTTGTTCCGGCCAGTGAGCAGGCGGCGAGAGTCAAAGCGGCGAGCGTTCGAACGTGCGATTTTGTGCGTTTCATCAGACAATCCTTCAGTTGGGGAAACGGGATCCCGCCTGTAAGAACAGAGGGAGATAGGGTGGGGCAGCGGCTTCACAAAGCATATCCGCCTAAGCGAATACTAGTGATGCATTCGTCCGCACGCATATAGGAGATTCAGCGGAATTTTGGAAAAGCGGTTGCCGGCGGAGGTTGGCAAGTGACGGCCGAGTGGGATCTGGAGTCCCGGGACGTTGTGTTTTGCGGGCTCGAAGCGATTGCTTGCGCGCGGCCGAAGGTGATCAGATTTTTTTGGGGAAGAGTGTCGCGTTGGCATACTAGCACGAAGCGCAAGCGAGTGTTGCGATGACACTTGCCCGTTCACTCGCTTGCGCGTCGTGCTGCTATGGGCTTTGCCGGAGAGGCTTGTTGGTCGCCTTTCGCTCCGCGAAAGAGCGCCGAGTGCGAAACGCACTTTCGCGGAGCGAAAGGCGACCTTCTTGCACGATGTGTGATCTCGTGGGGTGGTATCACTCGCTTGCGCTTCGTGCTGGTATTTGGTGCGGCGGAGGGTGGCGTTTGACTTCCGCGGGAAAAGGTTGTAGTCTTTATCGTCTATCGCCGATAAACGGAGTGGGGTGAGGGTGGCGACGGTTTTGTCGCGCCGCGGACAGGTTGTAGCGGACCATCTCTCCCTTTTTTTGAACATCGTAATCGTTTGTCGGCGATGCACGGTTTAGCGGAACACGAAGCGAGAAGAGCACATGGACGAAACATCGAGTTGCCCCGGAAACGACGCGCTGAATTCCGGTGGCGGGATCGGGTTCTTTGAACGCTACCTCACGGTCTGGGTTGGACTGTGCATCGTCGCGGGGATCGTATTGGGAAAGGTTGCCCCGGGATTGGCGAAGTCGCTCGACGCGATGGCGATCTATTCCGGTGATGCCCCGGTCGTCTCGATACCAATCGCGATCTGCCTGTTCTTCATGATGTTCCCGATCATGGTCAAGATCGACTTTGGCGAAGTCGTTCGCGCCGGCAAGGCGATCCGGCCCGTCGGATTGACGCTGTTGATCAACTGGGCAATCAAACCGTTCACGATGTACGCGATCGCTAGCTTTTTCTTGGGGACCGTTTTCCTGGGGCTGATCGGTCCCGATGCGGTCGATTATGTCAAAGCTCCGTTGGGCGCGGACGTCGAAGTCGGTGCGACCTATGGTGCGGGAGAAGTTGTCCTCGTCGATGGGGTGAAGATGCTGCAGGTGCCGCTGTGGCGCAGCTACCTCGCCGGTTGCATCCTGTTGGGGATTGCACCCTGCACTGCGATGGTCTTGGTGTGGGGATATCTGGCCAAAGGAAACGACGGCCACACGTTGATCATGGTGGCGATCAATTCGTTGACGATGCTGGTGCTGTACGGACTGCTGGGCGGTTTCCTGTTGGGAGTTGGCCAGTTGCCGGTCCCGTGGAAGGCGTTGTTGTTGTCGATCGCGATCTACGTCGCCCTGCCTTTGGTGTCTGGATACTTTACGCGGAAGTGGTTATTCGCGACGAAGGGAGAAGCGTGGTTCCGAGATCGGTTCTTGCGATACCTGACGCCCGTTACGACCACGGCGCTGTTGGCGACGCTGGTCCTGTTGTTCTCCTTCAAAGGGGAGACGATCGTCGCGAACCCGCTGACAATCCTTTGGATCGCGATTCCGCTGACCCTGCAAACGGTCCTGATCTTCGCACTCGGCTACGGGATCTCGAAGGGATTGGGATTCAACTACGAAACCGCGGCACCGACCGCAATGATCGGCGCCTCGAACCACTTCGAAGTCGCGATTGCAACGGCGACGATGCTTTACGGATTGTCATCCGGTGCGGCATTGGCAACCGTTGTCGGCGTGTTGATCGAAGTGCCGTTGATGCTGGCGTTAGTGAAATTCTGCCTGAAGACCAAGGGATGGTTTGCTGGCGGAACGGGAAACGAAATGAATGAAGCAATCGTAATGCAACCACAGACAAGCTTGGAGGGTGAGCTATGAACGAGACGGAACATAAAACCTGTTTTGGAAAGATCTTCCCACGCCGGGTTGGCTCGGGAGATCCGATGGGTAAAGTTTTTTCGATTCGGACCGACGAGTCGCACGGAATGATCCAGAGCAAGCCGCATATCGAAACCGATATCAAGCAATGGGACGCGTGTCGGAAGTGTCCGGAGTTCGAATCGTGCTACCAGCTATCGATGGCAACGGTCGCAATGGAAACCGCTGTTGCGAACCACTGTTGAGCGTGTGTAAAGCTAACGTCGTTTGGTGGCTTGCTGTATCGACTCCATCGAATTCAACCCACATCATCGAAGGTCACATCATGAATCAGCATCAACCTTCTCGCCGCGACTTCATCCTCGCCAAGGAGAGTCTTTATCGTCCGTCAACATCCCACACAGCTTCCGAGGATGCAGTCCCCGGCGGCGGGGGCTGCTGCGGTTCGGCTCCTATCGGTTTGACCGGCAACAGCTGCTCGACAGCCGACGAGAAACCGGCAGCTTCCTGTTGCGGGACCTCTAGTCCAGCCGAACCGACAACGATTTCAAGCATCGCTCCGCTGCCGAAGCCCGCAGCGCAGGCGGAGTCCGAGAACTCGCTTCCCGTCGCCATCATCGGCAGCGGACCGGTTGGGCTCGCCGCCGCGGCAAATCTCGCCGAACGAGGGGAAGACTTTATGATCCTCGAAGCGGGATCAGAGGTCGCCGCCGGCATTCGGTCTTGGGGCCACGTCCGGTTGTTCACGCCGTGGTCCTACCTGATCGATCCGGCGGGCAAAAGGCTGCTGGAGGCGGAATCGAACTGGCAGCAGCCCGAGGGAGCTTACGTTCCCTACGCGGCAGAATTTGTCGAAACGTTTCTCGATCCGCTGGCCGCTCATCCTAGCATCGCGCCCCAAATCCGACTGGACCACAAAGTCGTCTCGGTGTCGCGCGAGGGACATGATCGGATGAAGGACGGCTGCCGCGATGCAGCCGGTTTTATGATCGTTACCGAAACGCCGACAGGCCCGCAGCGGTTCTATGCACGCGCGGTGATCGACGCTTCGGGAACGCTATCGGATCCGAACCCGATGGGAGCGGGCGGCATTCCGGCCGACGGCGAGCAGCAGTTCCAAGCCAACA
The DNA here is from genome assembly GCF_007751715.1 of Rosistilla oblonga. NCBI lineage: Bacteria > Pseudomonadati > Planctomycetota > Planctomycetia > Pirellulales > Pirellulaceae > Rosistilla > Rosistilla oblonga. The sequence goes on along the minus strand of NZ_CP036292.1, from coordinate 4,073,958 downwards.
TCCGCTACGGGATGCCCGACATTCTGGGCAACGACCGCGATCGCTACGCCGGCAAACGCGTCCTCGTTGTCGGCTCGGGACACTCGGCCACGGGGAACGTGTTGAGTCTTGTCGAGCTGGCGAAAGCAGCGCCGTCAACGTTGGTCGCCTGGGCTGTCCGTCGCAGCAACCCGGCCAAACTTTGGGGAGGCGGGAGTGCCGATGAAATCGCGGAGCGTGGTGCTCTGGGAACTCGCGTAAAACAAGCGGTCGACGACGGCAGCGTCTCGCTTTTGACAGGCCTATCGATCGGAGCGGTCAAGCAACAAGGCGACGGACTTGTTGTCCTCGACCTGCAGGGAAATCGGCAAGTCGTCGTCGACGAGATCATCGTCTCTGCGGGATCGCGACCGAACTTGGCCATGCTGCGTGAACTTCGGCTGGAACTGGATCCCGCGACCGAAGCGACCAAAACCCTGGGACCTTTGATCGATCCGAACCGCCACAGCTGCGGATCGGTGCCGCCTCATGGCGCGGCCGAACTGCGACATCCCGAAACCGGATTCTACGTGGCGGGGATGAAAAGCTACGGGCGAGCGCCGACCTTTCTAATGATGACCGGTTACGAACAAGTCCGCTCGATCGTCGCGGAACTTGCTGGCGATCTCAAGGCGGCTCGCGACGTCCACCTGGAACTCCCTTCCACCGGCGTCTGCTCCACTGACCTGGCATACCAGGACGATGTCGCCTCATCGTGCGGGACTTCAGCAGGACAAAGCAGCGTTTCGCGTTAAAACGTCAGCGATCGCAGAGCTGCTAGCAGTCCGTGTCCTCAAGCTATCGCCGGACATGACGTTTTAAGGAAGCCTTCAAACCGTAGGCCACTGCAGCCGAGTCCCTTGCGTTGCAGAGGACTCGGCGATTTGCAATGTCGTCGGTGCCGCGGCACCCGCGCTACTTCACCTTGACCGATTGAGCCGGGCTGCCGACTTGGGCGTCTTTGATCACGACCGTGTCGGGGCTGTCTTTGCCAACTTTGACGTGGAAGGTTTTGCCTTTCGGAGCCCCGGGAGCAAAGCGTTTTCCGCTGACGCGAACGGTATAGAGGATCTCGCCGTTAGCGGAATCGACCAGCTGGACGACCGGTGAATCGACGTCAAACGTCAACTCACCCAGCTGCCCCCAAGAGGGCGGATTGTAGTTGTCGAATTGCGAGATCGTCCGCGGCCAGCCGGGATACTGTTTCGCTGAGGGATCGGTGACGTCGACGTTCCGCGGCCAACACTCCATCGTGATCTCGCGGGTCTTCGTGTTCAGGCGGACGATGCCGAAGCCGGCGGCGCGGGTGTTCAGCAGATTGCCGGCGGGCATCTTTTCGGGATTGGCGGCGGCGTAGTTGGTAACCTTGTTGCCGAAGCCATCCAGTTGGTCGCCCGTGTATTCGGGGCTACCCGGTTCGCGGTTCGCGCCAGGTTCCAACGGCTCCCACCAACGCAGATACAGATTGGCGATCGAGGGAACGCAGAACGACCAGACGGCGTCGCGGTATTCATCGACGCCATGATGGAAGAGCGTCGCCAAGTGTTGGTCGCCGGCGTAGTGGAAGGCAAACGCTTTGCGGAGCGATTTCAGGGCCTTGTTGCGGCCGGTTTGTGGCCAGCCGTTGGAGTCCATGTCGGCATGCAGTCGGCCGTTGGCGGCGCCGTGAATGTGAGCTCCGCCGCAGAAGATCGTTTGCGAAAGGGCGACTTTCATCTTCGCCTGGTGCCAGTCGGCGGCCCAAGCGTCGAGGAAATCGAGTTGCTGCTGGCCAAGTAGAACCGCGCCGTCGACGTCGACACTTGCCGGGTCGTATTCCGGGTTGCGAATGTGGTCGGGACGCGGCCCCTGCTTGGGAACGCGGCCGGCCGGACCCGACTTAAATTTGCGGTCCTCGAGGATCGCGAAGTCGATGCCGCCCCAATTCAAGTTGGTGTAATAGACACCGATTCCTTGACCGATCTTCCGCGGATGGACTGGATCGGGAAGATGGCTGGTCTGAGCTCGTTCGACTTCCTGAACATAGACTCCCGGTTGGCGATAGCCACCGTCGGCATTGCCGCTGAGCGTCGAGATCTTGCCATTTTCGCCCCACAAGTTCGGCTGCCCCACATCGTGATCGTCGGGCAGACAAAGGGTCGGTCGGTCTTTGATGATGTCGCCGAAATCGCGGCCAAACTTCAACCACGCGGCATAGTGGCGGTTGTGGTCGTAAACTTGATCGCCCGAGAAGAACAAAACGTCGGCGTCGATTCGATTCACGTTGTCGATCAGGTCTTGGCGAGAGATGTCGCCGCCATGAGCCGGTTGGATCGAGTTGCCAGTAAAGCCAGCGACGACGATCTCATCTTTGTCGACGGGGTTCTTGCGGATGATCCCTTCGTAGGTCGCTTTGGGGCCATGCAGCACACGATATTTGCGTTGTTGCGTATCGTCCCAGTTCTCGACGCGGAACGGCGCCGTCCAGCCCGTTTCGATGACCTTGGTCTTGGCGACTTCAACCCACTTGCCATCCTTTTCGATTTCCAGGCGAACGGTTCGGTCGTCGCCTGATTCCAGTGGATACAACTGGGCCGTCAACTTGAGCGTGTTGTCGTGAACGGTGTAGAGCGCGAAACAGATGACTTCGCTACGCTCCACTTCGGGAATCGCCAACAGATTGCGTCTGGGCTTTTTCTTCGCACCGGGCTGAGCCAGCAGCGGCGTGGCGGCGAAGAGCATCGCCAGACAACCGAGAGCAAGTGATTTGTAGAGACCAAGATGGTTGTAATTTTGCGGCTTCATTCGTTTCCCATTGGTTCGGAGTCAGTCGGCTCTAGTTTATCCAAATTGTCCGGCGAAGGTGGTTGCCGCCACAATAAAAACAGATACAGCGGGATCAAGCAGTGAGGGGCTCGCAGCACCGCTTCGTGCAGGTATTGGTCGGCGCCCCAGTAGTTGAGTCCCCACGACATACCGGCAACCGGCCGGGCGATGGCGGTCAAAAATCCCCAGATGCTGGCGTACAACGCGGCCGGGCGTCGCAGGTAGGGAATGCAGATCCCGATGCAGACCACAAAGTCGAGGACTCCCGCGATTCGCAGCATCGTTTGCGCGGTGGGATATTCGACGCCAAGGATCAACGTCGTCATGGCATAGAAGTTCCCGGGCGTCGGCCACAGCCCGAGGGCATAACTGCCGTGGCCTGCAAAGGTCAGGATGACTGCCACGATCGCAGTGATCACCGTCGCGCGGTGCCGCACCCCGAGAGCCAACGCCATGACAAGCAGAATTGGGCTGAGCATCTGCCCGCCGTGTTCGATGAACATCGGCAGCTGGTTTTGCGAGGCGACGTAAGCGGCGTAGCTGAGCACGACCAACAGGCCACTGCCCAGAACTAAACCGACCATCTGAAGCCACGACTTTTGGCGGACGGTAAGCGTCAAGAGAGTGCAGGCGAGGTAGAGCCACCAGAGTTTGGCGATCCATTGCTGCACGAAACCATCGTTGATCCCGTCACCAACAAACTCTTCCCACGTCAGTCCCATACGCGTGGCGAATTCGAAGGTCGCGTCGTGCCACAGCAGCACGCCGTAGGGGCCCTCCCAATAATAATGAACCCACGTCCAACCGGCGAAGCAAAGAAACGCTCCCAAACGGAGACAGAAGGTCGGCAGGTTGTTTGGATTCGGTGGGGACACGTCGGGCCAGGAATAGCGTTGTCAGTTGGTTGGATTAACGGCGTCCATTCTATCCGCTGGCGATTTGATCCAGCAATAACTCCCAGACGCTAGACAGGCAACGGCTCATCCGCCGCGAGCGACATCTTTGGTTGCCGCCCGCGTTCGGCTGCGTCCGGATTTAACGACGCGCTTTAGCTGCGCCGTCAAACGGGCAACGATCTCCGGCTTGGCCGCATAGAGGTTATTCGATTCGCCGAGGTCGTTGCCCAGATCGTACAGCTGTCCCGCTGGGGCGCCATCGCCCGATGGGATCCGCGACGGTTTGGTGAAGCCGCCCGAACCGAGCGCTGTGATCAGTTTCCAATTGCCCTGACGAATCGTCATCATCGACCGGGCGCCAGGTTGCATCACAAAATCATCTCGCAGTTCGGTTTCGCCAGCGGCTTTGCCTGTCAACGCCGGGAGGAAGCTGTAGCTGTCGGGAGCCGCGTCGTCCGGCAGCGGAACCTCAAAAAGATCAGCCATCGTCGCCAGCAGATCGGTAAAGCAGACAAGTTGTTCGCTCGTACTTCCCGCTGCAACGCGGTTCGGCCATCGGGCGATAAACGGCATCCGGTGGCCAGCTTCCCATGCGTCCCCCTTCATTCCTTTCAGGCCGCCTGTGGAATCGTGATCGAACCGCTCGGTATCGGCGTCGTACCAGACAGGCCCGTTGTCCGAAGTGAAGACAACCAGCGTATCGTCTTCCATTTCTGCAGCCCGCAACGCGTCGAGAACGCGGCCGATTTGATCGTCGACCATCATCAGGAAATCGCCGTACATCCCCGCTCCACTCTTGCCGGCAAATGCTTCGGAAGGGAGCCAGGGCGTGTGGGGGGCGGGATAGGCGAGATAGAGCATCAAGGGCTGCGCGTCCTTCTTGTTCTCTGCGTGTCGCTTGATGATCGACGTCGCTTCATCGGTAAACCGCGGCAGGACGTCTTTCAATTGCAGGTCGGGAGCGATGCCGCCGGCGCGCCAGAACTCACCTTGAATCGGCGACCAGCCTGCGCTGTTGTTCGCTTCGATTCGGTCGCTCGGCGGTTGAACGGCTGCGTTGCCGCGGATGTAGAAATAGGGAGGGATATCGGTCGAAGCGCGGATTCCAAAGAAGCTGTCGAAGCCGCAGTCGACGGGACCACCGGGCAGCGGTTGGTCGTACCCGTTCTCTTTGAAACCGAGATGCCACTTGCCAACCATCGCTGTTTGGTAGCCCCGGGATTGAGCCAGCGAAGCGATCGTTATCTGGCCCGGTGCGATCAACGGTTGTGTCGGCCAGCGGCTGACGTCGGTGCGAAACGGATAACGCCCGGTCATCAGGCCATAGCGGGACATGTGGCACAACGGGCCCGGAGCATGCGCGTCGGTGAATCGCATCCCGTCGCGAGCCAGCGAATCGATATGAGGTGTCGGAATCTTCGACTCCGGATTGAAGCAGCCCGGATCACCGTAGCCCATGTCGTCGACAAGGATCACGACGATGTTGGGCTTTGCCGCCGCATCGTCTTCCGCCGCGGCGAGCGTCGTCGACTGCAACGCCACGAGGGTCACTGCGACTGCGAAAATCGAAATTGCTCGCAGGGAAAACGCCGCACAGATCAGCTCGGATCGCCGACGAGCGAAGCGTGAAATCGAGGAATTCCTTGGCAAATGATCCACGGACATTTGTTTTCCCAAACTTGTGAATGGAGCGAGCAAGGACCGGACGCGTCCGATAAAGTGACTAGTCTCTTCGCTGCCGCTGCGCAAGTCAATCAATCCACCGATTTCGAATCGACCGATGTGCCACGGCCAGACAATGTTACCTGTCCGTCGCTATTCGCCGATGTCGTATTGCAGCAGCATCCGATACAGCTTGCGGCGGTCGACGCCGAGGATCTGCGCGGCTTGGGTTTTATTGCCTTGCTCGCGCCGGAGCACGTCGATCAGATGGGCTCGCATCACTGCGTAGATCGAGCTGTCTGCGGGGGCCTTTTCGGAAACCACGCTCTTTTTCCGCGACGTCATTTCGGCCGGAAGGTCTTCGATCGTGATGACGCCGTCGTCGGCGAGGATCTGGGCGCGGTCGATCGTATTGATCAGTTGGCGGATGTTACCGGGCCATTGGCAGTTGAGCAACGCGGCGCGGGCATCGGCTTCGATCTCCCAATCGTTGCCAAGGAAATGATCGATCAGCAATTCAATGTCGCCGGTCCGCTGTCGCAGCGGCGGCAGATTCAGCGGCATCACATTGATGCGGTAGAACAGATCTTCGCGGAATCGATGCTCCGCCACCTCTTGCTGCAAGTCGCGGTTAGTTGCCGCGACGATGCGGACGTTAACGCGTCGCTGCTTATGCGATCCGACGCGGCGCAGCGAACCATCTTCGAGCACGCGCAACAACTTGGGCTGTAGCGAGAGCGGCAGTTCCCCGATCTCATCGATGAACAGCGTGCTCTCGTCGGCGATTTCGAACAACCCCGGCTTCGCGGCAGTCGCTCCGGTGAACGCTCCCTTCTCGTGTCCAAACAGTTCGCTCTCGACCAACTGTTCCGGCAGCGCCGCACAGTTGATCGTGACGAGGGGGCGTTGTGCGCGAGGGCTGCCGGCGTGAATGGCTTGAGCGACAAGTTCTTTTCCCGTTCCGCTTTCGCCTTGGATCAGAACGGCTTTGTCGGTGGGAGCCACGCGATCGATCAACCGGTAAAGCGACTTCATCGGTTTCGATTCGCCGATCATCTTACGATCGGGCGTCCGCCCGCGGTCGATGACTTCGCGCAATCGGGCGTTTTCCATTTTCAGCCGTCTGCGTTCGAGTGCCGCTTTGCAGCGTCGTTCGAGACCACTCATCGAAAACGGTTTGGACAGAAAATCGAAGACGCCGCGGCGCATCGATTCGACAGCTTTTTCGATCGTCCCCTCGCCGGTCAGCACGATGATCTCGGTATCGGGATTTTCTTCGCACATCCGCTGCACGAGCTCCAGCCCGCTCAGTCCCGGCAGATTCCAATCGAGCACGATGATGTCGAATTCCCGCTGATCGCATCGACGGACCGCTTCCTGCCCAGTGGTCGCGTGTTCGACGCTGTGTCCGTGTTTCTCGAACCAGCGAACGTAGCCTGAGCTGAACTCCGGATCGTCCTCGACGAACAATATATCAAAGGTGTCTTCTGTCATTTTCGTAGTCTATCGCGAATGGCAGATCGTGCGAACTGGCGTAGTGCGTTTTCCAATCGCCGATCGCTGGATTGGCGGCTTCGGTCGGCCGCTGCTCGCGCGGAGGGCAGTTAAGTGGTTGTGCTCTGGCGAAGTTCCCAGCTCGCGTTAGCGCGGCGTTGGCTGCGGGAACCGGACGCTATCGCGCGGCCGCGGATACCGCAAATTGAAACCTTGATTTGACCGTTGATAACGTCCCGGATGCGATGGTCGGAAGGGGGAATCGCGTTAGAATATGCAGTTTCCAATCGATCGGGTTGCGCAGCTGAGAACCTGATTTTGCGGCGATGGCGGCAGCTGTCAAAGCGGATCGGAGTGCGACAACAGGCTGCCACCATGACTTGGACTGGCGGAAACGCGTTGGTGCGAAATGTGGAACAAGACTTCGACGCATCGAAATCGAGCCAAGGTGCCGTATCAATGAATGATCATTTTCAACAGCTGGCCGATTCGCTTCCCGCGATGGTTTGGATTTGCAGACCCGATGGGCAAGCTGATTCGTTCAACCGGATGTGGTATGAACGAACCGGGCAAACGCCCGAGGAAGCGGCTGGATGGGGCTGGGTGGAAGCGCTCCATCCCGATGACCGCAAAGGCGTGTGGACCGATTGGGAAAAAGCGGTTTCCGGTCCCGGCAATTACGAAGACAAACTGCGTTATCGAATGACCGACGGCACGTACTGCTGGCATCTGGTCCGCGCCCAACCGATGTTCGACGAAGACGGTCAGGTCACCCACTGGTTTGGAATCAGCACCGATATCGACGCGACTCACGTTTCGCAGGAGGGTTCCGAAGCGTTGACCAAGGCGGTGGTCGAATCGGCTGTCGACGCGATCATCACGATCGACCAGCGAGGGACGATCCAGTCGCTCAATCCGGCTGCGGTGCGGTTGTTTGGGTACGACGCCGCAGAGGCGATCGGTCGCAACGTTAAAGAGTTGATGCCCGAACCGTATCACTCGCAGCACGATCGCTACGTCGGCAACTACCTCGCGACGGGCGAGAGGAAGATCATCGGGATCGGGCGTGAAGTGATCGGTCGCCGGAAGGACGGTTCGACATTTCCGATGGAGCTTGCAGTTAGTGAACTGGAGATCGCGGGGCAGCGGATTTTTTCGGGGATCGTTCGCGACATCTCCGATCGCAAGCGGTTGGAATCAGAGCTGCGCGGTCACACCGAGGTGCTCGAATGTTTGGCGCGAGGTGATTCGCTCGAATCGGTTCTGACAACACTTGTCACGTTTGCGGAACGGGCACGCCCGGGAACCCTCGGCTGCGTGATGTTGTTGGATCGCGAGAGTGGCACTCTGCGGCATGGCGCGACGGTCGGGCTGGACGATGCGTATTCCAAGGCAATCGATGGCGTGGCGATTGGGGCTTCGGTCGGCGCATGCGGGACCGCCGCCTTCACGGGGCAACGCGTCGTTGTTGACGACATCCAAACGAGCGAGCTGTGGGACGATTACCGCGACCTGGCAACTCGGGCTAATCTACGCGCATGTTGGTCCGAACCGATCGTCTCGTCGACTGGAGATGTTCTTGGGGCGTTTGCGATGTATTGCCACGAGCCTTGCGTACCAGCGGAGAGCGACCTGACGTTCGCCACGCACTGCGCGAATCTGGCGGGACTGGCCATCGAGCGGGTGCAAGTCGATTTAGCGCAGCGGCGGATGGTGGCGATTGTCGAATCGACCGACGCCGCCGTGATCAGCAATAGCTTGGACAACACGATCGAAACGTGGAACCGAGGTGCCGAGCAGATCTACGGATATTCGGCGGACGAGGCGATCGGTCAGCCGATCTCGATTCTGATTCCCGAAGACCGGCGTGAAGAGTTTCAGGAACTGCAGGGACGCCTGCAGCGTGGGGAGCAGATCGACCAGTTCGAGACCGTCCGTGTGGCGAAAGATGGTCACCGGATCGATGTGTCGTTGACGATCTCGGCGATCCGCAGTCCCGAAGCGACGACGATCGGTTACTCGATCATCGCTCGCGATGTGACGCAGCGCAAGCAGACCGAGGCGGCGCTGCAAGAGAGCCAACGTCAGCTGGCTACTTTGGTCAGCAACCTTCCCGGCGCCGCCTATCGTTGTCTTAACGACAAAGACTGGCCGACCGAGTTCATCAGCGATGGTTGCCGAAACTTGAGCGGCTATCCTGCGGAAGACATCATGGCGGGCAGCCCCGAGTGGTTCGATCTGATCGTGCCCGAAGACAGGGAAGCATTGTGGGATCAGATCCAATCGGCTCTTGCGAAGAAACAACCGTATCAAGTGGTGTATCGGATTCGCCATCGCGATGGTCAGCCGCGTTGGATGTGGGAACACGGTCGCGGCGTCTGGGATGCAGAGGACAATCTGCTGGCGCTGGAGGGACTGATCACCGACATGACAGAATTGCAAATCGCCCGCGAGCAACTGGTCCAATCGGAGCGGTTGGCGACGATTGGGCAGATGCATGCAGCGATCGCGCACGAGAGTCGCAACGCGTTGCAACGAATCCAAGTTGGCGTGGAAATGCTTGAGTTCGAGATCCCCGAGGGGACCGAGGCGAGTCGAGATCTGCAAAAGATCGCCAACGCCAAAGACGCGCTGCATCATCTGCTGGAAGAGCTACGGAATTATGCGGCGCCGATTCAACTGGAACGCTCGCTGCGGAAACTCAGCAGCGTCTGGCGGAGCGCGTGGACTCAGATCGATTCGGCGCATGCTGACCGCGACGCAGAGGTGATCGAGCAGATGGAAGGGATCGATCCGGTCTGCGACATCGACGCGTTTCGGATGGAGCAGGTCTTTCGGAACCTTTACGAAAATGCGCTTGCGGCGGGAAGCGATCCGGTTCGGATTCATATCGAATGTTCGACCGGGGCGTTCGATGGCGCGCCAGGAGTGTGCGTTTCGGTCCGCGATAACGGTCCCGGTCTGTCGGAGGAGCAGAAAAGTCGAGCTTTCGAAGCGTTTTTCACGACGAAATCGAAGGGGACGGGGTTGGGCATGGCAATTGCTAAGAGAATCATCGACGCCCACTCCGGTACGATTGCAGCGGGAAACTGCGACGAAGGGGGAGGTGCTGAATTCAGAATTATGCTGCCTCTTGAAGGAACAGATCCATGACCAAAGTTCTGCGAATCGTCGTCGCCGACGACGAGCCGGAAATTCGCGACTATTTCCGTCGAATCCTGCCTCGCTTCGGGTATGAAGTCGTTGGCATCGCAGAAAACGGTCGCGAGCTTGTCGAACTGTGCCAGCAGAAACAACCTGACCTAGTGATCACCGACATCTTGATGTCCGAATTGTCCGGACTCGACGCGATCGCAGAGATCCGCAAGACGCAGCGTGTCCCCGTTATCGTCGTCTCCTCCAAAGACAAACCGAAAAGCGATAGTTGCGGATGCGTCGACGAATTCCTCGTCAAGCCGATTCGCAGTAGCGATCTTCAGGCCGCCATCGCTCGCGTCCAATCCGCCAGCTGACCCTCGGCCGAGATGTGGCGTGCGAATCGAAGTCTCCCGCCACCGATCGTTCCGATGGGAATGATTTTCCCTCCTGTTATCACCGACGAACTCTTTGTGTTTGTGATTCATGCTCAGTATTGAAACCCTGATTCTGATTACCGGCATCTTGCTGTTGTTGGGGATTGCGTCGAACAAGTTTTCGGCGCGGATGGGAGTCCCCGTGTTGTTCCTGTTCCTTGTCATCGGGATGTTGGCGGGGTCCGAAGGGATCGGCGGGATCGAGTTCGAAGACTACGCGCTTGCCAATGGAATCGGGACCGTTGCACTCTGTTTGATCCTGTTCGATGGAGGGATTCGAACGCCCTACGCGTCCATCCGTTCGGCATGGAAGCCAGCGGGAGTGCTCGCGACGGTCGGCGTGTTGATTACCGCGTTGATCACGGGAATCGCAGCGTCGTGGATACTTGGACTGTCGCTTTGGCAAGGCCTGTTGTTGGGCAGTATTGTCGGATCGACCGATGCTTCGGTCGTGTTTGCTGTGTTGCGTGGCGGAGGCGTTCATATCCGGCCTCGGCTGGCTAACACGCTCGAGGTCGAAAGCGGATCGAACGATCCGATGGCGATTTTTCTGACGGTCGGTCTGATTCAAATGCTTGGCGGCGAGGTCCCCTTCGGGTTCGGTCTGGTCACGCTTTTTCTGAATCAATTGGCTGTGGGCGTGTTCGTCGGGATCGCGGTGGGATGGACGGGAGCTTGGTTGCTTCGGCACATACGACTGGAAGCCGCCGGACTGTATCCGGTGATGGCGACGGCTTTGGGCTTGTTCTCGTTTGGGTTTGCGGCGGAGTTAGGGGGCAGCGGTTTTCTGTCGGTCTACCTGACGGGGATCGTGATCGGGAATCGTAGACCGATTTTTCATCGCGGGATCCTGCTGTTCTACGATGGAGTTACGTGGATATGCCAAATCCTGATGTTCATCGCGCTGGGAATTCTCTCGTTCCCCAGCCGGCTGATCGACGTCGCAATCCCTGCACTGATGATCGCGTTTATCCTGATCTTCATCGCTCGACCGGTTGCGGTTTTCATCTGCGCAGCACCTTTCAAATTCTCCACTCGCGAGCTGACGTTCCTGTCGTGGGTGGGATTAAAAGGTGCCGTCCCGATCACGCTGGCAACGTTCCCCATGATCGCAGGGTTGCCGAGTGCGTCGGTGTTGTTTGACACCGTCTTTTTTGTCGTTTTAGTATCGGCATTGGTGCAAGGGTGGACGTTGCCCACGATAGCGCGGCGGCTGAAGTTGGAGGTCTCGAAGCGTCATCAGGCTCCCGTCACTTTAGAACTCAGTTCGCTGCGGAACGTCGACGCCGACATCGTCGACTATTACGTCGATGAAAACTGCCGTGCAACCAACTGCTTGATCAAAGACTTGGCGTTGCCCGACGGTGTCGTCATCGGCCTAATCGTGCGCGACGATCAGATCATCATGCCGCAGGGGCGTTCGGAATTGCAGAGTGGGGACCACGTGATTGTCATGATGCGGCCGCAGGTCCGCGTTTTGGTCGACCAGGTGTTTGCTAACAGGAAGCATCCGGCCAGCAAAACACTTGGCGATCTCGAGTTTCCGTTGCGTGGTTCGATCCGTATGAGCGACCTCAATCTGTTCTATGACTTGAACGTCGACAAGGACAAAGACGCCACATTGGACCAATGGATTCGTCGACGCCTGGCTCCCAAAATTCCCGTTGCGGGGGACGTTGTGCAGTTCGACCAAATTGCGTTTCACGTCCGCGAGCTCTCTGCAAACGGAGGGATCGAATTTGTTGGGATGGTATTCCAAGCGGCCGCCGATTCGGGCGATGGCGAAGCCGAGGGTGCGATCACAAAAAACGGAGCGCTCGCCGGCGATTCGCAACGGTCAGTGGAACATGGGGAAGAAGCGAGCGTTTGAAACGCCTTTGCCGATGTCACGAATCAGCTCTCGTTGATGTTGAACTTCATCTTCATAGGCAGGCTGCAACCGAGTGCGATCCGCCGCGCGTGGAAGCCGGCTTGATCGACACCTGAAGGGGACAAGTGGGTGCGTTCATCGCCCGCGCGATCGTGCTCGGCGACGGTCCTCAGTCGCCTAATGTCGCGCAGAAATACCGCGCCCGAGATCCGAAGTGAGGCGCGCAGGTTGTGACAAGGACGCACAACCCGCTGGTTGGGCGGTACCCGTGTTCCTCCAATCGCTTTGCGTCCGCAAAAATATGGCTTGGCACGACGATTGCGTTACGTACGATGACGACACGTTGGACGCAACTTTGATTTTGACGCTCGCACTGCAGGCACTCCATTCATGAAACGATTTCGGAACATTCTCGTTGCTCTCGACACGCGCAGCACCACACATCCCGCATTGGACTGGGCGCTCTCGGTCGCCGTGCCCAGCAAGGCGCGGTTGACGCTTGTCGATGTGCTGCCCGATCTTTCCTGGATCGCACGGAACGTCGTCCCGCATTCAGAAGCTCATCAGCAACTGATGCTCGACGACAAGCAGCAGAAGCTCGAAGAGCTTGCCGAACCGATTCGCAAACAGGGACTGGACGTCACGACAAAAGTTCTGCGAGGCAAGACATCGCGAGCGCTCTGCGACGAAGTCTTCCATGCCGATCATGATTTGCTGGTTCGTGTGACGCGAGGGACAAACAGCCGCAGTTCCGCCTTCTACGGCACCACCGGCAGCCGTCTGATGCGGAACAGTCCTTGTGCGTTGGCGCTTATTCACCCGAACTACGCAGCGTCATCGGGGCGGATCGTCGCCGCCATCGACCCCGCGCGGAACAATTCGGCGCACTACAAGATGACGCGCGAAGTCTTGGACCTCACGAAGTCGCTCGCCGAATTGCAGCAGAAGGAAATGCACGTCGTGCACGCGTGGGTGCTGTTTACTCCGACGCTGTTGAAGTCGACCTTCTCTGCGAACGATCTCGCCAACTTCCGCAAAAGCTCCGAGGCGGATATCGCGAAAGAGGTCGATGAGGTGCTCGAACCATTCGGCTTGAGCCATCGGGATCGCCGCGTCCATTTGATCGAAGGCAAAATCGAAGCGGGAGACTCCGTCGCCAAGTTCGCAGATGAAGAGAACGTGGAGATGATCGTCTTGGGAACGATGGCGAGATCGGGAATCGCCGGTGCGCTGATCGGCAACACGGCGGAACGTGTTCTCGAGTTGGCGAAGTGTTCGTTGTTGACGATCAAACCCGATGCCTTCATTTCGCCCGAATCGGCGGCGGATGACGATACCCAAACCGGCAGCTGATACGTGGCGCGATTAGCGCTCGCTCCACCGGACTTTCATTTCATAGGCAAGAGACAAGCCGCCCTGGGCACGCCTGGCATTCTTGCAGGCGTATCGATTTGCAAATATTGGCAGCAGAGATCACGGACGACAAACGTAGGCTAAAAGCAAGATGAACAACGATCAAACGATGGCTGCATGGCACAGCCTCGATGCGGACTCTGCGTCGCAATTATTGGATGCGACGCAACGTGGGCTCAGCCGAGCCGAAGCGGAACAGCGACTGGAAAGATACGGCCCTAACCATCTGCCACAGAAGCCACCGACTCCGCTGTGGGCGATCGTGCTGCGTCAGTTCCGCAGTCCGCTGATCTACATCCTCGCGCTCGCGGCGATCGTTTCGGTCGCGATGGGAGACATCAAAGATGCCGCGTTCATCATGGGCGTGCTGGTGCTCAATGCGATCATCGGCTCCTACCAGGAATGGAAGGCGGAACAGAGCAGCCACGCCTTGAAAAAGCTGTTGCAGATTCACGCCACGGTGCAGCGCGATGGCGAAGTGACCGAGATCGATGCCGAAGGTGTCGTCCCCGGCGACGTCGTTTGGCTCGAATCGGGAAACCGGATTCCCGCCGATATCCGTTTGATTTCAGCTCATGGCCTGGAAGCGGATGAATCGTTGTTGACTGGCGAATCGTTGCCGGTGACGAAGGATGCAAATTGGGAGGGTCCCGAAGCGACGCCGATCGCCGATCGCTTGAACATGACCTACGCCGGATCGATCGTGACGCGAGGTCGCGGCAAGGGATTAGTCGTCGCCACCGGCAGTGCGACCAGCGTTGGGCAACTGGCGCTCGACGTGCTGAGCGACACCGGTGGCAGCCCGCCGCTGGTCGAGCGGATGGAGCGGTTCACGCGTGCCATTGCGATCATCATGTTGGTCGCCTCCGCCGCGATCGGAACGATGGGCGTTGTGCTGGGCGGCTATTCGGTGGGCGAGATGTTTACGTTCGCCGTGGCGTTGGCGGTGGCGGCGATTCCCGAAGGCTTGCCCGTCGCGATGACGGTCGCTCTGGCGGTTGCCACGACGCGGATGGCCAAACACGGTTTGATCGTGCGGCGTTTGACAGCCGTTGAAGGACTGGGCAGCTGCACTCTGATTGCGACCGACAAGACCGGAACGTTGACTTGTAATGAGATGACGATTCGCGAAATCCACGCTCCCGACGGAGCGGTCTTTCAGGTGACTGGCGAAGGCTTTATTCCTTCGGGCGAAGTCTTGCAGGACGGCAAGCCGGCGAGCCAAGAGAGCGGCACGACGCTTGTCGAGCTAGCCCGCGCGGGAGTCCTTTGCAACGAAGCGGATCTGCATCCGCACGATGGAACGTGGAACTGGCGGGGCGATGCTGTCGATGTCGCATTTCTCTCGCTGGGGCACAAAGTGGGGTGCGACCGAGAGCGTACGCTCGATGCGCACCCGCAGGTGAACCAGATTCCATTTGAGTCGGAACATCAATTCGCGGCGGTCTACAATCGCGTCGACGACGGCGTGTCGGTCTTCGTCAAAGGTGGACCCGAACGCGTGCTGGAGATGTGCAGCGAAGCGAGCCACGCGAATTTTGACCGTCAGCAGTTGGAGCAAACCGCGACGCACATGGCCGAACAGGGGTACCGAGTGCTTGCGTTGGCCGACGGTCACGTCGAGGAACCGATCACGCCGGAATCGATTCCGGCAAAGCCGACCAATCTGCGTTTTCTTGGCTTCGTCGGCATGATCGATCCACTGCGTCCGGGGGTGAAGGAAGCGGTGAAGGATTGCGCTGACGCAGGCGTCTCGGTTTCGATGATCACCGGCGACCATCGCGTCACCGCGCTGGCGATCGCGCGGCAACTGGGGCTTGCCGAAGACGAGTCGCAGGTTATGACCGGTGACGAACTGTTGGGGAAATCGCAGGAGGAGATTGCTGAGGCGGTTCGCCGCGTGCGCGTCTTTGCTCGCGTCGCCCCACGGCAGAAGCTGGACATTGTCGAAGCGGCTCGCAGTGCTGGGCACTTCGTCGCCGTGACTGGCGACGGCGTCAACGACGCGCCGGCGCTTCGCGCTTCCAATATCGGTGTCGCGATGGGGAAGAGCGGCACCGATGTGGCTCGGGAAGCGGGCGAACTTGTCATCAGCGACGACAACTTTGCCACGATCGTCAGCGGTGTCGAACAGGGCCGCGTCGCCTACGACAATATTCGCAAAGTGATCTACCTGTTGATCTCCACCGGTGCGGCCGAGTTGGTGCTGATGACGTTGGCCATCGCCACCGGCACTCCCTACCTGCCGCTGCTGCCCGTGCAGATCCTGTGGCTGAATCTAGTCACCAATGGGATTCAAGACGTTGCGTTGGCGTTTGAGCCGAACGAAGGGGGCGTGCTGAAACGCAAGCCTCGCTCGCCGTCGGAACGCATCTTCGATCAATTGATGATCGAACGAACGGTCGTCGCGGCGCTAGTCATCGGCGGGATCGGGTTCTTGACGTTCCGATGGTTCCTGCCCGAAGACGCCACCGAGGCGCAAGCGGCTTCGGCTCGCAATGCGTTGTTGCTGCTGTTGGTTCTGTTCGAGAATGTTCACATCGGCAACTGCCGCTCGGAAACCAAGTCGGCGTTCTCGCTATCGCCACTGCGAAGCCCGATCCTGCTGGGCGGAACGCTCGCTGCATTCGGCATCCACTTCATCGCCATGCACACCAGCTTGGGGCAATCGCTGCTCGGCGCCGAACCGCTGCCGCTTCATCAGTGGGGTGTGTTGCTGTTGCTGGCGTTGACCATCCTGCCGATCATGGAGCTGCACAAATGGAGCTGGGCGAAACGTCACCCACAGACTTAGCCCGACCGTGCAACGCGGTGGCATCCATTTGTCACCGCGTTACGAATCAACCTGTCGCATCGGAACGACGATGCGACAGGTTTGTGAGCGCTCAATCATCCGGCTGATTGTCACGCCCCCAAAGTGCTGGTAGCATTCCACCAGAGTGACCGCCGTTCTAGCGGCGTAAGGTATCCGCCTGCATGCGATATCTTGGGGCGGTAGGCTGCGTCTATCGACACGAAGCAAAGTCGTTGCCGTCGTCATCGTTTTGAAATAGCAGTTCCAACGCCGCGATCCGATCGGTGCGGCGATTCTCCGTTGCGCCCGAAGATATTCATGAACTATTCCGTTAAGTGCGAATGCGGAAACTTGCTGATTGTGCGTTCAAGTGACGCGGGTTCTCGAAGGCCGTGCACTTGTGGCAACGAGGTCGCTGTTCCTCCGCTGAGCGTCCTGCGTCAGTCTCCTCACATCGAAGCGGAGACCGACACGCCAGAAAAACAAACCAGTCATCCTCTGCTGGTTTTTGGGATCACGCTTGTTGGCGTCTTCATCGTTGGTTTCCTTTCACCACCTGCGCTGATGCCGCTGGGGTGGCTGATGATCTTTGCGGGTCGGTTCTGGTTTTCCATGCAGATCCTGGCCGAGATGGCGCTTCCCAACGCGCTGCTGGTCTTCTTCGTCCCCTTCATGCCGACCGTTTTTCTGTTCAAGCGATTCGATATCGCCTGGAGGCCATTTTTGTTCGGCGTGTTCGGGATAGTTGTCATGCTGATCGGCGCTGCGGCTTCCGCGCAATAATCGCAGTTCCATCAGGTCGGTGTGCAATCGAGCCAGCAGGACGGCCAGGCCGAAGCGTCTCCGCAATCGGCCCAGTTGCTTGGCGGTGTCCGCTGGGATGTTATTCGTCGCTTGAATAACGTGACGATCGACGGACGTCGCGCCAGATCCCGGTCCCCATCGCAATCGCGATCGCACAGCCGAAAAATCCTGGGATCGAAAAGCCACGAATCGTGGGCGGAACCTCGCTGCTGCACATCGACGCAGATCCGACAAACAACGCGGCGGTCAGGAGCCCCATCACCAGCCGGTTGACGATCGGTTCCAAGCGGCGATGTTGCAGATGGACGTCGAACTTGCCACGCTTGAAGTTGTCGAGTATTTCCGCAGCATCTCGAGGAAGCATTTCGACAAGGTTTTGCCAGTCCTCGGCGTTGGACTTCAGTCGCCCATAAAGGTTCTTGGCGGAGAAGCGGTTTAGCATCGCCTGCCGGCCGTAGGGCTTGATGATCTCGGCGAGGCTGAAATCGGGGCTCAGCTGTTGCGACGTTCCTTCGAGCATTATCAGTACCTTCAACAGCATCGCAACCTTGGCGGGCAAGTAGATTCGATGCTCTCGAATGATCTCGACGATTTCGTGCAGGCAGCCGCTGAGGTCGAATTCGTTGAGCGATTGATGGGCGTAGTTGTCGATCAATTCCTGGATCGCACCATGCAGCGCCGCTTCGTCGAAATCTCGCGGGACTTCACCGATCCGGGCGACGACTTTCGTCATCTTGGCAGAGTCCTGACCGACGGCGGCGATCAGTGCGGTTTCCAGTTGGTCCCGCAAGGTCTCGTCGATTCTTCCGACCATACCGCAATCGAGGACCGCCAATGCACCGTCGGCGTTTTGCTCGGATGCCGCCAGGATGATCATGTTGCCGGGGTGGGGATCAGCGTGGTAGAACCCGTCGCGAAAGATCATCTCGACAAACAGGTTCGCCCCTTGGCGAGCGATCTTCGGAAGGTCGAGCCCCGATTGTTCTAGCAGCTTCTTGTCGGAGACGCTGATCCCGTCGAAGCGTTCCATGGTCAGCACCCGCCGCGAACTCAGTTCGGGATACGGTTTTGCAAACCGCACCTCCGCATTGTCTGCAAAATTTCTGCGAAACGTTTCCATGTTCCGCATCTCGCGACCGAAGTCGAGTTCCTGCAGAAGCGTCTTCTGGAACTCACGCGTCGTTTGGACAGGGCGATATTGACGCAGTCGCACCGATTGTTGCTCGCCCAGTTCGGCAAGTTTGAGCATGATCTCTAGGTCGTTGACGATCCGGCGTTCGATCCCCGGATGCTGTACCTTCACGACGACCGGTTCGCCGGCATGCGTTATCGCGCAATGAACCTGGCCGATCGAAGCCGATGCTAGCGCGGTCGTTTCAAATTCGGCAAACA
The DNA here is from genome assembly GCF_007751715.1 of Rosistilla oblonga. Taxonomy (NCBI): domain Bacteria; kingdom Pseudomonadati; phylum Planctomycetota; class Planctomycetia; order Pirellulales; family Pirellulaceae; genus Rosistilla; species Rosistilla oblonga. The sequence continues at coordinate 4,055,238 of NZ_CP036292.1, read as the reverse complement.
GTTCCTCGACGCTGCCGCCGAGTTCCGATTGAATCGCCTCGATCACCGCCGCCGGATCGTCAGCCGGTGTGTTCTCACGCAGCTGCGCCAGCTCATCGGCAAGCGTCTGGCCGACCAGATCGGGCCGGGTACTCAGCACTTGCCCAAGCTTGATATAAGTGGTCCCCAGCTCGGTCAACGCCAAGCGGATTCGCTCTTCGGTCGTCAGGTCCGCATCGTTTTCGACCGGAGCGTTGCGACGCAATCGATCGAGCCAAGGGAGCGGAACGCTGGAGAGCCAATCGGCCAGTCCATGTTTGGCCAAAACCGCAACGACTTCGCGGAACCGGTCCGCATTGCGAACCAATTGAGGGACGTCGGTAATATCCATGTCTTAAGTGCTTTCCGTCGGGTAGGGCTTCGATGTCTTTGTCTGGGGAGCGACAGTTTAGCAGAACGAACGCTAGGAATTAGAAGCCTAACTCGCGTCTGCCAGGCTGAATCCGTGTTTTAATGGGAGGTACCAGCCGGCAGGCGATCGCGTCCGGTTCAATAGGTATCCGCGACCTAACACTAACGGCCGGTTTGCAGCAACATAATATCGGAATGCCGGATCATTCCTTCAACTCGATTGGTTCAACAGGAATTGATACTGTGAATTTTGTATGTTCCGCATGTGCGTCGGTGAACCGAGTGCCCGATTCAAAGTTGTCCGACGGTCCCAGCTGTGGTCGGTGCAAACAGCCGCTGCTGCCATCGCATCCGATCGATCTGACCGAAAGCTCGTTCGCGAAGTTCATCGCCAAAACCGAGCTGCCAGTCCTCGTCGACTTCTGGGCCCCTTGGTGTGGTCCCTGCCGGATGATGGCGCCGGCCTTCGCGGAAGCCGCCGCGCAGCTTTCCCCGAAAGTCCTGCTTGCCAAGCTGAACACCGAACAGGCGCCGTCGACCGCAGGCCAGTTCGATATTACCGGAATCCCCACGATGATCTTGTTCAAAGCAGGCGTTCCCGTAGCGCGGCAATCGGGAGCGATGAACGTGCAACAAATTGTCCAGTTCGCAAACCGCTAACACCTCTCGGAGGACGGCGTTCCATCGGAGGCTGACATATCCGGTGGCAACGCATTGAACCCAGTTTGCCATCGCGACGTTGGCTATCTCCATGCCCTCTTCGCAGACGGTAGGGTGGCGAAAAGATAGCAGGAAATCAGAACAATAACTGCATTGACATGTCGTGACGTAGCGATATGATGAGTATATCTGCTAAAGAGCTCTGATGGCTACGCAAACGATCTCAAAAGAGGCGATGCGACCAGACGAGGCTCGACCCGCAACGCGAGTTGCTAACGCGAACCGCAGCGTTTGATTCGCGTTTTTTCCCACGAAGTATCCGGAGTCCTGAACTTAACACTCGATATATCGCCGAATCGTGACCTTACGCGTTGCCGCGTTTAAGCAGCGGTAATCGTGTTTCCTTTTCAACGCAAAGAGTCTCGCCATGAGCAAACTATGTGATCCTCGTGAACGCCGACGAAAGCGACAGCAGTTCCATAACGGTTCTCGCTTGGTGGGAGCTCACTGCAGCCACGCGACTTGCGTCGATCGGGTCTGTCGCGGTGCCAGTTGTTTCCTGGCTTCGGTGTTGATTTGGGCGAGCGACGCGTCACGACAAGGAGCGCGATCATGTTGGGCCTAGCGGTTTTGTTTGGCGTCGTCGTTGGATTCGCTTTGGGACTGACCGGTGGAGGCGGTGGTGTCTTCGCCGTGCCGCTGCTGGTCTACGGCCTCTCCTTCAGTCCTCGCGAAGCGGTTGGCATTTCGCTGGCCGCCGTGGGCGGAACCGCTTTGTTTGGTGCCATTCCGCGATTGGTTCGCGGAGAAGTCGAACTGCGAACGGGGCTGCTGTTTGCTGTCGCCGGGATGCTGGGGGCTCCAATCGGATCCTATCTATCGACGCTGGTTCCCGCCAACGTGTTACTTGTGATGTTCGCTTTGCTGATGTTTGTCGTCGCTCAACGGATGTGGTCGAAGGCTTGCAATCCCACGCTTCCGAGCGGCGTTTGCACGACGGAAGACGAGCCGGGACCCGATCGCAGCGCATGCCAGCGCGATGCCGACGGGAAGCTGCGTTTGACGTCGCGCTGCGCACGCCTATTGGTCGCAGTCGGTCTGATGACCGGTGTGCTGTCGGGGATGTTTGGCGTCGGCGGCGGATTTGTGATCGTCCCGGCACTGGTGATCTTCAGCGGGATGGCGATCCATCAAGCCGTTGGGACTTCGTTGTTTGTGATCGTGTTGGTCAGCATCAGCGGAGTCGCGTCGCACATTGTCGGTGGAAACGAACTGTCGCTGACAACGACGTTGCAATTCATGGCGGGCGGATTTGTGGGGATGTGGATCGGCGGCATCGTTGCGAAACGACTGAAGGGGCCGACGCTGCAAAAGACGTTTTCGATCGCGGTCGTATTGGTCGCGGTCTTTGTGATTTTCAAATCGGTGGTGTTGTAAAGAACTCGGTTTCTAGCAAGGGAGAACCCAATCATGTTGCTCAAATATTTCTACGACGAAAAACTTGCACACGCTTCTTATCTGGTCGGTTGCCAACGCGATAAAGTCGCCGTTGTCGTCGATCCAGGCCGCGACATCGAGCCGTACCTCGCGATGGCAGCGAAAGAGGGGCTGAAGCTGATCGGAGTGGCCGAGACACACATCCACGCCGATTACGTTTCAGGGGCCCGCGAGTTGGCCGATCGCGTCGACGCGACGCTCTACGTTAGCGACGAAGGCCCCGCCGATTGGAAGTATCTGTTCCTCGACGGTTACAAAAGTGTCCTGTTGCACGATGGCGACCATTTCATGGTGGGGAACATCCGTTTGGATGTGTTGCATACGCCGGGGCACACGCCCGAGAGCATCTCATTTATGTTGACCGACGAAGGAGGTGGCGCGAACAAGCCGATGGGCATCTTCACCGGCGACTTTGTTTTTGTCGGATCGATCGGACGCCCCGACCTATTAGAAGAAGCGGCGGGACTGACGGGAACCGCGGAACCGGGAGCACGCGATCTGTATAAGTCGGCGGAGCGTTTCAAAGCGCTTCCCGACTATCTGCAGGTTTGGCCAGCCCACGGTGCCGGAAGCGCTTGTGGCAAGGGATTGGGAGCGATCCCGTCGTCGACTGTCGGCTATGAAAAGCTGTTCAATCCGGCGCTACAGTTCGACGACGAAGAGGCTTTCGTCCGCTACATTTTGGCCGACCAACCCGAAGCGCCAAAGTACTTTGCGGTGATGAAGCGGGTGAACAAAGAAGGTCCACGCGTTCTCGGCGCGGGACATCATCACAACATGCTGCCGATCGCGGGACTCGCCGACGCGGTCCAGGCGGGTAACGTTGTCGATTTGTCTGCAGCTTCCGAATTCGGCAAGGCGCACTATCCAGGAACGATCAATATCCCGGTGGGGATGCTGGCGGCATGGGCCGGATGGTTAGTCGACTACGACAAACCGACCTGCCTGATCTGCGAACCACAACAGTTGGAAGAAGCTGCACGCGTCTTGCATAAGATCGGCGTCGAAGAAATCCTCGGCGCGTTCGATACCAACGAAGTCCGGTCGCAGGGTTTGGCGAGCGAATCGTATCCGGCATGCAGTCCCGCCGACCTGGCCGCAAAGATCGAAGCGGGCGATGTGAAGCTGATCGATGTTCGGTCCGACGAGGAATGGAACGAAGGCCATATCGCCGCGGCGAAACATCGCTTCCTCGGTCGCCTGCCCGTCACGCTTGCAGGGCTGCCCCGCGACCAGAAACTGGTCGTGCAATGCCGCAGCGGAGCCCGCTCGGCGATCGGTGTCAGCGTTCTGCAAGCTGCTGGTTTTCAGAACGTGGTCAATCTCACCGGCGGCTATACTGCCTGGAAAGCAGAGGGACTGCCGAGCGTAAAACCGCAGCCCGCGCTGAGCAGCTGAACGCTGAGGAACGCAGCTCGCGATTGAGTTGTGTCCTGTTATCAAAGTCGTCGATCCTCGTCGACGACATTTGCCAGGCAAACTAACGGAAAGACCATCCATGGAAACAATAGTTCAACGAACTTCGCTGGTCGGCCGTTTGAACGATACGCACACCTCCCAACTCTCCCCACGGAACCATCTGATGAAACGCAGTATCCCATTTTTGTCGATCTCAATCCTTGGCCTACTGGCCATCGCCACCGCTTCGGCACAGCACCAGTCAGGCGAACGACGTGGATTGGGATTTGGTGGCGGCCGCGGAGCAGGATTGGGGCATGGCAAAGGGATGCGGCGCCATCTGATAGCTGAAGAAAAAACAGCCGAGTCTCGCCAGCTGGTTTATCCTGTGATTGCGAATCATGGCGGAGTCGTTCACTTGCCCGACGCTGCTCAGCAGCCGCGTGCTGGCACGAAGCTGGTTGTCGATCTAACAAGCGGTGGCGATCCCGAGCAATTGAACGCGGGAGTCGAGAAGCTTGCGAGGTATTTGAATATCTACGCCGGTGCCGGAGCGAAACCAGCCGCTGCCAAGATCGCAGTCGTCTTTCACGGTGGCGCAACGCTGGCGGTGTTGAATGAAGACGCTTACACAGCAAAGTTCAAAACGGCCAGCAATCCCAACCTGAAGCTGTTGCGGCGACTGCATAATGCTGGCGTCGAACTCTACGTCTGTGGGCAGGCATTAAATGGCAAGGGAGCGGCGCCCGACGAAGTCGTCGACTTCATCGACGTCGCGGTTTCTGCGCTGACTGCGATTGTGAATCTACAGTCCGATGGCTACGCCTACATTCCGCTCGCAGGCGCCGCGCCGAAAGCTTCACCTAAACTCGATCCTGCGTCAGCGAACGAATCAGCTAACGCGAAGCAAGCCGGCCCTGTGGGGCACGGGCATGGTCATGGCAACGGCGGCAAACATGGAGGCGGCGGAATGCAGGGCGACATGAAAACCTTGCACGCCATGTTCGATGAACGCAGTAAAATAAAACGCACGGTCACCAATCTGCCCGATGGAGCGGAGGCGGTTACTGAATCGGATGACGAAGCTGTGACGTTGATGATTCAAAACCACGTCGCTGCGATGGAGGAGCGAGTGCTGGGGAACAAGCCGCTGCCGCCGATGACCTTTCACCCAGTCTTTGTCGCACTGCTCAAACACGCCGACGACTATACGTTCACGTACACGCCCACCGAAAAAGGGATCAGGGTGAAATACCAATCGGACGATCCGTACGTCGTGATGTTGGTGCAGGAGCACGCCAAGCTGATCAGCCGCTTTATCAAAAACGGAATGGCGGAAGTTCACGCCCCTTACACCCTGCCAACATCTGCCCAGGAGCCGAACGTCGATGGACGCTAACAGCATCTCGCGGCCGGCATGCAAGGTCTGCTGCCGCGACCAAACTCGGCTATCGAGCACCGATTGGCAGGCCCGTTACGACGCTGGCAAAACCGGCTGGGATCGGGGCGAGCCCAATCCAATGCTCGGGCGATGGATGGCGTCGGGAGAGTTGCAACCTGGAAAAATCCTTGTCCCCGGTTGTGGTCGCGGTCATGAAGTGATCGCATTGGCGGAAGCTGGTTTCGAAGTGACCGCGATCGATTTCGCCGACGCGGCGGTACAATCGTTGAGCGATGAACTGAAACGTCGCGATTTGAAGGCGAATGTTGTGCAGAAGGACGTCTTTGCGTATTGCCCTTCGCGAAGCTTCGATGCCGTTTACGAGCAGACAAGTTTATGCGCGATCCACCCGAGCCAATGGGCTACGTACCAACAACTGCTTGCCTGCTGGCTGCGATCCGGCGGGCAGTTGTTTGCGTTGTTCATGCAGAGTGGCACTGCTGGCGGTCCACCCTATTCATGTGAACTCGATACGATGCATGAACTGTTTGCCAAGCCGACGTGGCATTGGTCCGATTCAAAAACACGCGTCGAGCATCCGACGGGGATGCACGAAATCGCGTGTGTGCTTGCTCGAAAGGAAACCAACACATGAATCTTCGTTGTAGAAAACCGATCGCGGCGGGATTGTTTGGGATGGTGATGATGCTGGCCGTCGGATGTTCGTCCAACAACAACGCTGCAACGGAAGGGAACGGTGATGAACAAGTGGCGGCAGCGATCGTGGCTGGTCAGATACCCAACGACGCTGCGAAAGAAAAAATGTTGGCGGCCAAAGAGGCTTTGTTCACAACATTATCGGGTCGTTTGATGGAGGCGATCAATCGTCAGGGGCCTGCAGCGGCGATCGCTGTTTGCCAAAAGGAAGCACCAAAGATTGCGGAGCGAGTTGGACAGGAGCAAGGTCTGCGAATCGGCCGCACGGGCGTTCGGTTGCGGAACACGAACAACGTAGCGCCCAGCTGGGCAGAAGATTTGGTCCGAGACAAAATCGACACGCCGACGTTTGTTGTGCTGGACAACGGACACTCCGCCGCGCTGCTCCCGATCAAATTGCAGGGCAAGTGCTTGATGTGTCACGGGCCTCAAGATCAGATCGCCCCTGCGATCCAAGAACAACTAACCAAGCTTTACCCACACGATCGAGCGACCGGGTTCAACGAAGGAGATCTGCGCGGCTGGTTTTGGATCGATCTCCCCAACAGCTAACCGACGCGATGCGATGAGGCTTGTTAATAAGGTCCTTGGTTGGGAGCGGTTGCTTTGCTTAGTTCTGGAAACGCCTGCGACCAACGTGATTTTCTAATGCGAACCTGCTCGGTATTTATCTGTTTGCTGCGCTGGTGAACGCCCTGAATTGTTCGACTTGCATTGCAATCTCTGGGAAAGCCACAAGCCGCCCGGTCCGCTACAGCAGCGTGTTAGTGTCATACCCTCCGATAAAGTGATTGTTTGCCGTTTGCCGCCGTGCTATAGATAGGCTTTGCTTTGTTGCTTAACGAAGGAGGTGGCTGATGACGCAGGTAGAAGAAGTTGCGACAGTGGTTATTCTCGAACCGTCGCGTTCTTGGGCGGCGGTCGATTTGGACTCGGACACTGTGATGACGTTGATCGCGTTGATTTCGGATGATCCATCGAGCTGGGAGGAAGCGCTCAGTCTGTGGCCTCGCTATCGCACGCCGGCTGTTTGTGAATTTGCCACCGCCCTTCCGCTCCGCGAAACCGATCGAGCCGAAGCGATTGAAAGTTTGGGCACATGTGATGCTTGGGTGGTGATCGATTTTTCGAGCAAGCGGGTCTTGATCGGCGGTGAGTTCGCTGCGGTGACACGCGATGTTGCCTTTGCGATGGCTGTCGACGAAGCGGGCAAACAACATGCTCCGCTAAGTATTCATCTTCCCCCGTGGTGGGAACTGCATGAGGGTCTCGCTTTGGACGCGGTGGATCAGCCGCGGACGTCGCCGATCGATAGGCCGCGCGTCGACCGCGAGGTGCTTTACGGCGATCCATTTCTTAGCGATGTTGCGGATCGCGTGTTGGAAGTGGTTGTTGGGGATGCTTGGCGGCAGAGCGATGCTCGCATCAACGAACCCGCACGTTATCAATTCACAGTCGCTGTTCACCGCGATTGGTTGATGACACCACGCGAGGACTTGGACGGTCGCATGCCGCGGTCGCTGTTGCATGGCGCGTTGCAGTGGAGCGATCGCGTGACGTCCAGCCAACAGTTGCGGTTTGAAGATGGCGGTTCGATGATCGCGCTGCCCGACGACTGGACCGACTACGCCACCGCTCCGATGGGCAGCCAGGAGATGTGCCTCTATTTCGACTACTGTCGCGAAATCATCGACGCTGCCTGGCTGTGGTGTTTGGGCGAGGCGGGGGACCGAACCTGCCCGGTCGACGCAAATGCGGCGGCGGAGCTGACGGAATTCTTGCGGGGCGTAAAAAACGATTGGTTGTGCAGTTCGTTTGAGGAAGGTCCCGCCCCAAGTTTCATCATCGAATGCAGTCGGCGGCGGGTACCGCGAGGAATTGGGATCGCTATCGAAGGGATCGACACGGTTCAAGCCGATGCGCATGTTGGAGACTGCGATTGTCCAATTTGTCAGATGATGGCCGACGGATTGTTTGGCGTGGGCTTCGAGAGCATCGACGGGCATCACTTGGAGTTGGACGAAGAGTTTGCATTTTCGATGCGCGATACGCGCGACGAGTGGGAAGAGCAACAGCGGGAGTTTGGGGAGTATTCAAACGAGTGGGAGATGGAGCCGGAAGAGTCGCATGAGTTCAGGGAGTTCGAGTCGGCTTGGTCGGGGATTCGCGACGAGGGCCCGCTGCCCGGCGACCCTAGCGGACATTTGAAGCTTGCATTTATGGTCGCCGAGATCGTCTCAGAACTCGAATTCTCGCAAGCGCCTCGCGACCAGATCCAGGGACTCAACGAGGCCTTTGCTGCGTTTCGGCGGAGCGATAACGGGCGACGCGAAGCGGCGGGGCGAGCGTTCAAATCAAATTTGCAATCGCTTGCGGATCGTTATCCCGAACTCGTCTCGCAATCTGCTGATTTGCAAAGCCGAATCGATGAATCGCTGCGCAGTCCGACGCCACATGGCGAATAACGAACGCGGGCGAGTGACCACATTAACCTCTTTGAACGAGTGACATTATGGCATGGCGACCATCCGACTGGGTTCTCGAAGGTGAGTTGGACAACCGGACTCTCGATTGGACTGTCGGTTGGATTCGGCTGCGCGACCGCGAGGAGCCGCTGCAACTGAAACTACTGGGTAACTGCCATCCCGATCTCGCCGGGTGGAAGTTCCAAATCGTGCGAACCGACCCGATTCCCGACTGGGTTGGCGAGCCGAATTACGACGGGATCGCGACCGATCAATCGGGCACGATCGGCGACGTCACCGCCGATCAAGTGCTGCGACATTATGAGTGCAGTAGCAAGGAATTTGTTCGGCGATCCTACGCCGGTGAAACGCCGCCGACAACGTTGCGCAAGTCGTTGTATTTGGAGTGGTACAGCAATCTCAACGGCCGCGTCGTGATACAGGACACACGGCTTGGGGTGAAGCGAATTGGGGAGCGTGGTTTCGAATTGCCGCAGCAGCAATGGCGCGACCAAGCGAAACAGAACCGGGAGGAGATCTATTTTTTCTTAGGCCAGGTGGGTGACGCGATTGGCAATCACGGTCCCGGCAGTGGGCTCGACGCAGACTAAATCGCAGCGGCTGCAATAACGGCTAAGGCGTTCCTGCGTCGGGGAAAAGGATGGCCGATGCGCAGGCGTGGCTGGCTGTTGACCAGCTTGCGGATAGACGTTCCGCAGCGAGATGGCTTCGGCAAACACCGGCGATAATCGACGAATGTTAGAGTTCTTGACAGCGGCGTCGATTGGATTTCATATAATAGGGCTACACACCGCATACGAGAACGGCTTGCCGATCTCGCGACGCCAGCAAGGATGCAGATCAAGTTTGGCAGTGTGGTTTTCTTAGACCCGCGTGCCAGCTTGGCAACATCTTTGGGCGTTGCGTTGCTTTGGTACGAACGTTGCAATATGCGGTGGCGATCTAATTTTCGGTTGTTTAACGACGAGCCGAATGCGGCGGTGATCGTTTATCGGTCGCTCGACCCTTGACTGCTGGTCGTTAAACGAGCTTTCCAAGGACGTTGTTAAGGAAACCAACCAATGAGAATTGCGCAGGTCGCTCCACTGATTGAAACCGTGCCACCGAAGACTTATGGCGGCACCGAGAGGGTCGTCCATTACTTGACCGAAGAACTCGTTCGGCAAGGGCACGACGTGACACTTTTCGCGAGCGGTGATTCGCGAACCGAGGCCGATCATGTTGCCGTCGTCAAAGAATCACTGCGTTGTAGCCGAGAGACTCGCGACCCCGTCGTTTGGCACCAACGCCAACTGATGGAGGTGCTGCGGATGGCTGACAAGTTCGACATCATTCACTTTCACACCGACTTCAGCCACTTCAGTGCGATGCGGTATTTGAACACGCCTCACGTCACGACATTGCACGGGCGGTTGGATCTCCCCGATTTCCAAACCGTCTTCGATGAATTCCCCGACATGCCAGTCGTTTCGATCAGCGATTCCCAGCGGCGGCCGATCCCGCACGCAAACTGGGTCGGCACCGTCTACAACGGAACGCCCGGCGAGAACTACATGTTTCAGCCGACACCCGACCCGGTCGAATACTTCGCCTTCCTGGGACGCTTCTCCCCCGAAAAAGGGCCGGAGCGTGCTATCGAAATCGCTAAGCGATTGGGCGTTAAGTTGAAGATGGCGGCGAAGATCGACAGAGTCGATGAGCAGTATTTTGCCGAGCGAATCCAGCCGCATTTGAGCGATCCCTTGATCGAATACATCGGCGAGGTCGATGAAGAAGGCAAAAACGAACTGCTGGGTGGTGCCAAAGCGTTGCTGTTCCCCATCGATTGGCCCGAGCCGTTTGGGTTGGTGATGACTGAGGCGATGGCCTGCGGAACTCCCGTGGTTGCATTCCGCAACGGTAGCGTCGATGAAGTGATGAAGCCGGGAGTGACCGGCTACATCGTCGAAAGCATCGACGAAGCAGTCGCCGCGGCTGAAAACATCGACAAGATCAGTCGCCGTGGCTGTCGACTGTACTTCCAGGATCGCTTCGATGTCGAACCGATGACGCATGGCTATGTGCAGGTGTATGAAAAGTTGATCGCTCCGCAACCTACGATCCGAATCCCGTCGCGACGGGCGATCGCCAAGTCGAACGATCAACCGCTGACGATGGAAACTGCGTAGCGATTGCGTTCGCGTATAAACGATTGGGAGCGACAGAATGAGAGGAGGGGGACCAAGCGGACGAACCCTGTGCCCCTCCTCCTCTTCAAATCACTGTCGCTCGCTGCGTTTGCTTCACAGGTTCTAACAACACAGCAAAGCCAGTTCACTATGAGCACGACACCTCCTGCGAAAGTCGAAACGGGGACTACCGATTGGGACGTGCAAGCCCAAACCAATCGGGCGCCCGCAGATATCCAAGTCCTCAAGCAAGGGGACACCTTTGCGATCTTCGACCGATTGGGCGAAGTCGGTACGGCGGGAGAATCCGAACAGGGGCTGTACCATCTCGGCACGCGGTTCCTCTCCAATTGGGAACTGTTGATCAATCAAAAACGGCCGCTGCTGCTGAACTCCACGATGAAAGAGGACAACAGTTCGCTGGTCGTTCAGATGACGACGCCCGAACTGCCACAATCCGGACACGTGTTGCCGCAAGGGACGCTGCACGTATTCCGCAGCATGTTGCTCGATAGCGGTGGGTTCTATGAACACCTGCAGCTGAAGAACTATTCTCGCTGTCCGATTGAATTGAGTATCGAGTATCGATTCGATGCCGATTTTCGCGATATCTTCGAAGTCCGTGGCGAGCGTCGAGCGAAACGTGGCGATTTGCTCGAACCCGAAATCAATGGTTCGACGGTCAAGCTGGCGTACCGCGGGCTGGACGAACAGCAACGGCAGGTGAGCCTGGCGTTTGAAGGGCAGATCGAGTCGATTCAACGGCGACGCTGCGTCATGCACGTCCGACTCGATGGTGGCGGCGAAACGACTCTGCACGCGATGGCCGAGTGCCGAACCGAGAAGCCGGGGCATGTGAAGAAACCGGAAACACCGCCTCGCAATCACGCCGAAGCCGTCGAGGGGTGGACGACGCGGATCCGCGAGACCGAGTCGGAACGGACCGAGATCTTTACATCAAACGAGGAGTTCAACGGTTGGCTCAATCGCAGCAACGCCGATCTCGACATGTTGATCTCCGACACGATTTACGGAAGGTATCCGTATGCGGGAGTGCCTTGGTTTGCCACACCGTTTGGCCGCGACGGAATCATCACAGCGATAGAGACGCTGTGGGTACGGCCCAAGCTATCGCGCGGCGTGTTGAGTTTTCTCGCGGCGACGCAGGCGACGGAGGTCGATCCGAATGTCGAAGCCGAACCGGGGAAGATCATCCACGAGATGCGGGATGGTGAGATGGCGACGTTGGGCGAAGTCCCGTTCAAACGCTATTACGGAACCGTCGATGCGACGCCGTTGTTTGTCGTGCTCGCCGGACAGTACTTTCGCCGCACCGGCGACCGCGAATTTATCGAGTTCATCTGGCACAACATCCGCCGGGCGATCAACTGGATCGATGAATATGGCGATCTCGATGGGGACGGTTTCGTCGAATACCAATCGCACAACGACCGAGGGCTCACGCACCAATGTTGGAAGGATAGCAACGATTCCATCTTTCACAGCGATGGCCGCGATGCAAGGGGAGCGATCGCGGTCAGCGAGGTGCAAGGTTATGTCTACGAGGCGAAGCTGTTGGCGGCGGAGCTGGCCGAGGTGATGGACGACCACAGCTGGGCGGCGGAACTGCGAAAACAAGCCGCCGAATTGAAGGTCAAATTCCACGATGCCTTCTGGGTTAACTCGCTTGGTACCTACGCGATCGCTTTGGACGGCGACAAGAAGCCGTGTGAGGTGCGGAACAGCAACGCGGGGCATCTGTTGTACAGCGGCATCGTCGACGAAACGCATGCCGAATCGGTCGCCGCGACATTGATCGATCCGCGGACTTTTAATGGTTGGGGAATTCGGACGATCAGCGACGGCGAAGCCCGTTTCAATCCGATGTCGTACCACAACGGTTCGATTTGGCCACACGATACGGCGATCTGCGCCGCGGGGTTGGCTCGCTATGGCTTTCGCGACGCGTGCGCTCGCGTCACCGCGGGCCTCTTTGATGCCTCGTTGTTCAACGACCTGCATCGCTTGCCCGAACTGTTCTGCGGATTCGATCGGATGCCTGGCCATGCACCGACGTTGTATCCCGTCGCCTGTTCACCGCAAGCCTGGGCAACCGGCGCGGTCTTTCTGTTGCTGCAAAGCATCCTTGGGCTGGAGTTCTCGCCGACGAAGCCACAGATCCGGTTCGAAAACCCTCGCCTACCCGACTTCCTTAATTGGGTTCGGATCCAAAACCTTCGCGTCGGCGACGGCGTGGTCGACCTGGCGTTTCATCGGCACCCTCGCGATGTCGGTATGAATGTCGAACGCAAGGAAGGCGATGTGCAGATCGTTGTGATCGGATGAATTGAAGAGAAGTGTTTCCCGCCGAGCGATGGCGCGTTAACTGACCAGCCCATCGACGACGTGTGCCTCTTCGACTCCCGTCAGTCGCTGGCTGAGCCCTCGGAACTTGAAGGTGAATCGGCTGTGATCGATCCCCAACAGATGCAGGATTGTGGCGTTGAGGTCTCGGATGTGGACCGGATTCTCGACGATGTTGTAGGCGAATTCATCGGTTGTGCCGTAGTCGAAGCCCGCTTTGACACCGCCCCCGGCCATCCAGGTCGTGAAGCAGCGACCGTGATGATCGCGTCCGGAACTTGGATTTCCTAACTCGCCTTGGCTGTAAACCGTTCGGCCAAATTCGCCTCCCCAAACGACCAGCGTGTCTTTGAGCATGCCCAGGCGTTTGAGATCTTTGACCAGCGCCGCCGACGCTTGGTCGACGTCTTTGCACTGTCGTGGCAGTTGATGTTCCAACGAAACGTGTTGATCCCAACCGCGATGGAACAGTTGGATAAATCGGACGCCGCGTTCGGCCATTCGGCGAGCCAACAAACAATTGGCGGCAAAGGTTCCCGGGCGACGCGAATCTTCGCCATACAGTTCAAACGTCGACTCGGGTTCATCCGAGACATCGGTCAGATCGGGAACCGAGGTTTGCATCCGGTAAGCCATCTCGTAGGCTTCGATCCGAGCCAACGTCTCGGGATCTCCGCTGGAATCCCAGTGCATCTGGTTCAATTGGCCCAGCGTATCCAATAGGTTGCGGCGAGAATCGCGGCTGACGCCCGCCGGGTTTTGCAGATACAGCACCGGGTTGGCTCCCGGACGCAGCATTACGCCCTGATGACTCGATGGCAGATAACCGCTCCCCCACAGTCGCGAAAACAGCGGTTGCCCGGGATTCTTGCCGGTCCCCTGACTCAACAGCACCATGTACGCCGGAAAGTCTTCGTTTTCGCTGCCCAAGCCGTAGCTGAGCCACGATCCCATCGACGCGTGCCCGATCTGCTGCGAACCGGTATTGATATAAGTCACCGCCGGATCGTGATTGATCGCTTCGGTCCACATCGAACGAACGATGCTGATCTCGTCGGCGATCGTTTGCGTATGCGGCAGCGGGTTACCGATCCAGGTGCCATGTTCGCCGCAGCGCTTGCCGCCCCACAGCGGCTTGACGACCGGAAAACTCTTCTGCCACGACGTCATCCCCGTCAGCCGTTGGTCGCCGCGAATCGAATCGGGAAGATCGGTCCCGTGCAGCTTATCCAACGACTCTTTGTGGTCGAACAGATCGATATGGCTGGGGCCGCCCGATTGAAACAGATAGATCACTCGTTTCGCTTTGGGAGCAAAATGTGGCAGCCCGGGCAAACCGGGGCTGACGTCGGTCTCCGCAGCCGCCGCTGGTGATTCGTTCGCCAACAACTGGTTCAACGCCATCGCGCCGATCCCCGTCACCGATCCGCCCAGCAACGCGCGACGCGTCGTCAATTGCGACTGCTTCAAACCGATTTCGTTCTGCAGTGAATCTGTCATGAATCTGTGTCTGTGGAGAGAGAGGTAGTGTTGGTACGCAGCGGGAGCATCAATTGCGAGTCAGTGTCTCGCTGAGGTTCAACAGCAGGGCGGCGACTTGCATCCAGGCTGCATGTTCGGCGACATCGATTCCTTCGGCCCGCGGCGATTCGCCGATCGAAACCGCTGCTTGCGCATCGTCGATCGCGGCGGCAAATCGGTCGCGCTCAGCCGCCAGCAGCGCACTGACGGCTTCGGTTTCTCGATCGCTTGGAACTCGGCACAAAACATGTTCAAACGCGTGTCGGATCCGCGCGTCGTCGGCGGTGATCCTTTCATCACGCAACCAGACCGCAGCGAGCACGCGGGCGGCTTCGGCAAACTGTGGATCGTTTAAAGTCACCAATGCTTGAACCGGCGTGTTAGTCGCGCCCCGATCGACGGTGCACATCTCGCGACTGGGGGCATCAAACGCAGCCATCGCCGGATGCGGGCTGGTTCGTTTGACGATGGTATACATGCTGCGACGATACAGCTTTTCACCATGGTCTTGCACAAACACCTGCTTCGTCGCGGGAGTGCTACCAAAGTGGCTGACCTCTTTCCATAGTGCCGGCGGCTGGTACGGCTGAAGACTCGGACCGCCGATCCGTGGCACCAACAATCCGCTGACCGCCAACGCTTGATCGCGGATCAGTTCGGCTGGCAGGCGGAAACGCGGGCCGCGGGCGAGCAAGCGGTTCTTGGGATCGAGTTGGATTTGTTCGCTGCTGGCCGTCGATTGCTGGCGATACGTCGCACTGCTGACGATCTCGCGAATCAATTGCTTTTGGTCCCATTCGATTTGGACAAAATGACGGGCAAGATAATCGAGCAGTTCCGGATGGCTTGGAAATTCGCCCTGCGAACCGAAGTCGGCGGAGGTTGCCACGAGTCCGGTACCAAAAAACAAATTCCAGATTCGGTTGACGGCAACCCGCGACGTCAGCGGATGCTTGGGATCGACCAACCAGTTTGCAAGATCCAATCGCGTTGCGCGAACGGTTGGCGTTTGGGTATCGTCTGCCGTTTCGCTTACCTCGGCAGCATCGGGACGCTCGCTAAACAGCACCGGTAAAACCGCGGGCGTTTGCGGCGTGACACGCTCACCCGGTGCATCGTACTGGCCGCGCTCCAGAACAAATGTTTCGCGAGGTGTCGCGGCGGTGTTCATCACCATCACGGAATGTTCCTGCGTCAGAACTGCATACCGCTCTTCCAGATTGGCAATCCGTATGCGCAACGGTTGCAGCGACGCCGCATTGTTGCGGAACGCTGTCAACAGACGCTCTCGCGCGGCGGGATCCCAGTCGGCTTCGGGCGTTACCATCGCGGCGATCAGATCGGAATCCCAGCGGCTGTTGCGATCGCGTCCGACAAACGGTTCGATCTGCCATTGGAATGGGAGCGATTGCGATTGCCCAAACACAACGAGAACGCTCAGGTAGGGAGTCTCCCGTGGATCGACCGGCCGGTCGAACGTGAGGGTTAAATTCTGATCGGATTGGCCGTTAGCCGGTTGCCACCACTGCGCGTTGTTCTCCTGGAAGATCGCTGTCGGTGGATGTCCGCTGGCGGCGCTGGTCGCGGTGGCTTGTGAAACCGTCAACTGGCGATGGAAGTCGACTTGATCGGCCGGTTGGTTCGTTGCAGATACGAGTACGGTTGTCACCTTCGGCACCGCTTCCTCAAACGGTGTCAACGCCAACTTGGTCTCTTCTGCTTTCGGAGCGATCGGGATTTCCGCTGGCGTAAACGCAATCCGAATGCCCGACACCAACTCGCCTTGGTTCAGAGCGTCGGCGGATAGTCGCATCGAGTGGCTCAGCCCGTTCAATCCGCCGCGAGGATTGGAGAGCGTGACGCGGCCGGTTGGTTCAAACGCGATCGTGCCAGGGACATTGGGAGCCGATACGTCCAACAGTTCGACGTCGAGAACGCGAAAGCCTTTGCCGCGGTCGACTTGTTCGGATCGTCGGGCTTCGAGCCAAGAGTCAAAACCGTCGGTCGCTTCGGCCAATTGCTTGCGAAGCTGCACCAGTTCGGTTTCGAGTTCGTTGATCTCATCGGTCCGCAGCACCGTCTTGGCGGTGATGCTGGGAGCGGAGTTGCGACCGCTGTTGCCATCGAGTCCGCGGTCTTGCAGTTCATTGAAGAAGGCGAAGAACTGGTAGTATTCCTTTTGAGAGATCGGGTCGTATTTGTGATCGTGGCACTGCGCACATCCAACCGTCAGCCCCATGAACACCTCGCCGGTCGTCTTCACGCGATCGGCGGTGTAGTTCGTTAGATTCTCCTCCGGAATCGTTCCCCCTTCGTGCGTGATCATGTGATTCCGGTTGAATCCGGTCGCGATCCGCTGGGCGTCGGTGGCGTCGGGCAGCAAGTCGCCCGCCAGTTGTTCGACCAAGAACCTGTCATAAGGCATGTTGTCGTTGTACGCCTGGATCACCCAGTCTCGCCACAGCCACATATCGCGACCGCCATCGATCGAATATCCGTTGGTGTCGGCATACCGAGCTTGATCCAACCAGGGAAGCGCCATCCGTTCGCCGAAGTGCGGCGATTCCAACAACCGCGTGATCGTCTGTTGGTAAGCAGCTTCGCCGCGGGACGCGTAGTCCTCGACAAACGCTTGCGTCTCTTGGATCGTCGGCGGCAATCCGATCAGATCCAACGACAAGCGACGGATCAACGTCCGCGGATCGGCTTCGGGCGATGGAGTCAGATCGGCTTCGGCCAATCGCGCCGCGACAAACGAATCGATCGACCCGCGGGACCAGTTCCCCTCCGCCGCATCGTCGCTGAAATCGACTTGCGGAACCGGCGGCATCGTGGGAGGAATGAAGGCCCAATGCCCTTGGTATTCGGCTCCCTCTTCGATCCAACGCCGTAGCATCGTTTTCTGCTGGTCGGTTAACGCCAGATGCGATTCCGGCGGTGGCATCAGCAGTTCGGGATCGTCGCTGATGATCCGGTTCCAGGCTTCGCTCTTCTCGAGTTCACCCGGCGTAATCGCCTGGTAACCACCGAGATCGGTGGTCGCACCGTCGCGAGTGTCCAGCCGCAGATCGGCTCGCCGCCCGTGCGAATCGGGGCCGTGGCAATGGAAGCAAGTCTCCGAAAGGATCGGCCGGATGTCTCGGTTGAATTGCAGCTTGCGATTTGCAACCAGCTGGACCGTTGGGATCGATGCCTCCGACAGCCGCGGATGATTCATCGAACCCGTCGCGTTGATCACCTTCCAAGGATTAGGCATGCGCCGCCGCTGCGTCGCCGCTTCTGGCGTCTGATTAACCTCGGAATCGTCGACTGCGGCGATCGTAAGCCCCGGCGGATCGTTTGGACTTTGAACCAATTCCGGACCGATGGCGAACAACAAACTGGCGGCGACGGCAAACGAAGTCAGCCAAATCGCCGGGCTGCAAGTGGAATGGTGCGTCGTCGCAGGATGGTGTGCAATTCCCGGCGGGCGATCGAACTGCGACATTAGTTGCGCGTCGAGGTCGCACAGATCCAAGTAGTGATCGAGCGCTTCGGGGGACGTTCGCAGCATCGTCCGCAGTTCATCCGCTTCGTCGCCGCTGAGTTCTCCGTGGAGATGTCTTTGCAGCAGTTGATCGCAACGCTCCGATAAACTCATCTTGATTCAGCACCTTGTTGAGCCTCGCATCCGAAGATGCTGGCAACCTGCGGCGGTTCGTCCCCCGCAAACTTGACACATTCAATTAACGCACGCCGGGCCCGGTGTAGCGTTTGCCCGATCGCATTGGCGTTGCGGCCTGTCGTTTTTGCCAGTTGGTTCAGCGATTGTCCGTCGATATAAAACCGCTGGACGAGTTCCCGCTGGTGCCCCGGCAGGGTTTGCAAACAGTCCTGCAAGCGATCCCAGTCGGCCTCACGTCGCTGTTTTTCGATCCGCTCTCGATGGCGACGTTCGATCACCTCGTGCAGTCCGTCGTCGACCAGCAACACGGTTTTGGAGACCGCTTGTTTGCGAATCGCATTGCGATAGTGGTTCTTGGCAATCTGCCGGATCCAGGCAGCGAAGTCGGTTCCCGCGTGAAACGACGACTGTTTCTCGATCGCCGTCACGTTGGCAGCTTGCAGCAGGTCTTGCGCAACGTGAACCGATCCCGTTAGCCTGATCAAATAACCAAGCAACGGGCCCTGAGCCTGTTGCAACAGGTCTTCGAAAGCGGAACGCGAATCAGACAATACAAAGGGTCTCCAAACAATAGATGTTGGCAGACCCGATGATTTTATGCAAATTCCCGGAAGAAAGGAAAAACGGATCGGAGCGGTATTTCGCGCGAAGCTGTTTTTCTTGGCCGCTGCAGGAGATGCCCATCGCTACGCGACGGAAGAGGCGCTGCGACGGAGCGCGCAGGGCCAGCAAAGATTCCTGTGACCGCAAAGATCCTGCGACGGAATCGCAGGACCATGGTGGTGTTGCAAAACTATCTAGCCTTCGAAGCGTTCGGCTCCGTCGTCTTCGATTTGCGTGAAGTTGCTTTTGACGACTTGTCGCACCTTCCGCTCGCGGACCTCTTGTTGCAATCGCGCGATCGCTTCGGCAATGGGCATCGCACCCAGATCGCCGTCGATGCGATCGCGGAGGGCGACGTGTCCGGCTTCGGCTTCCTGCGGCCCAACGACGGCCATGTAAGGAACCAGTTCCAGTTGGGCGTCGCGGATCTTTGCTTGGACTTTGCTGTTCTTCAGATCGACAGTCGTCTTCAAACCGGCTTCTTCCATCTGCTTGGCAACCGCGATCGCGTATTCGGTCGACTTCTCGCTGAGTGGCAAGATGCGGACCTGTTCGGGAGCCAGCCACAATGGGAAGGCGCCGGCGAAATGTTCGATCAACATCCCAACAAAACGTTCCAGCGAACCGAACGGTGCCCGGTGGATCATAACAGGACGGTGAGCCGCGTTGTCGGCACCGACGTATTCCAGCTTGAATCGCTCGGGGAGGTTGTAGTCGAGTTGAACCGTTCCCAATTGCCACGAACGCCCGATGCAGTCGCGGACCATAAAGTCGGCTTTGGGACCGTAGAAGGCTGCTTCGCCCGGCTGTTCGCCATACGAAAGCCCCGAATCTTGAAGCACTCCACGGAGTGCCGATTCAGCGCGGTCCCAGTTCTCTTGCGAGCCGACGTATTTGTCGCTGTTTGGATCACGCAGCGACAACTGGACTTGGTAATCATCCAGGCCAACGCTCTCGAGGACAAACTTGGTCAGTTCGATCGTCGCGCGGAACTCTTCTTCGACCTGGTCGCCGGTGCAGAAGATGTGCGCATCGTCTTGGGTCAACCCGCGGACACGCAACATGCCGTTGAGTTCGCCGGTTTGTTCGTGACGGTAGACGGTTCCAAATTCGAACAATCGCAACGGCAGTTGGCGGTAGCTGCGCTGTTGAGCTTTGAAGATGTGGGCGTGGTGCGGGCAATTCATCGGCTTGACCAAATACCGCTCGTTTGCGGTCTGCCAACCGTGAATCCAACTCTTCTTATCGTCTGCCGATGCCGAGGGTTTGTAGCCGTCGAAGTTGACACCCAAGACCTCCGCTGCGGCGATCAGCTTGTCTTCATCGTCTTTGGAGATCGATCCCGATTCCAGACGCTGGGTCATCGCGTCCAACAAACTGCCCGCTTCGGAAGCATACAGCGGCGGGAACTGTGAATCGCGGTAATAGGGGAAGTGACCGCTGGTTTCATACAGTTCGACGCGCCCCAAGTGTGGGCTGTAGACCGGATCGTATCCGCGGCCTAACAATTCCTTTCGCAGGAAGTCCTCCAGCGTCACGCGGACGCGAGCTCCCTTGGGCAACCACAGGCAGAGTCCCGAACCAACTTCCGGGTTGAGAGCAAACAGGCCATGTTTTTTGCCAAGCACGCGATGGTCGCGGCGGCGAGCTTCTTCCAGTTGCTCCAGGTAAGCCGCCAATTCCTTCTTGTCGAAGAACGCGGTGCCGTACAGACGTTGCAGCTGCCGCCCGGAGGAATCGCCTTTCCAATAGGCTCCCGCGACGCTCAGCAGCTTGATCGCTTTGATCTTGCCGGCGTTGGGGATGTGGGGGCCGCGGCAGAGGTCGACAAATTCGCCTTGGCGGTAGAAGCTGACCGATTCCTCGGCGCTCAGGCCGGTCTCGATATGTTCGACTTTAAGGTCTTGGTTCAGGTCGCGGCACAGATCGACAGCTTCATCGCGGGTCAGCATGAAGCGTTCGAACGGTTCGCCCTGCTTGATGATCGCCTTCATCTCCTTCTCGATCGCCGCGAAATCGTCTTCGCTGATCTTGTGTTCGAGATCGAAGTCGTAATAGAAGCCGCCCGAGGTGGTCGGGCCGAAGGCGAGCGAAACACCTTTGTACAGACGCATCACGGCGCGGGCCATGATGTGAGCGCAAGAGTGGCGAAGGACATCCAGGGCGGTGCGATCGCGATTGGTCAGCAGCGTCAGCGGGATCTCCGCTTCGTCGGACAATTCGCTCAACGGGCGAAAGGCATCGACGACTTTGCCGTTGATTTCGGCGGCGACGACGGCGCGAGCCAGCCCGTCGCTGATCCCCTTGGCGACATCCAATGCCGTGGTGTTTTCAGGGTGTTCTTGTACAGTTCCATCGGGCAGTTTGACACAAATATTCGCCACAACGCTTTCCTCCGCGCAGTTTCCCTAAATCGAATGACGCCGAAACAAAGGGCGTCGATATCGATAAAGTGTCCAGAACCGGCCGGTCACGTCAAGCGACGTAGCTAAATCTTCGGAATCGACCGATCCCGACAAGGGGAATGATGGTCTTTCGCTAGGAAAGTTCGCGCCAAGCGTTTTTGCGATCCCCGGGAACCCCCGGACGCCTACGCGCCGAGACGGGAAATTCGCAACGGACCGCCTGCTTCCACAGCCGTCCGCCGCGAGAAAACCGCGATTTACAATGCACTGCTGCTTTTGATCACTGGCAATAACAACGCCATCACGACAAACAGGACCACGCCGGCCAGGACCAGCAACATCACCGGTTCGAGCAGCCGGACAAACAGGTCCAAGCGGCGGAACGTCCGTTTTTCCAAGCCGTCAGCGATTTGGATCAATACGTTGTCCAGCGTGTTGGATTCCTCGGCGACGCGGATCATCTCCGTCACCGTGGCGGGAAAGTGACCGCTGGAGGCCAGCGGCGAGGAGAGCGTTTCGCCCGATTGAACACTTTCGGCCGCGTCGGCCACGGCGATTCCGAGCACGCGATTACCCGCGGCGGCGCGGCTGATCTCCAGCGAACGCAGGATCGGCACGCCGTTGGTCAGCAACGTTCCCAAGACCCGGCAGAACCTCGCGACGGCGAGACTCAAGAGGATGCCACCGACGATCGGTAGTTTGATCTTTACGCGGTCGGCCCACATCTGGCCCGCTTCGGTCGCCAGTTGCATCTTCAAAAAGAAGCCCCCCGCGATCAGGCCGGCTAACAGAAACAGACCGTACGATTGCAACAATTCGCTGAACGCCAACAGCGTCGTCGTCGCCAACGGCAGCTGCCCTTTGGCTTCCAAGCGAGCGAACAGTTCGCCAAACTTGGGGACAAAGAAGACCAACAGGATCGTGACGACCACGGTGCCGACGACCGACAGGAAGATCGGATAAGCCAACGCGCTGGCGGTGCGTCCTTTGAGGTCTTCCTGCAGTTCGGTGAATTCCCCCACGCGGTCCAAGGCATCTTCCAAGAAGCCGCCTTCCATTCCGGCGCGGACCATGTTGATCCCCATCGAACTGAAGACGCGTGGGTAACGCGCCAAAGCTTCGCCCAACGGTTCGCCATCCTCGACGCGCGTCTTGATATCTTGGAGGACTTCTTTGAGCGTGTTGTTCGATGCTTGCTCGGATAACAACGTCAACGACCGGATCATTGGTACGCCGCTGCGCAACAACGACCCCAGTTGCGCGTAGAAGATGGCCATCGTTTGACCGTTGACGCGGCCGTTGCCTCCCAGCAACTGCATCGCCGACTGCTCCTTGACCTCTTTGACGTCGACGGGGAACAGATTCTTGCCGGCCAATTGGGCGGAGACTTCACGCTCCGAAGCCGCAGTCAACGTTCCGGTCACGCGTTGGCCATCCATCGACCGCGCGGTGTAAGCAAATTCAGCCATAGGTTCGGTTACTTAATTTGATCGCTTTTGGTCACTCGAAGCACTTCATCGACGCTCGTATTGCCAGCGATCGTCTTCTCCCACGCATCGTGCCGCAGGGAATGCATGCCGTCGGCAAGCGACGCCCGTTTGATCTCCCACGAACTGACCCGGTCGTGCGCCAACTGACGCACCTTTTCGGTCGTGACCATCAATTCGTAGATACCCATCCGGCCCATATAACCGACGTTGCGACATTCGCGACAGCCGACGGGGCGATAGAGCGCTTGGTCGTCCAATTTATCCCAAGGGAAATCGGCCGGCATGTCGTCTTTTTCGGGATCGAACGGTTCCTTGCAGTGCGGGCACAGCCGTCGCAACAACCGCTGGGCCATCACCGCTTCGACGGTGCTGGCGACCAGGAACGGTTCGACGCCCATATCGACCATCCGGGTGTAAGCCCCCGCGGCGTCGTTGGTGTGCAGCGTGCTGAAGACCAAGTGGCCGGTCAGCGATGCTTGGATCGCGTTTTCGGCCGTCTCGAAGTCGCGGATTTCGCCGACCAGCACGACGTCGGGATCGTGGCGGAGGATCGAACGCAGCGACGCGGCAAACGTCAGTCCGATCTTGGGATGGACCTGGATCTGGTTGATCCCGTCCAACTGATACTCGACGGGATCCTCGGTCGTGATGATCTTGTTGTCGGGGCTGTTGATCTCCAGCAGGCTGCTGTAGAGCGTCGTTGTTTTACCACTACCGGTCGGTCCGGTGACCAGGATGATACCGTGGGGCAAACGGATCAGTTTGCGGAACTGTTCGTAGGTGTGAGCACTCATTCCCAGACCTTGAAGATCGAAGACCATCGATCCCTTGTCGAGGATACGCATCACCAAGCCCTCGCCGTGGATCATCGGGATCACGCTCAAACGGACATCGATCTCGCGGCGTTGGACTCGCAGCTTGATACGACCGTCTTGAGGGAGCCGCTTTTCGGCGATGTTCAATCGCGCCATGATCTTCAAGCGGCTGATGATCGCGGCTTGGAAGCGATTGATCTCGGGCGGAACCGGTTGCGGATGCAAGATGCCGTCGATCCGGTAGCGAATTTTGATCCCTGAGGATTGCGATTCGATGTGCACGTCGCTCGCCCGCGATTCGATCGCTTCGACGAGGATCTCGTTGACAAGTCGAACAACCGACGCTTCTTGAGCTTGTTCGGAAAGTTCGCTTCCGTCGGTCTCGATATCCTCGAGCAGTTCGACTCCGTCGGAATCCTCTTTGGCGGCCAGCAGACCATCGACTGTTTCGCTGCCGACGCCAAGGTGCTTCTTGATCAGCCGCAGGATCTCGTTGTGTTCGGCAACGACCGGGATCACGCTCTTCCCCGTCGACGCGCTGACTTCGTCCAGCGGGTAGAGATCCAAGGGGTCCGACGTGGCAACGATCAGCGATCCGTCACGCTGTCCCAGAGGGAACAAGGTTTGGCGGTGGATCAGTTTTTGCGAGAAGCCTTCCAGCGCGTCGAGATCGACATCGACTTCGCGGAGGTCGACAAAGTCGAGCCCGACCTCTTCGGCCAAGGCTTGCAGTGCGGCCCGTTCGTCGACGTATCCCAGTTGGACGGCGGACGAGATCACGTTGGGCGCATCGCTCGCGCGGCTGTGACGCAGTTGATCCTCGTCCAGCAGTCCGCGTCGAACCAAGATCTCGCCAGCTTCCATAATCATGATCAATATCCTGTCGCCTTGTGGGCCGCAGGGCCCGCCTGAAATATCACTCCCATCGACGCCGACGCGTGTTGCATCGAACGTCCAATGGTTTGCAGAACGCAGTCGATCCGGAACTATCGGCCGCCTCGACCACCGCGTCCGCCACCGCCACCGCCGCCACGTCCACCTGTTTCACCGCCGCCGCGACCGCCACGTCCACCGCCGCCACCAAAGGCGCCGCGGCTGCGCAGTTGTTCAAAAATCGCAGCTCGCCGCGCCGCCGTGGCCGCTTCGTCGCTGGCGCTGCTGGACGATGAACTTCCGCTGGACGAACTGCTGGTCGTTGTCGAAGTTCCCGATGTCGTGCTGCCTGTTGTCGCTTGAGCTCCCAACACCTTGGTCAATGCTTCTTGGACGATCTTGGGATTTACGCCGCCACCAATCGACACGACTTCCACTCGCTCTTCGCTGTTGGGACCGCGGATGTCGAGGCTCGAGATCAGTTCGCTGACCTGTTGGTAATGTTGAGGCGTACCTTTCAAGATAACGATGTTGTTCTTGGCATCAACGGCGAGACTCATTTTCATCTCCGTCGGTTCCTGTCCGCCGCCACCACCACCTCCGCCGCGACCGCCACGTCCACCGCCAGCGGATCGCAAGGCGTTGACGATGTCTTGTGGCGAAGGCTGCCGTCCGCCACCGCCGCCACCGGCGGCTTGTTCCATCTGGTCGCTGAAGACGCTTTTGCAGACGTTTACGATATCGTTGACGTCTTGATATTGCACGGGAATTAAGTAGGTCTTGCCGGTGGTCTGCACCGCTTCGGGGCTCTGTTCGCGATCGATGACGCTCAACAGATCCTCGACCAATTGCAGGTCGGATCCATTGGCTTGCACGATTAAAGCGTTCAGTCGCGGATCGGCGACGATGCTGACCGTGCCGGAAGTGGTGAAGATCGGGCCCGAGTCATCGCCTCCGCCGCCGCCACCGCCAAGTCCCAGCAAGCCGCCCAACATTCCGCCGCCAAGTTCACCCAACATGCTGCCAGCCATGTCGGTCAAGCCGCCGCCACCGCCGCTGCCTCCGGTCCCGCTAAGGATGTTGTTCAGCAGCGCCGATGCCTCTTCGGCTTTGGAATACTTCAGCCAGAAAACTGTCGGCGTGTCGCTAGCCCCTGCCGATTGGTCGGCCAACGCCCGAAACAACTCTTCAAATTGGTCCAACGCCTGAACATCGTCCGACGCGATGATCATCCCGCCGGGCGTCAGCGAGATCACGATCTCGGCGCCGGCGGAATCGTCGGACTTTTCATTTTCGTTTGCATCGCTTTCGCCGGCCCGCGTGATTTGCGTGAAGATCGTTCGCCGCGTGTTGTGGCCGGTCAGCGGTCCGTCGCGATCGACGGAGTCATCGAAGTCTCGCGAATCGGAATCTTCAGAATCTTGGCCGGGTGTGTCGTGACGTTCGATCCGCCGCTC
This sequence comes from Rosistilla oblonga, assembly GCF_007751715.1. Classification (NCBI taxonomy): domain Bacteria; kingdom Pseudomonadati; phylum Planctomycetota; class Planctomycetia; order Pirellulales; family Pirellulaceae; genus Rosistilla; species Rosistilla oblonga. The sequence goes on along the minus strand of NZ_CP036292.1, from coordinate 4,029,349 downwards.
TGGAACCGCAGCCTTCTCCGATTTTGAGGGAGTCGAGAAGCGGATCTTGTTTTTGCGGCCGGTCGCTTGCCAGATCAGCTCCAACTGCTCGAGCGTGTTTTCAGCCGATCGGCCCGAGAATGGCAACAAGCGGACGCGATCGTCCAACAGTCCCGCCTCGGTGCTTCCTTCCATCTGTTGGATCAGCTCGCGAACCGTTTGGATCTGGTCGGGCGTTCCTTTGACCCACAGCTTGCTGGAGACCGGGTCGCCGTCGACGGTTGGCCCCTTGCCGGCGCCATCGCCACCGCCGGCGAAGAACTTGTTGATCGTCAGGACCGCCGACTGAGGATCGAGGCGGTTGAGTTGGATGACTTCGAAACCTGTCCCTTTGCCCTCGAGCATCTCGATCGTGTCTTTGACCAGTTTCTGTTCGTCGGGGCGAGCCCACAGGATGATCGATCCGGTGTTCGGTTCGACACTCATCCGCACCTCGGGCAAGCCAGCCAACAGTGTCGACAAGACGTTAAACGCCGTGTCGGTTGCAACGGTGCTCAGTGGGTAGCGTTGCAGGCTTGGCGGCGCCGGTGGCTCGACAGCTTCTTGACCGTCGATCGACATCGGTTTGTCGACAAGTTCGACGATCGCGCGGAACTGCGACAGCTTCGACGGTTCGCCCGCAGCGAACAGATTCGCGCCAAACAGATCGGTCGCGATCTGAATCCCGTCGGCCGAGTTCTCGTCGCCCAGTCCCATCAGTTGCCGCGCGACAGCGAGGACTTCGTCGGGCGTGCGATGGTTCAAAGCGATCGCGACGACGTCGCCGGCGATTCCGCCGGGGCCGTTGGCTTGTCGCAACGCTTCGCGGATCGCTTTTAATTTGTCGACGGTCTCGACGACGATCGCCTGACGCGACGATTCGAGCACGATCACCGAACCCCAGGGACCGATCAATTGGCTCAATTCCTCTTGAGCTGTCGTCGGCGATACGCCTCCCAACGGCAGGATGCAGCGGACGATGTCCGATCCGCTGCGTTGATCTAATTGGTCGGCGGTGACCGATTCGGCCAGTTCGCGGATCAGTTTCGCCGCCAGTTCGGATTCCAGATCGACGACGATCAACAGTCGCCCGCGGCGGACCAGGGCGTAGCCTTTGTCCAACAGCATCCGGTTGATTAGATCGATCGCTTCGTTGGGAGAATACGACCGCGTCGGATCGATAAAGCTGAGCGTTCCGGGGGGCGGTTGGTCGAGCTGCAGCTGCAGATCTGCCTCTTCGGAGAGCCACTGCAGCACATCGCCCCAAGGTTGGCCCGAGAAATTGAATCGCAATTGGACGTCAGCCGACTTTTCCGCCACGGGAGCCTCGGCCGCTTGAGCGACAGCGGCTCGCAACGCCTTGTCCTGCTGCGGTTCGTCCGCGGCAGCCGCTGGTTTTTCAGCAGCCAGCGGTTGAGCGGACGGTTGCTCGGCAGCAGCTTGCCCCGCTTCCGCTTGCTCGGCAGCGGGAGTCGCAGCAGGGGCAGCGTCGTCGGTTGGCTCTTGTCCCACCGCAGGAGTGGCTAGTAGCAGCAGAATCGAGGCGGCGCGGAGGTGCCGGGGGACAAATCGAGGCATATGCGAAGCTTTCATCGAATATCGGCAGGTCACCGGAGTGTGAATGGAGGTTGTTGCTATCGTAATCGCCTAGCGGAATTCAAACATAGGTTACGCCGTTTTCAGGCGAAATCTGGGCGGCAAGGCGCTCCGAACCTCAATTTAACCCCGATAAAGCGTGGGAGTTCCGTAGGAAATCGAAGGGGAAGTGGTCGCGGCCCCACGACCATCTTCTCCTATTAGAGCAGGCCGTCGCGGTGGAGGAGCTCGGCCAGGCGACGGGCGCCGCGGGGATTCAGGTGCATGTGGTCCGAAAAGGCTTCGTTTTCGCTGAATGCAGCCGAATAATCGGCGATCGGACGCCCTAATTCCTGCTGCAGCCAGTCGATCCACTCGGGCAGTTCCGGGATGATCTGCAGATACCGCGGGTGAAACGGGCCGACAAATAACACGACTTCGACCTCTTCCTGTTCCGCAAATTCCAACACTCGCCGAGCGGCGTCGACGTGCGGCTGCGAATAGAGGATCGGTTCTGCACCGTAGCTGAGCATCCTGTCGATCTGCGGCTCGGTCGCATCGTTGGGCATGATCCAGTTCTGGTCGTCGCCGCGAAGATAGAACAGGCTGCGGATCGCAAATTCGCCATTGAACCGATATAGATGCGAAAACTGCGACGCCCGAAACTCCTCCGGTCGATACGCCGCCATCGTGTCGCACAACATCGGCGATTGGAACATGTATGCGGTAAAACGTTCCAACGCTCCGGCTTCGTCCTCCCGGCTGACGCAGCTGATCTCGAACAGCAACCGCTTGGGAGCCGGATGCCGCTGCAAATAATCGTGCCAGAGCGCCGGCATGGCGACGACGGGCAAGGCGTTAAAGCTGAGATTCACCGTCGGTTGGCCCGTGATCTCCGCAATCGCTGGCGGATGCAACATGTGCAGCCCACGCGAATTTCCCAACGCGACGATCTCGCCGGGCAGATCGCCACGGTACAGCTGAGAGTAGCGAAACTGAGTCGACATCACGGCGCGATCGATCGCCCGGGCACCGATCCGATCTCCGGCGATCACGAGCGCCGTGAACGCGAGAATCGCCAGTCCGATCCGCCGAGCGGTTTTGGTTGGAAGGTCGACGTTCAACATTAGAACTGAAAGTAAATGAACTGCTTGCCGTCAAAGGTGCCCCACAGCGCGAGCGACCACAATAAGCATGCATAATACACGGCGCGGGCGGCGGGGATGCGGAGAAACAGTTGCGGCCAGCGGATGAACTGCGACGCGATTTCAAAACCGGCCAAGATGCTGACCAGACCACAGGCTTTCAACAGCGGGATCCGGTTTTGCAGCGTCGAGGGACTGAGCCCATCGAGCGAGGCGATCTGGGCAAGGATCTGCACCGCTTGATCGAAGCTGCCGCTGCGGAAGAAGACCCAGGTGATGCAGAGCGCGATAAACATCATCGCAGACTTGGCGGCATCAATACCAAGTCGCTGCAGCCAGGCTGCGGAAAAGGTTTCGCAATCGGCAAGCCGCGTCGACGGCGGCCCCAGGAACGAAATCCAGATTCGGTGAGCGATCAGCAGCGCCGCGTGGATCGCTCCCCAAATGACGAAGTTCCAACTGGCTCCATGCCACAATCCTCCCAACAGCATCGTGATCGCGAGGTTTCGGTACGTCTTCCAAACTCCGCGGCGACTGCCTCCCAGCGGGATGTAAACGTAATCGCGAAGCCACGTCGACAGCGAGATGTGCCAGCGATGCCAGAAATCGGCCGGCGATGTGGCGAGGTAGGGCGTGCGGAAGTTTTCGGGCAGCCGGATTCCCAACATCCTTGCAGTGCCGATCGCGATGTCGGAATAGCCCGAGAAATCGCCGTAGACCTGGAACGCGTAGAGGACCACGATCATGGCGGTATTGAGGCTCGAAAAGCCCTCGGGATCGCGGAACATCGGGTCGACGACGGTACCGATCGAATCGGCGATCACGATCTTTTTGAAGAAGCCCTGGAGGACGCGGCCGAAGCCACTCTCGAAGTCTTCCCACGCGAAGCGGCGGTCGGTTTCCAGTTGCGGAAAAAACTCGCCCGCTCTAACGATCGGCCCGGCAACTAATTGAGGGAAGAAGCCGACAAAGGTTGCAAAACGCAGGAAGTCCCGTTGCGGCGGGATTTGCTTGCGATAGACGTCGATCGAATAGCTGAGCGTTTGAAACGTGTAGAACGAGATTCCCGCAGGCAGGATCAGGTTTAAGGTCGGCCAGTCGAGCGACCAGTTCAGTGGGGCGACCAGCTGTTGCAGACTGTCGGCGAAGAAGTTGTAGTATTTGAATGTCGCAAGGATGCCGAGATTGCTGACGATGCTGAGGCTCAACAGCAGCCGCCGCCGCGATGGCGAATCGGTTTTCCCGAGCCCGAGGCCAACGGTAAAGTCGACGATCGACGAGAGGATCAGCAAGCCGAGAAACCGGGCGTCCCACCATCCGTAAAACAGGTAGCTGCCGGCCAGGCAGAACGCGATCCGCCCCCGGCCACGAAGCGTCCAATAGATCGCTAGGAAGCAAGGCAAGAAGATCAGGAAGGCGAAACTGTTAAATAACACGCGAAATGGAGGGCAAAGTAACCGAAGCGTCGCCTCGGGCGGTGGGATTTTGTGCGGGAAATACGAGTGAAAACCGGCGGCAGTGGCAGCCTTCGAAACCGGGGCTTAAGTCGATCGGGCGATCGATTTGAGCGATTGGTAACCGCGTTCTGCCAGAGCCAGCATACGTGGCGAATAGACCTTTCGGCAGCGTCCCAGTTGGATAAATTCCCCATGAAAGCGAGATTTGAACTCGCGCGGCCCATACGATCGGTTCGGATCACCCGCCCCACCAAAGTCGTAGTGGCGGAATCCGCGATCGTGAGCCCATTGGATTTCGTCCCACACCAGACAGGCAAACGGATGCAAGCTGCGGGGACGTGTGGTTCCGCCATACCAAGCGAAATAGCGGTCGCCCCAAGCGAGGCTGATCGTTCCGGCGACGTCTCGCCCGCGGTAGCTGGCCACGCGGACCTGCAGCACGTCGCCCAACTCTTTTTGCACGGCAAGAAACAGGTCGAGATCGGGGCAGGGGACCATCGCCCGCCGCAGGCTGTGGCGGATCTGGGCGAACGCCCGTCGCTGCAGATCGGGGCTATTGCCGACTTCGATCTGTAAGCCGCGGTTGAGCGTGCGGCGAATGCTGCCTCGCATCTGCTTGCCGATGTTATTCCACAACTGTTGCTTGTCGAGCGAGAGATCGATCACGTAGTTCGAAAACGCTCGCGGTTCGTATTCGGCGGACGCCAAGGTTGGGCAAGCGGCGACCGGAGCATGCAACGACCGGATCTCGGTGAACAGCGTCGAATTACCGACGGTGGCATCGTGTTTCGATAACAACCACCGGACAGCTTCGCTGGCGACAGGCGAATCGCTGCACAGCGGTTCGGCAAACATCACCACGCGAGAGGTTAACGCGCGAGTGAATCTTGTGATTGCGTCGATCCGGACCGGGGCGATCAAGGCTTGAATCTGGCCGTCGAAATCTTCAGCGGCGATCGCCAAGGAATGGAACCTGCGCGAGCGATTAAACGCGCGGCACATCCCGGTGCTGTGAAAGACCGAACCAAACCGATGCGCTGCAACAAACGCATCCCAGGCTCGCGGGGATTCGCAAGGCCTGATCAGTCGCAGCGGTGGGAAAGGTGTCTTGATCGGATGCAAAGGGGGCGTCTCACAGGTGAGCGACGCGCCTAGTTCGCGGGCGACTGGACTCCGCAAGCGAAGTCGAGATCGTGGAACCGTTGCGTCGTGTGCTGGGGGATTGGGACCGCGTTGGGCTGACGGGAAGCGAGCGCCGCGGCGCGATGCTGCCGGCTGGCTGGTACGTCATACCCCACATTAGGTGGCCTAGGTAAAATGGTGGTTCCCCGTGCTATCGCTGTCTAGCAAAATCTGGACAAGTTTCCGCAAAACTAGGGATTCGGATGAAGCGATCGCGAGGGTCGTTCCGATTCATCTGATAGCAAGGGCATGACGAAACTACTGCCCGGGTGGGTGCAAACAACCGAAATTTTTCGGGGGGCGAATACGCCAACGTGAGCGTAAAATCGCCGATCCCATTGAACGTACCCACAATAAAACCAACGAAATCAGGGGGCTGTGCCATGAACAGTACGAAGAAAATTCGTCGTTTGGCGCTGGTTACGATCATTGTCAGCGCGACCGGATGCCAATCGACAACGGGTCTGTCGAGCTTAAACCTCAACCCGTTCAACCGCGAAGCAAGTTCCGAATCGGCTGGTAAGATTGCCGCTGTCGAAACCCCCTCTGCAACAACAGAGAGCTCCGGTGCTGAGGAAGCTGGATTTACAGCCAAGCTCGCTTCGGCTGGAATGCGAGCACGCGATATCGTCAGTGGTGCGTTCAGCTTCGGCAAAACGCCCGCTCCATCGGAAACCGGTACGCCTCAGGACGCTTTGAGCTTGGCCAACACGCCGACTCAACTGGGACCCGAGGTTTACGTCGCCAACGGCCAACTGTGGGAATCGAGCGGATCGTTTGATCGCGCCATGGACAACTATTCCAAGGCTCTCGAAAGCGATCCGAAAAACGGACCAGCGCTCGGTGCGATCGCTCGGCTGAACGATCGCCAGAACAAGCTCGACGAAGCGGTGGAGTATTTTGGGCGAGCGATCGAAGTCGATCCAAGCGAACCGAGTCTCTATAACGATCTCGGACTCGTCCTGGCGCGTCAGGAGAAGTACGACGAAGCGGTAGCGCAGATTCAGAAGGCGATTGCGATCGCTCCTGCCAATAAACGCTTTGCCAATAACTTGGCGACCGTTCACATGGATGCTGGCAACAGCGAGTTGGCGATGGCGACGCTTGAAAAGGCGCACGAACCGGCTGTCGCCCACTACAACATGGCTTATCTGAACTTCAAGCGACAACAGGTTGGCGAAGCTCGCAGCGAGCTGGAGACCGCGCTGAAGATCGATCCAAGTCTGGAACCGGCTCGGAACCTGTTGGATAAGCTTGGTGGCACTCAAATCGCTCAAGCGACCAAAGACACTTACAACGCGGCGTCCGCAGTGGCCGATGGAGTCATGAACGTCTCGGCGGGTGTTCAAGAGAGCTACCAAGCGATCACACAACAAGCGGCTCCCGTTACGCAAACGCTCACCAGTGGAATCACTGCCGGTGCGGTACCTTACGGACCGTCGGCACCATACGGGCCAACGAGCGATAACTCGGTTCCGTCGATTGCGACGGCACCACCTCAAGCGACCACACCACCGGCACCGACGACGGTTGTCGCTCCAGCGGCCGCAACGCCTGCTGCGGCACCCGCACCGGCAACACCAGCTCCAGCGGCTGCACCACCGGCGACGACACCGGCGGCTCCTGCAGCAGCCGCACCGGCCGCGGATCCTGCTGCCAGCGGCGGGTTTTCGATGCCGCCATCGGTTGGCGGTTGATCGATTCAACGCCTGCAGAACTGCGATTCTGAATCGCGGCTAATACTGTCAGACTGATTGCAAACCAGAGAAACCGAGGATCTTTCACGAGATCCTCGGTTTCTTTTTTGCGCCGCCGCGTCAAATCTTGTTTAATGTTGTCGGTAGTTGCGATACGAGAGTTCCTTCTCTCGCGTTTCATCAGTTTCCGTCGCTCGATCGGCGACCACCCTGCAAAGGCGCTTTCATGATTCCGGATCAACCGCTTCGTTGGTTACTGTCGTTTGTTTTGTTGTGCTTTCTAACAAACACGCCCGCCCAGCTTTCCGCTCAATCACCTACGACGCTCCGCGTGTTGTCTTATAACATTCACTACGGGCAAGGGACCGATGGCATTTACGATTTGGAGCGGATCGCGCGCGTTATCGTTGCCGCGAAGCCCGACGTCGTTGCACTGCAAGAAGTCGACGTGATGGTTCAGCGGTCGGGCAAAGTTCACCAGGCGCAGCGGCTGGCGGAGCTGACTGGAATGGCGGTTCGCTATGGGCCGACGCAACATTACCAGGGAGGTCTGTTCGGCAACGCAGTGATGACCCGGATGCCGATCGAAGACGTTCGGATTCAACCGTTGCCTTACACCGACGCGACCGAGCAGCTGACCACGTATCCGCGCGGTGCGATCGCGGTTGTTGTTCAGTCGCCGCAGGGCCAACCGGTACGTTTTATCAGCACCCACTTCCAGCACAATGTGCCTGGCGACCGCGTGGCGGAAGCCGATGCGGTCAACGGCTTCTTCGCTACCGATAATGTACCGACGGTGCTGGCGGGCGACATGAATGCAGTCCCCGGATCCAAACCGATCGAGATACTGGAATCGCGTTGGAAGAACGCAATCGATAGCGAAGCTGCCCCTTCGGCGCCATCGCCTAAACCGACAGTGCGAATCGATTACATCTTCTATCGTGGCGAGACGCTGAAGATGGTCCATTCGGAAGTGATCGACGACGGATTGGCTTCGGACCATCGCCCCGTCCTGTCGGTTTTTGAGTTGGGTAAATAACGCGGCCGACCGGATGTCGGTTACGCGACGTCGCCAAGATCCAAGCTGTTGCCGTAGCGAGTTAGCACGCGCTGCTTCAGCAACGCCAGCGATGGATCCTCGAGGTGTGGATCGTTGTCGACGATCTCCATCGCCAAATCGCGAGCGGCTTCCAAAATTTCGGTGTCGCGCAGCGGGTCGGCGACACGCAGCGGCGGCATGCCACTTTGACGGACTCCCAACAGGTCGCCGGGGCCACGCATGCGATAATCGGCTTCGGCGAGTGCGAATCCATCGCTAGTGCTGGCAAATGTCTTCAGCCGCTCGTCGTCCTCGGGCAGCCCTTCGTTGTCGGTGAAGACGCAGACGTAACCGGGATGCGAGCCACGCCAAACGCGGCCTCGCAGTTGATGCAGCTGAGCCAACCCGAAGCGGTTCGCACCCAGGATCGTCATCACGGTCGCGTTGGGGACATCGATACCGACTTCGATCACCGTTGTCGCCACCAAGACTTGCAGCCGTCCCTGAGCAAAGCGGGTCATCGTGTCGTTCTTTTCTTCGGGCGTCATGCGACCATGCAGCAGCCCGATGCGAAACGATTTCAGCGGGCCGGTTCTCAGCTCGTCGAAGATCTGTTGAGCACTGCTGACATCCTCTTGGTCCGACGAATCGACTCGCGGCGCTACGACAAACGCCTGCCGTCCCTCGCGGACACGTTGCCCAAGAAAGTCCCACCAGCGTTGTGCCCAATCGTCTTTGGCGAGATACGTGTGGACTTGGCTGCGGCCGGGCGGCTTTTCTTTCAGAGTCGTCACATCCAGATCACCAAACGCCGCCATTGCGACGGTTCGCGGGATCGGTGTCGCAGAAAGGACAAGATAATGCGGATCGAGACCGCCGCGGCGGAGGTTCGCTCGTTGCGAGACGCCGAACTTGTGTTGCTCGTCGATCACGACCAGCCCCAACTGTTTGAAGACGACCTTGTCGTTCAATAACGCCTGGGTACCGACCAACAGATCGATCTCGCCGTCGGCTGCGGCTTTGAGCACCTCGCGGCGATCGAGCGTCGAAAGCGTACCGGTCAGCAATCCCAGCCGCACCCGACTGCGGCTGAGCGATTTGCGGAAGGTTTCAAAATGCTGCCTCGCCAAAACTTCCGTTGGTGCCATTAAAACGGCTTGATGTTTGTTTGCGACCGCCAACAACATCGCGTATTGCGCGATGACGGTCTTGCCGCTACCAACATCCCCTTGGACCAAGCGGTTCATCGGAAACTGACGCGCCATGTCGGCACTGACTTCGGCAAACGCCTTCTTCTGGTCGCCCGTCAGTTCAAACGGAAAGCGTTTCAAAATGCGAGCGTCGATCGCTGCGTCGACCGGCAGGGGAGGTGAGCGGAGGTCGCTTGTCAATTTGCGACGGCGCAGCGCCAACGCCAACTGCAGGATAAATAGCTCTTGAAAGATCAGGCGCCGGCGGGCCGCATCGAGAGCGGCTTGATCGTGCGGACGGTGGATGTTGCGCATCGCTTCGTCGATCGACACCAGCGTGGCCTGCTGGCGGATCGCCTCGGGGATCACCTCTGCGATTTCACCCGCCAATTCATCGACGACGGTGGCGATCGCACGACGCATCTGCGATTGGTTGATCCCTTCGGTCAGCGGATAGATCGGCAGGATGCCTTGATCGCCAGCCTGCTCATCTTCTTCCAATGGGATTACTTTGGGATGGACCAGTTCCATCCGCAGTCCCGACAATCGTGGCTTGCCGCTGACCAGTACTCGCAGCCCGCGCGGCAGAGCATCCAATCGGTAGGGCTGGTTGAAGAACATCATCCGCGCCGCCCCCGAATCGTCTTCGACTAAGACGCCCAGGATCGTTTTGCCCGCCTGGGTCGTAATCTGGTCGACTTCGGTAATCGTCCCCACAAACGATGCGGGCAGATTCTCCTTCAGGTCGGCGATCCGCATCCGCGGTGCGGGGTGTTCGTAGTCGCGGGGCAGGAAAAACAGCAGATCCAACGCGGTACGAATCCCCAAACGCCGCAATTGCTCCGCGCGTGCTGGCCCAACCCCTTTGATAAATTGGGTTGTGGTCGTCAGTTGCAGTGTGGGGGTGGATTGTGAATTGGAGTTCATGCGCCACGCGGTTTGCCGGGAGATGGGTCGCCGCGCAGTATAGCATGGTCGCTATTTTTATTTCAGTCGTCCTCGCCCGCCATGGCGGCAACCGCTTGCCGCCGGCGCGGTGGCAGATCTGCTTCGACCGGCCCGCTCGACGGTGCTGTCGCCTTCGATGGTTCGCAATAATACGATCCGTAGCGTTTGTCCTCGCGAGCGATCAAGCCGAAATTGACGTTGAACAAACGGTGGTGCAGAAGGTGGTGGTGGCCAGTCTTCATCCAGGTGTTTGTGTCGTGCGAGGGGAAATGCCCCGCCAGTGCCAAGATGATCTGGCCGAGCGTCCAGTACCAATTCGGGACGAGAGTGGCGGCGGGCAGATTTAACTCGGTCAGTGCAAACTCCAACGGCGAGATGGTTCCCGAGTCGAGTTGTGTCGGTAACACGCCGCGATGATGAATGCTGTGGACGCTGTCGTAGAGCGGTCGGCAGGTGTGAAAGGTTCTGTGAACGCGGTAATAGATCAGAAACGCAGGCTGTAGTGCAAACCAGAACGTTGCCAACCAGATCGCCGTCGTTCCCCAGAAGATCGTCATCATGTGACCGCTGAGATCGGGATGTTTGGTGAGATCCAGATTCAACCTCTGCCGTAGGTATTCAAACCCAGCGATCGTGATCACCTGACTGGAACATCGCACGACCAGCCCGACGTTGCCGAGAAAGAACGCCCACAAAACGTGTCGGATCGCGGAGCTGCGAGTTTTAAGATTGGCTTGATGAGTTTGAAACGTGCGGCCGGCTCGCTCCCAATGAAAATGGAGCACCCACAGATAGCGAACCAACCAATAGATCCGGATCGCCATGTAGAAGCCGTACAACATCGCGAAGCTACTGATCGCGAAATTTAGCGGCAGGATAACCGGTGCCATTCCGAGGTACAGCACAAACGCGAACAGGTAATAGGGCAGCAAGTGGACCGCGGCGCGGAGGGCGACTTGAGAGTACAGCAGCATCTGCCCCGGCATCGCTCGCAACGCCAACTTGCGATTCATCGTCCGGCGGTCCAACAGCAATCCGATCGCTAGGCAGCTGTCCAGCCAGATCGCCAACCACCAATCGATGGCACCAACGGCTGCCAGACCAATGAAGATCGCGCCGGCCACGAAATGGCTGTTGTACGCACCACCGGTTCCCGCCGCCCCGAAGAGCCGGTATTCAGCGCCCGCCGGTGGCGAGTGAAGAAGTTGTTGTGGCTTCGTGTTTGCTGTATTCATGGCGGGGCAGAGGACGGAACCAGAGGTGCTGTTTTAGGGTAGCAGCAAACCGTCCCAATTCCAGTTTTACAGCGAGATTTGCGGTGTTTCGCGACGATTTGGCGACGTTGAAGACCACCAGCACTAGCTAACCTTTGGGCGTAACGCCAAGAAGTGTGAACATTTGTCACGACGGCAAAACCGAGGCATCGCAAGCCTTAGTGTGGAGCGGGGTCTGCCGTCAGAGTGACCGCCAGCAACGAATCGAATAAGGAGAAATTCCGAGGTGAACGCTGCGGCGTTTGCGATGGGATAGTTCCGCGCGGAGCGTAGCCGGATAGAGAGCGGTGCTATAACGAAGCGGCCGTTCGCAGACGCGCCGGGACCACGCCGCAAAAGAGAGCTGCGTAATTAGAGGGTCACGCTTCGCGGCGGGTGAGCATCGCCGAGGCGAGTCCGGCGAGTTGATAGAAGTTGTCGCAGTGAGCTGTGTAGTTCAACCGCGGGCGTAGATCGTCGTCCATCGCGCGTCCACCTGCGACGAGGACGACTTCTTTCGGCAGCTGCTTTGCGAAATCATTGAACGCGTCGACAAACACGCCGCGATCTTCGATCGTAGAGATACTGACCCAAACCATTCGCGGTTTGTACTGGTGGACGACGTCGAGCATCGTCTTGAGTGGCATGTTGTTACCAAGCGACCGAGCGTTCCAACCGGTCTCGCGCAACACCAACTCGACAAGATGCGTCGGCAGTTGGTACTGATCGCCGGGCGGCGCACAACCGATTGCTAGCGGTGCGTCGGAGCTTGGCAGCTGAATGTATTGCGCCAACTCGTTGACCAAACGGAAACAGATCTCACATCCGTATCTTTCCTGCAGGACGTCGGTTCGGCCGCTCTCCCACATTTCGCCGACCAGCCGCATCGAAGAGCAGACGACTTGTGCGGCGACATCGATAAAGCTGTTGTTGCGGCGATAGGCTTGATGGATGATCTGCCGGCAGGTCGCCTCATCTCCATTTAATAGGGCCGTCGTGAACGTCCCCACCTCATCGCTGACGTCGCTCACAACGGGCGCGGGCTGCAGCGCGACAACCGGTTCGTCGTAACCGCCGAGTTTGTCTGGATCGGTGAGCGTTCGCTTGGTATCGCGGAGGAACTGAGCCAGCGATTCCACCGAGATACGCCGGTGCCCACCGACGGTCTTGATCGTCGGAATCAGCCCGCGGTCACACCAGCGCTTGACTGATGATTCGCTGACTCGCATCGCTGCGGCGATTTGCTTCGGGGAATATTGGACTGAACTCACGAGATCACAAATGGAGTTAAAAGGTGGGTAAGACAGCCTAGGGAGCCGTCTCGATTGGCGTGCTTTCAATTGAATCGTCCGCGACTTTGCACGTTTTGAATGAAATCCTGGCAATCAAAACGACCAAAGCCATTATTAGAACGTGTCAACGCTTCAATCGGGGCATTGATGACAACCACCCTTTGGGGGTGCAAAATGCTGCAACTATTTGCCCGAAACGTCTCTGTTCGAATGGATGGGTACTCAAATTGACCTCAGGAAATTTCCATTTTTCCGGAAATTGTGTTGCGATGAACGAGTTGCGGCGGTAAAAAACATAAGGGAGAACGTTTTGAACGTTATGGACGTTTTATCCGAACGTTTCGTTCTCGTCTGCTTTTACCGAGTGATCTAATGATTATTGCTTTAAATAAGTTTCCCGGCTTTCAAGTCGCAACGAAGCCGTTGTTCGATTGGTTTGACTCCGATGGGATCGCGGCGATCATCGATCAGGTGGGCGATGTGGAAAGTCTGCGGCGAGCGCCGATGTCGCAGGTCAATCGGGAAAAGCAGCGGCTGTTGAGCCAAGAGATCGAGTTCATCGACAACCCGCGGTTTTACGAAGCTGGCGCCGGGGAGCGATTATTCGACGTCGCGATCGACCTGCAGCGGACCTCCGAATCAAAACGGAGTTTCGGTGAGGGGTTGCCTACGCATTTGGACCGGTTGTGTACCGCCAGTTTGCTGGGTCCAGAGAACGAGCCGTTGTTGTTCGAACGGATGAATTTTCTACTGTGCATGGCAGAGCAGTGCCGCAAGCGGCTTGCCTACACCAAGACGGTCGTCCAAGAGATCGATCGCATTCATTGGTTGTTGGCACTTGCCGCGTGGCACCGTGATCGGATCATCGAAGCGAATCTGCGATTGGTCTTTTCGATCGTAAAGAAGTTTGTCAATCCGATGAACACTTTCGACGACTTGTTGGCCGACGGAATGCTGGCATTGATCCGAGCGGTTGAGAAGTTCGATTATTCGCGCGGCTTCCGATTCAGCACCTACGCGACGCAAGTTGTCCGCCGCAATTCCTACCAATTGGTCGTGCAACGGCAAACCGACGATTCGCGATTAGTCGTCGGTCTCGATGAGGCGGGGATCGCCGAATCGGGTGTGCCTCGCGAGCCCTTCATGTCCGAACAGCGGTGGCATTCGCTTCGCGCTCGGCTTGGGGAGCTGTTGGACATGCTGGACCGCCGGGAGAAGCTGATCATTCGCGCACGGTTTTCGATCGGTCCGCACAGCAAGGTGCAGACGCTGCAGGCTATCGCATCGCGTCTGGGGATCTCCAAGGAACGAGTCCGCCAGATCGAATCGCGGGCGATCGCCAAGCTTCAGGAAATGGCCGCTGGTGCGGAAGTTCCCGAACTCACGGGTGCGTAAAGCGAGCCGTTACGGTTTATCCGCTAACCCACGCTGAAATTTGGGGCGAGGCGGGATATCTCGACCGTTGAAGGCTGGAGCTTCTTCCGCCCGATCGCCAGTCAAATCACGGTTGCGGTTCAGGCAATCTTTTATAACCCGGCGCCCAAGCGAGGCATCGTGTAAAGTCCTCACTCACGCTTCGGGGTACCGTTTCTAGCGAGACTCCACTTCTAAAAAGTGAATAGCCTTGCGCTAGACTGTGGCAATGGCAAGCCAATCTCTCGATCGCTGCTAGAATGCTCGGTGGTAGTTCGATTTCCACCTTCCAATGCGAACCGAGGATATTCTCGTGGCGAATAAACGATATCTCCGATGCGTCGATCTGCCGGGGACAATAGATCAAGCGTTTGCCTACCACGATCGCCCCGGGGCTTTGATGCGGCTGATCCCTCCCTGGGAATCTGTCACGATTCTACGCAGCGATAATTCGTTGCAGCCGGGGAGCGAAGTGGAGCTGAAGACGAAGCTGGGGCCGCTGTCGATTCGCTGGCTCGCCCGCCATGAACTCTATCATCCCCCGAGGTTGTTTTCTGATATTCAGGTCTCGGGGCCGTTTGCCTATTGGCACCACGCCCATCGTTTTGAAACCGGTGCCGATCCGAAAAGCTCGCGGATGTGCGACACCGTCGACTATCGATTGCCGGGCGGCGCGATCGGTGCCGTGTTAGGGGCGGGGAAGGCGCTTCGGACTCTCGACGCGATGTTCGCCTACCGCCATCGGACCACGCGCGACGACTTACAGATGTTTGTCGATCACGATCCGGCACCGCTGCGTATCGCTGTCAGCGGATCGACCGGTTTGGTCGGTTCCTGTTTCAACAACGTCGCTTCGCTGTTGGGACACGATATCGTGCGACTGCTGCGCGGTGAGCCGACAAATGATGACGCTTCTGCAGCGGACGCGGCGATCTACCCGTGGAGCGATTCGTTTGACCCCGAATCGTTTGCGGGAACCGACGCGGTCGTTCATCTAGCCGGCAAACCGATCGCCGATAAACGTTGGACCCCGGAGATCAAGCAGCAGATCATCGACAGTCGCGTCACGCAGACGCGAGCCTTGTGCGAACATCTCGCTGCGATGCAAACGCCTCCCAAAGTTCTGATCTGTGCGTCGGCGATCGGGATCTACGGAGACCGGGGCGATGAAATCCTTAGCGAAGAGTCCGAGATCGGCGAGGGATTTTTGGCTGATGTCGGTCGGCAGTGGGAAGCGGCTTGCAAGCCGGCCGAAGAGGCGGGGATCCGCGTCGTCAATCTACGCATTGGTTTGGCGTTGTCGCCCCAAGGGGGTGCGTTGCAGCAGTTGTTGCTGCCAGCGAAGCTCGGCGTCAACGGACCGGTTTCCCATGGCAAACAGTGGTGGAGCTGGGTGGCATTGGATGACGTGATCGGTGCGATCTACCACGCGATCAAAACGCCGACGCTATGCGGACCGGTGAACGTCGTCGCACCCAATTCGGTCACCTGCGGCCAATTCGCTCGCGATCTAGGCAGAGTCCTGCATCGGCCGGCATTCATTCCGGCCCCCGCGCCGATTTTGCGACTGGCGTTGGGAGAGATGGCTGATGCGTTGCTGCTCGCCAGCACGCACGTCGTCCCAGGCAAACTGCAAGCGTCGGGGTATCGCTTCCGTTTCGAAGACCTGACGACCTGTCTCCGGCACCTGCTCGGGAAATGATCGTTCGCCGCGGTTGTGTTAAGATGTCGCCGTTGCCCCTGAGGTAGCGGCCAATCATCCTCCATTCACGGCGTCGCCAATGTTCCGACTTTCCCCCGCCTTCATTTTTCTCACGCTCGCTATATTTAGCCTCGTGCCGTTCGCCGCGTCAGCTGACGACGACGCGCCGAGCGTCTTGCGACAAGAGAATCTCGCCGCATGGTGTATTGTTCCCTTTGACGCCAAGCGACGCGGGCCAGCCGAGCGGGCAGCGATGTTGAAGGAGCTTGGCATCCGACGCTGTGCCTACGATTGGCGTGCCGAACATGTGCCGACGTTTGAGCAGGAGATTCTGGAATATAAGAAGCAAGGGATCGAGTTCTTCGCATTCTGGAGTCACCACGAAGCGGCATTCAAGCTGTTCGAGAAGTACGACCTGCATCCGCAGATCTGGCAGACGTTGGCCGATCCGGGCGATCGAGCTGATGGGGACAAGGTCGAAGCAGCCGCGCAACAATTGCTGCCGTTGGCCCAGCGGACGAAGCAGATCGGTTCTCAACTGGGACTCTACAATCACGGCGGTTGGGGTGGAGAGCCGAGAAATCTAATCGCTGTTTGCCAGCGTCTGCGCGAACTGGGGCATGATCATGTTGGCATTGTCTACAACTTTCATCATGGACATGGGACGATAGACGATTGGGACGCGGCGTTCTCGCAGATGAAGCCGTATTTGATTTGTCTAAATCTGAACGGCATGAACGCCAAGGCGGAACCGAAGATTCTCGGCATCGGTAAAGGAGCCCACGAGCTGTCGATGATCCGCAAGGTGGTCGAGAGCGGATACGACGGACCGATCGGAATCTTGGACCATCGTAACCAATTGGATGCCCGCGATTCACTGCAGGAAAATCTCGATGGGTTGGCTTGGGTTCGCCGCGAGCTAAACGAACCGGGCAGCGGAGGTCCTAAACCTGCAACCGCCACGCCGACGCCGGACTCCCAGCATAGCGGCCGTCTGTTTCCGGGGGCGGATGCTTACCGGAAGCCGCCGATCACAGTCGAATGCCGCGTTAGGCTCAATCGCCGCGATCAATACAACATCCTGGTCGCCAGCGACACGAAGCAATCCTCCGACCACTGGGAGCTGTTTTCGATGAACGGCAGCGGTCGCTTGACCGCTTATCTGCCGGGCAAGAAGCCCGACCACGTGCATTCGCAAGCGATGATCTGCGATCGGAAACCGCATACGATCGCGATGCATTACGAATCGGATCGCGCCAGGTTGTACGTCGACGGCCGCAAGGTGGCTGATCAAGCGATCGAACCCATGGGCCGCGGCGGATCGATTCCCGGCGGATTGGGAGTTGGACGGTTGGTCAAAGGTGGACCGCGGTTGGCGGGGGATATCGAGTGGTTGCGAATATCTAAAGGTGTCCGCCCGTTACCAGCCGATCCGCAAGCCAGCGTCGAGCGAGATGATGCGACCATCGGTTGGTGGGATTTTCGCAAGCCAGCAAAACCGGCTGAGGGATCGCAATCATCGACGATGCCGCCGACTGCACCGCAGCCGCAGCAGAGTCCCTACGATCCCAAGCTTGTCGAGACGCTGGTTTCCGAAGCACCTGTCCGCGGCGATGCGATCCGTGGTGCGCGTGTCTTCGCCGATGCAAAGCTCGCGTGTTTGTCGTGCCATCGCGTGGGGCCGGTGGGAGGCGAGGTGGGGCCATCGCTTTCAAACGTTGCGGCTCAGCGCAATTTGAAACAGATCGTCGAATCGGTGTTATGGCCACAGCGAGAGGTTCAGCCCGAATACAAGACTTGGAATGTGCTGACCGCCGAGGGAAAGATCATCGCGGGCTACAAGCATCGTGAAACAGAGGATCAGCTGACGCTGCGCGATCCTGCGTCGGGAGCGTTGATCGCGATCGATACTGCGGAGATCGAACACGAATCGCCCGGCGGCAGCCTGATGCCGGCAGGGCTCACGGCGGCGATGGACCTCCAGCAACAGTTGGATCTGTTTTGCTTTTTGAGTCAATTGGGACGCGATTCCCAACCGCTCGAAGACGCATGGCTCGCAGCGCTCACGCGTGCTCAGAATCATGCGCCGATGGAATTCCCTGTCACTCAAGAACCTTTGCAACCGAACAACTATCGATTCTGGCGACACGCGGTCAATCGCGACCGACACTTCGATTTCTACACCAAACAAGCGGAGTACTTCCGGCAGCAGTCGCAAGTGCCGATGCTGCTGTCGCCGTTCCCTGGACTCGACGGCGGCCAACAGGGACATTGGGGCAATCAGAACGAAACGACCTGGGCCAGCGACGATTGGAACCAAGCCGATTTGGGATCGGTGCAAGCGGGAGTCTTTCGTGGCAATGGCGTCACCGTCCCCCGCGGCGTCTGCGTTCGCTTAGGCGACGAACATGAACTGTCCGCCTGCTTCAACCCCGACACGTTGACCTTCGATGCGGTTTGGAAAGGTGGATTCGTTCGGATCGATTCGGTGCGTCATGGCTTTGTCGGTGGATTGCGAATGCAAGGCAAACCGGTTCCCCTGCCGGATCAATCGGCTCCCGATAAACCGTTCCAATACAAAGGGTTCTATCGGCACGGGGATCGCGTCGTGTTTGCTTACAAGATCGATGGCGTCGATTTCCTCGATACGGCTTGGTTCGAGAATGGTGAGTTCAGCCGCGAGCGTGCGCCGATCGAGGAGCATTCGCTGCGGCATGTGGTTCGCGGCGGCCCCAGTCGCTGGCCACAGGCGTTGGAGACGAAGATCACGCCCGGTACGGGACGGCCCTTTGCAATCGACAGCATCGATCTGCCGCTCGACAACCCTTGGCGGATGCCGATCTTTTGCGGAGGAATCGACTTTCTGCCCAATGGCAACGCGTTGGTCTGCACGATGCAGGGGGATGTGTGGCGGGTGAGCGGTCTGGATTCGGAGCCCACAAAACCTGGGAAGGCACGTTGGCGGCGGTTTGCCGCCGGCCTGCACCATGCGTTGGGAATTGTCGTTTCCGATGGGGAGATCTACGTGCAGTGCCGCGATCAATTGACTCGGTTGACCGATCTCAACGGCGATGGCGAAGCCGATTTCTACGAGTGTTTTAGCAACGCTTTCGAAACCTCGCCCGCCGGGCACGATTACATCTGCGGGTTGCAACGCGATGCGGCGGGGAATTTTTATACCGCGTCGGGGAATCAGGGACTCCTGCGGATTTCTCCCGACGGCCAGCGAGCCGATGTGGTGGCGACCGGTTTTCGCAATCCCGATGGCTTGGGATTGTTGAGCGAGCGAACGATTACCGTCCCGGTTTCGGAAGGATCTTGGACGCCGGCATCGATGATCCACGCTGTCGATCTTTCACTGGCGAGTGACGTGGGCGATCCGCCTCATTTTGGATATGGCGGCCCACGCAATGGCAAACCGCCACAACTGCCGCTTGCCTACTTGCCGCGCGGACTCGACAATTCCAGCGGCGGACAAACGCAAGTTCCGGAGGAACGCTTTGGACCATTGGCTGGCCAGATGTTGCACTACTCGTTTGGCGCAGGATCTTGGTTTGTCGTGTTGCGAGACGAAGTTGACGGCCAGTCGCAAGGAGCTGTCGTCCCGATGGCGGGTGACTTTCGATCGGGCATTCATCGCGGACGCTTCCGATCGGCCGACGGACATCTGTATGTTGCCGGCATGTCGGGTTGGGGATCGTACACGCCCGACCATGGTTGTTTGGAACGCGTGCGTTTCACCGGCGAAGCGTTTCAAGTTCCGACCGGCTTTCACACGCATCGCAATGGGATCCGCGTCGACTTTGCATTGCCAGTTGATACGTCGATCGCGACCGATGTCGGTCGGCAATTTGCCCAGTGTTGGAATTATCGGTACAGCGGAGCTTACGGTTCGCCGGAATATTCGCCGACACATCCCGGCGTCGCGGGGCACGATCCGTTGGAGATCCGTTCGGTGCATCCCTGCGGCGACGGACGATCGATCTTTCTCGAGATTCCGGATCTGCAGCCCGTCAATCAACTGCATCTGCGATTGCAAGTCAACGACGACGCGACGCCATCATGCAATCCCGCCGGGTCGGGGCACGATCTGTTTGTGACGGTTCACAAACTGGACGCACCGTATGAAGACTTCGACGGCTATCGACCTCGGCAGAAGACGATCGCTGCGCACCCAATGTTGGTCGATCTGGAGACCAATGCCGTGCGGGTGTCGAATCCTTGGAGCGATGCGATCGAAGGGGCGAGGAAGATCGAATTGCGGACCGGTAAGAATCTGACGTTTGCCAAACGCGAATTGCGGGTTGGGGTGGGGGAGGCGATCGAATTGACGCTGATCAATCCCGACGTCGTCCCGCATAATTGGGTTCTGGTTCGCCCCGGGACATTGCCGCAGGTGGGACAACTGGCCAATGCATTGATCGCCGACCCGGCAGCCTTTGCCCGGCAATACGTTCCCGAAACGGACGATGTGTTGGTATACACCGATATCGTTGCGGCGGGGGATCGACAGCGGGTCGCGTTCCATGCGCCAACGATTCCCGGGCGTTATCCATTCTTGTGTACATTTCCTGGCCACTGGATGGTGATGAACGGTATCATGGTCGTCGGCGAAAACTAAACGTCTCCTGCGAGATGCCAACGTTCTTCATTGGCCCTCGATAACTCACGATCTCTTTCCCTTCTCGATGAAAGCGGCTCCGGTATGAAATGGATTTGTAGTTTGTTCTTGTTGTTCCCGCTGCTGTCGCAAGCGGTCTGTTGTGGGCAGGACGTCGCCACCGAGATGTCGCTCGCCGAGATGGTGATGCAGCGCGATGATGCTTACGGTTGGGAGATCTGCGACCGCGGGCAGATTTCCGATTGCGAGTACCTGCAGTTGCATTTGACTTCGCAGCGTTGGCAGGGCGTAACGTGGCAGCATACGTTGATCGTGATCCTACCGCCGCAGGTCGACCCTCAACAGAACAACGCGCTGATGTTGATCGATGGAGGACGTTGGAAGGAGAGCTGGAATGAAAACGGTCCCGGCGCGTTGCCGCTGCCCGAGACAGCGAAGTTGATGGCGGTGATGGCTCGCGATCTGAAGACTCCCGTGGCCATCATCCGTCAGGTGCCGTTCCAGCCGATGATGGGCGGACTGCACGAGGATGCATTGATCGCCATGACGTTGAAGAAGTACTACGAGACGGAGGACCGATCATGGCCGCTGTTGCCCGCTATGGCGCGAGCCGCGTCGCGGGCGTTGGACGCCGTCACCGAAGTCGCTCAACAGGAGTGGAAGCTGCAGCTCGATTCGTTCACCGTCACCGGAGCCAGCAAGCGCGGCTGGACGACGTATTTGTTGGGAGCCACCGATCCACGCGTCAAAGCGATCGCACCGATGGTGATCGACATGTTGAACATGGAACCGCAGATGAAGCATCAACTGGCCTCATGGGGAGCTTATTCGCCGCAGATCGAAGACTACACAAAGCTCGGTTTGCAGAAATCGATCGGCACGCCGGCTGGGAACGAATTGATGCAGATGATCGATCCCTACACCCAGCGGGAAAAGCTGACGATGCCGAAGCTGGTCATTCTAGGGACCAACGATCCCTATTGGCCTGTCGATGCTCAGCAGTTCTACTTCGAAGATCTTCCCAAGCCGCGGACGCTGTTGAACATCCCCAACAACGGTCATGGACTGAAAGACATCTCGCGGATGATCGGTTCGATCTCGGCGCTGCATCGCAGCATGATCACCAAGACCCCGCTGCCAATATTGCAGTCGGAGTGCATCGACCAAGCGGGAAACACCGCGATCGTCGCCAGCAGCGACCAACCGCCGAGCCGTGTTTACGGTTGGATCGCGCGATCGAAGAGCCGCGATTTCCGTGACGCTCGCTGGCACGCAAAAGCGTTGTCCGCCGACGCCGATGGAACGTGGCGGCTGCCGTTGGCGAAGCCCGAGGAGGGCTATGTGGTCGGGATGATCGAAGCTCAATACGACGGTCCGACGACTTTTCCGCTGTCGATCACGACGATGGTGAAAGTTGTCCCCGGATTGCCAGCTGACGTGGAAGAGGCTGCCGGGAACTAGGGGATGCGGCGGGCAGCGTGGTCGAATCGAGACCGATTCGGCTACGCCTCGTCAGCCAACGTTGGAGCGGTAAAGCAGTAGGCTGTCGCTGCGGTGGCAAGCAGGCAGGGAATGCCCAGCCCCAACAACGCAAGCGTCAACAGCGTGCTGGGGGCGTCCAACGCATCGGTCTGCTCGGGCATCACGCTGATGACCGAGAGGGTATTGTTGATGCCATGGGCCAGCATTGCCGGGAAGATCGATCCGCTGGCGTGTCGCAGGAATCCAAGCCACAGACCGATCGGAAGGACAGCGATCACGTGGACTGGATCGAAGTGAAAGACGGCAAACATGATCGACGCAATCGCGATGGCGGCAACCGCGGGGAAGCGGGCAGCCAAACGGGTTTGGATGTATCCGCGGAACATGATCTCTTCGCAGATCGCTGGCAACCCGCCGACCATCAATAGCGTCGCGATCAAGAAACCACCGTTGGCATGTGTTCGGAACACGTCGGTCATTTGGTCCAGATGTTCGCTCGATTCGATGAACGGGCCAATCACCAAGGTCGTGACCAGTCCGACCATCGGAGTGGCGATTCCACCGGCGATCCAGGCCCATAACGGCCAGTGTCCCCGGACCAGCCCCAGCCGCTGACGAAACGGTTCGGGGGATGCGAAGGCGGCGATAAGCGGCGGGATCAGAATCGCCAGTTGCGATGGGATCAGCATCAGGCAGAATCCGATCCGCGAATCCATCAGCTTCAGCATCATCGCGTTGTCGGGCGCTTCGACGGTCCCAAAGACGGCCAGTTGCGCCAGGACAACGCTGACCAGATTGACTTGCAAGCTGAAGGCGATCACCACGGCGACAAGCATCCAGACGGTCCAGATGCGTGGCTTTGTCGGCTCGGTGAGCTCCGGAACAAGCTCCGCATCGATGGGGACTTCCGACGTGTCGTGACTGGACGGCGGAGCCGCATCGTGGGGATCGTTCATCGTTACTTTCAGTTAGAGCAGACCGAGGGTTTGATCCCAACCGAAGATGCAGTTCAGATTTTGCACCGCTGCGCCGGAGGCACCCTTGATCAGATTGTCGATCGCTGCGACCAAGACCAAGCGGTCCCCCGCCTCTTTGACCGCGAGATCGACAAAGTTGGTTCCGGCAACATGTTTGGTGCCGGGGATGTGGTCGACGACACGCACAAACGGCGAATCGCGATAGGTCTGCCGCCAAATTTCCCGCACGCGCTCGGCGTCAGCAGCTTGAGGACGAACGTAGATCGTCGACAGGATACCGCGGTCCATCGGTGTGAGATGGGGCGTGAAGAGGATGTTCGTTTTCGACCCACTGAAGCGGCCGATGATGTCGTTCATCTCCGGCTGGTGGCGGTGCGCTCCGATCGCATAGGGAGCTATCGATTCGTTTGTCTCACAGTAGAGCGTGCCCAGTTTCGGCGACCGGCCTGCGCCGCTGACACCGCTCTTTGAATCGACGATGATATCCTCGCAATGGATCGCACCGGCTTGGATCAACGGAGCCAGCGGCATGATCGCCGAGGTGGGATAACAGCCGGGGTTGGCGATCAGATCGGCATCTTTGATCTGATCGGCGAATAGTTCGGGCAAGCCATACGCGACTTGGCCAACCTGTTCGGGCCAGGGATGTTTGACTCCGTACCAAGTCTCGTATTCGGCGACGCTGGTCAAGCGGAAATCGGCGCTGAAGTCGATAACTTTGCAGTTCGCCTGCCGCAGCTGTTTGACGGTTTCGGCCGACGCGCCATGGGGCAAGCAGCAGAAAGCGACGTCGCATTGTTGGGCGAAGCTGTCGATCTCCAATGGTTGCAGCGGCAGGTCGAGGCGGCTGGTCAATTGCGGATGGACCGCGGCGATCGAGAGCCCTTCGTCTTGGCGGCTTGTCACCGCCGTGACCTCGGCGTGCGGATGACGCAACAACAATCGAATCGCTTCGTAAGCTGTGTAGCCCGTTGCACCGATAATGCCGACCCGTACTTTCATCGATTCTCCTGCAACCCGTGGGTTGGATCGCGCTGGCTGCGCTGGCAAACGTCGCGTGAACTGACGGCACCGACGTGGGGCCGACCTCGGAAAGAGTTCTCGACGGATATCAATTTTATATCGAAACCCGCTGCAACGCGGTAGGTAAGCGTGCCGCAGCGCGGTCGGCGAGGTTTACATTTACTCACCCGTCGGGGATACTTTTGCTTTGTAAAAGGATGGGAATTGAAGCAGCAGGTTCGCCGATGATGCCGTTGAAATTTGAGTTGTTTCGCGCCGATGGGACCAGCGATGTCTGGACGGCAGAGCCGCCGATCAACGTGGGGCGACAGGATCCTTCGTGCGGCGAACCGGCGATGGGACTGTTCGATCGAAATCCCTGCGGCCCCCGATTGATTGTCGCCGCGGCGATCAATCGCGACGTGCCACGCTATTTCTTCAGCGTCAGTGCCGCCGACGATTCGCAGATCAGAATTCATAACCTGCATCCGCAGTGCGAGCTGTTGCCGACGACCGGCGACGCGGTTCATTGCAAGGGATCGCGGTCTTTTGGTGGTGCGGTAGAGCTGATGATTCGGGAGCGGACGACGCTGCGAATTTCAACGGGCCGGCCGACATCCGATTCATCGAATCTCTATCGCACGCTCAACAGCCAGCCGTTGGATCCGATGACGATCTCGATGCAGGTCGGCGATGACCTCGCGACCCACGCACCCGATACGGGGCAGGGGCAGGAGATCGTTCATCTGCTGCAGCAGGTGTTGCCGGTGATTCGCGAGAGTGTGACGACCGATTCGTTTTTTCGCGCCGCTGCCTTTGCCGCGGTGCGAATCGCCAAACTCAATCGCTGCATCGTTCGACTGTTCGAAGGGGACCAGTTTGAGGATCGCGCCGAGGTCTTCGAGGATTCGACGGCTGATGAATCAACAAGTCGTTTGCGGCGGTCGGCACCGGATGTTAGCGACACGATGATCGATCGGGTGCGGAAACGTGGCCTGACCCAGATCTTCGACACCGCCAGTCCCGGGGCTCTCGAAGGCGCATCGCTTGCGAATCTGTCGCAAGCTGTGGCGGCGCCGATCCTGGATAAAGAACGCCGAGTTGTTGGAGTTCTTTACGGCGATCGCTGGACCGATCTTTCGATGCGTCCGTTTTCGGATATCGAAGCCAAGCTTGTCGAGATCCTGGCTGGTGCGGTGTCGGCGGGTATGGCACGGCAGAGCGAAGAGCGTCAGCGGACTTCGATGCAGGTCTATTTCTCCGACCGCGTGGCGAAGCATATCGTCGTCGACGAATCGTTGTTGGACGCAAAAGAGACCGACGTCAGCGTGATGTTTTGCGACGTCCGCAAGTTCAGTTCGATCTCGAAAAGTCTGGGCCCCAAGGGGACTGTGTCGTTCATGCAAGACGTGTTTACTGTGCTCAGCGAATGCGTCGAACGGACCGATGGCGTGTTGATAAATTACATCGGCGATGAATTGATCGCGATGTGGGGTGCTCCCGATTCGCAGCCCGACCACGCTTACCGCAGCCTCACGACGGCTGTTTCGATGTTCGCCGGGATCGAAGAAATTCGCACCCGTTGGGCCGACAAGGTCTGCGAACCAATTCGCGTTGGCATCGGCGTGAACTCGGGAACCGCGGCCGTTGGCAACACCGGTTCACGCATCAAATTCCAGTACGGTGTGTTTGGAAACGTCGTCAACGTCGCTAGTCGTCTGCAAAGTGCAACCAAGCAGTTTGGCGTCGACTGCCTCGTTTCGTCCAATACGCTTGCGAAGACCGATAACTCGTTCCACACGCGAAATTTGGCGACGATCTCGGTCGTTGGCATTCCCGAAGATATCGTCGTGCATCAGCTTGTCACCGAGTCGTCGGAGCGCTGGCAACGGCTGAGTTCTTTGTACGAAGCTGCGTTGGAGGACTACCACGCGATGCGGTTTGCCGATGCGATCCAAACGCTGGGGCAGGTGTTGCGCGACAACCCCGGAGACGAACCGAGCATGCGTTTGCTGGGCTTATCGGTCGAACAGATGCGGCACCCGTCGGAGAACTTCTCGCCAGTCGATTCGCTGACGCAGAAGTAGTTCGCAGCGAGTCGCCACAGGATTCGTCGACTCAGCCAGCCGGCTGCGGCGAGAGAAAGTCGGCATGCTGGCGGATCGTGGTGCCAGGGATCTGCGTGCCGATGCGAAAGATAGGCGATGCCGCGGTTAACGGCATTTCCATCGATGTCGGGCCTAGCCGAAGCTGGCCCGACTGTCTTTGAAAGCGGTTCGACGAAACGCTTTACTCGTCGCCGTCGGATGTTTTCTCGGAGTCGCTCTTTGGCTCATCCTCAGGTTTGTCCTCGGGTTTGTCCTCGGGTTTGTCCTCGGGTTTGTCCTCGGGTTTGTCCTCGGGTTTGTCCTCGGGTTTGTCCTCGGATTTGTCCTCGGATTTGTCCTCGGATTTATCTGCCGACTCCTTCTCCTCTGCTGCTGGAGCTTCTTTCATTTCGGGCTCTTCGGCAGGCTTTTCCGATTTCTCGGCAGGTTCTTCCTTCGGCTTCTCAGCCGCCTTTTCCTCTTCAGCCTCAGCTTCTGCAGCTTTCGCTCGCTTGGCTTTCCAGGTGGCGTAGCGACGAGCGTATTCGTCGGCATCTTCGTTGTCTTCGTTTTGCATTTCAACAAAGACAGACAATGGGAAGTCTTCCGGCAGATCCTCTTCGTCGAGCATCCGAGCGTAACGTCGGATCGACTGCATCAGATCCATCGCGCTTTCGTCGCTGACCAGCAGAGGATGATCTTCGTAAACGCTGGCCCAAGCGGCCCAAGCGAGTTCATACTTCTCGAGCGCTTGATCGAGTTCGGCTTCGTCCAACAGTTCGTTGGCTTCCATCACGAAGCGTCGAGCGTCGATAGTACGATCGTCCTGTTCGGCGATGCAGCGTCCTTCCCAGTAGGGATAGTTGGTCTGTCGGCGATAGGCTTCGACCTTCTTGGCGTAACGGTCGGCGGTTGCATATTCCTCCGCCAAACGCAGTCCGGTCAACTGCTTGCTCTTTTCCAGTTCCAACGCAACTTCTTTCATCGACGCCGCAAGTTTGCCTTGGTTGTCGAAGACCATGCGGTATTGTTCCGGGGTCTTTTCGGCATCGGGCGTATTAAAGGCGTCCTGAACCTCTTGGCTCAATTGGCCGAAGCGTTGCTCACGAATCTCTTCGCGTCGGTTGCCTGTCAATTCGTCGAACTGACGCTCGATATCCGCGACACGCAAGCGCGAAGTCTCCACCGAACCGAGCTTGATCGTAAAGCCTTCGGTCGTTTCGATATCGCGTTGACCAAACGAATCCCAGTCCTTTTTGGCGGCCTGCCAAGCGAACTTGGCCGATTCATCCAGGGTCCCTTCGTCTTCGATCGCGTCGGCGAAACGGATCCGCCATTTCGGGCCGATGTCGTAGAAGGTCAATGGACTCTTGTTGATCAACGGCACGCCGCTGTCGACGAGATCGTAACCGCGATAAAGCCACAAACGGCCGACCAACCAGTTGTCCGGTTTGCCATCGGGACCGCGGGCATCGGGACCGTTGATTCCGATCCCATCGTTGAGGATCTTCTCGTGGAACGCTTCGTCGTTACGGAACAGTTCGCGGAACTGAGTCTTCTCATCGGACATGCCGATCTTCTGGCCAAAGAACCATCCGGTGAACCAGACAAGTCGCGGTTCGCGGCGATTCAACTTGACACCACGCGTCAAGAAATCGGTTCCCTGTTTGACCCATTTGTAACGTTGACGGTAATCGTCGAATTCGACCGAAACGTTGTACGAAAGGTTATGTGCCTGGTACTCCCACACTTTTTCAAAGTGCGGTTGCAGCAGAGCGATCTGGTTCAGCGTAGCGCTCAACCGATCCCATTCCTGGTAGCGTTGGTAATCGTGCGACTTCTGCCACAACACGGTTGCCGCAACTCCACGCATTCCGAGGGTTGCGAGTTTCATCGATTCACTGGCCGGATCGATCTCTCCCAAGTCGGCAACTGAAAGATTCAGTTCGTCTTGCAAGCGGGCCAAGCTACCGCCAGCACCGCCGGTCGTGCTGCCAGTGGCAGGCTGACCCAACAGGTACAGCGGCAGCAACATCACAACGATGATGCCCAGGTAGATCATTTTCCGACGCCAAGCAGCATTGCGGTTCACGCTGCGATCTCCCGTGTTTTGAGGAAGAAGTAAGCAATAATGCAGGTCATAATTAGATAACACAACGTCGTCGCGACATGCCGGGCGAGCAGACCGCCAAGCACATCAAATCCACTCGCAACAAACTCTGCTGTCTGCATCATCTTTGGCAGGTTTGGCAACGCGGTGGCGATCAGGTCCAAGCAATACATGATTACTGAATCGACGCCTTGGATAATCATCTTCGGTGCCGATTCGACGTCCAATTCGGTAGTGAACGCGTCCTGACGTAGCAGGCGGACGACCGATTCGATCGGACCGCCGCCCATGGTTTGACCCACAACTTGATAATAACGTGCTTCGTAAATACTCTCGGCAGAAAAACCGAGAACCACGCAGATGAAGGTGGCCAACATCGCAACCGATCCGTTCAAGAAGGTACTGAACATCACGCCAAAACTGATGATCAAAACCATCTGCAACCAAATGCTGATAAAGCCTTTGGTGAGGTTCCATGCAAACGAGTTTTCGGCTGGCTTGAGGTACAGATCGCTCTGCGTCATACCCAGATATTGACCTGGATCGATACAGCGGACGACGATTTTGACGTGGCCGTTTTCGTCGACTAGATCGTCGTACAGACTTAACGTACCGGTCTCGGTGATGTTGGTCCCTTCCATCTCCAACGGGATGAATTGGTCGTCGACTTGGTATTCCTTAACCTCGAACCGGAACGGATTGCTCTCGATCGGTTTGGTCGGATGTTGAACCGTCAGCGTTCCTTGAACACCGGTGATGATGTCGCCTTTGAGCGAACGGAACGCACGCAACGTGAATTCGATCGGCACACCGTCGGGATATTTTTCAGGCGTGACGTCGCTAAACGTGTATTCGGCGCGACTCAGCGACGCCCCTTCGACGTAACCGTGCTGGATGCGGCGAGCTCCTGTCGCTCCTGCATTCACCAAACGCGATAGGCCGGCGGAGCCAAAGCCGCCTTTGCGGTCTTCGTATCCAACGTTGATACCCTTTTCATCGGGGCGTCCCGAGCGATCGAAGAACTCCATCTCGCCGTACACAGGTACGCGAGCACGCAGCATTCCCTGAGCGCTACCGACGCGGATCGTATCGCCTTCGCGAATCACCGCGTGTTGATGTCCACGCTGAGTGTCGGTGGCGCCAAAGCCATCCGAATCGAGAGTGAAGGAGTGGCGGTGGCCGCGATCTTCGGTCGTTTGACCGACAACGGTATCATCGGAAAGGACCGACGTGGTTTCAATTTCGTGAACGTGATCGAGGTCGCCGGTGACGAAGAAATAACTGGCGATTCCCATCGGGACGATCATCATCGTGCCGACGCCAACAAAACCAAGCACCCGACCGAGGATGATCTCTGTCGTGCGGACCGGTTTGGTAACGATCGTGTAGATCGTTTTGTTCTTGATGTCGTTGGGCAAGCTGGCGGTACTGATGAACAGAGCCAGCATCAACAACAAATAATTCGTCGATGTCAGAACAAAGCTGATGTACAGCCGCGCCGGATCATCGCTTTTTGGATCCAGATACCAACCGGCAAACATCAGCAGGACGATAAACAATCCGACGACAAACAGCACCTTGCGGCGAATCGCTTCTTTGAACGCCAGGCGTGCGAGCGCATAGATGCGGCGCGGCGAGGTGCCCGGCGCGTCTTCGCGAACAAACTCGCGGACGATCCGCGCGACGCTGTAGAAACCTTCGCTTGGTCCATAGCGGGCCGCGGCGATCATATAACCGACCAACAGTCCCACGACGATGGCAAGCACGATCAGGGCGATACCCTGCAGCAAGGCGCTTTCCAGGAAAGCTCCTGGCCGCAGCAACCACTCGGTAAATGACCAGAAATCTTCCGGCTGAAGCGTCATTACTTATCTCCTTCTTGCAACTCACGCTCCGAGACGCGTCGCATTCCAGGACGCTCGTCGCTTTCGCGGACGATCTGCAAGAACAGCTCTTCCATCGTGGCCGTTGGGTTGTCGATGTAATCGGTCTTGCCGCCGTTGCGTTCGATCACCGCTTGGATCTCCGCCTTGGCAGCATCGGAGAGTCCGCGGGCATGGATCTCGGTGACGTCTTTGACCTTCAGCAGTTCGTCGACGCGGCCGAGTTCCTTCAGTTCACCTTGGTGCAGGATCGCGACGCGGTCGCAAACGTCTTGCACGTCGGCCAACTGGTGGCTGCACAATAGAATCGTTTTCCCCTGGTCGCGAAGCCGCAGGATCAGATCCTTCATCTCGCGGGTACCGATCGGGTCCAGACCGGTCGTCGGTTCGTCCAACATGATCAGGTCGGGGTCGTTGACCAACGCTTGAGCCAGACCGACGCGGCGGGTCATACCCTTGGAATACTCGCGCAGTTGGCGGTGGCGGGCTTTATCGAGCCCCACCATTTTGATCAGCTCATCGACGCGGGCGGCGCGTTCAGCAGCCGACAGATCGAACAGGCGGCCGTAGAAATCGAGCGTCTCTTCGGCGTTCAAGAACTTGTAAAGATACGACTCTTCGGGAAGATATCCGATCCGTTCGTTCTTCTTGGTTTCGGTGGCATCCTGATCGAAAACCAGCACGCGACCGCTGGTCGGAAACAACAGTCCCAGAATCAGCTTGATCGTCGTCGACTTACCACTACCGTTGGGGCCCAGCAGACCAAAGATCTCGCCTTGCTTGACCTCAATGTCCAAAGGCTTCAAGGCCTGGACCTTTTTGCGTCCCCAGAAGTCGCGATAGACTTTGCTGAGGCTTCGTGTTTCAATAACAACGCTGGAGGAATCCGATTTTGCTTTCGAATCCTCAGTGCCATCGGCGACGGCTGTCGAGTCGATATCCACGTGAGTCTTTCAGATTCTGTATGGGAAAACGAAATAAAACAGAGCTAAGATGCGCGTTCCCCGACCGCATTTACGAGCCGAGAACGGGTTCAGTACGTGAAAACAGGACTGGCGGTTCATTCCTCGTTAACGAACTTCCAGGATTCAGGAACCTTCGCAAGTGACGCAGCACGATACAAATATGCCCGACGATCAACAAGCACTCTCTCAAGACGGTTGGTCGTACGGCCAATCGCTCGATTATCTGTACGGGCGGATCAATTACGAACGGCTCAGCAAACCCTCCCCGGGGAATCCAATGAAGCTGAACCGAATGCACGCCCTGCTGGCGGCGATGGGCGATCCGCAGGCGAGTCTGAAGATCGTGCATATCGGTGGGACCAAGGGGAAGGGGAGCACCGCGTCGATGGTCGCGGCGATCGCCACGCAGGCTGGACAACGCTGCGGACTGTACACGTCGCCCCATCTGGAGTCGCTGGAAGAGCGGTTCCGCGTCGATGGTCAGCCGGCGACGCAGGGGCAGCTGATTTCGTTGATCCATTCGGTTCGTCAGGCGGCCGAGACGATCCGTCGCCAGGGGGAAGGGGAAGCCACCTTCTTTGAGCTGACCACGGCGATGGCGATCGAGCACTTCCGCCGCGACGGATGCGAGGTGGCCGTTTTAGAAGTCGGCTTGGGGGGGCGGCTCGATTGCACCAATATCTGTTCGCCCGAAGTGACGGCGATCACCAGCATCGGGCTGGATCACCAGAATCTGCTGGGCGATACGGTGGAAGAGATCGCTGCGGAGAAGGCGGGCATTATTAAGCCGGGCGTGCCGGTCGTCAGCGGGGTCCGCGATCCCGCCGCGGCGGCTGTGATCCAGCAGATCGCCGATGAACGCCAGGCGCCGCTGCTGCAGATCGATCGCGATTATCATGTCCAACGCGAATCGGTTGCCGGCAACAATCCGTCGCGTTTCGATTTCCTGCCCAGCGAAGCGACGCCGCTGCCGCTGAAGCGACGCACCGCTTGGCCGCTCGCCTTGGCGGGGATCCATCAAGCTCGGAACGCAGCCGTTGCGTTGGCGATTACCGATTGCTGGAACCTGAAGACACAGTCGCTGCAATGGCCCGAACAGGCATGTCGGGAGGCGCTGGCGACGCTGAGCGTTCCCGGGCGGATCGAGTTCTTTCCGGGGGAACCGCTGGTGATATTGGATACCGCCCACAATCGCGATTCGGTCGAAGCGTTAGCTGATGTGTTAGCCGAGCGTTTTGAATCGCAGAACGTGGTTGCGGTATTTGGCACCAGCCACGATAAAGACGCCAGCGAAATGCTGACCATCCTGGCGCGGAACGTCAAACAGATCGTGCTGACGCGTTATCGAACGAATCCCCGGTGGTATCCGCCTCAGGATCTGGCGGCGATCGCGTCGCAGGTTGCCGGGCAGAGCTGGGAAGTTGTCGAGAATTCGCACGACGCACTGCAGGTGGCTCGGCACCGTGCTGGCCCGGCGGGCGTAGTTGTCGTTTGCGGATCGTTTTTCCTGGCTGCTGAACTCCGCCGATCGCTGGTAGAACGCAGCTGATGCCGCCGGTGCTGCGGCCGATTACAAAACACAAGTTCCTCCCTTTAATACACCACTATCAACGCAATGAAGTTTCAAACGGGAATCGTCGTCGGTGGACTGATCGCCGCGCTTCTGCTGACAAATCCGAGCAAAGAAGATCACGTGCGAAAGTTGGCCGCTGAGAGACTGGCCCCTTATACTGAAGAGGGGAGCGATAGTCCGTTGGTTCGGATTGGTTCAGCGTTTGCCGAGTCGTTTAGCGATTCGGTGATCGATTATCACAACTATTGGCTGTTCTCGACGACGACCAGCCTCGACAGCGACCAGCGGCTGACGCTTGGTTTCCTGCGGTTTGTCCACGTCGAAAAGCGTACCGATTAAAGGCTCGCGATGCGGTAACCGCTGCGCCGATTCGCACCAGCGGCGGTGGCGATGCCGCTTGCCGAGAGTCCGCTAACCGGCTTCCAATGCCGAGCTTCCGATGTGCCGCAGACGAAGGCGTTCGAGTTGACGCGAGGTGGCGCGGAGGACTTTGATCTCAAGCGGACCCAGTTCGATCGCTTCGTCCTGACGAGGCATATAACCGGCGTGGTGCAGGACGTAGCCGGCGATCGTTTCGTAGTCGTCCGATTCGGCGAGCTCCCAACCCAGGCGTTCGTTGACCTCATCGACCATGATCCGTCCCGACATGTCGGCGGTCTGCGCGTCGACGATATGAAAGTCGGTCTGTTCCTCGTCGTCCGATTCGTCGACGATCTCGCCAACGATCTCCTCCAACGAATCCTCGATCGTGACGACGCCCGAAAACTGATGCCGTTCGTCCAACACGATCGCCATGTGGCTGCGGCTGTGCAAAAACTCTTGCAGCAGTTCGTCGACCCGCTTCGACGCGGGGACCGTCCAGGTTCGCCGCAGCAGTTTTTCCAGCGGGACGTTGGGATCTTTTAGGATGCTCAATTCCGACAGGAGATCTTTGACATACAGGACGCCAACGACGTTGTCCAAGTTGTCGCGATAGACCGGCAAACGAGTCCGCCCCGATTCAACAACAACCTTCAGGATCTCGGGCCAGGGCGTATCGATCTCGATCGCATCGACGTCGCTGCGGGGCGTCATGATGTGCGAGACGCTGTCGTCGTGCATGTCCATCACGCCTTGGATCATCTCGCGAACGCCCGGCCCAAAGTGGCCGTCGCGCGTGCCGGCGGTGATGATCGTGCGGATCTCGTCTTCGAGAAGTTCCTCCTCTTCGGACGCATCTTCCTGCTGTCCCGACAGTCGCCGCGCAAACCACTCGACCAGCACGCCCGGTATCGACAGCGGATGCATTACCACAGCCAGCCCGTTCCAGAACGGCCAGGTGCGGTAGAGCACCGGCGCCGAGGCAAATCGGGTGACCGCGGCGGGCAGCCACAGATGAGTGAACATCACCAGACCGCTGGCGATCGCCAGCCAGGTCAGCAAGCGGCTGCCATCGACTCCGTTTTCGCTAACGCTTGGCGCGATGACGGCGATCGTTCCGCACGACAGAAACAAAACGTTTCCGATGATCCGCAGATACAGAGCCCCGCGAGTGGCATCTTCCTGGCGGTCGAGGACTTCGCCGAACCGACCGCGGCGACCTTGCAATCGGCAATACGCTTCGAGCGATCGGCCGATAAATCGTTCCAGCAATTCGGCTCCCAAACCGCCGGTAGTTCCCATTGCAAATCCGGTGATCGCGATAACCACGACCAACTGAAGATCTAACATTTCTCGCTCGGGTTAGAGTTCGTTGGAAGACCGTGTCGTTTGGCGCCTTCGATGCCCAAACGCAACAAGATCTCGCGCTCTTCATCGCGCATCGCCTGCCGACCTTCGTCGGTCGTGTCTTCCATGCCCATTAGGTGCAGCATGCCGTGGACTGCGTATAGCAGCAATTCGGATTCGGGCTGCCACTCGAATTCGGCAGCTTCCCGCTGAGCGTAATCGGCGCACAGGATCAGTTCGCCGCTGATCGAATCTTCCGATTCGTCGTAGACAAAACTCAAGCAGTCGGTCGTGTAGTCATGCTGCAGAAACTGGTTGTTCAGCCGCTGCATGTTATCGTCGTCGACGATCGCAATGCTGACCTCGCCGCGGCAGATCCCATAGGTTTCAGCGACCAAGCGGACCGCTGATTCGAGCGCCGGTCGATCGATGAACGAGGCCTCGTGTTGGACGTTAATTTCAACCGCTAAATCATCGCTCACGCTAGCGCGCTCCTGATCTTCATAACTCGATCGACTTCCTTGGTTGGGACGGCAGCAGACAACTGCCGTCGTTGGGTTAGGCCGTTTGTTGGCCGGGATATTTGACACGAGCATGGTAGATCGCCGTCAGCGACTTGACCAAGCTTTGTTTGACGCGGTCGAGCTGCTTGAGAGTCAGCCCCGATTCATCGAATTGGCCGTCGGTCAGCCGCTTCATGGCGATCTGTTCGACCAGGCTTTTGATCCGCGCTGGCGTGGGATCGACTAGCGTTCGGCTGGCGCTTTCGACACCGTCGGACAACATCAATACAGCAGCTTCCAACGACCGAGGCTTGGGGCCTGGGTAGCGGAAGTCCTTATCGGAGACCTCTTCTTTATTGGGGCTCTCCTCGCTCCGCTCCTTCGCCTCGCGATAGAAGTATTCGACGAGCGTGGTGCCGTGGTGCTGCAGGATGAAATCGATCATCGGTTCGGGCAGATGATGCGATCTTGCAAGATCGGCACCGTCTTTGACGTGAGCGATGATCACCAACGTGCTCATCGCGGGTTGCAGCGAATCGTGTTGGTTAGGCCCGCCGCCCTGGTTTTCGATGAAATAATCGGGCTTAAAAATCTTGCCGATGTCGTGGAAGTAGGCTCCCACGCGAACCAGCAGACCGTTGCCGCCGATCGCGTCGGCAGCCGCTTCGGCGATCGAAGCGACGTTGATCGAGTGGTTGTAGGTGCCGGGAGCACGTTGTGCGAGTTGACGCAGCAGCGGATGGCTGGCGTCGCCCAGTTCCAACAGGCTCAGATCGGTTTGCACTCCGAAGATCTTTTCGACAAAGGGCAGCAGACCGGTCATCAACATGCTGGCGACGAGGACCAACGTTCCCGCCCATACCGATCCCTTGGACAGCTCGATCATCAGAGCGCCGAGTCCCAGGGATTGATAGATTCCTTCGGTGACGTTGCTCGGTTCGCCCGAGCCTAACGATTGGCCAGCGACGACACCGACACCGATCACTGTCGCGGCGGTCACCACCGCGGCGCCGGCACCGATCGTGATCAATCGCGTCCGCGTGCGGATCCGTCCTAACAACAGGATGCAGCTGAGCGTGGCGGCGGACAACACGACCAAATCGGGAAGGTCTTGCCCGATCAACAGCGTTACCGCCAGCGAAGCCGCAGCGATCACCAGCAACGCCAGTTCGCGTCCGTAAGCGACTGTTGCCGTGATCGCACCGATCACCAACGGAATCACTTCGGCTTGCCATTTGTCGGCAGATGCGTACCAGCAGGCGCAGATCACCACGACCACCAACGACAACAAACGCGTCAGCTTGCCGACATCGGTGATCAATACCGGATCGTGAACGAAATAGATGTACGATCCACACAGCAGGTAGAGTGCCCCGATCATTCCGGCGTAGGCGACCAGACGCATCATGCCGTCGGTAAACGAACGCTCGCTTTGAAGCGCGTTCCATTCGGACTGCAGCAGATCCAGTTGCTGTTTACCCAGCGGTTTGCCCGACGGTGCGATCGATGTGCGACCGGGATAATAGGTGGTCATCACGTCGGGGACGGCGTCGGCAGCCTTTTTACGTGCCTCTTCGCTGCGTGCCTCATCGTAAGCCAGTGTTACCGGCAACCGATCGGCTAACCAATCGGCGACGATCTTGGCGGCTCGCGGCGACTTTTCGAATTCGAATTGCAGCTTGAATTCTTCGACGATCCGCTGCTTCAGGTCCAAAGAGGCCTGCGCGATGCGAACCCGATCGACCGGGACAAGCTGAATATCGGAGGGTTGGTTTTCGGGATAGACGCGGATCGAACTGGCGTCACCCTCTTCGTGTTCCAGGCTCCGCAGCAATCCGGTTTCGTAGAAGGGGAACATTGCCAAGCGGATCGCTTTGTCCAGCTTCTGCAGTTCCTTGTCCTCGGCAAATGTTGCTTTGAGTGCAGCAAAGGTTGCCGGCGCGGTCTCGTCGGGGCCAGCGGTTTCGTCGCCTTTGAAGAACTGGGCCCAGGCATCGCGAGCGGAATCACTCAGTTGATCAAACGACGGCGCCTCGAGCACCAGGAACATTTGATCCTTCAACTTCTCGCGCAACTGCGTCAGCGGCAGGCTGCGATTGCTGTAAAACGCGATCACGCTTCGGCGTTTAAGATCCTTGGCGGATTGAGTTTTCGCGAGATCGGGGACATCGAATTGCACGCGAGCGTACATGTCGCGCGGCGGGATATATCCGGTGCGGAATGCAAACGGGACTCGCCAGCATTGGCAGACCGTCAGGATGACCAGCGCCGCGGTGAGCGCAAGGGTGAATCGAACCCAGACTTGGCTTTGACGCACCAGGGCGATGAAACGCTGAAACTTGCCGGGCGGCAGTTGCAGCGAGGCGACTCGCTCGCTGCGCGTTCGATTTTGTGTTGCGGAACTCATCGTATTAGCCGACAGTTGACATCGACCGTCCCAACGGAGAATGAGCGCAGATCGCGCTGGTTCCGCTTCGACGGGCTCGTGGCCAGACTTCGGCTATCCCTTGTCTTCCTCGTAGGCGTTGACAATTTCCTGCACCAAGCGGTGCCGCACAATATCGGTAGTTTCCAGTTTCGAAAGCCCAATTCCTTTGACGTTGCGGAGTCGGCCGATGGCATCGACCAGACCGCTTTGGACGCCGCGTGGCAGATCGACTTGCGTCGAGTCGCCCGAGACAACCATCTTGCTGCGTTCGCCCAGCCGCGTCAGGAACATCTTCATCTGCGCGATCGTCGTGTTTTGCGCTTCATCCAAAATGATGAAGGCATCGTTTAACGTCCGACCACGCATGTAAGCTAACGGAATCACTTCGATCACGTCCTGCTCCATCAACGCGCGGGAGTGATCGTAATCGACCATCTCACCCAACGCATCTAACAGCGGACGTAAGTACGGGTTTAGCTTAGCTCGCAAATCACCCGGTAGAAAGCCGAGACTCTCCCCAGCTTCGACTGCGGGGCGGACCAGTACGATCTTCCGCACTTCTTCCGCTTTTAACGCTTCGACGGCCATCGCAACGGCGAGATAGGTTTTCCCGGTACCAGCTGGCCCGATGCAAAAACTTAAGTCGTGCTTGCGAATCGCCGCGACGTAACGCGCCTGCCCTTCGGTACGCGGTTTGATCCGACGACCGGCATGGCGGATTTGAATCTCACCACCGCTGCGGATCTTGCCCGACCGCGGCGATCCGTCGTCGTCGGCCAATACCGCGTCGAGGTCGTCTTGGTTAACGACGCCGTTGCGGATCAATTGGTCGCGCAAACGCTCCAGCGCCTGAGTCGCCCGCCGCACCTCTTCTTGAGGCCCGGAGACACGAATCTGCCCATCGCGGTGCGTGATCGAAACATCAAATCGTTCCCGCAACAGACGCACGTTTTGGTCGCGCGGTCCGAACAGCGAAAGGATTTGATTGGGTTGTGAAATCGATAATGTCGCTTCAGTCATTCATCACCTACTGCCCCCCACCGTAGCAATTCCAATCGATTGCATCGCGTGTGGTTGGGGCGTGTCGCTCGAGCAGATCAAGTATAGATTACTTTCGCCATAAACCAACCGTCCATGGCAGTGCTCCAGCAGGGTCAAAGCTTAGTCTAGAAAATCGCGTGCCAAATCACATCAATCCGGATATCACGCGGTCCTTCGCTGCCGATTGCGGCGAAATTTCGCCGATTCCGTCTGTCTTCTTCGCCCGTCTTGCGCAGCTTACCGATCGGCGCAGGCGGTCGACCGTTGGGCGGTCATTTATAGAGGACACATCGCCGCTGGGGGCTGCAACAAACGAAACCTTAGGCATCAGGAGAGGGATCACCGCGTCGGGGTTCACTTGGCACATCGCGACAGCCATAATGGGCGGTGCATTGGCAGGTTAGCGGCCGTAAACCACGGTTCTACCGCGTTGCAATCCCCTCTGCGATCCACTCCAGCCGAGCCCCACCGATATGTGTGCCAAACTCCCTGCGTTGCTACTCACTCTGATTCTGACCGCCAGCTTGGCAGCCAACGTGCCTGCCCAATCGCTAGTTCCCCCCGGATGGGACCCCGCGTTGGCGGGAGATCGTGTCCTGGAGGGGCTTATTGAAGTCACGGCGCCGGAGGTGCGGGGCGCTCACGACGCCGAGATGGCGTTGGTTGGCGGGCGGGCCTACATCGTTGCGGAGTGCAACGACGAACAAGCCGGGGAAAATCCGAACTGGCCGCACGTTTACGTTGCGCTTTCGATCGTCGATTTGGAAACGAAGAAGCTGCTGAAGGTCGTTCCGCTGGCCCGCGGCGAACAGGTCTTTGCCAATGCGACGCTCCCTGTCGGGGCTTGTTTTGTCCCGCGGATCATCCAGAAGGACGCCCAAACGCTTCGCTGTTATTTTGCGAGCGAATCGCCAGGGAAACGCCAATCGCAAACCTGGTATCGCGACTTCGATATCGAGACGGAGAAGTTTGACGATGCGATTCACCGGATGAAGCTGAAAACCGCCGGGGGAGTTTTTGATCTGGCACCGCAACATTTGCATGCTTCGGCCGCGGCAAACGGCTTTCAAAAGCAGGCCAAAGATGCGGGGCTGTACCTGTTTGATGCGTTCAAAAAATTCGACGGGAAGACCTATGTTGCGATTAACAATTTCCTGGCCGGTCAACTCGCGTTGACGACTGTAAACCCGGCCCTCGATACATTGGAGATCGTTGGACACTTC
The DNA here is from genome assembly GCF_007751715.1 of Rosistilla oblonga. NCBI lineage: Bacteria > Pseudomonadati > Planctomycetota > Planctomycetia > Pirellulales > Pirellulaceae > Rosistilla > Rosistilla oblonga. The sequence goes on along the minus strand of NZ_CP036292.1, from coordinate 3,989,836 downwards.
CACGATCCGCAATCGATGAAGCTGAGTGAATCGGCGGTCAACCGGCTCCCCGATGGCAGTTGGATGGCGATCTGTCGCGATGAGGCTGGCAATCGAAACTACAAGTTTACGACCAGTGTCGATGGCCGGAATTGGACCGCCGCAAAAGAGCTGCCGCATGTAGCCAAAGGGACAAATTCTAAACCGACGTTCGATAAATTTGGCGACACCTATTACCTGGGCTGGCAGGAAGCGACGCGGATCGGTGGCGCTCATCGCAGCGTCTTCAACATCGATGTATCTCGCGACGGCAAAAACTGGCAGCGGAAGTACCGGTTTGAAACGCCCAAATCGTTCCAATACCCGGCGTTTCACGAGTACGAGGGGACTGTCTGGTTGTGCGTGACGCAGGGAGATTACTCCGCCAGCCGCAAAGAGCGGATCATGTTTGGTGCGTTGGAACAGACAGAGCAGTTCGCTTCGCAAGCGGGCCAGTCGCGGAAACCGATGGTGATCCCCGCGCCGGAGCCGGCGGTGATGAAAGTTGGCGTGAAGCTGTTTACCGATCGACAGTACACATTGATCGAAGCTCCCGAAGTTTTGCTCGGTCGCAAGTTCCTGCGGACCAGCATCGAAGGATACGAAGTTCAATGTAAGAAGCCGGGCGAACTGTTTGTTATGACGCTCAGCAAACCTCACGGGGCCAACCGCAGCGACGATTTGAAACGGCAAGGTTTTGAGAAGTTGCCGACGCCGGAGTTCCAGTTGTTTGAGGGGGATTTGAATCGCGTCTTTGCGTATCGCAAAACTGTCAATCCTGGCGATCGGATCAAGCTGAAGAAGCTGGCGTTGATGGTATTGGGCGATAAGACGGAAGTGGAAGTTGTGAAAGCGAAGGGCGAGAGTCGTGCCGAGGCGGCGGCGCGGATCCAACGGATGGAGAAGGTCGCCGATCTGGCATTGGTCCCGCCGACGCTAAATACATCGCCGCTGCCCGAATACGGTTACGATCGGCTGGACTATGGGATGACGATCGGGATCGAACGAACTCCCGGTGGCCGACTGTGGGCCTGTTGGGTTGCTGGCGGCGACAGTCCAAAAGCGTATTTCGTTCTGGCGTCGAGCGACGACGACGGCGAGACTTGGTCGGATCCCCGTTTTGTGCTCGATTCGCACGATCCCAAACTGCCGATCGATCGCAGCATCTTGGTCGGCAATCTATGGACCGATCCGCTGGGGCGTTTGTGGCTGATCTTCGATCAATCGATGCACATGTACGATGGCCGCGCGGGCGTGTGGGCGATCCGCTGCGATAACCCCGACGCGGACAAACCGCAGTGGTCGCAGCCGCAGCGGATTTGGCACGGCGTCACGCTGAACAAGCCGACTGTCCTGGCCGATGGTTCTTGGATGCTACCGATTTCGTTGGATCAACGCGCTGGCTTTGGTCCGTTTAAAGGATGTTTTGCCGAACTCGAACCGCTCCGCGGCGCGAACGTCTTCGTATCCAGCGACGAAGGAGCCAGTTGGGAGCGCCGCGGCGCAGCTCGCTTTCCCAATCCAGACTGGCACGAACATATGATCGTGCAGCGGAAGGACGGTTCGTTATGGATGTTGGCGCGAACGTCCAAGGGGATCATGCAGACGACGTCGACCGATGGCGGTCGGACTTGGGCGACGCCCTCCAAACCGCCGGGGATCGATCACCCCAACGCCCGCTTCCACCTCCGCCGACTGGCCTCGGGGAAGATCCTGTTGATCAAACATGGCGATTCGATCGACAAGCACAATGGACGCGTGCAGTTGAGCGCGTGGCTGTCCGATGACGAAGGACTCACTTGGCAGGGAGGTCTCGTTCTGGACGAACGCAAAGGGATCTCGTATCCCGACGGCTTCCAAGCTCCCGACGGAACGATCTACATCTCTTACGACCGCAATCGTGCGACCGATGGCGAGATCTTGATGGCTCGTTTTAACGAAGCCGACATCTTGGCGAAGAAGTTTATTGGCCCCAAGTCGCAGTCGAAGATGTTGATCAGTCGACCGCTGGCACCAAAAAGCAAGAAGTAGTCGCGTCGTCGCGGGCTAATGTTACTGGGCCATAGCAACCTGCGACGCTTTCAAATCGACGCGCGAGATCCGTCGCGCGTTCGCAACCTGCAGGCCTCTTTCGCATCGCCGCGACCAGCGGTGCGGTGAGATTCTATTCGGTCAACAACACAGGAAGGTTGTTGGCGATCTCTTCGAAGACCTCTTTTAATGCAGTACCGTCTTCGGCGTGGTAATGCGATCCACCGCCGATCGCGGCGACCGATTGCATTCTCGCTTTGTCGGCGCCACTGCCAAAGGTAACTGTGTGAATCGTCAGGTTGTAGGTCGCGACCAAAGATGTGGCGACGGTAACCGGATCGATACCCGAGTTGTGCATTCCATCGGTCATCACAACCATCGTCTTGGCGGCGTAGGGACGCGCCGATGAATGCAGCAACGCCTCGATACCCTTTTGCATTCCTTTCCCGATCGCCGTGCTGCCGCTGGGATACAGGTCGTCCAACGTGTCGCGGACCTCGTCGTAGTCTTCATCCAGGTACAGGTCCAACGTGGCGTTGCTGGAATAACTGGCGATCGATACGTGTTCCTCTGGATGCGTTTCGTCCAACACATTCAGAAATCCGTCGACCGCTGCGACCAGCGAATTCCAAGGAGTCTGAGGATAAGGTCCTAGCTCGTAGTGTTCTTCCCAAGCCCATTTTTCGTATTCGTCCGAAGAAACGCCGGACGAATAGTAGTAGTTGCCGTATCGTTTGTAGAGGTAGCCAGCGGTGACCGCCGCGTTCATCGTGGTCGTGTAATAGGGCGATTTGCCCGAAGGCCATGTGATCGTCAGGTAGTCCATCGAACCGGAGCGATCGAGGACCAACGAGATGTCGCGGTCGACCTGCATCGCAACGGAGGTCTGCGTCGGGTTAAACGTATCGGTCGTCAAGAATTTCGGAAACAGGGTATGGATCGATCCGCCCAGAGAACCGGTATCCCGACGTCCCAACACGCGGACCGCGTTGGCTTTTACATCGCCACTGGCCAGCGAGGAGGAGGATACCTTGTTGAATTGAAACCGTGAGTAGGTTCCGTCGTTGCTGGTCATCCCAAATTCGATCTCGTTGGCGGCATCGCCGGTCCGCAACTGCAACGCCTGTCCCGCAACCATGTTTTTGGCGGCGGTCGATTGGGCAGCGGTCTTGGCATCGTTGACGTTTTGGAGTTCGCTGAACGTACGCCCGGCAGCTCGCGTCGCCGCATCGGTCGCGATGAACAACTCCGTCCGCGTCAGCTGCATGTAGGAGGCGTTGATCGCCAGAGCGGCGAGGATAAAAAGAACCGGAAGCGTGATCGCGACCAGCACGACGATGGAGCCTTTGCGGCGGTTGCGAATAGAACGTTGAGGCCGATCGCTGAACATGATGTTTGCCTTAATTGAACGACAAGAAAGAGATGAGTTGTCACCGGTGGATTTGTCGCGGCGGCACTAGATCGAAGGTTTATCCTCGTAATATGCTTCCACTTCTTTTCTCAGTTGGTCCTGGACCGAGCCTTCGGGGAACTCGGTGAACTGTTCGAGTTCGGTCTCCAACTGCTCGGTTCTTTTGTGCCAAGCCGCTCGCGCTTCGACAGCGCCCTGAGTCTCGCGCGGCTTGACATGCTTCTTCTTCACTTTTTCCGAAATCTTGCGATCGATGTCCGACGCAGCCTTCCACAAATCTTGGTTCTGGTTTTCAGTCGCCAAGGCAGCTTCGGCGTAGGAGACGTGGGCGGTCTGATGCGTCGGCATTGCGCCTTCGGAACTACCGGCCAATTGCAGCATCTTCTGCGCGACAAAGACGGTGTATCCGATCACGCAAATCACCAGGACAGTTCCGAGGATGCGACGGTTTCGTCGGACTAGAGCCTCGTGTTGCGGATGTTTCGTTTTTGGTTTCATGTTCCGAATTCTTTTTGTTCGACTGTCGGGAAGTCTCTCGCGAGGCAACGGTTGGCCTGCAGCAAAAGCTTCACCATTTGAACCATAGCTTTTTTTTTCAGCTGCTGCGTTGCAAAACTTCCCAGGCGTTTGCTGCTGTCAAATTCGGGCCGCTGCGGGAGTAGCGATTATGCGGGCGGGGCATTGTGAATAATCGATCCGCTGGGAAGCACCGAACCGCTCGGGAACATCAACGACGGCCAGAAATGCCAGACGGGTGCTGCTGGGGTTCGTAAGAGCGGAACCACGGCTGCAACACTCGCGACGCGCTGTAGTGCAACCGGCGGTGACCAATTACACTTTGGACGATGTTTGTCGGTGCTCTTCCCGCCCCAGTCGGCTGGTCGCTCGATTTTTTGCGACTTCGGCGCCGGCGCGCTTTCATCGCGACGAAAGCTCGCTCCTCAACTTCACTCCCCTCGCGATACTCTCATGAAAATATTGGATACCGTTCTGCTTCGATTGGTTGTCTTGATCGCTCTGCTGCTAGTCCCCGGGTTATCGGTGGCCCAGGATTCGACCGAGCCGACCGCAACGCAATCTGTGGTTCGCAACGACCTCCAGATCAGCGGCGTCTATCCGCATCTGACCGTTTACGGAATCTACAGTCAGAACGGCGGTCATTTTCTGAGCGGACATGACGAGTGTGGGATCGGAGCGATCGTTCCTTGGGCGGGCAAGTTGTGGATGGTCAATTACGCACCGCACAAACCGAACGGCAGCGAGCACAAACTGTATTCGATCGATGAGGATTTGCAGACGTTGACGGTTCATCCCGAAAGCGTCGGCGGAACGCCCGCCGGGCGGATGATCCATAAGGAATCGAACCAGTTATTGATCGCTCACTATTTGATCGATTCCGACGGGAAGGTGCGCGTGATCTCGCCGCGCGACATGCCGATGCGTGTCACCGCGATCACACGGCATCTGACCGATCCGGCGAACATGGTTTATTACGTCGATATGGAGGGGAGCATCTGGGAAGCCAACGTCCACACGTTGGAAGCGAAGATGCTGTTTAAGAAACCGGTCCCTGGCTGGCACGGCAAAGGGGCCACGATGTCGCAAGGTCGCTTGGTCATATCGAACAATGGTGAACTGCCAGCGGGAACCTATAAGGACTTGCTGGTTGGCGGCGCGTCGCAGAACGATGAAGAAGCGGGCGTGCTGGCGGAGTGGGATGGTGAGACGTGGAGGGTTGTCGAGCGGCGGCAATACACCGACGTCACCAGCCCGGCGGGGATCGCTGGCGGTAGCGATGGCGACGATCCGATCTGGGCGATCGGATGGGATCGACGCAGCCTGCGGTTGAAGCTGTTGGAAGATGGGCGTTGGAGCACCTACCTGTTGCCCAAAGCTGCACTCTGCAACGACGCTCGCCACGGTTGGTACACCGAATGGCCTCGCATCCGCGAGATCACCGGTGGCCGCTGGATGATGGACATGCACGGCATGTTTTACGATTTTCCCAAAACGTTCAGTCGCGAGAATTCGGCGGGGATCGCACCGATCGCCAGCCACTTGCGATACATTCCCGACTTCTGTGCTTGGAACGATCGCCTGGTGCTGGCAACCGATGAAACCAGCATTCAAGGGAACGAGCTCGCCGGGCAACCTCAGACCAATCTCTGGTTTGGACAATACGAAGACCTTAAGACTTGGGGCCCCGCCAGCGGCTATGGCGGACCTTGGATCGATGACAAAGTAAAGGCGAACACACCATCGGATCCGTTCCTGGTCGCCGGTTTTGATCGTCGCGTGATTCATTTGGCCGCCGGTCGCAAACGGCCCTACAAAGCTCCGCTCGGTTTGCGAGCGAGCGATCAATTGCCGATCACCAAGATGTCAGAAGCGTTGATCGGATTGCCGCGAGTGACCGTTAATCGCGGCAGCTGGCATCGAGCGGCTGCTGGTTTTCACTTCACCGTCGATAAACCGGTTACCGTCTATCTGGCGGTCGACCGGCGTGGCGAGCCGGCGTTGGATGCCGCTTGGAAAGCAACCGACATGCAACTCGATTGGTCGGATTATCGCGACACGATCTACGAACGGCAGTTTCCCGCTGGCAAGGTCACGATTCCTGGCAACGCCACCGAGCACAAACCCGGTTCGTTTGGGATGCCGCACATGGCGCTTATCCGCGGCGACGCCGATCTGAAGATCGTGCCGAGCAACGATGCACGACTGACTGCGTTCGAAGCGCCCGACTCGGACGACCTCGATGGTGTGTCGGAGCAACCGCTTCGGTTTACGATTCAGATCGACGCTGAAGGGAACGGGAAGTGGAGCGATTTGGAAGAGGTGACGGTTTCGGGCAACGGATACGTCAGCCATCATCTGCCCGAAGATTTGCAAGCGGTTTGGTTGCGTGTAAAGACCGATCGCGATTGCGTTGCGACGGCGTTCTTGCATCAGACCAGTGCAGGTCGTGAGCCGAATGATTCGCAGGCGGACAAGGCGTTGTTCGCCGGATTGGCTGAGGTCGGCCAAGCGGCTGACGGCGCGTTGTTGTATCCGGCGAAACGGAATCGCAATCTGCGAGTGATCACGCAAGACGATCGGTTCTTCGACTTCACCAAAGCGGAATTTGCGTTTAAGACGACAGAGGCCGATGAAAAGCTGGCCGAGCTGTTGGCGATCGAGCCCGAGTTTCATGTCGATGACGCGTCGGTGGTTTTGACACACAACGGTCGCAAGTTGCGATTGCCCAAGGGGGATGCGGCGTTTGACGCTCCGTTTGCATCGGGCTGGCCGCGAGGAACCCGCGAGGTGGAATCAGAACGGCATCTCGCCAACTATCACGGCACGTTCTACGAGATCCCGCTGCTGTTCAACGGTTCGCCGCCCATTTTTGAACTGATGCGTCCCGTCTCGAGCCACTCAAAACAGATCTCCGATTTCTGTACGTGGAACGGATTGTTAGTGCTCGCCGGAGCGCGGTCGGATGCTGAGCCCGATGGTCACGTTTTCCGTGATCCCAGCCAGAACGTGGGCTTGTGGTTTGGAGCGGTCGACGACCTTTGGAAGTTGGGCAAACCTGTCGGGCATGGTGGTCCTTGGAAATCGACAGCGGTCAGCGCGAACGCCGCTTCGGATCCCTATTTGATGACGGGCTATGATCGCAAGACTTTGACGTTGGAAGCTGATGCCGACACGCAGGTTACGATCGAGGTCGATGTCGACCACCAAAGCGGCTGGCACATCTACAAGACGATCGATTTGAAAGCCGATCAGCCGCTTGAGTTTGAGTTTCCCGAAGGCTTTAGCGCCCATTGGGTTCGCTTTCGCAGCAGCCAAGGTTGCACCGCGACGGCGCAGCTGGAATATCGCTAACCGATGCGTTGGTGACCCAGATACCAGGCCGCCGCTTGTCCCTTTCCTTACTCAGCCAGGTCGACCGTTTGATGGCAAAACGTTTGCAGATCGAAGCCGCGATAGCGCATCTGCGTGGTGCCGATCCGATCATGGCTGAGATTATCGAAAACGTTGGGCCGTGTTCGATGCGGCAGGAGAAGGATCGATTTCGGATGCTTGTCCGGTCGATCATCTCGCAGCAAATCTCCACTGGCGCGGCCCGTTCGATTCGGATGCGGTTGGAGGAACTGGTCGGCCCCGATGGACTGACCGCCGACAACCTGGCTCGGTTTTCGGTCGACCAACTGCGGACGGCGGGAATCTCGGCGCAGAAGGGGAAGTACCTGCAGGACCTGACAACCAAAGTGGTCGATGGTGAGTTGAAGCTACAGCGAATCGGACGCTTTAGCGACGCGGAGATCATCGACCAGTTGACGATCGTCAAAGGGATCGGAAAGTGGACGGCCCAGATGTTCCTGATCTTCTCGCTGGGTAGATTGGATGTCTACCCACACGATGATCTCGGCGTGCGATCTGCAATCAAGAAACGTTACGGCTTGGATGATCTGCCCGATCACTCGACCGGGCATGCGATCGCTGCAAAGTGGCGTCCGTTTGCGTCGATCGCCAGTTGGTACTGTTGGCAATCGCTAGATCATGACAAGCGAGTTGCGGCCGACGGACAATAGCCGCTGTCAGATGCGACTGTAACGTTTCGTTGCTAAACCGCGAGCGTTCCAGGATGGGCGACGCTGGATTTCAAGCCGCCATGGAGATCGGCGGACTCAGGCAAATGCCACCGGTGATGGCGAATAGGCGTGTTAGACGAACAGGTCGTCGAGACTCGGTTCCAGCCAGTCCTCATCCTCGCCGAAGGAATCGTCAGCCAACAGTTGTTGAGATGCTACCGGGCTGGCAAAGTAGTTACGGTGCGGTTGCGATTCGCCTTCGGGAACGGTCTTCGGCGAGACGACAATCTTTTCGCCTTCGACCGGTAACGGCTCGCCCGGCTGTTGTTCCGCTTCACCGATCGGCGGGAATCCGCCACCGGGAGTGGTCCGCAGGTTGCTGATTGAATTCAGTTCGTTGATCACCAATAGGGCATCTAATGGCGTCAGCAGACCATCGCCGTTGACGTCGATATAGTTGCCGCCGTCGAAAGGATCGCCTAACGGACGCGGGCCGCCTTCGTTCAGCGAATTGAGGATGATCAGAACGTCCTGCGGCGTGATCACTCCGTCGTTATTGACGTCGAGACTCTCGGGCAGGTTCTGCCACGGCGAGGGATTTTCGATGATCGAGATCGTGACTTCGGAATCGACCGAATACTGGGCGTCGGTCGTTTCCGTGGCGGTGATCGTCAAGGAAATCGAAGGGGAGCTGGGATTGTAGACGACCGAGGTGTCGTCCAGAAGCTTCAGGATTCCGTCGACGACTTCGAAACGCGAGTCGCTGATCGTAAAGATGTAGCCGTCGCTGGGATCGGGATCGACGACAGTCACGGGGCCGACGTGTCCGCCGAAGGTGCGTTCTCGCAATTCGCCGCTGACGTTGACTGCGGTTGGCGGGTCGTTGACGTTGTAGACGGTGATTGTGACCGATGTCGACACGGGATCGCCGCCGCTGGCCGAGTCGTCGACTGAGACGTTGATCACCAAGCCGTCATCTTCGGGATAAGAGAGCGATTCATCATCGCGCAGCTTCAGGATGTTGCCGTCGACTTCGAACCGGCTGTCGTCGACATTGAATTCATGCATCTGCCAGGAATCTTCGTCTTCGGCGACGACAAACCCAAACTCGGTGCCCATCGCGTATTCGGTCGTATCGCCGTATTCGGGACCGGTGATCATCGTGACGGGATCGTCTTCATCGGCGATCTGGATCACCACCTCGGGTTGCGATATCTCTTCATTCGTTTCGAGATCGATCAGCCGGATAGGGACCCGCAGTTCCGGTTGCCACTCAAAATTGATCGCCTCGGGATCGGCAAGGATCAACAGATTCCCCTCGATCCGAACTCGCGGGTCGTCGGTTTCAAAGCGAACGTTCCCGTGCAAGCCAGGAGTGAGCACCTTGAGGTTGCCGATCTCCGTCCCCTCGGGAGCGTGTTCGGACAACGGGTCTCCTTCGACGACCACACCTTGCAACGGTGCGTCTTTGGCGATCACATCGACGGTCATCGTCAGCGGATCCGACGCATTGCGGCCATCGTGCAGGACGTAGGTTGCGACATCTTGGCCAACAAAATCTTCCAACGCGGTGTAGCGAGCACCGCCGGACAGATCGATCGCGATGTTGCCGTTTTCCGATTCCGATGTCTGGATCGCAACAAACGTGTGGTTGGGGGCATCGGAGCCATATTTCCAGACCAAACCGTTGGGGAACATCAGCAGGAACGAGAGCCCTTGCTTCGATTCGAAGTCGACGGGGTCGGACGTTGGCGCTTCGTTTTCCCCGATCACCTCGACGCCAAAGCTGACGTCGACCACGCTTTCGTCCGATTCGAAAACGACAAGCACGTCCCCGGAGCCGGGGCTGGTAATGTTTTGGGTTCCAGATCCGTCGAACATCCGCAACGTGTGTCCGGTTGCGGTGCTGAGGTCTTGGAATTCAAAGGCCCCCGAAGAATTAGTGCGGCGGTAGGGCTCGGACGTGTCCAGGCGATCGTTGTGGTTCTGATCGATGTAGACGATCCGATCTTCGAGGCCGGTTTCGCCAGTCTCCTGAACGCCGGAGAGATCGAGATCGGCATAGACGACGCCGGTGATCGCGGCGAGAACGCGGCGGGCGTCGAGCTGTTCAAAGCCGCGCGAAAGAACGCGTCGCTGAAGCCGTTGTCGACGCGATGGTTTCCGATTCGATCGTTGTCGTAAAAACATTGCTATTCGCATGTACGTTGACCTGTGCCGTCTGCCCGAACTCCAAATATAACGCGTATGCCAAATTTAGGGGACTGTTTTGCAAAGATTTGGAGTCTTGCTTTGCGTTACCTGGGCACCCCCAAGGGGAAGAGTCGCAATAACCCGGCGGGCCGCTTCCCCATTGTAGTCAGGTGGTTCTCGTTTAGACCCGGCCGGTGACAAATTAGTTCCTTGATTCTCCCTGAATTTGAGCATTCCTCTGATTCCAAAGCGGGTAAAGGCATTTGCCGGCACCACTGGCAAGGGCGCAGCGGCGTGGGATTGCAAGCAAATCGTCGGTCTGTGGCCGCATTTCACCGCATTTGCTCGACTTTTTGGTAGAAAACCGGCATACTGATACCCAGCGGATTTCCGCTCCGCAATTTTCGCACAACGTCATAACTCTTCTTCAGGAAACCATGATGCGTTTGCATTCCGCTGTCTGCTGGCTCCTCTCTCTCCCCCTTCTTACAGCGTGCGGCTGTGGCTCTTCGGAAAGTCCCACGGCAGGCCAACCGGTGGGTTCGGAAGTCGCCATGGCTCCCGAAGCCGCACCGGCTGAATCAGCCCCCGCGATGACAGAAGAACCATCCCCGGAGATGGCAGCTGAATCCGCACCGGCGATGTCGGAGGAGTCCTCTGCACCGACGGGGATGGAGAGCGAAATGCGTGGCGAGCCGGGGAGCGAGATGTCCGAAGAGATGGTGATGTCGGCGGAGATGGAGCGGGAGCGAGAGATGTCGATGGCCGCCGAGACTCCCGGAATGTTGGCTCCGATGAGTCCCGAAATGGAGATGGAGATGGCTGCGTCGATGCCAGACTCCTCGATGGCGGAGAGTATGGCGGGCGAGCCTTATCTGGGAGTCGAAGGCGAATTGCAAGCGGGGCGACGTCCCGGTGAAGGCGCAAATTCTGAACCGGAACCCGAACCGGAGCCGCTGCCGAGCGATTATCTGTCGCAGGCGAAGATTGCCTTTGCCGCTGGGATGGAGGACCGGGCTTACGATCTGTTGTTGGCGCATCTGGTCGCCGAGCCCGAACTCGCAGCATCTTCGAATTCCTACGAGATGGTCGGTTGGTCCGATGCAACGAAGCGGCCGACTTGGGGGCTGCGTCTTGGAGTCGGAATCAATAACGCGGCGGTCAAACACACTGGCAATATGCATCCGGTGCGCGAGGGGATGAAGGCGCCCAAGGAGGAGCCGCGGCGACGCAACGCAGCCGGTGGTGGTGGCGGAGGTAGCGCAGCGCCCGAAGAGATGGGCATGGGATCGATGGAACCCGGTCTAGGAATGGGCGGCGGGGCAAACAAAAGTAGCGGCGGTCCCTCTGGCGAAATCGAACAGCATGTTGGACTGGTCGGTGAGATCGCGATGGAGTTGTTTGCGGAGAACTATTCCAACGGCGAGTTCGGCAAAGTCTTTGCATCGATCGCGGAGGTCGAGCCGACGGAAACGAAACCGGCCGCGCGCGGCATGGGCAGCGAAGGAATTCCGGGCGAAATGGCATCCGCGATGTCGCCGGAGATGCTTTCGGCCGCTGAAGGATCGGGAATGGAAGAGATGATGATGGAAGGGATGCCGTCGGAGCAGCCTGCTGGTCAAGCCGGCAATCCCGCCGCGGCAACTGCGGCGTCTGGCGGATTAGCTGATTCGATGGGACTGGACGCTGGCCCGGACCGCGTCCGTCCCGGTTTGATTTATTTAGGTGTCGATCGCCCGAAGGAGTTGATGGAAAAAGCGAAGCAGGCCGGCCTGGATGCTTATTTGCAGATCGATGTTTCGGTTAACAAGAACGAAGTCAACGGCTGGGTTTACAACGAATCGTCGGTCCGTTGGATGTCGGTTGCGACCGGGAAACCGATCGGTCGCGCGTCGAAGAAGATCAACAACAAATCGGTTTTTCAGGCGATCGATAGCCGTGAACTCGATCCCCGCGAGCTGGTTCGCGACGATCTGACGGGCGTGTTTAAGGGAGGCATGGAAGAGTTGCGGATCAAACCGCTGCCGTCGCTGACTGCCGAGATGGTTAACGCCCGCGTTGGTTCGTTGATCATGAGCCCACCGGAGAACCCGCTGGCCGCGCTGGCCGAAGTGCGGTTGTACGCTTCGCAGGGTCTGTTGACCGAAGACCAGGTGCATTTGGCGTTTGATCTGATCATGGGCGACGATGGGCTGATCCTCTCGTCGGGATCGATGCCGGCACGAGTCGAGATCATCGAACCGTTTGCACCCAAGCTGACCTCTTATTAACAAGCGATGCAAAGCGGCGTCGGTTGTCGCGATTGTGCGACCCGACGCGACTTTTTCGATCTTGGCTGGTTCAGCGCCGACGCAACTTCGATTGTTTCGGCGACCGAAAATGTTAACCTTGAGTTGTTGCGTCTTGCGGGACTGCGGCCTGCAGGCGATCGAATGCGTCTTGCGTGTTAGGCTTTCGTTTCACGCGTCACGTGTTTGACTTTAATTACTACGGAATTCTTCTCTGAGACAACGGATATGAGCGAAGCAAATCAACAAGCGCAAGCACCTGCTGGAACGCAGCAGGCCCAAACCTCGTCGACTGCGACAAGCGGTTCGATGCACAAGTATCTCGATCGCGCGTTGAACGTGTTGGACAAGTTTGGATTGTCGAAGCGGGAGGACACGCCGCAGGAGATGATCCATTTGCTCGAGAGCGTCAAACATGTCGATGAGGCTCGCGTTTTGGCGATCGCTGAAGTCATTCAGCATATGAGCACGTTCAACCAATTGGTCCGCGAGAACGTCGAAAACATCCAGGTTGGAAAACGCTATCTGGAAATCACGCAGATGTTCGATTCGGTTCGCGAGGACAGCAAGATGCTGATCGCCCAACTGGATGATGGGCGGATCGGATTTACGGAAAAGTGGCAGAACTGGTGGATGAAGATTCGCCGCGGAACGCCATCGGATCGGTTCGATAAGATCATCGACGTCTACCGCGATGTGACGACCGATACGAAGGATCAACTCAGCCGCGAAGAAGCGATCATGGATGGCTACATCGATTTCCGCTTCGCTCTTAAAGAGGCGGAGGTCTTGGCGAGCGAACTGTTGGATAAACATGGGCCTACGTTGGCGGCGGCGCAGGAATCGTTGGCCGCAGCGCAAACGGCGGTCGACGAATTCCAAGGTGAAGACGAAGGCAGCCGCTCGCGGCTAGAACTGGCTCGCGACGAAGCGCGTCAAAAATTTGAGGAGGAGGATCGGACGTTCCAACTGCTCAAGGATATCGCTGAAAACCTTTCGATCGGTTACGACGTCGGCGAGACGTTGATCACCAAGTTGAAGCAGACGCACGACGTTAAGGATCGCGTCTTCCGCCGCTCGGTCACCTTCTTCACGACCAACGAGCACGTCTTCACGATTCTCGGAACGGTTTATACGTCGCAACAGGGACTGCACGAAGTCACGCAGGCGACCGAAGCGATGAAAGAAGGCGTCAACAAGGGGCTCGAAGACGTCGCAGATCTCGGTCGCGAACTGGAGCGAGCGGCGTTGAAGGCCGGTTACGGTTCGACTGTCGATCCCGAATCGGTACAAAAGCTTGTCGATGCGATCAGCGACTTCCAGATCGAATCGCTGACGATGATCACCGAACTGCGGAAAGAGAGCGAAGAGAGCACTCGGCAGATTCGCGCGGTCGTCGAGAAGGGGAAGAAACGCTTCCAGGAAACCGTCGCTCGGCATGCTCAACAAGCCGAAGCCAAGAAGTTTTAAGCGGGCGTTCTAGCCAGCAATTCTGCAGGCGATCGCGGTGCTCAATCGGGCGTCGCGGTCACCTGCGTGCGGACCGGACCACCGTCGCGGTCGGATCATTCGCTGCCCGGATCGTCGGGAGCTCGCTTTCTCAATTTGCGTTGCAACGAGCGGCGATGGATGCCCAATCGGCGAGCTGCTTCGGAGATGTTGCCGCTGCAATCCGACAGCACGCGGTGGATGTGTTCCCATTCGGCGCGAGCCAGCGAGGGGACGGGAAACTCGGTCCCGTCGGAGGCGTGCGATTGCGGTTGGTCGCCGCGAACGAAGGCATTCAAAATGTCGTCGACGTCGGCTGGTTTGGAGAGGAAGTTTGTCGCTCCCATCCGGACCGCGTCGATCGCTGCGGCAATGCTACCAAACCCCGAAAGGATCACGACCTTGGTCTCGGGATGAATGCGTTTGATGGAAATCAGCAGGTCCAAACCGCTGCGTCCGGGCATCCGCAGATCGATCACCGCCAGATCGGTGGGACGCGAACTGAAGCGAGCGATCGCTTCGTCGTAATCTCCGGCTTGTTCAACGCGGAAACCACGCTGTTGAAAAGCGAGACTCAATCGGTCGCGAAGGACAAAGGTATCGTCGACAACAATGATGCTGGACACGCCTAAGGTTTCGGCGTCGAGCCCGCGGGTGATAGCTTCGGCGTCGGAGTCGATGCTTGCAGAACTCATCGGGTCGGTCATGTCGCTACAGTTTTGCCTGGTCGAAGTTGTGCGAATCTCGGCGATTCGCAACTCAGTTCCTATTCTAAACCATTATGCGTCATTTGCGATCCGCCGTCGGGAAGGTTTTCGGCCGCCAGTTGCTGTCGTCGGGGCATTCGAACGATTGCGCGGGTACCTCGGCCAAGCTTCGTATCGAACTCCAGTGTGCCGCCCAATCGCGTGATCACATTGCGCGTCAAGAACAGGCCCAAGCCCATTCCGCTGCCCGGTTGCTTCGTCGTAAAAAACGGCTCGACGGCGCGCTGCGCAACCTCCTCGGGCATGCCTTCTCCCGAGTCGATCACCTCCATCGTGAAATGGTCCTCGGTCACGCTCACCTCCACCGCGACAGAGGCTTCGGCGGGACTGGCGTCCAGGGCGTTGCCGATCAGATTGCGGATCGCTTGGGCGACAGCTTCCATCGGAATCCAGAGCGTGTAGTCGTCGAATCGGTCGACGTCGTCGGAGATCTCGACGCGGTGCGGATCGCGGATCCCTTCGACGATCGCGTCGACGAGATCGACAAGCGTGATCCGGTCCCAATGTTCGGCCGCTTGATCGCCGGCGGCGTTTCGCATCCGCGAGAGGATCGCTTTGCAGTGATTTACTTCCGAATCGATCAGGCTGAGATCCTGCCGGACCGCGTCGGGCACATCCGCTTCGGCGGCGTGCCGCTGCATCTCGTGTACGACGACGGCGATCGTCGAAAGAGGCGAAGCGAGTTCGTGCGCGGCGCCGGCGGCAAGCGTGGTCAGCGCCTCCAAGCGTTGGCTGCGCGATTGCTGTTGCAGCGCGGTTCGCAGTTGGGTTTGGCGAACCGTCAATTCTTCGGCAACGCGGGAGACAAAATAGGTGACGACCGCCGCACAGGTTGAAAACGCGATCAACATCCCGTGCTCGCGCATCCGATAACCGGCGGCGTGCGAATCGATCGACAGCAATTCGATTGGCGTTCGGAAATAGGTCAGCACGGCAAAACATGCGATCGACATGCTGGTCAGAATCCACGCCCAGACCGGCCGCAGGACAACGCCGGCCACGGCGAGATTGACGAAGAAAAAGAAGACGAACGGATTGTCGATGCCCCCGGAAAAGTAGAGCATCGCGGCGAGCGTCAACAGATCCAACGTCATCAGCAGCGACGCGACTTCGGTGCGGTAGAGCGCGTCGTCGGAAGCTTGCGGTTCCGCCGGCTCACGCGTTCCCAGCCAGATCGTGTAAGCGAGGTTGGTGGCGGCGGTGAAACCGATGAAGGCGAACAGCGGTTCCAGCGGCAGGTCGACTGGAAAAAATCGGCCGACCGCCGAGATCGTGACCAGTTGGCCAACGACAGCAAACCACCGCAACTGCAGCAGCCAGGTCGAGGTCCCCAGCGGAGCGCGAAGCATCACGCTGGGATGAAACAGCCGAGAGAGTGCGGCAAACGGCATTGGATATCCGGATCAGTTCATCGAACGTTTGGCGAGTTCATCACGCAAGCGGGCAGCCAATTCGTATTGCTCGCTCTCGACAGCTTCCTGCAAACGCTCTTGTAAGGTGCGGCCGACGGAATATTCGCGGCGCAGCGACTCTCGCAGTTCACGCAATCGAACCACAAGTTCATCGGTTTCAAAATGCTCTTCGGCACCGTGTTCGACGAAGATCTGCTCGATCGATTCGAGCCCGGCATTGATCGCGGAAACCGCTTGTTCGGCACCCTCGTCTTCGAGTTCCGAGAGGGCGTGGGCTTGGGTGCGATGGAACCAGACAAAAGGACGATACTGTTCGTGAGTCGTCGACCAATCTTCATCGGGAGAATGCAAACGAGCCGCATCCATCAACTGCAATGTGTGATCGGCGTCGAGGACGGCGCGGCGATAATGTTGCAGCCGCAGCCAGCAGATCCGGCGATGGTAGAACTGCATGAATTCGCGATCGACTTGATTGCATTGATCGTCGCTGAGCACAAATCCGACTTCGTCGAGTTCCTGTTTGCGGATGGCTTCGAGAATCGAACTGCATCCCTCGGGGCGTTCACCGTCGGGTCGGTCGGTCGTTTCCAACTGCAAGATCCCCATGTCGACCCGCATCTGAATCACATCGCGGCCATCGTCGCCTTTGACAATCCGAACGCTGAGATTTTGGGCGTCAAAGGGCCAACTGCGAAGCAGCTCATCGAGATGTTGATTTCGTTTTGTCTCCAACGTGATATCCAATCTGTGTCCTGGCGGCCCAAATCCTGGCGATCGATCCAATCGCCCCGATTGAAATATAACCGATTGCGGCCAGCAAAGAAGGTCGGCGGCGCGGGCGAAATAGGGTTTCGTTCGACAAACGGCTTGAAAATTTGCAGGAAGTTCATTGGCTCGCATCTCGCGACGGCGGATCGCGACA
Source organism: Rosistilla oblonga (assembly GCF_007751715.1). Classification (NCBI taxonomy): domain Bacteria; kingdom Pseudomonadati; phylum Planctomycetota; class Planctomycetia; order Pirellulales; family Pirellulaceae; genus Rosistilla; species Rosistilla oblonga. The sequence goes on along the minus strand of NZ_CP036292.1, from coordinate 3,972,726 downwards.
GCTAGCCGACGGCGGTTTCGTCGAGGATTTGTTTCTCCCGCGTAATAATCTCTTGGATAGTTTCCGCGTTCCCTTCGTGACTCATTCCTGAGATCACAACCAACGGGTCGAACGATCGCCAGATAGGCATGTTGGCCAACAAGCCGGTCAAAATAAATCCGCTCCGCATCACCCAAGTGATGTAGCCCAGGGCGAAGCTGGATCCGGTGATGCCGACTGTCGTGACGGTGATCGCGTTGCCGTACAACTGGCCATCGATCTGGCTGCGAAACGCATCCATCTCCTGCCACGCGGTGCCGGGGTGGGCGATCAGTTCGTAGACCGCGGTGTTGTGTGAGTCGTCGTTCCGATTGGCTTGCGAGTCGTTGGCGGCAGCTTTCTCGACATCGCGGTGCAAGGTGATCGTTTGCCGCTGGACCTGCGGCGTCCACGTGAACTGTTCGTCGTCGCCGACGAGTATCCCCAAGCCCAGGACCGCACCGTCATCGTCGTCGGATTCCGACGGTTCGACCAGAATGTCGATCGCCGCTGCCTCGTTCTGCTGTGGTGGTGGGGCGTCGTCGGTTTGCGACGACGAGTTGCCGGCGGCGAGCGCCGATTCAACGATGTTGATCGATTCGGAGACGGGATCGGATTCGCTCAACGCGCTGCTGGAACTGTCGATTGCCGACGTACCGGCTTCACCAACGGCGACGTTTCCGCCGGAGAGGTTGGCGGCGGCGATGATCAACAGCACCTCGGTCGGTTCGGATACTTCGGATCCATCGACAGCGACGTAGGTGAAGCGATCGACGCCGGCAAATTCCAGGTCGGGTTGGTAAGAGAAGGTTCCGTCTGGCAGCAGCGTCAGAGTGCCGTTGCTAGGCCCGTCGATCAAGGTGGCGGTCAACGAATCGCCGTCGACGTCGAGATCGTTCAACAGAACGCCTTGCCCGGTCAACGATTCCCCGGCGATAACTTCGAAGGTGTCGTTCTGGCCAACCGGAGCGTCGTTAACCGATGTGACGGCGATGTTCCTCGCAACGATCTGGCTCTGGGCGTTGCCGTCGTCGACTTGTACCGCCAGTACTCGCGGTGCCGTCGAAGGGGATTCGCTGAGATTTTGATAGTGGATCGATTCGATTGCGGTTTGGTAGTTTTCTCGCGTGTCGGTTCCGGTTAGCGTTAGAGTCGATGTCGCTTCGTCCCAACTGCCGTGGATCGTGGCGGTGTCAGAGAATTGCAGTTTGTCTTCGCCCGCTGCGTAGCCGCTGGAGAACCAGATCCGAGCCGACTGTAGCGTCGTGCCGTCGACGTCGGACAAGGTGATGTTTTGGATCAGCTGCGTTGGTCCTTGGTTCTCGACGTACCCGATCTGCGAGGTGGTCATATTCAGCGAGGGTGCATCGTTGCTGCCATGCACGATGATCGTCACCACCGCCGATGCGAGGCCGCCGTCGCCGTCATCGATCGTGTAGGTGAATGTCCCGACATATTGCTCGCCCTGGCCGAGCGATTCGAGTTGTCCGTTTGGGTCGTATTCAAAGCTGCCGTCGCCGCGATGAGTCAAGCTGCCCAGCAGCCCCGATGCATCGAATGAAACGATAGTGACAGCATCCAACGCGTTCGGATCGCTGTCGTTTGACAACACGTTGCCGGTGACAAAGGCAGTCCCTTCGTCGGTTGTGAACGCAATCCCCGCGTCGTTGACGGCGACTGGGATCGCATTGTTGACGATCAGCGTCGCGTGAGCGGTTGCTGTCAGCCCCGCGGCGTCGGTCACTTGTAGGCCGATCGTGTAGCTGCCGTTGTTGCTGATTCCATGAGACCGCAACGTATCCCAGTCGACGTTGGCTTGGCTGCCGACCGCTTCGCCGACTTCGCCATAGATCCCGTCGCCGTCGAGATCCCACGCGAAGGAGACGATCGGATTGTCGATATCGGCCGATGGCGAACCGTCCAACAACAGGCTCGAACCCTCTTGGATCGTATACGTTCCGCCAGCGTAGGCGGTTGGTGCATCGTTGACCGGCGTGATCGTTAGCCGCACGGTTCCGACGGTGCTGACGCCGCTGGCATCGGTCAGCGTGTAGGTGAACGAATCGGCAGTCGTCTCGCTGCCATCGTGGAGATAGCTGAACGATCCGTCGGCGGCCAAGTTGAACGATGCGGCGTTGGCCGGTCCATCCAACAGGCTGATTTGTAACACTTGTCCCTCGGGATCGCGATCGTTCGCGAGCAGACCGCCAGGGCCCGTTTCCACCGGCCCCGCGTTCACAAACAGGCCGAGCCCCTGCAGTCGTTCCGCGTTGATCTGGTCGGCGGTTCGTGTCTGATCGGAGATCCTCAGCTCATCGATCAAGCCATCGAAAGCGCGGGACGTGTCCTGAGCATAGTTGCCGACGGTCATGTCGATCGCAGCATCCGAGCGAGCGGTTCCCGAAGCCGTTCGAGTCTCGTTCAGGTTTTGCAAAACCCCGTCGATGTAAATCTGCGGACCGACGGCTGCCGAGTTGGAATCATAAACCAACGCGACGTGATGCCAGGTGTTCAGTTGAATCGACCCGACATCGGTTCGCCATTCCGCTTCGCCCCCGGTAAAGCCTTGGTTGAACAGCAGGAAACCACCAGGTGTTCCTTGATTGCCAACTTCCAATGCCCAACCGTCGCCGTTGCTGCTGCCACCGCCGAAGTGGCTCGACGCTTTGTCGACGATGCGGCCATAGTTGCCTCCGCCCCAATCCTCGGCGTTGATCCAGACACTGATCGTCGCTCCGCCTTCAAAAATATCATCTAACGAACTGGCGGAGCCCAGCGAGACGGTGCTGTTGGTTCCGTTGAACGACGCGGCGGAATCGACGATTCCAGCCGGCGACGCGCTCGCGGTTCCCGAGCCATGGTTTGCGTGGATGCTCGAATCTTGCAGGCTGCCATCCAGATGCAGCACGGCTAGATCTGCCGCGGTCCAAGTATCGCCCGATCGATCGATCGCCGGCGCATCGGGATTATCGTAATACATCCAGATCGAATCGCTGCCGCTGCCAGCATCGATTTGCGGCACGCGAACCCAGACGTAGGAGTAACCCGATTCGTCCCAAGATTGAATCTCGTGCGACAGCAGCGTCCCGTCGCTATCGTAGAACAGCAGGTCTTGGCCTTGATCCTGAGTTGTCGAATAGTCGATCGCGATCGCGTCGGCGGCCGTTGCGTGCAGTTTGACTAGCACCGCAAAATCGGTCAGGTTGCTTCCGCTGGCGGTGTTGTTAAACGTTAACTGCTGACGTTGATGCCAGCTCGCGTTGTGCCAATCGGCGACGACGTCGACGTCCAACGTGCCACCCTCGGACAACGTGTAACTGTCGTCGCCAGCGATCGGTGCCATCGTTGGCGTGACATCGATCCGAACGGTTTCGATTGTTGAAGCGTTGACGCCATCGGAGACGGTGACCCGCAACGTGTAGACCGGTGTCGCGGTTGCATCGAGAGCAGTTTGGTCTTGAACTCTCAGTTCGCCCGTCGTCGCATCCAAGCTGAACGCGTTGCCGATGTTTCCATCGACGATCGTCCAGTTCTGCAGCACGGTTGAGCTGGCATCGAGATCGCTGGCGGTAAGCGTCCCCAGCAGGGTGTTGTTCGGGGCGGCTGCGGTCACGGAGAACTGCTGTCCGGCGGCGATCACCGGCACGTTGTCGTTTGCGTCTTCGATCGCAATGCTGACCGCTTGCACCGCCGACGTGTTGACTCCATCGCTGACGGTCACGCTAAGCGAATATCCGGTTGTCGATTCGAAGTCGAGATTGGTGGTGTTCGCGATCGTGATCCGACCGGTGTTGGCATCGATCGCAAAAATTCCGTCGGCGTTGCCGTCGGTGATCGTCCAATTTTGCAGCGTCGTTCCCGAATCGGGATCGGTGGCGGAGAGGTTGGCGACGGTGGTCCCTGCGGTGGCAAGCTCCGAGACGCCGATCAACGGAGGGTTTGCGATCGTGGGAGCCGTATCGTTGAGGTCGTTAACGGTCACGCGAATCGTGGCAACGTGACTGCCGCCGCTGGAATCGCTCGCCGTCACTTCGACGTCATATTGGTTGTTGCCGCCGGCGTCGGTTGGAGCTTCGGCGTCAGGAGCGGAAACAAACGCGAGCACGCCGGTGTTGGCATCGATCGTGAATCGGCTGCTATCGCTCCCGCCGCTGATGCTGTAAACGACTGGGTCGACCGGATCCGTTGCGGTGACGGTTTGCACTGGCGTTGTGTTCTCGTCGACGCTAACAGCCGTGGGGGATGTGATCGTGGGGGCGATGTTGGCGACGGTCACTGTCGTCGTCGACGTGGAAACGCCTCCCCTGCCATCGGAAACTCGCAGCGCAATCGTGTAGACGCCATCGTTAGCGATGCCCAAGCTTTGCAGGTCGGACCAGGAGAGCGTTGGCGTTGCCGTCTGCAACGCCGTGGTTTCGCCAAACGTTCCATCGTTGTTAAGATCCCAGGCGTACTGCAACGTGTCGAGATCGGCATCGATCGATCCGGAACCGTCGAGCGTCAGCGAATCGCCTTCGTCGATCGTGTAGGGACCGCCGGCGACGGCTGTGGGAGCCGTGTTGGTTTGATCGTTAAACTGGCGAACAAAGACACCCTCGGTATCACCCGGGCCAGCTCCGGTCCAGACCGCGACATAGTTCTTGTCGTCGATCGCCGCTATCGAAACCTGGCTCTGCGTTCCGGCGGTTGTTTGGTTGATCCGGAACTCGCCACCGTTGGCTGTTCCGTCGGCGTTGTATTTCTGGGCGAAGACACCGCTGGAATCGCCGCTGCCTTGTCCCTCCCACGCCACGATAAAGCTGCCGTCGTCGGCGATGTCGACGACCGGCGCCTGCTGTGTTCCGCCAGCTGTTGAATTGACAGTCCTCGTACCGCCAATCGTATTGCCCGCGCTGTCGTATCGCAGCATCTTGATCGTCGTGTCGCTTTCGCTCCACACGACGACCATGCTGCCATCGCTATGGACGGCCAAGTCGGGCATGCCAGCAGAGATTGGGAAACTGTTTTCCGGCGTTAATAGAGCTCCATAAGTCGTGCCGCTGGCGCCATATTTCTGAACGCGGATGTTGCCAAGCTCTTCCCAGGCGACGGCGTATCCCCCCCCATCGAGCATCGCGACATTCGCCTTGGGCGTACCAATCAGCGTCATCCTGGCGACAACGATTTCGGTCGGTCCCTGCTTGGCACCGGAGGCATCAAATTTTTGCGCTACCACGTCCTGACTGAGCACACCAACATCGTTCCAGACGATCACAAAGTCGCCGGTCGCGCGGTCGACCGAAACGATCGGCGCGCGTTGTGAGCGAAGGGTGGATGTGTTGACGAGGATCTCGGTTCCGATCTTGTTGCCAGCGGTGTCGAATCGTTGCGCGTAGATCCCGTCGCCGCTGCCGTCTTGTTCGCTGCTGGTCCAAGTTGCGACAAAATTGCCCGCCGCATCGCTGGCCACGGAAACATCGACTTGGTCGTCGGAGGTTTCGGTATTCAGCAGGAATTCATCGGTCCGCGGCGTTCCATCGGCGGCGTACAGCCGACCGTAGACGCCCCAACCCGATCCGTCTTGGTTGTCGCTCGACCAGACGACGACATAGTTTCCGTTGTCGGCGAGCGCTATCGAATTGACGTTACCACGCGCCTGCCCCGAGGTCTGTTGAGTATCCCCGGTGGTCGTGTTGACGCGTGTTTCGGTTGTGGCCGTAAGTTCTGTGGCGACGCGTTCGACAGCTCCGATATCGGGCGACGCATCGCGGGCAACACCCCGTTGATCGACAGTTGGTGCGCCGGTTGTGGTTCCTGCGTTGATCGCCGCGCTGCTGGCATGCGGCATGTGGGTTGGCGTCGAACCGCCGTAGTTGGCTAGCACCGCCAGTTGCGGATCGACACCCGTGATGTCGCCGCCGAGTCCGGTTGCCGAACCGACGACTTGGATAAGATTGGAACCGTCGCTGATGAAGTCGCCAGCGACATCTTTTTCTCCGGTGAATGTTGTGTTGCCCGCGACGATCGTATTGGAAAGCGTGATCTGTTCGGCAGCGACAAACAGTCCACCGCCATCGTGTGCGTCGTTTGCGGTGATTGTCGCGTTGACGATCTCGATCGCGGTGTCGGTCCACAAACCGCCACCGTCCGCGGTTGCTACGTTTCCACTGATCGTGACGTTTACCAGCGAACCGCCTTCGGCTCCGTGGTAGTAGATCGCCCCACCGTCTTGCGCCGTGTTGTTGGTGAACAACACGCGATTGGCGTTAAACGTTCCGTGCACATGCACGCCGCCGCCGCGGTCGGCGCCGCCATCGTTCCCCTGCACGATCGAGTCGATCAGATTCAGCGTGCTCTCCTGATCGACAAAGATGCCGCCGCCGTTGCTGTCGTTTGCACCGCCTTGGATCGTCACATCGGAGATCGTTGCGACGGTGGTATTTCCGCGAGTATGAAACACGCGATCGATTCCACCGCCATCGATGATCGTCGCGCCAGCTCCCGCTCCGACAATCGTGACCGATTGCTTGATATCCAGATCGCCTTGGTTGGAATCGTTCTCATCGCCGGAGATCGTTAACTGATAGGTACCGGCCGATAATTGGATCGTGTCGCCGCCGGCCCCGGAATTGGTCGCGATGATCGCTTCCCGCAGCGAGGTCAGACCATCGCCGCCATCGATCACGTCGGCGGTGGTATCGACGGTAATGACCGCCAGTTTCCCGAGCCAATTCGCCTGCAGCGATTCGCTGAACGCAACGTCGGTCTGCAGCTGCCCGGTTGTATATTCCAGTTCCCAGTCGGCTCCGTAGGCTGCGTTTCCTGTGTCGTCATCGCTGGCTGCGACATCGCAATTGCAGAGGGCAGCGATTGCGTCGATCATCGCGCGGCCATCGCTGGTCGCCGCCAGATCGCAGCCGTAGATCAGCAGGTCGGCTCCTTCTGCAAGGCTTCCGCTCCACTGAGCGATCTGGCCTGCATAGCCATCCATCGCGTCGATGCCAAGCCACGTCTGGCCGAGCTTGATCTGGCCGTCTTCACCGTGAGAGACGATGTGGATTCCGGCAACGTCGCGGTGGTCGGCCAGGATTTCGCTGATCTGATCGATCCCATCGCGCTCGGCATCGAGAACGAAGACGGCGAATCGAGAGTCATCGCCCGCCAGATCGGACGTCAGCGCGTCGAGATCGGCAACTGCCGAATCGATAAAGACGAGTTGTTTTGCGGTTGTGGATTCGGCGGAATCGCTAGTCGTCGAACCATCGGATTCGCCTGTCGCTTCGGTCTCGAACTGGTGCGCGACCTGCGACGTTTGCAATCCGCTGTCGTCGATCTCCGCCAGTTCAGCAATCGCAGCCATCGGCGTCGCGCTGAACAGCAAGCGGTCTTCGAGCACATCGAGCGACGGTCGTTGGCGATCGACGCGGACCGGATTGGCCAGCGCACCGTGCAGCCGCGTTGCACCTTCATCCAGCAGCAACCACGCGCGATCCAATACCGTGTCGAATCCAAATTTCATGCTGGGTCCCGTATCCCGTCGCTTGTACTTGATCTATTTCTCCGCCAGCGGTCGGATCGACAAAGGAGTGCGATCGACCATAGAAAACCTACGTCAGCCGACTGGCGCGGGCGAAGAAAGGGGCGGATCGTTGAGCAAGCAACGCGCGCAGATATCCCGAGGAAACCGTTCGCGACGATTATGCGAGCTGCTTGATAGGGCGAAGACGACTAAAAGTCGATGACTTGCAGATCTTGAGCGACACCGATCTCGGACAGATAGGGTTTCGCATCGGCGATCCCGACCGGATCGTCGGACGTTTCCAACGGATTCAGGTGGACCAGCCACGTTTGTTTGGCGTAGATCGCAGCCGCCGTTTCCGCGACGCGGCGGGTCGAGCTGTGCCCGGTCTTAATCGCCCATTCATCCTGCGACGTGCGGAAGTTACATTCGTGCAGCAACAGATCGACACCGCGAGCGATCGGCACGTAGTCGGCTTTGGGATCGGCTGTTGTGTCGGTCACATAAGCCATGCTGGCGCTGGGCCAGTCGATTCGAAAGCCGATCGAACCGCCGGGGTGCGGCAGCGCAAAGGGAACCACGTTCGCGTCGTTGTCGAGAGAAAAGGCTTCGCCCGGGACGATTCGGTTCCATTGAACATCCAGCGGAACCGGGAAGATCGATTCGCAAAACAGATGTTTTTTGATCGCCGCCAGCTTGGCTTCATCTCCCCAAACTCGCACGCGCTGCACCGGGTGCTGATACAAAACACTCAGCAGAAACGTCAGCCCACAGATATGGTCCAGATGGGAATGCGACAGCAGAATGTCCAGGTGATCGGTCTGGATCAATGATGGCAGCCGAAACAGACCCGATCCCGCATCGAGGACGATCCCCGATTCAGGCAGGAAATAACAAGAGGTCTGGCGGGTTTCGCTGGGATGGTATCCCGCGGTTCCGAGGCAATGAAGTTTCATACTCGCAGAATACACCATAAAATCCAGCGTGTTGTCATCTGCGAATCGCGGGAATCCCGGTTTTGGTGGGTAATCGACCCCCGTTACTACCGGCTTGGCGGGGTGTGAAAACCACTGCCTCTATGCCGCCGGATCGGGCCGCGACTGTGATTTTTCAATGATCTCCGCCGCGATATCGTCGTGAGTCCGCTCTTCGCTCATCTCAATGAACTCGACTTCCGACATCGACCGCAGCCAGGTTTCCTGTCGGCGAGCCAATTGTCGTGTATGTGCTTTGACTTGTTCGATTGTATCGGCCAGATCGGTTGTACCGTCGAGCAGATCGAAGACCTCCTTGTAACCAACCGCTTGCGCGGCTGTTCGGCTGATCGTTGGGAAATCGCGGCGGATTGCGGCGACTTCATCGACAAGGCCGTCGGCAAACATCTGGTCGACGCGGCGATCGATCCTTTGGTGCAACAGGTTCCGCGGCCAATGCAATGCGTAAACGTTGGCTTGGTCGGCCGAATGCGAAGCTTCAAACTGCACCTGCCGATGGCTGATCGGTTGCCCAGTCAACATCGCAACTTCCAATGCGCGGATCATCCGGCGGGTATCGTTGGGATGCAATTGATGAGCCGACAGCGGATCGACTTGTTCCAAACGCTTGCGGAGCGCGTCGACACCGTGCTCTTTCAGATCGGCTTCGATCGATTTGCGGAACTCCCAATCGGCGGGCGGTCCGGCGTCGAAGCCTCTTAGGCACGCCTTCAGGTACAGCGGCGTGCCGCCCACAAATAGCGGCAGTTTGCCGGCGGCGACGATTTTGTCGACAGCCGCGTGCGCCGCAGTCAGGTATTGCGCGGCGCTAAACTCGGCGTCCGGATCGACTTGGTCCAACAGATGATGGACTGTCTGTTGTTGCTGCTCGGCCGAAGGCTTCGCGGTCCCCAAGTCCATTCGGCGGTAGACCGTCATCGAATCGAGCGAGAGGATCTCGAGCTCCAGTTTCGCGGCCAGCGAGTCCGCGACTGTAGATTTTCCAGAAGCGGTAGGACCGGTCAGAAACCAGGCGCGGTGAGTCAGTGAGGGGAATGTCGTCGAGTCGCCCATCGGTGGGGTAGTTCGGTTCCAAAATGATTGTGACGAAAGATCGCCGCAGCGAATTCGGCCATGATCCTAAACCTTGCAGCCCCGACCGAACAGACGGTTCAGAACGCATCGCCTGCAATTTGTCGAGCGATTGTGCCGCCGGCCGCCGCCGAAATGCGACGCCAGCGGTGTTTGGCCTAGGAATGCCCCCTGCCAAAAAATGCCCGAATGGTCGATATTGGCACCTCGTATCGATTGCTCGCCAATCATAGTGGGCATTCCCCGATCGCCTCCCTCGATACCCGTTGGCAAACTTAAAGATGAGCGAAGCACTGACGATCCTGAACCGATTGATGGAAACGATCCAAGACCGCGCCAGCCAGCGGCCCGAGGGATCGTACACGACGAAGTTGATCGAAGGTGGAGCCCCGCGGATCGGCAAGAAGGTGATCGAGGAAGCGGCCGAGGTTGTCGAAGCGGCGGCCGAAAGCGGCGAAGAGGGAAAGCAGCATTTCACTTACGAAGTCGGCGACTTGCTCTATCATGTGATGGTCATGATGGCATGGCGCGGGGTCACGTTGGACGACGTGGCTGCCGAATTGGGACGCCGCGAAGGGATCGGCGGACTTGTCGAAAAGGCGCAACGCTCTCAATCGACCGACGACACCAAATAGAATCCTTCCTGGGCCGCACAAATCAGGGCGGCGGCGGCGGGCGAACCTACCCCACTTTTTTAGCGACTAGCGACGAGAACTAGCCATGGGCACCAACAACAATCTACGAATCGGGCTCCCCAGCAAAGGGCGATTAAGCGACCTAGCGGGCGATCTGCTGAAACAGGCGGGGCTGCGGTTTCGCCGCCAGAATCGCAGCCTGTTCGCGCGGGTCAGCGACCTGCCAGTCGATCTGATCTTCCTGCGAACCGACGATATTCCCACGCTTTGCGCCGAAGGGGCGATCGACATGGGGATCACCGGCAGCGATCTGGTCGACGAAGCGGGAGCCGATGTGTCGGTCAGGATGCCTCTGGGCGTTGGCCGCTGCCGGTTGGCGATCTGCGCTCCCGAGGACTCGCCCGCTCAGAGCGGCAAGGATCTTGCGGGCGCCCGGATCGCAACCAGCTTCCCGAACATCTCGGCGAAACACCTGGCTCAATACGGCGTCACGCCTCATGTGGTGAACCTGTCGGGATCGGTCGAAGTGATGATCTCGTTGGGAATCGCCGATGCGATCGTCGACCTCGTGGAAACCGGCAGCACGCTGGCGGCTAACAAACTGCGGATTCTCGAAGAGATCGACACCTACGAGACGGTCTTGATTCAAAACGGCAAGTGCCGCGATACCGTGACGGCGGAACGAATTGTTCGCCGCTTGGAAGGTGTTGTGATCGCACGCGACTTCTCGCTGTTGGAATTCAATATTCCCAAGTCGGCGTTGGCGGCCGCTGAAAAGATCACTCCCGGTTTTAAGTCTCCAACGATCAATTCGTTGGAGGATCAAGAATGGTGTGCCGTCCGCGTGATGGTCAAACGCAGCGAAGTGATCAGCGCGATGGAACAGCTCGAATCGGTGGGCGCATCGGCGATCATGGAAACCGAAATCACCAATTGCCGGCTGTAACCAGTTCGGTGTACACCGGCACTCACAAATACAGTGAACCAGCCTTTGACGGGTTGGTTCGGAATCGTTTGCGATCCCGTTGGCTACGTTACCAGCGGCTTCGCAACACTCAACGCAAACGAGGATGTTTGCGTTCTTGCTTGCCCACCCAATGAATAGGTTTTAGGAGAATTTCATTTTGGCTAGCCCTTCACGAAGCGGCGTTTTCGACGCAGCATCGGACTCTCGTTTGGAACAGTTTTGCGAAAGTATCAGCTTCGACCGTCGGTTGTACGAAGTCGATATCGAAGGTTCATCGGCGCATGCGGAAATGCTCGCCGTGCAAGGTTTGATCTCGGGCAAAGAATGCGATCAGATCCTCGAAGCCTTAGCGGCTATCCGTGTCGAATTGGATGAGGACACGCTGCCGATGCGGACGGAATTGGAAGACGTTCACATGCACGTCGAACAAGCGTTGATCGATCGCTTGGGCGATGTTGGTCGCAAGCTGCACACGGCGCGCAGCCGCAACGACCAGGTCTCGACCGACTTCCGTCTGTGGATCCGCGGCCAATTGGATTTGGTCGACGGCCTGTTGGCTGACCTGCAACGGGCGTTCCTGGGCCGCTGCGAAGGCGACTTCGATGTGGTCCTGCCGGCGTACACTCACCTGCAACGAGCGCAACCGGTTTTGGCGAGCCATTATTGGTTGGCGTACATCGAAAAACTGGCTCGCGATCGCCAGCGGATCGCCGATTGCCGAAGCCGTGTGAACATCTGCAGCTTGGGTGTCGCAGCGGTTGCCGGTACGTCGATGGATATCGATCGCAAGTTGACAGCCGAAAAGCTGGGCTTCGACGATGTTACCCGCAACAGCTTGGACACCTCCAGCGACCGCGACTTTGTCGTCGAAGCAGCGTTTGTGCTGACGATGATCGCACAGCACTTGAGCGGTTGGTCCGAGGAGTGGATCTTGTGGAGCACCGAGGAATTTGGGTTCCTGAAGATTCCGCATGCCTTCTGCACCGGCAGCAGCATCATGCCGCAAAAGGTCAATCCCGACGTGCTCGAACTGACCCGTGGCAAGACGGCTCGCGTGGTCGGCAATCTGCAGACGCTGCTGGTTCTGATCAAGGGACTGCCGTTGGCGTACAACCGCGATCTGCAAGAGGACAAACCGCCGTTGTTCGATTCGTTCGACACCGTGATCGCGTGTCTGCAGTTGGCGATTCCGATCGTCTCGGGCAGCACCTTGCAGCGCGATCGGATCGCATCGCGACTGGAGCACGGGTATTTGGACGCCACGACGCTGATGGAATACCTGATGAAGAAGGGCCTGCCACAGCGGACCGCTCATCATCTGGTCGGTTCGTTGGTAGGCGAGGCGATGAAGCGCAAGATCCCGCTGTCGGAGATGCCTTTGGACGCGATGATCGAAGCTGGCGTGTCGGTCGACAATTCGATCTTCGACGTCTTGGGGACCGCCAACGCCGTCCGCGCCTACGTCAGCTTTGGCTCTTCGGCTCCCGAACAGGTCCGCCAACAGATGCAGTACTGGAAGACATTGCTCTCGTAGTTCTGCGTCGATACTTAAGTTTTGGGTAGTGGGAGAGGTTACAAGTCCTTTCGCGCCAGAGATCATGGGGACTCGTGAGCTCGTCCACTACCATCAGTCCAGATTTCCAATTTTGACAAACCACTAGCGGCAGCCGGCTGATTTTTTATCGGCCACTAAACTGGCGGGGCGTGCTTGTCCAAACGTGGTCTTTTGTGGGCCGCGATCGATAGGGTCGCGCCGGAAACGCCGATTATTTCGCGATGCCGGCGAGGGCCAAAAAACGGTTAGGGAATCTGCTGGAAAAGGGACTAGAATACAAGCAAATCTTTCTACCAAAGGTCTGCCTTGTCATGAAGCGTCATTTTTTGATCCTCGCGTTGGTCGGGATTTCTGTAGCCCCGCCACTTATCTACGCGCAAGATCCGTTTGCCACGCCAGCCGGTGCGGGCGATCCCTTTGGCGGTGCAGGAGCGTTTGGCGAGGCACCGATGCCGGCGGGCGACGCTCCATTTGGCCAACCCACCGCCGCTTCGGATGGCTCGGGCGGCGTGGAGATCGAGCCGCTGCCGGATCCCTTGGTGGTCGAACTGCAGCGGTATTCTCAGGGGAACGATGAGAAGCTGGCGTTGGCGATTCGTAGCGCCGTGCAGATCTCCGACTGGAAACAGGCGGCTGCGTTTCTCGACATTCTGGCCGCGAAAACACTCTCCGATGCGCAGTCTGCTGCGATCGCCAGCACGATCCGTCCCAATTATCTGCTGCGGATTCAACAGCATCCCGAACTCAGCGATGCGCAGCGCGAAGCCGTTGGCAAATTGATCCAAGGGGCGAAGAAGTTCGCCGAAGACCGCGATCGAATCCGGCAACAGATCGCTCGCCTGGGCAGCAACAGCGAAGGGGAGCGGTTGGATGCGCTCAGCAACCTCCGCCGCGGTGGGCTCGCCGCCGTCGCCGAACTCGCCGCGGCATACGTCGCCGACAAACCGGTAGCTCCGCGGGCGACAGTGATCGACGTGCTCAGCCGGTTCGAAGAGGAAGCGCCGATCGCGCTGCGTCAGTATGCGTTGTACGGCGCTCCAACAGCTCGTGGTCGCGCGTTGCAGGCGTTGGTTGCGATCGACCTTGCTGGTTCGATGCCCGATTTTGTTTCAGCTTATCATTCCGCCGACGCCAGCGATGACGAGCGCGCTGCCGCGACCAAAGGCTTCGCCGCCGCTGGGCTCCGTGGCGTGCCGAGCGCTCGCGAAGCGGAGATCTACCTGAGTGGTCGTGTCGAAAGGACTGCGGATTTTTCCAGCCGAGCCACCAGCGACGGCTTGATGCAACGCGTTTGGCGGTTGGACGACGACCAAAAGACTTTGCAGTGGCAAGAAGTTCCTCGGCGGGTTGCACTTGCCCGCGATGCTGCCGACGCGGCGATCCGTTACCGGCGCTTGCAGGCTTCGTCGCCAGAAACGGCGATCACCGCGGAATTGGCTGACCTCAGCTACCGCATGATGGTCGATTCGAATTACGGTTCGGCCGCTGATTTTAAAGCGAGGTTTGGCGCGGCCGAAGCGACCGATGAACAGATCGAACAGCTGCAAAAGACGCTTGCGGCGGCGAACCAGCGACGCAACGAATATGCTGCGATCGCAGCGATTCGGTTGCTGAAACAGGCTGCCACCCAGCGGTTGGTGTTGTCCAATGGCGCGACGCCAACGCTGCTTGTCGAGATGGCGCTGCATCCCTCGCCACGAGTCCGTTACGAAGCGGCGCTTGCGGCGGCGGAAATCGATTATCGCAGCGGCTACTCCGGCAGCAGCGACCTGCTGCATCGCTGGTTGGAGATGTCGGCGCTACAGCGTCGCCCGACCGCTTTGATTCTCGAAGCGCGACGGCATTTGACTCGCGATAAACTCAGCTGGCTCGAATCGCTCGGCTACGACGTCGAGGTCGTCGGCTCGGTTGCCGATCTGCTGCGGCGGATCGAGATGGGCGGCGATATTCAACTGCTGGTGGCGACCAGCCAACCGTACGATCGTTCGATTATCGAGACGGTCGACCTCGTTCGGCGGCGGCCCTTGGGTGGCGAGTTTCCGATTTTGATCTACTGCCAACCTGGGAAAACGCTCTGGGACGAAGACCTCCGCGAACCTATTTTGGATCGTTCTGGAAAAATTATTGTCGACGTTGCAGGCTCTGAAAGCGCGATCGCGACTGCGGAAGAGCCAAGCGAAAACGGGCGGCCAAAGCCTCGTAGAACCGAGATCGAGGCAGACAATTCGCTTGGGCAACGCTTCAAGGATCTGCGAGCGTTGTACGCGGTACAGGAAGAACGCAATCGGATCGCTCAAAATCTGGGCTCTCGCTGGCCCGCTCCGCTAGCTGTAGTGGACGAAATTATCTCACCACAGGGATTGGCTCAAATGATCGGCGATCTGAAGCAAAGTTTGCCGATGCCTGAGCTGACGACCGACGAACGCAACCGATATCGCGACGCGGCGCTGGTCGCATTGGAGCGTGTGGCCAATCCCGACGAGCCCAACAACCCCTACGACATCAGGTCTCATGAGCAAGAACTTACCAGCGCGATCCAGGCAGGGGGCTTCAGTACTGCGGGATTGACGTTATTGTCAACGTTAGGAACGCCGAACTCGCAGCTAACGCTTGCGAACTTGGTCGATTCGATGGTCCTGCCGTTAAGCATCCGACAAGCCGCTGCCGAAGCGTTTAAGTCGTCGGTGCTGCGGTTCGGAACTCGCATCGATCGCGATTCGGTTGCCCGCCAGTACGAACGTTACAATGCAGCGGCCGACGATTCGCATCGGGCTGCAATAGGTGTCATTTTGGATGCGATGGAACAGCGAGCCAATGCAACTTCTCGCTGAGCTGCGCTGTTGACCGATTTTCACTGTAAGCTAACCTCTGCACGGGTTGGCACGTAGCATGTCATCCTTTGGAATCTCACTCAGCGGGGAAGATGGATCGCCGCTACCCGAGCTGATCGGTACATCGCCTGCGATGCAGGAAGTGTATCGAATCACACGCCGCGTCGCCCAAAGCAAGGCGTCGGTCTTGCTGCTGGGCGAGACTGGAACGGGGAAGGAGTTGATCGCGACGGCGATCCACCGTTTAAGTCGCCGAGCCAACGGCCCGTTTGTCCGCGTCAACTGCGGCGCGCTTAGCGAAAGTCTGCTGGAGAGCGAGCTGTTCGGGCACGTTCGCGGATCGTTTACCGGTGCGGTTAACAATCGGACCGGACGTTTCGAAGCGGCTCATAGCGGCACGATCTTTTTGGACGAGATCAACAGCACGACGCTCGAACTGCAAGTCAAGCTGTTGCGCGTCCTGCAGGAGCGCGAATTCGAACGCGTCGGCGATACGCAAACCATCTCGGTCGATACCCGCGTGATCGCTGCGAGCAACCGCGAATTGGCGAACGAAGTCAGCGAAGAACGCTTTCGCGAGGATCTCTACTGGCGGCTGAACGTCGTGCCGATCGAGATCCCACCGCTCCGCGATCGCCGCGAGGATATTCCCGCGTTGGTCGCTCACTTTCTGAATATCTACAGCGAAGCAAACGATCGGTATGTGACACACATCCAGCCCGAATCGATCGAAGCGATGCAGAGCTACCATTGGCCGGGGAATGTCCGCGAGTTGCAAAACTACGTCGAGCGCGCCGTCGTGATGGCCGAAGGGGATGAATTGACGGTCGAGTTGCTGCCGGCGGAGGTGACCGGGCAACGCAGTGGCGGATCGCGACGGACATCGTTTGGCCCGGCCGACCTCGATTCGATGACGGTCGATGTTGTCGAGCAGGGGCTCAGCGAATTAGCCGACGACAAAACGAATCTGCATTCCAAGATCGTCGATCGCATCGAACGCGAACTTATCAACCAAGTGCTGCAGGCCTGCGGCGGCGTCCAAAAGCAAGCGGCTGCCCAATTGGGAATCAACCGCAACACGCTGCACAAGAAGATCAAAGACTATCAATTGACCAAAGACGACGACAACGATAACAACAGCTGATCGCTGTCGTCGGTCGGATTCTTGGTCGTGCTCAGCATCGGTTCAACGCGGCGCGACCTGCCCTGCGATGCCGCGCCTGACGCTTGGCGGGCGTTGGATCAAACAACAACCGCTTGGTCGACATCGTTTTGCTGCGAGCTGGGCTTGGCATTTCGATCGCGGATCGACAACCGCATCGTTACCGCCCAGCGGTTTTCCGACTCGCAGTTGATGATCCAGTGCGGCATCACGCAGACGCTCTGATGCACCAATTCGAAACCACCTTCGCTCTGGCTGACCGTTTCGACAGGGAAGGCCCACAGCCCGCTGGGCCGATCGATCGAGAGCCCGATATCGATGCCCAACCACTCGTCGGTCAATTGGATCCCCGCCGCATCGTGCAGGTCCAATTTTTTACCTAGTTGCCCCAAACGATTGCCGTCGCGATCGCTGAAGTAACGATCGTCAGCTCCCGCGGGAAGGCCCGCAAAATTCAGTTCGATCGCGAAGTGTAGCGGTCGATTTTTGGGAAGGTCTTCCAACAGGTAAGCGATCTCCAGTTCATCGCTTCCGCCAGCCATCGTGACAGCTTTGGTGATCGACAGCGGGATTCCCCACGCGTTGCCATTGCGACGCATCTGAACTTGGATTCGATCGGCCGCCCGACGCAGCTTCGTTTCGTAGGGAAGGTCGACAAAGTCGCCGCGTTCGATCGCATCGGCTTTGCTGACCGCGTCGATCGTTGCGTCTTCGTCCAGAAAGTGATCCATCAACGACTTCCGCGGATAGCGGTCGTATTGCAGCAACTGGTCCAAGCCAGCCTGCTTAAAGACAACGCGGTCGTGGATGCTGGCGACCGAATCGCCGTCGACGCTCGGCCCGGCCATCACCTTCCGGTGGTAGGCTTCGGGTTGACGCTGCATCGTCGCCAACAGGTTGTGCGCCGTCGACCGCATGTCGAGTTCGTACATCCGACCGCCGCGAGCCGGTGCGAACCAGGCGACCATTTGATCGCCGGACAATCGGACTTCTTGGTCGCCGTCGAAGTTGTAGTCTTCAACGGTTGCTTCGACCCACTGCGTCGTACCGTAACGCTGTTGGTTAAGGATGTTGTCCGCCGAGATCAGGTGCTGATAGACCGCGTTGCGGAGATGCGGAAGGTAGATGCCGCCGAATGCGCCGTGCCAGTAGGAGCAATTGCATTGGCCGCGGTACAGGTGATCCGCTGCGGCGTTCCAAGCTTCCGGTTCGATGTCCCCTTTCATGTCGGCAAGACGTCGGCTGACCGAAAGCATCCGCGAATACATCTCGTTCGCTTCGGTATATTTGACTTTAAAGTTGCGCCAGAAACCGCCGCGAACAAACGGTTGGATCGCTTCCCATCGCTCGGGATCGCTGCGCAGTTCCCGCGTTGCGTCTTCGTATTGCACCTGCTGGCCGACAGGCAGCGCCCATTCGGTCATCTCGCGATAGCTGCAATCGGGCAGATAGATCTTGCCTTTGGGCGGCGTGCTGTCGATAGCTTCCGCCAAAGTGCTCGTTGCGAGCCAATCGCGGTTGTCGGTCAGCGCGGTGAAGAAACGAGACAACCATCCGTCGGCGTAGACGTGCTGTTGCGTGTCGGGCCAAGTGCCAAACTTCTCTCCGTCGTCGCCGAAGACAAACAGACTGCCCGGGTGTTGGTCGGCTACGCCGCGGATGTAATCGATCGTTTGATCGACTGGCGCAAACGGGATCAGATAGCGCAGTTGTTCGCTGCCGGGGAAGACCCGCAACATACGGCCGTCCTCTTCGGTGACGTAATATCCGGTCAGCTGGTCTTTCGGCAGTCCCGCGGCGTGGAAGTGGAAATCGTCCAACACCGTGTATCCGATCCCCGCATCGGCGATATCGCTGGCAAAGTGCGATTCCCAAACGCGCTCGGGAGTCCACATGCCGGCGACTTTGGTCCCTAGGTGCTCCTGGATCCATTGCGAGTAGGCGCGGATTTGCCCGATCCGATCGCGGCTGGGGAGCATCGACAGGATCGGTTCGTAGATCGGCCCGCCGATGATCTCAACGCGGCCTTGCTGGACGAGAGCACGAACTCGTTGGAGATATTCGGGGTGTCGATCGGCCAACCACAGCATCAACGGCCCGCTTGTATGCAGCGAGATCCGCAACGCGTCGAACGGCTCGAAGACATCCAAGAATGGCAGGTAGCTGTCTTGATAGGCCTGCTCGAATACACCGTCGAAGTTTCCGATCGGTTGATGGTTGTGAAGGACCAAACAAAGTTGAGCGGTAGGCGGCATGGTATCTTGCTAGCGTGTGGATGTGGGTGTCGCAGACATTCCAATTCAAACAGTTATGACAGTTCTGTCAAATTTGTCGATCGTCTCGTCTCTTCGCTTATCGGCACTGTCGGCACAATCCGATAGCTTTTCTGGGGGTGTTTGCTTAGCTCTCGATGCCGACGCCCTGCCCGGCTCGCGAGCGGCTGTGGCCAGCAGCGGTTCAATTTGGCAGAATGGGGGAATGAATAATCCAACATTGATTGAAACAACCGACGCGACGTTCGAACTCGATGTATTAGAGCGGAGCCGGACCGTTCCGGTGGTCGTCGATTTCTGGGCCGATTGGTGCCAGCCGTGTCGAGCGCTCGCGCCGCTTTTGGAAAAGCTGGCCGAAGAGTTTGCCGGCTCGGTGATCGTCGCCAAAGCAAATACAGATGACTGCCAGCAGGCCGCCAGCGAATTTGGAGTCTCCGGAATTCCGGCACTCTTCGGTGTCGTCGACGGTACGATCGTCGATGGTCTGCAAGGAGCGGTCAGCGAAGAGGTGTTGCGCGTCTTCTTTCGGCGGATGGTTTCCGCAGCGGAGTTTCGAACCGCGATGCAGATCGAAGATACCGATCCCGCAGCAGCCTTGGCCACCTACGATAAGATGCTCGAGGATGATCCAGAAAACCTTCCCGCAAAGATCGGTCGTGGGCGGGCGTCGCTAGCCGCTGGGGATGTCGCCACGGCAACTCAGATTCTGGAAGAGCTGGAAGCACGCGGGTTTCTCGAACCCGAAGCGGAACAGCTGAAGTCGCGACTGTCGCTCGCCGCCTCGGTCCCCGCGGGCGATCTGCAGGAACTGGAAAAGCAACTGGCCGCCGACCCAAGCAACTCTCCTCTGAAGATCGAAGTCGCTCGCAAGCAGGCAGCGGCGGGCAGTTTTCAAGCTGCATTGGATCTCGCCTTGGAAGTGGTGGAAGCGACGCATGGAGACGATCGCGACCAAGCTCGACTGCTGATGATCGATATCTTCCGCACGCTTCCCGATGATTCGCCGTTGACGGGCGAATACCGCCGGAAACTTGCGTCGGCGCTTTATTAAGCCTCGGATCGCATCAGCAATTCGACAAATAAGCGGGATCGATTTTGCATCGATCCCACAGCAGTGCGTTATGCCGGTACGCGTGGAAACGCGGCTCGCATCAGTTCAAGGCTCTTGGGAATTGCAGTGCGATAATCCTCCATGCCCTCGAACTCCAGCGAGATGTACCCGCGGTAGTTGTGCTTCTGCAGAATCTGTCCGATCCGCGGATAATCGAGATCCAGCGAATACCATTGCCCGCCACCGAAGTAGGTTTTCGCCTGAACGAAAACCGTCTTATCCGCGATCTTCTCCAGTCGCTCGTAGGGCTCTTCGAGGAAGTTCCCCGTATCGGTGGTGATCTGCAACCAAGGGGAATCGACCGCGTCGACGATTCGCAAGATGCCTTCCGGCGTCAGCCCCAAGCCCCAATGGTTTTCTAACGCCAATACGACGCCACACTTCTCCGCCGTCGGGATGCACGCCTCCAACGCTTCGATCACCCAAGGGAATGCGTCTTCGTCGGTATATCCTGGCAGCGGTGATTCGATGCCACGGTTTTTCATCAACGCATCGAAACTGCCCGACGTTCCCCATCGGCCTGTGTTGACTCGCATCGTCGGAATCCCCAACTTGTACGCGACCTCGATCTGGCCAATCGTCCGATCGGTATTCTCCTTTCGCAATTGGCGATCGGGCGTAACCCAGCCCTGATGTGTCGATAGACCTACCAAAGGTAAACCTAGACGCAGCGCATGGCGTTTGTAGCTCATCAGCTTCGAATGACTGAGCATCTCGTTCTGTTCGAGTTGATAAAGCAGCAGTTCGACACCGTCGAAACCCATCTCGTCGGCGATGTCGATGCACTTGTGAAAGTCACGCAGTTCATCGTTGCGGAACCGCCACAGCGAATAGGTTGACAGCGCGATCGGATGCGAGCTCCGCGGGCCGGCGACCGCTGCGGGAGTCGCTTGACCGACGGCTTGATGCAGTGGGACTAAGGAACCGGCAGCGAGAGCGGACAAAAACGTTCGGCGTGTGTTCATGACGTTGATTCACTCCATGGTTGTGACGCAGTGACGAGGCTTCGACAGCCGGATGTGAATCGGTCGGCGCCAGGGGATGCCGATCCGCCGCCTACACTCAGCCATTCGTAGCGACCGATTTTAGCATCGCCGCCATCGTGCCGCAGGTTTGCGTGCGTCGGTTGATACCGCAAAAGTGTCTTGGGCGGCGGCGAATTAGCCAATCGCCGATCGCTGGCGAGAAGGTCGACATCTTTGCAAAACGCTACGCAACTGCTGCCCGATGTTGAACGGCAGTTTGGTCGGGAGCAGAATTTCGTGCCGATTGGCTTTTTGCCAACCCGCGGGCTAGAATCTTCGGGTACGAATAAACCATCTCACCGCCCCCTACGGAGTCTTTCAACATGCGACGTTTTGCTTTCCTTGCAGTTTTCACAATCAGCCAAACCTTGGTTTGCTCCTACGGATACGCTGAGAAGGTCGAAGCCTTTGGTGGCGCGATCAAAATGGAAACGCCCGAAGCTTGGAAGTCGGTTCAACCTCGTTCGCGGATCGTGGAAAAAGAATATTCGATCAGCAAAGAAGGCGTCGAAGGATCCGCTCGCTTGACGATGATGGCTGCCGGTGGAGACATCAAGGCGAACATCGATCGCTGGATCGGGCAGTTCACAGCTGCTGATGGCGGTTCGGCGAAGGGATCGGCGAAACAGGAGAAGCTGGACGTCGCGGGGAACGAAGTCCATCTGATCGAACTGCAAGGAACGTTCAAAGAATCGATGGGCGGCGGTCCGTTCGCTCCTGGCAAAACCGTCAAGCGTGAAGATTACGAGATGCTTGGCGCGATCGTCGTCAACGATGGCCGCAAGTTCTTTATCAAAATGACCGGTCCCAAGGCGATCGTCGAAGATCAAAAAGCTGCCTTTAAGGCGATGTTGAAGGGCATTAAGTAGCAGCGTCGTCGCGAGACGACGGTTAGCCGCGGTGGTTGTAGCGAGCCGTTATCACGCGTTTGCGCCCACCGCGACTGTCGAATCGGTCGCGCGGCCAATCAGTCTATAGAATCGCATCGCTCGGCGGGGGCATTCCGTCGGGCGATTTTCGTAGGTACGCTGGAGCGGGGTTTAGCGGTTGTGCCGGTTGGGCGATTCTCGCTCTTTTGAAACCTTCCAATCCGCAGCGGCTTACCTCGGCGAAATGGTGGAGGCGAAAGTATGCTTCACCAATTCAATCGAAACTTCGCATATACACGTCCGACATCGGCGAATCTATGAACATCCATACCTTTCTTGAGCACCACGGTATCAGCCGCAATCCCTTCGCTGAAGAGGATGCCCAAACCGATCCGGTGTTCAAAGAGTTCTGCATCTCCAGCGCCTATCATCCTGTCTGGGATAAGGTCTATGGAGATCCATCGGAACCGAGCACGGCGATCGTGTTTGGAGCCAAGGGGGCGGGCAAGACCGCGATCGGTTTGCAGATCGATAGGCATCTGGATCGCTACAATCGCCAGCACCTGAACAATCGCACATACGTCATCCGCTACGACGACTTCAATCCCTTCCTGGACCATTTCCAGGAACGGTTGCCGCGGCGGTTGGCCAAGAAGCCCGAAAAGACTCTCGACGCCTGGCGGTTGTGGGATCATATCGATGCGATCCTTTGTTTGGGCGTAACGCGGCTTGTCGACCGCGTGTTGGATCAGAACAACGCCAACGATTCGGTGGCGACGGAAGTCCGCGAAGAGGACCTGCGAAAACTCGAGCGACATCAAGCTCGCGATCTGCTGTTGCTGTCGCTGGCTTACGACCAATCGACCGGCGAATCCTTTTCCGATCGGTGGAACGGGCTGCGGAAAAAGCTGGGCTATCGCAATTGGTCTGTCCGCTGGGATTTCTGGTTGGCAATTGCTGGCCTGGTTGTCGCGTTAGTCCTGTCGGGCTGGCTCGCCTATTCCGAACGCCTCAGTCTCGGTTGGTCTGCCGTCGTGTTCCTGTTGGTCAGTTTCGCCGGTTCGGCACATTACAAGCTGCGCTGGCTGCGTTGTTGGTGGATGGCTCGCGGGATCCGCAAGCACATGCGAGTTGGCAAGCGGGATACCCATACACTGCACAAGACTCTGCTTTCGATTCCGTATAGCGAACTGGCCAGTCAGCCGCTGCCGCGATTTGATCGCACCGATGACCGTTATGAAATGCTCAGCAAATTTCAGTCGGTGTTGGCTCGTTTGGGCTTCTCCGGCGTGATCGTACTGATCGACCGTGTCGACGAACCGCACCTGTTGGGTGGCAAGCCGGAACTGATGCGTCGCTTTGTTTGGCCGCTGTTGGACAACAAGCTGTTGAAGCATTCGGGTGTTGGGCTGAAGCTGCTGTTGCCGCAGGAATTGCATCGCGATGTCGAACGCGAAACGCGGGAGTTCCACGAACGGGCACGGCTTGATAAACAGAACCTGATCCCGAGCTTTCACTGGACTGGCGAAGCGCTCTACGACCTCGCACAGTCGCGTTTGATCGCGTGTGCGGCGGAGGGGCAAACGCCTGAGCCACGCAACCTGTTCGACGACAACATCTCGTACGAACGTCTGTTAGCCGCAATGCAATCGTTGCGCGTCCCACGGCATCTGTTCCGCTTCCTCTATCGCGTGTTGGTTGAACACTGCAACAAATACACCGATTCGGATCCGCACTACAAAATCGACGCCAATACGTTTGAAACGACGCTCGCGGTCTACATGAAAGACCTCGACAGCATCGGCGGTTGAGAAGGACCGGCGGTTGAGAAACGTTGGTAGCGGAACTCGTCAAGAGTTTCGAATTCCGTGGATCTAACGTCTCCACGCCCCACTACCATCTGCGATCCCTGCGGGATCATCTCGCGTTGGGGGCCTCGGGTTCCGGAGGTGCGCCGCTGCGCGGCGACCTCCGGCTACCATCTGCAATCCCTGCGGGATTTGGTGCGCATCGATCGCGGCCGCGAAGCGGCTCCAGAAGGTAGCCGGTGGTTTGAGCGCAGCGAATACCACCGGTAACCGATTCGCGATATCGAACGCCGCCCCCGACGGGGGCGCATATCGATCTGTGCTCCCTGCGGGAGCGATTGCGCGCGTACGTCGTGTACCGGAGGTGCGCCGCTGCGCGGCGCCCTCCGGCAACCATCTTCGATCACTGCGGGATGCGGCCCTATTTGCCGTAGATAACGCCTTGGAACAGGTGGAACGTTCCTTTGCCATCGAGGCCGATGCGGACGTATTTTGCTCGCGTGCCGGCGGGCAGATCGATCGAATACGTTCCGGCTGGTTTCTCCGCGGCCCAGACCTTTTGATAGTCCTTGCCGTCGGTAGAGGTCCAAACCGTCAAGCCTTCAGCTCGCTCGTGGAACTGACTGTCCAAGCGGTTCTTCAACTCGATGTGGCGAACTTCCGATTCCTTAGCCAACCGAATCGTTAGCGCCGGTTTATCGGCATCGTGCTGCGAATGGAAACTGAAATCCCATTTCTCTCGCTTCAACGGATTGAGGAATAGGTGGACATCGTTGTTCCAATCGCGGTTGCCAAACGCGTCGCCCAATTTCACTTCGGCGTCGCGCGAGATCTCTTTGAACTCACCGTGAGTTCGCATGGGCGGCGGGTTCTTATCGGTGCTGCGGATCCAGCCATCATCGCTCTTCGAAAATGCAACATCCTTTTGGTTTTGCAAATAAGCGATCAGGTCGAGGAATTCGACAGGGGCGATCGTTTTCACTAAGCCTTCCGGCATCGAGCTCGCCTTCATCGGCTTGCGGATGTCGATGTCATCCTTCAACACGTCGATCTGCTTGCCATTGGCGATTCCCAACGACAACGTCTCGTCGTCCTCGCTCAGGATGAAGCCGTTGTGCGTTGCACCGTCGATCGTCAGGACCATCACCGTTTCGTATCCCTTGGAGATCTCCTCGTTGGGCATGATGATCGAAGTGATGATCTTTTCCAGATCGAATCGGCGGCCGATGTCGCTCAGGTCGGGGCCAAATTTCTTGCCGACATCGCCGACCATGTGACACGCCGAACAGACGCGTTTGAAGACCTCGACGCCACGGCCGGCATGGCCGCCTTTCAGCTTCGCCAGTTGGCGGATCGCGTTCTTGCGGTCCTTTTCCGAAGCGTCGACGTCGTCGGCAACTTCCAACGGCAGCACCGCCGCGCCGCCGGGACCGTTGAGTTTACGGAAGCGATCGAAGTGCTTGGCTGCGGCTTCGGAGCTGTTTGCCAAAAAGCCTTCGGTCCCCTCGCCCGACTTCCATGCAGGTTCCAACGCGTGCAGCGTATGTTCCAGAGTGTAATCGAGCCAATAGTCCATCGGCTGGTCGACAGCCTTCAGTGCCAATTCGGTCGCTTCAACGCTTCCCAGGAAGCTCAACCCGCGGACGGCTTCCAAACGAACACGCGGGTTCGGATCGGTAACGCCCTTGGCTAGATAGTCCTTCGCGTTCGGAATCCGCTCCATCTCGTTGGTGATCGTGTGGATCGCCGCGGCGCGAGCGCGATATTCATCGGTTGCCAGGATCTTGTCCAACAGATCGGTATCGACGTCGCGGAAGCTCTCTTGGATCCACATCGCTTCGCACAACTGTTTGGGATCGTCGACGCCATCGATCCACTTGTCGATCGCGGCGTAGACCTCTTCCTTCTCGTGATCGCGAATTTCGCGACGGACCCGATAGCGAGTTCGCAATTCGTAGGTCTTCAGTTGTTCCAGCAATTCGTCGATCGATTTGCCAGCTTGCGTGATCGGTTCCAACAGCGGTTTGTTCTCATAAACCAAGCGGAAGATGCGGCCGTGTTGGTGATCGCGATTCGGGTCGCGCTGCGAATATTGCATGTGACCGATCAGTGCGTTGCACCAGTCGCCAAACCACAACGCTCCGTCGGGGCCAATCTTCGGATCGACAGGTCGGAAGACCATGTCGGTCGACGACAGCAGGTCTTCGACGCGTTCTCCTTCGAAACCGGCTCCATCCGCTTCGTCGCGAACGTTAAAACGAGGCATGCCGTGCATGTTGATCACACAGGCATAGATGAACTGGCCTTGAACGTCGTCGGGGAATTGACGCGACCACAGGAATTCGTTGCCGACCGCGGGACGCATCCCTTGGTTGTCGAAGACCGGATTCATCGTCCGGCGCGTGTTGACTTCCAATCCGGAAAGTGGACTCACCCAGTGTTGTTTAGCGTTGGTACCGTCGCCGACGATCCCGTTGCCCCATTCGTCAAAGACGAGACACCATGGGTTGCCGTAACCAGGCGTGCGGTAGTGGCTGAACTTCAGCGAATGCAGGTCGAAGATGTAACCACCGCTGGTTCCCTTGTTGCGGAACGGGCCCCATGGGGTTTCGAGCGTCGTCGATAGCGCGACGCCTTCGAGCATGTGCAACAAGCCGCCGTGAGAGAACTCCCACGCGCCCATCGTATGGTGCGTGTCGTCGGTCGCGATGCCATCGATGAGCGGCGTGACTTCGTCGGCGCGGTCGTCGCCATCGGTATCCTTGAGGAACAAAATCCGTGGTTCGTCGACGACCAACACGCCACCGTTCCAGAATTCGAAGCCGGTTGGGCAGATAAGTTTGTCGTAGAACGGCGTGCACTTATCCGCTTTACCATCGCCATCGGTATCCTCGAAGATCAGCAAGCGATCGCTGGGCTTCGCCGAACCGGGCTGCCACTGGGGATAATTGGCCATGCAGGAGACCCACAGTCGTCCGCGGCTATCGAAGGCGATCTGATTCGGGTTGGCCAGTTCGGGGAACTCGCGTTCGGAGGCGAACAGTTCGACCTTAAACCCTTCGGGAACCGTCATCATCTCGATCGATTCTTCGGGCGATGGGTATTTGATCTCCTCGGGTTCACGCATCTTGCGGAAGTTTTCGTCTCGCGTGCCGAACATCGTTTCAGGCGTATAGACTTCGCCGGTGTTCGAATCATCGGGCTGATCGGCAACCGGTCGCCCGGCGGCCAGGTCCCAGACGTATTGGTCGCGGACTGCAACGATGTTGCGGATCTTGCGATATTCGGTCGGGAAGGTTTCGGTATCCCAGGTGCGGCGCCCGCCATAGACGTACCAACCGTTGAGCATCCGATAATCTTGCAAGTGGTACCACGATTTGTCGTTCACCCATTTGCGAACCTCTTGGAACTTGCTGGCGTCGACGCCCAACGGGTGCTCGCCATCGAACAGGCTCTCGTCGAGCAATTCGCCCATCAAGCGATCGCCTTGTTCGTTCAGGTGCACGCCGTTGATCGTGAATTGATTGCCAGGCGTCTTGGCAAATTCTTCGCTCGTTTTGGTGTGCAGATCGACGAAGCTGTGTCCGTCGGCGGCAGCCATTTTGGCGATCGCGGCGGTATAAGCCGCAAGATTCTTGTTCTCTTCGACACCATCGGGCTGCAATGGATTTCCGGTCGCTTCGAAGCCAACCGGGCTGACCAATACAAACGTCGGTTGCTTGCCATCTTTGGCAAACTTCGCCTTCATCGTTTCGATGTACTTGCGGTAATCGGCCATAAAACGCTCGATCGCGGCAGGTTCGCGGCCTTGGAAAGACTCGTTGAATCCGAAGAAGCAGAGAAACATGTCAGGGGCAAAAACAACCATCGGGTCGTCGATGGTCGTGTAGCTGCCGGGACGCTGTTGATTGGCGACTTCATCGGCGGGCCAACCGAAGTTGCGGAAGATGAGTTCCTTTTCGGGAAACCGCGTTTGCAGCAGCGTCTCGAAATTGCCGTATTGGTTCATCCCTTCGGCCAGCGCGTTGCCGACGACTGCGATCCGTTGACGCTTCTTCAGTGGGAGCGATCCGGCATTGTCAGCCGCAGCGGCGACGGGGTTGGTCGGCCGGAAATCCCAAGCGGGACTTCCCTTGGGATCGGGCATCGCTGGCGATTTGCCGAGCCCAAAATCGCTCGGCTGCAGGTCGGCGTTTTTCCAATAATCCTTCTCGCGAATGAACCCGAAGAAGCTTGGATAAAAAGGATCGACGTAAGCGACGTCGGCTTGTTTGGGCACTTCGTTTCCGGTCAGGAAATAAGCTGCGTTGACAAGCATCCGGCGGAGATCTTCATCGACCAGATCGACCGCTGCGCCGGCGGTGGTGCAAAACGATTTGCCCTGCGTTCCGTTGGGAGCTTCGTAGGTGTGCAACCAGGCAAACGGTTGCATTGGATCGTTCTTCTCTCCGTCGACATTAGGCGATTTGGGATCGAGCGATTCGGTCACGGCGCCACGCATCAGAATTTGGTCGGCGTCGGTCAGGTGAATGACTCCATAGACATCGCTGGGAGCAAAGATCTCTTCGACCGAATTCAAGATCGGGTGATCGGCGGACGACTTTTCGATCACGCCTCGGGCACCTTCCGACTTGTGTTTGCCGTGGTGGCTGACCCATTGTTCGCCAAGGATCTTGCGTCCCCATTCGGCAAAGCTGATCTTGTCGCCGAAGCTCCCCTTGCCGTTGAAGGCATGCGTGGCGGTGCGGATGCCGATGACTGGCTTGCCGGCGTTCATGAACTTGGTCAGATGAGCGGCTTCTTCCGGACGCGGCGCTCGGAAACGAGTGCCGATGATCATCAGATCGGCGGTATCGAGTGCCGCCAGACCGGTCAGGCCAGTCGAATTATTGGGATCGATGTAGCTGCCGTCGTCGGACAACGAGAAGACGACTGTGCACTTGAAGCCATGCTTTTGGCTCAAGATCTTCCCCAACATCGGCATCGATTCTTCGCTGCGATACTCTTCGTCCCCAGCGACCAAAACGATCTCGCCGACCTGCTTGCCGACGGCATCGAAGACCAATGTCGGCTCGTCACCAGAGGCCCCCGAGCAGATGCTGGCAACCAGCAGTGCGGGTGCCGCGAGCCATGGGAACCGATGGTTCCACGCGGAGAATAACTTCATATACGTAGCCTTTATGTCGTTGTTGGGCGTTGGGAAGAAAGTCCGCCTAATGCTGTGTCTTGGGGTGGATTGGGCGGCGGACGCGAATCCGATCCGTGCGTTATAAGGGCGTGTCAAATCGGAGACAGATGGAATTTGATTATACATGCCACCTTGAATGTTTGAAGCAACCGGAGGCTCAATCCCGAGGAGTGGGTATTGAATATGACGGCTGTATGTCTTTGCCGACGTCGCGGATTGCGACAAATTTTTTCCCAATTCGCCATCCCCCTCTTGCCAGGCTATATACTGGGCCCCTGGGCTGTATCAAACGGATTAGCGAATCACAGCGCTCTCCTCTCCTCCGGCAGCCGCTCCTCTGACGCCATGGTGAAACCCGATATGAATCGCACACGCTGCTGTTTCTCGTTGCTCTCGGTTTTTCTGCTCGCTCTGCTTTTTGTGCAACCGGCGGTTTTGAACGCTCAGACTGCCAAACAGCGCGCCAAAGCGCTCAATGCAGCTCGCAAGAAAGCCGCCGCGGAGAAAGCCAAGCCGCCAAAGATCGTGTTGCCGATCGATAAGGCTCCGCGGACCGAGGTGACAGTGACTCCTGTCGATCCGGCGCGGAAGCATCGGATGAAAACCGTTGCCTTGCAGATCGATCAGATCGTTGTCGAACATCTACGTTCTAAGGGAGCCAGAGCAAATCCGCCGGTCTCGGATGAGGTCTTTCTAAGGCGGATCTATTTGGACATCACTGGCACGATTCCTACGCTGGAACAGGCCGAGGCGTTTTTGAAATCGACGGCACCCGACAAGCGGTCGGCGTTGATCGACGAACTGCTGAACTCACCCGGCTATGCCAGCCATCATTACAACTACTGGGCTGACGTCCTGCGGATCGTCGACAAACCCGATGGCAACAACTACCTGCGTCCCTACGGTGACTGGATCAAGAAGTCTTTGCGAGACAACACGCACTGGAACGTCATGGTCCGGGAGATGCTGACCGCCGAGGGGAAGGTCTGGGAGAATCCGGCGGCTGGTTACAAGTTGCGGGACGACGGGATGCCGTTGGACAATCTGAACAACACCGTACGCATCTTCTTGGGAACGCGTATCGGTTGCGCCCAGTGTCACGATCATCCGTTCGACCGTTGGACGCAACGAGAGTTCTACGAATTGGCGGCCTTTGAAGGGGGAGTTCGCACGCGAAAATACGATCGCGAATTGACGATGGCTCAAAAACAGGCGACGCAGAGTTCCGATCGCCGATTGATTGGCCAAGTCAATCGGTTGGTGAATTTGAATCGCAAGGAGGTGATCGAGACGGAGGCCAAGCTGCGTTTCCCACACGATTACGCCTACGACGATGCGAAGCCGAAGCAGTTGGTCGAACCCAACGTGATCTTCGGTTCGATGCCGCGGCTGGACGGAAGCAGTTCGCGACGGGAAGCCTTCGCCGCTTGGTTGACCGCCAACGATAACCCTCGATTTGCGTTGACGATTGCGAATCGGATGTGGCAGCGGGTGATCGGCGTCGGCTTGATCGATCCGGTCGATGACATCACCGAAGACACCTCGCCATCGATTCCCAAGCTGATGGACCTGTTGGTGTCGGAGATGAAGCGACTCGATTACGACCTCAAAGAGTTTCTTCGCATTCTCTATAACACGCACATTTACCAACGCCAGTCGACGGTGATCGACCCCGAGGATCCAACCGCTGAATATTTGGTGACCGGTCCCGTGATGCGGCGGATGTCGGCCGAACAGGTCTGGGATTCGATGCTGACGCTGACGTTGGAGAATCCCGATTCGTTGATCCGACACAACGATGAAAGCTACTGCGACGCAATTGCATTGCCCCCCGCCGTCACCGCGGCTCAATTGGTTTCGACCTACCCCCGGATGATTGAATACAGCCGCGAGGAACGGGCGACCGATCGGATGATGGAATACAAGCGAATCGTGCTGCGTCGAGCGTCGGAGTTGCCGCAACCGGTTCCCGCCGATCATTTTTTGCGTCAGTTTGGACAGAGCGATCGAAACATCATCGGTAACAATTCGACAGAAGGAACGGTCCCTCAATTGTTGACGATGTTCAACGGTCCAGTGACGCACATGATGTTGGAACCGGGGTCGCTGTTGGTCGACAAGGTGACGAGCCGCGATTCGTTAAACGATCGGATCGAGACAATTTTCTTGAGCATTCTTAGCCGGTATCCGACCGAGGATCAGAGCCGCTTGGCCAAGCAGATCGTTGTCGAATACAAGATTCCCGGGTACGGCGATATCATCTGGTCGCTGCTGAACACGCGCGAGTTCGTTTTCATCCAATAGGCGGTGGTTGGCGTCTGCGTCAGGGATTATCCGCGTTTTCGAGGTGCGTGAAGCCAGCGTTTTTGCAGCTGGCCGCGGCGACGGTTTGCATCCATCGGAGTGGCTGATTTTGTCGTCGGGATAAGTTTTATGGTCCATCGCGGTCCGTCGATCGGTTAGCTCTTGATAAGCCAGACGTATCCAAACTCGATTCCGGTTTCGTTGTTTCTCTCATCCCAACACAGAAAGTCTGCTCATGTTGCTGCGTTCATTGATTGCGTCGCTTTGTGCCACGGTGTGCGTTTCGTTCAGCGGTTCGGTGATGGCGGAAGAGACCGCGACGTTGATCTTCGAAGACGATTTCCAGAGAAACGAGTCGCAGGAACAGACCGATGAGGTTGGCAACGGTTGGAAGACCAACAGCAAAGCGCGAGCCGGTGGCAACAAACAGGTCGACCTCCGCGATGGAGCGATGTACATCTACATCCATGAGACGGCCGATCATGGCGTCTCGGTCGTTCAGCCGGCTGAGTTTCGCGACGGCCGCGTCGACGTGAAGTTCATGCTCGAAGACGATCGGGATTCGCTAGGGTTGAACTTTGCGGATCTGAAGTTCAAAGAGGTCTGGGCGGGGCACCTTTGCCGTGTCGATATCGGGACGAAAGCAGTTGCGATCACCGATCTAAAAACTGGCGTGATGGATTTGAAGATTCGCACGCAACGCAAAGCCGGAACGCTGCCGGCCGAGCAGCAGAAGATGCTTAAGACGAAGACAAAACGGGTCGCCAATAAGCTGGAGACAGGCAAGTGGTATCACGCCGTGGCGACGATCGTTAGCGACACGTTAAGCGTTTCGATCGATGGCAAAGAGATCGCTTCGTTTTCATCGCCCGGGATCGCTCACCCGACCAAGCGGATGTTGCGTCTCGCGGTGAAACGCAACGTCGTCGTCGACGACCTGAAAATCTATTCGCTTGGCGGTGGGAAGAGCTAAGCGGAAAGCGAGCCGCGTTTACGTGAGAAACTACGCGTCGACGACTGTTTCTTCGCTTGGTCGCCCGACACATGGAAGGCACTCATCGTCGTCGATCGGGCTGAACGAAGGGGCTTGATCGTATTGGACTTTCCCCTTGATCAGCTTTTTCAGGCAGGTGCCACAAGCGCCAGCGCGACAGTCGGCGTCCATTTGGACTCCCGCTTTTTCCGCGGCATCCAAGAGGTTGCCGTCGGCGGCGTTAAACGCCAGCTTCTTTCCGCTGCGTCGGAACTCGACAGGGATCGGCTTGCTGGCTTCCCCTTCGACAACTGCGTCCTGCGGTTTGGGACCGCCGAACGATTCGAAGCTCACCGAGTCTTCTGGCACGCCCCATTGAATCAGGGCATCGCTGAGGTTGGTCATGAATTCGGGTGGACCACAAAGATAGTAGCTGCCGATCGGTTGGCCGACGACGCGCGAGATGATATCGATCGTCAAGCGGCCCTTGAGATCGAATCGGTCTCCCGGTGCGGGGCGACTCTGCAAGACAACCAGCGTAAAGAAGGCGTTGTTGCGCTCGAGCTCGCGAAGTTCGTCGACCATCGGGCAGTGGGCTGCGTCGCGCGCCGAAAGGAAGACGATCACCGATCGGCCCGGCTGCATCTTGGTGACATATTTCGCCATGCTGGCCATCGGTGTGATGCCAACACCTGCGGCGATCCCGACGACCAGATCGGTCCGCTTGATATCGAGCACAAAGCGACCGCCGGGGGCTCGTGTTTGGACGGTATCGCCAACCGAGACCGTGTCGTGCAACCAAGCGCTCACCTGGCCATTGTCGATCCGTTTGACTGTGATTTGCAGATGGGATGGCGAGGGAGCGTCGGAGAGCGAATAGCAGCGGGCAGCAACGGGAGCGGCGCCGGGTTCATCGACGCGGCCGACCATCAAAAATTGGCCGGGGACAAACGATGGCATCGGCGAGCCATCGGGATCGGCAAAGACGAAGGTCTTGCAGTCGGCGGAAACCATTTCGGTATGGATCACGCGCAGGCTGCGCCAGCCAGACCATGCCGGAGAAAACGGTCGCGAACGGTCTGCGGCAACGACTTGGTTGGTCAATTGTGAATTCGAACGCGAACACCATTCGCGCCACTGGGCGCGGAGGCGTTGTTGAGCCGTTGCCGTTCCGGTTGCCAAACCGATCAATTGGGCAATGACCGCTAGGATCGTAATGATCCCGATAACCATCAGCATGTTGTCCATGAAAGCTTCACCGCGGCAATGTGCGTAGAACGCTTGTTGTTGTCAGTGTGTACCCAGTCATGCCGCGGTAAACGCAGCCGATCGACCGGAATTATCGTCGTGGGGGCGGCTCTTTCGATTCGTCGGGAATCGGACAAGTCAGAGCAACCCAATTGGGAGTTCAAGACAATCTAGGTTACGTGGTCGCGCGACGCCAAAAAAAACGACTGTTCCCGTCGATCGCTCTACCGCCGGATCGACCGCGCGAAGGTGCAACGCGGCACCTTTGAGGGCTCGTAATGGATCGCGACTTGATATACTGGCGGCAGTTCCCCTTCCACGTCTTTCTTGGTCCACGGATCGCTTCATCGAGGTTGTCGTTCGATATGGCTCGCCTAACCCCTTTATTCGTCCTGTTCTCCTTGTTGGCTTGTTTCGCGAGTGCTTCGGCTGACGAAGCGAAACGTCCCAACATCCTGTTCCTGTTTGCTGACGACCAGGCTTATGACACGGTGGGTGCGTTTGGAAACGAGGAGATTCAAACGCCTTCGTTGGACGAATTGGCAGCTCGCGGGAGCACGTTTACGCATTGCTTTAACATGGGATCGTGGAGCGGAGCGGTTTGTGTCGCCAGCCGTACGATGCTCAACAGCGGTCGGTATGTGTGGAGTGCCAACGCGATCTACGCCAAGAGCGAACAGGAACGCCAGGCGGGGCGATGGTGGAGCGAGTATCTCAAGCAAGCCGGCTACAAGACCTACATGACGGGGAAGTGGCACGTTCGGGCGGACGCGAAGAAATCGTTCGACGACGCGCGTAACGTCCGCGGCGGTATGCCTCAACAGACGCCGACCGGTTACAACCGACCGCTGGCCGACGGCAGCGATCCGTGGTCGCCTTCGGATCCAACATTTGGCGGGTATTGGAAAGGAGGGAAACACTGGAGCGAAGTGGTCGGCGACGACGCGATCGATTTCATCGACGATGCTGCAGGTCAGGAGAAGCCGTTCTTCATGTACGTCGCTTTCAACGCGCCTCACGATCCGCGGCAAAGTCCGCAGGAATATGTCGACCGCTATCCCGTCGATTCGATCTCGGTCCCCAAGGATTTCTTGCCGCTGTATCCGCACAAAGACGCGATCGGTCTGGGCCCATCGCTGCGAGATGAGGCATTGGGGATCTTTCCGCGCACGGAACACTGCGTCAAAGTCCATCGCCAGGAATATTATTCGATCATCACGCACATGGACGCTCAAATCGGGCGGATCCTGGAACGGCTGAAGGCGTCGGGCGTCGCCGACAACACCTGGATCTTCTTCACTGCCGATCATGGATTGGCGTGCGGACATCACGGTCTGATGGGGAAACAGAATATGTACGACCACAGCTTGCGAGTCCCCTTTATGGTCGTGGCTCCAGGCGTCGATGCGGGGCGGCGAATCTCCGCTCCGATTTATTTGCAGGATGTGATGCCGACGACGCTCCAATTGGCGGGCGTCGAAAAGCCGCAGCATGTCGATTTTCAGAGCGTGCTGCCGTTGTTGGATGGTCGGGGGCAACCGCGGCAGGCGATCTACGGAGCGTACCTCGATTTGCAGCGGAGCCTGCGAACCGAGCGTTATAAACTGATCCTTTATCCGAAAGCCAAGGTTGCGCGGTTGTACGATCTGGAACAAGATCCCGACGAGATGAACGATCTCGCCGGCGATGCGGCGGCGCTGCCGATCATGCGGCAGTTGTTTGCCGAATTCCGTCGCCAGCAGGCCAAATTAGGCGATTCCTTGGATTTGAGCGATACGTTTGCGGATCTGATGTAGCGGCGGCGCGGCGGTCGCCGGGCAACACCCCTGTGGCCTTATCAACCGCTTGGCTTATACTGCCGGATCGTTTTTGAATCCAATTCTTGAGACTCTGCCTTGTCGGACCTTTCTCCTGCTGAGAGGTTCGCTGCGGAGTCGGGCGATGCAAGCGGCGATCGGGTCGCAGCGATGCGTTCGCCGAGCCAGTGAGCCAGTCGATATGAGCACTCCTGCAAGCGATGTTATCACGGACAGTTCGGCGCTGATGGACGAACGGGTCCTGGTCCTCGACTTCGGTTCGCAATACGCACAGCTGATCGCCCGCCGTGTCCGCGAACAAAACGTCTATTGTCAGATCGTACGCCACGACATTTCGGCCGAGCGAATCGCCGAATACGCTCCACGAGGGATTATCTTGTCGGGCGGACCTTCGAGCGTTTACGAAGACGGGGCGCCGCGATGCGATCCCAAGTTGTTCGAACTCGGCATTCCCGTGCTCGGTATTTGTTACGGGATGCAGCTGGCCTGCGATGCTTTGGGCGGCAGCGTACAACACACACCAAGCCGCGAATACGGTCGGGCTCATTGCGAAGTCACCGACGCCGCGGACCTGTTCGATGGCCTTCCGACGAACATGCAAGTTTGGATGAGCCATGGCGATCAAGTCTCTTCGGTGGGAGAGATGTTCCATGCTCAGGCACGCACCGAAACTTGTCCTTTTGCCGCAGTCAAACACGCCAGTTTGCCGGTCTACGGATTGCAGTTTCACCCCGAGGTGACGCACACTCCCGAGGGGAAACAATTGCTGCGGAACTTTGTGCTTCGCGTTTGCGGTTGCACGGGCAAGTGGCAGTTGAGCGATTTCGCCGAAGAGACGATCGGCCAGATTCGGGAGATCGTCGGCGACCGTCGCGTGATCTGTGGGCTCTCCGGTGGCGTCGATTCGTCGGTCGTCGCTGCATTGCTGTACAAAGCGATCGGCCCTCAGTTGGCCTGCATCCTGGTCGACAATGGGCTGCTGCGAAAAGCGGAACAAGCGGATGTTGTGAAAGCGTTCACCGAACATTTTAAAGCTGATTTGCACGTCGTCGACGCTGGCCCTCAGTTTATGGAAGCGTTGGAAGGGATCAGCGAACCGCAAGAGAAACGCCGCCGAATCGGACACCAGTTTATCGAAGCGTTCAAATCCGAAGCGACCAAGATCGAATCGGCTCACTTCCTGGCTCAAGGGACTCTGTATCCCGACGTGATCGAAAGTGGAGCCGCTCAAGACGGACCGGCTGCGACGATCAAGTTGCATCACAACGTTGGCGGACTGCCCGAGGAGCTGGGCTTCGAATTGATCGAACCGCTCCGCGACCTGTTCAAAGATGAAGTCCGTCGTTTGGGAATCGAGCTCGGATTGCCCGAGGATCTCGTCTGGCGGCACCCGTTCCCGGGCCCCGGTTTGGCGGTTCGTTGTTTGGGTGAAATCACCGAAGAGAAATTGGCGGTCCTTCGGGAAGCCGATGCGATCGTCGTCGAAGAGGTCAAAGCGGCGGGATTGTACCGTCAGACGAGTCAAACGTTTGCCGTCCTGTTGCCGGTCCAAAGCGTCGGCGTGATGGGCGACGCGCGAACCTACGACAACTGTGTCGCGGTTCGATCTGTCGATACCGACGACTTTATGACAGCCGATTGGTCGCGGTTGCCCTACGACCTGTTGGCCAAAATCAGCACGCGAATCATCAATGAAGTCAAGGGGGTTAATCGCGTTTGCTACGACATCAGCAGCAAGCCCCCTGCAACGATCGAGTGGGAATAAGAGAACATGCGAATCATCATCGAGAAGGACGCGGCTGCGGCGGCAAAACGTTGCGCCGAATTGATCGTCGAACAGATCCAGAAGAAACCGAACTCGGTTCTGGGGTTGGCTACGGGAGGCACTCCGGTCGCCTGCTATCAAGTGCTGATCGAAATGTATCGGGAGAAGACTGTCAGTTTCGCCGGGTGCAAGTCGTTCAACTTGGATGAATACGTTGGTTTGGCGGGGGATCATCCGCAGAGCTATCGACACTTCATGCAGAAAAATTTGTTCGACCACATCGACATCGATCCAGCCGCGACGCACGTCCCCAACGGTTTGGCGAAGGACTATGAAGCGTATGGCGAAGTCTACGAGCAACAGATCGCGGATGCTGGGGGAATCGACCTGCAATTGCTGGGCATCGGTAGCGACGGGCACATCGCATTTAACGAGCCCGGGTCGTCGCTGGGCAGCCGCACGCGGTTGAAAACTTTGATGCCTGAAACGGTTCAAGACAACGCGCGGTTCTTTGACTCGATCGACGAAGTGCCGCGATTGGCAGTCACGATGGGCGTCGGAACGATTCTCGAATCGCGACAATGTCTGTTGATGGCGACGGGGGCACACAAAGCCGATGCGATTGCTGGTGCGATCGAAGGCCCGGTCACTTGCCAGAACACAGCATCGGCGTTGCAGTTGCATCGCGACGCGGTCTACGTACTCGATGAAGCGGCCGCGCAGGGGCTGACTCGCCAAGCCTATTACCGCAGCAGCGAAGAGATGCATCGCAAGGTGCTCGCGGAGGGAGTTTGATCTCTCTGCGGTGAGCGGCGCTGACAGCGGAGGAGGCGTCGCCGATTTTTGGGCGACTGTTGACGCTAGCGGCAGCCAGCTCGCTCGGTCACGGAACAACATCAGCGAAAAAGAGACTCATGCGTAAGATCGGCGAATTGACGGAACGAGCTGAAGCGGTCCGATTCTGCGACTATCTGTTGACGATCGACATCTCAGCGATGGCCGAGACGTCTCACAGCGATCCGCAAGCCTGGGCGATTTGGATTCGCGACGAAGATCGGTTGGACGAAGCGCGGACTCAGTTTGCCGCGTTTCGCGAGCAGCCGGGCGATGCGAAATACAACGTTCAAAAGCAAGCCGATGAGATTCGCAAGCAGCAGGAGGCGAAGAACAAAGATCGCTTGAAGCAGCAGCGGAAGGTGGGCGGTGCCGCTTGGGCTGGTTCGGGCAATTTCATGACCCGCAAACCGCGGCTGACTATCGGGTTGGTGATCACCTGTGTCGTGCTGTTTTTCATCACCGATCCCGGTGCCCAGCGGAGCGGCGATGATGCCGGAGCTCAATTGTTCCGTGCGCTACGTTTTGTCGGGGTGCAGGACTACGTTGAATCCGAAGGCGATCCGCTGGCATCGATCAAAAAGGGGGAGATCTGGCGAGTCTTTACGCCCAATCTGCTGCATGGCAGTCTGATGCACTTGGGCTTCAATATGATGGCGTTGTTCTTTCTTGGTGGCGCGATCGAGCGACTGCAGAGTCCCGGGGCGTTTGCGTTGTTGGTCTTCTTGACCGGTGTGACGGCGATCGTTTTGCAATCGGTGTTTCCTGAAAGTCTTGGCGGGTCGCCGAATGTGATCGGCATCTCCGGAGCGGTGTACGGGCTGTTCGGCTATTTGTGGATTCGCCCGATTTTGCAGCCAACGTTCCCGAACCTGATCCCGCCATCAACGGTCATGCTGATGATGGTGTTTCTGTTCATGTTCATCCTCTTGCCTCAGGGATCCATGGGGGGCGTCTCGGTAGCGAATGTCGCTCACGTGGCGGGGCTTCTTACCGGAATCGCGTGTGCTGCGGTGGCTTCTCGAATGCCTTCATGAATATCTGGAATCGTCCGGCGGGGATCGCCGAAGTGTTGCGCGTCGCGCTGCCATTGATGATCAGCACCGGGTGTTTCACCCTGACCCTCTTCTCCGACCGGACGCTACTGCTGTGGTACGGTCAGCCCGAGATGGCGGCTTCGATGGCCGGCGGGAACCTGTTTTGGACGCTTACCTGTTTCCCCGTCGGCATCGTATCGATGACCAGCGCGATGGTCGCTCAGTATGCTGGCAGCGGACAACCGCAGCGGATCGGCCGGCTGATCTGGCAAGCGATCTGGTTAACTCTGGCGGTTTCTCCGCTGCTGTGGATGTTGATCCCGATGTCGCGGTCGATCTTTATAGCGGCCGGGCAAGACCCGTCGCTTCTCGATTTGGAGACGATCTATCTGCAGTGGTTGCTGGTCGGTGCAAGCGCTGTCGTTTTAGAGTCGGCTTTGGCGGGATTTTTTAGCGGCACCGAGCGAACGGCGATCGTGATGTGGGTGAACGTCGTCGCGTCGATCCTGAACCTGGTGTTGGACGTTGTCTTGATCTTCGGATACGCCGGCTTTCCCGAGTTGGGGATCGTTGGAGCGGGGATCGCTAGCAGCGTTTCGTTTTGGGCCAAAGCGATCATCTACTTTGTGCTGATGCATCGACGATGTGATATCGAGCGATATGGGATCGCCGCTGGGCGTTGTTTCGATTGGGTGCTTTGTCGTCGGTTGCTCTTCTTTGGCGTTCCTGCGGGATTGCAATACCAAGCGGAATCGGGCGGGTTTGCGATGATCGTATTGCAGATCGGGCAGGTCGGAACCGATGCCTTGGCGGCGACTGCGATGGCGATCAACTTTAATATGGCGGCGTTTGTGCCTTTGATCGGTGTCTCAATCGCGGCGTCGGTTTTAGTTGGCAAACACCTGACCGAATCGGGACCGGTGCTGGCAGCGCGGGCCGCGGTTTCGGCCGCGTTGTTGGGCGTCTGCTATTCAGCGGCCTGGGCGGCGTCGTACGTATTGATCCCCGACACGCTGCTTTCGCTGTACCTGGCAGGGAATCAAGGAGAGGCGATCGCGTCGACGATCGCACTGGCAAAAGTCTTGTTGAGGTTCGTCGCTGTCTATTGCATTTTTGATGCGGCGCAGATCGTTATCGCCGGAGCGCTCCGCGGCGCGGG
This sequence comes from Rosistilla oblonga, assembly GCF_007751715.1. NCBI lineage: Bacteria > Pseudomonadati > Planctomycetota > Planctomycetia > Pirellulales > Pirellulaceae > Rosistilla > Rosistilla oblonga. Next base: position 3,932,583 of record NZ_CP036292.1, on the reverse strand, counting down.
GGATACCTGGTTCGTGCTTTATGCGAGTGTCAGCGTCGCCGTGACTTGGGTGGTCGTCGGCCTGGTCGGGAAAGGTTATTCGAATGATCCACTGTATTGGTGGTGGTGGATGCTGACCTGCTGGGTGATGTCGATGGCCGCGGCAATGCTGGGGCGATTTGCCCACGGTCGCTGGCGAACGCTGCGGATGGTGGATGCCAACGAACCTACAGCAGCCGCTGTTTCGTAGTTTTTGAATCCGGCTGTCGCTTCGACGTTGGTTTTGCAGCGGCGACAGGATAGCAGGTGAATTCGATCGCAGCCGCGACTACTGTTCGTTGGTTGGCTCAACTTCCTCGGCCGGTGTCGCTTCGTCAGTTGGAGGCACTTCGGCTTCGCGGAACTTCGCAGCAAGCTTTAGCAGGCGGCGGTCGTTCGGCGCTTGCAACAGACACCGTTCGACTTGCTTGACAGCTTCTTTTTGCTTGCCGTTTTGCAACAGCAGATGAGCAAATTGTTGGCGCCAGGCGAGATCCCCCGGTTTCATCTGCACCGCTTCGCGATATGCGTCTTCCGCGGCGGAATAGTCTTCGCGGAGCATCGCAACGCGGGCGTTGAAGTAGTGCCACTGAGCGTCATCAGCAACTCGATGCTTGAGCGGCTTATTTGTATCGGGGCTAAATTGTTCGACGTCGTTGGGCGCGAACGTGTCTTCGCTGGTTAGTTGCTTCAGTGACGATCTTCCCTCGCTGCTAAGGATCGCGTCGATGCGAGACAACAATTGTTCGCGCGTCTCGGGATCGGTCGTCAGCTTATCGGCCGCCGTCAGCAGTGCGGCAGGATCGTCGGGGACCAGCGTGTTAAGGTCAGCATCGATCTGCAATTGTTGGATCGTTTGCCAGACGTTCTGCAATCGCTCGGGGACCAACTGCAATTCATCGCGCCAGATCGGCAGCGCCGTCTCGGGGCCTGGATAGGTCGAAGCGATTACGCCCAAGCGATGCAAGGTGTTGGGGCGTCGAATTCCCGTTTGATGCAACTGGTTCACCCAGCGTTCGGTGTCGACATAGCCTTCGTCCACGAAATCGAGTGTTAGCAACAGGGAGTAGATCTGGTCGTTCAGCGGACAATACTGCAAAGCGGCAACGGTCTGGTCGCGAGCCGAGAGGAACAACTCGCTCGATTCGCCTGGCATCAACACCGATTGCCAGTCGAGCGGGCGATCCGGAGCAGTGGCGCGCTGGATGTGGAATTGATGGCGTCGCAAAAGTGGAGCCGTCAATTGCCAGCGGCGCTCAAATTCTTGGCGTTCCAAATCTTCGGGAGCGTCGCGAAGCATGGCGGCTCGCGCTTGCGTCAACATCACCTGAGCATCGGCCAGTAGAAGATCGGGGTTCCGAGGATAGCGTTCGCATAGTTCATGGGTTTCGTTCGCGATGGCGTCGATCTTGTCGGCAGCGTCGACTAGATCGGGCCGCCAGGCGTTGAATCGCCGGATGACGTGATCCGCCTCCGCCGCTGCATATTGTTGGCGAACGGCGAGACCCGCGGTGGAAAAACATCCCAACCAGCAGGCGAGTGCCAGTCCGATATCGACGGCTCGCTGGCCAGCCGAACGGGGTGAATGCGTCGGTTTGTGCGCGGCAGATGCCCCGGACCGCGCTGTCGAACGAGAACTCGGGTAGGAACCACCACCAACCGGTTTGCTCGACTTCGCAACCGAATACGTCGTCGTGGGAGCGTGCGGATCGGGGCTCACTTCCAATTGCGGATACTCGCTCGTTTTCGAAGGCGATGAACTTGTCTGCTTTGCACTTTGCGAACCGCTTCGTCTTCGCTTGCTGCCGGAAGACTTGCCCTGTTTCTTCGATCTGACGGCTGGTTTGATGGTCGCACAGACCGCGCCGAGGATCAGCGCCGCCAGGAGCGTGTTGGCGGGTAGAAGGATACCGAAGTCAAACGATTGCGAAACCATCAGGCTGGGGATCGCGAACCACGCGGTCGTCGCGACCGCCGCATCGGTAGGCGAGTTTTTGTAAAAGGCGAGATTCCATAGAAGGCGATAGGTCCACGCGATACCGGCAAGGATCAGCCCAACGACGATCAGACCACCTTCGAGCAGCCATTCGAAAGGCATCCCATCGGCGTTCAGGAACCAAGACGATCCGCCGACACGTTGAAAGGGGAGGTAGGCAAATCGATAGGTGCCAAGTCCTGCGCCACCGGGAAAAAAGTTTGCTGACGCGACAAGGCTATCCTGCCAATGGTCAAGACGCCCGTCCTGCAACGCTTCCTCGCCCCAAACCTGAGCAAACCGTTCTTGGACGGCAGAGACCATGCCGATCGAACCTAGCAGCAGCCCAAATCCGACGAGCCCGATCGAGATCGCGATCAGCGCGGTGAACTTACGACTGCGGTTGACCGATCGGAAGCAGACGACGAGAGTTCCGGCTACGCTGGCTAACATTCCGCCTCGCGATCCGCTGACAAAAATTCCACTCGCGATCACGATCGCAAAGACGATCAGTACGATCGACAGGTTGTCGGTCGAACGGGCGAAATTATTGATACGGCTTTGAAGCTTCTCCCAGCGTCCGCCGCCGGAAATCTGGTAGCGGTTGTCGTGCTTACGATCCCGCTGTTGCTTGCGATGGCGGTAGACAAGCGAACCGATCGTGCAGGCCAAGCACAAGTTGAGATACCCGGCGGCGTTGTTGCGGTTGACGAACGGCCCAAATGGAATTCCTTGGTCGGCGTAGTCGAGTAGGTCGCCACGGAGTTCATTTGCGTTGATCTTGTCAGCGATCCCGATGTAGCTGGTCAGAACGCCCGCTATTGTCGTAAGCGTGAGCAAGATCAAAACGTTTTTGTCGCCTCGCAACACGACGGTTGCGATCAGTACGAAGCCAGCAAAACAGGCTGGCAGGACCAGGTAGCCTCGCGTGTACCAAGGGGCAACGCTGATCGGCATCGACGATGGGACCGCTTGCCCCGCCACCTCGCTCCACTGGCTGTAGGCTGCATGACTTGCGGGGGCAATTACTGAGACAAGACTCCCGGGAAGTGGGATCGTTTGAAACGCAGCGTAGCCCCATATCGCAAGCGCCAGGAAAGGGAGTCCGTAGGCAAGACGGGAGCTGGGACGCCGCAGCAGTAGCAGAGGAAGCACTGCGATCAACAGTCCGGCAGTGGCGGCCGCAATGGCCCACTTGCTCCAGGGCAGGATGCCGCCGTAGTCCCAAGCAGCTGCAGCGGGAATCACTGCCGCCAGCCCAGCGATTAGCCTTCGCCAGCAAACGGTAAACGTTTCGGAGGCACTGCGGTGGGCTTCGTCAGGCATCGGCAAATCGAGGGGGATCGATGAGTGGTGGAGAACAAAACGGCAACTGCTAGCGTTGATTGACGGCGACGCGGCGTACGCCTTGGGTTGCAATCCGAGCGCCGACAACGGGCGTTAAGCGATGTCAGGACGATTCAGCATGATCCGCGCGGGGCTCGCGAACAAGCATCGCCAGGCCACAAGAAGCCGATATTCCGGTCGCAACGAGTATTTGCCTAGTGCAATCGGGGCACCAATAACAGCACGATTATCTAAATGATTCGTCATCACCGTAAAAATCTCTCAATCCACGATAACCGATTTGGCGATGAATAGCTTCGTAAGGGTTGCGTCTCGGTGCACTGGTGCCGTACGCGGAAATTTGACTGCCGTTGTAGCCGGGGGGGCCAACATGGCGGATCGTATATCATCGATCGATAGTTGTCGTACACGTTATACTCGCAAACGGCGAGTTCGATTGCGGGCGATGGTCGCAGGACTCGCCTGCTCCTTAGCCGCGTCGATGCTTGTTGTTTCCACTGGAGGTTGCACCGCGTTCGCGGGACTCAGCAATTCCTTGGATTACAACGAATGCTGTGACGAATTCGTGCTGGGGTACCGCAACAGTGCCTGGAGTGCTCGTGCTTGGCACGAACGCAAGCACTGTTTTCAGAATGAAGACCATCGCTACCACTTCCGCGATGGTTTCCGTCAAGGTTATGAAGATGTAGCCAGTGGCGGAAACGGTTGCACACCCGCCTTCCCGCCGCGTAGCTATTGGAGTTGGAAGTTCCAGTCTCCTGAAGGCCAACAACGCGTGAGCGCTTGGTTTGCCGGGTACCCGCACGGTGCCCGCGCCGCCGAAGAGGATGGTCTAGGCAACTATGGCCAGATTCAATTGAGCGGGCAGATGGCAGCCGCTTGCCAAAGTTGCGGCCTGGGAGATCCGGCTTATGCCGCTTCGACCGAGCCTGCCAAAGCTGCTGAGCAGCCCCCGTCGCAAGTGACAGGTTATGAAGGCCTGTTGGGTGAAGGTGAGACGATCGTTGGCGACGTGCAACTCGGGTTGGAGCGACCAACGAATCAGGTCGCACCGGCAACTCGCACTGCATCGCCACGGATCGGTTCTGGAATTGGCGGGCCGATCCAACGTCCGCAACCGTTCTAGTGCGTTGATCCTCACTTTCGCAGGACCACATATGCGTCCTGTCGCCGGGAAACCTGCATCTCCGTTGTCCGTTACAACGGACGACGCGCATCTAACCTGATCCAGTCCGCAGACGCCGAATCGAAGAGCCTTTGTGATGAATGTCGAAATCAAAAACCAATCCGCAAAGCGCGTGCCCGCTGCCGCAGGCCTACTTTGGACCCTGTGTCTAGGGGTTGCGATGTGCACGGGCTGTAGCAGTATAACGCAGCCAATCAGCGGCGTTCCCGCGCGTCGCTTGCCACCGCAGTTCTTTGCACCGCCAAAAAATAATCTTGTACCGGTCGACATCTCGTTGCTGTCGCAAGAGGCTCCGCGGAACTACATCTTGGATTCCAATGACGTCTTGGGTGTCTATATTGAAGGTGTGTTGCCGTTTAACGCACCCGACGTGACTCCCCAGTTGCCGCCAGTGCACTTTCCCGACGCGGATAGCACGCTGCCGCCGTCGATTGGATTCCCGATTGCCGTTGCGGAAGATGGCACGATCTCGCTGCCATTGGTCGAACCAATCGACGTCCGTGGTATGACGATTGACCAGGTTCGTGAACTCATTCGCCAAGCCTACATCAAGGCGGAGATTTTGAAGAATGAGAAGGCGCGGCCTGTCGTGACCCTGATTAAAGAGCGGACTTACGACGTGATCGTGGTTCGGCAGGATCAAGGCTTAACAACAAACGACGTCAATAGCGGCAGCCAGGTTGAACGCGGTAGCTTCCGAGGTGCCTCTGGCAGCATTGTGAAACTGCCCGCCTACCAGAACGACGTGTTGCACGCTCTTATGGAGACCGGAGGTCTGCCTGGTGTTACTGCGAAAAACGAAGTTAAAATCCTGCGTGCTAGTCAGGCTGACAAGCGAAAGCGTATGGAGATCATCGCACAGCACTACCGCGAGTTCGAGGAGCAGCGACGTCTGAACCCATGTTTGTGCCCTCCAGCCCCGCCAGAAGACGATTCCGCGATTCGGATTCCTTTGCGGATTCCACCGGGAGTTGTCCCAGACATCAGCCCTAAAGACGTACTGTTGAAGAGCGGTGATATTGTCTACATCGAATCGCGTGACCGCGAGGTCTTCTACACCGGTGGATTGTTGCCTGGTGGAGAACATCCCCTGCCTCGCGACTACGATCTCGATGTGTTAGGTGCGATGGCAATCGCTGGGACTGGGCTTGGTGCTCAAGTTGGCGGTGGCGGAGGTGGACTCGGTGCTTCAAGCGTCGGTGGTGTCCCGCCCGGACGTTTATACATCCTCCGCAAGACGCCGTGCGAAGGACAAGTTGCAATCGAAGTCGACTTGGCAGCTGCTACGAACGACCCTCGGCAACGACCGCTCGTTCAGGCTGGCGATATCCTGATCCTGCAGTACAAGTGTGAAGAAGAGATCCTGAACTTTGGTCTCGGAACCTTCTTCACCTACGGAATTCGAGAACTGCTGAACAACTAGTTTGGTGGAATCAAGAAAAGAGTTCGCCTGAAAACATTCGTCTGGCCACGGCCGGGCGAATGAGGCGAACAAGCGAATTTCCCGCATGCCGCTGTCGATTGCCTTTGGGCGTCGGCAGCGGTTTTTTTGTGGGAAAATTGAACGAAGCGAAACGGATCAGCCGTTCCACCACCAAGAGGTCGCTTCTTCTGCAGCCGATTTGCCTCGGACGCCGCTCAATGTAGCGTCAGCTGCTTGGCGTTCAACGATCTCAAATGCGTTGATGTCGACTCCGCCGGACGTTGTCACGATCCAGCCCTTGCGACTACGCAAGAAGCTGCATTCGGGAGAGATCGCAGCGGGAGCGGTGTAGACGGCGACGGGAACTTCCGTGCCGCGGCCCATCAACAGGTCGAGGTTAACCCCGGCCGTTTCATCCAGCCGTTCTTGAACGATCAAGGTTGCCACGACACTCAGGTCGATCATGTTTCGCAGTTGGCCAAAGACGGGAAACTGTTGGCTGAGTTCCGAATAGTTTTCGGTCATCAGGTCCGCCCATTGTTGAGCCTTTGGATCTGCCTTGGCGTTTCCGACAACTTGACCGTCGGCGCCGATGAGATCGTTTTCGGTCATCGTCTTAACGCCGCATCCCGACAGTTTCCAGGAAAGCTTGTCCTCGGAGTGTGATAGTGAGTTGTAATCGCAAGCCATCCACCAGCGTGGGTTTGCGTTGCTTTGGGTGAGCGAACCACGAGCCATCTGCAGGTAGCTTGGCAAGTTCGGCAGACGCGAAGGTTCGAGTCCCATCGCGATGCGTTTCATTTGATAATCCGCAGCGACCAAAATGCGAGCGTAATGGCTGTCGGTGGGGACACCGTTGATCTTGACCATCTGAGGTCCGAAGGCTTGCTTCATTTGAGGCTCGAGCGCTTTCGGGTTCTGCCCGTTTCGCAATTGGACTTTAGACAGCAGGCGATTGAGGCGTTGGTGCCCTTCGGCTGTCGGTTCGATCGAACAGCTGATTCCGCTGCGACGAGCTGCTTCAACGCTCTGCATCGCAGTGACCAAATCATCGATCAACATCATCGGCTGGCCGCTAATCGCACCAACAACTGCGGCATCGTCGCGAACGATCCACGGTTCGGCGGGGCCGGCGATCACGATGTCGTTCTGTTCGGGATAGGCGAACACGTATTGAACGCGTTGTAGTCCGGCGAGGTAGCGAATTTCTTCAGGCAGCTCGGTCCCGTTTGCCAGCGCTGTGGCGATCGCTTTCTGCAAGCCCTTCAGTGAGATCATTCGCATCTCGGCTGGCTTGGCGAGTTCACCGGCGGCAACTCGCACCTGAGCACGCACGGTTCGCAGCAACTGCTGTTGTTCATCCGGCGTGGCGGCGCGGACTACGCCACCTGCGTCGACCATCACACCACCAACGGAGTTCTGTTGAAAGCCAACTTGTCCGGCGAACGACGGCGCCGCGATTACGAGCATGCTGGCAATGCAGATTGCACTTCGAACTCGAACCTGCAAACCTTGTGGACATTTCATCAAACGAACTCCCAACGCTGACGCGTCGATACCAAGTGGGTAGAATCTTTCTTTAGACAAGCGGCGTACGCGTCTTAACTGTAGGTCAAAAATGCTTCCCGCAGGAATCCGTTGACCGAGCGTGCGCCGTCTGCATGTAAAATAGTCTCAAACAACCACGAACACAACATTTTTGCCCGCGGGTTATCGTTTGCCAGAGGTTACAAATTCCGCAGAAACTGCGCCACCGGCTTATTTGGTCATTCAAGAGGGGAGTCGATGGACCGATGTCTTCAGTCTCGTGCCCGGCCGCCGCACCACGATTGGCCGTTCCTCGGGCAGCCATATCGTGATCCGTCACGAACGATGCAGTCGCCAGCATGCCGAGCTATTTGCTGAGGATGGCGATTGGGTCGTGCGCGATAACGCCAGCCGTAACGGGACGCGCATCGATGCCCAGCCGATTCACGGCGATCAGGTCATCCGGCCCGGACAAACGCTGGAAATCGCCGGCTGTCAGATGGTTTTCGTGCACGACATCGCCGACGCCTTCGAACATGAAGCTCCCACCGCCGCCGGAAACGCGAGCGAAGCCAGCGGAACACTGGATGAACAGCAGACAGTGGAGGGGATCGACGCTGGGCAAATCACCCACCGCAAGGGGAAGACTCAGTTCTTGGATCAGCGGTTTCGCAAGGCAAAAGCGAACGAAAAAGCGGGCGCGGCGCAAAACTTGTTCCACTTTGCGTTTGAACTCTCCCGCTGTGAATCGATCGACGCCGCTGCCGAATCCGCGCTCGATACCTTGATCCTGCACACCGGCGTCGCCACCGGCGCTGTCATGCGACTGGCCGAATCGGCGAAAAGCGATTCTTCGGACCCCAACGATCTGGTTTTGATCGCCACCCGGCAACGCCTGCACCGCAGCTACCATCGCGTCCCCGATTTCGTCGCGGAAACTGTACTCCGCGATGGCGAAGCGGTCCTCGCACGGAATATTGCCGACAACGCGGCGCTGGCGAGCCCCGACAGTCGTGGCGAGATCAGCACCACAAGCACGGTTTGTGCTCCCATCCGTGTCGAGAACCGATCGATCGGCTTGATCCATCTATACTCCAGCGACGACGAGCCATCGCTGGAACCCGAACATCTGGAATTTGCATTGGCGGTAGCCGAGAACCTCGGACTCGCTTTTCAGAACTTGATGCGGCAAGCCCAACTTGCAACGCGGCTGGACCGAAGCCGTCAGAAAGTAGATCAACTGCGTCAACAATTGGGCAAAGAGTCGAAGATCGTTGGGGACAGTCCCGAGATCCGAGCGATCAACGAAGCGATCCGGCGAGCTGCGCCCACGTCGGCTACGGTTTTGATTCGAGGTGAGAGTGGCGTCGGCAAGGAGTTGGTGGCTCAGTCGTTGCACGATCAAAGTAGCCGCAGCGAGGGACCGTTTTTATGTCTGAATTGTGCCGCACTTTCGCCGTCGTTACTCGAAAGCGAATTGTTCGGCCATGAAAAAGGTGCCTTCACCGGCGCCACCGAACGCAAGCTGGGGAAGTTCGAAGCGGCCGATGGCGGCACGTTGATGCTCGACGAAATCGGGGAGATGAGTCCCGAGATTCAAGCCAAATTTCTTCGGGTGCTGGAAGGACATGCGTTCGAACGCGTTGGCGGCAACCGATCGATTCGCGCCGATGTTCGCGTTGTCTCCGCCACCAACCGCGATCTCGAAGCCGAGGTTCGGGAGGGAAGGTTTCGGGCCGATCTCTATTTTCGCTTGCATGTTCTGGAAATCGTGATCCCGCCACTCCGGCAACGCGGCCGCGACATATTGCGGTTGGCCAAACACTTTCTGAAGCTGTATTGCCAACAGATGGGGCGGAAGATCGATGGGTTCACGGTTGCGGCTGAGAAGCGGTTGATGAAATATCCGTGGCCGGGGAACATTCGCGAACTGAAAAACGCGATCGAACGCGCCGTGGTTTTAACGAACAAGTCGTCGATTGATGCCGACGATTTGGTTTTGTCGAACGTTCATGTCGCGGGCAATTCTGATATCGCTCCGGAAGCCGGTGGCGACTTTGAAGAGTTGTCGCTGTTGGATATCGAACGCAACCATATTTTGCAGACGCTTCGCGCGACCGGAGGGAACAAAAGCAAAGCCGCTTCGATCCTGGGGATCGAACGCTCGACGTTGGACCGCAAGTTGAAGCGTTTCGAACTCGGACCACGCGACTGGATCGAATGAACCCAGCCGCGGTGAATTGCTGCAAACTGGGGCTGTTAGTTCTGCGGCACGAGATCGCCGGTGTCGATCTCCAGTTCGCCGCTATCGATTTCGAACTCCACTGGAATCCGATCGTCTTGGACTTGTAGATCGATCTCGGTCCCGTCTTCCAAGATCAACGTCTTCAGTTCCAAACCAGCAGGTCCCGTCGCAACGATGACTTTGCCCGATCCATTGGTTCCTTCGACGCGATAGACCAACTGCTGCTGGCCACCGCTTTCGGCCAGTTCCCCGGTCGCTTGCAAGTCGATCTCTGCGGTCGTTACATCGCCAAGGTTCTGCTGGACGACGCGATTCCCCTTGATCGTTTCAACCGAGTCTCCGTAGGCCATCCAAGAAACCGCAATCATTCCCAAGCAGCCGCAGCAAATGATGCCCAGCCCGATCAACACGACAGCGATTATGATCTTGATCGCGGTCCTGGACTTTGGCGGCTCGGGGGTAAAGGCGTCTTCCGGTGTGTAGCTTGACATTATAGTGCGTTCCTTCGATTGGTTTCATTTGGGGCAGCGACGCCCGGCGTGCCTCATGGTCGGCTCTGCATCGCAGAGCCTGCGAGCATCGTTCATGCCCCGGGCTGCGATGATTATGTGACATCGGCCGAAGTCGATCAATGCGACCGACCCGACCTACGGTACCCAATCGCTTTGGGAATCGCTGATCGTTTGACGGGGAAGGGGCGTCTGTAGCGTCGTTTGTCGAAACGTTTCAATTGACACACGGCGATGGTATGCTGTGCCACGTAGTACCACCCCCCTCTAATGTTTTTTTGCGAGAGCCCCATGAATCGAATTTTTGCTTTGACGATCAGTATCGCGATGCTGAACGTCGCTGTCTTCGCTGACGATAACGATTTGAAAGACACCTACCTCGATCCCGCAACCGCTCCGATCGACTACAAAATTCAGGGAGAATACGAGGGGACCGCCGGTCCCGAGGCGGTCAAATTTGGTGTCCAAGTGATTGCGTTGGGCGACGGCAAGTTCCGTATGGTCAGCTATACCGGCGGATTGCCCAACGCGGATCGGTCGCACAAAGATGTGAAAGTCGAGATCGACGGCGAACTGGAGGGGGATGCTGCTGTCTTCGCCAATGAGCTGTTTAAGATTGAAATCGCCAACGGTGAACTCGCCGTCTCGACGGTCGCCGACGGAATTTTGCGCGGCACGCTCTACAAAGTGCAACGCGAGAGCGATACGTTGGGAGCGAAGCCGCCAGCCGGCGCGGTCGTGTTGTTCGACGGATCCTCAGCGGACGCCTTCGAAGGAGGCAAGTTGCAAGGCGATCTGTTGGCAGCGAATTGCTTCAGTCGCGAGAAGTTTGGCGACCATACGTTGCATCTCGAATTTCGCACGCCGTTCAAACCCAAGGCGCGCGGGCAGGCTCGCGGTAACAGCGGCGTCTATATGCAAAGCCGTTATGAGTTGCAGGTTCTCGATTCGTTTGGCTTGGCTGGCAAAAACAACGAGTGCGGCGGGATCTACAGCATCGCTGAACCGAACGTCAACATGTGCTTTCCACCACTGCAATGGCAGACCTACGATATCGATTTCACCGCCGCACGATACGACGACCAAGGGAACAAGACGAAGAATGCTCGAGCGACGATTCGGCACAATGGTGTCGTAATTCACGATGATCTCGAGCTTCCCCACGGAACGCCCGGCCGTCACCCCGAAGGTCCCGAGGCCGATGCGCTGTATCTACAAGGGCACGGCAATCCCGTTGTCTATCGCAACATCTGGGTTGTGAAAAAGTAGAGCTTCGTTGTGACAGCGTTCATGCAAGTGAAGCCGATCCGGCAGTTGTCGGATCGGCAACTCGTGGCGGTTGGCTGTTTAAAGTATCGCGTCGGCCGGCAGTGGATTGCCCCGCATGAATTCAGCGGCGGCCATCTCGCGTTTTCCGGCTGGGACCAGACGCAGGATCTCCACGCAACCGTCTCCGGCGGCGACTAACAAACGACCGTCGACGACGATCACTTGCCCGGGCTGCGCGTCGGCTGGACGAGGATGATCCGACGCTACGAGTTGCCGGATTACCAATCGCAGCGGTTGTTTGGCTCCGGTTTCGACCAAGGTGAACGCGTCGGGCCAAGGTTGCATCGCGCGAACGTGACAATCGATCTCCCGCAAGCTTTTCGACCAATCGATTCTTCCATCGGCCTTAGCTAGACGCGGCGCCTTGGAAACGAGCGACTTGTCCTGTGGCACGCCGATCGTCGATTCTCGATCCCAGTTGCGTAGCGTTTGGATCGCGTCGAGCGTCGGCTGCACTCCAAGTTGGCTGAGTCGATGTTCCAGTTCTCCCGCGGTCTCGGTCGCCTGGATCGGCGTGGTAGCCGATGCGATCACCGGACCGCCGTCCAAACGCGGCGTCATGTGGATCACGGAAACACCGCTCTCCGGGTCGCCATTCCATACCGCCCACTGAACCGGGGCTGCGCCGCGGTAGGATGGCAATAGCGAACCGTGGAGGTTGATGCCTCCCATGACTGCGGCTTCCAACGCTTGGGAGCTTAAGATCTGGCCGTAATCGCATACGACAAACAGGTCGGCCTGCAGCGCTTGCAATTTGGCAACCGCATCGACGTCGTTGATCGATGGCGGATCGTAGATCGGTAATTCGTTGTCGGTCGCCCACTGGCGGACCGGGCTGGGCGGCGCCGGTTTGCGACTTTTGCTGATCACCTCGGGGCGTGTCACGACCAAGGCGATCGAATCAGCCGAACGGCGGATCGCGTCGAAAGCGGGAACTGCAAAGGGGCCGGTTCCCATCAAGACCATCGTTAACGGACGATCAGGCATACCGCTGCTCCCATTCGTTGCGGCGTTCGATAATCACATCGTCCGGCTCGATCGAACCCGTCTGCTGACAGCTCTCGCGGTCGATTTCAAATTCAGCCAACGCGCCTTCGAGGTCGCGGCGTGCTTCGTCGGTCATCCGGTCGATGAACATCACGCCATCGAGATGATCGTTTTCGTGCTGCAGAACGCGGCCAAGAAAGTCGTCGATCGTGCGTTCGATCGGATTGCCTTTCAGATCAAAGGCGCTCAAGCGAATCTCTTTGGGGCGAGTTACGTTGCCGTAAATGCCGGGCAAACTCAAACATCCCTCTTCGGCTTGCCAAGATCCTTTGGGGCGTTGGATGACGGGATTGATCAGCACCAATTCTTCGCCATCGCCACGCGTCCCGCTGGGGTTGACGACAAACATCCGCAATGGGATGTCGACTTGGTTTGCCGCCAGTCCAACGCCGCGCGATTCGTACATCAGGTCGAACATTTCCGCGACGACCTCGCGGAGGGCCTTGTCCACTTTGCGGATCGGCTTGCTCTTGTAACGCAGAGTTGGATGGGGATACGGGACGATTTCAAGTGGCATGGCAACTGGCGCGGGGGAAAGTCGAAGCGGACGGAAAGCTCTCCATTATAGGATCAGTCCTGTTGCGTCACAGGCGGCTTGCTCCATTGGACGAAGCGGCCGACAGGATGAGGCCGGAATTGACCGTCGGCGCGTTCCAATAAATACGCGTCGATCGACTCCGCCGCGGCAATTCGAGGCCCTTCGACGGGGCCCAGCACATTCAGCGCGGTCGCCCAACCGTCGGCCAGCATGCAGTTGTCTGCGACGACCGAAACCGCGGCCAGGGTATGTTCGATCGGCCGGCCGGTGCGGGGATCGATCGTGTGGGAGTAGCGTTTGCCGTCGATCTCGAAGAAGTTGCGGTAGTCGCCCGACGTGGCGATCGCATCGTCTTCGATAGCTACCGGAAACAGCAGCACGGTCGTCGCTTCGTCGGGACGCTCCACGCCGGCTCGCCAAGGACGATCTTTCCCCTTATCCCCGATCGCGCGGATCTCGCCACCGATGTTCACGAACACATTTTTGCATCCAAGTCCCTGCATTAGATCGACGATCCGATCGACGCCGTGCCCTTTGGCGATCGAGGACAAATCGACCTGCAACCCTGGCTTGTCTTTACGAAGCGCCGGTGGATCGGTGCGGACATGCAGGGATTGGTATCCAGTGACCGCCGCTGCCGCATCGAGGGCAGCTTGATCGGGAACAGACTTCTCGTGTTGTTCGGGGCCGAAACTCCACAGGTTGACCAGCGGACCCACTGTTACATCAAATGCGCCGTCGGTCTTTCCAGAGATCTCAAGCGCCGCGGCGACGACGTTTGCGGTTTCCGCAGAGACATCAAACCAATCCGAGCTATCGGAACTGTTAAAGCGAGAGATCTCCGACGTGGCGATGTAGGTCGACATTTGATCGTTGACGCGTCGCAGTTCGCGGTCGATCAACAGTTGCCAGTCGGCGGGCAGTTCCGCCGGTGGGTTGGCGATTTTGACTTCGTATCGCGTTCCCATCGTCTTGCCCGCGGACTGCAAGATTTCGACAGGCTTTGCCTCTGCGACCGCTTCCGCTGCGGGACGCTCACAACCGACCGAAAGCAGTGTCGCAGCGAGCAACAACGGTAAGAGGGGAACAGAATCAGATCGCTTCAACATCAACCCATCGCTTCGTGTAAGTTTGGTTGCCAGATCCCCCAGTTCGGCGTGGGGGAGTGAATCGCAACGTGGAGCCGACCGCGTCGTGGGGACCTAAGCTTTCTTGACGAATTCCGACTTCAGTTGCATCGCGCCCACTCCGTCGATTTTGCAATCGATGTCGTGATCGCCATCGACAATCCGAATGTTCTTGACCTTGGTGCCAACCTTGACGACCAACGATGTCCCTTTGACTTTGAGATCCTTGATCACCGTTACGGTGTCTCCCGATTGCAAAGCATTGCCGTTGGCATCGCGAACACCCGGCTCCTGTTGCTGATCGTCCTCCGCCTGATTGGCGGTCCATTCGTGGGCACAAGACGGGCAGATCAGAAGGATGCCGTCTTCATAGGTGTATTCGGAGTCGCATTCGGGACAGTTCGGCAGATCGCTCATTATGGTTCTCGTCACGGAATCGTCAGTAGGTTAACGCCGCGGACAGTTTAACATTTGAGCGCCGATCGTAACACTGCCGGCTCGGACGGTAGACGACAGCCCCGAGAATGCCGCCACGGTCAACAAGCGTTTTCCGCCGGTGTGAACCGCTAAGACGATTGGATTAGCTCTTTGACGACGTGCCCTTTGACATCGGTCAACCGCATGTCGCGGCCACCAAAACGGAAGGTCGAGCGGGTGTGATCGACGCCCAGCAGATGCAACATCGTCGCATGAAGATCATGGATTTCCAACCGATTTTCGATAGCCTTGTATCCAAATTCGTCGGTAGCTCCGTAGACCGTTCCGGGTTTCACGCCTCCACCTGCCATCCAGATCGTGAAGCCCTGAGGGTTGTGGTCGCGTCCGTTTTTGCCTTGCGCAAACGGTGTGCGACCAAACTCGCCAGCCCAAACGACCAGCGTTTCATCGAGCATGCCGCGCTGTCGTAGATCCTTCAGCAATGCTGCGATCGGTTGATCCACAGCCCGCGCGTTGTTCTCGTGCCCCTGTTTTAAGTTGTTGTGTTGATCCCAGCGGTCGCCGCCCACCGCGGGGCAGGTGAGTTCGATAAAACGAACACCGCGTTCGACAAGCCGGCGGGCCAAGAGACACTGCGATGCGTAGATCTTCGTCGGAGCGTATTCCGCGTCCATTCCATACATCGACTGGATGTAGTCGGGTTCGTCGGTCAGCGACATCAGTTCGGGAACCGCCATCTGCATTTGATAGGCGAGTTCATAGTTCTGGATCGCCGACTCGAGGCTGTCATGTTTGCCGAACTGGTCGACCGCCATGCTGTCCAAGCCGCGAACCAAGGCTAGTTTTCGGATCTGCGCTTCGGCTGATTTCTCCGTTCGCTGAATGTTGGCAACAGCCGAGCCCGACGGTTTGAAGACCGATCCTTGATAGCTGGCCGGCAAAAATCCGCTGCCGAAACAGTCCAAGCCGCCCGGCGGAATCAGGCCGCCGTTGATGACGACAAATCCTGGCAGGTTTTGGCATTCGCTGCCCAGACCGTAATTGACCCAAGCGCCCATGCTCGGCCGACCCTGTAAGCCACTGCCGGTATGCAAGAAATAGTTCGCAAACGTGTGCTCGGGAAACTCCGATACCATCGAACGAACGACCGCAAGTTCATCGACACAACCTGCGACATGAGGAAACAGTGCGCTGACCGGGATCCCCGATTCGCCATGTGAATCAAACTTCCATGGGCTGCCAAGCACCTTGCCGGTGTTATTGAATTGAGTCGGTTCGACGGGGAAAAAATCAGCCGGATCCCTGCCGTTAAACTTCGTTAGGAACGGTTTAGGATCGAAGGTGTCGACCTGCGACGGTCCTCCGTCCATGTACAGAAAGATTACGTTTTTCGCTCGGGGCTGGTGGTGCAGTCCGTGCAACGGGGCACCCAAAGTCTTTGCGTCTTGGCTGCCAGCGGCGAACGCCGGATCGGCTCCCAACGCAGCTAACGCTACCGCGCCGAAGCCGCTTGCGGTGCGCGTCAACATCTCACGGCGCGAAGTCGCTTGTGGTTGCAGTCGCTGGCAGGGGAATTGGAATGGTGAGTTCATCGCAGGAATATAAACTCCTTGGTGTTGATGAAGGCATGGGCCAAGTCGGCCCAGATCGCGAGTTCCGCTGACGCGTCGCTTGTGTCTTGTGATTCGATGAACTGCACTGCCATGTCCAGTTCTTCCGCCGTTGGCGATCTCGCAAAAGCCGACTGATACATCCAGATCACTCGCTCGCGATGGACGTTCGAATCCTCGACCTGCGGAAACTTCTGGATCGTTTGTTCCGCCCAAAGCTTCGCCTGTTCAACGACCATCGGATCGTTCATCAAGATCAAAGCTTGTGCGGGCACGTTGGAGACGTTCCGTCGCCCCATCGCGCTGAACGGAACGGGAGTATCGAAGGTCAACATAAACGGTGAGAGAAAGTTGCGTCGCACGGAAATGTAGATCGATCGTCGACCGTTCCCATCGATCGGACCGCTAACACCGGGACGACCACGCCCGTCCATGAACCCTGTCAGATGAATCGGGATTGGTTCGCCATACATCGCGTCGTCGAGCCGACCCGATATCGAAAGCAGCGAGTCGCGTATCGCTTCGCCTTCCAGTCGTTTTGGCCAACGGTGATGCCAGAGAAGGTTTTTCGGATCGTCGGCGACAGCAGCCGGATCGGCGTGGCTGGACATTTGATAGGTCCGCGACAAGACGATATAGCGGATCAGTCGTTTCAGGCTTTGACCGTCGGCGCGAAACCGTGTTGCCAGATGATCCAACAGTTCGGGGTGCGTGGGACGTTGCCCCAAAACGCCGAAGTCATCGGTGGTAGGAACGATTCCGCGTCCCATCAAATGGTGCCACACGCGGTTAGCAAACACGCGTGAGGTCAACGGATTGTTGGGATCGTTGATTTGTTTCGCTAGCTCCAAGCGTCCGCTGCCGCGTTTGATCTCCATCGGCTGGTTGCCGGAAATGGCCGTCAAAAAGTGACGCGGTTCGCGCTGTCCCGGTTTGCTCGAATTCCCGCGAATCAAGATATGATCGTCTTCGCCGGTGCCGTCCAGCATCGCCATGGCGACTCGCGAATCGTAGCGAATTTGTTTTCTTAGTTCGCTTCGGTTAGCCGCCCACTGCGCGATCAATGCGGTCAGGTCGCTCGCTCGCTGCGTTCCATCGGATAAGGCTTTATTGATTTGCGACTGGCGTATGCTGGCCGCCTCGATTTGCATTGCCTCGGCCGCTTCGACAGCTTTCATCTGTTCCGGCGTCGCGTTCTGGAGCACCAGCGAAACCTCAAGGCTCTGATCCTCCGCCGGGATAAACTCCAAGTGCAGCCGGTGCCCTACGTACCGGTTCAGATTCAAGCGTATCCACGAGTTCTTGCCGTCGATCTTGCGAATCGTCTCGCCGTGCAACGGCCCGGCGACCAAACGGTGCGAATCGACACAAGCGACAACGTGGCCGACGCCTCGGACGCGACATGCGACATTGCCGTGCGTAAGCTCGAACGTTGGTGTTCGTAAGGTCCGTCCGACGCTAGGAAGCTTGTCGAGCGCGTTGCGGTGATGGATCCCTTTTTCGTGGGCCGATTTCAGCCCATTCCAGAATGGATCGTTTACCGCTGCCGAAGTCGTCGCGATTTGAACGCTAGGCTTCCCTTCAATATCGACTAACTGCAGTTGGCCGGCTCGGCGGGGCTGGCTTCCAAAAATGAAGCCGTTCTGCAAATAGCCATCTTCGCGGATCGTGGCGTAGTCGACGAGCACGTTATCGCCTAGCGTCGAAGAAGATTCGCTGGTTCCTGCGCCCACCAATTCTGGTCCTAACGCAGCGGAGAGCTTCGATCGATATCGAGCATCGAGTTCGTCAAGGCGGTTGGCGATTTGTTGGTTGTGATGAATCGATTCGAATCGAACTTCTCGGAAATCGCTCCCTTGAAGAAACCCGGAAAACGCATAGTAATCGGCTGTCGAGATCGCATCGAACTTGTGGTCGTGGCAGCGGGCACAAGCGACAGTGACGCCTAAAAACGTCTTCGACATCACATCGATCATGTTGTCGAATCGATCGGCTTCATCCTTGCGGATATCGACGGGGGAATGCACCCATTCGCCGAGGAACCAGAATCCGGTCCCAAGGATCGATTCGTTATAGTATTCTTCGAGGTTAAGTCGCGGCGATTCCAGCAGATCGCCAGCGATGTGTTCGCGGATCCATTGATCGTAGGGGACGTCGGCATTCAGTCCGCGAATTACATAGTCGCGATACTGGTAGGCGTCGCGAGCATCGTTGTCGAATTCATGGCCGCGGGATTCAGCGTAACGCACCAGGTCCAACCAGTGGCGTCCCCAGCGTTCGCCGAATTGGGGCGAATCTAACAGCCGGTCCACCAGACGCTCGGTCGCGCGGTCACTGGCGTCGTCGAGGAACTCTTGCAACTGGTCGGCGGTTGGCGGTAAGCCGATCAAGTCGAAGTACAAACGTCGGGCCAATGCATTGCGATCGGTATCGACTGCCGGACGTAGACTGGAAGCTTCCAATCGATTCAGAATGAAGCGGTCGATGTCCGACCGAGGCCACGCGGGATCCTGCACGTCCGGCACCGACGGCGATGCGATTGGGTGCCAGGCCCAGTGGTCGGCGGCTCGTTGCTGCAGATCGAAGACTTCCCGCTGCTGGTCCGATTGCGGCGGTGCTTCGTCGGGCCAAGGAGCTCCCATCTCGACCCATTTCTCAATCGCTTGGATCTGCGAATCGGGGAGCTTCCCCTTGGGCGGCATCTCGTAGGAATCGAATCGGATCGCCTCGACTAACAAGCTGCCGTCGACATCGCCGGGAAGGATCGAGGCGCCTGAATCACCGCCTTGCAGCAATGCTTGCCGGCTGTCGACTCGCAACCCTGCCTGCAGCTTGACCGCGTCAACACTGTGACATTCGTAACAATGTTCGACCAGAAGTGGACGGACTTGCTTTTCGAAGAATTCCAGTTGTTCTGGGGAGGACGCGTCGGCAGCATTGCTGGGAACGCTGATGATGCTGAGGAGAAGGAGCGTCGGCAGGAGAGAATACGCTCGCAAAGCAGGTGAGTTCTTCACGGCAACACGCGGGGCAGGAGGGGGAATCGGCGATTCGTAGTCAGCCCGTCACCATCGTCACATGGGAAGGCTAGGGCTATTGTACCGCGTGCGGTTGTGCAATGACACAACCGTTTTGCCGTTTCCCGACGCGGGTCGCTACACCGAGCGACCGCTGCCCGCCGCGGATGCATGCCCCGCGGAATCGTTGCCACCGAGGTTAGCTGTCGAGTCGACGATCGGCGTGTCGTCGGTCGTATCCTCGTAATAGTTGCTGTACTCGTAATTGTCGCCGGTGCCGTAGCTGTTGCCGTAGGAATAGCCATAGCCGGAGCGATAGTGGTCGCCGGTGTAGTAATTGGTGCGCGAGCGATAGTACTTCGATCCGTAACCATAAGCCTCGCGACTGCCGACACCATTGACGACCACGCCCAACACGTTTGCTCCCAGCGTTTCGAGCATTCGCGAAGCGCGGACGGCCATCGGGCGGATCACCTTGCGAATTCGAATCACCAGGATCACTCCGTCAACGCGGCCGGCAATGTTGCTCGGATCCGTAACAGCAAGCATCGGCGGCGAGTCGATCAAAATCAGATCGAACTTCTCTTTCAACAGCGTCAGCATTTGATCGAATTTGGGCGACGAAAGCAGTTCCGCCGGATTGGCTGGCCGCTCGCCACAAGGCATCACGGAGAGATTGGGGATCTCGGTTTCCTGAATCGCTTCACCGACCAAATCGGCAGCCGATTGGCGAGGATCATTGGGCATGTTCTGCACCATCCACGCCACACCACGTTTCGATTCCAGTTTAAACAGCTGGTGAACGCGGGGACGGCGGAAGTCGCAGTCGATCAGCAGAACGTTCTTGCCAGCCTGAGCGGTTGCAACGGCGAGGTTCGCGGTGATCGTCGACTTACCGTCTGATGGAACGGCACTGGTCACTTGGATCACCTTGTTAACGCCATCTCGCTTCTGATTGCTGAAGTAAAGAGCGGTGCGGATCGCGCGATAAGCTTCGCAGAACGTGCTGCGCGGCTGAAAGTAGGTGCACAGACTGGGGTCCAGTTGAGACTTCATCGCCTTGACCTTCTCCATGTCGGGGCGAACCGCAGGGATATGTCCGATCACTGGCATACGCAGGTGTTCGGCGATCTCGTCGGGACTGTGATACGATTTGTCGGACCATTCTAATAGGTATCCGATCCCGCCGGCTCCTAGTAGTCCTAAGAAGCATCCCATCGCGAGATTACGAGACAGCGTCGGCGCAACCTGCCAGCCCTTTTTCGGAGAGTTCAATTCGGAGACGCGGCGACCATCGATTTCCGACACGATGTTCAGTTCATCGAAGCGGGCGACGATCCGTTCGTAAAGTTCGCGTTGGCGACTGATGTCCCGTTCAAAACCAGCAGCCTTGATCTCGGCGCCCTCTTCGATGCGAGCTTGTTCGCGTTCGCTGTTGTATGCGTCGCTGATCGCTGCGAGTTGTTGGTCGAGCGATTTCAGGCCTTGGTCCAATGCGACAAGGCGAACGTTTACCTGACGCTGGAGAGCCAACAATTCGTCTTCGGGCGTGTCTTCGGTTCCAGCTCGCAGCGCCGCCTCACGTTCCGCCTCAGCTTGCAGTTCGTCGAGTTCTTTTTGCATCTCGATTTCGAGCCTTCGTTCGCTCGCTTCGACTTCCGCGATCAATTGCTCGACACCACGGATCTTGATTCGTAGCGAAGCGACTGCCGGATGCGAAGGTGCAAACGATCCCATCAGCTCCTGTTCCTTCAGCTTTAACGGGAACAGCTGGTCTTGGCGCATCATCTCGGAACGTTTCTGAACAGGACGAGCAAGTTTGTCGGTTCGCCTCGCCGTAAACAGTTCGGCTCCGTCCTCTTGTTCCTCTTCAGGAAGCAATGATTCACCCAATGCCTGTTTCAGCATCGCCAGAATGGCTTCGGGTTCTTGTTTGGCTTCCACTGCTTGACTGATAGCTTGGTGTTGACCGAACAGAGTCGTCCGCTCCATGCTCAGCTTCTGCTTTTCTGCCAACAACTTGTCCGCATTTTCGCGGTGAACGCTGGTCCGAGTACCACCGCGGTTTACGAGTAATGTGGTCTGCTTGAACTTGTCGTATTCGCGTTCCAACTCTTGCAGTCGTTTGAGGACATCACCGCGTGCCTCGTCGATGTAGGTCAGCGTCTCTTCGCCGACGTTACGATGCATGCTCTGTAGATATTTCGCGTAGGCATCGACGACAGATTGCACCACGCGTTGTGTTTCGTTGGGATCGTTGCAGGAGAAGGAAACCGTGATTACGTTCCCGGACATATTGTCATTGATCGGGGCGAGAATCAGTTCGCGGCTGCTCGATAGCACCGAAGCGATCTGGTCGTTCGACATTCCGGCGAACGTCTTCGTCTTGCTCAACTCGCCCATTTCAGCCGCATCTCGCAATACCAGCTCGCTGCGGATGACGCGGATTTCATCAGCCAGCGGATTGTTGAACGCTTGGTACTCGATTCCCTCCATCGGCAGGCTATTTGCTGCGTTGGGAGTTGTGATCTGAACTTCGGCAGTCGATTGATAGACAGGTGCCTGCTTGGTGTACCACAAATACCCGAGTCCGACGCCTAGAAGAGCACCAAATGTTAGCAACCACTTCCGACGCCAGAGCATCCCAACGTAATCAAACGTCGGCACTTCGTGATGCCCGCCCAGCGGGTTCATTGATGGATCCATTTGATTCATTATTCGCAGCCGTTTAGCGTGAATTGGTGGGCAGTGGTCGGTTCCGACCTGCAGATGAGAGTACGGAGCCAAGCTTGACGAGGTCCGTGCAGCCATCTTATACGGCTGGTGTACATATACCCAAGTCCTTGACTTAAAATTTGGTAGGAGAAGTTGATTAGCGGCGACTCCTGCGTTGGCCAGGCTATCTGTATCGATTTTCTGGTTCGTTCGTGCGAATATTGACCTTTACAAGACAATTAGGACTCCCCCGAAACGGCCTGCAGGACGGCCCCTTCCGGTGGTGACAGCCTCGGTCGCCGTAGTGGGTAGTTAGTCTATCTCTCGGATAGCCCTCGCAAGGGCTTCCCCACCGTTGCAGCGTCGCCGCGTCGTAGTTCCCCCAAACTACGGAACGGCGTTGTCGTTGGTCATCAGCGGAACGGGCGTTGCTGATTTGGCTGTGCGCCTTAGAATCTAGCCCTCCAGCTGGTCTGCCAGCGAACCCGTTGCCCTTTTCTAATCCTCAATTCACCCATCGAACCGATTCAGGCATCCTTTCAATGACTCAAGAAATTAAACGCGTCGCCATCTTGTTTGCTGGCGGTCCCGCACCTGCTGCCAATTCCGTGATCGCAACCGCTGCCTCGTCGTTTATGAAGGAAGGTATCGAGGTTTATGGGATCAAGCATGGTTACAGCCGCTTAGCTGAATACACAGCTTCCGGACCGATGCGTGAAGGCGTCGACTACATCAAGTTCACCCACGAGATGCTCGCGCACGCGCGAACCAGCCGGGGGATCATGATCGGTACAGCGCGGACCAACCCCGGCAAACACGTTTCGAGTCCAGAGCATCTCGATGACGCCGAACTCTCGGCTCCGCTACGCCGCGTTTACGAAGGCTTGGTTTCCATGGGGGTCGATGCGTTGATCTCCATCGGAGGCGACGACACGCTGAAGACCGCCAATAAGATCAAGATGTTCCAGGATCGGCTGCCAGAAGACGCCAAGAAGTTTCCTGTCGTTCACCTGCCTAAGACGATCGACAACGATTACATGGGAATCGACTTCACTTTCGGCTATTTCACCGCTGTCGAAACCTTGGCCGAAGAGATTCGCAACCTCAACTACGACGCGTCCGCGGGCCGCGCCTACTTTATCTGCGAAGCGATGGGCCGCAGTGCTGGCTGGTTGGCATACGGTGCAGCAATCGCCGGCGAAGCCAGTATGGTGCTGAGCGTCGAAGACATCGCAGGCAGTCTGCGTGGCGAAGAAGTTATCAACGCGGAAACTGGCGAAACACGGCCGGTGATGGAAATCGACCGGGTCATCGATCGCATGGTCGATATGATGTTGGCTCGCGAACGTCAGGGCCGCGAGTATGGAGTGATCGTGATCGCCGAGGGGCTGGCTGAATTCCTGCCGAGCAAAAATCTCGAGGGTATCGATCGCGACGAACACGGCCACATCGCGATCTCGCAGATCAATCTCGGTGCGATGATTTCTGGCCTGCTGACCCGCCGTTACGAAGAACGGACCGGTAAGACCCGCAAAGTCAACGGTCTGCAACTCGGTTACGAATGCCGTTGTGCTCCCCCTCACGCATTTGACGTGATGCTCGGATCGCAGCTTGGTGTTGGTGCTTACCGTGCATTGAAAGAAGAAAAACTCAATGGCGTGATGGTTTCGGTCTCCGGACAACTCGACCTTCACTTCGTCCCATTTGATAACTTGGTCGATCCTAAGACTCTGGTTACCAAGGTGCGATTTATCGAAGGCGACAGCGACTTCTACAAGCTCGCTCGCTTCCTGGAAACCTGCGTCGAAGATTGATCGACGCGCCGCTGCCTCGGTTACGTGGGAGCAAACACTTGCGAAGTCGGCCAGGTAGCTATGCCTGGGCGACTTCGAGGACGACGTGTGTTGAAGTCCGCCACCGGCGGATTGGTAAGGTAGATTGACTGGGAGTAGCGTCCGTATGCCGACGCGCTCCTGACAATGTCGAAGGCTTCCATCTCGGAAGCAACCAGCCCAACACCAAACTCAAAGCTTAGGAGTCGTCCGCTTGAAGTCTTTCTGGAACATCACTGCTTGCTGCGCGCTTGTCGCGTTATCCATCCTCTCGGCTTCACCCGCTCCCGCCTGCACGGGGATCACGCTTTCTCCAAAGGATGGTTCCGTGATCTTCGCCCGGACTTTGGAGTTTGCTACCGATCTGAAGTCGAACGTGATCGTCGTTCCACGCGGCAAGGAATACGTCGGAACGGCGCCTGGGAATCAGCCCGGTCTGCGTTGGACCACGAAATATGGAACGATCGGTGCCAATGCGGTCGATCTCCCTTACATCATCGATGGAATCAATGAGAAGGGGCTGCACGTCGGGCTCTTCTATTTCCCAGGTTTTGCGAAGTACCAAACGGTCGAAAAACAGGACTTCGAGAAATCGTTGGCCCCTTGGGAATTCGGTACCTATCTGCTGGGAACCTGCGCAAACGCGAACGAAGCCGTCGCGGCGGCCGGTAAAGTTCTCGTCGGCGACGCGGTGCAAAAGGAGATGGGAATCGTACCTCCGGCGCACTTCATCGTCTCCGACGCCGCTGGCAACTGTTTTGTGCTGGAGCATGTCGATGGGGAACTGAAGGTTCACCAAAACCCGTTTGGCGTGATCACCAATTCGCCCGCGTTCGATTGGCACGTTACGAATCTCAGTAACTACATGACACTTTCCCCCGAGAATAAATCGAATATCGATCTCGCTGGAAAACAGATCGCCAGCCTCGGACAGGGGAGCGGCATGCTGGGGCTGCCCGGCGACTTTACGCCGCCATCGCGGTTCGTTCGCGCCGTCGCCTATTCGCAGACCGCTCTGCAGTCCGCTGATGCCAAGGCGGGTGTATTGCAAGCCTTTCATATTTTGAACGCGTTCGATATTCCAGTCGGTGCCGCCGCGGGTGTCGAAGGCGGGCATCGTGTCTTTGACCGCACGCTTTGGACCAGCGTCGCCGATCTGAAAAACGGTCGGTTCTATTTCCGCACGTTGGAGAACAGCCAGATTCGAATGGTCGACATCACAAAAGTTGATCTCGACGCAGCAGAAGTACAAACGATCTCGATGCGGGGCGATGAGCAGATCGAAGACCTCTCAGCCACGGCGAAGTAGTTCGGATCAGATCGATTGCGAAGGTAAGGTCTGCTGGCGAGCCCGCAGGTGATTGCGTATTTGCAGCGGAAAAGTGGAGTGGGATTCTTGTAGTGTGACCATTCCTATCCGGCTCTGCATACCCGGCTCCTTTTGAATGGCGGTGCTGTGATGACAGTTGATGACGACCGCGATCTCTCCGAATGGCTCGAGACCGATGGGCTCGGCGGCTTCGCTTCCGGAACGGTCTGCGGTCAACGGACGCGTCGCTACCACGCGTTGCTGTTAGTCGCGGAAAAGCCGCCTGCCGAGCGCGTGGTGCTTGTCAACGGTATCGACGTCGTGGTGGAAACGCCCGACGGGGAGTATCCGATCTCGACGCAGTACTATCGCGGCGATGTCCGTTCGCCCGACGGTGGCAAACGGCTGGAATCGTTTTCGATCGATCCGTGGCCGACGTGGCGATTTGAGATCAACGAGGCGGTCACGATCGTCCAAGAGCTGTTCGTTCCCGAGGGGCTGCCTGGCGTAGCCATGCGTTGGCGAGTGGAGGGACCGCGACGTGGACTTGCACTACGCGTGCGTCCTTTCCTCTCGGGACGCGATTTCCACGCGTTACATCGCGCAAATCCTGATTTCGATTCGACGACGTATCGCGCGGCCGGTTCGCTCTCATGGCAACCCTATCTCGACTTGCCATCGATCCACGCCCAAGCGAACGCTCGGTTTGTCGAAGCGCCCGATTGGTACTACGGCTTCCTTTATTCAGCCGAACGGGAGCGTGGCCTCGACGACTTGGAAGACCTTGCCACACCGGGTGAGTTCCATTGGGACTTGAATCCGCAAGACGCTTACCTTTTACTGTCGGCCGATCAGCCGATGAGTAAGCTTTCGGAAAACGAGGGCCTTTCGGCGGAGGACTGTTTCGCAGCGATCGCGCAGAAGGAACGTCACCGCCGCGAACAATCGGGGCCGGAAGTGGAGACCGTTCGTTCTTACATCGTCAAGCGTGGCGAAGGGGCTTCGGTGATCGCCGGTTATCCGTGGTTCGGCGACTGGGGACGCGATACGTTCATCGCCCTCCGAGGTCTCTGTTTGACGTCGCCCGCTCGGCTCGCGATCGCCCATCGGATCTTGTTGTTGTGGTCCGAGACCGTTTCGCAAGGGATGCTCCCCAACCGGTTTCCCGATCGCGGCGACACGCCCGAATACAACGCAGGCGATGCTTCGATGTGGTACATCGTGGCGGTTAAAGAGAGCTTCGACGCTCACCGCCGCGAAAATCGAGGGCTTCCGCATGAAGAGACGACCCGTATGTTGGCCGCCATCGATGCGATCTTGGATGGATATACCGCAGGGACACGCTACGGCATCCGAATGGACGACGATGGTTTGATCGCGGCGGGAGAGCCGGGCGTGCAGCTGACTTGGATGGATGCCAAAGTCGGCGACTGGGTCGTCACCCCGCGGATCGGCAAGCCGGTCGAAATCCAAGCCCTTTGGATCAACGCCCTCGCCTTTGCAAGCCGTTACGACCGCGATCGGCGTGCGCAGCTGGAAATCGCCCAAGCATCGTTTACTGAAAAGTTCTGGAACGAAGCCGACGGGTACCTTCACGATATTGTCGATCTCGACCACGTATCGGGAAGCGTCGACGCGGCGTTTCGTCCCAACCAGATCTTTGCCGCCGGCGGGCTTCCGATCGCGCTGTTGGACAACGAAAAGTGCCGCCGCGTGGTCGAAGCGGTCGAAGCTCGCTTGCTCACTCCCATCGGCCTGAGATCGCTCGCCCCCGGTCATCCCGATTACAAGCCGCGATATCAAGGCGACCTGCGAACTCGCGATGCTGCGTATCATCAAGGGACGGTCTGGCCGTGGTTGATGGGCCCGTTTGTCGAAGCATGGTTGAAAGTCCACGGTGGCTCGGCAGCCGCCAAATCGCAGGCAAAGCAAAGGTTCTTGCAACCGTTGCAGGAACATTTGCAACAGGCGGGGCAGGGGCATATCAGCGAAGTCGCCGACGCCGAACCGCCTCACACCCCGCGCGGCTGCCCATTCCAAGCCTGGTCGTACGGCGAATATCTGCGGATCCAAGCGATGGTTCGCTGAGCGCGATTCGGCGACACTGTGGTTCCAATCGTGTATGCTGGTGTGGTTGTGCCTGTCGACGCACTTCACCCTCCCACGGCTTGCCGTGGGAGGGTCGATAAACGAGCCTTCAGCGAGTTTTTCGGGGAGGGCTTACCGGAACGCCCCACGCGGGTTCGGACCTCCGGCAACTAGTTGGAATAGGAACTCTACAGTCAGCCCAACCTTTCAGCTTCCTACCACCTTTCAGCATTGATGTTCGCGCTTAATGCGATCACTAAACGCTCGCCTCCCATCAGGTAAACCCGTGCTCCGTTATCTCACGCTGCTTGTCGCATGTTGCTCGAGTTTGTTGTCCGCTGGCGGAACGGAACAGGCTATCGATTTCGGACGCGATATCCGTCCGATCCTGGCCGATAAATGTTTTGCCTGTCACGGTCCCGATCCCGAACATCGCGAAGCCGATCTGCGGTTGGACATCGCGCCGCCAGCTGATTCGTCGACGATCGTCCCCGGCAAACCGGAGGAGAGCGAATTGGTAGCGCGGATCCTTTCGGACGATCCCGACCTGCAGATGCCGCCGGCGGGTACCGGCAAACCGTTGACGGATCAGGAAATCGAGTTGCTGCAAAATTGGATCGCTGAGGGGGCCCGATACGAACAGCACTGGGCTTTTGTTCCGCCGACACGCCCCGCGGTACCCTTCGCCGTCGATTCGGCAAAGCCTTTCACAACGGACGCGTCTGCCGACACGCAAGCCACGAGTTCTGAAGCGATTCGCAATTGGATCCGCAATCCGATCGACGCGTTTGTTTTGCAGCGACTGAAGAAAGAAGGAATTCTGCCTTCTCCCGAAGCGGACCGTGTGACGTGGTTGCGTCGGTTGAGTCTCGATTTGATCGGCTTGCCACCGACGATCTCGGAGGTCGATGCGTTTGTGGCCGATCGATCGCCCGGTGCCTTTGAAACG
This sequence comes from Rosistilla oblonga, assembly GCF_007751715.1. NCBI lineage: Bacteria > Pseudomonadati > Planctomycetota > Planctomycetia > Pirellulales > Pirellulaceae > Rosistilla > Rosistilla oblonga. The sequence goes on along the minus strand of NZ_CP036292.1, from coordinate 3,904,354 downwards.
CAGATCGAGCGGCTCCTTAACTCGCCTCATTTTGGTGAACGTTGGGGAAGGATCTGGTTGGACGCGGCCCGTTACGCCGATTCGAACGGCTACGAAAAAGACGCCCCGCGTCAAATGTGGTTCTATCGCGATTGGGTCGTCGACGCGTTGAATCGGAATATGCCCTACGACGATTTCATCGTGCAACAGATCGCGGGGGATCTGATGCCCGATGCGACGCAAGCGAATCTTGTCGCCACCGGTTTTCTGCGGAACTCGATGGTCAACGAAGAGGGGGGCGCCGACCCGGAGCAATTCCGGATGGAAGGGATGTTCGACCGGATGGATGCGATCGGCAAGAGCATCTTGGGGCTGACGACTCAATGTGCCCAATGCCACACGCATAAATACGATCCGTTGACGCACGAAGGCTACTACCGGATGTTTGCCTTTTTGAACAACACCTACGACGCGATCATCCCCGTCTACACACCTGACGAGCAGCAGCGGATCGATTCGATCGAGGCGGAGATCGCAGCGATCGAGTCGGAGCTGAAAGCATCGATGCCCGATTGGCGGGAGCAACTGCAAGTGTGGGCTGCCGATTCGCAAAAATCGGTTGGCGATTGGCAAGTCCTTACGCCTAGCGACATCCCGTACGAAGGACAGAAGTTTCGCGTGCTCGACGATTCGTCGATCGTCAGCGAGAGTTACGCACCGGCCAACTCGGCACCTCAATTTGGGATGACGACCACCGCGGAAAAGATCAGCGCGATCCGAGTCGAATTGCTGACGCATCCTCAATTGCCGCGACGTGGTCCGGGGCGTTCGGTTCGCGGGACGGCAGCGCTGACGGAGATGACAGTCTATGTCGCTCCGTTGGATCAGCCCGAGAAGCGGACCAAGGTGAAGATCGTTTCCGCGACCGCCGACGTCAATCCGGCGGAAGCACCGCAACCGGATTACCTGATCAATATCAGGGCCAAAGGTGGCGACAAACGTGTCACCGGGCCGATCGCGTATGCCATCGATGGGGATAAGAAAACGGCGTGGAGCACCGATCTCGACCCCGGTCGACGGAACCAACCACGGAAGGCGGTCTTTGTCTTCGAGCAACCGGTTGGGTTTCCGCAAGGAACCGTGCTGACGATCCAGCCCGAGATGCGGCATGGCGGTTGGAACAGCGATGACAACCACAATTGTCTGATGGGACGCTATCGGTTTTCGTTGACGACCGACGCGGCGCCGGTCGCTGATCCCGTACCCCATGCGGTCCGCGAGATACTGTCCGATCCGGTAAAGCTCGACACACCGGAACAACTGGCGGTTGCGTTCAGCTACTGGCGAACGACAGTCGCCGACTGGGCCGATGCTAACGCAAAGATCGAAGCGTTGTGGAAGAGCTACCCCGAAGGAACGAACCAATTGGTGTTGGAGGAGCGGCTTGCCAAGCGGAAGACATCGATCCTCGATCGAGGCGACTTTCTTAGCCCCAAGCAGGCCGTGGAACCTGGCGTGCCGGAGTTTCTACACCCACTGGATCCATCGGCTCCCGCAACTCGAATGACGTTTGCCCGTTGGTTGGTCGACAAGCGATCCCCGACGACCGCCCGTTCGATCGTGAATCGAATCTGGCAAGCTTACTTTGGAATCGGACTCGTCGAGACAAGCGACGACTTCGGTTTGCAAAGCGCCCCGCCATCGCATCGCGAACTGCTGGACTGGTTGGCTGTTGAGTTGATGGAGAACGATTGGCAACTGAAGTCGATTCACCGGTTGATCGTCTCCTCGGCTACTTACCGTCAATCGTCGAACGTGGGCTCGTCCGGCGTGGTCGATACAAAATCGAGTTCCTATGAAGACGATCCGTACAACCGTCTGCTCGCTCGCGGGCCGCGGTTCCGCGTCGATGCAGAGATCGTCCGCGACATTGCGCTGTCGGCTAGCGGATTGCTGAACACTCAGCTCGGTGGGCCGTCGGTTTACCCGCCCGCTCCTGGTCTGTTGTTCGAGCCTCCCGCCAGTTATGGCCCCAAGACTTGGAACGAAGCGACGGGCGTAGATCGCTATCGCCGTGGACTTTATACATTCCGGTTCCGTAGCGTCCCCTATCCGATGCTCGACGCCTTCGACGCCGATCCGGGGAACGTTTCGTGCGTTCGGCGGAATCGGTCGAACACGCCGCTGCAAGCGTTGACGTTGTTGAACGAACCGCTGTCGATGGAGTGCGCGATCGGATTGGCGAAGCGAATTGTCGAATCGGAGCAGGCCGACGATACGAGCCGGTTGCGGTTTGCTTTCCGAACCTGTGTCGCGCGGCAGCCGACAACCGACGAATTGCAAACATTGCAAAGCTTGTTGGACAAGCAGCGGCAGCGGATTGCGAGCGATGAAGTCGATGCTGCTAAGATTGTTCAATCGCCCGAAGCGGCTTCGGACGACGTTGACCAGCTGGCTGCTTGGACTTTGGTTTCCCGCGTGCTTCTGAGTCTCGACGAAACGATGACCAAAGAGTGACGTTTTGCAGTGACTGTAATTCCCTGAACTCCGTTGACTGAAGCTCTCCTAAACGCCTCCCTTTTTGTGAATCCCAATCGATGACAACAAACCCCATCTCGCGACGCTGGTTCATGCAAGATTGTGGCGTCGGGCTCGGATCGATCGCCTTGGCGAGTCTGATCAACGAATCGGCGGCGTCTGCGGCGGATGATCCATTGTCCGTGAAGACGCCTCATTTTCCCGGCAAAGTCAAAAACGTCATCTTCCTGTTTATGGCGGGGGCGCCGAGCCAGTTCGAGCTGTTCGACAACAAGCCCGAATTGGCGAAGTTCGATGGGCAGTTGCCGCCGGCGGAACTGTTGGAAGGTTATCGCGCGGCCTTCATCAATCCGAACTCCAAACTACTGGGGCCGAAATTCAAGTTCGCCAAGCATGGCCAATCGGGAGCGGAGATCTCGGAGCTGTTGCCTTACACCGCCGCGGTCGCCGACGAGCTGACGATCATCAAATCGATGAAGACCGACGCGTTCAACCACGCTCCGGCACAGATCATGATGAACACCGGATCGCAGCTGTTTGGCAAACCAAGCCTCGGCGCCTGGTCGCTGTATGGGCTCGGCAGTGAATCGCGGGACCTGCCCGGTTTTGTCGTCTTCAGCTCCGGAACCAAAGGCCCCAGTGGAGGATCCAGTAATTGGGGCAGCGGCTATCTGCCGACGGTCTATCAAGGCGTCCAGCTGCGCAGCGTCGGCGATCCGGTGCTCTATCTGTCGAACCCCGCCGGCATCGACTCCCGCGTGCAACGCGATTCGTTGGACGCGATTTCGGAACTGAATCGCCAGCGGCTGGCTGTGACCGGCGATCCCGAGATCGCCACGCGGATCAATTCGTTTGAGATGGCGTATCGGATGCAATCGAGTGCGCCCGAGTTGATGGATATCTCGACCGAGACGCAGGAGACGTTGGACCTTTACGGTGTGAAGCCGGGCGAGTCATCGTTTGCAAAGAACTGTCTGTTGGCGCGGCGGCTGGTCGAAGGGGGGACGCGGTTTGTGCAACTGTTCCATGAAGCGTGGGACCAACACGGCAACCTGACCAAAGACATCAAGAAGAATTGTCTGGCGACCGACCAGGGCTGTGCCGCGTTGATTCAAGATCTCAAACAACGGGGGATGCTCGACGAAACGTTGGTCATCTGGGGCGGCGAGTTCGGCCGCACGCCGATGGTCCAAGGTGGCGGCAACGACGGCCGCGATCATCATCCCAATGCGTTCACGATGTGGATGGCTGGGGGCGGAATGAAACCGGGGATCACGTACGGCGGGACCGACGATCTGGGGTTCAATTCGGTCATCGACCCGATCCACGTCCGCGATCTGCACGCCACGATCCTGCATCAATTGGGCTTCGACCACCAACGTTTGACCTTCAAATTTCAAGGGCTCGAGCAACGGCTCACCGGTGTTGAGGAAGCTCATGTGATCGACGACATTCTGGCCTGATCCAATACGATTTGCTACTCCATGGTTGTGAATGAAATGCATGCCTCCGTTCAACTGCCAGGCGCCGCGAGACTTCGGCCAGCCTTTTGCCTAACGGTTTTCTGGCTTTCGTTTTGGACCAGTGGCCTCGTTGCGGCTCCTGTCGATTTCGTTACTCAGATCGCGCCGATTCTTCAGCAGCATTGCGTTCACTGTCACAACGAAACGCGGAAGAGTGGCGAGCTGTCGCTTTCGTTTGGCAAAGATCTTTTGAGCTTAGAGTTTGTCGTTCCGGGCGAGCCGCAGAACAGCCATCTGATCGACACGGTCACTGCCGATGTGGGCGAGAGGCCTTCGATGCCGGAGGAGGGTAGTCCGCTAAGCGAAGAACAGGTTGCCACGATTCGGCAGTGGATCGCTGAAGGAGCGAAGTGGCCCGAAGGTTTTGAAGTTCAGCCGAAGCCGAAAGCGGACGCTTCTTGGTGGTCGCTTCAGCAAGTGGCCGACGTGCCGCTACCGGATGTTTTGCCCGGAGGGTCGACGCATCCCATCGATCGATTCATTCAACAACGGTTGAAGCAAGAACAGCTTTCGCCGTCGCCGCTAGCCGATCGTCGGACCCTAATTCGCCGGCTCTATTACGATCTGATCGGCTTGCCTCCCACACCCGAAGCGGTCGCGGCGTTTGTGGCGGATCCCGATCCGAAAGTGTATGAAAAGCTTGTCGACCAATTGTTGGAGTCGGATCACTTTGGCGAACGCTGGGCAAGGCATTGGTTGGACATTGCGCACTACGCCGACACGCATGGGTTCGAGCGGGACAAGCTGCGAGACAATGCGTGGAGATACCGCGACTACGTCATTCGAGCGTTTAATGATGACAAGCCTTACGATCGGTTTCTGCGGGAACAAATCGCGGGCGATCTGATCGCTCCCGACGATCCCGATTCGGTGATCGCGACCGGCTTCCTCGCGGCGGGACCCTGGGATTATGTAGGCCAAGTCGAGGCGAAGAGTCCCATCTTACGGCGGGCCGCCCGAGCACTCGATCTGGACGACATGGTCACTCAAGTGATGACATCGACGATGGCGATGACGGTGAATTGCGCGCGTTGTCACGATCATAAGCTCGACCCGATCACGCAACGGGAATATTACCAACTGACCGCTGTTTTCGCGGGGCTCTCGCGAAAGGATCGCGTTGTCAGTCATGCCGCCCAGTCCGACTATGAATCGAACAAGGCGCGACTGGAGAAGTCGATCGCGGACCTGCAAAGCGAGAACGCACAACTGCAGGGACAGGGCGTTGATCTGGCCGATATCGTTGGCGGTGGCAATGGATATGGAAGCGGTAAAAAGGGCCGAGGGATCGATCCGCGGACGGGCTTGGTGCAAGAGTCGTCGGTCAGCAGTTTGAGCGACGTGCGGTCGGGGCACTTCTCCGCCAGCGACACCCCATTTGTCGACGGCGTCTTCATTCCGGCGTCGTCGAAAACGCAAATCAGTTCGACGGGCGTGTTTGTGTCGGAGCTACCGAACAACAGCGGCAATGCGTGGGATGCGATTCGCAATGGCCCGGTGACCAGCCAGTTTTCAAGCAAGTTGGGAAGCACCGACTACAACGCCGACGGGCATTCGATGATCGGGCTGCATGCGAACGCTGGGATCACGTTCGATTTGGATGCGATGCGCGATGCGTTGGCTGCGGGGAATCCCGACGTTTCGAAGACTGATGCCTTTGAGTTCTCAACCACCGTCGGATACGGCGGGCGAACCGTCGAACCGAGTGCTGAGTTCCACATCCTGTTCGACGGCGAATTGATTCTCCGCAAGCGAATAGGCCGCAACGACGTCGTTCACGTTTCGCGGGCGATCCCGGCGAAGACACGTTTCCTGACTTTGATCTCGACCGACGGCGGGAATGGATATGGGCACGATCAGGTGAGTTTTGGCGATCCGCGTATCCGGTCGGTCGCGACGACGGAGATTGCGGATCAAAAGCGACAGCAAATCGAAAAACTACGTTCTCAAGTTGGCGACCTGGAATCCGAACTGAAGTCGCTTGTCGCTCCGCCGGTCTTCTTCGGTGTCGCGTCGCAAAATCCACCTGCCGTGCACGTCCTGTCGCGCGGCGATCCCGAGGCGCCGGGAGAAGCGGTTTCGCCGGGCGGTTTGAGTTGGTCGAAGGAACCGCTGGAGTTTGGCGATGCCGCGACAAGTGATAAGGAACGACGCTTGGCCATCGCCGACTGGATCGTCGATCCCCAAAACCCACTGACCGCGCGGGTGATCGTCAATCGATTGTGGCACTGGCACTTCGGTTCGGGTATCGTCGATACGCCCAGCGACTTTGGATTCGGTGGTTCGTTGCCGACGCATCCGGAGTTGTTGGACTGGTTGGCGACCGAGTTGGTTCGGCAGAAGTGGTCGCTCAAAGCGATCCACCGGCTGATCGTGACTTCGCAAACCTATCAACAGGTGAGCCACCGACGCGACGGAGTGATCCCGTCCGGTGAAAAGGATCCCACCGTAATCGATGTCGATAACAAATTATTGTGGCGTATGAATGGACGGCGGTTGGAAGCCGAAGCGGTGCGGGATTCGGTATTGGCCATCAGCGGCAAGTTGAATGCTGAGATGTACGGTCCCGGTTTTCGTGACTTCGATTACCAGGAAGCGTATGCGCCGATCTATACCTACAAGACGGCGGACTCTCCCGAATTGTGGCGTCGCAGCGTCTATCGCTTCACCGTCCGGACAACGCCTTCGTCGTTCATGACCGCGTTGGACTGTCCCGATCCGGCCAACTTCACTCCCAAACGCAATGTCACAACGACGGCGCTTCAATCTCTGGCGATGTTCAACAACGATTTTATGTTGCGGCAATCTCGCTACTTGGCCGATCGGATCGCGGCCGAATCCGATCAGGTCGACAACCAAATCGAACTTGCCTTTCAGTTGGTGCTCGTCCGTTCGCCGTCGATGAAAGAGCTGCAGGGAGCGCGTGAATTGGTCCAACAGTTTGGCTTGCTGCATTTGTGTCGTGCGTTGTTGAACGCGAACGAATTTGTCAATTTGGACTAACAGGATTCGAGAAACACCGTGCAAACATTCAATCGACGTCAGGTATTGCAAACCGCTGGCGGCGGACTCGGCTGGCTTGCGTTGCAGTCGATGTTCCACCAGCAGGACGCGGTCGCTTCGGGAACGAAGCGGCTTGACCATCCGGCCCGCGCCAAAGCGGTGATCCAAATCTTTTGTCCCGGCGGGATGAGTCAGGTCGATACGTTCGATTACAAGCCCGAGTTGGAAAAGCGTTCGGGGAAACCGTTTGATCCCGATGGCAAGCTGCAGTTTTTTGCTTCGAAGCCAGGCAATTGCCAGGCGAGTTTTTGGGACTTCAAGCAGCATGGCGAATCGGGACTGTGGGTCTCCGATTTGTTTCCCAAGCTCGCGAAACAGGTTGACGATCTGGCGTTCATCTATTCGATGCAAAGCAAGACCGCGTTGCACGGGCCCGCCTGTTTCATGATGAACACCGGGTTCACGCTGCCTGGATTTCCTAGCATGGGATCGTGGGTGACTTACGGGCTGGGAAGCGAAAGCGAAGATCTGCCCGCGTTTGTCGTGCTGCCCGACCCGAAGGGCTTGCCGCCCGGCGGGATCATCAACTGGGGCGCTGGCTTTCTGCCGGCGGTCCACCAAGCGACGACGTTGGATTCGCGTTCCGGACAGCAACCGATCAACGATCTGTTTCCGCCAAAGGATCTTGCCGAAGTCGATCGAGCTTCGGATCAGGCGGGGCTCGATTTTCTACAGACGCTCAACCGCGAACATCTTGCCCAGCGTCAGGGCGATACCGATCTTGAGGCACGCATGTCCGCCTATGAACTGGCGGCGCGGCTTCAATTGAGTGCCCCTGAGTTGTCCGATCTGTCGCGAGAATCCGCGGCGACGCAAGAAATGTACGGCATGAACGATGAGACGACCGGTGACTTCGGACGCCAGTGTCTGTTGGCTCGCCGATTAGTGGAACGTGGCGTCCGATTCGTTCAACTGTATTGTGGTGCGGAAAACACAACGGCCAAAAAGATTCGCCCCAACTGGGATTCGCACGAGGATGTCGTACGGGACCACGGACATTGGGGGCGTGTTCTCGACACAGGAGCTTCGGCGTTGCTTGCCGATCTGAAACGAAGCGGTCTGTTGGACGAAACGCTAGTGATCTGCACGACGGAATTTGGCCGGCAACCGGCCGCGCAGGGAGCCGCAGCCGCGGGGCGGGATCATAACGCCGGCGCGTTCACCGCGTGGCTGGCGGGAGGCGGAGTCAAAGGGGGCGTCGGATATGGCGCGACCGACGAACTTGGTTTTAAGGCGATCGAAAAGCCGACCTACTGCTACGACCTTCACGCGACAGCACTCCATCTGCTCGGCATCGATCACACCAAGTTGTCGTTTTATCACAACGGCATCCAGCGGCGATTGACCGATGTGCATGGACACGTCATTCCCGCGATCCTCCGCAGTTGATCGCGTTGGCGAAGCGATACGGCTGACAATCATTTAGACGCAGCCCACACTCATCGTTCCGTACTGGCTTGCTACCCGGCAAACCAGTTTCTGCATCCGACCGGTTTAGAAGCGATTGAGACGGTACGGATGGGGATCGATATGAGGTGTTTGGCCTGTGATCATTTCGGAGATCAGTTTGCCGGTCGCCGTCGCCATCGAGAGACCAAGCATGCCGTGCCCCGCCGCCAACCAGACGTTCCCGTAGCGAGGAACGCGGCCGACCATCGGAATCTCATCGCAGCTCATCGGACGCCAGCCGGTCCATCGTTCGACGACTGGATCGCGAATGGGATCGTGCAGATAGAGCTCGGCCGCATCGGTCAGCAGTTGCAGACGGTCTTCACGCAGCGATGCATCGAAGCCGGCGAATTCCATCGTCGAACCGATTCGCAAGGCGGTCGCGGTCGGCGTGATTCCCACGCGATGATCCTCGAACAACATTGGGTACTTCGGGCAGATTTGGGGGCGCTGCATCGTGATCGAATAACCTTTGCCCGGCTCCACTGGAATGCGAGCTTTCAGCTTCTGTTGAATCATTCGCGACCACGCTCCGGTGGCGAAGATCACCTGCTCGGCTTCGATTCGACCTTGGCTTGTTTGGATCGCATATGTATTGGATCCGGACGATTCGAGATCGTAGAACTCGCAGTTCTCGCGAATCTCCACCTGCTTTGCTTCCAGCAGACTTCGCCATGATTTCATCAATAGGTGGGGACGTAGATGGGCATCTCCGTCATACATCCACGCGCCGCAGGCGAAGTCTTTCAACGCAGGCTCGCGTCGCAGAAGTTCGGCTTGATCGAGTCGCTCGAAGCTCTCTCCAAACTCGTCGATCAGCAACTGGTTCGTCGCCTCAAATGACTCGAAGTGTTTGCGGTCGCTGTGAACAAACATCAAACCAATCGATTCCCACTCGCAATCACCGAGTCGCCCGTCGTCGATCATCGACTGATACAACTTCCGTGACGAGCTGAGCATCGCGTGCCGTGCATGCCCTGCTTGGATCATATTGGCCTGATTGCAACGCATGGCAAACTTGAGGAACCACCACCACATCTTCGTATCGATTCGAGCCCGAATCTTGAATGGCGAGTTCTTCGAGAACAGCGTCTTCAGCGACGAAACGACCGCGCCGGGGCTGCAGAGCGGAAGGATGTGGCTCGGCGAGACATAACCGCAGTTGCCGTGGGAACACGCGCTGCCGAAGGTTCCTTGATCGATTACGACCACCGGGCTTCCTGCACTGGCAAGATAATACGCACACGCCGATCCAACGACACCGCCGCCGACAACCACAATCGGCTTTTGCCCCGATCGCACAGAGTCGCCGTTTTGGGGGGCAGAATCGAGACGTTGTTCTTCCGAGTTCGAATCAGCAACCATCGCTCAACTTAATCTTATGCAAAGGCGGGAAGTATCCATGGCGATTGATTGTGCTTGCTGCGATCGATAGTGACAATACGACGCCGCGGATTTCCAGCGGTCGAATCCGCAAATTTGCCTCGGAGACCAACGCCTAGCTCGGGGGAACGAATCCCGCATTAGTTTGCGCAGGCCTCTGCTAACTCGCAGTCCACCGGGGAAGCCAGATTGGGGCGCGATGATCTATTTCGACCATCGCTTGATCATGCAATATCGCCACGCCCGCATCCCAATTCCTCTGAAGCGAAGAACGCCATGGTCCATTGGGCTTACGTGGTCAGATCATCGATGAGCAGTGGGCGGTGTGATCGTCGTGGGCAATCGCCCGAATGACGTTCTGCAGTCAGCTGTCCGCGAGCTTCGACTGAAACTGCTGTCGAATGATGACTCGACAATTGCGAAGCACTCGTTTCGCAATTGTAGTGGCCGTGGTGCGGGTATAATCGAAAATCGAATCACTTCAGGCTGGCGACTTGAGGCAACGTGATTCTTTGTCGTGGCAATCTGCGTGCGCATTGGTCCATTTGTTTTGCGCAATATGTCATTATGCAGCATCGGCTGGGCAAACTAGATTGGTGGAAGGACGTTTGTTGTCGAATTCCCCTTGGATAGTCTTTCTCTCGTGCGGGTAGAGTCATGAAACGAACCGTTCCGACGTGCTTGTCGCTGTGCATCAATGCGATCGGTTTTCTGGCTGTCTTCCTGGCGTGCGGGACGTTGTCGGCGGAGAAGCCGCGATGGGCGATCGCATTGCACGCTGGCGCGGGTTCGGTGTCCAAGGATATCTCCGCCGAACGTCTTCAAGAGTACAAAACGTCGCTCCGCAAAGCACTCGAAGCGGGAGAAGCTGTTCTGCGATCAGGCGGTACGGCTCTCGATGCGGTTGAACGGACGGTGATGGTGCTGGAAGACGCGGTTTGCTTCAACGCGGGAAAAGGAGCGGTCTTCAATGCGGAAGGCTTTCACCAGCTGGATGCCTCGATCATGGATGGCATTGATCTGTCCTGTGGTGCAGTGGCGGCAGTGGAAACGATTCGCAATCCTATCCAAGCAGCAAGGTTAGTCATGGAGAAGACGCCGCATGTCTTGCTGGTCTCAGAAGGTGCCGAACGGTTGGCCAAATTACACAACATCGAAACCGTCACGCCGGATTACTTTTACGATGCGACGCGATGGCAACAACTGCAGAAGAAGTTGAAAGCCACCGGCAGGAAGGAATTGGAGAATCCCAGCTATCCTATACCGCCGGAAGCGAACCAGACCGGCGACCGCACCGACCAGGAGATCTCTCGTGGGACCGTTGGCTGCGTCGCGCTTGATATGCATGGAAATCTGGCGGCGGGGACAAGCACCGGCGGGCTGACTGGCAAGATGGTCGGCCGTGTTGGAGATTCGCCGATCATCGGAGCCGGTACCTACGCCGACAACCGCGGATGCGCTATCAGTGCGACTGGAAGTGGGGAAGAATACATTCGCCATGGAATCGCGGCACAAATTAACTGGCGGATGCGGTTCGCGAATCAATCGCTATCCGAAGCAACTCTGGCGTGTATTAACGACGTGCTTAAGCCGGGGGATGGAGGAGTCATCGCCGTCGACCACGATGGAAACCTCTCGCTCGAATTCAATACGACTTCGATGAGCCGCGCGTGGGCGGATTCAAAAGGAAACAGTGGTATCGCTATCTGGGAGGCCCATTTTGCTGACTAATCGATGTTGCGGCGGTCCCAGGAAATCTATCCGCCGGATTGGAACGGCTCGACGATTTAGGGCTGCAGAACGATGGCTGCAAACGTTGGAGTCGAAGGACGCAGAGATGTAGGCGATCCCAAACGGAACCGGTGTTAGCCAACAGCGACTAAGTTTCTGGTAAAACATCTCAAGACGATAGCCTCCACTAGACAAAGAACGTTTCAAATAGCCAAGTCCTGTTGGTTATTCGATAGGAGTTTAAAGAGACAAATGGCATCCACGTATTCCACATTGTTAGCCTTCATCATGTCGGCTCTATTTATCAGCGGCGGTGCGGCGCATGCGACTGGTCCGGAAGTGGAGCGTCCGAAAAAGCCGGCGGATCCGCTGATCGGTCCGCCGTTTGTCACTTGTAAAGCGTGGGTCATAGCCGACGGGCACACAGGAGAAATTTTGGCCGGCGGCAACGAGGATGAACAGCGGAACCCAGCGAGCATCACCAAGATCATGACAGCTCTGGTTGTATTGAAGCTCGCCGAGGAGTCGCCTGACGTCTGGGAAGAAAACATCACCTTCTCGGAGAGAGCCGATAAGACGGTTGGTTCGTCCTGCAGGTTGAATGCAGGGGAGAGTCTGCCGGTGAAAGAGTTGCTCTATGGTTTGATGCTTCCGTCGGGCAACGACGCCTCCGTTGCGATTGCAGAACACTTTGGGCCCAGATTGGCCACGGAGGACGAAAACGGCTACGACGCATTCATCCGGACGATGTGTGAGACGGCAAAACAACTTGGGATGGAACGGACAAGCTACGTAAACCCTCATGGGCTTACCCATGAAACGCATCTGACAACGGCCGCCGATATGGTCAAACTGACCTGCGAAGCGATGAAGTACGAGAGGTTCCGAGACACCGTTGCCACGCGGAACCATTCGACGATCGTCAACACTCCCGAAGGTGAAGATCGCACGGTCAGCTGGACAAACACAAACCGATTGTTAGCTCAGGAAGGCTATTTGGGAGTGAAAACGGGAACCACAACCGCCGCGGGGGCGTGTTTGGTTTCCTATGCGGAGCGAAACGAGAAGCGACTCGTCATGGTCGTGCTCGGATCGAGCAGTAGCGATGCCCGGTATGTCGACGCACGCAACTTGTACCGTTGGATTTGGAAAGACATTGCCGCAGAGTCGCGGGGCGAATGACTATCAAGACGCCCGCCAGTCGAGATTCGACCGACTGCAAATGAAATGGACTGCTTCTCCAACGTGACGAAACTCGCATGTCGAATCCACTGCATTGAGCAAGTCCTGTCCGATCAGCTGGCTCGTTGCGCGGGATCTTAGTGAGCGATCCCTGGTGGCGTCGCACAAACGATTCCTGACCGCGAGCTCTTGCACCTTCGTCTTTTTGATACTTATGTGACCGACGGATGTACGCGATGAAATTCTGCTGTCGATGCTTTGCGACAATGGTTGTTCCTGTCGTTGGGATAGTGTTAGTGACTGTGCTCAACGCGGACGATCCCGTCGAAAACGCTGCGATGCAGATCACGGATAAGGCGAAAGAAATCCATGCCAAGAGTATTGTCATCGATGGTCACAACGATCTGCCTTGGAAGATCCGGACCGATAGCAATCGTGCCTTCGAAATCCTCGACATCGCAAAGTCGCAGCCAGAATTGCACACCGATATCCCGCGACTGAAAGCAGGCGGTGTCGGGGCGCAGTTTTGGTCGGTTTGGGTGCCGGTGAGGCTCGGCTACGACGGCGTTGCTCTTTTGACAACCATCGAACAGATCGAGCTGGTGAAGAAAATGGTGGCAACCTATCCGGATCATTTCGAATCGGCGACGACGGTTGCCGATATTCGCCGCATCTATCGTGATGGCAAGATAGCGTCGCTGATTGGTGTGGAGGGAGGCCATTGCATCGAAAATTCAATCAGCAACCTGAATCATCTGTTCGATTTGGGAGCTCGCTACATGACGATCACTCATTCAGATAGTCTCGACTGGGCCGATTCGGCAACCGATACCGCAAAGGCCAACGGCTTGAGTCCATTCGGCAGGGAAGTCGTCCGGCGGATGAACCAGTTGGGAATGATGGTCGATATTTCGCACGTTTCTCCACAGACGATGCATGATGTTCTGGATACCAGTCTGGCTCCGGTCATCTTTTCGCATTCATCAGCTCGCGCCGTAGCTGATTCCCCACGCAACGTTCCGGACGACGTGTTGAAAAGAATTCCTGAAAAGGATGGCGTCGTGATGGTCAACTACTTTTCCGCGTTTGTTGTTCCCGAAGCGGTTAAAGTCTATCACGCGGGGTTGGATTACCGTCGTGGGGTGGCGAAAGATCACAGTCCGGCCGAGGTTTCGGCATTGTATAAGGTATGGAAAAACAAGAACCCCATGCCGCCTGGTGATATCGACGACGTGTTGGATCACATCGACCACCTGTCCGAAGTGACGGGCTGGCGACATGTTGGGATCGGTTCCGATTTCGATGGGATCAGCATGGTTCCCGTTGGACTCGAAGACGTAAGCACGTACCCTGCGATTACGCAGGGACTGCTCGATCGCGGTTACACCGAGGAACAGATTCAGGGGATCCTTGGTGAGAATCTGCTTCGAGTGATGGAAGAAGTGGAAGCGACCGCGAAAGAGCGTCGCTGACAATGAAAGAGAAACCGCAAGCTCCCAATTCTGATCCCGACGGAATCCTAGAAGATAGCCGGTGGTTTGAGCGGAGCGAACACCATCGGTTGCAATATCGCAATCAAACGCAGTCCCCGGCAGGGAGCACAGAACGGTCTGCAATCCATTTGGGGTTTCCTTCACGCTTCAAATATCTGGTACATTCGCCCATATCAGCTCTCGAATTCTGGAATTGCGTGTTCTGGCAAACACATCGATACCAGATCTGAGGCTGCCCCTCAAATTAGAGACAATCATCCGTACGTAGGCCGTCGAGTCTTCGTTGCGGATGAGATTGTCACCCACCTGATCGACTCCTGGAGATATCATGACTAGGACCCACCTGACTAGGCGAAGGATCGCCATCTCTCGTCCCGTTGCCACCGCTGTGTGGATGTTTGCACTGGTTATGCCCGCGTTGGGGCAGAAGTTGGACGTCGAGAAAGAGAGCGTAATACGGAGCGGACGCGCTGACGGGCGTCATTTGAGTACACGGGGATTCCAGCAGTATCTGTTACGGAACTCGCAACCGAAACTGGCATTCGACCCGGAGTTCACATCGGATGAATTCGCGCAGTGGCAGTTGCAGGTGCGGGCCAAGTTGCTGGAGTTGATGAATTTCCCGGAACCGGTCGCTCAGCCCGAACCACGCAGGCTTTGGATTCGAAAACGGGAAGGGTATGTGCTGCAGAAATGGGAACTCTATCCCGAACCGGGCAGCGTCGTTCCCTTCCTCGTACTGGTCCCCAATAGCGCGACACCCGCAAATCCGGCACCGGCGATCATGTGCATCCCCGGTTCATCGGGGACCAAAGAGAATCTGGCCGGCGAGCCGCCGCTGGGGCCGGCATTCAAGCCCGATGACCGCAATCATGATGGCTGGCTTCACGCGCAGCGTAACCAGCAGGCGGTGCAATATGCCCGAGCTGGTTTTGTCGCAGTGGCGGTCGATCATCCAGGGACCGGAGAACTGTCCGACCTGGCCCGTTATCGAGGCACCACGATGGACGATCGCAATACAATCTCCCGCTACCTGATCGACATGGGACGCAGCTTTATCGCCCTCTCTGTGTTCCAAAAGCTACAGATTTTGGAGTGGGTGCGCGAGCAGCCGAACGTCGACGCCGAACGCATTGCCGTAAGTGGCCATTCACTCGGAACGGAGGCTCTGCTGGCGCTGGCCGTGCTCGACCCGCAGATCCAAGGCGTCGTGTGGAACGATTACCTCGCCGCCACGAGGGAACGGGCAAAAGCCAGTACCAAGCCGAACCACCGTGGGATCAGGCCCGGCGCGAACTGGTTAGGCCACTCCGTTCCGGGACTGTGGCAGTGGTTCGACTATCCCGACTTGGTCGCCGCCATCGCGCCGCGTCCACTGATCGTGACCGAAGGCGGACCGACCCATTCATTGAACCTCGTGCGCAAGGCGTATCAGATCGCCGGAGCAGCGGATAACGTTTCGATCCACTACTACCCGCAATACGATGATCCGGCGAATCGACGTGATGGCGAAACGATCCCCGAGGGCCTGAGTTCAACCGAATGGCTGGACTACGCCAACGTGCATGCCGCGCATCACTACTTCAAGGGATACCTCGCGATTCCATGGCTGAGCGGTCAGTTCCAACTGCCCGATCCCGGCGAAGTCTATCCGCCAGCACCGCCAGAGGCCGCGCAAGCATTGCTTGAGTGAGCGAAGCGCTCCGCCCAGGGACGACGATGCTCCGTGCACCACGACGAACCAATAGGCGGAGCAGCAATCGAGCGTGGAATAGGAAAAGGGTTGCGGAAGGTTTGTTGTCTCCGCAGACGCCGTTTGGCTCAACTGAATCTTCCCAACCACTTGTTTTGTCTATCCATTGCGGTCAGGCCGTCCGTTCTGTCGCCAACGCGGCATTCGGGTTTGTTGGGCGTTGCTCGCCTCGCCATAATCGCCAAACGCTAAAGTGGTTCGCGCGCTGGTATCAGTACGCCAAGACGGAACACGCAAAGTGGACCGGTACGTTATTTCTTCGCTTTCCCCGGCTTCGCCGCCGACGTGAGATCTTCTTGCAGACGTTGGTAGTCTTTTAGACACGCGTCGACAGCTTTGGCGATGTTATCGTATTCGGGGCCTTTGGTTCCCACGGCGGTTAACAATGGAATCCATTGCTGCATCAATTGGAACTGCGTTTTGACGACATCCAACATCACGCGCGGCACTTTGTGCTGGACCATTACTTTTTGAGGCGGTGGGCCGGACGAGTTTTGTTGAGCGAGGGTCGTCAGCTGGGTCGAGGTGCTGCCGAGCGTCTCGCTCAACTGTTGCCCAACGGCCAGCATCCCATTGCGCAACGAAGCCAGTTCATCGTGCAGCCGATCGGTTTGCGAGTTGTCGTTGCCGGCAACGGCTTGAACCATCACGCGGCGAATCGATTCCAATCCGTCGCGCAATCCGCCCAACTGTTTCATCAATTGGCCGACTTGATCGCCACTGTCGAGCCCCTGGAAACGGACGCTTTCGGAAAACGCATACTTGATCGCTTCCCAACGCTCCGCTTCTTCGGGAGTCAGGATTCCCATCAACTCTTTGAACTTCAGAACGTTCGATTCGTTGTCGGTCGTCAGCGTTTGCGAATCCTGTTCGTAGTTGCCGACGATCAGCGATTGCAGTTCTTGGTCGTTCATCACCGCGACCACCTTTTCGGCGATACGGTTCATGTTGCGGTAACTTCCCTGCAATTTGAATGGCGGTTCGGTGCGGTAGGCGTCCGCCTGGGCGGCCGACCGAATGTATTGGCGGTTGACTCGCAGCACGACGTCGCGAACCTTGATCAGTTTCCGCAGCACGCTGTACATCTCGCGAACCTGATCCATCGACAGGTTGCTCTCCAGATCGATCCCTTCCATCGAACCAAGCGTTGCCGCGCGGATCAACGTTCGGGCGTCGCGAGGGCTCGCGCTGGCCAGCGGTTGCAGGGCGGTGTTGCTGGTCAGACAGTTCTCCAGATAACTCATCTCGAACGCTTCAGCCGAATCGCCGATGATCTCGCCGAGGTTGTAGACATCGGCGCGATTGCTGAGCATGTCCGGGATCTGGAAGCGATCGCCACTTTCGGTGTACGGGTTTCCGGCCATCACCACGGCAACGCGTCGGCCGCGGAAATCGTAGGTCCGCGTCTTGCCCTTCCAAACGCC
Source organism: Rosistilla oblonga (assembly GCF_007751715.1). Lineage (NCBI taxonomy): Bacteria > Pseudomonadati > Planctomycetota > Planctomycetia > Pirellulales > Pirellulaceae > Rosistilla > Rosistilla oblonga. The sequence continues at coordinate 3,886,836 of NZ_CP036292.1, read as the reverse complement.
TTCGATCTTTCGCGTCGCATCGCACAACGAGATGAACTTCTGCAGTAGTTCGGGATGCGTGTGCTGGATATCGTCCAGATATAGCATCACGTTGTCTCCCATTTCGAGCGCCAGATTCAGCCGCTCGATCTCTTCGCGAGCCGCGGCGTTGGGAGCTTCCGAGGGATCCAAGGAGGTCACGCCATGACCGATCGCCGGGCCGTTGATCTTCATAAAGATGATCCCCAGCCGATTGGCGATGTATTCCATCAGGGTCGTCTTGCCGTAACCGGGAGGACTGATCAGCAGCAGCAGGCCCATCCGATCGGTCCGCTTCCCTTCGCCCGCCACGCCGATCTGTTTCGCCAGGTTGTCGCCGATCATCGGCAGATAGACTTCGTCCAACAAGCGGTTGCGAACAAAGCTGGTTAGGACCCGCGGCCGGAACTCTTCCAGCTTCATCGCGTCGCGAGCCTCGTCGACCAGACGCTGCTTCGTGTCGTGCAAACGTTGGAAACGCGGAACGGTCTCACGCGTGAAGTGTCCCAAGCGTTGGAAGATGTCGTGATAGCGGAGCGTCATCTGCCCCTTGTTGATGCGGCGATGGGCGCCAGCGAGGTTCGTCAGTTCGACCGCGACGTGCGCGTCGGAGATCTGAGCCGGATCGGGAGCACCGTCGATCAGCAGCCGCGCCAGTTCGTCGCGATAGAGATCGTTCGAATCGAGTCCGTCGTGATCGTCATGCATTGCCAAAAATGCTGCAGACCAGTTGCGAGCCAAGACCATCGACTCGGCTGGCTGTTTGGCGTTGTCTTTTAGGCCCGCGGCGACCAAACTCTGCCGCTCTTCCCCGACAACGTGTTCGCAAAAATCCTCATACAACCGCGCCGCGCGACGGCTAACGACTGGGAGATCGCTGGGGTCGACCAATTGATCGAATAGGTAGGCGGCAGCTTCCTCGGGCCGGACATCGGCAAAGAGGTCAGCGAACGTCGGATCGTCAGCGATTTCCGCGGTCAAACGGGCGCGGAACTCGACGGCCGGCTGGGCTTGTGGGAACGCCTGGGCCAATTTTTGAAAGCCCCCGATCCAGCCGGTGTACATCTTCCGCGTGCCGCCGATCAACAGATGCGACCACCAATACCAAGCCGCCGCTCGGACGTCGGGGCGATGTTTGGCGAGACCGATCGTGCGGTCGATCTTCAGCAAGGCGGCTAACAGCTTCGCCGCGTCGTGGTCGTGAACACCCTTGGCGTAGCCTTCGGAGTAACGCCCCGACATCTGCTGTTGCACCCAACGAATCTGTTCGGCTTCGGATAGTCTTTCGAAAGTCCGCTTGTCCATGTGCGGCGCGGTATCGTCGTCGCGGTTCGATTCGGCGGCTTCCTCTGCCGCGTCGTCGTCCTGCGATGTTTCGGAATCTTTCGCAACGTGCTTTCGCCGCGCCGGCTGCGACAGTTCATTGTAGAGTGCATAGGCCAAGTACTCGCCGCGGTAGACATCGCGGTTTTCGCTGACCACTTCCTGATTCATCAAGTCGTGGACGTCATCGAGATCGGGATGCGACAGCGGTTCAAAAAACTGAGTCCCCGTCAGGTGGAGATTCAGTTGATCGTTCCGCATCACCGTCGTCAGATCCAACGTCTGGGTGTTGACGCCGAATTGATGCTTGCCCAATTTGATCCCGGTGCCGCCGTCGACGAACAGTTCCTGGCGATCCTTCAATTGCCGGATCGCATCTTCGCGGACGCTCTTCAGTCGGCTTTGAATGTCTTCGATGCGGACGGTATCGTCCAATTCCGTCAGCTGGTTGACGATGCCTCGGACCTTTTCCACCATCAGGTCGGCGGCGAAATAGGCATGGATCGTGTCGACAGTGTCGAACGATTTCATCCGCGATGCGATCCCTTTCAGGATCCGATCGGCAGCTGAACCGAGCGCTTCGGCACGGCGGTTTCGGGCTTCGACAAGCTGAACTTTCCGCGATTCAAACGCGTTGTAAAGCTCTTCGCGTTTCTCCGCCAACTGGCCAACAAACTCATCGAATTCGGCGAATCGCCCTTCGAGTTCCTCCAGTTGGACCATCACCTTGGTCAGGTAGTTGTCGCACTTTTCAGGCGAATCGCAGACGTCGAGGTAACCGTTGACGGTTTGATCCAACAGTTTCAACTGCGATGCAAACTCGGCGCGTCCCTCGGTCCGGACCAGATCGCCCATGCGAGCCTTCAGAGCGCTACGCACTCGGTTCAGCGAAGCGAAGACGTCGCTGATTCCATCGATGATCTCGGTCCGCTTCGTCGTATCTTCGATCTGCAGGTTACTGACGGTTTCGGTCAGCAGTTCCAATTGGCTGCCGGCTTCGTCGATATCCTTTTCCAGCCGCTTTGCGTCGGTCACCTTTTCGATGCTTTGGACGGACGCAGCCGCTTTTTCGACCCGCGCCTCGTACGGTTCCAACGCCCCGTCGGACAACATGAATTCGACACAGCGGCGGCTCAGCCGATCGGCTTGTTCGCCGATTTGCGATTCCAGTTTCTCGATACGTTCTTCGTCGACGTACCGCAATTCGCGGAGCCCAATCGCGTGGCCACGCTGCGTCCGCAGTTCGGCGAGTCGCGTGACAAAGGCATCGACGGCTTCGAAACGCGATCGGTCGATCGCCTTGAGCAACTCGGTGACCGCTTCTTCGACGACGACGGTTGCCGCTTCGGTTTCGCGGCGCAGGCGGACTACTTTTTCAAACTCTTCGACAGCACTCTTCGATGCCTCGCCGATCGCTCGCAGCGGTTGATCGGGGTGATGCGTTTCGGCTTTGTCTAACCAAAAGTAGCTGTCGAGGATGTCGGAAGTCTTTTTGACGAGATCGACGTACAGACCCTCGTAGGAATCGTCTTTCTCGACCAGCTGCAGGATCTCATGGCATTCGGCCATCCCGCGGACAAGTTCTTTGTTGCCGATCTTGTAGAGCAGCGAATCGGTGTTGCTGTCGGGGACGAAGTCGGATCCGACAAAGGGCGTTTGCCAGATCTGCAGCGCGTGGTGCTTCTGCGGTTGGTCGTCTTGTCCTTTGAAGCAAACCATTTCGCCGGCGTGGAAAAACGCTTGGCCATGGCAAACCAATGGCGTTTCGACTTGTTGCCGGATCAGGTTGTAACGCAGTTGAACATAGGCACCGCTGGCGCGATTGTAGAACAGATAGATGAAGTCTTCGCCGTTGGGGGCGGCGATCGTCTTCTCATAGATCAGATCGGTCAGGCCGTGGTCGAAGATCTTGTATTCGCCGGTCTGCAGGTAATAGCCGTCGGGGAAGATGATCCCGTGATCGTCGGGCAACAGGACGCAGGAGTGCTCGATCGCATCCAACCGCATCGCTTTTTGGATCTTGGCGTTGTACAGCAGATAGCGGTAGTTGCGCTCTTGATAGGGGAGGATCTTCAGTAGGATCAGATTGCCCAACAATGCGTAATAGGTTTCCGCATCGTCGAGTGTTTGGTCGGCGTTATCGACAGGTTCGGCGTAGATTCCGCGGCCGCTTTGCGTACTGTTTTCGACTTTGATCGTAAGGTCGCCGCCAACGGTTTCGACAAAGACTTGGTCTTCGATCGAGATATGGGGATGCACGCCAGCGACGTGTTGATCGCGCGTCGTCCGCTTCCAAAGGAATTCGTGCTGCGGCGGGTATCGGACCTCGTGATCGCTGCGGTTATCGATGTATTGCAGTTGATTGGCTTGGATCCGCCATTTGAATGTCTTGATATCGGACGGATTTTTGCCGACGCGAAAGACCATGTGGACGAACGGGCCGGTCTGAAAGAACTTCGCGAACGCCGCTCCTTTGTAGTAGCGATAGATCTCGTGGAAGTCGCGTTCGAAACGTTCGTCGCCGATCAATTCGAGCGACTCTTCGTGGAACTGGTGGTCTTCGAAACGATAGACGGCGAAGACGTCGTTCAGATGGGTTTCGGTCTTCAGACCAAATTGGACGTTGTATCCAAACAGGAAATGCTTGCCGACGGGCAACAGATCGCGCGGCACACAGTTGTGTTCAGTGGTGATTCGCTCGGTCGCCAGCAGGACCGTGTCGATGTTGCCGAAGACTTCGGAGCGGTCGGCGTTGAGCTGGTCCAACCGCGAACGGAGATCACCAGCCGCATCGCGCATCCGGTTGCGGAGGATCTCGTACGTTCCGGCAGCAAGTTTTGTTTCGCTCATAGGTGTTCGTTCATCCCCGTGCGGTGCGGCGTCCCGATGGGGCGGCGGTGTTCGATTGACTGAGAGCCGCGGCGGCCAACGTTTGTTGGGCTGTCAGCAAACGCGTTTGCCAGCGCGAGCGGAGGCGATGCTCCGTCGGCTGGGCAGAAAACGTCGATGCAACGGCGTGGAAGCATGGTGCAAAAAATGACGACCGCCCCCAGGGAATCCCTCGGGGCGATCGGGCTGTCAGCTGGTTAGCTCTTCGCCCCGTTCTGCAACGGCTTCGCTTCCAGTTTACCGACCTTGCGTTCGGTGATCCCAGCGGTGCTGGCCATCCCTAACAGGCTGCCCAGTTGGTTGCGGGTTTCATCGGTATTGGCCAGTCCCATCAGCTTGGCGATCAAGGCGGCGATCGAAAGATCCTTGATGTCGTCGGTGCTGAGGTTGAACTTGTTGACCAGGTCCATCAGGTTGTCCCGAAAATAATCGGGGTCGCCGTTGAAGAAGGTCTGTTTGACGTCGGTCGCTACGCGGCTGTTGTAGACAAAGCGATCGATCGCCTTGCCACCCTTGACCGCCGAAGTGATCTGGTCGAAGAACTCGCCATCGCCACCGACGATGTCGATGCGAGCGGCTTTGAGTGCTTCGCCAACCACACCGGCTTGCGATTCGGCGATGCCGCGTTGTGCGTCGATCGCCGCGATCTCGACCTGCTTGTCCTTGTCCAGTTTGAGCTTGAACTCTTCGTGTTCTTTGCCGACACCGTCCAGCAGTTTCATCGCTTCGGCCTTCTCGGTGATACCGGTCGCTTCGCTGCTGTACTTCTGTTGCATGACGTTGGCTTCGGCCAAGCCTTCCTTCTCGATCGCAGTCGCACGGGCTTCGATACCCTTCGCTTCGGCGACAGCTTTCTTTTCGATGATGACCGCTTCGGCGGTGCCTTCTTTTTCCATCGATGCGGCGCGGGCTTCTTGCACCTTGGCTTCAGCCAATCCGCTGGCTGCGGCTTTCGCTGCATCGGCTTCGGCCGTCATCTTGGCCGCTTGCATTTCTTTTTCCGAACGGTCGCGAGACGCTTCGGCTTCGATGCGGATCTTGTCGGCCAACAGTTCGGCCGCCATCTTGGCCGCTTCGGCCGCCTTGGTTTCTTTGATCAACGATTCTTCGGCGGTCATCGACGCCGCGGTGATCTGAACCTTTTTCAGCCGGTCCGCCGCCGCAAACTCTTCGGTGTCCTTGATCTTTTCCTGTTCTTCGACGACGGCTCGTTCGACGGCCACGCGTTCGCGGATGACCTCTTGGATGTTCCGCTTCTCGACTTCGATCGCCTTCTCTTTTTCGACTTGAGCGATGCCGACGACGCGTTCACGCTCGGTCGCTTCCAATTCGCGATCCTTCAGGACGCGTTCCTGTTCGATCCCGTCGGTGCGTTCCTTGGCACGCAATGCGACCAAGACCTGGCGTTCCTTGTTTTCGTTGGCGACGCCCAGTTCCTCTTCGGTCGTGATCCGAGCTCGTTCGGACTCCAGCCGTTGTTCTTCTTGAACCTTCTTGGCCGCGGCGCGTTCGCGAGCGGAGATCTCGGTGACTTCGCGTTGTTGCTTTTCGTTAGCTTCGATGCGTTGCTTTTCCAGCTGCAGAATCGTCTCTTCCGCCTCGACGTCCTGTTGCTTCAGCGTCTTCTCTTTTTCACGCGTGAAGGCGTTCTCTTTGACCTTTTCTTTCGAGGTCAATTCGGTAATTTTCTTGATACCCTCGGCATCGAGAATGTTGTTGGGGTTCAGCAATTCCAGCGGCGTCTGTTCCAAGAAGTCGATCGCCGCATCGTCCAGTCGGTAGCCGTTCAAATCGGTACCGATGACTTTCAGGATCTGATCCTTGAAGTTATCGCGTTTGTCGTACAGGTCGACGAAGTCAAACTGCTTGCCGACGGTTTTTAGAGCTTCACTGAACTTGGCGTCGAACAGTTCACGCAGCGTATCGATCTGGCTGCAGCGTTTGGCGCCGATCGATTGCGCGACTTCGCGGATCTCTTCTTCGCTCTTGTCGACGCGGATGAAGAAGGCAACTTTGATGTCTGCGCGGATGTTGTCTTGGCAGATCAAACCCTCGGAACCTTCGCGGGCGATTTCGAAGCTCTTCAAGGTCAGGTCCATCTTCTCGTATTGATGGATCACTGGAACGACAAAGATACCGTTGCCGGTGGCGACTCGAATTTTGCCCCAACCGCTTCGAACGATCGCCTCGTCGGGGCCGACCTTGCGGTAGAACTGGTTCGCCATCGCGGCGAAACTGGCCAGCAGAAAGAGCAATCCGATGATCGCGACCGCAAGGATCGCGATGCCGTTGATAAACCAATGGTCAGAGAACTGACCCAAAACCAAAACGCTACTCATCTGCTTGAACCTCGTCGTCGATAGCGGTTACCGTGTATATCCGGCGTTCTTGATCAAAGTCGATAATTGTGGCGAGGTCACCCTTTTTCAAAGTTACCCCGTCGGTGCGAACGTTTAACAACAACGGCGCCGCGTCCGTTTTAAATCGAGCCTGGCCAAAGTCGGTGTCGGCTTGGCCGGTGCAAATTTGGCAGACTTGACCAAGCAACATCTCCGCGTTGTATCGCGCGGTCACGAACCACTTCTTCATCGGTTCGGTCGTAAACTTGGTCAGCACCACGCCGATTACGGCCGAACGAGCTGACAGCAGCCCGCCGGTCCACCAATTCGCTTGGTAATCGGAAGCATCCCACGTCACCCACAACACGGCTGACGTGATCCACCAAAGTAGTGTAAAGAGCCCTCCCCAGATTACAATTGGAATCTGGGCTAGATTCAACCATCGAAACGTGAGCATTCCAAAACCGCCGGCCGAACCCAAATCGAAATCGGCGTCGAAATCGAAATCGGGGGCGTCCATGTCGAGATCGATCAGCCCAAACAGGGAAACGATCGAGTAGGCGACAAGGAAAGCCAACAAAATCGATGCGGGTAGCACCGGTTGGGCGGCGATAATCTCCGCTGCACGTTCAAAATAAATCCACAAGGCGAGCACTCCTTCAGCACAAATCTGGCAGGGGCACCTGGAAACATAGATCGCAAAATCGATCGGAACAGGTGAAACTGCCGCCGGTTAACAGGCTTGAAGTTGTAACGGAGCGGGCGCGAGAATGGAAAAAATTTTATTGAGCCAAGTAAAGCGGAGTGTACGCTTCGGTCTCGATTGGCGTGGAGGAAAGCGTCCGGATGGCAAGTGGGAACGAAAGCGGACGGCTGTTGAACGCCAATCACATAGACCATTAAACCCCAGGATTCGCTAGCCTATTCAATGAAAGAGCCCCAGGACGCAGAACATCCTGGGGCATGATCGTGTTTCGAATTGGCCGGATTGAACTATCCCATCAGTTCGGGAATCGGAGCACCATGGTCGACGATCGGTGTCGGTCGGCCATTAAAGTCTTCGATGAAGACGCTCTTGGAATCGATTCCCAGATGATGGTAGATCGTTGCCAAAAAGTCGCCGGGGCCACAACGCCGCTCGACAACATCTTCGCCACGTTTATCGGTCGCACCGATAAAACGACCTGTTTCGATTCCGCCGCCGGCCCAGATATTGGAGAAGGCGCGCGGCCAGTGGTCGCGGCCGGGCTGCTTCGTTCCCGACGGAGCGCTTGCGTTTCCGGCACCGGTGCTCGGTTGATGCGAGATCTTGGGAGTCCGGCCGAATTCGCCGGTGACAACGACCATCACGCGCTCGTCCAGCCCACGCTCGTAGATGTCTTCGATCAGTGCCGTGACCGCTTGATCGTACGCGTCGGCGCGGAAACGCAGAGCATCAAAGATATGGTGGTTGACCGCGTGGTCATCCCAGTTATTGACGCGACCGCACAGAGGTCCGCGGAGACTGCTCGTCAAAACCTCCACGCCCGCTTCGACTAAACGGCGAGCGAGCAGCAGTTGTTGCCCCCAGGCGTTGCGGCCGTAGCGATCCCGCGTGCGATCGTCCTCTTGCGTGAGATCGAAAGCGTCTTTCGTTTTGGGATTGGTCAGCAGCGTCATCGCCTGGGTTTCGAATTCGTCCAACGCTTCCATCTCGCCAAAATGATCGAACGATCGTTCCAGCGTATCCAGTTGCTGCCGCAACGTTGTTCGTCGTCCCAGCCGCGCGACTTGGTTGGCGTCGGTTAGGCCGATGTTAGGGACCACGAACTTGGGCGAGTTTGGATCGCCGGTGACCGAAAAAGGTGAGTAGGCATCGCCCAGGTATGCCGGTCCGTTGTATTGGAGTGGCGGATTAACGCCGACGTACGCGGGCAGCGGATTGGTCCGCGGGCCCTCTTTGGATCGCAGGTAATTGGCGACCGACATCCAATCGGGCAACCGCGGTTTCGGTTTGTCGCGTGTGTCCGAATCGCCCGACAGCAGTTGCATCGAACCGGCGGGATGGCCGCCAGCCCCTTGGTACATGCTGCGCAAGACGGTGAACTTGTCGGCGATCGCTGCTTGGCGAGGCAGCAGTTCGGTGAACCGCATCCCGGGAACTTTGGTCGGGATCGTGTTAAACGGGCCGCGATATTCGCTGCCCGACAACGGCTTGGGATCGTAAGTGTCGATGTGCGAGTTGCCGCCTGGCTGCCAGACCATGATCACCGCGGTCTTTTTTCGCGCTTTGCCGTCAGCGGTTTGCGTGGGCAGCGGGCTGGCCGCTTGCAGTCGCATGATTCCGGGCAGGCTCATGCTGGCGAATCCCGCGAGTCCCAACCGCATGAAACTGCGGCGGCTGCCGGGGCCAAAGTTCCGTGGGCCACTGCAATGCATTTCGGAGGGCTTTGTTTTCGGGTTGCTCATTTGGATTCACCTGGGCTAACACGGATCGAGATCGGTTGAGAGATGACGATATCGGCGATATCTTTTGGCTGCGTCGACTTCTTTGCTTTCGCAAGCTCCGCTGCTGCGGCGGCCAAGGCTGCTTCGGCAGCTTTCTTTTGCTCCGCCACCGCATCGGCAAGCTTTTGCGATTCGGCCTTTTGGGCGGCGGAAGCGGTTGCGGTTTCGTTGGCTAGACGCGTCACCTCGGCCGTTAGGTCGTTAACGGTTTGTTGTGCCTGCGCGTGGGCGGTTTCAGCGGCGACCAATCGATCGGGATTGTCGCGGTGCTTGGCAACCGCGCTGCCGTAGAATGCGATCGTGTAATCGCCAGGCGGCGTCTTCAACTTGGCCAGATCGAGGACTGCTTCGGAGGCGTCTTCGTTCAGCTTGAGGTCGAATTTGGGGACGCCTTCAAATCCGGCGCCCATCGTTCGCAGGCCCAACAGCGTGCCGGAGAATTCACCACGGCGGACGTGTTGCAGCGGAATCGTCAGCGTTTCACCCGCCTTGGCTTCCCAAACCTTTTCTTCGGTCGGAGCGATCGTGATTGCGGCAAACTCCGATCCGCCAACCGAGACGGGGATATCGGCTAACAATCGTGGAGCGGGGATTTCCGACCAGGCGTTAGTCACAGGCCACGCGACCGATGCGACGTGGCACGGATGCGTAACCGGTTTGTCGCCTATGGTTGCCGTCGCGGTGAACTTCGCCATCGTAAGGCCACGTGGCGCGTCTTGATGCGCGGTGACCAGCATCAGACCACGCGCCTTGCCAGCGGGAATCTTCAGGCCGGCGGTGGTGACACCGTCGGGGAGATTTTCCAGAGTCAATTCGATCTCACCGTTGAAGCCGTCGCGTCGCACGGCGACCACTTCCAACGCGACGGTCGATCCACCGCGGAGCGCTAGCGGTTTGGAGAGTGCGTTGCGGTCACCGTTCCGCAGGACCATGTGCAGTGGCCAAGCGACGACAGCGAAATCGGGCTCCGCTTGCCGGATGACCAATCGATAGACGTTGTTGGGATCGTTTCGCGTTCCGCCAAACAGATCGGTGATCTGCAGACGATACTTTCCGTCCTCTTTGATCTCCATCTTGCCAAGGATGTCGGTCGAACCGGCATTGTAGGGCGGGCCGTCGTAGGCGTAGGCGTTGCTGGAGCGTTTGATCGGACTGGCGATATCGGACAGTTCGACCAGATCGACTAGCTTTTCATCGGCTCCTTCGCCGATCACCTGTTGAACGATGATCGAAGCATCGGTGGGGCGACCGAGTCGTTCCGAAGCGACTTCGACCCACCAGTCCTCTCCCTTTTGGGCGGTGAATTCGAAGGCATCGACATCGGCCGCGGGGAAGAAACTGCCCGCGATGTCGCACGGCAGCGTGATCGCTTGAACCGTTTCGCGATCGTTGTTTGGTTCGGTCTCCGATGCTGACGCTTCGGCGGCCAGTCCAGTTGGCGGCCAGGAAAAACTGCCGACGCCGCGAGTGCTGGGCAGGCGTGCAAGTGGCGCGTCGGCGGGGACTTCTTGAACCGCCAGTCGGTAGAAGCATTCCGCTCCTCCCTTGAAGGTCAGGTCATGGACTTTGACCATGTAGTCGCCATCGGCTGGGACGGTGTAATCCAGGGCACCGCCACGTCGTTCGACTAACATGTCGCGTCCCTGGGCGTCGGCCAAGATTAGAACGGGATTCATTTTCGAATCGATCCCCGGGGCCGCGCAATCGACGACTAATCGCTGACCCTTCTTCGCGGAGAACGAATAGTGGTTCGCTGCACGGACGGGAAGAGTTGCGTTGCAGATGCTGTTGATTTCGATCGGCATCGCTGTTTCGACCGATGCACTCGGTTTGGTCTGCGTGACTTCGGGGAGATCACTGACGGTGAAGACGCGAGCTGACGAGATTCCCAAACGGGACATCACCCTCGCTGTATGGATTCCCGGAGGGCAATCGGCGGCAATCGAAACGACAAACTGATTGGCGACCGGTTTGCCAGACGCGTCCAGCTTGGGTGTCGCGGTGATCTTCGGGCTGGAGAACAACAATTGATCGGTGTTCTCGATCGTTTGGCCGGTGATCGCAACATCGAACTCGCTGCCAACTTGGCCCCCCATCGGCATCGTGGTCAACAGACGCGGCGCGGGCAGACAGACCGATTGGGCCATCGAGGTCGAGGTGACGACGGCGATCAATGCCGAGGCGATCGCAAATTTCTTCAGCATTTTGTGCTTCCGTTTAGTGGTTGAACAAAAATTCTTTGGTGTTGATCAATGCCCAAACCAGATCTTGGTAATTGTTCCGGGCGGCGACCTTGGCGTCGATTGGCTTGCCGTCGGCGTCGACCGACGGTTGGGCTAGATAGTCAAGTGCGATTTGAAGCTCTTCCTCGCGGGGCGGGCGAGCGAAGGCAGCGAGATAGAGTTCGGTGATCTTTTCCGTATCGGAAGCGTCCGCTTTGGACAACCGGTCGGCGCGGCCGTTGGCGGTCGCGAGCTTGCCTTTGATGTCGGCAGCGTTTAACAGATGCAGACTCTGCGCCAGCGAAGCTGATTGAACGCGTTCGCACTCGCAAACGCTGCTACTCTCGGGACGACCGAAGACCTTCAGGAACGGCGAGGCCCGGTTGTAGCTATTGTCAGGCAATGCGATCGCGCGGGTCCCGGCGGGGAGATTGGCAAACGAAGTCGTCGCGCCGGTGAATTGGTCGATCGAATCGAGCATCACTTCGGCTTGCATCCGCCGCGGGTAGAAGCGGGAGTAGTTTTGGCGATCGGCGAGATTGTGTTCGTTCGGCGTCGCGGACAGTTGATACGCGTTGGATTGCGTGATCGTGCGAACCAGTTGTTTCAGGTCGAATCCGCTGCTGAGGAAATTCTCTTCCAGCGCGGCCAACAGCTCCGGATTGGTCGGCGGGTTCGTGTCGCGAATGTCGTCTTCAGGTTCGATCAAGCCGCGGGCGAAGAAGTGCTTCCAGTAGCGATTGACCAACGCTTTGGCGAAAAACGGATTCTCGGGGCGACTCATCCAATTCGCCAAGCGTAACCGTGGGTCCTCGTCGGCGGGGATCTCGCCAACGTCGTCGCCCAAAGCGGCGGGGCGAACTGTCATTCCGGTTTTGATGTTCTTCGATCCGGCGATGCCTCGCTTATGGAAGATCAGATCCTCGCCGCGGGTGTCGGTCGGTTTGCGGCCGACTTGGCTGAAGAAGGCGGCCAAGCCGTAATAGTCGTCTTGGCTCCAGCGTTCAAACGGATGGTGATGGCACTGGGCGCATTGCATCCGAACGCCAAGGAACAACTGGGCGACGTCCTCGATCTGTTCCTGGGGTTGTTTGACTCGCTTGTACCAAGCGACCGGTGGGTTGGCGATAATCGTACCGGTTGCCGCCAGCAGTTCGCGAGCGAGTTGATCGTAGGGCGTGTTGGCCAGCAGGCTGTCGCGAATCCAGGCGTGGAATGCGAAGTTCGAAGTGATATCGCTGGCACCGTCGCGGCGGTTCTTCAGCAGCGAGGTCCATTTGTTCGCGAAGTAGTCGGCGTAGTCGGGACTCTGCAGCAGATCGTCGATCAGTTGATCGCGTTTGTCGGCAGCTTCGTTTGCCAGGAAGGCTCGCGATTCCTCGTCGGTTGGCAAGCGACCGGCGATATCCAACGAGACGCGGCGGATAAACGTGGCGTCGTCGCAAACCGGAGATGGCGGAATGCCGAGCGTCTTCAGATTGCCGAAGACGAAGTCGTCGATGAAGTTACGCGATTCGGGCAGCTGGGGAACTGGAGCCCCAAGCGGGATCGAGCCGTTAAAGACAGCGACCTGACCTTGGTAGCGAACCATCACGGCAACTTTGCCTGGTATTGATTCGGTCCGCACCAACCCGGTCTCGCTGACTTCGGCCATCGCGCGATCGTTGCATTCGTAGACGGCCAGTTCCGTCACGTCGCGGCTGCTGCCGTCGGAATAGTGGGCTATCGATTTGAGTTGTTGCTGCGATCCGGCGGCGACCGTTTCGTGCCCCGGCAGGACTTCGATCGACGTGAGCGTCGGTTCGGCACCGGTTGAATTTGGAGCTCCTTGAGCGATCCAGCGCCGCAACGTGGCGTAGCCTTCGGATTTTGGGTCCAAGCGAACACCGCCGCCGTGGGGAACCTCTCCGACAGCTTTGACTAGCAACAGACTGCGTTCGGGATCGGTCGGGAACAGGCGACGACCGCGGCCTTCGAGCACCAGGTGGTCGTAATCTTCCTGCGGCTCAAAACCGAACAGCGACAACTGGAAACCGTTCTGCCCGCCGCCAGCTTTCGCGTGGCAGACGCCGGTGTTGCAGCCCGACTTGGTCAACACGGGGACGACATCGTTGATGAAGCTGACTGTCGGTTCGGACTCAACAGCATGAACGTTCCCGAACAGAACCAGCGGAGCGAGCAGGGCGAAACAGCATCGTGTGACGGTTCGTCGCAAACGATCGAGATCGCGGTGTGTCATATTTTGTCGCAGCTTGAGGTGGGAGTGGTGACGGAAAACCACAAAGGCTGGCAAGGTGGGGGGCGAGCTGTTAACCCAATCTATCGCTTTCGCAACAGGCTGTCCACGAAGATCTTGGAAATTTGTAAGACAGCTGGGGGGGCGTTCTCGCTTTCGATCGCGTCGCAAATGACATGCCATCCGTCTTGTTTCAAACAACGTTTCCACAGGCTCGAAGAGTGCTTCTGCGGAATGTTTCCCGAAACCTCGAGAAATGTCGCGTAATAGACGTCGGGTGGATGCACGCAATTTCTGTGCAGTTCCGATTGGCAACCCTAATGTTGTGCGATGTTTGCCGCGAAATCGGGCAGCATCAGCCCGCTGCGGTAGCAGTTTTCAGCGCCATCGGCTGGCGAAGGCTTCAGCGGCGTCGGGGCAGCTTGCGCTAAATGTTGGTGGGGTACAAACGGATCAAGCCGTGCAGCCCGATCGGCTGCAACGGCTTCACGTAGGAAAGCGGTGGATCGCGAGAAGTGATCAAATAACATATAACGCGTTCACGCTACCCGGTCGGCGATAGCAACCGCGGCGAGCCTTTGCGGGGCGAGGGCTGCGAGCGAACCATCGGACACCAAACCTTTTTCAAAACACATTGCGTTAACGAGTTGGGATTTCCTCATGAGTGCGGCTGAAAAACTGAGTATTTGTTGCATCGGCGCTGGGTACGTCGGTGGTCCTACGATGGCGATGATCGCCAAACAATGCCCGGACATCCGCGTGACTGTTGTCGACATCAACCAGGCTCGGATCGATGCTTGGAACAGCGACAAGCTGCCGATCTACGAACCCGGTCTGCAAGAGGTGGTCGAAGAGGCGCGGGGCCGCAATCTGTTTTTCTCGACCAACGTCGCCGACAGCATCCGCGACGCTAAGATGATCTTTATCAGCGTCAACACGCCGACGAAGACCTACGGTATCGGGGCGGGACGGGCTGCGAACCTGGAGTTTGTCGAACGCTGTGCACGAATGATCGCCGAGCATTCCGATAGCGGTCATAAGATCATCGTCGAAAAGTCGACGCTGCCAGTGCGAACCGCCGAGGCGGTCAAGCGAATTCTCGCTTCATCGGCGCGGCCGGGCGTTTCGTTTGATGTGCTCAGCAATCCCGAGTTCCTCGCCGAGGGAACGGCTGTTGAAGATCTGTTGGCTCCCGACCGCGTCTTGATCGGTGGCGAATCGCGCGACGCGGTTCAAACCCTTGTCGATGTCTACGGTCGCTGGGTTCCGCGGGAACAGATTTTGACGACGAATCTGTGGAGCAGCGAGCTGTCGAAACTGACCGCCAACGCCTTCCTGGCTCAGCGCGTCAGCAGCATCAACGCGATCAGCGCGCTGTGCGAAGCGACTGAAGCCGATGTCGACGAGGTCGCTTCGGCGATCGGAACCGATTCGCGGATCGGTCCCAAGTTCTTGAAAGCCTCCGTCGGCTTTGGCGGCTCCTGCTTCCAAAAGGACATCTTGAACTTGGTCTATCTGTGCGAACACTTTGGCTTGCCCGAAGTCGCTGCGTATTGGGAGCAGGTCGTGCAGATGAACGACTACCAAAAGCAGCGGTTCACGCGGCGGATCGTCAAGACGATGTTCAACACCGTCAGCAACAAGCGGATCGCGGTCTGGGGATTTGCGTTTAAGAAAGATACCAACGATACCCGCGAGAGCGCCGCGATCTACGTTTGTCGCGACCTGTTGGAAGAGCGAGCTCAGTTGACGATCTACGATCCGAAGGTCGGCATCGAACAGATCAAAACCGAATTGGCTTACGTGATGCAAAACGATCCGGCTCGCTATGGCGGCGATTTTGAAAAGCTGATCGACGAAAACGTCACGGTCGCCGACAGCGCTCTGGCTGCGGCCGAGGGAGCTCACGGCGTCGCGCTGCTGACCGAATGGGACGAGTTCAAAGAGCTCGATTTCCAGAAGGTCTACGGAGCGATGCAGAAGCCCGCGTTTTTGTTCGATGGCCGGAATCTGTTGCAACATCGCAACCTGACCGAAATCGGTTTCGAGGTCCACGCGATCGGCAAGCTGTGCTAAACGGCGCTTCGCCGCGGCGGAACACTAGCAGGGCCTGCTTCAAATCCTCTCGTTTGGTTACACTGCCGGGATGAATAAACGACTTACCAAAATCTGCAAATATCTCACCTTCGTTCTTCGACACCATCCCGAGGCCATCGGTATCCAGTTGGAACCCTACGGTTGGGTGGAGATCGATAAACTGGTCCAGAACGCCAACGCTGCAGGCAAATCGATCACCCGCGAACATGTTCTGCAGGTGGTCGAACAGGATGAAGAAAAAGCGTTTGCGATCAGCGACGATGGGATGAAAATTCGCGCCGTTTTAGGCCCAGCGAATTAGAGCGACTCGTGTAACCAACCTTCTGCCCCTGGAATGCGAATCACGTGCTGACAGTTCATCGACTCCACCGTTTGCTCGCGCTGGCGAGTCTGTTGTTGATCGCTTCAGTCACCGACGTTGCTGCAGAGGAAGCTGTCTTCCTTAGCGAGCCGAAGATGCTGCAAGAGCATGGTGCGGGGGAGGGGCCAGTCTGGCATCCGAAGCTGGGACTGTTGACCAGTGGGGAAGGGAACATCAACCGCCGCGATCTGTCGGGCAAGACGTTGATCTATCGCGAAGGTGCGGGGACCAACGGGCTGTTGTTCGATCGTCGCGGGCGATTGGTCGTTTGCGATAATGTCCGCCGACAGATCACGCGGATCGATCCCGATGGTACCGCGACGGTGTTGACCAAATCGTACGAGGGGCAGCGTTACAACCAGCCGAACGACCTGACGATCGATTCGAAGAACCGGATTTATTTCACCGACCCGCAATACGGAAAGCGAAGTGGAATGGAGCTCCGCGATCGCGACGGGCGAGAGATCGAAGGGGTCTACCGGATCGATCCCGATGGCAGCGTTGTCAGGATCATCGGGCACGAGGTCGATCGCCCCAACGGTTTGATCGTGACTCCCGACGACAAGTATCTGTTTGTCGCCGACAACAATAACTCGCTCGGCGGCGCTCGTAAGTTGTGGCGGTTCGCGCTCGATGGCGACGGGATGCCCGATCTAGCCAGTCAGACGTTGATCCACGATTGGAAGACGACGCGTGGTCCCGACGGCATGAAATTGGACCAGCTGGGACGTTTATATGTCGCTGCGGGATTGAACAAGCCGCATCTGCCGCAGGAGACTGCCGATCCGCCCACCGCTGGGATCTATGTTTTTTCGGCGGCGGGAAAGCTGATCGATTTCGTGGCGATCCCACGCGATGAAACAACCAACTGTGGCTTTGGCGGCGAAGACGGTAAGACGCTGTTCGTAACCGCTGGTGGCAGTTTATGGAGCATTCAAACGGCGGTTCCGGGCTACCAAATCCGCTAGCTGTCGGCAAACAGGGGTTTGCACAAATCGCCCGGCGGGCAACACTAGAGAACGGATCCGCCGCACGCGCCCGATCGCACTTTGTCGCGTCGAGCGCTGCAGCATTCCTGTCTCCCATCGTTCCCTAAAGCTGCCGATACTCAATCATGCCCATTCAGTGGTTCCCCGGTCACATGCATCAAGCGCGGCTTGAAATGCAGGCGATCCTTCCGAAAGTGGACCTGGTGATCGAGGTGCTCGATGCGCGGATTCCCTATTCGAGTGAAAATCCGTTGTTGGCCGAACTTCGAGGCGACAAGCCGTGTCTGAAGGTGTTGGCGAAAAGCGATCTCGCCGACGAAGCGATGACCGAGACTTGGTTGTCGCACTTCGAACAGACGGTGGGAGTTCGAGCTCACGCGGTTACCACCGACGATGTGCCGACGATCCGCAAGTTGAAGCAGATCGCGATCCGGATGTTGCCGCACCGCCGGGGACAGAAGATCAACGCGATGATCGTGGGGATTCCGAACGTCGGTAAATCGACGATCATCAACTTTCTTGCGGGACGGAAGATCGCCAAGACTGGCAACACGCCGGCCGTCACCAAGCATCAACAACGGGTCACGATCGGCGATGGCTTTGCTCTCTTGGACACGCCGGGAATGTTGTGGCCAAACGTCCACAATGTGAACAGCGGTTTTCGGTTGGCTCTGCTCGGCTCGGTTAAAGAGACGGCGATGGATTATGCCGAAGTCGGCTTCTTCGCCGCCGGTTTCTTAGGAGCTCATTATCCCGATCGGTTGGCGGAGCGGTACAATTTGGAATCGATTCCGACGACGGAGCTGGAGATCATTGAAGCGATCGGTCGCAAGCGAGGCTGTCTCGGCAAGATGAATCTCGTCGATATCGATCGCGCGTCGCGGATCCTGGTGACCGAGGTTCGCTCGGGAGGACTGGGGCTGCTGACGCTCGAAACGCCCGAGACGATGGAAGAAGAGAAAGTTAAAACCGCTGCCGCGATCGCTGCCAAAGCGGAAGCGACCAAAGCGAAAGATGCTCAGCGGAAAAAGCGGTTCCGCGACAAACAGCGAGCGCAACGCAAGTCGCGCGAAATGGAATAGGTCTCGGCGGTGCCGCGGCGACTCTGCTGCGGGGCTCGATTCAGCTGGCCATTACTGAGCTTGGCCTTTCTCCCGCTGGAAGCCGCTCCGGCTGGCTAACCTTCTAGCGATTGCGATTAAACCGCCGAACGAGGGCGGCCGACCGATCTGGACGGTGATCGCGCAATCATTGGTCGCAGACCGACTGCTAAATGACCAGCGGAGGCCAATAATTGCCATTAATTCGAGGGCGATCGCTATATTTCGTCTGCTGGCACGGCATGTGCTTTACGGGTGATAGTCAACCGACAACACCTTATGCGATGGAGAGGCACAACGATGACGACCCTGACAGCACCCCGGAAACAACGTCCACAGTTTTCAAGTCTTGTCGATTCAGCTCGCGAACGAATTGCATCGAACTGGAACGCCCAGGAACGCGATCAGCGCAAAGCCGAAGCTGAGCGGAAATTGGCGAGCCTGTGCCAGATGCTTCTCTCTCCCCAGAAGGTGGCTTAGTCGCATGCAAAATGGAACTCCAGGGACTTGGGAGCAGCCGGGTTCCGGGGCGATGCGGTCGCAGACGATCGAAGACGCTTACTTGCTGTTATCGGACAACCCACACCTTCGCGGCGGTAATCGCTCGATCAGGATTCACCAAGCGCTCGACGGCAGCTTGGTGATCGATGGCCGTGTGATTTCGTACCATCTGAAGCAGATTGTTCAGGAGACGGTGCGGCCACTCGGCGCGACAATCGTCAACCGCGTCGACGTCCCACATTGGTGAGACGTCGACTATTGTTAGATTCCGTGAGCAGTTCGGCGCGTGCGAGGAGATCGCCGCACCGCAGTCGCAATGGGAGATACGGAAACCTAATTCTTACCGCTGCGATAACGCTTGATCAGCGTGTTGGTCGAGCTGTCGTGTTGCAGCGGTTGCGAATCGTCGGAATCCAATTCGGGCACGATCTTTTTCGCCAGTACCTTCCCCAACTCGACGCCCCATTGATCGAACGAGTTGATGTTCCAGAGTGCTCCTTGCACAAACACCTTGTGCTCGTACATCGCGATCAACTTGCCGAACGATTCGGGTGTTAAGCGATCGATCAAGATCGTGTTGGTCGGATGATTGCCCTCGAAGATTCGGTGAGGCACCTGGTGGTCATCGACGCCGTCGGCGCGGACCTCCGCTTCGGTCTTGCCCATCGCCAACGCTTCGGTTTGAGCGAAGAAGTTGGCCATCAATAGGTCGTGATGATTGCCCAATGGGTTGAGAGTCTCGCAGAATCCGATGAAGTCGCAGGGGATCATTTTGGTCCCCTGATGAATCAGCTGGTAGAAGGCGTGTTGGCCGTTGGTTCCCGGAGCTCCCCAAATGATCGGACCGGTCTGGTAATCGACCTGATTGCCTTCGAGATCGACCTGCTTGCCGTTACTCTCCATATCCAGTTGCTGCAGATAAGCTGTCAACTTGCCGAGGTAGTGATCGTATGGCAGGATCGCAACCGATTGAGCATCGAAGAAGTTGTTGTACCAGATGCCCAAGAGCGCCAGCAGAACGGGCAGGTTCTGCTCGAACGGTGCAGTCTTGAAGTGCGTGTCCATCGCGTGCATGCCCGCCAACATCTGGCGGAATTGGTCGGGACCAATCGACAACATCAACGACAAGCCGATCGCCGAGTCGAAGGAATAGCGACCGCCGACCCAGTCCCAAAATCCGAACATGTTTGCCGTATCGATTCCAAACGCTGCAACTTGTTCTGCGTTGGTCGAAACAGCGACAAAGTGTTTAGCGATCGCCGCTTCGTCGCCGAGTCCCTCCAGACACCATTGCCGCGCGGAGTGGGCGTTGGTCAGCGTTTCCTGCGTCGTGAAAGTCTTCGATGCAACGATGAACAGCGTTTCGGAAGGATCGAGATCTTGCAGCGCTTCGGCCAGATCCGTACCGTCGATGTTCGAAACGAAGCGGAATTGCAGATCGCGTTGGCTGTAGTGCCGCAAGGCTTCGTAGGCCATCACGGGGCCGAGGTCCGAACCGCCGATGCCGATGTTCACGATCGTGCGAATCGATTTGCCGGTGTGCCCCTTCCACTGCCCGCTGCGAACGCGATCGCAAAACGCCGCCATCTTGTCGAGCACAGCGTGCACTGCGGGGACGACATCCTCGCCATCGACGACGATCGATTCGCCTTTCGCTGCCCGCAGCGCTACGTGCAAAACCGCTCGCTGCTCGGTGGCGTTGATCTTATCGCCTCGAAACATTGCGTCGATGCGTTCGCGGAGCCCCGATTGTTCGGCAAGCTGCAGCAGCAATTGAAGCGTCTGGTCGGTGACGCGATTCTTCGAATAATCGAGGTAGATGCCAAGCGCTTCGGCGGTCATCCGTTGTCCGCGATCGCCGTCTTCTTGAAACAGCGAACGCAGATGCGTGTCACGGATTTCGGCGTGGTGCGATTGCAGCGCATTCCAGGCGGGGCTGGCGGTCAATGTTGGATTCGGGCTTGTCATGCTTTCGTTCTTCATTTTTTTGGGGGGAATCGCTTCGTCAGTCGCGCATCGAGCCGGCCGCTGTTCCAGGGAATGCGAGCCACCACAATATCGGTTCGACGATCGAGCCGTCCGCGCCATGCGACCTCCGCAGCGGAATCTCGAACGAACATTCTACCGCCTGTTTTTGATCCGCCAAACCGCCTTGAAGGCGCAAGCGGCAAGGCGATTCAGTTTTCTGATTCGAAGTTTGGTTTGGGCCAGCGCTCCGCTTTGGCGGGGCTAGGCAAGACGCTCTGCTTCGAGCCCGGGCGTGATTATTGGCGGCAAGAGAGGTTGGGAGTAAGGATTGGCCCAACAGCGTCTGTGTCGAGAGTTTGCGATGGACTTGCAAGGATCGGCCAAGGCGTGAGCTTGCGGACAGGTTGTGCTACCTGATTCTGAATTTAATGATCTCGAACGTTAGTGTTTTTTAGCCGTGAACAGTATTGTCGTTTCAGTCATGTGAACGAACACTCGACGCTGGTCCCGAGTTGGAATGGCGGTGCGTGAAGGGAGGACTATGCGGCTGTTTGGACGTAGTTTCTCCAAATGCCTGAGAAAATTTGGGACGATTCGAGCTCGCGCGACCCAATTGTGTCCCAATATTGTTCGGGAACCGTCAATGCATCGCGGGCGTTGCAGGCGGCGACCCCTCCCGAGCCGGAACGCTGCAGAGGACTCGGCGGCAACCGATTTGGACGACAGTTAAGTCGCATCAATCGTCTGCTCTGGTGGCACGCGATTTGCGACTCGACCGAATAGTAACCGACTTAAAACTCCTAGTAACCACATCTCGATTATCAAGCAACGATGAGCCAGACGCGATTATTCGTATTCCTGTTGACCCTATTCGCCTCACTGCCTGCGCTTCACGCTGGATCACCAACCGGTTGGAGCCCCGTCATCCTGCCGACGGGTGCGTACCGCAGCCACATCAAGGCGATGCCGATCCAACACCGACCGGGACGCCCTTTGCATATCTACGGAAATACGGTCCGGATGTTCGAGCAATCCAGACATAGCCAAGGGTTTCATCACCCAGTTCGGCAGATCGTCTTTGGCGATCCCGATCGTGTCGGTATCCCGGCGCGACGGTGAAGCCTCGTCTGACAGGCGACGGTTTAATCGATCGCGGTCTCGGTGGGCAAAGTCGACGACCGTTGCAGGAGCGAATTCGCGGTGATGCGGTTGGCACAGTTTCAATCGGTTTGTTGCTCTCCGCAACACAGCGCCTCTGTCGCTGCCGATCCTAAACGGTTGACAGTTGATACCCTAAATCACCGACCAGGTCGGTGTCCAATCGCGCGTTGACATCGCGTAATAATCGATCGTCAAAAAATTCCAGGTACTGTTTGCGGCGGTACCAAGAAGGATCGAAGTCCTGTTGGCGAACCGTTTCATCCGGCCCGATGCGTTCTCGAACCGATCGAAAGTCACCGCCGGCGGATGCGTGGTGGAGTGTTTTTCCAATTTGCTGCATCGCACCTCTTTGGCACTGCTGCAGCGATTCGGAACGCAAATGGTAGATCCGATGGCGTGAACCAGCCATGCGAAGCCAAATGCGATTCAGAACGTTGTACACGTCCACAGGGTTTTGATTTGGATAGACTTGGCTTGTTCCAAGGACAAAATCGCTGAACGAACGGTGCTGGAAGCCGCTTCCGATTTCAAAGCGGTATGCCGACACGAGCCAGGCATAGGGATGGCGTGTACACAACACGTAGACGAGCCTTTCCCCTTTTACCTTGTCGCCGCACCACATTAGATTGGGACCGTGCTTCCATCCCAACTCGTTTGCGTAGACCGCAACATCAAAGTTCTTTCGCAGCAACACCGCGGCTAAGTTGGTGCACGTCCGTGGCAGCCCATAAATCTTGACAGCGCGTGCAACTTGACGTTGCTTTTTTCTGCCAGCTCGAGGTGCGGACCGTGAAGCGTAACTGTGATCTGAAGTTGCTTGGTAGATCGAATCGCCGGCATACGGTTCATAGAGCTCGCCGCCCTCCAGTCGCACCCGCCATGGAGTCTGGCGTTGGTACGCTTCGTCTGAGTCTGGATCGACGTTCAAACGCAGACGCGTTTGCTCTGGATACGCGTTGGATTCCGCTGCATCCGATCTACGTGCAGCGACCGGTGAGTCCCGTTTCCGTTCTGCGAGCGGCGAATTGGGATAAGGCGTCGACAGTAACGCCCGGCGGGAGCTTGGATAAGCGTCCTCGGACTGATACGTGAACGCCGCGGGATGCGTTTCGTTTGAACTAGGATACGGATCGAACGACCGGAACTCGGGAGCCGGCGAGAGATCGTAGGAGCTTCTCACGGACGCGTGACGGTGAATTGGATAGGCGAGCGTGAGCGATTTGGTGCTTGGCTTCGACCCTGAGTAGATCACGACGCGATGCCGTTCACCACTGACCCGAACGCCGGTCCAGTAGCTGCCCGACCATCGCAATCGAATGGGGGCCGCGTCACCGCCGATCAAGTTCAGCGTGACGGTTCCACTGGGCTGTTCGGCTAGCTGCCAGTAACGGGGTAACATCTGCAGTTTGCTTTCGATCGTTCCGTTACTTCGAAACCGAATTTCGGCTTCTTGTGTCGGGCTTGCAGAGCATTTTAAGTCGGTGCGGTCGATCAGTCGCACGGCGTGTTCACGTTCGATCGCCGAACTTCCGTCTTTCCACTCCGCGATGACATCGGCCCAACTGCGTCGCAGTTCATGCAAAATCGAAACGCACAGCGGGCCGTGACGAAACCCCGGGACGACTCGGTTCTTTTGATGAAGATCCCACTTCGCGCGGGCCCGATGCTGAAAGATGATTCGGCCGTCGGGGTCGTGCTGGTACAAGACTCCGTTGTTTGGCGGACTGCTAGGTCCGAAAGGGACCGTTGCGTACTTTCGCCCCAATCGATTCCAGGCGAATCGGAAAGTGTCTTTGTCGCCATATACGAACTGATAATAAAACTCTGCTTGTTGGTTAAAGTGCAGAGTCAAAGCGAGTTCGCGTTGGACGATTTTTCGATCGACGAGGACCTGCCCCGATTCGAACTCAGGTTCATTTGCAAGCGGCACATTAAACGCGCTCCACGCATCCGGATGGATCGTGCCATAAGGTGTTTCGCCGCCGCGATGGCGATCGGTCCAAAAGAGCGAACCAAAGTTGCGAAATTCGGGGGCGTCAAATAGATAGGTGGGATCATCCACAGGAACGTTGTCGCTATCCAAATACAGCATGCGGCGAAACCGACTGTGCAGCATTGCAAAGGGTTTGATCGCCCAGCCCTGAAGCTCTTCTACGCCATTGCGGCGACAGATCTCCATCGCATCGACGAGTCTAATATCGAGTGGTTCCACCAGTTGTTGCATCTGTGGTGGCATTTCTGCTGGGCCGCGGTACCACAGTTCAATTGGCAACTGGCAGCCGAGATGACGAAGCAGACGCAGGAGCACGTAGGCCTGAACGAAATAGGTTGGGCCTCCAGCACAAATCACAATCCCGTCCTCGGACGCGTCGTCGATGGGAGCATCGACGTGCTGAAGAATGGTGTCAGCCGCCATCTGACGATAGCTAAACAATGGCTCGTTCATAATTGGCTCGCGGTACGGCAGAATGCGTTGTTGGAGATGATGCGACGATTAGCGATGGTTTGGCGTGCAGGCTAAGCTGTCGGCGGTGGTGTGCAACGAACGTAATGCAAGCGGCGTCGGCATGCCATTAACCGTTGTGAAAAACGGAAAAATCGCCCGCCGGAGAGATTGTCTACCACGCAAATCGAGGTGTCTGCAAAAATGCTCGCTTTGTCCCGACGGGTTTGTTAGTCTTACGAAGCGACATCATCCCTCGTGTCGCCTCACCCGGCCGACCACAGCGACAACCGCATTGAAGCCATCGTGACAGCAACCCTACTCGCTCGAAAGAACAGCAAGTTTGCAGCCTCGATGCCACTTCGCGCCGAGTTCATAGAGAAGGGCTGTGTAGTACTTCTGGACGAATCGATCGTCATGGAAGTACGCCCCGGGCAAGTCAGTGTCAGCGGGCCGTACGAGCTGACGATCGTTGAGGATAAGGGAGAAGAGCCGAGTCTGATCACGAAGCGGGAGCACACTTTTGAATCGGAGACGAAGGTCGTCGATTCAAGCACCGCATCGATCACTATCGATGTCTATCCGCTGGTCGGCGGATACCATTTGCAAGGCTTCCTCGGCCGTGGCGGAATGGGGACGGTCTGGAGCGCGCACCAGCTCTCGACGAATCGAAAGGTTGCGGTCAAGATGATTAACTCACGGATGATGGACGACCCCGACGCGCAACGTCGATTCAAACGCGAGGTCCAACTGGCAGCGAAGCTGTCCCATCCACATATCGCCAGGATCTACGACAGCGGGTTGGCCAATGGCCAGTATTTCTACTCGATGGAATTCGTCGATGGGCTATCTTGGAACCGATACGTTCGTAAAACAAAGCCTGCCCGGTCGGTGATCTTGAACCAATTGCTTCAGGTGCTCGACGCCGTCGGTGCTGCTCATGCGGCGGGAGTGGTCCATCGCGACCTGAAGCCGTCGAATATTTTGATCGATAAGTCCGATACGGCTTTTGTCGTCGATTTTGGCCTCGCTAAACAACAAGTTGAATCGGAGGAGGAATTGACGCATGGCGGCGTCGTTGGAACCTATGCCTTCATGCCTCCTGAGCAGGCGACGGGGCGTTCCGACGCGGTTGATGCTCGGAGCGATGTTTATGCGATCGGAGCGATGATTCTTTATCTGCTCGATGATAGCCTTTCACAGACGATAGCGTCGCAACCGCGGAAGCCTTATCGATCTCTGGTGGCGACATTGAATCAGGCCGCTGCGACAACGCTCTCCAAGGATCCTCAACTCCATTCGATCGTAAGAAAAGCGATCTCCAACGCGCCAGAAGATCGGTTCTGCGATGCGGATCAATTTGGTCGTGCGTTGCGAGACTACATAGCGGAGAACTTCGAACTAACCACACGCGATTTTGCCCGCGACCCACTTTCTTCAAATTCGGTGCAACGAGGTCCTAATTGGTCTTGGGGGATACCGGCTGCCGGTATCGCGATGTTAGTTGTCGCAGTGTCGGTCGCGATCTATCCGACAGACTTTCTCAGCGGTAGCAAAGCGATCGATCCTGTCATCGAACAGGAGGTGAAGGCGGAGGAAACGCTGCCGATCGAAATTCCAACAGATCCTCGATGGATCACCACCAGGATGATTGGCGCCAAACGCTACCAGCATCAGGAACTTGTGCATCCGCAACGATGGCCTGTGGTCGGAGTCAACTTACGTGTTTCACAGTTCAAGGATGACAATATCGTAAAGACCGTAGAGCTTGTCTTTCGCGACCCGAAGTCGAACGCTGTGGAGAGGTCTGCCGTGGCGGGGCTGCCGACCATTGGCGAAGAATTCTCCGTGATGGCGCGAGATGGCTATGCCCTTGCGGGGATCCAAGCGTACGGTAAGAAACGGATCAGCGGAATGAAGCTCGTCTTCATGCGGATCGAACCCGACGGTTCGAGACTAAACCCAAGCGATCGATATGAATCGCCGTGGTACGCTGGCGAATCATCGGGCGATGACATTCAGCTCGGCTGTACTGGCGATTTTGTGTTAGGTGTTCGAACTTCGTACGACGCTGATATCAACAATCTGGGGCTGCTGATGTTGGCGAAATAGCTCGCCACGATACTGCCTCGCGATGCGATCCACAGGTTGCTCCATCGCAAGCTTTCGGTCGCTGTGGTGCAGGAAGCGGTTTGCGTCGACGGGCGAAACATGCTCGACGAAGGCCTGTTCCCAACAATATCGCAACTTTCTGCTACCGAAAGTTGCAGCTTAGAACCTCCTGATTGTAAAGCCATTCAATGCAAAGACACAGTTCGGCAATGGGCTTCGTTGCGGCGTTTACGATCGCATTTCACGTCCTGGTTTCCAGCGGTCAGGTCCGCGTCGATGCAGCGGAGTTACAGGAACGGGTTGTGGAGCGGACTTATTCGGAAACGCTACAGTACCGCTGTCTTATCAATCTTCCCGACGCGTACCAAACGGACAAGAGTCGTCGCTGGCCGTTGATTTTGTTTCTTCACGGCGGCGGCAATCCAACCCCCGAAGAACTGAAGGCGTCGATTCGTGGACTGCTTGGCCTGCCTGCAGTGGTGGTTGCTCCGATCTGCCCGCCGTCGCAGTACGGTGATCGCTACACGAATTGGGACTCGATGCAGTTGGGCGAGGTCGCTCGTGAAGTCGGCAAAGAATTTCGGATCGACGAGAATCGACGTTCGGTGATCGGTTTTAGCATGGGAGGATCCGGCGCGTGGGAACTGCCTTCATACGAGCAGGACCTGTTTTCGAAATCCGTGGTAATTGCCGGTCTTTGCCATCCGTGGTCTTTGCGTCACTATCCGAAAACTCAAGTCTGGGTGTTCGTTGGCGAAGAAGACTACATGCGGAAAGAACAACAGGAGACGGTCAGCTCGGCGAAGCGGTTCAAAGTCGACGTGGTTGAAACCGTTTGGGCGGGAGCGGATCACGGAGGAATCTTCCAAAACGCCATGTCGTATCAGAGGATGTTGAATTGGCTTGTCCAAGATGAGGACTTGAGACTAGAGCAGCAGATGCCGCCGGGCCGGGCTGTGCCATAGCCGGTCGCCTTGGATCGTTTCATCGCTGCAGCCACGGTGAGCGATTGGCTTGTTGGTGAGCCGTCGGGCGACCTGAACGCTGGGGCGACGTGTTGGCTTGAGTCGGAGTAATCGTCTCGCCGGACGGAAGACAAAAGTTGATTTGGCGTTAGGTTTCCGCTAGCCTTCGATGAGTGCTTTCGTCCGCCCAATCTGCGGAATCGGGAGCGGACGAGGATGCACGCTCTCGTTTTGTCGAATCCAAAGGTAGCTAGAATGAAGACGTTTCTGCAGATCACGTTATGTGTAATTGTTGCCACTGGGTGGAGCTACGGCGGACAATCGCTTGACGACGTTGGCACTTCTGCAAATGGAAGCGACAAGACCACAGCATTCGACGCGGCTCTTGGTGCGCAACCAAAGCTGTTGCGAATTTCGGGGCGTTTTGACGGCAGTGGGCGGATCAGGTTCACTCGCCGTGTCGTGCGTTACGAACACAAAAGTTGGCAGCCCCCGAGTCGTGTTCTCTTCGACGGTGAACCTTGGACGAAATTGGATCGAACACCGGCGCCGTGGCGTGATTTCGGAGCTCGTTTGGATCTTTCCAAGGCATGGATCGTCAAGCGAAAAGGTCGCGACGTGATCGCACTGGAACATACGCCCGACGGTTTCGATCTGTACGTCTGCGACTCGCCCAACGGTTCGGACGACTACAGCGTGACGCTTGCAATCCCGCGACGAAAGTAATTCGCGCCCGGGGATAACAAAACTAAGGCGACAAGTTCTGGTGCCGGATGGCTTGACCGGAGCCGTATCGATGCGACTTGACCCTGTGTTGGAAGCGGCGACGTCGATCGCGTTGTGGTGAAGAACGCTCTCTTCGCCCTGCGCTAACGTGGGCCAGCGGTCCGCTACGACTTGCTATCACCGGTGCGTTCGATTAGCCTTCTCGCTTCTCTCGTGGTTTGCAAATGGAATACGTTCGCCTTTGCTGAAACGAGTTTGATAGCTGATGGCTTTCGCTGGAACTGCCGATGCTGGCGGACGGTCGACTTGGGTCGGCGGTATCTACGCCATGTCGCCTTCAGCCAATGGAAGTCAGAAAGAATAGACCCCGCCAAAAAACTGCGTCACTCCCGAACAAACGCAGTCTCACCACGGATTTGATCATGCGTAAACGCACTCCCTTCCTCGCTGCTCTATTTGGTTGCCTGTTGGCGAACATAGCGGCGGCGGATGAAACCATCGTTGCAAGTTTGGCGGTCGAGCCGAACACTTGCTATCGCTTGCAGTTCGACGCGGAGGTCGATGGGGAATCGGCTACTTGGTTACTCGACACGATCGATGAACAGGGGGACGTACCGCACGCGGGCAGTCATCACGATGCGTGGCAGCAGATCACGCCAGAGCAAAGCCACTACGTTCATGTCTTTCGCACGGTACCGAATGCCACAACGGTTAAGCTTGCGGTTCGCGGCGAAGGGAAACTGCCACAAGCCAGCGACGTGCAACTGCAGGCGGTGACGGTGGATAGCTTGTTTGTGAACGGAGATTTTCGCGAAGGCCCCGGGAACTATTCCGGTTGGTCGGAAACTCTCAACACTCATTTTGTCGAAGTCGACGGCAAGACCGCGTTGAAGATTGAGCACAACGGGTATGCGTTGACCGATCGCATTCCGGTGGTTGGCGGAGCGGACTATCGCTTCGACGCCGGTTCGGCGATGCCAAACTACGTGTTGGCTTACGATTCCGATATGCATCTGCTGACGCCGGCTCCTTACAACCGCCACCGCGAACTGAAGACTCCCGAACAGGCTGCGTATCTTCGGTTGTTATATCAGACCAGCTTTGACCACATCCCTGCCTACCGGACAAAAACGATTACGGGTGTGGGGCTGCGACCTGTTGATGCCGACGCTGTCGCGGACGAGACGGATCTTCCGCTGTACCCTGGCGAAGTTGTGCTCGACAGCCAAGCCGATCCACGCGAGCTGCGGGCGGCTCACGAGCTGTGTCATTGGATCCGGGAGATTACCGGCAAACGGCTGGTCCTGCTCGCGCAGCCCTCCCAACGCGACAACACCAAGTTTTTGCTTGGGGCCAAGTGGGCACAAGAATATCAAAACGACATCGACTATCTGGCCGGATCGGATGGATATGCCATCCGCCGCAACGGAAACAGGATCCATGTATTTGGAAGCCATCCGCGCGGGACGTTGTTTGGCGTTCATGCTCTATTGGAGAAAAACACCGACATCATCTGGCCGCGGCCGCATCCGGATTTCGTCGCGGTTTATTCACATGTACCCGAAATCGAATTCTCGCAGACTGATCTAATCTCCCGACCCGCGTTTAAGGTGCGGCAGATATCATTCCCCGGCGGCGATCGGAACCCTGTGATCAGTCACGATTGGATCGGCCGAAATGGCGGCAACTCGCCGATGAAATTGGGGAAAGGGTTCCAGTATCTGAATTGGTTGTCGGGGGCAACGATCGGCGCAGGAGGCGGCTACATTTGGAGTTTCATGGGGCTGAAGCTGGAGGACGAAACGCTGTACCCGCTGGTCAACGGGAACCGCCTGCGCAACATGTGGCGGCAGCCCTGTTACACGCATCGGGACGTTCCCAAGGTCATGGCCGACGCCGCGCGAGAAATGCTGGAAAGCGTCCCGGGCCGAAAGCTCGAGTTTCTTATCTCGCGAGTGGGAGATAACTGGGAGGTCTGTAGTTGTCCCGATTGCATGCAGCCGATTCCTCTAGCCGATGGCAGCGAATTGGCTCCCAAAGCGACAAGCAGTATCAAAGATCCGCTCTTCTTTTCGACTCGCAATTACATGATGCTGAATCGGATGGCGGAAGAGTTGGTCAAGGATTATCCCGACCTGGAACTGCATACGCACGCCTACATTTTTGCCGGCGAGCCACCCGAGGTGAAACTGCATCCAGCGATCGTTCCTCACTTCGCTGCATACCCGACGAAAAACGAACGGTATCCCATTTTGGAACAGCCCTCCGAACCGGGCGCTGTTTGGGGCAGACGGATGCGACAGTGGAGCGAAGAGCAAGATGTCCGGTTTGGATTTTTTGGCTACTACTACGCTGCAGGATTTAACGCGCTGGCCGACACCGCCGGCCCCGATTACAAGGCGCTGGCTGAGATGGGCGGCATCCATGCACATTGCGAAGGGTTTGCTGTCGATTCAACCGACACGAGTAGCTGGGACGTCGACGGTTGCGAGAAATGGGCGATCGCAAAACTGCAATGGGATCCGACTTTGGATCCGGCGGCGCTACGCGATGAA
This sequence comes from Rosistilla oblonga, assembly GCF_007751715.1. Taxonomy (NCBI): domain Bacteria; kingdom Pseudomonadati; phylum Planctomycetota; class Planctomycetia; order Pirellulales; family Pirellulaceae; genus Rosistilla; species Rosistilla oblonga. The sequence goes on along the minus strand of NZ_CP036292.1, from coordinate 3,856,344 downwards.
TACATCACTCGCACCTACCGCGAAGCGTCCGAACCGATGCGGCAGTTCTACCAGATCATCAACGATTCATGGCACGATTCCAGCAATCCCACGACGGTAAATTGTCACACGCCGGCTGCGGAGCTGTTCCAGAAGTTCATCGTCGATCCCGGCGTTGAGAAGCGTGCGCGGGCTGCGTTGTTGGAAGCCCAAGAGCTTGCTACCGATCCAAAAACGCAAAAGTTGGTCGCGCGGGTGCTTGAAATGTTTGACCACTATGCTGCCGGGCTCAATCGTCTGCCGGTTCCGTTGGTTCCCGAATCGACCGAGCAATGGAGCCAATACGATTCGCCACACTGGTACAAGGCTCATGAGATCAGCGGGTTCAAGCGAATCGCTAACGCAGTGCCACTCGCTGAGGATACCCCGACGCAGTACCCAACGACGGTTGCGTCGATGCGGGACAAGGATCATCTGTATTTCAAGATCGATGCTTTTACGAATGACGATCCGGCGACGGTTGCCTCGCAACCCTCGGATGCTTTCCCGCAGGGGGACCGCGTCGAAATTGTACTTCGGTCCGGGACCGACACCTACTATTTCGCAGTCGGCGAGGATCGTGGAACCTACTTATTGAAGAACTGGAACACGGCGGAGGGGGCCTGGAACAACAAGGTTCGGACTCAGCACGATCGAGGTGATGGAGGTTGGTCGGTGCTGCTGGCGGTTCCATTGAAAGATATCGGCGCGGATCGGGACAGCATCGATATCGATGGCAAGTTCAGCAGGGTCGTCCATCCGCAGAGTGACAAACGCGAGGAAAGCACTTACGACGGTCGCGGTATATTCACCCAGCACAAACTGTTACGCAGTCCGTTGCAGTTTGATTAGCAGTTCCCCCCGACCGGCGTTCGTCGCGTCACACGTACGGTTTAGTTTTCCTTTTGTTCGACGCCCGTGTCGCTGTTGAGTTCACGCCTTCATTTTGAATCTACATCTGAAGTTCGCTCCCATGAAATCGATTCTACAACTCGCCGGACTCTGTTTGTTGTCGGGAGCCGCAACGGCAAACGCGCAAACTCTACTGAGTATTCCCTTTGATAACGACGACGATCTCCAACACTTCGTCGCCTCGGTCGATGAACTGGCAGTAGAGCCGGTGTTTGATAACCAACGCTGTCTCGTCGTCGATAGCGATGTGGTCGCTCAAGCGTTGAAGCCGATCGGCGTGCAACCGTTACAAAAATACAAGCTCATAATTCGAGCAGCCGTCGACGATTCCGACACCGTCGAAACCAACGACCGATTGCCCGAGATCCTTGCCAAGAATGGCGGCAAGAGTTTCGCGGCCTGCCAATTGACGTTCTTCGACAAGGATGGGGAAGAGACGACCTTTCTACTGTACGGAAGAATTCGGATGCGGGCCGATCCTATCTCGATCATCTCGGGGCAATTGCACGAGTTCGTCTCCGTCTTTTATGCACCACCCGAGGCTGAAACACTGCAACTGAAACTGTTGCCGCGGGGACGGAAGGTCTGGATCGATGAGATCGTTCTGGAGCGAGAGACGTCGGAGGGGACGGAGAATGGGAATCCCGATTTCCGCTACGGCAAGTTCAATCTCAGCGGATGGGATCCAGGTTCGGAGGGGCGGCTGTACGTTCGGTCCGATGGGACAACCGTTTTGAAATGTGGAACGAGCGGCGGAAGTTCATTTTTCGCAGTGGACGATCAGGCCAGGTATTCTTTCCATTGCAAGGGGAAAGGCTACTCCCAAACCGCTGGGAAAGTCACCGTTTCGTTTTACGATATGACGGGTAAAGACCTGGGATACACGCACTTGTTTTGGGACAGAGACATGGAGGAAGGAGCGACCAAAAATGGTATCAAACCACCGCCTGGAGCAAAGTTGGCGATGCTGAAATCCTCTCGGCTGATTCTAGAAAAGGTGATGGTAACTCAAGACGGGCCAGCGACGGATTAGGCAGCCTTTTTTAAGATAAAATCTTCGCGGTTTTCGATTCACCAAACCGCGGCAAAGTCGATCCACCTGGTCAATCTGTTCTCTCAGGCTGACGTCGCGGCCGATTCGCGGGCTGGTTCATTCTTCATTACCGCCGCTGTTCCACATCCGGATCACTGGATCGTCGCGGTCGTGGTGATAACCGAGAATGCTGACCGTCGCAGGATCGAGAAAAAAGCGTTCGCCAAACCGAGGCTCCAGCTCGATCCAACAGGCGGCCAAGACGTTCAGCATGTGACCGTGAGAAAAGATCAGGACATTGCCATCGATCGCGCGGATCCGTTGGATCACTCGGCGGGCGCGATCGGCCACCTCGGCAAGCGTCTCCCCCGCAGGGCAACCGTCTGAAAAGAGGCTCCAGCCAGGGCGTTGCTGCTGAATCTCGCGGGTCGTCTTCCCTTCGTACTGGCCGTAGTCCCATTCGACGAGATCGGGATCGACGACAGCCATCTCCGAGTACCCCGCAAATCTACAGGTGGCCGAGGCACGCCGCAGAGGGCTGGTGAAGACCGCGTCGGGGTTGAGATTCTCCAATCGCCGACCGAGCCGTTGAGCATCGTGGACGCCGCGATCGGTAAGATCGATGTCGGTTAGCCCGGTGTGTTGGCGGTTCCGCGACCACTCCGTTTCGCCGTGACGAGCAACAAATATTTGTGGGAGCGGATTTGGGGCGAAACGTTGCATTTGCGGCCTTTGCGTTTTTGAAAATCGCAGCGGCCAGGAGTTTTCTGATATTTCCTCGAACCTTCGCCAGCCGCCGCAGCTCGCGCAGGATCGCACAAAACCTAAGGGAATTCAAGGACGTGGATGCCTGGGTTTAATTGGGCTGGGCGTGAAAGCGTCAAATTTTCGTGGCCCCCCATGTCCACCCCCAACGCTTATATAGGTGGCATCATAAGTGGCGGTTTGCGTTTGCTACGGCAACTCTGTCGGGCAAGACTCCCTCGCGATTCGTTCGCACTAGGTCGCCCGACGACGTTTGCTGCACGCTGCGACGACATGCCCGGAGGACGCGATTGCCGTTAAGCAATGCATTAACGGCGGTCAGCGAAATCACGGATTGCGTCGAAATGACGACACCTATTCTATATAGACCGGAAACGATGATCACACTTCGTAAGTCGAATGAACGTGGCCGCGCTGATTTAGGCCGTCTGAAGTCGTACCACACGTTTTCCTTTGCATCCTATCACGACCAGGCTCACATGGGATTTCGCGCCCTGCGAGCGATGAACGAGGACTGCGTTGCCGCCGGGCATGGCTTCGGACGCCATGCGCACGCCAACATGGAAATCGTTTCTTACGTCCTCGACGGGACGCTTGAATTGAAGGATTGGATGGAGGAGGGCGAAGTCGTGCAGGCCGGGGAACTGCAGCGGATCAGCGCGGGGACTGGGATCTCGCACAGCGAAATCAACCCTTCGGAAAATCAATCGGCGCACTTTTACCAGGTCTGGCTGCTCCCTAAAGTTCGCGATGTCAGGCCCAGCAGCGAACGCCGGCGGTTTGATGACGGAGAGATGAAGAACTCGCTTCGCGTGGTCGCATCGCCCGATGGACGCGACGGATCGCTGTCGATCCAACAGGACGCGCTGCTGTATCTTTCGAAGCTGGAAAGCGGAGCGACACTCGATTTTGCGATCGATGCAGGCCGATACGCCTGGTTGCAAGTGTTGCGTGGTTCGGTCGCTCTTAACTCCAACCATCTCGAAACGGGAACGGGAGCCGCGATCGAAAACGAATCGCTGTTGCGGATCGATGCGACCAGCGACGCCGAGATCATGCTGTTCGACCTCGCGTAAACGCCCGCCATAGCCGGCGGGCGCCCCACGCGGTCGCCACTTGAGATCAGCGTTGGCTGCATTGCTCCAGTAGCTGATCAAACCGCGGCCGCTGCGGATCGTTTAATGGTATCCGTTCCAGGCACTTCCGCAGCGCACACTCCGCTTCTTCAACCCGTTTGATCTGCAACAGCGATTCGCCCATCGCACCGTAAGCGGCTGCGTGCTGCGGATCCAATTCGATCGCGCTGCGAAAAGCTCCGATCGCCTCGGGATGATCTCCACGAGCGGCATTGGCTAATCCCAATTGGTAATGAGCAACTGGGAGGTTCGGATCGATCCGCAAGGCTGCTTGGAACTGGGCGATCGCCTCTGCAAAGTTCCCCGCATCGGCGTCGCATCGTCCGACATTGTAGATCGCCATGACGAAGGTTGGATCGATCTGCAGAGCGGACTCGAAGTACGCCTGCGCTTCCTCCTTGCGTCCAAGTTGCTCGAGTGCCAATCCCATGTTGTTGTGAGCCAGGGCGGCTTGGGGACGAATTGCGAGAGCCGCTTGGTAGTAGCGGACGGCGTCGGCGGGATCCTGGTCGCGAAGTTCATCGGCGAGTGTAAAGTTAGCCAAAAAATCGTCGGTGTGGATTCGTTGTATCTGCTTGCGAAATGCGATCGGTTCCATTCCCGCTTCGGCCATCCGGTCTCCGATCGCTCGCAGCAGCTGAATCGATACTCCGGCATTCAACGCAGCTTGGGAGAGTTCCGAGAGCGCGGCTTGATCAAGCCATGTGTCCGGGCTGCGAATCCGATCGCGGAGCCCCGTTGGATCGTGATCTGCCAGACAAGCGACCTCCAGCAACCAACACCGCCGCGTCGGGGCATCTGCACAGACGGCCCAGTTGTCCAGTGCGGCGACCAACGCGTCGCGAAAGTCCGAAGTTTTGATTCGGGCGGCGACGTCGGCCGGCGGTTGGTCGGGATTCCCGATATCCAATCGATCGAACAGTATTTCGTAGCGGGCGTCGGCATGAGCTCGATTGGATTGCGCGTCATAGCGTCCGTCGTTCACCGAGACGCGATGTAGTCGCAGCGCGACAAGTTCTTCGACACTATCTAGGTTTGCCACCGCGCGATCGATCCGCTGGCGAAGGTCTTGATGGCCGCCGTCCCCCAACTTTCCCAATAGGGCTCGCGTTTCGGAATACCGCCCCTCCCGTTCGAGCTTGAGTCCCGATTCCAACCGCGCGGTCAGACGAGCCTTTTCGGTCTGTCGGTTTGCCGCCAGGGCGAGTTCACGCGTACCGTAGATCGCGGACATGCCTAACAGAGCTAACGCCGTCACGATCAACGCGGCGGTTGTTGGACTGCGACGCACCCAGCGTCCCAAACGAACCGCGCGACCGATCGGCCGCGCAGCGATCGGTTCATACCTCAAAAAGCGTTGCAGATCATCAGCCAGTTCGGCTGCGGTTGCGTACCGTTGATAAGGCTCTTTTTCGAGACACTTCAGGCAGATCGTTTCTAGATCGCGGGGGACGCTGGAATTAAGCTCCGACGGAGATTGCGGCGTTTCGGAAATCAAACGCTGTTCGGTTTCGATCACCGATTCACCGCGAAACGGCGGCCGACCGGTGAGCATCTGGTACAGCAACGTCCCCAACGCATAGATGTCGACAGCCGGTCCGATCTCGCCACCGATTACCTGTTCGGGCGCCATGTAGCTGGGCGTCCCCATGCGGGCGCCGGTGAGTGTTAACCCGGCGTCGAAATCGACTTGCCGTGCGAGTCCGAAATCGCTGATCTTGGGCGTCGCGTTTTCGTCCAGCAAGATGTTGGCGGGTTTCAGGTCGCGGTGCACGATCCCGCACTCGTGCGCCGATTGCACGGCTCGCGACAGCAACGCAAGCGTCTCCGCAGCGTCGCGCACCGAGACCGGTTTGTCGGCGAGCTGTTGCGCGAGTGTTCCCCCTTCCACCAACTCCATCGCGTAGAACGGGCGGCCAGAGACCTCGCCAACGTCGTAGATTTGTACGATTTGCGGATGTTGTAAACGCGCGATCGCCTCCGCTTCGCGGGCAAACCGCAACCGTTCAACCTGGCTGGCGTACGGTCCGGCCAACAACATTTTGATCGCAACGTCTCGATTCAGATTGACCTGACGGGCGCGATAGACCACTCCCATTCCGCCGTGGCCAAGGATCGTTTGCACCTCATAGCCGGGGATTGTGGGCAGGTCGGCGTTTAGGACAGCCGACGCGACGTGCGGCATCGACCCGGGACTGGCTGGACTTGGAAACAACAGATCGATCTGGGCTTCGACATTCCGCAGCTCGTGGAATCGGCGACGCAGGTCGTTGGCCAGGGCTGGATGTTCGGCGCACACATCCTCGATCGAACGATGCGACTCAAGAATTTCCTCGAGCAAGACTTCCAATTGAGCTTCGTAATTCATTACACCATCTTCCGCATTGCGGCGCCGCTGTGGCAGCATGCTAAAGCAATGCTAATCCCCAGCTGGTCCGACTTCGGTTGCTGGTGGGGTGTCGGGATTCAGGTCTCCCAGTGACGCGGTCAGCAGAATCATACACCGGTTCAAACGTCGTTGAATCGTCTTTGGTGAAACGTCCAATAGATCCGCCGCCTCGGTATGTGTCATGCCTTGGATACGGACCAGCCCAAACACCTCGCGCTCGTCATCGGGAAGATTGTCGATTGCATCGAGCATTCGCACCGCGTTGGGAGTCAGCTGAGACGCGCTTGGTTCGGGTGCCATCGCCAATCCCGCATTCAGCTCGTGATCGGCTGGATGTTTGTCGAGTCGGCGGGCAAGATCGTTGAGTTCCCAGCGCATGTGTTGATTTGCCAGTCCAAAAAACTGCCGTACGGTCGCCGGGCGGACCTGCTGCATCGCTTTGATCAATCGATCGACCACCGCGCTCAGCATCTCTTCGGACTGTAGATTCAACGGAGGCTGCATCAATCGCGGATAGCTGCGAACCAACAACGCTTCGCACAACATTTGCAAACGCCCGACCGAGCGATCGATCAATGCTCGAATGATCGGTTCCGCCGGTGCACTTCCATCCAAGTTCCCAAGTTCGTCCAGATACCTTTGAACATCGAGCGTCGTTTGTTCGTGATCCATTGCTGGTTTGATAGTGCTAGAGAAACTCGACCGATCGTGGTCTTGCAGGCAAGCCGTTGATTTCAAGTCGTGCTGGATCGAGATCATTTTGCCTCACGCGTGCCGTTTTGAACAGTCAACAGTGGCAAAACTCGCATTTGCGAATGCAAGCCGAATCGAAGCATTTCACGCCCTGGCCTCACACCAAACTGTAGTCCCCTTTTGGGAGAGCTGCCCCATTTTGCGGTTTACCCACACGTGATCGGTGGGGGCGTGCAGGTCTGGAAATGACTGCAAACCCCGCTCGCGTTGCAGTCTATCAATTTGGCGGGGTCGAATGTACACCGGGGATTGCTTGGTAATTGACCGGCGGGAAGCGCGGAACTCGCGCTGGAGATTCAAGTAGAAAGTGTAACCTGCGGCCTTCTGCTGATCAAAGCTTGCTGAACTTAAGCGTCGAAGCCGTCCTGGGGGGCGAAGATCAGCGGCACGTCAATTCACACCCTGCCGTCTTTCGATTTCGGGAGCATCGGGTGGTGCAACGATCTTGTTGTATGGACACCAACCCCACGGCAATCCTTTCTCTGTTCGACCACCTGTCGGGCTCTGCTCGTGCCATGTGATGGTTCAGTGCGAAATGACGGATCGTTGTGCGAGTTCCTTTCTGTTTGGTGCTGTCATCGGTCACGGTATTTGAATACGAAGCGGTTGCTTAGCAGCAGTTAGGCAATCAAGTCAGTGCCAGGTATGAGCGACGGAACATTGAGACGGCAGATCGAATAGACGTGGAGCGTCGAGGTGAAGGAATTCAGCCTAGTCGACGATGGTTGACGTGCTGCAGGGATTGGCTTGCCGCTGAACGAATGGCGGGGCGATTGCCAAGCTCTGGAAAACCCACAGCAAACAGATTTTAATGGAGCCGATCGGTGAAGCCCACGGCGGCTCGCCTGAAGCAAATCTCCTCTGTCGAAGAGAATCTGAAAAATGTTGGGCGCACGCAAGTTTGGGCTTCTGTTGATTTATGTTTTGCTGTCGTCGTGCGGCTTGATGAGTTCGAGTTTCGCAAACGATGCGGCATCGCAGTGGAGACCGGTTGCGACTCCCTACGGCGTCGCAGCGGATCGAGAGCCGCTGTTGTCGCTTCGTTCGCCGCAGTTTCACGATCTGACCTCGCCAGCGAAACGCATACTGGTAGTTGCTCATCCGAGCCTGTCGGCCGGCTATTTCGAACAAGCTGCAACCGCTGGATTTGCCGCGGCGCTGAAGCAGCGTTCGTGTGCGATCTGGTTGGTCTCCGCCCCCGATGGGCTCGCGGATGAAAAGACGTCGGCGTTGCCAAACCCGATCGACGCGAAGGCCTATTCCGGCGAAAGCATTGCCACGCAGTACCTGTGGCGTTCGGTTGGATTGCTGGCGCCCGACGTCGTCGTGGTCGTTAAGCCTGGGGACGAGCTGCGCTGGGATCTGCAGCCCGAAGAGACTTCTTTCGCCGGTGGGCTTCGCAGCCGATCCGTTGCGGGCATCGGTGCGGTTGCGGCAATCGAATGCAATGTGCCGCCTGGGGTTGCTTTGGTCGATCTCATCGACAGCGCTTTGAAGCAATCGATCCCTGCGGTGCAGGAGTCGGCAAAGGAGGAATTGTTGCGTCGGCAAAAGCGGACGCCGTTGCAGGTCGCCGACCAGCTGAGTCGACATTATGGCAAGGCTCTCGATTCGGTGAATTACCAACAAGCCTTGGCTCTGATCGGTCGCCTGCAGCGGGCGGACATGACCGGTGATCCTGCAGAGCTTGCGGCAATCGAACGCATGGCTGAACCCTATCTTAACGGAACTAAGCCCGCGTTGCCCGCAAACGCCAGCGGCGGCGTCTTCGCAGGTCATCTATTGTTCGCCGAACTCGCGACGCGCAGTGACAAGCCAGGCTATATCGACCTCGTTCGTGCGGTGGCCGATCGTGGCTTCGACGCCAATGGCGAGATGCTCGATGCGATGCCGACGCACAGTGAGATGAGCGATGCAGTCTTTATGGGAACACCGATCCTTGTCGCCGCGGGACGGTTGACCAACGATACGCGTTACGACCAGATGGCGATCCGACATTTGCGTTTTATGCTAAGGCTGAACCTTCGCGACGACGGTTTGCATCGCCACTCGCCGTTGGATCCCGGCGCGACAGCGTGGGGACGCGGCAACGGTTTCCCCGCCTTAGGCCTAGCGTTGTCGCTGTCGTCGATCGAACAGGACGGACCGATCCGCGATGAGATGCTTGCGGCTTATCGGGCGCATCTGGCTGCGATGATCAAACATCAGGGTTTGACTGGGATGTGGCACCAAGTAGTCGATCGCCCCGAGAGCTATCCCGAGTTCACTGTGACCTGCATGACGACGATGGCGATCGCTCGTGGCCTGCGTCGGGGCTGGCTCGATTCCGCCACGTTTGCTCCCGTCGTGAAACGCGCCTGGCCAGCGATTCAGTCGCGGATCGGTAGCAACGGTGAACTGATCGATGTTTGCACAGGAACTGGCAAACAAAAGAGTCTTCATGCCTATTACGATCGAACTGCGATTCGCGGCCGCGACGCCCGCGGTGGGGCGATGGCGATGTTAGCCGCGACCGAGATCGGTTTGGCTGAGCGCGAAGGGAAACTGAAGGTCGATTGACAACAGGGAACCGCGTAAGAGGACCGATGGTTTCCCCGCACGCTCCCGTTTTGCACTACTTGCCGACTTCGCGACGCAGCGATCGAACTTGGTCTTGGATCATGATCGGCAACTTGGCTCCCAGCAGGTTTTTGCCGCGAAACCAGCCTTTGGGCTCGTAGAAGACCATGTGGGCTTCGAAGAACAGGACGTTGGGAAGTTCGACCAGCGGCGTCGCTTTGGTGAAGATCCCCATTCCCAAATAGGGTTGTTTGTCATCGGGACTATCCAACGGAGCCCAGCTGCTTTGATGCTTGTTTTCGGGATCGTTGGCAACGACGATCGACCCGGCGTAAACCGAGGCGTCGGATTTGGAATCGTTGCTGCGCAGAACCATCGTCAGGCTGATCCGTTTCAGCAATTCCGGCTCGTGGGCGTAACTGTATTTGTCGTCGCCGACCACACCAAGATCCGCTCCTTCGCCGTTGCCCTGCTTGTTGTCGGCGAACAGCTTCGTCAGCAGGTTCTCATCGTTCAAAATGTCGAGCGTTGCGTGAACGGTGAAGAAGTAGCTGTAGACGCGAAACACGCCTCCATCGACGGTCTTCTTGATCGAGCGTGGGATATCGATCGGCGAATTGACTCCCGCTTTGGTAAAGTCGTCGAAGCGACGCCCCAGGCTGGCGATGACCGCTCGCTGCTGTTCGGCGTCCATGCCGTCTTTCATGACGACTTCGGGCCAGGGCTGCGATTGGCCGTTCACGTTGGTGACCGGCGAGTTGAGGATCGCCAGCGGAAGCTTGGCATCTGGCGAATTCGGCGATTCGGAAAAAGCGAGCGTGGGGACGGCTAGAATCGCCGCGAAGAGGGTGCAGCGGGTGTGAAGGCGAATCGAGCGGAGGGTGATCATCGTTGAGTCGTTGTGGTTTTTGAGAGGGCAGCCCGATCGTAGTGCGGCCGCATCGAAGTCGAGATTTGGTTGAACCATCCGTGCAGCGACGCCGCATCTTGGGCCGAGAGTTTTGGCTGGGCCAAGACCCGCGTCGCGTCGGCTGGAATGTTCATCGTAACCTGCCCGGGAGGGATGTTGGTAGAACAAAACGCCGTGTCCGACGGGATCCCCAGAAAATTGTATTTGCTGTAGTCGACGTGCAACTGGGGAGCAAAGACCAGCGATTGGGGGAGCCAGTGGATGCTGCCGACCGCCGTCGTGCTAACGCCACTCGAATCGGCGTCCATCAACCAGCAGAACGTATCGAGATGCCCGGTCTGCGGGTTCAAAACCAACGCGTATCGCAGCGGCAGCAGCCGGTTTTGGTTCTCCCAACGGAAGGCGCCGATCGTGTCGACGATGAAGAAGTGTCGGCTGATTGCCTTGTATTGGACCTGCGTCTGTTTTGCGTCAAATTCTTTCAGCACCATCCGCGCGAAGAAACCGAGGTCGGCGCCCAGTTGTTGCTGGGTATCGGAGCTGACGATCATGTCGCGTCCGCGAACGGAGGTTCCCGCGCCGGTGGCAACTTCGGTCAGTTGCCACGATCCGTCGGGCAGCTGTTGAGTGCGGGCGGCGAGGGCGGTGAACATCAGGCTGGCCAGTTGTGAATCGCGCTCGGGAATCTTGTCGACATCGCCGCTGGCTACCTTGGGGAAGCTCTTCACGATCAGATGAGTCCAACCTTCGGGCGGTCCTTGGTCGACGATGGTCCCCGGGCGCAGCACCGATATCGGTCGGACGGCTACGTCGTAGGGTTGAGCGAACGTAATCGCTGGCAGGAGGGCAACGCTGAGGCTCACCCAAGTTAAGAATCGCACATCCATTTGCTATCACCTTTCGTCTTCGCCACGTTGGTAGGTCGCTGCCGAACCGGGGGCGTTTCCAATGCGTGGCTCAAAGTGCCAATACACTTCCAGTGGATAGTACACCAAAGGTAGCTCTGTCTTCCAGCCCGATTCGATCGTCAGTCGAGCGACGTGGGATCGCAATTACGGCCGGCGAGACAATATGCGGCAGGATTGCTGGCGCAAGAAAGGCTTACCGCTTCTTTCGTTTGGGCTTCGCTTGCAGTCGCTTCCAGACCTTGCGAGCGCATTTGTGATCGAGCCGAACGATCTGTTTCAGCCGAGTATCGAGCGTCGATACCGCTCCACGGTCGCTTTCGACGTAGACAAACGGCAGGCAGACGCCAACCACCTTCATCGGTGTCCCCGTGTCGTGTGGGATGTAGCGAAACCGAATCGGATCTTCCGGGGGAAGCGAAAGCGAGGAACAGGACCACAGGTACGAAGGCAGCTCGACCAGCTCATTGAGCACGGTAACAAAGTCGCCACAGCGGATGTCCTCTCCCGCAACGCGAGCTGCAACCGTGGTGTCGTTGCCGCTTTGGCAAGCCGCTTTCATAAATCAACCGTCACGCAAATGGAACGAAGCAATCTCGATCTGTCGCCGCAGATGCCTGCGGCGGACCTGGATCGCCGCCGCCCACCCGGGCACCGCTGCGATCCGTGTTCAAGACATCGACGATCGTTCAGCGGTTCGGACTTTCGTTACCACTTTGCATAAATCGTTCGCGCCGCCTGGCAACGAACGACCGCGGGCCGATCTATTCGCTAGCGATTTCCCAACCCAACGGTTTTGCGACGGCCTTCACGCGTTGGATCGGTTGGCTGTCGGATGCATCGACAGTGATCTCATGGTCCGCGGCAGCCAAAGCTAACAGCTGAGTCAAGTCGATCGCTTTGGTCAGTCCCAACAGGATCGGGCCGTCGGACAAGCTCTCCGGCAACTGATGGAGCGTCAGCGAAACGTCTTCCCCGCCCAAAGTCGCAAGCATCGCCATGCATGCTTCGGATCCGGCGGCTTCGACGTCGAGCGATCCCGCAGTCGGAAGCCCCTCCGTTTTTGCGGCGAGCAATTTGACGAGGCCACGAATTTCGGAGACGCGAATCCCATCCAACGATTGGCCGACCAAGTGCAACCGGCGTCGCAGATGAGTCGTCTCTTTCTCCGTTTCCATCCAGCGCGATTTACCCGTTCCCTGAGGCATCAAAAAGAGAACGGCTTCGTTTTTGGAAGCGACCTGTTTGGCAATGGCTTGAGGATCGATGAGAGCATCCTCTTTGGTGTTGTATTGGACCGTTTTGCCATCGAGGATGAAGCTGACGTTCTCTTGGTCGGGCGATCCGACGCAGATCTTAATGCCATCGAGCGGTTTGTCGGTCGACGGAATCGCCGCGATGACAAAACTCTTTAAGGGTGAATCCGATTCGATTTCCAGGTTCTGGAACTGAACCCCGTCGATCGCTTGCTGCTTCGTTTCCTCGACAGCTTGCAGTGCAAAGCCCTCGACATTTTTCGTCGCACCGGGAACGTCGTCGATGCGGGCCAACAATTGATTTCGGAGATCCGACCAAGCGGCTTTATCGGTCGGCAGATCGATCGATGCCGCCAGCGGAACAAACCATTCCTGGACGTTAGTCACCTGTTGGTCGCTGGGGATCCCATCGCCATAGACCTGCAGTTGTTGCGGTTTCAGCGCCTTCCGAGCCACCTCTTCGATCTCGTCGGTCGAATTCTTCAGATGCTTTTCAAACCAAGCAAACGCACCGACTCGCAACGCTTGCGTATCTTTGTGCGGGCCCTCGGTGATGTGGATCGCGAGGTTGTCGCGAGCGTCCAATGCGTCGTAGACCTTTGTCGTTTTGTCGTAGACGCGGATCACTCCGTCGAGCGGGAAGATCCTGTCGCGATGCGAGTTGGCGATCAGTAACGCTCGCGGCGCGATCATCGCAGCGACTGTCGCAAAGTCCCAGCCGAAACGGTTGACCATAAACATACAGTCGCAATGGCCTTCGATGCAGCCGTCGATGACATGGTTTCGCATGTCGGTGATACCAGCCACTGGCACCGCCGCTACGATTCGTTGGTCCAACGCCGCGGTCCACCACGAATAGGAACCGCCGCCACTACGCCCGGTTATTCCAAAACGCTTGGCGTCGACTTCGGGGCGGGTTTCCAGATAATCGAGAGCTCGCATCGAGTTCCACGCTTCGACGCCGGCGGGCGTGTAGCCGCGCGACGCCCACCACCACATCCCTTTGGAATAGGTGCCATGATGGATCCCTTCGATCTCGCCCAATTGAATCGTGTCGATCATCATGCAGACATAACCCTGCCGTGCGAACCAAATGCCGTGGTGATGGTATCCGACTTTGTTGCCATAGCTGACACCGTTCTCTTTGACTCTTGCATGTCCACAGACATACAAAATGGTTGGGAACGGACCTTCGCCAACGGTTGGCAGATAGAGGTTCGCGCTGACGTAGAGCCCCGGTCGCGACTGAAAATGAATCCGCTCGACGATGTAGCCGTCGTATTGCTTGCGATCGACGATCGTAGGTTTCAGATCGGTCCGCTCGGGCCAAGGATTCAGTCCCAACATGTCTCGCAGTTGCAGTTCCAGTTCCGGCCGATTGGCTTGCCACTGTTCCGCGGTCAGCGGTTCGGTCAGGCAGCGCGATTCCACCGCCTCGGTCCGCTCAGTTAAGTAGGCATCGATCGGTCCGCGACCGGGATATTCCGCGACAGCAAGCGTCGCGGTGATGGTGGCGAAACTAAGCAGGCAGGGGATCAGCAGGCGAGGGTGCAGCAGCATCGCGGGGTTCCGTGGGGCGAGGTTGGGAGGTGGGATTGTGGGACGTACACGCCAGTCTAATTGCCGATATCGGCAACAAAATAGTCGTGCCAGACCCAACTTGGCATGACGTCGAAACGCATCATCATCTGATCCATTCCAAGCGGCCGCTGTTGCGATTCACCATCGCTGGGAAGACCCGACAAGGGGAACAGGACTGCGGCGGCGGTGGGCAGGGAAGCGAAGCGAACGATCACCGATTCCAAGTAGAGGTTCTTGATCGTACCGCCGATTGCTCGCATGTCAATTTGTTTTGCGGATTCCAATGCCATCGCAGCGCGTAGCGACAGCGGCGGTTGGGTATCGGAAACCAACAGATCGGATTGCAAGTCAGCCAACGGAGCGGCTAGATCGATAGTTGCCGGGACGTTTGCGAAGACGCGGTCACGATAGGCGGAAAGGCTGAAACGACCGCCTCCTGGAATGCGAGTCAGATCGTCGGCGCGGACTTGCGTTTCGAGCAGCTTCTCGACGGGAACCGTGAGTAGTTCGGGCGATACGATTCGCAGCGTCGGCGTGATCGCTTGGTTCCCTGGTTTCTCGAAAAGCCCTAGGTAGGAATCAAAACTTTGGTTCGCTTTGGCAAATTGGCTCGCCAAGCTCGGGAAGCTTTCGTTTCGTTGCTTCGCTTGAGCAGCGGCCAATCTCGCTCGCCACGTCAACATATCGTTGGTAGCACGCTGATAACGGTCGACCAACGCAGCGGCTTGGGGCGTCGAACTGAGCAATTGAGCCAACGGGGGCTCGACCGCGGCGGCTAGCTGCGACGACGGAGTACGCCGCGCCAGCGGAGCGATCGTCTGCAGGAATTGCATGTAGAGTCCGGCGGCCGTATTCCCGGTGGCGTGGCTCGCATTGGCGACGATCAATTCGGGCAGCATCGCCAACATCTTGGTATTCCATTCCGCCGCGGTTTCGCTCCAAGGGCCGTGGCCTTGATTAGGTGCGGCGCCGATCGTCTGCAACGCCCAATAGATTCCTTGGCAGCGGATCAGGCCGACGTGCGCGGTTTGCCATTTTTCGAAGAAGTGTCGGAAGGCCTCGGGCCCCGTTGCCGAGCTTCCATCGATTTGGCAACTGCCGGTCTGCCCGATCGACGCGATCGCTTCGGTCAGCTGTCCGCTGACGGCCGCCAAGTCGGGAGTCTGACTGGCGAGGATCTTTTTAAGATTCTCCGCATTGGCAGCTTTGCGTTCCGATCGCCAAGCATTCCAAAACGTTTGCTGCAGTTCTTGGAAGGACTTATGAAACGGAGGACGCTGGGTGTGGTGGATCCATAGCATCTCCTTCCATAAATCCTCCTCGGCGGCTTGGAATGCGTTGGCGGCAGCATCCAAGTTTCCTTTGGATACCTGATCGCTGATCTTTTGTACTTCGCGTTGTCGCCCAGGTTGTCCTTTGGTCAACGCCTTCATCGCCGCCATCGTCAACTTTTTGCCTCGCTCGGTCGGCAGATAGGCGAGCGATGCGCGATGGGCTTCGTTCCATAAAGCATCGCCGCGCAGGCGAAGCTCCAATCCGGCCGGTTCTCCCATGTCGATCAGTTCGTCCGCATAGAACCGAATGTCTCGACCAGCGAAACAAAGCTTCGCGATGATCTGATGCGATACGTCGTCGATTTTGTTTGCAAGCCGCGCTGCATTGACCTTGTGCATGTCGTCGACATGCGACTTCCAAAGCGATTCGCATTTGGCGACCAGCGTTTTGCTGTCGGGATTTAAACCGTGTGCGCTCAAGCTGGCGTCGAGATCGCGGTTGCCGGGAGTGGCGCTGACCGGCAGGCTGATCAAAATGAACCATGACAGAATGAAGAACCGGAACATAAGAAGGCTCCTGCAGAGAAAAGGGACGATAAGAACCGTCCATCTTACCAGTTGCGGACCCTGTGGTGTGTGTTGTGATTGCGAGAGTTGGAGAAGTTCTCCGCGGCGTCCTGAGACGCGTTCTGCGTAGCAGGAATTCCCAAAGCGAGCGGATCCGCAGCGAGTGACCGGCCACGGTCGCTTACCCCTCTTCGACAGCTTCTTTGATCGCCTGGACGATACCGGGCCGCGAGATGGCGAGCGATGTCGCACGGTGGACGTCGATTCCGAGTTCTTTTCCCAAGCGGATCGCGAGGTCGACGTCGCGGACGCCGTGGAACTGGTTTGTTGGCGAACCGTCGACGTAGATCGTGTCGCGATCGGCGCGGAAGCTCGATTCCAAGGCGTCGGCTAGTTCATCGATCCAGTCTTCGGGAACGCCGCGTGTTCGGCAGTGCTCGACCGGCCAGATGTCGCGTCCGGTGCATTCGTCCAATAGGTCTAGTGCAATATGTCGTTGCAGCATCGTCTTCTCTCGATTTAGCTGGAAGGGTTGGCCAACCGCACCGCGGCATCTCGCCAGACATAGATCCCCATTCCGACAACACAGATACTTCCGACGGTCGCAAACATGCTGGCATAGCCAAAACGATCGCCAACGTAGCCCAACGCCGGCGCGCCGACAAGCGTTCCTAAGTCGAGCATCATCATCGCCAATGCCGACCCGGTGCCGCGTACTTCCATCGGGAATGGCTGGATCGTCAAAGAGGTCATCGTGTGGAACATCAACCCGTGCCCGGTTCCTGTCAACAACGCGGGAATGACTATCAGCCAAGGGTGCTGCGCCGACACAATGGCATAGCTGAACATGCCGATCGCCATCAGCGCCGTCCCGATCACCAGAATCTTATGCGGGCCGACGCGATCGGGAAGGTTCCCCAATGCTAAACGGACGGCCACGCCCCAGCCTGCGTAACAGATGAAGAAGATTCCGATCACCGAATGTTTCCCGATCACCAGTGGTTCGCTGTCGATAAAGCTGGCCACAAAGATGAACGGCGCCGTCATGCAGATCCCGAAAATGAAGTCGATCAGCAGGACCGAACCGGGCCAGTAGCGGATCGTTGTCGAAACAAAATCTGACAACTTCACCGACCGCCGCGTTCCGACGCTGCCTGGAGTTCGCATCAGGATCAGAAAGATCGTGGGCAACAAACTGGCTAACGATGCGCTGATAAACAGCCAGACAAAGTCGCTGCGTTGGCGGGCAACCATCGCCGCGTCGGCTCCGCTGCCCAGAATCAGATCACCCAAATACGGGCCGATCAGCATTCCGAAAAAGCCGCCGGCGCCGAGCACGCCGATCGCTTCGGTCCGCCGATGTTCGGGAGCCGTTTGCGAGATGTAGGTTAGCCCGCTGGCAAACACGATCGCAGCGGCTAATAACTGAAGCGCGCGGATCAGGTAGATCAACGGATTCAGATCGTCCAATAACAGATTGCTGAAAGCGGATGCCGCAAACAGAAGATATCCGATCAGCCACATCAACCGCGCGCCAAGTCGATTGATCCATTGCGCGATCCATGGACGCAGCAACAGGCCCAGCGTAGCGCTGGCTCCCATGATCAATCCAACCTGGCCAAGCCCGCCACCGAGAAACTCGATCCAGCGGGAGTAGTGCGCCATCAGAGTGTTGGCGATCACAAAACACATCTGGCTGGCCAAAGCCAGCATGAAGTTGCGGTCGTACAGTCGAGGTGTGTCGACGGCGGTCACGGTTGTTTCAGCGTTGGAGGACCATCGATCCAACCCAACTTGTTCAAGAAGCGATCGGCGGCGATCACCGTCAGGCGATACCAGCGGCCATCGTCGTTGCCGACATTAAAGAATCCGTGGCCTTGGTCTGCGTAGACGTGAAGTTCGCTATCGACACCGACAGCCTTTGAAGCGTCGCGGAACTTTTCCGCCGTCGCAACGGGGATCAAGCGGTCGTTGCTTCCCAAAAAGACGATCGACGGCGGATCGTCTTTGCTTAGATTGTGAGCCGGTGAGAAATGCTTGTATCGATCGCGAACTCGAGCGGTTCCCCAGCCACCGGGGCCGTTGTCATAGACCGGATTAAACAGCAGCATCGCTTGGCTCTTCGCCGAGACGGAGAGATCGTCGCTTGTCGCATCACCTGAATCGACACATCCGACGAAGGCGGCCAGATGTCCCCCCGCCGAACCGCCCGCCGAGGCGATGCGGTTGGGATCGATCCCAAATTGTTTGCTGCGAGCGCGAATCCAACGCATCGCCGACTTGGCGTCTTCGATGCAGACGACCGGCGGAGTCTTGGATTTGCGATCCAACAGTCGGTACTGGACTTGGAAACAGACGACGCCGCGCGAGGCGAAATATTGACTGTGCGATGTGAACTGTCCCGGAGCACCACCAACCCAACCGCCGCCGTGAAAGAAGACGATCGCCGGTCGCAACTGGCCCGCCGAATCGCCGGTTGGTTCAGTGACGTACAGCTTCAATTTGCGGCCGTCGACAGTTTTGTAAACGTGTGACGGCGCTTCGGGTTCAGCCGCGGCAGCCAATGCAGAGGCGAAGACGATCAAGGACGCAAATGTCGAGATCTGAATACGGCTTGGCATCTGGCGAGCTACCCGTAGATGGTGGGGATAAAGGCGGGGGAGGCGGAACAGGCGTTCGAAGCGATGGTCCGCCGACAGCAGGAATTCAAACGGCGCTGATGTCCGTTGGTTTCCGCGTTACCTGCGGGGCTGCGTCGTCGACGCACCACCCCAAAAGGTTCGACTGGCAAGCGGCGACGTTACGCTCGCTGTGCCTTGGTGCGAGCTTCGCGAAGCCCACGGCTGAGGATATCTCGCAGCAACGGCGAGTAGTCTTCGTACTTCGCTTGATCTGGAGCTCCTGTGGAGAACTGATAGATCGCATCGCGAGGCTTAACCCCTAGCGACAGCAAGGTGCTGCTGACGGTACCATAGTCATTGCCGCGGACGACCATCGAAGGACGGCCGGGCAGAGTTGGGGTGCGAGCGAAGACCTTGCTGGCAACGGCCAGGAACTTGACTGGCGAGTCGAGCGTTTGCAACGTCAACAAGCGGCGAGCCATCGCGACGCGTTCGTCGGTAGGATCGTTCAAGTTTCGCGAACCGATAATATTCAAGCCTTCGACCAGTTCGACGACTTCATGCTCCTCTTCCGAATGGATCGCAAAGCCGGCGTTGGCGTCGGCGATCATGATGTTGCAGCCTTCGTACCGCGTTTTAGACAACTCGGATTGGACTTTTTCCAAAGCCTTCCGCGATGATCCGCAACGCAATAGGTCCAGACACAGCAAGCCGCGAGAGCGTTGACCAAACAGAGGGGTCACCGTCGCGCGGTTGCAGATTCCTACAAACATCCCATTTTGGTTGACTCCCAGCCAGGTACCCCCACCTCGTTGGTCGATTCCGCACAAGACGCGCGGTTTTCCCGACTGGATCGAGGGGGCCAAACTGGGGCGGTCGAAATATTCTTCACGGTTCGCCGCGACCAAGACAGGGCTTTCAGGAACCAATTGATATTGCAAAGCCAATAAGCACATCGTGGTTGGGTCACTTTCCAAAGATCAGAGGCTTAGAATCGTTTAACTTCGGCAAATTGCCGATCTGGTCTCCTGCACCAGCTCAACTAAATGTAACGCGTTGCGTCATGCGGTTGCACCCCCTACCGGGGGGTCATTAGGCGGAATTTAGATCCTTCTTCATTTTCCCGAACCCGCAATTCGGAAAACGGTAAACCATTGCTATTACGGTCTTTACGTGGCAGCGAACACTTTTGTTCAGCCACATTTTGAACGGCTTTTCAACGGTCCGGTCTCCTTTTCATTTTGGGGCATCACTCCAGATTACATAAGGGAGACCGTTTAATCGCATTGGGTTCGGCCGCGGAATCGGCGCAATCGGTCGTCAAGCTGATGCGTTATCGATGCCGATCATAGTTGAGGCAAGTTGGACGCCCCTGTGCGGCCTGCAGCTTTCGCTCGCAGCCCGCCGCGCCGCTCTTGCTTAAGACCGACAACGCCCCATTGGCTCTTCCCTCAGGTAGCACCATGCCGACTGCGAACCTCTCTTTTCAACAACGCGTCCTGGGAATTGAAACGGAAGTTTCGGTCGTTTTGGCAACCAAGAAGATCCAGCTGGACGATGTTCTGAACCTCACCACTGGGGCGATGCTTTCGTTCGAGAAGGGCTACGACGAACCGCTCGACCTGATGATTGGCAAAGAGCCGATCGCGTCGGGGGAAGTCGTCAAGCTGGGGGATAAGTTCGGGTTGCGCGTCCGCGACCTCGCCCACGAGAACACCGGCCAAGATCAATAGACGGCGGATGAACAGCGAACAAGCAAAGCAGGTCGAGGCAGTCCGCCGGATCGTGTGCCAGCGGATGCAGGGCCAAGGGGCGGGGCACGATGTCGATCATGTGCTGCGAGTCCATCGCGTCGCTCGTGAGATTCAAGCGGAGGTTGGCGGCAATTTGTTCGTGATCGAACTGGCCGCTTTGCTGCACGACATCGGCGATGCCAAATTCCACGACGGCAAAGAACGCAGCGGCGAGTTCTCGCGAGAGATTCTCGGCGAACTGCTAGTCGATCCGGCCAGCATCGAACGCGTTGCCGAGATCGTCGATACGATTTCTTTCCGCAAAGCCGCTGATCGCGCGACGCTATCGCTCGAGGCGCAGGTCGTCCAAGACGCAGACCGCTTGGACGCGATGGGGGCTGTTGGGATCGTCCGCACGATCGAATATGGAGCTTCCGTTGGGCAACCGTTTCACATCGGTGAGCATGCGGACGCGTCGGAGCGAACCGGGCTAGGACACTTCGAGGACAAGCTGTTCCGTTTGGCGGCGTTGATGAATACCGCATCGGCTCGCCGCATCGCGAGCCAGCGCCATGACTTCATGAAACAGTTTGTGGATCAATATCTCGCGGAATGCGGACAGGCGGAGAACCGAGGATGAACGAGATCTCTTGGGATGACTTTCAACGCGTCGAGTTGAGAGTCGGAACGATCGTCGCTGCGGAAGAGTTTCCGCAGGCTCGCAAACCTGCGTTCAAGCTGCGCGTCGACTTTGGCCCCGAGATCGGTATCCGCCGCAGCAGCGCTCAGATCACCGACCTCTATTCGCCAGATCAGCTGGTCGGACGGCAGGTGATTGGAGTCGTCAACTTCCCCGCCAAGCAGATTGGGCCGATGATGTCCGAATGTTTGATCACCGGTTTCCATCGCGACGACGGCGCGGTGGTGCTGGCGGTTCCCGATCAGCAGGTCGACAACGGCGTGCGGTTGGCTTGAACAAGCGACTTCAATCTTCTGCGTCTGCGAGCGCAACCGGTTGGACGCCAAACGTCTCGACGAGGATTGCGTAAAACGCCGGGACGATGATCAGCGTCAGCGTCGTCGTCAGCATCAGCCCGACGATCATGCAATACGCCAGCCCTTCCCAGAGCGGTCCGCCGCTGAGAGCCAGCGGAATCAAGCCTCCCACGGTGGTGGCCGTCGTCAGAAAGATCGGCAACATCCGCTGCTTCCCCGCGTCGACCAAACACTCGCGGAATTCGGCGATGCTGAGTCCAACGATGGGGCCGTTGGCGTCGCCCGAGCTGCGTTTCTGCAGTGCTCGCTGAGTGATCAAAATGTCGGCGAACTCGATAAAGATGATCGCCGTGTTCAGGACGATGCCAAACAGAGCCAGGATTCCGAGTTGAGGCATGAATCCTAACGATTTGTCGGACAGGTACAGCCCCAGCCAGGCGCCGACCAATGCGAGCGGCAGCGTCGAGAGGATCACCAACGGTTTCGACCAACCGTTGTACTGGAAGATCAAACAGAGCACGATTAACAGGAATGAGATCGCAAACGATTTCATCATCTGGCCACCGGCTTCGGCACTCTCTTCAAACGCTCCGCCCGGTTCGATCCAATACCCGATCGGTAAACCGGCTTCCAATTCACGCATCGCATCGGACTTCAAGACTCGCGAGACGACGTCGTTGCCGGTCACGCCGGGCTCCATCCGCGAGCTGACCTCGATCGTACGGTTCATGTTTCTGCGTTCGACGCGGGCGAGTTCAAATCCGGGCTCAAGGCGGGCGAGCGAGGCGAGTGGGATCTTGCCGTTGTCCCCTTCGACGTAAGCCTCCTGCAGACCGCGGATCGATAATCGCTGGCTCGGTTTTAAGCGAAAGTAGACCGGGACCTGATGATCGCCTTCGCGGAAGGTCGTCAGTTGTAAACCGGAATAATACGAATTCAGCGTCCGAGCAACTTGCGAATTAGTCACACCAGCCAATACCGCGCGGTCTTGATCGACGTCGACGCGAACCTGCAGTCCATCGACACCCCAGGAATCGCTGACGTCCCAGGTTTCTGGCTGTTCGTCGACGATTGATTTCAGCCGATCGGCTGTCGAGCGTAAGATGCTTGGATCGGCGAACCCGTTGCCTGAAATTCGGAAGACCAGCGGATCGGCGGGGGGACCAAGCGCCAATTGCACCGGAACGATTCTCGCACCGACGATCGGATCGATCCCCAACGCTTCGTCGCCTCGCTCGCAGACCTCGCGAACCCGTTCGGCGTAGGCTTTGGTAACCGAACCACTGGTGGTGCGTACCAAGATCTCGGCATAGGACCGCGTCTTCGGTTCCGGTTCCCAACCGAGATGCCAACGCGATCCGCCGCCGCCGACCATCGTCCGCATCGAACGCAAACGCAGTGGAGCTCCGTCGCCTTCGGTTGCCAGTTTGCGAATCGCCGTTTCAACTTGTTTAGCGACGCGATCGGTTTGATCGATCGTTGCGGTTTCGGGGAGAACAATTTTGACGGCGAACTGGGTTCCGTCGGCGTCGGGGAAAAATTCGCTGCTGACCGGCAACGTCATGATCCCCGCCATCAAAATTGCGACGGCGAGCGCTGTCATCCATTTGACGTCGACAGCAAAGCGTCCGACCCGGCCGTAAATCTTGTAGGCGAAGTTCTCGGATTGAGAGTTCCCTTTTGTTGGCTGCGATGATGACTTGGAACTGCGGCGAGGAATCAAGCGACTGAAAAACGAGAAGGCGGCGACGACGGGAGAGCCCGATTCGTCTGGCTTTGGAGCTCGAATGAAGATCCCCGCCAGGATCACACACAATGTCATCGCCAGCAGCCAACTGAGTGCCAGCGTCGTCGATACGGTGACCGGTAGGCTGTAGACATATTCTTTGCCGCCCCCTTGGAGAGCGAACAGCATCGGCAGGAACGCAGCCATCGTCGTTAACGTGCCTACCAGCATCGGGATCGCCAGCGTATTGGCTCCTTCGATCGCGGCGGGAAACGGTTGCATCCCCGCGATCTGGTTGGTTCGCGCTTGATCGCAAACCTGAACCGCGTTGTCGACTAACAGTCCCAAGGAGATGATCATCGCCGCGAGCGAGATCTGTTCCAATTGGACGCCAAACATCGCCACGATTCCCAACGTGATCAATACGACGATCGGGATGTTTGCGGCCATCACAAACGAGGTCCGCAAGCCGACGACAAGATAGACGACGACCACGACGATCAGGACCGCTTCGATCACGTTGAGCATCACGTCGCGGATCTTTTTGGCGACGCTTTCGGATTGATCGGAGACGGCTGTCACGGCGATGTCCGGCGGCAACCGCCGCTCCACACTCATCAGTTCGGCGACTCGCGCGTTGGCAGCGTCGCAAACGTCGATGATGTTGGCTCCCGATTTCATCGTGATCCCCAACATCACTGCCGGCGTGGTGTGCGTGGCGTCGCCATATCGGCAGATGTAATTGGCGGGATCCTCCAGACCGCGGGTAACGGTTAGGCCCAGTTCAGCCAACGGAACGCTGTTGTCGCCTCCGTCGGTATGGACCGTGCTGGCGATCTGTTCAATCTCTTCGACCGCGTTGAACTCGCCGCCGGTGTTGACGGCGTAATGTCCCGACTGGGTATCCAATTCGCCACCGGCTTGGATGATGTTCCTTTGGCTGGCGAGCGTTTCCAATTGAGCTGTGGTCAGCGCGATCTGAGACCAATTGTTCAGATCGGTTTCGATATAGATCGCTTCTTGTCGTTCCCCGAACATGTCGACCTTGGCCACTCCCGGCAACAGACGCAGCGCGTCCTGCACGTCTTCGGCAAAGATCTCCAGTTGGCGGGCGGAGTAGCGATCTTGTTCGCGAATCTCGTCGCGGCCGTGCGTTGGCGTTTGGTGAACAGCCAGCAATAGGACCGCCGTATCGCCGAATTCATCGTTCACGATCGGACGAACATTGTCAGCCGGCATCGGCACCAGATCGACTCGCGCACGGACCTTGTCCCAAACACCTTGGATCGCGTGTGGCGGGACGCTGTCTTCTAATTCGACGAAGACAGTCGATTGCCCGGTTTGCGTTGTCGATCGCGTCAGTTCGACCTCTTCGATGCTGATCAGCTTTTGTTCGATCTTGTCCGTTATCAGCTCCTCGACCGTCTCCGCGGGAGCCCCGGGCCACGCGGTCGATACCACGCATACGCGAATCGTAAACTCGGGGTCTTCGCGACGCGGGATCGTCACGTACGTGATCGCTCCGGTGGCCATCGCCAACAGAACTAAAGAGGTCACGATCGGTTGATACTTTACGGCAAGTGCTGGTAGCGACATGGCGATCAACGAGCCTCCGTGTTAGCAGCGGGTTGTTGGTCCGAGCTTTGGGAGTTTGAGTTTGTGTCGTCGATCGAATCGTCTTCACCAACCGGCGTGTCGCTGTCACCGGTTGCGGCGGGGAGCGTATCGACGCGATGTCTACCGGTTCGCCGGACAGCTTGACCGTTTTGCAAATAGTGGACGCCGCCGACGATCACCTGAATGCCGTCGAACAGATCAGGGGATTGGACCTGGACCAAAGACCCTGCATCCAGATTTTCGGGGGTGATCATTTCAACAGCCAGTTGTTTCGCTTTGCCGTCGTCGAACACAAACAGCGAGGTCTTGCCCGACTCTTCATAGACTGCTTCGATCGGCACGTAATAGCCCGGCTCGATTGCATTGCTCGATAGATCGACGGTGACGAGATCGCCGGGACGCAACATCCATTGCGATCCCGCTACCAGAACGACCGATTCGCCATCCCACTGATCCTCGCGGTCGTCGGGGAAGGTCAGGCGGCCAACATACAATGTGTCTTCGCCGACCGCTTCGGGCTCGACAAACGAGACCGAACGAAAGATCCAGTTGCCCAAAAATGGGACTCGCAGATCGTGTTCGGTGATCCGGTGTTTGCGGACCTTGAGGACGTTTGGCAGGATGTCGCGGAGTTTGGCGTTGGTCACTTCGTAGACAAACGGACCTTGGTCATCGCGGACGATCGAGTTCTCTTCGACAAGGATCACGCCGGGGCCGGTGACCATCATCCGGTTCAGCTTTATCGGCCAGAGGTCTTCGGAACTGGCGATCGTCCCGTCGGTCGCCGCCGCGGTTTGAGTATCGTGGATCTTCTCATTTAGCAACAGCATCGTCATCGCAAACGTGCGGGTCGTCGGATCGGCGCTTGGTGCGATGCGATAGACAAATGCGTTTTGGACGCGTCGGGTGCCGTCGGGCAACAGGAAAGAGATCGGCAGGTGGCGGCGGTTCCGCATTTGGCGGGATTGGCGAGCCGACAGTTCGACTTCGATCTTGATCGGATTGGTCATTTGCAGCGTCAGCACCGGAGACCCCGCCGAAACGACGCTCCCCGGAACGACCATGACTTCGGAAATTTGACCCTGATAAGACCCAAACAACGTGGTGTTGTCGAGGTCGCGTTGGGCATCTTCGAGAGTCTGTTGAGCGCGTCGGATCTCCGCGACGGCGGACTGCAATTCGGCTTCCGTCTGTTTTGCACTTGCTTCCAGCGAACTCAGCGACGCTCGACTCGCTTCGACGAGATTCTTCGCTTGGTCGAACTCCGACAGCGAGGCGGCGTTTTGTTGACGCAGCGTTTCGACCCGATTGAATTCGTCCTGCGCCAGCTTGAGGTTCGCCCGTTCGGCATCCAGTTCGGCAGGCAACGCTTCCTTCAACCGGATTTCGATGCTCTCTTTTTGTAGCTTCGCAACTTCCAGATTCGCCTCCGCCGATTCGACAGCGATCCTGTAACGCGAGGGATCGATCTTCGCCAGCGGCGTCCCTGCCTGGATCAGTTTGCCGTCGGGATCGATCACGCGGCCATCGATATCTTTACCAGGTTCGAGAACCCACTGGATCCGGCCGGAAACCTCAAACCCGATCTGTTCGGTCTTCCACGATTTAACGCTTCCCGATCCGGTATAAGACGAGGCGGGGATGGCTTTGTTCAGCGTCAGCAAGGTCACCGGCAGCGGCGGTTTGCTCTCGAATTCAGCCGCTTTCTTCTGGCATCCGCTAGCGACCAGCAAGAGCGCTCCGCAGATGAGAACCGCGGACAACAGAGAGTTGCCGCTCGCAAGCGGGAAGTGGCGGATCGACGTTAGCAACCGCTGCGGAATTGACGCGTGCACTCTTAGTCCCTTGTCTGGTTTATGCAAAACGTGAGCAGCTTGCCAACGGTTTCGTCACCAAAACAGTCGCCACGCAACTTCGCCCCACGTCTATTGATAATGCCAACCATATCGATTGACTATCCGACGTGGTGCCGCAGGACTCATATTTCAGATCAGCAGATCGCTTAGATGGCGGACGGCGCTTTGCGATTCAGCACGCTGTAACGGGGATGCGGTGCAGTCGCAAGCGATAGAAGTGGCGCCGTATTAGGCGCAGTTGTGCGATGGCGACGTCGGGGGAGCGGATTCGAGTGAATCGCTCTAACGCTCCAAGTCGTTGCCATCTTCGTCGTAGCGGACGTAAGCGAAATAAAAGAAGACGCCGATGCAGATCGGGATATTGATCAACCAGATCGTGAACATGATCGGATCGATCCAGGGTAAAGCGATTCCAATCACAAGCAGGATTGCCCACAGGATACGCGTTGCTCGCCACATCGATTGGATTCGTTTCATTGCTCTACAATCAACCATTCATTGTCTTGGTCGCACCGGGAATCCGAAAGCGTTTCCGCGACCGTTGTATTAGCTTAGCTTTTATCAGCCGATCTTCCTAGGCGGCCCCTCAAGCGGGCCTCTGCTTGGACCAGACTTGTCCGGCGGTTCGTCGAGGATAGACTTTAGTCCCCCATGCTTTCCTCTTTGGATCAACTGAACGGAGTCTATTTGTGGCGTCTGAATCGACATTAAAGCCGGTTTTTCTCGGTTGGAAGCGGCCCTTGCTTCCACTGGCGGCCGAGTGGCTGTGGCGAGCATACCCCGCTCGGGACCAGTGGGATCTAAGCCAGGTGACGATCGTTCTGCCAGGTCGCCGGGCGAAGCGGCAGTTTGCCGATCTGTTGACGCAGTTTGCGAACCAGCACGGCCGGACGCTTGAAGGTCCATTGATCATCACTACCGGTGGGCTTCCCGAACGGTTGTACAAGCCGACCGATCCGATCGCCAACGAAATGGAGCAGACGTTGGCGTGGTGTCAGGTGTTGCGAGCTGCACCGTCGGATTCGCTGACTCCGTTGGTCGCTACTCCGCCGCCAGCGACGCCGATCGCCCCCTGGCTGGAACTGGCCGGCGCGGTGCGGCGGTTGCACGAAGAGCTTGCCAGCGAGCACTACAGTTTCGGCGATGTCGCTGCGGAGCTTGCGGGGGAGACGCCCCAAGAAATGCCACGCTGGCTGTTGTTGGACAAACTGGCGAAGTCTTATGAACAGACGTTGGCATCGGTCGGTCGATCGGATCCGTATGCACAGCGCCGCCGCGCCGCCGACGCGAAGATCTGCCAATCGCCGGGTGACGTGGTCGTGATCGGCGCTGTCGACCTCAACAAGAGCATCCGGGCGATGATCGAAGAGATCGCTCCAAGCGTGTCGATTCTTGTCGGAGCACCGCCGGAGGAGTCGGACCTGTTCGATGAATGGGGATGTGTCGTATCACAGGAATGGATCGATCGGACGCTGGAGATCGACGAGCAGCAATTGGTCCCGGCGACCGATGCAGAGGATCAAGCGATCGCGACCAGCCGGATCGTATCGGATTGGCGAAGCCAGTTTGAACTGGATCAGATCACGATCGGGATCACCGACGAAGCGATGATCGCGCCGATCAGCCAACAATTGGTGGTCGATGGCATCGACGCGCACGCTGAACTCGGAGAGCCGCTGATTCGGTCGGCTCCTGCGCGGCTGCTCTCTTTAGTTGTCGATTACATCCAGAACCGCAGCTTCCGCGTCTTCTCGAGCCTCGTGCGGCATGCCGATCTACACGCGATGCTGAGTGCGGAATTGTCTTCCAACGCCGCGGAGGGAGATGCCTCGGCGGCCAGTGGGAATTGGTTGATCGCCTTGGATCGGCTGCGCAGCGAACACTTTCCGCTTCGAACGAACGATCCTTTGCCGACGGCGGCGGCAGATCGCGAACTCGTCGGTCGCTTGATCGCTGCTGTCGACCAATGGTTGCAACCGTTATTGGCTAGCGATGCCGGCGGCGAGGTTCGTCTGGCCGATTGGTGCGAAGCGGTTCATAAGATCCTCGCGTCGGTCTACGACACGCGTCGCAAGAGTCTACGCGGTGTTTGGCAGAAGCGGTTGGGGCAAGCGCTGGCAGCGATCGATTCGGCCATCGACCGTTTGAGCAGCGTGCCGCAGCAATTGGAACTGGCGCTCCCCAGCGGCACGATTGCGGAGATGTTAGTCGCGCAGATCGCCGAGGTGCGACTGCATCAACCGAGCGCGGCCGATAAGATCGAACTTGTCGGTTGGTTGGATCTGGCGCTCGACACCAGCGACGCGTTGTGTGTGGTCGGATTAAACGAACCGTTTGTCCCCGAAAGTGTCGTCGCCGATCCGTTTTTGCCCGGCGGTTTGCGGCATCGGTTGAAGATCGCCGACAACGATCAGCGTTACGCTCGCGATGCGTACGCGCTCAGTTTGATGCTGCACAGCCGATCGGCGTCGCGGTTGATCGTGGGCCGCGCCAGCGCCGACGGCTCGCCAACGCCGCCCAGCCGATTGTTGGCCGCTTGTTCGCCTCAGACCGCGGCGACAAGGACCTTGCGGTTGCTGGAAGAACTGCCGCCGCGGCCCGCAGTCGCGTCGATCTGGACGACCGATCAATCGAGTTCCGACCTGCCGATTCCCGTACCCACCACTTACGATCCGCCAACGATCTTGTCGGTCACGGCGTTTGGTGACTACCTGCGTTGCCCCTACCGCTTCTATCTGCGGCACATCGCCAAATTGCGTCCATTGGATGATACCGTTGTCGAACTGGCGGCAAACCAGTTTGGAAATTTGATTCACGATGCGTTGGAGGAGTTTGGCAAGACGGGGCCCAAGCATTCGACCGACCTGCATGAAGTCGAAGCCTGTTTGTTGGACGTCGCATCGGATCTGGGCAGGCAACGCTACGGCGAACATCCTTCGGCTCCCGTCCGCTTGCAAATCACAAGTGCTCTGAATCGGTTGAAGCTTGTTGCACAACGACAAGTCGAACGGACGCACCAAGGCTGGCAATTGTGGGCGGCGGAACGTCAAGTCGATGTGCAGGACAACGCAGTCCTGATGGTCGACGGCAGCCCCTTTGGACTCAAAGGACGCATCGACCGCATCGATTACCACCCCGACAACGATCGTTGGGCGGTGATCGATTACAAAACGCACGCTCACGATCCGTTTAAAAAGCATTACAAGAAGACGACCGATGAGTGGATCGATCTTCAGCTGCCGCTTTACCGACACATGTTGTCGGCGCTCGGGATCGAAGCCGATCGCGATTCGGTGCAATTGGGATACTTCAACATCGGTGAGCGGCAGGCGGACGTCCGCGTCAATATCGCCGAGTTCACGCCGCAGTTATACGCTTCGGCCGATCTCGCCGCCGCCGATGTCGTTCGCGGTGTCCGTGAGGGGCGGTTTGTTGCGAACCCCGACGCCGCCACCAACTTCGACGATTACGCGGTAATCTGCCAGACCGGCAGCATCGAACATCTGTTTGCCGATCAGGAAGAGGACGCGTTGGAGGAGACACAAGCATGAACGAAGCAACAGATAAACCGAAGCGTCCGAAGTCGAAAGCCGATCTTGCCGCGGAGGCGGAGCGTTTGCAACCGCTGATGATTCGCGCTTCCGCTGGTACCGGGAAGACCTATCAATTGACAGGCCGTCTGCTGCAGATCCTGTTGGGTGGCGCATCGCCCGACACAATCCTGGCGACGACGTTCACTCGCAAAGCTGCCGGCGAGATTCTGAACCGGTTGCTCGTTTCGTTGGCTCGCGCTGCCACTGATCCGAAAGCGCTCGACGATTTGCGGCAACAGATTGGCGATGCCGATCTTTCAGAGCAGCGGCCGGCACCGCTGCTGCATGGGATTTTGAAGGATATCCATCGGCTGAGGATCTGTACGCTCGACAGCCTCTTTTCTCAACTGGCCCGTTCGTTTTCGTTTGAGTTGCAGTTGCCGCCCGGCTGGCAATTGACCGACGAGATCGAGGAGAGTTGGTTTGTCGATCAAGCGATCACGCGGATGTTGGAACAATTTGATGAGACCGAGGTCGAGTCGCTGTTTCATATGCTCAGCAAAGGGCAAGCCGAACGGAACGTGGCGATGCGGCTGCAGCAAGTCGTGCAGAACAATTACGCTGGCTTCCGCCGCAGCCACCGCGACGCGTGGAGGACGCTCGCCGCGGTCAAGCCGCCCGCCGACAAAGCGATCACCGAAGCGGTGGGCGTACTGGACGGAAGTGCCACCGGCGACAAGCGGATCGACAACGCGATGCGGAAGTACGGGGAACTGACGCTGACCGAACAATGGGATGCAATCGTCGAAGCGAAGCTGATTGCGGCGGCGGATCAATCGCAGCACAGCGGCGAACCGGTTACCTATTATAAGAAACCGGTTCCGGATGACTTGGTCGCCGCGATGTGTGTGATCTACGCCAAGGCTCGCCATGAATACGTGATGCGTCTGAAGATGCAAACCGAAGCGACCGGCGATCTGTTGGAATCGTACGATCGCAACATCGGATCGCTAAAACAAAATGCTCGGCGGTTCAGTTTTGACGACGTCTCGCACCAATTGGCCGATTGGGTCGATCGCCTTCAGGACGATCAACGCTCGGGCGATTTGAACCGCTTGGCGATGCGGATGGATGCCTCGTTGGATCATGTGCTGTTGGATGAGTTTCAGGATACCGCTCCGGTCCAGTGGGACGTCTTGCGACCGTTCGCGCGGCGTGCGAGTGTCGGTGCGCCTCAGCGGACATTCTTCTGCGTAGGAGACACCAAGCAAGCGATCTACGGCTGGCGTGGCGGTGAAGCGAAGATCTTTGACGCGGTGCAAGACGAATTGCCCGACGTCGTTTCGAAGCCGCAGGATACGAGCTTCCGCAGTAGTCCTGTGATCACCGACAACGTGACGAAGATTTTCAAACACCTGCACCGACACCCAAGCTTCAGCGAACGCGAGCCGCATCCGGTCGGCGACGCGCAGTGGAAGTGCCACGCGCTGCACGAGTTTGAGGATGCGTTTCACGACCACCATGCCGCCTTCCGTGATCGGCCAGGATATGTGCAACTTGCGACGGGGCCGCAGGGTGAAGGAACGGCCAGCGAGAAGCGGGCGTTGCATCAGCGGTACGTCGCCGCGCAGGTGCAGGAACTGGCGGAAAAGATTCCCGGTAAATCGATTGGAATCCTCACGCGGACCAACCAAACCGTTGGCCGGATGATCTATCTGCTGCGTGAACTGGGACTGGATGTCAGTCAAGAAGGCGGCAACCCGCTTATCGATTCGGCTGCCGTGGAGATGATCCTTTCGGCGGTCCGGCTGGCCGAACATCCCGGCGATCTGAGGTGGCGATTCCATCTCGCCAACTCTCCGCTTGCAGAATCGCTTGGTCTGACGCAGGCGATCGATCGCAAGACGGCTTATGGCGAAAGCCTGCGGTTGTCGGGCGAGCTGCGAGATCGGTTCGAACACGAGGGGCTTGTTGCCACGGTGACGGAGCTGGCGAAAACATTGTTGCCCAGTTGCGGCGAAGCCGATCGATTGCGACTGCGTCAGTTGATCGGATTGGCCAACCAATACGCACGGGCTCCGCAGCCGCGATTGTCCGCGTTCGTCGAACTCGTCACTAAACGCCGGGTGCAGCGGCCGCGGGAAGCTCAAATCCGCGTGATGACGATTCACCAAGCCAAGGGGCTGGAGTTCGACGCGGTGGTCCTGCCCGAGATGGACGGCAATCTTTCCAAGCCGCCGCAAAAGTGTGTCACGATCGCGCCCAGCCCAACGGCTCGCGCGACCGGAGCGCTTCGGTATGTGAAGCATCAAGCCTGGGGACTGCTGGAAGATCAGTGGCAACAAGCGTTTGGTCGCAGCATCGCCGCGGCGATGACCGAATCGCTCTGCACGCTCTACGTCGCGGTCACTCGCCCGGTGCATGCGCTCTACATCTACATCATGCCCGGCGGGAAGAACAGCATGAACGGGAAGACTTCGGCGGCGTTGCTGTATCACGCGTTGGGCGTCACGGCGACTGTCGAACCCGAAACCGAACTGTATGTCGATGGCGATCGCGAGTGGTTCCATTCCCTGCCTGCGAAGGAGAAGCCGGTCGAGTCGGTTGCAACAACGCCGCCACCAGCGAAGAGGAAGCCCGCGAAAAAAGTCGCCGTTGAGGCGGAACGCTCGCCGAAGGATGACGCTCAGTCCGCGGCGGACGAGTCGCCGGCAAAACCAGCTGGCGGTCCTGCCGGCGATCCACAGCAGATGGATCTGTTTTAAACGCATGCGACCGGCCTCGGATCCGACTAAGATCAGTCATCTTTAGGTTCCGCGATCGGCGCCGCCTGTCCCCGCCCATCACCCTCAAATGCCAATCCCGATGAAATCACTTGCTGCCTTGATCGTCGTGCTCGCTGCGATGGAAACCGCCGCGTTTGCACAGAACGCTCCCTATGACAATCCGCCCGCTGTCGAAGCTCCCTATTATCGCGTCCGCTACGAAGCATCTTCGCAGCCGGGGAAATTGATCTATCCGGTGGCGTATACGGTTTGGGTGCCGCCAGCTGTCGATACGCTGCGTGGAGTGATCGTTCATCAGCACGGTTGCGGCGAGGGTTCGTGCAAGTCGGGGCAGACCGGTGCGTTTGACCTGCATTGGCAAGCGCTCGCGCAGAAGCATCAATGCGCGTTGCTCTCCCCCGCGTATGAACAGCCAGCGGGAGCGGACTGCCAGATGTGGTGCGATCCGCGGAATGGATCCGATCAGGCATTCCAAAAGGCCTTGGTCGATCTGGGGAAACGATCGGGGCATCCCGAACTTGCCGAAGTCCCATGGGCGCTGTGGGGTCACAGTGGCGGAGGCCATTGGGCTGGCGGGATGTTGATGTTGCATCCCGAACGCGTCGCGGCGGCGTGGCTGCGATCGGGTGTTCCGTTGTTCGAAGCGGTTGAAGGTCGCAACATCCAACCGCACACCTTGCCCGACGCGGCGTTGGCGGTTCCTACGATGTGTAACTTCGGAACCAAAGAAGGCTACACCGATAAGGAGAGCCGTTTCAAAGGCGTCTGGCCCAGCAACGAAACGTTTTTCAAGACGATGCGAGGTCGTGGTGCTTTGCTTGGCATCGCCATCGATCCGTTGACAAGTCACGAGTGTGGCAACTCTCGCTACTTGGCGATCCCGTGGCTGGACGCTTGTCTGAGCGAACGGTTGCCCGAAAAGAGTGGCCAAGCGATTCGGCCAATGCCACAACAGACGGCTATGCTGACGCCGCTTCCAGTCGACGAAGCCGCGTTCACCGCCGGGGTTCCCGCCGGAGATTTTGAGGGCGATCTCGCCACCTCGATCTGGTTGCCCAATCCAGAGATCGCAATCGCTTGGAAACAGTTTGTCACCGATTCGAATGTCGCTGATGTGACACCACCGCCGGCGCCAACCAACGTCCACCTCGACGGCGACCAATTGACCTGGCAGGCCGACGCCGATCTGGAAAGTGGCATCGCGCATTTCATCATCGAGCGCGATGGCAAGACCGTGGCTACCGTCCCCGAAAAGCCAAAGAATCCGTTTGGTCGACCTCTGTTCCAAGGACTGCAGTACAGCGATACGCCCGCCGTGCCGTTGGCGACGATGCGATGGACCGCCGACAAATCGGAGCCTGGTCAAGAGAACCCGTATCGTGTTCGCACGGTGAACACTGCGGGACTGGTCTCGCAATAGTTAGGTCGCTTCGGGAAACGAGGCGTGGTTTCGACGACGAGTTGCTCGCCCCGGTGCCGTTGCACGTCAACGCGGAGCGACGGCGATAGCTGCTGAAAGTCCGGCGGGCAATGGATGTGTGTCGGGATGCAATGCGTGAGCGAGGATTTCGAGGCTGTCGACAAGTCGCGGCCCCGGGCGGCTGAAGTAGGCTGATCCGTCGACCATGTAGACGCGGTTGTTGCGAACGCAGCTCAAACGCTCCCAGTCGCGATAGGATTGCAGGATCGGTAGGTCTTGCTGAGTGCGAGCGAGATCGAATCCACAGCACGCGATGATCATCACCTCGGGATCGGCGGCCAGGATCGTTTCCCAAGGCGTTGTTTTCGATCGCTCTCCGGCGACGCCAATGACTTCTTCACCCCCAGCGATCGCGACAAGTTCGGGACTCCAGTGGCCGGCGCTAAATGGCGGATCGACCCATTCCAGCAGCATCACGCGAGGCCGGTGTGCTATCGATTTGCTGCGTCGGGCGACAGCATCGATCCGCTGCTGCAGTGATTGCCGATAGCGTTCGCCCTGCGCGCCGCAACCGGCGGCTGCGGCGACCTGCCCGATACTGTCCAAGACGTCGGCAAGACAAGTCGGTTCGAGATTCAACAGTTGCGCCGCGTTGGGCAGCGCACAGGCTGCGTCGCTAACTTCTCGCTGCGAGACCGCGCACACATCACACAATGTTTGGGTGACGATTAGGTCGGGCGACAACGATTCGAAGACCGGCATGTCCAGAGAATAGAG
Source organism: Rosistilla oblonga (assembly GCF_007751715.1). Taxonomy (NCBI): domain Bacteria; kingdom Pseudomonadati; phylum Planctomycetota; class Planctomycetia; order Pirellulales; family Pirellulaceae; genus Rosistilla; species Rosistilla oblonga. The sequence continues at coordinate 3,821,221 of NZ_CP036292.1, read as the reverse complement.
CGCGTACTCCGTCTTCAACCGTTCGCGTACCAAGCTGTCGATCTGTTTGCTGCTGGCGTCCGTAGGGATCAACGTCTGGGTGACCTTAGGCAGGTTCAGCACGTCGGCGGGATAGTCGCACTCGTGCGTGACGCCTACTAATTGGTCGCGCAGCCCGAGCCCACAGATGATCTCGGTAGCGCTGGGCAGGAGTGAAACGATGCGCATGTCAAGTTGCAGAATCTGTTGTTGGGGAGAGGCTGAAAAAACGGAGCGGTGGCAATCGTTCGCTCTCGAAACTCGCCGCCGTTCAAACGGCAGGATAGCTGATATTTGCAACTTTCGCTGCCCGGAGTGTTTGCTGGCAGCAGGGGCCGTTTGGAGGTGAATTGTGCTGGTTTTGGAAACTTCTATAATTTGTGCGTGACAATTTCCCGCGGATCCCGCCAGGGGAGTCTAAGGAGAGAGCCGATGGCGAATCAAATCGAGTCCGATGCTGCGAGCGAGCTTTTTCGCTGCGCTGCCGACGGCGACGCCGAAAGTCTGGAGCGGTTGCTTGCTAGCTATTCCGGCTATCTGCGTGTCCTTTCGCGGATGCATCTGGATCGCCGTATTCAGCACCGGGTCAGTCCCTCGGATATCGTGCAGGAGACGCTGCTGGAGGTGCATCGTGATTTCCCCAGTTTCAGGGGGAATCGGGTCGAAGAGTTCACCGGTTGGTTGCGGCAAGTGTTGGTTCATAACATCGCGTCGGCCGTCGAAACGCATCTCGTGGCAGCTAAGCGAAGCGTTCGCGCCGAGCGGGTGATCGAAAGTTTGTCCGCTTCGATCGATCGTTCGCATCATCGCTTGGCGTCGTTGGCCGCCGATCCTCAGCGGTCGCCCGCATCGGAAGCGGATCATCGAGAATCGCTCGCCGAACTGGCGATGGCCTTGGAACATCTGCCCGCCGACTATCGGACGGTGATCGTTCTACGGCATTTAGATGGACTGCCGTTCGGCGACGTGGCCGATCGGATGGAGCGTTCGACCGGTGCGGTGCGAATGTTATGGCTGCGTGCAATCGAGCAACTTCGCCTAGCAATGGAACCGCAAGTATGAAAACTCAATTGCAAACCGATGAACAACAGTTGCTGGTTGCGGAGCTGTTGGATGATTACGCTTGCCGTTTAGAGCGGGGGGATGAAACGGGAGCCCAGCAGTTGCTGGCCGATCACCCGGAACTGAACGGTTCGTGGGGGATGCACCTGGAAAGTTTGCGAGCCCTGTGCCGAGCGACGCGCGAGGCCCAGCCGGACAACGAAGTCGAAGCGCCGGCGGCTCACGAAGAGGTTTCGATCGATGGCGCGACGCTGGGCGATTATCGATTGGGACGCGAGATCGGCCGCGGTGGGATGGGCGTCGTCTATGAGGCGACGCAGTTGTCGCTGCGACGCAATGTCGCGCTCAAGGTCCTCCCCTTCGCTGCGGTTTTGGACAGTCAACAGGTAGCTCGGTTTCGCAACGAAGCCCAGGCGGCGGCGTCACTGCATCATCCGCATATCGTTCCCGTGTTTGCCGTCGGCTGCGAACGGGGCGTGCACTATTACAGCATGCAACTTATCGACGGCCAGTCGCTGGAACAGGTTTTTGACGAACCGCGGCCGTCTGAAGTAACAGATCCCAGCGGACGCGATGCGCCCTGCCGCGTCGAGATTCCCCAAAACCAAACGACGCTCGATGCGCCGTTGCCCGCGAGCCGTCCACGGCAGCTGGCGCCGGCGGATCGCTCGGCGCAGCCGGTTCCATTTGCGGATCGCTCGACTCAAGCCGGTGCCGGCGATCGGACGCAGGTCGGCAACACCGGCTGTGGTCCCGACGAGATCCAACGGACGGTCGAGTTGATGATCTGTGTAGCGGATGCACTCGATTTCGCGCACCAACAGGGAGTTGTCCATCGCGACGTGAAGCCATCGAATCTGTTGGTCGATTCGGGCGGCAAGGTTTGGGTCGCCGACTTTGGATTGGCACGCGTGCGTGGGCTTGGAAACCTCACCGCCGAAGGGAAGGTGATGGGGACGGCGAGGTATATGAGTCCCGAGCAGATTGCCGGACGCCAACAGGAGATCGACCACCGCACCGACCTCTATTCGCTCGGGATCACGTTGTATGAGTTGTTGTGCAAACGTCCTGCATTTGAATCGCAAGACCGCGAGCGACTGTTTCACGCGATCCAACACTCCGGCCCCGTGCCGCTGCGGCGGGTGAATCCGGCCGTTGCTCTCGACCTCGAAACGATTGTTCTCAAAGCGATCGCCAAGCGGAAGGATGATCGTTACGCCACTGCGGGCGAACTGGCGGAGGACCTACGCCGGTTCTTAGAAGGCAAACCGACGTTGGCGCGACGGCCCACACGCGTTGAATTAGCGTTTCGTTGGGCGGTCCGGCGGCAGCGGTTTGTCGCGGCGGTCTTCTGTCTGTTGGTGCTTTCGATCGCGGGGCTGACAACTGCGACGCTGATGGTCTCTCATCAAAGTCGACTGAAAGATCAAGCGACAGCGCGCGCCCACCTGCATCTGGACCAAGCCCACGCGCTTGTCGATCGGTTTGGCGGGCTGATGTCCCAGCGGTTGGCCAGTTTGCCCGGTGGCGAATCGCTCCGTATCGAAGTCCTCCACGAAGCCGAACGCTATTACCTCGACTTTTTGCAATACGCCGATCACCACCCCGAGTTTCATGCTCAGCTAGCGAAGGTGCAGTTCCGACTGGCCGCCACGTATCGCGAGCTCGGTGATTTTGAGGCGGCGGAAGAAAAGTACCAAGCATCGATCGCGTCGTACGAAACACTTCGCGACCATGCGAAGTGGACCGACGACGATCAGGCAGATCTGGCACTTAGCATGCATAATCTGGCAGCGTTGCAAACCGAACTTGGCCGCGGCCCCGAAGCCGGCTGCAATTACCGAAAGGCCGTCAACTTGCAACAACCGTTGATCGAATCCGGCGACGCAGCGTCGAGTTATCTGCCGCAGTGGGCGATGTCGCAAAACAATTTGGCGTTGCTGGAATGGCAATTAGGCGATGTCAAACAGTCGGCACAACGGCTGCAGTGCGTGCAGCAAAAGCTTGACGATGCCTTGTGCCTGGCGCCAAACGACGTTGCGCTTCGCCAGCAGATGATCGAATGTCGCAATGCGTTGGTCGCCACGTTGAAGGATTGCGATCTGGCGGAATCGGAGCGGTTGTTGCGGACCAACATCGCTGATTTGGAAGCGTTGGCGGAATCGAGCGGCAGCGACAATGCCGCAATGCAGGAACAGAAACGCTGGTCGGCAAGACAATCGATCGCAGCTCAGTTGGCTGTTTCGCAGAACAACCTGGCGACGATATTGGGGCATCGCGGACAGTCACAACAGGCAGTGACGATCGTTCGAGATCTGATCCAACGGTTGACGGAGGTCGTACGAAACAATCCGCAGGATCGAGCCAGTGCTGAACAACTCGCGGTGGCTGAAAACAATTTGGGCCAGTTGATCTGGAGCGGACGGAAACGCGGCGAAGCTTCAGATCCGGATCTTCGAGAGAACGAGGAAGAGGCGGTGGCGGCGTTTCGCGCGGCGGAGAGCCGGTTACGGGTACAGACTGCGATGGTCGCATCGTCGGCCGAGCCCTTGAGTCGTTTGGCGGGCGTATTGCATAATTTGGGGACCATCGACCACCAACGTGGCAACACGACCGGGGCGATCGATAACCTGACCGAAGCTTTGGAATTGCAAGCTCAAGCTGTCAAACAATCGCCGTTTCATCGGGGATATCGGAATCATCTAGAACAACATCGCGAACTGCTCGATCGAATTTTGAGTCAGTTGAAGGAATCGCGATCCCCGGAAACTCGGACGCTTGCGCAGGCGAGCGATGAGTCTTTTGGTGGTGGGAAATAGCAAGGAGTGTGTTGGATGTCCTATTGGAGAACGCCGAACTCGAATCAGCGTGCGCGAGCGTTTCGAGGAATCGAACGACTCGAATCCCGCAGCTTGATGGCGGGATTGGTCAACGTCTGCGACACGATGATGAAACCGCCGACGCAACCGGGGGCGGTCGTTGCGGGAGTGCAGAGTCGGGCTGATCTGGATCAGTCCGATCTCGTGACTTTCGAAACCCAGAAGCCCGCAGCGAAAGCGGCCCGCGCACCGAAGGCGGAACCGTGCTGCGACGACAAAGCGATTTGGGGCTCGGATTGCGACTGGTTGGACTTCCAGGGCGATCTGGATTTGGGACAGCCGAAGAGCGACGGGAACGACTGCGATTGTGAGTGCGATGATCCGAATCATCACGACGATTCGGGCGATGAACCGCTGGTTCCCGGCGAATCTCAACCGGATACGAGTTTTATAGGTTCAACCGAGGACGCATCGACGGCAGAGTTAGATCGAACAAATGACACAGCGCCGGGACCGATGTTGGGGCCGATCTATGCTCGCCCCAACGCGACGTCGTCGACACCCGCCAACGCGGCAGCGAACCGGGCGTCGGCAAACTCAGTAGCGTTTCGCTATTTTTCGGAAACCAGCCCAGCGACTGCTTCTGGGAGAGCGTTGATCAGTTCGGAACCGTCGGCACGTTATGCGGCGCGGGAGACTTTTGTCTTCTTCTCATTGCTTCCTGCGGAGGAGGTGGACGACGTTGGGCCAGGTCAAATTCTGGTTGCGGAGTCTTCCAAGAGAATGGCGCCGCCTTCAAGTCGCGATCCATCGACGGGGGCTTCGGTAAAAACAGACGGCGGCGGACAAAGCGAGGCCGATGCGATACGAGCTGCCGAGCGGGCGATTCAGTTTGCCAGCAGCGTCCTAGACGCTACTGGAACGACGCCAGTCGATTGTCCAACTTGCCTGTCTGCCAACGCAAACGATTCCTGCGATCCGTTGGTGTCGGCAAATCTCACGGAGTCGGCAGCGGTTGGCGATGCGATGCCGAGCGAAAGTCGGTATGCAGGCGACACGCTTCGCGGGAACCTGAAGCTGGGACTTGTCAGTATCGTTTCGATCCTGTTTTCGATTCGATCGGTCGCTCCCGTCGGGGACCATAAGCGGGAACCAGTGCCTGCGGTTCGGGGGCGAACGCCGCTCCGCGGGGCTCGTATATTGAAGGCGCACCGCCGCGATCGCATCGCCGACTCTCAGTTGTTCGATCGCGAGTGAGCTCAGCCAAACGGTGCGGCGTTGGTCGCGCCGGACTCGTGACGGCTGAATCGTCACGATCTGTTTTCGTTACGGGAACTGCGGTCGCTTGGGGGATACGGCTCCCCTTCTGGCGACCCCCAATGTGTTAGGGGCGGTTTGCAGGAAGAGGTGAATCGCACTTGAGTTGGACCGCTGGCATGTTTAAGCTATGCGTCGCAGATGTGTATTGCGAACGACCGGCACGGTTGGACCAAGCAACGCTAGCTAACATTCCAAACGATTCGATTTACCGGTCGACCGCGAATTTGCGGTGGGGCAGGGGATTGCGGATGCGAAGGGTGGCGCAAACATCTGCGGATCGATGGGTGAGTACGCGTGTTCACCTGGAAAAATCCGCCCGCTGTTCAGGTAGAGCCCTCCTTGCATGTGTGACCGTCCTCAATCGGGTTCTGCAGATTCGTTCGGGAAGTGGTCCCAGCGCAGCGAATCGTTTTATTCCGAACTCCGCGCAAGCGGCAGCTTTTCGTTGTTAAACGGAATCGAACCGAGCGATTCTCGCTTCGCGGCGGTCGTCCGGATGTTTGACCGAACTGCGGGCAGTTCGTCGACAAGGACCGTCGATATAGACTCTGGGGACGAAGAGCTCGAACTAGATCCGCCCGAGCGAATTGGGCGGTTCACGATCCAGCAGATCATCGGTGCCGGGGGCTTTGGGACGGTCTATAAAGCTCAGGATGATTTGTTGCACCGCGTCGTGGCGATCAAGTCGGTGCGGCGGTTGAAGAAAGCGGACGACAGCGAGGACGATCGACTGTTGGAACCGCGGGCGGCGGCGCGGCTGAGCCATCCGTTTTTGGTCCCGCTGTATGAAGTATTCCAAGACGAACAATCGGTCTATTTAGTCTCGGAGTTCTGCCAAGGACCGACGCTAGCGAAGTGGTTGAGCGAAAATCCGGGGCCGGTAGCGCCCGAGGTCGCTTACGAACTGCTGCAGCGGTTGACCGACGCGATTATGCACGTTCACGACCGGGGCTTGGTCCACCGCGACATCAAACCGAGCAACATCCTGTTGGAAGAGTCGGCGGCAGCGGACGGGGTTGTTACCTGGACACCACGTTTGACCGACTTTGGGCTGGTGCGCGATTTGTTCGACGAGTCGCAACTTGGCTCGAAGGTCCGGTTGATCGGAACGTTGTTGTACATGTCGCCCGAACAAGTGCTCGACAGCGAATTGGCACACGGTGAAGCCTGCGACATCTTTTCGATCGGTGTCGTGATGTATCGCTTGCTGACTGGGAAATTGCCACACCGTGGGAACGACGGGTTGCAACTGATCAAGTCGATCTGTGTCGAACAGCCTCCTCCACCGCGGGCGATCGTTCGGACCGTGCCACGTGATTTGGATGCGATCTGTATGCGGTGTTTGGCGAAAGAGCCCGACCAACGCTACGGTTCGGCATCGGAACTGAAAGACGATCTTCTGCGCTGGCGTCAGGGAAGGATTGTCAGTGCAAGGCCACAAACGTTGGCTGAGCGGGCGTGGCACGGGATTAAACGCTTTCCGGTTGAATCGGGCCTGCTGGGGGTCATCGTGTTGCTTGTCATTGCCAGCCTGCTGGCATTGGCTCACAGCAATCGCAAGTTGGCCGCAGAGCGAAGTTCGTTGCAGGTGGCGTTGACCGACGTTCAATTGAGCGAACGCCGAGCGATTGCCGCGGAACACGACGCCAGCGCACACCAGGCGGAAGCCGAAGCGAATCGGACCGCGGCGGTGCAGACAGCTTATCTTTCCGACCTGCGACAAGCCTATTCCGCGTGGGCAAAAAACGACCGCGCCAAAGCGTTAAATATCGCAGGCCGAGTGGAAGATTACGCAACGGGAGTGGTGCCGATCGGGTTCGATCTAAAACTGTTGAAGTCCAGAGCTCTTCACGGATGGCATCAATGTGCCGCGTATTCGTCGATGATCACTGAGGTTGTTCTGCTTCCCAGCCAAGATGCCGCAGCGGTTGCTGATATCGACGGGACGATTCGCATTCTGGATTTGGAATCTGGAGAGGTTCTGCGCGAGTTCGCCCCCGTTGCAGGGACCCGCATGTTTGCCTTGGCCGTTTCTCCCGATGGAAACACGCTCGCCGTGGGACGCCAGGTAGCGACCGACTCAAATTGGCTTGATAATTTGAACGAGGTTCACTTTATTGCCCTAGGGGACAATGCCACACCAGGAACTATCGAGGACTTACCCACGACGGTCGAGTCGCTCGCGTTTTCCCCCGACGGCAAATGGTTGGCGGTTGGTTGTCGGTATGAACCGATCCCGATCTATGATCTCGCAACCGGCGAGGTCATCGAAACGGTCGAAGCACCGCGTCGCAACGAATTTATCAGATTTTTTCCCGATGCAACGCGGTTGTTGACGCTCAAGGATCAGTTCACGCCGGTCGTTGCCAGTCTGCTTCCTCAGACGCCTGATTTCGTCGTGCCGACAGATCTTCTGATCGAAACCATGTCTCTTTCCGCTGATGGTCGATGGTTGGTCTGCGCGTTCGCTCACGAGACGTTTCTGCGGCGATTTGATCTCGAGTCGGAGGATCTGAGTGCGGTTGAACTACGGCAATCGTATGGCAACGCAGAGGCTGTCGCTATTTCTCCCGATGGTCAACGCATTGTTGCCGGGATGCGGAATGGCGGTATCGTCGGCTGGGACTTGTCGGATCCTGCCAAAGCCGGCCAAGGTGCCGATGAGGAGACGGAACTTCCATTTTGGAATTATTGCCATTTGCAAATCCTTCACAATGGAGAGGTCTCCCAAGTTGCGATCGACGCCGAGGGACGCATCATCAGCGGTGGTGAGGACGGTTCGGTAGCGATCAGTTCCCTCGATCCCGTCCCCGATTCACAGCAAATCGTGAACGGTAAAACACTGCATGCCGTGCTTGCTGTGGATGGGCGCCAGGCATTCATCCCGAATGATTCCACTGGAAGAGTACAACGTATCGATACCAGCTCGTTCAACGTGATCGAGGCAGTTGCGGATATCCCTGATTTCAGCGTTCAAACCATGGAAATCTCTCCCGATGGCAGGTGGTTGGCGTACGGTGATCTCCATGGCAACACCTATCTGAACGCGCGCGATTCATCCATCTTGAATATGAAGCATGTGGCGCCTCCTCATGAGGGGTTCACGCCGCCCGTCGTCAGCGTGGGCTTCAACGCCAGCGGTGATCAGTTCTTTTCACTAACGCGCGGGGGAAATTGGCTGATCCTATTTGATATGGTCTCAACCACTGGATTGAATGGCAGCGCGTACGGGGTTGAGGTCGATCGGCAAGAGTTCCCGGTGGCCAACCGGTTCGCCACGCTGCTTGGTGACAATAAGATTTTGTTGTTTGGGGAGTTTGTCAGTACCTTTGACTTCGTCACGCGCGAGACGAAGGTTATCGATCGAGTGAACACCAGCGCAGCAGGCGGGATGTGCAACGATTTTTCGCGAAAGATAGTCTACATCGCGTCGCAAGATAGTCGGATTCGCAGCTACGATTGGGAGGGCCGGATGGTCGCCGCCAGCGACCGTTGGGATTCGCAACAACCAAGTGTTTCCGGTTTAGAGCCGAGTTGTATCACCCTGACTCCCGATCGCAGGAGTTTGTTGACTGGCGGCATCGATGGCTCGATCGCGATTTGGAATGCCGACGATTTGCAGTTTGTTGGGACCGTTCGCGCTGCCGATGAGCAAGGGGCCATTTCGAATATCGGAGTCTCGGAGGACGGCAAGGTTTGGAGCTATCATCAGCGCGATACAGATGGCAAATTTCCGCAGCGTGGGTTACAGATCATGCGAATTCAGTAGAATACGCAATCGCCTTGAGTCTGCAGCCGTTTGCAATTTAGGGCTGTCGATGGGTGATCACAAAAAGGCACGGCTTTTATGTTTGCCAAACCACAACAAGAACATCGTTGGCTCGATCGATTGGTCGGCAATTGGGCTTTCGAACACCATTGCGAAATGCCCGATGGAACCAAGTCGGCGACCGAGGGGAAGATGGTCTGCCGGTCGCTGGAGGGCATGTGGTTGATTTGTGAAAGCAGCGGGATCTCCGACGACGGCCAGCCATGGTCGTCTATCATGACGCTAGGTTTTGATGTCAAACAAAACCGCTACGTCGGTAGCTTCATCGGGTCGATGATGTCTAACCTTTGGCTCTACCAAGGCGACCTCGACGATGCGGGAAAACGTCTGCCGTTGCAAAGCATCGGGCCCACGTTTGCCGGCACGGGAACTTGCAAGTATCGCGATACGATCGAGATCGTCGACGCCGATAATTGGCTCTTCACAAGCGAGTTGCAGACCGAAGCCGGAGAGTGGGTAAAGTTCATGGATGCGCCTCATCGTCGCGTTTGACCGCTCGATTGCGTTAAGGCCAGGACTGCTGGGATCTGTGCCGGCGCGGCTCTCTGCTCTCCAAGATCGCTCCGCCGCGGTAGCTGTTGCTGCGGCTCTTTCCGCGTTGCGGTTCGACGTACCTTCGCCTTAATCGGTGGTGCGAGTTTGCGACGTTGGATGGCTGGTCGGACAGCGGCGGCAATACGAACGTATTGATCGTCGCTCGCTTCTTCTTCGCCTCGAACCGGCGGGATATCGAAGAGTCGAAATGGGTGTGTGGCAGCGCGGCAGAAAATTCGCGTTTTATGTCGATTGGCGCGTTGGCGACTCGACTAATGAGTGAAAGTGCCCACATCACCAACGGTAAAACACGAGGAGTCGATCGATGAAGGTTATGGTTCTTGTCAAAGCCACGGAAAGTTCCGAAGCGGGGATCCTGCCGAGTCAGGAATTGCTGACCGCGATGGGGAAGTTCAACGAGCAATTGGTGAACGCGGGAGTGATGAAAGCCGGCGATGGGTTGCGGCCTAGTTCCGATGCGGTCCGTGTCCATTTCAACGGGAAGGATCGGACGGTAACCGATGGTCCATTTGCGGAGACCAAAGAATTGATCGCGGGCTATTGGTTGTGGGAGGTCGCATCGATGCAGGAAGCGATCGATTGGGTGAAACGTTGTCCGAACCCGATGATCGATGAATCGGACATCGATATCCGGCCGTTGTATGAGATGGCCGACTTTGCCGAAAACGATCCCGAGGGGGCGATTGCGGAACAAGAGTCTGCTCTGACGCACGCGATGGCGTTGCAACAGGCTGTGGTTCAACCCTATCTGTTTTTCGGAGGCCGCTGCGAAGAGGCACTCGAGTTCTACCAGTCGGCGATCGGTGCCGAGATCGGGATGAAGATGCGGTTCAGTGAGAGTCCCGATGCGGTCCCGGAGGGGATGTTGCCAGCGGGGTTTGAGAACAAGATCATGCACGCGTCGTTCCGCGTTGGGAAGATGAACTTGATGGCGTCCGATGGCTGTGGCGAAGAGTCGAAGTTCGATGGGATGCGACTCTCGCTTTCGCTGCCCACCGCGGCGGCTTGCGAATTGGCGTTTAACGCCCTCGCCGAATTGGGGAAGGTCGATATGCCGTTAACCCAGACATTTTGGTCTCCATGTTACGGGATGGTGACCGACAAATTTGGGCTCGGTTGGATGGTGATGGTTCCCGTGGAGTGTAACTGACGCGTTCTCATCGCTTCGATCACAAGCCGTATCGATCTGAATGGATCGGGTGAGTTAGGGTACGCAAACAAAAGAGCCATCGCCGCAGTAATGGGGCAATGGCTCAGTCGAATTTCTCATCGGATTAAGATTCAGCGCCGCAAAGCGACTGAACTGGATGCTGCCTATTTCTCGGCGGATTCAAATCGGTAGATGCATTCGCCGCGAGCGCTTTGGGTCAGGTAGTAGACTTCGCCGTTTGCATCTTCACCAAAGGCCAGTACCGGAACATCGCCGCCGAAGATCTGCAGGTTCTTGCGAACGCGGCCCGCTTCTTGGTCGTAATCCAACGCCCAGACACAACCGGTGACATAGTCGGCGTACAAATATTTCCCTTCCAGTTCGGGCAACCGGTCGCTGCGATAGACGCGGCCGCCGGTGATCGAACGACCGATGCGGTGGTCGTATTCCCAAACCGGACCGATCGGTGGATTGGGCGATTCGACAGCGGTGTTGCCAAACGGATAAGAGCCTTCACGCATGCTCCAGCCGTAGTTGCCACCCTTGGTGATCAGGTCGACTTCTTCCCACAACTCCTGGCCGACGTCGCCGCACCACAGGTCGCCGGTCTTCGAATCGAAAGCGATCCGCCAAGGGTTCCGCAGGCCGTAAGCGTAGATCTCACCGAGTGCTCCCTTGTGTTCCACAAACGGGTTGTCGGCGGGGATGCCATACTTGCGATCGCCATCGGCCTTGTCGACGTCGATCCGCAAGATCTTGCCTAGGATTTTGCTGAGGTCCTGCCCGGCAGCGTGTGGATCGTTGCGGTAACCGCCATCGCCCAGGCCGATGTAGAGATAACCGTCCGGGCCAAATTCCATGCTGCCACCGTTGTGGTTTTGGAACGGCTGGTCGATCTCCATGATCACAGTTTCCGAGTCCGCAGCGGCTCGGTTGGGCTCATCTTCCGAAACGGTAATCCGCGAGATCACCGACTTCTTTTCGGTCGGGTGGGTGTAATAGATGTAGACGTGGCCGTTGTTCTTGAAGTCGGGGTGCGGGGCAAGTCCCAACAGTCCTTCTTCGTTTGCTCCGCGGCTCTTCCAATCCTTAACCTTGCCACGGAGGTCGTAGAATAATTTCGCTTCTTTAACGTCCTCGCGGTTTTCAAAAATCCAGATGCCGCCTTGTTGGGAGACTGCGAACAATCGGCCGCTTCCATCACCAGCGTCGGCCAGTTCGACGATTCGCATCGGACGCAGGTTGCCCGCTTCGTCGACAGCTTGCCAGTCTTCCCACTTCAGTTCGGGGAATGCCAGCTTGGATGTCAGTTCCAACTTGCCGTCGATAGGTTGAGGAACTGAGCCGTCTTCGCCGAGTTCGCGGATCTTGACATTGCGATAGGAGACCAGGTCGTTGTGGTCCTGCAAGCAGATGTGTCCGCTGCCAGCATTGCCAAACGTGTCGTAAGCCGCGAACTTGCTGGCCGCGACGCGTTTGTCCCAATCGGCGCTGCCGAGTTTGAAGGTGTAATAGCGGACGCCGTTCATCACGACTTCACAATTGTCGCCGGCGATTCGCACGTACAACTGGTTCCATTGACCGGCGGGACGTGTCGCGTCGATCTTTTCACTTTGATCGGCTGCCCAGCTTGGCGGTTGCGGTTTGTACAGTTGATACAACCAACCAGCCTTTTGCGGATCATGCCCTTCGACGTTGTCTTGAACTTGGATCTCGGGACCGCTCTGCCACGGGCGGTCGTTCTCTTCGGTCACGTGGAACATCACACCGCTGTTTCCGGCGGGGCTGATGTTGTATTCCAGCAACAGCTCGAACGCTTTGTATTTCTTGTCGGTAATGATATCGCCAGCACCTTTGCCCTCGCGGACCATCGCCCCGTCGACAACTTTCCAACCGTCGGAAACGCCTTCTTTTTTGTAGTTCCGCCAGCCGTCAAACGATTTGCCGTCGAACAACAATTCCCAGCCGCTGCGGCTTTCCGATTCGGTCAGTTTGTTCAGCGGCACTTCGGCTTGGGTCCTGCCGGACAATAGAGACAGCACCGTCAGGGATGCCAACATTAAGCGAGCGGTCGTCACATTCATGGGCTTTTTCATCGAGGTTGGTGAATACGAGGGTGAAACGGGAGACCGGATAGTATGAGGTCAGCCGTCTGGTAGTCCAGCGGCACCTAGAGATTATGGAGGATCGCTGCGTGAGAAGCTACCGGCGAAAACCAAAGGTTTCCGCACTTCTTGCAGCCCCGGCGTGGCCTATCCGAAACGTTTCGGCGAGTCGTCACGATCCTGCAACTCTTCTTCACCCGAACTGTCGCCAGGCATCGGCACAATGACTATATTATCGACCGGCCGGCTTCTCGCCCCCCGAGAGGTCTGAATGGTTTGGGGGACCTTTTCCTCGACCGCCTCCGCTTATTTATCCCACCAAACACTACAGGTAACGCCATGTTCCACCGTCGCCAGATATTCAGCCTATCCATCGCGATGTCGCTTGCATTGGTTGCAAGTTCGTCGCACGCGGAGGTCAAGCTTGCTTCGATCTTCAGCGATTCGATGGTCCTGCAACGCGAACTGCCAGCTCCCGTCTGGGGCTGGGCCGACGCCGGTGAAGAAGTCACCGTGACGCTCGGTTCGCAAACCAAAAAGACGAAAGCGGGAGACGATGGACGTTGGCAGGTTCAACTTGAAAACCTCCAGGCCAACGCGACGGGACAAAAGCTTGTCGTTGCCGGAAGCAACACGATCGAACTCAACGATGTCCTGATCGGCGAAGTCTGGATCTGCTCGGGCCAATCGAACATGGAATGGCCACTCAGTAAAGCGACCAACGGCTCCGAAGAGGTGGCGGCAGCCGATCACCCGCAAATTCGCTTGTTCAACGTTCCCGGACACACCACGTCGCCAGTTGCCAAGGAGACTTGTCCTGGCGAATGGAAGGTTTGCCAACCCGGTTCGGCCGGTGGCTTTTCAGCGGTCGGCTACTTCTTTGGCCGCCGTTTGCAAAAGGAGTTGAACGTTCCGATCGGCTTGGTTGGCACTAATTGGGGCGGAACGCGAATCGAGCCTTGGGTTTCCCCGGAAGGTTTTCACAAGGTTCCCGAACTGAAATCGATCGCCGATCAAGTCGACGCGTATACGGCAGAGACCAAAGTCGGCGCCAGTTCTCCGTCGGCGATCTACAACGCGATGGTCCATCCGTTGGTTCCGTTTTCGATGCGTGGTGCGATTTGGTACCAAGGTGAATCCAACGGAGCCGAAGGCGAATCGTATTACCATAAGACGCGAGCACTGGTTTCCAGCTGGCGTGAACTGTTTAACCCAAACCTCGGGTTCTACTGGGTCCAATTGGCTGATTTCAAGCAACCGACCGACGATCCTGCGGGAGGCGACGGTTGGGCAAAGCTGCGCGAAGCGCAAACCAAGGCGCTCGACATCGACCACACTGGAATGGCTGTCATCACCGACATCGGTGAAGCAAACGATATTCACCCGAAGAACAAGCAGGACGTCGGCGATCGGCTGGCTCAGTGGGCGCTGCACCAAACCTACGACAAGCAGCAGATCGTACCGGCGGGCCCGTTGTTCAAGAACCAGAAAATCGAAGGGGATTCGATTCGCTTGAGCTTCGATTACGTCGGCGGTGGTTTGATCGTCGGTAAAAAGGAAGGGCTCGCTGCGACCGAAGAGGTTAAGCAGGGCAAGTTGGCGCGTTTCGCAATTGCTGGCGCCGATAAGAAATGGCACTGGGCTGATGCGACGATCGATGGCGATACGGTGGTCGTAAAGTCGGCAGAGGTCGCAGAACCGGTCGCCGTCCGCTACGCCTATTCGATGAACCCAGAAGGGGCGAACCTTTATAACAAAGAAGGGATTCCCGCCTCTCCGTTCCGCACCGACGCTTGGTAGTTGATGCGGTGTTGCTCGATTTGGTTTCGAACCGCCGCCGGAAGTTTGATAGCGAAGCTTCGGGCGGCTCCGGAACAGAGCCCGGTTACGGGAACGGTTGTCGCGGGTATATACTCACGCCAACGAGGGCCTGCGACAACTCGGGACCGTCGGAGACGATGGGCCTCGGGAGAAGAGAGCACATGCGATCGTTGGCGTCTTTGCCAACACATGTGACGCGGGCCATATAACGGGAGATCGAGCATCGCCAAAAATCAAAACACCTTCGCCAAGCGTCAACGTGAAATGGACAAAAAGATGAAGGCCGAGGCCAAACGGGCTCGCCGAATCGCCGCCAAGGATGCTCCTCCGGTGGTCTACGACACTGAACCTGAAGACGATGAAGCGTCGGTCGCTGATGACGATGCCTCCAACGAAGACCCGATCGACGCCGTGGACAGCTGATTCACTGGCGATCGTAAACTGACCGCCGTATGCCACACTCCAACGCAGAATCGAACGACGACGCGTTCGCTGACGCCCCACGCAACGGCTTTGGTCGCTTAGTCGACCATGCGTGGCTTGTTGCTGTCGTGATCGTGATGATCACGACGGTGGCTACTCTGGGCTATATCGATCCAACACTATTGGTGCCCGCCAGTGAAGAGGCGGCGGTCGATCATTCGCCCACGTCCGAATCGCACAGCCGCAAACGGCGGGCAACACCCAACATTCGCGCTGCCCAGTTAGCCGGTTTTGATCTCGTGCTGCTGGTCCATTCCGAAGACCTCTTCACGCCAGCATCGGCAGCGGCGCTGCGGCATGTCGTATCGCGGCTCGAATCCTTGCCTCAGGTCGATAGCGTTCACTGGATGGACCGCGCTCCGCCGCTGAACATCTTTGGTCTGCGCGAACCGGTGTTCCCAAAAGCGACAGCTTCGGAATCTCGATTCGACGCCGCCAAGTCGAAGGCCCTCAGCAATCCGATGATCGGTGGGTTCTTGCTTTCGGGCGACGGCAAGTCGACGTTGGTCAATGTGAACATCGATTGGTTGTTTGTTCGCAACGATGAGGACTGCACGACGACGATTCGCGAGGCAGCTGAACAAGCCGCAAGCGAGATCGATGGCAGCGACCTGTCGTTTCAATTGACGGGGCGAGTTCCGTTGGAGCTGTCGCTGCGGAAACGCAATCGATCCGACGAGCGAACGTATCAAATCATCGCCAATGTGTTCACGATGGTCATGGCGGTCATCCTGTTTCGCGGGGTGATCGCGGTGCTGATCGTCGCGCTGGCGCCGGGGCTGGGAGTCTACTGGACGCTTGGCCTGCTGAACTACTTCGACCTGCAAGACAATCCGTTCAATCATGTCGTGCTGCCGATCTTGATCAGCCTTGTCGGGTTCACCGATGGCGTCCATATGATGGTGCAGATCCGCGCGAATCGCGCCGCGGGGATGCCGCCGCGCGCGGCGACTCGGCAGGCGCTCTCCGAAGTGGGACTGGCCTGCGGATTGACCTCGCTGACGACTGCGATCGGATTTGGTTCATTGAGTCTCGCCCATCACCGCGTCGTCCAGGAATTTGGATGGTGCTGCGTGTTGGGAGTTGTCGTCACCTTCATCGCCGTCGTCACGGTGATCCCTTTGTTGTGTATGACTCCACTGGGGCTGCGCGTTCAATCGGGGCACAGCCGCGGTTGGGTCGACCGCAATTTTGGCCGCGCCCAATGGATCGTCGACTCTGTGATCCGCAACCATCGCCGGTTTGCGATCGGCGGGATGTTGGGGCTGGCGGTGATGGTTGGGATCAGCAGTCTGCTGCGACCCGATGAACGTCGAAACAGCGCGCTGCCAAGCACCGGTGAAGAGCTGGAAGCATTGCAGACGATGGATCACGATTTTGGCGGTTTGGAAACCGCGAAGGTTGAGGTGGAGTGGACCGAGGATGTCGAGTCCGACTCGCCCGAAGTGCTTCAAGTCATGCAGGAAGTCGATGCAGCGTTACAGGCCGAACCGCTGATCGGTTTCCCGATCTCGATCGCTACCTTGGTCGCGGCGATGCCGGGCGAAGGAGATGCGGCCGACCGTGCCAGCTTGATTGAGCTGCTGCCGCCGCAACTGAAGCGAGCCTTCTTCACGCCCGAACATGGCACCGCGATGGCGATGTTCCGCGTCCAGGATCTGGGGATCGCCAAATACGGACCGGTCTTCGAACGGGTGGAGCAACGGCTGGAAACGATCGCTCAGGAGCATCCCGGTTTTACTGTCCAGTTGGCCGGCGATGCCGTCTGGCGTTGGCGTAACCTGTATCAGATCGTCGTCGATCTGGCGCTCAGTCTCGGCACCGCGATCCTGATCATTTTTATAGTGCTTTCGATCGTCTATCGCTCACTGCGGATCGGGCTGATTTCGATTGTTCCCAATGTCTTTCCGTTGGCTGCGACCGGAACGCTGTTGGTCTTCGCCGGTCAATCGCTCGAGATAGTTAGCGTGTGCGCGTTTACCGTTTGTTTGGGGATCGCTGTCGACGACACGATCCATTTCCTGACGCGGTACAACGAGGAACGCAAGAAGACGGATGACAAAGCCGAAGCGATTCGCCGCTCGTTTGTCGCCGTCGGCACCGCGTTGATCATCACGACGATCGTGTTAGTCGCGGGGTTCGTGACCGCGCTGTCGAGCGACACCCGCGATCATCAGATCTTTGCGATCATGGGTATTCTGACGATCACGTCCGCCCTGTTCGCCGACCTGATCTTTCTGCCCGCCCTGCTGACGATGTTTCCGGGTCGCAAGCGGTAGCGATTTGCGAAGTCCCACTCTCCGGCGGTTGTTGGCTGCGAATCTCGTCGTTTACGTGCCTTCGGGCCAGCCACGCAAGGCCCCGTGCGGTGTGATTCGAAGTTGGTTAAGTTGCGGTTTCGTGGGCAGCCGCTGTGCTGCGAAGCCTGTACAATCGATTTGGCGAACTCGCTGTTACCTCTTTGAAACACTATTGGATCTCGATGAATAATGAGCGTTCTGCAAATTCGCTGTCCTGGCTGCCAAGCTGTGTTGCGAATTCCAGCGACTGCCGCGGGCTCCAAAGTTCGTTGCAGCCAATGCAAAAAGGTGCTTGCGATCCCGGCCCGCTCCCCTGCGGCGGCGGACAAAAAGTCCCACTCCCAGAATCCTGCCGCCACAGCTCGGGCACCAACCGCTGCTGCAGCGACCAAAAACGATGACCCGTTTGCGGGGCTAGATGATTCCGGCGGTGGCGATGCCTTCGGCGCTTCGGCTCCCTATTCGCCACCCTCTTCCACGCCTGCGACCGCTGCTTCGTTTCAGCCTTCGTTTTCCAAACAGCCTGCCGAGCCGACACCGGTCAATTCGGCTGGCCGCCCAAAATGGCTGGTCCCTGCAATCGTCGGCGGTCTGTTGGCGGGTGCCGCAATGATCGTGGTAACCGGGCTGGGCTACGTCGCATTCAATCGTTCGGTCAAGGTAGCTGGTGCACAACAGCGCGAAGCCAACGCGGAGGCGAAAGCTGCAGCAACCGCGACGGCGCTCCGCGAACTCGACGCGGTCGCTCGAGACAATCCGATCCCCGACACATGGCAGCGACAGGGAACGCGTGGCGTTTCGGTGTTGATGCCGGCCGAAGCGAGCATCCGCGAAGTTGCTTCGCCAATCCAAGGTCAACTTGTCTTCCGCGTCGACGGCACCGATCCTGAAACGGGCGGGAAGTTTTGGCTGACCGAGATGCCGGTTCCATCGGGGACCGAAGTTCGCCGCGACATGTGGCTCCGCAATCTCTATCGCTACTCTGGCGCCACCGCCGAAGAGCAGTTGGACGTCACGCGATCCGGCGTCGTGGGGAAACGCATTCTGTTGGCTCGCGATGGTGAGCAAACCGACCCTGTGATGGAAGTCTTTGAACTCTCGGATCGGCTGGTCATCGTCTCGGTTCAACCCGCAACGACCGCGCTCGCCGAAGCCTTTTTTGCTTCGCTGACCCTGCCGAGCGGTTCGGATAAGAGCGACGGAGTTCCAGCGGAACAAGGGATCGCCGCAGCGCCGGCGTCCGCGAATCCATCGGATGGCAGTTCAACGCCGCCGCAATTAACTGGCGACGAAGCGCGGCGGCAGAAGCTGTATCTCGAGTATCGTCGATTTGCCGGCGCCAACAACTCGCGATCGCCGCTGCCGGGAATCAACGCTCGAGACGCCGTCGATAGCTTGTTGGGAAAGGTCAGCGAGAACCAAACCCAGGCGTTTTTGGTCCTGCATGGACTGACGGAAAAGCAATTGGGGGAGATCATTTCGGAGGGGAACAGCAAGAACTGGGCCGATCGTTAGCCCCTATCGCCAGGTCCAAAGCAAAGTATCCAAACGTTAGCGGTTCGGCTATAATTTCGGCGGGTGATCTATCCCCTTCGCCAAGCCCCCGGTGCAGGGATGATTCGTCCTTTACCTTCCGCTCGCGGCATCCGCCGCCCATTCATGTTCACGTTGTCCCTCGACAGTTTCTGGATGTTCTGACAAGCATGGCTTCGCTGTTCGTAATTCGTGGTCGAGACCAAGGCAAGCACTACGCGCTGGACAACGCGCGGTACACGATTGGCCGGGATATCAGCAACGACATTCAGTTGATCGATTCGGAGGTCTCGCGGCAACACGCGCAGGTTTTCACCGAGGGAGAGTTCTTCGAGGTGATGGACCTGGGCAGCAGCAACGGGACGTCGGTCAATGGCAGCCCCGTTAATCGCTGTATCCTCAAGAGCGGCGATCGGTTGCAAGTTGGGGCGACGATGATGATCTTCACCGGCAACGGTGAACCGACGACGATGGAGGGGCAGCACGGCGTCGACATCATTCAACAATCGCGGCAGATGGAAGGGTCGCAGATTGTTTCCTCGCTCTCTCGCGTCGTCGACAACGATGCCGAGATGGAGTCGTCGCAGGTCAAGATCGATGCTCGTGTGGAGGTGATGTACCACACGGCGCTCGCCGTCGGCCGGACGTTGGAGATTCCACAACTGTTAGATCGGATCTTGCGACTTGTTTTCGATTGGGTCGCCGCCGATCGCGGCTGCATCATGCTCTCGGATCCCGAAACAAAAGAACTCCGCCCCGCCGCACGCTGCGATCGAAGCGAGGGGCCGATCAAAGACCGGATCGCGATCAGCCGCACGATCCTCGACTATGTGATCGAGAAAAACGAAGGCGTTCGAACTCGCGACGCCAAAGACGATGGGCGTTGGGACAGCGGGCAATCGATCGTTCGGATGGGCATCCGCGAAGCGATCTGCGTTCCGCTGCAAGGACGTTACGACGTTGTCGGGGCGATGTATGTCGATACCTTCACGCCACCGGGCCACTTTGTCGATGCCGACGAACAGGGACGTTTTGTCGATGAACATCTGAAACTGATGACAGCGATCGGCCATCAAGCCGCGCTGGCGATCGAAGATACGTTCTATTATTCGTCGCTGTTGCAGAGCGAACGCTTGGCGGCGATGGGGCAGACGATCGCCACGCTGTCGCATCACATCAAGAACATTTTGCAGGGGATTCGCGGCGGCAGCTACTTGATCGAGACCGGGTTGGACCGCAACGACAACGAAGCGGTTCGCAAAGGCTGGGCGATGGTCGACAAGAACCAAGACAAGATCTCGAACCTTGTGCTGGACATGCTCACGTTCAGCAAGGAACGCGAACCGGAACTGGCCGAGGGGGATCTCAACGCGACGGTCGCCGACGTCGTCGAATTGATGCAGGTCCGCGCCGACGAAGCCGATTGTCACCTGGAAGTACAGCTCGATAAATCGCTCCCCTCGGCCTGCTTCGATGCCGATGCGATGCACCGCGCGGTTCTGAACATCGTGACCAATGCGATCGATGCGGTCGACAGCGCCGATCGCGAAGATGGCGTTCAACAACCGAGCGTTCGGATTTCGACAAGCTACGTCGCTGGCGAAGGGTTTTATATCGATATCGCCGACAATGGTCCGGGGATCGATGCGGCTGATATCGAAAAGATCTTCTCGCTGTTTGAGTCGAAAAAAGGGGCTCGAGGGACGGGGCTCGGTCTGCCGGTCAGTCAAAAGATCATGCAGGAACATGGCGGCGAGATCTTGCTGGAGAGTCAGCGGGGGAGCGGCACCAAGTTCCGCCTGCACCTGCCCGCCGCCGATTCCGCTCCCGATACGCTGATCTAGTTGGCAACCGCTGCTGACGGCGCAAAGTTTCCGTCGACGTGGGGAGCGGTCGGCGAACGGCGAAACGGCTATAATGGCGGCCTGCGTTTTTCTTACCTTCCCTCCCCATCGAGACACGTCAAATGCCTGTCCAGATGCAACTGGCTCGGATCATCATCAGCGAGATCAGCGATAACCAAGTGATCTACCTTCAAGAGGTCGACGGGGATCGCCAGTTTCCCATTCTGATCGGTATCTTCGAAGCTACCAACATCGACCGGCGGGTGAAGGAAGACTACAAACCACCGCGCCCATTGACTCACGATCTCGTGGTCAATGTCGCCGAAGCGTTGGGGGCGGAAGTCGATAGCGTCGTGATCAGCGGCTTGAAAGAGCATACCTATTTTGCCCAGCTGCGATTGAAGAAAGATGGGGAGATCATCGAGATCGATTCGCGTCCTTCCGACGCGATCGCGGTCGCGGTGACCTTCAGCCCGCCGCTGCCGATCTACGTCGCCGAAGAAGTGCTCGACGACGCGATCAAATCGTAAGTCGCTCGCCAGCGTTCGCTTCCGCGCCTCCTTAGCTCTGTTGTTCGTATCCGCTCAACGCGTCGCGGCGCGTTCCCGACGGGATCGGCCCAATCCGCGAACCGCTCGATCCGCACCTACCAAGAATCACCCTACCTTTACTCCTGGAGACCTCAGCTGATGCACAGTGTTTTCCGACTTCTGACCCTTGCTTTGATAATTGGATTGCCATCGATGGGAACCGCCGAGACGCTGGATGTTTGGTTCGGTACGACGACCCCGAAAGACGGTTTGAGCAAAGGCATCTACCACGCCTCGTTTAACACCGAGACGGGGAAGCTGACGACGCCCGAGTTGGCTTTCGGGATTGGGAGCCCCGGTTTCCTGGCGCTCCATCCCAACGGCAAGGTGCTGTATTGCACTGGCACGATCGATGGCGAACCGCTGTTGACGGCGCTTTCGATCGAATCGGGAGCCGATGGCGAGAAGTTGAAGTTGATCAACGCCGCGGCGATAGGTGACGGCGGCGCGGCGCATCTGTCGGTCGATCAAACCGGCAAGGCACTCTTTTCAGCCCAATACGGCGGCGGATCGACAGCGATGTTCGAACTCGCTGAAGATGGCGAGATCTTGCAACGCAGCGATCTGAAAAAGCACTCCGGTGGTTCGGGAGTCGTCGGCAAACGCCAAGACAAGCCGCACGCGCACTGGGTTGGCACATCGCCCGACAATCGGTTTGTGATGGTTCCCGATCTCGGGCTCGACAAGGTTGTGATCTATGAACTCGACTTGGACGAACTGAAGCTGAACGACCACGGTTTTGGCAGCGTTCCTGCCGGTGGCGGCCCACGCCACATGAAGTTCCATCCCGATGGAAAACACGTCTACGTCCTGAATGAACTGGCTCTGTCGGTTACTGTCTTCGATTACGATCCCGAAGCGGGAACGATGACGGCGATTCAAACGATTCCAACCGTCACCGAGGAATCGAAGGCAAAAGAGAATCACAGCAGCGGATCGGAGATTCGCGTGCACCCAACGGGCAAGTTTGTTTACTCCGCCAATCGCGGGCACGACACGATCACTGCCTATTCGGTCGACCCGGAAGATGGCAAGTTGACGTTGATCGAAGAGGAACCGATCCGCGGCAGCTGGCCTCGCAACTTCAATCTCGATCCGACCGGCAAGTGGTTGATCGCCGCCGGCCGCGACAGCAACACCGCCGCTGTCTTTTCGATCGATCAGGAGACCGGGGAACTGACCTTCACGCAGCACAGTGCGATGGTTCCGACTCCGATCTGCGTGCTGTTCAGCAAGCCGTAACACCTCGCCGGCATACCGTTGCCAGCGACAGGGAGAATGAAGACGTGTTCCGTATCAAGATTTGTGGCGTCCGCGCGGCCGAAGACGTTCGCGCGGCAGAAGCCGCCGGCGCCGATTGCATCGGGCTGAACTTCTATCCTGCCAGCGTTCGCTATCTGCAGCCCGAAGCCGCGGCGCTGCTAGTTCAAAACACGTCGACGCTGCAAAGCGCCGGCGTGTTCGTTAATGAACCCGTCGATCGAATCCGAGAGATCGCCGCGGCGGTGAAGCTCGATTGGGTGCAGCTGCACGGCGACGAGACGCTTCAAATCGGCAGCGATCTGATCGCCGCCGACCTATCCGTGATCCGAGCCGTTCGCTTGCCGACGACGCAGCTGACCGCCGCGACGATCGACGCGATCGTCTTGCCGTGGGCCGAGATCGGAGCCCGGATCCTGTTGGATGCCGATGGCGGTCCACAATTTGGTGGCTCCGGCCAACGGCTAGACTGGGACGGCATCGGACGCTGGGCTGCACAGACGTCTCTTGACGACTGGATTCTGGCGGGCGGGCTGAATCCCGATAACGTAGGCGATGCGATTCGTCGCAGCCGCGCCGCAGCAGTCGATGTCGCCAGCGGAACCGAGAGTGCTCCGGGCCAGAAAGACCCGGCAAAGATCGCGGCGTTTGTCGACAACGCAAAAGCGGCGTGGGCTTAAGGACTAAACAAAAACGGGCGGATGTTGCCATCCGCCCGTTTTTCGTTTCTACGTTCTTACATTTTGTGTTCTAGCAACCGAGCGCGGCACGTTGGCCGCGTCGCTTGTTCGAACAAAGGCATTATTTGCCGTGGCGTTTCATCGCTTCGACAACTGCCGCACCCATGTCGGCTGGCGAAGCAGCGACAACGATTCCGGCGTCTTCCAACGCGGCAACCTTCTCGGTCGCGGTTCCCTTGCCACCGGTGATGATCGCACCGGCGTGACCCATCCGTTTTCCGGGAGGTGCTGTGCGACCGGCGATGAAGGCGGCAACTGGTTTGGTGACGTTCTCTTTGACAAACGCCGCGGCTTCTTCTTCCGCCGAACCACCGATTTCGCCCATCATCAAGATCGCTTCGGTCTGCGGATCTTCTTGGAAGCGAGCCAGCAGGTCGATGAACGACGTGCCGACGATCGGATCGCCACCGAGACCGACGCAGGTGCTTTGGCCGAGACCCAAGTTGGTCGTTTGCCAAACCGCTTCGTAGGTCAGCGTGCCGCTGCGGCTCATGATGCCGATGTTGCCTGGCTGATGAATGTAGCCGGGCATGATGCCGATCTTGCACTCGCCGGGAGTGATCAGGCCGGGGCAGTTGGGGCCGATCAGGACCGAACCGCTCGCCTTGGCCGCCTTGAAGACGCGGACCATGTCGAGGACAGGAATGCCCTCGGTGATCGCCGCGATGACTTCGATTCCAGCGTCGATCGCTTCGAGGATCGCGTCGGCCGCAAAGGGTGGCGGAACGAAGATCATCGTCGCGTTGGCACCAGTTTTTTCAACAGCTTCACCAACCGTGTCGAAGACTGGAACGCCGTCGACGTTTTGGCCCGATTTGCCCGGCGTTACACCGCCGACCATCTGGGTGCCGTATTCTTTGCAACCTTTGGTGTGGAAGGTTCCCGCGCCGCCAGTGATGCCTTGGCAAATGACGCGCGTGTTTTTGTCAATCAAAATGGACATTGTTATTCCGAATCCCGTAAATCGTGTAGGTCAACGATTTGTTGTGAGTTGTAAACGATTCAAATCAAAACAGTCGTCAACTTTAGACGCCTGCCGCCTCGACAACCTTCTTTGCAGCATCGGTCAGGCCGACGGCATTGATGATTTCGACATCGCTTTCTTCGAGCATCCGTCGACCCTCTTCGACTTCGGTTCCTTCCAATCGAACGACCAAAGGCACGTTGAATCCGACCTCTTTGCTGGCCGCGATCAACGCATCGGCAATCGTCGTGCAACGTGCGATGCCGCCGAAGATGTTGACCAGTACCGCTTTGACGTGGGGATCGGCCAACAGGATTCGGAACGCTTCGGTCACTTGGTCTTTGTTCGCTCCGCCACCAACGTCCAAGAAGTTTGCGGGTTCGCCACCGTGATGCTTGATGATGTCCATCGTCGACATCGCCAGTCCAGCTCCGTTGACCAAGCAAGCGATGTTACCGTCTAGCTTGACAAAGCTCAGCCCCGACGCCGCAGCTCGCAATTCGCTTGGTTCCTCTTCGGCATCGTCGCGAAGTTCCGCGATGTCTTTGTGGCGGAACATCGCGTTGTCGTCGAAGGTGACCTTCGCGTCCAAAGCGATCATTTCGTCGTCGCCGGTGATCACCAACGGGTTGACTTCCAGCAGGGCACAATCGAGATCGACGTACAGCTGGCAGATCTTTTTCATGAACAAGTCGGCTGAACGGGCGGCTTTACCGCTGATGCCCATCGCCTTGCACAACTTGCGGACCTGGTAGCTCTCCAATCCAACGTGCGGATCAAAGTGCTCCTTCAAAATCTTTTCAGGCGTCTCTTCGGCGACCTTTTCGATCTCCATACCACCTTCGGTACTGACCATCAAAACGGGCAGCGAGACGGCGCGGTCCAGGACGATGCCGAGGTACAATTCGCGAGCGATGTTGCAACCCGATTCGACGAAGACTTGGTTGACGCGTTGGCCTTCGGGACCGGTCTGGATCGTGACCAGATGGTTGCCCAACAGGTTCTCGGCAACGCGTGCTGCGTCGTCGGCCGATTTGACCAATTCAACGCCGTGTTGTTCCGGCTTTTCAGTAACCGTTCCCTTGCCGCGACCGCCGGCATGGATCTGAGCTTTGACAACCGCAATCGCGCCGCCCAGCTTGTTGTATGCATCTTTGGCTTCGTCCGCATTGCGGGCGACCATGCCTTGCAGCACGGGGACGCCAGCGGCTCGAAACAGTTCTTTCGCTTGATATTCGTGGATTTTCATAAGATGGAGGCCTAACAGGAAACAGGACGACCGCACGCTGGGAGGGATTATAGGACCCGATGCTTTCCCCTTAAAGGCGTCGGGACGGGGCGGGTTCTGATTTCTTGAGGTTCGCGCCCGGCAATCCGCTCTGCGGGCACGTTGAGGATTAATCATCGGGCGACCGCTGCGAGCCAATTCGAATCACACAGGTTGTCAGTGTCGCGCAGACTCGCAACATTGGACTGAAATGGTCGCGTTGGCGACTGCCCATCGCGCCCTTTGGAAACTAAAATCAAAGATGATCCCCGCAAGCTACTTCCACCAAGGTCTTCCCTACGACGACTTTCTAGCCAAACACGGATCGGACCTCGATCGACGCAAGTGGGCGGCTGTCTACGATGTGTGTGAGTTGACCGACGCGCAAACCGCGTTGATCGGCGGGTTTGTTCGCGAGATGCGAGTCCTCTGTTTCGCGGGAGCTTGGTGCGGTGATTGCGTGCAACAGTGCCCGATCCTGCGGCGGATCGAACAGGCGAGCGATAAGATCACCGTTCGCTATATCGATCGCGATGCCAGCGAGGAGTTGAAGGGAATCATGTCGATCTGCGGAGCCGCTCGCGTCCCGCAAGTCGCGTTCTTCAGCGAAGAAGACTTTTTTGTCGGTCACTACGGCGACCGCACGCTGGCTCGATACCGTCAGATGGCCGACCAGTTGGCCGGCGCGGCATGTGGATCGGGGATCGTTACCGCTGATGATCCCGTTCAGGCGGCGGTGATCCAAGAATGGATAAATGAATTTGAACGCACCCAGCTGATGTTGCGGACCTCGGCTCGGCTGCGCGAGAAGCATGGAGATTGAACCCGATGCAAACGATTACCCCCGACGAACTGCGGGAAGAATTCCAAGAGATCAACGACTACGACGAACGGCTCGAATACATCATCGAGTTCGCTGATGGGCTGCCGCAGATGGCTGCGGAACATCGCGTCGAACCGAATCGCGTGCAGGGTTGTGTCAGCAACGTTTGGTTGGTGGCCAGCCAACGCCCCACCGAATCGGCGGACGATTCGCCGATCCTCGATTTCGAAGCCGATAGCGACGCGGTGATCACGCGCGGGCTGATTGCGATCATCGTCGCGTTGTTGAGTGGCAAGCCGGCGAAGGAGATCCTGGCGATCGACATCGATGGGCTGTTCACCGAACTGGACCTGCAGGGGCATCTGACCCGCTCTCGCAGCAACGGGCTGCGATCGATGGTTCGCCGCGTTCGCGAACTGGCGGAAGCTGCGTTGTAGGTTTTCCCGCTCGTAAGGAAGGCTCTCACGATGGGTAACGGCTCGCCGACTGAACACGCAAAGATTGTGATCGCTCACCGCGGCGCCTCGGGATACCTGCCCGAGCACACGCTGCCGGCCAAGGCGTTCGCTTACGCTGTCGGTTCCGACTTTTTGGAACAGGACGTCGTCCTCAGCAAAGACGACGTGCCGCTGGTTTTGCACGACGTCCACTTGGATACCGTTACCGACGTCCGGCAGCGGTTTCCCGAACGGGCACGCGACGATGGGCGTTTCTACGCGATCGATCTCACGCTCGACGAATTGAAGTCGTTGTCGGTTTCCGAACGCTTCGATCCGGCGACCGGTCAGGCCGTCTTTCCGAACCGGTTCCCGATGGGGCTGTCGCAGTTTCGGATCGCAACGCTGGCCGAAGAACTGGAATTGATCCAGGGACTCAACGACAGCACCGGCCGCGACGTCGGGATCTATACTGAGATCAAACGTCCGGCTTGGCATCGCCAGCAGGGGAAAGACATCAGCCAGATCACATTGGCGGTGCTGAACGAATACGGATACGCCAGCCGATCGGACAACGTCTATGTCCAATGTTTTGATGCGGCGGAAACCCGTCGGATCCGCGACGAACTCGACTGCCAAATGCGGTTGGTGCAGTTGCTGGAAGACGACGACTGGGGGCGAACCACCGCGGAATACGATCTGGCCGCGGCGGAGTCCGATCTGCAAACGATGGCTAAATACGCCGATGCGATCGGGCCTTCGATGAACGTTGTCGTCGTTCCCCACGCAAACCGCCAAGGGTATCTGTGCACGCCGCTTGTCGAATTGGCTCATCGCTGCGGTTTGAAGGTCCATCCGTGGACATTGCGAGCCGACGCGTTGCCCGTATACGTCGACAGCTTCGAGCGATTGATCGAGATCGCGTTGTTCGAAGCCGATGCCGACGGGGTCTTCAGCGATTTCCCCGACGTCACCGTCGCGACGCGGGATCGGTTATTCCAGGCGTCGTAGGCCGCGGCGACTGAAGATCGGCGGCATATTGATGAAAATCGGGCGGTCGGCTATCATTCGCTCGCGTATAGCAAGCGTTTTAAAATGTTTGAGTGCCTGCTGGGGGGCCTCGGGCTGCTTCAATAAATAATCCATTGGGATGCACAAAAAATGAGTGGTGATTGCGATTTCGGGCTGATCGGCCTAGCTGTAATGGGCGAGAACCTGGCCCTGAATGTAGAGAGCCGCGGTTACAAGGTTGCCGTTTACAACCGCACGACCGACAAGGTCGATGCCCTGATCGAAGGCCGTGCCGCTGGCAAGAACTTCGTCGGTTGCCACTCGATCGAAGAGTTCGTGAAGTCGTGTGCCCGTCCGCGCAAGTTGATGATGTTGGTCAAAGCGGGCCCCGCTGTCGACGCGATCATCGAACAATTGACGCCGTTTTTGGAACCAGGCGACATCATCATCGACGGTGGAAACACCCACTACGCCGATACCGAACGCCGCACAAAAGAAGTCGAGGCCAAGGGCTTCCACTTCATCGGCACCGGTGTTTCCGGTGGTGAAGAAGGCGCTCTGAAGGGCCCAAGCCTGATGCCAGGCGGATCGAAAGATGCTTGGCCGATGGTCAAGGAGATGTTCCAAGCGATCTCGGCGAAGGTCGGTCCGAATAACGACATCCCTTGCTGCGATTGGGTTGGCCCACGCGGTGCCGGCCACTACGTGAAGATGGTTCACAACGGCATCGAATACGGCGACATGCAGTTGATCTGCGAAGCGTATCAATTGCTGAAAGACGTCGGCGGCCTGACCAACGACGAACTCTATGACGTCTTCGACGAATGGAACAAGGGCGAACTGCAAAGCTACTTGATCGAGATCACTCGTGACATCTTTAGCGTCAAAGATGGCGACACCAGCGACCACTTGGTCGATCGCATCTTGGACGTCGCTGGCGCCAAGGGCACCGGCAAATGGATGAGCCAATTGGCGTTGGATCTGGGCGTGCCAAGCACCCTGGTCACATCGGCTGTATTCGCTCGCGGCATCTCGGCTCAAAAGGAAGCTCGCGTTCGCGCCAGCAGCATCCTTCCCGGACCGGCTGAAGGCGATAACCCGAAGCTGGCCGCAGCGGTTGCCGAATTGGCGGGCGACCGAGCGACCTTCATCGAGATGGTTCGCCAAGGTCTGTACGCGTCGAAGATCGTCAGCTACGCACAAGGCTTCGTCCAACTGCAAGCTGCATCGCAAGAGCACGACTGGGATCTCGATTACGGCCAATGCGCCCTGCTGTGGCGTGGCGGTTGCATCATCCGCGCCCAGTTCCTCGATCGCATCAAGGAAGCGTTCGACGATCAACCGAACCTGGAAAACCTGATGCTGTATCCTTATTTCAAGGATGCGATGGCAACCGCTCAGCCTCATTTCCGTGCCGTCGTTATGGCAGCAACTCAGTTGGGCGTTCCGGTTCCCGCGTTCAGCACCGCGTTGGCCTACTACGACAGCTACCGTCGCGATCGCTTGCCAGCGAACCTGCTGCAAGCTCAACGCGATTACTTCGGTGCTCACACCTACAAGCGAACCGACAAAGATGGCGTCTACCACACCGAGTGGTTGGACCTCCGCAAGCAACCGACCAGCTAGTTCTGGCGTTACAAAAAATGCGACGGCGCCAACACGCCGTCGCTTCAAAATTCATTGGGTGCCGCGATGCGGCGCCTGATTGTTGCCAAGCGACCGGTTCATCGACCGGTCGTTTTTTATAGGGCGTGTTGCTTGTGAGCCTTCGGCGGCTTACGAGCTTGCGTTGCCGCGGCTGGTTTTCGCTTTCCAAAACATGCCGGGCGAATTCCCAAGGCCATCGCCATTGCGAATGCACTTACCGGAGCCAAGAAGCTCATCAACGCTCCCATCTTGACCGAGTCTTGAATCGGTCCGGGCATCGGGAAGGCGGCTGTCGAAACAAACAACGCGACGGTGAAGCCGAGGCTGGCGATGCAGCCGAGCACGACGACGTGCCGCATGTTCATTCCTTCAGGCATCTCCAGCTTGAACGATCGAACGGCCAGCAGAGTCATCAGGCCGATACCAAGCGGCTTGCCAACAAACAGTCCCAGCAGGACCAATCCGGTGCCCGCTCCGACGCTGCTGAAGACGACGCCCGCATTGACCAAGGCAAACATGCCCAGGATCAGTTCGACAGGATGCTTCCACCAATGCTCGAAAGCGTTCAACGTATCGGTCCGCGCGTCTTCAGCTTTGGCAAAGAATCCAAGGTCGGTCTTCGCGTGCGGAAGGGTGGGGATGATCGGAACCAGGCCCAACGCGGCGTGGATGCCAGCCATGTAGAACGAGACCCAGCTGAGGACGCCGGGGATCGCCAGGTACCACCAGAAATTGCGGACTCCTGCGCGGTTCATCGCCATACCCGAAGCGACTGCGGCGACGGTGAATCCAAGCCAGGCAAAATTTGTTTCGGCCGATGGATAGAAGACAGCCAGGATCATCAGTCCAATCGCGTCGTCAGCGATCGCCAACAACAACAGGAACGAGATCGCCGCGTGTCCGCCACCGAAGATCATTCGGGCGACCAGTAGACTGAACGCGATGTCGGTTGCACAAGGAACAGCCCAGCCGGCACCAAGCGTGTCGTTGCGGCCCAGCAAAGTTGTACCGGCGAGATAGACTATCGCCGGTCCGGCGACGCCACCGAGGGTTGCCAGCAACGGCGTGGCAGCTTTGCGAAGGTTCGAAAGCGGTCCGCCCGGAAGCAACGCTTCCCAAACTTCTTTCGCTGCGATGGCAAAAAACAAAGCCATCAAAATGTCATTGACTAGGAAATGGATCGTGAATCCGTGGTGTCCGCCCGCTTCGGCTGCGTGAGCATGTCCGTGGCTCAGCCCCAGGAATTGAGCGATGTCCCAGTGTACAAATGCGTTGTAGGCGTCGGAGCCTTGGCTGTTAGCGACGTTGGCCCAAATCAGAGCGATCGCCGCACCGAGGACGAGAAACAGCGAGTTTTCAAAGAAGAACCGCAGATCGATTCGTCTGGCGCTGTCGGATTGGTTCGTTTCCATCGGGTAGCCCTAACCGTGTGGATTGATAGATAAAGCGGGCGAAAGTGCCTGGGAAAAGCATAGGTCGGGAACGGCTGAAGACAAATTCAACCGCCGGCGTGGCACCGGTTCGGGGGATTCAAATCCCCAAAAACCTGACGTCCCCGGTTATCGACGTTTGTCGCGGCGGTGCACCCAGCGGTGCTGCTCCATTTACGTTCTAGACCGCCGACCGGACGACGAACACCAAAAAACACGAGAAGAAACGCTGGGATCGAGTTTTTGACGCATCGATCAGCTATGCCGATAAGGTGGCATTGCTCAGCACCTACCGGCGGTGCCGTCGTCTCCCTCGGAATTCGAGGCAACACAGCCGCAAAAAAATTGTCGTGATCTAGGCGTTTGGGAGTGAGGAGCACCAAATGAGCTGGGCCGGAAAGCATCTTTCAGGGGGAAATGCCCCAGTGAACCGCCTTCTCGTTTGCCACGTGGTCTCACCATGCCCCGCCAGAGCGAGTTGTTGCACATGGAGCCTAGGGAAACTACTGTAGGTGTCTGCCGTTCGGGTCGAGACGAGGCGTCGACCAGCGGGATGCGTTGCGCACATTGTGCGTATCGAAGGAATGCATTGGATGCATCGGGCGAATTCGCAGATACTAGCTTCAGTAGTCGGGAGAACCGCTACCAAGTCGAACTATTCGACACGGGCGGGGGGCGGAAGGCCTCAGCTTCCAACGACAGTTTCACCTTCAGGAGAAAACGATGCAACTTTCATTTCAGCTGGCTTGTTTAATGACAAGCTTCGCCGTGCTCGGCATGGCAACCACGGGATTCGCTGAGGATCCACCTTCGGATGGTTCGTCGGGGGATAGTCTCAAGGGGATTCAAAAATGCCCGGTGATGAGCCCGCCGCTCGATCCTAGTGCGCGGCACACCGCTGCGGGGGCGTATTCCAACGGCGACTGGTGGCCCAATCAATTGAACCTGCAGATCCTGCATCAGAATTCGGTCAAAAGCAATCCGATGGGGGATGGGTTTGATTACGCGGCGGAATTCAACAGCTTGGATCTCGACGCGGTTAAGAAGGACATCACCGAGCTGCTGACGACGTCGCAGGATTGGTGGCCAGCCGATTACGGACATTACGGACCGTTGTTCATCCGCATGGCTTGGCACAGTGCGGGGACCTATCGCGTAGCCGATGGTCGCGGCGGTGCCGGTTATGGGACGCAGCGCTTCGCGCCGCTGAACAGCTGGCCCGACAACGCCAGCTTGGACAAAGCCCGTCGTCTGCTGTGGCCGATCAAACAGAAGTATGGCAAAAAAATCTCTTGGGCCGATCTGATGGTCCTGACCGGGAACTGTTCGCTCGAATCGATGGGCTTGGAACCAATCGGGTTCGCCGGTGGACGCGAGGACGTCTGGGAACCACAACAAGACATCAACTGGGGCCCCGAAACGACGTGGTTGGGCGACAAGCGGTACCATGGCGATCGCGAGTTGGAAAATCCGTTGGCCGCGGTCCAGATGGGATTGATCTACGTGAATCCCGAGGGGCCCAACGGCAAGCCCGATCCGTTGGCGGCAGCACACGACATCCGTGAAACGTTCGCTCGGATGGCGATGAACGATGAAGAAACCGTCGCCTTGATCGCCGGAGGGCACACGTTTGGCAAAGGTCACGGTGCGGCCGATCCCAGCAAATACGTAGGCCCCGAACCCGAAGCGGCGGGACTGGAAGAACAGGGCCTCGGCTGGAAGAACTCCTTTGGTAAGGGGAACGCTGAGGATACGATCACCAGCGGTTTGGAAGGAGCTTGGAGTACGACGCCGACCGAGTGGTCGAACAGCTACTTCGACAACTTGTTCGACTACGAATGGGAGTTGACCAAGAGTCCCGCCGGGGCGCATCAGTGGACGCCGAAGGATAAATCGGCCGAGGGAACCGTTCCCGACGCGCACGACCCTAACAAATCGCACGCGCCGATCATGTTCACGACCGACCTGTCGCTGAAGCTGGATCCGATCTACGGTCCGATTTCCAAGCGGTTCCACGAGAATCCCGATCAGTTTGAGAAGGCGTTCGCCAACGCGTGGTACAAGTTGACGCATCGCGACATGGGCCCCGTTTCGCGATGCTTGGGACCTGAGGTCGCCCCGCCGCAATTGTGGCAGGATCCGGTACCCGCGGTCGATCATGCTTTGATTGGCGAAGCGGAGATCGCACAACTGAAGAAGATCTTGCTCGACTCGGGACTTTCGATCTCCGAATTGATGGAGACCGCATGGGCCTCCGCCTCCACGTTCCGCGGCAGCGACAAGCGTGGTGGTGCCAACGGTGCTCGGATCCGACTGGCTCCGCAGAAAGATTGGGCGGTGAACCAACCGGCGGAACTCGCCAAGGTTTTGAAGACGTTGGAAAAAGTTCAGCAGGACTTCAACGAAAAGCAATCGGGTGACAAGCGGGTTTCGCTTGCCGATCTGATCGTGTTGGGCGGTGTTGCGGCAGTCGAACAAGCGGCCAAGAACGGCGGCTACGAAGTGGAGGTTCCGTTTTATCCGGGCCGCACCGATGCGACCGATGAACAGACTGATGTCGAAGCGTTTGCAGTCCTGGAACCGAAGGCTGATGGCTTCCGCAACTACTACGGCCATACGCTCGACCGCCCCGCGGCCGAACTGTTGGTCGACCGAGCGAACTTGTTGACGTTGACGGCCCCCGAGATGACCGCGTTGGTTGGCGGGATGCGAGTGTTGAACGTGAACGCCGACACTTTGAAGTTGGGCGTGTTTACAAAGCAGTCCGATACGCTCTCGAACGACTTCTTCGTGAATCTGTTGGACATGGAGACCGTTTGGAAGAAGTCGCCGATGTGTGAACACTTCTTCGAAGGACGCGACCGAGAGAGTGGTGAACTGCGTTGGCAGGCGAGTGCCGTCGATCTGGTCTTCGGTTCAAACTCGCAACTGCGAGCGATCGCCGAAGTTTACGCCAGCGAAGACGCGAAGCAGAAGTTCGTCCACGACTTCGCAGCCGCTTGGTCCAAGGTAATGAATCTCGATCGATTCGATCTCGATCGCGAACAACGCAGTGGAACGCAAGTCGCTCTCGTTGGCCGGCGCTAAACGCTGTCGATCGAAAACGGTCCGCGCCACGTGCGCGGACCGTTTTTATTTTGACTTAGCTCTCGCAGTTGGCAGCTTGTTATACGTGCTGGGTAGTTCTGAAAAAATTTGATGTCGCAGTGTTAAGATTGGCAGAATGATGGGGGCAGAATAATGATGCGCGACAAATCATTCTGCCAGCGTACGCTCTGTCCGGGGCATCTGGCGGAGAGTTATTTGCAGAAGGGATTTCAGAACATTTGAAGGAAACAATTTTAAGATTGGCAGAATGATGAGGGCAGAATAATAATGCGCGGCGAATCATTCTGCCAGCGAATCATTCTGCCAGCGTACGCTCTGTCCGGGGCATCTGACGGAGAGTTATTTGCAGAAGGGATTTCAGAACATTTGAAGGAAACAATTTCAAGATTGGCAGAATGATGAGGGCAGAATAATTAATGCGCGGCGAATCATTCTGCCAGCAATCATTCTGCCAGCGTACGCTCTGTCCGGGGCATCTGGGCGAAAGTGATTTTTGCAGCAGGGATTTTAGAACATCTGAATGAGCCAATTTTTAGATTGGCAGAATGATCGGGGCAGAATGATGATGCGCGACATATCATTCTGCCCCGATCATTCTGCCAACACTCATCCTGAGTCGACGAAGCTTTGCAAACAAATCCAAGTTCTGAATTGGTAGGAAACGCTATTGGGCGTCAACTCAAAATGTCTTTCACGACATGGGCTTCTTCGACGCCTGTCAGTTTGAAGTCGAGGCCTTGAAATTTGTAGGTGAAGCGGTGGTGATCGATTCCTAACATGTGCAGCATTGTGGCGTGGAAGTCGCGGACGTGGACTTTGTTCTGTACTGCGTTGTATCCGAAATCGTCGGTCGCACCGTAAGTCGTTCCGCCGCGGACACCGCCGCCGGCCAGCCAGATCGAAAAGCCTTTGATGTGATGATCGCGGCCACTTCCCTGCGCCATCGGCGTCCGGCCGAATTCGCCTCCCCAAACAATCAGCGTCTCGTCCAACATCCCTCGCTGCTTCAGATCTTGCACCAGCGCCGTCGTCCCTTGATCGACAAGCGACGCCGTCTTGGCGACTCCCGCTTTCACTCCGCCGTGGTGATCCCAGCCGCGATGATACAGTTGGATGAAGCGGACGCCGCGTTCGGCCAAGCGGCGAGCCAGTAAACAATTGCTGCCAAACGATCCATCGCCGGGCGTGCAGCCGTACATCTCGATCGTCTTCTGTGATTCGTCCGACATCTCGGTCAACTCGGGAACCGATGCCTGCATCCGGAACGCCATCTCGTAGGTCTTGATCCGCGTCGCGATCTCGGGATCGTCCAACACTTCGTTGCGATGCGAATCGATCCGCGCGATCGCGTCGACGATCTCTTTCTGTTGCCTCGGCCCAACACCCGCCGGATTGCCGACGTAGTGAACGGGATTCCCCGTCGCGTGCAACTGCACTCCTTGGTGCTGGCTCGGTAGAAATCCGGAGTGCCACTGCCGCGAACTGATCGGTTGCGATTGCCCGCCTCCCTCGCTTGTCAACACGATGTAGCCGGGCAGGTTCTGCGTTTCCGATCCCAATCCATACAGCACCCACGATCCCATCGACGGCCGTCCGCTGATCGCCGTGCCGGTGTTGAAGAAGGTGTGAGCCGGGTCGTGATTGATCTGTTCGGTGTGCATCGATTTGATCACGCACATCTCATCGGCCACTTGCCCCATGTGTTTGAAAACCGACGTCATCTCCAATCCCGATTTCCCCTGTCGGACAAACGGATGTTGCGGCCCCATCACCTTGAGCGCTCGGTTTTGCAGCTGAGCGATCGGTTGGCCCGCAGTCAGCGACTCCGGCATCGGCTGGCCGTCGAGTCGCGCAAGTTCCGGCTTGTTGTCAAACGTTTCCAGATGGCTCGGTCCACCCGCCATGCATAGATGGATCACCCGTTTGATCCGTGGCCTATGGTGAGGCACTTCCGCCAGCGTCGCCGCGCCGGCTTCGCTATCGAGCAGCGATGACAGCGCGACCGAGCCAAGACCGACGCGTCGCAAAAACGTTCGGCGAGCCAGCGAGTTGTGGTGTGAACGGAAGGGATGGTTCATAGCTTCGACTCTAATACCGAGTGATCGTTTCGTTGAGGTTTAACAGCACGCGGGCGACGCTAATCCAGGCCGCCAGTTCCGCCGTGTTGAGCCCTTCCGACGTGCGAGCATTTCCGTGAGCGACCATCTGGTGAGCCTGGTCGGCGTGGGCGGCAAAGTGTTTGTGGTGGTTGGCGTACAACTTTTCAAGCTCTTGTACGACGAAAGGATCGGCGTCGCGGAGCACCGTTTGGCGGTAGGCCCAATCGATGCGATCGGCGACCGATCCGTCAGCTTCCTGCATGATCCGCGCGGCGAAGGCGCGAGCGGCTTCGACAAAACTGGGGTCGTTCAACAGCGTCAACGCTTGCAGCGGTGTGTTGGATCGCGATCGCATCGCCGTGCATTCCTCGCGGCTGGGAGCGTCGAAGGCCTTGAGCATCGGATGCAGAAACGTTCGCTGCCAGTGCGTGTAAACGCCTCGCCGATATTGATCGGGGCCATCGTCGGCGACGTACGTCCGTCGTGGGAAATTCAGCTGAGCGTAATAGCCCGCGGGTTGATACGGTTTGCTGCTAGGGCCTCCGACCTTTTCGACCAACAGCCCGCTGATCATCAAGTTGGTGTCGCGGACCATTTCGGCACTGATCCGAAACCGACCTTGGCGAGCGAACAGATCGTTGTAGGGATCTTGGGCACGCAGCGCGGCCGACGGCTTCGACGACTGGCGGTAGGTCGCGCTGCGAGCGATCATCCGCAGCATATGTTTGATGTCCCAGCCCGATTCGACAAACTCGACCGCCAGGTAGTCCAACAGTTCGGGATGGCTGGGGAATGTTCCCTGGCCGCCGAAATCGTCGACGCTGGTACAGATTCCGCGGCCGAACATCAGGTACCACAACCGATTCACCATCGTCCGCGCGGTCGACACGTTCTCTGGTTCACACATCCAATTGGCCAAGTCGAGACGCGTGGCACGGCCTTCGGTTTCCAAGGCTCCTAGAAATTCGGGGATCGCCGGTTCGACGACTTCCCCCGATTCGTCCATCCAGTTCCCGCGGTGCAGGATTTTGATCGGCCGCGGTGTCACCGATTTACTGATCGGCGTCGTCGTGATCGTTTTGGCAAACGCATCGTGAGCGGCTGTGGCTCGAGCGACTTTCGCCGACTGTTCGATGTGCGACGGGTGCGTGGTCAGGTAATGTTCACGCAGTTGTTTTGTTTGTTCGTCGCTACGCTCCTCAGCCGGTGTTCGCAGCGCGGCGACGAGGTTGGGAGCCAAGGCGTCGGTGATTCGCGTCCCTGCGGAGTCCCAATAGGCGGTTCCATCAAATTGAGTAAACGCCATTCCGTTGACGACGTCACCCGGCTTGAAGCCGACGTCGGCCGCATCGACTTCCAGACGGATCCACTTCCCCGTTTCAGGCAGCTTCCCCTGGCGACGGTATGCGGGGGAGATCTGTTTGGGATTGTTGCGCCCGTAGGAAATGGCGTCACTGCCCCAAACGGCGCGGTGGTTCCAATCGCCATCGTTCCATTGAAGCATGATCGCGACAGGTGGGGTTTCCGGATCCAGATAGACCCATCCGAACAACCGCGTCTTCGCCTGGATCGTGATCGTTTGTTTGGCGTTGATGAAGTAGTGCTGCGTCAATTTGTTGGCGACTTGTTTCCACGCAACCTCGCCCGACTGAACCGGTTCCGTCGCGCCAGTCACCGCGTTCCAATCGCCGCTCAACGTCGCTTCCGGCGGCTGATCGTCGAGCCAAATTTCGACAACCTCGTTCGGTTCTTCTGCCGTCTTCAACGCCTCTGCTTCCCACTCCGCTTGCCCCGCCAAAAGCGAGCTTTGCAGTTCCGTCAGGTCTTGTTGGGCTCGATCGACTTGTTGATCCAACGCCGCCAATTGTTGGCTCTGTTCAGCGGTAGGAACCGGGATTTGCGGCGGACGTTGCCGTGCGCCGTATTTGCCTTGCTCTTCCAAGTCGGCGAAGAATGCACCTAACGCGTAGAAGTCTTTGGCCGTGTAGGGATCGTATTTATGATCGTGGCATTGAGCGCATCCAACTGTCGCTCCCATGAAGACCTGCGACACATTGCGGACGCGGTCGGCGAAATAGATCGCCAGGTAGTCTTTCGGCTGGGCGCCGCCCTCTTCCGTCGTTTGGTTCAAACGGTTGTAACCCGATGCGACGATTTGATCCAGCGTGGGATTGGGCAACAGATCGCCCGCTAGTTGTTCTCGCACAAATTGGTCGTAGGGGAGATTGCGGTTGAAGGCGTTGATGACGAAGTCGCGGTAGGGGGACATCGAGACGTCTTGGTCGCCGTGGTAGCCGACGGTGTCGGCGTAGCGAACCAGGTCCAACCAATAGATCGCCATCCGTTCGCCAAAGCGAGGCGAATCGAGCAGCTGGTCGATCAATTGTTCATACGCTTCGTTTGACGGAGCGTCAACAAACTGTTCGGCTTGCGCCGCTGTCGGCGGCATGCCGGTAAGGTCCAAGGCCAGCCGGCGGACCAAAGTCACCGGATCGGCGGCGGGCGATGGTTCGACACCAACCTCGGCCAGCCGCGCAGCGATCCAGCTGTCGATCGCGTTGATGCCCCAGCCGTTGTCCTGATGCGGGGGAAGCTCTGGGCGACGCAGCGGCGTGTAGGCCCAGTGGACTTCATATTCGGCTCCCTCATCGATCCAACGCTTCAGTAGCGCGATCTGCGATTCATCGAGCGGCTTGTGCAAAGCGGCTGGCGGCATCCGGAGATCGTCGTCGTCTGAAAGAACGCGGGCGATCACTTCGCTCGCCGATGCATCGCCTGGCACGATCGCAGCCGCAACCGCTTGTTCGCGGACATCCAACCGTAGACCGCCCGCGACCGTTTCGGCATCGGGGCCGTGACAGGCGAAGCAGCGATCGGACAGGATCGGTCGGATGTCACGATTGAACGAAATCGGACGCGATTCGGCCGACCAAGCCTCCGTCGCCACGAACAGAATTGCGAAGCCCATCGTGGCCCAACGGCAGCTTTCCAGGGCGGTTCGGAGAGACTTCGAGCAGTGGCTGCGGATGTTCATCGGAGACTGTCGCAGGAGAGGCGGGGGCGGAAGGGGGATCCAATCGCAAGGGCGTCGTGTTTGATTTTATCCTGTCCCCGTGGGGCATGCACGCTCCGCTGTCGGCAATTCCGCTGTGAAATCCGACCAACGCACGTCCGCGCTTTGATTTGACCGATAGGTCCAGACAATGTACATTTGAGTAGTGATCGCTGGTAAGAATCGGGAGGTGGGCCATGCCTTGGGAAAAATCATTCGACGAAGCGGAAGTGCTCGACAAAGCGATGCATGTCTTTTGGGAAAAAGGCTATGCATCGACTTCGATCACCGATCTGACAACGGCGACAGGTATCCAACGCGGCAGCCTCTACAATGCCTTTTCCGGCAAACAGGAACTCTTCGTCCGTTCACTGTTGAAATACGACACAGAACAACGTCGAACGCTGATCCAGAAATTGGAACGGATGGATGATCCGTTGAAAGCGTTTAAGTTCCTGTTCGATGCGATCGTCAAGCAGTCGCTGTCCGATCCGAAGAAGAAGGGCTGCTTTCTTATCAACACGTCGCTTACGCTTGGTGACCACGACGCGGCCGCTCAGAAAATCGTCGGCACCTCGCTGCGCGAGTTCACTGAATTCTTCGAGCAACAGATAAAACTAGGGCAGCAGCGAAAGCAGATCCCAAAATCGGTCGATCCCGAACCGACCGCCCGAACGCTCTTCGCCCTTTTGGTCGGCATGCGTGTCATGGCCCGCGGCAGTTTTGATAAACCGGCACTCCAGCAAGTTGCCGACCAAGCGATGCGATTGGTGGCTTAGTGGGCCGGTGCCCGCTGGCGACGGTTACTCGCCAGCAATGATCGCATCAATCCGTTGCCACAGATCCTCACACAGCCCGTCGCGGTAGGCGGCCTTGCGGAAGGCCGTGTGTTCTCGACGGTACATTTCCAATTTGCCTGCGGCGTCGCGTTGTCCTTCCTGCAGGTTGGCAAGTCGGTCGGCCGCTTTGACCGTCAACGCCAACGTGTTGGTTGTGGCAGCAAGTTTTGCGTTGGTCTTCGCTTTACGCACGCTCCGCATTTCGCCTTCCTCGTCGGTCAGGATCGCAACCGTTT
Organism: Rosistilla oblonga; assembly: GCF_007751715.1. NCBI lineage: Bacteria > Pseudomonadati > Planctomycetota > Planctomycetia > Pirellulales > Pirellulaceae > Rosistilla > Rosistilla oblonga. The sequence goes on along the minus strand of NZ_CP036292.1, from coordinate 3,780,879 downwards.
CCGCCATCGCCTGGCCGAAGCTTGCTTCGATTTCTTCAATCGTCGTCGCCGTATCTTCAACGGTATCGTGCAGGTAGGCAGCCACTTGCGCTCGCTCACCAAATGGCTCGAGCAACGCAGCGACCGCATCCAGATGGTACACATAGGGATGCTCGCCATATTGCTGACTGCCATGTGCCCGCAGGGCAAATTCCCGGGCGACTTGTACGTTGGTGTGCATCGATCTCCTTTCGCGGAGGGTTGTCGTTTGGAACACGCGTCATATCGGACTGCGGCTTTGACAAACACGCATCCTACAAGAAGTCATCGCCCAGAGGAGGCGTTGGTTCGAGCACGGCGTGGTGGATTGGCGGGACGCGCGGGGCGTTGCCCACGCGGTTAAACGATTGGTGTGCGTCTGCTTCAATGCTAGTTTAACCGCGTGCCCATCGGGCCGCGCGTTGTCGTTTGGTCGCCTTTCGCTCCGCGAAAGTGCTGTCGGTTTTACTAGCACGAAGCGCAAGCTAGTGAATTCGCGACCGGCGAACCGAATCACTCGCTTGCGCTTCGTGCTGGTATTGCTTCCAATAAAATTCGTTTAACCGCAGGCGGCGTGTTGGGACGCGCGGGGGCGTTGCCGACGTGGTGAAACGAATTGCGTTATCGAATCGGTTTGCCCTCTTCTAGCATCCCGACATATTTGGCGATCCGTTTTTGCACCGTCTCAGGCCGCTTGGCGGTTTGCAAGTGGAAGCCGATCAGATAGAGGCTGGACTTGCTGAGTTTCTCGAACGCTTGGTTCGCTTTGGGGTTGCCGCGGAGAGCCGCCAAGAAGTCGTCGTGCATCACCATCTCGCTGGCCGGGGCGTAGGCAGCTTCCCAACGACCATCGGCTTGCGCGGCGTGGACGTGTGCTAAGCCCGGTTCTTGCATCCGCCCCTCGGCGATCAAACGTTCGACATGTTCGCAGTTCCGCTTCGACCAATGGCTGCGCGGACGGCGAGGCGTCACGCGTTGCAGGTATGCCTTGTCGTCGAGCGACTTTTTGATGCCGTCGATCCAGCCCCAACAGAGCGATTCGATCACGGCTTCGGTCCAGTCGATCGACGGTATGCCGGTCGCTTTTTTAAAAAGCTTCAACCACAGTTCGGGTTCTGAATCATGGTTCGCCTGCAACCATGCGCCGTACGCAGCTGGCGTTTCGAAGGATCGGATTCTTTGTGGATCGGGTTCAGGCATTGGTTTGCGATTGCAAAGGGGCGACGCCCGGGCGAGCGAGCTAACGCCAAGCGTCCAGACGTTGTTAGTGATGATCGGTTTACGACTGAGAAAGCGTCGCAATGATGGGAGCACCACGAGTAACAATGATCGTATGCTCAAATTGCGCGGAGAGGTTTTGGGGATGTCCGACGAGAGTCCAGCCGTCTTGGGCTTCGGAGACAAAGCTGCTGTGGGTCGAAAGAAACGGCTCGATGGCAATGACTTGACCAGCTGTTAGCTTGCGGGTATCTCGATGATCATAATAGCTGACGATCCCGTCGGGCTCTTCGTGGAGGCTGCGTCCGATACCATGGCCGGCGAGATTTTTAATGACCTTGAATCCGTGTAACTTGGCCGTTTTCTGAATTGCATTTCCGATCCGATTGATCGACGTCCCGGCTCGAGCTTCGGCGATCGCGCGATGCAAGGCCTCTCCCGTCGCGTCGCACAATCGTGACTTGCGTTTGGCGATCGGTGGAACAACGATCGTACCGGCGGTATCGGCAAAGTAGCCGTCGAGTTCCGCGGAGACATCGACATTCACGATGTCGCCAGGCTGGATCACGCGGGGGCCCGGAATCCCATGCGCGGTCTCTTCATTGATGCTGATGCAGGTAGCACCTGGAAAGTCGTAAACTACGCGTGGTGCCGATTTCGCTCCGAAGCGATCCAACATTTCGGCTCCAAAGTCATCCAGTTCCGCCGTCGTCATTCCCGGCTCCACGGCGCCGAGCATGGCGTCCCGGACTTCAGCGACAACGCGGCCGGTCTTTAAGATCCCAGCGACATCCTGTTCGTTTTCTACTGTCATCAAACTTCCTTCACTCTGTCAGGCAATGGATCCCTATCCCCAGCCAAGCGGCCGCGATGAGGGGAATATAGATTAAAACGCCCGGGGTCGCTGCGGCTATGCATTCGAGGCGATTCATGGCTTCAGGCGACGGAAACCATCGTTGATAGCTTTTCGACGGTCCGGTAGTTGCGTGCCGTCGTCACGACGCCAAGGTGTTTTTCGGCGTTGGCGGCGAGCTTGGAACGGCCGATTCCGTCGGGAGCGTGCAGGAAAAAGACGCTATCGGTGATTTGATACCGTTCGCTGGTCGATTTTGCGTTTTCGAGCGATTTGGTATCGGGGGCCGAGGGCGGGGCGGCAAGGAAGAGGAAATGGAGCGACTTCGGATCCGAGATCGCCTCGGGGAATGGATTTGATGCAATGGCTTGCCGCAGTTCGTCTGGCTTAATCAATAACAACTGCGGACGAAAGCCATGCTGTTGTTCGATCGTGCGGGCGATCTTCGCGGCTAATGGAGCAGCCGTCCGGGCCGTAGAATCGAAGACGACGTTTCCGCTTTGAATATAGGTGCGGACGTTCTTCAGCTGCAGCGACTCGAGGTCCGACTTCAGCTTCGCCATCGGCAAGATGTTGTTGCCACCGACATTGATACCGCGAAAGAGTGCGATCCATGTATTCATTGGTGCGTTGGTGAGCTCAGCTGGTGGAGGAGGAAGGTATCGGCGTTGTTACGCTTTTTGTTGGTTCAGTCGACACGGTCTCCAACGATCGATGGAACTCTGTTTTTTGGGGCGGTTGGGAAAATGAGTGTTTGTGCTTCGGCGAATTAGTGTTTCGGCTGCTGACTCAACATGAAACCGGCATTTTCGCTGGTCGGTGGACGGGCCTCGGTCAGCTGCATATCTCCAGGCCGTATAATGTGCGGCTCATGAGTATTATCGCTTGAACTTTTGTTTTGAAGTCGCCCGCATGAAGATTCCTTCGGTATTCGAAAAGCCGGTCAAACCAACACCTTGTTCGCGGACATATTGGGTGTTGGAAGGTGCCCTGCTCGCCGGGGCTTATCCGGGGCGTCCCGATCCCGAGGAACATCAGCAGCGGCTTCAGTCGCTGTTCGATGCTGGCATGCGAACCTTCATCAATCTTCAGGAGGAAGGGGAAACGAATAATTTCGGCAAACCGTTTGTCCGGTACGATAACGGACTGCGAGAGCTCGCGGGCGGTGAATTTGCTCATTTGCGATTTCCGATCCCCGATGGCGGCACCACAACGGTCGACCGGATGCGTTCGATCCTCGATGCTATCGACTTATCGCTCGCGGCCGATCGCCCCGTCTACGTTCATTGTTTTGGTGGAATGGGACGAACCGGAACAACTGTCTGTTGTTGGCTGCTGCGTCACGGGCTTGCGACATCCGCCAACGTTCTCGATCTGTTGACCCGACTTCGCCAAGCCGACGTCCAGCGGGCAAGCTGGAAAGCTCCTGAAAATGCCAGCCAAGAAGCGTTTGTCTTATCATGGACCGGGGGAGTCCGCGATCGGCGGACGAAGCGATGATTATTCAATTGATTCTCTAACAATGCCTCACGGACCGCAGCCAATGTCCAATCGTTTTCCAACCGTCGTGATTCTGATCACAGCTGCTGCCTTCGTGGGCTTCGCGATTTGGTTGACCGTGATGCCCAACGCGTTGCTAGAAGGCTTTGGAATCACAGAGCGAACGCCGCAGATGGCGACCGAAATACGAGCTTTCTACGGCGGGATCGAGTTCGGCATCGGCGCGGCAATGTTTTTGCTGTGGCGCCGCGGCGATTTGTTTGCTGCGCTGTTGATCGGTGGCTTGCCGCTTGCCGGATCGGCAACCGGGCGCTGCGTTGGCATGATCGCAGATGGATACTTCGGCTTGCACGCGGGGGTTGCCGTTATGGAAGCGATCGCGGCGGTTCTTTGTTTTATTGGATGTGCGGTGGTTTCGCGAGGAAGCGTCGATGGATGAATGGGATCTGCGGCGGGACGGACTTTGCATGTTGCGTCAGGCGGTTTGCCACGCGTCGATCGCGCGTTTACTGGCCGTCTGCGGGACAGCGTTTGAGGGCGAAACGAAGAGTGTGCGAGCCCGCTCCAGTCGCGGACATGTCTACGCGGCGCGAAATTTGATCGATTCGATTCCGTACGTGACAACCGTTTGGCAATGCGAAGTGTTGCTGTCGTTTCTACGCCAGCAACTGGGAGCTGACTTCGGTCTCGTCCGCGCGTTGTTCTTCGACAAACCGCCCGATCGAACTTGGGGGCTGGCATGGCACAAGGATATGTCGATCGCTGTCAAAGATAACGCGATCACTTCGGCATCCTTCTCGCGGCCGACAGTCAAGGCGGGTGTGCCTCATGTGATCGCGTGCGATGAAGTTCTGAAACAGCTGTTGACGCTACGGATTCATCTAGACGAAGTAACCGCCGAAAATGGACCGCTACGCGTCATCCCCGGCTCGCATCGATCGAGCGACCCAACCGGCGAGTCGCTCGAAACCGCGGTCGACATCCACGCCGCCGCGGGAGACGTGTTGGCGATGCGGCCGTTGATCAGCCACAGCAGCGGTGCCTCCACGCCGGGCACACGGCGCAATCGACGGATTTTGCATCTGGAATTCGCTCCCTCGCCGTCGCTGCCCGATGGAATGGAGTGGCATGATTTTGTCGCTCCTGACGCGTGAAGGCCTGCATCAATTACCGTAACCGGTAACGGAAATGTTCGTTGCGTTGCGATGGAAAGAACATGAAGTCGCTCTCGATTCAGAGCGACTTCACGATCGGTTCTGCAGAATCAACGTTCGTACGAAAGCAAGAACTTCGACCGCTCCTCGGCGAACTTGCGCAGCGACATCGGTTGGTCCGCTTTGGGAGCGTCGCTGGTCGTTGCGTTTTGGAACGCTTCGTAGGAAGAGAGCTTCCGCGTGTCGGCTTTGACCAACGGATCGATGAGATTTCGATACTCTTCGACCATCGGCCCCAGTTGATCCCAAGCGACCGAATCGGCGGCGATCTCACGCACGTATTGCATGTAACGCGTTCGCAGTTCGGGGACCGCTAGCAGTCGGCTGCGCAGTGGCATCCGATCGCTGTCGAGTCCGATCAAGGGATCGGTGTCGACACCACCGCCGCGCGGTCCACGTCCTCCAGGTCCGCGTCCCATGCCTCGTCCAGGACCGCCAAAGCCACCGGGACCTCCGGGGCCACCAAAACCTTCAGAGCCGTCCGGACCACCAAATCCACCGCGACCGTCCGGACCACCACGACCTTCGGGGCCACCGCGGCGGCGGGGATCGAAGTCACGACCGGGACCAAATTCAGGAGGTCCACCGCGGCCGAACTGCTCGTCGCGTCCTGGTCCGCGTCCGGGACCGTCGCGACCTTCACGCCCTGGTCTCGGACCGCCGTGCCCCGCCAATCCGAACCCTTCGTTCATGTCGTGTGGAATGATGTGGAATTTCCCATCCTTGGAACGGAACAGGTTGTAGTCGCTTGCGCGCGTCCAGTATCCGTCGCCGTTGAGGAGCACCACATCCAGAGCTAAGAATTTTAGCGTCTCATCGATATCGAGGATCGGCTCGAGGGCGGCGACCAATTGTTCCGGCGGCGTTTCGTTCAGCGTCTTGCACAACTCGATCAACGCCCGCCATTCCTTCTCGCCGTCGTTCGATTTCATCTCGAACCGCGATTTGTACTCGGCCAAGTCGTCTCCCAGATAACGCAACCCGCCATCGGCGCCTGGGTTGCCGGGAACCTTCCAGCGGGTCCCCTTCGACCCGTCGTAGTTCTCCTTCAGAAACGTCTTGTCGAACTGTTGCACGCTGTTGTACAGCCCCCAGCTCTCCCCATTTACGACCACGTGGACAAAGTTGGCTTTGGGCGCCGGAATGTATTTGCGAACTATCTGCGAGTAGACAACGCTACTCATCATCGAGGGATCGCCGTGACAGTTGAGCAAATTCAACGTCTTGTAGCCGCCGATTCGCTGGTCCTCGTCTATCGTATCCAATGAGACGTTAAACGATCGCTTGGAACCGCGTGAAACGTGCCCGAAGGAAGAGGCACCGCGAAAGTGCACGCCGACACCTTCGTATGTCTTTCCGTCGACGATCATCGTCGCAGGAACGTCGACATCGGTGCCGTGGAATTCTTCTAGCTCCGTTTCCCACTCGTCGTTTTCAAATTCCAGGAAGACCGTTCGCAGGACGCTGGGATCGTAGAGCGGTTTGTCGGGATAGACGGCGACGTCGGCAACCTCCACCTTCGGGCCTGGGGTTCCCGGTTCGGATTGCCCACCGGGACCGCGACCTCTGCCTCCGGGGCCGCCAGGACCACCACGGCCTCGACGCTCTCCTTCCATCGTGGCATCCGACGCGATCGCTTTGCGAGCGACTTGGCGTTCATCGGCGTTAAGCCAACCGTTGCCGTCGACATCGTAGTCCTTCACAATCTTTCGCTCTTCGCGGTTAGGGCCTCCAGGCCCGCCGGGACCGCCTGGTCCAAAGCCAAACACGCCGGGGCGTTGGGCGTAGACGATTCCGGCGGCAATCGCTCCCAACGGGACCAGAAACAGTAGTGAACGAACGATCTTTTTCATGTTTGCACCTGAGGTGTTCATTGGTTGAAGAGGGATGGGAAGCTAGTTAACGAGCCGGGCGAAGATCGACACTCTGGACTCCTTCGATAAGGTTCAAACGGTTGAGGACTTCGACCGGATCGACATCGGGACGCAGGCGGACCCGGTACTGCAGATCGAGCGAGGCTCCCTGTTTGCTTGTCGATCCGGAGGTGAACTCGACCTTGCTCATCAGGGCCTCAAAGACCTCGTGGAACAGCAACTGAGGATCTCGTCCGACCGCCAACCGAATCTCGAGCCTGGTGTCCTGGGGCGTGACCGGACCGCTGTTGCCACCGCGAGGGCGGACCAAGGCGGCGGCCAATCCCATCACGCTGATACCTACCAACGCGACGGTGATCTGGTCGGCACCCACTGCCATCCCGACGAGGACGGCAAAGATCACAAACGTGATGTCGTACGTATCGTCGACGACGGTGCGGAAGCGGACGATCGACAGTGCCCCAACCAGTCCGAAGGCCCAGGCGACGTTTTGCCCGATCACCAGTGGCAGCATCGCACACAGAATCGATAGCAGCACCAACGTCGGCGGAAAGGTAGGCAGGAATTTTTCACGTGGACGCACGCCCCAGTAGATCGCGGCTATCGCGCATCCGCACAGGAACGCGGTCCCCAGACGCAACGCCATCTGCAATGCACTGCTATCGTTTGGCGTGCCAAGCAGCTGAGAGGGATCGACCGATGGGGTTAGCCAAGTTGGCATTGGATGGTTTCCTTGTCGAGTGTGCCGACTTGGTTTGGGGATGCAACGGAATTCGATTCGGTCGACGCGAGCCGCTGTTGGGCCAACGTCATCAATGTCGTCGGTTGAACCGGCAACAACTGGAACTCATAAAGCAGTCGCTTAAAACGCAGCGGCAGCGCGTCGGCGAATTTCATCCGCAAGAAGTTTGATTGAAGCGAAACAAAGCCGGCGTCTTCGTCGCAGTTGGCGAGCGTGTCGTAGGATGTTGGCGTTTTGAGACGGATGTTTCGATCCAAAGTCAATCGGCAGTTGTCGGATGCTTGAGGGAACAAGACGGTCCGCTCGAAGCCAACGTTCAAGCATGCACTCAATTGCTTTTTGACAACTTCTTTGTGGAACCATTTACCGGGCCACTTTTTGTCGACATTCACCGGATCGAGACGCGGCAAGTCGTTGGCATCGACATGCGTTTGGCGAAGCGAGGCGAGATCATCCTTCCAACGCTTGCACTCCAATGCGACTGCTCCGCAACAGCCAAAACGTCGGATGCGGTACTGTCGCGATTTAGACGATGGTCTCTTCGAAGGCTTGCCGACGTAATAGCGATCCTCCAGGCAATCGACTGTCGAAAGCGGACCGCCGTCGCGGCGAACCGCTGTCAGTACGGCTTCGACCACGGCATCGGTCAAGACAAACGTGAATTCCGAACGGGGGCTGTATTTCAAACGACTGACTCGCAATGACGAACGCGGTTGAAGCGGCGGTGACGGGTCACCCTTTCAACATGTAGTGCGTATCGAATTGCTGCAGTGGGCCAAGGAATCGAAGAAATCGATTGAATTAGTCGGCGAGCCCAAGCGATCTGCGGCCGCGTTGCTGAAACGCCTCGAATTGAGGATCGATCTCGGGCGTTGCACCGGTCAGCATTTCCGTCGCCTCGCGATGCAGGATCACCATTTCGACGAAGTCGATCCACGGACCGGTGTTGCCCGAGCGATCGACCACGTTGCCGGTCATCGTTCGCAACGCATCGTCGGCCAACGCGAGTTCGGTTTCGGCTTGTGCGTCGTCACCCAACTGGTGATACGCGATCGCGCGCAGCGAATGGACCATCGTGCCGCTGGGGCCCCGCGAATGCGACGCCAGCTCCAACCAACGCAACGCCTGCCTTGGCTGGCCGGCGCGCAATCTTGCCCAACCCGCGATGTATTGAAGGACGCTACGCGGAGCAAACATCGGCCTCCCTGGACCGTCATCGGGACCGCGAGGCCCGCCAGGTCCCGGGCCATCTCTCTGGGGGCCGTTGGGGCGTCGGCTGCCAGGTTCCGGAGGACCGAAGCCGGGCCCGCCAAAACCATTCGCTTCCGCTTCGTCCAGCAGCGTTTCGCTATCGTCAGCCAAACGCTTCGCATCGGTTGCATTAAGCGGATCGATCAAGCACGAACGCAGCGTATTAAACGTCAGCGGTCGCGTATCGTCGGCCCCCTGCTTCATCAATCGCGAATAGATTTCACGGTAGTCATCCGAGCGGCCGGTCACATAAAAGAGTGCGGCGGCTCCTTCCCACTGCCGGCTGGCAAGAGGAGCTTCCAACCGCATCGCTCTGGAGAAATCTTCGGCTGCTTTGTCCCACAAGCTCAACCGAGCTCGCATCATCGCTCGTTGGAACCAAACCAGATAGTAGTTCGGCATCAAATCGACAGCTTCGTTGAACTTCGCGTTCGCGGCCGCAAACTCTTCCGCGTTTTCGTTGGCAATCGCCTCGCTAACCAACTGATTGGCGTTCTTCAGATTGTCGGCGAACTGTTCGACTTCTTTGCGTGCTTCGATCGCATCGCGGAGTGCCGATTCCTTTTCGTCCCGTTCGGCAACGGCTCGTGACGCTTGGTACAAACTGGCGGCCGTCCCCAACAACAGAGCGGTGGCGACGAGGGTAGCGGTCAGCAAGGCGGCCCGATTCCGCGCCGCGAACTTGCGCAGCCGATACGCTTTCGACGGCGGCCGAGCTTCGATCGGCACCGATTCGAGAAACCGCCGCAAGTCATCGCTCATCGCTGAGGAAGATTCGTAGCGGCGAGTGCGATCCTTCTCGACAGCTTTCATCACGATCCAGTCCAAATCGGTTGGGATCGCTTCACGCTGTTTCGCCACCGTCAGTTCGACGTGCGTTCGAGGTTGAACGGTTGTGTTGGTGTCGGCCGCTTGAATCGTTGTCAGTCGGATGCTCGGCCGCGGCGGCTGTTCCTCGCGAATGATTCGCCGCATCTCATCGTATCCCGCCGTTTCCAGGCGGTTCCGATCGAATGGCGTCGTCCCCGTCAACAGTTCATACAACAGCACACCCAGCGAATAGATGTCGCTGCGTGTATCGACGTCCAAACCACTCATCGCCGCCTGTTCGGGGCTCATGTACAGCGGCGTACCGATCATCGCATAGAACTGTGTATAGATCGTCTGGTCGGTCAGGTTTTGGCCGATCGCTTTGGCGACGCCGAAATCGATCACCTTCACCACCGGTTTGTCATCGTGCATCGTGACCATCACGTTGGACGGTTTTAGGTCGCGGTGGATGACTCCCTTTTGGTGAGCGTGCTGCGTGGCGGCACAGACGTCGCGAAACAGTTCCAATCGCTGCCGCAGCGGCATCGTATGTTGGTCGCAAAATTTCGTGATCGGCAGCCCTTTGACAAGTTCCATCACAAAGTAGGGACGGGCGTCGTCGGTCACTCCCGCGTCGAAGACCCTTGCGATATTGGGATGGTCCATGATCGCAACGGCTTGCCGTTCGGCGTCGAACCGAGCCAGGATCTGCTGCGACGCCATCCCCGGCTTGATGATCTTTAATGCGACCTTGCGGCGGACCGGCTTTTCTTGCTGAGCGACAAAGACGAGACCAAATCCTCCTTCGCCGATCTGTTCCATCAAGCGATAGGGACCGATCGACGTTCCGATGTGGCTGGAGCTTTGAACGGCGGGGGCGTCGAGTGTTTCGTCCATCTGCACAGGTGAAAGAGGCGGACGATCCAAGGCGTTGCCGGGACGATCATGCGCCGCCAGCAACGCTTCGACTTCGTACCGCAGCTGCGCATCGTCGCCGCATGCGTCGCACAGGTAGGCGGCTCGCTGATCGGGTTCCTCGCGATCGAGCGCTTCCAGGAAGATCGTTTGTTGACTGGGATGGGGCATAACTTGTATTGCGTCAAACCCGATCGCAAAGGGACAAAAAATTCCGCGAATCTTCGCGTTGTTATTCGCCATCCATTTGATTGCGAAGCCAAGCTCGGGCGTAGGTCCAGTTTCGCTTGACGGTCCGCGACGAAACGCCCAAAACGTTGGCGGTTTCGTCGATCGTCATCCCCGTGAAATAACGCAGCTCGACCAACTTGGCCAACCGAGCATCGTGATCCTGCAGCTTGATCAACGCTTCGTTGAGAGCCAGCAGCGTCTCGTCGTCCTGAGGACAAACCGCGGCGTCGTTCTCGCCAAGGTCCGCCCGCACCATCCCGCCACCACGTTTCTCCGCGTTCCGTCGGCGAGCGCTTTCGATAAGGATCCGCCGCATCGATTCCGCAGCGGCGGCAAAGAAGTGTTCCCGGCCGCTCCACTTCTGCCGGTCGGTTCCGCCGACTAGCCGCATGAACGCTTCGTGGACCAGAGCTGTCGGTTGCAGCGTATGCCCCGCCTTCTCACGAGTCATCCGGCTGGCGGCCAAGCGACGAAGTTCCTGATAGACGATCGGCAACAACTGCTCCGCAGCCTGCTGATCCCCGTTGTCGATCGCTTCGAGAATGTTTGTGACGTCGCTGTTCATTCCTCCATCGTAACCGATCGCAAAAGATCGCCATACGTTGGCAGGGGCTGGAACGACGCGATTCCGCCGACGGTACCAAGCATTGTGCAAGTCGTACCGCATGTCCTGCCAGCGTGGGCGGGCCGAGGTAGCCGTGGCTGATGCTGCCCCCGCAGCATGGAGGCAGCGTCAACAATTGATTCGCTACTGCAGCCAGTCGGGGACCGAATCATCGGCTCGCCATTTTTCGATCCGCCGATCCAAAGCGTCTCCTTTCCAGCTGTCGCTGCCAGCGGGCAGTTTGTCTTCCTTGGGAATCCAGCGGCTGTGCTGGTCGATGATCTCCGTGAAGCCTTCTTTTCCGATCAGGTTCGTCCGCTCGGCGGGATCGCAGCGATGATCGTAAAGCTCTTCGCTGCCGTCGCGATAACGGATGTACCGCCAGTCGTCGCTGCGAACCGCGTAGTTCCCGTAATACCAATTGATGAGAACGGGCTGTTCTCGCGTTTGACTGGGATCGCGAATCAACGGCAGCAGGCTCTCCCCGTCCAACGCCGGCGCAGGGGGCAGTCCACAGACGTCGACAAGCGTCGGATAGAGATCCAGCAGACTGACAGCTTCGGCGGATTGTGTGCCCGGTTTCGAAACGCCGGGAACCTTAAAGGCCAACGGCACACGCGTCGCCTCTTCCCACAACGCCTGCTTCCGCCAGTGCTTCTTCTCGCCGAGATGTTGGCCGTGGTCGGACCACAACACGACGATCGTGTTGTCGGCATAACGACTGTCCGCTAGTGCATCCAATACCTTGCCGGCTTGTGCATCGACAAACGAAACGCAGGCTAAATAGCCGTAGACCATTTCACGCCAATAGGTGTCGCTGAGATTGACGACCGCGTGATGATCTCCCGAACGAAGCGTTCCGTAAGCTATCGATTTCCCCATCATCGGGATGTCCGCCATCTCATCGTCGGGAACTTCGGGAACGATGATCTCGTCGAGATCGTACAGATCGAAGAACTCTTTGGGAGCCGTGTAGGGAACGTGGGGGCGGACAAATCCGACGGCCATGAAAAATGGCTTGTCGTGCTGTTGCTGCAATTGCTCGACCGCCCACTCGGCGATCAATTCGTCGTACATTTTGCCGTTGGGTATGTCGACGCGATCGAGAGCTCCGTAGCACAGGGAGTTGCCGTCAGCGTACTTCTTGCCGTAACGATCGATGATCTGGCTACCCGTTTTTGGGAATGGATAGAACTTGGTTCCGCCATATCCTTCGCCGCGAGCTCGCAGCTTTTTGGAGACCTTGTAGTTTGGCCCGGTGACGTTCCAAAAGTCATCGGTACGGTCGCGATAGTCCGAGACGCCTTGATGGAACACCTTGCCGACCGCAAGTGTTTCGTAGCCGTTGTCCTTGAAGTGTTGGGGCAGCATCTTGTGATCGCCCATCACCTGGTCGTAAGTCCGCCGCATCATCGCGGTGGAGCTGTACCAACCGGTGGTGCTCGGATGCAGCCCACTTAAGATCGAATTCCGCGAGGCGGTGCAGACCGCTTGAGAACAATGCGCGTTGGTGAACAGGATGCCTTGGCGACAGAGCTTATCCAAGTTGGGCGTCTTCGCTTGGACATTGCCTCCCATCGCTCCAGTCCAATCGTTCAGGTCATCGATCGAAATGAACAACACGTTCGGTTGCGATGGCGGATCGGCTGCGGTCGCACTGCGAACCGCTGGCGCTAACACCAGCAGGAGCACCAGGATTAGAATCTTACGCATCAATGGATTCCTAAAGGTTGCCAGCAGGGGCGGGAATAGTTTTGCACCCGCTCGAATTGAAGCGAGGCGGTGCGTCCCACATTGTAAACCTTGCGTGGTAGGTGTGGGTACCAACAAACGCCCAGCAACGCAGAATTCTGCTTAACCAGACGTATCGACAGTCGGCACGCGATAGCTACCAGTTTTCTTGAGCGCCACCACGGCGCGGAGTGCCGCCAAAGTGGCGTTTGCGAACTTTAGTTCCACCGCATCCATGGTACGATAGGGTAGCTGTGAATAGAAAAATTGGCCGTCGGCTATGCCGGGGCCGCGGCGGCATCCTGGAGTCTTCTCGATGAAATATCTACTTACATGTTGTGTTGTGCTCGCATTGGCTCTGGCGAAAACGCCGGTGCACGCGGAGTCGGTTCCTACGCCCAAGGGGATCGTTTTTGTACTGGTCGACGATATCGGCTACGGCGACATCGACGTTCTGTATCCAAGCGATCTCGAAACGCCGAATATCGACTCGCTGTATCGGGAGAGTCTGCGATTGACCGACTTCCACGTCGGCAGCACGTGCGCGCCGTCGCGCGGTTCGATCATGACGGGCCGCGCGATCAATGCCGGTGGCGTCTGGCACACGATCGCCGGGCGGGAGCTGCTGCGCGAGAACGAACAGACGATGGCTGAGGTGTTTCGAGCCAACGGCTGGCGTACGGGGATCTTCGGTAAATGGCACCTCGGCGACGGCTATCCCTATTCACCTCGCTTCCGCGGATTTGATGTCGCCGTGGTCCACGGCGGCGGTGGCGTCGGCCAGGGGCCAGACTATTGGATGAACGACTATTACAGCGGCGTCGATTTCGATGGCAAACCGACGGCGGCCGACGTCTATTGGGAGAACGGCAAGACGTTGCCGGCCGATAAGTTTTGCACCGACTACTGGTTCGAGCGCTCCAAGGAATTCATCAAACAATCGGTCGACGAAGGCAAGCCGTTTTTCTGCTACCTGCCGACCAACGCAGCGCACAGTCCCTTCAACGCACCGCATGGTTTCAAAAAGGGCTTTGACGGGCTGATCGAAAACGTCGACGAAAACATGGGACAAATGGACGAGTTCCTCGCCGCCGAAGGGATCCAAGATGATGTGCTGGTGATCTTCAGTACCGACAACGGAACGACGGGGCGGCGACTGGGCGGCCTACGCGACCGCAAGGGGAGCCACTACGACGGAGGGCATAACGTTCCGTGCTTCTGGCGGTGGAAGAACGGCGGCATCGGCGGTTCGGCCGAAACGGCTCGCGACGTGGCGTCGTTGACCGCCGGGATGGATCTGTTGCCAACATTCATGGATCTATGGGGATTTAAGCGTCCCGACGGTGGGCTGCCGCTGCACGGCATCAGCCTCAAGGAGATGCTGCTGAGCGACGACTACACGCCGCAACAACGTACGCTGATCATCGACACGCAGCGTGAAGCCGACCTGATGAAGTGGCGAAGGGCGTGCGTTTTGCGGGATGAAGTTCAGGACGGCAAGATCACGCACAAGTGGCGGCTGATCCAAAGCAAGCCGACTTCAAAACAGGAACTGTACGATTTCCTTGTCGACCGCGACACCAACGACAACATCATCGCGGGCAACGATTCCACGGTCGCGTCATTGGTCGAAAGCTACGACGCCTGGTGGGACGACATCTCGGCAGGTTGGGAAGCCTTCCCGCCGTTTGTCGTCGACGATCGGAAAGAACCGGAGTTGACGCTTTACGCGCACAGCTGGATCGGCAAGTCGATGACGCCGTGGAACCAGAGCCACATCCTGCAAGGTGTCGTCGGAACAGGCACTCATTCGATCCGTTTCGATTCCGCAGGTCGCTACCAAATTGAACTCCGCCGCTGGCCCCGCGAAGACGGCGGTGCGATCGCCGGTAAAAGCTCCACCGGCGCAGGAAAGGTGATTCCGGCAACAAAGGCTCGCGTCGCACTCGCGGGTGTTGGCGAAGCGGCCAAAGCAATCAAGCCGCAAGATGACGCTGTCGTCTTCGAGATGGAAGTCCCCGCCGGCGAAGCGACCACGCTAACGACCGCGCTGTTGGACGATGACGACAAGGTTCTCAACGGAGCCTTTTACGTCTACATCAGAAAGGCGGCTGACGACGGCGATAAAAATTAGCCAGTTTGATGTGACACTCGTTTAACCGCAATACAGTTCAACGAAACGTTGTGGACGAGGCTACGAGTCCTCTTGCATGCATCAGACCAAATCGCAGGGACTCGTAACCTCGTCCACTACATCACGCCGCCAATTCTTGCGACGGTCCGAGGCTCCTTCGTTGAACGGTATTGCGTTTAACCGCGTGGGCATCGCCCCGCGCGTCGGTCTCGCGGGGACGTAAGAACCGAAGACCAGCTAGCTGATCGTTCTTCGTGCTAACTGCTCCGTGTTTCTTCGTTAGCATCCGCGGCCGGTGATTCATCGACCACCGTGCCGCTCCATTTTGGGACCTGCTGACGATGAGCGGCCTGCCCAATCATGTGAGCAGCCACCGGTGCGGTCAGAAACAGGAACCCGATGATTAAGACCGCGACGGTAGCCGTCTCCATGTTCGCGAATCGCACGGCGGCGGCGAGAATGGTGCAACCAACACCGAGGGTCGCACACTTCGTGGCACCGTGCATTCGCGTGTAGAGATCGGGCATTCGCACGATCGCAATCGAAGCCAACAGCGCGAATGCGGTGCCGGTGATGAGTAGAAAGATCGTCAAGATGTCATTCATTGGCGAGGCCCTCGTTGCAAGTACCAGCAGAACCCGATCGTCCCGATGAAGTTGAACAGTGCAACAACCATGGCGACTCGCAGGAAAATCACTTCTCCGGTTTCCACGGCACTGACGGCGATGAGTCCGACCAGCAGTACCGCGACTAGATCGATTGCGACTACGCGATCGGGGAGGGACGGGCCTAGGATCAGCCGCAGAAACGCAAGGAACAGAGCGACTACCAGCACCACCATCGACACCTGAGCGGTTAAATCGACCCAAGCTGTCGCTGCCAACACTGGGTTGGTGGCGGTTGCGAAGTTCACAAGACAGTCGAGCATCATCGCATCAACTCCAGTAGTCGTCGCTCAAAGCCGTTCTTGATGCTGTCGCGGACACTGTCGGGGCTGTCGACGAACATCGCATGCACATACAGTGTGCTTCGGTCTTCGGACAAATTGAGACTCAACGTGCCCGGTGTCAGCGTAATCAAATTTGCCAGCAGAGTAATTTCCTGATCGGTCTTTGCGTCCAATGGAACAGCCACAATTCCCGGTCGCATGTAAAGCGGAGGCGTGATGACATCGTAGGCAACACGGAGATTGGACAACACCAGTTGCCAGAAGAAGAAAACGACAAACCGTAAAGCGACTGGCAATCGTCGGAAATAGCCCGTCGGTCCCAGCAACGGTTTTGAAAACCAGAGGACCGCGTACCCGAGGAGAAAGCCGAGCCCGAGGTTTGACAAAGAAATTTGTCCGCTCGCCAGTGCCCAGACCAGTGCCAGGAAGATGTTGAAAAAGAAGTAGATCATTGCGATGTCACTCCGCGAGGGCGTGGTCGAAGTTCATGCGGCTCAAGGCTCTGCTCAGCGGAGTTTGCGGCCTCTGCAACCGGGACAATCGGGCTCGGGTGGCTATCGGTCAGACGATGGTCGGGCAACACGGCTTCGATGTAGGCGTCTTGGTCCAGCAGTTGTTTGGCGGTGGCGATGGAAACATCCATCACCGGTCCGGCAAGTACACCGATTCCTATGGTGATGGTTGCGAGTAGGAGTATCGGACTGAACAAGCTTAAACGCTCAGACGTTGAGTAATTGGCGACGCGCGCAGTGGTCGCCTGATCGTCGGGTGCCGGCTTCCAAAAGACTTCGGCCCAGATTTTCGTCATCGAAAACAGGGTCAGCAGACTCACCACAAGTGCCACCGCAACGATGGCGTATCCTTCCGCTTCAAGACCGCCTTGAATTAATGTCAGTTTCGCGAAGAACCCCGAAAGCGGCGGCACTCCCGCCAGCGACATGGCTGACAGAAAGAACAATGTCGCCAGCATCGGTGCGGAACGATACAGGCCGCCGACATCTTTCAGTTGCCCGCTCCCGAACCGCCGTTCGACGATACCGCCGATCAGAAACAGATTTGTTTTCACGACGATGTGATGGATGATATAGAAGATGGAACCGGCTAGCGCCAGCGGCGTGAACAACGCCAGTCCCATCAACATGTACCCGATCTGACTCACGATATGAAACGATAGGATGCGGCGAATCTCGCTCTGCGCCATCGCTCCCAGCACACCCGTCACCATCGTCAGGCCGGCGATCAGCAACAGCAGGTCGTGAGTGAATTCCAGATCGGTGACGAACAACAGCGTGAACGCGCGAATCAGCGAATAGACGCCGACCTTCGTCAGTAGGCCGGCGAAGATTGCGGAGACGGCGACCGGCGGAGTGTGGTACGAGGCGGGCAGCCAAAAGAAGAGTGGGAAGACGGCGGCTTTGGTTCCAAACGCGATCAGAAACAGCATCGCCAACACGGATACGATCCCTTCATCGGGAAAGCTCCGCAGTTTCAGTGCGAGATCGGCCATGTTCAGCGTTCCGGTCGCTGCGTAGATCACTCCAATTGCCGCTAGAAACACCGCAGAAGAAATCAGATTCAACGTCACATACTTGATTGCACCTTCGAGTTGCCCTCGTTCGCCACCGAGTGTCAACAAGACAAACGACGCGATCAGCATGACTTCAAACCACACATAGAGATTAAACAGATCGCCGGTCAGGAACGCTCCGCATACACCCATCAGCAATAATTGCATCAGCGGATAGAATCCATAACTCACGCGACTCTCATCGATCGACACCAGCGAATAGACCGACACCGCAAAGCCCATCAGCCCCGCCAGCATCACCATGATCGAACTCAACCGATCCGCGACCAGCGTGATGCCGAAAGGGGCGGGCCAATTTCCGACTTGCAATACGATGAATTCATTGCGGTCAACAAGCCACAACAGGACAGCGGCGGAGACGGTCAACAACGCCGAACCGATCAAACCGATGACTCTCTGAGTAGCGATCGACTTCCACGCAAACAACAGTACCGCCATCGTGGCGAGTGGTAGAGCGATCGGTGCGATTACGGCAACCTGAGCATTCATGTGTCGGTCGCCTTGAGTTGGTCTAGATCATCGGTTTCTAGCGTTTGATACGTTCGATAAACGAGAACCAACGTGAACGCCAGCACTGCGAAACTGATCACGATGGCCGTCAGGATCAACGCTTGAGGAAGTGGGTCGGCGACCTCCGATAGCGGTTGCATTTCTCCAGCAGGAACCACCGGAGCGCGGCCACGCACGACGCCACCCGCTGTGAATATCAGCAGGTTGGCCGCGTGGCTCAGCAAGCCAAGCCCAATCACCAGCTTTACGACGCTGCGACGCATCATCATATAGATCCCTGCGGCATACAAACCACCGACGGTGATCGCCAAGACAATATCCATGAGGCCTATTCTTCGAGGAGTGAAAAAACGAAAACGAGGGTGACACCGGTGACTACGCAGAAGACACCGAGGTCGAACAGCAGCGGCGTACCGAGATGGATTTTTCCGAATCCCGTCGTTGTGATCGTTGTCCACATGCCGGTGAGAAAAGGTCGGCCCAAAAACAGTGGCAGCAATCCACTACAGAGCGACATCAACAATCCCGAACCGATCAATACGCGGTGCGGCACACGCACCACTTGTCGAGCGGCAGCCGCACTGTGAGTGATCGCGTACAACACGATCGCTCCGCTGGCCATCAGGCCTCCCACAAAACCGCCTCCCGGTTCGTTGTGTCCGCGCAAGAACAGAAACACCGACGACAGCAGAATCAGTGGCATCAGGAATCGAATTGCCGTTTTCAGAATCACCGAGTCCATGCTTCAATCCTCCGACTGTGTTGAAGTCAGACACGAACCCTGCGCCGCACTGTTGGTGCCGTCGCCGGGGGCAATTCGTTTCGCTGGTCGCAGCATCAACAACGAATAGACGCCAATCGCCGCGATCGAGAGAACCGTGATCTCCCCCAACGTGTCCAAGGCTCGGAAGTCGACAAGGATTACGTTGACTACGTTGCGACCGTGTGCTTCGGTAACGCTGTTCGTCGTGTAGTATTCGGATATCGGATGGTCGGTGCGAACGGTCATCGCGAACAGCAATAACACGGTGATCGTCGCCCCGGCCACAACGGCTATCACCGCGTCGCGGGCACGCGTGCCTGCGGACGTCAAACGACGAAAGTCTGGCAGTCGAGAAAACGCCATCACGAACAGGATGACCGTCAGGGTTTCGATGACAAACTGCGTCATCGCCAGGTCCGGGGCACCAAACAAGACAAAAATGCCTGCGACCGAGTAACCGACAACTCCAAGTGATCCCACCGCCAGCAGCCATGTTTTCGCGCGAACCGCCACAACGGCGGCCAACAGAATCAACCCCGCCAACAGGAGCTCGTGGATTCGAAAGTCCAGTGGCATCGGTTTCAGGTGCGATCGCACTTCGCCTTCCAACGCCATCCACACGCTCAATACAGTGATTCCGACCATCGTGAGCAAATAGAATCGCAAGTAACCGTTTTGCAGAATCGCAGTCTGCCCGCGTGCTAACAGGTTGATAGATTTCAGCAGCCATCCGTACACCCACGACGGTCCATATCGGATGAAGCGATCGGCCGATTTGAAGACGCCCTCCAGCCGAAGCCGTTGGGTAAATAACGTCAGCCCACCCGCTAAGGTCAGAAGCGATAACAGCAAGGTCACGTTGACACCGTGCCACAACGCTAATTTCACCGGCACAACGCTTCCCGCAATTGCACTACTTCCGGCGGTCAGCAATCCGCTGAACTGCGTCGACATCAATCCCAATACCAATCCCGTCGTGCCCAGTGCGACAGGCGGCCCCCACATCGCCAGACTTCCTTCGTGCGCTGCTTGCGTCGCGTCGGTTCGAGTTCCGAAAAACGGCTTGATGCAAACCATTCCGACTGCCGCCACCAATCCAATGTTGGAGAGGACCGACGCAGCCAGGAAACCGATGCTGGCAACATCTCCTCCGACCGCTTCGTACCATGTCTCCTTTGCGATGAATCCAAACGTCGGCAAGACTCCTGCCATAGAAATACCGCCAAGCAACGCCGCAGCAAACGTGGCCGGCATTGCTAGCCGCAATCCGCCAAGCTGACGGACATCGCGCTGGTGAATTGCGTGGTCGATGGCTCCGGCCACCATAAACAATCCGCCTTTGTAGAAAGCATGCGCCACCAGTACCACTAACGCCGCGGTCAACGTGGCTTCGGTTCCAATGCCCAACAGCATTGTCAGCGTTCCCAACACACTGATCGTGGCATAAGCCAGAATCTGTTTAAGATCGGTCGCCCGCAACGCCATCGCCGCGCCAAGGATCATCGTGATTGTGCCAACTGGAGCGATCATCCAGAACCACTCTGCTGTCCCTCCCAAAATTGGGTGCAGACGGGCGATGAGATAGATGCCCGCTTTAACCATCGTGGCCGAATGCAAATACGCGCTGATCGGCGTGGGAGCTGCCATCGCGTTTGGCAGCCAGAAGTGAAACGGAAATTGAGCCGACTTGGTGAACGCTCCGACCAGAATCATGATCAGGATCGGAACATAAAGAGCGTGCTGACGGATTTGTTCGCTGTTCTCAAGCAGCGTGGAAATCTCGAACGAGTCCCCCACGCCTCCCAGTAAAATCAGCCCCGGCAACAGCACCAATCCGCCACCGCCCGTCACAAGCAACGCCTGCAACGCGTAAGCACGTGATTCGGTACGGTCACTGTTAAAACCGATCAAAAGGTACGACGTAATGCTGGTCAGTTCCCAAAAGATGAACAGCGTCAGCAGGTTATCAGCCAACACAAGTCCCAGCATGGCTGCCATGAACAGCAGCAAGAACATCCACAATCGACCGAGCCGATCGTCGCCTTTTAAGTAGGCCCCGGCATACACCAGAACTAACGCTCCGATACCGGTTATCAGCAGCCCGAATATTAGACTCAGTCCATCCAACCGCAGCGACAACGCCAGATTGAGTGCCGGAACCCATTCAAAATACAACGACAGACTCTGCTGGTTCAGGACCAACGGCCACTGATCTAACAAGCACGCAAATACTCCGGCGGGAACTAGAGCGAGCCCCCAACCACCGCGTGAACCAACGAAGCGATTCACTCCACCAGCCAGACACGCTGCAAGCAGGATAATCAATATCCACAGAAGCATTTACGTTCCCGAACGAACCTTAAACGAAGAACAACATGTCCGTGATTTAGACATCCAACACCTTGTCGAGTTTTGTCATCTGCCGGCGTAACCGGCGGTTTAGCAAAGGGAGTTTGTTTAGCAATTTGCGTGCCATAGATTGAATCGGTCAGCCGATGCAATTGAGATGCTTAACCGCGGTTCACAAGCGGCAATGTCACCCGTCTGACATTGCCATTGTGGTGCGCATGGGCCAGAGCGTGTCGTGCTGTGCGTGCGTCATCATCAGTCACAATGGACCATCCACATGCAAATCGCCAAGAATGCCAGCGGATCCGATCCGATGGCATGTGACCTAAACAATACGGCATCGGAGTGCTTGATTGAGCAGACTGAAATCAATTCTGTTGTCAACCAACGCGAACTCAATCTGGGGTGTGGCGGGAACAGCCAAAAGCACGGCGTGGACGTAAAGCCTGCCGAGTTCCGCTGTCGTAAAACTCAGCGGTTCACCCTACCCGCGCCGTCTATCGAATTCAACCCGGTTCGCAACGCAATTCGCTGAAATCGGCGAGGTCGGCGTTGAAGCATTTTTCCGCTGCTTTGCGGCTATGTCGCAACGCCATCTTCAGAGTGGCGGTTGCAAGTTCATTGTCGCACCACAGGTTAGCGTTCCAGCTTGTCATGCTGTGGTGTGCTGCTTGGTATAACAACAGGTGGAACACGCACCGCCTTGGCGATGCCGAACGGTTTTCGAATGTCGGTTCTGGTTCGCCAACAGTTTGTCGATGCTCATAGAAGACGAAACGTGGCAGGATTGATTGTTCCTGGTTTGGGCACCGGTTCGTGTAAACCATGCTCGGCTCTTTAGCCGCCACATCGTGGGCATAGTCGCTGGAGTCGAGGCTTCAGCCGATTGATGTGTTAGTGCGTTCGCCTGAAGACTCGGCTCCAGCCTGATCTTCGTTCGGCAAAAATCTTCCTAACGCGGAAGTTCGGGAACACCGTTTGCTGTGTAGCTGTTTAGCATCTTCACCACCGCGGTCGTTCAACGTCGTTGACCTGAGCCGCAGCGTGATCTGGCGCCGACCGTAGTGCAACAAGTCTCAGCTGCCAGGCGATGGGGAGCTAACACGAGTGAAGGAACGTCGATGAGCAGCGAGCGACCGGTTAGACGATACAACACAATTCTTGGACTAGTGCTCACGTTGCTTTGCGCCTCTGCAGCGGCGATCGCGCAAGAGGCTACGCCGACGGCGGACGATGTGGCAGCGGAGGTGACCAAGCAGCCGATCGATGATAAAGCGGGCCCCGCGACGGTCGCTGACAAGGTGCAGGTCGACCCGATCAATAGCGACGAGAGGATCGAGAATCGCTTGCAGGAGATCTTGGAAGCGACTGGATGGTTTACCGGCAGCGAGGTTCGCGTCGATCGCGGCGTCGCGTTTCTCTCTGGGATTGCGGATACGGAAAAACATCAGCAATGGGCTGAAGCAACCGCGATGAAAACATCGGATGTCGTGGCCGTCGTCAATCGAATGCGGATCGCCGATCGTCCGTTCTGGAACTTCGCCCCTGCGCTGCAATCGATGAAAGATCTGGCACACGAGGCGACCAGCCTGTTGCCGCTGGTTCTAGTCGCGGCTATCGTCGTGATCGTGGGCTATTATCTCGCACGGCTCGCCGCGTTGGTGACCCGTAAGCTGACCGGCCGCAGCGTCGACAGCCAGTTGCTGCAGCAAGTCGCTGGCAACGTGGTGGGCGTCTTGATTTTCATCGTCGTGTTTTACATCGCGCTACGTGTCTCCGGACTCACACGTCTTGCCGTCACCCTGTTGGGCGGCACCGGTTTGGTTGGGCTGGCAATTGGGTTTGCGTTCCGCGATATCGCAGAGAACTATCTCGCCAGCATCCTGATCTCGCTGAATCATCCGTTCCGCGTGGGCGACTTGATCGAAGTCGGCGACGTTGGTGGTAAAGGGGCGATGGGCTATGTTCGCCGCGTGACGATGCGAGGCACGATCCTAAGCACGCTGGAAGGGAATCAAATTCAGTTGCCCAACAGCACCGTCTACAAAGGGATGGTGACCAACTACACCGCGACGCCACTGAGTCGGCTCGATTTCTCCGTCGGCGTGGGCTTTGAGGATTCGATCGGCGAAGCGCAAGACCTGATCATGCGAGTGTTAACGCAACACGAAGCTGTCGTGAGCGAACCGCCACCGATGGTCCTTGTCGAATCGCTCGGGTCGGCAACCGTCAACTTGAAGGTCTTTTACTGGTTTGACTTGACGAAAAACTCGGGGCTTAAGGTCGGCAGTTCGATCATCCGCCAAGTCAAACAGTCGCTCACGGCGGCAGGGATCACGATGCCCGATGAGGCTCGCGAGCTGGTCTTTCCCCACGGCGTGCCGGTTCAGATTAGCGAATCGCCCATCGCTGGTGTCGCGAAGCCGCCGATGGCTGCGCCGCCGAAGCCGAAGCCGCAGACCAGCGAAGCGGCGATCAACCATGGCGAGGACGATCTGAAAACGGAACGGACTGACGTGTTGAAGGCGACCGACGGAGACGAGACGATCGAAGGCGAAACCAATTTGATCGGCTAGTTACGCGTCAACCGCCAGCCTCGCGACTTACGGCTAGTTGAGTTTCGCGGCGCGCAACCGCAATGCGTTGGCGATCACCGAGACGCTGCTCAGACTCATCGCTGCCGCCGCGATCATCGGGCTCAACAACATCCCGAAGATCGGATACAGCAAGCCTGCCGCGACCGGAATCCCCAACGCGTTGTAGATGAAGGCGAAGAACAGGTTCTGACGAATATTGCTCATCGTCTTGCGACTCAGCGACCCAGCTGCCGCCACGCTGCGTAGATCGCCGCCGACCAACGTCACGCCTGCGGATTCGATCGCCACGCCGGTACCGGTTCCCATTGCGATCCCGACGTTCGCCTCGGCGAGTGCCGGCGCGTCGTTGATCCCATCGCCACACATCGCCACGATCTTTCCATCGCGTTTGAGTTGGCGTATGAATTCGTGTTTGTCGGCCGGCGAAACACCCGCGTGAAATTCGTCGATTCCCAGCTTCTTTGCGACCGCTTCGGCTGTCGCTTCCGCATCGCCCGTCAACATCAAGACCTTCAACCCCAGTTCGTGCAACGTCTGCAGCGCCGCGGGAGTGCTCTCCTTGATCGGATCGGCGATTGCTAACGTTGCGGCCAGCTTGCCGTCGATCGCGACGAAGACGACCGTCGCTCCTTCGGCTTGGTGTGAACGCGCGTTCTCCCGTGCCAAGTCGATGTCTGCGATTCCCTGTTCGGACAACAGGTCAGCTTTGCCAATCAAGACTTGCGATTGGTCAACGCGTCCCGAAACACCTCCACCCGTGATGCTATCAAACTCCGTCGCTTCGGGCACCTGCATCCCATCGCTCTTCACCCGCCGAAGAACAGCTTGGGCCAACGGGTGTTCGCTTTGAGCTTCCACGGCGGCGGCAAGTGTCAGCACCTCGGCCGTGTTCCAATCGCCATAGGTTTCGATGTGGGTGACTTCCGGGCGACCCTGAGTCAGCGTGCCGGTCTTGTCGACAACGATCGTGTCGACCTTTTCCATCACCTCCAACACCTCCGCGTTTTTGATCAGCACACCATCCTTCGCACCGCGTCCGACGCCGACCATCACCGACATCGGTGTCGCCAGTCCCAACGCACAGGGGCAGGCGATGATCAGGACCGCAACCGCCGCGACAAAGGCATGCGCCAACCGTGGCTCTGGCCCCCAGACAGCCCAACCGACAAAGGCGACGATCGCTGATCCGATCACTGCCGGGACGAAATAGCGGGCGACGACATCGACCAGCTGTTGGATCGGCGCCCGACTGCGTTGGGCGTCGGCGACCATTTGAACAATACGATTGAGAACCGTGTCGCCGCCAACGCCGACAGCTTCCATGACCAGTGCGCCGGTCTGGTTCAACGTACCGCCGGTGATCTCGTCCCCTTCGGTCTTCGAAACGGGAACCGGCTCGCCTGTTAACATCGATTCGTCGACTCGGCTCGCCCCGCTAACGACGCGACCATCGACAGGGACCTTCTCGCCCGGACGGACTCGCAATCGGTCACCCTTCCGCACCGCGTCCAACGCGACTTCTTCGTCGCCGTCGTCGCTGATCCGCGTCGCCGTTTCGGGAGCCAATTCCATCAGTTCTCGAATCGCACTGCCGGTCTGGCGACGGGCCCGCAGTTCAAGAACCTGGCCGAGCAAAACCAAGGTGATGATCACCGCAGCCGCTTCGAAATAGAGTGGTGGTGCGCCGTTTTCATAGAATGCCTCGGGGATTACGCCTGGCAACAAGACGACCACAAGACTAAAGAAGTAGGCGGCCAAGCTGCCGACGGCGATCAACGCGAACATGTTCAGGTTGAGAGTGCGGAACGACTTCGCCCCACGGACCAACAGCGGCCAACCGCACCACCAAACGACCGGCGTTGCCAATGCGAACTGCACCCAACCAAACGTTGTTTGGTTCATCCAACTTCTGACATCGATGCCGATCATCGGTCCCATCGCAACGATCAGCAGTGGCAACGACAGGGCGACGCCGATCCAGAATCGACGACGCATGTCAGCGTATTGTGCTTCTTCCGCCCGGTTCTCCCGCTCGACGACTTTCGGTTCCAGATCCATTCCACAGATCGGGCAATCGCCCGGCCCCACCTGTTCGATTTCCAGGTGCATCGGGCAGGTGTAGATCGCATCGGGGTTTGACACGGTATCGGCCGACTTGGTCGATGATCCACCATTCCCACCGCAACAGGAATGGGGACCAGCGGCACCGATGACGCTTAGTCCTTGCGCTTTTTGCTTCTGCGCCGCAAGCACTCCCGCCGGATCGTTGTCAAAGTTTTGCTGGCAACCCTCGCTGCAGAAGAAGTATTCCTCGCCGTTGAATCGACTGTGCCGCGAGTCGCCGGTCTCGACGGTCATTCCGCAGACGGGGTCGATGGCGGTGCTGCTTTTGGTTTTCATCGTTTCATCCTTCGCTGTCGTACTGGCATCTGTGCATTATACTGCTGCGTGGTATGCAACTTGCATTCCGGGTTGCCAGCGGCGATGGGCGTCGCTACACAACTTTTCCAAAGGAGCGACCCAAATGAGTGCGGCAACCGCCAGCAAACAGGAATGCATCAAGAACTGCCAAGAATGTCAAACGACCTGCGCCGAACAATTGACCAGTCACTGCCTCGTTGAGGGGGGGGGACATGTGCAGCAAGAGCACGTCCAGCGGATGCTCGATTGTATCGCTGCCTGCAAAGCTTGCATCGACTTCATGAGCCGCAACAGTGAATACCACGCGTTGTACTGCAAGGCGTGTGCTGAAGTTTGCAAGGCCTGCGCCGACAGCTGTGAACGGGTTGGCGACATGGACCAATGCGTCGCCTGTTGTCGCAAATGTGAGCAGAGTTGCTCCGCGATGGCAACGTAGTATTGGCTGTCGTCGCTGCCACTTCGCTTGCCTGCGATTGCGGTACACGTCCGTTGCCGCCGGGCGGCGCGGGAAAATTGGGGCGATTGTGTCGTGGTGACTGTGCTGGCGCGGCGAGATTCGGCGTTGCGCATTCGTCAGCGCAAGCCAGTCCGTTCCCCGGCGCGCTAAAGCCGAAACGTTTTGCTGCGGTCGGTCGCTGGAGACTCACTTCGCAAATGCTTCGTGAATTACTTCGCCGCCGAGAACGGTTGCGATTTCATCACGATTGTTGTGCCGGTAGAGCAGTTTGTGTTGGTCCAGCCCCAGGCCGTGAAGCATGGTGGCATGCAGGTCGTGTGGGGAGAGTGGCCGCTCGATCGGGACATATCCCAATTCGTCGGTCGCACCGATCACTTGCCCGCCTTTGATTCCGCCACCGGCCATCCACATCGTGTATCCAGCGGGTGAGTGATCTCGGCCGCGGCTATCGCCGGTTCGAATTCCTTCGGTGGTCGGCGTTCGCCCAAACTCGCCGCCCCAAACAACCAACGTTTGATCCAACAGATCGCGTTGTTTTAGATCTTGCAGCAGACCGGCAACAGGCATGTCGGTCGCCCGGCAGCGATTGATATGGTTCCCTTTTAATGCTCCGTGCGCGTCCCAACCGCCGTTGCGCAGCTGGATAAAGCGGACACCTTGTTCGACTAATCGGCGGGCCAACAGACAATGACTGCCAAACTGCTTGCTCGCTTTCTGATCGATTCCATACATCCGCTGCGTTGCTTCGGTTTCGCCCGAAAGGTCAAGAATTTCCGGTGCGTTCAACTGCATCCGAAAGCCCAATTCGTACGATTCGATCCGGGCCTCGAGTTCGGTGTTGAGATCCTGCCGGCGAAGATGCTGTTGATTCATGCTGCGGATGAAATCGAGCTGATCGCGACGATCGTCAACGGAGTAGAGGTCGGGGAGTTCGGAATAGGGTACGCCCCGTTGGTTGTCGATCTGCGTCCCCTGAAATCGAGCGGGCAGGAAACCGCTTCCCCAGCCTGGCCGCTGCGGTGCCGGGCCCGACGAATTGGATGACAACACGATAAAGCCGGGCAGGTCGCGGGCTTCGCTGCCCAACCCGTAAGTCACCCATCCACCGAGACTCGGGCGTTCACCGAGTGAAGATCCGGTCAAGGTGAAGTTTTCTCCAGGACCATGAACGGGAATGCGGTGGTTCAACGAACGGATCACGCACAGATCGTCGACATGCTTGGCGGTGTGTGGCAGCAGTTCGGAGACCTCGATCCCCGATTCCCCATACTTCTTGAACCCAAACGGCGAAGCCATCAATTTTGAACCGACACCGGCCCGCGGAATGTTTGGGACCGTCGCGGCGATGCTGTCGGGAACGTACTCACCATCCATCTTCGACAACAGCGGCTTAGGATCAAAGGTATCCATGTGCCCCGGTCCGCCCGACATGAACAGGAAGATCACGCTTTTGACAGTGGGTGGGAAATGAGGTTGCTGCGAAAACGACGAGGCCGAACCGCTGGCCGATACTTCGTCGCCTAACATGGCGTTTAAAGCGAGCGATCCCAGACCGATGCCCGCAGTTTCGAAGAACTCTCGTCGCGCTAGATTCATAGGATTCACGGTCGTCCGGTGGGTTGAAGGGCTAGGTTGTGGGCAGTCGAATTTCGATTAGGGGATGTAAACGAATTCGTTTAGGTTCAACATGGAATGGCATAGACGAATCAGTTCCGGAGAAACCTTGTCGGCCGAAGACTCCCCATCGTTGTCCGACTCGCTTCGCTTCAACAACGTCTTGGCAAGGCGAACTTCTTCGACCAAAGGAGCTCGGCCGAGCGTATGTTCAAAGACCGCGAGGATTTGCTTCACGGGATCATCTCCCGCCTCCGCGTTCACGATCCGCGCTAAATGTTCGGCACGCTTAACGACAAATGGACTGTTCAACAGATACAGCGGTTGCAACGCGACCGTCGACACCTCGCGCCGCGAACAACTTCGAACACCATCGGGGGCGTCGAACATCGTCATCACGTCGGGCAATTGGCTGCGCCGCTGCGACAGATAGATCGTTCGCCGCAATGCCTTTTCATCACGCTCTGGGGCGATGCTCGGGCCGCCAACCAACCGATTGATTTCGCCGGTAGCGACCAAAATTGAATCGCGAATCACCTCGGCTTCCATCCGCCGTTGCGGCCAACGCCACAAGGTCTTGTTATCCAAGTCGAGTTCGAGATTTGCCGCTACCAAAACGCTCGACTGTCGATACGTTGCTGAATTTACGATCAGGCGATGGATGTGTTTGGTACTCCAATCGTTGTCGATCAACTCCGATGCCAACCAATCCAACAACAACGGGTGCGTCGGTGGTGCGCCGTGGGTGCCGAAATCGCTAGGCGTCTCAACGAGGCCGCGGCCAAAGTGCGATTGCCACAACCGATTCACCCAGACGCGAGCGACCAGTGGATTCTTGGGACTCCCCAGCCAATCGGCCAGCGCTTGGCGAGGCGTTGGAGATAGCTGCGACGGCGTTTCACCAAGCACTGCCGGCCAAGCAGGTTCGACACGCAAGCCGGGACTGTGGGCATCGCCACGAATCAACACATGTGTCGCCTTATCGGAAAGGAAGTCGGGCGAATAGGGCAATGGCGATCGATTCACCACGGGCAAACGCTCGACATCTTTGTCGCCTGTCAACGGAGAATAGAAGCCCCAGGTGTGGGCGGGGTAGTCGCTGGGGGCGACCTTCCGCTTCTTGGCCTCCGATAGATAGAAGCGATACGAATCGTCGGTGAACCAGTTTCGAATCTCCTCCGCTGGCACATCCGCCGTATTGCGCAGTTGGTAATTCCCCAGTTGTCCATTGGCGAAAAACGCCATCAACGCGTAGTAGTCGCGTTGCATCAACGGTTCGAACTTGTGGTTATGGCATTGAGCACATTCCATCGTCAGCCCCAACAGCGCGCTGGTCGTGTTGTCGACGATGTCCATCATCACGTCGGTCCGTTGTTGCAGTTTGTCCAACTGGTTGCCACTGATGCGAGCAGCCCCCAGGAACCCGGTCGCGATCATCGCGTCGTCCGAATACGGCTGCAATTCGTCACCAGCGATCTGTTCACGGAGAAACTGGGCGTACGATTTGTCTTGATTAAATGCGTTGATTACATAGTCGCGGTATCGCCATGCAAACGGACGTGGGATGTCGTGCTGGTATCCTTGACTTTCGCCCCAACGAGCGAGGTCGAGCCAGTATCGGGCCATCCGTTCCCCATAGTGCGGCGACAACAACAGCTTGTCGACCAACTTTTCGTACGCATCGGCGGTGCTGTCGTTGACAAACGCGTCGGCTTGAGCGACCGTCGGGGGCAAACCCAACAGGTCCAAATACAGCCGACGAACCAGCGTCCCGCGATCCGCTGGGGCGGTGGGCGTCACACCGATCGCTTTCTGACGGGCAGCGATAAAGGCGTCGATTGGATGCCCCGAATTCACAGCGTCGGCCTCGGGCTTCGCAGCGGGGGTGGGAACATCTGGGCGAGTGATCTGGGAAAACGCCCAGTGATCCGATTCAACCTTTGGCGTCGGAAGCAGTTCGTCGTCCCATTTCAGCCCCTGATCGATCCACGCTCGGATTTTCGCGACTTCGATTTCTGAAAGCGGTTCCTCGTCGGGCGGCATCCGCTGCGAGTCGGATTTGGTCGTCAGCACTTCCACCAGATGACTTTTGCGGCTCTGACCAGGAACTGCAAAGACATGCCCGGTACTAAAGCCGAGCAGTTCGTTTCGGACGTCCAAACGATAGCCCGAATCGGGATAGTCGCCGGAGTGGCAATCGAAGCAACGATCGCGCAAGATCGGGTAGATATCGAGTGTGAAATCGATCGGCTGATCCCACGTAACGGCAGGACGCGACGCGGCGATACGTTCCGATTCCGCCCCTTCTGAATCACTCAAAAACGTATACGCATCCTGCCAAGAACGGGATAAGACCAAATCACCGACACGAATTCGATCCTGACGCTCGGTCTTGCCACCGGTCGCGAACCCCACCCAACGAATTTGATGGATTCCATCCTGGTCGTTCAACGAAAGGATCGGTTGATCGGCCTCATCGGCTTGCGGGTCGACCCACAATTGAATCTGGCTGTAACCGTTGCGTGTGCCGGGTGTCTGTTTGGCGAGCCTTGCGATCACATGATACGTCTTCCCCGGCTCCATCTCCGTCCGGCTCCACGCGGTTTGTTGTGCTCCAAACCGCACCATAAACACATTCTTCCCGCGACTCGGCCCTCGATCCGCCATGTGGATCCCAATGTTCGGCACACCGACGCTATGCACCGCCTGGTCACTCCCTTGCGTGCGATCCAACCAGAGCACAAAGAACTCGGGATCGATTCCCAGGTCGATCTTCGACGGTTCATAAAGGAACCGAAACCCAACAAACAGATCATCCTCCGCGTAGGTTCGTCTTAGCTCGCGACGCAGTGGATTGTTTCGCTGATTGGTCCCTGAGATTACTACCGGAGGCGGAAACTCCTCACGTGAAGAAGGCTCCGCGTTGTCGTCAAATCTTGCGGGACGAATTTGCGACAACTGCCAGGGCTTCGCAAAACCGGCCTGCATGTCGTCGGCAGACTGCTTACCAAAGTCGTGTTCCGGCACAAAGCGATCGGCAGCCAACCGATCTTCCGCTACCGATAGGTTCGAGACTGCAGCCGTGAATCCACATAAGATGGCACCGATCCGTGGCAATAGGGTTCGAAGGATGCGGTTCATTGTTTGGCGGTGGGGTTGTGGAGGACGGAAATGGACTATCGAGATTCTTCAGCGGACATTGTTTGTGGGCCGGGGCTCGCGGTGCCCAGCGGAAAGCGTTCTTCGAGCGTTAAGCCACACACCGACCGATCGAGTAAACGTGTGTCTAGAGGTTCGGTCGCTGGCGCAATGTGCATTCCTGCGTAGCGAATCATCTGCAGGCGGTAGCCTGACGCGTGCCACGCGGTGACCGTTATTTTGGGAGCGTGATGATATGAAGAGAGGCGACCGGCGATCCCGATAGCAAGAAGAGGCGGCGTGGAGCGTATTGACCGGGAGACCGAAGCTGCCGCCGAATTCGTGTTCTGCAGGTCCGAGGCGGAGCGCGTCGACGTCCTCCGCAACGCAGGCCGTGCCAATTGGCTGCCGGTCAACGACGCGACAAATCGTTTGTCGCACGCTACGTGTTGTTCGTCGCATGGAGATGTTAGGTTCACGTCAAATTCCCATTGCATCTGCGATCGTCAACGGCCAGTTGGAAAACTGCTAAGCTGACGACTTATCCGAAGAGCCCCCAAGATAACGGATAAAACGAGACGTTTCGAGAATTTCGCGTATTTCCTCTGTGAACCATGTTGTTGGACTGACGCCGTAATTGAGCAAGTTGTGTTTTCGCGGTTGCGAATTTTCGTATCAGCTGATTCCGGTTAACGATTAAGCGCATCGCGGTTGCCGCGATTTATAGTACAACTCCGCTGTCCGGTTATGCTGCCGCCAACGCACAGCGTTTGCCGGGCTGATGGTCATGAAACGAAGCTTGCGGGAACTCGAACAATGCTCAATCGCCAAAAAACTATTCTGCATCTTTTGCAAACTGTCGCTCGCCCGGTTCAGCCTGCGGAATTGACCGCATTGGCGTTCCTGCTGCGCCACGAATTTCCGTCGTCCGGCGGCAGCGCGTTCTATGACTTTGTTCCTTATACAAACGGTGCAGCTTCATTTGCGTTGGATCAGGAACTGGGCAAGCTGACCGACCAGGGCTTTCTGGTTCGAGACGAGGAGGCAAGTTTCACAGTCGCCGCCGGCGCAGAATTCCAGACACCGGACGATGCGGTTCAGAAAGATCTCTCACGCCTGGTAGAACGCTTTGGCGACCGGGACACCGAAAAGCTTCTCGATTACGTCGACAATGCGTTCCCCGCTTATACGGTCAACAGCAAGCGCAAACGCCTCGCCCAACGACCGACTGCGGATCCTGCGGTCTACACGGCGGGTTATGAAGGGCTCTCGATCGATGCGTTTTTGAACCACCTGGTGGAAAATGGAATCCGTCGCGTGATCGATGTGCGGAACAATCCCAATGCCCGGCGTTACGGCTTTCATCGCAGCACGCTGCAGCGGTTGACCGGGCAACTGGAGATCGAATACCTCCATCTCCCCGAACTCGGAATCAAAGCCGATCAGCGGCAACATCTCGACACGATCGACGACCGCAAGGCATTGTTCGACCGCTACGAAAAGAGCACGCTCGAAGAGAATACAGCGGCGATCGATCGTGTTGCTGAACTGATGCTGCAACTTCCATCGGTGCTCATCTGCTTAGAAGCCGATCCGGTCTGCTGCCACCGCTCGCGGATCGCCAAACGGGTTGCAGAGCGAACGTCGCTGCCGATTCAGGATTTGTGAGTGTCAACCGCGCCGCAAAGATCAAAAACGTCGTCGAGTCACTTTAGGAAGTCGTATTCGGGCGAGACACATTTGCCGGCCGATGATTCGAAGACTCGCTTCAGCGATTCGCGACTCTCGGGGTAACGTCCCTTGTCATCGGTTGCCTCTTCCCAATCGGCAAGCTGTTGACGATGGCTTTTCAGGATCGCTCTTAATTCAGGATTCTCCGCCAGGTTATTGATCTGGTGAGGATCGTTCACGAGATCGTAAAGCTCTTCCGCCGGACGGTGTTCTGCGTCGTGATACGAAGCCTGGATCGGACTCAGTTTTCCCAAACGCAACAGTTTCTGCAGCGTGGCAAACGTTGCATACTTGTCGCGGTATTGTGGCTGGAACAAGGCTCTATCCAGTTTGTAGTTTCGGATATATCGAAACCGCTGCGAACGAACCGTTCGAATCAGATCGATAGCGTTCCCCATCCGGTCTCTCGCCGAGATCACGTATTGCTGAGGAGCGTAGTCTTCGGCGAACAGATCGACTCCCTCCATGAATTCAGGGATCGCGATTCCCGCAAGACCAAGCGTACTGGCGGTGATATCGATGCCGCTGACAAGATCCGCTCGCACGTTACCTCGCCGAGTGATTACGTCGTTGCCTGTGGGCCAATGAACGATCAGGGGCACCTTCAGCCCATCCTCGTATAGAAACTGCTTCGCTCTGGGAAGCGGACTGCCATGATCGGTAAAGAAGAAGACCGCAGTATTGTCCCACAGGTCGTACGCCTTTAACGCGTCCAAAATGGCACCGACCTGAGCGTCGGTTTCGGCGATCTGTTCGTAATGCCTTGCGATCGCGTCGCGGAAGACGGGATGTTCGGGATATTGTGGCGGCACCGAAACCCTACCGGTATCGAAGCGGCTTTCGGTCGGAAACTTCGCTCCTGTCTCGCCCCCGAACTTGCCCCCTTTTAATTGAATCTGACCGAAGAACCGTTGTCCTTTCAGTTGTTTGAGCCACGATGCGTCGCGTCCCAACATGTGCGAGTTCACCTGTTTCCGCGACGGACGTTGGAACTCCGGCGAATACATAGCGTGGCGATCTCGCACGAAATTGTAATCGTCTTTCGCCTCGTTAAACGTCAAATACCCGGCCTGGCGAAACAACTCGGGGATCGTCGTCAGGTCACCGGGCAACGGCTTCTTGATCATCGTTCGATGTTGATGCAAGCCGTGCGTCGTCTGCATCGTGCCGGTGATCAAAGCCGACCGCGTCGTCGAACAGACGGGAGCTGGCATGTAGGCGTGCTGAAACAGAACGCCCCCTTCGGCAAGCCGATCGATATTGGGAGTCTCCGCGATTGGATCGCCATAACATCCCATCCAATCGCTCATGTCATCGACATAGATCCACAGTATGTTTGGACGCTCTGCACGCGCGTCGCCGTGGCAGAATCCGGACAACGCCACGGCGCAAAACGCGACCAACATAATTTGACATGTGCTTGATGGCGAAGAGTTCATCGAATGGCAGCTTTTCATTGTGATGAGAACGTGTTGTTGTGCGGCGCGACGGATTCGGACGAAGTGCGAGTTGCGATTCCAAATCGATTTGGTTCATTTGGGAGAGTGATACGATCACAGGCGGTCAGGATTGACGGGGACGGTTGGCGTTTTGCCCGAGGCTTTAGAACGCAGCATCGGGCGCAGTCGATCGATCACCGCCACTGTGGCCGCGTCGGGATCGACCGCGAGATTGTGGAACTCGTTCGGATCGGATTGGTGATCGTACAGCTCTACGCCATGTTTTCCCTCGCCCCACTCGGTGAAGCGGTATCGGTGGGTGCGAATGCTGCAGCCCATCACCGGTTCGGACACCCGAGCGTCCGCGGGACGGAGCACTTGCGTGACGGCGAAGCCATCCCAGTCAGCCTGCCGATTATCGATCAATGGCCGCAGACTGCGCCCCGCCAGACCGGGCGGCGACGGGATCGCTGCCAGATCGGTCAGCGTCGGGTAGATGTCGACAAACTCGACGATTTGGCGACAGTCACCTCGCGACTTCTGTCCCGGGACGCGGACGATCAACGGCGCGCGAGCTCCTTGTTCGAATAGGGTTCGCTTTTGCCAGACGCCATCGTGTTCGCCCAGATGATATCCGTGATCGCTCCAGAAGACGACGATCGTCTCTTCGGATAAACCAAGTTCTTCCACTGCGTCCAACAACCGGCCAACTTGGGCATCGACAAACGACACGCAAGCGTAGTAGGCCTGCGTTGCTTGCAGTAACGTTTTGCGATCGAGTCCGTAATTGGGAACGGGACAATTGTGAGCGAATGCGGCGGTTGGGATGTCGTCGCGATCGCCAGGGGGCGCGTAGGGCAACCGCAGCGAATCGACGGGATACATTTCAAAGTACTTCTTCGGCGCGACGTACGGCGTGTGCGGGCGGAAGAAGCCGACGCCCAGAAAGAACGGCTGGTCCTTCTTCTCTTGCATGATCTTGATCGCTTCGCTGGCGATCATCCCGTCGGTCTGCTCTTCGTCGCGGCCGTCGGCGGCCAGCCAGCTGAGCGCGCCGCTGATCTTCCGATGCGGTTCGGCATTAAAGACGAGTGCTTCGTCGGTCTTATCGCGTCCCTTGGGATTGACCGTTCGATTCCAAGAGGCCGGATCGTCAAAGCCGTCGGTCCCGATCGACGCGGGAACGTTGTAGTGATAGATCTTACCGACACGTGCGGCGAAGTAGCCTGCGGCTTGGAACGCTTGAGGTAGCGTGACGACATCGGGCAACTGGTCGCGAAAATGGCGATCGAGGTCGTAGACTTTGATCTGATCGGGCCGCAGTCCCGTCATCACCGAAGCTCGCGTCGGGTTGCACAGCGGCAACTGATTGTAAGCTCGCTGAAAACATGTCCCTTCCGCTGCCAGCCGATCGATGTTGGGCGTCTTGGCGACCAGATCGCCGTAGCAACCCAGCGTGCAAGCCAAGTCATCGACTGCGATGAACAACACATTTGGCCGGTCGCGACCCTGCGGTTCTGTCGCCCGAACCTGCCACACGCAAACTGCAGTCGACAGAACAGCGAAGCACAGTCGTAAAACAATCGATTGGTTGCCCATCCAAGCCTCTTCCACAGATCTTTAGGTTTCGTCACGCGCGCGTTTTCCCAATGCTGCAGCATTATAGCGGCAACTCGGTTGAAATCGGCGTAGTGGGACTTCCGTAGAGTACGACGCAAAAAACGTGGACTCAGGGCTTCGATCCTCCCTCAAACGAAGTTTGAGGGAGGATCGAACCAGCGAAGCGTGGTTCGAGGATGGGAGTCCGAAGTAAATCGCAGGCTATCGATACAGCGGCGGGCCCTCCCCGAAACACTTGCTAGACGCTCGTGTTTCGACCCTCCCTGGCTTCGCCGGGCGGGTGAAGTGCTTCGTCCGCCGACTACGAGTCTTTTGTCGGTGGCAGCACTTGTTTGGTACAATCGCCTGAGCGCCATGCGATCAGCTCTTCATTGGCGTAGCAATTGCAATCTTCAATCGTTTTTCCATCGTAAATCTCATCGAGCGCGTGGGTGAAACCACCAAGGTATCCACGCCGGTACGACGTTTCGCTCAACTCGTAGGCGTCCGGATCAATACAGAGGAGACCAACACCGGACTGCGTAGTTCCATCGCGGTCATCGAATTTGATGCTTTTCACCAACTTCAGTGCCAGTTGATGGGTTTTCAATCTATTGCGTTCCCCCCCAAATTCATTGACGATTGCATCCAGCGCATCTTGCGAGTTTCTGATCCAGCCTGGAATCGACGCCAGCCGTTCCAATTCTTCGGTTTCTTTGATGTCCACTATTCGACCTCCGTATTTGGCGTTGCGTATATCGAATCTCTAGACGTAGTTTTGACTCGACATGATCATAGGCGTATTTCTGCCCGGATTGCGGTGACAAAAAGATAGTTTTTTATCGGATGCTGATTTGGAAATAGGCGGCGCACCATCGCGTGCACAGGGAGTCTGGCTTGCGCGGTTCACCAATGGATACTCAATTTGCCCGCCCGATACTGGCTCACGGGAACAAAAGTCAATATCGACCCTCCGGCAAACGAAGTTTGCAGGGGAGGGGCGAACCAGCGAAGCGATGTTCGGGGAGGTGAGTTGCTCGCATCGATTGCCCGTTGATGGGCAGTTCCCGCGCTGGTGTGCCCAAATACGCACAGTGGGATCGGGCTCTAGAACGCGCCGTCGCAGGCTGTGTTGATCGCGGCTCGCAGTTCGGTGATGCAGATCGGTTTGAGCAAGAAGTCGGCGATGAACGCGCAGTCTTCGTCGTCGGGGCGTTCGTAAGAAGAGACGACAATCACGGGGATCGCGATTGCTTTGGCGATCACTTTGGCAGCTTCGATTCCCGACATCTCAGGCATCCGAACGTCGGTGATGACGAGATCCGGCAGTTCCGCCGCACACAACGCGATCAAATCGCCGCCGTTCTCCGCTTCGCCGACCACTTCACAGCCCAGCTTGCACAGCAAACGGCGAAATCCCTGACGAATATCGGCTTCGTCGTCGGCGATCACAATTCTCAGGCTGCGTTTCATGTGGTCGGTTCATTGGGGGAGAGTCATCAGGAATTCGGCACCATCGGGGTGATCGCTGATTTCGATCGTCCCTCGATGCGCGGTGATGAACCTCTCTGCAATCGCCATGCCTAAACCCGTTCCCTTCGCCTTGGTCGTGTAAAAGGCTTCGAAAACACGAGCCCGCAGCTCTTCCGGCAGCCCAGGTCCATTGTCGCGGACCGAAACGCAGAGCATCCGTTGTTCGCCGTCGTTGCGATTGCTGCAGGCGATGGTGATACGGACTGGATCGGCGCAGGCGGCTAACGAGTTTTCGAACAGATTGCGGAACACCTGTTCGATTCGGAAGACGTCCAATTCGCAGACCAGATCCGCATCATCGATCGCTTCGATCAACTGAACGTCCCGTCCTTGATGCAAGACGTGCAGGTTCGTCCACGCCTGCCGCCAGACCTCCGCAACACTGGCCGTTGATTTATCCAACTGGATCGGTCCGGCAAAGCTGCGAAGTTCATCGTGCATATGTTGCAAATCGTTTTTAGCCCGGCGGATCCGGTTCAGATCTTCGCGAGCTTCCGAGTCGGGTTCGATGTCGTACTCCAGGACATCGATACCAACTTGAATCCGTTGCAACGCGTTGCGACTCTCATGAGCGATCGCCGAAACCATCTTCCCCATCGCAGCCAAGCGTTCCGCCTGGACCAGTTTATCGCGGCTCTCCGCCAGGCAGGCTTCGGCCCGTTTGCGGTCGGTGATGTCGCGAATCAAGGCGAGGAATCCCAACGGCTGGTCCCGTTCGTCGCGGATCACTTTCCCGACCATCTCGCCGACAAAGGTCGCGCCCGACTTTCGTCGCCATCGGACTTCGGTAGCTTCGAATCTTTCATCGGCCGCGATATGAAAACGTTCCTCGGCCATCCGTTCGAAGTCGGATCGATCGGCGTATAGTATCGAAGTCGATTTGCCCAACACTTCATCCGCATCGTACTGGAACATACGGCACGCCCCACGGCTGAAGTGGGTGATGTTCCGGTCCAACCCGGTCATCAAGAGAGCGTCGGGGATTCCGTTGACGATCGTCTTCAGCACCGCCCGCTCGCGTTCAACGTCGCTCTGATAGCGAACCCGCTCGATCGCCAACGCCGCCAGGCTAGCGATGCTGGAGACAAACTCCAGTTCGCTCGCACACGGCGACCTTGGAACAGAGTAATACATCGCAAATGTCCCCAGGACTTCGCCGGTCGATGCGATGATCGGTTCGGACCAACAGGCACGCAACAAGGCTTGTTCCGGGATATCGCGAAATCCATGCCACAACGGATCGGTGGCGATATCTTCCACGACGACCCGTTTGCCGGTGAAGGCTGCGGTTCCGCAAGATCCACAGCGGGGACCTGGGATCCGGCGGTCGACCGCGGTGCAATAGAAATCGGGCAAACGCCGAGACGCTGCCAACCGCAACGTCCCCGATTCCGCTTCCATCAACATGACCGAACCGATCATGTCGGGACGCGATTCCTCGGCGACTTCAACAAGCGTGTGCAGCACTTCGTCCAGCGACGCCCCTTGGGCCAACCGCTTCAGGACCCGCGTCTGCCCGCGTAAATCGCTTTCCAATAGATCTCGTTCGTTCATCATCGTCCATTCCCAAATAGCAATGCCGGCGGCCGGTCTATTCTAGGGGCTCCGGCGGATCTTCGTAGCACCGGCTGCCCTGTTCGACATCGCGTTGTGACTTACAATGACGGCCATGGCAGAAACTGCGTTGGACATATTGTTCGTCGACGACGATTCCGATTTCGCGGCGGGTTGCATTCGCTGGTTCCAGAAGAACGGGCACTGCGTCACGCACACCACTCGCGGGCAGGATGGCGTCGCCCAGTGCGAGAAACTTGATTTCGACATCGCCGTCCTCGATTGGAATTTGCCCGGTCTCAGCGGTCTGGAACTGGTGCAGCGGATCCGCGATGCCGCCGCCGAAACGGAGATCATCATCCTGACAGGCGAAGGGACGATCGAGAACGCCGTCGAATCGATGCGTCGCGGCGTCTTCGACTTTCTCTCCAAACCGTTCCCGATGGCGGAACTAGAACGTCGTTGTCTGGGAGCGTTGGAACGTCGGAAGTTGCGGAAGGAGAATACGCAGCTGCGCGAAGTCATCGACCGCACGAAACGTCCAGCCGCGACGATGCTCGGCCAGTCCGAACCGATACAAAAAGTCTTCAGGTTGATCGACCGTATCGCTCCGACTGACAAGCCGGTGCTGATCGAAGGCGAAAGCGGGACCGGCAAGGAACTGGTCGCCCAAGCGATCCATCAGGGCAGCCCCCGCGGCAACCGGCCGATGGTCACTGTGAATTGTGCCGCGTTGCCGGAACAGTTGGTAGAGAGCGAGTTGTTTGGTCATGAACAGGGTGCGTTCACCGGTGCGACTTCAGCGAAGCCCGGTCTGTTCGAAGTCGCCGACGGGAGCACGTTGTTTATCGACGAGGTTGGCGAGTTGCCGTTGGCATTGCAGCCGAAACTGCTGCGGGTGCTGGAAGATGGGTCGATGCGGCGGATCGGTTCGGAGAAGGAACGCCGGGTCGATGTCCGGATCGTCGCGGCGACTAATCGCAGCCTGAAGGATGAGGTGGCCGAAGGACGTTTTCGCGAAGACCTCTATTACCGAATCAATCTGCTGACAGTCCACCTTCCGCCGCTGCGCGATCGCGGCGATGACGTCAGCGTTTTGATCGACCACTTTTTGGGAAACGGCCCCGAGTTGGAAGCCGAGGCGCGGACGGCGCTGCTGGCTTACGACTGGCCCGGTAACATCCGGCAATTGGTCAACACCATCGAACGGGCGAAGATCCTCGCCGACGATCTGATCACGATCGAAGACCTTCCCGATGAATTCCAATCGCTCGGTTCGGCTGGTTCTGCGGAAACGCCCGCCAACGAAGGATCGTTGATGACGGTGCAGCGGGAGCATATCGCGGAGGTGCTCGCTCGAGAAAACGGCAACAAATCGGCAGCCGCCCGGATCCTGGGTGTCGAACGCCGCAAGCTCTACCGGATGATGAAGCAACACGGAATCGAGGTTTAGACACAGCAACGTCCTTGGCAGACAGGTCGACTGCAAAAACTGTCCACGCAGTGACAGCAAGACGAAACGAGTGCGCACATGTGCGCACATGTGGGCACATCGTGGGACGACTTGCGATTTGGCGGATTCATTCAACAAGCGATTTCGCTGAAATATTGCTTTCTGCTGACAACGACCATGAACGGCACGCATCTTGCGATGCACTCAACACAGGGTTCAGACGGCGGATCGTCTCAACCCTTTCCTTGTTCTATGAAAACAGACCGGACGCAAAAGATGCTTCAGACAGAATCGACCAACGGGAACGCCGCCGAATACGACATCGTTCACTTTGCCAAGAATCGCTATTCCGCCAAAGCTTACGATCCCAGTCGCAAGATCTCCGATCAGGATGTGGAAAAGATCAAGGAGCTGCTCCGCTACAGTGCGTCGAGCGTCAATTCTCAGCCGTGGCATTTCATCCTCGCGTCGTCCGACGAAGCGAAAGAGAAGATCGCCAAATCGACCGACAGAATCTATCCGTTCAACAGCAACTCGATTCGCAAAGCTTCGCACGTCGTCGTCTTCTGCAGCAAGTTGGACATCGAAGAAGATTACCTGCAACGGGTGTTGCAGCAGGAGGAGAAGGACGGTCGCTTCGCTGCCGATCCGGCGATGAAGGATCGAATGCACGCCGGCCGCAACATGTTTATCAACATCCACAAACAGGACATGAAAGACGTTCAACATTGGATGGACAAACAGGTCTATCTCAACATCGGTTCCTTCCTGCTTGGCGTTTCGGCGATGGGGATCGATGCGACGCCGATGGAAGGCATCGAAGTCAAGGTGCTGGACGACGAGTTTGGACTGCGGGAACGTGGCTACAGCAGTCTGGTTGCCGTGACGCTCGGTTATCACGATCCCGAAGCCGACTACAACGCCAAACTGACGAAGTCCCGCCTGCCGTATGCCGAAATCCTGACCGAAGTCTGAACCGTCGGGAGTTGATCCCCGTGACGAAACTTAGCAAAACCAAAGCGAATCAAAATGAAACTGTTTGAGAAGTACTCCTTAAAAGATGTCACGATGCGGAATCGCATTGTGGTCTCGCCGATGTGTCAATATTCGTCGGTCGATGGGGCTCCCAACGATTGGCATCTTGTCCATTTGGGATCGCGGGCCGTCGGCGGTGCGGGAATGGTGATCGTCGAAGCTGCGGCGGTCTCGCCCGAGGGGCGTATCAGCCCAGGAGACGCCGGCATTTACAGCGACGATCATGTCGAACCGTATGCGAAGATCAACCGGTTCATGAAACAACAGGGAGCGGTCCCGGGCATTCAGATCGCACACGCCGGTCGCAAGGCGAGTGCCAGCCGACCGTGGGAAGGCGACGAACACATCGGCTCCGACCAAGGAGGCTGGGATACGATCGCTCCTTCGGCCAAAGCCTTTGGCGGCAGTCTACCCAAGGTTCCCCAAGCGATGAGCCTCGTTGACATCGCGCGCGTCAATATGAACTTTGTCCAGGCCGCGGTTCGCGCCCTCGAAGCCGGCTTCGAATGCCTACAGGTTCACTTCGCACACGGCTACCTTGCTCACGAGTTCTACTCGCCGCTATCGAACAAGCGGACCGACCAGTACGGCGGCAGTTTTGAGAATCGGATCCGCTTTATGCTGGAAACCTTTGAAGCGGTTCGCGAAGTCTGGCCCGAGCGGCTGCCATTGATGGTGAGGCTTTCGGTCACCGATTGGATCGACGGCGGCGTGACCGTTGAGGAATCGATCGAATTGACGCGGCAGTTGAAAGCCAGCGGATTGGATCTATTGGACGTCAGCCACGGCTTTGTCACTCCCGACATTTCGACGATCCCTTGGGGCCCCGGAATGATGCTTC
Source organism: Rosistilla oblonga (assembly GCF_007751715.1). Lineage (NCBI taxonomy): Bacteria > Pseudomonadati > Planctomycetota > Planctomycetia > Pirellulales > Pirellulaceae > Rosistilla > Rosistilla oblonga. The sequence goes on along the minus strand of NZ_CP036292.1, from coordinate 3,738,213 downwards.
CAATCGCCGGTCGGATCCGTGAAGAGGTCGGCATCCCCACGACGGCAAGCTGGTTGATCACCGAACCGGAACAAGCCGCAGCGGCCATCGACGACGGGCAAGTTGATGTGGTCTCGTTGGCTCGTGAGATGCTCCGCGATCCCTATTGGCCCTTCCACGCTGCGAAGCAACTGGGCCTCGCCGACGCTGAACAGATCCTGCCGATTCAATACGCTCGCGCGGCGAGATGACTTGCGACGCACGGCTGCAAAAATCGGGAGACCACATCCCGCCGGACCTAATCCGCTTATGGAAGTCCAATCAGCTGGATTTATCGGCGGCAGACTCATACTACCGACCTGCCTCACATCATGGGCTCCGAGCCCGCATCCTCTAAGGAACGAACAATGAAAGCGATCGGATACAAAACTGCCGGCCCCATTACCGCCCCAGACGCACTGATCGAATTTGAAGCTGGATCGCCGGAATTGCAGCCTCACGATCTATTGGTCGAGGTTCGCGGTATCTCGGTCAATCCAGTCGACGTAAAAGTGCGTGCCAGTCAAACACCGGACAGCGGCACCAAAATCATCGGCTACGACGCGGCTGGCGTTGTCCGGCAGATCGGTAGCGAGGTCAGGCGGTTCAAGGTGGGTGACGAAGTTTTTTACGCCGGCGACATCACGCGTCCGGGGACTAACGCCGAGTTCCATGCCGTCGACGAACGAATCGTTGGCATCAAACCATCGTCGATTGGTTTCGCCGAAGCCGCCGGTTTTCCGCTGACATCGATCACCGCTTGGGAACTGCTGTTCGATTCGTTGGCCGTAGAAGAAGGTGCAGGTGAAGGCGAGAGTCTTTTGGTGATCGGCGGCGCTGGCGGCGTCGGGTCGATTCTGATCCAACTTGCAAAGAAGCTTACCGGGTTAACGGTCATCGCCACTGCGTCGCGTCCGGAAACGATTCAATGGGTTGAGAAAATGGGAGCGGATCATGTGATCAACCATCGCGAATCGCTAGTCGACCAATTGAAGACGCTCTCGCTGCAGCCGCGTTATGTCGCTTCGCTGACCGGCACCGACGGACACTTTCCCGCAATCATCGAACTGATTCAGCCTCGCGGTCATGTCGCGTTCATCGACGATCCACAGACGCTCGACATTAACGCGGGCAAACCGAAGGCGTTGAACTTCAGTTGGGAGTTCATGTTCGCCCGATCGATGTTTCAAACCGACGACATGGAAGTCCAACATCAGCTACTAAATCGCGTCTCGCAGATGATCGACGACGGAACGTTGATTTCTACCGTCAACAACAACTTGGGCAAGATCAGCGTTGAAACACTGAAACAAGCCCATACGGAGCAAGAGAGCGGCCGAGCGATCGGCAAAAACGTACTCGATGGCTTCCAATAGTCGCTATCGTCTTCTCAACAAACAGATCGACGCTTCACTGTGTCGTCGATCCAACCACTTAAAAACCTCAGCCCACTCGGAACCTTTAAACATGGCAAACCTCACTATCGTCGCACACATCCACGCCAAAGCCGACCAGATTGATTTCGTGAAGTCGGAACTTGAAAAGATGGTCGCTCCCACGCGTGCGGAAAAAGGCTGTGTGCAATACGACTTGCACCAAGACAATGATCACCCGACGCATTTCATGTTCTTCGAAAACTGGGAATCCCGCGAACTCTGGCAGGATCACATTAACAGCCAGCACGTGCAGGCCTATCGCGCCGCGTCCGAAGGGGCTGTTGAATCTTTCACGCTGCATGAAATGACGCAGATCGCTTAGTCCGCGTTCGAGCAACGCCCCGCTTTTCACCTCGTCACCTCGGAGAAATCCCATGCCATTTAGCGCCCTGATCGTCGAGAAGACCGACGAATCAAACGTCTCGGTCGCCATGCAGTCCTTGACCCTCGATCGTTTGCCCGCGGGTAACGTGACGGTGGCCATCCAGTACACGACGGTCAATTACAAGGACGGGTTGTGCATGCAGCCGAACAACGGTTTTGTCCGCAACTATCCCCTTGTTCCCGGCATCGATTTCGCGGGCACGGTGGAATCGTCGGATGATCCTCGCTACAAACCTGGCGATAATGTGGTTCTGACCGGCTGGCGTGTCGGTGAATCGCACTGGGGTGGATATTCTCAGAAAGCGCGCGTCAACGCCGACTGGTTGGTCCCGTTGCCCGACGGACTGACGACACGACAAGCGATGGCGATCGGAACCGCCGGCTTTGCGGCGATCCTGGCGGTGTTGGCGTTAGAGGATCATGGACTGACGCCCGACCAAGGCGAAGTCCTCGTGACCGGGGCTGCGGGGGGAGTTGGTTCGATCGCGACAGCTGTTCTCGGCAAGCTGGGCTATCAAGTTGCGGCAGTCACCGGGCGGCCCGAGACCGCCGACTACCTGAAGTCTCTTGGGGCGGCACGGATCATTCCTCGCGGCGAAATCGACACGGTCTCGAAAAAGCCGTTGGAGTCCGAAACGTGGGCCGGTTGCGTCGATGCAGTCGGTGGCGAGATGTTGGCTCGCGTTTTGGGACAGCTGAAATATGGTGCGTCGGTCGCAGCGGTAGGGCTTGCCGGTGGAGCCGCGATGCCAGCCTCTGTGATTCCGTTTCTGTTGCGCGGCGTTAACCTGTTAGGCATCGACAGCGTGATGCAGCCTTATGAAAATCGGTTGATCGGCTGGCAACGTCTAGCGACCGACCTGCCGCTGGACAAGCTGGATGCCATGATCCAACCCGCGAAGTTAGCCGATGTTCCGCAACTGGCCTCCGATATTCTCAAAGGCCAGGTCAAGGGACGCGTTGTCGTCGACGTAAACGCATGATCGCATGCGAGGTCGCGAACCGTTAGCGTTCGATGATCCGAATGCAGGAGGGACGGGGTATTTCGATCGGATCCGATGCGGCGGTCAGTTTGCCTGTCGCCGGATCGATCCGAAATACCACGACGTTATCGCCTGGCATGTTTGCACAGATCAGCAGGCTGCCATCGCCGGTGATCGCCAGATTTTGGGGCCCCTTGCCAAGGCTGGGGGCGATCTCGATCAGACTCAACTGGCCATCTTCGGCGATCCGATATGCGGCGATGCTGTCGTGTCCGCGATTGGTACCGTAAAGATAACGTCCGTCGGGCGTGATCTTAACGTCGGCGGTGTTGCTGACGCCGCTGAAGTTTTCGGGGAGCGTGGCGATCGTCTGGCGTTCGACAAGCATTCCCGAATCGGCAATAAAATCGTACGACGTGATCGTGTTCAACAATTCATTGATCACGTACAAGTGCTTCCCGTTGGGATGGAACGTCAGGTGCCGCGGGCCAGCTCCAGGCGGCGTGCGGACAAACGGTTGGCTGTTGGGCGTCAGTTCCGCCGTCTCTGGATCGAAGGCATAACAGAGCACTTTGTCGATTCCCAGATCGGCGGCGTAGGCGAAGCGGTTGTTTGGTGCGATCGCAAACCCGTGCGCGTGCGGTTCGCCTTGCCGTTTCGTGTTGACGCTTGAACCTTCGTGCTGCACAAATGAAACCGGTTCGGAGAGCGAACCGTCCTTCTGCACCGCGTAGGAAGCGACGTTGCCGCTGGAGTAATTCGCCAACACGACGCTCTTCCCCATCGGATCGACTTCCAGGAAACAGGATGCTGTTCCCTTGGACGACTGGCGGCCCAATGGACTCAGTTTGCCCGTCGTCTGATCGATTTTGAAGGCGGCGACTTGTTCGGGCTCCTTGCCCCCAAACGTCGGCGCGAAGATCGAATAGAGGTATTGGTGGTCGGGCGTGACGGCGATGAAAAACGGATTTTCGAGCGTGTCGTCGCGATGCAGCGGCTTCAGTTGGCCAGCTTCCGTATCGAGTTCAAAGGCGTGGATCGCACCTTGTTCGCCCGAGGTGAAGGCGGAGATATAGACAAGCGGCTGGCCAGCTTTGGCGGCAGGCGAGGTTAGCATCAGGAACAGGCTTCCAAGGATGAGGGCTCTGGGGATTCGCAAGTCAGTGAACATGGGGCACCGTGGGATGGCAAGTTGTGGTTTCCACGTCGAGCCAACACAGAGGGCAGACAGTGGAACGGCGGCAGGGCGGTTGGTCAACCGTAGCCCGACGGGAGCAATGTCCCGCGAGATAAAAGCGTGTCGGTTCAACGCACCGCGGTAACGGGTGAGCGATCGGAGATATCGTCTTCCAAGGAAAAAGTATAGTAGATGGCGCTGGCTGACGGAGCCGGTTCGCCAATTTCTCGATGGAGACTCCGCAGCGCATTTTCGTCAGCTAAGGGAGCGCTGCTATGCGGGGTTATCGTTGATGGGAGGGAGCCAGTTGGTCGCCTTTCGCTCCGCGAAAGTGCGTTGGCGCGGCGCACTTTCGCGGAGCGAAAGGCGACCAACTGAAACACGATGCCAGTACCCTATTTTTTAGAAAGTGCTTGATTGTCGGCAAACAAAGGCTCATATTGGCGACAGAACGCGGCCGTTTCGATCTGCTCGATTTTGCTGCGAAGATCCCCCGCCCCCCACCTGGAGCTTCCCCCATGAATGTGCGCACTCTGTTGTTTCTGCTGCTTGCTTGCAGTTCGTTTGGCACACACTTGATAGCGCAATCGCCACAAACCGTGATGACGCTGCCGACGGGACCGGACAATCCACGCAACACCGAAGGGGGCTTTGTAACGTTGAAGGACGGGCGAATTCTGTATATCTATTCGCGATTTTTGGGCGAGAGTGGCGGGGACAACGCCCACGGCTATCTGACAGCCTGCACTTCGGACGACGGTGGGAAGACTTGGACGAACCACGATGAACCGATCTTTCCACGCGAAGGGAAAGAGAACGACATGTCGGCGTCGCTGTTGCGGCTAGCCGATGGCCGGATTGCGTTGTTCTATCTCGTAAAGCACTCGATCATGGACTGCCGCCTGCGGATGCGGACCAGCAGCGACGAAGCGAAAACGTGGAGCGATGCTGTCGACTGCATGCCCGGCGAAACGAACTATTTTGTCGTCAACAATGACCGCGTCATTCAAACGCGATCCGGGCGGCTGATCGCTCCCGCCGCCGTCCATGTTCGCGACGGCAAGTGGACCCGAGAATCCGACATCGCTTGCTACCTGTCGGACGATTCAGGCAAGACGTGGCGACGCGGCAAACAGACGTTTCACGGAATCAACGAGGCCGGCACCCGTTACCTGACGCAGGAACCGGGCGTCGTCGAACTCAAAGATGGCCGGATCTTGCTGTGGTGCCGAGCGAACATCGGCACGCAAGCTTACGCCTATTCCGAAGATGGCGGAGAGACCTTTTCGCCGATGAAGGCTTGGAACTTCAGCAGCCCCGTCTCGCCGGCGTCGATCAAGCGGATTCCTTCGACCGGCGACCTGCTGCTTGTTTGGAACGAGGGAACTGGTCGTCGGACGCCACTGAACGCGGCCATCTCTTCGGACGACGGCGCAACCTGGACACACAACGCCGCGATTGAAACCGATCCCAAGGGATGGTTCTGCTATACCGCAATCCACTTTGTCGACGATCGCGTCCTGCTGGCCTATTGGTTGACTGAACAACTGAAGCGTCCGTTGAAGATCGGCACCAAGATCGTCAGCGTTCCCGTCGACTGGTTCTATCAAAATGATGCGGGAGTTTCGCAATGACCACGGAAACGAAGTCGAACGACGTGCGAAATACCGCGAGGCAAAAGTGTTACGACGCGTTGCGACGCCTGCTAATCTGCGGCCAGATCACGCCGGGGTCGCGACTGCCAGAAGTCGAATGGTCCGAACGGCTGGAAGTGCATCGCGGTGCGCTACGCGAGGCGATGGTGCTGTTGGAGCACGACGGTCTGCTGACGCTTGGAAAAAAGGGAGGCTTCTTTGCTCCCATGCTCGGCGATTTCGAATTCGAAGAACTGATGCACGCCCGCTGTGTGCTCGAATCGGGCGCGATCAAAATGGCGGCTCAACGGCGACTGAAAAAGGAAGCCTTCAAGCCGCTGTTGGACCTCTGCGAAACGATGCAGACGTTACATGATGCCGACATGGAACTCGGCTTTTGCGAAGCCGACTATCTGTTTCATCAGGCGTTGGTCGCCCTCTCGGGGAACTCGCGATTGATGAAGATGTATTCCCATTCGGCTCAACTGATCTTCAGCCTCTCCGCGGTCGAAGATCTGCAAACCGTACGGAGAAAACGGCTGCAAACCCTCGGCGACCATCGCGAACTGTGTCGGATGATCATGTCTGGGGAGACCGACGCGGCGATCGCGCTGCTCGAAAAACACATGTCCACTTCACTCAGTAGCTGAACTCCTCCACCGGCAACTTTTCCCAACCGCACCTCCGCCGATTCCATCTCTCCTCACCACGTTCCTAAGAAGCCCTGCCTGATGCGATCTCAGCCCCCCAAACGTTTTGCCCTGATCTTCGCGGCCGTTAGCGTCGTCCTGTCGTCCACGGAAAAGGTACCCGCTGCCGACGCTCAGCCCCCCTGCGTCTCCATCGTCAAACGGGAACTCACCGACGCTGTCTCGCCGTACTATCGAGCGATCTATGGCGACGTTGCGAAAGATCGCTTGGTTAGCTCCAGCTGGCAGTCGGATGACAACGGCAAGAACTGGAGTCCGATCCGGTCGCATCACGCGCTTGCCAGAGGCTTGACGCCCGGCTTCCGCCGCAATCCAACCACGTCGACGCTCGACCCAAATCGCAACTGCGTGTTGGCGATCGTCAACGCGTTGGACACGCCGAACTTGGACCCCAAAATCAATGAGCCGCCGATCGCGCAGAAGACTTACTATTTGCGCTATCGCGTTTCGACCGACGGCGGTGCCAGTTGGTTGTGCGACGATCCGATCGTTGGCGTGGGAGACTACGACGCAAAACATCCGTTCGATGATCTGTGGATCGGAAAAAACGCGATCTATGTCGGCGATAACGGTTGTGCGCCGATCGTCACCGACAGCGGACGCGTCTTGCTGCCGGTGCAGATGACGGTTCTCGACGAAGCTGGCGAACTCTATCAACCACCGCGGGCCCATACCTATACCGAAGCCGTCGCGTTGGTCGGCACGTGGACTGACGAAAATCGGATCACTTGGCGAATGCCGACGCGAGTGAAAGGCGATCCGGAGAAAACCGTTCGCGGTTTGATCGAACCGACGATCGCCGAGGCACCCGATGGACGGATCTTGATGGTGATGCGGGGCAGCAACTCGCACGACTCGACCGTCGCATCGAGCAAATGGTTTGCAGTTTCCAACGACGAGGGAGAAACGTGGAGCGAGCCAAAGCGTTGGGCTTACGACGACGGCACCTCCTTCTATTCGCCCAGCAGCATGTCGGTGCTGATGCGTCACAGCAGCGGGCGGATCTTCTGGGTTGGAAACATCACCCCCGAAAATCCCAAAGGCAACTTGCCGCGATTCCCGTTGGTGATTGGCGAAGTCGATCCGCAATCGCTGCAGTTGATCCGGTCCAGCGTGGTCGTCGTCGACCAGAAGAATCCGGAAGATGCCAACCGCGGGCGGCTGGATCTATCGCACGTCCACCTGATGGAGGACCGTGAAACCAAGGAAATGATCCTGACCTACACGCGAGCATATCACGCCTATCGTCAGCGCGAATTTGCCCTGCTTCGCCTGGCCCTATCATCTCCCGAAGACGCTCAATAGTAACGGCGACTTGCCGTTTTAGACTACATCCATTTCGCATCCTAAATCGTTAACCAAAAGCTATTCCGATATGTCCACGCGACTAATTTCCGCCATCTGTACTCCGCTGCAATCCGACGGCAGCCTTCACGAGCCTGGACTTGCGGCTCACATCGAAGCCCAACTGGACGCTGGAATCAACGGATTGTTGGTCGCCGGAACGATGGGACTGATGCAGTTGCAAACCGATGCGACCTACAAGCGGTTGATCGAAGAGAGTGTTCGCGTTAACGCGGCGCGTTCGGAGATTTGGATCGGCGTCGGCGATCTCAGCTACCAGCGAACGCTCGAGCGGATTCGGGTCGCGGAACAGCATGCTGTCGATGGCCTAGTCGTGCTGACGCCCTATCTGATGAAGTTCAACGAGCAGGAACTGATTCATTACTATCTGAAACTGGCCGATGCGTCGACCAAACCACTTTTCCTGTACGACCTGCCTGTTTTGACGGGAACCGCGTTGTCGATGGAGTTGGTCGAACAGGTGACGGCCCATCCAAATATCCATGGGCTGAAGTGCACTCGCGATTGGGAATGGACGACCGAGTTGTGGAATCGTTTCGGCAGTCGAACGCGCGTCGTGCCAGCTCAGCCTGAACGCGTCGCCGATCTGGTTCGGATGCAGGTTCCCGATAACTTGGATGGCCTGTTTGCGATCTTCCCGAAACTGAGTCGCGCGTTGGCCGACGCCGCCGATGCCGGGCAATGGGAAGAAGCGGCGCGGTTGCAAGCCGACCTCTCCAGTTACCTGACGATCGCTCGCGAGATCAGCTTGTTCGGAGCAGTAACTGCGACTCTGAACGCACTCGGAACCGAGGGGCTGATGGCGCCGGAGCCGTATTACCAGTTGTCGCAGGAAGAACGAGAGGCGTTCTTGAGCGAACCAACGATCCGGCGTCTGATCGATACTGAATCTGCCTGCACCTCCGGCACCTCCAACGCTTCGTAGCGCCAATATGGATTTGAAACAGATCGAAATCGTTGGTCGACATCCAGGCCCGAGGCTGCTGATTCTGGCCGGCGTACACGGCGACGAATACGAACCGATCGCGGCGGTCCGACGCTTGGCGGACCAGATCGATCGTGAAGATTTGAACGGCAGCGTGACGTTGGTTCCGATCGCCAACCAGCCGGCGTACCGTCGTCACAGCCGAATCGGAGCTGACAAACTGGATCTGGCACGCACGTTCCCCGGTTCGCCCAATGGTACACCGACCGAACAGATAGCCCACGCGATCACCAAACTCATCCAGCAATCCGACTTGATGATCGACCTGCACACCGGAGGGCTCGCGATGGAGATCTCTCCTTTGGTTGGCTACATGTTGGTCTCCGATCCGGCAACGTTGCAGAAGCAGCGGCAGATGGCGATCGCCTTCGGTTTACCGATCGTCTGGGGTACATCCGCAAAACTGGAAGGACGCTCGCTGTCGGCTGCCCGCGACGCCAACGTTCCGACGATCTATGCGGAGTGGGGCGGAGGTGGAGGTTGCCAAGCCGACGGAGTCGCCGCGTATACAGCAGGATGTTTGCAAGTCATGGCCGACTGCAATATGACTTCTGCGCCGGCTGCTGCGGCGCCGGTAGACCGCTGCGTTATCGAAGACGATCGTGATACGAGCGGTCATCTGCAGCTCAACTACCCCGCACCACACGGCGGCTTCTATGAACGGACGCTCGCGTTAGATAGTGCCGTTCGACCCGGCGATGAACTGGGCCGACTCTTCGATCCGTTTACATCCCAAGCGACATCGATTCGTTCGACACAGACGGGACGCCTGATCACGCGTCGCGTCTTGCCGCCGGTCGAAGCGGGGGATTGTCTGGCTGTGATTTTGGAAGATCCCGCCGAAACAGGAGCCAGCAATGAATAGTCGACCCGTTGTCATTGTCACCGGAGCAGCGCAAGGCCTTGGTGCCGCTACCGCTCTGGAATTTGCAAACCGCGGCTACGAGTGTGTGCTGATCGATCGCAACGGCACGGCGATGCAAGCCGTCGCTGCGGATATCGAAAAGCTGGGGCGTCGTGCGATCCAGTGCGTCGGTGATCTGTCGGATCTCGCGTTCGCGGAATCAGCCGTCACCCGCTGCGTGCAGGAACTTGGCCGCATCGACGTCCTGGTCAACAACGCTGCTTGGCGGAAGATCGGCACGATGCGAGCGATGCAAGCCGACGAATGGGATCAGACGCTGCGAGTCTGCTTGACGGTACCCGCATTTCTCGCCAAGTGGTGCGCCGCCGAGATGGAGCCCGCGAAGCGAGGCGTGATTCTGAACATCTCCAGCATTCAATCAAAGCTAGCTGCTGGCATTAGCCCCGCCTACATCGCAGCCAAAGGCGGCCTCGATTCGCTGACCTATGAGTTGGCGACGCTGTACGGCCCGTCGGGGATTCGCGTGCTGAGTCTGAACCTCGGCGCGATCGATACCGAGATGAGTGCCGACTACGTCAGCGAGGAAGGCGAGAACGTTAGCGCTGCGGTGCGCCAGTTCGCAGAGGGGATGATCCCGCTGCGACGCTTTGGCAAGGCCGAAGAGATCGCTCGCTCGATCGCGATGTTGGCCAGCGACGACGCCAGTTACATGACCGGTGCCTGCCTGGAGATCGACGGCGGCTGGACGCACCAATCGAGCCCCTATCCGTTGAAAAACAAACAGTTCCCAAAAGAGTTCCCCGAGTCTTAGCCCACACAACCACTGCTAGTTACCCACGCGTCGTTTAACCGCGTGCCCAACGGGCCGCGCGTCCGAACACAAACTCAACGTTGGAGTCGAGGCTTCAGCCGACAGCGCGCGGGGCGTTGCCACGCGGTTAAACGAAGCTTGAGAAACACAACACAAAGACACACCAACATCGTTTAACCGCGTGCCCAACGGGCCGCGCTTCGAACATGAACTCAGCGCTGGAGTCGAGCCTTCAGGCGACGGCGCGCGGGGCGTTGCCCACGCGGTTAAACGAAGCTTGATAAACACTGCACAAAGCCACACCAACTTCGTTTAACCGCATGCCCAACGGGCCGCGCTTCGAACATGAACTCAACGTTGGAGTCGAGGCTTCAGCCGACGGCGCGCGGGGCGTTGCCCACGCGGTTAAACGAAGCTGCAAATACGCGACACAGACACACCGACATCGTTTAACCGCGTGCCCAACGGGCCGCGCGTCCTGAATTTTTTACACGATCCCAAGACGACACCTCATGCACGACATTTCACTGGGCGAAGGCAATACGCCTCTGGTTCGTTCCCACCGCATCGGCCCGGAGCTGGGATTGTCGAACCTGTTTTTTAAACTCGAAACCGTCAATCCGTCGGGATCGTATAAGGATCGGTTTGCAGCGGCTGCGATTTCGGAGATGGTGCGACAGGGGAAGCGGCGTGTGATCGCAACTTCAAGCGGCAATACCGGATCGGCATTGGCAGCGTATTCCGCCGCTGCAGGACTGGGCTGCAAGATCGCGATCGTCGACGGCGCACCGGCGGGGAAACTGCGGCAGATGATGGCTTACGGTGCGGATATTACGAAAGTCCGTGGCTTTGGCCTCGATGCCGAGATCACGCGAGCTACGTTTGAGGTCTTGCAACGGATGGGAGACCATCCCGATGCGGAGCTACAGATCAGCGCCTACCACTACAGTCCGATCGGCATGAGCGCAGTCGAAGCGATTGGCCGTGAAATCGTCGGGCAGCTTAGCACCCTGGATAAACAGGCCGATCACGTTTTCTCCTGCGCCGGCGGTGGCGGACTAACGCTTGCTGTCGCACGCGGCGTCCGCGATGCAAGCGAGAAAAGCGAAAGCGGCACCGCGACGCGAGTCCACTGTGTTCAACCGGCCGGCAATAACACGATCGCGGGTCCGCTGCGCGATGGAAGCGAAAACGCCCAGTCTGTCGAATGCACGACGAAGATCAGCGGCCTGCAAGTTGCCACGGTGATCGATGGCGACGCGGTGATCGCCGCTTGCCGTGACAGCGGGGGAACGGGATGGTTAGTCGAGGACGCCGAGATCTATCGATCGCAACGCGACTTGGCTCGGCTGGAAGGAATCTTCAGCGAACCGGCGGGAGCGGTTCCGTTGACCGGACTAAAAGACGCCGTCGCCCAAGGGATCATTCAGCCCGATGAGACGGTTGTCTGTCTGGTCACGGGAACGGGATTCAAAGATCTCGATTCGGTCGACGCGATGCTGGGCGACAACGCTTGCCCGACGGTTTCGTTGGACGAATTCCAGCGAGACAGTCAGTGATCGAGTACAAAGTACATCCCCACCGCAAATCCCACCCTTCACTCACAGGATCTCGTCTCATGCGTCAGCCGATCTCACTTCTAAGTTCTCTTGTAATTGTCGTCAGCCTCTCGATGGTGGCTGACGCCGCAGATCCCAGCAACTCTGCAGCCACGCAGGACCAGATCATTCAGGTGTTGCGTAAGGGGCTGGCCAGCGACGAATTCTGGCCATCGATGCACGCCGCCGAAGCGATGTCGCTGGCGGGCAAAGGGGACGAAGTCCGTGCGGCTCTCGGGCCCGGACTGCATTCGACGGAAGACGCTCAGCACCGCTGCGGCGTCGCTCGCGAACTGTTTCGCGCCGGCGACAAATCCGCTGTCGCCGTGTTGCTTGAAATTCTGGCTGATGAAGATCCGCACGGTCATGTGCACGCGTGTGAATCGCTGTTCAAAATCGGCCAGATCGGCGACGGCGTGATGCTTCGGAAGCACATGCAGGAAGGCGAACTGGCAACGAAACGATTGATGGCCGCGGCCGCGTTGGCTCGATCGGGCGACGCCGAAGCGTTGGCATTGCTGCGTGCTCAGGTTCTCAACGAAGACGACAACATCGCGCGGATCGCCGCCTGGACGTTAGCTGTCGACGGCGATGCCAGCGACCTGCCGGCGTTGCGGAGCCGACTGGCCTCAATTGACAACCCGCAATATCAAACCTTCATGTTGGCAACGATGGCGACGCTGGGCGACAAGGCGGCGGGTGCCAAGTTGCAGGCTGCGTTGGGTAGTGAAGATCCGGGGATCCGCGTCTTTGCCGCTGAGTTCTGTGGTCACGCCGGGCTCACCACAGCTCGGGAAACCTTGATCAACCTGCTGCAGGACGAAAATCTCGACGTCCGGATTCGGGCCGCACAATCGCTGCTGCTATTGGATGCCAACGACAATCGATAGGCGGGTGCTGCGCCGGAGTGACGTCCCTCAATTGGGAAGCCGTGAAATATTGACGCGGTTGATTTACGATATTCAGCGGTTTGACTAGGATGGCGGGCGTGAGGAGCGAGCCGACTTGGCACGCCTAAGAAGATTGAAGCTATCTTGGATTTCATCCATCCAATTCGATCGACGACGACCCGACGTGGCATCAGCCTGACGTTGCTGGTTGTGTTGGCGTGTGGCATGATCGGTTTGCCCACCTACGCTCCGGTTTCCGAGAAAACCGGGCGATTTCCTTGCGAAGCTTGCTCCTGCGGCTGCTCTTCTGCGGAATACTGTTGGGACAAGTGCTGCTGCCACAGCGATGTGGAGAAGCTGCAATGGGCGGCGGAAAACGACGTCCAGCCTCCCGAGTTCTTAATCGCCCGCGTTAAAAGAGCTGCTGGTGAAGCGGTCGCGTCGAAGGTCGCTCCCTCTGCGAAATCGTGTTGCTGCAGTTCTTCGAGCGGTTCGCAATGCGAGCCGAAGCTGCCGGCTGCCGCGAGCGCCACGGCGGCATCGACAGCGACGGTTGAATCGCCAACTCTGCGGATCGTTCGCCTGGAGGATGCCGCACGATGTCGTGGCATCGATAGCTTCTGGAATGTCCTTTCGAGCGTCGTTGTCGAGATCGTTCCAGCGACATTGGCGCTTCCCACGCCGCCGCTATTGTTCTGGACGGCGATCGACGACCAATTCGCCCATCCCTTGAGATTTGCTCCCGCGCAGCCCTATCCCTAGGCGCGTTCTTCTTCACCGAAGAAGTCATCTGAACTCGGTTGGCCGCCTGGCTGCGGTCCAACGCTGGTGACGTTTCTGTTTTCAGTTGATGAAATCAGTTGCTGCGTGAAAGCTCGCGGTTCCTTGGCGAACCGGTTGCTATCGCGTGCCAGCTGATAGCTCCACTTGAAACGCGGATTCGCTCCAAGCTGACGCTGCAATGTTTGCAGCCGGCGGTTCAGATCGCTTTGTCGGTTTCTTGATTCCGTTGGAATTCCATCTCAGGGACCGCTGCGCGCTGCTTGGCAATGACCAAGCAGCCACGCGTGCCACGACGATGGAGCCGGCGTCTGTCCCCTGTCGCTTGCCGTGCGCTGATCTTTAATCGCGGCGTGGCTATCGATTTACCAATCTCAAGTTACAAAAGACTTTCCATACCCATGAAACGACTCTCTTACCTCTCCCCGTCCGCCAAACGATCACGCGCCGGCTTCACGCTCGTGGAGCTGTTGGTTGTGATCGCGATCATTGGCATCCTCGTTGGGCTGCTGTTACCGGCAGTTCAAGCCGCTCGCGAAGCTGCTCGGCGGATGTCGTGCAGCAACAACATGAAACAGATCGGTCTGGCGCTGCACATGCATCACGACACGCTGCAGCGGTTTCCGTCGCAGCGAGACCAAGCCAAAGCACCGGTTCCACCGTCGGAACAATCGTTTTATCGCTGGGGCCCGTTGGCGCTGCTGACTCCGTATTTGGAGCAATCAGCGATCTATCAAGCTATCGATTTGCAGCAGCCGCTGTTGATCTACTCGGTGGGACCGCCACCAAGCGTCGTCACGCATCCCGATCTGGGCGATGCCGTCGCGACGCAGGTCTCGACATTCTTGTGTCCCAGCGATGTGCATGAACGGATCAGCGACGAATGGGGCGCGACCAACTACCACGCCAACAACGGGACGGCTCAAGATGGCGGTCTGTACGTCAATTGCGACGGACTGTTCTACATCGATTCGCAAAAGCGATTCCGCGATATCCTCGATGGGACCTCGCATACCGCGGCATTCAGCGAGACGTTGATTGGTTCGGGAAGTCCCGACAGCACCCGCGGCGTTGCCAACAGCGGCCCCGAGGGTTTGCTCGCCTCGGTCTGGGATGCATCGTCTCCAACAATCGATGATTCTTGGTGCCTGAACGATTCGAGCCCGGTGATCTTTCGTCGGGGCGAAAAATGGGCCGACGGCTCGGTCAACGACACCGGGTATCATCACTTCTATGGTCCCAACGCTTTGGAAAATGATTGCTACTCACGCTACGCATCGCGCAAGAGTGCCCGCAGCCGTCACCCCGGCGGCGTCACCGTGCTGCTGGCCGATGGTTCGGTCCGATTTGTCACCGAATCGATCGATCGGTACACCTGGCAGTTGATCGGATCGATCGCCGACAACGAAGTGATTCCCGAATATTAATGGGCTATCGCAAATTCAGATCTAAACTCAAACCAAACTAACCTATTGTGATAAATCAAATGAATCGAAAACTCACCTGCTTGCTGACCAGCCTCTTTGCGTTGGCTCAACTGACCGCCTCGGCTCACGACATCTGGACGCAAACCAATATTCCGGTTGTAGCGCCGGGCGAGATCGTGCACGTCGATCTCTGCTTGGGAAATCACGGAAACCACCATCGCGACTTTAAGCTCGCCGGCCTCGTTTCGCTCGACTGGGTCACGGCCGATCATCAATTGCCCGACGGCAGCCGCGTCGACTTGCGCGACAAGATGACGTCGACCGCGATGGCGGAAAAGGAAGGCTACTGGACGCAGCCGCTGCTTGTGGAAGCCCCCGGCGTCCACTGCGTCGCCGTTCAACTGGATCGTGTCATGCAGCACGGCAAGAGCGTCCGAGGTGTCCGTACGGCGAAGAGTTACTTCCTGGCCAGCCATTCGATCGACGATGCGAAGATTGTTGGGCACGACCACAAAAAGCCGCTCGGCATGCCTTTTGAGGTCGTGCTGCAAACCTGCCCGTTCACCGAGACCGCAGTCGGCCAGCCGTTGACGGTCCAGGTTCTGCACCAAGGCAAACCGAAGAAAGATGTCGTCGTCAGCTTCATCCCGCAAGGAGCCGAACTGCAGGGTGAATTCGATCCTGATTTCCAGTTCCGCACCGACAGCGGTGGCCTGGCGACGTTTGTTCCCAAGGCGGGTAACCGCTATCTGGTCGTTGCCCACCACACAGCGGACGACGAAAAGAGCGACGAATACGAGTTCACCAGCTATGCCGCAACGGTCACGCTGCACGTTCCCGTCCGCCGACCGTTGGCAACTCAATAAGTTTGCCGGTTAGAATCCCTAGCAGCGGACAGATCGCGGATCGCGAGCGTCCGCTGGCCCCTGGTGGTTTGTCAAACTTTGATTTGGGATTGATGGTAGTGGACGAGGTCACGAGTCCCCATAATCTCTCGCGCGAAAGGACTCGTGACCTCGTCCACTACCCTGTATTCAAATGTGGATGAAGCACTAGGTCCGACTACGATCAGAAAAAGGAAAATACATGTTTTGGTTCCTGACAATTCTTGTGGCCATGGCAAATGGCGAACCCGCTGTCTGGCCCGCATTTCTAGGTGCGGGAGCCCGGCCCGGCGCGACACAGTCGCTGCCGCTGGAGTGGACCGCGACCGAGAACATCACCTGGCGAGCGACGCTGCCGGGACACGGACAATCGAGTCCGGTCGTCTGGGGAGAACGAGTCTTTGTAACCGGCGTCGAAGGTCCCAACAAAGAGACCTATCACACGGTTTGCATTGACCTTAAGAGTGGCGACGAGTTGTGGCGGCAGGGCATCGAGAACTCCGCTCCGGTCGCCAACAGTTACTATGTCAGCCGCGCAGCTCCGACGCCGGTGGTCGACCAAGATCGAGTGATCGCGTTTTTTGAGAGCGGCGATTGCGTCGCCTATTCCCACGCTGGCGACATGCTGTGGAAGCGGTCGCTGGTCGATGAGCTGGGTGACGTTGAAGCGGAGTTTGGGATTGGGGCTTCTCCCTGCCAAACCGCGACAACGATGTTCGTCTTGATCGAACACGACGGGCCGAGCGGACTGTTGGCGATCGACAAAGCGACCGGCAAAACGGAATGGAAAGTCGACCGCGAATCGCGGCGCAGTTGGAGTTCTCCAGCGGTGATCCATGTCGACGGTGCGACGCAAATCGTTGTCAGTTCCGCCGGCAGCGTCGATGGTTATGATCCCGAATCGGGCGATGTGTTGTGGTCGTTTACCGACGTCGGTGGGAACACCGGCACCTCGCCGATCGATTACGGGAACGGACGCGTTCTGATTGGCGCGTCCCCCGGTCGCAATGGTGAAAACGCCGGCTCCGCCGCCGATTCCAACTGTCTCCTCCAGATCGCTCGCCAAGGCGATGGCTGGACCGTCAAACGTGAATGGATTGCCGAAGGGGCTGTCCCCAGCTGGGCTTCGCCGATCGTTCACCAAGGTTTGGCCTACTGGATCAATCGCGCCGGCGTGGTCCATTGCTTCGACGCACAGACGGGTGAATCGGTCTATTCCAAGCGGACAAAGCAGGCGTGTTGGGCGACGCCGATCGGGATTGGCGACCGGATCTATCTGTTTGGCCAACATGGGATCGTCTCCGTGTTAGCAGCTGGGCGCAAGTTCGAGGTGTTGGCGGAAAACGAATCGTGGACCGACGAGACCTTGCCAGCCGAGCCGCTGTTGGCTGAAGAGGAATCGCCCGAACGACGCCGCGGCGTGGCGATGTTCAGCAAACCGACGCTTTATGGAGCGGCGGTCGTTGAGGATTCGATCGTGTTGCGCGTTGGCAATTGTTTGATCTGCGTCCGCCCGTCCGATGCCGGCTGATCCCCGCACGAAGCGAAGGATCCGCTCTCGGCACAAAACAAACGATCGTTGCAACCGGCAGCGATCGTTGTCGGATCGGCGGGCAGGTCAGGGGAGCGAAGCGGTTTGATTTGCCTGCGGCGCCGGGAGACGTATCCATTGGGAATATGTCTGTTCCCTCGTTAAACTCGCTGTCGCTTCCATGCCCAATCTTCGTCAACTTGCAATCGACTTCCGCCGCGTCGTTTCGACTCCCCGCCGTCAGCTTCAGCTACGTCGCCTGAGCGCCAAGGGCAAGGCACCGATCTCGGTTCTTTTCTATCACCGCGTTGCCGACGAACAGCCCAACGACTGGACGATCCCAAGCGATCTGTTTCAAGAGCAGATGGAGTGGATTCGCGAGCGGTTTGACGTGATCGATATGCAAGAGGTCCAGCGACGGATTCGCCAGCAAGACAGCCGGCGTCCCGCGGTCCACATCACGTTCGACGACGGATACGCGGAGAACTGCCGGTTTGCGTTGCCCTATCTGATTCGCAACAAGATGCCCTGCACCTACTTTGTGTCGTATGGCAACTGCGTTACCGGAGATCCATTCCCGCACGACGTCGCCGCGGGCTGCCCTTTGCCCGTCAATTCGCTGGACGAATTGAAAGCTCTTGCCGGAACAAGCGTCGAGATCGGGTACCACACACGGACGCATTGCGATTGCGGTAACTTGATTACCGCCGACGACTTCCGCGACGAAATCACCGATGGCGCCGCCGAGATGCGGGCTGCTTTGGACATGCCGCTGCGCTACTTTGCGTTTCCTTACGGCTTGCCCGACAACATTCCGATCGCGGGCATCCAAGCTGCCTATGCCGCTGGATTCCAAGGTTTTTGCAGCGCTTACGGTGCGTACAACCTGCCCGGCCAAGATGCCTTTCACATCCGCCGGATACACGGCGACGCCGAGATGTCGCGATTCAAAAACTGGCTGTCGTTCGATGCCCGCAAGCTGTATCAGCGTCCCGAGATCCGATACTGGTTGCCGCCGGCAAACAACTGGGAACAAACCCAAGAACTCGTCGGCTAAGCCGTTCCGATAAACGCTCCGACCTCCAACCTTCCGCATTCCGTTGATGGAACCCAAACGATGATCCGTCTGTCTCGCCGCCCCCAGCCGCGCAATCGCCGCGGCCCGCTGAAAACTATGTTTGTAATCACCAGCATGCCGGTCGGCGGTGCTGAGACGCTGTTGGTCAACATGATCGATCGCTTTGACCGCAACCGAATCGTCCCCGAGGTCTGCTGTCTCAAAGAACCGGGCCCCTTGGGCGAAGCGATTCGCGACCGTGTCGAGGTGCACAGTCATCTATTGACGTCAAAGTTCGACCCGCGGACGCTGCCTAGGCTGATCTCGCTTTTCCGCCGCCAACAGGTCGATGCCGTCGTGACGGTTGGTGCGGGGGACAAAATGTTCTGGGGAAGGTTAGCCGCCTGGTTTGCCGGTGTCCCCGTGATCGCCAGCGCTTTGCATTCGACGGGTTGGCCCGATGGGGTCGGACGTTTGAATCGACTGCTGACACCGATCACGTCGGCTTTTATCGGCGTCGCCGCTTCGCATGCCGACTACTTGCGCGAGCAGGAAGGTTTTCCTGACGCCAAGGTATTTGCGATTCGCAATGGCGTCGACGTCCAGCGGTTCGCCCCCGATCCCGACGCAGCGTCGGCGGTTCGGGAAGAGCTGCAAATTCCCAGCGACGCGCCGCTGGGCATCATCGTCGCCGCGCTGCGTCCGGAAAAGAACCACGCGATGTATGTCGACGTCGCCCGCCGCGTGAGCCAGCAGATTCCTGGATCGCATTGGTTGATCGTCGGCGACGGGCCCGAGCGTCCAGCGATCGAAGCGGCTTGCAGCGAAGCGGGAGTCAGCGACCGGGTTCATCTGTTGGGAACGCGTCACGACACGCCGCGTCTTCTGGCGGCGAGCAATCTTTTTTTGCTGTGCAGCCACAATGAAGCGAGTCCCGTTTCGATCCTCGAAGCGTTGGCTTGCCAAACGCCGGTGTTGAGCACCGATGTCGGATCGGTCAAGGAATCGGTGCGCCAAGGCGAGACCGGATTCCTTGTACCGCCAGGCGATGCCGCCGCGATGGCTCAGCACGCGGTCGAGTTGTTGCAGACGCCTCAACTGGCCGATCGATTGGGCAAAGCCGGCCGCGAGCTTGTCGTCGGAACCGGTTCATTGGAAGCGATGGTCGACGGATACGAAAGCTTGATCCAGGAGCAATACGACCGGCAAGTTCATTCGCCGCAAGCCAGTTGGATGCAATGGCAACCGTTGGCCGCCCTGGGCTCGCGACGCGCAAGAGGATAGAATGCGGGGCTGGAACCCGCAGTCCTTCAACGTCCTCGCTCGAGGGCTGCCGCGTCGCATCGTCCACTCCCTGGGGAACAACTGAGGACCGTTGTTCATCCATCAATTGTTCGCCTCGATGCAACTTACCAGTCACGCGATCGTTCTGTTGGCCAAGATGTTCAGCGGATTCACCGTCCGTTGGGTCGATTGCCAGCCAGAAACTTGTCAGCGCGTCTATTTTGCGAATCACACGAGCCATCTGGACGCTGCGGTTTTATGGAGCGCTCTGCCGAAGGAGATCCGCGCGCTGACGCGTCCGGTCGCGGCAAAAGATTACTGGGACAGCAGCCGCTTCCGCCGACACATCGCTGAATCGTTTAACGCATTGCTGATCGATCGCAAAGAGATCAAGGTGCATCAGAGCCCGGTGCAGATCATGATCCGCGAGATGGGCGACGTCTATTCGTTGATCGTCTTTCCAGAGGGAAGTCGCAGCATCACCGGCGAGATGGGGAGCTTCAAAAGCGGGCTCTATTACCTGAGCAAGAAGCGTCCCGATTTGGAGCTAGTGCCGGTCTATATCGACAACGTCAACCGGATTCTGCCGCGCGGCGAATTCCTGCCTGTGCCGCTGCTCAGTTGCATCACGATCGGCGCCCCGATGTGGTTGGAATCGGGCGAACCCAAAAATGAATTCTTGGCCCGCGCTCGCGACGCCGTCCGCGCGTTAAAAGACAAATAGTCTTATCGTTCGCAGCGTTGGCGATCGCGAATAGGAAGCGATTGCCGGGACACCGCCGGACTTTGCTGATCGGCGTTACGCCGGATTCTCCGGCAGGTCGAGATCGGGCAGTGGTTTCGCTGGCGGTTGCGGCGGTTCCCACACCTCTTCGATATCCTGATGGTTGGCGTCGCGCCGCAGCAGCAGATAGATCCCAACGGAGAAGGCCCAGAACAGATTGAAGGCGATCGCTGTCGGAACGTGCTGAGCGATCGTTTGTACGGCGAAGGGCAGGTGGCTGTCGGCCGCAGCGGTCAGTGCAAACGCTGTGCTTGCCAACGCGAGGCCGCAGGAAAAAATACCACTCAACAGATTTGCGATCACGATCGACAGCAGCCAGACCATGACGACATAGGCTGCGAATCGGAATGGGCGTTGAATGATGTACTCAAAGCCTCGGCTGGCCGCATCGAAGCCATCGGCGTACGGTTCGACAACGACCGAACTCCACATCAGCGGGAAAGCGAGGAGCGATCCGAACAACAGGATCCCAGCGATAAACAGAATCGGCAGCCCCAGCAGGCCGCCGGCGGTCGCTAGGATCGTACCGACTGCGGGGATACGGTCGACGAAGCCCAACAGCAGGAAATAGGTCAAGCAGAGGAGCATAAAGCCGAGCGTCAGAGCTACGCCGGAGAGGAAGCTTGGGAATCGCTTCAGAACCAGTTTCAGCGCGTCGGGAGTCGACATCCGTTCGCGTCCGGCGACGTTGAGCGCCGCAGCTCGCATGACAAAACCGGCGGGCAGAATCCAGACGGCAAACAGCCAGAACTGCTGCAGCAAGCGGAGCCCGAAGACCAGCGGATCGCGTTGCTCGACGGCCAGCTGGCGGATCGGACTGGTCAGATACATCTGAACGCCGATGACCGAGGGGCCACGGACCTGGGACAGTTCTGCTGGCAGCAGGTTGGGGCTGCCCGTCAGTGGCACGCGGACCGGCAGCGCCGCGCAATCGGGAAACGCTTTGTAGTCTCGGTTTTCGATCGTTCGTTCCAGCGCGAACGCTCCCCACGACCCTAAGAAGAGGGCAGCCAGAGCAAGGATCAACGCCACGACCGACGTCGCGGATTGCAGGCACTGTGCCAGCACCAACCAAGGCATCGCATCGCGCCAGTTCCGAAGCCGCTTCAGAAATCCTGGTTCGCTAAATTCATTTGACAAAATATCGGGCATCACATGCTCCAGAGGGAATCGCGACAGGGAATCTACCCGTTTTACCAACGTTTCGCAGCGCCACGGGCCAATCGAAATTGGATATAATTTTGAACGGACCCCATTTCGCAACTGCCAGGCATGGCCAACTGCGGCGACCTGTGCCATGATTTGCTGTCACAAGAACGCTCCGCATGATGCAGGAAAACAATTGTGGCTTTGATTCGCCCATTCCAAAATAGTGATACGAACCGTCTTGCGGTCGCTTGGCGAGAGCATTGGCATACGGTCGGCCCGATCGTTTCGACCACCTCGGCTCAGCTGGAACAAGCGATCCTCGATAAGCCATTTTTCGAGTTCGACCATATGTTGGTGATCGAGGAAGAGGGGCAATTAGTCGGTTTCTCGCACCTCCAAACCGATCCCAGCGACGACCCGCCGATTCGCGCGCGGATCGCCAGCTTTTGCGTCGGTCAATGTGCTGACCGCCGCGCCTCGGCTGCGGCTCTGCTGCAAGCTTCGATCGACCTATCGGCTAAAGCGGGAATTCGAGAGTTCGAAGTCGGTACGGTGCTGGGCGATCTTTCGGGACTCGTCGGCCTGGAACCGTATTCGGGAGTGATTGGGATTCCGGACAGCGACCACCTGATGGTCGAACTGCTGACCGCCGCCGGATTCGAGCCGCGAACGCAGATGATCGCGATGGAGTTGGATCTGACGTCGTTCCGCGCCCCGGTCGATCGCGAACTGTTGCTGCTGCGTCGGATGGCAACGATCGACGAGCGGCCGCAACAGCTGCCGACCGATTGGCGAGCCGCTTGCGCTCATTCTCACTTCGATATCACCGAATTTGTCGTCTCCAATCGTACCGGTCAGGAACTGGCTTCGGCAACGTTTTATCTCTCCGATCGCGACGCGTTGGTGATGGATCGCGGGCTGCTGTATCTGGCTAACTTCGACGACCTTTCGGGGAACCCGCTGGACGTCGACCTCGCCGCCGAGGTCCGCTATGCGGTTGCTGGGTCGCTACCGTCGATGGTGCAACGCCGGTTTCACACAGTGCGAGCGATCATCAACTCGGGAAAACCATCGGCACCGGCGAGAATCGATTTCTTAACACGGCTCGGTTTCCACCACGTCGCCGCCGGATCGGCTTACCACCGCACTCTGTAGACGGGGGCGTTGGAGCACCTACTGGAGGCTAGTCCGCCGCTCTGCTTCTATCAGCCTGTACAGGGGCCGATTACGGAATACACTTAGCAATTCACGGCATGTTGGATTAGTGTCCATGCCCGTTGGCCGTTGGTTGGCCGAACTCAAATTGTCTCCAGCAGTAGAGCAGCAAGATGCAACGTATTCTCGTCACCGGCGGTGCCGGATTCCTTGGTTCGTTCATGTGTGAACGTTTGGTTGCCGAGGGGCACGACGTGATCTGCTTGGACAATTTTTTCACCAGCCAAAAGACCAACGTCGCGCATCTGCTCGGCAAACCGAACTTCGAACTGATCCGTCACGACATCACGCTGCCGATTTTTTTGGAAGTCGATCAGGTCTACAACATGGGCTGTCCCGCCGCGCCGGGGCACTACCAATACAACCCGATCAAAACGATGAAGACTTCCGTCATGGGAGCGATCAACATGCTGGGTTTGGCCAAGCGTTGTGGTGCCAGAATTTTGCAAGCGAGCACGAGCGAGGTTTATGGCGATCCGGAAGAGCATCCGCAGACCGAAGCTTATCGCGGTAACGTCAATCCGATCGGACCGCGAGCCTGTTACGACGAAGGCAAACGCGCCGCCGAGACGTTGTTCATGGATTACCACCGGATGAACAAGGTCGACGTTCGGATCGTGCGGATCTTCAACACGTACGGGCCGCGTATGCATCCTTACGATGGGCGCGTGGTCTCGAACTTTATCCGTCAGGCGTTGCTGAACGAAGACATCACCATCTTCGGTGACGGGCAACAGACCCGTTCGTTCTGTTTCCGCGACGATCTTGTCGACGCGATCATCCGGATGATGAACAACACCGACGGCTTTGTCGGTCCGGTGAATATTGGCAACCAGGGCGAATTTACGATCCGCGAATTGGCGGAACTGGTGATCGAATTGACCGGATCGAAATCGCAGCTGATCCAACAACCGTTGCCCGCCGACGATCCGACTCGCCGTAAACCGGATATTACCTTGGCGACAAAACACCTCGGCTGGACCCCTACGACGCCGCTTCGCGACGGCTTGGCGAAGACGATCGAATGGTTCCAATCGATCGACCTGAACGACTATCGTCCACCGACGCCAAACTACGTCTAATCGCATGGGCGGGGCACCCTTGCGTCTCAGCGGCCGAGCGGGATAATGCGGTGGATGAAACGAGCAGGTTGACTCGTCTTCCTTATTAAACCAATCTGAAACCGAGGATTTCCCGATGCCTCTCGTACCTCTTCGCGTCGTCTTGGATCATGCTGCCGAAAACAATTACGGCGTGGCAGCGTTCAATGTGAACAACATGGAACAGATCCAATCGATCATGGAAGCCGCCAACGAAACCGATTCGCCGGTAATCGTTCAAGCTTCCCGCGGTGCCCGTGCCTACTCGCAAGACGCTTACCTGCGTCACCTGATGTTGGCAGCAACCGAACTCTATCCACACCTGCCAATCGTGATGCACCAAGATCACGGCAACAGCGTTGAGACGTGCATGAGCGCGATCGAAAACGGCTTCACCAGCGTGATGATGGACGGTTCGTTGGAAGAGGACGGCAAGACTCCCGCCTCTTATGACTACAACGTTAAGGTGACCGCCGAAGTCGTCAAACAGGCTCACGCCAAGGGCGTTTCGGTCGAAGGCGAACTCGGATGCCTGGGATCGCTCGAGAGCGGCGAAGGCGAACAAGAAGACGGCCACGGTGCTGTCGGCGAATTGACTCACGATCAATTGTTGACCGACCCCGAAGAAGCCGAACGCTTCGTCGCTGAAACCAACGTCGATGCGTTGGCTGTTGCGATCGGAACCAGCCACGGTGCATACAAGTTCTCTCGCAAGCCCGATGGCGAAGTGTTGGCGATGAGCCGCATCGAAGAGATCCACCGTCGCCTGCCAAACACCCACTTGGTGATGCACGGCAGCAGCAGCGTTCCGCAAGAACTGCAAGACATCATCAACGCCTTTGGCGGCAAGATGAAGCAGACTTACGGCGTCCCAGTCGAAGAGATCCAACGCGGTATCAAGAGCGGTGTTCGCAAGATCAACGTCGATACCGACAACCGCATGGCGATCACCGGTGCGATCCGCAAGGTATTGCAAGAAGATCCATCGGCGTTTGATCCTCGTGCTTATCTGAAGCCATCGCGTGAAGCGATGAAGCAGGTTTGTGTCGATCGCATGGTTGCCTTTGGACAAGCTGGCAACGGATCGAAGCTCGGCAAGACCTTGTAAGCAACTGCGGCAACGCAGCGGTCTCGGGCGATATCGCCCGGCAAGGATCGTGTTCCCGCCGTTTCGGTGAGCCACCTTGGCAGATCACCGAAACGAAGGAACCGATATTCAGAGCACCCGCCGAAAGAATAAAAGAGGGCGAGGCTGAGCACTAAGGCTCAGCCCCGCCCGCACGGGGGTGAGAAAGCCGAATACGGACGACCGAATCACGGTCACCCGCTGAATACTGGAAACCTATCTCCCACGCCGCCGATGGGACGTGCGAATTCATTTTTTCGCCTCGCCGATGCAGAAATCGGCCTGCTCCGGTCACAGCCTTTAACGGCTGGACGGCTTGTGCCGCGTCGATCGCTTGTGCTCCTCGGCATCTTCCTTGAGCAACGTCTGCTGGCGGACAGACGGCGAGTCCCCGGCACTGCTTTGCGACGTAATGTCGCCTCATTCGGCGAGATTTCGGACGAAGCTCGCGACTGAACGCCATCTGACGCCCCAATTCGATCGTATCGGCCCCGGAATGGTTCAGCCGGGGGTTAGTGGCATCGTCATCCGGAAGCGATTCTGATACAATCTTGGCCTTATTACCGTTCTCTTTTCGGTCCCAACGCAGGTATTCAATGAGCGACGCCGCCCCGGAATCCGACGCCACCCCAGAACCCGTTCGACGCGAAGCCAATGCGGACTACAACGCTGCCGATCTGACCCACCTGTCGGATCTGGAGCACGTTCGCGAACGGCCCAGTATGTACATTGGCGACACCACGGGGCGCGGCCTACACCACTTGGTCTACGAAGTCGTCGATAACTCGATCGATGAGGTGATGGCCGGGTTTGCCAAGCTGGTTTTGGTGACCGTTCACACCGACGGTTCGGTCACTGTCGAAGATGACGGCCGCGGAATTCCCGTCGATCGCCACGACCAGTTGTCCGAAGAACTCGATCGCGAGGTCAGTACGCTCGAAGGAGTGATGACGGTCCTTAAGTTCGGTGGCAAGTTTAAAGAAGGGGCGTACCAAACCTCCGGCGGTCTGCACGGCGTCGGCGTAACCGTCGTGAACTTTCTGTCGCAATGGTGCGAAGTGGAAGTCCATCGCGATGGAATGACGTGGACCCAGAACTACGAACGAGGTGTGCCGCAAGGTCCGATTCAGAAGGGACACGAAACCAAGAAGAACGGCACCAAGACGACGTTCAAGCCCGATTCGCACATCTTCCAAACCACCAAGTTCAACTTCGACACGCTGAACAAGCGTCTGCAAGAGCTGGCGTTTTTGAACAGCGGCGTCCGGATCAAGTTCTTCGACGAACGCAACGGCGAAGAGTCCGACTTCTGCTACGAACGCGGTATCGTCGAATTCGTCGAACACCTCAACCGCGCCAGCGACGTGCTGCACCCGGAAGTCGTTTCGTTCACCGGTCATCGCGACGATGTCGAATACGAAATCGCGTTGCAGTATTCGACTGAGTTCACCGAAAACGTGCAGTCTTATGTGAACAACATTCACACGATCGAAGGCGGTACGCACGTCTCGGGCTTCCGCAGCGCGTTGACTCGTACGCTGAACAACTACGGCAAGAAGGAAGGGCTGTTCAAAAACATCACGCCCACAGGCGACGATTTCCGCGAAGGTTTGACCGCCGTGATCAGTGCGCGAGTCTTGCATCCGCAGTTTGAAGGCCAGACGAAAACGAAGCTCGGAAACAGCGAAGTCGAAGGGATCATCACCAACGGTATCGGTGAGAATCTCACCAAGTACCTCGAGGAGAATCCGAAGGTCGCCAAGACGATCGTCCGCAAGGGACTGTTGGCCGCCGAAGCTCGCGAAGCAGCTCGTAAAGCCAAGGACCTGCTGCGAAAGCGAAAGGATGCCCTCGGCGGCGGTGGCTTGCCAGGCAAGCTCCGCGATTGCATCAGCAAGAACATGGAAGAGTGCGAGATCTACCTGGTGGAAGGTGATTCGGCCGGTGGATCGGCCGAGGGTGGACGGATGCGTGACTTCCAAGCGATCCTGCCGCTTCGCGGTAAGATCATCAACGCCTACAAAAGTCGCGAAGACAAGGTGTTGGCGAACGAGGAAGTTCAGAGCATGATCCAGGCCTTTGGCACCGGAATCGGCGCCGATCAGGATCTAACAAAACGTCGCTACAACAAGATCGTCATCATGACCGATGCCGACGTGGATGGTTCGCACATCCGCACCCTGTTGTTGTGTTTCTTCTATCGCCAAATGTACCAGTTGGTTGCCAGCGGACACGTCTATTTGGCTCAGCCGCCACTGTTCCGCGTCGTCAAAGGGAAGCACCGCGAATACGTGCAGACCGATGAAGAGATGAAGCGTCAGTTGTTGGAACGCGGTCTCGCCGACGGAGTTCTGGAAACCGAAGATGGGCGTCGCGTCGAAGGGGCCGAGATGCGGACGCTTTGCGAAACGCTGGCCGAATGCGAAGAAGCGATCGTGGCGTTGGAGCGACGCGGTATCAGCTTGCGAGCTCACAGCTTGCGACTCGATCCGAACAGCGGCCGTTTGCCACCGTTGCACCTGTTTGTTGGTCCAGAGGAACATTGGTTCCAGGATCAAGCTGAACTGAGTGCGTTTATGGAGCAGCGGAACGTTACCTTGGAACAGCCGGAGGAATCCGATGAGGTGCCAGCTGAAGGTGCCGAAGCGGATGCTGCCAAGAAGCCGACGTTGGGCCATTTGGTCGAATTACACGAAGTCCGCACGATCAACTCCGCGCTCAAAGAGATCGCTCCGTTGAACTTCGGTATTGAAGACCTGATCCCTCAGGAACGAACCGGAGCAACCGAGCCGCGATTTAAACTGATCCGCGAAGAGAACGTTCGTGGCTTGGAAGACCTCCGCACGCTGTTGGCTGAAGTTCGGGCCGCGGGTGAGAAGGGCCTGACGCTGACTCGCTTTAAAGGTCTGGGCGAAATGAACGCCGAAGAGCTTCGCGAAACGACGCTCGATCCGGCAAACCGAACTCTGATTAAGGTCAACCTTTCCGATGCGGGAGCGGCTGACGAAATGTTCCGCCTACTGATGGGCGACAAGGTTGAACCGCGTCGCGAATTCATCGAAAAGCACGCCCTCGACGTCCGCAATTTGGACGTCTAGCTCTTCGCCGCGTCTGCGGTGGGAACCAACCATGCCTGCGTCGATCTCTGTCGGCGCAGGCGTTTTCAATTTTAGGTTCATCTGCCGATTTTTAGCGGTCCGCTCGGATCGCTTCTCACTCCAAACGCCGCTTGCCGTTTCGCGAGCCGAGCGTTTTCGTAGAATGACGATCGCAAGTTCACTCGATTTCACCACGTATAACGGATTTTCAAACTGATGAGCGTTGAGATGCTTCCCAATCGTGACCAAGTTGCAACCGAAGACACCTGGGATTTGCAGCGGTTATACGCCGATGATGCGAGCTGGGAAGCCGATTTCAAACGGTTCGACGACCGGATGCCCGAATACGAATCCCATCGCGGACGGTTAGGAGAGTCCGCTGCGGTTTTGGCGGAAGTGCTTCGCTTCGATAGCGAGA
Source organism: Rosistilla oblonga (assembly GCF_007751715.1). Classification (NCBI taxonomy): domain Bacteria; kingdom Pseudomonadati; phylum Planctomycetota; class Planctomycetia; order Pirellulales; family Pirellulaceae; genus Rosistilla; species Rosistilla oblonga. The sequence continues at coordinate 3,709,504 of NZ_CP036292.1, read as the reverse complement.
TGGATCGTCTGGCCGAACGCCTGGGCACCTACGCTTTCCTGAAGACGACCGAAGACCAAACCAACGGCCAGTACCAAGCGATGCAGGCTCGCTTCCAGAACTTGGCAGTGCGAGCGAGCCAAGCCTCCAGTTGGATGCGGCCTGAGTTGCTGGCGATTCCCGACGATCGAATTCAAGAGTTCATCGCGTCAGAGGAACTTGCGCCGTTCCGCCGCCAACTGGAACAAACGCTCCGTTACAAGCCGCACACGTTGTCCGATGGCGAAGAGCGATTGTTGGCGATGCAAGGTGAAATGGCCGGCGCCGCGGGGAACGCTTTCCGCCAATTGCACGACGCCGATCTGAAGTTTGGCACGATCAAGGATCATACCGGCCGCGAGCTAGAACTCTCCAACGCCACGTTCGGGCAATTGATGGTCAGTCCGGACCGGGCCGTTCGCAAGCAAGCTTTTGAACAATATTACGAGCAGTTCGAAGGACACAAGCACGCTCTCGCCGCGACGCTGGTCGGCAGCATCCACCGCGACGTCTATTACGCTCGGGCTCGGAATTACGAAAGCGCTCTGTCCAGTTCGCTCTTCCCCGACAACGTCCCGCAAACGGTCTACGACAATCTGATCACCGCCGTTCGCGAATCGCTCCCAAGCGTCCATCGCTACTTCGACGTCCGCCGTCGCAAGATGGGGCTCGACGACATCCACCAATACGACACCTATGTTCCGGTTCTCGATTCGATCAAGAAGCATCACACCTGGGACCAAGCCGTTGAGGTGGTGCTCGAGTCGTTGAAGCCGTTGGGCGAAGAATATTGCACGACCTTGGGCAAGGGACTGCGAGGGCGATGGAGCGATCGTTATCCGAACCGCGGCAAGCAGAGCGGTGCGTTCAGCTGCGGCAGCTACGATGGCGATCCCTACATCATGATGAACTACAAAGAAGAGGTCCTGAACGACGTCTTCACGCTGACTCATGAAGCTGGGCACTCGATGCACAGCTGGTATTCGTCGAAGTATCAGCCGTACGAATATTACAACTACACGATTTTCGTCGCCGAAGTTGCCAGCACGTTCAACGAACAATTGTTGACCGAACACCTTTTGTCGGTCGCCGACAGCGATCAGGAGCGTGCATATTTGATCAACCAAGAGATCGACAGCATCCGCGCCACGATCGTGCGGCAGACGATGTTTGCCGAGTTCGAAAAGAAGACCCACGAGATGGCCGAAGCAGGCGAACCGTTGACGGTGCAAACGTTTAAGGAGGTCTATCGCGGGCTGTTGAACGACTATTTTGGTCCCGACTTTGCGATCGATGAACAACTGGAACTCGAGTGCTTCCGGATTCCTCACTTCTACCGTGCATTCTACGTCTACAAATACGCGACCGGATTAAGCGCCGCGATCGCGTTGTCTCAGCGTGTGCTGAAGGGCGGATCGAGTGAGCTGAATGACTACTTGAGCTTCCTCAAGGGAGGCTGCAGCCAAGATCCACTGGATCTGCTGAAGTCCGCCGGCGTCGACATGACCCAGCCGACTCCAGTCGCCACCGCGCTGCAGCGGTTCAATTCGCTAGTCGACCAACTCGACGAACTGCTCTAAGCAACCGGCGCCCACGCTGGAGTCAAGGCTTCAGCCGACCAAGCTTCTCGTTTAACCGCGTGCCCATCGGGCCGCGCGTCGGTCCTCTGCAATAGCTCGCGGGGCGTTGCCAACGCGGTTAAACGACGCTGCTGCCTTCCCCCTTTGTTTAACCGCGTGCCCATCGGGCCGCGAGTCAGTCCTCCGCAATAACTCGCGGGGCGTCGCCGCCGCGGTTAAACGACGCTGCCGCCTTCCCCCTTCGTTTAACCGCGTGCCCATCGGGCCGCGCGTCAGTCCTCCGCAATAACTCGCGGGGCGTCGCCGCCGTGGTTAAACGACGCTGCCACCTTCCCCCTTCGTTTAACCGCGTGCCCATCGGGCCGCGCGTCGGTCCTCCGCAATAACGCGCGGGGCGTTGCCACCGCGGTTAAACGACGCTGCTGCCTACCACCTTCGTTTAACCGCGTGCCCATCGGGCCGCGCGTCAGTCCTCTGCAATACCGTTCAACGAACGGAGCCTCGGACCGTCGAAAGAATTAGCGGCGGGATGTAGTGGACGAGATTACGAGTCCCAGCGATTTGGTCGGATGCAAAAAGGACTCGTAACCTCCTGTCGATTACCCACAAGTCATTGGTCTGGTCCGAAGGCTTGCCAGCAGAGGGCGAAGTCGAGCATTCGCCGCGTGCCTCGCCAGATCACTTCGGCTCCCGGCGGACCGTCGCCTTCGCGGTGATTGTAGCCGCCAAGGGTCGCAAGGACCGGGATGAATTGTGACAGCTCAGGAGCTTGCTTTGGGGGAGCCGTCTTTTCCACCACTTTCCAGACCGACTTCCATTCCGCTTCGCTGAAGACGACATCACAGGGAAGCTCTGGACACTCGCGGCCTAAGAAGGTCACAAACATGATCCGCCATGCGATCACTTTGTAAAACATCAACGCGCGGATCAGTCGGTCTCTCGCTTCGAGTTGAATCTCTTCGACCCGGCAGCCAGTTTTGAAAACTCGAAAGAATACTTCGATTGGCCAACGAGCCACATACAAATCCACAATCCGCAGCGTCTGGGCAATCGTGTCGACCGGCAGAGAACTCAGTAACAGCCAGTCGACTTCGGTTCCGTCGCCTGGGCCATCGATCTCGCTCACCCAAACGACACTGATCTCGACCGGCGGCATCGAAGACTGCTTGTTGTGTGGCGCACGAAGAGTCATCCGCTTCGCTCGAATTTCTAACTTCGCAGTGCGTGCTTCACGGCCGGGGTGTTGTTTGTTTCCTGATCCTTTGGTTCGCTCGGGCGTTTGGGGAAGCTGGACTTCGCGGTAAGCGACCGGCTGGGCGGATGCGATTTCGGCACGCATTTTCTTATAAGCCGCAGGCCCGCCATCGGGGTCTTTCTCCGGCAACGAGCGTTTTCGCTGCGAGCGAATGACGAACTGAGCCGGTGTTTCATGCTGATCGGCTTCGACGAAAATGTCGTAGATGTCTCCTTCGCGATCGGCCAGCGAAACGATCTGAGTTTCAGGACATTTTCCGGCGATCTCGCAGGCCTTGCGATAACCATCGAGCCATCGTTGCCCTTCGCCGGTGTGTAGGGGTTGGCCTTCTCGCTTCTTGCTGGTGCCGAGCGCTTCTTTGTCGCGATCGTAGAACTTAACACCGACCACCCCGAGACAAAGTTTCTCCGGCGTGAAGGCGATGTGGGAATGATCGTAAAGTCCACGGCGGCCTAAGCGATCGAGATTGCGGACGCCTTCGGGCGGATGCGCGGTGTAGTCCAGTTCGGTGGTATCTTGTGCGATGCAAACGGTGTCTTGGGCTTTGATTCGTTGGAGTGTCTTTTCAGCGTGAGCCCCGAGAATGGCTTCGGGATCGACGTTGGGGTTATCGAATAGACGGTAAGCGGCTTTGGTTTCGTCCCAGCCACTGCAAGCTTCGTTGATACTGGCCGAAGGGTTGGCCGCCAGCGAGGCGAGCAACGCTTCGGCTCGATCGTTGAGACGTTTGTCTCCAAGTTGAATATCTTGAAATTCGTATGCGATACTGGTCGGTTGCATGCTTTCACCTTAAGATTTCATTGTGCAAAATGAAATACTACAAGCGCAAATACCGTGCCAAAACGAGCTGTTTTTGCGGCGACTTGTGGGTAATCAACAGCTCGTAACCTCGTCCACTACGCTTCGTTGAACGGTATCCCGGTGCTACGACTCATCAGACCAACTCGCCTCGCAAAACGGTTACCGCTGCGCCGGACAACAGGATCCGATCGCCAGCGATCTGCGTTTTTACGATGCCGCCGCGCGACGAGGCTTGGTAGCCGGTCATCTCTGTCTTCCCAAGCTGCTGTCCCCAATAGGGCGCGAGACAACAGTGGGCCGATCCGGTGACGGGATCTTCGTCGATGCCGGCTGCGGGACCAAAGAAACGCGAGAGGAAATCGAACTCCGGCGATTCGCTACCGCAGGTCACGATGACACCTCGCGTGGGGATTTTTGCCAAACGCGCGAAATCGGGTTGCAGCGAACGCAGCTGCGCTTCGGATTCGATCACAACCAAGGTGTCGAATTTCGTCTCGCCGACGAATATCGGATCGACAGGTAACGCTTCGATTAAACCGGCGGGCGGATCACATGGCTTCGCCGGGGTCGCTGGGAAATCGAGCTGGATCAACGCGCCGCGACGCTTTGCCGTCAGCTGTCCGCTGCGCGTTTGAAAACGAAGCGTTTCGTTTGGCGAGATTCCCGCTTCGGTCCAGAGTGCGTGTGCGGCGGCTAACGTGGCGTGGCCACACAAATCGACTTCGACCTGGGGAGTGAACCAACGCAGTTCGTAACCGACGTCGATCGGTCTGACAAACGCAGTTTCCGACAGATTCATCTCCGCCGCAACGGCCTGCATCCAATCCACCTCCCGCGGCTGTTCCAACAAGCAGACGGCAGCAGGGTTTCCGGCAAAAGGCCGATCGGTAAACGCATCGATTTGAATTATCCGAATCGACATGCCAGTGGTTCCTAAATTTGAGTTGCCTGTTTGTAAAGCGAATGCGAACCTCATCGACGCGGAGGCTGGCGATCGTTGGCGAGATCGAACGATTCGCCAGCGATGGCAATCCCCCACCGTCTTGTTGCCGGTGTAGACCGATCGGCGAGGGGCGAGGTTCGCGGACCGTCGAATTTGCACGGACGATGTTGTCGCCCAGACGTGTCGATCGATTGCCCAAGAGATAAGATGATAACGATGTAAGTCTGCGGCGACTTGCAAAATCGAAGCGGACGTTGGTTGTCGTGACCGGGCAACGATAACACGGCCTCGCCAACGTCCAGCGAACCATTGACGAAGGAATGACAAATGATTGTTGGAGTGCCTGCGGAAACCAAGTCGGATGAATATCGCGTCTCGATGCTGCCGGTCGGCGTCGAAGAACTCACTCGCCGCGGACACACCGTGGTCGTGCAGGCTGGCGCCGGCTTGGGCTCGGGGCTGTTCGACCACGACTACCTGAAGGCGGGAGCGGAACTTGTCGCTACGGCCAAAGATGTCTTCGATCGGGCTGACCTGATCATCAAAGTCAAAGAGCCGCTGGAACCGGAGTGGCCTCTGATTCGCGAAGGGCAAACTCTGTTCACGTATTTCCACTTTGCGGCCAGCCGAGCGTTGACCGACGCGATGCTCAACGCCGGTGCGAACTGCCTCGCGTACGAAACGCTCCGCGACCAGAACGGCCGACTCTCCCTGCTGACACCGATGAGCGAGGTGGCGGGGCGAATGAGCGTTCAGGAAGGCGCGAAGTATTTGGAGAAGCCACAGATGGGGCGAGGCATTTTGTTGGGGGGCGTTCCCGGAGTTGCTCCGGCGCACATCACCGTTTTGGGCGGCGGAATCGTTGGAGCTAATGCGGCCCGGATCGCGGCTGGTTTCCAAGCCGACGTGGCGATCTTGGATGTCAACTTGGATCGCTTGCGATATCTCGACGACGTGATGCCAGCCAATGTGAACGTGTTGTTCAGCGATCGGCATACGATTCATGAGCAGCTGAAAAGAGCCGACCTGGTGATCGGAGCGGTATTGATTCCCGGCGCGAAAGCGCCTCACTTGGTTCACGCCGAAGACCTACGGATTATGAAACCGGGCAGCGTGATCATCGACGTCGCTGTCGATCAGGGCGGCTGTGTGGAAACCAGTCGACCAACGACACATAAAGAACCGACGTTTATCGTCGACGAAGTCGTCCACTACTGCGTCTCCAACATGCCGGGAGCCGTCGGGCGAACGAGCACCTTCGCGTTGTGCAACGCAACGCTGCCATGGGTTCTCGCGTTGGCTGACAAGGGGACCGAGGCGGCGGTTCGCGAGATCGAACCGATCCGCTATGCCGCAAACATCCTGGGCGGGGCGGTCACGAACCTTGCGGTCGCTGACACGTTTGATCTGGCCTATACCAATCTTCACGGCTGATCGAAACGGCCAGGTTCGCGGCTATCCAAAACTGGGAAACTCCCCTCCCAGTGCGCTCAGGTAAAGCGAAGTGCCATGCGGTTCGGCGGGTACCTGCTTCGTTTCATCAATCACTTTCTGCAGCACGTCGCGACGGCTGATCTGGCCGACCAGGCGTCCATTCTCCAAGACCGGCAACCGCCGGTAGGGCGTGCTCAGAAACAGCCCCAAGATCGACAACAAGTCCAGGTCCGGGCCGATCGTATTGGCTGTCGTGTCAGCGAACGCGAGAACGTTGTAATCGACATCGCGTGCCCGATTGGGATGGGGATGGTCCGACAAGTGACCGATCCAACGATTGATCTTGGGATGTTTGATCACATCGCGGCGCGACACTTGACCGACGACATGCCCTCCACGCAGCACCGGCAGACGTCGGAAATCGGTCTTCACAAAGGTCTCGACGATCTTTGACAACGGTGTCGTTTCCTCAACGATCCGACCGCGGTCGCGATTGACAAACGGACCGATCTGCGTCGAAGGCAAGTTTTCGAAGACCGACTGAATCAGCACGCTAACGCTCGTCTTTTCCGAGAAGATTCCGACAAACTGTTCGTTGCGGTTCAATACGGGAGCTCCCGAGACGCGGTGCGATAACAATTGTTCGATGCCATCGAAGACGTCATCCTCTTCGTGTAGCAACAGCAAACGAGTCGCCATCGCATCGCTGGCGAGCAACGGCGGCGTTCCCTCTGTATCGCGCAGCGCAGGACAGTCTTGAACGATTCGCAGACAACACTTCTCCGAGAACATGCCTAAATAGGTTCCGTCGGCTTCAACGATGGGAAGTCCCGACACAGCACGGCGAACCAACATCGCGACGGCATCGGAAAAGTGAACCGCGGGGCCAACGGTGGTCAGCCGAGTTTGCATCACATCTGCGGCACTAGTCGTTTTGGGCACGAGAAACATAGCGTCAAACTCCTCTGCGAAGAAAAGAAACCCCAACCACGAACGTAGCGAAGTCGCAGAGGGCTGGTCAAACAAAAAAGAGCGTGTTTGACGAGGTTTGCTTGTGATATAAATCGCAAGAGGGTCGCACCAAACGCTGGAGTCGAGGCTTCAGCCGATCGATCCTTGTTGTACCGGGCACTCGAACGAATCTTTGCCGCAGTCGGCTGAAGCCTCGACTCCAGCACGCGGGGCGTTGCCGCCGCGGCTAAACGATTGCGCCGGTACGCCGCTTCGTTTAACCGCGTGCCCAGCGGGCCGCGCGTTGGAACGGCGTTGGAACGGCGTTGGAACGGCGTTGGAACGGCGTTGGAACGGCGATGGACGCGCGGGGCGTTGCCGCCGCGGTTAAACGATCGTGGTGCTGTTTATCCGTGCCAGACGACTTCGGGGCTGGGGAAACCGAGCTGTTTGTCGACGGTGTTGTAGAGCGACTCGCCGGCTTGGAAGCGGCGTAGGTTCTCGCAAACCATCACGGTAGTGTCGTCGACGCGCCAACGGCTCTGAGCGCCGACGTGTGGTGTGATGATCACATTCTCGCGATCCCACAGTGGGCTCTCGTCCGGCAGCGGTTCGACTTCCGTCACGTCGACTCCTGCACCGCGCAGGTGCCCACTGTCCAAGGCATCGACCAGCGCGGATTCGACGACAACTTGGCCGCGGGCGACGTTGATAAAGTAGCTGCCCGGACGCATCTTGGCGAATCGATCGGCGTCGAACATCCCGCGGGTCTGCGCGTTTAGTGGCAGCGCCAAGATCGCGATGTCGACTTCGGCCAGCATCTCGTCGACCGCATCGGCTGGCAACAAGCGATCGACTTCCGGCGGCGGATCGAACGAGAAGTAATCGGTCGCGACGATTGAAACATCAAACGGCTTCAAGACCTTGGCTATCCGCCGCCCATTTCCCCCGAGCCCGACAATTCCGACCTTTTTCTGACGAAGATCGTCGGTCGGCAGACGAATGAACTCGTGACGCGAATTGGCTCGGTTGAAACGACCTTGGCTGCGGATCAGATCCAACAGCAGAGTCATCGTCTGTTCGGCAACTTGCGGCGCGAACAAACCGCTTGCGCTACTGACCACGATCTCGGCATCGATCACTCCCGGCACCAAGCAATGATCCAGCCCCGCCGCCGACGACTGAATCCAACGCAATCGATTCGCCTTCAGCACGCGATCCCAATCGACTGGGACTTTCGCGTGTCCGATGAAGATGTCGGCGGTCGGCAGCAGTTCATCGATCCGTTCCTGCCCGGCGTCGACGACTTCGAAATCGGGAGCAGCGGCTTGAATCTGTGCGATATGATGCGGTTCGACGGGGTAACACAATACGATGCGCACGAGAGACGTTCCTGTTTTCCGAGTGCTTTTAGATGACCTGAGCCAGGCCGGCTGTCCGACCGCTTGGCGCGTTGTAAACTGCGGACAGATCATACCATCGCGACGAAAATGTGACGATATCCTGCGTTGCGACTTTCGCTTTCCCCGTTTTCCTCAGTGCAAGGAGCCCACCAATGAGCAACCTGAACGTTAGCTGCCCGCAATGTGGCAAACAATACACCGCACCAGCGAACCTCGCCGGCCGCACCATCCGATGCAAAGCCTGCGGCGGGTCGTTTGCGATTCCCGAAGATGAAGATTTGATCAGCGCCGAGATCATCGACGTCCCGTTTGAAACGCAGCCCCCCGCGACAGGATCGCTCTCGGTTCCGCCGCTGCCATCGCAACAAGGTGGCAGCGCGTCGGGGATGCCAGGCGGGGCGCACACGTCGACTTCTTATGCGGGAACCAGCAGCCCGGTCTACGCCGACGAGATCGACTACGAAATCTTTGGCACCGAATCGCAGTACGTCGAGATCACACTCGACCCTGGGGAGACGGTGATCGCGGAAGCCGGCGCGATGATGTATATGGATCAGGGGATCGAAATGCAAACCGTCTTTGGCGATCCGTCACAATCGGGTGGCGGTTTCTGGGCGAAAGCGATGAGCGCCGGGAAGCGGGCGTTGACGGGCGAGTCGCTGTTCATGACGACCTTCACTCACCAGGGGGCTGGCCGTGCGAAGGTCGCGTTCGGTTCGCCTTATCCCGGCCGGATGCTACCGCTGCATTTGGATGAATTGGGAGGTGAGATCATCTTGCAAAAGGATGCGTTCCTGTGCGGAGCCAAGGGGATCAAAGTCGACATCGCGTTTCAGAAGAAGATTGGCGTCGGGCTGTTCGGCGGCGAGGGCTTCATCATGCAACGCTTGCGTGGCGACGGGATCGCGATTGCTCACGCCGGCGGCACGATGCTCCACCGCGTCCTGAAGCCCAACGAACAATTGCGGATGGATACCGGTTGCCTGATGGGACTTGGCCCCAGCGTTCGCTACGACGTCCAGATGGTTGGCGGCATCAAGAACACGATCTTCGGTGGTGAGGGGCTGTTCCTGGCGACGTTAACCGGTCCCGGGCCAGTCTGGATGCAGTCGTTGCCCTTCTCGCGATTGGCGGGCCGCGTGATCGCGTGTGCTCCCGGCGTTGGCAGCACCAACAAGGGCGAAGGCTCTCTGTTGGGCGGCCTAGGGGACATGTTCATGGGCGACAACAACTGAGTCGCTAACGCGGCCGCATGTAAGCGGACTGATAGCAGGGCAATTTCACTAGGAAGCAAAAATTTAGGACAGTGGCCAGTCGCCTCGGCTTTCCTTCGGATTACTTCTGTAATGGCCTTCCCCCAAAGCATCGCCGCCAAGATTTCCTTGAATGCTTCCCGATTGTTGGTGGTCGAAGACGCGATATATAGGTAGTCCCAAGACGAACATGTAGTACCTCGGCAGCGAGCCACCGACCGGTTGGTTTGCCGCCGAGTCCCATGACCGGAGAAGCCGCCGTGCGACAACTGCCTGCGATGCTATTGCTGTTCTGTTTGCCCGGCATCGCTACCGCTCAGACGGCAACCGCACTCCCGACGATCGTCGTCGAAGCGTTTGCTAAGACGAGCAACGGTTGGAGCAGCGACGAAGTGCTTTTGGACGACATCCGACGCGAGCGATTTTTAGCTGCCGTTCGCACGCGTCAACCGGATGCCGATGAAGCGACATGCAATCTGATGTTGTTGAAGCTACGCAAAGCGGGCAAATTAACGGTCAAAGCGACGCGTCGTGGCAAGCCGGCTGATGACCGAGTGCTGCCAATCGCCGAGATTGCGGCCCGAACGATCATGGAGAAGTTTGACGTCGCGACCGATACGATGATCGCTGATCCGACGCTGCGGAAGGCGTTTGATGCCGCAGCCCTAATCGTCGATCCCGACGTTTCGTTATACGACGTCCGCAAAGCCGCTTTCCAATTACGAAAGTCACGGCGGCTGAAACCGGAGCTTGTCCTGCGCGTCGCCGACTGGGACAAACAAGTCGTCGTCAAACCGTTGCCCGAAGTTCGATCGAACCTGAAACTTGTACCGACACTGCCGGGCATCTATCTATTCCGAGACCAAACCGGATACATCTACATCGGCGAAGCGGTGAATCTGCGAGTTCGGTTGACACAGCATCTCAACGATTCCGACCGCCGCAGCTTAGCCGCCTACATCGAGCAGACATCCGGTGAGGGACTGTCGATCGAATGGCACGCATTTCCGAAGGACTCCCCCGCCCGACAAGTTGCGGTGCGAAGAGCGTATGAAAGCGAACTGATTCGCAGCCGCAACCCGCGGCTGAACGTGCGTCCCTGACGCCGCGACGGGAACTGATTGTTTATCTTGCCTGATAGATTGGTGAATTTAGTCTGTTGGGACGCGACGACTCGGTGTTCTGCTGTCTGAGTTCGCTCGTTAGGCAATTCCATCGTATCCCCGGCAGGAATTGATCGCGACGTGCTTCGATTGGCTAACGATCATCAACCGAGTAGCTCGAAGTGTTGGGACAACTGTTACTCTGCCGAGTTTGTTTTTGGATCGTTTGACGATGGCGATTGCAGGATCGCCGCGCAATCTGCTCGAAAACGTAAGTAGCCGCCTCCAATCGTTAGTACGCAATATAACGCGATCGCCACACGCGGTACGCCGGCATCGAGCATTCTGGGCGTGTCGAGAAATTGGTCGCCGGAAATCCAGGCCGCGGCAAGGTACGTGCCGTTAGCGAGGATGCAAAAATCAGCCACGAACCACGCTGCAGGTCGGCGGATTAGTGCTGCGAGCCCGACGGGAAACACGACTCCGAGTATTGGCCCTGCCCAAAGCGTAAGTACCGGTATTGGGTCAGGGTTGTGGAGCGAGAAAGGGAGGCTCCACGGTGCTATGTCGTATCGAATGAGTGTCGCACCGCCAAGCCAACCACCGATGATGTGTCCCACCTCGTGAGTGAAGGTCATCGCGACCCAGGAGATCGCAAGTAGGGTGGCGAGTGTAACGAAACGCATCATTGAGTCTACTGGCAAATAGAGGAACTTTCCGGCATATTCCCCAGCCGCTTGCCGAGCGTATCTGCCTCGTTCAAAACTCACTGTCTCAGCGGTCCTGCAGCTCCTGTACGGGATCGGCCCGGTGAGCATGACTGAGGCGTGATGGTTCATTGCGATGTATACATGGCAACGTCGATTGTCGGCAGGTGCGGTGTTCAACGTACTGTTACGGCCTCTGTCCGCGGTGTAGCTACTCGCCGGTCGACCACCAGTTTAACAGGGACTTTGGCCAGTAGGGATGTGGCAACGGCATTGCGAAAAGTGGTGTGTGGGCGGCAACGACGATTGGTAGTAGTGGTTGTCGCAGGACTCCTTCAGGCAAGTGCGATCGCCGGAAAAGTGACGTCGATACGTAGAACTCCTGCGAACCGGCGACCTGCACGGGAACGCGTCGTTCCACCACCCGCGTTGTTTCAGCGTTCAGGTACTCAGCCCATGCTTGCAGTTCACCGTCGAGAGAAGACTCTGTCTTTAATCCAAAAAGTTCGCTCGCGATCCGGTCCAGTGTGCCAGGCGTTCCCGATGTGACGCGTGGTGAAAATAGGAGCTCGCCTGGGCGGTCGTAAGTGTAGGATTCACTCGACGGGGCGGGCTCAAAAAGCTCGTTGTTGGCCTGGACAATGTGTCCCCAGATCACGACTCCGGTGCGGAACAAGGTTCGCAGAGTCCGGTTTTGCACCAGTTTGGCGAGCGGGTCGCCGAAGCGTAGTTTCGTTACCCAAGGTGGATCGACTAGCAAATACCGTTCGGTTCTACGATCGAACACGCGAGGAGCATCGCCGAACAAAGATCGGCACTCCTCAAGCCATTGCTGCCATTGGTCGAGTGGCAAGTTATCGTAGTTCGAATCGCTGGGGCTACTGGGCATTGGATTTTTCGAGCGTCAGGTCTTCGCGCAACATGTGATAGGTGTAGGTCGGCCAAGAGTCCCAGTTGCAGGTAATCGTACCGTCGCTGTTTACCGCAACGACCGTCACCTTGTGCCATCTTCCTGCATAGCATGCGTTGAGCTTCTCTCCTACGTTTACTACGGTGTCTGGAAGAACCGGCGATTGGTCGCTCGGTATTGGGATTTTGATCGGGTAACGCTTCAGAGTGTAGGTAGAAGCCGGAGCCGAACTAGCGGCAGGCTTCGTATCGGCCGTCTCTTCTGTCTTGGGCGTTTGTGGTGCTGGCTGCAGACGGGCTTTAACGTCGACGGGCCCCCGGGCTGGCCGTCGTCGTGGTACGGCAGGAGCTTGTGATTTGTAGGTTGCCAAAGTCTCCTGAATTGTTTGAAGCGACTGTAGTTCGTTATTCCCAGCCGCTGCCTTTATCTCTCCACCACCCTTCATTGAAAACACGAGATGTTTCTTTGACTTCCCGACAGTATTTATCTCATCACGAATTTCGACTGAAGCGACATTCGAAAACGGTATCACGACTTCGTTGCCACCGGTTTGCGAGAAAGTAGAAGCCATCTCAACGCGGTCTGGATAAACAGACACGTGCAATTTGTGGGGGAATATTAACGATATCGCAGCCAGAAAAAGTCCGACCATTCCTATGGCGAAACCGAACAGTGCCAAGCCCATGCGTTGGCCAGAAGTCAGCTTCTCCTTAGCCGTTGCTTGGCGATTCTTAGGCTTCCGATCTGGCAGCAGGCTTCCCGCGACAGCGACGCCAGCCAATACGACCAACACAAGTCCAAAAACGGTACGGATGGTCGCCCCAACCGATGAAGTCTGAAAGACCTTCGCATCACCTTCGGTAACCATTTCGGTGCATCCCACAACCAATGTGATTGCGAAACCCGTTAAAATCAGTCGCAACGAAGGCATGTCGTGCACCTTAGAATGTGATTCGAAGTTAGATCGAGGGTGAGTTGTGGTTTGTATTCGGACATCGCTACTGCTAAGGGGGGCGTCCGCGCTTGGGCTTACCATAACGCAAGCTCTCCGCTGGCGGCGCTTCGTCGTCAGAGAGCGTTAACCGCTGTCAATCGAACGCGTCTCGTTGCCAAGCGGTCGTTAACGATCGCTTTTCGGCACGACGAGCGTTAAAGTATATCGCCCTGATCGGGAGCGTTCCACTAACGAAGCGGACTCACTCTGCGAAGCAATGTTGTCTCCGTTAGTCGACCGGCACTGAACCTTGTTTGTTTGGCGGGGGCGAGCAGGCGAGGGTGCCCAACGGTACTTATGCCGCGTCTGAGGATTTGGATTCGGCAACGAGGAAGATGTGTTACTGAAACGAATCTCACGTAGATCGTCACCGATTCGACTCTTGCGGTTGTAACAGCTACGGGTACGGAACTGCAGGAATCGAAATATCGCTGAAAAAATCGCTCCGCTAATAGGACTTACGCTCTTCCTGTTGAATTCCGCTACGTGACGCCCGGTCGGCGGATGCGTTCGCCAACGCGTTTAACGCATCGAGTGCATCGTCGGCTCTCGAAGAAGGAACAAACACGTGGTCGTGATAATAAGCGGCAATGATGTTTGCGCTGATACCTCGTTTTGTTAACGCGTCGGCGACGGCTGCGGTTAATCCCACCGCATTAAGAGCGGAATGGACCTGCAATGTGATCATACGAAACTCGCCGCTGCTTTGCTGGCCGCTTTTGCCAGCGAGTGCTTTGGGGATGACCAGCGTCATGCCTTCGGTCTCTGTAAACGCGGCGATCGGTTCGAGTTCCGCTCCATCGCCGAATTTTGCCTTGGGGAGCGTAACGAATACGTAGTCGCCAGGAACCAGGATTGGCTTAAGGCCCGCAAGGAGAGTTTGTAAATCAGTGATTCCGCTCATGATACTGTTTCCGGTAGGATCGCATTTCCGATCAGCCGCTACCGGCGCTCGATCATACATGTCAAAAGGGACGGATAAGCGGCGAGTCTATGTCCATTGCTGCGCCGCATTCATTGGTCAGTGTAGAACAACATGCCGCCAAGGTCCGCAGAGTGCAAGCAACGGTTACATCGTGTCTACAGGAGGAGATGCTTTCCTGAATGATACGTCGAAGTGCAGAGAAGTATATCAGGGGCAGATCATGGGGATCCAATGAAACGCTTGACGCAAACGGATCCGAAAGCGGCGGACTTGATAGGGGCTTAGTGAACCGCGTTTGAGCGCCACGCTGTCATGTCTTCCGGACGCTTTTGCAATCTGTCGTTGGACTGCTATGACGTATTAACGCCAATGGCGACAAGTGGTATCCGAGCAGTAATCGCCCGACTTAGCCACGGCCAAGGCTTGCCGACAGCTGCTTTTTTCAATCGGTACGTTCCTCTCCACCTGAAGCTAGCGAACTCGCAGTTTGAGATCTATACCAAGCGACCGAAACGACGATCACCAACCCGACTATCAATCCCGTAGCTGTACCTTGGGTTACGCCAAGGCCTAACCCAAGTTGCGATGCGTTGAACGCTACCTCCGGATCCAACCGAAAGACAGTTCGGTAGTAATCGGGAGCAACGCTACCGAGCAGGTACCCCAATCCGCCTCCAACGCCCCCAAAGAACAGACCGCTAGTGAGCGTGATCGCGAAACCGCGTACAATTATCATGTTTTTGAAACCTGCGGTGAGGATTAGCCGTTTTGCGACTGGTGAGTCCGCCGGCCAAGTATACAGAAAGCATGTCCATCAAGGATCCGTTACAGGTGCGTGCTTGGCCCATTTTCCGATTTACTGCCCGCCAGAATCAGAATCTGCGCATGATGCGATCCGTGACCTAGCAATGGCACCCATCAACACAGCTCAGCGAAAGAGCCGCCCCCACAGCAGAAGATGCAAATTGCAAACAAGTGTTGACGTGAAATAGCTGGCCGGCAAGCAGAGGACGTACAAGAATGGGCCGGCATTTCGGCGTCCAAGCATGCGAACCATACCATAGAGCGAAGCGGAGATGGCCGCCAGATGTAGAGCTCCCATTAGAACGCTCGCCTTGGGGCCCAAAACAGAATACGGCATCAAGAATAGCACCCACGGAGGGGGAGCGTACATTGCAAGGTCCCGAAACTGATAATGAGGATGTTAGGTAGGCTCTTAAGCGGTCGCTACAAACGAGCTCAGAAGCGATATGTTAATCACTAAGACAAGCAGGTTCTTGTCGCAGGCTGGTGTCACCGGGGCGGCTGGTGAGCCGTGCGGTTCATGATACAGGTACGGGCCCAGTGGATTACAACGATTCTAATTCGCGGACTCGCCCATGACGTAATCCAACGAGAAGCTGCTTTTCGGGCGAGTGAGGAACTCATCCAGTACGGGCGAATAGGTCTGGACTTCAATCTTGTTCTTGCCTGGATAGAAAGTCATGATCCGCAAGAATCCGCTCCCTGCCTTAATTTTGGGAATGTCCCAGTACCAGTAATCGGCCTGAACCTGATGCACTAGGTTTCCATGCTTTCCCTTGCTGGTCAGTCGATTCTCCATGGCATGCCCCGACAGCACCATAAAGATATTCCTGTGTTGGCTGACAAAGTTTTTCCAGATCTCTTCGCCTGAATTACCTTGCACCTTGTATTTGTCAGTACTCGAACGTTGCCCTGGTTTGCTGGTCAGGTAGGCGTGGGTGACAACGATGGTGCGGCAATCGGGATGCTGCGAAACAACTCGGTTCGCCCATGCAAGAGACTCATCACGTGGTTTGAATTCGAGCGTGATAAGCAGAAACTTCATTCCGCCGGCGTTTAGAAAGAGGTAATAGTTCTCGATTTCGCCTTCTTTCCGGAAATGCTGCTTCGCATCGACACCGAAATGTGGGCGATACAACGGATTGTTTGTGAACCGCGCCGGACCAAAATAGGCGTTGAATCGGCTGTCACGCGAATTACTGGTGCCTCGGTTTTGCGGCAAATACCCCATGTCGTGATTTCCTGAACAGACGACGTAGGGAACATGGTCATCAAGCACCTTGAAGGCGGTATCCGCGATCTTCCACTCTGCATCATGATCGGTCTGAGTAATGTCTCCCACATGCACCGCTATCGCGATGTTTAACTTCTGTTTGTTCTGCTTGATCCACTCTGTCTGTTGAAAGAAACAGGAGCGTTGATCGCCAATGTCCGGCCAGTGCTTCTCTGTTTCCTTATGCCTGACATCGGCGTAGCCCTGCGTGTCGGGAAGCACAATCAGGGTAAAGGAATCAGAATCGCGCTCGGAGGTTTCGTTCGCTTGGGGCGTCGATTTGCTGGCGTGACCAGGAGGAGCGTCCAGCGCGCGGTCTTGCCCCAATAACGAAGCATAGGAGTAACAAGATAGCAGTAGTAGGACCAAGCCCAGCAAAATCCAGCGTTTCAAGATGTTCCCTTCTCTTTGCGGGCGTCTTCGCAAATAATGCAGTGCAACGGCCATAAGTTGGGCCACGCCAAAAACAAACGTGCGTGTGATTCACAATACACGTGGCGAAAGTCAAATAGATAACTAAGGCAGTCAACCGGCTGTTGCAGCAAGGTTTGGGCTGAATGATCGCTTCGTCGACCCTTGTCGAACATCATTTCGTTAATCTACTTCTGCAGAATGCTGTGTGTTGTCGCGAATCTCGGCGGGCCAGTCCAACGGATCAGCCATCACATTCCCAGTGTACGCCGAAAGTGCATCTGCAATTTGTGTCATAGAGCGTTGCCGTGCGACTTGTAGCCGTTGCTCTGTTTCATCATCCGAGCGATAGCCATCGCAAGGCGTGTAGTACGTCGAAATGTAACCAATCATGTTGGTAGCACGAGTTGCAGAGTAATAATCCGTCACGACGGCGTACTCTTCAGCCCAGCGGTCGAACTCCCGAATCACATCGCGGTGGTGTTCACCGACGATGTAACGATTGACGCGCGGGACCAAGATCGAGAACGCAATCGCGATAATAGCGATTCCGAGGAAGATCAAAAGGCGGTATTGCTTCAGCATTTTGACGCGGCTATCGGCCAGACTCTTCGGGGGGGGGGAGGATAGATAAGTCTACTTTGAATTCTACCGCAGGTCCCGCTCCTTTTGCACCGAATGGCTATCCGCCGCATGCTATACGATGGAAAGGAGTCCGTGCATATGGCGCTCGGCGTCGATAGAGAGCGCAAACCCGCCACATTCCGCGATCCTCATCTTCAGCCTTGTAGGTTTCTTAAGCGGCTTAATCGGCACGTGAAGCGTCGACAACGCAATCGTCGCAACCGGAATAGATAGTCATACCGCCGGCTCCAGATGCCTACCATTTTCGTCAGCGCTACCGGCGCCCATGTCGCAAGGAAGTGCCATCAATTCGATTCCCGTTACAAGGGGGCCGTGGTTGCGAAGCTAAAGTCCGAGACGTGTACCGTAGAACTATGTGGCACGGCAAATACCCCTGCTGGCGGACCTGTGTGACACGATAGATTCTGTCGTGGAGAGCAAGCATTTCGAGTAAGCAAGAAGAACGGAACGGTTCAACGGGAGCCAGCATACGAACCGCGAGCAGACGAAGGAGCTAACCACCGCCGCTCCGTTGCAACCGATGGTTATCCGTTGCGATGTGCCAATGCGGAGTCGTCGCGACCACCACACATCAGCGCAACAATCAGGATATCGTTACCATCAACATTAAAATGTATGATGTACGAGAATCGCTTTAATCGACAAGGACGCAGCCCATTTGCTGCTATGGAAAACAGAGTTGGATTGTCCCGAATTCGCCGGATACCAGCCAAGTATTCAAGAAGAAATTCGTCACCCTGTCCGGTTCGCTTGTCGTCATACCAAGCAACAGCGTCGACGACGTCGTCATCGACTTCGGGCCGATACGAAAGGTGCCACATCAACGACGATTCTCAACGCGTCGCATTAGTTCGTCGTGCGAAATTGCGGTAGTCGGATCCGCCCTGTGGGCAGCCAGTCGACGATCCAGTTCAGCTTGCTGCTCTGGCGTGGTGGATAAGTCAACGTCATCGGGGAGCGTGTCCCAGATAGCGTGAACCACCCGGAGTCGATCAACGATCGGAAGTGTGGATAGGTCGGAAATTGCTTGCTCTACGTTCATCTTGCGTCCTCCTCACGCATTTTACCCGGGGTGTCACGCCAAGTCGAGAGCGTGCCAAAGCAAGTGAGTCGAGTGCTTTGCGCCGGATGACGTCACGCGTCACCGGGTACACGCGAAAGATTTTCAACTTCAAAACCGCCGGCCCGTGTACTCCGGTGCACGCGATGGTTATCCGCCGTCATGACGGTGCGCGGAGTGCGCATCACAGAATCCGCGTTCATCCGGCCAAGCATAGTTTGCGTGTGTCCCAGCAACGAGCATGAAGCACTCACGGGCAAGTGGAAGGTTATCAAATAGCCCGGATTCGCGAGCGTCAATCAGCGAATCCCGTAGCATGTCACCGATGTAGCGTTCGTAGACATCCTCGCCAGCCTCCGACGTAATCTTCGTTTTCGATCCATCGTGAAGGGTGACGTTTAGAGGAATTGCTTCATAACAGAATCGCTGCATACCCTCGTTCCAGTGAGGGATTTCCAAACATTCCTCTGTTCGTTCTTCCCAGCGAATGTCCGAGATTGCATCTGGCCGAGTGTCAAAATCAAAATCGACATAGCCTTCGTATTCGATGTCAAATGTTAGCGTTATGAGCTTCACTGGATCCCCAGGGCTCCCGAGGATAGGGCAGGGATTCTTGCGGTATGCTTTCACGCGTCTAGCGATATGCCGTTGAATGGTGCGCTGATCGGTTTTTAGATTGACCTTTTTCGTTTTTGGACGAGTCAGATCACGCAGAACAAGTGCCAGACAGTTTGCAAGCCCCTGCTTTTGGTAGTAGTTGTATTTTTGATGCGCTTCGTGTCTCTTCGTGTCATCCCATTTGCCAAACGCTTTCTGGTAGTTTGCAAGTTCCTTCCCGCCTAGCGTGCTAAACGCACGTTCAAACGCATTTGGTGGCTGGTTGGTGCGAAGCAAAACCTCGGTTGATTGTGTGGTGGCGATATTGCAGGCGGCAACCAAGCTCGCCAGCGAATCCATAGCGTTTTGCGAAGTCCCAGGGGTTGCGCCATCTTCGGCAATCCACCTTTCTGCAATCGCACCAATGTTCTCGCTCGAAAAGCCAGCGATTTCGCCGATCACATTTCCGGGTATCGCCGCCAGTGTCCTGGTTTGGATATCCGGGTGGGTCGCAAAGCGTGCATTCACTTCGCGGCGTATTTTCCACCATGCCGCACGATCATCAATGGCGTTGCGATAGACCGCAGTGATTGTCACGACGTCGTCAATCGAGAGTCCAGCGTCTTGCGAGACAACCTCGCCGCTTGTGTTGTGGATGTCTTGTAAAATTTCGTCGAAACGATGCTTCGGAGCAACGAGAATGTCTATCGTCATAAGATTCGTTTCAGTCGGATAACGGTAGCAATCACCGGGTTGCGGTAATTGATTGTCCAATTCAAAAACGTAACCACCGCATCTCCGGTGAACTGCATGGTTATCCGCCATTCTGGCGTTTCGGTAGTGCGGATCGGCGAGCGAACGGCCGTATCAAAACGATGGCAACAACGAAAAGTATAGGAGCGGCAGAGAAGGATATCCAGCGTGCAGCATCAGGCGACGACGACAGGCCAAAGAAATGGAGTTCGGGGTCGTATGTTGCGTAGCGTGTTCCAGGCTGCATCTGCGGTCCTTGCAACATCCACAGCGAGGCAAAGCCACGTACGGCAACAATGACCGAGGCAAAACCAGCAACGATTCCTGCCACAGTGCGAATTGCCGATTGCCGCGTCTCGGTCGGTGTTGGCAGTTCCGTTGTCGGTAAGTATGGATTTGGATTCAGCTGATTTCAGTCGGCGAACGGTACGGTTCAGCGGGCGGCGAACGACGCGCAAGCGGACGAAAGAGATAGCACCGCCACTCCGTTGCAACCGATGGTTATCCGCCCTCTGGGATCTCTGGTGACAGCCGCCGACTGCCATGAATTACAGTGAGTACACGCACCTCGTCACCGTCAATTCGATAGATGAGACGAAAGGAATGAACAAATAGTTCGCGAACGTCAGTGCGGTTGTATTCGGGAACTATCGCGCCAGAGTCGGGGAATCGCTGTAGTTGATCGGGACGCGTAAGAATCCTCGCGTAAACGGAATCCGCGTACGTTTCCGATTGGGCAGCAATGTTATCGTAGATTCCGAGTGCATTCCTTAGATGCACGTTCTGTCCAGCGAACTTTCAACCAGCAACCTTTCCGCGTTGAGCTTTGTGTTCAGCTAGGCGTCTTCGCATCTCATCGGTGTCAATGAGCCGGCCAGTTGCATCGTCCTCCAAGCCAGCGTCAATTTGCTGCCGGACGTATAGGTGGTATTGCACGTCTTCCCACGACGCATCGTCAGGCAGGGCATCAAGGATGGCCTTAGCAGCGGTTTTTGCGGGTTCAGCAGTGTTTGACATCGGGATTCTCCTTGTGTGTCATTCTACCCCGGAAGGTTTCGCGTGTCGATTCCGGTCTGAAGCCACGTTCAACGCGTGCATTGATTTCGGATAACGGTACGGTTCAGCGGACGGCGGCAAACGACTCGCAAGCAGACGAAAAAAAAACCACCGCCGCTCCGTTGCAACCGATGGTTATCCGTTCGGTGATGGCATCGTCCGGCTGAACCAATCTGCCCGATCGGACGTGGCGTGACGCAAACCATAGATCGAAGGAACACCTTCATCAGAAGCAAAGACAACAACGTAAGGAAATCGGTCAACCAGTGCGCCACGGAAATCGCCGCCGATCCGACCAAATGAGTCAGGGCGATCGACGACATTGCGTATCGCAGACCGCACGTTAGCCCGGAAGCGGTTGCCGAGCGTGGAAGCGATAGAATCGTAGTGAGAACAAGCAGTAGCCAAGTCGACAGCGAAGAATGGATGGTAGCGTTCAGTCGCCATCGACACGCCGCCATACTTCGTCAGCGTCAATCGCGATAGAAGGGTCCGCAAGCATTTCGTCACGCCGGCGTTGCATTTCGGCAAGCTCGTCGGGTGGTAGCGTTAGCGGCGCCGAAGAAGCCAAGTCGTCCCAGAGTTGCGTTACGATCGCGAGCTTCTGGTCGGGCGGTAGAGAACGAAGTGATTCTTGCAGGGTCATGGTTGCGTCCTGTAATGGAGAAGTGTTCATTGTACCACGCTAAATTCCCGTGGCGAATAGGCGAAAAACGCAACGGAAACGCGAGATTCTACGTCAGCGATCTAACACGGACGCACCCAGTCGGATAACGTTGGCGATCACCGGGCCGCCGTGGTCGATCATCTATTTCAAAAACGCGTTGTCGGCGGCTCCGCGTCCATCGCTTGGTTATCCGTCGTTTAGTATGGAAACTCAATCAGGCATAGGATCGCAGGTGGCCCAATCGGGGTCGCCACAGTCAACGATTGCGCACCGGAAACACAGCACATAGGGCTCGGCCAAATCAACAGCCTCCAAATCATCCGAGTTGTGGACGCCCATTCGCATCGCGGATCGGCCGACGAATTCGCCGTTGGGATTAAATGACTTGATCAGTATCGGGCAGGCCGGTTCTTCGAATTTTCGAGTAACAGCGAAGCGGTCACCTCGTGAGCATTCTATTTCGCATTCCTCCTCGATCTCATGGACAAGCACTTTGGTGCGAGCCAACGGTTCGTCGCCATCGAAAAACGACATTTCGACTCGCATTGCTTTCATGGTTTTGTGTTCCTTGTGTAACACTTTAGTCGGATAACGTTTGCGATCACCAGGTTGCGGCGAAGATTAAGAATTGCAAAACGGTGGCTACCGCAACTCTGGTGAATTGCTTGGTTATCCGCGATTTAGGCAAGCAAACGCACTGTTACGGATCAACAGATTGCGTCGGAAGGAAGTGCATCGTATCGCGAAAAGGGGCTACAGTGGGTGTGCATTCAGTATAGCGTCGGCAAGAGTGATGGAAGTGGCGGTTGCGAAAGTCAACGCATGTGTCCAAGTGAATTGCCGGCATCGAAGCCAGTGAATCGCTGCAAGTATCCAAGCAAACACGCAGGTGAGCGAACAAGCGGACAGCAATCGCGCTACCTACTGCAGCGATGTCGTCACGCTGTGAACCATCGAGGACATCATAGAGGAGTAAACGTCCAACAGTATAGATTATGAACCCCGGGATTCCGACGCTAGCGGCGATCAGGATAACGCGTAGGTAGCACGGCCAGCGTTGTTTCAGAGTGTTCACGGCATAGCAGAGTCAGGAAACTCAAAAGTCGGGTAACGTTCAAGGTAACGGGGGGCGAGGAGAGAACGTGGCGTTCAAGTAAGACTGCGCCGAGCCCTCCCGTTCACCGTTTTGTTCGCCCTATTTCGCGTCTGACGATTGTGACAATTCCTGTGATCGTCCTTTGCGATTCTTGCGTCCGAAACGCAGATCGCTTGATGCGTTCGGACTTGCGTACATAACCTTTGCCGGAAAATGGATTGAGTAGCTCGATGTCGCCAGCGCCATCAATCAATCGTTGTATTTCTTCATTGAGCCACCGTTCCATTTCGTTGATCCTGTCAATCGCTTCGCGCCGCAGGTCAATGTCCTCGCAGTATTCGTCAAAGTGATCGAATACGTAAGTGTACTCACGATGCTCATGGTCGGGTATTTTATTCCGAACTTGGCTGTGAATCTTGTTGTAGGAAAAGTGGTTGCCGCACCGAGAGACAACCGGATTGCAGCCCTCTCGATTGTCGCCGGTCTTACCGACGTAAAGTTTCGTATCGTCGTCTCCCTTCGCAACGACGACGTATACCGCGAATTGACGCTTGAGGCTCTCCGGATTTAGCGTGAATTTGTGGGCCATTTGTGTGAGGGCGTGTGAGGGCGAACGGTACCGATCAGCCGGCGGCGACGGTTGATCATCCACTTCAAAACGCCCGACTTCGCCGCTCGGTTGCATCGTTTGGTTCCCCGCTTTTCCGGCGGGCGTTGACGTCAACTAAGTGATCGACGACGGCACTATTATAACGTGCGAAACAACAGCCAGTACATCCGCGTGAAGTCATCGTTCAGGCGTCTCGTTGGTGTTTCGACGCAAGATCGCAGAAGCAATGGCAACAATCGAGACGCACAGTCCCGAATACGCCAATCCGGGGAGCCAACCGACCACAATGGATATGCCCGGCGCCATGCTGTTGTATTCCGGATCAGTCGCAAGATTGTATTGAGCGCCCGCAACCATGAGAGCCCAAACAGCGACCGTTCCGTATAGAATCGCGCGACCCCTGCTGCGGATGACGATTGCAAGTATCGGCGGAAATAGTAGCGTTAGAGTTGCGAACACCGCGTCCAGTGGTGAGCCTCATTTGTGTCGGGGAACGTCAGCGATCACCGAGTCCGAGCGGACAAGTCTCCACTTGTAAAACGGTTTTGAGGACTTCGGTGCATCGCGTGGTTCCCCGTATTGCAGCGGAGAATCGTCAACCACCACGATTGACGTCAACGCAATCATATCGAGCGCAACTAGCGACAAAAAATCCGGTTTGAACCACGAAAGTCTCGAAATACACCAAATCCAGTGCGGCACTCCGCGCATCGTTAGCGCGAATGCGACCGTCGCCACAGTTCATCCCCATGCTCGCTGCAAATCGCCTCGAGATCAGCTAGAGAAACGTAGCGTTCGAGCCGTTTTTGGTTCTGCGGATGTTTTGGGGGAATCTGAGCGCCAATTCCACCGTGTCCTTCGGGATCATCGCCTGGCGGTGTAAGCGTCACGCCAATACCACACAGCAACCGTTCAGTCGCACCATCCGCATAGTGAACAACGAAAGCGTTCGGCCAATCAAGCGCTGCAAGTTCCGCTATCGCATCCATCTGATTCTTCGTCGGGGAACGGTGTACATCACGGGGGACGGGCGAAAGAAATGCAAGCAGACGGAAAACCGCAACTCCCGTCCTCCCGTGCATGTCATGGTTCTGGCGGTTATTGGTATCGGTGAACGTCACGTATCAGTAAAGCGGTTGTTGCTCTCGTGTCGCCTGAATTTCGATTCAAGCCAAATAGCGAATGCCCCAAATGCCCCCGCTACGAATCCGATCGCGAGTACACGCAAGTATGTGTCGTAGTAGTCGCTTGGAATCGTGTAGCTGCCGTGCCCGTACCACACAACATCGGCGACAAAGTAGAGAGTCGCGAACAACGGCCCCAGCATGAATGCGATCATCGGGGCCCATCGCGCTCGCCGGCTTGATTTGGATGTCGAGTTTCTGTGGAGCAGATGCAGTACAGTGATGCCAACCCCGAGCACCGCGAAGGCAGCGACCACGTTGCCAAACATGAGTGTCGCTGCGATCAGATTTGGATAAGCCTGGGCGTCAATCATTGATCTTGGAGTCGAACCATATCTCAGCCAGAACGGTGGCGATCAGCGGGCGGCGGGAGCGGATTCACCATTGTTAGCAACGTCACCACCGCCGCTCCGTTGAATCGCATGGTTCGCCGGTTTATAGGTTGGGCGACGCGAGCCTGCTTGCTCTGCCCGTAATCGGTCTAGTAGTCCAGTTACCGTGCCGCCGGATTCCTCGAGCAGTCTTTCCCGCGTTGCATGCAGTTCGTCAAGTATTGGGTTCTTCGTCATCGTTTTCTCCGCCTAAGAATTCAGTCGGCGTGCAAATCAGCAGTTGGTCGTAGCCCTGTTCTTCCAGTAAGCGATATACGCGCGGAAGTTCGTGAGCATTCGCTATGTGCTTGCAGTTTTGCGTCAGAAGATAGTTTACACCAGCGATCGCTGCTGCGGCAACGTGCACCGCATCGGCTGCGGCCTTTTGCGGCATCATATGCTTGGACAATATCAGCTTGGCCAAGGCATCGACATCTGGACCGAGCGGAACTAATGGCAGGCCATCGAGCATTCTAAGTCGTTCGGCGGCCGCAGCTGGATCGCCGTCAGATGCCTCAACAATCGTAAGCTGCGAAGTGACGAGATTGAATTTCGACCGTTCGACAGCCCACCACTCACGGGCCTGATGTTGCAGTGCCGCGATTGGGATGTTGGGGCTTGGGCGTGCCGAAGCGTGGCTGACGATTGAGGTCTCAATGTATACGGTGTCCATGCCAACATTCTAACGGGTGGAGCCACCACTGACACGAGCCACACTTCATTCGGCGAACGGTACGGATCACGTGGTCGCCGCGAACGACTCACCACGTCAATAAACACAACTCGGCGACTCACGTGCATCCGATGGTTCCCCGCCGTCAGAGTCCATCAGGGCGTTGGGAAAGCCAATCGCTAAAGTTCGCAGCGAAAGTATCACGCAATGATGGGGCATCACAAATCAGATCGGACCCGCCATCGTATGGATGATACGCCCATCGGGCATCCCCAGCAACAAGCGTGACCTCGCGTACAACGTCGTCCGCTACTAGGCGTAGGATGGAATCGAGGCACCCAGGCGACCACATGACTCGCGAAGTATAAACATGGTAGTGCCAATGGTGCTCGATGCGCACGGTACGCCAAGGCACCGCGGTAGGATCTAACGTCGTCAGTTCGACATATGAGCGTGACGGTTTGGAATAATCGGAATAGCTGGCAGTTACGAGGTGGAAGTCGTCGCCCTCGGAGCACAACGACGAAAGCAACGTGTTGTGTCGGCCAAGCAGTTCGACGTACTCGGATTCGGTGTTGGCGTACCGCTTGGATTCTGGTAGCGAGTGAAATCGAATCCAGCGATCTGCGCAGAAGGTGCGAAGTTGATGCGCAATTGGTGGAGCGTCGTTGGTAAGTTGACGCCATGCGTCATCGATTGAGAGCATGGATTTCAGTCGGGGAACGTTCGCAATCACCAGGTTGCGGAACCGATTGTCCATTTCAAAACGCTGGCCACCGCAACTCTGGTGCATTGCGTGGTTATCCGATCAAGTTCATGTCACGTAGAGGCGAATGCGAGCTGGTGTGTAATTACGGCAATTTGGAGCACGGAACCAATCATGATGCTTCGGTACGCACGAAAGTATGCATCCCGTCGTACTAGCGGAATTTCCGAGGGGCCAAATGAAATCAGTATGCCACGGCGCATTTGAGGAAGTTTGGCGTACATGAGGTCGGCGACACCACAAGCGAAAAGAACGGTTGCTACCGCAATTGCGACGGGGGGAGTTTTCACGATTGCGAGCGCGAGCATCAACAGGAGTGGAAGATGCAAAAGTATGTTGACTGCGGCTTCGTGCTTTTGCATATGATCGCCTTCACGCTTTTGGTGGAGTCGTCTTCAGTCGGATAACGTTACCGATCACCGGGTCGGGCGGGTTGATGTTCCATTTGCAAACGGCCACAACCCCGACTCCGGTGCATCGGTTGGTTATCCGCCGTCTTCAGGACGCCCGATTCGAACCAGTGAGAAATGAGCGAACACATGTTAGATGCAAACCGCCATTTCCTGCGGGAGTCAAGGCGATTCAAACGACGTGAGTAGTCTAGCGGAACCGGATGTCCAAACCAATCCGCATTGGCGTTGCCAATTTCGTGTAACGTCGTTTTGTCGGCGTCGAGTACCAAGCAACCGACATGGGAATAGCGTTTGGAGGTCGTTTCGGCGTAGGCCAAAGCGGATGCTTCGTCGTCGAATGCAACGTGTGAGCATGACCGGATCTTACGGCGGCGCAAATGAGGCGGCAGGCGATTTAGCACGATGCCGGTCGATGCGTCGATGTGCAGAACAGTGTAGGTAGGACGTGTCATGTCACAGCATCAGTCGGATAACGTTACGGATCAGGCGGCACGCGCAGACGCCGTTGCCATCACCAAGCAGCCAACTCGCGTGCTCGCCTGCATCCGATGGTTCGCCGTTCTCATGAGTTGTTCGCCTACATCATACCACCGGACATACTGCCGGACACTGGACCGAACCAAATGCGGGCGTGCGGCAAGGCTGCTCTGAGTTCGTCGATGGCCGACTCGGACAGTGATGTATTCTCAACGTTGAGTACGACCAAAGACTGCAATTGCGATAGAATCAGGACGGATTCGTCCGTAATCGCAGTGCCCTGAAGGTGCAACCCTCGAATTCGTGTGAGAGCGACGAGCGGAAGCAAATCAACGTCCGTTAGAGGAGTGTCTCGAATTACAAGCGTACGAAGATGTGCAAGTTTTGATGAAAGCCTTGCAATTTCACTGGGATCATTGGCTCCTCTTGACCGCACTTGCACGATCGTGGATGCGACGTCGGGACCGAAATAGCTGAGCGTTCCGGAAAGCTCTGCATCGTTGTCGAGCGAATAGTGATCAGCATCGTCATAGTTCTTGAATTGGTATCGGTAACTCAATTCGACGTGGGGGTCGCACGCTCGAATTTGTGACGCAGTCCGCCGTTGGCGTGTAACGCATGTCAACACAACTGCGACGACCGCAACGGCAATGAATAAGGAACGGAGGCTAAGTTGTCGAATTTGCATCAGGCGTCGCAGGTTCCAGTTCTGTTCGGCGAACTATGTTTCTCACCAGGGATGCTGGGTGAGAATAGGTTGGTTGGGGTTGTTCTCAATGGCGTGGGGCATGTGGGGGCGTCTGGGAACACTCTGTGGCAAACATGCAGTAAAAATGCTGGTCGCACGCTTAGTACCACCCGTGGGAGGATGCGATGCAAGCAATGCCTTAACTGGTGATAACACGTCAGAATGAGTTGTTATCACTGGTTGCATGATACGCAGGTTGCGGTATTCGGTGAGCATGGTCCGGCGGGGCGGTTTACGAGGCGTGCGTTTGAATACGGTGTCTGTTGTGCATTCCGTCGACAGAGGGGGCTCGGTGACCTGCCAAATCGCCTTGGGTGTGTTTTTTGTCAAGTGTCAGGCGAGAGGATGTGATTTCTACTTGTTCAGTTGCAGTACGTGGTGGTGTTCTTAAGTTTTGATCGTGGTTGCTGCTGGATCCGTGGGGACGGTCAGTTGAGGCTATCCTCGTTGCCGGGACCTTCGGTTCAGTGGGTGGTGTCTACATCTATTAAATGAATGGGTATTTGATGCGGAGAGAAGGGCTCATGCTGATTATCTTTGCAGGCTGCTTTGGGGGTGGCAAACAAAAAGCAATGCAATCTTCGACTAACCTTCGGGGTAATGTTTTGCGGTCCTAAATGTGCGTACTCGACAGATACTTGCGTGCTGGCCTTGAATGCCCAAGCGGAGCCCGCATCAAGCGTTGGTTCGCGGCTGCAAAATGATGTGCGTATCGTAAAGTCGGTTCGTCCGAGGCACCGCCCCAAAGAAATCAACAGATCCCATTCGACATAAGCTCCAACCCATTGCCAAACCATCGATGGGGTGACAATGTTCTGAACGCGTTCGGTCGAATCCTCACGCGTCGATTGACGGGAATCTTATCCGCTTTCATGATTACTTAACCCGGGAAGCCAACATTGCAAATGTATGGTAGTCGGCCAAAGCTCGGTTGGTCGCTTGCATTTAAAATGCGTTCGACGCTCGAAGCAGCGGTCAACAACTTGGAGCTCGGCAAGCCGGAACTTGCAACCACAATGTCTCGAGACGTAGCCTGCTGAGCCAATTGTCGTGGCAAGGCGGCTAGGCGATCCCTTGGAACTCCATCTGCCGCCACCGATGGAGGGTGGTAGCGTGTCGTTATAGAAGGCAGCGTTTGCGTACTAGCGAAGACTCTGCCGCAACACAAATTTTGTGGCAAACAGGGATCTAGAAATTTTGGCCCACTTCTCGTGTGGCGTACCGTGAACCTGCTCGCGACCTGAGACGGTACCGTCCAAGCGGGCAAAACTCCCGCAGCGTAAACTGCGGAAGCATTGCCTCGGCATCACGCAGTTTATGCTGCGTGACGTTCATATTGAGTTGACGCTATCGTCCGCCCATGCTGCTTTCAATCTGCTTCTGGATCTTTTCCAGATTGAACGAACCGGGAGTTTGGCTCGGCGGGAAATCCTTCAACGTCATCAGGAATTTACCTGCAAACTGCTGCATTGGAGCCAGGACGTAGACGCGTGACAAGAACCAATCGTTGTAGGTATTCGAATTGTGCTGTGCCTTTTCAAACGGATCACGGCGAAGGTTGAATAGCAATGGCACGCGGAGTTCGGTGAACGGTTCACGCCAAACTTCAAAAGCGACACCACGGTTCTCTAGGAACACGGCTTTCCAAGCGTCGTAGCGAATCGCGACGATTTGACCGTCATCGTTCACATACATGAATTCACGACGCGGTGATTCATCGACCTTACCTGTTAGGTAGTCGAGTTGGTTGTAACCGTCGATGTGGTTCTTGTAGGTACGCCCGTTGAGTTCAACTCCCTTGAGCAGCTTGTCCTTGATATCGGGAGCCCCGGCGACAGCCGCGAAAGTTGGCAACCAATCTTCGTGAGCGACGATGCCGTTGAGCGCGATGCCAGCAGGAAACTTACCGGGCCAGCGAACATAACAAGGAACGCGATAGGCGCCTTCCCAGTTCGAGTTCTTTTCGCTACGGAACGGTGTCGTACCGGCATCGGGCCAAGTGTTGTAGTGGGGGCCGTTGTCGGTGGAATATTGTACGATCGTGTTGTCGGCGATACCCAGTTCATCCAGGAGATCCAACAATTCGCCAACTTGCATGTCGTGTTCGATCATGCCGTCGGTGTACTCATCGTTTCCTTTGTGTCGGTGTTCCTTCTTCACATGCGTGCGGAAGTGCATCCGGGTTCCGTTCCACCAGCAAAAGAACGGCTTGCCCGCTTTGTGCTGCCGCGTGATGAAGTCCTTAGCCGCAGCGATGGTTTCCTCATCGATCGTTTCCATTCGCTTCTTGGTCAATGGTCCAGTATCTTCGATCTTTCCATCGGCACTCGCCTTGATGACGCCTCGTGGGCCAAAGACTTGCAAAAACGTTCGCCCATCGGCCATTTTCATGTCGGCGGGATAGTCTTCGTTTTCGGGTTCTTCCTCCGCATTCAAGTGATAGAGATTCCCGAGAAACTCATCAAATCCATGCTGCGTTGGCAGGTGTTCGTCGCGATCGCCTTGGTGGTTCTTACCAAATTGGCCCGTCGAATAGCCGAGGCTCTTCAAGACGGTCGCCATTGTGACGTCGGTCTTCTGCCAACCTTCTTTTGCGCCCGGCAGACCGACTTTCGTCATTCCACTTCGGACGGGCACGCTGCCACCGATAAACGCAGCTCGCCCGGCTGTGCACGATTGTTGTCCGTAGTAGTCGGTGAAGAAAATACCTTCTTTAGCGACACGATCGATGTTAGGCGTCTTGTAGCCCATCATGCCGCGGTTGTAATCGCTGATATTTTCGGTGCCGATATCGTCACCCCAGATGACAAGGATATTCGGCTTGTCCTGAGCGGTGGCGGAGAGGCAAAGCCCTGCCGCCAAGAGGAAACTTGTTAGCTTGATTTTCATGGTTGTGGGTTCTCACATAACGTTGTGCCCGTGCCAAGCACGTAGCGGGAAAACAAAAGCAAAGGCGGACAACAAGCGACCAGCTTTGCTACAAATTTATTGGCCCCCAATGGAGGTCAAACTCAAACGGAAACAGATCGTAAACGAACACGTTTTTCGATATTTGCGATACAAAACACAAAAATCCAGCAGTCTCCGCTAAACTGCTGTCCCGGCGTGGTTACTTTCCGCGGTTGGCGGAACGGCAACCGGGACCGTGTTTTCAAACAGCACCGGGGAATACTGATGCGTCTCACCAGCGTTGAAGCGGTAGAAATAATCAACCCCCATCCCGGTCGGCCAGCGATCGAAGGGGCCTGCAACTGTCGTTTCCCTGTCGGGCGTGTTATGGTTCTTGCCGTACCACCACGTCGTATAACCGTTCCCCTTCAAGACGCGGCCGATCGTTGCCGTCGTCGGTTGGATCAACGTCGAGTCGTTCGGATATCCCGTCGCCCATTCCATCAGGAATCCGTTACCGGTGTCGTGATGGTTGCGACCGGTCAGCAGCGCGGCTCGCGAGGGACCGCAGATCGCGGTCGTGTGGAAGCGGTTGTAACGCAGACCTTCCGAAGCGAGTTTGTCGAGATTCGGCGTAGGGATCAAACCATCTAAGGTCGAGGTTTGCCCAAAGCCGACGTCATCCAAAAGGCTCACAATTACATTGGGCGCCCCATCGGGCGCGGGCACAGGTTCCTGCCAATCCGATTTTGATTCCTCGTGGGTCTTGCCAATCTTTCCTTCAAAAGGAGAGAGAGGTATCGGCAAACGAGTCCGGTCGGGCTGCTGCGCGAAACATCGGCTATCGTTGAACAACAAGCCGCATACTAACAAGCACTGCAGGAAACAAAACCGTCGCATATATGGGGTCCTTGTCGGGGATAATTGAATGCGATTATGTGTCGAATAATCTGTAATGAAACGCAGCGACGATGCGTCGGGTTGCGGCCTTAAAGTCATTGCGAACCGCTAAAGGGAAACGTACGCGATATTTCTCGTCTCACTGCCAAAAAACGGAGTCGTTTCCTTCAGTTGCTGCCAGTATCACTACGATTGTTCCGGCGCGCGTGTGAGATTTCTCGAAAACTTCACGTAGGCTGCAGCATTTCGGTGGAGGCAATTCATTTGCCTGCGGCATCGCTCGCGATATCCATGCGAAGAGATGGATTACAAAAGTGGCTGCCCCAACCATAAGTGTCGCTTGCTCGCGGTGTGAATAGTGTTTGTCAGTTGAAGGCTGGTGGAAATGGGGACCTACGCCACGGGCGTGCCCTGCAACCGATTACCCTCTTTGTATAACCGAGGATTGCGCCGAGTTACATGTGTGCTTAGCCCCGAGTAAGCAAGGATTTGATATTTTTTTCTAGCGCAATATTACCCCTAGATTAACCACCGGTGCCTAAGGCAGGCAGAGATACTCGCGGCATGGGGGCTCTCGTTGGAAAGATAATCAGCTAGCCTAACTAGTGAGAATTGCTGTGGTGAATCGGTGAGAGGCAGGTTTTCGGCACGTGTTGCGACGCGAGCATACCGGCGGACCAACCAAAAGGACAGCGATTGATGTCGCCCGGAAGATGCTGATCTGAGGCGGCTGAGAGGGTAGGGCGGTACTGAGACTGGTGGGGGAGTCTACTGCGCGGTCCACCAAACGATAACGCTCAGTAAACCGCGGCCTAGGGTTTCGGTGTCACGGTGAAGCAGTGTTTGAAACGGAGGCGTCAGCTGGCAACGGGACGGCAACGCGTGAACGTTGATTTGGCCAGCAAAAACCTTTGACAACGCTTGGAATTGCGGCGAGGGAATACCCTGCGCCGCGGAGAGCGTTACTGAGGTTTAACTGAGAACCACGTCGCGTTATTCTCCAATCGTCTGTTCGAGCGACAATAGCTCCAACAGATCGTCTTCCTCGTCGTCGTCGCCAGGGTCAGCAAAGGCGCTGTCGACAGCTGCCGACCAAGCATCGACCGGGGCGGAATTGGAAGGTGCTTCACCGGACGGCTTAGCAGTTTTCGACAACGCGTTGATAACTTGCAACGCATCCAACGGTGTGATGTTGCCATCGCGCGAAACGTCCAGGTAGTAGCCACCAAACGATGCCAGTGCGCGAAGCGGTTGGCTGACTTGGTTCGTCTTGCCACGGTTGAGTGCGTTCAGGACATGCAACACGTCTAACGGGGTCACAACCCCATCGGCGTTCGTGTCATAGGGATTCAGATCGTTCGTTAACGAACCCAGAGCGGTTGGGCCGCCGCTGTCGACCGAGACGGGCGGATCGAAGTTGCCAAATAGCGGCAAGGCGAAGTCGTCGCCAAACTGCGCGATCCGGTCGTTCCCCAGCGGGGCAGGGCTGAACGGATCAAAGACCGTGCTCGGTAGCGTCGTCACCAACGGCACCGCGGGGAGATTGTCGGAGATCAGGAAGTGGAACTCGCCCGCTTCTTTTGGCAGCTGACCCTCGCGACCTGGCACCCACATCGCGATGTCATCGGCCCCGTCGAGATTAAAGTCACCAGCCACCGGACGCTCGTTGAAGCCACTGAAGCCGTAGGTCAACGTGTCGTTGATCGTCGTGTGATCGCGATTTAAGTCGAACTGGAAGACGCCGGTGTCGTTGTTGTAGGTTGCGAGGTCGTCGGCGCCGTCGCCGTTGAAGTCGCCCACAACGGGAAGCCCTCGCAGGGTGCTCGCAAATTTTTCACCCACGTCGATGCGGTTGTTGCCGTTGACATCGAGGTACCAGTTTTGCCCGTCGAATAGGCCGATCTCGTCGCCGGGATGGGCTGCACTAAAGTCGCCGGCAACCGGGATTCCGTTCACTTGATAGGCGGCGGGCATGTTGCTGACGAAATCATGCACGCCGTCGTCGTCGGTATCCAAGAAGAATTGATAGACGCCGTTCCAGGCTCCGTAGGAACCAACTTTATCGAAACCACTCGCCGACGGGGCACCGACGCCAGCAAAATTGCCGACGAAGTAGGCGTCGGTGATGTTGCCGAAGTTGTAGACAAAGTCGCGGTTGGTGGCGTCGTTGTCCTGCCCCTCGGGATCCCAGACGAAGTTGCCGTTGATATCGGCGTAGACCAAGCCCTGCGACCAGGTTGCGACTTCGGGGCGGCTGTCGACAGTAAAGCGAGCGATAAAGTCGCCGCCAGGAATCAAATCGCCCGTCGGGAAGAAGGGAGTGCCAACGGGTTCGGCTGCGTTGTTTTCACCATCCAACGCGTTCCCCGCCGGATCGATGATGTTGTCCTTCAGCGTCAATGTAAAGCGATCGTCGGGCAACGGTTCGGCAAACGTCAGGCTGATGAATCCAGTGGCGATGCCGCCTGGAACCAAAGGATCCGACGTAAAGGAGACGTTGGTGATCGGGATGATTCCCGAGTGATCGCCTGTCAATACGATCGGTGCCAGCGGCGGAACGTTTGATACCGCCGCGTACAGGAAGGCTGCGGTTCTAGCTGGGAAATCTTGCAGGTCGATCGTCAGTCCATTCACCGCCGGCGTCGGCCCCTGATTGACATTGTTCGGCTTCAACGTGAACAGGTTGTAATCGGGCGACCCGGTGATGAAGACGTTTGTCACTTGCGGGCCCGCGGTATCGATAAAGATATCGAGCGTCTGAACCACCGCGCCGCCGGGGTTCTGATTTCCGGCGGGGTCTTCGGCGGTGATCAAGATCGTTCTCAGACCGTCGACAGGCAGCGCACCCAAGCGCGTTGGATCGTTCATGTTGACGGTCGACGTTAGCTGCCAGCGACCAAACGGTTCCTGATTCGTTCCGTCCAACGGACTGGCAACGGTTTGCCCGATCAGAACATCCGCCGGAGTGAGCGTGCCGCTGAAGTCGACGTCGACGTACGCTTTGACGATCGCATCGGCTTCGGCATGTCCCCAGAAAGTCGGCGTCAGGTCGTTGGTGATCCCATCGTTGAATGTCGCGGGCAGTCCCGGATCTCCCGAATCGCTGTCGGGATGCAGCCCATCGTCTGTGATAGCCGGGTCGCCAAAGAAGAGCGTCGGACCGTTGGTATCGACGACGATCTCCAACGAAGCGCTGCGGACGCCAAACGCAGTGTCGTTAGCAAACGCGTCGATCGACGGATCGATCATCTCGACTTTTGCGCTGATGAAGTGGCTGCCATCGGTCAGCGCCAACGCGGCGCCGCCAGGTATCACGTCGCGACCGAAATCAAAGATGTAAACGCCGGGCGTACCGGGCAATTGCCGCGCGTAACCGATTGGAGTTTGCGGTGCGGTCCCTGGTTGTTGCGGACTGCCTTCGATAAAGACGGCGACACGGAAGCCAGCGTTTGCGACCGCGGCCGCTCCCACGCCTGCAGTTTGCGAACCGTTAAACGGAATCGCGATGATCTCGTCAGCTGGATTGCCGGCCACCGAATCGCCGGGCAAATCGCGGAGCAGGATGTCGTCATCCAACCGGAAAGTGATGATCGGGGTGTTGTCCCGCGTGACGTTGTCCAGTTGCGAACGTCCGGTATCGGTTGTTTCGATGACAAACGTATCGGCCGTGGTCGGCGCGGCGATCAAACCCGCAGCGACGCCAAACAAACCGGTTCCACTGTTAAACGAAGTGATCACCGCGGTTCGTCCAATGTTGGGGCCGCTAGTGAATTCGACTGTCTTGCCGATGTAGTCGAAATTGGTCGGCGGGAGGACGCCGTTGGCCGGCGCTATCACGGCGGTGAAGCTGGTCGTTGTTGGCGCGGGGAGCGCAGCAACGGTTCCAACTTGCAAGATGTCGTTGAGTTCCAGATCGTACGGAACCGGCGGTGCTTCGTTCGTGATACTCAGTTCATATCCGTTGACGACCGCAGCATTCGGGGTTCCGTTTGCCGCGGCCCCGAAGACCGTGGCGAAGTAGGTTTGCCCAGCCACCACAGGGATTCGGACTCGCGCGTTCGCTGTTCCATCAGGGTTTCCGAACGCTCCCGCACCGCCGATCACATTGCCAGCCGAATCGAGGACGTTCAAGCCGAGCTGCCCGCCTTCGGGAAGCAACGCGGGGCTGTAGATTTCAAAGTAGGCGGTGACATCCAGCGTCCCCGTCTCCTGAGCGACGATCTGGAAGTAGTCGACGTCGGCGGGAACTCCAACGTGCTCGCCGAAGTTCGGGAAGATCGCCAGATTATCGACGTTCAACGAATCGCCATTGCCCAGGAACGTTGCCGTCGTGCGGAACTCATTCGGTTCATAAGCATCCGGGCCCAGAACCAACAGCTGCGGAACGCCGCCAGTGACGACGACATTGGGCGAGACGATTTCGACATCGATGTAGCTGATGTCGGGCATCGCGATCGCGTTGCGGAAGACACGTACCCGTCCCTCACCAGGATTCAGCCCAACTGCGTTGACTGCGAAATCACTGGCCGGCAACGTGCCACCGGCAGCTGTTGCGATCACCAACGCATCGCTTGCCCCCGGTTGGCCACCATCGATATGGATCTGCAGGTTTCCGTTGGCGATACCGCCAACCGTTGGGGCGGGGACAACGAGGAAGGTGTCGTTGCCAAGTCGTCCCGTCGCGGTGATTTGCTCGACATCGGCCGCCAAGACAACGGGCTTCCATCCGATCCCCGCGGCATTGGTTACCGTCGCGGTCCGGTTAGGCGAATCGATAAGGATCCGATCATGGCTGTTCGTTCCTTCGACGATCACCTGGTCGGCAACGCTACCCAACGCGCTAACGGTAAACGCGTCGGTTACTTCGCTGAAGTTAAACGTTGTGTTGTCGGCTTCATTCCGGAACGTACCGGCTTCCACGCCGCTGGGGCGATAGGTCAGCGAGTCGTCGTTGTTGGTCAGACTAGCCGTCAACGCCGCCCCGTTCGCAGCGATGTTAACCGTCTCGATACCGGTGATTGCAACCGGTCCGAAGCCAAACTCGGTGACGGTTCGGGCAGCAAGGTCCGCGGTGATCGCGTTGCCCGAGCCGACGAAATCGAGAACATCGCTGCCGTTGTCGGGGCTGCCACCGTTGATCGCGACGCCCGATGTGAAGGGATGGTTGCCGGCGACAGTGATCGAATCGTCGCCAGTCCACGCGTCGACGACTAAACCTTCGACGTTCTGCTGATCGATAACAATTCGCGACTGACCGCTGGAGAGCGTGTGGCTTACGCTGCCTGTCGTCCCGGCGACGGCGATCGCGTCGACAAACTCGGTTCCGCGAACCGTCAACGTGTCGTTGCCCGTTTGGCCGTCAATCGCCACACCACCACCGAGCCCGATGTCGGAATACTGCAGCGCTAACAGGCTGTTAACCGCGACGGTCCCGCCATCGGGATCGCGGCCGGGCGTGTGGGTAATGAAGTCGTCGCCAGCCGGCGCAACGACTGTCAATTGATCATCCCCCGCTTCGCCGTCATAGACCAGCGTTTCGACGCCGCCGGATTCCGGAATCGGTATGCCAACCATCGGTGCTGGAATGATACCGATATTGATGATCGTGTCATCGCCAGGAACGTAGCCGCCCGTTCCATTTTCGTCCAACACCAGCGTCCCGCCATCGACGGCGGTCGGCGTATAGATGATGGCATCGGTGCCGGTCGACGGAGTTTCGAATTCCAAGCGATCTCCCTTGGGGAAAGGCCCCGCCGCCGGTGTGCCTCCCAAAACATCGACGATCATGTTCCAGTTGGCGTTGTTGTTCGCGGGGGCCCGGATCACGATATCGTCGTCGCCGGCTTTGGCATCGATCACCAATTGCGGCGTGTCTTGCCAGAGGATCTGCAGGCCATCGTTAACGCTTGTGGTAAAGTCTTGCACGCCGGGCGTTGCGTTGACAAATTGCACCGGCCCCGTCAAACCATCCCGCGCGATCACGGTGATTTCATCGTCGTCGGTTGTCCCGGTGAGATAGGCTTTGATCGCCCCGATCACGCCCAATGCTTCGATGTGGTCAAAGCTGACTCGCTGGTTGCCAGCGACAAACAGGCTTCCCTCGTCGGTTTCTGGGCCTAGTTCGGAGACGACAGCTCCGCCGCCTGCCAACAGGTTCAGCGTGTCGCCAGCGGAACTACCAATCGGATCGCCGCCATCGATGAAGACCGGAATGTTCGGATCGGAAGTTACGTTAAACGTGTCGTCTGCAGCACCGCCCCAAACCTCGACCGCTTCGGTGTTGGCATTAACAAAGTTGACTGTCTCCAACACGCCATCGGAGATCAGCCCGGCGGGTAGATCGACATCGATCGTGTCAGCACCGCTGGTGTAACGAACCTGCAGAACGTCGTCGCCGGTTTGCTGGTCGATCGCAAGCGTCGCGGTGTTGCTGAAGTTCACCGCCGGTGCCGCGGCGTTGTTGACCAGAGTTCCCGCATTGGCACCCGTGAGCGTGACCACCGTGTGATCGTTTCCGAGTCCCGTATCGACGTCCAAATTGTGCCCCGCGGCGTCGGTATTCACTACCTCGATGCCAACTAAACTGACAGCCGCGAAGGTCGCTTCGCCGATCGTATTGGATCCGAGATCGACGGTGACCAAATTTGCGAGCGTCGCCGATGCGGTGAACTCAACGGTATCGCTGCCTCCGTCGGGATTCCCTCCTTCGACAACCAGAGTTGCAAACGGATGATCGCCCGGGATCACGAACGTGTCATCGCCGTCGAGTCCCTGTAGCGTCAGCGATCGAACGCCAGCAGTTGCCATCCGTGGTGCGACCAAAAAGCCGAGCGCATCGGTCGCCGTGACGTCGCCGGTCGATGTCAATGCGAACCTGTTGCTGACATCGGTGCCACGAATCGAAAGCACATCGGTCGGATTGCCGGACGCATCGGCGAAAGTAAGTGCGGGTGGGCCGCCGGCATAAACATCGGTGTACGTCAAAGGCATCAGTTGCCCACCGACGTTGCGAACCGCTTCGATCGCACCGGATGAACCGTCGCTGCCAGGTCCGGGAGTGAATTCGAGAATGTCGATCCCAGCTGGGGTTGTGTACGTCAGCGTGTCAACGCCTCCCTGCCCGTCGATTGCTGTCCGTTCAACCATCATCAGCGTGATCGGAACCAAACCGGCTCCCGTGATGATAGCGTCGTCGTCGGAGGTCGGAGCAAAATCGATCGTGTCATTTCCGACGGTGCCACTGACAATCGCTACGTCGCTCCCAGTGGTCGGGTCGCCGCCGATCACGGTGATCCCGGTCAAACCGGTCGGCGTGGCTGGATTGTTGAGACTGATCTCGTCGCTTCCACCAGCCGCCTGGATGATCAACGTTGTCTTGTTGGCAAAGTGGATCGGTTCAAAACCATCAACGGCGACCTTGCCCCACGCCGGATTCAATTCGCTCTGGCTGTAGGTGATCGCGTTCGCTGCGTTGTCGGCGATGATCGTCAAGGTCGCGGCGGGGACTAGGTCGATCACCGGTTCGAGACCGGTGAAGTGAATCACTTGTGTTTCGCCGTCGCGAACATGCGTCACCGTTCCCGCGTCGACAGTGGGGCCAACTTGGTAAGTCGACAAATCGACAGCGTTGGGGCCGGTCAACATCAACTGATCTTGCCCCGAACCGCCGTGATAGCTGATCCCGCCGGGCATGTTGCTAAGCCCATCGGTATTGTCGAGGATCAACGTGTCGTTTCCTGCACCGCCAAACACGTTAACGGTATCGATGCTGATATCGGCACCAACTCCGCCTCCCTCGCGGCCCAGAATCGTGATCTCATCGTTGCCGTCCCCAAAATCAAAGTTGACGACGTCGATATTGTTGATGTCGCGGATCCCGTACAACAGCATGCCGCTTGCCGTATCGGAAACGTTGACGATATTGTTGCCGACTGTCCCGTCGAGCGTGAAGTTGACGACGACGGTTTCGTCGCCACTGGTGTCTGGCGTCGTACCGTCGGTTCCCAGCAGCGTCAACGTATCGGTGTCGTTCGCGAATCCGTCGTCATCATTGATGATGATGTCGGTGTTCGCCACATAGTCGATGTCGACGATCGGTGTCCCAAAGCTGGCGTTGGTGACGATCAACTCGCCGTTATCCGGGCCGCTTGGTTTCACGACGATGTTTTCGCTGACCGCGCCACCAAACAGCGAGGTGTTGTAGATCAGTAGGTCGACCTGATCGCCATCGGTCCCGGCCGGCAGACCTTCATTGTAGAAGACATCGATATCCCAACCCTGCGGACGGTCGTCGGCGTAAGGCGAGATCTCAAGCGTGTCGACTTCGTCGCCGCTGTCGTAGTTCAGGAAGACAACGTTGCGGAATCCATAGACTTCGCTGTCGTTAAACGTCCACTGGAATTCGTTGTCGCCATCGGAATCGGGCTGGAACTCGGGTTGAGCACCTGGAATCGGGGCTGCCGTAGAATCGACGTCGCGTCCCACGATGACAAGGTTATCGGTCTGGGGAGTTCCGTTGTTGTTATCGCCGAAGAAATTGACAGTCTGACTGGCTGGGCTCGGCGTGGCGAGCATCGTTTCGATCGAAGCAAAGGTGACCGGTTGGGTTGGGTTCCCGGCGATAGTCGATGTGATCGAAATGTTGGGCGGCGTCGCTTTGTCGCTGAACACATTCGCTTCGTTGGGAAGGTTCAGGTTCAACGTATCCCCTGGCAACGCGGGTGCCACCGGATTCCCGCCATCGACAAAAATATGGGTGTCGACGCTTGGAGAGACGTTAAACGTGTCGGCGCCGTCGAGTCCACGGACGTCCAGATCGGGAACCGAACCATCGTAGACAACCAGATTGGCACCAAAGGCTACGCTGGCGTCATCGATGTCGAAAACATCGGCTCCATTGGTTCCATCGACGACCAGATCCGCGGTTGTGTTCCCGCCAAAGGTGTTTGTGGTGATGTTCCCCGAACCGTTGACGATCCGAATACCGTAGTTGTCATTGTTGGTGATCGTACTGCCGGTCACGTTTGCCGTTCCGCCAACGCTCAGGATTCCTCCACCGCCGCCGGGTGCATTGTTCGCCGTGTTGTTGTCGATCGTCACTCCACCATTGACGTTCAGCGTTCCGCCGTCGTTGAAGATGCCGCCGCCTCCCTGATCGAATCCGCTGCCGCTGGCGACATTGCCGGAAATCACGGTGCCGCCATTGACGGTCATGGTTCCCGCCCCGTTCCACAAACCGCCTCCCTCTGCCGCAGCGGAGTTTCCACTGACGCTGCCGCCTGTGATCGTGGCGTTCCCGTTGCCGGTGATGTGCAAGCCGCCACCATTTCCAGGAGCTGCGGTCGCCGGAGCAACGCCCGCATTGTTGTTGTCGAGCGTGACGTTGGTGAGGACCGTCGTCGATCCGGCGGCAGCTTCGATTCCGCCCCCGGCGCGATTGGCGGAATTGCCAGAGATGGTCGATCCGGTAACGTTCAGGGCTCCATCGTTAAAGATTCCACCGCCGCTGCCGGCGCCGGTGATCGCCACGTTTCCGGTAACAATCGTGCCCGCAACGACGTTCAGCAATCCGCCACCACGGTTATAGATCCCGCCGCCGCCGTCCAACGGACCTGCGCCGCCAGTCGCCGTATTGTCGACGATCACGGTTCCACTGATCGTTGCCGTCGTCGGGGTCCCGCTTGTCGCGTTGTCGATCAGAATTCCACCGCCTATGCCCGCGGTGTTGTTCGAGACGGTGCCGCCGGTGATTCCCAGCGTTTCGGTCTCGGTAACCCACAAGCCGCGTCCGGCGTTGGCGGTGTCGAGTGTGACGTTTGTGATCTGCACCGCATCGTTATTGGCTAACCCGCCATTGATCGTTAATGCAGCAGCAAATCCCGCATCGAGCGTTTGGACTTGCAGTTGATCGCCCAGATCGCCGAGGTTAACTGTCAGCGAAACCGTCGGGTTTGGAATCACCGTATCTTCGAAGGTCGCCCCGTTGTCGATGATCTCGATCTCACCCGCGTTGGCACTGTTTTGCAGCGTCGCGTTGTTGATGCTGGCAGCTGGCAGATTCAGGATTGTGTTGGCTGCGTCTCCCGCGTCGATTGGTTCCAAACCGGTGTAAGTGATCACCGTCCCATCGAGATCGATATTGCCATTGTTTCCGTTGGCATCGGCGGTTGTGTAGGTAAGCGTTTGGTTCGTCGCAGGGGCCATGTTGTTGATGATCGACAACACATCGCCAGTCGCTGAGGTCTGCGTGCCGCCGTTGAAAACGATCGGACGGACGATGTTGCCGCCGTTGAAATTGACGCTGAGCGAGTCGTTACCGCCGCGGGTGTTGAAGCGGATTTCGCCTGTCACGTCGGCGATCGGGACCAAGATGTCCGCACCGTCCTGCGTCGTGCCCGGTCCCGCGAGCAAAGGGTTTGCCGGGTCGCTGATCCGATAGTTGCTGCCTTCGACGACGATCGTAAGATCATCGTTGCGGCTGCCATCGGCATCGTCGTAGATCAGATTGCCCGCGCCGTCGACAGTCACGCTGGATCCTAAAACCAAAGCGTACGCGCCGGTGTCGCTCGCCGTGGGAGTGTTCGCTCCCGCCAAGCGATCAAACACGCTGCCGGCGACTGCATAATAGGTTGCTCCCGCGGTAGCCGTGAAGCTGGTCATCGTCGGACCACCGGCGAGAAAGTCGCCATCGCCATCCCAGATCGTCACGTAAGAGGACAAGGTGGAGCCAGCGGTTGGCAACTGCCGTACTACGTATTCGCCACTATCAGCCGCGGTAAACCGAAACGCGTCGCGATCGCCGGCGAAGTCGATCGAGCCGCCGTTGATATAGGTCGGGGAGTTCGCGGAAACATTGGCAGTGAGCGTCGTCTCCATCGGAAGCGTCTGCGAACTATGCAGATCGTTGGGAACAACCGCTGCGGCGCCAACGTTGGCGATCAATCGCTGCGTCTCACTGTACTCCACTCCAACTTCGGGACTGCCATGCACCAAGACTTCGCTGCTGAACCGACTATCGAGCTGCTGGTTCTGCGTTGCGGTCGTCACGATCTGTTGCTGCGTAGCATCGCTTTCGGTCGAATGCGATACACCAAAAGTGTGCCCCGCTTCGTGGCTGATCGTATCGATCAGCTCACGCAACTGGAATTGCGCATCGTCGTTAAACGCACCATCGCGATGCGGGGGGAAGAATGCGTACGCGGTATCTCGAATCAATTGATCGAGGTCGACGTTTGACGCCACACCGAAGGGTTGCC
This sequence comes from Rosistilla oblonga, assembly GCF_007751715.1. Taxonomy (NCBI): domain Bacteria; kingdom Pseudomonadati; phylum Planctomycetota; class Planctomycetia; order Pirellulales; family Pirellulaceae; genus Rosistilla; species Rosistilla oblonga. The sequence continues at coordinate 3,666,579 of NZ_CP036292.1, read as the reverse complement.
CCGTCTCTCCCGGGATCTCATCGCGGTCCTGGGCGACGGTCATCACCACGGTATCCTCCGCATCGAACAGAGCCGAAAGGACGCCTTGGTTATCCCAAAACACGTTCACATCAAAAGGTGCAAAGTCTTCGCGTACGCCAGCCAGCGTTTGCAGGACCTGTTCGTGAACGTTGCCTCCCGCTCCGCCGCTGGTGTCGAACCCGGCAAACGCGCCAAATCCAAACCCGTCGTAATTCGCAGAGGGCAAATCGTATCCCTGCCCCGACGCCACCGTCCCGCCATCGAAATCGAGGATCAGGTCGGCCGCCAACAACTGTCGCAATTCTAACGCTTCGTGCCTCAGCAACCTTTTGATCATTCCACGCCGTGAAAACATCTGCTTCCTGCGAAGTTGTTCTTTCCGTCCCGCAGAGCTCAATAGATTGCGAATGCTCACTTCACGTACCTCGATGATAAAACTAGGTGCAAGAACTTGGACTGGCCGATTTGGAGGCTTGGGCGGCGACTTGGGAGAGTGATGAAGAGGAATCGCTACAATTGTGTTTCTCCCAACGATCGCTCCTACCATTAAACTTGGCACCTGTACGCGTGGCAACTAGTTTGTAGGGAAAAACACCGTCCGCTCTGGTGGTCGGCGAGCGTAGCTCAGCTTGCCCCTTGGTTTTCCCGGGTTATTACAGCCCGGTGCCTGCGGAGGCTTGGTAGAAAAGATGTGGCACAGCTCTTCACTGTTGGCTGCCGTGATCGCGGCAAACCTTAGCAGCGTTGCGGTGCAACGGCGTGATGCAAAATGATCCGCCCGACCTCGGAAGCGGCTAACTATTTGATCAACCGCGCAGAGAAAGCTTTTTCGCGCGCGGCGCCGACGCGTCCTATACTTTCCCGGATCCCTCGTGCCGTAACAGGTCGAACCGAGGTGTCATCGACGTCATCCACACATTCGGATTAATCCGCTTTTTGGCGGTGCCTGCCGAGTGTTTTTGCTGGAAGAATTGCCGAGCGAAGCGACGCGTGTGCAATTCTTCATACCAGCTGGCGGCGTCTATAAGAATGAACCACTAATTGCGACCACGTCCCATGCCTGAACCTGGCCCTAATGAAAATCTCGACGCCTTCGCTATCGCCAAAGACGCTCTGCGCCTGATCGGTCAGTTTAAGACCCCGCCGACGCCCAACGTCTACCGCGTGTGGTACCGATACGTCGAAGGGCAGGATCAAGAGCTGGTCCGGCAGTTGCAACCGGCGGTTAACGACGCGAGATCGGTCAGCGTCGGAATGCTTGAGTCGCTGCACTCACAAAGCCCCGATGTCGTCGACGATACAAACGCTAACATCGGTGAAGCCTTAGTCGCCGAGCTGAGCCGCTTTCAGAATCTACTTTCACAGCAACAAGCCGCCGGAGACGAGTTCGAAGGGACGATCGACACGGCCAGCAAACTCTTAAACACCAACTCTCCCACCGACAAGAACTCCGCCGATTGCATCGCGGTCATTAATGCGGGAGCGGCGTTGATGAAAGGCCAGTTGACCGAAGCGTCGGACAAACTTGCAGCTGCCAAAAACCAAATCGCAAAACTACAGACGGAACTGGCACAGTCGCGACGCGGGATGATGACCGACCATCTGACCGGAATTGGCAACCGCCGCTATTTCGATGCACACGTCCGTCAAACGCTTCAGAGCTTGGAGTATTGCAGTGGTGCCGTTTATCTGATTCTGATGGATGTCGACCACTTCAAGAACATCAACGACTCCTTCGGCCACGACGCCGGCGATCAAGTGATCCGCTTCATCGCAAGTGAGACTTCGCGGCGTCATCCCAACGTTTCGTTATCGCGGTTGGGAGGCGACGAGTTTGCTGTGATTCTGCAAACCAATTCATCGCTGGAAGCCGCCGAGTTTGCCGACGAGCTGCGGAAGTTTTTCGCCACGCAAAAGTTGAAGATCATGCCGTCGCGGACGCCGATGGGATCGATCCGGATCTCGATGGGCTTGGCCAGGTTGCGAGTCGACGATAACGAGCAGAGTTGGTACACGCGAGCCGATGCGATGCTGTACCGCGCCAAAGGGGCCGGCCGCGATCAGGTTGCGATCGAAGAAGAATGTATGCCGGTCTAGTCGTCGCTATCTAAAAGATGACGCAACATTCGCTGCGGCGCGTCTAGAAACGACTTCGTCACCCGATAGTGTTCGGTCTCTTCATACGCGACCGGTTCAATTCCGGTTTCGTTAAACGCGTAGATCTTCGCCTGCGGATAACTCATGATGATCGGCGAGTGAGTCGCGATCACAAACTGGGAATCGAGCCCCACCAATTGATGCAGCAGCACCAAAAACTCCAACTGCCGCTGCGGTGAAAGCGCTGCCTCGGGTTCATCCAGGAAATACAAACCCTGACCAAACCGGCTCTCGATCAAACTCATGAACGCTTCTCCATGCGATTGTTCATGTAGCGACCGCGCTCCGTAATTGTCGCCGACGCCCAGGTTCTCGATCTCCGTCGCCACGTTAAACAGACTCTCGGCTCGCAAGAACCAAGCGTCGGGGATCAGCGCGTGATATCGTCGCAATCGAAGAGCTTTATGCAATTCGGAATGACTCTCACGCGTCGCGAACAACATATTGCGGCTGCCCCCTTCGGCGTTCAATCCGTTGGCGATCGCCATCGCTTCGAGCATCGTCGATTTGCCCGAACCGTTTTCACCGACTAAGAAGGTCACTTGCGGATGCAGATCGAGCGATGAAAACCCGCGCAGCGCGGGCAGCTTAAACGCATAATGCTCTGGATCGTAGATCCGCGATCGGTCGAGAATGACCGATTCGATAAAGGGTCCCGGCGTCACGCCGCGTTTGATCTTGTTCATGCGGGCATTGTCGCCGAAGCCGTCGCCGCTGGCCAGCACCGTTGCGGTATCCGAATGCTCGTACCAACCGCCGAAGCCGCAAAACAAACTGCGAACTGCCGAATTGAGGCAACCCGCACGACGACGCTCATTCCTGCGGCAGACCCTTCCACCGTGCGCCCCGTTTCAACTCAGAATCTCGCGCACCACGTTCCCATGCACATCGGTCAGGCGGTAATCGCGGCCGGCGTGACGAAACGTCAACTGTTCGTGGTCGAGCCCCAGCAAGTGCAAAATCGTAGCGTGGAAATCGTGGACGTGGACCCGGTCGCTGTCGACGGCGATCCCCAAATCATCGCTCGCCCCGTGAACGATGCCTCCCTTAACGCCACCGCCAGCGAGCCACGAAGAGAAGACTTGGTGATGGTGTTCTCGGCCCGCATGGTCGGCCGTTTCGTGGTACGGCGTGCGTCCAAACTCGGTCGTCCAAACCACCAACGTGTCGTCCAACATCCCCCGCTGTTTCAGATCCGTGATCAACGCCGCGATCGGTCCGTCAACATTTTTCGCCAGCGGCAGATGCGTTTGCATATCGCCGTGCGCGTCCCAATTGTTAGACGACCCGACATCGATCAATTCGATAAATCGCACGCCCCGTTCAGCCAAACGACGCGCGACCAAACATTGCCAACCGAAACCACTTTTTTGTCCCGGCTGCAATCCATAGGCTTGCAGCGTCGCTGAGGATTCGCTCGAAAGATCCAACGCTTCGGGAGCTTCTTGCTGCATCCCAAACGCGGTTTCAAACGAACGGATGCGAGCGTCAAGAGCAGCCTCGTCGGGACGCGCTTCCGCATGTCGGCGGTTCGCCTGTGCCAGCAACGCCAACTCCATCTGCTGCAGGCTTTCCGATCCGACTCGCGGTTGAATGTTCGGAATGGGAGTATCCCCAGGGATGAATTGAGTCCCCTGGTGGCTTCCGGGCAAAAAATCGCTGCCCCATGTCTGAGCACCGGCATAGGGCGCTTGCGGGGCGACGACAACAAATGACGGCAGGTTGCGGTTGACCGTCCCTAAACCGTAGCTGATCCACGCGCCCAAGCTGGGTCGCGCGAAGGTCCACGAACCGCAGTGCATTCCCAACGTGCTTTCGTAGTGGTTGGTGTGATCGGTCGACATCGACCGAATCACGCACAATTCATCCACGATCTCGCGAGTCTTTGGAAACAGATCGCTGACCTCCGTCCCGCTCTCACCACCGGGACGAAACTGCCAGTCGGGCCGTTTCAAGAATCGCGGAAATTCGCCGATCTTGCCCTGCCAATTGTCGACGGTGATCTTCTTTCCATGCCCCGCATACAATTCCGGTTTCGGGTCGAAGGAATCGACATGCGAAACGCCTCCCGTCATATACAGCAGGATCACGCGTTTTGCTTTGGCTGGGAAGTGAGGCACCTTGGCCGCCAACGGATCATTGACAGCGGCGTGAGTGGCCGCCGATCCTTCTTCGGCGAGCATCGCCGCCAGCGCGATCGAGCCCAGCCCGCCGGCACTTCTGCGCAACAGTTCACGGCGTCCAAACACTGGCTTCATGGGGGATTCTCCAATCGATCCTTTAGTCCACATAAAGAAATTCATTCCGCGAAATCAGAGTCCGCAAATAGGCCTGCCAAGCGGTGCGATCGGCCGCGTCCGATGGCATCGATGAAGTGGAGACCGCCACGCGATAGGCGTTTAAAAAGCGAACCGCTTCGTCCTGTTCGGACGCTGTCGCGGGGCGGCAGAGTGCAATCCAATGCGCGCGGTCGATCCGCGCCGCATCATTATCGAACTCCCCGAGAACACGATCTGCAAACGCCGCGGATTGCTCGTGAACAAATTTGCTGTTCATCAAATACAACGCCTGAGTCGGGACCGTCGTCATCCCGCGTCGCGCCGTACTAACGTTGGTGTCGGCACCATCGAACAGGCCAAGGAACGGATGGCGTTTCAGCCGCTGTTGCATCAGATAGACGCTTCGCCGATTAGATTCGTAGACAGCGTAGAACGGATTGTGTTGCGAGAAGCCCCAGCTTTCGACCGCAGGAAACGGATGCGCCATCCCTCGGCTTGGATCCAAACTTCCGCTGGCCTGCAACATCGCATCGCGAATCTCCTCGGCGGTCAATTGTCGGCGGTTGAATCGCCACAACAGCCGCGATTCTGGATCGACCTTCGCGGCATCGGAATCAAACCCGCTGGATCGACGATAGGCATCACTCGTCATGATCAATCGGTGCATCGCTTTGATCGAATACCCCGACTCGCGAAAGCGACTCGCCAACCAATCGAGCAGTTCCGGATGCGATGGCAGTTCGCCACGCATTCCAAAATCGTTTTCGGTTCCGACCAGACCGCGTCCGAAATGCTGTTGCCAGATGCGATTGACCATCACCCGCGCGAACAACGGATTTTCGTCGCTGACGATCCACCGCGCCAGTTGCAGACGCCCGCTCCCCGCATCCGAAGGAACCGCTTCGCCTCCAAAAATCTCCAAATTCCGACGCGGCACCTCGACCCCCAATCGTGTCGGTTCGCCCCGCAATTGAACGCGGCAGTTAACCGCCGTCGATTGCTCCATCGCGCCATAGATTTGATCTTCCGCAGCGACCCGACCGACGGCCAGTCGATCGCGTTGTTGCTGCAACGCTTCGGCAATTGCTTGCAGTTCCCGTCGCTGTTGGAACATGCGTGGCAGATTGAATGCCGCATCCGCTGGCAAGGCTTTCTCTTCCGCCAGCGGACTGTTGGACGCAAGTGGTGTCGCCGAGACGATCAGATCATCGATCTCGTGTGCGGGAGTCTCACCGCTGCCGGGGCCGTAGCGATCGACAAATGTGTAGTCGACGATTCCATCCCAATTGCGGGTAAATGATTGAACGGAAAACGTTGACGTCTCCGATCCCGACGTCAGTGTCCCTTCGAAACGTTGGCTGCGCAGATCCAGGACAACGTGCACGTTGTACCATTGCCCCATCTTCAGACCCGCGACCGGTTGGTACTGGGCGCCATCCTTAACGAAAAACGTCGTCGCGTTGGCTGCTAATTCCATCGCAGCGGACGTGCCCGGGCCGTGACCGACGTAGAAGCGATACGCTCCTTGTCCTTGGTTGGCAATTGAGGTGTTGCGGAAATCGACGCTGTATTCGATCCGCGGCGTGGATTCGGCATTCAAAGCTTCGGCCAACGTCATACCAAAGGCGTTGTTTTGCGTGTCGCTGGGAAACGCGATCCCGCGATCGCCGTAACGGAAAACGTTGGCGAAGGGACTTTGCGATGCGGCGGTGATCGTCACGGTTCCCAGTGCCAGATAGGGCTGCGACGGTGGCTTGCCCAGTTCAAACTCTTCAAAACCGAAAAACTGCGACGTGCCGGAAGCTTGCTGAATCTGAGCGTTAAGTTGCGTCAGTTGTTCGGCGATCGGTTGCTGTTGCGATTCGATCGACGCCATTTGCAGATCGATCTCTCGTTGTCGCTGAGCCAACACCGCCGGGGGCACATCGGGCACAAGATCGTACGGGCGACGCTTTTCTTCGGATCCTGGAAACGAATACTTTGTGCTGGCGAAGATGCCATACCAGGCGTAGTAGTCTTCGATGTTGACGGGATCAAACTTGTGGTCGTGGCAACGGGCACAACCGAGCGTCAGTCCCAACGTCGCTTGCCCCAGGACATCGATGGTGTCTTGAATCGTCAGATGATGATAGTTTTCAACATCGAAGCCGAAGCGGCGTGAGATCGCGATAAACCCAGTAGCGGTTAACAGCTCGCGGTACCGACGCAGTTGATCGGCGTCAAGCGAATCGGCGTCGGAACCGGCGAGCATCGCGTGGGCCATCACATCGCCAGCAATCTGCTGCATCACAAATTGGTCGTAGGGAAGGTCTGCGTTGAGCGCGTCGATCACCCAATTGCGATACTTGTAGCTGAGTGGCGTTGGGTAGTCGGCCGTCTCGCCAGCGGTGTCGGCGTACCGCACAACGTCCAACCAATGGCGGCCCCAGCGTTCGCCATAAGCGGACGAAGCCAGCAACTGTTCAATCCGATCCACTTCGGCCGTCTCCGATCGATCGTCTAAAAACGACTGCACTTGTTCGGGCGTCGGCGGCAATCCGGTCAGATCCAGCGTGGCGCGACGGATCCAATCGCGTCGCGATGCCGGGGGACTCGGCTTTATATCCATCTCCTTCAACTTCCGCATCACAAACCGATCGATTTCGGATAACCCCGGCGGATCGACGACCGTGGGAGGTTTCGGATCGCGGAGCGGTTGCAACGACCAAAACGCCCGCTCCTGATCGGTGATCTCTCCTCCACGCAGCGACGGTCCGGTCCCTCCCAACACGACGCCTTCGGGCCAGGGGGCGCCGGCGCGAATCCACGCCTCGACAGCCGCGATCTCTGCTTCGGGCAACGGTTCTTCCGGCGGCATTTCCAATCCGTCTTGATGCCGCAAAGCTTGTAGCATCAGGCTCTCGTGAGGCATCTCCAGCGAGATTGCCGGTCCACTGTCACCACCTTGCAGCAGCGTGTCACGCGTGTCGAACCGCAACCCCGATTCCGCCTTCCGAGGGCCATGGCACTCGATGCAGTGTGTGATGAACAAAGGGCGAATCGAATTCTCGAACCCGTCGGATGGTGCCGCAGCGATCTCATCAGCGTACAGCGCAGCCACGTGCCACCCCGACAACACAAACGTACCGGCAAGGAACGCAACCGAGACCGATCGGATCGAAAGTCGAAGTTTGCTGAGTCCACGCAATTGCTAACTCTCCATTTCACGCGGATCCGCATCTTGTGTCGGTCCGCAGCCGTAGGTAGGGACTGACATCAGGCGATGATCTCTCGGACAAATTCCCCGTGCACATCGGTCAAGCGGAAGTCGCGACCGGCGAATCGGTAGGTCAACCGTTTATGGTCGAATCCCAAAAGATGCAACATCGTGGCGTGCAGGTCGTGAACCGATACGGGGTTTTCGACTGCTTTGAAACCGAATTCGTCGGTAACTCCGTAGATCGTACCCCCTTTGATCCCGCCCCCGGCCATCCACAATGAATAGCCCCAATGATTGTGGTCGCGCCCCTGGGAAGCCCCCGATCCATTGGTCCCCATTTCGACCGAAGGCGTCCGACCAAATTCACCTGAGCACAAAATCAAGGTTTGATCCAACAGCCCCCTTTGCTTCAGGTCGATGATCAACGCGGCCAGTCCCTGATCGCATTGGTTGGCCACCTTGCGGTGCTCCCCTTCGATGTTCGAATGACTGTCCCAGGGTTGCCCGCCGCCGTGCCAGGTTTGCACAAACCGAACGCCCCGTTCGACCAGTCGGCGAGCCATCAACAGTTGCCGGTTCTGGGGGCCCTCGCCGTATAGCTTCAAAATATGTTCGGGCTCTTGGCTGATGTCGAACGCATCGGTCGCTTCGGACTGCATGCGATAAGCCATCTCAAACGATTGAATCCTCGCTTCGATCGCGGTTTCGTCGGGGCGTTGAGCCAAATGTTGCGCATTCAGTTTCCGCAGCAAAGCAAACTGCCGCCGCTGTTGGTCATCATCCAAACGGTCATTGCGGACGTCGTCGATCAACTGCGTCAGATCGGTCTTCGCGGTGTCGACGTGCGTCCCTTGATAGACGCCCGGCAGAAAAGCGGACCGCCAGTTCCCCGCCCCGCCGACGGGAAGCCCGCCAGGACACAAGGCGACAAAGCCAGGCAGGTTTTCGTTGGCGCTCCCCATTCCCCACGTCAACCAAGAACCAAAACTTGGCCGCACCAATCGTTGATCGCCACTGTTCATCAGCATCAACGACATCTCATGGTTTGGCAATTCGGCATGCATCGACCGGATCACCGCCATCTCATCGACACACTTCGACAAATGCGGGAACAGATCGCTGACCGGGATTCCGCTCTCCCCATGCTGTTGAAACTTAAACGGCGAAGGCAACGCGACGCCGGTCCGCCGTTCGGTTTGCAGATTGTCGAACGGCAGCATCTGACCGCCGCGGCGTTGCAGTTCCGGCTTCGGATCAAACGTGTCGACTTGCGACATCCCGCCGTTGAGAAAGACATGGATCACATGCCGAGCGGTCCCCGGGAAATGAGTCGACGCGTCGCCAGCGAGCCCCTCGTCGCGCATCAGTCCGGCCATCGCCAGCGTCCCCATGCCCATTCCAGCTCGGGACAGGAACTGCCGGCGTTGTAAAGCCGGTTGCGATTGCGTGTTTCGATCGGTCATCAGATCCTCGTATCGGCAAAGGTTGCCATTTCGCTAGTCGACAAAAACGAATTCATTGCTGGCCAGAAGCACATGCGCCAACTGGTCCCATGTCCCCGCGTCGGATGCCGCATCGCCAAGGAACTCGGTTGCTGCTTGGCGTTCTTCGTGGCTCGGCGGACGTCCGAAAGCACGTTGGTACATCGCCGCCACACGTGTCGCGCGGTCTTCGATATCCACCGATAGTTTCGCAAAGGCGGCTGCGCGATCCTGAATGAAGGGGGAATTGAGAGCGAACAGGGTTTGCTGCGGGACTGTCGTTTCCGGTCGCTGAGCAGTGCAAGTGTTGGCGTCGGCAACGTCGAACGTGCTGGCAAGGCTCGAAACGATATCGCGGTTCACGAATCCGTACACGCTGCGTCGCGGAACCGCGGGATGGGAGAGCAGTTCAAACGGACGCCCACCGATTTTCGCAACGTCCAATTCCCCGGAGACAGCCAGCATCGAATCCCGCATCGCTTCCAAGTCGAGTCGTCGTCGAGGCATCCGCCACAACAATTTGTTGTCTGCGTCCGCGTTGCGTGCTTCGAGATTTTCAACCGATCCCTGTTGATAGACCTGGGAGAGCATGATCTGCCGATGCAATTGCTTCAGCGACCCGCCGGATGCCAGGAAGGTCGACGCCAGGTAGTCGAGCAGTTCGGGATGAGTCGGCGGCTGGCTGCGAGTTCCAAAGTCATCGGGCGTGCGGACTAAACCACGTCCAAAATGTTGTTGCCAAACCCAGTTCACAAATACGCGGCGCGACAACGGATTGTTGGGATCGACAATCGATTCAGCCAATGTCCGCCTTCGCTTGCCGTCGGGAAAGATCGACGGCGTTGCAGTGGCCGATGTTAACGCGGTCAAAAAGTGCGGCTCCACCACCTCGCCACGGCTGATCGGATTCCCACGCACAAAGATCCGAAACGGTTGGTCGGGGACCGTTTCGGTCAGCACCATCGCACGCGGTGGCGATCCTGCGTCGGAGAGCTGCAGACCGTGGATCGCCCCTTCCTTGCCGTTGAGATTGTCGCGAACGGTTCGGTTCAGCAAAGTCGACGCGAGTTCATCATCCATCGCCGTCGGCGTTCCCGGTTCGTAAAGATGCCGCCGCAATTGAGCATTCACCGCGCTGTTGATCGGTTCGTAGCGGCCGTCTTCGTCGGTGATTACCGCCACGCCTTCGACCGCTCCCAACGAGACGTCCAACAAAGCTTGCAGCCACTGACGATTCAGCTCAGCAAACATCTTGCCGTAGACATCCGCCAACTCCACAGGCGACGTCGGTGGTTGCGCTTCGATCGCCGCCAAAACTCGAGGATTCCATTTCGGCGTGGCGGATGCCAACGCGTGTTGATTCGCGAAGGTCGCCGGATCACCGTTCTCTGTTTTCCAAACCTGCAGCAGTTCCTGGCAGCGGGCCGCAAAATCGTCCGCCGCTACGCTGGACAATTGTTTCCACGGTCCAAAGACAGGATCGTTCGCCGGCAACTCCGCCAGATAATCGCGCCAGCGGTTCAGGACCAAGGGACGCAGATCGTCGGTGCGGTAGGAGAGGAAGGCCGCCGAAAGATCTTGCTCGGGAGTTCCTTTGGCTAGCTCGCGAAGATACATCGCAACCTGCATCCGCAGCCGGCTGCGCATGACCTGAGTCTGATCGCGACGCATATTGGTCGCCGCGATTTGACGTTTTTGCAGTTCGATTTGGTAGGCTTGGTATGCCGGCGTGTCATCGGGCATCCCTACGGTTGGCAGCAAGCCGGGCCTGGTGCTACTGGCGAAGGTCGCATACAGCGAATAGTAGTCGGCGGTGGGAATCGGGTCGTATTTGTGATCGTGACAGCGGGCGCAAGCGACGGTCAGCCCCATCAGCCCACGGGTGACAACATCGATCTGGTCGTCGATCACATCGTGCGGGTTGCGGAACTGCATCCCCACGGTCAGGAATCCGAGTGCCGCCAACGCGGGATCGTTTTCGCCCAACCCCAATTGGTCGGCGGCCAATTGTTCGGTGACAAAGCGATCATAAGGGAGATCGGCGTTAAATGCGTTGATCACATAATCGCGGTAGGTATAGGAAAATGGAAACCTCTTAAAACCGATCGCCGCTCCGCCATGGGTGTCGGCGTATCGGGCGATGTCCAACCAATGCCGCCCCCAGCGTTCGCCATATCTTGGCGATTCCAATAACCGATCGATCACCCGCGCGAACGCATCGGCGGCGGGATCGTTGACAAATGCCTGCACCTCTTCCCACGTCGGCGGCAAACCAATCAGGTCGAGACTGGCTCGGCGAATCAACTGAGGTCGCGAAACCACCGGCGCAAGCTGCAGACCGCGCGCTTCCAATTGGGAGACCACAAAGCGGTCGATCTCCGTCAACGCATCCCCTTGCACGCTGGGAACCTCGGGTTTCCGAATCGGTTCGAACGCCCAGTGCCCTTGGTACTTGGCCCCCCCGGAGATCCATTGCCGTAGCGTTTCGACTTGCGCAGAACTCAGCGGCTTGCCCGTCTCCGCTGGCGGCATCCGCAGATCGGCATCCTCGGTGATCAACCGTTCGATCAAAAGACTCTGGTCGGGAGCCCCCGGTACGATCGCAACTTCCTTGGCCGCCGATTCGAGATCCAATCGCAGATCCCCTTGCCGTTCAGCTTCGTCGGGGCCGTGACAATGCAAACAATGTTCGGCCAGAATCGGTCGGACATCTTCATTGAAACGAACTTCCGCCGCGCCAATCTCGCCGACCAGGCAACAGGCGACGATCCCGAACCCGATGTGAAACGCAAGCGTTGCCGAGCGTCCGATCCGAGCGATCCAACAAGAGATACGAACACGGAATGTTCTATTCATCGGAGGCTCCGTTGCTTGGGGGCGTTGCCTGGACATCGATCAAGCGCGACCGCAACCCGTTGGCATGCCTGCGGGCAAGTTGCTCGCAGAGATCGCAATCGCCCAATTGGATCGCGTCCAATAGCTGTTGATGCGAGCGAGCGGTTTCGTCTTGCGTGTCGGCAACGACGCGGTTGTGCAAGCGATGCATTCCGGCCAACCACAGTTGCAATTGTGGACGCAGCAGTTGCCACGCCGCCAACAACCGCGAGTTCGCGGCTGCTTGCAGGATTTGATCGTGAAAGGCGATGTCGAGCATCGTGAGCTGCAACAGATCGGGTTCGCGTTGAATCTGATCGATCAGCGATTTCAGTTTCGCAATCTGCTGCGGCGTGATCCGCGTGGTCGCCAATCGAACCGCCGCGACATCCAGGACCTCGCGGAATTCAACGATCTCGCGAACATCCTGCTCGGTCAGCGTACGCACCCGCGCCGTCCCGCGACTGTCGAACTCCAGCAGCCCTTCCTGCGCCAGTTGGAACTTCGCTTGACGAACCGACGCGCGACTGACGCCCAACTGAGTGGCCAGTTGGGCTTCGGCAAGCGTCTCTCCCGCCGCGATCGCTCCCGAAAGGATCGCGCCCCGCAACTGAGTTTCCACATCATCGCTGACCGATTGCTTTTGAACCTTCCGCAGCGAAGCCGCAGACACCGTCCGTTTGGGGTAAGTAGTTTCCATCACCGTACTGTATGCGGTCGACGGTCGACCGTCAAACATCTGTGATGGGAAAATCGATAACCGGGGGCGATGACGTCGCGTGAGAGTCGGAGCCAACCATATTTGGTGAGTCCGATCGATAGGGCAGGCGGGTTGGTCGGCGGTGCGTTATCGGACGCTCGGTTCCAAAGATTCGGGCTCCGCCTGCTCCACATGCACTTTCTACGCCGGAAGCGCTCATTACAGCGGCGGTGGATTGCGTTAGAATCAGAGATCGATCGCGGTTTCTATCGTCGACCGAACTTCGAAAATTAGCTCAGCCCGCACTGGATGCGGCCGCTGGACGGGGGCATCCCCCGCAGCGGCATTCAAACCGATGTGGCAGGTTTCGCGTTGTCGGTCGTTGACAGATACCGCGTCTCCGCGGACGGATCGCTTGTCATCGCCGGAGCTCAATCGCCACCGAGCCCTCTGGGAATCCAAGCGTGTGACAAAGCGTGACCGTTCGCGCAGCCTGTCAACTTATCGCTATTCAATCAAGCAATCGGTGAAGAGAGATCCAAGCACATGGGAAGAAGCTTTGAAGTTCGCAAAGTGTCGATGGCCAAAACAGCGGGACAAAAGTCCAAGCTGTATTCAAAATACGGCAAGCAGTTGTACGTTCTTGCGAAAAACAGCGGCGCCGATCCAACGGCAAATCCCTCATTGCGCAGTCTGATCGACAAAGCGAAACGCGAGCAGGTGCCGGCCCATGTGATCGAGAAGGCGCTCGAAAAAGCGTCCGGTGGCGGCGGCGAGGACTTTTCGCTGGCACGCTACGAAGGTTATGGTCCCGGCGGATGCGCGGTCATCGTCGATTGCTTGACCGATAACAACAACCGCACGATCACCGACGTTCGTAATTGCTTTACCAAAACCAGCTCCAAGCTGGGTGCTCCCGGCTCGGTCGCCCACTCTTTCGACCATTTGGCCGTGCTGCGGTTTCCAGGGGATAGCGCCGACCAGGTGTTGGAGATCCTGTTGGGTGCGGACGTCGATGTCGTCGACGTCGAATGCGAAGAAGGGCAGATCACGGTGTTTGCTCCCGCGACCGAGTTCAATAACGCCAAGCAGGCGATGCTCGAAGCGAAGCCGGAGTTGGAGTTCGATGTCGACGAGATCACTTTCGTCGCTCAAACCAACACCGACATCAGCCCCGCCGACCTGCCGATGTTCGAAAAGTTCATCAACATGTTGAACGATTGCGACGACGTACAAGACGTCTACCACAACGCGATCTTGCCGAAAGAGTAGATCACGTGTTTGATCAGAGCTGTTATGAATTGGTGCTTGAGCCAAATGGCCGGCACGCCATAGCGGAACATTGTCCAAGGCAAGCGGAAGCTAGAGCGTGCCGCCTGATAGCTCAGATTGTAAATACAGGTTCGCGCAGCAGACGGTACATTGCTCGTTCAATGTCTGCGATGTTACCCACGGGATTTCTATATCACCGGTTTCGGATTAGCCTAAGTTGCGTACGCCTGGCGCGAACTTTTAGTGACATATTCACCAACGTGGTTTGAAGCTTTTAACGCAGCCTATTTCCTCTCGCTTCTACGTCTCTTAATGCGAGCCGCCGGGCTTTAAGCACGGTCGGGAGTATCGCCGCTGACGTTAGGTCGCCTGAAAAAGTAGAGATTCCGTTACTCTTTCACTCGTCTACTTCCACTCTTCTTTGTAGACCTTTTGCTTCAGAAAGTAATCGGTCGACCTGTTCCGGTGATAATCATCCAACCACCGGATCAAGTGCTCTCTTCACAGATCCGCCTACAAACTCGCTCGGTATTGGTGTGTGCTAGGTGTGCCCATCGATACTCGATAGCGTGTAGAACAGCACGCTCATCTATACGGGTTGGACCGAATCTAATGCGTCTGGTTGCAACGGATTGGTTACTCAATTGGTCGGTGAGACTACGGTTACGGTGCGATTCACCCAATTTAGGTACACGCCAACGTTCCAATCACGCGATACGAGGAATATCGCGATAGCAGAATGTCGATCGGTTCTTGCCAGTCAAAGCCCGATTCGAAAGGGAGCTAGCGCGGTAACGACGCTCTATCGATCGGAAACGATTGATTGAGCGGTTCATTTTTCGCGCGTGAATCAAACACAGATGTCTTGATTGCCTCAGTTCCCTGCGGATGGCAGCTACGAGAGCAACGCGCTAGATAGTTGACGGGGCACGGAGGTTCGAGATGAAGGTTTGGGCAAGCATTTGTCTAGGGTTGGTTTCTGTTAGCTTCTGCAACGCCGATTCAGGGCAGCCGATCGAGACAGGCATTCTTGGTGCCGAAGACGGCGGACTTTGGCAGCAGCATCTGCAACGGATGGAGCAGCTGGACCAGATGGTCGAAAGCCTGAGCCAGCGTTTGGCGGCGAAGGAATCTGAAAGTTCGGTTCGCTACCAACCGAAACGCCCTCGTGTCCCAAGCAGTTCATTGACGCGGCCCGGTTGGAATGCGAGCGTTGATTATTTGAACTGGACCGTTCGCCGTCGCGGGCTAGATTACGCGATAACAACCGACGATAGCACGCGTGCAGTAGGTGCTGGCGATGTCCACAATGTCGAGTATGGAAGCGATTCGGGGATTCGTGCGGGACTGCATTACACGACCGCAACCGGATGGGAAATCGGATTTCGATACACCTACTTGGACATCGATGCCACGAGTTCTGCTGAATCACCAACTGCGGGAAATATGTGGGCGACTCGCAGTCATCCCAACGAGAACGAAGAGGCACGCAGGGCGAGCGCATCGGCTAACCTCGATTACGACGTCTTCGATCTCGAGCTGCGACGCTGGTTTCTGATCAATCGCGTGGCGGCAATTCAATTCTTGGGAGGCTTGCGTTGGGCGTCGATCGACCAAAATCTGCGGATTGATTACGACGGCGACGACTTCTCCGATGGACAGGTGTTCAACAATGGGCAGATGGATGGCTTCGGCGTTCGTTTGGGGGCGTTGGGGCAATGGCAGATGTCGCATGGGCTGAGCCTGTTTGCTCGCGGTGCCGGAACGCTTGCCTACGGAAAGTTTGAGAATCGTCTGCTGGAGACCAATCGAGAAGGTGCCGACACGATTGTCGATGTCACCGATCGTTATGAGCAAGCGTTACCTGCGATCGAAGCTGCCGTGGGGCTCTCTTGGCGCTCCGATTACATCGAACTCGCGTGCGGATATGAACTAACAAATTGGTTTGACTTGTCCGACCGATCGATGTTCGTCGACAGCGCTCACGAAGGCGCTTATTCCCCCAAATCGACGAACCTGTTGCTCGACGGTCTGTTTGCCAGGATGGCGTTTCAGTTCTAGACGCCGCCGGTCGCATCATGCAGCGAGTGCCTAGGGCACCCTAGCACGTAAAGCTTGACGGATCGCAGGAAGCCGCAAGCTGTTTACTCAAAATGGGCCGTTTTCCCTATCGAAATTGACCACAGAGGCCACAGCCGGTATAAGATCAGCCTGAGTATCGAGCACTGCGAGCGGCCACTTGCGAATTGTTCGAAACGCCATCGTAACTGCGGAACCACCAGGCTGTAGCAATATGAAGAGTAAGCCCTGTCGATCACCAAAACGTTCCCGTCGCAAGGGAAAATTTGTCGACAAGCTTTATCGGAGACGGGCAAACTTTGAGTGTCTCGAGAACCGTTTGTTGCTGGCCGTCACACCCGATTTGATAAGCCCGAACCAAGTGAACTTGGTTGGCACAACCGCGGCAGACGAGGTTTACCTGCGGATCGATGCGGGGAAGCTTGAATACAGCACCGACGGGGCCGCCTGGACTAACGATCTGAGCGCGTCCGCCGGGGTTCAATCGATGACGGTTTCCAGTGCGTCGGAGATTTCCGTCAATCTAGGCAACGGAGATGACACTCTGCATCTCGATTCGTCACTCGACGCGTTGCCTGCAGGGGGTGCGTTGACGTTCAGCGCCGGTGCTGGCAACGATACTCTCGTTGCCGAGGTCTCGGGGAACGACGACTTCCAACTTTCCGCAAACCAGTTGATCGCGGGATCAACTACTTTCACGTTCAATAGCGTCGAGAACGCAGAACTCACCGGCAGCAACGGGACCAACCGTTTTGAGCTTTCCGGATGGAACGGTTCGGCAATGCTGAAGGGTGCCTCGGGGAATGACGAATATCAGCTGGATTCCGCATCCAGCAGCGTGTCGATCGTTGACAGCGGCAGTGGAGACGCGTTTACGCCTCCGATCGGCAAGACCAGGCTCAACGCCGGGCTGAATGACTTGGTCGACGCGGTCAATGAATTGAGCGAGACGGGGCCGCTCGGACAGGACGTGCCGTTTCTCGATAGTGCGTCAGGCCAGACGATCGGCGGTTTCCTCGACCTGGCTGACATTCTGGATGTCTATGTCGTCGATAAGATCAATAGCCAGCCCAGCGACACAAAGCTCCATTCGCTGGTGAAATCGCTGGATGTCACCGACAACACCGGCCCACTGACGGGTGATGTTGCGGTGACAGGAACGCTGCTGGCCGGCGGCGGAATGAATTTGGATGTCACTCTGGATGTTAGCCGAGTTAGTCCCGTCGAGCTGAATATTTTCGCCGGCGAATTGCAATCGCTGCTAACGCTGCCCGATGACACCAAATTGTTTGGGGATTTGACGACGCGGGTTCAATGGCAGTTCCAAATTGGCGTCGATGCAGCCGGCAACTTTGTCGGGGACTTTAATACGAGCGACATGACTGTCACCGCGACGGTCGAGGAAGACTTGGACTTCGATGCGCGAGCTGGTTTTCTAGGCGTTAACGCTGCGGGCCCGCTGGATCTGGATATGCAGATTACCGTCGATACGGATAATCTACCGTCGGTTGACGTGACGACGCTAAGCCAAACGACCGGCATCGCGTCGGACGATCTGACGATCGCTTTGGATGTGACACCCTTGGCGGGGATCACCGGGGTTGGAAGTGGATCGCTGCAGTACGTGAATGCGCGCGCTTACGATTCGACAATCGAGCCAAGCATCACGAAAACGAACTTCGTCGATATCGACCCGTTCTACAACACCGACGCCGGAACGTTGCGAACGCTGCTTGTCGATGACTTTCACTCGCTGCTGCAGGTTTTTGGGCCGTCAGCATTGGCGGTGCCGGTCCCCTACACCGGTGCATTGTTCTCGGACGTCTTCGACTTGGCGGATCTGTACGATCAACAAATCGTTGACAAATTACCGTTGATTCCCGAGGTGGGAGCAAATTTCTCGACGATCCAACAGTTGGCTACACTCACGGCGCCGGTTATCAGCGGTGTAGCTTACAGTAATCAGTCTCTCAACTTTTTGTTGGGTATCAGCGAGACGCTGCCCGATTCCCAATACGATCTGATGGTTTCGAACTTTGGGTCCTTCACGGGGATTCAAAGTCCCGACAAGCTGAACATCGCCAGCCCTGCGGTTGCGATGAGCTTTCCGTTTGAGATGGACCTGACGACCGTTGGTACTCCGCTTGACGCAGCGGCGCTGGTGACCAGCCTTAATGGTGGCGAAGGCGTTAACACGGTCGGAACGATTTCCGGGACGTCGTCTGGTCCAGTTATTGATTCTGCAGAGACGGCGGTCGATGAGTCGACTGTCACTCTGTTCGATGTCGATGCGGAATTTGGTGGCACCAACGCATTGGTGGGCCGCGTCATCGAAATCACTTCCGGGACCGGTGCCGGACAATCGCGAACCATCGTCGCTAACTCGTTAGACACCATCACCGTCGACAGTCCTTGGGGCGTGGTCCCCGATGCGACAAGCGCCTATGCGGTCGCCGCGGCGGACATGCAAGTGCAGTTGAGCAGCGGTACCTCGTTCACCGTGGATCTCGATTTCGATCCGAACACCGCGACCGTAGCATCATTGGTTGCGAAGATCTTCGACGCCGCCGAAACCGCTGGCGTCAGCACTCCCAGAACCGTTGGCGTGGCGGGCGATTGGGATTTGGATGTTCAGGTCGAGACCGATGGTCTTGTCTTGAAAGATCGAACGACTTCAGGCTCGTCGATTCTCGGCACCGTCGCCGCCGAGATCATTGTTGATTCGGCAAGTGATCCCGATCCAGCCGATAACAATACGCTGACCGGATCGGGCTTTATTGCCGGAGCTTTGGTTGGCCGAACGGTTGAACTGCTCGATGGGCCAGGTGGCAATGTTGTCGACAGTCGACAGATCATTGGCAACAGCAACACCGTTTTGACGCTGAACGGTCCTTGGGATGATGCCGTATCGGTTGGCACGCACTTTCGAATCCCGACAACCTTCAGCCTCGCTGCGCTAAACGGTTCGTCGGCGGTGACCGATTTAGGGCTTTCAGGTACGGGAGCTCAAGTGCCGTTTCGTACCACGACCGGCATCAACGTCGCTGGCGGTATGCCTGTTTCGCTGACCGGGAATGCATCACCAGATCTCACGATCACGTTGGGTGGGGGCACGGGCAGCTTCAACGTGAATCTCGATGGTGCATCGACAGGACAGGAGATCGTCGCCCGGATCCGTGCCGCAATTCCGACTTCGCTGAAGGCTACCGCGTCGGGCGATCCCGCGAAATTCGAAGTGATCCTCGCCGACTCCGGCGCGATTTATCTGATCGATCGTGCGGCAGCCGGCACGCGCAGCAGCTTCCAAGTCAGCGGCGTGGCGGCGGGCGATCTATTTGCGAGACCAGCCGAGATGTTGGATGCGGATCTCAATGACGATCCGGTCGCCGATGAACGTGTGATTGTAATGACGGCGCCTGCCAAAACCATCAGCGGCGACCCGCTTCATGGCGACACACCCGTCAAGCACTTCTACCTTGCTGAGAATGCGGGATCGGTGCCGCATGTTTCTACCAGCTTGAGCGTGAATGCCGCCGCTGCGACGGGGACGGCACAGTGGGGAGCACTTGGCGTAGCCTTCCAAGGAGGCACCGTCACGACGCTGACTCCTTTCACCGCCGCCATCACCATCGATCCGCGAGATCCTGAGCCTGGTCCAAACGGGACTCCGCTGCCATTGCCAGCGTCGCTCAGTTCGATCAAGCAACTGCTATCGGATCCGAATTCTTTGATCGCTGGTCGCGGCGCGGTCGTGGCCGGACAGGCGCAGCTGGATCTCGATGTTGTTCCAGATCCTAGCGTTGTGATCACAAACTCTGTTGGCGCCGGTGCTGCGGAAATCCAGTCGACGATCGATCTTACGACCGACACTCAGGCCGGTTCGAATCAAATCAGCGTCGTTTCCGCAGATCCAACGTTCCAGAATGCCACGGCGAACGATACGAAGACGCTTCTGGAAGCTGTTCAGGAACTGTCGATCGACGACCTGATGTCGGCACTCCGAAATGCCCGCGACTATCTCCTGGAACTGCAATCGCAATCCGAGCTCGCAGAGAATCTGCCAGGTCTGCCGATAAGCATCGGAGAATTGTTCGACTTTGGCACGAATTTCCAACTGCAAATCGATAAACTTGCCGAGGCGGACCCGCAGACGCTGCAAGAGCTTGCCAGTCAGTTGGATACATTGCTCGACGACGTGATCCCGTTGACAGCCGCGATGAGTTTTGACGCGACGGCACAGGATCTTAAGTTGGCGCTGCGATTGGATCTCGATGCGATTCTGAACGCTCCGTATCCGTTGAATTTGAATATCTCCGACCTGGGAACCGATCTTTCCACGTTGGGGCTTTCAACCGTTGGATCGATCGTTGATGTCACATCCGCCACCCCGTTGGACGTGACGGCCGATGGCAGGATCAAGTTGGATGTCGGCATCGACCTTAGCAACGCTTCGGTTCCCGCCCCCTTCCTGTACGGCGACTCAGCGCCTAACTCGGGAACCGGCGCATCGTTCAACATCTCCGCGAAGAACGAGAACCTGAGCTTCCCTGTGTTGTTCGGCAGCATGCAGGTCGATGTCGCCAGCGGCAGTTTTGTCCTCGATACAGATGGTTTTGGAGTCGCAACAGCGGGTGCCGCGTATAGCGTGGGACTGCAAAGCGACGCGATTCTGGGGACGACGGCGCACGCCAAGGCGGCTGCGCTGCCTTCGAGGACGTCGGTCTCCATTGCTGGAGAGGCCGACGCCCAATTCACCCTGGAGTTTCCCAACTCGGTCATTCCAGCTTCCGCACCAACCGCAATTTTGCCTGCCATCAATGTCCGGATTGGAGATTTGAATGCTCCTTCGGCCTCATCGACTAGCAGCGTGACGACGAATCTTGTGGGAGGTGCTGGGAATTGGCCGACCTTTGATTCGCTCTCCCAAAACTTCTCGCTGTCCGATTCGATGAACGGGTTCAAGTTAGGGTTCTTTGAACTGTTCACCAAGCTTGACGAATCGTTGGACACTTCGCTGTTTGGCTTGGAAATCCCAATGGTCGGCACGCAACTGGCCGAAGCATCCGACTTCCTTTTGCAGATTCGCGATACAGTCACGGACAACTTAAGCCTGCTGTCCGATGTGCTGACGCCCGATTCGATTCGCCAATCACTCTTTGATGCACTGGGGCCCGGCGGCTTGGGGTGGCTGCAAGACGGCGACGATGCGGATAGCGCGATCAATATCGAGGATGTTCAGACCACGTTCGAGAAGACAACTCCCAGCGGCGGTCGTGAACTGGTCGTTGGCGTTGAGTATGACCTCGACTTGATGATGCCGCCCGAATTGCTCGATTTCCCGGTTGCCTTGGACCTACTGCTCCCTGGACTTGGGCTCGATATCGACGCGTTGACCCAGGTGATGATCGGTTTCCATCTGCCGCTGAAAGTAGGCATTAGCACCGCGGACGGCGTCTACATCGACGTCGATCTCGCCAAGGATCTCGATGTCAGTCTCGACGTCTCGTTGCCATCGTCTATCGTTTCGATGGCTGGGGATCCGCAGTTGACGTTTACCAGCGCGACGGTTTTGAATCCGGAGCCGACACTCTTTCGTGATCGCGGCAGTTGGACTCTCGATGGCTTCAAAGTCGGACAGATCATCAAGGTCGCCGATTCGGATGATGATTCGCAGGTGTTTAACGAAGGCGAATATGTCATCAAGTCGATCGACACCGCAGGAACCACACTGACGCTGTTTGCGAATCAACTGGATGCGGCAGAGATTCGGTCGCAAGGTTCGCTGGAGAACTTCCGTGTCACCGTTTCCAAGGTTTCGATGACGGGAGGATCGAACCTGACGTTCACCTCGCCACGCACGATCTCACGAGATACGGGAACTTGGTTCGACGACGGTTTTCGAATTGGCGACCACGTGCAGTTCAGTGGCACGGCGAACAACAATACCATCTACACGATCGCGGCGCTGGCAGCCGATGGCAAGACAATCCAGGTCGAACAGACGGTAGTGCCGGAGAGCAATGTCGCCAACGTCTTCGCCAGTATCGGCACGTTGAATTACGCAAGTTCCGGCGCACCGACAAGCTCGGGCAATCAGAGCAGCGAAGCCGATCCGATCGGCTATTTTCACGGCTTCGATGCCACGATGGGTATTCTGCCCTATCGTGTCTGGGATGCAACGCCGGGCGAATCGGAACTGACGGGGACTTTCCAGTTTGATCTTCTGGATCCGAATGTCATCGGCGGAAAGGAGCGATTGTCGGTCAACGATTTGCGAGGGATCAACACCAGGCAAAAGGCACCTCCAGGTGGATTCGCGGCCGCACCGTTGTCGAACCTGATGACGATATCGACCGATCCCAACGATCCGCTTGACCTCCGCGACATCAAGTTGAACATCGAGACGGCGCTGGCACCGGGATCTGCCTTCGCTCCCTATCGATCGGAGCTAACGATCTCGAATTGGAATTTCTACATTGACAATTCCCTCTTGACCGAAAACAGCCGCACCGAAGGCGAGATCCATTTTGACGATGTGCAGTTCGAATTCGTCAGCTTCATGCGGGATTTTGTTGGGCCGGGCTTGCAACGGCTGGACGTTGCTTTCGAAGCCTTTGAACCGATCACCAACTTCCTCGAAAGCGAAGCGTTCCCGATCCTATCGCTGTTGTTTGGTCGTTCCAACTACATTTCCGCAGCGGGAACGTTTGGCGGCGAGGCAGAGGTTGGTGATTATCTAGGGGCGTCGGTCGCAATCAAACAGCTCGTTCATGGCGGAACGCCTTTCGAACGCGATGCGCTGATCGAGTTCTTCTCCGACATTTTTAATTCCAATCCGTGGGACGATGTCGCTGTCCTGCCGATCGACCAATTGATCGGCAGTGCTTGGATCGACGTCGGCGGTTTCACAGTCGACTTCGAGAAGGCGCGCGACAGTGCGCAGACCAGGCCGATAGCGCCCGTTACCGATGCGGCGAACGTCGTCGCACCGGCGAACGAGTCGCTCGAAGAATATTACGCGCGGCGAGGCTGGGATGATACGCCCACAAGACTTTTCGGCAACTTCGACGATAAACCACTTGCCTTAACTGGCGCCTCGACCTTGACGTTTGAAGCAGGTACCAGCCGCATCGGCCGTGCCAGCAACGGTGCGAAGACGGAGCTGGAAGTGCTCTTTTTGCCAAGCAATTGGAGCGAGGGACAGATTGTTCGCGCGAGCGGGAGTTGGTTGGCTGACGGGTTCCAGGAGCAAATGTATCTGACGTTTGATGCTCAGTTACTTCCTGGCGGTACCCCCAGTGCTTACGACGGACAGGCATTCCGAATTATCGAGGCCACGGCGACACACCTGACGGTTGAATGGGGCGATGCAGCCGGTCTCACGACAGCCCCGACGGTGGAGTTCGGGACATTTTCTGGGAATTTCGCAACCTGGATAACCGACGGTTTCGAGGTCGGGCAAACGATTGAAGTGAAAGGGACCGACGAGAATGATGGAACCGCAACCGTCACGGCCGTAACCGCCGCCTACCTCACCATCACCAAGACCGGTGGCGTGGTTGACGAGACGATCGATTCGCGAAACGGGGTGTCGATTACGGCGGCCAACCCCGATGGTACAAAAGGTTCGATCTTCGGCCAAATCATGGCATTGGCTCGCGATCCGCAGCAAGCGAGTTTGGCTGGCGCTGCGGCGAATTCGTTTATCGTGACGCAAATGCTGCCGGGCCGCAACGCGATCGATGGCGTTCTCTCGGGTGCCGGTTTGGCGCTTACGACAAAGATCGATCCGATCGATTTTCCAATGCTCAAAGATGAACGGAATGCTTTTGGCGTCTTGTTAGGAGATACAACGTTCTATGGGGCCGAGGTGAAGGCAACCGGCGATATCCTTCCCGAAGAACGAGTCCTGATTCCCGATGTGTTTGGGAACTTAGACTTTCTCCTGGACGGTTACAATCTGGTCGAGGTGCAGTTGGCCGAGCACGACAGCATGTTGATGAACTACGGCACGCCCGAGCTGTTTGTCGCCTTGTATCAAGACTTTCCCCTGAGCAAAGAAAAGTTCTTCTGCGAGGTTCCAGGACTCGGGTTTACGTGCGATGCGATTCCGCTGACAGAAATCGCGCCGACGCCTTTCATCTCGATCAACTTCGAAGCGCGGGCCGATTTTGCAATCGGTTGGGATGCAACAGGTCTCGGGTTGTTCGGCAAGACTGGCAATCCGCACGATTTGGTGGAGGGGTTCTACTTCGATGACAGCGAGGGAATTGCACCGACCCCGAGTTTGCTTGTCAACGATGATCGAAGCGGTGACGAGCGAACCAACTTTGGCAACTTCAGCTACAGCACCGGGCTGGGGGCTGCGAGCACGAGCAATGCCAATTCACTACTGAATGATGAGCCACAGGCACGTGTTCTGGGAGGGATCGGCGGTGGAGTCTACATTGGATACTCGAAGTTTGGACTCAACTTCAAACTCGGGACCGAGCTGACTTTTCTGGTCGGCTGGGACTGGAATCTCCACGACCCCGATAACTCGGACAGCCTGTATCGCGTACGGGCGAGCGAGTTCGATACGCTGACGGGATTTGGAACCGATGCGGGACACGTGGCGGCCGACGCCTACGACGAGGGATTCCGCTTCGAGGTGCGTTGGGATCTCTTCACGAAACTGAAAGTGTTTGTGACGATCGTCGATCTACGAATCAATATCATCACCGTAGGACGTACCCTCCCTGTCGACATTCCAACGTTCATCGAGCCGAATCTTGGCAGCCTCGATGGTGCTTCTCTGTTAACGCTCGGCTTCTTGCCCACAGATAACGTGCTGTATGTCGGTGCGTATGGCGAATACAACCACGACACAGACCGTCAAGATATTGTCGTCTCCGGTCAAAACTATCACAAAATCTTCCGCAACGTTGCATCGATCTCGGGCGTCGCGGGGGCTGGTGATGACATCGTGATTGTCAGCCAGGAAGTCTTGCTGCCGACCTCGCTTAGCGGTGGTTTGGGGAATGACATCCTGATCGCCGGTGGTGGCAGAACGATCCTGTATGGCAACGAGGGGGACGACTATCTGAAGGGAGGCCCCGTCGACGATATCATTCGCGGCGGCGATGGCGACGACACCATCTTCGGCGGCGATGGAAACGACACGATCTCTGGCGGAATCGGCCGCGACATTATCCGTGGCTGGCGCGACGACGACGACATCGATGGCGGAGATGACAACGACGCGATCGACGGCGGCACAGGAAATGACACGATCAAGGGCGGTTGGGGAGATGACATTATCCTGGGCGGTCTTGGCCGAGACATTATTTACGGTGGCGACGGCAGCGACACCATCGAAGGCGGTCGCGACGCAGACATCATCTACGGTGACGGATCCACGGCGGCAATCGACGTGGAGATGCATGGCGATAGGATCTACGGCGGCCTTGGCAACGACACGATCGACGGCGGTTCGGGCCCCGATCAAATTTTCGGGCAACAGCACAACGATCGACTGGTTGGCGGAGTTGGCAACGACCTGTTGGACGGTGGTGGTGCCAGTGATCGGATGTTTGGGGGCGACGGTGACGATCTGCTCCAGTCCCGCGAAGGGAATGATATCCTCAACGGGGAAGCCGGCGACGATACCTTCCATGTCAACTTCCAAGGGGGCAAAGCGAATTCGCTGATCCAAGTCCTGGAAAGTGGCCCGGCGTCCGATACCGATGTGTTCGTCGCGTTTGGTACGCTGTACGACGACCACTTTCTGCTGCGTGCGAGTGCCGATGGATCGAACGCCTTTGTCGCGATGTTAAACGATCCCGATCACGACATCACCGATTTGGATTACGACCCATCGGTCGAACGGATCAACTACTTGGGCGTTGAAAGAATCGTGATCAACGGCAGCCTGGGGCATGACCATTTTGCGGTCGACGACACGGCGGCGGAAATCACGATCAACGGCGAAGCGGGAAGTGATACTTTCCAAATCGGTCAGTTGTTTCGATCCGAACGCAGTGAACAGGATGCAAACGTTTCGGTCGGCGACGTCTTTGCCACCATCGAAACAACCCGCGGATTCCTGTCCAACGGGATCAGCAAGCCAATGACTGTCAACGGCGGTCTGGGCAGCGACCGATTTGTCGTCTTCCACAATCGTGCGGTCTTGTCTCTGAACGGCGATGAAGGTGATGACAACTTTGAAGTCCGCGCGTTCGCTTTGGTTGGATCACAAGAACCACAGCGTGAACGCTCCGACATCAGCGGCGGGGCGGGAGCCGACTTGGTTCAGTATGCCGTGAACGCTCCGGTAAACATCAACGGCGGCGATGGCTTTGATACGTTGATCGTCATCGGCACGGAATTTGGCGACGATTTTGTTGTGACCGATGGGGGAGTCTTCGGTGGCGGATTAACGATCAACTTTACAAATATCGAATCGCTTCGCGTCGACGGCGCCGAAGGCAACGATCGCTTCTTCGTTGAAAGTACCGGCGAAACCTTCCTGACCGAACTGTTTGGCGGACTTGGTGAAGACACATTTAATATGTCCGGCGATACGCCCCCCGTTGTTAGCAACGATCTGAAGGGACACAGCGGGATCACCACCAACGACGTCACCTATTCGGACGACGTGCGCTACGAAGATCTGAACATTTACGGCGTTTCGGCAAACGTGGCGGACAACGACGAACCGTTTGTTGTGATTCGAGAGAGTGGCGGGTCGACGATCATCACCGAAGATTCGACTTCCAGCTTTCTGGACTTCTACGATGTCGTTTTGTCCCGAGCGCCACTGCCTGGTTTTGATGTCTTTGTAAAAGCATTGGCTCCCTTGCTAACGCCCGACCAGCGTGAACTGGGCGCGTTGGCGTTCCGGTTGCGCGGCCCCGCTGGGTCCGACGAAAAGGCGGACGGATCGGCGGTAACGTTGCGATTTACAGCCGACAATTGGTACATCCCACAGCGTGTTGAGATCCTCGCCGACTCCGAGGTCCAAACCGATACAGGCCAATTGTTCACTCGCCCCGAAATCAAGCAGGCAGTTCCGTACGACGGCAGCTTCGCCTACGACGATGCTGCATTCGAAGGCGTTCGTTCTGCAGTCATCAATCACTTGGTGACGTCCGCTGTGGCCACCCTGGAGGGCAACCCGGTCAGTCTTGTGGGGAGCCCGACGATCACCATCGATACCGACCGGCGGTTCTTCGAATTCCTGGGCGAAGATGTTACGGTGACCCTCGACGACGGTCGGATTCAGACTCGGCGAATCATCGACGCCACGCTTGTCGACGGCCAAATGAAGCTGACAGTCGACCGCGCTTGGCTCGCTGGCACCGGCGTGCCCACGACCACAAGTAGCTTCTCGATCGATTTGGATGGGACGCTGCTGAGTGGCAATCCAGCGATCGACGCCTCGAATCCAACCTTCACCATCACAAACCCGATCGCCGGAAATCCGGCATTGAGCCATCCCGACGATTTGCTTGGACGCCAGATCACCATCATCGATGGCCTTGGGATCGGGCAAAGTCGGTTTGTCACGGGGGTTGCGGGGACCGTTGGTGATGCAAATCTCACGCTGACGCTCGATCGAGGTTGGTCGCTGAGCGATGTGCCCGATGCGGACAGCAGCTACCAAATCCGCATCGACGATGCGATCTTCGGGCGTGTCACAGCGATCGATGAATCTCCGACAGCATTGCCCGCCGATAAGAACTTCCCACCGACGCTCGATAATCGAACGACGTTTAGTGACATCGACACGAACTTCCGACTGACCAGCAACGGAGCGGAAGGGCTGCGTGGTGCGGTGCTGCAAATCATCGGCGGCCCTGGAGCGGGACAAGAACGATTGATCCTTGGCACCGTTGACGACAATACGTTGATTCTCAATGGTCCTTGGCGAACGAATCCCGTCGCCGGCGAAACCCTTTACCGAATTACTCGCTACGACGGGCTTCCCACTGCCAGTGTTTCGGTCGAGATCAAAGACAACGACAAAGCCGGTTTGATCGTAGATGAAACGCGTGGCTATCAGAACGGTGACGTCGCCGATTCAGACACCGTCACCGCTGTGATCGAAGGTGGCGATGGCGACCACTTGGGCGAACAAGATGTCGTGCGAGTGCGGCTGACCCGAGAACCCGTTGGCATCGTCAATGTCAAGCTCGTCTATGAAGGGACGCAGCTTGAGCTTCAAAACCTCGACGGCACACCAATTCTTAACAATGAACTTACGTTTGGAGCCGATTGGAGCGAGTTCCAAGATGTACGCGTTGTCGCCAAGGCAGATGGACTGCGCGAAGGATTCCACACCAGCCAGATCGAATTCGTCATCAGCGATCTTGCGGGCGGCGGTATCAGCAGCGCTAGTGACGCCGACAGAACGCTGTCAAAGACCGACGAGTTCTCTATTCCCAGCCATTCACCGGTCGAATTTGTTGGGCTCAGCCAACAGCCGATTGCCATTTCGAATGTAACGTACAACAGCCAAACCCTATCGGTGTACGACCCGATCAATGCTCCCAAGGCTGGCTCGTCGGGAGCTCCTGTTTACGAAGTCGTAAGCAACAAGATCGTATTCCGTGCCAACGGCGAATTCACGTCGGTGGTGGGAAGCGGATTGTCGATTTCGTACACCTATACGGATCCAGGTTTTGCCGGAGCGTTCACGAATCCGATTGTGACAAAGATCAACGACGTCGATGCGCCGACTGTCTTGGTTCGCGAAACGGGCGGTTCAACCGACGTCATCGAAGTCACAAAAGTCGACGTCCCCACCAAGCCGAACGAAATCCCAGCCTCCTACTACACCGGCGATTCTCCTTTTGAAGACGTTTACGAATTGGTCTTAACCGCCATGCCAGACAATGGCGTGGGCGGTGGCAGCGTGCAGATTCTTGTAACGCCAGAGATCACCAAGACCACGCGAACTGGCGGCATTCGCACCGATGATATTCAAGTCGAACTGTTCGACATTGATTTGATTGGTGGCCCGCGAATGGTCAGCGACGGCAACGGCAACATCTACGTCACGTTTACCCAATCCAATTGGGATACGCCGGTACGAATCGGCGTGCGTGCCGTGGACGATGCGGTCGTCGATGGCGGTGACACGAAGGTCTTTGCCGATGGCCCCAATACGCTCAGCCAGATCCTTGGACCTGTGGTCGTCGATGGAGCCGGCGGCGCTGGCTCGCTTGTCGGTATTAGTCCTCCGGTGACTTTGCCCAATGAGACGAACGTCAAAGAGAGCACGGGCAATGTCGATTCCGTCTCTGGAACCACTGTTCAGTTCACGCTCGACGCCGCTCAAAAAACACAGTTAGGGTTAGAATCCGATCTCAGCGACATCGGTGAATTGGTGGGCAAAACGATCGAGATTACCGGCGTCACAACGGGTGATCCTAACGATCCGGCGGTTGGCCAGTTCCGGTTGATCACGGCTGCGACCCGCGTGAATAATGCGGTGACAGTGACGATTAACGAAGCATTTGATGTCAGCGATGACGATCGAATCCTCAGTTACGCGATCACGTCCGAGAGTCTTAATTTCTTCGTCGACGAAACCGAACTTGTCGACTTTATGTTCATCCACGACGAAGACAGCCCTGCGGACAGCGATGGTTTCTTAACCGCCAATCGATTGTGGGGCCTGAACATGGGGCCGGATGTCACAATCGGAAACCGCTTGCGCGCCGGGGGTATCACCTATGGCAATCTGGAAGTTCTGCAAATCGATCTGGGCAGCGGCAACAATAATTTCCAAGTCCTGGGTACCCATACTCGCCGCGAGGATGTGACCAACGCTGAAGACTCGTCTTTCCAAACCTGGACTTTTCTGAATACAGGAAACGATATCGTTTGGAACGGTGTTCGGGGAGATACGATCTCGGTCGATGTCGATGCAGTCGATCAAACTGTCACATCGGGAACGGTTTCGTCTTCCACGAACCCAACACAAACATCCTTCGCGACGCTGCGAGACACCAGCGGATCGTTTGGGACGACGAACAGCTTGGTCGGCTACAAGTTGCTTATCAATCCGGGAACCGGTACGGAGCAGGTCCGGACGATTCTTGGCAACAACGGCGACACGCTGACGATCGATGGAGTTTGGGACACATTGCCCGATTCGTCGGACACTTACACGATAAAGAAGCTCGGCGATGGCTCGTTGGCGATCAACGCGGAAGACGGAGACGATATCGCCGACGCCAGCGGTTCGACGTTAGGCGTTGTTGTGTTCGGTGGACTTGGCGACGATACGATTACCGGCGGCAGTGGCGACGACATTCTGTTTGGCGATCAAGGCCGCGTCGACTTCTTCAGCGAAGAGGACGCCTACGGGAATCATTCCATCGTCACCAGGTTGGGGACCGCGCCGACACCGATCACTGGCCTGGTCGACGGTGACTTTAACATCTCGCAAAATTTGCGTGACTCGCAAGCCGACTTCCCCGAGGCCGATGGCTTCGACATGGGACTGGTCGGTCTTTTTGTCGACATCAACAACGGAACCGGATTCCTGCAATCGCCGCGGTTGATCACAGCCAATACGGACAAGTCGCTAACCATTTCGCCGAACTTCACCGAGACGCTCGACGCGACCAGCGCTTACCGCATTTCGACCTTTCCCGAAGATCAAACCGATGGCGTTCGCCGCGAAGCGAACTTGATTCTGACGGTTAACGACGGCGAAGGAGGCAACGATACGATCATCGGCGGTCTCGGTGGCGATCAGATCCTAGGCGGTGCCGGCAACGACGATATCGACGGCCAAGACGGCGACGACGTCATCTTGGGCGATACCGGTGCGATCGACCGCACTTCGGTCCCCGCTGTTGGTGCGGCAGGATTCCAGAGCCTGATCGCTCGGGTTCGCACGAAATCGCCGGCAATCGGCGGCAGCGATCGGATCTCCGGCGGCGACAACAACGACATCATTTTTGCCGGCACGGGGACCGACTACGTCAACTTCAGACGCGATGCCAATCCGCTCGCTCCCGAATCGGGGAACGATTTGATCGTCGGCGATAACGGCGTGGCCGAATTCGATATCGCCAGCGGAGAATCGATCCTTGTCCGGATTGAAACCAATTCTGCCAACCACGGTGACCAAGACTTCATCACCGCCGGGGCTGGTGAAAAGATCATCTTCGGTGGCGCAGGTGGCGACGAATTGTTGGCCGGTAGCGACAACGAAGCAGACATTGTCGTCGGCGACGAAGGAGTAGCAATCTTCGACGCGGTCACCGGCATCGTTTCAAGTGTTTCGACCGCAACGCCCGCAATCGGTGGCGATGACACCATCAGAGCCGGCAATGCGTCGAACATTCTGATTGGCGGTAACGGTGCGGACGACATCCGTGGCGGCAGCTTGCGAGACATCATCATCGGCGATAACGGAATCGCCAATTTTGATGCGGCGGGCATCCTTGTCGACATCACAACCAGCGATTCGTCCGAAGGGGCCGGCGACAACATCGACTCGGGCGATGGCGACGACATCGTCTTCGGTGGTGCTGGCAGCGACTACATCAACATCGATCGAACGACGTTGGCTCTTCTTGGGACTGACACCGGTAACGACCTGATTTTGGGCGATCACGGTAGGGCGACTTTTGCGGTCGCGGGTGCTACCAGTTCGCTAACGCTGTTTGAATCGATCGACCCGACCATGGGCGATGACGACCATATCTTCAGCGGCGGCGGCGAAGACATCGTGCTGGGCGGCACCGGTGGAGACACGATCTTTGGTGGCGATGATCACGACATCTTGCTCGGGGATCATGGCCGTTTGGACAACACGCTTGTCATCAATCACGATCCGGCATCGTATTGCACCGCGATCGACATCGTTCCGCAGGCGGCTAACCAACCTGTGCTGTCGATCTTCACCGGCGATTTGGATGGCGGTGGCAACGACACCATTCATGGCGACGCCGGCGATGACTTTATTCTGGGCCAGCAAGGCGACGACATCCTGTTTGGTGATGATGGTGACGACGACATCACCGGCGGTCACAATGTCCTTGGCGGCAAGGATGGCAATGACACGATCCATGGCGGCAACGATTCCGACGTGGTGCTTGGCGACAACGGATTGATCCTGCGAAACGAGATTACCGTGTCGCCAACAATGTGGGAGCGTTATCCCGCGCCGCATGCCGACGCGATTCGCCAAGTGCAACGCTTCGACGATATCGATCTGATTTCTGGCAACGATATTATCTTTGGGGACGCCGGACGTGACATTCTTCACGGCCAACGCGGCAATGACGAGATTGATGGCGGAGCCGATGACGACGAAATCATGGGCGATCTGGGGGATGACATCCTCCGCGGCGGATCGGGGCCCGATATCGTGTTGGGTGACGTTGGATACATCCATCGCACCCTCAACGGCGATGGCACCGCACGACTGAATCCCGATGGCACTCCGCATCGTGAAGTCTATCTGGAAGAGACCGCGACGTTGGTCGGAACGATCGATCTGGACACGACACCACTGCGGTCTCTCGCTCCCGACTTGGCGGCGAAGATTTTGCAGGCGGATATGGTCGTATTGGCTGGCAATTACGAAGCCGACGGATCGCGAGCGCTGCAGCCAGACAACGAGGCTTGGCGGACATCGCTGCTGCTGTTGGAGTTCGAACCAGCCGGCCACGACACGATTTTTGGCGACGACGGCGATGATGTCTTGATCGGCCAACGCGGCAACGACAACCTCAGCGGTGACGCGGGCAACGATTCGGTCTTTGGTGACGGCCTATCGAACCTGTCGCCGATGCAAACCGATCTGCCTCATGTCTTTAATGGCATCCGTTTATCGGGACTGACGGCTCCGCAGCATACGCTGACGACAGCCGATTCGTGCGGCTGGGCCTTCATGACTCCAGCGACTTTGTATCCCGAAGTCATGGATATGAATTCGGCCTTCGATATCGATTTCAGCTCGGCTAATACTCTCCCCGACGTAACCGACGCCGTGCTGAATCAAGTCGGTGCGGGGCCATTAACATTGGCCGACGGCACCTCGATCAGCCCCATGTTGGCAATCGTTCCCGATGTTGTGGGGCACGAGTCGGTGCTTCCGGGGAACGACACGATCGATGGTGGCGATGGCGATGATCTGTTGGTTGGCGACAACGGTAGCGTTTTCTCGCCACTGAAGACGGGGCTATCGGAGATCGATGCCGCAGCCAGCGACGCGCAAGACGCTTTGGCCGCGGTCAAGCACACACTCAGCACGCTGGCGATCGACTTCGACCACGTTCAACACGATATCAATCTAATCGCCGACACAAAAACGATTGAAATCGGCAGAGACAATATCGTTGGCGGCAACGGAGCGGACCAAATCATTGGTGACGATGGCCAGATCGTCGCTTCGTTTATCACTGGTTTGCCCGTTGCGGAATCGGACTTCGTCGACGCCGCTCTGGACAAGCATCAATCTCTACGCGATCTGCAGCATGCGGCAATCGACCTCGAGAACGTGCTGTTCGAAGCGCATTATCAAGTCCTCAATCAACTGCTCGCAGCGAATATCAGTAGCGGCGCAGATCATGGTCATCATGATTTGCTGATCGGCAACGATACCATCGACGGTCAGCTGGGCGATGACCTGGTGATCGGCGACCGGGGGACGATCCTAACGCCAGCGGTCAATGGTCAGCGGCTCGATCAAGTCGAGCTCGATTCACCGATCGATGCCTCGGTGTGGCAAGCGGCTCGCGATGCTCTGACCGCACAACAGACGTTAGTGCACAGCGGGCTGACATCGCATATCGAGACCGATCACAATCGTGATTCACGGACGATTGTGGAATCGGCACTGGCCAACATCATCGCTGATTATCGCTACGAATTGCAAATCGGCGACGATACGATCCGCGGCAATCTGGGCGACGACACCTTGATTGGCGACTTCGGGATACTGATTAACCCCGTTGTTTTGCAGAACCCTTCGACGCCCGCCGAATCCGACCAACTGGACAACAACCTGTCGGATCTTCTGAATGACGTGCATGACTTCCTGATCGAACGACATCACGAATTCGACTTCGACGATCTGCACGCACGCTACTCGCATCCAGAATTTGCCCACCGCGGTGGCACTTCGCAGGAAGTGAAGATACTGGCGGGCAACGACGTCATGCATGGCGACGCGGGCGACGACGTGATCTTGGGCGATAGCCTTGCGATCCTCACCGTCCATTTATCCGAGACGCCCGACTTGCTCTACGATTATCCCGATCCTGGAGCGGTGGAGTTTGAGTATCTGTGGCGTGAAAACTTTGAACTCGCGACGCAATACCGCCGTGATGGCGGAATGTCCGAAATCAGCAACGATCTGATTTACGGTGGCCTGGGTAACGACTCGCTGTATGGGCAGCACCGCGACGACACTCTTTACGGCGAAGAGGGGGACGATCTCGTCTACGGTGGTGATGGGGGCGTCGACACGATCGACGGTGGCACTGGCGTTAACGACGCCCGATCGCGGGGCGACGATCTGCCCAAACAGGCTCCGCTGCAACGACTCAAACAATTGGTCTTTGGAACCGTGGGCAAAGTTTTCAGTCCGCTGTTGAAGAACGTGGCAGAAGACGCCGCGCGACAGGGCAACCCGCTTGCGATCGACAACGATCCCGACATCGTCTTTGGCGCAATCCTTGCCGAAGGCGCTTGGTTTGAAGCATCCGGACTCACCCCGAACAGCTCGATCATGTTCGCTTGGGGATTTGAACCGGGGCTCAGCCTGCTTTCGGAATTCGGAGTCATTCTGAGCATTGCCGATCCTTCGGTTGCGATCGTCGCAACGACCGATGCCAACGGCAACGCAACGGGGACCGTACCGATCCCGTTGTCAGCCATTGGAAAGGAATACCTGTTCCAAGCCTTCGAGGTGGCGGCAACGCCAACGGCATCGAATCTTGCCCGCCTGAATCTCGCGGGCGCACCGCTTGTCGTCTCCGACAACAACGCGGCTCCCGAATTGGTCGACAAACTGCCAAGCTTTGTCGCAACCGTGGGCCAGCGGTTCACTTTCGATATTGCCGACGACCCATTTGTCGACCACGATTCGGACGATTCGTTGATCTACGACGCGCGGTTGACCGATGGATCGCCACTGCCAAGCTGGCTTTCGTTCAACCCAGACGCTTTGTCATTCGATGCGACTCACATCCCCAGCGACGGCTCGTGGTCGATTATCGTCACGGCGATCGATCGTGGGACGCCCGTCAAATATTCGAGTACAACGTTTGCCCTGCGAGCCCATTCCGACAGAAGCATCTGGCAAAACGCGATCAATCAAACCGACGTCAATCAAGACGGGGTGGTTACCGCGGTCGATGCCGACTTGATACTCGACGGCCTACGCTCTCGCACATTCCAGTCGCTTCCAGCGCAACGCACCGAATCCGAAGGGCTGCTCGACGTCAACGGCGATCAACGCTTAACGCCAATCGATGCCCTGCGAGTGCTGAACATCCTGAACGCGGAACAACTGCACAGCAGCACAGACGAGTCCATCACGCCCCCCGTTTCTGAGAACAGCGAGGGTGAGGCGTTTGAAGAGGCTGAGCTGATCGATCAACAATCGTCGGCCAGTTTTTTGCGCGTCGACAAAGCAACGCAGTACCCCGCCCCCACAGCAAACCGATACTCGGATTCGATCCCCGTCGATGCGGTGGACGCTGCATTAACCGACGACGAGCCGACATCGCAGGAAGAGTGGCATGAGCTGATCGACACGGCGTTGGGTGAGTTTAACAACTAGGCGACCTTAAACGCTGCAACGCGCGGCACATGAAACCTGCGACCGCGCCCCGTAGAAAGTCCACGTCGAGCAACACCACCGTGATACCACTGAATTGCGAGACACAATCGTCAACGCGTCGCAATTTGTCAGTTAACTCCTGGCACCCGTTGCAAAGCAAAGGCTTTGAACGCCAAATGTTGACACCGCCCCCACAACGGGTAAGATTGGCCGCCGGAGAAGCAGCAAGTTCGCCCCCGTTAACTCGACCGGTGAGAACAAATTGCCTGCCAAGGCTCAGCAACAGGTCGAGAGCAGGTTGCAAACGTCGCACTAATTCTCAGCCACGACCGGCAATAACAGGCGATAATCCTATATTCCCACCCCGACGTGCAGGTGAACAACATAGTTCCCCACATTGCCTGAGTCCGTTTTCAGG
Source organism: Rosistilla oblonga (assembly GCF_007751715.1). Taxonomy (NCBI): domain Bacteria; kingdom Pseudomonadati; phylum Planctomycetota; class Planctomycetia; order Pirellulales; family Pirellulaceae; genus Rosistilla; species Rosistilla oblonga. Next base: position 3,630,304 of record NZ_CP036292.1, on the reverse strand, counting down.
TCGCAGTCAACTTTGAATAATCGAGGCATCCGAAACGTCCATGCTCATGAGGTGATTTTCAGCTAACAGAGCTTTCAGATTTGGGTTCAATTCCCATTATGGTTGCTGGCTCCATTGTTCTTTCTGTCGTCGGCTTCGGCCGAGATCTTCTTTCGTTACTGTTGAACGTTCCATTTGAAGAGAAGGAGGTAGCTATGGTAGGTGCAAGAAACTTTTTGTTTTTACTGGTTCACGGCGTTCTAAACTTGTTTTGGTCTGTTGGAGCCAGTGCTATGGTGGTTCCTCTGTTAGCTGAAGCTCACCGATGATGCATGGATCCCGTGTAAACGCTGATCCAGGCGAGTGGGGAACCATCGGATGCACACGAAGCGGCGGTGGAGAGCTTTTTCAAATGGTGACCGAACTCCCGCCGCTCGGTGATCCGTACCGTTATGCCACTAAGGACACGTTATGCGAGATTGTAACCACCTCGACGTCACGCCACCTCAACAATTGACTCCGAACCTGTGGTCTGAACCGGTTGCGATGTGTTGCCTCAAAACCGATGCGCCCACTCGCATACAGATGGCATCCGACGCAACAAAACTGCTTGGCACAGTATGTCCGCCAAATACTGATTGCCATTACCATCGATTCGACCTGTGCGAAAATTGCCCGTCGTACCAAACATAGGAATCCCAACCAAATGCCAACTGGTACTGAAACACTCCATCTAATTATTGATGCAGAAGCCGAATACTTTGGTCAACACGGAACCCCACCGACTGTTCTAAAGTTACCAGTGTTGATGGCGTATGATCTTGCTAAATGCGGATACAACGATCTTGGTGAACTGTCTGGGCGGATTTTTCGCGATGGAATCACCGTTCTTGAATCCGAAGGATTTCACGGCATGCGTGTAGAGATCGTGCGTGAGAGTGGCGCGATGCTTCAACTCGAATAGATCGTGGCATAACAATGTGATGCACCGAAGTCGCCGACGGCGCGTTTTTTGAAGCAATGATCACTCCGGCGACTCGGTGATCACTGCCGTTATTCGACTTGACGCTTGATCTAATATGCACGACCCTGCGACAGCCATCAACGACAACACGGGATGGGACGAACTGCGCGGCATCCTGAAAATGGTTGCGCCTTTCGCTGTACTGGTCTGGTCCGCGGCACTTTGCTGGACGCTTTCAACTAACATCGCGGTGACCGCGATCATTCCCATTGTGCTTGCTGCCGTCACGATCGCAACTCTGTTTGGACCACCGAGTGTTGTAGCATCTGTTTGGTCATTTTCTTTTCGGACTCTAATGGTAACGCTTGCAATCGCGGCGGTCTGTTGCCTACTCTATTTCGGCGTGAAGCTTACTGTTGCAGCGGTAGGTTGGGTCATTGCGTTCCCATTTAGGCACCCGTTCCTGTTTATCGGTGGCGTAATTTTGCTTTTCCTCGTCGCAGTGGGGGCAGCCGAAGAAACAGCAAGCGAGAAAAAGACGCAGTTCGCCCATGGCCCCCCCGTTCCGAAACACCCAGGGACAACAACCGCTGAAACAAATCCTCCATGCCAAGTCGTGGAATCCAGCGAACCCCAAATGTTCGTCTATCTAATGAAAAACGAACTGAATGGATACTACAAAATTGGACGATCAAAGTCGCCAAGATACCGGGAACGTACATTGCAATCCCAGGAACCGGAAGTTTCACTTAAGTGGAAGATGGAGGGCACGAACGAAGACGAGAAGCATCTACATCGCAAATACAAGGACGTAAGATTACGTGGCGAATGGTTTTCACTCACACACCAAGATGTTCAGTGGATCACCTCTTGTGAATCGCGAGATGACCTGTACCGAGACGCAACCTCGGACTAGTTTTCCGCTCACGTGACTCCGCAACCGGCTATTCCGCGGTTCGTGCGGTCGAATAACCATCGCATGCAACGGAGGACGGGTGGTAGGCAATCTGGTATATTTGTAAGTCTTTCGCCCGTCCCCGCTGATGCGTAGCGCTAGCCGACGGAAGGAACCCGTCACTCGATTGCTGTTCGACGACTAACGCTCACCGACATATCGGCTTGCGCGTGGCAGAACGTTGACGCAGTGTTCATTGACTTCGCTGCGGTTACCGCCATTCTGCATATCCAATTAATGAACACCCTTTCGACTAAGCAAAACGGAAAATGCAAAGTTTAGTTTTAGAACTTCAGAGACTCGCCAGCGAAGATGCGACATCGCTACCCGAGCTGCTGCGCAAGGCATTGATTGTTGCAAAGAAACTTGGACTTCCGGAATTCGCATCTTGGATTGACAATGAGTTGAACGGCTATCCCAACACTATTGTTCCAGCGTACCGAAAAATTCGCGGCACACTCCGCGCGAGGCACCCTTACCGTGGGGCGATTCCTTTTCATATCGGTGACGCTGATATGGACCTACTGATTACGACGTCACCTTGTTCTTCCGGCGTCTCGGATTTGTATGCTCTGATAAGTGAAAGCAACGGGACCGAGGTCGTCGCAAGCATTCCACATGAGATGAAGACGTACCTGATGCAAATACAAGAGTTGCCGATGCCTCTTGAGCCTATCGTCGTCATTGGAAAGAATCACGTTTCGCAAATACTTGACGCGATCCGAACGAAAGTGCTCAATTGGTCACTCGAACTCGAATCACAAGGCATTTTAGGGGAAAACATGACATTCTCAAAGCAAGAGAAAGAGAAGGCCCATTCATCTATCACGATCACGAATTTTCAGGGCGTGCTTGGTGACGTAAAGTCCAGCACCCTGAACCTGAAAATGCAGATCGGCGACATCACCAGTCTGACGCGCACCCTGAAAGAGAAAGGTGTTGGAGACGCTGAGATCGCAGAGCTTGAAGACGCAATAACCAAAGATGGCGCACGTGATAGGAATCTCGGCCCAGAGGTAAGCAAGTGGGTTGGGAAGATGACAATGAAGGCAGCCGACGGTAGTTGGCAAATTGGGATAGGTGCCGCAGGCGAACTTCTCGCGACGGCGTTGCAGCTTTACTACGACTTTTGATCACCAAGGGCCGTCGCGCAGCATAAAGCAGGCCGAATCAAGTTGTCAGGACTCTTTGCCCCCCAGTTAAGCACTGTGGTTGACAGCTTTGAGCTTTTTCGTCCTTCATCATTCGCTTTGACTGCTACTATTGTTCACCAATTGTTGCGCCGATTTCTTTAACGCAGAGGCGTGGAGAACGCAGAGCCCTGTTGCGTACCAGCTCTGCGTTCTCTGCGTCTTGAATTGGTCGTCCCCCTTCGGTCGCGAAGTCCTAGGAGCAAGGCAAAACACTGGTCTACTTTGGCCATCATTGGTAACCCGACGCGTAAGCGAGGCACCACGTTAATTCCTCGCCTAGGCGTTGCGTCACCTTTGCCTCTGCCGTTCCTCTTTGAATCACCTGATTTGCCCTGAACGGCGAACGCCAAATGTTGACACCGCCCCCCCGAGCGGGTTAGAATGGCCGCCAGTGAAGCGATGAGCGGCGAGTTCGCCCCCGTCGATTCGACAGGTGTGAACAAACTGCCTGCTAAAGGCTCAGCAACAGGTTGAGAGCAGGTTGCAAGCGCCGCACTGCTTCTCAGACACGACGGGTGATAACAGACCAGCAACCTATTATTCCCCCCCGTCGTTCAGGTGAAAAACATAGTTATCCGACCAATCAGCTTGCTGCTTGAGACGCTTTAGCTATAGTCTGTTCAAACCAATATTTCCTCTAAAGATCAGGTTCTCCTCCAATGCAAACAGCTACGTTTCGCTTGTCACTTCGCAATCGATGCTTTGCCTTTCGATTCGCGTCCGTTGGGCTGGCACTTCTGTTTCTAAGCTGCAAGGCTCAGGCCGGATTGATTACAACAATCGACCAACAAAATGGCTCCGGAGGAATTGGAGTGTCCAGTCTGATTTATCCACATTACATCGGACTGTTGGGTCCAGCTCAAAGCTTCACTGCGAATGCCACTAAAATTGACGCTGCGGAGTTTAGGCTTATCGGGGACATCACCGTAAGATTAGACTTGCTTGATGGTGGTGCGTACAACAGCCCTTTGCTGACATCGAGTTCATTGCTCACTTTAACCCCCGGATCAGGGTCAACTCATCATTTTGACTTTTTGCAGTCACAGGCATTAATTGTCGGCAATGCTTACACTCTGAAACTTACGCCAATTACAACGGGCTTTTTGGTTGTTGATGGTGCCGACACAAATCCGTACGCAGGTGGTATTGCCTTTGGCTCGTCGGGCACCCCCGCACCCAACCACGATTTTGTGTTTACAACGGGTACACATGCCACAGCGGTACCCGAACCTTCATCGCTGGCCTTTCTTTGTAGTGGCTTAATCATTGCGATGGGGGCTAATAAGAAAGTTCGATCACGCGGGCAGAAGTTAATGGGAATCGACTCAAACATCCGACCCTGCGGATAACGAACGCGTGAACCGGAGAACGCGAGCTAACTGATTTGGCCGTTATAAACATTCCGGCGCGTTCCCGGTTACGCGTAACGCTATCCTAATCAATATGCTCAAACCCAATAGTGTCTTTCGGGAACTCCCCAGTGCGCTTGATCGGAAGCAAGTGCTGTTCCTTGATGGGATTGGCAAGTCATATGAAATCACTGCTTTCGCCTATCAACGGCTAAAGGCGATGCTGACCACTATCCCGAATGGCGACTTAGAAAGTGCGTCCTGCCGCGAACTGTACGTTCCAGCGTTACTGGACGCATGGGCTATCGTGGATTCGATTGACCGGTTCAGTGCGTTGTAGAAGCTGTTGCCTCATTCTGTGATGCGAGATGATACCCCAGTTTCAAAAGCGGAACGCGAAACCCTCAGGAAAGTGCGAGATGTTCGCAATGTAACTGACCACTTGGCGCAGCGAATGGACTACATCATGTCTAAATCGGGTGCGGCAATGGGAATGCTTACGTGGTGTACGTCGTCGCCGCTATCCAAGAATGAAGTCCTCGCTTGTACGCTAGTTCCAGGGACCCTCGGAAAACAGTCTGCACCTATGGCAAATCCCGTAGGAATGACGGTTGAGATGCCAACCGGATTGATCGCGATTACCGCTGGTAAACACACTGCGGATCTGTCCGAAGCAATCCGGATTATGGGTGATCGAGTCGAAGATATCGAGACACAGCTGGAGAACCAATTTTCGCAGTATGAAACGGCGGACGGCGAGAAGCTTTCTAGATCGCGTTCAAACCTGCTTATCGTTACAACCATTTCGTTCAACAAGGACTTGCCTAACATGAAACCTGCAGAAACATCCGACGCAAGCTAATTGGCATGCAGATAACCAAGCCATTCAGCGGAGCACGGCTTGCAAGGTCGTTGCTAATGGCAAATCGTTCCACCGTGCCCGGTGCTGGAAAGCGTTGGGCCGGAAAAGAGAGGTTCGAATGAAACTCAATACTTTTACAGGATTACTGTTAGGCGCAGTGACAATGATGGGCGTCCAGTCGGCGGTCGCAGGTGAGGGCAGTCCCACTCAGATCATCGTACCGGCACCCGAAGTCGCCCGGTATTGTCACTTATCGTCGGCAAAAGTCATCAAAGCGGATGATGGCAGCATTGTCGTCGCCTACATCGTGGGTAGGAAACACGTCAATGGTGACGGTTGCCCCGCTGTGTCGGTTTCCAACGATGGCGGTAAGAGTTTCACATCGCCTCATGTGCTGAAGACTTTCGACAAGATGATGCGGTAACAGCATGCTGCCAACCTGGCTATCGGAAAAGCCGAGGATGGTGCCATTGTTCTGATGGCGGACGAATTAGAGGTGGCAGGCCTCATCTAGCAGCCCCGTTTATCGTAGTGTTGTGCCGCCTTTGAATTGATCCGTTCCGTTGCGTCAAGCGAAGGGTGCGCCGCAGTGCAGCGCGTTGTTTGTCTCTGGGCACGATTGGTAATCCGACGCGTTAGCGATGCATCGCTTGATTTCCTTGATTGCGCGTCGGGTTGCTATTTCCTCAGACGTTCAGTTTGAAAAAGTGTCCCGCACTGGGATCCGAACGCAAAACGTTGACACCGCCTCCCCTGAACTGCTAGAATCGGGCCCCGCCACAATAAAAGAACGGTAACGTGCTGCCAGGCGACTCGATCGCAGAGGGGCAATAGGGTTCCTATCGCCCCATGCACCGCAAGAAACTCTGATCGGTTTGCGGCAAAGCGGCACCAATGCTCAGCGACGACCAATAACATCAGCTGCAACTCGTTTATTCCCGCCCGGTCGCCCTGCTGAAACAAGTAGTTGTTTGGAAGAACAAATGACGCCCCCGCCCCCTGCCCGTCACGTAATCGAACGCGAACGGTCACACGCCTGCACCCTATTCCCTCCGGCACGTCTCACCAGCGAATTCCGGTAACCAACACCTACCAGATCACACCCCGGCCCCTGTAATGGTCAACCACACATCGGCCACGATTGGGACCAACCGCTGCTTCCGGGGAAAGATGACAAATCGCAATCTCATAAAACTCATCCGGCATCTTTGCTTGAGCTACGTCAATTCACCTTGCCTGAACATGGTTCAACATGTCGGAACTATCATGCCAATCGATTTAGTGGTTTTCTTTCCAGTCCTTAGCCAGAGGTAGTCATTTTGTCACGTTGTTTCTTAGTCACCGTAGCGCTCACGCTGATGATCTCCGGTTGTGGTCCCGACACCGGAGGACGAGTCGGCGTGACGGGAACCGTCACTTTTCAAGGCCAGCCGCTCGATAGCGGCAACATTCAATTCGACGCTGTCGATGGCTCCGGGATGACCGGTGCGGCGATCACCGATGGCAAATATTCGGTACCTGCCGAGACCGGCGTAATTCCGGGGGAGTACACGGTTCGTGTCTCCAAGGCGGGTGACGATGCTGCTGCGCCAAAGCCCGTCGCTGGGGAGGCTCCCGGCGATCCGGGCGCGTTTTCGCCACGCGAGGAAATGATCCCCGAGGAGTACAATTTGCAAAGCAAATTAACCACCGAACTTACCGCCGACAAGGAGAATGTCTACGACGTAGATATTCCGTAACGGCGCACCCGTTGAAAGCAGGTCTTGAGATTTACTGGATATAACGTTCTTAGCAGGACGTGGATTTATTAGGCGAGAAGGTTTTGAGATCCGAGTTTGTTGTTTTTGTTTTGTACGCGTTCTCAGGTGAATTGAAATATGAAACGTAAAAGTGGTTTTACACTCGTTGAATTGTTGGTCGTGATCGCGATCATTGGCATCTTGGTTGGTCTGCTATTGCCTGCGGTTCAAGCGGCCCGGGAAGCGGCCAGGCGAATGCAGTGCAGTAATAACTTGAAGCAGATTGGTTTGTCGATGCACAATTATCACGATACCTACCAAAGCTTCCCGGCTGGCAACTGGGGTTGGGGATGGGGCTCTTGGGTCGTGGCAACGCTGCCGTACATTGAACAAGACAATTTGTATCAACTGTACAACCAAGGGAATAAGTTTGACATTCCGAATAGTTCGGGGCGTTACAGTTCGACAGTTAATCGTCAGGTGACCGAACAGCGGCTGTCGGCGCACACTTGCCCCAGCGACCTCCCCAACGTGTACAGCAATATGACGTTGCATAACTACGGCGCAAACTTTGGCAACACGGGGCTGGACTCTGCCAATGGCTATAAGCAGTTAGCTTCGCTAAATGGCGTTCAGTACAACGGAGCACCGTTCGAGATTATCTTGCAGGGAGAGGCGAGCAAGATGAAGAAGTTCCGTGATATCATCGACGGAACCAGCAACACCTTCATGTTTGGCGAAATCCTTCAAGGGCAAGGTACGGATCTGCGTGGATTGACATGGTGGGGGCTGAACAACAACTTCACCACCTATTTGCCCCCCAACACGACCTTGCCTGACCGGATGCACAGCACATCCTATTTCGAAAACAAGCCAGTCTTGAAGCTTCCTTGCGCTCTAGCAACGACCGCTAACCCTATCATGTTTGCCGCACGAAGTCGGCATCCGGGCGGAGTTCAGGTTTCCCGCTGTGACGCATCGGTTCGGTTTATCAGCGAAACGATCGACCTCAATACGTACCGAGCGATGAGCACGACTCAAGGTGGCGAAGTGATCTCTGAATAGTGAGTCACGCCCGGGAAGGGCTGCGGTCTTCAGAAAAACGCATTCAAGGTGTTCGGCACCCTTGAATGCGCTCGCCACACAGCCAGCCCATAGCCTTCATTTGTGGTATGTACGATCGCCAAACTCATCGGCTTTGCTGTCGACTGAGGTCAAAGGTTTGACGTCACCTTCGTCATCTCAGTCGGTTCATCGATGCGTTGGAACAGATCCTCGCTAGCGGGCGAATGCCCGCCAGCGAGATTCTTTCGGATCTGGCGCAAGCCAAGTCGATTTTCGCTATGCCAAGCGTTGCCCGAGCTGCGATCAACCGGCATTACATGCTGTGTCGCCTCGTCCGCAGATTGACGGTGGAATCCGGCATCGAGATCAAACTCAACGGCAATTCTTGTCTGCAGCGAATCGATCAAGTTGCTTTGGAATTGGGAGACCGAACGAATCCGGTGTGTCACTGGTCTGATCGCGGTCCGGTTTACCAAAGCCCCCCTGAAACGGCTGAGCCCCCCCATCGCTCCAGTTTGACACGCTGATTCACGCCGGACTCAAAACGCCAAATGTTGACACCGCCCCCATAACGGGTAAGAATAGCCGCCGCTTAAATGCAGCAACCGGCCAATTATCGCCAGTCGACTCGACTGGTGGGAACAAACTGCTTGCTAACACGCAGCAACGGGCTCGTCATCAGTTCGCAAACGCAGCACTGATTCTCAGCCACGACCGGTGATAACAGGTGAGAATCCTATATTTCCACCCGGACGTGCAGGTGAACAACATAGTTGCACTGGCCTTCGGGGGAGGTGTTGTGAGGAGTGATGGGAATCACGCTGCAACAAGTATTCAGGCAACATTTTGATGCGGTAGCTGCCAAGCGTCGCTTGTCGAGTGACATGTATCGGGCCGCCTGGGCTGTCCGGCATTGCCGTACTCGCGAGCTCGGCGGACATGTTAACAGCTGCCCAGTCGGACACGTCTGTCAGGTCGCTTACAACTCCTGTATGCACCGAAGTTGCCCGCAGTGCGCGTGGTTGCCGCGCGAGCAGTGGCTCGCCGGATGGAAGCGACGACTGCTTCCCACGCCGCATCATCACATCGTCTTTACTGTCCCGCATTCACTCAACGAGTTGTGGCGATTCAACAAAGTCCAGTTCAGCAAGTTGTTGTTCGACGCTGCTTTCGAGACGCTGCACGAACTGCTCGCCGACCCGAAGTATCTCGGTGCGGTGCCTGGCATCTTGGCCGCCCTGCATACCTGGAATCAAAAGCTCGATGTCCATGTGCATCTGCATGTGTTGGTCACCGCAGGAGGTTTAGGGCCCCGAAAGCAATGGGTCAAATCGCAAAGGAAGTGCCTGTTGCCCAGGAAGGTGGTGATGATCAAGTTTCGTGGCAAGTTCAGGGCGTTTCTCCGCGAGAGGGTCGCCAAGAGACTGTTGCGGCTACCGCCGCAACTCAGCTCCGCCGGGTTCCTGGGATTGCTTCAAAGCGTTGGCAGCCTCCCCTGGAACGTCAAGATTCACGAAGCGTACCTGCGTGGCGAGAGTGTCGCGATCTACCTGGCGAGGTACATCAAGGGGGGGCCGATGGGCCGCGCTCGACTGCTGGAAATTCGCGACGGCAAGGTCGAGTTTCGATATCGGTTGAGCGCTCTGGAAGGGGGCGACGGGAAGCGGCAAGGTATCGCGCAGTTGCCGGTTGAAAGCTTCATTCGACGCTGGCTCGAACATGTCCCACCGCGGCGGATGCAAACGGTTCGAGGAAGCGGTCTGTACTGTGGCAATCAACACAGTCAGCTCACCACTGCCCGCGAAAGCCTGGGACTTCGGCCGTTAGAACCATTGCCGCAGCAGCGGATGACGTGGCAAGAACGATGCGTTGCATCGGGGTACACCGCAGCCTCGCGCTGCAAACAATGTGGCGCGACACTCGTTTCACATTCCTCGTTTCCTGCCGGACGCGGTCCGCCCCGCTCCGCATTTCGACGTCGCTTTCCCGGACAGGTCGCATGAAGCTGCTGCAGAACTTCGCCCACACCAACCTCGCGTCACCCAGCGGTCCGAAGGTCCACTCGAACCACGCAGTCGCCATGCTGGCATGGCGACCAGAATTGTTTGCAGGGGCACCATCGAAGTGGTAAAACTCTAAAGACCACAACAGCTAAGAATCGCTGACACTCGACTAAATTAAAAAGTGCAACCAGACGCTGCACCGGATTTCGCCGTCACGCGTCACAAGAATCTACGTCTACACCGCGAAACCGGTGAGCTTAAACGTTCTGCCACGAAGGAAACACTCACCTCGGAATGAGAATCAAACGTCGCGTCAACACGCCATTCTCGTTCAATACTCGCACGCTCTTTGCGATCGTTACCGTTTCTGCAATTGGGATGTGGCTTGGCGTTTTTGCATTGCTTGTGGCAATCGGAATTACGGCAATTCACTATCTGGTGCTCTCCGCGTTCGCATTGCTTTTGGCACGAACCAATGGACAACCCAAACCTCCGTATCATCGTTGGCGCTTGGTCACAGCCGATAACGGCGACACGATTCGGACCTGCACTACTACGTTCCTGATCTTCTTCGCTGTTTGGCATTTGTTCTGGTTGCTGGTTCTACTGCCACCCGGCTTCCCGCAGCTCTGGGATTCTCAAATTCACGGACTCTGTACCTTGGCCCAACTCGAACACACCGTGGCTGCCGCATTTGCTCTGCTGCTCGTCACGTCGTTCCTGACCAACATTTTCGCTGGTACGCCTTTCTCTCATCGGATTTGCATTGACACGTCGACGCTGCTAACCTTGCTCTCGGCTACTCACTTTGTCATTCCTTAACCCGAACGCAAGAGCAGAACCATCGATTGCAACGGAGCGGCGGTGGTCGCCGTTTTGGCAATTGCTGAGTCTCTCGCCGCCGCCCGCTGAATCGTGAAGTTCAAATGCACTCGAACACACTTCCTCAACTCCCAATTCTCTCGAAAGTTCAAAATGGAAACGAATCCCGTCGGCTGGTTTGAAATCTACGTGCAAGACATTTGCCGTGCTACGAAGTTCTACGAGACAGTGCTCGGCATAAAGCTCAACAAGCTCGAAGCCCCTGTGCCGGGAATGGAAATGATGGCCTTTCCGCTCGACATGGAACGCCCCGGTGCGTCGGGAGCGCTGACGAAGATGGACGGGTTTGAATCAGGATCCGGCGGCACGATCGTCTACTTTGGCTGCGAAGATTGCGCCGTCGAAGCTTCACGCGTCGAAGCGGCCGGCGGGGAAATCAAAAGCCCGAAGATGAGCATCGAGGAATTTGGGGCGTTCGCGCTCGCTATCGATACCGAAGGCAATATGTTTGGCCTCCATTCCATGCAATAGCAGACGGCGGATAGCGATGGGGTACACATGGAGCGCGCGGCTTGCTGCCGAATTTGAAATGGACAGCGAGATTCTCCCTGCTCCGGGCGAATCAAAGCAATCCTCGGAACGTATCCCAGACGCTCTTACGTGTTTGTGCGTAGGCGAACGCGCAGCAGCGCGATAACGTGCCATTTTCTAAGGAAGCCGGACGCCACCGCGCGTGCCAGCTGCTGCGTCAAATTGAACGCGAGCTTCAGCTTATGCGGCTGTTAAAGTGCTTGCATCGCAAGCGCGGTTGCGGCTACGCCAGGACCTCCTTGACGATCCGGCCATGCACATCGGTCAGTCGAAAATCGCGGCCGGCGTGCCGGTAGGTCAATCGTTTGTGGTCGATCCCCATCTGATGCAGGATCGTGGCGTGTAAATCGTGGACGTCGATCTTATCGCGGATGATTGCTTTGCCCAGTTCATCGGTCTCGCCGAGCACAAAGCCAGCTTTTACGCCGCCGCCGGCCAACCAGATCGAAAAGCAATCGCCGTGATGTCCGCGGCCGAACTTGCCTTCTTTAGTCGGTGTCCGGCCAAACTCAGTGGCCCACACGATCAACGTCTCGTCCAACATTCCACGCTGCTTGAGATCTTGGATCAGCGCGGCCAACGGTTGATCCGAAGCTTTGGCCAACGGTTGATGCTCTTTCATGTCGCCGTGCGAATCCCAGTTTGGTCGCGACCCGCTGTCGACAAGTTCGATGAACCGCACGCCCCGCTCGGCTAATCGCCGCGCGATGATGCACTGCCAAGCAAAGCTGCTCGTCTCGCCTGGCTTCAGCCCATACATCGACAATGTCGGTTCATCCTCCTTGCTCAAATCAAACGCCTCGGGCCCCGCGGTTTGCATTTGAAAGGCGGTCTCATAGCTCTTGATCCGCGCGGCCAATTGTGAATCGTCGCGGCGGCTCTCCAAATGCTTTTGGTTCAGCGAATCGACAAGCGACAGTTCCATCTGTTGGACCTTTTGCCGGGTGGTTCGCGGCGCCAGGTTCGCGATCGGTTCGGTCCCAGGAATGACGCGTGTTCCTTGATGATAAGCTGGCAAGAAATCGCTGGCGTAAACCTGAGTGCCGCCATAAGGAAGATGGGGTGCGATCACGATGAAGGAAGGCAGATTCTGGTTGACCGTCCCCAAGCCGTAACTGAGCCACGATCCCATGCTCGGCCGGGCGAACGTCGGCGAACCGGTGTGCATCCCAACAGCCGCTTCGGTATGGTCGAAGTGAGCCGACTTCATCGATCGAATCAAACAGATATCCTCCATCGAATCGCGGAGGTGCGGGAACAGATCGCTGACGACGGTCCCCGTTTTCTTGTCGGCGTTTGTCGGGAAGACACATCCCATCAACTTGTCCTTGCCGCTTCCATCGCGTCCCTTTTCCGACGACTTCGGATCGAAGCTGTCGATGTGCGAAACGCCCCCGGTGGCAAAGACCATGATCACCCGTTTCGCCTTCGCGGGAAAATGGGGTGCCTTGGGCGTCAGCGGTCCCATGGCGGGAGCTTCTGCCGCCGCCAAGTCGGACAGAACCGCAGGGAACAGGATCGAGCTGCCAATCAGCGACCGAAGGCATTGCCGACGCGTTGGTTCGATAGAATTCATAACATCCAACCTTCAAAGGTATTTGCTTAATCGACGTACAAGAACTCGTTGGTGCGGAACAGCGATCGCGCCAGCGCGGTCCAAGCCGCCTGTTCGCGCTCGGCCGCCTCACCCACTGAATCATCCAATTGATCGTCCAGCGAACGCAACCACTCCGCCACGCCATCGCGTTCGGACTGCGACGGCGGGCGTCCAAAAGCCAGCTCAAAGGCGTAGGTCAGCCGTTCGCCCGACTCCTTTCGTTCCGCGATCGATCGCGCCGCAAATTTTTCAGCCTGTTCATGCACAAAAGGATCGTTGATCAGATACAGCGACTGGACCGTCGTGACGCTGCTATCGCGTGAGGCGGTGCTGGCGTTCTGATCGGGGCCGTCAAACGTGGTGAAGAAGGGGCGTGCGTTCAGACGCGCCATCATCAGATAGACGCTCCGCTTTTGCGAATCGTAGCTGTCGCGAAAAGGATGGTGTTGCGTGTACTTCCACTTCTCCGCCGGTGGAAACGGATGCGGTTCACGAGGCATCTCCAAATCCAACTCGCCGCTCAATAACAGCATCGTGTCGCGCAGCGTCTCCGCATCCATTCGTTGTCGGTCGAAACGCCAGCGGAGTTCGTTGTTCGGATCGACAGCCAGAGCTTTTGTGTTGCCATCGGCTTGCGAATTCAGCCGATAGGTGCGGCTGAGCATGATCCGGCGGTGAAGCGATCTGATCGACCAACCCTCTTCGATGAACCGCGACGCCAACCAATCGAGCAGTTCCGGATGGCTGGGAGCCACGCCGCGGATCCCGAAGTCGCTGGGCGTCTTCACAAGTCCGCTGCCGAAGTGATACTGCCAGATCCGGTTCGCCATCACTCTTGCGGTCAACGGATTGTCGGCGGCCGTCATCCACTGGGCCAGCTGCAAACGACCGCTCGACTGCGTCGCCTGTTCGGGAAGCATCTGACCGCCGAGGACCTCCAGAAACTTGCGAGGGATCACATCGCCAGGTTGATCGGGTTCGCCGCGCTGTTGCAATGGAACGTCTCGCGGATTCCCATCGGCCATCGAATAAGCCAACTCCTTTCCGGGTTTGCCGCCGTCGACAAGTGCTACAAAATCGCGAGGCTTCTGATCTAGCTCGATCCCCGGAAACGGATACCGCGTGCTGGCGAAGATGCCATACAAACCGTAGTAATCGTCTTGCGAGATCGGATCGAACTTGTGGTCGTGACAGCGAGCACATGCGACAGTCATCCCAAGCACCGTGCGACCGAGGTTGTCGATCGTATCCTCGATCGTCAAATGTTGCGGGTAGTTCTTAATGACCGAGCCAAATCGCCGCGAACTCGCTAGATAGCCGGTCGCAATCGTCTGCTCGTTCTTCTCCGCATCGCTTTCGGCCGGCATCAGATCCCCGGCGATCTGCTCTTGTATAAAGCGATCGTACGGTTTGTCGGCGTTAAACGAATCGATGATGTAGTTGCGGTACAGGTAGGCTTCGGGGATGGGGAAGTCGGAGTTGTCGCCGGCGGTGTCGGCATACCGAACGAGATCCATCCAATGCCGCCCCCATCGCTCGCCGTAACGAGGTGATTTGAGCAAGCGATCGACGACCTTGGCAAAAGCTTCCGCCGAATCGTCCGCCACAAAGGCTTCGATCTCTTGCGGCGAAGGGGGCAGTCCGGTCAGATCAAACGTGGCACGCCGGATCAGCGTTCGCTTGTCCGCATCGCCAGTTGGAACCAGCCCGCTGCTGTCGAGCTTCGCCGCAATGAAGCGATCGATTTCAGTCGTCGCCCAGTCCGCATCAGCTGGCGAAGGAACCGGCGGATCGGCCAGCGGTCGAAGCGACCAGAACTGTCTCGCCTTTTCGACATCGATCTTCTTACGCACGAAGCGTGTCGCTGTCGCTCGCGGGTCGGGAGCTCCCATCGCGACCCAGCGTTCCAAATCGGCGACCTCCGCGGCTGATAGTTTTTCGTCCGGCGGCATCTCCATCCCGTCGGCGTACCGTACCGCTTGGATCAGAAGACTGTGATCGACATCGCCGGGGACAACCGCCGGTCCATTGGTTCCACCGCGTCGCAGCGTCGGCCGCGAATCGACTAACAAACCGCCCTGCAGATCGTCGCTTTCGCTGCTATGGCATTCGTAACAATGCTTTACTAACAGCGGTCGGATCCGATTCTCGAAGAACGTGAGTTGATCCTCCGAGATAGGAACGTCTTGCGATCCGTCGTGTTTGCCGCGCCAAAGTTCGACGCCGGAGAAGTTCGCTGCGCCACCGCGGCTTGTCAGTTCGATCGTCCCTTTAGTGACGTCGACATACCACGGACCGAGCCGTTGCCAATGCCCGGCGGCACCGCTGGAATACTGAGAGACAACCGTCTTGCCATCCAAACTGATGTCAAACGTTTCGCCGCGGTTGTCCTCCCAGACATACAAGAAGACTGTAAACGTTTCGTTGGGCAGATTCTTCAGCAGCACGCGATTCCCATTCCAGCGGCTGCTGCGAATCATCTGCGCCCGCTGTGGATCGGTCGCAGGGACGAGTGCAACGCCTTGTTGTTCAAAGGCTTTGTCCTTGCACTCGTAGTTTTCCGAATCCTTCCCCTCCCAACGATTCCCGTCGATCAATACCGCGGGGCCATTGAGATTCAGTCCACGAAAGAAGCTGGCCGCGTCGTCTGACGAAGCCGTCGACGACAACGAAAGTGTTGCAAGCACCAACGCAAAACGCGTAGCAACAGTAGATACCACTCGCAAACACTCCATGGATCGAACGCCGAGGAAATTCGCATTTCAGGACTTGTCGGCGGACTGCGCCGAGGCATTGCGAAGCGTGCTTTTAAGCCAACGCCCGCGACGCCGAACAGCATTGTTCGACAAGTCATCTCTCGAGCGAAAACCGAAGTCCGCATCGACAGTCGATCCGATTATACGGAGTCCGAAATTGCAAGTCACGCGTCATTCAACGTCTCGGCTTCTGTTTTGAACAGCAATCGCAACGCTGCGAGGATCTGAATCCAAGTCGCAGTTCGAATCCGGACTACCTTTGCGCCCGAACCTGCAAAGATCTGCACAACCGGCAGCCAGCAGCGGGATATGCCGGACGTTTGTGTTGTAACGAAGACGTGCTGGCGGGACTTTGGCAACTCCCCCAAATTTGGTTGCCATGCTCTCTTTTGCTAGGTAACGTTCTGCGTCGTTCCATCGTTCCTTTGTTCCTGCCAGCGACCCAAAATGGCTTCCCTCGCAACACAAACTGACATCTGCCCCGCCGTGGGGTTGGACCGCGTCTGGCGAGTCGGCAAGCATGTAGCGGAGCTAGATGGATTGCGGGGCTTCGCGATCTTGATCGTGACGCTCTATCGATTCTCCAAAGAGATTCCGACCGATTCGGTGCTGGGGCATTTCATGCACCTCGGGGCCAGCTTCGGCAGTCGCGGCGTCGAGCTGTTTTTTGTCCTCTCGGGTTTCCTGATCACCGGGATCTTGATCGACGCAAAGGACCAGCCTCACTACTTCCGCAACTTCATAGCACGACGCAGCCTGCGGATCTTCCCACTCTATTTCGCTACGTTGATCGCGTTGGTCGTCGCCAGCCACTTGATACCCGCGATGCGGTCGATGTTCCACGATGCGATCGACAATCAATTCTACCTGTGGACCTACCTGGTCAACGTGAAGATGAGCGTCGCCGATCAGTGGTGTTTTGGATACCTCGACCATTTTTGGTCGCTGGCGGTCGAAGAGCATTTTTACCTGGTCTGGCCGTTTGTCCTGTACCTGATCTCCAGCAAAGTCGCTCTACGGACGGCCGTTGGTTTGGCGATCGTTAGTGCCACCGCGCGGCTCGCGTTTGTACTACTGACCGACAACGGAGTCGCCCCCGATGTCCTGACGCTCTTTCGCTGCGACGCGTTGTTGATCGGAGCGGCGATCGCGTTGATCGCTCGCCAGCCACGAGGTCTTGAACCGCTCAAACGTTGGCTGCCGATAACGACAGTGATCGGCGGGCTGTTCGTGTTGGCTTGCGGAGTCACGGAGAAGCGGTTCTTCACGATCCCGCTGACGATCTGGCCGATCGTTTGGGGAGGGATTCTGATCTGGTTGCTCACGGCGAATCGCTCGGCACCGCTAGCTCGATTCTTCAACCTCAAGTTCCTGCGGACGCTTGGCAAATTCAGCTACGCGATGTACGTCTTCCAAAATCCGTTGATCCCGCTCACGTCAGCTGTCGTTTCCGTCGCTGCGTTTGAAACGCTTGTCGGCGGACCGCTGCTTGCGAACATGCTGTACATCGGCGTGATGTTCATCCTGACTTACGCCGCCGCGGTGCTCAGCTGGAACGTGTTGGAACGCCACTGTCTGCAACTAAAACGTTGGTTCCCAACCGATGGATCCGAAGACGCGGCCGCTCGCAAAAACAAAAAGTCCACCGCGGGCGTTTTTGTACCGACGAACGTTCCGGCAAACTGAGCCGCGACGAAACGCGACGGCTGCTAATCCAACGGCGCATCGCGGCAATCACCCCAACGCGTCGCGGACCTTCGTCACGAGCCCGTTGTCGCGATCATCGCTCCCCGGCAACAGGAACGCTGCGTTGGCGAGGAAGGCGTTGCGAAATGCGGGCGAGACCGCATAGACGTCTTCCAGCACCGCCGAACTAAACTTGTAGTCGTGCGAATCGTTCCCTTTCAGGAAGACCAACCGCCGCGCGGCGTTGATCACCGATTCGGGCGGGCCGCCGCCGTTGAGATACCCCAGCATTTGCGTGGCCGCTTGCTTGCGGTCGTTTGAGACAGTCTGGAAGATCGTTTCGAGATCGGTGTCGGCGTTTGCATCGACCTCTACTGGCGTGGCATCGATCCGCAGATCGGCGATCTTTCCCCGCGACCGCATCGATTCGCGGAAGTAGGGAACAAACGCTGCGTTTTGCAGCAACAGTTCGCGACGCGTCTTATCGCGGTACGCCGTTCGATATGCATACTGCATCGCGTTGGTCGTGGTTGCCGAATGCAGCGCGATGATACCCGGCTGTTGGCCGATCATCTCACCGGCGGACAAGAAGATCGCATCGGCAATCGATTGCGGCGCGATCCCCTCGGCAAGCATCTGCACGCTGGCGTCGACAGCTTCATCGGGCGACGCGCTGCGCAACGTGTCTAATAAAGATAACGTTGCGGCGGAATCGAGCCTTCCATGGCTCCAGCTTTCGTCCAGAGTGGAAAGTTTTTGCTGCGTCACCCGCCATGCGGCGTCGGGGCCCAGTTCGTGATCCGCAGGATTTGGTTCGCCGTTGTGATTCAGCAGAGCGTACGCGAGCGAGCGTAGGACTGGTTCGGCGTACCGCCATCCAATGCATTGCAGCGTCCGGTAAGAGTTTGCGACATAGATCGCCTTGTGGCCAATACTGCGATAGTCGCGGCAACCGTAGTGAGACAACAGATCGAAGACTTCGGCGGCGCTTGCCGATCGGCAGAGCGCGGTGATCGCGACGTCAGCCGCTTCGACATCCCATGCGTCCATCGCCTCCCGAAACGCCTGGTTCGCGCGATGCGACGGCGGCAGTTTCGCCTCGTCGACGGCCGCCATGGTCCAATCTCCCTCGCGGACGTCGCGGGCCTGAGCCGACTTAAAATAGTCGAGCGCCCAAAAGATCGGCAGCCAACGGTCGGTGTCGGGAGCGGCGACGCTGGCCAAGTGAGCTGAATTGACAACCAGGACAGCGTGGAACTTGAAACCAACGCTTGGACGCGGTTGGATGTTTCGAACGCCAGCCAACAACAGCGCCGCAAGCACTTCCTGGTAACTGGTTCCCGATTGGATTTGCGATGCAAAGCGTTCGATCACCTTCTCCCGCGGCGTCTCTTCCAACAACCGAACCAACGGCTCGATATCGGGAGAAAATTGGACTGCCGTCGAAGGCAGTTGCGATTCGGCAGCCGAGACAACCGGCAAACGGCCCAGGAAATCGAGCTCGTGCAACGCAAGCACTGCTCCTGTGGCTCCCACCGTTTTGAAGAACTGTCGTCGCTGAGGAATCTGCATCGGATCGTCTCCTTCGGTTGGCAACTGAACACTAAACGGCGCCGCGGCGGCCCAATCACGATTCCGGTGATGAACCGTAACCCGCCCAAGCATTTGGCACTGAATCAGTCTGATGTGGTGACTGTCATTATAAGGGGCGTCACACACCAAAAGCGAACCGATCCAGCGAAGCGTGGGGCTTTACCGGACGCCGCTCATTCGCCCGAACAACCGCGTGACTATTTACCTTCGGCGGCCCAGCGTTTCATCAGTGCGATGTTCTTCTGAAGTGCCTGCAGGTACTCGGCAGTGCCGCGCCGCTGTACCGAGTCGAGGTAGACCGCCATGTCGCTGTCGTACATCGCTGCCGATTCCGGTTGCCGTCCCTGGTCGCCGGTTGTCTCCATCCATTGATCCAGTTGGCCACGCAGCGATTTCAGTTGCTCTGCAAACGCGGGATCGTCGGCGAGGTTGTCGATCTCGTGGGGATCGTTCTTCAGGTCGTAGAGCTCTTCCGGCGGGCGAGTTTCCTGAAACAGCAGCTCTTGCGTCGCGTTCAACTTCCCCGCCGCGTGCCACTGCCGCAGTGCGATCAAGATCTGCTTGGCGTCTTTGTAGGCACACGGCTGCAGGTAAGGTCGGTTCGGCAGGAAGTTGCGGATGTATTTGAAATCCTCTGTCCTCACCGATCGGATATGTTCAACGGTTTCGTCGCAGCGGTCGCGGGCGGCAAAGACCGCCGTTCGCGGTTGGTAATCGGCCGCCAAAATGTCGCGAGCCTGCATGTTCGCGGGAATCGGAATCCCTGCAGCAGCAAGCGACAGCGCGGCGATGTCGATGTGTTCGACGAGATCTTTGCGAACTGTTCCCGCTGCGATTCCCGGACCGGCGATCACCAGCGGCACATGTAACCCTTCGTCGTACAAAAACTGTTTTCCACGGGCGTGGCTGATCCCATGATCGGTCATGAACAGGATCAACGTATTGTCGCGGACTCCTTCGGCTTCAAGTCTCGCGACCACTTCCCCTACCATCGCATCGGTCATCCGCACCGAATCGAGATACGCCGCCCAGTCGCGGACGATGTCGGGATGGTTGGGATAATAAGGTGGCAAGGTGACAGCGCTGATCGGCGTCCGGCTGCCCAGTTGCTTCTCCGCCGACATCGCGACCTTTTCCCAACCACGAACGTCTTTGCCTCGCAGCTTCCCGCCCTGAGTTTGGATCTGCGCGAAGAACGGTTGACCGGGCTGGCGATCGCTCCAGTCGTTGCTGTCGTAGATCGACTTGTCCCACTGGAAGTTGTAATCGGTCTTGCCGAGCTTACCGTTCATCGGCCAACCGGTGATCGATGTGTGATAGCCCGCCTCTTGGAACAACTTGGGGACCATCGCAACGCCGTCCGGCAATTCGATCTTCTTTGTCCCGCGACCGCTGCGATGATGATGCGCTCCGATGCTGGTTTGATACATCCCGGTGATGAAGGCCGATCGGCAAGTCGAACAGACCGGAGCGGTCACGTAGGCGTTGGTGAACTTCACGCCAGCCGTTGCCAAACTGTCGACGTTGGGCGTCTCGATCGCCGTCTCGCCGTAGCAGGAGAACTCCGCCGACATGTCGTCGGGAATGATCCAGACGATGTTGGGAGGGACGTTTGGATCGGCGGCGTTCAGGTTCTCGCCGGTAGACATCGCGAACAGGAAGAGGGTCGCGACGAGAAGCGTCGAGTTGCTTTTCATATCGGAACACTTGAAAGCGAGGAGAGGGATGAGCGTACGTTGGCGCAAAAGTGCGACGCCATTGTACCAAGCTCGATCGCCTATCGTTTGCCGTTCCAAGTCTGCTGGTGCAACACCTTCCCGCCCAGATCGGTAATCCGAATCTCCATCGACGGATCGGCTGCGTTTTGCTCGGCGTCGATGATTGTTAGCGTCGCCTTTTCCGCGGTCGGCCCGCCGCCGATAAATTGCAGAATTGGCATCTCTTCGGTTGCGGGATCCAAACGGTCGCGGTGCATGTGTCCCGAGAGGACTGCTTGGAAGCCACTTTCGGCAAGTGTTGGCAACCACAACTTGGCGCCAAAGCCGCTAAAGCTGGCATAGCCTGCGAGCGTCGTGCCGTCGTTCTGGCCAGGGAGTCCGCGCAAAGGGATGTGACAGGCAACGATCTTGAAGGGAGCGTCGCGGACCTCGGGTTGATTGACAGCCTGTTGCAACCATGTCGCCTGACGCGATCGGTAGGGTTCATAAGCTGCCGTGCCGGCGAAGACCGGATGGCGATCGGGTTTGTCTTCTCCCGTATCCATCGTCACGAGCGCCAGCGGACCGATGCGAACGGCTTGGTTGTAGGGGAGTTCCGAAGACTCGGGGCAGCCGACAAAACAGTCGATCGTTTCGCGAGCCCGTTGGCCGCGGACGTCATGATTCCCGTTGCTGAAGACCAGCGGCCGCGTACTAGCCCAAGACATGCTTCGGTCTTTTGCCGGGTTCAGCATAATCTGAGCCGGCTGATCCGACGCGTCGAAGTCGTTGCAGGTATCGCCGTTCCAGATCAGCAGGTCGGGATCCAACGCTTCGATCTGAGCATGCAGCTGGCGGATCGTTTCCAGATTTTCGTGCGTGTCGTTAATGCTGACAACTCGCACCCGCTTGGCGCCGGGATCGGGCAACCGCAACGCGTAGACGTCGGTCGCCTGTGGCTCGCCCCGCTGTAAAACGTAGGCGTTCTTATATGACAGCGGTTGGACGACGACGCGGTAGAAAATTGGTTGGCCGACCGGAAAAGGGTGAACGTGTTGCACGCGAACGTGCAACGCCCGGTCATCCGCGCTGACCAATCCGTGCTGGCTGGCGATCGCTGTGAACTTCAGGTCATCGCGATCCAGGCCGTATTCAACCCAAGCGGTCGCCAACTGATCGACGGCGATGCTGACGCCAAAACTGTCGCCGCGTGGGTTTTGCACCACGGGAGGACTGGCGATCAACGAATCGCTCGGCGAATCTTCCGCCGCCGCATCCTGGGAGGCTGCGGGGCGAGCCAGCGCGATCGCGGAGATCGCCATCGCGCTAACGGGAATCGAACCGATAAACTGACGTCGATCAACCATCCGAACCTCAAGTGGTTTCAGCCACCCGTTTCCTGCCAAACCGACGCAGCAGAACGTAGAAGACTGGAGTCAAAAACAGACCAAACAGCGTCACGCCCAACATCCCGCCGAAGACGGCGGTCCCGAGCACACGGCGCATTTCGTAACCAGCACCGGTTGCAATCAACAACGGCACAACACCCAGGATAAACGAAAACGCGGTCATGAGAATCGGACGCAAACGCAACCGGCAGGCGGCGACCGCGGCTTCGAAACGGTCCTTGCCTGCATCCTCTTCCGCCTTGGCAAATTCGACGATCAGAATCGCGTTCTTACACGCCAATCCAATCAATACGATAAAGCCGATCTGGGTGAGGATGTTGTTGTCCATATCGCGGAACCAGACTCCGACCAATGCGAACAGCAAGCACAACGGCACGATCAAAATGATCGCCAACGGCAACAACCAGCTCTCGTATTGAGCGGCCAACGCCAGGAAGACGAACAAAACCGCCAAGGGAAACAGGAACACGATCGTGTTGCCGGCCTGCTTTTCCTGAAACGCAATCTCGGTCCATTCGTAACCGAAGCCGGGCGGAAGCAGTTCTTCGGCAAGCTCCTCCATCGTCTGCAGCGATTGTCCGGTACTGAATCCAGGAACCGTGGTGCCGTTCAAATCGGCTGCCGGATAGAGGTTGAAGCGGACCAAACGGTCGGGACCTGCGATCTGCGAGACGTTCACGACCGAACCCAGCGAAACGGTTGCACCGCCAGCGCTGCGGGTTCGCATGTGCAAAATATCGCTCGCGTCATCGCGGAATTCCGGTTCGGCTTGCGCCGTCACCCGATAGGTACGCCCCAGGAAGTTGAAGTCGTTGACGTAGACCGATCCGAGATAGATCTGCAGCGCTTCGAAGATGTTGTTGACCGGAACGTCCAACATCTGGGCCTTCGTGCGGTCGACGTCTGCATAGACTTGCGGAACGTTCATGTGCAGGTTGGTGAAGACCTGCGCGACGCCGGGCTGCTGGTTGGCAGCGGCCAACATCGTGCCCGTCACTTCGTTCAGCGCTTCGACACCCGCGCCGCTGCGATCTTGGACATACATCTTAAAACCACCACCACGGCCGATACCGCGAATAGGCGGCGGCGGGATGATGAAAATCTGAGCTTCGTTGATGCTCGAAACCTCTCGCCGCATGTCGGCAACGATCTCGTGGATACCACGCCCTCGCGCCCAATGGCACTCACTTTGACGTTGGTTCTTCTGGATCGTTGGGTTTACTTTTCTTTCTTCGTTTCTGGAAGTGGGTGGTTTTGGGGCGGCGGGCGTAGGCCTCGCGTGGATAACTGCGGCCTGGGCGGTTGGGAAGCTTTTGCTTTGAGGCGTAGTGCAGCACGCGATCCAAACGTTCGATCCAACGACCGGGGTCACTGACTTCAATCCCCTGCAGCATGTGACGGTAGACAGACCACACGCCCGTAAAGCTTAATTCGCGGGGCTCACACTCGGCAATCACTGCGGCTTGGCGACGCAATTGGGTCGCTAAATTGTACGCTACCATCGACAAGGCGAACTCTTTGAGAAACATCTCCTTCGACTTCGCTCGGATCTCTTCGGTACCGATTACCAGTTTGATGTTGCGGATATCGACTTCGATATCGTTGCGTTTCCAGTACAGATCGCGCAGTTGCTTGGGCGTCGCATCGATATCCTCGACGAGGTAGAGGCTCTCTTCCCCGATCTTCAATTCATGGATCATCGCCGCTATGACACAGTCGGATGGGAGGTCTGGATTGGTTACTCGTTCCTTGGCCGAAGGAGTCCAGGACACCCGGTAGCTTTTCGAAGTGGCTGTCGAATGGATTAGCTCTGCCCGCTTCCGAATTCGATTGAATCGATCTTTCTTTAGCCGTAGAACAAAATTGTGTCCATTCAAATGGGCATGATAAGCAGTCGAAAATATTCCGAACCCAGCGTCGGCCATGATGATGGATTTAGCCGGGAGTCGCTTCATGAGAGTTTGAGCAAGCCGAGTTTCTGAGACGGCGTTTGGGCCATACATAGCTCCAATCTCCTCAGGCACTGCTGCCCCCGAGCTGAGTTCATGTGCGAAAACCACATACGCGATTGGCCACACACTTTCGCCGTACTGGTTAGAGGCGGGTGGGTAAGCGGCCTGAAGCTCGGCCACTGGAGCCAGTGTAAAGGTCGTTCCATCGATCAAGAACACACGCCGGTCACCCCATGTCGGCGCCGTCGAGTTAACGATCGACGACGCGACACGCTCTTGGAACCAATGAGCTGCCTTCAAGCTGAGCCGATGTCGTGCATCGCTGTAACTGCTGCTCTTCGTCGAAAGCGAACCCTCACGAAGTCGCTTGTTCGTCTTGAGTTCCGGGGGAGCCGTTGCGATAAAGTGGAGAACGGCATCTCGCAGACTCGCCTTGGGGTTGAGGCGCTGGAAGAGCATCAGCCACAGAACTACACTTGTTTTATAGACGGCCGCTGGCCCAAGCTCTTCAAACACATCGGCATCGCCGATGTCCGTCCACTGTTTGAGCAGTTCGAAAGCCGCACTAAGGTTCTGAGTTCTTGCATCGCTCGACATGGAATGGCTTTTTCTGGCAGTCAAAAGAAAACCAAACCGCTAGCGCAAATTCAGTGCCAATCGCATGTGGTGGGAAGGGAAATGTTACTGGAATGTGAAAATGAGTGCCATTTCCCTCGCGCCGCCCGTTCCTTCGCGTCTTCAAGTGGCAGGAAGGTCACCGCCGCGTTGGGACTGATCGTAAAGGTCGCTCCCGAGAGTCCCGCGATACCAACGGCGTGCGCGACACCGTCGATCTTGCCTCCGATTTCGGCAACGCGCTTGACCACTTCATCGGTCCGCGACAACGACGCACCATCGGGCAAGCGGATGCTGACGATCACATAGCCTTGATCCTGATCCGGAATAAAGCCAGTCGGCACCAAGCCAAAACTGAGCCCGGTACAGACCAACAGAACGAGATACAGCACAACGGCAAAGCCACTCTTTTTCACAAGCCGACCGATCACGGCGGCGTAGGCGTTGCTGGTGATATCAAACGTTCGATTGAACAAGCGAGCGAACCAACCGAACGTAACGTGTCCCAATTTCGAAAGCCCATGCTTTTCCTCACCTTTGGGACGCAACAAAAGCGCGCACAACGCGGGGCTGAGCGTCAGCGAGACAAAGGTTGAAATCGCCGTGGAGATCGAAATCGTTAGGGCAAACTGCTGATAGAACTGGCCGCTGATTCCTGGCACGAAGACCGTCGGCACAAAGACCGCGATCAAAACAAGGGTCGTTGCGATCAGAGCCGAACCGACCTCGTCCATCGCCTTGTGCGTCGCTTCTCGCGGCGTCATCCCTTCAGCGATCAAACGTTCCACGTTTTCGACCACCACGATCGCGTCGTCGACAACAATACCGATCGCCAACACCAATCCGAACAGCGACAACGTGTTGAGCGTAACGCCGATGAACTGCATCACGGCAAACGTTCCGATCAAAGAGATCGGAATCGCGATCACAGGAATGATCGTCGGACGCCAGCCGTGCAGGAACAGAAAGACCGTGAAGACAACAAATACGGTGGTGATCAACAGCGTTTCGAAAACCTCGTTGATCGACTCCTCGACATAATCGGTTGGGTTGTAAGCGATCTCATATCCCATTCCCTCAGGGAAATCTTGGCCCATCTCCGCCATCACGCGTTTAACTTCTTTGGCGGTATCGACAGCGTTGGTACCTGGGCGTTGATAGATCAAGACCGCGACGGCAGGCTTTCCATCCAGATAGCTGCGCCGCGAATAGTCTTGGGCTCCCAGTTCGATCCGCGCCACGTCGCGCAACCGCGTGACCCGGCCGTTGTCGCCTCGCTTGACGATGATGTCGCCGAACTCTTCGGTCTCGATCAACCGCCCTTGGGTCGTCACGTTCAACTGGAAATCGCCGGTGTCGTCGTTTGGCGGCTGGCCGATCACGCCCGCTGCGACTTGCACGTTTTGACCGCGAATCGCCGCCACGACGTCGCCAGCTGTCAGATCGACGTGGGTCATCTTCTCGATGTCCAGCCAAACCCGCATCGCGTATTCGTTGCCGCCCGCGATACGGATCTCACCGACTCCGTCCAGCCGCATCAGCGCGTCGCGAATCCGGAGGAAGGCAAAGTTACTGATGTACAACTGATCGCGACTGTTGTCGGGTGAGTTCAAGTGAACGACCATCAACATGTCGGGAATCTGTTTCTGCGTCGTGATTCCGATCTGGCGAACCTGTTCGGGCAAACGCGTTTCAGCGATCGAGACGCGGTTCTGGACAAGAACCTGAGCGTCATCGACATCGGTGCCCAGTTTGAACGTCACCGTCAGCTGCATCGTGCCGTCGGAACTGGACGACGATTCCATGTACAACATGTCGTCGACGCCGTTCATTTCCTGCTCGATCGGCGTCGCCACGGTATCGGCGATCACTTGCGGCGTCGCACCGGGATAGGTCGCTCGGACCAAAACCGTCGGCGGGGCGACGCTTGGGTACTGGGAGACGGGTAGCGTCAGGTAGGTGATCCCACCCACCAACACGATCAAAAACGACAGCACTGCCGCAAAGATCGGTCGTTCGATAAAGAAGTGAGGGAATTTCATGAGGACACCTCACCAGAAGCGATCGCCACAGGTAGTTCGTCGGGCTTCGGCGAGATCCATTGATCCGCAGGTACCGGTTCGTAATCGTCGGGCAACCCGTCCTCGACGACTTCGATCGTCCCTTCGACAGTTTTCACCTTGAGATCGGGGCGTGCTTGCAGCAGGCCTTCGATCACCAACGTTTCATCGCCAACCAATCCTTCGCGGATCACTCGCAACCCGTCGACGATCGGACCTGTCTTAATTGCTCGCCGTTTAATCATGTCGCCGTCAACCACGTAGACATATTGCGTCGATTGATCGGTACCAATCGCGGAATCGGGAATCAAAACCGCTTGTTTCGCCGCGCTGCCGGGGATGCGAATCCGGCCGAACATACCGGGCAACAACAGATTGTCTTCGTTGGGGAAGACGCAACGTGCACGCATACTGGCCGTGTTGGGATCGAAGCGGTTGTCGACAAAGTCCATATGTCCGTGATGCGGGAATCCGTTTTCATCGACCAGCCCCAAGAAGACCGGATTTTTGGCGACCCGCGAACTTTCGCGTTCGCCCGATTTTGCCAATCGCGAATACTTCAGAACGTCTTGTTCGTTTGCGTCGAAGACACAGTAGATCGGGTTCATCGAGGTGATCGTGGTCAACAGCGATGAGGTCGACGATCCGCCGGCGATCAAGTTCCCTTCGGTCACGTACTGGCGACTGATCCGCCCGGTAACAGGAGCCGTGATTTGCGTGTACTGCAAATTCAACTCCGCAGTCTCCACGCCGGCCTGCGCGACTTCGATCGCCGCTTCGGCTGTCGCGTGAGCCGCTTCGGCCGAACTGATCCCTGCCTGGACTCCCTCGATGTCCGCTTTGGCTTGCAAGAATTCGGCTTCGCGTTCGTCCAACTCTTCTTGCGACGCGGCGCTCTGCCGCGTCAACGCTTGCGTTCGCTTATACCGCAAACTGGCAAGCTCCAACTTGGCTTCGGATTGCAACGCGCGAGCCTTCGCCTCGTTGATCATCGCTTCGGTCTGCTTCAGTTGCGATTGCGATTGTCGCAGCCGCGCCTTGGCCGCATTCAGTTCAGCCTGGAAGGGACGCGGGTCGATCGTGAACAACAGATCGCCCGCTTGGACGACTTGCCCTTCATCGAAATAGATCGACTGAAGATACCCGCCAACACGGGCTCGGATCTCGACGAAATCGACAGCTTCCAAACGGCCGGTGTACGCATCCCATTCGACGATCTGTTTCGTGATCGGTGATGCCACGGTGACGGTTTGCACCATCGCAGGAGGTTTGCCCGCGGGCTGCTTTTTACAACCGGTGACCAGAACCGCGGTCAGCATCAACAGAAACGCCACTTGCAGCGGCATTGGGTGGCGTGCGGGAGCGAAACTCCGAAAGAGTCGCAATTCCCGATTCGTCAACGATTTAGACACGTTGTCTCCAATTCCCCGAATATTTTGATTTAAGAGGGCAATTTGTCGTATTCGACAAACGATTCCCTGACCTTTTCCGCTAGCCCAATTAGGCTCTTCAGTTCCGTCGAATTCAGTTTGGCAAACAGATCCGTCTCCATGCCCTTGAGTGGTTTCATCGCTGTGTCGGCCAGCTTTCGGCCCGCCTTGGTGATTCGCACATGCACCACGCGGCGATCTTCGTCACATCGCTCTCGCTGCACCAGACCTTGGTTTTCCAGGTGATCGACAAGCGAAGTAATCGCCGGAACGACTTGGATCATCCGCTCGCCAATCTCGCCGCACGTCAACGGCCGGTCGGCCAACAACAGACTCCGCAACACGTTGAACCGCGATAGCGTCAGCCCGTGCTCGCGAAAGTAACGAGACAGTCGAACTTCCAACTGGTCGCCGATGCGCAACAGATTCAGCAACGCCTCTTGCTGAAGCGAAATAAACGGGACCGGGCGATGGAGTTCTTCCTGCAGCTTCATGCGATCTTTTCACTGATTGCAAGGACGTGTATCTGTCAATAGCTTACTAGTGAGATATTATGCGTCAATAGTTGCTTCAAGGCGTTTACGTTGATATTGATTGAGCAGACCGCCACCTTCCGCGGTGGCATCTCAGCCATGTGCGGGGTCTTCGGTGACGCGACTCAATCGGCTTCGGTGGGTGTGATTCGGGCGGGGTTAAGCGAACGGCCGTCAACGCGAGTTGCCAACTGTCAATTCCCGTGACCGCCAGGCGGCGACAGGTGCTTGATTTCTTCATGTCTTGAAGCGAGTTGGCTTCACATTGTCGACCCGCACAGTCACAATCTATGACCAGTATACGTCACCGGCAAGCAGCGGCAGCCCGCGACTTGCCATCCCCTACTCAAAATGAACGAGGTGTGAAGTTCATGCGAATCTTGCAACAGTTGAATGCATTATGTGTGTTGTCTCTTATCGCGGTTTCGATCCCTGCTAGCGTGCAGGCCGAATCGCCCGCCCCCGTGCAGGCCGCCAAAAATGCGTTGGCCATCGGGCAAACCGCCAAGGACTTTCAATTGCAGTCGGTCGGCGGAGAACTCTCCGGCAAAGTCAAATTGAGCGACGTCAATGCCGATGGAAAGGTCGTTGTCGTGGTTTTGCGGGGCTTCCCCGGTTCGCAGTGCCCCGCCTGTTCGGCACAGGTAGGTGACTTTGTAAAGAACGCAAGCAAGTTCGCCGCCAAGAAGACCAAGGTGTTGCTGATCTATCCGGGCCCGAAGTCGCAGCTGGATCAACGCGCTGACGAATTCCTGCAGGGAACCAAGCTCCCCGCTCCGCTCACCTTCCTCTTAGATCCAGGTTACACCTTCACAAACGCTTACGGTCTGCGTTGGGACGCGCCACGCGAGACAGCCTATCCAACGACGCTGGTCCTCGATGAAGCGGGCAAGATCCAGTTCGTTAAGATCAGCGAAACACATCGTGGTCGTTCTTCGGCCGCCGAAGTTCTCGAAGCGTTGTAAGAACGTTTGAGTCAGCTTGCCAGCACCGGCATGCATCGTTCATACGGATCATTGGACCAACCGTTAGTGAATCCTCGCCAACGCGAAGCGACGTTCCGCCGCGATGTGTGCCGACCGGATGACCATGCTTCCAACGCGTTGGGAACCCGGTGCGGTGGCGGAGTGGTCGGTGAGTTCTAGAGGGCGCGTGTGGACGTGCCGCATGCTTCACCTACTAAAGGCTCGACGCCACGAACGCGCTGGAGTCGAGGCTTCAGCCGATTTTTATCCAGCATCAGTCGCCTAAAGGCTTTACTCCAACCGGATCGGTTTCTCCGATCTGCTAACGGTGTTGCTGTCGTTCCTGTTTCTTGACCGTCGTTTCGATTTGCGATCGCCGTTCATCCGTCTTGGGGATGACGGCGATTGGCGTCGATCCGATCGGACGGGCGGTGAGGACCTTCGTTTCCAAACCCCGCCGGTCCAGCTCACCCATGACTTCCGCATGCGACTTGCACCACGTGGTTTCCATTTCAACATCGCGTTGCTGCTGCATGGCGTTGCTGGAACCTGGTTCGCCGAAACGAACGAGCTGTGTCTTTAAACGATCTCCAGCGACCGTGCTCAGCTCGACGGCATAGTCTTGGCTGCCCGGAGCCTGGACGACGACCTTGCCATCTTCGGCCCAGCCGGTCGCCATCGATTCGCGCACGTCGTATCCCATCGATTGCAGTACCGAAAGGATCGCCGCGCGACTTGCATCCCGATCGATTCGCTTTGCTTCCGCTTCGGTCCACGCGGCGACTTCGGCTTGCAGTTCGGCGATGTCCGCAGTTTCGTCTCCGCAAGCACGCTCGATCCGTTGCCGCAGCAAATCCGCGTCGGCGTCGAACGCTGCCAGTTCCGCTTCCAACCCGTCGAGAAGTTCGGCTCGGCGTTCCAACGCGCGCCGCCGATCGAGTTCTTCGCCCAATTGGATGATCAACGAATCGGTCTGCAATCGCTGTCGCGCCGCGTCGTCGATTTGACGAACTTCCGCGATCCGCGTCAGCCATTGCGAAGCATCGCCAAGACCATCGAGCACGGAGACCTTCGCCGCAAGTTGTTCCAACCGTTCGTCCGCCGACGATTTTTCAGCCGGTCGATCGGCCAGCCAATCGTTAACGGAGATCGTTCCCTGTGACCCCGCCAACGAATGAGTGACGCCTTGCAAATCGGCGTCAGCTCGCCGCTGCGCTTCCATCGCCAACGCGTCCAATGCGATCTGCAATTGGACCTCGTCCGGCTTGGCCAGCAGATCCGCTTTCATCGTTGCGAGGTTCGCTGCGTCGAGCCGCAAGACCGTCGCCGCGATTGCGGTGGCGATCGAACGCTGCCGACCAAGCCGCTCCGCAACCGAGGCGATACGTTTTTCTTCGAGCTTCGATTTCAATTGCACCGCGCATTCCAACGTTGCGTTTGCTTGATCGAGTATCGCATCCAGGGATCGCGGCAATGCGGTCGCTTGCCGGTCGGCGTCAAGGCGCGCCAGCGCATTGGTCAACGAACCGAAGACCCGCTGAAGGGGCTCATCCTCGGTAGCTTCAAGCATCGTTTGGATCTTGCGAAACTGTTTTTCGATGCGATATCGCAGCTTCCGAAACTCGCGTTCTTGAGCGGCTCGGATCGCCCGAACATCGACAACTTTGGGACCACTCATGTTTTGCCTACCGCCCTCTTAACAGCTTCGAGTAATCGTTTTCGCTCCGTCGTTTCATCGACCAACCACATCCGCGACCAAACCCGGTAGATCGTGGGGACTGTTGCCTTGAGCACATCTCGGCGCCACAACTCGCGGTGCCGCGCGTATTTCAAATCGGGATGGCGTGGCGAATCGCATTCGATCGCGATTGCAAACATGCCATCCTTGGGGCGGCGGATCGCAAGGTCGAATCGAAACGCGTCGTTCGCCCGAGGGCTTTCCACGACATATCCTTCGGACTCCAAAAACGTTCGCACTTCGATCACGAAGGAGTCCGCGTGCGCATCGGTCAGCGACCGCGTCGACCTCCGCGGGCCGAAGGCCCCTAGAATCCGAGTGGCATCTTCGAAGCGAGCATCGGAAACCGCTTTGGCGTACATCAAATAGGCTTGCAGATAATCGCGAGGTGTTTGCGGCGCGACCAGACTTTGACGTGTGTCGCTGATTCGTTCGAGTGGCATCGACGAATAGATCACCATCCGATGTTTCGCTCGGGTCGTCGCGACGTTCAACCGCCGTTCGCCTCCTCGTTGCCCGAGCACGCCAAAATTGCGTCGGAAGCTCCCCTGGGCGTTGTTGCCAAACGTCGTCGAAAAGATCATCCAGTCCCGTTCGTCTCCCTGCACGCTTTCGACGTTCTTGACAAAGAAACCGCAACGCTCGCCGTCGTGCACGCGATTCCGCTGTTGCATCAACGCTTGCCGAAACGCTTCGTCCTGTTCGGCCAACAGCTCCAGTTTGTCTTCGATCAGCTCGGCCTGCTTCAAGTTGAAAGTCACCACGCCGATGGTTGGTGTTGCCTCGATCGGCATCGACGCCCATAGGGCTCGGATCGATTCGACGACCCGATCCGCTTCGATCTCGTTCGATTGGTTCTCATACACTCCGTCGACTTCGACGAACTCGATCGGCTTCAGCTCCGCCACCTTCTCAGGCGGATGCAGCACCGGAACGCTCAAGCCGTTTTCGTAATAGGCCGCATTGGAGAAATCGATCAGCTGGCGGTACTTCGATCGATAATGAACGTTCAGCATCACCTTGGGGAAGACCGGCGAGGCGAGCTCCAACAGATCGCCGCAATCTTTCACCTCGCGGCGTTTCCCTTGGCTCTCAATCGCATCCTCCAACTCCTCTCCCTCCAAGTCGGTCGGCGTTTCATCCTCATCGTCAAACGCAGCGGCAAAAAATTTCGCGGGCGGCAATTGCTTTTCATCACCGCTCACGACGATCGTCTTGCCGCGGTAGATCGCTGGCAGCGCGTATTCGACCGGCAATTGAGACGCTTCGTCGAACACCACCACGTCAAACAATCCCTGCTGCAGCGGAAAGATCCGCGATACGGTATCGGGATTGGCCAGCCAGATCGGCCGCATTTGATACAGCCCAAATTCCCGTCCCATGTCGACGGTTTCACGCAGCTTCTTCGCGCGCGGCCCGGTGAACATCAGGATGTCGTCCCAGCGGTTGCGTCGGGCGATCTTGTCGACCGCGGGCAGCTGAGGCACCAGCCGACGGACTGAGTCGCCCAACGCTTTGCAACCGTCTCGCAGCTGTTCCACTTTGCTTTCAAACTCTTCGCGACCGATCAACAACCACGGCCATTGTTCCTCCGCATTGGCACGCCACGCCAGCAACGCCTCGCGCTCCACCGTTTGCCGCATCAAATCTCCAGCCGATTCTGGTGGCAGCGATTCCCAAATCTCTCGCTTGGAGGCCATCGCCGCCAAGACCGACAGTTCGAGTTGGGGGATCGAATCGGCGCGCAAGCGCAACGTTTGGAATGCTGCTAACGAATCCCAAGCGGCAACGATTCCATCGGTCGACTGGTTTGTCGGTTCTCCCAATCGCAGCAACCCCGTTACGCGATCGACCCACGCCGTCTCGAACCATGCTTCTAATGGTTGCAGCGTTTCGAGACTCTCATTCCGCAATCGATCCAATCGAACGCCTTGGCTCGCGGCAATTAAGAATTCACGAATCGCCAACGAGGTTCCTGCTCGGAGGGCTAAATGGTAATGATCGCGACAGGGACAGTTGTTCCCCCGATCGATAAGTGCTTTAGCATCCTGCAAGCTTGTCATAAGAGACCGAACCTTGTCGGCAAGCTGCTGCGAAGAGAGATTCACCACGGGAGCTCCCAACTGCAACCGCATGCGGGCCTGTTCGTATCCGCGGCAGCCCGCGCGTGCCGCCGCTTCGTATTGCAGCGCATCGCCGATCGCGGCGATCTCTTCGCCAACTTGGGCTGCGTCGGATCCGCAGAACTGCGCAATCCGCGATACGGCGCCGTGATAGGGGGGCCAAATCTTTCGCAGCCAAGAACGCTGCCAACGCGCGACCTTTCGACTGTCGTGGTGCAATGCGTCGATTTCGGCGTCGGCTAACGGCGCGAGCTTCGTACGCAAACGCAGCTCGCGCTCGGGAGCCAGGTTGGATTGAGCGTCTGCGGCGAGTCCGGTCAATCGATGGAGCTCTGCGTCGGCGACTCCACTTTCAAACAGCTCCACCCATTTCCCCGTCGTCGCCAACGTCGGTTCGGATGTCGCCTCGATAGCCGTTTGATGCTCCGATAGCCAGCCTTCCATCGCACGCATGTCGAACTGGTTGATGTCGACGACGCGCGTCGTTGCTTCCAGCTCTTCGTGCCGTATCCCTTCGCACTGGATGAAAGCATCCAATGCATGCTTCACCGCAACGATGGTCTCCCGGTCAGCGGAGAATCTTTTTAGGGCATGCAGGCTGCTGTTTTCATAACGTGCGGCTAACCAAAGCGGGGCGATCGATTCGATCTGTTGTCCGATCGCTTTTACCGATGCAATCGCCAGCGGTTGCAACAGGGGACGGAGCGTTGGCACCGAAACCGTCTTGGGCTGATTGCCATGTTCGATTAAATCCGCGATGACCTGTTCGTAGGTCAAACCGCTCTGCAGCACAGGATGCATCATCGCTTCGTGGATGCGATCGAGTTCCGCCTCCAATCGGCCAACTTCTGCCGCCTGCGTCCGATGTCTCGCAGCCGCCGACTCGCGTCCCAATTGCCCACGCAGCTCCGCCAATTCCGCCCGCAATCTTGCGAGAAAAGGTTTCCGGTCGCGCGACGGATCCCCAATTAAAACCGTTCGATCGCCTAGCCCCGACGATTCCAAGCGATGCCCGACCACCTCTAACGCCGCTTGCTTTTGGCAGACAACCAGGACGGTTTGCCCGCGAGCAACCGCGTCGGCAACGATGTTCACGATCGTCTGACTCTTGCCCGTTCCAGGCGGTCCTTGGATCAGAAGCCCCGGCGGATTGCGGGCTGCAAAGACCGCAGCCTCCTGTGACGGGTCGGCTTCGGTGACCAGAAACCGTTGCTCGGTCGGAGGGATGGGAGCTGGTTCAACATCCTCCGCGCGGTCCAATCGCAGCAGCGTCGCCGCCGGTGACGCATCAAATGGAAGGTTTTGGAGCTTGTCCAATTCGTCGGCTAGTTCCTGTCCGGCAAAGTCGCATTGGAAGATCACGCCGCTGGCGACGAGGCGGCAATGAACGTCCTCCGGCAACGAAGGCTCGGCTGGCAGCGGCGCCGACTCGGCAAGGACCTGCTCGTGTGCGTCGGCAAACAGCGGCTGCAGAACCTCGATCAACTGTTCCCCCGTGATCGAATCGCGACTCTGAATTTCAAGCAGCGCATCGGCAAAACGTTGCTTCTTTTCTTGAGTCAGCAAAACGCCGTAGGCTGGATTCAATCGAACGCGTTCTTGTTCGCGATCGGCAGCGATGCGTAGCGACGTGTTCTGCCCTTCGGCATAGTCCAACTTCACCGGCCACAGCAACAATGGAACAAAACGTGGGCGACTTTGCCCTGCATCGACATCGCGGCGGACCAGGAAGGGAAAACCGAGGTGCAGCGACGAGATCCCGGTATCGCGTTGATAGTTTTCACAGTTGTTCCGCAATCGACGCAGCCGCCGTTGCAGAATGGGATCGCCCGCCAACACGCTCGGGTCGACGCGCGATGGGTTGCCATCGTTACCGATGATCGCGTCGATCAGCGAATCGGCCGGAATCGCTCCGCTCCCCAATTGAGCGACATCGATCCGTGCTGAATTTTTGCTAATCCTCAGCGACATCAAAGGACCGCGTTGGACGCTCGACAACACCTTGCGGCGGAAGAAGTCCATCAGCAACCGCCAATGTTCGCCCCCCTCCGGCTTTTGCCATTGCTCGACCGGAACGCACAACAGCGCCACGGCTCGGGCCAATGAGATCCGATGTTCAAACCGAAACGTGTCGGCCCACTGATCGGCGGTGGCGACCCCGCAGCGAACGAAGTCGGACAAGCGATCGCTGAGGGTTTCGAAAACTTCGCGGCGTCCTTGTTGCAATCCTTGCCGCGCCGCTTCGCGATCCCAAAACGTTTCGATGCCGGCGGCGTTGGCTTCGCGTTCGGCTTCATCCAACAAGTCGTCCGCCGATCGGAACTCCGTCAGCGGAGCGGCTAGCAAGACCAACAGCTCCGCTTCGCTTAACGAATGCTTCGACAGCAGATGAGCCAGCGCAGGGTGCCGTGATTCGGGCCAATCAGCCTGCCGGCGAGTCCACTGTTGCAGGAGCGTTTCACGATCGACGACCAACGACAAGGCATCGAACCTCGCCGAATCGATTGGGATCTCACGCTTTTGAATCAGACGTTCGGCCGCTTCGCGACGCTCGGTAACGTCGACGAACCACAATTCGCGGCTGAGCCGCATTAAGTGCGACGCAATCGAACCCCGCAGCCAAGCGAGACTGCGAACCGCCGTCGCGGCGAACGATGCTGGCGAGACGATCGCGCCGTCGAAACAGAGCGGCAGTTGATCGTTCATCACCAACAAGGCCAACATCAGTTGTTGGTCGTTGGCGAGCGAGTGGTCTTCGATAATTGCATCCCAGTTTTCCCCGGCGCGATCGTCCAACTTCCCCTCTGTCAACCAAGTCCCCAGTTCACCACTGGCCAATTGAGCGACAGCGTCTTGCCAGTGTTCTGGCAATGCGGCGGCCAAAGCGTATCGCGTTGGGGATCGGTAGTCCTCGTCACCCAAGCGAATCGCAGCGCCCTGATCGTCGGCGTCGAGATCGCTTTCGAAGTAGTGCTGCAGATCCGTTTCACCTGCCAGCCAAGCCGCCACCTGCTCGTGCCCCCAGCGACGCGAATGGTCGCGCGTTAAAAGGCCCTTCAATAACGTCTGCCAGCTGTCGTCGAGCTCTTCGGGAATCGGAACGGGGCGCGTGAGGATCAATAATTGGAACGCACGTGAATCGATCTCTTCGAACAAGTTGCCGCCGGTGAGCCGTTCAAGCAGGAGCACTCCAAGGCTCCACCAATCCGATGCAAACGTACTGATCCCCGCAAAACGTTCCGGTGCCGTGTAGTGCGACGTCCGTGGATTGGGAGCGACGTGGATTGGGAGCGACGTGGATTTCCAGTTCCGCAACCGCAGCGGCGTTATAGTTCGATACGACGAGATCGATCGGATCCGAAGTTCGCACCCCGATGTTTTCCGGATGTAAGTCGCGATGCAGTAAGCCTGTATCATGCAGATCGTTCAACGCCGTCGAAATTTGATCGACCAAGTCGCGGCAAAACGTTTCGTCGAAAGGGCTTTCGATCGCGAGGTCGACAAGCGTTTCCTGAGGACAGGATTCGTAGACTTCAAAGCTGCGGTGATCTCGATCACCAACATCGATCAACCGCAAGCAACGGGGCGAATTCAGCGACCGTAGGATCGACTGGACTTCTTCGTCGCGATCGACTCCCAGCGGGTAATGCTTGCACAGCAGAAGCTCTTTGCGATCCGTTGCCTCGTTACCGACAGTCGATTCGACAAGATACCGATCCGCTGTAGCATCTTCCTGTTCAAGCGTCTGTACGACCCGATATCGAGCGCCGAATATGAGCGACGCGTCGTCCGCGGGCTGTTGCTCGGCGGTTTCGGTCGCCACGTCGCCACCGCACTCGATGCAAACCAGGTCGTCCGGGAACATCGCGTGTCCGTTTACACAGCGGCGGTCGTCAGCTTGGGGCTGATCTTCGTCTGGGCCTTCATGCGTGGTGCCTGCCGAATTGGGAACTGTCGCAGCAATCGTGGCGACACTAAACCCGCAGCCGTTTCCAGTCGTTCCCTCGCCACTGCAATACATCTCGGCGAGGTCATTGGGGTGGCCGCATTTAGGGCAGATCTTGACCAAACTCATCCGCGCACACCATCCAACAGTTGATCCGATGTCCCCGCAGCAAAGCCCATCGCGGTCAGACGTCGACGAATTTCAGCCATCGCGTTGGGTTTGGGAATTCCCGCAATCCAAACCGTATCGTCATCGAAACAGAGATCGAGCGTTGGGGCTTCGTCCAGGTTTGCATACCGCTGCGCCGCGGTCGGCGTCAGCAAATGCATACGCTGATTGTCCGATCCACGCAGCGGTTGGGTCTGCGGTTGCTTGGCGTCGTAGGGTTCGCTGATCAACACATCCAGTTGCGCCACGATTGCGGGATACCGATCCCACAACAACTCCGCCGAATAGCCGGAGAAGAGCAACACGTCGCCCTTGTTTTTTGTACGCCACCATTTCACCAACGCCGCGACGGCGTCGGGCTGGTCAAAAGGTTCACCACCGGAAATTGTCAGCCCATCGGCGGCGGCCGTCCACGGGAGCAGGGTTTGCGTCAGTTCATCCAGCTGGATTGCGTTGGTCCCCGACTCCCAAGTATCGCGGCTGATACATCCTGGGCACTGAATCTGGCAGCCTTGAAACCAGACGCCCACGCGGGCGCCAAATCCCAATGAATGGATCGGGTAATGAATTCGGTTGATCGAAATCGATTGCGTCACGCCAGCTCCACCGTTGTCAAACCATCGCGGTGATCGATCCGCCGAACGATGATCGCTGGCGAATCGGGAGCGTCGAACAACGCGCGCGCCAGCGGGTTGATGAAATGGGCTTCCAATTGATTGCGGACGCCGCGGCCGCCGTTGGAAAGGTCGGCGAGACAAAGCTCCTGCAGCGACCGCCGTGCAGAATCTTCGACATCGATCGGCCGCCCCGTCGCGGTTTCGACCTGCCTGCAAATTCCTGCCAACATCATGTCGAAGATCTCCGCCACGACATCGTCTCGGATGAAGTCGAAGACAACGATGTTTTCGCCGATCCGATTCAAGATTTCCGGACGACCGATCTCTAACTTGAAGAAACGATCAATCTCCGCTCGCACCTTCGCTTGCATCGATGGCAGGTCGTCGGCAGGTGTTGCGTTGGGGACACGTTTGCCCCGTTCATCGATCCGATACAAGCCGAGGTTCGAAGTGAAGATCAAGAACGCTTCGGAGAAGTAGACGCGTTCGCCACGGCCCGATGTCAGGACGCCGTCATCGAGGACTTGCAGGAATTTGTCCAGGATCCGCGGGTGGGCTTTTTCGATCTCGTCGAACAACACCACGCTGAATGGTTTCTCGCGAATTGCATTGGTCAGTTCCCCGCCGGTGTCATAGCCGACGTAGCCCGGAGGCGCGCCGATCAAGCGTTGGTCGGAATGTTCCGCCGCAAATTCGCTCATGTCAAAGCGGATGTAGGCACTCTCGTCGCCGAACAACAGTTCCGTCACGGTCTTCGCCAGTTCAGTCTTTCCGGTTCCGGTCGGCCCAGCCAGAAACGCGACGCCGCGGGGACGTCCCGATCGGCCTTCGTTTCCGGAGAGTCCGATCACCGATCGCTTGATGATGTCCAGCATCTTGGTGACCGCGTGATCCTGCCCCTTCAACCGCCGTGCGACAAAGCTGTCGGCGCTTGCAATCTTTTCGCGATCCAGCTTGGCCCAAGGATTTTCGGTCACGCCCAGTTTGAAACGACGCACGCCATCGTCCAGGCGATCGATCGGGACCTCTTCGTTGCGGCACAGTTCGGTGATCGAAATCATATCCAACAGCATCAATCCGTGAGTCTGTTCGACCAACGATCGCTCCGCCGCTGCGATCTGTTCCTCGCTCGCCTGACGCGCGCCGGGGATTCCGGGAATCAGACTCTTTGCGATCAGCCCTCGCGTCGTCCGATCGGGGACGGGCAACGCGATCGGACGCAGACGCGGATTGCCGACGACAAACCATGGCGGTAGGTCGCCTTCCTGATCGGCGATCCAAACGATTGGATTAAAGAGCGTGCTCGCATCGGGACCGCAGGGTCGCGCGGCGACGTCTAAACTGAGGATCAACGAGGCGGTGAACCAATGGTGTTCGTCGTCGGTCTGTAAGTCGGGGCGCACCAGATAACGGGACGAAAAATCGGCGAGCACCGCGATCGGTTCGGGTTCGCTGCGCACGAAGTCGGGAAACAGTTCGAAGAACCGTGCGACGCTGGCAGGCGAGCCGAGGTTGTCGTTCCAACGCAGGTCGAATCGATCGCTGAAGAACTGCTGTTCCGCCGCGATGTCGATTCCGCTGACCAGAGGAACGGAGAAACCGTTCAGCGGATCGAAGGCCAACACATGTGCGATGCCACGGCTGCGCAACAACTCCGCCAGAAAGCTTGTCAGCGGCAGCGGCGCGTAGCGATCGTCGGCGACCGCCCAGGGGTAGCGGTCGCGCACATTACCGCTCAGCAAAAACTGGCTCTTCAGCGGCAAAAAGCGAGCGAGATCCAACGCCCAACGAGGCAGAGCTTGCGGCGATTCCATACAGCGCATCCTGGCATCAAACCAAAGTCGTCAAAGCCGCTATCGTACCAAGAATTCGCTCCGCCGCGTCTCCCCCTAAAACTGCAAACCGCGCAGCAACGCGGCCAGCCCGGAGGGCGTCACATCCAATGCCGGTGGTGTCAACCACCGGTACGCAGCAAACAGACGAACTCAAAGCAAGACCAGCCCACACGAGCCTAAACGGAAGCTGAAAAACATCTCAAAGGTTCGCATGCTGGCAGCCCGATGCGTTGCATTTCATGATGTCGTCTGAATATCATGGCTTCTCCCTCCTTTACTCATCCCCCGATTCCCACCCTTTTGAAGCAAGACCGCTATGACGCACTCCGCCCCTTCCCGACGCCGCTTCCTGCAAACATCGATCGCATTGGCGGGGACGCTTCCCTTGGCCAAAGGGCTGCGAGCCGCTGAGCCCGCTGCGAAGGAGCGGCCTTTGATGGCGTACGTCGGCACGTTCAGTTCGCCGTTGCAGGACGTGCTGCCAACGCAAGTCGATCTGCCACCGGGGAACGGTCGAGGAATCCATACGTTTCGCGTCGACCGGGCGACCGGAGCGCTGACGGCTGCGGGAGACTATCCGCTGGGGACCAGTCCCAG
Source organism: Rosistilla oblonga (assembly GCF_007751715.1). Lineage (NCBI taxonomy): Bacteria > Pseudomonadati > Planctomycetota > Planctomycetia > Pirellulales > Pirellulaceae > Rosistilla > Rosistilla oblonga. Next base: position 3,589,465 of record NZ_CP036292.1, on the reverse strand, counting down.
TTGTCTGGTCGTCAACGCGGCCGGAACGCGGCTCTATTCGGCCAACGAAACCGATCGTGTGGGAGCGGACAAGCAGGGGACGGTCAGCGCGTTTGCGATCGACCCAGCCGATGGGCAGCTGAAACTCTTGAACACCGTTCCGGCCGGCGGTGCAGGGCCAACCTACGTCAGCATCCATCCCACCGGCAAATTCCTGTTGGTCGCCAATTATTTTGGTGGCTCCGTTTCGGTGATGCCGATCTTGGAAGACGGCCGTTTGGGCGAGGCGAGCGACACGAAAGTCGACGAGGGACCGATCGGTCCAACGAAGGCGACTAACGCGCCGGAGGGGAGCTTCGCGATCAGCGGTCACGACCGGACGCATGCTCATATGATCGAAGCCGATCCATCGGGGCGGTTTGTCCTGCACGTCGACCTCGGTTTGGACAAGATCTACGTCTGGAAGTTCGATGCCAAAACGGGAACCTTGCACGCGAACGATCCCGCCGGTGTCGACTTGCCGCCGGGCGACGGCCCGCGACACTTTTACTTCCATCCCGACGGGCGTTGGTTCTATTCGATTCAGGAGGAAGGATCGACGATCGCTCTGTTCGATTACGATTCCCAAGCGGGGCGGTTAACGCCAAGACAAACGATCTCGACGCTGCCGCCTAGCTTCACCGGCAGCAATTTCTGCTCCGAGATCTTGGTCTCTGCCGACGGACGATACGTCTACGCGGGCAATCGACTGCACGACAGCATTGGAATTTTTGCGATCAGCGACGATGGAACGCTCAGCTACGTTGGCGAAGAGTGGACGCGGGGCAATTATCCACGCAGCTTTAACTTCGACCCGACCGGTGAGTTCTTGTATTGTTGCAACCAGCGAGCCGATCACGTCACTGTCTTCAAGGTCGATAAAAAGACCGGCAAGCTCGACTTCACCGACCAATACGTCCCGGTCGGAAATCCGTCGATGATCACCTTCTTGGACCTTGCCAAAGTCGACTGAGCGAGCTGCCGCAGCTAGGCGAGCAGATCGTGGACGACGCGAGCCGGGTCGACTCCCGTCAGGCGGAAGTCGAGGCCTTGGAAGCGGACCGACAAACGGTGGTGATCGAAACCTAACAAGTGCAAAAGTGTGGCATGGATGTCGTGGACATGCACGGGGTTTTCGATCGGACCAAAACCAAATTCGTCGGTTTCGCCGTAGACCAATCCCGGCTTAAACCCGCCCCCAGCAAACCACATCGTGAAGGCATCGATGTGATGGTTCCGGCCGGTGTTCTGGCGGACTTCGCCCATCGGCGTCCGGCCAAATTCGCCACCCCAGATCACGATCGTATCCTCCAACAGCCCGCGTTGTTTGAGGTCCATGACCAGCGCGGCCGAGGCTTGATCGATCTCCTTGCAGTTTTGGGGCAGATGCTGCTGCAAATTTTCCGTCGGCCCGCCGTGGTGATCCCAGTTGGTGTGATACAGCTGGATGCAGCGGACGCCTCGTTCGACCAACCGCCGGGCCAACAAACAGTTCCGCGCGTAGCTCGATTCATTGGGGTCTTTGATCCCATAAAGCTCCAGCGTCTCAGCGCTTTCGTCGGTCGTGTCCATCAGTTCCGGGGCAGAGCTTTGCATCTTGTAAGCTAGCTCGTAAGCATTGATCCGCGTCGCGATCTCTTGGTCGCCGGTTTCTACCAAACGCTTCAGGTTCAGCTCGCGAACGCTGTCGATCAATTGCCGCTGCTGGGCGTCGCTGATCGATGATGGCGTCGACAGATTCAGGATCGGATCGCCTTGGCTGCGCAGCGGCACCCCTTGATAGGTCGTCGGCAGCACGCCGCTTCCCCACAGCACCGCCCCGCCGCGTGGCCCCCGCGGTCCGCTTTGCAACACCAGGAAGCCGGGTAGATCGTCGCACTCGCTCCCCAAACCGTATGTGATCCAAGATCCCATGCTCGGTCGCCCGAACTGGCCGCTGCCGGTGTTCATAAACAGCTTGGCCGGGGCGTGATTAAACAGATCGGTCTTGCAGGTTTTGACGATCGTCAATTCGTCGACGATCTTTGCTGTATGCGGCAATAGATCGCTGACCCACGTTCCGTTTTGGCCATACTGTTGGAACTTCTGCGTGGGACCAAGCAGATTGCTGCGGTGGCTGCTGTCCATAAACGCAAACCGTTTTCCCGCGACGAGGCTTTCGGGAATCGGCTCGCCATTCAGCTCGGTCAACTTTGGCTTGTATTCAAACGTTTCCAGCTGAGTTGGCCCGCCCGCCATGAACAGGAAGATTACGTTTTTCGCTTTGCCCGGAAAGTGGCTCGGCTTCGGCGACATCGGGTTCTGCGAACTCTCTGCCACTTCCGCCTGGCTACGTTCCGCCATCAGCGACGACAACGCGATCGAACCGAGTCCCATCGAGCAGCGGCTGAAGAAGTGGCGACGCGTTTGATCGCGAAGCAGATCGGCGGGTGAGTTCGTTTGAGCTGGCATCGGTGGTTCCGTCGCTGAAAGTTTCTATTGTTTGCGTCGACGTCGAGCTGCGGCCGCATCGCCGCTGGCCGTTTATTCCCGTGTGATCGTTTCGTCCAGATTCAACATCGCGCGGGCTGCGCCGAGCGTGTCCAGACGCTGCAAAATCGCAAGCTCATCGGACGATGCCGATCGCGAAGTACAGCGGCGGAACGCGGCCTGCAGACCATCACGCCGGATGATCTCTTCGAGTGCTTCGGCGAATTCGAAGAACGCCGGATCGTTCATCAGCGTCAACGCTTGCAGCGGAGTGTTGCTGCGGATCCGCCGCGTGCAACTGCTCAGCCCATCGGGAGCGTCGAAGACATTCAACGACGGCGGCGGCGTGGCGCGGAACTTAAACGTATAGATCCCGCGGCGAAACCGGGCCTCTCCCTTGCTGGTCCGCCACGATCGCTTCACCTGCCCCTGTCCCATGATCCCATCGGGAATGGGGGGATATACCGGCGGACCGCCTAACGTCGGCGACAACAATCCGCTAGCGACCAATGCCACGTCGCGGACGATCTCCGCATCCAACCGCAACCGTTGTTGGCGTCCCAATAGATAGTTGTGTGGATCGATTTCGTCGAGATCTTGGCGTCGAAGCGATGACTGTTGGTAGGTTTTGCTACTGACGATCAAGCGATGCATCTCTTTCATGCTCCAACCGCGCTCGACAAATTCGATCGCCAACCAATCCAACAGCTCTGGGTGCGACGGCGAACTTCCTTGCAAGCCGAAGTCGTTGTCGATCTCCGATAAACCGCGGCCAAAGTAATGCTGCCAGATTCGATTGACGATCACGCGAGCCGTCAGCGGATTCTCGGGACTCATGATCCAGCGGGCTAGATCGAGCCGATTCGCCGGACCATCGCCGGTCTGCATCGGATGCAAGATCGATGGCGTTCCAGGAGCGACCTCCGCATCGGGACGCGTGAAGTCGCCTTTGATCAGTACGGTCGTCGTCCGCGGCTTGGCACGTTCTTTCATCACCATCGTCGACCGTTTCTCGTCCAGCTTCAGCGTCGGTTCGTCCTGATTATTTAGGAAGGCGAACATCTGGTAATATTCGACTTGCGTAATCGGATCGAACTTATGGTCGTGGCACTGGGCACATCCGACAGTCAGTCCCAGCCAAACGGTTCCCGTTGTGGCGACGCGGTCGAAGATGCTGTCGACACGGAACTGTTCCTTGTCGATCCCTCCCTCTTGGTTGATTTGGGTGTTGCGATGGAAACCGGTAGCGATCTTCTGGTCCTGGGTCGCATCGGGCAACAGGTCGCCCGCCAATTGTTCGATCGTGAAGGTGTCGAAGGGCATATCGTTGTTCAGCGCGTCGATCACCCAGTCGCGGTAGCTCCAGATCTGACGCGGGGCGTCGATCGAGTAACCGTTGCTGTCGGCATACCTCGCTTGATCCAGCCACCAACGGCCCCAGCGTTCTCCGTAGTGAGGGCTTGCCAGCAAGCGTTCGACAAGGTCGCGATATGCAGAATCGAAATCTACTTCGGCCGCCGCGACAAACGCATCGACTTCGGCGGGCGTCGGCGGCAGGCCGATCAAGTCCAAACCGATCCGCCGAATCAGAGTCTCCGGAGCCGCGCGATCCGATGGCGTGAGCCCGGCGTCCGTCAACCGAGCTTGAACAAACCTATCGACCGGATGTTGCGCGGCGGACGTTTCGGGCAATGGACTGCGGTGCGGCGGCGCGAAGGCCCAGTGTTGATCGTAGGTCGCCCCTTGAGCGATCCAATCGCGGAGCGTCTGTTTTTGAGCGGCTGTCAGTTGTTTGCCCGATTCGTGCGGCGGCATCACGGTGTCGGGATCGTCCGACAAAACACGAAGCATCAACTCGCTGTCGTCGGGATCGCCGGGAACGATCGCTGTCGAACCGCCATCGGCACCGGTGGCACCGGAAAACGTGTCCAGCCGAAGATCGCCTTCGCGTGCGGCTTCGTCGAACCCGTGGCAGGCGTAACAGGTCTCCGCCAGAATCGGGCGAACATCGCGATTGAATTCGACTTCCGCCGCCGAGAGTACCGGGATGCCGCCGAGCAACAAGCCGATCAACGCGATGGTCATGCGACGATCTGAATAGCGAAAGTGCACGTATTTCATGCTGATCAGGGCCAACGATTACGTGTGATGGGAGGGGGACGCCGCAGGGGACGTGAGGCGGAACGAGCCTCCATCATAACACGAAACCAAGCCGTTTGCCGGTCGGCCAGCAGGGCCAATCAGGGCTAACCCGTGTTTGAATTTGTGGGGACTTGCTGCGTAGTATTCTCCGTCGAGGTTAATGGAGTTGGTTTCAACCTACGGAGAGACCACTGTGAAAGTTCCCGCTGCTGGGAGTTTGTTGGCCATCTTGGCCGCAATTCCCGACTATCGAGGGCGAAAGGGACGCCGCCATTCATTAGCTGCCATGCTGGCGGCGTGATCACTCAGGCAGACATACTAGGTCATACCAATGAACACACGTCGGCGATTCAGCTTTTGCGCAGCGTTGTCTTGGAGGGACGAATGGTGACGTCCGACGCAGTGATTTGCCAGCGGGATATCTGTTAACAGATTACCGATTTTGGCGGTGATTATTTGGTCGCATTGAAAGACAACCAACCAGAGTTGAAGCAGCGAGGTGGTGACTCGATTCCGGGCGCGCCCAGGGCCTATTTTTGACCTGGATGAACAGATCCAATTACGTGTTGAAGAGCAGCGAGTCTCTTTTTCAGCCGAGGCAAATCAAAAGGCTGCGGTCGCGGTCGCGGTTGAGATTGCTGATCGTGACGCACAACTGAAGGAACTGGCGGAGACGCTCAATACGGTGCGCGAACGAGTTGGAGTTGCGTATACCGCATCGCCAGCTTCAGTCGGAAAGGGAATCGCTGAAGCTGTAAGTTGCTTGTCAATTGGATGCCGAACGCAACGAAATTTTTGAAGAGACGAAGTTGCAATCGGACGGAGCCCTGGAATACTCCCCAAAGACCAATCCCAGCGTCATGAAGGTCTCGAGCCAATTCCGAGCAAGGATCTTCCGTGCCAGCGACCTATCATGAACAAGTATTGGGGCAGCGAACTCGCCCAAGTTGCTTCAACTGACGTGGGAATACACATGAAATACGGCTGCCCCGTACTTGTAGGTTAGCGTTTGTTGAAAATAATCGTCGTTGGCCAGCAATTCGGGAAAGCGGAATTCGTCGATGATCAGGCAGAGATCTCTTGGGTGTTCCTCGAGCGACCGGCGTAACATCTGGAGGAAGCGATCGGTCACCGAGTAGTCGAAGGGTGAATACAGAAAGAAGACGGTTTCGCTTCCGTCCAACTGGTAGTCGAGAATATTGGTGCAGATGACTTTGATCGATTCGGCGTTGGGACAGACCTTCCCGAAGGCCTGCACGTTTTGCTTCGCGAGCCGACATAACGCGGGCGAGATTTCCAAGCCAAGGACTTGCGAGAACCCATGCTCTGCGGCGAGCAACAGAACACGGCCTTTGCCGCAGCCAACATCAACGAACACTCCCTCGCGTGAGAGGTCGACCTTCTCCATGATCTTGCGAAAGTATCTCGATCGCGTCGGTTTGTATTTGTCGGCGTGCTGCTTGTCTTCTTGACTGATATCGAGGTCGTTGATCGCGACCTCGGATCGAGTCTCCAGTCGATATCGTTTATCGAACAGGTAGTCGTCGTAGACGCTCAAGGCGCTTTGAAGCGTGCTTGTTGGTCGCTTTGAGAAAACCCGTTTCAGAAGTGCAGTCGTTGGCATAGGCACTTTCGGCAAACGCTATTTCGGTGCTAGTTACTTCAATTTGGCGAGGTGTTTGTCGGGCTCGGCGAGCAGTTTGGCTTTGCAGCCGTCACAGCAAATCCAAACTGCCTCGCCATCGACGTCGACCTTTTTTGGGGCTCCCATCGTGCCCAGCATCTCGCCGCTAACGGGACAGATGTGTTGGGCCATCGCGGCCTTGTAGTCCTGCGGCGAAAGTTCATTCAGCCCCGGCATCATCTTGTCCATTGGCGACTTGGCGTCGGCGTGATCGTCAGCCGCGTCGCTAGCGGGAGCCGCAGTTGGCGTCACCTGATCAGGTTCGGTCGAACTGCAACCGTAGATGCCGAGAATGAGCAGCCCTCCGAGAAGGACGGGGGCAAATATCGAGACTCGCATGAGGGGGCCTTCGGGGATGAGGAGGGGGATTTCTTTCGTTGACGTCGATTTGGATGCTTGGGCGGTCGCTTTCTTCACGCGGCACGACGAGAATTCTTCTATTCCGCCTAAATGCGTGAAGAAACGCTAACATCGGGCATCAAAACCAGTTCAGCAGAAGCGTTTCCCAGAGAGTGAGTGGGCTATGTCAACCATCGATTGCAAAACGGTGCAGCCATTCCTGTCGGCTTATCACGACGGTGAGCTTGCGGCTGGACAAGCGGCAACTGTGGCGCACCATGTTGAGTCATGCGAATCATGCGCGGCAGAGTTGCGCGCGTTCGAATCACTCGGAGCCGCTTTCGCAAAGACTCCTATCCCCGCCAAACCGGCTGAGCTTTGGCTTCAGATTGAGCGCGAGCTTCCGGCCGCCCCAGGGCCGGTGACACTGTCGCATCGGTTCGGCATTTGGATTCGTGAGTCGCCGTATGGTGCGGGGTTGGTGTCGATGGTCGCGTCGATTTTGTTGGTGCTTGGCTTTGGGCTCTGGTACGGTGGAGATAGCCGAGGAGTGAAGGAGATGGGGGGCCAGGGTGCGATGGTGATGCACGGCAGCAAAGGACATACGCACGATGGTGAAATGTCGGCTGAACACATGGCCGAATTTGTTAGTGTGATGGATGACTATTTGCGGCAACTGCCTCGCGATCCGGAAGGAGCCGAACGGATGCTGCAGGCAAAGTACGACGGTGAAGACGTCGACGCGGACGGCGCGGTGAGGTTGGTCGGTTATCGACCGATTGTTTCGGGTGGTTTGCCAGAGGGTTATTCGTTGGCATCGACGAGCGTTTTGAAAATGCCGTGTTGCACCTGTGTGAAGGCGGTTTGCAAACGGAGTGACGGTTCGACGCTGGTTCTATTTGAACACGACGACGAAGAGACGGCTTGGTTTGGCGGTCGCCGCCAGACGATGGCGATGTGTGGCGACAAAAATTGCTGCCTTGTCGATCTCGATTCCAGTATTGCGGCAACCTGGAAACAGGGTTCGCGAAGCGTCACGGCAGTAGGCGTTCGCGACCAAGACGAAGTGGCGAAGCTGGTGACCTGGTTGGACAAATCCTAAAGGGTGCTCATGAACGAATTCTTCAAACGCCACCGCGGAAAACTCTGGGTTGCTCAAGCGGTGGCGTTTGTGCTGCTCGGTGCCTTCGTTGCATCGTGGTTTCGTGGCGGGGTGGACGGGCCGAATGTCTCAACGACTTCTGCGACGTCGAATTCCGGTGGGACGCAAAGTAAGCCGTCGATTTGGACTTGCGCGATGCACCCGCAAATACGTCGCGATGGTCCGGGCAATTGTCCGATTTGCGGCATGGCCTTGGTGCCGGTCAGGGATTCGGTCGATGGAGTTCGCACGGTTTCGGTCAGCCCCGCGATCAAGAGCCTGATGAACCTGCAAGTCAGCCCGGTGCGTCGCCAATACGTGACTGCCGACGTTCGCATGGTTGGCAAGGTCGAATACGATGAAACACGTCTTGCTCACATCACCGCTTGGGTCCCCGGTCGATTGGAACGCATGTTCGTCGACTTCACTGGCGTCGCGGTGAAGAAGGGAGACCACATGGTGCAAATCTACAGCGAGGCACTCTACACCGCACAGGAGGAACTGTTGGCGGTTACCAAACGTGATCGCCCGCAGAATTCTTCGCGGTTCATCGCCCCCCTGGACCTTGCTGAGTCCGCTCGCGAGAAACTGCGTTTGCTCGGTTTAACGACGGAGCAGATTCAAACGATCGAACAACGCGGCAAGTCATCCGAAACCGTGACGATCTACTCGCCCGTCGGCGCCGTGGTGGTTTCGAAGAACAAGCAAGAAGGTGACCGCGTTCAAACGGGCGATCGAATCTACACCGTCGCGGATTTGAGTCGTTTGTGGGTCCAGATGGATGCCTACGAATCGGACTTGGCTTGGTTGCGCTACGGGCAAAATGTCGAGTTTTCGACGGAAGCGTATCCGGGGGATGTGTTCCGTGGCCAAATCGCGTTCATCGACCCGATGTTAAACGAGGATACGCGAACGGTGAAGGTACGAGTCAACGTACCGAACGACGATGGTCGCTTAAAACCTGAGATGTTTGTGCGGGCGGTCGTCAAAAGCCACGTCGCGTCGGGGGGACGAGTGATGGATGCATCGCTTGCTGGCAAGTGGATCAGTCCGATGCATCCAGAGATCGTGAAGGACAAGCCAGGCAACTGTGATATCTGTGGCATGCCGCTAGTTCGCGCGGAATCGCTGGGATACGTCACCGCGGAACCAACCAAGGCGACGAAGCCGTTGGTTGTCCCCGTCTCGGCGGTGTTGCTGACTGGCACGCGAGCGATTGTGTACGTGCAGATTCCCGATGCAGATAAGCCGACTTATGAAGGTCGCGAGATCGTGATCGGTGCGCGAGCGGGGGACTTCTATCTTGTGAAGTCCGGACTCGAAGAAGGCGATCTTGTCGTGACCAACGGCAACTTCAAACTCGATAGTGCGCTGCAAATTTCTGCGAAGCCCTCGATGATGACGCCGCAAGGTGGCGGCGGGGGAGGACACAATCACGGTCAGATGGGAAGCAAGGGAGACGGGAAGTCTGGGAGTGGGGGAGATATGGAACGTGGTTCCGCTGCCACACTTCCAGACTCCCTCGCTCCCCCTCTTCAAAACGCGTTCCAGGAACTCGTGAAGCGTTTTAAAGCGATTCGAGAAAAAGTCGAAACGGCGAACCTCGCAGAGATTCGCGCGGGCTACGACCAACTGGGGAAAGCTGTCGAGGTGGTGCCGGCAGATTTGATCGGTCCGCAAATGCGACCGCAATGGTTCGAGGTCGCGATGCTGCTTCGCAACGACGTTACCGAAGGGCGCGAGGTCAATTCCATGCGTGACGCCGATCGTGTGTTCGCGTTGACTCGTCAGCACGTCGATCAGATGAAAGCTCAGTTTCCGTTGCCGATGTCGCACGACGAAATGCAGATGCCAGCGATGGCGAACATGGATGCTCCGCCGGAGGTTACGGAACAACTCAGCGGCTTCATTACTCCCTATTTGAAGCTTAGCACTGCTCTCGCTGCCGACGATTTGGACGCTGCGAAACAGGCTGTCGAGCCGTTGCATCAGCGATTGGCCGGCTTGCCGCAGATCGTTTCCGACGCCAAAGCGGTCGAAATATGGAGCAAAGAGAAACGCGACTTGTCCGAGATCGTTGCAAGCTTGCAGGATGCGAACAATCTCGCCGCTTTGCGTAGCGGGTTCGCTTTACTGTCCGAGCAGATGTTGAGTCTCGAGCGAATGTTCGGACTGCCGACCGACCAAACACTTTATGAGCTTCATTGTCCGATGGCCTTCGAGGGCCGCGGTGCATCGTGGCTTCAATCCGATGACGCGGTTCGCAATCCGTACTACGGCGCGTCGATGCTCCGCTGTGCGGATCGAGTCGAGAGTTTAGGGTCGAGAGTTGAGAGCAAATAGGGAGGGGTAATGTTCGGATTTGAGAAGCTCGACGTTTGGCAGAAATCAGTCGACTTGGCCGATCAAGTTTATCGCCTGACTTGCGAATTTCCGGACTACGAAAAGTTTGGACTGGCAAATCAGATGCGGCGAGCTGCGGTGTCAATCTCATCCAATATCGCAGAGGGAAGTGCTCGCGACTCAAAGAAGGATTTTGCGCGCTTCCTTCAGATCGCCTACGGATCCACGATGGAGGTTGTTTCTCAGCTCCATATCGCTCAAAGGCAAGAATTCATCGCGAAAGAAGATGCACGCAAACTCTACAAGGACTGCGAAGAGATCGCACGAATGACCAGCGGACTAAAACGAAGCTTGGGCATCTAAACATGCCCAACTCTCAACCCTCGACCCTCGACTCTCAACTAGACGCGGCGAAGCGAAGTCCGCTTGGCCGGCTGATCTGGTTCTGCATGACCAACAAGCTGGTCATCTTGTTGCTGGTCATTGCGACGCTTGGTTGGGGCGTTATGGTCGCTCCATTCGATTGGGACACCGGAGCATTTCCCCGCGATCCGGTCCCCGTCGATGCGATTCCTGACATCGGGGAGAACCAGCAGATCGTTTTCACGCAGTGGATGGGGCGCAGCCCGCAGGATGTGGAGGATCAGATCGGTTATCCCCTGACGGTCGCTCTGCTGGGAATCCCAGAAGTCAAGACGATCCGCAGTTATTCGATGTTCGGCTTCTCGTCGATCTACATCATCTTTGGGGAAGACGCTGACTTCTATTGGTCGCGAACGCGAGTGCTGGAAAAGCTCAACAGCCTTCCCGCTGGAACACTGCCGGAAAGTGTTCAACCAACGCTGGGCCCCGACGCGACGGCACTTGGCCAGATTTATCTCTACACGCTCGAAGGTCAGGATCCCGATGGCAATCCAACAGGTGGTTGGGATCTGCGCGAACTGCGAACGATCCAGGACTATTACGTTCGCTACGCGTTGACTTCGGCCGAAGGGATCAGTGAAGTTGCGTCGATCGGTGGCTTCGTTCAGGAATACCAAATCGACGTCGACCCCGACGCGATGAGGGCCGCGGGTGTGACGCTAGCCAATGTGTTCGAATCGATTCGGATGACAAACGTCGATGTCGGTGCTCGGACGATCGAACTGAACAAGGCTGAATATGTCATCCGCGGTCTCGGTTTCATCGAAAGCATCGAAGACATCGAAAAGACAGTCGTGAAGGTGACCGATAACGTGCCGATCACGGTGGCCGACGTTGGGAACGTGTCGCTTGGTCCGGCGCAGCGGCGTGGTGCGTTGGACAAAGCCGGTGCCGAAGCGGTCGGCGGCATCGCGGTCGTGCGTTATGGGTACAACCCTTTGGCGGCAATCAAGAACATCAAGCAACGCATCAAAGAGGTTTCGCCCGGTTTGCCATCGAAGGTACTCGTCGACTACACAAAGACGTCGGCCGATGAGGTGGAAGATTGGGTCGAGAGTTTAGGGTTGAGAGTGGAGAGCGACGAAGACATCATTTCTTCTCTCTCTCAACCCTCGACTCTCAACAGTCAACTCGTTACCCATCTTCGTGGCTTGCCACGAGAACAGTGGCCAGCATGGATCACGACCAGTCAAGTTGCGGTTGTACCATTCTACGATCGGACTGGATTGATCTACGAGACACTGGGCACGCTGAACACGGCGCTCTTCGAAGAAATCCTCGTCACGATCATCGTAATCCTGGTGATGGTCATCCATTTACGCAGCTCGTTCCTGATTAGCGCATTGCTACCGCTGGCCGTGCTGATGTGCTTCATCGCGATGAAGACGTTCGGTGTGGATGCCAATATCGTCGCTCTGTCAGGTATCGCGATTGCGATCGGGACGATGGTCGATATGGGGATCATTGTTACTGAGAATATTCTCAAGTATTTGGATGAGAGTCGAGAGTTGAGAGGTGGGAGCGAGGCTGAAGTTGAGGGTCGAGGATTGAGAGTCGAGAGCGACAAGTCAAGAACGCTCAACTCTTCACTCTCAACCCTCGACTCCCAACCCTCAACCCTCAACCTGATCTTTCGTGCCTCGCACGAGGTGGCCGGTGCGGTGCTGACCGCTGTGACAACGACCGTGGTCAGTTTCCTGCCGGTCTTCACGATGATCGGTGCGGAAGGCAAGCTATTTCGGCCGCTCGCGTTCACCAAAACGTTTGCACTTGCAGCGTCCGTCATCGTGGCGTTGACCATCATCCCGCCAGCCGCCCACGTCCTGATGGGGGGACGGATTGAATCAAAGAGCCTGCGTCGTGGAGCTTGGTTCGCGTTGCTGATTCTGGGCATCGCCGCGTCGATCATGTTGACGTGGTGGGTAGGAGCGATCCTTATCGGCCTGTCCGCTTACAAATTATTTGAAGAACGCATTCCGCTGCGATTCGAACGCTATGGACCCTACGCGGCAAGCGCTCTCGCGGCGTTGGTCGTCGGCGTGTTGTTGACTCAAGAATGGTTGCCGCTGGGACCGCAGAAAGGTTTGCTGTTGAATCTTTTGTTCGTTGGTGGATTGATCGGTGGCATCCTCGGGTTCTTCACCCTCTTTCAACGATTCCTGTACGAACCGATCCTGCGTTGGTGCCTGGATCACAAGCTTGCGTTTCTGATGCTGCCAACCGCGATCCTGCTGTTCGGCGGATCGGCGTGGCTGGGATTCGACAAAGTGTTCGGGTTCATCCCCAAAACGCTCGCCGTAGCTGGCGTGTCCGAATCGACAGTTCGGCAATCCGGACCGTGGGTGGCTGCAACGAATACGCTGCCGGGACTTGGCAAAGAGTTCATGCCGCCGCTCGATGAAGGGTCGTTCCTTTACATGCCAACAACGATGCCGCACGCTTCGATCGGCGAAGCGATGGACGTGTTGCAGTTACAGAATCAACTGTTAGTCTCGATTCCCGAAGTCGAATCGGTCGTCGGCAAGATCGGTCGCGCCGACACCCCGCTCGATCCGGCTCCCGTTTCGATGATCGAAACCTACATCACGTACAAGTCGGAATACAAAACCGATAAAGATGGGCATCGGCTGAACTTTCGTTTCGACAACGCAACCGAAGATTTCGTCCGCGGCGAAGCGGGTGACCTGATCCCCGATGCCGGCGGCCGACCGTTTCGACAATGGCGTGATGAGATTCGCAAGTCGGATGACATTTGGCAAGCGATCACGACGGCGGCCCAGATTCCTGGCACGACATCGGCCCCCAAGCTGCAACCGATCGCGGCGCGGATCGTGATGCTGCAAAGCGGTATGCGTGCGCCAATGGGAATGAAGGTCAAAGGCCCGGACCTGGAAACGATCGAACGGGTTGCCTTGGAATTGGAATCGCTGCTGAAACAGATTCCCACCGTTCAATCGTCCGCTGTCATCGCCGACCGAATCGTCGGCAAGCCGTATTTGGAAATCGACATCGACCGCGATGCGATCAAGCGGTACGGATTGCATATCCGCAGCGTTCAGGACGTGATCGAAGTCGCGATCGGCGGCCGGCAAATCACAACAACCGTTGAGGGCCGCGAACGGTTTCCTGTCCGCGTGCGTTATGCTCGCGAGTTGCGCGACGACCTCGAATCGCTCGAGCGGATATTGGTCCCAACGCCATCGGGTGCCCAGATTCCGCTCGGCCAACTCGCCGACATCCGCTACACGCGCGGCCCACAAGTCATCAAGAGCGAAGACACGTTCTTGCTCGGTTACGTTCTGTTTGACAAGAAACCCGGTGAAGCGGAGGTCGATGTCGTCGAGCACGCTCAAGCGTTCCTGCAAGCCAAGATCGAATCCGGCGAGTTCACGTTGCCGGCAGGCGTGACGTACACCTTCGCTGGCAACTATGAAAACCAAATTCGATCCCAGAAGACTTTGGCGATCGTGCTGCCACTGGCCCTCGGGATCATCTTCTTGATCCTGTACTTGCAGTTCAAATCGGCGATCACGACATCGCTGGTTTTCAGTGGCATCCTGATCGCGTGGGCCGGGGGCTTCATCATGCTGTGGTTATACGGCACCACATGGTTCCTGGACTTCAGCATTTTCCGAACCGACATGCGTGATTTGTTCCAAGTCAAGACGATCAATCTCAGCGTCGCCGTTTGGGTCGGCTTCCTCGCCCTGTTTGGCATCGCCAGCGACGACGGTGTGGTGATCGCATCGTACCTGGACGAGAGTTTCCGGAAGGATCGCATCGAAAACGCTCAGCAAGCTCGCGAAGCCACGGTCACCGCCGGCATGCGCCGCGTTCGACCCTGCTTGATGACTACCGCGACCACGCTGCTCGCCCTGATCCCCGTGCTCACGTCAACCGGCCGCGGTAGCGACATCATGGTTCCGATGGCGATCCCCAGCTTTGGCGGCATGACGATCGAGATCATGACGATGCTGGTCGTCCCGGTGCTGTACTGCAGCGCGATGGAGTGGAAGTTGCGGCTGGGCATTAAGGATGAGCGGTTCGCCGAGAACGCTTGAATCTGAAAGGAGCCTGAGAGTCTGGATTTCCGCAGTCCACGCAAGGCAGCTGGTACCCCCGTGGGGTATGACTACAATTTGCGGAATGCAGCATCGGAATGAACGCAGCGAAGATGAACCAATTGACGGCGAAACGGTAAATGCCGGTGCGGCCGGGGATCGCGCTGCGCTACGAAGCATCTACGAAACAACATCGGATCGCGTCTTCCGTTTGATGGTTCGGATGGTCGGCCCACAGGACGCCGATGACCTGACGCAACAAACTTTTGTCCGAGCGTTCACGCGGCTCGCCCAGTTCAGCGGCCAATCGAAGTTCGAGACCTGGCTATACCGACTAGCGACGAATGAAGCTTTGCAGCATCTGCGACGCGAGAAGCATCGCCGGACGAAGCAGTTGATCGTTGAGCCAACGATGCTGGCAACCGACCACGTCGAGCAAGACGAACGAATCGCGATGCTCCGCCAGGCCCTCGACCAACTCGATCCCGAGCTGCGAGCGATCTTCACGCTCAAAGAAGAGAGCGGGTTGTCGTACCAAGAGATTGCCCAGGCCCTTGGCATCCCCGAAGGGACCGTCGGTTCGCGGCTGAACCGGGCGCGCCGGGAACTGCGGAAGCTTTTGGAGTAGGGGAGTTGGGAGTGAGGGAGCTGGGAGTGAAGGAGCTGGGAGTGAAGGAGCTGGGAGTGAAGGAGTTGCATTCTCCCAACTCCCTCACTCCCAACTCCCCCACTTCCTAATAAGGGCAGCCCACCGTGCGATCCAACTGAGCGATCGTGCCGGCCAGAGTGGCGTCGATGCGGGCTAGCTGGGTCTCGAACATGAGGAGTTCGCGGTAGGTTTCGATCAGCGTGAAGAAGTCGGTCCGTTTGCCTCGGTAGTCGGCGATCGACAGTTTCAAGGTGTCCTCGGTGCGAGGAATGATACGGTCTTCGTAGATGTCGCGTTGTTCACTCAACGCATCCGCTTGGGCGATCAAGCGACGGATCTTGCCATAAAGCTCATCCCGTTCGGCTTCCAGACGGCGGGTTGTGCTGCTGGTGCGATGCGACGCTTCGCGGATCCCAGCGTCGATCTTATCGCGCCAAATAGGAAGCGTCGTGCCTAAATTGAAACTGATGTTGTCGTGGCCGTTGGCAACGGGACTGAGCACGCTGCTGCTGTCGCTGATCAATCCCCAATTCACGCCAACGGTAAAGTCGGGGTACTTCTGCAAACAGGCCAGACGTTGCTTTTCTCGATCGCGTTGGATCTCCCAAGCCAGGCCACGCAGCTTCGGATTGCACTGTTCGGCTAGCGAGATCAGCGATTCGATCTGCTGGGGCGTGTCGGCGATGTCGAGCTTGTCTACCGTTTCGGGGACGAGCCCCACTGGCTGTTGCAACAGCGTGGCGAGATCCGCTTGAGCAATCTGCTTTTGTTTGCGAAGCGAGATCAATTGTTCGTCGAGGCGATCGGTTTCGAGTTGAGCTCGCAAAACATCTTGTTGGGATCCACCGCTGCGATACCTCGCCTCTGCAACATCGGTTAGATCGGCGACGAGGTCTTTCGTCTCTTCGATGATCGCGATCGCTCGGCCAGCGAACCAGACTTCGTAATAGGCGAGCCGTACCGATTCGGTGATCTCGCGCGCAATCAGATCGACCTCCGCCTGCGCGATCTGAACTTCACGACTTGCAATTGCCGCTTTGGTTTGTAGCTTTTTCGGAAATGGAACCATCTGGTTGACCGACATCTGGTGACCGACCCGCCCTGCAGCGGTCTCCAACGCCTGATCTTGGATTGGCCAGAAAGTGTTGTTGAACGTCGGGTCGGGTAAGGCTTTGGCTTGTGGTATTACATAGGTCGCAGCGGCGACGCGATGACGCGCAGCAAGCAACTTGGGGTGACGCGCGAGTGCCGTGCTGATGAAGTAGTCGACTGAAGCAGGGGGGGAGTTGGGAGAAGGGGAGTTGGCTTCCTTTTTCTCCGCAGCCGCTTCATTACCGTCTTCCTTGCCTACCGTTTCCTTGTCTCCTTCACTCCCATCTCCCAACTCCCCCACTCCCAACTCCCCATCTGCCTCAGGCGGGTCGAGCTGCAGTCCTTTTCCGGTACTGCGCTCGTCAGTTTCCGCGGGGGCTTGCGCGATGAGGGTAGGGGCTGCGAAGACGACGCCATCGTTGTAGCCGACGGGCCGAATGGTCGCTGTTTCTCGTTCACTGGGGACTTGCTGACAATCGATCGCGCGGGCTGCGACCGAGTTGGTCGGAGCGACTTGCGGAGGTGCCATCGCGACGCCAACGTCCCGTTGCGAAGCGCAGCCAGACGCCGATGAGGCGATCAATGCTGTCAAAAGCAAGCGTTTCGCGAGTTTCGTCGTGGGCTGCGTAATTTGCCGATCCATGGCGTGCACATCCTGATGAACTATACTGAACGGAGTCAAAGTTTGCCTAACTGGCTGTTTCCCCTTGAACAAAGCAGCCGATTTTGCGATACATTTGATATACCTGGCATGGGTATCTTTTTCGGAAGGTCACATTGAGCAACTCCCCCATAATTCGCACCGTCGTTAATCTCTGCCTGATCGCTGCAATGGTGATTCAGCCGATGGCGATTGCGCACGCCGGATGTGCTCATGGAGCGTGCTGTAACGCACAGACTCGCTGCAACGCTTGCAAAAGCTGTGAAGTCGGAACCGATGGCGGCTTGTGCGGTTGCTGCAGCCGAATCGAGTCCAAGCCGGGCGGTTGCTGCGACAAGACGCCTGGAAAAGAGCACCGCGACGACACTTCCGAAGGTTCGGTTGGCAAGCTGTCGCCGGGTGACGGCGAAGATTTGACAAACGGCCAACCTTCGTTTTCATCCTGCCGGTGTGGGGTGCGTTCGGAGCCGATAGCACCTGCGCCTCAGCGGTCGCCTGTGTCACAAGAGCGAGACTTGGTGGTGATTGCCTATTTGGATCACAACGAATCCGAAGCGGGTTTTTCGCTCCTGTCCGACCATGGAAACTTACGATTGCCGATCGGTAGTCTGTCTCCACATTTCTCGCAGCGGATTCTCTGCATCTGGCGCATTTAGCGCCGTCTCTTTGAGAGAACTGCGCGCTCGCAGTTCTTCACCACCAACTTGGCTTTCCAGCGATCGATGCTGCGCGCTCATCCTGCCGGAGGCCTTCCGAGTTGCATTCCTGCGCGATCCATTTCGCGTTACCACAGCAATTAGAACCACCGACCCAATCCGTCAAGTGATTGGTTGGTTTGCGATCGGCGCTGCATAGCAGATCGCGGATCAGTCGCCAAACCGATTGGCGATTGTGGCTGGAACCATCGTGTGCCGTAGAACGCATAGAGAACTGACATGAATCAGGAAGAAGACAAGCGAACCGAAGAACCGGAACCCGACATCACGGATGTGGCTGTGGGAAGTATGGGAGATGAGAAGACGGGGAGTCAGGGAGATGGGGAGCGGGGGAGTCTGGAAGACGTTGCGCCCACGGGCTCCCCGTCTCCTTCACTCCCAGTCTCCCAAACTTCTTCACTCCCAGACTCCCCCTCCACTTTGACATGGCTGTTGCGCACTGGCGTGCAGGCCGCAACTGTTGTTGTCGTCGCCGGGCTCGTGTTCTTCTTGCTCGGTGTCGCACAGCGAACGAAGTGGTTGACCGCTGATGGTTTCTCGGGCGGCAAAGACGCAGCCGTGGCGGAAGTCGGCGGTGGCGAAGACAAGCGATACATTTGTCCGATGATGTGTACGCCACCGTCGACGGAGCCAGGCCGTTGCCCGGTTTGTGCGATGGAATTGGTTGAAGCAACCGGCGGCGGAGGAGGCGACGGCATTTCGGTCACGATTGAACCATCTGCCCGCCGGCTCGTTGGCATTCAAACCGCCATGTCCACCATGGGTGAAGTCAATCGAACGATTCGCACGATCGGATCGATCGACTTCGATGAAAGCCGGTTGTCGACGATCAGTGCCTACGTCGACGGGCGTTTGGAAAAGATGTACGCCAACTACGCCGGCGTGAAAGTCAACGAGGGCGACGACCTTGCGTTGCTCTACAGCCCACAGCTGTACACAGCGCAAACCGAATTTGTGAGCAGCATGAACAGCGGCGGAAAGGTCGGTCGGTTCCAGTTGGACGACGGCGACCTTAACGCGATGGCTCGCGAGAATTTGGCAGAACTTGGAATGACGCAGTCGCAGATCGACCAACTTGCGCAGTCAGGCAAACCCATGTCGCGGGTTCGCATCAAGAGCCCGCAGAGTGGAACGGTAATCGAAAAGTCAGCTGTTGAAGGAGACTACGTCAAAACGGGACAAAAGCTCTACCGAGTGGCCGACCTGAGTAGCGTTTGGATGATGTTGGATCTGTTTCCCGACGACGCCTCGGCGGTTCGATTTGGCCAGCAGGTGGAAGCGGAAATCCAATCGATGCCGGGCGAAATCTTTACCGGGCGAGTTGCTTTCATCGACCCGACGGTTAACCCGAAGACGCGAACCGTTCGTGTCCGCGTCGAGATCATGAATTTTGATGGCAAGCTGCGACCGGGGGACTACGCGACGGCTCGCGTCACCGTCCCCGCGATCCCGATGGATCAAGTTTACGATCCGGCGCTTGCGAACAAATATATCAGCCCAATGCATCCGCAAGTCATCCGCGACGATCCAGGCAAATGCCCACTTTGCGATATGGATTTGGTTCCGACATCGCAGCTCGGATTCGCGGATAAACCGTTGCCGATGCAGCAAGTCGTCACCGTTCCGCGAGACGCCGTCTTGTTGGCCGGTGAAAACAGTGTGATCTACGTCGAGACCGAGCCTGGACGGTTTGAGATTCGCCGAATCACTGTTGGTCCGATGAATCGCAAGGAAGCGGTCATTGTCGAAGGATTGGCCGCTGGTGAGACGGTTGCGACAGGCGGTAATTTCCTGATCGACTCGCAAATGCAACTCGCCGGAAATCCATCGTTGATGGACCCAACAAAAGCACCGAGCTATTCGCCAGGACCACTCGAACTTCCTCAAGCCAACCCCGTTGTGCTGACTAACGACACGGGGAAATCGCTCGATCGAACTTACGATGCCTACTTTGAGATTCAACGTGCGATGGCCGCCGACCAAACGCCTCCGCCCGTCGTGCTGAATTCACTTATCGCAGGACTTCGTGAACTGGAAATGGCGCCCGAAGTTCCCGATGGAGCGCAACGTAACTTCGCGACCGCTCGCCGCGCAGCCTCTCGCATGGACGGCTCGCTGGAAACCGCTCGCGAAGCCTATCGTGGCGTCAGCCACGCGATGTTGAAAGCGGCTACGGTTGTTCGCGGCCAGAAGACGGCCGAGAAGCTTACGCATTACTACTGCCCGATGGTTCCTGGCGGCGGAGGCGACTGGATGCAACCCGGCGGCGAATTGCAGAACCCGTATTGGGGCAGCGAGATGCTGACGTGTGGGGAGTTAGTCGGGGAGTCGGGGAGATGGGGAGATGGGGAGATGGGGAGATGGGGAGATGGGGAGATGGGGAGATGGGGAGATGGGGAGGTGAGTCGAAATGAGTGATCGTATCTATAGCCATCGCGATTTGATCGTGTATCAGAAGTCGTTTGCGGCGGGGAAGCGAGTGTTTGAATTGTCGCAGACGTTCCCTCGCGAGGAGATGTATTCGCTGACGGATCAAGTGCGGAGGTCTTCGCGTAGCGTGAGTGCCAACATCGCTGAGGCATGGCGAAAGCGACGTTATCAAAAACACTTTTGCAGCACGTTAAATATCGCCGAAGCCGAAGCCGCCGAAACGCAAGTTTGGATCGAATACGCCAGTGCGCATGGCTACATTGATGACGAGACTGCTTCCAAAGCGAGTGCATACTACGAAGAGATTCTTCGGATGATCGTGAAGATGATTCACGGTTCATCGAATTGGTGTGACTTGAAAAGCAGAGAAGCGGGGAAGGCTGGCAGGGAGGGAGTACGGGAATCTGAGAGCCGTTATGGAATCGCGCATGAATCTCGAGTGATCGATCAATACGCGCTGCTCTCCCCATCTCCCGATCTCCCTGACTCCCCCTCCTCTGCAGCGGAGTCCAAAGATGCTTAACCACCTGATTCGCTTCTGCGTGAAAGAACCCTGGCTCGTCGTCTTGCTAACCGTCGGTCTCAGCATCGCCGGCTGGATCAGTTTCAAGTCCATCCCAATCGACGCGATTCCGAACATCGGCGAGAACCAAGTCATCGTGTTGACGCCTTGGCCTGGACGGTCCCCCAAGGACATCGAGGACCAAGTCACGTATCCATTGAGTGTTTCACTGCTTGCTGTTCCCGGTGCTGAATCGGTGCGTGGCAAGAGTATGTTCGGTTACAGCTTTGTGCAGGTGACATTCAAAGACGAGATCGATTTCTATTGGGCTCGCAGCCGCGTCTCCGAGCAATTGGGCAGCGCCGCGTCTCAGCTTCCCGATGGCGTCGTTCCGCAACTTGGCCCCGACGCGACGGGACTCGGCCAGGTCTATTACTACACGTTACAGCCACCCGACGCAGGCATGGGCCTGGCAGAACTTCGCAGCATGCAAGACTTCGTCGTGAAATATGAATTGCAAGCTGTCGAGGGCGTCAGCGAAGTTGCTTCGATTGGCGGTTACGTTCGCCAGTATCAAATCGAAGTCGATCCCGACAAGCTTCGCTTTCACAACGTGTCGTTAGATAAGCTGGCGATGGCGATCAATGGATCGAACTTGGACGTCGGGGCGAAGACAGTTGAAACGACCGGTATGGAGTTTATCGTCCGCAGCAAGGGTTTCCTCGGATCTGGCGGTGACAAGGACAAAGCGGTCGAGGATATCGAAGAGACCGTCATCATGCAGCGCGACGGGGTTCCCGTTCGTGTTCGCGACGTCGCCGATGTGCAGATCGGCCCGGACTTTCGCCGCGGTGCGTTGGACTACAACGGAGTTGAAGCGGTTGGTGGCGTGGTAGTGATGCGTTACGGCGAGAACCCGCGAGTTGTGATCGACCGAGTGAAAGAGAAGATTGCTGCGATCACGCCATCGCTGCAAGGCGTGACGATCCATGGCGTCTACGATCGCAGCGGCCTGATCGACGAAACGATGGAGACTCTTACGCACGCGTTGCGCGACGAAATCATCATCACAGCGATCATCATCCTGTTGTTCTTGTTGCACATCCGCAGCAGCTTTGTTGTCGCAATTTGTTTACCAGCAGCCGTGCTGATGTCGTTCATTGCGATGCGAGTTGTCGGCGTTGGTGCGAACATTATGTCGCTAGCGGGGATCGCGATCGCGATTGGAACCATGGTCGACATGGCGATCATCGTTTCGGAGAACATCTACCAGCATCTGGCTGAGTGGGAAAAGCGAGTTGGCAGAGGAGGAGTTGGGAGTCAGGAAGCCTCTCCCTCACTCCCACCTCCCACCTCCCCTACTCGCGCAGCCGTCGTCTACGACGCGACCATCGAAGTCGCACCCGCCGTCGTGACCGCCGTGGCGACAACCATCGTCAGCTTCCTGCCAGTCTTCTTTTTGACCGGCCGCGATTACAAACTGTTTTCCCCCCTGGCTTACACCAAGACTTTTGCGATCGCTGCAGCAATGATCGTTGCCGTCACGATCGTACCGGCATTGTGTCGTTTGATGCTGCGAAGCAATGTGCGTCGTAAAACAACCGCGTTGGTTGCTGCGTTGTCGCTCTCCGGATTGCTCGGTGCCGCGGCGCATTTTCTATGGGGATCGCGACTTGCAGAACGGTTTGGCTTCGAGACTTGGATTGTGACCGCGATCGCAGCCACAATCGGCTTCATTGGCGGTTGGCAGTTGATGCGAGAACGGATTCGGCCGATCGAAGAGATTCCGTCGAGCCGCTTTGTCCGCTGGATATACGCGGCGCGACTGCGACATGCTCTGAATTACAAAGCAATTGCTCTCTCTTTTCCGGCTGTGCTGTTGGTCGTCGGCGTAGGGGCCTACGTCGGGATGCCGACCGTGCTGCGCCCCATCGAGAAAGTTGCGAATCTGTTTGGTGCTGATCTGAATGATTTTCCTGGCTACGTTGATGCCAAGCATGTCTTCACCGGTTTGCAAAGCGACGACTGGATCGCGCTGGACGAAGGAAGTTGGTTTTACATGCCGACGCTTTACCCAGCGGCCAGTTTTTCGCAAGCGATGCAGGTGCTGCAGACGCAGGATGTTCTGATCGGCCAAATTCCCGAGGTCAAAGATGTGCTAGGCAAGATCGGCCGTGTGGAGTCTGCACTCGATCCCGCTCCGGCGGCGATGGTCGAAACGTATGTGATGCTGAAACCCGAAAGCGAGTGGCGAGAAGGGGTGACCGCCCGCGATGTGTGGGAAGAAATCAACCGCGTCGCAACCCTACCGGGCGTCACACCCGCTTCGGCGCTGCAACCGATCGAAGGCCGCGTTGTGATGTTGCAATCGGGAATCAAGGCTCCAATGGCCATCCGTGTGTATGGAGATGAGTTGGAGACGCTTGCCGACGCCGCGATGGACGTTGCCGCAGAGCTAAAGAAGTCACCGTTGATCAACGCCGGCACCGTCAATCCCGACATCGTACTCGGCAAACCGTACGTCGAGTTCACTGTCGATCGCGAGGCGGCATCGCGGTACGGAATGAGTTCGTCGATGGTGAACCAAGTCATCGAAACGGCGCTCGGTGGAATGAATCTTATTAAGACGGTCGAAGGGCGAGAGCGTTATCCCGTGCGGCTTCGATACAACCGCGACCTGCGTGAACAGATCGACGGCCTAAAACGTTTGCCAATCGTCACGCAATCCGGCGCCGTTGTCCCGCTAGAAGAATTCGCGAAGCTCGAGACGACTTGGGGGCCGGGGGCGATCAACAGCGAAAACGGACGGTTGGTTGCTCATGTTTCCTTCATGACCAACGGCGTTAAAGGGGATCTGGAGTCGGTTGAAGCAATTGAAGATCAGTTAAGGGAAGCGCAGATGGGGAAAGGCGAGCAATGGGAGATGGGGAGAGTGGGAGACGACTCGGGTGGTACCAGTCTCCGCGACTCTCCGGCTCCCACTCTAAACCTCCCCGCCGGGTATTCCCTCGAAGCCGTTGGCAGTTTCCGAAACCAGATTGAAGCAAACCTGCGACTGATGTGGATCATTCCATTGGTGATCAGCATCAACTTGCTGTTGATTTATCTTGAGTTCCGAAACTTCGCGATTTCGTTGGCTGTTTTTTCCGGTATCCCCGTCGCGTTCGCGGGCGGGATGATCGCGGTCGCCACGATGGACGTGGAACTCAACACGGCGGTGTGGGTGGGTTTCATCGCGCTATTCGGGCTCGCGGTCGACGATGGCGTCGTGATGGCAACCTACATCCATCAACTTCTGAAGAAACGCAAAATCAAATCGGTCGAAGACATTCGCAATGTGGTTTATGAAGCGGGCCTAAAACGTATTCGCCCCTGCATGATGACGACGGTGACGACGCTCGCCGCGTTGCTCCCGGTCTTGATTGCGACGGGCCGCGGTGCTGACGTTGCCCGAGCGATGGCGATCCCGGTGTTCGGTGGCATGCTTGCCGAACCGTTCACCTCTTTCATCGTGCCGACGCTTTATAGCGGATATCTGGAATTAAAAATGCGATTCGGATTTCAAGACGAGCTTTTTGAGGAAGCAAGGGAAGTGGGAGTTGGGAGAGAACGAGATGCACGATTACTCCCCTCTCCTTCACTCCCGACTCATACCTAATTTTCAGTTTGCCCGTGAAGAAAGTCACAACTCGGGCATCCAATCAATCAACCTCACCTAGATCGACGGACGCAACGGATGGGTCCTAACTTTCACAACGGAGTTCTCACATGAAACGGACACTCATTATCACTGCTTTCTCACTCGCGATTTCCACATCGTCAGTGTTTGGGCAAACGATTCAGTCGCAGGATCATCACGCGGGACACAACCATGCGACGACCGGCACGACGAAGGCTCGCGAAATAAATCAAGCGGGGCCGCATGGTGGCAGCTTGAAGCAAACCGACAACTTGCAAATCGAAACGATTGTTTCACAGGGGGGGCTGCGAATGTTCGTCTACGACCGAACCGGTCACCCCGTCTCAGTCGATCAAGGACGGGGAGCCGCCTCGGTTCGAGTCGAGGGTCATGCGAAACGCTATCGCTACGACTTGCTTCCCGACGGCAAAGGGGCCCTGACCGCTCCAGTCAATCTTTCACAGCTTGCTGGGCGACAGATTGACGTCGAAATTCAGTTGGTCGGGATGAAAGCGGCGGGCGGAAGCGTCGTTAGTTTCAACGAAGTCGCCACGGTTCCTGCCAGCGAACAGCAATTGGCCGCTGCCGCGATTGGGCGTCAAAAGATATGTCCCGTCAGCGGCAAGCCGCTCGGCAGCATGGGCGATCCCGTCGCCGTCGATATCAATGGGCAGAAACTCTACGTTTGCTGTGCGGGCTGCGTCGACGCAGTTAAATCAAACCCGGCTAAGTATGCCACCGGTCGTCCACAAATCACGGTCACCACGGCGACACAAGCCGACGCTGCGGCCATCGCTGCCCAGAAGGCTTGCCCCGTGATGGACGAACCGCTCGGTGGCATGGGAACCCCGATCAAGGTCATGGTTGGCGGCAAACCAATCTATCTTTGCTGCAAAGGCTGTATCAAGAAGGTTCAAGCCGAGCCTGCGAAGTATCTGGCGATGGTTTACGGAAAGCAGATGGGGAGTGGGGGAACCGAGGAGTCCGGGAGTGTTGTTGCAGGAACCGAACAAGTTCGTGAGGGCATCTTCAAAGTGGTCGCGGCCGACGCACCTTTCATTGCAGCACAGAAAAAGTGCCCCGTGATGGACGAACCGCTCGATGCGATGGGCGGACCATACAAAGTGAACGCGGCCGGTAAAGCGATCTACATCTGTTGCCCCGGTTGCGCAAAGAAGATCGCAGCCGAGCCGAACAAGTGGTTGGCTGTCTTGAAATCAAAAGGAGTCGAAGCTCCGCTGATTAAGTAGGGGAGCTGGGAGTGGGGGAGATGGGGAGCAAATTGTTCTCCCAGACTCCCCCACTCACGACTCCCGATCTCGTCTACGCGGGGACGGTGTCGCGGCTGATTCACGCAAGTGATGACGTCACCACGCCGTCCCTGCCTTTTTCAGCTCCCTGCCCCGCTCTGCTCACTCGGAGTACTTACGAAACACCTTCATCAGCTCTTCGATCTTCTCGTCGCGGTCTTGGGCGTTTCCACGTTCGATCGCATCGCTGACGCAGCTCTTGACGTGTTGTTCCAGCACGATCTGGCCGACCTTATTGAGTGCTCCCGTCGCAGCCGACAACTGCATCAAAATGTCGACGCAATACTCTTCGTCCTCGATCATACGACCAACCGCTTCGACTTGTCCGATGACACGCCGGAGTCGGTTGTTGAGCTTCTTTTTCTCGTCGTCAGAAAGCATGCGTGGGAACTTTAGATAGGCTGGCTCTGCAAGAAGCCCGATTTTAGCGTGATAGGGCGATCGTCGTTAGATGGGGCTCGATTTGATCACAGGGCTATTCAGTGTTTGCATTTGTGGGACTTGCTGCGTAGTGTTCTCCGTCGAGGTTAATGGAGTTGCATTCAACCTGCGGAGAGACGACTGTGAAAGTTCCCGCTGCTGGTAGTTTGCTGGCCATCTTGGCAGCAATTCCCGACTATCGCGGGCGAAAGGGACGACGCCATTCTTTAGCTGCCATGCTGGCGGCGATCATTTGTGGGCTCTTAACCGGAGCAAAAGGATGCACTGCGATTGCTCAATGGTTGCACGATCAAGAACCGGAGTTTTGGCATTCGATTGGCTTCACAAGAAAGCCGCCAACATCAAACTGTTTTAGAGATGTATTGCTCGGCTTGTGACCAAACCGATGGAAATCATATCCATCTTGCAGGACTGAATAGCCCTTGCGATGCGTCGGTTCGCGATCAGGGCAAATCAATGTTTTAATTTCAGCTATCATCCGTCCGTGCCAGGCTCACGGGGCGTCCGCACCGACGGTGCAATCATTTTTTGCCTGGCGTACGATGCTCGGTGTTGCAAGTCGAGCGTGGAATTAACAGGAACCAGAGAGACGATGAAAGCAGCGATCTACAGCGAGTTTGGCGGTCCGATATCGATCGAGACCGTGCCCGATCCGACGCCGACCAAGCGAGGGGTCGTGATCCGCGTCGAAGCTACCGGACTGTGCCGCAGCGACTGGCACGGCTGGATGGGGCACGATCCCGATATCCGGTTGCCACATGTCCCGGGGCACGAGTTGGCCGGAGTGATCGAAGCGGTCGGCAGCGACGTTGGTTCTTGGCGAGTCGGCCAACGCGTGACGCTTCCTTTTGTCTGCGGTTGCGGCAGTTGTCCGCAATGTTCCGCCGGACACCAACAGGTCTGCGACCGTCAGTTCCAACCCGGATTCACGCACTGGGGCAGCTTTGCCCAATACGTCGCGATCGATTACGCCGACGCGAATCTCGTCGCAATTCCCGAGACGATCGATTTCGCGACCGCCGCCAGTCTGGGCTGCCGGTTTGCCACCGCGTTCCGAGCGATCGTCGATCAGGGGCAGGTTCGCGGCGGACAATGGGTCGCCGTACATGGAGCCGGTGGCGTCGGACTCTCCGCGATCATGATCGCAAACGCAATGGGTGCCCATGCGATCGCGATCGATATCGACGATCAAAAGCTGGAATTTGCGCGAACCGTCGGCGCAGTCGCGACCGTCAATGCGCAAAACACGGAGGACGTTGTCGCTGAAATTCAAGCGATCACCGGCGGGGGAGCCGATGTCTCGATCGACGCTCTAGGAAGCCCAACAACTTGCTTCAACTCAGTCGCTTGCCTGCGAAAGCGAGGCAAACACGTGCAGGTTGGATTAATGCTTGCCGACCACAAACATCCTGCGGTTCCGATGGACAAAGTCATCGCTGGCGAGTTGGAAATTCTGGGGAGCCACGGGATGCAAGCGCACCGCTATCCGGCGATGCTTGCAATGATCGCCGCTGGAAAACTGAAACCGGAAAAACTGATTGGATCCAGGATCCCCTTGTCCGACGCCGTCAACGCACTGCCGGCGATGGATCGACATCAAGGGACTGGCGTCACGATCATCGATCGCTTTGCATAGCGTCAGCTCGCGCTGCAGCCGAGGTTCCAAAACGTCACTCGCCGAGCCTTATGAAAGTATCACTAGGCTGAAGTTCGTCCATAACCCAACTGTCCGGCTCCATCGCCTCTCATTTCGCAGACCTTCGGCTCGGCATCTGCTTCGCAACGTTCGGTGCTGCGAGATTCGCCTTCCTTCAGCTAAAGTCTTGACCGCTCGGTACAGACTCCATAGAGTGAATTAGTAGCGAGAGAAGCGTTTTCCCCACGTGCGACGCAGCAAAGCCAAGAGGATACCGGCGGGGTCACCTCTTTTTTTCAGCAAGTCTGTACCGAGCAGTCCAAACAACGGAGAACTTAACGATGACCGACTTCAACGTCCACACGATCGAGTCCGCTCCTCAAGCGAGCAAGCCACAACTGGAACATAGCCAGAAGACTATATGGCTTTGTGCCGAATCTGCACGGCGTGATGGCGGAATCGCCAGCGTTGTTGGAAGCCTACCGTACGGTCTCCGCGATCTTTGACACAAAAACCGACCTCAGCACGACCGAGCGGCAGATCATCGCGATGACCAACAATCGGCTCAACGGTTGCACGTACTGCATGGCTGCCCACACGTCGATCATGCAGGCGGGTAAGGTTCCCGACGATGTGATCACCGCACTCCGCGATGGCACACCGATTGCGGATCCAAAGCTGGAAGCACTGCGAGTCTTTGCGGAACAGGTCAACGAAAAACGGGGCTGGATCGAGCAGAGCGACATCGATGCGTTGTTGGCCGCTGGATGCACCAAACAGACGGTCTTCGATGTAATCGTCGGAACGGCTTACAAGGTCCTTTCCAACTACACAAACCACGTCGCCCAAACGCCTGTAGACGCTGCGTTCGCGAAAAACGAATGGACCGCCGAAACCGAACGCGTCCAGTGACAATTGCACATGCCAACACACTTCACCCACCTGGCGAAGCAGGGAGGGTCGAAAAACGAGCGTTTAGCGAGTTTTGCGCGGAGGGCTGAATAAGACAACAAGCACAACGGAAGCGACGGCGACGCGCCTCCCCGAACATCGCTTCGCTAGTTAGACCCTCCTCCAACTGACGTTTGAAGAGGGGGAAGAGTTTCCAATTTTACGAGTCCACACCAACTACACAGTGCTCAGTCGAGCTTCCTCTTGGAGAAACAAAATGACATTTGACGTAACAAACAAGACAGTTTTGGTTACCGGTGCGAATCGCGGAATTGGCAAAGCGATCTTGGAAGAGGCTTTGCATCGAGGAGCCGCCAAGGTCTACGCAGCGGTTCGAAACGTGGATTCGGCGGCGTCACTCGTCGCCGAGCATGGCGACAAGGTCGTTCCGATCCGCATCGACCTCGATGATCCCTCATCGATCACTGCGGCCGCTGAAACCGCAACCGACGTCGACGTTGTCATAAATAATGCGGGCGTCCTCAAAACTTCTTCGGCAGTCGCAGCCGATGCGGTGGAATCGTTGCAGTTCGAAATGAACGCCAACGTCTACGGTTTGCTCCGCGTCGCCCAAGCGTTTGCTCCCGTCCTAAAAGCCAACGGCGGTGGAGCGTTCGTGCAACTCAATAGCGTCGCATCGGTCAAGACCTTCGCCGATTTCGCCACCTACTGCGCCTCGAAGGCAGCCAGTTATTCGATCACCCAAGGGCTGCGTGAAACATTGCGGGAACAGGGCACTCAGGTAGTGAGCGTCCATCCCGGCCCGATCGATACCGACATGGGGGCGGCAGCCGGGTTCGACGATGCCGCGTCGCCGTCGTCGGTAGCAACCGAAATTTTCAACGCCCTTGCGGAAGGGCGGTTCCACGCTTGGCCCGATCCCGTCGCCCAACAGATCGGCGGTGCCTACCAAAGCTTCTCCGAAAATGTCATCGAAGCGGACATGCAAGAGAGCCCCGCGTAATTTCACGCACTCTCGAATACCAAACGGTCCTGCGTTTCACACGCAGGATTCAGTCAACTCACGATTCCTTACCGGCAAATTGCAAGACCATTATGAAACGCACACTTTTCACGATCGCACTGACATTCTGTGCACTGGCACTCACCAGTAACACCACTCGCGCTCAAGACGCCCCGACCGACAAGTCGTCGAGCACGGCAAACGAATCAGGAGCCGAGATGCCCAGGCCCAAAGTCATCATCTTCGACGTCAACGAAACGTTGCTCGATCTCTCGCCGTTGAAGACTTCAGTTGGCAAGGCTCTCGGCGGTCGCGAAGACCTCCTGCCGCTGTGGTTCTCGACGATGTTGCACTACTCGTTGGTCGAAACACTCACCGACAACTATCACCACTTCGGCGAGATCGGTACCGCGGCGCTGATGATGGTGGCCAAGACGCAGGGAATCGACCTCGATTACGACACTGCCAAAGCCGCGATCGTAACGCCGCTTCGCTCGCTGCCGCCACACGCCGACGTCGTCGTCGGAATCACTTCGCTGTCGAAGTCGGGATACAAGATCGTCAGCCTTACCAATTCATCGGCTGCGGGGGTTGAAACGCAGTTCAATAACGCGGGGCTGACCGAGCTGTTTGAAAAGCGTTACACGGTTGAGAGTCTCAAAAAGTACAAACCGCATCCCGATACCTACCGGATGGTACTAAAAGATCTCGGCGTCCGCCCCGAAGAGGTTTTGATGGTCGCCGCGCATGCCTGGGATATTGCGGGAGCGACCAACGTAGGTCTACAGACCGCCTTCGTCGCTCGCCCAGGCAAGACGCTGTATCCCAACGCCCCACGACCCGACTACGTCGTCAAAGATCTTTCGGAACTGGTGCAGGTTTTGCAGAAGACTAAACCTGTGGCGGCGAAGTAGCGAGCCTTCGCATCTCCTCTTCGTGCAGGCGATTGTGTCTGCACGCTCCCGTCACGCCGTTAGCGCATCTGCGATTCGAAACCTCAATCTTGTGACAGGAGTTCCAGCATGGATTTTCAAACCTTCCGACAACGTCAAAAGAACATCACGATCGACGGGATCATCGACGAACCGGTGACCGTCGCCTATACGGACGTCGGCGTCGGCGAGCCGTTGCTGTTGTTGCACGGCATACCAACGTGGTCGTTCCTCTTTCATGAGATTATCGATCCGCTGTCGCAGCGCTACCGCGTTATCGCTCCGGACCTAATCGGATATGGATACAGCGACCACCGCGATCGCTTCGACCGGTCGATCGAGGTTCAAGCCGACATGATCGAACGCTTCCTCGACAAGCTCGGCATACCCACCGCACATTTCGTCGCCCATGACATTGGTGGCGGTGTCGCGCTAATCTTAGCCGATCGGTCGCCGGACCTCGTCCGTACAATGGTACTTTCAAACAGCGTCGCGTACGACAGCTGGCCCATCGACGAGATGCTCCAGCTAGGACACCCTCGCAACGCGAAGATGGCCCCGGAGGACGTGAAGCAGTTGATGGAGAAGGCGCTCGATGTTGGACTATCGCGACCGGACCGACTGACCGACGAATTCCGAACAGGCATCGCGAAGCCTTATCTAGAACCCGATGGAATCGTCAGCTTGGTTCGCAACGCCGCGAGCCTAAACACCAACCACACCACGAAGTTAACAGACCGCATAAAACAGTTGACGCAACCCACGCTGCTGCTGTGGGGCGTCGACGATCAGTGGCAGCCTGTCTCCACGGCGGAACAGTTGGTCAAAGATATGCCCAATGCAAAATTGCATGCTGTTGAAAACTGTTCCCACTGGGTCCCCCAAGACGCTCCCGAAGAGTTCGCCGGCGCGGTGCTCGAATTTCTGGACCATGTTGGCTGATTCCATCGTTCCGATAAAAGCCATGTTGGGTTCCTTTACGCGCTACCCAAATAGCGTTGCGACTGTTGCGAGGCCACGGCGAGCCCATCCACAGACATACGCCGCAAGTGTCTGCTTATCGCGTCGTTTTGTTCTTGGGTACGCCAAATGGTGAGCAAACGATTGGTGGATGTGTCTTGGAAATGCCTTGGCTCGGGGGTGGGCGGTGTTCCAGGAAGATAATCAATCTTTGTAGCGTCCGCTCACAGACTCCCTCCCCTGTCGATTTGTTGTTTAAGTTCCGTCGAGGACCTACGGCTGTTTCGTTAACAGCTTCGTATCGACTAGCCATTCGCACAGCCGCTTGGGCCAGTCTCCGGCGGCAGTTGTGGTGCCGGGGCGGAAGCCGAATCCGTGGCCTGCGTTGCTGTAGACGTGCATCTCGCAAGGAACGCCAGCCGCTTTGTATTGCAGATAGACATTGGCCATTCCAACGGCGATGTCTTCGCGGTCGTGATACCCAAACGCGATAAAGGCCGGCGGCATGCCGGGCTCAACGGTGAAGGTCGCCGACTTGCCGGGATAGATCAATCCTTGGAAGTCGGGGCGACTGCTGACACGTTCGATCGGATCATCGCTCTTCGGATCGCCTGCTTCGGGGTGCATTGCTGCGTAAGCGGCCAGTTCTCCCCCGGCGGAGAAGCCGACGATGCCGATCCGATTGGGATCGATCTTCCACGCCTTCGCATTGGCTCGCACCGTACGGATCGCCCGGCGAGTGTCGTCCATCGCATGCCCTTCCAACGTGTAGTGGGAATCGGGCTCGCGGCACAATCGATATCGCATCACAAACGCAGCGATCCCATGCTCCGCAAACCACTCCGCCAACGCGTCACCTTCGTGCCCCAAGCAAAGCTTACTGTGCCCACCACCGGGCGCGATCAAGATCGCCGTCCCGGTCGCTTCACCTTCGGCGGGTAAATAGGGAGTGATCGAGGGATGGTGCACGTTGCTGACGTTGGTCCCTTCCACCTTCTCCGGTTCATTCATCCGGTCGACCGAACCAGGAGCTCCGTCGGCCCAGAGTGGAATCTTGGCCGGCGACTGGGCGGCGGACGTTTGTACGAAACAGAAAACCGAGAGACTCAAAACGCAACCAAACGCAAGCAATCGTGTCATAACACCGCCGGATTTTTAGGGGAGGGAAACTAGAGAGATTTGCTCGCCATTGTAACTGCATCGCGGCGAGCTTGGACTGCGTGAGTTCCTATTCCTGGCGATTCCGCATATGGTCGGCCGTTCGGTAGAACGAGTGTTTCAGTTGCGCGGCGAGATGGATGTCTTCGACCAATTCGTCGATCGCTTGATTCATGCACAAAAGCCATTGATCCCGTTCCGACTGACCAATTGAAAAGGGCATATGTCGGGCGCGGAGCATCGGGTGGCCGTATTCTTTAATGTACAGCGACGGCCCGCCGAAAAAGCCGGAGAGAAACTTGAACAGCTTGTCGCGCGACTCGCTCATATCATCGGCATGCATCTTGCGAATCGTCTCCGCCGCCGGCAGTTCATCCATCAGGTCGTAAAACCGATCGACCAACCGCCGCACCCCGTCGGCTCCTCCCAATTGAGTGTAAGTTGTTTCGGGATCCATTCTATTGTTCCTGTGGGTGGAGCGAGAAAGCGAATTCAGCTTCCGACAAATCCCAGGTTTTAAGCCGAGCATCGGACTCGACGCAACCGCCCCAAACCGTGGATTGCAAGTCAGTTTAGATGCGATGCATCGGACGACGATCGAGTTCGAGCCCGCGGATAGGTCCGCCCGCCTAATTCGCTTACATCTGCGGTCGATTAACTACATTTAGGCCAATCGCTTGCATCTCGCCACGCGATCCGCAAGAATCTAGCCGCCCCCCCGTCTTGCCGCACCGCCCTGCACCTGCAGAGCGACCGCAGATAAAGACGCAAACGCAAGTCAAACCGCGAACCCCGGCTTTTCAAGTGCCTCTGGGAGCGGTCGTTTTCTGCCATATGACACAACGCGGCGTTGAAAACTTTCGGTTCGCTGGTCCCACATACTCACATCCCCAGGCCGATAATGGACGACCTCCCTCCCAAGGATCTGTTCCTACAAAGCGTCGCTCGTTGCACCGCGTCGGCTGCGTTCATCCCCGCGTTCTACGACCGGTTCACATCCGCTTCGGACGAGATCCGGGCAAAATTTCGATTCACCGACTTTGAACAACAAAACAAAGCGCTCAAACGCTCCTTGGAAATGTGTGCGTTTGCGATAGCAGGCACGCCCGAAGCGCTCGCTGAGCTCACCGCGCGTGCGAAGACGCACGATCGCGATCACCTAAACATCGAACCGCGATTTTACGACATCTGGGTCGATACGATCATCGAAACCGCAGCCGAATACGACGATCAGTGGTCCGATGCAATCGAAGCGGCTTGGCGACGCGTGCTCAGTCACGTCGTGAAACACATGATTCGGAAGTACTGAACAAAGTCGCCAGGCGATACAGAGCAAACCGTCGCACCACCGATGTTATGGCACGTCCAGACGCGGTTAACATCAACGGATAACCTAGCGCCACGTTCTCGCGTGCCGCCACTCATTGGAAACTGCCCGGTCCATTAAGAAGGAGGCCTCATTGCGACGACTACCCAGGTTTCGCATTTCCATCGTTGCTCGCAGTGAGACATCGTCTTCAGCGTAATGAGGCTCGATGCGGCGAGCGGGAACTGGCGGCACCGTTCAGCTTGCAGCGCTCAGGCCGACAGACGCGCCGCCGCGCTACCGAAGAAGGCAACGCGGCAAAAACGCGTGAATCGAACAGCCAGCCGTGTCGACTACTGCAACAGTTGTGGTACTGGCTCAACTCCCTTAGCCAATTCGCCCCGTTGGCGCTGTCCCGCTCCGGCAACGCCCAAGTCTCCCAGATCGGCGCGGGCTTCGTCCGCCAATTGGCTCAGTCGCGCCACGATCTCGGGATGTTCCGCGGCGACGTTTTTATCGCATCCGATATCGGTGACGACGTTGAACAACAGCGGTTGTGGCGGCAGTTTGCTACTGAAGTGAGGGTGCCCAGAAACTTTGGCCTCGGGTAGAAACAATTTCCATTCTCCACTGCGGACCGCGTGCAATTGATCTTGATGGTAATAGTAGAAGGCTTTGTAAGGAGTTGTCGCTCCCGATTCGCCATACAGTAGCGGCGCGATGTCGTGGCCGTCGATCTTGCGATCGGTCGGCGGAGCGCCACCAGCAAGCTTGGCAAAAGTCGGCAGCAGGTCCATCGTCGTGGCGAGTTCCTCGCAAACGCTTCCCGCCGGAACCTTGCCCGGTTGCCAAACGATCGTCGGCACGCGGAACGCTCCTTCGCTGGTCGTGTAGCCGCGGCCGTGCAGCGGGAGATTCGAACCGCGGCTGAGGTCGGCTGGGTTGCGATTGATCGGAGCGCCGTTGTCGCTGGTCCAGACGACAAGCGTGTTTTCGGCGATCCCAAGTTCTTCCAACTGATCTAACATTTGCCCCATCGACCAATCGAGTTCTTCGATCGAATCGCCCCAGGGGCCGTTTTTACTTTTGCCCCGAA
Organism: Rosistilla oblonga; assembly: GCF_007751715.1. Taxonomy (NCBI): domain Bacteria; kingdom Pseudomonadati; phylum Planctomycetota; class Planctomycetia; order Pirellulales; family Pirellulaceae; genus Rosistilla; species Rosistilla oblonga. The sequence continues at coordinate 3,554,362 of NZ_CP036292.1, read as the reverse complement.
ACGCGTCGCTCGAAAACGGTGTGCTTGTACTGCCGGGCATCGCCTGCGGGAAATAGAGGAAGAACGGCTCGTCTTTATGGTTAGCGATCCACTCCATCGCCTTTTCGGTGTAGCGTTTGGTGAGACCGTCGCGATCGCACGGCGCTTCGATCACCGTGTCGTTCTCCATCAGAGGCAATGGCGGCCACTGCGATCCATCCTTATCCCAAACCCGCTCGGTCATGTCGTCGGAATAGGGAACACCGAAGAACCAATCAAATCCCTGGCGAGTCGGCATGAACTGAGGTTGATCGCCGAGATGCCATTTACCAACCATCGCGGTCGCATAGCCTTGCTGTTTCAGGACCTCCGCGATCGTCTGCTCTTCGGGGTTGAGTCCGTAACGCGAAACGGGACGCAGCACCCAACCGTCGCGTGGATTCATATGCATCCCAACTCGCTGCGAATAGCAACCGGTGATGATGCTGCTGCGCGAGGGCGTGCAGACTCCGGCGGTGACACAAAAGTGCGTGAACTTGCGTCCCTGGCGAGCCATCCGATTCAGATTCGGAGTGCGATGCAGCGTCGAACCAAACGGTTCGATATCGCCGTAACCGAGGTTGTCGCAGTAGATGATGATGAAGTTCGGTGGGCGTTTTTCGTCAGCCGCCGCATCGACAGTATTGGTCAACGGCAGCGGCAGGGTGTGAGCGGCGAGGTACAACGCCAAAGCAATGCAAGCATTCAAAAGGGTGCGTGGCATGGGAGGGCTTTCGAGGTGGGGCAATGCGAACTAGATAACGTCTGGATTCTTCCGCCTTGTGCACTGCCTATGCTAACGCTGCGCGGTGGCCTTTTCAGCATCCAACCGAGGGAATCTGGTCTTTATTCGGAGACAGGAAATTGAGTATTGCTATCTGTCTAGATGCGTTTTACCTCTCGGGAGTCCGTTCCATTGCGATCATGGATCATTGTCAGCTGTTTTTGTGCGATCGTGTTGCTTGCCGATCTCGGCGGAGCCCGCCTGTGGGACCGCGATGAACCGCGCAACGCCCGCTGCGCTGCGGAAATGCTCCAAAATGGCGACTGGATCGTGCCAACGTTCGCTGGTGAACTAAGGTCGCACAAGCCGCCGCTGCTGTATTGGATGCAGATGGCGAGCTATCAAGTCTTCGGCGTCAACGAGTTTTCCGCCCGGCTGCCGTCAGCCCTCTGCGGGCTGGGAACCGTTTTGCTGACGATTTCGATCGCCACGCGCTTGCTCGGCCGCCGCGTTGCTCCATGGGTCGGCATCTCGCTAGGGACGTCGTTGATGTTTGTCCTCGCGTCGCGCGCCGCGACCCCGGATGGGCCACTGATCTTTTGCTCGACCTTGGCGATCGCGATCTACGTTCACCTTTCGCATCGCGTGGTGGGGCCCGAAGCACCCGGCGGAGTCGAATTCCACTGGCCTAATACTTTCGGGTGGGTCGCCGTTTATGCAGCCTGCGGACTTGCGGTTCTGGCCAAGGGGCCGATCGGGCTGTTATTACCCGGATGTGTGATCGGACTGCACGCGATCTGGCAATTAAATCGCTTGAAAAATGAAGCGTCGCAAAGATGCCTGTCCTTTTCGGATTCGCCCGAAATCGGCGATTCAAATCGATGCCTGTCCTCTTCGGAATCGAAACGATGCCTGTCCCTTTCTGGAACGGGGCAGGGCGGAACCATCCGTCGGAGTGCCACTCGGCTGGCGTCTGTATTCATGGCCGTCGTCCGCTTTGTCATCGCTGCGATCACCACCGCATGGCGGATGCACCCCTTCCTCGCGATAGCCGTTGTGCTGTTAGTCGCCGGGCCTTGGTATGTCGCCGTGGGGCGGGCAACCGATGGTGTCTGGTTGCGCGAGTTTTTTCTGGAACACAATGTCAGCCGTGCCCTCAGCCCAATGGAGGGGCACGACGGCCCGCCCATCCTGTTCTACTTGGCCACGCTGCTTGTCGGCACCTTTCCCTGGTCGATGTTTGCGATCCCGATCGTGATCGCAGCGTACGACGGCTACAAGAAGCAACCCGAAGTCCGCCCGGCTATCGTCCTGTCAGCTTGCTGGGCCGCCGTCTACGTCGGCTTCTTCTCGATCGCCGCGACGAAACTCCCCAGTTATATCACCCCCTGCTACCCGGGCGTGGCTCTCTGCATCGGCTGGTTCCTGCATCGCGTGGGCGAGTCGCAATTCGACCGTCCACGCTGGCTGAAGGCTGGCTATTTATGTGGCATCGCCGTGGGAATTGGGATCGCGATCGGATTAGCCGGTCCGGCAACCGAGATCCTGCCCGACGCGTCGATCGTTGGCATCGCGGGGATCGTGCTGGCCGTCGCCAGTTGTATCGGCGCAGCGTTGACCGTCGAAAAACATGCCGATCTCGGGATCCGATCGTTTGTTGTCGGCGGCGTATTAGCCACCGGGCTGCTCTTCTCATTGGGGCCCCGATTGGCGGACAACCACCGCAGCGAATTGAATCTGTTGATGCAACAGCTGTCCGATCACTCGCGCGACGAGATCATCGTCGCTGGTAACATCGAACCGAGCTGGGTGTTCTACGCCGACGGCGCTTTGCCCGCCGTCGAAATCGACGACAACGGGCGATGGCTCAATCGGCTATCGGACCACCTGCAAGAATCCGAGGGTTCGGTCGCCTTGGTCCGCGGCGAACAGATGTCGCGGCTGACCAGCCATATGACGAACCGATTTGGTTCCGAATCGATGGACGTCGTCTCGCGAGCTCGCGGATTTTTGACAAAAGACGACTGGGTCGCGGTTCGATTAAACGCCTCCCCCGCTCGTATCACAGCAAATCCTCAAGAAGAAACAACCCCAAACTACTAACCTCAAAGGAGGTCATCATGGTCCCTCGAATGTTCCCAATTTTCCTGACGCTTGTCAGTCTCGTCTCGTTGGCCTGCGCCCCAAGCTCGGTGATGGCACAACCGCCAAAGATCGAAGCCGATGGGCCGTCGGTTTTCAGCAAATTGAATCCGCTGAATTGGTCCGCTCCTAAAATGCCAAGCATTAAGTTTCCGACCGTCTCGCAAAAGAAGAAGGTTACCAAGTCGAAGCAGCCCGGCTTTTGGAGCAGCGTCGGCACAAGCACTCGATCGGCTTGGGACAAGACGACCGACTTCCTGAACCCCTTCGACGATAAGCCGAAGAAAAAGAAGAAGTCGGAGAGTTTTCTCAGCAAGTTGACTAAGCCGGCCGAAGAACCGCGTCCTATCAGTACCGTCGGCGACTTCCTGCAACAAAAGCATCCTTATTAACCGACGTTTGCGGGGCTTCGAGCCGCAAGCCGGAGTTCCCTACGCTGGTGCCGGGGGGGGCGTGAGATCGCTCGACGTCGTCTGTCGAGCATCGGTGGGGACTCGTTCAGGCGGGCCCCAATGCTGGCATCAAAACCTCTCCTTTCCCTGAGCGGCGGAGGCGTTAGGATGGATTGCAGCGGCGCAGGCGGGCTGTGACCGCTGACTAAATCGATCCGATCGCAACACGGGTTCATGGATGGCGAGAAACGAGCAACTGATTCGGCAGCACAAGATCCTGCAACTGTTGGAAGATGCCAGGTACGGGCGGACGTTGGATGAAATCCGCGACGATCTGATCACCGATCTGGGGCTGTCGAAGCTTCACGAACGAACGGTCCGCCGCGATATCGAAGCGTTGCAATCGGCCGGCTACGATCTCGATGTCGAAACCAATCAACGCGGCAAGGTCTGGAAATTGGGCCGCGTCGATCGTGGCATCCATAAGATCAGTGCGACCGCGACGGAATTGATCGCGCTATCGATCGGCCGCGATCTTTTGAACCCGTTGGCGGGAACCCAGTATTGGCAGGGGGTCGAATCGTTTTGGAACAAGTTGGAGGAAGAGGTCCCCAACGGCGTCTACGACCACTATTCCAAGTTCCGCGAAACGCTGTGCGTCTACGGCGTGCCAACGAAGACCTACGAGAAGCACGCGGGAATCCTGCGGACGATCAATCGCGCGATCGTCGAGCACCGGATCGTCGAAATCGATTACCAGTCGCCAGGCCGGGCCGGTTCGACGCGGCGGATCGAACCGTACGGATTGGCGATCTATCAATCCAGTATCTACGTGATCGCGGCAGCTGAAGAAGTCGAAGATCCCAAAGAGCGAATGCGGCACTGGAAGTTGGACCGGTTCACCAAAGCGACGGCGTTGGACGAATGGTTTAAGCCCGATCCCGATGTGGACATCCAAACCCATCTCAATCGCAGCTTTGGAATCTTCTCGGGCGAGGCGACCGAAAGCGTTCAAATCCGTTTGTCCTCGTTTGGCGCAGCTTGGGTTCGCGAAGATCCCTGGCATACCGAACAGCAATTGGATATGCAACCCGACGGCGGTGCGATCCTCACCGTCTCATCGGCTCACCCTCGGGAACTGATGCCGAAACTACTGTCGCTGGGCGCCGAGGCGGAGGTGATCGGGCCCGAATCGTTCCGCACAGCCGTCACCGACGTGATCGCTCGGTTGGCGAAGACCTACGCTGTCGAACCAAGCGACGGCCATTGAACCGGATCGTCGGCGGGCGATTTGATCCGCTGGCCTGCCATCAAATATTCGGTCCGAGCGTAGTGGTAGGTGTATGCCTTCGAGTCCGCAGCGGCAGCATCGGGCCGCAAGTGCCAGGGAACCTGCAGGCGGTTGTAGAGATTGTTAGCGCGGCTGGCGTCATAATCTTCGATCTCGTCCAGCACCGCCAGTGTCTGTTGCACGTGCTGTGGTGCGATCGACCACACCTCTCCCGCGACCCAGTCGCCCCCGGCGATCATCGCGGGGTAGGGCCCAAGGTCGTACAAGCAGCCCCGCACAAACGCGGCCTGGATTTGAAGCGGAGCGTGCGGCCACATTCGCTCGCGGCACTCGCCTCGCTTCAGCGTTCCGTAGACAAAGAAGTTGACCGCAGCGTCCATCGAATCTCAACTCCATCGTCCGCCTGGCGGCAGCGAGCTAGCGGCGGCTTCAGCGTTTGGGAACCATGCCCAACGGTTGTTCGGAACGTTGACGCAGCGCTAGGCACGAGGCGACGGCGATCACGCCCACGGCGGAGGCTAAGCGATGATGAGTCGCCAAGGAATCGAAGACGATCGCCAACTGAGTCGGCTGTTCCGCAACGCCTTCGCTGCCAACATCCCCATCGGCGGCGACAAACAATTGCGTCATCTTCAGCCCGCCGTAGGAATACGCGGTTCCGACGAGATCGTTGCTGAAGTCGGTGTTTAAGTCGATCATCTCGCTTCGCGCCAACTGGGACAGCTGCTGCTCGAGATCGGAATTCTGAACGATCCAACCATCCAAGAAGTCGCCGTTGCGATCGCTGCCCGCATTCCAGACACGCTCCTGCTGCAGGTCGCTTCGCAGGTTGGCGATTAGATCTGCGGCGGTGTTCGCATCGAGCTTCCGCATGCCGTCGGCAAACAGCAATTGTCCCGCGGTCAGCGGAGCAAGGTGTTGTTTGAAAGCTGACGACCAAGCTGCGGCCTCAAGGGTCACACCATCACGATCGGCCGGATTCGCTTCTCCCATGGCTGATTCAGCAACGCTCTCGTCGGTCAGTTCGAGGATCGCACGATCGATGCGAGCCGCCGTTTCACTGTCGCTAGTTTCGACGTCAGCCTGCGGTGTCGAAGTTGCCGCCAGGATCGATGCGTCCGATCCCAAGTGCGGCCCTTGATCGCCGCTCTCAGGGCCCCGTTCGCCCTCGGAACCAGCTGTCAAATCGGCAAGCATGTCGTCGGCTGAACCGCCACCAGGTCCGGTGGGAGGTTCGACGTGAACGGGCAACGGTTTGGATCCGGGCGATTCGATGCTCATCGATCCGCTCCACAGCGAATCGCTCCAATCGAACTGCAATCCGATCGGTGCCCCGTTGGAGGCTTGAGCGATCATCGCCAGGCGATCTTGCAATTCGGGAAGCGCAACAAACGTATACTGCGGGCGTAAAACGCTTGCGTCGCCGCCGGAACCGGATGGTCTTCCGTGCCAGTCGGGACGTGCGTCCGACGAGGGAACGCTGCGGAATCCGCGAGCCGCGAAGACGTCGAAGGTCATCACCGAATCGGCGACTCGTACATCGACGGTCCCCAAAACGCGTGGCGGTCCCAGCTCTTGATCGATGTGCGATCCCGAGTCGAGGATCAACCCATCGGCGGCCAACATCGACCGTGATTCCAACGATTCGATGCGAAACGATCGCCGTTTGGTTGCTGCTGACTTTTTCATAACTTGGGATCCACTCGCGATGCCGCGTTTAAGTTCTTCTCAATTCTGCTCAATGCCTGACGATAATGCAACGCCTGGGGTTGCAAACCGACAGCTCGCTGCAAGCGTTCCCGAGCCTCAGTCGACGCAGCTTCAGCCGCTTGCAAATCGCCCGTCCCCCGCTTCAAAACGCTCAGATTGCTCCAAATCCCGCCCGCCTGGTAAGCCAATTCCGCGTCGCTGTCGTCGGATTGATACAGCGGATCGATGATCGATATCGCTTTTTGGAATGTCTCTTCCGCCGCATCCGCTTCGCCGGCCGCAGCTTGCGATCGCCCCAAATTGTTCAACGCGACGGCATATTCGCGGCGGAGGTCGTGGTTCCACGGGAAGGCTTCGAGCATCCGTTCGAACAAACCGATCGAGTCGTTGTAGGCGACGGCGCTGGCGGCGAAGTCGTCGGTTTCGAACAGCAACGCCCCCAAGTTGTTTCGTGCAATCGCCCCCTGGCGCAGTTGTGCCATCGAGCGATCGCGCCGCTTGTCGTCCCAGTTGCACAACAGGTTCAGGTCGCCAGCGACCTCGATCGCCGCATCGGTTGCCCCACGCTGCTTGAACTCCATACATAGATCGTTGAGCGCGACGATCAATTGGCCCGAGGTGAGTGCATCGGTATCGATTCGCCGGGACAACGTGCCGCTCACTTTGGCAAACGCCTGTCGCGCGCCGTCCAGATCGTCTTGAGCAACCCGCAGCCGAGCGAGGTTCACCGACGTCAGCCCCTTCACCGGTCGATTGACCTCCATTTCCGGCAAGCCCTCGGCCGCCGCGACAGCTTCCTGCAACAGGGTCTCTGCAGTTTGCAAATCACCGCGATCGATGCAGACCGCAGCCCATTGGTTCTGCGCGCGGCAACGCAACCGTCGTCGATCGAGTCGCCCGTCGCGATCGTCGAGCGATTCGATCAGTTGCCGATATTCATCGTCGAGCGTTTCGCCAGCGGATTCCGCTTGCATCAACTCACTCAGTTGCAGTTCCGCGATTCGCAGTTGCATCACGGGATCCACTCCGCCCGCCGCGGACGTCCGAGCGATAGACAACATTTGCTTCGCTCCGAACCCTACGCCCAATAGCAGGATCGACGCCGCGGCGATTCCAATCAGCGGACGCGCGTGCCGTCGCAGTCGCCGAGCTGCGCGAACGGCTACGCTTTCCCGGCGGGCGAGGATGCGGTTCCCTTCGGCGAAGCGAGTCAGATCGTCGGCAAACTCTTTGGCCGACGCATACCGCTGGGTGTGGTCGGCGCGGATCGATTTCAGAACGATCGTTTCCAGATCGCGTGGGATCCGCGGATCCCAATGCCGCGGCGGCTGAGGCGTGTTCTGATCGATCCGCCGCAACAAACGAGCGCTGTCGTCGCCGCGGAACAGCGGTCGCAGCGCCAACATTTCATACAGCGTTGCTCCCAAACCGTAGACATCGGTGTGCGGCCCGATCAGATCGACGCGCCCCCGCGCCTGCTCCGGACTCATATAACGGTAGGTGCCGATCAGATCGCCCGTCTTGGTCAAACTCTGCTCTTGATGAATCCGAACCAATCCAAAGTCGGTCAGCCAGAGCTTGCCATCGCGATCGCGGATCACATTTGAAGGTTTCACGTCGCGGTGAACGATCCCGTTCAGATGAGCTTGGTGCAGCGCGTCGGCGATCTCCGCACAACGCAAAGCAATCTGTCGGAAGCGACCCGCTCCACTCAGCAGCGAACCGCCGGCCGAATCCGCAGCGTCGCGTCGGCGTGAGCGAGCCGCCGCGATGTGTTGGTCCAACGAATCGCCATCGATCCGCTGCATCGAATAATAATGAACGGCGTCGTCGCAACCGATCTCGTAGACCGGCACGATGTTCGGATGAGATAACGACTGCGCCGCGCGGGCTTCGCGAGCAAAGCGTTCGATCAGGCCAGCATCCAACGACGAACCAAAGGCCAGGATTTTTAAGGCGACCGCTGCACCAGATCGCTTGTCGGTCGCGGCGTAAACGATTCCCATCGCTCCGCGCCCGATCTCGGGCCCAAGTTCGTAATCGACAAGTCGGCTGGCCCGATCGTTTTCCGAGAACGATTGCCGGACCTGCGCGTCGCTGGCTTGTTGGATCAGGTTCAAACCGGCCAGATATTGGCGAAGCGGTTTCTCCAGATGCCGATGTTCAGCGACGATCGCTTCGATATCGGGCTGCCGTCCCTCTTCGCTATCGATCATATATTGATCGAGCAGTTCGACGAGACGGTCCTGGTCGGCGGGAGAGAGTCCGTCCAAGCAAGCTGTCGAATCGTCGGGGCTAGGCGTCACGCGGGCGTCTCCGCATCGTACAACTCGCGCAACTTCTTCAACGCCCGCAACCACAGCAACCGCGTGGCGGTGGCGGTCCGCCCCATCTCTTGTGCGACTTCGTCGAACCGCAGATTCTGAAAGTTCCGCAGCATGATCACCTGCTGATAGTGTTCGGGCAATTCGACCAACAGGTCGACCAATCGCCGCGTCTCTTCACCTCGGCTGACGATCCGACTGGCCGTCGATTGATCCGAGGCAAGCAGATTCGCCAGACCGGCGGCACTCGAATCGACCGATCCTGCGACTTGATCCAGCGAGACCTCGCGGCGGACGTCGCGTTTGTCGGCTTTCATATGACGCTCGATCGCGCGAAACAGATTCCGCGACAAGATCACCCGCAGCCAAGCCGAAAACTGCTCCGGCGACCGGCCGCGAAAATCGCCAAAGTCGCGGTGCGCCGCAAGCATCGTGTCTTGGACGATATCCGACGCGCTGACGCGTTGCCCCAACCGATGGCTGATCTGCGAAGCCGCCAGCACACGCAAATAGCTGCGATACGTCTCCAACAACCCGCCCAAGGCTTCGGTTTCCCCCTCGCGGGCTTTCGAAAAGGCTTCGTCAAATTGCAAAGGCTTGGCCATTATGGAGGTGCAATTCGCAGGGCCAATGGCCGCAAAGAAGTGCTAGATGCCACCGAGGCCCCCTTACAGAGAGGGCCCGAATAGGTGGTGAGACAAGGTAGTGCATTCTACCGAGCCGAACGATAAAAATCCAGCATTTCCACCCCCACCGCCCGGGGAACGCGTCCTTACCGTTGCGTGTAGCGGTCGTACTGATCGGCCTTACTCCAGCTGTCGCATCAGGTTTTGGTACTGAGGATTGTTGGGCGACAGATCCAGCAGTCGCTGGCAAGCCGCTTTCGCATCGTCGATCCGCTCCAGCTTTTGTAACAACAGAACCAGAGCCAGCAGGAACTGCTCGTTCTCCGGTTCCAATGCGACCGATTTTTCAATCCGTTGCAATCCGGCTTCCGCATCGCCTTGCAGGTACAACGCCAGGCCGAGTCGATATTGCAGCGGGCCGTTGTCGGGAGCGAGATTGGCGTCGCGCTGCAGCAACGGCAATTCATCCGCTCGCAATTTTGTGACGCGTGCTTGAACCTCCGCCGCCTCGGCGGGAGGTAATTGTCCCGATTGAGCCATCGACTCCAACAGCGCCGCCAAGTTGCTGCGCGGTCCGACGGCGCCAGGTTGCACACGAATCGCCGTCTCGTATGACTCGATCGCTTCGCCATAGCGGCCTTGGTTTTCCAGAACAACGGCCCAAACCAAGTGTGCGCTGCCGCGATCGGACGTCTCCATCAACGATTCGTGGTACTCATCCAACGCAGATCGCAGTTGCTCGCGTTGCCCGGCCGACAAGCTGTCCGCGGGGACCGTCGACAGAATCCGCCCCGCTTCGCTGCGGACCAGCCGCGAATCATCGGTCAACATCGGAACGATCGTCCGCCGAATCTGGCTCGGATCGCGACCTTCGAAGACGCGGACCGCCGCCACGCGAACGATCGGATTCGGATCTTTTAAAGCTTCGCGAGCGACGCGGGTCGCGTCGGCACCGCTGTCGGCGCGGCTCAGTTCTTGGATCGCGGTGGCGCGAGCCAGATCGGGGACACCTTCTTTGGAGAGCGCGACGTTTGCCAGTTGCTGCAGCGCGTCGGGCTGTTGCGTGCGAGCGGCATGCAGCGCCGTGGCGAAGTGATCGGGGCGTTTGCGTTGATCGCCGTACCAGCGATCGCAAGCGTCATCACACCACTGATCGATCTCGTGCAGTACCGCTTTGATTTTTGTGTCGCCTCCGCGAGCTTGTTCCAACCACTTCGCGTATTCAGTCAATTTGGAATACGAATCGCTGGGCAGTTGTTCGCTGGACGCGACGAACTCAGCAAACTTGGGCAATCGCTTGCGGATCTCTTCGGGCTGCTTCTCCTTCTCCAACTCCACATGGCAGCCAGTGCAAGCGTTGGGCGTTCCCAACGCGACCGACAGATCGGGGCGTGGGATCCGAATACTGTGATCGCGTCGCGGGTCGACGGCCATATAAGTCGTCTCGGGCATATGGCATTCGACACACGAAGCCCCCGCCGTGCCGGGTTCGTGCCGGTGGTGCGATGGCGTGTCGTATTTGCCCGCCGGGTGAGCGTGGCACGAGGTGCAGGTCGCGTTGCCGGGTTGCTTCAGCTTCAGCGAATGCGGGTCGTGGCAATCGCTGCACCGGATCCCCTTGTGGTACATCTTGCTTTGGATGAACGACCCATAGACGTAGACCTCGTCCAAGATCTCGCCGTTGGCGTGATAGGTCGATTCCTGCAGCAGTTCGGGTTCGTAGAAGTCGCAGAAGCGTTGCCCCGGCTGGAAACCGGACTTCAGCACGCGGCGGCGACTGTGGCACGGCGCGCACGCTTCGATCTGCGGAATCGCATCGGCGCCTTTCAATTCGGCCAATCCCATCCCGTGATGGCGATCCCAGAACAGCGACTTGCTTTGCGCCAGTTCGACATGCAGGCTGCCCGGTCCGTGACAGGCTTCACAGCTGACATCGATCTCCGACCAGCTCGTGTGGTATCTAGCGGTCTTGGGATCAAAATTTTTCTGCAGGTTGGTCGAATGGCACTCGGCGCACATCGTGTTCCAACGCTGTGCGATGCCGGTCCAGTGGAGATCGTCGTCGGGAGCAAGTTTCTCGTGGACATCTGGCGGTTCCAGATAGAACCATTTTTTCGCGTGCGTATCCCAGCTGACACGCAGCACTTGCAGCCGACCAACCTCGTTTTCGGACATCTCCGCCGTGCGATCAAACTCGACCATGTACTGCTGCAGCGGATCGACGCCGAAGACGTACTTGATCTCGAAATCTGCCATCTCGCCATCGGGCCCCTCGGTATGGATCATGAACCGATCGCCGTCGCGGAACATCCGGCTTGTGATCCCGTGATGGGCAAATTCCACGCCACTAAAGTCGCCGATCACCGACTCGTCAGTTGCCAGATCCATCGCCAAATCGTGGTGCGATCCGGCAAACAGTTCGGCTTCTTTTTGATGGCACTGGATACAGGCGTCGCGGCCGGTAAAGCTGGCTTTGGCATCGATCGGCATCGCCGACCAATAATCGGCAAAGACGCCACCGGCGATCGCGATGAAGAAGGCCGCGAGACCCAGCATCCAGCGGCGTTTGCCGGAAAGGAAGGGGCGGGAACCGCTGGTGGATGAAGGGTCGATGCGATTCACTCGGGGGGCACTCGAAATGGGGGCAGTCGATGAACAGGCACCAACCGATCGCGCGATGGGATCACTGCGGTTGGGCTCTCAAGTCTAGCCGCAAAATGGGGTGGTGACCAAGTCGGCGACAAACCGTGCGGGATATTCAGGTCGTTTTGGGCAGACCGACACCCTTAGCGGTAAGAACGTGGGCTCGATTCTCTCTGTTCGTTGACAGTTCAGATGCTTGCAATTTAGAATCTTGCCTTCACCCCCTCTCAATCCTACCGTTTCGACGCTCAGAGAATACGCATGTCAGAATCCGCCGGTGGCAACCTCGATCACGTGTTAACCGAATCTCGGCTGTTTCCGCCTCCCGCGGAATTCACCGATCAGGCAGTAATCAAATCTCAAGCCCAATACGAAGCGCTCTACGAAGCCGCTAAGAACGACCCCGAAGGTTTTTGGGGTGCCGAAGCGAAAGAGCACCTGCATTGGTTCGAACCTTTCACCAGGGTCCTGAACTGGAACAGCCCCAACGTCGAGTGGTTCGTCGGCGGCAAGACCAACGCCTGCTACAACTGCGTCGATCGCCATGTCGCGGCTGGTCGCGGCGACAAAGCTGCTTTGATCTGGGAAGGCGAACCGGGCGATACCCGCACATTGACCTTCTCCGATCTGCAAAAGGAAGTCTCCAAGTTCGCCGCTGGTCTGCAATCGATCGGCGTCCAACAGGGCGACGTCGTCAGCATCTATATGCCGATGACGCCCGAGTTGGTGATCGCCATGCTTGGTTGCGCCCGGATCGGTGCAGTCCACTCGGTCGTCTTCGCCGGCTTTAGCGCCGAAGCGATCGCCGATCGCAACAACGACGCAAAAGCCAAAGTTGTCCTGACCGCCAACGGACTCTATCGCCGCGGCAAGGTTCTGCCACTGAAGGAAACTGTCGACCAAGCGTTGGCAAAATCGCCGACGATCGAAAAGTGCGTCGTCCTGCAACGGATCGAAGACCAAGCGACACCGATGGTCGAAGGACGGGACATCTGGTGGCACGACCTCGTTGCCGACCAACCCGAAGATTTTCCTGCGGTTCCGTTGGACAGCGAAGCCTCGCTATTCATCCTCTACACCAGCGGCAGCACCGGCAAACCGAAGGGCATCCGGCACACAACCGCTGGCTACAACCTGTGGGCGAAACGGACCTTCGAATGGGTCTTCGATCACCGCGACGACGATGTCTATTGGTGCACCGCCGACTGTGGTTGGATCACCGGGCACAGCTACCTCGTCTACGGTCCGCTGGCTGCCGGCGCGACCTGCATGATGTACGAAGGCGCTCCCAACCATCCTGCCGAGGATCGCTTCTGGGATCTGATCGAGAAGTATAAGGTCACGATTCTTTACACCGCACCGACGGCGATCCGCGCGTTCATCAAGTGGGGCGACGAGCACGTCGACAAGCACGACCTCAGCAGCTTGCGTCTGCTCGGTTCGGTCGGCGAAGGAATCAATCCCGAAGCGTGGATGTGGTACCACGAGAAGATTGGCGGCAAGCGTTGCCCAATCGTCGACACGTGGTGGCAGACCGAAACCGGCGGGATCATGATGAGTCCACTGCCGGGCGTTACCGCAACGAAACCGGGCAGTTGCACGCGGCCCCTGCCAGGCGTGGTGCCAGTTGTCGTCGACGAATCGGGAACCGAACTGGATGTCGATCAAGGCGGCATGTTGTGCATCGCTCAACCTTGGCCGGGCATGTTGCGCGGCATCTGGGGTGACGAAGAACGATATGTCGAACAGTACTGGAGCAAATTCCCCGACAAGTATCTGACCGGGGACAACGCCCGTCGCGACCCCGATGGCTACTACTGGATCATGGGACGTATCGACGACGTGATCAACGTCTCGGGTCACCGCTTGAGCACGATCGAAGTCGAGAGCGCTCTGGTCAGTCACCCCGCCGTTGCGGAGGCTGCTGTCGTTGGCCGCCCCGACGAAATCAAGGGGCAGGGAATCGCCGCCTTCGTCACTCTGAAGTCGGGAGAACCAACCGATGAACTGCGAAAAGAACTCCGTCTGCACGTTCGCAAAGAGATCGGCGCGTTGGCTCAGCCCGACGAAATTCGCTTCGCCGCCGCGGTTCCGAAAACGCGTAGCGGTAAGATCATGCGACGCTTGCTGCGAGACATCGCCGCAGGAAACGAGACCGCTGGCGACACCAGCACTCTGGAAGATTATGCAGTGATCGCGAAGCTCCGCGAGAACGACGAGAGCTAATCACCACCGCGGGTGATGCGACATCTTGGCACGGTCAAGCAACCTTGCGTTGCTTGACTTTGCCCTTCGACCGCTCGATACTTGTTGCGACGGATGGCGAGCACCACCGCCGCAACCGTTTGGAATTCGAGCCGATCGTGGCAAGATTCACCGGACGCTCACTGCGGCTGATAGCTCATGTCAGCAAGTCGCTAGTTCGAACATCGTGGTACGACATAATTGTTGCGGAGACTCGCGAGATGAGACGTTCCATTCTTGAAGCTGTCCAAGATGGCGATTGGGCCTTCGAGCCGCTGCCCTGCGACGAAGAGCAGTACGAACCGACCGCGGCGCTTCCTGGGAGTGCTGAAAAATTGGACGTCCTTCAATGCCGAGTCCAACAGGGACTGCCGTTGTGGCATCCGTCGGACCGGCGTTTCTATCGCGAGGAAGCCGGTTCGATCGCCTGAGCGACAATCGCTTCTTTTTAAGGACCTCGCTACGCTACGATCGGCCTTGCACTATTTGACTTGCAGCCGAGCGACATGCAGAGGTGCCGACCAACGATCGCCCGCTTCCGCCTGTTGGAAAACCGCTGGGCGAAGTGTCGCTTCATCGCGGTGTTGGACCGGCTGCAGATGGCCTACCGATGCGTGCTTCGCTGGAACCGGAGTCCGTCGCACCCGAACCGAATCGTCGCGAAAAGGATCGTTGACGGCGTCAGCTTTGGGAGCCGGCAGGTCTTGCTGTTCGTAGTGCCGATGCGGCGCTCCCTCCATGTGCATCTCCGGAGCCACCGGGGCGACGATCATTGGCGCTGCCGGTGGAAACATCGGTTGCGGCTCGTTGTGACGGTAGTGCATCGTGTTGGAGTGGCCGTGCGACCGTTTGCCGCATCCACAAGTTTTTGTTGCCGGCGTGTTGGCTCGGCAGCAATTGCAATCGCTTGGTGTTGGGCGGAGCATCTTCCCCATCTTGTTCTTAAACTTGCTGAGGAATTCGGAGCTGCCCGAGAGCAGACCGCAGCCCGATTTGCCGCCGCTGCATCCGTCGCAACCGCCATCGCAAGTTGGTTCACAACCGCAGGCCGGTTGTTCGATGCCGCAGGTTGCCGGTTCGCAACCACAGCTCGGTTGTTCGCAACCGCAAGTTGGTTCGTGACCGGCGTCGCAGGCGTCGCAGGCGTCGCATCCGCCGGACTTTCCGCCGCGATAGCCGGCCCACAGCCCCGTCAACAGTTTGCAAGAGCAATGCTGCACGCTGCCGTCGTGGGACTGGGCCGATGCGGTGCCAGTCGCGATGCTGGAACCAACCAGTAGGGCAAAGACTGCGACGGCGGTAACCGAGGCTTGTAGTTTTCCGTGGGCATTGATCATCTGAGGTCTCATCGCTTCGTCGCTCCATCAATTCAAGCTGATCGTTGATCGATCGTGTTATTGATTTAATCGATCGGAACGGCAGAGCCTGCGGCAACAGAACAATCCGGGCGAGCCGCAGAATCAGAAAATTACAAAAACCCTCCCTAGTGCCCCTATTGTGACATTCGTGCGGGTGCGCCCTAGCAGACAACTAAATTGCAAAACGCTATACTCCGCATGGTTGGGAATGACACTAACACGTCCATTAAGGCGGAAGGGTACTGCCTTAAACCCCCTCGCGGTTTCGAGTCGTGTAGATTCCATTTTTGGCTTGCTTTTAAGACACTCCATTAGGTTACCTCCGTGACGAAAACCGATCCATTTAACGCTCGCGACACGTTTAACACCGGCAGCGGAACTGCTGGTATCTACCGCATCAGCCGCTTGGAAGATGCTGGACTTGGCGATGTCAGTCGACTTCCCTATTCGATCCGCATCCTATTGGAAGCCGTACTGCGTGGCTGCGACGGGTTCAGCGTGACCGAACAGGACGTGAAGAACCTGGCCGCCTGGAACGCCGCCGCTCCGGCTCCTCAAGAAATTCCGTTCAAGCCATCGCGCGTCGTTCTGCAAGACTTCACCGGCGTTCCCGCGGTTGTCGATCTCGCTGCGATGCGTTCGGCGATGGGCCGTCTGGGTGGCGATCCCAAGCGGATCAATCCATTGATTCCCGTCGACCTGGTGATCGATCACAGCGTCCAAGTCGACTACTTCGGCAGCTCGCAATCGCTGCAACAAAACGTCGACATGGAATTCCAACGCAACGGCGAACGCTACGAGTTCCTGCGTTGGGGGCAACAAGCCTTCGATAACTTCCGCGTCGTGCCGCCAAATGTCGGTATCGTCCACCAGGTGAACCTGGAATATTTGGCCAACGTTGTTTGGTTGCGAGAAGACGAGCACGGACCGATCGCGGTTCCCGATACGCTGGTCGGCACCGACAGCCACACCACGATGATCAACGGCCTGGGCGTACTCGGTTGGGGCGTTGGCGGTATCGAAGCCGAAGCGTCGATGCTGGGCCAACCGCTGTACATGCTGATGCCAGAAGTCATCGGCATGGAGCTGACCGGTGCGCTGCCACCGGGTGCGACCGCGACCGACCTGGTGCTGCGAGTCACCGAGGTGCTGCGAGCCGAAGGTGTTGTCGGCAAGTTCGTCGAATACTTCGGCGAAGGAATGGAAGCGATGACCTTGGCCGATCGTGCCACTCTCGCCAACATGGCTCCCGAATACGGAGCGACGATGGGCTTCTTCCCCGTCGATGCGGAGACGTTGAACTATCTGCGCCGCACCGGTCGCCCCGAACCGCAAGTGCAATTGGTCGAACGCTATTGCAAGGAACAGGGACTGTGGCGCAACGACGCCGACAAGTGCCAATACACCAAGCGTCTGTCGTTGGATCTGTCGACAGTCGAACCCGCGTTGGCTGGTCCAAAGCGTCCGCAAGACCGGGTCCGCCTGGCCGACATGAAAGCCGACTTCAACACATCGCTGACAGCACCCGTTGGTGCCAAGGGCTTCGGCTTGGATGCGACTCAGTTGAACAAGACCGCAACCGTCAACGACAACGGAAAGACTTCCGAAATCACTCACGGATCGGTTGTGATCGCTGCGATCACCAGTTGCACCAACACCAGCAACCCTTCGGTAATGCTGGGTGCAGGCCTGTTGGCCAAGCGAGCTGTCGAGGCGGGACTGTCGGTCAAACCGTTTGTCAAAACCAGCTTGGCGCCCGGATCGCGCGTCGTCACCGACTACCTGGACAAAGCGGGCGTCAGCGAAAGCTTGGACGCATTGGGCTTCCAGACCGTCGGCTACGGATGCACAACCTGCATCGGTAACAGCGGCCCGCTGCCCGAACCCGTTTCGGCAGCGATCGTCGAAGCCGACTTGGTCGCTTCGAGCGTGCTCAGCGGCAATCGCAACTTCGAAGGTCGCGTCAATCCACACACCAAAGCGAACTACCTGGCCAGCCCTCCGTTGGTCGTCGCATTCGCGTTGGCCGGAACGACCGACATCGACATGGCGACCGAACCGCTGGGAACGGGCAAAGACGGACAGCCTGTCTTCTTGAAGGACATCTGGCCATCGACCGAAGAGGTTCGCCAGGTCATCGACGAAGCGGTCCAACCCGAGATGTTCACTCGCCAATACGCCCAAGCTGTGACCGGCAACGAGCGTTGGAATGCGATCGAAGTCTCCGGCGGCGATCTCTATGAATGGTCCGAAGCGAGCACCTACATCCAGGAACCGCCATTCCTGTCGTCTGTCACCGCTGATGTTCCCGATATCCAACCGATCCGCGGTGCTCGAGTGCTGGCATTGTTGAACGATTCGGTCACGACCGATCACATCTCACCTGCCGGTGCGATCGCAAAGGACGGACCCGCGGGCCGATTCTTGCAAGAGCATGGCGTTGGACCAAAAGAGTTCAACAGCTTTGGCAGCCGCCGCGGCAACGATCGCGTGATGGTTCGCGGCACCTTCGCCAACATCCGGATCCGCAATCAGATCGCTCCGGGTACCGAAGGTGGCGTGACCCGCTACCTGCCCGCCGGCGACACGATGTCGATCTACGACGCATCGATGAAGTACCAACAGGAAGGGACTCCATTGATCGTGATCGCGGGAGCCGAATACGGCACCGGCAGCAGCCGCGACTGGGCTGCTAAGGGAACGCTGCTGTTGGGCGTTAAAGCCGTGATCGCGACCAGCTACGAACGTATCCACCGCAGCAACTTGGTCGGCATGGGCGTCTTGCCATTGCAGATGGTCGAAGGCAACGACTGGCAATCGCTGGGGCTGAGCGGCGAAGAGACCTACGACATCGAAGGACTCTCCAACGATCTGGAGCCACGTTCGAAGGTCACCGTCAAAGCGACCGATGCCAGCGGTAAGGTCACGGAATTCGAATGCTTGGTCCGCATCGATACGCCCGTCGAAATGGTCTACTACCGCAACGAAGGCATCCTGCCAACGGTTCTGCGAAGCTTGGCGAAAGAGTAGCCAGCAGGCTTAAATAATAGAGCGTCGCCCGCGACGGGCGGCGTTTAATGCACAGAAGGCTGTACCACGTTCGCGAGGTGCAGCCTTTCTCTTTGCGCGACCAACCGCGCCGACCGAAACGCAGCCAGGTTTCACTTCGCTGTTGGAAGATCGGTCGTTTACATCTAACCGACTGCCTTATTCTTGCCAGTCCGTTCCGCTGGAATGACTGCCAAGCAACCATCGATGTTTGGCGATGGCCGCACTCGCTGCGCACTCGTCCAACGCATCGAGCGTTATTGTCGCAGGCGCGTCCCAGCGAGCAGCGGGGATCTTAGAGAGGGCGTCGGCCGCAGATTGCGATCGGCAATCCGCGGCTGTCGCGCGACAGGAGGGCGGCGATGGAATCAGCCGCCGAGTGGCAGAGCCGCCACGCACCAAGTGATCGAGGTGCTGGCGAAGGGGAGCGTCATCGCGACGCTCGGCTGCGACCCTATCGCTTCTTTTTCTTGGTCGTCTTTTTAGCAGCGGCTTTCACTGCAACTTTTTTGGTAGCCGTTTTCTTGGTGGCAGCCTTCTTCGTGCCTCGAGCTGTCGCTACTTTCTTAGTAGCTTTCTTCGTTGCGGCTTTCTTTGTTGCCTTGCCGCTACTGAATGCTTTGCTCCAGCCATCGGCATAAGCTTCATTGCTGCCAACTCGCGTGATCGTCACTTTATTCTTCTCCCTGATGATTTGGTAACACGGCAATCTTCCGCTGCCGTTCATTATTTGTACTGTTTGTTATCGTAGGGATTCGAATTGGTCAACCACTGGTGCACTCATCAGCTGGCGGTTCTGCAGATCAAGCCTCGCCGACGACCGTGCGTTTGATCACTTCGCCGGCTCGCGCGACCGCCAAATCGATCGCATTGTGGAAGTCGTCGCTGCGCGCGTTGACGTAGATCCAACCACGCGGGAACAACTTCATGTCGATGTCGCAGACACGCATCCGATCGGGCTGCGCTGGGTCGTCACGCAGTTCGACCTCGACATATTCCAACGGATGTTTCAGCGAACCCACCGCCGACGCGATTCGATTCCGCAGGTAGTCCGCCAGTTCGGCGTTGGACGATTCATCGACGAGATGGATTTGCATTGGCATCGGAACGGCAACCTCGAATGCGTGGCCAGTTGTAGATGGCTCGACAGCCAGTCGGAAGACTATAGAACGGCGTCGATAGCTGATGCAGTTTCCGTGCCAAATATTTGAACGAGCCGGTTCGCACAGCGATTCCACCCGCCTTCCAGCTCACACTCGAGATGCCACTGCAAACAGCGGATGTGCACACACCAAAAGGATGTGCGGGACACAACCGATGTGTGCACGGTGTGGTTCGGTTTCGCTCAACCGATGACCACATGTGGACAAGGAGTGGCCATGAACTCCCCCATCAAAAGAATCCGTAGCGCACGGACCAGCTCCGTAGCATCGCTTCCATTTCGTCGCGTCCCACGCCGCGCAGCGATCAAACGGCGGGAGGACTCGAGAGGGCTTTGAGCAACGGGCAATGTGTCGATGTGGGATCGCCGCGGCGGTATTGTGCAAGCAGTTCGTTGGACCGCGCCGCCAGCATCCGGCGGACCTCGCGTCGCTTCCCCTTCTCCCGCGGGATCTTCATCGAATCATAAGCTGTCGTTTGGTGTCGCATCCAAGCGATCACGGCGGCTTGGGCCCGCTGCTGCACCGGAATCCGCTGCGTTCGCGCGACGGTGCCGCTGCCAACGGGAGTCGCATGTTGGGTGACCGCTTTCGCCAATCGCTCCGCCAACGCGGCGTGGCGACTGTCGAAGTCCAAGAACTCGACGACCGCCGCATAGAAGTCTTCCACGTATTCAGTCTGCACCTTCTCACGGCGACGAGCGCTCGACGCCTGGCGTTTGGCGTAGGCGTCTGTCGATCGCTCGGCGACTAAATCGGCGCGAATTCGAGCGATGGTTGCTGCAGGAGCCCAGACGCCGCGGGAGAACATCTTGCGTCCCTTCTTCTCCTGCACAACCCAGTGCGTGCCGGCGGCTTTGACGCGGCGGGTCAGCCCCGCGTCGCCCGGCGGCAACAGCTCCCAACCCTCCGGAACCGACATAATGGTGCCATCGGGGGTGCGGACCGTATCGGGGCGGGGACCGGGGCTAAACATCTGGATATTCTTCCTAGCGTGACCATGTTGCGGTGTTTATCTTGGTGGACCTCGCGGTATGGGAGGGCTGGGAAATCCAACCCTCTGCCGCGTCCCCCGCT
Source organism: Rosistilla oblonga (assembly GCF_007751715.1). Lineage (NCBI taxonomy): Bacteria > Pseudomonadati > Planctomycetota > Planctomycetia > Pirellulales > Pirellulaceae > Rosistilla > Rosistilla oblonga. Next base: position 3,533,605 of record NZ_CP036292.1, on the reverse strand, counting down.
GACTCAATTTTGAAGCCTCGCAGGATACCCCAAATGAAACGATTGAATCAAACCGTCCTTTACACCGCCGCTCTCGCAGTGTCGTTGGCTCCGCTGGCGTCGGCTGATGAATACCTCAACGGAATCAAGTGGCAACCGCCAGCTGTCGTGACTCCCGGTGAAGCGAACAAGCCGCCGTCCGATGCGATCGTGTTGTTCGACGGCACCGATCTGTCGGCTTGGAAGGGGACCGACAATTGGAAGATCGTCGACGGCGCGGCGGTCTCGGGCAAGGGAGACATCCGCAGCAAACAAGCCTTCGGCGATTGCCAGTTGCACATCGAATGGTCCGCCCCGACGCCAGCGACTGGCAGCGGTCAGGGCCGCGGCAACAGCGGGCTGTTTTTGATGAACACCTACGAACTGCAGATCCTCGATTCGTACGACAACGAAACCTACCACGATGGCCAAGCCGGCGCGATCTACAAACAGACGCCGCCTGAGGTCAACGCGACGCGGCCGCCGGGAGAGTGGAACGTGTACGACGTGATTTGGACCGCGCCACGTTTTAACGAAGATGGCACGCTGAAGTCGCCCGCCTATATCACCGCGTTGCAAAACGGCGTCGTGATTCAGAACCACTTTGAATTGAAGGGAGACACTCCCTATCATCGGCCACCGGAATACAAACAGCACGCCGAACGATTGCCGATCCGCCTGCAAGACCACGGCAATCCGGTTCGCTTCCGCAACATCTGGGTTCGCGAACTGCAACCCGCACAAGGCGAACAGGAACGCGAACCGTTCCTTCGCGATGGCAAAGGAAACGAAAAACCAGTCGAGTAGCCCGCCCGCACAGCGACCGAAACGACTGATCGAACATTCGCCCTTGGCGGTTTCCGACATCGATTGCCGAAAGCCTCAGGGGCGTTGTTACGCGAGCATCGGCTCTACGCTGGCCGCCGCAAACGCTTTACGCTGCGGCAGCGACGCGAGCCATCTGTGCTTGGACTTCACTAGCCAACGAGCGGTAATCCTCGGCACCGTTGGAAGCCGAAGCGTATTCCAAGATCGATTGCCCAAAGCTGGGAGCTTCGGCCAAACGGATGTTGCGGCGAATCCGAGTGTCGAAGAACTTCGCGCCATCGAGAATGTGGCGTCCACCTTGGGAGGTGTTAAAGAACTGCTCGACATCGCTGGAAACTTCGGCTGCCAGTCGTGTTGTCGAATCGTACATGCACAGCACGACACCGCTCATCCGCAGCGATTCGTTTAATCGCATCGAAACGATCTCGACGGTACGCAACAGCTTGCTCAAACCGTGCAACGCCAAGAAGTGAGGTTGCAGCGGCAGGAAGACCTCTTCGACGGCAACCAACGCGTTAAGCGTCAGGACGCCCAGCGACGGCGGGCAATCGAGGATCATGTAATCGAATTGTTCATCGTCTTCGGCGACCTTGTCGCGAAGGATCATCTCGCGGCCAACTTCGCCCGACAGTTCCATTTCGGCAGCAGCCAAGTCGAGGTGAGCGGGAACAACGGCTAGGTTCTCGCTGACCCATTGCCGCGAATGCGCCAAGCTGATCTCGCCACAAAGGACTTCGTAGGTGCTTGGCTTGCCGTCGAGAACCGAGATTCCCAGATGCAGCGAAGCGTGCGCTTGGGGATCGAGGTCGACCACGCAGACGCGTTTGCCCGCTTCGGCCAACGCTGCGGACAAATTGACCGCGGTGGTTGTCTTCCCGACTCCACCTTTTTGATTGATGATTGCGATCGTACGCATATCCGACGACTCCTCCGTGAGCGATGTGGACCGATTGTTTCAGCTGGCCGGTTTATACCATCGACCACCGCTATCATGCCATAGCATTTACGCAGCGGTCTGATCTGGCAAACCCTCAGCGGGGCAACAATGTTTTGTACTCAGCCGAATCAGCCGGCACACGCTAGCAGCTTGTCGGTCTAATTAGCCGTTTGGGCGTTAGCCCCGGTTCCGCAGCCTCTAAACCGGGGCTAACGCCCAAACGGCTAATGCAAGGAAGCTCGTTGTGACTAAACCGACAATCCGCTAGCGGGTCGTTGTCCAACCGGACCGGACGCACGCGCATACCGGTCGATTCCTCCAATAGAACCACGGTTTAGCCCGGCAATCGGCAGCTTATCGCTTGCTTAACCACGTTCTATAGTATACGCTTTCCGCAGATCCCCGTTCTTCAACGAGCTGGTGATCGCTGGCCGCGGAACAAACGAGTAACGTTGTTCATCTGAATTGGAAACGTTTTCCGGGCCAACAGGATATGCTGTGATGGGGCTGGATGCTCCTGCAAACCCTGCCCGACGCGTGCTGGCAAATTCGCCGCACTCCGCATACCGCGGCCTCCACCGGTTGATGTAAACCGCTCTGGAAAGTCGCCCGCCTCCCCAATGGGATGCAAAATTCTGCGACTTTCTTGTTTGTCCAGAATCGCCGCACGTGCGGCAAATGCGTTGGCTTGTCCGCCGGTTTCAATGAAGTCTCCCGCGTTCCAGTTGTTCGCATCGACCGCTTCGACTGCGGTTTCATTCAGACACACCTCTCGCTGCCGATTTTGACGGCGCGAACCCGCGGATCGATCCCCAGCCTCAATGGCTTGCGTTCGGTTCACGACATCTCTGCTAGGAACAACCTTGAAAACTTTCCAAGAACTCGACCTGATCGCTCCCCTGCAACGCGCTCTGGCCGATGAAAACTACGAAATCCCAACGCCGATCCAGGCGCAAACCATTCCGGCGGCGCTCGACGAGCGCGATGTGCTCGGATGTGCCCAAACCGGCACCGGCAAAACAGCCGCATTTGCCTTGCCGATCCTCAATCGCTTGGGCTCGCAACCGCGCAAGACACAGCCCGGTCGTCCGGCGGTTCTGGTCTTGGCACCAACTCGCGAACTGGCGATCCAGATCGGCGACAGCTTTGCCACCTACGGCAAACATCTGAAGCTACGCCACGCCCTGGTTTACGGTGGTGTTGGCCAACACAAACAAGTCCGCGATATGCAGCGTGGCGTACACGTCCTTGTCGCGACTCCCGGCCGTCTGTTGGACCTGATGACCCAAGGCCACATCCAACTGGATCGCTTGGAAGTCTTTGTTCTCGACGAAGCCGACCGGATGCTCGACATGGGCTTTTTGCCCGACCTGAAGCGGATCATCAGCAAGCTGCCTTCGCGTCGCCAATCGCTCTTCTTCTCGGCTACGATGCCGCCGAAGATCGTCGAACTGACCCAGCGTTTGTTGCACGATCCCGTCAGCGTTAACGTGACACCGAAAACGACAAGCGTCGAACGAATCGAACAACGCGTGATCTTCGCCGAACGCAGCGACAAGCAATCGATGCTTCGCAAGATCCTTTCGGGCGACGATGTCGACCGCGCGATCGTCTTCACGCGAACCAAGCGTGGTGCCAACACGTTGGCTGAAAAACTGGTCAAGAGCGGAATCGCATCGGCTGCCATCCACGGCAACAAATCGCAAGGCGCACGCCAGCGAGCCCTGGAAGCCTTCCGTACCCGACAGGTTCAAGTACTTGTTGCGACCGACGTCGCGGCTCGCGGAATCGATATCGATGGCGTCACCCACGTTGTCAACTTCGACATGCCAACCGAACCGGAAAGTTATGTCCACCGCATCGGTCGCACCGGGCGTGCGGGTGCCGACGGACTGGCGGTTTCGTTCTGCACCGCCGCAGAGCGCGGCGAACTGCATGCGATCGAAAAACTGATCGGCCAAAAATTGCAGGTCAGTGGCGAACAACCCAAACCGGTATCGGCTGCCGAACGACACGAGATGCGAACCAACTCGCGTCGCCCAAGCGGTTCGCGCCGCTCAAGCGGTCCTCGATCGGCAACTCCCGCATCGGGACATCCGCGATCGGCGAAGCCGCGCTCGAACAAGCGTCCCGCCGCTGCCGGCCAAGGTAACTCGCAGCAAACCGGCGCGGCAGCCGTGATTGCCGCAGCAAAGAATGCTGCAAAACCGAAGGCGAAGAAAAAGCGTGTCCGTCCTGCAAGCATGTGGGCTGAAGTGGTATGACCCAACCGATCCTTCCCAACGATCAGCAATGGATGCGTCACGCGCTTGCATTAGCCGCTCGCGGGAAGGGCTTTGTTGAGCCCAATCCGATGGTCGGCTGCGTGATCGTTCGCGACGCCAAACCATTGGCCAAAGGCTATCACGAAAAGTTCGGCGGTCCTCACGCCGAACGCCAAGCGTTAGCTGCCTTGCCAGCGGATTGCGATCCCGCTGGCGCCACTTGGTATGTGACGCTGGAACCCTGCTGCCACACCGGTAAGACGCCGCCTTGCAGCGACGCCGTCATCGCCGCTCGTCCACAGCGGGTCGTGATTGCGGCTGTCGATCCATTTCCGAAAGTCGCCGGTGGCGGGATCGCTCAGATCCGCGCTGCCGGAATCGACGTCGAAGTCGGCGTCTGCGAAGCCGAAGCCAACCGCTTGAACGCTCCGTTTATCAAACGCGTGCGACAGCAAAAACCATGGGTGATCGCAAAGTGGGCGATGACTCTCGATGGCAAGATCGCAACGCACAGCGGCAACAGCCAATGGATCAGCGGCGAAGCGAGTCGCCGCCGAGTTCACGAAGTCCGCAGCCAAGTCGACGCGATCGTGACGGGGATCGGCAGCGTCTTGGCCGACGATCCGACCCTGACCGCGAGGCCTCCCGGACCACGAACCGCCGCTCGGATCGTGTTGGATGACAAAGCCGAACTGCCGCTCAATTCCACGCTCATAAAAACTCGCGAGACCGCTCCAGTCTACGCAGTCGTCCGCAGCGACGCTCCGCAACAGCGGATCGATGCCCTACGGAAAGCTGGCGTCGGCGTGATCGTTAACGAATCGGGAACCCGATCCGGCGGCGTCGAACAACTGCTGACTTGGTGCCACGATCAAGGAATGACCAATCTGTTCCTGGAAGCTGGCGCGGGAGCGATGGCCAGCTTTTTCGAAGCCGATGCGATCGATGAATACCATGTCTACGTCGCACCAAAACTGATCGGCGGCTCCGCAGCTCCCGGTCCACTCGGTGGGCAGGGACTTGCGACGATTGCAGAATCACCGGCCATGGAACCGCTGCAGGTCGAATCGATCGACGGCGATCTTTTCATCACCACCCGCCGGACCAACCGCTAACATGCGGCCGGCCTCCGGCGTCGAAAAACGGTTACGGTGTAGCGTCTTGATACGCATCGCCCACCGCCACCGACAGCATTCGGATCACTCTTCGTTGCGATATTCTACCGGCACGTCGCCGGGGTCGCCTTCGTGTGGCAAGCCGTGCTCTTCTTCCAACCAGCGGCCGAGGTCGACCAATTGGCAGCGTTCGCTGCAGAACGGCGGCGTTTCGGTTTCGTCCATCACAAACCGAGTTTGGCAGGTGGGACAGCTGACCCATTGGGGCGTTTCAGGTGTCATTGCGGGAATCCTCCAAGCGCGTGCAGCAGGGACTGGATGTCTTCGTGAACGCGCGACGTCGCCCGAACGACCATCACGCGGTGCATGCCATAATAATGAACGGCTCCCGGCCCACCTTGAGCGCTCCAAAAATCGGGAGATACCGTCCGCGTGATCAGTTCGATCAACAGAAATCCATTATCGGGACCGGGAGCAAATCCGCCACCGGGCAGACGCGTTTGCTGACCGTCTGCCGAACCCTTGCCAGCCGCATTTGCCGCCGTTGACGGAAGCGTTTCCGGCGTCAACCGCTTTCCCGCCGCAGTCCGCTCGTCCAGCAACCGCTCCAATTTTTGCAGCTGCTGATCGAAGCCGGCCGGTTTTTCGATCCCGTCTCTTTTTAAAGCGACTTGGATGTCGTAGCGGACGTCCAACAGTCGCCGACGGGCCCGCGTCGCCAGTCCTTGCAGGACCTCGCTGGTCGGGTAGCGATCGTCGCTTCGCATCGCTGCACACATTTCGCACAGCTGGACCACCGCCGCCGAATGCGCCGCCGTCTCGCGAGTTGTCGCTTCGCGTTTGAGCGTGCCACGCAGTTCGAGCGTCCATTTCGACAGGTTCGGGCCCGCGTCGGGATCCTCGACGGCAGAGGCTATCGACGCCCAGGCCGCCACGACAATTGCAAGCGCAGCGTTGCATCGACGCGATTTTACGGTAATCATAGTTCCAATCCTTTCCTCGATGCCCCTTTCCATCCTACCGGATCCGTCCCCACATGGGACGTTGCCGCTATTGTTTGTCAGTGGCCGCCTCGAAGTTTTTTGCTCCCGTTCCAAACGCTTCCCAGTCAAGTATTAAGACTACCCGCGGAGTCTCTTCCTATCCGATGCACAACCATCAACTATGTCGCATGTCGATCCACTCGCTGGACGACACCGATCGTCTGGGGCGAATGCTCGCCCAGCGGTTGCCCGACCGCACCACGATCGGCTTGGTCGGCACATTGGGTGCTGGCAAGACGCGGTTAGTGCAGAGCGTCGCCGCCGCGATCGGCGTCCCCGAGGGAACGGCAACCAGCCCGACGTTTACACTGATCCAGCCTTACCACGCGGCGAACCGGCGGATCTACCACGTCGATGCCTACCGAGTGAACGATCTCGACGAGTTCCTGGAACTGGGGATCGAAGAGTTGATGGAGGAACCGGGGGCTTGGGTCTTCGTCGAATGGGGCGATCGCGTGGCCGATGTTTTCCCAGCGGAGACGCTGTGGTTGCAGATCGAAGTCGTTAGCCCGACGCAGCGCGAGGTGACCTTCTTCGGCGATCCGGCGGTTTGGGAGTCGCTGTTTTCCAACAGCCTCTAATTCCCAAAGCTTCGCCGCTCGAGAAGCTACTATTTCAAGCCGACACAGACGACGCTGCCGCTGGCGGTGCGACAGTAGATCGATCCATTGGCCAGCACCGGCACGGTCCAACACTTACCGTCGAGCACCTTCAGTTCGGTCAGCGGTTTAAAACCTGTGGTCGATGCATTGCCGATCAACAACGCTCCCTCGGTCGTGAGCACGATCAAGTGCTCGCGCGTCGCAGCGATCGCTCCGGGGCGAATCGAATCGTCGGCCCAATGGACTTCGCCACTGGCCCAGTCGATGCATTTGAGCGTTGGCTCCGCCTCCAGATCGCCGTCGACACCATACAGCGCGTCGCCGATCCGGACACAGCCATTCATCTGATTTTGCATCAGCTTATGTTTCCAAACGATCTCCGGCTTTTCTTCGGTCAATCGCAGCAGCGCGCTGCCGCGGTTGTAGCCCGAACAGAGGAAGACGTGCCCGTCGTGAATGATCGGATCGGCCGCGTTGCAGCCAAAACTTGTCAGCCACCGTTGCTGCCAGATCGTTTCCCCGGTCGCCACATCGACAGCCGAAAAGCTGCGTCCCGAAGGGAACATCGCTTGCGTCTTGCCCTGCCAGTCGAAAATCACGGGCGAAGCGTAACCCGCCTCTTTGTCCCCCGATTGCCAAACCAATTTGCCGTCGGCGAGGTCGACCGCAACGCCCGCTTCGCCGACGGTCAGCAGCAACCGATCGCCATGCACTTGCGGCGATCCGCCAAACCCCCAGCCGGGGATTCGGATATTCGTAGCGTCGACGATCTGTTGCTGCCAGACGACTTTGCCGGTCGCCAAGTCGATGCAGAAAAGATCTCCCTGACGCGCCAAAACGTAGACTCTCCCTTCGTGGACGGTCGGCGTCGACGTGGGGCCCCCTTCGAAATCGCGATCATCCAACGGGGCATCATAAGAATGCTGCCACTTCAACTTTCCTGTCTCGGCGTCGAAACAGAATAGCGTGTCGACCGATTCGGAATTGCCGATCGTCAGAGCATTGCCATCAGCGACGACAAGGGACGAGAACCCCGTCCCCACCTCGCCGCGCCAACGAACTTCCAGCCCGTCAGCGGTCAGCTTTTCCGCCGGCAATGATTCCCGCGAGACTCCGTCGCGATCGGGGCCTCGCCAAAATGGCCAATCGTCGCCACTGACGTCGGCCAGACCGAGCGGGCTCAAAAGTAGCGACATCAACAACAGCCAGGGCGAGCGTCGACCGCAAGCTTCGGAATTGCAGCGGGTTGTCGTTTGGGAAGGAGAGATATTCATCGCAGGATTATTGGCGGCGGCGGGAATGGATGGTGACGTAGCGTTGGCGAAACACCTCGGGATCATGATAATCGCTGCCGCTAGCCCGACTGCCCGAGAATCGGATATCGATTAGAATGGTTGGCGGCTGCCCCCGCGGTGGCGATTCATTTCAGCATATCAGAACAGGTTGATTTTTTGTGACTATTCAACGCAATCCAACCCGCCGCGTGCAAATCGGCAGCGTCGTTGTGGGCGACGGCAACCGGATCGCAGTTCAAAGCATGACGGCCACGAAAACGCAGAACGTCGAAGCGACGGCCGCTCAGGCAAACGCATTGCACGCCGCCGGAGCGGATGTGGTGCGAATCGCCGTCGACAGCGAAAAAGATGTCGCCGCGCTGGCGGAGATTCGCAAACTGACCAAAGCGAACTTGGCCGTCGATCTGCAGGAGAACTTCCGCCTGGCCGAACTTGTCGCCCCCCATGTCGACAAGATCCGCTACAACCCGGGGCATCTCTACCACCACCAAAAGGATAAGCCTTGGCAGGAGAAGGTGGAGTTCATCATCAATCAAGCCAAACGCCACGATTGTGCGATTCGGATCGGGGTCAATTGTGGCAGCGTCGACCCGGAGAAGGCGAACAAATACGATCCCGAGGATTCGATCACGCCGATGCTCGAGAGCGCCTGGGAGCATTGCGAATTCGTCGATTCGTTGGGCTTCGATCGCTACGTCGTTTCGCTCAAGGACAGCGATCCCGATAAGGTCGTCGAGGTGAATCGGCGGTTTGCGGAAAAGCGCCCCGACGTGCCGCTGCACCTGGGAGTGACCGAAGCGGGCATGCCGCCTGACGGAATAATCAAGACGCGGATCGCGTTTGAGCAATTGATCGGCCACGGGATTGGCGACACCGTTCGCGTTTCGTTGACAGTTCCCAACGATCGCAAGCACGAAGAGATCGAAGCGGGCCGCGGAATCGTCGACGACATCGCGTCGGGACGCGTCCGCAGCGTCGTCGTCTTCGATCGCAATTCGTTGAACATCATCAGCTGTCCCAGCTGCTCGCGGGTCGAAAACGAAGCCTTCGTCGATCTGGCCGCCAAGGTCAAAGAGATGACAGCGTATGCCAAGGAGCACGCGATCACGATCGCCGTGATGGGCTGCCGCGTAAACGGGCCGGGCGAGACCGACGATGCCGATCTGGGGCTTTGGTGCGGTCCGAACCATGTCAATCTGAAACGGGGCCCCGAAGCTTTGGGGGCTTACAAATACGATGAGATCCTGCCGGTATTGAAGCAGGAACTCGACCAATTAATTGCGGCACACCACGCCGGCTGAGACTATACTCGGCCTCGTTGAAATCCCCTGCCCAATCGATCCACAGCCCACTTGGAGTCTTCGAAGTGATCCTCAGTCCTCGCCGAATCGTTGCCCTGGCCATTCTCTTTGTCGTCGGCGGAATTAGCGTCGCCGAGGCGCAACCAAAAGCGAGCCGCTGGGAAAAGACGATCGCTGGATTCGAAGCGGTCGACGCCAAAAATCCGCCTCAACCCGGCGGGATCGTCTTCACCGGCAGCTCGAGTGTGCGGATGTGGGACTTGAAGAAGAGCTTCCCCGAACTGCAGTTGGTGAACCGCGGTTTTGGTGGTTCCGAGATCGCCGATTCGACTGAATTTGCTCCCCGATTCCTGATCCCTCACAAGCCGCGACAGATCGTTTTGTACGCTGGCGACAACGATATCGCCAAAGGGAAAGACGCCGCGGCGGTGATCGAAGACTTCCAACAATTCGTCAACACGATTTCTACGGCGTTGCCGGAGACCAAGATCGCTTTTTTGGCGATCAAACCGAGCATCAGCCGCTGGAAGTTGTGGCCGACGATGAAGGCGGCCAACGACGGGATCGCGGCGATCTGCGAGGCCGATCCGAAGCTGGATTTCATTGACATTTCGCCCGACATGTTCGGCGACGATGGGAAGCCCGATCCCGCATTGTTCGCCAAAGATGGACTGCACATGACTCCGGCGGGTTACGAGCGCTGGACCGCTAGAGTCCGAAAAACACTTGGCTGGTAAGCCATTCTACGCTTTACTGCTGCAGGCCCTTTTCGGCTATTGCATTCGGCAGCAGCACCGCCGCCCAATCCGGTTTCACTAGCGGAATCGCGACCATCGGCGCGATCCGAAGCGATCGGGAACTGCCGCCGCAATCCCCGGTCTGCCCGCCGCCTATGCTGTCCGACGACAAGGTTTCACTCACTGGAACAACCATCGTCGGCGAAGTGGAATTTGCCGCGATGCGGCCGGAGAAGCTGAACTTGCTGGTTCCCGCCAGGCTTCGATTTCCCTAGCCTTAGTGTGCGGTTGCCGAAGTGCGAAGATCGGCTTGAAGAGGTTCCCACGCGACCCCAGCAACACGTTAACGACATCCAAACAGGAAGAGCAGAATCAGGTATGGAAAACGCGATCCCGACCAACCAGGACATCGAAACAAGCAGCACCGATACGTCTGCCGAAGCGAATACCACCGACCAGGTTAGTGCAACGGCGACCGAAGTGGTTTCCAGCGACACCGCAAGCGATTTGAGCAACGACAACGTGAGCTCAAACGAAGTTGCAGCCTCCGGCGAAATGGAAGTCTCCAGCGATGATGATTCCAACGTTGCAGTTGTCGCGATGAACGAATCGGATGCGAGCGATGAAGATGTCACCGAGGTGGCTTCGGACGCCGCGGAGGATGATCAGGCGGGGGAACCGGACGTCATCGCGATCTCCAGTTTCGAAGAGCTCGATTCGGCAAGCGAGCCGTTTGTCGGTCGTTGGCAAAATCTGATCAGCACGACCAACTGGGAAAAGGGACGGATCATCCATGAATGGCGGGAAGCGTTGATCGAATCGGACGCTCCCGCGACTGAATACTCCGACGAAGCGTGGGCGAAGCGCGTCGGCGGCGTCACCAGCCCGCACGTCGGTCGACTGCGACGCGTTCACGAGACCTTCGGTTCGTCGTATGAAACTTATCCCGGTCTGTACTGGAGCCACTTCCTGGCGGCTCTCGATTGGGACGACGCACCGATGTGGCTCGAAGGAGCGATGCGAAGCGGTTGGTCCGTTTCGGGGATGCGTGAACAGCGTTGGCAATCGATGGGAGCTGTCGACCAGGACCGCCCGCAAGCCGCTGACATCGTCACAGCCGACCCCGATGAAGATGTCGTCCTACCGGCTCAAGGTGGCAGCAACACGAAGTTCGATGACGAATCGGGAGATATCGCGGCCGGACCGGCTCCCGAAGGTCCCGACTTTGGCGACGAGGATGAACAGGACCTGGGCGGCAAGCCGCTGCCGACCGCTGATTTCGAAAAGGGCGAAGACGTCGAAGCCGCTCCCGTCGCTCAGCCGTTCGCCGGCCTTCCCGAACTGCCACCGGACATGTCCGAAGCGCTTGAGATGTTCAAGTTGGCGATCCTGCGTCACAAGGCGGCTCAGTGGGGCGACGTCTCGCAAGAGACGGTGCTGAAGGTGATCAGCGGCTTGCAAGCTCTGGCAACAAACGAAGTCTAGTCGCCGCTGCGACTATGCGATCGAAACCTTGGGCAGACCTCTGCGTCTGTCCATTGAAAAAGGCAAGGCAGACGACGCGTCTGCCACGGTTCCATGCGAGCATGTTTCGGCAGAACACGCTACACTAGACGCTTCTTTTCGGATCGATCCACGCGTCGATAGCGTCTGCCATGTCCAACATCCCATCGGAACCTACCGCATCGTCAGAGCGAGCGATGCCGCAGTGGTCGCTACGTTTTCTGATGCTGCTGGTCACGCTATCGGCGATGTTGATGTGGGTCTTTCGGGCCGCGATCATCGAAAACGTTTTCTGGGCTCAATGTGTCGCTGTCGTTCTGGCGACGGCGATCGGTTGCTTTGCGATGTACGCCTTGGCCTTTGCTCTGGCGTCACTGTTCGCGTCGATGACCGGATCGATCTTGCAGCCGACGCGTTCGCGATTCCATCCCCCTGCGGTTGAGCAGCGCGATGCAGCGGAGGAGCCACAGTGATCCGCAGCATCTGTTTCGTTTGGATACTTCTGACGACAATTATCGCCGGCACCAGCCTCTCTTTTGGCCAGGATGACGCCGGATTGGCTCACGTCGGGACGCTATCGATAGGTACGCGGGCGAGCGGTTTTGCGCTGTCGATTACGACTCCCAAACTAGCTGCCAACGGCTATCAACCGCTGCACCTGCGGTTCTATCCGAAGGCAAAAGCGTTTGCTGCCGACCGAACCTTTGATGTTGTCTTCTCGCCGCGCGGCAATGACAGTACGCAGCTCGATATCGATTTCCATGTCCGCTGCACCGTTCCGCAGAATTCAACGGGCGAACGGTTTGTCGTCTACGTTCCTTATTATGTTCCCTGGAGCCAGTTTACTGTCGAACTCTCCGAAGCGGGACAGCGGATTGAGAACGGGCGTAAAATGTATTCCGTCGATAGCTTGGAAACGCGTTACGCCGAACAGCATACTTCGGTTGGCATCTTGCATCCTTCCGGCAACGCGAGAAACGCAAACAAGGGAGCCTCGGCGACTCGCTATCCCGACGTTCGGTCGCTGGTCACGCTGCTTGGCGAAGGACCGCTCGACGAATCGACCGACCAGGCAAACCTTAGCGACAAGGAGTTGCGAGAACTCGCGACAAAAGTCCAGTCGGCTTGGGTGCAGTTCCGCGCGATCGACAGCGATCCGCAGTCGATGTACCAATCTTGGTTGGGGTATTCGCAGTTGGACGCGATCATCGTCCAAGCGGCGACGCTCGAGGATGTCGCTCGCCATGCGGAGCCTTTCAATGCGCTGACCGATTGGATCGCCGCCGGCGGAAGTCTATGGATCTACGACGCCAAAGGCTTTGAATTCCCTGGCGACAGCGTGACCTTAAACCCTGTCGCCGCGGGACGAGTTCCCGACCTGGTCGCGGTCCGGCGGACGCTCGATCTGAATGCGGCTAACGATACGACCCCTTTGGAGATGGAACATTGGGGCGAAGTGACAAAACAGTCACAGAATTGGGAATGGCAGCAGCTTGACGTGGAACTGACGCAGCGAAAAGAGGTCTTCGATGCGATGGAGCAGAAGAAGCATCCCGCCGCGGCGATTCAAACGCCAGCCGAACTGAGCGCGTTGTTGAGGACGACCCGGTTTGGTTTGGGGACGATCACCGCGATCGACGTTCCCTATCCGTTTCCCGGTTCGTTCCAGTTGTGGCAGACCGTTCGCGATCTCTACGATCCCAAGCAACTTGTTTGGACGCAGCGAAATGGAATCGATGTGCGTCGTGGTGACGATCATTATTGGAAGTGGTTGATCGAAGCGGTTGGTGGACCGCCGGTGAAGTTGTTCTTCGCGCTGAACACTTTGTTTGTGATCGTGATTGGACCGGTTGGTTATCTGTTTTTCCGCAGACACGCGCGGCTGCACTTGCTGCTCTTTTTCGCTCCCGCTCTGGCATCGTTGTTGACGTTGGGATTGTTTGCTTACGCCTTGATGGCCGATGGTCTGCAGACTCGTATCCGGGCGCGGCAACTCACTTGGCAGGACGCCGAAGCCGGCTATCGTGTTTCGCAAAACCGACAGACCTATTTTTCGTCGTTTGGTCGCGCCGATGGGATTCAGTTGCCGGAGCAGACGGCGCTGTTTCCGATCCGAAATGCCGCGGTGCAGAGTCGCTATCGCCCGCCTAACAACCAACGGTCGCGGCGCTGGATCTACGCATCGGAATCCAATTACCGCTACACGGGGCAGTTCTTGCCAGCGCGGACTCAGGTGCAATACATGACACTGCAACCGCAAGCAACTCCGACGATGATCGGCTTCGATCGGTCGGACGATTCGTTGACCGTCCGCAACGATTCCCCGCATCCGTTGTCGTGCGTAATCGCCGCCGATACAAAGGGCCAGTTATGGGTTTCACGCGACGTTCCTGCGGGCGAATCGGCGGCAATGAATCGCTCGCAAACCGCCTCGCCCAACACTTTGATCGACGTCGCCCCATTGCTTATCGATTCGCCGGTCCCCGTTCTTAATAACGATGGCTACACCAATCATTCGACCAATGCAGAGCTGACGCTGTTGGAGCGGCAGTTGAATCAATGGCTTGGTTCGCTACCCAACGATCATTTTATGGCGACGACGCAGTTGCAGAGCGATGCGTTGGGCGTCAGCGACGCTCGCACCGAGGGAAGCGTGCACGTGATCATGGGAGAGCTGCCATGACCACCGGATACGACGGACCGATGATCGAGGTCCGCGACCTCTGCCGCAGCTTTGGCGACACGCAAGCTGTCGACCACGTTTCGTTTGAAGTTCCTCGTGGCAGCGTGTTCGGCTACATCGGTCCCAACGGAGCCGGCAAGACGACCAGTATGCGAATCCTCGCGACGCTCGAACTGCCCACCTCCGGCGACGCACTTGTCGAAGGACTTTCCAGCGTGAACGATCCCGATCGCGTGCGCGGTCGGTTGGGATTTATGCCCGACAGCTTCGGTACCTACGGCGACACCAACTGCATCGAATACCTCGACTTCTTTGCCCGATCTTATGGTTTGGTCGGTCGCGATCGAACGAGGCGGTTGCGTTGGGTGATGGAGTTCACCGGGCTGCGACCTTTGGCGACCAAGCCGATGCGCGGGCTCAGCAAGGGGATGCGCCAGCGGCTGTGTCTGGGCCGTGCGTTGATTCACGACCCGGCGGTGTTGGTGTTGGACGAACCGGCGGCGGGGCTGGATCCGCGAGCTCGCATCGAATTGCGGCAGATCATTCGGGCGCTGGCAGCCGATGGCAAGACGATCCTAATCAGCAGCCATATCCTGACCGAACTGGCGGAGATGTGCGACCGAATCGGGATCATCGAGCGAGGCAAGTTGTTGGCGACCGGAAGCGTTGATGACATTCGCCGCACGCTGCAACCGACGCGTGAACTTTTGGTTCGCGTGGCGTCCGACGACGCCCGGGCTCTCCAACTGCTGCGCTCCGATTCGCGGGCGACCAACGTTCGCGTGATCGATGGAGCGATTCGGTTCTCGATTGCAGGAGACGAGGCGGATCAGGTTGCGATCTTGCACGCGTTATGCGACGCGCGGATCGAAGTCTTGGAATACACGCCGCAGCATAACTCCCTGGAAGACGTGTTCCTTCAAGTGACCAAGGGGCAGGTGCAATGAACGACCCGATCACTGCTGAATTAGTCACTGCGGAAGTCGCAACGACGGAACCGGGCGAAGCTAATGACGCTTACCATCGCTACGTTTGCGACACCGATCAAACCGGTTTTTGGGGAACGATCGATCGATGGAGCGATCGTGCCGCGCGCTGGCTGAATCCGATTTTGATCAAAGAAGCTCGGCAATCGCTGAAGAGTCGTCAGTTCAGTGGAACGTTTTTCTTACTGCTGATCGCCTCGCTGTTTTGGATGACCGTTGGCGTCGTCACGCTTGCGCCCGACATCTATTACGTTCCGTCAGGTGTCTACATGATGACCGGCTACTATTTCCTGCTAGCTATTCCGATGCTGGCGATGGTCCCCTTAGCCGCTCACCGTTCCTTGGCATCCGAATTGGACGAGGGAACGTTTGAGATGTTGGCGATCACAAAGCTCTCGGCGCTGCGGATCGTGACGGGAAAGCTGGGAAGTGCGCTGTTGCAAATGCTTGTCTATTTTGCGGTACTGGTCCCGTGCTTCGCCTTTTGTTACCTGTTGCGTGGCGTCGACTTGCCGATGATCGCAACGACGATCGTGGTTGTCTTTACCGTTTCGATTTTATTGACGACCTGGGGGCTGCTGTTGTCGACGATCGCGCAAACGCGAGCGACGCAGATGCTGACCCTACTGATGCTGTTGGTGACGATCTTTTTTGCTGAGATCTTTTCGGCGATCTTCGTCTTAAGCGCTGTCTATACCCAGCAATTGATCTGGGACCTCGAAGCGTTGTTGTTCACGGGACTGTTTGGACTGGTCGCGGTTTCGTGCATGGTCTTGTTTGTCAAAGCAGCGGCGTCGCGGATCGCTCCCGTCACGGAAAACCGCTCGACACCGTTGCGTTGGATCATGTTTGCGCAACAATTGATCTGGATCGGCAGCATCGCCACGTTTGCTCTTTGGTCCAACGACGACGATGTGCTGATGTTCGGCTGTCTCATGTTGGCCGGCTATTGGCTGTTGATGGGAACCTTGATGTTGGGCGAGTCGGTCGACTTGAGTCCCCGCGTTCTTCGCACGCTACCCGAAACGACGTTGGGCCGGATGTTTCTGTTGTGGATGATTCCCGGCCCCGGCACCGGTTACATGTTCGCTTTGACAACGTCGGCGACGGGGATTCTGGCGTTTGGGATGTGCAGTCTGATTGTCGGCGGATCGATCCAGCCGTTTGTGTTTGCGATGTTGCTGATTGGATACCTATTAATGTATCTGTCAGCCGTCCGCTTGATCATGCTGGTCCTTGAGCGGCGATTTGGAAATTCGATGGGCCTGGCGCTCGCGGCGATGTGCAGCTTGTTGGTGCTGGGAATCGTCGTGCCATCGGTCTTTATGGCGATCGTTACCGGTGCACCGTCATCGTTTTATGGCGTCCAGGAAACAACTAATTGGATGTGGACGATCTACCGCGTTTTCGACGATCAGAAATTGGACGAAGCTGTCGTGGCCGCGACTTTGGTTTTGGGAGGCTCGTTGGCGATGCTTAACCTATTCCTGTTGTTCCGCGAGTTTTCCTTCCGCCACGTCGCGACACCGCCCCGCGTGACCCAAGACGAAGCCTCGCCCGCCGGATGAAACGGCTAGCCGCCCGCAGCGGATCGCGGTGGACCCGGAAGGCTTAACAAAAAATCATTAGCGGAACATGCTACGGGCGTTGCTTCCACGCCGCGACGATTTGTTCGATCGTATCTTCGAGACTGATCGTGATATCCCAGCCTGGGTAATCGGCTCGCATCTTGGCAAGATCGCTGTAATAGCAGATGTGATCGCCGATCCGATTCTCATCGCTGTAGCTGTATTGTTGCTCGCGTCCGGTGAAACGTTGAGTGATCTGGAACGCTTCGAGAATCGAGCAACTGTTGGCTTTACCGCCACCGATGTTGTAGACCTCCGCGACGCGAGGCGTCTCGATAAAGGCGGCGATGAAGCGGGCAACGTCCTCACTGTGGATGTTGTCTCGGACCTGTTTGCCTTTGTAACCAAAAACGGTATACGGTTTCCCTTCCAAGTTGCATTTGACCAGGTAGCTGAGGAAGCCGTGCAGCTCGACTCCGCTGTGATTTGGACCGGTCAAGCAACCGCCGCGAAGGCAGCAGGTGGGGAGGTTAAAATACCGACCGTATTCTTGAACCATCACGTCGGCGGCGACTTTCGATGCCCCAAACAGCGAGTGCTTCGATTGGTCGATCGAGAAGCTCTCGGGAATACCGTTCGCGTACTGCGGATCGGCGTAGTCCCATCGCGTTTCAAGCTCTTCTAAAGCGATCGAATTCGGGCGATCACCGTAGACCTTGTTCGTCGACATATGAGCAAACGGAGATTCGGGACAAGCCCGACGCGTCGCTTCGAGAAGATTCAGCGTTCCCACGGCGTTGGTGTCGAAGTCGGCGAACGGGATCGCGGCGGCGCGGTCGTGACTGGGCTGCGCCGCGGTGTGGACGATCGCATCGGGGCGTACCTTGTCGACCAATGCGAGCACGGCTTCGCGGTCGCGAATGTCGACTTCGTGGTGTTCAAAGCCTTCGATTCGTCCAGCCAACCGCTGTTGGTTCCACCGCGTGTCACCTTGAGGCCCGAAAAAGACGGCCCGTTGGTTGTTGTCGACGCCGTGGATTTTCCAGCCTGCAGCAGCGAAATATAGACAGACTTCCGAACCGATCAGTCCCGAAGAACCGGTGACAAGCAGCTTTTTCATCGCGTTCGACCAGTGGTTGGATATGGGAGGTTCGTGAATGCCGGTTCGGCGATGTTAACTCAGCGCCGCCATGTCGTGCTCCACCATCAGCGCCGCCAATTCGGGAGCCTTCGTGTGCGGATGCCAATCGAGCGTTTTGATCGCATGAGCTGGGTTGCCAACCAATTGGTGCGATTCCGCCGGACGCATGTATTTGGGGTCGGTGCGAACGTAGTCTTGCCAATTCAGATCGACGGCACCAAAAGCCGCATCCAAGAAGTCGCCCAGCGTATGACTCTGCCCCGTCGCGATGACATAGTCGTCGGGGGTATCGTGCTGCAGGATCCGCCAAAACGCGTCGACGTATTCAGGAGCATAGCCCCAGTCGCGCTGCGCGTCGAGATTTCCAAGGGTCAGACTTTTTTGCAGCCCCAGTTTAATCCGAGCCGCCGCGAGCGAGATCTTTCGCGTGACGAAGCTCTCACCGCGACGTGGCGATTCATGATTATAACAGATCGCGTTGCAGGCAAAGAACCCAAACGAATCGCGATAGACGCGGATCATGTGGGTCGCAAACGCTTTTGCGACGCCATAGGGTGAAACGGGATTCAGCGGCGTCGATTCGTTTTGCGGAGCGACCGCCGGACGTCCGAAAATCTCGCTACTACTGATCTGCATCATCCGCGGCCGTTCGGGCAGATCGCGAAGCACCTCCAACAACCGCAGCGTCCCCATCGCCGTGAACTCACACGTCGATTCGGGGATCTCAAAACTCGCACCGACGTGACTCTGCCCCGCGAGATGGTAGACCTCCTGCGGCTGGATCCGCATCAACAACCGACGAATCGTCGTCGCGTCATCGATATCGGCGTAGTGCAGGAACAGCGTTTCGTTGTAGATCGACGGATCGCTAAACAGATGTTCCAACCGCGTGCGGACGGTGCTACTGGTGCGGCGAACGAGGCCATGAACCTCGTACCCTTTGGCCAACAACAACTCGGTCAAATAGCTGCCATCTTGTCCCGAAATGCCCGTTATCAGTGCTTTACGCATGCGTTTGATCTTATCCCTGAGGGACCTCGATGTGGTCTCGCCGTCGCTGGCAAAACGGGTAGGATACCGAGAAATCCAAGAGGGATCAATCTGCGTTCTGCAGACGGTGAAGCCCCAGCGTTTACGCTTTTTCTCCCAAACGCTCTAAACGGTAATCGCCCGAGAGGATATTCTGCCACCAGGTTTGGTTCTCCAAGTACCAGCGGACCGTCTTGCGAAAACCGCTGTCAAAATCTTCGGCGGGCTGCCAGTCGAGCTCCCGACCGATCTTCGTGGCGTCGATCGCATAACGCATATCGTGTCCGGGACGATCGGTCACAAACTGAATGTTCTCTTCATACCGCTTTCCGTCGGACGACGGATGCATCTCGTCCAACAGGCTGCAGAGCATCTTGACCAAGTCGAGGTTTGATCGTTCGTTGTTGCCACCGATATTGTAGGTTTCGCCGACGGTTCCGGCATCTAGCACGCGCGATAACGCTCGGCAGTGATCCTCGACATACAACCAGTCGCGGACATTCGCTCCAGCGCCGTACACGGGGATCGGCTCGCCGCGCAAACACTTCAGGATCACCACCGGAATCAGCTTCTCCGGAAACTGGTAAGGTCCGTAGTTGTTGGAGCAATTGGTGACAAGCACGGGCAGACCAAACGTATCGTGCCAGGCGCGAGCCAGGTGATCCGACGAAGCTTTGCTAGCCGAATAGGGCGAATGCGGATCGTAAGGTGTCGTTTCGTTGAAGCCAGGATCGTCCATCCCCAACGATCCGAAGACCTCGTCGGTCGAAACGTGCAGAAACCGGAAACCGTCGCGTCGCGGTGTGTCCAGTTGTTGGTAGTGGTGCAAACTCGCGTGCAGCAGATTATAGGTGCCGACGACGTTGGTCTGAATGAAGTCTCCGGGGGAATCGATCGACCGATCGACATGACTCTCCGCCGCCAAATGCATCACGCGATCGGGATCGTGCTCATGGAAGACGCTTTTGACAGCGTCGGCATCACACAGATCGACCTGCGTAAACCGATACCGCGGATTCGACTGGATATCGGTCAACGACGCGAGGTTGCCGGCGTACGTCAGCTTGTCCAGATTGACGACTTCGTGATCGGTCTCCGCCAGTAGATGCCGAACGAGGTTGGAACCAATGAAACCAGCGCCGCCGGTGATAAGTATTTTCATGATTTCTGGAGTGAAAATCGAGGGCTATCGGATGATCGGCAGCAGTGCGATCGGGAAACAAGCGTTCGCCGCGAAGCTTTTGCGACGCGGCAGGTTTGGTTTCTCATGACCGTTAACGACGCAAACGAGCTCAAAATATGGTCGTTCGCTCACCCAGTGGCGTCAACGGTGCTGTCGATCGAACCTACGATTCGTTGCTAGATTTCACAAATAATTATCGATTTCAGCGATCGCAGAGCGAGCGTTCCAACACAGTCCGGATCTGTTGGGCCGCTGAGCCATCCCCATAGGGATTCTTGAGCCCCCTGCGGCGCGCGAGTTCGTTGCTGTCGCTCAATAAGAGATCCGCTTCGGCGAAGATCTTTTGCGGATCGGTCCCGACCAAGCGGCAGGTCCCGGCCGCGACACCTTCGGGGCGTTCGGTCGTATCGCGAGTGACTAACACCGGTTTACCCAAACTAGGCGATTCCTCTTGCACGCCACCGCTGTCGCTCAACAGGAACAAGCCGCGATCCATCAGCCAAACGAAGTCTTCATATCCAGCGGGATCGACCAGTTCGATCCGATCATGATTCCCCAACTTCTCCATCACCGGTTGCCGAACATGCGGGTTGAGGTGCACCGGAAATAAGATCCCGACGTCGGGATGTTCCGCAACGATCCTCAATATCCCATCGCACATTTGTACGAAACCAGAGCCATGCGATTCGCGGCGGTGCCCCGTCACCAAGATCCATCGACTCGCATCGTCGCTCAGGAACCGCTGGTTGAACGCATCGCTGATCCCAACGCGAGCGGCAACCTCGTCAGACGTTCGGTTCTCGCGGACCAATTTGTTGCGTATCCACAACAGTGCATCGATGACGGTGTTCCCGGTCACGTAACACTTCGATTCCTCGATCCGTTCACTAAGTAGCTGCTCTCGACTTTGCTGCGTGGGACAGAAGTGCCACTGGGCGATCGGAGCAACCAGGCGGCGGTTCATCTCTTCGGGCCAAGGGTTCTGCGGATCGTAGGTTCGCAGGCCGGCTTCGACATGACCAACGGGGATGCCCGCGTAGAAAGCAGCCATCGCGGTGGCCAAGACCGTTGTGGTATCCCCTTGCACCAAAACGGCGGCCGGCCGCGTTTCGGTAAGGTAATCGTGAACGCGTGATATCACCCGAGCCGTAATGTCGGCAAGGCTTTGCCCTGGTTGCATCAGATGGAGATCGTGGTCGGGGACCAACGAAAACGACGCAAACGCTTGGTCTAGCATCTCACGATGCTGTCCAGTCGACAGCAGGACTGGATGCAGCACCGACGATTCCTGCAGCGCAAAATAAACCGGCGCCATCTTGATAGCTTCGGGACGCGTCCCTACGACGATGCACAGGTCTCGCATAAAAGTTTGTCTATCGATCGTGTTCGAAGCCGTCGGCAACAACTCGTCGCCCGCAGTTTGCTCGCGGCGAAAACTTTCGTTTCAGCAAGTCCGCGAGTTGCGATGATAGTTGAAATCGAACCGGTTATCGATCCCAGTCGATGATCACTTTCAGGCTGTCTTTGTCCGCAGCCCGCGCGATCGCCGCAGGAATCTGATCCTGCGCAAAGACCTCGGTCTCGTTGGTCATCTTGTCGATGTTTGGCAACAACCCTTCGGACAGGAACTTATGAGCCAAACGAATGCCGTGCATGCTGCTGCCATGAGTCGCTTGGTAGCATTGTAGCCGGTAGTGAATGTCGTTATTGAGATCGATTTCGTGAGCGATCCGTGGCTTCCCATCGGCTCCCTTCACGCCAGCGTGCCCATCGAGCACGGTTCCATAGCCCATCAACTTTGGTGCCAAGTCATAGGCTTCGCGCACGGGAGCGTTGACCATCACAAAGTGTGGTTCGTTGTACGGTTTGCAATGCGCCAGGGTGTTTTCGACAACGTTTTCGTCCCAGCGGACACCGACGACGCGGTCGTCACCGAAATCTGCAAGCACTCGTTCCAGACGCTCTTTGCCACGATTGATAAGAATGATCTTCTTGGCATTCATCGCTTGAGCGCACTGCAGTGCGTAGGTGCTCTGCGATCCCGCACCGATCAGTACAACGATTCGGTTTTCGATACAGTTGTTAACTCGCGTCATCCCTTCGAGACAGCAGGCCAGCGGTTCCAACTGGCAAGCGTGGTTGGGATTGAAGCCGGCGGGGAACTTCACGATCGGCCCATCGTCGACAAACCACTTCGGCAGGATCGCGTGGGAGCGAGCAAAGCCGGGAAATTCGTGTCCCGTTGCCTGCGTGTTGGGACAACTGGTCCAATCGCCGGTTCCCGACGTTCCGCAATAGATACATTCGGTATCGCCGCAGGGAATGTCGCAACCGAGTCCCACCAAGTCGCCCGGCGAAAACTTTTCTACGCCCGGGCCAACTGCGTCGACAATACAAGCAACCTCGTGCAACAGGATCGCGGGCCATGACAAAATCCGCGGTAAGCCCACGTTGTAGATCACCACGTCGGATTGGCAGACCGATGTCTTGCTGGTCCGCAAGCGAACTTCGCCGGGGCCGGGTTCGCCGATCGATTCCTGGGCGAGCGTAAATGTTCCGCCCGGTTTGTCGAGATAGTAGATTGAGTTTTGCATGGTCGTCGCTTCGGGGACTATTGGTAGTTACTGAGCAATGTCGACAGATCGTGTTCGGCGGGAACCGGTTTACGGATGCAGCAGAACTTTGGCGTAGAATTCACTCTGATCGCGGATCATCTCCAATGCCGCGATGCCTTGCGAAAGCGGAACGCGATGGGTGATCAAAGGCTTTAGATTCAGCACACCGCTGCTCATCGCATCGAGCACGGTCCGCCAATCGTCGTCGTCGCCAAAGACGCTGAAGTCGCTGTTCCATGTCCCCAAAATGTCGATCTCGCGTCGCATGCATTGCGAGATCAACGCGGCTGGCAGCGTGACGTCTGCGGCGGGATTGCCCAATAAAACGCAGCGTCCCGAGCGACGTGTCGCTTGCAAAGCGGCGGTCATCGTTGGCGGAACGCCGGCACTTTCGATAGCGACATGCACCCCGCGGCCGCCGGTCAACCGTTCGGCGACCTCCGCGGGTGCTTCGTCTCGACTGTCGAAGACGTGCTCGAATCCCAACTGCCGGGCGAGCTCCAATTTCTCGGGGAGGATGTCGAACAGAGCGATCTGCGAGGCCCCCATCGCGCGGGCCCACTGAGCGACCATCAAACCGATTGGTCCCAATCCAAAGATTGCAACGCTATCGCCCAACCGCAGTTGGGCGCGGCGGACTGCATGCAACGCCACGGCAGCTGGTTCGGTCATCGCAGCCTCTTCCAACGACACGTTGTCGGGAACCTTGATCAGGTTCCGCTGCGGCGCGTTCACGAATTCGCTGAACGCTCCGTCGCTGCGGCTGCCCAGATAGTCATAGCCATCGCTTTGAGCGTATTTGCCGACTTCACAGGCAGGGTGGTCGTCGTTCCAAATCAAGGGGAAGACCGCGACGCGATCACCGACTGCGAAATCGATCACCTCCGCTCCACACGCTTCCACCGTGCCGGCAAATTCGTGCCCGCAAATCGTTGGAAAGTTGTAGGTTCCCTTGCTGAAGCAGCGTGGAATATCGCTGCCACAAACGCCGCAGAATCCGATTCGCACGCGGACCTTTCCCGCTGGAACCTCGGGAACCGGAACCTGTTCGAAACGCAGATCCGATACGCCATGCAGCACGATGGCGTCCATTGCTTGTTTTGACATTCTAACTTCTCTTTTGCGGATGGTTCTTTTAGCGTCTACTGGCAACTGGCGGTTAATCCGGCGGCGATCGTCTGCTTCATATTGACAACGTTTTCGCTCCAGGAAGCATCGCGATGGAAGATGCTGCTGGTCCCAGCGACAAGATTAACGCCACCGGCGCGGACCATCGCGGGAATGTTCTCGAAGCTAACGTTGCCATCGACTTGGATCGGAACTTCACCGTAGCCCGCATCGTCGAGCATTTTTCGGCAGTCGGCGATCTTGCGGATCGATGCAGGAGTCATCTTCTGCCCCGCGTAACCGGGGTTCACTGTCATTACCAGGACGTAATCGATCCGCTCCAAGACGTATTCGATCGCCGACAGCGGCGTCGCTGGATTGATCGCCACGCCCGCTTTGGCGCCGATCTCTCGAATCCTGGCTAAGGTCCGATCGAGGTGCGTACACGATTCGACGTGCACAGAAATCTGATCGACGCGCATCGGTTCCAACAGCTCGACAAAGAAGTCGTTGTCTTGAACCATTAGATGAACGTCGATCGGCAGATCGGTCTTCGGCCCCAGCGCTTCGAGAATCCCTAGGCCCATCGGAGCATTGGGGACGAAGTGTCCGTCCATGATGTCGATGTGCAACATATCGACTCCCAACGCCTCGACGCGTCGCAACGCCGATTCAAAGTTCAGCGGATCGACGCACATCATCGATGGCGAGATCAGCACCGGCTTTTTTTCTGATACCGCATTTTTGGATGGGATTGGTGCGGGAGCCGACGACTGCATGAATGCGGTTTGCAGATATTGAAGCGATTCTCGCAGCGATGCTTCTAATTGATGGTCGCTGTAGTCGCGTCCCAGTTTGGGCCCACCGACTTCCAAATAGCCGGCCATTCTATCGACTGGCAATCGATCCGACGCGTCGATCAACAATTGTCGGAAGTGAGGAACATCGATGATTCCCTTTTCGCGTTCGGCGGCGGTGAAGCCAAACGTCGAATTGAAGATGCTGTCGGTGTTCTTCAGATGCACCTCGTACATCCAAGGAACACACGCCTCGAACAAATCGTATTGATCGAAGATGATCTTTCCGTCGCGGTCGGCGTAGCCGTGAGCGATGTCGGTGCAATAGCCGACCTGAACCGTGGAGTCAGAGTTTGCGTTGTGGTATTCGGTCAGTTCCTGTCCAAGGGCCGCGATCTCTTCGGGAAGTGTCGGCGGTTCAGCCAAACAACTCATCGGTTCGACAGTCAGCCACTTCAGGCCGTGCTCGTAGGCGTAATGCATCAGCTCTTTCATGTGCTTGATGTAACGCTTCATCCCCGCCTGCTTGGTCCCCATCTGGTCGCGCAGAACCGCACCGGGGTTGCTGCCCACACTGGTCGCCCCGAGAATTCCGCCGACTTCGATGTAGCGTTCGTAGTTCTTTCGAGCAACCTGTTCAAAACCGGGCTCTGTGCGAAAGAAACCGCCCAATTCGCGGTGCGTTGTAAACGTGCTATCGATCTCAACTCCCGCATCATCAGCTTGCTTCCGCAGGTCATGAAAATAGGCATCCGGAAGGTGATAAGTCTCCAACTGCGAACCCAATTGGACATATCTCGCCCCTTCTTCGGCGAGAATTCGAAACAGCCACTGGTGCGAGTAGCGGTATTCGATCATGTCGGACTTAACGCCCAATCGCAGTTCAACGGCCATCTATTGGTCTCTCTTCAGGCAAACATTTCGAAGCATCAAATTAGCGGCCGGTGGTGTCCCGGCGCGTTCGGGCGGCGTGTGATTCGGCCGACCGAAGTTGCCGCGCCCGCGGCCAAACGCTTGACAAAGGGTAGCAAGTCGATCAAAAGTAATCAATCAACGCGCACGAACAATCACGGAACGCGCAGTCGTTTCGCTCAAAAGCCGCACGGCGAGCGGGCGTCATTGATCGCAATGCATCATCCGAGCAAGTTACGGGATCCACGATGAAGACAAATCGTCACGAAGAGATCATGAAAGTCTTAGCCGAATCGGGGACGTTGTCGGTCGAGGAAGCAGTGGCGAGATTTGGTGCAAGCGTGGCGACCGTCCGACGCGATTTTGTCGAGATGGCAGAAGCTAACTTGGTCCGCCGCGTCCGTGGTGGGATCCAAGTCTTGCACAACGAACAGACGATGCCGATCGCGATCCGCGAGGTCCAGCAGCGCGAGGCGAAGTTGGCAATCGCGCGCGAGGCGGTGACGATGTTAGCCCCAGGCAACGTCGTCTTTATCGATGGCGGGACAACTACGCTGCAGATTGGCAGCTGCTTGCCTGGGATTCCGTTGCGGTTGATAACAAACTCGCTGCGTCTGGCGGCGGCAATCGAATCGCAATCAACTCGACGCGCCGTCCATGAACTCTTCCTAACCGGCGGTTTTCTATTCCCGGGAACGGGGCTGCTGGTCGGCCCAAGCGCCCAGGCTTCGATCTCACAGTACCACGCCCAATGGACGATGCTTTCGGTCAGCGGCATCAACCAATCGGGGCTCTATAACGATAACGAACACGTGGTCGAGAGCGAGCGTTTGATGATAGCCGGTGCCGACCGCGTGGTCGTGTTAGCCGATCACACAAAGATTGGCAAACACTCGATGTGTCACATCGCCGGGCTCGATGAGATCGATGTGATCGTGACCAACCGCCATCCCGATACTGCAGACGCATTGGAAGCGTTTGAGAACGCCGGGGTCGAGGTCCTAGTGGCGGAATAGCCGAATCACCGCCGCGGTCCGCAGACACCGCGTTTTGACGTGTGTATCAAACAACAAAGCCCTGAGTACGAGATCCGCACTCTGGGCTTTTGTGATTGACTTAGGACGTCGCGGCGCCGGCGGCTGTTCTTAAAACAACACGATCGAATCGATGCCGAAGGTTGCTTGACGTTTCGCGTCGTTTTCGTTGACACCCAGTTGATCGCTGTCCCAGTCCCAGCGGATTTCGGGACGGACGATGATGTTCGAGTGGGGTTTGACGTTGCAGCCCAAGGTCAGGTCGTAGACATCGGCTCTGTTGCCGGTGGTGGTGTCGAGATTGTTCCACCATTCGAAGCGACCGCCAACCGACAAACAATCGTTGACGTCGTAGATCCAGTATTGGTTGATGCCAATCGATTCACGCACTGCAGCGCCGCTGGCATTTTCGGTATCCAACCAATCCGATTGGAAGATGTACTGCAGGTTTTCGGTCAGCGTGACGTCAAACACAACGCTTTGCATGTATCCACGCTCTTGAGTCTCTTCGACAAACCGACCAAAGACTGTCGCGTAGGTGAAGTTGATGTTGTCGGACAACGCAGTACTAACACCACCGATGAAGTTGTCGCCGTTGTCTTCGAATCCGCTGTCCCAACCAAGTGTGTAGCCACCAAAGATCTCGGTGTCATCGCCGACGGCCAAGGTTGCCAACGCACCGGTGTGGGTAAACGGCTCGCTGTTGTACATCGTATAGGTGTGGCTGTAGAAGAAGTTGTCGGGTGCTTGAACGACTTCCCAACCGATGATCGTGTAGAAGTGCCCCATCTTCACCGACAAATCGCCGTATCCCATTTCCACATAGGCTTGCGGGATCGCCGATCCGTAGTCGCCGCCATTGTCGAACGAGTTGTCCCAATGGTTATTCGAGATACCAAAAGCTTGAGTATCCGGGCCGTCGGTACCGTAGATGTAATCGATGCGTCCGCCGATGTCGAAGCCTTCGGAAGTATCGATCGCTTTGTCGATCGTGAGCCACGCCTGCTGAAGTTGCACTTCATTGGGACGGCTGTTAAATCGGTAGTCGCTGCCCTTGGTGAAGTAACCGATTTCCGTCCAACCCGATACCGTCAGACCGCAGGGAGTGCATCCGAAGAGCGAGAAGGGATCTTCACCGCCACCGGAGAAGCAGCCGCCATTTTTGCCCGAAGTGAGGCAACTGAACGCTCCGCCCGACATGCTATCGCAACCACTATCGCAGATCGAATCGCAATCCGATGACGGTTCCGAAACACCACAAGTTGGATCGCTGTAAGAGGCTTCGCAGCCGCAAACCGCTTCACCGCAACTGCATTGAGCGGTGTGCCCAACCTGTGCAATCGAGCTGAAAGGAGCTTGTGCGAGAAGCATTGCGTTAGGCAGTAGGGTCGCCAACGCGAGTGGAAAAATTGATCGAAGCATTGACTCGACTCCAATAGACATGGCTAGACCAGCCTTGGTCCGCCCCCCAAAACCGTCACACTGAAATGTATGGCGGAAGCCGAATTTGCCCCTCGGGTTCCGCATCGATGTAGCTTGGTATCGGCCCGGATAATCGCGCCAACCAGATCGACACGCAAATTTATTGCGTTCGCTAACGTCGCCACCGCCCGATTCGGTAAACTGTGCCGGTTGCGACACGCAAGACACCGAGCTACCCGAGCCCTAGAATTCAATGCCGAAGCATCGACGGGCGTTCCGGAGGCCCAATTCGGACCACGCCCTCAAAGCTCTGCCGCCCGACATAAACCCCGCCTGCTGGCCATCCGACAGCAGCCGCATTAGCCGGAATCCGAACTGAGTTCCGCATTCGCCGGCGGGTTGGGGCGTTTCGATGGAGCTTCCGTTCCGCCTGGGTAAGGGTGCCGCAGATAGAGATTTGTCGGACCGGATTGGCGGTAGACCGGGAGATTCGTCTACCGCAAGCGAGTGTGTATGCCGAGCGGTTAGGCCCCGACGGCGATTGCGAAGGCCGTCGCATGCGAGCGGCAGTGCGAGATCGAGATCTGAACCTCGTTTAGACGAAGTTCCTCACAAAGCTTGCGAGCTTCGCCGGCCAAGGCGATCCGAGGTTTGCCCCCCGGTTCGTTGCGGACTTCGATATCGGTCCAACGGATTCCGCGAGACCATCCGGTGCCCAACGCCTTCAGAACCGCCTCTTTGGCCGCCCAACGCCCCGCATAGTGCTCAGTCGCCGCCTTCCGCTCGCTGCAATACTGGATCTCACCCGACGTGTAGACCCGATTCAAAAACAGCTCGCCATGCTTCTGGATCATCTTTTCGATACGCTCGCATTCGACGATGTCGGTACCGATCCCAAGGACGTTCATTGGCGGGGCTCAAGACAAGGGTGGATTTGCCGATCGGATTAACGCAAGCCGCAGGCGTGTTGGGCACGCGACAACACATCGGCTGCCGTCCCACGCGCCTTCTCGGCACCGCCGCGGAGCACTTGGTCGACGTAATCGAGGTTCTGTTCCAAATCGGACCGTCGCTGCCGCGCCGCCGCAAAATATTCTTCGCTAGCCGCAGCAACCGCCTTTTTGACTTCGCCATAACCAAACCCGCCGCGACGGTAGGTCTCCGCCATCGCATCGATATCGGATTGGCTGCCGACCAGACGTAACAGATCGAACAAGTGGTCCCCTTCGGGATCCTTGGGATCTTCCATCGGTCGGCTGTCCGTCGTGATCCGCATGATCTGCTTGCGGATCGCTTTGGTCTCACCAAACAACGGCAACGTATTGTCGTAGCTCTTGCTCATCTTCTGCCCATCGGTCCCGGGCACCTTGGCCGAATCTTCCAGGACCTTGGCTTTGGGCAACACAAACGTCTCACCGTAAGCGTGATTAAAACTGCCAGCCAAATCGCGACAGACTTCGATGTGTTGGATCTGATCGGCCCCAACGGGAACGAGATCGGAGTCGTAGGCCAAGATGTCAGCCGCCATCAAGACCGGGTAGGTGAACAGGCCGGCGTCGGCTTTGATGCCGCGTTCCTTCTTTTCTTTGTAGGCGTGGCAGCGTTCCAGCAGTCCCATCGGCGTACCGGTCATCAGCAGCCACGACAGCTCGGAGACTTCCGGCACATCCGACTGCAAGAAGAGCGTCGCCTTCTCCGGATCCAGCCCAAGGGCCAACAGATCCAGAGCCGCATCGCGTACGTTCTGACGCAAAACCTGCGGATCGCGAACAGTCGTCAACGCGTGCAGATCGGCGATAAAATAGAACCCGTCGTGCGTGTGCTGCAGATCGATGTACTGCCGAATCGCACCAAAAAAGTTGCCCCAGTGGAAGCGGCCCGTCGGTTGGATTCCTGATAACACTCGCATGCAAACTACGCTGGGTTGAAGGCGACAGAAAATGTATTGAATTTGCTGGGCCTACCGTACCTTGGCGGTTGCGTTTTGACCAGATGCGGTCTCTGATTTGTACGGTGGCAACGCAGTGGTTCAATCCGACGTATTGTCCGGCACGCGTTAGTGTCAGCTTTCCTTTGGCGACGCCGCGCTTGCGAGTGCCGGATGATTCGGCGGAGCACAAACACCTAATTGCCCTGCTGAATTATCCGCTGGCGACTTACCGTCGGCCGACAAAGCGGTAGACTGAGGGATATCATTGCTCGATCGTAGGAGGCGGGGATGCAGAGGACGGATGACACACCGCAACAGCCGGTGATTGGATGGCGAGAATGGGTATCGCTGCCTGAACTTGGGATCGGCCGGATCAAGGCCAAGGTCGATACCGGGGCGCGTTCCAGCAGCTTGCACGCGATCGATATCGTCGAACAGGTTCGCGACGGCGTGACGTATTTACAGTTCAAAGTGCTGCCGGCCCAACGCAAAGAGCGGTTTGTCGAGGTCTCGGCCAAACTACTCGAATATCGCCATGTCCGCAGCAGCAGTGGCAAAGCTTCCTCGCGGCCGGTGATCTTAACCAACGTCGGAATCTTGGGCCAACGTTGGCCGATCGAACTAACGCTGGCCAACCGCACGTCGATGGGCTTTCGCATGCTGCTGGGACGCGAGGCATTTCGCGGTCGGATGCTGGTCGATGCCGGCAAGTCCTATTATGGCGGCAAGCCCAAGCGTCGCCCGCCGTCACGTTGACACACACGACCCCGCTTTTCAGACATAACATTACAACCGTCCTCTCAAACGCCTTAGGTTCACAATGAAACTCGCCATCCTTTCCTGCAGTCTCGGCTGTTACAGTACCCGGCGACTGCGCGAGTCGGCGATCGCTCGCGGCCACTCGGTCAAAGTGCTCAACACTTTGAAGTTCTCGATCGATGTCGAACAGGGAGTCCCCGAGCTCTACTTCCGCAGCAAACGACTGAGCCACTACGACGCGGTGCTGCCGCGGATCGGATCGTCGATCACCTATTTTGGCACGGCGGTCGTCCGTCAGTTTGAGCAGATGGATGTCTTCTGTGCGAACTCGTCCAACGGCATCTCGAACTCGCGCGACAAGCTGCGCAGCTTGCAAATCCTCAGCCGCCATCAGATCGGGATCCCGCAAACGACCTTCGTTCGCGACCGCAAGGATGTCTTGCCGGCGATCGATCGAATCGGTGGAGCACCGGTGATTATCAAGCTGCTCGAGGGAACTCAGGGCGTTGGCGTGATCCTCGCCGACAACGTCAAGGTTGCCGAAGCGATCATCGAAACGCTGCACAGCACGCGTCAAAACGTGTTGGTCCAAAAGTTTGTCTCCGAGAGTAAAGGACGCGATAT
The DNA here is from genome assembly GCF_007751715.1 of Rosistilla oblonga. Taxonomy (NCBI): domain Bacteria; kingdom Pseudomonadati; phylum Planctomycetota; class Planctomycetia; order Pirellulales; family Pirellulaceae; genus Rosistilla; species Rosistilla oblonga. Next base: position 3,502,172 of record NZ_CP036292.1, on the reverse strand, counting down.
CCGCGCGTTTGTCGTCGGCGACCAAGTCGTTGCCGCAATGCGGCGCGTCGCCCAAGGCTCCGAATTTCGCAGCAACGTTCATCGCGGCGGACGCACCGAGCCGGTCGAGCTGGACGAAACGTATTGCCAAGTCGCGATCCGCGCCGCCCAGATCATGGGGCTCCGCGTCGCCGGCGTCGATATGCTTGAAGGGAACGACGGACCGCAGGTGATGGAAGTCAATTCCTCACCGGGGCTCGAAGGCATCGAGAGCTGCACACAGTTGGACATCGCCGGTGCGATCATCGACTACATGGCCGCTCAGGTCGACTTCCCCGAGATCGATCTACGCCAACGCTTGACGGTCAGCCGCGGGTACGGAGTGACCGAAATCTACATCCCCGAAGGGTCCGAATACGTCGGGAAAACGATCGACGAATCGGGGCTGCCCGAGATGGACATCAACGTGTTGACGCTGTATCGCGGAACGACGGTGATCCCCAACCCACGACTGAAGCGATCGCTGGAACCAAGCGACCGACTGTTGTGTTTTGGCAAGCTGGATCATATGCGAAGCATGGTTCCCGAGCGAACTCGCCGCAAGCGTCGCCCGGTCGTCAAGGTGCTGCCTCCCAATTCCGACCGCGCCGATTCCGAAACGGCTGCTGCGGCGCAGGACGAACCTGTCGTAGCGCCGGAAGAGGAACATTGATCCGAACGGGATCTGCGCTCACGCGACTGGGATGGCGAGACACGGTTGCAGAGCATCACCCAGCAACCGAGAACCGGGGAACGACGTCTGCGCGATAGTTTGTTGCTAATCTTCGGCGTCGGCCAAATCGAGTGGCGGTTCGCCGCCGGGCAAGTCTAGTTGCAGGTCCTCGAGAATCGGCCGGTTGTTGCCGCATTGGTACAGCAGGTGAAAGAGCCCGTTGACGGCTAACACCGACGCGATCGCTCCTAACAGCGGCAACCCACTCAATCCTTCTTGCACGATTGTCCAAACGAACTGCAGGATGCAGAGCATCGATACGGCTAACAACGTTGGTGTTCGCGAGATCAGGTTGACGATCAACGCACCAAACGGAGCACCGAGAGCGACTACCGGGGCCGCAGCCAACCAGTTGGCGTAGACTTCTGGATCGATGTAATAGAGGCTGGGGTTGATTCGCGACAAGGCGACGTTCGCCGTAATCCCGACGACCGACGTGAACGCCATGATCACAACCGATGTGGGAATCGCGATCTTCAGATCGGCGCGGTACAGCAACACCAGGGTGGCATAGACGAACATATCGATCCCGACGCCGGTCAGCGACGCGATGATACCGCCGGTGAATCCAACGCCTAGTCCAATCCATCGATCCAGGTGCCGCCAGCGGTCACTGACTCCTTCGGTCGCGACAAGTTCGCGGATTTTGATCAGGTGCATGATCCCAAAACTGCACCAGACGACGGCAAACGTCAGCTTGATCCACAGATCGGGAACATAGGGAGCGACCAACCAAGCACCTAGCGGCGTCCCGATCAATGCGCCCAGCAGCGCGGGCCTCAGCAATGCCCAATCGATCGGACGACGGGCGTTGAGGATATAGATGCTCGCCGAGACCATTCCGATCGATTGAACCGCGAGTCCAAAGTTGCGTCCCAACGATCCTGGCATATCGAACCACAACACGAGCACCGGAAACCCGACTGTCCCGCCGCCCATCGGAGTCGATCCGGCAACGTACGATCCCAATGCCATCGCCATCGCGATCGGCCAATGCGAGATGACTGTCGACCAATCGTCACCCCAAGCGACAAGGCCCAACCAGCAGCAATAGAAGACGGCCAGCCATAGCGCAAAGGGCCACATCTTTGTCATCGATCGAAACGACATTCAAAACCCTTTTCATGAGGCCCTTGGTAACGCCGACGGTTTGGCCGCCGCCCGATTTACGTTCCGTCTTCCAACCAATCACAACTGGAATCTTCGTGCGGACGCCGCGCCCGCTTCAGTAGGTCGATCAAGTCGCCGCGCTGCGACGCGTCCAGATGCCCCAATTGCTGATGATGCATTTGCAGCACCGAACCGGATAGCTCCGCCAACAATGCATGTCCCGCTTCGGTAAGTGCGATCTCAACAACACGGCGGTTCTCGGCCCGGCGGTTTCGCGCGACCAGCCCTCGTTTCTGCAGCCGATCCAACATCCGCGTCGTGTCGGGAGCGCGGGATATCAGCTGCCGACCCAGCTCCATCGTCTGCATTCCTGCGGGAGCGACCTGCTGCAGCAAGCGGAGCGCGTTGTATTGCTGCGGGGAGAGATCGTGCTGGGCAAACAGCTGCTCTTCGAGCGTTTTGAGGCAGTCGTACGTACGCCACAGCTGCAGGAAAACCTCCTGCTCCGGGGAATCGAAGCCGACTTTCTGCGACGTTGGAGAGTTTGTGGGAGTTGCCATTACGGCATCATGCACCGCAGAACAACACTTGTCAAGACAACTGTTGTTTCGACGAGACGATTGATTGCTACAACGCGAGCAGGAGAGGAGCTTTGCGGAGCTCAGGGGATCGGAACTCGGGCGCAGTACGGGGAGCTAAGGTGTCGATACTCGCTGGCAAACGCGGCGGATCATCGATCCTAATCTCGCCGCTGCAACTGGCAAAGAACCAACGGCGCTGGACTAATAGTCGCCGACGACGTTGCCGTCTTGTTTACGGCATAAGTTGATGAAGATCTCGGCATCGACGGTTTCGGCGAGTGTGCGAGTCGAACCATCGGCTAAGACGATTGCGACAACTCCGGGATGAAACCCGTACGGCGAGGCGGTGTTGTCGACGTTAATGTATTTGGTGCAGGTGTTGCAGCCCTTGCTCAAACCGTCGTCGGACCAGTTATAGATCCCAATACCATTGTTTCCTGCCCAAGGTCCGTAAGCGTAGAACTGAGCGTTTGTTACCGAGGGCTGTTGTTTGCCGAGCAACCAATGGCTTGGCTTGCCAGTCATTTCAAACAGCAGCAGCGTGTTGCTTGTCCCGTCGGTGATGTCCGCAAACCGGCTCCCCGTCTCGTTGAGAATTCCACAGTCCGAATCGAAGCCACTGACCAGCGGATCGCCTTGCAAACGATGGATTCCGCGAACGCCTTGGTAGGAAGTCTCGAAGCCGGTCAGATTGGGATCGAGTGCTGCCGGATCGGTTGTCCAGCCCATGTTCCATCCTGCGTAGATCGGCATCGTGCGATCGCCGGGAGTCGACGGACAGGTGAAGGCGGGCACCTCCATGTTGACTGCTGTCTGGTTGGCGACATCATCAAACCCGTAGGTTTGATCATAGATGTCGTGCAGGTTGGAGCCTTCCATATAAGGCAGCAGCATCGCAAGAAAACCGGTAACAACCTTCGTCGGGGCACCGGCTGAACTGGTGCCGTCATAGACGAGACGTCCCGGAGGCATACGGCGGAGAGTGGAGTGGTAGTTATGGCACGCCAAACCGATTTGGCGAACATTGTTGGTACACTGCATCCGGCGAGCGGCTTCGCGAGCAGCTTGCACGGCTGGCAACAACAAGCCAACCAGAATGCCAATGATGGCGATCACAACAAGCAATTCAACGAGCGTAAAGCCAGAACGGATAGACCGTTTGCGCATCGGTGGGGTTCCCTAGATCGGTAGGTGGGTCAGCGGGTTGGGGCGTTGACGCGTTCCTGGCTGGCGAAGGGAAAACGACGGAGGGAAACCATCGGCCCGGGCTTGCTTGGTAGCTGCAACTGAGACTCAATCACAACAGTAGAATCGCTGCGTCCCCACTCCGCAAGTCCTCCCCCCACCAACCTGGCCAGTCACCGCCCTCAAGCCCATGTCGGCCCGCCCCCCCCGGAGAGCCCCTGATCCGTGATCAAGCAAAAGGACAGGCATCTCAACCAGCGTCACGCAAGTCCCTGCCATCATGAGATTTACGACGGGATGCGATGCATCAAACGACAGCGAATCGGCCCCGCAACCCTACCGACCGCGTCCATTCCCCCCCGCGATTCCTCAGCGAAAGGCAAGAATCCACAGCAGGGGAATGGAATCCCCCGTTGGAACACTCGGGAAAAGGACAGGCACAACACCATTGGTTCACAAGCTGTTTCAGCGTAACAACTTACGGTCCCAACCAACGAATCGAATGCCGGGTCTCGCGGCTCCGGCTGCGCGAATGCGAAGCGACATCCCCAGTCGTCCCGGCCGCCACGCACATTGCCACAGTGAGCTGCCGCCGCTATCGCGGCTGAAGCAACAGATACAAAAGTGATTAGCAAAAGGACAGGCATCTCGACCAGCGTCACGCAAGTCACTGCCATCATGAGACTTACGACGGGAATCGACGCATCACAATGCAGCGAATCGGCACCGGAACCCTACCGACCGCGACCATTGCCCCCCGCGATTCCTCAGCGAAAGGCCAGAATCCACAGCAGGGGATTGGAATCCCCCGATGGAACGCTCGAGAAAAGGACAGGCACAACACCATTGGTTCACAAGCTGTTTCTGCGTAACGACTTACGAACGCGCCCAACGAATCGAATACCAGGTCTCGCGGATCAGGTTGCGCGAATGCGAAGCGACATCCCCAGTCGTCCGGGTCGACAGGAATCTCGCCTGACAGTGGTCTGCGGGTTTATACCCGCAGCTAAATGCTGCCGCCGCTGTCGCGGCTGAAGCAACAGATGCGAAAGGCGTTCGATGATGACATCCACGAAATACTCAACCAGCGTGCTCGATTGCATACCCAGTGTTTACCTGTCCTGCCGCAATCATCCTGCCGCAATCATCCTGCCGCAATCATCCTGCCGCAATCATCCTGCCGCAATCATCCTGCCGCAATCATCCTGCCGCAATCATCCTGCCGCAATCATCCTGCCGCAATCATCCTGCCGCAATCATCCTGCCGCCCGATCATTCTGCCGCCCGATGCGGGAGTAACCCTTTGCTCGGTCTGCCTTGGGACTATCAACAGTTCGATCTCCATCGGGGAGTGTGACTACAATTGTCCCACCGCCCGTGCGGAGCGTTGCGTGAAGCTCCACCACATTGACGCGGAAACATGCATGGGAGTCTGTCGATGTCGATCGCGATGAATTTGCGTCACAGTGCTTGGATTGTGGTTCTCTTGCTGGTGGGAAGCGAGACGCCGCTGCTGGCAATCAAGCCCTGCCGGATCGAGATCATTGACAAGTCCAACGGTTGGCCGGTTCCGCTAGTCGAACTGACTACGACACACGGTGTTCGCTTTGTGTCGGACAACGCCGGGGTGATCGCTTTCGAGCTGCCCGAACTGCTGGCTACCGAAACCTGGTTCCATGTTCGCGGACATGGGTACTCCGTGCCCCCAGATGTTTTTGGCTATCGCGGAGTTCGACTACGACCACAGCCCGGTGCCACGCTGACTGTCGAGGTCCAGCGTCAATTGCCTGCGAAGCGACTGGGGCGAATCACCGGAGGCGGTCTGTTTTCAGAATGCCAGAAACTTGGAACCGAACTCGACTGGCGCGATCAAGGTATTCTCGGCTGTGATTCTGTGCAAACCGCGTTACACGACGGCCGCCTGCATTGGGGCTGGGGCGACACGACTTTACCCCAACATCCGCTGGGTCGATTTCACACGATCGGAGCGACCACCGAACCGCAACCATTGCAGACCTTCGAGCCGCCAATCCGACTGCGTTATGACTACGTTGTCGACGAGACGCAAACGCCGCGCAACATCGCGGTGATGCCTGGGGACGGGCCGACCTGGCTCGGCGGCTACGTCAGTCTTCCCAACCGCGAGGGGCAGCCGCAGCTTGTGGCCACCTATTCGAAGATCGTACCCCCGTTAGCCGTCTACGAAATTGGATTCTGCACCTGGGACGAAACCTCTGCTAACTTCGAACCAACAAAGGTGCTTTGGCGACGGTCCGACGCGACACCAGATCCGCCAATGGTTCCGCACGGACATTCAACTCGCTGGACCGATCCGGCAGGCGGGGATTGGGTGTTGTTCGGCGATCCATTCCCAACACTCAAGATCCCGGCGACTTACGAAGCGTTGCTCGATCGGAGCCAATGGCAGTCGATCACGCCACAAACGACAGTTGCAACTAGAGCTGGCGAGTCGGAGAAACAGGTTCGCCCGCATCGCGGCTCGATCGCTTGGAACGAATATCGCAAAAAGTGGGTCGCGATTTTTACGCAGCACGGCGGGCAAACGTCGCTGTTGGGGGAAATCTGGTATGCCGAAGCCGATGCGCCGACAGGCCCTTGGACCGACGCGGTCCACGTCGTAACACACGACGATTACACTTTCTACAATCCGAAGCTACATCCCAAGTTTACTGCGCCGGGTTCCGCGATGTTGTTGTTCGAAGCGACCTACACCAAGACGTTTTCAGGAACAAAACAAGGTACACCGCGACACAATTACAACCAAATCCTCTACCGGCTCGACCTCCAAGATATCGCCGCGACCGAATAGCCATCCGGAGCATCGCCGCATCGCGCGAAATGCCAACTGCGAATCGTCGAACTACGGGAATATCGCCGCACTTTTGATTTGCCCGTCACGATCCTCCATCCACTCGGTATGGAAGCTGCAGTTTGTGAAAACCTTTCACCAGCAAGCGTGTGACGCCCAAGAGCTCTCCCGACATTGAACACTCGAAATTAGAGATCCTGTGCGTCGCACGAGTCTCGCACACGGGAGCAGATGATGAGCGAACGTTCGTATCAATCGACGATTCGGCGGTCCCATCGCGCAGAACAAAACGTGCCCAATGCACCTTTGAGTACGATCTTGCGTCGTATCGATTCACTAACGAAAGAGCAAGAGACGATCTCGTTTGGCAACGCATTGGATGCGGCAGGACAGCATTCATTTGCACCGATCTTATTAACCATCGGATTGATCATGATGGCCCCCGGCCCTGCCGATATCCCTGGCGTTCCGGTGGTGTTAGGGGTTCTGATCGTAATCGTCGCCGCGCAGATTTTGATCGGTCGGAAACATGTTTGGGTTCCTCTGTGGATCGAGCGCCGCAAAATCCGCAGCAAACGCGTCCACACAATGATCGATCACATCATGCCGTGGGCACAACGATTGGACCGCATCACAAAGCCTCGCTATTCATGGCTGTTGCGTCACGCCGGCGGCGGCATCGTCGCGATCGCATGCATTCTGATCGCATTGACGACGCCACTGTTGGAGTTTGTCCCGATGAGTGCCAACGTCGCGGGCGCTGCGATCGCGACCTTTGCACTCGCAGTGCTTTCGAAGGATGGTCTGCTGGCCGGCGTCGCGATCTTCTTTTCGGTTGCCATGGTCGCTTTGGTCGCGTGGGGTCTATTCCAGTAACAGTCTCGCAGTCAGCGGCCCCCGCCTGGGATCGAGCTACGTGTCTGGAATCGATCGCGATATGAACCCGAATATCTGTCAGGCCTGCTGCGATGACGCTAATCGATCACCCGACTGCGCTTTAATCAACCATGTCGGTTGGAGTCCGCTCACACCAAGTGGAAGGCTCTCCCTCCATTAAAGACAGACGATCCGTCGTCCAGACAATTGCTCCCGGCCTTTTGTCAAATTCGCACCACAAGGGTGCGGGGTTTGCAATGCTCCATCACGAGCCCTGCAAAGATCGCCAATGTCACGCGGAACAAAATGCGGAGGTGGACGTCGCGCTGGTTCAAACTACAAATCGGAAGAGTGAATTCCAATGTCAACCAATACGCATCCGACGGGAACGGTAACCGAAACCATTCACCCCGATACCGAACAAGCGAAACAGATCGCGGAGTTTATCGGTAGAGACATTCGATCGGATGATTCCCTACGGGCGACAGCTGACGGTGCCTTTTGGAAAAGGATAAACCCTACCGAAACGCAGTTGTGGATCGACAGCGGAGACATTACCACGATCGATTCGCTTTGGAATGCTCAGTTCAGTGGGCTAACAACAAACAATTCGCTCTTGAATCAAGAGATACAACGTGGAAACTACGACCACTTAGTCCCCGAAGCGGCGAAGCTGTTGCCCGGAATTTCCGAGACTGCTCGCGTCCGGGAAATCGCGTTCATCCTCAACGTGCGTCACGCGTTGAAGCTAGTCGATAGGTTTCAGTGCGATGTGAGTGTCGAGCTGCACACGGACGTCGCAAACGATCTCGAATCGACGCTTGCGTACGCACGACGATGCCACAAAGTTTGTCCGGAGAATTTTGTCGTCAAGATTCCGCTGACGCCCGCTGGACTGGTTGCGATCAAGCAGTTGAGTGGCGAGGGGATCCGCGTGAACTGCACCCTTGGTTTTAGCGCTCGCCAAAACTATCTCGCCACCCAATTCGCACGGCCCGCTTTCGTGAACGTCTTCCTTGGCCGTTTGAACTCCTACATCGAAGCGAATGACCTGGGGAGTGGTGAGTTTATCGGCGAAAAAACAGCGTTGGCGAGTCAGGCGGCAATTTCCGCATGTTCGGAAAACAAGCCCACCAGGCGGACGCGACAGATCGCTGCAAGTCTGCGCGATGCGACTCAACTGCCGCTTCTTGCCGGAATCGATGTGATCACGATGCCACCGGATGTTGCTCGCCAAGCAATGGATGTTTTGTACGATCCGTGGCAGAGTCAACTGCAACATGTACATGCGGCCGAACTCGCCCCAAATGTCGATCGAGAATCTGTGAGCGTCGATAAACTGTGGGACGTCACCGACTTGGAACGGCAGTTCGTCGGAGCCGCAGCCGAGAAGCAAAGCCTAACGCCACATCAGTTACGCCAACTGGCTGTCGATCACGGTATCGACGATCTGTTTCCGCAGATGACACAAGAACAACTGCAAACGATCGCCGACGAAGGCAAGGTCCCCGTCCACGCCCATTGGCAGGAACGAATCCGTGACGGAAGCCTTGCGATCGACAGCCTGATGACATTGGCTGGTCTCGCCGCATTCGCCGCCGACCAGTCGCAACTGGATCGGCGGATTCGCGAACAACTGGCCTGACCGGTCAGAAGTCATCTGTCGGCTGGCACACACTGCTTTGCATCTCCGCTGCACTGGTAGTGCGGATCACACCAACACTGCGGCAGCGGTTCGTCGGATGGGAAGGCAAGACCGGATTTCAGGAACGGCGTCTCTCCCTGCTCCTCCTCGCCTGCCTGCCGCCAGCCGAGAACCTCACTCGATTGCGGATTGGCGAGTTGATCGATGCGATCGATCCTCACCAAGTCACCTGTCGCTCTTTCTTTGACAAACATCGGAAACCTCCTTCGTTAGAGATAGAAACTTTGCTCAAACAACTGTTGTGCAATCTTCGTTCCAGGCACAGTGATTGCTCAGTAGTGCGGAGTAACCGACACGGCGCGGCACAGCAGCGACTGACTGCCGATTTCACAGAAGTCCTTCCGCGGGGAAGCCGTGTTAACCAAACCAAGGCGACGGCGCATCGGTAGCCAACGCAAACAACAAACCGTTTTACAGGAGAGATTTCATGGCGACGGCCACAGACAACAGTTTGGAGAAACGCCAACAGATTGCGATTCAGCTGCGACGTTGGATCCTGCAGATAACAACCAACGCTGGCTCGGGGCACGCAACCTCTTCGCTCTCCGCGGTAGAGTTGATGGCGGAGTTGCTTTTTGGCGGCCACTTCCGGTTTGATGTGCACCATCCCGACGCTCCCAATAACGATCGATTGATCTTTTCCAAGGGACACGCTTCACCCTTGTACTATGCGCTTTGGACCGCCGCCGGGCAAGTCGATCGCCAGCGACTGGAGAACTACCGGCAATTCGGTAGTCTTCTGGAGGGGCATCCGACCTCCCGCTTCCCGCTCACCGAAGCGGCTACAGGTTCGCTGGGGCAGGGGCTGTCGGTCGGCGTCGGGCTAGCGTTGGCTGCAAAGATGGATCAGCTCGATTACCGAACGTTTGTGTTGTTAGGCGATAGCGAAATGGCGGAGGGGTCGCAGTGGGAGGCGATCCAAATCGCGGCTCAGTATCGTTTGAACAACTTGGTCGGAGTGATCGATGTCAATCGGCTCGGCCAACGCGGCGAGACGATGTATGGAGCAGACCTTCACCAGTATCAGAAAAAGGTCGAGGCCTTCGGATGGCAAACGGTTGTAGTTGGAGACGGACATGACTTTGCGGAGCTTTCCGAAGCCTACCATCGCGCCGCAGCGTCAGCGGAACAACCGACGATGTTGATCGCCAGCACCACCAAAGGGAAGGGCGTTTCGTTTCTCGAAGACGAAGACGGATGGCACGGCAAAGCACTCGACGACGACCAGATGCACGCCGCACTAGAGGAAGTCGGCCTGGGCGATCCCAATATTCGCGGCGAACTCACCGCGCCAAACGACCGGCAACCGCTGACCGTGTTGCCAGCGGATGCGGAGCAATTGGAACATCGTCTCGGCGAAGAAGTTGCAACGCGAACCGCTTATGGAGATGCGATCAAGCGGTTGGCGCCGCAGTATCCCGAGATGGTCGCTCTGGATGCGGAGGTAAGCAATTCGACGCGAGCCAAGTTTTTTGCCGACTCCTATCCCAATCGTTTTTTCGAGATGTTCATCGCGGAACAGAACATGGTTGGAGCGGCGGTTGGATTGGGGCAGCGCGGTAAGATACCGTTCGTCTCCACCTTCGCCGCTTTCTTAACGCGGGCGTTTGATCAGATTCGGATGGCCCGTCATAGCGACGCCAACGTCAAATTCGTAGGCTCACACTGCGGTGTGTCGATCGGCGCCGACGGCCCTTCGCAGATGGGACTCGAAGACATCGCGATGTTCCGCAGCGTTCAAGAGAGCGTCGTCCTCTATGCATCCGACGCTGTCTCGACCCAGCGGTTGGTCGAATCGATGATGAACCACCGCGGGATCTCCTATTTGCGAACGACGCGTGGCGAGACTCCCGTGATCTACGCCTGCGATGAACAGTTCGAGATCGGTGGCTGCAAAGTGCTGCGTCAAAGCGATCGGGATCGCTACACCCTGATCGCAGCGGGGATCACGCTTCACGAAGCGCTTGCGGCGCATTCGATCCTTCTTGAAGAAGCGATCACCGTCCGCGTGATCGATCTCTATTCGATCAAGCCGTTGGACCACGCGACGATCCGCAAGGCGGCCGATGCAACCGAGGTCCTGTTCACGATCGAAGACCACGTTCCCGAAGGGGGAATCGGCGAAGCGGTTTTGACCAGTCTCTCGGACCACCGAACCCCGGTCCGATGTCTGGCCGTTCGCAAGCGACCATTGAGCGGAGCGAGCGAACGTTTACTCGACGACCAGGGGCTTTCGGCGGAAAGAATCGTCGCGGCCGTCAAAGCCGTTGCCGACTCGAACTAATTCGACGCGAACGCTGCACCGTTCGACGATTCCTTATCGAGTCCACCGCAACTGGGCGGCATTAGAACGGCGGAGTCTCAAGCGTTTTGAATTGCGAGCTCACATCGCCCGAGAGATCGATGTTATCGGGATCCAAAACTTTCACCGGGGCGCCGGGATTGAGATCGAACTTCAATAGATCGGCCCAGATAACATTAGGGCTGGTCGTCAGTTCGAAGAAGTAACGCAGCTTGGTCAGGTTCATGACGGTGCGATATTCCGTGTTGTAGATCCCAAAACCTTTGTAGGGAGCACCAAAAGGAACCGATACGTTGCGAGCGATCGCCAGCACGCCGGCAACAGCTTGGCGCTCGTCCTTCGGTTCGGGCAGCAGCGCCGTGTAATAGCTCGCTCGTTGAAAGCGATCGGTTGGCTTGACGTTTCCGGGCAATGGCGTTTCGCTGCTGGGATTGGAAAAATCAAGCTTGTCGAGCAGTTCCAGCTGTTGATCGTAGGTGGGATCGTTGGTCATAACTTGGAACTGGCGTCCGTGATGAACGACCAACTTGCCGTCGATGAATTCCAGGATCGCCGAATCGCCACTGGCGTCTTCGATCGCAAGATGGACCGTCGCCATGCGGCCCTTCGCTTCGACCATCACGATCTGAATCGCTTCCTGCAACTGCAGTGCTTCCTTCACGCTGGCCGCGTTGTCCAACAGATACTGTCCCCACAGCCCCGCGTGAACGGCCGGCTTGTTCTCGTCGCGCTCGCCAAAATTGGTCGCAGTGAGATACAGCATGTGAACGCCCAATCCCTTCTCGTTGAAGCCATCAGCGGTGCCGATCCCATAGACCGTCGTCACGAGGCTGCCGTACTTCGAAGTCCACCGCGCCGGGTTCTCTTTGACGAGCACTTCGGGCCCGATTCTACCGCCGTCGTGTTGCAGCCCGCGCGGCAACAGCGTCAGGATCGGTTCGGTCGTAGTCGGCCAGTCCATCGTTCGCGAAACGACGACCGCCAACTTATTGTTGTTCCACAAGACACGGGTGCATGCCTGGACCGTCCCGGCAGCCATCGCCAGGGCCAAAATGCTCAAACAGGTCAAATAGATTCCGTTCATCGAATTCCTCATGTTATGTTTCGATCAGTGGTGAAGCCAGCTTGTTCTAGCTGTGATACAGAGTTGTGAAGTGTTCGTGCTTAGGCAAATCAGCCGTCAAGCGATCACGCCTTGCGGCGGATGCCTCGGTTTGAAACCGTGATTTGTCCCGGGCAACGGTCGCCAGCGATCGTGTCGAGCGCAACTGTCCTGCGGTCGCCGTCGGACAGTTGCACTGAAAACTGCTCCCGTTTACACGACCGTAAAGCCGCTGCCCAACAGCTTGCGAGAACTACTGGACGAGTTTTTTGGCGTCTTCCAACTTTTGGTCGGTCTCGGTGATCTTGAACCGTGTTGTGACGACGGAATGCTTTTCGGGTCCCGGTTTATACTTGATGTACGTCGTCGCGACAAAGGTCCCGTCGGGGAGCAATTCGAAGCCCGAATAACCACAATCCCACCGAGCGTGGCTGTGCAGCAATTTGATCTGGTACTGCCCGTCGCGTCCGGCGAGGATGTCGTCATAGGTTCCGACCCATGCGACGAAGTGCCCATGCGATTGCGATTCGGCATCTTTGTTCCGCATTACCACGACAAGACGTCCGTCGGGTGCATACAACATTTTGTGGCGATGCCCCGTCAACGTGGCTGGTAGCGGACGGACCGGCGCCCAAGTTTTGCCATCATCATCGCTGACCGAAAACAACGAATGCGACTCTTCATTCCGCAGCAGCATCAACAACTGGTTGCCATCGGGAGATCGAATTACCGCCGGTTGCCCCCATCGCGATTCAGTCTTCAGAATCGGCTGTTCGGGCGACCACGTCAGCCCTCCATCCAACGATTCGGCTTGCCAAATGTAAGGGTCGGCATGCGGTTGATTGGCAGCGAAGGGGCCGCGCCGATCGCACCACATCACCAACCGTTTACCGTCGTCGAACGCCATCACGGTCTTCGGGGCACATTCAGCCGCCAGTCCCGTATCTCGCATCGGCGTCCACGTCTTGCCGTTGTCTTCGGAATAGGCCTGCCGCAGTCGACCGGGAAAGTCGCAACCGCCGAAGACAAACAGCCGCGCGACACCCTCGGGATCGACAAGGCGGTGGAGTGTGGGCGTTGTCTTGGTTACCTGCCGCCAATTGCCGGGAACCGCCAGCGGTTGACTCCACGTCTTCCCACCGTCATCGCTTCGGGACAACGGCCCCAGAAAGCCCGCGTGATTGATCGACCAGGCGCAGAACATCGTCTTGCCATCGGGCAACAACACGGTGCAGGGATGGCCTTGGTAAACCTCGGTCGTTCCTTGAGCGACAAACGAGTGCCGATCGGACTCGCTTGAAATATCGACAGTTGGGATCGCATCGCCCGCCACCGCGACGCTACACAACCAGGCGAAGACGGTACCGACGCAAGCGGCACTTGAAATATTCCACTTCCTCATCGCTATCTCTCAATCCCACTGCGTTTGCTACGCGGCACCGAGCGGTGCCCGCGTACTTTTAGTTTCAATGGAACGGCGAACGCCCTCCCCAAAAACAATCATTACCGATGGCAAGTTTCTACCACCGCATGGAGAGTGGTGCAAACAACTGGTGAGCCAACGTTAGCGCAAATCATAATTTGAATCGGGACGACCACGCCTGGGACTAGCGTCTCCAGGCATTTAGCATTCGCCGAGGTCCACCAAAACGTTTGACAGCGCCGGCGGTTGCAGATCGCGACGCGACGTCTGCAAAGCCAAGCGGCGGTGGGCTGGACTCAATCGTTCCCGCCTCGACTCAGCTGCCGATCCCATTGGCCTGCAGGAAATCGTTGGGGATGTCAGCCGTCTTTTGCGCGACCAAGGCAAAGTAATACAGCGGCGTTCCTTCCATCGACAACCGGTGTCGGTAACGTTCGATGTGGTGGATGTCGAGGTACTTCGAGAAGATCAGCTCGCGGATGAAACGCGAGAACCCGGAGGTGTCGGAACGGTCGAGGAACGTTTCTTTGATATTAAACGCAACCCAGCCTCCCTTGGCGACAAACTGCAGCGATTGGAAGAACGCTTCAGGCGGGATGTCTCCGAAACCCAACGCAGCAACGGAGGTCAGGCAATCGATCGACCAATCGGAAATTTCTTCGACCAGTTCCGGTTTCAGGTTTGTGAAATCGGCGACGTAATATTCGTCGTAAACTCCCGGACGATCGCGATAGCAGGCGTCTTTCGCCTCGGGAATAATGTCCGCACCTACCAACCGAGCGACGCCATAGGACTTCAGAAGCTCGCCCATCATGCCATTGCCGGCTCCCAAATCCAGAACCCGCATCTCGGTAAAGTTCTTTTCGCTGCCGTCGAGCGTTCGCTTGAGCAGTTCGCCAACTTTCTTGGGCGAGGTGCACTTCAATCGATCGTAGAAGACCTGCTCGTAAAGCCCTGGCCGCAGGTAGATTTGGTCGTAGTCGTGAAAGCGGAGTTCCAGTCGCCGCTCCCCCTCCACCACGTGAAACGTGACTTCGTCTTGTTCGAGGTTGTTGGCATCGTGTGGCGGAAATTGAATTCGGTGTCGGTGAGGCATGTGTCCTGTACAGGGTTGAGTTGCCATCAATGGCATATCGGTTCCAATTTTTCGGCGGCAGCGAGAAAAAGGTAGTCAAAAACGCCCGACGTGGCCGCGCGGGTGCATTGAATGGTTCGTCCGTGTTCGGTTCTGCTGCTCGGAACCCGAACCACGTCGAACCCTCTGCTTGCCCGATCATTGTACGCGACGATGGTCGACAGGGAATCCGGGGCAGCCGCCGCGGAGTGTTAACAAATGGCGAAGCGGGACTCCCAAATCCGTTTGCCGCCACAAACGATAGTCTCTGCCGATGCTCTTTAGACTTGCTTGTAACGTGTTCGAAGCACTCTGAAGCCCACGTTGCCGAAGCGACGAGTCCGCAGTCAACATCCAGTTCCCGTCGCGGTTGGGGACCAACGCTTCGATCGCCCCTCGCAAAGCATGCCCGATGAAAAATCGGGAGGTCATTTCTACCCGGGGGGCTATCGACTTGCTATATTGGCGGCCATGAGCCACCAGATTGACCTCGACCGACTGGTCGCAGCCTTACAGCAAATGGGAGCGTCTACCGACGCGCATCGCGAATTTTTAGCCGACTCGGTCGCCGAGGGACGATCGATCGATGCGGTTCTGCAACGACTCGAGTCCGACGGCGCGATCGATCCGTCACAATCGGCGGTTCTCCGCCAGATGCTCGATTCGCTCCCCGAGTCCGCCTCTCCGGACGA
Organism: Rosistilla oblonga; assembly: GCF_007751715.1. Classification (NCBI taxonomy): domain Bacteria; kingdom Pseudomonadati; phylum Planctomycetota; class Planctomycetia; order Pirellulales; family Pirellulaceae; genus Rosistilla; species Rosistilla oblonga. Next base: position 3,486,501 of record NZ_CP036292.1, on the reverse strand, counting down.
CGTGCAAGCGTTTATCGACGACGCGCTGCAGACGATCTCTCCCGAGAGTGCGTCCTCCGACGCGAGCCAACACGACACCCTCACCGATTCTCAACTCGATTCGGTCGAGCAAAACCCGAAGCAAACGACGCCCGTCGAAGACGATCCGTTTAGTACGATCCCGAGCGACGCCGGCGGCGAAGTGGATCCCTACCAAACGATGCCCAACCCGGATCTTGGGCCGACGCGTGAGGTGACCTCTCACGGGCACGACCGCTTTCGCAAACTGCACAAGCATGCCGAAGGTGGCTTGGGAATAGTCTCGCTTGCCGAAGACCTCGACTTCGGCCGGGGCGTGGCGATCAAGGAGATCAAGGAGCGGTTTGCCGACATCCTCGACAGCCAGAATCGGTTTATCTACGAAGCGGAAATCACCGGCCGCTTGGAGCATCCCGGGATCGTGCCGGTCTACGCGCTGGGCCGATACGACGACGGTCGCCCCTATTACGCGATGCGTTTCATCACCGGCAAGAGTCTAGCCGACGAGATAACAACGCTGCATGCAGCCGAGAATGCAGAGCAATTCACGGGGCGGCTGCGAAGTCTGCTGAATCGTTTCCAAAGCGTCTGCAATACGATCGAATACGCCCACAGTCGCGGCGTGTTGCATCGCGATTTGAAGCCGGCAAACATCATGCTGGGAGAATACGGCGAGAACCTGGTCGTCGACTGGGGCTTGGCGAAGGCGAGCGACCACGCGACCGAAGATGCCGATCCGGGACAACCCGTTCCGCTCTCCGGATCCGGCGGGGCGCACACACAGCAGGGAGCTGTGATCGGCACGCCTTATTACATGTCGCCCGAACAAGCCAAGGGCGATTCGCAACAGATGGGTCCGCAAGCGGATGTCTACAGCCTCGGTGCGACGCTGTATCAATTGTTGACCGGCATAGCACCGTTTTCGAACCAAGGCTTTGCTTCGGTCGCCGATTTGCTGCAGGAGGTTCGCAACGGGAACGTACCATCGCCGCGTACGATTCGCAGCGACCTGCCTAAACCGTTGGTGGCGATCTGCATGGCTGCGATGGATCCCGATCGCAAGCGTCGCTACAAGACGGCGCGCGAGTTGGCCGACGATGTCGACCGCTACCTTGCCGATGAACGCGTATCGGTTGTCGAGGAATCGTTATTCGGCAGGGCAGGGCGTTGGGCTCGCAAAAATCGCAGCTTAAGTGCGGCATTGATCGGTTCGACCTTTGTGATCGCACTCGCCACATCGACAGCAACGGTGATCTCTTTAAACGCGCTGGAGGAAACCAAAACGGCGCAGCGGGCTGTCGAGCAAGCGAACATCAAACTGCAAGATCAGTTGGCGCTGTCGCAAGCGGAACAACAATACGATGGCTTGATCGTGGTCGAAGAGCGGCGGCAGAGCGAACCGACGCTGCCGGTGGCCCAGATGCAATTGGAACCACAGCTTGCGCAAACGCTGATGGGTACGCTCGATGAAATCGAATCGCTGCGACAACGCGTCGGAGAACCTGCGACCGACGACCTGCGGCGGACGCGGTTGTTGAATGTCTGGACCAACCCAATCAACCTGCTGTTGGACCAACGCGAACTGACGCTTGCAATCGAATCGCAGATCGAAGCCGAACTGGAGCGTGTCGCCAGCGAATATCCATGGTCCGATTCCGAAGAGTTCCTCGCGACGGACGCTCGCATTCGCCAGCGTTTGGAAACACGGCTGCAACAGTGGCGGCCATTGGTCGCCGAAGCGTATCCCGAAGACTCGTTTTCCGAAAACGCTGGAGTCTGGGTCCGTCAACCTGTCGATTTCAGCGACGAGTGGACGCTTCCGTTGCAGGCGAATCCCCAAGGAAACGTCTCGCTTACCGTCGACTTTGGCGTCGAATCGCTGCAGACTCCGATGATCGGGCTGTTGATCAATTCCGATGAGGAACGGGGGTATCAGTTTGTTGTCGCCGACCAAGACTACGACCCGTCGTATCTCCCCGACGATTTGATAACCCTGGAGGAATCCAACCGACTCGATCGCGTGCGCATGTACATCATCCGCAAGGATCCGCTGCGGGGCGACAGCATTCTACGCCGGCAACCGATCAAGTTGCAGGACGATCTGCGTCTACGAGCGCGACGACAGGGCTTGATGGCACTCAGCTTTTCCGTCGGCGGGAGCGATGCGATGGAGTTCCAAGATCCCTTTCCGCTCAGCCCCAAACATCCTGGAGAACTGGGGCTAATCTGTCCACCATCCGCGACGGTGAATCTCCCGCTTATGGAATACCAGGTGACCGATGAGACGTCGCTGGTCGGCGATCGCGAGATTCAGCTGGGCGACGAAGCGTTTGCGGCCGACGACATCAGCGGTGCTCGAACCCACTATGCGAAACGGCCGCACGACGTCGAAGCGTTGTTCAAGCTGGCCTTAACCTACGAGTTCAACTACCCAGAGGAATATCTCCAACGACTCGAACAGATCGTCGAGAACTACTCCCCCAGCGGTTCGGACGATGAAAACGCCTCGCGCTGGTATCTGATTGCCGCGGTGCGATTGTTGGCTGTCTACGCCGACACGCCTGTGCTGCGCGTTCGGATGTCGTATCTTCACGACAAATTGCAGACGCTGTATTCGATGGAAGATGTCCAGCGGATGATCCCCGCGTCGGACAAACTTCAGTTCTCCAAGATGCTTGTGAAAGCTGGCCAGCGGTCGCGGATTGCGTTTCTGACCGAAGGCGATGCCGACGCGCTGCGTTCAGCGATCGATCTGTTCAGCGAGGATCCAACGTGGCGGCGGATGGCGGTTTGGCGTTGGTGCGATGTGATTCGTTGCGACCGCAGTCTGACGCCTCACGAAGCCCGGCTTCAAGCGATCCCGGAAATTCGAACGCTGTTGGACGAGATCGATCGACTGCCACAACCCGACGAAATCGAACGGGCAGCGATGCTCAGCGATCTCGTTTGGATGTTGATTTTGGAAGAACAGTACGACGAAGCGTCACAAGCGATCAGCCCCAGGTTGGACAAAGAGATCGATGCGATCCCATCGGCCCATCTCCCCTTATTGATCGACCGTGCGCGGATCGCATACGCTCAAGAAGACCTCACAGCCGCGCGGCGCGATATCGAAGCGTTCCTGCAGCGTGTGGATCCGAAGACGCCGATCGAAGGAATTCACTATTCGCACTTCAGCGAAGCCTGCGGGATATTGGGAATCATCCTCGAGGATCAAGGCGACCTCGAGGGCGCGAACAAGGCTTGGCTCGAAGGCCGAATTCGGAATTGGCACAAGGGCTGGCCGACGCCGCTGGAACTCTCCAGCATCTCGGGCGTGCCGATGGTTCTGGAAGCATTTAACGCCGAACCGATCCTTGTCTGTTGGTCCGACGGATACCGCCCCGGTGAGATGCGGAAAGTGATGGAGGCGGTGCTGGGAGGATCGGGAGTCGACGATCGCGTCCTGTTGAACATCATCCTCCGCAGCGAAAAGATCCCGCCGGAGTGGATCGAAGAAATCTCCTCGCACGTCCATAGCGGACCGCGCGGCCGACGGATCGGGCGAGCGAAACTACTGCGACAGGATTCGATGCGCGACGTCTTTTTGCTGCCGCTGAATATGATCCTGTATCAAGCGATTTTGCAGATCGCCTACGAAGGGGACGAAACGCTCGAACAGTACCCCGAGGTCGATTCGATTCTCTACAACCAATGCATCTCGCTGATCGACCACTTCCAAGATGGAGACTTTTTCCAGCGGGAGATGCAGTTCATCGTGGGGGCATGGTCGGGAGTCGATTGGAACAGCAAGACGTTTGAAGAGCTGGTGCAGCGATTTGACGATCCGCCGCTAACCTCGGGTTTGGCCTTGGTTTTCTCGATCCAAATGATCAAGCACCACGGCAAACTTGAGCTCGGACGCGAGATCCTGCAGCAATACGTGTTCGACCGTGCGGACCAGGTCCCCGAACTCTATCTCCAGATGGCTCGGGACGCTCTGCAAACGAAACCAATCCAATAGCGGCAACTGCCTTCCTTGGGGCACTTTCGCAACTACAATAGCGGGCTGCCGCCTTGCGGAGCGTTTGCGACCGCGCGGCGACAGAGTTCGACATCTATGATTTACACCATCAAAAAAGTGCTGCTCCGATGCTGCGACACGCTTCCCAATCATTGCTAATTCTGTTGTTGGTCGCCACCGCCGTGGCTGCCGATCCGGCCGAGCGTTTTCCAGACGATACGCGACTGTTCGTATCGATCGCTAACTTCAAAAGCTTTCAAGAAAAGTTGTCCGCCACGAGCATGGGAAAGCTGTGGAACAGTCCACCGATGGCGGACTTCCGATCCGAGTTTACCGACAGCCAACAGGACTTCTCCGCTCGCTTGCGCCGCGCCTACGGCTTCGACGACAAACAGCTGAAGAAGTACGCCACCGGAACGTTCACCGTCGCGGGACTCGAATCGAAGCCGGACGAATTGTCGATGAGCTTCTTGATCGAGATGTCCGCGGAGAGCGCCCAAAAGATGATCGATGAGGCGGGAGAGCAGATCGTGGCCGATGGCGGACGCACCAGCGACACCAGCTTTCCGATCGCGGCGAAGATCTACGACCTGCCCGACGATCAACAGGTTCTTTACGCATACACCGATCACGGTTTGTTGATCAGTGGCGATGTCGCGATTGCAACGCGGATCGTTTCGGGCTGGGCCGACGCTGCCAATTGGAAGAGCCTGCAATCGGTTGCCGCTTACCAACGCATGACCGCCGCGCCACCACGCGACGGCGTCGCCGATATTCGTTGGTTCGCCGACGTGATCCGGTTAGCAGTTGTGATGAACAAAAAGGAAGGGACCGTATCGAGCGCTCATCCCGATCGCCCCCCGTTCCCACTGCGTCATGGATTTGCGGGCATCCAAGGTATCGGCGGATTTGGCTGGGTCAGCGACGACGGTTTCGACTTTTTGAACGACGTTCAGATCGATGCGCCGCCGCCACGCCAGCAGGCGCTGAAGTCGCTCGATTTCAACGCTGGCGATCTGACGCCACCCGCATTTGTTCACGACACGACCAGCAACACGATGGTCAACCGTTGGAACTTGCGATCGATGCTGGCCAACATCGGCGACGTCTACGACGACATTACCGATGCCCCGGGCGCTTGGGTGGCGACGCTGGACGATTGGAAAAACGATCTCGGTTTCGATCTGATCGATGGTTTGCTGCCGATGCTGGAACCCGAACTCGTTACGCACAGCGATTACGTGGTCGACGCAAAGCAGGAGCGAACGTTGATCGCGATCCCGATCCAAAATCCCAAGCTGCAGGAGCGTCGCGTCGCATCGTTGATCTATCGCTTCCTACGCAACGACAATAAAGCGATTCGTTCGCGTCTACCGCGGCAAAAATACGATCTCTGGGAAATCGTACTGCAAGACAAACAGGGCAACTCCACATTCACCCGCGCCGGAATCATGGTCGCCAATGGTCGGTTGTGGATTTCAACTCACGCCACGATGGTCCAAGACGTCGTCCTCGGCGCGGAGGGGAATCCGTTGTCCGAGAGCCAAGAGTTTACGGCGCTTACCCAACGCATGCAGCCTTGGACGACAGACCAGTCGTTTATGCGCGGCTTTGTTCGCGGCGATCGCGATATCCGCCACAGTTATGAAGTGCTCCGCAGCGAGGGACTCGACGGACTAAAACGCGCCGAGAGCATGTACGGGAACATGTTGTTGATGCTTCTAAAGTCCGACGAGGGGCGGCCGCAGCCCGACACCGACTTCTCCAAACTTCCACCCTTTGCCGACGTCCAACAGTACTTTGGGATGATCGGTAGCGTCGGCAACCTGACCGATTCGGGATGGACGATCGTGATCGGCGCTTTCGACCGCCAGAAGACCGATTGATTCGTGCGGTTCCGCAGTGAAATCCTGCGAACCTCTGCCGCGGCGTCCCGCATGCCGCACGCAACATCGACTTGACTTTACAACTTGATCTCCTACTTGAATCTGCACCATGAAGTTTTATCGTTGCGCCCTGCCGTTGCTCTACTTGTGTTGGTTTGCGATCGTGACACAAACTGCGACCGCAGATGATATAGCCGATCGGATTCGACAAGCGGCGTTCCAGCCGATTTCGGACGCCACGTTGCAGCAGCGTCGCGACGCGGCAAGCGACGCCTTGGGACAAGCTGAGAGCATGTTGCAGCACGCTGGCAGCGGACCATCATGGCGAGACTATTTGTTGTTCGATCCGTTGCATGACGCTTTGGCTAGCGACGCAGTCGACGAAGATGCAATCCAAGCTGTGACGGCAACGATGTATCGCTTGGCGGGGCTGCACGATGGGATCGAGCGGCCACAACTGACGCGTTTACGAACTCAATTGGTCGACTTGCGACGCGGTCTGATTCTGGCTCGCCGTCAACTCGATTCGGCCGAAAAGCTTGCTCAGCATCAACTCGATCTCGAACAGTTCCCCGACGATCCGGAGCTTCTCGGCGAACGTCCCACCACGCTGCAGCAAGTGTTCGACGATCGGCGATCTGAGTTTGCCGAACTGTTGGACAAAATGAAGAGCGCGGGGACGCCAGCGGATATGCGGCGCGTGGCGGAACTGACGGCATGGTTCCAATCGCACGAACAGTTGACCGACGTGTTGCCCCGTATCGCCGATCGCTTCGGCCGCGCCAACACTCAAGTCGACGTATCGGCTCCGGCGCTTTCGACGATCACGATGCGGCATGTGACCGAGGTGGAACCTATTCGTGAAAACAAGGACAAGGTCCAGGTGACGGGTCAGGCGGTGCTGACCGGAGTGGCAACGATGCACCCGATCAGCGGCCAGTCGCCGGGCGAATGCGAGGTCCGTTTTCAGGGAACAGTTCAATCGACAATGAACGGCCGTCAGGGGCCGGTCTCCTTTAGGCTTAGCGGCGACACGGTGTTGACGGCGCAAAAACGAGTGATCTTCGCCGAGGACCACTTCCTGACGCTCGCAGGGACCGTTCAAGCGAATTCAAATCTCCGTACCGATCAGGTGTGCAGCAAATTCCGCGGCGGGATCGGCAAGTTGGTCCGCAAGATCGCTTCGAAGGAAATTGCCAAGGAACAGCCGCAGGCGCGCAACGACCTCTCCCGACGTTCGAGCGATTCGTTCCTGAAACGGTTCGACGAAGATATCGTCGAAGAGATCGCCGAGGCGCGTCGCGACTTCGATCTCGAGGTGCAGCGGTCGCTGTTGCGGTTGAACCTTCAGCCGCGGACGCTCGACTTCTTGACCGACCCCAGCAAGCTGACCGTCGCGATGCGGTTTGATGCCGGACTCGCACAGCCCGCTCATTCGGTCCTGCCTCAGCTGGCCGCGGGCGACATCGGAGTGACGATGCACGAATCGACGCTCGGCAGCATTTGCGAGCGGATCTATGCGGGACGCAAGATCGACGACATCCGCCGCGAGTTCCAAGTGCTGGGAATCAAGCTATCGGAGAAAGACAAAGAACAGATCCCCGAGGGGATGGGAATTCATTTCGCCGACGACCGACCGATCGAGGTCGAATTCGAAGCGAACAAGATCTCGATCGTGTTGCGCGGCCAAACTTGGTTCTTGGACAAGACGCCGTTGGTGGCGATGAACGTTCGCTTCGGTTACACGTTGGAACAACGCGACGGAATGTACGTCGCCGTCCGCAGCGACGATGTCCAAGTGACCGCGCCCGAAGGGATGCGAGGTGGCCGCTTCATCCAACAGATGAATGTGCTGCAGCGACGCCTGCTGGCCGAACTGCCAGCCGAATTCAAGTTCGAACCGATCCCCGCCACCAAGCTACCCGATCCGGTGAAGCGGCTGGGAACGTTGACAGTTTCCAAGGTCCAAACCGCCGGCGGTTGGCTCAACGCGGGCCTGCAAGGCGACCGCATGCTCCCATAAACGGGAATGCTATTGCTCGCATGTGCCAGCAAATTTTGTCGTTAACGGCAAATCACTCTTTTTCTCTCGAGCAAACTCAATTAACCTTTGCTCACACCAGTCTTTTGGTTAGGAGACCATTGCCGCTTGGCTTCGGCGAAGCGGCAAGACTGAACCGACACAATAACGTTCCCACGCGCGACACGCAGATCGATGCCTCCCCGCGCCGGAGCGTCTGATTTCCTCCCCTTTCGATGGCGGTTTACATCCGCCCTCACCAACTTGCAAGGATGCATTCGATGGACCTCACAAAGCGTGCGCTGCACTTTTTGTTGATTGGAACCGTTGTTTCGTGGCACATGCCGATCGCCACTTTAGCCGCCCAACAACCGCCACAAGCGATTGCCGCAGCTCCAGAAATGACTTCGATCCCAGTCCTCTTGGTCGCTGACCGAACATTGCAAGGGACATCGATCACTCGCGATGGAAAACCAGCATCCGGTGGGACCGTAGTGTTGGGACAAAAGGGAAAAGTCCTGGCCAAGACGACAGCCGACGAATCGGGACGATTCCAGTTCACCATCGAAAAGCCGGGCGACTATCAAATCGCCAGCACCGATGCCGCTGCGTTTGTGACCTGTTTCCCCGCCGCAACCGCTCCGAAAAACGCAGTAAAGCAGATCTTGATCTCGCAAGATGCGATGATCGCTCGCGGCCAGCAACCCGTCTCGGCGCTGCTGCATCCGCTGTTGATCGGTCTCGTCATCGCCGCAGCGATCGTAATTCCGATCGCCGTCAGCAATAACAAAGACGACGCCAGCTGATCGCTTCAGCGACGCTTTCGCGGATCGAAGCAACCGATCCGCGGAGAGACTTTATGTCGGGCGTTTTCCGTAGAGCAACCGATTGCAAAAGTCCGGCGGCAGGTATCTGCCGCGCGATATGGAACTGATTCAGGTCGTTGCTGATTCGGCAACATTTTCGGTCGCCGAATCCTCTGTAGGTGACTCGCAAGTTCCGATGATCGTCTTGGCGAGTTTTGCATCGAGCGCCGGTGCAACCCAACGAAGATCGATCACCAGCGTTTCTCCGCTCGATTTGGCGAGCAGCATCGGCCGCGATCGTTTCAGCCGATCGGCAAACTCTTCGGCTGACTCCTCCGCATCGGCTGCCCGTTGAATTGCGATTTCCACCGTCGGAAGCGTCCAACTGCCGACCGGCCACAGCCTTGCTTCGACTTCATCGCTGCGAACCGTCGCCTGGTAGCCAGCTTGTTCCAGCCGATTTTTCAACCGCATCGCGCGATCGATCAAGTTGGCATGGGTTGTTTCCAACATCGCCAACAGCGATCCCTCGGGCGCGGGCCCATCGCCCCAGGAATTCATCGCCAACGTCATCGTCGCCTGAGATGTCAGATCGGCTTGCAGCCAACACCAATCGCGCGTTTGCGTGATCTCTTGTAAACGAGCGTTGTCGCCGAACAACATTCCCAGGGGCGGGCCGCCTAATAATCCGTCGCCTCCGGTGACAAGCAGCGTGCCGCGACAAGCTTCTTGCAACGTCATCAGACAGGGCTGCACCAGTTCCTCCAACGACCGAGGTGCCACGTAAGACGTAACGTGCATCAACCGGCGCAGTTCGGGCATGATCTGATGGAGCCGACCGTCGGGATTCGGATCGCGAACCGCGCCGTCGACGATTCGGTCCGCTGTCACCAGCGCGCAATGACCGAGATCGTCCCCAAGTTCGCGGCGGAGGCCATCGACCGACCAACGATCGACGGTGCCGACTTCGATCACTTCACATCCCGCCGAACGCAACAGATCGGGCAGACTGATCCCCGACGGCAATCCGATCGCTTGGCATCGAGGAACAACAATTTTCACCGACGGCCGCTCTGCTTTGGCCACCGCAACAATCGCCGCCTCGACGCTGTCGGCGGCCAACGCGTGTTGCCCCAACAACTTCATCGCCACCGTTTGCAGCGCCCGCTGAACACCTTTTCGCGCCGTCTGGTTTTGATGCGTCGCGTGAAACATCAACGGATGCTGGACCGCAACCGACGATGGCACGCCACAGTCGCCCGAAAACAGTGTGCCGCTGGCGTTGATCGACGCGGTGTTGATCGAATTGTCGGGATGGATCAGATCGGCCAACGCGGCGGCGTGCTGCCGCGCGGCGTCTAGTAAACGCTCCACCTCGCGAGCCGCCGAACCGGGAAGATGGTTCATCACGTCGCCGATCTTAAGTTTCAAATCGTTGACTAACTCGGGCTTCCGCATCGTCGCCGCCGCTTGCGACAGGCGCTCTTCAAGGAACTCGCTGGCCCATTCGGAAAGGTTTTGTTTTGGTTGGTTCATCGTTGCCTACTTCGTTCTGCCGGTGGGGGAACACGATTACATTGGATGCCAACTGTAATTATCGTCGAGGTTTGGGCAAATGAAAGGCCGCCACGCTTGCTGTCCCGTGGCGCTGATTTAGAATGCGGGATTCTCTGCCCCTATTTTCACGTTGGACGACTGGACATTTGCCCGTATGAGCACCATCCTCGACACGATCATCGCCAAGAAGCACCAAGAAGTCGCGGCAGCAAAGCTGGTTCAACCAATTGAGAAGCTGGAGGCGTTGGCCGCCGCCGCACCGCCGACCTTGGACTTTACCGCAGCCCTCGCCGCCACGCCCGACGTGCGGTTGATCGCGGAGGTCAAGAAGGCCAGCCCTTCGGCGGGGATCATCCGCGAGGACTTCGATCCAGTCGCGATCGCCACCGCGTACGCTCAATCCGGTGCCGCTTGCATCAGCGTCCTGACCGACGAGACTTTCTTCCAAGGCTCGTTGGATTTCCTGCGACAGATCCGGGCCGCAGTCGAGATCCCGTTGCTGCGAAAAGACTTCATCATCGACCGCTACCAATTGCTCGAAGCGCGAGCCGCGGGAGCCGATTGCGTGTTGCTGATCGCAGAATGCCTGAGCTCCGAAGAACTGATCACGCTGCATCGCCAAGCCGCTGAACTGGGACTGCAGACGTTGATCGAATTCTACGACGACGAAAATCTGCCCGCCGTACTGGCGACCGATGGCCGCTTGGTCGGTGTCAACAACCGCGACCTTCGCACCTTCCATACCGATCTACAGCATACCGTCCGCATGCGATCGCAAATTCCAACCGACCGGCTGCTTGTCGGCGAGAGCGGCATTCGCACTTACGAGGATGTGAAGATGCTAGGGGCGGCGGGCGTCAAGGCGATCTTGGTTGGCGAGTCGCTGATGCGGCAAGCCAACATCGGCGAAGCCGTCCGTTCGCTGTTGGGGACCGCGTAAGCCAACAGCAAACCGTTCCCACGTCACCGCATTTCAACCACCAGCCACCGAGTCGACCATGCCTAAACTAGCCGCGTTCCCAAAAGCCTTCATGCAAGCGTTGTGCAAAGATGGCACGATGACGGTCTCCCAATGGATCGACCTGGCGTCGAAGCTGGACGTCCAGGGATTGGAGTGGTACGCCGGTTTTCTGGAAATGGCCGACCAGTCGAACTGGGCACGCTTTCGAAGCGAAGTCGAAGGGCACGGGATGGTGATCCCGATGATGTGCTGTTCCCCCGACTTCACCCATCCCGACGCGGCCTTTCGCGACGCGGAGATCGCCAAACAAAAGCGATGGATCGACATGACCGCTGCACTTGGCGGATCGTATTGCCGCGTGCTCAGCGGCCAGCGTCGCCCTGAACTCTCGATCGAACAAGGCGTCCAATTGGCGGCTGATTCGATCGAGGCCTGTTTGCCGTACGCTCAGGACCAAGGCACCACGCTGATCATCGAGAATCACTACAAAGACGACTTCTGGGAGTTTCCGGAATTCGCGCAGCAGATGGATGTCTTCTGCATGCTGGTCGACCGCATCGACCATCCCAATTTCGGCGTCAACTACGATCCCAGTAACACCTACCTCGCTGGCGAGGATCCGATCGAACTGCTCAAGCGAGTCTCCCGCCGCGTCGTCACAATGCATGCCAGCGACAGGTATCTGAAGGAAGGGACTCTGGAGGACCTGCGACGCGAAGAGGGAGGCGCAACGGGATACGCCAAACGACTCTCCCACGGCGAGATCGGCAAGGGATTGAACGATTATGACGCGATCTTCAGCGAACTTCGCAGCGTTGGTTTCGATGGCTGGGTCAGCATCGAAGACGGAGTCGACGGGATGGACCAATTGGCTCGCAGCGTCGACTTCCTGAAACGCAAGATCGCCGAATACTGGCCCGCCTAAAGCGTCCCTCAATTCGCTCTTCCTTAGTAAACGCCAGCGTCGCATCGATCGCGGCATCAAGCGTCCCAACCGCCTATCCAAAGCCTTATGATGCGCATCTTAAGATTGTTGATCGTTGTTTCAATCGCCATCAGCAGCACGTTTTCGATCGCGGCCGACGCCCCGCGGCAAACCGATGTATGCGTCTACGGTAGCACGCCGGCGGGAATCGCCGCTGCGGTCAGCGCAGCCAAAGCGGGCCGCAGCGTTCTGTTGGTCGAACCGACCGATCACATCGGCGGGATGTTGACCAGCGGTCTCTCCCACACCGACTTCCGCTCGTTCGAAGCGTTGACCGGATTCTTCCTCGACTTTGCCCAACGCGCCGACGCCGACTATGTCGCCCGTTACGGTGCCGACTCCGAACAAGTTGTCGCGGCGTTCCGCGGCACGCACGGCGAGCCCTCGGTCAATCTGCGGATCTTGCAGCAGATGCTGGCCGAATATCCGGCGATTCAAACGCTCAAGCAGCTTGTTTTGGAAGAGGTCGCGACGACGGACAGCCAACTTGGTCGGCGGCGCATCGTTTCCGCGACCTTTGCGGGTCCCGACGGTCAATCGCAACAGATCGATGCGCGAGCGTTCATCGACGCCAGTTATGAAGGCGATCTGCTGGCGGCGGCGGGGGAGAGTTACCACGTCGGACGCGAATCAAGCAGCCAATATGGCGAACCGATGGCAGGCAATCCACAAGGCCAAGCCGATGGTCAAGTGCAGGGTTACAACCTGCGATTGATCATGACAACCGACACCACAAACATGCGTGAACCGGTTCAGCCCGAAAGCTACAACCGCGACGATTTTGTCGATGTGTTGCAGGCGTTTGAAAGCGGTAAGCTGAAACGCGTCTTTGCATCGGACCACAGCGGCATCTATCGCGCTCACGCCCCGGGAATGCCCAACGACAAAGCCGATATCAACGACACGCCGCACGCCGCGGTTCGGCTGTCGATGCCCGATATCAACGATGCTTATCCCGATGGCGATCGAGCAACGCGAGCGAAGATCGTCGCGGCACACTACGCTTACAACCTAGGGCTGCTCTACTTTCTGCAGCACGACGCGGCGGTCCCGCCAGCGATTCGCAAGGACGCTCGCCGTTGGGGCTTTTGCCGCGATGAATTTCCCGGAACCGCAGGCATTCCGCCACAGCTGTATATTCGCGAGGCGCGGCGAATGGTCGGCCAACACGTTTTCACCGCCCGAGATACCGAGCAAGCCGACGGCGACGCCCGCGCGGTCCTGCATCGCGACAGCATCGCCATCGGCGACTACGTCCACAACTGCCACGGCACAGGTCGCACCGGATCTCGATTCGACGGCCAGCACGAGGGGGAGTTCTACAAGAAAGTCCCGCCGTACCAAATTCCCTACGGCGTCATCGTGCCTGCGGTTACCGAAAACCTGCTGGTTCCTGTCGCATGTTCAGCCAGCCACTTCGGCTTTGGCGCCTTGCGGCTCGAACCGATCTGGACCTCTTTGGGCCAAGCCGCCGGATGGGCCGCTGCGACCGCGATCGAACAAGACCTGCCAGTTCAAGCGATCGATGTCCCGCACTTACAGCAGCGACTGCATGCCGACGGCAGCGCGACGATTTACGTCACCGATGTACCTCCCGATTCCGAAGACTTTGCCGCCTTGCAGTGGTGGGGAACACGAGGCGGCTTGCACGGCTTGGCCCCCGCGAAACAACCACGCCCCAAATCGCTCGGCAGCCAATACAACGCCGCCTTCCCCGGCCACGCCGCCGAACTGGACACCCCCGTCACCGACGCGCTGCACAAGCGTTGGCTAAAACTACTGCCTGCAGACACAACAATACCGGACACCGCTTCGAAACAAGCTCGACGCGACTGGATCCGCGCCGCCTGGCGCCATAACGTCGCCGGCAACTAGATTTTTCCGTACCGACGTACGGGTTGCGCATTCATCGTATTAGACGACAATGCCCTCCCTGCCTGTTTACGTTGTGCTGTAACTGCCGGAAAAGTCACAGACCGTGCGGGCAACGTCTGGAAAACTCAGGCGATGATCTCAGTTAAGACGTTGCCGTGGACATCGGTCAGCCGGAAGTCGCGGCCGCCGGAGCGGAAGGTCAACTTTTCGTGGTCGATCCCCAATTGATGCAGCACCGTCGCCCAAACATCATAGATCGTGCAGGGCTTTTCGACGGCGCGGTAGCCGAGTTCGTCGGTCGCTCCGTAGGCTGTCCCGCCGCGGATACCGCCGCCAGCCAGCCATAAACTGAAACCAAACGGATTGTGATCGCGGCCACCGGCCCCCTGCGAAAATGGCGTTCGACCGAACTCTCCGGTGAAGACGATCAGCGTTTCATCCAACAGCCCACGGGCCTCCAAGTCCTTGATCAACGCGGCGATCGGTCGGTCGACCTGTTCCGCCATCGCACGGTGCCCCTTCTCCAAGTCGCCATGTTGGTCCCAGGGATTCGCCGCGCCGCCGGCGCCGATGCCGCGCGTGATGCAGGAGAGTTCGATAAAGCGGACGCCTTGTTCGACGAGTTTCCGCGCCAACAGAGCTTGGCGTCCGTAAGCGGCCAGTGCCTGATCGCCAGAATCGATCCCATACAGATTCATCGTTGCTGCGGTTTCGTCGGAAATATCGCACAGCTCGGGGACGGCCGACTGCATCCGAAACGCAGTTTCATAGTTTTCGATCGCCGCATCGACCTGCCGGTTCTGGGCGGAGTCGGCAAACTGAGAATCGATCTGACGCACAAAGTCGAGTCGCTGTCGCTGCATCGCCAACGTTTGTGCGGGGCGGATGTTAGGGACCGCGTCGGGTTTGTCGGCTTGCAATATCGAAGCCTGATGTTGAGCCGGCAGGTAACCGCTGCTGAACAGCCCCACGCCGCCGTGCGGTGGTACCGCGCCGCCGCTCTGCAACACGACGTAGCTGGGCAGGTTCTCATTCGCCGCCCCTAAGCCATAACTGATCCAAGCACCGGCGCTCGGATGCCCCAGAAAGGGAAAGCCGGTATGAATCGCAAAGTTGCCTTGCGCGTGTTCGTTCACATTAGTTGTTGCCGAACGGACAACCGCCAAATGGTCGGCACAACTGCCGATCTCCGGAAAGATTTCGCTGATCTCCAATCCGCTTTCGCCATAAGGCTTGAAGGCAAACGGGCTGCCGAAGATCTTGCCGTTGTTGTTGAACTGAGTCCGTTCGACTTTGACCGGCATCGATTTACCATGATCTTTGACCAGTTGCGGCTTGGGGTCAAACGAATCGACATGCGACACGCCGCCGGACATGTAACACAGGATCACGCTTTTGGCTTTTGGATTGACAACCGGTACCGTGGCGGCGGCCGTCGCTTGGCGTTGCATGCTCGACAGGGCAAGCATCCCAAATCCGCTGCTGCATGTTTGCAACCAGCGTCTCCGCGAGCCGACGCTTAGGTGCGATGTATTAGCGGACATAGAGGAACTCCTTCATGTTCAGCAGCGAATGAGCGAAATCGATCCAGTGTTGTTGCGGTACCGGCGAGGGCGGACTCGCGTCGCGTTTTCGCTGCAGCGTGGCCATCTGCTGATCTAAAAGAAGCAGCTTCTCACGCTCGGCGGGCTCCAACGCTGCGACCATCTGCTCGTGAGAAACCGCGTGGACGGATCGTGTTGCCAACGATTGAACCTGCGTTGCCGTTAACGCTTGGTCGTACAGCCGCGCTTCGTAGATCCGCCCCTTCAACATTCGACCGTTGGTTGTCCGCGTGCCGTGACGCATTCCAAAAATCACTTGAGTCCGCCCTGCAGGGAACGTTTGAACGCCCGTTTTGTAAGCCGTTCCGTAGGGCTGGCCATCGCGATAACAAACGATCGTCCCGTCGCCGTTGTAGGTGATTACCAGATGGACAGGCTGTTGTTGCGCCTGCTGCTCTTCATCCGCGCGGAAGCTCTGCGTCCGTCGCCCATGGTCACTGCCGCTCATCCAACGCCGCGGCTCGCGTTCGGCGA
This sequence comes from Rosistilla oblonga, assembly GCF_007751715.1. Classification (NCBI taxonomy): domain Bacteria; kingdom Pseudomonadati; phylum Planctomycetota; class Planctomycetia; order Pirellulales; family Pirellulaceae; genus Rosistilla; species Rosistilla oblonga. The sequence goes on along the minus strand of NZ_CP036292.1, from coordinate 3,470,312 downwards.
ACACGATCGCATCGAACAAGTTGCCGTCGGTCGACTGAATCGAAATCGCAGCGCCGCCGCGTTGGTCCAAGTCGTCCAGCTGCACGACAACCTCGAGCGATTTCGTGGCGATCTCCATCGGCAGCGCAGGCGATGCCGCCCAACCACCGCCATCGACGATCAACGCGTCGTCTTCCAGCCGCGCCGTTCCGTGAAGCGTCAGATGATCTTTGGCTGCTGGGTCGGGCGACAGTTTGGAAAACTGCCACTCTCGTAATGGCGACGGCGACGTTGCGTCAGCCGCCGAGGGAACCGAAGACTCGCCTGCGAGCGCCGCCATCAATTTCTCGCGTGCTGGCGTGGTGATCGCATCGATTTGAGAGCGATGTTCCGCGATCTGACGATCCCATTGGGCGATCTGCTGGCGGATCGTTTCATTCCCGGCTCGGCTCTGTTCCAGAAACGCCGTCGCCGCCTGCAGCTGCGATTCACTTGGCGTCCGCCCAAAGCAGCGTCGCCAGATCGCAGCGACCTGCTGCGCTGGATCGTGCAGCGAATCGTCGGCCAGAATGCCTGCAGCAAGCTGCTCGGCTGCTTTGATAACAAACGGATTGTTCAGCATCATCAGAGCTTGAGCTGGAACGTTTGTGACGTCGCGCCGGCCTTTGCAGCTGAACGGAACGGGCGCGTCAAAGCTGCTCAAAAAGGGATCCAACGAATTGCGGATCACATTGACGTAGACCGAGCGACGGTCGCTGTCGCCACGAACAGCACCTTCGGGAGCCAGCGGCTGCAAACGTCCCGACACAGCCAGCAACGAATCTCGGATCGCTTCGGCTTCCAACCGCGTCGTCGTACGGTACGACAGCAGCAAGTTTTCAGGATCGACATCCAGTGCCTTGGCCGATGGCGTCGATTGTTGCCGCCATGTTTGACTGGTCACAATCTGGCGGATCAGTTGTTTGATCGACCAGCCCCGATCGCGGAACTCGCCGGACAAGTAGTCCAACAGCTGCGGATGTGTCGGTTGCGTGCCGAGCCGGCCGAAGTTATCGGTCGTGGCGACGATCCCGCGGCCAAACAGATGGTGCCAGATCCGATTGACGATCACGCGCGAGGTCAACGGATTGTCGGCGCGGACCAGATCCTCGGCGAGCTGTTCGCGGCCGCTGAGCTGCGTCGCGTAGGGTTCCGCATCAAAGGCTTCCAAGTACCGGCGGGGGATCGGACGATCGGGTTGCTTGTGATCGCCACGAATATAGAGCGGATGGTCGCTGCCACGCCATTCGGACAGCGTCGGCAAACGCGTCGCCACCGGGATCTCCGCCTCCAAGCGGCGGTATTCCTCGATCAGCGGTTTCGCCGACGGCAAGTTGTCCAACGCGTTGGGGAGCAGTTTTTGCTGCACGCACGCGTCCAACAGCAGAGCTTGAGGATCGGTCATCCTTCCGGATTGCCAAGCCTCGATCGCCTGGCCGATCGCCGCGGCATAAAGCTCCGCGAGATCGCTCGCCGACTTTGGCGGTTGCTCACCGGCGATCTGAAACAGCGGAGAGAGATGTTCGCGCCAATCGCTTGGCGGTTGCTGCCCGGCTGCGGTGACAACGGCTCTACGAATTCCGAACCACGACCGATCGTTCGGTTTGACCAACAACGGCCCATCGCGGGCTGTCGCTAATTCGATATGCAGATCATCTCCGCTCCAATAGCTCAGGTCGTATTGTTGCCAATGCCACCGGGCTGCCTTATCGCCCGAGAGGTTGGTAACCGGATAGACGGTTCCATTGCGTGGGTAGTTTTGCACAACAAAGCGACTCGACGACGCCCCATCGCCCGCAATCTGCAACCACAGTCGCTGATCCTCCGACGCGAGAAAGTCCCGCGACGTCAAACGACCGCCATGTTTATTGCTGATCCCATGCGTCACGACGCTGGCCGGATAGATGCCACGCAGTGCGTCTCCCGATTCGGCGATCGCAAATTCGCCGGCGGCGTTTGGTTCGGGTTGTCGATCGTCTGCTTGCTCGGCAACTCCAACAAGACCGTTGCCGTACGCAAACCACTGACCTTCGGGCGGTGCCCGATCGAGTCGCCAATCTTCCGCCAACGACTGTTCCTCAAACGCAGCCCGTTGAGTTTGCAGCATTTCAAATTCCGCGACGCTCTGATTCCAAGCTGCCTCGAACGTGGTACCGTCAGCGATCGCGCGTTGTATCGTTGCCAAAGGGTTCAACACCGAATTAGCCTCTTTAGCATCCGATTCACTCGGCGGCGTCGACTGCAGCCGCTCGGCAAGCGCAGCGACCGCGGGTTGCCAGTCGGCCGCGATCGCCTCGCGAATTCGCGGCTTTAAGTTCGCCAAGGTGTCGCGATGAAGATTCAAGCGACTGGGGAGATCGATCGCCGCGCGACCAGGGCGGGTCGAGTCGACAATCCCGGCAAAGGCGTAGTAGTCGGCTTGGCTGATCGCATCGAACTTGTGGTTGTGGCAGCGGGCACACGATACCGTCAGTCCCAAAAATGCTTTGCTGACAACGTCGATCGCGTCGTCGTTAAACCGGACTCGTTCGTCTAAGGCGTCGGTCGGAGTAAAGCCATGGAAAACCATCCGCCAATGCGCCGTGCCGATCAGCGATTCGTTGATGCCAAGCGATTCGTTGATCCGCGGTTCGGGCAATTGATCTCCCGCGATGTGCTCGCGGACCAGTTGGTCGTAGCGAACGTCGGCGTTGAGCGCGCGGATCAGGTAGTCGCGGTAGAGCGTCGCCCCGGCGATCGCTGGGTCTCCCTCGCTGCCGTGCGATTGAGCGTATCGGAACCAATCCATCCAATGCCGCGCCCAACGCTCGCCAAAATGAGGCGATTGCAACAATTCATCGACAAGTCTTTCATAGGCGTCGTCGGCTGTATCGTCGACAAACGCATCGATCTGATCGGGCGTTGGCGGAAGGCCCGTCAAAGCGAAATAGAGCCGCCGGACCAACGTCACGCGATCAGCCGGCGCGGCGGGCTGCAATCCCGCTGCATGCATTTTCGCATAGGTGAAGCGATCGATCGCAAGGTCCGACCATCCATTGTCACCAGCCGGTGGTGCAATGTTTCCGATCGGTTGGAAACTCCACCACTTTGCTCGCTTGTTGCGAACCGCTTCCCACGAAGTCGACTTGGCCAATTCGTCGGCCGACGGTGGCTCGTCGCGAGGATCTGGAGCCCCCATCGCGATCCATTTTTCAAAGTCGGCCAGGATCGCGTCGCTCAGCTTGACGCCTCCTTCAGGCATCTCCACCCCATCGACCTCATGCCGCATCACCTGCAACAGAAAGCTGGCGTCTGGCGTTTCGGCAAGCGCCGGACCGGAGTCGCCGCCGCGCCGCAGAGGTTCTCGCCAATCGAGCGCGAACTCCGCCTCAGCCATTGAATCGCTGTTATGACATTCGTAACAATGTTCCACCAAAACCGGGCGGATCTTCGCTTCGAAGAACTCGATCTGCTCGGGCGTCGCCTCGTCGGCAGCTGATGAGCAACGAAGCATCGCTAGAAAAAGTACGCCAAAAGCGAACGAACGCATTCGGTTCATGCGGCTTGCCTGTGCAATTCGATCCATGCGGGCCTCGAGTTCCACGGCAAGCGGCCACCGCAACTGCGGCATCGTCGGCTACTTTAACGTCGACTCAAGGGGACTCTGGGGGGGCTAACGTGAATCACTCGCGTTAGTAACGGTTCTCCCCAGTGTAACGGATCATGCATCACGCCGCGAATAGAAACCGCCAGCTGCGAAGAGCCACTGGTCTTCTATTTAGTTAAGCCCGCGAGCGTGGTTTTCGGCCGACTTGCCGCGAGACAGACCCTCGCAGTGAATGGCGACGCTGCAAACCGCAGCGGATCGAGCGGATTCAGTTCGCGTCGACGATCCGGACTTCGTACAGCTTGGGCCAATTTTTTCCGGTGACGTACAATCGCTTTGCTTCGCGATCGTAAGCGATCCCGTTGAGAACGTGTTCTCGGGTTGGCCGTTGCCTGGCTGGCCATAGATTATGGAGATCGATCCAGCCGAGAATGCGACCGTCTTGAGGCGAGATGCGGGCGATCGAATCGTTGTACCAGACGTTCGCAAAGATCTCCCCTTCGACAAACTCCAGTTCGTTGAGGTCGTCGATCCGACGTCGGCCATCGTGAACCGTGATCTGTCGCACCTCGCGGAATGTCTCGGGATCGAGAAACCGCAACCGCGACGACCCATCGCTCATGATCAGATGCGTGCCGTCATGGGTCAGCCCCCAGCCTTCGCCGGCGTACCGCAGCGTCTTGCGATGTTGAAAGGTATCGCGATCGAAGACAAAAGCACGGCGTTTCTTCCACGTCAATTGAATGATCGAATCTTTCCAGACCGTGATCCCTTCACCAAACAGATCGCGGTTCAGCGAGATACTCTGCAGCACCTTGCCCGACGCAAGCTCGACGCGCCGCAGCGAACTGCTGCCGTATTGCCCCGTCCCCTCGTACATCCGCCCGCCGTCGATGGCCAAACCTTGCGTGAACGCTGCCGGGTCGTGCGGATAAACATTGACGACCTCAAACGTCGCGATCGGCGTCGTCGTCGACTGATTCGCCGACAACAACATCGCTACGCATCCGAGGGTCAATAGTCCCACGGCAGCGGTCAGCAGCCAACGGTACCCCGACCAACCGATCGTTGGCGCGGCGGGCTTCGTTTCGATGGATGTATTTGAGTCGGTCACGGGCAGAGGTTCCTTTCAACCCTGTTTCTAAACGATCGTCGATTCGATGAAAAGTGAAGCCGGGCGGTTTACGGTTCCAAACCGCTCCCGATTCGTGCTCCGGTCGCGGCGCCAGGACAGCCAATGCCAACCGACGTCACCAACAAATCCGCTCCAATCGTGCGATTGAACTGCTATCGCGCCGGATTTCTGCCGGTTCGTTTTCCCAAAGGACGTTTGGGTTCGCCCAATCTGCTAATGGGAGGTATGATTCCACCACGTTGGAACCTCCAATCACCGCGTATCCCAACCAGCCTCAAGCTCCGAAACCGGGCAGCCAGCGACCGCCACGCAATCTGCTCTCTCGCGAGACGAGCGCAACGTGGGAACGAGCTAACGTAAGCCGCTCGCTTGGACTATATGTCAGCAACCAAGTCGTCCATCTGCGGTAACGCACAAATCACTCATTAGGAAGCCGAAACAATGTCATCGACAAACGACAGCCCCGCCCCCGTCAGCACCGAAAATCCGATCCTGAACGCAATTGGATCCACCTGGTGGATCCTGCTGTTGCGCGGCATCCTGCTGATCGTTTTGGGCCTGTACGCTCTGTTCAATCCAGGCCTGACGCTACTGGCGTGGGCCTTCATGATCGGTTGCTTTTTGATCGCTGACGGAATTTTGGCAATCGTCGCGGGTCTCGCCGGTTGGACCGAATCGCGCGGCTGGACGATCCTCCGCGGCGTGTTAGCGCTCGTCGCCGGCGGTTTTGCTGCGGGGCATCCGGCGTTGATCGGTACCGTAGCAGCGGTGACCGTCGTGCTGTTGATCGCTGCCGGTTCGATCTTCAGCGGCATCCTGGAGATCGTCGTCGCGATTCGCGAACGCAAAGCGATCGAGGGCGAGGGATGGATGATCCTGGACGGCGTTTTCTCGATCCTGTTTGGTATCGTTCTCGCCCTGGCTCCGCTCTTTTCGGCCAGCCTGCTGATCCGCTTCAGCGGTGGCTTTGCCATCCTGTTTGGCCTTGTCGCGATCTATTGTGCCTTCCAGTTCCGCAAGCTGAAGAGCGTGTAACGCCAGCGATCCTATCGTCGCCCTGCCAGCCCAACTTGCGTTAGCTCTGCGGTGCTACGGCGACGACGTCGATCTCGAATTTCAACAGCGTTCCCAAACAGCCCATCAAGGTCGTCCGTGCCGGATAGGGCTGTTCGAAGTATTCGGCGTAGATCCTGTTGAATTCAGCGAGGTCTTCCTGTGAGCCGACGTAGTTGCGGGTCTGCACGATGTCTTGAAAGGTTAACCCGGCGCCAGCCAGCACCTTGCGGATGTTTTCAAGACTGCGACGCATTTCGCCTTCAAACGTGTCAGTGATCAGCTTGCCCGTGTCATCGACCGACGCTTGGCCGGAGACGAAGACGAACTGGCCGACTTGAACGGCCGGACTGAAAGGAAGATGGCTGACCGGCACATCGGGATTCTGGATTGTCTTAAACGGCTTCATCGGGAGACTACTCAGATGCTTGGAGTTGGAAATTTCCAACCAGCATAGTGAAATCGATCCGATTCACCACCGCGTGTCCCTTTGGAGTTCGGCATTCCCCAGATTCGGCAGATGCGAATGCGGCCGCCTCGAGATGAAATCCGGCCCCAACACATAGGTCGAGCCACAGCGACCAGATGTCGTCGCCTCGAGCGATATGCAAAAGGCGACGACCATGTGATTCAGCGTTCTGCGGAGTCGCCTTGATTATGGCAGCTCGAAGATCTGCAACCGCTGCGTGTCGCCTGGCTTGCCGATCAACGCGATGCCATGCGTTTCGCTCAGCTTGTCCATTTGAGTGACATCAACAAGCGTGTCGATCTTTTCAAAAGGTTGGCCAGCCGTCCCGCCGCCACGAACCGGTTCGGTCAGGCCGGGGCCGTCGTCGATCTTTTCGGTGCTGACCTTCATCACGCCGCGTGCAGTGTTGCTGAGCAGCAAGTGCGTGACGCCTTCCTTTTCGTAGACGATCATATCGATCGGGCGATTGCGATTGCCGAGCTCAGCGACGGTCTTGCCACGAACTTTTTCACCCCCATCCAACTTGCCAATCGGGAAGTTGACCAATGGCGTACAAGTGAATCCGGCCAGCAGCGACGGTTCCCCATCGATGTTCAGCGGGACAAAGGTTTGGATCGCTGCATCTTCGACGCGGCCATGCGCGGCGTGGAAGATCTCGACGTTGGAGACGATCGTGTTGTCGGCGAATGGGAACGGGAACTCAACCACTGCCGAAGGGGAATCGCCAGCCGACAGCCCCGAGACGATCACCTTGCCGTCGAAGTAGGCGACGTCGGTGATCGATTGATCGCGGAGGTTGCGTTTGCGTCGTCCCTCGCCGCTGATCTTGTCGGCGGGTGGATTGGGCAGCTGCTTGCGGCCGTGATCGATTTTGTCCAAGTTGATCTTCTGAAACTGTCCGTCGCGATTCATGCGAACCAGTCCACAGCGATTGTTTGCTTTCACCGAAAAGGTCACGTTGCCGGTTTCGGGATTGACCGCCATATCGCCGATTTCGAGCGCGTCGGATTCGGCCCCGATCGCCGCAGCCAGCTGGCCTCGCAGATCCTTGGGCAACGCTTTTTGCAGATCGCCATCGACCTGTTTGTCCTCGGTCGCGATCGCATACACAGCGGCAGCTTTCGGATCGCCAACGATCAGAACGCCGGAGGTGGCGAAAGTCATCGGGCCCAACGACTGCAGTTCAACGGGGCCAGGAGAAAGTCCACTGGCGGCGTAGCTTGTCGCCGAGCCGAGTGAGATTGCCAGCAGCGCGGCGAGCATGACACCAAAACGACCATTGCGAATCGACATCCGACAGATTCCTTGTAACGAGGTGGGGAGTTTTTTCACCCCGCGAGTATATCACGCGCACCACCCCGCAAGTTCTATCACTCGGCAATTTTCATCGCTGCCGCAGCAGGGCGCCAGCAATCAGTCGACCACGCAACTCGACGGCGCCACAGCTGGCGCTGCGGGCTGCCGACTGTCGGGTCCGCTGGCGTCCTATTTCGCTTTCGGTCCAGCGGCTAAGACGTCGGCGCGGACGCCCGATTCGTAGCTCTTGAAGTTGTTGCGGAACAGCTCGACCAATTTGGCTGCGGCTTGGTCGTAGGCTGCCGGATCGCTCCACGTCGCCTGCGGCGCGAGGATCTCTTCAGGCACGCCCGGGACGTCGCGAAGCGTCTGGAATCCGAACCATGGATCGGTGCTGGTCGGAGCGTCGCTTAAAGATCCGGCGTGAATCGCATCGATGATCGCGCGGGTATGCTTCAATCGAATTCGCGATCCGGTGCCGTAAGCACCGCCGGTCCAGCCGGTGTTGATCAGCCAGACGTTGACGTTGTGCTGGGCGATCTTGCTGGACAACAGTTCGGCATATTTGCCCGGATGCCAGACCAAAAACGGGCCGCCGAAGCAGGGTGAAAACGTCGCCTGAGGCTCGGTCACCCCAACTTCCGTTCCAGCCACTTTGGCTGTGTAACCACTGATGAAATGATACTCCGCTTGTTCGGCGGTCAACTTGGCCACCGGCGGCAGAACACCAAAGGCATCACACGTCAGGAAGATGATGTTGGTTGGATGAGGCGCAACGCAGGGGATCGCTGCGTTGTCGATGAACTCGATCGGATAAGCACCTCGCGTGTTTTCGGTGATCGAGGTATTGTCGAAGTCGACGTGATGATCGGCTTTGTCGTAGACCACGTTCTCCAGCACCGCGCCAAACCGCAGCGCGTCGAAGATCTGCGGCTCAGCTTCGCGCGTCAAATAGATCGCTTTGGCGTAACAGCCCCCTTCGATATTAAAGACGCCGTCGTCGGACCAACAGTGTTCATCGTCGCCAACCAACAAGCGGTGCGGATCGGCGGAGAGAGTCGTCTTGCCGGTTCCCGACAGACCAAACAGGATCGTCGAATGCGTCCGCTCGGGATCGACCGTGGCCGAGCAGTGCATCGAGAGGACGCCCTGCTTGGGCATCAAATAATTCATCAGCGTGAAGACAGCCTTCTTCATCTCGCCCGCGTATTCGGTCCCCAGGATCACAACTTCGCGGGTCGCCAGGTCCAGATCGACGCTGGTCTTGGATGTCATTCCCGTGGTATAGCGATTGGCGGGGAAGGCACCGGCGTTGAGGATCGTGCAATCGGGCTCGCCGAAATCGGCGAGTTCTTCCGGCGTCGGCCGAATCAGCATGTTGTGCATGAACAACGCGTGGTAGGGCCGGCCACAGATCACGCGAACTTTGATCCGATACTTCGGATCCCAACCGGCGTAGCCATCGAAGACGTACAACCGATCCAGGGTGTTCAAGTAATCGCTGGCACGCTCGCGATTGACTTCAAAGCTGTGCTTCTCCAGCGAAATATTGACGCTGCCCCACCAGACTTCATCCTCCGCCTCCGGCGATCGGGTGATCCGCTTGTCCGATGGGGATCGACCTGTTTTCGTCCCCGAGTAGGCGATCAACGCTCCCAGATCGGAGATCGTCGTCCCCGGTTCGCGTCGAATCGCTTCTTCGTACAGTTCCGACGGCGCTGTGTTGCGCTTGATGTCTTGAACCGTGATCCCAAGTTCCTTCAGGTCGATCGTGGTCATGCCCGTCAATCCAATCGTTAGCGTTTTCCGTAGACTTTGGTCTCCTTCGGATCGCCGCCGCTCATTAGATAAGCAAGCAGATCGCGAAGCTCATCGGGGTTTAAGCCGTCGATTAAGCCTACCGGCATTTGCGACACAGGTGAAGACCGGACTTCATCGACATCGTCCGCATCGACAACCACCGGGTCGGCATTGGCGTCGGCGGGGAAGATCACCAGCTTCCCATCCTCCTCGGAGACCAAGCCGGTTATCGAACGCCCATCGAGAGTCAGCACGACCGACGATTGGTATTGATCCGAGATCACCTTGCTCGGTTCGATTATGTGTTCGACCAAGTAGCGGACATCGAACTTATTTCGGATGCTCGTCAGATCGGGCCCGATGCTGCCGCCCAAGCCACCGACGCGATGGCACTTGCCACAGCTGGTTGCGAAATAGAGGCTGCGGCCGCGCTCGAAATCGGCTTGATTGAACTTGTTCGCCGATTGTTGGATCGCGGTTTCGGTCGTCCACTTTCTCCCCGGCCCTTCGATCGGCTTGATTTCAAAATCGGGAACGGGATTAAAATCTTCGCCCGTGATATCGGCGACCGCTGCCCGTTGCTCGTTCGTCGAATTCTCCAACGCCTCCTCCCGGATGTTCGTCATGAATCCGGGGAAGCTCGCGCCGCCCGATCCCTTCGCCGCCGCGTTCAAGAACTCAAAGTAGCTGCGGCGTTGATCGACGGTCCAGCCGTTGCGAAGGTTCCGCAGCATCAAGGCATACCCGATCTCACGCGATGGCGGATGATTCTCCAAGACCGCGCGAACCGTCCCGCCGTAGCCAGCGTTGCGGTCGGCCAATTCCGACCAATCGGGAACCTCTGGCGCCGAGCGATCCTCGATCAACTGAAGCGTCTTGGCAACGATCTGCGGCGTTTCGAGATAGGTCAACACGCGGACCAGTTCCGTGTTGACATCAGCATTTTCATTCGGCAGGTGCGGGTTCAAACGATCGATCACGCTATCGGCGAGCTCCGAAGACGGGCGGCCCATGCGAATGAAAGTCAACGCGTAGGCGCGCAACAATCCGAGCGTTTGCGATACGGAAAGCTTGACGGGATTCAATTCCAACAAGCTTTCGATCAATGGCTGCTGCAATTTGGCGTCGCCCATGCGAGCCAACGCTACGGCGGCGGTGATCCGAGCTTGCGGATCGGATTCGTTCATCGCCCGTTCAGCCCATTGGTCGGTCGGCTGCGATTCGATCGCAACGCGGGCGGCGTTGCGGATGAAACGGTCGGTGCTGCTCAAATGAGGCCACGCCGTGTCGACAGCTGTCGCATCGTGACGCCCATGAAATTCTTCCAACTGCTTGCGGATAGCCCGAGCCTCAGCGACGTCGCTTGGCAACGCTTCGGTCTGGTTCGCAGCGGTGCTTTCGCTGCCAACGTATCGCACGCGATACAGCCCCGATTGCGTGCCGCGTCCGCCGACGGTGAAGTACAAGTTTCCGTCGACGCCGACGGTCGCATCGGTCACTGGCAACGGGACGCCGGTGACAAAGGCTTCGCTTGTCGCGGTGTAGCTGGCCCCTTCGGGAGTCGGATGGATCGCGTAGATCGTTCCAAAGGTCCAATCCAATGCAAAGATCGCGTCTTGATATTTCGCGGGGAATTTTGCTCCCACGCCCGACGCGACTCCGGTCGGCGAACCGGGGCCGATCTCCAGCGTCGGTGGCAAGCTGTCTTCATAATACGTTGGCCATTTGCCCGTTCCGCTTCGCCAGCCGAAGTCGGCGCCGCTGACCACATGGCAGATCCGCGTCGGGCGATACCACGGCATCCCCAGATCCCATTCCATGTCGGCATCGAAGGTGAAGATGTCGCCGAAACCATTCATCGCGATGTCGTATTGATTGCGGAAACCGATGCAGACGAGTTCCTGCTGCAGGCTGACAGGATCGAGCTGAGTGACCCAGCCGCCGGGAGCCATCACGCCGCGAGCATGCCCACGGGCGTCCCACATCCGCGTCAGCAGATGATCTTCCTGCCACGATTGCACGCGCCGGCGAGTGACGTCGTGCAACGGAGCATGATTGCCGCCATCCATATAGATCGACTTGCCATCTTCGCTAAGGATCAACGCGTGGTTGCCATGTTCACCGCCGCCGGTTTTGCTTGGCAGTTGCTCGCTCTTGTCCAGCTTGCCATCGCCATCGCTGTCGGTGATCCGATACAGATGACCTCCATTCTTGTGGAACCAAAGTGCATCAAACGCCCACAACAAACCTTGGGCTCCGGAGAGCGTGCCGTTGCCGTCGGGATTGGCGATGTTCATCGGTTGCACATCGGCTTGCGGGCCGTCGGCCGATTCTTTGATCTGGATCGAATAGAGCCCTTTGCCTCCCTGGTCGCAGGCGATCAGCGAACCGTCGGGACCTTTGTCCAACACGACCCAAGAGCCCTGGTCGTCTTTGGGAACCGTGTAGATCAGTTCGACAGCAAATCCGTCGGCGACGTTCAGATCTTCCGGCGCAGTGACTTCACCGGCGCTGGGCGATCCGTTGGCACCAGGGATTCCCCAAGGAGCACCACCAAGCGGCCGGATGACTTTGACCTTGTCAGCCCATCCGGAATCATTGAAGGCGGTGTCGGTCCATCCGTCGGCGGGTGCTGATTTCGAAAGCTTCCACGATCCGTCCGAAACGATGGTTTGCGAGCTGCCTTTAGCTTCGGCATTGATCGCGAGTTTGAAAACCAACGCAGCGGTCCCACCGTTGTTTTGCCCAGCGATCGCGATGGTATTCCGCCCCGATTGCAATAGCTTCGCAACATCCTTGCGGATTGGATTCGGCCAATCGGGACTCTTTCCGACTTCCTTGCCATTGATCCACAGTGTCATTCGGTTGTCACAGGTCGTGAAGACCTTCGCCGATTTCACCGGCCCGGCGATCTCGAACGACTTGCGGACATAGATCGGTTGCTGCGCGGTGATCTCCCCTTCGGACCAGATCCACTGGGCCTCCGGCTTGGTCTTCAACCAGGCAAGTTTTTTGGAACCTTGAGCGGATGCGTCGGAGAGTTCGAAGACCGCGGAAGAAAGCAGTACGGAAAGGAGCAGGGAGAGTCTATTCATCGCAAGCATGTTCATCGAGGTGAATCAAAGACGTGGAAGCGGATCGGAAGTTCGAAGCCACAGTATAATGCCGAAGCAGCCGTAGGGGTGGGTTCGGCGAGATTATCGCTTCCCTTGCGAGTTGCACTTCGCTGACGGGGTCTACTTCGCCAAGCGGATGCCCGTGAACTGCCACCGCGCTTGCGGAGGGAAGAAGTTGCGATAGCTGGCCCGGATATGCGATCGGCTGGTCGCGACGCTACCGCCTCGCAGAACGTATTGATTGCACATGAATTTGCCGTTGTATTCACCGATCGCACCGCTAGTTGGCCGATAGCCGGGATAGCCGATATAGGGACTGGCCGTCCATTGCCAACAGTCGCCAAACATCTGATCGATCCCGTCGTCGCCAGCCGCCGGGGCGGGATGCAAACGCAGCGATTCAGCAAAGTGACCTTCGACTGGCGTCTGACCGGCGACGATCTCCCACTCGGCTTCCGTCGGCAATCGCAGCCCCGCAAACCGCGCGTATGCGTCGGCTTCGAAATAGCTGATGTGACAGACCGGGGCGTTCATCTGCAACGGCTGGATACCATCGAGCGTGAATTCGCACCATCGACCATCGCGCTGCGTCCAATAGAGCGGCGATTGCCATCGGTTTTCGCAGACCGCCCCCCAGCCCATCGACAACCAATATTCGGGGCGTTTGTAGCCGCCAGCTTCCATAAACTCGAGATACTCGGCATTGGTCACCAACCGATCGGCGATGCCAAACGCTTCGACGAACTGGCGGTGGCGAGGCCGTTCGTTATCGAAGGCAAACTCGTCGCCATCGTGTCCGATCCAGGCGAGTTGTTCCGGGAATTCGACGAAGCGAATCGGAGCGGCTGTCGCCACGGAACTTTCCGTCATCATGCCATCGGAAGACTGGGTGGCATCCGGATTCGAGCGATAGGCGGGGGCCAACGGGTTGCGGCTGAGCAAATGTTTCAGGTCGGTCAGGATCAGTTCTTGATGTTGTTGTTCGTGCTGAATTCCCAGTTCAACCGTCGCTCGCACTGACGCGGCATCGTCGAACCTACCGGCCGCCAAAAATTCATTCACGCAGCCTTCAACCGACTCGCGATACTGGCGCACCTGAGCGACGGTCGGCCGCGTCAGCAGCCCACGGTCGGCGCGGGTGAACTGCTCACCCACGGCGTTGTAGTAGGAGTTGAACAGGTATTCGAACTGTGGATGGAACGGTTCGTATCCGGGGCAAAACGGCTTCAGTAGAAACGTTTCGAAGAACCAAGTCGTATGCGCCAGATGCCAAACGACGGGACTGGCGTCGGGCGTCGACTGAGCGACCATGTCCTCGATCTCCATCGGCTCGCACAGCGTGGCGGTGAAGGCACGAGCGTTCCGAAAGGCGTCTGCGAGTTCGCTGAGGTCGACCGACGGTTCGGCAAACGCGTCGCCGTTGGATGTCGCAAGATTCATTTCACCGCTCCTGATTGAACTCTCGGGCCGTTGAGCATTTTCGCACTTCTTCGTGTCAACACGCTATCGCTTGCAAATTGACGAGGCGAATCAACATTGTTTTCGCCTCTGCGCCCGGCGACAAGGGCAGCAGCCGATGTGGGAGACCAATCTCAGCAACAGCTAGGTCGAACGAGGATTCAGTGGCGGCAGTGGCGGTTGCTGGTTTTGCGTCGCAGACGATGTGGCTGTCGCTTTGCGGAATGCTTGGGCAAGCGGCTGACCTTGCCATGCTGCCGACGCTTCGGCGCGCTGACCGTAGCGCGTGCGATGCAGTTCCGCCGCGGCAGCCAACAGTTCGGCTGAGGGTTGGTAACTTGCAGGCTGAGTATTTTGCCAATCGGTCCATGCCGCTTCGGCGGCCGCGGCATCGTTGCGATGACAGGCGCGGATCAGATGTCGGGCGGCGACTCGATCGGCGGGATTCAAACGCCGCCACATGTTCAACGTCCAAGATCGGATCCGATCGAATTGCCAGACCACGAGTCCCAACATCGCGATGCACAGAAACGCAATCAACGCGATTCGCCTCCGACTTGGTGGCGGAGGAGGCGGGGGAGCTGGCTTGGGTGCGGCAGCCACTTCGAACGTCATCGGGGGAAGCGTCTTGGTCCCAAACTCTTCCGATTTCGGATTCCACCAGATGTATTTGATTCCCGGGATCGTGAGCGTCCCCGCTCCTTTCAGCATGTAGGTGATCGTGTCACTGCGCGTGCCGCTAAACTCACCTCGCTGAGTCTTGTCGTCGACAATCGGTTTGCCGACGTAGACGCTGATTCCTTCGGGAGCCGTGGTGGATGGCGGAGCGAGCGCCATGCCCGATGTCTGTTGGGCACTCTGAGCGATCGTGCGACGGAAGACATCTCCCTGCTTCGCCGATCCCGGTTCGGGAGTCCACGTTTCGCTGATCTCTAGCTTCTCAGTCGTCACCAGAAAGACCGACTCCGGCAATCCCGGCGGCCGTTTGATCTGCAGATCGGTCGCCGGCACCTGTTCCACATGTGCCTGGTTAGGACCGGTGAAGCCGTCGCGGTGGGTGAAGCGGACTTCGAACGCGGGGACCGTGACTTTTCCGGCTGCCTGCGAGAACAACGCGAACTCGTGCGTTTGCATGAACCACGACGTGTCCCCCTTTTCCTCCGACGAGACGACCGGGCTGCCGACCTTCACCAACAGGGCTCGGGGAATCTCGGGGATCGAAAAACTAGCGGCTCCGACAAACGGACCGTTGCCGCGCAGCTGCACAAAAATCGGCAGCCGCTGTCCCATCCAAGCCTCTTTGTTCGGCACGTCGATCGAAACGGGATCGTCATCCGCCGCCGGCGCCGCGGCGGCAAAGGTCATCGCCCAGAGTGTGACCACGACCAGCCCAAACGTCATCCCACGCGGCACCCTCATTGCGTCTCTCCTGCGTCCTGCTCCGCTTGTTGGAACGCAAACTTCGACCTCAGGAAATCGGCCGGTTTGGTTTGCACTTGGCGCAACCAGACCGCTTGAACCGTGGCATCGGACGCGGCTTGGTCCCCCGCGATTTCAGTCTCCTGTCCCTGATCGTCCTTCTTTTTGTCGAAGACGATCTTGTCGGCTCCAACCTGCTGATCGCCCAGATCGCCCCCTTTCAACTCGAGCATCTTGGCCCGCGCGGCGGCGAGGTCGCGATTCTCCAGCGCCTGCTTCCAATCGGGGCGCTGATCGATCGCTTGTTCATAACTGGCGACCGCTTTGTCGTATTTACCCAACATCAACCAACAGTTCCCTTGGTTGAATTCGGCTTCCGGCGTCGCAAGACGAGCAAACGCTTGAGTCGCTTTTTCGAATTCCCCCGCGCGATACCAAGCGACTCCCTGCCGCATTGGATCGTTGTAAACGGCCGCTGCGTCGGCAAACTTTTCCGCTCGCATCAAGCGATCGCCATGTTGATCGCCGGTCATCCAAAGACCGATCCAGGAGATGGCGACCACGGCAGCTCCGGTTTTCCAAATCATCACGGGCTACTCCTTGGGCTGCGAAGATTTTTGGCGTCGAAACGAGACAGCGACAAACAAAGCCAACAGCGGCGTCAACCAATAACCAGCCTCCTGCCAGCGGTTGCTCTCGCCCGAGACGCCTGCGGCGGCGCGTCGTTGAGCGAAGCTGAGGATCTGTTGGATGTCGTCGTCTTCGATCGAAAGCGATTCGACCGAACCACCGATCGCCGCAGCGACGTCGCGAAGCGATTGCGTCTCCGCCGAATCGGGATCGGTCAATGCAAGGAACTCCGTTGGCGGTGATCCGACGGAACGATGGGCTTGGGCCACTTCCGACGGATCGATATCCGCGGTATCGGCGACGACCAACAGCGAGCCACCCGATCCCTGTTCTCGCAACAAGCCACCCGCAGCGGCGATCGCCAAGTCCAAACGATCGCCGGGAACCGGCATCACATCGGGGCTGATCTCCGCCGCCATCTCACCGATCACGGCGGTGTCTTGCGTCGGCGGAAGGACCAGGTGGGCCGAACCGGAATACGCGAGCAGTCCCAACGGATCTCCTTTGCGCGCCTTCGCCAGATCGTTGATCTTCAGTTGAGCACGCTCCATCCGCGACGGCGAAGGGGGAGACTGCAACATGCTCTCGCTCGCTTTCAAGACGATCATCAATGGCGGAGCGTCTTCGGCGAAGGGATTGGGTTCCAGTTTCCAAGTCGGCCCGGCGATCGCGATCGCGGCGACGATCCAAGCGGCCACCATCGCGTAACGCATGGGATCGCGCTTCGTATCGCGATCGTCAACCAACGCTTCCAATAGGTCGTGATCGATCTGTTGCCGCCAACCGCGCAGCGGATCGATCTGTCGCTGCCAATACCACCAGACCGCGATCGCGATTGGAATCAGCGCCAGGCCAAGTGGGCGGACGAAATGAAAGTTGTGCAAGAGTCCCATCATCCGTCGACCTCCAAACTGCCAGTGATCGGATTGACGTGGATCCTTGTCGTTTGGGCGGCCAGTTCCGGAGGAGTCCGGCGAGAGAGGGCGGCGGCAAATTTGCTGGCCATCGAAAGCAGCAGCGCCACCGCTAGCGGCACGTAGTAAATATCGGTGCGTGGGCGATGGCTGACCGTTTTGACTTTCCGAGTTTCGATTTTGTCCAATTCGTCGTAGATCCCCACCAAGCTCTTCCTATCGGCAGCAAAAAAGTAAGCCCCGCCGGTGGCCGATGCGACGTCGCGGAGCGCTTGTTCGTCCAACACATCCTCGCCGACCGTCGTCGGATCGCCGATCGCGACGGTATGGATGTGGATGTCGCGTTGCGCCGCGACGCGTGCCGCTTCGATCGGCGGAATCTTGCTCTTGGTGTCGTTGCCATCGGTCAGCGCGATGATCGTCTTCGCCTGAGCATCGCTCTCGTCAAACAAACCAACTCCTAAACCGATGGCGTCTCCCAACGCGGTCCGTGGCCCCGCCATGCCGACTTGGCATTCGTCCAACAAACGCCGCGACAACTCCAGGTCGGTCGAAAACGGAGCTTGCAGATAGGCCGCGTCGCCGAAGACGACTAACCCGACGCGATCTCCCTGACGCCGGTCGAGAAACTCTCCCAGCACCTCTTTGACCGCCGCCAGCCGATCGACTTTCTGACCGCTCTTATTCGTAAAGTCTTTTTGGTCCATCGATCCCGACAGATCGACCAACAGCAGAAGATCGCGCGTTGGTAGTTCCTTGGTAATTGGCGGCTCGATCCACTGTGGCCGCGCGGCGGCGGCGAGGACCAGCGTCCAGAGAATCGCTGGCAGAATCCAACGCGTCGGCGCTGCCGCAGCGATCACGGCAACGGGACTGCGGGCCATCGCTTCGGCCAAGCGATTGCCAAACGGAACGCGTACCGATACTTGTTGTGACTGGCGTGGCGGCAGCAACGCGCGCAACAACCACGGCAGGGGAAACAGCAGGAAAACCCAGAGGTAGTCGAAGGTCAGCATCCGTGGCGGTCCTCCGGCAATGGGTTCGTGGCGGCCGGAATCTCATGCGTTTGAATCCAGCCGCTGGCGTATTCCCGTAGCGAATTCAGTTCGTCGGTCGTTTCCGATTTGCGATAGATCGCCGATGCCAATTGCTCGCGGACCTGGGCCGGCATCGGCAGTGGAGCGGCTTCGGATAACCAAGCCGCCCAAAGATCGCCGACGAGATCGGCGATCTCGGCTCGCGGTTGGATCGCCAGCGCGGTTCGACGCAAGATCTCCGAGACCGAGGCCGCCGAATCGGCCGACTGCAGCTCTTGCAGTGCCGCCCGCCGATAGCGATTCGCTTGCCAATGACGCCACGAACGATAAGCGATCGCCAACACGCCTGCGGCGACAAGGATCATCACGGCGTACCAGCCCGGAGCCGGCGGCCACCAAGGGACCTCTGGCGGAACGACGATATCGTGCAAACGGTCTAGGCTAGTTGCGTCGTCCATCGTTACCGTGATTGATTGCCAAAGAGGGACCGGATCTGCGGAGCGACGGGCGAGGCGGTGGAGATCGGCAACACCGGGACTCGCAAGCCGTGAAAGATCTCTTTCCAATGATCCAGCAGCCGTTGAAACGAGGCTTGGAACTCGTCTCGAAAACCGGGGCTGTTCGAAATTTCCCAAACCCGACCGCGATCATGGGCCAGCATTCCTGGAGCCCCGTTGATCGAGATCCCCAGCGGATCGTAGACCGCCACGATTAAGACATCGTTGTGTGCCGCCAACCGGCTGGTCAGCTGTTGCGTCTGGTCGTCGGCACCGTCGAGATCGCTGATCACGACCACCAAATGATCGTGCTTCACAACCTGCAACGCATGTTCCAGAACGGCGTTCAGTTGGATCGGTTGCTCGCCGGCAGCGGTTTCGTTTTGCTTGGCGCTCGGATCCGCCAGCTGCTGATTCAATCGAACGACTTCGTGGAACAATTGCAGCACGCGGTTTTGGCTGCGATGCGGACGCACCTCGGCGATCTCGTGGTCGTTGAAGACCAGACCGCCGACGCGATCGCCACTGTCCAAGGCACGCCAAGATCCCAGCGCCGCGACCTCTGCCGCCGCGACCGACTTCATCGCCCGACGGCTGCCAAAAAACATCGGCGACCGTTGATCGACGACCATCAAAACGGGCCGCTCGCGTTCTTCAGAATAGACGCGGACGTGGGGCGATCGCAGCCGTGCTGTCGCTTTCCAGTCCATCAACCGGATGTCGTCCCCTTGGTGATAGTGACGCAGTTCTTCGAACATCAGCCCGCGCCCGCGCAGCCGCGACGCATGCCGACCGGCCAGCAGCGAACCGACCGGCTGGCGAGGCGTCAGCGAAAAGCCGCGCGCATCGGCTTTGAGCATCATCAAGTCTTCGAGCGTAATCGTCACCCGGGCTTTCATCGGCTGGCTCATACAGGGACGACGTTCTTTAACAGTTCTTCGATCACTTCGACCCGCGTAACACCCGCCGCTTCGGCTTCGTAGGTTAGGTGAATGCGATGCGCCAAGCAGGCGGCGGCGACGGCGCGGATGTTGTCGGGCGAGACGAAATCCTGCCCCTGCAACCAAGCGTGGGCTCGCGCTGCGGCGTCCAACGCCAGCGTCCCCCGCGGGCTCGCCCCCAAGCGAATCCATCGCGCCAGTTGATCGCCGTACTGTTTCGGATTCCGCGTCGCGAGGATCAGGTCGACGATATATTTCTCCGCCGGCTCGGCGACGTGCACCGCATAGACCTCTTTTCTGGCGGCGAAGATCACCTCTTGCGACAGCGGTGCGATCGGCTCGGCCGCTGCCCCCGACTTCTCGCCACGGACCAGACGCAGGATTGCGGTTTCGTTGTCGCCGACCGGGTAATCGACGCGAACGTACAACAGGAAGCGGTCCATCTGAGCTTCGGGCAACGGGTACGTTCCCTCTTGCTCGATCGGGTTTTGCGTCGCCAGGACGAGGAACAACTCGGGCAACGCGTGCGACTTGGCAGCGACCGTCACCTGGCGTTCTTCCATCGCTTCGAGCAGCGCCGATTGGACCTTTGCCGGAGCCCGGTTGATCTCATCGGCGAGGATCAGATTGCCGAAGATCGGCCCGGGTTGGAACTCAAACGATCCATCCTGCTCGCGGTAGATCTCCGATCCGGTGACGTCCGAAGGAAGCAGGTCGGGAGTGAATTGGACGCGGCCGAAATCGCTTTCGACAAGCTTCGACAACGTCTTGACAGACCGCGTTTTTGCCGTCCCGGGAAAACCTTCCATCAAAACATGCCCGTCGGCCAACAGCGCAATCAGGATCCGCTCCACCACCTCTTGCTGGCCGATCACCGCCGCATTCATGGCGGCGGAAATTTTCAGTATTGCCTCGCGCGGCTCCATCACTCACTCCATCCTTTTCCAGAGAATTCACCGCCAGCGCCCCGAAGAGACGTACTTCATTGGAGCGGCGTGTTGCGCCTCGACTTTTGGGGATTCGAGGTTGTCAGTTTAACGCCCCACCGTTCACTACGCTTCGTTTAACCGCGGTGGCAACGCCCCGCGCGTTTACGACATGCGTTTGTCGCGGTGGACGCGCGGCCTGCTGGGCACGCGGTTAAACGCAATACCGTTCAACGAAGCGTGTAGTGGACGAGGTTACGAGTCCTTTTGCATCAGACCAAATCGCTGGGACTCGTAACCTCGTCCGCGACATCCCGCCGCTAATTCTTTCGACGGTCCGAGGCTCCTTCGCTGAACCGTATTGAGTTTAACGTCCCACCGCTCGGTGGCTACAACGACAGAACAATTTATCGATATGGATCCGCAACCGGTGCCGAGTCGCACCCAATTTTGCAGCAACAACGACGTGCGTCAGACCTATCGCGCGTCGGATGTCGTCTCGATTTCGATCTTCTCTGGGACGTCGTCCATCCCCCAGTATCGATGTTCGATTCCCGTCTCATGCACCGTCACGATGCGAAAGCCCGACAGATCTTTCCCCAGCGGACGGCCGACGGGACCGGTGGTGATCATTTCCATCGATCCGGCGGTGCCGTAAGCGTTGCGGTGGTAGTGTCCGGCGAAGACCGCGCGGACATCTGCCTGCTTCAGTTGGGCCAGCAAAGGCGTTCGCCGCTGCAGCGGAATGTTGAAGTATTGATCGGGCTCATCCTCTTCCGCCAGAAACAGCGGGTGATGCTGAAACATCAGGATGTGTTTCGCCTTTGCCGCGTTTGCTTCTTGCAGTTGTTGTTGGAGCCACGTTTGCTGAGCGGCCAAGACCTCGGGAGCGTCTTTGGGATCTTTGAGGACGCTGGAGTTGAGGACGATGTTGCAGACGCCGCCGACCCAAAACGAAAAATAGTCGTCGCCGAAGTTTTCCTTGTAATGGGCGATCGACTGGGCAGTAGGTCGGTTGCCGACGTCGTGATTCCCACACACACAGACCAACGGGATCTCCGCATCGACTTCGGAAAAGTCGCGATGGTACTGGGCAACCTGTTCTCGATAACGCGGATGCTCTGGCGTCGCATTTGTGAGATCGCCACAGACGATCACAAACCGCGGCCGCAGGCGGTTGATATGCTCGACAGCCCGGCGCACCAGATCAACTTCTTGATCGAAGCCCTTGTTGCCGCTGAAGAAGCCGTACTGCGTATCGGCCATTTGCATAAAGAAGAACGGACGCTGCCACGTTTGTTCCTCCTCGCGATCGAAGGCTTTAAACGTTCGATCGGCCGCCTGTTGGAAGCGGGCATTGGTTTTGTCGGCAGGCTCTTCCGCAGTGCAGAAACCACTCGTGGCGATACAGACCAGGACCGAGAGTCTTAAAAAATATTGCATCGTGTTGGCGACCCTCGATGGCCGGGATGGGGTTGCGTGGACAGGAAACTTGCGGCAGTTAGGCGGCTTCGTCGCGGCCATCATCTACAGCCGAACAAATTAGTGTAGCGTTTCGAGTCCAAGCAGAAGAACTCTAACGCGTGAAAAGTTTTTGCCTATGCATCGGTTTCCGCGCCAGCCTGGATCATCTTCTGCAGCTGGTCGGTATCGATGATTGGGATCCCAAGCTTCTCCGCTTTTTCGCTCTTCGATCCGCTGGCGGTTCCGGCGACCAGGTAGTGAGTCTTCTTAGAGACGCTGCCGGAACACTTGCCGCCGAGTTCTTCGACGCGCTGTTCCCAGTGACGCTTCCCCTCGGGAAAGCCGCCGCTGAAGCAGAAGTTCTTGCCGGTCAGCAGCCCCGTTTTCGGCGACTGAGGTTCGACGTAATTCAGCAGGTCGTCGATCGCTGCGGCGTTGGTCGACAAGTAGCTGGAGACCGTCTCGGCTGTCTTTTCGCCGACGTCGCCAACTTCGATAAGTTGCTGGACCGTGGCGGCGCGGATCGCATCGAAGCTGCTGAAGTGATCTTCGAGCGCTTTGCCAGCCGACTTGCCCGCCGCTTCGATGCCAAACGCCGCAAACAGCTGCCACAACGGAACCTGTTTCTTCGATTGCCGAGCCGTCGCGATCGCGATCCCCAGCTCGTCGTTTTTCATCTTGTCGGGAGCAGGGATCATGTGGACCGCCGCCAGTGCCAACAGCGACTGACGTTCCGTCAGCCCACATTCCATCGCGTCTTCCAATTCCAAGCGATAGAAATCGGCGTGCGTCGCGACCTTGCCCCCTTCGACCATCGTCCGCACGCGGCTCTCCCCTAAGCCGACGACGCCAAAGGTGCTCAGATAATGACACAGCCCGTGGACGTTTTGCGCCGAGCAATCGGGGTTGGGGCAGACCAGTTCCAGCATCTCTTCGGTTCCCCCTTGCTGCAGCTGGGTCTTCGCTTTGCAAGCCGGACACTGTTCGGGAAACTGCGGCTCCCCTTGCCCCGCGATCACGCCGGTCACTTTGGGGATGATCTTCCCCGCTTTGCGAACGGCGATCGTCGACCCGATCGTGATCTGATTGCGGAGCATAAATCCGGCGTTGTGCAGTGTCGCACGGGTCACGTTGGTGCCGGCCAAACGGACCGGATCGAAGATCGCCACGGCGACGATCTTGCCGGTCCGACCGGTCTGCCACTGGATGTCGCGGATCACCGGCGTCGCTTCCTCCTCGCGAAACTTCCAGGCGATCTTCCCTTTCGGATTGCCAGTCCGCGGATCGCCGTGGCGTCCCAGTTGTTCCTGATCCTCGAGATTGTTGACTCCGATCACGACGCCGTCGACTTCGAAATCGAGAGTTGGCACGGCATCTTCCATCGCCTGCAGGTTCTCGAAGCGAAACGGTTGGGGCTCGATATAGTTGATCCCCAACGTTTCCTGACACCATCGAGCCCGCTCGATCTCGGTCTTATAAGGTGGATGGTCGAGCGCTTCGATCGTGTAAGCGATGAAGCTGATCCGCATCCGCGCGGTTTTTTCGGGGTTCTTGAATTGGCGAATCCCACCGGCGGTGTGGTTCCGCGGATTCGCTCGCAACTTCTCCCCTTCGTCGGCCAACTCGGACTGCACCTTTTCGAAGTCGGAGAGCTTGCAGATCAGTTCGCCCCGGATCGAGCAACTGATCTTCTTGGGAAGCCTATCCGGAACGCCGGCAACATAACGCACCTGCGCCGTGACATCTTCGCCGTTGATCCCGTCGCGCGGTCGCAGCCCGGCGCGGACCAGTTTTCCCTGTTCGTAATAAAGAGCGATCGCCACGCCATCGAGCTTGTAAGCCGCGTAGAACCGATCGGGACTGTAGACGACTGGCTGGCCGTCGTAGCTCATCCCGTCGACGGTGATCAGATCGTCGGGCAACGTGTCGGCAAACAGTTCGCCGGCGGGAGCTTCCGCGACGGCTGCGTCGTCGGCGCCGCGGAGCCATTTGAACAGCATCTGCTGCTGCACGGCAAGATCTTCGTGGCTCGCCTTTTCGATCGACGTCAGCGGCGGATCGTGGACGACCTTCGCAACCGCACTCTCCAACTGCGACGCGGTCGCTGTCTCGAAAAGCGTCGACTGAGGATTCAGCGTCTGCAGTTCGCGACGCAGCGCATCGTATTCGCCATCGCTGACCAACACGCCGGTGTCGGGATGCGTACACGCGATCCCTTGTTCGTACTGCGTGTCCAGATGGGCGATGATCCGTTCCAGCGTTTGCACGCGATCGGATTGCTTTGTCGCTTTCGCCACAGCGGTGTTCCTCGTCCTTGAAGCCTTAGGGAATGTCGTTCTGATCGATCAGACGACGATGGTTTTACCCGGCACCGCGACGGGATACGAGCCGTCGTCGGCAGGCAGGACCGGCGGAACATCGTCCCACGATCGCAAGGAATCGAAATCGGCCAAGGCGATGTCGCTGTGAATCGCATCGTCCCAGCGGACAACTTTACCGCCGTAGGTGGCCATTCGCCCCATGATCGCGGTCATCGTGCTGTGCGCACCATAATCGGCTTCGTTCGGCGATTCGCCGCGTCGCAGCGCGGCGAACAGATCGTGATGCTGTTGCTGCCAGCCCTTCCCCTGTTCGACCGCCGCATCGCTCTTCCAGATCAGATTGTCTTGGTGATCGTAGATTTCGGCTTTGTTGACAATCGCATAACCGCGGGTGCCGTGAACGTATTCGCCGACGCTGTTCCAACAGCCTTTCATGTGCCGGCATTGGCTGATCAGTTTCGCCCCACCGTCGTAGGTGTATTCGACAAAGTGGTGGTCGAAGATCTGACCGGTATCCTCGCCGGTCCGAACTTGGCGGCCTCCTTGGCCTTGAGCTTCCACGGGGAAACCGTCCATCACCCAGTTGATCACGTCGAGATTATGGACGTGCTGTTCGGTGATGTGATCGCCGCAGAGCCAGTTGAAGTAGTACCAGTTGCGACACTGGTACTGCAGTTCGGTATCGTTTTGCTGCCGCGGCCGGACCCAAATTCCCGATCCGTTCCAGTAGGCGCGGGACATGATCACGTCGCCGATCATGCCGCCGTGCAGTTGAGCGACGCACTGGCGATAGCGGGCTTCGTGGTGGCGTTGTAGGCCGACGCTGACCGCCAGACCGTTATGTTTTGCAATTGCGTTGGCCGCCAGCACGCGTCGCACGCCCGGAGCATCGGTGGCGACCGGCTTCTCCATGAAGACATGTTTGCCGGCGTCAACAGCCGCTTCGAAATGCAAGGGCCGGAAACCGGGAGGGGTCGCCAGGATCACGACGTCGACATCGGCTTGCAGCACTTTTTGATAGGCGTCGAAGCCGACGAACCGCGTGTCACGGGTGACATCGACGCGGTCGGGATGCTTGCTCTTGATCGTCCGAAACGCTGTCTGCATGCGGTCTTCGAACAGATCTCCCATCGCCGTCAAACGAACTTCGCCATCGACGGTGCTCAATGCCTGAGTCACCGCGCCGGTTCCCCGTCCGCCACATCCGATCAACCCGACGCGGATCGTGTCGCTGCCGAAGCTGTGGGCCGCGCGAGCCACGCTCAGCCCGCCCGCAACCGCACCGCCAGCCAGTAACAGGCTGGAGCTTTGCATGAACTTCCGTCGCGATGAATCCGAACGCGTGGCGTCGGTGGAGACTGTTTTCTTTGTGCGATCGGGTTTCGACATCGGCGTTATCGATTACCAGCTGGAGAGAGGCGAGCGGAGTCTTGGGAGGGCTTCATGCCCGAGTCAATCTTAGCGGCCAGCCATCGTTTTTTCAATCAACTGGTTCAACCGTGGGGCAACATGTTAAGATGTCGGCGTGTTCCCTGGCCGGCTCGGATTCCGCCTGACATCACCGCTTTTTCGCACCCTCGACTGTTAAATATGAAGACATTGCTTGACGAACAACAGTTGGAGCGCGGTGTCAGCGAATTGGCTCAACGGATCAACGATCACTACGGCTCGCGGCCGCTGACGGTTGTCGCGGTGATGACGGGCAGTTTGATTCTGCTAGCCGATCTGATTCGCCGGTTGAACATGCCCATCCGGGTGGGTGTTGTTCAGGCCAGCAGTTACCGCGGCGGCACCCGCAGCGGCGAACTGTTGGTCAACGCGGCGATGTTGATCAACATCCGCGACCGCGAGGTGCTGTTGATCGACGACATCTTCGACACCGGCCGGACGCTGGAACGATTATTGGAAGACATGCGACAGATGGGTGCCCAGGACGTCAAAAGTGCGGTGCTGCTGCAGAAGAATCGCCAGCACGACGTGCAGGTCCGCCCCGATTTTGTCGCCTTTGAAATCCCCGACGAATTTGTCGTCGGTTACGGATTGGATTACGAGGACATGTATCGCAACCTGCCTTATCTGGGCGTGTTGGAACAAGCCGATCTCGACCGCCACCACGCGTTGCACGGACCGGCCATCGATCGATGAAACGATTCCAAGTGCTGATCGTCACTCGACGCTACTGGCCGCATTGCGATGATGCCAGCAGTCGCTTGACCGCGCTTGTCAGCGGCCTTCGCCGCCAAGGATGTTACCCAACCGTCTTAACGCCACGCTACCAAGCGACTTGGCCGGCGGAATTCCAACATCGCGAGATACCGGTGCTGCGTCCGCTGGCTGCACCGCGAGGCGAATGGTCGATGGCTCGTTATGTGCGGAACTTGGGGAAGTGGTTGCGAGAGCAATTGCCGCGGTTCGATCTCGTCTACTGCGACATGATGCGGGAAGAGGCGGCTGCGGTCGTCGAGACCGCCCGACAAGTCGGCGTGCCAAGCGTCGTCCGATGTGGCACGATGATGGGAACGCGCGATATCGTCTGGCAAGCGTCTCTGCGTGCGCGGCGGAACACCTTTGTCCGCAGCTTTGCCGCCGACGCCGTGATCGCTCCCCGCGCGTCGTGCCAGCAAGCGTTATTGGTCGCCGGCGCTAAAGCGGCAACGATCGTGCGGATCGCCGACGGCATTGGCGATCCGATCCGTCGCACTCCCGAATCGTGTAAAGCAGCGCGTCTGACGCTCGGCAATATGAATCACGACCTGATGGTGCCGGTCGATGGCAAAGTCATTCTGTGCATGAATCGGCTGTCGCCCGAAGGAGGCGTTTTGACCTTGGCGTCGGCCCTTTGGCCGCTGTTGGAGGCTCAGCCCGACCTGCGGTTGTGGATGATCGGCGACGGACCGTGGCGTCAGAAAATTTTTAACGACTTAAAACATAACGGCGTCGGCCGAGCGGCGTTTCTGCCGGGCAACTTTGATCATGTGGAAGAACTAATGCAAGCTGCGGATATGTTTGTGCTGCCATCGGCGGCTAGCGGAGCGGAGTCGTTTTGGCCGGCGGCGATCGCCGCGGCGCTCCCCACCGCGGTGGTCGATTGCGCCGACACGCGCGCCTTTGCGATGGCAGCGTTTTCTGAACTACACAGCTTTCCGGCCGATTCGACCGACAAGATGCGGGAAGCGGTCCAAAACGTCTTGGACGATCTACCGATGGCGGCCGCGGGAGCCCAGCGGATGCGCAGCCAGTTGTCGGCGGCGGCGTCGTTCTCCGATACGATCCGCCGACATGTCCAGTTATTTGAACGCTTGGCGGGCAATTCATCCGCCAAAAATGTGAGTGGAGCAACGGGATGACCCAACGGATTTGCCATATCATCCCGACCTTGGTTCGCGGCGGTGCCGAGAAACAACTGGCTCTTCTGGCCAGCGGTTTGCCGCGTGACCGCTTCGACGTGCACGTCGTCGTGTTAACTCACGACGGTCCGTTGCGAGCGACCTTGGAAGCGGCGGGAATCGAAGTCACTGTGGTCGGCAAGCGATTCAAAGCCGATCCGTCGGCCTACTTTCGCTTGAAGCGAACGCTCAAAAAACTCTCCCCTGATCTCGTCCACACCTGGCTGTTCGCGGCGAACTCCTACGGACGCGCGGCCGCTCGCAGTCTGGGCGTCCGGCGGATCGTTGCCGGTGAACGCTGCGTCGATCAATGGAAGACCACGCGTCATTTTGTGATCGACCGCGCGTTGGCGAAACGGACCGACGCGATCGTCACCAACAGCAGTGGAGTCCGCGATTTTTATGCGGCTCACGGAATCGATCCCGATCTATTTCGAGTGATCCCCAACGGGATTCCGCCTCGCACAGCGAGCACGATCACGCGGGAAGAGGCTTGCCGGCGACTGGGCATCGATCCCAGCCGCCGCCTGATCGTTGCCGTCGGCCGACTGTGGCCTCAGAAACGACTTCGCGATCTGATCTGGGCAGCTCAGCTGATGGAATCGGCTCGCAACGATTCGACCTTTGTCATCATCGGCGATGGGCCTCAGATGGGCGAACTGCAGCGGTTCCGCGATTCGGTTACGACAGGCCAAGCTGTTACGTTTGCGGGGGCACGCGACGACGTCGCCGAACTGCTTCCGCACTTCGATCTGTTCTGGATCGGCAGCGGTTACGAAGGGCAGAGCAACGCCTTGATCGAAGCGATGCAGGCCGGACTGCCGGTCGTGGCGTCGGACATTCCAGGCAATCGCGATCTGATCGAAAACGGCGTCACGGGGATGCTCGCTCCGGTCGGCGAATCGGCCGAGTTTGCCAAAAACGCCTACCAGTTATTGTTCACCGACACCGAGCGTGCGGCCCGACTGGGTCAGGCCGGGCAGGAACGAATCGCTAGCGACTTCACCGTCGCCCAGATGATCGACCGGCACGTCAATCTGTACAGCGAACTGCTGGATCAATAATCGGTCGGTCCGCTGAACTCGGCGTACTGGTCGAATTCGCTGTGCCGTTCG
This sequence comes from Rosistilla oblonga, assembly GCF_007751715.1. Classification (NCBI taxonomy): domain Bacteria; kingdom Pseudomonadati; phylum Planctomycetota; class Planctomycetia; order Pirellulales; family Pirellulaceae; genus Rosistilla; species Rosistilla oblonga. Next base: position 3,441,731 of record NZ_CP036292.1, on the reverse strand, counting down.
GGAGCCTTGTTGTGGAAGCGAGTGAACGCTCCTTCCCAGGTCAGTTCGACATCGCCGACAGGTCCGTTACGCTGCTTGGCGATGATGATTTCCGCCTGGCCCGCGTATTGTTCCTTGTCTTCGCCGCGATGGTAATACTCTTCGCGATGCACAAACATCACGATATCCGCATCCTGCTCGATCGCCCCCGATTCCCGCAGATGGCTCAGCTTTGGCCGGTGATCTTTGCCCTCTTCCGACTGCCGGTTCAACTGGGACAGGCACAACACGGGGACTTCCAATTCACGAGCCATACCTTTCAGACGCCGCGCGATTTTCGCAACCTGCTCCTGCCGCGGATCGCGCGAGTTGTCGGGCTCGATCAACTGCAGGTAATCGATCACGATCAATCCCAACGCGCCGTCGCGACGTTTAATACGCCGCCCCGCCGCGGCGATTTCGCTGACCGTTCGGCTAGGCGAATCGTCGACGAATAGTGGCGCGGAGTGGATCTCGTTCGCCTTCTCCACCAAGCGTTCGCGCTCCTCGCTGCTGATCGTACCGTTTCGCAGCTTGTGACCGCTGACGCGGGAGATCGAACACAACATACGATCCGCCAACTCGATCCCCGACATTTCCAAGCTCAGGAACAACACGGGGTAGCGGAGCTGCATCGAAACGTTTTCGGCGATGTTCATCGCAAACGCGGTCTTACCCATCGAAGGCCGAGCCGCCAGAATCGCCAATTCACCGTTGTGCAAGCCACCGGTCATCGCATCGAAATCGGTGTACAGCGTATCGCAACCGCCATCGGTGTGCTCGCCTCGCAGACGGGCGTCGATGCGATCCATCGCCTGGTGCAGAATATCGCTGATGCTGTTGACCGAATTGGATTGTTTGCCGTCCATGATGGCAAACACCTTCTGTTCCGCACTGGCGACCAATTCGCGAGCTTCCTGCGTCTGATCGTAGGCGTCGCGCAGAATGTCGGTGCTCGATTCGATCAGCTTGCGGTAGATCGCTTTTTCGTTGACGATCTTGGCGTAATAGACCGCGTGAGCCGCATTGGCGACCGACGTACTCAGCCGTCCAAGATAGGCCGGCCCGCCCATCAGATCGTATTGCTTCGCCTTCTTCAATCGACTGACCAACAGCGTCACGTCGATCTTCTCACCCATGTCGTGCATCTCTTGCAGCTGGGTGAACAGGATCCGATTGGCATCGTCGTAGAAATCGTCGGGACGCAGCAGCGTCGCCAGGTCATCCAAGCATTCCGGCAGCAGGAGAATACTGCCCAGCACGCCCATCTCGGCTTCCAAGTCAAATGGTGGCTGGCGTTGCAGAATTTCGCTAGCTGTCGACTTGGGCTTCTTCTTGTCGCGGCGTGAACCTTTGAATTTGTCGTCGTTGCCTTCTGCAATCACAGCTGCCTGCCTCCTGAGCGAGTCGATTCCGTTGAGTCTAATTATGCTGTCGTGTCGGGCGTCGATTGACAAGCCCGACGGCCCTCGGATTCCCCGGCGGCCGTCGACTGCGACGATTCCGGCCGACAAATATCAGGGTAAAAACTAATTTCCAATATTCGGTCCGCTGCAAATGCGGGAACCGCTGCGGTGGACAAAGTGTTCGAAAACGGAAGCCGCTGTCGCGATGAAGAGATTCGCCAGCCGCAGCCGAACCGGCCAGCGAATTTCCTGTCGCGGCCGCGTCCCCAATCTTCAATTCTGTACTTTTTCAATGGCTTAGAAAAGCTGCAACTGCACCGCCAGCCCGCGGCCGGGCCATCGAGGCATCGCCCCCACCTCGGGCAACAGAGCTTGCACCCGCTCGTGAAACATCTCTGCGATCACCGGTCCGTCGCTCACATTTTCGACGTCGATGAACACGTAGGGTCGCTTCTTTTTCACGATCCAGTCGGCGACGACATCGGCCCACACGTCGAGCCAAGTGGGGACCAAAAGCTGATCCAACCTGGCACCGCAAAGTCGTAACATCGGCATCGGGCCGGTCGCATCGCAGCGAACTTGTTCGGGAAAGCGGATCCGCCGCGATTCGTTGGCCGCGGCCTCCGTGATCGGGTCGTCCGGATCCCACTCCGCCACGATCGCCCGATCCAGTCGCAGCCGTTTCAGCAACCGATGCATCTTGCGACCGGCCGGTGCGTCGGCGAAGAAGTCGGGATGCTGCGCTTCCACCGCGATCGGAAACTCGACCGGCATCGACTCGAGAAAATGTTCCAACACAGGTAGCTTCGGGCCGTCGAACGCCGGCGGCAACTGCAGGCGCGAAGGGCCCAAGCGATCGTGATCTTGCAACACGCTTAAGAGATCCAAAAACGGATCGAGATCCAACAGTTCCCCTTGCAGCATCGCGTCGTCGGTGACGCTGCGTGGGAAGGGCAAGACAAACCGGAAATCGTCGGGCGTCGATCGGCACCAACGCTTCACTTTTCGCAGATCGGATTTGCCATCGCGGCTGATCGGTTCTTCGACGGTTCTGAAGACGCGGCTGTATTGACTCAACCACTGCGCAGCGGGAGCACCAGGTTTGTAGAGGCTGCCTTGCCAATCCGGGCAGGCCCACAGCGGACATCCGAGTCGATAGAGTGGGCTCACGCGCGGTTACCTTGGACCTGGGTTGTTGACCGTTGTCGCATTCCGCTGGGTCCCGGCAGGCGTTCCACGGAAAGCGTTCTTTGCGATCGGCAGCCGATCTCCCGTTTCGCGATCAAACGAATCGGACGAGATCTGATCGGGTACCGTATCCCCCGTCGCGACCGACCACTCGTCCAACAGCTTGCGCAATCGGTCGGCATCCGCAGCGTAACGCTTGTCGTCGATCAAATTGTTCAACTGATCGGGATCCGCGTCGACAAGATACAACTCTTCGGCGGGTCGCGGTGCGGTGAAGACATCCTGTTGTGCGGCGGTCAGTTTGTTGGCGTCGCGTTGCAAACGCAGTTGTTCGTGCGATGGGGAGTTAACCGAATCGGCGGGACCCTGCCAAGGAAACTGTGGGCGGTTGTTTTGGATAAACAAAAAACGTCCGTCGCGGATGCTGCGGCCGTGGGCTTCGAAATCGTGCCAGTTGTGTTCGGAGAAGGCGTATCGTCGGATCGTCGCCGATGGATCGGTAAACAAGGGCAACATGCTGACACCTTGCACCGTTTCGGGAATCTCCGCTCCCGCAACGCTCAGCACCGTCGGCGCGATGTCGATCGCGCTGACCAGACTGTTGCTGCCCTCTCCCGGTTTGATCGTCGCGGGCCAATGGGCGACAAGCGCAGTCTTCATCCCCGAATCGTGCAGCCGCGTTTTGGCGCGTGGGAAGGGGCGGCCATTGTCGGCCAACACCAGAATCAACGTGTTATCCAACACATTTTGCTCGGCCAACTCCTGCACCACTTCGCCGACGAAATAATCGAACCGCGTCACCTCGTTGTAATAAGATGCGAGATCCTGGCGTGTCGGCAGATCGTCGACGAGAAACTTCGGAACGCGAACGCTCTCAGGCGTGTGACGGGGACCGTATTTTTTTGCATCCCACTGACTGTCCCCATCCCAAGCGCGATGGGCGTCGTACGCTGCGTACCAGAAGAAGAAAGGTTTGTCGCGCGGGCGATCCTTGGCGATTCGAACCCAGTTCGCATGCCCGCCGCCGTTATTTTTGTTGCGTCCTCGATCGACCAAATCGAACGCTTTGGGCCGCGCCGATTGGCCCGGTTTCAACTTCCCGACCGACATGTGATTTTTGCCCGACAACGCGGTGTAGTAGCCTGCGTCGCGGAGCCGTTCTGGGAACCAAGGGAGATTGGCAGCGATCGGAAGATGAAGTTCCGACGCCGGGCCGTTGTTGTGCGGATAGCGTCCGGTGATCATGCTCGCCCGCGACGGGCTGCAACTGCTGGCGGTCAGATAGGCTTGATCCAACCGCAGCCCGCCGGCAGCCAAGCGATCGATGTTCGGCGTGCGAGCTTGCGGATTTCCATAGCAGCCGAAATCGTTCCAACTGACGTCGTCGGCGATGAAGACGATCACATTGGGCCGCGCGTCAGCAGCGTTGACAATACAAGGCGAGAAGCAAAGAGCAAGGAATAAGCAACGCACGGTCGAACGAATCATCGGAGTTTGCCTGGTTGTCGGTTCTAAAGTCGCGAGGGAGCGGAGTCGAATATGAGACCACTTAAGATAAATCTCTCCGCCGCGACAAGCCAGCATTAAACCTTAGCTTAACGAAGGTTCTGGTTCGATCGAATCTTTGCGGTCAACAGGTTCGATTCGGTCGACAACGGGAACTGCAGCCCGCTGCGCTGCGACAACAGACGGCGATAACTGGCTTGGCTGGCAATATATTGCTCCCGAGCCCGACGGCCGACCGGTTGGCGATCGGCGACTTCGGTCAAGATCGCCGGCAGAACTTGCAGCAGGGCGTCATTCAAACGCTGCTGATGCAGTTCGATCGAACCATCGGCTCCCATCACGACCAAACAAGGGGCTTCGGTGATCTGGAAGACGTCGCGGCCAACGGCCTGCGTGTCATCGATCCACGGCATACCCACGCCCCACGACCGCAGCATCCTTCCGGTGTCGGCCGACGATTGCGGTTCCGCCATCACGACCGCGGGATGGATCCGCTGTTGAACCTCTTGCGGCAACGCGTCGATCGCCTGTTGCAACGCCACCGCCGCTTGCTGCGACGAACCGTGGTTGGCGATCCACATCAAGACGGTCGCCGCACGTCCGCTCCCCGATTCGTTGACGTCAAAGCGTCCGGTCGATTCGGGCAAACGAAAACTGCTGACGCGAGAACCGACCAACGCGTGCGGCGCCGCGGGTGGCGGATTGATTAGCGTCGTCACCTGAACCGACATCGGCGGCGTTTGCAGGGCGAACACCTTCGCTGGCAACCGTCGTTCAAATTCCGCACCTGCCAATTCGATCGTAAGCGAAGCGTCGGTCAACTGCGGATCGTTAGCCAATCCAGGAGCGATCGCCTGCCAGGGCAGCTCCAACCGGCGGATCAAATAATCTTCGACGTCGATCCACAAGACGTAGCGGAGAGGTTCGGCGTCGATCACGACCGATTGGCAGGCGTGCCCGTCGACCGATTGGCGTTCGCCCAAAGCGAGTTCCGCCGGAGCTTGCAGCCATGCGGCGAGCGGATTGTCCGACAGCAGCAGCTCCAACTGAGGGGCCGGACCGCCCATGCCCGAACCCGCAAACTGAGCGACCATCGGGTCGGCGTAGACCTCTTCTAATGTCAGTCGATCGGAAACCGGAACCGACAGGCACTGGCCATCAAAATGATTCGTCTGCGGATCCTCGATCGTCGCCTGCAGCCGCTTGCCGTCGCTGGACAGCTGAACCGCGTAGGCGTCGATCGATAGCAGGTTGGGGGCTTGGAAGCTGACCGCCAGCGGAGCCCGGTCGTCGAACGGTTCGCCCGCCAGCGAATAGGCCAGCCGCACGTAGCCCTTGTCGCGATAAGCCGATGCGGTTTGGTAGGCGTTGGCTGTCAGATCGATCAGCGCGCGAGCTTCCGCAGCGGTGCCGGAGCCCTCGCCCGACGCGGCGGTCGGCGACTGCGTGGACGAACTGCAACCGATCGCGCCGATCAGACACGCCACCATCATCCACGAACCGAATGTCTTGATCTGCACCATTAAATCCTCAAAGGTTGGCCTGCCCTACCGCTTCGAACCACCCAGTTCTAAGATGCTGGCAACAGGCGGCAACGGCCGCCGTTTGAATTCGCATGCTTAAACCCGATAATTCCTACTATCGTCACCCTGGAGCCCGAAGATTTGATGTCTACCCCGGAACCTCACAGATTCTGGCAGGATGGCCCGCTAGCAATCCACGGCGGCTGTGAAGCGGAGGTGCTGACGCTAGCACCCGTCGATTTGCAAGCGTTGCCCGATCCGCGGCGGTCGATCCGCGACGCGCTGCAGCACGCCGAGGATTACCCACCGATCCATCAAGCGATCGTACCGGGAGATCGGATCGCGGTGGTTGTCGATCCGAATCTGCCAAGTCTTTTCGACTGTGTCGCCGGCGTTTTGGACGCGATCGCTTCGGACGCAAACGGTGAGATCGAAGTGGTTCTGGGGGAGGATGCTAGCGAGGCGACGCTGCAGCGGTTGACCGAAGTCGTCGGCAACCAAGCGAAGGTCCACCGGCACGATCCCGACGATCAAGCGACGCTGGGCTATCTGGCGGCCTCCGAAGCTGCCGACCCGATCTATTTGAACCGCATGATCCTGGAAGCCGACTTTGTCATCCCGCTAGCGATCGCCCGTCCCGATGGGGCATTGGACCCTCGCTGCGAAGCGGGTGGCGTGTTTCCTCAGTTTGCCGATCGCCGCAGCCAACAGCGGGTGCGAGACGCTCAGTTCTTCGGGCGTCCCTCGGAAGCCGCTCCAAACACGGCTCGGAAGCAGGCCGACGAAGCGGCTTGGTTGCTGGGGATCCAGATGGTCGTCGAGGTCTTGCCGACCGTCGATGCCCGCGCGGCGGAGATCGTCGCGGGAACACCCGGTGGCGTGCGGCGGAAACTGACATCGTCGATCGAATCATCGTGGCAACGCTCGGCGCCCAATCCTCCTTCATTGGTCATCGCCTGTATCGACGGAGACGACCAACAACAGAATTGGAACAACGTCGCCCGGGCGTTACACGTCGCCCGTGGGCTGGTCGAAGTCGGCGGTGCGATCGCGATCTGCTGCGATCTGACCGACACGCCCGGCCCGGCGCTGCGTCGATTGGCGTCGGATGCTTCGTACGAAGATCTGCAGAAAGCAACTCGCAAGGATCTCACCCGCGAGGGAATGATCGCCAACGTTCTGTTGCGAGCCCGTGAGGAATCGCGGATCGTCGTGGCCAGCGGACTGCCTCGCGAACCGTTGGAGGAGATGGGGCTAGGAGCGATCGAAACTCGCGAGCAGCTGCAAAACCTGGTCGACCAATATTCACACACCGTCGTCGTGCGGGCCGCACAATTCTGTGTCGCGACCGTGGGCGAAGCTGACGAAAACTAAACACGAGCAACATCCGATGACGACCGAATACGAAGCCTTTACCGCGGGCCGCGCGTGCGTGCGGATCGACGACCTGTGTGTCGTTGAAATGACCGGCGACGATCGCACAACCGTCCTGAACAACTTGACCACCAACGACTTCAAGCGGTTGGAAGTCGACCACGGCTGGGAGACCTTCATCACCGATGTCCGCGGCCGCGCGATCGGTCACGTCTGCGGATTCAATGAATCCCAGCGAATGCTGATGTTAGGATGCGGTTCGCAGGGAGAAACCTTGGCGTCGCATATCGATCGCTACATCATCCGCGAAGACGCCGTGATCACCGATCGCAGCGAAGCCTTCGTCGGTTGGTTGATCAGCGGCCAGCAGACGCCAGCGATCGAAGGCTTCACGCCCGCGGAAGCGCCTCGACTTGCATGTGGTTCGTTGGCAATCGGCGATGCCTCGGCATCGTGGTTCCAAATGCCATGGACAAGCGACCGTGATTGCTTGGTTCTCGCCAGCGCCAACGCTGCCGAAGCCGTTGAAAAGTGGTTGACCGAGCAAGGTTTTCCCGTCGTCGATGGACAGGTCTTGGAATCGGCGCGAATCGCCGCCGGCTGGCCTCGTTTTGGCATCGATTGCAGCGACGCCAACTTGCCGCAGGAAGTCGACCGCAACGAGCAAACGATCAGCTTCACCAAAGGCTGCTACCTCGGCCAGGAAACGATCGCTCGCTTGGACGCTTTGGGGCAGGTGCAAAAGAAGCTGGTGAAAATGCAAATCAGCGGCGACGCGGTTCCCGCGACGGGAACCAAGCTGATCGATGCGGACAAGCCGTGCGGCGAGATCCGGTCGGCAATCGTATCGCCCACCGACGGCCAAGTGATCGCCATCGGCTACGTCCGCCGCAAGTGGTTCGACGCGGGATCGCAGCTGCAAGTCGCCGATTCGGATCAAACCGCCACCGTCCTTTAAGAAGGTCGACGGCGGTGGGGCATTGAGAAAGCTCAAACGCTTGGTCGTCATAGCGGTCAGACAAACGTAACGGCTGCGGGCGCGAAATGAAGCCCGCCAGTTGCCGGCTGACGACTGGTGGTTATTGCGAGTTGAGGTTCCAGTTGTAGTCGAGATAGCTGACCGAGACGGCATTCTGTCGCGCCGCGGCTTGCGCCGCTTGACTCGGCAACCATTCGGCGATTCGCTTCAACTGAGCCGCTTGGTTCCCGCCAAAATCCTCTCCAAACCAATCGAGAATCGACGACAACTGCATGCGTCGGTTGGCGGGATCGTAGCGGAAGTTTTGCGAACGAGCGAAGAAGTCCTTCGCGTTCAGCTGCAATTGTTCCTGCAGCCGATCGGGCACATACGCTTCGTTCAACAGGCGGGGACAACCGATCGAAGCGCAGACGATGGCGAAGTGAATTCGCGGGTCGCCTTTCTTGCGGAGCACCTCGTGTTCGATCTGGTCCAGCGAATAGGGCTTGCCACCGACGTACAGTTGTAGGTCTTTCCAGATGTTGTAGCCCCACAACTTGGCGGTGTGGTTGCGGATGCTGGTCGTTGGATATTCCCGCAAGATGCCGTGCACCGTGACCGCATTGTAGGCGTTGATCCAAAACGCCAGCGTCGCATCGGGCGAAGCGGGGAGGCTGGGGTTTGCTGTCGACAGCAAATTCAAGTACCTCGCCAACGCTTGCATATCGGCCGCCGAAGCCTTTAAGCCGCGATAGTTCACCATTCCATTGGTGTCGACATATTTGCGAGTTATCGCATCCCAGGCGGCATGATCGATCTTGTCGATCGATACCTGACGGGATTGCGCGACACGTGTTCCGACGTAGACCGCCGATCCCGCCCACGCTGGCGAACTGCTCGCGGTGAACGTCAGGAAAGCGAAGATGGCAAGTTTAGTTGTTTTGTGAATCATGAAAGTTTTCCAGTGACATCCTGTTGGGTTTTCATTCGGGTTTCAACGCCTACAACGGAGACGCGGTAACCGCGATTCGCTTACAAAAATTCTTGTTGCTTTACCGCTGGTCGAACCGCAGTTCCACAACCGAAGGGAGTCTGCCGCCGAAGATCGCTCTAAAAATCCAATCCGGTCCACGACTTGGCCGCTATTCACGACCGGGGCTTCGATTCTTCCGAAGTCGCAAAAAATAACCGGCTCGCCCACATAGCCTCGACATGCTATGCATACTAGACAGGTGCGTCGGTATGAAATTTCGTAAAGTGTTTGTAAGGATGTTTGTTACCGACCGTCCAAATGGTGAGCCGCCGATGGCGTGCAGCTTGTCAACAGCCGACGCCCCTTATCCGTGAAAGCAAGGTAAACCATGACGACCGACAGTGAACCGCAGGACGAATCCAAGCCGTCTGGAATTGGCGTGAAGATCGGGCTGTTGGTGCTCGTAATCGCTATCGTCGCGATCGCCTACACACAGTTTGGCGAACTATTAAGTTTGGAAAACCTGGCGAAACAGGAGGCTCAGTTGCGGGCGTTCCAGTCCGACCATCCGGTCCTGGTCTACGGAGCCGCTTTTCTAATCTACGTTGCGGTCGCGGGACTTTCGCTGCCTGGTGCGGCGGTACTGACGCTGGTCTATGGTTGGTACTTCGGTCTCGCCCGCGGCGTTGTCTTGGTTAGTTTCGCATCGACGGCGGGAGCCACCGTGGCGTTTCTGTTGAGTCGATTTCTGTTCCGCGATTCGATTCAGAAGCGATTCGGCAAACGGCTCGAGAACTTCAACCAGTCCTTAGAAAAAGAAGGTCCGTTCTTCCTCTTCACGCTGCGGTTGATCCCGGCGGTCCCATTTTTTGTCATCAATGCGGTGATGGGGCTGACGCCGATCCACGTCCGAACCTTTTGGTGGGTCAGCCAGTTGGGGATGTTAGCCGCGACGGTCGTTTATGTTTACGCCGGAGCAAGCGTTCCCAACCTGCAGACACTAGCCGACAGCGGGATCGGCGCGGTCTTTTCGCCTAGTCAACTGTCGCAGATCGTATTCGCATTTGTGCTGTTGGGCCTGTTCCCGCTGATCGTTCGATTTGCGATGAAGTTCATCCATCGTGGCACTCCACAACATGCGGTCGATTCGCCAGCCGAATGACTCGTCCCGTTCACCACACCAAAATCAAAACTCTTCTCGATACGAAAGCAAGCGATGTCCGCTCCACTGATCCAACTGCAACCAAACGACGAATACAACCAAGTCCTCGAAGCGAATGTCCATCCACAGCAGTGGAGTAACCCGACACCGACGCAACCGTACCAGTTGGTTGTTGTCGGCGCGGGGACCGCGGGTTTAGTGACCGCCGCCGGCGCGGCGGGGCTGGGAGCACGCGTTGCGTTAGTCGAACGCGAATTGATGGGCGGCGATTGTTTAAACGTCGGCTGTGTCCCGTCGAAAGGCGTGATCCGCGCGGCTCGCGTTGCCGCGGCGGTCCGCGATGCGGAATCCTTCGGCGTCGAAGTGCCTCAGGGCGTGGGATTCGATTTCGGCAAAGCGATGCAGCGGATGCGACGACTGCGGGCACAGATCAGCCCCAACGATTCGGCTCAACGTTTTGCCGAGATGGGCATCGATGTCTACTTTGGTAAGGCGAGCTTTATCGACGCCGGAACCCTGGGCGTAACGGCGTCCGACGGTTCGGTTGTCCAGCTGAACTACAAGAAGGCTGTGATTGCTGCGGGAGCTCGCGCATCGGCACCTCCCATTCCGGGGCTCGACAGCGTCTCCTACCTCACAAACGAGAATCTGTTTTCGTTGACCGAGCTTCCGAAACGGCTGGGAGTGATCGGCAGCGGACCGATCGGCAGCGAAATGGCTCAAACGTTTGCAAGGTTTGGCAGCGAGGTGTTCCTGTTTGAGCGAAGCGAAAAGCTGCTGCCGCGCGAGGATCCCGACGCGGCGGCGGTCGTGCAAAAGCACTTCGAAAAAGATGGCATACAAATGCTGTTCGGGGCCAAAGATCTGCAGGTTCGCCCCGCCGACGACGGTGCGATCTGCGTTCAAATGGTGCAGCAAGGCAAGCCGCACGAAGTCGTCGTCGATCAATTGCTGGTCGCCGTCGGTCGGGCTCCCAATACCGCCGGATTGAACCTGGAAGCTGTCGACGTGAAACACGACCAATCGGGAATCGAAGTCGATGACTTTTTGCAGACCACCAATCCGAGGATCTTTGCCGCCGGCGACATCTGTTCGAAATACAAGTTCACGCACGCCGCCGACTTCCAGGCCCGGATCGTGATCCAAAACGCATTGTTTTCGATCGGGCCGTTTGGAAAAAAGCGAGCCAGTGGACTAACGATCCCGTGGGCGACTTACACCTCGCCGGAAGTCGCTCACGTTGGGCTGTACGAACACGACGCAAAAGAGGCCGGAATCGAAATCGACACCTATACCCAACACTTCGCCGACGTCGACCGTGCGATCTTGGAAGGGCAAGAGGATGGTTTCGTGAAGGTTCACACGCGGCGAGGGACCGACAAAATCGTTGGTGCCACGATCGTCGCGGAGAACGCGGGCGACATGATCTCCGAGATCACCCTGGCGATGACCGCCGGGCTGGGCTTGGGCAAGATCGGCAGCACGATCCACCCCTATCCGACGCAAGCCGAAGCGATTCGCAAACTGGGCGATCAGTACAGCCGCACGCGATTGACGCCGCTGAGCAAAAAGATCCTCGACATCCTCCGCGGCATCAACGTCGGCAGCTGAGACCGGTTTCCCGGCTCCAGCTTTCCTACGACCGCCGATGCGTTTGATCGACTGGGCAGCGGGCGTTAGGCGTCGCTGGCGAGTTCGATCTGCACGGTGACGATCTGATGCCCTGTCAGTTTCAAGTTGACAGCGTCGCCGGTTGGCTTGAGCTCGCGAAGCTTCTTTCCCAAGAAGTCGACGATGTTAGCCGAGGCGATGTCGGTGAAACAACTGAGCGAACAATTCGTCGACCTGCCCATCGTTTCGACCAGACGGATCGAAACGAAGCGGCGATCACCTTCGAACGTCGTCTGCCAATCGCTGGCGAGGACCGTCGGCGAATCGACGTGGAACAGCCAACCGGTGTTGACCGCTGGCGTCTTTTGGCAGCGATGCTGCGTCGGCGGTGCGAGCGATTGCCGCGACGCGGCGACCGGGTTCTTGACGTCGAAGCCGTAGGAGAGCGAGAACTTCCGCTGGGTTTCTTCGGCGACGACTAACAACGTGTCCAACATGTGCTTGCCGACGCGGCGATGGGCTGGCATGCCATCGGCGAGGACCAGCGTCGATTGTCCGGCTTCATCGATCCAGACGCCCTGTGGCGCGAGCAGATGGCGACCGCTGCACGGTTGCATCTGATCGCGAACGATCACCTTGGGGGTCGATGCTTCCATCGCCCACGCGATCCGCACGCCCAGATAGGACTGCCACGCTTGCGGTTCCAACTCACGCAGCGGATCGAACTGGATGTCCAGTTGCAATTGTCGCGATCCGAGTTGCAGCCGATAGATGATCGTAGCGTTGGCGACCGCTTCGCCTTCGGGCGAGAGGATCTCGACGTCGTTGCAGATTTCCCCGCACGTCGTGTCGGCGCGCAGCACCCGGCTGTTTCGCAGCCGCATCGTCGAGCAATGCTCTCCGGCGCTGTTTGGATGCGCGGCGACCAGTTGCAGCGAAAAACGGTTGCTGCGCGTTTGCGGCGTATGAACCGAAAGGATCCCGCCGGTTTGCGGGTGCATGGCGACATCGAAGAAATCGTTTCGCAGCCCCTCGGCATCCGCTAACGGCTTGGGACCGCGGAACCACTTCTGCCGCGGCTCGCGATCGCCCGGCGTCGCCACCGCAAATCCACAGCTGGGGACATCGATCACGGCGATCGAACCGCTGGGCGTGCTGTGTCCGGCGTAGACTGGACCGCCACTGGCCGGCGGAAACCCGTTCATCGCAACATGCTGCCGAACCGCAGCGGTATGCGGATTAACAAGCACCGTCGATTGGGCGTCGCCAGATTCGGCGGCTACTTCGATCCCAAGGGTCTTGCAAAACGCAGCGCTCGCGTCGATCAGCTCTTGGCGATCGTCAGCCGCTGTGTCGGTCGAACCATCGCCTGCCGCGGCGACGGGTTTGCCCGAAACCGCACCGGCCAAGGCTCGCAGGGTCAGTGTCGTCTCGCGAGCGATCTGGTCACGCGTGATCCGAGCCAACGACGACAGCGGATCTTGTTTCTTCTCGACGACCAGGTCGGCTAACCACTGGCCGCCACCGCTGGCGCCCGAAGAGGGTTGGAAGGAATGGTACGGGCGTTCGCTCTCGCTGAAGTATTCTCCGAGCGATTGGAACTTACCCAACGCCAAGCCCCAGGTGCTGGCGCGGCGGAGATCGTTGTAGGCGAAACACTCATCGCCGGGCCAATGGACCAGCAGCGCCGTGGCGATCTGCCCCGCATCGACAGCTTCGCCCAAGCGTGGGCCGAGCCCCAAAAAGACGTGTGGGTCCGATGCATCCAGCGGCGTCGAACAGATCGCTTGGATCTCCGCGTCGCCCGATTGCCACATCAGTTTGGCTTCGTCCTGAGCGTAATCGTTGCCGCCAGCGAAGTCGGCGAAAATCGCTCCCTCGTATCCGAGCTGGCTGAGCAGAACCGGCAGATCGCCTGGCAAGCCGCCAGAAAAACGTCCGAACGCATGTGGAGCGACGCCCAACAGTTCGAAGTATTCCTTCCGCGCTTCGCTGAGATATTCGATCGCCGAACTACAGGTCAGCAGGTCCAGCGAGAGTGAGTCATCGATCGTACCGCCGGCCAAACCGATCTTGCCGTCGACCAGCCGCGACTTCACCGATTCGAAGACCGCTGGATTTTCGCTTCGCAAACGACTCAGCAGATTCACGTTAGCCAACAGGTTCGCCGGGTGGTCGGCGTGAAGGCTGGTGGCGAGATCGTCGCCCAAGGTGGTTTCGGCCAGCAGCGTCAGGTCGACGAGATAGGGATCGGCGGAGAAGGAGTGGTCGCGTTCCTGAGCGATCAGATCGAAGCAATTGTGCAGCGCGTCTTTGGTCGCGTCGTCGTCTCCGGCCTGCCAAGCCAAGGCGGCGGTGGTCAGTTGCAGTTCGAAATATGCGTCGTCGAGATTGCTGCTGTAGCGCAACTGCCGGGTCATCAATTGGACTTGCAGATAGGCGTACGCTAGCGAATAGAAGTCGGCGACGCGATCGGTTCGCGGCAGTGGTTCGGCGAGCAAGCGGTCGGCGATTTCGTCGCGAGACTCTCCCGCGACGGGGACGTACAGGCAGTCGGTAGCCGCTTCAGCCCTCGCTTTCGTTCCAGTCGGCAAATCCGATTCAGACGCACTTGGGACGATCACGATCGAACCGGAGAGGTCTTCGGGCGGGGAATCGGCGCGGTGCCAAGAGGGCATCTTACCGGTCAGCGCAATCACCGCGGGGTGCCATAAGACTGACCAACCGACCAGCAATCCGTGAGCGTCATCGCCTCTCAACTGCGTTGGAAAGTCTTCGAGACTGTGGCACGGCAACAGCACATAAGCCTCACGAGGGGCGTGGGCTTTGGAAAAAACGGAATTTGTCATCTGAGAAAATTTGACATTGGGATAGCGACCTCGATAAATTAAATAAGTCTGGGTGCAATGTATTTTACTCTCATCTTTTCCGCACCCGTAGGATAGACTGTGCTTTTCACTCTTTTCCGACACTAAAATCGCGACCGATAGGACCTAGACCATTTTCGCCGGTCGAAGGTTGATCAAGGATATTAACACATGGCAAGCAATGCGAGTGTATGGGGTATCGAAGTTGGCCAGACAGCTTTAAAAGCCCTTCGCTGCGAGATCGATGGGGGCGAAGTTGTCGCCAACGCCTTCGACTACATCGAATACCCGAAGATCTTGAGCCATCCCGAAGCGGATCCTGAAGAGTTGGTTCGCGACGCACTGCAAACATTTCTCGAGCGGAACGAGACTCGGGGCTATCGCGTTGCCGTCAGCGTCCCCGGACAAAGCGGTCTGTCGAAGTTCTTCAAGCCGCCACCCGTCGAAGCGAAGAAGGTCGGCGACATCGTTCGCTACGAAGCCCGCCAACAGATCCCGTTTGATCTCGATGACGTCGTCTGGGATTTCCAGATGATGCCCGGTAGCACGATCGAAGAGGGCTACGCGTTGGAGACCGAGGTCGGTCTGTTTGCGATGAAACGCGATCAGGTCTACAAGCAACTGAAGCCCTTCGACACCGCCGAGCTCGAAGTCGATCTAATCCAGCTTGCGCCGATCGCGATGTACAACATGCTCGCCTACGATCGGATGAACGATCGCTTGGAAGCAAACGACTTCGACGTCGAGAACCCGCCCACGTCGACCGTGATGGTTTCCTTGGGTACCGATTCGACCGACTTGATCATCAGCAACGGTTTCCGCGTCTGGCAGCGCAGCATGCCGTTGGGCGGTAACCACTTCACGCGCCAGTTGACTAAAGACCTGAAGATGACCTTCGCCAAGGCGGAGCATCTGAAGCGGAACACGCGCGACGCCGAAGATCCGAAGCTGATCATCCAAACGATGCGTCCGGTCTTCAACGATCTGGTCACCGAGATCCAACGCTCGATCGGCTTCTTCCAATCGATCCACAAAGAGGCGACGATCGACAAGTTGTTGTTGACCGGCAACACAGTCAAACTGCCGGGACTGGGACCCTACCTCGGCAAAAACCTCGGCTACACCTTGGAAGTCCTCGACGGTTTCCAACGGCTGCAGGGGCCCGAAGTCCTCTCTTCGCCCGTTTTCAAAGAGAACCAATACACGTTTGGCGTCTGTTACGGGCTGTGCCTGCAGGCGTTGGGGCTGGGCCCGATCGAAACGACGTTGGTCCCGAAGGAGATCCTTACCGATCGGATCATCCGCGCCAAAAAGCCTTGGGCTTTGGCCTGTGCCGCGGCGCTGATGGCTGGCTTTGTCGGGCACTACCTGTTCGTGCAACGCGATTGGTCGGTCGTTCGCGAAGAGCGTTGGTCGTCGGCGATCTCTCAGTCGGCGCAACCGCAATCGTACGCGACGACACACAAGAGCACCGACAGCGATTACATCAGCAAGTTGGCGTATCTGAAAAACGTCGGTCAAGAGTTGTCGGGCAACGGCGAACGGCGGCTGATCTGGATCGAGTTTCTGACGATGCTCGACGGCTTGATGCCGCACCATCCCGATTACCAATCGCCGTCGCAGTACCCCAGCCCGCTGGAACTGCCTTATTCGAAGCGACCCGATATCTACATCGATTCGATCGAAACGCAATACTTCGACGACCTGTCGGAATGGTACACCGATACGATCGCTGAACGTTATCGCTTGGAGATGAGGAACTGGTTCCGGATCACCCGTCGCGAGCAAGCGACCGAGGAACAACGGGCGCAGTTCGAAGAGGAACTGATGGCGTTGACCGGGCCCGAGGGTCCAGGCTGGGTCGTCGAACTCAAAGGCTTCCATTACTACAACGACATCATCGGTCAAGAAGCTGGTAACCACGTTCGAAAATACCTCACCGAGAACTTCTTGAACGGAGCCGTCAACATTCCGTTGACCGATTCGAACAATCTGATCACTCCCGAAACGTTCACGACCAAAGAGATGGGAATCTCTTACCCGTTGCTACTGAACGATCCCGGTTTGGAAGAGGTCAAGATCCCGAATCCCGAATACGAAGGTGCCCCTGCAGGCCAGGGGGGCGGAATGATGGCCGGGGCGATGATGGGGGGCGGTGGACAAGCCAGCACCAACGTGTTTGGCGAAGTCGAAGTCGCCCCCAAGGACAAAGCCGCAGCGGACGACGGCCCCAAGCAACCGCCATCGTTTGAAGCCAAGAAATACGCTGTCACGTTCCAGTTTTGCTGGCAGCCCAAATCGCGATCGCTTAGATTGCAACTGCGGGCTGAAGCGGAAGCCGAAGCTGCGGCGCTAGCCGAAGAAGAAGCCGAGGCGATGGAATCCGAAGAACCCGCGAACGAGATATAGTCGCTTGCGAGCGGCGCTCGCGGAAGCGATTCGCCTCGCCGCGACACTCCGATTTAACCACGATTTACAACACCAAACTTTATTCGCCGGCCGAGACACCCGTCCCAAATCCGAGGACTGAATTATGGACAAGCTGAAAGAAAAACTAGGACCGGCGATCAAATATGCCTTCTGGGGCGTGTGGGCTTTGGTGATGATCGTATCGATCGCGATCTGGTGGGTCGCGACGTCTTCGTTGATGGCGAACACCGAGTCGCAAAAATCGGCGATCGACGGCGCCTACAGCACGCTGACTCAGATCCGTGGCACCGCATCGACGCACCCCAATCCCCACTCGCATACCGAGATGGAAAAGCGTGTCGACATCTTGCAGCAGGATGTCTTGGCAGCGTGGGAGCGGCAGTGGGAATACCAAGAGAAGATCTTGGTATGGCCTACCGAATTGAACATGATCGGGACCAACGACTTTGTCGATGCGTTCAGCAAATACCTGCCGATCGAAACGACGACCGAGTTCCCGATGCCGGAGAATGAAGAAGTCGTTCAAACGCTGCGAAAACGTTACAAAGAGTACATCGAAGGCCAGTTGCCCGGACTCGCTGAAGTTGTCGGTGCGAAGTGGACCGCCGACTTCAAGGCCGCGTCGACCGCGGGTGGAATGGGCATGGGAATGGGATCCGGCGGCATGGAAATGGGCATGCCCGAAGCGATGATGGGCAGCGGCGGGATGGGAGCCGAGATGGGCATGGGCCCCACGGTCAGCAAAGACCCCGAAACGCTTGTCACTTGGTCGACCGGCAGCCAAGCGACGCTGCTGGAACAAGTTTTCCCATGGCGTACCAAAGAAGCCCCATCGACCTTGGACGTGCTGTATTCCCAAGAGGATCTGTGGGTATTGAAGAACCTGTTGCAGATCGTTTCCACCGTCAACGGCAAGGCGACCAAACCGTTCCAAGCGACAGTCCATGAGATCGTCGAGATCCAACTCGGCCGCGCCGTTGCCGGCCGTGTCGGCCGCGTTTCCAAAGCTGCGATGCAAATGGCAGGCGGCGACGGCATGGGAATGGGCATGGGTAGCGAGATGGGCATGGGAATGGACATGGGCGCGGGAATGGATATGGGCATGGGGATGGGAAGCGAGATGGGCATGGGGATGGGCGACGGCGGGATGGAAGCCGTCGATCCAGCCGAAAACCGCTACGTCAACACAGCTTATGAACCGATCTCCGCCAGCGAATTGCGTTCGGCGATGGAGAGTCCCAGCCCAGAAAACGCTTTCTTGAACGTTGCCAAACGCTTGCCGGTCAAGCTGACTCTGAAGATGGACCAACGCAAACTGCCACAATTGCTGGCAGCCTGCGGCAACGCTCCCTTGATGGTCGAAGTTCGCCAAGTCCGCATCAACACCTCCGGCGGAGGCGGTGCTGCGTCTGGCGGAATGGGCATGGGCGGCGGCATGGAGATGGGAATGGGTATGGAGATGGGCGGCATGGAAATGGGCGGCATGGGCTCCGGCTTCGGTGAACTAGGCATGGGTGGCGGTGCTGTCGGTGGAGGCCGAGCCGATGAGTATCCGTTCGACCTTCCGATCGAGGTCTACGGAGTGATCTACATCTACAATCCACCCGACCTCGAAAAATTGGGGGTCGAGGAGGTGACGACCGAAACCGTCGTCAACGATCAATCGATCGGCGAGGCGCCGGTTGCAGCAGCCCCCGCAGCCGCTCCAGCGGCGGCGGCCGATCCAGTTCCAGCGGCAGCCGATGCTCCCGCTGCAGCGGATCCTCCCGCAGATGGGGCAGTACCTGCTGCTGAACCACCCGCTGCGGCCCCAGCGGCTGCCCCGGCCCCTGCAGCAGATCCAGCGGCTGGGGAAGCTCCCCCGGCAGCAGCCGCTCCACCAGCGGCTGCGGATGCCCCTGCGGCAGCTACGCCTTAAGATTCAGTTAAACACAACAGGGGGATGGGAATATCCTCCTCTTCCGATAAACAACGACCCAACGACCGACGGCAGAAGTAAACGGAGATTCGATTATGAAAGGCAAGATGGACGGCGACGCGATCAAGAAGCTCGCGATCAACCATGTGGAGAAGGTAGTCCTCGGGCTGGTCGTTGTTGTGTTTGGGCTGCTTGTCTACAAGGGGGTCAGCATCGAGCCATTTGCGGAGTCGAAGAACCCGGAAAATCTGACTTCGACAGCAAAACAGGTGATGACCGAGCTGGAGACGACGCACTGGGAAGCTATCGAAACCGAAGAGCCTCGCGTGGCGACGGTGAAGTACGAAAAGAACGTCGAGCTTAGCCGCGATTCGATCGACGCTGGCTTGCAGTTCAAAGAGAAGGGTTTCCCCAAGAGCCGTTCGAAGATCAAGCGTCGCGATCCCGATATCGATGCCCCCGAATACGCTCCGCAAAACATTCAACTCGTTTCGGTCCTGGGCGCCTTCAGTCTGAATCCTCCGGCGGGAACTCCCGATCCGTTTGACGCGTTGGAAGATGCGCCGAAGATGGAAATCGAAGAGGAGAAGAAGCCCAAGCGTCGTAAGCCTCGCCGTCCTGCCCGCGGTGGCGAAGGTGCCGGAAGTGGCATGGAAGGCATGATGCCGGAAATGATGATGCCCGAGATGATGATGCCCGAAATGGGCTCCGGCGAGGGAGGCATGGGAATGACCGGCACATCGATGGCACGAAAACTCGACCCTAAATACGACCGCGGTTATCGCGTTTCGGGAATGGGGTCGGGCATGGGAATGGGAGAGATGATGGGCAGCGGGCCGGGTGGTCCGCGAGGCAGCACCGCTCAGAAACCGATCGCATATACCCACCAATTCATCGCGGGTACCGCCGTGATGCCGAACGAATTGTTGAACGAAGCGTTCCAGGACGCCCTCGGCGACGCGACGGGATTCGACCCGCGCCGCGACCGTCCTCGCTATATCGCGTTTCGCGTGATCCGAGCGGATGTGACCGATCGTTCGGTCGATCAATTGGAAGAGCCGAACGACGCGAAGATCGAGGCCAAAGAAGGGGACTGGGTCGTCACGACAAGCGACGGATTCATGAACCGGATGTATATCAAACACTGGGCAGGGTATTCGCCTGAAGTGATCTCCCCCGCCTACATGGATTCGGTTTTGACGATGCCGATTCCGCCGCTGTTGATCCAAGACTACATGAAGTTTGCGGTCCATCCTCAAGTCCCGCTGGCAGGCCAGAAAAAGCGTGACACCGCCGAAGTCGAAGAGGAAGTGGTCGAAGTCGGTCCCGAACTCACCGGCCCCGCCACCGGCACCCGCTTGGACATCGGAGCGCTCAACCAGCGCCGACCGGGAAATCCAGGCATGGGATCGGGGATGATGGGCGCCGAAGGCATGATGGGTTCCGAGGGAATGATGGGAGCCGAGATGATGATGGGCTCCGAAGGGATGATGCCTCCGGAAATGATGATGGGTTCCGAGGGGATGATGGGCCCTGGCGGCATGATGGGATCGACGGTTGTCGTCGCGTCGGAATACAAGTTGATTCGGTTCTACGATTTCCGCGACAGTCCCCGCCGCAACGAAAACGGCCCGCAACCAGGTCGCAAATATGTCTATCGCATCCAGGTTGCTGTCGAAGATCCGAACTATCCGATCAACGGTCGGTTCGCCCCGCCGCTGAAGACTCTCGATCCCGAGGTCCTCGACCGAGTTCAACGTCGAACCGCCGAAGACGCAGTGATCACCAAGCAACATGGATCCACCTACCGCTCGGGATATCTGTGGTCTGCATGGAGCGAACCAAGTCCACCCGCATCGCTGCCAGAACTCACCTGGTTCGCTGGCGGGTCGATCAAACCCGAAACGACGACGACGCTGGAAGGGAAGACCTTCGAGAAGTCGCCTGCGACAGCTGACATCGTGGCAGTCAATTGGGACTGGGGTTTTGCGACCGAACGGACAGCTGAGTTCGAAACCGCCACACGTGGTTCGGTCCTCGACAAAGCTTCGTTCACCGACGAGATCGTCAATCCTTCGACGTTGTCGATCAAGCAGTTGGATGGTGCTTCGGTCAAGTCGCGTGGCGTCTTGGTCGATATCGCCGGCGGTGAAAATCTGGCCGTTGTCGACGAGGAAGAGGAACCGATGGTCGCTCCCGGCAAGATGTTGCTGTTCGACGCTCAGGGGAACCTGGTGGTACAGCACGAAATCGAAGACGCGTTCCGATTCCGTCGCTATACCTTTGCCGATGAACGCGAGAAACTTCAGAAGGCTCAAGCCGCCACGGCCATGCCCGAAGCGGGCATGGGCATGGGTGAGGGATATATGTCCGACGCGTTTGGGCCACAGTAGGCTCGTCGGTCCGACAATCCGGATTGTCGCGAGCGGTTATTCCGCCGCGACGTCCAAATCCGCTGGTTGCATCTCAAACGTGTAGTCGGAGTCTGCGAAGTCGACTCGAACCTTCGATCCAGCCGGGTATTGGTTCCTCAGCAACTCGGTCGCCAAGCGGTTTTCGAGTCCGCGTTGGATCTCTCGCTTCAGCGGACGCGCTCCGTAGGTCGGATCGAATCCGCGGTCTGCGATCGCGTCGATCGCCGCATCGGTCACTTCCAATCCGATCTCGTTGGCCGCCAATCTCCCCGCCAATTCATCCAATTGGATCCGGACGATCTTACGGATCTGGTCGAGCCGTAGCGGTTGGAAGACGATCGTGTCGTCGATCCGGTTGAGGAACTCGGGCAGGAATTTCGCTTTCAACGATTCCTGAACCGCTTCCTCAAGCTCGGTCTCCGTCCCGCCAGCCGATGCGATCTGTTGGATCACTTGGCTGCCGACGTTGCTTGTCATCGCGATCACCGTGTTGGCAAAATCGACAGTCCGTCCCTGGCCGTCGGTCAGCCGCCCGTCGTCGAGAACTTGCAACAGCACGTTAAAGACGTCTGGATGCGCCTTCTCCATCTCGTCCAGCAGGATCACGCAATAGGGACGTCGCCGAACCGCTTCGGTCAACTTGCCTCCCTCTTCGTATCCGACGTAGCCGGGAGGTGCACCGATCAAGCGGCTGACGCTGTGCCGTTCCATGAACTCGCTCATATCCAAGCGGACCATCGCGTTGGGATCGTCGAACATAATCCGAGCCAGAGCCTTGCAGAGTTCGGTCTTGCCGACGCCGGTTGGCCCGAGGAACAGGAACGATCCGATCGGCCGGTGCGGATCTTGCAATCCGCTGCGACTGCGACGCACCGCGTTGGAGACCGCCGCGACGGCAGCATCTTGGCCAACGACCTGTTGATGCAGACGTTCTTCCATCACCAACAGCTTCGCCCGTTCGGTTTCCAACATGCGATGGACGGGAATTCCAGTCCACGCGCTGACGACCTCTGCGATCTCTTCGTCGGTAACGTCCTGCCGCAACAAGCGTCGCGCACCATGAGCCGGATCGTCCGCCTCGGCGGGTGCTTCCGCCTGTGACTCGGCTTGCTGTTCAGCTCGCGCCGTCAGATCGCTGCGACGTTTATCGAGTTCATACAACTGCTGGAACTCCGTCTCCGAGACCGCTTCGCCACTGGACTGCTTCCGCCGGATCTCGCCATCGAGCGTGCGAAACTCGTGATCGATCTGGTCGATCTGTTTCCGAATGCTCTGAACATCGTCAAGTCCCAGTTTCTCGGCTTCCCATTGTTCGCGAAGCGATGCGAGTTCCGCTTTCTGCTGCTGCATCTCCGCGTTCACCTCGTCCAAGCGAGACTTCGCCGACGGATCCTCTTCGCGTTCGAGCTGTCGAGCGGCCAGTTCCAGTTGACGCAACCGCCGCTGAACCTCGTCGATCGGTTCGGGAACGCTCTCCTTCTCCATCGCCAAACGGCTGGCAGCTTCATCGACCAGATCGATCGCCTTGTCGGGCAGGAACCGATCGGCGATGTAGCGATGCGACAGTTTCGCCGCTGCGACCAAGGCCGAATCGGTGATCCGCACGCCGTGGTGCGCTTCGTAACGCGGCTTCAAACCACGCAGGATCGCGATCGTGTCTTCCACGTTGGGTTCGTCGACGAAGACAGGCTGGAACCGCCGCTCAAGAGCCGCGTCCTTTTCGATATGCTGGCGATATTCGTCGAGAGTCGTTGCACCGATGCAGCGCAACGAACCGCGAGCCAGTTCGGGTTTCAGCAGGTTGGCGGCGTCAGCCGATCCCTCCGCTTTGCCCGCACCGACGACGAGATGCAATTCGTCGATGAACAGAATCACGCTACCGGCGCTCTCTTTGACCTCTCGCAGAACCGCTTTCAGACGCTCTTCAAAGTCGCCACGAAACTTCGCTCCGGCGACCAGTGCACCCATGTCCAACGAGATCACGCGTTTGTCCTTCAGGCTGGTCGGGACATCGCCTTCGACAATCCGCAGTGCAAGCCCCTCGGCGATCGCCGTCTTACCGACGCCCGGTTGCCCGATCAGGACGGGATTGTTTTTGGTACGCCGCGAGAGGACCTGGATAACACGGCGAATCTCCGCGTCGCGGCCAATGACGGGATCCAGCTTGCCCTGCGTTGCCAAATGGACAAGATCGATGCCGTACTTTTCCAACGCTTGGTAGCTGTCCTCTGCATTTTGATCGGTCACCCGCGCACTCCCTCGTACTTCTTTCAGAGCAGCCAAGACATCGTCGGTGCCAACGCCGACCAGCTGCAACAGATTCTTGGCTTTGTTGTCGGTATCGGTCATCGCCAGCAACAGATGTTCGCTGCTGACAAATTCATCTTTCATCGACTCCGCCCGTCGGGCCGCCGCTTCGAAGACCTTCTGCAATTCGGGGCCGACGCCCGACTGCCGACCGCCGGAACTCTTGGGCAATCGCCCCAATTCGCCGGTCAACATCTGAGTCAATTGATCGATATCGACGCCGATCTTTTGCAGCATCGGGCGAACGATCCCCTGTCCTCCGTCGAGCATGCTGGACAGCAGGTGCAGCGGAGTGATCTCCGGGTTCCCCGCTTCAGTCGCCAGTCCTTGAGCTAGGCTGACCGCTTCTTGAGATTTGTGAGTGAGTTTGTCAAATCGAAATGCCATTGTTTGTACTCCTTGGTCAGATGCCGACTGGCGAAAATTTGAGACCGCATCCAAAAGTTGCGATCAGCGCACGAAAAAGCCACAGCCGTTGAAGACACGCTTGCAACCAATTGGTCACTATCGCGTGTTGGAATAATCGCCTGTGGCCCGCGTAAAAATCGCCGCCGGTTCGTGCGAACCGGCGGGCGATTGATAATCTAAGACCTTACTTGTCTTTCACTTCGAACTCCGCATCGATGGCATCGTCGTCAGCCGAAGCAGCGGGTTCGCCATCGCTGGCTCCCGCAGCAGCAGCACCCTCGGCACCGGTCTTTTCGTAAAGCACCTTGCTGAACGCCTGCCAAGCTTGCTCCAATTCGCCGGTCACCGTGGTGATCGCGGCGGCATCGTCGCCAGCAACGGCAGCGCGAACCTTCTCGATCACTGCGTTCATCGGTTCCTTGTCGGCATCGGTCAGCTTCTCTTCGTTTTCCTTGAGTTGCTTTTCCGATTCATGAATCAGGCTGTTGGCTTTGTTACGAGCTTCGGCCAACTCGAACAGCTTGCGATCTTCATCGGCATGCTCTTCGGCGTCCTTCTTCATGCGTTCGATCTCGGAATCGTCCAAACCGCCCGATTGTTCGATCTGAACCTTGGCTTCTTTGCCCGAATTGAGATCCTTTGCACTCACGTTCAGGATGCCGTTTTGATCAATGTCGAATTTGACTTCGATCTGAGGCATACCGCGTGGTTGTGGTGGGATCCCCTCGAGGTTGAAGTCGCCCAACAATCGGTTTTGCGCCGCCATCTTCCGTTCACCTTGGAATACGCGAACGGTAACCGCGGTTTGGTTGTCCGCAGCGGTGCTGAAGGTGTTCTTCTTTTCGACGGGGATCGTGGTGTTGCGTTCGACCAGTGGAGTCATCACGCCACCTTCGGTTTCGATACCGAGAGTCAGCGGACAAACGTCCAACAGCAAAACGTCGGTTCGGTCGCCGGCCAAGACACTGCCTTGGATCGCTGCACCGATCGCCACAACTTCGTCGGGGTTCACACCTTGGTGTGGTTCCTTGCCGAAGATCTCTTTGACAACTTCGCGAACCTTTGGCACCCGCGTGCTACCACCAACCAGAACGACTTCGTCGATGTCGCTCGGTTTCATGCCGGCGTCTTCGAGCGCTTGCAGTACTGGTTTGCGGCAGCGTTGGATCAGCTCGGCGATCAACTCTTCAAACTTCGCCCGAGTCACCTTCATTGTCAGGTGCTTGGGACCGGATTGATCCATCGTGATAAATGGCAGGTTGATGTCGGTCTCTGGCAGCGAACTGAGTTCCTTCTTCGCCTTCTCGCACGCCTCTTGCAAACGCTGCAGTGCCATCGGATCGTTACGCAGATCGATCGCGTTGTCCTTCTTGAACTCGCTAGCGACGTAATCGATCAGAGCTTCGTCGAAGTCATCGCCACCAAGGTGAGTGTCACCGCTGGTGCTGACAACTTGGAAGACCCGAGTCGAACTCTCGTCGTCGCCCGAATCGGCAACTTCAAGAACCGACACGTCGAACGTACCACCACCGAGATCGAAGACGATGATCTTTTCGTCTTTCGTCTTGTCCAGACCGTAAGCGATCGCCGCCGCGGTTGGCTCGTTGATGATCCGCATTACCTCGAGACCAGCGATCTCGCCGGCATCTTTGGTCGCTTGACGTTGGCTGTCGTTAAAGTAAGCCGGTACGGTGATAACCGCCTTGTTGACCTTGTGGCCTAGGTAGGACTCCGAAGCTTCCTTCAGCTTGCGAAGCACCTTCGCCGAGATCTCTTGCGGCGTGTATTCTTTGTCGCCGACCTTGATCTTAACAAAGTCCGATTCTGCGCCGGTCACACCGTAGGGAACGATCTTCTCTTCGGAATGGACTTCGTTGTGTCGACGGCCCATGAATCGCTTGGCCGAATAGATCGTCCGCGTCGGGTTGGTCACCGCTTGGCGACGAGCAGGTTCGCCGACGATCGTCTCCGCTTTGTCGGTGAACGCAACGACGCTGGGAGTCAAACGGTTGCCTTCCGCGTTGGGAATCACCTTAGGATCGTTACCTTCCATGATGGCAACGACGCTGTTGGTGGTTCCCAAGTCGATACCAATAATTTTTTCGCCTTGTGCCATGGATTTCTCCTCCAGTCATATCGTCAGAATTTTAGTCAATTCGTTGTCCGACAAAGCTCGCCAGATGGCGCGTCTGATGTCGTCCCGCGTCTCGTTGGGGTCGCTGACATGTTTGGCTGTCACGCGAACGAATGTGATGAAAAGCAAAGACCGTGCCAGAAACAAACCACGGCTTCCAAAAATCTCCATTTCCGGTACGTTTCGGTTCATCGGGCATCGTTTTATCGCTTCAATAGTCGATAATTAGCTGTCGCGGCGGCCGCAATTTGACTTTTAACCCAGTTTCGGTTTCGATGGTCGTTGCCGCGCCCGTCAAAATGACAGACTTCGCCCGAACGTTTTTTGTCGCGACGCGAGGTCCCACGCGACTCAGCCATCCTGACACCCTCGAAGAGCAATTCCCCCATGCCGCGCGACCCCGAACGTCTCAACGCAATCGATACTTCGATCCTCGACCTCGTTGCCCAACGCATCGATATCTTGCGGCAAGCCGGCGGAGCGGAACTGCCAGCGGAAGCCAATGCGCGGATCCAAGCTGCCGTCGATCGAACCGCGACCGACCACCAGATCGATCCCGAGCGACTGCGGACGCTGCTGCGACACGTCGCTAGCCTATCGGCTGCCGAACTCGAACCTCGCCGAGTCGCATACCTCGGGCCACAGCACAGTTACAGCCATCTGGCCGCGCTGAAGTACTTTGGCGACGCCGCGATGTTGACGCCCGAATCGACGATCGCCGCCGTTTTTGATGCCGTCGTCCGCGGCCAAGCTGCCATGGGGATCGTCCCTGTAGAAAATTCGACCGACGGCCGCGTCGTCGATACGCTGGGGATGTTTGTGCAGAATCCCGTCAATATCTGTGGCGAGGTGCTGCTGCCAATCCACCACTATCTGCTGAGCAGCACGCCGAGAGATCAGATCGTCGAGATCTACAGCAAGCCGCAGGCGCTGTCGCAATGCCGTGGTTGGCTTGCACAACATATGCCCGATGTTCATTTAAAGGAGCTTTCGAGCACCGCCGCGGCAGCCAAATTGGCGGCCGAACAGCCTGGTGTTGCCGCGATCGCTAGCGAAGCGGCCGGGCGAGAGTATGGGCTGAACGTGATCGCAGCGAGCATCGAGGACAACCCCAACAACGTCACCCGGTTTGCGGTTTTGGGTGGGCACGAACCGAGTTCTAGCGGCGATGACAAAACGGCACTCGTGCTGCAGATCATCCATCGCCCCGGCGCACTGGCCGATGTGATGAACGTCTTTAAGACCCACAACTTGAATCTGACCTGGATCGAATCGTATCCAATGCCAGCAGGTCCCAACGAGTATCTGTTTTTCCTCGAACTCGAGGGGCATAAACAGGACGTGACCGTGATGGCGGCGATCGAAGACCTGAAGGCTCTTACGATTCGCCGCGATGTGTTGGGATCGTACCCAAGAGGCCGAGAAACGGCCGAGAGCAAATCAGCCGCCGGGACTTAACCATCCACAACGGCTTCGATTTTGAGAAGCGACGCGGGCTACCACTTCAGGCCAAACTTGGCCCCGCCGGCGTCAGCGTCTTTGCCACCCTTGAGTGGACCGACGTGACGCTTCTTGATGTACGGCTCGGGTGCCGGTTCATCGACTTCCTCTGCCGCTTCTTTCGCCTTCTCTTCTTCGGTCTGCGGTTTGACCTGAGTCGCCTTCAGCGACAGACCGATCCGCTGCGATTCTTCGTCGACCGAGAGGATCTTGACTTCGATCTCGTCTCCAACCTTGACGATGTTGTCGACCTTGAAGACGCGATGGTGAGCCAGTTCGGAGATGTGGATCAGGCCTTCGATGCCGGTTCCCAAGCGAACAAACGCTCCGAAATCAGCGGTCCGCGTAACGGTCCCCGTCGCTGTCGAACCGATCGGGAACTTGGAATCGATATCGTCCCAAGGTTGTTCGATCAGGTCGCGATAGGAGAGTCCGATCTTGCCGGTGTTTTCGTCGATCTTGTCGATCCGAACCTTGACCTTTTGGCCCGCTTCGATGACTTCGCTGGGGTGCTTGATCCGATCCCAGCTGAGCTTGCTGATGTGGATCAAACCTTCGACGCCGCCGAGGTCGACAAACGCGCCGAAGTCGAGGACGTTGCGGACGGTTCCTTCCAAGACGTCGCCGACAGCGATCTTGGCCATCTGTTCGACTCGCCGTTCCTCGCGTTCCCGCTCGAGAATCGCACGGTGGCTGAGAACCAGATTCTTGCGTCGCGCGTTGCATTCATTGACAACGCACAACAGTTTCTTGTCGACGAATTCGGCAGCGTCTTCGATGCGGAACTCCGACAACTGGCTGATCGGGATGAAGCCGCGGATCGAACCGACCTTCACTTCGACGCCGCCGTTGCAGACAGCTTCGACATAGGCTTCGACAACGTCCCCTTCTTCCAATTCGTCCCAATCGCTCGCGTCCAACGCTTGGCCGGGAAGGGCCAGCATGTACATGCCGTCGTCATTATTAAAGCCGCGGACGATGACTTCGATCGTCGCACCGATCTCGGGCTCTTCTTTGAATTGTTCAAACGCGACAGCTCCTTCGTCGGGGCCACCCAACGAAACGAAGACAGCATCGACGCTTTTCTTAATGACACGCCCTTGCACGCGTTGGCCTTCGCTCAGCGCTTCGCGCATCGGCATTCCAGCCTGGCCGCCGAGGATCTCTTCGAGCCCGGAACCATCGAGTTCGCGAGCGAGCATCTCCTCGAGATCGTCCGACAGCGGAGCCCGTTTGCTCGGCACGCTGATCCGCGGCTTCGGCGGCGGCGCGATCTGCTTGCCGCGTGGCGGATACTTTTCCTTGCCTTTTCCTTTTCCATCGTGCTTCGGCTTTTCGGACTTTGCCGAATCGCTCACCGCTGCCGGAGCTGCAGCTTCCGCCGCTGGCGCCGCTTCTTTTTTAGCCGTTGGACGCTGGGGAACGGGAGCGGGTGAACCGGGCCGGCCCGCCGATGGTGGCGGAGAATTCGGTTGATTGGCTGGCTGACGTCGAGCCAAGGGGCCGCTTGGGCGTCCCGACAGCGGACCGCTGGTTGGCTTCGACGGCTTGGCATCCGATGCGGCGGATAACGCGGCGGTGGCATCGGACAACGTCGCGTCGTCGGCGGCTACCGGAGCGGATTGTTGTGGCTCGGGCTCGCCAGGTGGCTGTGCGTCGGCGGTGGGGGATTGCGGTGGAACAACGTTTTCCAGGTTTTCAGCGTTAGTTTCGTTCATCAATCAAAACCGATTAAGCACAGATTCAAACAAAAAGAGATGGGATGCTGCGAGCATCGTCGATCGTGGGTAGAGTTTCGCCCCGACGGCCGCCAATAGCGGCCATGAATGAACTCGCAGACAATGGTTCACGCCTGGGATTCTACCATAAAGATGCCTTGCGGCTAGGATCATAACCGGCATCGGCGGTCAAGTCGGCCAGCAAATAGCGGGTCGTCGGCAGGTTATTCCGCCAACACCCGCGTCAACTGCTCGCGAATGATCGCTTCGCTCCCGCGACCGACCCAACGCCAGCTGTGGCCAAAGCCTTCGTCGAACGCGCGTTTGGTTGGAATGTACCCGGTCCAACTCTCGCCAAACCCGACAGCCATCACAAAGGAATCCGGTCGCAGCCGTTGGGCCATCAACTGGTATCCAACAAATGCTTCGCCGGGCAACAGCACGATCTGCGCGATTCCCAAATCGAGGCAGGGGAGATCGATCGGCTGCGTCTCCAGTCGCTCCAGCGAACTAAGTCCCATCGCCGCCAAGATCCGCGACTTCTCGCTCGCCGTGTCGTCTTGTAGCACAGCAGTCATCGCTTCCTTCGTGAACTCCTCTCCCTCGTGAAACGGCAACTGCAACTCGCCGCAACGGAAGTCGTATTCGGTGATCGGTTGACGCTTGGCCGCCGCAGCCGCTTCGACCATCGCGCGATACAGTCGATCAGCCAGAATGCCGCGCGTCGCCGGCGCCCCGTCGTTGTATTTACCCGCGGTCACGTCGCCGCTGCACCCAGTCAGGTAGATCTGCATGCTCCCTTCGGTGTCCAATTGTCGACGCCGCCGCGCCATGCCAACAAAGTCGGCGGTCACGCCTCCCCGACCGTAATAGCTCATCGGATGCGTAGCGTACGAAGTCAGCGTCGCCAGTTCGCGGTCTCCATTGTAGAAGTGAATCGACTTCAGAAACGGATCGATCTCGCCCGCATCCGATTCCGCCTCAGCAGATTTCGGATCCATCCGGCTGCCGCGGTTGTATCCGACTCGGCCGTCGGGATATTCGACACGGCGGTTCGATGCGATCTGGGCGACCTTCGCTTCGCTGGCTGCGACGTGGGTCAGCGGCTGAGCCGATGCGATCGCAGTCCGAACCGCGTCGCTGACTCGCGCGATACAGTCGGCGTGAAAGGCGACATCGTAGAGTTCCCCCTGCATGCCAACGCTGTCCAACAACGCTTGTGCTCCGCTGTCGGTGACCGGTGCGTCGTGCTGGTGCAGCGAACAAACCATCACGCGGTTGCGGTCCGTCTTGGCAGCAGCGGCCAGCTGATCGCGCCACTGGTCGTAGGCGCCGTTGCGTACTTCGCACCAATCCAACGCCACGATCACGACCGGCTTGCCCGAGCCCAACAGAACCAAGCCTCTCGCTTCCAAGGGATCTTCGATGCGTTGCGCTTTGATCGGCAGGACGCCCATACAACGATGCCCCAGCGGAATCGTGATGTCGGCGGCGAAGGTCGCCAAGCGGAGCTGATCGGATTCGGCGGCGACGACACCGCTAGTCAACAACAGACACAACAACGCGCAGTAGCGAAACATGGGAGGACTCATTCAGGGGGGAGGGAGAAAGGAGAACGGTGGGGAGGCAGGGTAACAGGAAGGATTGGCGAGTAGACCACGATCAAGCGTCGACGCTTTTACTGACGACAACGAGGATGATCACAACGATCAGAAACAGACTCACGCCAGCAAGCATAGCGATCATCCGCGTCCGCCGCTTGCGTTTGGCCATTTGCCGCCGTTCGAATTCCGACGGCGATGGTTGTGGCTGGAGATCGACCGCGGCCGAGGAATCCGTCGACCGGATCGGTTCATTTACGGCGAGAGGTGATTCGGGAAGGTCGGCATTGAGATCGATATCCGCAACTCCCAGCGTCGCGAACTTGGGGCCAAAGACCTCTTCGGCGGCTCGCCACTGCGCCCAACCGTCGCGCCAGACAAGCGATCCGGGAACGACGCGGTGCTCCTTGATCCACTGCTGCAGCAACGAACCTCCCGCCGGACCATATTGCCCGCCGCTAGGAGGCCGCACATACCAGACGACGTCGCCGGCGACCGCCATCGGCGACGATTCGTCTTGCGAGGTTTCATGCTGCGATTGATCGGGCGTCGCAATCGATGGCGGCGGCGGATCGGTCGGAACGTTTGATTTAGAAACTGCTGGTTCGGAAACCGCCGCGATCTCAGCGGGCTCCGGCGACGGAGCAGCATTTTTGGCGGATTGATCGCCCCGGGAAACTTTCGCTGGCGAAGATTCAGGTGCCGCCGAGACCGGGGCCCGATCGACCGAAGAAGCGGTGGCGGGCTTCGCCGGTGCTGGATCGGGAGCGGGCGACGTCTTCTCGGCAGCGGCGGCGGCGGCTTCGTCGGCCGCTGAATCGTCACTCGCTGGCGAGTCGTTGGATTCAGGCGAATCGAGATCGATCGGGATGGACAATTCTTGGTCGCCCATCGGGATCCGAAACGACACTTTGCAACGGGGGCACTTGCCCCGCTTGCCCGCCAGGAATTCCTTGACGTTCAAGCGATGCTGACATTCATGGCAGTGAAACCGAATTCCCATTGCTCACCCGGGATTAGAAGCGTCGGCGGTGCCGCGACGATGGTAGGAAGTTGGACGCGACTAGCGGTACTGTTCGTGGCAGGCGTCACACGCTTGGTTGATCATTCCGACAGCTTTCCGCGCTCCGTCGGCGTCCCCCTTTTGCGCCGCCTGACCGACCAACAACGCTGCATCGAGCATCTGTTTGGAAAGGTTGACGTATTCCTCGTCGTCCGCTTCGTCCATTCCCTCTTGGATCAAAATGCTGCCGACCAACGCGACCATGTCGCTGAACTGCTTCACTTTGTCGGGACTGTCTTTGACGCCCGACGCGTCGTTGGTCAGATCGGGGAGCTTTTCTTTGGAGAGCGTTTCCAGATAGCTCATCAAGACCGAGCGGTCGGCGATCCGAGACCATTCGGTTTCCGTAGCCGCTGGCGGGCTCGACAGCGAGCTGCCGCCGAGCAGGTCGTCGAGATCTTGCTTGCGACTTTTACATTCGTTGAAGACCTGGATCGATCCGGAGTTACAGTTGCCAGCGGTGCGAGCCAACAAATTCCGAGCCGCCTCGGCCTGCTCTTTCCAGCGAATATCGCCTTCGTAGTAGTGGACGACGCCAAACAACGTTGCCAGGATCGACAGCTCGGTCCGCGCCGCGACATAGCCTCCGCTCTTGAAGGCGCCTGGCTGCGAGACGTCCGAATCGAACAACAGCTTCTGTCGTTTGATCTCGTCTTCGATACTCTGAGCGCTGGCCAGTTTATTCCAGGCACCGCCGACGTCTTCGGTCTCCTCGTCATCCTTCGTTTCCGCTCCAGCCACCTGCGGACGGATCCCTCGCAGCGCTTGGACGTTCGGACGCGATGCGGCAACCGATTCGGAGATGTCTTCGAAAAAGACGCCGCGGAAAGAATCGGCGCCGAATCTCGGCGGCTTCGCTCGCCGCTCTTTTGCGATCACCGGAGCGATCAACAGCCCAAGCAAACAGACAAACACTATCGATTTTGATCGAAACATCAAATCTTGGATCCCACAACGCAAGCGGCCAACGTGGCCTGTTCAAAGGGTACTGGAGTCGAAAAACTCTGCCGTCGG
The DNA here is from genome assembly GCF_007751715.1 of Rosistilla oblonga. NCBI lineage: Bacteria > Pseudomonadati > Planctomycetota > Planctomycetia > Pirellulales > Pirellulaceae > Rosistilla > Rosistilla oblonga. Next base: position 3,408,638 of record NZ_CP036292.1, on the reverse strand, counting down.
GCGTGTACCTATTATGAAGCCAACTCTGCCGCCAAACAACATCTCGAGCTCGCCGCAATCGAGCAATTGTGCGAGATCAGCGCTCGTTTTGCCGCGTCGCGGGCGCATAAACCGTCCACTTCCTCCAAATGGTACGGTGGAACGAAGATCTCCGGCGCGGAATACAACGGCAGTTCGGCTCAAATAGATTCACGGAGTACTCTCTCGCAACACGGTTCGCCGCCCGAAAGGAACGCCCCCACCGCGTTAGGCCCGCGAAACTATCCGCTCGCAAAACGCCATGAAGTGATACTCTGTTGTCGTAACCGCCCTCGCGAACTATCTGAATCGAAGCTTGCGAAGGCTTGAAGTCCCAGCATGATGCACACCGCGAACGCGCTGGGGACAGGATGCCCAATGCACCGCGGAGATTTGGCGGGCAGAAAAAGATTCAGGACTCAAATCTTCTTTTGTGCCATGGAAACCTTTTCTACCGAGGGGCCGCGACGGAGCCTACAGATGCCCGCAAGGGTGCCATCGCATCCCGCTGCATGTATTAGAAAGTACACAAGGACGTCGAGATCGATTGCTTCGCTAATTAAAGGCACCGCCGAAGCGAGTGGCACACCACAACACGATGTTAGAAGCCAGTGCCATCTCAACGTGGAAGTCGCTGTCAGAGCTTTGGTGATCTCCCAGGTCGGAATGCTTTTGTGCTTGCTGTCCCAATAGTGGAATTGGGAAATACGACGGAGGATAGTGTTATCTCTCGGCGCAGATTGAGTTGACACCTCGCCTTCGAATTGGCATACTTGCACACCCTTTGCATATGCACCGATTTTGTTTTGCCTGCGATCACTTGCAGCGACGACGGGAAGGACGCGAGGAAAACCTGGAGAATTCAGTGACGGTTCTCTGTTTTTCCAGTGTTTCAGTGACGACGCCTTTCCGACCATCGTTTATGCAAAAGCAATCTCGCCCAAATTTCCAGAAGATATATCCGAGGTGTCCGCATGAGCGATCAACCGTATTCCCTGCCCGTTGGACTTGATCAGGCGGCTGTGCCGACAACCGCCACGTCCGCTTGGAAAGATTGGATTGGCATCGTGGCGTCGGTCGCGTGTGCGATTCACTGCGCGGCGATGCCGTTTGTGATTGCGTTTCTGCCGGCACTTGGTTTGAGTTTCCTAGCCGACGAAGCGTTCCACAAGTGGATGGCGCTAGCCTGTTTCGTGATCGCCCTGGCGGCGTTCGTTCCCGGCTGGCGAAAGCACCGGCGACTGACTCCAGCTGTGATCGCCTTCATGGGGATCACCGTCATCACCAGTGCAGCGTTTGGGATGACGGGGGATTGCTGTGCCTCCTGCGAAACGGCCACCGCCGCCGCAACCGCCTGCACCGATGCTTGCTGTTCACACTGTGCTACCGACGCGACTCAACAAGCGAATCTGGTGGCGGCGAACACGACCAACGCCAACATTCTGAATGTTCCGACGTGGCTGATTCCCTGGGTCACGCCACTCGGTGGATGCCTGCTCGTTTGCGGTCACCTGCTCAATCGCCGGTACGGTTGCCGATGTGGCTGTTGCGAAATTGACAACTGAATTGCGGTTCTACCGGCGCGCCCATGCTCCGGCTTGGCGTATTTGCGATCGGTTCTGGCTGCGGCATTTCAGGATCACTGGCATTTCAAAATCATCTGTTCCAACTCGGGCCAGCCGGAGGTCGGAATGTCGGTGATGATTTCGAGACGACTGTCGCGACGGTAGGTAGTTGTTTGGAATGACGTTTCGTTTTTACTGCGGTTGATCACCCACCAATCATCCCGGCATCGGAACACACCCTTGAGACGGACGACGGGCTGAAGGTAACCCAATAGATCGAGTAATTGATCGCGATCAAAAATCTCGTCGACTGAGAAGATCCAGCCGCACGCCCATTGTTCATCTCCCTTGTTTTCAAATCGCCTCGGCTTGCCAACTCTTGGCGGAGTTTCGATTTCTGTCAGCTCGCTGATGCCGTGCTGGTGCTGCGAAGCGAGTCGGTCGTGATCGTGCGCGTCGCCGAATTTGGGCGGTCGAACGACGGTTTGCCGCAGGTCGAGCCACTCGGGTTCTATCTTTCCGTAGCTGGTTTCGACAACTAACAGTTTGGGCGGGTCAAACGATTCGATCCACCGGCGGCATCGCTGCGTCTGCTCGGATGCTCTTTTGTCAGCGAACGTGATGGCCACGACATCGGCCATCTGAATTTGGTCGTGAAAGACGGCCGAATCACGCCATTGCGGCTTGTCCCAATCCTGTGGATCGATCAGACAGATCGTGGCTCGCAAGTCGATTAGCTCGCTAAACTTTTCACCGCGCAGTCGATCGACGAGCGCCGCCGGATGCCCCGCACCGCTCGGCTCCAACAAGATGCGGTCTGGCTTGCTGCGACGGATGAACTGGTCAAACAGCGGATCGAACACCATCGCAACGGTACAGCATAAACAACCACCGCCAAGTTCTTGCACGTTGACCTCGGGGGTCGCCGAGTCGATTAGCATTTCATCAATGGTCACCATGCCATATTCATTGACAAAGATCGACCAACGCTCGCTATCCGGGCGGTGCTTCAACAATTCATTGATTGCCGTCGTCTTGCCGCAGCCAAGAAATCCGGTAATCAAGTTGGTGGGGATCTGTTTCATAAAAGGGACGTTTCATCGAACGTGAAGGAAGTTGCCGAATCGTAGCCCACGAAGTTTGCCAGCCATGTTTCGATGCCTCTCTGGAAAACCAGGATTTTCGCGTTGCTGGGCGAACCAACCGCTATTGCAACCGTATTGCATGTATGCATCAGGTTACCTTTCTTCCTCCTCAACCGAAAGGCGTTTTCCCATGTCGCATTTGATTCGATCGCTTTGTTTCGTGGCAGTGTTTTTTGGTTTCAGTTCGCTGGCCTCCGCTGACGAGCCGACTGAGCGGATAGCGGTGGACCCTGTTGATGGATTCTCCGAGGCGAACAGCATCGCGACTATCGTCGCGAACGAGCGATTGCTTGTTCGGATTGTGAAGTGGGTCGACGCGCCTGCGGAAAGTCTGTTTGATCGCCGAGGCTTGGTGGTCGCCGGTGGCGATGGCGTGAGGATGCCGATCAAGCGGATGCTCGAAGCCAAGTGCTTTGTCTATGCGCCTATTGAGGAGTTGCCGATCGAGGCAATCTATCGTGAACGGCTGGCAAACCACGGCCTGAAAGTTGTTCCGGTTGCGCTGCCTTCACCGCGCGCTCGGCTGAAACGCGTGCAAGAGTCGCAAAAGCAATCGCTGATTGCGATGTTGCAATAAAAGGAATCACTGGCCTTGCGGACGTGGTAATGAGTACTGAGTGGGGAAGGGGCTCGTGCCCTCGTCCACTACCGGGTGGGGGAATTAGCTGGTGCTAACTCGAAGGAAGGTGCGGAAAGTATGCAGGATTCATGTGTCGCGACTATTGATCAGTTGAGTCTCTGCCCCGAACGCGAGTCCTGCGAGCAGGCTCGTACTTTCGCAGCCGGGTTGCTGAACCAGCAGCTCTGGTGCTGGGGCCAGGATATCAAACATCCCAAGGGCAACTTGCTTCTTGAGTTCGGCTTCCAACGCACGTCGCCGCCGGATGAACAGAAAAATTGTGCGAGCATGTATCGGCTGGAATTACCGTGTGATCAACGGATTGTTCTGCGGGGCTTTGGCGTCTTTTTTGGAGATGACCGCCACGGAGGCATATTTGTCGAACGGTTTGGTTTTTCGCCTCAGCTCACATCGCAGTCGACACTAGACACCGACGCTTGGTCGTGCGAAGACCTGCCACCGATGAAGCCACCGGGTAACGAGAAGCAAGCCATTGCATGTCGGTTGTTGATGCTGAGTCTGATCGAGTGGATCGTCGACTACGAACGGTATGTTCGTCAGCGAAGGGGACCAGCTTATCGACCCGCGTCACTGCGGCAATGGAACAATGGCAAACGATTCTACTTGCCTGCCGAACAGATGATGCCTGCGTGGCGAAAGATTAGTTTGTTATCTGCAAGCGGGCGTCTATTGCCTGCCGAACACGTTGCCTAGCGAATCCTAGGTGACTTGGACGCCAATCAAAGCAGCAAGCCATTTCCTGGTTCGAGTGACCTCAAGCGGAAGTCGTGGGAGACTGAAATGCATAGTTTTGTTTCTGAATGCCTCGGCCGATCGATCATCGCAATGACGACGGTATGCATCACACTGGGCTGTTCGCCACCAGCCGACACGTCCACCAATTTAAGTTTCGACGAAGCATCTCTACCGGTCGTCAGCGGTACGCACTTGTCGACATACGTTCGCGACAGTGAATTGCCAGTTTTGGTTGAGTTCGGCGTCGATTTCAACTGCCCGAGATGCCAGCAAGTCAAATCCGATGTCGTTGCCCTGTCGAAACGTTTGGATCGGCGAGTCGATGTCGTCCGAGTCGACTTCAACACCAACGCGAGGCTTGTCGCACAGCTGGGCGGAACGATTTGCCCGACCTATGTTCTGTTTCAAAATGGAGAGCCGGTGGTGACAAGAAGCTTTCCCGTCTCGCTGGATCTGATAGAGCGTGAAGTCGAAGGCCTACTCGCAGTCGTTGCACCGACCGCGCAGTAGAATTTCCGTCACCTTTCCAACTTGTTGGCTTGCACGTTGGCTTCCCGCGGTCAGTTTGACATCGTCGAGGCAGGAGACGGTGCCGCAGACAGTGCACAAGAAATGCGGGTGCCCTTCCGATTCACCTTCACCGGGGCGGACTTCCTCGAAACGATAAACGTGATCGCCCAATTCGGTACGCCGAAGCAGGCCAGCTTCGGTCAGGTCGTTCAGGTTGCGGAACGCGGTCGCCTTATCCACTCCGCTTTCGGCCAGCTTCTCAGCGACATCTGCGTGCGTGAGCGGTGAAACCGCTCCGCGAAGCATTTGTAGCGTTGCGAGTCGCGCCGGGGTCGCCCGCAGACCGACCGCGCGGATCGCATCCTTAATCGAATCGGTAGCGGAGGGTGAGTGCTTCATGGATTTGACGTAGGGACTGCGTTGACAACGGGGGACGTGTGATTCGCGGCATGCGTTGCCGCGTTATTTGACAACGGCAACCGGGCCGTGGTCATCGCAGTGGTCCCCGTGGGGATGATGCAGATGGCCGTCGACCAGATAGTCGATGTGATCGCCGTGCGGCACCGGTTCGTGCCCACAACCAGGACCGTGGACATGGCCAGGTTCGTGTCCGCTGCAAGAATGCGCGGGAGTGCAGGTGGCCGGGTTCGACTCGGTCACTTCAAGCTTGTGCTCGACGACGCTTCCGTCATCGGCCACATGATGCAAGTGACCGTCGTGCAAATAGTCGACGTGATCACCGTGCTGAATCCCGGTGTGTTCGCAATCGGGGCCGTGCTTGTGGTCGTGATTTTCGTGAACGTGGCTCATCTTACTGCTCCTGGTTTGAACTGAAACATCAGCAATCTTCCATCGCGTGCATGACCCCATTGGTCACCAAGCGCGAAATGTGTCCGTCGGCCAAACTATAAAACACGTGCTTGCCCTCGCGGCGAGATCGGACGATCCGTTCGCTTTTAAGGACACGCAACCGCTGGGAAATGGCCGGCAACGGTTCCGCCAGAGCATCGGCGAGCTCCGAAACGCAGCACGAACGCGCCTCGAGCATGATCAGCAGCCGCAATCGCTGCGGATCCCCTAAGGCACGAAAGATCGCCGCCGCCCGCTCACAGGCAGTATCGTCAATCTTTACCGGATAATGATCGTGGTCACCGTCTTGGCAGCTCGGCGAATCATCGTCGGTCGGTCGGTTTTTCGCTTCAGAATGCATAATGACAACGGTTTAACAATTGCAGGACTATGCAAGTATGCAGCACGACGTGGCCAATGTCAACTCGGAGGTTGGGCGGCGCCGGGAAAAAGTGGGCGAATCGGAGGGAAACAACGCCTCATCGACTCGATTCCCGGGCTGGGGGCTCAGGCCCGCAGACGGTGAAATGGGAAGGAACTTTCCCTTCTGCCGACTCCACGTTGCTTCCCCCTGACGGACGCATATGCACATTCGATGCAAAAGCTTAAAATCTGCATTTTGATTCCCTTTCCCAAACTGCTGACTTTATGACACCCTCTGTTTTGTTGATTGTCTATTGCCTCTTGATCGCGATCGCTTCGCTGGCCGGAGGCAAGCTGTCGTCGCTGCTGCGGATGACGCATCTGCGGACCCAGTTGTTGATGAGTGGTGTCGGGGGGCTGATGCTGGGCATTGCGCTGCTGCATCTGTTGCCTCATGGTGGCGAGCTGCTGCAATCGCACTCGAAGGCCGGCGCTGGAGCGCTGGCGGGTTTGACGGTGATGTTCCTGATGATCCGCTTGTTCCACACCCACGATCACTCCATTCCAGTGACCGAAGACAACGGAAGCAGCGACTTGGACGCAGAGACGCCAGGGCACCACCACGCCGATCACGATCATTGTTCCCACGGGCATCATCATGGTGACGCCAAGGGGATCAGCTGGGCGGGCCTGTTCTTTGGCCTCTTGCTTCACACGCTCGTCGACGGGGTGGCTCTAGCGAGCAGCGTGTTGGCCGACGCCGCCCATGGCAGTTGGTTGGGACTGGCAGGGCTGGGAACGTTTTTGGCCGTTTTGCTACACAAGCCGTTGGATGCGTTTGCGATCACGTCGGTGATGGGAAAGCAAAACTGGCCCAAACCGGCGCAGAATGCCGCCAACGCTGCATTCTCTCTGGCCTGCCCGGCCGGTGCGTTGGCCTTCTATTTCGGAGCGACCATGTTCGCCGCCAACTCCGAAATCCTCGGCTGGGGGCTGGCCGTTTCAGCCGGTTTCTTTATCGGGATCGCCCTTGCCGACTTACTGCCGGAAGTCGCTTTCCACCACCACGATCGCGGCAAGTTGACCACGGCGTTCCTGTTCGGGATCGCGATCGCGGTCGGGATCGAAAACCTGCCCGGTCACAATCACGACCATCACTCCGGCGGCCACGAGGCATCCCACAGCCATGATCACGACCACGGTCATGATCACGACCACGGTCATGCTCACGACCACGACGGACACGATCACTAAAGAGCGACACCAACGCAAGGGGCGTCCAAGGTTAATCGACGGCGAGCGAACCGGCGCGTAAACCCTCCCCGAAAAACTCGCTTGACGCTTGTTTCTCGACCCTCCCAGCTCCGCCGGGCGGGTGACTTTGTTGGGCCGCTGTGACCGTAAATTTACCCTCCCCAAACGAAGTTTGCGGGGGAGGGTCGAACGAGCGAAGCGTTGTTCAGGGAGGGGCGTCCGGTGTCAATCCACAGCGAGCGACGCGGCGTGTGAACCCTCCCCGAAAAACTCGCTCGACGCTTGTTTTTCGACCCTCCCAGCTCCGCCGGGCGGGTGAAGTTGGGGGCCGCTGTGATCTGGAATTCACCCTCCCCAAACGAAGTTTGCGGGGGAGGGGCGAACGAGCGAAGCGTCGTTCGGGAAGGGGCGTGACGCGGGGACCGAAGATCAGCCGGCGACGATCATCCGCCCGCAATAGAACAATCCGACCGCCATGATCAGCGAGGCGCGAATGTAGGGCCAAGGCAAGCGGGCCAGTCGACTCTCCTTGCCGATCAGGCTCCCGCCAAAGCGTTGCAAGAGGATACCGACGAGCGTCAGGCTGCTCGCGATGCCAGCGGCGAACAAGCCGATCACGGCGTAGGCGGCGACCGGCGTTCCAGCCGACATGCTGGTGAAGTAGGCAGCCAGGGCAGAGGGACAGGGTAGAAGTCCAAAGGCAACGCCCAGCAACGCACTCATCGAGTAGCTCGAGCGTTTGGAAACCGGCTGCGAATCACAACTTCCTTCACGATGCGACTTGCACCCGCACGTCGCTGGCTTCGATCGCCACGCCGCCCAAAGCATCCAGAGGCCAACGCATATCACCAACGCAGCACTGATCCACTGCAACGCACCCGTAACAACTGCGTCATCGTGATGATGGTCGCCGGTGACCAAGTGGTGCGTCAGGTGGACCGCCATCGCGATCGCAATCAACGAGACCGAATGGGCCAACCCACTGGAGACGCCCATCACCAACGGATGCCAAATACTGCGTCGTTCGCCCGACAGATAGACCAACATCGCAGTTTTTCCGTGGCCAGGCTCCAAGGCGTGCAGTGCGCCGAGGCCAAAAGCCAAGCCGAGGGTCAGTTGGTGGGCGTGATCGTGCATAGCTCTATCGTACGCCGAAAACCGCCCGTCGGTTCAGAAAATGCCGTATCAGGCTTCTTGTCGTGGTTTTGCTTCGGACCAAGAGACACGAAGGATCGTAGGCAAAGTCGGGCTGTCCGCGTGCGTGCCTCTGTACGCCGCAGCCATTTTCATGTCAAGGTTTCGTCAATATCGAGAATGCGACAGGTTGGCCGCTAGTCCTCAATTCGCTCGAAGGAAACCCAGTTCGTTTCGGGTTGTCCTGTTAAAGAGACGGAGATGCTTGCATTTGTTTGAGCTTCGGGGACTCCGTCCTCATCGGTGAATACACGGACTTGCAATATATCTCCCTCATCAACCTTGATGAGTGTTTGGCCACTGATTGAGATTCGCTCACTGTGCCCCATCGCAACCTTATGCGCGGCGATCAGCGATTCACGCACACCGTTCTTGTAGAGCCAAAGCTGAAGAACGTGGTTGACTGCCCAAGGTACATTTGCCTCAAACTCCGCTGCAACCGAAACCCGCCATACGCCGTCATCGTGGGGCAGTAATTGAAGCACATTCGTTACGAAATCGTTATCCGCAGATGGAGGTGGAACAATTGGGAAATCAGTGAAGTAGCGTTGCAGCCCGTCACTGAACCGATCGGCTACATGTACTTCGAAATCAAGCGGTTGATCGTGGTTATCTTGGTAGACAGAGAATGGGGCGACCGGGGTATCCGAGGTCGGTGGTTCCTCCGACAGGTCGAACTCATCATCCAACTGAAGAACGTCGCTCTCATCCGCTTCGTACTTCACCACGGCCGGCGTCGGTTCCAATCGAAACAACGAACTTGCCTCGAATACGGCGCGGTAGGGCCGAACCGTTGTGACAAAAGCAAAACTCTCGCCCAATCCATATTTGCCACGCGAAGACGATGCGCCGAACTTTGGGTTCGCTGTGAAGGCAGTTTCGGGAAACTGATAGCCAGCAGGAAGTGTTTCAAATTCGCTGTGCGTCGTACCAGCGTTTAACGCCTCAGGTGCTTGCGATGTAATCCTATTTTCGCTATCCCTGACGACCGCAAGGTCGATCATCGAGGCCGGTTGAGACGGATAGAATATTACGAGCTTAAACGTAGGCCCTTTAGCTCCACTGCTTTCGATACTTCGGACGACTGTCACCGGAGCCACCCAGTTTCGTGCGACGGGATGTGCTTCCGTGAGTTCTAAAGGTTTGATGTTGAACGTTCGTTCAACGCCATTCACTGGCTCACCGTTCAAGGTGTCATCCAGGATCGGAATCAGAACGGTTTGGTACGTTTCACCGTCCGCAGTGGTCCGCTCTACCACAGCCCCCGGGTAGCGGTAGGCTCCCTGTTCAGCTTCCCCATTGAGAGCGACATCAGGATCGAAGATATAGCTTGGTAGAAGAGATCGATTTATCTCAGGAATCTCTTTCGTGTTGCCCGGATCGTCTGGGTCCGTTAGATAACGCCAACGGTCAGGACTAAGAATCAACAAACTTTCGTCGTACAACGGAAGCATTTCCGTTTCGCCATTCAGGTCGTACGCGATTTGATACTCAGTCAAAAATCGAAAGACCTGCCGGGCGGTGACGTTTTCAAAGTCGTGGTTGTTGGGGTCAAAAAAATCGTCCGACATGGAGTCGCTGAAGTGGGTGACGAAATGCTCCCTGATCAACACAGGATGTTCGTCCAGCACCCGCCCCGCGTTTTCCGTCGCGATGTTGTTTTGAAACGATCCCAACCCGAGAACGATCAGCCCCAAGAACCCGGCCAGCATTGCGGTCAAGACAAAGCTGATGATCGCAAACTCGACCAGCGCTTGACCGGAGCGGGCGGCTCGCGGGTTCGTGCGGGCTGCAGTTGTTCGGTTTATCATTGGATGGGCTCGCGAGGACTTGCAAATGCAGTTTGTTTGCATTGTAGATCGCACCTTCGGCCCCGGCAATAACTTGCCGCGCCCGGTGGTTTGAACACAGCGAACGATGCCCTCCCCTCCCGGTGGGGGATGCAGGTCTTGCTTGCGATCGGAGCCGCTTGATGGCGCTGCGCTCGTTCCCGTGACCAATGACAAAACTCCCTTCGGGGCATCGCTAGGAAACGAAAGGAGCAACGAATCGATGCTGAAAGGACTCGTTGCCTCGTCCACTACCGGCGGGATCGGTTTGTGCCGGGACTCGTTGCCTCGTCCACTACCGGGGGAATCGGTTTGTGCCGGGACTCGTTGCCTCCTGTTGATTACCCACAAGTCGCCGCAAAAACAGCTCGTTTTGGCACGGTATTTGCGCTTGTAGTATTTCATTTTGCACAATGAAATCTTAAGGTGAAAGCATGCAACCGACCAGTATCGCATACGAATTTCAAGATATTCAACTTGGAGACAAACGTCTCAACGATCGAGCCGAAGCGTTGCTCGCCTCGCTGGCGGCCAACCCTTCGGCCAGTATCAACGAAGCTTGCAGTGGCTGGGACGAAACCAAAGCCGCCTACCGTCTATTCGATAACCCCAACGTCGATCCAGAAGCCATTCTCGGGGCTCACGCTGAAAAGACACTCCAACGAATCAAAGCCCAAGACACCGTTTGCATCGCACAAGATACCACCGAACTGGACTACACCGCGCATCCGCCCGAAGGCGTCCGCAATCTCGATCGCTTAGGCCGCCGTGGACTTTACGATCATTCCCACATCGCCTTCACGCCGGAGAAACTTTGTCTCGGGGTGGTCGGTGTTAAGTTCTACGATCGCGACAAAGAAGCGCTCGGCACCAGCAAGAAGCGAGAAGGCCAACCCCTACACACCGGCGAAGGGCAACGATGGCTCGATGGTTATCGCAAGGCCTGCGAGATCGCCGGAAAATGTCCTGAAACTCAGATCGTTTCGCTGGCCGATCGCGAAGGAGACATCTACGACATTTTCGTCGAAGCCGATCAGCATGAAACACCGGCTCAGTTCGTCATTCGCTCGCAGCGAAAACGCTCGTTGCCGGAGAAAGACCCCGATGGCGGGCCTGCGGCTTATAAGAAAATGCGTGCCGAAATCGCATCCGCCCAGCCGGTCGCTTACCGCGAAGTCCAGCTTCCCCAAACGCCCAAGCGAACCAAAGGATCAGGAAACAAACAACACCCCGGCCGTGAAGCACGCACTGCGAAGTTAGAAATTCGAGCGAAGCGGATGACTCTTCGTGCGCCACACAACAAGCAGTCTTCGATGCCGCCGGTCGAGATCAGTGTCGTTTGGGTGCGCGAGATCGATGGCCCAGGCGACGGAACCGAAGTCGACTGGCTGTTACTGAGTTCTCTGCCGGTCGACACGATTGCCCAGACGCTGCGGATTGTGGATTTGTATGTGGCTCGTTGGCCAATCGAAGTATTCTTTCGAGTTTTCAAAACTGGCTGCCGGGTCGAAGAGATTCAACTCGAAGCGAGAGACCGACTGATCCGCGCGTTGATGTTTTACAAAGTGATCGCATGGCGGATCATGTTTGTGACCTTCTTAGGCCGCGAGTGTCCAGAGCTTCCCTGTGATGTCGTCTTCAGCGAAGCGGAATGGAAGTCGGTCTGGAAAGTGGTGGAAAAGACGGCTCCCCCAAAGCAAGCTCCTGAGCTGTCACAATTCATCCCGGTCCTTGCGACCCTTGGCGGCTACAATCACCGCCAAGGCGACGGTCCGCCGGGAGCCGAAGTAATCTGGCGAGGCACGCGGCGAATGCTCGACTTCGCCCTCTGCTGGCAAGCCTTCGGACCAGACCAATGACTTGTGGGTAATCGACAGCTCGTTGCCTCGTCCACTACCGGCGGGATCGGTTTGTGCCGGGACTCGTTGACTCGTCCACTACCGGCGGGATCGGTTTATGCCGGGACACGTTGCCTCGTCCACTACCGGCGGGGGCGGTTTATGCCGGGACTCGTCGCGTCGTCCACTACCGATGGGATCGGTTTATGCGAGGACTTGTTGCGATTTGGCTGCCACGCGGCAGTCGATTTCGCCGCCGCGCGTCAACCTATTTAGCAATCTGCGATCACCGCGCAAACGTTTTCAAACCGGAACCGGCGAAACAAATGAGTCGCGTTCGCTAATGGTCGTGATCGTGATGATGGTCGTGGTCGTGGCCGTGGCCGTGATGGTGGTCAACGAGTTCCCAGGCAGGAATTGGATCCTCGAATTGAAGCCACGCCTCCGGTCCCGCCTCAAATTCTTCATCCGTCAGCAAACATCGCTCGATCTTCTCTCGGAAGTCCGCCTCGTTCAGATTGTGTCCGATGATGACCAATTCCTGACGGCGATCTCCGAAAGGTTCCGCTGAAATTGCTGCGATGTACTGCTGCAACTCAGGGTCGTCCGGCCTCTCCTCTTCTGGCACCGCAGACCACCATTCTCCCGAGCACTGCAACGATCCGAGCCGCCCCGCTTGCTGCCAAAGTCCGGCGAGGTCCATCCGAGTTGCCAGCCAGACGCTCCCTTTGGAACGCACGGCACCTTTGAAGCCCCCCTTGGAGAAGAACTCAAAGAATCTGGCGGGATGAAACGGTCGTCGCGATTCAAAGATGAACGACTCGAAGCCATACTTTTCCGCATCAACATCCATCCCTTCCCCAGGATTTTCCAACCAATTCGGCAGCGTATCGGCCCACTCCTCCGTGAACAAACCTGTGTTGAGGATCTCCGTCAGTTCAACTTGCCCAAAAGAGGCCTCCAAGAGCTTGGCTTGAGGATTGAAGCTACCAATCATCCGCCGTAACAGGCCTCGCTGTTCGTCGGTAAGAAGATCGATCTTGTTGAGGACGATGACGTTTGCAAACTCGATTTGGTTGACGAGCAACTGCGGAACATCTCGATCATCGTCTTCGCTCATGCCCAGGCTGCGATCACGCAATTCGTCGACCGAATTGAAGTCTTCGAGGAAATTCACTCCATCCACGACGGTCACCAGCGTATCCAATTGCGCCGCGTTGCTCAGGCTACGACCGTCTTCGTCTTCATAGATGAACGTTTCTGCGACAGGCAGCGGTTCGGAGATGCCCGTCGATTCGATTAGCAAGTAATCGAAGCGGCCCTCGGCTGCCAACCGGCCAACTTCTTGAAGCAAGTCTTCCCGCAAAGTGCAGCAAATGCAGCCGCTTGAAAGCTCGATCAGCTTCTCCTCGGCACGATTTAAGCTCGCACCTCCGCCCTTCACCAGTTGCGAATCGATATTGATGTCGCTCATGTCGTTGACAATCAATGCGACGCGCAACCCTTGGCGATTGTTGAGCACGTGACTCAGCAAGGTTGTCTTGCCGGCACCGAGGAACCCAGAAAGCACTGTCACCGGAATCCTTGCCTTGACCTCCTGGGTGGTCGGCAATGTCTTGAGGATCGACAGTGTGGGCACGCTCGATTGCCTCGATGGGATGTCGTTTTCATTCGATTTCGGGGAACCACTGTTGCACTCTGAATCGCTCATTTAACCTATACCTTCTTGCTCTTATAAATCTGCAGCCGTTGCTAACCTCAAAGCACCCTTCCTGCAAAAGGATTGCACTTGCGGTTGACGAACCATTTTTGGAAGCTTACTTTTGCATGTTGATTGCAAGTGCGTATTGAACTCGTGTATCGGTCCCATGTAAATGGGACCGGGTTCAGCGTGTGCACCTCCACCAACAACAGGAGCTTCTGATGTCGACGATTGTAAAACGAACCAGCTATGTTTCGATCAGCGCAGCTCTCTTGATCGCTTTGCTTGCGTCCTCGCAATCGCATGCCGAAACGAAGTCGCGAGTGACGACAACGATCACCGTCGGCGAAATGTGTGGTGGATGCGTCAAGCAGATCATCGCGCGTTTTGACAAGGTAAAAGAAGTTGCGAAGATCCATTGCGATATCCAAACCAAATCCGTGGTGCTATACCCCGCGAAGAATATTCGCCTGAGTCCCGCAAAACTTTGGGAAACCATGGAGAGCATCGGTAAGCACCCATTAAAACTGGTCGGCCCCGACGGCACATTCACGTCCAAACCAAAGAAGAATTAGCGTTGCGGCCGGATTCGCGTCTCCGAAAGTGAATCGTTCCCCGGATGTGCTGCAAGTCGAATTGGCCTACGCCCGCGGCAGCGCGGCGATGCGGCGTGACGGATTGGTCGAACAAGGCGACTCGATCCTAGCAAGCTTACCCGAACCGGAACGGGCTGTGCGTCGCCCGGTTCTCCGACTTTGAGTCGCAACCTTGCTGTGGCCAAAGTGCAACTAAGGGCGATCGGATTGCATTCCGAAGAGGTCGACGTCCGACCGGGCGGTTCCGGCGGACCGATTTGCCTGCAACAACACCGAAGAGATTTCCCCGGGCCGATACGCACTGCCCATTCTCTGCAAATCGCAGGCGATCGATTGGAAAAGTATCACGACACTTGCAGTTTCGGTGTCGGCTACTTCAGCAATTATTCCCCCTGCAGCCAGCGACGTGGAGAATACCGCGGGGGCAGGTGCCAGCCATTTCGAAACACGACAGCTGGGTGACAAGCGACTCGGTCGGGGATGCAAAATGCTTCCCAAACGGCAGTGCCGGGGAGAGCCTTATCGCTCTCTTGCATCATATCAGCCACTTGGCGTTCACTCGAACGCTCCCCGCGACATCAACGTATCGGATTGCCGGCTGGTGGGACCGCGAAACTGCTCCCCTCTGGAGCCGTGGCGAATTGCGGAGAGGCCGCCAATCGATCGAGCACTGGCTGGCCGACATCGATACTCGGATCGCGGCGACTCGCTTCGGCCAGCAGCGACTTTGCAGCTTCGACTTCGCCAGCCCGCAGACGCAGCATTCCGATGTTATGCATCGCGGCTGCCGGACCAATCGCCTCGGTAAACAACGCTTGGGCTTCGTCGTATCGACCATGAGCTCCAATCACCACCGCTAGATTGATCGTCGCTTGCGTGTGATCGGGTTGCAGCCGCAAAGCTTCCCGCAAACTCGCCTCGGCTCCGCTATAGTCGCCGGTTGAATAGAGGAAATAGCCGTAGTCGCAATGCAGATCGGGATTGTTGGGACGCTGCTGCAACGCTGTTTTGTATTCGCGTGAAGCTGCGTCGGTCATCCCCGATCGGTCGTAAAGAACCGCCAAGGCATGGGCGACATCGGGCTTCGTCGGATCGTGCTTGCGGACCTCCAGATAGGCTTCGATCGCCTCGCGATCCATCCCACGCTGTTCGGCCAGCTGAGCGGTCTCCCACGCGATTGCAAGCTCTTGATCGCTAGGATCGGCAAGCACCTTGGAATTCGTCGGCGATGGCTTCGTTTCGCTCGGGACGCGTGATAGGCCGCTGCGGTCCCAACGCGGCAAGCCAGCGCAACCGAGGGTACAAAGCAGCACCAGTCCCAGTATTTGCGGTTTGATCATCCTAGAAGATACCTCCGCCGCCAAACCCGCTGCCGCCGCCACCAAAACTGTTGCCGCCACCAAAACTATTACCTTGCCCTTGTCCAACCCCACCGCGGTTGCCCGTCCCGGTTCCAGTGAATTGGGTGTTGTAGATTTGGGGAGCTTCGATACCGCGAACGCCGACAGCGCGATCATCGGCGAAGCCGACCCATTCGGGAGCGTCGGGAACCCCTGCTTCTGCAAGCGCTTCGATCACCGCGTTGCGACGGTCGAACTGCAATTGCTGATTCGACTGAACCGCCTGTTCATAGGTTTCGCCCAATGCGAGTGCGAGCGGTTCTTTTTCGATGACGACAAGTTGTGGCTGGTTTCTCAGACATTCCGCGATCCGCTGGACGTGCTGCTTGCCTTTGGGGCCCAGCTGGCTGCCACCATCGAACCATTCGTTCCGCGTCACCATCCAGTGGTGTTCCTGCGCCCGTTGAGCCATCGCGCCTTGCCACTGAGCGACGTACGTTCCCAATGGCGCGGGGACGGCTTCGCAAGGTACCGGATCGACACAACGATTGGCGAGATGGATCGAAGCCGCCGGTGGAACAGTGCCCGCGTCGACAGGCAAACAGTTTGCCTGACCATCGGGACAACATCGATCCCGTTGCCCATAGGGCGACATGTGCGAACATCCGCACAACAGCGCCACGTGCATCGACATGATGTATGCAGCCAGCTTGCGACGTCGCCGCATCGTGCGTTGGTGTTTTTGTGTTGGCGTGTTGTGTTGAATCATCGTCTGCCCTCGTCGTTCCCATGCAAATTTGTTAGCCGTCTCTGCCTTCAACATCGATGCGATTGAGACCATCAGGGGACCTCACGCAGCAGCTGGTTGGCGGGCGATGCACAATCGGGCAACGGGCGGCCGGACGCATGGCCGGGCATTCCAATGATGTATTTTTGTTCGCTGCGGCGGAATGCGTGCATCTTTGACACATCGCTGCGTACCGGCGTGCGATAGTCCTCGGGGATGGTGCCGTACATCAATCCTCGTAGGAAAAAATCGAGATCGTCCGGTTCAAAGGTGTCGCTCCCGGGCAGGGGCAACGGCATCGTGGCGGGAAGAGGTGAAACCAAATAAGGCGTCACGATGACCATCAATTCCTGTTCCTGGAAATCGGAAGACTTCTGCGAGAACAGGTTGCCAACGTACGGCAGGTCGCCGAGGAAGGGCACTCGGGCGGAGGAGCTGCTCAATGAGCTTCGAATCAAACCAGCAAGCGCCAATGATTCGGTGTCGCGTAATTCCACCGTCGATGTGACCGTCCGCGTTGTCAGGCTCGGTGGTTGGCTCGGATCGCTGTCGTCACCGCCGCCGCCGTCGGTCTCGGAGATCGTCGCCTGCAACTGCAACCGGATCCGATCCCCATCGGTGACGGTCGGCAGGACGGACAACTGAACGCCAAACGGAACGTAGGTGATGTTCTGGTTTACCGCGGCGACAGTCGATACCGATTCGAGGATCGGGAACTCGCCGCCGACGAGGAAATTCGCCGGCTGGCCGCTGAGCGTGGTGAGGTTGGGTTCGGAGAGCGAACGCGCCATTCCCAGTCGCTTGAGCGCGTCGAATCGCAAGAAAAATTGATCGGTTTGAAAGGTCAGTCGCCCCAGTCCCGATGTGTGTGTAAAGCTGATGTCGCTGGTGTCGTCCGAATCGACGCCGAACCGTGTGGTGGCGATCAGACTGCGTCCCGAATCGCGAACGACTTCCGCCAAGGTGACCTTCAACATCACCTGATGGATGCCCGCGATCTCCAGCATGTTGACCACGCGGTTGTTGATCTGGGTGGCGTTGGCACCGGTGACCGTGTCGCCACGAAATATCGACTCCACCCCGCCCGCATTGGTGATCTCATCGATCGTAAATCCATCGACCGACTGAAACGACGTGGGCTGGATCGCATTGGGCTGGAACAAACTCGACGCAGTGGGATTTTGGGACACAGCGGGGATAACGCTCGCCGATTGCTCGACCTGATCCTCGGTAGGCAAACTCTGCGATACGATCCGCAAGATCTGGGTTGCCTCTTCGATATCGCGTGCTTTGCCACGCACCACAACCTGAGAACCGACGTAGCTCAAGTCGACCACGCTGTTGGGAAAACCTCGATTGAGGTCGCGTTCCAAATTTTCCAACAGGATATCGTACTGCCGCGAGCGTTCTGGATCCTCGGAGACTCGGACCAGGTAGCTCAGTACCTCTTGGCCGCTCGGAGCACTAGGGTCTTCGAACCACAGGTTCAACACGGTCGAACCGACCGTTTTCCCGGTGACGCTCAGTTCCGTTTCGGTCAGACTCAACACATCGACGATCGTGGGATCGCCAACCTGGTCGCGAAACGCGGGCACTTTAAAACGCAGAATCGAGGGGCGGCCGACGGTCACGTCGAGCGTCCGTTCGGGATCGATCCGTTCCGCAAGAAAACGCTGCTCTTTCGCACTCAACGCGCTGGGTGGCGAAGAATTGAGCGTGTACGCGGCAGGTGCTTTGCGCGGCTGCGGCATCGTCGACGGGGAGAGCGGGGCCGGCAGCGACTGGCCCGCGTTTTCAGGAGTCGCCGGGGCCTGCCCTATAGCGGAGGACGGCAGCCACGCGAATGCAAGCAAGCCGGCGGCGGTTAGCCGGAGCGGTATTCGTTGAAGTGTGCCCAAGCCAGGCATGCATCACCTTGATAGAAACGGGTTTGAGGGCCAATCCAGCCGGGCGACCAACCCCGTCGGTTGCTTTCAATATCGGCACCCTCGGCCGTCGACTTGAGCGGTTGTAGCGGCTGTACCGATTCGATCGCGGGGACACAAAATAGTGCCCGCCAGTTGGCGAGATAGTCTCAAGCTTGGATACACAGAGGTGTCGTGACGTCACGCCGGCGCCGCTGTGCAATGGTTCGTCCCATGTCGAGAAAACAAACCGGATGGCTATAATCAAGCGAAGTTTGCAAGCGATTCGCGTTGGGATCAACGAGCTCGTCGTTCGGCGTGCTCGCGGAAATATTAAAGTTGGTGAAATGCCCCTTGCCCTTGCCAACGTGGCTCGCTGATAGTGCTACCGAAACTGGAACATGCTACCCAAATCACCGTTGAAACGACTCAAGACTGCAGGCGAACGTCGGGTTGCCTCGGTGATGATCGGCCTCGTGATTTGCACGGTCGTCTCGCAGACGTGCGCAGCCGCGACCTTCCTGCTATTTGCCAATTCACTCGGCACAGCAGACTTTGGCAAACTCAGCGGTGCCATGTTCTTTCAACAATTCTTTTCTACGCTCAGTGTCTCTGGATTTCGGAACGTGGTGATCCGCGAACTTGTTAAGCACCCGGAGCAACAAAACGCCATCACCGGCTCCTACTTGTTCCTTTCAGGCGGCATCGGCTTAGTGATGGTCTTCCTGCTTGCCATTGCGAGCTTGCTAGTTCCGATCGATAGCGGCGAGCGTATGGCTTACCTTGTGATCTCAATAGGACACGTCGGCGCCTGCCTTATCCCAAACGCGATTTACGACGCCAAGGGGCAACAGGTGCGCGGCGCGTCGATCGCCGCTTGCGTCGATGTGATCGCGGTCATGCTCACTTCCGCCCTCTTTGGACTGGAAATGATCTCGGTACCGATAGCTGCATCTTTGGTTGCGGGCAAATGGACTCTGGTGGCCGCCGCTTCGCTCACCGATCTCGCAGTTCGAAATGCTGATTTCCGACCGTCATTTGATTGGTCCCAAGCTAGCTCGTTGTGGAAATCCGCACGGATGATGTCGATCGCGACAACCCTAAACGTCGCACCACTATCGCTTGGGGTCTCACTGACCCGAATCCTGTTTGGCGCAGGCGAAGCGGGACTGTTTGCGATCGCTGCATTTGTACTGCGTTCTCACGTGACAGTGATTGGTCTGCTTACTCGAACTGTCTTTCCGCACGTCGTCAGTGCGACTGGTGAGACACCCTCGTTCGCACGTCGCGTGTTCGCCGCCTTTGGTGGGGTGACCTTGCTTGTCACGACCGCGGCATTTGCATGTAGCGAAGTGGCGTTAGCATTTTTCCTGCCAAGCGAATATCAGGCATCCCGAATCACGATTGCTATTGTTTTATTAGCAGGAACGGTTCGCGTGGCAGGCGTCGTCGGCAACATGTACTTGGTTGCTCAATACAGTGAACAAGCGTTAGTTGCGATCGCGATCGTGGGCGTTGCTGTATTTGCCATCGCACTTGTGATTCCTTTGCCGGTCTGCGGACGAAACCAGATGGCATTGGCTCTGCTAGCCTCCTCAGCCACCATGGCAGTCAACTTGCTCTACCGGCAGCGTGATAGTCGATTCAGTTGAGGACAGATGCTGAAGGCAAGGTTGGTCAATCCTACGCGGGAAAACAGTTTTGGCGAGGCATTGTGCCGAACACGCAACTCTTGCATCGCCGCCGCATCATCTCCCTGTGCTCCGATCTCGGACCAGAACCGCCCGAATGTTTCGTCCGGTCGATCGATATCCATCTCAATCTGATGCGATTTGTCTTTCAGAAAGTGCGAAACGTTGTCAGTAACGGTCTCGACGTAATCCAAGCAAACATCGATCGGCAATTCAGATCGAGATGGATTCAACAAAACCGAAGAACGGTAGCCAGCGATGATACCACGGGTATACCGTTTAGCAAAACTCTCCGCCGTCTTGATCGGATCACGGCGCAGGTGAACGTAATAGGCATCGTTGCCAAATTGCCGGTCCATTCGCCCCAAAAACCAGGTCAAACGGTTGTCTGCTTCGATATGAGCGTGCGGGTAGTTCAAACGCTGGGGGCCGATCGAACCCGATCGGGTTTCATGCCCGGCGGAGTAGTTTTTAATATGTCGGCATGCCTTGAAAAAGGAGACGGTTCCGCAGCGACCTGTCCCCAGGACAAAGATGTTCGAAAATCGCGTGTCTCTATTTCGCATCGTTGAAGCGCTCCGCGTCGATTCCAGAAATTCGGCACCATGCCAAAGTGCTCGCCTGAGCATCCCACAGGTAGGGCGTTGGCCCGCTCAGATCGATCTGTTTCCAATTCGTCAAACGACGTGTCGATGTATGTTCAATGGCATCTTGATAAGCTTCGCGCTCGGCGTTATCAAAGAGTATCACTCCGCCGTCGGCGACCTTTGAAATCGCGTGATTCAAACAAGCACATCGGGATCGGCCATCGACGAGAATCAAGTCGAACGAATTATCAGGGAACTCATCGATCGTTTTGACGTAGGGTTCAAAGCTGAGTTTCTGATATCGGGCATTCGTCGAGGTGTACGGCTGGCAACCCGAACCGTTTGTCGTAGCGATCGGTTCGTGTAGACGCAGATCAAGGCTCTCGTAGCCGTGAGCATTTGCGGCTGCTTCAATTTGATCGCCCCATTGTCGATCGTGTTCGACTGTAACGACGACTGCCCCCGCACGAAGAAAGAACAACGTCGAGCCACCTCCGCCCCATTCAAAGACGCGTTTTCCCGACCAGTCGGTTTCCGCAAGCCATTGCAGCGTCGGATACGTCAACCAAGGTCGTTGGTCTACGAGCGAGGAACGTCCGTCCAGTCGCGAACGATACCAATCATCTGCAAATCGTTTCCACTCCGGATGCGCCCGGAACAAACGGCGTCCCGTGCGGATGATATGCCAGCGACGAACGAGTGTATTCTTGCCAGCAGCATGCTTGATGCAAGCTGTTATTGACATCATGAGCTACCGCCTGAACGCAAGGAGATGAGTGGTGACGTAGCCTGCTGTCCTCAGCAG
This sequence comes from Rosistilla oblonga, assembly GCF_007751715.1. Taxonomy (NCBI): domain Bacteria; kingdom Pseudomonadati; phylum Planctomycetota; class Planctomycetia; order Pirellulales; family Pirellulaceae; genus Rosistilla; species Rosistilla oblonga. The sequence goes on along the minus strand of NZ_CP036292.1, from coordinate 3,387,286 downwards.
GTAATACAAAACAAGCGACGGAAAAGTTTGAATCGTTTGACCAACCGTCTTAGCTTTCAATGCCAATTCGTTGTAGAGCACAGCAAGCAGAAACAAAGCGAAGGCGATAGAAGACATCACCATCGCTTCGAATCTCCACGGTGCGAGAAACAACAACAAGAGAGCCGTCAACAACGCGATGAGTTCCCAACGCGGGGCTAATCCAAATTTCAACGCCAGTCGTGCGGCGGAGCATCCGCTACGGAACGCTTGGCGACAGAATGCGTGGAGGCCATATGGATGATCGTGGTAGCAGATAGCTTCCGGGACATGAGCGATCACTTTTCCGGCGCGTTGGATTTTGATCCGCAATCCTTCTTCATCACCGCGAGCAGATGTGGCGACGTCGGTCGAAACGCTCGCTCTGTCTTCATCGAGAGCATCGCTAAGAAACTCTGCACGTACCAACAAGTTCCCAGCGACGATTCGATTCGCCACACGAATACCATCGATCGGACGCGATGTAACCCGGTGCTGGCCAACGAAGAAAAGCTCCCAAATGTTGGACAACGCGACATTCTCGACGTGTCCCGAAACGGCAGCAACGACTTCGTTCTCCAAAGGCTCTTGCAACCTTTCGAGCCACTGCGGTTCGGCGGCACAATCGTCATCGATGAACGCATACAGGTCTCCTCGTCCAGCGCGAATCGCTTTGTTGCGGCTGGGGTTAGCGCCGTGGGGATTCTGGTGATAAATGATTCGAAGATCGAGCGTGGTATGTTCTGTGGCAAACTGTTCTAGCTTCTCTCGCGTCTCATCTTTCGAACCATCATCGACAACGATGACCTCAAAATTGATAAAGGTCTGCCGAGTCAACGATTCTAAGCAGCCCAACATTTTCGCATGCCGATCTCGCGTTGGAATGACTACCGTAATCAAAGGCTGCCTCGAACTATCGCTCATGACCACGGCCTCCGAACGATTCCAATGCGGCAGCGCCAGTTGTAGATGCAGTCACTGACCGTTCAGATTGGACAAGCCATTCTTGCAGTGCAGTCACTCCGCCAAGCAGCATCCCGATTCCACGCGCAAATGAACGAACTGTACCGAAGACAAGAAAGCCGAACCATTGTTTCCCAAGCTTTGGAAAGACGTGGCCGGCCAACGGCAATTGCATCAGCAACAGGAAGACAGCGCAAATCGCGATGGGTACGATCATCTCGTTGCAAAAGATCCACAGCGGAAGCGAACTCAGGATCACCACCGCCAGTGGCGGTTGCAGATAATCGAGGAGGCTCGCGTATGAATCACCGCTGATCTTTGTAGGATGTTGGCGGTAGAGCTTGACTCGGTAGTAGCCTTGGCGGGCCTGTGTTTTCAGATAACGCCAGAAGTTTCGCGGGTGATGGTGGCCGACGCGGGAATCGAGTTCGAAGTTTAAGCGGTGACCGGCGGCGCGAATGCGGTAGGCGAGCTCCGCATCCTGGGCAAGTTTTAGCTCTTCATTGAAACCGTCGACTTCGGCCAACACATCACGGCGATAGATGACGTTGAAGGTTGCAAGGAAATCGACTTCTCTTGGCATCCGCCGGTGCCGAGCGACGATCTCTTCGTGGATCAGCGTGGCGATTAGGGAGTCGGGATAGAGATTGCTGTAGCTGCCGCCGACGCCGGCGATGCCATTAATGGTAGTGGACGAGGTCACGAGCCCCCCTGTTTGGGGACTCGTTGCCTCGTCCACTACGTTGTCGAATGATTGATCGTTCATAACAGACAACAACTTTGCCAAGGCGTCGGGCTGGGCCACGCAATCGCTGTCGATGAACCACACCAAGTCGGCGTCGGTCGCTCGCCAGCCCAGGTTGCGTGCCGCGCCGGGGCCTTGTCCCGTTCCCTGGATCACCCGCACCGGATACCGCGCCGCGATCTCGGCCGTCGCGTCGGTCGAGCCGTCGTCGACGAAGAGGATCTCTTGCAGTTTTCCCGGTTGGTCTTCGGCCGTAGTGGACGAGGCTACGAGTCCATCGCGGTCGGCGTCGTCGCATTGGCCTTTGGGGCTGGTCGGGACCAGGGACTCGTTGCCTCGTCCACTACGATCTTCTTTCGTTGGAGACTCGTTGCCTCGTTTGCTACGATCTTCTTTCGTTGGGGACTCGTCGCCTCGTCCACTACGATCTTCTTGCGTTGGGGACTCGTCGCCTCGTCCACTACGATCTTCTTGCGTTGGGGACTCGTTGCCTCGTCCACTACGGCTTAGGGAGGATAGCAACGGGACGACGGATTGGAGGCAGCGGTCGAGCGTGGCGGCGCAGTTGCGGCCGGGAATCACTAGGGCGATCGTTGGGGAATCTTTGGTGGGGGAGGTCATCGGTCGCCTCCGTCGTCATGGGGAGCGGCTGCTGGCGGCGCGGTGGAGTGGTCCAGTCCGTGCCCCGGCGTTGCCGTGCGGAGCGCGTCGCGGCGAGCCAGTTCGACGATGTCGCGACGCATGACGTAGGTTCGCCCGTAGAAGTGAAAGAACCCACCGGTCGCCAGCAACATGAAGGCATAAAACACCAAGTCGGTGCCGCGACCGATCCCCAGCAAGCCAGCCACACGCGTCGTCAGTCCCGGGAACAGGATCATCACGATCGCCGAGAGCCAAACCAGTTCTCGAAGAAGATGGATTGGTTGGCGATTTTTAAAGTAGGCCCGGATCTCCAAGATGGCCAACAGGCCGAGCGCGGAGACGGTGATCCATTGAAACAGGTTCATTGCCAGAACCTCCCCGCCAACAAGTGACCGGTGATTCGAAACGCATCCCAGGAGCTCTGGCCCTTGGCAAGCGTCGCGGCGTGGTACCGGACCGTCACCGGAACTTCGACATAACACAATTGATACTTGGCAATTTGGTCGAGGATTTCCGAAGCGTGGGCCATCCGCGGTTGGCGAATCCGAATCCTCCCGGCGGCGGTGCGCGACAGGACTCGAAATCCATTGTGCGTATCGGTAAGCATCAACCCATTGGTCAGCCGCGTGAACCAAATCGCCAGCTTCAACACAACGCGACGCGAGGTGGGCATGTTTTGTGTCGAGCCGAGGAATCGTGATCCCAGGGTTACGTCGGCTTGGCCGTTTAGCACCGGCTGCAACATGTTTGACAGGTCGGCCGGATCGTGTTGGCCGTCGGCGTCGAAGGTGACGATCGCCCGAGCTCCCCGGGACAGCGCAAAATCGATCCCCGTTTGCAAAGCGGCCCCTTGGCCACAATTGATCGGATGCTGCAGAACCCACACCGGAAAGCCGCACGCGACGTCGTAGGTGTCGTCGCGCGATCCGTCATCGACAACGACGATCGAACCTCGACCGTTGATCGATTGCAGCGTGGCGGCCAGTCGACTGCCTTCGTTGTAGGCGGCGATCACGATCCAAACATCCCGTCGCTCATCGGCTGTGCGCGTCATGGCTGTACTCCATCGATACACGGCTTGCGATTTTGATACAGGGCAAGGCGTTGGTTGAGTTTGGGAATCAATTGTCGATTGGCCACGGCGCGGGCTCGCTCGATGGCCGCATGGACCGATTTCTCGGCGGCGTCGAACTGCTCACGTCTCGCGTAGATCGCCGCCAACGTGTCCAGCACGTATGCGCTCTGCGTGGTGCTGAGGTCGTAGTGCTGGCGCAGCAGGGTTTCGGCGCGTGCGACATCCGTCAAACCGGCCACGCTGGTCGTTGCCAACGTCCACGCCAAGTGCCGGGCCGCGGAATGCAATTGGGGATCCTCGGCCAACACCTGATCCCACAGCCGTATCGCGGCTGCCGGTTTGCCTTGCCGCTGATAAACCAAGGCCAAATTGAACTTTGCCATCGCATGTTGCAAACCCAACGCGACCAGAAACTCTTGCTCGGCCAGCTCGTACTGTTCCTGCTGCAGGTAGGTAACACCAAGATCGTTGTGATAGAGGGCGTTGTCGGCGTCCTTTTCGATCGCGCGTCGGAACAACGTGACCGCATCGTCGAACCGACCGGTACGCCGCAAGCAATCGGCGAGCCCGGCATCGAACATCGGCACGCTGACACTGGATAAACCAACAGCGCTGATCAAAGGAGGCAAGGCACCGCGATAGTTGCCAACGGTATATAGCTCGCGACCGACGTTGTACCAGGCGCGCGGGTTCTGGGGAGAGATCCGCGCCGCGGTGCTCCAAAGCACCCATCCGTTGCAATAGTCCTGATTCCGCAGGTGCGTTCGCCAAGCCAACAGGCTGATGCAGGCGACAACGATACAGGCGGCGGCCGCGCGCAGAACCAACGGGTGGTCGCTGTGTCGTATCCCGGCTGTGAACAACCACTGCATCGATAACACGATCGCGGCAATCACCGTGGCCGAAGCGAGATACATCCGATGTTCGACGGCGATGTCGGCGATCGGCATCAAGCTGGACGTGGGGGCGAGGATAAAAAAGAAGCTCAGTCCCATCCATCCAGCCAATCCGATCGAGAATGTGCGAGCCGAGGCATTCGCCGTTTGGCGAATGCCTCGTCCATAACAAACCATCGCAACAACAATCACCGCAACGATGGCGGCTCCAAGTGGTAGATAGTTCCAAGGACTGGTTTCAATCCGCCAGAGATAGTCAAAGCATAGGTCCTTTGGCCAAACGACCAGTCCGATGTAATGCCAAATCACCTCGGCTTGGGTGCGCAAATATTCCCAGGGAGTGATGCGGTCCATCCCCAGTCCCATCGAACTGCTGCGCGTCCGCTCGGGATCGAAGAACCTGGAAACGCTGGGCACAAACCAAACATAAGGTGACAGCATCAACGCGTAGGGGAGCCAACGAAGGCGAGCGATCGAAAACCACGTTTGCCGAGTCAGCAAGCGATCCAATAGCAACACCGCTAGCGGCGCGGTGGCGAAGACCTCCTTCGACATCAAACCGATCCAAGCCGACGGCAACACGATCACCATGCCCAACCAGCGGCGCCCGTCGAGATACAGCAGCATACCGACCCAAACACCAAGATATCCCATCGACGCGAGCGATTCGTAGCGTTGGACGACGTTGGTGACAGCTTGCGTTGTCAGCGGGTGAATTGCCCATACGGTCGAGATAAGCGCGGCGGTCAGAATCGCGGAATAGGTCCATTGCGGTTGCGTATCGTTCGCCCAGTGCTTGCGATACAGTCGCCAAGCCAGCAGGCAGCCAGTCATCAAGAACAGCCCACTCGCGATATGAATCGTGAGATTGGTCACATGGTAGGCAAACGGATCGGTGCCCGAAAAATGATAGTTGATCGCAAATGAATACAAGCCGATCGGGCGATTGTTGGTCAGAAAATCGTCCAGTGGCCACAGTTGCAGTATTCGCTCGTTATCGACGATGTTCCCAAAGTCGTCGAAATGAAAGACCCCATCGAGCGAGCTTCTCCAAACGAACATCCAGCCTGCGACCATGATCAGCGCAAGCCCAACCACGAATGGCACACCCGGGCCCGGGGAGTGTTTCTCGGTAGGTGCTGAAAAGCTGTTCATTAACTCAAATCAACCCATTGTAAAAGCGGCTTTTGCAAATTCGTGTGTTGTGCCACCGCTCTGCATTCGCAATCCTCAGGCAAGAGGCGCTCTGCGTTCTTGCACGCCGCTCGGTGCCAGTAAAAACACCGAACGACGCGACAAGGTCAAACAGCCAGCTTGCGATTGCTTAACCCTTTGCCACTACGGCTCGACAATCAAACCGTCAACTTCGATACCAAGGTTCTCGCTGAATGAACCTGGTGTGCCAGCCAAACGAAAACCAGACCCGCCGCTCGAGGTGACCTGGACAAGAGTACCACTGACAATCGGCCCCGAGTGATCTTCGTGTGCACAAGGCAGACATGCCGCGACCGTTCCCAGTAGATCGGTCGTCTTGTGCCCCAAAATCGCGGTAGCAGCCAGGCTGACCAATGCGATGCCACCGACCAGGATGCCGTACTCGACCAACCCTTGGCCCTTTTTGTTCTTAAACAACTTACGCATTTTGATTCTCTCTGTTTTGGAAGACGTTGAACGCTTGCGTCGCCTGCTATCACTTGTTGCGACCGGCAGCGACTATCGACCGGTCCCGCATTCGTCGTAACGAACTAGAGACACAGCATAGCCACATGCACATCGCGTGCAGGTGCATCGCGTTGCAGGTGTGCCAATTATCCAGCCGCTGCAGCATCGCGCACCTCCTTGCCTCGCTTCCCCGATGCGACGATCGGGAAATCATCGCACGCAGCCACTTTGGTTCGTCTTCCTTTGAAGGCCTCTAATGATTGGCCTGACGTGACTTCAATCACGTGAGAGACACGCTTCGCTTTCGGGATGACAACTCGCCAAGGCTTCACGCAGCTTCGAACCTCCAGCACGCTCCAATCTTCATCCAAGAAAAATAAATCGATCGGGAATCGCATCCACATCGTGTGAACCGAGCCACAATTACGCAGCAGCAGGCCGCAGCCTGGATCCAATGGCTGGGCGAACTGTAGTCCTCGCAAACGCTGCCAAAACGTTTCTGCTACGTACAAACGTTTGGCCAAGACTTCGCCGGTCTCCGCATCCTCCCATCGCCCCAATATCGGAAATCGCACGGCTAACCTCCGAACGCGGATCGAGTGAATTGATCGAGCACTTGCACGATCTGGAAGATGATCGGTCCTAGCGACGCGATCATGATGCCCGGCAGAAAACAGGTGATCAGCGGAAACAGCAGCTTCACCGGCACCGCCATCGCCATCGCCAAGGCGCGTTCGCGACGACGGCCGCGGAGGTCGTCCGCTTGGGCTCGCAGCGTGGCGGCCAACCCCGAGCCAACTTGTTCGGCATGGATCAGCGCGGAAATAAAGATTCCAAACCAGGGAACGTTGACGTATCGATTCAATCGCTGCAGTGCATCGACACGTCCACGGCCGGTCAAAATTTCCAATCGGAACAGCCGGAAGTCTTGCGTCAACGGGCGTTGTTGCCGCTGTGTTTCCAACACGCGATCGAGCGCCGCGTCAAAACTTAGCCCTGCTTCGGCAAGCGTCGCCAGCAGGTCGAGTGTCAGTGGCAGGTCCTGTTCGATCGCAGTGATTCGTTTGCGACGACGACCTCGCACAATCACCGCTGGCAAAGCGGCGAGCACAAAAATCGCGGCAACGGGACTGAGCCAAGCAATCGGCAAAAAGACTTCACCCACGTTTCCAGGGATCGCCCGCAGCACCATTTCCAACACGGTGATCACTTGGCTTTGATAAATTGCATACGCAAAAAGGACCGCCAGAAGCGTCGATAGGACCGTCGCCATAAGGAACAACGCAACCGCATTGGGCTTGCGAAAGCCTGCCTGAAACAACCACCACCCCAGCCAGGACCTTTGCGTGGGAAGCTCGTCGGCGCCGCGTGTGTCGATCGCCGCAGTCCCGGCAGCGAGCCGTTGTTCGCTCTGCATGAGCAGCCACAACCAACGCATTGCCCAGAGGCCGATCGGCAAGCCGATCACCAACAAACAGAGAACGAATATCTGGACAACTGTCATCGCGTTAGAACCTCGGCTTGCTCATCCACGAGATCCAAACCGTCCCGACAGCTTGCAGCATCATGCCGATCGAGACCATCGCCTGACCGATCATGCTTGTCAGAAAGCCCGTCATCCTTTCGGGGTCATTTCGCCAAATCAACGCACCGATAAAGTACGTGACCACGATCACACTCACGACCGACAATCGCGCTTGGGTCGTCATCGCATTCATGCGTCGCGACAGCTCGATCCGATCGCGCACCGTGCGGCCGACGTTTGCCAAGGTCAACGCCAAACGTCCCCCGACGCGCCAATTGACGGCGAGCGTTTGCGAGAACAGGAGCACGCTTTCCAGAGGAAGACGCTCGGACAGGTCCCCCAACGCGTCGACCGGATCGTCGCCATAGCGAACCGCGCGGGTCAACTGTTCCGCTTCGGTCAACCACGGACGGCGAGCTTGTTTCACGCTCGATTCCAAAGCCGACTGCAGTCCGGCTCCAGATTTCACCGCGGCGACCATCATGTCGATCGAATCGGCCAGTTGCTGTTCCAGCTTCTGAACCCGCATCTGCACAAAGATCGCATCGAGTTGCCCGGCGCACAGCAGGATCATGACAAAAAAGGCCAACAGGTAGGGCCAGGGGATCGAGAGCCAAAACCAAGCCAGACCGACGATGGTGATGGCGACCGGGATCCCAATCCACCAATACCGCATCAGCACAGGGCTGCGGCGATGGCGCACCGAATATTCTTGCACCTCGTCGTTGTCCGCGGTGCTATCGACCAACTTCACCTGTTCGAACAACCGGCGGCGCGCGGTGGTGGCCTGTTGGCTGCGATACAACGCGACGCCGACAGCGGCTATTCCCCCGACCAACATCAGGCCAAATAGAGTGAACAGAAAAGTTGCCACGACTACCCCTCGCTCGCGCTGCGAAACATCTCCAACGGAATATCAAACCCTCGCTCGCGAAGATCGTGCACCCGTCGAGGGACAATGCCCGTTGGCTGGTATTCGCCGATGATCTGGCGATCCTTGCGGCCGCGCTGTTTGAAGACGAAGATCTCTTGCAACTGCGGTGTCAACTCTTCCATCCCGGTCAGTTCGGAGATCGCTTCGACGCGGCGGATTCCGTCGTCGTAGCGACGAACCGAAATGATCAGGTCGACCGCCGAAGCGATCTGTTCGCGGATCGCCCGCGAAGGGAGATCGATCCCCGCCATCAACACCATCGTCTCCAAACGCGCAACGGCATCGCGGGGACTGTTGGCATGGACGGTCGTTAAACTTCCATCGTGTCCGGTGTTCATTGCCTGCAGCATGTCGAGCGCTTCGCCGCCGCGCACCTCGCCCACGATGATTCGGTCGGGGCGCATCCGCAGCGCATTGATCACCAATTCTCGGGCCGCGATGCGTCCGGATCCCTCCAGGTTGGCAGGCCGAGTCTCCATGCGGACAACATGCACCTGGTCCAGGAGCAATTCGGCGGCATCTTCGATCGTGACGATCCGCTCCGAATCGGGGATCGCTTCGCATAAAGCGCCAAGGAAGGTCGACTTGCCCGCCCCGGTACCGCCAGCCACCAGGACGTTGCTGCGCGCCTGCACCATCCAATACATAAAGTCGCGCATCGCGGATGAAAACATCCCAAGACGCATCAGATCGTCCTGTCGCAATCGCCGCTTGCCGAACCGCCGAATCGAAAGCGTTGGCCCATCGATCGTGACCGGCGGGAGCGTCGCGTTGACACGGCTGCCATCGGCCAAACGGGCATCGACCATCGGCGAGCTCTCATCGATCCGCCGTCCGACCCGCGCTGCAATCCGTTGGATGATGCGAACCAAGTGTTCGTTGTCGCGAAAGCGAACGTCGGCTGTTTCAAGCTTGCCAAAGCGTTCGATGTAGATCTGGTCGAAACGATTGACAAGAATATCGGTTACGGCGGGATCGCCCAACAACGGCGCGAGCGGTCCAACTCCCAAGGTTTCTTCGGTCAGATCGTCCGCGAGTTGTCGCTGTTCCGCCGCATTAAGTGGCAGGTCTTCGGTTTCGAGAATCCGTTCGACGAACTCTTTGACAGCCTCTTCGAGAAGGTCATCCGAGGCGCCGACAAAACGGGTTTCGTTGAGCAGATCCAACAACCGCTGATGAAGGCTCGTTTTCACCGTGACATAGTCGACGGTCTTCTTTTTAGGGGCGGCTTCGGTCGAAACGCTGAACGCATTTTTCGACGTCTCTCGCTCCAACGCTCTGTCTTTGGGAACTTGGAAACGGACCTTCGACAATCGTTGCCGGGCGAGTCTGCCCGATTCGTCTTTTTCGGCATCGCTTTGGGGTTCGTCGCTCATCGGCTCCCCTCCGCTTGAATCGGCTGCAACGCGATGATCTCGCTTGCAAGTTGTTTCAGTTCTCGGTGCAATTTGGACCATCGCACGAAGTCCATGGCGCAGGGACGCCCCACGTTCGCCGCGGTGATCATCCTTCGGTTGTACGGTAGCACGTGATCGACCTTCATCCGCAGGGAACGCGAGATATCATCGATCAAAGGATTGCCAGCCAATTGCTGATAACGATTGACGACGATCCGCAGTCGCTCTTGTGGGTACTGCAGATCTTCCAGCAGCCGCAACAAATGAACGACGCTTAGAACCGTGGGGACAACGTTGTCCAAAACAACATAAGATCGCGTAGCAATGTCCAAGACACTCATTACCACTTGGTCGAACAGCGGAAAGGTGTCGACAACAACAAATCGAAATGTACGGCGAGCCAGGTTCAGCACGCGTACGATCGATTGATCATCGATGTCCGCCGCGGCGACGGGGTCCGATGGGGCCGCCAGAAGCAACAAGCCCGATTCGTGGGGCGTTGCCAATTGCCGGATCAGCGTGCTGTCCAAACGTTCGCGTTGCTGAAACGCATCGAGCAACGAGGTTTCGGGACTCAGGTTTAACATCGGGGCGCAGACGCCCATCTGCAACGAAGCGTCGATCAGCAGCACTTCGTCGGGATACTGCATCGACAGCGCGGTGGCGGTGTTGACTGCCAAGCTCGATTTGCCAACGCCTCCTTTATTACTGATAAATGCGACGCAGGTTCCATTTCGCGACGGCTCATTGGAATTGTGCTGAGGCGCCAAACGCGACATGAAGCCGTTCAGTTCACCGTCGGCGATCGGCCGACGCAGAAAATCGCTGACCCCCAGTCGCACGAGTTCGACCATGTAGCCGGAGGGAATGCTGGCGCTGTTCGATTCGGCGCTGTAGACTCCCACGATCATCAGGTTCGGATGGATCGAGCGGAGTTCGCCGATCCGCGTCCGGTCGTGGGAGAGGTCGCCGGACAGTTCGATGATCACCGCGTTGGGCTCACGATCCCGCACGGTATCGACCGCTTGGGTCAAATCGGTTGTGACGTAAAGATTGATCGGACCATCGGCAGCACCGTTGCGAATGGCATCGCGGATCTCGCCACCGACCGCTTCATCGTGCGCAAAGATCAGTACCCGGGGCGCGAATTTTGTTTCGGTCATCACTGCACCTCGTCCGCACCGCGATCGGCAGGGAGGTCCAAGAGGGCGAACGAGCCAGGGCGATCGGTGAGAAAGACTTCGGTGTCGATTTTGGTTCCGCGGACATGTTCTTGTAGCACGGCGCGGACGGCAGCCGATGCGCCATCCGCGTGGTTCGTCGGATATTCCCGATCGGCGGTTGCGTTGGAAACGGGATCTTGCGATGGGGGGCGTATTGCGACCTGCAAGGGATTGTCGGTATCGAGCAGTCCCAGGATCGATCCGACAGCCTCTTGTGGGACGGCAAGGACAAACTGTTGAACGTTCCGCTGTTCAAAAACGACGGGCGCGGTTCGAACCGTTTCGGTGACGGTGGACCCATCCGCGTTAAGTTGTGTTTGGCGTTGGGTCTCACCCGGTCCGGTGGAAGTCGGAACCGCAATTTGGACAACACCGATGTTCGACAATAGCTCGACCTCGGTTGCGATAATTCGCGATGCCGCCACGCGGCCCCCAGGCAACTTGGTCGCTTCCTGCACTGCATCGGGGCTGGAAATCGAAGGCCGGACGCTATCGGCGAGGCTGGCGACTTCCACGCCGCGGGCGGAGACGAGATCGAAGACTGTACCAACCCGAACGCTGTCGAGTCCCACGATTTGCGCCGCGTTGACGGTGATCGCTCGCATTCCAGGTGCTAGTCCGATCGCCGGTCCCGCCGGCGATCCAACCGGTGCGAGATCCTGAGTGCGCACGGGCCGTCCGGCGCGTAACGGCCGCAGCGGGACGCGATCGATTAGTTTGCGGATATCGGTCTCCCAAGCAGAATCGAAATCGGAAGTATCGAAAAACAGTGTTTGCACCCGGCCGGTGGCTGGATCGACAAAGTCTTCGATCGAAAGTTCTTGATACGCGGGGACATCCTTGACCAAGATCGGAACAGCCACGCTTGCGCCCCGCCCGTCAACATCGCGTGGCGAATCGATTTGTGCAACCAAACGGAATGGGGTGTCCTGATTTTCGCGACGCGCTTCGGGAAACGGGGAGGGCGCCGTCGGCGGCTGTGGTGTTACCGCAGGTCGCTGCTTCTCAGGTTGGAGCGATTTGGCTTCTGCCGTTTTGATATTGGATGTGTGCTGATTCGATCGAGCCACGGCAAAGACTTCGGCTTTGTCGCGAATCAGCTGCGCAAGCTTGGCAACCTCCATCTCGGGAACCCCGATGATCACGTTGTCCGCGTCGGTCGCGGAAAGGTAGAGCGCTTCGTGGACCACTTCGCGAATTCCTGTCCGCACCATTTCAACGATGCGGGCGTCATCGTCCGAAAACCGCCCGCCTTGCAGCGCTGCCCAAGTCGTCGATGCCGTGGCCGCAGGAACCTCCTCGGGGACGCGAGTTAGCAAAGAAAAGTGGTCCCCGACCGAAAGGGTTTCAAACCCTTGAACGTTCGCTTTCGACAGGGCCATCCCTGCCATTCCGGGTGGCAAACCGGCGGAGATTCCAGGTCGCGTGCCGACGGGCAACAGATCGCTTTCAGTAAGGAATGCACCGCGACGCAGTGGGCGGCTGACGACGCGTCCATAAACCTTCGCCGGATCGGTCAACCATTGATCCGATACTTTGTCTGCTGGGAAATAGTAGTAATGCAATTGCCCGGTCGATTCATCCATCAGGTTTTCGTCGGTCAGTGCCGTGAAGGCGTTGACTGCGGTGGCGGTTGTGATCACCGGCACCATCCCCTCGATCGACATCGCGTCGCTGCCATCGTCTCCCGGCAATCCGCTGCGGAGGACGCAGGTCAGTTGAGTGCCAAGCGAAATCGCTTCGGTAAGAGGACCGATTTCATCGGGGGCGACCGCCAGTTCGGCAAAGACGGTGGACGTTGTGGCCTTTTTGGATTTGCTGCCACCGGGAGTGACGGTCAATCCACTCGGACCGCTTGTCGAACGCTCCTTTCCGCTAAACAACGTGACCAGCATGCCATCGGTCACCAAATGTTTCACTCCGTGGCGTCGAGAGAGTTGGCCGACGCGCAGCGACGGCGGCTTGATACCGCCAAAAAGCGCTGCCGGTTCGCTGTTGGCGATCAGGTTTTCGCCTTCTTGCATCGGCAGCGAAACCAACAGGTCGAAGCGATCTCCGCCGCGCAACTGATCGAGTCCCGCAATCCCACTGGCGGGAATCGACATCGCAAATTTGCCGGCAGGGATTCCCGCGACCAGCCCAGGCCGCGTTCCCTTTTCATAAAAGTCCGCTTCGCTGAGCACCATTCCGGCCTGCTTATCGCGGCGCAGCACGCGCCCGATCAGGTCAGACATTTTGCGGGATACAACCTCTGCCGTCGCTTCGGGCAGCCAGACGACATTTAGTTGTTTCGTTTGTGGGTTGATGAAATCATCGCGAGTTACCGCTTCGTGAGCCTTCATCGGGTGAGCGATCGCTGGAAAGGCAAGCTGTCCCGTGCGATCGACCTTCGCCACCTTGGCTTTCGCGGCGACGTCGAAATAGCCCAACGTCCAGGCAACCGCCACGCCGGAAAATCCGAGCATTCCGACGACGGTGACGGCCATCAAGATGATCGGTAGGTAGGAGCCGCGAGCGGCGGAACGCCGTTGTTTTGCCATAAGAAACTCTTGTGTAGCTCAAGCCTTCCTGGCTGATCCATCGCGTTCCATCGTTCGTTAAGGATTCAATTAGTTGATCGATATCAAAACAGCTTAGGGCTGTATCGGAGACAACCACTCGCGATGCTATCCCATGATCCGCTGAAGCAGATCGGGAGCGATCGAATAAACGCAAACGCCAACAAGTATCGCCGGGGCGTAAGCAAAGTCTTGCTGCTCCTTTGCCGCTGCGAGTACAGCAAATGGCAGCCCTGCGATTGCAATCCACAACGCCAAAGGAACCAGTGACATCAAGCCAAACCACAGCACAATCGCTGCAAACAGTTTGATATCTCCGCCGCCAAACCGATCGCCACGACCGATCAGAAGTCCAATCGCCAAGGCAAGGAGTCCACCGGCCAGGTGTTGCCACCAAGCCCCTACGCTCCCCGCAACAACCATCCGCACCGGTACCAAAACGACCAGCATGATTGGCAACCAATCGGGAATCTCTCGAGTCCGTACGTCGTGATAAACGGCGACACCGCACGCCATTGCGGGCAGCCACCACAGGAGGCTTTCGCCGATCGTCATTGCACTTCACTCAGCTGTTACGCCGCAGGTGATCGGCTTGCGAGCTGCTTGGAACCGCCCACTTGTTCACCGCCGCAACGTATCTGAAACAAAAAGACCGCCTGGCGGAATTGACTCCGCCAGGCAGCGACATCTGCTACCGCGTAGCCCCTTGGCGATCCAAGTCGCGGTTGTTTCAACACGCCCCGATCTTAGTGATCGTGTCCTTCGGGTTCGACGATCAAACCGTCGACGTCGATTCCCAGGTTTTCGCTGAACGAACCAGGATCCGATCCATCCAAAACGAATCCGTCTTGTCCCGAGGTGGTTGTGTTGACCAACTGACCGCTGACGATCGCGCCATTGTCTTCGTCGTGGGCACCTGGCAATGCACCGGCGACGGTACCGATCAGATCGGTCGTCTTGTGACCCAAGATCGCGGTGGCAGCCAGGGCAACCAGAGCGATGCCGCCGACGAGGATACCGTATTCAACCAGGCCTTGGCCCTTCTTGTTCTTAAACAACTTACGCATTTTTGTTTCCTTCAAGAAAACGAGTTACTCAAAACATGTTGTGTCGCCTGACCAAAGGTTCCGCATGACCAGTGCAGGCCGTGTGCGGCGGCGACGAACGATCCGCACACGATTGTTTCTGTGGTAACACAGGCGATTCGCCTGCGATCGATCCGCAACACGCTGGGAAACAGCGGCACGGCACTTATCTAGTTCAAACAAAAGGAGCCCCACCGCGCAGACGAGACCGATCGGGTTTGGTCGGACCGTATGACCGAACACGCCGCGCGGCGGGACATAGTGTCATGGCACCCATGCAAGGTCGTGGTGCGCGCAAGGCGAGCCCCGTTAATCCAAATGGAATGGAATCATCGTGGGATCGGCTTCCAAGCATTCACGATCGCGCGAACCGAGGCAGACACCTCGAGTCGCCCGAAGACGATGGGAGCGATCAGGCCGCGGCAGGCGGTCCACGAGGTTGGGCAATTGCGATCGAAGCGTCGATCGGCAATGGGGTCGCAAGTTCGTAGGCTGGCTCGCATGCATATTCAGGTGCGAGCAGCTGCAGGTCGAGCGAAACAGGACCACAGGAATTGGCTAGCGACTGACAGATCACGCAGGTATCGGAATCGTGATCTTCAGCCGGTGCCGAAGAAGGAGAGTCGGCGGAGTTGTCCGTCGATTCGTGGGCGACAACGTGATGATCGCAGCCGTGCGAACAAACCGAACGGGCTTGAACAATCGCCGCGTCCAAGACCTTGCAATCGCCGTCGCATGTGGCCACGTGCATCCATGCCGGTGTGTGCCCAAAGGCAATCACGCAGCAGAGCATGCTCGATAAGATAGGCCGGACCGACGAATACATCGTGGACGTTTCGTTTTCTAGAGTGAGGTGAGTTGCAAAATGGTCCGACCAAAGACTGTTGCGTTTCCTACGATGAACCAACATTCCCGGTTCGTCAAGTCGACGAAAAAGTTTTCTTCAGGGACGAAAGGCAATCCAAGCCGGCGACCACACTTTCAAGGCTTGGAGACTCGGGTTGCAATGCACGGTTTCGATGAAGCTGTCATGAATCCGTCGCGGATCCGAACCGTGTTGCTTGACAAGCCGTATGTTTGGTAAACAATCACAACATCCTTGGTCGGACCGTTGAACAACACTTGCGCGACGTCGTGTCTGGCGTCCGCTGTTTCTTAATCATCGATGGTTTACCCACCTTGGCTTCTCGGCGGATCCTGACGACTTACGCTCTGCTCGTGGCGATGCTGCTGAGTAACGTCGCAGGTTGGTTGCACGTCGGCTGCTGTCATCCAGCCGATCTTGCTTCCGCAGATCCCGCTGCCGCGGCAACGCATGCTTGCGGTTGCCAGCATCATTGCCATTCCGGTCCAACGGGCGAACAGTCCGATCGGCATTCCGACGCGACACCCGAACACGATTCGGATCGCTGCAGTGTCTGCCAGAGTTTCTTCGCATCGCGTTTTGCCGCGATCGCAAACGCCGATACGGTCGTTTGGACGCCGCTGGCAACCGAACGTCTTCGTTTTCGCCGCGACGTGATGTCGATCGAATCGCTTTCTTTGAACGGACTTTCTGTCCGAGGACCTCCGAGCGCGTGAACGTGCGCAGCCATTGTTTTGGCTGATGTGCGAATGCTCGTGTCGGCAGATTCCAAGCCGACAATCCGCTCTGAATGATCCTCGTACCGAAGGTGCGTACGTCATGTCGTTTGACCTTGTTGCGTCCCAAGAACCCAGTCGGCTGTCGCGTTTACTCACAACCGATTTCTGTCCGTGGGCGAATCGTTTTGTCTATTGGTTGAAGGAACCGGTGGGCTGGTTTGCGCTCGCCACCGCGATTAGCGTGATCGTTGGAATCTACCTCGCTCCCATCGGATGGACTCTCGCCGCGGCGCTCGCTGCAGTGATTGTTGTCGGGATGGCCTGGCCAGCGGTTGCGGTCCGCGCGGTGGAAAGTTCGCTGAAGCCGAGCCAATCGCAAGTCCATGAAGGAGAGCCGTGCGAACTGCAACTCGCTGTGCGGAACCGGTTGCCGATCCCAGTCTGGGGCTTGGCGGTCGAAGGCTTCTTGGATCGGCGATGCGACAGCGACGCCGAAGCGGCAGTTCCCACCGTCGCCCTTGCGTTTGTTCGCGGTCTGGCGATCTCGACCTATCGGTTTTCGATCCGCCCGGAACTGCGAGGCCGCTATCCAAACGAAGACGCCCTGCTGACATGTTCGTTTCCATTCGGGATTTGGACCGCCAAGCGGAAGCTGAAAAACGTATCGCCCGTCACCGTCTGGCCCAAGGTCTATCCGGTTGCCGGAAGCACGGCGATGACCGGACGCCGCGCTGCCGAATCGGGGGACGGCAACCGCAGTGGTCGCAGCGGTGATTTCCTGGGTGTTCGCGAGTACCGTCACGGCGATAGCGCACGCCAAGTCAATTGGGTCGCGACGGCGCGGTCGGGAGATCTGATCGTCACCGAACGCAGCGGTCCGCAGTGCCCAAGTGTCGACGTGATCGTCGACGTCGGGCGTTCGGCACGCGAGCCATTGGCCGATCGGATTCGCGTTGCTGCCAGTCTGCTGGCCAACCTGCATCAATCGGCCGTCCCGTTGCGCGTTCACATCGGCAAGAATTCGGTTCAGGTGCGGCGCGGCTGGGATGGGTTCGTGCAAATCATGGATGCGTTAGCTGAGGTGCCTGCCGAAGGAGAGCTCGAAGCTCCCATGCATTATCCATCGCGGAACCGAGCGACGATTGCGATCGCTTCGAGTCGCGATGCGGAGATTACCGTTTGTGTTTCCGATCCGGCGGTCAATCCGCGTTCGGCCGACGGTCACTCGCACCGCATGATTCATCGCGATCGCGGCTTGGCGAAGCAGTTGCTTTCGTTTTGGACGGAGGTGCGCGATGTCAACTTGGTCGCGTAGACGTACCGAGACGATCGCTTTGGCGGTGTTAGCGATCAGTTCGGTCATTCCTCTGCGTTGCTACGTTGAATCGGCGACGTGGTTTCCAGCGGAGATGGCAGCGCTAGCGATCGCCTTTCTGGTCGCCGAAGGCGTGCGCGCTTTCGGTGGCAATGGGATAAGGGCGCGACGATCGATCGATAACGCCACCGTCGGGTTGGGCGTTCTACCGGTGGTCTTCGCAATCGTCGGCCGCATGATCGGTTCGCCGATCGCGTTTGAGATGTCCGCCTTAACAACATTTGGCGCGGTTTCGCTCGCAATGGCGATTACGGCCCGCACGAATAAAACGCGTTCGCTGTCGCTGATCCTCAGTGGATTCCTGGTCTTGTTCAGCGCATCGATATCGGATTCCGATTACGCCGTCGCCTTGCCGTTGCTGTGGATGCTCGCCTGTGTTTGGCACTTGATCGCCAACCATTGGGAACGACTCGACCTAGCGATGCCCGATTCGGTTCAGCGGACCTGGTCGCTGCGTCCAAAGATCATGATCGTCACGTTGTTGGTGCTGGCTGTCGGAGCGTATCTGGTCAGGGACAGTAGCGCGGGACTGCAACGGCTTACGCTCGGTTTGATGCCGACAAGTGGCGGCAGCGAATGGTCCGACCCCGCAGCACGTGGCGGCGTTGGAACCGGCGATGCAGCGATCGCTGCCAAAGATCATGCCGAATCGTTTGGCGCCGTCGATTCGGACATCATGCTCGAATCGACCGAATCGTCGCTGTTCGACATGTTCAACGACATGATTGGCGAGCCGAAGGAAAAAAACAAAAAGCAGGAACGCGCCCAGGCGATGGGGCCCGACAACTTCATCCAGTCGCATGAACGCAATGCTAAGAGCGAGCAGGGTGGCGGGACCTTCTCGACTGATCGGCTGCCGCCGAAGAAGCATCACCATTTCAAAGATGCCAAAGACGCCAGCGTGGTCCAATGGGACGGTCCCACCGGGATCCGTTTGGCGATGCATCGGTACGACACGTTCGATGGGCACGATTGGTCGCAGACTGCCAATTTCAAAAACGATAAACTGACACCGGTCGTGATCGATGAAGCCGCCTGGTTCTTCGATCCCGTCCTTCGGCGTGTGCTGTCGAGCGATCCCGCCGCCGCCTCGGTTGGCTTGCTGAAGGTGATTCGTCTCGATTCGCTTCGGCTGCCCGTTCCCATGCTGACTGCCGGGATCCATATCAAAGAGATCGATCGACCGGACTTCTTTGCCCTCTCGGAGGACGGCAGTTTCTTCATGCCTGGCCGCGAGCGGGTTCCGCCTCTGACGGTTGTCCACGTGGCGAGCCTTAGTTTGATGGAGGATGAAATCCGAGACGGCCTTGAAGTGCGAGAACCGCCAGCCGCCGTGGTCCCCGAGATCGATCCGCTGGTTCAAGAAATTGTCGGCGACGAAACCGACACCTACGAAAAGTTGCAGTTGATCGTATCGCACCTTCGTAGCGAATTCAGCTACGACCGCGACGGGGAATCAACAGCAACATCGTTATCCGATTTCCTGCAGTCGCGTAGCGGTGGCGATCATCTTTTTGCCACCACTGCGGCGCTGATGGCGCGACAGATCGGCATGCAGACTCGCCTGGTCACTGGCTTCTACGTCCGTCCCGATGCGTTTGACATCTCCGCCGGTCATTCCTCCGTTCTGCCGCAAGATGTCCATGTATGGGCGGAAGTGCAATTGGAGGACGGTCGGTGGTTTGAGATCGAACCGACCCCCGGTTTCCAACAACCTCACTATCGCCCTTCATGGCGGCTAGTTGCCCAACGGTTTGCGGCAACCTATTGGACCACCTTCGTTGGCTTCGGGCTGGCAATGGTGATCGGGTACCTTTCGCGATCCTATTGGGGCGACTGGCTGTTGACCGTGATCTGGACGTTTGGTCGTTGGCTTCGCCCGCGCCATCGAATTCGTTTGGCGATTGGAATCATCGAAGCGCGGGCCCGGTTGGCCGGCAAGCGTCGTCCGGTTGGAAGGTCTCAGCGAGCCTGGTTGGAGCAACTGACGCGCACCGACGCAACGATCGCCCACGCCACAGAAAAGTTTTTTGATGCCGCCGATCGCTTGTTCTTCGGTCACGGCAACGAACCGACGGACCACGATGCGACCGGGTTGGTCGATCTTCTCCACGTCCGCACTATCACCGCACTATCCAAGGAGGCGACGTCATGAACGCGTCCGCCGATACGATTTCCTCCACGCAACCGGCCAACGCCGATGCGTCCCCCAACGTCTCCCCTCTGCGCGATTTCCTACGCAGCGTTCTCTTAGGCAAAGAAGACCGGATCGATCTAGTCATCGCATGCCTTCTGTCGCGTGGGCACCTGCTGTTGGACGATTTGCCGGGGACGGGAAAGACCACGCTTGCCAAAGCGATCGCCGATGGGATTCACGGCCGCTTGTCCCGTGTGCAATGCACGCCCGACTTGATGCCCGCCGACATCACCGGCTTCAGTATGTTCAACCAGAAGTCGCGCGAGTTCGAATTCCATCCCGGCCCGGTGTTCGCCGATGTGATGTTGGCCGATGAGTTGAATCGGACGACTCCGCGTACACAGAGTGCGCTGCTGGAAGCGATGGCGGAGCGGCAAGTCACGATCGACGGAAATCCGCATCCGCTGTCCCCCACCTTTTTTGTGATCGCGACTCAGAACCCGATCGATTCCCACGGTGCCTATCCATTGCCCGAAGCTCAGCTGGATCGGTTTGCGATCAAGCTGCGGATCGGATACCCCGACCGCGAGGCCCAGCGTCAGATCTTGCAACGCGAGGTCCGCGATTCCAATGGAGCGAACAACGGCGAGTATCGCAAAGCAAGCTCGCCGCTTTCGCTGAACGACCTGCAACGGTTGCAGCAAAAGGCCCAATCGGTCGTCGTACATCCCCGCGTCGCCGACTACCTGATCGACCTGGTCGAAGCGAGTCGCGCGGACGAATCGGTCGAATTGGGCGTTAGCCCGCGTGGCATGATGTGCTGGCAAGCGATCGCTCAAGCGTGGGCGATGTTAAAGGGACGCGACTTTGTCACCCCGACCGATGTCGCCGATGTCGCTCAGCCCGTTCTTTCGGTCCGTTTGCTCACCCGCGGTGAAACCGTCGACAACGCGATCGATCGAATCATGAACTCGGTCCCCGCTCCGGAGTACAAGTGATGCGTTTCCAAACAATTTGCAACGGCATCGTCTTAACGGGACTCCTGTTGTTGGCGGGATGTGGCGACGAACAAACCGCCAAGACATCGCTCTTTGAACACGATCACGAAGTGGCCGAACATTGGCCCGACGATTTTGCCGACGCTGCGGTCAAGCTGCGCCAGCGGCTCGATGTGTCGACCGACGAAACGGCCGATGCGAAACAGGCGGAGGCTGAAATTGCGGATATCGTCAGTTGGGTTCCTGAGATTGCCGCCGACACGGATCTTTCCGAACAGGACTGGATTCCGTTGGACAATGCAGCGGAATCGCTGATGGCGAATCTTCGATCCAGCGGCAACGAATTGACCGACGCCAATCGCAAGCAAACCGTTGCGTTTTGCGAGCTGATCGAAGAAGCGATCGCAAAACTTCCCGCCCCCTTCCCATCGCCGCAAGGACCCTCGCAATGAATTCTCCCTCGGCAATGTTTGTAGGCGGACTGGTACGTATCGCCCAAGGCTTCATCGCGGTCGCGCCGACCTTATTGGTTGGGTTGTTGATCGCGGGGATCCTACGCTACTACCTAGGACGCGATGGCACGCGGCGGTTGTTCGGCGGCGATTCGCTGCGCTCGCTTCCCCAATCGTGGTTGATCGGCATGCTGCTGCCGGTCTGTTCGATCGGCGTGTTGCCGATCCTGATCCAGATGCGACGATCGGGAGTCAAACCGGGAGCGTTGTCGGCATTCGCTTTGTCCGCTCCGCTCTTTAATCCCCTGTCGTTGTTGTACGGACTGACGCTCAGTCGCCCGCTGGTGATCATCCTGTTTGCCGTCGGATCTTTGATTATCGTGACGGCGTTGGGATTGTTGTGGGATGCCTTGGATCGACGCAAACAAGCGGAGGAGGCAACGCCGACCTCCGACAGCGGCGACCTCAGTTTGATTGGCCCGCGTCGGCTGGCAGCGATGGTCGTTCAGATGTCGCGCGACGCCTCCGGAATACCGATGGCACTGACGCTGTTGGCACTCTTAGGACTTGGCCTGCTGGCCGTAGTGTTACCCTACGGCGCGATGCAACACAGTGTCGAACGCGATGATCCCTTGGCACCGTTGACGATGTTGTTTGTCGCCGTTCCCGTTTACGCGACACCGATGTTGGCGATGAGCCAAATGGGGATGATGTTCCAACACGCCAACTCCCCCGGCGCCGCCTTTACGCTATTGATTCTCGGCACGGGGATGAATCTCGCCACGCCGTATTGGTTTGGCAAACATTTCGGTTGGAAAGCGTCTGCCGTCTGGATGACCGGCTTGTTATTGATAGTCCTCGGTATTTCCTACGGCATCAACAAACCGCTCGTGCCGCCGGGAGTCGAACCGGCCGGGCACACCCACGCGTTCGACATCTACGCCAATCCCATTCCTCCCAATGAGGGCAACGTTTGGCAGAAGGCGAACGAAGCGATCGACAAACATCTGGACATTGCGGGCAGCATCGCGGTGGGCTTCGTCGCCCTGCTGGCGCTGGTCGGATTGATATTGCGGGGATTGGGGATCGATGAGGCACGTTTGGTGACGACCGCGCCCGAACCAACCGAAGCGGCTCCGCCTCGAGGGTTCGACATCCTGGTGCCGCGAAGCGTCATTGGCGCGACGATGCTCGCTGGCTTGGTCGCTCTGAGCGTCGTCGCCTGTTACGCCTATTATCCCTCACCCGAAGAATGCTTGGAGGAAATCGCGTTGGCTCGCAGCGAGTGTTTGTCGGCAGCCAACAGCGGCGACAAGGAGCACGCATTGTTCTGGTTGCCGGTTTGGGAAGAATGGAGCCGGCGGCTAGAGGTGGGAACCTTTCTGCGTCGCGGTGAACTCCGGCGATACCAGAGTATGCAGGGATACCTGATCCGCAAGAAGTTGGAACTGCTGGAACACGAATTGGAGCATGATCCCTACGAGCCGGAAGAGGTGAAGGCGGCGGTGCGAGGAATTTTTGCAACCAATTCGCGTTGGGTGCAAAGCTTTCGCGATCCATCGTAGGTTTTGCGAGGCGAGAAAAGGTTTAGTGTTCCGGATGATTTCGTCGGATTAAGCAGATCGTATTGGCTTTGCTTCGTTTAACCGCGTGCCCATCGGGCCGCGCGGCCTTTATAGACGCGGGGCGATGCCCACGCGGTTAAACGAGGAGAACTCCTTACTTGCTGTTTAAAACGCCGATATCTGTCGGTTTTGCCCACCGCCGCGATCGATGAACTATATTGTTCTGCGGTCGGACCGGAATCCTTCTGTGAACGAAGCTCTGGACCAAATCTATGAAAACGGCTCATTCGCGCCTCGGCTTTACACTCATCGAGCTGCTGGTCGTGATATCGATCATCGGTATCTTGGTCGCCTTGCTGTTGCCAGCCGTGCAGGCTGCGCGAGAAGCGGCGCGGCGTACCGATTGTGCGAACCGTGTGCGGCAATTGGCCGTTGCGACGCACATGCACCACGATGTTTTTCGCTACTTTCCGCCGGCGCGTTACGAATCGCGTCCCGATGCCGATCCGTCGAATCAATGCGGATTGGAGACGCCAACTTGGCTGGCCCGCGTGATGCCGTTCATCGAACAAGTCTCGCTCGGCGATCAATGGGACTTTTCCAAACCGTGGCACCAACACGACGAAAGTGTACGGACTGTCGTCCCCGATATTTTCCTGTGCCCTTCGCGACGGGCGGGCACGCAACCGATTGGTACACGTAATTTGCGAACGACGGTCAATGGAGGTGGTGGAAGGTTGCCGTGCGGTTGCCCGCTTCCGCCACGCACCGACGATGTCGCTGTCAATGTTCCCGGAGCGCTTTGCGACTATGCAGGAAACCATGGCGACCTGACTCCCGGATCCACCGGCGCACCGACCGACTTCTATTACGGCGGCAACGGGACGGGAGTCATCATCAGCGTCCGTCCGACTTGCAAAGATGGAAAAGCAATAGGTCCGTCGGATCGCATCCGCATGGCCTCAGTCAGCGACGGAACCTCCAGCACGTTCCTGTTTGGTGAGAAGTTTGTCCCTCTCGACGGGCTCGCTCAATTCCCCGAGGACTCTCCCGCCTACGATGGCGATCACCTGCCAGCCTCTTGCCGCCTGGCGGGTCCGGGACTGCGGCTGGCCAGCGGGCCCCGGGACGTGCTGGCCGACATGTTTTCGTTTGGCAGCTGGCATCCCGCCGGCGTCCACTTCGCCCTGGTCGATGGCAGCGTACGGATGTTCAGTCCAACGACCGACACGAAGACTCTCGGATCGTTGGCCAACCGCGGGGACGCACGTGTCGTGGAGTTGCAACAGTGAACAGCAAGGCGAATAACTGGCGTTTTCTATGTTGCGGCATCGCAATCTTAGCTTTCGTCAGCGGTTGCGGAAACGCAGACAATTCCTCCGCTGGCTTCGTCAGGTTCGACGATGGCACCCCGGTGCGATCGGGTAGCGTCGAGTTTCGATCGGTCGCCGATGGTTCGCGGTACGCAAGTCGCATCGGAACCGACGGCAGCTTCACCTTGACCGATCAAGATGGCGAGCCTCGTTGCCCACCTGGTGAATACGAAATCGTCGTCGTGCAGATCGTATTGACCGAAGACCTCGCAGCCGACGCCCACCAGCACGGTGGCACCGTCCCACGTCGCTACGCCGACTACTATACTAGCGGGCTAACAACAACCCGCGGTGTTGCAGACACTACACCACTGCTGGTAACTCTCGCCACCGGCGACGAATGACAATCAGCAATGCCAGCGGATCATCCCGCTAGGATCGATCCATGTCATCGACAAGTGACTAACGGGTCGATCGGGAACATACGTTCTCGGTGGCATTCTTGAGACCACGATTTCTTTTGCATCGAAGCCACAGCGGCCGGCCCCCCAGTGGATGCATCTTGCTGTCGATAGCGGCCGGGATCCCTCGCCCTGACCTCTTCGCCCGGGAGTTTGTTTTGCCGGGCGGCGTTGGCTACGATAGGCAGATCACCCTCCCTTGATACGGGCAGAGTGTCTTCCGCAAAGCCCGTTGCGACGGTTTTGCAATTCTCCCATGCCTTACTCACGACTTATTGCGGAGTCCGTATACCTATGATTCGCCCCTTTTTAGTGACAGCCGCTGTAGTGACACTCTGCCAAGGCATATCCGCCGCGGCACCATTGGCCGATTCCAAACCGAACATCATTCTGGTCATGACCGATGACCAGGGTTACGGTCCCGTCGGCCGTCATGGGCATCCCTGGATTCAGACTCCCAACCTCGACGCTCTCTACGATCAGAGCACCCGGTTTACGCGGATGTTAGTCGCACCGACATGTGCGCCAACGCGATCGGCGTTGATGACCGGCCGGCACCCGATGCAAAACGGCGTCACGCATACGATTCTCGAACGCGAGCGGATGACGTTGGATGCGACCACGCTGCCTCAGGTACTTGGCCAAGCGGGCTATCGATCGGGGATCTTCGGTAAGTGGCACCTGGGGGACGAGGATGAATATCAGCCCCAAAACCGTGGCTTTGACGAAGCGTTCATCCACGGCGCCGGTGGGATCGGCCAAGCGTACGACTGCAGTTGCGCCGACGCCCCCGGCAACAAGTACTTCGATCCCGTGCTGCGACACAACGGGAAGTTCGTTCAAACCGATGGCTACTGCACCGATCTGTTCTTCGACGCCGCGTTGGGCTGGATCAAAAAGCAGCACGATCAGAAGCAGCCGTTCTTCGCCTACATCGTGACCAACGCGCCGCACAGTCCATTTATCGCCCCCGCCAAAAACGCGAAACGCTTTACCGACCTCGGTTTCACCGACGACCAAGCGGGGTTCTACGGGATGATCGAAAACATCGACGAAAATGTCGGCAAGCTGCTGGCGAAGATGGAGCAATGGAACATGAAGGAAGATACGCTGTTGATCTTCATGAGCGACAACGGGATGACCGGCGGCGGATCGGGCCGCGGCAACCAACCGATGGGAACGCTGGCCGATGGGACATTGATGCGTCCCTACAACGCTGGCATGAAGGGGCTGAAAGGGAGTGTCGACGAAGGCGGCTGCCGCGTGCCGTTTTTCGTCCGCTGGGATGGACATGTCGCGGCGGGGCAAGACGTCGACCGGATCGCAGCTCACCTGGACGTCTTTCCGACGCTTGTCGCATTGGCTGGTGGAACGCTGCCAAAGGGACAGGTCGAAGGACGCAGCCTGCTGCCGCTGATCGAAAACCCGCAGGCCGATTGGGAGGATCGCTATCTGTTCACTCACAAGGGTCGCTGGAAAACGGGCGAGGAGCCAAACGAATCTCAATGGAAAAACTTTTCGGTTCGCAATCAGCGGTTCCGCTTGGTCGAGGGGAAGGCTTTATATGACATGCAAGCCGATCCGGGGCAGAAGACAAACGTGATCGACCAGCATCCGGAAGTCGTCCAAGCGATGCGCGACGCGTACGACGCTTGGTGGCAAAAGACCCGTCCGATGATGGTCAACGAGACGGCTCCGATGTCCAAGACGCGGCCGTTTCACGTCGCGTTTGAGCGTCAGAAGCAGGATCAGGGGATTCCAAGCTGGCAGTCTCCACGGCTGTAATCCTGCAAATTCGCAGCGTCTGAGTGCACGAGCACTCAGCAAAACAGTCCGGTTAGAGGATTTTTTCCGGCAAATCCGGTGCTTTAATCCCCACCTTTGATTAGATTGTGCCACGGGCCGTGCGCACTTCGGAATCCCCCCGTCCGCGCTGTTCCGGTCCCTCCTGATTTGTCCCAGGAACTTGCAAAAGCCTCGGTTTCCGCGAGGCGTGCTGCTCTCGGCGGCCCAAATCCACCTAAATATAGACAGGCAAAAGACGTTATGGCGGTGAACAATAAAGGACGCCTCTTTGGCAACGGCAGCGATCGCAAGTCGAACCGAGCAGCCGGGCCGCGTCGCAAGCTGAATCAGCTGCGTCGTTTGGTCGCCGAGTCACTCGAACCGCGACAATTGCTCGCCGCCGACCTGGCACCGACGTCGATGGTATCCAACCACAATTATCTGGTCGCAGAAGACGTCAACGCCGACTTCCGAATCACCCCCAGCGATGCGCTGATCGTTCTGAACCAATTGGCTCGCGGCGGCGAAGGGGAATCCGATCCGAACGACTCCGCGGCGCATCGTTTCACCGACGTCAACGCCGATGGACGCCTGACGCCATTGGATGCGTTGATCGTGATCAACCGCTTGACGCTTGGCGAAGCCGAACCCGATCCATTGTTGGATATCGAGCTCGACGTCACGCAGGATGGGACTTCGCTGTTAGCCGACGGCTCGCGCAACTTCGAAGTCAACGTTGGCGACAAGTTTGATCTCGAGGTCCGCTACACCGATCAGCGTTCGATCTTCGAAAACCGATTCGGCGCGTTTTCGCTGTACGTCGACATCTTGGCGACCGGTATCGATTCATTCCGACCGGTGCTCAGCGAAACGCAGATCATCGAACTATCGGAAAACCTTGTCGATGCTGGCGGTTCGCTGACGTTGGCGTTCGACAACCAGCCCGATCGGATCGCCGAGGTCCTTGTCAGCAGCACCGATCCCAACGTGCCGACGCTGACCAACGATCCCGAGCGGGCGATCGAATTTGCGATCGAAGAAGGGCTTGGTTTAGGAGCGGATACGGTTTCGGTAAGCCAAGCGGCGCGGTCCTCTCGCGATATCGATGGCGGAGGCGTCCCGATCGTCGGCACCGGCGATCCGTTCCGCTATATCATTCGCTTTACCGGCGAGAGCGCCGAATTTGTCAACATCCCCAATTTGCTTGTCAATACAAACACCTTGACCGGTGCGACGGTGACCCAAAACGTTACCGAAGTCCCTGTCTACACGAGTCCCGACAATACGCAGATCAATCCCAACTCTCTGCTCTACAACATCGATTTCCGTAGCTCGTCGATGAACGACAGGGTCGTTTACGGCGACGTTCGTTCGGGCGTCTACAACCCGGGAAACCTCGAGACATTCGACGAGATCGGCGGCGTGGGGCCCGCTCAAACCAATGGTCTGTACGATCCCAACAATCCAACGCTGCTAGATCGTTTCGAAGCATTCAGCATCGAAATGCAGGCGGTTCGGGCACAAGACAACGTCCGCTTCACGCTCGATCTGCCCGACAATCCGATCGGATCGGAGATCTCGCTGTACGGTTCCAGCGCCAGTTCGGATATCGCATTAACGCCCGACATGATCTCGATCGGGTTGGTCGACGATCCGATAACGCCCCAAGACGAACGGACCGGACTGGCGGTCGGTCGGTTCGTGATTCCAACTCAATTGTCACTGACCGCGGTCACGGACAATGTCTCGATCGACGAGGATGCAGCTGCGACGCCGATCGATGTCTTAGCCAACGACCTGCCGTCGCCCGATGTTTTGAATCTGTTGTCGGTCGGGCCAGCCAGCCACGGCACGGCAAGCATCGTGCAAGGGGAAGTCTTCTATCAACCAGCCGCCAACTATTTTGGCAGCGACACGTTCACGTACGAGATCAGCAACGGGACTCAGTTTGCCACCGGAACCGTGGTCGTCGACGTCCGTTCGATCAACGATCCGCCAACCGCCGAACGGATCACCGTGACCGTTCCTCGCGGCGAAACGATCGCGATTCCCTACACCTCGTTTTTGCTGCCTCAACCAGCCAACGAAGCCCGCGGCATCAGTATCACCGAGGTTTCCGCAACGCTGGGGCAAGCTGTCGATTCGACCGGTGGCAA
Source organism: Rosistilla oblonga (assembly GCF_007751715.1). Taxonomy (NCBI): domain Bacteria; kingdom Pseudomonadati; phylum Planctomycetota; class Planctomycetia; order Pirellulales; family Pirellulaceae; genus Rosistilla; species Rosistilla oblonga. The sequence continues at coordinate 3,358,737 of NZ_CP036292.1, read as the reverse complement.
CTTGGTCTATCGAGCTCCCGACACCGCCGCCACATCCGATCAGATCGCCGTCACCTTCTCCGATGGGATCGATACCGGCAACACGGTGATCGACGTCGTGATCATCAATGCGGGCAGGCCGGTGGCGGAACCCGACACCCTGATGGTCAACGAAGACACTGCGACGACGTTCAGCGTCGCCGCGGCGCTGCTTGATAACGACACGATCACCACGGGCACGAAGCGTTTGGTGTCGATCGATACCGCGGGGACGCAGGGGACTGTCGCGCTGCAAGCCAACGGAACGTTTGTCTATACGCCGCCCGAAAACCAGTTCGGAACGGCTGCCGATTCCTTCCGCTACACGATGACCGATGGCAGCAATCCGAGCGAGCAAGCGATTGTCACGATCGATATCTTGAGCATCAACGACGAACCGGTGGCGGGCGATCGATCGGCAACGATCAACACCACGACGACCAGTTCGATCATGATCGATCTTTCCAGCGTTATCAGCCCAGGGCTTGGTGAGGCAGGTGTTCCCGGCGAGACGGTCCAGATCAGCCAGGTCAGCGATGGAAGCCGCGGTGCAACGGTTAGCGTCGCCGCGGGGGCGATGGGAGTGAACTACACGCCCGTTGCAGGCATCACCGGGACCGAGACCTTCACCTATACCGTCGCCGATCAATTTGGCCTCGAAGCTGTCGGAACCGTCACCGTTACGATCACCAACACCGGTGGCGGCGGAACGGGCGGCACCGCGTCGATCAGCGGTGTCAAGTTCCACGACTTGAACGACAACGGAGCTCGCGACGCCGGCGAACCGACGCTCCCCGATTGGACGATCTATTTGGATCTGAACAACAACGGAAGCCTGGACACCGGCGAACCGACAACGCTGACCGATGCCCAAGGTGCTTACCTATTTGAAGACCTGTTGGCGGGTGATTACAGCGTCCGCGAGCTCGCTCAAACCGGCTGGCGACAGAGCTATCCGCAGATGATCAACAGCGACTCGATTTCGATCGACACCGGCGATTATGCTGGGTTTACGACGGTCGCCGACATCGATGCCGATGGCGACCTCGACGTGATCGTCGCCAACGAATACTCCAACTCCAAGCTCCGCGAATCGAACATCGCGTTGCTGACCAACAACGGAAGCGGCAATTTCGCTCAATCGACTCTGGCTCTGCCCCGGGACGCACGTCCGCACGCGGTTGTCGCCGACCGCGACTTTACCGGCGACGGGATCGTCGACCTGGTCGTTGCATCGGCGGGAATCCCTGGCGGCGCGGCTGGCGCAAACGGGCTGCAGATGTTTGTCGGCACCGGCGCGGGTTTCAATCCTTCATGGCAGTTCATTCCGGCGGGCGATGGTCCCTCGGATCTTGCGGCTCGCGATTTCGATGGTGACGGCAACGTCGATCTCGTTGTCACCAACCACCGTTCCGACAATCTATCGATCCTAATGGGACTCGGCGGCGGCAGCTTCACATCGCCGATTCCATTGGCCGCCGGCGACGAACCGGTCTCTTTGTCACTCGGTGAATTGGCGAGCGGGGCTGGCGATATCCTGGCGGTTGCCAACTACCGATCCGGCAGCGTTTCGATTTACACGGGATCTGGCGGCGCGTTTGCACTCCGCAATTCGATCACCGGGCTGACCAATCCGACCGACGTCCGGTTGGTCGATATCGATGGGGACGGCAACGACGACCTGGTTGTCGCCGACTCGGGAACCGATACCGTCCGCAGCTACCGAGGCAATGGCAGCGGCGGCTTTACAGCACTCGAAACCAAAGCCGTCAACACCGGTGAGGTCGACGACCTGCGAGAGCGTCCCGAAGCGATCGATGTCACCGATTTCAATCGCGATGGAGCCCCCGATCTGTTGATCGCCAATCGCGTCGGCGGCGAATCGCTGTGGCTCAACGATGGCGATGGGACGTTCCCCCATTCGTCGCAGCAGCTGGGGCAGACGATTCCTAACTTCAACCCGATGCTCGCCAAATCGATTGCCGTGGCGAATCTCGACGGCGACGACCAACTCGATTACGTCGTCGCCTTTGCCGCTGGCGGTGTCAACATCCACACCACCACCGTCTCGGACGATCCTGGATTTTATCTGCTGACGCTCGACGATGGCGATGCTGCGGTCGACAACGACTTTGGCAATTTCCAATACGCGGTCAGCCCAACGGCTACCGTTTCGATGTCGGTCTCACAAACTGCGATTACCGAAAACGCAAACTCCAATACATCGGTCGTCACCGTCAGACTGTCGGAGGTTTTAGAAACAGGAGTCACCGTCACGCTGGGGCTTGCCGGAGCGGCGACACGCAACGCCGACTACACGATCTCCACAACCCAGTTGACGATTCCCGCCGGTTCATTGACAGCCACCGCAACGATCGCCAGCCTGAACGATGAGATCGACGAAGGGGATGGCGAGCTTATCGCGTTGACGATCGACGACGTCGTTGGTGCAACCGAAAACGGGCAACAACAGGCGACTGTCACGATCATCGACGACGATGATGAACAGGTGCCAACGCTGCAGATCTCTTCGACACCCGCGTCGGTGATCGAAGGAGACGCCGCGACGGTGACGGCGACTCTTTCGCGGGCGACCGATCAAGATGTGATCGTCTCGCTGGGCTACGATTCCGGAACGGCAACGCGTGGTGAAGATTTCAACGGCGCCGCGGTGCTGACGATTCCCGCTGGCCAGACGACAGCTTCGCTGAACTTGTTGACCGTCGCCGACGGCATCGACGAACCCGATGAAGCGATCATCGTCGACGTGTTGGGAACCAGCGGAGCGTCGGAACTGGGGCTGCAATCGACGACGATCAACCTCGTCGACGTCGATGCCACGCCACCGGTCGTCCAGTTGTCGGCTTCGGCGACTTCGATGCCCGAGAATGGTGGTTCGGTGACCTTCACCGCCACGCTCGATTCGGCTTCCGCAAACGACGTGATCGTCGAATTGGCGTTCAGCGGAACCGCAACTCGCGACGCCGACTACATCACCCCAACGCAGATCGTGATCCCCGCGGGGAATCTGACAGGTTCGGTTACCGCGACATCGATCGACGATTTGTTGGACGATAACGCCGAAACGGTGAACGTCGAGATCTTCTCCGCCAGCGGAGCAACCGCCGCGGCGCAGACACCGCTGAGCGTGACGATCGTCGACGACGATGCCCCCACGGTTTCTCTGGTCGCTCAATTTGCAGAGATCATCGAAGATGGCGGCTACAGCCGGCTGACCGCTGTCCTCTCGTCGGCTCTGCAGACCGAAACCGTCGTCGAACTCAGCTTCTCTGGCTCGGCGATCCCTGGCCAGCACTTCACGATGCAAAGCCAGCGGATCGTGATCCCAGCCGACGCGACGTCAGCGTCGATCTTGATCCAAGCGATCAATAACCAGGAGATCGAAAACGCAGACCGCGTGATCCAAATCGAAGCGGTTGGTGCCAACGCGTCGACGACGATTACGATTCGCAACGAAGATGGTGTCTCGTACCCGCTGCGAGCCGCCGGAACGCCTTCGGCGATCGCTCCCGCTGAGGTTTCGCAAGCTGAGCTGAGCGGACTCTACGCGGCCAGCTTGGACGTATGGCAACAAGCCGGCTTGAGTGCTTCGGGACTCGATCGCTTGCGTTCTCTTTCAATCGAAGTCGCTGACCTCCAAGGGGACGTGTTGGGACGCGCTCTCAACGATCGGATCGCTATCGATTCGGATGCCGCAGGGTTCGGATGGTTCGTCGACGCCACGCCGTTGGACGACGAAGAATTTGAACCGGGCAGCCAATCCGAGGTCTCCGGTGCGATCGACCTGTTGTCGGTGATCTTGCACGAACAGGCGCATGCGCTCGGCTTAGATCATGGCGACAGCCCGCTGATGTCGGAGACCTTGGAGGCTGGAACGCGACGGACGCCATCGGCCGACGATGTCGATCGAGCACTGCAGGAGATGTTTTAATTCGAGCCCAGCGGTTCGATGATTCGCTGGCTGATTTGCCGCGCGACCGCCAACCGATTGGCGATCTCGCGCGGGCTTGGTCCCGACGCGATCAGCGTGAAGACCGGGTCGCCAGCGAGTATCTCGCTGCTATCCGCAGGGATGTCGGCGATCTCAATCGCATCGGGCAACGCGTCGCGAAGCGGCTGATACGCAAACCGGATCGCGTGATCGGCGTACAATACGCGTTTCCCGATCAGCGTTTTCGATTTTTCGATCGCCGCAACTTCCTCCTCCTTGCATGCAGCGATGTGACGTTGCAGCAGCGAAGTGGAGCCGCGATCGAACAATTCCATCGACGCGGTCCAGCGCGGATTCAGCTCCAACAACCAGATCCGTTTCGCCGGATCGACGATCACATCGATCCCAAACAGACCGCGGAGTTGGGTTTCTTGGACGATGTATTCCGCCAGCCTCTGCACACGTTGCTGCAGCGAATCAGGAAGCGTCAGCAGACCGATCGATCCCTCGTATTGAAACGGCTTCGGCCGCTGGCGGCTTCGCAAACTCGCCGCGACACCAATCGAGTCGACACGGTCGCGGGATGCGAGAAAGTTGACGCCGAAGCTGCGACCGGGAATCTGGCATTCGAACCAAGCGCTTGGATCGGAGCCCGCTGGCATTTGAGTGGCGGGGAAAACGCCGAGCCCGCCGGTGGAGAACGCTCGTTTGAAAAGCCATCCGCTGGTCGGCAACGGCTTGTGCGTGCAACGCGGCGGACGCGCGAGGTCCGCGACTTCGGCAGCTCGATCGAGCCAAGCAGGATCGTTTAACTGGCGGATCTGTTGCGCGGTAGCGCCGAACAGACGATGCGTCTTCCGCAACGCATCGAGTTCGAGAAGACGACTTTCCAGTCCGCCCAGCGGAACCACCGCGTCGACGGACTCGCCAGCTAACTGTTCGGTAAGCGATCGGTCGCTTCGCAGCGGAGACCAACGATCGCAGGCCTCGCGTAGATCGCGGTCGCCAAAGAGATCGATCGCAGCGACGCGCAGCCCGCTGCGGCGTGCGGACTGAGCCGCGGCGCGGGCGGTTGCTCCCACGAAAACGATATTCCCGGCGGCGGAAGATGACACGACTGGTACTTCAATAACGAGGGCTGTTGGTTGTTTTGCACCGCAAGAGGTGGAAATCGCGAGCTTCGGGGATTTGCAGTGGCCAGCGACTCTGGTAACTTTTGTGGTTCTTAGTAGCTGAGTGGAGTCACCGTGGAAGGCAACAATTTGTTGTGTTTCACCAGCCCGAAGCGCGAGCGAGGCATTCCGATCAGAACTCTGCTGGGAATCTCGCCGACGATCTTTGGACTGACCAACCTTCTGTTGGGGATCGCCGCTGGCTCGTAGTCCACCATGTTTCGCCGACTCCCAGGCGAGCAATTCAACAACCGTTGGCTGGAGAAAACTCGAATGCAATTTTACATCGGCGAAGCACTTGATGGCGATGGCAACGAAATCGCGCACATCGACCTGATGATCGGTAGCAAAGACGGACCTGTTGGCGTCGCGTTCGCCAACGCCTTGGCAAACCAAAGCGAAGGTCACACCAACCTGCTGGCCGTTTTGGCTCCTAACGTTGCCGTCAAACCAGCTACCGTGATGGTCACCAAAGTAACCATCAAGGGAATGAAGCAAGCGGTTCAAATGTTTGGCCCCGCACAAGCTGCGGTTGCCAAAGCAGTTGCCGATTCGGTTGGCGACGGCGTGATCCCAGCCGACCAAGCTGAAAACCTCGTGATCGTCTGCGGTGTCTTCATTCACCCCGAAGCCGAAGACAACAAGAAGATCTACGACTACAACTACAGCGCCACCAAGATGGCGATCGTCAATGCGATGGGCAACAAGCCATCGGCCGACGAAATGCTGGCTCAAAAGGATGTCGATCATCCGTTCAAGGGCTTCTAAGCAAAGTCTTACCGACGATGGCGGTGGGCCGATTTGCCAGCCGCCTCTGCTTTGCCAACCCTCTGCATCCCCGTCGACGCGCGTCAGCCGTGCGTCGATGCGGCGAAGAACGGAGCGCGTCGGAACAGTTCGTCCGCCGCAGCGTGCTCGCGAGATGCACTTGTAAAAGCCCTCGGTGATGATTCATCGAGGGTTTTTTGTTGCCTGGTGCCCAATTTCCAACCCGCCAACCCGATCGAGCTCCCGATGACCAAGCCAAAGATCCTGTTGCAGTTCGACACCGATTCGCATGCCAGTTCGTTTGATGCAGTGGTTGCAACCGATGCAGGGGTCGATACGCTGCTGCAATACGGCAACGTAAACACTGAAAACGTCGAGGGACTGGTTCACGGAGCGATGTTTACTCGCGGCCCCGAGGATCTGCATCGCACAGCAATTTTTGTCGGTGGCAGCGACGTAGCGGCGGGGGAAGCTGTCTACGAACGAATTGAGAAGTGCTTTTTTGGTCCGATGCGGGTCTCGGTGATGCTCGATTCCAACGGTGCCAACACAACGGCTGCCGCAGCGGTGCTGCGCGCCGCAAAACATCTTGATCTGAGCCAAACAACCGCATTGGTTCTGGGAGGTACCGGACCGGTGGGGCAACGCGTCGCTCGACTGCTGCTGCAAGCGGGGGCCACGGTCCGATTGTCTTCGCGGCAAATCGATCGCGCGAGGGCGGTTTGCGATGCGATTTCCGCGAGAATCGATTGCGGCCAGCGATTGAGTGCGGTTGTCGGCAGCGAAGCGATCGACGGCTGCGACGCGGTATTTGCCTGCGGCGCGGCGGGAGTTCAGCTGTTGAGCACCGACGAATTGGCTGGCTCAAACGTTCGTTTGGCGATCGATCTGAACGCGGTGCCCCCGGTTGGCATCGAGGGGATCGACGTGATGGATCGCGGCAAATCGCGGCAAGACCGGATTGATTATGGAGCGATTGGGGTCGGCGGGACGAAGATGAAAATTCATCGCGCCGCGATCCAGCGACTCTTCGAATCCAACGATCAGCAGCTCGATGCCGAAGCAATCTATGCAATCGGGCAAACCGTTTAAGCCGATTAAGCAGTTTAGGAGCGAGAGGGCAAAATCGCGGGATATTGACGTCTTTGGCGTTACAAATTACATTTTCCCAACTAATGGACCTCCGAAGGGGGCGATCGGCTCCTTCGAGAGCCTTAGGGATCGCGTCGAGTGCTCTCCGGATTTCCGTTTGGATGATTACCCAACAAGTCGAACCCGCGACACCAGGTATTCGCTTCCGATTGCGAACTTAACAAAATTCTATCGCGCTCATCGATGTTCCGCTCGGAACGTCCGGCCCTATCTAGCCACAGCAACGTTGCGCTGAGCGTACAGATTTCACTCGTTTGATCGATACAACTACCCCATACTCACGCAGAGGCTATTAAAGATGGCAAAGAAGAAAGCGGCTGGTGCTTCCAGCAAAATGGTTTTTTACTTCGGTAAGACCAAGACCGAAGGCCAAGGCGAAGGCAAGCAATTGTTGGGCGGCAAAGGCGTCAACCTGGCAGAGATGACTCGCATCGGCCTGCCCGTTCCTCCCGGTTTCACGATCACCACCGCCTGCTGCGATTCGTACTACAAGAACGGCAAGCAATTGCCTAAGGGCTTGATGGACGAAGTCAACGAAGCGGTTGCCATCCTGGAAAAGGAATTGGACAAGAAGTTCGGCGACGACGAGAACCCATTGCTGGTTTCGGTTCGCTCGGGTGCTGCGGTTTCGATGCCCGGTATGATGAACACGATCTTGAACCTGGGTCTCAACGACGCCGCCACCGAAGGTTTGGCCAAAGCGACCGACAACCCACGCTTCGCTTACGACGCTTACCGCCGCTTGATCAACATGTACGGCGACGTCGTGATGGGAATCGATCACGAAGAATTCGAGCACGCGTTCGACAAGATCAAGACCAAATACAAAGTCGATCTGGACACCGACGTGCCAGCTGAAGGCTTGAAGGAACTGTGCGAAGCTTACAAAGCTGTCTTCAAGAAGCACGGCGGCGAAGATTTCCCTCAGGATCCAATCCACCAGTTGCAACTGGCGATCGAAGCTGTCTTCGGCAGCTGGAATACCGAACGCGCCGTTCGCTATCGCGAGATCGAAAACATCCGCGGCCTGTTGGGCACCGCGGTTAACGTTCAATCGATGGTCTATGGCAACATGGGCGACGACAGCGGAACCGGCGTTGCGTTCACTCGCGATCCTTCCAGCGGTCAAAACAAGTTCTTCGGCGAGTTCTTGATCAACGCTCAAGGCGAAGACGTGGTCGCGGGTATCCGCACCCCGTTGCCAGTGATCGAGATGAAGAAGTGGAACAAAGCTGTTCACGCCGAACTGATCGCGATCAAAGACAAGCTGGAATCGCACTACAAAGACGTCCAAGACATCGAGTTCACGATCGAGAAGGGCAAGCTGTACATGCTGCAGACCCGCGACGGAAAGCGAACCGGTATCGCTGCCGTCAAGATCGCCGTCGACATGGTCAAAGAAGGACTGATCGACGAGAAGACCGCTGTTCTGCGTATCCCCGCTGGCGACTTGACCCAGTGCCTGCTGCCAAGCTTCATCCCTGCGGCGAAGAAGAAAGCCAACGTCTTGGCAACGGGTCTGCCCGCTTCGCCAGGTGCTGCGGTTGGCCAATTGGCGTTCACCGCTGCGGACGCCAAGGCGCGTGCGGAAGCTGGCGAATCGGTCCTCTTGATCCGTAAAGAAACCAGCCCCGAAGACGTCGACGGCATGCACGCCGCTGCGGGTATCTTGACCAGCACCGGTGGTATGACGAGCCACGCGGCAGTTGTCGCTCGCGGTTGGGGCAAGTGCTGCGTCGCCGGTGCCGGCGATGTCGACATCAACGAGAAGACCAAGAAGATCACCGTCAACGGCAAGACCTACGGTGTTGGCGACACGTTGAGCCTGGACGGCACCAGCGGCGAAGTCATGGAAGGTGCTGTCGATCGCCAAGAGCCTAAGTTGGGCGGCGACTTCGGTACCGTGATGGAATGGGCCGACAAGTATCGCACCCTGGGTGTTCGCACCAACGCCGATACGCCTGAAGACAGCAAGCGTGCTCGCGCGTTTGGCGCAGAAGGCATCGGACTGTGCCGCACCGAGCACATGTTCTTCGAAGGCGACCGTATCGGTCACATGCGTGCGATGATCCTGGCGACGACCGAAGAGGATCGCCGCAAGGCATTGGCTAAGTTGTTGCCGTTCCAACGCAAGGACTTCGTCGGCATCTTCACCGCGATGAAGGGACTGCCGGTAACCGTCCGTCTGTTGGATCCACCATTGCACGAATTCCTGCCACACGAAAAAGCCGCTCAAAAAGAGATGGCCGAAGCGTTGGGAATCTCGACTGCCGAAGTCAAGAAGCGTGCTGAACAGCTGCACGAAATGAACCCAATGTTGGGTCACCGCGGTTGCCGTTTGAGCGTCACGTATCCCGAAATCCTCGAGATGCAGGTCACCGCGATCACCGAAGCTGCGATCGCTTGTGTCAACAAGAAGGTCGATGCCAAGGCGGAGATCATGATCCCGTTGGTTGGTACTCGCGCCGAATTGTCGATGCTTCGCGAAAAGGTCGAAGCGACCATCGAAGCGACCAAGGCCGCCAAGAAGTTCGACGGCGAATTGGACATCCTGATCGGTACCATGATCGAGATTCCTCGCGCTGCGTTGACCGCCGACGAAGTCGCTCAAGACGCCGACTTCTTCAGCTTCGGTACCAACGACCTGACGCAGATGACGTTCGGTTACAGCCGCGACGATATCAACACCTTCCTGCCCGATTACCTGAAGCAGGACATCCTGCACGGCGACCCCTTCCAATCGCTGGACACCACCGGTGTCGGCCAATTGGTCGAGATGGGCGTCAAGAAGGGTCGCAGCAGCAAGAAGGGACTGAAGTGCGGCATCTGTGGCGAACACGGTGGCGACCCAGCTTCGATCCAATTCTGCCACGAAGTTGGTTTGGATTACGTCAGCTGCAGCCCATTCCGCGTGCCAATCGCACGTCTGGCCGCTGCTCAAGCTGCTCTGAAGAAGTAATCGCTGAGAGCTTTTAACGATCGATAATGCAACGGCCGGCCCGGCTTCGGGTCGGCCGTTTTTTTGTTCTCATCCGAACCGTGCGATCCGGCACTGTGGCGGACGTCGGCCAACGCGTTTCGGGCATATTGCCGTTGCAAGATTCGTTGGCAAAGTCGCAAAAAGTGGCTCGCCCGCACGATGCGAAATCGCATTTCGTGGTATCCTGTCGGGCGTGGGACGCAAATCACGCCCGTCCCAATATCGACTTCATTCTAAGAAAGCAAACCGATGCAAATTACAGCGGACAAAGTTGTCGCGTTCGATTACAAACTGACCGACGACGCTGGCGAGCTGATCGATTCGTCCGAGGGACACGAGCCCTTGCTGTATCTACACGGGCAGGGCGGAATTATCGAAGGCCTCGAGCGGGCGCTCGAAGGACTTAAGGTTGGCGACACTCTGAACATCACCATTCCGCCAGAAGACGGATACGGTTTGCGTTCCGACGAACTGTTGCAGGAAGTCCCACGCGATGAGTTCGAAGAGGTCGACGAGTTTGAAGTCGGCATGCAGTTCGAAGCCGACACGCCCGACGGGCCGATGATCTTTTCGATCACCGAGGTCGGCGATGAATTGATCAAAGTCGACGGGAATCATCCGCTGGCGGGTGAAACGTTGACCTTCGACGTCACGATCCGCGAAGTCCGCGACGCGACAGCTGAAGAGCTCGAGCATGGACATGCTCACGGTGACGGTGGTCACGACCACGACTAGTTCGCTTCCGCGAGGTTGCGCCAACGCGGCGTCTGCAAGGATCACGTAGTTTTCCAGAGGTGGCTGAGGATGTTATTTGGATTTGGCAAAGCAAAGCCACCGTTGACGGCGTCGCGACGCGGGCAGATCGAACTGCGGATGCGGTATCTTGTCGATCGGTTGACGCTCCCCGTAGTGCAACAGACGGCCATCGTCACCGACCCGGCGGTCTTTTTGCCCGCCGACTCGCTGACCGCCGAAGATCTGCCAACGGTAGCTCAGCGGATCGCCAAACAGTTGCAAGTCGATGTCTCCGGCTTGCCGATCGAGGTCGCTGATGGCGGTCCCGACGCGGCGGTTCACCAAATTGGCGACGCGCCGAAAGTCCGAGTCCCTCAAGCAGCACTGAGCGACGGGCCGCGGTTGGTCACCACGCTGGCTCACGAAGTCTCGCACTACCGCCTGCGACAGTTCGACAGCCGCGAGATGCCCGATCAGGGACAATGGCTCACCGAACTGGCAACGCTTTGCGGCGGATTTGTCGTCGCCGTCTGCAACAGCAGCGTCAAAGAATCGTGTTGCAGCACGCCAGCTCCCACCATCAAATCGCTCCGCACTTTAGGTTACCTGACCTCGGCCGACCTCGGTTACGCCGCAGCCTGTTTGGCCCGACTGCGGAACGAAACCGATCCCGCTTGGGGAAAACTGCTGCGAGCCGATGCGCAGGTGACTTTCAAACAAGCGATGAAGTCGATGCCCGCTGCCTGCACGATGATCATCGACGCGACGACGATTCCCGGTCCGCAAAGCTCGATGCAGCAGCTGGCCGAACAGATGGTGTCGTCCAATGAATCGTATCAGTTCCTGGCGGCCGAACAGGTTGCCAATCGGACCGACGAGTCGCGGGAAGCCTTTGTTCCCGCGTTGATCCAGATGTTGCGATCGCGCGATGAACAGGTCGTCCTGGTCGCGGCCGAGGCGCTTCGCACGATTGGGCCGGCCGCCCAGAGTGCCGCTCCCGCCCTGGAACATCTGCTGACCCACCGCGTCGATATGATCGCCGCATCGGCAGGGATCGCGCTGATGGCGATCGACCCTAACGAAATCGTCTTCGAACACGTCGGCGATCTTCTCGAAAATCGATGGTCCGCCGCGATCCCACTCTCCGCAGCTCTCGCCGAATATGGTGAGCAAGCGGCGCCGGCTGGGCCTAGTATCTGCCGACGCCTGGTCACCGCGCTGCGACGCACCGAGGATGAGATCATCGATTCGCTGGCAGGCTGCTTGCACTCGGTCTCCGCCGCACCGATGGAAGTCATCGAAGCGACGATCTCCAACGAAGAGATCCTGGAATGGATGAAGGGTTACCTGGCCAGCATGGATGATGTGGCGGCGGAATAACTCGCCGCGGCGACCGTTGCGGCTAGAGAATCTCCGACAGCACTGAATCGCTCACGAACAGCCCCTGGGCTGTCAGAGCGATTCGATTGTCGGTTCGCGTCAACATCCCGATCTCGGTCAGCATCTGAAACTGCTTCCCTAGCAACTGGTCGATCACTTGCAGCGGGCCCACTTCGGTCAGTTCGACTCCGGCCAACATCCGCAGCCCAAACGCTACCCGCTCGCGAATCAATTGCTCCTGCGTCAACGTCTCCGACTCAGCGATCGGCGATTCGCCGCGCAACAACCGCTTGATATAGGTTGTCGTGCTGCGATGGTTGACCTCGCGGCGACCGTCGACAAACGCCGCCGCTCCAGGACCGGCAGCGTACCATCCAACGCCCCGCCAATACGCCATGTTGTGCTGGCAGCGCCGCCCCGGCATCGCGTGGTTGGAGACTTCGTAGTGTTCAAAACCGGCGGCCTTGGGAATCGCGATCGCATCGCGGAACATCTGCAACTGGTCCTCTTCGATCACCGTGGCGATCGTCGCTTTCTGCAGCCGGTTCCAGAACTGCGTCCCCTTTTCAAACGTCAAACCGTACGTCGACAGATGACTCAGCGGCATCGCGACCGCATCGCGAAGATCGCCTCGCCACGCGTCGGGCGTTTCGCCGGGTGTCGCGAAGATCAGGTCGATCGAAACGTTCCCGATCGTCTCTGCCGCCAACTGAATCGCCCGCCTCGCTTCGCCGGGTGAATGCGTCCGCTCGAGTATTTTCAGCTTGGCGGCGTCGAACGACTGCACTCCCAAACTGATCCGATCGACTCCAAATTGCTTCAGAAGATCCAGCTTCGACTGCGTGATATCGTTCGGATTCGCTTCGACACTGAACTCGGTAGCGCCACCGGAAAGGGGAAACCAATGGCCAACAAGACGCAGGAAACGGGTAAGGGCAGGGGCGTCGAAGTGGGTCGGAGTGCCGCCGCCGACGAACAGCGTGTCGACGGTGCGAGGTTCGACCAATCGCGTCAGTTCAGCCTCTAACGCGTCGAGGTAGGCGTCGACAAGATCGTCCCGCCCCGCAAGAACGCTGAAATTGCAGTACCCACAACGGTGCTGGCAGAACGGAACATGGACGTACGCCGCTCGCGGCGTGTCCAATCGCGCCGGAGCCTCCAATTCCAGATCGGTTTGGTTTCTTATAACCACAGGTTCAACCGGCCGCCCAACAGCCCGGGAAGTTTCTTTTCGACCATCCGGCGAATCTGTTGGTCGCTGTAACGCGTGCTGAAATGCGACGCGATGATCAGTTCATTATTAAAGCGATCCTTCCGCGCAACCCAGTCGTCCAGATGCATGTGGCCGTGCTTATGGATCTTTTCTTTACGGTGGTCCGGGGCGATGAACGTCATCTCCGCGATTAAGATCTTGCAATCGAAGACCTCCGGATTGTCATCGAGTCCGCGCGGCTGGGTGTCGCCGGTGTAGGCGAGGATCGGCATCCGCGTCTCGTGCGAGACCTCGACGCCTTTCATGCGGAGATCGCGAATCTCGGTCCCCTGCAGTCCCTGAAACTCTTCTTTTAACTTCTTCCTCCGCTCGCTGACCATATAACCGACCGAGGTGATCGTGTGGCGGGTCGGGAAGACGTTGACGACAAGTTCGCGAGAGAGTTCGATTTCGTCCCCCGGCTCGGCCGGTAGCAGTTCGCACGGCATCGCCCCTTTGTCCAAGCGGGTAAAGCTGCGAAGCATCGCCAGGCAGTGATCGATCGAATTGGCTGGCAGATAGATCACCGGCGGATCCATCTTCATCATCCGCCGGCGGGAGACGTAGACAGCAAGCGCGGCGATGTGATCCAGGTGGGTATGGCTGACAAACCAAGTCGGCGTTCCCATGAAGTCCCAGGGCTGCACGCCGAGATCAAAACCACACTTCAGTTCGGGGATGCGCCAACACGTTTGCACGGCGGCGCGCGAATAGCCTTCGATGGTTAGTCCGGCGTGCTGACACTTCCGCAACGGAATATTTTCGAACATCAACTCTCTCAAGACGACTTTTTAATGGGCAAGTTCGTTTCATCGACGGCGCTGGCGTCGTAGTTGTCGACCTCGCTTACATTCAGCTCCGTCTCGAACCGTTCACCTCGGGTGACTACGATATCAATGCCGCCGGCTTCCTGCCGGGTCGACACACCGTAATGCCTTGCCAACTCTAGGATCGCTAGAAAGATACCAATCATCGCCGACTTATGAGCCCCCAGGTCGAACAAGTCGGAGAAGCGAACCTCGTCGACCTTCAGCAATTGTTCGTGGATGCGTTGCATGTAGACGTGGATCGGCGTGTCGTCGTAGACGACTTGTGTTGGCGGGGGCCCCGAGGATTCGCGCATGATCCGGCCAAAAGCACTGACCAGATCCCACAGTTCCAGATCGGCGATCGGTTGGTCGCCGGGATCGATCTGTCGGGGGGGAAGATCGTCGGCGATCCGCGGATACCGCTGCTGCCACTGCTCTCCCATCTCGTCCAAGATGCTCGACGCGTCGCGGAATCGCTTGTACTCCAACAACCGCTCGACAAGCTCTTCCTGAGGGTCTTCGAGGACCTCTTCTTCCTGTTCGTCGTCGGCCTGCGGAAGGACCGCCTTGCTCTTGAATTCGACCAGGGTCGAGGCGAGATCGATGAAATCGCCGACGCCGTTGACGTCGAGATCCTGCAAAACTTCCAAATATTCCAGGTATTGGTCGACCACATTTGCCAGCGACATCGTCGTGATGTCCAACTCGCTGCGGCGGACCAGATACAACAGCAGATCCAACGGACCGCGGTAGGCTGGCAAATCGATTCGGAAGGTCATGGGGAAAGCTTTCGAGGCATTTGCCGGACGACGCGGCGGCAACTGGGCCGGCGCGGCGGGGGTCGACGACGATCGACCGGACTCTTTTCTAGCGTGCCAAAACGATAGTTGGCAAACGACTAATGTGGCGTTATTTCGCCTTGAACGCCAGATCGGGCTTCAAAATCGATGGGGCAGCTCTCACGATCCCATGAACCTCAACCGCCCGCAAGGGTCTCAGTCAAGCGTTCAAAGTTCGCCCTCGGCGAACGGTTTGCCCAAGTCGATTTACCGCGAAAGCCGCAATTTCCGGCAGCGCACAGCAACGACAAACACTTTCATTCACGTTTGGCGGATTACCAACCCTTGTCCCCAGGAAAACCCACAACTATGATGCGGTCTTTTCTCGCACGGCCAGGCTTCAGCCTGGATTCAACCACGGTCCAAAAACACAACATGCGACACGTTCTATCGGCCCTCGTTCAGAATGTTCCCGGTGTGCTCGCGCACATCTCGGGGATGTTGGCCTCGCGCGGATACAACATCGACTCATTGGCAGTCGGGGAAACCGACGATCCCCACTTGTCTCACATGACCTTTGTCGTGGTGGGAGACGAGAAGACGCTGGCGCAGGTCCGCAAGCAGCTGGAAAAGATTGTGACCGTCGTCCGCGTGATGGATATCAGTGCGACCGATTTCGTCGAACGCGATTTGATGCTGTGCAAGGTGCAAGCGGCTCCTGGCCCTTCGCGATCGGAAGTTCGCGAACTTGTCGACATCTTCCGCGGCCGGATTGTTGACGTCGGTCCCGACGAAATCACGATCGAGATGAGCGGACGCGAAAGCAAGGTCGAAGCGTTCATCGAACGGATGCGAACCTACGGAATCATCGAACTGGTTCGAACCGGGCGAATCGCCATGGTCCGCAGCGGTGCGGTGAGCGAAGAGCCAGTCGAATAAACGCGTTCTCAACGCGCCGGCATCGATGGAGCCAAAGCGTCTGCTGACGCTGGAACGCCCCGTCGAATACAAGCCGAAAATCGTCCAATTGTTCAAACCGACTTACGCCACGATAGCACAAGGAACACTCCACATGGCGGCCACGATTTATTACGACAACGACGCCGATCTGTCCCACCTGAAAGGCAAGACGATCGCGATTATTGGTTACGGTTCGCAGGGCCACGCCCAAGCGCAGAACCTTCGCGACAGCGGCTGCGATGTGATCATCGGCCAACGCCCCGGCGGACCAAACTACGATTTGGCCAAGAGCCACGGCTTCGAACCGATGTCCGCTGACGAAGCGACCGCCAAGGCCGACGTCGTCAACCTGTTGCTCCCCGACGAAGTTCAGGGCGACATCTACAAGGCTCAGATCCGCGACAACCTGCAGCCAGGCAACGTCCTGATGTGCTCGCACGGTTTCAACATCCACTTCGGCCAAATCGAACCGCCAACCGGTGTCGACACCCTGTTGGTCGCCCCCAAGGGCCCCGGGCACTTGGTCCGTAGCGAATACGAAAAGGGTGGCGGCGTCCCCAGCTTGATCGCTTTGGGCGAAGGAGCCAGCGAAGAGACCAAGCAGATCGGTCTGGCTTATGCCAAGGGCATCGGCGGCACCCGTGGTGGCGTTATCGAGACGACCTTCCAAGAAGAGACCGAGACCGACCTGTTCGGCGAACAAGTGGTTCTCTGTGGCGGTTTGAGCGAACTGATCAAAGCGGGCTTCGAAACGCTTGTCGAAGCTGGCTACCAACCCGAGATGGCCTACTTCGAGTGCATGCACGAAGTCAAGCTGATCGTCGACCTGTTCTACCAGGGCGGACTTAGCTACATGCGTTACAGCATCTCGAACACCGCTGAATACGGCGACTACGTCACCGGCCCGCGAATCATCACGCCTGAAACCAAGGCAGAGATGAAGCGAGTTCTGACCGAAATCCAAAACGGCACCTTCGCTCGCAACTGGATCTTGGAGAACCGCGGCGGTGCTGCGATGTTCAAGACGACCCGTCGTCTGGAGCAAGGTCACGAGATCGAAAACGTCGGCAAGCGTCTGCGTTCGCTGATGAGCTGGATCGACGACAAGCAAGTCTAGGCACTTGTTTCGCTCTCTCAAAACGATCACCCAGGTTTCGCAAGAAATCTGGGTTTTTTTGTGAAATCTTCCCGGGCGCCTTCGCGCGATCGGACAACCTCTTCGACCTGCAATCGACTTAGGATTCCCCCCCAAGCGACCACATGTTGGGCAACGCAGGATCTCGTGAGTGATGGTTGAGTTGCCCCTGGAATGGTACTATCATGCAGACAGAAAGGCTAACCATCCCTCCCAGTCGTTACATCCTGCCTGTCCCGCTGCGGACAAAACATTCATTCCCGAAAACGTCACGCACTTTTTGAAAAAAATAGTTGCGTAAAATAGTAGCAATAGCCTCGGAACCCAACTAAGCGTTCTAGACTTCGTTGATTCTGGCGGGTTTTTGAGTTGCAAGGATGCGATCGCGCGACACGGTTTCCGTGGCGTTGCTGTCCGGAAAGGGATCGGAAACCGTATTTACCGGGGCAGTCAAATGCTGGCTCGAAACCGAGGGCTTTGATCACAAACATTTTGGATGGGGATTTGAGACGATGAACACTCTGAAGGTACGAGGCGTTTGCGGGTTGATGCTGATCGCATTGGTCGCCCCGCAAGCTGGCGCAGTCGAATGGGCTGACAACATGTTTCCCGTCAAGAAGCATGAGTTTGGAACGGTCGCGGTCGCAGCCAAAACCGAATTCCGGTTCCCGTTCAAGAACCTATATAAGGAAGACGTCCACGTCTCCACGGTTCGGGCTAGCTGTGGTTGCACCACCCCGATCATCGAAAACCATACGCTTAAGACCGGCGAAACAGGACATATCCTGGCCCGCTTCAACACCGGTTCGTTCCACGGCAAGAAGGGAGCGACCCTGACCGTTGTGATCGACAAGCCGTATTATGCCGAAGTCCAATTGCGAGTCGATGGTTACATCCGCCGCGACATCGTCTTCAATCCCGGACAAGTCGAATTTGGATCGGTGATGCAGGGTGAATCGGTCCACAAAGAGATCGGTGTTACTTACGCTGGCCGCAGCGACTGGAAGATCGTCGAAGTCCAATCGCCTTCGCCCAACGTCGCCGCTGCGTTCGAAGAGGTTTCCCGCAACGGAGGCCGCGTTTCCTACAAGTTGAATGTCGCGTTCGACGGTGCCGCCGAACCGGGCCAAGCACACACGAACATCGTCGTGATCACCAACGACCGCGCGATGCCACGTGTTCCTTTGGAAGTCACCTACGAAGTCCGACCCGCAGTCATCGTCAGCCCGCAAGTCATGGCGATCGGCAACCTGAAACCAGGCGAATCGTCGGAGCAACGGTTGGTTGTTCGCAGCGATAAACCGTTCCGCTTGACCGATATCAAGGCCGAAGGCTTCAGCATCGAATACAAAGCCAACGCAGAATCGAAGAAGATGCACGTCTTGCCACTGAAGATCACCGCGGGTGATAAAGCGGGCTCGAAGAGCCAACGATTGATCGTCCATACCGATCTGCCCGGCGACCTCACCGGCAGCGCTCTGGTAGCTGGCCAAATCGTCGCTAAGTAGCTGATAGCGGTTTCGACACTCGCGGCGGTCGCAATCCCCAACCGCCAGCGAGCCACGCCCGTACCGGTCGATTCGCCAAGCGTTTCGACCGGCGAACGCATTCTTTGGATCACGCACGGCATCACACCACGATGCCGCATCGCGGGTCCGACGCACGAGCAATCGATGCGAATACCACGTATCGGCTGGGCGACTTTAGCTCCGCAAGGCTACGACTATCGCGATTCCGTAGGCGCGACGATTGTAGGCAACCGGCTCGTCGTCACTTCGGGGCTGCTTGGGCCAGCTTTGAACAGTTCATCTGGCGGCGTCAGGCCTGCTCGATGCCTGGCGGGGACGGAGCTATGGACTCCTACGGCAGCTTGTCCCAGAGAGTTCTTGGCCTGATCGAGTCGTTTCTCGAGTCCGTTGACGCTACGCGCTAACCCAAGCATTTCGGGCGACTGGCTGCGCGTCGCTTGCGCACTGATCTGTTGCTGCAGCATCGCCAACTGCTCTTTGACGTAATCGACTTCCGAAGCGGCATCCGATGTCTGCTGATTTGCCTCTTCAATCGCATCGAGGTCGAACTCAACGCCTGCGACCGACGAGATCCCCGCTCGCTCCAAGATGCTGTGAAACGAAGTCGGTGCTACCAACAAAAGCACGATCGCGCCGACGATCGCTACCTCACGAACGGCGGCACATCCATCGCGCAGTTCGGCCCACATCCCACTCTTCTCGTTTTTCATCGATCCCATCTCTCCTCGGCATCCCCGCAGCGAGATGTTTCCGATCGCCCGACATCTCCGCAGTCTCTCGACCGACGCAGATTTTCATCAATCGAAAGCCCCCACGTCCAGATCGCTTTTTTTGCAGCTCTCATTGCGGTCGCCCACGGCCTCGCCGCTCCCCAAACGAAGTTTGAAGGGGAGGGTCGAACAAGCGAAGCGAAGTTCGGGGAGGGGAGTCGAGACCAAATCCACAGCACAAGATCCCTGAAAAACGCCCTCCTCGGAAAACTCGCTCGGCGCTAGTTTCCCGACCCTCCCACGGCTTCGCCGCGAGAGGGTGAAGGCGAGTGCTCCCCGTCGTACTTTTGAGCTTGCGACTCGCGGCGTGGCTTAGGCGGCTAGCGTGTCGATTGTCCCAATCGCTCGGCTTGCGAGCGACGGAGGTCGTCGACCACCTTCTGCAAAGCCCAATCGGGAGTAATGTTGGCTTCGGCAGCATACCGCAACGCGGCTCGGTGGATCTCCGCTGTCGTCGGTGAGACCGACTCCAGCCCACCGCCATCGTAGGAACGTACCCACGGGATCGAGACCGCCAAAAACAAAGCAGCTCCCAATGCAGCCCAACGGACGCGGCGGCGGGTAACGGCGAGCCCCTGCCGCTCGATTGCTGCTTCGATCGTGCGCGGGCGAAGGTCATCCGATACGACGACATAATCGCCGGCAGCGCGGATAACAGCTTCGATCGCGGGCGAATCCCCTCGTTCCGCATCGCCAAAATCGTGGTCGTCTCTCATCGCCGCTCCTCCACTTCCTCGCCCCGCAACTCGATCTCCAACTTGGCGATCCCATAGCGGTAACGGCTGGCGGCGGTCGCTGGCGAGATCATCAAGACCTCGCCGATCTGCGCGAACGTGAAATTCTCCCAAATCTTCAGCGCGACAACTTCGCTCTGCTTCGGCGGCAAGCGGCGCATCGCCGACCAGACCATGCGATAGGTCTCCTCCTGCTCCAGTTCATCCACGGGGCAACGCGTCAAAAGATCGAAGATCCCGGTCGCAAATCGCCAGCGTTTCTTGCGACGCAGGATCAGCAGCGATTCGTTCCGTACCATCTGCAACAGATAGGGCCAGGGACGTTCGGCGCGGCGCAGCGTCCGCGGGTTGTCGGCGACTTTGACCAGCGCCGACTGCACGGCGTCTTCGGCATCGTGCTGGTTGCGAGTGACCGTGGTGGCGAAGCGAACCAACCGCCCGGAGGTCAAGTCGTAGAGTCCCGAGAGGGCTGCGGCACCGCTTTCAGCGATCCGGTCGGCACACTCGCGAACTTGCTCGGAAATAGGGTCGGGTTCACTCATCGTTAAAGCATGATGCGCGATCCCGGCCAATTTGTCTAATAAAATGGGAAAATCTTCGCCTCGCCAGCTAGCCGGCTGCGCAGCGACAGATCGGAACGCAACGAAAGCTCGTCCGAATGGGCTAATAACTGTGCGGGTCGAGCTTCACTTTGCCGTGGAAAATCCAGTAGATGATCACGGTGTAGCTGAGCACGCAGGGGAGCCCGATCGCGGCGATGATCAGCATCGTGCCGAGCGTCGCGTGGCTGCTGCGAGCATTCTCCAGCGTCACGCTGTACGCCGGATCGATCGTCGAGAGCATCAAGTTCGGGAAGATCGCGACGCTGAACAGCGAAGCAAACGCCAAGATCACCATCGCCGAGGAGAAAAAGGCGTATCCGGGTCGGTTCAGATACATCGCTCGCGGGATGTTCAGCACCGCCAGGAAGTTGAGGACCGGGACGATCCAAAGCACCGGGTAGTTGGCGATGTTTTCGGTGGCGTGCGGGACGTGCAACCAAGTCGCTAGCGTCACGACGACGTACAGCCCCGCAAAGGTCAGGAACAGCGGATGGATCGCCCGGCGGACTCGCGCCTGCAATTCGTCCTCCGTCTTTAGGTACAGATAGATCGCTCCGTGCATGGCAAACAGCGAAACCGTCAACGCGCC
Source organism: Rosistilla oblonga (assembly GCF_007751715.1). NCBI lineage: Bacteria > Pseudomonadati > Planctomycetota > Planctomycetia > Pirellulales > Pirellulaceae > Rosistilla > Rosistilla oblonga. The sequence continues at coordinate 3,337,421 of NZ_CP036292.1, read as the reverse complement.
GACCAGCAGCGGATACCAATAAATCTGGCTCAACAGCCCGCCTTCATAGACGTAACGCGGCCCCAACTCCATCCCCGCCATCACGTTCCCGCCAGCGATCCCCAACAGCGCCGCCGCGGTCAGTGAGGAAGCGAAGAAGCCGAAGTCCCAGGCTTTTCGCCATCGAGGCGACTGAACCTTGGAGCGGAATTCGAGACTGACAGCTCGGCCGATCAGACAGGTCAGCAACAGGAAAAACGCGAGGTAAAAGCTGCTGAAAACCGTGGCGTAGGCGACTGGAAACGCGGCAAACAATGCTCCGCCAAACGTCACCAACCAGACCTCGTTGCCATCCCACAACGGACCGATCGAATTCATCACCAACCGCCGCTGGGTATCGTCTTTGGCGATGAACGGATGCAAAATCCCCACGCCCAGATCGAATCCGTCGAGGATCGCGTAGCCGCACAACAGCACGCCCAGCAGCACAAACCAAATGAAGGTCAACAGTTCGTAATTCATCGGGAGTCCTCGTCCATCAACGATCCACCATACGCAGTTCCGCCGTGCCCGATCGTTTCGGACATCGACTTACGCTGCAGCCGCCGTTTGTATTCGGTCAACTCTTCAGGCGATTCCGGGCCGTGCTGGATCTTCTGGTTCAGGACGAAGATCCAAACTGCAAACAGCAGCGAATAGATGATCCCGAACAGGATGATCGAACCGAGCACCTGCTCGGCCGTCACCGATTCGCTCAGCCCATCGGCGGTCCGCATCCCCATCATCTCGACGCCGTTTTGCACCGACGGGTAGACGACCCACGGTTGGCGGCCGACCTCCGCCGTGATCCAGCCGGCTTGGTTGGCGGTCATCGCGGCGACGGGCATCACCACGATCGTCCACAGCAACCAACGGTGCCGACCATAGAAGCCGCGGTACCACGACCAACAGGCCATCGCGGAGACGAGCAGCATCAACGTCCCCAGCCCGACCATGATGTGAAAGGTTTGAAAGGGGAGCCAGATCGGCGGGCGTTGGTCGACGGGGATCTTGTCCATGCCCGGAACCGGCCGCGACGGGTCGTTGTAGACCAACAGGCTCAGCATCCGCGGAATTTGCACGCCAAAGTGAACCGTCTTGTTTTCGGCGTCGGGCCATCCGAATAGATACAGCCCGGTCGGCTCGTCGGTCGTTTCGTAATGAGCTTCGATGGCTGCAAGTTTGGCAGGCTGGGTTTCGATGAGCTTTTTTGCCGAATCGTGCCCGGTAGCGGCTGCCAAAAGAGTGAACAACAGCGAGGTCGGCAGAGCGATCGAAAGGCACCGCCGAGCTATCGCTTCGTGCTTTCCTCGCAGCAGGTAGTAGGAGCAGACCGAGGCGACGAAAAACGCTCCCAGCACAAGAGCCCCGACCAGCGTATGCGTCAAGCGATCGACGGAGGAGGGATTAAAGACCATCGCCCAGAAATCGGTCACCTCCGCTCGCGGCACCTGTTCTCCCTGAACGTCGTGCCAAACGATGTGGTACCCGGCGGGCGTCTGTTGCCAGCTGTTGGCGACCACGATCCATACGGCGCTGAACGCCGAACCGAGAAAGACCATCAGCGTGCTGAACAGATGCATCTTCGGCCCGACGCGGTCCCAGCCGAAGACGAGCACCGCCAAGAAGCCGCTTTCGAGAAAGAAGGCAAAGATCCCTTCGGCCGCCAGCGCCGAACCAAAGACATCGCCGACGAAGCGGGAATAGGCGGCCCAGTTTGTGCCAAACTCGAACTCCATCACGATCCCAGTCGCAACGCCCATCGCGAAGTTGACAGCGAAGACGCGAGTCCAGAAACGGGCGGCAGCCTCCCAGGCCGGATTGCGGGTCCGGTAATAAGCCAGCTCGCACAGAAACAACTGCAGCCCCAAACCGATCGAAAGAGGCGGGAACAGGTAGTGGAACATAATCGTTCCGGCAAACTGCAACCGGCTGAGTATTTCAACGTCCATGGGTCTGCATCACGCTCCGAAGTCGACGGGTCTGATAGATCAGCTGACGATCGATTTATCAGCCTCCATTGTCGCCGCAGGCACACCTTTGCACAGGTGTGGCAGAACGTCACTGACGCGGAGTAGGGAACCAAGGAATTTTGCCCCGCTGGCTCGCCAGAACTTACGCACATGCCTATATGATCACTTCACTCGCCCAGCAACGCTGGGAGGGTCGAAAAACAAGCCTTCAGCGAGTTTTTCGGGGAGGGCAATACGGCAGTATCTCCACAACAACTTCCTCACGACACTGCTCAAACAAACTTAGTCCCAAGGTAGTAGATCGCAGCCCCATAAACAAAAACACTTCACCCGCCAAGCAACGCTGGGAGGGTCGAAAAACGAGCCTTCAGCGAGTTTTTCGGGGAGGGCTCGAGCGCTGGGTTCACGAACCACCATCGCAGCGAGAAACAATGCTCACAAATTGCTTCGCCTTCCGCAGTGAAGCCAAGAAACCGTCCAAAACCGAAACTCCGCGGGACATTGCGTCCGCGGAGTTTCTTCACATCCCACTACCGCTCCCTATCGATCGCCTAAGGGCCGGAGCCAAGCACCATCAGAAGGATCAGGACGACTTGATCTCAATCCGTTTTGGCAACACTTCGGCTCGTTTGCAGAGCTGAATGTGGAGCAGTCCGTTCTGAAAGGAAGCTTCGATCGAATCGGGATCGACGGAATCGGCGACACGCATCGTCCGCGTCATCTCACCCCACGCGCGCTCGTCGTGCAAATAGGACCGGTCGGTCGCATCGGGCTGAGGCCGCTTAGCCGAGATCTTTAACAAACCGTCTTCAAAGCTGACATCAATGTCCTCGCGAGCGACTCCAGCCAACTCCATCTCCAAGTGGATCTGCTCACCCGTCTCCCAAACCGAAGCAGGCGGAGTCCACCGGTTTGCAGCAGGGCTACTGCCGGGATGGAACAGACGATCGAACAGCTCCTCCATCTCGCGTCCCGAAATTCCAAACCCACTGGGAACAAGCGCTCGGGTCATGTTGTAACTAGACATGGCTCATACCTCCGTACATTTGAACTGAAACAAACAACAGCCCCGACGGCACGGCACCACGCGGTGACAAAAGTGACAGTCGGCGGCGGACAACGGCAGCTATTTGCAACATTCATACCAAACGCAACAGCGACACCTTCCAGATTTCTTTCCCCAATCGCCCGCGCCCCCGATCAACAGCGAACCACTCACAATAGCGCCGACTCACAGGCCAAAAACGAACAGCGAGATCCCACGAATCACGCAAACAGCGACCTCCTTCACATGACCGTCCCTTCAAAAGATCAAAAGCGAGCAACGCAACTAGTCACAGAAAAGTCCATCTGCGATCTTGGCTTCATTCGCGGGCAGATTACCGGCCGCTCCCGCCAATCCCTCTCTCCATTGCGTTACCCCACCGGGGCACTACGTGCGGCCATCTACGCGGACGCTGCTCACGGCCCCACAAGGATCAATTGCTTGACAACGGCGTGCGATGATTTAAGGAAAATGAGCAAGAACAGCAAAAGCTGCGCCCTCGCCGACAGACCAATGTAAGGCACTGCAAATCGGGCGGTCCCACCAAACACGCACGAGCGTGGTGGCTTAACCTTACGGCACTAATGTCCGCGTCCGACCGTTCGTTACCTAACCGCGAGACTCTAGCGGGTGAGCTACTCAGAACCGTCGCTGAAAATATTATACATGCCTCCAAGGAGGCTCCCCCCGCCGCACGAACCTGGCCAACGGAAGTCGGACGGGCAAAGTTGCGAGATGGGGGGGCGGGTGGTTAAGTAAATCTGGCGCGATTTGATTGTGGTTTCCGCGGTACAAGGGTAGTATCGGAAACAGCTAATCGCAGCCCCACCCCACTTAGGAGCGACCGTCTATTCACAAGTACTGGGGAATTACAAAGTTCTACCGTACCCTCCCCAGGTACCGCTGCCCACAGCTGGCGATTTGAACGTGGGGGTTACCATTCGGGACACAGACGCCCCCCGCTTGAAGTAGTCTAGATGCTGGTTTGCACGGTTGTGTGGCCTGTGGCAGCGAGGGGTTTTACAAACCTTCTGTCGATTACCAAATCCATAGACGTGGGGACTTGTTTGATTAAGGATAAGCCAATCAAATCAGTAGACGAAATCTCGCGACACAACGACTGGGCGCGGGGTATGTATTCGTCGTAGCGTTACGTTTGCCCGCCTACAAAACGGTGCGCAGAACGCAAGACAAAAAATTGAACCGATGCATGGATGCACAAGTAAAACCAACGAGTTAACGGCTGCGAAAACGAAGGTGCCTGTCACCCAAAGGAACGAAGTCCGCGCCGACCCTTTGATAAGTTTCAGCCCTGGATTCTAGCGCTGCTTTGACACAGCCCAAGAATCCGACGAGTCACGCGTCAGCTCAAATCCAAGCACTCCCAGTAGACCGTCCTTGTAATTCCCCTAGCTCCCTTTCTATTTGGGCATCTGCTTGAAGGGTTTGGCTGAGTTTGAACTCAGGTGGCGTTCTGGTACATCCTGTGGTTAAAGCCACGAACCAACACCGTTCCACCATACCACAGAGCAATGCAACTTATGACACGAAAAGGTATTGTCCTCGCGGGCGGCTCGGGCACCCGACTGCACCCAGTGACGCGTGCAATCAGTAAGCAGCTGTTGCCTGTATACGACAAGCCGATGGTCTACTACCCCATCAGCGTGCTAATGCTCTCCGGCATCCGAGACATTTTGATCATCTCCACGCCGGAGGATCTGCCGCACTACAAGAACCTGTTAGGTTCGGGGGAACAGTTCGGCGTCGAATTCACCTACGAGATCCAACCGCGTCCTGAAGGCTTGGCGCAAGCGTTCCTAATCGGAGCGGACTTCATCGACGGCCACTCGGTTTCACTGGTGTTGGGCGACAACATTTTTTACGGGCAAGGGTTTTCGCCGAAGTTGAAGTCAGCCTCGTCGCAGACCGACGGCGCTACCGTGTTTGGATACGAGGTCCACGACCCGCATCGATTTGGCATTGTTGAATTCGACGCTTCGGGCAAAGCCATTTCATTGGAAGAGAAACCCTCGGCACCCAAGTCAAACTTTGCCGTCACGGGGCTCTACTTCTATGATGCCGACGTGGTCCAGATTGCCAAGAACGTGAAACCCTCCGCCCGCGGCGAATTGGAGATCACCTGTATCAATCGCGAATACTTGAACGCTGGAAAATTGAGCGTCGAGATTCTTGGCCGTGGGCACACGTGGCTAGACACCGGAACCCACGAAAGTCTTCTGGAGGCCTCCATGTTTGTCAAAACAATCGAGCACCACCAGGGCTTCAAAGTCGCATGTCTGGAAGAGATCGGCCACACTCACGGATGGCTGTCGACCGACGCGCTCCGTGAGCAAGCCGACCGACTCAACAAAACCGCCTACGGCGAGTACCTTCTGTCGATCGCCAACAAAGCCTAGACACCGTTCCCTTATTGAATCACGTGACTCAAAACAACTTCACATACCGCCCCAGCATTGATGGCCTTCGGGCTGTTGCAGTGATACCGGTTATCCTGTTCCATGCAGGAGTTACAGGAATGGATGGTGGATTTGCAGGTGTGGACGTTTTCTTCGTAATCTCAGGCTTTTTGATGGCGACCATCATTTCAGCCGAACTAGAGAAAGGAACGTTTAGTTTTCGAAAGTTCTGGGGTCGTCGAATCAAGCGTCTGTTCCCTGTATTCGCTACCGTGCTGATCGCAACACTGATTGCGACTTACTTTTTCGTTTTCAGCGACCAATGGCTCGAAATTGCTCGGCAAGCCCAGTGGTGCCTGCTCTTGCTTGCAAACGTCAAGATGATGCGACTTGGGGGGGACTATTGGGGCCCCGCAGCAGAATCCAGCCCATTCTTGCACATCTGGTCTCTTGCGGTCGAAGAGCACTTTTACTTGTGCTTACCGCCTCTTCTATTCCTCCTTGCTAAACGTCCTGTTCGGCAACGTGTCATCGTTTTGGGCGCCTTCGCTCTTTTTAGCTTCATCGCGTGTATCGCCATCACACCGGTAAAACCGCATTGGGCATTTTTCCTGCTGCCATTTCGCGCCTGGGAGTTACTCGTCGGGTGCGTCATCGCACTCGCTGGACGAGTGGTTTGGTTTCGCCCCAGTCAATCGCTTTTAGAAATAGGGGCTGCAACGGGCCTAGCATTGACCTTGCTTTCTTTTTTTGTCTGCAACTCAAGTTCCTTTCCGGGCTACCAGGCATCGCTTCCGGTGGCAGGTTCTGCAATTCTGCTGGCCACGTCTGCAGGTAGCAATTGGACAAACCGGCTTCTGTCCTCCTCATTTTTGGTGAGCATCGGCAAACTATCGTATTCGTTGTATCTGTGGCATTGGCCAGTGATTGTATTACTCCGTCATGCTATGGTGACTAGTACCCCACCGGTTGCATACGTCCTCGGTATCAGCTTCCTTCTGTCGGTCGCAACTTATGCCCTGATTGAGAATCCAATCCGCTACAACCGGAGATGGGCTTCCATCAACGCCTCACTAGCAATTGCCTGCATCACGGTCGTCACCACCATGCAGTATTCCCAGCGAGACTATGACGTCAAAGGTTTCGACAACGTGGTTTGGCTAGGGCAAATTTACGACAACCGCCCGACCCAGCAACCTCTGCAGGGCAGGATGGCTAGTCGAATGCGTGGCATCGAAACACCGATGCGTGAAAAACGCAACTCCACGACATACCGGGAATCGGGCATCATCAAACGATATGGCAATGAGACACCAGAGATCGTCGTCTTCGGCGACTCCCATGGATTAATGTGGAGTGACACCATTGACGAGATTGCCCAACAGAATGGTCAAACCGTGTGTTTTTTTGCCGCCAGTGGCACCCCTCTGGTTTTCAATGAAGGCAGCGGCAGCAAGACAGCATTCTTCACTGCGCAGCAAATGCGAATGTTTGACCAAGCCCGCCTTAACTGCATTAAGAGCTGGAAACCCGACTTCATCTGCATTGCTTCGCTCTGGACAAAGCAGTCAAATAGCGAATTTGAATCACTACCTGTTTTCATATCGCTTCTTCAAAAGCATTGCAAACAATTAGTCATCATTGGCCAACCCCCTCCCCTTCACATTGGCGACAGCAATGCACTGCGGTATGCAGCGTACCTCCGCGAATCAGCTCCTTCATCATCGACACTAAAGGTACCGATCTATGGAACCGAACACTACGAACAACGCATGAGCCAACTATCAGGCTTTGCAACCAAATGCCGAGCATCGTTCGTGCCAACAAACCACAACCATTCACAAAATGGAAAAGCTGTCCTGGCTGACGGAAATGTCATTTATTACATCGACGACGATCATTTGAGCGTCCGAGGTGCAAAGCTCTACAAAAGCGAGATAGCACGCGTCCTGACGCCTGACCACACTGGCATCGAGAACTAAGTCGTCACTGAAACGCGCTATAGTTTCAGCCTGTCACAATATGGACAAGCCTCCAATACCTCCGCATCCCCTTCATGCCCCCACCATCCATTCATCCATTGGCCGATTGCCAATCCACCCAAATCGGCGAAGACACGCGAGTTTGGCAATTCAGCGTCGTGTTGCCAGAGGCCACGATCGGCTCCGAATGCAACATTTGCTCGCATTGCTTCATTGAAAATGATGTCGTGATCGGCAACCGAGTGACCGTAAAAAGCGGAGTCCAATTGTGGGATGGTGTCCGAATTGAAGACGACGCGTTCATCGGCCCCAATGTCACGTTCACAAACGATCGTTTTCCACGCAGTCGTCAGTACCCCGAGAGCTTTGCATCCACCATCGTAAAACGCGGTGCTTCGATTGGCGGGGGGGCGACGTTACTGCCGGGCGTCACAATTGGCCAAGATGCGATGGTCGGCGCCGGTTCGGTGGTCACCTCCGACGTCCCTCCCGGATCCGTCGTCGTCGGCAATCCGGCCGCCGTTCGACGCTACGCGCAGATTCCATCACCTCCGCACTCCATTCATGAATCCGCGTCCAGTGGCAATGAGTTGATCGGTGGCTGCCGAATGCTTGAGCTGCCCACGATCAATGATATGCGCGGAAAACTCACGATCGCCCAATGGAACGAACATCTCCCATATTCTCCTGAACGCACCTTCTTTGTGCATCGTATCCCATCCGAAAAGATCCGTGGCGAGCACGCTCACCGCGAGTGCCAGCAGGTTCTGGTTGCGATCAGTGGCAAAGTCGAGGTGGTCATTGATGATGGCGAGCAGCGACAGCAAATCACCCTGAACGACTCACGCAAAGCACTCCATATTCCCGCAGGAATATGGGCAACGCAGTACGGCTACACGCCTGATTGTGTTTTGGTCGTCTTTGCGTCTCATAACTATGACGAATCCGACTACATCCGTGACTATGACGACTTTCGCAGATTCCGAGGGGTGAGAGAATGATTCCCTTCCTTGATCTCGGGGCTGCCACCGCGGAAATCCGAGACGAGCTCGACGAAGCCTATCATCGATTCATGGATTCGGGCTGGTATGTACTGGGCAAAGAAGTCGACTCCTTCGAACAAGAGTACGCGACCTATTGCGAAGCCAACCACTGCGTCGGCGTGGGCACGGGGCTCGATGCACTGACGCTAGCACTTCGTTCGCTTGACATTGGTCCCGGTGATGAGGTCATCGTCCCCTCCAACACTTACATTGCCACCTGGCTGGCCGTGACCCAAGTTGGCGCCACCATTGTTCCGGTTGAGCCTGACGAGCGAACTTACAACCTGAATCCTAAACTGTTACAGGCAGCGATCACAAAACGAACCAAGGCAATCATGCCGGTCAACCTCTACGGCCAACCAGTTGATTACGACGCGATCCGAGACTGCACCCAAGACACCGACATCAAGCTGGTCATCGACAACGCTCAGGCTCAAGGTGCACAATACAAAGGTCGCACGGTGGGGGGGATCGCGGACATTGAATGTCATAGTTTCTACCCCAGTAAAAACCTGGGGGCATTTGGCGAAGGCGGTGCAGTCACCACGAACGACGAAACCGTCGCCAAACGAATTCGCTCGTTGCGCAATTACGGATCGACCGTTCGCTATCACAACGATGAATGTGGGGTCAACTCGCGACTCGATGCACTGCAAGCCGCGTTCTTGCGAGTGAAACTACGTCACCTGGACGAATGGAACCAGCGTCGTCGTGGGATCGCGGCCATCTACCTGGAAGACCTCGCACCACTTACGCCCCGCGATCCGCAATTCATCCTCCCCTTCGTACCGGACTGGGCGGATCCGGTGTGGCACCTGTTTGTCATCCGCACGCCGCACCGTGACGCGTTACGAGAGCACCTCCAGCAGCACGACATCGGCACCCAAATCCACTACCCCATCCCGCCGCACGCCAGCGACGCCTATAGCGACCTTGGGTTCCCCTCAGACGCCTTTCCCCTTGCCAACCAGCTTACCGACGAAGTACTCAGCCTCCCAATGGGACCACAACTCCCACCAACGCACGCAATGTCGATTGCAATACGAATCACAGAATCATTGTCAACAAACGATGAACAATAGCAAATATAAGTGCAACCTAATCGTTCCAGGCTTCGCTAAGTGCGGAACCAGCAGCCTACACGAATATTTGGACCAACACCCACGGATCCAAATGTCCCGCCCCAAAGAACCACACCATTTTGCCTTTGCAGACAAATACGCTCGCGGAGCGGACATCCACAACAAACTGTTCAAGAATTCACAGAACGACACAATGTGCTTCGGAGACTCAAGCACATCTTATGCGGTATGGGAACCGGCGATTAGTAGAATAGCTGAGGTGCTTGATGAGCCAAAAGCGATAGTACTGATTCGCCACCCTATCGAACGCCTCCTTTCCCACTATCGGTGGATGTACCGAATTGGCAATGAAACAGAACGCCTGGAAACTGCAGTTCGTCAAGAAATAGAAAATGGCTACGATATCAACTGCCATAGGAGAGGCTGCTACCCGTGGTACTTAAGACATAGCCAGTACTCTACTTTCTGCCCAACCATCTGCGAAAAACTCGGCAAGGAAAACACACTATTCATAAAAACTTCGATATTAAGCAAGAATCCAGAAGCAGTTTTCAAGAAAATATTCAGATTCATTGAAGTGCCGAATCACCCAATTAACTTCCGTTCGTTGCACAACACCACTGACAGTCAATCCCCCATTGTTCCTCCAAAACTCCGTGAACAATATTCACGCGTACCAAGGATCTTACGTAGAGCATTCCGATCGACTCGCTTGACGCAATTCACACGCAAAATTGTTGCCAGACGCCCTAATGCCCCCGAACCCACCACTAACGAACTAGCCCTAGTGACTCAGCAACTGAGTGCGGACATCGATTTCTTCATGAAACAACCAGACTGTTTTGTTTCATCCGAGATGCGGCGTTAACAAGATGCCCAATTCCGGTCGATATTCTCAAATCCTCCGCGCCTCATCTCTGATCGGCGGTTCACAAGCGGTGAACATGGTCTTTGGTTTGGTAAGAACCAAGTTGATTGCTGTGATGATCGGACCGGCGGGCATTGGGCTCATCGGGGCCTTTCAATCGATAATCGGATTGGCGTCGACACTCGCAGGACTGGGCATTCATCAAAGTGGAGTTCGCGACGTTGCGGTTGCTGCGGGAAAAGACGACCAAGAAAAACTCGGGCGGACGGTCTTAACGCTTCGGCGTGTCTGCTGGCTCAGTGGTCTAATTGGCTTTTCGATTCTCTTTTTCGCTGGACCTTGGATCTGCCACTACACTTTCGAAAACAACCATCACGTCAACTCGATTCGTATCATCGGGCTCACGCTCCTATTAGGCAACATTACTGCAGGACAAGCCGCAATTATCCAAGGCACCAGACGCATCGGTGATATTGCGAGAATCGCGATCATTGGATCGATTTCCTCAACATTCATTTCAGGCATTGCATACTACACACTGGGGATCGATGGGATTGCGCCGGCGATGTTATGCATCTCGATAGCCACACTCACGGTATCGACATTTTACGCGAGACAGGTCGAGGTGCCACAGGTTAACATGACCTGGATGGAGAGCCTCACCTTGGCTGGCGGACTCTTCTCTCTCGGGTTCGCGTTTCTCTGGACAGGTTTGTTAACAACTTTCGTCACCTACCTAACCAATGCGATTGTGGCACGTGAAATTGGCATGGATGCAGTCGGGGTCTACGCCGCAGCATTCACTCTGTCAGGCCTATTTGTGCAATTTGTATTGAAGGCAATGAGTGCGGACTACTACCCCCGCCTGACTCAAGCCTCCAATGACAATGAACAAATGAACGTGCTCATTAACGAGCAGACCGAAATCGGGCTACTGCTAGCATTCCCCGGTTTACTGGCAACGCTTTCACTCGCACCGATTGCTATCCGGGTCCTCTACACTTCGGAGTTCCTGCAGTCTGCGGAACTACTGCGTTGGTTCATCCTCGGATGCATGGGCCGAATCATTTCATGGCCGATGGGCTTCGCGATGCTTGCAAAAGGAAAAGGCGGTCTGTTTGCTTTCGCGCAAACGTTCTTCAATGCTATCCATCTTCTACTAATTGTCGTGGGTGTTCGATGGTTTGGCGTCGCAGGCGTCGCCATCGCCTTCTTTGGTCTGTACGCAATCCACGTTCCTGCAGTGTTGTTCATCACCCGCACCCTCACAGGGTTCATGTGGCACCCACCTGTCCTGGCACTATTTTATTGGATGGCACCTGTTGCAATCGCATGTTTACTCATGAGCCTGTACTTGCCGCGAGAATTCAGTCCTATCCCTTGCATGATGGTGAGCATCGGCAGCGGAGTGCACAGTCTCCGACAACTGATCGTTCGCGTCGGCCCAGGAAATAGAATTGCACAATTCACCACTGGCCTTCCTGGCGGAAAATGGCTACTAAGGGGACTGTAGCCGCACTCCAGGACGGCCGACAATTATCAACGGGACAAACCGGGAGTGTGGGAAGCACACCTTAAATACGTCACAAAACTTCCTGAACGACCAACCGACTAAATAGAGAAGCTTGCGCCTAAACACCTAGCACTTTGCGTACATCACAGTACGCTGCACTTGTGGTGTGTCAATAAAACTCGGCTGAACAGTCAGTCCCCAAAGCTATCCGCAACGATAATCTTGCAGCCATAATTCTCACTCCAACGTAACCTGGCCACAATCCAACACTGGACATGGCCAAAGCTCTCCCAGATCACAGAAGAATTCGCCCAAGAGCGATCACTCAATAAACAAGCATGCCATACTCACTAGCACGCCGTCACCTCATGCATTTCGACATGCCTCAGAAACCTTCCCTCTAATAACGATGTTAACTTGCACTCCGCGCGAGTAAAGCTCATAGTAATGCCCTCTCGTTCAATCTCTAGCTTGCCCCAAGACATGCAGCACTCCAACAACGGAGAACAGCGTATCGCAGACACCATGCCGCTTGATAAAAACCATATAACTTACGTATTTGTTTACGAGCGATGCATCACAGGCGGAGTCGAGACGCTCATGCATCGAATGTGCCAGCAACTTCAGGCACGCGGTCATCACGTAACAATCATTTTGGGCGAAGGGGGTGAGCTAATGGAGCAACTCTCCAACTGCGCAACGATATTGCTTCTCGGCTCACGAAACTATCACAAGCTTGCATTCCCGTTCACAGCAATTCCCGCTGAAGTCACAAAGACTCTATTAACAAGTGACGCAATCGTTGCGTTTTCTGAAACTTCACTATCGATTTCGTACTGCTTATTGCGTCGCCTACGACTTAAAAAGAGACTGCTTGCAGGCGTCTTTAACCCATGGGCATACCATGCCCCGCCCACTAAGAACCATGCATCTAACGTCTTCTGCAACATCCTCCCTGACGAGAACAAACTGTTCATGTCTGAGCATATCCGGCTGTCACATGCCAAAACCCATGACTTGAATCAGCCGGTGGGAAAGACCTGGCCACTCCCCCTAGACGTTGAACGGTATCGCCGAATAGAACGCAAACCAGAACGATTGCGAATCCTGTCGGTAGGCCGCCTGATGAGTTTCAAAACGTACAATCTTTACATGATTGACATCTTAAAACGCCTGAAGTCAGAAGGAGTTCATGCTCATTGGGAAGTCGTGGGAGACGTTGATAAATCCGACAACGAACTTAAATCCGAGATGTGTAAACGGATCGAACTGTCAGGCCTTCGTGACAACGTAACGTTGCACGGCACCCTTGATGAGCATCGAATCATTGAACTACTACAAACCGCAGGCGTTTTTGTTGGAATGGGAACCTCTCTGATTGTCGCTGCCGCTGCAGGTGTTCCCGCCATCCCTGCTATCGTGAACGATTTGAGCAGTTCCACATATGGATGGTTCCACGAGTTGCCGCCTGGATCATGTGGTGAACATGTGGAAGGGACTTCACCCGACATTTCCATTCACAAAATGCTATCAGGAGTTCTTGCAGTGAGCGACACCGAGTATTCGAACTTGTGCTTCCAAGAAAAAGAGGCCGCCATGTTCTTCGATATCAATCGGAGAACCGAACAATTTCTTGAACTGACCAATCAAGCCAAGCTAGCTCCATTAAACCACAAACAATGGGCAGCATACCTACTTAAAAAGTTAGCAAAGAAATCGCGTCTAGACGTCGTCAGGAGACTCTCATAATTGCGAAGCGCCCGATCCTTATATTCCCGCGACCTGCAGAGGGGGGGCAATATCCAGCCAACAAAGATATACCTTGTTCTGCTTATGGCGTACTATCAGAACAGCTGGTTTTCCTCGCAGAGCGAAACCACACTGGCATCCAAATCTAGTTCAAAGTCTTGCTTTCACTCGCTTAACATTCGCAAAATCCACTCACACATAAATCTGAAAGGACTTCGGGATAACGCTTAATCAAACGCTTTGGCAGACTAAAGGAAAAAGCGATTCTGTCCCAATGCGCACTCACTGCGAGTCGCAGCATATAGAGGTAATCAAACCCAACTGTTCCTCTTCCGAGTGGCATAACCTCTAAGATGAGCGCACCAAAGTGATCGCCCAAGTGCCGCGGCTCAAAACCTGAACTTCATTTTGATCCGATATTGAACAGCAACCCGTTTAATAACGGTACAACAACGTCAAAGCCCGTGTGGCCTCTCAGTCAAGCACCGTTGGACGCTGAGCACTATAAAGCACTTTGATAGACAGGATTCCCCTGACATGGCCACCGGTTGACGATGTTTTCTCATCGAACCTCAACACCGCATTTTGGGGGTGGCAACTCTACATCAGCGCCCCGCTGAACCACCTCCAGTTCTTTCAATCATCTGCCTGGTAATCCTGTCTCTCATTCTAGAGTGACGATATCCAATTGGTTGCCAGCTAGCACAACACTTTAATCAAGAATAAATGCTGATGTTCCGGCCTCATGATACGATCGTCCACACGCTTGCACCGCCTTATCAATCTTGTCGCTTACTGTGGAACTCAGTTGCTGACGCGCGAGGTGCCGACATCAGGCACTTGAATCTGACTAAACAGCCTCCGCTCAAAAAATGGGCGAGTGTTTTTGCGAAGAGGGGGAATCGTGAACACGAATCGCCGACCGATCTAGAGGTGTTCGTTCCTCCGGGTGCAAAAAAGTTCTTTTCGCGGCAATTGGCTAAGTATTTGGTCAACACGGCCAAGCAACTAGGCATGGAACACAGGAGGCAGTACTTCGTTGTAACGATGCCATATCTTTCCGACACCGTTGACTTTTTGCCAGAAAATTCAACACTAATCTACAATGTTGTTGATGACTACATTGAAAGCGTCCGCTCTGACTACCTTGTCAATCACGCACACTTCACCCTTGCTGTCTCATCGGCTTTGACACAAAAACTGAAGCTACGTCACCCTCAATGCTCCGAACGTATCCACCATGTCCCGAATGGGACCACTCCAGATTTCCTCAATCCATTAACTAAAATCCCCAACGATCAAAAACTCGTCGTTGGCTACCTGGGATCAATTGACAATCGCGTGGACTGGAATCTAGTACACGCGGTGTGTTCGCATTTTGGGCAACAAATCGCATTGCGGTTCTATGGGCCGCCACCCAACGGAAAAGATCGAATGGAGCTAAAAAGGCTCGAGAACAGCTTTTCCAATTTTAAGTTCCTCGGAAAAGTTGCGTTGGATGGTGTGCCGAAAACCATCAGCGAATTTGACATTGCAATCATTCCGGAGCCTAATCGTGAGTTCAACCGAATGGGCTGCCCCCAAAAACTTTGGAACCATCTTGCGATAGGTGCGCCCATTGTATCAACGCGAGTCCCTGAACAAATGCGATTCCCGGATGCCATCTATTTCGGGGACAATCCAGGCGACTATGTTCTTGCAATGAAGAAGGCTATTCAAGAAGTCAAATCGAGAGATACCAGTAAAAGGCAGCTCCGAAAAACAATTGCGGCACGGCACCTCTGGTCCAATATTGGAAAGCATGCCGCATGGGTTCTTGACCCATGCGGCCTCAAAAAAACGTAGTTCGCAACCACCGCTAGTGTGTCTGCATTTAGTAATTACCTTCCACTCTTGATTCCCATAGCTCTCGAATCATGCGTCGGCATGGCGATTCTATTCAATCTCTAACTCAACAATGAGGGCGACCTCCCATTATGACAGACCACATCAGACCTCTCATTGTTTTCGGAACTCGTCCAGAAGCAATCAAGATGGCTCCAATTGTTTCTGAGTGCTACCGTCGGAACGAAACACTGGCCCCTATTGTATGCTTGACCGGACAACATCGTGAAATGGTTGACCAAGTGGTTTCGTACTTCGGCATAAGTGTTGATTCCAACCTCGACTTAATGTCAACGAATCAGACGCTAGCAAGCCTTACGTCACGCTGCATCGAAGGTATCGATGCCCTAATCAGCAAGTACACCCCAAACTGCATTGTGATTCAAGGAGACACGACCACGGTCATGGCGACGGCGATCGCCGCATTTTACCGATCCATCAAAGTGGTTCATGTTGAGGCTGGCCTAAGAACAGGGAATATTCACTCGCCCTGGCCAGAGGAGTTCAATCGACGCATCGCGAGTCTGGCGACCACGATTCATTGTGCCCCAACAGTTCGAGCTGAACGCTCGCTTCTAGCGGAGGGCATCCCCAAATCCCAAGTCCATGTCACTGGCAATACGGTTGTGGACGCATTGCTTCAAACCGTTGAAAGAGAACGTCTCAATTCAAGCATCTGGGACGAGAAATACTCCATGATTGGGGACCGTCGAATGGTCCTCGTTACTGCTCATCGCAGGGAGAGCTTTGGAGATGGCATGGAGTCGATCTGTAACGCGATTTTTGCGATTTCTCGTGATTTCCCCGAATGCGAGTTCATCTTCCCTGTTCATCTAAATCCAAATGTCCAGGAACCGGTGAATCGAATCATTGGTGCCTCTCCCAACGTCCATCTCGTGGCCCCCGCAACGTATCCAGAATTTGTCTGGTTGATGGACCGCTGCGATTTCGTACTCACAGACTCGGGTGGAGTTCAAGAAGAAGCGCCGTCGCTCGAGAAAGAAGTTTTGGTAATGCGAGAGACGACCGAACGACCAGAAGCAGTCGAATCTGGACTTGCCAGGCTGATCGGAACCTCGGCTCGTGCAATCATCAGTGAATCAAGTCGATTGCTGAAACGAACGCGAGGGGCACACCAAGTTGCCCCAGCCACAAACCCGTATGGTGACGGCAAAGCAGCTAGCCGCATCGTGGATTTGATAGCCCGGTGTTGCTAGAAACGCGGGACATCGCTTCCTTGGGGCCGCATTCAGCGCGAAACGCCAGCGATTTCCAATACGATTCGACCATCAACATCGTCATCCACTAGAACGAGCAGTCCCTCCCTTCCAGATCAAGACAAAAACACTTACGTCTCGGTGCTGATTGCTTCAGGTAAGTACCAACAATTCCTTCGCCCGGGTGCACCGTAACCGTTGGATGAGCGTCACTCAGTTAGAAGGATGCAAGCCAAGCTACAACACTCGCCGCCAGCGACACGTTCACAATAATGCAAAGAAAAACTGGTAACCGCGTTCCCCTGCACTACGCTGCCTGTCAGATGCCTCTCACCTGCACAGAGTCGTTCCCAGGTGCTAACTAATATGAGATGAATCTCTCTAAATCGGACGCAACGGGCAGAAACCCTCAAGAGCCCCCTGAACGCGTGTTTAAAGTACACCTAGACCAGTACTAGCGGTTGCTAGATTCGGCTGGACCAATCGTTGCGGATTTCCGCGGTTGCTCGATCGAAAGAACAAAGTTATCAGCAAACTATTCAAGCGAATCGCTTCACGCGGGTCTGCGTGGACACTTCCATTTGAGTTCATTGCGGGTGCGGGGCGTTTTATTCGGCGTAAAACCTCTCTCACATTGTGGCGTTTGCGTGGGATAACAATGGGGCGGTACGGCCACCTCGGCCCGGGAGTTCGGTGCGCGGATCCGAAGTCGGTCACGATGGGTATAAAAGTCGTACTCGGGGGCGGAGTTCGCCTTGCAACCGAAACCTATCAGGGGAGGCTTTGGATTGGTGATGGCGTGGAAATTGGACGTCACACCATTTTGGACTATTCAGGTGACCTGACAATTGAAGACGGTGCCTTGGTCTCAGAAGGTTCCATCCTTTACACCCACGATCACGGGTACGACCCTCGTTCCAAACCGACGGCCACCCCTCTGGTCCTGAAACGCAATTGTTGGATCGGTAGCCGAGCGATCGTCCTCCCCTCGGTCAACTATATCGGCGAAAACGCAATCATCGGCAGTGGAGCCGTCGTTACCAAAGACGTTCCCGATGGACATGTCTACGTTGCAGGTCCAGGGCGACTCCTGAAACGCAAGGATCTAAACTAACTCCATGCACATTGCTTACATTGATCGATCGGGAGCTCATGCGATCTGGCGATTGATGGATGCCACGGCACTCAGCATGATCGCGGATTCCCATCGCGCAACCTATGTTAAAATGCGCGACGGGCGACAAAGACCTGCATTGCCGCCCCCGACAGGTGTATCGGAACAAAACATCGATGTTCCCGCATCCCGATTTCCTTCCGATCCACGCTCGACCTTATCTTTCAAGCATCAGTTCCGGTCGTGGTGCCAAAAAGCCGCCCCACAGATCGTTCACACGAACTTTTGCGTTCCAGGAAGCTTGGCTCGCAAGATCGCGAAGCGGCAGTTTCAGATTCCCGTGGTTACGACTTGCCACGAGATGTTTGACTCGATGAACCCGTTACTGCGATGGGGCGTCCGGCGGACGGAAAAATACGCCGATGCGATTGTGTATATCTCACAAGGTGTCGCTCAGTCCTATCGCCCCGATTTCGATCCCGACCAACACGGGGTCGATCGCAACGATCCAAGACACCGCCTGATCTACAACGGCATCGACGTCGAACACATCCAAGCAGTGGTCAAGCAAGCTCAACAAACCTCCGCTCAGAATCGGCCAACGAGCGGACCGGTTCTGCTGTCGGTCGGCCGTCTGGTTCCTGAAAAAGGACACGGGACGGTAATCGCGGCTTTGCCTGATTTAGTTCGGCGTCACCCTGAATTGAAATACGTGATCCTGGGCGAGGGCCCGAATCGTAATGCACTCTTGCAGCAAGCGGAATCAATGGGCGTTGCCCAGCACCTTGACTTGCCCGGCTGGGTGGACCACAACGAAGCCATCCACCAGATGGTTGCTGCAGATTGCGTAATCATGCCGTCGCATTCCGTTCAAGAAGGATTTGGGCTGGCGTTCGCTGAGGCGATGCTGTGCGAGACCCCGATCGTCACCAGTCGGATCCCCGTCTTTGAAGAAGTGGCAGGGGGAGAATCGGACGTGTTGCGGTTCTTCACGGAAGGCGACTCCCAATCTCTCGGCGATCAAGTCCAGTCGATTTTGGCTGGAACAAATGAGCGCAAAGATTTTCAACCACTGGTCGATCGCGTCGCTGAGAAGTTTGATGTCAAACGCATGGCACACGCCTACGCGGATCTGTACCGACAGTTGCGTCTACGATAGCTTGGTAAAGACGCAGCTTCGCAGAGGCCATTGACTTTTAAATAAGCCACTTCAATAGGGAGAATCTGAAGAAAGAATCCCGCGGGAGATCCAAACGTCACGTGTGCACTAGACTGCCGCGAAGAAAGCAGTTGATCGAACGCAGCCAGCGTTCCAAACGCGTAATCGGTGATCAAAGTCTATCGCCTAGCTTCAGCATTGCCTTATTCACTCTAGGTTAATCCACAACCATGCTTCCCTCCTTTTTGATCATCGGATCGATGAAATCCGGGACCACGACGCTATATAGCGATCTAGCGACCCATCCCAAGATTTGGCTGCCAGAAGTCAAAGAGCCCGATGGATTGCTGCCGCAAAACTACAGCGATTCAAGGCGTTGGGCGAAATATCAATCGCTATTTACTCCTTGTCCCAACGGAATGCTTACGGGCGAGGCTTCCACAAGTTACACCAAACTCCCCACCTACCAAGGCGTGCCAGAGAACGCTCGAGCACTGCTTGGCGAACAACTTCGGGTCATTTATCTGGTTAGAGATCCAATTGCCCGGGCTGTTAGTCATCACGACTTCCTCTACCGATTAGGGCACATGCCCCAATCAGCGGATCAAACGCTCGTGCACGACCGCACTCTCGTTGAATACAGCAACTACCAGATGCAACTCGGCGCTTGGTTGAAAGTGCTTCCACGGGAACAAATTGCCGTGATACCTTTTGAGGAGTACATCACAAATCGCGAGGGTGTTTTCGCTCGTACTTGTCGTTTCCTAAACATCGAAGCAACCCCACTGCAACACGGTCAGGTGGCCAAAAACCAATCGAATCAACTAAAACCACTTCCCTCGCCACTGCGAGTGATACGAGATAGCAAAGCCTATCTTTGGCTCCACGAGAAATTGCCGGGCTCGAAACGATCCAAAATGGCCTGGATTCGCAATCGTATTCCTTCATTCTCAAAGCCCTTGTCGATCCCCTTTTCGGCCGAAGGGGAAAAGCAGATCGCAGATGAGTTACTTGTTCCGATAACAGAGTTCTGTCAAGAATGGAATCTCCCAACCACACTTTGGCCACGGCTATTTTCGCATGACAACACCCGAACTACATAATGCGATCTAGGAAGACATCGGCCTTAGGTGGGCCACCTAATTGCAAAGAAGTGCTCGACCGAGTAGTTACCAACGATAACCTGTGGTAAAAAGCGGAACGAGCAAGACGTGGGGATCAGCCACTGACGACTTGTCTAGCCCGAAAATCCTTCTCCAACATTACATCCTTCAGTCTAGCCCCGACTTCGCTAAATGCCGCGGCGACCGGGAGCTAGCGAGATGCAGTAGAATGGGTTTGGCATGCTCTCCAATTCCTGAACTACACGTTCTGAAAATCTAAAGCGAGTCCTGGCTGAGGATTTTTCATTAGCAAGAAACGACATTCCCTACCCTATGCTCGTAAGTCTTTCCCGGGGCTTCATTCTAATAGGGTCGCCGCTGTCAAATCTGGAACTTGATGACCTCCAACGCCTGTCGTTGGGAATTTCCCTCGAGTTGATCGCGATCTGCGTCATCGTTTCGATCGGTGTTCACGGTCTAT
Organism: Rosistilla oblonga; assembly: GCF_007751715.1. NCBI lineage: Bacteria > Pseudomonadati > Planctomycetota > Planctomycetia > Pirellulales > Pirellulaceae > Rosistilla > Rosistilla oblonga. The sequence continues at coordinate 3,316,773 of NZ_CP036292.1, read as the reverse complement.
CGCTTCCCCACTACCGAAATTTCCTGGATTCCCGTGGAATGGTTTATATTGGAACGCTTTCATACAGCCTGTATGTCTACAACATGCTGGTCCTGGATCCCGGCACGGTTCGTTGGGGACGGCTCAAAAATTAAATCCCTGAATCCCTGCTAGAATGAACAAGCGGGGCTTCGGGGATCTAACGGCAAGGAGTCGGTCATGATTGGGTATAGCGAATCTATCGAATCGAAAATGCGACACCTATATGAGTCGCTCAACGAAAAGGACCGTCGGCGGTACGCGGCAATCGAGGCGGAAAAACTTCCGCATGGCGGAACGGAATACATCGCGAAACTGTTTGACTGCGATCCTAAAACCATCCGACATGGCAGTCGCGACATCGAAGCGTTGCCTTTTGATGAGGCAAAACGACGGGTCCGAAAAAAGGGGCGGGCAGGCCGAATGCTAGCTGCTCGCAGCCGGGCCTCCTCGACGCGATCCGAAAAGAGATCGAAACTGAAACAGCTGGCTCGCCAGTGACTCCGGGCGAGCTTTGGACGAATCGCTCATGCCGTGATCTGTCCAAGATCATTGAAGAGCTCGGCTTCGTAGTATCGCCCAACACGATCGATCGTCTGCTCCGCGAAGAGCTTGGGTTGGGTAGGCGACAAGCACTCAAGGACGTTGCAATTGGCAGTGCACCCGACCGTGATGCCCAGTTCCAGCGGATCGCCGAACTCCGTAGGCACTACCATATGCGCGATTGGCCCATCATTAGTATCGATACAAAAAAGAAGGAAATGCTCGGCAATTTCCATCGTCAGGGCGTCTGCCGAACCAGTGGACGCGTCCACACCTTCGACCATGACTTCCCATCTGCCGGCGAAGGGAAAGTGATCCCCTACGGAGTATACGACGTGAGGACGAACGCAGCCTTGATGACGCTCACGCGTGGATCGGACACGGGCGAACTGGTGGGAGATTCGATTCGCATGTGGTGGAACCGGATGGGGAGGTATCGTTACGATGGAGCCAAGCAAATGTTGATACTGGCCGACAGCGGCGGCAGCAATGGTTGCCGCGTGCGGCTATTCCATGAACAACTCTGGAAGATATCAGAGCACTTGGGGATCACGCTTCGCGTCGCACACCTCCCGTCCTATTGCTCGAAATACAACCCCATCGACCACCGCTTGTTCTGCCATGTTACCAGGTCACTCAAAGGCGTGGTGTTTCACAGCATAGGAGCGATTCGCAACGCGGCATCTCGAACAGCCACGAGCACGGGGCTGCAGGTTAAAGTAGCAATTTTGAAACGGATTTATCGGCGTGGAGTACAGGCGACCGAGCGATTCTTAAACGGAGATTATATCCGGCACGACGCCGAGCTCCCAAAGTACAATTACACCACAACGGGCTAACCCCGTCCCGGGAATTAATTTCTGAGCCGTCCCTTGGTACCCCCAGTTCCCGCTCAATTTCCTTTTGCTGAGTTTCGCAGCGATGGCGTCTTATCATTCGCTTGAACAACCGATCCTACAGTTGCGAAAATACTTTCGACCTTCGTAGACGGTTGAAAACCGCGGAAATGGAGACCACCAATGCCTGAAAAAGACATTCCTGAACCCTCTCGTTCGACGCCCACCTCTTTCACTTCGACGCTCGATGACGAAGTAATGGACAGACCAAAGCAGGCACAACTCAATTCCATTCAGGCAATGAGAGGAGTCGCGGCAATACTTGTCGTAGTAAGCCATATCATATTGTCTCTTCGTCCACAAATCCGGCACGCCGACATCAAGCCACCCGAGTGGCTACAACACGGCTTTAATGTTGGAGCTTGCGGAGTTGACCTGTTCTTCATCATCAGTGGCTTCATCATCGTCTATGTCACGTCTCGTTCGAAATCAGGTTTGCTAGGTTGCAGGGACTTTGTGATTAAACGGCTGATCCGCATCTACCCGACCTACTGGTTCTTCTTGTTGTTTTCGATCGGGGGGCTTGTTATCCGCGCGCAACTTTCGTCCGAAATGTATGCGGGGGACCGGTTTCCAATCGCAATCCCTTGGATTATCCGGTCGATTTTTCTCTTCCCTGCCTATAAGCCAGGTGGATCGCAAGATTTTGGTCCCCTCTTGGGTCCCGGGTGGACCTTGTCCTTTGAGCTATTCTTCTATGCTGTGTTTGCCGTCTGCTTGTGTACAATCCGTTCCACAAAACTGCGGGCACAGTCGGTGGCTGCGATAAGCGTCACACTCGGATGCCTGGGGACTATATTTGCAGATCAACTCATTGAAATTCCAGTGCTCCGGATGGTCACACATCCCCTACTGTTTGAATTTGCATTTGGCTGTTTGCTTGCAACGCAATGCGAGCGACTTGCAAAACTACGTTTTTCCGTTTCGGTTTCCCTGGTAAGTGTCGGCCTCGGATTGCTTGTCTTTGACCATATCTATCAACTGCATCCTGGGAAACTCGGACTGACTCGACCAATCATCTACGGAGTACCTTGTGGGCTTTTGTTTACAGGGATTGTAAGTGCGGAACTGCGTGGAATGCTAAACGTTCACAGATGGTTAATCGCAATCGGTGATGCATCGTACGCAACCTATCTTTCACATTCCGCGATAACATTAAAGGTGTTGGGCATCGCGTGGTTAACAACAGGCTTTTACCACCAAACTCCGTTGCTCGTCGTCCTACTTTTGAATTTGGCCGCCTGTTTGGTTGTTGGACAACTATTCTATTACCTTGTTGAAATCCGCATGATCAACGGCCTTCGTGCTTGGTGTCTTCCCATGCGAGCATCGCCATCAAATGTTTCATCACCAAGCTCACCAAATGAATCCGCACCAGCGAGCGCTCACAATGGATAGACGTAACACACCTAGAGTGAGTGCGATCATCACCGTTTACAACGAACAGCAATGGATCCGCAGCGCGGTCGAGAGTCTGCTCAATCAATCTTTGGCGGACATCGAGGTCCTGGTGCTGGACGACGGTAGCGACGACGACACCCCCGCGATCCTGGACTCATTCGATGACGACCGCTTGAAAATTGTCCGCTGTGGTCGATTGGGACGGGCCGCGGCACTGGCCCAAGCCGTCAAACTGGCCACCGGGCGATACATAGCCAACCTCGACGCCGACGATGAGGCGTATCCCGATCGGCTTGCCGCCCAAGCCGAATTCCTCGATTCCCACCCCGACCACGCCTGGGTTGGAGGAGGTGAAGATCGCGAGGATACCCAACGCGATGAACACTACGTTCGCCTGTATCCAGAAACAGACGAAGCCATTCGGCGGATGGCAGTAAAATGTATTCCTTACTGCCATAGCGCAATTACTTTCCGGCGTGACGTACTCGACGAAGGCCTAAACTACGATCCCAAACAGCCCTTTTTGATCGACTTTGAATTTTTCTTGCGGGTCGCGACAAAACACAAGGTAGCAAATCTTCAGATTCCCGTCGTAAAACGACGTGCCCATGCAAAAAGCTTTTTTCAGAGATCGTTCAGCGTTTCGGCACAAAATAAAGAACTCTCGCGATTGTGTCGGGTCGCCCGTCGACAGTTTGGACTGCCAACCTGGATGGAGTGTTATCCGTTGGCACGCACCGTCTACCCTATGCTTCCCAACCGTTTGAAAAACGGATTACGCAAGTCGCTTGGATTAGGTGAGACGGCGGTTCCAGAATCAAAAACTTGTCCACCACGGCGTGTAAAACACAATTGATTCGCCGAACCGGTTAACATGCGTTGCCTCCGCAACTCATTTAAGCTCCGTATCCATGCGATTCTCCGTAAACATTACTCACGATAGTCGTTGGAAAACACAAGAAGCTTGCCATTGCTTCGAAAGTGGAAATTAGCGTGCTCGACGATAATCTGCTTCTTGTCTTGTTGGCCGTTGGCATTGTCAGCGCAGCGTGTGTCGCGATAAACGCGCGACGTCCGATCGTCTTTCTATACGCAGCGATTTTCTGCACCGCAATTTTAAAGACACCACACCTGCCTGTCGTACGTGAAAAATTCGCCGCAACCGAAGTTTTCATGCTGCTCACCTGGCTGTTTGCATACCAACTGCCTCGGTTACATCGACACCTTCCAAGTGACCGCGTGGTGAAACCTCTAGCCATTGCGTTTGTTCTTTCTTGCATCGTCTCTGGCATGATTGGACTTGCGAGCGTTCCAGCGACGACGATCGACATGCCCCGAGTGTACGCCGGTGTGTTTGTGGAGATCGCAAACTATATCTACGGAGTCCTTATTGTATTAACCGTCATTCGTGCCATCGATCGATGGGAGCGTTTAACGGGGGCTGTTTTTGCCTGGATACTTGGGATGACGGTTGCATCACTTGTCGGCGCGCTCGCCACAGTTCATCTTGCCCCGGGATTCGCCTACGAAGAAGGGACGCGGCGAATCTGTTCAACGCTCCGGAACGAAAACCAAGTTCCGTCGATGATCTTGCCGTTGATCACGCTGCCGATCATGGCTTCCGCCCATCGCCACCTGGGGTTATTGCCGCGTGTAGCCATGCTGGGACTGACTGGCATGGCATTTTTAACCGCTCTTGGTACTGGCAGCCGAACGGCGGTCTTGATGTTGGTCCTAGCCGCAGTTGCGCTGGGTCTCATGCTAACTCAAGACAGCAAAGCGAGACTATTGTTCAATCTTGGGCAACTCCGCTCATTTGCCTTCTTTTTTGCGATTGCTGTCGTTAGCTATTTTGTCGTTGCTTGGGCTGCATATGACGGAAATTATTCATTGATGCGCACTCCATCCTGGCAGCGACCGGCAGCGCTATTGATCGAAGCGTACACTGGAAAACGCGATCTCGACAATACGCGTCCGCAACAGATTAGAGTTGCCATGGAACAATTTTGGAAGACTCCAGTTTTCGGGACTGGCCCCAAGTTGGGTGCGAGAGTCGCCCAAACCCACGGGGAAGTACACAACACCTACTTTAGCCTGTTACTCGAAACCGGAATTGTTGGTCTCTTACTGCACTTAGCGCTGCTGTTTCAGGCTGCTCGTTTTTGTTGGATCGCCGTTCAGCGGTGCCCTTTTCACTGGTACCGCATGATGGGGAAGGCGCTGTTGATCGGGCTGGTTTTATTGGTGCTTTACAACAACACCATGCTTGGGCTGCGGCAGCGAAACATCTGGTTTCTTGTTGGATTCATGTTCGCCTACGGGAATCTTGTCATGCTAAAGGTACCTCCGCCGCGAACACTAAAGCTGCCGTTTTGGCTAAAACCGTGGACCCCCTTCTTCGTTGATCATTCGGGCTACCAGCGGCCAACAGCGGCGTCCAATTCATGAACAGTCCCAATCACGCCCAAGTTTTATTCGTCGAAAGCTATCCCCAAGTGATTGCGGGTCAGCAGCGGACTTTACTGTCGCTGTTATCGCAGTGGGATTCCAAGCTGGCTGATGCCGTCGTGATGACGCCTGGAGGTGGCGTTTATGTCGACAAGCTGCGTTCCTTGGATCATCTGGTGTGGGAGTTTCCCCAACCTGCGAGATTAAGCCGGTATGGGGGAGCGATCTACGACGATGGATTCGTTGGCAAGTTGCGGAACGGTACTCAAGGCGTTGCTTATCTGCGGCAACTCCGAAAAGCGCTCCAAGACAAAGATGTCCGGGCGGTTTTCTGCAACGACATGCGTGGCTTGTTAACAGTGGGTGTGGCAGCGCGCAGCCTGGGCATCCCGGTGATGATCTGGGACAAACTGGACAAACCGCACGGATGGTTGGACAGGATCGAACTACCGTTAGTCAATCGCGTTGCGATTATCTCCGAAGCGGTTCTTTCCAAGTTTTCTTCCCGCCAGTGCCAGCGGTATCGAGACAAGATAAGTCTCGTCCCTAATGGTGCCGACTTGACGCAGTTCGATGGAGTTCCTGCGGATCGAGCGAGGTTTGAGATTTCTTCGGATCAAATTGCCATCGGGCTGGTCGGCACCGTCTGCCACCGTAAGGCGCAGGACCGCGTGCTCAAGATTCTGCCACAATTGCTCCAGACGCTCCCTAACGCAGTTGTCTTGATCGCAGGCTCCTGGACGGACAGCGAAGAGGACAGGCAATATTTCGAGAGCTTGCCGTTTCGTGACCATCCCCAAGTCCGCTTCTTGGGGCAACGCTCCGATATCCCAACCCTGATGCAAAGCCTGGACATTTTTGTCCTTGCATCACGTTATGAAGGTATGGGGCAAGTCACCGCAGAAGCGATGGCGTGTCGGTTGCCCGTCGTTGGAGCGCGTGCGGGAGGCATCCCCGAGGTAGTCGTCGATGGTGAAACAGGATTGATCTTCGATGGTGATTCACCCGACCATCTGTTGGAGTGTCTTGCGCGTTTGGGAAGTGATGCAGACTTGCGCAAACAGATGGGGAACAAAGGGCGACTGAGGGTAGAGCGTGAATACAACCGCCCCGTACAAATGCAAAAAATCTGCAAGTTGTTGGAAGACTTAGTCCATTGAAACATTCCGGTTCCGCCACAAACGAAGTCTCCCCCGTGATTAAAATTGCGCACCTGCAATTGCTACCGCTTTTGAGTGGTGTTCAGAGAGTGACGTTGCAGGAGTTGACCTCGTTGGCTCCCGACACTTACAGACGAACCCTGATCTGCCAAACGACGGGCCCACTGACCGAATTGGCCGTAAAGGAAGGAATTCGCTGCGAAACCGTACCGACCTTGACCCGTCCGATATCTCCATGGAACGACCTCCGCTCGCTGTTGCGGCTGTGGCGACTAATGCGATCCGAAAAGTTCGATATCGTACACACACACTCATCGAAGACCGGGGTCCTGGGACGATTGGCTGCACGGTGTGCAGGGACGGAAGTGATCGCACACACGGTCCACGGATTCGCCTTTCCTGCGGAGAAATCTCGTTGGAAGCGTAAACTGTATGCGTGGATGGAATATGTCGGCGGGAAGTGCTGCGACGTAGTCATCTGCTTGAATTCGAATGACCTCCGTATCGCCGAAAACTTAGGAATCTCCAGGCGAAAACTGAAGCTACTGCCGAACGGTGTCGACCTATCACTCTTCGCGCCGATTTCCAGTTCCCAACGCGACGCACTTCGTGCGAGACTCAATCTTCCATCGGATCAACCGATCGCTGTGATGGTTGGGCGGCTATGGCCGCAAAAAGCTCCGCTGACATTTGTCCGCGCGGCGATCGATTTAGTTGCGAAACACGACGAAGCCCACTTTGTCCTTGTAGGTGATGGCGAGTTGAGGCCAGAGGTGGAAGCAGCAATAGACAAGGCTGGAGCGGGCGATCGCATCCATCTGCTTGGGTGGCGTGACGACGTGGCGGAACTACTTCCTGCTTTTGACGTATTCGTGCTGCCGTCACTCTGGGAAGGGATGCCGTTGGCAATCCTTGAAGCCTTAGCGTGTGGCCTGCCAGCGATTGTCTCCGACATCCCGGGGAATCGCGACCTCGTCAATGATCGCGAGGACGGCCTCACCTTTCCAACCGGCGATGTGAAAGCTCTCGCGGAGTGTCTCCAGTCGCTGCTATTCGACAGTTGTAAACGGCAGCAGATGGGCTCTGCAGCCCGCAGGAAGGTTGAAATGTCGTTCAACCTATCGACGCGAATCGAGAAACTCTTGGAGGTCTATTCATCGATCTCCTGCAGAGGTGATCAGAGCCCACAAGCACAGCCCCCCAGCACCGCCGGCGGGTGAGATAGCAGCATTCGATAGAGCCAGTGGGCTCGCTGCCCCCCCAACTCCGAATACCGTAACGGTTTCGGTAAACTCTGGCGCGAATTTGCCGTGTGGAATCACAGATCGCTCGCTGGAGCGAAGCCTCGCAGATCAGCAACGCCTCCTCCAACGCCTGCTTGTGCTCAGCCGCGTCCTCTTTTTTGGGCGATCATTTCATTCTTTTCGCCTGATCGCGGCGACTTGTAGTTCCGAATCTGGACGACGCCAGTAGTCTCGCTCACTTACGGGACTCTCTTTATCCCACGGATTCTCCGTCGGCGCCCGCTCCCCCCCTCTCTTCGCATCTCGCGTTCTCCCGTCGCCGGACAACTATTAGTGCTGTTCTGGGCAACCGCAACAGAGGCTTTAGCGCACAAGGGCTTACACTCCCCAGTCGTCGAATCCGAAAATATCGCCAAAACAGCTTGCCTACGGTTCCTACACTGATACAATGTTCACCATTGATGCCATTTTCTTTACTTAACACGATTGGGGTACAGATGTTGCGGACTAACCTTTCTCTGGTTCTGGTGTGTGTTTGTGCGATTTCCGCACATGCAAGCATCTCGACGAACTTCACCGGCGCTAGCGACGGCGACGCTAGCTTTACTGCGGTCTCGGGAATCAATCCGGGATTCCAAGCAACATTTGGCGCAGGGCCACTGGGCACATTTGCCGGTTCTCCTGGCGCTCTATTTGCGCCAGGCTTCACAGACAGTTCCCAATTCTACAACTCGACATCCAACCGAGCTTTCGGATTGCAACTGGCGGCACCAGGCAGCGCGTTCGCCTTTGTAAGCTTCGATAGCATACTTGCGAGTTCTGTCAGCTTTACCGGCTTTGTTTCCCAAGGCATGCCCGGGGAAACCTTCGAAACCGCCCAGACAGGAGCCGCCACGCTCGGCGTGCTAGCGTATGACAACCTCGGAAATCCTATCGCTGGATCGGCAGGCGGTCTTTCTGTCGATGGCTCCGGCGTGTCGACGTATAACTTTGCTTCAGCAAGTGGAATTCGCACGCTACGCCTGCAGCTTAACGGGGCCGCAGGAGCAAATCCCTTTGCGACCACCCTTACCTCCTTCTCGGCCACAGCAACTCCAGAACCCTCGAGCATGGCTTTGTTAGGTTTGGCCGGACTTTCTGGAGCTGCGGTTCGCCGCTATCGCCGGCGGCGGCCAGCGAGGGTCGCATAGTCTGTATAGGCGTCAATTTCAGAAGAGAACATCGCTTCGTGGGTGTTCTCTTTTTTTATGCGCCCCCAGATTTTTCATGGATCGCCCCCGCAGCAATTAGGCTGGCACGATACCAAGCAAAGCATAACATTCATCATCTAGCAGAGGTAAACGAGAACTCGATGTCCCCCACCTCTCCAAAGTATTGGCGAGGCATTGCGATTGCCGTCGCAATGCTGGTCTTCGCTTTTCCGATTTGGAACTTTTCAAGTTACCTTTGGAACCGCGAACACTATCGCTTTTTCCCGTTAATCGTCGCTGCGATCATCTACTTTTTCTGGGCATCAAGGCCGCTCGAGCTTTCCATGCCCCGTGGTTGGAATCGCGTCTTGTCGCTCGCTGTCGGCGGCGGCGCCGTAGCGGCTCTCCTGTTGTCGCCGATACTGGGCCCCGCGTGGTTATCCGGCGTCGCGATATTCCTGAGCCTACTGGCTGGCAGTTTTTGGGTACAAGGGAACAATCGCAACAGCCTTGTCGCTGCCGCGATGCTGTTCCTGCTTATCTTGCCGCCACCGCTTAGCCTCGATGTCCAACTGATCCAGCAACTGCAGCGGTTTGCCTCTGTCGCCTCATCCGAACTGTTGGATTTCATCGGCGTATCGCACTTGATGCGGGGCAATTTGACAGTCCTCCCCGAGCATACGTTTTTTGTCGAAGAGGCGTGCGCCGGCGTCCATTCGCTCTTCTCGCTCGCCGCCGCTACCGGCGTCCTGTGCGTCTTGACGCGTCGATCGCTGTTTGTGAGCGTCGGCCTGTTGGGGGTGAGCGTTTTTTGGGCTCTGGTTACCAACGTTGTCCGCATCGTGGCTGTAGTCTTCGCGTGGGATGCCTGGCAGATCGACCTTTTGACAGGATGGAAACACGAACTGCTGGGGCTGGTTGTCTTTGCCTTCGCTATCGGGATGTGTTGGTCGACAGCAAGTCTTGTCACCTTCTTTTTAAGTCCAGTAAAGGCCGATTTCATCGACCGTCAGTCGACTACAGTTTTCCATAAAATCTGGAACCGCTTTGCAGCGTCGGGGAACAAATCACAGATCAACAAACCACAACTTCAAGCAGCATCGGCCGGCAGTATCTCGCCGCTGGTTCGCTGGAGTGGACTCTGCGGAGGCATTGTATTGGCGATGTTCCTCGTTGGCGCCAATACCGCAGGATCCGCGATGCAATCGGCAAGGCTGGCGAATGGCCACGCCGTCGATCGACTGCACGAACTATTGGATGCCAATTTCTGGTCCCGCGCAGGAGAGGGAAAACTGGACAACGTCAACATTGACGGCTACACAGTCACCGAACGTGAATTCATGAGCGCGTGGGGGAAACATTCTCGCTCTTGGACCGCATCGGCGCCGCATTGGTCGGGGCGTCTGTCGATCGACTACCTGTGGCAGGTGCAACACGATCTGTCGGTTTGCTACCGAGGTATCGGATGGACAATGGAAGAGATCACACAGCGACCGGGACTCGACGACTCAAGCTGGCCCCTGACGATACTCTCGATGAAGCGCACCGGAGGGATCGAAGGCGTGGTCTTGTACTCCGCCCTTGATACCGATGGAGGCATCTTTCTTGGAAAAGAAAAACGCTCGTTATCCGGCGCTATCGACACCCGCCTTCGCCGCGGCGTCAACGATTGGCTGCACATAAACGACGGCGCCGTACAGGTGCAGCTGTTTGTCTCGAATGTCAGTGGAAAAGATACCGAGATGGTAGAGCAGCTTGTCGGTCACTTCACTGCGATGCGGAGCGTTTTGCGATCCGAACTCGAACCGAAAAAGAATCGAGCTCCCCTCGAAATGGCATCGTCGACAAAATCAGACACCAACGATGGAGGAAGCACACGATGATCGATATCTTCTCCTCGCTACGAGCCTTCACAAGCGATTGGTTTACAACACGCAACTACTTTTCCCTACTTGCCGGCGTGCCCGCTCTGCTTGGTATCGCCAGCGTCGGTTTGATAGTCGGAATGTCGTCTCCCAAGTCGGTTCAGATAAAACGATTCGATCAGTACCAACGGGCCGGCGTCGGGGCGATGCAAGTCGACGATCACGCCCGTGCCAAACTTTGGTTCGAACGGGCGTTGCAGATCCGCCCCGACGAACCGCGAGTTCAGTTGGCCCTGGCGGAAGCCACGCATCAGGACGGCGAGCACGAGGTGGCTATCAAAATCCTCCAAGACGTGATTGCCAACGCCGACCGTGGCACGGCGGTGGAAGCTGCTCTCCTAGCGGTCGAGATCCGCATGGAAGCATTGCCAAACGCCGAAAACGATGAGCAACGTAGAGCGATGTTAAACAGTAGCGAAGCGTTCGCCAGGATTGCTTTTGAAAAGGCTCCAGAGAGTCGCGATGCCGCCGGAGCGTTGGCCCAGATCCTAGCGCAAACCGGCCGCGTCGATGGGGCGATCGAAACATTGGAGCCCGTCGCAACGCAGCATCGCGATTTCTACGTCACGCTCGCTCACCTCGCCGCGGCCAATCAGGACCAAACCTCAGCCAAACGCTATGCCGAAAACGCAGTGCAGTTTTTGAAGTCGCAAATCGCGATCGACCCCGAAAATTTCAACGTCCGATCGGCGCTCGCCAACATGTTGCAGCAGGCCGGCGAGTTTACCGAAGCAACGCAACTGCTGAACGAAGGGATGCGGTTGGCAAACGACGACCAGAAGGAACTGTTGACGGAGGTCTATGTCAGAATCTCGCTGCGAGAGTTCGATCGATTGAGCGATGAAACCTATTCGCTGCAGATCCTGCGGAAGCAACTAGCCCTGTTGGATCAGATGCTGAAGTTCCGCGGCAACAATTTACAGGTAATGGCACGTCTGGCGCGAATCGTCGGGCCGTATGAGTTTCTGGACGACAAGTACGAGGTCCATTTGAAGCAAGCGCTTACCGAAACACCACACCCCGAAACCATTCACCTAGTCCTCGGGACCTATTACGCCAAGGCGGAGCAGTTCGACGAGGCGCTGTTTCATTTGGAAGCTGCCTATCGCAGCGACCTCAAATCCGCCACGCTCATGAACAACCTGGCATGGGTCATTGCAGCAATCCAGCCACAGGACGTCGATCGTGCGTTAACGCTTGTCGATGCGGCGATAAAAATGCGTCCGGGCGATCCCGATCTGATTTCAACGCATGCCGAGATCCTGTTTAAGCTGCAGCGTTGGGATGAATCGCGCAGTGATTTCGAATCGATCATCGGTCGAATCGAAAATCCAAAACGTGTCCATGAGCGACTCGCGGTAATCTATGACAAGCTGGGAAAAAGCGACATCGCGGAGTTGCACCGCAGTAAGTCTCAGTGAAGTGATCGTTTAGCCGCGGTGGCAACGCCCCTCGCGTTCGGCTGAAGCCTCCACTCCAGCGCGGCCCGATGGGCACGTGGTTAAACGAAGATGCGCGATCCTTTAGCCGCGGCGGCAACGCACTCGAGCTATCGGCTGAAGCCTCCACTCCAGCGCGCGGCCCGATGGGCACGCGGTTAAACGAAGGTGGGCAGGGCCGATGTGGCCGGCGATTAGAACTTGGGCATCGGGACTTCTAGGCCCCGTTGCAGTCGGCCTAGGTAGAGGTCGGGTGCGCCGAGTTGCTTGACCAGCTTTTGGCTGATCTCTTCGACGCTGCCATCGACATCGGTCAACGTCTTTCGCACTTCGGTCTGTTGCTTTGTCAGCCAGACCTGCAACTCTCCCACCTGCTCGCGATAGGCGTTGTCGGCTAGCCCCATCAGCTGCTGCTTGGTCGCTGCAGTCTGAGCTGCAACGCCGGTGCGAACCGCGTTGGAAAAGAGCCCCGAGAGGTTGCTGGCGACGTTGATCTTCATCGTATCCCAGCGACCGCCAAAACGTGCTTCCACATTCACTTCGCGGACGTTTTGCAACGAATCCGAGAGCGATGCAACCAACGCTTCGTTGTACTTGTTCGACGGGATCTCGGCGGAGACGTGCGTGTTTCGCATCTTCGAAATCAGCTTGCCGTCGACTTGATCGCCTTCGACCGACATCTGCACCCACAATTCCACCCCGCCCGGCTCCAACCGGATCGAAGTCTGCTTCGATTCGCCAACCGCCAGCGCGTTGATTGGCAACTGAGGCCAATGCAAGGTGACGTCGTCCCAACTGCGTTGCTCTTCGGTGTGTCGTTGGAAGTCGACGCGAACCAATTGCGGCCCATCCAGCTTCAACCGGCCGACCAGCGGTCCGTTAGCCAAATGCGGCTGGGTCGTGATGTTCTCCATCACCCCCTGCAAATCGTATTTCACACCATCGACTTGGATCTGCCCCGAAACCTCGGCCAGTTGAACCAGCCAGTTTGGCGGCATCTTGCCCAACATAAAGTTGATGTCCTTGCCGCGGATACGCTCCATGTCGGGACTGACAACGGTCCAATCGGCGACCGAACGGCTGCCATCGAGGAACGACCGCACGCGATCCAACTGGGTCGTGACGACTTGACGAAACATCTCCGGACTGAAATCCGCTTCCTGCCCATCGGCTAGCGGAATGTACTGAGCGACTCGATCGACGTCGGCTCGGCGAGCCGCTTCCATGCGAGCCAAATCCTCTTGGACTGCAAGCGGCAGATTGTCGATCGCCTTGCGAACCACCAACAGCTCCTGGCGGATCGATTCAGCCTGTGCCAACGCGCGCTGCAACTGAGGCAGATCGCGGAGCGGGTTATCGATTCCTTGGATGCCATCGCGGACCTCGCGGATCGCTCCCTCGAGCTGCTTGGCCCGACCTGTCAACGATTCGTATTCATTCTTCCAACGGGTGCGGATCTCTTCGGAAACCTGAACCGTCTGCAGATCGCGAGCAAATGCCGTGGCATGGTCCTTGGCATAATCTTGCAACAGTCCGGCCAACTTGCCCGAGAAGCTCTCGCCACTTGCAACCGGCGTTTCACGAGGTGCCAGGCGGCCGTCGGTTGTCCGGGCTTCGTTGATTTTCAGCCCAGTGATCCGCGCCTTCTCAACAACCCAGCGACGGCGAACAAGATCCGACGGTTGCAGCCGAAACTCGATAAGCTCGACTTGCACAGCGTCCTCCCGCTCCTTGCTCGGATCGGCGATCGCTAGTTGTTCAAAATAGATCCGCGGCGGCCACAGATCGAGATGCGTTTCAGCGATATCGACGCGGCCTCCGGTCGCTTTTTGCAAAGCTTGGATGGCTGTGTAGCGGACAGCAGGAGCGAGTGCCAACCGGATCAAAGCGATCACGACGACAACGATCACAACACGAGTTAATAGATAGCGCCAACGAATCATGCTGCCTTCTCCTGCTTCTTAACCTGGGGAGCTTCGCGACGAGGCGCGTCGCTTTTGCCGCCGGCCGCCGGTTTTGCACCGGCGGGCTGATCGCGGCGAACTCGAATCACATCGACTTGCGGCCGCGGATTGGGTCTGGGTGGTGCTACTGCCGAACGCGGAGCCGCTTGCGGCTGGGGACTCGATGTCGCAGCGGCGAGCGTCTGCGACGCTTCCGACTTAGCGGGACTGATCGGGCTCTCTGGCTTCTCCGGCGCGAAAGATCGGAAGACCGGCAGCGCGAGACTATAGGTCGGGAAGAGCGTCATCAAACCAAACAACAGACTGCCCATCACGACGGTATTGTTGAGGTCGGTCCAAGGCACCAACGGTTGCTGCCAGCTCCATGTGAAAAAGCCTTGCAGCGCGGGCTGCTCAAGCACCCAGCTGCCCAATTGATGAGTGAACGGGTCCAACAGAACCGCGGCGATGCTAACGACAACAGCGGTGACGGCGGCCATCGCATGGTTGACACGCAACACGAGAACCAAACAGACAAGCAGCATGGCGGTGAGATTCCCCTTCGGAACCACTCCCAACAGCACCCCCAAAGCCATCGCCCAAGCGAGCTGCTCGGGGTTATCGCGCCCGGCAAGCGCTTTGCGTACACCTTGGATCTGACGATACAGCCAAATAATCACAACGAAGGGCTCCCGCCAAGAGAATTAGAAAGTCAGCCTGCAACAACGCGAACCTTACGCAATGACTATCGACCGCTGAAATCCCTACATGCAGCAAAACCGGCAAAGTTTTACTTTGGAAGCTGTTCCGCGGCCCCAATCGACAACTCTCCATTCCTCTGAGGCAAGCGACTAGTTCCACCCAAATCCGCTAGCCCTCGCAATCTGCGTGATCCGAAGGATTGGGCCGGCGAAAGGACTCTGATCCGATTCCCTGATTCGCGAGGCTAAGGTCGCTGGTGGCGTGAGACGATAGAGAACTTGCCCGGGCCATCGGGCGGAATGACTCCGCCCCCGCAATCCGCTGGGCAAATGAACCATCCTAACTATGCCGGCATCAATGGAGTGACAACGCGACGATGATTGCGAATCCCATAGCTCAGATCGACATTTCCCGCCTCCGCACCCTGGTTCAAAACACGCTCAGCGAACTCGGCCAACTGGAACCAGGAGCTTTCCCGGTCACCCAGCGAGTGATCGCCAAAGGAGGTACGCCATGCGGCCTCTACTTCTGCCTGCACGGGCCTCGAAGCGTTAAACTGACAGCGGTTTGCGACATGAAAACCCGAGCGATCTACTTCTATGGGACCGATGGGCAGCGAACCAGCCAGCTGCCGATCAGCGCACTCAATGACGCCAGTCGCTCCGCTGTCACCGTCCAACGCGCCTGCTAGCCTGCCCCCCCACACACGTGGGATTTCGACGCGTTCGCCCGCCGGTGCAGCGAACGCGTCAACCGCGACGGGTGTCATTAAATGACGGGTGCCGGCCGGCGGAGATCGAAACCGTGGCAGAGCGAGCCCCTTCGCTCATACCCCAAATTACCAAACGGCCCAACGTCCGTGGGCCCCACAGCGGCGGTTTCAATCCCATTGACACCCCCGGCGATCGGGGCTAACCTCAGGCGACGCGGTGGGAATTCCGTCGCGTCCCAGAACCAAACCAAATCGCTGCAATGCAACCCCACTCCATCATTGACATCGCTGTCATTATTATTGCTCCGTCGACATGACGCCGAGCCGAGTGGGATTGTGTTTTAATGCAAACGTTAAAAACCCCTTAGGCTTCCGGCCTTTGGGGTTTTTTTGTTATCTACCACCTTCCATCCACCCTTTAATTCCATGCGATCGATCAAAACCTACGACACCACGCTGCGTGATGGCACGCAGGGCGAAGGCGTTAGCCTCTCGTTACAGGACAAACTGCTGATTGCCCAACGATTGGCGGAATTGGGCGTGGAGTTCATCGAAGGTGGCTACCCGCTGTCGAACGAAAAGGATGTGGCGTTTTTCGAGCAGGTTCGCAAGCTTAACCTTGGCGCGTCGAAGGTCTGCGCGTTTGGCATGACCCGTCGCCGCAGCCTCAAGGCAGCCGACGATCCCGGCATGATCGCGCTGGCAAAAGCGGAAACGCCAGTCTGCACCTTTGTCGGCAAGACATCCGACTTCCACGCGACGAAGGTTCTGAACGTCTCGCTGGAAGAAAACCTCGAGATGATCGGTGACAGCGCCGCGTTTTTGAAGAAGTGTGGCGACGTGATCTACGATGCAGAGCATTTCTTTGACGGTTGGAAGTCCAATCCGGCGTATGCTGCCAAGACGATCCAAGCCGCTGCGTCAGCCGGAGCCGGGTGGATCGTGTTGTGCGATACCAACGGCGGTACAATGCCCGAAGAGATCCGCGAAATCGTTACCGCCGCGATCGATGCAGTCAAGCAATACGATGTTCAAATCGGCATCCACTGCCACAACGATTGCGATCTCGCCGTCGCCAACACCTTGGTCGCCGTCGACGCCGGTGCGAATCAAGTGCAGGGAACGATCAACGGGATCGGCGAACGCTGCGGCAACGCCGACCTGATCTCCGTGATGGCCAACTTGCAAATCAAGCGAGGCTTCGAGGTTTTGGGTGGCGACCAGATGCAGCACCTGACCGAACTGAGCCGGTTCGTCTACGAAACCGCTAACATGCAGCTGCGGAACAACCAACCGTTTGTTGGCCAGAGCGCGTTTGCTCACAAAGGCGGGATGCACGTCCACGCGATCGCCAAAGCGACTAGCACCTACGAACACATCGATCCCGAATCGGTTGGAAACGAGCGACGGATCTTGGTCAGCGAGCTGAGCGGACGCAGCAACATCGCGGCGTTGACGAGCAAGCACAACATCGATGCCGATCGCGAACTGATGGACAAGATCCTGGCGGAAGTTGTCCGCTTGGAGAACCTTGGTTATCAATTCGAGACCGCCGACGGATCGTTTGATCTGCTGGTCAAACGGTGCGCCGACCAATACCGCCCCCACTTCCAACCGATTAAATACCGCTGTGTCGCCGGCGACCGCGACGCGACTTCGCACGTCGCGTTTGCCGAAGCGATCATCAAGCTGTCGGTCGGCGACGACGTTCGCTTCGAAGCTGCCGAAGGGCAGGGTCCGATCAATGCGATGGACACCGCACTGCGGAAAGCGTTGCAGGTCGATTACCCGATGCTCGATGAAATGCATCTGGTCGACTACAAAGTTCGCGTCGTCAACTGCGACGAAGGAACCGCCGCCCACATCCGCGTGAATATCGAAAGCACCGACGGCAAGAACCGTTGGGGCACAATCGGCGTCAGCGAGAACCTGATCGAAGCCAGCTGGTATGCTCTTGTCGATGCCGTCGAATACAAACTGCACTTGGCAGACAACGCAGCCAAATAGCTGCAACGGACGCCCAAGATTGCTTCCGATCGTTTGATCATTCGTATTTTTCCCCACGTCACTCTATCCCACTCCAGACAAATGACGCACGAGCTGCCAAACCGTTTTGACCACACCGAAGCTTGTCAGCCGATTTACGACGCGTGGCAACAAGCCGGTTGCTTCGACGCCGATCCCGATCCAAACAAGAAACCGTTTGCGATCGTGATTCCGCCGCCAAACGTGACCGGTGCGTTGCACTTGGGGCACGGTCTGAACAACACGTTGCAAGACGTGCTGGTTCGGATGCGGCGGATGCAAGGCTATGCGGCGCTCTGGATGCCGGGGACCGACCACGCCGGGATCGCCACGCAAGCGGTCGTCGAACGTCGCCTGAAGGAGCTGGAGAACAAGACCCGCCACGATCTGGGGCGGGAGGAACTTGTCGCGCGGATCTGGAAGTGGAAGGACCAATACGAGACGCGGATCCTGGGACAACTGAAACGCATGGGCTGTAGTTGCGACTGGCGGCGGACTCGCTTCACGCTGGACGATACTTGCGCCGCGGCTGTCCGAGCCACGTTTTTTGACCTGTTTGGCAAACAGTTGATCTACCGCGGCAAAAAGCTAGTCAACTGGGACACCTTCCTGCAGACAGCCGTCAGCGACGACGAGGTCTTTCACGAAACCAAGCAGGGACATTTCTGGCACTACCAATACCCGGTGATCGATCCGCAGCCGGGCGAACCGACTAGCGTAACGATCGCCACCACGCGTCCCGAGACGATGTTGGGCGACACCGCCGTCGCGGTCCATCCCGATCCAGCGCACCAACTGGATAAGATCGAAGCCGAACTGCAGGAGAAGCTGGCGGCGGCGAGCGACAAGGAACGCCCCGACGTCGAAGCGCAGATCAAAGCGTTGGCTGAGCGCCGGAAAACTCATCTGCCACTGTTGATCCAACTGCGCGACATGGCGGCCGCCGGACGCAAGCTGCGTTTGCCGCTGTTGGGCCGCGAGATCCCGCTGGTCGCCGACCAATGGGCCAAGCCGGAACTGGGCAGCGGTTGCGTAAAGATCACTCCCGCCCACGACCCGAACGATTACGAAGTTGGACAGCGGCAGGATCTGCCGATGATCAACATCTTGAATTCCGACGGCACGATGAATGCCGAAGCGGGTCCCTACGAAGGACTCACGATCAAACAAGCCCGCAACAAAATCGTCGCCGATTTGGAAGAGGCGGGGCTGATGGTCAAGATCGAGGACCGCGAGATCGAACTGGGGTTGAGCGATCGCAGCAAGACAGCGATCGAACCCTATCTGGCCGACCAATGGTTCGTGAAGATGGACACGCTGGCTCAATCGGCGATGGACGCCGTCTCCGACGAGCGCGTGCAAATCTTCCCGCCTCGCTATCGCAAGGGTTATCTCGACTGGTTGGGCGAAAAACGCGACTGGCCCGTCAGCCGACAACTTTGGTGGGGACATCGAATTCCGATCTGGTCGCTGGCCTGCGGATCGGCGGATGAAGCCGCTGCGATCTCCGAAAAACTTGCCTCGATCGCCGCCGCCAGCGATGGCAAGTTGGTCCACCAAACCGCCGAAGATCACTCGGTCCACGTCTGCATCGAAGCCGAAGACGCTGAGATCGAACAACAGGTCGAATCGCTGGGACTGGTTCAAGATCCCGACGTTTTGGATACGTGGTTCAGCAGTGCCCTGTGGCCGCATTCGACCCTCGGCTGGCCCGAACAAACCGATGAGCTGAAGTACTTCTATCCGACCAGCACGCTGATCACCAGTCGCGACATCATCACGCTGTGGGTTGCCCGAATGGTGCTGATGGGACTCAACAACATCGGCGAAATTCCGTTCCGCGAAGTTTTCATCCATCCAAAAATCATGGATGGCAACGGCGAAACGATGTCGAAGTCGAAGGGGAACGGCGTCGACCCCAACGACGTGATCGACAAGTTCGGCCCCGATTCGCTCCGCTTTGGCCTCGCCTGGATCGCCGCCGAAACGCAAGACGTTCGGATGCCGGTGCAGTTCGAGTGCCCGCACTGCGAGAAGCTGAACGACCAGACGAAGAAGAATCGCCAGCTGCCGCGGATCGCTTGCAAGCATTGCAAAAAGGAGTTCTCGACGCAGTGGGCCGAAGCCGAAGCGGACATCGCCCTGCCCAAGGCGGCTGTCGTCAGCGAGCGGTTCGAACAGGCGCGGAACTTCACAAACAAGCTGTGGAATGCAGCTCGGTTTGCGATGCTGAACCTGGAAGATACCCCGACGACTCCGCTGGATGTGCAAACGCTGGAGACCGAGGACCGTTGGATTCTCAGTCGTCTGGCGACCGTCACCGCCCAAGTCACCGAAGCGCTCGAACACTACCGCTACGCCGATGCGGCACGAGCCTTGTATGACTTCGCATGGGACGAGTTCTGCAGCTTCTACGTCGAGATGGCCAAGCCGCGGTTGAACGATCCGGCGCAAGCGGGACCGACCAAACAAGTCCTTGCTCACACGTTGGACACGTTGCTGCGACTGCTGCATCCGATCATGCCGTTTGTCACCGAATCGATCTGGCAACACTTGGGGCAGATCGCCCCAACGCGTGGCCTCGCCGATCCGCAACCGGCGGCGAAGTGGTTGATGCAAGCCGAGTGGCCCGTCGCCGATGAATCGCAGATCGACACCGTGATCGAAGAGCGATTTGCCACGTTCCAAGCGGCCTTGGGAGCGATCCGCGAGATCCGCAGCCGGCAGGGAATCACGCGTGACACCGTTCCGTTTGCAATCCGTTGCACGCCATCGACGGCTGAATTGTTGCAACCGATGACAACGTATTTCACTGCCCTTGCGCACGCCGACGCGACAGCGTTTGGTCCCGACGTAACGGCGCCGCAGACCTCGGCACACGTCGCTTTGCCGCAGATCGATATCGACGTCTTCGTCGACTTGGAAAAGTTCATCGACGTCGATGCCGAACTCGAACGCAACGGCAAGCTGTTGGAGAATCTGATCAAACAGATCTCGGGCAAGCAGAACAAGCTGGCCAACGAGAGCTTCGTCGATCGCGCTCCGGCGGAGGTGGTCCAGAAGGAACGCCAAAGCCTTGGCGAACTGAAGCAGCAGCGGACGGCTGTCGAACAGGCGATCAAAGATCTGCAATCCCGCAAGGCTTAAACGCCAGCGCGCTGGTGCAGCGTCAGCACAAAAGATTAAGCGTAGTGGACGAGGTCACGAGTCCCCATAATCTCGGGCGCGAAGGGACTCGTAACCTCCTGTCGATTACCCACAAGTCATTGGTCTGGTCCGAAGGCTTGCCAGCAGAGGGCGAAGTCGAGCATTCGCCGCGTGCCTCGCCAGATTACTTCGGCTCCCGGCGGACCGTCGCCTTGGCGGTGATTGTAGCCGCCAAGGGTCGCAAGGACCGGGATGAATTGTGACAGCTCAGGAGCTTGCTTTGGGGGAGCCGTCTTTTCCACCACTTTCCAGACCGACTTCCATTCCGCTTCGCTGAAGACGACATCACAGGGAAGCTCTGGACACTCGCGGCCTAAGAAGGTCACAAACATGATCCGCCATGCGATCACTTTGTAAAACATCAACGCGCGGATCAGTCGGTCTCTCGCTTCGAGTTGAATCTCTTCGACCCGGCAGCCAGTTTTGAAAACTCGAAAGAATACTTCGATTGGCCAACGAGCCACATACAAATCCACAATCCGCAGCGTCTGGGCAATCGTGTCGACCGGCAGAGAACTCAGTAACAGCCAGTCGACTTCGGTTCCGTCGCCTGGGCCATCGATCTCGCGCACCCAAACGACACTGATCTCGACCGGCGGCATCGAAGACTGCTTGTTGTGTGGCGCACGAAGAGTCATCCGCTTCGCTCGAATTTCTAACTTCGCAGTGCGTGCTTCACGGCCGGGGTGTTGTTTGTTTCCTGATCCTTTGGTTCGCTTGGGCGTTTGGGGAAGCTGGACTTCGCGGTAAGCGACCGGCTGGGCGGATGCGATTTCGGCACGCATTTTCTTATAAGCCGCAGGCCCGCCATCGGGGTCTTTCTCCGGCAACGAGCGTTTTCGCTGCGAGCGAATGACGAACTGAGCCGGTGTTTCATGCTGATCGGCTTCGACGAAAATGTCGTAGATGTCTCCTTCGCGATCGGCCAGCGAAACGATCTGAGTTTCAGGACATTTTCCGGCGATCTCGCAGGCCTTGCGATAACCATCGAGCCATCGTTGCCCTTCGCCGGTGTGTAGGGGTTGGCCTTCTCGCTTCTTGCTGGTGCCGAGCGCTTCTTTGTCGCGATCGTAGAACTTAACACCGACCACCCCGAGACAAAGTTTCTCCGGCGTGAAGGCGATGTGGGAATGATCGTAAAGTCCACGGCGGCCTAAGCGATCGAGATTGCGGACGCCTTCGGGCGGATGCGCGGTGTAGTCCAGTTCGGTGGTATCTTGTGCGATGCAAACGGTGTCTTGGGCTTTGATTCGTTGGAGTGTCTTTTCAGCGTGAGCCCCGAGAATGGCTTCTGGATCGACGTTGGGGTTATCGAATAGACGGTAGGCGGCTTTGGTTTCGTCCCAGCCACTGCAAGCTTCGTTGATACTGGCCGAAGGGTTGGCCGCCAGCGAGGCGAGCAACGCTTCGGCTCGATCGTTGAGACGTTTGTCTCCAAGTTGAATATCTTGAAATTCGTATGCGATACTGGTCGGTTGCATGCTTTCACCTTAAGATTTCATTGTGCAAAATGAAATACTACAAGCGCAAATACCGTGCCAAAACGAGCTGTTTTTGCGGCGACTTGTGGGTAATCAACAGCTCGTAACCTCGTCCACTACCATCAGGCCTGAAATCAAAGGTTGACAAGCCACTAGGCTTGTCAAAAGCCGCTGCGAATCAGGACAAACAACCCCGCCGCGATCAGGTCGGCGGTGGTTCCTGGATTGCGGCGGTTTCCGTCGCCGCACAGCCAATCGTTGAGCGAGCCCCATTCAGGCGAACGGACATCAAAAGCGCCAGCGTCATACACAATGCGGGCTCGCTGCTTTGCCTCTTCCGCGATCGCGGCGCCACACTTCCGCTGGATCAGCGTATCGATGTGATCCGCCAGCAGAGCGACCTGCGCCCGCGAGATGCCTCGCAAAAGATCCCCTTCGTCGACGATCGCTCGCTGCAGACAAGGGGCCACGGTTTCGAAGACAAATGCGAAACCGGTGCTGTATTGTTCGGCGATCTTGTCGCGGTCGCGTCCCATCCGCATCGCTTCCAACAGATCGACATCGGCCTGTGGCGCGTTGACATCATGTGATTCGGCGTCCCCCAGTCCTCCCGCCGCTGCCTCGCGGATCGCTTGAAAAACAAGTCGCCCGTCGTCGGGCGTCAAATTGTTCAACAGCAGCGTCAATTGCTGACGCAATGCGGCGATGTCGCAATGTCGCCCGCCGGCAGCGGCCGCTTTGGCCAACGGCGCTAGCAGCAAGACGATCCCAAGATTGGCGTTGGAACGCGTCGCAGCGCGGCTCCGCTGAACCGATTCCAACGCCAACTGGCCGGTGCTGAAATCGTCGGCGCGATCCATTACACAACTGCAGACAGCCGCAGCAGCTAAAAAATCGGCGACGCCCAGATCGTGAAACTCCTGCCCCGGAAAGACGTTGCCAGCTTTGACAGCTGTCGCCTCGAGGGTACAGGCGAGCCCAACCGCCGCGCCGACCGAAAGGTTCGCGGCCGCCTGCCAATCGAACGGCGTTTGACGGATTGGACTCGAAATGGGTAACTCCTTGGAGCTCACGAAAGGAAACGGTTCTGAGCTTAGAAGGTCGTTGCCAATTGCTGAGCTTTCTCGACCGCTGCGGCTTCGATTTTGACGAGGTCGTCCGCAGCAGCCATCGTCGGCTCGACCACCACCGATTGGATCTCGGTGAAACCGATGAAGCCGAGCAGCATCTGCATGTACGAGGTTTGAAAATCCATCCCTTTGGCCTGATCACTGCCGTAAGCACCGCCGCGGGCGTAGACGACGGTGACCGGTTTACCGGTGACCAAGCCGCTGTAGCCGGTGTCGGGAGAAAAGCTGAACGTCTGGCCCGGTTGAGCGATCACGTCGATGTAATGCTTCAGCTTGTAAGGGATCCCAAAATTCCACATAGGCAGACTGAACAGATACTTATCGGCCGACTTAAATTCCTCGATCACATCGACGACGCTCTTCCACGCCGCGGCTTGGTCGGCGTCGTGCGCGGGACCATTCATCACCTGGTACCTCGCATCGATCGTGTACCCATCAAATTCGGGAAGCGTCTTTTGCCAAAGATCGATCGTCACCACCTCGTCCTCGGGATGCGACGCTTGGTACTGGTCGACAAACGCTTTGGCGACCTTGATCGATTTGGAACGCGATTTCCGCGGCGACGATTCGATATACAGCAGTTTGGACACGACGGGATTTCCCTAAAAAACGAGAGGCGGCAAAGCGACAACGCAAAAAGTTATATCCGATCCGATTCGCCGCGGCTTCCAGTAGCGTAACTCAACGGAAAAGAAATTCGCAGCGTCGCAGCGGGGACGTTCGATTCGCGCTTGGGGCGTGTATCGTTAGTCGATCGATAGCGTTCCCACACAGCCAATCGCAGCACCAAAATGAAAACGGGAAACAGGGGGCGCCGCGGCGGCGTCCCGTCGTCAGGCACTGCGAACTTTGATAACATAACGCCCACAGAATTGGTTGCTCGCGTACCGTTAGGGTACCGCCGAGGCCAAGTTCAATCGATAATTCAATTCGCCAGGCTCGAGCCTGGTCCAACCGATCGCTTTGGCTGAAGGCCAAGCCCAATCAATCAGCACCGGAGGCTTCCACGCCCATGTCTGTCGACCAATACAGCGTTTGCCCATGTGGCAGTGGCAAGAAGATTAAGTTTTGCAAATGCAAAGACTCGATCCACGAGATGGAACGTGTACTGAAGATGATGAGCGGAGGCCAGATGGTCGCCGCCCTCGATCGTCTGAACCAAGTACTCGAAGAACATCCCGATGCGGCTTGGTGTTTGGCGATCCGCGGTCGTCTGCTGTTGGAACTCAAGGAGGACCAAGCGTTGGCGGAAAATGCAGAGCGTTTCATTCGCTTGCAGCCAAGCAATCCGCTGGCCCTGACACAACAAGCCGCTTACCGGGGCGTGTGTGGCGAAACCCAATCGGCAGCTGAATCGTTGCTACAAGCATTGGCCGAATCCTCCCACGGCGTCGACACCTTTGTCCTCGATGTCGCTTCGGTGTTGTCGCTGTCGTTTGCACAAGCTGGCAACCTGTTGTCTTCGCGCTGCTTCGCCGGCCTGGCGCTGACCGCTCAAGGCTACGAAAACGAACGCCTGGCATCGATGGCTGTCGAGCAGGTCAATCGTTCGCGCGAAATCAGCAACATGTTGAAAGATGTTCCTACCCTGGACGTCAAACCGAAGACGCCAGCGGTTCGCGAACGCTACGACGAAGCTTCGGTGCTGTTGCGAGCAAACCAGATTCTGCTGGCCGAATCAAAATTCGAATCGTTAGCCCGCAGCAATCCGCAAGAAGAAGCCGTCTTGCGCGGCCTGTTGGTCTGTGCGATTTGGCGTGGCGATGCCAAGCGTCAATCGCAGATCTTGAAGAAGTTGAGCGAGGTCGACACGATCGACGCCGACCGCCGCGCTCGCGACCTGGCACTTTCGGTGCTGTTGGCTCCCGACCAACCCGAAATCTGCACTCCCTGCTCGAATTACACCTGGGAAATCGAAGACCTCGCGATGCTGGAACAGGAGCTGATCGCCAGCAGCCGCGTCGTGCAACTGCCCCCCGATGTGATTCGCATGGCGGGCAACACCGACGAAAACGAAGTCCCACCGCGTTCGGGCTTCCAGCTGTTGGATCGCGAACTGACCGAAACCGACAAACTGCCCGCTGCCGATGTCGCCCCCTTGGTCTTGACCAACGCGTTGCTGTTCGGCAAACAAACCGATCGCCCCGCACGGTTGGAACTGTTGAGCGTTTGCAGCAGCGAGCTGGACGAAGCGATGAAGTTCTTCACCGCCTTCAGCGCTGTCTCGGGCGAACCGAAAGTCAACGAAGACACGATTCCGTTGATGAGCGCCGCGAGCGTGAACATGCCGATCATGCGTGTCGCGGGAACGCAAGCCGAAGCTCGCAAGCTGCAAGCTGCCGTCACTAACCGTGAATTTGTCAACCGCGTTTTGGCTACGCCACTGCCGCTGTTCGACGGAAAGACGCCGGGCGAAACGCTCGAAGACGAAGCGTTCAGCTTGCAACGCACCGCATTGGTTCGCGTGATCGAATCGTACGACGTGATGTACGACGATCCCGCCGTTCTCGACCAATTGCGGACCGCACTGAAGGTCGACGCACTGAAGCCGATCGACATCAGCGACGACGAACAAGTCTATTCGCTGCCAGTCGACGCGTTGTACCGCGTGAACGTCGAATCGGCGACGCACCAACAACTCTACATCCTGTTGGATCGTGCCCGCAACTTCCGCTGCACTCCTGTCCAACGCGCTACCGCACAGCGATTGCTGTCGATCGATTTGGGCGAAGACGAAGTCCGCATCAAACCTCACGCTTACATCTCGTTGATCGACGTGACCAGCGACGAAGAGAAGGCGATGGAGTTGTTGGCCGAAGCGAAAACGTGGGCCAAGGCGAACGGCGTCTCTCACGCACCGATGCTGTTAAACGAATGCGTTCGCCGCGTCCAATCGGGAGACAGCGAAGGCTTCCAATCGGTCGTGCAAGAGATCATCGCCGACTTCAGCAACGATGCTGCCGTGATGGGGCAATTGCAACAGATGTTGGTCGAACTGGGCCTGATCAATCCCGATGGATCGCCGCGACAGGGTCCGCCTCAAGGAGGAGCCCCGATGGGCGTCGGCAGCGAACCGCCAGCGCCACCAGCGGGCGGCGGCGGAGGTCTGTGGACTCCCGATAGCCCGACGCCTCCGCAAACTCCCGGCGAAGGGAGCAAGCTGTGGGTTCCCGGCAGCTGATAATCGACCTGCGAAATGACTCTGAAGCGATCGAAGTGGCGATCAGTCGTCCATCAGTTCCAGCTGGATCTGAATGATCTCTTCGGAGCAGCTGAAAAACGCATCGACCAACTGCGGGTCGAACTGCGTACCGCGGCCTTCGCGAATGATGTCGAAGCACTTCTGTCGAGGAAACGGTTCTTTGTAGGGCCGTTTGCTCGAGAGCGCATCGTAGACATCGGCGATCGAAACGATTCGGGCTTCGATCGGAATATCGTTGCCCGCCAGTCCCAACGGATATCCTTTGCCGTCCCAACGCTCGTGATGACATTGAGCGATCTTGGCGGCCAGTTTCAGCAGTGGCGAACAGGGATCTTTGAGGATTTGGTTGCCGAGCGTGGCGTGCGTTCTCAGCACTTCCAGATCCTTGCCCGAGATCGGCGCGATAATCTTGCGGCCAAACGAGCAGTGATTTTTCATCAGTTCGTATTCGTCCGGCTCCAGCGCTCCCGGTTTTAAGAGGATCGCGTCGGGGATACCGATCTTGCCAACATCGTGCAGCTGAGCCGCAAGTTCCAGCATCGGAATCCGCTTGCTTAGATAGCCCAGCTTTCGCGCGATCACGCCAGCGTAACGACCCACGCGAATCACATGGTTCGCCGTGTCGTTGTCGCGATGCTCCGCCGCGCGAGCCAGACTGAGGATCAATTGTTGTTGCGATGCCAACAGCGCCGCGGTTCGCGCCTTGACCTGTTGTTCCAGCCAAGTCGCCTGACGCGACAGTTGATCGTGGTGAGCTTTAAGGACCAGCGCGTTGCGAACGCGTGGCACGAGGTCGTGCGGATCGATCGGCTTTTGCAAGAAATCGTTTGCGCCGAGATCGAGTGCTCGTTGTTTGGTGACAGGGTCTTGGTCGGCGGTTAGGACGAGGACCGGAAGATGCTGCAGGACCGGATCGGCCCCCATCACGCGAAGAATATCCAAGCCGCTGATCTCGGGCATTTGGATATCCAACAGCAGCACATCGGGATTTGCATCGTGGATCAGCTTCAACGCGTCGTGCGGATTGCTGGTCGTGACAAAATCGCGGTAACCAACCTTCTTTAGATAGCCTTGGACCGTGAGGATGTTGACCTCCACATCATCGACGATCATGATCCGCGGCGAACGGGTTTGACCGTTCGCGTTGGGAGGACCTGCCGGACGCTGTCCACTGTCGGGACGAGGCGCTGCCGATTCGGTCGGTCGCTGAGGAGGAAGAGTTGCCGTGCTCATGAATGTCAAACTAAACGGAGAGACATGATTTATCGTTGCCTGAATGAATTGTTGGTTACGAATATTGAATGTTCGCCGAATCTTGTCCTTTCACGCCGAGACAACCTCCGCAAACTGAAGGTTTGCAACAGTCTTAGCGGTTGCGGTTGTTCTGCCGAATATGATTGGCGGCATCGCGGACACCGGAGCGCTGCCGATCCGCCCACTCCCGCACTGCGCAAACTCGTTCAACCGCCGCGCGTTGGAGTAAAGGCTTTAGCCGACCTCGCGAGAAGCGCGGCCCGCTGGGCACGCGGTTAAACGAAGCGTCCACCGCCGCAATCGTTTAACCGCGGCGGCAACGCCCCGCGCGTTGGAGTAAAGGCTTTAGCCGACCTCGAAAGCGCGGCCCGCTGGGCACGCGGTTAAACGAAACGTCGGCGGCAGCTTCAGTTGCTGCGGGGCGGTTCAATCCACGATTCGCAGCGCGGCGAGCTGAAATTCGTTGCCACGATCAACGCCCGATCGGTTACGATAGTCAGAAACCTCAAACTGGTTCGCTATCGTCACCTGGAGTTTATCGTAATGAAGTTGTTGGCCTCGCTTGTCGGGTGTGTATTCGTGATTTGCAACATTGGTTCGGGAACCGCAGCGGAGCTTGAGACGGTGCGACTGTGGCCTCAAGAAGCCCCGGGCGAAACCAGCTCCGTCGGGCCCGAACGGCAATTGCCCACCCGGCCTCAGGAAGAACCGAATCCGATCATTCGCTTGACCGATATCGCGACACCGATCCTGACCTTCTATCCCGCCCCCGAACCGGCATCGACTGGCACCACAGTGATCGTCTGTCCCGGAGGCGGATACAACATCTTGGCCTACAACCACGAGGGGACGGAGATCTGCGAGTGGCTCAATTCGATCGGTGTTTCGGCGGTCCTGTTGAAGTACCGCGTGCCGCGACGCAATCCCGACGCGCCACATGCGATCCCGCTGAAAGACGCTCAACGGGCCGTCCGCCTGGTCCGATCCAAGGCAAAGGACTGGAAGATCAACCCCGACCGCATCGGCATGCTCGGCTTCTCCGCAGGCGGCCATTTGGCTGTCATGGCGGGAACCCACTTCCGCGACACAACTTACGAGCCGATCGATGAAGCGGACAAATTGAGCTGCCGCCCCGACTTTCTGATCCCAATCTATCCCGCCTATCTGGTCGACACGAAAAACAAAACTCAACTCGATCCGCAGGTCACTGTCGATTCCGAAACACCTCCCACTTTCGTCGCGATCAGCTACGACGATGCCGACCGAGCGATCGGTGCGGCGCTGCTGTTGATCCTGATGAAGCAGAACAACGTCCCTTGCGAATTGCACGTTTATCACAAGGGTGGCCACGGATACGGAATGCGTCCCTCGAAAAACCCCGTCGCCCAGTGGCCGCAGCGATGCCAGGACTGGATGGTTTCTTTGGGACTGCTCCCCTAACGCCTGAACTTTGATCTGCCGACGCGTTGCTGCGGCGACGCGTCGGATCCCACCCCGCCCCGATGATTCCCTCGGCCAATTCGGCCATCGACCTCTCCCCGCCTATACCGCGTCCCCGTGAAGGAGTTCTCACAAGATGAGACCGGCTGTTTCGATTGTTATGTCCTGCTGGCTTCTGACATCTGTCGCGGCGATCGCCGACGAAGCTATCGATTTCCGCAGCGAAGTCGTCCCGATCCTCGAAAGCTACTGCGTCGCATGCCACAACGAAAGCGATGCAGCGGGCGAGGTCCAGTTGGACGTTTGGGATAACTTTCCCGCAGTCGTCGGCGACGCTCCCTTTATCGTTCCCGGGGATCCAGCGGCGAGCCAGTTGTTGGCGCTGATGCGTGGGACAACCGAACCGCGGATGCCGCCAGCCGACCAACCACAACCGTCCGAAGCAGATCTGGAAATCATCGAACTGTGGCTGGCCGAGGGAGCGAAGCCGCCGGGAGCCGAACCTACAACGGCTGAGCCGATGGCGCCGATGTTCCCCAAAGTCGATCCTGTTCCGGGAAGCGAGCAGCGGATCGATGCGATCGATTTCGCAGCGGGTAAAAACCAGTTGGCATTGGCTAAGTTCGGCCGCGTCGATATCGTCGATGCGGGCTCCGAACAATTGATCGCTCAGATCGAAGGGTTGCCTGGTAAAGTCAATGCGGTCCGATTTTCGCACGATGAAAAGTACCTACTTGTCGCCAGCGGGATCACCGGCGTGGCGGGGCAGGTTGGTTTGTGGGATCTGCAGCAAGCGAAGTTCGTCAACCGTTGGGAAACGCCCAGCGACACGATCTATGCCGTCGACATCACCCGCGACAATCAAACGATTGCGGCGGGCGGATACGATCGAATCGTTCGGATCTGGAACCGCGATAGCGACAAACCGACGAAGACGCTCGATGGACACAACGGCCCAATCTACGCGGTTCGCTTCGATCCCACGGGTCAGGTGTTGGCGACCGCCAGCGGCGACGAGACGATCAAATTATGGAACGTCGCGTCGGGCAAGCGGCTCGACACGCTGGGGCAACCGTTAGCCGAACAATATTGCGTCCGCTTTTCCCCTGATGGCAAGCAGGTGATCGGCGCCGGTGCGGACAATCGAATCCGAGTCTGGAATCTCGCCAGTCACAGCGAAGCCAAGGTCAGCCCGTTGGCGATCGCACGGTTTGCTCACGAGCGTCCGATCGTCGCGTTGGCGATCAATCCGGCTGGCGATCTGCTGTGCACCGCAGCCGAAGATGGTTCGATCAAAGTTTGGGAGCGCGACGAGTGTCGGCTGTCGCACCAGTTTCCGGCGCTGCCGACGCCTGCGACCGGACTGCAGTTTATCGACGACGGTAAGACCCTGCTGGCATCAACCGCCGATGGCCGGCTGCACCGCTTCCCGCTTCCGGCGAGCGAACCCGAAGACAAAACAGATGACACCGAGCCGGCGGCCCCCGCCGAAGCGCCGAAGCCAGGCTCCGAAGCCGAACCGGAACCGCTAAGCGAGACCGAACCCAACGACTCGCCCAAGCAAGCACAATCGATCGGCTGGCCCTCGAAGACTTCCGGAGTGATCCGTTTGGCGGCCGACGGCTACGGCGAATCGGACTTTTTTAAGGTCCATGCGGCGGCGGGCGACGTGCTGCAGATCGAAATCGCCGCGGCGGAACAGAAGTCGCCGTTGGATTCGTTTATCGAAGTCCTCGATGCAAAAGGGGAAGCGATCCGGCGCGTGCAATTGCAAGCCGTCCGCGACAGCTACTTTACCTTCCGC
Source organism: Rosistilla oblonga (assembly GCF_007751715.1). Classification (NCBI taxonomy): domain Bacteria; kingdom Pseudomonadati; phylum Planctomycetota; class Planctomycetia; order Pirellulales; family Pirellulaceae; genus Rosistilla; species Rosistilla oblonga. The sequence continues at coordinate 3,285,609 of NZ_CP036292.1, read as the reverse complement.
GGCAAAAACAGCACGCAGACCGGCGACTTTCGCCTGCACAACTGGCAGGAGATGGAGCTGAACGAATATCTCTACAGCAGCGGCGAGGTCGTCCGACTGTGGCTCTATCCGCGTGGCCCCGATTCCGGCTTCGAAGTCTATCCTGGCTTAGGAAACCGCACCACGTATTTTGGAACCACCGCAACATCACATGCCCTGGGCGAACCTGCTTACATCGTTCGGCCGCTGCCTCCGTCGGCTGAACCGCTGCCCAATGGGCTGCCCGTGTTTACCGTGTTCTACGAAAACGACGACGATCCCCAACGACGGGCCGGCAGCGATTCGCGGCTCACCTTTACAGCGCCATCCGATGGCGAATATCTGATCCGCGTCCGCGATGCGCGGCGTTTTGGCGGCGACGATTACCGTTACGACCTGACGGTGCGAAGGCCCAATCCGAGGTTTGACGTTTCGATAGTCTCCAAGGATCTGAAGATTCGTCCCGGTGCCGGTGGCGAGTTTGTCGTCCGCGCGGTGCGCCACGACGGCTTTGACGGGCCGATCCAAATCGGGATCGAAAACCTTCCCGCCGGTTTTGTCGCCTCGATGCCGCTGTCGATTCAAGCCGGACAGATCGAAGCCATCGGTACGATCACCGCGTTGCCAACGGCGACCACTCCGCCGGCTGATGCTGAACCGGTGACATTGTTCGCGTCGGCGATGATCGGTGACGACGAGGTCCGAACGCCGATCGGCGAGCTGGGAAAACTGGAGATCGTCGCCGACGATTCGCTGATGGTTCACTTGATGCCAGTCGACTTGAACGCGCCGATCACTTGGGACGCCGCGGCCTCCGACAGCCAGAACGAATCCGACACGTCTAACGATAACGCCCCCGCGGTGGTCCGCCGCGATCCCTATCATCCGTTCGAATTGGTGATTCATCCGGGAGAGACGATCACCGCGCGGCTGCTGGCCCAACGCGGCGACTTCACCGGCCGAATCGACTTTGGCAAAGCCGACTCGGGCCGCAACTTGCCTCACGGCGTCTACGTCGACAACATTGGGCTCAACGGGCTGATGATCCCGGCGGGGCAAACCGAACGCGAATTTTTCATCACCGCAGCCCCGTGGGTCCCCGAAACCGAACGCTTGTTTCACCTGCGGGCGATCGTCAAAGGCAATCCGACGACGTGGCCAATCCTATTAAAGGTTCGCCACTGACGCGGCTTGCAGACCATAATGCCAGCGATATGACTTCCGTACTTCCATCACCACAGGAGCTCTCATGAGACGATTCCACTTGCTACTGGCGACCCTTTGCATGACCGCGGGTTTGACCGCAGCCGAACGTCCGAACATCCTGTTCATCTTCACCGACGATCACTGCGAACAAGCGTTAAGCGCTTACGATCCGACGCGGATCACGACGCCGCACCTCGACCGGATTGCAAACGAAGGGATGCGGTTCGACCGCTGCTATGTGACCAATTCGATCTGCGGTCCCAGTCGGGCGGTGATTCAAACGGGCAAATACAGTCACATCAACGGGTTCCTGCAAAACGGGTTCGCCTTCAACGGCGATCAACCGACGTTTCCCAAGATGTTGCGGAAAGCTGGCTACCAAACGGCGATCGTCGGCAAGTGGCATCTCGAATCGACGCCGCAAGGGTTCGACTATTACGACGTGCTGAAAGGGCAGGGGCCCTATTACAACCCGCCGATGATCACGGCCGGCCCCGACAACCAACCTGTCACGCGGCGACATACCGGATACACGACAGAGATCATCACCGACAAGACGCTCGCATGGTTGAAAGAGACTCGCGACGCCGACAAGCCATTCATGTTGATGTACCAACACAAGGCGCCGCATCGCAATTGGATGCCCGCCCCCAAATATCTCAACTGGTTGGATGACGTCACGATCCCCGAACCCGAGACGATGTGGGACGATTATTCGGGCCGCACCGCATCGGCATCGCGGCAGACGATGACGATCAAAGAACACTTAAACGACAACGATCTAAAGCTGTCGGGCTACGGGACGATGAATGCCGAACAACGCAAGGTTTGGGATGCGGCTTACGGTCCTAAAAACGAAGCGTTCCGCAAAGCTCGCGAATCGATGACGTCCGAAGAACTCGTTCGTTGGAAGTACCAACGTTATGTCAAAGACTATTTGCGATGCGTCAAAAGTGTCGACGATGGCGTCGGCGAGGTCCTCGATTATTTGGACAAAACCGGATTGGCCGACAACACGATCGTGATCTATTCCTCCGACCAAGGTTGGTATCTCGGCGAGCACGGCTGGTACGACAAGCGTTGGATGTACGAGGAGTCGCTGAAGACGCCGCTGTTGGTCCGTTGGCCAGGAAAAGTCAAACCGGGAACGACCAACGACGACATCGTCTCTAACCTCGATTTTGCCGAGACCTTTCTCGACGTGGCGGGCGTTGAAATTCCTGCGGACATGCAAGGCCGCAGCTTGAAGCCGCTGTTGCAAGGGGAAACGCCGGACGACTGGCGTAAATCGTTCTACTACCAATATTACGAAAACCCCGGTGCTCACAACGTCGCCCGGCACTACGGCGTGACCAACGGCAAATTCAAACTGATCCACTTCTACGCCTACCAAGGGAAAGCGATCGACGACTGGGAACTGTTCGATCTGGAAAAGGATCCTAACGAACTGAAAAGCGTCTACGGCAATCCGGACTACGCCGAGGTGCAGGCCCAGATGCATGACGAGCTGCAGCGATTGCGAACGCTTTACGAAGTGACCGACGACGATCCTGCGGCGCGGGTACGAAAACGTCCCGCGGCAAATCGCAAACCGCAGGCAAAAAAAGCCTCTTAGCGGAGGCCAGATCGTGGGGCAGCGAGGCTAGCGACTTCGCTGCCACCACCGCCAAATAGTCGACATGCTTGCCAGCAGAGCCGCCATCAGCAGCGGCATCGAATAGGTGAACATGATGAAGACGATCTGCAGGAAGCGGTCGGAGCCTTGCCCGCTGCCAGCCCGCTGCGACATCGACGCGATCTCCGCGTTGATGCTCGGAATTCGCGAAGCGTGAAACAACCCGGCCGACATCACGCTGAAGACCAGCGTCAGCAGCAGCATCGTTCGAATGCTGATCTGAAACCGCGGCGGTTTCGCCTGCGGCGCCGCGTCGGTCGACGTCTCTAATTCGCTGTCCATCGCTGCTACCAATACTTTTCGAATCGAATCTGTCCGGGCCCATCCTCGCCATGGTCGTGGAAGCCGCGTTTTTTCAAGACCTGTAGCATTCCAGGGGATGACAACGGCGGAGCTCCCGGCGGTTGATAGCCGATCATCGCCGGATTGCCGCACAGGAAGACGTGAGTCCGTTCGGGATCCAACTTCATTCCGGCAGCAGCTTCGAAAATCCCCGATTCGACCACCTGTTGAAGGTGCTGTTTGCCGACGAAACCGGGAAAACCAGGGTTTGTGTTTTCGGCTTCCCGCGTCGTGAAATGCAGATATTGGTAGTTCGTGTATTTGGTCGACAGTCGCATTTGGGCGGCCAGATAGCCGAGATCGCGACGCAGCCGCACACAAGTCGCCGAAACGATCCGCCCCCGATGCCCGCGGCTCAACAGTTCCGCGCTCATCGCGTTGTGAGGCGCCTCGCCCGTCCCGGTTGCAAAAAAGACGACGTCTTCGTCCGGTTGAACTCCGCTCAGCACATAAGTCCCGACGATCCGCGGCGAGGCAAAGATCCGATCCCCTTCCTGCATATGGAACAGCCGCGGCGTGAGAGCTGGCGGTGCATCGGCGCGGCGGACCAGCGTGACATAAAACTCGTAGTAGTCCAATTCGCTGCAGGGTGCCAACTGCTCCAGTCCGTCCAACATCGGGCAGGAGATCGAATACGCCCGCTTGACGACTTTCCGCAACTTCTTCGGCTCCAGCAGTTCCTCTTGTGTTGGCTGAACCCGTGGCTCCCAGTATCCCAATCCAAGGGTTAGATACTGGCCCGGCTGGAACGGCACTGTTTGCGTATCGGGCTTGATCCGAAACAACGCCAAATCCTCGTGGATATCGATCCGTTGAATCAAGGTCGCGTTGTACGTTGTACGGCGAAGAGTTTCGATTTCCGCCTGCGTTGGCGGTGTTGCGACGATCTTGTTCACGCTTCGGAACCCCTTTCGACGGTCTGTCTTCAAGTGCCTGTGGATTCGATCGGTGCCCCGATGCTTTGGATCGCCGTCGATCCAAGCTTCGTGACGTGGCGGCCAATTCAACTGGAAAGCAAAGTGGACAACGCAGATCGCTGAACATTATCCTACAATACGAATCCAATCGCCATCGGGACGGCTGATTCGTGAGGCGAGTCTAAGTAAAATTGTCATCTCACGGCGAGGTCGATCTGCATTCCGGACTCGATACCGGTGAATTCGATCCCCATGAGCAAGACACTCGGCGGTTGGCGGGCACGATCGCTCCATTAGCTTCCGTCCGATGTAGAGCAAATTTGTCCCGAGACGCCGATTAGCGGACTCCTTTCAAATTCGATTTTTGAGAACCAAGCAATGATCTTCCGACGATGTGCGTTGATTGCACTTTTGCTGACCAGCGGCGCGGCCGCGCACGCCGAGACTTGGACCACCCTCAACGGACAACAGTTCGAAGCGAAGTTCCGCGGCATGTGGGGCAAGGCGGCGATCTTCGAACGATCCGACGGCCGGCGAGCTGCGATCACGCTGTTGAACATGAACGCCGAGAGTCGGATTCGATTGCAGAAGTTGACCGAGGAGGTCGACGCGAAGCGAATGCAACGTGTCGAAGAACTGCAACAAGCTGCTGACGCCGCGGCGATGGCTGCCACCGCAGAACCGAATGCCGACGGAACGACGTCGACGCTGCCAGCGGTGGTTGAGTATCAACCGATGACCGATGGCATGGATCTGAAAGCGACGGTTGCACATCTGCTGGATCAATCGTCCAGCGGGCACCTTCGCGTTTATTGGGACGCGTTGCCCGCCAGTTACCAAAGTGACATCGATCAGATGCGAACCGATCTCACCGGCAAAATCCCCGCATCGCAGTGGGACGCTCGCATCGGTCTGCTGACCAAAGTGGTTCGAGTCCTTCAAGAAAAGCAATCGCTGCTGATGGGCAGTTCGATGCTCGCTTCGTTTCCAGCGCCAATGAAAGACTCCCTCCGCGACGGCGTCTCTCCGCTGGTCGACCAACTGGCGACGATCATGCAGCAAGGACAACTCTCTCACGAGAAGGTCAGCCAGACCGAGTTGGGAGCTCTGATCGCGGAGGTTTCGCCCGAGTTGGCCGGTCCGATGCGGAAGCTGTTGGAAGCGACACGAGGCAAGTCTCCCAAAGCCCCCAACATCGAACGGATGCAAATCGAACAGACCGACGACTCCCACGGAACCGTCCAAGATCCGGCGGCTGACTACAACAACACCTGGTCGAAAGTCGAACAGCGTTGGGTGTCCGATAAGATCGCCGACGACTGGACAAACAATCTGCAAGCGGCCGGTCTGCAGTTCGAATCGTTTTTCGGAGAGCAAGCGAACGCGCAAGCCGCTCAGATTGAAACCGTTGTCGACGGCTTGCTCGCGGCGCAAGACCAACAAGCATTTGACGCTGTCATCTTCCAAGTCGTTTTACAAATGGGCCCGATGATGAAACAGTTCGGCATCGCGCCCGGTATGCCCGGCGGAATGTAGCCGCCCGGCTACGGCCGCTCCAGCGATTCCACCCGCCGTGGCTCGCGGGATCAATCGTTACTTCGTTTACCACGCCCGGAAGAGTGCAAACACTGCGACTCCCAGTACCAGCACGACCATAAAGGTGAGTGCTGGTAGCAGGAAGACGGCTCCCGGCGCCTTTTTGTCGAGCGGCGGGTCGTGCTTCTTCTTGTCCGTGGGAACGGTAGATCGGTGAGTCGAATCGTGGGCTGAACTGCTCATCATATTTCTCCTGAGTGGTTTAAAATTCTTTCCTTCATCGCACTGAGCGGGAAGACTCAGCTGTTTTCCAACGGTACCGGTGCTAGGTGCTCTGCGACAAACCAGGCTTGAAACTCGTTGATTCGCAGCACATCACCGACGACCATGTCTTCAGTCCCCAAATCGCCCCGTTCTCCGATCGCTTTGGCGATGAAACGACAGTAGTTGCAGATCGTTTCATGGGCTTGCAACAACCGGGTCAGTTGATCGGTCAACACCTCCCGGCCGCGAGGTGGATGCGTGATCTGCGACTTCTCCGCGACATCCGCTGGCATCCCGCGAGCCGCTCCACCAAGCACTTGAATGCGTTCGGCAACGGTATCTACGATGTCGACCTGTTGGCCGTAGTGCCGATCCAAAAGCAGATGGATCTGATAGAACGTCGGTCCGGCGACCTGCCAGTGATGCTTCTTATACATGTCTTTCAGCATGATGCTGTCGGCCAGCAATTGATTCAATTGATAGACGGTCTTCTCGCGCTCGTCGCGCGGCAGGCCGATCGGAATGTCGACCAACTCTTCGGTCTGCCGGACCTCGGTTTCGACTCGACTCAGTTGCGGATTAACGTTGACGGGTTCGGTTGTCGTCGACATCGGTTGCTCCAGTGGATTGGTGATTAGAAGAGTTCGCTGGCTCATCAATGAAGCCGGCCTCAAATATTTGTTGGAGTCGGCGCGGCGTTCCCCGCGATTGCTGGCGGTCCACCGCCGCGGCCAACTTCTCGACTGGCAAGACAATGCAAACTGCGGGCCATTCGCGCTGGCATAGGTCAGGCTCGCCTAAATGCTCACTCGAACGCGTCGTCTGATTCGATCGATGCCGCCCTGACCGCTAATCGATCAGCCCTCACCGGCGAATGCTTCCGTTAAGGTCACGACTCTTTAGGCGTTCGCTGCGGGTCGGAAGCAAATCGTCAACTGTTTCTCGACTGCAACGCTCGACAAACCGCAACTTGCCGAAGATTCTCACCGCTGGCTCCAAACAGCAGATCTTTTTGGCACGCACTATGCATCTTCGACAGCAACGTCCGGCGCAACTTCGCCAGACGAGAAAAGCAAACGGCTTTTACGTTTACGAAAACAGAGTGCGACCTACCGTGTCGGTAGTTCGGAACTGTTTAACGAACCCCAAACGAAAATGGAGATTGCGATGAATTGGGATCAAATTCAAGGCAAGTGGAAACAAGTCAAAGGCAAGGCGCAACAGAAGTGGGGCGACTTGACCGACGACGACCTGGACCGCATCGAAGGACGACGCGACCAATTGGTCGGGACAGTCCAAGAGCGATACGGGATTGCTAATGACGAAGCGGAAAAGCAGGTCCGCGAATTCGAAGGCTCCTGCAACTGCTGAACTAATCAAAAAGGATCCCGCCCGCCATCGCAGGTCGGACGCGATTCACGACAACCGAAGCGACAGAGCTTCATTTCTCAGAACCAAACTCAAAATCAACAGGTGAAAACGATGAAACGATTTACAAGTCTGACAGCAGCGTTGGCGATGGTGCTGAGCGTTGGCATGCTCACGGCAACAGCTGACGAAAACCGCACGCAAGGCAAGCGAGTTGGCCAGTTCGATGAAAAGCTGCAAGGCGCAAACATTCGCGTAAGCCAATTGATCGGGATGGATATCCAGAACGATCGTGGTGAAGGCGTCGGCGAGATCAACGATATCGTGCTCGATGCTGCCACCGGCAAAGTAAAGTATGCGGCGGTAACGTACGGCGGCTTCTTGGGGTTGGGCGACAAGTTGTTTGCCGTCCCGTTTGATGCGTTCAAGGTGAAACGCAACCCCGACGATCCGGGCGACAAGGGGGACATGGTCTTCGTATTGAACGTTACGCAACAGCAGATGGAAGGGGCTGTAGGCTTCGACCAAGAAAACTGGCCTAACTTCGCCGACAAGAACTTCACGCGTGATCTGGACAAACGCTACCAGATCAATCGCCGTGATCGTACCGGCAGCGGACGCGTCGACGTCGACGTGAATCGAAATGGAGTTAAGGTCGATGTTCGTGGCGACCGCGACGAATAATACCGGCCCCACAACCGACTGACTCTACTGTTGCGAAATGTCGCAACGTTTAGTCGAGATCATGCCGCGAGCCCCGCTATCTTCGGGCTCGCGGCTTTTTTCGTGCGCCGATCCGCCCGACGGCTTGCCAGCGCCAACCGCTTGTCGTAACGGCGTCATATCTGCGTTGCCGGAGCGTGTGCTACGAGCCTTCTCCTCACCTACCAACAGCCGATTGCGGCGGGGATCACGGCGACAACTCGCCGTATCGATACGCCACAGTTCTTGAGCTGTTGGTTCGCGACAAGTCTCCGCGCGAGCCGAGCTTGCGGCGTAACCGAGACGTCACCGTTGATCGACTGTCGGCCAGCGTGACGGACTTTGGGCCACATCACAACGACTATCCGACTCGTTTACCGGGGATCAGACCGTTGGCATGGGAAATGCATTACCAATCCCGTGTAGAGCACCACGCAAAGTGCTGAACCGAACAACAAGTATCAAACTAATGGAGTTACTGAAATGATCACCCGCGAAGAATTGAAGGGACAGTGGAACGAGGTCAAAGGTCGCTTGCAGGAAAACTGGGGGCAACTGACCGACGACGATCTGAGTCGTGCCCGCGGATCGGCCGAACAGCTGGTGGGCGTGGTACAGCAGAAGACCGGAGCGTCGCGGCGCGAAGTGGAAGAGTTCCTGTCGCGGGCCGTCGGCGAAGGCAGTCGCATCGGCGATCAGGTCTCGCAAGCAGCGCAACAGTACGCCGATGTCGCCAGCCAATATGCTGCTGACGCCGGGGAATACGTGAAGGAGAACTACCGCCGGGCGAGCGAGCTGAGTGGCGACTACAGCGAACGACTGGCTCACACGGTCCGAACACGGCCCGCCGAATCGCTGGCGATCGCCTTCGGATTGGGGATCGCTGCCGGTGCAATCGTCTTCATGAAAGGTCGCCGTTAATGGGCGACAACCGCCCGCATCGATAGACCGCATCCGCCGGCGACGCGTCGTCAGCAGCACGCCTGACCGCTGTCGCCGTCGCGACACTCGCTGCACCGGCGGCGCGATAGGCCGCAGCACCCGTGCGGCCCGCACTCTCCAGTTCAGGAACAGGAACCTTCCCCGTGGCAAACACACTCGCAACCCGAAAACAATCCGAGGCAATCCGGCATCAGATGCAGGTGATCCGCACCGCGCTGCCGCACGACGTCGACGCGGCCCGCGCTCAGGCTCACGATCTGTTGGACTGGCGGTATCACATGCGGAAGAATCCGTGGCCGCTGTTAACGGTGGCGAGCATCGTCGGCTACATCGTGGTCCCAGCGAAAACGAGCCGCCAGACGGTAGTTCACACCCGCAGCGCGGTAAACGAGCCCGCACCATCGCCTCCCAAGAAAAGCATGTTGGGTGGCGTGATGGGCGCCGTTTTCACGCTCGCCCTGCGATCGGGAATGACGATGGCGACGCGGCAGCTTTCCCAAGTCCTGACGTCGCGGACGAGCGGCTTCGGCTCTCACAACTCGACGACTCCTCAAGCCTTTTAGAACGAAACCATGATCGCTCCAGCCAACAACCGTTTCCAATCCAGCTCAAAACCTCCGACGCGAGACGAAGCGTGGGACATCGCTTATCAATCGCTATCCGAAGAGGGCTTGATCGACAGCCGCAAACGCTCGCTCGACCAACGCCTTGCCGGCGCGGTAGGCCGCTACCCAATGGTAGCCGTGGCGACAGCAACCGTGTTGGGTGTTGTCATCGGGTGCTTGGTGAAACGATCCGGAAACCGCTAACCGAGCGAAGGTCGGCGACAGCCGGCGAGTCGCGTCGCTGCGGCCTACCTTCGTCCAATTTACACAACCGAATACAGAGACGATCACGATGAATAGCCCCTCGGGATTCGGCCGCGTCGCGCGCGATGTCCTCGATCTATGCGAACTTCAGATGCAGCTGCTGTCGGTCGACAGCCAAGAGGCGAAGCGGAAAGCGACACGAGCGATGGTGACCGCCGCCGCTGGTATCACGCTTGGCGGTTCCGCGCTGACGACGGCGATGGTCGGCGGCAGCTTTCTGCTGCACGAATACGCCCAGTGGTCGGTCGGGGCCTCGCTGTTGTGCGTCGCGGGCATCACGTTTGGGATCGTTGCCGCGCTGTTGTTTGCGGCGACCGAAGCGATCACTTCCGCATCGGCGGCTTTACAGGAAACGAAGTCGGAGTTCGCCGAGAACCTGAAGTGGCTCAAGGCGGTTCTGATCAATCCCGATACGTCGGCACGGAATCAGTTGCGAGCCGAATCGTTTCCCGGCCCTAACCCATCGCATCGCGCAGAAGCTAGCACTTACGAACGTCCGGTCTATAACGAGAGGTAAATCACGATGAGCGAAACCAGTAAGAATCCAAAGCAAAACGGCACATCGGCGGTCGGAGACTTTGTTCGCGGTCACGCCAACCAAGCCGCGCACGCGGCATCCGAAGCCTCGCAAGAATGCTCAAACTACCTGGTCGCGCAACCGGCAAAAGATCTGCTCGGATTGGCCAAAGACTACGCTCGCGACAAGCCCGACGTGGCCGCTCTATGGTGCTTCGGGCTCGGGTTGTTCGTCGGCTGGAAGCTGAGACCCTAAATGCTCGGCTGGCCATCGTGACGCCATCGTGCAACGGTCGCGACCGGTACTGGACGCCTCATGACTGAGCCAGCTTGCTGATCTCTTGCATCAGCTCGCGAAGATCGGGCTGGCACCGTTGATAAAGCTCCCGCGCCGTCGCGACGTCTCCTCCGCGCGCGGCGTGCAGGACATCTTCGAGAGCGGTCACGGGGTGCCCGGTCTCAAACGTGCTGCACATCCCTTTCAACTTATGTGCCGAAGCGACGACACCCGCCGAGTCGCCAGCTTCTAACTGCTCCTCCAGTTCGGCAACGATCCCCGGAACGTCGTCCGAAACAATCATCGCCATCGAACTCAACAGTTCGACGTCGCCCGACAACCGCTTCAGCGCCGTGGCAAAGCGGACCGATTGTTCTTCATTCATCGCAAATTCCTTGGTACTGGGGCGGCCGGACAGTCGTTCCGATTCTGAGCATCGTCTTTTTGCGCTCCCGAGGTTTTATCTTCTTCCGATTCCTTTTGATCAGCGCATCGCGCGGTAATTTCAGTATCACGCGTAAAACGGCGGCGACACCAACCCAATCACGGGATAACCGTCATCCTGCCGGGGGATTCACCATGCTCCCCCGAGTTCAAACCGGCAACTGTTCTGACTTCCGACACTGTAACCGCAACGCGAACTCGTGTGGTCCAAAGCAGCGGAATCGCTGCACTGCGGATTTCGTGACTAGGTTGCATCGAGCAATCCAGTTCAACACGGCGTGTCGTGCCGGGGGGGCTCAAACCGGTGCTTCGCCGGGTGAGACCTGCGATCCGCCGTTGGTTCGGTCCGGAGACAAAAGAACCGCAGGGAGCTAGCCCTTGCAGATGCTGTGCCATAACTGAGATGCGTAATCGGAAATATCTGACAAATGCTCCTCTGACGGTCCGATTGGGCTGTATAACGAAAACTCTCCCGTTGTCGTTTACATAAAGGGTATCTAAACTCGATGGGGCATCTCACACAAACTCGTCAACACGCACATCCTTAGCGAATCAGGGACGATTAGCAATACGTTTATGGCAATTCCCGACGGCCCAGCGGCGAACGAGAGCGGTTCTAACGAAGAGGTTGCGCGGCAGGCCGAACTGTTTCGTCAGCAGGTAGCTGCGGGCGAATTTTCTCATTCGCTCGACCCATTCGATCTCGATGACTCGCGACTCGATACGGTTCTCCAATTCTTTCAGCAGCGAACGCGAGATGTTTCGGCGACGCAAGCTGTGGGCGAGGAAGAGGATCCCGAAGAGCACCAACCGCCGGCTCGGATTGGTCGGTTTGCGATCGAACGCAAAATTGGCGTTGGTGGATTTTCGACCGTTTATCTGGCGCACGACGATGTCTTGTTGCGGGACGTTGCGCTGAAGTCGGTACGTCGACGCGGCCGCAAGGCAAATGGCAAGCAGGATGAAAAACGACTGCACGAGGCGCGTGCCGCTGCGCGGTTGAGCCATCCCAATCTGGTGCCGCTGTACGAAGTCTTCCAAGATGAACAGGCTGACTATCTGGTCTCGGAGTTGTGTCTGGGATCGACGCTTGCCGATTGGTTGACCGCGCATCCAGGTCCGATCGATCCGCAAATGACGTGTGCCACCTGCGTCGAACTAACCGAAGCGATCATCCACGTCCACGATCAAGGCCTGGTTCACCGCGACATCAAACCGGGGAACATCATGATCTCCGAATCGGTCGGCGGCGACGGACGCTTGAAGCTGACGCCACGCTTGACCGACTTTGGCTTGGTTCGCGACATCTTTGCGGAATCCGAACTCGTCGCTCCCTATCGCCTCGTCGGCACGCTGCTGTATATGTCTCCCGAACAGGTGCTCGAGAACGAATCGGGGCATGGCAAGGCCTGTGATATCTTTGCGATCGGCGTGTTGCTGTACCGCATGCTGACCGGATGTTTGCCGCATCGTGGCGACAAACCGGTGGAGCTGTTTAATGCGATCTGCATCTTCCCGCCGACACCGCCACGTGAATTGGTCGGTTCGATTCCGCGCGACCTCGAAGCGATCTGCTTGAAGTGTCTGGCGAAAGACCCTGCCCAACGGTACCAATCCGCCGTCGACCTCCGCGATGATCTGCACCGCTGGCAACACGGAATGATGGTCACCGCGCGGCCGCGATCGTTTGCCGAGCGGACTTGGAACGCGATCCGCCGCTCTCCCCTGGAATCGAGTTTACTGGCAACGATCATCTTGCTGCTGATCGCTGGAACCCTTGTTTTGGGACACAGCAACCGCCGCTTGACCGAACACCAATCGATGCTTGAAACGGCGTTGGAGGAGGTTCGCGCCAGCGAGCACCGCGCGATCGACGCTCGCCAAAGGTTCCGCGAGCAGCGCGATCTCGCGATCACCGCCGAACAACACGCCATGAAGACCGCGTACGTGTCGGACCTTCGCCACGCGTACGAGGCATTGTCGCACAACAATCTCGCCGGAGCGCTCCAGATCGCGGAATCGATCACCGACTACGCGGCGGGGATCGTCCCGATCGGCATCGATCTGCGATTGTTGCAGACCCAGACGCGAAAGGGCTGGACGCGTCTGCCCGCGTACACATCACCGATTCGAGAGGTCCTATTTTTACCCAACGGGAAACAATTCGCAGTCGCTGGCGAGGAGGGGCCGATTCGGATCCATGATATCGAAAGCGGTGAAATCGAACGCGAACTCCCCACTCCGGCCAGCACCCGCCAGTTTTCAATCGCCGCTTCACCCGATGGGCGTCTATTGGCCGTCGGCATCCAGATCAAACAAGAGGGGAGCTGGCTGAAGGCGCTCAACCAAATTGAGTTTTATTCGCTCGACGACACCCCCGCACCAGATCGACTGACCGGCTTGCCCACGACAGTCGAATCGCTTGCGTTTTCACCCGCTGGAGACCGGTTAGCCGTCGGTTGCCGCTACCAACCGATACGTATCGTCGACTATCGCGCCGGCACGATGGTCGCCGAAGTCGCAGCGGATCAGCGCAACGAAGACCTCGAGTTTTCCGCCGATGGCAACCAAGTGTCGATGCTCTTCGATCACTATTCGGTGCGATGGGTCGACTGGCGCGGTGGCGATGTTATCCAAGAAGTCAAACCGGATATCATGTACGACCGACTCGCATGGACGGGGAACGGCGATTGGGTCGTGTGTTGCCCAAGCCAACAACAATCGCTTGATCTGATCGACTTGCGGACGACTCCGAACCGTCGTATCCGCCTGCAACACAACGAGGGTATCAGCCGTTGCGTAGCGATCTCCCACGATGGACGACGAATCGTTGCGGGAACTCAAAACGGTGCCATCGTCAGATGGGATCTCAGCGACCTCCCCCAAGACTACGCTAGCGAAGCTCAATCGCCACTAAACTGGCCCAACTCGGGTAAACAGATTCTGCACACCGCAATGGTGACCGAAATCGCATTTGAATCGCATGGCACGATCGCTAGCGGTGGCGAAGATGGTTCGCTTGTAATCAGCCAATTTGAGCCACCACCACCGGAAAATTTGAGAGAGTTCCAATTTCGCCCCATGTGCGTCGCCATGGAACCCAACGGACAATCGGTCTATGTAGCGCTCGATGATTGTTCGATCGTGAAAGTTGAGACAACGACATCCGACATCGTCACGATCGGGCCACCGTCACAACCTCGATCGCGCGAGACCGTCCCGGAAATGCTCAGACTTTCCGACGATGGGCGATGGATCGCCAATGGAAACTTCCGCGGAGATCTAAGCGTCTTCGACCTACACCGGGGAAATAGACGTTACGTCGTTAATAACCCTGATTACGTTAAAGCCGGTGTCAACTATCCAACGGCAATCGATTTTGGATCCGGCAATGATCGGGTCGTATTTTCCACGGCCGGCGGAAACGTCCTTGGTATCTATGAACTGCCGACCGAATCCAGTCTCAAAGAAGGGGAAAAACTCAAGCCTCTCTTTGAGCAACAACTGCCGGTATCCCATCGCGCGGCGGTGCTGCGCGATGACAAGCACTACCTGATGTTTGGCGATTCGATCTCGCAATTCACCTTCGGACAGAACGATATCATCGTCGGGGAACGGGGAATGACGCGGTTCCACGCCGCCTGCGTTGCGCCCCAGACCGGCGCCATCTATACCGTCGCCGCCGACAATCGCGTCCGCCAACACGACGCGCACGGGCAGGTCGTCCAGACGAGCGCCCGTTGGCCGCCGCCCCCGGGAGGACTCACCTCGAAATTCGAGATCTCGTCGATCGTCGCAACTCCCGATGGCAAGAGCTTACTCACGGGAGGGAGCGACGGATCGATCGGGATCTGGGATGCGGATGACCTCCGTTATTTGGGATTTGTCGTCGTTGGAACGGGAAAAGAGACGATTACAGAGATCCAGTTCTCTGACGATGGAAGGTATTGGGTCTATCTCGTGAACAACAACAAAGTACGCCCTACCACATTTCCGTTCTCGATCGAGAACCTCGATGCAGCAGAGCGCTAACGGCACAGCATCCCATACTTTCCATGGGCTGAAACCGTGCAGGACTCCGTCGGTTCAGTTCGATTCGAAATCCAACTTCCCCAAATCGTTCGACTGATCAGGGCCTACCGATAAGGTAATTGGCGTCTTCGCGGAATCGGCGTACTGAGCCGACAAGCGGTTGGGACCGGTAAACGATCGCGACAAAAGATTGTACTCTTTCAGCACAAACGTCACGCGATAATCGCCCGCCGGCGCACCATCGCCATCGGCGTACGTCGAGACTTTGACGTTCCCCTCGGCATCGGTAAACCCTTGTGGATAAAACGGTTTCTCATCGTTCAAATCGCCCGCAGGGTGCAACGCGATTTGAATGTTCTCGACAGGTTTGCCGTCGACGGTGACGACGCCCTCGATCGGAAATACCGGCTGTTCCCCGGGAAATTGCTGTTGGCCACAACCAACCAACAGCGGCAAGCTGCAAAGCGCTAGCCGCAGTGTAGTGATCAGATTACGCATCGCACTTAGGCCCTAAGGCGCTACCTCACCTTTTGCACGGGTGATTCGAGCGGCAAAGGCAAACGCATCGACCGTTGCGGAATTGAACTGAACCGATCCGTCGGCCATCAGGAACATCGCTCCTCCGGGATGAAACGCATGAAACCCTTGGCTGCGTAGATTGGTGCAGTTGATCGGGCAGGCGCCTTCGGCGAATGGGAACGTCGTCGCTCCACGAACCGATCCGACCAACCAATGTTCGCCGTTCAGCGCGTCGCCCCAGCCACCGCCGTTGGTCTCCGCCAAGGCAGCGGGAACGGAGATAATGTTGCGACCGGAATAGATCACGGTTCCGCCGGTCCGTTCCCCCATCAAAAACGTGTTGCTCGTTCCGTCCAGGATCGCCGCGATGCGGTTGTTGCCTTGATCCTGCGGACTCACAAAGACCAACGCTCCCTCTCGCGAGCCTCCTTTGTTTCCGCTGTAGGCGATGTCAGCGAACGTTCCGGTGACACCACCGGTTACGCAATAGTCCGACGGCGCGGCGGTGAAGCTGATCGCCGGCAGCCCGGGCAGCGAACCGGCGGCAATGTTGGCATCGTAGACCCGCTGAATTCCGCCGGGAGACGAAGGGCAGACGAATCCGGCCAACGGCGTCGCGATCACCGCGACGTTTTCTTGACCGATCGGGCCGCCTTCGTTAGTTGGCGACACCCGACTGTCGTACCGATCGTACAACGGTTGCTGCTCCATAAACGGCAGCAGAGCAACGCCACACGACTGCAGGTTGTACGGCGGGATTGGAGCATGCGCATACCAGGCTGCCGGAAAACTGCGGTGGGTATCGTGATAGTTGTGAAATGCGAGTCCGATCTGCTTGAAATTGTTGCTGCATTGCATTCGCCGTGCAGCTTCGCGAGCCGCTTGAACCGCGGGCAGCAATAGACCAACTAAGATGCCAATGATCGCAATCACGACCAACAGCTCGACCAGCGTGAACCCCAATGGCTTGGATTTCATTACCCTCATCCTTCCAGAAATGAATGCTAGAAAAGAACAGGATTAGCGTTGCAAAAAGAGAATTGCGCAACGCCGATCCGGCGTAACGGCGTCCATCCTAGCACCGCACCGCTCCTGGGGCAAATAAATACACAATCTGGCGGTTAGTTCACCAAAATAACCACATCGCCGCTCAGCGCGAAAGGAACAACCGCTTCGAAAGGTTGCGTGGAGCCTGGATCATTACGCTGGCGTAATCGTCTTCGACCAACGACATGTTCCCCGGCGTGCTATCGGGATCGATTTGATCGACCGATTGGACTTCGATGTTATGCGGACGGATGCCAAACGCATCGACCCGTTCGGTGATACGAATTGTGCGGGTTTCGCCAACGATCAAAGTTCCCAGCGTCCAAAGTCCCGTTGCGGCATCAAACGTTCCTTGGCTGACATCCGCTCGCACGAAGGTGAAACCGGGGGGAATCGGCAGTGAAAGGACGACGTTTGTCGCCACATCGGGTCCGGCATTACTGACGGTGAACGTCGTCACGACGCTGTCCCCCAGTTCCGGTGTCGGGTTGTCGACCGCCGCGGTAACCGAGAGGTCGCTCACTTCGGGAGTCACCGTCACGCTGGCTTGATCATCTTCCCCCGCGATCCCGTTGTCGGGAGTCGAATCGGGGTCGAACTGCGCTACCGCAACGATCTCCGCCGTGTTGGTGCTAGGGTCGGCGCTGTTGATCCGAGCCCGAATCGTCATCGTGGCGGTTCCCGTATTGGGAATCCCACCGACGTTCCACAACCCGGTGTTCGAATCGTAGGTTCCTTGGGTTTCGGTCGAAGATTGGAACAGCAATCCCGGCGGCAACAGGTCGCGAACAACGACGCCAGTCGCATCGTCGGGGCCGTTGTTGACGACGGTGATCGTAAAGACAACGTCCTCGCTGGCCAGCGGCGTCGAATCGGCAACGATCTTGGTCAATCCCAAGTCGGCGACCGGGGTGACGAAGATGGCGCTGGAGAAGTCGTCTTCGGTGATGTTGTTGTTACCCGGCGTCGAGTCGGTATCGGGTTGATCCGCGGCGGTGATCTCTGCCGTGTTGAGCACCGTGCCCGTTGTATTGACGGTCGCCGTCAACCGCAACGTCGCCGAATCGCCTTGTGCTAGGCTGCCCGTCGTCCATACACCCGTCGAAGCGTTGAAAGCTCCCTGAGCAACCGCGGCGGAAACAAACGTCATCCCTTCGGGCAACCGGTCGGTGATTTCGATCCCCGTCGCGTCGGAGGGACCATCGTTGGTGACAACCAAGGTGTAGACGACGTTTTCACCCCGGTTGGGTGCATTGTTGTCGATCGTCTTTGTCAACGACAAATCGATCTCCTGCGGCTCGATCGAAACCGAAGCCTGATCGTCTTCGCTGCTGTCATTGTTGCCGGGAGTCGAATCGGGATCGCGAGTGTCTGAGGCAACGATCTCCGCTTGATTGACCTTCTCGATCACATTGGTTCCGTTGGCCACGATCTGCAACGTCGCAGTCCCCGTGTTTCCCAACGCCCCCAAATCCCAGATCCCTGTCAGCTCGTTGTAGCTGCCGCGCGATGCGGTCGCCGAAACGAAGACGACATCCGGTGGCAACTGGTCTTCGACCAAAATCCCTGTCGCTGCGTCGGGGCCCGAGTTCGTAACCGTGATCGTGAAGGTGACGTTTTCGCCGACGTTGGGCTTCGGATCGTCGACGGTTTTGGTCAACGAAAGGTCAGCCGAAAGAGGCGTGATGTCGACAGTGGCGTAATCGTCTTCGGTCGTGATCCCGTTGCCAGGCGTCGAATCGACATCCAATTGGTCTGTCGCGGTGATCTCCGCTACGTTGGTCTTTGTATCGGGCGTGTCGACGCGGACCGTAATCTCCAACGTTGGCGTCGATCCGCGGGCGACTGACCCTACGTTCCATACGCCGGTCGCATCGTCATAGTTCCCAAGACTGGCGATCGCCGAAATGAAAGTCACTCCGACTGGCAACGTATCGGTCACCGCAACGCCCGTCGCGGTGTCGGTCCCCGTGTTTGTCATTGCCAAGTTGTAGACGACGTTATCGCCGATGTTGGGCTGTGCCACGTCGACGCCTTTAGTCAGCGCGAGGTCGACCAATTGAGGCGTCAGCGAAACGCTGGCTTGATCGTCTTCGGCCGTCA
This sequence comes from Rosistilla oblonga, assembly GCF_007751715.1. Taxonomy (NCBI): domain Bacteria; kingdom Pseudomonadati; phylum Planctomycetota; class Planctomycetia; order Pirellulales; family Pirellulaceae; genus Rosistilla; species Rosistilla oblonga. The sequence goes on along the minus strand of NZ_CP036292.1, from coordinate 3,266,832 downwards.
AGTTATTGCCGGGAGTCGAATCGGGATCTGCCACCTCCGACGCACTCACCTGCGCCGTGTTGGTTTTGATTCCGCGAGTATCGACGCGGGCGACGATCTCCAATTGGGCGCCCGAATTATTGGGAACGGTCCCAACCGACCAGGTGCGACTGGCCGAATCGAAGGTACCCAGGGTGGCGCTGGCAGAAACGAAGGTCATCCCCGTCGGCAGCGTATCGAGAACCGCGACACCAGTCGCCGCATCGGGGCCGTCATTGTTGATGTCGATCGTAAATGTGACGTTATCGCCGACGTTCGGATTGGCGTTGTCGACGGTCTTCGTCAGCGAGAGATCCGCTTGCCGGGTCGTGATCGACGCGACAGCTTGATCGTCTTCGCTAGGGTCGTTGTTGCCGGGAGTCGAATCGATGTCGGGTTGGTCGGCATCGAGAATCTCGACAATGTTAGTCAATGTCGTCGCAGCGTTGACGCGGGCGACCAGCGTCATCGTGACCGAACCAAAGGCAGGCACGGTGGGGATCGACCATTGTCGCGTCGTCGTGTTGAACGTTCCCTGGCTGGGCGTTGCCGAGACGAAAGTCAGCCCCGTCGGCAAGCGATCGACAACCACGACGTTGGTCGCCGCGTCGGGCCCCGCGTTGTTAACGGTGATCGTAAACGTGACGTTTTCGCCAAGGTTTGGTTGCGCCGTGTTGACGGTCTTGGCCAGCGATAGGTCGACGATCTCGGCGGTGAACGTCACCTCCGCGGTATCGTCCTCGCCAGCGACGCTATTGCCGGGAGTCGAATCGGGATCCAATTGATCCGACGCGATGATCTCTGCGGAGTTTGCGTTCAAGCCCGCGTTGCCTGCCGTGGCGACGATCCGCAGCGTTGCCGTTCCGCCGTTGGAGATCGTGCCGACGTTCCAAACGCCGGTCCCGCTGTCGTAAACACCTTGGCTGCCCGAGGAGGAGACAAAGGTCATTCCGGCCGGCAATTCATCCAGAACGCGAACGCCGGTCGCTTGGTTGGGGCCACTGTTGGAAACGGTCAGCGTAAACGTCACGTTTTCGCCAACGTTTGGCGTCGCATCGTTGACGGTCTTCGCGAGCGAGAGGTCGGCGGTTTGCGGAGTCACCGTCACCTCGGCCCGATCATCTTCGGTCGTCGCTCCATTACCGGGAGTCGAATCGCTGTCGAACTGGTCCGACGCGATAACTTCGGCAACGTTTGTTTTTGCCCCGACCGAATCGACGCGGCCGATCAAGATCAACGTCTGGTTGTTGTTGCTGCCGATCGAACCAACGGTCCACAGTCCGCTGTTGCTGTCGTAGGTACCGATGCTCGGTTGAGCCGAAACAAAAGCGATTCCCGAGGGGAGCAGATCGGTGACTTGAACACCAGTCGCGGCGCTCGGGCCAGCGTTGTTCAGAGTGATCGTATAGACGACGTTTTGGCTGACATTGGGAGACGTCGAATCGGCGACCTTCGTCAACGAAAGATCGGCAACCTGCGGAGTCACCGCGACCGAGGCTTGATCGTCTTCGGTCGGGTCGTTGTTGTTGGGCGTGCTGTCGATATCAGCTTGCCCGGCCGCTGTCACTTGCGCCGAATTCGTCTTCGTGCCGGCAGAGATAACGCGAGCTGTCAGGTTCAACGTCGCCGTTCCGCCGCTGGCCAGATCCCCGACGGTCCATAGACCTCCGGTGCTGCTGAAGTTCCCTTGCGAAGGACTTGCCGAAACGAAGGTCAGTCCGCCCGGCAACGCATCGGTCACGGCAACTCCCGTGGCGGTGCTGGGGCCGGCGTTGTTGATCGTCAGCGTAAACGTGACCTCTTCGCCAACGTTCGGCGACGCGTTGTCGACAGCTTTCAGCAACGACAGATCGATTAATTGCGGGGCGATCGTCACGCTCGCTTGATCGTCTTCGCTGGGTAGTCCGTTCCCCGGAGTGCTGTCGGGATCGGTCTGATCCGCCGCGATGATCTCCGCCGTATTGGTCTTATCGCCAGCGGTTGCCAGCGTACCGCTGATCTGCAGCGTCGCGGTCGCCCCGTTGGTGATGCTGCCAACGGTCCAAATCCCCGTCGCGTTGTTGTAGCTGCCCTGCGATGGAGTGGCGCTGCCAAACGTGATCCCCGTTGGCAATTGGTCCAGCACTTCGACACCGGTCGCCGTGTTGGGACCGGTGTTGGTGACCGAGACGGTAAACGAAACGGTCTGACCGACGACTGGAGCCGCCGTGTTGGAGACCTTCGTCAAACTGAGATCGGCTTGTTCGAAATTGTCGAAGTCCTGCGTGATCGTCGTCGGACCGATCGCGCCGACAAGTTCCGCCGTCCCGTTGATGTTCGGTACCCCGGTGATATCCAGTTCGATCGCACCGACCTGTGTGAAATCGGCCGTTCCGATGAACGCGCTGAATGGGATGTATTCGGTGCTGGTTGCTGAACCGCCCGTGTCGGGAATCACCAGCGTCGTCTGGCTCGATCGCGACGTCGTCGCTCCGTTGCCATCGTCGCTGTAGACGCGAACGATCGCCGTTCCGCCAAGGTTATCCGCACCAATCTGCAACCGAAAACCGGCAGCGGTACCGGCTGAAGTCAGATCGACGCCACCGAGGCCGGTGTCGTCCAGCGTCAACGCGTCTCCATCGATTCCATCCCAAGAGACGTTCCACTGACCATCGCCCGAAGCAAAGCTGTCGAACGAAAGGATGCCGGGCTGCAACGGATCGTTGACCGAGATCCGAACCAAACCGTTGACCGAGGTCTTGTTGACGAAGATATCGCGTTCGCCACCCAACGCCGCACCATCGGCCAAGCTGGAGGCGACGCGGACGCCGTCGTTCGCGGTGTCGCTGACCAGATCGGTCGTTCCATCAAACGAATCGATCGTGCGAACCAAAACCCCTTCGGCTTGAGCTGCGGTGATCGTGAGCGCTGGACTGACCTGCTGACTCAGCGAATTGCCGCCGATCGTCTGGGCTGGCTGTTGCACAAAATAGCTGCCTGCCGTCAGCCCGGTCAGCGTGTAGCGACCGCTGGCATCGCTGATGTCGGTCGCCACGGGCGATCCGTCCCCGGCGCCTGGCTCGAAGATTCCGTTGCCGTTGTCGCGGTAGACGTTCACCGTCGCCCCGGCGATCTCCTCGCCAGCACTCAGCCCATTGCCGTCGACATCGTCGTAGACGATCCCGGAGATGTTGGCCAAGTCGGTCGCGACGGCCAGCAGACGCCGCGATTCGAGCTGTTCGAAACGCGGCCGAAAGCGGCTGCTTTGTTTTTCGCGGCGTTTGCTATCGCGGACCCGACGGTTGGAGAGGCCACGAATTTTCGACACGATATCCTTAGAGCGACCCATACATCCTCACCGCTTCATTTCACCCAGGCTGCACAACACAACTAACTGGCCTAATTTGTCACACGCAACGCGGTCGAGGGCAAGTCCCTGACCGGAAAAGTCGCGAGAAAGCGGAGGTGTCCGAGCGATTTAGAACGCTCGTCGATCCTTGCACAGCCTGCTTGAGGCTACTTGATTTCGCGGATGCGGATATCTTTGAATTCGACCCACATCGGTTTGCCAGCGTGCAGTTGCAATGCAAGCATTCCGTCCAGCAGAGCCAGTTCGGGTGTCGCGTCGGTGAAATCGAGTACCAAACGCCCGTTCATATAATGACGCAGGTGATTCCCCTTGGCGATGATCGCAACCTCATTCCATTCCCCGACATTGAACAGCTCTTTGTATTCCGCCGCGTCGATCAACTTCCCTTCGACCTTCTTGCCATCTTTGCCCCAAGTCGCCTTTTCGCCGACCAGGCAGATGCGGCCGCGCTTTCCACCTTCGTCGTAGATGAAGCCGGACACGTTGGGCAGGTTCTCTTCGTTGCGGATCTCGTGTTGATATCCACGCATCACCCACGGGTTACGAGGCTTGCCATCGGTGATGTGTCGCGAGCGGTATTGAACCCCCGAGTTGTTGGTCGCATTGCAACGGAAGGACAAACGCAGTTCGAAGTCCTTGGTTTTTCCGTCCTGCCAGATCAAAAAGGTGTTCCCGTTGGCGACGTTTTCGGCTGTCGTTTCGCCATGAATCACGCCATCTTTGACCGACCACAGCCGCGGATCGCCATCCCAGCCGGTGAGGTCCTTGCCGTTGAAGATCGAAGTCATCTCGCCCGACTCCGCCGGAAGAGTCGTCGGTTGGTCGGCAAACAGTGGCAACGCGGCGAACAGAAGTGGAAGGGTTGCAGCAAAAACGGTGCGCATGGTGTGGTATTCCTCAAGATGGTGGTAAATGGTAGAAGCTCCGCAGCAGGGCCGTCACGGGCCAATCAGCAGCGGAAAGCTGGGCAAAACAGGGCCCAACGGTAATCCAAGCTGGTTTGGAATGGAAATTATAGCGGTCCCCAGCTCCAAGGCCATGAGCTGAAGAGAAACGGGACAATCGCACACTATGTAAACCTAGCAGTCGGAAAAATCGCTCCATTCTTCCCAAAAGGACTAAGAGCCCGCTGCGATCCGGACGATCAGTAAAACTGTAATCAACATTCTTAGTCGGGAGTCTCTCCCGCTGGAACGGACCCACCAGATATCCAATTGGAGAGCAAACGATGTTTCGATCAATTCAAGCCAAACGAGCAATTGCCGCCGTAGTGTGCGCTGCCGTTTGCATGCAACAAGCTGTCTTCGCCGCTCAGCCTCAATTCACAATGGTTGAAGGCGTCAAAGTCTACAGCGGCATCCAAGACCTCGCGTTGGACCAACAGGGCAACCTGAACGGTTCGGTCGTCGACGTCGACGGCAAGCCAGTTCAAGGTGCAACCGTTGTGATCGGCCAGCAAACCGAACACGTCACCACGGTAAAGACCAACGACGAAGGCGTCTATTCGGTCAAGGGCCTGAAACCGGGCGTCTACCAAGTCGTCAGCTTCGCCGGCCTGCGAACCTATCGCGTGTGGAATGCCGATTCGGCTCCTGAAGGAAGCGTCAAAGGGGCGATCGGCGTCACCGACACCAAGACCTTCCGCGGCCAATGCGACGAACGTGGTGGCGACGAAAGCCTGTGCCTTCGCCTGCTGAAAAGCCCATTGGTCTGGACCGCTGTCATCGCTGCTGCGATCGCGATTCCTCTGGCCTTGGACGATGACGACGACGCCAGCTGAACAAGCGTTGCCGCCAACGATCCGAAGCTGCCACGGCGGCTTCCATAAAAATCACGAACAGCCCATCGAACCGATTCGATGGGCTGTTTTCGTTTGCCGCTGAAGTCGCCTCGCAACGAAAAGCACCTTTGCAAGCTGAAGCTTCTTCGAAAATGGCAGCACGACGCGTTACCAAGTGTGCCACCCCAAAAACACTGACTGGCGCTGCATTAGCTCGCGGCAGGTTCGCGATTCGAAGCGTCGGCGATACAATAGACGCACACGGCTCACCGAGCCCATCGCAGCATTGTTGTTTCCCATCCTCAAGAGTGAATAGCTATCGTGTCGGAGGCAGAAGCGAGTTTCGATCCGTTGGTCGATCGATTGCCCAGTCGGTTTGTTGTCGGCATCGATTTGGGCACGACCAATTGTGCCGTGACGTACATCGACACCCAACAGACGCCCTGGCAAATTCGGGTGTTGTCGATTCCTCAATTGGTCGCTGCGGGGCAAGTCGAACCACGCGATACGCTCCCGTCGTTCCATTACCAGCCCGCCACGGGGCAAGCCAGTGGCGAAGCGCTTCGATTGCCCTGGCATCGCACCGATCCGGATCACTGCGTCGGCGTGATGGCTCGCGAGGAGGGAGCGCAGACTGCTGGGCGTGGCATCGCATCGGCGAAATCGTGGCTGTGTCACGCTGGAGTCGACCGCACCGCGAACCTGCTGCCATGGCATGCTGTCGACGATGTCCGCCGGATGTCACCAGTCGAAGCGAGCAGCCAATACCTGGCTCACATCCGCGATGCTTGGGACGACCAATTCCCCGACGCACCGCTCGCCGATCAAGACATCGTGATCACGCTGCCCGCTTCGTTCGATGAAGTCGCCCGCGAGCTGACAGTTCGCGCCGCGCGACAGGCCAATCTGCCGCGGGTCGTCCTGATCGAAGAACCTCAAGCCGCCTTCTACGCCTGGGTCTACAAGCATCAAAACGACTGGCAGCAGCGCGTCGATGTTGGGCAGACGATTCTCGTTTGCGACATCGGTGGCGGCACCAGCGACTTTACCTTAATCCGCGTTCGCGCCAGCCGGACCGAGCCCGACCAGATTCAATTCCATCGCGTCGCCGTCGGCGAACACTTAATCTTGGGTGGCGATAATCTCGACCTCGCCCTCGCCAAACACCTCGAACAAAAACTGACGCCGGGGAAAAAGTTGCCGCCGCGGCAATGGGATCTGTTGCTGTCGGCCAGCCGCGCCGCGAAGGAGCAGTTGCTGGGCGAAGCCGCATCGCAGCAGGTTTCGATCAGCCTGCCATCGGGCGGTTCGCGATTGATCGCCAGCAGCCTGCAGACCGACGTGACGCAAGATGAAGTCCGGGCGCTGCTTGTCGATGGCTTTCTTCCCGAATGCGACCTGACCGACGCCCCGACACAACACGCTTCGGGCTTCCAAGAGTTCGGGCTGCCATACGCCACCGACTCCGCGATCACCCGCTACCTCAGCACATTCCTTACGGCTCACCGCGACGACGAGGAAGGAGGCGGCCTGCCCGACGTCGTCCTCTTCAACGGCGGCTTCTTCGCGTCGCCAGTCCTCCGCAGCGAAGTGCTACAACGGCTGGAACATTGGCTGGGGAAAGCTCCGACCGTCCTCGATAACGATCGATTGGACTTAGCCGTTGCTCGCGGAGCAGCCTACTACGGCATGGTTCGCCGCGGCGAAGGGGTCAAGATCGCCGCCTCGCTCGCCCGCAGCTATTACATCGGCGTCGATGCCGATGCGGTCAGCGGACAACCGCGAGTCGTCTGTCTGGTTCCCGGCGGAGCGCAGCCCGGCGAGACGTTTGAACTCGACCAAACATTCCAGCTGACGATCTCGCAGCCCGTGGAGTTCCCGTTGTACGTGTCGAGCATTCGCTTAGCCGATCAACTGGGGCAGGTCCTGCCGCTGGACGTCGAACAGATGACGTCGCTGCCGCCGGTGCGGACCGTATTGCGTTCGAAGAACCGCAAGGAGACTGGCGAAGTTTCGGTCCGCTTGCGGATCGGGCTGACCGAGATCGGCACGATCGATTTGTCCTGCCACGAGATCGGCAGCAATCGCAGTTGGAAGCTGCAGTTCGATGTGCGGTCGACCACGCAAACCGACACTCAACAGCACGTCGCCGTCGGCGAAACCGAAGGCTTCGTCGATGAAGAGACTTGGTCGCTGTGTCGGCATGCAATTGCAGAGGTGTTCGACGAAACCGGCTCCGCCAAACCGGCCAAGATCGCCAAACATATCGCCCAGATCATGGGCAGCTCGCGGAACGCTTGGCCGATGTCGCTGCTGCGGCGGATCTGGGAAGCGTTGATGGATTTCGAAGCGGGGCGTCACAAGAGCGCCGCCCATGAAGCCCGCTGGTTAAACTTGTTAGGTTATTCGCTGCGTCCCGGGTATGGGCTTGCTGTCGACGATTGGCGGGTGGCGCAAACCTGGCGGACGATCCATGGCAAGTTAGCTCACCACGGCGGCAACATTCAAACCGAAAGCTTGATCCTGTGGCGGCGGATCGCCGGGGGGCTCAGCAGTGGACAACAGGCGGCGATCGCCGAGAACTGGATCGCTGCGATTCGCGGAATGCATCGTAAATCGCTCGGCCGACCGCTCGGCAACGCAGCGCCACTGAAGCCGGAGGAATCGGTCGAGGTCTGGCGTCTGTTGGGCTCGCTGGAACTACTCGACGGGCGACTGAAAGTCGATCTCGGCAACATGATCGTCGACTTGATGAATCGCAACAGCATGCAATCGCCACGCGAGGCGATGGTCTGGGCGTTGGGACGCTTGGGTGCCCGCCAGCCGTTTTACGGGCCGCTGAATACCGTCGTTTCGGTCGACGCGATCCAGCCCTGGATCGCCGCACTGCTAGCGGTTCGCCAGCGTGGCCCCGCCGAACAACTGGCTCTTGTTCAATTGTGCCGTCGCGTCGACGATCGGTACCGCGACATCGAACCGTCGACGCGCGACGAAGTCGTCGATGCGTTGGCTGGCGACGGAGTCTCGGACCACCTGACTTCGATCGTTGCCCAAGGGGGACGGTTCAGTCACGAAGAGCAGGAACAAGTGTTCGGCGAAGCGTTGCCGCGCGGCTTGCGACTCGGCTAACACGGTGCACCGAAACGGCTAAACCGCGGACGAATTCCGTGGATCGGTCCGTTGAATGATGTCGCTGATCCCCGTTTGATTGAACCCTTTGTAGCCGTCGTTCCGCTCGAGTATCTCGAGATGTGAACCGCTGGCTCCTTGTTTTTCGAACCGCTCCGCTTCCGCAGCGGTGATCGCGCCGTCGGCGACCGCTTCGCGAAGCACCTCGGGATCGACAGCCCAGGTTTCCGCCGCGGTGAACGCTTGCCGCAAGAAGGGAAAGTCGGTGAACGGTTCCATCGTGGCGATCCCCAGCAAAGCCAGCTGCGCCCGGGCGGCATCGAAATCGAACTGGCATTCCAGATGATGCATTCCCGCCGCCAGGAAGGCTTCGCCATGCAAGCGGCACCATAATCCGACCGTCCCCAGTTCGGATCGATCCTCCAGCGGCTGATGAGCAAAATCGCCAGCGACCTCATCCGGCGATAGATCGACGTCGGCAAATACGATCACGCCCGCATCGGATTGCTCTAAAACCTGAGCTCCCCAACCGGCGTCCGCTCCGGCGTAAAACCGCTCGCGACAGACAAATCCGAGGACTTCCAAGGCTTCGATCAATCGATGGAAACCGGCTCGGCTGGATCGGTAGGTGTGATGGTCGTGGTTTCCCCAGCCGAGTCCCAACGCATCCTGCCGCTGCTTTTGAAGCCGAGCCGCGAGGTTGCGGTCCTGCCAATACTCGCGTTCCGATTGGAAGAAGAGATCGCACGCCAAACCGGTTCCCAATTTGGCAACTGCATCGCGAAACAACGCGATCGCTGCGTCGAACGCCGCCCCCGCATCGACTCGCGCGACCGGACGGCTCCGCCCCGCAACCGCCGTGCGAAACGCAGCAACATGTTCGGCCAACTGCGTCACGGGTTGCTGCGGCGTACTACCATGATTTTCAACAGCCGCCAAATCACACTTCGCCCCTTCGTGGACCACGGCAGTGCAACTGAGAAAACCATTCCCCTGCTCTTTGGCCTGCTCCCAATTGCTGCCTCCATTTGCTGTGCAAAAATCAGCCAGACGCTCGACCTTGATCGCCAGGCAAGGCTTGGACGATTCGGCTTGCAGATGAACGACAGGAAACATCCCATCGCGATTGACAAGTAGTTTGCGTTGGGGATCGCCGGCGTCGACAAACCCAACGGCCAGCAAATTGTCGACTTCGGGAGAACCAAAAGGCAAGCGAATTTCCGCGACCCAATCGATCAATCGCGTACCGGTCTCGGACAGCATCCGAACGGCAAGGTCCTGGATATAAGGTTCGTCGGCGGCCAACGTTTGCACAATCCTCGCGATGCACCGCCACGCATCGGGTTGCGGTTGCCAATGGAAATTGTTCGCGGCGGATGGATGCAGATTCACCATGGATCGACTTCCCTGTGGTTCTATAATGACAGAGTCTTGCTGTTTCCCTATTATCCGTTTCTGGGGCCCTTTGGAGAATCGACGATGACCAATGTGCTGCTGTTGGGTGCCGGAAAGATCGGTCGCATGATCGCCGGATTCTTAGCGGAAACCGGGGACTACATGGTAACAGTCGCCGATTCGCAGTCGACCGCGCTGGCGAGGATCAAACCGTGCAAAGCGGTAGACACCTTGTTGCTCGACGCAACCGATCGCGCAGCGTTAACGCGAGCGATGGCCGATCGAACGATCGTGATCTCCGCGCTCAGCTTCCGCTTCAATCCCTTGATTGCAGAGGTGGCGTTGCAGACGGGAGCCAGCTATTTCGATTTGACCGAAGATGTGCAGACGACGCGGGCGGTGCAAGCGGTCGCCAAAGACGCTGTGGCAGGACAGATCTTTATGCCGCAGTGTGGACTCGCTCCCGGATTCATCTCGATCATCGCGATGCATTTGAGCCGCCAGTTCGACAGCTTGGAATCGGTTCGAATGCGAGTTGGAGCACTGCCGCAATATCCAACCGACGCACTGAAGTACAACCTGACATGGTCGACCGACGGCCTGATCAACGAATACTGCAATCCCTGCGAAACGATCTATCGCGGAAAGCGAATCGACAGTCTACCGCTGGAGGGTTTGGAGCATTTTTCGATCGACGGCGCACGCTACGAAGCGTTTAATACCAGCGGTGGACTGGGGACATTGTGCGACACGCTGCACGACCGCGTCGGATCGCTCAACTACAAAACGATCCGCTACCTTGGGCATCGCGACTTGGTCGCGTTCCTGATCAACGATCTTCAATTGGGCCAGCGCCGCGAACTGCTGAAAGACATTTTGGAACACGCCGTCCCGGTGACGTTCCAAGATCTTGTGATTACGTTCTGTACCGTGACCGGCCAACGCAACGGGCAATTGGTTCAGTTGAGCGACGCCCGGAAGATATATGCTCGCCAGATCGAGGGGGAGCAGTGGAGCGCGATCCAGATCACGACAGCCGCTGCAATATGCGCGGTCGTCGATATGCATGTCGCTGGCGAATTGCCATCCCAGGGATTCGTCCGACAGGAACAAGTCGGCTTCGATGATTTTATTAAGAACCGCTTCGGGCGGCACTATCAATCGGGACAGCACCCCGAGTTCAGTGACGCCGGCGGTGCAGCGTAGCGATTGGCAGCAAAGTAGACGCGCCGGCAGAGATCGGGCGTTACGAACCGCTTGCCAGCGACTGAGTTTGCAACAGCCCTGTGCCTGAAGCGATTCCCACCGGAAGTTCCAACCACTCGGTGACAAGCAACTGGTCCAGAAAATCGATGTTCATCGACTTGCTGATCTCTTGTTTGAGATGATGCTTCAAATCGGTTTGGATCGGATCGGCCAACCAATTCTTCTCCGCCAAACGCAACTGCTGACCAACGATCTCGTTCAACGTCGCGATATTCTTTTGCAGTTCCTGGCGACCTCGCACCGCTTGGCTCGGCTCCAACAGAGCGTACAGATGGACTTGGTAGACAGTCGATTTGTCGTCGACTCGCTGGAAGCTAAACCTGCCCAGATCGACAGCTTGCGACTCGTCCGCCTTGATCTTCACCAGTTCTTTACGAACGTTCACGATGATCAACGCGTGAAGCGCCACCATCACGAGGATCAGACCAAATACCCAAAAACGACGAATGAAATCCACAACGGTGCCCAAGTTATCGATGTACCACAGCAAGGCGCCTACACAAAGTTTGCAGACGCAGCGCATAGCGTCCTCTGAACTATAGGTTGGACCGCTAGAGGGGCAAGAAAAAGTGAAGGTTTCCGGCGGCGGCGATTCTGCGCCAACCACCAGGGTACGCGCACGCCCACATGAACTGTGAGACAGCGGATCGTGGACCGACCGCATCGCGGTTTTGCTGGCGATGTAGCCGCACGCTACAATAGCCGCATGACAAACTCCCTCCTTCGACTCGGTTTACTGCTGAGTCTGGCGTGCATTTCATCGACTGCGAGCGTTGCCCAAGAGCTGCAACGCGACGTCGATTTCGATTTGGATATCAAGCCGCTGCTGTCCGATCGATGTTATGTCTGCCATGGTCCCGACGCGGCACAGCGGTCGACCGATCTGCGGCTCGATACCCGCGAAGGGCTCTTCGCATCGATCGATGGCGTGTTCGCAGAGCAGACGATCACACCAGGCGATCCGGCGGCGAGCGAGCTGTTCGCGCGGATCACTTCGGACGACGAAGACCTCGTCATGCCGCCGCCAGATTCCAACTTGAATCTGACAGCCAAAGAGGTCGCGCTGATCCGCAGCTGGATCCAACAAGGCGCTCCATGGAAAGGGCACTGGTCGTTTGAACCGATCCAATCACCGACCATCCCGCCTCCGCTAGCCGACCAGACCTCTGCGGTGGAATCGCCGATCGACCGGTTTATCGATCGTCGACTGCAATCCGAAGGTCTTCAGCGGACCACGGCTGCGTCGCCGCAACGGCTGATACGGCGGCTGTATTACGACCTGACCGGGCTGCCACCGACCGCGGCGCAGCTGGAGCATTGGCTGAATCGCTGGGGCAAGAGCGAACAAGAACAAGCCGACGCCTACAAACGACTTGTCGACCATCTACTCGCCTCGCCAGATCTTGGCGAACGTTTGGCCACCGAATGGCTCGACGCCGCTCGGTACTCCGACACCTACGGATATCAAGTCGATCGCGATCGCCGCGTTTGGCCCTGGCGGAACTGGGTGTTGGATGCCATCAACCAAAACATGCCCTACGATCAATTCTTGACCGAACAGATCGCGGGCGATCTATTGCCCGACGCCAGCGACGATCAGATCCTAGCGACCACGTTTAACCGACTGCATCCTCAGAAAGTCGAAGGGGGAAGCGTTCCCGAAGAGTTCCGGATTGAATACGTGGCCGACCGGACGCAGACGTTTTCCACGGCGGTCCTTGGCCTGACGATGGAATGCGCTCGTTGCCACGACCACAAATATGATCCGCTGTCGCAGCGGAACTACTACGAACTGAGTGCGTTCTTCGACAACATCGACGAAGCGGGACTCTATTCCTACTTCACGCCTGCCGTTCCCACGCCGACGCTGTCGTTGTTCAGCGACGCCCAGAAACGACAAATCGAATCGCTGCGCAAACAGATCGCGGAACTGGAATCGCAAGCCGCGGAGCTGTCGAAAACGCAGCAGCCACAGTTTCAGAAGTGGATCGGCACGCAATCGCCAACGGACATTCCCGGCCAGATCAAACACCTTGATTTCGAAAAGAAGTTGGCCGATGAAAGCGTGCCCGGCGTTGTTGGGAATGCAGTCAAGCTGACGGGGGATGACGAAGTCAAGTTGGACGTCGGCAACTTCCGCCGCTTCCAACCCTTTTCCATTTCCCTGTGGATAAACAGCCCTAAAGCCTTCGAGCGGGCGGTCGTCTTCCATCGCTCGCGTGCCTGGACCGATGCGGCGAGTCGCGGATATGAACTGCTGATTCTCGACGGCCGTTTGCAGTTCTCGCTGATTCATTTCTGGCCCGGGAATGCGATCAGTGTCCAGACCGTTGAACCGATCGCAATCGATAAATGGCAGGCTGTCAGCATCACGTACGACGGATCGAGCCGCGCTGACGGGATTCAAATTTTCATCGACGGCAAACCAATGGCAACCTCCGTCGTTCGCGATCAATTGACGCGGCAGATCACCGGCGGCGGAAACGACAACGTGATCATCGGGGCTCGATTCCGAGACCGTGGTTTTAAACAGGGCCTTGTCGACGAGTTCCGCGTCTTCGACCGCCAACTCTCGCACGCCGAAGCACTCCAATTAGCGACGGTTAACGCCGCCGAAAAACCGCCCGTAGTCGACGATTCGCAACTTCGCAGCCGCTACCTTTTGAGCGTCGATCCGGTGATGGCGGAACATCGGCAAAGGTTAATGCAGGCGAGAGAGAAGCTGGCGGCGATTCAGGACGCTGCAGAAGAGATCATGGTGATGCGCGAACTGCCCCAGCAGCGGCCAACGCATCTCCTTTCCCGCGGTCTGTACGATGCTCCCGCCGAGCTCGTTTCGGCCGCAACGCCTGAAGCTTTGTCGGTCTTCGATTCGCAGTGGCCTCGCAATCGCCTGGGGCTCGCCCGCTGGGTGACCGATCCAAACAATCCGTTGACAGCTCGCGTGGCGGTCAATCGTCATTGGCAGATGTTGTTTGGGGAAGGCCTTGTCCGCACTCCCGAAGATTTTGGAACGCAAGGGGCGCGTCCGACGCATCCGGAATTGCTCGACTGGCTGGCCAGCGACTTCATCGCAAACGGATGGGATGTGAAGCGGCTGTTAAAGCAGATCGTGATGTCGGCGACCTATCGGCAATCGTCCGAGTGTAGCGAACAGACGCGGCGGATCGATCCGGAAAACAAACTGCTGGCCCGGGCACCTCGCTTCCGGTTGTCAGCCGAAATGTTGCGCGACGGCTACCTGCAGGCAAGTGGTCTGTTGGACCAAACGCTTGGCGGCCCATCGGTGAATCCCTACGAGGTCTCCGAGTCGTTTAAGCCGAAGCCGTTTGATGCGGGATCCGGGCTGTATCGACGCAGCGTTTACACCTACTGGAAACGAACCGGCCCGCCGCCGGCGATGATGACGTTTGATGCCTCGAAGCGAGACGTTTGCCAACTGCGACGCGAACGGACCAGTTCGCCGCTGCAGTCGTTTGTGCTGATGAATGGGCCTCAGTTCGTCGAAGCCGCGCGATTCCTCGCCATGAACGTGGCGTTGCAGGAGAGCGACGATTCCGCCCGGATCGACGCCGTTTTTCAGCGACTGACGCAGCGCAAGCCGACGCCGCGGGAAGCCGAACTGGTGCTGTCGCTGCTGCAACAGCAGACCGACAAGTTCGAACAAGATGTTGCGGCGGCCGAAGCGCTTTTAAATGTTGGCAGTAGCCGCGAGGTGGCCGATCTGTCGCGTCCGCGATGGGCGGCGTTGACCGTTGTCGTTTCGACACTGATGAATTTTGATCCCGCCGTGATGCGAAGGTAACAAGCGATGAAATGCACTGGATTTGAATCGCCGTTGGGAACATCGCGGCGTCGGTTGTTGCAGCAGTTTGGGATGGGCCTAGGCTCGATCGCCTTGGCCGACTTGGTCAATCCAAACATCTCCGCCGCCGCGACGCCGTCGGGCATCGATCATGCGCCGCGCGCGAAACGCGTGATTTTCCTGTTCCAAGCCGGCGGGCCGTCTCAGATCGACATGTTCGATCATAAGCCGGAACTGAACGCTCGGCATGGCAGCGAACTGCCGGACGAGATTCGGGGCACGCAGCGACTAACCGGGATGAGCGGCAATCAGGCGTCGCTGCCGCTGGTCGGATCACCCTTCAAATTTCAGCAGTATGGCGAATCGGGAGCCACGGTCAGCGAACTGTTGCCCCATACCGCCGCGATCGCCGACGAGCTCTGCTTCATCAAATCGGTCCATACCGAAGCGATTAATCACGGGCCGGGCGTAACGTTTATTCAGACCGGTTCGCAATTCCCCGGCCGCCCTAGCATGGGAGCATGGCTCAGCTACGGCTTGGGAAGCGACAACGAAAACCTGCCTGCCTTTGTGGTCTTGGTAACCAAGAACAAAAGTGGGCAGCCGTTGGTCTCGCGACTGTGGGGCAGCGGATTCCTGCCGGCTCAGCATCAAGGCGTTCGGTTCCGTTCGGGCGAAGATCCGGTGCTCTATTTGAACAACCCGGCGGGGGTCGATCGGGGGTCGCGGCGGGCAATGCTCGATACGCTGCGAGGACTTCACGAGATGCAGATCGCGGAGACTTCCGATCCGGCGATCGAAGCGAGGATCGCTCAACACGAACTCGCCTTTCGGATGCAAGCTTCCGTTCCCGAAGCGACTGACTTTGCCGACGAGAGTCAGCAGGTGATCGATTCGTATGGTCTCGATGCTAAGAACCCAGGAACGTTTGCTGCCAACTGCCTTTTGGCGCGGCGATTGGCCGAGCGCGGCGTCCGCTTTATCCAACTGTACCATCAAGGCTGGGACCAGCACGGCGGTCTGCCTGGCGGAATCAAGCGGCAGTGCAGCGAAACCGATCAACCGGCAGCAGCGTTGGTTCAGGACCTCAAGCGTTGTGGCTTATTGGAAGATACGCTTGTCGTCTGGGCGGGCGAATTTGGTCGGACCAATTATTGCCAGGGCAAGCTTACTGCAACGAACTTTGGCCGCGATCACCATCCGCGATGCTTCACGATCTGGATGGCAGGGGGCGGAATCAAGCCGGGGATCACGCACGGCCAGACCGATGACTTTTCTTATAACGTCACCGAAAACCCGGTTCATATCCACGATCTGCAAGCGACGATCCTGCATCAATTGGGGATCGATCACGAGCGGTTGACGTTCCGATACCAAGGCCGCCGGTTCCGATTGACCGATGTCCACGGGCATGTAATCAAGCCGATCCTGGCGTAGTCATGCTGCGACGGAGCCGAAGGCTCACATCGCCTACGTCCCTCGGACGTTCCCGTACCAACGCAGGTGCATTCGGTCGCAGTACTGGAATCCTTGTTGATCGCACCAGGGACGCAGCCACGATTCGTGCGCGTCCAACTCCGCCGTCGAACGCGACTGAGGCATGATCCAGACCTTCGCCGGATCGACATCGGGCTGCAATTGATCGACCATCTGCTGAACTTCCAACTGTTCGCTCGGCTGGTCGACAACAAACTTCAGCTGATAATCGGGCGATTCAACCATCAATCGACGAACGACATCGACCGCCCAACGGCGACGATCGTGCTGCAGTTGCCACTTTTCGCTGAGGCTGCCATCGCGGGGGCGGCTGCCCGCCAGTTTGGGGCTGATCGACATCAGATCGCAGGCTGTATCTTGGTAGATCGTGCCGGCGGTTTCGATCGTCGTATGCAGTCCGCGGTCGGCCAGATGCTGGCAAAGCGTGACGATTTCGGGGAAAAGCATCGGCTCGCCGCCGGTTAAGACAACGTGGGAGACCTCCAATCGCAGGACATCGGCGACGATGCTGTCGATCGACTGCTGAGCCCCCTCGGGATTCCAAGAGGCGTGGGGCGTGTCGCAGAACCAGCAGCGGAGGTTACAACCGCTGACTCGGATGAATGCGCTGGATGTTCCCGTTAGAAGGCCCTCGCCTTGTCGACTGGCATAAAGTTCGGCAATGCGCAACGTCCCCCCTTTCGCCTTTGAGAGCGAATGCGACAATGGCCGGTTTAATTCAGGAGAATGCGAAGTGTCCACTGATTTCGGTGATCTGCTAGAAACGTTTGATAACCCGTACGCTGGTCGAAACTACACGATCGAACACACGTGCCCCGAATTTACTTCGGTCTGTCCGAAGACGGGACAGCCCGATTTCGGCACGTTGGTCTTCACTTACGTTCCCAACGAACTGTGTATCGAACTGAAAAGCTTGAAGATGTATCTGCAACGATACCGCAACGAGGGTATCTTCTACGAACACATTACCAATCGGATCATGGACGACTTTGTGAATGCCGTAAAGCCACGTTGGGCGAATTTAGAGAGTCGTTGGACGCCACGCGGTGGTTTGTCCAGCGTGATCGTGGTCGAATATCCTGATTCCGAAGACGAATAAATCGCCCGCTTCCCACCTTTCCTTTTTCAAACTGAAACCGAGTAATCACGTCATGCCTGCCTCCGCTCCTTCCGTTCTGCTTTCTGGATTTTCCGACGAAGCCGCGATCGACAAGACCGCCGTTCAACAGTTTGCCGCCTTTGCCGCTTTGGGCATGAAATGGTTTTCGTTGCGATTCATCGACGCTGGCGACGGCATCAAAAACGCGATGCAATTGACCGACCCCGAGATCAAGACGAT
Source organism: Rosistilla oblonga (assembly GCF_007751715.1). Lineage (NCBI taxonomy): Bacteria > Pseudomonadati > Planctomycetota > Planctomycetia > Pirellulales > Pirellulaceae > Rosistilla > Rosistilla oblonga. The sequence continues at coordinate 3,249,254 of NZ_CP036292.1, read as the reverse complement.
CCGCGAACTGATGGACGCCTACGGCCTCCGCGTCGCAACGCTCGGTTCGCCAATCGGCAAAGTGAAACTGAAAGACGTCGACGACGGAACCAGCAACCGCTACGTCCCCTTCGAAGAATATTTGAAGACCGAAGTCGTCCGCGCCTGCGAACTGGCAACCGCTTTCGATTGCAAACTGATCCGCGGCTTCTCCTATTACCACCCCAAGGGGACCAAGCCCGAAGAACACCTGAGCCAAGCTTGCGATCAACTGGGCAAGATCGCGGAAGTCTGCGACTCCTACGGGCTGACTTACGGTTTGGAAGTCGAAGCGAATCTGATCGGGCAGACCGGTCAACTGATGGCTCAACTGCACGAAGGCGTCAACCATCCGGCGTTGGTCACGATCTTCGACGGTGCCAACATCAGCACTCAAGGTTTTTCGGCCGACCAAGTTTACGAACAGTACCTGGCGATGAAGCCCGGCCTGGGCTGGTTGCACATCAAGGACTACCACGACCCAAGCCCGACGGGACGCATCCATCACGTCGATGAAGCTTCGCTGAAGAACTTCGTCCCCGCCGACCGCGGCGATTGTGGCCACGAAGCGATCTTGCGCGACCTGGCGGCTTACATGCCAGAAGTCGAAGCGCGGATGGCCAAGCGTGGTGCTCCGGGCGTTGTTTGCGATCTGGAACCACACGTGAAGGGTGGCGGCCAGTTCGGCGGATTCAGCGGACCCGACGGCTTTGGCGTTGCGATGCGTGGCCTGTGTCGAGTACTTGATTACGTCGGGATCGATTACGAAACACGATCCTTCGACGATATCAAAGCCTCGATCTAAACGGGTTTCGCCCATGCGTCCGCTGCTCGCTTGCCTGATTCTGCTCGCCATCCCACGGCTCGCGCTGGGATGTTTGTTCTGCGAAGCCTTGGCAAGCACGTTGTCGGACGATATCCGTGAATCGGCCGCGTGCGTGATCGCTCAATGGGATCGCGACGCGGCCGCGCCGGCATCCGACATCGGGATGCAGTTGGCAAAATTCCGAGTCACCAAAGTGCTCAAAGGTGACGGGCGGATCGGTTCGCAAGTCGATGCCTACATCCTGCCCGACGAGCCACCGACCGGCCCCGTGCTGCTGTTTGCTTTTGGCGACCCCGATGCGCCACAGTGGTCAGCTCCGCTGCCGCTGGCTCCGGTTTCCGTTAAATACCTCAACGGCCTGCAGACCGCTCCGGAAGCCGGAAGCGATCGCCTCGGCTACTTCTTGCCCTTTCTTGTCGCCGAAGATCGGCATGTCGCCGACGACGCGTACAACGAATTCGCACGAGCTCCTTTCGCCGACATCCAGGGTCTAGGCGATCGGCTCGACCGTCAGTGGGTGCTTGATAACCTGCAGTCCTATCTGAAAGACGACACGACACCACCGCATCGCATCCGATTGATGTGGACGCTGTTGAGCGTGTGTGGCGAGCCGGAAGATGCCGCGTTGGTCCAGCGTGTAATCGACGACAAGACGATCGACCGCAACGCGATCGGTTGGGACGCAGCGGTGGGATGTTACATGTCGCTGGCAGGGCCCGCGGGCTTGGAGCAGGTGAAGCAGTTATTGAGCAGCAGCGATGACGAGCAAACGCTTTTCATGGCGCTGAACGCGATCCGTTTTCACGCCGTCGAGACGAAGCGATTTGACCAAACGGAACTCGCCGCGGCGCTACATCCTCTGCTGCGGAACGTTCGCTTGGCAGCTTACGTGATCCCCGACCTGGCTCGCATGGAAGACTGGACCGTCGGCCCGCGACTGTTGGAACTCTATGCGTTGCCCGCTGCCGATCCGATTCGGATCCACATCGTCAACTATTTCCGCACCTCCCCAGGCCCCGACGCCGCCGAATCCCTAGCGACCTGCCGCGAGCTAGATCCCACCGCCGTTCGCCGCGCCGAACTCTTATTCGGGAACCTGCGACCGCGCAAAGACCAGTAGTCCGCCAAGCGACGGGGCCGTAGTCGCGAAGCGACGACATGTGACAGCCTGGGACGCAAGTCCCAGGTGCAAAGATTGAGGACACTCGAGAAGTCGCAAGGCGACGGCATGTGTTCCGGGCATCGTGTCGTCGCGTCGCGACAGGGGGAAACAATATGGCGTGGCGGTCCGCGGGTTCCTGGGACTTGCGTCCCAGGCTGTCACATGGCGTCGCTTGGCGACTGGGGAATGATATGGCGCGGTGAGCTCACGATCCTGGGACTTGCGTCCCAGGCCATCGCATGGCGTCGCTTCGCAACTGGGGAATGATATGGCGCGGTGGGCTCACGTTCCTGGGGACTTGCGTCCCAGGCCATCGCATGGCGTCGCTTCGCGACTGGGGAATGATATGGCGCGGTGGGCTCACGATCCTGGGACTTGCGTCCCAGGCTGTCGCATGCCGTCGCTTCGCGACTGAAACAATCACGCCAGGAACTCCGATTCGAAAACGTATTTCGGGTCGTATTGGATTTCGTGTTTATCCAAGAAGCCGATGTATTCCCTTTCAAACGTTTGTTGGGCGTGATGTGCTCGCTGGTTGCTGATGTACGCCTTCACAACCTCTGCCATCGACTGACTCACCGAAAACGCACCGTACCCGCGTTGCCACTGAAACCTCCCGGGCAGTTTTCGCTCTTCGTTGATCCATTTCGATGCATTGGCTTTGAGGAGCTGAATGGTTTTCGAAATAGCAAACTCGGGATGAATCCGTAACAGCAAGTGAACGTGATCTTCGATCCCTCCAGCTTTCAACAGAGCCGCCTTATGGTCCTTGACCGTACCACCGATGTACGCAAACACCTCTTCACGCCACGCATCGTGAAGGTATCGCCTACGATATTTCGTGGAGAAAATGACGTGAAGCAAAATCCCATGGTGCGTTGACATCGTCTTGACTCCCCCTGCCACCGCCGGCTGAATCGTTGTAAAGGCCCTTCGATGTGCTGTGAACACAAGCCCCAGGTCCCTAACGATTCTAACCGACACCGCTGGGTTTTGTGGCATCCACAAGTCAAAACGCCAGGACTCATCTGGACAAAGGAGATGGAAAGGTACGCCAGTCGCAAGCGACGGCATGCGACAGCCTGGGACGCAAGTCCCAGGTGAATTCAAACGGACCGGTTGCGAAGTCGCGAAGCGACGACAGGTGTTCGGCGCATCATGTCGTCGCGGTGCGACTGGGGGCTTGAGCTATCGCGGCGGGGTCGGATTCCTGGGACTTGCGTCCCAGGCTGGCGCATGCCGTCGCGTTGCGACTGGGGACCTGAGGTATCGCGGCCGACTCACGTTCCTGGGACTTGCGTCCCAGGCTGGCGCGTGCCGTCGCGTTGCAACTGAGGCCTGAGGTCTCGCGGCGGGCTTGGATTCTTGGGACTTGCGTCCCTGGCTTTTACATACCGTCGCTTTGCGACTTGTATTGTCAAATGGCACCGCGTTAGGCGCAGCAATTCTTATTGCCTCGGCTTGCGGTAGAACTCGCGGTCGTTCATTCGCGGTTGCTCGCCGTACGTCGGGTAGGATCCGTCATAATAGGGCGGCGTTGGATAGGCTTGAGTTGGCGGGTAAGGCGTTAGCGACGCGCCGCCGAAACCAGGCTGTCCGTATCCGCCGGGATAACCTGATCCGCCGCCGGGATGGCCGCCACCGTGGTATCCTCCGCCGGAATGTCCACCGCCAGGGGAAGCTCCACCGGGCTGGCCGCCGCCGGGATGATTGCCGCCATGGTGACCGTTGCCGTTTCCGCCGTGATGTTGGCCGTGGGGAGGTCCGCCGCCGTTCGGATATCCACCGCCGTTGTATCCGGGATTTGGATAACCGCCTTGCCAGCCGGGGTAATAGCCGCCGACGTTCATGCCGGCCAATGGGGCTCCCCAAGCCGAGTAGGGTGCGGAATAGGGTCGCACAGGAAATCGCCATTCGCCGTAGGGGCGGACCGGTTCGCCCCACTTTTCGACGCTGTGGTAATTGTCTGCTGCTTGGCCATATTGCAGCGTGCTGCGATACTGGCGATAACCGCTCTCGCGATAAGTGGGGTCGACCCGGGAGACCGCTGGAGCTTTGGCGGCATATTGATCGACGCGGGCTCCGGTCGACGGGTCGTGCGTGTACGTGCTCGGCAGCGTCAACCAATCCGCTCCACAAGCAACGCCCTGGACCGCGACCACGACGGTGGCGACGATCAGACGGGGAATTGCAAGGTTTGGGAATCGCATTGGATAGACTCGCGGGTTGGACGTTTGCGTTGAAAGGCGTCTGCTTGGCCTCCTTCCACAATAATCCGGTTCCGAATTGGCAAGCGATTTGTCGCCAGAAAGCCAACTTTCACGCCCGCTTCCCGCCGTCACAATCGCTACAACCCGCAGCCTCCGACCGGCATCACGGCGCTCCAACTTCACCGCAGCTCGAAAAACCGCGTGTCTGAAACCGATCCCCTTCAACCGATTTGCGACCGCGTCGCCGCCGTCTGGCCCGTGCAGCGATGGGGTTCGCTGCGCGTGGTGGTTGGCGTCAGCGGCGGCGCCGACAGCGTCTGCTTAGTGCGGACGTTGGCGCAGATGGCCGGCGGGGCATCGTCGAATTTGATCATTGCCCACTACGACCATCAGACTCGCGACGATTCGGCGGACGACGCGGCGTTTGTCGGAGAGGTGGCTCGCGACTTGGGGCTCGATTTCGAACTCGGGCGTTCCGCATCGCGCGATCCATCGCGCAGCGAAGCCGATCTCCGCGGGGAGCGTTACGATTTTCTCGACTCGGTCGCTCGGCGGCTCGGCGCCCGCTATGTCGCTGTCGCGCACAACCGCAACGATCAAGTCGAAACGATTCTGCACAACATCTTGCGTGGCACCGGCGGATCCGGCGCCCGAGGGATCGCGGCATTCCGCCCCTTGGGAGAGGACCTCGTCTTGGCTCGTCCCTTCTTGGACGTATCCCGTCAGGAGATCGAATCGGCGATGTCGGCGGTGGGGCAATCGTATCGCAGCGACCCAACAAACGCCGAACCGACGTGGACGCGGAACTGGTTGCGAGTCGAACTGCTGCCGCTGCTTAAGGCCCAGTTTCCGCAGGTCGATGAATCGCTGTTGCGATTGGGACAAAACGTCGGCGAACTGCAGGCGGCTGTCGATCAGATGGCGGCCGAGCTCGAATCGACGGCTGTCCGATACGAAGCCGGCGCCGTGCGAATCGCTGTCGGCCCGATGCGGCTGGCTCCGGAAGCAGTCAAAGTCGCTTTACTGCAGGGTTGTTGGAAGCGGATGGCTTGGCCGAGGGGCAAAATGTCGCATGGACACTGGAAACTGTTAACGCAGCGGATGTTCGGCGGCGGGGCACAAGGCAAGCCGCTAAGCTTTGATCTTCCGGGGGAGGTTCAGGTGTCGGTATCAAACGACGAGATCGTGCTGACCCGACGGCTGTAAATGCTGCCAACTTAGCTGTAGGATGTCAGGCAACAGAACTGTCGGCCGCGAGCTACCCTGCCGTCGCCCCCCCAAAAACAAAACCCCTTCGAGCCAGGCGGGTTGCGAATCGATGTCTAGACTTGAATTGATCATGATGCGGCACGCCAAAAGCGACTGGGGCGAGGTGTCGCTTGCGGATCACGACCGGACATTAAACAACCGCGGCCGCCGCGACGCTCCGCGGATCGGACGCTGGATTCTGGAGCAAGATCTGGTTCCCGATCTGGTCCTCTGTTCGACAGCCGTCCGCGCCCAGCAGACGATCGAGGCGGTGGCGGGAGAGTGGCCGGTCGAGGTGCCGATTCACGACAGCCGCACGCTCTATCACGCAGCTCCCGAAACGATCATCAAGGTCGTCGCCAGCGACGCGATGGAGGCGGAGCGAGTGATGGTGGTCGGTCACAATCCGGGAATGGAGATGCTGGCGGGGCACTTCAGCGGTGCCTGCGGCCACTTCCCGACCGCAGCGATTCTGGCTCTGGCCTTCGAAATTCCCGAGTGGTCCAAACTACGGCTCAGCAGCCAAGCGATCACGCTGGCGGCAACGCGTCCCAAAGCGATCGATTGAGCAAGTTTTTGCGTTGGCGGGGGCAAACGGCACCGTCGCGGAATCGTGCGGCGGGATTTGTTCCGGGTAACCAGTTTGCCCGCAGGCGGGAAAGCTTTATAACATCAGGCCTATCATAGCGACCTCGACTGCGGTGCAGCGGGGGCTTTTTCTTTGAAACGCTTTTTGCTGTTGGCCTAAATGATTTCGAAAACGATGCAAGACGTAGCGACTGGGACTTGGCATGGATTGGCTGACCGCGTGTTGGCGGGGGAGTCGATCGGACGCGACGAGGCGCTGTCGATTCTGCGGGCTGACGACACTCAGGTGCTCGATATCTTGGCGGCCGCCTACCGGATCCGCCATCGATACCACGGCAACACCGTGCAGCTGTATTTTTTGATGAACGCCAAGAGCGGTCTGTGCCCCGAGGATTGCGGCTACTGCTCGCAGTCGAAGATCTCCAACGCACCGGTCGAGAAGTACACGATCCTCAACCGCGAAAAGCTGATGGATGCGGCTCGCGTCGCTGCCGAACGCCAAGCAAAAACGTACTGCTTGGTAATCTCCGCTCGCGGTCCCAACGAGCGCGAGATGAAGGCTGTCGAGACGATCGTGCCGGAGATCAAAGCGAAGTACGATCTGAAGATCTGTGCTTGCCTAGGGTTGTTGACCGAAGAGCACGCTCAGCGGCTGAAGGCAGCTGGCGTCGACCGCGTCAACCACAACCTGAACACCAGCGAAAACCATTACAAAGAGATCTGCACCACGCACACCTTTGCCGATCGCAAGGAGACCCTGCACCATGTCCGCAACGCGGGGATGGAGCTGTGCAGCGGTGGGATCATCGGAATGGGAGAGGCCGACGAGGACGTCGTCGACATGGCGATGGAGTTGCGAGAACTGAAAGTCGAATCGATTCCGCTGAACTTCCTGAATGCCGTCGATGGCACGCCGCTGGAAGGGAACGATCAACTTACACCCGCCTATTGCCTGAAGGCATTGGCGATGTTCCGCTTCGTCAATCCCGACCGCGAACTGCGGATCTCCGGCGGCCGTGAAATCCATCTGCGATCGCTGCAACCGCTGGGGCTGTACGCTGCCAATTCGATGTTCGTCGGCGATTACCTGACCACGCAGGGTCAACCGCCGCAGGCCGATTACGACATGATCCGCGATCTCGGTTTCGAAGTCACGATCAACGAAGAAACCGTCACGTCGTAACCCGCGCGATCAATTGCGGTCACGAAGCACGAGCGAGTGATTCGAAATGCGTCTCTCGCTCGCGTCATGCCGGTTGGAATCTCGTCGGGCAAGCTACGCAAACCGGGGCAACCTTACCGCCGGTTTGCGCATCGACCTCTTCGGCCGCGCTGGAGATACGAGCACGAAGGGCGAGCGAGTGAATGCCGTTTCATTGCGGCACTCGCTTGCGCTTCGTGCTCGCAAAAACGCAGCGTTTTCACTTGTTTGGGTTGCGTGCTCGCAAGAGTGATACCGTTTTAATCACTTGCTTGCGCTGCGTGCTGGTATGAAACGGAAGCGCGATCTGCGGGCGGATTGATCGTTGGATGAGACCATTGTGTCGCAGGCGTGACGATTAGCCGCTCTCTTTTGCAGTTGAATGACGCTTCACAATATCTGAAACTATGGTCTGCGACGCGTGGCTATCGCGCTCGCATCTCTCTGTATGCAAGAACTCACCGTTAGAGAAGTTGTTCGGCTATGGCTACTACCGACGTAACATCGCAGGATGCCGCGAGATCAGGCGATTCGCAACCTGGAGACTTGGAACACTTTTCGTACGATGACACCATCGTACGGATGTTCGCCACGGCAACGGTTGTCTGGGGACTGGTGGCGACACTGGTCGGTCTGATCGTCGCCACGTTCCTTGTGCTCCCTTGGTTGACCAATGGGCTGCCCTGGATTTCGTTTGGCCGCTTGCGTCCGCTGCACACCAACGCCGCGATCTTCGCCTTCGCCGGCAACGGAATCTTCGCCGCGGTCTACTACAGCACCCAGCGATTGTGCAAGGCGCGGATGTGGAGCGATGTGCTCAGCCGGCTGCACTTCTGGGGCTGGCAAGCGATCATCGTCGCCGCCGCGATCACGCTGCCGATGGGGATCACGCAGAGCCGCGAATACGCCGAACTGGAATGGCCGATCGATATCGCAATCGCCATCGTTTGGCTGCTGATCTTCGGCGGCAACTTCCTGATGACTCTGATCAACCGCCGCGAACGGCACATGTACGTCGCGTTGTGGTTCTACATCGCAACGATCGTCACCGTCGCGTTGTTGCACGTCTTCAACAACCTCGTCATCCCGTCGGGCTTGTTCCATGGATACAGCGTTTACGCTGGCGTTCAGGACGCCTTCATGCAGTGGTGGTATGGCCACAATGCGGTGGCGTTTTTCCTGACTACGCCCTTCCTGGGGTTGATGTATTACTTCCTGCCCAAAGCGGCTGAACGGCCGGTGTTCAGTTACAAATTGAGCATCATCCACTTCTGGTCGTTGGTCTTCATTTACATCTGGGCTGGCCCGCACCACTTGCATTACACCGCGCTGCCCGAATGGGCCAGCACGTTGGGCATGTTGTTTAGTCTGATGTTATGGATGCCCAGCTGGGGCGGCATGATCAACGGCCTGCTGACGCTGCGTGGTGCTTGGCACAAAGTTGCCGCCGACCCGGTGCTGAAGTTCTTCGTCGTCGGAATCACGTTCTACGGAATGGCGACCTTCGAAGGACCGATGCTGTCGATCAAAGCGATCAACGCGCTGAGCCATTACACCGACTGGACGATCGCCCACGTGCACGCAGGTGCCTTGGGGTGGAACGGTTTCATGATCTTCGGAATGATGTACTGGCTGATGCCTCGGCTGTACCAAACCAAGATCTGGAGCCCGAAACTTGTCAGCTTGCACTTCTGGACCGGCACCGTCGGAATCCTGTTGTACATCGTTCCGATCTACGCTGCGGGACTGATGCAAGGTCTGATGTGGCGTGCAATGGACGACACCGGGCACCTGGTTTACCCCGACTTTGTCGAAACGATCCAATCGATTGTGCCGCTATGGTGGCTGCGTGTCGCCGGCGGAACGATCTACTTCAGCGGCGTCGTGATGCTGGCGATCAATGCCCTGATGACCTGGGCCAATCGTCCCAAGACTTACGAAGTCCCGGTCTACTCCGCACCGCGATTGAGCAAGGAATACCACGACGAACCGCTGCCACCAAGCGTTTTGCAAGACGCACCGGTTCTCGAATTGGGCAAGAAGTTGGATGTCTTCAGCCAGATGGATTGGCACCGCCGCTGGGAACGGCTGCCGGTTAAGTTCACCGTGCTGACGACGTTAGCCGTCGTGATCGCGACGCTGTTCGAAGTCATCCCGACGTTCTTGATCCGGTCCAACGTGCCAACGATCGCAACCGTTACGCCATACACTCCTTTGGAGCTTGCCGGCCGACACATCTACGTTTCCGAAGGCTGCTACAACTGCCACTCGCAAATGATCCGGCCGATGGTTGCCGAGACGAAACGTTATGGTGAATACAGCAAGCCGGGCGAGTTCATCTACGATCGGCCGTTCCAGTGGGGCAGCCGCCGGATCGGACCCGACTTGCAACGCGAGGGTGGCAAGCAGAGTAGCTTCTGGCACTGGACTCACTTCGAAGATCCCGAGTTGGTATCGCCTGGTTCGGTGATGCCCAGCTACCGGCATCTGATCGAAGAGGACCTGAAGTTCGAAGCGATCCAGCCACTCGTGGAGACCGTTCACTATCTGGGCGCTCCCTACAGCGAAGAGGATCTGACCGATACCGCGAACGTCGCGCGGCGGCAAGCCGAGGTGGTCGCTGCGGATATCGTTCGCCAAGGCGGGCCAGCGGGAAAGCAGAACAAACAAGTGATCGCGTTGATCGCTTACCTGCAACGGATGGGAACCGACCTGTTCAAGACGCCCGAACCCGAAGCCGAATCGGAAGAAGCGGCCGAGGGTGAAACCGACGCCGACGCGGAAGTTGCTGTCGAAGCGGAGATTGAAACCGCCGAAGCGACCGACGCAAGCGAAACTGCGGAATAGTCTCCGCGTCGCACGACGTGAAATCAATGAATCGCAATCACTGCAAAATCTGAGACATCGAAATGATCAGAGACCTTGTTTCCGCACTCGATTATTCCAACTGTGCCGAAATCGCGTTGGGACTGTTTGTCGCCGCGTTTGCGGTCATGGTCTACGGCACGATGCGGCTCAGCCGCAATGCAACCGACCGCTTCGCATCGATCCCGTTGAGCGACAAGGTGGAGGACCCACGTTATGACCGATAACAATCACAAGCTCGATCACAGCTACGATGGCATCGAAGAATACGACAACCCGCTGCCCGGTTGGTGGAAGTGGTTGTTCGTCGCGTCGATCGCCTTCAGCCCCATGTACTGGGTCTTCTACCACGGCGGTGCCGAAGGCCGCTCGGTTCACGATATCTATGATGTCGCGTTAGCCGAAAACACCCGTCTGCAGTTCGCTGAGATCGGCGATCTTGAGCCGAATGCGGAAACGATCGTTCGCTACAGCCACAAGAAAAACTGGGTCCGTGTTGGTGAGGTCATCTTCAAGACGAACTGCATCTCGTGCCACGGACGCAACGGCGAAGGAATGGTCGGTCCGAACCTGACCGACGAATATTTCAAGTACATCCAGAACGTCGAAGACATCGCCAAGGTCGTCACCAACGGCGCTGGCGGCAATGCGATGCCGGCTTGGAAAACTCGGTTGCATCCGAACGAGATCGTCTTGGTCTCGGCTTACGTCGCTTCGCTGCGTGGTGAAAACGTCGAAGGGGGCAAAGGTCCCGACGGACGCGAAATTCCGCCATGGCCCGAAGCACCGCCGGAACCTGAAAAAGAAGCGACGCCCTAGCGCGACGACCATCGCCGACTGCAAACTACCAAACGTTTACTTTTTAAATCGGAATCTAACACTGCAGGGCATCGGCATCGCACGCCAACCGGCTGCGATGACTGTAAGTTCCTCATGAACGACAAACGCTCGCTTCCCGTTCTTCCTCACGCCGCTGCACATGGCGCAGCGGGAACGTCGCACGACGATGACGACGTGCTCAGCACACTCCGCCGCGATGGCAGCCGCCGTTGGTTGATGCCTCACCTGGCGACCGGCGGCTGGTGGCGAAAACGTCGCGTCGTCGCCTACATCTTGATGGTCGTCTTTGTTGCGGTCCCGCACCTGCGAGTCGCCGGCAAGCCGCTGATCCTGATGGACATCCCGGCGCGACAGTTCACGATTTTTGGCAGGACCTTCCTGCCGACCGACACGATGTTGCTGGCATTATTGATGCTGAGCGTGATGTTCGGGATCGTGCTGATCACCGCGATCGCCGGCCGCGCATGGTGCGGTTGGGCCTGCCCGCAAACCGTCTACATGGAATACCTATTCCGCCCGATCGATCGGCTGTTCGATGGGACTACAGGACGCGGCGGCCACGCCAAGAAGCCACTCACGGGCGTGAAACAAGTTGCCCGTGTGGCGGTCTATGTTCTGTTGAGCATGTTTCTAGCGCATACGTTCCTCGCCTACTTTGTCGGCACGGAACGATTGAGCCAGTGGATCCAGAGTTCGCCCATCGACCATCCAGCGGCGTTCCTGGTGATGGCCGCAACGACCGGTTTGATGCTGTTCGATTTTCTGATCTTCCGTGAACAGATGTGTCTGATCGCATGTCCTTACGGGCGTTTCCAGTCGGTCATGCTGGACGAACAATCGTTGATCGTGACCTACGACCCGGTCCGTGGCGAGCCACGAAAAAAGGGCAAACACCGTGCCGAGGATAACGGGGGCGACTGTGTCGATTGCAACCGCTGCGTCGTCGTCTGCCCGACGGGGATCGATATTCGCGACGGTTTGCAGATGGAGTGCATCAACTGCACCCAGTGCATCGACGCCTGCGATGACGTAATGGATCGCGTCGGCAGCCCGCGCGGTCTGATTCGCTACGGTTCCCAAGACGGGATCGCGGGCAAACCGCGGCGGCGGTTCCGCCCCCGAACGATCATCTACCCATTGATCCTGACCGCCGTGCTGTCGGGCTTCGCCTATGCCTTGTCGACGAAAACGACCTTCGACACGCGGGTCCTTCGTGGCAAAGGGGCTCCGTTCACGACAGTCGCTCGCGGCCGGATCTCCAACAGTTTTACGATTCGCTTGGTCAATCGAACCGACGAAAAGCAGACCTATGCGTTGCAAGTCGCCGAGCCGGCGAATGTCCAACTGAAGGTGATCGATCCGACGGGGCTCACGCTCGAACCGGGCGGAACGTCGCTGGTGCCGGTCGCGACCGAGTTCAGTGGCAGCCTGACCTTTGGCACGGGAAACCAACCCGCCACGCTGGAAGTGACCAGCAGTAAAGACGCCAGCAAGACCGTGCAATTCAATCTGTTAGGACCACGACAATGAGTAATCACCAGGCGACGGTCGCGCAACGCAACGAACAACAGATCGCCGAACGCAAAGCGAAGTGGTTCTGGGTTTCATTAGTTGTGGCCTTGTTGGGGCTGCAATTGGTGATCGGTGGCGTCGCGATCAAACTGGCGACGGGAGACGCTTCGGCGGCGATCGTCCCCAATTACCATCAGGCGGCCCTCAACTGGGACCAGATCCACAGCGAGCGAACCGCGGCGAAGCGACTCGGCTGGACTGTCGACTTGGATGTCTCCAACGTCGCCGACGGACGCGGGATGCGAGCGGTTCAGGTTTCGATCGCCGACGCCGATGGAAAACCGATCGATGATCTGCAGGTCTCCGCGGACATCTACCATCACGCCCGCGCGGCCGAAGTGCAAACGGTCGACATGCAGCCGGTTGGCGATGCGGAATACCAAGTCTTGGCGCCGATGGAGCGCAGTGGACTGTGGCAGGTCGATTTGAACATCCGCCACGACGACCAACGGATCACTGTACAACGAACTCTCGAACGGGATTGATCTGCGATGTGGATTCTTGCGACCGCGATCGTCACCGCCAGCCTGCTGGGCAGCATGCACTGCGTGGGGATGTGCGGACCGTTGGCGATCTGGGCCAGCGGTGCCAGCGAAAACGTCTCGCGGCGGCGAGTGATGACCGCCGGCGCGTTGTATCACATCGGACGCTTGATCACATATGCATTGGCTGGCCTGATCGCCGGGGCGATCGGCAGTCTGATCGATTTCGGCGGAGCGGCGATGGGATACCAATTGCTCGCCGCTCGCGTCGTCGGCGCGATCATGATCCTGATCGGCATCCATCGCTTGATCTCGATCATCGCCCCTCGGAAAAGTGACGCGACCGAAGGGCCGACGCCGTCCCGAATCGGCGGTCTGTTGGTTCGGCTGCGTCCGTATGTCTTCCGGCTGCCACTGCCAGGCCGCGCATTGGCGACCGGTCTGTTGACGACGCTGCTGCCCTGCGGATGGCTTTACCTGTTCGCACTCGTCGCCGCGGGAACGGGCAGCCTGACGATGGGGCCTGTCGTGATGATCGCCTTCTGGATTGGAACCGTTCCCGCCTTGGTCGCTCTGGTTGCCGGAACCCAGTTTCTATCGCGACGCTTCACGATGGCGATCCCTGCATTTGCCGCGGTGATGTTGGTCGTCGGCGGTTGCTACACCGCTTCGGGGCGCGGCTTCGCCAACCTCGGTTCGCTGACGTCGCTGCAAGCTTCCGTTGAAGCGTCTGCAGAAAACAACGACGACATCGACGCTCAGATCCAAGCGATAGCTAAAACGCCGCTGCCCTGTTGCCAAGTCACTCCGCCGGCAGAAGATGCCGACGAGACGAAGTGAAATCGGAATATCCCCGAGGGATCTTGAGACGGTAGCCGTAGGTAAGCGCAGCGCCACCTACAGACTTAAAACGATTCGGTTTCGCTCGGCTGTGACGGCACCGGTTCGTTGACTGCCACGAGTCCCGCAGGCATCTGTTGCTCCAGTTCCCGGTTGAGCATCCGACCGTTGATGTGACCGACGATCACGCCGGTGTAATAGAGCGGTGCGGAGTAGGCGGGAAAGAAGTTGCCGACCGTACTGCCGACGTAGGTGCCGTAGGCGGGATAAAGGATGCGATTCGCTTCGACAAGCCCAGCCCGGTCCTCGCGTTCTTCCAGGAACGCAAAGACGTCTTGCGACGCGAGGGTCTCGTGCCACAGTGGAACAAACAGATAGGCGGCGGCATAGGTTCCCTGGTAGGTCCGCCGCGTAAAGTCTTTGGCGTGAGCGGCTTCGTGCAGCGCGACCGCAGGGACGTCGCTGTACAGATGGATCGTCTGGGTGAACGGATTGAAGTGATCGCCGCCGATGATTCGGCCAGGGAAGATCGTTTCGCCGGCGACTGACAGCGCCCCCAACGAATACCGCCAAGGCCAAGCGACGGTTTTGTTCTGCGTCAGCCGATGCCAATCGTCCAGCGGATTGTATTGGTTCGCGCGGACCTTGATATGCGGCAGGTTGTTCGCCTGCAAATAATCGACTGTCGAATCGATCGTCTCTTCGGAGATCTTGTGCCGATCGATTCGTCGATCCCACAGCAGGATCTTGTCGGGAATGCCAACGACCCAGCCGATCCCGTCGATGATCGGTTGCGGCCGGCCAATTTCGACTTGCGGTGATTTCGAATCGACCAATTCGGGAGCCATCTGCTGACTCTCGACGTGGATCGGAACGGGAGCCAACACGCGGCATCCGCTGCAATGGATCGCGGCAACCGCTAGCAATCCGGCCAGCAACGAAGATACGTTCCGGTTCCGAACATCGCACGACATAGACAAACACCTCAGGCTTCAAAGATCACCGCTGCGAGACGACCCTATAAGCAGGTTGTATTGTATTTTTTCGTTTAACCGCGAGCCCATCGGGCCGCGTGCGGCTCAAAGAACGCGGGGCAATGCCCACGCGGTTAAAACAAAAAACTTGCTGCTTAGTTGCATCCACTGCGATGCCGCAATGGCTACTGGCCGTCGAGGTGTAGTATCGACCAGTCGCCGCGGCAGCTGTATGAAATCAGCGGACTCAGTTACCCAATCGTTTAAGTCATCGAAGCGTTGATCACCCGCATCACGTTGCCGCCGATGATTTTGCGAATCACTTCGTCGCTGTGCCCACGCTGCACCAAGCCGACGGTGAACAGCGGCCAATTGGTCCAGGCGATGCTTTGGGCAGCTCCCGGCAGCGTTTTGTAATCGTCCGCCGGCCACAGCGATCGAAACGGCTGATATTGCTTCGACATCCGCGGCAGCTTAGCTAGCTCACGCCCCGCATTCTGCGAGTTGTAAGCGACATCGGTCCCGATCGCGACCGCATCGGGACCAAATTTTTTGACAGCATAGTCGATGTGGTCCAACATCGCGGTGATATCACCGCTGCCGCGAAGGTATCTGGGAATACAACAGATCCCGATGTAACCGCCGGTGTCGACGATCGCCCGAATCACTTCATCGGGTTTGCTGCGAATGTGTGGATGGATCGCGCCGCATGTGCTGTGGCTGGCGACCATCGGCCGCGAAGAGGACTGCGCCGCTTCGAGACTCGTCTTCCAACCGCTGTGGGCACAATCGGGGATGATCCCCAAGCGATTCATTTCAGCGATCGCCGCGTGGCCGAAGTCGCTGAGCCCGGCATCGCTCTTCTCACCGCAACCGTCGCCGATCATGTTGCGTCGCTGATAGGTCAGGTGCATCATCCGGATCCCCAGGTGATAGAAGACCTGCATGTAGCGGAGTTCGTCGGGGATCGATTCCCATTGCTGCCTCAGTGGCACACCGTTGCCGGTCAGGTAGAGACAGTGGCGTCCTTCGCGTTTGGCGGTCTCCACATCGCCAGGGACCGCGGCTTTGCTGACGAACCCACGCATCAGATCCGTTGCATAGGTGAACCGCGACAGTCGCCGCATCAGTCGCAGCGGATCCTGTCCCTCTTCGCCAGCGTTCTGAAAAACGCAAGTCACGCCCGAGGCGCGCCACGCGTCGCGATACTCCTGCTGCTCGACGGGATCGCTGACGTACCGCGTCATCGACATCTCTTCTCGCATGTCCTTGACCTGGTCGTGCGACGCCCCCGCCTCGATCGCCGCAGCGATCGCATCGCCATCGACAGCCGCTCGCGGTGAGAAACCATAAGAATCGAAGACGATCGATTCGGCGTGCAATCGCAGCCCGCGGTCGAGTTCCGCCGGCGATGGTTTAAGAATCTTCAGCCCCGCCTCGCGAGCCGCTTGGATGCTGGGATTCAAACGCGTCGAGAGTTCAGCAACCGGATCGCTTGCATCGTCAGCCGACAGCGCCGTATTGCGAAGTCCAGCGGTCAACAGCGCCGCAGTGCCAAGGGAGCCCAAAAGTTGTCGTCGATGCAGCATGGCAGGATAGGCCTTTCGAAAGGAGGGATTCGCGGAAAGTTTTTCATAGGTGGGAGAGCCCATGATAACAGACGCTTCGTCGGCGAAACGCTTCTCTCTGAGTTCATGCCAGCTTCACCCGCCAGGCGGCAGCTCGGAGGGTCGGAAAACAAGCGTCTAGCGAGTTTTTCGGGGAGGCCTGTCTGAGGTGTCAAACGTGACGTGATTTGCGGCGGGACGCCCCTCCCCGAACTTCGCTTCGCTCGTTCGACCCTCCCCTAAACTTCGTTTTGGGGAGGGTGAAGTGTCGCGCTGCGCAGCCAAACACTTCACCCGCCCGGCGGCAGCCGGGAGGATCGTAAAACAAGCGTCTAGCGAGTTTTTCGGGGAGGCCTGTCTGAGGCGTCAAACGCTGGGAGATTTGCCGCCGACGCCCCTCCCCGAACTTCGCTTCGCTCGTTCGACCCTCTCCTAAATTTCGTTTTGGGAGGGTGAAGTTTCACGCTGCGCAGCCAAACACTTCACCCGCCCGGCGGCAGCCCGGGAGGGTCGGAAAACAAGCGTCTAGCGAGTTTTTCGGGGAGGGCTGTCTGAGGCGTCAAACGCTGAGAGATTTGCCGCCGACGCCCCTCCCCGAACTTTGCTTCGCTTGTTCGACCCTCCCCTTTCAAACTGCGTTTTGGGGAGGGTGAAGTGTTGTGCTAACTTCACACCGGGTGACAACGCCATTCTGGGGCGGGACGCTGGCGATTGGACGGCGTCCGATTGGGAGGTGCCGTGTGGGAAAACGTTTTGGCGGCGCGAGCTACGGTTTGGCTGGGCGGTCGCCGATGGCGGAATCGAAGAGAGTGCGCCCGACGGTTTTCAGTAGCCCGGTAAATTGCCCGCGCAGCTGTTCGATCCGGTTGCGGCTCAACTGCTTGTAAAACGCTTTGAGGATCGCGGCCGCATGTGCTTGGTCTAGGTTGGCGATCAACGCCGGCACGAGGTTGTCGGCCACGCCCGACTTGTTGGGATGCTGGTCACCGGCGTAGACACAGACCGTTTGAGCGATCGTGTCGCCAAACAGTTCGTGGGTATATGCGACAGCTTCAGCCATCGACTCCTCTTTCAAACACGTTGGAGTCGTCCAATCATACGGCGGCGTCCATTCGCGGACTGGACGCAGGCGATCGACATGAGTCAGCACTGCGATGATCGTCGGCGGTTTGAGGTGCGATCGCTTGCGGTAGTGGTCGGTAAGTTCGGCGATCGCTTGAGCGTCGCTGCCCCGCGCCGCCGAATTTGCTGCCATCACCAACAGCACGATATCGGCAGCTTCGGCCGCCGTGCGAAGCTCCTTGCGTTGCTGCCGATCGACATCGGCTTCGCTGTAGCCGGGAGTGTCCAGCAGGACGATCGCGTTGTTGGAACCGGGCAATCGATATTCAAAGCGTTGCACTGCGCGAGTTTCGGGCAGGACGCTTGTCTGAGCGACTTCGTCCTGCATCAAGGCATTGATCAGACTCGACTTACCCGCTTTCACCTGGCCGATCACGGCGATCGTGGTCTCGACGTTTTCGGACTGTTGGAACGCTCCCCGATCGCCGCCGCTGTGATGCATCGCATTGGCTAGCGTCCCAAACTGCTGACGGTAGCGACGGGAGCCGCCTTTCAAACGGCCGCTGTACATTTCGATCAGGTAGTATCCAACCCGACGCAGATAGGCTTGATAGAAGACGCCGATCAGTTCGTCTTGCAGATCGAGTCCGATCTGGCCCGCCTGTTGCCACAACGGATAGGTCAACAGTTTGGCGGGGTTGGCGATCGCGGTGGTCCAGAAGCTTGCCAAGCGTCCCAGTTCGACCGCGCGGGCGATCCCCGGCAACGACTGCAGATGCCCGACGGTCGCGACGTTGCTGAGCGGAACATTTTCCAAGACCCAGTCTTCCATGTCTTCGACCGCCAAGTGGACGACCGCGAGGACCTCGACCAGGGTCAGCTGGCGCAGTTCGTCCTGGCTGCCGCGGCTGCAATAATGCCCCGCCAGTCGCTTCGCCATGGCTTGCGCATCGTTCAGATAGCGGTTGGTATCGGCGATGTTCAAGCGGTTCATCTCGGGCAGTTCGCTGCGGAACTGTTCGACGACGGCGATCGCGGCGGTGTCTTGAGGCGTCCAGAAATCGGGAGCGACGATCGCCGCGCCGGAGCTGGATTCAGCTAAGCGTCGCGGTTTCCAAACCTTGCCAACCGTCCACGCGATGGCTCCTAGCGCCGGCAGCACCCAGGCGAGCGACGAGAGCCAGCCGGCGCGATAAACCGCCAGCGTGCCGATGATCAGATAGGTCGCCACCGGCAGGCACCACAAGAGGACAAGCACTACGGCGCGGGGACGCAGCAACCGTAGATAATTCATTCGGCTTTCCAGAGTTCGTGACCACGTTGCAATTCGTCGGCAAAGATCTCCCGCAACTTGTCGACGCTCGGGGCGCGACCTTGGTGCAAGCTGGCGAAGTACCAATCCCACGACATGCCTAAAGCGTACGTGAAGGCAAACGCGCTGGCAGCCCCCGCGGCCATGCCGACCCAGGGAATCAGTTTCAAAACCTCGCGGAGCGCCATCCGCGTGGCGATGCGCGAACCGGCGGCGCTGCTGAGCGCCGCCCAATGCGACGCCGTCAGCTCTTGTTCGTAGATCTTGCCCAGCCGGATCGCCAGATGCGACTGGATCGCCAGGACGACGGGGATATCGACCCACGGAACGGGAACCGCTCCGGCGGTTGCAGCCAGCGAGCTCGATGCCAGAATTTGCCAACGGGCCCGCCGCTGGCGTTTGGATCGGTGTTGTTGAGCATCGCTGGCCAACGACAACATCGATTGCCGGTAGGCGTGCGGAAGATATTGCAGGATCGCTTGCCGCAGTCGTCGACCGCCGAATTCGGGATCGCCAAATCCGTCTTCGAGTCGCGTGAGATCGACGGGGACCAGGTGGTCGTAGAGCCCAGCAAACTGTTCCGACTTGCGGTCGATCAAGGTTTGCAGTTCAGCGGGGATCGGCGGCAGCGGTTCCGCCGCGGCGGGATCTTCGCTAGCGGGCGGTGCGTCGAAGGGATCGATTCCCTCGGAGAGATCGATCGCTCCGGTCGCTTCATGCAAACAGGTGAGCACCAACAAAACGGGACGCTGGGGCGTGGCACGGCGGATTCGACGCAGCGGTTCCAAGACGTCGACCAACGCGTGGTCGGAAACGCGAACCGTCACGATCATCAACTGAGTTGTCTGACTGTAGGCCGCGATGTCTTCGATCGGATCGTACGCGGCTTCGCCCAAACCGCGGGTATCGAGAAAGGTCATCAGGGGATCGGTCGAATCGGGGAAATCGAACCGCCGGCTCGCCTTCGTCTCGGGGCGAAACCCTTCGCCGATCGTCGCCTGTTCGGCACCGGTCAAGAAGTGGATGACCGAACTCTTGCCACTGCCGGTCTTACCAAACAACCACAACACCGGGACCGGTGCGGCTGCCCGCAGCGGATCGATCTGTTGCTGGTATTCGCGTTCGGATTGGGGAGTCTTGTCCCGCCAGCGCTGCCAAACTGAGCTCATCGAACTTCGGTCTATCTCGTATCGAACCGGTGGTTGTCATGAACGCTCTGCAAACCACCACGGCCGACAGAGACTTCCATCGACAATTGTGACACCTGTAGGCGTCGCCAACAGCCCCCTGGGCGTTGGGGCTCGGCGGTTTTGCAGCAAAGCCAATCGTTGACTCCGATTCGGTGCCGCATCGCCAGGCAGGCAAAGTTCGCCCGGCGGCGACGCGGCGCGGCCGTTGAGCTGGCCTATGAAGGCTGCAACGTTTCGAACGCTTCGGGACTCGGTTGATGCCAGGTGATCAAGCTGCCGCCGGAATCGTAGCGTTTGTCATTGTTCCGCGTGCAGCGCGTGATTCGCAGCCGAGCCCAAAAGGTCGGCAACACGATTCGGACGACCTCTTCGGGAAGGAACTGACACGAGGCGACGAAACCGATTCCGGTTTTCGAAAAATCCATCGTGTAGATTCCCATCGGATCTTGCGTGCGGGGAAATGCTCGCAGCGTCTCCTCGTAGTACAAGATCCCGCGTCCGCGAGCGCGCATCCGCGGTGAGGAACGCGATTCGTAGGTGCACGGTGAAATCGAACCGTTGTCGCCAAAGAAAGCCTCGTGTCCCTCGGGTAGCACGATGTCCCAGTTGACAGTGTCGATTAGCGTTGCCAGAGTTTGCTTGTAATCTTTTTCCAACATTCCAAGAATTCCTGTTCGTAGCCTTCTCGTTCGTGTTCCAACATTTCGATCGCCCGACGCTTGGGGATTGGGGTTCGATAGGGCCGATTGCTGGTCAACGCTTCAAAGACGTCGACCACCGCACAAAGTTTGGCCCATGGATGGATATCGTCGCCGCCAATCCCAACTGGATACCCACCGCCGCAAACGCGTTCGTGGTGCTGATAGACCATCATCAACTGGCCTTCAACTAAACCTTCGCGGTGGACCAATTGATTCAACCCCGTCACGGGGTGCATCTTGATCTCGCGAAATTCCATTTCGCTCAACCGCCCGGGTTTACATAAAATTTTGTCGGGGATCTTTAGCTTGCCGATGTCGTGGATCAGACCTCCGGAGGAGATCGCCGCGACATCCTCTTGGCTGAATCCGAGTTCGGCGGCCAACATGCCCGCGTAAAACGCGACGTTAGCCGAATGTGTGAATGTGGCGTAATCGTGGTGCAAAACGCGAAATAGATCGCTACGGGTGAATTGATCGTTACAGACGATGTCGGCGGTTCGCTGACCTAAGTAGTTTGCTGTCGAGACAGTCGCGTCGGTATCGCCAGCTCGAAACGCGGAGTCCAGCAGGTCGCGGACCACTTCATTTAAAGCGCCCACGCGTGCGGAGACGGGAACGTCATCGCCGGGATTGTCGATCATCTGCCGCAAATACGATTGATACGACGCTTGCGCTCCCTTGCGTATAAACAGCTGGTGGACGCCGCGGTGGCGCAGCTTGGTCAGGTCGGTCTGTTTCAGCGGATAATCACTCGCGCGATACAACACGTACCGGCGGGATTTATGTTCCGCTTGAAACAGCTCGACTCCAACGACCGATGCTGGGGCTAACATCGATACGCTGATTGGAATAAAACCCGAAGCGAGGTTGTCCATTACGATGGATTCCTGAACGGTTAACGACATGACGCACGCCCCGTTTATTGGTGGTTGGGGCGGCGGTTTGGATTGCAAAATACGACAGGACTGAATCGAACGCGATGAAAACAAAGGGGACTTGAGTCGCGCGTTGGTTCAAATCAATTGTCGCTGCAGTGCCGTCGGTTCCGAACTCGCGATCTGACGTCGTCGTCGAGCGCTCCGGCAGAAGCTTTGATTGAATGAAACTTCGATTCTCTCAACCCTAGCACGCATCGCAGCACTGTCAATGCGGACGGGCCGCAACACCCCAAAGGTGGCTATGCGGATCACCGCACGTTGGACCGTCCCGATCGCGGAGACTATTAGAGTGCCTTATGGGGGGGCGGGATTGGAGCTCGGCTGGTTTAGATAAGTCGAGCGTTATCGGTAGGGAAACTACAAGATTTCATGCCTCCGGGTACTGAATGCCGCGCGGCGGTTGCGTGTGTCGACGCAGTGGTAAAAGCCGCAATTTGCAGGTTACGGGGAACGGACCGCTTGTTTGTCGAGGGCGATCAGCGGACTCTCGCCGCGGGCCGCTCAACCACTCGGTGCATCCAATTCATGCGGTTTTAAAGCGACCTAATTAGGGATCGAAAGTTGCTCCTCAGTAGCCCCCGGACGATAGTCCTGCCGCTCGGCGGGAACGATCTTCCGACGGGGGGATTTTCTATCAATTATGCCAAAGTCGGTTGGTGATTTTTTTCCAACATTCCAAAAATTCTTGTTCGTAGCCTTCCCGCTCGTGCTCCAGAAGCTCGAGCGCCCGCCGCTTCGGCATCGGGGTGCGGTAGGGTCGATTGCTGGTCAACGCTTCGAAGACGTCGACCACCGCACAGACTTTGGCCCACGGATGGATCTCGTCTCCCGCGATTCCGACGGGATATCCGCCACCGCAAACGCGTTCGTGATGTTGATAGACCATCATCAACTGGCCTTCGGTCAAGTCTTCGCGATGAACCAGTTGGCGGAATCCGGTGACTGGGTGCATCTGGATTTCGCGGAACTCCTGTTCGGTCAATCGCCCCGGCTTCGACAGGATCTTGTCGGGGATCTGCAATTTGCCCAGATCGTGGATCAGGCCCCCGGAGGAGATCAACGCTACCTCCGCTTG
Source organism: Rosistilla oblonga (assembly GCF_007751715.1). NCBI lineage: Bacteria > Pseudomonadati > Planctomycetota > Planctomycetia > Pirellulales > Pirellulaceae > Rosistilla > Rosistilla oblonga. Next base: position 3,226,543 of record NZ_CP036292.1, on the reverse strand, counting down.
GCTGAAGCCGACTTCGGCCGCCAGCATCCCAGCGTAGAAGGCGACGTTGGCGGAGTGTGTGAACGTGGCGTAGTCGTGATGCAGAACGCGGAACAGATCGACGCTGGCGAATTGGTCGTTGCAAACGATGTCGGCAGTTTGTTCGCCAAGATAGGCGGCTGTGTTGACCGATGCGTCGGGGTCGCCTTCCCGAAAGGCCGATTCCAACAGATCGCGAACGACCTCGTTCAACGCCCCGGCGCGAGCTGAAACCGGGACATCGGAGCCCGGATTGTCGATCATCTCGCGCAGATAGGTCTGATACGAAGGCTGTTCGTCTTTGCGAATGTACAGCTTGTTGACCCCGCGGCTCCGCAGCTTCACCAGATCGGTCTGTTCCAGCGGATAATCGCTCTCGCGGTACAAGACATACCGCTGCTCGTCGGGTTCCACCTGGAACAGATCGATGCCCACGATCGCTGAGGGGACCAAGGTCGAGACGCTGATCGGGATGTACCCAGAGACCAGTTCGTCTTTCCCTCCGGAGCTCTGCAATGTTACCGACATGAATCTCGCTCCGGATGCGATCGAACAAAGTGTAAAAAATGTATTGGTATCTGAATCCGCTGGAAGCTCGCATCGATTGCAGTTGTCGATGCGAAGCCACGCGTCGGTTCGTGTTTGGTTTGCCGTTGCTCGCGTCGTCGCAGCGCCACCGGTTCGTTTCCGCCCGTGATCGCGACAGCGTTCCCAACCTGTTGGGTGCCGATAATAACGGCATGCCGAGTTTTCCTTCGGCTGATTCAAACCTAGCACGCTGACTGTTATTGTCAAAGTTTTCCTATGGGTTGCGAATGTTCCCTGTTCGACCGAAACATTCGGAACAATCGCTTCTCGTTGCTGTCGATCGGGACCGATCGCGGCGCATCCCATCGAAGCGAGCGAAACAGGCGGCGGGAAAATACGTTATCTTGAGGTCATCATGGTTAATGACGGACCATCGCAATCGGCTCAACGGAACAGGATGGCCATAACGCTGAGATATGAATTACGACACCAAACCCGCCGATCGGGAGAGCGATGCCGAGCGGCAGCTTCCATGCAATCGCGGCTACCAGGAACCGCTGCATCGATGCGAGAGCGATCGATTGTTCCGCGCTAGGCTTTCCGAGACGCTTGTCGGCGGTAAACAAAAGCTCGACCGTCACTTGGCTCACCAGGTCGATCAAGGAATCCTCAGCAGCTTGGCGGTGGGCGAGCGGCTGAAGTCGCGGATCGATCAACTGCTGCAGGCGATTCGATCGAGCGGCGACGCCAACAGTCCGCTGCTCGATTCGCAGCGGTGGAGCGATCGGGAGGCGGGGGAAATCGATGCGCTCGAAAACACATTGCTGCAAACCTCCGCCGCGATCGCCGAACTGGCGGACGGTTTGACCAAACAGGAAGCGACCAGCCGCGATGCGATCGGCAGAATGAGCGGTTTGATCGACGAACTTGCGGCCGGATTTGATACTCGCCTGCAGCGAATCGAAACGATTGGTGTTTGACCGCCGCGGCTGCGCTTGCGGTTCTTCGACTTCTTCCTCTTTCGCTCCCCCGCAAAAATGCCCATGCCTTCGCATTTGCAATCGCTTGTTTTGTCGACCTCTTGGTTAGCGTGCGTGTTGATCTTTGTGGGTTCCAGTTGGTCCCAGGAATCCGCCGCACCGCTGCCGCCGACCGAAGCGGCCAGCACGATGCAGGTCCCTCCCGATTTCAAGGTCCAGTTGTTTGCGGGCGAACCCGCCGTGCAGCAACCGATCGGCTTTTGCATCGACGATCGCAACCGATTATGGGTCGCCGAAGCTTATGCCTACCCGGTGCATGGCGAGGGCAAAAGCGACAGGATCGTGATCCTCGAGGACAGCGATGGCGATGGACGCCACGATCGGCGAAGCGTCTTTTTCGAGGGGCTTAACTACGTCACGGGGATCGAAGTCGGGTTCGGCGGCGTCTGGGTGATGTCTCCACCATCGATGCTCTTCATTCCCGATCGCGATGCAGACGACCAGCCCGATGGTCCGCCGCAGGTGATCCTCGATGGTTTCGGCAATCACGCCAACGCCCACAACCTGGCAAACGGTTTCGCCTGGGGCCCCGATGGCTGGCTGTACGGTACACATGGCCGAACCAATTGGTCGATGATCGGCCGCCCCGGAACCGACGAAGCCGACCGGCAGCGATTCGACGGCGGCGTCTATCGCTACCATCCGGTGCAGCATCGTTGGGAAGCGTATGCCGACGGGACGACTAATCCTTGGGGGATCGATTGGAACGATCTCGGTCACGCGTTCATCTGCAACTGCGTTAACCCGCATCTGTTCCAGGTGATCCAGGGGGCGCACTACGAACCGTGGCGGGGACGGAAATCGAGTCAGCACGCGTATCAGCGAATCGATACGATCGCCGACCACCTTCACTATGTTGGGATCAGCGACGTCCGCCGCGGGATCGGTTCGGCCGACGAGGATGCTGCCGGCGGCGGACACGCTCACTGCGGCACGATCATCTATCTCGGCGATGCCCTGCCCGCGCCGTACCGCAACACATTGATGACAAACAATCTGCATGGCCGCCGGATTAACAACGACATCCCACGACGCAGCGGTTCGGGCTACGTCGCGTCGCACGGTCCCGATCTGATGCGATCGCAAGACCCTTGGTTTATGGGAGTTACGCTGGCGTATGGCGCCGCCGGTGAGATCTATGTCAGCGACTGGAGCGACACCGGCGAGTGCCACAGCGTGCGAAACACGCAGCGGCAGACGGGCCGAATCTTTCGGATGACCTACAAGCAGGACAAGATTCCACAAGTCGATCTTTCGCAATACAACGACGATGAACTGGTCGCCGCACAATTGCACGACAACGACTGGCACGTCCGCCATGCGCGGCGGCGGTTGCAAGAGCGGGCGGCGGCCGGAGCTGACATGCGGAAGGTCCACCGCGTTTTACATCACATGTTCCAGTCGCAGACCGCCACGCCAAAGCGGTTGCGAGCGCTCTGGGCGCTGCATGTCACCGGCGGAGCGTCGCCGCAATGGTTGACCGAATTGATCGACGATCCCGATGAAGACATTCGGTCGTGGGCGATCACGCTGTTATGTGAGCCGGGAGAACCGCCGGCGGCAGCGATCGCGGCGATGCTGAACTGCGCCAAGTCGGGCGATTCACCGCTGGTTCGATTGTCGATCACCAGTGCTCTGCAACGATTGCCGCTGGCCGCGCGTTGGGAACTTGTCGAAGCTTTGGGCGAGCGAGCGGAAGATTCGAGCGACCAAAATCTGCCGCTAATGCTGTGGTACGCCGCAGAGCCGTTGATCGACGATGACCTGTCGCGATTTGTGCAGTTGGCGGTGGAAGCTGATATTCCGCGCGTGCGGATCAACGTCGCCCGCCGAGTTGCGTCGTCGGCTGTGGCGAGCCGAGGCGTTCCGTTGTTGATCGATCGCGTATCGGCAGATACTGTCGACGACGCGGTCGTTGCCAACGTGTTGGATGGCACGCTGCAAGGACTCAGCGGTCGCAAGCTCGATCTGCCGCCTAACTGGCCCGCCGCCTATGCAACGTTTCAAGCCAGCGACAATGCCGAAGTGCGATCGCTTGCGACTCGGGTCGCGTTGGCGCTAAACGATCCCGGTGCGATCGAACTGCTGCGCCGCGTCGCCGTCGACGGCGGAGCTGCGACCGATGATCGCGCACAAGCGATCGAAGCCTTGGTCGCGCGAGGCGCCGCCAATTTTGATGCCGATCTGTTGACGCTGATCGACGATTCAAATGTCCGCCGCGCGGCGATTCGCGGTCTGGCTCGCTATGCCAACGATCGCACATCGGCCGCGCTAATCGCGGGGTATCCCAAATGGGACTCAGCGACACAACAAGACGCCTTGCAGACGCTGGCATCGCGAAGCAATTGGGCTGGCGAACTGATGGCAGCGATCGAAGCCAAACAGATCGCCGCCAGCGACCTGACAGCGTTCACGGCACGGCAACTGCGTTCGCTGAACAACGAACAGGTATCGGCCCAGTTGGATCGGTTGTGGGGCAAAGCTCGCCCGGCGGGGGAAGATCGCCAGAAACAGATCGCCAGCTACAAGAAGTGGCTGACCGATGAACTGATCGCCACCGCCGATACCGATCGCGGCCGCGAGCTGTTTACCAAAAACTGCGCCACGTGCCACAAGTTCTTTGGCAGCGGCGGGGATATCGGCCCCGACATCACCGGAGCCCAACGCAGCAACCTCGACTATCTGTTAGAGAATATCGTCGATCCGAGCGCGGCGGTCGCCAAAGATTATCGGATGCAGGTGTTGCAGTTGATCGATGGCCGTGTGATCACGGGGATGGTCGAATCGTCCGACGAGCAATCGATCACGATCCGAACCGTTAACGATCGCAGCACGATCCTCCGCGATGACATCGATCTGCAAACCGAATCGCCCGTCTCGATCATGCCCAGCGGGTTGCTGGATCCGATGAGCGAAGCCGATATCCGCGACTTAATCGGGTATCTGCAACGGAAGCATGCGGCCCCTTAGTCTGCCGCCGGGCTAGCCGGCCCGGGCTCTCCGGGGCAAGGGATCTCGTCGATGCGCGCGAAACGGGGGCTGCGTTCGTGGGGCCGGTCCCCTCTGGTGGTGCACTACGGAGCGGCCCGCTTTGTGGCGCCGCGGCGGGTCGCGACTTCACTTAAAGCCGCGAAGATTCGCGAAGTTCTCGATGCTATCGCCGTCAAGGTTTAACGCGGCGAGTGCAATCCCCCCAGCTCGACCCAACCTCCCGGGGGTTCCATCTCGCTAGGGTTGGCTAACCGACACGTCTGTCGAAGGAATTACAAGACGTACTGAACTGGGGCTCTTGGCGTTCCGATAGTCAATACCATCGTATCGATCAGCACGACCGTTTCAGGTCGACGCGTCGATGGATGTTCTGACGACACAGCAGGCCGTGATTTCATGATGACAAACCGCAAACGACGACGCATGCGCACCTTGCTACTCCAAACGCTAGCGATCGGTACGACGATCACTTGGGGGAGTTTTGGGGGCGTCGCCGCCGGTGATCAGCCGCTGGCGTTAACGCCAAGTCACGTCAATCCGACCTTCCTGCCGGTTCAAGCCACGTCGGAACTTACGGACGACGCCGATTCGTCGGGCTTTGAATCGTCGCGGCGTCCTGCGGCCCAGCGGAAAACTCCGCAGCGGTTCGACCCGCCGACTGCGGCATCGCCAAGCAAGTCAACCGCACCGGCAGCGACCTCGGCACCGTCAGCCACTTCGCCGCCGATGGGGACTTGGATTCCGCGCGGCACCCGTTCGCTGCGGACTTCGACAGCCAATAGCTTCACTCCCTGGACGACTCCCGACCTGGGCCGCCGTTCCAGCACCGCCGAGAGCGAAACGATCAGCGGCTCGAAAAACGCCAGCGAATCGGCAGCAACAAGTCAGTCACCGGCTCCCGTTCTCGGGAACGCTCCGGGCGGACAAACTCCGCCCAGCCTGCGCCGCGACACGCATGTCGAATCGAAAACCAACGCCTTCGAGAAGCAACCGATGGCAGCGGCTGAATCCGAGCAAATTCGTCTCAGCCCGGCCGTCGACGATCCCGCTCCAGCACCGCTGCCGGGGACGTTGCGCGATCAGAGTCGATCTGCCGCTTCGAGTTCCTTGACGCTTTCCGAATCGTCCGAGTCTCACACGAATGAGACTTCGCGACGGACGCGAACCAGCACGCGGGAAATCTCACGGCACGAAACCGAACAGCGTTCGACGAGTTCACGCTCGACGAACAGCTCGAGTACCGAAGGGGCTCGCGAAATCACCAAACGCGAAGTCAAGAAGTTGATGCCGGTTCAGTCGCCCGATTCCAACGAACCGATCGTCGACGTGGTCGAACCGACGGAACTGGAGCCGGTTCCGCAGGAGGAGCAGACCGACGGCGACATCGATGCCGAATCGCTGGAGCGTTTGCGGGCCGCGATCCGCAGCTTCCCCGGTCGATCGGCAGCGCGACAGGAACGCGAATCGGACGAAGAAGCGACTTCGCCGAGCGATCGCACCGCGCGAGCGCCAGATCGCGATGTCGAATCCCGCGACAAAACTCCGGCGACCGAAAAGCGCCGCACGCTGACTCGCGACGTCCAGACCTTGCAACCCTTTGTTGCTCGCGTGCTGACCGATTACCATCGCCGCCCCGAAAACGTCTCGAAACGCAGCCCTTGGGGCACGTTCCACATGATGCTTCCATTTGGTGCCGACGCCAACGTGCAATCGGGCAGGAATCTGCACAACTCGATCGCGTGGTTGTGCAGCAATCGTCCGCTCCGCGGGCAACGTCTGATCACGACAACAAAAAGTGGCCGCATATACATTCGCCAAGGTCCAGGTTTGCAAGGCCACCAGGCGCAACTGTTGGCAATGTTGGCTCAGGTGAACGTCGAAGCGACCTATCCGCTGACCGATGGCCGCTCGCGATTTACGATCGAAGATCTGATTCGGGCGGAGATGGCCGATTGTCGCCGCGGGCAAGAGCTGACATTCTCGTTGATCGGGCTGTCGCATTACCTGCCGACCGACACCCAGTGGCGAGCGTCCGACGGGACCGTTTGGACTTTCGAAACGCTGCTCGCCGAGGAATTGGCTCAGCCGATCGTCGGCGCTGCGTGCGGCGGAACGCACCGTTTGATGGGACTCAGTTACGCCCTGCGGCAGCGACGGCTCGAAGGTCTGCCGATCGAAGGCCAGTGGGCTCGAGCCGACGCGTTTATCAAAGACTTTGTCGACTACGCCTGGTCGCTGCAGAATCGCGACGGTTCGTTCAGCACCAATTGGTTCGAGGGGCCGCAGGACAATCGCGATCTCGATCGCAAGGTGCAGACGACCGGTCATATTATCGAATGGTTGATCTTCACCGCCGACCAGGATGAACTGCAAGACCCACGTTTTGTCCGCAGCATTCAGTTCCTGACCAATGCGTTCACCCGCTATCGCACGCGTGAATGGCAACCGGGACCGAAGGGGCACGTGCTGCGGGCGCTCTCGGTTTACCACCGCCGCGTCTACGGCGACGCCCGTCCTTGGGCTCAGCCATCGCAGGTCGCTCAACCCGGCGGCCGCGCCTATCGCTAGGGTAACCTAGGCAATCCGCCACGGTAACCGCCGGCGACGGAGGAACAAAACTCCGCGGCGGAGACGATTAAAGTTCAGTTTTTGAGCCTCGGCGAGTGCATCGTCGGGGCTCTTTTCTTTTCGGTTCTTTTCTCGAACCGCACAGCCCCACGCTGCGTAGGAAGGTGTCAAACGGAAGTCGTTTGACGATGCTCGGCCTCGCAACTGCTTGATGGCTGGAATCAACGCCCGTTGAGTGGGCTGGGATTACGGCTATATTGGCGGCCTTGAACCGGTTGCTAATGGGCGGTTGAGCGTTTTGGAAGACGCTTGGCGGTCTCCCTATGGACGCTGGTTGAGACGTTGCCGCCCACCACCTCTTTGATACGAATCGGGCCCCGTGTTTAGTCGACCGATCCGTTGATAGCTAACGGATCCGAAGACGCAACGGCGGGGTGAATCGATTGTTGCCGGCGGTGGGAAGCGCTGGATCGTGCTCGCAGCGGCGCCGACGCAGCGGGATCGATGGCGAGCAACGCGCTGCGATCATGGGGACGCGACGTTTCATGATGGCGGAACCCTTTGAAGACAATTGACCTTTGAAGATAAAGACAAGTAAAGACATGAGTGAATCGAACGGAAAGCGACCGATGATCGAGGCGGTGGGACTGAGCAAGTTCTACGGTCCGTTTGCGGCGGCACGGGACATCAGTTTCACGGTCAATGAAGGGGAACTTGTTGCGTTTTTGGGGCCCAACGGGGCTGGCAAAAGCACGACGATGAAAATGTTGACCGGCTACATCGCCGCTTCCGAAGGGGAGGCTCGAATCGCGGGCCACAACATGCTTTCGGATCGGATCGAGGGGAGCAAGCGACTGGGGTATCTGCCCGAGAACGGCCCGCTGTATCCCGAGATGACGCCGGCCAGCTTGTTGGAATTCTTTGCCGACGCCCGCGGCATGGGGCTTCGCGAACGCAAGCAGCACGTCGAACGCGTCGTCGAGATCTGCGATCTTTCGACCGTGATGCACAAAGCGACAAGCAAGCTGTCCAAAGGTTTTAAGCAACGCGTCGGTATGGCCCAGGCACTGTTACACGATCCCGACGTGCTGATCTTGGACGAACCGACCGCCGGTTTGGATCCGAACCAGATTCGTGGGGTTCGCGCGACGATGGCCAAGCTGGCCGAAACCAAGACGATTTTGCTGAGCACTCACATTTTGCAAGAGGTCGAAGCGATGGCGACGCGCGTCGTTTTGATCAACGAGGGACGCAAGGTCTTCGACGGCACCGTCGACGACTTGGGACACAAGGGACAGTTGGACGAAGCGTTCCATAAACTGACCCACGGCGAAAGCGTCAGCTGATTCCGCCGACCTCTGTTTCTATCTGAGCTCGCGATTCCCAAGCGGTGATCGCGAACATGCCGTTGAAATCAACTCACCAGTTCTCGCAATTGAAATAGTGTAGAAGAATGGATCTAGTAACTCTCCTATTGGCCCTGATCAAACTGCTCCTGATCGACTTGATCTTCGTCGGCGTGCTGTTTGTTCTGATCAGTCTCCTCGCTCGCACCAAGCGAGCCGCATTTGCTGTTTTGCGACGTAACTTCTTCGGTTATTTCAGCAATCCAACCGGATATGTGTTCCTCTGCATCTTCGTCTTCCTGACGTCGCTGGCCGCCTTCTGGCCCTATGAGTTCTTCAACGACAACCTGGCGACGCTGGACCAGCTGAATCGCTATCTGCCGTTGATCATGCTGTTCTTCATCCCGGCGATCACGATGAGTATCTGGGCCGAGGAGAAACGGCAGGGAACCGACGAACTGCTGCTAACGCTGCCCGCGGATGACTTCGACATCGTGATGGGAAAGTATCTCGCGGCGTCGGCGATCTTCACGGCTTCGCTGATCTTTTCGCAGCTGTCGAACTTCATCACCCTGGCGGTCCTCAGCTATGGCGATCTCGATACCGGGCTGTTTTTCACGACCTATCTCGGTTACTGGTTCGTCGGTCTGACGATGATCGCGATCGGTATGGTCGCGTCGTTCCTGACCGGCAACCTGACGGTCGGCTTCATTTTGGGAGCTCTGTTTAACGCCCCGCTGGCCTTCGCATCGATGGCCGACGTGATCATCCCGGCCGGCTGGTTCCAACGGATCGTCAGCGGTTCGGGGCTGAGCGCCCAGTTCGACGACTTTGGACGCGGCGTGATCAGCCTCTCATCGACTGTCTATTTTGTCTTGGTCGCCGTGATCGGCATCTATCTGTGCATGGTCCTGATCGGGCGTCGGCACTGGGCGGGAAGCAAAGATGGCAACACGATGTTCTGGCATTATGCCGCTCGCGCATTGGCGTTGATGGTCTTGGCCGGCGGTGCTGTTGTGCTGATTCGCAACTGGGATCAACGCGTCGACACGACCGAAGGCAACGTCAGCTCGCTGGCACCAGCGACGATCGAATTGATCAAGAACCTCGACGCCGATCGGCCGATCGTTGTCGATGCGTTTATCTCGACCGATATCCCCGAACAATATGCTCGCACGCGTTACGAATTGGTAAGCGTGTTGAAAGAGTTCCGCGCCGAAGCTGCCAAGCGTGGCAAGACGATCGACGTCAATCTGTACCAAGATCTGGAGCTGTTCAGCGACGAAGCGGCACTGGCTTCGGAGCGCTTCGGAATCGAACCTGTCGCCCGATTCGTTCGCTCGCAAGGATCGATGGAAAACCAAGAGATCCTGCTGGGAGCAGCGTTCCGCAGCGGATTGGAAAAGGTTGTCGTTCCCTTCTTCGACTACGGAATTCCCGTCGAATACGAATTGGTGCGATCGATCAAAACCGTTTCGCAGAGCTCGCGTAAGCGCTTGGGGATCGTCAACACCGACGCCAACATGATGGGCGGCTTCTCGATGGCTGGCGGCCAGCCGCGTCGACTGGAAAAGCACCCGTTGGTTGTCGAACTGGAAAAACAATATCAAGTCGATGAGGTCGACCTGTCGTCCCCGTTGGACCCCGAGCGGTTTGATGCCGTGGTCGCTGTTCAGCCATCGTCGCTGGCTCCCGATCAATTCGATCGCTTGGTCGAAGGCGTCAAAGCTGGAATCCCGATGGCGATCTTCGAGGATCCGATGACGATCCGCGGAATCCCCGGCACCGGCGAACCGAAGCAGTCGCCGGGCGGAATGTTCGGTCAGCAGGGCGGCCCGATTCCAAAGGGTGATATTCGCAAGCTGTGGGACGTGTTGGAGATCGAATCGCCCGGCATGCCCGGCATGACAGCACTCTTCTCGCCCGACATCGTCTGGCAGCAATACAATCCGTATCCAAAGATGGCTGCGTTGGGACTGGATGACCAATGGTTGTTCGCCAAAGAGGAAGCACCGGGCGCCGAAGACGCGCTCTCCGAGGCTAACCCGATCACCGCGGGACTCCGCGAGATCCTGTTCATCTACGCCGGTGCGATCACCGCCAAGAAGGACAGTGTTCTGAAGCACACTCCGTTGGTGCAAACCGGCATGGCGACCGGGTTGATCCCGTTGGCCAAACTGCAACCTGCGATGCGCGATCCTAATACTTTGCGAGCCGAGCAGGGTGACTTCAAGGGAATCCAGACGATTGCGATGGCGATCGAAGGTCCCGCTAGTGCCGAAGCCAAAACCGAAGACTCCACGGCCGATGACGCCAGCGGTGACGATGCAGCCAAAGATGAAACCGCTGGTGGTGAATCGAGCGAACGGCCTATCAAGGCGGTTTACGTGGCCGACACCGACCTGATGATCCAAGAGTTTTTGGCGATCCGCGCTCAGCCAGAGCTGTTTGCAGAAGTTGACCTGCGAGTTCAGAACGTGACCTTCGTGTTAAACGTTGTCGATTGGTTGGCTGATGAAAGTCTGTTCATCGACGTCCGCAAACACGAACCGCGGTTCAGCACGCTGCAGTGGATCGAAGAAGTCGAAAACGAAGCTCGCGAAAAAGAGAGCGCTGCGGGTGCCGAGTTCGATCTGGCCTTTAAAGAGAAGGTTCGCGAGATCGAAGAGAAGAATACCGAAGAGCTGCAGAAGCTGCAAAAGGAATTGGACGACGCCAAGAAGAACAACCAGGACGGCAAGATCGATCTCGGTGCGTTCCAAGCGATTCAGACCCGTTTCATGATGAAGCAACAACAGTTGGAGCGGATGTTGACGGTCAGCCGCGAGAAGCTCGAACGCGAGCGAGACAGTCAGATTCAGAAGGAACGCCGGGCAGCCGACCTGACGGTTCGGGCGCGACAAAATCGTGTCAAAGCCGCCGCGGTGACGCTCCCCTGTATCCCGCCGCTGTTGATCGGCGTGATCGTCTTTGCGTCGCGTCGATTGCGCGAACGCGAGAACATTGCCAAAAGCCGGCTTCGATAAACCCGACTCAAACACACCGATAACAAGACAGATTTGCGGAGAATAGAAACGTGACTGAAAGTGGAAAGACAGGCGTCTTTTGGTTGGTCGCATCGGTTGTGGTCGCCTTGGCGGCAATCGTTGCTTGGCCTCGCTCGACCGAGACCGATCTCGCCGGCTTGATCGGGAAACCGATCTTCGAAAAGTTCAACGATGTGTTGGACGTTTCGATGCTGAAAATCGATCGCTTCGACGAAGAGCTTGGGCAACTGAGTTCGTTCGAGGTCACTCGCGATTCGAAAACCAACCAGTGGTCGATCCCATCGCACGACGGTTATCCCGCCGATGCGACCGAACAGATCCGCGACGCAGCGACTGCGTTTTTGAATCTCGAGATCTTGGACGTCGCCAGCGAAGTCAAAGATGATCACGAGAAGTTCGGCGTCTTGGAGCCCAACGCGACCAGTCTGAAAGTCGGCGACGAAGGGGTTGGACGACTGGTCCAATTCGAGAACGATAACGGCGACGTCCTTGTCAATCTGATCATCGGCAGCAAGGTCAAAGACTCCGAAGATCAGCGGTTTGTCCGCATCCCAACTCAGGATGTCACCTATGTTGTCAAATTCGACGACACTCCGCTGACGACCAAATTCGATTCTTGGATCGAAGACAATCTGCTGGACCTCAGCTCGTTCGACATCGAAAAGATCGGCATTCGCGACTACTCGATCGTTCGCACCCTGCAAGGTGCCAGCATGCAGCCGAACTTTGACGCCGACATCTTGTTGGCTGAAAACGATACCTGGCAGCTGGAGAAATTGGACGTTTACGAAAAGGGAAAGCCGGTTGCGCAAACGCTCGCCGACGATCAAGAGCTCGACGGAACCAAGCTGGGTGAATTGCGAAGCGCCCTGGACGACCTCAAGATCGTCGATGTCCGCCGCAAGCCCGATGGACTCTCCGGCGATCTGAAAGCCGACGCGGGCTTCATGAAAAACGACGACGCCGTCCGCTCGTTGATCGCTCGCGGCTTCTATCCGCAACCGACCGAAGATGGCAAGGGCGAAGTCTTTGCTGCCAACGGCGAGCTGATCGCGACGCTGAAAAACGGTGTCGAGTACCTGCTTCGCTTTGGTGAGATCGATCAACAGAGCATGGACAGTCCGGAAGAATCCGAAGACGGATCCGATGAGGACGTCACCGGCGTCAACCGCTATCTGTTGGTTACCGCGCGGGTGAACGAAGCGACGTTCCCCGAGCCCGAACTGCAAGCCGTTCCTGAAACTTGGGAGCAGTTGCATCCCGAAGTCGAAGCGGCCCAGCCACCGAAGACCGACCAACCGGCGGAGCCTGCGAAGAGCGAGGAAGCCGAAAAGCCAGCTGCTGACGAGTTGGAATCGGCTCCGAAACCGGAAGCTGAGAAGGCTGAAGAGCCAGCGAAACCGGATGCTGACGCCGACGCAGATTCAGAATCCGATGCGGATGAATCCGAAGCGAGCGAAGAGGAACCCGAAGGCTGCGAAGCACCTAGCGAAGACGAAGAAGCTTCGGATGAAGCCGAGCCGACTCTGCTGCTGCAAGACGACTCGGACGACGAAGCTGAAAAGCCAGCCGCCGACGCAGCGGAAGAGAAGCCTGCGGATGAAGCGAAGCCAGCCGCTGCTGCTGAAGCCGAAGAAAAGCCTGCTGCCAAGCCGGAACTGACTGCGGAAGAGAAGCAGGAGGAATTGGAAGTCGCCCAGGAAGGGATCCGCAAAGCGAACCAACGCAAGTTGGACGAACGCAACGACCAGTTGGAAGAGGCGCGGAAGAAGGTTCGCAGCCTGAACGAACGCTTTGCCGATTGGTACTACGTTGTTCCCGAAAGCGAATACCGCAAGATCCATCTGTCTCGCGACGAATTGATCAAAAAGAAGGGGACCGAACCTGAAGGTGCAGCGGGCGCGGGAGCTGGTCCAGGCGTCCCAGGTCTGCCGGGCGGACAAGGTTTCCCGGGGATCCCAGGTCTTCCTGGTAACTAGTCCCGCGGAACAGTCACCGATATCGATGTAGCTTTAAATAGCCCGTTTCTCACGAAGCGGGCTATTTTCGTAGGTGCAAGCCGGTGTCGACGCGACGCGTTGCAAGTGCTCGCTCTTGAACGAAGGGGTTAAACGCGATTCAACGCAACCGTGACAACTTCGCCAGACAGCGGATGCTTCGGATCGAGCGTTTGAAGTTCCAGCCGCATCTCGCCGGGTGTCAGGACCGCTTCGACCCAGCCGTTGGGACTCTTGTCGTTAAACACGTAGGCGACCGGCGGCAGGTTGATCATCTGGAAGTGGCCGCGTTGGCTGTGATTCCAATGATGCGAGTGACCATACAGGTAGGCTTTGACATGCTTGCGGCTGTCCAGCACCTCCATTAGTGCCGCGGTGTCGGAGATCCCCGACCACGGTTTCCCCTCAGCCGGCGCGGCGAACTGCGGCGTGTGGTGCGTCATCACAATCGCTGGCTTGTCGGCGCGAGCATCGAGTTGTTTAGCGAGCCAATCGATCTGGGCAGCTCCGATTTCTCCCGTCACCACGTTGACGCGAAACAATGAATCGAGCAGGAAGAAATTGGCGTGCGGCGTCTCAATCACGCTGACATGTTTTGCCGTCACCTGAGCATCAGCAGGGCGTTGATTGGACAGCGCGTCGTACAGCGGTTGGCGATCGTCGTGGTTGCCCATCGTCAGATGCAGCGAGATCCCTGCCCGATCCAGCGGCGCGAGGCAGCTGACAAGATTTTGATAGTCGCCGGGCAGGCCTTTGAGATAGGCACAGTCGCCGTTGATGATCAGATCGGACGGACGCGTCTTGCGGTCGACGACTTCGCCGATCACGCGCTGCAGGTTTTCGGTCATGTTGATCCCCCGCGCCTCGACATCGGGCGAATTGGGGATGTGTGTATCCGAAAGCAGAGCGATCACGGTGGGATCGGCTTCCGCGGCGGCGAGCCGCTGCGTCGATGACATCAGCAGCGCAGCACCGCCGCCAACTACTGTCGTTTGGAGAAATCGGCGACGCGATTGAGGGATCTTGTGAATCGGCACGAGGGCGGCTCCGGCAGAGGAAATGGGGTGGGTTTGGTGCCGATTATAACCACCCCGCCGACCGACGTTTGCGCCCCGCGACGCAACGCTAAAAGCTAATCATTTTTTAACCTTGAGCGTCTCGGGAAATAGTAACCCGAAGCGCAAGGGAGCAATTCACGCGGCGTCTCGCTTACGCGTCGGGTTACCAAGAGTGCCAAACCCAAACGCTGAACGCCCGCCCGGTCTATTGATACGGGCGGCTGCTGATCACGCCTTCGGTTGGGCTGCTCGCTTGAGCGTACAGCCGCTTCGGAATCCGGCCGGCGAGAAACGCGTCGCGGCCGGCGGAGGCGGCGGCTCGCATCGCTCGGGACATCCGAATCGGATCCCGCGCGTGCGCGATCGCTGTGTTTAATAGAACGCCATCGGCCCCCAGCTCAAACGCCTCGGCGACATCGCTTGCCGTGCCGACTCCCGCGTCGACGATCACCGGGTAATCGGGATCATCCAGCTTCAGGTATTCCAGAATGATCCGCAGGTTGTTCGGGTTCAGCAGCCCCTGGCCGCTGCCGATCGGGCTGCCCGCTGGCATTACGCTGGCCGCACCGACTTGTTTCAGCCGCCGCGCCATGATCGGATCGTCGCTGGTGTAGCAGAGGACGCTAAAGCCTTCTTTGACCAGTTCTTCGCAGGCTTTCAGTGTTTCGACCGGATCGGGCAGCAGAGTTTTGCTGTCGCCGAGGACTTCCAGTTTGACCCAGTCGGCGCCGGCATTGCCCAGGTTCCGGAGGATCTCGCGCCCCAGTCGAGCCGCTCGAATCGCATCGGTCGCGTTGTAGCAGCCGGCGGTGTTGGGGAGCAGCGTGTAGCGATCCGGATCGATGAAATCGAGGATGTTCTGGCCGTTTCGGTCGTAAAGCCGTTCGCGGCGGACCGCGACGGTGACGCAATCGGCCCCCGAAGCTTCCAACGATTCCGCCATCTGCGGCATCGTATCGTATCGTCCCGTCCCGACGATCAAGCGGCTGGCGAGCATATGTTTGCCGACGACCAAGGGAGGATCGGTCGCGGAATCGTTGCTAGGAATGGCTGTTGACATGGCCACGATTCTATCGAGATCGGGCGGTTTTTGAAATGTGCCCTGCCCGGAAGCGAAGCGCTAGCCCGGAAGCTCAGCCCCCGCCGACGAGCGTGACGACTTCGATACGGTCTCCCGCCGCAACTTGCTGGTCACCGTGATGTTCGCGCGGCACCACGTCTTCGTTGAGTTCGACGGCCAGATAGGGGCCGGGGATTTCGACGATCTCCAACAGCGCTGCGACGCTCATCGGGCCTTCGATCTGTTGAGCCTGGCCGTTGACGGTAACTTCGATCATAGGTCTTTCATCTCCTCCACGCCGCCTCCAAGCCCAAACCACGGGCTGATTATTCCGGCACTCGCCATCGTACCCGGGGCCATACCACGCGTCGATAAGCCCAGCAACCAAACCAACCACACCACGAGCTTCGCTTCCCCGCTCCCTTCGTTTAACCGCGGCGGCAACGCCCCGCGCGTCCTCGATGGGTGACGGGGAAGCGCGGCCCGATGGGCACGCGGTTAAAAGACAGTCGCAAACACCGATCGCCCCAAACCTTCGTTTAACCGCGGCGGCAACGCCCCGCGCGTCCTCATTGGGCGGCGGAAAAGCGCGGCCCGCTGGGCACGCGGTTAAACGACGGCGGACAAGCCGACACCCGCAATCTTCGTTTAACCGCGGCGGCAACGCCCCGCGCGTCCTCATTGGGTGGCGGGGAAGCGCGGCCCGTTGGGCACGCGGTTAAACGATGGCGGAGGTACCGCTTGTCAAGTTTGTTTCCGAGCACCGGCGGCTAGTGCGTGCCGGACAAGTCTTTCGAAACGCCAACACTGAATAGCCCTGGCCCTCGATTCCTAACAACTGCTAGTCGAGCATTTTGATCGCTATACTATTAGATAAGCAGCTGTTGCTGAACGGGGCTGGCATTGCTGCTACGTCGGCCCCATCGGCGCAACCAGCTACAACCAGCGGCCGATGGTGGGCACGGTAACCCCGCGAACATCAACAACAAAACACAAACCGGAGACTACTGTATGTTCGATCGAATCGTCTGTGATCCGGAAATTCTGAGCGGCAAACCGACAGTCAAAGGAACGCGGATCAGCGTCGAGATCATTCTCGAATGGCTCGCGAGCGGCGCGAGCCCGGAGGAAATCGTTTCCGAATACGACCATCTGTCGATCGAAGATGTTCAGCAAGCGCTCCGCTATGCCGCCGCTGCTCTGCACGACAACTTGGTGATACAGACCAAAGTCGCGTCGTGAAGCTAAACGACTGCCGTCTGTTGGCGGACGAAAATCTGCATTCGCGGGTGGTCGAATCCCTGCGAGCGATGGAGATGGACGTGCAGTCGGTCCGCGAAGAAGGCTGGAGCGGAAAACCGGACGGTGAACTACTGCAGCTGGCGGTCGAAGACAAGCGAGTGGTTGTAACGCACGACTCCGATTTTGGAGCTTTGGCTATTCGCCGCAGACAAGCTGTCTACGGAATCCTGTACCTGCGTCCGGGCCACATGCAGCCGGCAAAAACGATAGCGCTCGCACAGAGCGTGATACGTCAAGCAATCGACGTAACGCCGCCATTCATCGTTGTGGCTCATTGCGCCGGTGAGGACGTTACGATTCGCGTCCGTGAGTTGGCTCGTGAAAGCGAGGGGCCCCAATGATCCCGCTCGCTCTAACGGATTAGTTCAGCGCACGAAAAAAGCGTTGCGTGTATTCCACGCAACGCTCTTTATCCGAGGCACTCTGTTTGGACAGACCGCGATCCGGAGCTACACGAGCTCTTTCTTCGTTCCGACCAAAGTTTGAAGGCGTTCTGCCAACAGACGGGCATCAAACGGCTTCTTGAATGTCTCATTGATCGCCGAACGATCGAAGCTCATTGGTTGCCCGTCGTCGGGCAGCAATGCGATCAGGATCACTTCAGCGAACTCCATATTTCGTCGCAGATTTTGGCAAATCTGCACCGCCTCTACCTTGCCGATCGAGAAATCGACGATGATACAGTCGGGACTAAAACTCTCAGCTTGAATACCGGCCTCGAATCCGCTGGCAGCAACAGCTACCTTAAACGACTTCTCTGGTGGCAATTCGCGTTTGAGGTTCTCAATTAATACTTGGTCCTGTGCGACGATCAGACATTTGGCCATAGCCTCGTCTTCAAGATCGCCCAGGGGCATACCATGTTCCTTGAGGAACTTGATCAGGTATTCGCGCGGAATCCGGCGATCCTGACTGCCTGGGATGCGATATCCTTTTAAACGCCCCGAATCAAACCATTTGGAAACGGTTCGCGGTGCGACTTTACAGATCTTTGCGACCTGTCCTGTAGTGAAAACCTTCATTCCAGGTTCTCCATAACGCCTCGATAGTCATCCGTGATCGACGGCTCGCGGTAAGACGCCGATGTATGTTGGTCCTTTAGTCGTCTACAACTCTGTCAACGGAAGTCGGTACGTTGGCTCGGTCCGTGGGGAGACCTCGCAAGCTGTATCCATCTGGGTCAGACCTGCCGGTTGCGGATGTGGGTCAAACAACCGACGCTTGGCCCACCTGGCGTGGTGAGCAAACGCGATCCAAGACGCCGATCGATTGCTGAATCCAAAGGATCCCGCCGCCGATCGAACTCCACTAAGCTTGGGCGTGAAACGCGCTGAAGAGATGCTGAACGACCGCTGCTTCCAGAACCGGTTAAGTCCTCGCATCGTTCGCTTTGAGATCTACGAATAGACCTCGGCCAGTAATCCCCCCAACGGGACGATCCGTTTCGATCTCCCTCACAGGTCCAGTTGGCACTGTGAGATGTTTCGAAGCAGACCATCCGAGAGTAAGTTTCGTGATAAACGGGCCTAATTCTTTAGGGCGTTTGATTGGGAACACTCGTTGCGTTCGTCAGGCGCAGAAAAAACGGAGCCCACCGCTTGGCGGTAGCCTCCGTAAACACAGGGAATCACAGGGAATCCGATGTCCCAAAATTGGGCTTGAATGAAATTGACGTTGTATTTAACGGGAAAAAAATTTTTAGCCGGAGGACGATTGACGGAATCGACACGCCGGGATCTTCCCCAACATTTCGCCCAGCCGGTAGAGTTGCCCAGGCTTCTACCAGCAAATCCGCTAGCGAACAGCCAGCGGTGCCCCGCCGACTAGCCCGCTTAGCCGTCGACGCTTACGTCGCCCAATGCCGCTCGCAGCGGATCGTCGTCGGGACCGCAGAAGCCCCAGTGCTCGCGACGACGCCAACCCTCGGCGTATTCGAACTTGCCCGACATGCGTCCCACCTCGCGGCCGATCGTCCGCATCGTCTCGGTGTACGAGTCCATCTTCTGGCTCGAATCCAACCAAGCCCGCTGGCTCTCGTGGCACCCAAGCGCTTCGAACTTCTGGTCGATCACGTCGGTGGTGTCGACGTAGAAGTGAGGCACGACCGGTTCGCCCATCGGCGTTTTGTTGCCGTGCGGCTGGGCGTGATAAACCGTGACGGGTTCGTCGTAAGTCGCTTCTGGCGGATCGGTGACGAAGTTGGGCATGGCGTGCATGAACGCCGCGGTAACCGCCATTCGGCAGACGGTTTCATGATCTTCCATGTAGTCGACCGGCGAATGCGTCAGCACGATGCTCGCCTTGGACCGCCGAACGACCGCGGCGATCTTGCTGTAATATTCGGGCAGGTACAGCACTTCCATGTCGCGAGCGACCGGACCGTAAAATGTCGCTCCCAAAACCTTGGCCGCCTGTTGAGCTTCACCCAAGCGAGTCGCAGCGCACTCGGTCTCGCTCAACCGCGTCGATCCGCGGCTGCCGTCGCAGACGTTCATGTAATGCAGATCCCAGCCGCGGCGGGCTAGCTGTAACATCGTCCCGGCCATCACAAATTCGATGTCGTCTGGATGGGCGGCGATGGCAAGAACCGATGGCATGGGTGAGACTCCGTTGAGTAGGTATTGGATGGGAAGGAAGGTTTTTGATTCTGCAGGTTTGGCGAGGGCCGCCAGCGCGGTCTGGCCAACAGCTACGAATCATAAGCACGAACTCGCCAGTTGTGGCGGTTCAGGCGGGCGGAGTCTCTATTATTGCAATTTGTCGTGAACGTAAAAGCCGATGATCGCACCGATCATCAAACTAAACGGGATCGCAATCGCAAGCGCAATCGCTACTTGCATCCCGGTGTTCGGCTTGCTCGAGATCGCGATCTCGTATCCCGGCATCGGTGGCGGCGGGACGATCCCGCTGGCGCTGTTCATCGTGTCGCCAACACTGGCTGCCGTTGAATCGTTAGCGTCGCCGGAGGCGGAAATCTGCCCCGAACCCTGTCCCGCGATCCCTGTGCCACTGTAGGGATCGACGCCGGGCGGCGGCGGTTCCAACCATGGGCCGCGGGTGATCGGGCGGTCTCCCAAGGCCTGCACATCCTCCAGCCAAGGTTCCAGCCGCGCGGCAACTTCCGCAGCCGAAGCGATCCGATCGTTGGGATCTTTTTCCATCATGTCGGCGATGATGTCGACAAATTCCTCCGGGATGTCCTCGGCGAACTTCCGCGGGTGCATCGGCAGATCCTCGCAATGCCGCCGGCACTTCGACGCCGTGTTGCCACCGGGATAGGGGACCTTGCCGCAGATACAGTAATAAAGCGTGCAGCCCAGCCCGTAGATATCGCTCGCCGGGCCGATGTTGTCGGGCGTCAGGATCTGCTCGGGAGACAGATAATCCGCGGTGCCGACGATCTTCCCCGCTCGCGGGTCGCTCGACATCGCCGTGCTCCACGCCGCCAGCCCCACGTCGGAAACCTTCGCCCGGCCGCGCGGCGTCACCAAGATGTTCCCCGGCTTCACGTCGCGATGGACCAGTCCCTGTTGGTGGGCGTAATCGAGTCCCAACGCAGCTTGATGGATGTAGAGTGCGGCTTCGGAAACCGGCAACGCACCATTCTTCTTGATATGCCGACGCAGGTCGGTCCCCGGCACGTATTCGGTGACCAGGTAATGGATCTGGCCATCTTTGCCGGCATCAAACGCGCGGACCAGATACTGGCAATCGAGTCCCGCTTGCATCCGGATCTCGTGCAGAAAGTTGTTCCGCGTCTCATCGGTCACCTTCTGCAGCGGCAGCACTTTGACAGCGCACTCTCGCCCCATCACCTTATGCACACCTTTGAATACCTGCCCCATCCCTCCCTGGCCGATGAAGTCGGTGATGATGTAGGGGCCAAGGTTCAGCTTCGTCCTTCCCGCCTTCAACTGCTCGGCTTGATAACCGGTCAGCAAACCATCGCGGACCAGCGCCGCGGCTAATAGTTTGTCGTCGACCTTCTGCCCACCGGCACGGAGGGCGGCGACAGCTTCGGCCAGCTGGGCCGGAGTGATCAATTCGCTGGTAAGCGCCGAGGCTTGGAATGCAGTCTTGGCGTCGGAGAGATGCGTTTTATGGGACATTCGGATTCGATAAGACGTTGCAATGGGGCATTTTGCAGAGATTCATTGTAACCGATCCCCATCGTGCGCCACGCAAAGAGCTACGCGAATGCTTCCCCCACGCCATCCAAACTCAGAACGTTCGCGAGTTCGTAACCTTTGTACCGATTCGCACGGCATGTTCCCCCATTGGCAGTACTTCAAATTGCTTAGCGTAGATCGCCAACATCCGCTCGCTAAACGCACGCTTCACGTCCCCTGTGAGTTTCATTCCCGGAAAGAAGCTCATCTGCGGCACCTCATCGCCCCCCAAGAAGTCCAGCGGATGTAACAACAGCGACGGGCTGGTCCGTGTTAGCCGACAGATCGCTAGGGCGATTCGGAAATAGAGTTCCGCCAATCGCGGAGAGACCTGAGCCAAGAAGCAGAGGTAGCTGAAGTGAAACGGAGCTCGCACGATCGGGATCGTCGAGACGGGCAGCTCCAGCACGCGACCGCTGGGCGTTGTCCACCAGTAGGGTTTCAGCGGACGCAGACCATCGCGCAGCGAGCCGAACATTTCCGACCGGTCCTCCTTCTCTGCCGACGAGAAAGAGGATGTCATTAAATAGTAGGCCCGCGCCATCGGGCCCAGGAAGGTCGGAAAGGTGGAGCCGTCGAATTGATAGCCGCGCTCGCACAGCAACTGCAGCACATCGGCCGACAGGCTGAAGCCCGGCCCGCGGAAGCCGACGATCGCCTGGTCCGTGAGCTTCGCCAGCGCAGCTTCGGTCTGCTCGAACTCGTCGACCAATTGTTCGCGAGAGTAGCGTTGCAGCCACGGTTCGTGGTTGAACGAATGGTTGCCGATCTCATGTCCCGCGTCGACGATCTGTCGCAGCGGGCCATGGTTCTTTTCTAACGCAGCGTCTTGCCCGACCACGAAGACCGTAGCTCGGAGATTCAGCCGGTCGAAGATCTCCAGAAAGTGAGGCACAACGGTCGGCAGATACGATGGAAACGTCTCCCATTGGGCGTCGCCATGAGTCCGCAGGTAGGCCCACAGATTGTCGAGGTCTAACGAAAGGTCAGCGATCGGAGGCGACATCGGCGGAATGGCAACAGGGAAATGAAAGCGTTCATCAGCCGGCGACTCGCCAACCAACAGACCTAGCATAATCACAATCGCCAGCACCGCCCTCCCGGGGCTGCCGCCGGGAGGGTGAAGTTGTTGGGGAACGATTTTCCGCGTCCCACATCATCCGATATTGCTGCCTGAGGAACAGCCTCGACAGTCCCGATGCTAGAAGAGTTCGGGTTGGCGAATCTTGACGGGAGCGGGCTCGGGTTGGGGCGTGTCTTCTGACGACGGCGTAGTTTCCAGCGGCTTCAACTCGTCCGTCGTTGCGGTTTCCGGCGGTTTGCCGGCAGCCTTCTTTTGAGCTCGCTTCGACGATCGCTTTTTGGTCGGCGCGACTTCCGCTGGCGTCTGTTTTACTGCCACCGGCTTTGACGCCTTCTTTGTCGCCGTCGACTTTTTGACAGCTCGCTTCTTGGGCGCAGCCTTCTTCGCAGCGGCTGTCGTCTCGACCGGTCGGCTCTCGCTTGACGGTTGCGGAGCCTCCGCGGTCTGCGTCGCGGCCGACGCCTTCTTCGCGACTCGCTTCTTCACCGCGACCTTTTTCACCACGACCTTCTTCGCGGCAACCTGCTTCGCAGCTGTCGACTTGGCAGCTTTCTTCGGCTTCGATTTCTTCGTCGCCGCAGCGACCTGTTTCGTCTCCACCTTCTTCTTCACAGATTTCTTTGGCGTCGATTTTGCTTCCGGCCGCTTCTTCGCAACCTTCTTCTTCGGCGTCGCTTTGGCGGCAGTAGTCTGCCGCGCCGAGGCTTTCTTTTTTGCCCCCTTCTTAGTCGCCGGCGGTTCGGACTGCGTCGAAACAGCGGCTACCTTCTTGGGCGTCGCTTTGGCGATCGCCTTCTTTTTGACAGCTCCCTTTTTCGTCTTCGCCTCGGCCGCCGTCGCCGGCTTCGCCTCCGGCGAGACCTTGGCCGCAACCGCTTTCTTGACCACAGTCTTCGTCGCTGCGGCCTTCTTCACCGCGGCCTTCGGTACTGCAGTCTTCTTCACTGCAGTCTTCTTTGCAGTGGACTTCTTCACTGCCGACGTCTTCTTGGCGGGACGCTTCTTCGAGGGCGATTCCGCTTTCGCCAGTTTCGCCGTGCCCTTCTTCGGCGCCGCGGCTTTCTTCTTCGCTGGCGTCTGCTGAGCAGCCTTCTTTTTCGACGGCTTCTTTTTCGCTGGCTTCGCTTTTGCGGGCTTCTTCTTTGTTGCCTTCGGTTTTACAGCAGCTTTGCCGTTGCGCGACTGCGCGGCGGCGGTGATGCCACGCTGCCGTTTGCCGTTGGCGGTGTTGGGAACGCTGGTCAGCGGGTTCTCCGCTCCACTCAACGGAGCGCCAACTTCGGTTTCGTCCAGTCGTTGTTCGATGCGGGCTGCATATTCGGGAGACAATTCCGATCCCAGCCATTGCCGCCCAAGCTTCTTCGCGACCACCAGCGTGGTCCCGCTGCCGGCAAAGGGATCGAGAACCGTATCGCCAGGATTGGAACAGGCGCGGACGATCCGCCCCATCAGCTGTTCGGGCATCTGGCAGCCGTGGAAGCCTTGGCGCTCCTTGAAGGTTCCCGCGACTCGGGGGAAGTACCACGTATCGCCATCGCTCTGGAATCCCTCGGGCAGATCCTGAGGCCTCAGCACCCAAGTGTTATCGGGCAGGCGGCCTTTCGGATTGGCGCGGCCATCGCCATAGACCAACTGGCGAGCCGAGGGGACGCGGATCGCCGGATCGTCCGAATTAAACGTAAACGCTTCGGGATCTTTGACGAAGTGAAACAGATGCGTGTGCGAGCGGCTGAAGCCATATTTGCAGTTCACGCCGAAGGTGTAGTACCAGATCACCCAGCTGCGGCAGACAAATCCAAGCTCGCGAGTCGCGCGGACCTTCAGCTCCGCCGCGTATTCATCGCCGATCGCCAGCCAGAACGTCCCGTCGGGGCGCAGCGCACGGTGGACTCCCGCCATCCATTGCTGGCACCAATCGAGATAATCGCCATCGTCCTGGCGATCGTCATAGACGTCGTATTTGTATCCGATGTTAAACGGCGGGTCGGCGAAGCAGAGGTCGATCGTCCCCGCTTCGATCTCCGCCAGCTTCTCGACGCAATCGCCTTGATGCAATCGGTTTAATTCCAGTGCCACAGAGCCTCCCTGTTTTGCACGATTTCAGTATGTACGTTGTTCATTTCAGTTTTTGAGCGGGCGTCGGCGATGTGCGAATCGCCAGCCGAAAACGCTCGGTTCCGCAGCACTTTGGTAATCCTAGCGGATCGCTTGCGGGCATCAACAGCGCGGTCACCCGCACGTCGACGCTGCCGTCGCCTCGACGCCGCCCCCCCTCCGACGGGGAGGTTCCGGTATCGCGGCTCTCGACATGCCAGTCCGGTTTTGCCTGCAATACCGCCGCCGAGCAATCGAGTCATTGTATTTGCTAGCGTCGACCGATAAATAAAAAGTGACGGTTGAAATCGCGTTTTATTAGCACCTTCCCAAACGCGTCGCCGGTCGTCACCCCTTCCTTCCATCCCAGCGAAACCGCTAAGGAGGCGTCATGGCGCACAAAGACACATTTCGAATCGTAACGCGAGCCAGCGATGGCAATTTACAAATCCGCGACTTTCCCAACGCCGATCCCATTTTGCACATGCATTCGCAAATCGGGATCGATGATTGCAGCACCGATCTGGGACTCCGCGGCATGCCCGTTTTCCGCGGCTTGGTCGGCCCCATCCCCGAGGGCAAAAACGTCGTCCGTTACGAATCGCCCGAAGTCTTTGAATCGCTGACCAAAGAATGGGGCGCGGAAAAGAAGAAGCGTCGCACTCGCCTGCGAACCGCCGCCCCCACCGCAGCTGAATAGTTAAACCACGCGACGACCTGCTTCTGCCCCCATTTGATCGCATCATGTTTGTACGTCGACGCGGCTTGGAACTTCCACCGTGCTAACCCAGCATCGTTCTCCCACGACGACGTACAAAGGACTCCGACGGCATACCACCCTCCCATAACAATATGCCGTCGTCGAGCGAAAAGAGACCGCCGAGTTGAACTCGGCGGTCTCTTTTTTTTGAACCATCAGCGATTCCGTCGGCGGGGCCGATCGCTCTCGCTTAAGTTGCCGACGAACTGTCAGCCGGTTTCTTCGACTTCATCATCGATCCGCCGACGCCAAGCCCAATGATCAGCAACTGGCTGGCGACAAACGCGACAAGCGCCATTTTGACGCTGTCCTGTCCGCCGTAAGAGTGCAGGCCGAAACCGAGTTGATTCGTTCCGAACCAGCTCCACGCGGTGATGATATTCCCACCGACAGCCAACGTGGCAAAGCCTCGCTCGCCGACCATGCCGTCCCAACGGGCGTGCAACATCAGAGCGCACCAGATCACGATCAGCAGAGCGCCGTTCTCTTTCGGATCCCAGCCCCAGAAGCGGCCCCAACTGTCGTCGGCCCACAAGCCGCCCAACACGGTGCCGATGAAGCTGAACAGAATTCCAAAGCAGCAGACGCCGTAGATCATCCGGTAGATATCGCGGCGATAAGCAAACAGCTTGGGGCTGATGCGTTTTGAGAAGCACAGATACAAGATTCCAAGGATGCCCGCCAAGAAGGTGGCGGTATAACCGAGTGTGATCGTGACGACGTGCGTCGACAACCAGAACTGGGTGTCCAAGACAGCTTGCAACACCGGCATCGTATCGCCGGAATTTAAGCTGTACGCGACCAACAACCCAAACACGCCACACATTGCAGCGACGACGTTGCCGATGCCATGCCGGTAGATCCGTTCCAATCCCATTCCAAACAGCACACCGGCCCACGAGATGAAGACCGCCGACGAATAGAGATTGATCACTGGAGCGCGACCGGTAATCATCATCCGAACGACGAGGATCACGGTGTGCAGGACCAACGAACAACCGATCAGATAGAAGGCAGTCCGCTGCGCTCGCGGCGATTTGATCATCAAACAATACAGCGAGATCAGCAGCGCTAGCACGTAGACGGTGAATGCGGCGACGCTCGAATGCGTGCCGACCAACCAGCGTTCCAAACGGACTCGCCAGGGCTGCATGTTGCTAGGTTTGGCAGCGTCGACCGAAGCCAACATCGTTTCCAGCCCCGCGTTAAACGCTTGCGGATCGTCTTGTTCGTATGCGGTTCGCATCGCGTCGAAACCTGCCAGCCCAGGAATCCCCGCATCGGCATCGTCCAGTTCGGCTGCGTAGGCTTCCAACGCTGCCGGAGCGTACATCTTCCACTCGGGCTGGGTTCCTTCGATTTCGCTGTCCGCGTTTTCTTGCGGTGGGAAGATCGCCGGTCCGCCGACTTGTAACACTTCGCGAACCTGCATCGTGTTGACTCGCAACACCGCTTCGCGAAGATCTCGCAACGACATCCCTTCGGGGATCTCCTTCTCGCTCAAGTCGTCGACTCGCAACGGTTCGCGGAAGACCTGCTTGACCATCAGGAAATGATTCAAGCGGCGATACAATTGCATGATCGCGTTTTCTTTGAAGCTGAGCGATTGAGGTTCCTTGTCGCGGGTCGCCTTGGCGATCGTTTCGATCTTGCCAAACGAAGGTTGCAGTTCGCGGAAGCTGTAGCGTTTATCGGTTCGTTCGGACAAACCAACTTCGCTAAGCACCTCGGTCGCGTCGATCCGGATCATTGGGAAATCGAGGATCTCGTCGCGGTCTCCAATCGCTTCGAAGAACCACTCCATCGCCGACAGCTTCTTGCCGACGCGATCGACCAACGCTTGCGGAGCCTTCGCCGTGGGCAGCGAATCTTTGTTGCTGACCAGTTTCATCGCGTCGCGAGCAAATTGATCCAACGGCAACACGCGGCCACCCGACATGATCGGGATCGCGCCGGCTTGGTACATGTCCATCTCGCGAGCCTGCGAATCGCGACTGGACATGCTCTGCCAAACTGTCGGTGGAACCAACATGCTGATCTGATAGAACGCGACGATCGCCACCGTGGCAACGATCGGCCAGCGGCTGCCCGACTTTTCGGGGGCCGGTTTCTTTTTTTCTTCGCGTTCGCGGCGACCGACAAATCGGTCGAGGGTTCCGATGAAGTGGACCATCATTCCCAAGCCGACGATGCCGCAGGCGACGTACGGAATCAACCAGCCCTCGTTGCGGACGACTTGCAAAACTGTCGCTTTGGATCCGCCGGGCGATTCCAAATACTGCGATTGATAAAACGTCTCGCCACGATAACGCAGCGGGTTGTTCATCCAAATCCGCTCTTGGCGATCCTCGCCCGTTTCGGGGTCGACGATTCGGATGAAGGAACTGTAATCGCGAGGCGTCTCGGTGCCGCTGTAATTCACGCGGCGAACCTCTGACAATTGGATCCAATACGGTTTGGGAACACGAGCGTAACGCAAACCGACGCCATACTCTTTATCGTTCGCTTCGAGGATATCAAAGCTGTCGGTGAAGGAACCGCCGCTGAACAGCTTTTCCGCATCGTTCAGGTATTGCGACACCAAGAACGTCCCCAGCGGTTCGGTCTGCCCCTTGGCATAAAACCGGACGTACGCCGATACAATGTTGGTCCCTTCGCTGGCACCGCCCACCGGAGCTGCCTCTTTGACAGCCAGTCGTAGACCAAGTCCCGTGTCGGCGGGATTCTCTCCCTCGTCGGTAACTTGCGAATTGGGCATGTAATCGACGACTTCGATCTCGAACGGCAGACGCGGATCGCTGATTCGCGAATCGCTTCCTTCGTACGAAGCCAGCATCGAATCGGGAATCGCAATCACCTGCGTCTCCCCTTCTTTCGATTTATCCATGAACGCAAGCTCGACTTGGTCCATGTTAATCAAAGTGTTAGACGATTCGCGTTGCGAGAGAATCAATCGTTGTTCCAATTGGCGATCGCCAAAGGCAAACTGGCCGATCATCAACAGCGCGACGCCGAAGTGCAGCAACAGATTGCCACCTTGCTGACCAAACAGCAACAGGCATCCCACCAACAGGATGCTGGCTACGCCAAGGCCCTTAGCCATCTGCCAAACGATCCGCAGCCCCGGTTCGCCGATCGTGAACCCCAGCAGGATCGCGATCGCTCCGGCACCAAACAGGATCGCCAGAACTCCAAACGCGTATTTCCAACCGCGGCGCGGCGCAGAGACGATCCCGGCGACCGATCCGGCCAGCGACAGGAAGACCATCGCGCACAGCCCATACCAAACCATCGGGTACGAAGGCGGTTGCCCCTGCAATCCTTCGGCGTTGGAAGCACCAAACACGATCGCTAACAGGACGCCCACGCCGACGGCACAGACAGCGATTCCGGCGACCAACCGCGTACCTGTCGCACGGATATGGAACCGCGTGATCTTGGCAGCGATCAAGTTGATCAGCAGTGCAAACCCGATAAGTTTGCCGCCGGGGAAGGGGAACCAGGCACCGTCGGGCATCAACGAATTGGCCCCGATACGATGTTCGTGAAAGTAGAACGGCTGGGGGACAAAATCGTCGATGTAAACGCGGCTCACCCAGCTGGTGAAGTAGGCGTCTTTGACTTGCTGCATGTTCATTTCATCTTGAGCCAGCGTGCCGGCCAAGATGATCACGATCGAAAGTGCAAACAACGCCACGGTCCACTTCAGCGAACCTAAAAACGTGAGCACCGACATCACCGATGCGTTGATTTCCAGTCCCGTATCGCGGTTGCGATCTGCAGTTGCGGTTGCCATGGGAGGACCCTTGTATTGAATTGCTGTCGGCGGAAGGCTGGCTTTATTAGCCGTTGGCCGATGGTTTAATTGTATGCAGGAACTCCGTCAGCGGCTTATCGGCCGCTTTCACCGCCGCCGGGGCGCCGGTCATCTTGATGAACAAGCTCGATCCGCCTTCCAGCGGGACCATCGTCACATCGATAGCTTTCTCCCCGCCCTCTTCGCCGTACAGACGGAAGCGGGTGCCGGTGATTCCCATCACGGTGACCTCTTCGCCAGCTTCGAGCACTGCCGCGGCATCGTCCGGCTTGCTCTCCGCATTGACTTGGCTCACCCACATCCCGATGTTCGCCTCGACGTCGCCGCCGGCTTCGATCATCGTGACCTCGGCCGCGCCCTCGTCGGTCTCGACGTTAAAGGCAGCTAAGCGCATCCCGCCAGCGCTTCCTACGGTCCAGCCTTCGGGAAGTTCATATTCGTATTTCGCTGCGGCCGGCGGTGTCGCCGCGGCAACCGGAGCTGACGCTGGGGGAGCCATCCCGCCAGCACCCGCCATCGGCGGACGGCCTCCCATCGAAGGACCCGACTTAAAGACGCCGTCGATGCTGACCCAGATCGCTTGAGCATCCGAAGGTGGATCGTCCAACTGCAACGCTTCGCCGCCGGCGTACTTTTCAGTCTCTGGAGGCAACGCCATCTGGCCGCGCCAGCGATTGACGTTCGCCAGAACCTGTTCGTCCCAGTCACCGTTTCGCCCGAGTTCAGCCACGCTCATCTCGATCATCCGTTCCCCGGCGGGGATCTGGAACTTGGCGTGTTGCATCATCCCAGGTGCGATCCGTTTCCAATCCTCGGGAACGTCCAACTGCGGCGTGCCGTCTTCGTACTTCAGCTGCTGGACCCACTCTTTAAAAGGAGCTTCGATCGCGCTGACCGAATCGACGTCGGAGACCAATTTGTAGAACCACACCTTTTCGGTCCCGGGCACAATTCCGCCCAACATCCGATCCTGCTGGACCAACGATTCGGGAACCGTGGTAGGAATGGTGTAGCTGGTGATCTGATCGCTGCGGCCGCAACCGGCAACCAACAGAGTCAATATGACAAGGCCAAACGTTCTCGCCGCACAACGCAACGCAAACGGCGATCGCGGGCTCGCTTCGGCCGAAGCAAATTGTGACATTTCTGGCCGCCCCAAGCAGCGGGGCAGGTGATTCAATTTTGGGATCAAGGGATTACCAAAGTTAGCATCGCGAGAGATTGCAACGCCTCGCGAATATTAGATTGGAAGGTTCGGTGCAACCGGAGGTGGGGAGGGTGGCTCGCAATCGGCGACATCCTGTCGGCAGGCTGCCTGGAGGATGCGAGATCCATCTGCGGCAAGCCTTGGATTGGCGGGTGGGGCGATTGCTTCCGTGCATCTTCAACTAAACACGATCATAACCATAGGGGCACTTAAAAGGCAGCAGTCGATCCGTTAAGGACTCGAAATTGCCATATGTGCGTCAAATTGAAGTATAGCTGTCAAATCGGGACTCGGCGACCTGATTCCAGCCGCGTCGCCCGGGTTGATACCGCAATCTATCAGAGCTCCGCTAGATTGGTAAGGGTAAACGCCGCCGCCGCACCGGGGTCAAAGTGTCGCGGCACCGCCAGCATTCAGCCGCCAGTCGCCCCAGCCGCACCATAAATCTGGCGGCGCAGCAGTGTTGACCTCTTGTGCATTTTGGGCAGCACAGAATATTCTAATTGAGACTGATTCGTAATATCAGCATGAATAGCGACGACGCAGCAAGCCAAGGAAACGACGGTCCTCAGCCAGCCACGCTCGGATTCTTTCGCCACGGTTGATTCACAGCCGGTGGCGATCTACCCGTTTAGCAATCCCTGCAAGGATCCTCTGTGATGGCGACTAGCTTCCTCTTTAACGATCGTTTCAAAACACTCTCCACCGCCAAGCAGCGGAAAACCGCTGGCTTTACCTTGGTCGAACTGCTTGTCGTGATCGCGATCATCGGCATCCTAGTCGGCTTGTTGCTGCCAGCCGTGCAAGCGGCCCGCGAAGCCGCTCGGCGGATGCAGTGCGGCAACAATATGAAGCAGCTCGGCTTGGCGTTGCACAACTACGCGTCGACCTATAACGAAGCCTTCCCGAACAACGGCTGGTCCTATACCGGTGGCTATCCCGCCGACTTCTCGCCGTTTGCCAAGCTGCTGGCTTACGTGGAACAAGAGAACCTGCAGAACCTTATCGATTTCAACATCTACATGGGCCATCCGGCGATCGCAGATCTCCCCCTGGAATTGCGAACCGCAGCGGCGACGCGCGTCCCCACGTTTGAATGTCCCAGCGATGTCGGAGCCGACCTGCACTCGATGACTCTACCCTCGGGGACGGTGATCGACGTCGCGGGAACCAGTTATGCGATGAACCAAGGGAGCGGGATGGACGGCGCGTTCCATCCGGGCAACGGCACGCCATCGAACGGATTGTGCTGGATCGGATCGAAGATCAAATTCCGCGACGTAATCGATGGGACCAGCAACACGATCGCGTTTGCCGAGACGACGATCGGAGTCGGCACCGACATCGCTTCGCCAACGCCGATCCAAGACGTCCGCCAATACCGCGCCAACACGTCGACAGTCGACGTCGCGACCGTGAATCTCGCCAATTCGAGCGGACTCAGCGGAGTGCAAGGGAGCATCACGTCGTGGCGTGGAGATCGAAACCACTACTGGCTGCGGGGCAGTGTTCCCAGCGGCCCCGTCATGAACGGCAGCCTGACGCCCAACAGCGAGGTCCCCGACATGGTGGTCGGTTCGTCGAAGATGACAGCGGCTCGCAGCTACCACCCTGGTGTCGCCGTCGTTTGCCTGGTCGACGGAAGCGTCCGCAACGTCAGCGACACGATCGATCTCAATGCATGGCACGCCAGCTGGACTCGCGGCGGTGGCGAGATCCAAACGGTCTCCAGCCAATAAGCGACCTGGCCCAACCGCGGGCAACGACAGCGTCAATCGGCCGCGGGCGACAGGTGGGATTTCATAAATCTCAGCACATTCGCCCGGGCCCCGGCGTCCATGAACGACAACAGATGCCCCAGCCCCTCGACGCGGACAAACTCGCTGTCGATCTTCAATTTCTGTTGGCGTTGGAAAAGCGATTCGGCACCGGCGATCGGAACCAACAGGTCGCGGGTGCCATGATAAAAGAGCGTCGGCGGATCGCCGCCGCTCACCAAAACCGCGGGCGACCCAAATTCATAAGCCTCGGGACGTTCGCGTCGCGTGCCGCCGAAGAAGTAGGCCAACAGCGAATTGTCCAGCGGCAGATCGCGGAAATCGGCTGGGGTCCCGCCGGCGACGACAGCCAGCGGGCGAGGCAGCTTGCCCCAGCACAAATCGTCAGCCGACAACTGCGTCGTTTTGGCAACGGTCTCCGCCGGTTCGTCGTCCAGCATCGCGATCATGCAGCTGAGGTGGGCACCGGCACTGTAGCCGAACAAGCCAAGCCGCTTCAAATCCCAGCGATTCTCCTCCGCGTGATCGTGAACCCACGCCAACGCGGCGCGGACGTCGTCCAATTGAGCGGGGAACTTATGAGCTGGTGCCAGGCGATAATTGATCGAAACCGCCGCGATCCCGTGCTGGGCGAACATTCGCGCGTAGGTTGCCGGCAACGCTTTGTCGCCACTCATCCAAGCCCCGCCGTGAACCACCAAAACGATGGGACAGCTGTCGACGACGCCCGCCGGCTGGTAGACGTCGGCCAACAGCGACTGATCGCCCTCGGTCTTATATGCCAGATCGAAGCGGACCGAATACTCCGCCGGCTCGCGATCCTGGGAATCCTCCGCCGCGGCGACCGCGCCAATTGCCAGAACGCCAAGAAGCACGGCAGATGTCAGTTGATGAATGTTCATCAGATCAGCCTACGCAGCCGCCGAGACGGCCGCAACACCGCGGGACCGATGTTGCCGCAGCGGTGCCGGCTGGTCAGCAACTGGCGACGCGCATGTCGCAACGCAAAGAAACGTCTCCTGTGTCACGCTGCCAAGTTGACAGCAACCGCCATCAAAGCGTGTCGGATCGATCGCACAAAAACTTGCGTCGCTCGACTTGTCCCGCGAAACACGGGCTTTTTCGGCTTCGCTCGGTTTCCGGCGGCCGGAAAAGGCGTTTGGCACAGCGATTGCTTATGGTGGCAGCAAACGCATTTTGAGTGCCAACTGGTACCGGTCTAGTCTGACCCCGCACCGTCGGGGAGATTGGACCGCGCCATTGACTGATAATGAAATTTGACTCAACCGTTCTGGAGGTGTGACGGAAATGGCAGCAGCAACAAAATCGAAGACAAAGATTGGACTGCAACCGCTCGGCGATCGTTTGGTCGTGCAACGTGAAGAATCCGAAGAGACCACCGCTGGTGGAATCGTGTTGCCGGGTTCGGCACAAGAGAAGCCCGCCCGCGGAACTGTTGTCGCTTTGGGCGACGGCAAGCTGTTGGACGATGGCACGCGAGCAGCGTCTCAAGTGGCAGTTGGCGATCGCGTGATCTTCAGCAGCTACGCTGGCGAGACCGTCGAAACTCAAGACCAAGAATACCTGTTGATGCGTGAAGACGACATTTTGGCCGTCATCGAAGGCTAGTCTGCCGCGTCGCAGCGAGGGACGGATGCAACCGGCAAGCCGTCGACACAGTTAATGGCATTGCGGACCACGCAGATCCCTCTTCCATTTATCAACGAACAACCTAAACACCATCTATTTGGAGCGATTAGATACCGATGGCAAAAATCATCGCATTTGAGCAAGAGGCACGCGAAGCGATTCGTCGCGGCGTGAGCAAGTTGGCGCGAGCCGTTAAAGTGACTTTGGGTCCTAAGGGACGCAACGTCATCATCCAAAAGAGCTTTGGCAGCCCAACCGTCACCAAGGACGGTGTTTCGGTCGCCAAGGAGATCGATCTCGAGGACGTCTATGAAAACATGGGCGCTCGCATGGTTCGCGAAGTTGCCAGCAAGACCAGCGACGTCGCCGGCGATGGTACCACCACCGCTACCGTGATGGCCGAAGCGATCTTCAACGAAGGCCTCAAGGCTGTCGTCGCGGGTGTCAATCCGATCCAGATGAAGCGCGGTATCGAGCAAGCAGTTGTCGACATCACCGAGCAACTGAAGAAGATGGCAATCAAGGTCAAGAGCAAGGAAGACATGGCGAACGTCGCCACCGTTGCTTCGAACAACGATCGCGAAATCGGTAGCCTGTTGGCCGACGCGATGGAAAAAGTCGGCAAAGACGGCGTGATCACCGTCGACGAAGGCAAGAGCCTGCACACCGAGCAGGAATGGGTCGAAGGTATGCAGTTCGACCGCGGCTACCTGTCGCCTTACTTCGTCACCGATTCGACCACCATGCAAGCCGTCCTCGAAGACGCTTACATCTTGGTCTTCGAGAAGAAGATCTCCAACATCAAGGACCTGGTTCCTGTCCTGGAACAAGTCGTTCAACAAAGCAAGCCTCTGTTGATCGTCGCTGAAGACGTCGACGGCGAAGCGTTGGCGACCTTGGTCATCAACCGCCTGCGTGGCACGTTCAACTGCGTTGCCGTCAAGGCTCCTGGTTACGGCGACCGTCGCAAGGCGATGATGGAAGATATCGCGATCCTGACCGGTGGCGAAGCGATCTTCGAAGCCTTGGGTACCAAGTTGGAAAACGTCGGCATCGCTCAACTTGGCCGCGCCAAGAAGATCATCGTCGACAAGGACAACACCACCGTGATCGAAGGTGCTGGCAAGAGCAGCGAGATCAAGGGACGCATCGAGCAGATCCGTCGCGAAATCGATAACTCGTCTAGCGATTACGATAAGGAAAAGCTGGAAGAGCGTTTGGCCAAGTTGGCTGGCGGTGTCGCCAAGGTCAACGTTGGTGCTGCGACCGAAAGCGAAATGAAAGAGAAGAAGGCTCGCGTCGAAGATGCGTTGCACGCGACTCGCGCTGCCGTTGAAGAAGGCATCCTGCCAGGTGGTGGCGTCGCTCTGTTGCGTGCCAGCAGCAAGGTCAAGCCAGGCGAGATCTCCGACGACGAACTCGTCGGTTACAACATCGTCGTGCGTGCTTGCCGCGCTCCTTTGACGATGATCTCCGAAAACGCTGGCCAAGATGGCGGCGTCGTCTGCGAAAAGGTCCTCGGATCCAAGGGCAACTACGGTTACAACGCCCTGACCGACACCTACGAAGACCTGGTTTCGGCCGGCGTCATCGACCCGACCAAGGTGACTCGCACCGCGCTGGGCAATGCTGCCAGCGTCGCGACGCTGTTGCTGACCAGCGACGCGTTGATCGCCGAGAAGCCGAAGGATGGCAAAGCCGGCGGACACGGCGGCGACCACGATATGTACTAATGAACACGCGGCAACGCTAACTTCATTTTGCGAAACCTCAGCCCTCAATAGGCTGAGGTTTTTTTATGCGCCGCCCCAGCCCATTCCTCTTTCGCAACCACCGCTCTCATGCGGCAAGCGGCTCCAGTTGCTGCAAGCTCTTGCAGGACCCTCCCCCACATCCCGGTGGTGCCGTTGTCAAGCTGTGACGGTCGACGGGGTTCGACGCCCCGAGCCCTAGCCGTTTCCCGCTCCCGGTCGCACCGGACCTCAGGTTTGAGACAGTCAAACCGATAACGCTCAACGAGAGACTCGCGACGAACATAACGATCCGGGATAGCAAAGGCAGCTGGCCCAACTTCGTCGCTCCCTCTACCTCGACCATTGGCAAGGATGCTATGAAACGCTTCACAACCTGTTTGACGAGCTGTTTGGCCCTTTCGCTGGCTGGCTGCGCCGGGACCGGCCCCAAACCTCGGGTCGCCCAAAACGAAGCCCCCGCAAACGAAGGTTATGTCGCTGCGGAATCTGCCGGCGGCCCAGCGGTAGCAAACAAACCGGTGATCGAAACGGTAGCCTACCGCTTCGGGCAGCAGGCGACCGAATCGGACGCCGCTGCAGATGCCACCGAGATTCCAACTGCGGCCCAGCCAACCGCGACAGTCCAGTTGGTGCCCGCAGCCGTCGACGCTCCCCAAGCGGCATTCCCAACCAACGATTCGGTGGTCGTTCCCGCGGATAACACGATCTACAACGGGCCAGCCTACACGCTGGCAGATCTGGAGCAGTTGGCGCTCAGCAATAATCCATCGATCGCTGCGGCCTACGCCGCAAACAACAAAGCGGCTGGCCTGCGCCGCCAAGTCGGCGTGCGTCCCAACCCAACGATGGGCTATTCGGCGCAACAGCTGGCCGACGAACAAACCGACCAACATCTGTTGTTTCTCGAACAGGAGTTTGTCCGTGGCGACAAACTGGAACTGAACCGATCGGTCCTTTCGCATACCGCATCGGCACAGCGATGGGAAACCGAGACACAGCGGTACCGCGTCTTAACCGACGTTCGCATCCGCTTCTTCGAAGCTCTCGCCGCCCAACAGCAGCTCGATGCGACGCGTGAATTCGAAGCGGTTGCGCGCCGCGGTGTCGACGTCGCGACGCAACGCCAAGAAGCAGAGGAAGGGACGCTGATCGAAGTCCTGCAGGCCCAGACGATGCTCAGCGAAATCACGCTGGCAGCCGAACGGACCGAGGTTGCCTATCGCGGAGCTTGGCAGGACCTCGCCGCGATCGCAGGTCTACCGACATCCACCCCAGCCCGATTGTTAGCAGAACTCGAACCACCGGCTCACACTCCCGATTGGGATACGGCTTACGGATCGATCGTCGCGCAAAGCCCCGAGATGTCGGTTGCCAACGCCTTGGTCTGCGAGAAGGCTGCGTTGCTGAAGCGTCAGCAAGTGCAGATGACGCCAAACGTCACCGGCCAACTGGGAGCCGGATTCGACAACGGCACCGATTCGGGAATGATCAACGTGCAACTGTCGGCCCCGATTCCGGTTTGGAACAAAAACGCGGGGAACATCTCCGCCGCCTACGCCGACTATCGCCGCGCGGTGCAGAACGTCAAACGGGTTGAACAATCGATCAAGTCGCGTTTGGCCCGGACCGCTCAAGATTACGACGCCACGATGGCGTCGGTGCAAAAGTATCAACAAGAGATCATCCCGCAAGCGACCAAGAGTCTGGAACTGTCCGAAGAGGGCTACAAAGCGGGCGAACTCGAGTTCTTGCAGGTCTTGATCGTTCGCCGCAGCTACTACGATTCGATGATGCGATTCATCGAAGCCAAGGGCCAGTTGGCTCAAGCCAACGCAAAGGTTGACGGCCTGCTGCTGACCGGCGGACTCGATGCACCGCAAGACTACACCGACGGCGACGGAATTCGCGGTGCCTCGTTTGGCGGTCAATAATCGGCCGAAACGCCGACATCGCAACAAAAGTCTCGACGACATCATCGGCCTCACGGTTGATGATGTCGTTGCGTCATTTCTATAAGCCCTGCAGTGGCTTGAGCGCCCAAGGGCTCCGCGCAAACGCGGCTTGCTAATCGCCAGAGCAGAGCAGAAGGTTCCCCGGGCCCGTTCGCTCGCCCCGGATCTGAATTCGAGCTCCATATCCTTTCTGTTGGCGGCAAGCTGTTGCGCCGCATGACGCCAGACGTCATACATCGCCGCGTCCCACTCTGTTTGGTGCAATCGCAGCGGTCCTGCACGGGCGTACGCCAAAATCTGCGACATTTTCAGGGGGCGTTCCACCGGGTTCTCTCACCCACTCCCCTTGTTTTGCTTTGTGTATTAGCGGTTAGGGCAACTGGGACGGGCGAATTGGGCTTTATGAGGCCGTTGTATTCGATTTCAGGGGGCTAGAATTAACAATCGTCACATCCGCAATCGCCCTGACAGGGTTCGCCAGACGTGCTACAATAAGTCGAACTTCTAGACGAAGTCCCACCCGGACCGCGTAGCTCGCGGCCAACCATCGACACCCACACCCTCCCCCACCTCCCATTGAGACGCCTGCTTGCCGCAGGTGGACCCTCCGATGCAAATGCAAAACAGCAAACGCCAGCGGCGCGGTTCGGCAAGTACCACCATCTTTGCAGCAACCCTGGGCATGTTCCTGGTCTGCGGAGTGGTCGGCCAGTTCTTCGGTAGCATGGTCGATTCGGTGAAAGGCTTTTTTGTCGAAGCTCCCAAGCCGGTCTACCTCACAACAACAGCTACCATGGAACCGTTTGTGCACACGGTGCTCGAACGGGGCGAAGTCGAAAGTTCCAGCAACATCGAGGTCCGCTGCGAAGTCAATCGCCGCTCGGGTTCCGCCGGCACTAACATCATCGAGATCGTTCCCGAGGGAACATGGGTCGAAGCTGGTGACTTCTTGGTCCGCTTGGACGATTCAGCGCTGCAGACCCAATTGATCCAACAACAGATCGTCTGCAGCAACAGCGAATCGGCGGTGATCGAAGCTCAGGCGAAAGTCGATTCGACCAAGTTGGAATTGAGCGAATACGAAGAGGGAACGTTCAAAGAGAAGTTGGCTCAACAGCAGAGCGAGGTTTTTGTCGCTCAAGAAAACAAACGCCGCGCCGAGGAGTACCTCGATTACAGCAAGCGTCTGGCCGAGCGGGGTTACATTCCCGAAGCTCAATTGGAAGCCGATACGTTTGCCGTCGAAAAGGCTCGCAACGAACTGGGCGTTGCCGAAACGAAACTCGCCGTTTTGAACACCTTCACGAAAGAGAAGATGTTAACTCAGTTGCGAGCCGAAATTCGGACCGCCGAATCGCGTTTGCAATCGCGAACCAAGACCTGGGAACTCGACAAGGTCCAGCTCGAAGAGATCGAAGACCAAATTGAGAAGTGCCGCATTTGGGCTCCCGTCGCCGGACAGGTTGTCTACGCGAACAATCAGACCCGCAGTGCCAACAAGATCATGATCGAAGAGGGGATGCCGGTTCGCGAACGGCAAACGATCATCAATCTCCCCGATCCCAAAAAGATGCGTGTTAAGACGTTGGTCCACGAATCGCGGATCGGACACGTTCGCCCCGGGCTGACCGCCGAACTGATGCTCGATGCGATGCCCGACCTCTCTCTGACCGGCAAGGTGACGACGGTCAGCGAATATCCGTTGCCCGCGATCAGCGTCTACATGTCGCACGTCAAGGAATATGTCGTCGAGGTCGAGATCACCGATCCACCGCGCGACTTGCGTCCGGGAATGACAGCCGAAGTCAACATCCTTGTGCAACGGATCGATCAAGCGTTGCAAGTTCCAATCGAAGCGGTGATCGAGCGCGAAGGGCAATACTTCTGTGCACTGCCAAACGAAGATGGAACGCTGGAAACGCGTGAGGTTGTCGTCGGCACGACCAACGAAACCAACCTGGTCATCGAATCGGGTTTGTCCGCTAATGAAGAGGTCGTGCTCAACGTGCGAACCGAACAGGTAATGGAACAGATGGATCTGCCTAGCCTCGAAACTTCGTGAGTCCACCGCCTACCGAAGAGATACCATGCTGCTCGCTCAATCCGACACCGCACCTGTTGAAGGTCCCGTCGATCCGCCGCAGATCGCGCTCAGCATCCGCGGACTCTGCAAGGATTATCGCTTAAGCAGCGAGACGGTACACGTCCTCAAAGGCGTCCAACTGGAGGTCCCCCGCGGCGATTATGTGGCTATCATGGGCCCCTCGGGATCGGGCAAAAGCACGCTTCTAAATCTTCTCGGCGGCCTCGACACACCCACCTCAGGCCAATACCTGATCGGCGATTGTGACGTCGCGAAACTGAGCGACGACGAATTGTCGGCGATCCGAGCCAAACGGATCGGGTTTGTCTTTCAAGCCTACAACCTGCTGCCTCAGTTGGATGTGTTGGAGAACATCGAGGTCCCGCTGGCCTACAGCGGCGGGATCAGCGCATCGGATCGTGAGCGCAGCCAAGCGCTTGCCGACCTGGTGGGACTGGGCCAACGCTGCGAGCACCGCCCGACCGAACTCTCCGGCGGACAACAGCAGCGAGCTGGCATCGCCCGCAGCTTGATCAATCACCCCGAATTCATCCTCGCCGACGAAGCGACAGGCAACCTGGACACCGCGACGACCGAGGAGATCCTCGAGTTGTTCGAGGAGTTGAATCAACAGGGGGCCACGATCGTGATGGTCACCCACGAGGAAGAGGTCGCTCAACGCGCCCGCCGGATCGTTCGGCTGCGCGATGGCGTCGTCGAACTCGACCAACGACTCCGCGATCCCGCACCGCCCGCTGAAGCGACCGACGTCGTCGACGCGCCGCTGCATCGCACGCGCCCGTCGCAACTGCGGATGCGGATGCGAGACGTCCGCGTGGGACTCAAAACGCTGTTGATGCATCCGCTGCGTTCGATGCTGACGGTGCTGGGAATCTTCATCGGCGTCGCCAGCGTGATCTGGTTGCTGGCGATCAGCGAAGGGATCGCGGCGAAAGCGAACCAACAAATCGAAGAACTTGGCGCGAACAACATCATCCTGACAACCGCTCGCCCGCCCGCCGACGAATTGCAGGGCAAGCGGGTCTACTATTATGGACTCACCGAACAGGACTGGCATCATCTGGAGACTTCGATCCCGT
The DNA here is from genome assembly GCF_007751715.1 of Rosistilla oblonga. Lineage (NCBI taxonomy): Bacteria > Pseudomonadati > Planctomycetota > Planctomycetia > Pirellulales > Pirellulaceae > Rosistilla > Rosistilla oblonga. The sequence continues at coordinate 3,186,140 of NZ_CP036292.1, read as the reverse complement.
CGGTCGATCTTGCGATTCCCTTCTACCGCCGATCGGGACGTGAATTCCGCTATCTCGACCGGATGATGATGGGCGAGATCAACGCCTGCACCCCCGATTACAAAGACCTCTACCGGTTGGAACTGGTCTCGGGGCGATTCCTGATCGACCGCGATATCGAGACCGGAGCCAACGTTTGCGTCTTAGCAAAAGAAGTCGCCGACACGCTGTTCAAACACGAAGATCCGATCGGAAAGTCGATCCACGTAATCGACGACTACTTCCGCGTCGTTGGCGTCGCCGCGTCGCGCGAGGACCTCGACAGCGTCGAAGAGACAAGCAACAAGCAGAAATTTTCGGACAACGTTTACATCCCACTGGAAACGTATTGGATCCGCTTTGGCGAAGTCACATCGCGCGGCAACAACGGCAGCCGCGCGCTGTCGCAAATCACGCTGCGATTGAAGGATCAACGCGACGCCGTCGCCACCGGGCACGCGATCGAACAAGCGCTCGGCCGCACGCATCTGTTTGCCGATTTCACCGTCGGCGTCCCGCTGAAGCTGCTCGAACAAGCCCAGAACACGCGGCTGATGTTCATGGCGATGATGGGCCTATTGGCTGGGATCTCGCTGGTCGTCGGCGGCATCGGCATCATGAATATCATGCTCGCCACGGTCACCGAACGAACTCGAGAGATCGGAATCCGCCGAGCCCTCGGTGCGCGGCGACGCGACATCACCCGGCAGTTCCTGATCGAGACGGTGCTGTTGTCCGTCGGTGGCGGGATCACCGGGATCCTGGGCGGCCTGACCTGCGAAAAAGTCCTCGACCTGTTCCGTTGGACTCTTCAAAAAGCGATGCCTGAGATGATGGATTCGCTGCCCGAAGTTGTGCTCACGATGCAACCGGTGATCATCCCCTGGTCGATCCCGATCGCGTTTGGGATCTCCGTCGCCGTCGGCGTGACGTTTGGGCTCTATCCAGCATTGCGAGCTGCCAAGATGAACCCCATCGAAGCACTGCGACACGTCGGATAAGCAAGCGAAGCTCTGTGCGAATCAGGCCTCTCGAATCCCCAACCTCGACTGCATCTCTTCCAACGGAACGCCTTTGGTTTCCGGCATGAAGAACTTCACCCAGAACAGCTGCAAGACCATCATTCCGGCGAAGAACCCAAAGATCGCCGCCGGTGGAAGTTGGGCAGCGAGCGTCGGGAAGACCAGCGTCAGTAGCGCCGCAAACAACCAATGCGTGCTGCTTCCCAAAGCCTGGCCCGCGGCGCGATGGCGATTCGGGAAGATCTCGCTAATGAAGACCCAAATCACGGCTCCCTGACCGATCGCGTGCGCGGCGATAAAGGCGAAGATGCAAGCCGGAACGATCTGAAACGTTTCGGTCCAGAACGCCCACGTGCACAGTCCAAGCGAGACGATGTAGCCGCACGACCCGATCAGCATCAGCGTCCGCCGTCCCAGCCGATCGATTAACCACAGCCCGAGATAGGTGAAGATCAGGTTCGTGATCCCGATCCCCACGGACTGCAGCAACGCGGCGCTTTCGCCCAGCCCGGTCCATTCAAAGATCCGCGGCGCGAAGTAGAGAATCGCATTGATTCCGGACAGCTGGTTGAAGAAGGCGATCAGGAATGCGAGTGTGATCGGCTTCTGCAGTCGGCCCGTAAAGAACGGCGTTTTCGTCGACGCTTCGCCGCCACCCGCTTGCACCGAATCGACAAGCTCCGTCAACTGTTGCTCCGATAAGTCGGGATTCACCGTTGCGAAGATCTCTCTTCCCGCATCGCGCTGTCCGCCGTGAGTGATCAACCAACGGGGACTCTCGGGAATCGTAAAACACATCACCGTGTAGATTAACGCGGGGATCGCTTCCACACCCAGCATCCATCGCCAAGCGACCGCCGCGTCGACATAGTTGCCGATCAAATAGTTGGAGACAAACGCGACTAGAATCCCAAAGACGATGTTGAACTGAAACATACCGGCAAGCCGCCCACGCAGCCCCGGTGGCGAGATCTCCGCGATGTACAGTGGCGATGCGACCGTTGCAATGCCGACACCAACGCCGCCGATGAAACGGGCGAGCATGAACGTGTATTGTTCGCCGGCGAGTGCCGAACCGCCCGCCGACACGAAATAGAGGCAGCCGATCCAGAGCAACGTTTTACGGCGTCCAAAGCGTTCGGTCGGCAGCCCGCCAAAGACCGCTCCCAAAACAGTCCCCCAGAGCGCCGCACTCATGCACAGCCCATGTGTCATCCCGTCCAGACGCCACTGCGTTTGGATATCCTGCTCGGCTCCCGAGATCACAATCGTATCGAACCCAAACAAGAAACCTGCCAACGCAGACGTCAGTGACCAGATAAAGAGCCGTGGGTTCATGCGAGTGTCTCTCCTGTCTGCGATGCCAATTTGTGCCTGCGGTGCATGATACCCTACGCGAATCCCGAACGTGACTCGCCGGCTCGCGTTCAACAAGTTCGCACCGGTTTTGCGTTCGGCAAATCGACCGCTCCGCGAACGCCATCGGTTTCGCAAACCGCAGCCGTTTGATCGACAGATCGTTCGTCGATAGATTGGCACAAATCACTCACCGCCAAATCGTTCATGTTATGCTGGTCGCTGGAATGGAAACCGGATGCGGATTCATCACGTGGGAACACAACCTTGGTGCAACCGCATCCGCTGACGACGATCCAGCTGGGCCCATGATCGATCGCCCGCGATCCAGTCGTTCCGGCAGGACGCCAGCGCGGTTGGCCCTTGCCGCGCTGCCACTTCAAACAACTTCCCCCACGGAACTCGAAGAATGAATCGATTGCAACGGATCGCTTATGCGATCGCTTGCCTGCTTACTGTATGTTGCAGCCCGGCGGCGTTTGCTGATGATCGTCCGCCAAACGTCGTCGTTGTTTTCATCGACGACATGGGATACGCCGACCCGAGTTGTTTTGGCAATCCCGCGATGAAGACGCCCAACATCGATCGGTTGGCCGCCGAAGGGATTCGGTTGACGAACTTCTACGTCAATTCGCCGATCTGTTCGGCGTCGCGAGTCGCTTTAACAACCGGACAATACCAACAGCGGTATCGCATCCATTCGTATTTTGCCACGCGAGAATCGAATCGACAGCGGAAGATGCCCGACTGGCTCGATCCCACCGCGCCAACACTGGCCAAGCTTTTGAAGTCGGCCGGCTACGCGACAGCTCACTTTGGCAAATGGCACATGGGCGGAGGAAGAGACGTCGGCGACGCTCCGCTGCCGCAGGCGTACGGCTTTGACGAATCGTTGGTCTCTTTCGAAGGCCTCGGCGACCGGATTTTGTGGCAGAAGACGGGCAACCAAGAGCAGAGTTGGAAACATGGACGGGGCAAGATCCTCGACCTCCCCAAACACAAAACAACCGAAACCTACGTCGATCATGCAATCGACTTCATGACGAAAAATCGCGACCAACGGTTCTATCTTCGCGTCTTCCCGAACGACGTCCACGACAGGCATTTACCTTCGGACGAACAACGCAAGAAGTGGGAAGGTGCTTCGGACAACCCGCCCGATGTCGACTTCTTTGCCGTCCTCGATGAAACCGATCGGCAGATCGGCAGGTTGCTGAAAACGATCGACGCGTTGGAACTGGCCGACGATACGTTGGTTCTGTTCACCAGCGACAACGGGCCGACCGACTGGCCGCGATACTACAAAGACGGCCATCAACCGCCTGGCTTTACCGGGCCGCTGCGGGGACGCAAATGGAGTCTCTACGAAGGCGGGATCCGGATGCCTTTCATCGCCCGCTGGCCGGGAAAGATTCCTGCTGGTGCGACCAACGATCAGACCGTGATGGCAGCGATCGATGTGTTGCCGACGATTGCCAAGCTATGCGGCGCGGGAGTCGACATGGACCGTGCGGACGGACTGGACATGTCGGCGGCGCTGCTGGGCAAACCGACCGTGCGCAATCGCCCGATCTTCTGGGAATACGGAGTCCACGGCAGCATCAAACCGGGCACCCCGGAAAACATCAGCCCCCAGTTGGCGATGCGGCAGGACGACTGGAAACTGCTGTGTAATCCCGACGGCAGCGAACTAAAATTGTTCGACCTCGCCAACGATATCGGCGAGACGGAAAACGTCGCGGCGAACCATCAGCAGCGGACTGCGGAAATGCAGACGCAGTTGCTGCAATGGTGGAGCGAAATGAATACCTACTACGAGACCAAGCAATGAGAACCTCCTACCGCATCGTCGCCATCGCGTTGGCTCTTTTGGCATCGTCGATCGCGCAAGCCGCCAAGCCCAACATCGTCTTTATCCTCGTCGATGACCTCGGTTACGGCGATCTGGGCTGTTATGGACAGCAGGTGATCCAAACGCCACGGCTCGACCAAATGGCGGCTGAGGGGATGCGATTCACCAATTTCTACGCCGGCAACACCGTCTGTGCTCCGTCGCGAAGCGTGTTGATGACGGGCCAGCACATGGGGCACACGCACGTCCGCGGCAATGCAGGTGGCCCGGACATGGCAATCCAGTCGCTGCGAGATGAAGACATCACCGTGGCCGAAGTTCTGAAGTCAGCCGGCTACGCGACCGGTTTGTGCGGCAAATGGGGACTCGGCGACGACGCCCCCGGTGGACGGTCGGGGCTGCCGCGGCGACAAGGATTCGACTATTTCTACGGCTACCTCAATCAGGTTCACGCGCACAACTACTATCCCGAATTCCTCTGGCGGAACGAAGAACGCGTTGATTTGGGAAACGTCGTCCAATCGACGGGCCGTCTTCACGGAGGCTTCATGGGCGGTTGGGCGACCAAAAAAGTTGCGTACAGTCACGACCTGATCGCCGATGAGGCGTTGGGTTTCATCAAATCGAACGCCTCGACCGGTGAAAACCACAAGCCATTTTTCCTCTATTTGTCGCTGACGATTCCACACGCCAACAACGAAGCGGCGCGAGGGATCGGCGACGGCCAAGAGGTTCCCGATTACGGCATCTACGCCGACAAAGATTGGCCTAATCCCGACAAAGGCCAGGCTGCGATGATCACGCGAATGGACGCCGACGTCGGGCGGTTGCTCGATCTATTGAAGCAACTGGATATCGACGACGAGACCATCGTCCTCTTCTCCAGCGACAACGGGCCGCACGCCGAAGGAGGCCAGGATCCCGAGCGGTTCGATCCCAACGGTCCGCTGCGTGGAATGAAACGCGACCTGACCGAAGGCGGGATTCGCGTTCCGCTGATCGTTCGTTGGCCCGGCACGACACCGCCAGGTTCAAGTTCGGATCACGTCGGCTATTTTGGCGACGTCATGGCAACCGCGGCTGAGCTAAGTGGTGCGCAGACGCCCGAGGGAACCGATTCGATCAGCTTCGTTCCTACTCTCACCGGCCACCCGGAACTGCAACAGCAACACGAATACTTGTATTGGGAGTTTTACGAGCGCGGCGGCAAGCAAGCGGTCCGTGCCAAAAACTGGAAAGCGATCCGCAAGCCATGGATGACCGGAAAGACTCAGTTGTACGATTTGAGCAACGACATCGGAGAGACAAACGACGTGGCCGATGCGAATCCAGAAGTCGTCAAACAACTTGAGGCGATGATGACCGAGGCGCATGTCGAGCACCCTAACTGGACTGTCCGCCGCCGCGTTCCAGCGAAGAAGTGATCACCAAGCCGATCGGATCGCTCGCGGCTTTCCGACACATTTGGTGACCGCCACGGAATGTTTCGGAAGACAACGAACAAGCAAACCGCGGTTTCAGTGCAACCATCGCTCCCTTCGCTCTGGATCCAGCCTCACCGATTGGATTGGATCTCCATTCACCCTGTTAAGTCGGATAGCGTGGCGACAAGATCGTTCACTCCACCGCATTCGTAACGGTAACAAAGCGGTTGGCGACGAACGGTCCCGCCGCCAAAGAAGCACAATACAAATGATCGGTCACAGCATTCCTGCGATACTTAGGAGCTTCCATTGAAGACGCCCCAACACAGCCAGTCCATCTCGCTCGCCTTTCTGTTCGTTTTCGTCATCGGTAGCAGCACGGCGATGGCGGCTTCCCCGCCGGGAGGCGCTCTGCAGGGGGAACGTCCGCGTCTGATCGTCTCGACCGACATTGGCGGTTCCGATCCCGACGACTTTCAATCGCTGGTCCATCTGCTCCTCTACGCCGACGTTTTGGATCTGGAAGGTATCATCGCCTCTCCGCCCGGTGCGGGGCGCACCAAAGACATCATCGAAGTGATCGATGCTTATGCCCGTGATTACGCGCACCTCAAAGCTCATTCGAGCGACTATCCCGCTCCCGATGCGATGCGGAAGATCGCGAAGCAGGGGGCTCACGACAAGGCACCGCGGAAAGGCTGGTCCCAACCGACCGATGGCTCGCGATGGATCATCGAACGTGCGCATGCCGCCGACAAACGGCCGCTATGGATTCTGGTTTGGGGGAGCATCACCGACGTGGCTCAGGCGATCCACGACGATCCTTCGATCAAAGAACACATACGCCTCTATTCGATCGGATCTTGGAATACGGTGCAGGACCCGGCGGCTCGCGACTACTTATTCGAGCATCACAAGGACCTGTGGTGGATCGAGAGCGACACGACTTTCCGAGGCATGTACATGGGCGGCGTACAAGACGGAGAGTGGGGCAACCTTCAATTCGTCGAGCGGAACGTGAAGGGGCACGGCGCGCTCGGCGATCTCTTCTTCCAGAAGAAACGGGACATCAAGATGGGAGACACGCCTTCGCTGCTCTATTTGCTTCGCGGCGACGCCAACGATCCGACAGCGCCGCACTGGGGCGGCGCGTACGTAGCGACCGATCACGGCAAACAGTACTGGACCGACAATCCCGATCCTGGCCTGTCCACGGGCAACCGCGCCGGAGCCAAAACTGTCAGCAACTGGCGCCGCGCGTACCTTGAAGACTGGAAACAGCGAATGGATCGCGCGACGAAGCCCTAGCCGGTTAGTCGCAGTACTTCTCGCACAGCCGCGATGCCGTGTCGCATCGCAGCACTGTCGGCCAACGTCTCTCCCGCACACCAATTCACTGAGCCGCGGCGGCCATGGCAGCGCGTGGATCGCGTTGGCCGCTATCGCTCGAATTGACGCGTTCAAAATCGCCGCGGAGGGCTTTGAGTGCGTAACGCTCCTCGTTGATTTCAGCCGAAGTGCGGAAGCCCATTCGTCGCAGGATAGGCAGCGGCGGGCACCAACCTTGCAACGCGTGCTGGAACAGGAACCCGGTCACCAATCCGGGCAGGATCAACCATCGCTTGTCGACTGTCGCCGAGAGCATGACGCCTGAGAAGGCGAGGGCCGAAGCGTTGCATTCCAACGCCCGTTCGATATCCCATTCGTGGTCGAGTTCGCGAAGCCGCTCGGAGATCTCGCGTGAAGATCTGGTGGAGTAGTGGGCGATCCGCGATTGCGTCTGTTCCGCGATCTCTCGATTGATCGCTTCACACGTATGACTTTCGACGCGTTGATTTGTGGCGGGCAACATTAGGAAACTCCTTTGTGGTGAGGGAAAAAACAACTTACAACTGGTTGTTCATCGCGGCCGCACGCTGCGTCAGCGTGGTGAGTACCGACGGTGACCATGCCGATTGGCTCTCGTGCCCCTTGGCGGAATCGCGACCGATGCCACCCATTTTCGGAAGGACCGTCGCGGCCATGCCGAGGATCTCTTGTGTCAGTTCGGGGCACAGGTTCTGCAGGGCGATCGTCATGTTCCACGGACTGTGGATGAAGACTTCGCCGCGTCCTTGCTGGCATGCGTCCAAGATCTGCGTCGCCGCCGTCGCAGCGTCCATCGACATCACCGGTAGAGAATCGCCGATACTGAACCAAGCGTATTCGTCGCGATGCTGGCCCTTGAAGTTCGCGTTCCGTGGGCTCCCAGTTCGCATCAACCCGGGACAGGCTGTCGTGACAAAGATGTTCTCTTGTTTCAGTTCCGCCCGCATCCCGTTGGAGAGTCCGACCAACGCAAACTTGCTAGCGGCGTAGGGGAGCATATGTGGCACGGCTCGCTTGCCGCCGAGCGAAGCGATGTTGACGATTCGTCCCCATCCGGCGGACCGCATGTGCGGCAGCACCGCCTTCGACGTGTGCAATGCACCCCAACAGTTTGTGTTCATCGAGTCGGCGAAGTCATCGAACTCCATCGCTTCCAGTGGGCCCACCGTGATGATCCCCGCAACGTTGATCAGGACATCGACGCCACCGTAACGCTGAACCACTTGATCGATGAAGCGAGTCACTTGTTCCGGTTGGCGAACATCACAGGTTTGCGAGATCACCTCGGCACCGCGATCGCGTAACTCGTCCGCCGCAGCAGCAAGATCCCCTTCACCGCGAGCGGTGATCGCGATTCGAGCACCTTGGTCGGCCAGCTGTCGGGCAATCACCAAACCAAGCCCGCGCGAACCTCCACTGATGACGACGCGTTTGTTTTGCCAGGCGAAGTTTCGTTTGCGGCGAGCAACAGCTCGGGTGATTTTGAGTCCCGTATAGCCAATGGCGGCAGAGAGAGCGAGCTTGGAAAATGTATTCATCGAGTTCGTGCGGGAGATGTGTGAGTTGATTGGTTCACATCCACCATCATGCAATCGACGTGCCGATTCGATCGGCGAAGGTTCGTTGCAGATCCGCAGAACGCAGAAACTCGCGTTAGAAAGGAAGCATCGAGGATGCGGCCGACGACGAGTTGGAGAGCTGAAACTTACGGCCGACTATTGTGGCCAATCGATCGCCATCGCCGCGTCGTAATCCGCTCGGGCGATGTAATATTCCAGCTTGGCATCGATCTCGTAGATCGCCGCTTCGATAGCGTATTGTTCGCGTAACACGACGGCCAGCAGGTCGCTCTCGCCGAGTTCGAACTTGCGGCGTTCGACGTCGGCGATGTAGTCCGACAACCGAGTCGCTTCTTCCGCCTGTTGCAGCCGATTGTAGGCGGCGTCCAAGGCGATAAAAGCGATAGGTCTCGAGAGTTCCCTCAGCCGCTGGTCCGCAACCCTGCGGCAATCCCGTTGACGGTCAATCGCAGCAAGACCTGTTGTTTGTCGGCCGCGGCCGCGTCGGGATCCGATTGACGACGACGCCGCAACAGCTCCACTTGCAACAGATTCAGTGGATCGATGAACCGGTTGCGAACGCGGATCGATTCCTTCAACCAAGGCGTCCCATCCAACAATTCGCTCCCGCCACTCAGGGCCAGGATCTGCTGGCGACTGGTCTCATATTCCTTCTGGATCCGGTCGGCGATCCAAGTCTCGCCGGCGCTGCCGGCGGTCAAACGCATGTAATGCTGAAATACCTTCATGTCCGATTTAGCGAGCGCCAGTTCGGCGTTGTCGACAAGATCGCGGAAGTACCACCACTGTTGATACATCTCGCGAGCCACGTCGGGCGAATCGGCGTTCAATTTCGCCAATGCAGTTCCCACGCCGTACCACGCCGGCAACAGACAGCGGGCCTGCGTCCAGGAGAAGACCCACGGGATCGCTCGCAGATCGGACAATCCACCTTCAGGTTTCCGGCGCGACGGACGCGATCCGATCGGCAGTTGTTCGATCTCCGTCAATGGCGTCGTGTCGCGGAAGAAGGCGACGAAATCGTCCGCTTCTAACAGTTCGCGGTAGTGAGCCAACGAGACGCGTGCGGCGCTATCCAGGCAATCGATCCACGCCGGTTCGGGCGAGCGTTGTGCGTGATCCGCCGCCAACAGCGACGACCAGACGACTTGCTCCAGATGCCGATGAGCAATCGCTTGGTCGTCGTACCGGTCGGCCAGCACTTCCCCTTGTTCGGTCAATCGCAACGTGCCATCAAACGTCCCATGTGGCAGCGACAGAATGCTGCGCGCCGCGGGTCCGCCGCCGCGACCGAGCGAGCCGCCGCGACCGTGGAAGAAGGTCAGCCGCACATCGTGTTCTTTGGCGACCGAGGCCAGCGTTTGTTGAGCCTTGTAGAGATCCCAGCTGGCCGCCAAATAACCGCCGTCTTTGGTGCTGTCCGAATAACCGAGCATGATCCACTGACGATCTTGATGCGCCGACAACGCCTCACGATACGACTCGCATCGCAGCAGACACTCCATGATTTCGGGAGCGGCCTGCAGGTCGCTGATCGTCTCGAACAACGGTACCAGCGGCGGGACCTTGTAACCTACCGACGGCTTCGACGTGTGCCGCCACAACCACAACAACGTCAGGATGTCGCTGGCCGTCGAGGTCATGCTGACGATCAAGGCCCCGATCCCCGTCTGACCATAACGAGTCGAGACGCGATGCAAGACATCGAACGTAGCCAACACTTCTTGACCGGTCTCTGAGACTTCTTCAGTCGGCAACTGCAACTGGGGCGAGAGCGTCTTCTCCAACAGCGCCATGCGTTCGGCTTCGGTCAAATCTTGTGGAGCTTCACACAGACCGGTAGCGATCAACAATTCGTCGAGCGTTTCGCGATGGACTTTTGAATTCTGACGAACATCCAACCGAGCCAGATAAAATCCGAAGGTGCGGATCTGCGTCACCCAAGTTCGCAGGTCTTCGCTGAGATACTTCGCCGCCACCGTCTGTCCAATCGCGTCGGCGAGCAGCGAGACGTCTGCGAGCAACCCCTCTGCATTGGCATACGCGCCGCGGACTACGGTGCCGCTAGACAGCGACATCTTTTCGGTCTGCTTCAACCGCCAGCCAATCGTGTTGAGCCACAGTCGACAGAGTTCGGTCGAGGGCAGGAAAGCCAAGTGCTCTTCCAGCTCGGGATACTGCTGCGTCGCTTCGTCGATCGCCGCGCGAAGCGTTGGCGGCAAGGGGAGCTGCGTTTCGGAAACGCTCAAGGAGTACGAAAATTGTTCGCAGGTTCGCGAATGAAAGGCGAGCGCCTCGCGTCGCAACCATTCAAAGGTCGATTCGGTGACCGGTGACGTGACGCCAGGATGCCCATCGCGGTCACCACCGATCCAAGTACCGAAAGTGATCAATGGCTTCGTCGCGGCGACCTGCGGACCGAACTGATCCGACAGCGATTGGTTCAGCTCTTCGGTGATCCGCGGGATCTCACGCCATAGCACGGGTTTAAAGGAGAGCCCCCGAGCGACCTCTTCCAGTACGGTCGGTCGCCGCGATCGCGTCAGATCGGTTTGCCACGCCAATGCGACTTGGCGAAGCATCTGTTCTTCCAACCGCGATTTCTGCTGTGGGTCCGCCTCGCGATCGATCGACGCCATCAGAGTCCGCAGCAGCGATAGATGCGTCCGCTGCGATCGCCGCTTCGCTTCGGTCGGATGCGCGGTGAAGACCAGTTCGACATGCAATTGGTCCACGATCGATTGCATCGCGGTTGCGTCGCGTCCTCCCGATCGCAGCGTTTCGACAGCGCTGCCGATCGATTCGGGAACCGGTTTGGGCCACAGTTTTGCCGAACGCTCGTTCAGCACGCGGACCCGAGCGCGATCCTCGACGACGTTCATCAAGTCCAGGAACAAACTGAACGCCCGGATCACGACCGCCGATTGATGCTCGTCCAGCTCAGAGATCCGGCTGAGCATCTCTTGCTCCGCCGACTCGCTCCCCTCGCGACGTTCCCACGCCAACCGCCGCAGCTCCTCGACCAGCTCAAACGCTTCCTCCCCTTCGAAATCCTGGATGATCTCACCCAGCATCGCACCGAGGTAACTGATCTCATCGCGCAGCTGCGTGTCTTTTACATTGTCTATCGATGGGTTCATTCGAAGCTTCAACTGGTTTTCTGGAGGTCTATCAAAAAGGCGAGCCGTTCCGAATCTGGCTCGTGTTCTACGAGATCCATCGAGCTTCCGCCTTCTCGATAATTTCCCATCTCTTTTCTTCTGCGATTACGGTGACGATACTTGAACCCTTTCGGTCTGCACTTCGTCGGATTGCAATCGTAAAAAGACTTCGTTGCGACGCAAGGGAGCGGGAGTGAAAGGAGGATCGTAGCTGGCGTATTCCATCGACTCGCCAGCTTTCAAACCCTTCGCCTCGACCCAATCGCGAAGTTTCTGTTGGGCCTCTTCTCGCATTGTGTCGTTCATGCGTCCGGAAAATCGAATCACCGCGAACCGTCCCGCAGGTCGCTTTGTTATGTTCACATCCTGCCGCGAAGGTGCCGGAGTTCCCTCGTCGGCGACTTGCTTCGGAACGACAAAACTCATCGAACCCGCGTCTTGTTCAGCAGACGGTTTCATAAATACAGGCGTCGTCATCGCAACTTTTTGTTTCGCTTGATTAGAGCCGCTTATGTAACCAAACAACCGCATGAAACTTCCGTTGCCGCCGGAAGCTCCCATCGCCGTGCTCGCCATGACAAGCTCGGGGTAATCGCGAATCTCGAATTCACCCTCTTTCTCGACAACACCATAAGCAGCCGTTTCATAGTCGGCGCTTCCTTTTCCAACAAATACCAACGCCGCCAAGAGTGCGGTCACACCGATCCATTTTGCTTTTCTCATCTCATAATCCTCCGCGATACCTCGGTCGTCTGACAACTCAGCCCGTTTCCCTCGTCGTGAAGCCTCACCGGACTTCCCCTCGGAAGGTTCATAGACGCGACTCAAAAGTTGACCAGCGTTTGCTTGGCATTGTTTGCAACGGAAACCACCCACACTTTGAGGTGCTTCTCGGGCTGAGCACTCCCCCTTGTTGGGAACCGATCTCCAGTCGGCACGTTTCGTCGGCCGGCACGCCAGCGAGGCGGAAGCCCATGCGGTCACTGCCTTGCCGTAACGATGGCGTGAATCGCCGCTCCAACTGCCGCAACTTTGGGGGTACCGACACCGGCGGTTACCCGCACGGAAAAATGATGGAAAAAAACTTTCATCCCGGCGGAGAAGCCCCCCCTCTGGAGCACTTCCGAACGAGCGTGTGGTGCAACGGGACTCCCGCGTGCGGTAGAACGGGGAGACGGAACCGCGGATCGGAATGAGGCCTCTTTAGGTTCGTCGACGCATGCCCGTCGGATTGACACTGCCCGGCTGACACATGAACAATAGACATGTCAACAAAACACGCGATCGTGTCGAACCGGTTTCAATAGGCTTGTTCGCAGGAACGTTCTTCTCTTCGTACCCACTGGCCGCTACTCATGATCACCAACACAAGTCAGCTAACACGTCCCTGCCTGGTTGGACTATTTGTCTGCGGGCTGCTTGCGGTTGCATGCGTCGCAGATGACTGGCCTTCGCTTCGCGGGCCGCAGCACGATGGTTCGGCGGCAATCGAAGATGCGGAACTAGCCAGCGGTCCATTGCAATTGAAGGTTGTTTGGAAACATCCGGTCGGCAGTGGCTATTCCGGTGTCGTGAAATCGGGTGGCCTGCTGGTGTCTGCGATGGCAGATGTGGAAGCCGACCAGGAATACGTCTTTGCGATGTCTACAGAAACCGGGGAGACGCTTTGGAAAACGCCGACCGGGAAGGTCATGATCGGGGCGAACGGATCGTTCGACGGCCCAGTGGCGACGCCTGCCGCAGATGGCGTTCGCGCCTATCACCTTTCACCGCACGGCATCTTGGCGGCGTATGCATTGGAAGATGGAAATGTGGTTTGGCAACATGATTTGAAGAAAGAATATTCCGCGGCCTCAAACGTCTACGGATTTGGAGCGTCGCCGATCGTGCACGCCGGCATGCTGATCCTTCCTGTCGGATCCGACGAAACCGCGGTGATGGGATTCGACACGGCAACGGGCGAAGTCAAATGGAAAGCGGGCAAAGATGGCGTCGCCTTCCAGTCCGCCGTACCGGTTCAGGTCGATGGGAAGTCGGCAGTACTCGTCGCAGGAAACACGACGCTGTTCGCCATCGAACCAACCGAAGGAAAAGTCATTTGGTCCCGACCGCACGGCGGAGCCTCGGCTGTGCTTCCGGTTCCGCTGCCCGGTTCAGGACTCTTTATTAATGACATGCGAGATGGCTCCACGAGCCTGAACCTTCAGACCGACGGAGCCACCGAGCGCTGGTCGGGACGCAACATTCGCAACTCCTACTGTGTGCCGGTCATGTCGGGCGGGCTGCTCTGTTCGTATTCCTCCCGTTTCCTCGTCGCCGTCGATCCCGAGACAGGCGACCAACAATGGCGAACCCGTTCGCCCAGCAACGGTTTCCTGGCGACCGTCGCCGGAAGGTTAGTTGTTGCCACGATCGATGGCTCGCTGCACATCGGCGACGTTTCCGAAGATGGCTACGACGAAGTGACGAAGGTGCAAGTCTTTGAAAAGGGTGACGATGGAACCGATGGACTGATGTGGGCCTTACCTTCGATCGCGGGCCGTTCGATCTATCTGCGCAGCCTCGGCGCGATCGCTCGGATCGATATCCAACCTGGAACGCGGGCCGAATCGGTCGCCGCCGATGCGTCGCAGGTGTCGCCTGGTTTCGCAACGTTCTTGAAAACCCTCGACGTAGCGGACAACAAACAAGCGGTCATCGACAGCTATTTGAAAGGCAAGTCGCTGCCGCTGATCGACGGCGATTTCGTCCACTTCATCCTGCAAGGCGACTACACCGACGTTGCCGTGGCAAGCGAACTGTTTGGAATGCGGCAAGAACGGGTGATGCAACGCGTCGATGGAACCAAGTTGTTCTATTTTGGAGTCCGCATCCCCGACGCAACGCGGCTTTCGTACGTCTTTTATGCCGACTACCAACCGGTGCTCGATCCGGTTTCGGATCGCAACGTCACCAGCAGTCTGGTCGCGGGGGAGATGGAGCCGATCTTCCGGAAGGCCAAATCGTCGCTTGAACTTTCCTGGTTCGACAAAGGGAACGTCGTCGATGACGAATCAACCGACGTCGATGCCCCGAGCGACAAACTCGCTGGCTCGATCGATGAGACACAATTGCAAAGCGACGAACTGAACCAGACGGTCAACCTTTCGATCTATCTGCCCCCCAACTATTCGGAATCGAAGGACCGCTACCCCGTCGTCTTTGTCCACGATGGCAAATCCGCCATGCAAAGTGGCAACCAGGTGGCGATCATCGATCGCTTGATCCAATCGAAAACGGTTCGTCCGGCCGTCGTTGTTTTCATCGACAAGCGGTTCTATCCGATGCAAGGAGCGAAGGGCTATGCCGAGTTCTTTGCCAAAGAGCTGATTCCGATGATCGATCGCGAATACCGCACCTCCGCTGACCGAAAGGACCGTGCGAGCCTGAGCGGCGGATTTGGTGCGTCGCTCGCGCTGATGGCCACGCTTCCGGTAAGCGATCAGATCGGGGCGGTGGGCTGCCATTCCCTGTTCGCGTTTGAAATGATGCACCCGATGTTCCAGCAACTCGCCCAATTACCTAACGAGCGATGCAGGGTTCTTGTGCAAAGGAGCCGGTATGAATTCCGCAATCCTTCGGAGAACTGGAACATGGGCCTCCAGGCTGTGAATGTCGCAAAGATCCTCGCTGACGGCGGGCACGACGTCGCGACCGAAGCCACCGCCACCGGTAGCGACTGGGTCAGTTGGCGGACACAGTCGCCGCAGATGTGGAAGTTCTTGCTGGAACAATGATCGCAACGCCAACTGGCGGACCAATGGGCTAACGGCTCTGTTTTGCTAGCGTGTCGTGAAAACATTTTTGCAGCGACGCTTCATCTCAACTTCAGGTACGCCGTTCTAAGATGACCTGAAACGATGCCACGGAGGCTCGACCAGAACAAACCTCATCGCGTTGGGTGATCCCATGAACAAATCGTATCGAAATCCAGCGACAGCCCTTTTGCTGGTCGCCATTGCCACGACAGTCCTTTGGACGACAGGGGCCAGTTTGGCACAGCGTGGCGAAGGTCGCCGCCCACCTCGGCCCGGCGGAGGCGAAAAACCGGAGATCGAAGACACGCTGCGATTGAACGTCTACGCCGACAATTGGTTCTCGCTGTACATCAATGGCGAACTGGTCGCTGTCGATTCGATCCGGTTCATGCCGCACAACGTGATTTCAGTCGACGTCTTCCCAAAGTACCCGATGACCCTGGCGGTGATCGCAAAAGACAACGCCGACGCCAAGACGGGGATGGAATACAACAACACGCAGATCGGCGATGGCGGGTTCATTCTGAAACTGGCCGACGGCACGGTGACCGGACCGCATTGGAAGGCCAAGTCGGTCTCTTTCGGCCCGATCGACCGAGACACCCGCAATCCGCGGGTCGTCCACGAAGAGCTCCCCGAGAACTGGTTCGCTATCGATTTCGATGACTCTTCGTGGCAGGCGGCCAAAGCCTACGACGAAAAGACAGTAAGACCCAAGCGTCCCTTTTACCAATACGATTTCGAAGGGGCGAAGTTCATTTGGGCCGACAATCTAGAACTCGATAACACAGTTCTCTTTCGGTTGACAGTCGATTCACCTCCCGACGGAAGCCAACCGAAGCGGTTTCCCATCCTTGAATCGAACTGATTTGATCTCAACCACAAGGTTCCGCCGCGCGTGAATCGGCAACTCGGCAACGCTTGCCGCGCGGAAAGAACCATTGAACTCGCCCTCGATAAGAAAGAGAACTCAACATGATATCGACGTTTCGATTCTCGCTCGGTTTCGCGGTCGCGATGCTTGTGCCACTTTCCGTGTCGGCGCACGAATGGCATCAGCGCCACAGTCACCATCATTCAACGGACCAGCATTCGCACGCTTCCGCCAACCATTCCGATCAACGCGATCATTCCCAGGCTCCCCAGCCCGAGGTTCAACGGGCGATCGAGCAAATCAATACATCGCCTCAATACATTCTGATCGGGACGACATTGGTGAGCACCCAAAACGACGAGCCAGCGATTGCCCAACACTTTAAGAAATTTGACGACCTGAAGGTTCGCTGGGATGCAAACACCCTGTTTGTCGAATCCAATGGCTTGCCGGACCACAACATGATGGTTGGGATTCGATCTTGGCAACAACAAGTGCCACTGCCGCAACCTTTCACCGGCAACAACGCCTGGCAGATTCCGCTGCATCCGAAGTTGGCTGATAAACCGATCTCCGCGAAAGACAATCTCTATCGAGGTGCGATCGCGTTGGCGGTCAACGGAGTCCCGATCTTTAATGCACTCAACAACCGCGGGGACGATGCCTTTCTCGCGGGCGAGCTGGATGAATTCGGCGGCCACTGCGGCAGAGGCGACGACTACCACTATCACGTCGCTCCCGTTCATCTCCAGAAAATTGTGGGCCCCGGCAATCCGATCGCCTTCGCCTTGGATGGCTTTCCGATCTACGGATTGACAGAGGCCGATGGTTCTCCCGTCGGCAAGCTGGACGAGTTCAATGGCCAATTTGATCCCCAGGGGCGATATCACTATCATGCCACGACGACGTATCCTTATATCAACGGCGGGATGCGAGGTGTCGTGACGGTTCGCGGCGATCAGATCGAACCACAGCCGCGCGACTCACCGCTACGTCCCGCTTTGCAACCGCTGCGGGGGGCGACGATCACCGATTTCAAGGCGACAAAAGAACAATCCGTGTTGACGTATCGGCTGCGGGGCCAAACCGGAACAGTCACCTATTCGCCCGTCGATTCGGAGACATGGAAGTTCATCTATAAGGAACCCGATGGCAACACGCGAACGGAAACTTACAAGCGACGTCCCCGCCAAGACGATCGCCGCGGCGGAGGTCCGCCGCCACCGCGCCCCAACGACCGTCGGCCTCCACGCCGAGGATGATTGATGCGAGTCCTAGTCGTCGAAGATGAGCCAGGTCTGCGAGACGCCGTTGCAACGTCGCTGCGAGAAGAACACTACGCCGTCGACGAAGCCGCCGACGGACGGACCGGTCTGCAGAAGGCGAGGCAGTGGAGCTACGATGCGATCGTGCTCGACTTGATGCTGCCGGAGATCGACGGCTGGGAACTGCTCGCCCAACTGCGGAAGACGCACGCCACGCCGGTGCTCATCCTTACCGCCCGCGACACGGTGGAGGACCGAGTGCGGGGGCTCGACCGCGGCGCCGACGACTATTTGTGTAAACCCTTTTCGCTCTCCGAACTATCGGCCCGCGTTCGAGCTCTGATTCGGCGAAGTCACGGACAAGCGAAGGCCGAAATCGTCATCGGTTCGGTTGTCATCAACACGGCCAATCGAACGGTTGAAAAAGAGGGCCGCCCCGTCGACCTAACGGCTCGGGAATACACACTCGTTGAACTACTGGCCCTCAATCGAGGTGAACTCGTGTCGCGCAGCACCGTTTACGATCATGTCTTCGATGAGAACGAAGACTCGCTCTCGAACCTTGTCGACGTGCACATCTACAACATTCGCAAGAAGCTTGGCAAGAACTTCGTGACCACACGTCGAGGACATGGCTATATCATCGAAACGTAAACTCGCCCGCGATCTCTCCGTCGACGCTCGCGAACTGCCAGCCCGCGAACACCCCAGGCGTTCGTTGACCCAATCGATCGCCTGGCGTCTGCAGATGTGGCATGCCGCGATCCTGGTCAGCGTCGTCGTGGGACTTTGCACGGCGTGGTTTCTCCAAGCAAGGCGAGCGCGGCTGAATGAAATCGATGCCGAACTCACCTCCGCAGCGCGCGTTCTCGACGGCAGCCTCCGCGGTTTCGATCTGCGGGGCTTCGACAAAACAGAGCGCCCGCTCAACGAGCTTCTTGCGGCCGACGACCATCTGCGGCTCTCCCTTCCTCGGGAGCTTACGGACCGACGCGGCAACCACCCTGCCCCCTACTTCGGTATCTGGCTGGAAGATGGTCGGCAACTGAAATCGGAGCGGTTGCCGGACGGCTTTTCGCTGAAACCGAGTCAATCGCAGCCCGAAGCGCCAGAGCGAGACGGCCCAAACGCGATCCTTCGCGAGGTCCGAATCGTTGGTCCGGCGGGATCGCTGATCCTAGTCGGACGAGACATCGGCAGAGAGATTGCCGAGCTAAATCGACTCGCTATGCGGATCGCTGCCTTTGCAATGCTGATCCTCGCGGCGGGGCTGTGCGGAGGATGGTGGCTGGCGCGGTCGGTCCTTCGTCCGATCGCGGCGATGTCGGATGCCGCCTCTCGTTTTTCCGCAGCCGACATGTCGCCGAGGATCAACGTCGTGGAGACCGAGTCGGAGCTAGGTCAACTGGCGACGATCCTCAATGAAGCCTTCGATCGCGTGGAACGTTCGTTTGATCAACAACGGCAGTTCGCCGCCGATGCGTCGCACGAATTGCGGACGCCCTTGGCGGTGATCCAGTCTCAAATCGAACTCGCACTGAAACGGGAGCGGACCTCCGAAGAATACGTCAAGACGCTGACAACCTGCAGCTCCGCAAGCGAACGGCTGTCCGATCTCGTCGAATCGCTGCTCACCTTGGCTCGCCTCGACTTTTCAAGCCAGCCGACCGAACGCACGTCGGTACGAGTCGATCTTGTCGCCGCGCGGTGCATCGACCTGATGCGTCCCGTGGCATATCAAGCGGAGGTGAGTCTTCGCAGCGAACTTGAGCCCGCCATCGTTTCGGGCGATCCAAAGCAAATCGAACGCGTCATCTTCAATCTACTGAAGAACAGCGTCGCCTATAACCGTCCCCATGGGGAAGCGGTGCTTTCCGTTGCCATCGTAGATTCGTCGGTCGAATTGATCCTGCAGGACAACGGAATTGGGATCAGCGAATCCGACCTCGCTCACGTCGCAGAACGCTTCTATCGAGCCGACAAAGCGCGGTCGCGGGTACACGGCGGCAGCGGACTCGGCTTATCCATCGCTCTAGGAATCATCGCCAACCACGGCGGCACGATGCAGATCGCATCACAACTGGATCAAGGAACCACGGTCACCGTCCATCTCCCGCTCGCCAGCAATCGCCCCCGCGATCCTGCAAAGGAACCCGTCGATCTAATTTAGGATAGTTCCACCACAGCGCGTCACACCGGCACTGATCCGCTGCGTTGATCAGCCGTGTTTAAGTTTCGACAGATCTTCCGCAAATAAAGCGATCGCTAGCTCGGTTCGCAAGTAGATTGCTTTATCGCCTAGTCCTCGTTGGCTGTGGGCGAGTTACTCTTTTGTCGATCGAACTCTGGAGAAAACGGATCCAGCTCGACAACCTTGCCATCACGCCAAACGACGATGGGCGTGTTGTGCTGGCGAGCACGCTGCAAGACGACCTCAGCGGCTTCCTCCATCGCGGCGTCAGCCTTCTTAATAAACTCGCTCTTGTTGTCACGAATCATGGCAGCAACTCCGGGGTTCGCTGGAGAATAAATTCGTAGCGGTCATCATCAAATACCGTGTTGGTAGCATCGTTTTGTTCCACCACGATGACCGCTGGCCGACTCGATCCATCATAAACCAGCCAGTGATCTACGAAAGGAGCATACCGTTGGCCGAAATTCTGGATTCCAAGCCGATATCGTCGACGGATGGTCGGTTCAGGAATTGCGTGTCCTCCCTCGCGAACGC
Organism: Rosistilla oblonga; assembly: GCF_007751715.1. Taxonomy (NCBI): domain Bacteria; kingdom Pseudomonadati; phylum Planctomycetota; class Planctomycetia; order Pirellulales; family Pirellulaceae; genus Rosistilla; species Rosistilla oblonga. Next base: position 3,165,695 of record NZ_CP036292.1, on the reverse strand, counting down.
GGGCAGCGACGCGTGCAACTGCTTGCTCCACGGATGGCAACCAGATGAAGAACACGACGATTCTGTAGCCCTGCTTGTTCCGCATCCTCCTCAATCGCTTGACGTGCCCCCGCCCTGCAAGCGTCGTCTCAAAGGCGAAGATTTGCTTGGCGGATGTCAGTTCATCGATTCGGTCGAGCATCAATCGCCCGGCGGCGACGGATTGCGATTCAGGTTTATAAGGGGACAAGCCCGCAGCGATCAAGTCTGCGTTCACGAACTCGTCGCAGTTCGCGTGTTTAAGCAGGTATTCCTGCGCGAACGTTGTCTTGCCCGCACCATTCGGTCCGGCGATGACGTAGACGGTTGGCTTTTATGATTCGATCAAACGGATTCGAGCCCCTTGAATTCCATTCTATTGTGCAAAGCGGAATTCACAAACGCGAAACGACTCAGCGACGGGGAGCTCAAATGTTTGATCCCAGGCGAATTAGCTGGCGAGCTCGGGCACGGTTGTGCAAGGGAACCGGACACTACCGTGTTCCGACTGTTAACTCAAAATGAAACAGCAAATTACTCTGGTCTCAACCAGTAGTAAGTGCAAGTGCAGGCGTCACCTGACAGCTGGGAGACAATGATATGCCATGCGGTCCACCATAACTTCAGCAACGACTTCACCTTTTTCGCCTACAGTCCGCTTGCACCTAATGCCTTGGCGACCAGGAAGGCTTCTAAGGAGTCGTAGGGATTGTCGGCCTTGATGTCGGGGGCGGTGACGATGCATTGCAGCCCAAGCGGCTCCATCGCTTTCTGAAGCTCCAATCCCAATCGCACGTGATGCACCCAGACCGACGATTCGGTCTCGAGAGTGACCGGAACGTTGGGACGGCTGTAGAACATGTAAACCGCGGCGGTGTCATCTTCGGAGAGGTGCGAAATCGGCGACGCGTCTTTCATCAACGCGCAGATCTCGGGTTTGTCGAATTCCGATTCGTCTTCGATTCCCACGAAGGCGGGTAGGGCAGGACCCGGCTGAAGATCGGGGAGCCCGAACCACTCGCGAAACAGGTGGATGTCGTATGCTGGTTGGCCGTTCAGCGCTCCGGCAGCCAGAATACGCGTCGATTGCCGCGCGACGGGATCGTCGCTGTTGGGGGCGGCTAGGTCGTCGTGTAATGCAAGCCAGAGACTGATTCCCGCGCCAGCCGAACCGCCGTAACAGACAACACGCTGCGGATCGATGTTCCATTGGTCGGCCCGATGCCGGATTGTTTGCAGGCCGCGAGCGGCGTCGTGCATCATGATCGGATAGGGGCCCGAATTGGACAGCCGGTAATTCATCGCGGCAACGGCGACACCGGCATCGAGAAACTTGTCGATCGTGTCGCGGCGAATCAGCGATTTGTCGCCGCCGCGAAAACCACCGCCATGGATGAAGATCACCAGCGGCGTCGGCTGTTTGGCATCGGGGACCGGCCAAAGATCAAACCGCTGCAACGGATGATCGCCATAAGCGACATCGGGAACCGGGGCGACGACCTTGGGGGCGCGATTGCGACGCGTCTGCGGCGTCCGGTTCTTCGCGTTGGCTGCTTGGTAGTCGCGTACCTCCTCCCAGCTCAATTCGCCATCTTTGTTCGCATCGGCCTTGGGGAATCGCTTCAACAGTTGCTTCAGTCGCTCTTTTCCCTCCGGTCCCGAGCGCTGCTTCTGAAGATGGGCGGCCAATTCGCGAGCCGACAGGACGCCATCCTTATTGGTATCGCTTTCGGGGAATCGTTTCAGAAAAGCCGCCCGGCGATCGGAAGACGCCCCCGCTGGCCTTTCTGACTCCTGACAGAAACCAGCCGACGCGATCAATGAAGAACAAAGCAGTAGGGCGAAGTTGTATTTCATATTCCTATCAACACTCAAAGAAGGCGAATGTTCCGGTGGAAAGCCGATTGTAGCACCTCCATTGTCGTGCGATCGAAAAGACGCCCAGTCCGGTAGTCACTGCAACGGCGCACCATTTTTGCCGCGATCGCCGCCACGCAGGCAAGAACCAGATAGTTGACAAAGTCAACCGACATGCAACAATGTTGACAGTGTCAACTATCTGTGGAGTCCAACATGACTGAATCCTCGCTCAGCGATACCCTGCACCGCTTAATGCACGCCTACAAACGGAAGCTCCGCGCGGGCATCGAATCGCATCAAATTTCGCTTCCCATCGCCCAGCTCCGCGTCCTGAAATGTATCGGCCGGATTCCCGAGTGTACGGCGAGTTCGATTGCCCAGCGAATGAACCAGGACAAAGGGCAACTCGCTCGCCTCCTCAACGAACTGACCGACGCCGCACTCATCGACAAGATGGCGAATCCGCAAGATCGCCGCAGCCACTTCCTGGTTCTAACATCCGCTGGGAAACAGATCCTTGCGAAACTCGAAGTGGTGGAGAAACAGGCGGCGGCGCAAATGACCCACGGTCTAAGTAGCAAAGAAATCAAAACCTTCATCCGCATCGCCGCCGCGATGATGGAGAATTCCGATGACGGCGGCACTTCCAAAAGAGGAACTCAACGCGATGGCTAAACCTACTCCAATCGAACTCGAGGTGATCCGCACGACTTCGCTCACCGAACACATGTTGCGGGTCACGCTTGGCGGCGACTTGCTTGCATCCTTTCCGAAAGATCAGGAGAGCGCCTATATCAAACTGATCTTTCCTCAAGCCGAGGGCAAACGTCCCATTCTGAGAACCTACACGATCCGAAATCAACGTCCGACGGAGATCGATGTCGACTTTGCCATCCACGACGCAAAGGGGCCCGCCTTAACATGGGCGGCCAACGCGCAACCAGGCGACCGTATTCTGGTTGGTGGACCAGGGCCGAAGAAGTTGATCCAGCATCAGGCCGATTGGTTTCTGCTAGTAGGTGACCTATCGGCTCTTCCCGCAATCAGCGTCAACTTGAGCAAGCTGCCTGCCGACGCGGTCGGATACGCTGTGATCGAGGTGCCCAGCGAATCCGACATCCAATCGCTAGACCATCCCGAAAAAATGGAACTGCGATGGGAGATCAACCCGCAGCCCGATCCCAACGGAGAGTTCCTGCCGTCGAAAGTCGAAGCGTTGCCATGGCTGGAAGGCACCCCCGCGGTTTGGGCCGCTTGCGAATTCAACAGCATGCGGAACCTGAGGCGGCTATTGAAACAGCGAGCTGACCTACCGAACTCTCATCTCTATCTGTCGAGCTACTGGAAGATCGGCCAAACCGAAGACGAACACAAAGTCGCTAAACGCAACGACAGCGAGCAGGCCGCTGCTGCGGTTTTCTAGATCCCGTTGAAGGCTTTGCGGATACGAACCGCCCCGCTTCCCACAACAACAGCTCGACGGGCCGTCACGCATCAGCGACGGCCCGTCGGTAAATTCGCCGGACGGCGCGACGTCAACTCAGGCGAAATCGCCACCGGCTTGCAACAGGGTCATCGGCCGGGTTCGGCGAATCGTGATCGCGGGCCAGGCGGCGGTCAGGAGGCCCAACACCTGGACGATCAACACACCGATGACGATCGGAAGCCTGGGGATGACCATCGGTGGATGCAGCCCGCCGAAGAAGCTGACGTACTGCGCCAAAGCGGCGCCGCACCATCCGCTGAGGATGCCGAACCCGATGCTCAAGACGCCCGCGACCAAAGCGATCATCAATCCTTCGACAAGGATCGCGCGGGCCAGTTCGCTGCTGGTGAAACCGATCGAACGCAGCACGCCAAACTCCCATCGCCGCGCTCGGACCGATGCCAGGATCACGTTCAAGACGCCGATGCAAGCGATCAGCAACGTGACCAGCGGTAGCACGCTGATCATCCACAACCAGCGTCGAGCACCGTTGAGCAGCCGTGCGCGGATGCTTTCGATCGATACCACGCGCGCACTGATTTCTTCGTCTCCGGTTCGCTCGATCTCCAACGCGTCGACCATCCCCGAGATCGCCCGTTCGATAGCTTCCACATCCGCTTCGCCACCGGCGTAAGAAAACCAGACGTGCGAAGCGACCGGCAAATCAAAGTCGTCGGCGACCGAATCGTAGTCGGCAAAAATGAGCGCCGCGGCGCGATGGGTTCGCGGTCTCAAGCCCGTCAGCTTCGTCTGCCAGTGCCACCCCGGTAACCGCACGGCTCCGGCGATCGTATAGGTTGCGGTCGCGCCGGCATTGCGAGGCGGATCGACCGCCAAAGTGTCGCCGACCTTCAAACCGGTTTTTTTTAGGAAGTGGTCGGGGACGATACATGCGTGCCCCTGCTTCATCCTCGCCACAGCCTGATCTGGATTTCCTGCGACCCAGTCGAGTTGCAACAACGGGTTATCGCCCGCAAACGCTCCTTCGGGATCCAAGCCAACGATGATCACATTGTCCTGCCGAATCACCGACGGTCGGTCGGCGCTGCCGGTGAGGTCGTCGACCAGCCGCGGTTGCTCGACGACCAAAGGCAAGCAACGGTTGGCGTCGACATCGGCCAAGGCGGCGATCTTTTCGACTTGATCGACCGGCAACCCTGGCTTGATCACCGCGATCGCGTCGGGCGTCCAGTCGCCGGGGACAAAGGCTTCCAACATCGTAAAGCCCCAGACTTGAATCCCGACAAACAGACCTAGACCAAACGCCATAGAGACCGATGCGCCGACGGTCCGCCAGATATTGTTGGTGACTTGGCTGGCCAACAGCTTCGTATCGATAGCGAAGATCCGTGCCAGCAGCGGCCCGAGCAAGCGGTCGACGAAGATGACGATCGACGGGGCGAGGACCACAAACCCGATCGCGATGCTGGCAAAGCTTGCTGCCATCGCCAGCCAGATCCTGCTTTCGCTCGGCGGAAAGACAAACGCAATCAACGGTCCGATCGCCAACAGCACCGATCCGATCACAAGACTTGGTAACGTCACCGACGACGCGTCGGTCGACGATTGCCGCGGTGCCATCGCGTCGACCGGTTTGACGCGCGTCGCGTTATAGGCCGGGATGATCGACGCCAACAACGCCCCGCCGATCGCTGCGATCGCCGCCAGGGTCAGACTGCTCGTCCCAAACCCAACGCCGTGATACAGCAAACTGCTAAAAAGGCTTTCGACGACCTTCAACAGCCCCCACCCCAAAGCGATGCCAGCGACCAGCCCGATGCTGCCCAACACAAGCGCTTCGATCACGATCAGCAGACCGACCTGCCCGCGAGTCAACACGACAGCTCGCAAGATCGCGTATTGGCGAATCCGTTCGGTCACGCCCATGCTCAGCGAGCAAAAGATAACGAGCATCGCAACCAACATCGCGACGCCGGTCGCCGCGTACGATTGCATGCGGACGTTTTGAGCGGCCGAAGCTTGGTCCAGAGCCTCTTCGATCTCAAACGCTTGCTGGAACTGCAGCGGGACCAAATGGTCGCTCAACCGCGGCCCCCAGCTGAAGCGGAACTTCGTGATGTCCGCCTCTGGATCGACGGCGACGCCCAACAAGCTGATTTGAAACGGCTCGCCGGTGACGCGTTCAACAAGGGGGACCGAGAGGAATGCTTGCCCCGAGCTGGGCGTTAACATCGGGATGCCCGCCGAGCCAGCTCCGAAGAGCGTCGGCGCGTTGACGATCCCACCGACGCGAACCGCTAGCGTCGTTTCTCCCGCTTGGTTTGGTCGCGGCAGTTCGAGCGTCAATCGATCGTCGACGGCAATCCCACGCCGTTTCGCGACATCGGCACGAACAACGATGCTGGGCAGTTCACCGCTCGCATCCTCTGCCGTCGAATCGATCCATTCGCCTTCAAGCATCTCGAACGGCGGTTCGGGAGCATCGGTCGCGAGAAACATCAGCGACGGCAAGGGGCTATTCGATCCCGAACCCGAACCGCCTCCACCGCCCGGTTGGTCGCCGGGGAGCGGCTGGTCTTTCAGTTCCATTACGGCGATCCGTCCGGCCCACATCGCATCGACAGCAAGGACGGCAGGGTCATCCAACAGTGGAGCGATCGATTCGGGAGGAACGAAATCGGTCGGTTCACCACTGATCGGCGCGATCGCCAGTTCGTAGCGACCGAGAGCCAGGTTGGCGTATTCGTCATAGGTTTTGTGAAGTGCTTCGTAGCTGCTGGTGACCCAAATCACCATACTGACTGCCGCAGCGGTTGCAATCGTGGTCAGGATCGTTCGGGCTTTGCGTTCGCGCAAGAAGGCGATGGCGAGTTGTAGGATCTTGTTCATGCAACCGTCTCCGCGCCGAGTGCCTCTTGGTACTGTCGAGCGACCGTCTGCGGATCGCGGCTGCCGTCGGTCTGCAGCTCCGCGAGGTTGGTTCCATCTTTGAGGACGCAGATCCGATCGGCCCACATCGCAACATGCGGCTCATGGGTGACCATCACGATCGAGCGGCCTTGGTTGTCGACCAAGTCGCGCAGCAATTCACAAATCTGGGTACCGGTCACCGAATCGAGGCTGCCGGTCGGTTCGTCCGCCAACAGGATCGTCGGATTGCAGATCAGCGCCCGAGCGATCGCGATCCGTTGCTGTTCGCCCCCGGAGAGCGCTCCCGGCTTGTGGTGCCGTCGCGCGGTCATCCCCAAGCGATCGAAGAGTTCATCGACGGTCGCGTCGAGCTGTTTGCCCATGCTCTTCGGGGCTGGCAATCGAATGTTGTCCTCGGCCGAGAGGCTAGGGATCAAGTTGTAAGCCTGAAAGACGATCCCAAGGTTGTCGCGGCGGAACCGAGTCAGCGGCCCATCGGCCAGCTGCGACAAATCTTGCCCGGCGACCAGAACTCGCCCCGCATCGACGTCGATCAAACCGGCCATTGCATGCAGCAGCGTGCTTTTGCCCGATCCGCTCGCTCCCATGATCGCGACGAATTCACCTGGCTCAACGGAAAGGCTGACACCGTCCAGAGCGTGGACGACGGTCCCTCCTTGTGGATACTTCTTGACAACTTGCTGGACGTCCAGGGGCGTCGTTTGCGAGGCGATTTTCGATTGAAGCACGTTTGTTTCTTGAGGGTTTGAATGGGGAGAGACAACAAAGCAAATGAGAGTTTGTATAGCCGTCGTTGGAGTCGAGCCTTCAGGCGATGTCCACGGCGGAAGATTCGCCACCGGGGGCGGAAATTTCGTCGCGACCGGCGGTGCGATGACGGAACGTTGATAACGATCTTCTATCACCGGACCTGCCACGACGCTGGCGATTCGCGTGCCAAACCATTCCGCTCCAACCGACAGCCTGGTTAAGCGAAAGCCTTATGCAAAAGGCAGACCACCGGTTGAGATTTTTGCCAGCCGCCGGAGTGTCGCCGTAGGAAAGGGACCGGCAAAATCGATTCGCCATCGGTGTTGGGCACGCGATGTGCAAAAGCGGAGGTTGGCTTTGGTGCCTCCCCTCGAAAATTCCCAACCTTCAATCGACTCTCCCTTATGCCCAATCTCCGTTTCCTCTTCAAACTCGTCTCGTCCCAACTGCGTCGCCATCCGGGTCGCGCAGTCATCACGACGCTCGGCGTGATCGCTTCGACATGTGCCGTCGTCTGGGTCGCAAGCGGTTACGACGCGTTGGTCAGCCAGTTTGATGAGAATGCCGGAAAGTATCTTGGTCGCTACGACGTGTTGGTGATGGCCAAACCCGCTGGTCCTCCCGGTGCATCGACGCCTGCGGTTCCGGCGGCGCTGATCGACGAACTGGAACAGGACGCCGGCGTTCTGGAGGTCAACCCGACCAGCAACTATCGCGTCACGGCGACCCGCGTCGCGAAGGCTTCGGACGACGAAGAGGATACGTCGCCGTTGGGGCTGTTGATCGGCAGCCGACCGCCGGTCAACGGGGCCCCGCCGATCGGTCCCAAACTGGTCAGCACCCCGGCGGCTGAAGCACCTTATGAAATGGTCGACGGCGTTTGGCTCGACGACGATGACCAAGCGAACGCGGTGGTGGTGGCCGAACAGGTTGCCAAGGAATTGAAAGTTGCGGTGGGAGACGAGATCCTGGTCACCAGCTTTGGCAACCAAGTCAACCTGAGCGTCATCGGGATCGTCGAACAAGTCGGCTTGGCACCTTCACTAAATGCTCCAGGCGGGCGCGGTAAACGCTCTGGAGCCGGCCGCGGTGAGAAGGGGGAAGGAGGTCCGGAGCGCGGCGGTGATGTATCGGCAAAACCGGCAGGTGGCAAAGCGAACGGACCGGCGGTCCCTGGCGGACGAGACGGGAAAGCAAACCCCAAAGCGGATGGATCGCAAATCCAATTGCCGACCGGTTTCGGATCGGGAATTGCAACCGATGCGCTTTATGTTCGCCCGGCGGTTGCCGCCAAGGTCAACGGGTACGAAGCGCAACCGGAGGTGCTTCAGGTTGCGCTGCGCGACACCGTTACGGTCGATCAGTTTCGCGAAGCTTGGCAGGCTCGATTTGACGCCCACCGACCGGCGATGCAACTTATCGATTTCGAAGCGGTCCGCGGCGGGATGGAATCGAGTCGCAGCGTCTCGGGACAGCAATCCCAAGCGTGGGCCGCGACCGGGATGGCTTCACTGGCCGCGATCTTCATCATCTTTTCGACACTAAGTATGGGCGTGAGCGAGCGGGCGCGAGAGTTTTCGATGCTGCGTGCCGTCGCGTTAACGCGGTCTCAAATCGCTGGGATCATCGCGATCGAAAGCGTTGTCCTGGCGATGATCGGTTGGGGCGGAGGTTTGTTGGCGGGGTGGCTGATGGTGTTAGTGGGCAGCCGCCTGCTGCCCGGCCTGTTCAGCTCCGGCGCCGTGTTGGGTTGGGGCTGCGTCTTATTGACGGGAGTGACCGTGTTGGTCGGAGCGCTCGGAGCCGCGATCGTGCCGGCTTGGCGTGCGATGCGGATCCAACCGCTGGACGCGATGTCGCCGCGGACCGCGTCGCCTCGATTCCATTGGTGGATCGCATTGGGAGCACTCGGTTTGGTGATGGTCACCGCGACTCCGATCACCGTTTTCGCGTTGCCGTTGTCGGATGAGGCACGCAAATGGTGCTATTCCTTTGTTACCTATCCTTTGCTGTTGATCGGCATGATTTTGCTTGCCCCGGCGGTCGTCGTGTTGTGCGAACGGATCTTCGCACCGTTGGTCACGCGTCTGTTGCGATTGGACCAACGGATGATGAAGACTCAACTGGCCAGCAACCTTTGGCGCAGCGTCGGTGCGACGTTGGCGCTGTCGGTCGGGTTGGGCTTGTTCGCGTCGACCCAGACTTGGGGCTATTCGATGCTGGTTCCGTTCACGCCGGGCGATTGGATGCCCGACGCGTTGGTGGCGTTTCATCCGGTAGGCCTGTCCGAGCGAGAGGAATCGCGGGTCGCGGAGGTCGACGGCGTGAAAGCGGACGACGTGATGCCGCTGGCGATCGAGCAGGCGAAGTTCGATTGGGGCGACGTGGGACCACCGAAGCGGCTGCGCATGGGAGGGGACAACGGGATCGTCTTTGGACTCAATCCGCGAGCCGCCTTCGGGGGAGAGCATCCGCTCGCCGATGTCCAGTTTGTGGCAGGCGACCGCGAGTCGGCGATCGATCTGCTGGGCGACGGCAAGCACTGTGTGATCCCGGAAGACTTTGCGATGGCATCGGGGTTGGGGATCGGCGACACCGTTACTCTGATTCCACCCGCTGCCGAAAAGGAGCGTGTCCGCTACGAGATCGCCGGGATTGTTTCGCTGCCTGGATGGCAATGGATGACCAAGTTCTCGGGCGTCCGTCGACATTTTGTCCGCACCGGCACCCTCTTGTTTACCGACCGAGCCGCCGTGAAAACCGACTTTCACTTGCCGCGGACCGAATTCTTCTGGGTGAATTTTGAACCGGGGCACGATCTGAAAACGATGGAAACGCGATTCCAGGCGATCGCGGAGGAACAGGCGGGCGAAACGTTCAAAGCGACCGGTGTGGGAGAAGTCAAATCGTACCGGCCGTTCGCTCGGATGACGGCAACGGAAACGGTCCGCACGGCGATCAGAAAACATGCCGACGGGATGATCAGGGGAATGAGCTACATGCCATTGATCACACTGGTTGTGATGTCGATGGCCGTTGCCAATACGATCATCGCGTCGGTTCGATCGCGAACATGGGAGTTTGGCGTGATGCGTTCGATCGGCGTGACGCGTGGCCAATTGATCCGGCTGGTCTTTGCCGAAACGATGCTGATCGCGCTGGCCGCCTGCTTGCTCAGCCTGACCTTTGGCCTGGTCGCCGGTTGGTGTGGCGTCGGGATGGCACAGTTTGGCGGCTGGTTCGCCGGGCCCCCTTCCTTCCGCATCCCCTGGAGTCAACTCAGCTTCGGCTTCGCCTTGACCTTGATCCTCTGCCTGCTCGCCGGCCTATGGCCCGCGATGCGAACCGGCCGCGCCGAACCGTTGGCGCTACTTCAAGCGGGCCGGGCGACGCAGTAGGCGAACGCCAGCGAGAAACGTCGACTTACGACAAACCCTGTGAAACTAACCGCATGTCCCAGTTGAGAAGCAGAAAATCAACCAATGTCCGAGTTGAGACAGTCGTTAAGTAGATTCCTAGTTCAGCCCGGATTTGGTTGCAAAATTGGCTCCCCGTTCGAGATCGTGTTCGGCCCCCTTGGTGATCCGAATCTTCATCGCAAGCGGTCGGCGAGGCGTTTCTTTGCATCGGCCCAGTCGCTAAGAGATTCAGTGCCGTCCTGAAGCCCCGCGACACGTTCGGCAACGATATCCTGGTGCCATGACGGTGGGGCGGCGGTGTCTGGGCTTTGTGAAAGCCGTTTCCAGAGCATTTCCATCGCGATGATTTGTTGATCGCGGGAAAGCCCGTCAATAATGGTTTCAAGGTTCATGGCGTTCCTCTAGGAGGATTGTATCAGCAGATTGCCCCACCTTCCATTCCAAGCCTCGCTGGCCACGCAATCGCCGGACGACGCTCGACCAGCCACGTTCAGGTGTGCAGCGTTCCCCAAACAGCGTCAACTTCGCCGAGTCAGTCGATAGCGGCGTTTTCTTCGAATCGCTGCCTGGCTGCGTGGCCCGGACGCAATCGTCGTTGCACGGTTTCTGATGCTCACACCTGCTTAAAGCGATACGGATGTTCGGGCAATTGGATCGTGGGGTTCGCCTCTTTTAATGCGTCATAGAGCGCTCGGCGACTGTAGCTGTAGTTTGGAGTGAGTTGGAGCGTTTCCCCCGATTTCAAATACATCACGGTCGTGGTGTAGTTGGTATGATTTCGATACGTTTGACGAATCCCATCAATCTCGAGCACCGGCACCGAAAACGAATAGGTCTTTGAAATCGGATCGTCGACCGTGAATCGATTCGTGTCGACCGACATTCGGAATCTGCCATTTTTCAGCCAAAAGTAGATGGCTAAAAGAAACAAACAAAGCTCGACCACGGGGACTGCGATGTTAACCCAATAAAAGAGCTGATCACTTGCTTCGCTCGGTTCGATCCACTTGCGAGCGGCAGCATACATCGCGATCAACACGCCCATATTGAGCAAAAGAACCAATGCGGTATGTCGCTGTTTACGCTCGTAAAGATACAGCTGCGTCGGCTCGGAATCTGACGGATTCGGGGCGGTCTGTCTCATGGAAGCTCAAATTTCCTATCTGTTTGACATCGTTGAACGATGGTAATCGACTAGCACCAACCATCCCAACAGCAATCGTTCGCGCAAAATCGCCGGGACGGCAACTAGCTGTCAGTGGACGGTTTTGCCGCTACAAGCAGCTCCAAAAAATCGGCTTTGGAGATGCCTCCCTGTTTCCACTGCAGCACATTCCCGTTCGAGTCGGTTACGACCGTGACCGGAGTCGCTGCCACGCGGTATTGATCGATCGTCGCAGCCGATCGAGGATCGTGAACGTCGATCGTCACAGGGATCAGCGATTCATTGACGACCGCCGAAACCTGGTCGTCCGCCCAGACGTTGCGCTTCATGATCCGACACGGAACGCACCACTGGCTCGTGAAAAAGAGAACCATCGGTTTGCCTTCGGCGACCGCTTGTTTTTGCGCCGTATCAAAATCTTCGGCCCAAGCGACGCGGTCCGCCGGAACGTAGAAACAGTACCAAGCGTAGCCGAGTGAAATGACGAGGAAGGCCAGCCAGAAGCACCGCCAAAAGTGGAAGAACCTTTTTCTGGGATCGCTCGTCGGAGCATCGGTTAGAGACGAAGCGTTACTCACGGAATCATCAGTGGTCATCGGTTGCGCTTGTAGGAAAGTCGTGCGACGCGACATGAGCCAGCCTGTGCGGGCGTCGACGTCCAGAAGATCAGGGACACTCCATAAGGCACAAACCGGAACCGATGAGGGCGCAACATTTTTGGAAAACCGCAGCCGAGCTGACGAACGCGAGAGCTGTAGGCAAGGCGATCGGTATCCCCAGCCGCCACTAGCGTGAGCCACTTGGGTTCGCCCGATGTTGATAGGTACACATCGCGACAGGGGAAGTGGCGTGGCGATTTACTGGCAACGCAAGTTGCGGCTGATGGGAAGAGTCAGGCCGAATCAGCTGGCGACAAGCCCGTCCCAGACTTTGCGATTCTCGTGCATCGCGGCGACGATGTCATCGGGAACTTTGCCGTCTTCCAACAGAGTCCAGCCCGCGAACTGCGACTGCTTCAACATCGTAAAGATCTGTTCCCACGGGTAGTTGTTGTTTCGAAGATCATGGATGTGGACGACGTCGATCTTTTCTTTGACCAAGTCAAAGTTGTGCTGCAACCCTTGGCCGGCGAGATCGGTGGAATTGCAGTTCCAGCAGACAACGGCGTTAGGATGATCGGCGACTTCCATCATCCGGTGGATGTTCGGCAGCTCGGAAGAACCGTCGCGTCCGTGAACCTCCAACCGAATCACCACGCCGTGGTCTGCTCCGAATTTTGCGACCTCACGCAACGACAATCCGATCTGAGTTAAGGTCTTTTCGACAGGAACATTCTTTGGAATCCCATTGGGCCGCACTTTGACACCGCTGCCGCCGACGTCCTTGCACAATTTGATGAACTGTTTCGTTTCATCGATGTTCTTTTTGACGATCGCTGGATCGGGCGAATGATATTCGCAAGCGCTTCCCAGCCCAACCAGTTCGACGTCCGAATCGGCAAACTGTTTTGCGACTTCGCGGCGCTGCCCCGCGTCCAACGAGATCTCGACGCCGTGCTTGTGTGTGCTGCGCAGTTCGACGCCGCGGAATCCGGTTTCCTCGCAATTGCGAATCAACGTTGGAACGTCCCAGTCACGTCCCCAGTTGTAGGTCACCAGCCCGAGTTTCATCCCTTCGGACTTCTCAGCCGCCGCGACAAGTTGCGGCCGCGAAGCAAGCACCCCAGCAGTGCCAATCGCCGTTGTCGTTAGAAAATCTCTTCGTTTCATATTTCTGTCGCTCTTGGTGAAGTGTGATTGCATTGACAACATCATCTGATGTTTCGTTCAAAGTTAACGACCGCCGCCATCGAATACCAACGCGAGTTGCTTCGGTAATTCTAGAGATCGAAGGCAACAAGCGGCGGTGCTGCTAATGTTAGCACAAACGGTCCACAGACAGCGGATGCGGCTGATTGGTTACCAAGCGGTCCAGCCACCATCGACCGTCAAATTTTGGCCGGTGATGTAGCTGCCCGCATCGCTAGCCAACAACAGCAGGGCGCCTTTGAGTTCGTGAGGCAAGCCCATTCGGTTCATCGGCGACTTGGTCGTCAGTCGCTCGACCATTTCCGGCGGCGCTTTATGCGACGGGAAGGGACCGGGGCTGAGACAATTGACACGGACACCGTCGCGAGCCCAATAAACGGCGAGATGTCGGGTCAATTGAATGATGCCTCCCTTGAGCGTATGGTACGAAGCGGGACTGGCAGCGCAGATCCCTTCGTAGGCATCCGGGTAGGACCCAACGAGTCCATACATCGATCCGATGTTGACGATGCTGCCGGAGGCATCACGCCCGACCAAATGGTCTCGCAGCAATCGCGACAGCAAGAAGTAACCGGTGACATTCCGCATCACACGATTAAACTGTTCCGCGGTCACGTCGGTCAAATCGTGACCATCGGCAGCGTTGCCATTATTGATCAGGATATCGACGCGGCCGGCCAATGCGATCGCGTCGGCAAATCCGCTCTCGATCGAATCGTCATCCAATTGATCCATCACGACACAGTGATGTTGGGCGCCATCGGAGCAGGGGAGTGACGCCGCAGCGGCGGCACCATTGTCTCGATCGCGGCTCGTCACGACCACGGACGCTCCGGCTTCGGCAAGGGCCCGCGCCATCGCGCTGCCAAGCCAACCGGTTGCTCCGCTGATCAAGGCGACTCGGCCGCGCAGGTCAAAAAGTTCTTGAATCGTTGGATCGTTCATCGATTTCCCACCGGCTGTACCGTTTCCCAACCGCCTGTTTCGCGTGATTTCAAAATCGCCAGCGTCGACATCAGCGTGCTGATACCATCGTCCAACGAGCACAACGGATCGGCCTTCCCTGCCAGTAGATCCAAGAATGCATCGGCTTGCCGAATGTAGTAGTCATCGCGTTCGTGAACAAACGATTCCATCTCGGTCCAATCGCCGCCGATCTCCCGCGCCGCGAGCCAACGATGGCCTTTCAGTTCCCAGCGAACAGCTCCTTCGGTGCACAAGACCGTGAGCACAAACTCATTGACATATTGATGCTGATTGACGCTGATACTGGACATCACGCTGCCATGCCGGGCGATCAGGTTCAGCGTGTCTTCCACCTCTACTCCATCGAGCACTTCGTGCGATGCATCGACGACAACCTTCGTGGCGGGGCCAGCAAACCATTCGACGGCGTTCAATTGATGGGGCAAGCTGTCTTGGATCAATCCGCCACCCTGAGCCGGATCGGCATAATAGATGTCTCGATAGGCGGGCCGGTAGAACGGAAAGTTTTGACCGGAAGTGACTTGGACTTGCACGATCCGGCCGAACTGCCCCGACTGAACCGAAGCTCGCATATTTTGCAAAGCGGGAAGGGCGCGGTAGACAAATCCAACACCGACTCGAAGCTTTTTCTGTTGGACCGTTTCGAGCAATTCGGAAATGCCGTCGGTCTTTAAGCTGAGCGGTTTTTCGATCAACAGATCGAGTCCGAGATCGGCCAGCCCGCGGGCCACCGGGATGTGCATCGGAGCTGGCGATGCAATCACAGCCGCCGACAGCGGTTCGTTCTCGAGAGCCTGTTCCCACGACGGGTAACCGTTGATCCCGTAGCGTTGGGAAACTTCCAGACGTCGGTCTTTCATCGGTTCGCAGAACGCCAAATCGCAGCGGCCTGTCGTTTGGAAACAACGGAGGTGGCGTTCTCCGATAGAGCCGGCGCCGATAACGAGAATGCGTGGTTTTTCTGTCATAATCGACGATTGTACTCGATCGTTTCGCGACACACGGGGCGGCAACGCCTATAAATAGACCGATTTAAAAAAGAGGCTGCGGCGCTCCGCTACGTTCGTTAAAAACATCGACTTCGCCACCTGCAGAGCGTTAGCCGATTGTTGCACCAACGTGCTGGCGATCGCACCACGATGGCGGCGGAGTGCTGACTCAAGCGTCCCGGTTGTTTGTATTGCTGTTACCCAAAGTGAATAAGGAAATCCCGTGATCACCGATATCCACAGCCACACCTGGCCCTTCCCCGATGCGTTCGACGACGAATTCATGCGGCAAGCTTCGGCGGCCAAGGCGGGAGCTGTTGTCGATCTAACGATTCGATTGGAAGACTACCGCAACACAGCACCGCAGGGAACGCGGACGGTTGTGTTCGGCGGCAAAGCTCGCTTGAGCGGCTTGTGGGTCGACGACAACTACGTCGCGGAATATGTCGCAAAAGACACCGAACATCTTCGCGGCTTCCTTTCGATCGATCCAACTCAATCGGATTGGGAACGCGAGCTGCGGCACGGTCACGAGGAACTGGGGCTTTGCGGTGTCAAGCTGCTGCCGATGTACGCCGGATTTGGCGTCGACGATGAACGTTTGGAACCGTTGTGGAAATATGTCCAACAGAAATCGTTACCCGTGTTGCTGCATACTGGGACCACGTTTATCCGCCAGGCACCGCTGAAGTACACGTTGCCAAGATTGATCGATCCGGTAGCCACACGGTATCCGCAGATCCGATTTGTGTTGGCTCACCTGAGCCATCCCTACGAAGGTGAATGCGTTGCGACGATTCGCAAGCATCCCAACGTCTATGCCGACATCAGTGCGCTGCACTATCGCCCATGGCAGCTGTACAACAGCCTGATGCTGGTGCAGGAGTATGGCGTTTGGGACAAGCTGCTGTTCGGTTCGGACTACCCCTTCACCACGGTGAACGATTCGATCGCGGGCCTGCAGAAGTTGAACACGATGGTCGAAGGGACCAATCTGCCCCGTTTAGACGATCAGAAAATCGAACAACTGATCCATCGAGACGGCTTTGAGATCTTGGGGATCCGTTAAACACAATTCCGTTCAACGAAGCGTATTGGACGAGGTTACGAGTCCTTTTGCATCAGACCAAATCGCAGGGACTCGTAACCTCGTCCACTACATCCCGCCGCTAATTCTTTCGACGGTCCGAGGCTCCTTCGTTCAACGGTATTGCCATTAAACAAGCCGATCTCGAAAGGTAACTTGCGAGCGACAGTTGTCGCTCAGGTCAGGTCTTCGAAGCGCCGACCGTCTTGCGAAAGCGCAGCGGACCAGCCCTGGAACTCACTGCTATTGACCAACAGTTGCGCCCCGAGGTCCTTCCGTTTTTGCATCTCACTGGTCGCCAGCGTCGGTCCGCCAAATGCCTTGCCATGTTTACGGCAAGCTGCAGCAACGATCTCCCAAGCTTCGTCGAGCGTCATCTCTCCGCTCTGACGCAGTCGCAGTCCAAGATCTCCCGGCCCAACGAAGATCATGTCGACGCCTTCGACCGCGGCGATCTCTTCGACATTGTGAACCCCTTCGGGCGTTTCAATTTGCACGCACAAGAACGTTTCGCGGTTCGCCCAGGCGACGTATTCGTCGGCATCGTGGATATGGAAGTCGGCGTCCAAACCGGCGTTGTCGATTCCGCGATCGCCGAGAGGCGGAAACTTGACAGCGTCGACTAACATCTTCGCTCGTTCCGCCGTTGAAACGTGAGGGATCAGCAATCCGGCGGCACCATCTTCGAGGTAGCGGTACAGGCCGGTCTTCTCCAACGTTGGCGGACGCATCATGATGTCGATGTCGTACAGATGCGAAAACGCGAGCAGCGCTTCGACCTCTCGCTTCGTCATCGCCCGATGTTCCAAGTCAACCCAAATGCAATCGTATCCCGCTCGCGCCGCGTGGCAGACATAAGCCGGAATGTAGTGCCCGATCACACATGTACGGATCACTTCACCTTGGCGAATTTTCGCGAGCGTTTTGCTTTTTCTCATCGTCCGTGTCGCTTGTAATGTTTGTTTAGAAAAGAGATTTAGATTCAGCGCTGCCGGTCACTAACGGCTGGCGTTTTTTGCGGAATACAAAGGTGCAAAAAGTACGCAGGCAGCCGTCCCCACGATCAACCCCGTCAGCAGCGCCGCTGGCGAGATCCACTGGAAACTGATCGGGTCCAATCCCGTATCGGGATCGACGCCGAAGATCACTCCAGAAAACGCAATGGTCACAGCAACGGCGACGCTTGCCACCGTGCCAACCCAAACTCCAATCGCATTCGAGAATGGTACAAATAGAGCAAAGAAGAACAGCAACGCAATCGGGACTGAAAGCAGGTTGACGGTTTTGTTTGTCACCGCCATGAAGTTACCAGGGATGTATTCCATAAAGGTGCTGATCAAGACGACCGTTGTTCCAATACCGACGGCCAACAGTCGGGCAAACAGCAGGTGTTTCTTTTCGGTCGTCGGTTTCAGGCCGAAGCGATCCAGAAAATCGGTCATCACGACAGCGGTGATCGAATTAACGCCCGAGTCGATACTGGACATCGCTGCGGCAAACAGTCCCGATACGACTAAACCGGTGACGACTGGCGGCAGATGTGAAGCGATGTAGTGTGGAAACAAGCCGTCCGCTTGTGCTTTGAGTGATAGATCTTTGGGCATAAATTCCGGATGGGCCTGGAAATATCCAAGCAGCGCGATCCCGACAAGTCCCAGAGTCACACCGACGACCATCGCGACGATCAACTGGATCGCGATGGCGCGTCGCGCCGCCTTCACATCCTTTGTCGCCATGAAACGTTGCACCGAAACTTGATCGCCAGCCGATGTGCAAACCGTCCACAGAAAGACGGAAAGTGCCGACCCGAACACGGTCACTCGGGTCGCTGGATCCAAGCTGAAGATCGGCTGAGTGTCCCAAGCATCATCTGGCCATTCCGTTGGTAACCACCCCAATCCGCCCATCTCCCAGGTTACGATACCGAGCACCAATAGTGCGCCGCCATACAGCAACAACGTTTGCATCAAGTCGGTGATCACGACCGCTTGCAAGCCGCCAAGCGATGTATAGGTGACTGCAAAAACACCGGTGACCAACACGATCCAGGGGACCATCTCGTCGCCAACGCCGATCATGATCGCAAGCGCTTTGGCGGTCAGATAGACTAACAACGCCATCCACACGAGTCGCAATAACAGGAACATCGTCGCGCCGAGAAGCCGAATGCTGAGCCCAAGTTGCGTCTCCAGTAACTCATACGCACTGGTGACCCGCTGACGCATGTAGACAGGCAGCAGGACAAACGCAACAAACAGATAGACAAAAGGGTAGGCGAGATAGTTGGTCAGATAGATCGGCCCCTTCCCCAACACTTCGCCAGGGATCGCCAGATAGCTGATCGTACTCAGTAGCGTGGCAAACAACGAGACGCCGATCAGAACGGGATTCATCTTCCCGGAGCCGACAAAATAAGCGCTCGTATCCTCTTGCTTGCGACTGCAATACCAGCCCAGCCCGATCGTGGACGAGGCATAGAGTAACAAAATAATCCAGTCGATGATGGCCATATTTCGAGGTGGGTTGCTTGAGGTGAAGAGAGAGGTTGATCAGGAGACGCGAGGAGCGTGCGGTGGGGGAAGAGAGGTGAGGAACATGATTTTAGTCGATTCAAAACCTGTGTGTGACCGTGTGGCGGAAACCAGCCGGTCGTAGGGTGGCGTCGCTAGGAGATTTTCCGCTGGGCGTTGATGCCTAATGCGCAAAGGGCGGCGACCAGGTAGCCGGCTGAAAACAGATAGAACGCCTCGTGCCAGTCGCCATTGTGATCCCACTTCTTCAGCACGATCGGCACCAGCAGCGGCGTAACTGCGGCGCCGAAGTTGCCCCACATGTTTCCCCATCCAAAGACGGCTGCCGTGTTCTTGCCGCCGACATCTTGCATGTAAGCCCAGATCGCGGGAACGCTCATGTCGGTCATAAACGCCACGATCGAAGCGGCGATGACAAACGACCAGGCCGATTCCAAGTGCAGGCAAGAAAGATAGGCGCACAGGGCGACTGCTGAACAACCGGCGATCGGCAGCGAACGTCCCCATCGCGTCCCAAGCCGTTGCGTACAGAAATCCGTCAGCGGACCGCCTAACAACATCCCGCCAATACCGGCAAACAAGACGATCGTCGACATCAATCCGCCGATCGTCGCGTCGACCTGTTTCACATCCTGTAGATAGGTCGGCAGCCAGGTCACCAGGAAGACCCAACCGATATTGATTCCAAACTGCAGGGCGCACATCAGCCACATCGTTCCGCTGCCGACCAGCGTTAGGATCGGTGGGAACGCCGCACTCGAACCGCCGTCGTCGGGACTGTCGAACTGCGTGATCACTTCGCGCTCCGCGGCGTTGCACGCGGGATGCTGCATCGGGGTCTCGCGGAAGACTCGCCAAAAATGGACGGCGACAAACAATCCGCCGACTCCGTACAGAGCCAACACCGCTTGCCAATTCAAATAGTCTTTAAGCAACCAGGCGGTCAGCAGCGGCGAGATCGCACCGCCCAACCGGCCACCAAACGACACGATACTACTAGCCGTACCGCGACGTGGAAGTTCGATCCAGCGCTTCACCAAACTGCCCGCCGCCGGGTAACATCCCGCCTGCGAAAGACCGAACAGCAAGCGAACCACCAGCAACATCACAAACCCATTGGCAAACCCGGTCAACAGCGTACATATCGACCAGACAGCGATATAGATCGGCATCATACGTCGGGCGCCGAAGCGATCCGACAGCCAACCCGCAGGGACCTGAGCGAGGGCGTAAGAGAAAAAGAAGGCCGACATCACCATCCCAACTTGTTCGTCGGACAACTGCAGCGCCTGGCGAAACTCCTGCAGCTTTGCGATCTCTGCGATGCAGATCCGGTCCAGATACAGCATCACCGCAGCGAGCGTGGTCGCTCCGATCACGTGATAACGAATGCGGGTAGGGGATTCGCTATCGGATTCCATCGTCATAGGTTCGCGCTCGGTTGAAATGTCGCTGCGACGGTTTTGAATGGGCCTGGTTGGAAAAGGTGGGGCCGAAAGGCGGTTCCCAAACCAGGGATGAGGTAGGAGGAAGCCGACCACTTCGACGTGGCGGCTGAAGATCGATTCGCGAATCGACCGAAAGTTGAAATCGCTGCACCGCAGGTTGCCGGCAGACAACGTTCGACGAGAGCGCCCAACGGTGCAGATCAAACGAAAGCACGACCGGCGACCGCAGCGATGCTACGCTGCGCAAAAACGCATCGCACCGATGCGGAAATCGCCGGTCCCGTCGACAGGTTGTCGATGCTATAGGATTTCGAAAACCGCTTCGACTTCGACCGCGACACCGGTCGGCAGCGCGGCAAAACCGAGGGCGCTGCGGGCGTGATAACCATCGCCATCTTTGCCGTACAATTCGTGGAACAGATCCGATGCGCCGTTGATCACCAAATGCTGATCGGTGAAATCGGGAGCCGAATAAACGCAGCCCAGCAGCTTGACAACCTTCAATCCGTCCAGCGTTCCGTGCGTGTTGCGAACCGAGCGAAGGATCTTTTCAGCGCACTCGCGGGCAGCTTTGTAGCCCTCTTCGACCGACAAACCACCGCCAAGAATCCCCTTGATGTCGCTGACGTGCCCCGAAGTGATCAACTGGTTGCCACTTTTGATGCAGAGATTCAGATAGCCGTTTGGCTGATCGCTGAGGTCGATTCCGAGGTCGATTGCTTTCTGCTGGGCTGACATAATAGAGGCTTCTTTCGTGAAGTCGAGAAAGGGTGGGAAGTTTGGCACGCCGCTAGCCGGCGAAAAGCTCGAACGAAGAGGATACCGCCCAGACGCCTTTCTGCCAATCCAAGCACAGTTCTTCACCTATCTTTGAACCCCGTCGCACCCCCAAATTTGGCAAACCCAAGGGGGCTGCGCTCTCCCTCAAGTCGCCACCGTCATTCTTCGGAAAAGCATCCACCAAACCTACGCGGGCCGGTCGTGCAGATCGGTCCGTGTCGCTACATCGCAATGCTGTGACAAACCGTCTCAAATCAAAATGTTTCCGCGCCGACAGATTCCGGTTACACTCGGGAGTTCGACGTATCCCCCAGCCGTCCCGAACCCTCCAAAAATCCCCACCCTCATGACAAATCAAATGCTCCCTCGTCGTCAATTTATCGCTCAGCAAGCATCGCTTGCGTTGCTCGGTTTAGGAGCGTTGCCTCTTGCCGCGGCAGCGGCGGAGAGCGAGTTCCCGGTTCGCAAAATCACCAGCGGGCCAAAGCATCACTGGTTCGGCTACTACGACAAACTGCAGTTCGATCCCAGCAACCGGTACGTGTTGGGAATGCAGGTCGACTTTGAACACCGTTCGCCAACCGCCGACGACACGATCCAAATCGGGATGGTCGATCTGGCCGACGGCGATCGCTGGATCGAGCTTGGCGAAACGAAAGCCTGGTCGTGGCAACAGGGTTGCATGCTGCAGTGGCTGCCTGGATCGGACTCCGAAATCATCTGGAACGATCGCAGCGGCGACCGCTTCGTGTCGCGGATTATGGATGTTCACACGAAGAAAACCCGCACGATTCCGTACCCGGTCTACAGTGTCAGCCCCACCGGCAAAACCGCCGTGACCGCCGACTTCCGCCGCATCAACGATGTCCGTCCCGGATACGGATACGCGGGCCTTCCCGATCCGAACGCCGAAGTTTTGGCTCCCGACGATTCGGGTATCCAACAAGTCGACCTCGTCACCGGCGAAGCGAAAACGATCATTACGATCGCCGACATCGCGCGGACCGGCGCCATTCCGAAACCGGAATTTGGAATCAAACACTACTTCAACCATCTGTTGTTTAATCCCGATGGTTCCCGATTCATCGCCTTGCACCGCTGGCGTTATCCCAATGGCTCTCGGTTAACACGCATGATTACCGCCAACGTCGACGGAAGCGATCTGCGGATCGTCTGCGGCAACGGGTATACGTCTCACTTCATTTGGCGAGACAACACGCACATCCTCGCCCAGTCGCGCCACTTCGATGGGAACGACAATTGGGCCAACTTCCTGTTTGAAGATGTCGATGGCGGAGGCGACGTCCGCGAAGTTGGCCGCGGCGTCCTGGATGGCGGCGGGCACCTCAGCTATCTGCCTGGCAACAAGTGGATCCTCAACGACACCTACCCCAAGGGGAAGGCGCGTCTGCAGACCCCGCACCTGTTCGAAGTCGCGACGGGGCGACGGATCGATCTGGGCGGTTTCCACCTGCCCCCGATCTACAAGGGCGAGTGGCGAGTCGACACGCATCCGCGGCTATCGCGCGACGGCAAATTCGTCTGTATCGATACGCCTGCCGAGGGCGAAGGCCGCCAACTGCATCTGATCGATATCAGCAAAGTCGTCGGCTAAAAAATACGTGGCCTGCCGCGATCAATCCAATGTTCAAGACTCAGAAACCCTGAGTCTGCTTGGACAAATCAGAGCCTGCCAATCGATAGACGTGGAAAGATTGGCAGTAGAGGGTTCCATCGCGCAAGCTTTGCGTACACGTCTCATCCGGCAAAGTAGGACAACGTCTCGCTTCTAGCCCATTGCCGATGCGTGCCAACGGGAGCAGCAGCCTGCACGCAATGAACAGTTTCGAGCGACTGCGTTAGAAATAGTCGACGAATGGATGTAACGCCACCAAGAGTCACTCAAGATCGTCCGGTTGGATTAGACGCGCGCCGTGGAGGACACGTAGAATTAAGACGCCCTTCGCCTCAGCTTGATAAAAAACAAGAAAGCGTTTTTTGACGATCGAACGTCGCGTACCCGGTCGCAAATGCTCAACGGCTTCACCGGTATGTGGGTGCGCAGCGAGCAATTGGAAACGTTCATCAAAGGCATCCGCCAAGGAATCTGCATTGAGCGGGCTTTGCTGCTCAACGGCAACGTAATGCCAGATCTCCGCAAGGTCGTCTTGAGCGGAGGCGGTAAGCCGAATCCTCGGCATCAGTCTTGATCAGAGCCAGAGAAACGTTCGCGACCGAGGCGTTTCATCGCATCGGGATTCCATTCAACAATCCGACCTGCGGTGATGTCTTCATCGGCCTCGCTTAGAGCCTCGCCGACCCGACTATCAACCAGCGCCTGTAAGTTGGCGATATCATCCAACCGAACCAAATAGACAGGGCCGCCGCCGGTATCGCCGTCGATGCGTACAGGCCCAACCGGATGTTTGTCGAGAGCACTGCGGATTTCTGGAGTCATTTGCGGTTTCATGATCCAAGTATACCCGACGCGTGCTCGCTAGACCAGCAAATCCGTACTTCGATCCGCCACGCCGCTTACGCAGCAACAGCAATACCACTCACCCGACCGCACGGGCAGTAAGGGACGATCGGTGCATGTCCCTTTCTGCCGCTGAGTTTGCTTGCGCAGTCTCGTCATACCATGCAAGACGGACAGGCGATTACCCATCGAATTTCAAGCGTTTCGTCGCTATTTGACGAGATTCAGCTTGGGGGCTTTCCATGTGCCATCCAGTGCCGCTTCGGCGGGCCAGTAGAGCCGCATGTACATCGCAAACGGGCCCTTGGGAGCGGGCAGCCAATTGGACTCCCGTTCCTTGCCGGGAGAATCGTTTTGGATGTAAAGCGTGAGTCCGCCATCGGCGTCCTTCTTCAATTCGGGCAGCATCGGCGAGTTGATGAGATAACGATCGATGGGGTTGGCCACCAGCAGACTCTGGGGCTGATCGTACATCGTCAGCGACCAAAACGCCTTGACCGGCGGAAGCTCTCCCTTCGCGAAACGCAGCGTATAACGATTGGCACCATTCAACGGATGCCCCGCGGAATCGACTTGGTAGACGGGATACATCGCCTCCTGCTTGGAGTTACCATAGATGCCGATGGTCGCAAGCCAGCGGTACAGGAAGTTGTTCTTCAAGTACTCGCGGGTGCCGAAGCAATCACCGGGAGTGATCTTTCCGGCTTCCAGCAGTTTGGCGTCGCCAGCGTAAGCTTCCCAGGCATCGGCCCGCCCCTGCTCGATGGCGGTCTTCAATTCGGGTGACAGTTTCGCCGGATCGAAGCTCTTGCCCCCTTCGATGCCAATCTTGGCGAAGCGTTTCCGCAGCTCGACTTCGGTCGGATCGACCGGGCAATAGCCGAGCACGAAATTGAGGACATTGAAGAATTCAAGCGACGTCTTCTCTTCTTCCTGAGTCAGCGGCTTGGCCCAATCGACGGCCGGTGCGGCTGGCGGGGTGGGCGTGCCGAGGAATGCCGACAGCGGTTGAACCTTGTACTTGGCCTGGATCTTTTTGACGTTGTCAATGTCCGCGGGATTGAACAACTGGGTTCGAAAAACAACCATGTCGAAATCGGTCTCCGACCGGATCACCTGCTTGATGCCAGCAGGCTTGTCCCCCTTCCAATTTGGACCAGCGACCAGGAAATTGCCGGCGTTGTTTCCCGTCGCACGCGAACCGACGTAAGCGAAGTTGAACGTGTAGGCGTCGATGAATTGGACGCTGTAGTAGCGGCTCTTCTCGATTTCCGGAACGCTGATCACGATCGGCTCGGCTCGCAGGTCCAGCCCCACGAACGAGTAGGGCGTGTCCGAATTAGGAGTTTGGATTGCGGTGTCGGCCGGCGTGTAGACAGCCGGAATGTTCTTAATCTGGTTCCACGGTGCCTTGTACGATTTATCGTCCTTGTCGACGAAGTAGGCGTACTGAATCCGATAGCTGTCGACCAACGGGTAGCCGTAAATGTAAGCTTCCTTGGCAATCGCGCGCGCTTCTTCGGGCGTGACGTCTTGCGCCTGCCCCGAGGAGGATATAGCAAACACGGCGACTGCCGCCAGGAGAGCGGTCAGGTGTTTTCGAGTCATCGATTCATTCCCTAAGTAGAAGTTTTGGTGGTTCGAAGTGTTAATGGTTGTTCAGTTTGAAGATCGTGGTGGTGAGTTGGCTCGCTTCGGTCCCGCTACGGACTAAGGCGACTTCGCAGGTCCAATCAACGGCGTCCGCACCGGTTTGGCCACGCCGAAGAAAACCACGGTGGTGTTGCCGGCAAAGCCGGTTGAGAGCGCCCGGTCGGGAACTTGTTTGAACCCGGCAAGTATCTGATCCCAACTGTTCGCAACCCAGACGTTGCCGGCGGGATCGCCTGGAGCGTGATTCTAAGGGCAGGACCTATCGGTGCCCTCTACCCAAAACGATGAGATCTTGTGTTCGCTCGACTGCAAATTCGAGCCATGAAAGCAGAGAAGAAAAACAGTTCACTCTAGAAGCAAAGCATACCGCGAACTCCCGACTTTGACGTCAGACGCGAGCCAATTACTGATAACATTATCGAGGTCGACCTCCTATTATTCATTGCATGAATAGGCTAGGCGAAAGTCGATGACCGGCAGTTGATCTCTTATTGCTCCCGCTTTCCCTGCCCTTTTGGCGAACAGACAGGAGTATTGCGGGCAGATAGATTACCGCTTGCGTTCACCCTTTACCAGCTTTTTTTTTCGGCGACGTGTTCCAGCGGTGATCTTGGACAGCCGATCCGACACGCCACACAAGACGCTAAGCGTCGGCGGTTTCACACGCGCAGACTCCGCGGAGAACTTGCTGGCTTACCATCGCAGGGCGAATTTCAGGTATCAGCCGGCACGCGCCCAGTGTCCGGTTTCCTCGGACAGCGCCGCGCTAACGTGTGGCGACTAGACTGTCTTAGCAAAAACTTAACAGCCCTATCACCTGCCTTCTTACGCTTGCGGTTGCGTTTTAAAGATCGCGACGATGTCTTCGAGGATCAGGTACAGGCAGGGGATCAGGACCAGGACGATCGTGGTGGAGAAGAGGATGCCGAAGCCGAGCGAGATGGCCATCGGGACGATGTATTGAGCTTGCAGCGATTTTTCAAAAATCAACGGCAACAAGCCGCCGAAGGTGGTCAGAGTCGTCAACAGGATCGGGCGGAAACGACGCAGGCCGGCTTGGGAGATCGCTTCCAACGCGGTGCAGTCCTGCTTGCGACGACGGTTGGCGTAGTCGACCATGATCAGCGAATCATTGATCACGACGCCCGAGAGCGCGATCACACCCATCAGGCTGACGAGCGAGATGTCGTAGCCTAACCAAATGTGTCCCAGGACCGCGCCGACGATTCCGAACGGGATCGCGACGAGTACGATCAGAGGTTGCACGTAGTCGCGGAAGGCGATCGCCAACAGCGAGTAGATCACCGCCAAGGCGAGACCAAAGTAGCCCCACAGAGTCGATGTCGCGCGACGCATCTCGGCATCGCTACCTTCGAAGCTCCACGTGATCCCTGGGTAGTCGCGCCGCAGTTCGGGCAGAGCTTCGTTTTTGATCGCGGTGATAACCTGCGTGATCGCACGCTTCGGTTCGACGTCCATGCTGACGCGAATCGCGCGGCGGCCATCGCGTCGGTTGATGCGAGAAAAGGAAACTTCCTTTTTCAACTCGGCAACATCCAACAATGGCACCTCGGCGCCGCTGGGAGTGCGAATCACCAGATCTTCCAAATGGTGAAGGTCCTCGCGTTGCTCCTCGGGCAACTTAACTCGGACCTCGACTTCGTTGGTCCCACGCAGCAACCGCAGGGCCAGCGAACCGAAGAAAGCACCGCGAAGCTGTTCGCCCAACGATTCATCGGTCAGCCCCAGTGCCCGGCCTTCAGGACGCAGGTGGAAGTCGTATTGAGCTTTGCCGCGGTTGTAGTTGTGGTTGACATCGCGAACGTACGAATATTGTTCCACTCGGCTGACAAACGCTTCGGAAGCTTTCTCAAGCACCTCGATATCGGTGTGGCTGAGCGCGATGCTGATGTCCCGTCGATGCCCGCCGGGCCCACGTTCGGCTTCGAAGGTGACCTGGTCGACACCCGGCAGATCGCCGATCGAATCGCGCCACAGTTCGATGACTTCATTGGCCGTCATGTCGCGTTGGTCGGGCGGCCGCATCACAATCTCAACGTCGATAAAGTCTTGCCCGCGAACGTTGGTTTTGATTCCCTCGGCTACTTCGTACAAGTTGTGTTCTTCGAACATTCGCAAGCTGGCTTCGGTCACGACGCGTGCGATCTCCGCCGATTGATCCTGCGTCGTTCCCACGGGCATCCGCACACCGGCTTCGATCTCGTCGGCGGAGACCTCCGGCATCAGAATCATGCCCATGTGAGCACTCGTCGCGTAGCCGCCGACCAGCAGAAACAACCCGACGGCGACACAAGCCGTGACGTAGCGGAATCGCAAGCACAGCCGCAGCACCGGCCCGTAAAGCAGCTCCACCACGCGATTGAAACTGCGACCAAAGGCTTGTTGCCCGCGATGCAGAAACTGCGTCAACCAGAACGTGCGTCGGACCGTTGGCGTGTGGGCCAAGTGAGCGGGCAGGATGAAGAGCGATTCGACCAGCGACAGTGCCAGGACGATGATCACCACCACCGGCAACGGGCTCCAGAACTTTCCGGTTTCGCCGGGGATGAACATCAACGGCACAAAGGCGACGATGTTGGTCAAGATGCTAAATACGACCGGCGAGGCGACTTCACGCGTTCCATGAATCGCCGCTCGCTCCAAATCGCGAGCTGTCTGCCGTTCTTCGTAGACGTTTTCACCAACGACCACCGCGTCATCGACGACGATGCCCAGCACCACCAGAAACCCGAACAGCGAAATCATATTGATGCTGATGCCAACCAGCGGCAGGAACAACAGGCCGCCGATAAACGAAACGACCATCCCCATCATGACCCAGAACGCCAGACGGAATTCCAGGAACAATGCCAGGATCACCAACACGATGACAACCGCCTGCAGGGCGTTTTTGGTCACCAGTTCCAAGCGGCGACGAAACTCTTCCGCATTGTTGCGGTCGATTCGCCACTGCACGCCCGGCGGCAGCACGCTTTCAAAATCGCTCATCGTCTTTTCGACAACGTTGGCGATGTCGATAGGCGACTGTGAACCGACGCGGTAAATATCGAGTTCCACCGAAGGCGTTTGGCTGAACTGCGAGTGAAAGCCGACCTCTTCGAAGCCATCGCGAATCACCGCCAGATCGCCCAGCGTCACCGAGGGACCGGCGCGACCGGAGACGACTTCGATGTTGGCGAATTCGTCGGCCCATTGCTTGCGAGCCTTCACGCGCAGCAGGATTTCCCCGGCGCTGGTTTGCACCGAACCAGCGGCCACATCCTGGCTGGACGTGCGAATAATCTCAGCCACTTCGGGCAGGGTCAGCCCGTATTCGCGAAGCTGTTGCCGAGGGATTTCGATGTGCGTCACATATTGTGGAACGCGTCGCAGTTCGACTTGCGTAATCTCTTCGGTCGACAGCAGCGTGTCGCGCAGTTGTTCGGCGAGTTTGCGGAGTGCCCAGACGTCGATCGATCCGTAGATCGACACCTGCATGACTTCGCGTTGGTCGGTCTGCAGTCGGACCTCGGGCTGTTCGATCTGATCGGGGAAGGTCCGGATCCGGCTGACCGCTTGGTCGATATCCTGGAACGCTTTCATCCGATTCTGGCCGGCGACCAATTCGATCAAGACCGTGCCGCGTCCCTCGCGGGCTTCGCTATCGATCCGCTGGATCCCATCGACGCCGCGGACCGCCCCTTCGATCGGACGCAAGATTCCCTGCTCGACTTCCGCCGGAGACGCGCCGGGGTATCCGACCTCGATCTCGACGATATCTAGCTGCGATGGCGGGAAGACCTCTTTTTGCATCGAGATCGCCGACCAGATGCCTCCGCCCAACAGGATGAACATCAGCAGATTAGCGGCGATCGAATTGCGAGCCATCCACGCGATCGGGCCGCTCGTTTCCGAGGTCTCCGCATCGATCGGTTGGTCGTCGTTCGATTCGATCTCGTCGGCAGGCTGGCTCACTCGCTCGCCTCCGCGGTTTTGGTGTCGCCGGTCTTGGTGTCGCCGGTCTTAGTGTCGCCGGTCTTAGTGTCGCCGGTCTTAGTGTCGCCGGTCTTAGTGTCGCCGGTCTTAGTGTCGCCGGTCTTAGTGTCGCCGGTCTTAGTGTCGCCGGTCTTAGTGTCGTCAGTCTTGCTGTCGTCGGTCTTGCTGTCGTCGGGCTTGCTGTCGTCGGGCTTGCTGTCGTCGGGCTTGCTGTCGTCGGGCTTGCTGTCGTCGGTCTTGCTGTCGTCGGGCTTGCTGTCGTCGGGCTTGCTGTCGCCGGTTTCCGCATCTTCCGCCTCCGCGGGGGCGTCGACCTTGCGAAGCTTGACGCCGTTGGCGACGGTCGCAAGCGTCGTGGTCACGACTTCATCGCCCGTCTCCAGCCCGCTGCTGATGTAGGCAAATTCTGGATCGCGAAACTCGATCTCCGTATCGCGGATCTCCAGTTCTCCATCTTTCATCACCCAGACCGTGTCGCCATCGTGGACGTATTCACGGTGCAGTCGGACCACGTCGTCGATCTCTTTGCCGGCGATCTCCACTTTTAACAGCGAATCGAGGATCAACGGCGGCACGTCGGACTCCAGTCCCAATGGATCTTCGACAACCACCAAGACGCGTGCCAGTCGAGTCTGTTCATCCAGCGAGCCAATCATCCGCTCGACGCGGCCGACGCGATGCACTTCGTGTCCCCATGCATCGGGATTGTGCAGGATGGCTTCGGAACCGTGTTGCTTATCGCTAGAGAATCGCACCCAACGCAAATTGCGAATCGGGACCGCTGCCATCACCCAATACTGATCGATGCCAACAAGTTGCCCCAACTCATCGCCCGGTTCGACTTGGGAACCGACGTTGACGGACCGGTCGAGAATCTGAGCGTCGAAGGGAGCCAAGATTTCGGTTCGATCCAAATCGAGGATAGCGCGTTCGACAGCCGCTTTGGCGGCGTTCAACCTCGATAGCAGCGACGCCGATTGGGGTTCTCGCAATACCAGGGCGGCGTTGACCTTGCCAATCGAATCGCCCAACAGGTCCAGCTCTTGCTTGGCCAGTTTCTTGCGTCCGGACTCGATTTCCCAATCGGCTTCCACCTGTTCCAATTCACTTTTGCGAATCGAAACGGTGTTCTCGAAGTCGGCCGGATCGATCTGCATCAGCAGTTCGCCTTCGCGAACCATGCCGCCGGGAGCGAAGGAGGGGGAGAGCTCGAGCACTTGGCCGCGAATTCGCGGGCTGAGCACAATGTCCTGAGCGGGGCGAACGGTCCCCAGCACCACCAGATTCGGCGAATAGGTGTCGCGTTTGACAACGATCGTTTCGACCAGAGCCGCCGATTTGCGTTTGGCGTTGATCTGCTGTGCTTCGGGTTCGGTCTGGTAAATCCACCACACCCCAGCCGCAGAACCTGCCAGGATCGCGAGACACAGGATCATATTGGCAAGGAGACTGATCCAGCTACGGCGTGGTCTGGAATGGCCAGCTTCACTCATTTAAATCGAATTCTTTGGCGGGCTTCACCGTGCCACTTCCGGCCGCCGGCGAAGGCAATTCTGTAGGGGCGGGAGATGCGTCGACTGGCATCCCGGCAGGAGGGGGCAATAATTCGCCCGCGTCGCTATCGTCGAAATCAGTATCTGAGGTTAATCGCGGGGCGTCCAAGAGCAACCCATTGTTTTCAATCGGCCGCGTGTCGAAGGCGCCCGCTAGAGCCAAATACAAACCGATACGGATCTGGATTAGATCCAATCTGGCAGACAGAAGCGATCGTTGCAAGCTTTGGCGAGACTGAGCAGCGCTGAGAACGTCCAAGTAACTGGTATTACCGGTAATAAAGTACTGCAGCAGCTGCTGAGAGGCGAGTTCCGCACTCTCGAGCTGAGCTTCCAGCAATTCGATCCGCTCGATCTGCCGACGCTCCAGCGCCAACGCATCTTCGACTTCCTGCAGCGCGATCAATGTCGTTTGTCGGTATTCGCTGAACCGCTGCCACACGACAGCCTGCGTCCTGGCGACTTCGGCGCGTCGCTGGCCGCCGTCGATGATCGGGCCGATCAATTGTCCGCCGAGCGAAAGGAACCAGTCCCGGAAAAGCGTTTCGGGATTCTGAGCCGAATTGACAATCGAAGCTCCGAGGTTCAGCCGCGGGTATTGATCGCTAACGGCGGCAGCCACATCTCGGTCGGCTGCGGCCAAGGCAAAGTAGGCGGCGCGGACATCGGGGCGGCGATTCAGCAGATCCGCGGGCAGACCGGCGAATGGCATCGGCGGGAGTTCGGGCAATTTGTCGCCCGGTTGGTACCTGGCGGTTTGCGGCGGTTGCCCGGTGAGCACCGCCAGCTGGTGTTCGAGCACTTCGATGCCGGCCCGCACGACAACCATCTGCTCCATCGTCGATTGCACTAACTGTTGCTGACGCAAAACGTTGGGGCCGCCTTCGCCGACTTCCGCATACCGCAACTCGACGGCTTTCAAGCCCTCCCGGTTCGTCTCGACTTGTTCTTCGAGAAGCTTTATCTGAGCGTAGGATTCGATCAGCGAGTACCACGTGCGGGCGACCTCTGCGGAAAGTGACAGTGCAACCGCTTGATAGTCCGAACGAGTCGCATCGGTCCGAAAGCGTTCGGCGTCGACGCGCGAACGAATTTGTCCAAACAGATCGACCTGGTAGCTCGCATCCAGCCCCCACGTCATCTGCGATGCATCTCGCCCCGGTCCAAATGTACGCGACGACTCAGAAAATCCGTTCACATCCCAGCACCAATCCGACGCAGCGATCCGCGTCACCGCTTGAGCGGCTCGCAGGCGACTGAGTGCGACGGCGAGATCAAAGTTGTCGCCGAGAGCCAAATTGACTTCGCGATCCAAGCCGTCATCGTCGAACGTCGTCCACCATCGCTCCGGTGCAATCGTTTCGCCACTCTCGGACATCGGCGGCAGCGAACTAGCAGCGAAAGTAGGCATCGGCCCTTTGCTAGCGCAGCCAACCAACACCGCTAGCGGCAACAACAGCAGCAAAAGCATCACCACCGCCGCGAACGAGGTGGCGATGCCACGGCGGTAGTCCGCGGCGTCGGCAGCCGTCACTAAGCAATTCGACCGATAGTTTGAGCGCCGTTGGTCTGCCACGTGATTCGCCATGGATTGCTAGCTAAAATTCCTTCAATCGCGACGTTCCCTACGATCGGACGCCGTCTACTTGTTAGCTCGACCTTCCACGCCCCCCACTTGCCCGTTTCCCCAAAAGCCCTCAGTCACCCACGATCTTGCCCAGACTACCAAAAGTCACATCCAACAATCCCCTGAGCGTCCCCCAGCCAAGTCCTAACCGAAGTCGTCGAGACTTCCGGTTCCACACAACGCACTCCTCCGAAATTCCTGCCGGCCTGTTGACTTAATCGCATGCGAACTCCTTGAATTAGCCGTTTGGGCGTTAGCCCCGGTTTAGCGGTGCTTGAACCGGGGCTAACGCCCAAACGGCTGATTAAATCAACAGGCCGTTGCCGAGTTTCGCTACGAGATGTTTTTGTAGCGCAGCCCGATAGGCCCCAATCGTTTAACCGCGGTGGCAACGCCCCGCGCGTTGGTGCCGCGCGACACCCGGGCGGAACCCAATCGTTTAACCGCGGTGGCATCGCCCCGCACGTTGGCACCGCGCGACGCGCGGCCGGAACCCAATCGTTTAACCGCGGTGGCAACGCCCCGCGCGTTGGAACCGCGCGACGCGCGGCCCGCTGGGCACGCGGTTAAACGACAACGGCGGCTACCTTCGTCGATCCCTGCGAAAGAAACCGCAGCGGAACCCAATCGTTTAACCGCGGTGGCAACGCCCCGCGCGTTGGCAACGCGTGACGCGCGGCCCGCTGGGCACGCGGTTAAACGAAACGGCGGCTACCTTCGTCGATCCCTGCGAACGAAGCCGCAGCGGCCCCCAATCGTTTAACCGCGGTGGCATCGCCCCGCGCGCTGGCACCGCGCGAAGCGCGGCCCGCTGTGCACGCGGTTAAACGAAACGGCGGCTACCTTCGTCGATCACTCCGAAAGCAACCGTAGCCGAATGCCAATCGTTTAACCGCGGTGGCATCGCCCCGCGCGTTGGAACCACTTGACGCGCGGCCCGCTGGGCACGCGGTTAAACGAAGAGCACTCCCCCAAAACTCTTTACGAGTTCCGCCACGAGATACTTGCCCCGCGACCAGATTCCTCAGGGCTTTTGTGAATCGCCAGCTTTCGCTTCGATGGCGGCAACGATCGCATCGGCGGTCGCCAGCATCCCTTTGTCGCCGGGATGAGCTGCAACGCCGGCGTGCTCAAAATACTGTTCCGCACTGGCCCGATTCGACATGTCCTGCCCCAGCGCCTGGATGTCGATGAACGTCGCCCCGGCATCCGCGGTCGCCTGACGCATGATGCCATCCTTGGTTGGATCCGGCCAAAACGAACTGCGGACAAAGATCGCCGGATCGCCATGCCGCTTTAACTCAGCGAGCAACCGAACGAACGCCGCCGGACCGTGAAGCGTAATGCTGTTTCCCAAGTACAGCACCTGCGCCGCCGACAACGCACCTACTCGAGCCTCACCAACCGCAGGCTCCGCAGCGCCAGCAGTTGTGGC
Organism: Rosistilla oblonga; assembly: GCF_007751715.1. NCBI lineage: Bacteria > Pseudomonadati > Planctomycetota > Planctomycetia > Pirellulales > Pirellulaceae > Rosistilla > Rosistilla oblonga. The sequence goes on along the minus strand of NZ_CP036292.1, from coordinate 3,131,732 downwards.
AAGAACCAAAGCAAAAACAACAAACGTCCGACCAATTTCATGGGGATGATTCCGATGCGAAAGCGGCAAGCGAAAGGACGTCGCAGAACTTTTTGGTTTTACATTCCACGACGGAGTCTAAGTTTCGTAGACCGGATTGGCGAAGTCAATTTGATTAGATCGAAGCACGGGTAGCCAGATTCGTTTCCGGCGGTTGGTTAGAACGCGACGCCTAGCCGTGTGTCGTCTTCGTCAGAATGCGATACCAGGCCGTTGGGTTTTTGCCAAAATGATAGGGGCAGAATGATGAGGGCAATGGAGATAGAGAGAGGACTGCTCGATTCCCAACGCAACTCCCCAACACATAGTCCTGCCGTCCCCTGCAACGATGGCGCATCCCCAACCGCTCATTTTGCGCGCGAATGTCGTCCTGTAAATCATTCAGCCCCCCATCATTCTGCCAATGTTCCACGGCTGCACCAAAGTGCAGCACAACCATTCGAGATCCGGCACTTCGTCAGAATGCGATCCCAGACCGTTGGCTTGTTCGCAAAATGATGGGGGCAGAATTTGGAGGCGGATTACTGCGAGAGAGGCAGGGGGCAGCAATTCTCTTTAGCGGCATGCGACGAGCTATCTTGCCTGCTGGCGATCACATATACAGTTCCTGTCGGACGTCGCTCTGCGTTTGGTCGCCTCGCTCGCTCTGTCGCCGCTTGGGTCATGACACTATTTCATTGACAACATGTCCATGCACGTCGGTTAGCCGGAAACGCCGGCCTTGATATTTGAAGGTCAGCCGTTCGTGGTCGATGCCCATCAAATGCAGGATGGTCGCATTAAAATCGTGAACGTGAACGCCTTTCTCGGTGATGTTGTATCCGAACTCATCCGTCGCACCGTACGAGATCCCTGGCTTAATGCCACCACCGGCCATCCAGGTCGTGAAGCAGCGAGGATGATGGTCGCGGCCGTAGTTGCCCGGCTTCAGCGTTCCCTGCGAATAGGGTGTCCGGCCGAACTCGCCGCCCCAAATCACGAGCGTGTCTTTCAGTAAGCCGCATTGCTTTAAGTCTTTGACCAACGCCGCAGACGCCTGGTCGGTCTCTTTGGCTTGGCCGGCAATCTGTTTTGGCAGATTGGAATGCTGGTCCCAGCCTTGATGGTAGACCTGTATGAAGCGGACATCGCGCTGCGCCAGCCGCCGAGCCAACAAACAATTAGCTGCGAACGTGCCGGGCGTCCGCGCGTCTTCGCCGTAGGCCTTGAAAGTCGACTCGGGTTCGTCGGCAAAGTTTGCGGCGTCGGGGACGCTGGTTTGCATTCGATACGCCATTTCATATTGCGCGATCCGCGACTCGATCTCTGGATCCAGCTCTCGTTGAAACTGGTGGCGGTTCAACTGGCCGATCACATCCAACTGGGATCGCCGACGGCTTGAAGAAACACCTTTCGGGTTCGACAGGTACAGCACCGGATCGGCACCTCCGCGGAATTGAATTCCTTGATGTCGCGAATCCAAGAATCCGCTGCCCCACAAGCGTCCGTACAGCGGCTGACCTCCTTGATTGGACGACACCAACACGATGAACGATGGCAGGTCCTTGTTTTCGCTGCCGAGCCCATAAGACATCCACGCCCCCAGCGACGGACGGCCCGCGATCTGCGATCCGGTTTGGAAAAATGTAATCGCCGGGTCGTGATTGATCGCTTCGGTGTACATCGATTTGACAAAACAAACATCGTCGACGATCTCGCGATGATAGGGCAGCAGCTCACTCAACCACGCCCCCGACTGACCGTGCTGAGCGAACTTGAATTGCGACCCAGCCAATGGCAACGACGACTGGTTCGCCGACATCCCCGTCAAACGCTGTTGCCCGCGAATCGAAGCTGGCAGTTCGCTGCCGTTGCGTTGGTTCAACAGCGGTTTGTAATCGAACAGATCATGTTGAGCCGGCCCACCGGACTGACACAGATAAATGATCCGCTTGGCCTTCGGCGCGAAATGAAGTCCTTCGCTTTCCACCAGCGAATCGGCTTGATCCACCGCGGCGTGAGCGTTTTCCTTCAGCAGGTTCGCCAGTGCTGCCACCCCGATTCCGGCGGCACCACGACGGAAGAAGAGTCTACGATTGACGGAAGTTGCGTCGGTAAAAGTAGTGGTCATGGTTATCGTTTCCAGATCGTGGCATCGAGATTTAGAATCGCCTGGCAGGTGACAGTCATCGCCGCTAGGTCGATAACCGACGCGTCGCTTTGCAACGGCGAATCGCCGAGTTCCAACAGCGTTCGGGCGGCCGGTTCGTGTTCGGTGAAGTAGGCGCGTTCGTGATGGAACAAGCCGCGGAGCAGTTCGGCTTCCGTTTCGTCCGGTTTGCGGCCCGTCAACCGCTGGAAGGCTTGGCCGATTCCGGCGTCCACGTCCGATGCGTTCAACGTGTTTTCCGCCAGCACGCGAGCGGCTTCCACAAACTGCACGTCGTTCAGCAGCACCAGCGCCTGCAGCGGAGTATTCGTCCGCGTCCGCTCGACCGTACAAACCTCCCGCGTGGTCGAATCGAAAGCCAGCATGTTCGGCAGCGGAACGGTTCGCTTCCAGACCGAATACATTGAACGGCGATGCAACGACTTGCCCACCGACTGCTGCCAAGCCGGCGACATCCCATTCGCCTCCCGCCACAAATCTTCACCGGGCTGATAGGGCGAGACCGGCGGACCACCAAGCTGCGGATTCAACAGGCCACTAGCGGCGAGCGCAAGGTCGCGAATCTGTTCAGCCGAATAACGATGCGCCGGTCCGCGGGCTAGCAACCGGTTCTCGGGGTCGGCGGTCAACTTATGCAACTCAATGGCCGAGTCCTGTCGATAGGTGGCCGACAACACGATATTGCGGCAAGCCTGCTTAACATCCCAACCGCTGTCGATAAAGTCGCGAGCGAGCCAGTCGAGCAGTTCGGGATGCGTCGGCAATTCACCCTGCAAACCAAAGTTCTCAGGCGTCCGCATCAACGGCGATTCAAAGAACCGCCCCCAGAGATGATTGATCGCAACACGCGCGGTCAACGGATGCGATGGATGCGTTACCCAACGAGCCAGCCCCAGCCGATCGCGCGGCAAGTCGTCCGAAAACGGAAGCGAAAGACTTGCCGGGATATCGCGGATCACGCGCGTCGTTTCGTCTGTCGGTGCATCGTATTCTCCGCGTGCCAGCAGATGTGTTTCGATCGGCGCGTCGAGTTCAGACATGACGGGGATTTCATGCATGACTTCCTCTGCCATCACGACCGCGTGACGCGCTTCAGCCAGCTGCGTGAACGTTTCGCGACACGCTTTATCGATCGCCGAAACGTAATAGGCTTCCGTCGCTCGCCCCGATCCGCTGGCAAGCAGCCGCAGCTCCGGCGAAGTCAGGTTGCGGGTGTACAGACGCACGTCATCGATCAAGCCGCCAGCGAGCCCACGCGCTCGAAAACGCTGCCCGACGACAAACTCGCCGCCGTGGTCGACCTTCACATTGGCACTCTTCTTCATCTCATCGCGCAGAACAGTTGTTTCCAGCTGCTTGCCGTCGAGATAGATGCGCTGCCCTTTTGCCGTCGATGATCCGTCATAAGTCGCAGCCAACTGAAGCCATTGATCCGCCGGAATAGGATCGGTCGTGCGAACTCCGATCGCGTTCCCCGGCCAAACTCGACCCATCCGTGATTCCACGTGACCGTCGACAATAGTCAGGTCCCAGCCGTTGTAACCGCAGTCGGTTCCGCGTGTGTGGTGTGCGATCAGACTACGCTGCGCCGTTCGCCGAGTCTCACGCAAGGTGACGACCACGCTGAATGGCGTCCAGCGATCGAGCGGATCGATGCCATGCACCGTCACGCCACGCTCGCCATCGAGCGACAACGCCCGTCGCGAGACTTTGCCGCTGTTTTGCACGATATCTGCAGCGTCGTCGGCATCGATGCGCGGGATCGCTATTTCTGGCACCTCGACCAATTCGGGCATCGGAGCCCAACCGCGATCGCCCTCCGAGGGGTGATAGATTTCTTTAATCGCATCGTCGAAATCGCTGTCGAACGAGATCGCGACACGCAGATCGGGAATCGTCAGCGACTTCCCCTCGACCAACGCATCGCGCCACGCTGACCAACGCGGCGTGGCGGCGTCGACCTGCGATTGATACGTCCGCTCCGCCGCGGCGAGCTGCGTTTTCGCTTTTGCCAACGCCGCCGATTGTTCCTCGGTTGGCAACAGCATCGACGGACACGGCACCTTTTCGGTTCGGTCGTAAACACCACTCTCGTCGATCGAATTGAAGAAGGCCGAAAGCGAATAATAATCGCGCATCGAGATCGGATCGTACTTGTGATCGTGGCAGCGGCAGCACTCCATCGTCAGCCCAAGCACCGCCGTTCCGAACGTGTGGACGCGGTCGGCGACGTTTTCGATTCGCCATTCCTTAAAGACGGCGCCCCCTTCGTTGTTCAACCGGTGGATCCGGTTGAAAGCTGTCGCCAGCCGTTGGTCCGTGGTCGGAGCGTCCAACAAGTCGCCGGCGATTTGCCAAGTCAGGAAGTCGTCGTAAGGCAGGTTTTCGTTGAACGCCCGAACGACCCAGTCGCGATAGGGCCATTGCGTGTTCAATTTGTCCGATTGGTAGCCATACGAATCGGCGTATCGCGCCAGGTCCAACCAGCCAACAGCCATCTGTTCGCCAAAGGCTGTCGATTCGAGCAGCCGGTCGACCGCGGCGCGATAGGCGGCTTCGTGGTCTGTTTCACACTGCGATTCAAAACGACCAATCTCCTCGGGCGTCGGTGGCAGCCCGGTAAGGTCCATCGTGACGCGGCGCAGCCAACGCAGCGGCACCGCCTCGGGGTTCGGTTCCAGCTTAGCCGCTTCGATCCCCGCCAACACAAAACGGTCGAGCGTCTGCCGGGGCCACTTCGGCTGTTGCACCTCAGGCACATCGATCGACGCTGGCAACAACTCAAACGCCCAATGCTTGGCGTAAGGTGCACCGGCTGCGATCCACCGCTCCAACAGATCCTTCTCCGCTTCGCTTAGCGAAAGGTTTGAATGAGGCGGAGGCATCACCGTGTCGCGATCAGCGCTGCGAACGCGGTCGACCAGATCGTCGGAATCGAGCACATATTCGGCCTCTTCGCGGAGATCCAGTCGCAAGTCGGCTGCCCGCGTCCCTTCATCGGGGCCGTGGCAGTAAAAGCACTTGTCAGACAAGATCGGACGAATGTCGCGATTGAAATCGATTTCAGCTGCGTTGACAGGCGATTGGGCTGCCGCCGACAGTCCCCACAACAATGCGAGGATGGCGATTGGTTTCTGTTTCATAACGGTTTGCTACCCGGTGCGAACTGGAGTGTCGTCTGCAATTATGCCGCGGCACCCCAAGCAATTCTTGTACGCCGCGATCAAGTTGGTGTATAAAACCGGCATGAAAAAGACAGCTTCACGGAATCGTTTTTTTGAACGTCTCGATCCCAGCCAGCAACCGCTAGCGTTGTTTGATCTGCTGCCCGACGTCTCATTTTTCGTGAAGGATCGCCGCGGGCGATTCATGGCTCTCAATCGCCGCGGGTGTGAATATTGCGGCGTCGTTTCCGAACAGGCAGCGATCGGTAAAACGGATCACGACTTCTTTCCCAAGACGCGAGCCGACACTTACCGCGAAGACGATGAGCAGGTGATGTCGTCCGGCGAAGCGATCGTCAATCGGATCGAAAGTGCCCCCGAGGACGCCGGTTCGCCGCGTCTGGTCGCAACCAGCAAGATCCCGCTCCGCGACCGCCGAGGACGCGTGATCGGCGTCGCCGGATTTTCACGCCAGATCGAACGCATCCAGTCGGGAACCGCCGACGCGATGGCCGAAGTGATCCAGTACATTCACAACCACTTCACCGAGGCACTCTCCAGCGAGGAACTCGCGACGATGGCGGGGCTATCGGTCAGCCACTTCGAACGCCGCTTCCGGTTGGCTTTTGGCGCCTCGCCACGACAGTACCTGATACGCGTTCGGATCGAAAACGCTGCCACCAAGTTGCGCAGTAGCGATCAAAGTATTACCGCGATCGCATTGAGTTGCGGATTCTACGATCACGCCCATTTCAGCCGCAGTTTCAAGAACCTGATGAACATGTCACCCTCGGCCTATCGAACAAAAACGCAACACGTCCATGAAACCAAGAAGACCGAACGGCGACGACGGTGATCACGGCGGCATCCCCGCAGGCGTTGAGGCCTGGACTCAGCAGGACACAGGGAATGATCGATTCCCAATCTTGCCGGCTCGCGACGTTAACATTGCGTCTAAAAGACACTGACGATTTAACGACATGATCAAACCAGGCGTATGCCATCGCTTTCGATGGTGATCACTCGCTGCTTGAACAGGCCACCGATCGCCTTTTTGAATTGTCCCTTGCTCATGCCGAAAAGCTGAGCGATCTGTTCTGGCGGTGACTTGTCATGAACCGGAGCAAACCCGTTGTGATCGCGCAAATAATCTTGAATCACTTGGCTGTAGCTGTCGCGGATTTCTTGACCGCTTTTTAGACTCAGGTCGATCTTGCCGTCGTCGCGAATATGTTTGATGTAACCGCGAATGCTCTGCCCAAAACTGATCCGTTGATCGACTTCGTCTTTGTACAGCAGCCCCCAATGACTCTGATCGACGATCGCTTTGTAGCCCAGTTCGGTGCTGTTTCCGATGATTAAATCGACAGCCTGCTGCGGGCGGAAATCGTGTTGGTCATCCTCCTCCACAATCTTATCGATCTTCGACGTCGCGGTGATCCGTTCCTGGTTATCCAAATAGAGGTGGACGATGTAGGATTTCCCGACGACCATCGGACGATGCTGTTCCCCAAACGGAACCAAGACATCCTTATCCAATCCCCAATCCAAGAACGCCCCGACCGGTGTGCAATCTTTGACTTGCAGATACGCAAACTCGCCCAACTCCGCTTTGGGCGTTTGCGTCGTCGCGATCGGCCGCTCTTCCGAGTCGAGGTAGAGGAAAACCTCGACAGAATCACCGGGCTCTAAACCAGGAGGTGTATGTCTGTTGGGGAGCAGGATCTCGCCGAGATTTTCGGCGTCCAAATAGACTCCAAATTCCGTCTCTTTGAGCACCTCTAAAGTGTACGTCCTGCCGATTTGAATCATGAACTTGAGCCTTCAGTGCTTGTCGCCGATGGTGGGCGGGAGCCAATTTATTTGTAGCGTTGGGTAAACGTCCCCCATCGCCGAGCAGACAGAAATGTCCGCCAGCGATGCCCCCCTCCAACGGTCGCGGCAACGCCGACGCAGCAAGACGCTTCGACAAAGAACAGGGTTGGACGCGAGGTTGCCGCACTCATAATAGTCGACAGCCTTGCGGCAGAGGAAGCCACAGCGGATCAGCACCAGCCGACACAGCCTTTCGCAGCGACGTATCGAGGTATTGTCGAAAGTCGTGTTCTTGAGTGAATGAAAAAGGTGGCGCATCCTGTTGGAACTATCACCCTCCAACGGCCCGACGTGGGCAAAGGAATACGCCATGAATCAGACTAAAGCAGATCGAACCGACGTGCCAGTGGACAACCAGATCGATCCCGAAGTGGTTTCCTTTCGAGCGCAGTTCGACCAGCGAAGCCCGCTCGACGAGATTGTCCGCGAGGGAGCCAGACGCATGCTGCAAGCGGCGATCGATGCCGAAGTCGAAGCCTTTATCTCCTTGCACGCGGATCGAATCGACGAGCGTGGCAGAAGGCTCGTCGTCAAGAACGGCAGCCTGCCGGAGCGAAAAATCCTCACCGGTGCTGGCTCCATCGCGGTCACTCAAGGTCGAGTTCGCGACAACGCTCCGGATCGCAGCAAGCGAGTCACATTCTCGCCCAGCGTGCTGCCAAGCTACCTGCGCAAGACCAAAGCTATCGAAGAACTGATCCCTTGGCTGTACCTCAAAGGCATCTCCACGGGCGATTTGGGAGAAGCGCTTCAATCGCTCGTGGGCGAGCGGGCTGCTGGCCTGAGCGCGAACGTCGTCTGTCGTCTCAAAGAGCAGTGGTGCAGCGAGTACGACGACTGGAGCAAACGCGATCTCTCGGGTAAGCAATACGTTTACGTCTGGGCTGATGGCATTCACGCGAAGGTCCGACTGGAAGACGATGCCAACAAAAAGCAGTGCTTGCTGGTGCTAATGGGAGCAACTCCCGATGGGAAAAAGGAACTGATCGCCGTCCTCGATGGCTACCGTGAAAGCGAACAAAGCTGGAGTGAACTGCTCATCGATCTCAAGCAACGAGGCCTGAAGATGGCTCCGAAGATCGCCATCGGTGACGGTGCGTTAGGCTTCTGGGCGGCGATTCGGAAAGTGTTTCCCGAGACCCGCGAACAGCGCTGCTGGGTCCATAAGACGGCCAACGTTTTGAACAAGATGCCCAAGAGCGTGCAGCCCAAGGCGAAGGGTGACCTGCACGAAATTTGGCAAGCCGAGACGAAGGCCGAAGCGAACAAAGCGTTCGATCACTTCCTTGAAAAGTACGGTGCGAAATACGCTCCTGCATGCGCGTGCTTAATGAAGGACCGTGACGTGCTGCTGGCATTCTACGACTTCCCGGCGGAGCACTGGAGTCACCTCCGAACGACCAACCCGATCGAGTCCACGTTCGCGACGATCCGGCTTCGCCATCGAAAGACCAAAGGAAGTGGAACCCGGCGAGCAAGCTTGGCGATGATGTTCAAGCTCGCCCAATCAGCATCCAAGAAATGGAGACGCCTGAACTGCCACGAAAAGATCACTCTCGTCACCGAAGGGCGTTCCTTCAAAGACGGAATCATGCAGGATGAGATCGCCGCCTAATTCAATTTCTCAAAACACAACAATTGACAATTACTCCGACGTATCAGTCGCCACGCGATAGCAGCTTGTCGGTTTAATCAGCCGATTGGGCGTTAGCCCCGGTTCCGCTGCCACTAAACCGGGGCTAACGCCCAATGGCACTCACTTTGACGTTGGTTCTTCTGGATCGTTGGGTTTACTTTTCTTTCTTCGTTTCTGGAAGTGGGTGGTTTTGGGGCGGCGGGCGTAGGCCTCGCGTGGATAACTGCGGCCTGGGCGGTTGGGAAGCTTTTGCTTTGAGGCGTAGTGCAGCACGCGATCCAAACGTTCGATCCAACGACCGGGGTCACTGACTTCAATCCCCTGCAGCATGTGACGGTAGACAGACCACACGCCCGTAAAGCTTAATTCGCGGGGCTCACACTCGGCAATCACTGCGGCTTGGCGACGCAATTGGGTCGCTAAATTGTACGCTACCATCGACAAGGCGAACTCTTTGAGAAACATCTCCTTCGACTTCGCTCGGATCTCTTCGGTACCGATTACCAGTTTGATGTTGCGGATATCGACTTCGATATCGTTGCGTTTCCAGTACAGATCGCGCAGTTGCTTGGGCGTCGCATCGATATCCTCGACGAGGTAGAGGCTCTCTTCCCCGATCTTCAATTCATGGATCATCGCCGCTATGACACAGTCGGATGGGAGGTCTGGATTGGTTACTCGTTCCTTGGCCGAAGGAGTCCAGGACACCCGGTAGCTTTTCGAAGTGGCTGTCGAATGGATTAGCTCTGCCCGCTTCCGAATTCGATTGAATCGATCTTTCTTTAGCCGTAGAACAAAATTGTGTCCATTCAAATGGGCATGATAAGCAGTCGAAAATATTCCGAACCCAGCGTCGGCCATGATGATGGATTTAGCCGGGAGTCGCTTCATGAGAGTTTGAGCAAGCCGAGTTTCTGAGACGGCGTTTGGGCCATACATAGCTCCAATCTCCTCAGGCACTGCTGCCCCCGAGCTGAGTTCATGTGCGAAAACCACATACGCGATTGGCCACACACTTTCGCCGTACTGGTTAGAGGCGGGTGGGTAAGCGGCCTGAAGCTCGGCCACTGGAGCCAGTGTAAAGGTCGTTCCATCGATCAAGAACACACGCCGGTCACCCCATGTCGGCGCCGTCGAGTTAACGATCGACGACGCGACACGCTCTTGGAACCAATGAGCTGCCTTCAAGCTGAGCCGATGTCGTGCATCGCTGTAACTGCTGCTCTTCGTCGAAAGCGAACCCTCACGAAGTCGCTTGTTCGTCTTGAGTTCCGGGGGAGCCGTTGCGATAAAGTGGAGAACGGCATCTCGCAGACTCGCCTTGGGGTTGAGGCGTTGGAAGAGCATCAGCCACAGAACTACACTTGTTTTATAGACGGCCGCTGGCCCAAGCTCTTCAAACACATCGGCATCGCCGATGTCCGTCCACTGTTTGAGCAGTTCGAAAGCCGCACTAAGGTTCTGAGTTCTTGCATCGCTCGACATGGAATGGCTTTTTCTGGCAGTCAAAAGAAAACCAAACCGCTAGCGCAAATTCAGTGCCAATCGCATGTGGTGGGAAGGGAAATGTTACTGGAATGTGAAAATGAGTGCCATTTGGCTAACGCCCAAACGGCTAATGCAAGAAAGCTCGTTGTGACTAAACCGCCACGCGATAGCGTCCGGTTGCCAGAAGAACCAGCCGCACCCGCGTTGCGGCTGATTTGCGTGTACGCCAACTATCCGCAAGTCGCTTCACGCATGCTGTCCCCGCTGCCCATCGCCCCTTGCATTGTGGAGCTGCCTGCGAAAAGTTAACATCGATGCGTCGATTAGTGGCTGATCGGTCCCAAGGCGAAACTTCAGCCGGTATCGCGAGACCTCCTCAATCGCACTTCAGATTCCTCGGCGAAGTGGTGCTAAACGGAGTCTCTTTTGACGCTGGCCGACTTACCTCATTATTTAAGGAAATCATGGATTCATCTCAGCCGAACAATCCGCTCCACGGCATCACGTTAAAAGCGATCCTGGAGTACTTGGTTGCCGAGTATGGTTGGGAACGGTTGGGAGACCGAATTCAAATCCGTTGCTTCCAGAGCGATCCGAGTATCAGCAGCAGTTTGAAATTCCTGCGTAAAACCGAATGGGCCCGAACCAAAGTCGAGCGACTGTATGTGAATTCGATCAGCTACGACCAGCGGAAGGGAAAGAAGAGCGAGCCTGCACCGAGCGTCCCGACACCGACAGAGAGTGTTTGGGATCGGGCCCGCCGAAGTTAAAGAAGCCCGTCCAGCTTGGACGCAGCGCCATTCAGTTCCGCGTTCCGCTGCCGTGATCGAAACCTTCAAAACGCCCCGGCGATTCTAAAGCCCCGAGATCTGCAGACGGTAGTCGAAGCGAAGGTCTGGATGCACCTTGTCGATTGCCTTGTCGATCTTCTTCAGTTGCGTGGCATAAAGGTTCGCGCTGACGCGGCAATCGCCAAAGCTGATCTGCTTGTCTTGAATCCGCCGGCAAAAGTGAATCCGCACATGCAGCTCCGTCTCCTTGTTCCCCGAGAACCGTAGCGACTTGTCCATCCACCGAACCACCTTGCGAAGCGTCTTCTTGTGGATCCGTCCTGGGGTGTTGAGTTGCAGGTCGATCTCGCTGCACAGCTCGTTTGCGTAACCGATCTCGTCATCTGCTTTCATCAACAGATAGGTCAGCAATTCTTTGCTCTCGACTTTGAACTTGGCCAAGCGAAGACAAACGTCCAGCAATTCGTCTTGTTCTAGCTTGACGAGCTCCTTCTTCAACTGGCTGATCGTGGCAGCTTTCATGATGTCTCGATTGGGAAAGCAAACGGCTCCGGACTAAAAATGAACGAGAGATGCCAGCCTAACCGGCAACCGCTGATCGAGGAACCGCAGGCCGGCGGGAAACAACTGCACGCCAAACGGTCACTTGAAGTGGCCTTGCGACTCCGTTGGCGGGAGCCACTCGAACCTCAGTCTAAATAGCTCCAGTCGCAGCCCGCCGTGGTAAAATGATCCTGTGAACGGAGGCGCCGGACTAGGCGTCGTTTTCCTTGCAGACGACGAAGTGTGTAGCTAGACTAGTGCTTTGTCAGCCTTAGGAATTGGGGTTTCCTGAATTGGAAGAATCCGGGAGTTTGTGGGTCGATTGCCCCACGAGTCACGGAGGATTCGATGATTAAGAAGTATATCGTTCGGCTTTCGGATACAGAACGGGAAGAACTGACGGCGATTGTAAAGAAGCTGAAAGGCTCCTCGCAGAAGGTACGGCGGGCGATGATCCTTCTCAAAGCTGACACGGAAGGACCTGGCTGGAGCGACGCCAAAATCGCGGAAGCTTTGGCGTGTCGGATTCAGACCGTGGAGAATCTTCGCAAACGTTTGGTGACCGAAGGGTTCGATACGGCGCTGCACGGGAAACCGCGTTTGAGCGCCCCGCGAGAGAAGACGCTTGACGGAAAGCAAGAAGCGAAAGTGATCGCCTTGCGGTTGGGGAAACCTCCCAAAGGGTTCGCGAGTTGGTCGCTGCGTCTGTTGGCAGACCACGTGGTAGAACTGGGGATCGTGGACTCGATCAGCTACGAAACCGTTCGCCAAACGCTTAAACAAACGGCATGACCAATCGCAAGATCCAGTATTGGGTGATTCCACCCGACGCCGACTCCGAATTTGTAGCGTGCATGGAAGAAGTCCTAGATACCTACGAAGAACCGTATGATTCGGACTATCCCGTGGTGTGCATGGACGAACAGCCGGTCCAGCTTCACAAAGAGACGCGAACGCCGATCCCGGCGACCCGCAATCATGCTCGACGCGTCGATTACGAGTATGAACGGTGCGGAACCGCCAGCGTGTTCATGTTCACCGAGCCGCTGGCCGGATGGAGAGAAGTCACCGTGCGTCCAAAGCGAACCAAGGTCGATTGGGCCATCGAAATGGAGGCACTGCTGACGACACGCTACAAAAAGGCGAAGAAGATCATCCTGGTATGTGACAATCTCAATACCCACACCAAAGGCGCCTTCTACGAGGCCTTTAAGCCAGAAAAAGCCCGTGCCTTGGTTCGTCGCATCGAGTTCCGTTACACACCCAAGCATGGAAGTTGGCTCAACGCGGCTGAGAACGAACTCAGTTCAATGACGCGGCAGTGTATCAACGGTCGTCGATTCGCGACGATTGCGCCGCTGAGAAAGGAAACACAGGCGTGGTCCTCACACTCAAACAGAAGACAGCGTGGCGTTGACTGGCAATTCCAAGTCAAAGATGCGAGAACAAAACTAAAATCCCTCTACCCCAAAATCAAAGCCTGACAAAGCACTAGTCATCCTTTTTTGCCGCTCCACCGGCCTCATCCACGCTCACTTTGGCTGCCCGCCGAAGTTGGCTCTACGAACTGAAACAAACCTCATGAATCAACGATCGACCGCTTGGATCGTCACCTGCGCCCTGCTGTTTTTGGCATCGTCGCTGCTCGCCCAAGATGCTGCCGACCAGCCGCAGCGTCCCGCTTTGGAGTACCAGCGTTGGAGTGGGGCGATCAATGTTCCCGACCCCGTCGCGATCAGTGTCGACGATCAGGGACGCGTTTATGTCACACAAACCCGACGTCGAAAATCACAGGATCTGGACATCCGCGCCAATCGAGACTGGATTCCCGATGACGTCGGCTTCAAAAGCGTTGAAGACAAGCGGCAGTTCTACCATTCCAAGCTTGCCATCGGTGGCGATGACAAGCAGCAGAGCAAACATGTTGGTGATCTAAATAAGGATGGCCATCACGACTGGCGCGACTTGACGGTGATTAGCGAACGGATCTTCCGCCTTGTCGATTCCGATCGCGACGGCACAGCTGATGAGATTACGACGTTTGCCGAAGGGTTTAACACCGAAGTCACAGGGATCGCGGCGGGAGTGATGGCGCTCGATGGCGACGTCTGGGCGACGATCGCTCCCGACGTTTGGAAGTTGAACGACGCGGATGGCGACGGGGTTGCCGATTCACGTGAGATCATGGCGACGGGTTTTGGGCTGCACATCGCTTACGCCGGTCACGACATGCATGGGCTGACTCTGGGCCCGGACGGCAAAGTCTATTGGTCGATCGGTGACAAAGGAATCAACGTCACGACAAAAGAAGGATTGAACATCGCGTATCCCAACGAGGGCGGCGTGATGCGGTGCAATCCCGACGGCAGCGATTTCGAGGTCTTCGCCCACGGCCTGCGAAACGTGCAGGAGTTTGCCTTCGACCTATATGGAAACATTTTCGGGATCGACAACGATGCCGATCAACCGGGCGAACGCGAGCGGTTCATCGCGATCGTCGATGGAATGGATGCGGGGTGGCGTTGCCACTACCAGTATCGCGGCAGCGATTACAACCCTTGGACCGATGAGAAACTTTGGCAGCTCGCCGAAGACCAACATCCGGCCTACATCATTCCGCCGATCAGTCACTACATCGATGGTCCGGCGGGTTTCAAATTTAATCCCGGCACCGCGCTCAGCCCCGCCTATTACAACCACTTCTTCGCAACCAACGCGCCGCGTGGACATCAGTATGCATTCCGTGTCGAATCCGACGGGGACAGTTTCCGGATGATCGATGATCATGAAATCGGCTCCGGCAACGCGATCGTTGGACTGGCGTTTGGTCCCGACGGAGCCCTCTACGGTGCCGACTGGGATGGCGGTTATCCGTTAGACGAGAAAGGCTCTGTCATTCGCATCGATGTGCCCGGTGCCGATCTCGCCGTTCGCGGTGAAGTGCAGAAGTTGCTTGCCGCGGGCTTCGATGGGCGGGAAGTGGATGAACTAGTTGCCTTGTTGAGTCATGCGGACATGCGTGTTCGGATGGGGGCCCAGTTTGCGCTGGTCGAAAAACAACAAGCCAAGAGGTTGCAAAGCCACTTGAGCTCGCAATCAGTCGATCAACTGGCAAAGCTCCATTGCGTCTGGGGCTTGGGACAACTGGGCCGCTCCGGTGACAAGACGGTCATCCCGGCGCTGGTCGATGCGTTCAGCGATCCCGATGCAGCGGTTCGCGCTCAAGCTGAAAAAACGATCGGTGAGATTCGCGACTCAGGCGATACCGATGGGACCATTCCGGGGCTTATCGATCTGTTGGACGATGCGGATTTGCACGTCCGCGTCAACGCGGGCCTTGCGATCGCACGCCAGCCGAGTCCAACTGCGGTCGCGCCGCTGTTAAAGCAAAGCGGCCTGCTGAATACGGACCAGCATTACCTGCGGCATTCGCTTGTGTCTGCCTTGGCAGCTTCGGCTAGTGATTCCCAATTGGCCGCCCAAGCTGACAACCAATCCGAGATGACGCGGCTTGTCTGCGTCCTCGCTTTGCGTCGCCAAGGGAGCCCAATGGTCTCCGAATTCTTAGCCGATCCATCGGCGTGGGTTTCGGCCGCCGCCGCCCGTGCGATCCACGATGACTTGTCGATCGAAAACGCTATGTCCGACTTAGCCGCTGCTCTTGATGGCTCTGCGAAACGTGGCGAACCCTTTGTCCGCCGAGCGATCAATGCAAACTTTCGCTTGGGCACCGCTGCAGCCGCCAGTCGGTTGCTCGACTATGCGTCGAACAAAGAGCACCCGGTTGAGTTGCGAGTCGACGCGTGCAATGCGCTCAGTCAGTGGCTGGCGCCGCCCGTGCTCGACCGCGTCGAAGGAATCCGCCGCGACTTGAGCGTCGATTCCCGCACATTCGATCGCGTTCAAGCGGCCGCCGTGTTGGGGCAACTGGCCGCGACCGGGGAACCGAATGTTGTGGTTGCTGCAGTACGGGCGGCGAGAATGATGAACGTCGCGATCGCTCCGTCCGCCCTGATCGGCTTGCTCGAAAACGAGAGAGCACTGACGGAACTGAGGGTCCAGGCCCTTAGCTCGATCGTGCAGATGGATCATGAATCGGCAAAGGATCTGTTGGTCGCCAGCGCCGATTCTCCCGACACTGCACTCAGCATCTACGCGATCGAGACACTTGCCGATCGCTACCCATCCGACGCGTTGGCGATCTTGGAACGCAAGCTGCAGCAAACGGACGTCATCGCCGTGAAACAAGCTTGCATTGCGGGGCTCGGGAAAATTGCAAACCGCGATGCCGATGCGATCTTGCAGCAGCTGGCCTCACAACTACTGGACGGAACATTGCCTAGCGAGTTGTCACTGGACGTCTACCAAGCGGTCCAAGCTCGAGCCGAAGATGCCGCGCCGATGCGTTCGATTCAAGAAAGCCTATCTCGCCAGCAAACCGAACGCGCGGCGGCACTGAAGCTGGGCGACACGGCGGACCAAATTAAGTTTGCGTTCTCGGGGCACGGGGGCGATGTGGCGCGTGGGAAGCAGATATTCCAAACCAACCTGCGAGCACAATGCAGTCGCTGCCATCGCATTGGCAAACGCGGGAGTAACATTGGTCCCGAGTTGACGAAGATTGGAAAGCAACGCGATCTGAACCATCTGCTGCGGGCGGTCGTTGCCCCGAGTGCGGACATCGAACCGAAGTATTTCACTCAGGTCGTGTTACTTCTTTCCGGGCAGGCAGTGAAGGGGAGTATCAAAAGCGAAAACGACGACGAGACGATCGTCATCGATAGTAGCGGGAAAGAGATCAAGATCGCATCGGATGAGATCGAAGAGATCATCGACCAGAAGGTCTCCCTGATGCCCGATATGACCGAAGCGCTCTCGCCGCTGGAAGTGCGAGATCTCGTCGCGTTCCTCAACTCACTCAAGTAGGTCTCGCGACGCATTGCCACGACAGATGTTGGCTGTCCGTCGGGAACGCACGTTTCCTATCGTGATATCAACCGGCGTGCGCAAGCGGTTGACGATTGTGAACCCTAAGATCATTTAGACGAAAGGCATTTAGAGTTTTGGCTGTTACCAATATGAAACGGATCGATCAGAAGTTTTTCATCGCGTTGTTGGCGGTATGGATCTGTCCCGACGCCAGCGTCGCGGAAGATGCAAACGCAAGTCGCTCTGTCGTTGTCGATACCCCGGGCCTCGTCGCGTTTTGGGATTTTGTTCAGCGTGAGCCCGACGGCGGGGGACGCTTCACCGCGGTTGTCCCGCCAGGTTCACCAACCGATTATCCACTCGACGCCGCGAACTACGTCAAAGACTACTGGGGGACGGGGCGTGAGGCAACCTACGCCGATTTCCCGCAACTGGGCCGCGGTCCGTTCGGCAACGCGATCCGAATCGTCAAAGAAACCGATCCCGATTTCCGCCCCTTTCTCTACATCCCGCGATCGCGGCTGCACGACACGCCGTTGGATATCAAAGGGGATGGCAAGTCGGTCACGGTCGTCGTGTGGGCGATTCGCGAGAGTGGCAATCACGCGTTGGCTGGCATCTGGCACGAAGGAACCGACCTGAAACAGAAATCGACGGCCAGCATCGCCAAGGTGGAACGTGGGCAGCGGCAATACGCTTTGTTTGCGGGACTGAACAAACAGGGAAGCGCTTGCGGCCACGTCTCCGAGAACGGTGCAAGTTCGTTCCGAAACAAGTACGCCCTGCACAAATGCAACTCCGCCGGCCAATCCCCCGCCGTCCCAGCGGACTCACCGGCCGAGAAGCTCGACGCATCGTGGCAGTGTTTTGCGATGACGTTTGACGACGAGAAGGACGAACTGACCGGCTGGCTCAACGGCGTCTCGGGGGATCGCTGGCTGGAGAACCCGAAAAAGGACGGGCTGATCTCTTATGCGTACAAGGCGTACATGCAGGGGCACTTCGCCAAGCTGCCGGGCAAACAAGCTGGCGAAGATCCGAGCTTTCCCAAAGACCAATATTACAATCCGCCCGAAGGGGAGCCGTTGAGTGTGAAGGTCATTCGCGAGTCCGATGGCCAACGGGTGGAGCTGCGCGAGCACCGTTTCACAAAGATCGAAGTCACTCTGGAAGACGGCAAAGAAGTCGCCCGCGACCTCGTTGCACTGCGTCTGAATCCGTGGTGGTATCCGCACGGGATCTATACGCCCAAGGATGACCAAAGCGGCGGTCCCTTTACCATCGGTCGCGTCATCCACAGTTCCCGCAGCGTCGGATTCACCGGCTGGATCGGCGGCGTCGCCGTCTTCGACCGAGCACTCTCCGAAAAGGAATTGCAAACCCTGGCTGCACTGAGATGAAATCAGTAGCAGCCGGCATCTCCACCACGTGTCAACGCCCGTCGCTACCGCATGCCCGTTCAACCGACTGGAAGCGTTGTCATCTGGGACACGCGGGAACCAATGGTACTCACGCGTGTCGACTTCCCGGATGGGCGATACGCATCGATTCGGCGAATTGAGAACCGAATCGCACGCAATCTCTGTAGCTTGACTTTCGCAACGGCGTAAAGGAGCTCAGTATTCACCGATGATTTCGCCGCCACCGCGGGTGCATAGTGCTTGATAGGTTTCCATGCGAATAGTCTCCGCAATCAGCTTCACCGAACCATCGGCAGACAGAAAGTGAGTGCCCGCCGGATGGTAGCTGCTGAACGTAAAGCCCGGCGTGATTTCAGAATTCGGTGGCGTCTCCGCCACAGCGACAATCCGGCCGGGAGCGTGGGCGGCACCGGCGAACACACCTAACCAAGTCGATGGTGAGAACTGCGAATTGCGTTCGCCCACGACAAAGGTGTTGGAAAGTCCATCGGTAAAGTCGCGAAACCGCATCGATCGCTGCAAGACGAAACTCCCATTGCCAATGCATTCGCCCATCGGGCAGCCGGCGCTGGTCATCCGGATCGTCCCAAAAACACCTACATAGTTTGTCTTCGATACGTTTGTTGCCGTGAAACCGGTTGTGTAGTTCGGCATGGGCATCGGCCCTGGCTCCAATGAAAAGATCGTGTCGCCGGTGTCCGATGGGCAGATGTAGGTTGGTATCGTCGTGGTGCGAACGACGTCATGAAATGGATCGAGTAGCAACCGATCGTAATCGATCAAATTGTCCCCCACGTTCGCCTGTTCGATATAGGGCAGAGTGCGAGCGGCCCATCCCCAACCGGGCTGCCCCAGCCAATAAGGCTTCTGCGTCGTCGGATGCTGAGCGATCCACCCAGGCGGCAATGCCCCCAGCGAATCGTGGTACATGTGTAACGCGAGACCGATCTGTTTGAGATTGTTTTTGCATTGCGTTTGCCTTGCCGCTTCGCGGGCCGCTTGGACGGCTGGCAGCAGCAAGCCGACGAGGATCCCGATGATTGCGATAACGACAAGCAGTTCAACTAAAGTGAACGCTGGACGAACTTGCTTTTTTGAATGCGATAGATTCATGGTGATCTTGATTTCTATAGTTTGTATTTGGTGAGTTGGATTAGTGAGCGCACAGCTCCAGCGGCTCCGCCGGAAAACTGATTTCGCGGAGGACTCTTGTCGTGTTTGCCCGACGCGTTTTCCCGGCTGAGAGAACGAAGCCTCCTTGCAGCAATGAACGGGCGATCACGCTGCTCTTTGGCGATCGGAGCGTGATGCTGGGCGCACGTGGCACCAGGGAACCAAGTGCTTGTCCGCAGGACAGCGGCAAGCAAAGGGCCTGTCTAGTGGTGGCTAAGACGGCTGACAGAAAATCGCCAGCAGCTAATGGGCTAGGGAACCGGAGGCTCCGGCGCGCTTCGTTGCGAAACAGCATGTTCGTCGACGCAAGCAACCCAGCCGACAAGCGGGGGCTCGAAACTACTGACAGCATCGCTTGGAGAAACGTAGAGCGAAGCGAGCAGCGTCCACAGGTTCTGATTGCCACGGCACTCCGCTGCCTTCCACATCAAGATGGCAACTGGTGCCCTTGGTGAACTCACGGATTCACTATTCGAGGAACCCGCGGTTCCCGTCGTGCCGCACCCGACAGCGGCATGTGTCTTCGAACAACAAGACGGCTGCGTAGTATTTGCGACGTCGTTGGCAGAGCTCGAAATACGAGCGACAAGAGAGTCGGGAGGTCTAACGCCGTTTCGTTTCGCCCAGCGAAGCTTCTCTTGGTCCGAGTAACAGCAGCACTCGTTCCAGCAATATTCCGCCGTTGGACATCCGCAGACGCAGCTTTCGCACGGATAGCGTTCCGCAATCGCGTTATTCCGCGAGGACCGCTGAGGAACCGCAATGAAGCCGGTTAACGCAAAAATAACAACCATGGTCAGAAACCATAGAAGTGTCTGCCGGTGTTTACCGTCGCGGATGGCAAGATGGATCAAATATAACAAAACGGACAATCCCTGGGGGACAACGCCGCTCGTTCCTCACTTGGTCGATCCTACACTCAGCCATTGTACTGATCAACGGCGAGCAGCGGGCTGTGTTGGTTTGCCACACCGATAACGCATTCGAATCGAATCGTCGTTGTTCGACGAGAGATCACTGGATACCTGCATCTCGTGTGGCAAATGGTCTCATTGCGCGAGCCATCATTGATCTAAAAACTCTTTGAGACAATAATCGATCACGTGAGGAGCGAGCCGCTGACATGACTAGCGACAATCCGCTTTGTTATTACTGACTCGTATCTCTATCCGCGACGGCAAACCTAGGCAACGCCTGCTATGGCTCTTGCTGCTGATCGTGAGCTTTGCGCTCACGGGAGTTATCGTCGTCCCGCCCGCCGGTCCGCAACGCGCCGAACGCTTCCCCTGTGAACACTGTTCCTGTGGCTGCCCGTCGGCGGAGTATTGCTGGGACCAGTGTTGTTGCTATTCCGATCAACAGAAGCTTCGTTGGGCTGAACGAAACGGAGTGACACCCCCGGAATTTCTTATCGCTCGCGTTGCTAAGTCGAGCGAAACGGTTACCGCTTCAAACTGCCGTGCCTGTTGTTGCGCAAGTAAATCGGCCGGCCTTTGCAATAGCGCAGCGACGGAAGACGCAACCGGCGAAGCATCTGTCGGTACAACCGATCGCGTCACGGCAATCTTGATGTGGAAAGCTGCGAAGTGTCACGGAATCAAACACATCTGGTCACTTCTCGCAGCAGTTTACGTTGATGATAACGACACGCTGTGCGGGAACACACCTCCTTGTCTGGGATGGATCACAATCGTTGACCGCCTAGGGATCTCTCGTCCGCTTCTCCCGGATCCACCCGTTCCGTAGCGTTCTCTCGTGGCAGTTCTAGCTGTCTCTATAGCAAGTTTTTGATCGTCTGCACGTCGCCGCAAAGCGACGACGCTATAGGTCCACGCTCGCTTGCATAACTCGATACCGCTTCCACACGTGAAGAGTAGCGATAGCTCGTTCCTCACACCAACGTGGTGTTGCCTCTTTGCCGTCGAAGCGATGTCGCTGCGTGGTCGTTGATCAATCCTCAGAACGCGATTTCTGCAGGAGTCGCTGAGCGTGCGCGCCCTCTCCACTACACATATCAAATAATTCACTCCATTGAGTTTTTCCACGATGAGATACAAGATCCACTCCCCACACCCTCAAAATTCGATCCCAAAATGCTCGCTTGAATCAAAGAGCCTCGCATTGAGATGTTCGCGTCAACGAGTTCGCTGTTTTGTTCGTGCCTTCGTCTTTGCGTCGCTGTTTGTTGTGGCACCACAGGTTCACGCCGACGTGATCGTCTCTGCGGGGACCGCGGAGATTACGCTCAACGAAGGCGTGTCTTTGCCAATTTCGGTGTTCGACGCCTACTTCGACGACCTTGCCTCACGAAGCCAAGCGCTCAGCGATCCTGCCCCCGGTAACGCCGGCTTCATCGACAACGGCGGCAGCGTCACTCTCATTGATCCGATTCGACCGCATGGCGACATACCGCTGTCTGGCGATGGTCGCGCTCGTCAATCGACGACTTTAACCATCGAAGACGTCTCTGACGTGCTGGGGTCGTGGTCGCTATCCAACGACAACGGATTGTTCGTGGGTGGTTCAACATTAGGCGAGCAAATCGCGTTGACCAGCCTGCAGCGATGGACAGGACCATTCGTTGGTTCGTTGACATATGGCGACTTCGCACTCCGATACACAGGGTCGAGACTGGTGCTGACAAGCAACATTGATTTTGTCGATGCGGCCTTCGCAGAGATCGGAAACCCCAATATCGACATCGCTGGCGAAACGCTTTCGATCAGTGGCGATCTGCTCGTGGGAGAAGCACTTGCTGCGTTTGATCAAACTTCTCTTGGTGCCGATTTTGGCGACATCAACTTCACGGCGACACTCCATCAGACGGCGGCTGTTCCCGAACCATCGTCAGCCTTAATGCTAGCGGCGGGAATTGGAAGTGCGGCCCTGATGCGCCGGCGCCGACGCGCATCAGGCAATGAATCGTCGAAGTGATTTCTTGAACCGCCTGCATTGGATCGTCTCTGCAGGGACGATCGAGCCCCTGCCCTGGACAATCAAGCCTTTGCGAAACCGCGTCACAGTGCGTTTGGCTGACATCCTGGGTATGGGACTCGTGTCTTTGATTTCGAATGAGCAAATGTTGATAGGGAATCGTAATCGATGCTTCGCCGCCGTAACGGATTAACCATGATCGAGCTGCTAGTCGTGATCGGTATCATCGCGATACTTGCCGGGCTGCTGCTACCAGCGGTCCAGGCCGCGCGTGCCGCAGCAAGACATATACAGTGTCGAAACAATATGAAGCAGATCGCCTTGGCGGTTCACAATTTCGAATCTGTGGAGCGGCGATTGCCCGGCAACGAACGCTTCAATCTGCCCGATCCGTATCGCTACTCGAACACGTTTTGGTTGATGAAGTCGCAGATCGAAGCGATGAACGCCGAGATGGATTCACAATTGCCGACCTTTGTCTGTCCGAGTGATGTGACAAATTTGGCGGCGACACAAAAACGTATCACTTCCTACACGACCAACGACGCGATTTTTGATCCCGGGCCAAATCCAAATCCTGCCTCGGGCCGACTCAGTCGGTACAACCTTTCCACTGCTTTCAGCGGCAAAGGCTCTTCCAACACCATCATGCTGGCTGAACGCGTCGTGCAGTGCAACTTCCCCGAGACCGGTCCCTGGGGAGCTTGGGCGGGCACCTATTTTGAGAGCTACTGGAATCTGAACTACCTGCCGCTCGAACCGCTACATCCGCTTGCCACCAATGTTGGAATCGCTGAACGAAGCGACTGCAGTTTGAATTGGTTCAGCAGCGGTCATCAGGACACGCTCAACATTGCACTTGGCGACGGCAGCGTACGGTCCGTCGCCGCCAATATTTCCGCAGACGTATGGCAGCGAGCTTACGATCTGCAAAACAGACAGCCCTTGGGCCGATGGTAACGAGGAACAACGATGGACATTGAAGAAAGGATAGTGTCTCGCAGACGAGCGATGTTGGCGGCTGCGGGGCTGGCGACAGCGATAACCGGATGCAAACCGGCGGAACAATCTACCGACAAAGCGGAGATCAGGTACGCGAAGAACGAGATACTGATGCTCGTCTACCCTCGCTTCACAACACTCGATCTGATCGGCCCACAGCATGTCTTTGCTCTGCTGGGGCCCGAGTTCAAGACGCGACTTGTTTGGAAAGATCGATCGGTTGTGACGTCGGATACGGGAGTGCCAGTGACGCCCACGATGACGTTTGACCAGTGCCAAGACAATCCAGCGATCTTGTTTGTACCAGGTGGTACCGATGGAACGCTCGAAGCAATGGAAGATCCTGTGGTTCGCGACTTCCTTGCAACCAAGGGGGCCACGGCGAAATATGTGACAAGCGTCTGCACCGGTTCCATGCTGCTCGGCGCTGCCGGACTGCTCGACGGCTACCGAGCGACCTGTCATTGGCTAGCTCTGGATACGCTCCGCCAGTTCGGCGCGCAACCGATCCGCGAGCGAGTTGTCGTCGACCGCAACCGCGTAACGGGAGCGGGCGTGACGGCGGGGATCGATTTCGCGCTCACGTTAACTTCGCTGCTAAAGGACGACGAGTACGCCAAGACCGTTCAGCTGATGATGGAGTACGATCCGCAGCCCCCATTCGACTC
This sequence comes from Rosistilla oblonga, assembly GCF_007751715.1. NCBI lineage: Bacteria > Pseudomonadati > Planctomycetota > Planctomycetia > Pirellulales > Pirellulaceae > Rosistilla > Rosistilla oblonga. Next base: position 3,107,920 of record NZ_CP036292.1, on the reverse strand, counting down.
AGGAACCCCAGAAACAGCATCGCCAGAAGCTGTCGAATTGCTGCAAGCGATGTCGGATCCGTTCTTGCGTAACGTCGAAGATGCAATCGCCCGTATCAAGAATTAGTTGTCGCTTGGCAAAACGCGTTGACGGCCTGTCGATTTAGTCAGCCGTTTGGGCGTTAGCTCCGGTTCAAGTACCGCTAAACCGGGGCTAACGCCCAAACGGCTATTCAAGAAGTTCGCATGCGATTAAATCAACAGGCGGTTGACGGTATCCGTAAAGAATGCGAGGGCTGGGGTCAGATGAACGAGAACCGACGGAAGGAAGTAACCTGCGCAGAGCGTCATCGGAAACGCGCCTGCAAGCTTGCTCGTCCCCGATTTCGACGCTTGGATGTTCAAAGCAAATGGTCGGCATCAACCATGCTGCGCTAATTCATTGAACCGCCATCGGCGCGGACGATTTGTCCGGTCAGCCATCGCCCCGAATCGCTCGCGACAAATGCGACGACTTCCGCAATATCATCGGGGTGTCCAAGCCGGCCCAAGGGTGACATCGCAGCATATTTTTTCGCCGCTTCGTCGCCGCTCTGTTCAAACATTCCCGGGACCGTCGCGCCGGGTTGGACGGCGTTGACAGTGATGTCGCGGTCGCCGAGCTCTTTGGAAAGCGAAACCGTCATCGCATCCAATGCTGCTTTCGTCGCGGAATAGACTGCGGTGCCAGCCATCGGCCGGGCGGCGAGACCGGAAGAGATGAAGATCAATCGTCCGTTGCGACGGAGTCGCTTCGCAGCTCCTTGAGCCGTGAGAAACGAGCCACGTAAGTTGACTGAAACCATCGCATCAAATTGCTCGATCGTCATGTCGACGATGGGACATTTGGTGATCGTCCCTGCATTCACAACCACCGCATCGACGCCACCAAACGTTTCTTGAGCCGTCTCGAACAGTTTGCGAACCTGCTGCGGATCGGCAACATCCGCGGCCGCTTTGATCGCGGTGCCGCCGCGAGAAACGATCTGCTCGACAACCTTCGTCGCCGCATCTGCGTTGGAACCGTAATGAACAACGATTTGGAAACCGTCGTCCGCCAACTTTTGGCAAATCGCTCCGCCGATGGCTCCTGAACCGCCCGTGACGATCGCCGTTTTTAATTGCTTGTTCATCCTGCGGTCCCGTCTCCAGGTGTCAATGTCGTTGTGGCGGCTGACCCGCGCGATCGAACTGCGTCGATCGAATAGTCATCGTAGCGACGCAGTAGCCACAGCGTAAAGCATGCTGCCAACATCGGGATCGCTGCAAAGAACAACAGGTGCGGGTAGGTCCACGGGTCGGCGTATTGCTTGAACGAGCTGAACGTTGAAATGCTGTGCAGAATCAAGATGATCGGATAGGTGATGTTGCGCAGCGCACCTAAAGCAAACGCGATCACGACCGCCAACTGAATTGCTCCGATACCGTAGGCCAGCGAACTACTGAGCGACGGGACCATGTAAAACTTCTTGAACACCGCGGCTGCATGTTCCGGGTTGACGAACTTGTCGATCGTCCACATCAAGAAGACGCTGGTGATGCCAAGACGTATTAATAGCAGGCAAAGTGCGAGTTGTGGGCGTAGCTTCGGGTCGGAGTCAGACACGCGATTTTCCTCGATGAGATGGATGAGAAGCGAACGCAGACGAAACGCTGCGGGCGATAGCTCGCGACACGCTTTATCGTAGCCCGGCGTCAATGGCGTCAGAAATACCTCTCGAGGATGACTGTCGAGAAACCTTGGCCAACACGAACTCGGATCGTTTCGTCTTCTCGGACCCGGCCGGCTGGGGAACGATCCGGGCCAAATGATGAACGCGTCCTACGACAGCATGTCGGCGATCACGCAAGCGATGTGAGCGACGCGTAGCGGTTGGCACGGAGACACATCGGGTAACGATTCCCGGGCTTCGCATCCCATTCCCACCGGTCCATTCACTGGATTTCGGCGCACATCTCGGCTGATAGCGACAGCTGACTGTGGCCCGACTCCGATGAGCCGCAATCGATTTAACCACGCCTCCGCTTGACATCCTATCAGTTGTCCTTATCATCTGTTGTTGATATTGCGTCTCAATGTCACCGCTCATGTCAGCCAGCCAATTCAATTAGCCAGCCAGTTACGTGGGATACCTTTCGTTGCGCCTATTAGTGCGCATGATCCGTTCCACCCAAATTTGAATTTGACTGGCCATGCCTACCCTGCCCCCCCGCCAAACTACCCCCGCCAAAACCCTCGGTTTCACTCTCGTCGAACTTTTGGTGGTCATCGCCATCATCGGTGTTTTAGTTGGGCTGTTGCTTCCCGCCGTCCAATCCGCCCGCGAAGCGGCTCGCCGCATGCAGTGCAAGAACAACGTCAAGCAGATTGCCTTGGGGATGTCGATGCACGAGCACACCTTCGGGCACTACCCCTATTCGCGAACCGGATCGCTGTGGCGGATCCTCAGCTTCGTTGAACAGGAATCGTTGGCAAACGTTTTCAACGATGCCAAGCACCCCAACTACAACGATCCGGCCTCCAGCGAATACCGTTGGGGTTACAACGCCCGAATCGGAACCGCTTGGAGCAATAAGGCGGATTTAGATGTCGCGGCGTCAACCCGTTTGTCAGTGTTTGAGTGTCCGAGTGCCACCGGATCACGAGCCGTTGAAGACAGCGGAGTCGCGTTGGGTATTTCCGATTACACCACTCCCCGAGTCCCCGCTTTGCGTCCAGTCGGACACCCGCTTTATTACCAGAGCGGCGAACCTCAAATGCAATTCAGCACCGCGATGACGCCTGCGTCGGGATCGCGAAATTACAATCCGTTAAACAAGGGTGGCAAAGCTCGCGACATCACCGACGGCTTGAGCAACACGATGATGTACTACGAGTGTGTCGGTTCGCCCGAATTGTTTGTTCGCGGGACGGTCGCCGCTCCCACCGGCGGAGCCAATCTCGCTTGGGCAGGCCGTGGAGACGGCGTGAAGATGCGTGCCTATGCTTCGGATAACTTGACGGCCGACACATCGAATACCGCCCGTGGGATCTCCTCATCGGGTGACCCAACGGTTCCCGACAACGCCACCGACTGTTCCGCTGGCGCCGCTTGGGAAGCGGCCATCGATACCTGTGGCAGCTTTCGCGTCATGAACCACACCAACAAGAGCCAGCCCTACAGCTTCCACCCGGGAATTGTGAATGTCGGCTTGTGCGACGGCTCCGCGCGATCGATCAGCGAAACCATCGACATCGGTGTCTTCCTGAACCTGATGCTCCGCAACGACGGCCAAGTGCTGGGCGAATATTAAGCCTCAACAGCCACGCCGTCGGTACCAGCCTACGATACCCCGTATCGTGGACGAGGCCCGCGTCATATCTTGCAACATTCTGCCATTTATCATTCTGCCAATCGATCGATCAGGCGAATTGTGGCAGAACGATGGGGGCAGAATGACTTGCAGATCGGCGTTCGCGTCGCGAAGGTCGACGTCAAAATTGCATCGCAAAGATCGGTTAGAAGCTGAATTTAAGCAACTGCAAACCTATTCATCGTCCGTCTGAAGTTCCAATATGGCGAAGATCGCGCGATGGTCCGATGCGACTGCTTCATCAAGGACTTTGAACTCGATGACTTTCCAGCGTTTGGCGGGGCTGTGCAAGATATAGTCGATCTGAATCGTCGGCTGCGTCACCGGATAGGTTGCCATCGGCGTTTGATTGGAAGACGTCCAATTCGCCTGCAACCGTCGCAGCGTTTCACTGTCGGGGCGGGCATTCATATCACCCGCTAACAAAGCGGGATGTTGAGGCTTGCCTGCAAGCCGTTTGTTGATGAATGCCGCCGAAGCGAGGCGTTCGCTTTCGTCCGGGCGATGATCCAAGTGAGTTGCCAGCAGAAGCAGCGGCTGATTCGATTTCGGCAGCGCGATCTCCGCCTCGATCATTCCACGCTGCTCGCCGCCGTCGATGTTTGGTAACCGATGGTTCTCGTGTCGGATGATAGGGAATCGCGAAAGGATCGCGTTGCCGTAGTGGCCTCCTTGCAGGTCGATGTTGGCGCCGAAGACGACATTCATTTTGGTCAGCCGAGCCAGTTCCGCAGGCTGATCCACGTCGCCTGATCGTTTCACGTTCTTATCGACTTCTTGTAGCGCTACCACATCCGGCTTGACCGACAGGATCACGTCGGCGATCCGCTGCAGGTCCAACTTGCTGTCGACGCCCGCGCCGTGATGGATGTTGTAGCTGAGCACTCGCAGACGCAACGGTTCGGAGGAGTAACTTGCGGACACAGGCGACAGCGCCATCGCTGCCAACACGAGATATTTGATAAACTGTTTCATCGTTTTCATGACTCCTTGTTTTGCCGATCTTGACGTCAGCATTTTGGAACGAACATCGCACGGCTGCTGAGCGTCGATGTTGTGTGGGAAGGGGGGCGCTAGCATGCTTTATGCCCAAGGCGCGATTGCCTCAAGCAAAGGGCTGGTGCGATCGTTGTGACGGAGGTGACGAGCCCCTATCAATCCATTCCCGTCGCGTTGTTCGTGGCGGCTCTCGCCTCGTCCACGACGTTTTCGGGACAGCACGGGGGACAGTCTACACCGGGAAGCCCGATGCTCACCATCGACGCCCCTGCCTGCTGAGCAGAAATTACCTGAAAACAACGCGAGTCCTTGCCAACGTACAGTCCTACGACAATCCCTATTTCGTCGAGGACTCGGTCCGCGATCTCGCGATGAGTCTAAAATCGGATCCGAGAATTTCTTGGTTCCGTTGCGGATCGGAGAACTTTGAGTCGCTCCACCAGCACAACGCATCTGCACAGATCGAGATGCGAACCTATCGGAGGCGAGGTTGCGCGTCTTCATCTTCCGAGACAGCAGTGGATGATTCTATAAGAGGGCAGCGTAGAAACGCACCGGACATCAAATCCATGTGTCGACCGAAAGTTTCTCACACGACCGTCCGGTTGACGCTGCGGCGACACATCCAGTCCCTGGATTGGACGCCGGTGCGGCCATTCGTACTGGCACGACTACTTCGTCGCCCCAAGCGCGTTACCGTTTGCGAAATGGTGTGTGAGCACGGCTTTGGTATATTGGAGTCCTACCTCACTTTCCATACGTGCCAACGAAGGAATTGAAAGCTGGACCCATCCATTGAAGCAGCGGTCTGTCGGCTGATGTCAGAGCGTCGCGGCGAAGTCGTCGCGATCCGCGACTGCCGGTCTTTATCAGGAGGAAGCATCAGCCAAGCCTGGCTTGTCGATCTGTTGCCCGATGGCCAAATCGTCGCCAAGATCAATGCCGCCCATTTCCAAACAGCGTTCGAACTCGAATTCCAAGGACTCGATGAACTCCGCGCCGTCGGCGCGATTCGTGTTCCCGAGCCGCTGGCGGTTGAAAAGGTTGGCAATCGAGCGATCTTGGTTTCCGAGGCGATTGGCCGCGGCACACCCTCTCCCGATTTCTTCAAGCGTTTTGGACAGCAGCTGGCCAGCCTGCACCGCTTATCCCAACGCGAACCGGACCATCGGTTCGGATACCGCTGCGACAACTATTTGGGCTCCGCACGGCAGCCCAACGGTTGGTGCGACGACTGGCCGACCTTCGTCGCCAAACATCGGTTGGGGTTCCAAATCGATTGGGCTCGGCAGCAATCGAGCGGAAGCCGCGATTTGTTTCCATTGGTCCAGAGTGTCATCAAACGTTTGCCAGCGATGCTGGCGGAGGCGAGCGAGCCGCCCGTGCTCCTGCATGGTGACCTTTGGAGCGGCAATTATCTTTGCGATTCCGACGGGCAGCCGGTGATCTTGGATCCAGCGGTCTACTACGGACATCGCGAAGCGGAGTTGGGCATGCTGTTATGGATGGGCAATTGTCCCAACGAATTCTATGAAGCGTACAACAAATGCTGGCCGCTTCGATCAGGCTGGCGCGAGCGGGCCGAAGTCTACACGCTGTATCATCAACTGAACCACCTGAATTTGTTTGGTGCCGGCTATTTGTCCTGTTGTGAGGCAACGGCTCGTCGATTGCTTCGCTAGAAAGATTGGGATCGACCATCACCCGATGGGGTTCATAGCTTGGTCTTCTCCGTTGCGTGCAAGCCGGCGTAATCGTCTCCATTGAGACTTCGTACCACCGAACGCATCCAGGAGTTCAGTTCCTTCTGCATCCGCTTCAATCGAGCTTGTTGCTCGGGGGCACCGGAAAGATCGGTTGCTTCCATCGGATCATCCGCCAAATTGTAGAGCTCGTAGGTTTTGCCGTTGATGCGATGGAGTTTCCATGGCCAGTTGGTCCATGCCGCATGTCCCGTGGCGACGTCTTCGGAGAACTGCGGAAATTCGTCGACGTCTTTTCGGATCCGCGGATCGTCGTGCGGCAGGGGAGCTCCGGCTTGTTGCTTTTCCATGATCGCTTTCTGGATCCGGTCGCTATAGGTGGACTGCCCTTGCTGGAACTTGTGCCAGAACCCGAGCGGCTTGCTCCGTTTGGCCGTCTGCCCCGCGATAATGTCGCGGATGTCGATGCCATCGAGTGGGTGTGGAGGTGTCGATCGAACCCCAGCCATCGCGAGCAGGGTTGGATAGATGTCGCAGGTCCAGGCTGGCACCTCGGTTCGTCCGCTGAGTTTGCGAGCGGGCCATTCGATGATCGACGGAATTCGTAGGCCCCCTTCGTAGATGCTCCCCTTTCGCTGACGACCACCCGACGTCGCTGCGTTGAGGCCGCCGTTGTCACTACAATACCAGAGGATGGTGTCGTCGGCGATCTCCATGCGTTTCAGCTCCCGACGCAATCTTCCCAGCTGCTGATCCAGCAGGGTGATTTCGCGATAATAGCCGGCCTGTTTTTCGCCGTCATAAAGCGACGGACCTTCGGGGACTTCCTGATGCGGATCGTGGGGTGAGGGGAACCAAACGACGGCAAACATCGGCTGCTCGCCCTGTTGATGTTGCTGCAGGAATTCGAGGGCATCGTCCATCGCGAGGACCGATCCCTTCCCCTGCCGATGTTCGATCTTGCCATTGCGACTTAGATACGGATCGTTGTCGAAGTAGTTGAGCCCGATGACCCATTCATCGAAACCCATCCCGCTGGGGTTGCACGGCGAATCGGGTTGCCCGGAGCCCAGATGAACTTTGCCAAAAATTCCCGTGACGTAGCCTGCATCCTTCAGTGATTCGGCGATCGTTTGTTCGTGAGGACGCATGTAGCGGCCGTGGTTGGTGACCTTGGTGCGAATCGGCGAACGTCCGGTCATCACGCTGGCACGCGTCGGCGAACAGACAGGTGCAGCGGAGTAGAAGCGATCGAACACGAACCCCGCCCCCGCCATCGCGTCCAGTTCAGGGGTCTGAACAAACGGATGTCCGTTGTAGCCGACGTCTCCCCATCCCTGGTCATCGGCCATGACAAGAATGATGTTCGGCTGCGATTCGCTGGTGCTGTCAGCCCTGGTTTCATTGGCCCGCAGCTCTGGAATCGGGAACAACAGAAACGGCAAGACAAGCAGGCTTTGCTTTGGAAAGATCATGGCTGGTTTCACTTCGAACAAAACATTTTGAAATAGAAGGTGAAGGCTCCAGCGACGCAGCGCGGCGCTGGAGCGGTTGATGGCAAGCTGTCCATTTCAACTAGGAGATCGGCACAGATATAGTAACCGCCGCGTGGACCGTGGGGGACAGGTTTCTGTAGAGCGTCGGTCGATTCATGAGCGGCGGCCATGGAATCGCGAGCAAGGCGCGGCAGATGGCGATTCGATTTCATAGATTCACCGGACCATAGCCTTTGCCTAGATTGGGGGCCGTGCGAATCGCATTGACAACATACAGCTTCGCTTGCTCAACAGCTTCAACCAGCGGCATATTCTGTGCAAGGCTTGCGGTGATCGCTGCGGAAAGAACGCATCCGGTGCCGTGAGTACTACGTGTATCGATTCGCTCTCCGCCGATGCGATGAAACTCATTTTCGGTGAACAACCAATCGACCGACTCCGAACCGACTTGACCTCCTTTGACGAGCACATTTTTCGCTCCCAATCGATGAATCATCTGTGCAGCCATTTGCATCGACTCCAAATCATCCACCTCGATGTTTGCTAAACGGGCTGCTTCCATCCGATTGGGGGTGACCAAGAACGCATGCGGCAACAATTCGCGACGGAGCACATCGATCGAAGCATCGTCCAGTAGCGGCACGCGATGCTTGCTGATCATGACCGGATCGACCACCAAGGGAAAGTGGAATGAGGAAGCACGCTCGGCGACCGCATGGATCATCGCGGCGCTACCGAGTGCCCCCGTCTTGGCTGCCGTCGGCGGAATATCGTCGAGCACAGCATCCAATTGTGCCAGCACAAACTCGGGATTCATTTGTTCGATGGCGTCGACGGTTTGTGTGTTTTGCACCGTCAACAAGGTAACGACACTGGTGCCGTAGACCCGATGGGCGTGAAATGTCTTCAGATCCGCTTGCAACCCCGCACCACCGGAGGGGTCCGAGCCAGCGATAGTTAAAGCAACATGCAATGTGAGGGGCTCCAAGAGCAACAGAGGATGAATCGCGTTGGGGAGCAATGCGAACATGCCCCGATCACGATTAGTTTATCGCGATCTGTTTTCTGAAGCGACGTGATGCACGGCTGGAAGAGTCGAGAACAGGAGGGCGTGATGATCACCTCTGTTCGATTCCTTGAAGACTGGGATAGACCACGACTGGCGGGGACAAGCCGGGGATTATTCAGAATCCTTCCAGGAGAGAACGAATGACCGAGACCCCCTTTTCAGAAGCAATGATTCGAGACGGACTGATTTTGCGTTGCTGCATGTCCCCTTTGCGTCGCATTCAACGGCGAGCTTTTCCTGCGGGCGACATTCCGAATGGATCCAAGACGAAAAGCCGGAGGTTGCCGCGCAGCGTTGCACCTCCGGAACGCGATTTTCGATTACGCTATACGCGACGATAGTGGCGAGTATGACGTCGTTGCCGCGACGATTCAGGGTGGCTGTCGCTTCCCCAAGTCGTCAACCCAATGTTGGCGATCTTGGTAGTTGAACAGACAGGATAGAGAGGAATTGGATGAGCGATCGTTTTGTGTATCTACTGGGGTTGGCCTTGTTCACATCGGCTGTGGCCGTCGCCGCGGAACCGGCCCCCGATCGGATCTGGCCGCTCGATTCCGCGAGCTCAGCGCAACTTCGGCACAAAGGTGGTTCACCCTCGCAAGCGGTTGGAGTCCACGGCCAATCCCTCGTGCTCAGCGGCAAGTCGCTGCTGGAAGTCAACGACTCCGGAAGCGTCCCGATCAGCGGCAAGCCGTTCAGCTTCGTCGTCTGGTTCAATCCCTACAATCTCGATCGCGGCCAGCAGATGATCGTGGCGAAGAATTGCTACGCTTTGAACCAGCGCGAGTGGGGCATCATGATCGACAGCGACCAGAAGCTGCGACTGTACGTTCAGCAAGGAGGTTGGAAGACTGCCCAATCCGACGCGACATTAAAACCCGGGACATGGCACCAGCTGGGGCTTGTGGTTACCGACGACAAAGCGGAATTGTGGTTGGATGGCGAACTGGCCGGCGATGTCGAACTGACGCAGCCGATCCCGCAGACAAACGCTCCGCTGACCTTCGGCGGCGTCGATGATGACGGCCGAATCAGGCAAACCATGATGGGAGCGTTGGACGAAGCGATGCTCTTCAATCGCTCGCTCACGCCGTCCGAAATGGCATCCCTCTACAAACCGGTCACGGCGACTCACCCGATCCCCAACTTTGCCGAACCGTTTCCAATCTGGGACGCGGCTTCGCCGCTACCCGTTGCCGCCGACATCCCCACGCTCAAAGGCGTCAAGTTTCATGTGATCAAGAAATGGGATCGGGAAGCGGACGGGTACACCTTCCTACACGGCGTGGGACTCGGCTGGCACAAGAACAAACTCTACGCCTCGATCGGTCACAACAAGGGAGCCGAGAATACGGTCAGCGAGGAAGCTCAATATCGCGTCAGCGAGGACCAGGGGCAAACCTGGAGCGAACTGCGAGTGATCGATGCCGGGGAAGAACCCGATCTGGCGGTCAGCCATGGCGTCTTTCTCTCGCACGCTGGCAAACTGTGGGCCTTCCACGGAGCCTATTACGGCAAGATGCAGAAGATCCACACGCGTGCTTATTCGCTCGACGAAGCCACGGGGAAATGGGATCCGCATGGCATCGTGATCCGAGACGGCTTCTGGCCGATGAACCAGCCTGAGAAGATGGACGATGGTAACTGGATCATGCCAGGCATCTCCGCAGGCCCCTATTCCAACAACAAGATATTTCCGGCGGCGGTTGCGATCAGTCGCGGCGACGATTTCACCAAGTGGGACTATGTGGAGATCCCAACCGGCGAAGGGATCGATCGGATGTGGGGTGAATCCGCGAATTTTGTCGATGGGAAGCGAGTATTCAACATCGCCCGCTACGGCGGCGGGGCTTCGGCTTTGGTCGCGGTCAGCGAGGACTATGGACGCACCTGGACACCGTCGGGAATCAGCAACCTGCCGATGGCGACGTCGAAGCCCGTCGCGGGAACGCTCAGCACGGGGCAGCGATACCTGATCTGCACCACAGCCCGAAACAACGGCGGCAAGCGCACTCCACTTACGATCGCCGTGACAGCTCCCGGCGAAAACGTCTTTCAAAAGGTGTTTGTGATTCGTCGTTCCCAGAACCCTGGCGAACCGGGCGAATCAGCAGACAGCCTGAGTCTTTCCTATCCATGTGCGATCGAACACGACGGGCACCTCTACGTCGGCTACTCCAACAACGGAGGCCGACGCGGCAACCTCAACAGCGCCGAACTGGCGATCATTCCGATCGCGTCACTTCAATAGAAATCTCCCCAGCGAGTACTAGAAGCGACACACGGCATTCGGCTTTCGCAATCGTATTAGAAGCACCTTAGCCCAAGGTTCAATGACTCCCCATAGTTCTCACACTGTCAATAGCTGGTCATGTTAACTCCCACATGGTCCCGCAGTCCCTCCAAATTATTCTGCCAATCCTTCACGGCTCACCGTTGCGAAGCTGGGAGCTGTTGAGATCGGGCCGTTTGTCAGAACGCGAGACCTGACCGTGCGGGTTGGTTGGCAGAATGATGGGAGCAGAATGATTCAGGGTGTGGACGATGCCGCGAGGGGCAGGCGTTAGCGAATCCCATCATCGGCGTTCTGCAAGATCTCTTGCCAGCCTCCAAAAACAAGCTCTCTCACCATACGTTTCATCCGCTGATCGCTCTCGAGAACGAAGCGTTTGCGCCAACACAACCATCTTGTCGTCGCTGCAAATCATTCCGCCCCCCATCATTCTGCCAATTCTCCCAGCTACTCGGTGCGAAACGCAAGGCTTTCTGGAATTCGGCCCTTCGCAAAACGCAACGCCTGACCCTGGGGATTTATCAGAAGAATGATTCGTATCGACCACCGTTCACGTCTTCACATCGTATCGATCCGGCACGTGGAAGATCCGCCAATACGGATGCACGGCGTTGGTAGCTTCGCCGTCTGGCGATTCGAGCGGAAGGCCTGCGCGGCACCAACCTAGAATGCTGTCGCGATAGTTCGCGGCATCGATGCCGCTGGCAGCCAGTCGGCGAGCGTACCAATAGCTGCGTCCGCCCACGGTGCAGTAGGTCACTACGCGTCGGCCGGCGAGCGTTTCATCCGAGGTGGCTTCAAATTCCTGCTGCGTGATCGCACCGGGAATCCGAGAGACGGCTCGTTCCGCATCGCTGCGGACATCGACCAACACCGGCGGCGATTGGCTCGAGTTCATTGCGGCGTGAAGCTCCGCCGTCGAGATCGTTTCAACCCCAGGTCGTCCAAGCGATCGACGCACTGCCTCGATCGCCCCAAAAGAAGCGTTGCAGAGTCGGAGGACGATATCGCCAGCTGCCATGAAGATTCACCGCGTCGCTAGCAGCGACCACCTTCGCAACAGGTCTCGCAGATTCGATGGCACACCGTGCATTGCAACTTGCCTCGGATATCGATCAAGCGACCACCACAGACCGGACATGCGGGAACGGAAGCTTTTACTGGATCTTGCTTTTGCGGGCGTTCGTCGGAATCGTTCTGCATCGTTTTGCCTTCTCCCTGAGGTTCGGTAGTCGATCGTATCGTCTCACAGCGTCACGCTTCCGAAAAGACGTCGCTAAAGGGACGCAGGTACCGTCGCTGCTGCGACCAATCGGCGATGGCAAAGATCACGCTTGAAAACACGCCTGCAAAGTCAGCTTCCAACGCGCCTCGGAAATCCTTCGCCGTCTGCAGCGGATCGTTGCCAAACGCGCCACATCCCCATGCCCCCAGGACAAGTGAGTTGTATCGATAGGCCTGAGCGATCGCAAGAACGCGGTCGATTCGTTGACGTAGCATTTTCGCCGACCGCGCTCGCCCGATCGCAGGAGCGTACGGTGCCGCGCACGTGAGGAAGCTGAGCAACCAAGGTTGATCGTACTCCATCCCCGCGTCGTCGCGAAAGACAGGCACGTCGGGCGACAGGATCGCCCACGCACTCGATGCCGCCGGATCGGTCTCGCGGTGAAAATCATACATCGGATCGCCGATTAGGGTCGCGTACAACGCACTGCAGCGGCAGAGCGCTTCCTCCTGAGCCGTCGCGCCACGCAAGAATCCGCCTCCTGTCTCGACACCGTTTGCAAAGTTCAACGCCAACGGCCGATGGCCTTGGTCCAATAGATCGCGAGCGGCAGCGAACGTCGTTTGATTGGCAACGGTGACATGCGTTTCCGAATACCTGTTGCTCTCAACCGGAGGCAGCGAAGCGTCTGGCGAAATGGAAACCTTCGACGCTTTTGCCTTTTGGATCGACGCAGCCCAATCAACGGTCCCGGCGTCGGTGAGGTATTCGCCACGATCGATCGCTTCCAGAGCCGACCGCCCGAGCGACTCCGCGGTTTCATGACGAATCTCCAGAACACTCTGGTTCATGCGAGCCAGTTCGTCGGTATCGACAACCGGCAGGAAATGCAGCTTACTCATCGCGCTATCTCACCATCGAATCAATCGCTCGGATACCGTTTCCCATCCTATGCAGCCAGCAAGGAGTCTTCTAGTTTAACCGCGTGGGCAACGCCCCGCGTTTTAAATTTCTGAGCAGCCTGAATCGCTCGCGGTTTAACCGAAAAACACATTGTGACGTGCTTAGTCCTCGCCGACACGTTTGCCGTATAAACCTTCATCGCTGGAGGCACAGACCCGTGCATTGCAACTGGTCTTCGATCCACAGTACCACATCGCAGCCTGTCCCCCGGTCTTCGTCGCCAAGGTCGTGATCCAAGCTGATCGCACTGACGCCACCAGCTTTCAGTAGCTCGATCACCTCATCGGGCCAAGAAACGCGTCGCCAGCCATCCGGAGCGGCTCGTTCGTCGTCAGATAGATCTTCATTCGTCATCATCACTTGGGAGTTGTGCCTGATGCCATTCACCATACGTTTGTCGGGTGCCGACAATTTTCCAAGCGATACGTCCGTTGGTGTTTCCTGCGGCAACGATCGCCGCACCGGCACTGGGACTATTGAAGTACACGTCTTCGGCGAACTGGAGTAGGCCTTGATCCGACAGCCCGACCAGCGTCTCTTCGTCGACGAGTGCTGTCGCAGAGCTACAGGTATAGCCAACATGCCCGGCCCCCGTCAGGCGGACCGTCCAAGTTGTTACCCGCGTTGTTGTTCCACTAAACCGCGACCTGTCGGGCCATTGTCCGCAACAGGCGAGTTGGAACCGCATGCTCTAGTTTCCAAGTGATGCTGATGGGGCGACTGCCGGTATGGCTGACGTAGTGACAAGGACCGAGGAAGTGATAGGGGGCAGCTAATCCGGAAGTAAGAGTTTTCGTCTCCCTGACGAACAGCAGCGGAGTGTAGTGACGCTCGCGATGTCGGATGTATCGTTGGCCCGTTGGGGATTGCTCCGACGTATTGCTCTGCGATTGCCAGTGGAAAAGGTCGTGCGAGATGAGGTAGTCCTCGTACATGGTCGTTGGTGAATACTCGTCTTCCGACTTCTGCAGCGTCACAAAGAAGACGTCAAGCTTCCGCGTTTTCATGTGCAAAACGCCTTCACGCTGGCTCGGCCGATTGTTGAATCGCCAGTGCCCCAGCCCAACCAGGATCTCGTCGCGCGTGTAGTTTGCGTGGATCGCCAAGGGGGCGTAGGACGGCGAGGTGGGAGACACAATCAGAGGCGAATGCTTCAAGCGATAGTCCAGGATATCGCTGAGGTCCTGAACCACCGACGGATTCGCTCGTAATCGTTGGTCCGCTTCGTCCAGCGACATTCCTACATGCTGGGTGCCCCATAGTGCAGTGTGCAGCATTTCAATGAGCGTAGACATTTGGGTTCGCGATGGTGGATGCGAAGACACCAAATACGCTTTCAGTTCGGCAATCTGTTGGGGACAATTTACATGACTCAGCCGGCACAGTCCTTTGGCGAGTTGTGGCTCATCGGGAGCAACAACTTGGGCGCCGATCTTCGCATCGGCAAGCAAACGCGACCACAAACCGCGTTTCAGCAATTCGTCCAACGACGTGTCAAAGTAATCGATGGCATCTTCGATCGTCGGCGTTCGGTCAAGGTACTGTTTCAAATCTCGTAGCGCGCCCAGCATCCGTGGGCGAATCAAACGAATTGATTGGCGAACGTTTTCCAGCACTCGTTGTTGAGCGACCCTTTCGAGCTTGATAACGCATCCGCTGGGCAGGTGTGGAAATTCGGCTTCGATCTCGGCATCAAGTTTGGCGGTAGGCTTCCCACTTAGAGCTCTGAAACGACTGGCGAAACGAAATTCTTTGCGTTGCGTTCCGATGAAGTCGAGCACGGTCAGGCACTCCTTATCCGGATGCAAACGCAGCCCGCGCCCAAGTTGCTGAAGGAACACGGTAAGGCTTTCCGTGGGCCGCAGAAACAACACCGTGTCGACTTCCGGAATGTCGACACCCTCGTTGTAAAGATCGACAACGAAAATGAAGTTCACAATGCGGTCACGCAGTTTCTGTTGAGCAGTGTTTCGTTCTTCATCGCTCGACTTTGCCGACAGTGCGATCGAAGGCACACCATTTTCATCAAAGAATCTCGCCATGAATTCGGCGTGGGCAACACTGACGCAAAACGCCAGTCCGCGTAGGTCGGCAACGTCTAATACGGTATCGGTGAGCTTTTCCAGGATCAGCTTGGCCCGGATATCGTTCCCCGTATAGAGCCGATCCAGATCATCGACACGGTACCCGCCACGCTGCCAAGTAAGCCCCGCGAGATCGACCGAATCGGCGACACCGAAGTATTGGAACGGGCATAGCAGTCGACGGTTGATCGCGTCTGGCAACCTTATCTCCGCGCTGGCACGCCCCCCAAACCAACTCAGCACATCCAATTGGTCCGAACGTTCAGGCGTCGCAGTAAGTCCGAGTAAGATCTTTGGTTCGATGTGACCGAGCAACGTTTGATAGCTAGGAGCGGCCGCATGATGAAATTCGTCCACCACGATGTATTCGAACCGGTCTGGTGGTTCCTCGTTCAAATTACGAGAGTTGTAGCTTTGGATGGAGCAGAACAGATGATCGTGCTGATCTGGGGCGTTGCCATCTACCAGCAGGTCACCAAAGTTCTGATCCCTCACGACGCAGCGAAACGAGGTCAGTGCCTGACTGAGAATCTCCTTGCGGTGAGCGACAAATAGCAGCCGAGGTTTACGACCGAGTTGCTGAGCGACACGGGCGTAGTCGAATGCGGCAAGCATCGTCTTGCCCGTACCGGTCGCGGCAACTACCAAATGGCGATGCTTGCCTTGAACGTCACGCTCGGCCGCAATGATATCCAATATTTCCTCTTGAAACGGGAACGGACGCAAATCGAAATTGATTGCCAATCCTAAATCCGAACCAACATTGCGCTCCCGCTGGATCGCCCGACGCAGTCTCGGAATGGCATGTTCGTCAAATGCTTGAAACTCATCGTCTTGCCAGTACGTCTCAAAGGTGCCCGTCACCTTGTCCCAGAGGTACGACAGTTCGTACTGGCTGATTTTGGTAGTCCACTCTAGCCCCTCGGATAATGCTGCATTCGACAAGTTTGCCGAACCAACGTAGGCGCTGCTGAAACCGGTGTTGCGATGAAAGAGATAAGCCTTCGCATGCAACCGCGTTCGCTTCGTGTCGTAGCTGACACGTATCTCTGTTCTGGGCAGTTCACGCAACACTTCGACAGCTTTGGGATCCGTAGCTCCCATATAACTGGTCGTAATCACGCGAAGCACGGGCCCATCGCCTTTCGCCTTTTCAATCAACTCGCGGAAATTGTCAAGCAGGACTCGCAGGCCGCTCCACTTTATGAATGAGCAGAGAACGTCGACGCGATCACAGGTCGCTATCTCCTTACGCAGCTGGCTGCCCAGGCTCGCATCCAATCGCGTTCCGGTGAACAGCGTGGACCGCGACAAAGGGCTGTCGGGACGCTCGTTGCTAGAAACGTCAGCTGAGTGATGGATTGCCAGCAGTCGCTGCAACGGCGTTGCAATGCTAAACGTTTCCGTCGCAGGCTCGTTAAGTGATGCCGCCAGTGTCGCAATGATTCGTTCGACAAGTTGCCGCTGTTTCTCAGCGGCATCCGAACCACGATGCATCGCTAAACGTGAAGCGATCAGTCGTTCCAAATACTGGGCGAGCGCGGCATGGGATTCTTCGGTATCGACCGGTGCGAGCGAAACCAATCGCGGGTCCCCCAATCGACCAATTTCCGCTTTGATAGCCTCCGTCAGTAGGTGATCGTAGAGCCCCGGCTTCACTTGTGAACTTCCTAACCGTTGATGAATCTTCGTTGTTTGAGACAAAGTCTACCACGTCTGCGTGGGCACCGGTCATGCAGGGGGAACAAAGCGAGAGCCGCCTACGCGTGCGGTTCAAATTTGCGGATGTTCGCGTTATTCGCGGGCAAACGAATACAAACCTAGCGAAGCAGATCGCTCTACCGCGGCAACCGAAACGTTTGCGATGCCCGGTGACGTCCAGGCACAGCCTTTCTGTCGTGCACTCCCGCCTTCAACCGTCCGAGAATTACTCCAGCCTCGACTGGCTGTGGAATTGTTATGGGGCATGCTGTGCGCTGGTGCGACAGGCGTGGATAGGGCTACGTGTCCCCTTTGGAATAACGCGATGGACTGTTTGCCCCAGATGAATTCGTAACGTCGAAAACAAATGGCAACGCAGCTTACAAGGACTCGTGGAGCGTAACGGCGTGCCTATTCGTTAGGCACTGGGGCTGGGTTCCGACGGGCTTGATCTTGCTGGTTGCATTTTGCTGTGTCGCTGTAAGTCCCACCGCGACAGTGGTTTGGGGCGTTTTGTTGGGCGAAGATTGGGCGATTGAGTGGCGACTGGTGCGGAAGTTGCCTTTTGCCTGATATCGACCACGGGCGGATTTGCTGGCTAATGGGGGCACAGGGTGCTCATTCGATTCGTTCCTGTCTTTGCTATCGGGAGTTGCACGCATTCCTCACGCAAACTGGAATACGACGTCGACATTTAGCGGTCTTCCCTATCGGAATCTGGTCCTTGTGGTTCGAGCCGATCCGATCAATTGCGGATTGGAAATGGAAGCATCTTCACGATCGAAGCACCTGAAACGTCGGCGGAGCGTAAATACGTCGCCTCAGCCACACTCAACGGCAAACCGCTGGAGCGTCCCTACCTTCGCTGGCAAGACATCGCCGCCGGCGCGACCCTGCATCTGGAAATGACCGCCAAACGGACCGCCTGGACCACCGAGCGCCCGCCGTCGGTAAGCGTCAGCGACTGCTGATCCATGCTCAATACCGCGCCACCAAAACTCAGTGCCTCCGTAATAGCAGTCTGTACGTCTGCATGGTGATGTCTCTCACTAAGGCGGCCTGCCCAAGGCCGCGAAGCCTCACTCTGGCTTGCATACGGTTTGTGGTAGACTGCTGTAAAGCCAGCACGGCTTGCGGAGCGGGCTGTGGTTTTCAGTTGCGCAGTTGTCGAGCGTCAGGAGCGAGAGTTGACGAGCAGAGAAATCGATCAAAAAGCCGCGATCATGATTGTGATCGATCACTTCGGCAACGTTCCGCCAGGCACCAAGTGCTCGGCTGTCTTCATCGATACGCCGAAGCTTCGTCGTGAGCAGGAGTTCTACGCGAAACTGTACAGTGAGAATGGGGTGCACGATCCTGAAATTCTTCGAGAGATGGTGGCGGCGAATGTGCCCGACAATCCGTATTGGTTAGTCTCTTTAAAATACGTCGATGGGGCATTGGGAGATGTGAGTCGGCTGCACCGCGTGGACGCCCGAACCGGAAAAGTACTCGCCGAACCCGCGTGATCCGCTGCAGATTCTGTCGCTGTTGGTCTCGAATTGATCCTTGTTCCGTCGATGGCGAACAACGATCCCGAAACGCCGGTTCGAGCTCGGAAAGCCGAAACAGAGGACAGGCAAACAATCCCAGCAGGCAAATGATGCTGGACTCTGTTTTGAGGGAACCGGGATCCGATGGTCGCTTCTGCAACCATCGTTTCCTCGCGATCGCTTGGCGATGTTTGTCAAACGGGCCCGTTATTGTGACCACAACCAAGAATGCAAGTCATTCTGCCACCCTCATTCTGCCAACGCTTTCTCGTTTGATTTCTTGGCAGAATGAGTTATGGCAGAATGAGTTATGGCAGAATGATTTGTGGCAGAATGATTCAGGGCAGAATGATTCAGGGCAGAATGTGTTGCGCACCGAAGGGAATCGATCGCATACAAATGCTGCGGCTGCTGAATTTCGTGAAGCATCCCGTCCAACATTGATGCGTTCCATAGATCCCCGTTGCCGCATGGCTGTACCGTAAAGCGGTTGTTGATCGCATCCTTCGGGCGAAGCGGTTATAGTCGGAGCCGAGACGACAACGAGACTTACCCTTGAAGGAGCATCTTGCGATGACTGTGCGACAGAAACTGTTTCCAGCGATCCTCTGCGTGAGCAGCTTTTGTACAGCCTCTGCGTTGGCAGATCCGCCGGGACCTGTCGGACACTGGAAACTGTCGGGCGATGTTGCTGATCACTCCGAGCACGAGAACCACGGAACAAATCGTGGCGTCGATCTCAAGGTCTCCGGACGCGATGGCAAAGCGGAGACGGCGGGCGGTTTTGATGGCCGCAAAAGTTATGTCGAAGTCGCTGACAGCCCGTCGCTCGATCTTGCAGGGAACGATTTTTCGATCGGCATGTGGGTGAATACCGCCGCGGAATTGGATGACGTGCTGGGCGATCTTGTCAGTAAATATGATCCGATCAGCCGACGTGGGTTCAACTTCAGCATCCAGAACTACTCGGGCGTCACTTCGTCGCAAGCGAACGATCGCCATCTGCACTTCGGAATCGACAACGGATCACCAGTTGGCCAGTGGACCGATCATGGGCAGCTCGGCAACGCGGTGATGATCTTTGGAATGGCGGTCTACCAGGGACAGTTGTTTGCGGGAACATGCGAAGCTGGCCCGACGCAATCGGGACGCGTGTTTCGCTACGACGGGAAAACATGGACCGATTGTGGAAGTCCCGACAAATGCAACGCGGTCTCGGCGTTCGCTGTCTATGACGGCAAGCTGTACGCCGGCGTCAGCAAGTATCGCTTGGGCGGATCGTCGTTGGAAGAATCGGAGAACCCCAACCTTGGCGGTAAAGTTTATCGCTACGATGGCGATGACAGTTGGACCTATTGTGGCACGCTGCCCGAGACCGAAGCGATCAACGGCTTGGTGGTCTATCGCGGACAGCTCTACGCCGGATCGTTGTACGCTCCCGCTGGCTTCTTTCGCTACGAAGGAGGGACCGAGTGGACGTCGTGCGGCACGCCCGATGGTAAGCGGGTCGAATCGCTGACGGTCTACAACGGTGCGATCTTCGCCAGCGGATACGACGAAGGAGCCGTCTATCGTTACGATGGCGAGCGATGGGAACACCTCGGCATTTTGGAAGGTGCCAATCAAACGTATGGCTTTGCAACGCACCGTGGCGATTTGTATGTCAGCGAGTGGCCCAACGCTAAAGTCTTCCGTTGGGGCGGCGGCAAGAACTGGCTTCCTGCGGGGCAGCTGGGCGAAGAGTTGGAGACGATGCCGCTGATGGTCTACAACGGCAAGATGTATGGCGGCACCTTGCCTCTGGCCGAAGTCTATCGATTCGACGAACCAGATTGGACGCAAGTCGGACGCCTGGATCACACACCCGATGTCCGCTACCGCCGCACGTGGACGATGGCCGTATTCCAAGGCCGGTTGTTCGCCGGGACGTTGCCTTCGGGGCGTGTACATTCGATCGAGATCGGCCGCAACGTCAGCTACGATCATGCCTTGCCAAGCGGTTGGGTGCATTTGGCCGCGGTACGCGACGGGAAGCAATTGCGGCTGCATGTCAACGGCAAACAAGTTGCAACGTCGGCTGTTTATAAAGAGAACGATTACAACATTTCAAACGACCGCCCGCTGCAGATCGGCTTCGGCGCGCACGATTACTTCAACGGCAAGATGAGCGATCTACGAGTCTACAATCGTGCGTTGACAAATGATGAAATCGAGCAGCTTGCTAACACGGTATCGCCGTAACACCATCGTTTAGCCGTACAACGGCCAACATTCACGACACCACAACTCCAATCGACATCACGGATTGATCCATTGAAGACAACTTCGGACACCGCTTCGCGACGTGACTATTGGGCTCAGCAAATGCAGCTGGGCTACGACCTGATCCAACAGATCATCCCCTTCGAGGTTCACGAATGTTGCGAGGGCTTCGCGTCGCTGCCCGATGCGGCAGAACGAGCTGGTATCGAGATGCAGTTCTCCGAATCGAAGATCGCTGGCGAACTCGAGCGTGTCTTCTTCATCCGCGAAGGGTTGGTCAACAAACTGCTGGACATCGGTCGTGCGATGAACGATCGCGGCTGGATTTTGAAGATCGAAGACGGCTATCGATCCCAGGACATGCAGAGTCAGTTGGTCCGCAAGCCGGAGTTGTTTGATGCGATCCTGAAGAAGTGCATCTGGGAAAACGACGGCCAGCTGCCTCCGACGGACCTTGTCTTTCGCCGGGCGACGGTACTGATCGCCAACATTCCTAAAATCGGGACGCACATGTCGGGATCGGCTGTTGATATCTCGGTCTTCCGCCGCGACGACGGCAGCGAGGTTTGGCGTGGCAATCCTTACCTGGAGATGAGCGAGCGAACGCCGATGCGGTCGCCGTTTATCGAGGCCGCTGATCTGCAGAACCGATTAGAGATCACCGCAATCATGGAAGCTCACGGCTTCATGCACTTCCCGTTCGAATTCTGGCATTACAACCAAGGCGATGCGATGGGAAACATCCTCAGCGGTCACCCCGCTCCCGCCCGCTACGGACCAGTTCACTGGGATCCGCAAACCAATCGAGTCACTCCGTACGACGAACCACTTCGCCCCCTAAATCCTCTCGACGCGATCGAGCAAGAGATCGCCGCAGCAACGCAGCGTGCGACGACATCGATCTAAGACAGGATGAGACTTTGCCTGTCGTTGTTTCGCGTAACTTTGCGTTATTCGCGAGCGAAACGATGGTGATTAGCCGACGTAATCGGCGGATGAGCTCCCGCAGGCCCGCGCTTCGCTCGCCGGGCTTGCAACGCTTTGCCCTGGGCTAGGATAAATACATCTTCGCCAGTCATTCGTTCACTTAAGCACAGGCCCTTGCAGCTGCTTGCCATTGGTGGTGAGCAATTGAAAATGATGGATTCCGGGCTTTTGCCCGTCGACGTATTTCCAGACGACTTTCTTGTCGCGTGTCACTTCGAACAGCTTCGGGGCGTTTGGATCTTTGCGTCCGGCGGCGTAGCTGGTGATGACGATATTGCCGCTAGGCAACACCTGAGAGCCGCAGGGATCTTGAAGCCAGGCGCCCGGCAGATCATCGTTGGTCAGAGTCCAAACGATCTTGCCGTCGCTGTCGAAATCGACGACTCGATTGCCGTTTGTGCAGCATACAAGAGTGTGTCCGTCGCCGTGCCGGATCGCGGTGAACGGCCAGCTGTGGATCTTGTGTTCGGTATCACCGGGCACGGTCGTGTCCAGCTTGTTTAGGACTTCACCATCATTGCCATAGTGGAAGACGGCAAAGTCCAACAGATGCGGTGCTAGGAAAGTTCCATCGGCGAGCTTACGAGCCATCCGCGTCTGCATGTGATGGTTCTTCATTTGACACGCCAACGGAAACTCTAAAACAATCTCACCCTCCGAATCGATTTCGAGCAGGCGTGGTTTGTCGCCCGCCTCGGTGATGACAAAATTCCCCTCAGGAGTTGGCTGGGCGCTGTTGACTTCCGTTTGTGTCCCTTCCCAAAGGAGCGTTTCGGTTTTGTCGGGAGCAATTTTGACAACCGCTCCGCCGCGATAACGCTTCGATTTGCTTAGCGTCAGAACGACAGTACCGTCGCGAAGCACATAGCCGTCGCGAGTGGATGCTGGATACGTCCAGCTGACCTTGCCGTCGTCGTCCATGATGTAAGTCTTTTGCCCACATGCCAAGAAACTGTGCGTAGTTTCCTGATCGCTCGCATCGGTTGAAGAGGAGAGGAAGGCGACCAGAGCGGCCAATAGTGCTGCGGACTTCATCATTGTTATCATCCATTTATTTACGAGTGCTCTGGTTTTCCACCCTGAACCGCCGCTCGCATGCTTGCGATGCCTGGAACCTCGTCGTTCTTTCCCAGTGGCGGATCATTCGTTCTTCAGGCGGACGCTACGGAACCATTGCAGACAGCCCGCTGAAGCGAATTAACATATCACAAATACGGAAGCCGAATGCAAAACCTGTGCGATCGGTCAACGCTGTTAGGTGTTCGCTTGTGTTTACGCAAATCAGCCGAAATCGAAACAATGAACCGCCTTGGTGCTCGACATCGCTCCTCTTCCTGCACGCGCGGCAAAGAAGCCATCAACCGGCGAGACCTCTTGCACAGCGATCGCCCTCCAGTTACACGGGAAGACGGGGGACCATTTTTTGCCTACGCTCACGATCTCGCCTACCGTTGGGTTGCGATGATCCGATCCGCAGACGTGCTTGCCGTCGAAACCAGCCGGATGCGGACGATCCAACTTGAATACCGAAGACAAGGCCGGTGCCTTGGGGAATCAATTGAAATGAAAGTAATCGTCGATTTGTGCGTCGTTCCGATGGGAGTTGGCGTTTCGGTCAGCAAGTACGTAGCCGAATGCCAGAAGCTATTGCAAGAAGCCGGTTTGGAGCACCAGCTTCACGCCTACGGCACAAATATTGAGGGTGACTGGGACGATGTCTTTGCCGCGATCAAGCGTTGCCACGAGCGTGTTCATGCGATGGGAGCGCCGCGCATCACGACAAGCATCAAGGTCGGAACGCGCACCGACCGCGACCAAACGATGCAGGATAAAATCGACAGCGTAACCGACGGAAATCTTTGATTGCTCCACCGGCCCGATCCGGACGCCACCCGGCCATGACGGAAGTGTCCGACAGCATGTAACCGCACAAAACAAGGCAAGAAGTTATGGCGATCATCGTGATCGACGCTGGGCACGGAGGTGACACAAAAGTAGGCGGATCATCCCCGAACAATGCGACGGCGCCGGAGGGGACGCTCGAGAAAGAGCTCACCTTGGACATCGCCAAACGGGTGCAGCGAATCCTGTCGGCGATGCACGACGTGCGGATGACTCGACAGACCGACGTGAACGTCGGGATTGCCGCGCGAGCTCACGTTGCTCGAGACGCAGCGGCGGATGTCTTTCTTTCGATCCACTTCAACGGCTTTTCCAATCCAAGCGTGCAGGGAACCGAAACACTTGTCTGGCCAGGCACCCGGCCGCCAGAAAGGTCGTACGTGTTGGCCAATCTAGTTCAGAAAGCGACAGTCGGTGCCACTGGCTATCGGGATCGCGGAATCAAAGATGAGCGACGGCTGGGCGTTTTGAATCCACAGAATCACGTCGCCAAAACGGCTCGTTGTTTGGTGGAAATCAGCTTCATCACCGGCCCCGGAAAGACGAACGCCGAATCGGATGAACGAAGGCTAAAAGACGCGCGTTACAAAGACTCGATTGCCGAAGCGCTCGCCGAAGCGATCGAGGCGTATCTCTAATCCCGGTGCAAGTGCTGGAGTCGAGCCTTCAGGCGAACTCCCCCCGAGTCGCGCGCAAACCAGTTCCTCCATCGACCCGCTACTTAACCGATGCCAGGTCGTCGACAAGCTGCGTCCGCATCTGCGCTTGTCGCACCGCATCTTGCATCCGCAGAATCGCTGCCGGATGCCAAGTTGCGATCGTGCTGTCGCACCAATCGGTTCGCATCACCTTTCCTCGATCCTTTGTGATTCCAAAGTCGCGACCAAACAACGGTTGGGCCGCGGTTGCTCCCAGACAAACAACCACCTGCGGACCGATCGCGGCAAGCTCCGCCTCCAACCAAGGCCGACAGGCGTAGATCTCTCGCGAATCCGGTTTCTGATGCAAACGCCGCTTGCCGCGCGGAGTCTCGGTTTCCCTAAATTTGAAATGTTTGACGACGTTGGTGATGTAGACGTCGCGGCGATCGATCCCCGCGTGTTCCAACGCTTCGTCGAGCAGCTTGCCTGCCGGGCCGACAAACGGATGCCCCTCGATATCCTCGCGGTCGCCTGGTTGCTCTCCGACCAACACGATGCGAGCCAACGGCGAACCTTCGCCGAAGACCGTTTGCGTGGCACACTGGTGCAACGAACAGGCACGGCAGGTGGCGGCCGCAAGGCGCAGCGACACCAAGTCGCCATGCTCGGGCATGAAGTGGGCCGCCGTTTCGGCAAAGCCTTCGTTGGTTTGAATCATCGCGTCGGCACGGGCAGGTGCCTGTCGCAACAGGTCGTCGATCAGCGTTGCTTCGGGCAGCGTGGGCCAGTGTCGCACGGGCATCTCACGCTTCATCGCGGCGACCTTCACGCGTGCCGGATTGAAGATCGATGCGTAATAGGCCTTCCACAGATCTTCCAACGCATCTTCGTCGGGAGCTTCCGATACAGGGACTCCATGTCCGTAGTGCAACGAAGTCTGATCCCAAGTCACCGATTCGTCAGGTGTTAGGATCGACCAATGCATGCCGCTGAAACGACGTGCAAAAAACGGTGCGGCCAAACGAACGATCCGATGGTCGGGACGGTGCCAAGCAATAAACTGCTCCTCCGCGCCGCCGGTCTCGAGTTTGCGAAACCGCACAAAGGCTTTCATCTTGTGGATGTCGCGCGACACCCCCTTACGCATCAGCGTCAATTGATGGACATCGTCGTCGGTGGTCACCTGCAGCAGATGCGGCTCGCCGTGTGTCAGCCGCCACAACATTCGATACAGCAGCGACCAGCGGCCCGATTCGCGATGGCAGGCGACGTATCGGGCGAGCTCTAAAAACGCTTTCGGAACACTTGGCGTTGTGCCTTCTCCACCGAGACCCGCAGCGGTTGGCGATGGCGCATCATCGAAAAGAGATCGCTCTGCACCCCCGATCCATT
Source organism: Rosistilla oblonga (assembly GCF_007751715.1). NCBI lineage: Bacteria > Pseudomonadati > Planctomycetota > Planctomycetia > Pirellulales > Pirellulaceae > Rosistilla > Rosistilla oblonga. The sequence continues at coordinate 3,082,299 of NZ_CP036292.1, read as the reverse complement.
GCACGTCGGTCGGTGAAACGCCCGACGCCAATAGACGTCGCGCTGCGTCGCGCCAGTCGTCAAATGTTTCGACGTGGATGGATTGCATAAGGGGAACTTTCAGCGGGACGCGGCGTGAGGCATCTTGTTTGGGGCCGATGGAATGCGGCCGCTCTGTAGCTAGACTTCTCCGGAGAGAGCAGAACTTGCGGCATCGAACAGCAGCAACTGTTTTGTCTTCGGCTTCGCTTTTGAACGCAAATCCAGTTTGTCCAGATTCAACAACGCGGGGTTGTGATCGGCGGTCAAGACGAAGAACTTGGCGCGATTCCAGGCGACTCGCAACTTCTTCATGTCGCCGCTGGCGAGCGACTGAAAGCGACGGATGTTCAAGATGCGTTTGACGTTCCTCGCACCAATCCCCGGAACTCGCAGCAGCTCTTCCCGGCTGGACTTGTTCACGTCGACTGGAAAGTAGTGCCGATTAGCCAGAGCCCAAGCCAGTTTGGGATCGATGTCCAGCGAGAGATTCTGATCCGCTTCGGCCACGATTTCGTTGGCGTCGAATCCGTAGAAACGGATCAGCCAATCGGCTTGGTACAGGCGATGCTCGCGAACCAGAGGTGGCGATTGACCGGGCAGGCGCGCGTCGGCATGCGGGATGGGACTGTAGGCGGAATAATAAACGCGGCGCAAGTTCTGCAAACTGTAGAGTTGCGATGCGGTCTTGAGGACTTCGACATCGGGCGTGTCGGTCGCGCCGACGATCATCTGAGTGCTCTGGCCGGCGGGCGTAAATCGCGGCGGTTTGAATCCAGCCTTTTGTTCTTGCTTGGTCTCGTCGATCTTGTCGCGGATGCCCGCCATCGCACCTTCGATTTGGGGCTTCCTTTTTTCGGGAGCTAACTTATACAGATCGCCTTCAGTCGGCAGTTCGATGTTGACGCTCAACCGATCCGCCCACAGACCGGCTTCCTCGATCAGCGACTGCGACGCGTTCGGGATCGTCTTCAAATGGATGTATCCGCCGTAACGTTGTTCCGTTCGTAGCTTTTTGGCGACCGAGATCAATTGCTCCATCGTGTAGTCGGAGGTTTGGATGATCCCGGAGCTGAGGAACAGTCCTTCGATGTAGTTGCGTTTGTAGAACTCCATCGTCAGCGACACGACTTCATCGACAGTGAACCGAGCCCGCGGGGTGTCGCTGGAGATGCGATTGACGCAGTACTGGCAGTCATAGATGCAGTAGTTGGTCAGCAGGATTTTCAACAGCGAGACACAGCGTCCATCGGGCGTGTAGCTGTGACAGATCCCCATCCCCTCGGTGCTGCCGATCGTGCTGCCCGGTCGCGTCGTTTTGGAACCGCTGCTGGCGCACGACGCATCGTACTTTGCAGCGTCGGCCAGAACCGTCAGTTTGTCTCGTACATCCATTCAATATTCCAGGTCATTGATCGCCGTGGTCGTTTTCGCAACAAGTCCCAAACAGCATGAAACTCACGCAAATCGACAGACGGATAGAACCGCAAAACTAATCCTGCGTTAACTCGCTTTGGCTCTTCAGCACCTCGTCGCCATCGTCTTGTTCGATCAGGTAGGCCGGTTCCTCTTCCGTTGCATTGCGAGTCACTTCACTCCCCTTAATGGTTCGCGTGACTTTGCTTTTGAACGCGTCTTTGATCTTCCCCTTGCCCACACCGGTACCGAAGTTCCATTGGACGGATTGGTTCTTCTGAAATTCTTGGCTCATCTTCTTGCTCCCTGGAACGCTGGACGTCGGACTGCGTCGCAAACCTGACAGTAGTGCAATCCCGATGCCAAACGCCGGGTCTGGCCTCTGCCGCAAATTGATCGGGACAAGTACGTTGTCACCCTACGAGCAGCCAAGCTCGCAAGATCTACCGGTCACTTCGCGAGCTTCGCGGCGTCGACCGATGCTCTCGCGTCCTTCCAAAGATGAAGCGACAGCGCGGAACTTGGCGGGAATACGTGTTCGGAAAGCTTGCAGAGAGATCGATAAACAAACGGCCTCGTAGCGGAAGTCGTCAAGACTTTCGAACGCGACGAATCTCTTGACGGCTTCCATTCCGGTTTAGCGATGGTTACGAAAGTCTTGACGACTTCCGCTACGGCTGCGCGTTGATGACGAATCTCTTGACGGCTTCCTCTACGGTTTAGCGATGGTCACGAAAGTCTTGACGACTTCCGCTACGGTTGTGGGGTTACCTCGCTCGGCGGCCTCGGCCGTTCATCGGGTCGAGCTCGCCCCAATAACCGCCGATGATGTGTGGGAACTTGCCCGGCGTCACGTGATAGTGCGGTCCGCGGACTGCGTCGTCGTGCAAGTTGAAATCGTTGAGTGGGTTTTGTAGGTCATCCTTGGCCAATAAACCGTCGGCTTCATAAGGTCCGTAGACTGGCAAGCCGTCGAACGCGAATCCGATCACCGATGAGTGCATCTTGCCTTCGTCGCTCCACGGCGTCTTCACGCACACAGGGTATTTGTGATAGTGATACGCGCTCTGCGGACTCGGGTGGCCACAGCAACGATCCAATCGCCAAACCGCATCGGTCTCGAAGATGTGATCAAACGGATTGAAGAAGATCACTCCATTCGTGGCGACGCCGATGGGGCCCATGGGCAGAGCACCGTTGGCGTTCTTTTCGTCCATCGCGATCGGATCGGCCGCCAGCTTCGGTTCCTTGGGCAAGTACCAAGTGTTCGCCTTCTCTTGGATGTAAGAGGGATTCCCGTCCAGCATCCGCCACTTGTCGGGGAAAGTAGCGGTCGGGTGATTAGGCAGATTGCGACTTCGCATCACAATGTGATCTTTCGTCACCGAGATGACAACGGCGTACGGCTTGTGCTCATCCTTTTTGACGATGTTGCCTTCAAAATCTTTGTAGCCAGCTCGCAGCCACGACGACATGTTCCCCGCAAAGGGTGCCTCAAAGCGATCCGATCTGTAAAGCAACTGATCGGCATTGGTGTAATCGAATTGCTTGGGAAGCCGCTTCGAGCCGCCTTGCGGATCGAAGTACCAGCGACCACCAAGTGCCACAAGCGAATTCGGTTCGGGCTGCGGGAATTGTCGGTCCGCGTTGGCTGGGGCTTCGTACCCGGCAGGTACGGGAATCGGTTTCAGGTTCACCGAGTTGACCCAGAACTCGGCCTGCTTCCCTTTGCCGTTTCCATCGGTGAATCCGACGCTCAATTTGACCGAATCGATCTCAGCGAAGGGAGTCCGGAAATCCATCGCGTAGGTTCGCCACGTTCCCAGCCCAAGGCTCGCATTAGTCCCCTCGTCCTTAAAATCTTTTCGCTCTTGGACGACCTGCGGATAAATTCGCGTCTTGATGAAGTCGAGTGAACCGGCGCGGCCCTTCTGGAAAAACTCGACCTTCAAATACAAATTGTCCTTGTCGACGACAAAGCCATCTTGAGCCATGCCGAGAATGTCGAAGCGGTACCAGCGGTCTTGCGGCTTGATGGCGTCGCTGATGATCGAAGCTTCACCGGCAAGCTGCTTGTCTCCGTTAAGATCGACGGCCGACATCAACCGAATTCCTTTGCCGTTGGATTCGGTCAGTCGGTTTCCCAAGATCCCGAAGTCGGCATCGCCTTGAAGCTGCACACCGGCCAGCGAAGCCCCCTCCACGATACTCCTATCCGTAGCGGAACTCGTCAAGAGTTTCGGATTCCGTTTAGCGGAACTCGTGGAGAGTTTCGCCGAACCCGGTCTGGTTTCTGTAGCGGAACTCGTGGAGAGTTTCGATGGTGTGTCGAAAGTCTTGACGACTTCCGCGACGACGTGTGTTGCGGGTTGGTCGGCGGCGATTTGTTGTTTGAATTCCGCCAGCTCGCCTACCAACTGAGCGACGATTTTGCTGTGGCGTTGGGCAAGGTTTTGCCGTTCGCTGGGATCGGCGACGATGTCGTAGAGCTCCACTCCCGCGGCGGATTGAATCAGTTTCCAGTTGTCTTGAAAGATCGCAAAGTCTTCTTCGGCGATCACGATGCGCCGTGGTTTGGATTTGCCGCTGACAAGATTGGGCCACAAGTTTTCGCCATCAAGCGGCTTGTCGCGGTACTCGCCACCGTAGCGGAACTCGTCAAGAGTTTCGTTGTTTTTGTTTCCTTTGCGGTAACGGAACTCGTCAAGAGTTTCGGATTCATCGGTCCGCCGAAAGTCTTGACGACTTCCGCTACGACGGTTCTCCGGTCGAAAGTCTTGACGACTTCCGCTACCCTTGCCGAGTTGTACACCGACGGCGCCGGCCAAGGTTGGCAGGAGATCATGGATTGCGATCATCTGATCTGACACGGTCCCTGGCTTGACGATGCCGGGAGCATGGATGATGCACGGAACGCGAATCGCGCCTTCATAAACCTGCCGCTTCTGTCCACGCAGCGGCGCATTGGTTCCCATCCGGGCCGCTCCGTTGTCCGATGCAAAAACGATGATCGTATCGTCGCGCATCCCCTGCCTCTCGATGGCGGCCATGATCTTCCCGATTCCTTGATCCATCGATTCGACCATCGCGGCATAAGTCGCACTGCGTTCATCGAGTCGACCGCGGTACTTGGCAATCAGTTCCTTGGGAGCTTGAAACGGACTGTGCGGAGCGTTGTAGGCAACCACCATACACAACGGCTTTCCCCCGTAGCGGAACTCGTCAAGAGTTTCGTTCGACTCCGTTCCTTGTCGAGCGTCTTGACGGTTTCCAGTGCGGTTGTTGGGACGAAAGTCTTGACGACTTCCGCTACGATCCTCAACTCGAAAGTCTTGACGACTTCCGCTACGGCGGGTTTCGATGATTCGGATCGCTTCGCGCGTCAGCAGGTCGGTGGCGTATCCTGTTTCGTCGATCGTCTCACCATTTCGCTGCCAGTCGATCTGGCCTCTTCCATTTGTGTGTTTGTAGTAGTCGATCGAAGCATCCAGGAAACCGTAAAAGTGGTCGAAGCCGCGACGACTTGGGTTGTGCGCCGCGTCTGTCGAGCGGCTCAAATGCCACTTCCCAACCAAGGCAGTTTGGTAACCGGCGTCCTGAAAGTCCGCTACCAACAACCGTTCGCTCATCGGCAGCCCCTCGTCGCGGGGACGAACCGGTCCGCGAATTCCGTAACGATGCGGAAAACGCCCGGTCAGCATCGCTGCCCGAGCGGGGCTGCAGGCGGGGTAGGCGTAGAAGCGGTCCAATTGCAGCCCTTCGCTCGCCAACCGATCGATGTTGGGCGTCTCGGCGACTCCTCCGTGAAAACCGACGTCGCCCCAGCCCAGGTCATCGGCCAACAGGACGATAACGTTTTTTTGTTTCGGCATTGGTTCCGATCGATCGCGCTGCGCCGATGCGGTGTCGGATTCCGATAGTCCTGCCAACGCGGTCAACAGAAGAAGAGCAGATGTGCGGAGCGTAAGGATTGGTTTCATTGTCGTTTTTCGCTGATAGAATGAGTTTGGCGTAGCGGAACTCGTCGGCAGTTTCGTTATTCAATCCAGGAATACCGTTCGGAAGCCTTAGCGGCTTCCGCCTCAACTGCTGATCCCTGAACTCATAAACCCGCGTTCTCCGAACGATCTACTGCCTATCCGAAAAGTTTTATGGCCGACGACCTCGAAGAACGACTCAACAATGGCGACACTGCCGCGTTCGGCGAGTTGTTCTCGCTGCATCGGCCGCGAATTTGGCAAATCGTCCACTTTCGCCTCAGCGACAAAATTCGTGGGCGCGTCGACCCGGATGATGTGGTGCAGGAGGTCTTCCTGGATGCCGAAAAGCGACTTCGGCACTACATCGATGGCGACTTCCCGTCGCTGTTCCTGTGGCTGCGTCTAATAACTGGGCAGACGCTTAGCAAAATCCATCGCACACACTTGGGAACCGAATCGCGAAACGCTTCTCGGGAAGCCACCCCAGCTGGTAGCAATCTGTGGGGCAACACATCGCTTTGCCTTTCGCAGCGTTTTATCGCCCACATGACTTCGCCCAGCCAAGCCGCGGTTCGCGGGGAACTGATCGCCGAAGTGCGGACAGCGCTCGCGAACATGAACGACATCGATCGTGAAGTTCTAGCGCTGCGTCACTTTGAAGAGCTAACCAATCAAGAAGTGGCGATTGAACTGAACATCAAGCCAAAGGCGGCAAGCATCCGCTACATGCGAGCGCTGGAACGCCTCCGCATCGTCGTACTGGAGGCTCTCTCGTAGCGGAACTCGTCAAGAGCTGTTGATTACCCACAAGTCGCCGCAAAAACAGCTCGTTTTGGCACGGTATTTGCGCTTGTAGTATTTCATTTTGCACAATGAAATCTTAAGGTGAAAGCATGCAACCGACCAGTATCGCATACGAATTTCAAGATATTCAACTTGGAGACAAACGTCTCAACGATCGAGCCGAAGCGTTGCTCGCCTCGCTGGCGGCCAACCCTTCGGCCAGTATCAACGAAGCTTGCAGTGGCTGGGACGAAACCAAAGCCGCCTACCGTCTATTCGATAACCCCAACGTCGATCCAGAAGCCATTCTCGGGGCTCACGCTGAAAAGACACTCCAACGAATCAAAGCCCAAGACACCGTTTGCATCGCACAAGATACCACCGAACTGGACTACACCGCGCATCCGCCCGAAGGCGTCCGCAATCTCGATCGCTTAGGCCGCCGTGGACTTTACGATCATTCCCACATCGCCTTCACGCCGGAGAAACTTTGTCTCGGGGTGGTCGGTGTTAAGTTTTACGATCGCGACAAAGAAGCGCTCGGCACCAGCAAGAAGCGAGAAGGCCAACCCCTACACACCGGCGAAGGGCAACGATGGCTCGATGGTTACCGCAAGGCCTGCGAGATCGCCGGAAAATGTCCTGAAACTCAGATCGTTTCGCTGGCCGATCGCGAAGGAGACATCTACGACATTTTCGTCGAAGCCGATCAGCATGAAACACCGGCTCAGTTCGTCATTCGCTCGCAGCGAAAACGCTCGTTGCCGGAGAAAGACCCCGATGGCGGGCCTGCGGCTTATAAGAAAATGCGTGCCGAAATCGCATCCGCCCAGCCGGTCGCTTACCGCGAAGTCCAGCTTCCCCAAACGCCCAAGCGAACCAAAGGATCAGGAAACAAACAACACCCCGGCCGTGAAGCACGCACTGCGAAGTTAGAAATTCGAGCGAAGCGGATGACCCTTCGTGCGCCACACAACAAGCAGTCTTCGATGCCGCCGGTCGAGATCAGTGTCGTTTGGGTGAGCGAGATCGATGGCCCAGGCGACGGAACCGAAGTCGACTGGCTGTTACTGAGTTCTCTGCCGGTCGACACGATTGCCCAGACGCTGCGGATTGTGGATTTGTATGTGGCTCGTTGGCCAATCGAAGTATTCTTTCGAGTTTTCAAAACTGGCTGCCGGGTCGAAGAGATTCAACTCGAAGCGAGAGACCGACTGATCCGCGCGTTGATGTTTTACAAAGTGATCGCATGGCGGATCATGTTTGTGACCTTCTTAGGCCGCGAGTGTCCAGAGCTTCCCTGTGATGTCGTCTCCAGCGAAGCGGAATGGAAGTCGGTCTGGAAAGTGGTGGAAAAGACGGCTCCCCCAAAGCAAGCTCCTGAGCTGTCACAATTCATCCCGCTCCTTGCGACCCTTGGCGGCTACAATCACCGTGAAGGCGACGGTCCGCCGGGAGCCGAAGTGATCTGGCGAGGCACGCGGCGAATGCTCGACTTCGCCCTCTGCTGGCAAGCCTTCGGACCAGACCAATGACTTGTGGGTAATCGACAGGAGGTTACGAGTCCGAGCGATTTGGTCTGATGCATGCAAATGGACTCGTAGCCTCGTCCACGACGCTTCGTGGAACGGTATTGCGGTTAAACGTGAAAACGCTGTGCTTGCTGCTGAATAGGGCCCTTAGGTGCAACGGAGTATTAAGTCATTACCGACCGGGAAATAGAACGATTGCCGATCGCGGATTGTATCGATGCAATCACGGCGGCGTTGGCGCGCAAACGGTCGGTAGTGCTCAAAGCGCCGCCGGGAGCGGGCAAGACGACCGGCGTGCCGTTGGCTCTGTTGGGTTCTGATGCGTCCGAGTCGACGGCCGGCCAGTCCGGTCGAATTCTGTTGGTCCAACCGCGTCGCTTGGCAGCCCGCAGCGCCGCCGCTCGCCTGGCAACGCTGCGGCACTCCAAACTTGGCAGCGAAGTCGGCTACCACGTCCGCTTCGATCGCCAAGTCAGCAGCGAGACGCGTTTGATCGCGATGACAACCGGCATGTTACTGCGTCGGCTGCAGGACGATCCGCTTCTGGAGGACGTCGGTTGCGTGATCCTCGACGAATTCCACGAACGCTCGCTCGACGGTGATCTCGCACTTGGGATGTTGTGCCGAATCCGTCGGACGCTACGCGACGACCTGCGACTGGTCATCATGTCGGCCACGCTGCAGCCGGAGCCGATTGTGGAGTTCCTAAGGGATTCGGAGGGGATCGAGAGTCGTGGGCGTTCGTTCGACGTCGCGATCTCGCATGCGGGCGATCTGTCGACCGATCGGATTGAAAACCAGGTGGTGGCCGCGTTGCCCGAGATGTTGAGCAGCACTGCCGGACATATCCTGGTGTTCCTGCCCGGCGTCGGTGAGATCCGTCGCACTCAGCATGCAATTGAAGCAGCCGGTTTGGCCGGCGATTGCCAGGTGATGCAACTTTACGGCGACCTGCGGCCCGACCAGCAAGACCGTGTGATCGCCGCCAGCGGCCAACGAAAAGTGATCTTGTCGACCAACGTCGCCGAAACCTCGGTCACCATCCCAGGCGTGACCGGTGTGATCGACAGCGGATTGGCCCGCGTGTTGCGCTACGACGACCGCGTCGGGCTGCCCCGGCTGCAGATCGAAAACATCTCGCAGGCTTCGGCGACGCAGCGGGCCGGGCGAGCCGGGCGTACCGAACCAGGTGTCTGCCGGCGATTGTGGCCCGAGACGCTTCAGCGGACGCGGCCTCCTGTCGACTCGCCGGAAATCTTGCGAGCAGACTTTTCCGGCGCTGCATTAACGCTGGCCGCCTGGGGTGAACGCGACGCGACCGACTTTCCATGGCTGACGCCGCCTCGCTCGGATTCGGTCGACCGGGCGTACCGGTTGTTGGACTTGCTGGGCGCAGTCGATGCCGATCGCGCGGTAACCTCGATGGGCGAACAGATGGCTGCCCAACCGCTATCGCCGCGACTTGCCCGGTTTCTCGTCGAAGCCGAACAGCTGGGGATCGCCGACGATGCGGCTCTGGCTGCCGCTTTGCTGACCGAGCGCAGCCCGTTTGATCGCGATTCATTGCCAACGGGAGCGGATGTCGGCAGTTGTGACGTTGCTCTCCGCGTGCAGATGCTCAAGGACCTGCGGGACGGCAACGCCAACGTTCGGGTGCATCCGGGGGCGGTGAAGACGATCTGGAAGGTTGCCGATCGCTTGGCGGATCGACGGTCGAAGTCGTCGCCGCGACAGCAGTTGTCGGACGGCGCAACGGTCGCCGCCGATTTGCTGGCCCGTGCCTTGCTCGCCGCATTTCCCGATCGCGTCGCCCGACGCAGATCGCCCGGCAGCGCGCAGGGCGTGATGGTGGGTGGCCGCGGGGTTCGGTTGCATCGTGGATCGGTCGCCTGTCACGTGGCGACTGCGCAGGTGGATCGCGGAGAGTTGTTCCTCTGCTTGGACGTCGAAGCGTCGGGCTCCGAAGCTCAAGTTCGCATGGCGACACAGATCGACGCCCGCTGGTTGGACGACGCTCAGGTGCGGCGAGTCGATCAGCCCCGTTTCGATCCGCAATCGCAAGCCGTGCAGATGCGGCGCTGCCTCTATTTTTCCGATCTGCTGCTGTCGGAGGCTCCGATCGCTTGCGCGCCTTCGCCTGAGACCGCGCAGTTGCTGTACGACGAAGCGGCTCGCGAGCATGCCCGCGTCTTTCCGCCCGACAAGCCTGAGGTCGCTGGCTTGATCCACCGCGTTGCATTCCTCAACAACCACGCCCCCGACCTAGAATTACCGCCGCTGGACGACGACCGCATCAACGAAGTGCTGCGCGAGCTTTGCCAATCGCGGACCTCGTTTGCCCAATTGCGTTCCGCGCCGTGGTTGGACCATTTGCTCGGCAGCTTCGATTATCAGCAGCAGCAAGCGATCGAGCGTCATGCGCCCGCGAGGATGCAGGTGCCCAGCGGCAACTGGCGGACGATCGAATACACGCCGGACAAGCCGCCGGTGATGCGAGTCAAGCTGCAGGAGCTGTTTGGATGGACCGACACGCCGCGGATCGCCGGCGGCCGTGTCCGCTTGCAATTGCATTTATTGGGCCCCAATCAACGGCCTCAGCAGATCACCGACGACCTCGCCAACTTTTGGAAGACGACCTATACCGTGGTTCGCAAAGAACTGCGGCGGCGGTACCCCAAACACCATTGGCCCGAGGATCCGCTGTCGGCCGAAGCGACCCGCAACGGCATGCAACGCAGGCCCGAAAAGAAATAAGCCGCCGACCGTACCCGTCAGGTAAACACGAAATTACTTGGCGTTGCGAGGTGGGAAGTTCATCTTGGCGATTTACTGATGCATTGCACGACAAAAGGAATCGCCGCCTCTCACATGGATTGACTCCGGAGGAGTCCACGTCGGTAGCTCGGGGCGGAAGCCCCGAGAACGCTAATTCCGCCGCAGAAGGAGCAGGTCCGCGGCCAGCGTGACGTCCATCGCCTGAACGACATCCAAGCGAGACTTCTGGGAATGGCGGACCGCACGGTACGTCATTGCTAACGCGTCGGCAATCGCGTCCGGATCTAGGTTGACGTTGATGTGCCAATGCTTCCGATCCACGACTTCAAGACCGGCATCCGTCATCTCGTCGGCAATCATTTCCCAACGACTGCGGCGATGGCCAGCTTGCTGGACTTTCTCGCGAAGTTCGATCAAATCATCTTCGCCCGGCACGGCAACCACACAGATCCCCCCGGGCGCAAGAACGCGATAGATCTCCGAAACCGGACGCCGTCCGAAAAGTGAGATCACTCGTTGAACACTTTGATCGGCCGCTGGCAACTCGCGATCCGCGTTCGCCAGCACCCAAGTCGCCTCAGGCCACCGGCGAGCAGCCAACTTGATAGCGCGCCGGGACAGGTCGATACCGCAGTACGAATCGGCGTCGTCGGGAAACAAGGCAGGACCAAACGATCCTTCACCACACCCTAAATCAAGCGTTCTTTGATTCGTCTGCGCGGCGACCGTCGCAACCCACGGACGCAGCGTTTCGATCAGAGATGTTGCGTGCCCACGTTGAAGCCAACGGTGACGGGCCAAAACAGCATCCAGCGAATCACCAGGATTTTTCGACTTCTTATCCTGAGGTTGCAGGAGATTCCAGTAGCCCTGTTTGGCTTGATCAAAATGATGGCCCGCGCGGCACGCTAAGCCTCGCTCGCATGGCTCAAGCAATTCTTGACAATCTCGGACGGTACAGCGCAGTTGAAACATCGCCCGATTGTAAATGCGAAGTCACAAACTTACAGGGGGCTTCACAGCGTGCAAGGATTCTGTCACGCGTCCTGCGGCCAAGAACCGAATCGTTATCGATCCGTATCGTCGGCAGCTCCCTTCCCCGAGACGCAGGCCCGTTCGCTCACGTCGGGCAACAGACGCTCAACCTACTTTGCAAACGACATTCCGTGTCCAATCAACATGGTTCCGAAAGAGCCCCAGGCGATCGACGCTTTTCACACGACCAAACTGCGATCTTCAGCATCCCCGTTGGCCGAAAATCGCCCAGCCATCAAATCGGCAAGCGGCCTGGTGGAATCGATGCGTTGCAGCAATATTTTCATGGCCGCAGTGATAGGCGTTGCGAGAAACATCCCAATCACTCCCCACATCATTCCCCAAAACATGAGTGCAACCAGCACCGTGACAGGGTGAAGGTCCGATGAATTGCCCATGATTTTCGGCTCGACCAAATTGCCACTGATGCCCTGAATACCACACGTGACGACGATCGCCGACGCCATCCAACCAATGCTGCCTTCTGGATTAAGCAGGATCAGTGGAATCGGAAGCAGGCTGGCAACGAGCGGCCCGATGTTTGGGACGAAATTTAAGAGGAACGCCAAAACGCCAAAGGTGAATGCCATCGGGACGCCGAACATCCGAAGCGCGAGCCCAAAAGCCAACCCCGTGAAGATGGAGATGATCGTCTTGAGTCCGAGGTAGGAACGGATTTGTTGATCGATCTCGCGGACCATCGGCCAATCGTCGCCGACCGTCGGTGTGCCGATCAACAAAAAGAAGACATAGATCATCACGATGGCACACGTCGACACAAGACTGATAAATGCCTGAGAGATGATCGAAATCCCGTCCCGTATAAATGCGTCGACAAACTCGCTCGCGTCTCGCGCAGGGGGCTCATTGGCTTTCACGATTCCAGCCGACTTGGTCACGTCGACTGCCGATTCCTTTGTGGGCAAAAACGAAGCGACTTCTTCTTCAATGCGACTGCCGATCTCTTCGACGCGGAGTTCGGCCCAGTCGACAATTTCTTGAACGCGAATTCGATACATTTCCGAATTGGCATTCAGGTCGACCATCGACATCCAAACGGAGACCCCAAACGCAATCATTAGTCCCACGCCGAAGACAAATGTAAGCCCCGCGGCGATGAGCCGGTTCACGCCCAAACGCCGCTCCAGCGTCGTCAAAATGGGGCTTACGCCGCTGACCACAATCAGCGCGACCACCAGCGGCACCAATACCGGGCGGAGCCAATAGATCGAGAAAGTGACTGCAACGACAGCCAATGCCATCAGGCAAACAGTTTGTACGCGAGTGTCTGTCGTTGGGTCCTTGGGAATCATAAACGACGAAAATACCAAGAACGCCCACAGTCGGGAAGCGATGGCGGCCCCGAAAGATGCGATCCCCATACAAATGTTCGCTTGACCTCATAAGGAAATGACGGGATTGAAACGCGGAGCCGCAGAGATCGCAGAGGGGCTGTGGGCGATAGACACTCTACGTCCTCGGCGCCTCTGCGTTTGTTCTTCCTGCCCTGGCCCCGACCACTAATGTCAGTTGCTTCAAGACGCGTCAACTTGCACCCGACGTCGTTGTCTCTAGCTGCAACCGAGCGAACGACTCTCGATCGCTGCGGTAGGCAGCAGCAAGACTTGCATTGGACGGGGCGACAAATGGCCCCCCTGAGTCGAGTCACACGAAAGAACAAACCGCTCGACCAGATGGCTCGCCTCGTCCCAGTCCTGCGGAGACATCAACAAGCCCCCAGTAAAATGCCTAGACGCCCGTTCTTCCCGCAGCGTCCTGGCGACGCAATTCGAGGCCAACCGCCACGCCAAAGGCAATCATTTTGTGGATGTCCCCTACTGCTGCTCCTACGAATGAGAATCGACTCGTGTCAATCGCTTCACCAAAACGGCAACGATCGCTGTCAAAATGGCGGCGATCCCGCCGCACAGCGCCGCGGCTTGGTAGTGCCCAAAGATCAGGTTCCCAATTCCCGGCAGCACCGCGTAAACGATCCCCGTTGCGGAGAGGGCGGTTAGGATCGAAAGGCCAATGTCGGTATCGACCTTGACGTTGGGATTGCGTTCGGCGACCGGCTTCCAAAACGGTCCGCCCGGCCTGACCATTTGAAAGAACCTATCGAGCGTCGCGTCATCGACGGGGGGCGTTAACCAAGTGACGATCACCCACAGCGCGATCGTCATCACGGCAACAGAAAACATCTTGACCTCCGGCCCTAAGATGGGGCCGCCGCCATCGGCGGACACCAGTCCGCTGGCAAGCGCGATCGGTTCGACTGTCAAGAAAAACAGAAGCGATCCGAACATCGAAACGATCTCGCTCCAAGCGTTGATCCGCCACCAAAACCAACGCAGCATAAAAACGGCTCCTGTGCCAGCGCCCAACGCCAATAACAACCGCCAAGCAGCGTCGACCGATTGGCCAAACATCAGCACCGACGCGACGCCACCGGCCAGCAACACGATCAGCGACGCATAACGCGACGCTCGGTTTAATTGTTTTTCCGTTGCATCGGGACGCATAAACCGCTGGTAGACATCGCGAACTAAATACGATGCGCCCCAGTTCATTTGGGTGCTGAGCGTCGACATGAACGCGGCGAAGAACGTGACAGTCAACAGGCCGCGAAGTCCCGGAGGACTGAGGTCGCGCATCACTCTCGGAAAACCGACGCCAGAGTTAAAAGCGGGATCGGCAAGTTCGCTTTGACGCAGTTCCGGGTACATCGCAAGCGCAGCCAGCGCTACGACTAACCATGGCCAGGGACGAACACAGTAGTGGGCGATCTGAAACCACAGCGTCGCGAGCAGCGAATGACGTTCATCTTTGCAAGCCGCCATCCGCTGAACGATAAATCCGCCACCGCCGGGTTCAGCGCCTGGATACCATGTCGCCCACCATTGCACCAACAGCAGCAACAAAAATACATGCAGCGGCAGCCATGCGTTGGCACCTGTAAAATCGGGGATCAAATCAAACGCTGCCGTGCCGCCCTCGCCAAAGTTCTCGATCACTTTGGCTTCCAATTGCGAAGCGCCACCGAAGTGCGCGATCGCCAGCCATGCCAAGGCAATACAGCCGAACATCGCGAGACAGAATTGCAGCGCATCAGCGACTGCAACGCCCCACATTCCCGAAAGCGTCCCATAGACGCCCACCATCATCAGCGTTCCAGCGATGATCAACCAAGGCCGAACCGACAGCGCGTTATCGCCGAATACCGTTTGTTCGAGCGTCGACGCGGGCAGTTCGAACAAGACAGTTTCGTCCAACACTATGAACATCGCCGACGTCACCCAACCGATGATGATCGGATTGACGATCAGGGCGACGTAGATCGCCCGGGAACCACGCAGCAGGGCCGCCGATTTGCCCGAGTAGCGTAGCTCGACGAGCTCGACGTCGGTCATCACGCCCGACCTTCGCCACAGCTTGGCATAAACGAAAACAGTGATCATGCCACCGAGCGCAAACGACCACCAAACCCAATTCCCGGCCAGACCGTGCTGAATCGTAAGCCCAGTTACGGCCAACGGCGTATCTGCGGCAAACGTTGTCGCGACCATCGACGTCCCGGCAATCCACCATGGCAACGACCGTCCAGAGACAAAATACTCCGCAATGTCCTTGCTGGCTCGATTGCGGAACCAGAATCCGATCCCAATCGTGATGGCGAAGTAGGCACCGATGATCGCATAGTCGATAGCGGTTAGGATCATATTGGGTTCTTGGCTGGGGGTGAATCGTCGCGACGATCTAAGGAGCTGGACGAAGCGGAATCCGTATACGTTAGCCGATTTCAGCCTCCGCAGGAAAAGGGAGGGGGGCTTAAGAATCTTCGAGACATCGCCCTGGATCATTTCGCAATCGGGAAAAAAACTGCGTGGGATATCGCTAAGGGACGGCCAGGGCTATTCAGTGTTTCAATTTGAGGTATCAGCCGCCACGCGCTAGCGGCTTGTCGGTTTAATCAGCCGTTTGGGCGTTAGCCCCGGTTCCGCTGCCACTAAACCGGGGCTAACGCCCAAACGGCTAATGCAAGGAAGCTCGTTGTGACTAAACCGACAAGCCGCTAGCGTCCGGTTTAGCTGGAGAACCGGACGCTGGCGCGTGGCGGCTGATTTGCCTAAGCACAAACACTGATCAGCCCTGCTCGAACCGCCACGAGCACTGGGCTGCAGGTTAAAGTCGCAATCTCGAAACGGATTTATCGGCGTGGCGTGCAGGCGACCGAGCGATTTCTGAGCAGAGACTACATCCGGCACGACGCCAAGCTCTCGAAGTACAATTGCCTCACAACGTGTTAAACCCGTCCGTTAAACTTAAAGGTTCCAGCTCGAGCTTCAGCCAAGAACGAGACATCCGATTGGCACGTTATGAAAGATTGAATCGGGAAGTCATTTTTGAGCCGTCCCTTAGAAGCCTTCCTTTTTTAGTTCACTGCTCAATGCGCTGCGTGTGGGATACTTTTGCCGAATCGCGTCCGCTTTCGCATCCGCCATCGGTTTGCCGCAAGCCATAGCAAGCAAGCCTAGTTGCTTAGCTGCACGCTGATAGGCGGGGCGGTTTCTTTCGGAGATCGCGCTGTCGATGCGACCGATTGTAAGTTCGGGATTTTCGGCGATTGAAGCCAATTGTTTTTCGAGTGCTTTCTCCGCTGCGGCTTTTTGTTCTGCCGATCGTTTTGCCGCCTCTGCAAGTTGGATTCGCAATCGTTCGGCTTCGATTTTGGACACAGCCTCTCGCAATTGCCCCAATGTACGCTCCCCAGTTCCAAGGTTTGGAGCCTCAGACGCCTGGGTGCGGATTGTTGTGAGCAACTGCGATGCAGCGAGTTTCGGCTCGGTTAAGCAACGCCGTAAGTTCTCCGCCAGTTCTGCCTCGGAGAGCGATGCCATCCAATTGTCGATCATGGAATCGTCGCTTGCGCTCTTGTTCCGTTCTGGAGATGCTTCGGACGCGACCGACAATAGGTCCGGGTCAATCTCGTAAAAACTGCGCAACCGGTCTAGCGCGTAGTGTTGGTCACGAAGTCCCGCTGGTACTGGCGGCTCAATCGCGTCGTCGTCCCAATTGAATGCGAGATGCGCGATGTACAGCGGTCGCAGATCACCAACGATCAACATCTCACGAATCGGAATCAAGTCGCTGGCGAGATTCTGAACATCCTCCATCCATTCCCAGGTCCCCGCGTCGCCTTCGGGTTCCAAGGTCAGAATTCCTGCTGTCCCCGTTCCATCCGGTTCCCAAAAGATTCCCTCCTCGAACAGATAGGGTTTGATCGCATCGGCGAAAGGAAACCCGTCGGGCATTCGGAAAGCGATTCGCCGGATTCCAAAGTTAGCATAGTGGACATGAACGTCGTAGCCTCGCCGCATCATCTGATCGACATCACCGCGAAAATCGCCGAAGTGATATTCGTTTGTGAATGACCAACGGGAAATCTCCGCTCGAGTGGATTGTTGGCGCATGAATTCCAAGCTTGCATCATCGAGCGGCCCGTCCACTGCACGAAATTCAATCCATTGATACTCTGACATCGTTTTCGTCCTAAAAATCTGGGGGAAGAACTACTGCACGATTGGAATTCCAGAATTGCCAGATCCGAGCGGCACGACCACAACTCTCATATCTGGTGCTCGAAACCTCTTTTAGCAATACCGCCCCGGCTGTTCAACGGCCTGGTAATACCGTTCGGCGGTGCAGCCGTTACGACCGTTTGCTGTCCGATACCGAATCCAACATGTTAGGTCCACCGCCATCGTTAACGGAATCAAGCTTACGCTTCTGCCCAAAATGCCACGCAGCTGTGGTTCATCGCACATAGCGAGGTATTGTCGAAAGTCGTGTTCTTGAGTGAATGAAAAAGGTGGCGCATCCTGTTGGAACTTCTACCCTCCAACGGCCCGAAGTGGGCAAAGGAATACGCCGTGACCAAGACTAAGTCAGACAGGCCCGATGTGCCAGTGGGCGGCCAGATCGATCCCGAAGTGGTTTCGTTTCGGGCTCTGTTTGACCAGCGAAGTCCACTCGACGAAATTGTTCGCGAAGGAGCCAGGCGAATGCTGCAAGCTGCGATCGACGCTGAGGTCGAAGCCTTCATCGGCATGCATTCCAATCGAACCGATGAGCGAGGCAGGCGACTCGTCGTCAAGAACGGAAGCTTGCCGGAGCGGGACATCCTCACCGGTGCTGGATCCATTCCCATCAACCAAGGGCGAGTTCGCGACAACGACCCCGATCGCAACCGGCTGGTCACGTTTTCGCCCAGCGTGTTGCCAAGCTACCTGCGAAAGGCCAAGGCCATCGAAGATTTGATTCCTTGGCTGTACCTCAAAGGGATCTCGACCGGTGATTTCGTGGAAGCCCTTCAGTCGCTTGTGGGCGAGCGTGCCGCCGACCTAAGTCCCAACGTCGTCTGTCGGCTGAAGGAACAGTGGTGTACCGAGTACGACGATTGGAGCAAACGTGATTTATCCGACAAGCAATACGTTTACGTCTGGGCCGATGGCATTCACGCCAAGGTCCGCCTGGAAGACGATGCCAACAAAAAGCAGTGCTTGCTGGTGCTAATGGGAGCAACTCCCGATGGGAAAAAGGAACTGATCGCCGTCCTCGATGGCTACCGTGAAAGCGAGCAAAGCTGGAGTGAACTGCTCATCGATCTCAAGCAACGAGGCCTGAAGATGGCTCCGAAGATCGCCATCGGTGACGGTGCGTTAGGCTTCTGGGCGGCGATTCGGAAAGTGTTTCCCGAGACCCGCGAACAGCGCTGCTGGGTCCACAAGACGTCCAACGTTTTGAACAAGATGCCCAAGAGCGTGCAGCCCAAGGCGAAGGGTGACCTGCATGAAATCTGGCAAGCCGAGACGAAGGACGACGCGAACAAAGCATTCGATCACTTCCTTGAAAAGTACGGAGCGAAATACGCTCCTGCATGCGTGTGCTTAAAGAAGGACCGCGACGTGCTGTTGGCGTTCTACGACTTCCCGGCGGAGCACTGGAGTCACCTCCGAACGACCAACCCGATCGAGTCCACGTTCGCGACGATCCGGCTTCGCCATCGAAAGACCAAAGGAAGTGGAACCCGGCGAGCAAGCTTGGCGATGATGTTCAAGCTCGCCCAATCAGCATCCAAGAAATGGAGACGCCTGAACTGCCACGAAAAGATCACTCACGTCATCGAAGGACGTTCCTTCAAAGACGGAATCATGCAGGATGAGATCGCCGCCTAATTCAATTTCTCAAAACACAACAATTGACAATTACTCAAAATACGGGGGACGAGCCAGCTATCGACTAAGGGCGAAGCAGAACCCGAAGCAATCTACCTGCATTCGTTGCCTGACAGCGACAAATTGGTTGAATTGGTGTACGCGTGGGGTGGGCTACCGGAAGCTACGCGGAGAGCGATCATTGCGGTCTTTCAGGCATCACGATCTCGGGGCTAACGTAGTCGCAGCCAATACGCAAACTCTGCCTTCAGGAATTCCGCAGTTGGGAAATCGATTGGGAACGCCTGATCAACGCGACGAAGCATCCAGCGCACCGTAGCTGCATGCCCCAAATGATCTAGTGCGGTCTGAATAATAACCGAGTGCTTCAGCTCCACACACGACGATCGACGAAGCAATCCAAAGAATTCGAAGAGCACTTGCGCCTTTTGGGCGTTTTTCAACGGACAGGATCCGATAAGGGCGAGACACTCACGAAATGGCCAAGCTGCAACGTCCCAGCCACTCTTCTCACCCGCTGCGACCAAATCACCGACACTCCAGATTGTTTCTGCGTAATTCCAGGCTGCCAACATTGCAGTCTGTCTCCTGTAGGTCGCCAACTCAATATCGCCGTTCAGTTCTTGGGATTTCAAGAACTGTTGTGTCCAGGTTCGTTTAACACCAAAGTCCGATTCGCCAATAATTGCGACGCACAAGTCGTCCGTCCAAATCAGGGCATCCTCGTCTTTCGCCACGCTAAGTGATTCCAATGAACATATTCCTAGGAAATCCAGGTAGCGTTCCCTACGCTTAGGATCCAGTTCTGAGATCGCCATCGAATCTCGAATCACACAGAGACTGTCAATTTGTTCAACGGCCGTCCGAAGGTCGCTGAGTTCTTTGTCGAGATGTTCTCTCGGAACATCTTCGATTGAAAAACGGCCATCGTCACTGAGCGTTGCGTATGTCTTAGAACGTCGTCCATCCTCAAGTTCTGCAAGCCATTCGGCAAGAGTGTTCTTGGTTGCTCGGGAAATGAGGTACTCGTTGTTCGAAGGCAGTTTTGACCAAGAATTCAGGAGGGCGATTGTCACGATTGCAGATAAGTCAAGAACGAACCTATTTTGGGATCGTCTTTCACTAGCGAGCTCGTCGAAGTCTTCAGGGGAGCAGTCGACGCACCGAATAAACATGTCACTCCGAATCGCCAGCAAACTGATGAGTTGGTAGAGATTGACTCCAAGGCTGGTTCCCAGTAGGTGCAACGAGCACGGCTTCTCACGGTAGTAATCCGTTACCGTTTTAACATGCTTCTGGCGTCCCTTGAGACTCTCGACGATTGGCGTGGTATCAGGACTGTCTGGCTTACCAAGGTGAATCGACTGTATCGCTCCTGAACCGGGAAACCGATTCTGGAAATTTGCGATCGTCTCTTGGAATAGTCGTACGTACTTGTGCTGAACTTGAGTAACTGTCTCTGACTGGAGCTGCAGGGAGCCACCGATGACACAGACGACATCCCCGACTCGTTTACCGATTAGCGATTGCGCTGCGGGTGTGGATGACGCAACCTCATTACGAGCAGTGTCTGGCTGATCGTCTTCGATTATTAGCCACCGCTCTTCGTTTGTGGTGAGATTTTGGAGCTGAACGGCGCTTTGGTCGGTTACGGTGCTCTGTTCAGAAGGGATCGTTGCACTCTCACCGTATTCCAGCATCACCCAAATGTATTGCCCGTGGGCTCGCTCATTGGAGAAGTAACGCCGTAGTTGTTGGTAGGCAAAGTCGATAGCATCGAGGTAACGCCCAATTTCGATGTATGGCGTTACGACCAGATACGCTTCTTCGGGGGGAAAATCCGCTGGGCTGGGTAAAGCTTCGTTGTCGATTTTGACTTGACTTGGGTCGCCAAGTTGAACAGCCAGGTAGTTTCGAGCAACAGAAAAGTAGGTGTGGTCGTGACTGGTGAATTCCTCTGCAAGCGAGAAAGCTCGTTCTGGTGCATAGTGCGACAGCAGCTCTACTTCCAACCTCCGAATGCGGTTGTCCTGTTGATCGGTTTCGCGGAGTTCGGAACAAATTCGCAGAAGGGTGTCTTGTCGATCAAGTCGCTGTGCACATTCAAGAAGGCGTTTGCAGTCGTCATTTAAAACACCTGGAATCGATGCTTTTTCACACAGTGGCAATGCCTTCTCATCGCTTCCAATTCGCATTAGCAGGTTTGCAAGAACCGCGATCTCCTGGCGATTTGCAGATCTGGAACTCGACTCAATTGCCTTGTTTGCCCACTGATGTGAACCTTCAGTATCGCCTGACTCCAAAGCTATCCATGCTCGCAATGTGTTCCCCTGAAGCGGATGCGACTCAAGAAAACTATTCGGCGCATACTCAAGCGCGAGACCGTAGTCTTGCAGTGCGATCGCCCATTCGACGCAGTGGAACCGCACATCAACAGCTCGATCGAAATTGATGCTTGCAAGTTCCCCAAATTCCTCGATAAGCTCGCGTTTCTTACTTTTCGGGCCATGGTAGTATTCAATGACTCCCGTCAAATATCTTGACTCGTTGGACGAGTCACTGAGCAATGGGACGAACTCCCAAGCAGATTCGAAGTCGCCATGTTGCAGAAAGAATGAAACCGCAGACTCCGCGTAGAGAAACTGCTCTTCCGAGACTTCAACTGCACGTCGATAGTCACGCTCAGCCTCGGTTCTATTGCCAAGAAATCCATTGACTCGAGCGCGGTGATTGAGGACTTCGGGGAGTAGACCTCGGTATCCGTCGCGTTCACAAGCTTTTAGCGACTTTGTGTAATGACTGATCGCGTTCTTCAATCGGTCGGCACGAAGCCGCCAATCGCCATTCATTCCACAATGGTGATCGACAGCGCCGCGCCAAAACAAGGCATGTGCTGATGTCGGAGAGAGAGTAAGTGCGCGATTGGCGGCTTTCTCCGCACTTTCTGGCTCGTCCCAGGCAAGGAATTTGGTCACAAGCGCGAGATTGACGTCCTCTTCTTTCTCCGCGAAGTCATCAATCACTGAACGATACTGATCAAGATCAGTTTCATTTTCACAGTTGCGAATGAGCAAACTGACCAGATACGACGAGTCTGCATTCTGATCAATTAGCTTCTCAGCCTCTTTGAACGCAGTCTTTCTGTCTCCGCTTAACTCAAGTGCAAACACGTAGTTTTGCTGTGCTTTCGGGATCTCAGGGCAGGCCTGGTGCGCCAACTTGAACAGACGCGCCGCCTCATCAAATCTGAGGTGCTCAACAGCAAGCTTGGCCTTGAGTCTTAGGATTGAGTAGCGTTCCTCTCGGCTCAATGCTGAATCAGTTTCGGGGTCAGCCAACTTGGCGATTTCGTGTTCCACCGCAACAATTTTCCGCTGATCAAATAATGTACTGATTTCTAAATGGAGTTCAGTTGCGTCGACCTGTACAGTGCTCGCGTTGTCTGGAAACGCAGACGTGTTGGCAGCAAGAAGTTGGATAGTCCGAAGTGTTTCCTCCAACGTTCGCTCACCCCAGACAAGGAAGTCTGCAACAGCCTTGCCAAACTCATCTAAACGTGCACAGATATCTTCCCAGAAGTGGATTTCGACTTTGAATGGAGGTTGACCATTGTTCCGTTGGTTCAACGCCAGTACCGCGTCCTGCGCGTTTCGGCTCTTTCGTGCGGTTGTTGCAATGATGTAGAAATCAACAGGGTGCAATGTCTGCTCGAGCTTGGCAACTTCGTCCTTAATTTCCTGCGGTGGAATTGCCTTAGTGGGCTCATGATTCTTGCATTGGACCACGTACAGCGGCTTCATGCAGTGTTGATCAATGATGTCGATCCCGTCTTGTCTCTCACCTCGCTTGCCGTATCGAACTAGGCCGCCTCTCTCCAAGGAGTGGCGGTAGTACCGAAGACAGAAGTCCTCGAACTCCTCTTCGTTACCGGGTTGAGGATATCTAAGTCGCATGTGACGTGCGTACAAGCGGTAGGTACCAGGGTGGGTCAATTCATTACGAGCGAATGAGGGTCGCCAGTCCTATTCGGACTATGCCCCATACTCTGCCAGACGCTCACCTTAGCATGTTGCACTGAATGCTCGCTATGGAGAGGAAATCAAAAGACCGGAGCTCGTCACTTAAGCCAGCGGTAGCGACGCATATTCGCGGTCGGTCAGATCGTCTCGCAAAATAATGCAATTCTCTGCTGTTCCATGCTCAGTGCTTAGCACCAGTTCTTTCGGCAGTAAATCTTGCGAGAAACGCAAAACCAATTCATTCGATATTAACGCGTGTTGCTTGCCACGAACCTAACTCACTGACCATTTCGACCTTCCAGCGTGAACGAATCATTGAGGTGGTGACCTGATTGCGGGCGCGCTCAGGGCTTATTCTTGCCCTGGGTGAGTGGATTCAAACTGGGTGGGTGTTTGGTAGCCAAGACTCGAGTGCTTCCGGTCTTGGTTGTAGTAGCTGAAGTAGCTTCCGAGCTCGCGCTCGCCTTCAGCTACAGTCTCGTATTCGGTCATCTCCAGTTCAGTCTTGATGGTTCCAAAGCAACTTTCCATGAATGCGTTGTCATAGCAGTCACCAGCGCGACTCATGCTCTGTCGAATTGACGACCGCTTGAGGATCTGCCGAAAGCGATTGCCGGCGTACTGGCCACCGCGATCGCTATGATGGATCAATTCACATCCAGGCTGTCGAATCATAATCGCATCCTTCAGACTTCCAATGACGAGATGCTCGGTCATCGCTACATCCAATTTCCATCCGATGAGTCGTCGCGAGAAGCGATCCATGATCATGGACAAGTAGGCGAAACGACGCTCCGCCATGGGAATGTAGGTGATGTCGGCGACCCATAGTCTGTTGACCGCGTTGAGTTCGAAGGGCTCCAGAAGCAAGTTCGGACTATATCCCAACCGGTGCCGACTGTCGGTTGTCTTTGGTTGAAACGACTTAGGCTGAATCGCTTTCAAACCCTGCATTTTCAACGATTCCGCAACCGTTCTTCGACAAACGACAATGCCTCGATCAGCTAATTCACTGCTGATTCGTCGGGCCCCATAGCGCCGCCGATGCTTCCAGAAGATGTCGATGATTATCGGGGCAAGCTCCTCTGCCCGCGTTGATTCATCTCGTTCAGTCGCTTTTTGGAATTGATAGAACGAGCTTCGCGAGAGTGACAGAACCTGGCAGACTTCGGTGGCCGTTGCATTCGACGAATCCATGACTTCTGCCGCAGCGACGAATCGATCATTCAATCGCTTCGGCTGAAAATAGATAATGCTTTTTTTAAAATGTCACGCTCTCGCTCGACTCTCTTCAGCTCGGCTTCAAGTTCTTTCACACGGCTGTCGAGCGACGAAGCAACGGGGCCGCTTTGACGCAACTGTTCTCGCTTCCATCGGTACAACAAGTTCGTACCTGTCAGGCCGAGACGGTCGAAGATTGAACTCGCGGCATGCCCGTCGAGCAGCATCTGCACCGCATCTTTCTTGAATTGATCGGTGAACTGACGCCGTGCTTTATTAGTGTCTTTGAGTGGCTTCTTGCTCATTCTGGCAATCTCCTTGAGCGGCCATCCTAAGCCCTGAGCGCGCCCGCGATCAGGTCACCACCTCACATGGCTCCGAAGCTATTCTGAGCGTCAACGTGCGACGAGACCGTCCACTCTTTTCCGTCATGTGATGAAACTACGTTGTATTCATCGCTTCCCCATGGAAACCTGGCGGTTGAAGGTGACTTCAATTTGCTGAGAACAAACCGCTTAGCTGCGACGATTGCCTTCATGTTCTCTTGCTTCCTTCGCTCCATGTCCTCGATCAGCTCTTGCTGTTCAAGTTCTCGTTGAAGCTGTTCCTCGGTAGGGGCTGACATGTTGAGCCAAACGAAGCACCACATCGCCAATCCTAGAAATACGGTCAAGCAACCACATCCTTGGACGACATTCGTTGTGCTAGCAGAATCGCCCTTGCACTCACCGGCATCGTCACTTGTCATGTAGTCTCCCGCAAGAAGAGAGGGCGCTGAACTAAGGCCGCACCTCCCAACCCCCGCCAAGGGGCGCAGAGAACAGCACCTAGCCAGCGCCCCTTTCGGGGCGCGGCACAAGTACTGCTTCTCTGCGTTCAAGAGCCTTACGGCTCAGGTTGGCGGTATTTGGGAGGAAGCACAACTTGACGCTTCGCGCGTCAATTCAAATTGTCGGTGTAGATAGCATGCTACATCTTTTCCAGCTCTCTTTCATTCAAGTGCGCGGTTCTCAGTCCTGCGCGGGACTTCGCCGCCTCTGCAGTATATCCAATCATTGACGCATTTGGGGACGGCCAAGCTTTGAGCTAGCGCAAGCATTCATTTTTTAGGGGCGAGAGCCGGGATATGGGCTTCGAAAGGTACTTGGGGGCGTTGAAACGGCTTCTTGATCGGGGGGGATAGCTTTGGTGACGCGGTTCCGGCGATATTGCCGCACGTAGTAGTTTGCGACTGGGGCCAGAAGTGGTTGGATTTCGGGTCAGTTGAAGGGACGATGGCGGGAATCTACGGAGGGGGCGCATTTGGGGACAGCCAAGCTTTGAGCTAGGTCAATCATCGTGCTCATCATCGTCTTCGCCATTCCCATCACATTCATGCGGGTCTTTGCAAACGTCGAGCGTCTTCGTGTTGATAATCTTGTCAAAAGCATTGACGCATTTGGGGACGGCCAAGCTTTGAGCTAGCGCAAGCATTCATTTTTTAGGGGCGAGAGCCGGGATATGGGCTTCGAAAGGTACTTGGGGGGCGTTGAAACGGCTTCTTGATCGGGGGGATAGCTTGGGTGACGCGGTTCCGGCGCCTTGCCGCACGTAGTAGTTTGCGACTGGGGCCAGAAGTGGTTGGATTTCGGGTCAGTTGAAGGGACGATGGCGGGAATCTACGGAGGGGCTTGGCCAGCCAATGGGTTTCCGGGAGCTTGCATCCATGCTTGCCCGCGACGAGCGGCTTCTGCGCTGAGACTCTCCGATGTGCCGGCGGCTCGTTTGAACAGACGCCCGAATCGTTTGACCAAATCGCACCAGGCCGGTGCGTCGAGTCCGATCCGAGTCAGAATAGGTGCGAGTTCGGCAGGGATCGCGCCTCGCTTGTCGTCTCGCAACTGACGCCCCGTCCAATCCAACAGTTCAAGATACTTGGACAAAGATATCGACAAAAAGCCTTTGCAGCTCGACCGACGATGGCTCGCATCGACGTCCGCGCCGATCGGATCGTCTCGCTCGACGATCTCCACTGGACTCATCCATCCACTGTTGGGCGGTACTCGGCTTCGCTCCCAGTCATGAACGTGCTTGCGGTCTTGCTCCGATGCGCAAGTGATATCATCGATCCTCTCCTTGGCTCCGGTGAATTCACTCGCTTCCAGCGTCTGAACCATCGCAGCGCGAATTGGATTCAAATCGACGTAGGCGGCGCAGGCCAATAGGCTTGCTTCGTCGAGAATCAACTGAGCTTTAAATCGCCCCTCCCAAAAGTGACCACTCACCTGATCTTCGGCGTTACTGCGGCGGGCAATGTTTTCCGCTGTACACCGCATCCACCAACTGATATCCGATAGCCGACGACGGCGCTCAGCCAGCACCGGTTCGTTATTAACGATCGCGGCAACCTCTGTGGGGGAAGGCTCGGCGGGGGCCCCGT
Organism: Rosistilla oblonga; assembly: GCF_007751715.1. Taxonomy (NCBI): domain Bacteria; kingdom Pseudomonadati; phylum Planctomycetota; class Planctomycetia; order Pirellulales; family Pirellulaceae; genus Rosistilla; species Rosistilla oblonga. Next base: position 3,055,866 of record NZ_CP036292.1, on the reverse strand, counting down.
CATCGTTGCGACGCTTGGGGAACAGCAGCAGCCACCGCCTGGCGATTTCTTCATCGGACAAGACAGCAACGACGTCCGGACGGCTGCGCAGCACCAAGTGCAGGTGATTGCTCATGATCGAAAACGTCAGGCAATCGATTGCAAAGCAGGAGGCGAGGAATTCGAGTCGTTCTCGGATCCAACGACGGCGGTGCTCGAACGACTGTCGGGTATAGGGATCCTCACCACACAAGAAAGCGCGACGGACACATCGCTCGATACAGTGCACGATCTGCACCTGATCGGGATCGAGCACCTCACCCCGCGATTGTCGAGCCATCCCAAAGCCCTCCGACTACGAAAACAGATCAAATCTCGTTGCAATTGTTACTCCGGCACTGCATTAAGCAATTCTAGGTGTGCGACTCCGCGAAGGCAATCATTTTGTGGGTGTCCCCTTCTGCCCCCCTTTTGTGGGTGTCCCCTTCTGCTCCCATCGGGCTTAGAAGTTTCCCTCTGCGATCATCTTCTTGTCGAGTTCCGCTTCGGCCAGCAACTCCTTAAGCCTCTGGTTTTCAACTTCAAGTTCGCGCAGCCGCTTGGCCTCATCCGACTTCATGCCACCAAACTGTTTCTTCCATCGCATCCAAGTCGATTCGACAACGCCAAGTTTCTGATACACCTCAGCAGCGGACTTACCGGCTGCCAGCATGGCTTCGCCTTCGGCAAGTGCCTTCACAATCTGTTCCGGCCTACGCCGTTTTCGTGCGTTCGTCATTTCAAGAGTCTCCTGGGCCACCATTGGCCGGTACACTCTCATGACTCATGGAACAGTTTCTAGGGAGCACACCAGAGCGTTTTGTGGATGTCCCCCTCCGATTGTCCCCCTCCGATTACTCAGGGCAGCAGCAAGAGCATTTCCATAGCAAGAGCATTTCCATGTGCTACTACGCGGGCAAGCGCTTCCAGCAACTGGCGATGAAGTCTCCGACGCTGGTCGTGGTCACCGACCGCAACGAACTGAAGAGAGCGTATTGTGGATGTCCCCCTCTGATTCTTGAACTGCCACGAAAAGATCACTCTCGTCACCGAAGGGCGTTCCTTCAAAGACGGAATCATGCAGGATGAGATCGCCGCCTAATTCAATTTCTCAAAACACAACAATTGACAATTACTCATATCCACCCCCAGCTATTGATTATTAGAAAAGAATTCGAGGCACTGAATGGCGTCTTGAAGGGGCATGATTTATGGCTTAGATGGTAATTACCCTTGTCAGCCCCGCTTTTGTGTTATAAGTTTGTTATACCGAACCGATGGAAGAAATGCAACCTGACGAACTTCCGCTTCGGCAAGATGTCCGGTTCTGCCTCTCAGCGTTCCGTGATGCCCACGTGATTCTGCCTCGACGAGCGGGGCGGGCACAGTTGTGGCGCCAGGCATTGAAGTTGCAGTGGCGGGAAGCGGGGGACAATCAGGTTTTCGATACCGCGGTACGCAGGCTTGGTGAAACCTCGTTCTGGGAACTGGTAGTGGAGGAGGGATACGGGATAGCCAGCGGCTACCGCGTTATCTTCACTCAACCCGAACCTGGAGGCGGAATTTGGATTCTTTCGGTGATGATGCTGGATGAACCGCTAACAGACTTTTTGATCGAGATCCTTCAGATGCGTTTGAACGTCATTCTGGAGCGAATGCACATTAGCCACGACAACCCGTTTGGATTGCCATGAGTACGACCGAAACTCCCGACGCACCACTGGAGAACACGAACACTTCGCTGATGCGAATGATTCTCTCGTTGCACGGAACCCAGCAGCAAGCGTTCTTCGCTGCGCTAACCGAATGCAGCGACCAGCTTCGCAGCAATTCCGAGCGACTGATGGCAATCATCGACGATCCCGAGTCCCTTCCCGGCGACAAAGGTCGCGCGTGGCATACGTTGTTGGACCAGTTTCGTTTGCTGCCGGATACCGAGGGCCGCTACGGAATGGACCTGGCACATTCCGAAGCTGGGGCCGCAGAGAAGTTTCCAGCCTTGCAATCGGAAGTTGAGAAAATGAATTCGCAAGAGGCACAGTTTGCTGAGCGATTGCGACAAATCATGAAGAATAAACACATCACTCAACAAGAACTTGCCAAGCGAATCGATTGTTCACAACCCGCAATCTCGCAAATGCTCAACCGAAAATGCCGCCCCCAAAGGGCAACGCTGGAAAAGATCGCGGCTGCCGTTGACGTTGATGTTCGTGAACTATGGCCGGACATCGAAGTCATGGACTACTTGGATGCAGCGGCAGCATTTGAACGAGATGGTCAGGAAATGAGCGAGGCGATGGCAAATGCTCTTCGCGATGACTCGCTACCTCGTTCATCGCTTAAAGGTCAGGCACTGCCGTCTTGGAAGGAAAACGCTCGAGGACAATGAGTGAATTTCAGCTTTATGCAGATAGGTTTGTTGAAGCCGACCGAGACGCCTTGGTCGGCTTTTCTTCTGGCGACTCAGTGTCCGGAAGATTCTGCACGGAGTGGATCACCGGTTCCGGCGCTTTTGATTCGATTAGCCGAGGTTCGACGGTTTGGTTGTATCGCTTACAAACAGGAGAAATTGTCGGCTACGGCTCACTCGGCCTCGTAAACTGGCGGTGGCCGATGCCTGATGGCAATTACACACGACTGCTCTATATCCCAATGCTTGGAATCGATGAGCGATTTCAAGGCCAGCCGCCAGATTCAGATTGGCGATATTCACGCCAGATTATGAACCATTTGATTGGCGAAGCAAACCTGATCAATTGCGAACGAACCAAGCCGTCGGAGTACCTGCTCCTTCTCGTCGATCCTAACAATGTAGCTGCGTTGAAGCTCTATGCACGCTTCGATTTTGAAATGATCCCGGACGTTACGTTCGGTCCCGGCCTCGGTGTGATGAAACACCGATTGGCTGAGGCTGATGGCGACAGCAAGTGACTTCTTCAATGTCTTGTTTTGATTGATAAAGTAACAATGCTTGACGATTTTGGACCCCTGCGGCCTGGCGTTGATGCTGGGGAAGCCAAAAATAAGGCGAAGCCGTCCACTCGCGGCCGCATCAAGAAGAGGGCGGAGACGTAGCTAGTGGAGCTGGCCGAACTCGAACAACATGTCGCCCGAGCGACCCGCACGACGGTCAACAAGTTTCGCGGACACCCGGAGCTGGTCTTCACCAAATTGGACCTGCATTCGTATTGCTGTTCGCAAATACAAAGCGGCAGACGAATGATTCGCCGCACTGGCCAGCGGCATGCTTATCTGCTGAACTGGGAGTATCCCACCAGCTTACGGTATCATAACCAAGAGCTTACTGGAGCCGGACGATGCGCCTCTGCCCGTTGATTCTTGTGATGGAGGTCGCGGCAACGATGGATCTAACGTAAACGTTCGACGCGGCTATCGGTTGGTTAGTTTTCGGTGGCGGGCGGCGAGTGCTAGCGATTCCGCTGCGGAGCGGTTCGGGATGCAGTTTGGCCCAGACGTCCGGCAGCAGTTCTTTCACTTCAACCTCACCACTGGCAGCATCCGAGGATTTTATCTCAGGTGACGTTGTCGCAAGATGATTTGCAAGTGACTCCGTTCTAATCTGCAATTTGCACGTACGCTGAGTCGGGGTTGTAGTTGCGAAGCACGTGATCGACGATGCAGAAGAAGTCGAACAAACGACCTTGGGCAAATGGCGATCGAGACTGACACCACCCAGTCAAATTGAATGCAGTCTTGGGGGTGATCCGCGAGATGCTTCGTGAAGGTTCTTGGGGCGCTACATGCTGACCGAGTCAAAGCTCGCCCGCGTAAACCAGTTCGCCAAGCTAAACAGAAAACCAGAGAGTTCTCTGGGGGTCTGGGGCGAATCGGGGTGATTGGATTCGGCAGCCCGGGACTCTCGACGCACATGCAAGAACATTGCGGGTTGGATGCCGCGGCGTTTAAGTGCCGCGAAAAACCGAGCGTAAACGAAAAAACGCCCGCGGGTGTCATGCACTACCGCGGGCGTTGAGTGGTTTGTCGCTAGTTTTCAGAAAACTGAAAAAGCTCCCCCGAGAGGACTCGAACCTCTGACAAGGCGGTTAACAGCCGCCTGCTCTACCAACTGAGCTACAGGGGAATATGGAGCGGATTGCTGCTGTGGGCGCCAGGTCCTTGGGGGACTTGGGTTCCGAAAGCGGCGTTCCTCTCGTGTCCGAAATTTACTGTATCACTTTCATCCTCGCAAGGTCGCCTTAGGGGCTATCGGCAAGCTTTTTTCACAACTTGAGTCGTCCTAGCACGGTTTGTACCAATCGTGCCGGAAAATCTTGACTTTCCGCTTGTTTGAAGCTGCCGCCGAGCCGCCAAACGACCATCGCTCGCTGAAAATTTTCTGACTCCGCCACGCCGAAACGCTGGACTTGCGATCGATCGGTCGCTCGTTGCACGCTCGCTTGACGAGCGTGAACGCGACGGAGGGGCTGCAGTGTTTGGGTGAGACGGCCGGAGAACGGATTATTTGGCGGGGCTGGAGTCGAGCCTCTAAGCGACTTGATCTGGCGGTGGGCGGATATCTAGCGGCGCGTGAATCGGCTAAAGCCTCTTACTCCAGCGCTTGGGACGCGGTCGGCTGAAGCCTTTACTCCAGCGGCTTGTCGAAAAATTCGGGGATCAGCCACTGCAAGCCCAGCTGGATCGCTTCGAGGTCGTCGGGGCGATAGGGTGTGTCGTGTTGGGCTTCGGGCAGGACGACCAGGCGGTGCGGGCCGGCGTAGGCGTCGATGATCGATTGTTGCAGCCTCGCCGGGACCAAGGCGTCGAGTTGCGATTGCACAAACAAGGCTGGCAATTGGCAGTGACCGGCGGTTGTCGTGGCGTCCATCTTCGCTTCGATCGATGCCGCGATCCAGGTTCCACCGCGATGGGCGTTCCACCAGGCGTTGCCGTCGCGGACCATATCGACAAGCGGCGGCGGGTTGCGAATCATCAGAGCGTCGGCCGCGCGTTGGCTGGCCAAATACAACGCGGTCACCGATCCGAGGCTGTTGCCGACGATCAAGGTTTTTGTGTTAGTGCCGACGCGGTGCTGTTGCAGATGATCCCAAACGGCAAGGACTGCGGCGGGGATGTGTCGCAGCGAGGCGGAGCCTTGGCTGAGTCCGTAGCCGGGCGGATTCCAGGTCCAGACTTCGACATCGCGCGGCTGGAAGAGGAGGGCGGGAAAAGCTGTCGATCGCTCGGCGCGGCCGCCCGTTCCGGGGAGCTTTAAGATCAGCAGATCAGCGGGGGGTTGATCCACGTCCAACAGCGCGGCGGCTTGCGTGCCGGCAGGCTTTCGCGTCGCGAAGCATTCGATGTCGCCTTGCGGTCCATCGACGATCAATCGCGTGGCGGGTTGCGGATCGTCGACAACGTGCCGTGAGGGACGCAGAATGAAGCGGTCGGCGAGTCGTTTGCGAAGCCACATCGATGGAGTTCCAGCGCGTTCGTTGTTCAGCCCCGCATATCGATCCTCACCGCCAGGACCAACCGGCGGCTCAATCCCAGCGGCTGTACCGTAACATGCAGTAGATCGCGTTAACACCATCGCGCCAACCGATCTTCTTGCCTTCGTCGTAGCCGCGACTCTGGTATTCGATCGGGACTTCCATGAACCGTTGGCCGCTGCGAGCCAGCTTGGCGGTCACCTCGGGTTCGAATCCAAACCGGCACTGTCGCAGCGTCACCCCTTGGATCAATTCCCGGCGGAACGCTTTGTAACAGGTCTCCATATCGGTCAACCGCAGCCCGGTCGTAACGTTACTTAAACCGGTCAGCACCCGATTCCCCAGGCGATGCAGGAACGAAGGGTCTTGCACTTCGTTGCCCAGGTAGCGGGAACCGTAAGCGATATCGGACAGCCCATCCTGGATCGGCCGGATGACTTTCATCAGATCGCGGGGATCGTATTCGAGGTCGGCATCTTGGATCGCGATGATCGCGCCGCGACAGTGGCGAAAGCCCATTCGCAGCGCGGATCCCTTGCCGCGATTGCGACGCCGCAAGACGATCGTCAGGCCCGACTTCCCGCGTTGGCTGCGGAGCCAATCGGCGGTCCCGTCGCTGCTGCCATCGTCGACGATGATGATCTCTTTAGTGATCGGCAGGGCTTGGACCGCGGCGATCACCTGCGGCAGCGTCTCGCGTTCGTTGAAGACGGGGATCACGACCGACAGCTCCGGCGCACCGGGCTGGTCGTCGTCGATCGACTGCTGGACCAACGACTGCGCCTCTTCGAGCAGATGCATGCAGTGTTCGGAATTATCGAATCCGCGGCCACGCGCGTTGTCGTTGGCGGATGGACGATTTTCAGTCGACGCGGAGGTTGCGGTCAGGATCTTGTTCATCGTGCTTTCTCTTCCGGCAGTGGGATCCGCATAGCCAAAAGAGGCAGATGCTGATACAACGAAACCCAAGGTACGGGGACGTTGTTCAACTCTTGCACATGGTTTTGAATCGCTGCGGTCGCAAGGTACTCGGCAAACCAAAAGCGTGGGCCCGATGGACGCTTTGTAGCGGTCGCGGGATACGCACCGATTGCACCGACGTCGGCGGAGTTAGTTGGGATCGGCCGCCGTCGCAGGAGCGCGAGGCACCTCGCAGAACCGGACGTTAGCGGCTTGTCGGTTTAGTCACAACGAGCTTCCCTGCATTAGCCGTTTGGGCGTTAGCCCAGGTTTGGTGTCAGCGGAACCGGGGCTAACGCCCAAACGGCTGATTAAACCGACAAGCCGCTAGCGCGTGGCGGCTGATTTGCGCGGCGACGAAGATGGAATGTCGCTGTTTCGCAGGGCTATTCAGTGTTTCAATTTGAGGTATCAGCCGCCACGCGTTAGCGTCCGGTTTACCTGGAGAACCGGACGCTAACGCGTGGCGGCTAATTTGCCTAAGCACAAACACTGATCAGCCCTGCGCTGTTTCGCCCCGCTCCCCAAGCTGGCGTTTGCTTGCCCTATAATGATTCCGACGAGAATCGGGCGGCGCCGCCTGCATCGCTTTCCACAGATTAACGGAGCCGATCGATGATGCACTTTCGAATTTGGATCACGCTGATCTTGGCAGCCCAAGGTTCAATTATGCTCGGACAAGAGATCCCGCTGACTCCCGAATGCGTCGTCCGTTTCGCCACGGTCGCCGAGGGGGCGGAGGTTTTGCAGGCGGAGGATACGTTCACGCAGCGATTGAGCCGGTTCGATTTGCAGAGTCGGTTGAACACGCGCGAAGAGGTGAGTTCCACCGATTATCGTCGGTCGGCTGCCGAAGACATCCAACCGTGGACCGATGCGTTTATCGCGACCGTTCGCCCGGCGGTGGAGCAGTTGGCGGCGCGTGTGGGCGAGTGGAATCTGCCGCTGCCCGAAGAGATCTTACTGGTCTGCACGAAGGGAAATTCCGAGGCGGGGGCGCCGCACACGCGGGGCAATGCGATCGTGTTGCCCGAAAAACGGATCGTCCGCCGCCCCGAGGATATGCTGCGACTGTTGGCTCACGAACTGTTTCATATCGCCTCGCGTCAGTCGCCCCAATGGCGCGATCAACTCTATGCAACGATTGGATTCGAGCCGTGCGACGAGGTGCAGTTGCCGGCGGCGGATCAAAACCGACGGATCACCAATCCCGACGCCCCGATCGTGCAGCACTACATCACCGTCGACGTCGATGGCCAGTCGGTCGATGTGGCGCCGGTGCTGTTTTCCAGCGTGGCGGAATTCGATCCCAGCCACGAGAAGTCCTTTTTCGCGTTTCTGCAGGTCAAGTTTGTGCAGCTTGAAAAACAAGACGGCATCTGGACACCGGTGTTGCGTGACGATGGCAGCTTCGTCGGGCACGCGATGGGAGACTTGGACGGCTTCATGTCGCAGGTGGGACGGAACACCAAATACTTGATCCATCCGGAGGAGATCTTGGCGGACAACTTTTCGTATTTGGTGACGGGCAAAAAAGTTGCCTCGCCAGAGGTTTTGACGCAGATCGAAGCGTTGCTAGTCAGCAATTGAATCCTGCCGGCGAATCAGTTTTCCAACGCGCGGATGATCTGGTCGGCTGCTTGATCGACCGATTCTTGCGACGTCGTCCAGCCGACGCTCACTCGCAGCGTGCAAGCGATCTGTTGTTCGCTGAGCCCGATAGCGACCAGGCAGCGAGTCATCCAGTCCTGCGGTTGAGCGCAGCGGGGACGTGAGATAACAAGATCCGAGGTCGCTTTATTGAATTGCAATGGGACGCGAATCGGCAGCGTGATTAGCGACGTGTTGGGCAGCCGGGAGACTTGATTTCCCAGCACCCGTGGCGTCGGCGATATCGCCTGTTGGAGTCGATCTTCAAACCGATCGCGGAGTGCGGCCATCGCATCGGCGGCATCCTCGGCACCACGCGCGGCCATCTTCGCCGCCGCGCCGAGACCGATCTCGCCGGTGATGTTTCCCGAACCGGGACGCAGCCCCATCTCTTGAGCTTCGCCATACAGGATCGGTGACAGTTTCAAACCTCGTCGGACATAGAGGGCTCCGATTCCCTTGGGGCCATACATTTTGTGACCGCTGATCGCGATCGTATCCGCTCGCAACGAACCGGTATCGATCGGCTGCTTGCCGGCCAATTGAGCCGCGTCGCAGTGCAGCAGTACGCCGCGGGCGTGGCAGATGTCGGCGACTTGGCGAACCGGCTGCAGGACGCCGGAAATACTGCACGCCGCCTGGACACAAACCAGCGCCGTATCGTGCTGCAGCATCGCATCGAGCTGTTCCGGGTCGACTCGACCGTCGGGATCGACGTCGAGATATTCGATATGCCATCCGTCGAACTGCAACGAATTTGCGGCGGCGATCACCGAATCGTGCTCGCTGGCCGACACGATCACGCGGCCGGGCGGCTTACCGGCTTGCTGCCAGGCACGGCAGACGCCCAGGATCGCCAGGTTGTTCGCTTCGGTGCCGCCGGAGGTGAATACGACTTCGAACGGATCGCAGCCCAACAGATTGGCTACCTGTTCCCGAGCCGTGTCGACGAGTTCGCCCAACGCCAATCCGGCGGGATGCTGTTGCGTGGGTAACAAAAAATGTTCGTCCCAAAACGGCTGCATCGCTTCGCCGACCGAAGGGGCCAACGGGGTCGTGGTGTTAAAGTCTAGATAGATGTGTCTCAAGGGAACTGTGACCTCGTCAACCAAAAACGATGCGAATCGGGGCCAGGGAAAATCGTTTTTAGGATCGGGTACCAGCCGCCACGGGCTAGCGTCCGGTTCGCTTGAAAAACCGGACGGCAGCGCGTGGCGGGGGATACCTTCGCCGATTTGCACTGGAAGCGGAGCGACGAATTCGCCCCGGTAGCCCCATGTTAAGATAGAGCGATTCGGTGATCGTTGCGGCCGACTGGCAGAGCGACAGTTTCCGCGAAACAGCAACGCGATTGTACCGATTGAAGCGGCTGGTTAGACAGCCGATCGTCCGGCTGCCGGGCCGCGGTCGGCGATCGCTTGGTCGATCCTTGCCCTTTGGTCAGCTGACAATCGCCACGAGAGTGCCGCTGCGGTCTCGGTGATTTGATACGGCCGCTTGGCTCCACAAAGCGCTGCGGTGATCCCCGGATGATGAATCGTCCAATTGATCACCACGTCCGAAACGGTTCGGCCGATCTCGAGCGCCAATTGGCGTAGCGCGTCGACAAAGTCTTGATTCTTCTGCCACTCCTCCCCCTGGAACATCGGGTACTTCGCGCGGCCATCGCCGGGAGCGAACTGGTGGTCGCGGGACAATTTGCCCGCCAACAGCCCCTTCATCAGCGGCCAATAGATGATCGCCGAAGCGCCGTTGGCTTCGCACCAGGGCAGGATGTCGTGAGTGATCTCCTGCTGCAGCATATTGAAATGAGGCTGAACGGCGGAGAGCGGGCAGACCGCGTGAAACTCTTCCAATTGTTCGACGTTAAAGTTCGAAACGCCGACGCTGCGGGTCTTGCCGGCGTCCATCAAACGTTTCAGTTCGCCCGCCGATTCGGCCACGGGAACATCCGGATCGGGGCCGTGCAGATAGAGCAGTTCGACGCGGTCGGTTCCCAGTCGCTGCAGGCTCTCGTCGCACTGCCGTCGAAGCGTCGCGGGGGAAGCGTCTTGGACGCGTTGGCCATCGGCGTCCCAAGCGATTCCGCCTTTGGTCGCGATCACGATTTGGTCGCGGCGATTTCCCAAACCGCGGCCGATCAACCGTTCGCTCTCGCCGTTGGCACCGTAACAATACGCGGTGTCGAAGAAGTTGATGCCGGCGTCGAAGGCGGCATCAAGCGTCGCCAAGCTGTCGGGATCGTTCACCTCTAGACTGGTCATTCCGGCGATCGGCCAGCAGCCCATCGCGACGGGAGAGACCCGGATATCGGTTTGTCCCAAGGGGCGGAGTTCGGTGGCTGACATGGTTTGGTGGTTCCCAGGATCGAGGTCGCAAGCGGGGTCGCGACAACACATCCACTGGGCAAACGCGACCAACTCGCTATAACGGTCGGCTTGAGCCTATGTTATCGTTTGCGGCGAATGTTGCGAAGCGGTTCCCGCTGCAGCGGTGATCGAGTTCAGCCGTATTAACCGGCACGCACTAGCAGCTTGTCGGTTTAGTCACAACGAGCTTCCTTGCATTAGCCGTTTGGGCGTTAGCCCCGGTTTAGTGGCAGCGGAACCGGGGCTAACGCCCAAACGGCTGATCAAACCGACAAGCTGCTAGCGTCCGGATGTGCCAGCAAACCGCAGGTTAACGCTGCGGCTGATAGTTCAATAAGATCAGCGGTTTGTGCCGCCCCCGAAGCGATTGCTAACACTTAACGGGATGCCGCGAGCCGGCGTTTCCGAACGACATCATTCATCAATCATTTCAGACGCATGCAAACGCGCGTCGATGCCGTCAACCAACCCAAGAGAATTCCGATGCGTCCATTGCTGACCCTGACCACCGCTATCCTGATCCCATCGACGTTGTTCGCTCATCCCGGTCACGGATCGGTCGCCAGCGAAACCGCTCCGGCATTGCACTACCTGACCAGTGGAGCACACATCGGTTGGGCGGCTGTTGTCGCGATCGCCGCTGTGGCAGCAATCACCGTTGTGCATAGCCGCCGCGCCGACGCTCGCCGCGCCGGCTGAGAAGATTTGAAGACGATCGAGGGAGTCCGATTCGACTCGACGTAGAATTCTGGTCGATTCGAATACCACGGCCGACCTCGTGGTTTGTCAATCTTTGATTTTCGGACTGATGGTGGTGGACGAGGTCACGAGTCCCCATAATCTCTGGCGCGAAAGGACTCGTGACCTCGTCCACTACCTAAATTCAAATGTGGATGAAACGCTAGCGACGGTCGACCATGAAACTGCCGTTGTCGGCGACGTTAAACAGCGGTCGGTAGTAGTCGCGTCCGCCGGCGATTCGGCCGCCTGGAGTCCAGACAAACGAGATCCCCAGGTTCCAACCTTCCTCTTGATTTCCGCCGGCCGAAGAGCCATCGTCGGGAATCAAGTAGTCAAATCCGGTTCGCAGTTCCAAGCAGCGGCCCATCGGAACGTCGAACGACGCACCAAGCAGCACGTCGGAGCTGCCGCTGAAGCCGACGTTGCCTTCGACTTCGACTCCGTTGCCCATCGTGCGGCGGTGGAAGAACCGATACTGATCGGTCGCCAAAAAGCCAGCTTCGGTGGTCGTGTTGACGCCCGCATCGTTTAACAACTGGGCAACCGAACCGCTGGTCTGCGTGCTCTGCGTCAAGCGGAAACCAAACTCGTTGACCGGCGAAACCTTCCAGCTCAGCTCGCCGCGAATCTGCAGCAGATCGACGTCGTAGTACCATTGATCGCTCAGGTAATCGACGACCACGCCACCCTGCCATCCGCAATCGACGCGGCGATAGACGCCACCGGTCAGGAACAGCTGGGTTCGCTCGTCGGTCGTAAATTCCGCTCCGCTCAGATTGCTCTGCGTCGCTCGCAAACCGAACTGCCAACCGAACTCACCGCAACCGATGAAGTACAGCGGCCGGCCCATGTTGAAGCCTTGGTGAAAACCGAAGCTGGCCGATCCGTCGCGCTGCCCGGCGGTGTTGCCCGAAGCGAAGTTGGGTGGTCCTTTGAAGCCTTGCACGCCGACGAAAAATTCGGTTCGTCGCCAATCCCACCATCCAAACGGATCGCAAGGAGGGCAGCCAGGTTCGACGCAGGCGTTGCATCCGCAACCGATTCCGCAGGCGTCGCCGGTGCACCCGGCCCCTTCGAATCCACAGCTCGGTTCAAAACCACAACTGGGTTCAAAACCGCAGCCCGGATCGTAAGCCATGCCGATTCCGCCGCTGCACGAATCGCAACCGCACGACGGAGCGCCTTCGACGTAAATCCCAGCATCGCCGGGGATATAATGTTCGTTGTAGCCGACCTGTTTGACGCCCAACCAGTTCGGTGAATTGGGTTTTGCCGCGGGGCGACGGACCGCCGTGTTCGGGCGCGAGCTGGCCGCGCCGCTGCCGACGCGAGCCGGTTGCGGTGCGGGAGCGTATTGTCGCCGAGCGTTGGTCGGTTGCTGGGGATGCGAAACCAGCGTCTGCGCTTCGGCTGGTGGTTCGACCGTCTGCGGCGCGGCGGCCGCTTCGGCTGCCGGACTCGCTTCGGGGACCCAAGTTTGTTTCGGTTTGACCGGTGCACGCAAGCTGTTCGTTGGAACCGTTTGATCCTCGGCAGCGGTCGCGAGATTCGTTAGAATCAAGGCAAACGCCAGAGCGAGCGAGCACTGGATTCGAGAAAGCGGTTGAGTCGTGATCATATTAACAAACCTAAAGTTCTGACTTCCGAGCGTTGTCGCAAAGCGCGGCGGTCCGCTGGAATGATAGAAAGCTGTTTATGTGTTATCGGGCGGCAAACTCTGCTCATTCAGTAAAATCGTTAAATTCGTCAAGATTCCCCTAACCGTCACATCTTCACACAGGACCGCTGATCGCATGAGATTCGCCTGCACTTTCGCTCAAGTAGCCGCCCTGTCGGTCGTACTGCTCGGTGGTTTGTCCGCAGAAGAAACCGTCGACGAGGAGACACCCAGCCGGCCGAAGTACCCGCTAGCAATCGCAGTCGATGCGGCGGAGTCGTACGTTGTCGATCTCGATCTGCCGGGCGTTTGGAAGTTGTCAGCCGAGGGCCAGCCGACGCTCTTCGTCCGCGGATCGAAATGGATTCGCAAACCGCTGAACCGACCGCGGTGCGTCGCGATCCTTCCCGATGGTGACTTGTTGATCGGCGACACGCCGACTCGCGAGGTCTATCGAATCGCAGCGGCTGGCGGCGAACCGAAGCCATTGACGGCCGGCGGGATCGGAATCCCGATGAGCATCGCCGTCGATGCCGACGAAAACGTCTACGTCGCCGATTTGGAGACGCGGACAATCGTCCGCTTTCCCTTGGCCGGGGGCAAAGTCGAAACATTCGCGCAGGTCAACACGCGGGGGCTGAGCCTCGATCCCCAAGGCCAGTTGTGGGCTGTCACGCAGGACAAGGACCAATTGGTGCGGATCGATTCGGCGGGCAAAGCGACGCCGGTCGTCAGCGATCGCCCGTTTCAATTCCCGCACAACGTTGTCGTCACCGATTCGGGAGACGCGTTTGTCACCGACGGATATGCCAAAGCGATTTGGCGGATTCCCGCTGGCGGCAAACCGGAACAATGGTTGACTGGCCCGCCGCTGATCAATCCCGTTGGACTCGCGATCCACGAGGGGAACCTGTTCGTCGCCGATCCGCACGCGAAGAACATATATAAGATCGCCATCGACAGTAAACAGATCACGCCACTGATCAAAGACTAACGAAGTCGATGTGCGTTGCCGCCCAGTCCGAGGGCGACCACCGTCTTCTGCCGACGTTTGGCAGGCGACGCGCGAATCGCTCGCCCCAGCCGATTAAACTAGACGACAATCTCTCCTTGGCCGCTTCGAAGCCTTCCACGTTTTATCACCGCCGGAAATCCAATCGATGCCAAAATCAGCTGCACCCCTCGGCCTGTTCGTTCTGCTGTTGTTCGCTGGACCAGCGATTGCCGCCGACGAAAACGTCGCCGCCAAACGCCCGAACATCATCGTCTTCCTGGTCGACGACATGGGGATCATGGATACGTCGGTACCGTTTCTTACCGACGAAGCGGGCCAGCCGCAGCGGTATCCTTTAAATGACTTCTATCGCACGCCAAGCATGCAGCGGTTGGCGGAGCGAGGGATTCGGTTCAACCAGTTTTATGCGATGAGCGTTTGTTCGCCGACGCGGATCTCGATCATGACCGGGCAAAACGCGGCTCGCCATCGAGCGACCAACTGGATCAACCCTCAGAAAAACAATGCCGGTCCACACGGTGCACCACGATGGGATTGGGACGGATTGAGCCCGCAAGACGTCACGCTGCCGGGGATCTTGAGCGACAACGGATACCGGACGATCCATATCGGCAAAGCCCACTTCGCTCCCGAAGGACACGAGGGTGCCGATCCGGCGAACCTTGGTTTCGAGATCAACGTCGCCGGCGCAGCGTTTGGTGCACCCGGCAGCTACTACGGCGAAAAAAGCTACGGCCACCAAACCAAACGCAAGCACCACGCGGTCCCGGGGTTAGAGAAGTACCACGGCAGCGATACGTTTTTGACCGAGGCGTTGACGTTGGAGGCGAAGCCGTTGGTTGCGCAAGCGGTTCGCGACAACATACCGTTCTACCTGTACTTCTCACACTACGCGGTCCATGCACCGTTCGATTCCGATCCACGCTTCGCCGCCAACTACAAAGACTCGGGCAAGCCCGCGAAAGCCCAGGCGTTTGCCACGTTGATCGAAGGGATGGACAAATCGCTCGGCGATATGTTGGACCAATTGGAACAACTGGGGATCGCCGAGGAGACGCTTGTCTTCTTCTTGGGCGACAACGGCTCGGACGCTCCTCTTGGGCATCAGCACGAAGTCGCGTGCGCCGCGCCGCTGAGAGGCAAGAAGGGTGCTCATTATGAAGGCGGGATGCGCGTCCCGTTTATCGCCGCCTGGGCGAAGTCCGATCCAGCGAATCCGCTGCAGCAGCAATGGCAGATTCCCGCCGGAGCGATTCAGAGTCAGGTCGCCGACGTAACCGATCTGCTGCCGACGATCCTCGACGTCGCCGGCGCCGCGGCGCCGAAGGATCACACGGTCGACGGTTTGAGTTTACAGAAGCTGTTGACCGGCAAGCCCGATCCGCAACGGAAGGAACAGTTTTTGATGCACTATCCGCACGGACCGCATCGCAGCAACTATTTCACCTCGTGGCGCGACGGCGACTGGAAAGTTGTCTATCACACGCTCCCCAACGAACCGACGACCGGCGGTTTCATCCAGTTCGAAGATGGCAATTACGAGTTGTTCAATCTGGCCGACGACCCGTTTGAATCGACGAACCTCGCGAAGTCGCATCCGCAAGAGCTGAAGCGGATGATGCAAGGCTTGATCGACGCGCTGGTCGCACACGAAGCGGTTTACCCGGTCGACGACGCCGGCGCCCCGTTACCTCCTCAATTGCCGTAGCGCTCGAAGTTGCCGAGCGCGAAGATACGAGCACGGCCATACTAGCACGACGCGCAAGCGAGTGTTTTCCCAACGATCAACCCCGTTCGATCACTCGCTTGCGCTTCGTGCTAGTATCTTCGATTATTCACTCGCTTGCGCTTCGTGCTGGTATTGGGACTTGGGGAGCAGGGTGCACTGCGCACTTTCGCGGAGCGAAAGGCGACCATCGGTCTTCAATTTTCGACTTGGCGGCAAGTGTCGCCTTTCGCTCCGCGAAAGTGCGCTCGAGCGCGACCATACTAGCACGAAGCGCAAGCGAGTGTTTTTCCCACGATCCCCCCGTTCGATCACTGGCTTGCGCTTCTTGCAAGTGTCGCCTTTCGCTCCGCGAAAGTGCGCTCAAGCGCGGCCATACTAGCACGACGCGCAAGTTTTGATGTTGCGCGTTGATGGGGTTGCTAGCGAGAATTGGTATTGCAGAAAGAGGTGAGACATCCTGAGTTTGTGAGTTACCACACAAACAAAGCCCAGGAGCTCACCGATGGCAATCATGGAAGATTCCCTCCCCGCAATCAAGTCGTTTCTGCCGAACACGCAGGTTTCTGCTCACTTTCGAAGCATGCTGCTGCGATTCTTGATCGCTATTCTTACGCGGCACGGTCGAAACTCGTGCATGTCTGCTGCCTCCGCCATCGAGGGAAAACCGCGACATCGGGCACAACCCGGACGCTTCCTTAAACGGTACCGGCAGGCGATCGCCGATTTGCTCGCGGCGATCACACTGAAGATGCTTCGTGATCAGGATTGGAACGGCCGCTATCTCCTGCTGCTCGATTCAACGCTCGTCGCCACTGCCGGCCAGACCATCGAAAACACCTTCAGCACCGGTAACTCCAAACGACGACCAGCCAAGAATCGCCGCTACACCAAGTACAAGTATCAACGAAAGAGTTGCCACTGTTTCGTGTTCGCATTGCTGCTGACTCCTGACGGATTGCGAGTACCGATGTGGCTGCCGTACTACACCAAGCCTTATGCGAAGGCACACAAGATCAAACATCGGACGCAGGCGCAGCTTGCGGCGCAGTTGATTTGCGACGCACAAGTACCCGCTGGCATCGAACTGATTGTGCTCGGAGACACCGCATTTGACGCCAAATGCGTGCGTGCGGCTTGCCGGGAGCGAGGCTATTTCTGGATCGTTCCGGTCAACACCAATCGCGTCTTCGCTGCAAAGAAGCACGGCAAGCGGCCTCGTGTGAGTTTGCGAATCGAACAACTTCCTGCATCACGTTTCCAAACCATTCGTCTTTCGATCGGTGCGGGGCCTTGCGCTGCTCAGCGACGAGCCTCCTGCCATCGAACGGCACGCCGCCGCGACGGGACGAAGTCAACTCGGACGTATCACGTCCACAGCGAGAGAAGCGAGGTCCACAATGTGGGCATGGTCATGCTCGTCTTTTCCTCGAGTAAGCCGATTGGCAAAAAGATTAAACGTGAAGGGACGAAGTTGTTGATGACCAATGCAAAGCACTTGTCGGCTCGGCAGGTGTGTGAGCTGTACAGTCTACGTTGGCAGATCGAGTTGTTCTTCAAAGAACTCAAGAGCACGCTGGGAATGAACCAGTACAGCTTCAAAGATTTCGAGGCGGTCGAGAGCTGGATGGGGATCGTGTTGATCACGTTCTGCTATCTGGAATGGACTCGTCGCCGCAAGCTGGCCGATCGCCGAATCGACGATCGGCAGCGCAAATGCTGGAAGCACGCTCGCAGTTACACGGTCCGCGAGGCGTTGTTGGTAGGCATTCGCTATCGCGAGCACCAGTGGCATCTGCGACGGCTAAAAACCAACCACGGCCTCCGCACACTGAGGAAACGCTACACTGAGCTTTTATCCCAGGAATACCGGTGCGTCGCCTGATCAAAGCATCCATCGGCGCAACATCAAAACGCGCAAGCGAGTGTTTTCCCCCGATCACACCGGTTCATTCACTCGCTTGCGCTTCGTGCTGGTATGGGGATTGGTGTCGTACTGCGCACTTTCGCGGAGCGAAAGGCGACCATGGGGCTTCAGTTTTCGGCTTGGCGGATGCTTACGTGGCCTTGGCGGCCCAAGACGATGTGGTCGAGGACGCCGATCCCGATCGTATCGCCGGCCGATTCCAAACGCCGCGTGACGGCAAAATCCTCGGGACTGGGAGTCGGATCGCCCGAGGGATGATTGTGGACCAACACGATCGACTGCGCCGCGTCTTTGATCGCGGCTCGGAAGACTTCGCGCGGATGGACCAAGCTGGCATCCAACGTGCCAACGGTGATGCAATGCGTGTCGATGACTTGGTTCTTCGTATCGAGCGTGACAATATGAAACTCCTCGCGGCGTTGATCGCTGACCAAACGAGCGAAATGCCGGCGACAGAATTCCGCGGCTTCGGCAGTGCTGCAAATCTTGGAGGTTTTCGGCGGACCGGCGAGCGCAGCGATCCGCCGCCCTAATTCGATCCCCGCCATAATCTGACAATAAGCGGTCTTCTCGACGGCTGGACTAATCGACTTCAGCTCGCCGCGGCCGGCGGTCGGCAAGCGGTCCAGTTTGCCAGCGAACTCGTTCGCCAAATGCTCGCCAGCCATCATCGCCGATTCCCCCGGTCGGCCGCTGCGGACCAGGATCGCCAACAACTCCGCCGTCCGCAAACTCTCCGCTCCCCAAGCCAACAAACGCTCCCGCGGCCGATCCTCTTGCGGCGCCAATTTGACTTGGTTGCCAAACAATTTTTCGTCAAGCCACCGGGTCGGTGAAAACTCTCCCAGCCCGGTGTTCCAGCGATAGAGCGTTTGATCGGCGGTTTCCGATTCGCGCAGCAACCACCCCTGACCGACGAGTTCGTTGACAACGCGGGTGACGAAACCGCGTTTTTCGGGATCGCAAGCGCGGTGCACTACATCGATCGGAAATCCATCCCGAGCCGAGACCGATTCGATCACCGGCAGATAGCGTTGGTAACGCCGCGTCGCGGAATCGGTTGGCTGTTTGGCAGCTGTCATAACAATCGATTGTGACGGATCCCCCGCGGTGTGCAACCACTTTCAGCTTCGGCAGGGGGGCGGATGCCGCTCGCAACAGCGGCATGCTCGCGAACGCGGCCATGGGGGAATGACGGTTTTGCGGAATGTGCGCTTGTTAGGTTGTGTTTTGCGATTTGGCAAGGCTTTCCAAACAAAACGGTTGTATATCGGAGCGAGAGCTGGCCGATCAGATCCTTGGGCGACCCGATCGGTCTGCAATGCCAGCGTTCCCGGTTTGGCCAGCAGCGACGTGACGGTCACCCACGACGGACTTAGGCAGCGAAAGGATTCGATTTCATCGCAGTTGAGCCCTGTATCAACTGTGAAGCAAACTCCAAATAGGAGAGAAGGTATGGTCGCTGCATTACCGGAATATCTGTTGGTGTGCGAGACGCGTTTGGATGAAGAGGATCGCCATCACTGGCGATTCAGTTTGGAAACGATTTTGGGACAGAGTGTCGTTGAAGCGAGTGATCATGAACCGTGCGATTTAAATCGGCTGGCGCTGTGGTCGGTCGTCCGTGGGCTGGAGGCTTTGGACGGGCCCAGTTGCGTGACGATGATGTGCAGCAACCGCTACGTGATCCATGGACTCCGCAACGGACTCAACAGTTGGCGGGAGACCCGTTTCAGCTGGGATCATTTTGGCCGGATGGTAACGATTCCCAACGCCGACCTATGGCGACGAGTCGACCGCGCTTTGGACATTCACCAGGTGAGCACCTGTTGGTTGAGCGCTGCGTTTTTGTCGCAGGGACGCAACGCCGCCCAGCTGCCCGAATCGCGCCCCGCACCGTTGGATCGCATCCGCAAGTGGCTCGCCGGACAAGCGGTCGCCGATACACCAACGTTTGCCGTCGCATAATCCTAACGCCGCGTTAGCAGCCATTGAGACTTGGAGTGCGGCGGTCGCTCGCCGCACTCCGAGACGGTACCGTCGAAAAAAAAGAGAACTTTGAATTTATTGTATTTGCAACGGAAAACTAACGATTCCCCGCTAGCTTTTGTCTGGTGGGATGCCGAAGCCAAGGGTGCTTAACCCGCAGTTTCTCCGCCGCAGCCGAACTCACCCCTTGTATATTTGACGTCAACGCGTCGAATAGCAATGGAAACCTTTACCCCCTTCGTACAACGCGAGTCATCTTCGATGCACACTCAGGTCCCGCTCGATGGAATCGGACGCCTGGTCGCAGGACGCCACGAGAATCCCGCTGAACTGCTCGGCCCCCATCCGGTAGAATACCAGGGGCGCAAAGCGATCGCCGTTCGTGCGTTTGTCCCCGACAGCACCCAGGTCTGGCTGGTCGATCAGCCCGAAGACGCCCCGCGGCCGATGCGTCGCCTGCATCCGGCCGGTTTTTACGAAGCGATTTGCCCCGTCGACAACGAAGCTCTTTCCTCGAACTACCGCTTGAAAGTCGCCCGCAACTCGGGCGAAGTCACCATCATGCCCGATCCCTACGCCGTTGAACCGTTGTTGCAAGAACTCGACCGTTACCTCTTGGGCGAAGGTCGACACTACGAACTGTACAAGCGATTGGGCGCTCAGATCCGCACCGTTGGCGATACCAGCGGCGTCAACTTCAGCGTTTGGGCCCCCAACGCCAAGACGGTCCAAGTGGTCGGCGATTTCAACGAGTGGGACGGCGCGCAACACGCGATGAAGGTCCACCCCAACCTGGGCGTCTGGGAATTGTTTATTCCCGGCGTCAAAGCGGGCGACATCTATAAGTACCGCATCCTGCAGCAGGACGGCCACTGGAACGACAAGAGCGATCCGTTGGGCTTTGCCGCTGAATTGCCACCGCGTACCGCTTCGGTCGTGACCGAACTGGACACCCACACCTGGCAAGACGACGCTTGGATGGAGACGCGGCGGGAATCGAACCAGCTGGAAAAGCCGTTTAACATCTACGAGGTGCACCTGGGCAGCTGGCAGCAGGGTGGCGAGCAAGAGCACGGTTGGTTGAACTACCGCGAACTCGCCCATCGGCTTGTCGCGTATTGCCAAGAGATGAACTTCACTCACCTGGAACTGATGCCGATCAGCGAGCATCCGTATACGGGCAGCTGGGGTTATCAAACGGTCGGCTACTTTGCCGCGACCAGCCGATACGGCACTCCCGAAGATTTTATGTACTTCGTCGACTATTGCCACCAAAACGGGATCGGTGTGATCTTGGATTGGGTTCCCGCTCACTATCCCAAAGATGGACACGGGCTGGCCAACTTCGATGGCTCGGCGCTTTACGAACACGCCGATCCGCGGCAGGGTGAACATCCCGACTGGGGCACCAAGATCTTTAATTATGGACGCAACGAGGTCCGCAATTTCCTGATCTCCAACGCGCTCTTCTGGCTCGATAAATATCACATCGACGGGCTCCGCGTCGACGCGGTCGCATCGATGCTGTACCTCGATTACAGCCGCGAGGATGGCGAGTGGATTCCCAACGAGCACGGCGGACGCGAGAACATCGCAGCGATCGACTTCCTGCGTGAGTTTAATGTTGTCGTCCACGAGAAGTACCCCGGCGCGGTCACGATCGCCGAGGAATCGACGGCGTGGGGAGGCGTTTCGCGGCCGACTTATGAAGGTGGCCTCGGGTTCACGTTTAAGTGGAACATGGGGTGGATGAACGATACCCTCGACTACTTCCACAACGATCCGATTCACCGCAGCCATCACCACGACGCGCTGACGTTCAGCCTGATCTATGCGTTCACCGAAAACTTCACCCTGCCGCTGTCGCACGACGAAGTCGTCCACGGTAAAGGGGCGTTGTTGGCGCAGATGCCGGGCGACCTTTGGCAGAAGTTCGCCAACTTGCGACTGCTGTATTCGTACATGTGGACCCACCCCGGCAAGAAGCTGTTGTTCATGGGGGGTGAATTCGGCCAGTGGAACGAGTGGAACGAAGACGATCCGATCCAGTGGGAACTGTTGGATTTCGACACGCACCGCGGGATCCAGAACTTGGTCCGCGACCTGAACCAATTGGTCGTCGAAAACCCTGCGTTGCATCACGACGATTTCACCGCCGCCGGCTTCGAATGGGTCGACTGCATGAACGCCCAGGACAGCGTGTTGGCTTACGTCCGCAAAGCCGATGGGTTTGGCCCGGCGTTGATGGTGTGTGCCAACTTCACACCCGTCGTCCGCAAGGGCTACCACGTCGGCGTGACGCAGAGCGGTCGTTGGACGGAGATCTTCAACTCCGACGCCGAGATCTACGGCGGTAGCAACATCGTCAATCCAGGTATGACTCAGTCGTTGGGCATTCCGCACCACGGCCGAACCGATTCGATCAAGATCGATCTTCCGCCACTGGGAATCGTCGTCCTGAAGCACGAAAGCTGATCCGGAAACGAAGACTCGCTTCAAATCCCGTTCGCCACGATCGCCAACTCGTCGGCCGTTGTGTTACGATTGCTCCCCAAAGGGCGCAGACGACAGGACGGGCTTTGAATGAGCGAGACAAACAAATCGACCGATAAACGCACGCCGCTGGCGGCTCGGATTGCAGTAGTGGCGATTGCCCTGCTGGTCGCAGCGGCCAGCTTGACGTCGTCGCGCGATCCCGTCCCCGGCGACGCGGTTCTAACGTTGAACGGCTGGGCGGATGAAACATCCTGCCGCGAGTGTCATTTCGAAGCCGATAGCTATCCCGAGACCGGGCACGCTCAGACGCTGCGACCGGCAACCGATCCAAGGTCGATCGAGATCCTAAGCTCCGTCAATTCCGATGCCTCGGCGGCGGATGACGGTTTGCAGATCGATATCGATCCGGAGTCGGGAGTCTTTGCGGTTCAGCAGGACCAGGAAATCTCGCGTCGGATCCGGCTCGATTGGTGTTTTGGTTCGGGAGCTCACGCACACACCTGGACGTCGACCGTCGGCGACCTGTTGGGGAACACCGACGAATTGGAGTTCCGTTGGACGTGGTTCCACCAGACCAACAGCTTCGCCCTAACGCCGGGTCAGCCCGAACAGGCGGGCGATTCGCACTACGGCGCATTTGGGCTGTTCTTCGACGGCGCCAAAGCTGTCGGTTGTTTCTCCTGCCACACCAGCTATCTGCCCGCGGAAAACGGATCGATCGATTTCCACGGGATGGTCGCGGGCATCAATTGCCAACGCTGTCACGGACCGCAACAAGCCCACGTCGCTTCGGGTGGCGAAGTGATCGATTCGGACTGGATGGCTACCGATCGCCTCGACGCCGTGCGGCGGTGCGGACAATGTCATCGCAACGCCGACGAACAGCCACCGGGTGAGATCCGCACCGACAACCCTGGCATCGTTCGCTTTCAACCGGTCGGCCTGCTGCAGTCACCTTGCTTTATCAAATCGGAGATGAGCTGCACCACGTGCCACGACCCACACAAATCATTGGCAGCGCAGGATTCGCGAGGGATCTGGCAATGCGTGCAGTGTCACAACCCTGATTCACCGACACACACGCTTTGTGCGGCCGACAACCGAGACGATTGCTTGCGTTGCCACATGCCCAAAGTCGCGACCAATCCGAACATCCGCTTCACCGATCACTGGATCCGTGTGCGAGACGACATCGAGGAGTCCAAGTGAGCAAGCAAACGCCTGGGCAGCGCCGCAACGCGTCTCGCAAACCGAACGTTAACGCAGCCCCAACGTCCGCCGAGTCGGTCCCCGCTCGGGGATCGTTCTTCTCGCAAATCCCGCTAGACGTCCGCGCGTTCGCCGTTTGGTGGTTGGCTTGTTGCATGCTGTTCATCGCAGCAAACCCAACGCAGATCTTCGATCCGATCGCCGTGATCCCGCTGCCCGACAATAGTGTCATGGCGGGGGCCGACGCTTGGAATCCGTGGCTCTCCACGTTCGATTCGCTCCGCTCGCTTTTCATCTGGCCGACTTGGTTGGCTAGCGTGATCGCAGCGTTGTTGATCGCGGCGTTGGGGCAGCGGATGGTTCAGCGAGGGGAGGGCGTCGCGGCGATCGCGATGGTTGCCGGGCTCTGCCTGATCGATCCATACGACGGGCTGTTGGCGGGCTGGATTGTTTATGCTGCCGTTCGATTGCGAGATCGCATGCTGGCCGAACCACCACTTTCCCACGCGATGTTTTTTGCGATCGTTGGCGCGCTCAGTGCGGCTGCGTTGGCGAGCAGCCTGGAAGCGACGATACCACTGCTTGTCTTGGCTGTTGTCGTCGGCACGTTGATTCTCCAGTCGATCCGAGAGCGTCGCCAAACCGCGTTGGTCGCAACGCTTGCCGCGGTCTTGGGCTTAGTCGCAGCTGGCCTGATCGCCTGGCAACACGGTTTGCTCGCAGCGTTATTGCGACCAATCACCGCGATTTTGAATCGCCCACCGGCGACGCTGCTCCCTTCGCTTTCGGTCTCCTGGCAGGCACCCGACTTCGGCTGGGCACATGGGCTGGCGCTGCTATTCATCCTCGCTTGCTGGTGGCGGTGGGTTGTCGCTCGATCGCCGCGGATGGCCGATGGCGCGATGCTGGCAGTTTTTACCGCGTTGGCGATCGGCTCGGCTCGCTACAGTTGGCTGGCGACTGTGGCGATCGCCTGTATCGCGTCGTCGCAGAACTTTGCGGCGTCCAAGCCTCCTTCGCCAACGGTAGCCAGACGTTGGCGACGCGCCGCATGTCTAGTTGCATTGCTGGTTCTGATCGCCCAAGTCGGCTTGCAACGCTACGACGTTTTGAGCGCGTTGTCGTCGCGGCGGCAAATCGATCCGCAGCAGTGGAATCTCGCGGGGCCGGCAGTGTTGCAAAACCTAGATCGAGCGGCCAACTGGCAACTGCAAGACGATCGCGGTGTCCATCCATTGGTGGTCAGCGACCGCTGGGACGCCTACGGCGACTTCTACCCGCAATACGCAATGATCGTGAACGATTGGAGCAGCTGGCGCGAACATCGCTACGTACGCAGCGATGGGCAGTGGGGCGGATTTGGCGAGTGGTTCGATCAGTGGAATCCAAAGTTGGTAGTCATCGAGGCAGCCGATCTAGCGACGATCCGCCAACATTCGCTCGATTCGCCATGGAAGACATTGGGGATCGATAGTCGGCGGGTGATCTTTGCGCAGATCGATGATCGCGACGCGAGCGGCCCGCTGCGTGAATCGGCTCAACTGCTCTCGATCCTAGAAATTCCCCGGCCAGCCCCCAACGTCGACTTCGAACGCGCGATCGCCTTTGGTGGTCCCACCGATGCGCGGCGGATCGCCTTGGTCTTGTCAGCCCTTCGATTTCCGTATGCTGCGCTACGCGTGCTCCCCAACGACAACCACCTGTCGACCGAATTCTCGCGCACGATGGCGCTGCTGGAAAGCGCTCACCGCACACTCCGTTTCACCGGCACGCCATCGTTGATCGATCAATCCCGAGCGTTGGCGCACAGCGAACGGCTTCTCGGTCGCCGCGATCTTACGAATCAACAACGGAATCAACTGCAGCGAGCTATCGATGCGTTGCAGGATGTGCGGCAGAGCAGTTCGCTGATCGTTGACGTCCCTGCCGAAAACGATCCGGCGTTGCAGAGCCTGGAGGAAACGGCGCGAGAGCAACTGATGCGTGGAGACTTCGGCGCGGCGAGGCAGACGACGGCAAAACTGGGCAACAACAACACCTCCCTGCTGCTCACGACAGCCGCAACGCTGTCGATGAGTCCGCCTGAATCGATCCTCGCAGCACTGCAGTCCGCCGACTCGGACCACGACAGCGGTAGGTCCGACGGTCTGGCGGAACTCTTGTTCTACAGAGGCTTACTGCGGCTGGAGACAGGCGATTTCCGCGGTGCTCTGCAGGACTTCACTCGCAGTTTGAACAGCACCCCATCTCCGCCGCAACGCGATCTTATCTCCGCATTTTGCAGCCAGATCGCCAACTAGCCTCCACCGGGCGCACCAGCGAGGCGCCGCCTCCAGACCGCAGCCAACTGCTCCAGGCAGGAACCAGGCGATAGCGGTCCAGAATTCGATCTCCCGTCACAAGCTCAGCAAAACAGGAAATCCCCCGCACACCTCCCAGCCTACGCATCCTCGCACCCCAACTGCGTTCGCCCCGCATTCTCGAAACCGCTCGCAGGGTGTGCGGATTTCCCAAGGTGTCCATTAATCACAATTGCCATCTCCCAAGCCGCTTGTTCCTTCGTTTCTGGGGCGGGTTGAACAGCTGGATATTCTGGTGCAGCGATAACTAGAGCACAGGCATACACCCAAAAAGACATTACGCAAACTGCCCTCCCCCCCTCGATTCACCGAAAAACCAACGCCAAATGCTTCCTCGGGAATCTTATGCGCACTTATCGGGTTTTAGAGGCAGTTTAAAACTTGACAATCCACCTTAAATCCTCGAGAGTGTAGGCTCAGAGTTCTCAATGATCCAAAACCCGCGACGTTCCAGTCGCGATTAATACCCGTTCACACTTCATTTGTGTTTTGTGGATTTACTTTTCTTGTCTGTGTCTTGGAGGATTGGATATGGTTCGTTTTCAAAAGAGAAGCGCCAAAGGCTTCACCTTAGTTGAATTGTTGGTGGTGATTGCCATCATCGGTATTTTGGTGGGATTGTTGTTGCCCGCCGTCCAAGCTGCTCGTGAAGCGGCCCGTCGTATGTCTTGCTCAAACAATATGAAGCAGTTGGGCCTGGCACTCCACAACTACCACGACACGTATCAAAGTTTCCCAGCGAGTGCTGGCGTAACGTTGTCGACAAACGCCTCTGGCCAATACGACGGCTGGAATTCGTGGAGCGGTTTGGCCAGCATCCTCCCCTTCATCGAGCAGGGGCCGCTTTATGATCAAATCGACTTCCGCTACAACTTCGCTGCAAACATTGCCGGGGTTGCCGAACACAGCTCCGTGGTACGCCGAACTCTTCTAGACGCCTTCCTCTGCCCCAGCGATCCTGGGTCGGACGTCTCGTACACCTCCGATATGGCGCCGTCGAGCTATTCATTCTCGCACGGTCCATGTACTTCGTGGGACGTAGGCAACGGAAGTGAGCCGGGCGTATTCGACAAGGCGTATTTCTGCCGATTCCGCGATATCACCGATGGCACGTCGAACACTTTGGCGATGGCCGAATCGAAGATTGGCCGCAACCAAGGCCAATGGGATTCCTCGAATCCAAACCGCGATGAGAGTTACCGTGTGGTCGTTGGAACCGCTCTGCGTCAATCGATCTCGGGCACGAACACCACCTTCCGCAACACGCCAGCGTTCATCACCGAAATCAACACCTATCTCGATACCTGCCTTGGCATGTACGACTCGGGAAGCGGCTGGGACGGGCAAAGCGATGAACAAAATCGTTGGTGGGCTTGGGGCGGTGCATTCCGTGGCCCTTACGTCACAACGCTGCGTGGACCGAACGCTGGTCCAAGCTGTGATAACGATGCATCGGTTACCGATATCTCGATGAAAGAAGCTAGCTCCAATCACCCAGGCGGTTGCATGACACTACGTGCCGACGCTTCGGTGAACTTCGCTGGCGAGACGACCGACCAAGCGACCTGGATCGCATTGGGCAGCCGAGCGTACGGCGAGACTCTCTAATCGACTAGTTCGATTTGTTTAACAACTTGTTTCTTAAGACTGATATTTGACAGGTATTGATGATGAAAATTGCAAGCTGGTTCCTTCTTCTTAGCATGTTCGCCGTCTGCGGTTGCGGTGGCGCACCGTCGGGACAAGCGGGAGATGCAAACGACCCGGCGCTGACGACGGATCTGGAACCAATCGATGAAGCGGCTGAGAAAGCGGCTAATTCGGGCCACTAATCCCTCGTCAATACAGAAACGTTGATCACGACAAACGCAGCTTCGGCTGCGTTTTTTTTTGACCATAAACCAAGTCGCAAATCGTTTCGGCAAAGCCAACTTGAACGTTTGACGCGATCCACCCGCGAGAAGAACGCGGCGGGACCGAGGCCAGCAAGATGAGCGAGCCGGCGGTCGCCGGTGCAGACGACCGCCGGCCATTCGTTCTTAACCGCTGCGATGTTTGCCGCTGAAGCGTTTGCAGCAAACATCCACTCGCGGTGACGTGGTGCACCTGTAGAGCCTTCGGTTGCTCGTTGAACAACTAGCTTAGTAGCGGACTTCCAACCGAGTTGTCAGTCCGATGAAGGCGATTGTGTCGTCGATTTCGAGATAGTTGCCGCGACGCACGCCGTCGACATATTCGCGGGTCGAAACCGCGTTGCACCACCAGGAGGCCATGTAGCCGGCGGTGGCGCGGACGCAACCCGATTCGCTCTGCCATCCAATCCCCAGCTCGGTTTCCAAGACGGGGCTGATGCGAAAATCTTCGTATTGATTTGCGACGATCCCGCCGGTGAACTGATTCGATTGGCGATAATCGCCAGTCCATTCACCTCCCAGAAACGACGCAGCCCCTTTGCTGTAACACAACATCCCCGACTGGCAACTGCGGCGTTCAGCGTCGCAGCCCAACAAGATCCCAAACCCGTTGAAATCGACGTCGGTGTCGACGGTGACCAACCCCGTGGCGACTGAAATTTCTTGTTGAGCCAGCAGGGATTGTTCGATCGTTCCGTAGCGGAAGCCTCCCGACCAATTGAAGATCGTGGTGTCGGTGCATATCAATTTGTGGCGATAGACGGCATCGATCAAATCGAATTCAATCGACGTCGCCGCCGATGATTGCAAGCTGTTTCCGCCAGTCGTGAATGTGCTTGGGTGAATGATTTGTGAGTTCAAGACGTTAGCGTTATTGCGGACCAATCGATCCTGCGTGTTGCCGTCCCAGTGCGTATAGCTGGCTACCAAACTGCTGGTCTGCGAACTAGCCAGCGAAAATCCAACCCGGTAACCGGGCGAGGCGTCGATCGCCGCGATTCCCAGCGGCCCCGTCGGGAAGGCGTTTACCGTGGTGTCGTTCTGTTCGATCGAATAGACGATGTCGCTATCGCCGGGACGGAGATACAAAAACTCGCCAAACAATCCCGATCGATGGGCCCACCAAGGCGACCGACACTCCTGCGTTGCACAACATCCATCGCAGCCCTGCGAATCGCATTGCGTACACTCAGCACATGCGTCGATCCCGGGGGAGAGTATTTGCACGTCGGACGAATCGCCAGCGGACCACGCAGCCACCAAACCCTGGTCGCGATCGAGATCCGCCACCCTGTAGACGTGATCGAACGTTTCCTGAGCAACCGTTACAGCGCCGCCGCCGGTCAGGCAAAATCCCCACGCCAACAGCATTCCAGAAAGTAGATTCCGAGTCCCCATATCGCCAGTTCCTTGTAGTGATAGCGGCGCCCCCGTCACGATCGCGTGAGAGGCAAACCTTCGATGATGCAACAGTTTTCCCCAACCGTTACCATGCATCGACTAACTACACCCCGCACCACCACTATGGTGCACAAAGACGGAACAGTCGACGTACACCACCCCAACTACCAAACAAGCCCACTACCTCCGCAAAAATACCAGCACGAAGCGCAAGCAAGTGTTTCCCCGCATTTACCAACACGAAGCGCAAGCAAGTGATTCCCCGCATCTACCAGCACGAAGCGCAATCAAGTAATTCCCCGCATTTACTAGCACGAAGCGCAAGCGAGTGATTTCCCGCACCAACGCGCACGAAGCGCAAGCAAGTGATTCCCTAATCGCGATCGATCACTCGCTGGCGCTTCGTGCTAGTATTTCCCGCTTGCGGAGGGCTACGCCGCAGCATTTACCAGCACGAAGCGCAAGCGAGTGATTTCCCTGCATTTACCAACACGAAGCGCAAGCAAGTGTTTCCCTAATCGCGATCGATCACTCGCTTGCGCTTCGTGCTAGTATTTCCCGCTTGCGGAGGGCTACGCCGCAGCGCGATATCAAATCACCTCGGCGTCTGCTGGCGAAACGATCTCAGTACTTCCCGTTTGCGCCGAACATCTCTTGTTTCGAAGGCCGCGGACGCACCCGCACGCTATGGTCGGGCTCTCCACTGACGCGGTCGAACTCATCGGGCGTCCGCCGACTGGGCAGATAATCGCCCGTCTCCTGGCTCCATCGCAGCATCTACCAGCACGAAGCGCAAGCAAGTGATTTCCCGCATTTACTAGCACGAAGCGCAAGCGAGTGATTTCCCTGCATTTACCAACACGAAGCGCAAGCAAGTGTTTCCCTAATCGCGATCGATCACTCGCTTGCGCTTCGTGCTAGTATTTCCCGCTTGCGGAGAGCTACGCCGCAGCGCGATATCAAATCACCTCGGCGTCTGCTGGCGAAACGATCTCAGTACTTCCCGTTGGTGCCGAACATCTCTTGTTTCGAAGGCCGCGGACGCACCCGCACGCTATGGTCGGGCGCTCCGCTGACGCGGTCGAACTCATCGGGCGTCCGCCGATTGGGCAGATAATCGCCCGTCTCCTGGCTCCATCGCAGCAACGCCTGCTGCATCGAATCGCGCACCGAAGCGTAGGCGGGATCGTCGAAGCGGTTGACCAATTCGCTGGGATCGCGTTGCAGATCGAACAGCTCCCATCGCGGCCGTGGCGAGCGGAAACAGCTCTGCTGTGCGGCTGTCAGTTCGCCACGCTGCTGAAGCTTCAGCATCGCTTGCAAGGTCAGCCCACGCCCCGCATCAGCCGATGGCGTGGCGGGAAGATCGGGGTAGTCGTTGCGGATCAGTTTGAAACGGCGATCGACGACGCAACGGGCATGGTCCTCGTAATCGTGCCAGTGGTCTTCGGCAAAAGCGAACTCGCGGTGCCGCTTGCGAGGATCCAACAGCGTCGCCAAAAAGCTTTTGCCTTCGGGTTGCCATACGTCTACGCCTGCCGTTTGGGAACCTTCGTTCTGCGACATTCTGGTCGTCTGCTGCGTTGAATCTCCAGCGGCGGGCGTCGCACGATCAGCCAACTGCAGGAAGGTCGGTGCGATATCGACAGCGCTGACCAACGCGTCGGTTGTTTCTCCGGCGGCGATCCTGGCCGGCCATCGGACAATCCAAGGCGTGCGGATGCCACCGTCGTACAACGTCGTCTTGTCGCGAGGGAAAGGGCGGCCGTTGTCGCTGATGAACAAGACCAACGTGTTCTCATCGACTCCCTGCTGCTTCAGCTTTGCCAGCACCTTGCCGACGTATCCGTCCAACCGACCGATCTCGTCGTAATAAAGACGCAAGTCTTCGCGGACCTCAGGCGTGTCGGGCAGATGCTCCGGGACGATCACATCTTCGCTGCGGTGCGGCGGATCGAGCGCCCCGGCGGTATATTCGCGATGCGGATCGAGTGCCGCAAGCCACAGGAAAAAGGGGCGATCGCAAGGCCGATCGTCCAGCGATCGCTCCCAATCTTCGCAACCGCTCGGCTGCGCTGCGATCATTTTCGGCGGCTCGCCATCCTTCCCCGACGGCAATACAAAACCAGCCGTCGACGCCTCATAGATCTTGTCAAAGTCGCCCCGCACAGCATCACCCAAATGCCATTTCCCAGCCGCTGCGGTGTAGTATCCGCGCCGCCGCAGCTGTTCCGCCAGCGTAGCCGTCCCCGCCGGAAGCGGCCAATGCAGTTGTTCCGCTGCGGTGTTGTGAGGATATCTGCCGGTCAGGATGCTCGCCCGCGAGGGACTACACGAATTGGTCGTCAGGTAGGCGTGCTGGAACAGCAGCCCCTCGCTCGCCAGGCGATCGATGTTGGGCGTCCGAATCGCCGGATGCCCGTAGGCTCCACAGTCGTTCCAGTTCATGTCGTCGGCGATGATCACGACGAGGTTCGGTTTCCCGGTCGCATCGCTCTTCGTCGTCGCAGCGTGTTCACGAGAACTCTGACTCCACGCCAGCGGTGACGCCCCCAGGACAAGTCCCCAAGCCACAATGGCGATGCAGACGACTTGCCGAAACGCTTTACAACCAACAACTCTGGTGTCGCTAAACTTCATGTTAATGGACCGCTTAATGATCTGATTCGAGTAGGGGAGGGCGATCGCGCCCCATCGCCGCCGACGCCGCGCTGATTGCGGGACTTGCTTACCTCGCACCCAATCAATTCTGCTGCACCGCGGTTACCGAAACAAGTGCTTAGTCGATCGGCGAATCGATTTCTGCGGCAGCCATTCCTTGCATCAATCGCTGCCGCGCGCTGGGGCTTCGCAGCACAGCAACCAGTCGCTTTGTTTTTCGCTCAACTTGGGCAACGGCAATTCGCGGTGCGCGGCCAGATGCCACAGGATCGTTTCGCACCAAGCAACGGCGCGGTCGAGGTCGAAACTCCAATCGGCTCGCGGCTTTCGCTTGCTCGCGTGGCGAAGCGATTCAGTGAATGCGCGTTCAAAACCTGGGGCGTCGGCGGTGTCGATCGCCGATATCACAGCGGCCAACAACTGGGCGTGTTTGCTCCGCGAGGCAGCGATACTCGCAAACAACTGACTGTCGTCCCAAGACGTTTGATTGCCGAATCGATTGGCGACCAACGCCAACACCTCCGCCATCGCGACGGGCGGATCGTCGGGGAAGCGAGCTGAAGCGTCGAGAAATTCGGCACTCAATCCGCCAGCAATCGCCTGCACCGCATCCCACTGACCGCGCGAACTGGCAAGTGCCAAGATCAGGCAGAGCGGTTCAGCCAACCAACGGTCGCGAGCCTCGCTCGACGGATCTTGAAAGGCCTGGAAGAACGCCATCCCCGCGTCGATTCCCGCCGCAATCTTACTCTCATCATGCAACGCGCCAGCCATCTGCAGATGGTCCAGAGCGGCCAACACCGCCGCATCGCGAACCGTTTCACACAGATCCCGCCCGGGGTCGGAGCGTTTGGATTCGCCGGAATCGTCGGCAAACGAACGCTCTGCCGATTGAGCGACACTGAACGAGGTGAGGTCATCGGGTTGGGATCCCAGCCGCGGCTGCAAGTAGACGCCAATCCGCTCGAACCGGGGCACGTTCCCATCGGCGTCGACGATCCGCGATCGTTCCACCTCGCGCGTCCGTTGCCGCATCCCATCGATCAACCGCTCGACTCCGCCGCGATAGCGGTCGCCCGCCTGATCGACGGCGATTTCGTTCAGTTGTATACCCTTGGTCAGTTCGACCATTCGATCGACCAATTCGCTCACCGGCCGCCCCTCCAAGACATGCGACTGCAGAAAGGTCGGCCGCCATCTCGGATCGTCCTGCAGCGCTTTGTTGGCGACCGAAATGATTCGCCCATCAGCGGCTGATGCAACGATTTCCAGCCGCAGCCCGCCGGGAGCCAGCGGTCCGTCGTCACCTAAGATCGCATCAAACCTCCGCTGAGGATCGGTCAGAATCGTCTGCGGCACCTGCAATGCAACACAAGTTATCACGTGGCAGGCTTCGACAAAACCCAACTGCTTCAATTCGCGACACCACGGCTTGAAGGTTTCGAAGTTGTTCAGCCGCGACGCCTTGATCGGCTGGATCTCTACAGTTTTTGGCAGCAGCTTCCTCAGATGACGCGCTTCGACGATGCTCAAAAACCGCTCCGCTTCGCTGCGGACGGCATCGGATAGCTGCAGCGAATCGGGAACTTGATACGGCACTCCCGTCAACAGTTCGAGCGTCTCAGCGTATTCCGACCGCTTGCCGTATTGCGCCGCCTGATCGACGCGGTTGCGAATCTCATCGACGATCGTTTGATCCTGTCGCGTCTCGATCGTTGGATCGGCACCATGTTCGATCAGGAAAGCGACGACCTGGTTGCGGCGGCGTGAGGCGGACAGATCGAGCGCGGTCATGCCACGTCGGTCCCGCGCGTTTAGATCCGCTCCGTTTTCGATCAATAACTGCAGGATCTCCACCGACGCCTGCTCGGATAACAGATGGCTGCAGGCCTCGATCACCAACGGCTCACCATCCGCCGGGTCGATGCGACAACCGGCGTCGATCAATGCTTGAGCGCACTGCCGCCAGGACTTCGTCGTCCCCCAGCGATAGAGCGCCAGCAACAATGGCGAGAGCGATCGGTCGGGCAATTGATCCAAGGACGCCCCGTCAGCGATCGACTGCCGCAACGCCGACACATCGCCAGCATCGATCGCTTCGGCCAACCGGTCGGCCGCTTCGTTTTCGCCCGGCGCCAGCCCAGGAGCCGAGAAGATCACGAAATCACGAAGCGATTTGCGGGCCCGGCGGCCGCGTGGCGGAACGATCCGAAACCGCTGCGTCGCCACCGAGATCGACTCCGCCGGCACCAACAACTCCGCGACCTTACACAGCGCCGCAAAGATCTCCTGCCCGCTGCCAGCCTGCAAACATTTGGCGATCGCTTCGTTTGCCGCGTCGTGTTTGACAATGGGCGGTTGGCCGGGATAGTCGCGAAAATCGACGACACATTTGCGAGCCGCAGTCCAATGGAAATCGAATTGATCGCCAGCCCTTCGCACCCAAACGACTTCGCTCCGCCGACTCTTGCAGTTGTCGCGGTAGAGCGTCTCGGCCGCCGCCGCGTTGCTGTCCAACAGCACCCACGCGCTCCCCGCTTGCTCCCACGCGATCGTCCATCGACCGTTGGCTTCGCAGGCTTCCAGTGCTGGCAGGCCCGCCGTCGACATCGAACCCGAGTCATCGAAACCGGACCGCAACAACGGCTTGACCCGCTCGAAATCGCCGTGCTTCGCTGGCAGGCAGTGGCGTACAAAAACGTGTTCGATAGGTTCCATCAGTCGACTCATCGCCACCTCCAACATCCACAAAGACGCGCTGTTATACTCCACCCCACCGGATCGATATGTTCGCTCACCCCAAGATAGGAAGCAATCGATGGCAGGCTATTTTCTTTATTCGCTCGATTGGCCGAGTCTCAATTCGTTCCTCGAATCGCCCAGCGAAGATCTAGCGGCCGCGATGGCGGAGAACGTTTCGGAGCTGTTGGACAGCTACGACGAGCAGCTTGAGGACGATGACGAAGCCGCCGATTGGCCGAGCGATACCGAATCGCTGCTCCCTATTCTGATCGATCGCTTGCAACGGAAGGATTGGTATGCCGACCTCTCCGAGATTGGAAAAAACATTTGGGAGCGGGCGTTCGTCGACCTCTGTAATGACGACGAACTCAATCCGTTTGGCTTTGAATGCGAGAGCGATGGCGTCTACTGGAACATCGTCAGCGAAGCCATAGCGCACCACGACCAACCCAAAAATCAACTCACCGAAAAAGAGATCACGCACTTTGGCGCGCGGCCGTTTCGGTACTGGCACTCCGGTCGGCTCAACTGGGACGCCTGGCAACCGATGCACAGCATGCACTCGCCAGCGGAAGTTGTCGCGTTGGCTGAACAGTTTGAAGCTGCCGAAGCCACGCTCCGCGACAGCCGACATCCGGAGGTCGACGAAGACTACGAAGAACTGATGTCGGTGTTGGATAAACTAAAAGCAAACGGCCGCGTGTTGTATGTCAGCGTCGACACGTAGCGCCGCGGCGAACAAAGGCCTTGAGGCAGTCAATGGCCTGACGCGAGATCCGTTATGCCAAGACCATCGCGTGCAAACAGAACGATCCAAACGTCGATACCAACAGACAACCGATTAGATAGGCGATCGTCCGCTTTGGTCCCAACCGGATGATCCAAGTTCCAAGAACCAGCTGTGCCGCGGTCATAACAATCGCCAGCCAACCGACATCGTTCAGACTCTGACCGAGCCAACTGGCAGCGAAGCCAGCGGGAAACAGCATTGGCATTCCACCGGCCATCCATAACAGGATCCACCCGACGTCTATCCCGTTGGTGCCGTCGGGCGCAGCGATCCAGACGTACGGCAGAGTCATGCAACCGATCAATGCCGCCGCGGCCCAGCGATGTTGTTGCTGCCGGGCGATAAACCAAGCGAGGTGAAGGTAGGCGGCAACACAAACAAAAACGCTGACCGGCATCGGAAACCGGATCAGCCCGGCAAACCCGATCGCCAACGCTGTCGTCCACAGGAACAAGGTTCTCAGCTGGAAACGGATCGGCCGGATCAGCCCCGATGCCGACGCTTCGGTGCGAAGCGTGACAAACGGCAACCCGCTCCAGATCGCCGCCGCGACGATCGCCATCCCAGCGGCAACCCAACCGACAATCGGCGACATCCGACTCTGATCCGATCCAGTCCACTGATAGAACTCCGGCACCAACGCACCCAGCAGTCCGCTGAGCCCAATCAGCAGAAGATAGATCGCGGTGGGAGAAAGCCAAATCGAATGCGTCATGGAATTGACAGAGCCCGCCGAGGAGCGGTGCATTGCGCGCGGTTTTCAAAAAAAACAGGATCTAACCAAGTCGCTGCATGCTGCCAACCCCTATAACTGCACCGCCGGGAACCTGTGCCGGCCTCCGGCCTGGTGTTTTTTGCTGGTGCATGATTCCGGTGGTTTACACCACCGGCAGAGAATGTGCCGGCCTCCGGCCTGAAAACTTTCATTCCACCACCTCCCACCTGCTGATTCCCGAGCTCGGAGGGCGGCATATCTAATGCCGGTTGTGTAAACCACCAGAGTGATTCCGCACTTTTAAACTCCTGAGCCCGGAGGGCGCCACATCTAATGCCGGTGGTGTAAACCACCGGTGCCGCAGAGCCGCGCGGCATCAAAGGCCGGAGGCCGACACAAACCTGTGCCGGCCTCCGGCCTGGTGTTTTTTGCTGGCGCATCATTCCGGTGGTTTACACCACCGGCAGAGAATGTGCCGGCCTCCGGCCTGAAAACTTTCATTCCACCACCTCCCACCTGCTGCTTCCCGAGCCCGGAGGGCGCCACATCTAATGCCGGTGGTGTAAACCACCGGTGCCGCAGAGCCGCGCGGCATCAAAGGCCGGAGGCCGACACAAACCTGTGCCGGCCTCCGGCCTCGTGTTTTTTGCTGGCGCATCATTCCGGTGGTTTACACCACCGGCAGAGAATGTGCCGGCCTCCGGCCTGAAAACTTTCATCCCACCACCTCCCACCTCCCACCTCCCACCTCCCACCTCCCACCTCCCACCTCCCACCTCCCACCTCCCACCTCCCACCTCCCACCTGCTGCTTCCCGAGCCCGGAGGGCGCCACATCTAATGCCGGTGGTGTAAACCACCGGTGCCGCAGAGCCGCGCGGCATCAAAGGCCGGAGGCCGACACAATCGGTTACGATCGCGCCAGGGCGCGATACCGCCGACCGGCCTCCGAGGGATGGAAGGTCCGCTCGAGTTCCTGTGGTTGTTTGCGCAACCATTGAGCGACCAACGAGAGCGTAAATGGAAACGGGCTGGCCGCGCGATGGTTCTCTGGATCGGCGAGCACCCGTTTCCAATGCGTCACCCGGCGTCGGGCCCGCTGAAACTCTTCGGGACACCGCGGGGCAACGATCGATTCACAAACCTCCCCGCGACGGATCAGATACCAGACACCACGATGGTTCTGCTGGGCATCGGGTTCGCTTTCGTGCCCGGGGACCGAATAGACAAACGTGTACTTGCGACGCGCCGCGGCCAGGAACATCAGTTTGCGATGCAGGTATTCCAACGAAACCAGATCGCGACTCATCCGCCCCGCCAACTCGTACTGTCGCATCTCGGCGGCGCGGTGGATCGTTTCGCGAATGGTTTCGAGCGGCGCCGCATGGAAGCCGTCGAGAAAACTCTCCGCCTCCGCCACCTGTTGATAGTATTGTCGACGCGTGCACTGCCCGACGCAGGGACCGCTGCAGCGACCGATCTCATATCGCAAGCATCCCGGCCGCTGCTCAAGCTCAAACAACTGCAATTGATCGGCGAAATAGAGTTCCTGTTTGCTGCTGCAATCGCGCAGCCGATAGAAGTTGTTAAGCGCATCGACAGCTCGCTGCATCTTGCCTGCACCCCGAAACGGTCCCTCGCTGGCGACCACATCCGCTGGCGGCATCGCGTCTAAAAAGAAGTACGGAGCTGGCGCGCCGCCAAGACACAGATAGACTGGCCGCTGGCGTTTGGGGATCTCTTGAACGTTCCAACGCGGCGTCCAGCGGCGAATCAATTGCTGTTCGCGCAAAAGCGCCGCAAATTCGCTGGGCTGCGTTTCCCAGAGGACGGTCTGCGCCGCTTGGATGATCCGGCCAGCTTTCTCCTCCGCATTGCGTGGACTGAAATACGACAGCAAACGGATCCGCAACCGCTTCGATTTACCGACGTAGATCAATTGCCCGCTGCGATCCAACATCCCGTAGATGCCCGGAGACTTAGGACATTGCTGACGGACCAGCGTCCGCAATTCGGCAGTCGACGTCGCCGCGACGCGATGTGTCGTCCGCGGCCCGAGCGGGTCCAACGGGTTGGGGCCAAAGCCTTCAAATAGTCCGGTGGGTTGATGCAAATCCATTTATTGGCGAGCGTGGCAGCTCGCTATCCTTGGTGATGAACCGCGATGGTCGACGGTTGAATGCCCCAACAAATTTTAGCAAACCCGGCGCCGCGTCCAACCCTCCGCTCACGCCGCTAGCATTCGGTTTGGGTCTGTTCGGTCAACCAGTTCAGATAGCCTTCCGCTCCGGCGACGATCGGCGTCGCGATGATCTGCGGCTGTTGATACGAGTGCATCTCCGCGATCAGCCGCTCGACCACGTCGTACCGCGAGCCGACGGTTTTGATGCTCAAGCGAAACTCGGGATCGCAGTGAACGCTCCCCTCCCAGCGATAATGGCTCGAGATCGGTCCCTCGACCTGGACGCACGCGGCATAACGCAGCTCGATCAGCCGCGAAGCGATCCGCCGCGCCTCGTCCTCCGTCGGCGTGGTAGTTGTAATTAGCAGGAATCCGTCCAATGATATCAACTCCAAGAATGATGTTGGGCTGGGCGATCGATTCTGTTTAGAATCGACGGGCTTTTCATAATGATAGGTAGCTCCTGCGCAAACACCAAACGCACGGCCTGGGCAGATGTGCCGTGGGTGGGTTTGACGCAGCGGATTCCCGATTGAGCAGGAGGCTCGTGATGCAACGCATCGATAACGACATGGACGAAGCAATCGAGACATCGCGTCGGCGGACCGATCAGATGCGTCAGCGCCGTCGCACTCGCTATCGGATCGCGATGGGGTCGTTCGCCTTGACGATCCTGTTGTCGATCGCAATGGGTCCTTCGATCGTCTGCAATTCGCCGATCGCCGATTCGTTGTTAGGCAGCAACGCGGAAAAATATGGCTGGCAAGCCAAGGCCTACGGAATTCGTCTCGGTTGGATGACGCCGCTGCGTCTGGACGACTTGGAACTGATCGGCCCCAGCGGACAAACGCGGCTGACCGCAGGCCGGATCGAGACCGAAGTCACGCTGATCGATCTGATCTCCGGACGCTCCGATTTTGGGACCGTCCAGGCGACGGGACTTCGCAGCGAACTGGCGGTCGACGCCGGGACCAGCAGCCTTGAACAAGACCTCGCGGCTTTTGAAAGCGAACCCGATTCCACAACGGATGAATCGGACGACGACTCTTCGTCGCTAGACACTTCGACATCGGTCAAGATCGTCCTCCGCGATGCCGAAGTGGTCGTGACCAATGCGACGACCGGAGAAGTTTGGAAGCTGGCGGAGATCGCCGCCGACATCGCAGTCGAAAGCGATCTGCCGCGTGGAGACCTCTCGCTGACCGTCGTCGATCCACAGGGACAACCGGGCAAGTTGGAACTGCGACTGGCTGCGTCGGAGCAGAGTGGCGCAAGCGCGCTGCAAGTCGATGCGACCTTGGCCTCGCTGCCACTGTCGATCGCAAAACTTCTGGCAACTCGATTCCCAACCGATGACGGCATGGCTCCCCAACACGTCGGCGGTGTCGCAGAAGGAGACCTGCGATTAACGCTGGACGCCAGCGGTGCACTCCGCGGCGATTTCCGCAGCCTGAATCTGCGCGACGTGCAGATCGGCGATCCGCGATTGTCCGAAAACCTGTGGGCGATCCAAGCCGCCCGCGTCGAGGGTTCATTCCTCTATACCGCCACACATCTGCAGGGAATGGGGCTGCACTTGAGCAGCGATTTTGGCGTCGCTGATCTGAACGGCACCTTCCGGATCGCCAGCGCCGACGTCTCCGCAGACCTCGCCGAAAATCCGTTTGCCTGGCTCGAAGCCCTCTCGGGAACCGCCGGTCTTGAAATCGATCTGGCTCGGCTCAGCAAAGCCGCCCCCGGCCTACTGCCGCTACGCGAAAATGCTTCGATCGAATCGGCGATCCTCCGCGGCAGCCTCTCCGGCATCCAAGACGCCGACGGTTTCCTAACGAACATCGATCTAGAATCCGATCCGATTCGCGCCACCTCGTTTGGCCGGCCGCTGCAGATCGAACCGATGACGATCCAATTGTCGGCGCGTCCCTCGGGAGCCTGGATCATGGCCGAACGGCTGCAGATCCGCAGCATGTTCGCCAACGCAACGGCCAGCGGCGACCTGCGGAATGGGCAAGCCGAATTTAACATCGACCTAGGCCGTTTGACCGCGATGGTCTCGCCGCTGATCGACCTCTCCGATACCGAACTCGGCGGCAGCACGTCGGGCAGCATCCGCTGGACCGCCGAGCGCGACGGGCTGTGGCGGCTGGATGGTCAAGCAACGGCAGCGATGCTGGCGATCGGACTCTCCGGCGGCGAAACGATTCGCGAACCAGCCGTCGACTTCAAAATTGGCGCGATCGGAATCTGGGGTGGCGACCATCTGGCTCGGCTGAACCAAGCCGCGATCACGCTGCGTAACGCTTCGCAGATGTGGGACATCGAACTGGAACAACCGATCGATCAACCGACCTCGAAAACTCTGCTGCCGGTCAAAGCGGTCGGCAAGGGACGCATCGCCGCAGTCGTCGGCCTGATCCGTCCCTGGTTGCCCACCGCGATGGGAGCGACCGAGGGCGAGTTCGACGCCACGCTACACGCCGACGTCGCGATGGGTGACGGCGTATTGCGAGGTGCCACGATTTCGATGCAGCAGCCGGCTGTCGCTTGGTCGGGTTCGCGGTACAGCCAAAGCACATTAAAAGTCAACTTCGACGGCAAGCTGCCGATGGCGATGGATACGATTTCGATCCGTTCGTTGACAGCGATCGGAAACGCCGCGGCGCTTAGTGCCCAAGGCGACTATCGATACGAAGGCAACAGCGAGCTGGAGCTGGCTTGGCGAGCCGACGTCGAGCGACTGCGTCAGTCGACCGATGCGATCGCTGCGCAGTTCCAACCGATTCAATTGACAAGCTTCGCTCCGCAACCGGAAGTCGAAGCGAGCAACTACCAGATCAAAGGGACGATCGAAGGCCGGGCGACATTGCTCGGCAGCGGCGGGATCTGGAAAGCCAACGTCGACGCCGACGCGGCGAATCTTGAACTGTTGCAGAACGTTGGCGTCTCGGGACACGTCGACCTCGCGAACCATGTTCCCCCGATGCCGCT
Source organism: Rosistilla oblonga (assembly GCF_007751715.1). Lineage (NCBI taxonomy): Bacteria > Pseudomonadati > Planctomycetota > Planctomycetia > Pirellulales > Pirellulaceae > Rosistilla > Rosistilla oblonga. The sequence goes on along the minus strand of NZ_CP036292.1, from coordinate 3,014,908 downwards.
GCAGGTGAATCATGAATCGCTCTGGAAAGAACCGAATCTGAAGCTGGTTGGATTGATCCAATACAACGAAGCCAATGGAGACATCGACGGCAAGGATCTGAAGATCAGCACCCAGTGGCTCGATGCCACGCTGACCGGCAAGTACCGTGGCGACGAGACGACGACGCAGGTGGCGATGTCGGGGCCGGCACGGATTCGCAGCGACGAGATCGCTCGCCGGTTGCAAGATCTAATCGGTCAACCGATCCAGATGTCCGGAACCAGCGAGGGCCCGATCGAATTGCAGGTGCGGATGCAAGGCGACGAACCGGCTGACATCACCGCTTCGGGAACTCTGGCTTGGGATCAAGCCAATATCGCCGGCGTGGAGATCGGCCCGGCGTCGATCCCCGTGAAAACCGCCGCGGGGCAAATTGAAATCGCCCCGACGACGATCCAATTGGCTAAGGGGCGTTTGAATCTGGCCGGCAAAGCCAGCTACAGCGACGATCCGATCTGGATCCAACCGACGCCTGGCTTGATCGCCGAAGGGGTTCAACTGGAAACCGAAATGACGCGGACGTGGCTGAAATACGTGGCTCCATTGCTGGCCGACGCGACCGACGTCAACGGCACCTTCAAGCTGGAGATCGACCAGGCGATGATCTTCCCGATGGCACCGGCGCGAAACAAAATCAGCGGACGACTGGGGATCGACCACGCGCAAGTCGGCCCCGGCCCGATCGCTAACAGCGTCGTCGGCGTGATCGGCCAATTTGCGTCGCTGGGAGGAAGCAAGCCGCTGACCGCCGGCAACCAATGGATCGAACTGCCCGCCCAATCGGTCGACTTTGTCATGGAAAACGGTGTCGTCACGCATCAGCGACTGATGATGCAGTTGGACGATGTGCGAGTCGTTTCCAGCGGCAGCGCGTCGTTGGACGGACGGCTGGAAATCAACGCCCAGATCCCGATCGAAGACGCTTGGGCCGGCAACGACATGCGGAAAGCGGGGATGGTCGGGCAGACCTTCCAGATCCCGATCGACGGCACGTTCAGCCGCCCCAGCCTCGATTCGCGAGGCGTGACCGAATCGCTGACCCGGCTGGGAACCAAGGCGTTGGAAGAGACTGCAAAAAATGCGTTGCAGAAAGAACTCTCCCGCGGCCTACAGAAACTGTTCGGCAATCGCTAACGCCCGCCCAGCTAAAGAATCACAATCAGCCAGTTGACGTAGCTGCCGCCGGGGTCGTTCGGCGGCATCCAATCGGCTCGATTGTGCCTCCGCCACGGTGCCCGCTGCCGCCGGAAGCTCGATTTGAATTATGGATTCACGCAGCCAGAAACATTACGACACGCTTTCGCGAAGCGATCGATTGGATATGCTAGGCATGAAGTATCATACGAATGTTGAGTTTGCTTGGTTTCAAATCGCCCGACGGCGACCTGGATCTTTGATTGCTGCACCTGGATGATCAAGTCACGACAGAAGCTCGGAAAATACCAGATCGAAAAGAAGCTCGGCGAAGGCGGCTTCGCTGGTGTTTACCGTGCGCTCGACACGATCGAAGGAGTCCGCGTTGCGCTGAAGATCCCGTATTCCCAATCGCTCAGCTCCGATACGTTGGAGGAATGCCTGAAAGAGGTGCGGATGATGGCCTCCTTGGACCATCCGCACATCCTTTCGCTGAAAAATGCTGAATTCATCGAGGGGCATTTTGTGCTAGCGTTCCCTCTGGCCGAACAGACGCTGGGCGATCGGATCACCAAGCGGATGTCGATGGCCCAGGGGATCAGCTACACCGAACAGATGCTCGAAGCGGTTTCATACGCTCACCAGCGGCGGATCATCCACTGCGATCTGAAGCCTGAAAACATGGTCCTGTTTGCCAACGGCGACCTGCGGCTGACCGACTTTGGGATCGCAAAGATCGCGATGCGAACGCTTCGCGCCTCCGGCTCCGGCACCGTCGGCTACATCGCCCCCGAACAAGCGATGGGGCGACCGTCGTTTCGCAGCGACGTCTTCTCCTTGGGTTTGGTGCTCTACCGGGTCTTCAGCGGCAAGTTGCCCGAATGGCCTTTCGCCTGGCCACCGCCCAATTATCGAGCCCTCTGCGATCGGGTGAGTCCCGAGTTTGTCGAGATGCTGCGGCGGTCGCTGCAGATGGAACCACAGCGCCGCTATCGCAACGCGACGCAGATGCTGTCGGCCTTTCGCCGACTGAAAGCTCGCGCGATCCTGAACAACGAAGCGACGGCTAACGCCGGAAAAAAGAAGAAGACCGGCCGCGATTGGCGGACGCTGCGGTACCAACAATTCCTCCGCAATTACGGCAAGGTGATCGACGTCAACGGATCGTGCAAGAAGTGCAAAGGGCCGGTCGCCGAATCGATGATCGCCTGCCCGTGGTGCAGTTCCGACCGACAGATGCATGTCCGCGAAACGCGGTTCCCGCAAGTCTGCCCGCGATGCGAAGGGGGCATGAAACTCGATTGGTCCTTCTGCCCGTGGTGCGAGGGGCCCGAGTTCGAACTCGGATCGACCCGCTCGTTCACCGACAAACGATATACGACCTCGTGCGACAACGAGGAGTGTGGCGGCCGCTTGATGCCCTTCATGCGATTTTGCCCCTGGTGCGACACTCGGGTCCAGCGGACGTGGAACTTGACCGGATCGAAGGACAAATGCCGATCGTGTGGTTGGGGCGTGAGTCGCGAATTCTGGAGCTGTTGCCCTTGGTGCGCCACGGACATCTAAACCCGATCGGAAAAGGACGTTCAGTTGGAGCTCAATTCAGGCAATCCAGGCCCCGCGGTGATCTACTGCAACCGGCGGATGACCGCGTCGGTCGCGCATGCCATTGGCGGCGGCGAGTCGGCGGTCTTTTCGTCGCGCAGCCCCTGCAAGGAAACTCCCAACGAAGACGTCGCCGCAATCGTCCCCTGCGATGAAAACTCCTGCGTGCTGATCGTCGCCGATGGGATGGGAGGACATTCCGCAGGCGAAGTCGCTTCGCTGACGGCGGTTCGCGAAATGATCCGAGCGGTCAACGAAGCGTTGCAGCAAAAACAGATGCTGCGAATCGGAATCATCAACGGATTCGAACGCGCCAACGACGCGGTCCAGGCGATGGGAACCGGTTCGGGGACGACGCTCGCCGTCGTCGAAATCTCGCAAAACGAAGTCCGTCCCTACCACGCGGGCGATTCGGTCGTGTTGGTCGTCGGCTCGCGAGGCAAGATCAAACTCGAAACGACATCCCACTCGCCCGTCGGTTTTGGGCTCGCCGCCGGACTGCTCGATTCCAGCGAAGCGATGGACCATGCCGAGCGGCACGTGATCCTGAACGCCGTCGGTTCGCCATCGATGCGGATCGAGATCGGATCGGCGATCCGCCTGGCAGCTCGCGATACCGTGATGCTGGCCAGCGACGGACTTACCGACAACGTCACGACTCAAGAGGCGATTCGGCGGATCCGCAAAGGAAAAATCTGCGACTGTGCCAACGAACTCACCGAACTGGCGACCCAGCGGATGTGGAACCCCGGCGAAGGCCGGCCCAGCAAACCGGACGACCTGACGGTTTTGCTATTCCGCCGCCAATCCGGTTAAACTGTAAACTCTGCTTTTGCCCACGATGCGTCCAAAGATGGTCCTTTCAATGCCAACGCCAATCCTCTCCGCCCGAACGACGACTGCTGGGCTCGCAATCGCGATGCTGTCGGTCTGGCTTAGCTGTTCGCCGCTGGCCGCTGCCGACGCTCCGCTCGCTCCACCAAGCGACGTCGAACTTCGTGCGCAAGTCGATCGGCTGATCGAACAACTGGGCGATCCAAGCTACGCCAAACGGATCCGCGCTCGCGGCGAACTGCAGCGAATGGGACTGATGGCCTTCGACGCGTTGCACGCTGCTCAATTAAACGACGACAGCGAGATCGCGATGGCGGCTCGTTATCTCGTCGAAAGCTTGCAAGTCAGTTGGTCGACCGAAGACGATTCGACCGACGTCCGCCAGATCCTTTCCGAATACGGCGCCCAGACGGAAGTCGAACGCAAGAGTCGGATGGATCGCTTGGCGGGGCTGCCTCAACGCGAAGGGCTTGCCGCGCTCTGCCGATTGGTCCGCTTCGAGACCAAGCTGCGGCTGAGTCGTGCTGCGGCGTTGCTGATCATGCAGCAACCGACATCCGATTCGATCGAGCTTCGTCGCCGCAACAGCGCGGTGATCGCCGAATCGTTGGGCGCGAATTCGCGGGAAGCGTCGAAGTGGTTGACGCTGTACGCTCGCGATCTAGCCAACGACGAATTTAATGTCTCCGCGTGGCGAGCGTTGATCGAGAGCGAACGGAGCCGAGTCGCCAGCCAGACGACACGCTCGAGCGACGACCTGGCCGTTCTTAAACTCTACCGCATCTGCGCCGTTCGCGCGATGGAACATGGGCTGCAAGCCGAATCGCTCGCGCTGGCGACCGAGAGTCTGGAACTTGTCGAAGCCCGCAAACAACCGCTCCGCAACGCCGTCGAATGGGCGTTGGATCACCAGATGTGGACGATTGTGCTGAAGCTGCTCCAGCGCGATGCAAGCGACTTTAAAAACGACGCCTGGCTGTCGTATGCGGTCGCCGAAGCGTTGACCGAAACCGGCGACGCGGCGGAGGGCGAGCGATGGGTATCGCAAGCGTTAGAGCTAGCCCCGCTGGCGCCGCTGAACGAAGACGGCAGCAGCCCGATGACCGCCGACGCGCGGCAACAAGCAACCCAGCGGCACATGCTGGTCGCGATGGAATTGGTTAGCCGCGGGCGTTTCGATTGGGCAAAACGCGAATACCAATACGTTATCGATCGCAGCCCGATCGACACCTCCAGCTCGGCCGACTCGCGGTGGAAACTGGCGATGATCCTCAGCGAATTCGAGGACTATCAACCGGCCGCAGAATTGCTCGAGCCAAGCGTCCAGCGGATGATGATGGATCGCGACTTCCGCCGCATCGTGCAGCGTGAACTGATCTATTCGTTTGAAGACTTCGAGTCCCGGATGCATTACAACGCCGCCTTGGGACACCAACAGGCCGGCGAAAATGAACAAGCCGCCGCGTCGCTGAAATCGGCGCTCGCCGCCGCACCGTTGGATGGCGACATCTTGATCGCGATGTATCGTTTCCCCGGCGATGAAAAATGGAAACAGGAGACCCAGCGAGCGATCCGCGAGGCGCTGACCGAATTCGAACGGATGATCCGCGAGGGAGAACGCCAAGCCGCCGGGCTGAACCAACAACAACTCAACCGCGGCATCTCCCATTACTGCAACCAATACGCCTGGCTGGCGGCGAACACGAACGGCGACCTCAAACGGGCGTTGGCCTACAGTCGCCGTTCGTTGGAATTGATGCCCAAGCGAGCGTCGCTGACCGATACGCTGTCGCATTGTTATTACGCTCTGGGCGACTACGATGCCGCCGTCCGCACGCAGCGCGAAGCTGTCGCCTTGGAACCTCACTCGCCGCCGATCCGTCGGCAACTCGATTTCTTCATCGAGAAGCAACAAGAGCATCGCGAAAAACAGAACGCCGCCGTTCGCAAGGATTAACCCCACGTTCACAGCGCCGCCTCCTGCGACGCTTCCCGCCACCACAACTCCAAGAACTCACACCACCATGAAGCGCACTCTCGCTCCCGCAATACGTCTAGCGATCCTGTTCCTCTTGCCGCTCGCCGCATTCCCCAGCCTCGCCTCGGCTCAGCAAAAAGAGAAGCAAAGCCAAGAGTACAAGATCGACGCAGACGTTCCCTATCGCAGCGGCGACGATCTGCCCGAGAGCATGCAGCGTTGCCGGTTGGACGTTTATTACCCTGTCGATCGCAAAGACTTTGCCACCGTCGTCTGGTTCCACGGCGGCGGGCTGACCGCGGGGAACAAATCGATTCCGCAAGGCCTGAAGAATCGAGGGATCGCCGTTGTCGCTGTCAACTATCGCTTGGGGCCGGCGGTGAAGTCGCCAGCTTACATCGAAGACGCCGCCGCAGCGGTCGCTTGGACGTTTAACCACATCGCCGATTACGGCGGGTCGCGCGATCGGATCTATGTCAGCGGGCATTCGGCTGGCGGTTATCTGACCAGTATGGTCGGCCTCGATCGCCGCTGGCTAGCAGCCCACGACATCGACGCCAACGAGATCGCTGGCTTGATTCCGTTCAGCGGCCATACGATCACGCACTTCACGATCCGCAAGGAGCGTGGAATCGGCGGCAAGCAACCGGTCGTCGACGACCTCGCCCCGCTGTATCACGTTCGCAAAGACGCTCCGCCGCTGTTGCTGATCACCGGCGATCGCGAATTGGAAATGCTCGGCCGCTACGAAGAGAACGCTTACCTGTGGCGGATGATGCAGGTCGTCGGGCATCCGAACACCGAACTGCTCGAACTCGACGGCTACGACCACGGCGGGATGGACGATCCCGCGTACCCACTGATGCTAAAGTTCATCCGCAAGGATCTCGCTTCAAAGCGTTAAAAGCAGTAGAGACAACAGGTTAGCTGCGGCCGAGAGCTTCCCCCGCCGCAGCCCGCGTTTTGGCGGGAAAATTTTCCCTGTAAGAATGACGGTGGTTACGCGTCTATCTCTTGAACACAAGGGCGACGCTGCAGTTTTCCTCAAAGGCGATTTAGCTCCGATCCTGGTTTCCCACCAACGATGCCATCCACCGCGCGATGGCCTCCGGTTCTCCAGCTGACGGCTCGCGATTGCGCTCACCCCGGTTTGCCGCAAGACAAACCGCAAATCGACCGGCAGCCCTCCCCCAGTTCGTTCACCCCTGTTTTTCAAGCAAAGGAAAGATCGACTATGCCACGTCTAAAAACCATCGGCCCCAACGAAGCTCAGCCACCGCTGAAGGAAATCTATGACGATTTGACATCCCAGATGGGAAAGGTCGTCAACATTTTCCAAGGTATGGGAAACAGTCCCGCCGCTTTGAAAGCCTATCTGTCGATGTCCGCCGCGCTGGCCGAAGGCGATCTCTCGCCGGAGGATCGCGAGATCATCTACTTGGCGGTCAGCGAGCAGAACGGTTGCCACTACTGCGTCTCGGCGCATGCGATGTTGGCCAAGCGGGTTGGTCTAGCTGACGACGCGATCCGCGCCGCCCGCCAGTTCCAATCGAGCGACCCTAAGCACGAATCGCTACTAACCTTCGTCCGCCGCGTGATCGCCAGCAAGGGATTTGTCAGCGACGAGGAACTGCAGGCTGTCAAATCAGCCGGCTACAGCGATGGGCAAATCGCCGAAGCCGTCGGCTACATCGGCTTAGCCACGTTCTCGAACCTGTTCAACCACGTCAACGGCACCGAACTCGACTTCCCCGCCGCCGAAAAGATTTAAAAGAGGGAGAGAGAGTCGCCAGAATCCTCGGCCCATCAAAATGTGAGCTCTCCGACCCCTGAGCCCGGAGGGCGCCACATCTAACACCGGTGCTGTAAACCACCGGAGTGCTTCAACCCGGCCAGCGATCTCCTGAGCCCGGAGGGCGGCATACCTAATGCCGGTGGTGTAAACCACCGGTGCCGCAGCGCAGCGCGACATCAAAGGCCGGAGGCCGACACAAACATCTGCCGGCCTCCGGCCTGGTGTTTCTTCTGGTGCTTCATTCCGGTGGTTTACACCACCGGCAGAGAATGTGTCGGCCTCCGGCCTGAAAACTCCCAATGCATTACCTCGCGCCTAAAATTTCCGGAGCCCGGAGGGCGGCACACCCAATGCCGGTGGTGTAAACCACCGGTACCGCAGCGCAGCGCGACATCAAAGGCCGGAGGCCGACACAAACATCTGCCGGCCTCCAGCCTCCTGCTTTTTGCTAGTGCATCATTCCGGTGGTTTACACCACCGGCAGGGAATGTGTCGGCCTCCGGCCTGAGGACTCCCAATGCATTATCTCGCGCCTACTATCTCCGGAGCCCGGAGGGCGGCACACCTAATGCCGGTGGTGTAAACCACCGGTACTTCTACCCGACCAAAGATCTCCCGAGCCCGGAGGGCGCCACATCCAATGCCGGTGGTGTAAACCACCGGTGCCGCTGAGCCGCGCTGCACAAAGGCCGGAGGCCGACACAAACATCTGCCGGCCTCCGGCCTGGTGTTCTTTGCTAGGGCATCATTCCGGTGGTTTACACCACCGGCAGGGAATGTGTCGGCCTCCGGCCTGAGGACTCCCAATGCATTATCTCGCGCCTACTATCTCCGGAGCCCGGAGGGCGGCACACCTAATGCCGGTGGTGTAAACCACCGGTGCCGCAGAGCCCCGCGGCATCAAAGGCCGGAGGCCGACACAAACATCTGCCGGCCTCCGGCCTGGTGTTTTTTGCTGGTGCTTCGATCCGGTGGTTTACACCACCGGCAGGGAATGTGTCGGCCTCCGGCCTGAGGACAACCGATCAATGACCGATGAAGAAACTCGCCCACTAAATCCGGAGCCCGGCGGGCGGCAAACCCAATGCCGGTGGTGTAAACCACCGGTACTTCTACCCGACTAAATACCTCCTGAGCCCGGAGGGCGGCACACCTAATGCCGGTGGTGTAAACCACCGGTGATGCAAAGAGGACCGCCCCCATGTCGTCGCTTCGCGACTCGTGGTGGCTCGCTCATTCTTAGACCTGGGACTTGCGTCACCAGGCTAACACATCTCGTCGCTTCGCGACTGAGGTGCGTTGCAGTGGCGTAGCCACGCCATGCAACAGCCTGGGACGCAAGTCCCAAGAATCCTCGGCGGCAACCAACGACTTCACCCGCCCGGCGGAGCTGGGAGGGTCGAAAAACGGGCGTTTAGCTAGTTTTTCGGGGAGGGCCATCCCATGGGATCGAACGACGTCGAATTGCCGCGCGACACACCTCCCCGAACCTCGCTGCGCTGGTTCGACCCTCCCCTACAAACTGCGTTTTGGGGAGGGTGAAGCGGTGCATCATTCCGGTCTTCCAAACCACCGCTGCCGCAAAGACGCGCCCCTACCATCTCAATCGCCAATCGCTCCCATGCAAAATTTGTCAGCCGAAAATTTGCAGTCGATCGTCGATCCGATTAGGCTCTTCATCCCCCTAATGAAAGACACCAACTCAACCTCCATATCGAGAGACTACACGATGCAAATGAACCGCCTCACACGAAACACCGCCGTTGCCGCTTTTTCGATTTTTGCCGCGCTCTGCAGCACCGTCGCTGTGACCGCCGAAGAGAACAAATCGAGCGGCGACGAAGCGGCTTGGATCTCGCTGTTCGATGGCAAGTCGATGGAGGGCTGGGAGAAGGTCGGTTCGGACGGCAGCAAATGGGAAGTCAAAGAGGGAGCGATTTGGGGATCGGGAACGCCTTCGATGCTGGTCAACACAACCGGCCCCTACAAAAACTTCCGCTATCGCGCCGAGGTGAAGATCAACGACGGCGGCAACTCGGGCCTCTACTTCCGCACCACGCGGCGGCCCGGATTCTCCGACGGCTACGAAGCTCAAATCGACAGCACCCACACCGACCCGATCCGCACCGGATCGCTCTACGGTTTCTGCCACGTCTATCCACAATTGGTTAAACCGGGAACCTGGTTCACCTATGAGATCGAAGTTCGCGACGACGTCTGGCGCGGCCGCGAGATGACTCGCATCAAGATCACCGTCGACGGGAACGAGCTGTACGAATACCTCGACTTTGAAAAGACCTACGGCCCCGGCCACTTCGCCTTCCAACAGCACGACCCGGGCAGTACCGTCGCGATCCGCCAAGCCGAAGTCCAACCGCTAGCCGACTGATTGGCAGCACACGCGTTATCAACCGCCCGATCAGCCGTCACGCGTTAGCGTCCGGTTCCATCGTCCCGCGTCGACGCAACCAAACCGTGGGCTAAGGACCAGCGGCTGATAGGCGCGATGCAGTGCTGCGGGCCCACGGGCATACACTCGACGGCGGCGGGGGAATCCGATCTATTGAATGTGGAAACATTGGCTGCGACGGCGGATCGACGCAGGCCAGAATTGATTCACCTTCTTGCACAGGAACCTCCGCGATGGATTTGGGACTCAAGAACAAGCTCGCCGTGATCACCGGATCGACCTCGGGGATTGGCCAAGCGATCGCCAAGTCGCTGTTGGACGAGGGGGCGACGGTGGTGATCAACGGCCGCAGCCAAACTTCGCTCGCCCGGGCGACCAAGGAGCTCGGCGGCGGCGATTCGCTGCATGGCGTCGCGGCGGACGTCTCGACAGCTGACGGGTGCGCGGCACTGGTCGCCGCAGCTGAAGCGATCGCGCCGATCGACATCCTGATCAACAACGCGGGGATCTTTGAACCGAAGCCGTTTGCGGAGATCAGCGACGAGGATTGGCAGCGGTTCTACGAAGTCAACGTGATGAGTGGCGTGCGGATGAGCCGCGCGGTGATGGGATCGATGCAGCAGCGGGGCTGGGGCCGGATCGTTTTCATTTCCAGCGAATCGGCGATCAACATCCCGACCGAAATGGTTCACTACGGAATGACCAAAACCGCTCAACTGTCGATCTCCCGCGGCTTGGCCAAGACGCTCAAAGACACCGGCGTGACCGTCAACTGCGTCCTCCCCGGGCCGACGTGGAGCGAAGGGGTGGAACAGTTTGTCGAGAGCTTGGCGGGCGAGCAGGACATCGAACAGGTCAAGCGTGACTTCTTTCGCGACTCCCGCGGCGGATCGTTGATCCAACGCTTTGCGAGCGTCGAAGAAGTGGCATCGCTTGTCAGCTACGTCGTCAGCCAACGCGCCTCAGCGACCACCGGCGCCGCCCTCCGCTGCGACGGCGGCCTCGTCGACACCTGCTTCTAAACAGCCCCCGCGGCTCCAATGCTGCCCCTCCGCCTCATCGCCCCACAGCGCTGAGGCCGACGCCCGGCACGCCTCATTTCTATAGGCAGAACCGCCTCCCAACGCGCCGTAAAAAAGGCCGAAGGCCGACACACGACCTGCCGGTGGGATAAGCCACCGGTCACCGCAAAACAACCTGCCTTCTTAAAGGCCGGAGGCCGACACAAAAACCTGTGCCGGCCTTCGGCCTTGTGTTTTCCGCACGAGGATTCGTTCCGGTGGTTTACACCACCGGCAGGTCCTTTACCGGCCTCCGGCCTAAAGCCACCGACCAACAGATACTCGCCCCGCAAGCCCAAAGGCCGCCACCCCCACTGCCGGTATCATAAGCCACTGGCATCCCACAGCCAAACCATTCCCAAGTCCAAATTCCAGCACGCGTCATCTCGACAAGCAAGACCGCCCCCACCAACAACCAACCGCGCGGAGGCCAGAGGCCGGCACACGACCTGCCGGTGGCATTAGCCACCGGTCACTAACATGCCAACCGCCCCAGGCCGGAGGTCGACACAATGGCCGACTGTCAGTCGGCTAGCTTGACCGCAGAGTCTCCAGAGCCTACGTTCTGTAGCGGATCGCATGACACAAGAGTAGGGTCCGATAGTTAGGATCCTACTCTGCTCAGCACGCTCGCACTTCTCTCTCGCTCGCCCCCTTCCTGCACATTCGGCTTCCACTTCTTGGATGCCGCTTTGATTCAACGATGACCTCTCCGTTCCTTCAAGTCGCACAAGCCGATTGGATCGCCGCCAATGCATTGGCGTTTGCGATCTTCGATGGATATCCCGTTGCGACGGGGCATGCGTTGGTTGTTACACGTCGACTGGTGCCGACGTGGTTTGATGCAACACCGGCAGAACAAGTCGCGCTGATGGAACTCGTCAACGTCGTGAAAGAAAAGCTCGACGAAACGCTTCGCCCGCGTCCCGATGGATACAACGTAGGTTTTAATTCGGGAGCCGCATCGGGACAGACTGTCGATCACGTTCACATCCATGTCATCCCAAGATACCTGGGCGACGTCGAAGATCCCCGTGGCGGTGTCCGACACGTCATTCCCGACAAAGCGAACTACCTGGCACCGCCAGCTGATTCTCAAGCCCACGACCAGGAGAACTCGGGGCCCACGTTGAGCATTGGCTATCCCGAATCGCCACTCTGGGACCAACTAGCGTGGCGAATCGTTGCAGCCAAATCGGTCGATGTACTCGTCTCGTTTGTGCAGTCGTCTGGTTTAGAAGTCATTGAAGAACGGCTTTTCGAGGCGATTGCAAACCAAGCCGTCGTACGGATCTTGGTCAGCGATTATCTCTACATCTCCGATCCGCGAGCACTCCGCACCCTGCTCGGATGGTGCGACCTGGCGACCGAAAGCGTGCCAGCTGGCCAACTGCAAGCCAAGCTGATCGAAACGGCAAAGCTCTCCTCTAGGCCCGCATCGTTTCATCCCAAGGCCTGGCGGATCGTTGAAGGAGCGAGCGACTTCATTTCCGTTGGCAGCAGCAACTTGTCGAAGCCCGCCTTGTTGACTGGTGTCGAATGGAATCTGTTGTCGAGCACCAAGGAACCGGCGACGTCGCACACCCAATTTTCGGAAGCATTCGATTCGCTGTGGGATGTCGCGTCGCCGCTAACGCCGGCCTCGGTCACCGAATATACAGCGGCAGCAAAAACGTACCACCAAACTCACGTTGTCCCGAACCAACCCGAAGCACAGGAAATTCCCAACCCTCGTCCATGGCAGCTGGAAGCGCTCAAGTCGCTTGCCCAAATCCGCGCCGCCGGGCATCGTCGAGCGCTCGTCGCCGTGGCGACAGGAATGGGAAAGACGTGGTTGGCCGCGTTGGATGCCTGCCAATATGGAATGACGATCAAGCGGCGGCCGCGAGTTTTGATCGTCGCCCACCGGGCCCACATATTGGCCCAAGCGGAAGCAGTTGTATCGCGAATGTTAGACCACCGTTTCGCGGAGGGATCGACGGCTTGGTACATCGGCGACCGCAGCGAACTTGCAGGAGAGCTGGTTGTCGCATCGGTGCAGAAACTGTCGCGTCCCGAAGGACTGCAGCGGCTGGCCGATGAGCATTTCGATTACCTGATCATGGACGAAGTACACCACGCGCACGCCCCAAGCTATCGCCGAGTTCTCGCCCAAATCCGTTGCGATTTTGCGCTCGGTTTGACCGCCACTCCGGAACGAACCGACGGGGTCGATGTCGCGACGATCTTCGACGACAACTTGGCGTATCACGCGACGATTGGCGACGGGATTTCCGAAGACGCACTCGTGCCGTTCCACTACGTCGGCATCAAAGACACCGTCGACTTTCGTCAGATTCCGTGGCGGAACGGACGTTTCGACGTCGCAGAGTTGGAGGTGCAGGTCGAGCAAAGCGAACGGATGCAGAAACTTTGGCTGGCGATGGAAAACCATCCGGCCAAACGGACCCTGGTCTTCTGTTGCTCGCGACGGCACGCGTTGTTTGCACGTGATTGGCTGAGAACAAAAGGAGTATCGGCGGCGGCTGTCTTTTCTGGCGACGGGAGCGATGCCTACGGCGAATCGCTCGACCAGCTGCGTGATGGAAAGCTGCAAGCGTTGTGTGTTGTCGACATGTTCAACGAGGGACTCGACATTCCCGCGGTCGACCGCGTCGTGATGCTCCGTCCCACCGAATCAAAAATCATTTTCTTGCAACAACTGGGCCGTGGGCTCCGCGCGGCCGAGGGGAAGTCGCGTCTGCTGGTCCTCGATTTTGTCGGCAACCATCGCATCTTCGCTCAACGCATCGTCCACCTATTGTCGCTCCAATCGGGATGTGACCAATGGCAATCGCTCAGAGATTGGCTGGCCGGCAAACCGCTCCAGCTGCCCGAAGGTTGCCTGTTGGATGTTGAGCTCGATGCCAAGGACATGCTCAAAGAGTTTCTTCCTCAGGGAAGGACCGCGGCGATCGAAGGCTACCGGGGGCTTCGCGATGAACTCGGACGCCGCCCCACGGCGATGGAGGTGTTCAGCCGTGGTTATCTGCCGCGTGCGATCAGCGCCGCCGAGGGAAGCTGGTTCGAATTTGTTCATGCGGAAGAGGACCTCGATCCCGACGAAGCCGAAGTCGTATCGCGGTTTACCGACTGGCTGAAGACGCTCGAAACGACCAACCTTAACAAGTCGTACAAGATGGTTGTGCTGAGAGTCCTTCTGGACAGCGGTCAATTGTTTGCGGGTGTCGACCTCTTCGATTTTGCAAAACAGTGCCGTTCGTATATGCAGCGGCACGACGTACTCCGCCGCGATCTTGAGGGAACGCAGCATGCGATCGATCACGATAAGGCGACCGATCAAGAGTGGGCCAAGTGGTGGATCAAATGGCCGATCTCGCGTTGGCTCGCACCACAAAACAACGCTGTCTGGTTCAAACGCTCCGGCGACCGATTTGAAACGACGATCGACTGTCCCGTCCACGTGCGAGCTGCTCTCGAATCGATGACGGAAGAACTTGTCGATTGGCGGCTTGCAGCCTATACGCGGAGCCGACGTCTGACTGCAACCGAATCTCCAGAACACATCGTATTCGAAGCCAAGGTCTCGCACGCCAGCGGACGGCCCATCCTGTTTCTGCCCGACAAATCGAAGGTCCCCGGCCGCCCTGTTGGCCCGACGCCAATGCAGCTGCCCGACGGAGCGATGTGGGAATTTAAGATGGTCAAGATCGCATGCAACGTTGCAGCACCGGCAGGCGAGACGAAGAACCAATTGGGAGAGTTATTGAAATCATGGTTTGGTCCCGACGCCGGATTGCCAGGGACCAACTTCCGCGTGCTGTTCAAAAGTCAGAACGGAAGATGGTCGGTAGCACCATGCGACGTCGAAGCAACAGATGCGAGTGAACCGGCCACGACGGAGTCTTCGGAGATTCCGCAAATCTTGCCGGAGATTTCCGATCCCAAAAAATTCACCACGCACGCGCCGGTCTACGATCTTTCCGTCGCTGCGGGGCAATGGGGCCCCGAGGGTGTCCCGGCAGAGATCGGTTGGATCGCCGTCGACGATCGGCGGCTGGAAAAGGGAATGTTTGCCGCTCATGTGATCGGCCACTCGATGGAGCCTGTCATTCCCAACGACGCTTGGTGCTTGTTCCGCCCGATCACTCCCGGCACGCGCGAAGGTAAACTCCTGCTGGTGCAAGTCAACACGCATCTCGATCCCGAGGAGGGTGGTCGATACACCGTGAAACGCTACCACTCGACAAAGCGCGTCGACGAGGATGGTTGGCAACACACAACGATCCAGCTGCAACCACTCAATCCCGACTACAAACCAATCGACATAACGCCAGAAGATGCCGAGGATCTACGAGTCATCGGCGAGTTCATCTGCGTCATCGATCCGGCGCAGGGAACTTGAAACCGTTGACGCGATCGCGGCAGCAATCATTTCCCGCTGCGGCACGCGTTTGGGTCCCTACCGGATAGATCAACGGTGCGACTGGTTGACCGATGGTTCCTTTGTTTTGGTGAGGGAGGACTCGTGACCTCGTCCACTACGAATCGTTTTGTGTTGAGGGGACTCGTGGCCTCGTCGACTACGAATAGCGATGCGGCATTGTTGTTGAGGGGACTCGTTGCCTCGTCCACTACGAATCGTTTTGAGGGGGGACTCGTGGCCTCGTCCACTACGATTTGGAAAACTGTTGGACGAGGGCGGCTACGGCGGGATGGGATGCGCCGTAGGAGACGATCGCGATATCCAACGGGGTTTCGCGGTAGCTGGCGACCGCGCGCTCGATGGCTGCAATGATCCACTCGTTCCGGTTCCCGAACACTCCGCCTCCCAACAGCGTCAGGTAGAGCTTGTTCGAACCGGTTTCGGCGAGGTTGACGACCGCTGCGGCCAACGTCGCTTCGTAGGCAGCTTCTAGAACCAGTTTCGCAAACGCTGTCCAATCCGCCGCGGGTTGGCTTCCGTAAGCGACCGGCAGCGCCGAACAATAGGCTTGCGAGACGCGGTGGCTGGATCCCGCAAGCGTCACCGCCGTGTTCCATTGCAGCCCGATACGCAACGCGTCGCGATAGCTGTCGAGTTCGCCGGCAGCGGCTGATTCCAACGTCCGGCTGATCTGACGCAGCCCCGAATCGGTCGGAAAGAGGTAACCGTTTTGCATTCGCCAAAGTTGCTGCTCGCGATTGCCCAGCAGCCGGCCGAGGTCGGCGCTGCAATCGATCTGGTGGTCGCGCGATTGGCCGACGCAATCTCCCACCGCTGCAAAGTAGTTGCGATAGATCGTGCCCGCTCCACACGCGACGGCGCAGGCGGGACCTTGTGTGTGGTCGTGTTCGTAGATCCCCACACCTCGTTCGGGAGTCACCGTGGGAGAAGCCATCTCCAACAGATTAAATTGCGACGCGACTTGGAAGAGCGAGTTGGCGTTGCCCGGATCCGCATGCAAGCGGCGGACATCGGCGACGATCTCTCGAAGCGATAAACGTCCGCGGGGCGAGTCCGTCGCCGCGGCTCGCGCACGCAGTTCAACTAGCGTCGGCGTTTCCAACCGCCCGCAGGCGATGCGAGTGCCATCGGGACAGACGAGATCCTCGCCATCGACACTCAACTGCGCTCGCACCTGCTGCGGCGACGATTCGTCGATCCCTGTCAATTGTTGAAACCACGACATGTGTTCGATTCCGTATTCGTTTCAGGAGCTGCGATGGTGCGTTTCGTTTCGCTAGTTTAGTGGAGGAGCTGGGAGCGAGGGAGTCTGGAAGCGAGGGAGTCTGGAAGCAAATCAGCCACAAGACGCTTGCCCGCGGTTGTGTGGTGTGGTCGTTGGCGAACGAACCGGACGCTAGCGGCTCGCCGGTTTAGTCAGCCGATTGGGCGTTAGCCCCGGTTCCGCTGCCAGCAAGCCGAGGCTAACGCCCACTGTCAGTTATACGCAAGTCGCAGACAACGGCGAAAGCAATCGGCGAAAGGGACAGGCACATACCTCACACGCCTGTCGCGGGCCGAAGGTCCAGCAATTTGCATAGCCCAGCCTGCAGGGCTGGGTACCAGCCGACGTCGCCCGGTTTCATTTCACAACGGGTGAAGGGGCAACGCCCCGGGGGAGGTGGTGACAATCGACCGGGCCTACAGCCCAACCATGTCAATCATCGCCGCTAGACCCCAGGCCGATGGCCTGGGCTATGCAAATGGTCGTGCCTGCGGCCCTGACTCGGTTGAATGCGATGTGAAGCGGTCTGCGACGAACGAAAGACTTCTCGCTGGCCTGGCGAGCGTTCGCTCGAGATAACTCACCATGACTTACGTATACCTGACAGGCCACTAAACCGGGGCTAACGCCCAATCGGCTAATACATGGAAGCTCGTTGTGACTAAACCGACAAGCCGCTATCGCGCCAGCGGCTGATGGGGTTGTCGTGCTTCCTTTTTGTTGCGTACACTCCCCCCGGTTTACCTTTGTGACGGATCACAATCTCTCGGCTCCACAACCACCCTTTCTCTGGGGGAGAGATGCGCAAACAAGCGTTTTTCCTGAATCTTCGCACGATTTTCACGGCGTTTCTAATCACCTTGGGCGTCTCCGCGACGGCGGAGGATTCGTTTCGGGCCGGTCTGGCCGAATTGGCTGCCGGTTCGTTCGAAAAGGCGGCGGCGACGCTGGCTGAATTCGTCAAGAAGAATCCCGAGCATCCCGCTGCGGTCCAAGCGATGTGCGGAAACGGCCAAGCTCTCTCGGCGATGGGACGCAATGCCGAAGCAGCGGACGTCTTCGAAGCTGCACTCAAACGGCGAAGCAACCGCGTGCGTGAAGCTCCCATTCGCTTGAGTTGCGCCAAGTGCCAGCTGCACGCCGGCCGCTATTCCGCCGCCGCCGAACACGCGCACCAGGCGATCCAGGTCTCCACATCGCCCAGCGAACGAGCGGCCGCCTATCCGATGCTGATCTCCGCCCTGTGCGAAGACGAGCGATGCAGCGAAGCCTGGTTGCATCTGCAGAAAGGAGCCGACTCGGGTGAACTCGATCCCAACGTCACCGTCTCGCTAGCAAAGAAGGTCGCCGCCGACGCGCTGAAGCAGGGCGAAGCCAAGACGGCTCGCGAAGCCTTCGGCTGGCAGATGGAAAACGATCAAGACGACCGCGGCAAACAGGAAGCCGCTCTCGGCTACGCCTGGGCTCAAGCCGCATTGGCGACGACGCCGACCGAAGCAGCCGATGCGTTGTTGGAATACGTCGACAACTATCCCAAGTCGCCCGGCGCCGCGCGAGCTTTGCTAGCTGCAGCACGGAAGCAGATCGACGCCGACCAGACGCCGGTAGCTATCGAGTTGCTGCAACGCTTGTACGCCCAATACGCCGATGCTAGCGAGACCGTCGACGGCCTGACGCTGCTGATCCAGATCGCTCAGAAAGCTGGCGACGAGGAACTGCTGCAAGAAACACGAGCTCACTTGGCTCAACAACACACCGACACTCCCGCCGCTCGCAGCGTATTGCACTTGGCGATCGCCGACGCGGCAAAATCGGGGGACGACGCAAAGTTCGAAGCGGTCGCGTCGGTCGTCTTTAACGCGGGCGATCCGCAGTTGGTCGCTCAGACGTTGGACCGCTTGAGCGAGACGGCGGGGAACGAGATCGTGCTGCGATTTGCCGACGCGGGTCTGCAACGGATGATCGATCCGCAGCAGCACATCGTCACCGGAGCGATCATCGATTGGTTGTTTGAACACCAGCATTGGTCGGTGATCACCGAAGCGACAGCCAAAATGCCAGCCGAGGTGTTGGTTAGCAACCAACACCAGGGAGCTGTGATCGCCGAGAGTTTGCAGCGTTTGGGAAGTTCTAAGGCAGCTTATGATTTATTCACGCGATTGGCGGCCGGTTCCGAGCCGACATTTGTAGTGTTGTTGCGGCGATCCGAACTGGCGGTGCAGGTCGGTTCGGTCGATGAAGCTACACAGGCGATTGCCGCGGCGACGGCCGCAGCCGAATCGTCTCGCGATCGGCAATACGTCCAGATCGTGGCAGCTCAGTTGGCCATTCGCCGCGCCGACTTTGATAGCTCGCGAAAACTACTCGACACCGTGGTGCTGTCCCCCGCAGCGGATCAACGCTTGCGTGGCCGAGCCCAGTGGTTGATCGGCGAAACCTATTTCATGCAGCGAGATTACCGTGCCGCTATCGACGCCTACCGCCGTTGCGAGACGTTGTTCCCCGAATCGGGATGGGGAGCCGCGGCGTTGCTGCAAGCCGGCAAGGCGTTTGAAAAGATGGGTAACTTTCGCGACGCCGCCGTTTGCTACACAAGTCTGCTGAACAAACATGCCAAATCACCATACGCTCGTCTGGCCAGCCGCCGCCTCGGCTGGATCGGAAACGAAACGACTCGCTAAACCGATGCTAGCAAGCCACGCCGCACCGAACCAAGCTCCCCGCTGCGCAACGACCGCCGCAGCCAGGCCGACCGCTGCGCGCTCGATCGCCACGCTGGCGATGATGCTAGCGTTTGCGATTAGCGTTCCCGGAATTGCTGCGGCGCAACAGTTCCGCCAACCGGGTCAATCTTTCCAACAACAGGGCTTTGGCCAACAGGGCGGCTTCGCGCCGCAACCGACAGCGATCCCATCGATCCCGCCGGCCGCTCAACCGCAGCCGACCGCTGAAGCTCCGGCCGAGGAAACTGGCGAAGAATCGTCGTCTTGGGTGCCGGGATGGGCGTCGAGCTTAAAGTCTCAGATCAGCGCCGGCGGGTTGCTGATGATACCGCTGGGCATCTGCAGCTTGATCGTGATCGGATTGATTTGCGAGCGTTTGATCTCGCTGCGCCGCGGCCGCGTGATCCCACGCCCCTTTGTCCGCCGGTTCCGCGAAAAGCTGGACGATGGGCAATTGGACATCGAAGAGGCGAACGAGGTCTGCAACGAATTCGACTGCGCCGTCGCCGACGTCTTTATCGCGGCGGTCAAGCGAACCGGCCGTCCGATGGTCGAGATCGAAGCGGCTGTCTTCGACGCGTTGGAACGGACCGCCGACGGATTGCGACGCTATCTGCGTGTCTTCCACGCCGTCAGTAATGTCGCTCCTTTGATTGGACTGCTGGGAACCGTGCTCGGCATGATCGACGCGTTTGAAACGATGGCGTCCGAAGCCGGGGCAGGGCATCCGGAATTGCTAGCCGTCGGGATCAGCCAAGCACTTGTGACGACCGCCGGCGGGCTGTCCGTGGCGATCCCCGCCTACCTGGCCTACATGTATTTCAGCTCGCGAGCCGACGGCTATCTGGCTGAGATCGAACGCTTGTCACTGGGAGTCATCGACGCGGTCTCGGCCGAAAGCGGCGGAGCGGCGCCGAAGGCGCGGCGACGAAAGGCTGCATAATGGCATATCAACGACGCAGTGGCGAAGAGGCGACGATCAATCTGACGCCGATGATCGATGTCGTCTTCCTGTTGGTGATCTTCTTTATGGTCGGGGCGAAGTTCACCGACCAGGAGGGGAGCATCAAGGTTAACGTGCCGGGAGTGGGGAATCTGCAATCGATCACTCGGGGGCCCGACCAACGGGTTGTCGATGTCCTCGCCGATGGGTCGTTGTTGCTGGACAAGAATCCAGTTGCTATCAATCAATTGCAGCAAACCCTAACGAGTGCGGCCGCTCAATATGCCGATACGAGTGTAGTAGTGAGAGGCGATGGGCAAGGCAATTTCCAAGCGATTGCCGAAGTCCTGCAAGTCGTTCGCCAGGCCGGAATCACCGATATGGGAATCGCTGTTCGAATGCAGCGATAGCATCAGCTCTCGTCGTGCATCGCATGAAGTCAATCACCGATTCAACGCTCGCGCAAACGCCCTGGTTGGCGTTCCTCGCCGTGATGGCGATGGTACTGGTTGTTGCTACGTGGGTTCTGTGGCGACGGCAATCGGGCCGCCGACGTCCCAAGGCCGCGATCGCGTGTGCGGTTCTATCGGTCCTGATCCACAGCTCGCTGTTCTGGTTTGTACCGACCAAGGACCAACCGGGCAAAGGGACCGGAGACGCCCCGGGCGCAATCGACGGCAACGCTCCGGTGATGGTCACGATCGCTGACGTCGAGACCTTCGATCCCGACCAATCGGCTTCGCTCGACGAAACACCCGAGACCTTCGTCCCGCCGCTGGAGCTGCCGACGCCCGCCCCCGATCCGCAGCCGGCTGTCGTCACGGCTCCGGCGCCGTCGGAGCTGCCGATGCAGACGTCGACCGATCCGCCCGAGTTTGCCGCGGAGCCGATCGAGTTGAACGAGACGCACGCGCAGATCGATCAAATGATGACCGATCTGCTGTTGGCTGATGCGACGCTTTCACAGGCGGATGCACCGGAGCCGATGCCGACGCCCGAGCCACCGATGCCGAAACCAGCAGCTGCGACGCCGCAGCCAACCGAACCGCTGGCCGCTCAACCCGCCAGCGCCGCGTCGGGCGTCCCCGTACCAACTCAGACAGTCGCGACGCCGGTCGCATCACCACGTCCCGACGACTTCGCCAACCGTCGCGGCCCGGCGCGTCGGAGTGCATTGATCGCAACCGGCGGCGACGACCGCACCGAAGCTGCCGTGGCGGCTGGACTGCGGTTCATCGCTTCGCGTCAACGCCCCGACGGAATCTGGGATCCGACGACGACCGGAGCGGGGCAGGAACGGATGCCCCTAGGTGAGAATCGCAACGGTGCGGGGAAGCGAGCCGAGACGGGGCTGACCGGGTTGGCGCTGCTGTCGCTGATGGGAAGCGGACACACGCATCTCGAAGGACCGTACAACGACAACGTCGCCCGTGGCCTGCAAGCGTTGTTGAACCGGCAAGCGAACGACGGATCGATGGGGGGACCAGCCGGCACGTACGCGCGGATGTATTGCCACAGCATCGCCACCCTTTCATTGGGCGAAGCGTTTGCGTTGACCCGCGATCCGCGGCTGGCTCAAGCGACAGCCGACGCGCTCAGCTATTCCGCTCGGATCCAACATCCGTCGACCGGCGGCTGGCGTTATCAACCGGGCGACACCGGCGACACCAGCCAATTCGGTTGGCAAGCGATGGCGATGGAGAGTGGCAAGCAGGGAGGGATGAACCTCGATCCGCAGATCGACCACCGGTTGCGAACCTTCCTGTCGACAGTCCGCGCCGGCCGCGGCGGGCTGGCGTCGTATCGCCCCAAGCGTCCGCCATCGCGAACGATGACCGCAGAAGCATTGGCGTCGCGGTTGTTGTTGGGGCATTACGTTCCGCCGGCGGAGATCGCCGAAGCGGAGGCGTACATTTTGCAAGAGCTGCCGGGGATGGGCGAGGACAATTTTTATTACTGGTACTACGCCTCGCTGGCGCTGCATCAGTTACAGTCGCCGGCCTGGACGCGGTGGAACGAAGCGATGAAGCGGCGGCTGTTAGCAACCCAACGCAGCGACGGCAGCTGGCCGACGACCAGCGTCTGGGGCGGCTACGGCGGCGAAGTCTACACGACGGCGATGGGCTGTTTGTGTTTGGAAGTCTACTACCGACACCTGACGCTGCACCAAGGCCCCGAAAAGATCGCCAACGGCGCGGTGCGACCGCTGGTGCGGTAGCGGCGGTGGCTCTGGGCTCCATCACGCGATGGCCGACAGCAAATTGTGCCGGCCTCCGGCCTTGGGGTTCTTAGTAGTGCAAAGTCCCGGTGGCTTACACCACCGGCAGGGAATGTGTCGGCCTCCGGCCTGAAACGCCCTGACCATGACCGCCCGCGTGTCGGTCTCCTAAGCCCGAACGGCGCCATATTAAAAATCCGGTGGCTTACACCACCGGCAGGGGATGTGTCGGCCTCCGGCCTGCAACGTCCTGACCATGACCGCCCGCGTGTTGGTCTCCTGAGCCCGAACGGCGCCATATTAAATGCTGGTGGCTTACACCACCGGTGCCGCGCGCCTCCCCTCCCCGAACTTCGCTGCGCTGGTTCGACCCTCCCCTGTCAAACTTCGTTTGGGGGAGGGTGAAACCTTCCGGTTTTGACGGTTGTAGCGGTTGGAGTTTTGCGATCGCGCATCGCGCTGGGGGCGAGCTATGCTTCGCATGTTTGGGGATCTCCCCGACGCTTCGATTCGACGCAAAACTGCCGACTTCGCCGACGGGCGACTATGATGCAAGGTGCTGTTCTGCGTCTCGACCCGCGCGCCAAATCCGATGACCGCTCCCCCGACTCCGCCGCATCCCGATCCGACTCCGCCACCCGCGGCGGGTTTGGATGCTGCGCGTCAAACGACTCCCACCGCTCCTCCGGCGATCACTCCGCCCCCCAGCGCACTGCTACAGCTCGATTCGTTAGCCGATGAGCAAGAGAACCAGCAACCACTGCCTGCGACTCAAGCTTTTTTGCGCGACGCGAGGGTTCCCGCTTGGTTGGTCAGCGGCCTGCTGCACGGCGGCGTGCTGCTGTTCCTGGCACTCTGGACCGTCGTCGGAACCACAAGCAACTTGTTTACGATCCAAGCGCGGTTTGAGCGCGAGGCGCCGATGCCGATCGAGCTGACGCCGCCGATGGATCGCCCCATCGTCGAAATCCGGCAAACCGAAGCGATGCCCGACCACGCGATCGAAGCGGCGGTCGAGGCGGTCGAGTTCGAGAAGCCCGAAGCGCTCACGGCTACCGCGCCAACTAAGCCGCTGGATACGATCCGGAAGATGATCGATGGACTGCAACAGCCGACGTCGACGCCCGCGCTGCGGATGCGAGGCAATGCGGGGATCGAGGGGCGCGTCGCCGGCAAACGACAGGAACTGGCTGAAAAATATGGAGCCAGCGACGCCAGCGAACAGGCTGTCGAAGCGGCGTTGGATTGGTTGGTCGCTCACCAACAAAACAACGGCTCCTGGGACTTCGACCTCTCCCATGCTCCCTGCAACGGCCAGTGCCGCAATCCACGATCGAATCCCGACGGCCAAGCGACTCCCAAAACGGCAGCCACCGGACTGGCGCTGCTGCCATTTCTGGGAGCCGGGTATACGCACCGCAGCGGCAAACATGCCGAAACCGTCTCGCGGGGACTCTACTACCTAAGAAGCCAGTTGCGCGACGCAGCGGTTGGCCGCGAATTGATGCACGGCAGCATGTACGGCCACGGGATCGCAACGCTGGCAGTCGCCGAAGCCTACGCGATGACCAAAGACGAAGACCTGGTCGGCATGCTTCGCGATCTGCAGTCGTTCATCGTGATGGCTCAGCACGAAAAGGGAGGCTGGCGATACAACCCCGGGCAGCCGGGCGACATGACGATCACCGGATGGCAGATCATGGCGCTCAAAAGCTGTCAGATTGGCGGGCTCCCCTTTCCGACAAGCGTCCATTCGCGAGCGGAGGATTTTGTCACCAGTCTTGGCAGCCAACAGGGCTCGCGGTTTGGCTACCTGGAACCGGTCGCCGAAGCGACGCCGACAGCTGTCGGTCTGCTGCTGCAGATGTATCTGAGCAAACCGCCCGGGGACGCGGCGATCATGGAGGGCTGTCATTATCTGTACGAATTGGGCCCCTCGAAAACGAACGTCTATTTCAACTATTACGCCACGATGACGCTGCACCATGCCCGCTATTACGGCTTCCCCGAATGGAACGCCAAGCTCCGCGATTACCTGGTGAAAACGCAATCGCGGCGGGGGCATGAAGTCGGCAGCTGGCACTTCACCGACCGCTTTGGCAACGTCGGCGGGCGGCTGTACAGCACCGCGATGTGTGCTCTGGTCCTGGAAACCTATTACCGGTACTTGCCGTTGTGGGCCGAAGCCGAATTCCCGTTGTAGTGTTCCAGCGGCGAAGAACCTATACTTGGCAAGCGTTTGGCAATACAATCCGCTGCCCCGATCAAAGGCTGCGGCGGCCTCGTTTTTACGTTCAGGCAAGTCAGTCGGCACGCGAATGCACCCACGGTTCCTTGGCGAACCGGGCGCTGTCGCGTGCCGGCTGATACCTCGATTTGAAATGCGGACTGCCGCTGGTACCGATCGGCAAGCAGCCGGAATCCAACGCCGGCCAACTCTATTTAATTAAACAACTTCATTTGATACGTCGCTCATGTCGCTGCAAATTTCACTCAACGGACAATTGGTACCTAAAGAAGACGCCAAGATCAGCGTTTTCGACCACGGGTTGCTGTACGGCGACGGCGTGTTCGAGGGGATGCGGAGCTACGCCGGCAAGATCTTTAAGCTGGACGATCACCTCGATCGGCTGTGGGATTCCGCCCGAGCGATCTGTCTGGAGCTGCCGATCACACGCGAGCAGCTGGCGGAAGACTGCAAAGCGACGTTGGCTGCCAACAACATCATCGACGGCTACATCCGTTTGATCGTCACCCGCGGTGCCGGTTCGCTGGGCCTGGATCCCAACCGCTGCACCAATCCGCAAGTGATCATCATCGCCGACAAGATCTCGCTGTATCCGAGCGAATATTACGAAAACGGTTTGCACTTGGTGACCGCGTCGACGATCCGCAACCATCCAGCGGCGCTCAGCCCGCGTGTCAAGTCGCTGAACTATCTGAATAACATCATCGCCAAGATGGAAGGTCTGCAGGCCGGATGCGTCGAAGCGCTGATGCTGAACCACAAAGGAGACGTCGCCGAATGCACCGGCGACAACGTCTTCATCGTCGACCGGGGAGTCCTCAAGACGCCGTCGACCGATTCGGGAATCTTGGAAGGGATCACTCGCAACGCCGTTCTGGAGATCGCCGCTGACCTGGGGATTCCGACCCGCGAGATGACGCTCACGCGGCACGATCTGTTTGTCGCCGACGAATGCTTCCTGACCGGCAGCGCCGCGGAAGTCGTTCCGGTGGTCCAGTTGGACAACCGCCCAATCGGCGATGGCAAACCGGGGCCGATCACCAAACGTCTGCTCGAAGCGTTCCATAAACTGGTCCGCCAATAGGCGACCGCTGCCGCACCACCTTCCGATTCGATTCCGCATTCCGAGATGGTTTCCATGTTTCGTTCGCTCGCGCTCTGTTCGCTCCTCTCCCCGCTGTTCGCCTTCACCGCGTTGGGCCAACCTGCGACCTCTCCCGCCGCGCCGCCGAAACTCGGCCCGTACCTGTACGAGACGAAACCGGACGATCCTGCGTTTGCGAGTTTCAATCCACGGCGGGCGCCACAGCCGGGTGAGCTTCTGTTACGGAAAGGGGATCGTTTGGCGATCTGTGGCGATTCGATCACCGAACAAAAGATGTACTCGCGGCTGATCGAGACCTACCTGACGGTCTGCGTTCCGGAACTGGAGATCACGGCGCGTCAGTACGGTTGGAGCGGCGAGAAGACCGACGGTTTTCTGCGGCGGATGGAAAAGGATTGCCTGACCTTCTCGCCGACGATCGCCACGTTGGCGTACGGCATGAACGATTCCCGCTACCGACCGTTCGACGTCACCAACGGGCAATGGTACGAGGATCACTACACTGCGATCGTGCAGAAATTTAAAGCGAACGACGTCCGCGTCGTCGTCGGGTCGCCTGGCTGTGCCGGCAAGATCGCGACTTGGGTTAAGAGCCGATCGGGAACGTTGGAACAACACAACTTGAACCTGTGCGCTTTGCGAGACATCGCGATCGGCGTGGCGGAGCGAGAACAGGTCCGCTTTGCCGATATCTTCTGGCCGATGCTGCAAGCTCAAGTCTTCGCACCGGCTCAACACGGCGCCACCGAAGAGAAGCCCTACCGCGTTGCCGGCAGCGATGGGATCCATCCCGGCTGGGCCGGTCAGGTGATCATGGCCTGGACGATATTGCGATCGTTGGGACTGGACGGCGACCTGGGAACGATCGAAATCGATACCGACAAAAACACGGCGACCGCCAACGGCGGACACTCGATCGATTCGTATGCCGACGGCGTCGCAACGGTCACCAGCACGCGGTATCCCTTCTGTGCGACCGGCACGCTGCACAGCGAAAACTCGATCCGATCGGGGATGACGCTGGTTCCCTTCAACGAAGATCTCAACCGATTTCTGTTGAAGGTCAACGCGGCCGATGGCACAAAGTGGGAGATCACTTGGGGCGACCAGACGCAGACCTACAACGCGGATCAACTCGCCCAAGGGATCAACTTGGCGTGGGAGTTTCCCAAAAACCCGTTCAGCGAATCGTTCGACCGCGTCGATGCAGCGGTCGCCAAAAAGCAAGCTTATGAAACGCTGCAGGTGAAGAAGATCTTCCACGGCCCCGAGGGGAAAAAAGACTTCGACGCCGCCGTCAAAGAAACCGAAGCGGTTCGCAAGCCGCTGGCCGATGCGATCGCCGATGCCATGCAACCGGTGACTCACAAGATCGCGATCCGCCAAGTCGCTGGCGAATGAGCCCTCGGCAAATCGGTTAAACGTCGGGGCGGATCACCGCGATCGAATCGTCATCGCCGCATCCGATGCTTCGACCTCAAAGGCCTTTGATCTCGTCGCGGATCTCGCACAGCATCGCCACGTGACGCGGCGAAAATCCGCTTGTCGGCGATGTGGTTTGGTCGTCGCCCAATCCCGCCGAGCGCGACTGGCTGACTCGCGACATGATCTGTTCGCGGAGCTCCGCGGCGTCTTCGATCCCCTGCACCAGCAACTTGTTGCCGCTGGCGAATGGACTCTCCGCCTCCCCCTGCGAGGAACCCGCGGTTTCGACGACCAGCTCCGAGATCCCAAACAGATGCTGCAGCGGCCCGCGTCGCAGATAGACGTTCTGCACATTTTCAAACGTGATCGTATGTTCGTAGATCACCCAGATCCCACGCCGCGCTCGCAAGCTGCGGTCGGTGATCACATACCACATCGTGTCGTAGCGAAGATGGAGCGCGATATAAACGACCAGATGCCCAGCAAGGATCAGCGGAATCGCCAGTACCGCCAGCAACATCGCGAGCTTTTCCTCTTCGATCGCAACCGCGGCCAAGGCGACTGCAATCACGAGGTCGATGACGGCGGCGATAACCCAAAAATTGAACTTCAGGTAGCTCAAGAATCGCCGCGAGGGTTGAAAGCTGCGATAGAAACCGCCGTCGACAACCGGCAGCGTCGGCGGATGATCGGGAACGCGAAAGCAGTCGACCAAAATTTTCCAGACGCCGCGATAGAGCCACTGAGCCGACCGAGGAGCGGGAGCTGTCATCTGTCGTCGCCCTCCGGAACGTTGCGAATCCGACGCAGTTCGTCGCGGATCTCGGTCAAGACGCCCAGCACCTGATCGTCGCTATCGACCGATTCGGGATCGAGCGAATCGTTCCGCGCCCCACGCATCTGAGCGTATAGGAAATCGCGTAGCGGTTCGGGATCGCGAATCCCTTCGATCTGCATCGTCGCCCCGGCGGTTCCCGAAGCGGTTTGCAGCGGCAACTTCGAAAGCCCCATCCAGCGTTCGACAATGTTCCGCGTGACATGGATGTCTTGCAGCCGCCGGTACGTGAGATGAACCTCGCGCCGAAAAAAGTAGCCCCAACACATCGAAACGCCCGTATCGTCGAAGCGATAGCTGAGCGTTTTGAATCGGATCCACAGCGGAATGAAAACGAACGGGAACCCGATGACGGTGCACGCCGCGACCAACGCGTAATAAACCAACAGCGAATCGTCCGGGCGAGTGATCTTCGACGCGTCGAACATCGCGTCGGAGGGTTGCGTCGGCGGGGGCGATTCGGTCACGTCGATCCTCGTCTATATAAGGTCTTCGAGATAGGCTCGCGAGCGGTTGATCTCGGTAGTCACCTTGTCTGTCGATTCCAAAATCGGAATCCCCCGCGGCACTGGATGCATAAAGATCTCGGTCCAGCCGCTGAACTTCGTCTCGACCAACGCGTCGACCAGCGGGGCAAAATCGAGCTCGCCTCGACCCGGCATCTGCAACAACTCCTGCCGTTTGGGCAGCTTCTTCATGCAGCCCATCCCGTATTGCCAGGCATAAAAGACCGACAACCGATCGCCTAGGGCAAGAATCAATTCGGCCAGCAGATTCGAATCTTGGTCCAAATGATACGGTGCCAAGGCGATTCCCAGATGATCGCTGGGACACAGATCGATCAGCCACCGCAGCGAATCGGGGGATTCGATCAAATTGTTGCCGTGGTTTTCGATAGCGATCGTGACACCCGTCTCTTCCGCCACCGCCAGATGCGGTTTCATCTGCTCAACAAACTTCGCCACCCCTCGCTTCAGTTCACCTCCCTGTAATCCCTTGGGCCCCTTGCCGCCGGTTACGATTGTGGAACAGCCGAGGCGTTGTGCAAGCCGCATCTCGTCTTGCAGTCCAAACGGCCCCAGCTTGTACTGCGTGATGCAGCCCAGTTGAACGTTGTGTTGTTTCAGCAGCGTGGCGAAGGCCTCTTCTCCCATCGCATCTAACTGCTCGCGTTGATCGCCGTGAGCCTTGGGCCAGATGTCCAATGCGACCGAACCGGTCTTCGCGACTTCGGGCAGAATCTCCGCGACGGGTGCATAGCCATACATGCACGAACCGAGCAGGTAACGGAACTGGAAACCGCTGTTGGCAGCGCGAGCGAACTGAGGCAGCGCAAGAGCCGCCCCGGCGGCAGCGCAGGTGGCGGAAAATTGGCGTCGAGAGACTTGCATGAAAGATCAATCACGGTGTTGGGAGAGAACAATAATCAGCACGCGGCCATCGCATCAGCAGGCCGGCACCGACATTGTAACCGATCCCACGGTTCCCTTCCCGCGACTTGCTCAGCATCAGAAGGGCGAATCGCTTTTTCAGACCGAGGCGTCGCCGAAAACGGTAACCCGACGCGTAAGCGAGAAATTCACGCGGTGACTCGCTTACGCGTCGGGTTACCAATAAATGCCCGAAATCAAACAGAGATCAGCCCTGTCGACATCAGTAATCGAACCAGATGCCGCCGCCGATCGTCTGTTCTTTGCGTTGGAAGAATTCGAATTGGCTGCTGTGGCCGTTGGTGTATTGAGCGCCCCAGCGGAGCCGCCGGCCCGATTGGCTGCCCGGAATTTGCCAGCCCATTTGGGCCGTCAAACTGGGCGAATACCCAACCGCTTCGCGGATGTCGAGATTCATCGCGGAAAACGGACCGCCCCACTTCAGCGACTTGGGAGCTGGCACAAACTCAAAACCGGTTTGAAATTGCCAAGGCCTCGCACCGCCAGACATCTTGAATGCAAAAGCGGTTTCGCCGTACAGACGCAGCGATTCGTAGGCTTGGTAGCTCGCTCCCAGAACCAGCGATTCGGTGACGTAATTAATCCGTTCAAACGTCGGGTTCCGCTCCATATATTCGTCGCCCACGTGTGAGCTGATGTGGAAGTAGCCAAACTTCAGCGACCAGGCTCCCAAAGCTTTTGTCAGCTCGGTGCCGAAGCGGAAATCGTTCGACTCAACGTCCTCGGAGTTGTACAGATCCAAACGCGTGATCACCGCCCCTTCCAGATCCCATTGCCAACCCTCGGGGTGCTTCGCGTCGCTGGAGCCATAACGCAGCAGGCCGACGCGGCCACCTAACGTCGCGTCCCAAAACGCACCGCCATCATGTTCGCTGAAGAGCACCGTCGAGATCCGCGGTTCGTGAGGCCCCGCCATATATGAGTGCCACAGCAAACCCTCGGGCAGCGTCTGCCAAGTCCACGCGTCTCGAGGCGCCGCCGCGGTGATCATCGCTGGCGGCAGCGGCGGGATGGGCTGGGCTGCCGGATCAAAAATGACAGCCGGTTCGTCGACGGTGACAACCGGGTCGGCAGCCAGCGCAGCGACTTCACTCCACGACACAGCGGCAATTCGATCGTCGCCGGTGACAATGGACTGCGGGGCAGTCAGCAGCACCAAGATCCAGGCAAGGGATCCAGCCACTGCAACTAGGCGGTTTGAGAAGTTTGAATGGTACAAACAGCTTGCCTGCATTGATGAATTCGAAGCAATACAAACTCAGTTACGATCCCACAAAGGATATCGACGAGGACGATCCGCTTCGTCAGCTCGCCGCCGCATCGGCAATCACCAGCAGCGTAGGTGGTGTCGCGGCGTAGAGCGGGCGTTCCTGGCATACCGCAAGGCAGCCATTCGCATTTGTTGGGCGCAATGCCCACATCCCCTTCCTTCGCCATCGGTCGGGCCACGGCCCGATGCAATCGCCACCTCGGTTGCTAGCGAATCGCAAGTCACTGCGATCGCGTCTCGATGCTTTTGGATATATCGGCCGTCGCGGGCCCATTGTTCTTAGGTAAAATGGACAACTGGCGATTTCGCTCGATACGATTCGCTAGCATATGCGGCGACAGCTAACGAACGATTGCGTGAGCCACGTCTCGCGCGGACAGCCATCGTTGGCATCAGCTTGTTTGACGTGAAAAGAATGCCAGCAAATGCGTTTGCTGCCGCAGTGCACCAGTCGCTAGCGATCTTCGAGGACCGATTCCAAGTCGCGCCGCCGCCAATCGCCGCGATAACTCCCCGTCGCCTTAACTATCAAAACGCCAGGACGCTTTGTATCCAAAGCCAGATCGACAAAGCAGCCGAAGCGGCTATTTGACTTCGTTGGGCAGCGGTTTACCGTCGAGGCCGGCGAACAGGTTTTCGAGCGTTCGCTGCATCATCGTGTGACGCGTGCGGCCGGTGGCGCTGCCCAGATGCGGCGTGATGATCACGTTGGACAACTGCAACAGCGGATGATCTCGGGGCAACGGTTCGGGATCGGTGACGTCCAATCCCGCTGCTTGGATCTTTTCATCGCGGAGCGCTTCGTATAACGCCTGCGTATCGACGACCTGACCGCGAGCCAGATTCAACAGGATCCCGGTCGGCTTCATCTTTCCAAGTTCCGCCGCGCCGATCAAACCAGTCGTCTCCGCCGTCAGCGGACAGTTCAGCGAAACAAAATCGGACTCTTGCAGCAGATCGTCCAGCGACCGGTACTCGGCGCCAAACTCGGCTTCGGCTTCGGGACGGCGGGACCGGTTGTGATACAGCAGCCGCATTTGGAATGCTTTGGCTCGCCGCGCCACTTCGCATCCGATCCGCCCCATTCCAACGATTCCCAACGTGCTGCCGGTCACTTCTTGGCCGATCAAGATCGCTGGGTTGTATTGCGTGAATTCCGCGCTGCGGGCAAAGGCATCGCTGACGACCAACCTTCGCGCCGTCGCCAACATCAGGGCGATCGTCAGATCGGCGGTCGCCGCGTCGACACATCCGGGCGTATTGCCGACCGGAATACCTCGCGCCGCGGCAGCCTGCAAATCGATATGATCGACTCCAACACCATGGTTGCTGATCACGCGCAACTGGGGACAACGATCCATCATCGGGGCGTCGATCCGGACGTGCCCGTACGCCAAGATACCGCGAGCGGCGGCGAAGTCGGCGTCGGTTGCCGAATCGAAATAGCGCAGTTCACATCGCACCTGCGCGGGAGGCAAAAAGAACTTTGGCAGCGGATCGGTGAGAATGATGTCTTTCATCCCGCTGATTGTATCTCGGGTCGCGACCCGCTGCAGTCACTTGCGCCAATTTTGAGCCCTCTATTGACGCGTTGAGTCGCCGTTTTTTCGCGTTGCGCAAGCAGGGCGATTTAGAACCAACCGCCGATCACGAAAACGGCGGGTCCGCGGACCAATGCGAAACCGCACAACCGACCGATCCGGCAGCCCAAATTGCTGCCACGTTTCGCTGCGAAGTGGGGGAAGTTGCCATTTTCGCAACGCCCATCTCCCCCTCCTGCCCGACCTCCAATTCGGTCATAATCTCGGCAGCTGTATTTCATTTGCACACCCAATTTGGCGGCAATCCGTGCCTTACGAAACAACGCTCCATCACACCCTCGACAACGGCCTTGTCTTATTAGGCGAGAGAATGCCCTGGCTGCGCTCCGCGGCGTTTGCCTTCATGCTGCCCGCTGGCTGCCGATATGAACCGCACGACCGCTTGGGGCTTGCCGGTTTCGTCAACGAGATGATCCAACGCGGCGCGGGCAATTACAGCAGCCGCGATCTGGTCGCCGTTCAAGACAATCTGGGTTTGGACCGATCCAGCAGCATCTCCACCGCGCACGGCAGTTTCGGTGGATCGATGCCAGCCGAATCGCTTCCCGAAGCGCTGACGCTGTACGCAGATATCGTGCGTCACCCGCATCTGCCGGGCGACCAGATCGAAGACGCTCGGCTGATGTGCTTGCAAGAACTCGCCGCCGCCGAAGACGACCTGCCGCAAACGCTGATGAACCGTCTGAAGCAGATGCATTTTGGCGACGTCCTGGGGCGGACTTCGCTAGGTGACGAAGCCGGTTTGATGGCGATCGACGCCGCTGATCTGCGGCGTTTTTATCAGCAGCACTACCAACCTCGCGGGGCGATGTTGTCGGTCGCAGGAAATTTCGATTGGGACGTCGTCCGCGACCACGTCGAAAAGTTGTTTGCCGATTGGCAACCGCACGATCCGGCCCCCGATCAACCGATCGTCGGCCGCGCGGGGTACGAACACATCGAACATCCATCGCAACAGACGCACCTCGGAATCGCGTTCCCCGCGGTTCGCTATGGCGATCCGGAATACTACCCGATGCGAGCGGCTGTCGGCGTTTTGAGCGATGGGATGAGCAGTCGGTTGTTCACGCGAGTCCGCGAGGAGCGTGGGCTGTGCTACACGATCTCCGCCGGTTGTCATTCGACCCGCGAAGGGGGTGGCGTCTTCTGTTATGCAGGGACGACGGCCGAGCGCGCTCAAGAGACGCTCGACGTCACGCTGCAGGAACTGCAGGGGATCGCCGACGGAATCGAAGAGGGCGAACTGGAGCGGTTGAAGGTGCGGATTCAAAGCAGCCTGATCATGGAACAGGAATCGAGCGCGTCGCGAGCCTCGGCGATCGTTTCGGATTGGTACCTGTTGGGCCGCGTGCAATCGCGCGACGAATTGCAAAAGAAAATCGACGCACTGACGACCGCCGATCTCGTCGATTACTGGAAACGCAATCCGCCAAAAGACTTGCGGATCGTGACCGTTGGCCCCGAACCGTTGAAGGTTCCTTAAGCCGCGAGCCCCTCCGATTCAATCGCTACGTCGCCAGCACCACTTACCGCCGCCGACCTGCCCCACAACACAACCTCTACTTGCATGTGACCCATTTACGATGACTTTGGAATTCAAACAGCACACGCTTGCCAACGGCCTGCAAATCATCGCGGAGATCAATCCGGCGGGCTACACCGCTGCATTTGGGTTCTTCGTTCGCAGCGGTGCTCGCGACGAACAGCCCGAGGAATTGGGGCTGAGCCATTTCCTGGAGCACATGGTCTTCAAGGGGACCGCGCGGCGAACGGCTGCCGACGTGAATCGTGAGCTGGATGAACTGGGCGGCCAAGCGAACGCTTACACCAGCGAAGAGCAAACGGTTTATTACACGACCGTATTGCCGAAGTACCAGGACCGGGCAATCGATCTGTTATGCGACATCATGCGTCCGGCGCTGCGCGACGACGACTTCCAGACCGAGCGTCAGGTGATCCTCGAAGAGATCGCTAAATACGATGACCAACCGCCGTTTGGTGCGTTTGAACGTTCGATGGAACTCTATTTTGGCGGTCATCCGCTGGGCGGCCGCGTGCTGGGGACTCCCGAATCGATCGGCGAGATGACATCGAGCGCGATGCGGAAGTACTTCGAACGGCGCTACGATCCGCAAAACATGCTGCTGTCGGTCGCGGGATGCGTCGATTTCGACGCCGTCGTCCGCCAGGTCGAAGCGCTCGCCGGCGATTGGCCCTCGGCTGATCTCCCGCCGCGAATCGCCGCGCCAACCGTCGGTGGCGAAGCGAAAGTCGAACTGGAGGTACCCGATTCCAGCCAGACGTACGTGATCCGCGTTGGCGCCGCTCCTGCGATCTCCAGCGACGACCGCTTCGCGATGCGAATGCTCGTCTCGATGATGGGAGAAGAAGGGGGCAGCCGACTGTTCTGGGACCTGATCGACACCGGCCGCGCCGACGTCGCGACGATGTGGACTCAAGAGTTTCAAGACACGGGGTTGCTGTTCACCTATCTCAGTTGTGCCCCGGACGATGTCGAATCGAACCTGGCGCTCGTCGATGGAGCGATTGAAGTTTTCGTTAAAAATGGACCGACCAGCGAAGAGATCCAGCAAACCCAAAACCGCATGTGCGCCGGGCTGATCCTGTCGAGCGAGCGGCCGAGCAATCGGATGTTTTCGATCGGCAACGCCTGGCAAATGCGAGGCGTTTATGAGACGCTCGACGATCAATTGAAGAGATATCGCGGCGTTGGCGAAGCAGATCTGCATCGGGTGCTTGCCGAATATCCGATGCGGTTCACGACCGAGGTTCGCACCGTCACCAAGACACCGGCGGAGTAGCCAACAGCTTCGCGGATCACAGCTTTACACAACACACATCCCATCACCGACACGACGATTATGAAATTCCGCACACGCGCTATCCACGACGGCAACTCGATCGATCCGCAGACCGGAGCCGTCGTGCCGCCGATCCATCTCGCCAGCACGTTTCGCCAACCCGGGGCGGGTGAGTGGGGCGAGTTCGATTATTCGCGCAGCGGCAATCCGACGCGATCGAACCTGCAAGCGACGCTCAATTCGCTCGAGGGTGCTGTCGGTTCATTGGCTTTCAGCAGCGGGATGGCGGCGACGCACTGCGTGACGATGCTGTTGGGCAATGGCGACCATGTCGTCGCCGGCAAAGACATCTATGGCGGCACCTACCGCTTGCTGCACAAGATCTGCGATCGCAACGGGATCTCGGTGACGCTTGTCGACATGACCGACCTGGACGCTGTCGCCGCGGCGATCCAACCGAATACAAAACTGCTGTGGGCGGAAACGATCGGCAACCCGCTGTTCTCGATCCCCAACCTCACCGCGCTTGCGGAACTGGCCCATTCCCGCGGCGCCCTGATCGGTGTCGACAACACCTTCGGAACGCCCGTCTTGGTGCGGCCGCTGGAATTTGGGATCGACATCGTCATGCACTCGGCCACCAAATACCTCGGTGGCCACAGCGATTGCTTGGGCGGAACCCTCTCGGTCGCCGACAAAGAACTCTACGACCGACTCTATTTTGTCCAAAACGCAACCGGCGCGGTCCTCGATCCGTTCAGTAGCTTTCTGATCGGCCGCGGGCTCAAGACGCTGGACGTTCGGATTCGCGAGCAGAGTAAAACCGCGGCGCGATTGGCCGATTGGCTCGCCGCCCACCCTCGTGTCTCGCGAGTCTATTATCCCGGGCTCACATCGCATCCCGGCCACGAACTGGCCGCGCGCCAATTCGACGGCATCTACGGTGCGATGCTCGGCTTTGAACTGGCGGGAGACTTTAAGGCGACCGCCGCGATGGTGGGCAAGACGCACCTGTTTCACTTGGCCGTCAGTTTGGGGGCGGTCGAATCGCTGATCGAACAACCTGCATCGATGTCGCACGCCAGTTACGATCCCGCCGACCGCGCCAAAGCTGGCATCTCCGACGCGCTGGTCCGCCTGTCGGTGGGTCTAGAAGATTTTGACGATCTACGACAAGATATCGAACAAGCCATCGAATCGGTTTGAATTTCCGCTGGCTGAAACGAGCCCGCAGCTCCCCCCCCCCAAAGCTATCTCCCACTTTTTTGACGCCGATGTAATACCGTCCGCCACACCACGACGCGCCCACTTAGAGCCCCATGGTCAATACTCTATTTCTACCCGAACTGCGTGAAATGCTTGCCGAATCGAACGATTCGGATCTTGCAGAGTTCTGCACGGCACTCCATCCGGTCCGCACGGCTGAGTTCATGGAGGGGCTGACAGCCAACGAGGCGTGGCAGGTCTTGCAGCACGCCGACGTGGCGCTGCGAGCGGAGATTTTCAGTTATCTGGAGGAAGAGCGTCAGCTAGAGATCCTTGAACAAGAGGATCCGCAGCGGCTTGCCGACTTGGTCGCCGAGATGCCTTCGGACGATCGGGTCGACCTGATCCACGAACTGGAGGACGAGCGGGCCAACGAGATCCTGCCGCTGTTGCCCGAGGCCGAACGCCGCGACATCATGCGGCTGAAGAGCCACGCCGAAGAGACCGCCGGCGCGCTGATGACGACCGATTTCGTTCGGCTCTCCGCCTCGCTGACCGTTCGCGAGGCGTTGGACGACCTGAGCCGTCAGGCCGCGGATCACGAGACGATCTATTATCTGTACGTCGTCGACGAAGATCACCAATTGCGTGGGGTGGTTTCGGGGCGTCAGTTGATCGCGGCGATGGGAAAGCCCAACACCACGATGGGCGAACTGATGGACACCGATATCGTCACGGTGCAGATCGACGAAGATCAAGAATCGGTCGCCGAAAAGGTCGAACGCTACAACCTGTTGGCGATTCCCGTGGTCGACGAGGGCCGCGTGCTGATGGGGATCATCACCCACGATGACGTGATCGATGTGTTGCGCGACGAATTGACCGAAGACGTTCAAAGGATCGCGGCGGTCGCTCCGCTGGATGAAGGTTACCTGCGAGAGAACATCCTCACGCTGACCTGGAAGCGAGGCATCTGGCTGACCGTCCTCTTTTTCGCCGCGATGTTGACGATGCTTCTGCTGAGGCACTATGACGTCGAGCTGGAAAAATTCATCTGGTTGGCCTGGTTCATTCCGT
Organism: Rosistilla oblonga; assembly: GCF_007751715.1. Classification (NCBI taxonomy): domain Bacteria; kingdom Pseudomonadati; phylum Planctomycetota; class Planctomycetia; order Pirellulales; family Pirellulaceae; genus Rosistilla; species Rosistilla oblonga. Next base: position 2,977,416 of record NZ_CP036292.1, on the reverse strand, counting down.
TGGTGATCAGTAGCGGTGGGAACACGGGCAGCCAATCGGCGACGCTGGTGATCACGGCGCTGACCAGTGGCGACGTGAAAGTTGGAGACTGGCGGACCGTCGCGCGCCGCGAAGTCATGATGGGCGTGCTGTTAGGAGGTTCGCTGGGAACGATCGGATATATCTTTGCGTTGTTTGTCGCCCCCAGCGCGTACGCCGCGATCACGATCCCGATCACCGTGCTGTTGGTGATCAGCAGCGGAGCGATCGCCGGCGGCCTGCTGCCGCTGCTGTTCAAACGCTTGGAGCTCGATCCCGCTTTGATGAGCAATCCGTTTGTCGCGGGGATCGTCGACATTTTAGGGATCATGATCTACATCAACGTCGCCCGCATCGTGCTAAGTGGCGTCGCGGAATAACGACTAGTGCTTCATCCACATTTGAATTTGAGGTAGTGGACGAGGTCACGAGTCCTCTCGCGCCAGAGATTGTTGGGACTCGTGACCTCGTCCACTACCATCAGTCCTAAAATCAAAGTTTGACAAACCACTAGCCACTGCCGCCATGATCATCGAGCGACGTAGCGGATATCGTCGAGATAAAACGTCACGGGTTTCCCTTGCCCCGCCAGCGACCAACCGAATCCAGTTTTGATCCGAGCCAGATCGCGCCCCTCCAACGGAATGCGGATCTGCTGCCACTGGCCGGTCAACCGAACATCTTTCCGTTCCACCTTGGCGGTGTCGCGATAGGGCTGGTCCCCATCGATCGCTCCCAGGACAAAGTTCACCACCTCGCCCCCTGCAGCTCCGCGAACCCAAAACTGCAATTCTCCCGCGGCGGATAAATCGAAACCGCCGGGCTGCGATCCGGTCCAATCTCCCGGCGGCGATTGCCATAAAACACCTCCCCAATCGTCGGCCGCCGTGTACTCGACTTGCAGACATGTTGGCCCCGAGTGCGGATTGTCGCGGCTGTCCAAAGTCATTTTGACAGCCGCCGTGTTCCCCATGAATCCCGATGCCGCGTAGGGCTCGGTTTCCATCGCGTCACCGTAAACGATCAACGGAAGCTTGGGCTTGGGCGACGCAATCGCGATCATCGGCGCATCGACGCGCAGCGGGATGTTGGCAACAGCGGCTCCACCTTTGTTGTCGCGAACATAAGCGAACAATCGATAGCCACCGCCTGCATCGGGAACCGTTAGGACCGCTTGTCGAGAGTCCCCCACGACCGCATCGCTCAGCGCAATCTCTTCGGCTTGCCAATCGCCGCCGACGCCGACCGTTCCCGAATCGTGTCGCAGGATCCATTTGGTTATGAGCGGGTCGGATTCGGGATCGCTGGCAACCAGCGTCGCCCGAATTTTGTCCCCCGGCTTCAGCCCATCGGTCTGTTCCAGCGAGAGGCGATCGATTTGAGGGCATCGGTTTTCGGGCGGCTTGCCCGTCCACGCCTCGGTCATCGCATCGACAGCGGCCAACCGCGATCCGTCGGGTAACAACATCCCGAACCATGTCGCCGTCGTCTCCTGTTTGTCACCCCACAAAAAGGCATACGAGCCGAGGCAGAGTCTCGATCTCTGCCGAGCCGCTTCGCGGAAGCCGACAGCGTATTGAGCCGCCTTGGCGGTGCTGGTCGCTTCGATCGCCGAACCCCACGGCGTCTTTTCGACTTCCCACGGACCATGCGGCCCATGTTCGGTGACGATATAAGGTTTGCTGCCTCCGGCGGCGCGATACCGTTGATCCAGCGACGCGATCCCGCCATAAGAATTAACGCCGATGATGTCGATGTTGGGGCAGTAGCGTTCGATCTGCCCGACCTTGTCCCGCCCCAGTTCGGCGATCACGGTCATCGTCGGATGCGCCGGATCGATCTGTTTGCAAACTCGGGCGATGTGGTCGACGGCGTACCAGATCGCTGGATTGTTACCGTCTCCCTCCATCTCGTTGCCGATTCCCCACATCAAGACCGCCGGATGGTCCTTGTATTTTGTGATCGCATCGACACAGGTCTGCAATTGAGCCGCAACCTCCGCTTCGCTCTGATAGTTGAAACCATGTCGCGGATGTCCCAACCACAATCCAACGCAGACACTCAAGTTGTTTTTGTGAGCGGTGTCGAGCAATTGAGCGAGATTTTCAGTCGACCAGGTGCGGATCGAATTCCCGCCAGCCGCCGACAAGCGATCCAAGTGCTGCGTCCCGCCGACGCCGCGAACGACGTAGTCCTTGCCACCGCGCAACAGGCGAAATCCGTCGGTCTGATCGTGGTGAGGGGTTACAGGAACTTGAGCTGCCGCATCCCCGATCGCGATGAACGCCAACAGCGTCGCCAAAACGAGAGCTTGCAATTTCGATCGTTCTGCGAACATGAGAGACCTCGTTTAGGACCGTGGAAAGATCGGATCAAAGGATCTGCTGCCAGGGGAACTCCAGCTGATCGATCGCTTCGATCGGCGACGATGTGGCCAGCGTCGCCGACCACCGCGATGAAGGAGGACAGCGATGCAGCAACCACCGCGAAGCGCCCGACCTTTCATTGGCGACAGCAAAACGGAGACTCGGGTCGATTTCGATCTGCAGCGGACTGAGATAAAAGCCGTAGCCCGTCGCTTTGAGAACTGCTTCTTTAGCAGTCCAGTGATCGAACCACAGGGAGTCATTGGCGTCGAGCAAACGCTGCCGTTCGGTCTCGGTGTAAACCTGGCGGTCGATCCCCGGCCGCGACTTCATCTCGCGGATCGCTTCGATGTCGACGCCCAACGGATTTTGGGAACCGACCGCCAACAGCGCGATGTCTTCGGTGTGCGACAGATTAAAGAAGAGCGACGGGGCGAGCTGCATCGCGGCGAAGTCGACGATCGGCCGGCCCATCTTCTCCACCGCCAGGACGACTTCGGCGGCCGGCCGTTCCAGGTAGCTGCCGAGAATAAATCGCATCGCCACGTGCGCCGCGGCGTACCGCAATCGCAGCGGTTGCGAAACGAAGCGACTCGCTTTGGCAAACTCCTCGTCCGACAAAACCTCTCGAGCCAGCAGATCGTTCTCGGGGACCAGGCAATCGGGAAACGGGCCTCCGCTTGGCTCCAGATCGATCCGCCACAGATGGACGATGTTCGGCGACAGAGGAGGAGACGTAAACATCCAAGCCAATCGGTTATCGGTTCGTGAAGCGGAGAAGCGGAGGATCTGCCAGGGGACTTGCCCGCCCCTCCAGCGACAGTAATTTTCACTTCGACTAGTCTAATTCAGCCGCTGCAACGACGCAGCCACTGCACCGCCTAGACACCGCAAGGCCGCAGAGATCGGGAAAAGCGTATTTGTCCATCTCGCAAGCCCCGCAGCGGTTGCTCCGACAAAGACAAATTTGATATCGTTAACCGACACGAGGCCTGTTGCCCGAACATTCTAACCAACTTACCTATCCAAGGCAGTCTTTCATGGCAGACCAGAAGTCCGCACTCATTACCGGGATCACCGGCCAAGATGGTTCTTATCTGGCTGAATTGCTGCTCGACAAGGGCTACCTCGTACACGGACTGGTACGCCGAAGCAGCACTTTTGGCACCGAGCGTATCGACCACATCTACCAGGATTTGCACGCCAACCCGACGCTGATGTTGCACTACGGCGACCTGACCGACGGCCAGGCGTTGACCAACTTGGTGCTCGATATCAAGCCCGACGAGATCTACAACCTGGGCGCTCAAAGCCACGTGCGGGTCTCGTTCGACCAACCGGTCTATACCTTGCACACCGTCGGCGTAGGAGCGCTCAACGTTCTCGAAGCCGCTCGCCAACTGCAGAAAATCAAAGAGGTCCGCGTCTACCAAGCGTCCAGTTCGGAAATGTACGGTGATGTACTGCAGACACCGCAGACCGAAACGACGCCATTCAACCCACAGAGCCCTTATGCCTGTGCGAAGGTTTACGCGTTCCACCAAACCGTCAACTATCGCGAAAGCTACGGCATGTTCGCTTGCAACGGGATCCTGTTCAATCATGAATCGGAACGCCGCGGCGAGACATTTGTAACCCGTAAGATCACCCGCGCCGCGACACGGATCAAAGCGGGTCTGCAGAAGAAACTGTACCTTGGAAACCTGGACGCCAAACGCGACTGGGGCTACGCCAAGGATTACGTCGAAGGGATGTGGCGGATCCTGCAGCACAGCGAACCGGACGACTTCGTGCTGGCGACTGGCGAAACTCAATCGGTGCGTGAATTCCTTCGCTTGGTCTTCGAGCAACTGGAACTCAACTGGGAGGATTACGTGGAGATCGATCCGCGTTACTTCCGACCAGCCGAAGTCGAATTGCTGCTGGGCGATCCCTCCAAAGCGAAGGAAAAGCTGGGCTGGACCGCGTCGACCGACCTCCGCGAACTGGCTCGCATCATGGTCGAACACGACCTCGAACTGGCGCAGCGCGAAGCTCACGCCAAGACGTTTGTCGCTGGCGACGCCTAGAAACCAGCGTCCCCGCTGGGAACGGCGGGGAAATGAATCGCTGCGGCGATCCGGAACCTGCTAGCGAGTCGACCGAGGCTGGCTAGCAGACTTCTTGTTAGAAGCGACTAAATCCGCCCAGCGGTTGCGGCGGGCGTTTACCGCCATGCACCTCGAGCGACCTTTGTGTTATGCTGCCGATGTGAAGCCCCTCAAATTTTACCGGTAAGGTAAATGTAGGCGGCTGGCGGTTCAGGCGATGGCTGCACCGAGGCTGTCTATCTTCCTACAATTTTCCCTTCGACCGCCACGATGCTTTCCGAAGGGGCACGACTCAGGAGTTCAAACGAATGTCACAAGCTGAAATGACCAGAGAAGCTTACAAAGTCAAAGATATTTCGCTGGCCGAATTTGGTCGCAAAGAGATCATGCTGGCCGAAAACGAAATGCCAGGCTTGATGGCATTGCGCGAAAAGTACGGCAAAGCGAAGCCTCTGGCTGGCGCTCGCATCGCTGGCTGCTTGCACATGACGATCCAAACCGCCGTTTTGATCGAGACCCTGGTCGAACTGGGCGCCGACGTAACTTGGAGCTCGTGCAACATCTTCAGCACCCAAGACCATGCCGCTGCCGCGATCGCTGCCGCTGGCATCCCGGTCTACGCTTGGAAGGGAATGACCGAAGAGGAATTCAATTGGTGCATCGAACAAACGCTGACTTTCCCAAGCGGTGAAAAACTGAACATGATCTTGGACGATGGCGGTGACTTGACCGCGATGGTTCACGAACGCTTCCCCGAACTGCTGGACGACATCCGCGGTATCAGCGAAGAGACGACCGCCGGTATCCACCGCCTGCAAGTCCTCGAGAAGAAGGGCCTGTTGAAGGTTCCTGCGATCAACGTCAACGACTCGGCGACCAAGAGCAAGTTCGACAACCTGTATGGCTGCCGCGAATCGCTGGCTGACGGCGTGAAGCGAGCCACCGACATCATGTTGGCGGGCAAAGTTGCTGTCGTCGCTGGTTACGGTGACGTCGGAAAGGGCTGTGCTCACAGCCTGCAACGCTACGGTTGCCGCGTGATCGTCACCGAAATCGATCCGATCAACGCGCTGCAAGCTGCGATGGAAGGCTTCGAAGTCACCACGATGGACAACGCCGCCAAAGAAGGCAACCTGTTCGTCACCACCACCGGCAACAAGGACATCATCCTGGGCGAGCACATGGCTGCGATGCCCAACGATGCAATCGTCTGCAACATCGGTCACTTCGACACCGAAATCGACATCGCGTGGTTGGAGCGTGAAGTCGCTGCGGGCAAGGTCACCAAGCTGAACATCAAACCAGCTGACATCGGTGCCGTCGATCGCTACACCTTCGCCGACGGCCACTCGGTCATCGTTCTGGCTCAAGGCCGCCTGGTTAACTTGGGCTGTGCGACCGGACACCCAAGCTTTGTGATGAGCACCTCGTTCACCAACCAATGCTTGGCTCAGATGGAACTGTGGTCGAACACCGATCAATACGAAGTCAAAACCGTCTTGCTGCCGAAGCGTTTGGACGAAGAAGTCGCTCGCTTGCACTTGGACAAGCTGGGCGTGAAGCTGACGACGCTGACCGAAGACCAAGCGGAATACATGGGCGTGCCAGTTGAAGGCCCTTACAAGCCCGACCACTACCGCTATTAATCGACTGCGAGCGGGGACCTGCGAACGCCTTCTTTTGGGGGCGTTTCCGACGCCCGATCCAGCGTTAACCAAATGACGACACGGCCGCGCGTTGCAAAACGCGTGGCCGTTGTTTTTATAGCCTCCGCGATCCCGCCGCCCGAACGATTTGGCTCCCGCTGCCGTAGAAGCTTCCAAAGTCAATCTGGGCCGACGTGAAATCTTAGCCAGCTGCGATTGACTTCTCAGCCGGCACGTTGATACTAAAAAGAAGCTTCATTCACTCCGAGACCTGTCCGTTGCATTCCCCACGCGCTCGATTATCGACGCTGCTGCTGTACTTCCTGCTATTTGCAGGTGGGCCGGGAATGCATTACGCCCCGATCTTTGGGCTGCACGGTCACGGCGATTGCTCGCACGCCAACTGTCCAACGGAAAAGTCCGTCTGTCACGACGGATGTTGTCACGAGGCGGCACCGACCGATTCGGTTGCCGGTGTTGCGACAGACTGCGATGGAGCTTGTGCCCTTTGCGATTTCTATTCGCACGCCAATCCAACGATCGCCTCACCGCAGCGGCTTGCTGCGGACGACGCGATCGCACTGGCTGGCCCTACAACATCCGTAGGGTATCCCAACGAAAACGTTGCTTCTTATTCACCGCGCGGACCGCCGCGCGTCTAGGTATCGCTAGCGATGCTAACGCATCCGCTGGAAGTCTGTCTGCGCGATAGCCTCCGTTTAGATCCCCCAAAGATCTGCTGCGCGCCGCTGCTCGATCGCCCCAGGAAACCGAATTTGGTTCCTGCGATCCGAGTTCATCCGAATACCTATTATCTCATTCATTGATAAGAAGCCATTGATGTTGTCCTCAAAACACGCACGCCCTCGCGGCGGCTTTACGCTGGTTGAACTGTTGGTCGTGATCGCGATCATCGGAATCCTGGTCGCCTTGTTGCTCCCCGCCGTGCAAGCCGCCCGCGCCGCCGCACGACGAACCCAGTGCAAAAACAACTGCAAACAAATCGGCCTGGCACTTCACAACTACCACGATTCGTTCCGCCAGTTCCCCGCCGGATGGATCAGCTACCAAGGCGAGTTCGAACCGGGTTGGGGCTGGGCTGCCGCGATCCTGCCGTTCGCCGAACAGAACAACGTCTATGAGCAGATCGACTTCCGATTGCCGATCGAAGACAGCGTCCACGATGCGGTTCGCGAAACGGTCCTTTCGATGTACATCTGCCCTAGCGACATCGCCCCGGACCAGTTCTTGATTGCCGAAGGCTCCGGCGGACACGTCCACTCGCACAGCGCCAGCGTCGTCGCTCCAACCTCGTATGCGATGAGCAGCGCGATTGTTGAAAGCGTCGATCACGACGGGCCCCACCTGTTCACCGTATCGAAGTCGAACTACGTCGGCGTTTTCGGGTCGTTTGAGATTCACGACAATCCCTATCGCGGCGACGGTGCGTTTTTCGCCGACAGCCGCTTGCGTTTCCGCGACTTCGTCGATGGCACCAGCAGCACGATGATGGTTGGCGAACGCTTCGGGCGCCTGGGAAGTGCGATCTGGCACGGCGTCATCCCCGAGGCTGCCGAGCCCGAAGCACGTGTCGTTGGCGTAACCGACCACTCGCCGAATTCGGATCACATGCACTTCGAAGACTTCAGCAGCGAACATGTCACCGGAGCTCACTTCACTCTGGCCGACGGTTCGGTCCGAATGATCAGCGACACGATCGACCTGGACGTTTACCGCGCGCTGTCGACTCGCCAAGGTGGCGAACCGATCCAGAACGCCAGCTTCTAACAAGCTGCTTCCATCCCGGCGCCGCTCGAAAACCAACGGCGTCGGGAAACGCTACAGCTGCGACACCGATCGCGCTGCCGGGCGAATAGTTAAGACTTTACTGGCCTCGCCGGCGTAAACGCTTTGGCGAATGCCGAGACCAGCAACCAAGTGATCAAGAAATAGATCAACAGCCCCGTCGTCGCCCACCACAGCGGCGAGTCTTTGGGGACGACCTGCAAAACCATCTCGGCGACCGGGTGATGGATCACGTAAGCGATCAAAGCGTTCTGGCCAAAGAGCGTAAACAGCCCCACGCGCAGCGAGCCCAGATCACAGGCGAGCACAAAAAACGCGTAGACCACACAGGTCATTCCGATTGAAAACCAGATGAAGCTTTGCGTGACAACACGCTTGTCCATCATCCAGTAGTTCAGCTTTCGCTGCTCGGTTCCCGGCGGCTCCACAAACGGAGCTTCCGCCAATAGCGATCCCCACGACCGACCTTCCAGGTTCGCCCACGGCGGGACGACCGGCGACGCGGCAAACCTTTCGTCTTTGTCGCTGACCACCGGAACCGCATTCGTTTCGCGGACATCATAAAGCGTCGTCAGGCAAGAAGCGGCATAGCCCAGCCCGATCAAGACGGCTCCGCTGACAAGCAGCACGCCGACGGCGCGGCGGATCGATTGAGTCGACATCAGGTCGTAGACCAACGAACCGGCCAGCATCACCACGCTCCAGCTGATCAAGCCAAAGCAACCGCCGTCCCACGCGCGGCGCCCCGTTGTTCCCATCCATTCATCAAACCCGTTTGGTTGGCCATAGACGAACCAATAATTGAACCATCCCGACAACGCGATGTGCGCGATCGACAGTCCGATCGCGATCGCCAATCGCACCCGCGGCGAGCACTCGATCACCGGTAACAGCAGCAGTTGCGTGACGCCGATGATCGCCAGCACCTCCCACAAATCCGCTTTGATCAGTTCGGCAATAAACTTGTGCACCGCCGCCGAATCGACGTCTGCCCACGTTTTGAAACTGCCGCCCAATCCGTACAGCACCAACGACAGTAGCACCAATCCGAGCGAACGACGCAGCATGCCGATCCACGTCGCCCGGCGGCCCGCTTTGGCAACCTTCTTGATCACCGACAGCCGATAGGAAAACCCGCAGGCGAACAGGAAACCGGGCATAATCGAATCGGCCCAGCTGAAGTGCGTGTTATTGTGCTTGAGCACTTGGTGCGTGATCGACAGTCCGCCCAAAAAATTGACGACAAACATTCCCGCGACGGCATAGCCACGGAACTGGTCCATCGAAACAACGCGAGTCGACCGAGCCCCGGTCGCCACCGGATCTACCGTGGCTGAAGACATCGAATGCACCTGACGAGAGAAGAGAAAAGAAGCAAGGCAAACGCGAATCCGAGAAAGCTACAGCCGCAGAAAGATCTTCTGCTTCTCCAAACTGCGGACAAACGTCCACGTGATCAGAAAAAACAGCAGCAGTCCCGATGCGACATACCAGCCGGGCGAGTCTCTGGGAATAAACGGCTTGACCGCCATCCCGACCATTTCGTGCAACACATACGCCGCCAACGCATTGGTTCCAAACGTCTGGAAGAACGACCAACGCAGCGTGAACAGATCGCACGCGATGTAGAACAGCAGATAAACCAGCACCGAAACTCCAGCGCAGAACGTGACGTACGACAGCGTCCCGCCGCGTTGGCTCATCATCCAGTAGTTCCATTTGCGATGCGACTGGTCGGGCGGCGCCACAAACGGCGGCTCGGCTAGCCGGTCGCTCCACGATTTCGCATCCCACCAACGATGAAACTGTGCAGCGGTTGGCAGCACCGGATCGTCCGCCAATTTGGAATCGCTCGCCGAGATCGGCAGTGTCGGCGTCACGTCGTACATTCGCGTTCCACACGACATCGCATAACCGAGCAGGATTAAACCGCAGCCCCAGCTGGCCAGACGCAGCAGCGGAGCGCGGCCAGCTGCCGCCATGACAGCGTCGCAAACCAATGTCCCCATCACGGTCGGAACCGACCAAGTCAAGAAGCCCAACGGCCCGCCATCGATTCCGTTGGGGCTGGTGTTCACCCAAGCGTAGTTGAACCAATACGAAAGCAGCACGTGCGCGATCGCACTGCCCACCATCCACAAGCACCGGACACGCGCGGTGGCGGCGATCACCGGCAGGATCCACAGCGAAGTCACCGCGATATGCATCAGCGTTTGAAACCAGTTCCGCTTCAGCAGTTCCGGCAGGATTCCCGCCGGTCCCAACGCGACCAATTCTTCCCAGGTGCTCGCCGGGGGCGAGACGTTGTAGATCACGATCGAGACGAGCATCAACCCCAACAATCGCCGCACCATCCGCCAGTTGGCCGCCGCGGCGCCATCGCGTTGCACTCGCCGACCAAACGTCAATCGAAAGGCAAACCCAACCGCAAACAAAAACTGCGGCATGATCGTGTCGGCATAACTGCAGTAGTCGTGGTGGTGCTTCAACACCGCTGGCGAGACGGAAAAGCTGGCCAGGAAATTGACTAACAACATGCCGACAACGGTGTAGCCGCGGAACTGATCCAACGACACGATCCGCTTGCGTGCTTCCGATCCTTCGGCGGCAGCGGGAGTGGTTTTAATAGCTGCCGTCATGGGTACGTTTTTCGCCCGGTAAGGGAATGTCGCTTGCCGGGGCAAGACGTGGATGGTTCGGCTGGACGCGGCAGCGCGATTGCGAATGCGACCCCGCCAGCGGAGTCGCCGGACCACGGGGGTGGTTTGCTGCGGAGCCTATTATTGCGCGGTGGCGGCTGCGGTTTCAATCTCTTTGATCGCCGCTTGTGCATCGGTGCGAACTTTATCGTCCGACGTCTGCTGGACCGCTTTCTGCAGCTCCGGAATCGCATCCTTCGCAAACGCTCCCATCCGCCCCAGTTCGCGGGCGGCTTGAGCGTTCTTCTTTTCGCTATTCTTGCGATGCAGCATCTCGATCAAATACTCCATCTTCTGATCGTCGCTCTTGGCCATCTGCCCCGGCGCCTGAGGCTCGGTCGCCGTCGGCTCAGGATCTCCACCACACCCAACGATACCAAAGCCCGCAAAGACAAAGGCACTCAACAAAACAACTCGCAACATGAATAGATCTCCTCGATAAGATGCCGCAACCGCACGCGGCGGCAGCGTTCCGCTGGCGATTGCGCAGCGGCCTTCCTGAATTTTTGTAGCCAACATAAATGGCGAGCTTTAAAACTCGCCAAAGAAGCCGACGGCGCGTCCCGCCGGCTCAAATAACGGAAAAGCAATCGACGGCATCCGCATGGACAACGCTGTTCGCCCCAAGACAAAGGCCGCCGCATACGTCGGTCGATGCGGCGGTCGCTTGTCCAAGTTCATCCAACGCAGTGCCGAGTGATTGGCTCTAGAGTCCGTTGACGACTTCGCCGCCGCCGATCGTCGAACTGCCGCGATAGATCGTCATGTCGATCGTCTCGCTGACGAACCGCACAGCTCCATCGGCCAACAGGAACATCCCTCCACCAGGATGCTGGCTACGGAAGTTCGATGTGCTGTTGAGGCCGCCGTTGGCACTGCTGCGAGCATCGCGTTGCTGCGATTTGCGGTCGCCCGCCAAAGCCATATAGCTGTCGGTGACAGGCCATTTGTTCAAGCGTTCCATCGTGCAACCAAACGCGTTGGTTCCCAGCACGCTCGGCAGATCCTCATCTCCCGGCTGGCCGACTAACCAGCCAAAGTTGGCTTCGAATCGCTGACCTCCGAAGTTCGGATCGGTGCAGTTAACCCCGCGGCACAGCGGCCAACTGGATCCGCCCGCCGCTTCGCCCATCGCAAACGTGTTGCTTGTTCCGTCGGTGACCTCCGCGATCCGGACCTTTGTTCCGCGATTGAACATCCCTTTTTCGGAAGCCGGAATCGGGCCGTTCAAATAGCCTTTCTTCGATCCGCGCTGCGGACGCCCATCGGCACCGAGGATGAATCCGGGAGCTTGCTGATCGTCGCGATCCCAATCGACGGCCCAAGCGTCGTTGACGCCTTTGCAAAACGCGTAATGCATCGCACCAAAGGATGGCACGCCGATGCCCGGCGAATGGATTTCATCTCCCGCAGGCCCCCATTGAGCGACCGGGTTAGTCGGTCCGTTAGTCGCCGAAGGACAGATCGCCGTCTCCAACACCACCGTTTCGATGTCCGAACTAGCGGCCGCGTCGTACCAGTCTTCGTTGACGCCAGGTGCGTCTTGCAACGCCGTCTGTTCCATGAACGGCAGCAACGCAATCGTCGCATGCGTTTGCACATACATGTATCCATCGCCAGCCGCCCGCGGCACGTCGCCCATCGGGAACGCCCTGTAAACATCGTGGAACGTGTGCATCGCGATCCCAAACTGCTTCATGTTGTTGGTGCACTGCATCCGACGCGCGGCTTCGCGAGCCGCTTGAACCGCTGGCAATAACAATCCAACAAGAATGCCGATGATCGCAATAACGACCAACAACTCGACAAGCGTGAAGCCTGTCTTTCGAATACGCGGACCTTGGACACTAGACATGTCATGACTCCGAATCGATAGATTGATAGAAAAGTTGTCAAGCGAGCGCTTGCAATGAATGTCGACGCGACGCAGAAAGCGACGTGCTCGACATCTCAACGCTGATTAGATTCGATAACACTCTTCAGTCAAGAGATTTCTCTCCGCAGAAGTTTTAATTCTGCGCAAAGCGATGCCCCGAAGTGATGCTGCCATGCTCCGACGGCGACAGTCTGCAGTCAGAAGAACCGCGCACAACCCAACATCTCAATCAACAGGAACCACTACCGCCAGACACCAAAGGTGGGGACGGGTGTTTGCTAGAAATCCAGCAAATCGCGGGAGAGCCACCAGGATCGACAGCCTTCAAGCGGTTCCCACGGTACCGCGACCAGCGGCGGTAATCAGACAGCGCCGCTCTCCAGCTGCCGCCCAACATCGCGCGGCCAACGGAGCGCACCGGTGGGCAAAAAAAATTTTCCCGAGCAGACAATCTTCATCTCATCTACCCATTCCGACGACGATTTCAGCTGCGTCCGGTGTCGGTTCGACGACGCTTCGAGCGCAGACCAACACTGCCGCCTTACATCGGCAGCACATCTTCGTCGACCTGCGGCAGATCCTCGAGACTGCCCAATCCGAATAAGTTCAGGAAACGCTGCGTCGGATAATATTTGGGGACCGCGCGCCCCTCTCCTTCGGCTTTCTCTCGCGTGACGTCCAACAAGCGTCGCCGGACCAATTGATTCAACAGCGGACCACAATCGCGGCCGCGTTGATTGGAGAGATCGGGAGCCGAGATGCCGGGCTGGTAGGCGACCAAGGCCAGAATTTCCAACGCCACCTGCGACAGCCGCGCCTCGCGAACTTTGCCGTAAAAGACGCGGCGAACCGCATCGACCTCGGGCGACAATAACATCCGGTAGCCCCCCTGTTCCTTGTCGATCCGCATCGCGTGCCCATCCTCGCGATAGATCGCGTTGAGCGATTCGATGATCGATTCGACCTCCTTGGGACTCACATCGCGCATCACGCGAGCGAGTTCTTTGGCGGTCAACGGCTTGTTTTCGGGGTGCCCGATGAACAACGCGGCTTCGACGATCCCCTCGGGCGTCGGCGGTTCGATCAGCTGCTCGTCGATCGGATCGATTTCAGCCGCTGCCTCCTCCTCCACCGCTTCGGTGTCGGCCTCTTCCGCAGGCGGCGGTTCGGGTATCAGCCCAGCTTCGACCATCGCCTCGGCATAAGCGGCGCCGAGATCGTCCAACGAAAAATCGTCTTCCGCTTCGTCTTCCGCTTCGTCGTCTGCTTCGTCGTCTGCTTCGTCGTCTGCTTCGTCGTCTGCTTCGTCGTCTGCTTCGTCGTCTGCTTCGTCGTCTGCTTCGTCGTCTGCTTCGTCGTCTGCTTCGTCGTCTGCTTCGTCTTCCGCTTCGTCTTCTGCTTCGTCTTCCTCGAATTCGTCTAGCTCATCGACGAGTTCGTCGTCGACCTTGGCTTTACCTTCTTGATCCTCGTCGGCAGTGTTGTCGTCATCCATGATTGATCACACTTTAAGCGGGGCTAGATTGGAACGAAGATCGTCGGCGGCGACATCGCGCCGCGCAGACTTTGCACGCTGGCGTGCCGAAGCTAGAAGCTGAAAAGTTGAAAGGATTAAAACCATTCTTGTGTTGTCGGCTTCAGCACAATTTCCGGCACATGGGCTCGCGGCGGCAGCGAGGCGATCGAGACCATCAGTGCACCGAAGTCCTCGGGTTGCAAGATCGAATCGCGATGCTCTTGGCTGACCGGATTGGGGCGTTTGTCCAACAGCGGCGTGTTGACTTCGCCCGGATAGACGTTCGTGATCCGCACGCCCTCGTCGCGGACTTCGTTCGACGCCGCGGTTCCCATCGCAGTCATGGCGAACTTGCTGGCACAGTAGGCGATCCCGCCGAGCTGGATCGCGCGCTTGCCGGCGATGCTGGAGATGTTGATGATCAGTCCATCGCGGCGAGCTCGCATCGCGGGCAAAACCGCATTCATCACGTTGTACCCGCCGGTCGCATTGATCGCCAAAACCTGGTCCCACTGCTCGGGCTGCATCTGCGCCATCGAACGGGTCGCGACATTGATCCCCGCCGCGTTGCAGACGATATCGACAGGGCCGATCGTTTCGGCAACCCAAGCGAACAGCGAGTCGACGCTCTCGCGATCGGCGACATCAGCCGAACGGACAGCGATCGGGTGGGGCGAAGCGACCGAATCAGCAAATGTTTGCAACGTTTCGATCCGACGTCCGGCGATCACCACGCGGCAGCCCGCTTCGGCAAACCCGCGAGCGATCCCCGCGCCAATCCCCGTCCCGCCACCGACGACGACGGCAATCTTATCCTTCAAAACACTCATCCTGTCGAATCCCTGTTCCCGATGTACGAATTTACACAAAACCAGCGAATCCGCTGGCGCGAGCTTCCATTGTTGACAACGTCCTCAATATAGCGACTGTTGAGATCGCGAATACCGACGATCGCCAACAGCGAACCGGCTCAGCGGGGGCTCATCGAGTGCCAAACGTTTCCGCGGCAGGCGGTCGCCCCGCCGCGAGGTCCAGGGCAAATCAGCGGTTGCAAGTTGAGGCATCCGCTGGCATGCGTTAGCATCCGGTTCGCTGGGACAACGCCGCGTTAACGCGTGCCGGCTAATTTGCCTAATCATAAACACTTCACAGCACTGGCCGCAGGGTGCTCTGGATTGACAGAGAAACCATTGGGGGCGTACATTAACACGTTTTTCCTCGACCAAATTGAATGCGACGATGGCCACCCGTCGGCGTCGTCAACGTTCCGGCGCGAAGGAGCCAGTGTGGATCAGGCAATTGCCAAAGCGGACACCTTAATCGAAGCGATGGGCTGGATCCGTCAATTCCGAGGTAAGACGACCGTCATCAAGCTCGGCGGCAGCTTGTTGGACGATACCGAAGCGCTCCATCACATCCTGTTGGACGTGATCTTTATGGAGACCGTCGGGATGCGCCCCGTGATCGTGCACGGCGGCGGCAAGGCGATCAATCGTGCGCTGGCCGCCGAGGGAATCGAACCGGTCTTTATTAAAGGACGCCGCGTCACCGATCCCGCCACGCTGCAGATCGTCCGCAAGGTGCTTGCCGGCGAAACCAACACGATGATCACGCAGGAAGTCGAACGGATGGGAGGTCGGGCGATGAACCTGAGCTTCGATACGACCTGCGTTTTGCGAGGCAAAAAGCTGCAACTCGAAGGCGAAGCCGATCTCGGCGCCGTCGGTTACGTCACCGATGTCGACCGCCACGTGATCGAGAGCCTCTCTTATACCAACCAGGTCCCCGTGATCCCTTCGATGTGCGAGGGCCCCGACGGCAATCCGCTGAACGTCAATGCCGACACCGCGGCGATGGCTGTCGCCCAGGCGTTGGGGGCTGAGAAGTTGATCTTCTTGAGCGACGTCAACGGCGTCCGAATGGACAAAGACGATCCCAGCACCACGATCCGCTCGCTGACCAGCGACGAAGCGAAAGACCTGATCGCGTCGGGCGTGATCGAAGCCGGAATGATCCCGAAAGTCGAAGCCTGTCTCGAGACGCTCGACCGCGGCGTCGGCAAAGTCCACATCGTCGACGGCAAGCTGCGACATTCCCTGTTGCTGGAAATCTATACGACCAGCGGCATCGGGACCGAGATTGTCAAGCAACGGATGCCGGTTCAATAACGTCGCGGGACAATTTCGGCGAACCCGCCGCGTCCCCTTGTCCTCTTTATCGCTTTCCCTATTTTCCGAGCGTGGAGCATCGTCCTTTGAGTGATTACTTGTCGTCGTCCGACACCGTGGAATTGTTCGATCAATATGTGATCCCCAACTACGTTCGCTACCCAGTGAATTTGGTCCGCGGCGAGGGGTCGAAGGTCTGGGACAGCGAAGGTAAAGAGTATCTGGACCTGTTCCCGGGTTGGGGCTGCAACCTGTTGGGCCACTGCCCGCCGCGGATCGTCGAAGCGGTCCAAAAGCAGGTAGCCGAACTGATCCACGTCCCCAACACCTGGTACATGCAACAGCAGGGCCAATGGGCTCAGATGTTGAGCGAGCGGAGCTTTGGCGGCCAAGCGTTTTTCTGCAACAGCGGTGCCGAAGCGAACGAAGCGGCGATCAAACTGGCGCGGCTGCACACGCCCGCGGAACGCTACAAGATCATCACCTTCACCGGCGGATTCCACGGCCGAACTCTTGGCGCCCTGACCGCTACCGCCCAACCAAAGTATCACGAAGGCTTGGGCCCGTTGGTCGCCGGGTTCACCTATTGCCCGTTTGGCGATCTAGCAGCGGTTCGCGAAGCGGTTGGCGATCAAACCTGTGCGATCATGCTGGAACCGATCCAAGGAGAAGGTGGCGTTCAACTTCCGCCCGACGGATTCCTGCAAGGGCTGCGAGAGTTGGCCGACGAGCACGGCCTGGTGCTAATTTTTGATGAAGTTCAAACCGGATGCGGCCGGACCGGCGAGTGGTTTGGGCACCAATATTTTGGCGTCGAACCCGACATCATGACGCTCGCCAAATCGCTCTGCGGCGGCATCGCCGGCGGGGCAATGATGGCGCGACCAGAGATCGCCGCCAGCCTGAAACCAGGCACGCATGCGTCGACGTTTGGCGGTAATCCGATCGCGGCAGCCGCGGGAATTGCGGCGATCGAAACGATCGAAGCCGAGGGGCTGTTGGATCATGCGAAGCAATTGAGTCAATTGATCGAAGAGAAGGCCAACGCATTGGTCGATCAGTTTGAATTCGTACGCCAAGTCCGCGTTGCCGGGTTGATGATCGGTATCGAACTGGATATCGAAGGCGCACCGATCGTCGCTCAATGCATGAAACAGGGTCTGTTGATCAATTGCACCCAAGGTAACATCTTGCGTTTGCTGCCCGCGATGAATCTAGAACTCTCCGATGCGGAGCGTGGTCTGGATATGATCGCCGAAGCCTTGCAAGCGGTTGGTCGCGAATCGATCGAAGCCTAATTATCCGTCCGATTATCTGATTTTAAGGATCCGAAGATGCGTCACCTACGCACGCTATTTGATCTCTCGCCGGCCGAAGTCAAACAAATCCTGGCGACCGCGCTGACCCTGAAAACGCGACTGGCCGAAGGCGACCGGACGCCGATTTTGCCAGGCCGTGTGCTTGGGCTGCTGTTCGAAAAACCGAGCCTGCGGACCCGCGTTAGCTTTGAAGCCGGGATGGCGCAGCTGGGCGGATCGAGCCTGTTCCTCGGTTCGGATGTCGGATGGAACACGCGTGAAACGGCAAGCGACTTCACGCGCGTGATCGGCCAGTATTTGGACGTCGTCGTCTGCCGAGCCAAGGCTCACGACCGCGTCGAAGAACTGGCTCAGTTTAATGCGTTGTCGGTCGTCAACGGGCTGACCGATTTGTCGCATCCGTGCCAAGCTTTGGCCGACATGCTGACGGTCCTCGAGACGTTTGGCACATGTTCGGGCAAACACATCGTCTTTGTCGGCGACGGCAACAACGTCGCCCGCAGCCTGGCATTGATCTGCGCGATGCTGGACGCTCGCTTCACCTTGGCCTGCCCCGCCGGATACGAGATCGACGCGCCGTGGCTGGAGCGGATTCGCAGCGAATATCCCGACGCTCAGATCCAACAGGTTCGCGACCCGATGCCAGCGGTCGCTGATGCCGACGCGATCTACACCGACGTCTGGACCAGCATGGGACAAGAAGCCGAACGCGCCGAACGCGTCAAGATCTTCCAAGACTACCAAGTCAACGAAGCCCTGCAGGCGGCCGCTCCCAAGGAATGTCAGATCCTGCACTGCCTGCCAGCCGTTCGCGGCGAAGAAATCACCGATGGCGTGATCGAAAGCCCGCAGAGTGCGATCGTGCAACAAGCAGGCAACCGCATGCACGCTCAAAAGGCGCTGCTGGTCTGGCTGCTGGAACCGAACTGGATCGCGGAAAACGTTAAATAACCGCTTGGTGAATGCGAAACAGCGGCTGTCGAACAGCCGCCGTTCTCTCGCCTGTTTCTTCTCGAGAGCTCCTTCTCGATCGCCGTCGCTTGCAGAATCGTTTCGGCAGCGACGGCCCGGTGCCCGGTTCTCTATAGACCTGGAACCGCTGGACGCTGCCAAAACTCGCGGTACCGTTGGCTGCGAGTCTGCGTCGCGGCATTCCGCTGTTGTGCCGCTTCCGCTTCGCCTACCTGAGTGATCGGTGGCGGGTAAGCACTCATCGCTCGAAACGGTAGCGGTCCCGTCGTTTGGCCAGCCAACGTGTGCAGGTCGGCATCTTTATCCCACCCGACGCAGTGCAGAACAAAATCCCGCTTCCAGCCCGCGGGGATCGGGGCGTCGGGAACGGGAAAGCGGAGTCGCATCTCGTCGCCAGCCGCCATCACGACCATGTCGTCATCCCACTTGGTCAGCTTCGCCAACACGTCGCCATACTGCGTTAGCGTTCCGCTCAGCGGAGGCCACTTCGGCGCTGTCGCTACGTCCTCGTAATCGTAGCGATGCGGCTGAGTCGATTGCCGCGGCAGTTGAGCCGAATAGCCATGGAAGCCGAGCGATGCCGATTGCAGATTCAAAGCGTATTGCCGCGTCTCGACTTCGGGCGGATCGACGGCGACAACCGCTTGGTCCCAATAGATCTGAGCCGACGTGCGAATCCGCACTCGGCGATCGTCGGGATTCAATTTGCCGGTGATGTCGACGACGATCGTCTTCGTCTTCCCGCCGGGGAATCCGATGTAAGGGATCGCTGTCTGCCAGCCGCCATTGCCGTCGGGAACTTCCAAAACGGGATACACGACGCTCGCCAAATCGGGATTCTGAGCGATCTGGATATTGAGTGTCGTATCGGTGGGGAAGATCCATCCGGTCAGCACCAGCGACAATCGTTCGGCGGCCGGGTCGATGTCGGCCAGATCCAATTCGATCCAGTGCGGCACGCACAATCCCTGGCAATATTGTTCACGGAATCCTTGGACGTAATCCTCGTCGGCGTGCTTCAGTAAATTGGTGACATCGTCCCCCGAGGAATCGACAGCCGATCGAACCGGTTGGATGCAATCCTGATCCAACGCGTGGATCTTGTGCTCGGCGATGCTCGGCGGGCCAACCTTCTCGTTAGTAAAGATCTCGACGTCGGCGGGATGATCGATCGCTGTCAGTTGCAGATGGTCGAAGTAGGCCAGTTCCCAAAGCTCCTCGGTGATCCGCAGCTCATAAAATCCATCTCTCGGTTGGACGAAGCGACCATCGACTTTCAGATATTCCCAGGGCCGATCGGGTACAACTTTCCCGGGGGCAACTTGCAGTCCCAGCGGCGCCGCCCACAGACAATCGGTGACGAAGGCGAACTTCTCTCCATCCCAACTGTAAAGATAGGGACATGATCCCTTGAGCGTTTGCTGTTCGTAAAGGATCTGATTCGCCGCGGGCTGGACGACGCTTTGCGTGACTCCATTGGGAAGGATCGCTCGCAGCGTGATCGCTTCGGATTCGGTCCCCATCCCAAAATGAGAGATCGGCTCGGTGATGACTTGAGCGCGGTAGTAGGGGCCGTAGCGGAGTTCCAGAACCGATCCGATCGCGTAATGATTCACGCGGCCGCTGGCGTTGTCATCGATCCCCTTAAAACTGGCTCGCAGATAATTGCCCGTTCCCTGCGTCGTGTTGCTGGCGATCCAAACGCCGTCGTCGCTGGCGACCGCCAGATCGATTCGTCCATCGCCATCCCAGTCGCCTGGGCTGACGTCGCGAATCGCCGCGCCGGATTCGATCGCAAATTCGCCCAGCGAAGTGGTAACGCCATCGAAGCCGAGGCTATCGATCGCAAAGCCGGCTTCGTTCCAAGCGACGAGATCCAACCAAGCGTCGTTGTTAAACTCGCTGGTCACAAATTGCGCCCCGGCCAACGGCGACTTCGCCCGACCGATCTCTTTCCAAACGCCGATGTCGCTTGTTTCGCTGAAGACCACCTGCAGCCCGTCCCCCGCTGCGATGATCGGATCCCACGAGACATTGCCGTCGATGTCGCCGACAGCGATCCTTGTCGCCACCCCGCCGTCGCCGGATTGCCAATCTTTCGGTTGCCAACGGAACTGCAAATGCAGCAAATTCTCGAGCACTCCGACCGTTCCGTCGCGCAAAACGGTCAGCAGATCGAGATCGAGATCGCGGTCGAAATCGACAAACGCAAAATCGATCGCCGGATTGTCCGACGGCGGTAATTGGCTGTGCGCGGCGACGGGAAAAAAGGTCATGTTCCCGCGATTGATCCAGATCTGCACGCCCTCGGTCTCGGTCCCGAAGACGAGATCGATATCGCCATCGGCATCGATATCGCAGGCGATCGAAGCGGTCACGCCGGAGATCGATTCCAGATTCGTCGGCTTTTCCGGTTCCCGCAACCGCTGCTGCGGATCGGTCGCCTCCGGATTGGCTTGCAACACCGTCACCCCGGCGGGGCCGGAGACGACGAAGCTGCGAAACGTATCGTGTTGATTGGCGCGGCGGGCGTCGCTCACTTCCGTCGTCTGAACGCGCGACTTCCGCAACCGATTGCGATCGCTCGAATCGACGAGAAACAGATCGGCGACGACAAAACGCTGGCTGTCCGCAGGAACCGTCGCGGTGGCGATCCTTTGCCAACGCTCGTCTTCGCGTTGCAGGATGCTCAAACCGTCTTCGTCGAGGACCGCCAGTTCCGCTGTCCCGTCGATATCGAAGTCGACCCAAGCGACTTGCTTCGCCGCAGTCCCCGCGGTTTCGGTGACGCTTTGAATATCGAAGCCGATCGGAATCGGCGGTGTGGTTTCGCGATCCGCCGCAGCCCACTGCGCTCCCAGTCGCCGCGACAGATCAAACGACAGGAAATCGAGTTCGTGAGGCGTCGCCAGTCGCAAGTCGGTGCGATAGGCAGCCGTCCCTTTGTGCAGGTTGATCCAATAGTTTGTGTACAGTCCGGCCTGCTGCCAATCGTCATCGGCGATCGCCTGGATCACGCGATCGGCAACATCCAACGGCTCCATCCCCAACGAGGCGGCGATTGTGGAGGTCTCCGGCACCAGCGGTTCGGCTAGCTGTTTCGATCGCTGCAACAGTCCCGTCGCCGCCGGATCACGCTGCTTGACCGCGACGCTGATCGCCTGCATCACGGCATAAAGATTGCGAGGATTCGCCTCGCTCGCCGCGATCAGCGTCGGCAAAACGCTTTGTGAAAGCGAGTCGTCGCTCGATTCATCCAAGGCGGTCGTCAGCGGCCCAACAAGCGTCAACCAATCGGGATGCTCGGCCAGTGTGTCGGTCAGAAACCGAACGTTTTCCGCGGCCAGCTGCGTCGCCTGCGACGGATCGACTTGAGAGGCCTGGACTTGCAGCAGGCGTGAGTGGAGCCAAGCGGCGACGGCGTTTTCGCCAGCCAATGCGGCGAAGCTGTCGATATTCTGCTGGGCCTCGCTGACCGCGGCAGGAAACTGCTGGCGTGCCGCTTCGACAACCTCGGGATCGAGACTGACGTTGTCGATCGTCCCAGCCAGTTGCCGCAAGCGGGAGACCGCATTGACGGCGAGGTTCTGCTGCAGACTGGGATCGTCGGGGAACAGCGGTTGGATCGCCAACAGCGTTTGTTGCGCCGGATCGACTTCGAGATTTTCAATCTGCCCGACGGCGGTCCGCAGCTGGGTCAACGTCTGCTGGACATCGACCCTCGGACGCGTAAAGAACCAGATCCCAACGGCGGCGACGATCAAGATCGCCAGGGCCGCCAACAGCGGCTTGGAGACCGCACCGCTGCGGGGATTCATCTTCGCCGAGTTTCGATTTCGACGCGCCATGGTTCGATTTCTATTCGTCCGAAACCGTAACTTTGTCCATCTTATCGCCTTGAGCGATCGAATCGACAACGTCTTGGCCTTCGATGACTTTACCGAACACGCTGTGTTTGCCGTCCAAGTGAGGGCAAGCGACGTGCGTGATGAAGAACTGCGAACCGTTGGTGTTTGGTCCGGCGTTGGCCATCGACAAAACGCCGGGACCATCGTGACGCAGTTCGGGAACAAATTCGTCTTCGAAGTTGTAACCAGGTCCGCCGGTGCCGGTCCCTTGCGGGCAACCACCTTGGATCATGAAGTCGGGGATCACGCGATGGAAGCTCAGACCATCGTAAAAACCTTTGCCGACCAAGGTCTCGAAGTTCTCGACGGTCTTTGGTGTCTGTTCGGGGAACAGTTCGATACGAATGGTACCTTTAGTTGTTTCAAACGTTGCAATTTTCAACGGAACGCTCCGGCTGGGAGTTGAACGGGCAGAGGGAATTTCTGCCAGCGTGGATTATGAGTTGGTTTAGGCGTCAGCTTAAAGGGTGTTGGCGGCACCGACAACCTGTCCCCCGCGGCAACCGCGGGGCGAAACCGCGATTGCGACGAAGCAAATCAGCCGCTGGCGCGATAGCGTCCGGCTAGCAGATGAACCGGACGCTATGAGCTTGTCGGTTTAATCAGCCGTTTGGGCGTTAGCCCCGGTTCCGCTGCCAATAAACCGGGGCTAACGCCCAATGGCACTCACTTTGACGTTGGGTCTTCTGGATCGTTGGGTTTACTTTTCTTTCTTCGTTTCTGGAAGTGGGTGGTTTTGGGGCGGCGGGCGTAGGCCTCGCGTGGATAACTGCGTCCTGGGCGATTGGGGAGCTTTTGCTTTGAGGCGTAGTGCAGCACGCGACCCAAACGTTCGATCCAACGACCGGGGTCACTGACTTCAATCCCCTGCAGCATGTGACGGTAGACAGACCACGCGCCCGTAAAGCTTAATTCCCGTGGCTCACACTCGGCAATCACTGCGGCTTGGCGACGCAATTGGGTCGCCAAATTGTACGCGACCATCGACAAGGCGAACTCTTTGAGAAACATCTCCTTCGACTTCGCTCGGATCTCTTCGGTACCGATTACCAGTTTGATGTTGCGGATATCGACTTCGATATCGTTGCGTTTCCAGTACAGATCGCGCAGTTGCTTGGGCGTCGCATCGATATCCTCGACGAGGTAGAGGATATCTTCCCCGATCTTCAATTCATGGATCATCGCCGCTATGACACAGTCGGATGGGAGGTCTGGATTGGTTACTCGTTCCTTGGCCGAAGGAGTCCAGGACACCCGGTAGCTTTTCGAAGTGGCTGTCGAATGGATTAGCTCTGCCCGCTTCCGAATTCGATTGAATCGATCTTTCTTTAGCCGTAGAACAAAATTGTGTCCATTCAAATGGGCATGATAAGCAGTCGAAAATATTCCGAACCCAGCGTCGGCCATGATGATGGATTTAGCCGGGAGTCGCTTCATGAGAGTTTGAGCAAGCCGAGTTTCTGAGACGGCGTTTGGGCCATACATAGCTCCAATCTCCTCAGGCACTGCTGCCCCCGAGCTGAGTTCATGTGCGAAAACCACATACGCGATTGGCCACACACTTTCGCCGTACTGGTTAGAGGCGGGTGGGTAAGCGGCCTGAAGCTCGGCCACTGGAGCCAGTGTAAAGGTCGTTCCATCGATCAAGAACACACGCCTGTCACCCCATGTCGGCGCCGTCGAGTTAACGATCGACGATGCGACACGCTCTTGGAACCAATGAGCTGCCTTCAAGCTGAGCCGATGTCGTGCATCACTGTAACTGCTGCTCTTCGTCGAAAGCGAACCCTCACGAAGTCGCTTGTTCGTCTTGAGTTCCGAGGGAGCCGTTGCGATAAAGTGGAGCACGGCATCTCGCAGGCTCGCCTTGGGGTTGAGGCGTTGGAAGAGCATCAGCCACAGAACTACACTTGTTTTATAGACGGCCGCTGGCCCAAGCTCTTCAAACACATCGGCATCGCCGATGTCCGTCCACTGTTTGAGCAGTTCGAAAGCCGCACTAAGGTTCTGAGTTCTTGCATCGCTCGACATGGAATGGCTTTTTCTGGCAGTCAAAAGAAAACCAAACCGCTAGCGCAAATTCAGTGCCAATCACATGTGGTGGGAAGGGAAATGTTACCGGAATGTGAAAATGAGTGCCATTTGGCTAACGCCCAAACGGCTAATGCAAGCAAGCTCGTTGTGACTAAACCGACAAGCCGCTATCGCGCCAGCGGCTGATACCTGGAGCTCGAATACCGATTAGGCCCAATACCGTTCCATGAAGGAGCCTCGGACCGTGGAAAGAATTAGCGGCGGGACGTAGTGGACGAGGTTACGAGTCCCGGCGATTTGGTCTGATGCAAAACGACTCGTAGCCTCGTCCACTACGCTTCGTTTAACGGTATTGCGATGGTGCCTGTGGGTGACGGATTCAATCGTCGATCGTTTCGAGATCCAATTGCTTCATTTTGCGGTACAGGTTGCTGCGGTGCAGGCCCAGCATCGCGGCGGCTTCGGTCATATTCCGCCCGGCGCGTTGGATCGCCGATTGGATGTGCTGGATTTGGAACTGCCGAGTCGCTTCGTTCAGCGACTTGTTGGCCAACCGCTGGGCGTCGGATTGTTCGCTCGGGCTTTGCGAAAAACTGAGGTCCGACGGCTGGATCACGTCGGATGTGCACAGATAACTGACGCGTTCGATCAGGTTCCGCAGCTCGCGGATGTTGCCCGGCCACAGATGAGATCGCAGCGCGCGGGCGGCGGCGGCTGAAAGCGTCGGCACGCGGTGTCCCTGCTTGTGTGCGAAGTCTTCCAGAAAATGTTGAGCCAGCAGCAAGATGTCGTCGCCCCGTTCGCGTAGCGGCGGCAGCTTTAAAGTGACAACGTTCAAGCGGAAGAAGAGGTCTTCGCGAAACCTTTTTTGGCGGACCAATTCGGCCAGCGGTTGATTGGTCGCCGCCAAGACGCGGACATCGGTCGAGATCGGCGTGAAGCCGCCGACGCGAACGACCACCTTTTCCTCGAGCGCACGCAGCAGTTTCGCCTGTCCGCTGAGACTCATGTCGCCGATTTCGTCCAGAAACAACGTGCCACCATTGGCGATCTCGAACTTGCCGGCGCGCGCTTCGTGCGCGTCGGTGAACGCTCCCTTCTCGTGACCGAACAACTCGCTTTCCAACAGCGTTTCGACGATCGCGGCGCAGTTGACGGCGATAAATGGCTCGTGGCGCCGGGCTCCCGAAAGATGAATCGAACGGGCCAGGACCTCTTTGCCGGTTCCGTTTTCGCCGAGGATCAAGACCGACAGATCGGTTTTCGCAACGCGATCGCTCGTCTTTCGCAGCGTCACGATCGCTGGACTCTCCCCGATCACTTGGACGTTCTCCGCCACCGCAAGAGCCAGCTTGTCGCAGTTCTGCGCCAAACGCTCTCGCTCTTGAGAGTTCTCGATCGCCGCGGCTGCATGCACCGCCAACTCCTTCAGAACCTGTTCATCTTGATCGGTGAAACGCCCATCGCGTTTGTTGATCACCTCGAAGACTCCCATCCGCTTGCCGTTGCGGTTGTTCAGCGGTACCGCCACCAACGACGTCGTCTGGAACTGTAACTGAGCGTCCGGCTTGCGATTGACTTCCGATTCGCTGTCCGACGCATCCCAACGTTTCGCGGTTCCCGAACCGAGCACCGCCCCCACGATTCCGGCCGAATCGTCGACTTCCAATTGGCCTCCCTCGACGCCCATCGCCGGACGGCCGACCAACAGCGACCGGCGGCGGTCCCACAAGAAGATGCTGGCCCGTTGAGCGTCCAACAATTGCGTCGCCGCTTCGGCCATCGATTCGAGCAGCTCCGACCAATCGCGTTGCTGTTGCCAGGTGGCGGCAATCTCCAACATCGTCGTCAGCCGCTGGATCTCCGCAGCGCGAGCGGCTTGGTCGCCGGCGATTTGCAGCAGCAGCGCCGCCAGTTCGGCCAGCCCGATCATCAGCGGACGCAGCGCATCGACTTGATCGACCGCCGCGCGAGGCAACTGGACGACAAGGACGCTGGGCGCCCGATCCTTCGACGCGATCGCAGCGGCAACCCAACCGCTGTCGTGACCGATAAATTGGGCTTCGAGCGCCGACGAGATCACGACTTCGGGGACCGCGGCGATGCGGAAATCGGAGGCGGCGGCGAAGGCGGGTTCCAGCCCCCAGTCCATGCCACGTTGGCGAACGATCGCGATCGCACCGGGGCGAAAATCGGCCAAGACGCGGCTGATCGCTGGGTAAAAAGTTGTCGCCAGCGGTTCGCCGGCAGCAACTTGGCGGAGTAATTCACAGCTGAGCTCGCGAACAACCGAGGGCCAATGTGACGAAAAATAGTCGGTTTTGCTTGGCATTTCGCGAGAGCTTGATTGCGTGAGACGAGCCGCCCGGCCAGCTTGGGCGACGACAGAGTCATTAACGCGACTGGCCTGATAGACGTTTTAGGCACTCGATTGTTATCTTAACGATTGATTTTATCGAGGTAGCATCCAGCGATGTCGGGACCAATGCCCCGCCCTGGATTGGAATTGCATTTCGCATTGCTTAAAGAAAGGACAGTACGTCGCGATGGATTTTACTGGAAAGAAGGGCTTGGTATTGGGCGTTGCAAACGACCATTCGATCGCTTGGGCTATCGCTCAAGAATTGCTCGAGGGGGGCGCCGAAGTTGGCTTTACCCACCTGCCCGATCGTCCCGATGACGAGCGACGCAAGAACCGAACCCGCGTCAGCAAGCTGACCGACAAATATCCTAACGCCAAATTCCTGGAGCCGTTGGACGTTTCCAACGACGAACAGATCGCCGGCATCATGGCCAAAGCAAAAGAGGAATTCGGAACGATCGATTTCCTACTGCACTCGATCGCGTTTGCCGATCGCGCCGATCTGGGCCGCGAAACGATCGAGACCAGCCGCGACGGTTTCAAACTGGCGATGGACATCAGCGTCTACAGCTTGATCGCTGTCTGCAACGCGGCTCGTTCGATCCTCGCCGATGGCGCATCGGTCGCCACGATGACCTACTTCGGCGGCGAAAAGTGCGTCCCCGGTTACAACGTGATGGGCATCTGCAAAGCCGCTCTCGAAGCGAGCATGCGGTACCTGGCTTACGATCTGGGACAACAAGGCGTCCGCGTCAACGCACTCAGCGCTGGCCCTGTCCGAACCCTGGCCGGCAAGGCGGCGGGCGTCGACGAGATGCTTTCGCTGTACGAACACATGGCTCCCCTGGGACGCAACATCACGCACGGCGAAGTCGGCAAGACGGGTGCGTTTTTGCTGAGCCCGGCCAGCCAAGGCATCACCGGCGAGATCTTGCACATCGATGGTGGATACCACGCGATGGGCAGCCCCGGCCGCTTGCTGGAAAAGATCAAGCAGCAACAGAGCTAAGCGGGCTCGAGTACACTACTTGTATTCGTGACGCTAATTTCTCCAACGCCGCGCAAACGGGATCTCTTTGGAAATGAATCGCATGACGTTTCGTCGACGCTTTGTTCCCCATCGGTTTTCCGTCTGCGTGCTGCTGGTCGTGGCATTGCCCGGCGGCGGACAAGCTGACGATGCCAAGATCGACTTTCCCCACGATGTCGCTCCTATTCTGAAGCGGCATTGTGTCACCTGTCACGGCGGACGGGAGCGGGAAGGCGACTTTTCGATCAACACCCGCGGCGACCTGATCGAATCGCAGATCATCGATCTCGATTCTCCCGACGCTTCGCACCTGATCCAATTGATTACGTCCGACGATCCCGACGCGCAGATGCCGCCGTCGGATCGGGCCCGGTTGTCGGCGAGCGAAGTGGCGATGCTGCGGCGTTGGATCGCCGCTGGTTTGCCGTGGGACGCAGAGCTGACGTTTGCGATCAACAGCTACGAACCGCCGCTGAAGCCTCGCATGCCGCAGCTGCCTGCGACGGTCCATGGCCGAGATCATCCGATCGATCGCATTCTGGACGCCTATCTTGTCGATAACGATCTGCCCCGCCCGGCGGCGATCGACGATGCAACTTTCGCTCGCAGAATCCATCTGGATCTGACAGGTCTGCTGCCGACGCCGCAGCGGTTACAGGAATTTCTAGCCGACCAGGATCCCGACAAACGAGAGCGTTTGATCGACGAACTGCTGGCCGATCGGTTCGCTTACGCCGAACATTGGCTGTCATTCTTTAACGATCTACTGCGCAACGACTACAGCGGTACCGGGTTCATCACCGGCGGTCGCAAACAGGTCAGCGGTTGGCTGTACGACGCGTTGCTGGCGAACAAGCCGTTCGATCAGATGGCTCGCGAATTGATCGCACCTCCGACGGCGGAGAGCCGCGGGTATATCGACGGCATCAAATGGCGAGGCGAGGTGAGCGCCGGGCAGACGCTCGAAATCCAGTTCGCCCAAAGCCTGTCGCAATCGTTTCTTGGGATCAACATGAAGTGCGCTTCGTGCCACGACAGCTTCATCGATCGATGGACGCTGCGCGATGCGTACGGGCTGGCGGCGATCTACGCTTCGCGGCCGCTGGAACTGCACCGCTGCGACAAGCCGACGGGGCAGATGGCCGAAGCGGCTTGGATGTTCCCAGAGCTTGGTCAGATCGATCCCGCAGCACCGCGAGACGAACGACTGAAGCAACTTGCCGACCTGATGACCGATCCCGAAAACGGTCGCTTCGCTCGCACGATCGTCAACCGCTTGTGGTACCGGATGATGGGGCGGGGGATCGTGCATCCGTTGGACGCGATGCAGAACGAGCCCTGGAACATCGACTTGTTAGACTATCTGGCCAGCGATTTCATCGCCAACGGTTTTGATCTAAAAGCGACATTAAAACGGATCGCGACCAGCCGGGCTTATCAATCGCAAACGGAAACGGTTGCTCAGCCCGAATCGTCGGAGACCTACGTCTACCGTGGCCCGCGAGCCCGGCGGATGACGGCGGAACAATTCCTCGACGCGATCTGGCAACTGACCGGCAGCGGGCCAGAAAAGTTTGACGCTCCCGTGGTGCGGAGCAATCTCGAGAAGGACGCGATCGAATCGATCGCCATGGAAGGGGATTGGATCTGGGGCGTGTCGGAGGTCCAACCGCCCGCGGCAGGGGCCGAGGTGGCGCTGCGTAAAACGATCAACTTGCCCGCCGGCGTCGCCGCTGGCGGAGCGATGATCACCTGCGACAACGAATTCCGGCTGTTCATCAACGGACGCCGCGTCGCCGCCGGAGACAACTGGACGCGACCGCAAACGGTTCCGTTGGCGAAGCATCTGACCAAGGGTGAGAACACGCTGTTGGTGATCGCCAAAAATGCGGGTTCGTCTCCCAACCCGGCCGGGCTCTATTTCCAGGCTCAAATCACGCTCGACGATGGCGCGGTGAAGCGGCTGAAATCGGACGACTCTTGGCAATTCAGCAACGCGTTGCCCAAAGAAGCCAAGGGGCAACTTACCGATCTGCCGACTCGATGGCAGCCGGCGGAAGTTGTTCCCGCCGTGGCGTCATGGACAAGCCTGATCCAGGCGGAGGGACGCATGCTGTTGGCGCGTGTCGCTCTGGGAGATGGCGATCTGCCGCCGGTTCGGGCTTCGTTGATGAAGAACACAGCGTTGATGAAATCGCTGGGGCGGCCGATGCGAGAACAGATCGTATCGATGCGTCCGGATCGATTAACGACGCTCGAAGCAATCGATCTGGCCAACGACGCCGCGTTGGCGGAGAGCTTTGCCGCCGGAGCGCGTCGCATTTTGCAGCAGCCGCCACAGCCGACCGATGCTTTGGTGCGGTCGCTGTTCCTGGCGGCGTTGTCGCGTCAGCCGACCGAGGGCGAGGCGAGCTTGTTTGCCGAAGCGATCGGCCCGCAACCAAGCGAAGCCAGTCTTCAAGACGCTTTGTGGGCGATCTGCATGTTGCCCGAATTCCTTTTAGTACGGTAAGCGAATCGCCGTTTGGTTCGAGCCAATTTTCTTGTGGCCCCCGTTTGAGACGTTAGGTTTTTGTGAGTCATCGAATCGATTGGGTCCGCCGCGCCGTTTGTGTCAGTCTGATGGTGCTGGTTGCGGCTACGTGGCGGTTGTGGTTTTCGCCCGAACCGTTTCCACAGATCCCCTTGTTGAGGATTGCAATCGACCTGCCACCAGCGGTCGATCCGATCGCTGCGGCAGTGATGTTAATCGCCGGCCTCGCGGCGTTGACGCTGCGTTCGGTTCGGCTGCAAACGATCGCTTTGTCGACCGCTGCGATCTCGCTGGCGTTCCTGTTTGTCGGTGACCAACATCGCTTGCAGCCCTGGGCTTACCAAATTTTCTGGATGTTGATTGCGATGGCCTGCTGCCGCGCGGCGGTTGCGATGCGGATGATGCGGATCCTGGTGGTGAGCATCTACCTGTTCTCGGGGATCAGCAAACTCGACTATCAATTTGTCTACACCATCGGACGCGATTTCCTGGGCGGACTGGTCGGCATGGCGTGGCAATCAATCGAGGGCTGGCCCGATACGCTGTTGGTCGCGGCGACGCTAAGTTTCCCGATCGGCGAGCTGGCGATCGCCGTGGCTCTCGTCTTCGCTCGCACCCGCGGAGCGGCTGTGCTGGCGGCGATCGCGATGCATCTGATCCTGTTTGTGCTGTTGGGACCGCTGGGACTAAACCATCAACCGGGCGTGCTGATCTGGAACCTAGTCTCAGCGACTTTGGTCGGCTTGCTGTTCTGGAAGGTTGGGAGTGTGGAAGGCGTCAATGCGAGGAACACTGCTGAGGAGGAGAAGGTTTCGCGGGCGGAGCCGCGGAGCCACTTGCAGCCGTTGGCGGTTGTGATGCTGGCGGCGGTCAGCGCGGCGCCGCTGTTGGAGCCGTTTGGATTCTACGACCACTGGTTGGCTTGGGGTTTGTACGCGCCGCACAACAGCCGCGTGCGGTTGCTGATCGACGAGCGCTCGGTCGATCAGTTGCCCGCTTCGTTGCAGCAGCATGCCGTACCGATCGCCGCCGGTTCGTCGACGCGTCAGGTGAACCTGGATCGCTGGTCGATCGATTGCCTGTCGGTGCCGATCTATCCGCAGGCGAGATTCCAGGCGGGCGTCGCCTTGGCGGTGCTGCAGCAGAGCCAGCTGACAAGTGGATTTCGGCTGGAGCTTCAATCGGCATCCAACCGCCGCGACGGCCAAAGAACCATCCAAGAGATCGGCAACCAGGACCAGTTGAAGCTGCAACTGAGTCGGTTCCGCTTCAATGGGCTGCCGCGATCGAAGCGTTAGCCTTTTCGGGCGGCGACGCTGCACCGGCTGCGCTGCGATGGTCAATTATATTGGATGTGGTATCATCGGCGACTTGCTCCACAGTCCCGCCGTGCCGTTCGGCGACGCGACCGAGGTCCCACCATTAGCTCCTGTTGTGACATCGCCCCGACTAATTGAGCGGGCAGTGTCAACGAGACGCTACAGACATCCCACCTTCTTGAAATGGAATCAACTCATGGAACGCACCTTTGCTCAATTGCGAGAGACACTGTATAGCGCCGTTGTCGCCGACGCCTGCGACCAGTTTGGCCTACGAAATCAAAGCATCCAGTTGTCGCTGCCACCACAGACCACAACCGGCGTGATGATCGGCCGCTGCCGAACCAGCACCTGGGAAGACATTTTTAGCGAAGATCCTTCGCCGTACGAACTGGAACTGAAGTTGGTCGATAGCTGCCAAACCGACGACGTCGTGATCTCGGCGGCTGGCGGTTCGACCCGTTCGGGAATCTGGGGCGAATTGCTGTCGACAGCTGCGTCGAACCGCGGCTGTGCCGGCGTGATCGTCGACGGTGCGGTCCGCGACGTGCAAAAGATGCGGGCGATGGAGTTCCCCGTCTTCGCAGCGGCGCGATGCGTTTACGACAGTTGCCATCGCCAACGGGTGAACTCGATCGACGAACCCGTGGAAGTTGGGGGTGTGACGATTTGTAGCGGCGATATCGTGGTCGCCGACGAAGATGGCGTCGTGATCGTTCCGCAGGCGAAAAGCGACGAGATCCTGGCGGCAGCTTGGGACAAAGTCCACGCCGAAAACGTCACCCGCGACGCGATCAAAGAGGGAATGGGTGCGATCGAAGCATACGAAAAATACGGCGTTTTATAGTCCACATCGCCGCGGGAAGATCAGAGGCCTGGCCGGCCTCTGGTCGGGCGATTGAGGTGGACGCGGGAACACCGCCGATTGTCGAGACGCGGATTGACGATTCGCTGCAATCAACCGACAATTGGCGGTCCAACTTCTCGACTTCTTTAACACGACCAGCATCCAATCGCATGAATATCCTGGAACAACAAGACCCTGAAATCTGGCAAGCCATCGCGAACGAAGCCGAACGTCAACGCGATGGTTTGGAAATGATCGCCAGCGAGAACTACACCAGCCGCGCGGTCATGGAAGCGGCTGGCAGCGTGCTGACAAACAAATACGCCGAAGGGTATCCAGGACGTCGCTATTACGGCGGATGCGAATATGCCGATGTCGTCGAACGCGCAGCGATCAAACGGGCGACCGATCTGTTTGGCGCCGAAGCGGCCAACGTGCAACCGCACAGCGGATCGCAAGCCAATACGGCTGTCTACATGACGGTTTTGGAACCGGGCGACAAGGTCCTCGGTTTGGATCTGGCTCAAGGCGGTCACCTGACGCACGGCATGAAGTTGAACATCAGCGGCAAGCTGTACGATTTCCACAGCTACGGCGTCGACCGCGAACACCATCGCTTAGACTTCGATCAGATCGCCAAGATGGCTCGCGAGCTGAAGCCGAAGATGATCGTCGCCGGTGCAAGCGCCTACCCTCGCGAAATTCCGCACGACAAGTTTGCTGAAATCGCCAACGAAGTCGGCGCCAAATTGATGGTCGACATGGCGCATTACGCCGGTCTGGTCGCCGCCAAGATCCACAACAACCCGGTCCCCGTGGCTGACTATGTCACCACCACGACGCACAAGACTCTGCGCGGCCCACGCAGCGGATTGATCCTCTGCAAACAGGACGATCTCAAAGACATCAACCGCAGCGTTTTCCCCGGCATCCAAGGGGGCCCGTTGATGCACATCGTCGCCGCCAAGGCTGTCTGTTTCTCGGAAGCCGCATCGGGCGATTTCCGTGCCTACGGCCAACAAGTCGTCGACAACGCGAAGGTCCTGGCCGAGACATTGATCGCCGGCGGCCTGACGCTTGTCAGCGGCGGCACCGACAACCACTTGTGCTTGGTCGACGTCACAGCTTTCGGAATCGGCGGCAAGCTGGCCGAAGCGGCGTTGGAAAA
This sequence comes from Rosistilla oblonga, assembly GCF_007751715.1. NCBI lineage: Bacteria > Pseudomonadati > Planctomycetota > Planctomycetia > Pirellulales > Pirellulaceae > Rosistilla > Rosistilla oblonga. Next base: position 2,943,739 of record NZ_CP036292.1, on the reverse strand, counting down.
ATGTGGGATCACCGTCAACATGAACATGATTCCGTTCGACACCCGCAAACCGATGGACCCCTCGGGAATTCGCATCGGCACCCCGGCGTTGACCACTCGCGGAATGAAAGTCGAACAGATGCGGACGATCGGCAACTGGATCATCCAGGCGCTGAAGTCGCACGACGACGAAGCGGCGTTGGCATCGATTCGCGGCCAGGTCAGCGAGCTGTGCCAAGGCTTTCCCGTGCCAGCCGACGCAACCGCTCCTTCGGCTACCGCGTAACAAGTGTTTTGATTCCGCGCCGGCCGATGTTTCGGTCGGCGCATCCATTGGTCAGTCAGCCCAAATTTAACGAGTTAACATCATGCCTGCGGATCGGATCCTGATCGCCGATGATAACGAAGCCAACCGCGAACTGTTGGATGCCTATCTGGCCAACGTGGAGTGCGAGATCGAACATGCAGTCGACGGCGCCGATTGCATGGCGAAGGTCGAATCGTTTTCGCCCGACCTGATCCTGTTGGATGTGATGATGCCGCAGTTGAGCGGGTTTGAGGTCTGTAAAAAGATCAAGCAGAACCCTGCGACGCAGCAGATCATCGTGCTGATGGTGACCGCGCTGAACGAACTGGGCGATATCGAACGGGCTGTCGAATCGGGAACCGACGACTTCTTGACCAAGCCGGTCAACAAGTTCCAGCTGCTCAAACGCGTGGAAAACATGCTGAAGCTGAAGGGAACTCGCGACGAACTCGAACGCTTGCGTGCCTACATCCGCGAGATGGAAGAACAATCCGAGCCGCACGGATAGTCGACGCCGGGAAACCGCCCGCCGGGCAGCGCACTGCCGGCGATCAAGGCGTCCAACCGCGAGCCGCCATGCGTTGCACGATCTCCGCGCGAAGCGAACCGCTGGCATGCGGCAGAGCCAATCGATAATTAGCTCGCGCCATCTTTAGATTCCCCTGCTGTTCGGCGCGAAGAGCACGACTCCAGTACTGATCCGCTTTCTCGTTGTGGATCTCGACCTTTCGGCTGGCGATCGAATCGAGCGTCGCTTGTTGCCGCTGCAGTCCCGCTTGGCGAATGCCTTCGTTGGGCGGAGTGAAGCTGCCGACGGCCGGAGTCACGCTGGTCACAAATGGCCGCACGCTGCCGCTGAACATACTGCCCGGATAACCGTCCAACGTCGTCAGCGACGGGGCGACGGTACTCATCGAGCGATTGCTCCCCTGGTACCACTGAAAGCCGAGGCTGCCGGAGACGTTTCCGCGTCGGCCGGCAAATCCGCCGGTCAGCCCCGCGTTGGGATCGGCTCCGCCAAACGCAGGATTTCCGACGCCATTGGGAACGTTGACAAACCAGCCGGGACCGCGGAGGCCCCAGCGGATGCCAAGCTGTTCGCTGTAGCTGTCGCCAATCGACTGCTGCGGCGTCGCTGTGTGAAGCAACTGGGCCATGGCGGGGGGAGCGGCGACCAGGATCGCCGCCAGGAAGAGGACAAAACGCGAGACTCGAGCGAACATCGGGCTGGTCTCCAAATGAAGGACTAGGTTTCGCGAATCGTCGGCCGCCAGACTTGCGGCTACTTGTTCTCCAGCATCCAATCGCGACGTTGGCGGCTGCTGGGGATTCCCATTTTCTTGCGGTACTTGGTGACCGTTCGGCGAGCGACCGTCATGCCGTGCTTCTTCAGCTCTTTGACGATATCCTCGTCGCTCAACGGCTTGCTCTTGTCCTCGTTGTCGATCACTTCTTGCAGCTTGATGCGGATCGTATCCCACGCGACGTCGTCGCCGTCTTCGGTTTGCGTGCCGCCGACGAAGAACCGCTTCAGCGGCAGGATGCCACGCGCGGTCTGGATCCATTTATCGTCGACAGCCCGGCTGACCGTCGTCACGTGCACGCCGACGCGATCGGCGATCTGTTGCATCTTCAGCGGTTCGATCGCTTCGGGACCGAGATCGAGGAACGCTTTCTGGTGATCGACGATCGCCTGAGAAACTTTCGTCAACGTGCTGCGTCGTTGTTCGATCGAATCGATCAACCACTGCGCACCGTTGATCTTCTGTTTGATGTACTCCCGCTCCTCGGTGGTCGCCGACGGATCCTGCAACCGCTGGCGATAATATTCGCTGATGAAAAGGGTCGGAACGCGGTCATCGTCCAGCCGCACCTTGTACTGCCCATCCTCGTCCTGTTCGACGATCACATCGGGCGTGACGGTGGGGACGTAGGTTTCCATAAACGCCGCCCCGGGCTTGGGGTTAAGCGAATGGAGTTCGTCTTTGACCTTTTGGATCTTGTCGAGCGAATAGCCGGTTTTGCGTTGGATCGCGGGCAAGCGGTTGCCGGCGATATCCTCCAAGTGCCCGGTGATCAGCGTCTTCATCTCTTCGTAATACGGCACGTCGGGAGCGAGTTGCAGCAGCAGGCATTCGGAGAGATCGCGAGCCGCGATGCCGGTCGGTTCGAGCGACTGGACCACCGCCAACGCACGCTTCGCCAGTTCGAGATCTTCGGGCGAATGGTTCGATGGCAATAGATCGCTTAGCGGCGTCCGCAGATAACCGCCGTCGCGGGCATCCAGGGTGCTGATAATGCGTTCGGCCATCAATTCGACATCGGTATCGATATCGAGTTCGGCGAGTTGGTGGAGCAGAAAATCGTTGAGCGATTCGGGGTGGGCTTCCGCATTGGCCATCAGATCGTGCCGCCGATCGCCATCTTCCTGCATCTGGTTGGACGACTTGCGAAACGGTTCGTCGAACGTATTGGGCAGCTCGTTTTTCATGTTCAACAAGCGCTCGAAATCGTCCTGATTGTCGTGATCGTTGTCGACGACAAGCTCCCGTTCCGATTCGCTTGGCGCATCGGGATTCTCGTACGATTCCTCGGGATCGTCGGGCATCTGGGGATCGTCGTCCTGGATCTCCAGCAACGGGTTTTCGTTCATCTCCTGCTCGACACGTTCCTGCAGCGCAAGCAACGGCAACTGCAAGATCTCCATCGACTGGATCATCCGCGGGGCCAGCTTTTGAACTTGTTGTTGACGCTGTTCAAAGCCCATTGAAATACGCATCGGAATAATCTTATTTAAGGTTGTCGGCCAACGCGTGAACGCGGGCGGCAGGGTTAAACGTGTCACAACGGCTGGGCGCTCGGCAAATCCTTCGCTGGCGATTCAAGAGCGGCCCGACTTCAACATCTATTCTGGCATAAAACATCCGTAGCCGCGCGGTCAATGTCACAGCTTTTGCCGGCCATTTAAGGCGTCGGCAAGGATCTCTTTGTTCGTGAATTCTAACACACTACCGGCGGTGATCCCCCGCGCCAGTCGAGTAATTTCGACCGGATACTCCTGCAATAGGTTGGAGATATACAGGCTGGTCCCATCCCCTTCGACCGTCGGATTCGTCGCCATAATCACCTCGGTAAACTTCCCCAGGCGGACGCGATCGACAAGCGGATCGATTGTCAATTGATCGGGGCCAATCCCGTCCAACGGAGCAATCCGCCCAAGCAGCACATGGTACAGCCCGCGGTACATCCCCGATTGCTCCAGCGAGATCAGGTCGCGCGGCTGTTCGACGATGCACAACCGCGTCGTATCGCGGTTGGGATCGGTACAGATCGGGCAGCGAGCCGCTTCGGAGAGGTTAAAACACTGCTCGCAGTAGCGAACGTTTTCACGCACGCTGCGGATCGAATCGGCCAGCGCCAGAGCCTCCGTTTTGGGAACGCGAAGCAAATGATAGGCGAGCCGTTCGGCACTCTTGCGTCCGATCCCGGGCAGCCGCCCCAGCTGGTCGATCATGTCGGCTACCGAATGCGTCAGTTCGGCCATCTCAGCTGGCCCCGCCACCGCCGCCGGTGAACTTCGACAACGCAGCTTCCATGCCCGGCAGATTGATCCCGCCGGTCAGCCCCTGCATCGATTCGGCTTGCTTCGCCTTGGCCTTTCCGTTGGCTTCGTTGATCGCCGCGGGCAACAGGTCCTCGATCATTTCGCGGTCCCCCTGATCGATCAATTCCTGTTCGATCCGGACCGCCGTCACCTCGCCCGTGCCGTTCATCTCGACCGTGACCATTCCGCCCCCGGCAGATCCGGTCACACGCTCCGCCTGCAGCTGGCGATTAAGCTCTTCCATCTTGGCCGGCAACTTCTGTGCCTGTTGCATCAACGATGCGATGTCTGACAGTCCCTTGAACATAAATCGGTTTTGCCCGTGGATTAGGAGATGGAATAGCGTGGATGTGTTGGCGCGAAAGATGCCAGTCGTTGCCGCAATCGGATTGGCGACGCTTGCCGCCGCCGTAGCGCCAACTGCTCGCCCGACATCGGACCGCAGCGACGTGGCAGCCGCGATGCCGATCGACCGCCGAAGGTAAGCCCCGACGACTTTCCCGACGCTTCGGTTTTACGCGACCTGCGACCGCCGGTCTACTCTTCCTTAGGAGGAATCACCTTAACGACTTCCGCGTCGAACAACTCCATCATTTTCATGATGATCGGCTCGTTCTCTACCTCGCGCTGGCGACGGGCTCGGTCGGCACTGGTCAGCGCCCGACGAACCGGTTTCTGCGTCGGCGGAGCCTCGACCAACACGCACTCATATTGTACGTGTCGACCCGCTACCGCGGCCAATGCACCTTCCAATTTACTGCGTCGTTCGGGCTTCTCGCAACTCGCCTTATCGAGGCTGCGGGCGCTCGAAAAGATGACGCGGATACAGCCTTCGCCCATCGGTTCGACACGCTGAGCGTTCTTGGCGTAGTTGGCCGTCATGTCGTCCAACGATTCGATCGCTCCACGCCAAACCGCTTTGACCCGTTCGGCATCCCAACTGCCACTCGGCAGCGGCTTGATCGCCGGGGGACTCGCCGTCGCATTCTGGGGGCTCTGCGCGGGCTGAGCAGCCGGACTGGCAGCCGGCGCCGTGGCAACGGCCGCAGGAGCCGCTACCGCTGCAGCGGGGGCGGCTGGAGCCGACGCGACGGGCTGAGGCCGCGAGGGGGGCGAAGCGGCCGCAGGAGCCGGCGTTGGGGCAACCGCGGGGGCTGGCGTTGCAGCAACTTGCGCCGGCGCGACGGGGGCTGGCGATGGCGCGACGTGAGCTGGCGTCGGCGAAGGGGCGACGGCGGCTGGTTTGGCAGCTTCAGCCGGCGGCGTGGCGGATGCTAGCTGTCGGTTGGCGACTGGTTCAATGTTTTTTTTTTCGCCAGCAGCTGCCGCGGCGGGCTTCGCTGCCGATCCACCAGCGGGGACTTGGCCCAAGCCGGCGACGACGTCCGAGATCGCCTGCAGGTCGGCCAAGCGGCAGATCTGCACCAGTGCGGCTTCCAGCAAAACGCGACTGTGGACACTTTGGCGCATTCGCGAAATCGCTTGATCGATGATCCCCACGATCACCAAAATCGTGTGGATCCCCAACTGCTTGCCTTGCGCGGCGAGGTCGTCGTACGAGGCGGGGGCGGCGTGCCGAAGCATGTCGACACCGCAACCGACCGTCGCCGTCATCAGGTCGCGGAAATAGCCCAACAGCTGTTCGGCCAACTGCCCGGCATCGATGCCTCCCATCACAGCATCGTCGACCATCTTCAAAACGGCTGCCGGATCGCGATCGATCAGCCCAACCGCCAGAGCGGCCAACCGAGTGTCGTCGGCGGTACCCAACATCGAATGGACTTGGTCGACGGTAATCCGACCGGTCGCAAAGCTGAGCACCTGTTCCAACAGAGATTGGCTGTCGCGCATCGACCCGGCGGCACGCCGAGCCAACAAACGCAGCGCGTCCTGATCGGCTTCGCATCCCTCGGCCTTCACGATCTCGTCGAGCCGGGCGAGGATCGCTTCGGTTTCCACGGGAGCGAAATCGAACCGCTGGCAGCGGCTGAGGACCGTGATCGGGATCTTTTCCGGATCGGTGGTGCAGAAGATGAACTTCACATGCTCGGGGGGCTCTTCGAGCGTCTTCAGCAGCGCGTTAAACGCCTGCTGGGTGAGCATGTGAACTTCATCGATGATGTAGATCTTGTAGCGAGCTCGGCTGGGACGCATCCCAACGCCCGCACGCAACTGGCGGATCTCATCGATACCGCGATTGCTGGCACCATCGATTTCGAGAACGTCGATATCCTCGCCAGCATCGATCGCTTGGCAGATATCGGACGAATTATCGGGAGTGGCGGTCGGTCCCTCGGGAGCATTCAACGCTTTGGCGAAGATCCGAGCGGTGCTGGTCTTGCCGACTCCGCGAGCCCCAGTGAACAGGTACGCGTGGCCGACGCGACCGGTTTCGATGGCGTTCATCAACGCCCGCGTTGCGTTCTCCTGGCCGACCAGTTGATCGAATTGCAGCGGGCGATAGCGGCGGGCGACGACGATGTACTTGTCATCATCGACATGTTTCGCATCGGTCGAGGGAGTATCGGACATCCGAAAGGGCCGCGCGGTGCAGAGCTGTTGAAGAGACGCAAGAAGCGAGACGGGCGTGGTCGCTTCGATTTGCTTCCGGATGGCAACCCCTGCACAAAGGTACCCCGCTTATGGCTGCTCCAGTTAAGGCCTGACCAATTTCACGGTTCCCCATCGCAAGGGTCACCATCTGAAAGCAAATCGGCGATTCCCACGCCTGCCCCACGTTTTAGACCTTCACGCCAAGAAGGTCAAACAGGGTTGACAGCAATTATTCGCTGTCGCGACGCCGGCCGCGTCCGCCGCCGGTTCGACCACGTGGTGGCCCCGAGCGTTTTCCACGCGCGTTGATGTTGGGTTGGACCAACAGATCGACGGTTTCGATCCACGATGGAATGTCGCGTTGCCGCGGCTTGATGTCTTCGGCAGCCTCGTCATCGACAGCTTCGGAGCGACGCGACGATTGGCGGACTTCCGCTTCCGGTTTAGCCGACACGTCATCGCGGCTGCCCGATTCCTCGCGGTCGGAGCCCGATTCACGGCCTTCGCCCGAACCGCCACGCCCGCGTCGTCCACGGCGACGGCGATTGCCGCGACGCAGTGCGATCACTTCGTCGGAGTCCTCGTGGTCGTCATCGAATTCGCTGACCTTCGGCGTCGAAACTTCCGCGTCATCGGCGGATGCTTCGTCCCCGCGAGCCTCGACTGCTTCGCCCGAATCGTTTGTCTCTTCGGATCCGCCGTTATTGCCGCCGCGTCCGCGACGCCGTCCACCGCGTCGTCCGCGACGTCGACGTCGAGTTGGCGCCTCTTCGTCGCCTTCGGAATCGCTCGACTCGGGGCTCTCGACAACCGCCTCAGCAGTTTCACTATCGCCTGATTCGTCGCCGACCAGATCGATGTCTTCGAGTTCTTCGGGCAGGTCGTTGAAGGAGGAGAAGTTCAGCAGATCGTCGACCTTCGAACGGCGAGATCCCTTGTCGCTGTCGCTCTTGCGTCCACCATCGTCCGACTTTCGCTTCGGCGGCTTCGCTTCGCTGCGTTCCTCTTGAACCAGTTCTTCCTCGCGAGGCGCCGCATCGCGTCGAGCACCTCGACGGCCGCGCCCACCACGAGCTCGCGGTTCATCGCGGCGAGAACGTGGCTCTTCACCGCGCGACTCCGATTCCTCGCTGCGAGAACTTGGTTCCGCATCGCGAGAGCGCGAGTCGTCGTCGCGGGATCGCGAATCGTCGCGTCGGCCGCGACCACGTCGCCCGCGTGGCGATTCCTTCTCTTCTTTGTTTTCTTCGGGCAATTTGCCAAACCCTGGCAGGTCACCCAGATCATCGATCGCTTCGGCTTTCGGTTCAGCCTTGGCGGCCGGTTCAGCCTTAGCCGTCGGTTCGGATTTACGCGTCGGTTCGTCGTCGAAACCAAGTCCCTGACCAAAACCAGCAGCAGGTTCTTGGCGGCGAGCAGGTCGCGAGGGGCGTTTTTCCGCAGCGGGAGGCGCTGCAGCAGCAGGCTCTTCGGCTGGCGGTTGCGGCTCGGGCTCCTTGGCAGCGGAGATTCCGAAGCTTTCTACCAAGCTATCCCAGCTGCTGCCGCCGGCGGATTCCGTTTCGCCAAAACCGGGCAGCGGTTCTTCTTTAGGTTCGGGAGAACCAAGAATCGCAGCGGCTTGAGCTTCTTTTTTCTCGGCATCGCGGTCCCAACGAATTTCGTCGGCGTCAGCTTGCGAAGTTATTTCTTCTGGTGCGCCAACCGGTTTGGTGGCTGCAGCTTTCTCATCAACGGCTGGTTGGGGTTCTACTTCCGGCGCCGGATCGTCGGGCAGGCCAGGAGTTCCCAAGAATTTAGCAATTGATTTCCAGTGGTCCGACATCATTGTATGGTTGGCTCTTCGGGCAATCGAAGCGGGTTAGCTGTCCGGCGTCTTGCAATCCAGAGTTCCAGCTAACGGAGTGGTTGTCGTTATACAGGAAAATCTTGGCCAACGGAAGCCAACTCTTCCCTTCGCTTTTCCGCTTTGGTGCCAGCGTTTGCTTTATCCCTGGAAGTGACCTTGTGACGGGGGGCTGCAAATTTCTAGACTCCGCCCCGCAAACAGTGGGGGGTGCGTTCCCGTTTCGGTACTGAAACGGTCTGACTCCGAGTGCCGCGGCACTCGACGCTCTGTCGCCACGCAAACGGGCGGGTTGCACACCCCTTAATAGAAATCAATTTGAGGCAGCGAAATGGCCGAACGCGGACATATAAGGACATTCACCCGGAACGCTATCCGATCGCCCTGGTTAGCGCGACTCCGGTCTCGTTTTTCAGGGGCTTTGTTTTTGACGCCAGCCTTTGCCCTGGCGACGCTATCAGCCTACCTGCTGCGATTTGAATCGGCAGCATTCTCCACCTACCTGGCGGAGATGCAGATCGTGATCCCCGCGGCGGTTGCTATCAAGATCTGCGTCTTCGGACTGCTGCGGATGACCCGCGCCTGGCACGATTACGTCACCTTCATCGATCTGCTGCGACTGGCTCGCGCGACGGCAGTTAGCGCCGCTTTTCTGGCGTTGGCCGATTCGATGTTCCGGGATAATGGTCTGCTGCCGCGCAGCATCATCGTGATCGACGCCTGCTTAACCACGCTGTTTGTCGGCAGCATGCTGTCGATTCGGCGGGTGCTGCGCGAACGCAAAACGCTCGCCAAGATCGATACCAGCTCGCAAACACGTGTCCTGATTGCGGGACTGAACGAAACCGGCGAAGCCTTCCTGCGAGCGATCCGCCGCGGCAGCGAAGCCAGTTTCCAAGTCGTCGGAATCGTCGCGGAAAAGCCCCGATTGGTAGGGCGTGAAATCAACGGCGTGCCAGTCGTCGCCACCTTCCAAGAGATCGTCACCGCCGCCCAACAAAACAACGTCGAAACCGTGCTAGTTGTCGACGGCGAACTGTCGCCCGAAAACCTCCGCTCGGTCGTCAACGATTGCCGCCAGCATGAGATCGAAGTCCGCGTGATCCCAAGCGTCAGCCGGATCGTGGCGGGCCAAGTCGGTTTCCACCCCCGCGAGGTCGATATCGAAGACCTGTTGGGCCGCGATGCAGTCGACCTCGACCAAGATCAATTAAATCGCTGGCTCAGCGACCGCGTCTTGATGGTCACCGGCAGCTGCGGATCGATCGGTTCGGAGATCGCTCGCCAGTTGCTCAAGTTCGCTCCGCGCAAGCTGTTGTTAGTCGACCGATCTGAAACCGGCCAATTCCACCTCGGCAACGAACTGCAAGAAGCGATCGACGCGGGAATCGCCGAAGTCATCGTCGGCGACATCACCGACACCCAACGGATGCGAGAGATCGTCAGCGAAAACCGCCCCGCGATCATGTTCCACGCCGCCGCGTATAAGCACGTGCCGCTGATGGAACAGCACCCGTCGGAAGCTGTTAAAAACATCACCAAGGCGACGTGCGGATTGGTCGACCTGGCTCACCTGTACGACGTCGAATCGTTTGTGATGATCTCGACCGACAAAGCTGTCAATCCGACAAGCGTGATGGGCTGCTGCAAACGCGTTGCGGAACTGTACGTGCAAGCCAAGGCGGCGCATTCCAGTTGCCACTTCGTCACCGTTCGCTTCGGCAACGTCCTCGGATCGGCTGGCAGCGTCGTGCCGACCTTCCGCCGCCAGATCGCCGAAGGAGGCCCCGTTACGATCACACATCCCGATATGACGCGGTACTTCATGACGATCCCCGAGGCGAGCCAGTTGGTGATCCAAGCGGGAGCGATGGGCCGCGGCGGCGAGATCTTTGTGTTGGACATGGGCCAACCGGTCAAGATCGTCTCGCTGGCCGAGGACCTGATCCGGCTCTCGGGACTGGAAGTCCATAAGGACATCGAGCTGAAATTCACCGGCCTGCGTCCTGGCGAGAAGCTGTACGAAGAACTATATATTGACGACGAGAAGCGTCTGCAGACGGTGCACCCGAAAATCTTGATCGCCGAAAGCGAACAATTGGCACTCAAAGACGTAATTAGGCATATCGCTGAACTGGTCGAAGCCGCGGAATCCGATTCGTCGGCGGTTCGGGCCAAACTGAAAACGATCGTGCCGCGATACCAATACGACGCCCCTCTGTCGGAATCGGCAACTGCCGGATCGAAGCTATCGACGGCTGCCAGCCGCGCGGCTTAGCGATCGCCTGGTGCATTGCAGCACAGCCGAGGTCGGGGGCAAATTTCCTTTTCCCTCGACCCCGCAACGTGTAGACGCTGATGCCCAAACGAGCTTTGATTACTGGCGGGGCGGGTTTTATTGGCAGCCACTTGGCCGAGAAACTGCTCGCCCAAGGGATGCATGTCACGATCGTCGACGACCTCTCGACGGGTCGCTTCGAAAACATCGCCGCGTTGGAACCACGCGACGACGTGCAGATCATCATCGATACCGTCTTTAATGAGTCGTTGGTCGCCGACCTGATCCAGAGATCGGACGTCGTCTACCACCTCGCTTCCGCGGTCGGCGTGAAATTGATCATCGACCAACCCGTCAAAACGATCGAAACGATCGTCGGCGGGACCGAGATCGTGTTGCGGCACTGCAGCCGTTTCCGCCGCCCGGTCCTGATCACCAGCACCAGCGAAGTCTACGGCAAGGGTTCCAAGATCCCGTTCCACGAAGAGGACGATCTGGTAACCGGAGCGACCAGCCGCCATCGCTGGGCCTACGCCTGCTCAAAAACTCTCGACGAATTCCTCGCCCTGGCACATCACCGCGAGACGCAGTTGCCCGTCGCCATCGTGCGGCTGTTCAACACCGTCGGGCCGCGGCAGACCGGGCAATACGGAATGGTTGTCCCCAATTTCGTCCAGTCTGCCTTGAAGGGGAAACCGCTGGTCGTGCACGGCGATGGGACGCAGAGTCGCTGTTTCGCGCACGTCGCCGATGTCGTCGGCGCCTTGGTGGAAATCATGTCGACGCCCAAGTGCTACGGGCAGGTCGTGAACATCGGCAACGACGAAGAGGTATCGATCAACCAACTGGCCCAGCGAGTCGTCGAGCTGACCGGCAGCAGCAGCCAGATCGAAAAGATCTCCTACGACGCAGCCTATGGAGACGGGTTCGAGGACATGCAGCGACGCGTGCCGTGTCTGCAGCGAGCTGCCGATCTGATCGGTTACAAACCGACTCGCGACTTGGAGCAGATCATCCGCGACGTCGCAGCTTCTTTTGCCGAGTGATCGCCCGCAACAAGCGGCGCCTTAATTGAATCAGCCGCTCGAACAGACCAGATGCTTTTTCTGCGGCGGCACGGAAGAAGGTAACCCGGCGCCTTAGCGAGGGATTTGCACGTCGCCTCGCTTACGCGTCGGGTTGCCAACAGCCATCAGACTCAAGCAGCGATTGGCGCCGATCGCCCGGGAATTTGCCTCGGTATCGCGGCCATGAAACCGCGTCGGATATCAAACCGCCAAACCAGTAAATAGCTGGCGGCTGGCGTGGCGATGGAAGCAAAAAGCGAGAAGCAAAACGCGACAGCCTGCTAGCGGCTTAGGTTCGATCGATATCGCCCAGCGGTTCGGGCTGCTGCAGCTCGGGCATATCCGTCTCTAGATCGTCCAGCAAGCTAGGGGCGTCGATGTCGGTCGGCCGGCTCGGTTGCGACTCGGGTTGCTGCAGGAAGATCGGTTGCGGCGATTCGCCGCCAGCGACCTTGTGCCCGGCGGGAGCAAAGACACTGCCGACGCGGCCGTGGTTGCGATTGGTTCGCTCCCAACTGCCGCCAAACGCTGGGTAAGCGCAATCGTCTTCGCTGCCGCAGATTCGGCATCCGCCCAGCAGTGTCAGTCCAATAAGGGCAGTGCAAATTACCAGTCCGCGCATCTGGACGATTCCCGATTCAAAGTTACAAAGCGAAACGAAGTCTTTCCGTTTTGTCTGTATCGGTTGTGCGGAGCGGGAGCTTTAGGCAAACCTTGCGGGGCGGCCGCTCAAAGCGCCAACGAATAGATCGCGTAATAGTGAATCCCGGCGGCAAGCATCACCAACAGATGCCAGACCGCATGGAAATAGCGGACTTTGCTGTCGTTGAGCAGAAAACAGACGCCCAACGAATAAGCCAGCCCGCCAGCCAGCATCCACAGAAAATAGTCCAGCGTCACGCCGGGGGCTAAGATCATCGCCGGCAACCAACCCAACGCGATATAGGTCCAGGTGTCGATCGCGTGGATCTGATGCTTGCCGACAACCTTCGACAAGAAACCGAACCCCGCTAGCAACCAGATCGCCAACAGCAACCACGGCCGCACCGCGGGCCCAGCAAATGCGACCACGCCGGGCGTGTAGGTGCCAGCGATCAACAGATAGATCGCACCCTGATCCCACGACCGCAGCAGATGCAGCCGATCCGGTCGGGTCACGACGTGCGAGAGCGTCGACATCAGGAACACAAACGCCAGCGACGCCGCGTAGACGAGGAAACCGATCAGCACCGCAGTCGGCATCGGGTGTGTGGCGACAACCCAAGCTGTCGCCGCGATCGCCGCGGCACATCCGCTGCCATGTGTGATCGCGTTCGCCAACTCCTCGCCATCGCTCAACCGTTCGTAGGGAACGATCAGCGCATCGTGAGGGATATGAAGCGGACTCGCTGACTCGTCGGGAGTTTCGGTTTCGGGCAAAGGACTCGCTCTCAAATCCCTACGTTATACCCTGCCATCCAAAATTTGGCACCGCCAAGTCAAAGGTGTTCGCGGAGGGTTTGTTGGATCCGTTGGGCGGCTTCGGGGGGGAGGCCTGCGGGGGGATTGGCTGGGGTGGGGCGAGCTTTCCCGTGGCAGGCGGCGCCGATCAGTTGAAACTGCTTTTTCAGCTTGCAGCAGGCGCGGCAGGCGAGCAGGTGTCCGCCGACGGCCAGCCGTTCGGAGCGGGTCAGTCGGCGATCCAATGAATCGGACATCAGGCGCGATGCATCATCGCACTGTAGCGTGAGAACTCGTAATAGTTGCGACCAAAAGACTTTCACGCGAATCCGTCGTCTTGAAACCAATTTTTTTGTAAGCAATCGCGAAGGGCGAGACGACTGCGATGCAAGCGCATCGACAGATTGGTCGCACTGATCCCCAGAATTTTACAAATTTCTTTGGGACGATGTTGGCTCCCCTCCCGCAACAGATGGACTTCAGCCAGTTTGTCCGGCAATTTGTCGACGCAGCGATCGAACGTCTCCCAAAACTCCTGCTCTTCGAACATCGCGGCCGGATCGTCGCCCCAACGATGTCGCGACGAGAGACTCCGGCTCTTCGGCGCCGCCTGTTCGCCATCCCCGGCCAACGTCACTTCGCGGACATTGCGACGGCGATAGTGATCGACGATCTTGCGCCGCAGGATCGCAAACAACCAGGTCGAGACCGACGAATCGCCGCGGAACGAATCGCGAGCCCGCAGCGCCGCGACAAAACTCTCCTGCACCGTCTCCTCCGCAACTCCATGGTCGCCGAGCTTGGAGTAAGCGTACCGGTACATCGCGTCGCCATACCGATCGACCCAGTTTTCAGGATCGATCCTTGGCGGCGGCAGGTCGTCTTCGGCTGCTGCGTCCGATTCAAACATCGCGAACTGGCGGATCGAGTGGAGAGGCGTGAAAAACAAATTATCGCAACGGGTGTGAATTCCTTACGACCGCTGCGACCAACAAGTTCAAAAACCGCACTTTCATTGCAGGTTGCGATTGTGACGTCCCCCGGGACGCTTGCCAACTAGGCCCACTGCCTGCCCCTCTTCAATTCATGGTCATGGTAGATCTCTTATGTCTCGGACTCGAAAACTCGTTCGCAAAAACCGCTCGCAAGCTCGACACCTGAAGATCGAAGGGCTGGAGTCGAGGCAGCTGTTGGCGGCGGAGATCTTGCAAGTCGAGATCGAGAACCTCGCGTCGATCGGTGGCCTCACCGAAACACCATTTTGGGTCAGCCTGCACGACGGCAGTTTCGACATCGCCAACCCCGGCGAATCGGCGGCTGGATTTGGTGGCTTGGAATCGATCGCAGAAGAAGGGGATCCCAGCCAGCTCGTCTCCCGCTTCGCCGACGCCGCCGCTGGCAACGATGCCGTCCTGCTGGCCCCCGGCGGATTCGCCGGCGCCCCGGTCTTGGAACCAGGCGAATCGGTGATCGAAACTCTGATCGTCGACGACACGCAGAGCAGCCGTTTCTTCAGCTTCGCCAGCATGGTGATCCCTTCGAACGACGCGTTTGTCGCCAATCTCGATCCGCAGGCGTACGAGCTGTTCGACGCCGCAGGCAGTTTCCTCGGGCCCAGGACGATCGTGATCTACGGCGACCAAGTCTGGGATGCGGGTACCGAAGTCAACGACGCCTCAGCGGGCGCTGCGTTTTCGACGCTCGGCGGCGCATCGGTCGATCAAAACGGCGTCGTCACCCACCACACGGGACTCGACGATTTCATCGGAACGGGGCTTCCGACCGGGACCGACCTCACAACCGCGTTCAGTCCACAAACGCCCCTGGCACGGATCACGTTGAGCTTGGCGAGCGATCCGTCCGAAGCGATCGACGACGACGCGCCGCTTGCGGTGCTGGATGCTGCCGATCTCGACAGCCGCGTCGATTTCCACGAAATCAGCGTGACATATACCGATGCCACCGGGATCGACCCGACCAGCATCGACGTCGACGATATCCGCGTCACCAGCCCGTTTCTGACGCGTCTGGATGTGTTGAGCGTCAGCACCGATGCCGCCGCCGGGACGACCCCGCGAACCGTGACGGCGACGTATCGCGTGGCTCCCGAAAACGGTGGCTTTACGTCGGTCGATAACGGCAGCTACTCCGTCGTCCTTCACGACGGAGCGGTTGGCGACGCGTTTGATCAGACCGTCGCGGGCCAGCAACTGGGGCAGTTCGCCGTCGACGCGCCAGTCCGCTTGCAGGTCACGATCGAAAACCTTTCCGCCGATGGCGGGCTGGCTCAAACGCCCTTCTGGATCGCGGCTCACAACGGCGAATTCGAAGTCGCTCGCGGCGGGGTTTCGGCAGACGATTTTGCTGACCTCGAAGCCCTCGCCGAGACGGGCGACGCGAGCGATTTAGCAGCTCGCTTCGCCGCCACTTCCGGTGGTGTCGACGCGTTGCTGACCGCCCCCGACGGCTTCGCTGGCGCACCGGTCTTCGAACCGGGGGAATCGATATCACAATTCCTGGACGTCGACACGCCAGGACTGGATCGCTATTTCAGCTACGCCAGCATGATCATCCCATCGAACGATGCATTTATTGCCAACTTGGATCCACGTCGCTTCGAATTGTTCGATCGCTCGGGCAACTTTACCGGCGCGCGGTCGATCACGATCTACGGCAGCGACATCTGGGACGCGGGAACCGAGGTCAACGATCCGGCTGGCGGCGCTGCGTTTACGACGGCCGGCGGCGTGGGGGCCGATGAAGATGCAGTCGTTCGCCGCCACGATGGACTGGACGACTTTATTGGCAGCGGTCTGCCGACCGGCGAAAATTTGGCGTCGGCGTTTGATCTGAACACCCCGATCGCAAGGATCACGATCAGCCTAGCCGATATCCCTGCCAACCCGATCGACGGCAGCGGGCCACAGGCGACCGTCGACGCCGGCGATCTGATGATGGCGGGGGAGGCATTCCACGAGGTGCATGTAACCTACAGCGATCCTTCGGGGATCGATATCGGCAGCATCGACGCGGCCGACCTGCAGGTCGTGGGAACGTTTACCGATCCGCTGGAGGTCCTTTCGGTCAGCACCGATGCCGCTGCCGGGGCAACTCCCAACGTCGTCCATGCGACCTATCGCGTCGCCCCGCGCAGCGGCGAATTCTCGACGTTCGACAACGACATCTATCATGTCAACGTGGTCCAGGACGCTGTTAACGATACGCTTGGCAACGCCAGCAAAGCTGCCAGTTTGGGCTCGTTCGAAGTACTTGTTGGAGTCAAGTTGCAGGTGACGATCGAAAATCTGTCGCCGATCGATGGACTCGCTCAAACACCTTTCTGGATCGGTTTCCACGACGGCAACTTCGAAGTCGCTCGGACCGGCGTCGCAGCCGACCAGTTTGTGGGACTGGAGTTGTTAGCGGAGGAGGGGGACGCAAGCCAGTTGTCGGCGGCGTTTGCCGCCAGTGCCAGCGGCATCGATACGGTGATCGGAGCGCCCGACGGGTTTGCCGCCGCGCCGGTCTTCGAACCGGGGGAAACCGCCACGCAGACGATCGAACTGTTTTCGACGAACGTCAATCGCTACTTCAGCTTTGCCAGCATGATCATCCCGTCGAACGATGCTTTCCTCGCCAACTTGAACTCGCGAGCTTATCAGCTGTTCGACAGCGATGGCGTCTTCGGAGGTCAGCAGACGATTACGATCTACGGCAGCGACGTGCTCGACGCGGGGACCGAAGTCAACGATCCCGACGGCGGGGCTGCGTTTGCGACGGCCGGTGGCACGTCGATCGATCAAGGAGGAGTGATCGGCCGGCACCAGGGGCTGGATGATTTTCTCGGCGCGGGGCTGCCGACCGGTGGAACGCTCGAAAACGCCTTCTTCGCTCAGACGCCGTTGGCGCGGATCACGATCGGATTGGCAGGCGGATCGTCGACGCCGATCGATGCCGACGGCCCGATCGCGTCGCTCGAAGAGGCTGCCGACGTGACGGTCGCGGGAACGGAGAACCATCGGATTCAGATCACCTACAACGACCCCGCCGGGATCGACTTGACGCGGATCGGCGTCGACGACCTCCGCGTCAGCGGACCGTTGGGTCGACAGCTGGTCGTGACCGATGCGGTCTACGACGCCACCAACGGCCCCGCGCCGCGGAGCGTTACAGTAACCTACACGGTGCAGACCGACGACGGTCCGTTCACCGGGCGCGACAACGGACGCTACGCGATCTCGGTCGACGCCGATGCGGTCGGCGACACTCTCACGCACGGGAACGAAGCTCAAGCTGTCGGCGAGTTTTTTGTCGACGTCGGGGTGCGATTGCAGATCCAAATCGAATCGTTAACCGCCGACGGTGGTCTGGCGCAAACTCCCTTCTGGATCGGGTTTCACGATGGCGGATTCGAGACCGGCCGCGCCGGCACCCCCGCGTCGCAGTTTGGTGGGCTGGAATTGATCGCCGAAGAGGGAGATCCCAGCGAACTGGCGGCCCGCTTTGCCGCCGAAAGCTCCGGCGTCGACAGCGTGATCGCGTCGCCGGCGGGCTTTGCCGGTGCACCGGTCTTCGAAGCGGGCGAATCGGTCACGCAGTTGATCGAGGTGACCGATTCGCAACTCAATCGCTACTTCAGTTACGCCAGCATGATCATTCCGTCGAACGATGCGTTTGTCGCGAATCTCGATCCGCGTCAGTTTTCGCTATTCGATGCCAACGGCAACTTTCAAGGCGCCCGGTCGCTGACGATCACCGGCCGCGGCGTCTGGGACGCCGGGACCGAAGTCAACGATCCGGCTGGCGGGGCGGCGTTTTCGACCGAAGGAGGTTCCGGGGCCGACGAAAACGGACTGATTCGAAGCCACGCCGGACTAAACGATTTCGTTGGAACGGGGCTGCCGACGGGGACGACGTTGGCTTCCGCGTTTGACTCCGATACGCCCTTGGCTCGGATTACGATCACTCTTTATGATCCCGAAGCGGATGCCTGCAGCGGAGTAACCGGGGCCTGTTCGGTTAGCAGCGTCGGACTGCAAAACCGACGCATCGTTTCGGATGTCAACGACAGCGGAACCGTCGAACCGTTGGACGCGCTGTTGATCATCAACTTCTTAAACCGCTTCGGAACCACCCCTTCGATCGCCGAAGAAGCCCGCGCGTTGGACCTGTTCCTGGACGTCAGCGACGACGATCAGATCAGCCCGATCGATGCCTTGATCGTCATCAATCAACTCAATCGCGGCAGCGGGTTGGCGACCGATAATGCGGCCGATGCTGCTTTTGCCGCCTTTTCCGCCGACTCCCAGGGACTCGACGACGACGATGATGATGAACTACTGGTGCAGGAAAGTAACTTCATCTAGGCTTGGGGATTCAAATCTAACAAGGCCGCCGCTTCGTTCGACGCGGCATGGGCCCCCTTCGGATCTGATCCGCGTTTCGGTTGAGGTTATCGACCGGCGCGCTTAAGCAATTCGTCGGTTCCGTCGTATAGTTAAGCGGATGCAACCGGACGCTAACGGCTTGTCGGTTTAGTCACAACGAGCTTCGTTGCATTAGCCGTTTGGGCGTTAGCCCCGGTTTAGTCGCAGCGGACCCCGGGGCTAACGCCCAATCGGCTGATTAAACCGACAAGCTGCTACCGCGTGGCGGCTGATTTGCGACCCGACGAAAACTGATTGGCCCCGAGGCCTCACCTTTTCCAGCGATTGAATTCCACCATGGCGATGACGACGGTTTCGACGACGATTACTGCAGAAGATGCGGGCCGCGTCGATTTGGTAGTGCGAGAATTATCCAAAGCTTCGCGCAGTCAGGTTCGCGGCATGGTCGACCACGGTTGTGTCTCGATCAACGGCAAGCCCTGCACGGCGATCGCCGCAACCGTTTCGGTCGGCGACGAGGTTGCTGTGCGATACGACCCGCATCAGCGCTACCACGAAAAGAAGAAGATTTGGGAAGACCGCACGTTCACCGTCGCCTACGAAGACGACTACCTGATCGTCGTCGACAAATCAGCGGGCTCGCTGACCGTCCCAACCGATAACAACAACGATCGCAACACGTTGGTCGAGCGGGTCTCGATCTATCTGAGCCATTCGCGGAAGAAGCGTGAAGCGTGCGTCGTCCATCGCCTGGATCGCGAGGTCAGCGGGCTGTTGGTCTTCGGAAAACAACCCGATGTTGCCGAGGCGCTGATTCAGCAGTTCAAGCAGCGGAAGCCGCAGCGGCTGTACGCGGCAATCGTCGCCGGTTCGTTGGCTCAGGATGAGGGAACGTTCCGATCCCACCTGGCGACCGGAAAGAATCTCGACCGCTATGTCGCTCCGCCGTCGGAGAAGTCCGAACTGGCGATCACGCACTATCGCGTGCTGCGACGGATGGCCGACACCACGCTGGTCGAAGTCCAATTGGAGACGGGCAAGCGGAACCAGATCCGCGTCCACTTCGCCGACGCCGGGCATCCAGTGTTGGGAGATCCACGCTACAAGAAGGAAGCCGCCAAACATCCGCGTTGGATCCGCAAGCGAATCGCGTTGCACGCCAAGAGCCTCGGTTTTGTCCATCCAGCCAACGGCGAGGAGATGACGATCGATTCACCGCTCCCCGCAGCGATGGAAAAGTTCATCGCCAGTCAACGGCATCGCTAAACAATCGCCGCCCCGCCAGGTCCAGTAACTGGACCGTTTGCGTCTCAGCATTATTGGCAACCCGACGCGTAAGCGAGTGATTCACGCTGACGATCGCTTACGCGCCGCGTTGCCATTTCCCGTGACGGTCCAGCTTGAAAAAGCGGTTTCCACCGAGCCAGCAGGCATCGGGCGATGCCTCGTGCCGACTAGCGGATGAGGCGGCTCACAGCCCGCTGCGGTGCCGCCGCTGGCAAGCCAAAGGCTTAGGCGAGCACTTCGTCGATCGCCATCCCACCGTTGGCAAAGGTGAACGGCCGGCCATCGGGGCTGTGGATCTCTTTGTCGACAGGCAACTGCAACGCCTTGCCGATCGTCGCCATGAAATCGGGGACCGAGACCTGGTATTCGTCGACGAGAAATCCCTTCGAATCGCTCGATCCCAATATCGTGCCGGTGCGGACGCCCGCGCCAGCCATCGCACACGAGAAGACCGCCGGATGGTGATCGCGGCCCGCGTTTTGATTGATCGATGGATTGCGGCCAAACTCGGTCGCCACGACGATCGTCGTTTCATGAATCAGACCGCTGGCGGTGAGATCTTCGATCAACGCGCTAAGCGCCTGGTCCAGCTCGCTACCGCGGCTGGTCATCGCGTCGGCGATATCGTTGTGCATATCCCAGCCGCCGGCCTGGACCTCGACATATTGGACGTCGTTTTCGACCAACCGCCGGGCCAACAAACAACCGCGGCCGACCTTCGATTTGCCGTATCGCTCCTTCGCCTCTTCGCTCTCCAGGTTCAGATCAAACGCTTTCAAATCGTCGCTCTTGAGCAACCGAATCGCCTCGCGATACAGATCGTCGTAACCATCGACCTGTTTCAGATGCACCTTGCTGCGGAACTCGCGATCCAACGCGGCGCTCAAATACATCCGCCGCATGAATTGATCGTCGGCTAGATATTCGGGCCCGCTGGTGTTCTGCAGCCCGCGATTCGGGTCGCCGATCGGCACCGGCGCAAACTTCGCTCCCAAATATCCCGGTCCGATCCCGCCGCCGATGTTCACGCTCGGCGGCAGCGCAGGATGGATGCGGCCGTTGAAGCGTTGCATCCAAGCGCCGATTCCGGGATGCCGCGTACTGGCGATCTCTTTTTGGCCGGTCCGCATCAGGTAGCTGCCCGGGCCGTGAGCTCCGGTTTCGGTCGACATCGATCGAATCACCGCCAGCTTGTCGGCCATCGCAGCCAACTTCGGCAGCGATTGCCCAAACTGGACGCCTGAAATATTGGTCGCGATCGCTCCCAGTGGTCCTTGCGAATCGGTCCCCGGCTTGGGGTCGAACGTGTCGACGTGACTCATTCCCCCGGCGCTAAAGATATAGATCAAGCGACGCTTCCCGGTCGACTTCGCCTCGGCCGGCTTATCGCCAGCTTGCTTGGCGGCGATCGCTTCATCGGAAAACTCAGCAAACGGATCGTCGGCCAGCAGACGTCCCCCGGCAAATGAAAGCACGCTGACGCCAAACGACTGCCACGCAGCCAACCGCATCATCGCACGACGCGAGACCGCATCCTTGTACCAATTCATCGCTGGTCACCTATTCGAAAAGATAAGAATGAGCGTTTGCCAGAGGGGATCGACAAACCGTCTCCAGCGTATAGCCCAAACCACCCTAATGCAATCTTTTGCCAGCCTTCGGGGCGTTTGTTTGGCAAATGTTCGCGACCGAAAGAGGCGTTGTAGCGATCTGCTGGCTAGAAATCGGTGGTAAGCTGTCATTCCCCCCTTTTCTCGCCCACCAAAACGCGTGACGATACTGTCCGGCCCGTCGACCTGGGTCCCGATTTTCCAACAGCAAACGTCAAGTCAAAGTGGTCGGCCCCCCTCAAAAAAACTCAACAAGAACCTAGAGCAGCCAATGAACGAGCCTCCGGCAACATGGACGATTGACGATGCGAGCGAAATGTACGACGTCCCACGTTGGGGAGCCGGCTATTTTTCGGTCACGCCCGAGGGGACACTGGCTGTCCATCCCGACCGGGATCCCGCCCGATCGATCGACCTCAAGTCGCTGATCGAACGCATCGAACATCGCGGCCTCGAACTGCCGGTCCTGCTGCGATTCAACGGGATCATCCGCGATCGCTTGCGCGAGATCCACGACTGCTTCTCCACCGCGATTGAATCGTGCGATTACAAGGGACAGTACCGACTGGTCTATCCCGTCAAAGTCAACCAGCAGCGCGACGTGATCCGCAAGGTCGTCGAATATGGTCGCGAGTTCGGGTTTGGTCTCGAAGCGGGCAGTAAGCCGGAGTTGTTAGCCGTCGTGGCGATGGGTGACGAATCGATGCCGATCGTCTGCAACGGATTCAAGGATGACGAGTTCATCGAGATGGCGTTGATCGCGCAGAAGCTGGGTCGGACGGTCCTTCCGATCATCGAGAAGTACTCCGAATTGGAACTGATCCTGCGGCACAGCGAGGAATTGGGAGTGCGTCCGCAATTGGGCGTGCGAGTCAAACTGGCATCGCGCGGCGCCGGACGCTGGCAATCCTCCGGCGGCTACCGTTCGAAGTTTGGGCTGACGGTCAGCGAAGTGCTGCGTCTCGTCGATGAACTCGAGAGCCGCGGGATGTCGGACTGCTTCAAACTGCTGCACTTCCACCTGGGCAGCCAGATCACAAACATCCGCCAAGTCAAAGGAGCGATCAACGAAGCGGTCCGCGTTTACGTCGATCTGCATCGCCGCGGCATGGGCTTGGAATTCCTGGACGTTGGCGGCGGATTGGGCGTCGACTACGACGGCTCCCAAACCAACTTCGAATCGAGCATCAACTACACGCTGCAGGAATACGCTAACGACGTCGTCTACCAGATCCAAACCGTCTGCGACGAAGCCAACGTGCCGCACCCGACGATCATGTCCGAGAGCGGCCGCGCGGTGGCGGCGTACCATAGCGTGCTGGTCTTCAGCACGCTTGGGATCACATCGCAAGGCAATTCGAAAGACGTTCCCTCGTCGGTCCCCGACGATTACGAACAACCGTTGCACGACCTCGTGATGGCCAACAACGACCTCACGGCGCGGAACGTTTTAGAGACGTTCCACGACGCGCAGCAAGCGTTGGACATGGCGATGAACCTGTTCAGCACCGGCTATCTGCCGCTGGAACAACGCGTGCTCGCCGAGAACATGTTTTTTGCGATCGCCCACCGGATCCTGAAACTGACCTCGGAGATGGAATACGTCCCCGACGATCTGCAGGGGCTGCCGCGGATGTTGGCCGATTCCTACTTCTGCAACTTCTCGCTGTTTCAATCGATGCCCGACAGCTGGGCGATCAAACAGTTGTTCCCGATCATGCCGATCCATCGCTTGAACGAACGCCCCGGGCAACAGGCGGTGCTGTGCGACATCACCTGCGATTCGGACGGCAAAGTCGATTCGTTTGTCGATCGCCGCGACACCAAACGGACGCTGCCGTTGCACTCCGAAAACGGCAGCCCCTACTACCTGGGAGCGTTCCTGATCGGAGCCTATCAAGAGATCCTCGGCGACCTGCACAACCTGTTCGGCGACACCCACGCGGTCCACGTTCATCTGGGCGAAGACAACGCGGTCGAGATCGAATCGATCGTTAAGGGAGACACCGTTCGCGAAGTCCTCAGTTATGTCCAATACAACGAGGACTCGCTGATCGATCGGCTGCAATCGGCGATCGAAGCCGCCGTCCGCAAGGGTCGCATCGACGAACGCGAATCGGGCCAGTTCCTGAAGATCTACGAACAACGGTTAGCCGGCTACACCTATCTAACTCCCTAATCCCTTTCAAAGACGCGGTCCCCGGCCGCTGTCAACACAACGCTCTTGGGGCGAATCGGCTCCGGAGCGTTTTTCGTTTTTCGTTTTCGGTGAACGCATCCCACGCCAAGCCACAACAATTCCACCTTTTATCCCACAAAGCATCCACGATGGAACTCTCCGAACTGACCGCCATTTCACCAATCGACGGACGTTACGCCAGCAAGACGTCGGAGCTGCGCGAAGCGTTCAGCGAATACGGACTGATCCAATGCCGCGTCGAAGTCGAAGTGCAGTGGCTGTTGGCTCTCGCGTCTCAGTCGCAGATCACCGAAGTCCCTCAATTGTCGAGCGAAGCCGCGGCGCTGCTCAAGGGGATCGTCGACAACTTCAGCCTCGCCGACGCCGAAGCGGTCAAGTCGATCGAAGCGACGACGAACCACGATGTCAAAGCGGTTGAATATTTCATCAAGCAGCGGTTTGAAGGGAATCAAGAACTGACGGCGATCAGCGAATTTGTCCACTTCGCCTGTACCTCCGAAGACATCAACAACCTTTCGCACGCTCTGATGTTGCGTCGTGGATTGGATGTGTTGTTGCCGGTCATGCAAAAGGTTGCCAGCGATCTACGCGACAAAGCGATAGCGTTTGCCGAGGTGCCGATGCTGTCGAGAACCCACGGCCAAACCGCATCGCCGACGACGGTTGGCAAAGAGTTCGCCAACGTCGTTGCCCGGCTGGAACGCCAGTTGGCGCAACTGCAAGCGATCCCATTGTTGGGCAAGATCAACGGAGCGGTCGGAAACTACAACGCTCACCTCTCGGCTTACCCCGACGTCGACTGGGCCGCGCACGCTCGCGCGTTCGTCGAATCGCTGGGCCTGCACTGGAATCCCTACACAACTCAGATCGAACCGCACGATTACATGGCGGAACTGTTCGATGCGATCGCCCGCTTCAACACGATCGTGATCGATCTCGATCGCGACCTCTGGGGCTACATCTCGCTAGGCTACTTCAAACAGAAGACGATCGCCGGCGAAGTCGGATCGTCGACGATGCCGCATAAGGTCAACCCGATCGACTTCGAAAACTCCGAAGGCAATCTCGGGCTGGCCAACGCGGTCCTGTCGCACCTGAGCGCCAAACTGCCGATCTCGCGATGGCAACGCGACCTCACCGATTCGACAGTGCTGCGAAACACCGGCGTCGGCATGGCCTACAGCATGATCGCCTACAAATCGACCCTCAAGGGCTTGGGTAAATTGGAACTCAATGCGGCGCGACTGGAACAAGATCTCAACTCCGCTTGGGAAGTTCTCGCCGAACCGATCCAAACCGTGATGCGTCGGTACGGCATCGAATCGCCTTACGAAAAGCTGAAAGCGTTGACGCGCGGCCAAGCTGTCACGGCCGAGACGTTTGCTGCGTTTATCGAAACGCTGGAACTGCCAGCCGAAGCCAAGGCGAGCTTGTTGCAGCTGACGCCGTCGACCTATCTGGGAACCGCTGTCCAACAGGCGAAAAACGTCTAACGACAACCGACCACCGCCGCTGCCAGCCTGCCGCCCACCGCACGCTGGCGGCGAGTTTGCGTCCCCGCCCCCCGAGACGTCCGTCTCACTTCGATCGCTCTCGGGGCGAATCGGTGTTTCAATTTGAGGTATCAGCCGGCACGCCTGGCGGCTTGTCGGTTTAGTCACAACGAGCTTCCTTGCATTAGCCGTTTAGGCGTTAGCCCCGGTTTGGTGAAGGCGGGTCGAAAGGGGAGAGGGGCGAAAGGGGACAGGCACATTCCCGGCATGCCTAGCGCGGGCCGAAGGTCCAGCAATTTGCATAGCCCAGCCTGCAGGGCTGGGTAACAGCCAACGGCGGCCGGTTTCATTTCACAACGGGCGAAGGGGCAACGCCCCGGGGGGGAGGTGGCGACAATCCGCCAGGCCTACAGCCCAACCATGTCAATCATCGCCGCTAGAACCCAGCCCTGCAGGCTGGGCTATGCAAATGGTCGAGCCTGCAGCCCTGAAGAGGATGAATGCGATGTGGAACAGTCTTCGACGAACGAAAGACTTCTCACTGGCCTGGCAAGCGTTCGATCGCGACCACTCACCATGACTTACGTAGAATTGCCAGCGCTAGCGCGTGCCGGCTAATTTGCCTAAATTCAGACAGTTAAAAGCCCTGGTTTCTTCTGCGGCGGGATTGCGGAACCCGCTAGGCCCAGGGCTACAATGGAAGTGTGCCCGCTGCGATCCGCGGCCGGCCAACTCCTTTGGACGAGGACAAATGGGCGGGTTATGGTCGCGATCAACCAAATCCTCATCGCTCAACTCGACTACGCGCTTTTTGTCTCGCTGTCGGTCCTCACCCTGCTGCTGCTGACCTTCTGGTTCTGGAAGACCGTCCACACCAACCGCACGCTGCTGATGGCATGGGGGCTGCTGCCGATCGTGCTGGTGACAGGATGGTTTCTTGTCGACGCAGCTGGCCGCCGCGAGCAGCTTCGGTTGCAGAAGCGGATCGAGGGACTGGCGCCGACCTACGCCGATGAAATGGCATCGATGGGACACGCGCGGATCACGACAGCCACCGCGCCCGACGATCCGCTCTATCTGGCGATGATCGAAAAACAGATCCGTTGGTTGCAGATCAATCCGGCGGTCGCGGACATCTATACGTTCCGCAAATCACCCGCGGGCAATCAATTGATCGTCGATTCGGAAACCGATTACAGCCGCGACGGCCGCTACGATGGCGACCGAGAACAGCGGACCGCGATCGGCGAGGTGTGGGTCGAACAGGACGCGGCGATTGGGAAAGCCTATGCCGGCACCGCCGCCTTCGACGACAAGATCTCCAGCGACCGCTGGGGCGATTGGGTCAGCGCGTACGCGCCGATCCGCGACGCCGACGGTCGGCTCGATGCCGTCTTGGGGATCGACTTTGCCGCTCAAGACTGGGGCGCCGCGATCGCTCGGGCGCGACGTTTCGCTATCGGTTTCTTAGCCGTGATCGTCACGATCGGGCTCGCTTCGACATCGATCATCAGCCTGCTGCAGGCCAGTCTGATCGAGCGCCAACAAACTTCGCACGAGCTGCTGTTGGCGAAGGAGCAGGCCGAAGCGGCGACGGTTTCGAAGAGCGAATTTCTGGCGAACATGAGTCACGAGATCCGCACGCCGATGAATGGGATCATCGGCATGACCGACCTCTTGGCCGGGACCGATCTGGATCATCAGCAGCAGGAATATCTGCGGATCGTCAAACAATCGGCGGCGTCGCTGTTGGGATTGTTAAACGACATCCTCGACTTCTCCAAGATCGAAGCTGGCAAGCTGGAACTCGAATCGATCCGCTTCGGACTTCGCGACTGCGTCGAAAAAACGGTCCAGACGCTCACCTTTCGGGCGAGCGAAAAACAGCTGGAAATCTGTTGCCGGATCGATCCCACACTCCCCGACACCTTGGTCGGCGACCCCGGACGACTCTCCCAAGTCCTGATCAATCTCGCTGGCAACGCGATCAAGTTCACCGAGCAGGGGGAGATCTTGATCAACGTCCAACAGGAATCGCGGACCGCCGATCGGTTGCTGTTGCGGTGCGAAGTCCGCGATTCGGGAATTGGCATCGCCCCCGAAAAACTCGACTCGATCTTTACGGCCTTCAGCCAAGAGGATGCCTCGACTACTCGCCGTTTTGGCGGAACGGGCCTCGGCCTGGCGATCTGCTCCCAATTGGTCAAATTGATGGGAGGCAAGATCTGGGCCGACAGCCAAAAGGGAACCGGCACCACCTTCTACTTCACCTCCAGCTTCGAGATCAGCGCGACCAAACTTCGCAGCCTGGAGAAGATCGACGATCTCGCTGGCCTGCCCGTCTTGATCGTCGACGATAACCACACCAACCGCGTGATCCTCGAAGAGATTCTCAAGACGTGGCGGTTGCAACCGGTGGTTGTCGACAGCGGCCCCGCGGCACTTACCGAAATGCGGCGGGCGCTCGCCGCGGGACTCCCCTATCGACTGGCGCTACTCGATTGCATGATGCCCGGGATGGACGGCTTTGAATTGGCTCAAATCATTCGCCACGAAGCGGGCCTGCGCGACTGCCAATTGCTGATGATCTCGTCCGCCGCGGGGCAGGGGGATCACGCCAAGTGTCGCCAGATCGGGATCGCTCGCTATCTCACCAAGCCGGTGATTCAATCGCAACTGATCGACACGATCATCGAACTGATGTCGGAAGCTTCGGCCGACGAATTAGATGCCGTCCCCGAGCAAACCGATTCGGCATCGATCCGCACGTCCGACGACAGCACGCCGCGTTCGCCTGCGGACGTCGAACCAGCGGAGTCCAGCCAGCCGCTGAAAATTCTGCTGGTCGAAGATGGCATCGTGAACCAAAAAGTTGCCATGGCGATGTTGAGGAAGTATCAGCACCGCGTGATGCTCGCCGAGGATGGCCGCGAGGCGCTGCAGGCGTTTCGGCGCGAGCCGTTTGATCTGATCTTAATGGACGTCCAGATGCCGACCATGGATGGACTCGAAGCGACCGCGGCGATCCGCGCCGCCGAACAACCTCCGGCGCGGATCCCGATCATCGCGATGACAGCTTCGGCGATGAAAGGAGATCGCCAACGCTGCCTCGACGCCGGCATGGACGACTACCTATCGAAACCGATCGAAGCCAAACAGCTCTACGACCGGATCTCCACGCTCGCAGCCAAGCTCGCATCCAACCCAACCCACGCCCGCTAAGCCACCGCCGAGCTGCAATCGATCACCGGTTAAAAAATTGGCGCTGCGGATCATGAATGCGCGGCGACGGGGCGTTTGTTGGGTGGTGCCCCCAATGGGTGGGTGCCGGCTTCCTGGAGCGTCTGGTTCGACTTTTCGCGAATGGAATCGAGCCGCGGCGCGGACTTGTGCCGGGGGGTGTTGGAGCGAAGTTCTGCGAGCGGCCAAACGGCTGATCGCCCCGGAAATTGCGGTTGGTGCAACGCTTTGCATGCTTTGGAAATCGTTGCCATGCTTCGGCGAACGGCCGCCGCGGTGATAGCGGATCGCGGATCGGATCGCTTGTTTCGAACTGCCTGCGCGGCGAATTGGCACGCAACGTGCTATTAGGCCCAACGCCGTCATAACGTCCGCTAAATCGTTGCTCCCACGCGGCAGCAGCGAGCGTTGGATGCCGCGGTTCCTACGCACTCTTCCGCCTCGGGCAACGACAACTTCGACTTAATTATTCTCCTTCTCCGTGGCTACCGAAGCGATCGAGCAGGCCCCGGGCGATAGCAAATCCTTCCGCTACCCGAACAACACTTAACGCAGCCAACACAATGCAAACGCCTACTCTTCCCGCCATCACTTTGATGCTACCGCTGATCCTTTGCGTCCCCGCATGCGACGACGTCGTGGCGCTGCGAGATACGGTGCTGCACAGCGGAACTCAGCTGGCCGAGCTCCCCTCCTCCACGCATCCCCACGGTGCGGCGAGTCATCCAACCACACATGCCGCAGCTCACGCCGACGCCGGACATGCTGAAGATTCGCACCATGCGTCGGAACACGATTCCGAAGCGCATGCCGAAGGCGGGCATCACGTGGTGCACAAGATCATCGTAACCAGCCCGGTCGCCAAGGATGTCGTCAGCACCCAACAATACGTCTGCCAGATCCACTCCTGGCGGCACATCGAGGTCAAGGCGCTCGAAGGGGGATATCTGGAGCGGATCGCCGTCAACGAAGGGCAAGCCGTGAAGCAGGGGGATCTGTTGTTCAAGATCCTGCCCACGCTCTACCAAGCGAGATTGGAATCGGATCAGGCCGAGGCTCAACTGGCTCAGATCGAGTTACAAAACACCGAACGGCTGTATCACCAGAACATCGTCGCGATGCCGGAGGTTGCGTTGGCTCGAGCCAAGTTGGCGAAGGCGCAAGCGAAAGTCAATCTCGCGTTGGCGGAGCTGGACTTTGCAAACGTCAAAGCCCCGTTCGACGGCATCGTCGACAAACAATACGAACAACTGGGCAGTCTGATCGAGGAGGGGGCGATGCTGACGACGTTGTCGGATAACAGCGTGATGTGGGCCTACTTCAACGTCCCCGAAGCGAGGTACCTCGCCTACCAAGCCGATCCGAACAAAGACGATGTCAAAGTCGAACTGCTTCTCGCCGACGGCAACAAGTTTTCGCAGGTCGGCCGCATCGGAGCGATCGAAGCCGACTTCAACAACGAAACCGGCAACATCGCCTTCCGCGGCGACTTCCCCAACCCCAGCCATCTGTTGCGGCACGGTCAGACCGGCACGGTACTGCTGAGCCGCGTGCTCAACGGAGCTGTCGTGATTCCTCAGCGTGCGACCTACGAAATCCTCGCCAAGAAATATGCGTTTGTTGTGGATGACGACAACGTGGTTCACCAACGCGAGATCACGATCCAGAGCGAACAAGACGACATCTTCTTGATCAAAGAGGGGCTTTCGGCGACCGACAAGATCGTGCTCGAAGGGATCCGCCAAGTCCGCGACGGCGATCGCGTGGAATACGAATTCCAAGACCCCGAAGATGTCCTTCGGAATCTGAAACACCACGCCGAATAACGGCCGCCACCTCGCGCCGCTCATCCCCATTTAATAAACATCCAACGCGGTTCGCCAACGCAACAGCATCGCGTTGTGCCGACCCCAGGCCCCTCGCGATCGGCTTCGCTGGATCGCCGGAAAAGAAAACCTCCAATTATGTTCGCGAAAATTTTGCATCGGCCAGCCTTGGCCATCGTCGTCTCGCTGCTGATCTTACTGATGGGCGGACTGGCGATCGTCACGTTGCCGATCTCACAATTCCCGTCGGTCGCGCCGCCGAGCGTCCGCGTTTCGGTCTCCTATCCTGGTGCGAGCGCCAAGATCCTGATCGATTCGACGATGGTGATTCTCGAACAGGCGATCAACGGTGTTCCCAACATGCGATACATGCTGGGAGATGCGACGAGTGCCGGCGAGGGAACGATCCAAGTCATCTTTGAACCCGGGACCGATCCGAATGTGGCGGTGATGAACGTCAACAATCGGGTCCAGATGGTCAAGAACAACCTGCCCCCGATCGTGGAGCGGGAAGGGATCATCGTGATGCAGAACATGACCAGCATGTTGATGTATGTGAATGTCTTCAGCAAAGATCCAAACGTCGACCAAAACTTTCTCTACAACTACGCCACCGTCAACGTTCTCAACGAGATCAAACGGATTCCCGGCATCGGCAGCGCGACGATTCTTGGCAACCGCGCCTACGCCATGCGGGTCGAATTGGACCTCGACCGGATGCGTGCTTATAAGGTCGACGCGGAAGACGTCATGGAGGCGCTCGCCGATCAGAGCTTGATCGGATCGCCGGGGCGGCTGGGACAAGCGACAGGGCAAACTTCACAAACGCTGGAGTATGTGCTGACCTGGATCGGGCGTTACGACACACCGGAACAGTACGGGGACATTATTCTCAAAGCCAATTCCGAAGGAGAGATCCTGCGGATCAAGGATGTGGCAAAAGTCTCGCTCGGATCATCCTTCTACGACCTCTATTCCGACATCGACGGCTTGCCATCCGCTGCGATCGTACTCAAACAAACTCCGGGCTCCAACGCGGCGGAGGTGATCGAGAAGGTGAAGGAGAAGGTGGAACAGATCAAACAGGAATCGTTCCCGCCGGGGATGGACTATGCCGTCACTTACGACGTCTCCAACTTTCTCGACGCATCGATCGAAAAGGTGCTGCACACGTTGTTCGAAGCGTTCATCCTCGTTTCGCTTGTCGTCTTCCTGTTCCTCGGCGACGTCCGCAGCACGTTGATTCCCACGCTGGCCGTTCCGGTATCGTTGATCGGTACGTTCTTCTTCATGCTGATGTTTGGCATGTCGATCAACCTGATCACGCTTTTTGCGTTGGTCCTTGCGATCGGCGTCGTGGTCGACGATGCGATCGTGGTCGTCGAAGCGGTGCACGAAAAGATGCACACCAAACACCTCGGCCCCTATCAAGCGACGCAGGAGGTGATGCATGAGATCAGCGGAGCGATCATCGCGATCACGTTGGTGATGACCGCGGTCTTCATCCCGGTGACTTTCATGACCGGACCGGTCGGCGTCTTCTATCGCCAGTTCGCATTGACGATGGCGATGTCGATCGTGATCTCCGGTGTCGTCGCGCTGACGCTCACCCCCGTGCTGTGCGCGATGATCCTGAAACCACACGCCGATCACGAACAACAACGTGGGCTGATCGGACTGATCAATCGTGGCCTATCAAAAGTCGCAGGGCGCTACGCCTTTCTCATCCGCGGTTTGCTCTGCACGCTACTTGGCCTGTGCGTTGGAGCGGGGCTTTACACGCTGCTTCACAATCACTTCGTCCACGAACTGATCTCCGAGCAGATCGAACTGACGCCGATTCGCACCTGGATCCTCGTTGGCGGCGGCGCCTTGTTATCCATTTTTTCATTCCGTGCGATGTTTTCGGGAAGCGATGGCAGCAAGAAGAAGCGGGGACCATTGGGGATCTTTTTGCATCTGTTCGACCGCGGCGTGGAACATGTGACGGGTGGCTATGCAGCGATCCTGCGGCGGATCATCCCGCGTCGGATCTTGACGATGGGCGTCGTGGGCGGATTTGTCTATGGAATTCTCACCGTGACGCAGGTCCTGCCGACTGGATTTATTCCGTTGGAGGATCAGGGGATGATCTATGGCATCGTGCAGACGCCCCCCGGTTCGACGCTCGAATACACCAACGCCAAATGTCATGAGCTACAGAAAATATGCAACCAGATGGACGAGATCACCTCCGTCTCTTCGATCGCCGGTTACGAGGTGCTGACCGAAGGGCGGGGATCCAACGCGGGAACCTGTATTATCAACTTAAAACCTTGGGCCGATCGCGAACTGACATCCCGGCAAGTGATCGAGGAACTGGAGAAAAGAGGGGCGGACATCGCCAACGTAAAGCTTGAGTTTTTTGAGCCTCCCGCCGTACCAGGTTTTGGTGCCGCCGGCGGTTTCTCGGTAAACCTGCTCGATAAGACAAACAGCGGCGATTACCAGACGCTTGGCGAAGAGACGGACAAGTTCATGGAAGCGTTGGGGAAACGCAAGGAACTCAAAGGCCTATTCACCTTCTTCGCCTCCAATTACCCGCAATACGAGATCGTCATCGACAACGACGTGGCGATGCAGAAGGGTGTTTCGATTCGCGATGCGATGGACAATCTATCGATCGTCGTCGGCAGCACATGGGAACAGGGGTTTGTCCGCTTCGGCCAGTTCTACAAAGTCTATGTGCAAGCGGCGCCGGAGTTCCGCAGATATCCCGAAGACCTCGACAACATGTTCGTGCAAAACGATCGCGAGGAGATGGTCCCCTATTCCGCGTTCATGAAGATCAAGAAGAAGCAGGGGCTGAACGAGATCAGCCGCTACAACCTATATCCAACCGCTCCGATTCAAGGTGCACCGGCGGAGGGTTACAGCAGTGGTGAAGCGATCGCGGCGATCAAAGAAGTTGCCGCCGAAACGCTCCCCAAAGGCTTCGGCATCGACTGGCAGGGGCTTGCTTACGACGAAGCCAACGCGGGGAACACGGCGGTCTATATCTTTTTGATCGTCGTCGTCTTCGTCTATATGGTTCTCGTCGGGCAATACGAAAGCTTTCTCCTGCCGCTGGCCGTGATTACGTCGTTGCCGGTCGGCATCTTCGGCGCCTTCGCATTGCTGAAGGCGATGGGATTGTCGAACGATGTCTACTGCCAAATCGGTCTGGTGATGTTAGTCGGCCTGTTGGGAAAGAATGCGATTCTAATCATCGAGTTTGCGGTCCAACGCCGCCACGATGGACTTTCGATTGCCGAGGCGGGTATCGAGGGTGGACGCTTGCGTTTCCGCCCGATCTTGATGACCTCGTTTGCATTCATCGTCGGCATGGTGCCGTTGGTCCGCGCCAGCGGTGCCGGAGCGATTGGAAACCGCACGATCGGAACGACGGCTGCCGGCGGAATGCTGATGGGGACGCTGGCCGGCGTGCTGGTGATACCAGGACTCTATTACATCTTCGCCAAGCTGGCTGATGGCAAAAAATTGTTGAAAGATGAATCGGATCAGCCGCTTAGCGAGCGGATCGAATACGGTCCGCTGAACCCTCCCGAGCCCAATGCCTAGGTCGACGTGATGTGATAGCCGACGAGGACGCTGCGGAAACGCAAGCCGGCGCGGACTAAATAATCACCGCGTGAAACGTATCAAATTGTCACCGCCAGGGCCGCAGAGCCCCGGCCGTCGGTGGCGGGTGCGCCGACGAATCGAACAACTTGAGGACATGCCGATGGTACTTTGTGCCGTTTGTCCGGCTCGCATGCCTTACCCATGCAACCGGTAAAGCTGTCGCCGAACGACTGTCGAAAATAGAAGTAATGCGGGTCGTTCGGATCTGCATGATTTTGCAGACGCCGCGACCGGCGACGATTGGACAATCCGACGCGGCAACCGCATCGCTGACGTTCGGAAGTGCGACGACTACATGTTTGAGCCACAAGGAAGTGGTTAGCAACCAGGGGCTAAAAATCCTGGATCAGGATGTCAAGGATAAGACTGATGAACCGATCTGATAAACGCTCCAAATCGCAACTCAAACAGCGTGCTCTGCTTGCTGCAATCGTTACGGGTGCGGTGCTGGTACAACCGGGCTGTGGTATCCCTCAGCTCCGCGGTGCAAAGCCGGGGCAAGCGATGCCGGAAACCTACACTCGCCCCGCTTCGACCGGCAGCGAAAGTGTCAACTGGGACGTCGCAACCGCGATCCCGACCGAGCCCCCAACGGTCGACGCGGCCGAAGAGTCGAAGCCCTCCGAAGGCGGCTTGATTCGGCTGGCTGGATTCCTTCGCCAAGCGACGAAAATCGAACCAAATAAATCGGACGACAAAGATAAGACCGAGAACCAAGACGAACATGGAAAGCCTTCGGAAGATCAATCGGTAGTATCCCAAGCCGCCGACGATCCGATCAGCCTGTTCGCTCCCGCTGCGATGCCATCGGTCGACAGTTTTGATCTGGCCAATACCAGCGAAAACTCCGGCCAATTCGACTGGCATCAGTTCTTCGACGATCCCTTCCTGGCGGGCCTGATCGATCAAGCACTCGTCGGAAACCAGGAACTTCGGATCCTCGCCGAAGAGATTCAGATCGCCTGCAACGAGACCTATGCCCGCAGCGGCGAGTACCGGCCGTTCGTCGATGTCGGTGCCGGAGTTGGATTGGAGAAATCGGGAGAGCACACGCGTGCCGGTGCAGTCGAAGATCAACTGGAAGTCGCCCCCGGCCGCGGCTTCCCCGATCCCCTGCCCGACTTCCTGGTCGGTGCCAACGTCTCTTGGCAGCTGGACATCTGGAAGAAGCTGCGGAACGCACAAAGCGCCGCGGCGATGCGGTACCTGAGCACTCAAGAGGGGCGTAATTATGTCGTGACCGGCTTGGTCGCTGAGATCGCCGAGAACTACTACGAACTGTTGGCGCTCGACAACCGCTTAATGACGCTCGACAAGACGATCGAGATCCAGCAGAACAGCCTCAAGACCGCCGATGCGATGAAGGAAGCTGGACGCGGGACCGAGCTAGCGGTCCAACGGTTCCAAGCCGAGGTGCGAAAGAACCAGAGCGAAAAGTTGATCATCGAGCAAGAGATCGTCGAGGTCGAAAACCGCATCAACTTCCTCGTCGGTCGCTACCCGCAGCACGTTCAACGGATGTCAGTCGAATACATCGACCTGACGCTTCAATCGATCAGCGCCGGCGTCCCGGCTCAACTGTTGCAGAATCGCCCCGACATTCGCGCAGCGGAACGCGAACTGCAAGCTGCCGGACTGGACATCAAAGTCGCCAAGGCCCGCTTCTATCCGTCGCTGAATCTCAACGCCGGCGTCGGCTACCAAGCCTTCGCTGCCGGGTATCTGTTCCGTACGCCCGAATCGTTGATCTACAGTATCGGCGGCGATCTAGTCGCGCCGTTGATCAACAAGCGTGCGATCCAGGCGGCGTACCGCACGGCGAACGCCAAACAACTGCAAGCGGTCTACAACTATCAACAAACCGTTCTGAACGCCTACACCGAGGTAATCAATCAACTGACCAAGGTCTCCAACTACGGTAAGAGTATCGAGATCAAGAAGCAGCAATTGGCGTCGTTGGAAGCTTCGGTCGACAGCGCCACCAAGTTGTTCCAAAACGCCCGAGCGGAATATGTCGAAGTCCTGTTGGCTCAACGCGAGATGATGGAAGCCAAGATGTTGATCATCGACATCAAGCAGCAACAGTTATCGGCGACGATCTACGCCTACCAAGCCCTCGGCGGCAGCGGCGGCGGACCAGCGAACTTCAACTGATCGATCAGCGGTTATCATCCCATCAAAAACGGGCAACTAAAAAGGGGCGGGGCAACCAACGCCTCGATGCCAAATATTGCAAACGATCGTTTTGAGGGATCCCAAATAGCCAAACACTCCTGCTAAACGATGTCTGGCATCTGGAATGATTCACGGTAGCTGCCGCGAGCCATTTGATTCGCCTCCGTTGCGGCGACAAACTCTTCGGCTTGTGCATCGAACCGAAGCAACGGCCCAAGCTGATAAGAATCCTTCGACAGATTGACTCCCCCGGCGTCGACGAGATGACGTTTCATGTCGTCGAACGATTCGCTGGCGATGTTGTGCGCGGCAATTCCTTCGGGCGAACCGCTGAACGACGTCGGCTCGCCAAGGCGGTACGAGATGTTGCCGAGATGAGCCAAGACAGCGGTGCGATGCCCGTCGAGAACATCCGAAGCGAGTTCCGCTTGGTTTCGACTGCGAACGCAATCGATGAAGTTTTGGAAGTGCGCTCGCGCGTGATTTTCCGGCAGCCCGCTCGGCGGCGCTCCCACGATCGCTTCCCCTTGCGTCTTTCCATGGGGATAAAAGTGCCCCTCTCGGATCACTCCATCCGCCGTATGGAAATCGATGCTCATTTTCAGCGGCTTGTCGAAGTGAAGCCCACGCTGTTGGCAGACGAGTTTGGTTTCGCCAAAGTCATACAGCGTTAACTGAGTATTGGGTGTCTCGGCTTGGTCTTTGTATCCGTACCGGCCTCCCAGACTGATCACCGACTGCGGGCTGGCATTTTCCGGCATCGCCCAGCGAGCCATTTCGAATTCGTGGGAGCCCAAGTTTCCGATCTCTCCATTGCCGTATTCCCACATCCAGTGCCAGCGGTAATGGACCAAGTTGTCGCGAAAGGGATTCATCGGGCCGGGGCCAACCCACAGGTCGTAATCCAACTCGCGCGGTGGCGTCACGGGCGTCTTGATGCCAATGCTCTTCCGCGGACGGAAGATTTGAATGTTTGCGGTTTTCAGCTTCCCATATTTCCCCGCCCGAATATCGGCGGTATATGTCCTCCACTTTGGATCCGAACGCCACTGCGTGCCATGTTGGACGATCCGGTTATACTTTTCCGCCGCCTGCACCATGCGTCGGCCTTCGTAAATGTTGTGGCTGCATGGCTTTTCGACGTAGACATCTTTCCCCGCCTGACACGCCCAAACCGTCATCAGCGCGTGCCAATGATTTGGG
Source organism: Rosistilla oblonga (assembly GCF_007751715.1). NCBI lineage: Bacteria > Pseudomonadati > Planctomycetota > Planctomycetia > Pirellulales > Pirellulaceae > Rosistilla > Rosistilla oblonga. Next base: position 2,906,581 of record NZ_CP036292.1, on the reverse strand, counting down.
GTGGCGATCGAGACGGCGTCGACTGTCGGATCATCCAGCACCCGGCGGATGTCTTGCACACACTTAGGCTTTTGCCCCGTCTGTCGCTCCAACCTCGCGCTACGCGATGCAAACAACCGACTGTCGGGATCGACGAGATGCGTGACCGCGACATCTTTGATCGCGGCGAACGATCCCATGTGGATCTGCCCGCGACCGTTGATTCCGGCAACTGCAACCCGCACGCGGTCGTTAGCTCCGATCACCTGGCCGGACGATTTCGTTCCGGAGATCGTTACCGAAGCCGCAAATCCGCTTGCCGCCGCTCGCTTCAAAAAACTCCGCCGTGAAGGTCGACTCATCATGGATCAATTCGCTTGCAAGGTAGGGTTCGTTGGTCTGAATCCGAGCTGCCGGGTATCCAATCCGTTACGCAGGGTTGTCCAGATCGGGAGTGACCGTTTTCAGATAAGGCCCCAGAGCTGCAAACTTCGCGTCCGCTTCCGCAATCTGAGCTTCACTCATTTTGAATTCCGACAACTTCGGCTCGGCGGGGATCGATTTTTTGGGGCCGTAGTTGCGAGACAGCAGGTTCTTGAAGACGCCACGCTTTTTCCAGATGTACAGATTGGTGCCTCGCAGGCTGCCCGGCTTCAGTCTCACCATCTGCGTGAACTTATCGAACAGGTCCTGCAGCGCCGCGGGATCATCACCGCTTTGCTGTAGATCCCAAAACCGAGTCAACACATCGGCATAGACAGCCCGTTCGGTGATCACACCCTCGGAGCCCAGTCGCGATTCCTGCAACCAATGAAATCCGCCTCGCGCACTGAACACGCGTCGCACCGGCGGCATCGCGGCCAGCGAGACTTTCATGCGTGCAAGGACGTTGCCAGCTTCTTCTTTGATGTAGCCGAAGTGCGGAAATTCGCGAGCCAGATCGATCATCAATTCTGGTGTGGGGAGTGGTCCCTTATAAGCAACGCCGCCGGTTGTTTGCAGGATGACAGGCCGGCGGGCGACGGCGGCTAGAGCTTTCCAATATTGCCGCAGATCCTCTTCGGACTTGCCCGAGTCGGGCGGCCGCGAGATGATCGCTTCGGGTTCGAGCTTTTCAGCATGCTCGGCGAAGGCGAGCATCTCGGCGGTGTCTTTACCCTGGACGCCTAAGCAGAGCGATGCAGGGAGATCGCGCGTGGTCTTCGCCAACACCTCCATCCCCTTCATCTTCTCTTCCGTCGTCAACAGATCGACGCTGTCGCCCGATTGCGGCCAGATCATTCCGGGGCATCCGCCCCAAGACACAAACTTTGCTTGCTGAGCCAGGACGTCGTAGTCGACTTCTCCCGATTCGGTGAAGGGAGTCGACAAAATGGGGAAGGGCCCGCGGACCTTGGGATCCGCTACCGCCGCATCGTCTGCCCCCTGCAAAGGAGACGCCGAAAACAAAGATCCGGCGGCCACGCTCGCTCCTCCCGCAGCCGTTGCTTTGATGATCGTCCTTCGCGAAATCCGTCGTTCAATATCCATGGTCCACCTCGTTGCTGCCAGAATCAATGTCGGTTAATACGTTAACATCGTGCTTGTGTCGGAGCAAACAAATCCATTGAGAAATGGATTGCTCAGCCGGTTCCAATGCCACTCGAAAACCAGGGAGCCTCACGCGGGGTTCCAATCGCTCGACCAACCACTTCGTCGCCGTCGCCGTCGCTTCGCGCCTCGCATTACTCGCTAACAGCAGTTCGACCAGCGACGCTCGATCTTTCGGAGACGTTGTATGAGTCTTGGATCTTGGCAGGCTAACGGTTCGTCAAACTTTGATTTTGGGACTGATGGTAGTTGACGAGGTTACGAGCTGTCGATTACCCACAAGTCATTGGTCTGGTCCGAAGGCTTGCCAGCAGAGGGCGAAGTCGAGCATTCGCCGCGTGCCTCGCCAGATCACTTCGGCTCCCGGCGGACCGTCGCCTTGGCGGTGATTGTAGCCGCCAAGGGTCGCAAGGACCGGGATGAATTGTGACAGCTCAGGAGCTTGCTTTGGGGGAGCCGTCTTTTCCACCACTTTCCAGACCGACTTCCATTCCGCTTCGCTGAAGACGACATCACAGGGAAGCTCTGGACACTCGCGGCCTAAGAAGGTCACAAACATGATCCGCCATGCGATCACTTTGTAAAACATCAACGCGCCGATCAGTCGGTCTCTCGCTTCGAGTTGAATCTCTTCGACCCGGCAGCCAGTTTTGAAAACTCGAAAGAATACTTCGATTGGCCAACGAGCCACATACAAATCCACAATCCGCAGCGTCTGGGCAATCGTGTCGACCGGCAGAGAACTCAGTAACAGCCAGTCGACTTCGGTTCCGTCGCCTGGGCCATCGATCTCGCTCACCCAAACGACACTGATCTCGACCGGCGGCATCGAAGACTGCTTGTTGTGTGGCGCACGAAGAGTCATCCGCTTCGCTCGAATTTCTAACTTCGCAGTGCGTGCTTCACGGCCGGGGTGTTGTTTGTTTCCTGATCCTTTGGTTCGCTCGGGCGTTTGGGGAAGCTGGACTTCGCGGTAAGCGACCGGCTGGGCGGATGCGATTTCGGCACGCATTTTCTTATAAGCCGCAGGCCCGCCATCGGGGTCTTTCTCCGGCAACGAGCGTTTTCGCTGCGAGCGAATGACGAACTGAGCCGGTGTTTCATGCTGATCGGCTTCGACGAAAATGTCGTAGATGTCTCCTTCGCGATCGGCCAGCGAAACGATCTGAGTTTCAGGACATTTTCCGGCGATCTCGCAGGCCTTGCGATAACCATCGAGCCATCGTTGCCCTTCGCCGGTGTGTAGTGGTTGGCCTTCTCGCTTCTTGCTGGTGCCGAGCGATTCTTTGTCGCGATCGTAGAACTTAACACCGACCACCCCGAGACAAAGTTTCTCCGGCGTGAAGGCGATGTGGGAATGATCGTAAAGTCCACGGCGGCCTAAGCGATCGAGATTGCGGACGCCTTCGGGCGGATGCGCGGTGTAGTCCAGTTCGGTGGTATCTTGTGCGATGCAAACGGTGTCTTGGGCTTTGATTCGTTGGAGTGTCTTTTCAGCGTGAGCCCCGAGAATGGCTTCGGGATCGACGTTGGGGTTATCGAATAGACGGTAGGCGGCTTTGGTTTCGTCCCAGCCACTGCAAGCTTCGTTGATACTGGCCGAAGGGTTGGCCGCCAGCGAGGCGAGCAACGCTTCGGCTCGATCGTTGAGACGTTTGTCTCCAAGTTGAATATCTTGAAATTCGTATGCGATACTGGTCGGTTGCATGCTTTCACCTTGAGATTCCATTGTGCAAAATGAAATACTACAAACGCAAATACCGTGCCAAAACGAGCTGTTTTTGCGGCGACTTGTGGGTAATCAACAGGAGGTTACGAGTCCCCATAATGTCTGGTGCGAAAGGACTCGTGACCTCGTCCACTACCCTGAAGATTAGTGTGGACACTGTACCGTTATGCGATGACACGCTGCATCGACGAATCGTTGAAATTATCGCTCGATCACGTCCTCGTTCTTGGGAACCCATCTGTATGTCCAACTGCATCGCTGCCAACACGCGTCCATTGCTTGCAGTGTTAGTCCGCACGCAGTTGCTGCGACGGATTAGCAGAAAAGTTGCTCAGCTCGGCTTGCTTGTCGTTCTTTTTGCGACTCCAGCGGATGCCCAGCCGTTGCAGAGAGTGCGTGTTTCCGATGACGGCAAACACTTTGCGATTGGAGAGTCCCAGCAGCGGTTTGTTGTCTGGGGTGTGAACTACGATCACAACAGTCGAGGTGAACTGCTCGACGAGTACTGGATTGAGCGTTGGGAGGAAGTCGTCGAAGACTTTGCAGAGATCAAAGCGCTCGGAGCGAATTGCGTCCGGATCCATCTGCAGATCGGCAAGTTTATGAACGCAGCGGACCAACCGAATCAAACCGCACTGGATCAGCTGGCCAAACTGTTAAAGCTGGCGGAGGAAACCGGACTCTACCTCGATATCACCGGGCTTGCGTGTTACCACAAAGCCAATGTTCCGGAATGGTTCGACCGCCTGAGTGAACAGGACCGTTGGAAAACACAGGCCTTGTTCTGGGGATCGATTGCCCAGGTTTGCCGCAACAGTCCCGCCGTGTTTTGTTACGACCTGATGAACGAACCGATCCTGCCGGGCAAAAGGAAATCCGGAGAACCGGCGGAATCGCAGTGGCTGGGTGGCGAACTGGGAGGCAAGTTCTTTGTGCAACGCTTGGCGCTCGATCTGGCGGGACGAACGCGTCAGCAAGTCGCCAAAGCGTGGGTCGATCAGATGGTCGACGCGATCCGCGATCAGGATGAAGATCACATGATCACCGTGGGAGTCATCCCGTGGGTCTTTGTATTTGGTGGGGGGAAGCCGTTCTTCTATTCACCAGAGGTCGGCGAGCGGCTCGATTTCGTATCGGTCCACTTCTATCCCGAGAAGGGGCAAGTGGAAGAAGCGATCACCGCATTACGAGCCTACGACATTGGAAAGCCACTGGTAGTTGAAGAGATGTTTCCGATGAAGTGCTCCGTAGCAGAACTCGCGGAATTCGTATCGCAATCGTCCGAGTTCACCGACGGTTGGATCAGTTTCTATTGGGGCAAGACAGCTGATCAGCTAAATCAAAAATCGAATCCAACGATCGCTGAAACCATCACCGCCTCCTGGCTGCAGCGTTTCCAGGCGATGGCCGAGCAAGTGACAAAGACGAAATAGCAATCGCACGCGGCACCGAGCAAGCAAACACCATGCGCAAATCCCGTAGCGCAACTCGTCAAGAGTTTCGGGCCCCACCCGCCGTAGAGGCCACCCACCGTGAATCGAAAGTCTTGACGACTTCCGCTACCGTCAGAACCACGATGCCTTAAAAAAATGCTGCACGGCATTCCCTGACGGGGGCGCACAGCCATCTGCAATCCCGTCGGGATTGCCCCGCGAGAAGGGGCCTCGCAAACCGGAGGTGCGCCGCTACGCATCGACCTCCGGCTACCGTCTTGGGTCCCTTCGGGAACGCCGCGTTGATGTAACAAAGATCCCGACGGCAACGATCGAGTAGGGTGAGCCAGCGGAGCGACCGCTGACTCAGCCCTCTCACAGAACCGTACGTACGGGTCCGTATACGGCTCCTGTTTTACTTGCCTAGGTTAATCCAGGAAGGCCTCCAGTCTCCAATTCGGTCAAGTCAAACAGGCCAAGTTCCGCCAGGAAGCCATTGCTGATGGCCATACTGGCGTAAGAACTACGCGACGTACGCCACGCGGTCATTCGCATCTTCTGGAGGTCACCACGTACGCCGACCTGCCGCAAGCGGCGAATCAGACGCGTCGGTTTCTTCCACAACGCGAGTTGCTTGGCCCGTAATCGTCGCCGAATCCATCTAGCCAACTCGCGATACAGACCTTTGCAGTTCGCCATCCGGAAGTAGCTGCCCCAGCCGCGAAGCACCGGATTCAGGTCAGCAATGACCTTCTCCAAGTTCACCGGGCTGTTCTTGCGAGTGATCACTTTGACCTTCGCCTTGAAGGCCGCGACTTTCTCGGCAGCAATGCGGGTGTGCATGCTGCCGATCACGACGCCCAAGAACTTCACACCCTCACAGGCTGAAGTCAGGTGCGTCTTATCGCGATTGACGGTCAACTTCAAATCACCTTCCAGAATCTCCACTGCAACGCTCATCGCATGAGCCGCCGATCGCTTGCTCCGACACAGGATCAGAATGTCATCGGCATACCGAACGATTCGGTAACCACGACGCATCATCTCCTGGTCGAAAGCATCCAGGTAAATATTGGCGATCAGGGGACTGACAACACCGCCTTGCGGGCTGCCAAGCTCCGTCGCCTCCCAGACACCTTCGTTCATCACTCCGCTGGTCAAAAACATTTTGATCAGATTCAAAATGCTGCCATCGGTCACCCGACGACGGATCGACGAGAGAATCAAGCCGTGATCCAACCGGTCAAAGCATTTCGAGAGATCCATATCGACGACTTGGTCGAGACCATATCGCCGGATGAACATCGTTGCTTTGGCGACTGCCTGTTGGCAACTGCGGCCCGGTCGGTAACCGTAGCTTGATGGATGAAAGTCAGGATCAAAGATCGGCTGCAGGATGTCCAGCAACGCTTGCTGGACGACTCGGTCGCGAACTGTTGGGATGCCAAGATGCCGCTGGCCGCCTTCCGGTTTCGGGATCGAAACTCGGCGGACCGCACTGGGCCGGTAAGTCTTGCTCCGCAGTTCGCTCACCAACCGCGTCAGCTCCCCCAGTAAATCAGCTTCAAACGCATCGATCGCTTGCCCGTCGATGCCAGGTGCACCCTTGGCACGTCGGACTTTCTCGAACGCGCGAGCCAAAGCTCGGCGATCAAGCAGTCGGTCGTAGAGGCTGTAGTAGGTTCGCTTCATGACTGTCGGTCGGTGGTCTTTCGTTGGGTCGATCGCTTTCTGTCGAATCGGTTGGCAGGGTGGCGGTTCACTCAGCCGACGCCTCGTGTGCTATTCCAGTAAAGGACAATCGCGAGGCGTCGAGTTTGCTGAGTTACTTCCACGCCGACGGACGAATCGAGCAGCTTAGCAGTTCCTCGCATCGCCACTGTGGACCGGTCCCCGGAGTCTTCGATCTCTCCGGATCGTGTCGGCTGCCGGTTGTTCGTTTTCGGTGTTCTCTCCAATCACAAATAAAACTTCACCCCTTCGCATCCAGTGATGACCTTTTGAGTCATCTCTGTCCGGCGTGACTCGCTTCGGTTACCGCCGATGCTTTGCACGTCGTCGCCACGGTTTTGTCCTCCAGACTGTTACCAGCTTTCACGGGCCGCGACTTATTCACTACTACGGGTTCATCTGACTCCTGACACCACATCGATCGCTTCTTGTGTTTCCACTTGAAGCGACCTTACCGGCTTCTCACGCTTCGCCTTTGGGGGAGCTAACGCGGCCACGGATAATGTCAGGTCTCCCCAGTTACTGCACTGGCTCCCTGACGATGATGACGTCCCCAAACACTTCCGGCGGCTGTTCATGTATCGGGCATCGCGACTTTTTGCACGCTCGCCCCCGCCGGCAGCCGAATCGGGTTCGCTTTCGCTACGTTCCATCGTCCTCCTATCGCTTCCTTCAGACCCGCAGTCACCGGCGGAACCCTTGCGAGTCGGATTCAATTCCCCATGAACAGGGCTTGGTCGGTGACAAGCACCGACTGGGTTTGCCAGCTTCGCTGGGCAAACAAAAAAGCCGCCTGCCAAAGTTTGGCAAGCGGCTTTTTGATGGAGGCGGCGGGAATCATATTTACAGCTAACTCAACGCCGTTCGGAAATGCCTCAAGTCGTTTCCAGCAAATACTTTACGGGTGATTCGCAGCACTGCTCCATGCTGGCAGGGAAGTTCTTTATCAGAAGATCGGCTGCCTGCTATCAGATGATCGACTCCTTAGGACGCAGGGTGGGAGCTAATCGCCGCCGCCCTACGATATGAAAAACCGCCAAGCAAGCTACCTATTCCAGTTAGTAATCTGCTTTCGGATGGATTCTGTTAATCATTGCCTTCACTGTCGGAAAGTAGAATGCATCAATCAAGGTAGCAGCAAACAACATTCGATCGCTGCTGATCCACATCGCCGAACTCCTGTCATCGCAACAAGAGATTGATTTTTCAGTCCAAGGAAAAAAGGTGTAGTCCAATGGGCAATAACAATGCGAGACAAAACCGACATCGCCGACTGCGACGACGAAACAAAAGCAGGCGTCTTATTCACTCTGAGCTACCGCATTTGGCAACAGTGCCGCTCGCTTGGTTGGACGGAGAATACCCGATTGTCCAGGATCGAACGGGCCTGCTTTTGCAGATTGGGGGCAATCATTTCGTGATGACGGCAGCCCACGATTGGCCATGCGAGCACGACAACCCTGGCAGTTTTGAGTGGTTTGCTTCGACCTCCGATCACTTTCGGCACCTGCCAAGCGATCGAGGGGAGGAAAGCGTTCCTCTTCACTTCAAGCAGGCATTTTTCCTAGACGAGAAGACTCTCGATGTCGTTCTGTTCGAGCTTTGCAAACCAACGGTGCAGCAACTTCGCAAGAAAAAGAAATTCATAGCGCAACGTGATCTTGTCGCCCCCATATCACCGGCGTGGAAATGCGAGATCTACGGATTCCCACTGCTATTAAGTGACGCTGGACAGGCTGGACAACCACATCTGCCAGTGCTCGTTCAACGACTGAACATTGGATGTGAACTGGCGGATACGGCAAAGCACTCAGAAGCACCTGAACATCACATGCTTTTGGAGCTACCGGAAAAAGTCTTAGGCACACCTGTACACTCGACAATGCAGGTCAGACTCGAATTCAACGAATTCGTTGGGATAAGTGGTGGTGGGATCTGGGTTCGCCAAGCTCATGCTTCACGACGAAGGCTTCGACTGGCTGGAATGTTTCGAGCCGTTAGGTCATTGGAGCCAATTGCAATCGGCACTCGGATCGATAACGTCATCAACGCTCTTGCGGCGCTACATGATGGCATACCGCCGATGTGAACAACGGCTGCTAGTAAACTAATATCTAAAAAACACAACACACACTACTACTATAAGACAAAGGCCGTCTACCACTTCGTGGCAGACGGCCAAGTTATGTAACCGGGAGATTACAATGTATAGTAGTACAAACACCGATCTTTTTCAGAGAGAACCTTCGCCCTATTCGAGCTACGACATTCCACCGGAATCGTGGACCGAGTCGATTCCAAGCTACACACGCTGTGCGTCGAAATTAGCTCGTTGTGTGGATCGTGCTCGAAGAGCGTACGGGATACGCCTTCTTCAACACGTCACGATCAACTTCAAAGATTTTCAATCACCGACCGATGTCCGATCCAATTGGAATCGAGTGAAGCGACGACTTGATGCGGCAGGGATTGTTGCGTTCTGGGTGCGTGAGGCGGGAAGGTCTAACAAAGTTCACTATCACTTACTCGTGACCAATTCGTGGCCACCAGATGTTATTAAGACGACCTGCCTGGACGCATTGAAGGACGACCCTTCGAGAACGTCTATTAAGCGGATTGATAACCCCTGGCTCTGCACCAGATACGTGCTCAAGGCGAGGGTAGCGAAAGGTGAGAACTCAGACATTTTTCGCAAGAAGCGACGGCTCTTCGTTCCCAAGACAGGATTGCGGAAACACGGAACCATTGGAAAGTTTTGGCCAGTAAGCATCGCTGAGATTCGGCAGTATTTCAGAGCGAAAGAGCGACGTTTAAGACTCAATTATCGTAAGGCATTTGCTTTCTCATTGTGGATGCATGATCGATGCAAGTGTGACAAACCAATCTACTCGATTCAGCGACGTGTGGCCTATCGTTGGGAAACGTTTGAGCCGTGGGCGAGCAGAGTTGGACTTGCATGAGCGGACTGGCCCGAGCGAAGTGAGGGCCTTTCCTATGTGCACAAGAAAAAGCATCGGGTTCGCTTCATCGTTCTTATTAAGGAACGCAACCAGATCCAGCCCGATGCTCATATCATGTAGCTCGTGCGTCAAGAATTTGCGGTGAAAAGTCCCCAAGCGAAAGAGTAATTCCTGACCGACTTCTTTGAGTTCACCGTTGTCCCGCTGGGGCAGGGAAACGTCGCAAGCGGGCGTGAGCAAGATGCGCTAAAACAATCCGCCTCTTCATCGGAACTGGGCCTGGCCTCATTTTTATGGGCAGTCGGTCATGGCCATGTACCACGGTCCAATTCTTCTACCGATTCAATTGCGAGAAAGAAACTCTCATCTTCCGATCTGATATAGAACGGAATGCGTTCGGTACCGAGATACGACGCAGACGCCAATCGATGATTACCTGCACTAACGGCAATTGTGCCATTTAAGTGCCACATGAGCGGTGGGGTTAACGCCTTTTTCGACTCCCATTCATGGATTACCTGAGCAATCGTGAGTCTCTCTCGTTTCTCGGGGAAGAGTATTTCAGGATCTACCGAGTAGTCCGAATGCAGTCGAGTAAGAATCTCGTCCAGATCTGCTTCTAGCAAGAGGTAGCCGTTTGGGAAGAAACCCTCGAACCCATTCTCAAAGTTATGATGCAGTTTTGACGGTTCGTGGCTCCACAACGGCGTGATCCGTTGCATCTCTTCCCGAGTTGCCACTTGATATCGAGCGGCAATTTTTGTGTTGCGTTCGCTAGCCTGTATTCGTTGCTCGGCATCAAACTTTCTCTGTGCAAAAAATGATTCGTCGCTCGAATGGAGGTAACAATCTTCTTCATCTTCAGTCATGGATTCTACCTATGTCAGCCTTGAGTTGATGTCCAGAAAACGTTCCACTTGCATCGAAGCTGTGATCGGAAGATCCTATGAATAGCAAAAATCATAGCCGCATAATAGCGAAGCGAAGCCAATTGCCCTTCTTGGTTCAGAGCATTTGTAAATCCGATCTGGGTCTCAACGTCCAGCAAACCCAGTGGGTCGAGCGGCAGATCAGCTAGTTGGCCAAGCGCAAGGTCGGCAGCGTTGAGATCCCCAGTTTCAATTCCCAAACTCTGTGTCAGGCCCTTAGATCTAAGAAGCGATTGCCAGATCAAAAGTACGTATGCACACCAACGCATATTCGGAACACTTTCACCCAAGCGAACCAGTTTTGGTGCAAGGAAATCGGGTGGGATGTCTTCAGGCGTGGAGTAAGCTCTTCCTGGCCGCAATGGCGACACATAGGTGTAGAGTCGATGACCAAGTGTGCGGGCAGGGGATTGAAAATGCGTGCGTTGCGTTACTAACCTCGCTGCCGACCATCCTTCGATTTCTGAGAATGTCGCAAAACAGGGTGTTCCATAACGAACAAGAGCAAGGCTTTGCAAAGCCTGTTCAGTATCAGCGAGCTTTTGATTCTGCTCACTGTCGAGATCAAACCGGAAGTACGGCTCACGCCAGTAGTCAAAGATGTGCTGCGTTGTTGCGTGTCTTCGGCTCACATGGTACGGGATTTTGCATTGTACAAGCGCCGTAACGAACCTGCCTGGGATCATTGCTCGACGCTGGGGTGGAACGAGACCTAGCAGGCGAGGGTCATCAAGCATGACGCCAGGACGACGGAAATAGTCGTAATTGGTTTCGATCGCAAAGTCATAGCCAAGTGAATTCTCCAGCGTGCGTGATGGCTTGAAATGGATACGGCCAGGCCCATATTGATTCTTCAATTCGTCGATCAACGCATCTTCATATTCGTCTTCAGAGAATTCGCATTCTGGCATCGGAGTGACTCTCGGTTTGCAGTTTCATGGTTGCATGATCCATCAATTGTTGTCTTGCATGTTCATTCCTTGTTCAGTGCGGACGCAATCGACTGAAATTGTTCCAGCGCCGTCTCAAGGTCATCAGCAATTTCTTGAGCAAGGATGTCTGGGGCTGGCAGGTCGGCTGAGTTTTCGAGGCTGTCGTCTTTAAGCCAAAAGAGATCGAGGTTGATTTTGTCTCGCTTAATAAGCTCGTCATGCGTGTAAGATCGCCAGCGACCTTCGGCTTTCTCTTCGGACCATGTCGCTCGTCGTTTGTCCCGTGGCTCTCCTGGCTTGTAACACTTGACGAACTCATCCAGATCACTCCGCTTCAACGGGTTTGTCTTCAGCGTGAAGTGCATGTTCGTTCTCAGGTCGTAAACCCACAGGCGTTTGGTCCAAGCCTTCTCTTGAGCAGGCTTTGCATCGAAAAATAAAACGTTTGCTTTGACCCCTTGGGCATAAAAGATGCCCGTGGGTAACCGAAGAAGTGTGTGGACATCGCATTGTTGAAGGAGCTTTCGACGAACGGTTTCACCGGAACCACCCTCGAACAGAACATTGTCCGGTACGACAACGGCGCAGCGTCCACCAACCTTCAACAGCGACTTGGCATGTTGAAGAAAGTTGAGTTGCTTGTTCTTAGTTGTTGTGTAGAAGTCGGTTCGTTCGTAGGTTGAATCGTCTTTTTCCAGATCGCCTTCCTCGTTGACGATGGCAATACTGCTTTTCTTGCCGAACGGCGGATTAGTCAGCAACAACGTGCAGCGATCCTTCTCGCCGGGCTCACTCGCCAGAGCATCGACGCCGGAATGGATCGGACTTGGGTCACTCTCAACGCCATGTAGATACAGGTTCATGATGCAAAGGCGAGCCGTGTTGGGCACGAGTTCCCATCCTTTGACGAAACCTGACTTCAGGTGCTTCTTCTGATCTCGGTCGAGGTCTTTGTGATGGTCGAGAACGTACTGGTGAGCACTCAGGAGAAATCCGCCCGTCCCTGCGGCTGGATCTGCAACAATGTCTTCGGGCGTCGGTTGAACACAATCGACGATGGCCTTGATGAGTTCACGAGGCGTAAAGTATTGCCCGGCTCCTTTGGGTGATTCCGCCGCACTGCGAGCCAGCATTCCTTCATAGATGTCGCCTTTGACATCGGCTTCGAGCTTCGACCAGTCTTCGGCTTCAATCAAGTCAACGATGAGGCGGCGGAGAATAGACGGGTTCTGAATCTCTGGCCTTGCTCGACGGAAAATCTCGCCGAGCATTCCCGACTTCTTGCCAAGCTCTTCCAGCAAGTGGCGATAGTGAATGAGCAGATCGTCGCCGTCTCGTTTCGTCAGGCTCTCCCAGTTGAACTTCTTGGGGACGATGGGTTCACGGTTGTATGGTGGCTTTGACTGCTCGTCGGCCATCTTCAGAAACAAAAGGAACGTGATCTGCTCCGTGTACCCCATGTACGACAGTCCGTCGTCACGGAGAACATGAGCAAAGTTCCATGCTTTGTTTACGATTTGACTGGTGGGATTCGACATTCCAAGGACTATCCGATGAGGTTTTGTCGCACTGTTTCGACGTTTACTATTCCGCTGGTGCTGAAGAGACGTTGTACACCGTCTGGTCCGAGGCTGACCTGAAGTGGATCACGCAACTTGGCGTCCACAATGGAGACGAGTGCCGATGCTTCCAAGAGGCACACTTCGCTGATCTCCGTTTCCATCTTCATGGAGCGGATCGATTCGTCGAAGTCGTCGGAGAATTCGCTCGACACGACGACGTAGTAGACGTTTCGGATCGAACGGCGGCGTTTCAACTCCCGGCTTTGAGTCGTGATGTACTCTCGAATCGTCCGGTCATCTGTGCCCATGCTGTAGCCGTCACCACGAACCTTGGCATCCCAGATGAGGGCGTAGGAACTGTCGTGTTCAACAGCAATGCCATCCGGCACCCGCCCACCTCCCTGACCCAGCAACTTTGCGTCGAATCCAAGGATTGTGAATGCCGCATGAATGTTCTTTTCAAACGCTCTGGACAGGCTGATACCGGATGCCTTTGCCAAGTCGTCAAACCCAGCCTCGTTCGCAGCGATACGTGGCAAGACAGCGATCACTGGAGGAACGTAGCTGTCGGGCAGTCGATCCAACTTTGGGGCGACAATGATCTCGTCAGGCTCTTCAACGGTTGGTTCGATTTGCTCTTTGGGCAGCGGCTTTGACCCGCCGTAGGGATTCCCTCCTTTGAACCAGAAGACGTGCTCAACGTCGTACAGCCCAAACTTCTCCCCGCTCTTCTCGGTGAACAGTGCTGCCAATTCTTCGTGAAGATGTTTGAACGAGATATAGTCCGCAGCGAGGTCATCGGTTGGCAACCAGAGATTGAGGTCGCTCATCGTCTTCACGCCGTTGGTGTAGTACACCGGCCAAACATCACGACTCTGAAGCTGCCAGAAATATGACAGGAAGAATGGAATGCTTCCTGCCTTTGGTCGTCCCTGCTTCGATCTGCCACCCTCGACATGCTCCTCTCCAAGTCGGCGAACGTAACTGGCGAACGTCCTGATACGGCTGCGGGCCATGTCTTCGCTTGTCGGAACAGCAATGGCGGATTTGAGTTCCTGATCGCACTCTCCCGGATCACTGGAGACATTGACGACCATGTTGAAGAACATCTGCCCTTTGATGCCCTTGAACCCCCAGTGCTCATTTCGTTTGTTGATGCCATCTACTTTGGATTTGAACTCGTCCAGCGGAGTCTGTCCGGCCAAGTAGGCTTGGACCAAAGGCAGTAACTCACCCTCAATCAATTCGATTCGCTGGCGATCACGTTCTGTGGAAGCCTCGGCAGGTGTTACACCTTCTGGGCCTTGCGGTGCAGCGAGGTATTCCTGCATGACCTCGATGGCTCGGCTTTGTTGCTCGGGAGTAAGAATCATGTCTAAAAGGCCCCCGGCGTCGGGTCAGAATGTGATGCGTCTTCCTTGAATTCAGAACCGGAAAGCTCTTGGAATTCCTGTGCTGCGTAGAGAATCAACTCTTCCTCTTCAATGCCCGGTCGTCGCTTCGGAAAGGTCACTGCGTATGGCCGAGTCTTGTTGAAGTCGATATCCCGTGGCACCCTCCATTCTCGCTCGTGAAGGAAATCATGTTTCTTTCCTTTCGAGGCCGATGGGATTTTTAGCTTTGAAAGATATGGCCAGAGTTTGCGTGGAATCACATCACCAGTCGATTTCATTTCATCGATGACCGACTGAGGCAGATAGATCGCAGGTGCGCCCTCCAATGCGATCATGTCTCGTTTGCGAAATACGAATCCATACTGACCATGGATGTCTTTGATCTCTTCCCAGTTAGGTTCCGTCGTTTCACTCAGGCAGACCGCCTTTGTTTCTTTGGGATTTCGCCTGCCGTAGAGGCCAGTCGGCTCTGCCTTGATCCGTCGCTCTTTGTAGATGGAAATGAATTCTTCCGCAGAGCAGAAATGAACAACGCCTTCCCAGTAATCTGTCCGTGTTTCTCGTTCTAACTCGTCTCTGCGTTTTCCGCTGGCCGACCAGTCGTATTCGCCGTACACGTGAGACCAAGAACCGGCGACACTAACCGAGTAGAAGTCTGCTTCCCAGACATCTCTGCCTGCACAATGCGGGCATCGTTCTTCAAGCCAGTGAAGAGCGTCCGGCAAACTCATGTAATCGACATCGGCGTGACAGATGTAGCAATAGAGAGACAGGTTCGAGACGGAAAGTTCTTCCCCGCACGATCCGCACCAACATTCGTCATCCTGCTCTTCAGCCCATTCGCTAAATTCAGATGGTGTCAGCGACTTGGAAAATGGCTTCTTGCACTTGTAATTCTCGCACGCCAATTCGATGGGCTCGTATTCTGGCCGCTGCACTTTAGGCATTGTTCTTTCTCCGTCGCTTCGAGGGCAGCTTTGTCTCTTTTGTTCGTGTCTCCGTTCGCTCACCCTTTCCGGTTGGCACGTAGCCTTCGGAACGCATCCACTTCAGTTGCTTCTTGATCTCTGGCTTTTTGAACTTCTTCTTGGATTCGTCCCAGCCGTAGAACTCTTCGATGATGCTGGCTTCGGTGGCTTCTCGTCCGTCGATCAGAAGGTCGTTCCATGCGGCATAGGTGGTGGCGAAGAGTTCGGCTTGCTTCATGTCCATCTTGGCGACGTGAGTTAGCAGGCGGTCGATGCTGTCTTTGCGGTCGCCGAGGAATTCCGTCGCTTCCTCACACATGGAGTCCGTGTTGTCAGCAGGATGGTAAGTGACGCCGAAGTTGTCTCGCTCTTTGGTCGTGAACCAGTCGTTCTTGTTGCCCGTGCCTTCGAGCTTGTAGAAGGCTTCGTCAAACGGACCAGCGGCGTACCGTTGAAAACCAAATTGAAGATCGAGTTCTTCATGTGTCTGTGCGATGTACAGAGCTTTGACGAGTTTGGTGCGTCCCAGTGCTTCCGACTTGCGTGTTGCCTTTCCGTTCGCATGAGCAATCGTGTAAGCGACGATGGCACCACGACGCTGAGTGATCTTCTTGGGGACTCGTGGAGTGCGCTGAGTGGACTTCTTCTTTGGCTTGGGGGCGGCTGCTTGTCGTTCGGCTTGGATGCGGGCGAGAAGTTTTGATGCCGGTTCGTCGGCTGGATCTTGAGCGACCAGTTTTCCTTCAAAGGCATCTTTGAGAATGCTCTGCCGTAGACGTGCGGCTCTCTTCATCCCGTGCTGGACTGCCAATTCAGCAGCATCGATCTGCGAGAAGAGTTCATCAACGATCCTGACGATTTCTGCCTGCTCATCTTCTGGCGGCAGTGGGAATTCGAGTTCGGCAAATCGACCTGCGCCGAGGTGGGCGATATTGACCGTGATGCTTGCGATCTTCTGGAAGCGACCGTTCTTGAGGTATGCCAAGAACACACGCAGAGCAAAGTCTCGATCCAAGCCGTCAGCTACACGAAAACGGACAAGAGTATTCGTGAAACAGCATCCCGGAACCTCATCACGATACATTGCCGGACGCCCGACCAGTTCGTGGCTTTGCCCCTCATTCAGAAGGATGTCGCCATGTCGAAGCGCATAGTTCTCGAACTCGGCTGGAGTGAAGTTCATCTCCATGACATCCGACGTGTCGATACGGTCTTCAAACACATTGGCGACACGCAAGTATGGTCGCATGTGCGTGCCGGTATGGTGTTTGGGAGATCGTTGACGACCAAGTTGAACATGACCAACTTGGCTAATCCTTGCCCAACACCAACTCTCAGGGAGTGCCGGTAACTGCGATGTGTCGAGAGCATCAGGCTCTTTGTAACGTGCCTGCCAGTTCTTTGGTGGCTCTTTGCCCTTGGCTTCGTAGTCGGCGAGTTGAGCGGATTCCCATTTTCGACGGCGTTCTTCGAGGGTGCGTTTGAGCAGTTGTTCGCCGGTTTCTTTCGGCGAGTGCTTGGCTCGCCATTCTTCGGTGACTTTTCCTTCCACCGCAGTCTTCAACACTGATGCCCGATATCGTTTTAAGTTGGCTTGCACTCGCTTGAGAGATGCAACACCCGCATCAAGTTCTGAGATCAGTTCCTCGGCACGCTCGACAATTCGATCTTGCTCGGCGAGGGGCGGAAGAATGAATGGAATCGCCGAGAAACGATCCGCAGAAAGATGTTGAATTCCAACGCCTTTCGCCACACGTGAAAAGACACCGTTGCGAGCAAAATGTTTGAAGGCCAGTAGAGAGTAGCGGGGGCGAATCGCTTCTGATGGTCGAAATCGGATGACCGTGTTTTGAAAACAGCAATCTTCAATTTCTCCGTTCCAGATTGCTGCCTTGCCAACCTCGCTGGCACTACCCGACGCTTCGGACAACAAGACATCCCCATGGCGTAGCCGGTAAGATTTGAGTTCCTTTGGTTGGAACTCCATCTCCAAGATGTCGGACACATCGATTCCGTGCCACGTAATGTTTGCCGCTCGCAGATATTTCGTCGGATATTCTTTCGATTTGTTCTTAGGCGACCGTTGACGCCCAAGACGAACATCTCCAATTTCATTGATTGGCGTGCGTACCCATCCGTCAGGAACGGCAATCTGATTCAACTCTTGAATCACGGAGTCAAGATGCCCGTTTTTTTCGCTCATGCTGCCAACCTCGCATTCAATTCAGCAAGGATGGCGTTCAACTTCTCACCAAACAAATCGTGAGCTTTGCCCAAGCCGCCGAGTTGAGTGAACGGAGCGTACTCGAAGTCATCACGTTCAATCGTCAGACTGCTGGCAATGTGATCCTTGATGGCGTCGAGCCATTGACGTTGCTCGGATGTAAACGTGACGCCTTCGGCTTCCTGCTCCGATAGCCAATTGGTGTATTGTTCTTCGACGGTTTCGCCGTAAGGAACAAGCGGTTGGTTCGGGTTGATGGCGTGGCGAACAATGGCAATCAGATCAACCAGCTTGCCGCACTTACCTTTGACGGCCTGCGGTTCAACGGCTCTGTATGCCGCCCACAACTTGTCGGCATCAGCGGATAGCGGCGGTGCTTTGATTGCCGATGCCAGTTCCTTGACCGCTTTGAATGACAGTCCAGCCCGGTAAGGTCGGCTGTAGAAGACTCGGATGGCATCCAGTTCGTCTTTGTTCTCTTCGATGAACTGTTGGAAGTCCTGCACGAGCGATTGAGCTTTCTCCATCGCTGCCTCATCGTAACCGGCTGAGATCAATTCATCCGGCGTGACTTCATCAATTACCTGATCGCAGATGCTTTTCGCCAGCAGGATTCCTTCCCGCAACTTCGGATCGAGGAAAGGCTTCATTGCTGTCTTGAGTAGCTCTCGCTCGGCCTTGTCTAATTGCTCTTCAGTCGGATCATCGACTTCGGCCACTTCACCTTTCTCCACCAGCCGGTTCGTCTGCTCGTCAGGATTCAGAGCCGTCATGATGTTCTGAGCAAGCGTCGAGATGTTCTTGCCGCCTGCAAGCTCGGTCAGTTTCTCTCGCTGGTCATCATCCAGCCCTTTCTCCAGTCGAGTCAGTCGAGCGGCGAGCGTTGATGACAGGTCGGGATCGACAACGCCTTTGGCAACCGTCTCCAAGACTCGCTTCAATGGCACTGACGGTTTGCGGTCAATGGGAGACGAGTCCGACTTTTTCTGTTCGGTGACACCGACAGCATCGACCAGTACGAACCGATCTTTACACTTGGCATCGGGCGTCACCATCATGAGCGCATCGGGGTCGATGATCCTCACGCCACGACCCTTCATCTGTTCGTAGTAATTGGATGAGTTGATCGTTCGCATGAACAACAGGCATTCGAGCGGCTTCACGTCGGTGCCGGTCGAGATCATGTCCACAGTGACAGCGATGCGAGGGTTGTAAGAGTTGCGGAACTCTGCGAGAACTTCCTCCGGTTTCAGATTGGCTGTCTTTTCCCAGACCGTCTTTTCAACTTCCTTGCCGTCTTTGTCTTTGACCTTCTTCGTGACTTGCACGAAGCCGGTTCGGTAGGTGATCTTCTGGCAGAAGTCGTTGCCTCGCCCAAACTCTTCACGAATGATCTTGGTGATGTCGTCGGCGTGTGAATCGTCTTTGGCAAACACCAATGTCTTGGGAACTTCGGTGCGTCCCGGAAACATGTCCTGAAACATGCGGTCACGGAACGTGCGGACTACCAACCGAATTTGGTTTGGGTTGACGACATCTCGGTCAAGTTGCTTCCCTGCGTACTTGTAGTCCCCAGTTACTTCACGCAATACCTGTTGCCGGGTGCGGCGATCACGGTGTGGAATGAACAGCCCCGGTTCGCCTTCCAGCGTGGCACCATCAGTTGTGACCTTGGTTTTGATTCGGAAGACATCGAAGCCGACGTTGACTCCATCGGCGACGGCCTGATTGTGGCCATAGTCCATGACCAGATTGTTATTGAAGAAACCAATGGTCTGCTTGCTGGGCGTTGCCGTCAGTCCGATAATGAACGAGTCGAAGTATTCGAGCACTTGACGCCAAAGGTTATAGATCGACCTGTGGCATTCGTCGCAAACGATGAAATCGAATTCCTCGATTGGTAACGAAGGGTTGTAGCCGACCGGAACCGGCTCCTTGACCCATGCGGTCTCGAACATCGACCCTTCTTCGTTGGCTTCCTCGAAATCTGAGTCGCCTTGCAGAATCGAATAGACTCGCTGAATTGTGCTGATGCAGACTCGGCTGACCGGATCGACGGCGTTCTTCTTCAAATGCTGGACGTTGTATTCGTCAGTGAACGTCATCCCGTTGTAGGGACTAACGTATTGCTGAAACTCACGGAGCGTTTGTCTTCCAAGGTTGGCTCGGTCCACCAGAAACAACACACGCTTTGCATCGGCGAACTTGATGAGTCGATAAATGAACGACGCTGCTGTGAACGTCTTTCCCGAACCTGTTGCCATTTGTATTAGGGCACGTGGTCGATTCTGGGCGAGTGACTGCTCCAGTTTTTGGATCGCTTTGATCTGTACCGGCCAGAGCCTCTGCGTGTTCAGTTTCGGCAACTGCTGAAGTCGGCCACGCACCTGCGTTTCAAGTTCGACAAGCCGCAGGAGTTCTTCAGGCCGATGGAACGTGAAGACTTCACGGCTTCTGGGATCGGGGTTCAGGGTGTTGGTGAACTGAGTGACTGCGCCGGTTGATTCGTAAGCGAACGGCAGCGGCAATCGGTAGTGCGGATACTCCTCGGGCATCCCCGACATGTACTTGGCGGACTGCGTTTCTACTCCGGTGAGCGTGTGATTCTCCGGTTTGGCTTCGATGACGCCGATGATCTGGGCGTCAACGTACAACAAATAGTCCGCATTGCCGGTCTTCAATCGAAACTCACGCACAGCAACACCAAGACTCGCCGTGATATGAAGATCACGGAAGTCTTGCACGATCCAACCAGCAGCCTCAAGCTGCTTGTCGATCTCTTGTCGTGCTTTTTGTTCGGGAGTCATGCTGGAGTTCTCAAGCTACTTCTTCGGTGGGCTCGTCATCGGAGAACAATGTCGGTCCCGGATCGCTTTTTAACACTTCCTCGACTTCGGCATCTGAGGCATCTACAGGCTGCGCTGTCTTCAACTTTTCATGCAGCCCGAAAGTTCGCTGGTGCGCCTTTCGCAAGATTGTTTGATAGATCGTCGGAATGACCGTGATGTTGCCCATCGTGAAAGTCTCCAAGCCTTGTTCGAGCTTAGCTCCCAGCACGTAAGCAACGATTTCAGTGTCAGCTTGGACTCGACCTGACTGCCGAATCTCCTTGCAGTAGTCTCTAGCTTGATCGGCTTCGCCTTGTGTGACGCAGAAGCCGCCCTTCTTCAATTCCAGAATCGCCACTTTGCGAATTCCTGAGATCTCGCCAGCGGCGTCGTAGGAATCGGCGCAGTATGTACCAATTGAAAGTTCAGGCAACACAACGAAGTCAGGACGACGAATCGGCGGCTTGTAGTCGGCACCGCCAAGGAACTTACCGATGATCTCGGAAAGGCCACGGTTGGATCGAAAGTCAACAGCTTCGTATTCCGGGCCGAAGATCCAGAGCCCACGTTCAAAGAGCGGTTGAAGATCATGCAGTTCATCAGCCAGCGGACTTTCGACCAGTGCATCCATGCGGTCGATCAAAGTCAGACGCTTCTGCAATTCGTTCAGGACGACCTCAGCGTTACTTGCCGTCCACTGCTGCATCAGCGTGTTCCATGTATCGAGGTCATCTGCTGAGCAACTCGCAAGCTCCTTCAGTAAGTCGTATCCAGAACGTGTCTGTTCCAGCTTTGCCAAAACTTGAACGGTGCGTGACAAATCACGACTGGTGAGCGTTGGACACTTTTCCTGCACTTCGTCGATGAACTTGCCAATGGTCCTCTTCGAGATCGTGGGCAAATCACCAAGTAGCTTCCGACTGTTTTGTAACGCTGCCTTTTTCTTTTCCTTGCGGTTGGTGGCCAACTTGCTTCGCAGGTTGTTCAGGACGTGTTCGTGGACTGCATCCCGAACAGCGTTGACTTTCTTCGTTGCATGGAACGCCGTCCAATCGGCCTTTACCTCTGGTTTCAGACAGTTGGCTTCAACGACAAAACTGAATCGCTTGGCTTGTTCGGTGCGGCCATCAAGGTAAGCTCCCTCGGCATCCAATTGATCCCAGCATGGCTCACCAACCATTCGCTGATTGACCCACCACGTGATGCCTCGAAGTCGAGCCGTTCGATAATGCTCAACCGAATCGATGAAATGGACGGTGACAGTTTCGCCGTCAAGCACGTCAATCTGAGTGGTTGCCAGACCATCCAACGCCATTAGTTCTACGTCTTTGCCGTTGACGGAGATTCGCAGCGAGGGATCAACGAGGAACTTTGATCCAATCAACTGCCGGACTTCATCTTCGTCGAGCAGCTTTCGTTCTACCGTTGCGGTGACGACTGTGCCGTGGCCTTTGGGCTTCGGTGATTCATCCAGCAGTTCGAGCGTGAATGGCCGGTCGCTGTTGTTGCCAAGGCTGACTTCAACCGCAATGCACGTCCCGTCCTTGGTTGTCTTGACGTTGTATTTGTCAGCAAAACAAAACGGGGCATGGCGACCTTTTCCATTCTGCCCCAACGCCATTCGCTTCAGAGACTTGCGTACTCCCTTGGGGAACACGACTTCCATCCCCTGATACTTGTTTCGGTGGTAACAGAGGGTTTGCCAACGGACCTTGAATTCATCCTTCGTCATTCCGGTCCCGTTGTCGCTGACCGAAAAGTCCTCTCCCTTCTCGGATGGCCATCGCACTTGAATGTGCGTTGCTCCAGCGTCGTAGGCATTGGCAATCAATTCAAGAAGCGCAGTCCTTGGCTCGGTAACGATCTGCCCGGCGTGATCTCGCATGAAGCGATCAGAGAACGCAGGGAGATCGCTAAACAGCGATTGTTGATCTGCCATTGATCGCCCCTCCGGTTGCTCCAGCGTGTTGACTAAAAACTGCAACCAGTCTACAATTTTTGAATCTGACCAGCAAGCAGGTGAGGCCATGACATTCGGCGAGAAGATTCGATCTCTGCGACAGGACAACGAATTCACGCTACGTGAATTAGCTGAGCAGGTTCGAGTTGGCTTCACATACCTGAGCAAAATCGAGAACAGCAAACTCAACTTTGGCGATGCGCCTTCACGCAAGCTGATCCACAAGCTGGCAGACGCCCTTCACGCTGACGAGCACGAATTGCTGTTGCTTGCAGGAAAGGTGCCCGAGACGATCCGGCAGCGAGTCATTGAACGTCCCGACGCCTTCCGGGTCATTGCGGGAATGAATGACAGGGAACTGGATGCGATACTCGATAGTGCAGCGGGCAAGAAGAGAGCCAAGAAGGCTGCGAGTTGAGAATTCTATTTCTTCATGACTGGCAAAGCGTTGTGGGCGGACGCAAACCGACCTTCTTGAATGCGCACGGCTCCGAAGCGATCAACCCTGCGCTGCCTGACGAAGACTTTGAAGTGTCAGTTCGTATTGCCGAAAGAGAATACGACGAACATCATCCTCACGTGATTATGGGCTCGTCCCGTGGCGGTGCAGTTGCGATGAACTTGAACAGCGGCGACACGCCGCTTGTTCTGATGTGCCCAGCGTGGAAGACCTGGGGTTCTGCCACCAGCGCCAAAGCGCAGACGGTCATCTTGCGTTCACGCCAAGACGATGTGATCCCGTTCCCCGACTCGGAGGAATTGGTCGCCAACAGCGGCTTGTCACCGGATGCCTTGATCGAGCCTGGCACGGATCATCGTCTTGCCGCCCCTGAACCGCTTCAAGCGATGTTGCAAGCGTGCGAGGCGTTGGCATGAGCATCCTTAACCATCCCGCAATCAGTGGTCGCTACTTGTTTCCACAAGATCGCACCGTTGGTGACCCTTTCATGGTCAATGTCGATGGCGCTGAATTGGCGTGCTATCGGAGGAGCGTCGAGCCCGAGGCGTTCACGATGATTCACTTCCACGGAAATGGAGAAGCCGTTGCCGACTACGTGCCGTTCATGTCTGATGTCTTAGCAGACATGAACCTTGACTCACTTTTCGGCGAGTATCGGGAGTACGGCGGATCGACAGGGAGAGCACAACTTGTTGCGATGCTCGGCGACCGTGAAGCGGCAATGAGAGCCGCTGGCGTGTCGGTTGAGAAAGCAATCGTCTTTGGTCGGTCAATCGGCTCGCTGTACGCAATCGAGTTGGCACATCGCCAGCCAAACATTGCCGGGTTGATCATTGAGAGCGGTATCGCTGATCCGTCAGAACGATTCCTCACCTATGCAGATCTCGCCGCAGCCGGAATCGATGAGGCCGATGTTCACGCTGAGGTTAAGCGGCTTTTTGATCACGAAGAGAAGCTGGCGGGCTACACGAATCCGCCGCTCATCATGCACACGGAAGACGATGGCCTGACCGACATCTCGCACGCAGAACGCAACAACGAGTGCGCTGGCTCGATGCAGAAACGATTCGTGCGATTCACTACCGGCAACCACAACTCGAACTCCCCAGCTAACCTGACCGAGTACATGGCTGCTGTTGGCGAACTTGTGCGGGCGATTCAATCATAGAATCGGAGAAGTTGACTGGTAGTACACAGAAGCCTCCGAAAACTTCGTGGCCCTGGAGGAATGCGAAAAATCGGTTGCAAAACAAAGAGTACGTTCGACCTGAAAAACCAAAGTGAGCATATCTATGGGCAAGAAGAAGTCATCACGCAAAAACAGCAAGACATACTATCACGTTACCGCTGTCGAGAACGTCAGCAGAATCTTGGCAAGAGGGCTCAAAGGAACGACAGAGCCACGCAACAGAGGCGAAGGTGTAGACTGTCCGACAATATTTGCTCTCGACAGTTCAGACGAGCAACTTACGGATGCAATCGCACGTAGTCAAATTTGGCCGTGTCAGGACATCAATGACTACGCAGTAATTGAGATCAAGGCATCTGGAATTGCTGGTCACATCATCGAAGACGATACAGCCGAATCCACGGCCAATTCCCAATGGATGATTCAGCAATCAGTCATTGCTCCAGAGTTCCTGAGCCACGCCAAAACACGAGAATACAACTTCCCTGGAAAGGCGCTGCTCGCACTCACAAGAGATTTGACGAGACGGCCTCGATGGAAAGCCGAAGAATGGGAGATAGCGATTGAGCACACTCCCGCAATGTTTGTCATGGCACGACTTGAAATTGAGATAGATCGGTCTCAAATGCACTTGACCGATGAACAGTGGAGCATTGTCGATCGGTCATTTCGCCGTTCTGAGTTAGCGGTGTATCGAAAAGCGATGGAGGAGAAATGCCACGGGCGGGCAGCAAGATCCTCCGAAGGCCGCAAAGTAAAAGGCAAACGAAAAAAAAAGTGAATGCAGATGTATGTGGGATCACACATCACAGAATTCGCCCCATATAGTCTGGAAAGCGAGCGGGCAAGTCGGCTCGACAATGAGTGCCGTGCACGGCAGAAAGTGAGCGCCGAATCCCGGCGTACGATTGTCAAAGAGAAGAAGGAAATTGAAGAGACACGCCGAACAGAATTGATGGCGTTCATAAAGTCCTGGGAAACGTCACAACGAATCCGAAATTACTTGGATACTGTCGAGAAGACATTGGAAAAGAAGGAAGTTGCACCGTCCAAACCTGAAGAGTTCGCTTTGTGGTTGGATTGGGCACACTGGTACGCAGATGACATCTGTCCGCTTACACAGCCCCGCCTTCACAACGAGTCAGTTGAAGTCCCTGAGAATTGCTTGGTTGCCGACATAGATTTAACCAGTAGCACAAGAGAAGCAATGCAGGGTTTCCCCGAAACGACAACCGATGAGTTGTTCAGAGTCATCAAGGATGAGTTTCGCAATCGCTGCCACCACGCCCACTGGTCGATTTATCAGGAAGTAACTCTTGTGCAGGAAGGTCTTGGCTACGATGTAAGCCAACGAAATACGGGCTACTGATAGTTCAGATCACATTGCACGATCAATCTCGGTGTCAACAAACGCCCCGCCGCAAGGCGGGGGCGTTTCGCTTTTGTGTGAACAGTTACGTTCTACCTTCGGTGGCGACAACATCCAAGAAAGGACGCCAATGGACGCCACTGATCCATCCGTACAACCAACTTCATTATCACACCTCGTTGGACAAGACGAAGTGAAAGCGGCGATCGACATTGGGTTGTCGTTCGCATTCCAAAAGAATGAACCGTTTCCGAGCCCCACATTGCTTCTCGGCCCAAGTTCAGCCGGAAAATCGATTTTCTCAAGCGTCATCGCTGCTGAATTGTGCGTCGATTGTAAAGAGGTCTTGGCTCAAACAATCAATAGCGCCGCTGAACTCAATGCGTTACTGCTTGCGTGCAACGAAAAAACGATCGTAACGTTAGACGAAGCGCACTTGCTCAGTCCTGCATTGCAGACATTGTTGTACTCGGTGATCGACAAAAATACGGTTTATGTCCCTACCGGAGGGCGGCAGCCACAGCCAATAAAATTGCCGCCGTTGACGATCCTGCTCGCAACGACCGATCCTCAGAATTTGCTTCCGCCTCTACGCAATCGTGCGGCCCTCGAACTCAACTTCCGTCTCTACACATTCCAAGAGATTGCTCAAATCGTTTATCGACGAGCTAAGTCGTTGGCGTGGGACGTTCACGAAGCGGTGCTACCGTTGATCGCTGACCGATCGAAACAAGAGCCCAGGCGTGCATTAAAATTGCTTCAGTCGGCGTATCGTGTCGCCATTGCAACTGGAAGTGACACTATCGATTTACGCCACCTCGAAGAGACCTGCCGCATTCAACAGTTGGATTCGCTAGGTCTCAATCGTGCAGAACAAGATTACCTGAATGTGCTGATGGACGCCCCCTCCAGACTCAACGTACTGGCAAGCCGGTTAGCTGTTGGCATTGGTGTGATCCGAGATTTGGAGGGCGTGTTAGTCCGCCTCGGCCTCATTGGAAAGGACAGCAAGGGAATTCGAGAGTTGACCGCTGAAGGACGTAAACATGTGCAGAGCAACTGCAAATAGACCGTCCATTATCTGTCTACAAACTGTCCTATTTCTGGTCTCCAATCATGCCTGAACAACAAATTCCAGCGGCCATAACAGTCACCCAGATGGCAGAGATGATCGGTCTCTCACGCTCCCGACTCTACTCGTTGATAGATCGAGGGCTCGTACCCAGGCCCGTGATGACCGATTCGACGAAGCGCCCTGTCTATGTCCAAGAATTGATTTCCCAAGTCCTTGAAACCAGACGTACGGGCGTGGGGGCCAACGGTACGTTGGTGACATTCAATCGTAAACGAAAGAAGCGTGCAGTAGTGCGAGCGAATCGCAGAACTGCAATCACTCCAGCAAGGGATGCAGACCAAACGGAGATTATTACTGGACTGCAATCTCTGGGGCTGGATGTTACTGGATCTCAAGTCGCTGCGTTGGTGGCGGAACACTTTCCAAACTCTGCCAACACTGATACCGGCGAAATGATTCGCCAATTGTTCTTGGCTTTGAAACGCCAAGAGTGAGTGGTCAACTGTGTACTTTGATGCGTTCGGATTCTGCCGCCGTATTTCCACGAATTCCGCCGCTTTCGAGATCGTGTCTTCCTGTCCCACTACGTGTGTACTTCACCCCATTCAACCTCAAGAGAAAGGCCGTTCAGCGCCTTTTCTGTAGAAATGGCGCTGGCATTCGACATAAGCCAATGAAATCAAAGCAGTTAAAGGCGTTTTCGTATCTGCGTGTCTCTGGTAGGTCGCAGATTAAGGGCGATGGGTTCACTCGCCAAGCGGAAACAATCTACACCTACGCTCAAGCGAACCGGATCGAAGTTGTTGATCAGTTTCGTGATGAGGGTGTATCCGGCACAACGGAGCTTTCGGATCGTGATGGACTGGCAGCATTGCTTGACCGAATTGATTCAAACGGCGTGCGACATGTTCTGGTTGAGCGTGCAGACCGCATCGCTCGTGACCTGATGGTAGGCGAAGTGATCATTAGCCAGTTCAGGCAGCTAGGCGTGCATGTGATTGAGGCCGCAAGTGGTAACGACCTGACTGCTGATGACGGAGATCCCACCAAGGTTCTCATTCGCCAAATACTTGGTGCAGTCGCTCAGTTTGAAAAGAGCGTTATTGTTCTGAAGCTGCGAGCCGCACGCCAACGAGTCAAAAGAAATATAGGACGTTGCGAAGGCAGACGGCCATATGGTGAACTACCCGGCGAGAAGGAAACGATGGAACTCATGATTTCGCTGCGCCGCAAACCTCGGAGTGGAAGACGTCGTTCATACGAAGACATTGCGCAGGTGCTGAATAGCCAGGAGCGATTTGCACGAGGCGGCAAGCCTTGGAAAGCCGGAACGATACGCCGAATCATTTTGCGGGGCGTTCGAGCATAGGACAGATTCACTTGAGTTGCGGTGTACCTTCCCGGTGTGAACGCTGCCCATCGTGGTCAGCATAACAAGTTCACACTTGGGAGACTCGACAATGGCAGCCGAAATTTCAGTCGTTAATGGACGCAAGGAATTGGCAACCGCCCTCAAGCCTGCATGGCATGATCCGACTTCGGACTATGTCCTCGACCATGTCCCCGATTCGGCCACCATGATCAATGCCGCTCACCTCGACTGGGAAGTCCAGCCTCAACCCATTTACAACGCTGACGGCCGCATCATCGAAGGTCACAGCACGACCGTCCGCATGGACACGGGCGCTCATCTCGGCGTTGTGTCCGATAAGTACCGTGTCGTGCAGAACGCCGAGGGCTTTCGCTTTCTCGACAACCTGCTCAAGGACGGGATCATGCGGTTCGAGAGTGCTGGGGCACTGCGTGGTGGCCGTTCAGTTTGGGCGCTTGCTCGAATGCCGAGCGTGGACACGATCGCCGAGGGTGACACCGTCCGTCGCTACTGCTTGTGGCTCAACAGCCACGATGGCACTGGTGCGATTTATGCCATCCCAACGTCGGTGCGAGTCGTCTGTGCCAATACTGCCGCTTTGGCGATCCGTGGCCAGCGTGGCATTCGACACACCGGCGACATTTCCGCCAAGCTGCAACAGGCTCACGACTTGTTGAGCCAGGCCGATCGTCAGTTCACTGACTTTCGAGACAACGCCCGAAACTTGGCAACTCGTCGCTATAGTCGTGACGACGCTCGACAGTACATCAATACGCTGCTGCCTGAGCCCGAGGAGGTCGGTCGATCTGCCGCTATCCGTGAGCGAAAAGTGGAAGAGGTTCGCAAGGCTATGCGAAACGAGCGGCAGAACATTTCCTCGATCAGGGGTAGCTGGTGGTCGCTTTACAATTCTGTGTCGGAAAGTGTAGATCATGGCCGCTTCTATGCGTGGCGTGGCCAAGGTCGGCAACGTGCAGAGAATCGCATGACGTCGGTGCTGATGGGAGCCGCCGCCGATTTCAAGCAGACGGCGTTTGACTTGGCCGTGGCGATGGCTTCCTGATCTCGCATGCTCCCCGACTTCGTCGGGGAGCTTTGTTCTTCTTTGTTCATCGTGCCCCCGGCCGCAAGGCTGGGGGCTTTGCCTAAACCCGAACAGTTAACTTGTACCTTTCGTCGTGTTCCCTCCCTGAAAGGACCACGCCGATGCCCAACTCGAAGCCCCTCTTCCCCCTTGGTCAGATCGTCGCCACGCCTGGCGCACTCACTGTGCTGGAAGCAGCCAACGTCAACGCCGCCCAGCTACTTAACCGTCATGTTACTGGAGACTGGGGAACGATCTACCAGGAAGACCGAGGTCTGAACGAACAGGCGATCAAGGATGGAAGCCGCATCCTCTCCGTGTACCCGGTTGGCGACCAAGTTGTGTGGGCGATCACCGAGGCGGACAGGTCTTCGACTTGCCTGCTTTTGCCTGACGAATATTGATCTCGCTGTGGCTGCTGGAATCAGGCTTCCGTCACCGAAGGTGATGGAAGCGGTGGAAGCACAGTTGCCTTGTACCTTGGATTGCAGCCGGATTCTGGCAAATTGTGTTACATAATTTCCCCGATTTAATTCGGAGCCTAAAAAGCTGAGGACCGGAGTCCTAATGCCCTGCCTTGCAAACCATAACACTTCTTCTTTCTTTGGGACTCCTCACATGCCTACCTTTTCCTCCCTTCGAGAACAGCGGATCGGGTCGCAACGACAATGGCTCGCCAACAGACAAGCCAGCGAGCGAATCTCTGCGGCATTGCGAACTGGCATGATTCCTTGGAAAAACCCGATCAGAAACGACGATAACGCTGGCTTGCCACTCAACTTTGCAAACGGCAAACCGTTCACGCCGATCTCTACCTTGCTGCTTCAAGTCGCAAGCCACCAGCATGATTCCGTTGGTAGATGGTGGGGCACTCAGCAAGACTGGGATCGGCTTGGTGGAAACATTGATCTGTCGAGAGAGCCGACGATCGTCTTCGATGGCGAGTGGCATTCGGTCGAAGTGTATTGCGTTGACCAGGTGACGGGGGCAGACGTCGATCAGCTTCACGTCCACGACCACACAATCGTCGTTTCAGACTGCGCCGACTTTTCAAAGATCGAGACGCTTGTCGAGCTAAGCGGTGCCGACATCAGAGTCGGTGTTGGCGATGCAAACCACGGCGCCGGAGATTGGTACGTGCCTCCAAATCCTTGGATTGCGTATCCCCATCATTCCCGTGGCGATTACATTTTGCTGCAACGACCAGAATTTCGGTCGATCATGGCATCACACTACTATACGCTCCTTCATGAGTTCATTCATTGGGCCGAAGTTAGAACCAAGTGGATTTCGGATTTGTACGAGCGTGAGTTTGTCGCAGAGATCGGCAGTGGCTGGCTCGCATCCGAACTTGGCTGTCCGCCGTGTCGATGTCGAAGCAACGAAAATAAATGGTTGGAGCGTTGGTTGTGGGAGATCGATCGAGACTCTGGCTTCGTGTTTCATGCTGCTGAACAAGCTCGAATGGCGTTTCAATTCATCATGTCGATCATCGAAGGAGAGCAACGATGCTAACTAGAGGACAAAGAGATGACTTCCTTGTTTATATGGGAACTGGAGCCGCTGCTTTGTGCGCCCTGGGCGGGCTTCCGATTGTTGCCGCCGCAGCCGTCGTTGTTGGTTGCGGCGTTGGAGCCGTGGCGAATCGAGAGCGGACGAATGAATCAGTGACGTCGATCGACGACCATGTCGAGAGCCAACTGCGATCGGACTACGGTGATGCTGCTGTGAGTCGGTATCGTGAGTGCCTTCGTGATGGCATGACGGCACAAGCTGCTGCAAGGACGGTGATCTATGAGGAGTGGCAGAAGCGACACTAAAAGTGGCGTAAATGAGGGCAAGCGGTAGCGTTGCCTATCATTCACTCTCTTGCTTTCCACCCGCTTTCTTTGGTTTAACCCACCGGTAAACCGTAGACTTTGCAACGCCGACTTCCTCTGCGATCTGCGAGACGGGCGTGCCTTGATCAGCAAGGAATTTCATCTTTTTGATTTGTACTTGCGAAAGGTATTGGTGCTCTCGGTCAGCCCAGGGATCGCCTTCGTATTCAAGAACGGTTGCAAGCTTGCACTCCAATTTGCGTTGTGCCTTGTACAGTTCTTTCCAAGGCGGGTTTGTGTACCTCCGCAGATTGCGATCTCTGGATTGGTGCCGGTGCGTAAGGTGAATCGAGGCGATCTCTGCGCCTGCGATCCTGCGAATGAAGTTCGCTGATGTGTCCCGAAGAGTATTGAATCCGTGTCGAGGAAAATCTTCAACATCCTCCTGAATGCGATCAAGCAATCGATACCATGCATTCGGAATATCTCGTGCTCGATTTCCTCCCTTTGTTTTGCGCCAGAGCGGGTTCCCTTTGCTATTCACGATTACGTGCCCACTCCGCTGATCTTCACGGCCAATGGTTGCCCATTTAATGCCGGAAAGTGTTGCGTCAAACAGGCGATGGATGCCTTTTACCCGCTTTTTCTTGCGCACTCGCCGAATGTAGTGGGTACCGTTTTTTTCCTTTACTTCGCCAATGCGTAAACGTCCGATCTGGTCGGCTCCAAATCCACAGTTGACTGCCAATAGGACCAAGAGTCGCTCTAACGGAGTTGCATACTCCAGAAGCGTACCAATTTGCTGAATCGAGTACGTCGGCACGTCCTCCGCTTCTTTTTCGTCATCGCCTTCGAGGATGAGAGGTTGGCGGCTAATCCGGTGGTAGTCAGTTGGCTCACGCCAACCCCACTTTTTCGACGTGTGTAGCCAATCGAAAAACTGAACCAATTCCCCAATCAGGTTGGAGGCGGATTTTACTTTCATGGGCGCTTTGTAACGATGGGTAATCGGCCTCTGTCGCAAAGTCCCAAAAACTCGATCAACAGATTCAAAGTCATCAAGCGACGAGAGAGGCGTATTCGCAACGTAGCTCTTGATCTGCTTGATCATGTTCTGCTTGGTTTTGCCTGTGTCGTTTACGGCGGCTTCGGAGACGTCAAACTTTTCTTTAGCGATCTTGACGGAATAAGCATCCAACGCCTCGTGGAGTGTTTGGTCACCAAGAAGGTCGATGTACTTTTTGTCGTTGCCTGGCCCCTCAAGCACAGCCGTCTTGATGTCAGCCGCCAAGGTCAACATGTTGACTTCTAAGTCTTCGGTAATTGCCCGAGTGTCCTGCTCATCGCTCTTGCCTGCTCGGTAGAGTTCGGCGTCACTAGGGCGAATCGTTATCTCAGGGAAACAGGTCGAAATGCCTTCAACGAATTGAGCATACTGGTACGCATCCTCCTGAATAGCATCGACTCGATACTCCGACTTTCCGGCAGCGATTGCTTTTGCAATCTTCAATGACAGTTCATCCCATGCAGGCTTTCCTGTCGGGTGAATCGGCGCCTGTTCGATCCTTCGCCAAATTGCTGCAATCTTATCCAGCCGTTCACGAGCAACTCGTTTGTTCTTTCCGAGACAGAACTTCGGTTGTGTTGGCCTTTGTCCATTCTTCGCAGGATGAAAACCGATGTTCCGATCGTAACTACCGGTCTTGTTCGCCTTTAGCTCGGTTGCACGCATGGGACCGCCACGAGGGTTCGATGACACTTCTGATAAACCGATAATACAGCTCTATCAGAAGAGTCGCAACCAGTTATCAGAAAAAACGACCCTCAATTATCAGAAGAATGGCGTTTTTCTGCTATTTCGTGCCATCCATGAGTAGCGTTGGATTCTCCATAAGTACCTAACAAAAAAAGACTTGCGACGAATCGCAAGTCTTTTCAGAGTGGAGGCGGCGGGAATTGAACCCGCGTCCCGCGATGCATCCACGGCACCGTCTACGTGTGTAGTCAAACTATTTATGTCTCCTCGAGGAAGACTATTCGCTTACCAAGGCGCTGCCTGACAGGCTCCCCGGTTCGCTAACTCGAATCTTTTTTAACTCCCCGCGTCTCGAGTAGGACGGCGAGCGATCCAGAATTGTGACGGATACAGAAGACGACTCTGGCGGTCATCTAAAGACCCGGGCTACCTGTTCTTAGGCGGCCAGTGCGAAACTTTCGTCTGCAACTAAAAATTGTGATCAGCTTTTTACGTGGCCAACTGATCAACCACGACACGCGAGCACGCGCTTCTATTCATCCGGTCGAATCCAGATCGCCCCCTTTTCAGAGGACCTCTTGGATGGTCAAACCGCAATCACAAAAACTGCGTTCCAACCGCGACTCAGCTTTGCCGCCACAGGATCGCTCCCGCAACACCATCGCTGTCGTCACGCCCGAATTCTAGCTTGTTTCCGCTCCAAGGCAACGCCGAATCGAACAAGTTTGTCCTGCCCCACCGGGTGTATCCCCCATCGCACAATTGACTTACGCTTGTCGTCCGAGTTGCCAATCCGCCTGCTCCGGCCAACTGGACGCTTGCGTTAGAGGACGACGGCACGCTTTGGAAAGCTACGCCGATCCGGCGGGGCAATTGGGAAGTTGCTTGCCGTTCCTTTTGGGGAACTCCGCGGCGGCGCGTGCCAGCGGATAACAAGAGTTGACCGCTTTGCATATACGTACACAGGGTTGCCGGGAGAACCGGACGCTATCAGCTTGTCGGTTTAATCAGCCGATTGGGCGTTAGCCCCGGTTCCGCTGCCACGAAACCGGGGCTAACGCCCAAACGGCTAATGCACGGAAGCTCGTTGTGACTAAACCGACAAGCCGCTATCGCGTGGCGGCTGATGCCTCACGGCGGATAGCTGAAATGACCTGCGGCGTACGGGGACCGCTGACGCGGGTGACGGCGAACAGAATGAACAAGAGTCGAGCGGGGCTGCGTTAACAGGGAATTTCGTGAAGCGAAACGTTGTGATTATCGGTGCCGGGCCGGGCGGGCTGGCGACGGCGATGCAGTTAGCGGCGGCGGGGCTGAACGTGACGGTCTTGGAACGCCGCGGCCAAGTTGGCGGAAGAACCTCGGCACTCGAAGCCGATGGGTTCCGATTCGACCTCGGCCCCACCTTCTTCTTGTATCCGCGAGTCCTCCGCGAGATCTTCGCTTCGGTCGGCCGCGACCTCGACAGCGAGGTGCCGATGCGACAACTGAAGACGCAATATCGACTGACCTTCGGCCAAGGGGGACAGATCGACGCGTCGAACGATCTCGAAGCGATGGACCGCCAGATTCGCGAGTTCGCTCCCGCCGACGCCGGCAAGTTGAAACGGTACTTGGACGACAATCGCGTCAAGCTGGCGCGGTTCCGCCCGATCCTGGAGTCTCCGTTCAGCTCGCCGCTGGATCTGCTGCGGCCCGACGTATTAAGGGCCTTTCCACTGCTGCATCCAATGCGTTCGCTGGGGAGCGAACTGGAGCGTTACTTCAGCGATCCGCGACTGGTGATCGCGCTCTCGTTCCAAGCGAAGTATCTGGGCATGTCTCCGTTTCGCTGCCCGAGTCTGTTCAGCATCCTTTCGTTCCTCGAATACGAATACGGAGTCCACCATCCGATCGGTGGATGCGCGGCGGTCAGCGAACGAATGGCGGAGATCGCTCAGGCGATGGGAGTGCAGATTCGGTTGAACCAGCCGGTCACCGGGCTGCAATTTTCAGGGCGGCGAGTGACCGGAGTGCAGACCGCGACCGAAACGATCGCGGCCGATGCGATCGTGATCAACGCCGACTTCGCCGCCGCGATGCGAGACCTGGTGCCAAACCGACTGCGGCGACGGTGGGCCGACCGCAAGCTGGCCGGCAAAAAATACTCCTGCTCCACCTTCATGATGTATCTGGGCGTCCAAGGTGAGATCGACGGACTCGCTCACCACAACATCCACATCGCGCGGGATTACCAACAGAATCTCCGCGATATCGAAATCGACCACCGGCTCTCCGACGATCCTTCCTTTTATGTACAGAACCCCGGAGTGACCGACCCCACGCTGGCTCCTGCCGGACACCGGTCGCTGTACGTTCTAGTCCCAGTCAGCCACGAGCACCCGAACATCGACTGGGCAAAAGAGACGCCGCGGTTCCGAGAACTGACGATCGATCGTCTGTCGCAAATCGGTCTGCCCGATCTCCGCGACCGGATCGTCTATGAAAAGATCATCACGCCGGCCGATTGGTCGGGCGAGCACAAGATCTATCGCGGAGCCACCTTCAATCTGGCTCACAACCTGGGACAGATGTTGCATCGCCGACCGCAAAACCGATTCGAGGAACTCGACGGCGTTTACCTGGTCGGCGGCGGAACGCATCCCGGCAGCGGGCTGCCGGTGATCTATGAATCGAGTCGGATTTCAAGTCGTCTGTTGTTAAACGATTTGGGGATCGACACGTCCTTCATCGACGCAGCCGCAGCCACGTCGAAATGAACCAATGCCCAAGGGCTATTTCTTTGCAGCTTCGGTGTCTGCTTTGGCTTTTAATTCCTGAGCCGCCGAGAGTTCGGGGTTCGGCGTCGCATCGCCCGGCTCTTGGCCCAACATCCACTTCATGCCGCCCAACAGCGAAGCGAGATAAGTCTCGTTGGTCCAGACGTCTTCGCGATGCCCCAGGCTCATGTGCATCACTTTTCCGTCGCCATACTCTTTCACCCATAACACGGGGACATGGTACGGTTCTTTCAATTCGGTCTTGGCCATGTTCAGGCTCATCAGCACGCGGACCTTTTCCGGTTGCCAATTCTTGAAGCGATAGATCTCATCTTTTAACGTCACCTCTTCGCCCCACGGCTTGCTGGCCGGATGGTCTTGATCGTGAACGGAGATCGTGACTGTCGATCCCGCACCCCAAGGATGTCCGTTGAAGGTGCCCCCGATCATGTCCCAGTAGGGCTTGTAGTTATGGAAAGTGTCGGCGGCGGAGTGGGTGCCGATAAAACAGTGTCCCTTCTGCTTCAACCAGTCGTTGAAGAAGTAGTCGAGGTCCTCTTGAGCGATCGGCAGGTCGCCGGTGGTGTAGAACAAGACGAGGTCGTAATGTTGCAGCTTCTCTTTCGTAAAGTCGGTGGCGACATCTTGCGTGCAGTCGACGCGGAATAGCCCGCTGGAGATTCCCAATTCGGTGATCGCTCGTTCGGCGGGGGAGAGGGGCATCTTCTCGCGATTGACCGAACTGTGCCGGTACCCGACGCTTTGCGAAACCATCAACAAGCGAGCCGGTTCGGCAATCGCAAACATCGCCGTCGAAGCGACAAGGCTGAAACAAATTAGCAATCGAACCATCGATCGAGTCTCCAAAAGATTGGATAGAGGCCAGTTGGGAGCAGGGCAGATCAAGGCCATCAGTTTAGTCGCTCGCCAAATCAACGTCTGCTTCGCGGTGGAAAATCGTCTTCCGGGGTGACGCCGCGATCGCAACAGCCACGACGTTTTCAACAGTCCGCGCCGAATCGAGCCCCTAAAAAACTTGGCTTTCGGCTCACCGACGCAATAATAACGCGGGCGTCACAGGGGGCCAGAGTTTTCGAGAGGTCGGAGGTTTTACAGACGATGAGCAGGCTTCGATGCGAGGGCTGGTGGGAACAACAAGGTTTGGGCCGACAGCCGATGGAAGATTTGCAGATTGCGTTCCGCGATGGCCAGGTGTCTGGTGGCGGCCGCGATATCGTGGGCGTTTTTACGCTGAGCGGCCAATTGCAAGGGGAACGAGCACTGCTGGTGAAGCAGTACCTGGGCTCGCACCACGTCGATTACCCCGGTTCGTTTGATGGCGAGGGGACGCTGCAAGGTCTGTGGAGTATCGATGGGTTCGGCGGCAAGTGGATGATTCACGTTGCCCGCGATGCGGCGAACAAACAAAACCGCGAAGTCGCCGTGATCCAGGACTGGCCGCCAACACAGGCGTAGCGAGGCTGGCAACCTCGCGCTGGCGCGTAGCACTTGATACCTCAAGGTTCTGCTGGCAACCGAGCACTAACGCGTGGCGGCTGATACCTCGCTTTGAAATCTTGCTTGGCTCTGCGATTGCATCCCCGCGACTTGCATCGACCGGGGATACCGAACATCATGTGGGACTGAAATTCCCTACCTGGAGATCCCGCATCGATGCCTACCACTTCAAAAACCACGTCTCTTCAAATCGCAGTATTCTGCCTCGCGCTCGCGCTTCCGGCCGCGATGTTGTCGGCCCAACCGGCCGGTTTTAATTACGACGAAGCCAAAGTTCCAGCCTACACGTTGCCCGATCCGTTGGTGATGGCCGATGGCACTCCCGTTACCTCGGCGGACCAATGGCCCAAACGTCGCGAAGAGATCATGCAGTTGTTTCTCGAAGAGGTTTACGGCAAAGCCCCCGGCAAGCCTGAGGGGCTGCACTTTAAGGTCGTCGAGCAGAGCGACGATGCGGTCAATGGCAAGGCGACGCGGAAACAGGTTCGCGTCTTCTTCGACGCCGACGAAACCGTGGCGATGGACATCTTGATCTACTTGCCCAAGAAAAGCGTCGAAGCCAACAAGCCGGTCCCGACCTTTTTGACTCTTAACTTTTTTGGCAATCATTCGATCTCCAACGATCCAGCGATCCTGTTGTCCGAAAGTTGGATACGATCGAGCAAAGAAAAAGGAGTCGTCAAAAATCGTGCGACCGAAGCGAGTCGTGGTGCGTCGGCGAACCGCTGGCCCGTGGAGATGATCATCGATCGCGGGTACGGATTGGCGACGATCTATTACGGCGACATCGATCCCGATTTTGATGACGGTTTCAAAAATGGCGTTCACGCGTTGTACGATCCGCCCGCCAAAGACGGCTGGGGATCGCTTGCGACTTGGGCCTGGGGATTGAGCCGGGCGATGGACTATTTCGAAACCGATGACGAGATCGACGCAAAACGAGTCGCCGTCTTCGGCCACTCGCGTCTAGGCAAGACTTCGTTGTGGGCTGGTGCCAGCGACCCACGTTTCTCGATCACGATCTCCAATGATTCGGGATGCGGCGGCGCGGCGCTCAGCCGCCGTGCGTTTGGCGAAACGGTTGCTCGAATCAACAAGAGCTTCCCGCACTGGTTCTGCGATAACTATCTGAAGTACAGCGACAACGAAGGGGCTTGCCCCGTCGATCAGCATCAACTGGTTGCGTTGATCGCACCCCGCAGCGTCTACATTGCCAGTGCCGAAGACGACACGTGGGCCGATCCACGCGGCGAATTCCTGTCCGCCGTGCATGCCGCTCCGGTCTACCGCCTGCTGGGAACCGACGGAATCGGCGGCGCAACCGAGATGCCGCCGGTCAACAAACCGATCATGCACACGTTGGGTTATCACATTCGAACCGGCAAGCACGACGTCACCGACTTCGATTGGAACGCCTACATGGACTTCGCCGACAGGCGCTGGGGCAAGTAGCCGCCGACTTGGTCGAAAGCCGGTCTGAACGAACCGCTTCGGACCATAGGCAGGTTGCGAGTTTCGCCCTTCGCTGCTAGCCGAAGGTCTCACGGCCCGTTCCCCTTCAGTCCTAGGCTATGGATTTTTTCCACGCGATTTGCATGAACTTGGCAATCGCGTTCATGGTTGATGAAACCAGATCTAGCCTTCGTCAGCCACCGCACGCTGCTTGTCGGTTTAGTCTCAACAAGCTTCCTTGCATTAGCCATTGGGCGTTAGCCAAATGGCACTCATTTTCACATTCCAGTAACATTTCCCTTCCCACCACATGTGATTGGCACTGAATTTGCGCTAGCGGTTTGGTTTTCTTTTGACTGCCAGAAAAAGCCATTCCATGTCGAGCGATGCAAGAACTCAGAACCTTAGTGCGGCTTTCGAACTGCTCAAACAGTGGACGGACATCGGCGATGCCGATGTGTTTGAAGAGCTTGGGCCAGCGGCCGTCTATAAAACAAGTGTAGTTCTGTGGCTGATGCTCTTCCAACGCCTCAACCCCA
This sequence comes from Rosistilla oblonga, assembly GCF_007751715.1. Classification (NCBI taxonomy): domain Bacteria; kingdom Pseudomonadati; phylum Planctomycetota; class Planctomycetia; order Pirellulales; family Pirellulaceae; genus Rosistilla; species Rosistilla oblonga. The sequence goes on along the minus strand of NZ_CP036292.1, from coordinate 2,867,969 downwards.
AGGCGAGTCTGCGAGATGCCGTGCTCCACTTTGTCGCAACGGCTCCCCCGGAACTCAAGACGAACAAGCGTCTTCGCGAGGGTTCGCTTTCGACGAAGAGCAGCAGTTACAGCGATGCGCGACATCGGCTCAGCTTGAAGGCAGCTCATTGGTTCCAAGAGCGTGTCGCGTCGTCGATCGTTAACTCGACGGCGCCGACATGGGGTGACCGGCGTGTGTTCTTGATCGATGGAACGACCTTTACACTGGCTCCAGTGGCCGAGCTTCAGGCCGCTTACCCACCCGCCCCTAACCAGTACGGCGAAAGTGTGTGGCCAATCGCGTATGTGGTTTTCGCACATGAACTCAGTTCGGGGGCAGCAGTGCCTGAGGAGATTGGAGCTATGTATGGCCCAAACGCCGTCTCAGAAACTCGGCTTGCTCAAACTCTCATGAAGCGACTCCCGGCTAAATCCATCATCATGGCCGACGCTGGGTTCGGAATATTTTCGACTGCTTATCATGCCCATTTGAATGGACACAATTTTGTTCTACGGCTAAAGAAAGATCGATTCAATCGAATTCGGAAGCGGGCAGAGCTAATCCATTCGACAGCCACTTCGAAAAGCTACCGGGTGTCCTGGACTCCTTCGGCCAAGGAACGGGTAACCAATCCAGACCTCCCATCCGACTGTGTCATAGCGGCGATGATCCATGAATTGAAGATCGGGGAAGAGAGCCTCTACCTCGTCGAGGATATCGATGCGACGCCCAAGCAACTGCGCGATCTGTACTGGAAACGCAACGATATCGAAGTCGATATCCGCAACATCAAACTGGTAATCGGTACCGAAGAGATCCGAGCGAAGTCGAAGGAGATGTTTCTCAAAGAGTTCGCCTTGTCGATGGTCGCGTACAATTTGGCGACCCAATTGCGTCGCCAAGCCGCAGTGATTGCCGAGTGTGAGCCACGGGAATTAAGCTTTACGGGCGTGTGGTCTGTCTACCGTCACATGCTGCAGGGGATTGAAGTCAGTGCCCCCGGTCGTTGGATCGAACGTTTGGGTCGCGTGCTGCACTACGCCTCAAAGCAAAAGCTCCCCAATCGCCCAGGACGCAGTTATCCACGCGAGGCCTACGCCCGCCGCCCCAAAACCACCCACTTCCAGAAACGAAGAAAGAAAAGTAAACCCAACGATCCAGAAGACCCAACGTCAAAGTGAGTGCCATTGGGCGTTAGCCCCGGTTTAGTGGCAGCGGAACCGGGGCTAACGCCCAATCGGCTGATTAAACCGACAAGCCGCACGCGTGTGCCGACCGGAACGATTTCAGGTCGAGGCACTGGCGGATCCATGGAGTATCGATGGGCTTGGCGGCTAAAGCATGATTCACGTTACTGTCGCAACGGAGTCCGAGGTTTAATCGTGGAGCAGCGGAGATCCAAGACTGGTTGTCGCCCAAGGCATAGCGACGCGGGCAGCCTTGGTCAGCCAGAGCATTTGTCCGCGCATCAGCCGCCACGACATCGCGTCCGATACTGCTGTCAGCCTCGCGCTTGCTGAAACCTCGATTTGAAATCGTGATTGGCAATCTGTGATTGTTTCCCTGCGACTTGCATCGCCTGAGGATGCCGAGCATCATGTGGGACTGAAATTCCCTTCCTGGAGCTCCCGCATCGATGCCTACCACTTCAAAAACCACGTCTCTTCAAATCGCAATATTCTGCCTCACGCTCATGCTACCGACAGCGATGTTGTCGGCCCAGCCGGCCGGTTTTAATTACGATGAAACCAAGGTTCCGGCCTATACACTGCCCGATCCGTTGGTGATGGCCGATGGCACTCCCGTCACGTCGGCGGAGCAATGGCCCAAGCGCCGCGAAGAAATCATGCAGCTGTTCCTCGAAGAGGTTTACGGCAAAGCGCCCGGCAAACCCGAAGGGCTACATTTTGAAGTCTTTGAGCAGAGCGACGATGCGGTCAATGGCAAGGCGACGCGGAAACAGGTGCGTGTCTACTTCGACGCCGATGAAACCGTGGCGATGGACATCCTGATCTACTTGCCCAAGAAAAGTGTCGAGGCGAAGAAGCCGGTTCCGACCTACTTGTCCCTCAACTTTTATGGCAATCATACGATCTCCAACGACCCGGCGGTCCTGTTGTCCGAAAGTTGGATGCGATCGAACAAAGAACAAGGAGTTGTCGACCATCGGGCGACCGAAGCGAGTCGTGGAGCGTTGGCGAGCCGCTGGCCGGTGGAGATGATCATCGATCGCGGCTACGGATTGGCGACAGTCTATTACGGTGACATCGACCCCGATTTTGATGACGGTTTCAAGAACGGCGTTCACGCGTTGTACGATCCGCCCGCCAAAGACGGCTGGGGTTCGATCGCAACATGGGCCTGGGGTTTGAGTCGGGCGATGGATTACCTGGAAACCGATCCCGAGATCGACACGAAACGGGTCGCCGTCTTCGGCCACTCACGTCTAGGCAAGGCGTCGTTGTGGGCTGGTGCCAGCGACCCGCGTTTTTCGATCACAATCTCCAACGATTCGGGGTGCGGCGGAGCGGCGCTCAGTCGCCGTGCGTTTGGCGAAACGGTAGCTCAGATCAACAAAACCTGCCCGCATTGGTTCTGCGATAACAATTCGCAATACGGCAACAACGAATCAGCTTGCCCCGTCGATCAGCATCAACTGGTTGCGTTGATCGCACCACGCAGCGCCTACATCGCGAGTGCCAAAGAGGATACGTGGGCCGATCCACGTGGTGAATTCCTGTCGGTTGTGCATGCAGCGCCCGTCTTCCGTCTGCTGGGAACCGATGGAATCGGTGGCAAAACCGAGATGCCGCTGGTCAACAAACCGATCATGCACACGTTGGGTTATCACATTCGAACCGGCAAGCACGACGTCACCGACTTCGATTGGAACGCCTACATGGACTTCGCCGACCGGCGCTGGGGCAAGTAGTCGCGGGCCTGGTCGGTCGCCTTTCGCTGTGCGAAAGTGCGAGTTTGGGCCACGCTCTTTCGCGGAGTGAAAGGCGACCATCGAAACTTAACTTAGAAGCGAGCAACGGAATGTCCTCCAAGCGAAGTTATGCAATTATCGGTACCGGAGCGCTCGGCGGTTACTACGGTGGGCTGCTCGCTCGGGCCGGACTCGACGTTCACTTTCTGCTGCGTTCGGATTTCGATCACGTGCAACAGCACGGATTACAGGTCGATTCCAAGAACGGCAACTTTCACTTGCCGCAAGTCAACGCCTACCGCAGCGCCGCCGAGATGCCGGCCTGCGACGTCACGATCGTGGCGATCAAAACGACAGCCAATCAGCAACTGGCGGAAATTTTGGCTGCCACAACGCGTGAAGGTGGCGTCGTGCTGGTGCTCCAAAACGGACTGCACGTCGAAGCGGATTCGGCCGCGGTGGTCGGTCCCGACCGCGTTCTCGGTGGCTGCTGTTTCTTGTGCAGTAACAAAGTCGGTCCGGGACACATCGACCACATCGATTACGGGCGGATCGCGTTTGGTGAATACCGCGCCGACGGCTCGGTGCGGCCGATCAGCGAGCGGACTCGCGAAATCGAAGCCGATCTGAAACTGGCATCGATCCCCGCCGAAGCTGTCGACGATCTGATCAAGGTCCGCTGGCAAAAGCTGATGTGGAATATCCCGTTCAACGGACTGTCGGTCGTGTTGGACGCATCGACGGCGGAAATCATGAACCATCCCGCGTCGGAAGCGTTGGCCGAACAGATCATCCGCGACGTGCGAGCCGCCGCGATGCAGTGCGGCAAGTCGATCGGTGAAGCATTTGTCGATAAGATGATGAACGATACGCGGGCGATGGTCCCGTACGACAGCAGCATGCGAGTCGACTTCAAACAGGGGCGGCCGATAGAGGTCGAAGCGATCGTGGGCAACCCGTTGCGAGAATTGCAGCGTCACGGCGGCCAATCGCCACGACTGGAAATGCTGTATCAGCAACTGACGTTCTTCGACCGGCGGCGGACCGAAGAACATACCTCGCGCGGCTAATCGATCTACGCCGCGCGGTTCATGGCAACGGTCTGGCTTGCGGATTGGGTGATGCTGCGGATCGCAAAGGGGCGGCGACTGCTGCGCTGATAATAGAGTCGCGTGTTCATTTCTCCCAACAGCCCCAGCCCGAAGAACTGCAGCGAGACGATTCCCATAAAAACTGTCAGCAACAGCAGCGGATTGCCTGTCATGTCGATGCCGCTGAAAAGCTTCATCGCCGCAACGCCGAGGCCCGCGAAACCGCTGACCGCAAGGGCCGCCAGAGCCAGTCGCCCCAGCAGCTTCATCGGCCGATCCATGTAGTCGATCAAGAATTTGACGGTGATCAGATCCAACACAACGCGAGTCGTGCGGCTGAGCCCATATTTGCTGGTCCCAAACTGCCGAGCGTGATGGGCGACGACCATCTCGTGGCAACGCGCGCCGCGGGCATACGCCAGCACCGGGATGAAACGGTGCATCTCGCCGTATAGATCCAATTCGTCGGCGACTTCGGCCCGAATCGCTTTGAGCGTACAGCCGAGGTCGTGGATCGGCAGCCCGGTCACCCGCGAGATCAAGCGGTTGGCGATCAGCGAGGGGAGCTTGCGCGTGAGCCAAGTGTCGTGGCGATCCTTCCGCCAGCCATGGACTAGGTCGGCCCCTTGGTCGATCGCATCCAACATCGCGGGAATGTCGTGCGGATCGTTTTGCAGATCGCCATCGAGCGTGACAAGCACGCGGCCGCGGGCCTGTTCGAGCCCCGCTTGCATCGCGGCGGTCTGGCCGTAGTTGCGGCGAAAGTGAACGACTGTCACGCGTCCGTCGCGGGTGGCGATCTGGTCCAACCGTTGCGAACTGCCATCGGTCGATCCATCGTCGACGAAGACGATCTCGGTCGCCGCGGGCAACTGAGGCATCACCTCCGCCAACCGATCGTAAAGCGGACGGACGCTATCGGCCTCGTTGAAAATCGGAATAATGATCGAGAGATCCACGTCGTGACTCAACGGTGTTTTGGGGTGCTTGCAGGCGCAGAGCTTACCGAAGCGACGGCCCCTGAAACAACGTCAATCGCGGCGGCGTTTGTCCAGCCAATTCGCGCCGCGATGATTTGCAAATCAGCCCAAAACAGATAACACCATGACTCGTTCGACACGATACGCACGCCAAATTCAATTCGCCCCGATCGCTGCCAGTGGGCAAGCGCGGATCGCCGCGGCGCGCGTGCTCGTGCTGGGAGTCGGTGCGTTGGGAACCGTCGCGGCGGAACTGTTGGCTCGCGCGGGCGTCGGATTTCTGCGGCTCGTCGATCGCGATACGGTCGAATGGAGCAATCTGCAACGGCAGTCGCTGTTCGAGGAATCGGACGCAGAATTGCAAGTCGCCAAAGCAGCGGCGGCCGCGGCGCGGCTGACACGAATCAACAGCGAGATCGAAATCGAGGCGGAGGCCTGCGACGTCGACCCAGGCAACATCTTGCGGCTGATGTCTGACATCGATCTGGTCATCGATGCAACCGACAACTTTCCGACGCGTTTGCTGTTGAACGACGCGGCGGTCAAGTTGGGCAAGCCGTGGGTTCACGGCGGATGCGTGGGAGCTCAAGGGCAGGTCGGATTCTTTCGCGGCGTCGATCGCCCCTGCTTCCGCTGCGTCGTCCCCGAACTGCCAGAAGCCGGATCGGTCGCGACCTGTGATACCGCGGGGGTTTTAAATGCCGCAACGCATACGATCGCTAGCCTGCAGGTCGGTCAAGCGATTCAGTGGATCGTCAGCGGAAACGCATCGCTGCAGGGAAAATTGCAATCGATCGACCTGTGGACCTCAAGAACGTTGCAAATCGAGATCGGTAAATCGGCCCAAGCCAACTGCCCGCTGTGCCAGCAGCGTTCGTTCGATTTCCTCAATGGCGACTTCGCCGCCCAACCGATCGTTCTATGTGGCCGCAACGCGGTGCAGATCCCCGGTGGGCGAGCGGTTTCGATCGATAGGATCGCCGACCAGTGGCGCGAGACCGGAGAGGTCCACCAGAACCGGTTCCTGGTTCGCTTAAACGTCGATCCCTTCGAGATCACGCTGTTCGCCGACGGAAGGGCAATCATCGCTGGAACCGAGGAGGTCGCCAAAGCGCGGTCGCTGTATGCCCAATACGTCGGTCAGTAGCCAAGGGGGATCAGCCAACGCAAATTCGCAAATCGCGCGTCCAGTAAAAAACGATCAGCACTTTCCACCTGGGGGGAAATGGCAGCCATTATTTCGTGAATCTCGATTTTGCGGGGCCGCCCCCCTATGGAAGAGCAGCCGCTTTAATTAGATTGGAATTCTACCTTGAGGGGAAAATTCGGCACTTTAGTCGGCTCAACTTTGATTTGGCTCGGGCGCGGCTATAAAAACTCTATACGAAAGTTAAGGACTGAACGTCATGCGTTATGCATTTCGCCTTGCAGAGCTCCTAGGGCATAATCCCGACCGCCGCCGTCGTCCGGGTACGATCAAGGCGATCGTTGAGCACACCGGCCTGGACAGGCATCAAGTTGCTTCGCTGCTGAAAAATGAAGCGAAATACATTCCAATCGAAGCGCTTTCGAAGCTCTGCGATTATCTGATCGACCATGGCCATGCGACGCCAGCCGAATTGCCGGGTGCGTTATTTGCCGTTCGTGCCGAACACTTCTGGGAATTGCTTGCCCGCCGGCGTCAGTTGGAACTATGCGTAGGAATCCGCCAGGGGGATGTTAACGACGCTCCCGAACAGGCTTGGGTCGTCGCATCCGACTCGGTTTTGATGGGCGCATTGCTCAACGGCGTCTCGACTCTCGGCGGATCGGCTCGCCACCACGCTGCCGGTTCGAGCGTCAACGGCAGCACCAAGGCGGAAGAGAATCCACCGCAACCCGAGCGTTTGCTGCAGACACTGGTCTGGAGTCCCGGGCACGTCTCGACCGAAGAGACTCACCTGCGTGCGAATTCGGTGTACGAATCGTTCTCCGGTGCCCCCGGCGACAAAGCGATGGTTTGCATCGGTAGCGTGAAGAGCAATCCGGTCGCCGAGGTGCTGTTCTCGGAAGCGTTTGGCTGCGACCCATTTGTTTCGCAAGACGACGTGGAAAAGGCTTCGGATCGCGCCTGTCCTTTCTTCATGCGATACCGCGACTTCGATCCCAAACCACCATCCTCTACAGCGGGGGAACGGCTGTCGAAAACCGAAGCTGCCGACAAGCCTGGCCTTTGGGTCGAGACCGACAACGGCACCTGGGAATGGGCCGGCGGCGGACAAAACTCCGACGTCGCCTTGGTCTTCTACATCTTCCGCGAAGCCTTGGGCCGATTGGACATGGTGCTCAGCGGATTCACCGGGCGAGCGACTCGCTACCTGGCGAAAACTCTGGCCACGCGCAGCGAAGCCTTCTGGCCACCGGTTTACGAAGAACCGCACGTTCAGATCGGTGCTTATATCGTCGAATACGAAACCGACGGTTCGAAGGCCAAGAGCGAAGACCTGTTGATGACCAACGTCTCCTCAGCAGCCAAGATCACGCCACTGTCGGCCAAAGCGATCGAGCGACGCATCGTCTCCAACGGCTAGGTTCGGCACGCGATCTAACGGTAGTGGACGAGGCCACGAGTCCTCGCATAGGGAATTTTCCTTTGGGACAGAGGGACTCGTAGCCTCGTCCACTACGGGGCGCGGGCGTTTTACGCCGCGCGACGGATTTCAAGCGTCGGCTCTTCTCCGAACAGTTCGCTGCAGTCTTGGCGAACGGCGACCGATCCATCGGGATCGAAGATTTTGACCTGGTTTTCTTCGACAAACCAGATCGCAGTGTAGGGACCAAAAGCGAAGCGGCGGCCGCAATAATGCCCGTCGCTGATCAAGATCGACTCGGTCGCGCTCCAAACGTTGGACGGATGGCTCTTCGAGAACCAAGCCTGCAGAAAAGCTCTGACTTCATCCAAACGTTGTGCATTGGACATCGGGTGCGCTCCGGAGTTCCTCTTGTATCAAATCCTACAAGCCTCCTATCGGCATTTATTCGAACCGGTCCAGCGTTTTATCGGTCAAAAACGCACGAGCTTTGTAGATCGCCTAAACTAACAAGCGTGGATGGGGCTTGGCCCAGTTCCCGAGGCTTGCGTCGCGAGGCTAACGCATGACGTCGCGTTGCGACTGGGGACTTGAAATGGCGCGATGGAGGGCGATTTCCTGGGACTTGCGTCCCAGGCTAACGCATGACGTCGCGTTGCGACTGGGGACTTGAAATGGCGTGATGGAGGGCGATTTCCTGGGACTTGCGTCCCAGGCTGTTGCATGGCATGGCTTCGCCACTCGAAAACGCGTCAGTCGCGAAGCGACGCCATGAGTTAGCCTGGTGACGCAAGTCCCAGGTGTAAGAAAACGTGGCGCCCCACCAGCCTTCACCCTCCCCCAAACGCAGTTTGACGGGGAGGGTCGAACCAGCGCAGCGAGGTTCGGGGAGGGGAGTCGGCCTGAGCGAGTCGAGGTATTCGATACAGCGGATGCCGCTCCCCGGAAAACTCGCCAAACGCTTGTTTGCCGACCCTCCCGGCTGCCGCCGGGCGGGTGGAGTCCTGCTTACACGGGTGATCGACTTCACCCTCCCGGCGAGTGAAGTGAATCGCTAGCGGGCTAGTTCGGTGAACCGGCTCTCGCGGACCACGGTGACTTTGATCTCGCCGGGATACGTCAACTGTTGCTCGAACGCCTTGGCGATGTTGCGGCAGATCGCTGCCGCTTTGGCGTCGTCGGTGATCTTGGAGTTGGCGATCACTCGCAGCTCGCGTCCCGCTTGGATCGCAAACGCTTGTTCGACGCCATCGAAATCGGTGGCGATCGATTCGAGCTCTTCCATCCGTTTGACGTACCGTTCCAGCGATTCGCGTCGAGCACCGGGGCGACTGGCGCTGCAAGCATCCGCTGTCGCGACGAGCACCGTGTAGGGGAATTCGGTGATGATCTCGTCGTGGTGGCCGAAAGCTGCGTGGACGACTTCGGGCGATTCGTTGTGCCGCTTTAATAGGTCGGCACCGATCTTGGGGTGGCCCCCTTCGAGTTCGTGGTCGGCCGCTTTGCCGATGTCGTGCAGCAAGCCGCAGCGGCGAGCGACATCGGGATCCAAGCCGATCATCTCGGCGATCATGCTGGAGAAGTAGGCGACTTCGATGCTGTGTCGCAACACGTTTTGGCTGTAACTGGTGCGGAAGTGCAGGCGGCCGAGCATCTCGATGATCCGCTTGTTCAGCCCCGGCACGTTGACTTCGTCGGCAGCTTCTTCTCCCTTGCGACGGATGAATTCGTCGAGATCCTTCGACGTCTGTGCGACGACTTCCTCGATCCGCGAGGGATGGATGCGGCCGTCGGAGATCAGTTTGTCGAGCGATTGGCGAGCCAGTTCGCGGCGAACCGGATCAAATCCGCTGACGATCACCACGCCGGGAGAATCGTCGATGATCACGTCGATCCCGGTCGCCTTTTCGAACGCGCGGATGTTGCGTCCCTCGCGGCCGATGATCCGCCCCTTCATATCGTCGTTGGGGATGTCGACGGTGCTTGTCGTGTTCTCGGCGGTGTGCACCGCGGCGTACCGCTGCATCGCCGTCAGAAGCATCTCGCGGGCCTTGGCATCGAGCGATTCGGAGAGGTGGCGTTCGTGGTGCAGGATCGCCGTACCGATCTCTTGATCCAGTTCCATCTGCAGCGTCTGCATCAACTGCTTCGACGCCTCCTCCTTCGACATCCCGCTCGCCTGCTGCAGGATCTTCTGCTTTTCATCGGTCAGTTGATCCAGCCGCTCGCGTTTGCGATTAACCGCTTCGAGCTGTTGAGCCAGCCGCCGTTGGGTGTTCTCGAGCCCTCGTTCCTGCTTCTTCAGCCCCTCTTCGGATTGAGCCAGCGTGGCGGCGCGAGATTCCAATTCGTGACGCGTCTCACGAAGCGATTCCTTGACTCGGCTGATCTCCTCGTCCGCTTCCGCCTTGTGCCGGATCACGATCTCCTTTGCTTCCAAGGCCGCGTTTTTGTGGATCGATTCGGTCTCCAGCTTCGCCTTTTCGATCATCGCTTCGGAATCGAGCTTCGCCTGGCGGATACCGCGTTTGTCGAGCGTCCGCTGGTAGAGCCAGTTGCTGCAGAAACCGAACAGCGCCCCGGCGAGGGCGAGCAGAATCAAGGTCGATGTGGAGACCAACCAGAGGCCAAACTCCGATGCCGAATCCTTATCGACTGTCGCCAGCAGATGGAGCTGGAGCCCCAAGATGTTGTCTAGCGCGTTCATCGCGAACTCCCTTTATCGATCAGGAAGATCTCACGACCTTTGCGGTGGTTGTCAACAACACGGCAAACGAGCCAATCGCGCGAGCAAGCTCACGGACTGCGGTTTGGGTTTATTGGATCTATTGGAAAGCAGCGGCAGAGGCGATCGAGCGGCTGAAATGAGAAGAGTGAAGCTCTGCAGGAGTAGGTATGGTGGGCGATCCCGGTTTGAGCAAGCTAATAGGCGTTCGCGAGGAACGCAATTTAGGCGCACCGTCGGCGCAATGATCTACCGACGCGGGGAGGAAAAATCCGAACGGCGCAGGGCCGCGCGGGAGGCTTCGCCACAAAATCGATTGCTCGGCCCAAGCTGCTCGAGGAAAGGCACCGCTGCGAAGCGTCGAAACGGTGGCGATTGCCAACATGTTGCGACGCCGACACAAGAACCCAACACTGCCGAGCAAGAAGATCAGTCCGAGGACAAAGAGTAGCAGTAACATCAATACATACATCATTTAGCTTTGCGACCAAATTTGCCGAAGCAAACCAGCGAGCAACCAGAGGCCCAGGTTATAAAATCTTCGATTATTCAAATTCAGTGGAATGGACGTCGCCGAATGGCAACACCCGCAAAAGTCAACCTAAAAGCGATCTCTATGCGGATCTAACCGCCGCTCCCTAGGTTAGCCTGGATGATACCCGCGATCGCAGACAAGTGCAATCATCTTCGCCGCCAAACCCCGCCGGATTGTCGGCTCCGATCGGCGCTCCGCCCCGAAAAACGCTGCAACCTGTCGAGTCGGCCATCGCCACCGCCGGGGCGTTCAGCCGATCCGAAGCGCTCGACGCGCGCATCCTCGCCAGCGACGCAAATTCTCTTGGCCAACCGAGATCCGGTAGCGGCTGGCACCAACGAGCGAAAGGAGTTGCCGGGGAACAGCGCGTGCGAAGCTAACAACTTTTGATAGCAACCACGCCTTCATTACCTTGGTTTACTGAATGTTCCGATTGTTGCGGATACCCGGGGGCGATCCAACGCCGCAGCGATCGAAATGACAGGCGGTTGCAATCGGATGTGTCGATTCAAGAGCGTGCAATGATCTCGCGCTATCGATAGGACTTGTCATGCTTCGATCCACCGTTGGACTTTGGTCGCTTAGCATCGCGGTGATGTTTATCGCCGCGGCGCGACAACCCGCTGCGGCCGCCGAGTGTACACCTGTCACCGCCGATTGCGACGCGCTGCAGTGCGATACTGACACAGTCGCCCAGACCGGTTCGCTTGCATCGCTGCTGAACGACTGTCGAGAAACGTCGGGCGTGGCGATGGGCGGTTGGATCTCGACGGGACTGACGCTAAACGGCGACGGCAATCGCAGCGGAACCGGGAACGCACCGTATGGATACAACAACGTTTCCGATGGCGTCGTCGTCAATCAGATCTGGATGTTTGCCGAGCGGCAGATCGCCGACGATGGGCTCGACTGGGGCTTCCGAATCGACGCGTTGTTTGGCACCGATGGGCCGGACAACCAAGCGTTTGCCGATCAGACCTGGGACTTCGGTTGGGATTCGGGACGCGATTACGGCGCGGCGATCCCTCAAATGTATGCCGACGTGCGGATCGACGACCTTGCGATCCGAGCCGGCTATTTTCTGACTCCGATCGGTTGGGAAAGCGTTCCGGCACCGCTGAACTTCTTCTATTCGCACAGCTACACGTTCTATTATTCCGAACCAAACACGCACAGCGGATTCCTGGCGACCTACGACGTCAACGATCGGCTGACCCTGAGCGGCGGCTGGACGATGGGAATGGACAGCAGTTTCGCAAACGATTTGCACGCGTCGACGTTTCTCGGCGGAGCGACGTTGGCCATCAGTGAGCAGACGACGCTGACCTGGTCGCTGCTGGCTGGCGACTGGGGCGATGGAACCGGACACGATGGCGTGCCCAGCGATGAAGGCGACATCTACATCCACAGCTTGATCCTCGAGCATCAGGTCTCCGATCGCTGCAGTTATGTCCTGCACAACGATCTCGGTGCAAACACGAACCAAGCCACCGCCCCCGACGCTCACTGGTACGCGATCGTTCAGTACCTGATGTTTGAAATCAACGACGCTTGGCAGGCGGGAACTCGCGTCGAATGGTTCCGCGACGACGGGGGAGTCCGCGTTGGCGATAGTGCTGCCGACGCGGGTGATTACTTTGAATTGACGCTGGGGCTGAACTGGCATCACGAGTCGCAGTGGATCGTCCGCCCGGAAGTGCGGTGGGATGCCGCCGGCGGAGGACTTCAGCCCTTCGACGACGGAAGCGAAGACGATTTCTTCACCTACGCAGTGAACGCGGTCCGCACGTTCTAGGTCCGATCGGCTGGAACAACGTAACGTCGCCGCGTTGCCGCGGGCGTCACGAATCGCGTTTGGCGAGGCCGTCCATCCTGGCTCAATCGCCCGATTTTGGCCGCCTAGATCGCGGGGGCGAGTTCGATTTCTGGACGCTCGAGACGACACCGACATTCGCCGGATGCAGTCTCCTGAAGATGGCGTCTCAAGATCTTCAGCAACTCGGCGTGCGCCGCGCTCGAACGCAGGATCGCGGTATGCGATGCATCGACGTACGCTGTCGATTCGGCTTCCTTGCGATAGGCGCTGGAGACGGGAACGACGCGGTCGGAGGGGCCAGCTCGCGGCAAGCGAAAACAATCCCCGATGATCGAGTTGACGATCACATGGGGCGACGACGGGGTGGCTGCGAGGGCTTCTAACAACTGGCTATTAGGACGCAACAGATCGACGCTCGACGGCAGCGAGTCGGAGAACTCGCCCGAGAAGACGCCTGGATTGGCTGCGGCCAGCTGTTGGAAATCCCGCTTGTCCTCGGAACGATATCCGGCCAACGAGGATCCAATCCGGCCGATGCAGCGAGCGGCCCAAGGGGATCCACGGTGAGGCGTGGCGATGTAGACGACGCGTCCGATATTGGGGCTGGCTTCAAAGAAGAACGATCGCCGGAGATGGGCGATATATTGCGGTGTTCCTCGCAACTGATCCAATGGCACGTCGGCGATCGAACGCCACAACCGATCTCCGCTGCTGGTGACCTGCAGCTTGGATAACAAGCCGCCCAAACTGTGCCCCACGATCACGGCGCGGTGCGGGTGGCGCTGGTCGGGCGAACCGCCGGTGTGGCATGCAAATGCTGCGGCGAGTTGCTGACGCATGACGGCGGTCGACTGCAGAAATTCGTCCCCCGTGGGATAACGAAAGACCCAGATTTGGTAGCGGCTAGCCAACTGCGGATCGGCTCGCACGGCATCGGCAACTTCGAGAAACGTAGCCGGATTCGAAAGCAAACCGTGCACCAGAATCAATGGGATCTTGTCGGGTTGGTACGGTTCGAGGAATTTCAGTTCGGGCCGATCGATACCATTATCGCCTCCGATGAAGGCGACGACCGGGTTGTACTGACTGCTCTGACGCGCGTAGTAGAGCGGCATCGCGGGGCTCTTGGCAATTCCGGCGTAAGTCTCCGGCAGGTCGCTGGCCAATGGATTGACCAATCGCATCGTCGCCGCGGAGAATCGATCGGTTTCCGCGTCGTCGCACGCCGCTCGGTTTTGAAACAGCGAGACCGGCAGATCCAACAGCGCCGTTGCGGCAAAGGGCAGCCGTGAATCTAAGAATTTCTCGCAGCGGTTGTCCGTTGACGGATCGGTGCTGCAACACGTATCGCAGCCGTCGCCGCAACCAGACGCTGCATGCTGGCCCTCTTTTTTGGAGGTGAACACGATCAGGGGGACGCCGCGGCCGCAGACATTGCCGAGCGCCGAAGCGGGCGACTCAAAGACCATCAGGCGTTGAAAGTCGCTCTGCCGCCAAGCAAACCCATCGTGCACGATGGGAACCTGAATCGGCCCCGCGTCGGCGTGTAGCGTCAGGTGGGATGCGGGGTCGAGCCGGCCGTACTTCTGGCCACACGAAAGGATCCGAATCAGTGCACTGTGGCGGACGCGGGCGATTCGGTCGCTGGGATCTTTCCCGCCACTGACGCCACAACGCCGGCGGCCATCGTCTAGCCAAGCGATCGTCTGCGCCCAATAGTCGACAGCGCGGTGGTCGCATTGGCCGTGCAGCCGTTCCGCGACTGCGTAGGCTCGTTCCCCAAGCGCCGTCGACGATTCTGCAGTTGGATGCAGCGAAGCCTGCAGGCGATAACGCTCAAAGTCGTCGATCTTTCCCTGGCCCGCGATCAACGATCCCAGCCCAAGCCATCCTTCATAGCTGCAGGCGGCCAGGGATGGACTGACCAGCGTCGGCGATCGCAACCGGTCGGAGCGCATGCATCCACAGCCGGTGATCGCGACCAGCAGAATCGCATGGCACAACAGGTTTGGAAACAGACGCTTGCGCACAACCGACTTTATATATGGAGAATCTCGATAATCGAAACCTCCATGTTCGATTGCGGGACTTCAAGTGAACGAAGCAGATCAGCGGCGATCCAGAGCTACGTTATCGAACAGTCACACGGAACATCTGATCGACAGTCAAGCGACGCAAAATGGAGCGGTCCCCCAAAGTTTTCCGGTTGTAGGAGTCTAGGCCGGCTGGCAGGGCACGACTCCGCACGGTTTACCCAATCCGACCAGTCCCGACGCTGGTGTCAATCGTGCGGGATCTAACGGTGGATGCCGATGGATAGTATTGTCCCGTATCGACCACTTCTGACTCTGGATCCGGATGTGCGTTTTCTTCCCGTAATCGCATCGATTGTCGCACTGATTGTTTCGCAGGATAGCGTTCCCGCGATCGGTCAGGAATCGATGATCGCTAGCAACGCGGTCGTCCCCGCCAGTTACGACGCGGCTGCCGCTGGGACGCCCCCCGCGGCGGATCAGATCTGCGACATCGCTGACCCGCATTCGCCCTGGACGCCCGGCGACGGCGTATCTGCCTCCGCCCAACTGCGTCGCTTTTCGGACAGCATCCGCGTCGGCTACGACGATGGATTTGTGATCGCCAGCCTACGCGAACGCGATCTGGAGGCCGAAGCGTTTCCGTTCCGGTTGAAGGTCAACGGATGGGGGCAATTGCGTCATACCGCGTCGGACGTGGCTCTCCCCAATACCGACCTGAATCAGTTCCAAATGAAGCGAGCGCGGTTGATCCTTTCCGGCAACGCGTTCCTCCCCGACCTGACTTATTTCACGCAGTTCGACGGTCGCAGCAGCAGCGGCGACGACATGCGGCTGCTCGACTTCTATCTCAGCTACGACATCGGGCATTCGCAATTCGGATTCGAGAAGGGGACGTTTGGTTTCCGCGCCGGCAAATACAAGATGCCCTTCACCATGGCTCGCTGGCTGTCGGGCAAAGAGTTTGAGTTCAGCGATCGGTCGGTTGCGAGCACCTACTTCGACGTCAACCGCAGCCTCGCCGTCGGGCTGTTTGGAGAATCGAAGCACACCGCGATTCCGATCGAATGGGAAACCGCGATCTTCAACGGGTTTGTGACCGGCGGTGCGGAGACGGGCAGCAGCGGCAACCTGGACGACAACTTCGCCTATTCGATTCGGCTGCAGGGCTATCCGATCGGCGACTGGGGCGATTCTCAATTGGCCGATTTTGAATCGCACGATCGACTGGCGATGCGAGTCGGATGCGCCTTTGCCGGCACGACGATCAGCCGCAACGGATCGACCGAATTCAACACGCCGCGCGTCGTCGATTCGGGTCAGACCTTTGCCTCGATTCTGCCGCTAGCCGTCGACAGCTATCACGTTTCCCAGTTCGCTCTGGACGCATCGTTCAAGTGGCGCGGATGGTCGTCGACGATGGAGTATTACTTTCGCAACCTGAGCGATTTCGAGGGGCCAGGGATCCCAAGTCTGTTAGACCATGGGTTCTGGTTTCAATTGGGATTTTTTGTCGTCCCAGAAAAGCTGCAAGTGCTGACCCGTTGGTCTCGAGTCGACGGCGACTCGGGGACGCTGGGAGCGAGCGACCAGAGCACCGACGAGGTCGGGGCGGGACTTGCATGGTATCTGCGCGGCAATCGAGCCAAAATAGTCACCGACGTCACCCGGCTCGATGGCGCTCCGATCAATTCGTCGGCGCTGGACGTCAATCCCGGCGATCGCGGATGGCTGTATCGCACGCAGATGCAATTCAGCTTCTGATCCCTGCGGATAATGTGCCACTCGACGTCCTGAAGCATCCGCAGAGGGTTCACCGCCCGACGCAGGCAAATGCCTTCGACCACGTTGCAGATCTTCGCACCGAAGGTCAAAATCAATCTTCCATCGAATCTCGGGTTAGCGCTGCCGAAAAGCGAAGGATTCGACGTTGCGAAGGCGACGAAATGGGGACAAGCGTCCCGCGGTTTTCAGCCACCGTCGGATGCTCGATCAAACAAAGCCAACAAGGAACGAAGACCATGAATGAGCGAGCAGTATTGGCAGGCGGGTGCTTCTGGGGAATGGAAGACTTGTTCCGCAAACAGCCTGGCGTCGTCGCGACTCGCGTCGGTTACACCGGTGGTGATGTTCCCAACGCAACCTATCGCAATCATGGTCAACACGCCGAAGCGATCGAAGTCATCTTCGATCCCAGCCAAACGAACTTCCGCAAGCTGTTGGAGTTTTTCTTCCAAGTCCATGATCCCACGACGCCCAACCGCCAGGGAAACGACATCGGCAGCTCCTACCGTTCGGCGATCTACTACACCAACGACGATCAAAAACGGGTTGCAATCGAGACGATCGCCGACGTCGACGCGTCGGGAATCTGGCCCGGCCAAGTTGTCACCGAGGTGGAACCGGCGGGCGATTTCTGGGAAGCCGAACCGGAGCACCAGGATTATCTGTTGCGGAATCCCAACGGATACACCTGCCACTTCCTGCGTCCCGATTGGGTGCTGCCGCAACGCCCCGAAGCGTCTCAATAAGTTGAATCTTTGTCGAGCAGGCGTTTACGAACTGCACGACAACATCGAACATCCGACCTTATCCCGCGCCCAGTCCGGGCGTTTGGCGAACCACGTTTCCCGGTCGGGTTGTTCGGCGTAGGGATCTCGCAGCAGATCGTACAGTTCATCGATCAACGACAGATCGCCCTGCGTCGCCTTGTCAATCGCCATTTGTGCCATGTAGTTGCGGAGCACATATTTCGGATTCACCGAGTTCATCCGCGCCATCCGATCCGGCTGCGTTTCTTCGCTCTGCCGCAATCGCTCGGTGTACGACGTGAACCAGCTGCGCCAACGCTCCAACACCTCGCCGGTCACCTGAGCGGGATCATAAAACGCATCGGCGACAGGCTGCAAAAACTCGACGCCACGCTGCAGATCGAGATCGCTGGGGATGGATGCCAGCCGGCGGAAGAAGATCGTCATATCGGTTTCGGTCAACTGCAAGACGTCCTCGAGATCGTTGCACAACGCTTCGTCTCCCGCTTGGAAGCGATCCAAGCCAATCTTCGCAGCCATCATCTCAAAGTACCGCTTCGGAAACTCCTGCTGAAAATCTTCCAACACATCGCGCAGCGGTTGGACATCATCGACCAGCGGCGAGATCGCGCTGGCTAGTTGAGCAAGATTCCAAAGTGCAATTTGAGGCTGGTTGCCATACCGATACCTGCGGTGCTGGCGATCGGTTGTGTTAGGCGTCCATCCATGATCGTAGCCCTCCAACCAACCATAGGGCCCATAATCGATCGTCACGCCATGGATCGACATGTTGTCGGTGTTCATGACACCGTGGACAAACCCAACTCGCTGCCAATCGACGATCATCGCCATCGTCCGCTGAGAAACCTCGCGGAAGAATTCGATGTAGTCCGGTGCGTCGGCATCGAGCGTGGGAAAGTAGTGCCCGATCGTGTAATCCGCCAGCTGGCGCAGCAGGTCGATCTCGCCGCGCGACGCCAGGATTTCAAAGCTTCCGAAACGGATGAAGCTTGGTGCGACGCGACAGACGACCGCGCCGGGCTCATATTCCGGGTGGCCGTCGTACATCACATCGCGCAGCACCGCGTCGCCCGTTGCGATCAACGACAGCGAGCGAGTGGTGGCGACGCCCAAATGGAACATCGCTTCGCTGCACAGATGCTCTCGCAGCGACGATCGCAGCACGGCCAGTCCATCGGCCATCCGCGAGTAAGGCGTTTCACCAGCTCCCTTCAACTGCAACGTATGCCGCACGCCTTCGTGGCTGACTTCAGCCAAATTGATCGCTCGACCGTCGCCCAACTGACCGGCCCAATTACCAAACTGATGCCCGCCGTAACACATCGCATACGGATCGGCTCCCTCGGGAACGACGGCTCCGCTGAAGACGTCGGTGAAGCGTTTCGCCTTCAGATCCTCCTCCGACAATCCGATCATAGCGGCGACATCAGCAGCCGCATGCAGCAGCGTCGGTTGCGAAGGAACCCGCGGCGTGACAAACGAATAGGCTGCGCCGCGGACCTGCCGTCGCTGATTGGAACGATCGGGATCGGAAGGCAATGCGTGGATGAAGTGGTCGTCGATTTGAAGTTGCACGTCTAATTACCTTTCCAATGATCCGTTTGCCGCCGAACGTTCCAGCGGCGGGCAGCCCCGGTCCTTCGTCGCGTTAGAACTTATCGCCCGAGAGTTTTCGATGAACGCTGAGCTGTTACCTTCGAGTCTAGGCAAATCGGCGATGCAGCGTTAGCCCACGAAAAGTCGCGCCGTCCACCCGCTCGCCGATCGAATTGCCCTGGCTTGGACAGTCGACTAAAAATAGCTCGCCCCTGCTGATGCTAGCCGTTGGCAAGTCGCAGCGGATCCTCTCCCCGAAATCGTCATCTTTGTATAGGAATAAACTCCGTGACGCACAACGCACTCCGCTTTCCGGAAACCGATCCGACACCGATCTTCGAACACTTTCGCGGCAATCAAGGCTCCGATCTGTTGACCGCTGCGGTCGCTCACTTCGATCTCTTTGGGAGTCTCGATCGGCAGCCTTGTTCGTTCGATGAACTCGCCCAGCGGCTCGGCTTGGCCGCCCGGCCTGCCAACGTGCTGGTGACCGCGCTGCGCGCGATGAAGTTGTTGGAACTTCGCGAAGGACGACTGGAATTGACGCCGCTGGCGCGAGAGCACTTGGTGCCGGGATCCGATTTCGATTGCGGCGACTACCTGGGGCTAGCCGCTCAAACTCCATCGGTTCTGCAGATGGTCTCGCTGCTGAAATCGAATCGGCCGATCGGCGCCGATGCAAGCGATGGCGACGGGGCAGCGTTTATCTACCGCGACGGAATCGCATCGGCGATGGAAGCTGCCGATACAGCGCGACACTTCACGCTGGCTCTTTCGGGGCGGGCAAAAAACGTGGCTCCCGCACTTGCAGAGGTCGCCGACCTGACCGGCGCCCGGCAGTTGTTGGATATCGGCGGCGGAACGGGCATCTATTCCTACGCGCTGCTGCAGAAACATCCGGCGCTGCAGGCGATTCTGTTGGATCGTCCCGAAGTGCTCCACGTGGCCGAGGAGGTGGGGCAGCGATACGGCGTGTTGGATCGCTGCAAATTCGTTGGCGGAGACATGTTCGCCGATCCGCTGCCGGCGGACGTCGACGCGATCCTGCTATCAAACATCTTGCACGACTGGGATCTGCCGGAGTGCCAAAACCTGATCGGTCGCTGCGCCGCGGCGCTCGCACCGGGCGGGCGGTTGATGATCCACGATGTCTTTCTGAACGATGCCCTCGACGGGCCGTTACCGATCGCTCTTTATTCGGCATCGCTCTTTTCGCTGACCGAAGG
The DNA here is from genome assembly GCF_007751715.1 of Rosistilla oblonga. NCBI lineage: Bacteria > Pseudomonadati > Planctomycetota > Planctomycetia > Pirellulales > Pirellulaceae > Rosistilla > Rosistilla oblonga. The sequence goes on along the minus strand of NZ_CP036292.1, from coordinate 2,847,892 downwards.
GCGAGCGTACAGCGGCGGCGAATACCGTGGCTGGATGGAAGCGGCGGGACTGAAGTGCAGCGAAACGATCGCGACGACTGGCGTCCACTGCGGACTGCTGATAGCGACCAAGCCGGCGTAAACGCTTCGCAATCGTTGAGGTCTGCCCAGCTTAGTCCAGCTGGCCAATAATCCTGCTCGCGTTTGACCAGCAGCTTTCGGTTTGATGGGTAACGATGCCGATGACAGTCATTAACATCCGTATTATCAGCGCCTGAAGGACCGGGTAATGAGAGCTACATTGACTTACGCCTCGATCGCATGTTTAGCGATCCACGGCCTCGCGATCGAACTGCACGCAAACGAACGGCCTAGCAAAAACCCGCTGGTCAAAGCTTGGCACGCGGTCGGGCGAACGTATGGCGTCGGTCACGGGCCCGGATACCATGCCTGCCCCAACTGCAATGGCGTTTGCAATTGCGGGCGGTCCGGCGGCACGATGCACTACGGAACGGCGGGCCATCACGGCACGCCGACAACTTATTCGTACGACGGAACGACGCAATCGCTGCCAGCGTATCAGGGGAATCACGGACAGCAGACCGAGCAGATGCTCGCGGCGCCCGAACCCAATTACGTTTCGCCGGCGGAGATCGGTATTCCGAGCGAATACAACCAGCCGCAGGCGAAACCCGAACGGAAGTTCGCCCCCAAGAAAGACGTCCAGTTGTACGTCCCCGAGACCGTGGAAACTCCGCCGCTCGAGATCGAAGAACTTCCGGAAGTCGAAGAGCTGCGACCGGCCGAATCGCCGCTATTTTCCGCTCCCAAGCGCGACAGCGAGGACTCGCTGCCGATTCCGAAGCTGCCCAGCCAACAGCGAAACGAACCGCAGTCGCCATCGGACATTCCGCGAGAGGTTCAACCGCCCAAGGCGAAAACTCCTCAGGTGCCCGCCTTCCAACCACGGACCAGCACCGAGCCTCCCGCAGCGGCGACTCCGCCACAACAAACCGCTCCAACGCCACAGCCGCCGGCAAAGAAAGCCCCTTTCCCGGGGAACGAGGACGACCTGTTGGTTCCTCCCGACACGCACCTGTTGGACAGCGCCAGGATGCAACGTCAGACCACCGGCCAGCCGACGTATCGATCGGCAAACCGATCTCGAGCGGTGATCTTCGAACCCGTTCGATAATCGTTCGCGATCGCGGGAGTTGGGATCGAAATACCAGCACGACGCGAAAGCGAGTGTTTTTATGCCCGCTGACTTGAATCGCGGGGGATCTTCGTTCACTCGCTTGCGCTTCGTGCTGGTATGGGCGACGGGCTTCGACTCGTCAACCAAAAGAAAAGGGACCGCCAGGTGTTCCTTGGCGATCCCTTTTCGGAATGCATCGATTTGCGGCGGCGGCTGAGATGCCGCACCGCGGTCTTCCCGGGCGACGACTACAGGTCGCTGACGTCCAAATCGGGACCTTCGGGAATAATGTTCATGTCGTCGACGGTTTGAACTTCGTTGGACGTGTTCAAGTAGATCTTGTCTTGAACGATCTCTTGCAAAACGATTTGCATCCGATCGTGGGTGCCGACATTTACCAGCGCGCGACTGCCTTGGTTCAATTGCACCAATCGCTTCTGAATCAATGTAGACAGCTTGAATCGACCGCCAACCTTGTTGACGATCTCTTCCTCTTTCAGCTCTTCGAGCATGCGTTCCGCTCCTGGTAGGATTTCAGTATTTCACAGATTTCAGACGTCGCACGGTCAACCGTGTCATTGATCACTTCGTGGCGGTAGCGGTGCATCAGAGCCAGTTCGCCCACGGAGACTTCCAAGCGACGCGTGATCGCCTCTTCCGTTTCGGTGCCCCGAGCCCGCAGCCGATTTTCCAATTCCTCGATCCCGCCGGGATGCAAAAAGATTGTGATCGGTTGCAGTTCTTTGTCCTCCAGCACGCGCATCGCACCGTGAACATCGATCTCTAAGATAACCCATTGACCCTGTTTTAAGCCAGTGGTCACTTGGGGACGGAGCGTCCCATACCAATGACCACGCCCAAACACCTCTTCGCACTCCAGGAACTGCCCGTCTTTGCGAAGGTCTTCGAACTGCTGGTTCGAGAGGAAATAATACTCCCGCCCGTCGCGTTCGTTGGGGCGAGGAGGCCGCGTGGTCGCCGAGACGCTCAGCACCAACGGCAGTGGGCATTCCCGGATCAACGACTGCACGACGGTAGATTTCCCGGCGCCGCTGGGACCGGAAATGATGACTAAACGTCCCTCGGTATTCGTTTTCATGCCGCTGCCTCGCTGGCCTTTGCCCCTATCATAATTATTGTTTCGCTGGCGTTTCCGCCGGAACTCACTCAATATTCTGAATCAGTTCCCGCATCCGCTCGATAGCACATTTCATATCGACGACGTGCATCGCGATCTCGGCATCGTTGGCCTTCGATCCGATCGTATTCGTTTCGCGAAACATCTCCTGGATCACAAAATCGAGTCGTCGCCCGCTGGCCTGTTCGCTGGCGACCGTTTCGTCGAACATCTGCAGATGGCTCTGCAAACGCGTGATCTCTTCGCTGATGTCGGTCCGATCGGCGAATACCTGCAGTTCTTTTAGCAGATCGATGGTGGCGACCTCCAGCCCACGCTCCCGCAGCAAGTCGCCGATCCGCGACTCCAGCCGCTCGCGATAGCCGTCGACGACACGCGGCGCCAACTTGCAGATCGCTTCGAGATGCTCGGCGATCAGGGCGAGATCGGTCTGCAAGCTGGTCAGCATCGATGCCCCTTCGGCCGCTCGCATCTGGTTCAGATTCTCCAACGCCGCCACCAGCACCGGTTGCAGCAGCGCCCACAGTTCCTTGGGGTCGATCGTCTGATCGTCGGCCTCTTGGATCACGCCAGGCAGGGCGGCCAGTTGAGCCAAATCGATCGGCGCGGTGTCGTCGAGCTTCGCTTGCAGTTGCGACAGGCTGCGGTGATATTCGGTCAGCGCCGCTTCGTTGATCCGATACGCCGACGCGGCGCTAGCACGCTGCCAGCGAGCGTTTAGATTGACGGATCCACGCGTCAAATGCTGGCGTACGACGGCATCAACCTGCGGTTCGAGCCGATTCAACTGGTCTCCCAACCGAGCAGACAGCTTCAAGCCGCGGTTGTTCACCGTGCGAATCTCGACGCTTACGGTTCCAAGGTCGCCCGTCGATTGAGCTTGCCCCTGGCCGGTCATACTTTGAAGCATTGGTAGACAGCTTTGTTGTGAGTGGAGACGAAAAGTGGGCCCGCGTTCGTGTCGCAAGACGGTGCCGAAAGACGGAGCCCATGAGCCCGACCACCGATTGCGGTGCCGCCGACTCATTTGCTCGGCAGAGGGCCAGCCCTGAAGATTTTAGCTCGTCGCACCGCCGGAAACCGTAACCAGTCGCCGGCGTCCGCCAACCGATCGACGGTTGCGGATGTGAGCCGCCCCGAAGTTTAATGCTGCCACGGGGCAGAACATTTTCTTTTAAATGAGACGGGGCGCGATGGAAAACGCGTCGCACCGCGGCGACGCGTCAGAGACGTTCCGAAGACTTCTGCAGCCTTCGGAACAATCCGACGCGTCAAATGGCATTCGAGACCAAACCGGCACTACTCGCCAGCTTTTTCGCTCTCGGGAGCATCCGCCTTGGGCTCTTCAGCCTTAGGAGCTTCTGGTGCTGGCTCTTCGGCCTTCGCTGCTTCGGCTGCGGCTTCTTCCGTCTTAGGAGCTTCCGCCTTCGGCTCTTCGGTTTTTGGAGCTTCCGCTGCTGGCTCTTCAGCCTTTGGAGCCTCGGCTGCAGGTTCTTCAGTCTTCGCCGCTTCGGCCGCTGGCTGTTCGGTCATCGCTGATTCTTCGCTATCGCCAGGAACAGCGACGTCGGACTGGTCGACGAGTTCTTCCGAGACAACTTCTTCATCGTCGCCAGGCAGAGCGACAGCAGCCGATTCATCGACCATTTCGCCGGCGGCATCGAGACCTTCCAGAGAAGGCGATTCGACGACAACGGCATTGTCGACAGGTGGCAGGGCGTTGCCCATGACGTAGACGCTTGCACCACACAAGAAGATCCAGACCAAGGCGACGACCGAGGTGATCTTGGTAAACAGGTCGCCCGCTTTGGTACCGAAGGCACTTTGGCCACCGGGTCCACCCAACGCTCCTGTCAAACCGCCCCCTTTGCCTCGTTGAACCAGGACCAACAGGATCAGGAACAGGGAGAGAGTCGAGAGCGTCAAGCCAAAGAAAACGCCCGCCATGCTTGCAAATACCAATGCCGTCATCGTAAGTAATCCGTTTTTTGAAATGGTTGACGCTTGCCGTCACTATTGAATTGACGTCGATCGCGGCAATCTCGCAGCCTTTCGCTGCGAGAACCTGCTAGCAATCGATTCTGTCGCCTTAGGCTGCTGCGATAATACCCAGAAAATCTTCCGCTTTCAGGCTCGCACCGCCGACCAACGCTCCGTCGATGTTGGGCTGGCCCAACAGTTCCGCCGCATTGCCTGGCTTGACGCTGCCGCCGTACTGGATGCGGACTTTTTCAGCCGCTTCGCTACCAAACTTGTCGCTCAACAGCTTGCGGATGTGAGCGTGAACGGCTTCGGCTTGTTCGGGCGATGCGACTTTACCGGTTCCGATCGCCCAAACGGGCTCGTATGCGATCACGACGGTCGGCAGTTGTTCCGCCGAGATACCAGCCAGCGAGCCGGCGATCTGTTCGGCGACAACCGCTTCGGTTTGATTCCCTTCGCGTTGTTCCAGCGTTTCGCCAACGCAAACGATCGGCACCAAACCGGCAGCCAATGCGGCGCCGGTCTTCTTGGAAACGCCTTCGTTGGTTTCGCCGAAGAACTGGCGGCGTTCGCTGTGTCCGAGGATCACGTAGCGGCACCCGAGGTCGTTCAACATCGCGGGGTTGATCTCACCGGTGAACGCACCGTCGGCTTCAGCCAACATGTTTTGAGCGCCCAGTCCGACAGCCGATCCAGCGATCGCGGCGCCGACGCCACCGAGGTAACAGGCGGGAGGGCAAACGCCGACTTCCACTTCGCTGCCGGCGGGAATCCCTGCGGCGACAGCTTTCGCCAACGCCACGCCACACTCGCCGCGAGTGTTCATCTTCCAGTTACCACAAATGAATGGCTTTCGCATCGCAATCTCTCTGTCGGTTGTTTGTGTATCGAGTAGGTTTTGTTATTCGTTTTAAGCAGTGTTTTGTTAGCCGGCGGCTCACGAATTGGCTGAGTCACGCACCCGCCGACGCGTTAGCTAGCGGATTTGCCAGCCGGCAGCGGGGCGATGGTTTTGCCAAGCAGCGCCGCCAGTTTGGCGATCTGCTGGGCCACCTCGCCATATTGATCGGGCAGCAACGCTTGCGGTCCATCGCTCTTGGCGACTTCCGGTTGATCGTGGACTTCGATATGAACCCCATCGGCACCCGCAGCAACTCCCGCCAACGCACAGGGCGGAATCAACGCAGGTTTGCCGGTCGCATGGCTCGGGTCGACGATCACCGGCAGATGGCTCAAGCCTTTGACGACGGGGACCGCAGCGACATCGAACAGGTTCCGCGTCGAAGGGTCGAAGCTTTTGATTCCGCGTTCGCAAAGGATCACGTTCGGATTGCCTTGTGCCAGCACATATTCGGCACTCATCAACCAATCGACGATCGTCGCGCTCATCCCGCGCTTCAGCAGCACCGGCTTGCTCGACTGGCCCGCTTCGGTCAGCAGGACAAAGTTCTGCATGTTGCGAGCCCCGATCTGCAGCAGATCGGCGTATTTGGCAACGGTTTCGACGTTCCGCGGATCGGTCACCTCGGTCACGATCGGCATCCCACATTCATCGCCGACGTCGCGGAGAATCTTCAGTCCCTCTTCTCCCAGACCTTGGAAGCTGTAGGGACTGGTGCGTGGTTTGTAGGCGCCGCCGCGGAAAATATTGGCTCCAGCCGCTTTGACCGCCTTGGCGATCCGCAGCATCCGATCGGGCTCCTCGACGGCACAAGGGCCGGCGATCATGGCAAGCTGTCCCCCGCCAACCGGGACTCCACCGACATCGATCACGCTGGGGAGCGGATGGGCGTCGAGCGAAGCCAGCTTGTAGGCGGGCATCACCGGCAAAACCTCAGCGACTCCCGGAATCGCACTCAGCGGTTCAGCCTGCAGACGCTGTTCATCGCCGATTAGGCCGATGATCGTACGGAACGTTCCACGACTCAGGTGCGCACCAAAACCTAGCGATTCGACACGTTCGATGACATGTTGGATCTGCGGTTCGGTTGCGTCGCTTTTCAGGATCAGAATCAAAACGGTAGCCGTTGGCGCGGAACAGACGAAACGGGGAAGGGCAGTTCGCCCCCGCTCGGTTGAATCGTGACACCGCTTCCCCAATGCGCCGGCGGGGGGAAGCAGGCCGTTTACAACCACGCAGGGGAACACCCCGTGTGGCCACAGAATATCAAAATGCCTGCATCGATTGTAGGGCAGGTGATCGGAATGGTCCCCGCAACCGGCAGCCTCGGCTGGTTGCCGGCCGAATCGCTAATATCGAGCGGGCGTGAATCCGCTGGGGTTCCCCGCCGGCTGGGGCTGATTCGCGGTGGGATAGGAATATTGCAGCTGGTTCGGCGCACCGGCTGGCTGATAAGCAGGCGGCTGGTAACCGGCGGGAGCCCCGTATTCGCCCCCCTGTTGAACGTAACGCAGCTTCGACGCTGCCTGTTCGACGGTGTTGTAGAGAGCGTTGACCTGTCCCTCTTCGTGGGGAGCGCCCAAGTTTTGACGCTCTAGATACTCTTTTCCCCGATCGATTGCCTGCTTGGCGTCTTCACGGATCTCGGTGCGATTGATTTTGATCGTCGTCTGTTCACCGTCGCGATCGATCGTGAACCAGCCGGCCATAAACGCGCCGACCACAAGAATTCCCAAGATAAAGATGTTCCGCATCGCTGCCTCTCCATTGACCTATGCAAATGTAACGGGGGCGGAATCGGTGGGTCTGATATCCTATCGCCACGATCCGCTTTCGACGCAGGATTCTATCGAGATGACAGATTTAGGGAAGATCAACATTTCGCTAGCATTTCCTCTTTCCGGCTCCCGCCAGCTGGCCGGCCTGCCCCGCTGCTCGCCGATTGCGATCGCCGCGGAACTGCAAAGCGTCGGCCACGGAAAATCCTATCTTTCCGCGGCTCCACAAACTCGCAGAGGTTGGCTAGAATTGCAGCCACTCAATGTTTTGCAACTCAATCTCAGGAGTCTCGTTCGTGTCTAGTGGCAAATACTTATTTACCAGTGAATCGGTCAGCATGGGGCATCCCGACAAACTGGCGGACCAGATCTCCGACGGAATCCTCGACGCGCTGCTGGAACAAGACCCCCACAGCCGCGTTGCTTGCGAAACCATGGTCACCACCGGAATGGCTTGCATCGCCGGTGAGATCTCGTCGAAAGCAAACGTCAAATTTTCCGAAGTCGTGCGTCAAGTGATCAACGAAGTTGGTTACACCGACGACCAGATGGGCATCAACGGCAGCACCTGCGCCGTGTTGGTCTCGCTGGACGCGCAAAGCCCCGACATCGCTCAAGGCGTCGACGAAAACTCCGACAGCGGAAAAGAGATCGGTGCCGGCGACCAAGGCCTGATGTTCGGCTACGCTTGCAAAGACACTCCCGAATTGATGCCGCTGCCGATCGCACTGTCGCACCGCATCATCAACCGGATCACCGAAGTCCGCCAGAGTGGCGAGATCGGATGGATTCGTCCCGACAACAAAGCTCAAGTCACCGTCGAATACGAAGGCAACAAGCCAGTCCGTATCGATACCGTTGTCGTTTCGACGCAACACAGCCCCGATGTCGATCACGCGACGATCGTCAAAGAGGTTACCGAGAAGGTGATCGCTCCGTGCCTGCCAGCCGAACTGGACAAGGGCGACATCAAGTACCACATCAACCCGACCGGCAAGTTTGTCGTCGGCGGACCTCACGGCGACTGTGGCCTGACCGGCCGCAAGATCATCGTCGACACCTACGGCGGCTGGGGCCGTCACGGTGGCGGTGCATTCAGCGGTAAAGATGCGACCAAGGTCGATCGCAGCGCTGCCTACATGGCTCGCCACATCGCCAAGACGATCGTTGCTTCGGGCGTTGCCGAACGCTGCGAAGTCCAATTGGCGTACGCGATCGGTGTCACCGAACCTGTCAGCGTTCACGTCGACACGCAGGGAACCGGAACGCTGTCGGACGATCAAATCTGCGCTGCGATCCGCGAGTTCTTCCCACTGACCCCCGGTGGCATCATCGATTACTTGGACCTCCGTCGTCCGATCTTCCGTCCGACCGCAGCAGGCGGCCACTTCGGTCGCAGCGGCGATGGTTTCACGTGGGAAAAGACCGACCGCGCTGAAGAATTTGCTACCGTTTGCAAGAACACTTCCGTTGCCGTCTAAAAAACTTACCGACCCGCAACGGCTCGCCAACACGCTGCTTGAATCCCGCTGGCCAATCTGGCTGGCGGGTTGGAACGGCGTGGCGGTGATCTTGTTTATCCGCGGCCTAGCACGCGAATCGGTCGACGTTCCCAGTTGGCAGATCGTGCTGGTCGCGATGCTGTTGATCGCGATCACCAACGCCGCGCGTTGGCTGGTGATCCGATCGACCAGCAATTCTCGCGGCGCCGCGTCGCCGCAACCGCGTTGGCTTCCCTTCGTGTTTACTCCCGCCGCCGTGATCCTGACGCTCTGGCTGACCGGACTTCACCCCAGCGGAATCGCCGCGTTTTTCATCTGGTTACTGTTGGCGACCAGCGAAATCGCCTGCCTTGCGATCTATTGGCCCTTTGCATCGGCCTTCCCCGACCTGCTTGCGTCGGTCCAACAACGCGTTGGGTTGTCCGCTAGCGGGCCCGCTGCCGAGGTCGAAGCTGCCGACGAATACGCTCCGCCGCTGGAAGACGATGTCGACCAACAAATCCAACGCCGAGTCCGCGATGGTGTCGACGAAGTGCATGGTTTGTTGCGAGTTCGCTACGAACCGGGCCAGCGAGTTGCCAGCCTGTTCGCCGGTTTTGTACCGCCGCTGCTGCCCGCTCCCACCGCCGAAGCTGAAGCGGTTGCGGGAAGCGAAGCAACCGTCTCGGTCGCCGGTATCCATGCCCAAGGGATCGAACTGGAACTGCGTCGCGATTCGGTCGACGATGGCGAGACGTCGACGATCGTAGAGTTCTACGCTCGCGCTGCGGATCAACAATAATTTCCGCACGGTCTCGATCGCTGCAATCGACACGACCGTTTGCCTCTGCCCGATCGTCAGCCTCAAATCGATGCCTCGGGGCGTCACTGCGCGCTGCGCTGGCGTATGTTTTAAAGCCGAGAACTCCGCGCCCAGCGGCGCCGGTTTGCATCGAACGCTATCGATGCGGAACGACGCCGATCAGTGGAGCCGGGGGATTGCCGAGGAACTTCTAGCGAGAACGATGTGATGCCGCTGTTTGAGACTGTCCAGGATTTAGATCGCGATGCGGCGACAGTGCGCCGTCGTTATCACGGCGTGATCGAAGCTCGCGACGGCCGCCTGAGTTCGATTCGCTTGCGTCCGTGGCCGTCGTTGATCACCCGGCTGCGCGTCTGGCAAGACACTCGCCGCCGGGCGACCGAACCGCAACAAGACGTCTGCCGACTGTATTACGATCAACTGTGGCGGCAGCCAAATTTCCTGGTCCTCAAATACGTCGTCTCCTCCTCGGGAACCAGCTTTGCGACGGCGCGAGCCGCCGCGCAGGCACTCGATGCGATCGCCGACCTGAAACGCAGCGACGCGATCGTTTGCGAAGCCAGCAACGCCCGGATCTCCGAACGATTGTTGGATCGTTGGGGCTGGCAGCGGCATCTGCTCAGCAGCTCGCGGCGGCACTACATCAAGCGACTCTACCCCAACAGCCGCCCGCTGACATCGGCGGGACACGACCTGACGATCTTCCCTGCGATCGCCGGGCCACAGCTGGCAGAAAATCCCTCCGCCACGCCAGCAATCTAAACCGCGATGAACTGAGCGGAACCGCCCGGCAGCGACGCTTAGGACAGCTTGCCTCGCAGCTGCGACGGTAGATCGGGTTGTTGCCAGACACTCATCCCGCCATCGACCAACAGCATCTGTCCGTGGACGTGCTCCGCTTCGTCGCTCAACAAGAAGACCGCTGCGCCACCGCACGCCGAAGCCTGCGGGACCTGGCCGTTCGGCGTGTGCAAACGCATCCAGGCATCGAGGTCGCTGTCGGTTTCCAAGACGCCGGTCAAAGGAGTTTTAACGAGCCCGGGAGCCATGCCGTTGACCCGAATCCCATGCGGAGCCAACGCCACGCACATCGACTTCACCATCGCCAAGACGGCTCCTTTGCTGCTGTCGTAAGCGACGTGATCGGGTTCCGCCAACTGGCCGTTGATCGATCCAGTGAACAGCACGCGGCCGCGTGTTTTCTGTTCCACCCATCGCCGCGCGAAGGCCTGGGTTAAGAAGAATCCAGCCGCGACGTTCAACTGCATCGTCTTTTGGTACCGCTGGAAATCCATCTCCAAAAACGGCAGATCGATGTAAGTCCCGGCGTTGTTGACCAACATGTTGATCTGCGGATGAGCGGTTGTGGCGGCGGTGAACAGCGATTCGATGCAAGCCTCGTTCGGGCCGGCGAGGTCGCCGAGAACCAGATCGGCAGTCACGCCCTGATCGCGGCAAGCAGCCAACGTTTGCTGAGCTGCATCGTCGTCGTGCAGTCCGTGCAATACCACGTTGCCGCCAGCCCCGGAGATCGCGATCGCGATCGCTGCACCGACACCTTGGGTGCCGCCGGTGATCAAAGTTGTCGAACCGGTGAGATCAAATGGCACGGCTGCAATTCCTGTCGTGGGTGGGGGAAAGCGATAGAGGAAAATGCGGAAGGAGGATGCGTTCCAAGTGTCGCCGAAGCATTCCGGCGATGCAACCCGGAGCAATCAAGCGCCGGCCTAGCCCGCCGCGGCGCCGCCCGTCGACCGACGCAACCGCTTCAAATTTCCTAGCACCTCCCCAAAATCAAAACGAAATTTCCCCGCGGTGATTTATCGATGGGCAGCCAGCAAAAATGGGGTAAAATTGGAGACCGGTAATTTACGATTCCGCCACGACGGGAGACCGCGACCGATGGGCATCACCTACTTCAAACGATATCGCATGGAACTGGACCTGGAACGGTTTGTCCCATCGGAATATCGCTTGCCCGAAGGTTACGAAGTCCTTCCCTGGTCGGAGGATCTGGTCCGCCAGCACGGCTTGGCGAAACACGAAGCCTTCCAGTGGGAACTCGACGCCAACGTCTTCCCCTGCCTGGGACAGCGCGATGGCTGCCTGCGGTTGATGCAAGAGATCGCCGGCCGATCGAATTTTGTCCCCGAAGCGACCTGGCTACTGAGGTTTCGCGAACCCGATTCGCGGAAGCCGCAACCGGTCGGAACGGTGCAGGGGATCCAGTCCGAAGGCTGGGGAGCCCTACAGAATTTGGGGATCGCAAAACCACACCGCGGTCTGGGACTGGGGACGATCCTGCTGAACCTCGCCACGCAGGGCTTCCAAAAGATTGGGCTCACGCGGATGCATCTGGAAGTCACCACCGACAACACCGCCGCGCTACGACTGTACGAGCGACTCGGTTACCGCCGCGCAAAAACCGTTTTTAAAGCAGCCGACGTCGCGATGGCTTGATCGGCCAACCAAAGCCCCGGCCTCCTTGGCTGTCGCTTTTTGCTGCAGCCTGATTGCACTGACGCTGCGCCGCAGGTCACTGCCGCTAGGGCTGGACTTCGATGAATTCCAGCGGCTGTTCCGCCTGCCGGTTTGCGACGCGGATCGCCAGCTTGCCATCCAACACGTCGCGAAACGCCTTGCCGACAACATCGCCTCGCCAGCCGCGTAACAGCGCCGGTTTAGGAGCGTTCTTATTGCCGCTCATCTCGTAGGTCAACAGTTCGCGGACGTCGTCGGCGTTGCCAACGATCGCCGGAGCCATCTTGTGAGTTCGCGAGACACAGGCGATCGCAGTCGACAGAAACTGGCTGAGCATCGGGACCTTGGCGCGGCGTTCGCCACGCGGCTTGACCGGCAATTCGCTGTCGTCCAGATCCAACGCGACGCCGATCGCTTGCGCTATCGCTTCGTGATGCGGCTGCAAGTTTCGACGCTCCATCCCGCGGATGCTGTTGATTCGCTTGGGATCGGGGCTGCCGCGGCGAGCCAGTTCGACGATTAGATCGTCGCGCAAAACGCGGCGTGCCGGTTGATCGATCTTCTGAGCCCGAGCTTCACGCCATCGCCACAGTTCGCGGATGATCGCCATCTGACGCGGCGGCAGGCTGCTGCTGCCCGAAACGCGGTGCCAGTTTTCGCTCTCTTCATTGTTGGCGATCGTCGCTTGCAGCGTCGCGATCTCTTCGTCCAACCAAGTCCGTCGCTCGAGATCGTCGACCATCTTGCCGATCGTCGAATGCAGCGTGGCGAGATCGATCACATCCTGAAGCGCGTATTCGATCTGGCCATCGGACAACGGGCGGCGACGCCAATCGGTCCGCGTCTCCCCTTTGCCTAACGTCTTGCCGCAGATCGTCTTGACCAACGTTCCCAGCGACGCCGGGTATTCGATCCCGACGAATCCGGCAGCCATTTGAACGTCGAAGCAACCCGCGATCGGCTTGCCGGCAAAACGCCAGCAAAATCTCATCTCTTCGCGTCCCGCATGAACGATCACCGTTCGGCCAGGAGTGGAGATCAGATCCCAAAAGGGCTGAGTGGTCCCGATCGCGATCGGATCGATGATTGCCAACAGATCGCCAGCGGCCACCTGCAACAAACAGAGCTCGGGGCGGTAGCGATCCTCCGAAACGAATTCGGTATCGAAAGCCAGCAACGGCTCTTTGGCGAGCCGTTGGCAAAAATCATCGAGCCCTTCGCGGCTGGTTATTGTTTCGTGATTCTTCAACGAGCGTCCGGTGGGAAAAGGTGGCGATGGTTCGTCGTTCGGCAGCCATCCGGGTCTGCCGAAACATCCGCGGCCGCTGAAGGTTTATTGCACTTCGCTGGAAATAACAGATTCGCCTCGGTTGCAGTCAATCGAGGCATTCTGCTGGGCCCCCAGCAAAGCCTAACGCGAGCATCACCTGGCGCTTATCTACCGGTGGTAAAAGGTGAACCTGTCATGCCCAGAGCGGCCGATTATACCCCAACCGGCAGCGTAGTGAAACGCGGGTCCGACGCGGCCCGCAGCTCAAATCGATGATTCGAGATGACGCATCGGCCGGCATCCTAGGTCGACGGGTGGCTCGTTGCCGAAGTCGCTGACGGGGCGTCGGTCGACTGGAAAAAACTGCCGATCGAATCGAGCACCTCTTCCGTCGCATCCTCCATCACATAGTGCCCCGCATCCGCGATCGGGACGGTCTGGGCGTGTGGCATCGACTTTTTAATTCGGTCCATACATTCGGGGCGGAAGCACCAGTCCTTCATCCCCCAAATTAACATCGTGGGGAGATGCGAGAGGCTCGGCAGCGCGGCCTCTAAACGTTCCAGCGGTTGCCAGGTGCGATGCGACGGCGACATTGGAATGTCTTGCACAAAGCGATCAATCGCCACCCGATCGGCCCAATTTTTGTAAGGGGCCAGTAAACCAGCTCGCGCCTCGGGGCTGAGCGATCGACGCGACATCGCCATCGTCACCGCGGGGCCCGCAAAAGCGTTGAGTCCACGGATTGCCAAAGGCCCCAGCACGGGGCACCGCAGCACTCCGATCCGCCAAGGGACGTAAGGTGGAGGAAATGCGCCGGTGTTCAGCAACACGATCCGCTCGAATCGGTCGACGTGCTTAGTCAGTGCCAACAGGCCAATCGCACCGCCCCAATCGTGAGCCAGCAGCGTGATCTGCCGCAGGTCCTCTGCTTCGATCAAGCTGCCCAGGTTCGCCGCATGGGTTTCCAGGCAATAATCGTATTCCTGCGGCTTGTCGCTCATCCCGCAACCGATGTGGTCGACAGCCACAACGCGCCGCGAATCGGAGAAACGCTGGACGACGTTTCGCCAATAAAAGCTCCACGTCGGATTGCCGTGAACCGCTAGGATCGTTTGATCGCCAGCCCCTTCGCTGATGAAATGGTAACGATGCCCGTCGGCTTCGTGCCATCGCGAAGTAAAAGGATATTCGTTTTGCCAGATTGCGTCGCTGTTCATCGCGGCAAGTATACGCGATCGATCCCCGATCCGTCAGCCGTTGAAACCGACGAACCGCCCGATGCGCCGTGACGACTCGATCGCGCCGATTTCCGTCGCTCGCGCAAGCCCGCTCGGCACCAGCTTCGCGACAATTCACCCTCCGCCAAGCGAAGCTTAAAGGGGAGGGTCGAACGAGCGGGGAGGTGTTTTTCCGGCACCGCGTTGTCCGGGCGTTTTGACTCGCGGACATCCCTCCCCGGAAAACTTGCTAAACGCTCGTTTTCCGACCCTCCCTCGGCTTCGCCGGGCGGGTCAAGTGTTCGCTTCACCCTCCCGCAAACGCAGTTTGCAAGGGAGGGTCGAACTAGCGAAGCGAAGTTCGGGGAGGGACGTACGAGAGGTAATTCCACGCCGATTGATCATCGCTGTAAGCCATCCCCGAAAAACTTGCTAAACGCTCGTTTTCCGACCCTCCCTCGGCTTCGCCGGGCGGGTGAAGTGATCGCTTCACCCGCCCGCAAACGCAGTTTGCAAGGGAGGGTCGAACCAGCGAAGCGAGGTTCGGGGAGGGACGTACGAGAGGTAATTCCACGCCGATTGATCATCGCTGTAAGCCATCCCCGAAAAACTTGCTAAACGCTCGTTTTCCGACCCTCCCTCGGCTTCGCCGGGCGGGTGAAGTGTTCGCTTCACCCTCCCGCAAACGCAGTTTGCAAGGGAGGGTCGAACCAGCAAAGCGAGGTTCGGGGAGGGACGTACGAGAGGTAATTCCACGCCGATTGATCATCGCTGTAAGCCATCCCCGAAAAACTTGCTAAACGCTCGTTTTCCGACCCTCCCGGCTGCCGCCGAGCGGGTGAAGTGACTTGCCAAACGCCCTTGGTCGGCCGGATGAAGCGGCGTGGTTACTGTCGTTCGTCATATATAAGGATGCTCGCCCTCCACCGCGAGCGCGGCGGAGTTTAAGATAGCTGGTATCCCCTGCGATTCGCTTCCTTCACGTGCAGTGATGGCGATGGTGTCCGCCCAAGCGTTCGGCAGGTCGAGCCCACTTTGCCCGCTGGTCATGATGATGGTGAACCTACGTTCTGTCCTGCTTTCGATCGCCTGGTTCTCCGCCGCGATTTTGCCGGCGGTCTGCGCGGCGGATTCGTTTGACGACCAGTTGCGTTCGGTCTGCCGCGTGGTCGGGACCGAATTGCCGCTGCGCGTGGTGGCCCAGCGGATCGGCGACGCTCACGGTATCAATGTCTGGATCGATCGCCGCGTCGATCCCTCGACGCCGGTTTCGCTGTCGGCAGCTGCCGGATCGCTGCAGCAGACGCTCGAAGCGATCGCCGCGAAATCGCAGCTGGAAGTCGGGTACGCCTCCCCCGTCGTCATCCTCGCTCCGCAAGGCGTGGCAATCGATACGGCGACGCGGATCCTGAAGCTCCGATCCGAAATGAAACAGCTTCCGATCTCGGCGGCGACGCGGCTGTTGGAATCCCAAGACCTCGCGTGGGATCGCTTGAGCACGCCCGCCGAAATCGCGCAACAGATAGCCGCAGCGTGGCAGGTTTCCGTCGCCGGCGAATCGCTACCTCACGACCTCTGGGATCGCTGCAAGTTGCAGGGCGTCGATGCTGCCGACGCACTCGTCCTCTTGGCCGCAGGGTTTGACTTGGCACCAAACTACGAACCGCAACAGGCGACGTTTGGATTCGATCGGATTGAAAAGAGCGCCGGCGTCGCGTTAGAGTATCCCTCCACAAAAGTCGCCGCGGGCATGGCTCGCGAACTCAGAAAGATCGATCCCGACGTCAAGCTGGAAAAAAAGGGAGCGTTGATTCGGGTCACCGGCAACTCGGCGGTTCACCATCGGATTCGCAGCGATCGATCCGCCGCCAAACCAAAACAAAATGGCGGCTTGGCAGACGTCGCCCCGGGAATGCGGCGGTTTACGCTGCGAATCCCCGGCATGAAACCAGCAGCCTCCATTTTGCAAGCCGTTTGCAACGCCAGCGGTTTCACGTTGGATACCTCCGCCGCCAGTTCCGAGAACCTGAAGAGGCCGGTCGGCCTGAAGGTCGAAGACCAGTTGGCGACAGCGATCATCGAATCGATCTGCACGCAAGCCGGACTGACGGTTCGATTTGATGCGACGACAGCGGTTGTTGCCGACCGCCCCTAACACAAACAAAAACCACCACCAAATTAAAGAAGTCTCGACTTATGCTCACGATCGAAGCGAACAAGACGCGAATTGGCTGGATTGGAACCGGAGTGATGGGGCGCAGCATGTGCGGCCATCTGATCGATGCTGGATTTCCGATGACCATCTACAATCGCTCGCCCGAAAAAGCGGGCTCCTTAGTCGCCAAGGGAGCCAGTTTGGTCAGCAGCCCGAAAGAGGTTGCCCAACGGAGCGATCTCATCTTTACGATCGTCGGCTTTCCCGACGACCTGCGGCAGGTCACCTTTGGCCCCGAGGGGACCTTGGCCAATGCGGCTGCTGGAAGCGTCTTGATCGACATGACGACCAGCCAACCATCGCTAGCGGTGGAGATCTACCAGGCGGCGAAGGAGCGCGGCGTGCAGAGTGTCGATGCGCCGGTCAGCGGTGGCGATATCGGAGCCCGCGAGGCGCGACTATCGATCATGATCGGTGGCGACAAACCAGTCGTCGACGCGCTGCAACCCTGCTGGGACGCGATGGGAAAGACCATCGTCTACCAAGGGCCAGCCGGTTCGGGGCAACACACCAAGATGGTCAACCAGACGTTGATCGCGACCGGTATGATCGGCGTCTGCGAAGCCCTGCTGTATGGCTACAAGGCTGGGCTGGATCTGCCTACCGTGCTGAAATCGGTAGGGTCGGGAGCCGCGGGCAGTTGGTCGCTGACCAACCTTGGGCCGAAGATCATCGACAACGATTACGACCCCGGATTTTTCGTCGAACACTTCATCAAAGACATGGGGATCGTGTTGGACGAATCGCATCGGATGGGACTCTCGATGCCTGGCCTCGCCTTGGGCAAACAATTGTACGAAGCGCTGAAGGCTCAAGGACATGGCCGCGATGGCACCCAAGCGTTGATCGCAGCGCTTGCTCAAATGTCGGGAATCGATTGGTCGAATCGGTAACCCGATCGACAAGCCTCTACGAAGCAAGCAAGCGGCCGAGGCGCGATAGCGACCTCGACCGCAAGAGTGTACTTGGGCGCTGCGGATTAACCGAGCGTTCGTTTCATGTTGGCCAGCACCTCGGCCAAACGCTCTTTTCCACCACCGCCAACTTCGGCTGCACACCAACCCTCGAAACCGATCTCGGTCAGCGCGGCGCGGACGTCTTTCCAATCGATGTCGCCTTCGCCGATCTTGGTGAAGCGGTTGTTGGCTCGCGAGAACCCCTTGGAGTCGAGCTTGACGATCCGCTTGCCAAGCGTGCGGATCCAATCGCCGGTGTTACCGTATTTCCAGTGGTTGCCGATGTCGAACTGCATGCCAACGGCGGGTGAGTTGAACTCATCGACATACTTCACGAACTTATCTGCCGATTGATTCGAATCGCCTTCGTGATCGTACAGGAATTGATTCCAGACGTTTTCGATAGCGATCTTCATGTTCAATTCTTCTGCCAACGGAACGGCTTTGGAGATGTTCTCGACCGAGCGCTCCCAGATCTCTTGCTCGGGGCCATCCTCGCCTTTACCGACAACCAACAGCACCGTGTCGCCGCCGACAGCTTTGGTGTCGCGAAGTGCGATCTTCAAATTTTCGAGCGCCTTGGCGCGGGTCGCTGCATCGGGGCTCGTGTGCCGAATTCCCCAATGACCAGCGCAAACGGTGCCGTCGACAACCAGACCGGTCGCTTTGATCGCGGCTTTGGTTTCGGCGACATCCATTCCGGGAGAGTTCATCTCGATGCCGTCGAATCCAACTTCTTTGACGACGCGGAAACGCTCTTCCAACGACGCCCCATCGATCTTGACCATCCCGATCTTCAAGGTGTTGAGGATCTTCGATTTGCTCTGCCAAGCAAAAGCCGAAGGGGCGAACATTGCAGCGGTCGCAACGGGAGCTGCGGTCCGCAAAAGATCGCGACGAGAAAAGGAAAACGATGCACTCATGGTGGGATCCTGTGGAGCGTGTTAATTAGCGTGAGGCGGGAAAGACGCAACGGCGCCATTTTTCTTCCGCCCATGATAATTGAAAATCAGGCCTCCAGACAGCAGGAAACGTCCCTTCTGCCGACCGGGAGTTTTCGCCCCCGTATCGGTCAGGCGACCAGACGCGCCAACCGACATGGCCGCCGGAGAACTTACGTCCACCGAGATCCGGGCCTGAGCAAATCACGGTTTGAGCTTCAGGGCTGATCAGTGTTTGTGCTTAGGCAAATTAGCCGCCACGCGTTAGCGTCCGGTTCTCCAGGTAAACCGGACGCTAACGCGTGGCGGCTGATACCTCAAATTGAAACACTGAATAGCCCTGGTTTGAGCTTTGGCGATACAGGCACCCCGACGCGTAAGAAGGCACCATTCAAATTCCTCGCTCCCGAGTCGGGTTACCGTTTCGCGTGACGCTTCAGTTTGAAACGCTGAATTGCCCTGGGATACGTGTCGCCAACGTCCTCGGCCCCACGCCGGCTGACATATAATAGGTTCACGCGATGACGCGTCGTTGGGAGAAAAATCGATGGCGGGAAAATCGGCTGACGAATGGTTTGCGGAATACGAGCTGAGTCACCGCAACCCGGTCAACAAACGGATCCATTGGATCTGCGTCCCTGTGATCGCCGCCGCGTTCTTGGGGTTGCTGTGGGAGCTGCCCGCCCCGCGGCAATCCTGGATCACGATCAACTGGAGCATCGTCGCGATGCTCGCCGCTTTTGCTTTCTACATTCGCATGTCGCTACGCCTTGCGATCGGGATGGCGATCGCTTTCGCGCTGCTTGCCTGCGGCTTTATCGCCTACCGCCAAACGCTCGCCACGCCTCTTTGGATCCCATCGCTGGCGCTGTTTGTGATCGCTTGGATCGGCCAATTCATCGGCCACCAAATCGAAGGCAAGAAGCCGGCTTTTTTTCAAGACCTTCAGTTTCTACTGATCGGGCCGGCATGGGTGCTGAGAGATTTCTACCGCCGGATGGGATGGTAGATCCGGGCGAGCGAGCTGGCGCCGGTCGATCGATCAAGCAAACAGATCCTGGACCGCACGCCCCTTGCCATCTTCGGTGACATAAAACGGGCGGCCTTCGATATCGAAACCGGTCTGCGGGCTGATCCCCATCGCGGTCATGATCGTCGCGTGCAGATCTTCAATCGATACGGGATTTTCGATCGCCATCAGCGGTCGCTCCGGCGCGGTGGCACCATACAGGAAGCCCTGTTTCATACCGCCACCAAACATCAAGACGCTCGATCCGCCGGTGAAGTGTCGGTGCAACCCATAGTGTTTCAACTCGCTTAACACATCGACTTTGGCGGTCGCTTGATCGTTGGCATTGGATCCCGGCTGGCCCTCCATCAAAGCATCCCGGCTGAATTCCGAAGCCAAGATCACAAGCGTTCGGTCCAACAGCCCGCGCTGTTGCAGATCGGTGATCAATTGAGCCACCGGGCGATCGATCTCGCGATGCATCCGCTGCAGTGTGACATGGCCATCGTTGTGCGTGTCCCAGTGCAGGAAGGGAACGTATTCGGTGGTGACTTCGACAAACCGAGCTCCCGATTCGACCAACCGCCGGGCCAACAGACATCCCTGCCCGAAGCGACCGGTGTTGTACCGATCGAAGCTCTCCTTCGGTTCTCGCGTGATGTCGAACGCTTGGCGATCGCGGCTGCTCAACAATCGATAGGCGGAATCCATCGATCGCAACATCGATTCCTGCTGGTAATCGCTCATGAAATCCCGGTTGGGGCTGGCGTCGACAAGTCGCCGGAACAATCGGTTGCGATCGGCAAACCGCTGGGCCTGCATCCCTTTTGGCGGCCGCACCGAGACCGCAGCTTGGTCGGGATAAGGAAGATTCATCGGGCCAAATTCGCTGCCAAAAAAACCAGCCGTCGTGAACGCCTTCAGCTCTTCGCTCTCCCCGACTCCCTCCAGCCGTTGACCGATATTAATGAATGCCGGCATGACGTCATTCCGCGGTCCCAGCACCCGCGACATCCAGGCACCGATGTGCGGTGCCGCGACGGTTTGCGGCGGAACGTAGCCGGTATGCCAATGGTATTGATGGCGAGAGTGCAAGATGCTGCCGAGATCGGGTTGCACGTGCGATCGAATCAGGGTCCCTTGGTCCAGCACGCCGGCGATGTTCTCCAGCCCCTCGCAGATCTTGATCGAATCGACAGCGGTATCGATCGCCGGAAAGGTGCTCAACATGTCGGCCACCTTCAGCCCCGGTTTGTACGGCAGGTAGCGTTTGGGATCGAAGGTGTCTGGCGCCGCCATGCCGCCCCCCATCCACAACAGAATACAAGCGTCTGCCGTCGGGCGAGGATGCTCTACCGCGCCGCCCGCTTCGGACGCCAGAGCCCGCGGCGCACCGGCCGCCAACGCCGCGGTTCCCGCAGCGGACAACTGACGCAAGAAGTCGCGACGAACTATCGATCGGGGAGCGGTGGGGTCGGCGAAGATACTCATTTCGATGTTCGGTATCAGTAGGAAGGATCAATCGGAACGCGGCTCGATTTGCGAGACGGGACGCATCGCCGCAGTGCTTCAATCGTCGATGTCCGAATCGTGATCGGATGGCGGTTTGTGCGGGTCGACGTAAAACTTGGTGATATCGAGCCCGTGCCGCTGCTCTTCCTCCATGATCTTCATTCGCGTTTCCAATCGCTCCATCCGTCGCTGCAACTGAGGAACGATCTCCGCCGTCGGGTCGGGCGGTGCCAAGCGTGGGACGGCGGGATAGCCGAGATGACGCTGCATCGCGGCGAACAGAAACAGCGGATCTTTACGATGATTGGCCATCGCCATCCGCCCCTCGTGCTGACCGAACAGCGGCGGCAGCTTCGGTTCGAATTCAGGGCCTTCGATCGCACGCTTGCGTTGGACATATTCCTCGCTGCGAAGAAAGATCATATCGGCCAGGTCGACCAAGCCAATTTGATGGCGAACCTCCAACAGCCACTGCTTCCAGTCGGCGTCGTAGATCGGATCCTCGCTCATCGCCTTGAGCCCTTGATCGTATCGCAGACGGTTCCGGCAAAGGGCTTCGAATTGGTACAGAAAGCAACCCTGCCGACTCGGCTGGCCGCTGCGATATTCGGCATCGAACTGCAACACTTTGACAGCGGTCTGCATTCCAAATCGGCCGCGTTCGAATTCAGCTTCCTCGACCAGATAGGTCTGGAACGATGTGAAGTAGTGTTGCATCCGACGCATCGCCGGCCCCATCGCTCCGCCGTGCAGCAGTTCGGTCAGCAGGAAATCGACAGCCATCGGCAGCTTGGTGCTCGTCAGCAATTCGAATTTGACCTGTTTGAGCAGGTCTTGCATCGCCAAGCGTTCCCCCATCCGTTCACTGAGGATACGGAAAAAGTAAGCCTGTTCGACGAGTTCTTCTTTGGGTAACACAAGCACGTTCCTTTGGCCATTGCGGTGCGACATCCGGCGCCAGCTATCTATACTAACCTCTTTTCAGCTGGCGACGTAGTCGATCGACGGATCTTCCCGCACTCGGACGCGTTGTTGCCCGTCGTGGTCTGGACGGGCCCCACCGGCGAACCTAAAACTGCGGGTTTGCAGTCTCTTTTGGGCGATCGATTGAATAGCACGACAAAACCCAAACGAACGATTGGTATGACGTCGCTGGTTTGTTTGGTAGTCGCCAATATGATCGGCGCCGGCGTATACACGACCAGCGGATATTCGCTGCAGGCCTTGGGTTCGCCGATCCGCGTGTTGGCGATGTGGGCGATCGCGGCGATCATCGCCATCGCAGGAGCGATCTGTTACGGCGGGCTATCGCGGCAATTGGTCCGCAGCGGCGGGGAATATCTGTTCCTCTCGCGAGCCGTTCATCCGTTGGCCGGGTTCATGGCCGGATGGATCTCGCTGCTCGCGGGATTTACCGGCGCGATCGCCTTCGCCGCCACCACGTTTGTGAACTACCTGCCAGCTCAGTTGAAGATCGATTCGGACGAAGAGAAGATGCTCGTCGCCGTCGCTTTGATCGCCTGTGCAGCTCTGCTGCATCTGTTTCGAACCGGCACCGGCGCGATCGGCCAGAACATCTTGGTTGGCATCAAGTTGGTGGCGATCAGCCTGTTCATCGCCATCGGCGTCGCATCGATCGATTGGCCAGCGCAGTTCGCGGCGTCGGCATCGGCGGCAGCACCGGGGCCGGGCATTTCTACCTACGCGAACCAATTGATGTGGATCTCGTTCAGCTTTGCCGGCTTCAACGCATCGATTTACGTCGCCGGCGAAGCCAAGTTGGGACGCAGAACGGTTCGCCGATCGATGTTGTTTGCCACGCTCGGCGTGTCGCTCCTCTACTTGTTAATCAACGCGATCTTCTTATTTGCGACAGCAACGGATGCGATCGTCGGTCGCGGCGATATCGCTGCCGTCGTAGCCGATCACCTCGGGGGCGAATCGCTTGGATTGGCAGTGCAATTGCTGGTCGCGCTGTCGTTGGCGACTAGCGTTTCGGCAATGCTGCAAGCCGGCCCACGCGTCTATGTGAAGATGGCGGAAGATGGGATGTTGCCAAGCTGGTTAATCCCGGGCGATGGCGTGCCGCGGACTGCGATCCTCGTGCAAGCCGCATTGGCGACGCTGTTGGTCTGCGTGGCTTCGATCCAAGATCTGCTGGACTACACAAGCTTTCTGCTCTCGGTCAGCGCCGCGGCAACGGTGCTGTGCCTGTTGCTGCCCAGATTCCGCGGCGTGCCGGGGAAACGGCCAGTGATCCTATGGCCGCTGTTGCCCGCCAGTTTCGGAACGGTGACGCTGGGAATCGCGGTCATCGGTTGCCTGTATCGTTATCAACAGAGTCCGACCAGCCTGCTGTTGAGCCTCGCGGTGGTGGCTTCGGGGATCGTGGTCTACAGCTTGCGGCCCAAACGCGAGGGCTTGCGGTAGCCTGTTTTTCGCTGCGACTTTGAATTAGTTTTACAGAGAACACCACTCAGCCGACTCACTCCCACCTGTAGCACTTTATTGATGAGCCCTCTGGAAATCTTCTCGGCTGTCTTTGGCCTGTTTGTGTTGGCGATGATCGCTGCCAGTTTGATCGCTTGGTCGATCGCACTGCGACGAGTCTGGCAGGGCGGCGACATCCTGCCGCTGGAATACCGGACTCCCGTCGGCTGGGGCGTCGATGGCGTGATCGTCGCCCTGGGGTTGGTGGTCCTGTTAGCGAACGCGGCCAGTTTTGTCGCCCAGCGAGCCGGCTGGCTCGAACTCCCCAAAGATCCCCAACAGACGCCGATCTCGCTGTCGGATATGTCGACGCTGTTGAGCATCGAAGGCGGTTCGAGAATCGTTGCGTGTGGACTATTAATAGTCTGGTTGGTTGCCCTCTATCGATCCAGTTCGATCGACCTAGGCTTTGCGCTCCGCTGGTCGCACATGGCGACGGGGCTGTTGGGAGTCATCGCGTTGCTGCCGCCAATCTATCTGCTGCAAGCGATCCTCACCGCTTGGTGGGTCGAATATGAACACCCTGTTTTGGAACTGCTGCAGAAATCGGGCGATCCGATCTATCTGTTGCCGATGGCCGTCGTGGCGGTCATCGTCGCTCCGCTAACCGAAGAGTTCCTGTTTCGCGTCGTGCTGCAAGGCTGGCTGGAAAGCAAAGCGATGGGCGGCCCTCAACCGACCGACTCCCAGCTGCCGCAGTCCGCGGCGGCAGAGCAGGGGACTCCGCAGTGGCAGCAATCCGAGGCTGCGATTCCCTCAACAGTCCTAGCTGCCGCCGATACGACGGCAGCGGAGGATTCTCGCCGAGTTCCCTACTGGCCGATCTTGGTCAGCAGTCTATTTTTCGCGCTCGCCCACCTAGGGCATGGGCCCGCTCCGGTGACCCTCTTCTTCCTCGCCCTAGGGCTCGGATACCTCTACCGACAAACTCATAGCATTTGGCCGTCGCTAATTGTGCACTTTAGCTTGAATGCTATCACGATGATCGTCGCCGCGGTCAGCATGGTCGTGGGGGAAGGATTGTAGCGTTGGGAGGTCCGCAGCGGGGTGATCCGATCCCGCTGAACCGATTGGGGTAGCCGCCAGGCCCCTTCGCACAACGGCGGACTAAATACCTTAACGCTATTTTCATCATGCATTTTGAACTTTAAGGGCGATATCCTCCGTAGAGCCCGATGTTCTCGGCACGGCAATTGCATTGTCTGAGAGCGGAATGGAACAGGGGGTGTGGGAAGTCACCACCCTCCGAAAGCCACACGTTCAAATTTGCATGGGAAAATCGACCGATGAGTAACGCAACAGGCCAACTGCAAGCGGATTGGGAACAATACAGCTTCTTCCAAGTGCCAAAAAATTGGGCACGTGCAATCGAAACCTCGCCAACTATTCTCGCACTGTTGGCCATCTGGATCGGACTCGTGTCGGCCTACGACATTTACTTGACAATTAAATATGCCGATTCGTTGGCTTACCTGGAACAGAACCCCGTCGCTCGCGGGATCTTGAATCTCGATTCGATCCAAGGCATGGGCGTCGAACACTTGGCGCGGTTCATCGGCCTGAAGTGCGGCGGCACGGTACTGGCGATCGGATCGCTGTTCATGATCAGCCACTGGAAACATCACTTGGCCAACCTCGCCGCCAGCGGTGTCGCGTTGGTTCAGTTGTGCGTGCTCGCCTTCTTGAGCTTCGCCAACTGATATACCAACCCCAGACAAAAGCGACGGCGTCCCACCTCGATATCGCCGCGTTTTCAATTGAACCGATCGATGGCCTGCAAGCATTGGTTTTCTCTGGAGCGATCTCCGCTTCAGTCGCATCACTTGCTAGAATGGTTTCACTTCCCCGTGACCTTCCTCCGCATGGCATCCGAAGAGGTTCTAACTTGCTATCGCTTACCACCCCGAACCGCCTGTCGTTTCCGTTCATCGTCCTGTTAGCTTCCGCAGTCGCGGTCTCGGCTCAACCGCCGAATCCGAAAGCGGTCCCCAAGGCCGGGATGGGAATCATGGTCGGCGAATTGACCAGCGCGTCGGCGAACGTCCAAGTGCGACTGACCTCGACCGACACCCTTGTCGATCGCGATTTGCCAGGATTGGCAGGCACGGTTGCCTTTCAATTGTTTAAGGAGGGGAGTGCCCAGGTTGTTGGCAAACAAATTTTAAAGGCCAGCCAGCAGCGAGACTTTATTGCCCGAGCGAGCTTCCGATCGCTCGATCCCGCGACTCGCTACCGCTGCGAAACCGAACTCACATCGAGCGCCGGGATCACGCAACCCGGACCGGTCGCTCGTTTCAAGACCCTGCCGGCGACCGAAGCTCCCGCGGAGGTGCGTTTTGTCGTCGTCACGGGGATGAATTACGCCAAGTTCCATGGCGATCAACGGATCGATTTGAAACAGCACAAGGTGCAGAACAACACCAACCTGCCGGCACCTTATGAAGGAGTCGACAAGCATCTGGGATACCCCGCGCTGGCATCGATCCTAAAACTGCAGCCCGACTTTTTTGTCGGCACCGGCGACAACGTCTATTACGACACGCCCAATAAACCGCGGGCGAAGAGCGTTGAAGAGCTTCGCCAGAAATGGCACGAGCAGTTTGTCCAACCGCGGTTCCGCGATCTGTTTGCCGCGGTGCCGACCTATTGGATGATCGACGATCACGATTATCGCCGCGACGATTGCGATAACTCCGGCAACTACAGCCCCTCGCCCGTCCTCGGCCGCCGCTTGATGTTGGAGCAATTGCCGGTCGCTCAAGCCGACGATGCCGATGCAAAAACGTACCGCACGTTTCGGATCGGCAAGGACCTGCAGATCTGGATGACCGAAAACCGGATGTATCGCAGCGATAACAAAATCGAGGATGGCCCCGACAAAACGATCTGGGGTGCCGAGCAGAAAGCGTGGTTGATGAAGACTCTCGAAGCGAGCGACGCGACGTTTAAGTTGCTGATCTCGCCGACGCCGATGGTTGGCCCCGATGACAAACGCAAGACCGACAACCACGCCAACATCGGCGGGTTCCGGACCGAACGGGACCAATTTTTTGCCTGGCTGAAAACGAAGCAGCTCGACCAAGGCAACTTCTTTGTCGTCTGCGGCGACCGCCATTGGCAATACCACGCGATCGATCCCTCGGGATTCGAAGAGTTTTCCTGTGGTGCATTGGTCGACGCCAATTCCAGGCTCGGTCGGAAAGCAGGCGATCCAGCTTCCACCGATCCCGAAGGTTTGATCAAACAACCCTACCTGCAAGATCCGCGTTCGGGCGGCTTTTTGGAAATCCATCTGACTCCAGCCGCCGACGATTCGCAACCGGCAACGCTGCACTTCCGCTGGCGCGATGAACAGGGTGTGCTGCTGCACGAGACCAGCAAGTCGGCTCAATGAGCTAGCGAATTTGCCGGGCTCATTAAGCCAAAAGGACCGCGACGCGAGGCCCGCGTCGTTTGACTTGCGATGCAAGCCGCCCGACGAGAGCCCACGCGTCGCGGGGAGGTTAACGGTTTGGCCAGCGACGCGGCATCCAATCCGCCGCGTTTGGCTGGCCTTCATCGCGATCGAATCGAATCAGAAGTCGTCCATCCCTTCGGACATGTCCTCCAGCTTCGACATCGCTTGGGTTTGGATCTGACGAATCCGTTCCCGCGACAACGACATCGCCGAACTGACTTGGGTCAACGTTCTCGGCTTGCCATCTTTAATTCCAAACCGCAACTCGACGATCCGCCGCTCCCGCGGATCCAAGCGACTCAGCATCCCCAGCACCATCGGCCGCAGGTTCTGCTGTTCCTCGAGGAACGCCGGGTCGGACGTTTCCGAAACCTCGGGCAGCGTTTCGGCGAGAGTCATCTGGTCGTCATCGGTCCGGTCGTGGATCGACACGACCTCGCGAAGTGCTCCCAACGCTCGTTTGGTCGATTCGAACGACATCCCCGTGTCGCGAGCGATTTCTTGAGGATCGGGATCGCGGCGATGGCGTAGATAAAAGCTCTCCTGAGTCTGACGAACCTGCTTAACTCCCGAAAACGCGGCTTGCGGAACGCGTACCAAACGTCCTTGCACGGCCACGGCGCGGCTGATCGCTTGGCGAATCCACCAGGTCGCGTAGGTGCTGAAACGGAACCCGCGGTCGGGATCAAATTTTTCGATCGCTTTCATCAGCACGGCGTTCCCCTCCTGAACCAGGTCGAGAAAACCGAGCCCGCGGCCGCGATACTGTTTGGCGATCGGGATCACCAACCGCAGGTGGTGACTGATAAATCCTTGCTTCAGCGACGTCAGGTGCACTCGCAACGCGGCGGCTCGGCGGGTGACGCGAGCCAGTTGGCCGGCAGCGACGCGGTCGTCCGAAGCGTCGAACAACGACTCCAGGACCGCGACGCGGATCGGTAGTTCGTTGACCAGATTACGAACCGAGTGGCGTCGGCGACGCATTCGGCCCAATGCCGCTTGGCGCTTGACTTGCGAGCAGCGACGCATCCCGATCTGCTTGCGATCGCGGCGGTTTTCGTCGTCGATCCGTTGCAGCGATTCGATCACATGCGGGATCGCTTTGCGTAAAAACTGAATCCTCGGCAGATCGTTCGGGGCGACCTCGACCACCGTGTCGATCCGCACGTCGCGGGCGTCGACAGTGGCCAACGAATCGATAATCTGTGGCAGGATCTCGGGATGCATCAGCAAGCAGTGGCGATAAACGATCCCCGCCTTTTTGATCCGCTGCGTCGCTTCGATCTCTTCGGCAGTCGTCAGCAGCCGCGTCTTGGAGATGTCCGCAAAATATTCTTCCAGGCCTTCGTTGTCGTTGTTTGATTGCGTGGAGTTGTGCGAGCCGGATTGACTGAACCAGCGATTGGATTGCGATTTTGTAGCGAAGCGGACCATGGAAGTTCTTCTCCAGTATATGTGGGCGTTCAAGCGTTGAACGAATTGATGAGTTCTTATCGCGTAAGTCGCAACGGCGGGTTGGAGCAACCCGATCCGTTGCGACTTCGATCCGGCAAGCGCTCCTTAGCGGAGCGCTTTGTCAGCTGCCGGTTTTATTTTCCCGACTTCAGAATCACGTACCGCGAACCTTGATCCGTCTTGACCAGCAACAGCAGGGCATCGGACAGATCGTGATCCTTGGTCATCGCTTGGAACTGATCGACCGAGTCGACCGATTTACGTTCGACTTGAGTGATCACGTTCCCAGCTTTTAATCCCGCACGGTCGGCAACGCTGCCAGGTTCCACGTTGGTGATAACCACCCCCGCAACTTCCTTGACACCAAGTTTCCGCGCCAGGTCTTCGGTCAAATTACCGACCTCCATCCCGAGCGATTCGATCTTCGAAGCAGCGGATTCGCTGGCTTTGTTAGACAATCCCGCTTCGGGCTGAACTTCGCAGACAGCTTCGATTGTCATCTTGCTGCCGTCACGCATGATCTCGACCTTCTGCTTCGAACCGACAGCACACTGTTCAACGACGTTCTGCAAACCGCGTGGATCGTGAACCTCGCGTCCACTGAACGACAGGATCACATCGCCCGACTTCAGGCCCGCCTTCTCGGCTGGCGAACCTTTCACAACTTCGGTAACCAACACGCCGTGATTCGATTCGACGCCGAACGAAGAAGCCAGTTCGTGACTGACCTTCTGGATTCCAACGCCCAACATCGCTCGACGCACGACACCGTCTTTGATCAATTGATCGCTAACCCACTTGGCTTCGTCGATCGGAATTGCAAATCCGACACCGTTGTTGCCGCCGCTGCGCGACGAGATCGCGGTGTTGATACCGATCACTTCACCCGCCAGGTTCACCAACGGACCACCACTGTTTCCAGGGTTGATCGCCGCATCGGTTTGCAGGAAGTTCTCCCGCGCCGTGATTCCAATCCCACGACTCTTGGCGCTGATGATCCCAGCGGTGACCGTTCCTTCGAGACCGAAGGGTTGTCCCAAGGCCAACACCCAGTCGCCGATCTCGATCCGATCGCTATTTCCAAGTCGAGCGGCAACCAAATCGCTGGCTCCATCGATCTTCAAGACAGCCAGGTCGGTCTTCGGATCGGTTTTGACTTCCGAAGCTTGGAACTCGCGTCCATCGGCCAATTTCACCATCACGTTGGTAGCATCCGCGACGACGTGGTTGTTCGTCAGGATCAACCCCGAAGCGTCGATGATCACTCCCGATCCGATCCCGGTGCGAGTGTTCGATTCAGCCGACGGCTTGTGGAACGGCTGCATCTGCGGTTGACCGCGGAACATCTCACCGAAAGGAGACCCTTCGCCGAAGAACCGCTTCATCATCTCGTCGTTCATCGGTTGGCCTTGCCGCGGTGCCGGGCTGGCGACTTCGGTCTCCGACGTGATCGTGACGACCGACGGTGCCACGACCCGAGCGGTTTCGCGAAACGCTTCGCTCAACGAGTTTGCGTTGGCAACCGCTGCGGTCACCCGCGGCGGATTCGATTCGGCTTGTAGGTGAACCGCCGCTGTCGAACCGATCATCGCCGCGATCGCGAAACCGGTGATCCACGGCGCTTTGTGCTTTCTGAATTTCGTAATGCTCATACTCTGTGCTCCAATTTCAACCCACCCGAAAGTGGTTATGACAAACGATGAATCCACGTCGCCGTGGGGCAGCCCGAAATCACCACTCCCTGAGTGATGCGAGCTGTTGCGAGGAGGTTAAAGCAGAGATCGTGCCAATCCTCCGCAGCGGCCCCTGTTGCCCCCCGGCGACCAGCCTCAAACATCAAGAAAACCCTGCATTTTGCAGGGTCAAAAGAAAAGCAGCAGTTTCCAGCGGCAACCGATAGCGACCGCGATAGCCCCCCGATGCCCCGGGGCAAGATGCAGCGCCGGGGCATAATGCCCCAACCGCTTTGAAGCCCTGGAGGTTGGTGATTCAGCTGGCGGTGCAGCGAGAGTGCGACGCGCGAAGAAGGTGGCGCGCCAGAGATGCTTGCAGCGAGAGAACTGGCGAGCGGCTAAGGCGTTTCGCGGAGCTTGCGATAGAGCGTTTTGCGATCGAAGCCGAGGATCTTCGCGGCGGTCGTCTTGTTGCCGTCGACAGCTTCCAACACGTGCTGGATGTAACGCGCTTCGACAGCTTCCATCGGCAACAGTTCGGCGGGATCTTCGCCCCCGATCAAAACTTGTTTGCCGCGGTGGCTGCGGATCTTTTCGGGAAGGTCTTCCGGCGCGATGCGATCGTAACGGGTCAGCGCGACGGCGCGTTGGATCACGTTTCGCAGTTCGCGGACGTTGCCGGGCCAGTTGTAATCGACAAGCTTTTGCGCCGCGGCTTCGGACAGGCCGCCGATCGGTCGGTTCGCCTGCTGGGCAAATTGATCGATGAAGTGTTGAGCCAGAATCAGCACGTCGGTTCCGCGACTGCGCAGCGGCGGCATCTCGATCTGGATCACGTTGATCCGATAGAACAGATCCTCCCGGAAGGTGCCCGCTTCGACCATTGCTTCCAAATCGCGGTTGGTGGCGGTCAACAAGCGGACATCAAACGCCCGTTCGGTGCTGCCGCCGACCGGCCGCGCCGCTCCTTGTTCGAGCGCACGCAGTAACTTGGCCTGCATCGACAGCGGCATCTCACCCAATTCGTCCAAGAAAATCGTGCCGCCATCGGCTTGAAAAAACAGCCCTTGGCGATCGGTCGACGCATCGGTAAACGCTCCTTTCACATGCCCAAACAGCTCGCTCTCCAACAGCGATTCGGGAAGCGCGGCGCAGTTCAGCGGGACAAAGGCGTGTTGCGATCGACGACTCAAACGATGGATCGCTTGAGCTGCCATCTCCTTGCCCGATCCACTCTCGCCGGTGATCAACACCGACGCTTCGGAATCGGCGATCTGCCGGACTTGGTCGGCCAAGCGAAGCATCACGGGGCTCTCGCCCAAGATCTGATCCAAGCTGCCGCGTCGCGCCGCGGCCACCTGTTGGCTGAGCAGACGGATCTGTTGTTGCATGTCGCGACGCTCGACCGCACGGCCCAGCGTCAGCGCCAACATCTCGAAGTCCAACGGTTTGGTCACGAAATCGTAAGCCCCGGCGCGGATCGCGCTGATCGCCGTCTCCATGCTGCCAAAGGCTGTCATCACGACTACCGGAACGTCGGCGCGGTTGGAGACGATGCGTTGGCAGAGGTCGATCCCGTTGAGCCCCTTCATCTGCATGTCGGTCAGCACGACGTCGAACTCGCTCCGCTCAAACGCAGCAAACGCCTCCAACGGATCGGTAAACCATTCGACATCAAAGCCCAACGGCTCGATCGCGGCTTTGGTCAGTTCGCACATACTTTGCTGATCGTCGACGACCAGCACGCGTGGCAGCGGCTTGTTAGCAGGGTTGTCGGTCATGGAAGGTTGCTGGATTTTTATGAAACACGCGTAATGGAAATTCGATCCGCTGGCGGCTATTCGGCGGCGTCGGTCGAGACGATCGGCAGCGTGATACGAAACTTGGTCTGCACGCCCGGTTCGCTTTGGACATCGATTTGCCCGCCGTGCTCCTGCACGATCCGGCTGACGATCGACAGCCCCAGCCCGGTCCCCTCGCCAACTTGTTTGGTCGTATAAAACGGCTCAAACACCTGCTGGATATCTTCGTTGTCGATCCCTTGCCCATCGTCGATGACTTCGATCACGGCGGTCTCTTCGCAACGCGAGACTTGCACCATCACATTCCCACCATCGTCGCAGGCATCGATCGCGTTGACGATCAGATTCGTCAATACTTGCTGGATCTGATTCGCATCGACATCGCCCGCGACATCGTCGCTGTGATCGTAGCGTAGCGTAACCCCGCGACGCTCGGCGAGCGTCTGCAGCAGCACGATCGTTTGCTCGGCGATTTGGTTGAGCGAACAGACGACGCGCCGCGGTGTGTCGCGCCGCGCGAAATCGAGCAACTGGCGAATGATCGTCGTCATCCGCTTGCTCTCTTTGATGATCTCATCGGCGCTCGTCTCGATCCGCTGCGGATCGCCGTTGGATCCCTTAATCAATTGAGCCCGGCCCTGGATCACGTTCAACGGCGTCCCCAATTCGTGAGCGATCCCGGAAGCCAAGCGGCCGACGGTTCGCAACCGATCCTCGTGTCGCAGCTGCTCGATCGCGGAGACCTTGGCCGCCGTTTCCGCGTCGACGGCAGCTTGCGTTTCCGACAACCGTTCGCACATCGCGTTGATCCCGTCGGCAAGTTCACCCAGTTCGTCGCGGGCATGTCCTTGCAACGGTGCGGAGAGATCGCCGTCGGCAATCCGAGCCACCTTGTTGGTCAACCGCTGCAGCGGACTGGCCAGGAAATAGATACTCGCCAACCCGACGGCCAGCGTCGATGAGATCATCACGGCCGCGGCCAACGTCCAGATCGCCCGCATCGAATCGTGGCGAGCTTGGGTCAATTGGTCCATCGTCTGGACAAACTCCAAACCGCCCGGACGCTGTTGATCGGTTTCGACGGGAATGTAGCTGAACAGATGCAGTTGGCCGTTGGGGCCACGGATCGGAACGCTTTGCAGTTCCTGACGACGCAGCGATTGCACCTCGACAGCAACCCGCGGCCCTCCGCTGCTGGACTGCTCATCGAACCACACCCAGCGAGCGTGGTACTCGAACGCGACGGGGGGAATACGAGTCAATTCGTTGCAGATCTTCAGTCGTTCCGACGCCGGCCGCTCCGCCAGCGTGCCAGTCGTCTCCATCGCAAAGCGTCCGGCGACCTCTTCGGCTCGCGCCAAGAAGACGTCTTCCTGTTGCTGCAGCAAAAACCACGACAGGATCCAGGTCACCGCGGCGATCACCGACAGCGAGACCAACATCATTTTGATCGCAATTTTCATCCAGGCTGTCTACCGGTTGGGAAGCTGAAAAATGGGAGGGGCCAAAGGGTGGGTGCGCAGATCGGGATGCGATCGACAGAGGATACGATCCCGAGGTGTCGCAGCGAAACCGTGGCAATTCTGCTGCCGCCGGTTCGCTGGTTCCATGATAAGTCGCAGCCCCGTTGGAAAACCAGTCGCGGCCACAGCGGAGGCTGGCGGACAAGCAAAAACCGGCGTGGCGACGGCTCGCGGCGAAGCGGTTGTAGGGCAGCGGGGGGCTTAAAGCCACCGCAGATCCGCCGCCCCCGAGGGCTCAGGGACTGTACATCTGCCGTAAAACGGGGTATATTGCTTTTCGGTTGGGGCGTGAGTGCTTGGCTGCAGAAAGCAATTTTCGCTCGCCGGATCTGCTTCGTGTCCCGACAGCGTTGGCCAGTGTTCATCGACCGATGAGCGCTGGTGTTTTTTTGTGTTTGTACTGTTTTTCCACGCCACGGTTCGCTTCAGTGAGCTTTGGTTATGGGAGAGACAGGGCGACGAGTTTGCGTCCGAGGAGACGAATGGTGGGTAAGAAACTGTACTGCGGGAACTTGGTTTTTGGTGCATCGAGTTCCGACTTAGAGCAGTTGTTTGGGCAGTTTGGCGTGGTCGAAAGCGCTCAAGTGATCAGCGATCGCGAGACAGGTCGCAGCAAGGGGTTTGGATTTGTTGAAATGTCCAGCTCCGAAGAAGCAGCCGCTGCAATCGAAGGCCTCAACGAAAAAGACTTCGAAGGACGATCGCTAGTCGTCAACGAAGCCCGCCCACGCGAAGATCGTGGTGGTGGCGGAGGTGGCTATCGTGGTGGAGGCGGCGGCCGCTACTAGGATCTACAATTAAGAGAATCGGTTCAGCCAAAGGGTCGTGGTTGCAGAGTGACTAAGGAAGGTCAGGATTTTTAGAAACCGTTTGTGGGGCGTCTATGACGCCTCAACATTCGCCAACTACACAACGGAGACTTACATGCCTGTCGTTCGAGATCAAACTTTTACCAAATCGGAACAGAGTGTCTTGAAAACGTTTCGTGAGTTTCTGATGAGCCCAGGCCAAATGCTGTGCTTTTACGGACCGGAACTGGAAAGATACCGCAACGCCCTGAAGGGATTGACCGAACGCGGACTGTTGGTCAAAGAGCGTTTCAAGGGAGCTTATTCCTTGACTCGCGAAGGCTTTACCGCGATGCGAATGGTTCATCCACATCTAGCATAGATCGAAGCGGGCAAGACGATCGCTTGTCGCAAGGCAAGAGGAAAGTCCGGGCTCCGCAGGACAGGGTGGTCGGTAACGCCGACCGGTCGTGAGATTAGGGAAAGTGCAGCAGAGAACAGACCGCCGAACGGCCTCTCCCTCGTGGAGAGGTGCGTGGTAAGGGTGAAACGGTGAGGTAAGAGCTCACCAGCGTCGGAGGTGACTTCGGCGGCTTGGTAAACCCCACCCGGAGCAAGACCAAACAGGAAGCCGTTCGCAGATCGATAGCGCTGCAAAGTGCCAGCGGTCTGCGACGCGATGCGGTTCGTATCGCTGTGACTTCCGGGTAGGTTGCTTGAGGCGGCGAGCAATCGCCGTCCTAGATAAATGATCGTCCGACGCTTCGGCGTTGCACAGGACCCGGCTTATACGCCTGCTTCGATCTTTTCATTCTTCTTCACCAAGTTCTTCTGCAGAACTTGGCTGGTCGCAGGAATCTCCTGCGACAAATCTAAATGCCCCAGCCAACGCTTTCGTCAATCTCGGCTGGTTGTATCGCGCGGCGTGAAACGGACCAGCGGCAAATCGCGTTTTGAATCTGGTGTATCACACCCTGGCAGTTATAAGTAAGTCATTGTGAGTTGTCGCGACCGAACGCTTGCCAGTCTAGTGAGAAGTCTTTCGTTCGTCGCAGGCCGTTCCACATCGCATTCATCCGAGTCCGGGCCGCAGGCTCGGCCATTTGCATAGCCCAGGCCATCGGCCTGGGGTCTAGTAGCGATGGTTGACATGGTTGGGCTGTAGGCCCGGTCGATTGTCACCACCTACCCCGGGGCGTTGCCCCTTCGCCCGTTGTGAAATGAAACCGGGCGACGTCGGCTGATACCCAGCCCTGCAGGCTGGGCTATGCAAATTGCTGGACCTTCGGCCCGCGCCAGGCCTGTGAGGAATGTTCCTGTCCCTTTCGCCGTTGTCTGCGACTTGCGTATAAGTGACAGGGTATCAACCGGCGCGCGTTAGCGGCTTGTCGGTTTAGTCACAACGAGCTTCGTTGCGTTAGCCGTTTGGGCGTCATCCCCGGTTTAGTGGCAGCGAAACCGAGGCTAACACCCAATCGGCTGATTAAACCGACAAGCTGTTAGCGCACGGTTCTCTTGGACAACGCCGTGGTAGCGCTGATTCGCCTAAACACAGCCTCTTAACCACCCTGCCGGGGCGTGTTTGGCGCGATTTCTCCCCGCCGAAATATTAAGATTTGACTTGTCGAGCGAAAACGCCAGGCATTCGCAGCTTACCCCCTTGGTCGCGATGACGCGCTATAACTATCGTTTACGGTCTGTGAGATTTTGCTCTTCGATCGCCTGCTGCAGATGCGATCGTTCACTCTGCTCGGACCTTTCCCCTCATGAAACACTGCATTGCCTTTTTGACCCTCGTCCTCGGTTCGTTGCTCAGTTTGACATCGGTCTTGGCCGATGATCCGATCCGCCAGATGCAAGCTGATGCGATGCGTTCCAAGTCGGCTTCGTGGGGCTATTGGGGAACCGATCCAAGTCGCTATTCGACCTGGACGAACCACTCCAATCGCTTGATCCCGATCTACACCTTCGGGCTCGATATGGAAGTGTTGCGAAACGAAGGGAGCCTGTATCGGCGATCCGATGCGTTGCAGAAGCTTTACGGTCGCGTCCCCACCGGATCGCTGAACCCCAAGGCCGAGTACTTCGATCAGACCGACATCTATCGCTTGCAGAAGTTGGCGTTTGCCGCGGGCAAAAAGAATATCATCTTGATGGTCTTCGACGGCATGGACTGGAACACGACGCAGGCCGCGGCGATCTACAAGCAACAAAATGTCGCTTTCACCGAGGGCCGCGGTTCGGGGCTGGCTTTCCTTGATTACCGCAACGTCCCATCGGATTACGGATATTGCGTCACGAGTGCTCATCACAGCGATGCGAAGACGGATGTCAGTGCTCAACTGGTGATCGACGGCCAACTGGGCGACGCAGGGGGATACGATCCGTTGCGTGGCGGCCGGGCTCCGTGGGAAACCGCTAAATCGCGCGACTATCTGATCGGCAAGGATCGCCAACAGCCCGATTGCGTCACCGATTCAGCATCGTCGGCGACCTCGATGACCTGCGGCATCAAGACCTATAACGCGGCGATCAACGTGACCGTCGACGGCAAGCAAGTCGAACCGATCGGGCGGTGGCTGCAACGCGAACACGGCTTCCGCATCGGGATGGTGACCAGCGTTCCGATCAGCCACGCGACGCCGGCCGCTGCTTACGCAAACAATGTCAGCCGCAACGACTACCAGGACATCACAAGAGATCTGTTGGGACTGCCGTCGTCCAGCCATCGCATGCCGCTCGAAGGAGCCGACGTCGTGATCGGTGCCGGTTGGGGCGTTCACCAGGATCAAGCTCCCGGGCAAGGCGGCAACTTTGCCGCCGGGAACATCTACGCCGATCTAGAGGATCTGCGACGCAGCGACATCGACAACGGAGGCCGTTATGTCGTCGCTCAACGAACCGCGGGGAAAAACGGTTCGCGGTTGCTCGACGATGCCGCTCGCCGCGCGGTTGCTGAAAACGGTCGCTTGCTAGGCTTTTTTGGCACCGACCAAGCTCATCTCCCCTTCCGCACCGCCGACGGACGCTATTACCCAGCGGAGGATGTTAAAGGAACCGAGGTTTACGAACCGGCCGACATCAACGAAAATCCAACTCTCGCCGAAATGACCGAAGCCGCGTTGCAGGTTCTGCAATCGAGCGAAAAGGGATTTTGGTTGATGATCGAAGCGGGCGATATCGATTGGGCTAACCACGCCAACAATATCGACAGCTCGATCGGCGCCGTCTTCAGTGGTGAAGACGCGTTTCAGGCATCAGTCAATTGGATCGATGATCGCGATGCGTGGGACGACACCGCGCTGATCGTCACCTCGGATCACGGGCACCATTTTGTGCTTCGCGAGCCCGAGGCGCTGATCCATAAAAAGCAATAGCGAGCGACGGGCATCGAAGCCAGCCGACCGCACGGACGAACAAGGAATTGAGCCCCCATGTCAGCTGCAACCGACGTCCGTTATCTGGTTTTTGATGTGGAGAGTGTCGCCGACGGCGACCTGATCGCCCGTGCTCGCTACAAGAGCGACACGATGCAGGCGGGGGACGCGATCGAAGAGTTCCGCAGCGATCTGGTAAACGAAGGGGGCAAGGACTTCATTCCCTATACCTTCCAGATGCCGGTGGCCGTCGTGATCGCCAAGGTCTCGGCCGACTTGGAACTATTGGATTTGGTCTCGCTGGACGAACCGCTGCATCGACCGCACGTGATCACTCAACATTTCTGGCGCGGTTGGCAAGCTTATAAACAGCCGACGTGGGTCACGTTTAACGGACGCGGTTTCGATATTCCCTTGATGGAACTGGCGGCGTTTCGGCACGGCATCCAGCTGCCCGAATGGTTCAACATGTCGGCGCGGACCTACGACCAAAACCGCAACCGATACAACATGAAATCGCACATCGATCTGCACGAAGTGTTGACAAACTTCGGTTCGACATGGTTTCGGGGCGGATTGAACCTAGCGGCCAACCTGGTCGGCAAACCGGGCAAGATGGTTGTTGCCGGGAACATGGTCCAAGGGCTGTACGAACAGGGGGAACTGCAGACGATCAGCGATTATTGCCGCTGCGATGTCTTGGATACTTATTTTGTCTTCCTGCGGTTTAACGTGATCAGCGGGCGGATCGATGTCACTCGCGAGCAAGAATTGGTTGCCAAAGCGAAGCAGTTTATCGTCGAACGCGCCGACGACTGCCAGGCCTACGCAGACTATTTAGAAGGCTGGGGCGAGTGGGAAAACCCTTGGACCGCGGGAACCTAGATCCCGCGTTCCATCCGACGATTGGTGCAACCGCTGCGACGCGAACCGGCAGACATTGATCGAGCAAAATCGGCCGAAACCAACAGCCAGCCCGGCTTGACAAAAAGCGACTTCCCGCCGACGATATGGACCACACGGGCTGTAGCGCAGTTGGTAGCGCGCTTGACTGGGGGTCAAGAGGTCGCAGGTTCAAATCCTGTCAGCCCGACTATAAAGAAAACTGCGTTTTTTCCTGTCGACCAAATCGCGATGTAATCACGAAAGTAATCAACTGGGCAAAACTCTAGTCAGTTGCCTTTGACTGAACGCCCGACCGGGCGAGATCAGGGGTGGCCAATGATTGCATATCATTGGCAGTTCAATTAGCGAATTCTCGCTTCTGCAATCGACATGAAACCGTTTTCGGTTGCACAGGCTCGATCGCTGTTCCCCGATGCTTCAAACATTGCGAGAGGGATTTCACTATCGTTGGGGTTCAATCTTCAGCTGGGTCCGGGTCTTCTTCGCGCCGCGCGGACTCGCGGAACTCTTTGGTGGTCACTCCGACTTTCTTGTGGAAGTGGTCCATGAAATACGCGGGACTGCTGAACCCGCATCGGTAGGAGATCGTTGTTGCCGAGAGTGATGTTTCGATCAACAGTTCTCGAGCCCGGGCCAGACGGACGCGAACGATTTCGGATTTGAGCGAACGTCCCAGCAGCTCGCGGAACCGACGCTCCAGCACGCGCCTGCCCACGGCCACTTCCTGCACGACATCGTTGACGTCGATCGCATCACACGCATGCAGCCGAATATATTTCACCGCATCGGCAACCTCCGGATCCTCGACCGCCAGCATGTCGGTCGATTGCCTTTCGACAACGCGTCGCGGCGAGACGTTGAACTTCGCTGGAACGTTTTGCCCCTGCATCATTCGACTGAGCAGATCGGCGGCTTGGTAGCCAACGCGGATCGGATTGACGTCGACGCTGGTGAGTCGTTGGTCGCTTAATTCGCACAGCAATTCATCGTTGCCGACTCCGATCACGGCGACATGTTCGGGAACCGGAATATCGGCTGTCGCGCAGGCATCGAGCGTCTCTCGGCCACGGATGTCGTTGCAGGCGAAGATCCCAATCGGCTTTGGCAAACTGCGAACCCAATCGACCAACTGCTTTTGTTCTTTCGCCCACGACGGTCCGTACTTACCGCCGCCGCGTGGCTGAAAAATGTTGACGTCGTACCCAGCTTCTTCGGCCAGCGATTGAAAAGCATCACAACGTTCGTCGAGGCGCGGGCGATGGCCGCGGCGCATGCCGCAGATGCCGATGTTTTTCAGCCCCAAGCCAGCGAGATGCCCAAACGCCAACTCGGCGATCCGCAGGCAATCGGTCTTCACCACCGGGAACCCCGTGTTGGGGATATCACCAAGAACGTCGACGCAGGGAGCCGCCGAACGTTTCAGAACCGCCGCCGTTCGCAGGTTGGTTACATGCGCGATGATTCCATCGCCTTGCCAGGAAGCCATCCAGGCGGGTGTCGGTTCTTCCAATCCGCGAGGACGGAACAAGATCGACCAACGACCGTGCTCTTGAACATGTTGCCAGATTCCCTTCAGCACGCCTCGGCCGTAGGCTCGCGACGTTTCGACAAACAAGGCGACGCGTGGTGTCGGTTGCATAGCGGATAGCACCTTGGAAGGAAGCTGCGTGAGGCAGGGACGAAGCAACTCGGATTGCTTGAAATACTCGCATCTAAACTAGCGAGAGAGAGTGAATCGGGCAAACATCAAGTGACGCAAAAACGAATAAGTTATTCGCAAAACTGAATTGAACCATCGATCGCTGGGCAACTAGGATGTGGCGGTGCTATGAACCACGGCGACTGCGCCGTTGTGCGTTGGTGCTTATTTTTCGCTCCCGTTTTAAATCTCTGAGGACTATACCGGCGATGCCACACCAAAACTGTTTTGCGAATCCCCCCCTGCGCCGCAGGCGGAATGATCATTGGACGCGGGTCCGCCCGACGGGCTTTACGCTTGTTGAGTTGTTGGTTGTGATTGCGATCATCGGGATTTTGGTTGGGCTGCTGTTGCCTGCGGTTCAAGCAGCTCGCGAAGCTGCCCGACGGATGCAATGCACAAACAATCTCAAGCAGCTCGGTCTGGCGGTTCATAACTATGCCGATACGTTCAAGGTGATTCCGCCGCTGGAAGTCTGGAAAAACGGTAGAACGACGAACTGGGGAGCAAACGTTTTGTTGATGCCATTTATCGAGCAATCGGCATTGCACGAAGCGTTGAATCCTCAAGGGGATGCGATTCCCAACGTGAGTGTCCAGCCTTTGCTGGCCACGCGGATCGATGGGTTTATCTGTCCATCGGACCCCGGCCCCGATGTGAATTTCGCGTTCAACGATTATGGCAAAGCAAACTACCAGCCCAGCCAGGGTGTGTTTTGGGTGCCGTATAACGACAGCGGTTATACCCAAGCGTGTCGCTTGGCCAATATCACCGATGGCCTTTCCAATACGCTCTTGTACGGTGAGCGTTTCCTGGGGGAGACGCCATTTCGTAGCGTGGGAGGCATTTGGGCAGGACGCAGCAGGACCGGGGGCAACGTCCAGGCCCATGGCCGTGCCGCTTGGCCGCCGAACACTCCCTATGCTGGCGATCTCGATGACATCTCGGGCACGTCGGATCCGCTGAATACGCGGAGCGCCTATACCAGCTTGCATCCTGGTGGCGTTAATATCACTCGTTGTGATGGCTCGGTCAGCTTTGTCAGCGAAAACGTCGATAGCCTCACCAGCTACCCGTCGAGTTCCTCCACGAACTTCTTCCGCCTGGCAGCCCAAGCCGTCTCGCAACCGTCGGATGCCAATCGGGTCTGGCAAAACTTGTTCATTCCGAACGACGGCAATCCAGTCGGCGACTACTAACATGAATTGGAGCAATGTTATGAAGCGATTTCATTCACTCGGCCTGCGGGTCGCGATGGCGTTGATGGTTTTGGGAACTCTGGGATGCGGTCCCAAGAGCGGCGTAGAGCGGCTCGATCTT
The DNA here is from genome assembly GCF_007751715.1 of Rosistilla oblonga. Classification (NCBI taxonomy): domain Bacteria; kingdom Pseudomonadati; phylum Planctomycetota; class Planctomycetia; order Pirellulales; family Pirellulaceae; genus Rosistilla; species Rosistilla oblonga. The sequence goes on along the minus strand of NZ_CP036292.1, from coordinate 2,806,517 downwards.
TCTGGCACCGTCACCTTTGAAGGTGCTCCCGTGCCAGTGGGGATGGTTTCATTCGAACCGATCGAAAAGGGTGTCGGAGGCGGGTTCGCTCCGATCCGAAACGGTCTGTTCGATACGGCTGATGGAGGCCGAGGGGCGCTCAGCGGGCCGACTTCCGTTCGGATCACGGGCTTTGACGGGATCAAAGATCCGAGTAACCCCGATGCGCCGCCGAAGGCATTGTTTGAAGCCTACGAAACGACGCTCGACTTGGCCGACGATCAAGATGAAATCGAGTTCGCGTTGCCTCTGGAAGTCGCTCAGCCGAATTAGTTCGGAGCGATTTTCCCCTAAGTCCTGAAAAGACGATTACCTCTTTAACAACGGAGGCATGGCGACCATGCTGAATCGACGAAATCTCATCAAAGCGGCGGCAGGTTGGGGCGGAGCGTGCACCCTGCCAGGCATTTCGGCGAACAGCTGGGCAAAATCGTATGGCGAAGATCGTCCTTTGCTGCGCCCGGTTTTCGACCAGGTGATTTGTCCCGAGACGGCGGAGCATCCGCGAAACGACCATCAAACGATCCTGCCCTTGGATTCGGATCGCCTGATGTTGGTCTGGTCGGAATACTACTTGAATACGGCGCGACCATCGCAGCGGGGTGGAAATGCAAGGATCGGGGACGAAGTCTCGTGTCAGATCTCGAGCATGATTTCGTCGGATCGCGGCCGCACGTGGGGCGACCGACGCGTGCTGCAACCGAATGAGTGGAAACACAACGTCAAGCAGTCCAATCTGGTTCGGCTTTCCGACAACGAACTTTTGATGTTCTATGTCGGCTGGGATTCGGCGATCGATCGCAACGTCTTTCGGCGGCGGTCGTTCGACAATGGCCAAACGTGGGACGCGCAAGTGCAAGTCTCACAGCCGGGCTGGTACTGTAACAACGCCGACCGCGCGATTCGCTTGAGCACGGGGCGGATCCTTTTGCCGGCGCATGGTCCGTACGATCCTCGCTATATCGGCGGCACGCGTTACAAAGGAGGCGACTTGCATTCGTTTGTCTATTATTCGGATGACGGCTTTCAAACGTGGAAGACCAGCAAAAACAGCATGACGGCCCAAGGGCGTGGATGTCATGAACCGACCATCGTCGAGCTGAAAGATGGAAGCCTGTATTGCCTGATGCGGAATACGAACAAGAAACAGTATGCGAGTCGTTCGACCGACGGCGGCGTAACGTGGTCGACCCCCGAGCCGACGGTGTTGATCTCCCCCGAGTCTCCCGCGCTCTTGAAGCGAATTCCCAGCACCGGCGATTTGATGGTGATCTGGAACAACGTCAGATCGAGTTCCAATTGGCCGAGAAATCCGCTCAGCGTCGCCATTTCTGACGATGAAGCGAAAACTTGGAAGCATGTTCAAGACATCGACAATCGCGCCAATTACGAGGTCGCTTATCCTTCGGCAACTTTCGTCGATGATGAAGTGTTGATCGCCTATTACTCGCGTCCCACCAGGGGAAGAGTCGGCTCCGAGGTGGCGCTGCGAATCTATAAAACCGACCAGCTATACACGTAGAGCGCGTAGCCCGACCTGGAACATCGATCGATTGCGCAGCGGAAGTCTTCAAGACTTTCGATCCACGGCTAGTCTCCACCCTCCGGAACCCTCGACGGCCTGTTGATTTAATCGCGTGCGAACTTCTTGAATTAGCCGTTTGGGCGTTAGCCCCGGTTTAGCGGTGCTTGAACCGGGGCTAACGCCCAAACGGCTGATTAAATCAATAGGCCGTTGAAGAGTTCCGCTACGAAGGCTATACAACAATCGAATCGACACCGGAACTGCTGGCAAGCCAAAGAGCCTGTCCTAAACAGCTCTAAACCGCTTCAATGCGGCGAGTCGAATTGAACGCGCGTCTTGTTTAGGTAGATTCGAAACATGGCGGAAGAAGCCAACTCATATGCCACCAAGATGGACGTGCCGACTCCGACCGATAATGGATACCAATGAATGGGGCCCTCCAGAATCTGAGGGATCAGCCCAACGGCGATAGCTGGTGGGATATGGAGTCGAATTACTTTGAGTGACACGATCCCAAGGACGACTGTGATCGCAGTTGAAATGACGCCTGGCCCCAGCAAGGCGACTGCAAGTACGCCGATGGTTGCCGTCGCAAGGCATGTGGTTGGCAATTTCCAGAGGCTTGTTGACCAAGGGCAGTCGATGGGATGCAGAAACAACTCAAAGGCGATCACAATGAGTGGCGGAAAGAGGATCAGCTTGTTGTCGAACAAGTTGGCTATCGCCATGGTTAGCAGCCCGAAGACCAAAAGCCGAACGATTGCGGAGCCAACATGGGGAGCGCTGTTTCGTTGGTCATCTGTTGGCTCGACCTCGGAATGGTCAAACGTGAGCGGAGAGGGGGGCTGAACTCGATCCATCGCGTAACGAGTCAAAGCAAGCGATGATGTCCCGCCCAGGATCGCCACAGGATACCACCACGTATCAACTCCCAAGACAACGGGAAAGAAACCTGCCGAAATCGCGGGTGCGATCGGAGACCGAAGAACGATCAATATCGCGATCGACAAACCAACTGAAAGGATCATGGAGGCGAATCCATACGGCAAGTAGATTGCACATGCTGCACCAACGATCCCCGTTAACATGGGAACCATAGCCAACTGCCATTTGTGTTTCGCCCATTTTCCGCTCGGGTTCTTGAACACTTCGTAGCTTAGCGCTCCAAGTTCGGGAAAATAGATCAACGAGAAATTCGTGATACTGGCAATTCCGGAAACGATTGCCATAAACAATGCTGTGAATCGCAATTCCATGATGTGCTGATAGAACGTGATGCTGGGATTCAAGAGAGGAAGGTCGAGTTCGACTGGTCGGAGGTAACGCAAGACGTGTGCATTCGTCTGTTCCCGAACGCCGGCATCGATTTCTTCGCCATCCAAGACGGACGACTCGGAAACTTCGGCGAATGGTAGCGGCGGCATTCCAAGCGACCGACCGGCTTCCTGCTCAGCACGCGCTAATTTTTAATGCCGATCATTATTCGGGCGTGCCCTGACTGGAGTTGGCCAAAGGTGGGGCGCTAGTCAATCGTCCCACTACGGGAAGCTGAATCCAAAGTTGCTCTTCGTCTCAAGGCAAACAATGGAGTGCTCGCCCCGACGCATATCGGAGGGGCACTGTAAACCAACCCAGGGTGAGGCCGAATCGCTAGGGGACAGCAATATTACTGTGATTCAACATCGCTGTCACGTTCACTAGGCTTTCGAAGCGAATGCGTCCCCGACACTGGTGGCCCGAGACCAACGACAACGGGCAGTTTGAGCCTGAACACCAAATCAATTTCCAGAGCAGGCGTCCGAGACGGAGAATGCGAACTGCGAGGGACGCAAAAAGGACAAAAAGGCGCAAAAAGGACACGCTCTTTTCCAATGGGCATTTCGGACCTGGCGGGTGGTCGCACTATCCTGCCAGAGAGTGCGGAGGTTGGCTAATCTGTGCTTCGGGGATGGCTTTGGCGCGAATGATGACGAATTTCGGCCCCCCGCGTCCGTTTGCGAGCTTCGTTTTCAGAGGCAGGCTACACTGACATCGAAGTGTCGTTTGTAAAACACGTTAGAACGCCCCAGGAAAAGGGGTTAGTCAGGAGGCTGTGGAGAGAGGTTTCGGAAGTGATGCCCAGGGGCGGTGGCAATCGCCGCAACGGTCGCGTTGTTCGACGCAGAAAAACTTCCGCGGAGACTCTTGGAATGGAGCATCCTGTCGGTTCGAGTTTGCCAAGCTTCCAACGACGACGACAATCGCTCAAAGATCTCTTTCACGCCCGCTTCCATATTTGCCTTACCTTCGTGGAACAGACGTCCTGTGTAGTCCAACAGCAGGAGATAGCTCCCCAGCGGAAACGATTCCAACATGCCTTCACGGCAGGATTTCCGAGCTGCTTCGTCCAGCTCTACGTTTCGGCGATCTTCAATCGGAACCAGCCAAAGATCTTGTTCCATCGAACCGGCAGCGAGGCTCGCCGCGACACTCCCCCGACGGGCCGCCTTCAACCGCTCGATTTCTTTTTCTCCTTTTTCACAGACGTGCTGGACACGTTTCCGAATCGATGTGTGCAGGCTCTCTTCCGGCGCCGAGGCAATCCCAGCGGCCAGCGGGTTTAGGTCGATGTAAACACCCGTCGAGAGCAATGCTGCGTCGTCGAGTATCGCAATGCTCTTGTAGCGTGCCTCCCAGAATGTTCCGTGGCAGCCATCGGCCTTGTTGGCGAGCCTCGCCAAAGGCTCCTTGAGCGATTTCATGAACCAGCCGAGATTCTTCAGGCGATCGCGTAGTTGAGTCACGCGGCGTTGATCCTTTGCATGATCCGCGATCCACTTTCGAACGACGTTTCCGTCATTAGACTTCAGAGTCTTGGGCGGATAGACAGCAATCCATCGTCGCACAACTTCTTGGGGACTCCACCGGTCCGCCACCTCGTAGTCGAGTCTGCAAAGCACGTGAAGATGGTTGTCCATGACCGAAAAACCGCCCACAGAAATCGCAAAGTTAGCATCGAGCTTCTGCAGCCGATCTTCGATCCATTGCCGCCAGTCGCATTGCGTTTCGTTGCCATCCTCGTGCAAAAGAAACGCTTGGCGAACGCAACGAGAGATACAGTGATACCAACGTGTCACCGCTGGATCGACGAGATACTTTCGAGCCATCGTCATCAGAAAAGCCCTCCTCGTTTTGCCCCAGTAAAACTATTGTATTCGAACCATGATTGGTGGCAATGAAACGTGCCTGTCCTCAACGGGCGTTCCACCGGCAATGAGCTACCAGCGGGGAATGCGAACCTACAGACACCGAGGGGGCCGGCAAAAGTGCCTGTCCTAAATCAAGACGCTAAATCAAAACGGGAACGTGCCTGTCCTAAACAAAACCCCTGTCCTAAACAAAAATGGAGGCTGAGGGAGTGCGGAATCTGACGTGGGGGAAATGGGGCTGCTACTTGCAGCGGGGTGTTGGGGAGGGGAGGAGGACATATACGAACGTGCTATAAAGGCTGCTTACCTTCGCGCGTCGTGTATCTCGCCGAACGATGTAGACAGAATTTGATTCGTCATTACGTATTGGGCGGGGCGTAAGCGTGCACACTTTCGCTCGAAATCGAAACTTCCTGGAGACACCAGATGACCACTCTTCGTGAACAGACCGAAGCCAAGATGGCTAACACTCGCCAAAACAATCCAGAGTTTGCGAAACGGGTCGACGCGTTGCTTTCGTCTGCCGAGGTCTTCCAGTCTGGTGCCAACGCTCTGAGGTCGGACAACAGGCCCCCAAATTTGAACTCCCTAACCCGCAAGGCGATTCGGTTTCGCTTTCAAGCTGGTTGGCTAAGGGCCCGGTTGTCGTAACTTTCTACCGCGGCAACTGGTGCCCGTACTGTAACTTGCAATTGCGAGCCATGCAGCAGCGTCTGCCCGATCTTCGTCGCCTTGGCGCCGAACTGGTCGCGATCACTCCGCAGCTGCCCGCCGAATCACTGACACAAATCGAGCAAGCGAGCCTGGAATTTCCAGTCCTCTCGGATCAGGACGCACGCGTCGCTGCCGAATACGGCGTCGCGTGGAAGGTCCCTGAACTGATCCTCGATCACATGCGGAATGACCGAAACCTCGAACTGGCAACAATTAACGGCGGCAACGGAAGCGTGTTGCCTATTCCTGCAACATTCGTGATAAACCGCGAAGGAATCGTGACTTGGCGTTTCGTCGACGTGGATTATCGGCAACGAGCCGAGCCCGATGAGATTGTCGCCGCGCTGCAGGCACTCGCCTGAACCGCGTCGTAAAATACCAAGCCGCGGTTTGCGTGTGACAACCATGGCGAGGTCGTCCACCGAAAACTCTCTATCGCCGGTTTCCAGTTGACTCAACAAACCGACGACTTGAGACGCAGGGGCAACTATCAATCGCGAGCTAAACCAATTTTACAGTTCTTTGAATCTGTAAGCGGTCGCAAAACGAGAAGCTCCGGTTGCTAATGCCGCTGCACTTGCACCCGCAGTCCTTTTCGGTCACCTGTCGAAACCTCAAGGTAAACGATCGCTGCAGCGTCGAGTAGAATGGTCAACTCATACGCAATCCAGTGGTTGTCCGAACGCAACCAAAACCGAACTCCCTATCACGACGCGGCGATACTCACGGGGCTTCGAATGGCTAACACCTCCGTCGCCCCGCCGCCCACCAACTCACACACACGAAATGATGTTGCCAACAATTACGAGAAAGCTACAGCCCCTCCTCCTTTCTATAGCACTGCTTGCCAGTTTTGCGACACATCTCTTCGCAGGTGAACCGGACAAATCCCCCGGCGATCAAGCGGTAGCGGGCTCGCCTGTCTACCTGTCGGCGAACGAGATGTCGATCGCGACGGGCAAGCCCTCGTTGGTGCTGATGTCCAGCGGATCCACTCACATTCCCATCTGGTCGCTTTCGGGTGGCACAACGGGGCAGTCGGTCGCTGGAGTCGTGAGCGGATTCCCGAACGACTGCGTCGCGGTGAAAGTCGAGATCGTTGTCACGACGACAGATCCAAAAACCAGCCCCGAATACAACGACGTCTACCGAGTCCATCTGTCGCAGATGGTGGAGAATGCCCCGTTCACCGACAAGTATTTTTTGGGCAAGCCCGTTCCAACAGCGCTTCCCGCCGCGCCGTTCTACTCGCGAACAATCGTTCTGGAATCGTATTACGAAGTCGATCCGCAAGCTCCGTTGACGGTACGAATCCAGCGGGAACCGGGCGATCCTAACGATTCGTTCACCCGGCCCGCAGGGCTGGCCATGGTCAAGGTGACGCCGCTGACGGCACTTGCCGAGCCACACGTTGTGCAAGACGTAAGCGGCTACAACTCGTGGCCGATGATCCAAGCGATCGGCGAGAAACTTGTCTGCGTTTACAGCCGAGGCACAGCTCATTCGATCAAAGAGGATGCCCGCGCCGTCTTCGCACGCACCTCCAACGATGGCGGAAAAACTTGGACGGCGGAGACAACTGTCGCCAACACGCCGGGAGATGGCGAGGTCACCGTCGCCAAGGGGCTCGATTCCACTGGGGCGATGCTGCTGTGGGTGCGGCGAATTGGGAAGCAATGGAATCACGACCTCTATCGAACCACCGATGGGGTAAAGTTCGAACGCGTCGCGACGCCAGAACTTGCCGTTCAACCGATGCAGATCACGGACGTCTTCGCAGTCCCGACAGTCGGGCTCATGTCGTTGTGGTTCGCCGGAAATTACAGCGACGATGCGACGCAATCGTGGGGCACGATGACCAGCCGCGACGACGGAGTCACGTGGACGCAGAACACCATCGAATCGGGATTGACCAAAGCGAACTGGCCGACCGAACCCTCGGCGGTTTATCTGGGCGACGGCAGAATCCTGGCCGTCGCACGGACAGAGATCGCACAGGGGCAATTCCAGCTGATCTCGACCGATTACGGAGCGACTTGGAAACGTTCCCAAACCAACATCCTTGATGTCCGCGCCTCCACGCCCAGCTTGATCTTGGACGCCGAAACGGGTTTGCTGAGCAATTATTATTACGAACGTGGCAGAGGAATCCTGCGGCGGCGAGTCGTCGATCCGGACAGCGTGTTCGACCATCCGCTCGCCTGGCCAGCTTCGGAGGCAGTCGCCATCGCCAGTCCTGTCACGTGGGATTCGGGGAACGCAAACGCCACCGTGATCGGAAGCGACCACTACGTCGCTTTCTATTCCGGCGAGGCTCCCGACACGTCCGTTCTCGTTTCGGAGATCCCGGCGCCAACGGCATCGAACTCGCGTTCCAGCGGTTCGCGTCCTGGAACCGATCCTAAGTAGACGGACCTAACTTATTTAGAGCTGCGGCTTGCGAGCGATCAGCCCGCATCGGTACGGCAGCAGGTCGGCGGCACCAAACTTTCGAGTCATGCGAACCTCGAAACCGGCCTGCTTTAGTAGGCCGGTTAACTCGTCGGCGTCAAACAACTGCGCCGTGTGTGTTTCGGCGGCGCGGCGGTAGTCGCTGCCCACTTTGCGGAACGAGGTGATGTGACGCTGCAACCGCCGAGTCGCGTCGTCGTTTTCGTAGCGGACCAAGCAAGCCCAGTCATCGCCTTCGGAAAACGTCCGCTGGCCGTCCTGATCGAGCCCAATTTCGGTAACGTCAAAGAGGAACAGGCCGCCCGGCTGCAGGGCAGTGAAGACGCGATTGAACAAGTCGGAAAGATCGGGATCGTCGCAGGTCGGCGATCGATAGCAGAGCACCTCGCTGAGCGCCGTCACCGCGCGACAGCGAGGGAACTGGTAATCCCAAACCGACGCGACATGAAACTCAGCCGAGGGCAAACGCTTGGTCGCCAGATCGATCATCGCCGCCGAAATGTCGACTCCCACCGGCGTGTAGCCGGCGGCGGCGAGTCGCTGAGTCCAACGGCCACCACCGCAACCGAGATCGACAATCTTGCCGTCAGCGATTCCGGCCGCTCGAAAAAGCTCTAGCAGCCCATCCTCCCAACTCTCGCACAGCCCGCTGTAACCGACGTCATGGATGTAGGCGACATCGTCACCATAGAGCGTGTTGGTTTGACAGTCGGTCGGCATGGTCGGAAATGGAACGGGGGAATTTAGAGAGGAAACTAAATGCCGAGATTGGCGAGTCCAGCCACGATGCGACGCAGCAGATCGGTGACCGTCGGATGGTGGGTTTCGAAGTCCCGAATCAATTCGTCGATCTGATCGCTGAAATCGTTCGACGCTTCGGACTTGCCAAGTGCCGCTTCGATGTCGTCGGCTAGTTGCTGCAGTTTCTCACGCTGCTCGTCGGTCAGCTCTTCCTGAGCTGCCAGCATCGCGTGTAGGCGTTCAAGCTCTTGACCTAGTTGATCCTCGGGCATCGGTGGTCTCTCAATCGGACTAAAATTCGTGGATGGGAATTTGAGGGGAACTCGGTTAGTTTACGCCGCAAGCGAACTTTACGCTACACAGCAAAACCACTCACCGTCCCCAAGGCGATTCAAGCAGGCGACCGGGACTCGCTTCCGACCCGCCCGCCACTGCGGTATTATGACAGGCATGAACCAGATCGCCCAGCAAGTTGCCGACCGCCTGACCGCACGCCAAACCAAGGTCGTGTTTGCCGAAAGCTGCACCGCGGGGCTCGTCGCGGCGTCGCTAGCCTCGATTCCAGGGATCTCCCAATGGTTGTGCGGATCGGTCGTCACCTATCGCGAATCGATGAAGATCGCTTGGTTGGGTGTTTCCCCCGCAGACCTGCAACGCTTTTCAGCCGTCAGCCAGACCGTGACCGATCAGATGGCCGACGGCGTGCTGCGGCGGACCGAAGACGCCGACATCGCGGCAGCGGTCACGGGGCATCTGGGCCCCAACGCACCACCGCAATTGGATGGAGCCGTCTTTGTCTCGATCGCCCGACGTGCTGCCGATGGAACCCTGGCGGTGCAATCGACGCGGCATCAAATAGAAGCGACCGGCAGAATCGACCGGCAGCGGGAAGCTGTCGATTGCGTCTTTTCTGAGTTGCTGAACGCGTTGGCAGACGCGGACGACTAGGCCAACGGCAGCTGCGATTCGGTCAGCTGTTCGCGATTGCGACGCAACTGGCCACATGCCGCATCGATGTCGCTCCCTTTCCGCGTGCGGAACTGGACGTTCACGCCCCCTTGCTCAAGAGCTTCGCGAAACTGAGTGACCGCGCCGGCTGAAGGCGTCTTATAAGGTAGGCCTGCCACGGGATTGTAGGGGATGACGTTCAACAACGCCGATCGGCCGCGCAACAAGCGAACGAGCTCATGGGCTTGTTGAATCGAATCGTTCACGCCCCCCAGCAGCACGTATTCGTAGGTCAACCGGCGACCGCTGGTGGCAAAATAGCGATCGGCCGACGCGAGGATCTTGTCGATCCCGACCTTAACGTTGACGGGGACCAAGCGATTTCGCAGTTCATCGTTGGGAGCGTGCAGGCTGACGGCGAGGTTGTAGGGAACGCCGTGCCGGGCCAGCCGATCGATCGCCGGAGGCAGACCGACGGTGCTGATCGTGATCCGGCGTGGACTGATCCCCAATCCATCGGCATCGCGAGCGATATCGAGCGTAGCAAGCACGTTGTCGAGGTTCGCCAACGGTTCGCCCATCCCCATCATCACGATGTGGCTGAGTCGTTCGTCGGCGGGCAGACGCCGCTGCAACCGCAGCATCTGCTCCATGATCTCGCCGTGGGTCAAATTTCGTTTGACGCCATCGAGTCCACTGGCACAGAAGACGCACCCCATCGCGCACCCAACCTGGCTGCTGACGCAGATCGAGCGCCGCGGGCCATCGCGCAACAAGACGCATTCGACCTCGCCTCCATCGCGGAGCCGGATCAACAGCTTTTCCGTCCCGTCGTGGGAGACCTGTTCGACTTCGACGCTCGCGGTAAACAGATCGAAATCTTCGGCCAACCGCTGGCGAAGCTTCGCCGGCAGGTCGGTCATCTCTTCAAACGACATCGCCCGCTGTTGGTAGACCCAGCGGAGGATCTGTGCAGCACGAAACTTCGGCTGCTTCTGCTCAGCCAGCCAGCCGACGAGTTCGTCGCGATGGAGATCCAACAGACTCCGCCGTTGTGGGGGAGATGTTTCCAGGTCGCCAGGGGTATCAGTCATGGGGAAGAGTCGGCTTTTATAGAAGGTTGCGTCAAGCCGATCGATTAAAGCAGAACGTCGGAAAAGACGCAAACGGCGGTCAGCGGCGAGAGCGGATTGAAACGGTGGTTCGGGTTGCGACGGCGCGCTGCGGAAGCCGGCTTTTGAAAGCCCGCAATTTGCTCTGAAAGCCTGTCGCAGGGTCTGGTTTGAGGCCTAGTCTTCGGAGGGTCGTGGGAGTTCCGGAACCGCTAGTTCCCAGAAGAGAACCAGAGCGGAGTCGATCCTGCGTCCAGGCGGCGGGTTCGCCCGGCGTCAGCTGGCGGGGGATCCAACCGCCAGAAGGCCTCCGATGGCGGCGGAGACCTCAACCGGAAAGACCGAATTACCCTGCGGACAACACCGAATCGCCAGACGTCTTTGAGACGAGCGTTGAAATATGAATCTGCGTTTAAAAATTTTATTAACACTGATCGCCGTCTTTTCACTCTATGTAGTGATCGACGCTGCGATTCAGCAATTGGTTATCTTCCCTCGCTTCGTTTCGCTCGAGCAGCGTGAAGCGAGCCAGAATCTGTATCGCTGTCAGCAAGCGATCCAACGCGATATCGAGAACCTCGACTTCTTCGTTCACGACTGCGCCGCGTGGGACGATCTGCATGAATTCACCGCCGATCCGACTCGTCGCGTCGGGGCAGAGCGGTACATCGACACGATGTTTCGCGATACGAACCTGAATCTGTTGGCTGTCGTCGATACCGACGGGAATGTGCTGCACCGCAGTTTTCGCAACGTGGGCGATAGCGAACCGCTCGATTCAGTTGTCTTCCCCGCGGTTCAATGGCCGCTGACGCACCCGTTGTTACAACACAAAAGCACCGACGGCCCTCCCCACTCTTCGTCGATCGGCGGATTGCTGATGACCGAATACGGACCGATCCAAGTCGCTTCGCGGCCGATTCTGCGGACCGGCGGTCTGCCGCCAATCAATGGAACGTTGATCATGGGGCGTTTCCTGGATGAGAAGGTGGTCAAATCGATCGCCGACCAGAGTTCGGTCGCATTCACGGTGACTCCGCTGTCCGTGAACCTGACTCCTCAAAGCAGCGACTCGATCACGCCACAAGATCGCGACGTCCCGATCGCCATCACGGAGATCGACGACGAACGATTAGCTGTCGAATCGATGCTGTTGGACATCACCGGGCAACCGATCTTGCGAACCCATGCGATGGTCTATCGAAACATCACCCAAACCGGACGCGTTGCAATGCGTTACGCCTTGGGATCGCTGTTGGTCGCCGCATTTGTCGTGCTGACGATCCTGTTGGTCCTGTTGCAGAGCATTGTGATCAGCCCGTTGACCCATCTTTCGGATCGAGCCAGTCATATCGGCGAAACCGGCGACTTGGGCGTCCGCGTCAACGTCCGTCGATCGGACGAATTTGGCAATCTCGCTCGGCACTTCAACGGAATGGTCGACAACCTCGCCGATACGCAAAGCCGCTTGATCGAACTCTCACGTCGCGCCGGGATGTCGGACGTCGCGACCGGAGTACTGCATAACGTCGGCAACGTGATGACCAACGTGAATGTACTGTCGAGTTCGATGTCGAACCGACTGGAACAGTCGAAGCTGGTGGGACTGAAAAAATCAGTCGATCTGTTGCGAGCCAACGAACATCAGATGAGCGAGTTTCTGGCCACCGATCCTCGTGGACAAAAGCTGCCCGGTTACATCTGCCAAGTCACCGACCACTTGGAACTGGAGCACCTGGAGATTTTGCAACAGCTGCAATCGATGTCGACCAATCTGCAGCACGCCGGCCAAATCCTGGAATCGCAACAGAAGCTGGCGACCGGGGCGCAGGTGATCGAATCGGTGAGGCCAAAGAAACTGATTAGCGATGCGATCGGGATGCTGCAAGCGTCGCTCGACAGCCACGACGTGACCGTCAGCGTCCGCTGCGGGAACCTTCCCGAGGTCCGCATGGATCGCGGCAAAGTGATCCAGGTGTTGGTCAATTTGATCGCCAATGCGAAGGATGCCATCAAAGACATCGACGCCAGGAATCGCGAGATCGAGATCGACGTCACGCTTTCGGAGACCGAGGAACTGCGGATCGAAGTCGTCGATCACGGCTGTGGGATCACGCCGGAGAATATGGAAAAGGTCTTCTCCAGTGGCTTCACCACGAAACCGCTGGGACATGGGCACGGGCTGCACTACTGTGCCAACGCCGCTCGCCAGATGAAAGGCTCGCTGACCGTCCACAGTCCTGGGGCTGGGCTGGGGGCTTCTTTTGTGCTTTCGTTGCCGAAAAACTCTGTCCCAGAGGCGGTGTAGAATGAGCATCGAAACCGCAAACCGACCGGGTCGCATCCTGCTGGTCGACGACCAGCAATCGATTCACGACGCCTATCGCACGGTGTTGCTGAGCAACAATCGCCACGATTCCGATCTCCAAGATCTGGAAGCCGAATTGTTTGGCGATGCCGCTCCGGCAGCCCCGCCCGGCAACGCTCAAGGCTTGATGACGTTTGAATTGACGCACGCATTGCAGGGACTGGAAGCTGTCGAACTGACCACCGCTGCGATCGAACAGGACAATCCGTTTGAAGTCGCGTTTGTCGACATGCGAATGCCGCCGGGGATCGACGGATTGGAGACGATCGCCAGGTTGTGGCAGGTCGATCCGATGCTGCAGGTCATTATCTGCACCGCGTTTTCGGATTACTCCTGGCCCCAGATCATCGAGCGCTTGGGGCACCGCGACAATTTGCTGTTCGTGAAAAAACCGTTCGCCAGCGAAGAGGTGTTGCAGCTGGCGATGGCGATGACACAGAAGCATCGCACAAGCGTGGCGAGCCAGTTACGGCTGCAGCAGTTGCAAAGCGCCAACGACAAGTTGCAGGAGGAGATCGGCCAACGCAAGACGGCTGAATCCGAACTGCAGCATGCCGCGACCCACGACCACTTGACCAAGCTGCCCAATCGCAACTACTTAAAAACCGTCTTGGCCGAACAGTTCCGGCGACGCGAGCGGAACAGCGACAAGTGCGACGCGTTGATCTTCTTGGATCTCGACAACTTCAAACTGATCAACGATAGCCTCGGACATATCGTTGGCGATGAACTGTTGGTCCAAATCGCAAACCGCTTGCAGGATTCGCTCGCTTCAATGTGTGGCGATTCCGCGGCGAACATCGGGCAGGATTCGAACACGCCACACAGCTTGGTCGCTCGATTGGGAGGCGATGAGTTTGTCGTCTTCTTAGCCAACGTCGAGTCCGAAGCGTTGGCGATCCGGTTCGCCGAAACGATCCGCGACGACCTGATCAATTCTTACGTCTTGACGAACCAAGAATTGAGCGTCGGCACCAGCCTGGGAATCGCGTTTGCCAACGCCGATGTCGCCACGCCCGAAGACCTGATGCGGAACGCCGACCTGGCGATGTACCGCGCCAAATTCTCCGGCAAACGCTGCCTGGCGGTGTTCGATCGCAACATGCATTCGTCGGTGCTCAAGCAGTTGGAGATGGAAGCGTCGCTCCGCACCGTGCTGCAGGACAACGCGTTGCGGATGGTCTATCAACCGATCTTCAACGTCCAAGACGGCACGGTTACGGGAGTCGAATCGCTGCTGCGATGGCACCATCCCGAAAACGGACTGATCAGTCCCGCCGACTTTATTCCCGTCGCCGAGGAGACCGGGTTGATCGTCCCGATCGGTCGCTGGGTGCTCGAAGAGGCGTGTCGAACCGTCAAGCGACTGAATCATGATCCGGGTCGCCGGCCGATCTCGGTAAGCGTCAACGTCTCCAAGCGACAGATCATCGATCCCGGTTTTGTCCTGATGCTCGGCAAGATCCTCGAGAGTTTTGACATCTCGAGAAAGCTGATCAATCTGGAAATCACCGAGTCGTTGATCATGGAGAACCCCGAACATATCGTCGATCGCTTGCACGAGATCCGCAACCTTGGCGTCGAACTGCACATGGACGACTTCGGCACCGGCCACTCATCGCTCAGCTGCCTGCATCGGTTTCCAATCGATGTGCTGAAGATCGATCGCTCGTTTGTATCGACGATGGAATCGAATGTCGATTACGAATCGATCATCCACGCGATCATCAGCTTGGCGCACAATCTGGGCGTCACCGTGATCGCCGAAGGAATCGAGACCCAGCGGCAACTCGGGCGGCTCCGCGATCTGGAGTGTGATCTTGGTCAGGGCTACTATTTCTCTGAACCCAAAACGCTCGATGAAGTCGTCTCGTTAATCAACCGTTTGGAACAAGCCGAAACGCCCGCTCCGACCGTTTTACTCGGTCCGCCCCACGCTCCGGGACACTCGACGATCGAGTCCTGCTGACCGCAATCGCGCTCGCTGGCAGCGAACCGTCGCCACGCCCGGCGTTCAAAACTCAGCGGCCTTGCATCAGCGATGATGGTTGCCGTTCAACGACACCGCGGTCGCGGTGTTTTCAGACGATCGGCAGCGATTCGCCATCGCGGCGGGCTAAGTTCCACTGCCAGCCTCCACCTCTCGGCTTACGGTCGGATCGGGACCTTTTTCATTTCAGCGGTCCGCGCCACCGCGACTCCATAACGTCTGCGCCGATCGGAAATAGGAATCGTTCCTTTCGTGCACCAAGCGGTGGTCAAGGCGGCGGTGGTTGGCAAACCGAGACGTTCTCCGAGCCGTAGCGAAGACAAAAATTGGTTGCAATCGCCGGGGCGCATGGGTAAAACTGGCCCAGTCCGTCCCCACCTATTCCTTCCTTCCACTCCGTCGCTTCGGGAATCCCATGAGATCACTCTCGCTGTTTGCACCTGCCGTTTTAACTCTTCTGCTAGCCCTTCCCGTGTCCGCTGAACTGCGTGTTGGTGCGGTCGTTGTCGATGTCACTCCGCCCGACATGCCCGTGATTGTCAACGGCGGCATCTTGTCCCGAACTGTCGACAAAGTGAAAACGCCGATCAGCGCCCGAGCGATGGTGATCGACGATGGCGACCAACGGATCGCGATCGTTGTCGTCGACAGCTGCATGATGCCTCAGTTCCTCTTGGATGATGCCAAAGCGCTCGCTTCCCAACGCACCAAGATCCAACCCGATCGGATGCTGATCTCGGCAACTCACACTCACACCGCGCCGTCGGCGATGGGAGCTTTGGGAACCGATCCCGATCCACGCTACGTTCCCTATCTGCGAGAAAAGCTTGCTGAAGCGATCGCATCGGCGGAAGCCAACTTGGCTCCGGCGCATGTCGGCTGGACAACAGTGGATGCAGACAAGTTCACGGCGCTGCGGCGTTGGATTCGTCGTCCCGACCGAATCGATGACGATCCGTTCGGCAACCCAACGATTCGCGCCAACATGCACGCCGCTCGTGTCCCCGAAAACGTGACAGGTCCGTCGGGCCCCGAAGATCCCGAGGTTTCGTTGATCTCGTTCGCGTCGCCCGATGGGCAACCGATCGCCGTGTTGGCCAACTTTTCGATGCACTACTTCGGCGACTCACAGATCAGCGCCGACTACTACGGACTGTTGTGCAACGCGTTCCAAGATCGTGTTGCTCAGTCGGAAACTGCGGCTAAGGAAAAATCCCCTGAACAAGAGCCCGGGGCATCGCCGTCGATGGTCGCGATGATGTCGCATGGATGCAGCGGCGATATCTGGCGCCGCGATTACACAGCTGGCCCTGATGGCAACTACAACCCAACGCTGGAAAACTACACGACCGAATTGTTGGACCTCATCTACGGAGCCTATAAAAAGATCGAGCACAAGCCAGTCGATTCGATCGCGATGGCGGAAAACCGCTTGCCGATGATGTACCGGCTGCCCGATGCCCAACGCTTGCAGTGGGCCCAGCAGATCGTCGATTCGATGGAAGGCGAGTTGCCCAAAACGATCCAAGAGGTCTACGCTCGCGAACAGGTGTTGCTTCACGAATTGCAGTCGACCGACGTGGTCGTGCAGGGAATTCGAATCGGCGACATCGGGATCTCGACAACGCCTACCGAAACCTACGCTTTGACCGGGTTGAAGTTGAAGCTGCAGAGTCCGTTTGCCAAACAGATGGTGATCGAATTGGCTAACGGTGGCGACGGCTATATCCCGCCGCCCGAACAGCATCACTTGGGCGGATACAACACCTGGGCAGCGCGTTCGGCTGGTTTGGAAGTTCAGGCCGAGCCGAAGATCACGGAAGCAAATCTGCAATTGTTGGAACAGTTGGCGGGCAAACCGCGACGTCCGTTTGTGCAGACTGCTGGAGAGCTGACCCAAGCGATCCAAGCGGCCGATCCATTTGCGTTTTATCGATTGGATCATATGGACGGATCGATCGCGATCGACAGTTCGAAGCATCACCGCGACGCCAGCGTCTCGCCGGGCTACGCGTTGTTTCTCGAAGGGCCAGCACAGCCAGGCGTCTGCGAAACGGATGAGATCAACCGCGCGATCCACCTCGCGGGCGGACGGCTGCAAACGCGTTTGCCAAGCGGCCAAGCCGACTACAGCGTGGCGATGTGGATTTGGAACGGGATGCCCAACGATGGCCGCGAGACAACCGGCTGGATCGTCTCTCGCGACCGTCCCTATCAAACGAGTTCGTTTGGCGAGCATCTAGGAATCGGCGGCACCGCGACCGATCCTGGCAAGTTGATCTTCGTCAACGGCGACGGCAAGCCGGTGACGGGGCAGACGACGCTTGAACGTTGGAGTTGGAACCATGTCGTGATGACTCGCAGCGGCGACAAGGTGCGGGTCTATCTGAACGGATCGAAGCAGCCAGAGATCGAGACCACCGCAGCGGCGGCTAGCGTTTCGCAAGTCGGCGACCTGTTCATCGGGGGCCGCAGCGACAACGACTCGAATTTCGAAGGCCGCATCGACGAGGTCGCTATCTTCGATCGGGCTCTCGAGCCGGCACAGCTCGAAACGCTGCTGGTCGAACCGGTCCAATAGCTGGATCAAGGGGTGTTGAGTCGGTTGCCGATGAACCGGTACGCTATAGGCGCAGCCTGGAATGTACCGGCCGGCAACCTACTTGCACTCTCTAAAAAGATCGCGATCCATGGAAAGTACCAAACCGCAACTGGCATTGATTGGTGGCGGAAAGATGGGGCGGGCGTTGGTACAAGGGATGATCGACGCCGGTTTCACGACAGCCGACCGGGTCACCGTGGGAGATCGGAACACCGATTCGCAGGCTTGGTGGAAACAGAACGTTCCGCAGGCCAAGGTCACCGCCGACAGCAAGACCGCTGTGGAAGCGGCCGATGTCATCCTGTTGGCGATCAAGCCGCACGGCGTTCCGGCGGTCGTGGCGGAATTAAAACGAACAGCCCGCAAGTCGCTGCTGATTTCGGTCGCGGCGGGGATTCAATTGGGGACGTTGGTCCGCCAATTCGGCAGCAGCCGCGTTGTCCGCGTGATGCCAAACACCCCTTCTCTGGTCGGTGCCGGTGCCAGCGCCTACTGCTGTGGCGACGATGTCAGCAGTGAAGACGCAGCCTATGTCGACGGAATGCTCTCCTCGGTCGGCAAGGCGTTCCGCGTGGAAGACAAATTGATGGATGCGGTCACGGGAGTCAGCGGCAGCGGGCCAGCCTATGTCTGCATGATCATCGAAGCTTTGGCCGATGGTGGCGTGTTGTCGGGACTGCCGCGCGAGCTGGCGATGCAGCTGGCGACGCAGACCGTGCTAGGGACCGCGACCCTTATCCAACAGACCGGTTCGCACCCCGCAGTCCTTAAAGACGCTGTCGCCAGTCCCGGCGGGACCACGATCGCGGGGATCGCCGCCTTGGAACGCGGTGCCCTGCGAAACACCTTGATCTCCGCTGTCCAAGCCGCCGCCCTTCGCGGTGAAGAACTGGGCAAGGGCTGATCGCAATTTTTTTCTCGCAATCGACGATGGCGGCTTGCTGAACTCCGTTCGGCTACGCGATATTCTTGTTTTAGGGAGTGTTACGGTCATGAATAATTCAATCACCATCTTGATCGACGACAAGCATGTTCCGCTGTATCGGATCATGTGGGTCGCTGACACGCCGCACTTTTGTGGCGAAGAGGACTGCACCCGCGAAGGCCAATACGAAGTCCGCCTCGAATTGGACGAATCGGTTTGGGCTTCGCGAGCCGAACGCGACAGCGTGCTCGAATCGATCAACGGTTCGCGCGACGGAGTCGATCCCGGCGAAGAGGATGGTCCTTGGTAATCGCATCGTTGCAAGCACGATAGCCGACATGTTGGTTCTCGACGCGCCCCTCCCCCTCGGATCCCATTCCAACTTCCTAAGCAGAACATGCAAGCAAAAGAAATCAAAACCGGTACGGTCGTCGTTTACAATGGCGACCCTTTGTTGATTCTGGGGATTCAGGTGCAGACGCCATCGGCGCGGGGAGCCGCAACGCTGTACAAGTTTCGCGGCCGCAATCTGGTCAGCCGGCAGAAGGTCGATCTCACGCTCAAGGGGACCGACGCGTTGGAGATGGCCGATTTCCACAAACGCGATGTCCAGGTGATGTATCGCGACGCCGAACAGATCCATCTGATGGATACCGAAAACTATAACCAGTACGCAATGAACCTGGATGATGTCGGCGACCAATTGCTCTACTTGTCCGAAGGACTCGAAGGGATCCGCGCTCTGATCTACAACGACGGTCCGGTCGGCTTGGAATTGCCCGCGTCGGTCGAGATGGATATCACGCAGTGCGACCCCGCGGTCAAAGGCAATTCCGCCACGTCGCGCAGCAAACCGGCGACGCTGGAAACCGGGCTGGTGATCCAAGTGCCGGAATACATCAAAGACGGCGAGCGTATCAAAGTCGACACACGCACCGGCGAGTTCCTCTCGCGAGCCTAAGCATCCGCGTTCTAGCGGACCGCAGCACCTTGTTGCTGGGCCAACTGCCAATAGACCAGTTCGCCAGCTTGCCGCGCGATCAACATCGCGCGCTGCGGCGCTGGCAGACGTTGGCGGACGAGTTCATACAGATCGCGAAGCATCGTTTCGTTATCGCCGTAGTAGCTGTGGCCCAGCAGACTTAGATCGATTCCGCTGACGTCGATCGTCTCGATTCCCGGGACCACCACGATCTGATCTCCACTCTCTCCCGCTCGCGGATGACCGTGGACCTTCTTGCTGGCGATCAACGCTTGATCGTCGCTCGACGCATACAACGTCACCTGGTTCGCCACCTTTAAAAGCGAAGGAGCGAGATCGCGGCGGAAGCGATCGGCATCGACGTCGGGAGCGGCCAACACAATGCGATCAAACAGAGCCGTTGCCTGCGCCATCTCCCAACCGATCTGCTGCATCACCGCTGTCATCGGGCGGTTCCCCATGCTGTGAGCGACCACGTTGACGCTCTTCGCACCACTTTCATGGACCAATTCCAGCAGGAATTCTTTTAGGTGGGCGATCGTCCATTCGGAGTTGTTTTCGTCGATGGTGTAGCCGACCAACGATGCTTGGCTGGGCCAGCTGTAGCAAACGGGAACGCCTTCGAAGGGAAGATCGACGGCGATCTGAGCGGTCCGTTGAACCGCGGATTCGAAATCGACGTTGTAGCCGTGGATGAAGACCAACAGGTCGCTCTCGGGAGCGCTGGCGACGCGATCCGACAACCGCTGACGAAAGTCGTCCGCTGCGAGTTCGGTGGCGCTGGTCAGGACCATGTGTTTGGTCTGATCTTCGCGCAGCTCGAATCGCAACAGACTGGGACGTTCGACCAGCCCGCGTTGATGCGTGTCCGGCACGGTGACTTCGCAGATTCCGCGAACTAACGTGCCACGATCGCCGCTGTACGTGACGCCCTGCTTTTCAATGTTGGCTTGTCCCAACGCGATCCATCCACTGGCCAATACGCCGACCAGACACGAAGCCACCATCGAGACGGCTGCCATCCGGCCGCGGCCGCGAACCAATTGGTAGAGCCCCAGCAGAGCCAACCCGATCGCCACTGCGGCGAACATCATAAACGCTGTCTTCTGTCCGCTGATCTGATACGACGACAAAGGCACGTCGGTGCGTTTGCGATCGGTTGCATAAAAGACCTCGACAGTCGCAAAGCCGGCCTCGGCATCGTGCTCCGCTCCCGCCGGCAGCCGCTGTAGATGGGCGCTCGGTTCGGCAGCCACCTGCTCGGCTGGAGCTATCGAATATTCGATCCGTTGTGACTGAGATGTAACGACATCCGCACTTGCGGCTGCAGAACCCGCTTTGGGAACTCTCATCGCTTGCGGTTGCGGAGCCTTTGTCATCGTGGGCGCCTTGGCCGAAGGAGCGAACTTCGGCAGCGATTCGGATCGCGCGATTTGTGGTGGGTCCAATGGAGCTGGTGACGGTGCGGGCAGACCTTGCGAATCAGCGGGGGACCGCATCGCAGCCGCATCCGCCTCGGGGTTCTCGTAATTTTCGTACCGCAGCGGCGTCTCCTCGGCCGCACGCTCGGAACATCCGCTGGCGATCGCAAACAATCCGAGCAGCGCGAATGCGAAGGCTCGGTGACCGGTGGTCTTCCGGAGATTGTGAGTGAGCAACATCGGAGGAGGTTCCCTGGAATCGAATCGGAGACAAAACAGCGTGCCTCTCCTATAGCACCCCAGCCCAGCAGAGGTCGACCGCAAATCCCACTCGGTCGTCTTTCGCTCCGCGAAAGAACGCACCGCAAACGCACTTTCGCAGAGCGAAAGGCGACAATCCCCATACCAGCACGAAGCGCAAGCGAGTGAACGCGCAACGAAGCTTCCAAAAGAAAAATCACTCGCTGGCGCGTCGTGCTAGTATCGCTAGCGTCCCAAGGTTGGTCGTCTTTCGCTCCGCGAAAGAACGCACCGCAAACGCACTTTCGCAGAGCGAAAGGCGACTAAAAGAAAAATCACTCGCTGGCGCTTCGTGCTGGTATTGCTAGCGTGGCGTCGGCGCGAGTCCTTTTCATACCGGTCCCCGATTTGAGCTACTGCGGTACAATCGCGGTCGCATCGACTCTGCACCACGAACCTCCACTCTTTGGGAACCTTCCAATCATGGCGATCTATCGACTCGGCGACCGCACCCCTGAACTGGCTCCCGACTGTTTTGTTGCCGAGGAGGCGACGTTGATAGGTCGGGTTGCGATCGGATCGGAGGCGAGCGTTTGGCCGAGCGCTGTGTTGCGAGGCGATATCGAATTGATCGACATCGGGGCTCGCAGCAGCGTCCAAGATGGGACGGTGATGCACACCGACCCAGGCTGCCCGCTGACCGTGGGAGAAGGCGTCACGATCGGACACCAAGCGACGCTGCACGGTTGCACGATTGAAGACGGAGCACTGATCGGGATGCAGGCGATCGTGCTCAACCGCGCCGTGATCGGCCGCAATTCTTTGGTCGGCGCCGGGGCTCTGATCACCGAAGGCAAAACGTTCCCGGAGAACTCGCTAATCCTAGGCGCTCCGGCGCGGCGAGTCCGCGAACTGACCGAAGAAGAGATCGAGAATCTCGCCAAGACGGCGGAGCGATACGTCGTCCGCAGTCGCGACTATCGCGAGAATCTAGTTCGGCTGGCGTAACGCCGTTCGCAGAGACCTTAGTTCTTCTGCAGATCCCAAGCTTGAAACCACTCGGTTTGCGTCTTCTTCATTTGGAAGTCGTCCCGCAAACGATCGGCCATGTCCGGCAGGTGCCCGGCGCCATAGAAGACGGCAACCTTGCGGCTTCCCCGCTGCAGTTCATCGGCCAGGACGCTGAACGCTTTTGCGTTGCGTTCGGTGATGATCGTGCTCTTGCCAGTGGCATCGGCCATCGCAGCGGTTGCGATTTCCATATCCTCGAACTGCGAAGCCATGATCTGTTTCATGCGTCGTGCGCGATCGGGAGCGAACAACGCAAACAGTAGCGCGGTATCCGAAGCCGCTGGTTCAGCGGCCGCTTGCGTCGCCATCCCCGACCCCAACATGCGGAACACCATTTTCATGACACTGTCCCCACGCTCGGCCATGTCAGCGGCAAATTCCTCGGGACTCATATCGGCGTGGCGGAAGTTCTTCGCGTCGTAATCGATATGCTCCAACTGGAAGTCCAGATTCAGAATGTCTTTCATCCCCAACTGCATCGCTCCCAACGGGCCGCGGACTTCGCCCGCCTGTTCTTTGCTGACCGTTGTTCCTTCGGGAGCGACCAATTCGTAAAGCACGCGGTCGTAGTCGGCGAACCGCTGATTCAATTGTTCGTAATATTCCTTCTGCCCGATGTGAACGACGCCGATCAGATCGACCACGCGTCCAGCGTATTTGCTTCCCGCCGGTCCTTCAAAGCGAACGATCGACGTCTCCATCGAATCGGGCTTTCCATTGTCCAGTTTCGTGATCCGCAGGTATTCGCTGGTCGCCTTCTTCGCGTCGGCTTCCTTCTCCTGTTCCGCGGTGTCAACCGGCGCAACCGCCGCTTGCGCAAACGCACCAACCGCTCCGACCAGCGATGCAACGATCAGACCGATGGCCAACAACATGGTTTTCAACCAAGATTGCAACGTGAGCATTTACTTCTTCCTCTGATAAACGTTTGCGAGCAGGCTTTTGGCAGTCGGGGAGCGTTCGATTTCGCCCCCAACGCCAAGCCTGTTCTTTAAAGATAGGCCGCCGCCGGGCGAACGTAAAGCGAAAGCAGGCGAGGGAAGCGGCTGAAAGTCACGTTCGGATAGGTTGAACTGGCGATTAGGCAATCGAGTCGCGGGTGGGACGGCAAAATCAGAGCGATCGTTCGCCGTCGAACAGCAGCGGAAAGTAGCGGCCGGCAAGAGGCTGCCCCGCCGGGACCGGATCGGTACCATCGAGCAACGGTTTGTCGCCGGCGGAACAGACGCCGTCGCGGACCACGTTCAACACGGCGGCTCGCCGCGGCCGATCGGTCCGATTGGCAAACGATCCGTGGACCATCAACGGATGATGGAACGCGCACTCTCCCGCCTTCAGCTCGATCGCTGTGGGATTTTGCAACTGATGCATCTGCTGTTCGCTGAGCACTTCCCCGATCGCTTGCATGTCGCCGGCCAGCCCGGTGATCGGCAGCAGGGGCCAACGATGGCTGCCGGGCACATACTGCAAGCAACCGTTGTCGGCGGTGGCATCATCCAATCCGATCCAACAGGTCAGATGAGCCATCGGCTGGGTCCGCGTCCAATAGGAATAATCTTGGTGCCAAGCGACAACGCCGCCGTGGTGAGCCGGTTTGCAAAAGAGTTGGTCGTGCCAAAACCGAACCGCTCCGCCCAACAACTGGCTGGCCGCGACGAGGAAGGCAGGGTTCCACAACATGTCGTGGAAACCGGGCCGCGTTCGCCAAGCACCCAAAGCGTGGAACAACACCAGATCGGGATCGGATGATTCGTTGCTGTTGTATTCGTACCACAGCGAGCGGCCGTCGTGATCGGGCTGCACCAATTCCGCCAATTCAGCGCGGAGGTGTTCGATCTGCGCATCGTCGAGAATTCGAACCCCAGCCAGATATCCAAACTCGTGATAGTGAGCGATCTGTTCGTCGGTCAAGCGAAATGGAGAGAGGTCGCTGACGGCGGCAAGCCGCTCGAACAGGTCGCTTGTCGGTTCGTGGAACGTCGAATAATCGGTCGCCATGTTTTGCCCAAGGGTTTGAATGACGGGATGGAGAATCGATCACGAATGGTTATACCGCCACAGCTGCCTTGATGTGCGGATGCGGATCGTAACCGATCAATTCGAAGTCTTCAAATTTAAAGTCGAGCAGACTTTTCTGATCGCCGCTGATCTGCATCGTTGGCAGCGGTCGCGGCTCGCGGCTCAATTGCAATCGCGCCTGCTCAAAATGATTGTGGTACAGATGCACATCGCCCAGGGTGTGGACAAAGTCGCCCGGCTGCAGCCCCGTTACGCGGGCCATCATCATCGTCAACAAGGCGTAGCTGGCGATGTTGAAGGGAACACCGAGGAAGAAGTCGGCGCTGCGTTGATACAGTTGGCAACTTAGTCGTCCGTCGGCGACATAAAACTGGAACAGGCAGTGGCACGGCGGCAGCGCCATGTTGTTGACTTCGGCAACGTTCCAAGCTGAAACGATCAAACGCCGCGAGTTGGGATTGTCGCGGATCTGCGATTCGACTTCCGCAATCTGGTCGATCGTGCCGCCATCGGGGGCAGGCCAGCTGCGCCATTGATGTCCGTAGACTGGCCCCAAGTCACCGTTCTCGTCGGCCCATTCGTCCCAAATCGAAACGCCGTTCTCTTTGAGCCAGGCGATATTCGTGTCGCCACGCAAGAACCACAACAATTCGTACAAGATGGACCGCAGGTGCAGTCGCTTCGTCGTCAGCAGCGGAAAGCCGGCCGCCAGGTCGAATCGCATCTGCGCTCCGAATTGGCTGCGCGTCCCCGTCCCGGTCCGATCGGGCCGGTCGGTGCCATGTTCGATGATCTGGTTCAGCAGTTCGAGATAGGTTTTCACGACGCGGTCCCTTCTTGGCAAGCGGCGGACTTGCGAACATCCAGCGTCCAGTGACGGTCGCTGGTCATCTGCACCGCGTCGGGCGACATGCCCGCAGCGGAAACCATCTGCTTGACTTCGTCCAACGTCAGGGCAGCGTGCAGCGATTGGCGAAACAATTGTTGCGCGACTTCCGATTCCTTGCCCGCATATTGGGCGACTAACGCTTCCACCGCGTCGGCCGAATCGGGACGGCAGAGGTCGCGAACGAAGATCCGCCCATCGATCGCAGTCAACCGATGGATCTCAGCAAACGTCGGCTGAGGTTCGGGAAGATGATGGATCAGACTGTTGCACATCACGCAATCAAACATCTCGTCCTCAAAGTCGTCCATCGCTTTGGCGTCACCCTGCATCAACTGGATGCGTTCGATGGCGCTGGCGATCTCGATATTGTAGATCGCCAGTTCCAACATGCTGGCGGCGGCATCGAGCGCCATGATCCGGATATCGGGCATCCGTTCGCACAACAGGATCGGAATCTGCGCGGTTCCGGTCCCCAGGTCCAAGATGTCGTTGCCGATCGATCCGCCCGCCAACAGGTCGTCGACGAAACGAATGTTGACGGCCGAATGATTCATGTCGTCGTAACTAGCGGCTTCGGCCGGGTCGTCCATCGATTCGGGTTCGAGCGTGCGTGGCAGCATGGATTTGCAGGCGGCGGGATCGGGAGTGTTCGGTAAGCAGGCGACAGTGAGTCGACGCGACGTTCGCCACGGGGGGCCGAGGCGCCGGCCATCATATCAGATGCCCTCGCGTTCCGTAATTAGCATCGACGGGCAGCACGACGTTCCAGGACTTGGGCAGCGCGATGGATTCTCCAGCATCGACGCCGCGGGCGATCGGGGTTATCCGAAGCGGGCGATCAGGCGGTTGGCGAGCCAGGGGCAGCAGCGGTCGAGGTAGACGAGCAGCTTGCCGCCGGGGCTGAGCACAATTTCGTCGCGGCGTTTTTCGATCGCTGCGATCGCCAACTGAGCCACACGAGCGGGACTCATCGCGCCGCGGCGGTGCTGTGTCTGAGCCGCCTGGGTTTCGATCGCCACATCAAAAAACTCGCTCGCCGTCGTGCTGGGACTCACAAGCGTGACCTGGATCCCCGATCGCGCCAGTTCCGCCCGCAGCGAGTCGCTCCAACCATGGATCGCAAACTTGCTAGCACAATATTCACTTTTGCCCGGCACGCCGCGATGCCCCAAGACGCTGCTGATGTTGCAGATTACCGCGTTGTCGCTGGCCTGCAGCATCGGCAGGGCGAGCCGCGTCAATTCGACGGTGGCGAAGAAATTGACCTCCATAATTCGACGCAAACGCTCCGGCGATGCCTCTGCGAATGGACCGATCCCGCCGATCCCTGCGTTGTTGACCAGTAGATCCAGATGAGGCGATATCGCCGCGACGCGATCGATGATCTGCTGGCGAAACGCGGGGTCGGTAAGGTCCCCCGCCATGGGGATGATCTCACCGGGGGCGGCCGACGCGCTTGTCTGCAGTTGCTCCAGCCGCTCGGTTCGCCGCGCCACCGCGACGACATTGGCACCTCGATCGGCCAGTTGGCGAGCGATTTCCCAGCCGATTCCGCTGGACGCTCCGGTAACGATCGTGGTCGCATCCGTGGGACGCCATCGAACCATGGGTATATTTCCTTTTCAAATCGTGGGGGGAGCGATCGCGTCCGGTTGGCGATTGGCGTTGTGGGAACGAGCAATTAGGATGGGCAACCACCGGGCTGTCGTCGACCTGCGCTCAACAGCTGCAAGCGGGGACGGCCCGTATGTCTGGGGGCATTGCGGCGACTCACGCCGCAGTATTTGATGGTTTGGCTTCGCACAACGTACACAATAGAAGAAGGGGTTTGATTTGCCGAGACGACGAATATGGCTGATTCTTGCGGTCGTGGCGTCGATCTTGGCTGCTCTGCTGCACCAACCGCTCCTCTCTGCGGTCACACGATGCTACCGCAGCAGCGATGCGATCGATGAATCCTCGATCACGCATCTGTATCTGCTCGATGGCGATCGGCTGCTGGAAACCGCAATTGCGATGGCGTCCGATGGGAAACCGATCTTGATCCCTCAAGAGGCAACTTTGCGATCGGTGCAGTGTGGCGCGGCCCCTTCTCCCGACGAAGTCAAGCCGCAGTTGTTGTTGGAACTAGGGGCGGCATCGGGGCAAACGGAACTCGTTCCCGGGGCGGCTTGGGATGATTATGAGCGGATCGAATATCTCGGCCAATGGATGGACCAAAATCCCGATGCCGTGGTTTGTATTCTGGCAGAAGCTCTGGCGAGCGGGCGGCTGCGGCGGATCGTCGATCGCAAATTTACCGACCAAGCGGCGAGCCGATTGAAAATCAAACCATTGGATCCGATCGATCATTCCGCCGATCGTTGGTGGCGTTCGACGACCGGCTGCAAAGAGTTTTATGGTCAATCGATCGCTTGGCTTTACGACTGGATCTCTCCCGACGGGACGCCGCGTCCGGACGACATGAGTCCCCAAGAATACGAAGACGCGTTCCGTCAACGTTTGCGTTCGCTAGGCGTTCGTTTGTCCGACGTACCGCCGCAGCCGGAACTCTCACCGCAGGGAGCGTCTTGATGATCCGACGCGTTGGGTTTGCGATGCTGTTGATTTTTGGACTGCTGTGGGCCAGCCATGCGCAACTGTTGCTAGCGGTCGCGAACGGTTTAGATGTCAGCGAGCCGATCTTGCCGAGCGACTATGTGGTCGTCTTGCCTGGCGGTCCCGAGACGAGGACGTTTGCCGCCGTGGTGATCCTCCGCGAGGGCCTTGCCAAACGGACGGCGATCCTCCGCAATCCCGAAACGAACGCGGTCCAAGAGGGGCTGCGTCTGCCAACACACGAGATGACTCAGCGTATCTTTCAGGAGCGAGGGATCGCAGAGGAGCGGATGTTTTTCCTCGATGGCGAGTCTCGCACGACGCACAGCGATTTGGAATTGATCGGATCGATCTTGGAGACCGATCCCGATGCGACGATCACGATCGTGACCAACCGCTTTCACACGCGACGAGCCCGCTGGGCTGCCGCCCGCATCTACGGTGGAAAACTGGAACGCTTCCGTTTTGTTGGCGCTCCGTCGGACGCGTTTGTGTGGGAGACTTGGTGGCAGTCTCAGCAAGGACTCGAACAGATCCTAGCCGAATATCTGAAGCTAGGTTATTACATGGCGATCTATTCGACGTCGATGCAGCGTTTGGCGGTGGTTGCAACCGCGTTGGGATCGACGTTAGTGGCAGTTTTGTGGGTTCGCCGACGCCGACGCATTTTTGACTTACATCGCGAGCAGGCACAACAAGCTTGATCTCAATGAATCGCATTTCTGAACCGCTGCTATTGTCCCGATGTCCAAGCGACAGGGCAGTTGTTGGAACAGTTGTGCGGTGCGCTCTCGAGCGTTGGGATATCACGGTCGTCGCCGGCCAGCCCAACAAGAATCTTACGGGGCAGGAGTTTGTCCGCCGCGGGCAACAGAAGCGTGATGGCGTCACGATCTACCGCTTGCCCCCCACGACACGCCCCAAACGATCGAAGGTCGGTCGGTTGATCACTGTGTTGTAGTTCACATCGCAAACACGTCGCTGGGGTCGCCGCGTGCCAGCGGCTCAATCATTTGACGTAATCGTAAGCGAATCGGATCCGTTTTTTCTGCCGATCGTTGCGGCCCCGATTGCGCGGCGGATGGGAGCCAAACACGTTCACTTTACCGAATACCAGCCGATCGAACGCCTGACCGATAGCTTGCCCGCGGCGGACTTGCACGTCGAGTCGCCGGCTGCCAACATCCACGAATGCCTTGCTCCCAGCAAACTGTACGGCATCCTCGCATCGAGGACGCCCGTGATGGCGATCACTCCCGATACGTTCTCGGTAGCTAGCGAGTTCGAATCGCACCAAGTCGGTCGCGCGGTAGAACCGGGCAATGTTTCGCAGGTAGTCGAGCATGTTTGTTGGGGCATCGAACATCCGCATGGACTAGAAGCCAGTGGCGAAATTGCCCGCCGACTGGTACAAGCGAAATACGAACGTAGAATAGCATCTCAACAAATCGCCGATGTTTTGAACTCGGTTTGCGATTGCGATCGCTCCGATCAACAGCCTTCCTCGACACCAGAAACCTATTTGGAAACGCAATGAACGCTGACACCTCGGCTCCATCGAACCAACGCCTGTTTGTCGCCGGACACCGCGGCATGGTTGGCGACGCGATCTGTCGACGCGTTGCCAACGATCCATCGATCGAACTCCTGACCGCCGGTCGCGAGGTCGTCGACCTCTGCGATGCGGAAGCTGTCGATCAATATTATGCCGACAACCGTCCCAATGCAGTTGTTGTAGCAGCGGCCAAGGTGGGAGGTATCTATGCGAACAGCCAATACCCTGTCGAGTTCTTGTCGCAGAACATGAAGATCGCGATGAACTGCGTCGAAGCGGCCTACAAACATGGCGTCAGGCGGTTGCTGTTCCTCGGCAGCACATGTATCTATCCCCGCGATGCGCCGCAGCCGTTGGTTGAATCGGCGCTCTTGTCGGGGCCGCTCGAATCGACCAACGAAGCGTATGCGATCGCAAAGATCGCCGGATTAAAGCTGTGTCAGTTTTACCGGCAACAGTATGGCGTGATGTTCCATTCAGCGATGCCGACAAATCTGTATGGCCCTGGCGATAACTACCACCCCGAAAACAGCCACGTCCTGCCGGCGCTGCTGCGTCGATTTCACGAAGCTAAAGAGGAGCAACGCGGTAGCGTGACGATCTGGGGGAGCGGATCGCCGCGTCGCGAATTTCTGCACGTCGATGATCTGGCTGACGCGGTGATGCATCTGATGTCCGCCTCCCATCCGCCCGACTGGGTGAATGTCGGAACCGGAGAAGACTTGACGATTCTTGAGCTCGCGAAAAAGATCGCCGCCGTGGTCGGGTTCGAAGGGGAGATCAAAACCGATCCCTCCAAGCCCGACGGAACGCCGCGGAAGGTGACCGATGTCAGCCGCTTGCATGAGATGGGCTGGCGACACGAGATCGATCTCGAGCGCGGACTAAAGCAAACGTACGCGAGCTTCCTGAAAGAGGAAGCCGAGAGCGGTTTGCGGCAAGCCTGATCCGCGCCGTGCGATGGCACGCCAACGGTGCCGCAGGCGATTAGAGGAAAGTAGGTTGGGGCAATGCCAGTCCAGTTCAAGAAGCGCTGGACTGGAGCTGCTGCTTTTCAATCACTTGCTTGCGCTGCGTGCTGGTATCGCAATTCTCTGCTGTGGTTAAATCAGCAGATTGCGCTGCGTGCTGGTATGGCGATTCTCTGCAGTGCTTAAATCACTTGCTTGCGCTGCGTGCTGGTATTTGCCGCGGCTTGCCTCGCCGCCTGGTTTTACCGGAACCTGAACCGTGAGCCCGCTCACGGCGGAGTTTGTCAAAGTAGCGTCCATTGTCGCAGGCATCGCAGTGAGTGCACTGGTTGGGTGAGCGACGCTGAATCGAGACAAGCAAGGGGTACGCAAGCCCGAGAGTCCCGATCACCGCCGACCAGAAAAGCCATGGCGGGATGACTTCGTAGACCTCATGGTTGGTCAAGTCACGACAGCGACGACACCATTTGGGCTCAATCGTTTGATGACGAATCATAATCCGAACCGTTGCAAGCGTTGCGCCCCACACTTGGAAATTCTCGCCTCGCCGCCCAAAGATTCCCCATCCGAACAATTCCACTGTATCACGCGATGACGTCAGGCGGCATCTCCATTCTGTCATTTACCATGAACAAGAAGAAGCCGAGAGAGTTCTCCCCCACATGCAAGCATAGCTAGGAATTCGCTGGCAGGGGCTGAGGCGCGGCTGTTTGGCGAGTCGACCAGCCCAGCAGAGCCGCTCCTGCAGCGATCAGAAGCACTGCCGCGAGCAGGACCAACAATGGAAGATGCGACTTCGCTTCGACGCCGACGCCAAGTTCAAGAAGGCTCTTTTCGAAGTGACTCATCGAAACCAGGATTCCATTGTGCAAGGCGTGCAGCAAGATTCCCGGATAGAGGCTACCACAGCGATAACAAACGATTCCCAACACTAACCCCATCAGAGAGCTGGGCAGAAAGCGTTCGAACAACAGAGAATCGCGAACGATCACGTGAAACAAGCCAAACAGGCCAGCCGTGGCGACGATCGCAACCCAAGGCTTGCCGTTGCGCAAGAAGCCGCTGAGCAAGAAGCCGCGAAAAAAGAACTCCTCACAGACCGCCGGGACCACCGCCAGCGTCAACAGCTTCAGCGGCCAGGGGATCGCGGCAAAATCGAACTTCATCGCTTCGAAGATCTGTTTGAGCAGTTCGATCCGGCCCGAGGAAAGCGTAAGAATCTCCAACTCATAGGCCATCGTCCAGACCGAACACCCCAACAGCACGGCGGCCAGGAAGGTCGACCACCGCGGCAGCTGCAGAAAAAACGCCGTCTTGATTCGCACATGGCTCAGCCGCGCAAAGAGCCACGGCAGCGCGACAAACAACAGCATCGTGACGATTGCGTTGGCGATCAGCTTGTTGCTCATCGGCCCCTGAATCCGCGACGACATCCCACCGATCACGATAAATCCAGGGAACAACACCGCCAGACAGAACATCGCTGTCGGCATCGTCGGAGCGGACCGCAGCGCCGCGGGCCGGCGGAACAGATCGGCCCACGAACCGCCACTGCCGTAGAGGATCGAATCGGTCCCGAAGACTCGCGCCGCAAGCGTAAGCGCCAACAGCCCGTACAGCGAAGTCGAGATCAGCGTGATTGCAAACAGCGCGGGTACCAGAGTCCCTTGCAACAGGTCGCGTCCGGCCAAAACAATATTCACCAACGGTACCAACGCCAGCGTCGCGTTGAGCTTCAGTTCGGGCATCAGGCTCAACAACCCCGGTGCCAGCGCGACGAGCATCAACGGGATCAAATAGGCCTGCGCTTCTTTGAACGATCGCGCGAAGCTGGTCAGACCCAGCATCATCGCCGAAAAGAAAGCCGCAAAGACGAGCAACAACAGCAAGATCTGCAGGACCACAATAACCGAGACACCTCCTTCGCCAAAGATCATGCCATCGATCCCCAGCGTATAGACGGTGATCAACATCGCAATCAGGTTGACCACGGCGGTCAGCATCGCGACGGCCAGCACGGCGACAAATTTGCCGATCAGCAGCGAGATGCGTGGCACCGGAGCGGCGATCAAGATCTCCATCGTCCCCCGTTCACGCTCCCCCGCGGTCAGGTCGATCGCCGGATAAACCGCTCCGGTAATCGTCATCAAGACAAGCATCAACGGAACAAACGTGACCATCGAAAAGGACTGAGCCCGCGATTCGATGAAGTGTTCGTCATAAGGAGCGGGGACGTCGCTAGCGATCTTCGCCTGCCGCAGCACATTTCGCGTCCAGGTATCGTTGACGGCTTGTAAGCGAAGCACCAATTCGTCGCGTGCCGCCCGCGCCGAAGCCATTCGCTTGTCGTAGATCAGTTCAAACCGCGGTTGCCGCTGAGGATCGCCCTGCTCACCAGACCAATGCAGCAAGACTCCCACCTGCAAAACCTGATCGGCGATCAATCGCTGCAACTGGTCGCGGGAGCCACTAGGTTCAAACGGTTGAATGATGTTCAGATCGACAGCCGAATCGCCGTCGACACCCAACAACGATGCAAGCTGATCGGGCTGATCCGCTTGATCATCCGCATCCTGCTTCGGCTCCTCCGCCTCGATCAACATCCTCCCCTGATGCAACAGGCTCAGCAACAAATGCCCGTCGGGTTCGTTGGCGACACCGATGTCGTAAACCGTCGTCTGTTGCTGCTGCAGGCTGTTCAGCAGAAACTTCTGAACCGTCACGCCAAGCAGCGGATAGACCAGCAGTGGCATCAACACCAGAGTCATGATCGTACGGCGGTCGCGGAGAATCTCGCGAAGCTCTTTGATCGCTAGCCGCGACGTGCGGATCGATGACGGCCGCGATGACCGTCCCGCGTCGGCGGTTTGGTCTGACAAATGGTCGAGTTCCGCGTCGCGATCGCCCGGCCCCTGGACTGAAGAATTCAAGTCGGTTGCTCCGTTGGCTGGGAAGAATCGGCTGCCAAAAGATCGACAAACATTTCGGTCAACGTCGTTCGCCCCGTCCGAGATTGCAGATCTTGCAGGTTTCCGTGTTGGCACAACTGTCCGTGATTGAGCAAGCCAAACGAGTCGCAAAACCGTTCGGCTTCATCGAGCCGGTGTGTGCAAACGATCACCGCTTTGCCAACGCTTCGCAAATGAACGATGTAGTCGAAGACAACTTGGCTGCCGACAATATCCAAGCCGCGAGTCGGTTCATCCATCAGCATCACCGGCGGATCGTGAACCAATGCACGGGCGAGATTCATTCGCTGCTGTTGCCCGGTGCTGAGCACGGCACAGCGCCGGTCGAGAATTTCGCCAAGCCCCAGCAAATCGGAAAGCCCTTCGATTCGCTGGCTCGCAACCTGGTGCCGGACACCATAGAGTTCGCCCACAAAATGCAGCACTTCGCGGGGCGTCAGCCACGGATAGACCCCCACGCTGGCTGAAACAAAACCGATCCGACGCTTCACTTCATCAGCATCGCGACTGACTTGAAAGCCATGGATCTGCGCGTCGCCCGAGGTCGGTTCGATCAGTCCCAAGAGCATCCGTAACGTCGTCGTTTTACCGGCGCCGTTGGGGCCCAAGAGCCCAAAAACGTGACCAGGCTGAACCTCGAAAGAGAGATCCTCGACGGCCGTTACCTGTTGGTTGCCGTTATCAAAACGCTTCGTTAATTGATTTGCTGAGATCAAAACGCGTCGATGGAAAAGCGGAGAAAAGGTCGCTCGCACTGCGGCGAACGTGACGCGATTCTATCCTATCCGCGGGGGTCGCGGAGATCGACAGCTGACAATTTGTGAGAATTTTCCGAAGCGTTGCCGCTGGCCTTCAGCAGAGACCAGCGTCCAATGCACCAGCAACGGCTGATGCATCAAGTCTTTCGAAACCACATTAGCGACGGATCGTCACCGAAGAACCTTCCGATAGGATGCCGTAGACATCCCGCGCGTCGGCGGTGTTCATTTGAATACAACCAAGTCCACTGACACCTGGCTGCATGCTTGGGCTGCCGTGAATGCTCAACCGATCGCCCAAGTCGATCCAAAACTCTCCATAAGGATTGCGTGGATCGCCAGCTGCGAAGGTGGTCCCGTCCATTCCATAGTAGGCGCGGGCTTTTTGCTTCGCCTGGATCGCAAACGTTCCCTCGACAGGCGACGGACTGGTGCCTGTCTTCACAGCAAACGCACCTGCGAACAGATCGCCCAGGAAGAGTGCCAGCTTCGAATTGGAAAGATCGATCTCGGCGCGAAACGGTCCGGTAAAGACTTTGAGTTCGGTGCCCG
Organism: Rosistilla oblonga; assembly: GCF_007751715.1. Classification (NCBI taxonomy): domain Bacteria; kingdom Pseudomonadati; phylum Planctomycetota; class Planctomycetia; order Pirellulales; family Pirellulaceae; genus Rosistilla; species Rosistilla oblonga. The sequence goes on along the minus strand of NZ_CP036292.1, from coordinate 2,771,889 downwards.
GAACCAGGCTCGCTGGATCGGTAATCCCGTTGATATTCGCCAGAACTTGGACCGGCACGTGACGAGCATCCGCGATCGACTGCAGCGTATCGCCCGGCTGGACTCGGTAGGCCGATTCGATCAAGTGGCGACGCGAATAAACGACTTCACCAGCCAATGCGTTCAGGCGAGGCATCAGTTGTTGGACCTGTTCATCGGTGAGGTCGGGGCTGCCATAAAACAGACTCAGCGTGAACAGAGCTTCTCGCAGTTCACCGGCGGCGACTTGGCGATCGGCAGTTTGGATTGCGTTATCGATACCTGCTGCCGAATCGGAACTTGGCGTCTCGGCGGCTGGTTGTTCAGCTGCAGCGGCGTTGGGATCCGAAGGCATTTGGAAACCCGAGCCGGAATCCGAGAGCGAGGCTTCGGCTGACGGCACCGATTCGGCTTCGTCGCCCGCCGGCCCCGCAGGACCGCTCAAGGACAAACCGGCCATCGGCGTTTCGGGGTACGTTTGATCGGGATCCGCCGCGATCGCGGGGCTGCTGTCAGCCGGCTTGGGAAGAGCCTGAGTCATCAACGGCGCGGCCGAAACCTCGTCGTCGCGGCTTTCACTTTCAGTCGTCGCGGAATCATCCGAACCGAAGTTCAATGGCGGCAACGCGGCAAGCGGGTCGGAATCGGACGAAGAATCCTCGCCCGTTGAATCGGGGGAATCGGACGACAGCGAAGCGACGACGCCATTTTGCGTGGAGCTGATCGTTCCGCCGAAGGAATCGCCAAACGGCGGCACTTCGATCTCGGGGACATCGATCGCACCATCATCGATTTGCAAACCATCCTGTTCGACCAATGCCTGCAATTCATCAGGCATCATCACCGGAGGCGTGTTGATAGCAACATACGCTCCGTACAAGACAACAAGCAATAAAACGGTTACGACGGCAGTTTTTATCGTTTGCACGTGCGTCCTCCCTGACACCCGGCAATGGTTCAAAAATCACGGACACGATACGCAGCGTCCAGCAAGAACGGTAGCCAATTCGGCGAGTTTGCGTCCAGTGCAAAAATTACAGCTGATCCAACTTGGTCCCGTCGGCGCCAGCAACCCGATCGTGGCGGAGTAAAGCGGAGTAAATTAGATCAGCGGTTTCCCTCGTTGCAGGTCCCACGACCAGCTTTCGACAAGCGTTTGCTGGTTCGCGTTGCGATCGACCTGGTTGATCGCTTCGACGCAGCGATCCATCCGATACAACATCATCTCCATCGTCGGATCGGCCGCCTGTTCCGCCAAACATGCCTGACGCATCTGGGTGCGATAGAATTCGATCACCGTTCGGAAAACCTGACGCATTCGGCTGCGGCGATCCGATGCATCCTGTCCAGCTGCGTTGACATAATCGGAAACGAGAGTTGCCAGTTCGATCGCCGCGGGCGTCTGTGGTTTCAGCAAATCAGCCAGCGCGGTGCGGAACTGCCGCGATTCCTCATTTAAAATTTCTGCAGCTTGCGAAAGGTCGCCGCCGGCAAGTTGCAACGCTTGCTCGATCGCCTCTTCATCCGCTTCGATCTCGCTGCGCTGCAGCAACAGTTTCGCTTCGGCGGGCTTTAGTTCAGCAAACCGAATCGCTTGGGCGCGGCTGCGGATCGTGGGTAGCTGCCGCTGCAGGCTGGTTCCGATCAGGATCACGATCGATCCGACTGGCGGCTCTTCGAGCGTCTTCAGCAGGCAATTCGCCCCTTCTTGGTTGAGGTGGTCGGCATCGTCGAGGATCGCAATTTTTCGGCGTCCGTAATAGGCTCGCAGGCGGATGTCGTGGCACAGCCCCTCCTGCATCCGAGCCTCGCGGGGACCGACCAGTTTTTCAACAGGGATCACCGACTTGTCAGCTGGTTTTTCGACCCGCAACAGATCGGGATGCGTTTCCGCCTCGACCAACAGACAGCTTTCGCAGTGCCCGCAGGGATTCATCTGTTCCGGCGGATTGGTCACGCAAAGCAGCGTTTTGGCCAACAGCGTGGCAAAGGTTTGCTTGCCGATCGAAGCGGGACCGACAAACAAAAACGTGCTCCCCAGACGCCCATTGCGGAGCGCCGTGGCAAACCACTCCCGCTGTTGCTGGTGGCCGATATAGTCGTTCCATTGCATCGAAGCTGCCTCAACCTTGGCTTGAGATTTGGTGCCGAGCGGTTCAAACGTCGCGTCGGTCGAGCGTCGCTTGGACCGCGCTGCGAATATCGGCCCAGACTGCATCGATGTTCTGCCTGGCATCGATCACCACAGTCGCACCCTGGCAGCGGGGCAGTTGTTCCAGGAACGCTTGCCGGACCTGTTCCAGGTATTCGGTGCCGCGGCGTTCCACGCGATCGGCCGGCCCGCTGCGCCGCTCCGCCGCCGCGTCGGCTGGCAGATCCAACAGGATCGTAAGATCGGGATAGACCCCCGCGGTCGCAATCTGCCCCAGTTCCCACAGCAGTTCGGGATCGGCTTCGCCACCCACACTTTGGTAGACGACGTTGGCTAACAGATATCGATCCGAGACGACGGTTTTCCGAGCGGCGATCGCTGGTCGAATCCGAGCTTCGACCAACTGAGTCCGAGCCGCCATATAGAGCAGCGCTTCGCAGCGGCGATGCATCTCCAGGTCGCTGTCCAACAACAGCCCTCGAATCGCTTCGCCAGCGGGCGTGCTGCCCGGATCGCGAACGAATTCGACCGCTTCGCCCGCCTCCTCCAGCCACTGGCACAGACGCTCCAATTGCGTCGTTTTGCCGGCACCATCGATGCCATCGATCGACAAAAACATGGGTCGGCAAAGCCTTATTGCAGAGGAGAAAAGTTAACCAGAGTGAGAGAGCTTAGTTGCTGACGCGTTCGATATACTCGCCGGTGCGGGTATCGATTTTGATCACGTTCCCTTCTTTGATGAAACCAGGAACGGTGATCTCAGCGCCGGTCTCGACCTTGGCAGGTTTGGTGACGTTGGTCGCGGTATCACCCTTGGCACCCGGTTGGCACTCGATGATTTCCATCTCGACGTGATTGGGAGGACTCATCACGATCGGGTTGCCGTTGTAGAGCGTCACGGTGCAGGTGATGCCATCCTTCAAGTACTTCCAGGCGTCGTCGACCTGATCTGCCGTCAGCTCATATTGTTCGTAGGTCTTGCTATCCATGAAGACAAACCCATCGCCTTGGCGATAGAGGAACTGGGTGTCGATTTCTTCGACATCGGCCGATTCCAGCGAATCGCCTCCTTTGTAGGTGCGGTCCAGCGACGTGCCTCGAACGAGGTTTTTCAGCCGGCACTTATACATCGCGTTTCCCTTACCTGGCTTGACGAAATTCATTTCGGTCATCAGGTAGGGTTCGCCGTCGATCTGTACTTTCAGGCCCTTGCGAAAATCGCTTGTATTGTAGTTTGCCACTGGTCTAACGCTCCAAAATTGATTTGAATGCAGGTCGGCAAGCCTCGCCTCCGAGCCCGTCGTTCAGTTCCCACGCGGGAGCTTCAAGTCTCACCGCACCAAGTTTCTACGAGAACTGTCTAAATGAAGGTCCCGATTCTAGCGAATCCGACAAATCCTGTCCGCGCCCGGTCGGAGAGTTCTGAACGCTGGCAGACGAGCCTAAAAGAAGCGATCCGATCGGGGCGTGAACTTGTCCAGTTGCTAGGGCTGCAACAGACGCTCGCGCCGTCGGCGCAAGCAGCTACCGATTTCCCCGTCTTCGTGACGCGAGAGTTTCTCTCGCGGATCCAGCCCGACGATCCAGCCGATCCGCTGCTGCGACAAGTCTTTCCAGCGGCCAGCGAGACCGCGGCGGTCGAGGGCTTTGGCCGCGACCCGCTCCAGGAAGCTAGCTTCACGCGCTGCGGAGGTCTGATCCACAAATATGCAGGTCGTGTGCTGTTGGTCACGACGGGAGCCTGTGCGATCCACTGTCGCTATTGTTTTCGCAGGCACTTCCCCTATTCGGACATTCCGCACTCGATCGACCAGTGGCAACCGGCGCTCGATGAAATTGCCGCCGACGATTCGATCGAAGAAGTCTTGTTGAGTGGCGGCGATCCGCTGATGCTGGCCGATCCGGTGCTCGCTCGATTGATCGACGCGTTGCAGTCGATTCCGCATCTGCGGCGGCTGAGGATTCACAGCCGGTTGCCGATCGTGTTGCCGTCGCGCGTCAACGATGCCCTCGTCGAGATGCTGACCGCTTCGCGGCTGACCGTCTGGATGGTCGTGCATTCGAATCACGCCAACGAACTCGACGAAGCCGTCGGGCAGGGACTGGGGCGGTTGATCGATCGGGGAATCCCGGTGCTGAACCAAGCGGTTCTGTTGCGCGGCGTCAACGACGACCTCGACGCGCTGACCAATCTCTGCCGGCGGCTGATCGATCTCCGCGTGACGCCTTATTACCTGCACAAGCTAGACCAAGTCGCCGGCGCGGCTCACTTCGACGTCTCGAAAGAACGAGGTTGCGAGCTGATCGAAGGCTTGCGAACGCGGTTGCCCGGGTATGCGGTCCCGCGATTTGTGATCGAACAGCCCGATCAACCGTCCAAGACCGCGATCGTCTAGACCGGCGGTCCTATTTGCTCTGCCCGCGATCGGGCAGAGGCTTCCGTTTCGGTTCGCGTTAAGCCTTGGAGCCCGAACGGCCGATGCGACGGCGATCGGATTCTCGCAAAACCGCTTTACGCAACCGGATGCTCAACGGAGTGATCTCGACCAGTTCATCGTCTTCGATGAATTCGAGAGCCGCTTCGAGGAACAGTTCGCGAGCCGGTTTGAGGACGACGTTGTCATCGCTTCCCGAAGCTCGCATGTTGGTCAGCTTCTTCTCGCGGGTCGGATTGACGGTCATATCGTTGTCGCGAACATTTTCGCCAACGATCATCCCCTCGTAGATCTCGTCGCCGGGGCGGACGAACAATTCGCTGCGATCTTGCAACGTAAACAGCGAGAACGGAACCGCTTTGCCGCTGGTCATCGAGACCAACACGCCGTTGCCACGCGAGGGCACTTCGCCTTCGACGGGACGGTAGCTGTCGAAGCGATGGTGAATGATCGCGGTCCCTTGCGTTGCGTTGAGCAACCGGGTTCGCAAACCGATCAGACCGCGAGCGGGGATGTTGAACCGCAACAATTGGTAGCTGCCGCGCGGCGAGATGTCTTCCAACAATCCGCGGCGGTGGCCGACCAATTCCATCACGGGTCCCATCCGTTCTTCGGGGACTTCGACGTTCAGGATTTCGTACGGTTCGTGCTTCTTGCCGTCGATCTCTTGGAAGACCACACGCGGCTTGCCGACGCTCAATTCATAACCTTCGCGACGCATCGTTTCGATCAACACCGACAGGTGCAAGACACCGCGGCCACGCACGGCGTAAGCTTCCGTTCCTTCGATCGGTGCGACGCGGAGGGCGACGTTCCGCTCGAGTTCCTTTTCCAGACGCGTCTTCAATTGACGCGTGGTGACGTATTTGCCTTCGCGTCCAACCATCGGAGATGAATTGATGCTGAAGACCATCTCCAACGTCGGTTCATCGACTTTCAATCGCTCCAGCGGCATCGGGTGATCGGGGTGGCAGATCGTATCGCCGATCTCGACGTCATCCAGACCAACGATCGCGACAACTTCGCCAGCCGAGGCTTTCTCGACTTCGACGCGGCCCAGCTTGTCAAAGATATACAGTCCGCCGATCTTGCGGCGTGCGATTCGGCCGCCCGATTGATGAACGGCGACGGTCTGTTCAGCCGACATCGTTCCCGAAGTGATCCGTCCGATCGCGATTCGGCCGACGTATTCGGACCAATCGAGCGTGGTCACCAACATTTGCAACGGCGCGTCGACTTCGACATCGGGACCTGGCAGATCGTCGACCAAACGATCCAACAGCGGTGTCATGTCGGTTCCCGGTTTGCTCGGGTCGTCGGTGGCGTAGCCTTCTTTGCTGGAAGCGAAGACATATGAAGCATCGTCGAGAAAGTGGTCGCCGCCGAGTTCAGCCAGCAATTCGAGAGCTTCGTCGAGAACCTCCATCGAACGGGCGTCGGGGCGATCGATCTTGTTGATCACGACGATCGGCTTGACTCCCGCCTCCAACGCCTTCTCCAACACGAAGCGTGTTTGCGGCATTGGGCCTTCGGCAGCGTCGACCAGGACCAACGCACCATCGGCCATCCGGACGACGCGTTCGACTTCGCCGCCAAAGTCGGCGTGACCAGGGGTATCGATGACGTTGATTTTCACGCCGCGATAAGGGATCGCGATATTCTTCGAAAGGATCGTGATCCCACGTTCTTTTTCGAGATCGTTCGAATCGAGAATCCGTTCACCGCGGAGATCGGATTCACGTTGTTCGCTACTTTGCCGCAGCAAACAATCGACGAGCGTCGTTTTGCCGTGATCCACGTGAGCGATAATGACGACGTTGCGTAGATCGTTTCGACGCATAAGACAGGTGCTTTCAGAAAGGTTGGTTCGCCGCGAACGCATCAACGGCAAGCATCCGCTGTTTCGCACACCGAGTTTGGTGGCGACATCACCGCGAATCCTATGAAGGAAATTGTGCATATCCCTTCGACGCTGACTAGGCCAGATCGATTCTTTGGCACAAGAATTGCCATCGCGCGGAGACGATTCAGGGGATTGAACCGCCCCCGACCGACCAACTGTTTTGTTCCGCCCGAATTGCTGGGGCGGTGATAGCATCGCGGCAAAACGGCCTGCCTGAGGCTCCGGTGGAGCCCCTAACCGGCATGGCAAGCACGCCCCAAACAACCGGGCAAAGGCGGATAATCGCGCTGCCATGTCGCTGCATCGGCGTCATTCGCTGCTTTGGCGTCCCTCTGGCATCCGAGCGGGTTGCACAATGGATACAAAACATTGAAAATGCGTGGAACACGACAGTTTCCGTCTATCGAGCGGTCGACTTCTTGACTCAAGAGTCGATCGCTTTAATTTTGAATGAACCCAACTTAAAGCAGGAAGGAACAGGTGCCATGAGTGGATCGGTACCAATGACCCGCGAAGGTTATAATCGATTGAAAGCGGAGGTTGCCCATCTGGAAGGGGTGCTGATGCCCGAGATCACTGAGAAATTGGCGGCCGCGCGAGAAGAGGGAGACCTGAAGGAAAACGCCGAATATCACGCCCAACGCGAAAACCAAGGGTTGCTGCAGGCGAAGATCAACGAATTGAAAAGCAAGATCGCCCGGGCCGACATCGTCGATGTCTCGCAATTGCCCAAGGACGAGGTTGTTTTCGGGTGCAAAGTGACAGTCAAAGACCTGACCTATCAGGACGAGGAGGAGTTTACGCTCGTCGGGGTGGGAGACGATGATCTGGATGCCGGTAAGATTCTGGTAACCAGTCCCATCGGGCAAGGATTGTTGGGCAAAAAGGTCGGACAGACAGCGGAGATCAGTGTCCCCGCGGGAATTCAAAAATTTGAAGTCGTGAAGATTGAACACCCAGAATAATACCGACCCGACAAACGCACCCCAGGCGCCCGCAGAGCCTTCGGGGTGCGCCGCCTGGGCACCGGCGCTGATCGCCGGTGCTGCCCTGCTGGGGATGCTGTTTTTTATCAGCTGCGCCGGCGGTACCTATTATCTATTTCAGCAGCGGGGCGAATTCGCCTTGCGGACGATCGACGGGACTCTGATCCCGTTGATCGAACAATCGCGGCTGGAACCGGACGAAAAGCAGGCGACGATCGCCCAGCTCCGCGAATTTATTAAGCGCGGCCGTTCGGGAGAGCTCGAAGACTGGCAGGTCGCTGGAGTGATGCAGCGATTGGTTCGTGCACCGATCATCAGCTGGGGGGACCTGCAGTATGTCGGCTCGGTCATCGCACAGCGAGATTCGTTCAGCGATGACGAAAAGGTCGAGTTTCTAGGCGAGCTGTCCCGTTTGCAGCGCGGCGCGGAACTTGACAAAGTGACTCAGTTCGACATGGCCGACATCTTCGAACCGATCTCGTCCCCCGCCGACCACGAATCAGGCTATTCGTTGAACCAAGAGTTTTCCGATGAAGCGCTCCGTGAATTTATTGCTCGAGCGGGGTTGGTCGCCGACCGCGCCGAGGTGCCTGAGAAGACGTACGATGTGAAGCTGGTTTCGATCATTCAACGACAGATCCAAGCCGGTATTAAATCGGGCATGAAGTAACTTGCACAATGACCGACACCTCCAACGTTCCACCTGGTGACTCGCTCGCGGCACACGAAATCGGCAACGATTTGACGGGTGGCCAATTGGGCGACCTGCAGATCCTGCGGCGATTGGGACGCGGCGGAATGGCGGACGTCTATCTGGCCAAGCAGGTTTCGTTGGAACGGCAGGTGGCGGTCAAGATCCTTCGCGCTTCGCTGGCCAACGACAACAACTACGTCGAACGCTTCCGTCGCGAAGCCCGCGCCGCAGCGAAACTGTCGCACCCCAATATCGTCCAGGTCTACGACGTCGGTCGCTCCGATGGACGCTATTACATCAGCCAAGAATTTGTCGACGGCCGCAATCTCCGCGAGCAGGTCGACCGCGAGGGGCCGCTGTCGCTGCAACGGGCGTTGGATGTGATGCTGGGAGTCGCCGCGGCGCTCGATGCCGCTTCGGAGCAAGGGATCACGCATCGTGACATCAAGCCCGAAAACATCATGCTCAGCAGCAAAGGGAATGTTAAAGTCGCCGACTTTGGATTGGCTCGGATCGCCAATCCCGATTTCCAAAGCGAACTGACGCAGGTCGGGCTGACGCTGGGAACGCCGCTGTATATGAGCCCCGAACAGGTTCAAGGCAAACCGGTCGACGTCCGCAGCGATCTCTATTCGCTGGGCGTGACGATGTTCCACGTGCTGACGGGACGACCGCCGTTCGAAGGCGAAACGCCGCTGGCGATCGCGGTCCGTCATCTTCATGAAACCCCGCCGCGGATCAGTGCGATGCGGATGGACGACCACGTTCCCGATTGGGTCGATGAAGTGGTCGCCCGATTGATGGCCAAAGATCCTAAACAGCGATTCGATTCACCGTCACGTCTAGTCGATTACCTGCACAAGAAAGTCGAACAATCCGGCGGGCAAGAGACGCTCGGAACGCTGCCGGTCCGCTTGGCAGCGACCAAGACGCTGCAGAGCGTGATGTCGTCGGAACCGACAAGCACCGCCCGGCGGCTGTTGTGGCTGGCCGCGATCGCGCTGCCGCTGATGGGACTTGCCGCGGGGATCGTCTCGGCAAGGCATCGCAGCGATGTCGCCGATCTGTTGAGCACCGAAGCGGCGACGGTCCAGCCGCAGGAATCGGTCCAGCGGCAGTTCTTCGAAGCGATGCGAATCAACACGCCGGCGGCCTGGCAAGCTGTATGGGTCAGCTTTCCCGAATCGGAGAGCGCCGAATACAAGATCTACGCAGCCAAAGCACGCATCCAACTGGCGCGGCTGTACGATCAACAGAACCTGCCCGAAAGCGCCGAACGCCTCGCTCGGCAGGTCATGAACGATCCCGACTTGCCGCCGCATCTGACGGCGATTGCGATGGCGCAGTGCGAAAATGCGCTGCGGGGAATGAACAAGCACGACGAAGCGGCTCAACTGGGCGACTCGTTGAATCGCAAATGGAAAGAACTCTCGACCGAAGGGCAAAGCCTGTTTCGGATCGCTGTTCCGCGAGGCGTCTTGGATCGGCTGGAACTTTAGCGGCGAAGGGATCGCACTGCCGGTGACATCGGCCGATTCGGTCGACGATTAGGGCTTCGGAGTTTTCTTTTCGGTTCGTTTCGATTGCGACGTTCGTGTGGCTCGCGAGAGTTGCAAAAAGTTTTCGTCCATGAACTCGGTGATCGTGCCGTCGACCGTCCAGTGCGTATCGGCGTGGTCGCGGCGGAGCGAGTGGACGATTCGCTGCAGAGCCAAGTTTTCGTGCAGCCGATAGGTGCGTTGGTCGCTGCCAACAAACACCCAACGATTGCCAACCGGCATCACTTCGCCGGCAACTCCCGTCAATTGCGACCCCTCGCGTCGCAGGCTCCCGGCTTTGTTGTCTTCAAATTCCGCTCCCCAGCCAACCGAAGTGGGGATTCCAAACAGGAACAACGCGGCAAACATCAGGCTCACTACCGAGCGGCGTTCGCTTGGGGAAGCGCGAAACAACAGAATGACGATTGGCAGCAAGAACATGGTTTTGAAGGGCTCCGATGATCAATCGCACAACAACTTCGGTCGTCGTGATTGCCGTCGGTGGTTCGTTCCTTCGAAGCCACGTGAAGCTGTAGGTTGGTGGGCGAGCAATCCTTGCTGCGAATTGGGGCAGGGGCGGCGGGGCGGATGTAGCGGGTATCAGCTGCGGCGGAGGGCGAAGCTGTGCAGCGTGACGACGATTCCGCTGACGACCATCGCAGCGCCGATCCAGCGCGGCGGTTGGACGCGTTTGGTGGGGTTGGGGTGAACCTGCATTGCAAACGCCGAAAACGCATCGTTACTTGCGACGGGAGTCTTCCGCATCACGCGATCTAGGGCTCGAGTGCATCGCTCGTTGATCACAAACGAATCGACTAACCGAAACTGAATTCCGAACAAGATCAACAGGATACCGATCAGGAAGTAGTGGTTTCGTGTGAATTTCATCGTTCTAAAAACCTCATTGCGGCAACCGTGCCAAGGGGCGGGGCCTTGGGAACTCTCTGCATCAAACCACGCGATGAACCCTTGGGCGAAAATCGCTGGGACGGGAAGGGCCTCGAAGAACAGCCGCTTGCTAGCAAACCGTTCGCACTAACAGCATCGGCATCACAACGACCGTCGCGGTAACGTGGTTTAAGAAATAACGCTTGGGCCGCTGGTAGCGATCGCGCCACCCTGTGACGCGTCGACGCGCGCAAGATCGCACGCTGAAGAGAAACGCTCGCCGGATACGAGCAACACCAATGGCCGGCCCCACCGCCGCCGACCGCTGCACAAAACTGATCTCAATCGACGAGTTCGATCTGCATTTCGTTAGCCCCTTGCTGGACCTCAAACGACAGCCCGCTAGTCGCCAGATCATTGTACTTGGAGGGAAATTTCACGGCCGCTGGCTTGGCGATCCCCGCATCGTTCATCGCATCCTCGGCGCTGGAAGCTTGTTCCATCGCCGCCATATCCATCGTTCCGCCAGGCCGAACCATTACTCCGTAACTGCCGATTGGCAGATTGCCATCGTTAATCGATTCCAATTGGAACTTCCCTTCGGCATCGGTCACACCAGCACATGTGAATCCCGTTGTCATGTCCATGAAGACGACCGACGCTCCCTCGCCGAGAGAGCTACCGTTGTAGTTGACGCTTCCCGCGACGGTTCCCGTGTTGGAGGTATCGCTCGATGAACATCCCATTGCTAACGGCACAGCGGACAGAAACAGAACGAGCAGAAATGGGACGCGGAACTTTTTTTCATCGACCACAACGAAGTCTCCCTTAGGCAAAGCAGAAACTGCCGCTTGCGACGACAGTTGGATTTGAAAAATTTAGGATAAGAACAGGCCAAGACCTAGTTCACGGGATTTCCATCGTCTCGCGATGCTAGTCGTTTCAGCGTCAAAAGCTGCGTGCTTTCGGCAAGAAACTGGACCGAACCGTCGGTCCGAAGCGACATCGCACCGCCGGGATGGTTGGAGGTCAACGGATTGTTAGGCCCGTAATTGCTTGCCATCCCGGGATAAACGGTGTTTGAAAAGGGAGCCGCTTTGACGGGATACCGAATGGTTGTGATGTTGAAGCAACGCGCGTTGTTCCCATCGTTGACAAAGCCGGGAGCCCGGTTGGGTTCCAAAGTTCCCATCAGCCAACCGTGGTCGCTCCCGCTGGCTCCGCGCAAAACAATCTGCCCCAGCGAACCACCGCTCCCAGCGTACCGCATCACGCCGCTCATCTCGGACATGATGATGACGTTCGAAGATCCGTCGAGACAGTCGCGCATACCGTACCAACCGTTCATCGAAAGCATCCCGTTTGAGGCCAAAATGCCGTTGGATCCGCCGATGCTTCGGGTTTGCTGCAGGTTGCCTTGGAACGGATCGGATGCACCTTCGGATGCTGCGCCGGAGATTCCAACATAACAACTGATCATTTCGTAGCCGTTGAATTCAGGGATCGTTGTCGAAGCGCATCGCATGTGCGGAAGCAAGACATTTCGCATCAGCGGGCTATTCACATCGCGTCCGGCGCTGGGGCTCGATTCGTTGACATAACCTGGCGACCGACCGACCCAAGACATCTGATCGAACAGCGTGTTTCCTTCGATGAACTGCAGCAAGCCGGCATTAAAGCTAGGGCCAAAGCTTGTCGTCGGACCTCCGCCACGCGGGATGTTGCTGGCGAATACGCCCGCCGGAAACTTGCGGTACGTGTCGTGATAGTTGTGAAGAGCCAGCCCAAACTGTTTCAGATTGTTACTGCACTCCATCCGCCGGGCTGCCTCGCGAGCGGCTTGAACCGCTGGTAGCAGCAGCCCCACCAAGATCCCAATTATGGCGATGACAACCAACAACTCGACGAGCGTAAAAGCGTGACGTCTCATGTCTCAAAATCTCCCAACACGAAAACAAGATGAGAACCATCGCGGCAGATCAACCATCCGGAAGCCGGAGTTTCGAACCGCGATGGATAAAATCGCAAGTTTGCCGGAGGTGCGAAAATTGGGACAGAAAAAAGCGGACAGCACGGTTCGCTTTGAGACAAGCCACCGACTTGCCATGTGGTGCAACTGGAGGCCCAAAATCGCTAGCTCCTTGCAATGCAACGGTTATGAAAAGGCCCTAGGAGATAGCCGCGACTTGGAAGATCTTTCGGGAACAATCGAAAAAAGGCAGATAACGCCCCGCGAAGCCCCGTTTAATGGAGCCTTGTCGCGACTTAAAGATGAAAGATTCCGCCCCCCGCGCTATATCCACTTAGTATGAACAGCGAAAGACAATCAAAATTCGAGCTAGACGGTGAATTGGTAGTGCTGTTGACCGATGCGCAGCCGCGGTTAATGGGCTTTCTGCTGAAACGACTGGGCAATTCCGACCAAGCTCACGAGGTTCTGCAGGAGGTTAACTTGGTTCTTTGTCGCCGCGCCGCCGAATACCAGCCAGGCACCAATTTCATGGCCTGGGCCTTTACGATTGCGAGGTTCCAAATCATGGCCTTTCGCAAGCGGCAGACGCGCGACCTGCTGGTATTCCCCGAGGACCTCGCCAATACGCTCGAGGCAATGGATCAACAGATGTTCCAACCGGAGCTCCAACGCAGCCGCGAAACCGCGCTTCGCGACTGCATGGGAAAGCTGCGAGAGGAACATCAGGGGCTGCTCCTGCAGCGGTACGCCGAATCGCTGTCGGTCAAAGCGATCGCAGCGGACTTTGGGAAATCGGTGAACGCGATCAGCCTTCTACTGCACCGCATTCGGGAACAGTTGCTCGGCTGCATTGAGAAAAATCTATCAGGTGAAATTCGATCATGAGTGAACCGACACACGAATCCGAAGTCCCTCGCGCCTTCCGGCTGCTTGTCCAGAAGCTTGTCGACGACACGTTGACGCCGGAAGAATCGCGTCAGCTGGCGGAGGAGATGCAGGAGTCGGAACCGGCGCGCGAATATTATCTGCGCTACATCCAAATCCACTCCGAACTGACTCAACGATGGGGCGGTGTCAACCTGCCACAGCTGCCCAGTTGCGATCTTGGATCCCAGGGGATCGCGAGTGCTTGCGAGCGTCCCAATCCACTGAAACGCATATTTTCGGCTTCCCGCTCAACCGTCGCCGGCAATCCGGCGAAGTCGCAGCGGAGGCGGGCGTATTGGGGAATCGCGTGGGCGGCGGCGTTGTGCTTGGCTATCGGAGTCTTTTGGATGGTTGCCAATCGCCCTGGGGAAGACGTCCCAGGAGCGACAATGATTGCGTCCAACGAACCGCCCGCCGAGACAACGGTCGCGCCGTCGACACCACCAAGCGATGAGGTCTATGTCGAACAAGCCGCCGCGGCGAGCCTCGCGAAAGTTGCCGCGGTGATCGTCAATGTTCGCAACGTACGCCAACCGGGGCTGACCGTCGGCCGACGCCTTCGCCCCGGTATGCTCTCGATCGATCAAGGCACTGTGCAGTTGGAATTTATGAGCGGGGCGGTGTTGGCGCTGTCGGGGCCCGCTCAACTGCAGATCGAATCCAAAGACTTTGCCATGCTGGTTTCCGGAGCGATACGCGCCAACGTCCCCGAGCGGGCGCGCGGCTTCGTATTAAACGCCCCCGACACCGCCGTCGTTGATTTGGGGACCGAGTTCACGATGCGAGTCGACAATGGAGAAACATCCGAGGTCGACGTCGTCGAAGGCGAAGTCGAGCTTTCGCTGTTGGCCGATGATGGCACCACGCTCGTCAGCCAACGATTGAAACAAGGGTCTCACGTTCGCGTCGACCGCGACACCAATTCGTTGTTGCCGTTCGATTCGCAGGTGGCATCCAACACGCCAACGGCCGACGCTAGTGATTCGGTCAACGCCTCGACGATTGTTCCTCCGATGCTGTTGGCGGACGACCGAGGTCTGAACGTCAGCCGGCGATATGTCGACATGGTGAAGCGGCAACAACCGATCATCTACTGGCGGTTTGAACAGGCGGACAACAACATCGTTAAAAACGAGCTTCACGACCAATGGGCGGCGGAAATTGTGGGAAGCACCGCCGAGAACCAATTGATCAGCATCCGCAACGGATACGCAAGGTTCCGCCGTGGTGGCACGTCGCGATATTTGGTCAGCCGCGATCCGATCGAAGGGATCAATCGAGGCAGCTACACGATCGAATGCTGGATCAAACCGGACGATCTACAGCACGCTACCTGTTTTGGTTTGACACCGATCTCCGACCCCGGCGGGCATCAATACCTGAACGTCTTCGAGATCTTGACCGACACTTTTTTGATTCATGAACCGGGAGCGTTTCGCTTTTTGCACCGCAGTCCTCCGGCGGAAAACTACGGAAAGGGAACCAATCTGATCAGCCCCGGGATCTGCGTTCCCGAGGTCTGGCAACACTTGGTCATGACCAAAGGAGACCGGCAGTTGGAGATGTATTGCAATGGCCAACTGATCAAGCAGGTCGCAATCGAAGACGCAAACCATCCCACCGTTCTGCAGCTGCTTGTCGGCCAATTGGGCTTTGATGGATGGCGGCAGTACGCCGGCGGCATGGATGAGCTAGCGATCTACGCACAGCAATTGTCGGCCGAAGAAATCCAGATGCACTACCAAACGATGTACAGCGAAAACACCGATCTGTTCGCTCCCGTTTCGTTTTAGCAACTCGCCACCTTCGCCCGACGCGCCGCGCGGGCCGACGCGTGCAGTTCCCCCAGTTTGAACCCCACCTCAATCGCTTCGAGTTCCAGTGCATCACCATTACAAACCACTACTAGCGTTGGCTCTCCTTGTGTGCCTTGGCGATGCGCCGGCAACCGCTCAGCCAACGATTGATTTTAACAACGACATTCGGCCGATCTTCGCAAAGCACTGCACATCCTGCCACGGCGGAGTCAAGCAAGCGGGCGACATTTCGTTTGTCTATCGCGACCAAGTCTTGCCACCAAACGGTTGGATTGTCGAGCCGGGGAATTCGGATGAATCGCTGCTGATCGAACGTGTGCTGGAGAGCGATCCGGAACTGCGGATGCCGCCGGCAGAACACGGTCCCGCATTGCCGCAGCACGAGATCGATCTTTTGACGCAATGGATCGACGAGGGAGCAAAATGGCAGACAAGCCACTGGGCATACGAAGCGCCAACATCACCTGCGTTGCCAGAGGTCTCGGATCCCAATTGGATTCGCGATCCGATCGATCGCTTTGTGATGGCGCGACTCGACGCCGACGGACTTCAACCATCCCCCGACGCCGATCCCGAACGGTGGTTGCGGCGGGTGTCGTTGGACCTGATTGGATTGCCACCAACCCTGGAACAGCTCGATGCATTTTGCATCAGCTATGCGGAGAGTCCCGAAACGGCGAAGCAAGAGGCTGTCGATCGATTGCTGCAATCGCCAGCGTTTGGCGAACGATGGGCGAGCGTCTGGCTGGACCAAGTTCGCTATGCCGACTCCAAGGGACTGGGAGCCGACGGGCGTCGATCGGTTTGGAAGTATCGCGATTGGGTCATCGATTCCCTGAATAGCGATCTCCCCTTCGATCAATTTACGATCAAACAGATCGCAGGCGACTTGCTGCCAAATCCCACGATGGAAGATCGAATCGCCACAGCAGCCCATCGGTTGACGCAGAGCAATGAAGAAGGTGGAACCGACGATGAGGAGTTTCGCATCGCCGCTGTGCTCGATCGCGTCAACACGACGTGGCAAACATGGCAGGGCGTAACGTTTGGTTGTGTGCAATGCCACAGCCATCCCTACGATCCGTTTCGCCACGAAGAATATTACCAATTTGCAGCGTTCTTCAACAACACTACCGATTGCGATCTGAACGAGGATTGGCCCGTCGCCGCGGCGCCATTGGATAAACAGCAATATGCGCAGGCATCGGATTTAGACCGGCAGATCGATCGGCTGAAAGAGCGGATATGGGAGCAAGAATTCCAACTGCTGTCGAACAAGAGCCTTTGGCGGCCGATCGTAGAGATGACAGCGACCAGCAACAATCAGACTCAATTGGAAGTCAATCGCTTCGACGATCTCGCCGAATTCCAAACGGTGGGAACTGTCAGCCGCAACACCGACATCACGCTAACCGCGTCGCTGCCCGATGACATGACACAATTGACGGCCATACGATTGACCGCCATGCCGCTGCAGCCCTCCAAAGCGATCGACGATTCGGAATGGGGATTTGTGATCTCAAGCATCGATGCGAGGCTTGTCGATCGCGAGGGGAAGCTGTCGGAAGAATTGAAAATCGAATCGTTGCTGATCGATGAACCCGATCCATTTTACGATCCGCAATTGAGTCTCGATCCAAAGTCGAACCGCGGGTTTGCGGCCTACAGTCGAATCAACCATCCTCGGCAAGCCGCGTTGATCCTAAGCTCCCCAGCCAAGGTTCCTCCGGGAGCACAACTGCAAGTAACGCTGAAGCACCGCGTCTACCTGCTTGCCGCATTTTCGCTGATCACTCGCCGCGGCGACTTGGCGGTCTCCGACGCGGATCAGTTCACCAACTCGCTTCACGAGGAATCGCTCGCCGCGCGGCGAGACGAACTTGCCACGCTACAGAAGAAGCGAGCCGCGATCCGCTCGGTCTCGGTTCCGGTGATGCAAGAACTGCCGCAACACCTTTCGCGATCGACCCACGTTTTCGAGCGCGGCTTGTTTCTAACCAAAGGAGAACAGGTCACCGCCGGAACGCCCCAGTCGTTACCGCCACTTCCCGAGGGCCCCGCAAACCGATTGACGCTGGCAAAATGGCTGGCCTCGGATACCAATCCGCTGACGGCACGCGTCGCGGTGAACCGATTCTGGTCCCAGTTGTTTGGAATTGGAATCGTCGCCACCGAAGAGGACTTTGGATCTTCGGGCGAATTGCCCTCCCATCCCGAGCTGCTCGATTATCTAGCCGTCCGTTTTCAGACCGAACATCGTTGGAGCGTGAAGGCGTTGCTGCGCGAGATCGTTTTATCGCGAACCTATGGCCAAGCCGCCAATGTCAGCGAGGAACTGCTGCGGCGAGACCCCGAAAATCGCTTGCTCGCTCGCGGCCCACGCTATCGATTGCCATCGGAGACGGTCCGCGACCAAGCATTGGCGTTGGCGGGACTGATGAGCGACAAACAGTTTGGCCCGCCGGTCCACCCGCCGATTCCCGCTGGCGTTTGGCAACCCTTCCAATCGGGAGATCGCTGGGAGGTCGCAAAACAAGATTCCCCGGATCGCCATCGACGATCGATCTATACGTATATCAAACGCAGCATTCCGTATCCGATGTTTGCCGCCTTCGACACGCCGTCGCGGGAATTCTGTGCACCGCGTCGCTTGCGTTCCAACACTCCCCTGCAAGCCCTGATGATGCTCAACGATCAGACGTTTGCCGAGTGCATCGATGCCCTGGCGCAGCGGATGCGAGATGCGGATGATGAACTGGCCAACCAGATTCGTTACGGGTATCGGCTGGTGACCTGCCGGCCAGCAACAGATGAAGACGTGCAGGTTTTGGTGAGCTTGGCAAATGAAACCCGATCCGACAGCGAAGCGGACGGATTGCAGTCGGTAGCGGCGGTGCTATTGAACCTCGACGAAGTCGTAATGAAGTAGGGTGATCTCGATGAACAATGAATCTGTCTCCAGCGAATTGCAACGGTTGAGGTTACAGCACCAAACCCGACGCCACTTTCTCCGCAGCTGCCCGACCGGGCTGGGAGCGTTGTGGTTGGCAATGCAGAACTCACCGGGATACGCAGCCCCTTCCCAAGCTCTGCCGGTGCACGATGCCAACAATCCGCTCAGCCCAATCCAGCCGCCGCTGCCGGCAAAGGCGAAGCGTGTGATCTTCCTTCACATGATCGGCGCCCCAAGTCAGTTGGAGCTGTTCGACTACAAACCCGATCTCAAACGACTCGACGGCCACGATTGCCCCCAATCGTTTTTGGAGGGCAAGCGATTTGCGTTTATCCAGGGGACTCCCAAGATGCTGGGGCCGCAATATCCTTTCGAACAGCACGGGGAGAGTGGGGCGTGGGTCTCGGACCGGATGCCCCACTTCGCAAAACATGTCGACGATGTCTGTTTCATCAAAACGATGGTAACCGACCAATTTAATCACGGCCCGGCTCAGTTGATGGTTCATACCGGACAGGCTCGGATGGGAAGTCCATCGATCGGTTCGTGGGCCACCTGGGGACTGGGCTCCGAAAACGAGGACCTTCCCGGCTTCATGGTGCTGCTTTCCGGAGGTCGCCAACCGCGAGTCGGCAAAGCTCTTTGGAGCGGCGGTTTCCTGCCATCGGTCTACCAAGGAGTGCAGTGTCGGTCGCAGGGCGATCCCGTCCTCGACATCTCCAACCCCGCTGGCGTTTCCCGCGATCAACGACGCCAGGTTCTCGATGCGTTGAGCAAGCTGAACCAGCGGACTAGCGTCGAGTTTGGCGATCCCGAAACTCTAACCCGGATCGCGCAATACGAAATGGCGTTCCGCATGCAAACCGCGGTCCCCGACGCGATGAGAATCGATGACGAACCGGCACACGTGCACGCGATGTATGGAACTCAGCCGGGGAAGGAATCGTTTGCCAACAATTGTTTGCTGGCCCGGCGATTGGCCGAGCGTGATGTCCGTTTTATCCAGTTGTTCGACTGGGGCTGGGATTCGCACGGCGCTGGCAAAGATGAAGCGCTCAACGAAGGATTCAAGAGCAAGTGCCAGCAGATCGATCGTCCGATCGCCGCCTTGCTAGCCGACCTAAAACAACGCGACATGCTCAAAGACACATTGGTAGTTTGGAGCGGCGAGTTCGGCCGAACTCCGATGCGAGAGAACCGCGGCGGCACCGAAATGCGATTCGTGGGACGCGATCACAACCCCGGCGCCTTCACGTTATGGATGGCCGGGGGCGGAACAAAACCAGGGATGACCTACGGCGAGACCGATGCCGTTGGCTACTCTGCCGCAATAAACCCCGTGCAGCTGCGCGATTTCCACGCCACGATGCTCCATCTGTTGGGCTTCGACCACAACCGATTCAGCTTCCCATTCCAGGGGCTCGATCAAAAGCTGACTGGCGTCAAACCGGCAACGCTAATCAAAGACGTTTTGGCTTAGCCGGCGTTAAAGAAGAGACGACCTGAGGTCAACGCCCGAAAACGACTAGCTTGCAATTGCACGTCCGCCCCGCCGAGCAAGGCGAAGAGACGACCGAAGCTTAACGCCCAAAGACGCCTCCCACGATCGAACCAACTCGCTGTTGCAAGTTCTGCGTGGGAGATGCAGCCATCAGGTCCGAACGCTGCGCCTTCAGCATCGCTTGAGTCAACTGCGGTCGCTGGCGCCAATCGCTGATGCTGTATTGGCGGATATCGGCATACGTGCCGCTGAGTCCGACTTCGGTCTTGCGGACCAGGTGAGTGCCACCTTCGGAGCGAACGACGTGATAATTCATCGCGGTATACAGCGTACCGGCACCAACCGCAACGCCTAACAAAAATGATCCAACGCGTCCCATCGATTCCATCCTCCAAGCAGTGAGCCCCGCCGAAAATTTCGGCTTCGCTGGGCACCGAAGCACTCCTCGCGATTCGGTTAGTCAACGCTGCGACGTTAGGCCGATTTCGATATACACCAAAATCGGCTTCGCTAGCAAGTGAGCTTCCGCCGCGTCGCCAATTGTTGCCCTGCAAAGTATTCGCAGTTGTCCCGCCATAGGCAAGCTGTTTATCCCAGCCGGAACCGCTGCGACGACCGCTGTCGCCAACCGATTTGCAGCGTTAAATCAGTTCGGCGATCGGGCGTCCGTTCTCTTGGACAGCAAAGTGGGGCCGGCCGCGCGTGTCCTCGTAGGTCACGTTTTGCGGCACGCCCATGTGGTGATAGATCGTCGCCGCCAAGTCGCCCGGCGTCACGGGACGGTTCTTGATCTGGCCCCCATCCTTTTCAGTGGCGCCGATGATCTGGCCGTGTCGCATTCCGCCGCCGGCCAAACACATCGACATCACTTGCGGCCAGTGGTTGCGGCCATCGGTGCTGCCCTGGGTTCCCATGTTCGGCGTCCGGCCAAATTCTCCCATCGCAACGACTAAGACATCGTCCAGCATGTTCCGCTGATCGAGATCCGAAACTAGCGTCGTGATCAAACGATCGAACAGCGGCAGCAGTGGCTTCAATCCGCGTTCGATTCCACCGTACGGCGGAATGTTGTCGCCGTGGTTGTCCCAGGTTCCCGAGGAGGGATGGTAGCTGAGGTCGATCGTGACAAACGAGACTCCCGATTCAACTAACCGCCGCGCCATCAACGCCTGTTGGCACCACAAGTGATCGCCGTAAGCATCGCGAGTCGCCTGCGACTCCTGCTCTAAATCGAATGCCTTCTGGACATGGCTGCCGGTCAGCGTCTGGATCGCTTGCTGTTGGTACTGATCCAACGTCTGCACGGCGGGGGAGTGGTCGAGGTTTCGCCGAACCTGATCCAGTTGCTTCAACAATTGCTGACGCTGTTCGATCCGTTCGAAGCTCAAATCCTTCGCGAAGTTGAACATCGGCGCGTCGGAGATCCGGCCACTGTCCTTCCCCACGGTGTCGTAGATCGGCAGTTTTGCCGCGGCGTTCCCTTGGAACGGGTCGAAGGCGTGGCCGAGATAACCGGCGTGCCCGACGTGCCCCGCAGCTTTCTGGAAGGCGACGTAAGCGGGCATGTTCGGTTGATTGGGCCCGCGTTCCTTGGCGATGATCGAAGCGATCGAGGGATAGTTGGCGCCGAGCCGATTCGTTCGCGGCGCCGCGTCGCGGTTGCCGGTCTGCATGACCATGTTCGGTTCATGGCTGCTGCTGCGACAATCGACCGAACGGATGAGCGTAAACTTATCCATCATCGCCGCTTGTCGCGGCAGGTGTTCGCAGATGAATTCGCCCGGGATCGCCGTCTGAATCGGCGAGAAGGGACCGCGATTATTCAGCGGCCGATCGGGCTTCATGTCCCACATGTCGATGTGGCTGGGACCACCGGTCATCCACAGCAGAATCACCGACTTGTTCGATGAGATACTGCGTCCGGATTGTGTCGCTGCAGCGCGTTGTTGCAGAAGCGCTGGCAGAGAGAGCCCAGCGATCCCCGCGGCACTCGCCTTCACAAAATTCCGACGGCTGGCCAAACAAAGGCCTTCGTGGGTTGTCCCTCCAAACGACTCAAATGCATGGCGTTCATGTGCCGAGCCGCAAATGCCTGATCTGCGCATCCGTTCAATACCTCGTCAAAAATGGTGAACCGCCTTCGTTCATCTACGAAGCGACATTATAGCCGATGTGGTCCAACATTCCTAACGCATTTGCCTAGCCAGCGATTAGCTCCGGCCAGATCCGTTCGAGACGGTGGAAGCTCAGGCCAATTGACTCGCCAGCGACAGCGTCGCAACGGCGAGCACGTTGCAGCAAAGCCAAGCGTTTCGCCGCCCAAGCCTCCACAAACCGTGGCCTAAACCTCGGTCTTCAAAAAGCCTTCCAAGTGGTCGGCGCGGTTGGGGCTTTGCAGCTTGCGAACAGCTTTCGCTTCGATTTGGCGAACGCGTTCACGCGTGACCTTAAAGATCCTGCCGACTTCTTCGAGCGTGTAGCTGTAGCCATCGACCAAACCGTACCGCAGCTTGATGATCTCACGCTCGCGATAAGTCAACGTCTTCAACAGGTCTTCGATCTTCTGTCGCAGAATACCATTGCTGGCACAGCGGACCGGGTTGTCGCTCTCGTTGTCTTCGATGAACTCGCCAAAGCTGCTGTCTTCCCCTTCGCCAACAGGACGGTCGAGGCTGACCGGATGGCGACCGATGTCCATCACGCGGCGAACCTCCTCAACCGGGATCTCGGTCTCCAACGCGATCTCTTCCATCGTCGGTTCGCGACGCAATTCTTGCAGCATGCGTTTTTGAACCTGACGCAGCTTGCTGAGCACATCGATCATGTGAACCGGGATGCGGATCGTGCGAGCTTGATCGGCGATCGCACGGGTGATCGCTTGGCGAATCCACCAGGTCGCGTAAGTGCTGAACTTGAAGCCGCGGCGATATTCGTATTTGTCGACGGCTCGCATCAGGCCGGTGTTCCCCTCTTGGATCAGGTCCAAGAAGCTGAGCCCACGGTTGCGGTACTTCTTGGCGATCGAAACGACCAGACGAAGGTTGCCGCTGGAGAGTTCGCGTTTGACTTTTTCGTAAGCCTCGAAGTGCTTGCGGAACTTGGCGACGCGATTGCGTAGCGAGGTCGGGCTCTCTTGCGTTACGCGGATCAGTTCACGCAGTTCTTGTCGCAGGTCGGCATCTTCGTCGCGGGACAAAGCGTCGTTGCCCAGTTGGGTCATACGTTGCTTGATGTAGTCCATTCGCGAGGAGAAATTTTCCAACTGTTTCATCAGCGGCGTCACGCGACGACTGCGAAGGCTCAACTCTTCAACCAACTGCAGACATTTGCGGCGGCGGCGAATGAAGCTGCAGCGAGCGGCGGCGCGAGCCTCGTCGCTGCTGCTCTTCCGCACGATCACATCAAAATCTTGCTTGTTCTGGTCCATCAAGATGCCAACGGTTCGCAGGTTGTGCGGCATCCGAGCGCTCACCTGTTCCTTGGTCAACCGTTCGGTCAACGAGACTTTGATCGTGCGATCAAACGGCAGCTTGCCCTCATGAACATTGCGGAGCGTTTCGACAGTGGCTCGCAACGCGAAGTCCGATTCGAGGATCGCACGACGGAATTGGCGACGCGTGACTTCGATCTTCTTCGCGAGGTTGATCTCTTCCTCGCGGGACAGCAACGGGATCTCTGCCATCTGACTCAGATACATCCGAATCGGATCGTCGCTTGCTTTAGGCAGCTCCGACGCAGGGACAAACGGATCGACATCGGTCAGCTTGCCCTTGGCCAACATGCCACCAGCAAGCGATTCATCGACGAGCTCAATTCCTTGATCCTCGATCGCCAACAGAAGATTGTCCAGCTTTTCTGGGCTTGCGTCCTCGTCGGGTAGATAGTTATTGACCTCTTCGTAAGTCAAATAACCTTGGGACTTCCCCTTGGCGATCAGATCGACGAGTTCCTTCTCCATCACTTCCATGACAAACCTCCATTTTTGTCACCGACACCACGTATTCGGGATTGGGTGTCGGCCCCTTGCGGGATTGGGATTGAGTTGTGACTTGTGCGGTCAAGTCCACAACAGCCGGGTCGCACTTCCTTGGCGAACTGAAGAGCAATATTCTACCCAGATCTCTCTTGCAGACTAGACATGATTCCGCCTAAACCGAGTCCTTTTTCTCAAAAATGCAAACTTTCATTCAATGCTTGCAAATCGAACTACCGGATACGCTTAACAAGTCCACCACGCTAGCATTTACTCCTGAGTGCGATCTACCGGCGGAAGGGTTTGTCGACACTTAAGCTTCCGAGAACAGTTGCCCCAAGCCATGATCCAGCTGGCCTCGAGTTAACACTACGTCGAACCCGGCCTCTCGCGCCGCTGCCAGCCGCCCGGTCTGAACGTGCGGCCCAAAAGCTACCAACCTCGCCGAGGGCGCCTGTTCACGCACATGTTGGGCGATCGCTTCGACCGTGCTGCCAGTCGTTGAAAGGTCGACGATCACCACCTGCAGGCCCTCCTTCAAGGTGACCTTTTCGATCGATTTGCCCATCGACATTTCATAGCCAGCTTCGACGGCCGCCGATTTGATGCGGCTCGCGAAAAACAGGTCGGTCGATAACAGTAACGCTTTGGACATCGTTGGGGTTTCCAGATAGAGAATGTTAGGAGATCGGTTCGGGCGTGATCGCGGCAAAGCGACGACACGCCATACAGCACAGCCAGGCAGACGAGCTCCGCCGGATGCGGTTCGTTATTTCGAATCGTTTGGCGACGAACCGGCGTCTGCGCCGCAAAGCATCCCAAACGCATCGCTGACCGAACCTGCGGACTCCAGCGAGGCGAGCAGTTCCGGAGGCGAGGCGAAGCGACGCCCAAGAGTTGCGAGATGATTCAGTTCCGCGAGACATTGTTCGGGGCCGATGCGATCGAAGCGAGCGAGAAAACCATCGGGATCGCGGAACCCAAGCCCGCCCCCCATCGCCCGCTCGATCGACTGGAGATCGCCAACGACGTTTTGCAACAAGATACAAGCGGCTTCGATCAGCATCGGAAAAAACAACCGTGCGGCGACCTGCCAATCCGATAGCGAGACCTCATCGCGAGTGTAACGCTGGACCAAAGTCTGCGCGGTCGGGCCGAGATCGCCCGACCGACTGCCGTCGTGATAACTATAAAAGCCTTCGCCGCCAGCGCGGCCGATCAACTTAGCTTTGACCATTGCCGGGGTCAGCGGCGACGGCTCGATCCGACTCGGAAAGGCTTGCCAGATCGCGCGGCCGGCATGAAAACCGGTCTCCATTCCGATCCAGTCCATCAGTTCCAGCGGCGACATCGGCATCCCGCAATCGATCGCGACGCGTTCCAACTGCAGCGGCGAGGTCCCGCTACACAACAACTGGACCGATTCGTTGAGATAGGGAACCAGCATCCGATTCACGACAAAGCCCGGCGCGTCGCGGACGATCAGATGCTGCTTGTTCAATGCAGCCGCATAACGTTTGGCGATCGCAACCGTGGCGTCGGTCGTCGCTTCGGTCGTGATGATTTCGATCAGCGGCCGTTGGTCGACTGGCATGAAGAAGTGCAGACCGCAACAGCGGCCGCGTTGCTGCACCTGTTGGGTTACGTCGGCAAGCGGGATTGTCGACGTGTTGGTGGCGAGGATGGTATCGGCGGCAGAGAGTTGTTCGGCGGTCGCCAGGACGCGTTGCTTCGGTTCGCGTCGCTCGACGATCGACTCGATCACAATCGCCTGATCCGTCGGCTGCGGTGCCATCGCACCGGCGGGGACCAACTCCGTCGCCCAGGCCTCGTCGCCCCAGCGGATCGGATCCGTCTTGGTTCCGCCAGTTTCGGCGAGCAGAGACTCGACGGTTGCGGCAAGCTGCTGCGGATTCGAATCGATCAAGCGGATCGGAATCTTGCAGCGAAGGTGATCCCAGGCGATCGCGCGGCCGACGATTCCGGCTCCGATCAGCGAAATATTCCAATGAGTTGGGGCGTTCAAGAAAATCGATGCTCCATCGCGGGCCATGCACCTCTTGCGGGGTCTCTATCGGCCAATGGTGTTGGTCTGTGATTACGCGTACTGTATAGGTTAGACGCAATCGCTAGATTCTCCTACTCGCCCACCACAAGGCTATCGATGAGCAGTTCCCCAGCCCTGACCGACGCGCCCTCCGCCGACGAAGCTCTCGAGTCTCCCGATACGCCCAGCCTGGAGAGCGAGTTGCGCTTGGAACATCCAAGCGGAGTCGACTTGAAAGACATTCAATGGGGCTACTCGATCTCGTTCCTGGTGATCCATTTGGCAGCTCTGCTGGCATTCCTGCCGTGGTTCTTTTCCTGGGCTGGCGTGTTCGCATTCGCCGCCGGGACGGTGATCTTCGGCCAACTGGGGATTCCGATCTGCTACCACCGCCTGTTGACTCATCGCAGTTTTAAGACGCCCAAGTGGTTCGAGCGGACGCTGGTGACCTTCGCTTTGTGCAGCGCTCAAGAGACGCCAGCTCGCTGGGTCGCTTGGCACCGGATCCACCATCAGCACAGCGATCATCGCGAGGACATGCACAGCCCACTGGTCAATTTCCTGTGGGCCCACGTGAATTGGCTGGTCTACCGAAACAAGAGCACACAAAACTTCTCGCTCTATCAGAAATACGCTCGCGACATCCTCAGCGATCGTTATTACATGTGGATGGAGAAGATCCCCTACCCGATGACGGTCTTCTATATAGGACACGCGATCTTGTATTTCGCGATCTCGTATGCGATCTCGGTCGGCATCTACGGAGCGAACATGCAAGCGTTGCAGTTGACGGCTAGCCTGTTCGTCTGGGGGGTTCTTGTTCGAACCGTTTGGGTTTGGCACATCACGTGGAGCGTTAATTCGCTGTCGCACATGTTTGGATATCGAAATTATGCGACCAGCGATGACAGCCGCAACAACTGGTTCGTCTCGCTGATCACCGGAGGCGAGGGGTGGCACAACAACCACCACGCCGATCAATCCTCGGCATCGGTCCAGCATCGCTGGTGGGAACTGGACCCCAACTATTACGTGATCCAACTGTTCGGAATCTGTGGGCTGGCGACTAATATCGTTCCGCCAATGCACCAGCGACGCCGGGGCAACGTGGCAACCGCGGGGGCGGATCGCCAGTCGAGCGATGCGATAAAGTGATTTAATCCCCCAAAGATTGAATAAATTCACGCGGCAATGGCTGCCCCAAGGCTTCAACGGCTTGCCACCATGCGCCAGCAAAGGTCATACTAGGGCAGCGGCGTTGGAGCAGCTTGATGCGTCCGATGAGGAATGGATGAGCTTTGACAACTGAGCTGTCGTCGCAAACAAGCCGCTATTGCTGTCCGCATCCACGCCGAATCCTACGCACGTAACACTGATGGTTCTTCGCAAAGACGTTGTTATCACTGGAATCGGAGTTGTCTCGCCGATCGGAACGGGAGTCGATCGATTTTGGTCGAGTCTAGTCGAGGGGCGTAGTGGGATTCGCGAGCTGACGCATGTCACCCCCGAGATGCTGCCTTATACCTACGGGGGGCAGTTAAACGATTTCGATCCCAAGGCTTACGTGCGGCCGCGGAAAACGCTGAAGGTGATGAGTCGCGAGCTGCAAACAGCCTTCTCCGCTTGCGTGATGGCAACGCAGCAGAGCGGGTTCGACGCCGCCGGAACTCCCAAAGAACGAATCGGCACCGTCTTTGGTTCAGAGATGCTTTACGGCGAACCCGAAGAGATTCAACCAACCGTCGCTCGCAGCAGTCCCGACGGACGGTTCCAACCGGAACTGTGGGGCCAATCGGCGATGAAAGAGATCTTTCCGCTGTGGATGCTGAAGTATCTGCCGAACATGGCCGCTTGCCATTACGGAATCGCGATCGGTGCACTGGGGCCCAATAACACAATTGTAATGGGCGATACGTCGGGATTATCGGCGGTCGCCGAATCGATCAGCGTGATCCAACGCGGCGCTGCCGATGTCGTCGTCACCTGTTCGACCGGAACGCGAGTCAGCCTCACTCGCCTGTTGTACCAAGGAAGCGTTCCCTACGGCTCGCGTCGCGATCCGCTAGAGTCGAGCTCCCGCCCGTTCGCTTCGGAGCGAGATGGTCTAATCGGCGGCGAGGGTGCGGCGGCGGTGATCCTGGAATCTCGCGAGCATGCCGAGCGGCGCGGCGCCAACGTGATCGCCACAGTCGCGGGATACTCCTGCAATTATGGTGCCCCCGCACCGGGCGAGCGTGGTTCGGCGGCGGCGCTCACGCAAGCAATCCAGTACGCGATCGAACGGGCCGGCGCGACGCCAGAAGAAATTGGGATCGCCATCAGCCATGCGATGGGTGATCCGATGCTCGACAAGATCGATGCCCAAGTCCATGGCTCGATCGTGCCCAACGCGATCGTGACAGCTCCCAAAGGGGCGACCGGTCACACGGGAGCCGGATGTGGTGTGATGGAGATGTGCACCGCTGCTTTGGCGCTGAAGCATGGCGTTGTTCCGCCTACAGTCAATGCAGACTTGAAAGAACCTCAATACGGAATCGACCTGGCGGCGACCGCTCGGCCGACCGATGCGACCCTGGCAGTTCAATCGAACCACAGCGCCACGGGCAACGCGATCGCCGTTGTACTGCGGAAAGATTAGGGTTTTCAGAGGCGTCGCGATCGAAGAATCGGGCGGCCAAAGTTCTAATGCGCGATTATTCGCCTTGGCGCAAAACCTCGCTGGCATAAAATGGTTTTGTTCTCGCCAGCACGTGCCCATCGATCTGATCGCTGGCACGCTGTTGCTCTTTGCGTGTGTGAGCGTCGGCGTAATAATTATTTTGTGGGAGGTGTGTGTTGTTATCTGAGTCGTCCGTTGAAGCAAGCGTCCGTCGAATTTTAAGCGACGGCGAACAGAACGAAGCGACCTTTGATCGGGTTGAAGAAATGCTGGACGAACTGCGTCCAGAGAGTCCCTTGCGACATCGCTTGTCGCAAGAGTTGGATGAATTGCGAGCCTTGGCTGCCAGCAGCAAATAACTGACACCTCATTAAAACGCTCTTCCGCTATCGACTGACAACCACACGGTTTGTCAGCCGAGCGGTTCATCAGCAAACGAAATCAGGGCGTCTACCATCGGTCGATGGTAGACGCCCTGAAGCGTTTCATAGGTTCGATTTCGAAGATCGAACTAGCGGTTGATCGTCAGACCGAAGGTGTATCCGACCAGCCATACGTTCTGATCGTTGACAGCCGTCGATCCGACCAAGCTGGTTCCGTTGGGATTACGAACCTGGCCCCGCAGGATACCTTGAGCGAAGTCGATGACTTGCACACCCGCTCGCAAGTTGATGTCTCGCGTCAGTTGCAGAGACGATTCAGCTCGCACATCAAAGCCGAACACAAACTCGCTGCCGTGAGCGTAGACGGTATCGTGCCGCGAGTCGTCAAAGGCGATCTCGCCGTCGATCTCTCCCTGCAAAGCGATGTCATAGTAGGTGTCGGTGGTACGATTGATATAGGCGTTGTTCTGGAAGTTTTGCATCGCAAAGGCTCGCAGATCCAACGAGTTAGTGAACCGATTGTAGAACTTGATGTATCGGAAACCGAACTGCCCACCGTACATTTCGTTTTCGTTGAGATCGATCTGTTCGTTGAACGACTCTTGGATCAATTCTGCAAACGTCCCGTCGGCTTGTTGTGCCAGTCCCGGTTGAACATTGTACGTGTCGTTTTCGGTATGGTCGCGGATCTTGACATACTTCAAACCAATCATTGGTTCCAGCAGTCCGCCCTTGCGATACGATTCCAGACGCCAGGTTCGGTTCAGCTCGAAGCCCTTCATCTCGATCACGTTTAAGCTGTCTTTGACCTCATAGATCCGCTCGAGATACTCGTGGTTATCCCGATCGCGACGTGGCAACAGCTGGCCATATTCGTCGAACACTTCAGGCGTTTCCGCACTTGGAAGCTGCGGGTCCTCGGTGTTGATCACGTTGGCCCGATATTCGACGTCGATGTCGAAGACGTTGGGGCCCGTCAGGCTCCAATAAGTCATCGCCCATCCGCGATCATCGTCACCCATATAACCGAAGTCGAGGCGGTTACCCCAACCGTAGTCGCCTTGAGTATAAGACGCTTCGGTCTCCGAACGGTTGACCATCATGTAAGCCCGATCAAACGTCGCGTACCAACCGTGGTTGGCCCGATGCTTAGGACTTAATTCCTCGATGTCTGCGTTATACGCCGTTTCGAACCAACGAAAGTCGGTATCGAATTCCAAGATCCCGTCGGGTTCCCCCCACGTGCCAGGTGGCTGCTCCTGAGCTCCGACCTGATGTCCTCCGGCCACCGTTGCAATAACGGCGACCAAGAAAGCGGCGAGTTTACGTACTGGCATGTCTCTGTCCACTTGTGATGTTTGCACGCGGTGCTTTTTAATCCGCACGGCAGCAATATCAGCTGCTGTTCCCAATTTGACGCCCCATGCTGATGCGCCGTCGTATAACGCAAAAGTTCTGGTTGTGCGGGTAGTATCGGTTGGGATCGAGACAAAAATCCAACGAGAATGACCGCACTAGCGTCAAAATCGTCAAAACCTCGCAATGCCCACCTGCTAGCACTCCCAAAAACCCCGGATCGACGGCGGTGAGCGTGCGATCCGCCATTTCCTAAACACCTACTTTGGACAGGGATTAAGGTTCAGACGTGCTAGCTGCGCATGCCGGGACCGCATGCGAAAAAGAAGTGTCAGCCAAATGCCAGCGAGTGACCTAGCGAGCGTAAGTGGCGGTCGCGTCGATCGCTTCGCGCATCGCAGCGTGATCGATCTCGTGGACGTCGACAGGGCTGCCGATGGCGTCGATCAGCGTGATCGTCAACCGTCCGCCCAAGTGCTGGCGGAACTCTTCCAAGCCCTGCAGCAGCGGCTCGGTATCGGCCAGTGCGGCGTGATGGATCGGCAAGCCCAACCGCTGCAGACAATCCAGGATCCGATCGCAATCGGCTTGTGGCAGCCCCAGGACGCGGGCGGAATACAGGCAATCGATAGCAAGGCCGATCGAGACCGCTTCGCCATGACGCAGTTCGTAGTTGGTGAGCGATTCGAGTCGATGAGCCGACCAATGGCCAAAGTCCAACGGCCGCGCCTCACGGGTTTCAAACGGATCTCCGCCCCGCGTGATGTGATCCAAATGCATCTGCACGCTGGCGCGAATCGCATCTCCAGCGGCTTGCGGTTCACGCTGGCAAATCTTCTCCGCGTCGCGGCAAACCTGCTCAAACGCTTCGGTTTGCTTCAGCAGCGAAACCTTGACCACTTCGCTGAACCCGCAGCGGAAATCGCGATCGGGCAGCGTTTCCAAGATCTTGGCGTCGTTGATCACGCCCCACGGAACGTTAAACGTTCCCTTCCAGTTCTTTTTGCCAAACCAATTTACCGCGTTCTTGACCCCAACTCCCGAATCGGCTTGCGCAAGCGTGGTCGTTGGGATGCGGATCAAGCGGATCCCGCGGTGGGCGATCGACGCCGCATACCCCACGGTATCCAGGACCGCACCGCCACCGATGACGATCACATAACTGCGGCGATCGAGATCGTGGTCGTTGAAGTTACGCAGCAGGTTGTCGATGATCGCCGGATCGTTTTTGCAAGCTTCGCCTCCGACCAAAGTCTGCGGCGGCTGCGTCAGCAAGACATGATCCGCGGCTCCTTGCAAGGTCGCTGCGATCCGCTGGTCGATCCCCGGATTGGCATCGGCGACCTGTTGGTCCAGCCAAACTTGAGCTCGCGCGGGGCTGTCTCCCGATGGCTCCATCAGGTCGATCAGCACTTGGGCATCATCGCCGAAGACGTCGGCGGTGAAACGCAAACGCTGCACCAATGGCAACGAGAAAGAGATATCAATCGAATCCGAAGACTTCATCAGCATGGCAGAAGAGGTGCGGCGCGGGTGGGATAGGATCGCAAACGGGGAGCTGGCCGATGGTGATTGGCCATGGGACCATTGTACGCCAAAACAACGCGCAATGCTGCGCTGCCCCGGCAAGGCACTTGATTGCATTTAACGGGTGGGTGATAACCAGGGGCGACAAGCAACGGTCCCCCTATTCACCCGAGTCGACAGGAATTTAACGCGATGGTCCGCACCGCAAGCACGATGTTGCCGCTGGGAACTCCAGCCCCTTCGTTTTCGCTGCCCGATACCGATGGCAACTTGGTTTCGCCCAGCGATTTCACCAACTCGCGAGGTTTGTTGGTGATCTTCCTCTGCAATCACTGCCCTTACGTAAAACACGTCGCTCCCGAGCTCGCTCGCTTGACGGCTGAATATGCAGCCAAAGGAATTGCGACGGTCGGGATCAGCAGCAACGATGTCGAAAACTACCCCGACGATTCGCCTGAAAAAATGATCGAAGAGAAGGCGGCACAGGGGTACGACTTCCCCTACTTGTACGATGCCGACCAAGCGGCAGCCAAGGCGTACCGAGCCGCCTGCACTCCCGATTTCTTCCTCTTCGATGGGGAGCTAAAGTTGGCCTACCGTGGCCAGTTGGACGACAGTCGTCCGAAGAACGATATCCCCTTGTCGGGCAGCGATCTTCGCGATGCGATGGACGCCGTCCTGTCGAGCGCCGCGGTTCCCGAGCCGCAGAAGCCGAGCATCGGTTGCAACATCAAATGGAAACCGGGCAACGAACCCGACTACTTTAATTCCGCAGGTATCGGTTAGACGCCGGTCGCAACCGACACGCATCTCTGCCCAGTCGTCCGCCGCGCTGGCGACTGGGACTCAGGATCTGTTCCCTCTCAATCTCAAGCCAAATTGCAATCGATGCCCAAAGCCTCCTCGCTGCGTCTAGGCGCTCACATGTCGATCGCCGGTGGACTGGAAAAAGCTGTCCAGCGAGCCCACGATGCGACCTGCGATGTCGTGCAAATCTTCACCAAGAACAACAACCAATGGGCTGCCAAGCCGCTGACCGAAGCGACGATCGAAGCCTGGCGGGCGGCGTTGGCGGAATATTCGATCGGTGCTCCGATCGCGCACGCTTCGTACCTGATCAACATGGCTTCCCCCAACGACGAACTGTTTCGTAAATCGATCGAAGCATTGGTCGTCGAATGGCAGCGAGCCGAGCAGTTGCAGTTGGAGGGATTGGTCGTCCATCCTGGGGCTTTCACCGACAGCAGCGAGGCGGAGGGTCTGGAGAAGATCGTCATCGCGGTCCGTGAAATCATCGAACGCGTGCAACCTCAGCACTGCCGGTTGCTGCTAGAAAACACCGCCGGCCAAGGGTCCTGTTTGGGGCACGCGATCTCTCACTTGGGCACGATGTTCCGCGGCATCGACAACACAGAAAACCTTGGTGTCTGTTTTGACACCTGCCATGCTTTTGCGGCCGGTTACGATCTCACGACCGATGCTGGATATGCAGCGATGAGCGCCGAGATCGACAGCGAATTGCCGGACGGAGCGATCCGAGCGGTGCATATCAACGACAGCAAAAAAGGTTGCGGATCGCGAGTCGATCGGCACGACCATATCGGCCAAGGAATGATCACTCTGGATGGCTTCCGCCGCGTGCTCGCCGACCCGGTGTTTAACGTCTGTCCGATGTATCTGGAGACTCCCAAGGGAACCGATCCCGAAACAGGCGAGGACTTGGACACTAACAATCTAAACACCCTGCGCAGCCTAGCAGTGAACTGACGAACCCCAGATGCGGGGACGGAAAACCACCGTCGATTTGTCAGTTTCCGCCAACTCGATACTTCTTGGGATAAAGGGTCGACAAGAGTGCACCCGGCTCCCGAAAAGACTGTTAACGAGTCCGCGGCTCGTTAACGACAGGGGCAGCGGCACTGTTTGGTGGAAGCCGAGCAGTGCCGCGTTTTTTTTGCGCCCCCGGCAAACAGAATCTCTATTTCGTCCAACCGCTCGATCGGATTGGAACTCTACGATCCCAGCTTGCTTCCGGGATGCTGATCACTGTTGCTGGCGCTCGCGTCGCCAATCAAAGCTACAGGTCGAGATCCTCTTCATCGACCTCGTCATCGCGGTCGGGATGCAGTGGATCGTTGGGATCGAAGAAGAAGTCGGCTAGGCCCATCGGCACCGAATTCCCACCGAGCGTCCGCTGCTTGCGTTCGGCTAACGAATCGAGATCCAAGGCATCTGGCCCCAGACAGTTCTGCAGCGCTTCGTGCCAGGCTTGATCGCGGCTGAGCGGATGAGCGCCGTCTTGCGAGAGCCGCTTGAGCGCGTACCGCAGCATGTTGATCCCATCGCGCGGCGAAAAATCGAGCTTCAACTGATGCGAGCGTTGCAGGAAATCGACGGTCAACGCCAGCATTTCGGCTTCGGCAAACGGCAGATGGTACTGCAGGATCGCCATCTCATCCTGCGGATCGGGGAAACCAACTTCCAACGTCGGCTGCAACCGGCTGAGGATGTAGTCGGGGATTTCGAAAGTCGATTCATCCTGATTCATCGTGACCGCAGCGCGGAAATTTTCATGCGCCCCGATCGTGATTCCCGCGACAATCGATTCGACATACCGTCGCTGATCGAACAGCGGGGCAAGGCTAGCCCACGACTTCTCGTTCATCCGGTTGCCTTCGTCCAAGATGCAGACGCCGCCACACAGCATCGCTGTCACCAGCGGCGAAGCGTGATAGGAGATCTTGCCGTCTTGAGCCAAGACCGGAGTGACCAAGAGATCTTCGGGGCGAGTATCGGCGGTGCATTGATAGATGTAGATCGGCAGTTCGCGGTGCTGCGCTCCGGCGATCGCCAGCTGCGTCTTGCCGACGCCCGGCGGTCCGACCAAGCGCGGCGTCAGCGGAAGGTCCGTCGGATCGACAGTCAACCAGCAGGCCAGCAATTGGGTCAGGATCTCGCCTTGACCAATCCACTGGGTTTTCGATTGATGCGGAACGGAGAGCTTCAATCGGACGCCGTCAACTTCGACAAAGCCTTTGGCGGCTTCAGCATTCATGTTTTCAATCCAAGGTCAGACGTTTGTGATCGCGAGAGAGTGACGCGGGCTTCGGATCCAATCCTACGAAGCGAAGCCCAATCACGCGTTGCCTTTGGCGAAGGCTGGCGCCGGCAGCACGCAGTCCAGCAAAGC
Organism: Rosistilla oblonga; assembly: GCF_007751715.1. NCBI lineage: Bacteria > Pseudomonadati > Planctomycetota > Planctomycetia > Pirellulales > Pirellulaceae > Rosistilla > Rosistilla oblonga. Next base: position 2,736,970 of record NZ_CP036292.1, on the reverse strand, counting down.
TTTCTATCGTATCGCTTGCTGGGGCGGGTCGAAAGTAGACGGTGGACCGCAGCCCAGGGCTGTTAAGTGTTTGTGCTTAGACATATTAACCGCCACGCACCAGCAAGGCGTTGTCCAAAGAAACCGAACGCGATTGCGGGCCGGTTGATAGATCAAATCGAAGCAGTGATTTGGGCAAGCTTTTGACAAGCCGTATCATTAGGAGGTAGGTTTGAGTTCAGGCGGTTCGCGTTGAAGCTGCCTATCAGTGCGGATTCCGAGGAAAATCCCGATGACGACGAACGTGCGACCATGGATCCCCGTTCTCTGCGGCGGCTTGCTGCTGACGATGTTCACCCCCGCACGTGCACAAAACTCGGCGCGGACCTATCCCCCGCAACAATATTACGTCGGCTTGGCGGCGCTCCGCGAAGGAGCCTTGCCCGACGCGGTCGATCTGTTCGAAAGCGCGATACGCAGCGGCCGCACCGATCCATCGGGAAAGTGGATCGATTCGATCCCCGCCTACGCGATGTTGGGAGAATGCAATTATCAGCTGGGGAATCTTCCCCTCGCACACCAGAATTTTGACGCCGCAATCGGTTTGATGCTGCGGCATTCGGGCTGGCTCGAATCGGTCCAATGGCCGCAATCCTTGGCCGGCGTCAAAGCCCCGCTGAACGCCGGATCCTGGGCGTCCAGTGGACGTCGCACGACGCTGGCGAATATCCCCAACACGATGCAGATCATGATGGGCAGTCAGGATGTCGCCGGCCAGATCCAAAGCGGCGGTACGCTGCAGACGGCGCAACTGATGAAAGTCGATGTGACTGAGATCGTCCGCAGCATGGCGTGGGCGGTCTATCGCCGCAGCCAGGTTCTCGGCGGGCTGTCGATCGACGACCCTTTAAACGAAAGCTTGCTCACATCGCTGGGCCGAACGAATCTGCCGGCGGGCCCAGGTCCGGCCTGGATCGACCTGATCCGCGCGATCGCCCTGATCGCCGACAACCAACCTCAACAAGCCGTTGGTCTGGTCGATCGCTCTGCGACGCTACAGGGCGGCTTCGACCATCAGCTGACTCCGATCGCGCTTCTTGTCGGTGCAAATCTGCTGTTGATCAATGGTCAGCCGAAAGCGACAACCCAATACGTCGAAGCCGCTATTTCAGCGTCTGCCTTTGGCCAATACGAGATAGCCGCCGAAGCGATGCGAATCGCCGTCGGCCCGCTAGCCAGCCAAGGCTCGGGCGCATTGACTGGACGAGCCAACGCCGCCGGATTGCAAATGGCTCGCAAGTCGCGGCTGATGGCGGCAACCAGTTATTTGGTGGCGGCTGAATCGGCAGCCAATTCCGGCCAACCGCAAGATGCCCAACGCAGCCTCGCCGACGCGCGATCGATCCTGTCTCGCCGCAACACCGTCCTGCCTCGGCTGGAAGCCTACGCCAATTATTGCTTGGCGCTCACGGCGTTCCAGAAGGGTGACACCAAAGCCGCTGCGGTGGCACTCGACAAAGTCATGGTGTTCGCGCTCAGTGACGCTCCGGCGACCTGCCCCCACACGTACCAATTGACCATCGTGCAGAACGCGATGGCCGGTGGAGGGATCGGCGGCCGGACAGCCGACGAATTGCTGACCGCCCTGTCGAGCGGCCCTTCGTTGGGGCAGTGGTTGATCGATCCCGTCAACGCGTTGTCGGCGACGCGGCCACATCAAGCGGTCGACCAGATGAGGTTTTCGGGCTTGATCCAACGCCGGAAATACGAGGAAGCGTTGCAGGTCGCCGACGAGGTCCTGGGAAACCGCTTCCGCGCCCAACTGCCGCTGTCCGGACGGATGCTCGATGTCCGATGGTTGCTATCGGCTCCCAAAGATCATTTGTCCGCAGCCGCCCTGGAGGTCCGCGACAAACCGACGGCTACCCTGAAAGCGATATCCGCTCTCGCGACGCTGATGTCCGATCATCAAACGACTCTTGCTGGAATGCCATTCGAAGCTGCCGATGCTCCGCAAGCGACGCAACTGCAATCCAACTGGACCGAACTCGCCACGGCGGCCGATCGGGCCGAAACCTTGGTTGGCCAAGCCGCTGTGCAGCGGATGAAACTTCCACGCGTCTTCCCGCCTGCAATTGGCGACAAGAGCATGTGGCCGCAACTGACGCCGGGACACGCGGTGGTGACGTTTTGCCCTGCTGGCCCCGATCTGATCGGCATGCTTTACACCAACGGCAACGTAACCGCTTGGCCGGTCCAGCGGCCTGCGAGCCTGTTGCCACAGATCTCCCAATGGGTCAAAACCCTTGGCGTCGTGCGGCGACGTGGCGGAGCAGCTCAGCTGTCCACGCCCGACCAATGGCAACCGATCGCTCAATCGCTGCGGCAGCAGGTTTTCGCCGGCATCCCGCCAGAAACGCTCACATCGATCAAGCGGCTGGTGATCGTTCCCTATGGAACGCTTTGGTATCTGCCGTTTGAGCTGTTGCCGACGGAAGATCCTAAGGGGCCGATGATGGGCGACGCGATCTCGATCAGCTACGCACCAACCCCCGGCTTGGCACTCAATCCTCCCGCGCTGTCGCAGAACAAGATCCTGACAGGCGCGATTGCCGGCCGCTTTCTGTCGCCGACCGATGCCGAACTCAACGACCAACTGTCGCAAGAACTGATCGACGCAGTCGCGGATACCGAGCGTTTGCCGGGCCAAGCGAACCTGCCCGGAGCCCTGATCGCGCCGCGATTTGGCCGCGTCTGGGTCGCCGCACCGATCAAACCCAACCCAAAAGCTCCTTTATCGGTCAGCCCCTTTGCGTACGATCAATCGAAGCCCGGCGGCGATCTGGCCAGCTGGATCCGCTTCCCATGGGGAGGCCCCGGCGAACTGCTGATGCCAGGTTTTCAATCGGGGATCAGCACCGCAGGAGGAGCCGTCAATGGAGACGAGATGTTCATGATGGCCTGTGGCTTGCAAGCTTCAGGAGCCAAACAGGTGCTGATGTCGCGATGGGCCGTCGGTGGCCAGAGCACCGCGTCGCTATTGCGAGAGTATCTCGGAGAGGTCGAGTTTTCGAGCCCCTTGGACAGCTGGCGGCGAAGCGTCGTGCTGCTGCGAAATCAGGAGCTCGATCCGAGCACCGAGCCGCTGCTCAGCGATGGCGATATCAAAGCGGGACCCGCCAGCGGATCGAATCCGCTGTTCTGGTCGGGTTATCTTATGATCGGGGCAGACATCGAACGTCGCCCTTAAAGCGAAGCCGCGGCGGGTTGCTTCGATCAGCAACCGCGGCAAGTTGTTTCGGGCGACGACCGCGACGGATTAAGCCGCCTCGGTTTCCTCTTTCGCAATCGCCTGATAGATCAACGCACCAAGCACTCCACCAGCGATGGGTGCGAGCCAGAAGAACCACAGCTGAGTCAGCTGCATCCCGCCGACAAACAGCGCTGGACCGGTGCTGCGAGCCGGATTGACCGATAGGTTGGTGACGGGGATCCCGATCAGATGGATCAGGGTCAGCCCCAGCCCGATCGCGAGGGGCGCGAAACCGGCTGGCGCTCGCTTGTCGGTCGCTCCCATGATGATGAACAGGAAGAAGGCGGTTAAGACGATCTCGGCGACCAAGCAGGCGAGCATCGAATAGCCGCCGGGCGAGATTGCCCCAAAGCCGTTGGTCGCAAACGCTCCCGCATCGGCGTTGTTGATGGCGAAGCCCTCTTTTCCCGAAGCGATCATGTACAGCGTCCCGGCTCCGGCGATCGCGCCAAGAACTTGTGCGATCACGTAGGGGATCAGATCAGCCCCCTTGGAACGCCCACCAACGGTCAGCCCCACGGTCACGGCGGGGTTTAGATGGCAACCGGAGATGTGCCCGATCGCGTAGGCCATCGTCAGCACCGTCAAACCGAAGGCTAACGAAACACCAACCAATCCGATGCCGATGTTGATCGGCGTATCGACCTCGGGCGTAATCACCTTGGCGGCCAGCACGGCACTGCCACATCCACCGAAGACCAGCCAAAACGTTCCAAAGAATTCCGCAGCTGAACGGGTACCAATACTAGCCATTTCGCACTCTCACAATGAGGACCTTCCCACAGAAAAGCGATGCACATGATCGCTCGTGCACGCAAGTATATCGCTCGCACAGCATTGCGGAAACAGCCATTTTTATCACCGGGCGCACGAAACAAGGCGTTCCCTTTCGAGAACGCCTTGGTCGTAATTCATCGATGGTTGCAGCTCCAAGAGCTAGCGAACATCGCCGGCAGCGTTAAACGCTGGTGGCAACGGCCGGTCTTAGAGCCCCCATTGTTGAGTGATATCGTCGACGATCGTATCGATCGAATCCTCTTCGTCATCGTTGTCCGACGCGTCGAACCACTGCGATGCCGAACCGGTTTGCGTTGCGGCCGAACCAAATTGCGATGTCTTCTCTTCGCCCAAGCTGGCGAAGAAATCGTCGCTGCCTTGCGTTTCGGGCTCCGAAGCAGCGTTGTTTGCCGCAACGGGAGCTTCACCGCTGGCACCCGAAACACTTTGCGTGTTCAGGGCATTGATCACCAACAACGCGTCGATTGGGGTCACAAATTGATCACCGTTGACGTCGACAAACCGGCGGATCTCGGAGGCCGATTCACCTTCGGCGGCCAGCTGTCCCGAACCACTCGAGTTCAGTTGGTTGATGATGCTCAACGCATCGATTGGCGTCACGTTGCCATCGTCGTTGACGTCGTAGCGATTGACTGGATTCTGGAACTCCGATTCGCCCGATGCAGTCGTCGCGGGCGAAATCGTGATCGATTTGCGGTCGTAACGGATCTGATCGATCGGCACAACCTTCGACGCAGCTTCGAACAACAAAGTGTCTTGGTCGGGCGAGACATCCGCTGGGTCGCCGATGAAGGTAGCGGTACCGGTTGCGGTGGCGACAAATTCGATCGCCATCAAGTCTCGTACTTGGCTGCCCAAGGGAGCTCCCGAGCCATCGCTGTTGGTGGTCTGTGTAGCTCCGACTTCGTTGATAATACCAACGGTACCCGCGGTGCCGCGTTGCACGTTGGTGTAGAACTGGCCGAATTCGACGCTGAAGTCCAGCGTGCTGGTTTGCGTCGCCGAGCGTGGTACCACCGACAGGTTGCTGGCACTGTACAGGATGTCCTGATAGGCCGAGAAGACGCCGGTGTTCAAGAACGCCCCGGTGCGAAGATCGTCGACATTAACCTGCAAGGTCAAGACGTCGCCAACGCGAACGGTTCGCAATTGATTGCCTGCGGCATCGAGAATTGCATTTCCCGAAGCGTCAAAAACCTGGAATGGCAAATCGACCAGATCGTTGGCGTCGACCTGAGCGTCGGTTCCAACAAAGACAGTTACCGTGGCGGTGCTACGGAATCCATCGGGCGACAGAATCGTGTAGGTGAATTGATCGACACCGGTGAAGGCAGCTTGCGGAGTATACAGGATCGTATTTCCGGAAACGCGAGCCGAACCGTGTGCGGGAGTTCCGATTTCGGCGATCGACGAAGCACCGGCACCACCTTGGATGTCGTTACCCAAAACAAGCATCGGCGATTCGATCACGCCTTGAACGACGCGGTAGGAATCATCGACAGCCGTTGGGATCGGCAAGCCGGCAGGGATGATGTTCAACGACGTACCGCCAAACAACTGCCGATTCGTCGGAACCTCTTCCGATGGATCGTTCAAGAAGACAACGTCGCTGCGGATGGCATCGGCGGGGTCGGTCTGGAAGAGAGCGGTTCCCGGGCCGATCGCTCGCATCGTCAGTGTGAACAAGACGGCGGGACCGGAGTGGACCTGTTGGTTTCCGATCGATGCCTGCGATCCACCGACTTCGTTGATCACGTTGGGATCCAACGCGTCGCCGGTGTTCAATTGGTTGAACAACGGGCCGTAGGTGATGTCAAACGATGAGGTGTTGCCAGGATCGGTTGGAGCAACGGTGGTGACCAGTTTGCTGTACAACAGATCGACATAAGCAGCGGCCAGTCCCTGTTCCAGGACCGAAGCACCGGCGCGGATGTCGTCGACAAGCACCTGAACTTGGAACTCGTCGCCAACGTTGATCGCAGTGACCGCGTTGCCGCTGAGATCGAGCGTGCGAACCGAATATTCAACTTCGTTGGCAAGCGAATTTGGATTGATCTGGACCGTTACGGTCGCGGTGTCCGAGAAGCCCGAACTGTCGCGAACGGTGTAGGTGAACTGTTCGGTGCCCGTGAATCCAGGAGCCGGCAGGTAGGAGATCGATTGCGAGTTGAAGTTGACGGTGCCGCCAAAATCGGTGGTTCCGACGCTCACGATCTGCAAGCCGCCTTGGTTGCTCGCCGAATCGTTCGACAGAACCGATAGCGAGGTCGACGTGCTCAAGTTCCCAGGAACTCGGAACAGATCGTCGACGGCAACCGGAGCATCGTTCAAAGGAACGACATTAACCGTGACTGTTGTGGTCGAGGATAGCCCCGAGTCGGTGACGACGGTGTATTCGAAAGTGTCTTCGCCGGTGAAACCGCTGCGTGGAGTGTAGACGACCGATTGGCCGCCGGTGCCGATGTTCAGCGTGCCGGTTGTCCCAACAAGCGGATCGACACGGGCCACGCGAATCGAACTGTCGAACATCGAATCGTTCGCCAACACGCGAAGATCTGCATTGAGCGAGTTGCGGGTGACGGTGAAGTCCTGCACCGCTGGATGCGTCAGATCGTCGTAGCGATCGGGTTGAGCCAGAGCGGTTGTCGTTTGCACGGTGAAGACATAATCTTCGACTTCACCCGCGGTCGAGAATCCGGTCGTCCCCAGGTTCAATTCGGGTCCATAACGGAAGCGAGCATATTTCGCTCCTTCAGTCGTTCCCGCGGGAACCGCGATGTCCGTGGTCAGGACCTGCGTTCCGTTGATCAGCGTTTGGTTTTTGAACACCTGTTCGCTGGAACTGAAGACACCGTCGTTATTGAAATCGATCCAGCCTTGCAGATAAGCCGTTTGCCCAGCGTTGCGGGCCGTCACAGCAAAATCGACAGTCGCTCCAGGAGCCATAGCCGAGACAGGGACGATGCCGTCTTCGTCATCGCTGCCATTGTTGTCGTCGCCATCGGCGCCGGTCGATGGAACGCCGTCGGCTTCGATGTCGGTCAACGCTCCCAGCCCCAGCGTGCTGCTGAAGCCGTGGCTTGCACCGTCGGCACTCAAGAGAGTTCCGTACCGTGCGGGCAGATCGCCAAAGTCGCGAGCGGCTTGGTTACCGAAGTTCAAGTTCTGGTTAGGAACGATTTGCGTGCCGTCGAACACCACGATGTGTTCACCCGAAGCCGGGAAGACCTGGCGGAAACCAGGCTGCACAACTTCGCGAACGGTGTAGGTATCCGCTCCGGGGAAATCGAGGCTGTAGGTACCGTCGGCCGCTGTGATCGCTTGGGGTTCAAACAGATCCAATCGATCATCGCCATCGATGTCGACGTAGATGTAAACGCCCCCGATGCCAGGTTCGCCGGCATCGCGAACACCATTGCCGTTGATGTCGTTCCACTTCACGCCGGTGACGTCGAAGTCAACCTTCTTAAATCCGAAGCTTGGCCCGGTGAGAGCTCCGCTGCCGGTTGTCGTCGACACCGAGGTCGGTGTTGTAGCGGCGTAACCACTTGGAACCTGAGCGATGATGTTGAACGTTCCCGCCGCGGCGGAGAGTGCGTAATTTCCGTTGGCGTCGGTGACCGATCGCGGTTCACCCGAATCGAGGACGCCATCGCTGTCGAGATCGCCGAAGACAGTCACGCCAGCCAATCCGAGATCGGATGTGCTGCGGCCATCGCCGTTGGAGTCGCGGAAGACAAATCCGCTGATCGATCCGCCGGCGGTTCCAGTCCCCAGACTGTAGGCCAATGCGTTGATCGAATCCTGCACGCCAAACGTGTCGAGTTCACCGGCTGTATAAGAATCGGTACCAAAATCGGTGTCGACATCGTCGACGGTGCCAAAGATTCCGTCGGGACCAACGCCTAGCAAACCGGGAAGATTGCCCCCGGTATCCATGATCTGATCGCTGGCGTTTCCATTGTTGGTGTGGCGAAGACCGAAGAAGTGCCCCGATTCGTGAGCCGCGACAAGTCCGATCGCTTTGCCAAGCATATCGACGGTCGAAACGCTGATCGAATGCGGAACGGCAAAGACGTCGCCGACGTTGGTCAGACCAAAGAACTCTTCGGCAAAGATGAACGCCGTCTCTTCGGTGTCAAAGTTTCCGACGTCCAAGCTCGACGCGATACCAAAGGCACCCGCGATATTGATGTCGGCTCCAGCACCCGTCATCATCAAGCGGCTGACGTTGGGCAGGCCCCAAGGATCTTCGTGGTCGCGGCTGTTTAGAATTTCCAGCTTGTATTGGCCGGGGATGCCAGTCGCATCGTAATCGCCGTTGGCACCAAACGTCGCGACATCGCCATAGTTCTCTTCCATCTCGGCGATGATCACGTCGATCAAACGATCTTCGTTGGTGACTTCGAAGCCGAGATCAAACAGCGATTCGGCCAGCGAAGGCAAGCGAACCGAACCAAATTGGGTGTCGTCGAGATCGTTGAGATCGACAAATCCACCATCGAAATCAAGGAACAGAACCTGATGGGTTCCGATCGGTTCCGCTTCCAAAGGCGAACGGAGCGTTTGGAACTCCATCTGGTAGGAACCGATAGGCGTGATGTTCGGGTTGGCCCCCGAGTTGCCCGTGCCGACGCGGAAGCTGTACGTTCCGGTCTCGGTAATCACGTAATTGAAGTAGACATCGCCGCCGGTCAGTACGGGAGACGAAGCGGGAACAAGCGGTTGCCCCGCGAGACTCAGGTCGCCGATCGAGTTATTGCCGCGGACTTCGGTCGACGACGTCCCCGACGCGTTAACCTTGCCTAAGCTGATGTCCAGATCGTTGAACGACGTGTTGGTGCCGCCGACGGTGATTCGACTGCTGAACACATCGCCCGCGGTCAGGTCGAATTTATAGTAGTCCGGCGATCCAGAATCGAAGGTCGCCGAAACTGTCACCTCGGGCGTTTTGCCCGGTGCCGTCCCCAGGTTCAGAACCTGCGCGTCGCGAACAAAATTGTTCGGCTCCAGTTCGGAAACGATCACGGGAGCTAGCAACCGACGATCTTCAAGCGACTCACATTGAATCAGCCGCCGACGCAGTTGCTTGCGATTTTTATCCGAACGACGTCGCATTGCCTGACTCCAAAATGCCTTTTTTGCCTTCACGGACAAAACCTCGAGCGTATCAAACGTTTTTGTTTACGGATGCGGATCGCATCGCACGGATGGTCAACAACCAAAGTTATTCAAAATCACGGATCAACGATCCGGTGGGGGCATCGAAACCAAAAGGTTTCATGTGATTGACAAGAAGATGTTTATTCACGTGGATTTCGATGAGCCGGGAACTTGATTCTAATTCGGCCCTATCAGCTGTCAACAAAACGCATGGTTTACGACGCGGCGGCTTGTACGTTAGTTCCAATCGATCCGAATTTTCGGATTCCCAGCCCGCACGATTTTCCGAATTTGCTGTCAAACACAACGATTTGCCTACGATAAAGAATCTCTCGCCGCGACCGTCAAGCGTCGCTGCCGACCGACCAAACGAAAAAACGCCCAGGAAATTCCTGGGCGTTCATTAATAATGTAAGTCGGTTTTCGGCGTTTGCCGTCGGCTAGTCGATTTTTACCAGAGGTATTCCAAGCCGACCGAGAAGCCTTGCATCGTCAGCGAATCGTCGATGTTGATGCTGACGTCGCGAGCCGTGTTGGTATTAAACAACCGGTTGGCTTGCGAAGTGTTGACATTGCCCGCTCCCAACGCCACACCATCGATTCCGATGAACCAATACGCGGCGGTGAAGGTCCAGGAGTAGCTCAGGCGGTAGGCCATTCGGACCTGCAATTCGCTCATCAACGCGGTCGTCGAATCGGAGGCTTGTTCGTCGCGATTCATCAGAGTTCGGGTTGGAACACCGCCGACGAGAGTCTCGCCGCTGTAGAACAAGTGAGTATCCTGTTCGGCACGGTTCCCGAAGATCGCTCCCTTCCAGCCGACGCCGAAGTTGATGCCCGGGTGAACGTTCCACCACAAGTCACCGCCCAATTGAGCTCCCACCAACGCGTTTCGCGTTTGCGTGGTACTGTTCAGGAATTCCGAGGTGGCTGTGGAGAAGTTCAGTTCGTTGCGAGTTGCAAAGGTAAGCGATTCGTCGAGATCGAAGTAGCGGAAACCAAGCAACCACGAACCTTGGAAGCGGCAGTAGGGACCGACCCAGCGGCGGCGATAGTTCGCTTCACCACTGTGGATGTCGGACGAATAACGCAGCGAATGAACCGCCGATTGATCGGTTTCGTTGTAGCCACCGGGCGGCGCGACGCCAAAGTCGCTGAACGCCGAGTAGAGGCTATTGGTCGGATCGACAACTTCCTGATTGTGCGAGAAGTGGTTGGTTCCGAAGTAGGTAGCTTCCAGATTTCCACCGGCTCCAAACATCATGCTGGCTGTCAAACGGAAACCTGCCCCCAGGTTGTCCGACTCCGCATCGTCGGTGCTCATCAAGATGTTGGTCGCCCCCACACCGCTGCTGGTTAAAGCTTGGTTTGCGGACGATCCGTTCATCGACAGAAAGATCGCTTCGGCTTGGAAATCGTACCATCGCTGAGCACACAGGCCAGCTTCGGTGTAGGGAGCCAACATCCCCAGGCAGCCGAGCATATTTGCTGCGTTGCTTGGAGCTTGGCAGACGCTACAGCCCGATCCGCGACAGAATAAACACAGGTTTTGCAGGCCATTGAGGCTGCCTCCCTGGCAGATCTGCCCCAGCAAGCCGCCTGGGCCGCAACCGGTGCATCCACACCCGCCGCCGCCACAACTGCCGCCGCCGTTTCCACAGCCACAGTAGCCATCGCAGGCTGAGTCACATGAACCGCCCCCTAAAGGACTACAGAAGCCGACCTGAGCGACGGCGCCGGGCGGCATCTCTCCTGTCGGTGCATACATCGCCTGTGAAACACCCGGCGGCATATTTTCAGGGACCATAAAACTGGTTTGAGACACCATCGGAGGATAGCCCTGCATCGATGGCATCTGCCCTTGAGTCGTCGTGGCAAGCAGTCCCCATATGAGACCTAAGCACAACCCTGTTGTCGTCAACGCTCGAATTTGCATCGCGTGATTCTCCGCAGCTTCCAGGCTGCATGCCTCGTCCGGGGTTCCGGGGGTGCAAAGGATCACCGCGCACAATACGAACACGCATTGTGTTGAACGCACCCCCCGTTCTCATTGCAGCCCCACAGCCGTTCGTTCCGAATTGGATCGACGGAAGAACGCGCCGTTGCATTCGTTGGGACCACTTCCACCCGACTTATCGGCACAATTGGCCTTGCGTATTCGCATATTCCGGTCGCTAGGCTCAGGAAAAGTTGAACGATTCCATCGACGCTAGCAACCCATGCGGGTGCGTAACGAGACCCGTTCGGCTACCAAAGAGATAACCGAGCGCGTTAACATGAGAAACGGCACGCCTTGAAAGAGACAGCGGTGCCGAGTTATTCAGAAGGGCATGCGCCCATGCAAACCGAGATTTCTACTTCTTGCGATGGCGGATTTTCGCGCGCATACGCCGTTTCTTTCGACCCACTTTGCGACGACCCTTACCTGTTTTCTTCGTTCCCAATTCTTGGCTCCAACAAAACGGAATGCGGACAAATGTTCTAAACGGATCGTTAATGTAACCGGAAATGCCCCGCAGGCAAAGGGAACTGTGACCGCTCCCCATGGAAAACTATCGCGAACTCTCTGCCGATGCGATCGCCAATCGGCATGATCGCTGCGATCATGCCCCGCCAATGGGCAATTACGCCCTATCCGCTGACTGGTGGCAGCGAAGCGGCGTTGCAGTCGACCGGGTCGGCGGCGATTTTCGATCGCATCGAACGACATACGGTCAGCAGCTCAAACGACTGTTGGACCAATCGCTCCAGCTGCTCGTCCTCGCTGGCGATCTGGATCGCATCGGTCGCCGCTTGTGCAAGCGAATCGACTTCGGAGTGTTCGGCGGTCAACCGCAACCGTTCGGCGAGCGCGACAAACGTTTTGCGGTCCCCTGCATCGGCCGCTTCGACCAAACATTCCACCTGTTCGCCAATCGACAACAGCAGTTCCGATGGCAGCGCTTCCTCCGAAGCGACAGGTAGCGTCCAACCGCCGGCCGACATCACGTCGACAAACGTTTCAACCAATTGCGGATCGAATTGGGAACCGGCACAGCGGCGCAGTTCCGCAACCGCATCGGCTACCGGCATCCCCTTGCGATAGGGACGATCCGATATCATCGCATCGAAGGAATCGACGATGGTCAAGATCCGCGCTCCAATGGGAAGGTCTTCGCCCACCGGCGCATTGGGAAGCGCCCCGCTGCCGTCGAAGCGAACGTGGTGGAACCGAACGATATCGGTTAGCCGAGGGTGCTTGAACGACTTGTTGATGATTTCGACTCCGATCCGGTCGTGCTTCTCCATCTGCCGCCATTCCTCTTTCGTCAGCGGGCCCGGCTTCAACAGGATCGCATCGGGAACGCCGATCTTGCCGATGTCGTGCAACAACGCCGCGATCTCGACGATGTAAACGTCGCTGGGACCAAGCACGCGTTGGGCCAGCAACGCGGCGTAGTTGGAAACGCGGATCGAGTGCTGAGCGGTCTGGTTGTCGCGGTACGACATCGCCGACAGCAGAGCCGATACGGCGGGGAAGGGGATCGCCGGCGGTGTCGCTGTTTCTTCTGGTGTCTGCTTTTCGCGGCTGATCTTCGACTCGTCGACAACCAGGTCCGCCGGGACGGTGTCGAAGCGGACGACCTGATTGCGACCATTGCGTTTGGCGACGTACAAACATTTGTCGGCTTGATCCAACATTCCCTGTGGATCGTCGGCCCCCAGTTCGAAGCCCGACAGCCCCAGGCTGGCGGTGATCGAAAACTCGGGAAACTGCAGTTCGCTCATTCCGATCCGAATCCGTTCGGCCGCCGCTTCGGCTTCCTCCAACGTCGCCCCAGGCATCAATACGCTGAACTCTTCGCCTCCATAACGGCAGACGACATCGGTTTCACTCGCCAGAGAATTTAGCAGCGCGCCGGTTTGCCGCAGCACCTCATCTCCCATGCTGTGACCGTAGTTATCGTTGATCGGTTTGAAGAAATCGATATCGACCATCATCGCGCACAGCGGCACGCCGTCGGTCTTGGCCCGGTTCCAGTGTTCGTCGAACAGTTCGAAAAACGTCCGCCGGTTCAAACAAGTGGTCAACGGATCGCGCGTCGCCAGATAACGTAATTCCTTGTTCTGGATGCTGATCTCTTGTTTGGACCGATGCAGATCCTCTAGCGTCAGCGCCAACTGGGCCCGTTTGCGTTCCAAAGGCGTCACGTCGGCAAACGCCGCCATCAGTCCTTGGTAGTTCCCCGCATCGTCCATCACGGGCGTCACATTGACCGAGAAGTTCGCGATCACATTGCCTGCACCATCGATCAATCTTGTCGTCACGCCACGCAGATCCGATTCGCCGCGGGCCTCGCGCCACAGCGACGCGATGCCACGTTTCCCCTCGTCGGTCGATTCGAACGGCAGTTCCGAAAACTTAATCCCCAGCAAAGAATCGACGGGAACCTTCAGGTGCCTGGCAAACGCATCGTTGGAGAGCACGATCCTGTCCTCGGCGTCCAACAACACGACTCCTTCGGCAAAGCTGTCGAGAGTCTGCCGGACGCGATTCGGTACAACTCGCTGGGGATCTAAAAAACGGAGGATGCGATTCAAGTGAAAGTAGCAAACCAGGGTCAGCAGCGGCACCAACAGCGCCAACATCTTTATCAACGAACCGCTGACATAGCGATTGATGCCCGCATATAGCGGCGTGAATTGCAGTTCCAACGCTCCCCAACGTCCCTTGTTCGCATCGATCGCGACGACATAACAACCATCGTCCTGGTTGCTCACACCCTGTTGCCAGTTGCGTTCGTGATCGCCCGTCTGCGCCACCAAGCCGCCGCTGTTGTAACGCAGCCCGGTCGAAACAACATCGTCGTAGCGATCTGCGAACAACTGCAGCTGAGTTTCTACCTGCTCGAACTCCCGTTTGCTGACCAAAAACGTCACGCTCGTCGCCAACGCCTCGCAAAGATCGATGCGTCCTTTGGATCGCAGCTTGCGTTCATCGGGAATCAGGTCGGCGAGGTTCGCCAACAAAATCGCCGACACGCATAACAGCACGATGCTTGCGGTCAACTTGGTCTTCGTGCTGATTTTCATATTTTCGCCTCGCCCGTGGCGTGACTGTTTTGAGTAATAATGCCAGCGATCGAAAGATCGTCATCGTCTTTCAACACGGTTCCATCCTGCACGATGTAAATGGGGTCGAACCGAGTCCAGGCGGGAGTGGTGACGGTCATCAAGCCGACCAGCGCGGTCGAATTGACAACCCACAGAGCGACCCCGACGCTGGCTCCGGCAAACAAACAGCTTGCCGTTCCAGCGACGAACTGCAGCGTCGCGTCGTCGTCGGCAACCTGATCGGCAAACCGATCCAACGCCCCGGTCAACGACGCGGGGTTGAAGTCGAACGTTTCGTAAATCCCTAACCGATCGCCAGTGGCGAGGTTCATCAGTTGCATTTCCCGCAGAGCATGCCCGACCAGAAAGCGGTTTGCCGGCAGCAGGTTGCCGTGGAAGTGCACCTCGCTTTCCAGCGAGTCTTCGGCGGCGTCCAGCGATAGAACTGCGGGTTCGGATCCTACAGGCAACTGAAATGCACGCGACCTCAAATCGTTGGCTTCATCGACCGCCGGCGGTGACGTCAAAGTCCCGTCGCCGACAGCGCCACCATCATCGGTCTCCGCTCCAGCCCCTTCGGTTGGCTCGGTTGACTCATCGCCGTTGGCCCCTGCCGTTCCCACGCCGGTTCCATCAGGCGATTTAGGGTCTCCGGTCAACAAGCCGCCGACAGGCTCCGCCACATCCTCCAGCTCAATCACCAGCGTCTGCGAACTGGTGCTGCCATCGGAACCGCGTGCTAAAACGACTACGCTGTGACGTGCACTCGCTTCGAAATCGAGCACCGCCCCAGCGGCGACGCTGATTTCTCCGCTCGCCGCATCGATCTCAAATCGCCCGCCAGCATCGTTGGACAACGAGAAGACGATCGTGTTGTCGGTGGCGTCCAGATCCAATGCGGCGGCGGTGATACCGACCAACGTCCCACCGGCTGCATTTTCTTCGACACGATTGGCCGCGGGATCGATGTCGGCGATCGCCCCGACATCAAATTCATCGACGTCGATGATGGCGATCGCGACATCCAGTGTTTGATACGAACCGTCGCTGCTGGTCGCGCGGATCGTGATGCTGCGGCTGGCACCATCGCTCTCGCGATCGATCGGCCCCGCAACGCGGACGACGCCGCTGAAGGTATCGATTTCAAACCGCCCGCCATCGTCGTCGTCCAAACGATAACGAACCGTGTCCAACAGATCGGCGTCCTCCGCATCCGCCAGGACACCGATCTCGGTGCCAATCGCAGCGTTTTCCAGAACGAGGTCAAGCGACCCGTCGCGATCGGTGATCGCCGAGGTCGCGTGATCGTTGATCGGCAAGATCGTGAAGACAAACTGCCCCAGCGATGGCAGCACGCCATCGGCTCCACCGTCGGACAACAGGAACTCAAACACATCGACAAGCGTCTCGCTGCCATCATGGCTGTAGGACAGCAACCCCGCAGCGATGTCGGCTTGCGTGAACGTGTCCATCAGTTGCAGTTCGCCAAATCCAAGCAGCGTCAGGGTGCCGTGCTGCGTCGCGGTGGTCACTGTATAGACCAACCCTTCATCGGGATTGTCGACGTCGCTACTGGCGAGCATCGAGACCAAGACCGAACTCCCCAACACGCCCTCGTCGACCGTGGCACCGAGATTGGTGATGATTTGCGGTGCATCGTTGACCGCCTCGACATCGACCGCGATGGTCCCCAAGTCGACAGAAACAATTCCGCCGCCTCCCATCCCGCCGAGATCGACCAACGCGATCTGAATTGCATCGACGTTGATCCCTCCGGCGTCTCTTGCTGCAGTGAATTGAACGCGCGACAGGTCTCCGAGAAACGCGTTTAAATCGGCGGCGGTTCCGGTCAAAGAAATCGATGTCTCGCCGCTGCCGGCAACTGTCACACCCGCTCCAGAAACCGCCGACAAGGTTCCGGCGGATTGAGTCGACAGCGTAAGGGTAAGTTCATCCGCCGCCGAATCGATATCGGTCAGCAACAGAGTGCTTAGGTCGACGTCGATGCTGGTATCTTCCCAGCCAAAAAGCACACCGGGCAGGCTGCCGAGATTCAGCGGAGCGTCGTTGACGGCTTCGACTTCGATGTTTGTTTGATAGGCCGCCTTATCGGGCACTTGTCCCGATACCCAAGCAAACAGGTTGGCAACCAGAACATCGTTGGCGGTCGCGATCGAACCATCGCCGGTCATCCCTGTCCGAAAGATGCCTTCGTCGGCGGAGAAGACAATCCATCCCGCACCATGCTGGCGCACAACGATTGTCGGTTCCCCCGTTCCCGAATCGCTCACCAACACCTGGTCGCCATCCGCAAGGCTGTTGGTGTCGAAGTAGCCAATCGCTCCGGAAGCTTGGATCGGCACGCCGATACTGCTAACGTCACCAAATGGTCCGTCGATGATTGGATGCGTGGCGTCGTTGACGTACCAATTAGCACTGCCAACGCCGGCGATCGGCATGCCAAAATATTCGCTCAGGCTGTCGAACGAGGACGTGTCGCTGTTGGCAATCAACAGCCCGCCAGCCTGAATCCATGTGTCCAACGCTCCCAGCTCGCTGGGCGTCCACTCCGCATCGCCAACATGACCGTTAAACAACACACCTCCCTCAGCCAGGTAGTCGGCGTCGATCGTCGGCGATGCGGGAACAACCGAAACGTTGACCTCCGCGATCCCGGATGGACCAAAGTTTGTCGGGTTGGCCAAGATCGCGTCGGTCGGTGCAAGCCATCCGCTACCGGGCGTCAAGTCATCGGGTTCCCCTACCAGCACCCTCAGCAACGTCGTGCTGGAATGGACCTCGTATTCAAACGAAGCGTACAACGCGCCATTGGCATCGGGTTCGGGAACAAATTCCATCAGCCCCGCGGCTAGATCAGCTTGTGTGATCTGTTCCCCCAACACAACCGCGCTCCCCGCAAGGGTCAGCGTTCCCTCATCGGGCAATCGCGTGATCTTAATCGTCGCGTTACCGTCGACGACGAGGTTGGTGTGGTCGAAGTCGGCGATCGCGAAGGTATAGGGGACGTCTTCAAGCGTGCTCACCAAGCGATCTTCGGGAGGAGCTTGCACAACCGAAACGGTGACCGCGATGGTGGAACTAACCGGATCGCCGCCGTTGGCTGTCCCGTCGCCATCATCGAACACGATTTCAATCTGGCGGCTACCCAACGAAGCGGAGGTCGACTGGAAGCTCAACGACTGCAAAACCGTTTCGACCTCAACCGACGTTGCCGTTCCAGCAAAGGTCAACTCCAGCCCCTGGTTCGACGTTCCCGATAGCGTTGCCACCACGATACCGTCGACCGAAAGCGTCGATCCGTCGGTGATTCCCGCCGACAGCGACACAGTTCCCGAGGTATCGAACCCTAACAGATCGCTCGCCGTGAATCCAATTCCCTGGACCGACAACACAGCACCGCTGAAATCTGCGGCACCGTCGGGATCGTGCAGAGTCGCATTCCCCAGAGCGTCCAGTCGCGTCGGCGTGCCGTTGTTATCAGCCGACACCGATCCGCCGTCGAGCCCCATGATCTGCGGCGATTCGTTGACGTTCAGGACTCCGACCGTGAAGGTTTGCGTTTCGAACGATCCGTCGCTGGAGGTCGCTCGAACCAGCAGATCGTGAGACGAAGCGACTTCAAAATCGATCAAGCTGCCATCGGCGACGGTGATCTCTCCCGTCGCCGAATCGATCTCAAAACGCCCTCCCGCATCGTCGTCCAATCGGTACGTTACCGTATCCCCGATATCGGCGTCGCTGGCGAACGCGGTGATGCCGACGGGAGTCCCCGCGGCGGCGGCTTCGTAAACCAACGCGGCGCTAGCATCGCCGTCGACGATCGTGGTGACGGAGTTGTCGTTGACCAGCGTGATCGACCAATGAAAGCTAGATGCCGTGTCGCTGCCGGCGCCATCGTCGACGGTGAACGTGAAATGATCGGCTGTGGTTTCGCTGTCATCGTGGTCGTAATGGATCCAGCCCGCATCGATATCAGCCTGCGAGAAGGTGCCGCCAGCACCGATCGCCACGCCGCTGCGGTACAGCGTTCCGTGTTCGACATCGGCTACGATCGTGTAGATTAATTCCGCCGCGGAATGATCGACGTCGGTAGTTTCCAGCAACAGTCGAGTGATCGAATTGCCACCCGATCCCTCGGTGATCGTACCGACAGCGTTGGTGGCCAGAACTTGTTCGTCGTTGACGGCAGTCAGAGTCACCGTCGATACGATCTCGACAACACGGTCGTCGTCTCCACCATCGCCGGTGCCACCATCGTCCTGGATATAGATCAATGCGATCGCTCGCGTTGCGCCGCGAGGCGTTTCGCTGAGGTTCTCGTACCGCAATCCATCGACCAACTGTTCTCCGTCGGCCGCCGTAAATCCACCCGCCTTGGAAATCGTCACTTGAGCCGTTCCGCCGATCACACTCACCGCGACGTCGTATCCGTTGGCTAGCGTGGTCGCGTTGCCCCCATCGATCAAGACGATGCTTTCGCCATCGACGTGCAAGAGTTCCCGATCGCCATTCTGCAGTCCGTCGACGGAAAAATGCAGGCTGCTGACACGGTCTCCCGTATCGATCGGATCGATGGCTGTCGATCCGAAGATCTCGACCGCCGCTCCGTTTTCAACAAAGTTGGAATCCGAGGCGATCGTCGTCACCGTAGGGGCTTCATGGATGTCGTTGACATCGATCGTCAGCAGTTCCTCGGTATACAATCCCTCCGAATCGGTAGCTCGCACCGTGACCGTGTAAGTCGACTGGCTTTCGAAATCCAAAATCCCGTCGGTCAGGATCAATTGATCGCTGCCACCGATCGTGAACTTCGCTTGATCGGCGCCGCCGACAATCGAATAGGTTGCCGTATCGCCCACATCGGGATCGGTCGATGTCAGCGTCGCCACGGTGTATCCGCTCGATGTGTCGATATTTTCGTCGACCGCCACGCTGTTGGGTGCGATATCGGTTGGTGCCGAACTGGAGTTGAACAGCGCGATCGCATCGAGACTCTCGGAGATCGAATCGAGGAACATATCGCTGCCATCAAAAAACAGAGCGGCCGTCGCCACGGCGCCGTCTACTCCGGCAACCAGCGTCGTCTGCGAAACGTCCAAGACAAAGATGTCCTGCCGCATCGTCGCCAACCCGTTTTGCCCCACCGTCCCCTCGCCGAAAGTCGTCATCAGGATCTGACCGGAAGTGAGCTCGAACCCGCCAACTTGCGTGTCGGTTTCGATCAGTTCGATCCCGTAGATCGCGTTGTCGATCGCGACGTTGGAATCGCGAACATCCATCAACACGCTGACGGTTCCCGAGGTGTTGGCACCGACATCCTCGGTCTGATACAGCTTGATCTGTTTGCCGGAGAGACTGCTGACAAACAGAAAATCTCCCGCGTTGACGGTGTAATCGCCGATCAGTGTCTCGTGTTCGATCAGCGTGATGCCTTGCAGTGGTCCGCCGACCAAATCGTCTAACACGATCGTAAACGTTCCGCTGCTGTAATCTCCCGGCGTTGTTGGGGAAAAGAGCACGAGGTCGTGTTCGTTGACATGCACTGAATTCAGACTGGTCAACGTCACCGATCCCTCGGTCGAAAACAGCAGATCTCCCGCTTTCAGATCGATCCCCGCATGAAAGGTTCCTCCCACGGTCTGGTCGCTTCCAACGACATGCAGCGCGTTGAGCGTCGCTTTCGCACTGCTGAACGCATTCAGGTTCAACCGAATGTCGACCGAACCGCCAGAGTCGTCGCCAAATCGGACTCCCGGATCGACCAACTCCAAAAACTCGCTCTCGTCGACAAACAGATTGCCGCCAAAGCCCGAAGCGTTGTCGTCGTCTTTGGTCGACAACCAGATCGATCCGCCCGAGGGAGAGGAGGCATCGAGCGTATGTTGCCATTGAGCCTGGGCCATCGCCGACAACGCGACCTCGGATTCGATCGCCCCGTCGCGATACTCCAAATCCCAGTCGCCGCCAAGTTCGCGGCTTCCCGTAGCGTCATCGCTAGCCGCGACGTCACAATTGCACAGCGCGGCGATCGACGCCAGCAAGTCCTGCCCGGCGGTACTGCTGGCCAAGTCACAACCGTAGATCATCAGATCCGCATCGACATCCAACGCTCCCGCCCAACCAGCGATCTGCCCCGCATAAGCCGCCGCCGACAGCGAATCGAGCCGCGTGGCCCCCAACTGAATTCCCAGGCCGTCGCCGTGACTTATTATATGAACCGCATCGATCCCCGATCGACGATCCAGATGCTCGCTGATCCGATCGACTCCGTCCTCGCCAGCATCTAACAACACGACCTCGATGTCGCGGTCGGGATCATCCGAAAACAGATCCGCCAACAATGTGTCCAAATCTTCGACCGACGAATCGATAAACACGATCTCGTTTCGGACCGTCGGATCGACCGACGCATCGGCGAGCGTCCCGACATCGAACGTAACCACGTCCTCCCCCAAATCGCTGGTCTCAGCCGTCGCGGAAAAATCTTCGGGACTCGCTGAAACGTCAAACGAATCGCCAGCATCTCCTCCGTGATCGGCCTGCACCTGTGCGGGATCGCCCATCGGCACCGCGCTGTAGAGGATCCGATCCTCCAACCGCATCGCATCGATCAGCGGCGACGCACCATGATCCACATCCGACACCGATTGGGTCCGCAAGCGTTGATCCAGATTGGCAAGAAGTCTTTTAAGCACGTGAACGCCCCAATTCGCACAGCCTGCGATCGCCCACCGCGCGCAATCTTGGCCGTTAAAACGTAGCCCGCGGTATCGAACCGCGGCTGACACTCGGCCTGTTCCACTGCCGTTTTTTCAGGATATGGCTTGCCTCAAAAGGAAGGGGTGCGATTAAGGCGATCGTTCTCGCCGAGCCGATTCTTAGGAATGTCACATTTACCTCAGTTGAAGTAGTTCGACCGACGATAAAGAGGGAACATGCGCGCCTTTTATTCAAGAACCGCTGAGTCAGATGACATCTGTTCACCTACCGCAATTGCACATCCTTATAGTGACGCTCGCGATCTTCGTGAGCGGCACCGGGATCGTTAATGCGCAGACCGATGCTCCGGCGACTCGCTTGCTGCTGCCGCGGGTGAACACGCTGTCAGCAGCTCCGGCGCGACAGCCGATCACGGCCACAACATCGCAGATGCTCGCCGCCTGGGCCTCGGATACCGGTCCCCTCGCGTCGCTGCCGCATCCTGCCGTCGCCCCGGCAATCCCGCCCATCGGCCAGATCGAATGGTGGGTCGCCCCCACCTCGACCCCGCTGCGGCACGCATCGCACACGATCCCAGTCGATCTGATGATGCTGTTTTCGTTAACCGTGCAGCACTCGGCGCGAGTCCAAGCAGTCGCGCAAACGCCATGGATCAGCGGAACTCAGATCGAACAGGCGCGAGGCGTCTACGATCCCCTGATCTACAGCGACAGCGATCTCAACAGCACCAGCGATCCCGTTGAAAATACGCTGACAACCGGTGGCCCGCCCCGACTGGAAGACGAACTGCTGGGAACCGAAGCGGGGCTGCGGGGGCAAACCGAATCCGGCGGCAGCTATGGCTTCGGGCAAAGCATCGGCCACAAGAACAGCAATTCCACCTTCTTCCTACCCAACAACCAAGGTTCCGCGGGGCTGTTCGCCAACTGGAGCCAGCCGTTGTTGCAGGGACGCCATATCGACGCCAATCGCAGCCTGATCCTGACCGCTCAATTCGACACCGCCGCGGCCCAAGCCAAATATACCGACGCGATCCTGACCCAGTTATTTGATGTCGCCAACGCTTACTGGTCGCTGTATGTCGAGCGAGCCAATCTACTGATTCGCCAGCGACATCTCGACCGCGCCCAACGAATCGCCGAACAATTGAAGCATCGGCAATCGCTCGATTCGGTTCGCAGCCAGGTTTTGCGAGCCCAAGCAGCGGTCGCCAACCGCAGAGCCGAACTGTCGCTGGCCGAAGCGAATATCAAAAACCAAGAATCCCGCTTGCGGTCGCTGGTCAACGCACCATCGTTCAGCGAATCGGGGCAGGCCGAATTACTGCCGACGCAGCCCGCGGTGATCGTTCCCGTCGACTTCAACATCGAAAGCGAAGTCGCGGTGGCTATCCAGCGGCGGCCCGAGATCCTGGAACTGCACGAACTGGTCAACGCGACGCAGGTCCGCTTGAACCTCGCCCAAGACCAAACCAGGCCGCAATTGAACCTTGTCCTCCAAGGCCAGCTGGCCGGGCGGCAGGGATCGTCTGATATCGCCGGCGCCTGGGCTAACCAGTTTACCGACGGCCGCCCCGGTTTTGGCGGAGGGCTGCAATACCTGCTTCCCTACCGCAACCGAACCGCCCACAGCTTGGTCCGTCAGCGGCAATACGAATTAACTCAATTGACGATGTTGATTCGCGAAAAGACGGGTAACATTCGAGCCGAGGTGGAGATCGCGATCCGCAATCTCCGCGCGTCGCACGCCGCCGCGATCAGCCGCCGCGAATCGCTTGCCGCGGTCCAGGCCGAAATCAAATACCTCGAGGATCGCTGGCAACTGCTGGGCAACGATCCACGGCTGGGACAACTGCAGCTGGACGATCTTCTCAACGGCCAAGACCGTTTGTTGCGCGAAGAACTGGCGCTGCTGCAATCGATCACGCAATACAATCGCAGCTTGATCGAGGTCCAACGGGCGACCGGAGCACTCGTCTCCTTCTCCCACCCCGGTGGAAACTAGGACGTTCGGAACATCCGGCGCATTCGGCAAACTCGTTGCCGCAAGCCGCCACGCTTTCGTTCCATTTAAGCGAACCGATCGGGTCCTCACCAATTTGGGCGGTACGTTTCGGTAGCAAACAAAACACAGCGTTTTGTAAGGTTGCCGTCCCAACACTCCAACCCGAAACGAGCCATGTTCAACAGGTCTATCCTCTACCTGGTCGCCGTGGTCGGTCTGGTCAGCGTCCATGGCCAAGTTGCCGTGGCGCAGTTCCCACCAACCACCAGCGATTACGAATACACCCCGATCGAAGGCTTCAGTCAGCCGTTCCGATCGGCTCGCGTCGCAGCTTCGGTGACCGGGATCGTCGACGTCCGCAGCGTCGCCGAAGGGAGCGAGGTGTCCAAGGGCGACTGCCTGGTAAAGCTAGACTCTTCGGTCCACCAAAAGCTGATTCAAATCAGCCGCACCGCAATGCAGGCTCGCGGTGAATTGGCAACAGCTCAAGCGGAACTCGCCGCGCGGCAGACCCGACTGCAGCGGATCGAAACCCTCGCCGATCGCCAGCACGCCACTCCCGTCGAACTGCTGCAAGCCCGCGAACAGGTTGCCTTGGCCGAAGCCAATGTGTTGACAGTGGAAGAGAAGCAGCTGCAACGAAAGGCCGAGTTCAACAAGCTGACAGCCGAAGCGGATCAATATTGCATCGCCGCTCCCTTCGATGGCGTGATCGTTCAATTTCTCAAAGAAGAGGGAGAATATGTGGGTCCGGTCGACCCTCAAGTTTGCGAACTGGCCCAGTTGAACGTCTTGTCAGTCAATTTCCTGGTGCCACGCGAGCGTCGTCCCGAGATCCAAGTTGGCAGCCAAGCGACGGTGCACTTTGTCGATGCGAACCGTCGGGCAAGAGGTTCGATCTACTTCGTCTCTCCCTTCCCCGATGGCGAGACGAATACGTATACGGTCAAGGTTCGCGTCGACAACGACGACCGCTTGCTGAATGCCGGTTCGCGATGCCATCTTTTGGATCTCAACGCGGATCCGAATGCCCACGCAGCGGATCAGCCACAACTCACCATGCAACTGAAATAAGCGGGGCAGATCGTGGTCATCGACTCCCCGGCAGCCAGCGTCGCCGCGCCGCGCCGGACTCCAAATTTGGGTAGCGCCGCAACCGCAGCGAACCCGCCATTGCCACAGCCCGAGCCGATTCGCACTTCCAGCGGTTCGGTAAGCGTTCAATTGATGGCGTCGTTGATCCAGCGGCTGTTTGCCCGGTACGACGCGAGCAGCGTCACGCATTGGTCGCAGACCTCCGACGGGCAATTGAAAGGGCTATCGTTGCGAGGCGACAATTCGCCGGAGATCCGCCAAAAAGCAGCCGCCTTGGCGCTGCAAGCGATGACGACAGCCGAGACTCAATCGCGGATCGTCTCCTCCAGCCAGCAACAGTTCCTGGTCGCGGCGGTCCTGCCGACCGTCGATGCCGAAGCGATTTCGATCCTGTTCGGCTGTGAAAACCGCGGCAATGCAGCCCAGTGGTTCGAAGCGCGGACGCGTGAAGTCGAACTGGCGGCGGCTCATCTAGCGATCATCCATCGCTTGGAATCCGTGCCGCCATCGCAAACGGGCGACTCCACCGCCACCGAGCCCACGCCGCGCGATAACGCATCCGCCCCCAACCTCGCTCTTGTCGAACGCCTTCGCACCTGGGCTGCCAAGCAAAAGCAAGACGCTCGCTGGATCCTTGCGATCGGCTTCGCCGCGCTGTTGATCGGTGCGATTCCTTGGCAGCATTCGATCCAGTGCGCCGTGACCTGTGAACCGGCGCTGCGCCGTTTTGTCGTTGCGCCGTTTGATGGCAAGCTGCAGCAGTCGCTTGTTGGTCCGGGAGACTCCGTCGACGCCGGACAGGTCCTTGCGATTCTCGATGGCGGCGACCTGCTGGCCCAGATCGCCAGCTTGCAAGCCAAGATCGACCAAGCCCTCCAACGCCGTGCTGCCGCCCTCTCCAGCGGCGATGGTTCCAAGTCGCAGCTCGAGCGGCTGGAGGTGCAACATCTCCACAGCGAGATCCAAATGCTCAAGTCGCGTGAACAGAATCTCGAAATCCGTTCGCCGATCGCAGGTGTTGTCGTCAGCGGCGATCTGGAACGCGCCGAGGGGATCCCGTTGCAGGTCGGCGAAAATCTGTTCGAGATCGCTCCGTTGGATCGATTGGTCGCCGAGATCGCGATCCCCGAATCGGACATCGCCAACGTACAGATCGGCATGCCGACGTCGATCCGCTTGGACGCCGTCGCCGGAGCGTATCATCAGGCTCACCTGACGCAGATCCATCCACGCAGCGAAATCCGCGACGAGGCGAGCGTCTTCATCGCCGAAGCTGCCATCGATAATCAAGACCTTGCACTTCGCCCCGGGATGCATGGCACCGCCAGTATCCAAGCCGGACGTCGATCGGTCGCTTGGTTGTTGTTTCATCGACCCTACGACGCGCTCCGCGGTTTGATTGGGTGGTGAGATGACAAACCACGGCGAAGCGCCAGCGAAGACGCCCCTGCCAGAGAGCCTGCGATTGCGCGACGATCTCGTCCTGCATCCGCGCAGCGACGACGCGGGCGGATGTGTCCTCGAAGATCCTCACAACCATCGCTTCTATCGACTTGGGCCCGACGAACAAGCGTTCCTTGCCGCAGTGACCGGCGGTGCGACTCCCGAAGCTGTCTGGAATGCGAGGAAACACGATACCGCCGATCGCCCGGCCAGCGATTGGTCTCGCGAATCGGCCGCCGCGTTTTGCCAGTGGCTGATCAAAAATGAATTGACCGGAACGGCGGCCGCGACCGGCGGTGCTGCTGTCGCCCCGACACCGCTGCCGGGGCGATGCCTCGCGTTGCTGGGACGCTGCTATTTTTGGAAAGCTTCGCTGTTGGATCCCGATCGGATCCTGACCGCCTGGGTCCCTCGCTGCCGCTGGCTCTTTTCATGGCAGACGCAGTTGTCCGGTTTAGCGGTTCTGGTCTTTGGTCTGCTGTTGATGACCGGGCAATGGAGCGACTTCTTCGCCAGCTACGAGAACTTGTTAACGCCCTGGCGCGGACTGTGGCTAGCGATCGCTTGGGTCGGTCTAAAAATCGTCCACGAATCGGCGCACGCTGGGACCTGCAAGTCGTATGGCGGTACGGTCCGCGATGCCGGACTTGCGATCATCCTGCTGATGCCGATCGCCTACGTCGACGTCTCCTCGGCATGGAGGTTTCGTTCGCGGTGGCAGCGGTTGCATGTAACCCTTGCCGGCGTGGCGGTCGAGTTGGCGGTTGCCGGTCTGGCACTGCTGGCCTGGAATCTGACCGAATCCCTGCCGCTTCAACAAGCCGCCGCCGACCTCTTTCTATTAGCCTCGATCAGTTCGATCCTGTTTAACCTCAACCCGCTGCTGAAGTTCGATGGCTACTTTGCTCTGGCCGACATCACCGGCATCGACAATCTGTACGGATACGGCCAATCGTACGCGCGGTTTTGGGGATCTCGTTACGTGCTGGGGCTCGATCCACGCCAGCCAGCGATGCCCGCGGGGGATCCCGTCTGGGTAAAAGTCTATGGACTTGCCGCAGCCGTCTACCGGGTGTTCACCGTCTCGGGAATGACGTTGGCCGCAGCGGCCATTTTTCATGGCGCGGGAATTTTGATCGCCGCCGCCGGCGCGATCTCTTTTGCACTGTTGCCGCTGTGGCGATTGAGCCAACATCTGCGGCAACTGCACCGAGAAGGCAAATTGTTTGCCGCGCGGTTGGCGATTCGGCTGGGCGGACTGGTGTCGATCGCGATGCTGTTGCTGTTTATTGTTCCTGCCGATTTGCGCCAGACCACTCCGGCGGTTGTCCAATACGATCCTCCCGCGATCGTCCGCGCTCCGCTGGATGCATTTGTCGACAGCGTTCATGTTCGCGATGGCGACCGCGTCGTCGCCGGCCAACCGATCGCAACGCTCCGCAACGACGAACTGCAACAGCGGTTGGGAATGCTGAATAAAGAACTGTTGCAACTGGAACAGGAACTCCGCGGAGCGCGTTGGAACGGTGACCTATCGCAGTCAGCCGATGCCAAATCCCGGCTGATCGGATTGCGTCAGCAGAGGCAACAGAAACAGACCGAGGTCGACAGCCTGATCGTCCGCGCACCGAGCGACGGTCGGATCGTGGCTCGCCAACTGGAGCTCTTGCAGAGCTGTTACGTTCAGCAAGGCGATGAATTGGGAGCTGTCGGATTCGAGCAGCGGAAGCGATTGAAGGTTTCGCTGAGTCAACGCGAAGCCAACTTCAGCGACGACGGCAGCCAGATGCCGGTAACCGTGATCGTCCATCGGCAGCCTGCCTGGAAAGCCCATCTCGCTCACGCCGAATCGCGGGCGTCGCAGGTTGTTCCCGACGACGCGTTGATCGCTCCCTACGGCGGCAGCCTGGCGGTGATCAAATCCGAAGAGGATCGTTTTGAGTTGTGCGAACCGCGGATCAACGCCTACGTCTCGCTGACCGAAACGCAAAGCCTGCGGCTGCGCTGCGGGCAGCGAGCCTTTGTGCGGCTGCAATGCCAACGTCGCTCTTTGGGACGCTGGATCTGGGAATCGCTAGCCGGCTTGTCGATTTAGTCACAACGAGCTGCCTTAAATTAGCCGATTGGGCGTTAGCCCCGGTTTGGTGGCCTGGGAACCGGGGCTAACGCCCAAACGGCTAATTAACATCGACAAGCCTTAGCGCAGGGCCATTGGACGCCTGCTACCGCATCACGAAACTGAAGCCGAGGTAGGCGAAATAGAAGCCGACTAACAGACCGCCGGCCCAGCGGGGCAATTGGTCTCCCTTGGCACACATGATCGCCACGCGGAAGGTGATCAAGACCGCTAACATCGCGGGGAACTGGACTCGGAAAAACTCCGGCGCCGCGTTGAGACCAACGGGCGTGACCGCCGCGGCGGCTCCAGCGACAAACAACACGTTCAAGATGTCGGCACCGATCACGTTGCCGATCGCCAATTCGCCGCGACCTTTTAAGCTGGCGGTGACTGCGATCGTCAACTCGGGCAGCGAGGTGCCAAACGCGACCAACGTCGCCGCGATCACTCCTTCGGGAACATTTAAACGCGCGGCCGTCTCGATCGCTGCGGAGATCAAAATCTCCGACGACACGACGACAAAAAACGTGGCGACCAGCAGCATGAAGACCATCCCCACCGTCGATCGAACCGCCTCCGGTTCTCCGCTCTCATCGGATGGTTCGTCGCTGACACCTTTCGATTTGGCAACGTGGATCGACCACAAGACGTAGACCGCCAGCAGTCCCAGGAACATGAAACCGCCCCACTGCGGCAACACGCCTCCCTCGGTCATCATGGTCCCCAATCGGGTCCATGGCACACACATCCCGATCAACAACAATCCGGCACCAAATTGAACCATACCCTGGCGATTGACCAACCAACGGTCCAAAGGAATCGGCGCGATCAGGCACGCGACGCCCAGGATCAGACCGGTGTCGCAGATGATCGATCCGACAGCGTTCCCCAAAGCCAAGCCTGGCGTTCCGCCGATCGCCGCCATTACGCTGACGACAGCTTCGGGAGTGGTGGTGCCAAGACTGACGATCGTCGCTCCCACGATCACCCGTGGCATCCCCAACTTCAACGACAACTCGGTCGCTTCATCGACCAACACGTCTGCCGATTTGCCCAGCATCAACACGCCGACGACCAATCCCAACGCGATTAAGATCCACGGGGCGGTGTGCAACCAGGTGAGTAGATCGAACGCAAAAAAATGTTCTAAGAAGGCTTCGAGCACGATAGGGATCGCTGGGTTAAAGTTTGTCGAGGAAGGAATGCAGGGGGAGAACGTATCGCGAACAAGCCGCCGCGAAAGAGGATTCTAGAGAGCGGCTTCCAGGGTGACTGTCAGTTCCAAACGTTCCCCTTTGCGGAACAATGTCAACTGCTGCGTCGACCCGATCGGTTCGCGTTCGATCGCCTCTTGTAAATCGCGAGGCTTGACGATTGCTTGGCCATTAAATTCCAAGATCACATCATAGGGTTCGACACCGGCTTTGGCAGCGGCATGATTTTTAGTGACCGCGACGACCAAGATCCCCGTCTTCATCGGCAGTTCCAACTGACGAGCGATCCGCGCATTTAACATCGCCAACGACAAACCGATCGACGCGCGGCGGACTTCGCCAAATTCGGCCAACTCGCGAGCGATCCAGTTCGCTTGGTTGATCGGGACCGCAAAACCAATGCCTTGGTAACCGCCGCTGCGGGTCGCGATCGCGGTGCTGATCCCAACCACCTCGCCATCGAGATTGATCAACGGACCTCCCGAGTTGCCCGGGTTGATCGCCGCATCGGTCTGCAGCAAACGACCGCGGCGAATCGCGTCCAAGCGGCGGCCGATCGCGCTGATGATCCCCGCACTGACGGTTGCATCCAAGCGAAACGGGCTGCCGATCGCTAGCACCCATTCCCCGATCTGCAGATCTTTGGAATTCCCTAACCTGGCCGGAATCAATGTTTCTTCGGTCTCGATTTGAATGATGGCAATGTCGCTGGCCGGATCGCCCAACACCTTCGTCGCGGTGACTTCCAGTCCATCGTGCAACCGTACGATCACTCGGCGAGCGTCGCGAATCACGTGATTGTTGCTGATGATCAGCCCCTCGGCCGTCAGGATTACTCCCGATCCCAACCCGGTCGCCGGCAGCATCTCTTTGGTGTGCGGGATGTCATCCAAATCGGAGAGCTCATCGCCATCGTCGGGAGATTCGATATCGAAGTCGTCCGCCTCGTCCGCTCCGACCGGCATCCCCTGGTCATCCAGGTTCTGTCCGTAGGCGACGACGGTCACCACCGAAGCGGTCGCCAATTTGGCTGCGTTCTGAAACGCTCGGGACAATGCTCGGGGGCCCGTGTCGTCCTGTGCGTTCGCCTTTGCCCAAGGGGCACAGAGAATCGCGACGATCAAAATCAGACACAGCCAACGCGGTTTGCCAATTCGGGGGGGATTCATGGGAGTGATCATATTGCGTTTATCCAGTTGGCACCAGGAAGCGATCTTTTTCCGCTGTCGGTATCTTAAACCCGGGCGAGTGAATTGGTATGGGGGCTGTTCATTTCACCTTACGGCTATTGAGCGTTTGTATCAAAGCAGTTTAGCCGTTGCGCGATAGCTCAGCCCCGGGCCGTTGGCCCTTCGCCTGATCAGAGTGTGTTGGGGGCCTCCGGCCGATACCCAGCCCTGCAGGCTGGGCTATGCAAATTGCTGGACCTTCGGCCCGCAGTGGCTGTTGGCGGAATGTGCCTGTCCCTTTCGTTTGCCATATCGCTTGCCCCCATCAGGGACACGCCGAATCAGGGCCGAAGGCTCGACCATTTGCATAGCCCAGGCCATCGGCCTGGGTTTAGGCCGCGACAATTTCAAAACCTTCTGGGCTGAAGGCCCGATAGATGCGCGCCCCCCGGGCCGTTGCCCCAATTCACCTGTCGGGACCTGGGACGCGACGGGCCTCCGGCCGTTACCCAGCCCTGCAGGCTGGGCGATGCAAATTGCTGGACCTTCGGCCCGCGGTGGATGGCGGCGGAATGTGCCTGTCCCTTTCGTTTGCCACCGAATCAGGGCCGAAGGCTCGACCATTTGCATAGCCCAGGCCATCGGCCTGGGTTTAGGCCGCGACAATTTCAAAACCTTCTGGGCTGAAGGCCCGATAGATGAGCGCCCCCCCGGGCCGTTGCCCCAATTCACCTGTCGGGACCTGGGACGCGACGGGCCTCCGGCCATTGGCCAGCCCTGCAGGCTGGGCTATGCAAATTGCTGGACCTTAGGCCCGCGGTGGATGGCGGCGGAATGTGCCTGTCCCTTTCGTTTGCCATATCGCTCGCCCCCATCAGGGACACGCCGAATCAGGGCCGAAGGCTCGACCATTTGCATAGCCCAGGCCATCGGCCTGGGTTTAGGCCGCGACAATTTCAAAACCTTCTGGGCTGAAGGCCCGATAGATGAGCGCCCCCCGGGCCGTTGTCCCAATTCACCTGTCGGGACCTGGGACGCGACGGGCCTCCGGCCGATACCCAGCCCTGCAGGCTGGGCTATGCAAATTGCTGGACCTTCGGCCCGCGGTGGCTATTGGCGAATCGATGCCTATCCTGTTTTCCCCTCGTTTGTCTTGGTGGTTCGCCCGATCGCGCTGCGGGCGTCGCTGCGCAACCTGTCGACCGACCGATGAAATCGCCGAAAACGGACGATTGCCCGGCTCTTCGTAACCCCCACAATCGTTAACCGACGGACAACTGCTATCGCTAGCAAACCCATCGCGACTGAATATTTCCCTTGCGTCAAACGATAAGCATTCCTACGATTGCATCTGATTGGATTTCCCGTATATCTCTCGCGATCAAGGACGGTCGCTCATCCATGCGAAATTTTTGCCGCATCCTGCGGATCTCGTTTAAGCAACGTTTGGCAATCGCTGGCGTTGTCCTGTCGTCAGCCTTCGTCGCTTTGCTGTGGGGCCTGAACATCGGTACGCTGTACCCGATGATCGAGATCGTCTTCGAGGGCGAAGGAGTCTCCAGCTACGTCGCGAAAGAACAGGCGAAGCTGGACGTTCAGATCACCCAAATCGATGCTGATTTGGAACAACTGGCGCAGCAACGCGAATCCGCAGCCAACGACGATCAACGGCAACAGATCGATAACAAGATCCTGTGGCAGAACTCCAAACGCGAGCTCGAGTTGCGCAAAGCCGATGCGCTGGCATGGGCACGACCGTGGGCTGAAAAAATGCCCGACAGCCCGTTCCAAGTTCTGGTGATGTTGATCGTGGTGCTGATGATCGGCACGGCGATCAAATTAGTCGCCCTGACCGCCAACTTGATGCTGGTCCAAGAGGTCTCCGAACGGACCTGCATGGATGTGCGAAACATGCTGTTTCGCCAGTCGTTGCGGTTGGACCTCGACAGCTTCGGCGACAACGGCTCCAGCAGCCTGACCGCTCGATTGACCAACGACGTTGGCAATATTGCCACCGGGATCAACGTCCTGTTTGGACGCACGATCCGCGAACCGATGAAGATGATCGTCTGCGTCGCCGGCGCCGCGATTGTCTGCTGGCGACTGCTGTTGCTGGTCATGGTTGTCGCCCCGTTGATGGCTTGGGTGATCTCGGTGCTCAGCAAATCGATCCGCCGCGCCAGCCGCCGCGTGATGGAAGAGATGACGCAGATGTTCAGCGTGCTGAACGAAGCATTTGCTGGCATCAAAGTCGTCAAAGCGTACAACACCCAAGGCTTCGAGCGAGCTCGTTTCTCGCGCTCCGCTCAGCTCTGTTATTCCAAGTCGATGAAGGCCTCTTGGTATCATTCGCTCACCCGCCCCGCGACCGAGCTGTTGGGGATGGCGATGATTTCGCTGGCGATCATCGCTGGCGGCTATCTGGTGCTGAACCAAAAGACCCACTTGCTGGGAATCCGCATGACCTACACCGAACTCGGGTTCGCAGAGGTCTTGCTGTTTTTCGCCTTCCTGATCGGGACGACCGACCCGGCGCGGAAACTGACCGATGTCTGGAGCGTTCTGCAACGCGGCATCGCTGCCGCCGATCGAATCTTCGAAGTCCTGGACCAACCGATTCGCGTCGTCGATCCGGCGGAACCGAAGAGCCTCGCCGGCAGCCATCAAAAGATCGCCTTCAACGACATCCAGTTCTCTTATCCTTCGGGCCCCGTGACGCTCAAGGGATTGAACCTTGAGATCAAACAAGGGGAAACGATTGCGATCGTCGGCCCCAACGGTTCGGGTAAAAGCACGCTGATCAATCTGTTGTGCCGTTTCTACGATCCTCAATCGGGCAGCGTCACGATCGACGATGTGCCGATCAACGAGATCCGGTTGCGAGATCTGCGTCGCCGCATCGGACTGGTCACCCAACGGACGTTTTTGTTCGAGGATACGATCCTCAACAACATCCGCTACGGAACGCCAGGAGCGACCGAAGAGCAAGCGATCCAGGCGGCCAAGCGAGCCCACGCCGATGAATTTATCACCAGCAAGATGCCCGATGGCTACCAGACCCTGCTAGGCTGCGGCAGCATGCACCTTAGCGGCGGCCAGATGCAACGGCTCGCTTTGGCGCGAGCGATTCTGCGAGATCCGGAGATCTTGATCCTCGACGAAGCGACCAGCCAGATCGACCTGGAAAGCGAAGCCCTGATCCACGATGTGCTCAGCGAATTCCTGAAGGATCGAACCGGCATCATGATCACTCACCGACCGACCACTTTGGAACTGGCCGATCGAGTCGCGATCATCGAACAGGGCGAATTGTCCGACGTCGGCACCCATCATCAATTGCTGGGCAGAAACGATTTCTACAGCAGCCTGGTCGGCAACGACTTCAGCAGCAAAGCCGCCTAGGAAACGTTCCCAACTCCTCCACTCCCAACTCCTCCAGAAGGCTTTCTCCGTCGTCCGACGCGCATCGCGGCCGGACTTCGGCTAAACTCGGTTCACCCATCCCTCGATCCCCTGCGACGCATCGGGCGTCGCCATCAAGCGACGTCGCGCGTTTGATCGATCGAGCCCCCGACGAATCGAAGTCCACGGAAAGCCATGAAAATCAATCTGCTGTTGGGTGCGTTGGCACTCATTTGCTGCGGAAACGTCGTCGCCGACGAACGTCCAAACATCGTCTTTTTCTTCGCTGACGATCAAACCAGTAGCTCGCTGGGATGTTACGGCAACGCCGCCGCGGAAACACCGAACATCGACGCCCTGGCCGCTCGCGGCACGCGATTTGACAACGCGTTTGTCTCTCAGTCGATCTGTTGGGTCAGCCGCACCACGATCCTGACGGGGCTGACCGGACGCAGCTACGGCACCGCTGCCAACCCGGAACTCGCCCGTCCCGACGCCGTAGAGACTCTGTACAGCGACATCCTTCGCGAGCGTGGGTACCGGACGGGATACTTTGGGAAATGGCACGCCAAGATGCCGCGTGGCTTTAAGCAAAAGGATCACTTCGACGAATTCGAAGCGATCTCGCGGAACCCTTATTACAAGCGGATGCCCGACGGCAGCCTGCGTCACGAGACCGATCTGATCGTCGATCGTGGAATCGAGTTCATCGAGAACCAACCGGCCGACAAACCCTTTGCATTGAACATGTGGTTCAACGCTTGCCACGCCGAAGATAAAGATCGCCGGCCGGGGATCGGCGCCTTCCCGTGGCCTCAAGGCGTCGACGGCAAGTTCGAGGACACCGTCCTCGCGCCGCCTCGTTTGAACGATCCAGCGATCTTCGACGCGCTCCCCGAGTTTCTACGGACGACGATCAACCGCGAACGCTTTTTCTGGCGATGGAACACCGACGCCAGGTACCAAACCAACATCCGCGCCTACTACCGCATGACGACAGGAATCGATGCGGCTGTCGGGCGTTTTCTCGAAGCGTTGCAAGCCGCCGGACTGGCCGACAACACGATCATCGTCTACACCGCCGACAACGGTTACCACATGGGCAACCGCGGCTTGGCGGGCAAATGGTCTCACTTCGAAGAATCGCTTCGCGTCCCGATGATCGTCGCCGACCCTCGCGTCGATAGCTCGCAGCGTGGCAAAGTCAGCGACGCGATCGCGCTGAATCTCGATCTTCCAGCGACCTTCGTCGATTGGGCCGGCGCGGAGATCCCCAAGCGTTATCAGGGCCGCAGCTTGCGACCGATCGTCGCCGATCAAAAGCCGGCCGACTGGCGGACCGAAAGCTTTCACGAACACTTCGCCGTGCGACACCGGATCCCCGCCTTCGAAGGACTGCGAAACGCGGAATATAAATACGTTCGCTACTTCGACCACGGCAACTACGAATTTCTGCACGATCTGAAAAACGATCCCGATGAATTGACCAACCTCGCCGGCGATCCGAAACACGCAGAGACCCTGGCGGCGATGCGGGCGCGAACCGACGCCCGCGTGAAGGAGCTAGGTGGACCGTTGGATCCGCTGAAGGGAGAGTTCACGTCGTCGACGGTCCCTTATCCCGAAGCGG
The DNA here is from genome assembly GCF_007751715.1 of Rosistilla oblonga. Lineage (NCBI taxonomy): Bacteria > Pseudomonadati > Planctomycetota > Planctomycetia > Pirellulales > Pirellulaceae > Rosistilla > Rosistilla oblonga. The sequence goes on along the minus strand of NZ_CP036292.1, from coordinate 2,701,806 downwards.
CCGCGATGGTCGGAGCTCGCGCCGATGCGGAGGGCTTCGTGCGGCTGTTCGATGGCAAGACGCTGCGTCACTGGTCGGGCGATCCGAAGTATTGGTCGGTCCAAGATGGCGCGATCACCGGCGTTACCGATGGCTCGCTGAAAATGAATCGCTTCCTGACGTGGGAGGATTCGACGGTCCGCAACTTTGACCTTCGCGTGAAAGTGAAAGTCACCGCGGGCGGCAACAGCGGTATCCAATACCGCGGCACCTCGCGTCCCGATCTCGGCCTGGATATCGTGACCGGATACCAATGCGACGTCGTCGCCAATGTCCCCAAATACAACGGCATGCTCTACGAGGAACGCGGCCGCCGGATTTTGTCGCACACCGGCGAACAAGTTGTCATCGATCCCGAGGGGCAACCTTGGATCGTCGACAAGATGCCGGTCAAGGAGTTTGCTACTGACCAATGGCACGACTACCGAGTGCTGGTGCGTGGCAATCATCACCAGCATTGGATCGACGGACACAAAACCGCCGACCTGATCGATCTCGACGAAAACGGACGTGCGCTCGAAGGCGTGCTTGCGGTTCAGGTCCACGTTGGACCGGCGATGAAGATCCAATACAAGGACTTCAAAATCAAGCACCTCCCCGATGACATGCCGCTGCAGACCGCTGAGGATGTAAAAATCCCAGCCGACGCAACCGGCGTCCGCCCGCAGGGACGGCTTCCCAAGGACTGGAAGGCTCCGGTTTACGGCGAGCGTTAATCGGAAGCCGCTTCTGCCGCGCGACGCCAACCGATCGATCGGTTGGCGTCATCAAAGTCTAGCTGTCGATCGCGTCGACGCGAAACAGTTCTTCGCCGTCGCGATCGACCACGACGTTGGTTGCCAATGGGAATTGGTGCGACCGACTCTCGAGAAAGTGCATGAAATAGCCGGCGGTGTTGGGCAAAACCACCAGATCGCCGGCAGCAATCCCCTGGGGAAATCGGAACCGTCGCAGCGAGATCAGTTCCGATTCGGTGCAGTACGCGCCGACGAAATATCCCGCCAACGCCTCGTTGCGATCCAAGCTTGCACTTTCGTTCGTTCGTAGCACCAAGGGATCTACGAGAAAGTCATCGCTGCCGGTTCGACACTGCGTGCGGTTCATGGCAACCCCGACAAACGAATCTCCACTGGGATGGCGTTTGACAAACTCAACGCGAGCGACGGTGATGCCACAGCCGTTTAAGACGCTGCGTCCGGGCTCGCATCGCAACTGCAGCTGCCGTTGGCGAATCGCAGCGGCGAGCGTTTCCCCCGGTTCGAATTCCGCATCCAATACGCCAGCCAACCAAGCTGCGGCGGTGGGCGATTGGTAATAGGGATAGGTGTTGCGATGGCCGTGCAATTTCCCATCGACGTTAAGAAATCCAAGGCCATCATTTTTGAAGGTGATCGGTTTGCGTTCGCCCAGCAGTGCGGATCGATGCGCCGCGTGAAACGCTTCCCACTGCGACTCGCTCTCCAAATAACACATCGGTAGACCGCCACCGATATCGAGAAACCGAACGTCATGGCCAAGCGACCGGAATCGGTCGATCAACGGCAGCGATTGGCGGATCGCACTAATGCGTTGAGCTGCGCTATAACCATCCAGATGGAAATGGATACCGCAGACGCGAACCGAAGCTTCGCCGCTGGGGTCGGGAATCTGGCGGAGCAGATGGCCCGCTTCGTCGATATCAAAACCAAAACGCGAGAACAGCTTCTCACCCTCATGCTCGAAACCGCTGATCCGAATCGCAACCTCCGCTTCGATCGCCAGTTCCGCCGCCACCGCTTCGACGCACCGAAGTTCGTCAATGTTATCGATCGCAATCGGAACTCGGTTCTGCACGCACAACCGGATCAACGATCGTGGCTTGATCGCTGCGGTGCAAAGGATGTCCGCACTGCGCACGCCACGCTCGATCGCCTGCTGGCACTCCGCCTCGCTCGCGACATCGATCCCCGCCCCGATCCGGTTGGCTGCATCGACAAACGCCAAACACTTGTTGGCTTTCCGGGCAAAGTAGACCTGAAAACGGAGATCGCGTTCGGCAGCAACTCGATTCAGTTGCTCGATATTGCGGACCATCGGTTCGGCCGAGATTACGTTCAGTGGCGAACCAAATCGCTCGCACGCCGCATCGAGTTCCGGCCTTCGGTCGCTCAACAGTTCGACCATCCAAGGTTCCAACACCGCGTCCAACGGGGGCGTTCCTTGGCAGAAGGATCTCAGCGTGGCGATCCGCTGGCGGTCGGTGGGATCCGAAGTTTCGATGCTACAGGTCATTCGTTCTCTTTCCGATTTTGAATTTTTGTTGCGACTCCGGCCGCCCAGCGTTGAGGTTGATCGTGCAGCGTTCGGCTGAGCGTATCGTTGCCCAACACACAGCCTTCTGTCGACCGCCCAATGATCGCCAGTCCGTCGACCGCTCGACCTTTTTCAGTCACCGGACGCCCCAGGCGATCGACTTCGATCCCCTCGCTGCCGTGCAACCGCTGAATCGTGCCAGCATCCAGTAAACCATGCAGCGGCCCGGAGCTGTGAAGTTGAAGCGGTGAGGGGAGCACGGCGTCGACGCATCGATCGACCGCTACGGTATCGATGCCGTTGCCGATCGTGCAAGTTCCCTCGCGGCGCGAAGTGTCCATCTGCAGTTCCGAGGTGAGAAAACGCAGGTCGACGATCCCGGCATCGATCAATGCCAACATCCGGCCGACGTTGTCGGCGGGTGGGCCAAAGGCGATTCGCTCCATCTCTGCCGCGATATGCCAAAACGTCTTCCACTGGTCCGCGGCGAGTCCGCCATAGCTGACTTGACGAACGATCGCAGGATACAGGTTTCGCCAAGCGGCTCCCATCGCCCATCCAACATCGGGTGCCTCGCGACCAGTTGCGACGCGAAACGAACGACGCATCGCGGCCAACGACGTCGCAGGTTTCATCGTGCCGCGACACCAATCGTCAAACCAATTTTGAACCTCAGTCGACGTGCCAAACGAACGGTCGCGGAAATGGTTTACTGCTGCGGCGGCTGATTGCGTCAGAATCTGCCAGAACTGGCTCTCTCGATCGCAGCGGTGGATTGGCAGTTGAAGCGCATCGATCGCATCGCGACCGCGTTCCCAGATCGCATCCAACGCAGCGGGCTGCGGAAACAGCGACTCGTTCGGTTTGGCCAACATCGGTCGCCCACTGCGCGAAAAGGGGATGATCCGCCGCGGTTCACAGCCGCTGGGCAGATAACGCCAGTTGTCTCCCGTGACAATGAAAGCTCCGCTGCGTCCGGTGGTCAACGCCAGCGTGACGTCGATCCACGTCAAACCGCAACCTCGGATTGCGACGGTCTCTCGAGGGTGGATCGATTCGACGGACAGATTCTTCCGGATTGGGAAAGCGGAGATGAAATCCGGCTTCGTTTCTCCTTGCGACGGTTGCGGAGTCCGCCATCCCTCGTGCCCGACGGTCAAAACCAGTTCGTCGTATTCCGCTTCGAGCCGATCGGTCTGCACAACCCAGCGCCGGTCGCGGCGGTCGACTCGCGAGACGCTGCAGCGGTGAAGCTTCAGCTGCGCGAATTCCTCCAGTTCGGCGTAAACTCTTCGGTAACAGTCGTGCAAATATTCGCCAACGATCGCTCGTGGGGCAAATTCGTTTGGATCGACCGATGTCCCGTACCTTTGCTTCAACCAGCCGACGAAGTCGAGACGTTTAGCCCCCGATTCACCGGAATCCGCCCAAGCGTTGATGTGCTTCGCGGCGAAGTTCATCTTCAGGTAATGAGGCTGACAGGACGCGTAGACATTCCCCGCACCGGGAAACTCGGACGGCTCGAAGATGTCGATCGATAGGCTTTGAACACAGCGACTTCGCCGCAGTTCATCGCTCAGCGATTGCAAACTGTACAGCCCACGCGGACCACAACCGACGATCCCGATCCGGAACCGCGACGCCCCGTGCGACAGGTTCGATCGATCTCCGACGGCAACCGATGCTGCCAGCGGAGCACTCATTGCGACCTCGCTTCGGTCGACGAAAGTGCTGGCGAATCGCTCCGCGATTCGACTTCTTCAGCATTTGTGCCAAGCGCCGACTGAAGCCAATCGTCGTTGAAGACCGTGTCCAGGTATCGAGTCCCCGAATCGTGAAGGATCGCGACACAACGCTTGCCGCGCAGGTTTGCTTCCATCGATCGAACAACTTCTAAAACCCCGCCCGCCGATCCGCCAACGAGCATCGCTTCGCGCCCCGCTGCCCGGCGGCAGCCAACGACACAATCGATGTCGGAGACGCGAACGATTTGGTCGAACGTTTGATCGCGGGCGAGAGCAGGTTCGTGGCCAGCGCCCAATCCAGGAATCAACCGCTCGCCGGGCGAACCGCCAAACAACACGCTGCCGTTGGCGTCGACAGCGATCACTTTCGTATTGCGACGGTGGCGGCGTAAGTAGTCGCGACAGCCTTGGGCCGTCCCCGTGCTGCTGGTCGCGACAAAGAGATAGTCGATGTCGCCGCCGGTATCGCGATCGATCTCGCGAATCGTGCCATTCAGGTGAGCGATGGGGTTCTGGCGGTTTGCGTATTGGTTGGGCCAATAGCTGTTGGGAGTGACTTCCAACAGTTCTCGCACCCGCTGTAATCGAGCCGCCAGGAAGCTCCCGTCGACCTGCCGCTCAACGCGTACGATCTCCGCTCCCAACGCTCGCATGATCGCCACGTTTTGCGGTTGGGCATGCGGATCGACGACACACATAAATCGCAAGCCGTGAAACCGACACGCCTGAGCCAAACCGATCCCCATGTTTCCCGAAGAGGATTCGATCACCGTCGCCCCTTCCGCAAGTTCCCCCTGCCGTATCGCATGGTGCAACATTCGCGTGGCGGGACGATCTTTGGCACTTCCACCCGGGTTCGCCGATTCGAGCTTTGCGTATAGTTCGACGCTAGGCTCTTCGAGATAGCGACGCATCTGAACCAACGGTGTTTGGCCGACGCAGTCGAGGATGCCGTCAGCCGATTGGACGTGCGGTCGACTGGCCGACTGGCACTCTTCCGCAACGCCGTTTTCCTGTTCGAGGACCGCCATAGGTTTTACTCCAGCATGGATATTTATCAGCTTGCAGACGCAGTGCGGCTGCAAAGTTCAACTGATCCGCTACTGAAAGCAAACCCCATGCCGCAAACCGGCGGTCGGTTGCCGCTCCCGTTTTTACGGCGATTTGCATCGCATGCCGCATCACTTGGTGATACGATCGCAAAAGAGATGGTTTCGGGACGACCGCGTTGATCGTTGAGAAACCGGTGCGTATGGAGGCTAGAGTCGAAACTCGGATCCGACGAAGCTGCGGACCTTTTCTAAGAGCAGCGCACTGTCGATCGGCTTGCTCAAATAGTCGTTGCAGCCACACTGGATGCAGCGGTCCATGTCGCCCTGCATCGCGTCGGCGGTCAGTGCGATGATCGGCCCCTTGTAGCCAAGCCGTCGCAGTTGATCGGCGGTTCGGTAACCGTCGAGTCGCGGCATCTGCATGTCCAATAGGATTAGGTCGACGACGCGGTCGTTGCGGAGCATCTCTTGCATCTTGTCGACAGCTTCCTGGCCATCTTCGGCCTCGGTAATCGTCGCCCCCGCGTTGGATAACAGACGCGAAGCAAGGAAGCGAATGTCGCGGCGGTCGTCGACCAGCAGCACGCTGCAGGTCAGCGGCGAGACATCGCTGGACGACTCCGACACCGGCACGTCTTCGAACGGTCGCAGCGGGACCAGACGCGTGTTGGTGAGATCCCCGGGATCGATCGATACGGCAAAACAACTCCCTTCGCCCGGTTCGCTCTCTACGGAGATTTCGCCTCCCATGATGCTCGCCAATCGCTGCGATATCGCCAGTCCCAAACCGGTGCCACCAAAGGTCCGCGAGACCGACGAATCGGCTTGGCTGAACGGTTGGAACAGTCGATTGATCTGGCGCGTCGTCATCCCAATGCCGGTGTCGGCAACCTGAAACAAGACTCGTTTGGCCGACGGGTCGTAAGAGACCGAAAGCGTGACCGAGCCGCGGTCGGTGAACTTGATGGCGTTGCCGACAAGATTGATCAGGATCTGTTTCAGCCGTTTTGGGTCGGTCTGGATCGTCTCGGGAACCAGTCCCTCATAATTGATATGCAGGTCGATCTGATTTTCCGTAGCGCGGACATTCATGATGCTTCGCACATCTTCGATCAAGCGATTCGGCGAAAACGGCTCGACCGCCAGATCGAACTTGCCAGCTTCGATCTTCGATAGATCGAGGATGTCGTTGATGATCGCCAGCAAAAACTTGCCGTTCCGGCGAACCGTATCGATGTGGTCTCGCGTCTCTTCGTGGTCGACCTTTTCATCGATCAGATCGATGTAGCCGAGGATCGCCGTCATCGGCGTGCGGATCTCGTGACTCATGTTCGCCAGAAATTCGCTCTTCGCCCGGTTTGCACTCTCGGCCTGTTCGCGCGCTTCCAACAACGCGGCTTCCGATTCATGCCGCTGCGTGACGTCCCAGATGATCCCCGAATGACGCAACACTCTTCCCGATTTGGATCGCACCGGTTCGCCAATGGCCGACAACCAACGCTGGCCCAGCTGCGGATGCGCGATCCGAAATTCCATCCGCAATTCGGTTCCCTGTTCCAACGAACGGGTCCATTGGGAGACCAAGGTGTCGCGGTCGTCGGCGTGGACGCGTTCGAAACATCGTTGGGGGTCGGGGGTAACCGTTTTTTCAAACCCATACAGATCGTAGAACGTCGGCGACCAATAGAGTTCTTTTTGGCTCCATTCCCAAACGCCCATCTGGCCAGCTTGCAACGCCAGTCGCAGCCGGCGGGCATCGACAGCAGCCGCCTCGACCGCTCGCCGACGTTCGATCAATAGATCCCGAACCGCGTATTGCCGGCGTCGATCGCGGAGCCGAGCCCGCAATTTGCTGACAAAAACCGCGATCCGCAGCGGGCAGGGAACCAGCGTGACGTTCCCGATCGAGAGCAATTGCTCCACCCGCTGCGACGAAAGCTCTTCGGTTCCCAACAGCACCAAGACGGGAAAGTCGGACCATTCGGGCTGTCGCGACAGGACATCGTGCAGCCGCTGCAGCTGAACGTGCCCCAGGTGATATTCGCCCACCAAACCGACGCCGACGCCCGCTTCGATCGCATCGCAAAGCTGGTCGATGGACGAACAGAAATCGGCTTCGATCTGGACGTCGTCCAAGATCTGCTTGCATATCTTGGCGTCCTGCGGAGTCGGTGCGAAAATGGCCACGCGTTGGCTGATGTCGCTGGACGGTTCCAGGGAATTCATTCGGTACTCGCTTCTCGGGGATCCAACAGCACATCGCGAGGTCCGATGAACTCGGGCGTTCCGGCCAGCACGCCGCGAAAATTCGTCAACGGTTGGCCGATCACAAGGCCTTGATCGCTCAAGCCGAATTCACGAATCGTCCGCTCGTGATTGGCCGTGCGATTCTTGACGACCGATATCGCGCGGTGAATTTCGCCAGCGGCTTCGAAGTAGCGGAACAGGATCACCGCGTCGGCGAGATAGCTTGTGTCGACAGGCGTTCCCATCCCGTGCCCCATCATGCCATGCTGAGCAACGACCAGGAAGGTTGCGATCCCTCGCTTGCCAAGATAGTTCAAGATGTCGTGCAGCTGGACGACAAGAAAGTTTTCGTGTGGCATCGAACTCAAATAGCCGTTGAGACTGTCGATCAACACGACAGTTGTCTTTCGCCCCTGAGCATCCTCGGCGACTTCCGAACGCACCTTCATCGCAAACTCATTGGGTGCGATCTCGCCGGCGGGAAGATGCCGAACGGCGATCGAGCCGTCATCGATGTATTTTCGCAGCGGCAGTCCGAGTCCTTCGGAACGCGTCAACAACGCGTTATCGCTCTCCTCAAATTCGAACAGCACCGCCCGCTCGCCACGCTTGGCCGCTTCCACCGCGAACTGCACACCCATCGACGATTTACCGACACCGGCGGGGCCTAACAAAAGTGTGCTCGAACCCTCGGTGATACCGCCACCCAACAATTGGTCCAACGAATCCAAGCCGCTGCTGATCACGCGGCCGTCGGCAAACCACGGACTTGTGTCGACAGTCGCTCGCGGAAAGACTTGCATCCCGCCGCGCATCAATTGGACATCGTGAGCACCGCCGATGAAGTCGGACCCGCGGTGTTTGATCACTCGCAACGAACGGCGTTCGTTGCCGTAGTCGGTCAGTCGTTGTTCGAGTCGAATCACGCCGTGAGCCAGACTCTGCAGCTGTTGGTCTTCGCCGCCGGTCGCCTTGTCGTCCAACAGCAACGTGGTGCAGCCGCGGCCGACAAAAAATTGCTTCAGCGCCAGGATCTGCCGGCGGTATCGCAACGCTCCCTGAGACAGCAACCGCATTTCCGACAGCGAATCAAACACGATCCTTTGCGGCTTCATCGCCTCGACCTGTTTCTGCACCTCTCCAACGGTGCTTCCCAGTTCGACCTCCGACGGTTCGAACATCGTGTATTGTGCGCGGCCGGCGGCGTCTTCGGGATTCAGTAGTTCGTGGATATAGATGCCGTCGAGCGACCAGCCGTGCGACTGCGCGATCCCGATCAGTTCTTCTTTTGTTTCCGATAGTGTGACGTAGATTCCCTTCTCGCCACGATCGCGTCCCGCCAGAAGGAACTGCAGTCCAAACGTTGTCTTCCCCGTCCCCGGAGTCCCTTCGACCAGATACAACCGATCGCGGGTCAGCCCACCATGCAATATCTCATCGAGCGTTTCGATCCCCGTGCTGATTCTTTCGAATGCCATCTTGCTTTCGCCCGTCATGAACTTTGTCCTTATCCGTCGCAGAACGCACCCAAGCCAGCGTATCACGAGGCGACATCGGTGTCTCCGCAGCCGCTCGCTGCCCAACTATCGATCGGGCTGTAGCAAACGGTTCGTTTGGCCCCAATGCCATCCCCGATTGTCGATCGCAAACCCAACTGATCGTACCAGATTTTCTGCGGTGCATCAGGTAGAGAACCAGACAGTCCAGATCGATTTAGGCTTAGTGTTTAGGGGAATCAGCTGGCACGCGATAGCGGCCTAATTCCAAGAGAACTGAAGGCCAACGCGCGATAGATGATACTTAAAATGAAACGCCGACCTGCCCAGTTAAAGGAGTCGGTGCGAGATGACGCAGCGGCGATTCGCTCGTTGTCAAAGGGAATAGCCAAGCCCGGAAAACGAAAGCATAACGAGCCTTCCCGTTACCGCTATCAACACAGTTCATTCGACCTTCCCAACCACCAGTTTGCATAGGGCGTGTTGCGGATCATACAGCGATTGAAATCGGTGTCGTCGTCCCACCACGTCGGCCCCCGCTCTCCCAATGCACGCTTGGCCTTGTCGACCGACTGGCGTGCGGATTTTAACGCAACGTCGTCGGCCGCTTCTCGAGCCCGCTTCACCTCCCGACGCGCCGCCATCAATTCATCGACTAACAACTGCCGCTCGACCTCGGACAGGTGCGGATTGGTGCAGCGCCACAATCGCCCGCGAACTACAAAATAGCGACCGTCGGGCGTTCGTGGATGTCGCATCGGCAGAGAGTTTGACAACGGGAAAGAGAAGCTGACGGACGGCTGCCGTTCTGCAGCCTCGCGGCCGCTGGGGGCCAACGGTCACAACGTCCGCAATTGAGGTTCGCGGGCCCAGATCCGGTGTCGCTTCGCCTGTTTGATAAACTCGCTCAAGGTTGACGAATCGATCGAGATCACACCTTCATCGGCATCGGTAGCGACGGAAGCTTTCTCAAAGATCCCCGTCGCCGTGTCGGTGAAGCCGATGACTTTCAGATGCGCAAACGCATCGCGAACCCAGTTCACCGCTGCCGCTTCGCCAGCCAGCATCTCGGCATGATCTGCCGCCGGTGCAACGATGACGCAGTCGAACAGCACCGATGGTGCACCGGCGAGGAAGTCGTCGGTCGCCAGTTCCTTGCCGTCGCTGGTATGGATCGCACCGCGAGTCGGCGCGATCACCGCCAACGTTGCCCCTTCCTTCTTGGCGGCGGTAGCAATTGCGTCCAGCAGCTTCGCGTCGATCCCGTCGGTCGTCAGCAATCCGATCTTTTTGCCTTGCAAAGATTCGGGGGCGACCGAATACTGCGACAACGGCTTCGACGGTTGCACGTCGCGGACCGGCACCCGCGGCTGGATCGTATCGGCTTGCCCCGACATCCCCAGCTTCTCGGCAACCCGATCGCTCAGGCTTTGGTCGACGTTTGCCAGGTGCCCCAGCATCCTAGTGCGAATCTTCGACTCGTTGCATTTCCCCAACTCAAACGCAAACCCGCCAACGATGTGTCGCTGTTCGGGCTCGGTCATCGAGATCCAAAACAGTCGAGCTTGCGAATAGTGATCGGCGAAACTCTCCGGACGCAACCGCCGTTTCTCGCCCGCTTCGGCGGCGTGGTAGCTGTTGAAACCGGCCATCGCGTCTTCGCGAGGACTGCCATCGTCGAGACTGTTTGGCTCGTTGGCAACACGTCCCGTCGGCACCTCCATCTGCATATGCCCATCGCGTTGGAAGTTGGCAAACGGACACTTCGGCTTGTTGACTGGAATCTGATGAAAGTTGGGACTGCCCAGTCGCGACAGTTGCGTGTCGAGGTAGGAGAACAGTCGACCTTGCAGCAGCGGATCGTTGGAGAAATCGATCCCGGGGACCACGTGTGACGGGCAGAACGCCACCTGTTCGGTCTCGGCAAAGAAGTTGTCGACGTTTCGATCGAGAACCATCTTTCCCAACGGCGTCAGCGGAACCAGTTCTTCGGGGATCAGTTTGGTTGGATCGAGCACGTCGAAATCGAATTCGTTCGCCTGATCTTCGCTGAACACTTGAACCGACAGCTCCCATTCGGGATAGTTGCCCGACTCGATAGCGTTCCAGAAATCGCGGCGATGGAAATCGGGATCGGCGCCGGAGATCTTCATCGCCTCGTCCCAGATCACCGAGAAGGTTCCCAGCGTGGGACGCCAATGAAACTTGACGAACTGCGATTCCCCTTTCTTATTGATCATCCGAAACGTGTGGACGCCAAAACCTTCCATCATTCGAAACGATCGCGGGATCGCCCGGTCCGACATCACCCACATCAGCATGTGCATGCTTTCGGGATTCAAGGAGACAAAGTCCCAGAAGGTGTCGTGAGCCGATTGGGCTTGCGGGAAGTCGCGGTCGGGTGCTGGTTTGACGCTGTGGATCAAGTCGGGGAATTTGATTGCATCTTGGATGAAGAAGACCGGCATGTTGTTGCCGACCAGATCGTAGTTCCCTTCGCTGGTGTAGAACTTGACGGCAAAGCCGCGGACGTCGCGAGCGGTGTCGGGCGAACCGGCGCTGCCAGCGACCGTGGAGAAGCGGCAGAAGACCGGCGTCTTCGTCTCGGCGTCCTGTAGGAAAGCTGCCTTGGTCAGTTTGGCGTGAGATTTGTAGGCCTGAAAGTAACCATGAGCTGCGTAGCCGCGGGCGTGCACAACGCGTTCGGGAATCCGTTCGTGATCGAAATGCGTGATCTTCTCACGCATGATAAAGTCTTCGAGCAATTGCGGCCCACGCGGCCCAACCGACAGCGTGTTCTGATCGTCGGCGACGACTAAGCCCTGGTTTGTCGTCAGCGGTTGGTCCCCCTTCTTCGACCGTTGGTGCAACTCGCCCCCCTCGCCCCAGTGCCCCGTTTCCGCCGCCGCTTTTTGTGCCTTCTTCTTAGCCATAGTCTTCCTGCTCGAGTTGGTCTTAACGATGCAGGAGGTCTAGAACCTCCGCCGTGGATCGCGCTGTCGGGCTCAATGCAATTGATGTGCCAGAACGGGGAGGCTCCGCGCAAGCAAGCTTTTCCCACGACCCCAACGATCCCCCCGTCGCAGAAGGCGGTTTGCCGACCAAGCTGCTCGCTGACCGACCGAATGACGCCAGGGCCGTAGCGGAAGTCGACAACGGCCTGTTGCTTTAATCGCACGCGAACTTCTTGAATCAGCCGTTTGGGCGTTAGCCCCGGTTCAAGCACCGCTAAACCGGGGCTAACGCCCAAACGGCTGATTAAATCAACAGGCCGTCAAGAATTTCGATTTCTGGCAAGTAGCCACACACCGAAACTCTGGACGAATTTCGCCGCGAGGAGTTCCGTTACAAGCGCATCATCGACGCGCTGCGGTCGTTGCGGAATCGACAATCGATCCCCGAAGGGATCAAAGAAGGTAGCCGGAGGTCGTCGCGCAGCGGCGCACCTCCGGAATGCAGCGTCACGATGCGCGATGCTCCCGAAGGGATCGCAGATCGCTGTACGCCCCCGACGGGGGCGGCGATCGTTTCCGGCGTCGTATACCGGTGGTATTCGCTACGCTCCGGCCACCGGCTACCTTCTGGCATCCCTGCGGGATCGGGAGCGTGCCATCGACGCGCTGCGGGAGGCTTACCTCTTTACCGCCACTCGCAGCTTGGCGCTGCGGGCTCTGGGGTTCTCGGCGTTTTCGCGGTCCGATGCCAGGATCGGTTTGCGGGTTATGATTTCCAGATCGTCCGCTTCGCGAAATGCGTGTTTGACCAGCCGGTCTTCGAGCGAATGGAAACTGATGACTGCCAAGCGGCCGCCGGGGCGGAGGCAACCGGGGAGGTCTTCGAGCGATTGTTTGACGATCCGCAGTTCCTGATTGACGGCGATCCGCAGCGCTTGGAATGTTCGCGTCGCGGGATCGATGCGGTGGTTCTTGCCGCGCGGAACACAGCTGCGGACGAGCGATGCCAATTCGTCGGCTGTCTTGACCGCCCGCCGCTCTTTGCGTCGCTCGACGATCCGCCGCGCGATCCGGCGACTGCAACGCTCTTCGCCAAACTGATAGATCAGATCGGCGATCTCTTTTTCGGGCAGCCGCAACAGCAGATCGCTGGCCGCTTCGCCACAGGTCGGATCGAAGCGGAGATCCAAATCGCCATCGGTCTGGTAGCTGAAGCCGCGCGATGGGTCGTTTAATTGATCGCTCGACAGCCCCAGGTCTAACAGAATCCCGTCGACGCCATCGATCTCGAGCTCTTCCATCAGCTGCGGCAGACGATGGTAGCTGTCGTTGATCAGTTCGATCCGAGGCGACGGGTCGGACTCGATCGCGGGAAGCGAATCGCGCCACTGCGGACCGTATTGCTGAATCGCTCGCGGGTCGCGATCGAGGCCGATCAGCATTCCGCCGGGAGCGATCGCGGGAAGGATCAGCCGCGAGTGGCCGCCGCCGCCAAACGTCCCGTCGACAATCCGCTTGCCCGGGCTGAGGTCCAACGCCTCGATGACTTCCGAAGGGAGAACCGGCACGTGCATGCTGGTCGAAGAATCGGAATCGGGCATGAGAGATCTGGGGATGCGTTGGCGAAGGGAATGGGAACGGGCCGCGGCAAGGAGAGCAAAGCAAGCCTGACCGGGGCACGTCCATGTGCCCGAGTGGTCAAGACTTGCACGGCGGACAACCGTAGTTGTTCACCGTGCGATCGCGACTGTACACATCCTGTCTACAGTCCATGGACTCTTTCTTCAATACTCCAGAGGATGGTGATTCAAAGAATCCCCGTCGATCTGAACTATCGTGCCGTCAGCCAGTGGCCGTTGGCTGCGGCGAATGTCCGAATCCATGCAAGGCGTTCCTCGCGGAGGGAGGATCGTGGTGCGAAATGGCACCCCATGGACCCGAATTCGGATCGACTCGTCAAGTCGATTTATTCGTGCCTTCTAAGGCGTCATTCGCGATTGGTTCTTGTTTCTGTCGCGGCAGGTCGTGATTACACAGCCCGGCGCTCGTCCACCGCCAATCCTTGGTGTGTCCGTTGCCGTTTAGCATAATCTCTGATGCTCTTCCCGACAGGGTGATGTTCGCGTCTTGCAATCGATTTCGTCCCTTAAATGCGAGCGTAAGACCGGTTCCGTGAAGATCTTACGTCGCGATGCGTGACCACCACAGAATACCGATCCCCGCCCTGCGGTCAACCAAATCGCGTGAGAAAACAGCGAACCTGGAGAGTTGCTAGCAAACTTAGGTCATTACCTGACAAGCACTTCGGGACCGGGAACTTTTTTCGCCCCCGGCCGTCCCGCCGTTCAGGACGTTCCGCTGAGCCGGCCGTACAATTCCCAGTAGCGATCGACCATCGCGTCGACCGAAAATTCTGCGGATGCTCTAAGTCGATTGCTGTGCGACACTTGCGCTGCGAGCGAGGCGTCGTTGAGGAGGTGCGACAGCTGGCCGCAGAGCGAATCGGTGTCGCCAAAGCTGACGATCTGCGGCTCACCCCACTCTCCCAGCAGTTCCCTTACCCCCTCTGCGTCGGTAGCTAGCACCGGCATCCCCGCCGCCATCGCTTCCATCACCACATTAGGCATCCCCTCGTAACGGCTCGGCAGCACCAACAGACGGGCGGCGAGCATTAGTGGGGCGATATCGGCCTGCAACGGCAGATGGACCGCCCGGCCCGCCGGCAGCTTCGCCAGCGCCTCTTCGACCCGCGGCTGCCACGGCCCCGAACCGACGAGGACCAGCGCAGCCCGCCGGTTTTCAGCCAGGATTCGCGGCGCGGCTTCCAACAGCCAATCCGTTCCCTTTTGGGGATGCAGCCGGCCGACATACAAGATCACCTCGGCGGCGCGATCCAGCCCGAGGGTCTCCCAGTCGATCGGCTTCGCTTGGGCAAACCGCTGTGTGTCGACGCCGTTGGGGATCGTCAGCAGGGTCGTCGCCGATGTCGCCAGGTGCTGGGCGGCAAATTTCTCGACAGACTGGCTGACGCAGACGATCGCCTGCATCCGTCGCGCCGCCTGCCGCTCCAACCACAAGCGAGCGGAATTGGGTTGAGCGACTCGCACGCCGCCGACGCGGATCGGGATTCCAACCCGAGCCGCAGCCCAGGTGCCGACGACGTTGGCGTGGAATAAGAAGGTCTGCACCAGATCGGGGCGGTCGTCGCGGAACAGTCGCTTCAGCCGCGCGATCGCTTGCGGAACCGCCCACGTCGATCGGCAACCGAGCGAACGGACGTCGATCCCGGCATCCTGCAGTTGGCGGACCAATGCATCGTCCGGGGCCGATTCGGGCAACGCGTCCAAGGAGATCACTCGCACCGCGGCGCCTCGCCGTGCCAGTCCGATCGCCAACTGAGTCAACTGGCGCTCGGCTCCCCCGACAAACAATTCGGTAATCACCAGATCGATGCGCATCGCCACCTCCCTTTCCTATTAAATAGAAGCGTGCGAGTGGCGGCGAGTGGATGTTGAGCGGTGGTGCATCGAGGGTTGAGCATAGTAGCAATCAGGCGGCTGGGCAATGAGAACCGACCTGTCCCCTTCTCCGCCCCATACCATCCCGCCCATACCAGCACGAAGCGCAAGCGAGTGATCACAAATGCCCCCCATACCAGCACGAAGCGCAAGCGAGTGGTTTGCAAGCGAGTGGTTTGCAAGCGAGTGGTTTGCAAGCGAGTGGTTTGCAAGCGAGTGGTTTGCAAGCGAGTGGTTTGCAAGCGAGTGGTTCGCAAGCGAGTGATTTCACTAATCGCGTGATCCCAAGCCAACCGATCGCCCGATTCGCTGGGTGGAATCACTCGCCCGATTCGCCGGGTGGAATCACTCGCTTGCGCTTCGTGCTAGCATGGTCGCCTTTCGCTCCGCGAAAGTGTGTTGCCAGGGCCCGCGTCCTTTCGCGGAGCGAAAGGCGACCATCGGCAATGCCCGCACAAAACTGCAACCCGCGTTCACGCACCCCCTCGCCAAGGCCGACGATTGCAATACCAGCACGAAGCGCAAGCGAGTGATCACAAATGCCCACCCCATACCAGCACGAAGCGCAAGCGAGTGGTTCGCAAGCGAGTGATTTCACTAATCGCGTGATCCCAAGCCAATCACTCGCCCGATTCGCTGGGTGGAATCACTCGCTCAATTCGCTGGGTGGAATCACTCGCTTGCGCTTCGTGCTGGTATGGTCGCCTTTCGCTCCGCGAAAGTGCGTTGCCAGGGCCCGCGTCCTTTCGCGGAGCGAAAGGCGACCATCGGCAATGCCCGCACAAAACTGCAACCCGCGATCACGCCCCCCCGCGGCAAGGCCGACGATTGCAATACCAGCACGAAGCGCAAGCGAGTGATCACAAATGCCCACCCCATACCAGCACGAAGCGCAAGCGAGTGATCACACTCCATCGATTACCGGGTTCGCGGCCAAGATCACTCGCTTGCGCTTCGTGCTAGTATCGAATCCACTCGCTTGCGCTTCGTGCTGGTATTTTCTTTCATTCGAAGCACCACTTTCATCTGTTTCTTCGCCGGAGGTTTGCGTCGGCAGATCGGGCTGAGTAGCATTTTGCTGTTCCATGCGATTCTCCTCCCCCACAGGCAAACGAGCAAACCGATGAAGTCACTTCTGCGCAGCATCACGACGACGGCGGGCATTCTGATCACGGCGTGTTGCCTTCTGGGAGCCGACCCGGCGGAGCCGTCGCCGACGGTGACCGAGGAATCGTGGGGCGAGATCGTTTGGAAGCCGTCGTCGCTGGAGCTGCATGTCCAGTCGCTGCCGGAGGATCGCAAGATCTCGTTTCCGCGATTGAACAACCGGATGAAGAGTCTATATATGCAGGGAGAGAATCCGGAGCAGACGAAGCTGAAGTTCCGCCCGGAACCGAAGACCTGGGATATCACGTTCCCCAAAGATGTCGATCCGCAGGGGAAGGTTGTCGTTTTCGAAACGCTCGAACCGGTCCTGTTGGCTCGGCAGCCGCACCGGATCTTGCAATCGAAGGACGGTTCGTTCACGCTGGCGGCTCACCACGCGGCCACGCACGGCAAGCTGTTGCGATACGAACCGCAACCGCACAAGAACACCGTCGGTTATTGGGCCGATGCCAACGACTGGGCTCAGTGGCAATTGCACGTCTCGCAACCGATGGAGTTCCAGGTGGAAGTGCTGCAGGGTTGCGGCAAGGGGCACGGCGGCAGCACCGTCGCGATCGAGTTGGCTGGCAAGACGGTCCGCTTCGTCGTCGAGGACACCGGCCACTTCCAGAACTTCAAACCGCGGCAGATCGGCACGATCCGAGTCGATGCGGCCGGCGATTATTCGCTGGACTTGCGAGCGATCGAAAAAGTCAAAGGAGCCGTCTGTGACATCCGCCAAATCCGCCTGATTCCAACTCCGTAGAGTGCTCTCTGGACGGCCCGGCCAGGTGATGCAATCGGCTGGCCACTGGCGGGAAACGTTGGTCAAATCGCTGCAGCGGGTGATTTGGCGTGGTGCATATGGGCGAATGGCATTAAGCTGCCGAGTCGTCGAAACCACTCCCGATCCCCCGCAACTGATAGAACGAGCCCATGTCAGCTGAATACGACCGCGAAGCCCTCAAAGCCTTGTTGCGTGAATTTGCCTTGCAAACCGGAACCTTCACGCTGGCCAGTGGGAAAACCGCTTCTTATTACCTCGATTGCCGGCAGATCACGCTGCATCCGCAAGGTGCCAACCAGATCGCGGCGGGGATGCTGGCGATGTTGGGCGACCGCGTCAACCAGATTTCGGCAGTCGGTGGAATGGCGATCGGTGCCGATCCGATCACCGCGTCGATCGTCACGCTAGCCGGCCAGCAGGGATTGCCGCTGCGTGGATTTATGGTTCGCAAAGAACCAAAGGGCCACGGAGCCGGGCGGCAGGTCGAAGGGCCGGTTGCCGAGGGGCAGAGCGTCTATATCGTCGAGGACGTGATCACCAGTGGCGGCAGCGCGTTGCAGGCAGTCGACGCCGCGGAAGCCTTCGGTTTGAAGGTGCTCGGCGTCCTGGGAATCATCGACCGCCTAGCCGGTGGCGAAGCCAAGTTTGCCGAGCGTGGGTTGAAGCTGGAAACGCTGCTAACGATCCGCGACTTTGGCATCGAACCCGAATAACCGATCGCTCGATTTGCGTGTGGAATCATTAGCCCGATTTGCCGGGTGGAACCACTCGCTCGATTCGCCGGGTGGAATCACTCGCTTGCGCTTCGTGCTCGTATGGTCGCCTTTCGCTCCGCGAAAGTGCGTTACGGGCCCCACGCACTTTCGCGGAGCGAAAGGCGACCGTAAGACTCAATCCAAGGATGGAACGATGGAGACCTCGCTGCACCGAGCGATGAAATCGATGTACGCCGCGTCGGAAGCGGATACCGAGGTCCGGCTGGGCGACTACCGGATCGACGCGATCCGCGGCGATGAGTTGATCGAGATCCAGTTCGCCTCGCTCAGTGCAATCCGGCCCAAGATCCAGGCGCTGCTGAAACGGCACGACGTCCGGATCGTCAAACCGATCATCAACCGCCGTCGAATCGTCCGCCAGGCGACTGCGGAGGGGCCGGTTTTGGGGCGTCGGTTGAGCCCTAAACGGGGTGCGTTGCTGGAGATCTTCGACGAGCTTATCTATTTCACTCGCGTCTTTCCCCACCCGCGACTGACAATCGAAGTCCCGATGGTCAACGTCCAGCACTGGCGGTTGCCGCCGGATCGCCGCAAGCGACGGCGGCGAGGAAAGGACTACAGAACCAAAGACTACGTGCTCGAGAGCATCGAATCGACTCACGAATTGCGGACGACAGCCGACCTGCTGAACCTGATCGGCAGCGATCAACTGCCCCATCCCTTCGACACCGCCCAGTTGGCCGGGCACATCGAATGCCCTCGCGGGACAGCTCAACAGATCGCCTACTGCTTGCGGCAGACCGGGGCTCTGGATCCGTGCGGCAAGCGAGGCAACGCGATCCTGTATCGCGCCGCCTGATCGAGAGCGCGGGCCAGGTGCGTTGGCAGCCCGCGAAGCGGCTTCGCGCGGCGCTTGATCACGGCTGCGGGAACAAGATTGGCGGCCGGTGGGCGATGGTGCCGATCCTACTTTGGAAAACTGATTTACCCTCGAGAAAAACAACGCATCCTCTTGGGTTGTCCTCTGTACAATAGAAGACTGTTGTACAATTGCCGCAGCGCGGCGGTTCGTTTCGACGGACCACCAGGTCGCTCCCTCGGGGAGCCCTACGCAACATCAAACCCAAACAACCGACGGCTTCACGCTCGCTGCCCGCGAAATCAATTTCGGGGCGCTCGTCTCGACGCAGCTGCGCCGTCGCTCATCGGATCCGAAACGCTACGAGGGATTTCATGGCTGGTCCAAAACGCGACTTTACCGATCTATTGCTCCAGCGGGGCATCGTCAGTATCGACCAACTCAACGAGGCGCTGCAGGTCTCTCGCGACGCGGGGCTGCCGATCAGCGAAGCGCTCGACAAACTGGGCTACGCGACTCCCGAGGAATCGACCAAAGCCTTGGCCGACTTCCATAAACTCGAATACGTCAACCTCGGCGAGATTCGGATCGACGAAACGGTGATCGAATTGGTCCCCGAATCGGTCGCCCGCGAAAACAACGTCTTGCCTATCGGGGGGGACGAGAGCGTCCTGAAGGTCCTGATCAGCGACCCCTTCGATCTGGAGACGGTCGAAAAGCTGCGGTTTATCCTGAACCGGAAGGTCGAGACAGCGCTCGCTCCGAAAACCTCGATCCAAGAAGCGATCAACCGCTATTACGGGCAGGTCGAAGGTGAATCGGCCGACTCGATGTTGCAGGAGTTTACCGATACAGCGATCGACTTTACCGAGACCGAAGAGGATTCCGGGGCCGATGTCGACGAAGTCTTCGACGAGGCGAGCCCGCCGGTCGTTAAATTAGTTCACCTAATGATCGCCGAAGCTGTCCAGCTGCGTGCTTCGGATATCCACGTCGAGCCGTTCGAGGACCGGGTGCGAATTAGGTATCGGATCGACGGCCGGTTGGTCGAGCGAGACAGCCCCCCCCGCCGGATGCTGATGGCGCTGATGTCCCGCATTAAGATCCTCTCGAAGATCGACATCGCCGAAAAGCGGAAGCCGCAGGACGGGCGGATCAAGATCACGGTGGGGGACAAAGAACTCGATTTGCGGGTTAGCATCATCCCGACCAACCACGGCCAGTCGGCGGTTATGCGGCTGTTGGACCGCGACAACATCAAGGTCGGTATCCGCCAATTGGGCCTGGCCGAGCGCGACTTCCGCAACTTCCAATCGCTGATCAAACGGCCCAACGGAATCATCTTGGTTACCGGTCCGACGGGGTCGGGAAAAACGACAACACTCTACGCGTCGCTCAACGCGCTGAACCGCCCCGACCGCAAGATCATCACCGCCGAGGACCCCGTCGAATACTACCTGCAGGGGATCAACCAGTGCGAGGTCCGGCACAACATCGGACTCGATTTCGCACTCATCATTCGGGCGATGTTGCGTCAGGCACCGAACATCATCCTCGTCGGAGAAATGCGTGACAACGAGACCGCTTCGATGGGAATCCAGGCTTCTCTCACTGGACACTTGGTATTCAGTACTCTACACACGAACGATGCGCCCAGTGCTGCGACACGGATGATGGACATGGGTGTACCATCCTATCTGGTGGCGAGTAGCGTGATTGCGGTCCTCGCTCAGCGGCTTGTGCGGACGGTTTGCCCGCGATGTAAGACACGTTACAAGCCACCGGAGAGCCTGATCCGAGATGCTGGCATTCCGCCCGAATTGGTAAAGAAGGCGGAATTCGTTAAGGGCAAAGGATGCGCCCATTGCCAACGCAGCGGCTACCGCGGCCGGATCGGTATCTACGAACTGATGTTGGTCCGCAGCACGATCCGCGAGATGATGTTCCAGGCCCGCAGTTCGCAGGACATCCGCAAGGCGGCGATCGAAAACGGGATGACGACGCTGTACGCCGACGGCATCCGCAAGATCCTGCGGGGGATTACGACGTTTGAAGAGGTTTACCGCGTCGCCAAAAAGACCGAACAGGATCACTTGGCGATCCAGCAACTGCTGACCGAAGACCTCTAATCGCCCACTTTGCTAGCTCTTCCTGCGGCGGGACCTTCCGCCGCGATGGTGGCACAACAAGCCGCCGCGGCCGATCGCCGTCGCGGCTTTTTTCGTAGCCTCCCCCGCCGGAGCGGGCTCCTCGCCTCTCCGCAACAATGGCGGGGTATCTCGCATTACGCGACTTGGGACGTCTCTGCTGCCGGGGTTCGCCGAACAGGCTGGATCGAATTGTCGCAGCCGCTCCGAGGCGACTGTTGCCGGCGGCCGATCACGCGGCCAAATCTGGCTCAACAGGGCCCCTCGACGAGGCTCGGCGACGCGGTTCGGGGTTGCCGCCAGCAGAGGGGCGAGGGCCGCGAGAATCACTCCGAACTGCAATTTCGTTGTCTGCAGAGTGGTTGTTGGTGATAATACCCTCACAGCCGACGATGGCTGCTTATCTAAAAGCCAACAACTATTGATTCATTTCTCTGTTTGTCTTCCTTTTTATATCCCGACAATCAGACTCGAAATAATACCGGCGGTTCGGCACCGCAACCAACATCCAACGTTCAAACCGGATTTGTAAAGTTTTAGAGAGGCCCGTTGGGGGCATCGATTGTTGACGGGTTCACCACTGATGCGTGAACCGATTCGCCACAGCGCGAGGATCTACTAAGGTATGGCAACCGTTCTGATCGACAAGCTGCTGCAAGCAGCGGTAAAGCAAGGTGTCAGCGACATCCACATCGTGGTCAACCAACCTCCTGTCTTCCGACTGCACGGTCGGATGCGGAAATTGGAGACCAAGGTGCTCGAAGCCGAGGACACCGTGGCGTTGATGAAAAGCATCACGCCGGACCGCTGTCAGCGCGAATTGCAGGAGACCGGTAGCACCGACTTTGGGTTTGCCTTTGGAGAACTGGCGCGGTTCCGCGTCTCGGTTTTCAAGCAACGCGGCTTCATCTCGATGGTGTTGCGGCAGATCCCCAACGACAAACTGACCCCCGAACAACTGGGGCTCTCCGAAGCGATCATCAAATTGGTTCAACGGCCTCGCGGGCTGTTCCTTGTCACCGGGCCAACCGGTAGCGGCAAGAGTACAACGCTGGCCAGCTTGATCAATTACTTGAACGAGACGGTCGATCACCACATCATCACGATCGAAGATCCGATCGAGTTCTACCACGAACATATTGAAAGCACGATCAACCAACGCGAGGTTGGGGTCGATGTCCCTAGTTTCTCCGAGGCGATTCGCCGCGCGTTGCGGCAGGATCCCGACGTGATCCTGGTCGGCGAGCTCCGCGATCTCGAGACGATCGAAGCCGCGATCAGCGCCGCTGAAACCGGTCACATCGTATTTGGAACCTTGCACACCAACAGTGCTCAGGGAACCGTCAACCGGATCATCGACGCCTTCCCGGGGAACCTGCAGGATCAGGTTCGAACCCAGTTGGCATCGTCGCTGATCGGCGTGGTCGCTCAGACGCTGTTGCCCAAGATCGGCGGCGGTCGCTGTGCGGCTTATGAAACACTGATCGTAACCCCTGGTATCGCCAACCTGATCCGCGAGAACAAAACGTTCCGGATCAACTCGGCGATCCAGACCGGTGCCAAGTTTGGCATGCAGTTGATGGACGACGCGCTCTACAACCTCTGGGCCGGTGGCCTGGTGTCGGTCGAAGACGTGTTAGGAAAAGCTCATCGTCCCGACGACTTGGCGAAACGGATCGTCGAAGCCCGACGCGGCGACGGCGAAAACGGAGAGCAGGGCGAACCGCATCCCGAGTAGGACGCGGGCATCGGAAGTTCCATTTCATTCCTCGAACCTCAAGCCTGAAAACCTGTGGCTACACGAAAAATCGGACAGATCCTCGTCGACCTCGGATTCATCACCGACGAACAGTTGGAGGTGATCCTCGAGGAACAGCAACAGCAACCGGGCGCCCTGTTGGGGCGGATCGCCGAGGACATGGGCTTGGTCACCGACGAACAGGTGGCCCAGGGCTTGGCTGAGCAGATGAACATGCAGACGGTTCAGCTGCAGGACGTCGAACTGCCGCCAGAGGTTCTGGCGATGGTCACCGAAACGATGGCCCAGCTGTACCGCGTGATCCCGGTCAAGTTCGACGGTTCCACTCTGACCGTGGCGACCTGCGACCCGCAAAACCTTTCGATCCAAGACGAACTGCGGACCTTCCTGGGTTACGACATCCGGATGGCCGTCTCGACCGAACGCGACATCGTCGCCGCGATGACGCGGTACTTCGACAGCGAATCGGAGAGCGTCGAAAAAGTGATCGCGTCGCTCGAAGAGGACGACGACCTCAAAGCGGCGATCTCGGCGCTGGAGTCGGACAAATTTAACATCACCGATGCCGAGGCGTTGGCTGATTCGGCGCCGGTCCGCAAGCTGTTGAACATGGTTCTGCTGCTGGCGATTAAAGACCACGCCAGCGACATCCACTTCGAACCGTTCGAGGATGAATTCCGGATCCGGATCAAAGCCGAAGGCGTGCTTTACGAAATGGTTCCGCCGCCGCGTCACTTGGCGTTTGCGATCACCACGCGGATCAAGGTGATGGCGAACCTAGACATCGCCGAACGCCGGATGCCTCAGGACGGCCGGATCGAATTGATGGTCGGTGGCCACCCTGTCGATCTCCGCGTCAGCGTGATGCCAACGATGTTTGGCGAATCGACGGTAATGCGGATCCTCGATCGCTCGGTCGTTTCGTTGAGTCTCGACAATGTCGGGATGGACGAAGACGTGATGGTCCCGTTCCGCAAAACGATCGAAAAGCCCAACGGGATCATCTTGGTCACCGGGCCGACGGGTAGCGGCAAGACGACGACGCTCTACTCGGCGCTCTCCGAACTGAACACGATCGACGAGAAGTGCATCACGACCGAAGACCCTGTGGAGTACGACATCGATGGGATCGTGCAGATTCCGATCGACGTCGGTTCGGGGGTTACGTTTGCCAGTTGCCTGCGGGCGATCCTGCGGCAGGATCCCGACCGGATCCTGGTCGGCGAGATCCGCGATCTGGAGACCGCCGAGATCGCGGTTCAAGCGGCGCTGACGGGTCACTTGGTCTTCAGCACTCTGCACACAAACGATTCGCCCAGCACGATCACTCGTATGAAAGACATGGGCGTGCCGACGTTCCTGCTAACCGCGACGGTCGAAGCCATCTTGGCTCAGCGACTGGTCCGCCGGATCTGCACGAATTGTCGCGAAGAGGCACCGGCGTCGCTGGACCTGCTGGCGGAGATTGGCATGTCACCAGACGACGTTGCGGAGCACAAGTTTTACCGAGGGGGCGGTTGTGACAAGTGCAACAACACGGGCTACAAGGGGCGTGTGGGGCTGTTTGAATTGATGATCATGAACGATACGATCCGCGAAATGGTGATGGCCAACGCATCGACCGACGAGATCCGCGACGTTGCCGAGAGCAACGGCATGACCACGCTCCGCGCCTTCGGCATGGGGCTGGCTTACAAGGGTGTCACGTCGCTCGAAGAGGTCGTTCGCGAGACCGTCGATCACTAACATCCGATCGGTCGCCGGCGGCGGAGTTCTCTGTTGCCAAACGGATCGACAAACAGAAACGACAAAAGCAACCGGACGCTATCGCGTGGCGGCTGATCAGTTCAGCCACCGGATGCAGATTTATAAAACGTTGAACATTTCAATAATTGACTTTTCCCTTCAAAGTGTAGACCTCCGCCATGCCTATCTATCTATTTGAAGCGATGGACGCCACCGGGCAAGAGATCCGGGACGAGATCGATGCGCAGAACGAAGAAGAGGCGCAAACCACAATTCGTCAGATGGGATACTTCGTCACGAAGATCTCCGTCAAAAAGCAGGCAGCCAAAGCGGCGGCGACCAAGAAGCGCCGCGGCGGTGGCGGCTTCGGTGGCGCCAAGACAAAACATATCGCGATGTTCACGCGTCAGTTGTCGATCCTGCAAGACTCGGGCCTGCCGATCCTGCGCAGTCTGAAGATCCTCGAGGCGAACCAGAAGCCGGGCAAACTGAAAAACGCGCTGTTGGATACGTGTGAGGAGATCGAGAGCGGTTCGACGATGAGCGAATCGATGGCCAAGAGCCCCAAGGTCTTCAACCGCTTATACGTCAACATGATCAAAGCCGGTGAGGCCGGTGGTGCGTTGGAGACGATTCTTCAGCGACTGGCCGACTTTATGGAGCGAGCTGAATCGCTCAAGCGAAAAGTCAAAGGTGCGTTGATCTATCCCTGCGTCGTCGTCTTCGTCGCCTGTGCGATCGTGACCTTTATCATGATCAAGATCGTGCCGACGTTCGAACAGATGTTCGAGGAGTTTGACCTGGAACTGCCGGCGCCGACGCTGCTGTTGATCGCGCTGTCGAACTACATCATGCGGTACGGGTTCCTGATCGTCGTGATCCCGGTCTGTATGTTTATCATCGTCAAATTGATCCGCAAGTTTAAACAGGGGCGGATGGGATTTGACATGTTTATCATCAAAGCCCCGATCTTCGGCGGCCTGTTGGAAAAGAATATCTTGGCCCGGACGACGCGAACGTTGGGAACGTTGGTCTCCAGCGGCGTGCCGATCCTCGAGGCGTTGAATATCACCCGGGAGACCTCGGGCAACGCGATGTTCGAGCGGCTGTTTGCGAAAGTCACCGAATCGATCCGCCAGGGTGAAGTGATCAGCAAACCGCTGGCCGAAAACAGCACCCCCGGCTTCCACCCGATGGCCGCCTTTTTCTGGGCGTTTTTGGGCGCGTTTCCAGGGATCATGTTGATGTCGGTCGCCCTGACAGCCAACTACACCAAGCTGGGCGACAACCCCGAGATGGTCCAGACGCTGCGAAGCATCGCGTTTAGCGGAACCGCCGGCGGTTGTGTGTTTGCCGTCTTGTGGTACCTGATGAAGATGAAAGAACGCGTCGTCGACGACTTGGTAGTCAACATGGTCGACGTCGGCGAAGAGACAGGTGAGTTGGACACAATGCTTTACAAAGTTGCGGACACATACGACGAGGAAGTACGCGTAATGACCGACGGCATGATGGCGTTGATGGAACCGCTGTTGATCGTGTTCCTCGGTCTGGTCGTCGGATTTATCGTCGTCAGCCTGTTTATGCCTCTCGTCTCGCTGATCAGCAGCTTGTGATAATCAACGCCAAAGACGCAAACCATCGGCCACCGCGAAAAACGGTGGTCGATGGAAGAGCCAGACAATACACAAACGGTGGCCAATCGACTCCGCTCGATTGCCCCCCCCAAAAAAAACACACACAAACGCTGACCGACACCGTCGGTCGCATCGACCGCCAGTGTTGCCACCTCGCATGATCGCGAGGGCGTGGAGACATCGCGGCAGACGGAAGACCGGTCGCAGTGCGCGGTCGCGAAGGAACAAGTCAAAAACGAGAGTGGTTAGAGCCGACGGGGGAGTGGTTTGAAAAAACAACTCCTCCAAGAGGCTTGGACACCAGCAGCGGCCCTAATCGATGGCCACAACCGCTGCTTTACACCGACGGACCGTACCCGAGGCCGCACGAGGAAAAAGAGTGATGCAAACGCAACAGGCACAGGTAAAACGCATGTCCCAGCCCCTCCGCCCCAGAACCCGAATCACCCGAGCAGCGTTCACGCTGATCGAACTGTTAGTGGTCGTGATCATCATCGGCATCTTGACGAGTTTGGTGACCGCGGGAGTGATGTCGGCTCGGCGCCGGATTGTTGACAGCGCTCTGAAAGTGGAACTGACCAACATCGAACTCGCATTGGAAGCCTACCGTGACAAATACGGCGATTACCCGCCGGACTTCTCGGATTGGTCCGTTGTGCAACGACACTATCGCACAGCGTTTCCAAAGATCTCCACGCGTGATATGGGGCTGTTAGCGAAAGCTTGTTTTGTCGATCCGACCGATTCCACGACTTTCCAAATCAATGGCGTCGATCGCGCCGAAGCGCTTGTCTTTGCATTGGGTGGCTTTAGCAGCGATCCAAGGTTTCCTTTTTCGGGAAGCGGTGGTCCATTCGTCTATGTTGGCACTGGCAGCGTCGATGACTTGGATTCTTACCACTACAACACATCGCGAGACAACCGACTGTTCGAGTTTGATGAAGTGCGGCTAACGATGGGCCTCAATGGCGTGCTCGGTTATTCGACCGACGAAGGGATCTACTGGAACACCTCCACGGCGGCTCTCGGGGCAACAGTTGCTCCAAATGCCACAGCGGCTGCACCGTCGGGTGTGGTTGCCGATCTCTTCCCTGTCTATCGCCGCAAGAACAACGATGGTTCGTTGCCTTTCGTCTACTTCGATTCGCGCACTTACAGTCTCGGTACAACCTCACGTGTAGTGAATGCCTACCAGCCTACTGCCGCTTCGGTTGGTGTTGCTAAGCCTTACAAGTCGTTGTTGGTGAACACCGGCACGACGAGTTCCATCCCCGACGATGGACTGTTTTTTGTCAACCGAGACAGCTTCCAGATCGTCAGCGGCGGGCAGGACGAACACTACGGTGGTGACCCCGGCGCAGCGGCGATGGCCTACATCTTCCCTGCCGGAACGGGATTCAACTTGAACACGGGTTTAGTCACTGGAGTTGGCAACTACCTCTACACGCCAGACCCAGCGAATTTCCAGGAAGACAACGTCACGAACTTCTCATCGACGACCCTCGAATCGGATCTGGAGTAGTCCCATGTTAGTTCGCACCCAAATCACAGCTGAACGCCAACGGCGAGGCTTCACGATCGTGGAGTTGTTGGTTGCGATGGCGTTGATCGGCGTGATGGCGTCGATGGTCGGCATGGCACTCAGCAGTGCTCAAGGCGACGCTCGACGTGCCCGCGCGAAATTGCAAGTCGCCAAGATTCGCGAGATTCTGTTGCATCGCTGGGATGACTACATGGTCATGCAAATGCCGGTATCCATTGGTGGCACGAAGCAAAGACAAGCATCTAGGGAGAGAGCACGCGTCCGTTTAGCATTGTTACGCGATCGAATGCGTATTGAGATGCCTGACCGGATAACCGACTTGGCAAGTCCAGCCCAAACCTGGGTAACCGCCGTTCGGACGGCCCCGGGAACCTATGCAGCCGCAACGGCAGATTCAGTAACAGTCCCCTTGTTCGATATCTACCGAGAACGAGTCGTACAGACGTACGTCGCGTTGGGGAAACTTCCCGCGTCGGCGACCTACGCCGATGTGTTTCCAGGGGGCGTTGATTCGCTGCCACCATCGTCCAGCGATAACGATCTTTGGACTCGCGAACATCAGTCGGCTGAGTGTTTGTATCTGATCCTTTCGGCGATGAACTTTGCCGGTCGCCCTGCGCTCGATGCGTTTCGTCCCTCGGAGATCGCCGATACCGATGGTGACAGCATGCCCGAGATCGTCGACCCTTGGGGGACTCCAATCGCCTGGGCGCGTTGGCCAGCTGGTTATTGGGTTGGCATCAGTGAGACCGATCCCGTCACAGACTTTGGTCCAGACGGTTTCGATTTGCTCAATGGAAGCTTGCGTTATCGTGACACTAGCTTTCCCGATCCGTTTAATCTTCAACCACTAGTCGTGTCGGCAGGACCTGATGGTGAGTTCGACACCCGTTTCCTTAACGGAACAGACCCTAATTCTACAGTGGAAATTAGTTATGTCGGCGCACAGTTTCGCATCGTTTTTGGTGGCCTGAACGAGATTGATCCTTATTACGTCAACACAGATTTAGCGGACGCGGACAACGATTACACGAAGGGTGGTTTCGAGGGCGTTGGTTCAAGGGCGGATCTGGATGGCGACGGATACGACGCTGCGGTTGACAACATCATCAGTTCGGAGCTTTAGGCGATGTCTCAGATGCAACAACAAAGACGAAGTTTCCGAATCGGCTTTACGCTGGTCGAGCTGTTGATCGTTGTGTCGATCATCACCTTGGTGACAGCGATCGCTTTGCCGACGGTCCGCGACCAGCTTCGCGATCAGAAAGCTACCCGCACCGCGTCGCTGGTTCGTTCTTATCTCGACACCGCGCGAGCGCGTGCCGTGAACACCGGCAAGCCCTACGGAGTCGTGATCAAGCGATCTGGGACCAGCGGATTCGAAAGTGCCCGCAGTATCGAGTTGCGATACTGTCGGTTGGCATCGTCTTACTCGGGTGACGAATCCGATGCCTTTGCACTTATCACGCCTCCGGGTACTTATGATGCCTCGATTCGGATCGTGCAGTTTCCCAATACCAATGGTGGGAATCCGGTCTACGGCAACGACGTCATTCGAACGCCGCCTCCTGGTTTTGTTGTCGTTGGCGATACGATTCAGTTCGACGACTCCGACGTCAACTTTCAAATCCGTCAGGTGACTTACGACACATCGACACCACCTAATTTGGTAAGCCTACTGATCGAACCTGTCGATCCATCGGTCGTCTCGGACGTAGCGGTGGGTGCTGGCAGCAGTGCAACCCGAGGTTATTCGATCTCTCGATTTCGCGAGACGGCATCGTTGCCGTTGTACTTGCAGACCGGAACGATGATCGATCTCGCCTTTTCGGGATATCGTCGCGGCGATGCCTCCGTGAAGGACTACGGCACTCCGTTCGGAAGCCATCAACGACTCGCGGCATGTCAGTTTTCACCGATGGAAATCGAACACCAATACGATCTCGCTCGCGGTGCAACATCCACTGCAGCGTACGACACGGCGGGGACTTCTCCGGTAGTGGCGTCCGCTCGGACTTATCCGTACGGCGACATCTACATTCTGTTTGCCCCTAACGGAACGGTTTATTCGGTGATCTATGGCGAGTTATATGGGGCTCCAGGCTCGAAAGCTATCCGAATGCAGCATCACCTGGTGAACTCCGATATCTACCTGATGGTCGGGCGAGAAGGTTTGACCGACGTCGCCGACCCGATGTCGCTTAGTTCCAAGGAACAAGCCACAGCCTTCGATCTGCAATCGGTCTGGGTTGTGATCAATGGTGTTTCTGGAGAAGTGACCACTCAGACTCCTAATCCGATCGCCAGCGTGCGAGACAGCGGCCTGCAGGCAGCTGAAAAAACGCCAGCTGAAATGCACAACGGCATTTCAGCCCTGATGCACGTGTCGCGAGAAAAGATCTAATCACGGATAAGCCCTATGTCAAAATCCACTCAGAAACGCAACGGCATTACGCTGATCGAAGTGATGTTCGCAATGGGAGTCATGTTGATTGGCCTGTTGGGAATCGCTTCGGTAATCCCCGTCGCTGCGAACTACGCTCGTCAAACGCTCGAGAACGATATCGGCACGGTCTATGCATCGCATGCTGTTGCATTGATCAATTCGTCGAAGTTCCTCGAACCCAAAGATTTGGTTTTTGTAAACGATGAAACGACTGGGCTAAGTTCCGATTACCTGCGGAATCGGCCGCGCCGAGAGCCCGGCAATTTCCCCGCAGCCGGTTTTCAGGTTGGGACCACACCATCGTTTTGCATCGATCCATGGTTTTTGAACCATGCACTCTCCTATCGCGATACCAGCGGTAGTGTCAACGGTTTCCACGCGGGCGTGTTCCCGTACTACGATTCTGATTACTCGCCAGCCGTTTCGCCCAACGCTACAGCGATGCCGACGGGTGATCCAAATCAGTTCCCCCGGTTATGGAGAGTTTTTCCCGAGATCATAACGGGCAGTCCTAATCTTTCGCGTCGAATTGGCGGCGCGATCCAAAGCGTGTTTCAGAATGACGACTCGCTGTCGATGGAGTTTCCTGATGATCCAACACTCTATCCGCAACAGCTCGCTTATACATCTCAGGTTGGCGCCGCGTCGAACATCGCAGTGCGTCGGTTGTCCGAGGGACATTACTCATGGATCGCTACGGTGACGCCGTCGAATTCGATCATAGCACCGGGTGCGATGAAGTTATCGGTGGTGATTATCCGCGATCGCGTCTTTGTTCCCCACCCAAGCAACCCAATCACTTCCTCGTCGCCGCTGAATTACGCAGTCAGTGCGGACGCCGAATCGAACCCGACCAACGAACGACTTGCGTTGGTAACGGGATGGATCGGCTTTGTTGGAGGTCTGGGCGGCTCGGTTACCATCGAAGCGTCTAGCGACATGAACGATTCGATCAAGGCCGGGCATTGGGTGATGTTATCGCAACGCAACTTCAGTGCAGGCCAACCGGCGGTTCACGTTTGGTATGAAGTCAATAACGTTTCGGAGACATCTCCTTCGACAACTTTCACTGGAGGCTGGAAGCGAACCGTTTCGCTGGTCGGTCCCGATTGGCCGCAAGCCGACATGACGTCACTTCCGACTCAGATGACGATCGTCGAAAACGCGATCGCCGTTAAAGAAATCGAAATCACGCTGTAAACCCACAAACTCCGCTCGTCTCCTTTTCTCCGTGTGAACTTTCCGTTCAGAGGCTTCCCATGACTCGCATCGTACAACCCTCGAAACGTTCAGGAATCATCCTGTTGGTTGTGTTGGGCATGTTGGCGTTATTCAGCATCCTAGCCATGACGTTCCTGCTGTTTACGTCTCAATCACGGTATGCATCCGAAGCGATTGCACGTCGGGAGTCGAGTTCGTTTGATCCGCAAGTCTTCCGGGAACGAACGATCGAACAAGTGCTCGCGGGAAGTGCTGCACCCGGCAGTGCGTTCTGGGGACACGATTTGTTGGGGGACTATTATGGCTATCGCGGCGCGCTGTCACCGGAGAACAACTCTTACTGGACAAACAACTTACTCCCTGAGACTACGGTTCTTCGTTGCTTGGAGCCATCGGCCTTTGGTCTTGGCAGCTGGTCAGCCGCGCGCCGTGATGCAGTCCGCCCCATGCCTCACCTGGGAAAGAAGTACGTCAGCTTCTCCACTCGCTTGTACCTAGGAGCACGTTTTGCGCTCGACGATCATTTTAACGGTCGCGTGCTAACTTTTGAGGAAGGCCCGTTGGAGGGTTTGCCGTTGCTGATCGTGCGGTACTTTGGCGATCACAGAGGCGTGGCTGGCGCAGGGACAGACGACGTCGAAGATGAATACCGGTTGAACGGACGCATTGTTGTCGACGTCGAACCGTACCTCGACAACCTGATTACCATTGACGATGAAGTCAAGACGCTTTCCAAGTGGCTCGATCTCCCCTCGAGTACGACTCAAAGTCACCCCGCAGTATTGTTCTACTCCAAAGGTGCCAATCAATCTTGGGGAGCCGGTCCCGATTCGCCGTACTATGCTGCGGCCGTCGGATCCGATGACGTGGGTTACAAATTTTACGTCAACGGAACCCGGCTGAACGGCCCTGGCATGGGCTGGATGAGTCGCAGCGGCACGTACAATCTGAACCAGACGGCGAGAAACCTTAACGCAACATTTGGTGCCGATGCCTCGGTCGCGTTAATGGGCAATTACGGCAGTTATCTCACAACGGCAAACGCGCCAAACCTGCTTGGTGATGCTAACGAACCTTTTGACGTCCCCGACTATAACGACTGGTTTTTGGCACACTTCCCCGTTGATGCGCCATCGACCGAATTGCCCGCGCCATCGTTTGTCCGTCCCGCGATCATTAACTATGTGTTGAACTATTACAACGCACCGTTGAACTCGCTCACAAAACCCCAGTTGCAGACGATCCATCGGATGTTGGTTCAATGCAATCTGCGTCCGCTGCCGTACAACGACGGTTCCGTCAATCGGTATGAAAATTTTTCTGGCGGAGACCCTGTGTTAAAAGACGGTATCGATTTCACTGCATCGGTCGCCACGATTGCCGGGAATATTCAAAGCCTTGCGACCGCTCTCGTCGCTGGGCCATGGGATGTCGACAACGACGGTGACGGCATAAACGACAGCGTTTGGATCGACGGGGGCTTGCCAACCGCAACGATGCCCGACGGGACGCGTGTAAAACCGATGGTTGCCGTGCGCATCGAAGACCTTGGTGGCCGAATCGATATCAACCATGCTGGGCGATACGCCGACGTATCCAAGGTTGTAGAGGGAGCCATTGCACAGGGACTGTCGGGCGCGTTCCCGAGCCCAACTCCTGAGACCCAAACCGTCGGCGACGTTCCGTCGGGCTTTGGTTATGGACCTGCCGAAATCCCGCTTGGCTACTCAAATGGAACGACTCAAGTCGGAACGTTTCCGAACTCGCGCGTTCGATTGGCCTGGGACCGTTACGATGACAGTCACGGAACCTTCGTCCCTGGGCAATCGGGCGTGTCCACGCAGAACTACCTGTTAGACAACGACCTGACCGGATTCTTCCGCGAAACAGGACGCCCGACAACGCATTTTGGTGTTTCGCACTACGGTAGTCCCCTGGATGTATGGGGCCGTGGTCGCGTAGCGATCGGAATTTTTGGACAACCTCTTTTCGATGGCTTCTCGATGACGGTAACGCAACCGTCTTCGGTTTCCGCCGCGTATCCAGTCAACTCTCGCACGTTGGATGAGCGTCAAAACGATCCCTACGAGATGGCTTCGCGATACCGAGTCTATTTGGATCTTCCTTATTCCGAAGCCGATTTGGATGTGGTACTGAATCGAGACGAGAGTGCCGCTGATCGCCTTACGTCGATCATCCAAACCGACTTGGCAACCCGAGCGGATATCGTGCGTCGCGGGTTCACGACCCGCAGCGAGTCGTTGGAACTACCACCAACCACGATGCCGGCTGAATGGCGGAGTTCGGCAACCGAAAACGCTAGCACTTGGTTGACGAATCACTTCTTGCGAATTCTGGAAAAGGGGCATACCCCCTCAGGTTCGCTGAATGAAGAACAGATGCGATTCTGGTCGGTGATTGCTCCCGAGTTGCGATTGGGACAACGACTGAATTTGAATCGTCCGATCGGCAATGGTATCGATACCGATGGCGACGGTGTTGTCGATGATCCGCAAGAGATTCTAGCCGCGATCGAATCGTTTTATCCAGCGATCGATGCGACGTCCGGATCGATCGTCAACACGCAGTGGACAACTGGGACTGGCAGTGTGATGGCTGCCGATTTGACTCCTGAAGAGGTGTCACGCAATAGCCGTACGCTTCTCGCGCGTCACCTGTATTGCTTGGCGATGTTTGTCACTCGCGATGAATCCGCGAACACCGCCTTTGACTACCGTTCGAGCACAACGGGGCATCCTGCGACGGAAGCCGAATATCGCGCATGGCGATTGGCCCAATGGGCTGTCAATGTTGTCGACTTCCGCGACGGCGACAGCATCATGACAGGCTTCGAATACGACGTCGATCCGTACGATGGATGGGATGTCGACGGCAACCTAGCGACGACCAACGACACGTTGCCCGATGGTACAACCCCCACGCCACGCGGTGTCGTGTGGGGCATGGAAGCACCTGAATTGTTGCTGACCGAGTCGCTCAACTTCCACGATCGTCGAGTTAAAGATTCGGAATTTGATTCGGGAGACATGAGCAAGCGTCTGCCCGATCCCGCTACGGATGACTGGGGCGACAACGATGATGACGTCGATCAATATCGAATTCCCCAAGGGACCACAGTCCTGGAATTGTTCTGCCCGCGTTCGCCTCAGAAGTTCGACACCAGTTCAGATCCCGCCAACCCTTGGGCCGCTCCGAGCGATCTCTACACTGCTGTCGATACCGATGCCGACTCGGTTCCCGATACGCGGTATTTGAATCTTTCTGCCAAAGCGCCCGACAACAATCCCGTTTGGCGAATTGGAATCACCCCGAACCACAGTTCGGACCCAACGGCGGATAACAACGATCCTCAACTGAGCCCCGTCACGCGATTGCAAGATCCTGCGTTGTCGGCAAATGACCTTTTGGGAGCTGCGGACGTAGAGCAGTTTATTCCCAAAATCGACGCCGCTTCTCCATTCCCGTATCGGCAGGATCCCGCGTTCAAGTTCGACCGCGTAATCTGGATGACATCGCAAGACCCGACTGCGGTTACACTTCCCGACGATTCAAAAACCGCTGGCGGCACGCCCAAGGTGTTCTACAGCTTTAACGCCGACACGAGCTATTCGCCCGATGGGATTCTATTGGGTGGAGGACAGTATGCTGTGATTGGTTCTCGAACGTTTACTGCCATCGGAGCTCAAAACGTTCCGACGCCTGTCGGTTTGAACTACAGCAGCTATGCGAGTCCTCAATCGATCACGTTGACCCCGACCGCGATTGAAACTCGCGACACCACCGGGGCCATGATCACGCCAATCTATAGTGAACAGATTCGCGACGTGGTGGGAATCATTGCATCTGCGCCAGTTCCCGCAACTTGGTCGAATGCCGCGACGACGGCGCCGGAGCGAATTGGAGTCAACATCTCCGAACCCGGTCCATGGGA
This sequence comes from Rosistilla oblonga, assembly GCF_007751715.1. Taxonomy (NCBI): domain Bacteria; kingdom Pseudomonadati; phylum Planctomycetota; class Planctomycetia; order Pirellulales; family Pirellulaceae; genus Rosistilla; species Rosistilla oblonga. The sequence goes on along the minus strand of NZ_CP036292.1, from coordinate 2,666,504 downwards.
GACGACCTATTATCCCGAACCACAATATCGGCTGGTAGGTTCCGACAATACGTATCCGTTTGACGCGTATGTCGATGAAGAAGCTCCAACGAACAGTCTGCCCGACCAACCGTTTGACGAGCGATCGTGGGCGCCACTGGCGAACGATTTTACCGATGGTCAAAGGACGGGAACACGGTTGAACTACAAGACCGCGTACCTGCAACGGTTGGCTGATCCAACCATGCCGTACAACGCGACGACCAATCCCTACATGACTGTCGATTGGATGCCGTTGGATCTGACGGTCTTTAACGGTGAAGAGAAGAACCAACAGGAAACCGATCAAGCCGGGACGCCTGGCTGGATCGATCCTTCGGATCCAAATCCGTACACAAGTGCTCCGGATGAACGCTTTGCTTCGCGTTACAAAAACGGTGTCGACTTCGCGACCTACGATTCGAACGGCGATGGGAATATCAATGCCGCGGATTCGGTTTTGAATGAGGGGATGGGACACAACAACATCTACTCGTATGGCACCCGCGTCCCAGAGACGACATCGGAGATCGCACTTTCGACCTCTAACTTTGCTCACGACTTGTTGAACAGTGGCCCGCAGGATAATCCTACGGCGGGAACCGCTTCGACGACGCTTGGTTATTTGAATGCCGCGTTTGGCGAACGGTGGGTGCAAAATCCGGGTAGTCTATCGAGTCAGCTACTGCGTTATGTCGGCGCCCCCGCAACACGGCCATTCCCATGGATCACGTGGAACAATCGGCCGTTTGCATCGCCGTACGAAATCATGCACGTTCCGATGACTAGCAGTTCTCGGTTGATGATGCAGTTCTCAACACCCGCGATGGTGACGCCGGCGAGAAACATCTACGATTCGTCGGCTACGACCAACGGATCCCCCGCGGCTCCGCAGATGTATCGCGGTGAGTTTGGGCATCTTTTCAACTACTTCGATGCGGATCCCGATTTCAATAACAGCCCTAACTTTGGACGCGTTCTGGAGTGGGTTGGAACTCCCGATCCATTCGATTATCGGCACGAGATGATTCATCCGGGCCATTACCTTGGCCCAATCCAAAGTGCGGCGCAGACCTGGCCTCCCGAAGTCAACAGTTACCCGAACGTGTTTGACTTCCGCGATCTCGTTCCGTTCGAAATCCTGCGTCCGCCGTTCAACTGGAAGCCGAATTCAGGACGAGCCGGCAAGATCAACCTCAATACGTTGCAGAGTCGAAGCACGTTTCTCGATCTGATGCAGCCCTATTCGACAATCACGGAGACCGAAAATGACGCTCCCGCGTTTTGGAGTTCATACATTGAAAGTCGGCGTGGCTATGCTATTCCAGCAACGTCTACTGTTCCGGTATCGCCCTATTTGGATGGAACACGTCCGACTCAATTTGCGGGAGCCTTTAAGCCTTCCGGGTTTGCTGGTGTTGGGCCGTTGGTGATCAACTATGACGCATCAACCAATACGCCGTCGTATTCAACCACGATGCAAAACGGGACTCCGTTGAGTACCGGACTTTTGCGTCCTGATCCTGCCTCGGCGACCAAACCGCTGTTTCGTCGCAACGATGACGATACGGTACGCGCCATGTCGAATACACGCAGCCAATTCCATCGCAATTTGGGCATCACACGATTGCCGAATCTGACCGATTCGAACTCCCAGGTGTTTGCCGTTTGGACAACGATTGGTTTGTTCAACATCGATTCCAATGGTGACCCCGCGGACGAATACGGTGCCGATATTGGCGAGGACCGTCGCTATCGATCGTTCTATATCATCGATCGCACGATTCCCGTTCGCTACGAACCAGGCGACGGGGAATCGGCCAAACGCGCCATTATTCATTCACGAAATTTGGACTGAGCCTGATGTTTGTCAAATATAGAAAACAGCCGGGTTTTACCCTGGTCGAAATGTTGATCGCGATGACCGTGACTCTGCTGATCATGGCAGGGTTGGCGCAGACATTTAGCGTGATTGGAACGCGGATTCGCGAAACGACTGTCGAGGTCGGACTGAGCACCAAACTGCGTGGCGTCGCGATGCAGTTGCGGAACGATCTCGAATACCGCACCGTCCAAAACATCTCCTTCGATCGCGGGCAGGAAGACGGCTACTTCGTTTATTACGAAGGGCCCGTCGCTGACGTTACGACTTCGGTGGCTATCGGCCGCGAAGATGTTTCGAAGTGGGGCGATTTCGATGACTACCTCGCCTTCACCGCACAAGCCCCTCCCGGCGCCTACTTCACCGGCAGCGTGCCGAAGTTTATCGCCGATGGTACGGGAACCGATATGACACCGGTTACGATCCGGTCGGAGTATGCGGAGATCATCTATTGGATTGGTCCTACCTACACCGAAACCGGTGGAGCGTTTTCGATCGATACGATTCCGCCATTGCCCGTCAGTGGAACGTTGCCGACCGCGGTCCCGGTCCCCAATCGACTGCAATTGCATCGTCGGGTGCTACTGATCCGCCCCGATCTTAATAACAACACGATGGCTTGGGGCGAACCCTATCTCCAGCTGCCCGCGGCGTATCAGGCTGGCGCATGGGCCAACAATATTGCAACTGCTGGATGGCTTACGGGGATGGCCAAGATTCATCAAATGTGCGACCTCTCGGTCTCGCGCATAACGCAGTCAGCGCTGTCAGGTTCGATTGGCTGGGACCAGCCACGCACCGAGATCCGCGCCAACTCGCTGAAGGATCTGTCGCGGCCCGAAAACCGGTTTGCGCACGTTCGGATGCCACTGCCGACCACCGGTGTTGCCAAGACAACTTTGCCGTTGCTGGCGATGGGGAATCCAAGTGCGTTGTCCGCACTGCCGACGCCCGCTGCCTCTGGAGTCGCTCGAGCAAACACCAACCCAGCCTGGGCGTTTGGAAGTCCACACCTTCTGCAAGGCTTCTTGCTTCCCGATTTCGCCTTGGGGCTCAAACAAGAATATCAGGTCCCGCAAACGGCTGCGGATCTAACCAGTCAAACAACAACGTACGGGTACGCGATGCCCGCGGGCTGGGGCGGCGACCGACGTGGCGAAGATGTTGTGTTGGACGACATGCTTGGTTTTGACGTAAAGTTGTTCGATCGCAGCACGGCATTGGTCATGCTGCCGGGAGACGATGGCAATCCGGGGAATGATCGGACTGCGCCAACGTTTCCAGACGCGTGGCAATACATGGGGGAAGCCAATAGCGACGACGTCTTGATTACGCCAAACGATCCAGGATATCGATATTTCTTCGATACCAATCTCGATTGGGATGGAACCGACGATAGTTCGATCGCTGTCCGTTCGGCGCAGAATCATCCGGGTGGCGCTGCCGATAACGATCCGCTGCTGATCTCTCGTGGCGCATTTGTCGATCTGGGCTACGCAACGTTGCGTGGCGGCAATGTGCGGGCTCGGATGGATCCCATGATTCAAACCATGCCGTCTAATGTTGGCGTCAATGCTCGACTTCTGCTTGAGTCGGAATTCAGCGGAGCAGTATACGACGATAACACCGGAGCACTCGATCATATGAGGTCTCTACGGCTGTCGGGGAAATATGGTTATTCGTCCGCGGCGGGAGGCCCGCGATGGTATCAACCCGCGTTTGATACGTGGTCGGTGGAGTATTCCGAGGGCTTTCCCTTCGATTACGACGCGACGTACAACACGATGGTTTGGCCGATTCCCACCGGCACCGTGCCAACGGTACCAATCGGTGGTGAGCTGGACGCGTTGGGAAATGCAGTTGCACCATTTCAAACGAAGCCAGCCGCGATCCAAGTTACGCTGCGAATCGAGGACAAACGGAGTCGGCAGATCCGACAGTTAACCGTCTCGGAAGATCTGTAATCCGTTGTTGAAATAGCGTGGGGCAGGCTTGAAGAGCCGACCGCCGTTGAGACAGGCACCCGAAGCGATTCAGGTGCTGTTGAGGATTGAGGATCCTTCGCAGACGTTCGTCAAACAGATGACCGTCTCGGAGATCGTTCGCAACTAAAGGGCTCTCCGGTTCCGGACTGCTCCGCTCGCGTTAGTGCGGCGGAGGGTATTGGCGTTGGCTTTCTCGTTGGCTTGGCCGAGCGAGTTCGGCGTTCGAACCTACAGTCGCGTTAGCGGGTTGTCTCTTTTCGCTAGCGGCAGTGCGACGGCGGCGCTCTCCTGGCGGTGCGATTCAAAGACGCCGCAGATCATCTCCACCGTCGTCGCAGCGTTTTGCATATCGCACAGCGGCCGACGTCCCGAATCGACCGATTCGATAAGGTCTTTGACTGCCGCAATGTGGTGCGTCGCCTCCGCGACCGCTTTGGGATTCGGCTCCGCCACATCCACTCCGCCACTGCTGATCGGCAACCAACGCCGCGGTTCGGCTGGCGGCCGAAACGGACTCCCCTCGCACAGATAAGCCAACGGACGGCCGTCCATGTGGATCGTGATCGTCCCGCGACTGCCGATCAACTGCAGACAAAACGCGGTCCCCGCGGTGCCATCTTTGGCAACGGAGTCGTAATAGGCGATCGGGCCGGCGGTGGTTTCATAGCGAGCGTGCAGGGCGTCGCCGGCCAGCGGCCCCAACCCCTCCGCTCCCGGACGCACGTCGGCCGCTGTCACTCGGCGACCTCCCTGCAACATCACGGCGGAACAGGTTTGGGGAGGCCCGGTAAAATGGTCGACGAGGTTCAGCACATGGCTGCCCAGCACCCACAGATCCTCCGCTCCGCCGCGGTGGTCCCCTTTGCCGCGGCCCCGCAGTTCCAACAGGTTCCCGATCCGGCCGTCGGCGATCAGGCTATCGATTTGAGGCAGCGCGGGATGGTAGCGGTTGCGGTGGGCGACGGCGATCTTGGCGTCGTGTTTCTCGCAGGCGGCCAGTAACGCATCAGCTTCCGCCGGCGTACGGCAGATCGGTTTCTCGATATACAGGCCGCGTGCGCCAGCTTCGATCGCCGCCAATGCCATCGCATGGTGTTGATCGGCGTGGCGGGAGCAGATCGCAACAAATTCTGGCTGCACCTGGCGGAGCATTTGTTGGTAGTCGCGGAAACCGTGATCGATCTTCAGTTTGTTGAGTTGCCGCGCCAGACCAGCTTCGTTGGCGTCGGCGACCGCGACGATTTCGGTTTCGGGGATCTGTTGCCAGACGGTGTCCAGTCCGTGGCCAAAGTCGCCGCGTCCGGTATGTCCGATCACCGCGACGCGGCGTTTGGCTGGCGCGGCCCAGGCGAAGCGGGAGGCGGCTAAAGCGGAGGCGGAGGAGAGAAGAAAGCTGCGGCGCGGGAGGCTCATCGATCGCTCCGAGGTTTTGCGGTTGGAGATTTAGGGGGAGAGTCTGATTCTAATCGGCCGCGGAGCGCGGCGGATTGGACAAAACATACCATCCCCAGCCGCTCCATGCGCAACACAAAAGCCGCAGTTGCCACGCCAGCGTCAAGAAGCACCACGTCGCCTCCAAGCACCCTCCACTGCCAGTGGACCTCAAAACGATCGCGTTCCCACCGCGGGAATCAGTCGAAACGCAACCGGCGTCTCGATCGCGAGTCAACAGCCGTTACGCTATTCCCGGGCGTCTCATTCACGTCGCTTCGCGGGCAGACTCGGGTGCGCTCATCAACTTGCCCGCGAATCACGCTAATAGCGCGAATGGTGGGACTCGAACATTTTAAATTTGGTGCGTTTGCCTGGTCTTCGATTCGCGTGCATTCGCGCCATTCGCGGGCAAACTCCGTTGCGCTCGTCAACTTGCCCGCGAATCACGCCAACAGCGCGAATGATTGGGGCTCGACTATTTTAAAAGTTGGTGCGTTTGCCTGATCTCCAATTCGCGTGCATTCGCGCGATTCGCGGGCAAACTCCGGTGTGCTCATTGACTTGCCCACGAATCACGCCAATAACGCGAATGGTTTAAAACGAGCGAACAGGTGCCGAACTCTAAAATGCAGAGTCACCAATTCGCGGGCCAACTCTGATGCGCTCAATAACTTGCCCGCGAATCACGCCAACAGCGCGAATGATCGGACTCGAACATTTTAAAGTTGGTGCGTTTGCTTAGTCTTCGATTCGCGTGCATTCGCGCGATTCGTGGACAAACTCCAGTGCGCTCATTAACTTGCCCGCGAATCACGCTAATAGCGCGAATGATTGGGGCTCGACTATTTTAAAAGTTGGTGCGTTTGCCTGGTCTTCGATTCGCGTGCATTCGCGCTATTCGCGGGCAAACTCCGGTGCGTTCATTAACTTGCCCACGAATCACGCCAATAGCGCGAATGGCAGGGGCTCGACTATTTTAAAAGTTGGTGCGTTTGCCTGGTCTTCGATTCGCGGGCATTCGCGCTATTCGCGGGCAAACTCCGGTGCGTTCATTAACTTGCCCACGAATCACGCCAATAGCGCGAATGGCAGGGACTCGAACATTTTAAAGTTGGTGCGCGTGCCTGGCCTTCGAATTCGCGTGATTCGTGCTATTCGCGGGCAAACTCTGATGCGCTCATCACCTTACCCGCGAATCACGCTAATAACGCGAATGATTGGGACTAGAGCTTTTTAAAGTTGGTGCGCTTGCCTGGCCTTCGAATTCGCGTGCATTCGCGCTATTCGCGGGCCAACTCCGGTGCGCTCATCAACCTGCCCACGAATCACGCCAATAGCGCGAATGTATTGGAACGAGTTGGCAGGTACCCAACTCTACGTGCTGGGACTTAGCTTCGCGTGATTGGCGGGCAGAGCAGGTGGGTTTACTGTTCGATCCGAGGGCTCTATGCGGCAAGTACTTCTCTGTCGAGTTCGATTCGTTTGACAACAAGTCCGCAGCCTTCGATCTGTTCGATAGCTGACCGCATCGCTTCGTCGCGCGATGCCGCTTCGCGGTCAAATACAACTTCGATGCCGTCGGAGTGGCCACCGAGGTGACCGTCATCGCATCCCGCTGCCGCGAGCCGGTCCGCTAGCTCCAGCATCTGATGCTCGTTGACTACGCGATGGTTTATCACCACCCGAAACCTGTATTCAGTCATCTGATTCCTCGTCGCCTCCGCCTTGCCCCGGACACGCTGCCAGCTTGCATTTGATTTGTTTTGCGTGATTTTGTGGGTTTCTTGGAGTCGAATAGATCGCTATCCAACAACTGGTGTGCCCCAATCCGCAGTGTATTGTACCCCAGGCGTGAGCACGTGGTCCACTTTTCTTTACCGCCCAACCAGCCGCTTCCGCCGCTGCAAGTGCCGCTCGGATTTCTTTGTTGGGATGGCTTATGGCCACACGTCAACTCCTGACCGATCGTACCACCAAACATCACAACTTGGCTTCGACAGTGCGGCGACTGGATCCGCAAACAGCGTAAAACAGCCGACACGGCGGGGCGTTGTTGGAGCAGAAACATTCGCTCCTTATTCTCATCCCCATTGCCCCACCTATCACGCGAAATTTAAGTCGAGGCGACACACCGATAGTCAAGGATTTTGTCGGTCTTCAATTTGCAGGCCGGCATTGATGCGCTGGTGTTTCTTGCCCGCGAATCACACGAATAACGCGAATCATTTGAAAGGAGTTGAGAAGTAGCGAGCTCGAAATGCAGGGCCTCAAAATTCGCGGTATTCGCGCCATTCGCGGGCAAACTCCGTTGCGCTCGTCAACTTGCCCGCGAATCACGCCAACAGCGCGAATGATGGAACTCGATCATTTTAAATTTGGTGCGTTTGCCTGATCTTCGATTCGCGTGCATTCGCGCCATTCGCGGGCCAACTCCGATGCGCTCATTGACTTGCCCACGAATCACGCCAATAACGCGAATGATGCGACTCGACCATTTTAAATTTGGTGCGCTTGCCTGGTCTTCGATTCGCGTGCATTCGCGCCATTCGTGGGCAAACTCCGGTGCGCTCATCACCTTGCCCGCGAATCACGCCAATAGCGCGAATGGTTGGGGCTCGACCGATTTAAAGTTGGTGCGTTTGCTTGATCTCCAATTCGCGTGCATTCGCGCGATTCGCGGGCAAACTCCGGTGTGCTCATTGACTTGCCCACGAATCACGCCAATAACGCGAATGGTTGGGGCTCGACCATTGTAAAGTTGGTGCGCTTGCCTGGTCTTCGATTCGCGTGCATTCGTGCTATTCGCGGGCCGGTTCTGAGCCTTTCCTTTTTATCCGGCAACCTTGCGAACTGGGGGCGACTGGCCCTCCTGCGGCGTTTTGGGGCGCGGGACCGCTTGGACTTTGGGCCCTCTTGGCTGAGGCGTTGGGGGGAGGTCATAATGGGAGGTTGCTCGGTTTGTGGTTGTAGCTCCGTTTCCAAACCCACATCCGTTTCCCTTCTTGTGTCTCCAAGGAACCTAAAGATCATGCGTCACTTGACCTCCCTTTGCCTCGGCTTGCTGTGCGGCGTTGTCGTTTGTTTGAACCTCGGTTGCCCCGCCGCTTCGACAACCACCGATGCTCCGCCAACGCTCAGCGACGATCACGGCCACAGCCACGGCGACCACGCCGCTCCCGAAACTCTCGCCGAAGCTGTCGAGTCGATCGATCATATGGCCGACGAAATTCAAGAGTCGTTTGCCGCCGATGATCCCGATGGAGCTCACGGCCCTCTGCATGACATCGGTAGCGTCTTGCAAACCGCTGGCCTGATGGTCGCGAAAAGCGATCTGTCGGACGAACAAAAGCAGGGTGCCAGCGAAGCGCTGAAGAAGTTGATCGATGCTTATGGCAAAGTCGATGCCAAGATGCACGGCGACGAAGGCGTCGACTACGCTGACGTATCCGCCGAGATCACCGCAGCTGTCGAAGCTCTGCAAACCGCAACCGGAATCAAGGTCGAGCACGGCCATGACCATGACCACGCCGAAGGGCATGATCACGCCGACGATCACGACCACGCTGAAAAGAAGTAGCATCGCCCGGCCATCGGGCCGCTGTAACACGCGCGGCGCACTCGCCGCCGCGCCGTGGAGTGACAGGCGATAGCCGATCGACACGCGCGGCGTTGTCGCCGCGGGTGCACGAAGCGTTATCTCGTGCTTGACGCGCGGGGCGTTGCCACCGCGGTTAAACGAAAGATAGTGTTGCCACCGCGGCTAAACGAAATGGAATGTTGCCGCCGCGGGTAAATGAAAGTGAGCTTGGTCGGCGGGCGGTTATTTGGCGGGCGTCGACTTGCCGAGGAATTCCAGCTGGCAATCGTCCAGCACGGCCGAGGCGCCTTGATTCATGAAACGGACGGCGACGATCAATCGTCGCTGGCCGTCGCGTTGCACGACAGTCCCCTCGAAACCGTTGAACGGACCACTCTTCACGCGAACCAAATCCCCCGGCTCCAACCGCTCCTCGGGAGCCAGTGCGGCGCCGGTTTCGATCAGAGCGTGGATCTGTTGCAGGTCGGTGACCAATTGAGTTGGATCGGCGATGTCGATGCATCGCGAAACGCAGCCCGTCGAAACCGCTTGATAGCGTGATTCCCCAGTGCCCCGCACGAAGACGTAGTTGGCAAACAGGGGCAGATGCGTCGTCCGAAGCCGCCCAGCGGGACTCTTATAACGGCGACTGATCACCGGCGAATAATGCCCCACCTCTAACTCGCGCAGCTTCCGCATCAACTGCTTCTCCTGCCTCGATCGGGTGTACATCGCCCACCACTGCGTATCGGGCTCATCGGGAAGCTCGAGGATTGTTTCCGGAAACATGTCCGGTTCTTCGCCCAGAATTGGCATTCGCGCGTCGTCCGTTGAATTTTGCGATCGGGGGAGGCTGCTGGCGACTCCCAAAGCTGCTAGCGTTGGCGTCTGCCTGGCATGTGGACCGTTGAGGTCGATCAAAATTCTAAACGTTTCGCACCCATGAAAACAAGGTCTACTTGTTGAGCTACCTAAGCCCCCTCAGGCGCTTCAGGGGCAATCCGGAATCCCTCCTGGATTGCCGACCGCTGGAGGCCGCCACCACTTAAACCGAGACGTTCCCGACAGCTTCCACCATCGATTTGGGCATGAAGCGTTTCAGTGGGCTGACTTCGGAGACGACGGTCTGACCTCGCTCAGCCGTCCGCGGAAAGCGGGTGGCGACCGCCGAGTTTTGCTGGATCTTCAGCTTCGTCGGCCCCAGCACTTGAACCGCGGCGGCGTTCGATTTCGAAGCGCCGCGAACGCTCGATCGACCAGCGGCCGTGGTCGGCTTGGCTGCGACAGGCTTCGCTTCGACGGCAGCCGGTTCCGGCTGCTTTCGGGATCCCGATGCCCCTTCGCTCTTGGGCTGCTCTTCGTAGAACTCCAATTCACCTCGCACAACTCGCGTCTCACGGGGGGCTTCGATTCCCAAGCGGATCGAATTTCCTTTGACTTGCAACACCGTCACGATGATGTCGTCGCCCAATCGAATTTGTTGTTTTGCTTTGCGTGTTAGAACCAACATGGCATTCTCCTTTGCCTAAGTGAAGAGCTTTCCGTTTGAAACCTCGTTCCGAGTAGTACTCGGTAACGAAGGTGGGATATTGCACAATGCGTGCCAAAGCAGCGGCAGAATCGCTAAACATTTCTTCCGGGGACGTCTAAGTCTATTCAGGTAAAGGGTTTGGCTCTTTTGGAAGCTGGTCCAGAGGGATCGTGGTGGCCGGTGAGCGATCGGCGCGATTGGACGTTCTTACAACGGTTTGCAATTTTGGGAAACCGATCGGGGCGGAACTTGAAGGGGGAGTGGGATCGTTGGGGGTAGCGCGGTCGATTCGATTTTGACGAAGCGCTCGCCGGTCGCTGCGGCGTTCCGGCGATCTGAGGCTCATGAAGTTTTGACGTGCAACGCTATACAACGTACTTAAACAGAGATGATCTCCCCGAAATCGTCGGAACACTTCTCCCATGCAGATCGAGAGTCGAGCGCCGCTCGGCTCTTCCCCAAAAGTACTTATGGCTCGTTCGTCACGCATTAAAAAGCAAAAGCCGCTATCGAACGCTTCGGACGTCGCCAATCAGGGACGTTCGGATCGCGAGGTCGATCGAGCGCCCAATGCAAATGCAGCCAACGCGGCAACGACCGAGCAACAGGCCGACAATCTCTTCGATTCGATCGATGCGAATCTGGCCGGAGCGCAAAGCCCCGAGCCGCCGCAGATGTCCAATTCGCTGCTGCAATCGCTCTGCATGATCAACACGATGCTGACTCAGCTGAACGATAAACAGCAGGAGTTTCATCGTCAGCAGAGCGAATGGGCTCAGATGCAAGGCGATCTGGAGCCGCGCGAAGAGGAGCTGCGAGAACTCGAACGGGAACTCTTCGAACGCAGCGAAGCGTTGGACGCCGACGCGCAGCGGATCGCCGAAGCAGAACAACAGCTGCAGCAGCGGCAGGCGAAGACGTCGCAGCAGCGGCGGCTGATCGCTCAACAATTGCGAGCTCAGCGGGCCGAAGTCGCACTGGCGCGCCGCGCCGGCGACATGGATCTCGATGCAGTGCGGGAGGAGTTCGACGCCGAGTTGGAACGGCGGTTGGCCGATCAGGCGTCGCAGCACGAACAACAGCTGGAAGAAAAGCTGGCCGAAGCCCGCGTTCAAGAGGCTCAGCAGCAGGAACAGAAGCTGGCTGAACTGCGCTCTCGTCTGGAAGCCGAACACGAACAAGCGCTGACCGATCTGCGGTCGCAGCACCAAGCCGAGCGGGAACAATCGCTAGCCGATTTGCGGTCGCAGCACGCAGCCGAACAGGAACAGGCGTTGGCCGATCTGCAGTCGCAGCGCGATCAACATCAGTCGCTGGCCGACGAGCGTTCGCAGTGGGATGCCGAACGCGAACAAGCTGTCGCCGAGGTGCGGGCGCAGCTGGACGAGGATCTGAAGCGGGCGCTGGCGCATGTCGAAGCGGAACGCGATGCTTGCCGACGACTGGAAGCCGAATTGGAACTGACGCGGCAGAAGCTGCAAGCGATCGAAGCCGATCGGGAGACGACAGGCGATAGCGGCGAAGCAAACGCGACGCTGCAAGCTGCCGTCGATGGGCTGAGGAAACGCCGCGACGAAGCGGAAGACGAGATCGAGGAGCTGAGGAGTCAGAATCGCGAACTGGCGGCCAAGCTGGCGGCGAGCCAAGTCGATGGTGCGGGGACCGACGGACAGGTCTCGCTGGAGAGCATGTCGTGGGAGCAGCGGAAGCTACATATGCTGCAGCGTTTGAACGCCGAAGACGACGAACTAAACGACAGCGAACTGGCGCAACAGCGACTGAAAATCGAAGAGGTGATCGATAAGACCGATCGCGAATTGAGCAAGCGCGATGCCGAGATCGCCGAACTGCGGTGCTTGTTGGAACAACAGAGCATGGCGGCGGGCGACATGGCGATCGGCGGAGCTGCGGTTCTGCAGATGCTCGATCAGGACGAACTGATTCAAGAGGAACGAGCCAAGCTGCAGCGGATCCAAGCCGAATGGGAAGAGAAGTTGCGGCAGGCAGAGATCGACGTCTCGTTGGAACGGGCAAAACTGGCTCGCGAACGGATCGACATCGAACAGCGACTGGCCGAAATGCGCGAAGCGACCAAGGCCGAAGGGAAACCGGAGTCGAAGGGCCGCAAATGGCTGGCTCAACTAGGCCTGACCGACGGGGAGTGATTTCGGGACGCTGTGCCGGCTGATACCTCAAATTGAACCCCTGATTTCCCTGCAGCGTTTGACTCGCCGTTTGGAACTGTCGGGGGCCGGTTGGCAGAATGCTGAAAAGCTGGTTGCACCGACGGCAGCGCGGTTCCCACCGATTGCAACGGCAGCCAACATCGAAGATCCACTCGATTTCGCCCGCTGGCTGTCAATTGGGATCACTATCTGCAGTTTTTTTCTGGTATAATTTGAAAGTAGCTTGTGCAGCTTTCCTGCTTTGGTTGCACAACCTTCCCACCCCCTCCCCACAGTCCCAGGCTGATCTTGCCGCCTGTTGGCTTTCCCCTATCGACAACTCAACTCGGAGAATCCTCAATGCGACCGGTCACGCGTTTCTTCATCGTCACATTGCTGCTGCACAGCGGACTCGTCCTGCAAGCCGAACAACCCAAATCGGCGCGGGTGAACTTGGGAGAGGATGGATTGCTGACGGGAATTCCCGGAGAGGGCCCGCTGAAAGAAGCGGAGATCGAGGCCTGGTTGGCCAAGCCGGAAAACCACGTGACGCTCGAGGTCAGTCTGCCCAAGGGCTTGGACGCATCGACCGCCAACCTGGCGATTCCCGAAGACAATCCGCTGACTCGCGCCAAGATCGAACTCGGCCGCCAGCTCTACTTCGACGCGCGACTCTCGTCCGACCAAACGATCAGCTGTGCCAGCTGCCACAGTCCCAGCGAGGGCTACGGCGCCAAGACTCAGTTTGGTGTCGGCGTCGGCGGTCAGACCGGCAACCGGAACTCACCGATCAGTTACAACCGGATCCTCAGCAAGGCTCAGTTCTGGGACGGCCGTGCCGCTTCGCTGGAAGAACAGGCTGTCGGACCGATCGCCAACCCGATCGAGATGGGGAACACACACGACGCGTGTATCGAATGCGTGGGAGCGATTCCGGGCTACGCAATGCAGTTCAAAGCGATCTTCGACGACGGCGTGACGATCGACAATGTCGGCAAGGCATTGGCGTCGTTTGAACGAGCGATCGTCACCGGCCCGGCTCCCTACGACTACTGGAATCCGCTGGCGAAATTCAAAGAGGTCTTCGCCTTGGACCTGGAAGACATGGACGCTTTGCGAAGCGAAGATCCCGATTTGGCGAAGCAATACGACGACATGGTCGCAGCGGCTCAGAAGCACCCGATGAGCGAATCGGCGCAGCGCGGCATGACGCTCTTCTTCGGCAAAGCGAATTGTGCACTCTGCCACGCCGGCGGTAACTTCGCCGACGAACAGTACCACAACTTGGGCGTCGGAATGGAAGTGGACGATCCCGATCTGGGACGTTACGTCGTGACGAAAGAAGAGAAGGATAAGGGAGCGTTCAAGACGCCGACGCTACGCAACGTCGCCTTGTCGGAACCCTACATGCACGACGGCAGCCAAAAGACGCTCGAAGAAGTCGTCGCTTGGTACAACAAGGGCGGGCACAAGAACCCGTGGTTGAGCGACAAGGTCAAGCCGCTGAACCTGACCGAGCAAGAGGAGAAGGATGTGGTCGCGTTCATGAAAGAAGGGCTGACCGGTCCGTTCCCGAAGGTCGAAGAAAACCGCCTGCCCGAATAGCGACAAGTTGAAAATTGTGGCCACGTAATGTGGCCACGCAATGTGGTCACTCAAACATGATCACGCGACTCCGGTCGCGTGATCTTTTCGTTTAAGAACGCAGCAACCGACGAAGCCTGGCACCAGTGGCCGCTATTTCGCAACCGCTTCGGCTAGCGACGCAGATTCATGCCCAGCTTGCGCGGTTGCACCGGGTTGTCATAACGATCGACGGCGTCTTGATCGGCGTCGATCGCGGCCGGGCGACTCGAAGCGACGCGTACCGGAACGGGCGTTGGAACTTTGGTTTCGACAGCCGGCTTGCCATCGAGAGTCCGCCCAAGCGGTGAATCGTTCATGGCGATCGGAGGTTCATCGGCGATCGTGTTCCCGTTACGGCGTCCGACAGCGATCGCGGTGTCGATGAAGCCCGACCGCACCGGCTCGCTAACCTGAGGCAACTGCAGCCCCAGTTTCTTGACCCCCTCGGGATTCACTTCCGAAGCTTGCGAGATCTGGGCGATGAACTTCGCCGTCTCGATGAAGTTATGGTCGGCGGATTTACCGATCAACGGTCCCAGGGTGCGAACGACGAGGTCGGCACCGAGACTGTCGAGTTCCAAGAAGACATCCATCCGTCCGCCGATCGTCTCCCGCTCTCGACTGCTGCGGGCGTAACTGCTGTGCAGGACAAAGACGCCGCTGCCGGTCAGCGGTTTGGCGACCATCGAGCCCTCGTATTTACCGCGGGCTATATAAAGATGGGTCTGCGAGTCGCCGTAGATCAGTTCGATCTCGCATGTTGTCCCCTGGCCATCGCTGGCGACCAAGTTGTAGGGACCGGTCCGCTTCATCTGAACTTGGGTGATATCCATCACGTCCCAAATTCCGACGAGCACTTCGGGGTGTCGCACCAGAAACAAAAACATATCGCGGTCACAATCCATCCCCTGGGTCGGCAAGCGACGAAACATCGTCGGATGCGAGATGATTTGTTCCACGCGTTTTCGAGCGGTCTGCGTCAAGCGATCGAGCGGTAATGCTGCGATCGCTGCCTCCCGTTCAGCCCTTTTGTCGCCGAAATCCAGTCCTTGGACGGGGCCGGCAAGTAGCATCAAGCAGCAGACGACATACAGCAGGACGGTTGTGAACCGGCGAACAGGCATCGGCATTTCGCGTCCCAAAGCGGCTGCAATTGGCCGATCCGTCCACTACGAATCTGCCGTCTTTATGGGTTATTCGTCTACCGAGGGGCCTCAAGTTCAGACAATCCTGCGAAGCCGTCGAATGCCAGCCGGAAAGGTTCCCGCAAGCTGCCTGATTTGCTCAGGCTAGCTATTTGTACGCCCTCGACAGGTGGCCCAAGATCAAGATAATCAGTCCGTTGAGATAGCATTTTTCAAGCGAGTGTCGGCGACGATCCCACTGCTTCCACAAGAACCAATTCACGAGAACGAACAATGGCCAAGAAAAGTATCGAAGATATCGATGTGGCGGGAAAACGAGTCTTTATGCGAGTTGACTTCAACGTGCCGTTGGACGATTCGCTGAAGATCACCGACGACCGCCGGATCCGGATGGCGTTGCCGTCGATCCAATCGATCGTCAATCGTGGCGGCCGCGTGATCCTCGGCAGCCACTTGGGCCGTCCCAGTGGCGATGCCAGCGACAGCAAATACAGCTTGGCTCCCGCCGCGGCGCGGTTGAGCGAACTGCTGGGCAAACCCGTTGCTTTTGCTACCGACACCGTCGGCGAAGATGCCAAAGCCAAAGTGGCTGCGATGGGGGATGGCGACGTCGTTCTGTTGGAGAACCTGCGTTTCAATCCAGGCGAAAAGAAGGGTGACGAAACCTTCGCCGGCCAGATCGCGGCGATGGCTGACATCTACTGCAACAATGCCTTTGGCACCTGCCACCGCACCGACGCTTCGATGTACGCAGTCGCTCAAAAGATCGACGGCCCCAAGGTTGTCGGCAACCTGGTCGCCAAAGAGATCCAATACCTGGCCGATGCGATCAGCAGCCCCGAGCGTCCGTTTGTGGCGATCCTGGGTGGAGCCAAGGTTAGCGACAAGATCAACGTGATCAACAACCTGTTGTCGGTCTGCGACAAGATCTTGATCGGTGGTGCGATGGCCTACACCTTCTCGTTGGCTCGCGGCGGCGCAGTCGGCGGCAGCCTTGTCGAAAAGGACAAAGTCGATTTGGCTCGCGAGTTGATCGAAAAGGGTGGCGACAAATTGGTCCTTCCCGTCGACACCCACTGCGGCGACGCTTTTTCGGGCGACTGCAACAAACAAGTTGTCGATGCGGGGCAGATCCCCGACGGCTGGGAAGGCTTTGATGTCGGACCGAAGACCGCTGTGATGTACGCCGAGATCATCAAGTCGGCCAAGACCGTGGTTTGGAACGGGCCGATGGGCGTCTTCGAAATGCCTCCGTTCGACGCCGGTACCCGCGTCGTTGCTCAAGCTGTTGCCGATTGCCCCGGCACGACGATCATCGGCGGTGGCGATAGCGCTGCGGCGATCGAGCAGTTCGGTCTGGCCGACAAGGTCAGCCACGTGAGCACCGGTGGCGGTGCTAGCTTGGAAATGCTCGAAGGCAAAGCGTTTAAGGCTGTCGATATCTTGGACGAAGCGTAAGCTACATTCGTTCGACGCTAGCGTGCGGTTCGCGGTCGGGGACCGCGCGCGTGGCGGCTGATAGAAATCTGACCACGAATTCTCCCCGTCGGTTTATTGGAGACGTATTGCCGTGAGCATCGGTTTAGCCATCCAGGCGTTCTTTAAGATCCTGTCTAACCGCGAAGCTGCGGCGGCGTATCAACGGCTGACCAGCGGCGAGGCTGCCGATCAACCGACGCCGGCGGCGGCCCAATCGACTCCAGCGGAAGCTCCGGCCAAAGCCCAAGCCCCTGCGCCACCTAAACCGACGCGCAGCGATGCGATCGGTTTGTTGGCGGCGCTGCAGCGCGAAGCCCGCTTTGTCGACCTCGTCCAAGAATCGCTGGACGCTTACAGCGACGAACAGGTCGGTGCGGCAGCTCGCGACGTCCTTCGCGACACGAAAAAAGTGCTCGACCGCATGTTTGCGATCGCTCCGCTGACCGATTCCGAAGAAGGGGATTCGATGCAGACGCCAGCGGAAGTCGATCCGGGACAGATCCGTTTGACCGGCAACGTCCACGGAGCCGCTCCCTTCAGCGGAACGATCGCCCATCACGGCTGGAAGGCCGCGAAGTGCGAGCTTCCTCGCTGGTCGGGCAGCCCCGAATCGGATCGCGTGATCGCACCGATCGAATTGGAAATCGCATGACAGCCAAATACATCATCGGTATCGACCTCGGGACGACCAACAGCGTCCTGGCTTACACGCCGGTTCAGCCCGAATCGAATGCGGGCAGTTCGGAAGCGGCAGAGATCCAGTTGCTGCCGATTCCGCAATTGGTCGCCGCCGGAACCGTCGAAGAACGCGACAGCCTGCCGTCGTTTGTCTATCTGGCCAATGCAGCAGAGCGATCCGCCGGTGGCATGGACGCTCCCTGGGGCAAGGATCAATCGTACGCTGTCGGTCAGTTTGCCCGGGATCGTGGTGGCGAAGCTCCCGACCGAACCGTGGGGGCTGCAAAATCGTGGCTCTGCCACACCGGTGTCGATCGCCGCCAACCGATCCTCCCTTGGCAAGCTCCCGAGGATGTCGAGAAGATCTCGCCGGTAACCGCTTCGCAGCGGTACCTGCAGCATTTAGTACAGGCGTGGCAGCAGCGGTTCCCCGACGCACCGATCGAACAACAACAAGTCGTCTTAACGGTTCCGGCATCGTTTGATCCTGTCGCTCGCGAATTGACCCGCGAAGCTGCGATCGCGGCCGGACTGCCAGCCAACTTTGTTTTGCTGGAAGAACCGCAAGCCGCGTTTTATGCTTGGCTGTCGGTCGTTGGCGACCAGTGGCGAAAGATGTTGACCGTCGGCCAACGCGTGCTGGTCTGCGACGTTGGTGGCGGTACGACCGACCTGACGCTGATCACCGTCGACGAGGACGGAGGCGATCTGACGCTGCGACGCGAAGCGGTTGGCGATCATCTGTTGGTCGGTGGCGACAACATGGATCTGACGATGGCCCATGTCGTGGCCGGGGAATTCGCCAAGAAGAAGACGAAACTAAACCCTTGGCAATCGGTCTCGCTGTGGCATTCGTGCCGCGCGGCGAAAGAGGCGTTGCTGGCTCCCGAGGGTTCCGAAAAACAGACGATCTCGGTTCTTGGCCGCGGCAGCAAATTGATCGGCGGCACGGTGAGTGTCGAAGTCGATCGCGAATCGATATCGCAGCTGTTGGTCGATGGCTTCCTTCCCAAGTGTGGATTAGATGCTGTCCCGCAGCGGCAAGCCGCGTCGGGCTTCCAAGAGATCGGACTGCCCTTCGAATCCGATCCGGGCATCACGCGGCACTTGGCCTCGTTTGTCTCCAATCACTGCGCCGCGGCGGAGAGCGACAGCGTGTCGCTTCCCGATTTTGTGTTGTTCAACGGCGGCGTCTTCAAAGCCGATGGATTCCGCAATCGGATGCTGGAGATCGTCAACAGCTGGTCCGCCGACGCGGGCGATTCGAAGGTCCAACCGCTGCAGGGCGTTCACGACCTCGACCACGCCGTCGCTCGCGGCGCCTGTTACTACGGGCTGAACAAACAGCGTGGCGGTCTGCGGATTCGCGGCGGCACGGCCCGTTCATATTACGTCGGCATCGAAACCGCGGGGCTGGCGATTCCAGGAGCCCCACGTCCGCTGAAGGCGCTCTGCGTGGTTCCCTTTGGAATGGAAGAGGGTACCGAGACCGACGTCCCTTCGGGCGAGATCGGTCTGGTTGTCGGCAAACCGGCTCGGTTCCGGTTCTTCAGTTCGAATGTCCGCACCGACGACACGCCGGGCGAACAATTGGATTGGTGGGATGACACAGAACTAACCGAAACCGATCCGATGGAAGCGACGTTAACGCTGGCCGATGGAGCGACCGAATCGCACGTGCCGGTTAAATTCCATGCCAACATCACCGAACTGGGCGTTCTGGAACTGTGGTGCGTGGCGGTTCATGGCGACGGCCGCTGGAAGTTGGAATTCAACGTCCGCGACGAACCGCAAGAATAGAATCGGCGGGACGTAGTGGACGAGGTTACGAGTCCTTTTGCATCAGACCAAATCGCTGGGACTCGTAACCTCGTCCACTACGCTTCGTTGAATAAACGAAAGCACTCGATGCTAGCTGCTTCTTTACGGCATCGAGACGGCGTCGTATTCGCTGAGTGGACGTTTAGTCTCGGCGTCGACTTCGACCATCCGGACGCGGTAGCCCCACAGTTTTGCCAGATGCCGCAAGATCCGATTGGCTTCGGATTTCTCCAACAGCTTGCCATCGCGCACGCGGTGGGTCAGGACCAATCGTCGGTTCCCTTTCAGGTTGGCGTCGCTGATCTGGATATCGGGTTCCTGCTTGGAGATGTCGTATTGGGCGGCTAATTGGCGACGGACCTCGCGGTATCCCGATTCGTCGTGGATCGCGGTGACCGTCATATGTTCGTCGTCGGCGTCGTCGCTGACTTTGAACAACCGCATCTCGCGGATCAACCGCGGGCTCAAGTACTGCAGGATAAAGCTCTCGTCGCGATAGTGTTCCCAAGCGTCGCGGATCGTTTCCAGCGAACGCCCCTTCCCGGCGATCTCGGGGAACCATTGGCGGTCTTCGTCGTCGGGGTCGTCGCAGATCCTGGCGATATCGCGGACCATGGCATAACCCAACGCGTAGGGATTGATTCCGCCGAAGCCGCGGGAATCGAAATTCGGTTGGGCGACGACCGCCGAATGCATGTGCAGGAATTCCAGCATCGATCCCTCGTCGATCTGACCGCGATGGTTCAAGCGGTTCATGATTTCATAGTGCACAAAGGTCGCACAACCTTCGTTCATCATCTTGGTCTGTCGCTGCGGGTAGAAATATTGAGCCAGCGTGCGAACGATCCGCAGCACCTCCCGCTGCCAGTCCTTCAATTTTGGTGCGTGGTTGGCGAGGAAGGTCAACAGATTTTCCTCGGGAAGCTCCAACGCTGCCGCTTCGATGTCGTTTTCATCTTGTTCGATGGACCGCACTTCATTTGCGTCGCTCGATTCGGTCGGGACGGTCCGCCACAAGTCGTTGTAAGTCGATTCGAGATGCTGGCGGCGGGCTTCGCTGCGCGCTTGCTGTTCGCGCGGCGAACGACGCCGCGTGGCGTAGCGGTTGACGCCGTGGGACATCAGCGCGTGAGCGGAATCCAACAGCGATTCGACTTCTGCAAATCCATACCGCTGCTCGCAATCGGCAATGTAGCTCTTTGCATACGCGAGTTCATCCAGCACGCGATCGGCTCGCGTCCACTGACGGAACAGGTGGTTGTTTTTAAAGAAATGATTGTGGCCAAACGCTGCGTGAGCGATCACCAGCGTCTGCATCGTCATCGTGTTCTCTTCCATCACGTACGAGACGCAGGGCTGCGAATTAATCACCAATTCATACGCCAGCGATTGGGCTCCCTTGCGGTACAGCAATTCCTCGCGGGCGAAACGCTTGCCAAACGACCAGTGGCGGTACAGCAGCGGCATCCCGATCGCCGCGTAAGCGTCCAGCATCTGTTCGGACGTGATGACTTCGATCTGGTTGCGATAGACGTCCAGCCCCAGTTCGCCCAAGGCGATCTCTTCGACAGCATCGTAGACGCGGTGCAGCAGACGGAAGTCCCACTGCGACCCGCTGTATAAAAGCTTGCCGTGCCGTTTGTTCATCGATCCACCCGCGGTTTGGTGCTTGAGCCCGAACGTTGCCTGCTGTCGAACAGATCGCGAAAGACGGGGAATATCTCGCTGGCCGTGGCAACCTCCGCTTGAGCGAAGTTGTCGTGACGATCGACCAAAGGAAAGTAGCCGTGCCACAGGACGCTATCCCCCGGCCATTGGTCGTCGTTGACTTCGATGTAAGCGTAATATTGGCAGATCGGCAGGATCTCTTGTTCCAACAGACGCAGCGTCTGCGGCATGTCGTGATCGAAGTTGTGCCCGTCGGAAGCTTGGGCGGCGTAGATGTTCCAGTCCTCGACCGGATACCGCTGTTTGACGATCTTCAACATCTCTTCGAGAGCCGACGAAACGACGGTGCCGCCCGTCTCGCGGCCATGGAAAAACGTCTGCTCATCGACTTCTTGAGCCGTGTAGGTGTGGCGGATGAAGACGAGTTCGACCGCTTTGTAGTGCCGCTTCAGAAACAGATGCAGCAACATATAGAACCGCTTCGCCATGTCCTTCAGCTGTTCGGTCATCGACGCCGACGTGTCCATCAAACAGAACATCACAGCCTGTGTCGTCGGTTTGGGGACCCGTTGGATGCGGCTGTAACGCAGGTCGACCGTCTCCAGATAGGGAACCGCTCGCATCCGAGTCTGCTGCGCGTCGATCAGCTTCCGCAGTCGGGCGATCTCGTCGGCGTCTCCCGCGGTCTCCGCCTGCTGCAATTCGGCCTGCAACGCTTCGACTTCAGCAAGCTTTGGCCGGCCCAAGGCGATCCGGCGAGCCAGACTGCGGCGCATCGTCTCGCGCTTATTCAGCCGCTGCGGCGAACCATCGGTCGAATACCCGGCGCGGACCCATGATGGAGAAGCCATCGACTTCAGTTTCCGCTTGGCGAGGTTGGGCAGCTCCAGATCTTCGAAGAACAGATCCAGAAACTCCTCGCGAGTCAGGGCGAAGACAAAACTGTCCTCTCCGTCGCCATCGGCACTGCCCCCCGATCCGCTGCCCGAACCACCGCTCGGTTTTTCGATCTCGTCGCCGGGGCGATAGTCGTGGTTGCCGGGAAGCACGTAATCGCGATGCCCGACTTTGGGATCGTGGTGGAACGTCGGTTCGTGCAGATCTTTGGAGCTGATCGAAACCTCTTGCCCTCCTTCGAGGTCGGCGATCTTCCGCTGCCGAATCGATTCGGCAAATGCCTTCCGCATGTGCGACTTCACCCGCCGCAGAAAACGTTGGCGATTGCCAAGGCTTTTCGCTTTTGGATTTTGACGACGATCGACTACGTGCATCGCGATAATCTCCCTGCGAACTAATGAAGGCGGCACAGATCACGGAACGACGACCCACGGGTCAGCTCGATTTACTGACCCGCATGTACCAATCGACCAAGCGGCGGACTTGGCGTGGGGTGTAGCCACGCTGCGTCATGCGGTCGACAAATTCGCTGTGCTTCTGCTGAGCTTGGCTGTCCTTTTTGGCGCCAAAGCTGATCACTGGCAACAGCTCTTCGATCTGGCTGAACATCCGCTTCTCGATCACCTCGCGAATCTTTTCGTACGAAGTCCAATCGGGATTCCGCCCGTTGTTCTTGGCGCGAGCCCGCAGCGCAAACTTGACGACTTCGTAACGGAAGTCCTTGGCGTTGCCGATCCCCGCGGGATGTTCGATCTTCTCCAGTTCCTCGTTCAAGACATCGCGGTCCATCAACTGGCCGGTGTCGGGATCCTTGTAGTCCTGGTCGTCGATCCAGGCGTCGGCGTACGAGATGTAGCGGTCGAACAGATTCTGGCCGTAACTGTGGTACGACTCGAGATAGGCTTTGCGAATCTCGTTGCCGATGAACTCGGCGTACCGCGTTCCCAATTCCTCTTTGACAAACTCCAAGTACCGCTGTTCGGTCTCCTCGGGCAACTGCTCGCGGCGGATCGACTGTTCCAGCACGTACATCAGGTGGACTGGGTCGGCAGCCACCTCTTCGTTGTCAAAATTGAAAGTCTCCGAGAGGATTTTGTAGGCGAAGCGGGTCGAGATCCCGTCCATCCCCTCGGTCACGCCCGCGGCGTCGCGGTATTCCTGGACCGTCCGCGCCTGCGGGTCGGTATCTTTTAATGACTCGCCGTCGTAGACATGCAGCTTGGCGTGCAGGCTCGAATTTTCGTGCTCCTTCAAACGCGTCAGGACCGAAAACTGCGACATCAACTCCAGCGTATCGGGAGCGCACGGAGCGTTCCCCAGCTGCGAGTTCTGGATCAATTTGCGATAGATCTGCGTCTCTTCGGTCACTCGCAAGCAATACGGAACCTTGACGACGCAGATCCGGTCAAGGAAAGCTTCGTTGCTGCGGTTCGCTTTAAACGTCTCCCACTCGGACTCGTTCGAGTGGGCGACGATGATCCCTTGGTAAGGCATCGCGCCGACGTTTTCGGTGCCGACGTAAGTCCCGTCCTGAGTCGCGGTCAGCAGCGGATGCAGCATCTTCAGCGGCGCTTTGAACATCTCGACAAATTCCAACAGCCCCTGCGTCGTGCGGTTAAGGCCGCCGGTGTAGGAGTAGGCGTCGGCGTCGTCCTGGCCAAAGTATTCCAACTTGCGAATGTCGACCTTACCGACAAGCGATGAGATATCCTGGTTGTTCTCATCGCCCGGTTCAGTCTTGGCCACGCAGCAGCCACGCTGCTCCGACGGCGTCACGCGGACGACGGAAAACTTGGAGATGTCGCCGCCGTATTCATCCAGCCGCTTGATCGCCCAGGGGGACATGTAACCCGCCAAGCGGCGGCGTGGGATGCCGTATTCCTCTTCCAGCACCGATCCCATCGTGACGGGATCGAACAGAACCAGCGGGCTCTCGTAGATCGGGCTGATCTCGTCGCCGGCGCACAGCACATAAACAGGTTGCTTTTCCATCAACCGTTTCAGCGTTTCGGCCAAAGAACTTTTGCCGCCACCGACGGGGCCTAACAGATAAAGGATCTGCTTACGCTCCTCTAGGCCTTGGGCGGCGTGGCGGAAGAAACCGACGATCCGCTCGATCGTCTCTTCCAATCCGTAGAAGCTCTTGAACGTGGGATAAGACTTGATGGTCCGGTTCATAAAGATCCGGCCCAGCCGTGGGTCGTTGGACGTATCGATCAGTTCGGGCTCGCCGATCGCCTTGACCATCCGCTCCGACGCGGATGCGTAGAGGCTTGGATCGCTCCCGGCGGCTTCGAGATATTCCTTTAAAGAGAGTCGGACTTGTTTGTGTTGCGAATAGCTCTCGGAATAAAGCTGAACGATGTCCGTTCGGTTTGTGGTGGCCATGTGCAATCTCCCAAATGCGCAAAAGCTTGAAGTCCCACCCGCGAAAATTCGTCGTTTGGATTACTTGCGGCGGGCAAAGACTAGATTCACGGCGGCAGGACGTCGGTTGCCGGAGAATGCGAAGCAGTTCGCAGTCGCCCGTCATCCGACAGGCGGTCGACAAAACCGAGGGGCGCAATCGACGCACCGATCGGAAGTTTCCCGCTTATCCCGATTATAGGAGATCGCGGTGCGTCCACTTTGCGATTTCAGACAGCAAACGGTTGGAAGTGCCGTCGCAAACATCGTTGGCGAAACGACTTAGGGAAAACTTTGCGAAATTAAACAGAAATTCAATCCCGCGGGATTCGGCACTGTGACAGTTAGAATTTGCCTCGGATGGCATGTCTTTGCCGGAATCACTTTGTCGACCGGACGCATCGGCAGCAAATGTGTTTGGCTAGAAGTAGTAAATCAGGTTCTGGAAAGATATAAAGCAATCGTTCCAGCGATACATCGATCCAACAAGCCCTGCGAATCGTTCACGGTTTGTACCTTCGTTCCATGAGATCGGTAACTCATGCCGGCTCATTCCTCGTTGTCGAACAGCGGTCATCGGCAATCGCAACTTTTCAAATCCGCGAGCATATCTCGACCGCATCCGCCAACCTGAGAGCCAACACGTGAGAACTGTTTACCCGATCGCCACTTCGACGTTGCTGGGATTGATATTGTTGGGACCGGTTTCAGTCGGACTCGGTCAAAAGCCCAATCTGGATCGCACCTTGCGAACCGCGGACAACTTCGAACCGGCGATACCACGTTCGGATCAGGACGACGTTGTTGCGACGAAGCTTGCGAAGCTGAAGATGGAGACAGGCCGAAAGCCGAATATTCTTTGGTTGGTCGTCGATGACATGGGATACGGCGACCCGGGATGTTATGGCGGCGGTGCCGCGGTCGGTGCAGCGACTCCGAATATCGATCGCTTGGCGAGGGAAGGGCTGAAGCTGACCAGTTGTTATTCGCAACAGACATGCACGCCAACGCGTTCGGCGATTCTGACAGGGCGACTCCCTCACCGAACCGGATTGACGCGGCCGATCCTAGCGGGCGACAAACTCACCAAGAATCCTTGGGCGGACGAAGTGAGCTTGGCAAGGTTGCTCAGCGACGCCGGCTATTTCACGATGCTCACCGGTAAATGGCATGTGGGAGAACCCGAGGGAATGCGGCCGCACGATATCGGATTCGATGAATATTACGGCTACTACCCGGCGCAGAAGGAGATCTCCCAACGGTTCGATTCCCGCCGGTTCCCCGATCTCGTCAACGATCCGGAACGAATGCGGGCCTTCGAGGCGATCGCGCCTGACAATCACCTCACCCACGGTTTCAAGGGGGGCCGCACCGAGAAGCTTGCACAGGTGCAATCGCTCGAAGACATGGGGCGAGCCGAAAAGGTCCTGGCAGATTTCACGATTGAGAAGATCAAAGAGTTGGCCAAAGGGGACAAGCCCTTCTTCATCGAACATTGTTTCATGAAGGTTCACTGCGACAACTTTCCCAACCCAGATCTCGGGTCTCTGAGCGCCGCGAAGTACTTCTACAAGGAAGCCGTTGCGGAAGTCGATCTGCACGTCGGTGAAATCATCAAAGCCTTAGACGAGGCGGGCGTGCTGGAGAACACGTTCGTCTTCTTCACCAGCGACAACGGCCCGCAGATGGATGGATGGCCCGACGCGGGCTACACGCCGTTTCGTGGCGCGAAGGGGACCACGTTTGAAGGAGGTGTCCGGGTTCCCGGCATCGCCTACTGGAAAGGAATGATCGAACCGGGCCGCGAAAGCGATGACCTGTTCGACCTGATGGATCTCTTCGGCGTCGCCCTTAACGTCGGTGGTGTCAAACACGACACCTTGCCAACCGATCGGTATTACGACTTCATCGATCAAACTTCGTTCCTGCTTCACGACGAAGGTCATTCCCAACGTGAAGCCGTCTACTTTTGGTGGGGCACGGAACTGATGGCCTGCCGGATGCGGGAATATAAAGTACACCTTAAGGTTGCACTTCCCGAATCGACGCACATGCATATCGACTACGCGACCATACAGGATGTTGGACTAGCACCGTGGCTGTTCAACCTCTACATCGACCCGAAGGAACAGATGCCAGTCGGCCACCGCCGAAATGCATTCCTGGCAACGGTCCTTGGGAAGCTTAAGCAACATGCTGCGACCTTCAAAAAGTATCCACCCAAAGACGTCGGGCTGTAATTCGCCGCAGCGCGATCCGCGATTCCTCGCTCGCCTCTGCCTCACACCCTGACGTCGGCGGCGAGTTCCTTACCTGTTGTTAATACGATTCAAGAGCTTCGGGAAAACGTAATGATAAGAACTCTATTCTGTGCCGGTTTCCTGAGCTTGCTCGCAGCGATCCAACCGAACCAACTCCTCTCGCAATCTCCTCCCGATGACGGATCGGTTCTTCCGTTTCCTCCGCAGGAAATGAAGAGCGTCACGAAACCTCGGTTGCAAGATTCGCAGATGAAATGGCCCGAGCCTGCGCAACGATTGCCCAAGGATTCGCCGAATATCTTAGTTGTGCTTGTCGACGATGTGGGCTTTGGAATCTCGGAGACTTTTGGTGGGGAGGTCCACACGCCGACGTTGACCAAGCTTGCGAACGAAGGACTGCGATACAACGCCTTTCACACAACATCGATCTGTTCGCCTACTCGAGCTGCGTTGTTGACGGGGCGGAACCACACGCGTGTATCTTCGGGGACGATCGCCGAACGGGCGGTTGCCTTCGACGGTTACACAGGTGTTATCCCCAAGACGGCCGCTACATTTGCCGAGGTGCTGAAACAGTATGGATATCACACCTCCGCGTTTGGGAAATGGCATAACACCCCGGCGACAGAAACGACTTCGATCGGCCCGAAGGATCGCTGGCCCAACGGTTACGGCTTCGAATACTTTTATGGCTTCCTGGCCGGCGAAACATCGCAGTGGGAACCGCGACTGGTCGAAAACTACGACGCCGTCGAACCGCCGGAAGATGAAGGCTATCACCTCACCGAAGATTTGACCGACAAGGCGCTCGCGTGGCTCGATGATCAACAGGCGTTTGCTCCCGACAAACCCTTTTTGATGTATTGGGCATCCGGCGGAGTCCATGGTCCACACCATATCTTTCCCGAGTGGGCCGACAAATACAAAGGCAAGTTCAACGACGGTTGGGATGCCTACCGCGAGCGCGTTCACCAACGACAACTCGAAATGGGGATCATTCCTCCAGGAACGAAACTCACGCCGCGCGACCCCACGATGACCGCGTGGGAAGACATCCCCGAAGACCAGCTCGCATTTCAACGTCGTGGGATGGAGATCTTCGCTGGCTTCGCCGAACACACCGACGCGCAGGTCGGCCGATTGGTTGCCGGACTGGAGGAACGTGGGCTGCGCGATAACACGTTGATCTTCTACATCTGGGGCGATAATGGATCGAGCGCCGAAGGACAGGAAGGTTCGATCAGTGAGTTGCTTGCGCAGAACAATATTCCCAACACCGTCGAACAACAAATTGCTGCACTCGACAAGATCGGCGGACTCGATGCGTTGGGCTCGCCCAAGACGGACAACATGTATCATTCGGGATGGGCTTGGGCCGGCAGTACTCCATTCAAAGCCACCAAGTTGGTCGCCTCACATTTCGGCGGCACTCGGAATCCAATGGTTGTCTCGTGGCCAAAGGGGATCAAACCCGACACAACGATCCGCGACCAGTTTCATCACGTCGTCGACATCGCACCGACGATCTACGAAATACTGGGGATCACTCCGCCGCGGACCGTCAATGGTCTGGACCAGATCGAGATCGACGGCACGAGTCTCGCTTACACTTTTACTGACGGCGATGCACAAACCAAAAAGGACGTCCAGTTCTTTGACAACAACGGCAGCCGCGCGATCTACAAGGACGGCTGGGTTGCCTGTGCGTTTGGCCCGTTCATTCCGTGGAACACACCGGCATCGGTTCCTCGCGTTGCGAAGTGGGATTCTGCTTCGGATGAATGGGAGCTCTACAACATCAGCGAAGATTTTTCAGAAGCCAACAACCTAGCGGCGGACCAACCTCAGAAGCTCGAAGAACTGAAGAAACAGTTTCTGGCGCTGGCAGAAGACAACAACGACTTTCCAATTGGAGCAGGACTATGGCTGCGGCTGCACCCTGAAGACCGCGTGAAGACCGCTTACAAAAGTTGGAACTTTACCGCCAACACGAAGCGAATGCCGGAGTTCGCTGCGCCGGGTATCGGCCGCCAAAGCAATAAGATCACGATTGATCTCGAAGTTCCCGAGAAAGCCAACGGCGTGCTTTATGCACTCGGCGGCGCTGGCGGCGGAGTGACGGTGTACCTAGAGGATGGACATCTTGTTTACCTGTACAACCTGTTCATCATCGAACAGTATGAAGCTCGCAGCCGCCAGCCGCTGGATGCTGGTAAACATCAAATCGAGATTGAGACGACGATCGCGGGGCCGGGCAAAAGTGGCACGGCGACCCTGATCGTCGACGGGAAGCAAGTCGGGCAAGTCGAACTCGCTCGTACGGTCCCCGCCGCATTCTCGGCGAGTGAAACCTTCGACGTCGGCACGGATCTCGGTTCGACCGTATCGCTGAACTACTACGACAAACGACCGTTTGCGTTCAATGGAACGATCAACCGTTTCAAGGTGGAACTGAAATAGTCGACTCGCTTTTTTGAGCTCTCTATTTCCCGCCCTATCCGAGATGCTCACCGTCAAAGCATTCACCGCGTGATACAACGGCCCATAATCGTAAAGATCATGGGGGGACGGCATCCTGTAGCGCATCCGCCCCCGCAGCTAGCATTTGCCGGTCGAGAAGGATGACGAGGTTGGAGTTCAACTCACCCGCACCCAGGAAATCAGTTGCAAAAACTGGATAGTCGGCATCGTGAAATCCGTGTATCCTTCAGGAATTGACAAGAAATCTCCGTAACTCATTGCTATTCAAGGAGAAACAGCTTGTTGCAAATCAATGCGACCAGCCGATTGAATGCAAGTCGAGGCGGTTGAATTCGAAACGAAATTCTCGCATTGCTATCGCCTCGCGGCGCGATGCCATGTTTTCAACTCAGGAGTCCTCACGATGGGACGTGTCGGAGAAACGATACACACGATCAACACCACGGTCCGCACGTTCCTGATGGTCTGCGTCGCGGGCATCCTGGGAAGCGCCGGATACGTGACCTACGATATGTTCGACGCCGAGCGACGCAAGCTGGCCGAGACCGAATCGGCACTTGCAACGGCTCAGGTCGAACTCGAAAACGCCGGCGTCGAGATCGCGGAACAAGCCAAGACGATCACGCGGATGGAAACGGCGCTTCAGTTGTTGAAGGTCGACCAGCGTCTGGCGCGATTGGAAGTGCTCAGCCAGCAACCGCAGCTGGCGTCGGAGATGGTCTCGACGACAGTCCGTTTCACCGAACTCTCTCCCGAGGGGAACCCGATCGGCAAACCAAAGGTCTTCACGATCGATGGCGATGTCGTCTACATCGATAACTGGGTGGTGAAGTTCGAGGACAAGTTTGTCGAATCGGCCGACATCGCCCGCGGTACGTCGCTGACCCTCTTCCGCCGCGTCTTTGGCGAACACCAAACGCCCAGCGATGGGTTTGTGATCGATGAGGTTGGGTCGATGCCGCAGGCCTATCTGCGAGGCGGAGAACCCAACGAATTCGAGCAGGAGATCTGGTCGAAATTTTGGGAGTTCGCCAACGATCGCAAACTGGCGGCCGAAAAAGGGATCCGCGCCGCCCATGGCGAAGCAGTCTCGGTGAAGACCGAAGCTGGCAAGTCGTACCTCATCGAATTGCGAGCTTCCGGCGGGCTGTCGATCTATCCCGAAGACCGCCCCGTCGACGCCTTGGGCGAAAAATCCTGAGCTTCTCCCAAACGCCTTCTTCCCCGCGAGCATTTCACGCCGCGAGCACTTCACCCGCCTGGCGAAGCCGGGAGGGTCGGAAAACGAGCGTTTAGCAAGTTTTTCGGGGAGGGCCTTACGCTGTTTCGATCGATGCGGAATTGCCTTGTGGACTCCCCTCCCCGAACCTCGCTTCGCTGGTTCGACCCTCCCCTGCCAAACTTCGTTTGTGGGAGGGTGAAGTCTCGCGTTGGCAACATGCACTTCACCCGCCTGGCGAAGCCCGGCGGGTGGATTGCATTGTTGTTGAAGTGGGCTACCTCAGCAAGCTGCTAGAGAAGCCGTGCCTTCGGGCGGCCGCTTATAGCGTTTCGGCGATCACGCCGCGATCGGCTTCGTGGTCGTCGATTCCCAGCAGCGCTTTATCTTCGACGTTGGGGCCGGGCAGTTCGGGGATCGGTTGGTGCGAGAACCACTCGGTCATCGGGACCTTCCATTTGGGAAACTTCCGCGTCCGATAGAGCGCTCCCATGTACATGTCCGACGCCTCGGTCAGTCGTCCGACTTCGGTCGCCAGATCGTACCGAATGCCGTAATGCATCCGTGCGCCGCCGACCTGTTCGCTGCTGGACCACCAGTGCGGCTTGTAGAACCGTTGTTCGCTGACGTAGACGACGCCGCGCAGTTCTTTGCTGCAGCAGGAGATCTTGCCCAGCGAAAAACGTGCGTTCCAACGCTGCATCGGCTCGACTGTTTCCAACATGACCGCATCTTCGACCGGACTGTCGCGTCCCAAAAAGATCTCGCTCTTGCGGGTCAAGAACATCGTCTCCATCACCCGTGGCAGATAGAGGAAATCAGGAGTGAACGGTGGCCGATCGATGTCGAGGTTCAGGAAGACCTCGCGATCGGAAATGTCGTCCCCGGCAACCAGTGGCGTCCCTTGCGCGTCGACTAATTGGATATGAAAGGTTGCGGTGCGGTAGTTCCCTTCGTTGAACAACCGCGGGCTGCGCTCGTCGTTGCCGCGATAATACGATCCCGACAAACGATTCTCGAGATCGGCAGGCCGCTCGGGGACCGGAGGTGTTCCGAAATCGTAGAAGGTTGCAAAGTGGATCTCTTCGGCGAGGGCGGTCGACGCGATGTGATCGCGCAGCGACCAGATCTCGTATCCCAAATATCCGCACAAGATCACCAACGGGATCACTGGTGAGACCTTGCCGGTCAGCAACCGCTGCCGCAGTGGCAAGCGTTCGGCTGGAAGGGACGCTGGTTGAGCAAATTGTTCATCGACGTCGATCGCCGCTTCGGTGGGCGGATCGTCGCCGATTCGATTCGTTGACTGGTAGCCGTAGGCTCGCAATCCGATCAGTAGCGTTAGCAGTAAACCGATCGCGACGTATCGGGTGTTGGTGTCGAAGAAATCACGCAGCCGATCGCTCCAGGCAAGGTTTTGTAATTGAGGCACTTCGCTGGCGTACAGTTCCGCGTTTTGCTCGAACTCCTGTCGGCACTCATTGCAGCAAAAGCGAACCGTTTTCCCTTGATAGGTCGTCACGTATTCGTCGGTTGCTTCGCGATCGCGCAGCACCGGACACATGACGTTGGTCGCCATCGCCTGGCTGCAGACGATCGTCAACGATAGCGTCAGCATCAGCATGCGGATTGGGTTTTTCATGATCGGATCGTGCGGTAAATAGGCGATCGAAGATCGCGAGGGAATCTGCAAATTGCTGCACGACTCTACGACATCGTTTTCGTCGATGATGTGAAATCGCAACGCATGCAGCTTGCCCGCATCGATTTCCCCAAGCGACGCGATGATGCAAACAGCACAATCGCTGCAACCGTTCAACTCACCTGCCCGTCGCGGCTCGCAGGACGGGGATGCAATCGAATGTTGCCAGAAAACAACGTGCTGCGCTGTAGGTTTCCCTGTCGCGCGAACGCCAACGACAAACCCACCGGCACACGCTCGTTAGTTTAACCGCGTGCCCAGCGGGCCGCGCTTTTAGATTTGGGATGCGGTTTGACGCGCGGCCCGCTGGGCACGCGGTTAAACGAAGGGGGAGGGACGCGTTGTTTAACCGCGTGGGCAACGCCCCGCGCGGCGAAGCACTATCCCAACGTAAACGCGCGGCCCGATGGGCACACGGTTAAACGAAGGGGCCGGACGTGCCTACCCACGACTTGCCGCCGAACTTTTGAAAACCCAATTGAGACCAATGATGAAACGGAAACTGCTTCGCGGACTGGCGTATGCCGTCGATACGGTCTTCCCGACGCGAATCCTCGCGGCGCTCTGCTCCCTCGGTTTTGGAATCGATCTCACGCTGCAGATCACCAACGCGAGCGGCATTCTGGCCGAAGGCTCGCCGTTGGCGCAATTCACCATCGCGATGATGGCTTGGCTGTGGATCACGATCGCTTGGGCGATCTACGGACTGGCGCGGGCTGCCGACTGGATTCAGCAGCGTGGCGGATTGCTCGCCGCCCGACTGTTCCGCGTGGCCGTCGGTTGCACTCTGGCGATGATCGTTGCGATCAGCATCGGCAGCTGGGGGCTGAACACTCAAATCGGTCGCTTCGCCACTTTGGATACGCTGCTGTTTCTCGTCGCCAACCCGCTCCTCTCGACTTGGGATCATATGGGCCCGGGCGAACGGCGATCGATCGTCCTGGCAAGCCTCGCCGCTCCGGCGGTGATCTGGGCGTTTTGTTGGTTGTTGCGGCACACGCCGTCGCTGTCCCGCGACCGCTCGCCGCGCGATCTTCGCGCCAGCTGGATTTTGGCTGGAATCGTACTCGTGGGAATCTGGACGCCCATCGCCAGCGATCTCAGCGCCCATCGATCGGCGACGCGGATCGAATCGGTTCGCAGCCGCTTGCACCCGTTGGTCACGCTCGCCTCATCCAGCTACGACCTGCTGGCTCATGAGCCGATCCAGGCGTCGATCGATCCGAAATCGTTGGTCGCTCGCGAGGCATCGTGGACCGTGCCAGAAAACAGCGCGAGGCCATCGGTGATCTTTCTCGCCATCGAATCGCTGCGATCGGACGTCGTCGGATTGCGGCACCAGGGCAAACTGGTCGCTCCCAACCTGACTCGCCTGGCGGCCGAAGGACTCACTTGGAATCGAGCCTACGCGCAATCGACGCACAGCGATTATGCCGACGTCTGCATCGTCTCGTCGCTCTATCCGCTGCGGACTCAGCGGCACCATTATTACCGCAGCGACGATCCATGGCCGAAGACGTTGGCTTTCGATCTATTCAAGCAAGCGGGCTACGCGACAGCGATCATGTCCAGCCAAAACGAATCGTGGGGCGGGATGGATCAATTCCTGCAGGTTCCTTCGTTGGATCTGTTCTTCGATTCGGCTCGCAGCAACCTGGAGACCTACACATCAGCTCGCGATCCCGGGTTTGCGTTGGAACGAGCGGTGGGAGCGTTCCACGCGGGCAGTCTTTACGACAACCAAACGATGGACCGCACGCTGCAATGGATCGATGATCAACTCGCCAGCCAGACGCCCTATTTCATTAGCATGAACCTGCAGACTTCGCACTTTCCGTATGAGTTGCCGCCGGGGACGGAGGAGCCGTTTCAGCCGGCGCGGATGGATCGCGACGTGACGTTTATGTACCATCCGCCGGAGAAGACGCCGCTGGTTCGCAACGCCTATTACAACGCGATCCACAACTGCGACAAGGAGCTTGGCCGGTTGGTGGAGCATCTCCAAGAGCAAGGCGTTTTGAACGATACGATCTTGGTCGTATTGGGTGAAAACGGTGAAGCGTTCCACGAAAACGGATCGGTGGGGCACGCCCGCGAGCCGGTCGAACCGGCGCTGCACGTGGCGACGGTGATCCACGCTCCCAATCTCATCGCTCCGGCGACCGACGATTATCCGTTGGAACATATCGACGTGTTGCCAACCGTGATGGGGCTGCTCGATTGGCCGGCGCATCCCAATTTGCAAGGTAGCGATCTGTTGTCGGATCAGCGAACGCCCTTGTCGCAGCGACTGATCTTTCATCACGTCAACAGCGGCGCCGCTCTCGGCGATGCAGTGCAGTGGGCCGGCCGATGGAAGCTGGTGATCGATCGCCAGCGTCATTCGGTCCAGTTGTTCGATTTGGAAAACGACCCGCAGGAATCGACCGACGTGGCGGGCGAACACCCCGTCATTGCGGCGGTCCTGCACGATGTTCTGACCCGTTGGTACGACCAACAATTGGCCTACTACCGCTTTCCAGCCTACTACCAAAACTTCTACCCGCCCCAACCGCCAACCCTCTCGGACCAGCAGCTTCAGAAGTTGAATGATGCGGGTTGAGAGGGGGTATCGCCCGTCAGGCCGAAGGTCGGCAAAGTCTCTGCCGGTGGTGGAGGCCGCAGGCTGGCATATTCTTTGCCGGTGGTGTAAACCACCGGTAGCAAGCAACCCCGAAAACACGAGGCCGGAGGCCGGCACAAGGCCTTGCTTTCCCCAACCAAAACCAATGGCAGGTTGTAGTGTGTCGGCCTCCGGCCTTTAAAAATGCTTGCGGCTCCCCGGTTCCGGTGGTTTACACCACCGGCAGAGAATTTGTCGGCCTCCGGCCTTTGAAGCTGGTTTGGTGCTCCGCGGTTTCGGTGGTGCACACCACCGGCAGTTCGTGTTCCGCCCTCCGGGCTTAGGAGTTTGGGGTGAAACTTAGGTAGCAGTCACTGAGAGAAGATTGCTCGATACCGTTTGTCGGCCGGTGGCTCGAACTGCGTTAGACCTTCGGCGCCGCGATCGGCTTGCCAGAGCCAGGTGTTGCGATCGGCGAAGTGTTTTAATAGCGGCGCGTCGGCTTCGGGCCCCAGGCGATGGGCCCAGACGATTGGAGCGTTGTCGATGTCGGCGCGGTTGTAGACCCACTCGCGATGGACGTTGTGATCGGGCGAATATTCCACCAACACAAGATGTTTGCCCGGCTCTTGTTCCAGAAGTTCGGCGATCTCGGATCGGTTGGGCGATTCGATTCGCGTCGCGTTGCCGACGCCATAAGCGATCAAGGCTAACAGGCTGTAGAAGACGATCGTCGGCAAGACCATGCGGGCCAGCCGATTGCGGTGTCCGGCGGCGTGCAGCCACCGCAGCGACTGAAACATTGCGACATAAAATAGACAAGCGACCGGAGCGACGTAGTGCGGGAAGGTCCGCGAATGGACAAATTGAAACTCGATCACCAACAGCCCCAGCACAACGGCGACGGCAAACAGCAACCATCGGTCGCGGCGGACCAGGGCCAACGCGGGCAACAGGCACAGACCGCCCATGAACGTGTAAAAGTGACTCAGGTGCTGCAGCTTGCTGGAAACCAAGGCGGTATAGCCAGCGAACGTTTGCGCATCGAGCTGCCGTTGTCGGCACCAGTCGCGGTAAAAGGCTTCCATCGCGGGAAGGTTGTATTTCGGAACCGGCGGCAATGCGTTCCATATCACCATCGACGTGGCGGTGTATTGTTTGGAGTGAGCCGAATAGGGCAACTGAGTCGCCCGGCTAGTGACCGCCGCGTTGTTGATCGCTAGGCTCGCGATCCCGATGCCGCCGATCAACAGGCTCGGCAGCGCTAACTGAACCAAATTGTTGATGCGATCCGAGGCGGGGGACTTCCAGAGCCAGTGGAGCAACACAACGGCTGCGACGCCGCACAGCAAAAAGCCTTCCAGCGGGCGGCTGTTCGCCAAAATGACCGCTCCGCATGCAAACAGGCTCGCGTATTGCCAGACTGGGCGTGGCCAGCGATCGCGGTCGACGATCCGCCGCAGGGCGCCGATCAACAGCGAACCGCCGAGCAGTTGGACTCCGCCGCCCCAGTAGGTCTGTCCCCAAGCCATCAGCATCGGGACGTTAATCGCCAGCAACAGTCCGGCAATCAGAGCCCAGCGACGATGGATCCAGCCGCGCAACGCCCAATAGGTGGCGGCGATTCCCAGAGCCAACGCCAGCCAGCTGCCGACGATCGGATGCCCAGTAGTCACCTGCCCTAGCGCCAGGAAGATCCCGTTCCCCGGCGGATACTTGGACATGTAGCTGGGCTGCGAGAGGACGTGGTAGGTCTCGAAGTGTTTCCAATACGGGTGCGTTGGATTGGTCAGCCGCCCCGAGGCGTAGGTGTCAGCGGCCAGCAGATAACTGAACTCGTCGTGAATTCGAGGCAACGGATACCGAATCAGCGTCAGTCCGAGATTCGTCAACAACGAGACGGCAAACACCAGCAGCAGGCTGATCCAGGGGCGTTTGGAGAGTGAATCGACCGCCGCGGCAACGCCGCCGCCCGAATCTCGCGGGCCGCTGATCCAAAACGCCACCAATAGACTGATACTCATCAGCATCAGACTCAGCGAATCGGGCAGGCCTTGGTAATTCGTCACGTTGTTTGGGCGTTGGTGAAACTGGCGTTTGGGTTGCCGCAACCTTAGTCGGCGCGGGGGAGACGTTTAGGGTATCGCCTCGGAAATCTAGCTCTAGCCGCTGCAACAGCAATCGCAATCGAACCACTGCGGCTAGCAAAGGGTCGATGGTCCAATCGGTTTTGCCGAAGATCGGGGCTGTTCGATCGCTGCGTCTATAGAGGCGACCTCGATGCCGCCGCGTCGGCGTTGGGCGGGACCGGTTGCCATTGGCGGGGAGGCGGTGAAAACGGGGCGAGCGAGAGCATGAAATGGCTAACTGCCCCCCTGCAAGTCGACTTGATCGATCGTTATAGTGCTTCCATCTTGCCTATCGTTCGTGAATGCGTAGAGCATACTGTGAAATACCTGTTTATCATCACTCTCAGCATCGCCTTGTTCGCAACCTGGTTGTTGTGGTCGGGGCACTTTGACGATCCCTTCCTGATCGCTTTGGGAGTTGGGTCGTGTTTGATTTCAGTGGCGATCTCGCGACGGATGAAGATCGTCGACGAGGAAGGGGCGCCGGCTCATCTGGGCCTGCGACCGTTCACCTCCTACGCGCCGTGGCTGATCAAAGAGATCGTTCAGTCGAACATGGAAGTCACACGGATCATCCTGTCACCCAAAATGCCGCTGCAACGGAGCATGATCCGCGTTTCGGCGAATCAAAAGACCGAGTTGGGCCGCGTTATTCTCGCCAACTCGATCACCCTGACTCCCGGAACGGTGACCGTTCGCGTCGAAGGCAATTCGATTCTGGTCCATGCCTTGTCGTTTGAAGGGGCCGCCGAAGACCTCTCCGGCGAAATGGATCGCCGCGTTTGCGCATTGGAGAAGTAACGATCATGACCGGCATCTTCCTGGTAACATCGATCGCGATCCTGATCACGATGGCGTTGGCTCTGATCCGTGCGATGCTCGGCCCAACCGTTTTCGACCGCGTGCTGGCGCTGAACATGGTCGGAACAAAAACCGTTCTGCTGATTTCCGTTGTCGATGTCGCCACCGAACGCGGTGATTTTCTCGACCTCGCACTCCTCTACAGCCTGATGAACTTCATCGGGATGGTCGCCCTGCTGCGATTCACCGAATACGGCAGCTTCAGCCGCGAGGGGACCGAGCTATGATCGCGTTGGATATCCTCAGCTGGGCCCTGATGTTGATCGGTGGCTTTTTTTCGATCGTCGGTGGAATCGGGATCGTCCGCTTGCCCGAATTCTTCTCGCGACTGCATGGCGCTGGAATCACCGACACGATGGGGGCCGGAGCGATCTTGTTGGGACTGGTCTTCCAAGTAGGGCTAAGTCTCGCCGCCGTGAAGTTGATAATGATCTTGTTCTTCTTACTGGTGACCAGCCCCAGTTCGTGCCACGCGTTGGCGCGGTCCGCCGTCACACATGGGTTGAAGCCTGTGTTGGATTCCCCACCACGCGATGGAAGCTCGGGAACGGAAGTATGAATCTGATCGTCTTTACCATTCTCGCAATGCTCGCCGCGACCGCGGTCACTGTCGCGCGGATCCGCGATCTGTGGGCAGCGATCATGTTCACGGGGATCTACAGTTTTCTTAGCGCCAGTTGGATGCTGATCCTCGACGCGCCCGACGTCGCGTTTACCGAAGCTGCTGTTGGCGCGGGGATCTCGACCGTCCTGATGCTCAGCACATTGGTCCTGGTCGGTCCCAGCGACGCCGGCCGTCGCAAGCCTGCCCTGGTGCCGTTGACGGTTGTCACGATCACCGGTTGTGCGTTGGTCTACGGCACGCTGGACATGCCTCATTTTGGCGATCCCAACGATCCGATTCACCTGCATCCGCGGCCATCGTTTGTCGAAAAATCGCAAGTCGACATGCACGGCTTGCCGAACGTGATCACCTCCGTTTTGGCCAGCTATCGCGGTTACGATACGCTTGGCGAAACGACGGTTGTTTTGACCGCTGGTATCGCGGTGCTGCTGATCTTACGAAAAGAGAAAGACGAACCCGAACGGGAGGCTGTCTCCCAATGATTGCGTTTCCGATCATTCGAGTCGTCACCAAACTACTGATTCCCTACATCCTGTTGTTTGGTTTCTACGTTCAATTCCACGGCGACTTTGGCCCCGGCGGCGGCTTCCAAGCCGGCGTGATCTTGGCTGCAGCGTTGATCCTGTACGGCTTGGTCTTCGGACTGCAAGCGGTGCAGCGTGTCGTTCCAGCTTGGGCCGTTGAAAAGATGATGGCGTTGGGCGTCTTGATCTACGCGGGGACGGGGATCACCACCATCTTGTTGGGCGGAAAGTTCCTCGACTATGAAGTCCTCGATCACCATCTGTTGCCCGGCATCCTGCCGCATGGCCAACACTTGGGGATCTTTGTTGTGGAGCTTGGTGTAGGGATCACGGTGACCGCGGTGATGACGATGATCTTCTACACGTTTGCGGGAAGGAAACACGTTCTGTGAATATGGAACAAGTCGTCGGATTGTATAACTACTGGGTTGTCATCTTTTTGATGATGACCGGGTTCTATATGGTCATTGCCCGACGCAATTTGATGAAATCGATCATCGGCCTGAACATCTTCCAAACCTCGGTCTTCCTGTTGTACATCACGATGGGGAAGATCCACGGCGGCACCGCGCCGATCGTTCCTCCTCGGATCGTGCAGAACCACGCTCACGATGGACATGCCGACGGGGAAGCCGCCGGACACGCCGCCTCGCACGCGGCCGAAGTGGCTCACGCAACGGGCAAGAGTGTGGAAGAGGTGATCGAAGCGGGAGCGAGGATGTCGGGAGAAGTCGATGGGATCATCTACTCGAATCCCTTGCCGAGTGTTTTGATGCTGACGGCGATTGTGGTCGGTATCGCCACGACCGCACTGGCGCTGTCGTTGATCGTGCGTATCCGTGAAGACTACG
This sequence comes from Rosistilla oblonga, assembly GCF_007751715.1. Taxonomy (NCBI): domain Bacteria; kingdom Pseudomonadati; phylum Planctomycetota; class Planctomycetia; order Pirellulales; family Pirellulaceae; genus Rosistilla; species Rosistilla oblonga. The sequence continues at coordinate 2,626,937 of NZ_CP036292.1, read as the reverse complement.
GAACGATCGATGAGGAGAAGATTTTGGAAATGGATCGGCTGCCGTGATCGCTCAAAACCTGCCGGTCCTGCTGATCGTGGTACCGTTGATTGCAGCACCGCTGTGCGTGCTGATTGGAAATCGCAAGCTCGTTTATTTGCTGGCTCTCGCCGTCGCTTGCGCCGTCTTTGCGATGTCGGTTGGTCTGATGGCCGAGGTCGTTCGATCGGGTCCGATTCACTACAACATCGGCAATTGGGCGCCTCCCTACGGTATCGAATACGTCGTCGATGGACTCAGCGGATTTGTGCTGCTGTTTGTCTCTGCGATCGGTGTGGTCGTGCTGCTATACGCGCCGCCAAGCGTGGAAGCCGAGATCCCGGCGTCGAAGCACTATCTGTTTTACGCAACCTATCTGTTGTGCCTGACCGGATTGTTGGGGATCTGCATCACCGGCGATCTGTTTAACGTTTTTGTCTTCTTAGAGATCTCGTCGCTGTCGTCGTACGCATTGATCAGTCTGGGGCGAACCCGCCGCGCGCCGTTGGCCGCTCTTCAGTATTTGATCATGGGAACCGTGGGGGCCACGTTTATTCTGATCGGAATCGGGCTGATCTATCAGATGACCGGCACGTTGAATATGGCCGACATCGCCCAGCGGTTGCCGGTTGGTTTGCAAACGCGAACCGGGTTGGTGGCGTTTGCGTTTTTAACGATCGGGCTGTGCATCAAGATGGCGGTCTTTCCGCTGCACACTTGGCTGCCCGGAGCGTACACCTACGCCCCTTCGGTTGTCACCTGTTTCATCGCCGCAACGGCGACCAAGGTCTCGGTCTACACATTTATTCGCATCGTCTTTGGAATCATCTCACCGCAGTTTGCGTTTGTCGAATTGCCGTTGGCCAAGGGGCTGATGATGATGGCGATCGTCGGCATCTTCGCCGCCTCGCTCGCTGCGATCTATCAACAAGATGTCAAACGCATCCTCGCTTTCTCCAGCATCGCCCAAGTCGGATACATGTTGTTGGGGATCAGTATCAGCAACGAAGCGGGACTGTCCGCCGGGATCGTTCACATGTTTAACCATGCGATCATCAAAGGTGGTCTGTTTATGGTCGTCGGTTGCTTTACACTGCGATTGGGTTCGAGCCAATTGAGCGACTGGCGAGGCGCCGGGCGGACGATGCCTTGGACCGCGCTGGCCTGGACCGTCGGCGGCCTCGGTTTGATCGGCGTCCCCGTGACCGCCGGCTTTGTCAGCAAGTGGATGCTGTTGACGGCGGTCATCGATTCGGGAGCCTGGCCGGTCGGCATCTTGATGCTGCTGAGTTCCCTGTTGGCGTTGCTTTATATCTGGCGAGTCGTCGAGACGCTGTACTTTAACGAGCCGACGGAGATCGCGGGCCAAGCGACCGAACCGCCGCTGCGAATGTTGATTCCGACCTATCTGGTGATTGGATCGACATTGGTCTTTGGCGTTTGGACCGTCTATTCGGCCGGCTTGGCTCAATTTGCTGCGATCGGTTTGTTGGGAGGAACACCCTGATGACTCCTGAAAACCTTCTGATCCTGGCGATGGGATTGCCGTTGATCGGCGTCGGCCTGGTCTTCCTGGTTGGCAAGCTGCCGAACGTGCGCGAAGCCGCTTCGCTGACGATCGCGATCGCGCTGTTTGGCATCACCTGCCTGTTGGCATCACACGTTTTTGCCGGCGGACGTCCCGAGTGGCATATCGGTGAAATGATCCCTGGGTTCGAGATCGCTTTTGCGGTCGAACCGTTGGGGATGCTGTTCGCCTTGGTCGCGTCGGGGCTTTGGATTTTGACGACCGTTTATGCCGCGGGCTACATGCGTGGCAACCACGAATCGCACCAGACGCGGTTCTTCGCCTGCTTTGCCGCGGCGATCTTCGCAGCTTTGGCAGCCGCCTTTTCCGCGAACCTGTTCACGCTGTTCGTCGCTTACGAAATCATGACGATCTCCACCTATCCGTTGGTCACGCACCACGGCACCCGCGAGGCTCGCAACGGAGGCCGCGTCTACTTGGGGATCCTGCTTTCGACTTCGGTTGCGTTCTTTATGTTCGCGATCGCTTGGACGTCGAACATCGCCGGCACACTCGACTTTCGATTGGGTGGGATCCTTGCCGAGCCCTTGGCCGATGGGAAGATCACCGAAACACAACTCGGCGTTTTGCTGGGGCTGTTTGCGTTTGGAATCGGCAAAGCTGCCTTGATGCCGTTCCACCGCTGGCTACCAGCGGCGATGGTCGCACCCACGCCCGTCAGTGCTCTGCTGCACGCGGTGGCTGTCGTGAAAGTCGGCGTCTTTTCGGTCCTTAAAGTCGCCGTCTTCATCTTCGGTATCGACCTGTTACGAACGACGGGCGTCAGCATCTGGCTAGCCTATGTCGCCGCGGGGACGCTGGTGACCGCTTCGCTCGTCGCGATGACGAAGGACAGCCTGAAGGCTCGGCTTGCCTATTCGACGATCAGCCAACTGGCGTACATCTCGTTGGGAGCCGCGTTGGCGACGCCCGCGAGCGTGATCGGCGGTGGGATGCACATCGCGATGCACGCCGTCGGCAAGATCACCTTGTTCTTTTGTGCCGGTGCGATTTACGTGGCGACGCATAAAAAGAACATCAGCGAAATGCAGGGACTGGGGCGGCAGATGCCCTTCACGTTTGCATCTTTCCTGATCGCATCGCTCAGCATTATCGGCCTGCCTCCTGGTGGTGGCGTCTGGAGCAAATGGTTCCTGGCGGTTGGCACTGTCGAAACGCAGCACTATCTGTTGACCGCTGCGCTGATGGTCAGCTCGCTGTTGAACATCGCCTATCTGATTCCCATTCCGATCCGCGCCTTCATGGCTCCCCAGGAAACGACAGCCGATCCGCACGCTGCCCCCTCAGGGATTCAAGAGGCTCCGTGGATGTGCGTCGTGCCGCTGTGCCTGACCGCGGCGCTTAGCATCGTGCTGTTTTTCACCGCCGGTTCGATTTACGAAGTCTTGCTGCCGCTGGTCTCATCGCAATGAATGCCTCCAAACATAAATCCAAACGAGTGACCGATCCGCCCAGCTGGTTCGAACAGCCGCGGAACATCAACGCGATGATCGCCGGATTGGTGATCGTTTGCGGATTGTTGGTTGTCGCCGATCTGTTCTACACCAATCCGCATCCGCACTTCGACCTCGAGACCTCGTTTGGATTCCAAGCTTGGTTCGGCTTCGTCTCCTTTGTCGTGATCGTTTTCCTGGGCCGCATCCTGCGAATGATCGTGGGCCGCAAGGAGGATTATTATGATCGCTAATCTGCCTCCTGGCTTGGTCATGATTCTCGGGGCCCTCGTGTTGCCCTTTGTCGCTCGTCGGCTGCAAGCCTACGGCGTCTTGGCCCTTTCGGTGATCAGCCTTGCCCTGTTTTTGATCACGCCCGCCGGTGAACATGGCAACATCACGCTGTTCGGCATGACCTTGAATATGGTCCGGATCGATTCGCTGAGCCGGATCTTTGGGATCGTGTTTCATATTGCCGCGATCGTGTCGTCGATCTACGCGCTGCATGTCCGGGATCCGCGACAGCATATCGCCGCGTTGGTCTACGCTGGCGGAGCGATCGGCGCCTGTTGCGCTGGCGACCTGATCACGCTGTTCGTGTTCTGGGAACTGACAGCGCTGTCGAGCGTCTTTCTGATCTGGGCTAGCGACAGCGAGCGATCGTATCGCAGCGGAATGCGTTACCTGATCATTCAAGTCGCCTCGGGCGTGCTGCTGTTATCTGGAGCGATCATCCACTACGTGCAATCCGGCAGCTTGACGTTCGCCAGTTTTGTCGTCGAAGGGGAACCGTTGGGACTCGCAGCGACCTTGATCCTGCTGGCTCTAGGTATCAAATGCGCCTTCCCGCTGCTGCACAATTGGTTGCAAGATTCTTACCCCGAAGCGACAGCGACGGGGACGGTTTTTCTGAGTGCGTTTACGACGAAGCTGGCCGTTTATTCATTGATCCGCGGTTTTGCGGGGCTCGATCTTTTGATCCCGATCGGCTGCGCGATGACGCTCTTCCCGATCGTATTTGCAGTGATCGAAAACGATCTTCGCCGCGTCCTCGCCTACAGTCTGAACAACCAATTGGGGTTCATGGTCGTCGGCGTTGGGATCGGAACCGAACTAGCGATCAACGGCACGGTGGCTCACGCGTTCTGTCACATCATCTACAAATCGCTGCTGTTCATGTCGATGGGAGCTGTGCTGTATCGCGTCGGCACGACGAAGGCTACCGAGTTGGGTGGGCTCCACAAATCGATGCCTTGGACGACGCTCTTCTGCATCATCGGTGCCGGAGCGATCTCGGGGTTCCCGTTGCTGAGCGGATTTATCAGCAAATCGATGATCATCTCCGCCGCCGCCGAACAGCATCAGTTCTGGGTTTGGATCGTGCTGCTGATCGCATCGGCGGGCGTGATGGAGCACTCGGGAATCAAGATCCCCTTCTTCGCTTTCTTCGCTCACGATTCGGGCAAGCGAGTGGAAGAGGCACCTTGGAATATGCTGACCGCGATGGCGATCGCCGCCTTCTTCTGCGTCGGCTTGGGAATCGCTTATCCGCTGCTGTACCGGATGCTCCCCTACGCGGTCGACTACCATCCCTACACCGTGACGCATGTGGTCACGCAGATGCAGTTGTTGTTGTTCGCACTGCTGGCCTTTGTCGTGTTGATGAAGTCGGGGCTGTATCCCGCCGAACAGCGGTCGACGAATCTCGACACCGACTGGATCTACCGCCGCTTGTTGCCCGCCTGCATCCGCGGCTTGCGAACTGTTTACGATGTCGTCAACGACGCATTCCGCAGCGACATGGTGGTGATCGTCCACGGCATCATGGACTTCACTCGAGCGACGTTCAACGAAAACGGCATCTTGGGCCGCACCTGGTCCAGCAGCACAATGACCCTCTGGGCCACCCTGCTGCTAGCCGTCTGTCTGCTGCTGTATTATCTGTAAGTGATGAGAAGCATGCGGTATCCAATGAGGTCCGCGTCTTATTGCGGCCAAGCGGAGGCTCACGCGTTTCTTTAATTGAGAGCAGTGACCGGCGAAACATATCACGTCTATGACCGCTGAATCGTAGCGGTACTGAGCATCCGCCGCTTTGCCCAATCTTGAAGCTATCGTAAAACCGAGTAGGATAGCAGTTTCGAAAGCACACTACGCAAATTGGGTGACGTTGAATGGCCAAAGAATGGTTTATTCGTCAGGGTGGAAAAAGTTTTGGTCCCTATAGATCAGATAAATTGAAGTTACTTGCGTCTGAAGGTCGCATCGAATCCACAGCTCAAGTTGCAAACGACAAATCAGGGCCGTGGCATCCGGTCACTCGGTTGACGAGTCTTAAATTGAAGAATCAGGCTGCCACCAACGTCATGCCTGAACTGCCACCGCAGATCCCTGAGCCAGCACCTCCTTTTGTGCCTGAAGCGATCACGTCGAATGCGACACAGAATATTTCGCGTGGCGAAGAGGAGTTGTGGAAGGGCCGCCCGTCCCAGATCACGAATATAAAATCGTACATCATGTGCGCCCTGTTCTGCTGGCTCATTGTCCCAATTTTCGTCGCGATTTGGAGATACTTGGTCGTAAACTCTATTCGGTACGAACTGACGAATCAGAGGTTCAGGGTTTCGTGGGGCGTATTGTCTCGGCACATGAACGAACTGGAGTTGTATCGAGTGAAAGACATTGGCTTTTCTCAGACGTTTTTCCAGAGACTTACGGGCCTTGCGACGATTTCGATTACGTCGTCTGATAGTTCGACGCCATATACATCCATCGAAAGTATCCCTGCAACCCGGGCTAAGATGGTTCGTGAAAGATTGAGAACGGTCGTTGAAGAATTGCGTGATCGTAAACGTGTTCGAGAGGTGGACTACGCTTCACATTAGTCTTCAGTTTCGACCGTTGTAATGGCGGTGAAGTTTCGCCCACGCAGTCTCGTGGAATTTGGATACGTCGACAACAACTGAGAACTACAGCGAATCGCCCGACGACGCCCGTGCACGCGAATGGTGCAGCGGGCGTCATGTGGTTGCAATTGTTGATTGCGTCGGTCCGGATTAACGATCGCGACCGATCGCTCCGCCAACTTCAGCTCCGATTCGACTGCCGGCACGGCCGCCGATCGCCTCGCCTGCTTCTGCACCGATCGATGCTCCAGTGCGAGCTCCTGTGCTGGAACGTCCGTTGTTGCGATCGTTCCAATAGCCTTGGTGGCGTTGGCCGTAGCCATCATCCCAGACGCGGTCGTTCCACTGCGAATCGTTCATGTAGCGATCGCCATCGCGGCGGTATCGGCGGCCGTCGCGGTCGAAGTAGTAGGGACCATCGAACTCGCCTTGGTTATTGGCATCGCCGCGGTAGCCCATACGATGTCGTGGTTGATGTCCGTCGTCGTGTCCCGCTTGGCGGCGTGGGTTCAGGTAGCGGTTGTTGGTGTAGTCGAACCAGCGACCATCATCCCAGTAGGCCCAGCGACCGTTGCCGCGATCACCCAACCAATACCACCAGCGATCGTTGTGTTGACGGAAACGCCACTTGTCGTTGGCATCGTTATTCGCTTGAGCGTTTGCGTTGGCATCGGCTTGCGATTCGGCGTCTCCCGAAAGTGCCGCGTCGCCTTGCAGTAGTGCCTGCGAATCGCGAGTCTGCTGCGACTGCAGATCGGCTTGAGGATTGATTCCCGCATCGGCATCGACTCCAGCGGGTCGGTTGCCATTCTCATCGACGCCTACACCTAGCGGAGTGTTCGTTCCGGTCTGAACATCGGCAGCCGTCGGCCCATCGCCTTGGACCTGAGCCTTCGTGTCAGTATCCGCGTCGACGTTCGCCTTTGCTTCGACATCGGCATCAACGTCCAGATCGGCCTGCGCTTCGGCTGCTGGCTGATTCGGCACTGCCGCTTCCGCAGCGTCACCGATCTCCTGCCCCAGCTCGGCAGCCGCCTCGCCGGTCGCATTCAACGCCCCGTCGACGGCGTCGCCAACATCCTGAGCCTTCGCGGCTTGGAATCCAAATAAACTTGCAGCCAATGCGGCGGTGCAAAATGTAGTTCGTCTCATCGCAAATTTCTCCGTACCAAATCAGTCGGGGGAATGGGGCCGCGGATCGCGTCGGACCCACCCGAGTTCGACATCGCAGCCCATCGTAATGTTTGGCTAAATGGCACATCGCGTGCCAACCAAAAACGCAACGCGGCTCTAAGCCCGATCGATATGGAGAGAGCCACATGCAATAAAAGAAAAGCGGTCGGCCCCGTCGATGTTGCGGAGCAGTTGCAGATAAAACAGCAACCACCGGTCAGGCGTATGATCGGTCAGCTTGGTTGCCCAGCCGTCACTGCGACTCGCTCGAGAACAGCGCCGTCGTGTCGCAATGGCTGATCGGAGAGGGGGCTTCGATCTGTGATCGGTAACCAGCGAGATCCAGCCGAACCGTGACTGGCTGGGCTCTCGCAAAAGACGACTATTGAAACCGGCTTATCGACCGGCAACCTTTTCGCCCATTCGTTGTCCCAAACGTTTCAGCGTTTCGCTGGCGTCGTTTTCCACCAGCCGGGCTTGGATGATCGTCGGCTGGGATCGATCGTCCCAAGCGGCCGACAGCGCCGCGTCGAATTCCGCTTCGGTGTCGACCAAAAATCCTTTACCGCCACCGAGCAGTTCGGGCATCTTGTGATAGGCCCACGGCTGGATCTCGTTGTATTCCCAGTCGCCCGCTTGCAGATAGCGTTCGGTTCCATAACCGTGGTTGTCCAAGACGATCACGATCGGGCTGCACCCATTGCGGACCAAGGTCGACAATTCGCAGCCGGTCATCTGAAACGCGCCGTCGCCAACCAATACGACCACGCGATGGTCGGGCCTCGCCGCCGCGGCACCAACCGCTGCCGGAACGCTAAAGCCCATCGAAGTGTAATAGGCGGGACTGAGGAATTCGCCGCGATCGTGAGTCACCAATTCAGTCGCCGCAAAAAGTGCGTCTCCGACGTCGGCGATCACAACGGTATCGAGATCCAAACAGGTGTTCAGTCGCGACATCAAGCGGCTGATCCGCAGCGGTGCTGTCGGTTCGATCTCAAACGGTTCGCGGTCTCGATGGAAGGTGATCGCATCGGGAATCGTTCGCGTCGTCGGCTTCAGGTCCAAGGAGTTCAGCCGGTCGAGGAACTCGCCCAGCGCGACGTTATGAAAATGGTGATGCGAGATCTGCAACGCTTCGCTGGTCGCGTAGACACATTTGTCGAGATCGAGATTGGCGGTGTAGATGCCAAGATTGATGTCGGTCATAAAGGTGCCCAACAGCAGAATCAGATCGCTCTGTTCGACAAACTCGGTCACTTCGTTGCGGCCGATCGCCCCTTCGTACAATCCGACAAACAACGGATGGTGTTCGCTGATCACACTTTTACCAAGGATCGTCGTGGCGATCGGGATCTGCATCCTTTCCGCCAATTCGACCAATTGGTTCTGCAATCCGAATCGATGCAGTTCGACACCGGCGACGATCACGGGACGCTCCGCAGCGGCGATCCGCTGCGCCGTTTCGGCGGCGGCTTCGTCGATCGCTTTGACGTCGGGCTCCCACGTCGGCTGGCGGAACGAATGCGTGATCGGCGGGACGGCGTGGACCATGTCGCGCGGCAGTTCGATATAGACCGGTCGCTTGAAGCGGTCGGCGGCATCGAGCGCCCGATCGATGTCGGCAAAGGCGGTCAATGGATCGGTCAACTCCAGTGCATCGATCGTCACCTTTTGGAAGACTTCCAATTGGGTGCGGAAGTCGCGGACCTTGTGGTGCAGCAGCGGATTGTTCTTCCGCTCGTTCATCCCCGGTGCTCCGGAGATCACGACGACCGGCGACTTTTCGGCATACGCACCGGCGATGCTGTTACAGACGCTCAGTCCGCCGACCGAATAGGTCACGCAGACAGCGCCCATGCCGTGCAGTCGGGCGTACGCATCCGCGGCGTATCCGGCGCAGTCCTCTCGCGTGCAGCCGATCACCTTCAAGCGACTCTGTTCCAGCATGCTGTAGAACGACAGGACGTAGTCGCCGGGGATCCCAAACAGATGTTCGATTCCATAATCGCTGAGTCGTCGGATCAAATATTCCCCGATCGACAGGTTGGCCATCGGTCGCCGTGACTCCGCCGCTCCGTTGTGATTGGACTCCGCTTTTGACATCGTTGTACCAGCCTTTCGGTTTTCGAGAAGAGACGATCCCTGGAGTGCATTTTATGCCACTCGCAATGTGGAGGACAATCTTTTGGGGGCCGCCAACACGCTTGGCGTTCGTTTCTCAGCGTGCGAAACGAACGCGAAGCGTGGTATAACGGGTGCTGGACAGGCTGCTGAATCGAGTCGATTTTACGAATGGAGGCAATGGATTGATCCCCGCAGTATTGATCGCGAAGAAACGCGATGGACATCCGTTGAACGACGCCGAGATCACTTGGTTCATTGAGGCCTTCATGCGCGGTGAGGTCTCCGATCCGCAGATGTCGGCGATGGCGATGGCGATCTGTTTGCGAGGCATGACGCCGCAGGAGATCTCGGCGTTGACGGCGGCGATGTTGGCCAGTGGCGAAACCTTGCCACGCGACTCTTCAAGCGTTCCGCGAGTCGACAAGCACAGCACCGGCGGTTTGGGAGACAAGGTTTCCTTGATCCTCGCTCCGTTGTTGGCCTGCTGCGACGTGCAGGTTCCGATGATCAGCGGCCGCGGGTTGGGCCTGACCGGCGGCACGTTGGATAAACTCGAATCGATCCCCGGGTTCTGCTGCAACTTCGATCTCGATCAATCCGCCCTTCTTCTGAAGGAGGTCGGCTGCCATATCGTTAGCGCCAGCGAGCGGTTGGCGCCGGCCGATCGCCGACTGTACAGTCTGCGCGATGTCACGGGGACTGTCGAATCGGCGGCGTTGATCACGGCTAGCATCTTGAGCAAGAAGCTGGCAGCGTCGTTGGACGCGTTGGTGATGGATGTCAAAGTTGGTTCGGGGGCGTTTATGAAATCGCAAGCCGATGCCATGCGACTGGCGAACTCGCTGGTCGAGACCGGCCGCGAAATGCAGCTGCCGGTGACGGCGTTGATGACCGATATGGATCAACCGCTGGGCCGCGCTGTCGGCAACGCGTTGGAGGTGAACGAAGTCCTCGACCTGTTGCGAGGCGAGGGGCCGCGGGAAGTTCGCGAACTGACGCTTCAGTTATCGGCTGAAGCCTTGCTCGCCGCGAAGGCCTGCGAATCGCGCGACCAGGCCCTGTTGCGTCTGCAACGCGTTTGGGATGATGGTTCGGCGATGGAGCGATTTGAAAAGATGATCGCCGCACAAGGTGGCCGGATCTCCGGCCATCTGCCCGTCGCAGCAAAGCACCCGATCGTAACGCAGCGGGCGGGATTTGTCAGCGCGATCGAGTGCTCGACGATCGGCCAATGCGTGGTCGAACTGGGAGGCGGACGTCGCAGCACCGGCGACTCGATCGATCCGGCGGTTGGTGTGCAAGTCGACGTCGCGATCGGCGAACGGATCGAATCGGGGCAACCACTCGGCTTCGTCTTCTGCAGCGATGACCAAGCCGAACGCTGGACGAAGGAACTGCAGCAGGCATTTATCATCGCCGATGAAGTTGTCGCGCCGCGGCCATTGATCATTCAACGCATCGAATCGAAGAAACCATGAATCCTAACGACGCTAAGCCTGCCGCCGAAGATCCCGATCCGCTGACTCCGTTGATCGACGTCGCTTGCGACGTCCGCCAACAAGCGTATGCACCGTACAGCAACTTCCAAGTCGGTGCGGCTCTGCTGGCCGAATCGGGAGCGATCTACCGAGGTTGCAACGTCGAAAACGTTTCGTTTGGACTGACCCTTTGCGCCGAGCGAACGGCCGCTAGCGCTGCGGTCGCCGCGGGCGAACGCGCATTCAAAACCTTGGTGCTGGTAACAACCGGCAGCGTCTCGCCGTGTGGCGCCTGCCGACAGTTCCTGATCGAATTTGGTGCGGCGTTGGAAATCGTGCTGGTCGAAGCGTCGACCCGCCAAATCACCCAGCGGATTTCATTGAGCGAGCTGTTGCCGAATCAGTTCAGCAATTTTCGCGAGGGGTAAGTGCCATTGTTGGCGGTCACACAAGCTCGATCGAGAGCAGTCGTTTAACCGCGGTGGCAACGCCCCGCGCTACCTGGAGCCCCAACGCGCGGCCCGATGGGCACGCGGTTAAACGAAGTTGGGGGATGGCAATACTAGCACGACGCGCAAGTTTTGATGTTGCGCGTTGATGGGGTTGCTAGCGAAAATTGGTATTGCAGAAAGAGGTGAGACATCCTGAGTTTGTGAGTTACCACACAAACAAAGCCCAGGAGCTCACCGATGGCAATCATGGAAGATTCCCTCCCCGCGATCAAGTCGTTTCTGCCGAACACGCAGGTTTCTGCTCACTTTCGAAGTATGCTGCTGCGATTCTTAATCGCTATTCTTACGCGGCACGGTCGAAACTCGTGCATGTCTGCTGCCTCCGCCATCGAGGGAAAACCGCGGCATCGGGCACAACCCGGACGCTTCCTTAAACGGTACCGGCAGGCGATCGCCGATTTGCTCGCGGCGATAACCCTAAAGATGCTTCGTGATCAGGATTGGAACGGCCGCTATCTCCTGCTGCTCGATTCAACGCTCGTCGCCACTGCCGGCCAGACCATCGAAAACACCTTCAGCACCGGTAACTCCAAGCGACGACCAGCCAAGAATCGCCGCTACACCAAGTACAAGTATCAACGAAAGAGTTGCCACTGTTTCGTGTTCGCATTGCTGCTGCCCCCCGATGGACTACGAGTACCGATGTGGCTGCCGTACTACACCAAGCCTTATGCGAAGGCCCACAAGATCAAACATCGGACGCAGGCGCAGCTTGCGGCGCAGTTGATTTGCGACGCGCAGGTACCCGCCGGCATCGAACTGACTTGTGCTCGGAGACACCGCATTTGACGCCAAATGCGTGCGTGCGGCTTGCCAGGAGCGAGGCTATTTCTGGATCGTTCCGGTCAACACCAATCGCGTCTTCTCTGCAAAGAAGCACGGCAAGCGGCCTCGTGTGAGTTTGCGAATCGAACAACTTCCTGCATCACGTTTCCAAACCATTCGTCTTTCGATCGGTTCGGGGCCTTACGCTGCTCAGCGTCGAGCCTCCTGCCACCGAACGGCACTCCGCCGCGACGGGACGAAGTCAACTCGGACGTATCACGTCCACAGCGAGAGAAGCGAGGTCCACAATGTGGGCATGGTCATGCTCGTCTTTTCCTCGAGTAAGCCGATTGGCAAAAAGATTCAACGTGAAGGGACGAAGTTGTTGATGACCAATGCAAAGCACTTGTCGGCTCGGCAGGTGTGTGAGCTGTACAGTCTACGTTGGCAGATCGAGTTGTTCTTTAAAGAACTCAAGAGCACGCTGGGAATGAACCAGTACAGCTTCAAAGATTTCGAGGCGGTCGAGAGCTGGATGGGGATCGTCTTGATCACGTTCTGCTATCTGGAATGGACTCGTCGCCGCAAGCTGGCTGATCGCCGAATCGACGATCGGCAGCGCAAATGCTGGAAGCACGCTCGCAGCTACACCGTCCGCGAGGCGTTGTTGTTAGGCATTCGCTATCGCGAGCACCAGTGGCATCTGCGACGGCTAAAAACCAACCACGGCCTCCGCACACTGAGGAAACGCTACACTGAGCTTTTATCCCAGGAATACCGGTGCCTCGCCTGACTAAAGCATCCATCGGCGCAACATCAAAAAGCGCAAGCGAGTGTTCCGGGTGAAATCACTCGCTCGCGCTTCGTGCTAGTATGGTCGCCTTTCGCTCCGCGAAAGTGCGTACCCTGATTTTTCTTTCCGTCCGCACTTTCGCGGAGCGAAAGGCGACCATCTGCGACCATCTTGGATTCGGACCGATTCAGAAAGGAACACCATGAACGATAGCGCGACCGGGCAACATCGCCGCGAGCATTGGCAATTGAATCCGGCGATCGACTTCCTCAACCACGGTTCTTTTGGTGCAACACCGACCGTGGTCCTGGAAGCCCAACGTCGATTCCGCGACGCGATGGAAAGCGATCCGATCGAGTTCCTTGCTCCCGAACGCGAACTGCTGCCCAAGTTGGATCGTGTTCGCGAAGTAATCGCACAGCTTGTGAATGCCGACGCACGCGACATCGCCTGGGTCCGCAACGCCACCGACGGCGTCAACGCGGTCGTGCAATCGTTCCCCCTGAAACCGGGCGACAACGTCGTCGTGACCGATCACGGTTACAACGCGTGCAGCAACGCCGTTCGCTACGCCGCCGAGCGCTGCGGCGCGGAGGTGCGAGTGGCTGAGATCCCGTTTCCGATCGCAAGTCCCGACGAAGTCGTTGACGCGATCGGGCGGACGATCGACGACGCCACACGGTTGCTTTTGATCGACCACGTTACAAGTCCGACCGGCTTGGTCTTCCCGATCGAAGCGATCGCCGACGTCGCCCGCCGACGCGGCGTGCGTGTGCTTGTCGACGGCGCTCACGCACCGGGAATGCTCGCGATCGATCTGCCGCGACTCGGCGTCGACTATTACACCGCCAATCACCACAAATGGCTCTGCGCGCCAAAGACCTCCGGATTTTTGTGGGTCAAGCCAGAGCTGCAGGCACAGGTGCGGCCGACGGTGATCAGCCATGCTGCCAACCGTGCGATCGATGGCCGCTCGCGCTTCATCAGCGAATTCGATTGGACCGGCACGTTTGATCCCTCGCCGTTGTTGGCGGTTCCCGCCGCGATCGAGTTCCTCGACTCGCTGTTTCCCGGCGGGATCGCGGAACTGATGCAGTCGAACCATCGCATGGCATTGCAGTCGCGCGATCGATTGTGTGCGGCGCTCGACATCGAACCGCCAGCTCCCGATGCGATGCTCGGCAGCTTGGTCGCGTTGCCGCTGCCCATCTCGGACGCTCCGCTGCAAAAAATTCTCCGCGATCAACACGGCTTCGAATTCCCGATCTATCCCGGCCCCAAACCCGACACGCGTCTGATGCGAGTTTCGTTGCAAGCCTACAACGACGTCGAGCAGATCGATCGCCTAGCCGATCTGCTGCCGAAGCTGCTGGTGTGAAAGTACGATCCCGATCGTTCAACCGCGGTGGCAACGCCCCGCGCGGCCCTATCGAACTCTCGAAGCGCGCGGCCCGATGGGCACGCGGTTAAACGAGTTCGCACGCCGACACAATCGTTTAACCACGGTGGCAACGCCCCGCGCGTCCGTATCGAACTCTCGAAACGCGCGGCCCGATGGGCACGCGGTTAAACGAATTCGCACGCCGGCACAATCGTTTAACCGCGGCGGCAACGCCCCGCGCGTCAGTATCGAACTCTCGAAACGCGCGGCCCGATGGGCACGCGGTTAAACGAGTTCGCACGCCAACACAATCGTTTAACCGCGGCGGCAACGCCCCGCGCGGCCGTATCGAACTCTCGAAACGCGCGGCCCGATGGGCACGCGGTTAATCGAATTCGCACGCCGACACAATCGTTTAATCGCGGTGGCAACGCCCCGCGCGTCCGAGTCTCGCTCCAAAAACGCGCGGCCCGATGGGCACGCGGTTAAACGAGTTCGCACGCCGACACAATCGTTTAACCGCGGTGGCAACGCCCCGCGCGTCAGTATCGAACTCTCGAAACGCGCGGCCCGATGGGCACGCGGTTAAACGACGGGGGCGTCGCCCTGCGCGTGTCGATCGGCTGAAGCCTTGACTCCAGCGCGTCAGGGTCGGTGCGTTGTTAGGACAGGCGCAGTTGCATGATGCGGATGCTGCGGTGGGCGTCTTGGCAATGTGGCACGTGGCTCTCGCTGTACGACCAGCCGCGCGGCCCGATCCAGTCGCGAAACTCATTGGCGATCAAACGGCAGGGATCCGAAAACAGGATCACTCCGCCGGGCTCCAGATGTTGCCGCATCGCAACTTCCAACTCCGTCCAGAACTTGCGGTTGTAGGTCACGTCGGAACCGAGGATCAATGAAAACTTGCGGTCCAATTGCTCTTCGCCCCATCGCAAGCGGCGGACGTGGCAATTGGGCAGATCCCAAGTCGACAGCTGAGCCAGCAACAGCGGATCGGTCATCCCGTCGGTGATCGTCACCTCCGCACCGCGGAGCGCCGCCGCCAGGCCAGCACGGCCCGTTCCGGCTCCCAGTTCAAGCACCTGGCGGCCAGGCAGATCAAACGTTTCGATGAACCAATCGAGTCCCACCGCTGCCTGCCAAACCGTCGCCCAAAACGGTTCTTCGACTCCCTGTTCCCCCGCTTCCTGTCGCTTAGTCGCAGCAACAAGGAGATCGTCGGGACAGGTTGCCGAGGCAAACCGACGTCGCTTGCCCGCGGCCATGACCGGTTCGTAGTGCCAGGCGTAACGCGCCGACGCGCGGGCTTCCAGCTTGCGAATCCAAGCCACTTGATTGTGATCGACTTGGTTGGCGGGGCGATTCAAAACCGATGGCGTCAAGCGAGTTCTCCGCGCGGACTATTCCGAAATCTCTTTGTCGCTCAGATAGACATAATCCAATCCGAACATAAAACCTTTCACCGCGTCGGGATGTGATCCCACAATCGACACCTGCAACGTATTGTCCCCCTGATTCAAACGGTGTCTACCCAGGGAAACCGGGCCGGTCGAAATCACGTTGTTCCCGTGATAGAGGTCGTGCTTGCCAGGAACCGCCGCGGCGTTGACGGCAAAGTCGACGATCGCATAGTCGCGGGCCTTGGTCATCGCGACAAACACGTCGTATTCTCCCGCTTTTTCAACCGGCAGGTTCAGCGTCAGCGTATCCCCCGGTTTCGCGCCAGTCCACCACAAGTGATCGTTGCCGCTCCAGCGATCCGCTTTAAATGCTCCCATCTGCTGGCCACGTGTGGTTCCCGCCGACTTCTCGATCACACGCAGCGATTCCCCTTCCATCGCACCCGCAACGCGGCCCGTCTTCTCATCCAGAAACGGCCCTTCACCGGGCAGAGGAACTTGAGTGGCACTGGCCAGATAAGCGATCAGGTCGCGGGCTTCGTCCGGCTTCATCTGATCCAACTGCCCCTCGGGCATCATCGATGTTTCAGCCAGCTGACGCGTGTCGATATCATCGCGGTCGATCACCAAGCGTTCGTTGGCGGTCTGCAACACGATAGCGCTTTCGTTCTCTTCTTTCAGCAGCCCGTTGATCACTCGCCCGTCCAAGGTCACGACCATCGTGGTTTGATAATCGCGGCCGACCAAGGCATTGGGATCCAAGATGTTTAACAGCGTGTAGTCCAAGTCGGCTCGATTGCTGCCGGTGATGTCGGGACCGATCTGGCCTCCCGATCCGAACAATCGATGGCATTTGCCGCACGTATTGTCATAGACCAGGCGTCCATGCGAGCGATCCGCTTTGCTCAAAACCTCCGGCGTCAGCCGCTTTTTCCAAGCCGCGATGTGCTGCTTCTTATCAGCCGACATCGACCGGATCGTCCCCCAGGTCTGCTGCACTTTTTCCAACAGCTTGGCGTCGCTGAGCAATTGGATCTGATGGATCGTCGCCGCCGAAAGCTCTTGTCGATCGACCTTCCCCGCGGCGACTGCGTCGATCAAACGATCCGCCCAAGCGGTTCGAGCAGCCAACGTCGCAACCGCGTCGCTCCGCAAATCGGAATCCAAGGCGGGATAGCGTTGCAACAGTTCGTCAGCGATCGTGTCATCGCTGTACCGCGCCAGCCCGCGAATCGCTTTGCCTCGCAGCGCTTGATCGTCCAGCAAACCGACAAGCGTCGGCACCAACGCCTGATCTTTTCCCGTCAGCAAAGCGTCCAACGCGCTCGTTCGCTGTGGGAGCGAAGCTTTTGGATTCGCTGCGATTTCGCGGAGCACTGGGAAGATCGACACGTCGCCGAATTTGACCGTGATCAGCTGCGCTTGCTCTCGAATCTTGGCGTCTTCGCTCGCCGACAACTTTGCGTAAACGGCGGGCCAACCCGGGGGCATCTTCAGCCGTCCCTGCGACTTGATCGCTGCAACGACTTCGTTCAGGATCGTCCCTTGCATCGCCTTGTCGTCCGTTTTTCCCAGCTCAGCCAACAGCGGACCGATGCTATCGACATCCGCAGCGGCACGGCGATAGATGAATTGCCGGACCTTGGGAATCCGCGTCTCCTTCGCCAACGCCAGCGCCCGCGTCGTATCGTTTGGCACCAACGGTTCGATCCCGTACCAGATCAGATTGGGCAGATTGTGATCCTGCGCATCCTCGCCGTGCGAAACCAGTCCCGCCGCGATCTCCCAACGCTGCTGCAATGGAAGACGCTGCAGCGCCGATGCGAGATACAGACGCACCAACGCCGATTGCTCGCCGCGTGCCATTTCGCTGAAACGCTGCAACAGCGAATCGCTGACTTCCAAGTCCTCCAGCGCCAACTGGATCGCCCAACCGCGGAGGTATTCCGATCGATGGCCACGCTCGTCCAACAACGCGATCGTGTCCGCTTCGGTCAACTGCTGCACCGCATGCAACGTCCAGATCGCTCGCAACCGGTCCTCGACACTGTCGCTGCCAAACGCTTGTTCACGCAACAGCCCGATCGCCTTCGCTCCCTCAGGAGAACTCGCCAACCCCGCGTCAGCGGCGAACCTTTCTTGCAGCAACCGCCGCGAGGTGCGGACATGGTGTTCATTGGTGCTGCGGTGCGCTGTCGCCAATTCCTGCAGCGACGCGTCGTGAAAGGTCGGTCGGGGAAGATCGGTGCCACCAAACGCGACGCGATAAACGCGGCCGTTGGTACGATCCCAAACCTCGATGTCGCGGCGATGGCAAGCGTTTTTGTCGTACCAATCGATCAGATAAACGCTGCCGTCGGGGCCGTATTTCATGTTGATGGCGCGGAACCAACGGTCGTTGGCAAACAGCACGTCGGCGCCGTGCGAGGCGATGTAGCCGCTGCCGTTGCGTCGCAGGATGTCGTTGTTAATCCGATTGCCATGAATGTTCGCCATGAAGATCGAACCGCGGTATTGCGCCGGCCAATTGTCCGCCAGGTAGATCATCGCGCCGCAGTGAGCGTGCCCACCGCCGGCAGCGTTGGTGTCGGTTTGATCCGCCGCCGCGTCGCGTCCCCACCAAGCGTGATCGCGAATATTGCCGGCGTAATGTGCGTGGTCGGCGATCGTTTTAATGTCGTCGTAAACGTAGGGATTAAAATGTTGTCCGCCCTGACGTTGGTAGCGGCCCCCTTGGATCATGTGGAACATATGCGGGATCACACAGGCGGTGATCATCGCTTGACCATGCTCATTAAAATCGACGCCCCAAGGATTGCTGGTGCCACGAGCGAAGATGTCGAACTCGTGCCGCGTCGGATGGTATCGCCAGACAGCACAATTCATCGGCGTCCGCTGATCTTCGGGAGTCCCCGGTTTGCCGACCTTCGAATGCGTGAAGACACCGTGGCATCCGTACAGCCAGCCTTCGGGGCCCCAGATGAAGGCGTTGAGCGTCTCGTGCGTGTCTTGATATCCAAAGCCGTCCAAGAGAATCTGTGGCTCCGAATCGGGTTTGTCGTCGCCATCGCGATCGGGAATGAACATCAAGTAAGGAGCGGCACCAACCCACACGCCGCCAAATCCGACCTCCATCCCGCTGACCAGGTTCAGCCCCTCGGCGAAGATCTTCCGTTTGTCGAAGACGCCGTCCCCGTCGATGTCTTCGAGGATGATGATCTTGTCTTTCCCCTCCCCTTCGGCGGCGCGGACCGGATAGGTGTGGGCTTCGGCGATCCACAATCGGCCGCGAGCATCGAAGGTCATCGCGATCGGTTGATGCACCATCGGCTCACCGGCCGCCAATTGCACGCGGAAGCCTTCGGGAACCGTCATCGCCGCCGCGGCATCAGCGGGCGACAGCCCTTCGTTAGTCGGCAGGCCATCGCTAGCGCTGCGCGCATTCATCGACAGCGGTCGCGGTTGTTGGCGAGCCTGCGTCGCCGCATCGGTCGACTCGCGTCGTTGCAGGCTGACGAACGTCCCCATTTTGTTCCCGACGATCACATCGACAGCGTCGTCGCCGTTGAGATCGGCGACGCGGACATCGGTCCCCACTCCCGAAGCATCATCGATTTGGTGAGGCACCCAGACGACATCGCCATCGTCGCCGCCGGGGCGCGTCAGTTCGAACCAATACAGAACCGCCGGATCGTTGGGTGCGGCATCGCCTCGCGGACCATGAGCCCACCAGCGTTTTCCGGTCACGATATCCTTGAGTCCATCGCCATTGACGTCGACCAAATCGATAGCATGCAGCTGTGAAAAGAGGACTCCAAACGGACTTTCGCTCGTCTTGGAGCCGAGGATCGTATGCTTCTCGAATGACGGCGAAGCGGTTCCACCGGCGGCGCTGTCGAGCTGTTCATACCAGACCAGTCCATATCCGTGAGCGTCCAACGAAGTGATCACGTCCTGATCGCCATCGCCGTCGACGTCGTATGCAAACATCTGAGCGCTGCCGCGGCCGGGGGCAAATTCAAAGGGATGCTTTTTCCAAACGGGATCTCCGTCGAGCGATGCCGGTTGCTGCCACCATCCACTCTTCTCCAACAGATCCATCCGCCCATCGCCGTCGACGTCGCCAACGCCCAAACCGTGCGTAAACCGGCCGCCCGCCGATTGGTCGCTGATCTTATGGAACTTCCACGGCGCTGTCGGATCGTCGCGGTTGATCTCGGCATAACCGAAGAAGCCTCCCGAACTGCAAACGATCTCGCGAGATCCATCGCCGGTCAGATCGGCGAACGTTGGCGATTCGTTTTCGACGACGTCCAACACTTTGTGACGCGGCCAAAATCGATCCTGCCCCTTCGGGTTTTCAAACCACGACGCATCTTTGCCGGGAAAGCCAAAGATCAGGATGTCGTCCCAACCGTCGTTGTTGAAGTCGTCGGTATAAGCGAAGAAGTTGTTCGAATAGCCATGGGGATCGAAGGCGTCTTGGGCGTAAAACCGATGTGGTGCTTTGAAGTCAGGCCCTTCGTACCAGAAGGGTCCCGATGCGACATCGGCGATGCCATCGCGATTGAAATCGCCGACCGTCGCTCCTTCGCTGAAGAACTGCGTCGACAACTGGTGCGTCTCCCAACTGACAACGGTGGGCGGATCGGCTGAGATCAAATCGGTGGCGGGTAACGTCAGCAACAAAAGAGCAAACGACAGGCGAATCATGAAGAACTCGTGGGGGCGAGTGGTAGCAGGAGTGAAATCGGTCGATGGAACCGAGCCACGATTGTACACCCCTAAACCGGCCGATGGCAAAAGAAAGCTTGCGGGCCCCGCGACACCTCTCCCATGACGACGCTGGCCGCCCCAAATGCTCGGCGGCGGCAGCGTCAGATCGATCGCAGGCTGCGGCGTTGGCAACCTGCGATCGGACTTTGAAACGCAAACTTCAGCGACGGAAACGGATCACGCCAAACTCGGCTGATCCTGCTGGCTGGCGTTCAGCTCACGCTGTTCCAAACCGACATTGGCATGCGAAGGCGACTGCAACGATTGTTCGATGCGTTCGAATTCGCTGGTATCGTGGCGATGCGCCGCTGCCAAAATCAGATAGAGAGCGGGGACGACAAACAACGTAAAGATCGTTCCCACCGCCATTCCGGCGACCAACACGATCCCGATGCTGTTACGAGCCTGAGCTCCCGCGCCGGTCACAAAGACCAGTGGCAGGTGTCCCAGAATCGTCGCCGCCGATGTCATCAACACCGGACGCAAACGCGTTTGCGACGCTTCGAGAATCGCCGCCCGCTTGCTCATTCCACTCTCCTGACACGCGTTGGCAAACTCGACGATCAGGATCCCGTTCTTGGCAACCAACCCGACAAGCGTGATCAGCCCGACTTGCGAATAGATATTGATCGTGGTGAAGTCCAAACAGGTTAACGTCAGAACTCCAGTCATCGCCAACGGCACCGACCCCAACAATACGATCAACGGGTCGCGGAACGATTTAAACTGAGCCGCAAGGACGAGATAGATCAGCAGCAGCGCGAAGCCGAGCGTGACCGCCAGCGAGCCGCCTTCGTGGCGAATCTGCCGCGATTCGCCCGCGTAATCGAGCGTCATCGATCCGCCGACAACATCGGTGGCGATATTCTCCAGCGTCGTCAGCCCCTGTTCTTTAGTCACGCCGGGATAGACTGCGGCGAAGACCTTAAACGAACTCTGCTGCTGGAATCGGCTGAGCGTCCGCGGGGCGGTCTCGGGTTCGATCGAAGCAAATGTCGAAACGGGGATCAGTTCTCCCGAAGGGCCACGGACGCGAAGGTCCATCAGCGCGCCGGTCGATTGTCGATCGGCGGCCTCCAGCTGTGGAATCACTCGATACGAGCGGTTGAAATAATTGAAGCGGTTGACGTAACCACCGCCCAGCAAAACGCCAAGCTCGCGGCCAACCGCGGCTTGGTCTAGCCCAAGATCAGCCAGCCGTTCCCGGTCGACGATCACTCGCGCCTGCGGCAGATCGACTTTCAAATCGGCGTCGACAAACATAAACATGTTCGCTTCGCGGCCACGTTTCACAATTTCTTCAGCCAATTCGCGCTGCCGCGAGACCGGCAGATCGCTCTTGAGCACCAATTCGACATCGAAATTTCCGGCTCCGGGCAACGGAGGCACCAGGACTGGAAACGCTTCCAGCCCAGCACTCTGCGACGCCGCACCAAACACCTCGGGCAACATCGCTTGAGTATTCCGCTGGCGGTCGTCCCAATCCTTGGTGATCAAACCGCCAAACCCGCCACTCGCCGTGACGACAGCCCACATGTAATCGGTCTCTTCGATCCCCTGAAAACCGTCGGACAATTGCTGAGTCCACCGCGTCGACGAAGCGAGCGTAGAATCGGGAGCGGCCGTCAGCATCACCGCAACAGCCCCTTCGTCTTCGACCGGCGCGAGTTCTTTCGGAGAGAACATGTACAACGGAACCGCCGCCGCACCGGCCAACAGCGTCGCCAAAGCGATCGACCAACGCAGCTGCAAGACTCCGCCCAACAGCTTGCCATAGAAATCGCGAACCGCTGCAAACATGCGGTTCACGAAACGAGTCATCGCTCCCTCGCGACCTCCCGAAGGAACCAGATAGGCGCTCATGATCGGCGACAGCGTCACCGCCACGATCCCGGAAACGACAACCGCCGCGGCCAAGGTAAAGGCGAACTCGCGGAACAGCATCCCGGTCAGCCCTCCCTGAAAACCGATCGGTGCGTAAACGGTCGCCAGCGTGATCGTCATCGCCAAAATCGGACCGACCAATTCGCGCGATCCCATCAGCGCGGCTTTGATTTTGTCGTTCCCTTCCTGCAGGTGGCGCTGCACGTTTTCGACGACAACAATCGCATCGTCGACAACCAGACCAACGGCCAACACGATCGCCAGCAGAGTCAGCAGGTTCAACGAGAATCCCATCAGATACATCACGATCGCCGCACCGACCAGCGAGACCGGCATCGCGACCAAGGGAACGATCGCGGTTCGGACCGAGCCCATGAACAGGAAGACGACAAAGCCGACGATCAGAATCGTTTCGGTGAGCGTCTTGGAGATCTCCGACAACGATTTCGTCATGAACTTGGTGCCGTCGTACGCCAGTTGCATGTCGACGTGCGTCGGCAGATCGGGTTGTAGATCAGCCATCGCCGCCCGCAACCGCGTCGCGACTTCGATCTCGTTGCTGCCGGGCAGTGGCCAAACGCTCACATAAATCGCTTTCTCACCGCGATAGAGCGCTGTCGCTGTCGGTTCTTCGCTCCCCAACTCCACGCGAGCCACATCGGACAGACGGATGATCGTCCCCGGGGCGGTGCTGGACGCTGGTGCCTGCCAGACGATCAAGTCGTCGAATTCATCGACGCTGCGAAGGTCGGTGTTGGTCAGCAGGTCGACCTGCACCAAGTCGTTTTTGACCTGTCCGATCGCCGCCAAAAAGTTGTTCCGCTGCAGCGCCGAATAAACGTCGCCCGGAGTCAGGTTCAATTCGCTCAACCGTTGTGGCGAGATCCAGATCCGCATCGCTGGCGTCTGCCCCGCTTCGATCCCTACCTTCTGCACGCCGTTGATGATCGACAGCCGCGGTTGCACGTTGCGAGTCAGATAATCAGTAAGCGCCGGCAGATCGAATCGGTCCGACGTGAAGCTTAGATAAAACGTGGCGTAAGGCCGGTCGGCGCGGACCAATTCGATCGACGGCGGTTCTGCCTCGGCAGGCAATTCGCTGCGAACCTGTTGCAACCGCGCGTTCACTTCGGCAAGCGCTTTGGTCGAATCGTGGTTCAGATTCAATCGCAGCGTGACCGTGCTGATCCCGGCGATGCTGCTCGATTCGACGTAATCGATCCCCGCGATCGAAGAGACAGCTCGTTCGATGGGAGTTGTCAAAAAGCCGCGGACCGTTTCGGCGCTAGCGCCAAAGTAGACGGTCGTGACCGTGATCGATGTGCTTTCGAGTTTCGGAAACTGTTGGATCGGCAGCGACAACGCGCACCGAATCCCCACCAAAACCAGGATCAGATTGACCACGATCGCAAGGACCGGGTGGCGGATAAATATATCGGTAAACGATTTCACTCTCCCGCCTCCCGATTCTGAATTGCACCGTCAGCCGCAACTGCCGCCGGCACACCCGCATCTTGCACCGACGCCGCCGATTCATCGTTGGATGCCGCCGTCGACCGCGCGTCGGCCAACAGCGCCCCTTCGTAGACTTTGAACGATCCATCGGCCACGATCGATTCGCCCGCCTGGATCCCATCGATCACCCGCGCGACAGCGCTTCCGCCGGGAACCACGACCACGTTCCGCGACTGGGCTCGCAAGCCGCTCTCGGTTTCGGTGGCGACAAAAACGACCGATCCACTGGGACCGCGGCGAACCGCTGTCGCCGGAATCTGGCGAACGGGAATCGGTTGCCCATACATCACCGTGACGTGTACCGAATCGTTCGGCTGCAACTTTGGCGGAGGATTGGACAGCCGAGCGCGGGCCGTCACCGAGCGAGAGATCGGATTGGCCGATGCATCGACAGCCACGATCGTCGCGGTCGCCTGCAATTTGTCCGCTCCGATCTGCAGAAACACGTCGTCGCCAATCTCGATCGCGTCGGCGACGTGCGAGGGCATCGAAAAGTCGATGAAGAAATAATCGGCGATCCCTTCCAGCGTCGTGACCTGGTTCCCTTCGACCAGGTACTGGCCGACGTGCAAATCGAACAAACCAACCCGCGCGTCAAACGGAGCTCGCAACGTCTTCTTGTCGATCCGCACCCGCAGCTCTTCGATTCCCGCCTCGGCTCGCGAGAGCTCCGCTTCGGCGATGTCCAATTCCGACTCGCTTCCCGCGTTGATGCGATTGAGTTGCCGCGACCGCTGGACAGTCGATTCGGCCAGCTTTCGCGACGCCTCAAGACTTTTCAGCATCGCCTCTTCGGTGCGGATATCCAGCCGCAACAGCACCTCGCCACGTTGCACCTCGCCACCGGGGATCATTGGGATTTCGGTCACGGTGCCCGCCAGTTCGGTCTTCAGCGTGATCGATTCGGGAGCCAGGACATTTCCGACAACAACCGACGAGCGGCGGAAGGAGGATTCTTCGGCGGCCGCCAGCGTGACCGAGATCGGCATCTCTGGGGGCGGTGGAGCGGCCATCGCTGACTTGATCTGCCAGACCTTGGCATACCCGATCGCCGCCAAAATGCCGACGACGGCCAACACGACCAAGATCGACCCGATCGCAGTGCGGAGCCACCGCAGGCGTGAGCCGGGAGCAACCGTTTGATTCATCGTTGTAGTTTCCTAAAAGTGTTCGGTTATTTGCCGGCGATTTCATTGGCGATCAAACGCCTTAAGTTCTGACGAATGCGTTCGGACCGCGGCCCGATCGTCTCGGGCGGTTCGATCACCGATTGCAACCAAACGCCGTCGACGGTGGCCAGGATCAATTCCAGGAATTCATCCGATACGCCATCGCCGCTCAACATCTGATGCAAGCTCTCGTAGAACTTCCGGACCTCGTCGCTGTCGCGGCCCCCTTGGATCAACGCCATCATCACGGCGGCGCAATCGCGGTCCTCGTCGCACTGCAAGGTTGTCGATTCGCCAACCAACAAATCGACATACGCCCGCAAACGATTCCCCGAACCGGCGGGATGTCGCTCGATCGCCTGTTGAATAAGCGCCAAATGCTCCTGCCCGCCCCGCTGCAGAAACGCGTTGACCAACGCTTCTTTGGAAGGGTAATGATGCATCAGCCCTCCCTTGCTGAGCCCCGCTTTGCGGCAGACGGCGGACAATGTTACCGCCGGCAGTCCGCCATCGCGAATCAGCACCATCACCGCGTCGAGGATCCTCGTCACCGTGTCGGTAGCTTCGCTAGGTTGTTCGCAATTTGACATCGCGGCGATCATACCGACCGACCGGTCGGTTGGCAAGCCTTTCCTGGCCCAAATGAGCAAATCCACAACCCAGAGCGGGATGTGGAGCAGAGGGTTCGCGGTCGCCCGGAAAAAAGATGCGTCCGAGCGGCAATCGCAGCGTTATCGCGCCGCCGCGGCGATCACGCGGTCGCTGGGGGCGGTGGCCAGGACGTAGGTGTTGCGCCCGTCTTCGACCTCGATCGTGCGAGCTGTCGGATCTCGCTGCAACGGGCTGCCGCGGCCAAAGGCTTGCATGCTGATGTTGTGCGTGCCGACCGGCAGTTCGGCGCGGAGGACTTGGATCTCGCGAGGCAGCAGGCTCCAACATCGCGTATCGGTCTTTTCAGTCGCCTCCCACGCGCTGCCAGCCAGATCGACGACCAATTGCAACATCGGGTCTTGGATTCCGAAAGCGTCTTTGCCGGCGGCGACCGCCGATTTCTTGACGATCCGCCGCGCGACAGCTCGGACCAACAGGTCGGTCTTCTCCGCTTCGTACTGCTGCACCGCCATCTGGCCGACGTCGGTGATCGACTGCGTCAGCCCCAGTGGCTGATCGTCAGCCATCACAAAAACTGTGTCGATCGCGGTCTCGGGAATCGCCACCGCCGGGATCTCGATCGGAGCCATCGTCGGTGGGACGCTGTACTTTCCGACCGCCGAAACGACGCGGTCGGCCAGCAACAATACATTGCTGGTGACGGGAGCCTGCTGAGCGACTCGCTGCGGTCCCTGGCCGACCAAAGCAAAGATGTAGACGACGCCGTGCCCCGGTTGGCAATGGACTCCGCTCTCGGCGCGGGCGATGTCGATTTCTGCGGGAGCAAAGCTCGGCTGGATCTCCGAGACCAAGCGATAGGCCCGCGAGGCGTCGTCGTAATCGCGGTAGTTCATCTCGCGAAGCACGCCGCGCACATACGGTGCGAAGGCCAACGGTTGATAGTGTTTGTCGGCGTCCAGCATGCCGGCATCGATCGCCGCCTGCTGCAGCTCCATCTGTTTGCTTTGCGCCTGCAACGCATACGCTTCGGCATCGACGGCGTCGGACATCATGCTGGTAAGAGCCAACATTGCCCGAATCATCACCTGTTCGTAACCCCAGCCGCGATACTGGCGGGCGGTATCATCGGTGATGTAGCTGATCGTCCCGGCGACCGGATCGGCCGCCTGATTTTCGTCGAGCGTACCGCGAGCTTCCAGCAACAACTGCTCGGCGGCATCGGTCTCACCGGCGGCCAAGTGGACCATCGCCAGGTCGAGCGTCGAAACGACCGAAGCCTTCCGGTCGGACTCTTTGATCTTCTCGAGCGTCGCTTGCGAATCGTCGAACGCGCCGTGGTAGAACTGGTTGCGAGCCGTCGTCAGCTGCATCCCGCCACGACATCCCGCCGGCAGACAGCACAGAAGTGCCAGCCCAACCAAACACCAGCGACGCAGCGTCGCCATCCGCCCGCCCGATTCGGGTTGGCGGTAAATGCCCGACTTCACAGCGGCCACGCGATCAACCATCGCCCTGTTGGAAGACTCCGTATTGCCACCACTTGCCGCCACGCGAACCGTGGTAGCCCTTGCGGATCGTCGCCGATTCCTTGAAGTATTCGCCGGTGTGAATATTTGTAATCTCCAACGACAGCAGATAATCGCGCTGCGTCGACTTGTTCCGCTCGGTCGTTCCCGACGTGATCGTGGCGTGCATCAAGAAATCGATCGGCGATCCCTGGCGTCCCAGCGTCCCGGCAAAGACGTCGCGGTTGGTCGGCAGGAACAACGAATCGGGGCGGAGCCGGGTTTCGCGAAGCGCCGCTTCGACCATCCGCCGGCTGACCAATTGGAACGAATCGTGCCCGGAGACCTGCGAATCGATCCGTTCGTACAATTGATCCTTGAAGTCGCCGATCTCTTCAGAACTCTTGTTCTCGATCCCGACAAAGCAGACCGTCGCGGGACGAGTTCCGACCAGCGGCAATTGATGGCTGGCGGGCATCATCACCCCAGGAGGGATCTCCTCGGGGCCCGCTGGTTGGATTGCTTGAACCCCCGGCACGCATCGGCCCATCAACTTGGCGACCGATTCGTCGACCAATGGATTCCAGACCGCAGCGCCGGCCTGGTGGCTGCCGACCAGATCGATGTCGTCCCCTTTGAGGATGTGGGCGTAATTGTGGCTGCGGCAGCCGGTCGCTGCGACAGTCGTGGCAGCGGTCAGGCACAGAAAAGTTCGGCGATCCATCGCGCGGGCTCCATTGCTAGCTAACTGCGGGCCAATCCGTCGAATTGGGGGGCCGCGGAGCGACTCCCCACGAATTGGCCGCGGAATATATAGGGTCCTACAGGCATGATCGGTCATCGATCAAGCTCGGCTTTCGAAATCTGGCCGATGCAGTCCCAGAATTGGACAAAACCCGCAGATCTAAACTGTAAACTGGCATCAAGTTGCGTTGACAAACCAACCAGGTTGACGAAACTTTGATATCTTCTTGAACCCAACTGCACCCAATCCCCCAATCGCGTACCGGAACCGCCACCCTATGCTCGCCTCGCTAGCTGCCCCGATCGTACCGGAAACCTTCATCTCGCCCCTGTCGCCAGGAGTTCCAGCTTCCCCCGGCTGGATCGGTAGCGGCTCGCAAGCGGAGCTGTCGAATTTCGACGACGACGATGACGACAGCGACGACGATGATGACGACGACGACGAGGAAGAGGACGACGAGTTCGCCGACGATGATTTTGGCGACGACCTCGACAGCGACGACCTGGACGACTTCGAAGATATCGACGACGATGATTTCGACGACGACTTCGACGACGATTTCGAAGAAGAACTCGAAGACGATTACGAATTGGATCTCAACGACGATCTCTCCACCGGCAACGACAAAGACGATGCCGATGGCGATTTCGAAGACATCGACTAAAGCAACGCTCGGCCGCCGCTGACCAAGCGGTGCGCTTCGATGATCGAACCGGGCCGCATCGCCGCGGGGCCCCAACGCAGCATGGACTCCCAACGCGGGACGCCCTCACCGAGCCGACGCACTACAACTTCTTCGCCAGAGCACGCGACATAAACTCATGTTCAAAGCAGTTTCCACGGACGTAAACTTCCCCGCGCAAGAACAACAGATCCTGGAGTTCTGGGATCAGAACCAGATCTATCAAGAATCGCTGAAGCTGCGCAAGGATGCCCCGGCGTTTGTCTTCTACGAAGGTCCGCCAACCGCCAACGGCATGCCGCACCCCGGCCACTGCTTGACCCGCGCGATCAAGGATCTGTTCCCGCGATACCGCACGATGCGAGGCTATCTGTGCGAACGCAAAGCGGGCTGGGATACGCACGGGCTGCCGGTCGAAGTCGAAGTCGGCAAGGAACTGGGAATCCACAGCAAGGAACAGATCGAAGCTTACGGCGTCGAACCGTTCATCCAAAAATGCCAACAGAGCGTTTGGCGTTACATGCAGGAATGGGAACACCTGACCCGCCGGCTCGGGTTCTGGGTCGACCTGCAAAAGGCGTACGTCACCTATCACCAGAGCTACGTCGAAAGCGTTTGGTGGAGCCTGAAAAACTTCTTCGATCGCGGCCTGCTGTACAAAGGGCACAAGATCGTTTGGTGGTGGTCGCAAGGTGGAACCGCGCTGTCGGCGGGCGAAGTTGGCCAGGGCTATCGCCAAGTTGCCGACCCCAGCGTCTACGTTCGCTTCCCCTTGGTCGATGATCCCAGCACCAGTCTGCTGGTCTGGACGACGACTCCTTGGACGCTGCCGAGCAACATGTTTGCCGCGGTCCATCCCGAGCTGGAATACGCGTTGGTCAAAGATGCCGACTCGGACCAGCAGTTCTACGTCGCCAGCCAATTGGTCGAGACGATCGCCGATAAAGCGAAGCTGACGTTGGAGGTGGTCTCCACCTGCAAGGGAACCGATCTGATCGGCAAACGTTACACGCCGCCATTCGATATCTATTCGAAGCAGCTCGCCGACGCCGAGGGAGCGCTGGCCGATGGCTCGGGCAAACAGCACCTCTATTGGCGCGTTGTCGCTGCCGATTTCGTGACGACCGACAGCGGAACCGGCTTGGTCCACCAAGCCCCTGCGTTTGGTGAAGTCGATTACGACGTGTTGGCTCAACAGCAAACTCGCTTCGCCGACGGCCAGGCTCCCGAACTGCTCTACTGCGTCGGTCCCGACGGCAAGTTCACCGCAGCCTTCCCCGAATTCGAAGGCCAGTGGGTCAAGGATGCCGACAAAGCGATCAGCCGCGATCTGAAAGACCGCGGCCTGCTGCTGCACCAAGAACAGTACCTGCACGATTACCCGTTCTGTTGGCGAGCCGATCAAGATCCGTTGATCCAATATCCTCGCGAGAGCTGGTTCGTGCGGACGACCGAGTTCAAGGATGCGATGCTGGCCAACAACCAAAAGATCAACTGGTTGCCAGGTCATATTAAAGAGGGGCGGTTCGGAAACTTCCTGGAATCGAACGTCGATTGGGCCCTATCGCGCGAACGCTACTGGGGAACGCCGCTGCCGATCTGGGTCTGCGATGAAACCGGCCAGATGGAAGCGATCGGTTGCTACGACGAACTGCTCGCCAAGCCAGGCATCACGGGGACCGAAGTCTGGGCCGAAGCGAAAGCGAAGAACCCCGAACTGGTCGACGATCTCCGCGTCCACAAACCGTATATCGATGAGGTCTCGTACGACTCGCCGTTCGCCGCCGGATCGCGGATGCGACGCGTGACCGAAGTCATCGACTGCTGGTACGACAGCGGTGCGATGCCGTTTGCCCAGTGGGGATACCCGCACCAGAACGCCGACGAGTTTAAGTCGCAATTCCCTGCCGACTTCATCAGCGAAGCGTTGGACCAAACCCGCGGTTGGTTCTACAGCCAGCTGGCGATCAGCACGCTGTTGAACGCGGGCGATCCGAAGCATCCCGTCGATTACCCGCATCCGTTTAAGAATTGCATCGTGCTGGGGCTGATGCTGGCCGAGTGGTACGAAGATAAGAAGGATCCCAGCAAGCGATACCTTTCCGAAGACGAAGCCCGCCAAGCGTGCGGCGACAAAGGCTTCAACAAGAAGACCGGCAAGATGTCGAAACAGCTGCGCAATTACCGCAGTCCTAACGAGATCTTCGACCAGTACGGCGCCGACGCGCTGCGGTGGTACTTCTTCGCCAACCAAGCGCCATGGAATTCGATCATCTACAGCGAGCGGACGATCAAGGAATCGATCCCCGAGTTCCTGCTGCGACTGTGGAACGTCTTCAGTTTCTTCAGCATCTATGCCGAGATCGACGGGTTCGATCCGACCGCCGGAATCGATTCAGTCGACCAATTGTCGCCGGCCGAACTCGTTTCGGCCAACGGATACCGCGACGTTTCGGAGCGTGCCGAAATCGATCGCTGGATCCTTTCGGAACTGCATCGCAACGTTGCGATCGTCGTCGAGCGGATGGATGCCTACGACAACTACGCCGCCTGCCAGGCGATCAACGAACTTGTCGATGGACTGAGCAACTGGTTCGTCCGCCGCAGCCGCGATCGTTTCTGGGCCGCCGACAAGCAAGACCAAAACAAACTAGACGCCTACTGGACACTGTACGAGGTGTTGTTGGAAGTCTCCAAGGTGATCGCGCCGTTTGTGCCGTTCCTGGCCGAAACGCTTTGGCAGAACCTGACGGCCCCCTTCACCGAATCGGCAACTTCCGCTTCGGTCGGGACCCCGCGAAAGAGCGTCCATCTGTGCGATTACCCCGCCGCCAACGAAGACTACATCGACGAAACGCTTTCGCAGCGGATGAGCCTTCTGCGCGAGATCGCTTCGTTGGGCCGTTCGGCTCGCGCAAACGCAAAGCTGAAGGTTCGCCAACCGCTGGCCTGCGTCGAAGTCGTCCTGGCGGACAACTCGCATCAAGCGTGGCTGGAAATGCACGACGCCTTGCTGCGTGAAGAACTGAACGTCAAGCAAGTCAATTACACGACCGAAGCGGACAAATACGTCACCTACAACGTACAGCCGAACTTCAAACGCCTGGGCCCTCGCGTCGGCAAACTGATCCCGCAAGTCAAGCAATTGCTGGGCAAAGCCGATGGCGGCCAGATGATGGCTCAAATGCAATCCGATGGCAAAGTCACGATCGATGTCGGTGGCACCGCGATCGACCTGGACAGCGATGACATTCAGATCAGCCTGACAGCTCGCGATGGTTGGACGGCAGCCCAAGGCCGTGGCTGTGTCGTCGTCTTGTCGACCGACCTGACGCCGGAACTGGTTCGCGAGGGAATGGCCCGCGACTTGGTTCGCTTTGTTCAAGAACGCCGCAAGGGAATGGATCTGCAATTCACCGATCGCATCCGCGTGGGCGTCGAGACCGACAGCGAAGAGGTCCGGCAAGCGATCCAAGAGAACAACGCCTTCATTTGCGAAGAGACGCTAGCCGAAGACCTGGCGCTCGCCTCGCTTCCGGAAACCGAATCGGTCGCCGGCACACTCGGCGATTTTGAAGTCCAGTTCTACGTCACCCTGGCTGGGAAATGAGGCAAGCGGCCCGGCGTCGCGGCTGTAGACACGTTGCTTCCAAAGCTAACGTGTTCCCAAGCCCGGAGGGCGACAAAAGATTTGCCGGTGGTGTAAGCCACCGGAAACAGAAGACAACAACCGCCCCACAGCCCGGAGGGCGACATAAGATCTGCCGGTGATGTAAGCCACCGGCTAGCAGGCCAACTCACTTCTTCACCCCACAACTCTTTCTTCCACCCAACCAATCTCCATGTCACTTCCAATCGCTGTTTTCATTTCCGGTGGCGGAACGACGTTGCGCAACCTGATTGCCTGGCAACAGCGCGGCCAATTGGATGTCGACTTTCGGTTGGTGATCAGTAGCGCCGCAAACGCTAAGGGACTCGAGTTCGCTGCCGGGGAATCGATCCCGCATCAAGTGATCGGTAAAACTCAATTCGCCGACGACAAAGCCTATAGCGAAGCGATGTTCCAACCCTGTCGCGACGCCGGTGTGGAACTAGTCGTGATGGCGGGCTTCCTGAAACACGTCCTGATCCCCACCGATTTTGAAAACCGCGTCGTTAACATCCACCCCAGTTTGATCCCTTCGTTTTGCGGAGCGGGGATGTATGGATCGCGGGTCCATCAAGCGGTCCTCGACTTTGGCGCCAAACTGAGCGGCTGCACCGTTCACTTTGTCGACAACGATTTCGATCACGGACCGATCATCGCTCAACACGCCTGCGAAGTCCGCGGCGACGACACCGCGGCATCGCTTGCAGCGCGGGTCTTTGAACGCGAATGCGATGCGTTGCCACGCGTGGTTCAAGCGATCGCCGAAGGCCGCGTTTCGGTCACCGGTCGCCGCGTTCACACTCAACCCACAGAGAGATCATCGTGAGACCAGGCCCTAGTTTAAGTGGTCCCAAGACGACGCTGCTGTTGTATGGTTTGATTATCGCCACGATCACGATAGTCGTCGGGTCGACGGTTTGGATGGGCCAGGCGTCGGACCAACCGCTGCCGGTTAAGGCGGAACTGGATCAACGCATGGTCGACGTTCCCGATGGCAGCGGTGCTCGGCTGACCGACGTGATCGTGCTGACGAATCTCAGCGGAGATGCGCTGCCGAAAATCGATATCTCGATCAACGCGCAATACTTCTTGTATCGCGATTCGCCGCTGGCGCCGCACGAGGAATTGGTGCTGCCCCAGTCGATCTTCTCGACCAAAAGCAGCCTCCGCTTCAATCCGGACAACTACCCGATCCAAACGATCACCGTGACCGGGCGGTTACCCAGCGGAGCCCGCGGCGTCTACGAAATGGTTATCGAAGACGCAGCTTCTCACGCAACTGAGGAATGATCGCGGCGGGGACAAACTTCGCTAGTCGCAAATCGTCGTCACTGAGTTCGGCGATCTGCTTCAGCAGTGAACTGCTGATGTGAGCGTATTCCTCGTCGGCCATCAAGAAGACGGTTTCGATCGAATCGTCCAACTGGCGGTTGGCCATCATCATCGTAAACTCGCCGGCGATGTCCGTCAGCGGACGGATCCCGCGAACCATCGCCGCGGCGTTGCAGTTGCGAACAAAATCGACAGCCAAGCCGTCGAAGGTTTCGATCCGCAGGTTGGGAATATCGCGAGTCACCTCGGCGATCAACTCGATCCGTTCCTGGCTTTCAAACAGCGACCGCTTATCCGCGTTGATGCCGATCCCGACGATCAATTCGTCGAACAACCGCGTCGCGCGACGGATGATGTGCAGATGGCCCAGGGTCACGGGATCGAAGGACCCCGTATAAACACCGATTCGATTCATGAAGGCGGTTTCGTGATGGAGAAAGGAGGACGGGATTGAAGCCCCAGAAGCCTGCGGCAGATAAACCATAGCCTCCGTTGGCAAGCGGACGACGCTGCCCCACGCATTTTAGAGGAAAACCGGCCAATGTGCGACGCGTCGCCGTTAGCGCGGCAACCGCACCTCGACGCGGGTCCCGCTGCCGATCTGCGACGTGATCGACGCCGAGCCTTCGATCAGCGACGCCCGCTCGTGGATTCCCTTCAGCCCATAACGATCGGCTCCCACGCTCGCTTTATCGAATCCGCTGCCGTTGTCCTCGATCAAAACGACAAGCTCGTCGCCGACGAAATTGGCATCGACCTGAACCTTTTCGGCTTTGGCGTGCCGGAGCGCATTGCCGACAGCCTCTTGGACGATCCGGTAGATGCACCGCTGCGTCGCATCGGGAATCGTCCGCGTCGCTGGGTCGAGATTAAATTCGACGACGGTTTGGCCGCCCGTGCGAGCGATGTCGGCCCAATGCGTCAGCGCAACGTGCCAATCGGATTCATCGAGTTCCGGCGGACGCAGCCCGGCCATCAATCGACGCCCCTCCAAGACCGCTCGCGACAGCAGCGTACACAGATATTGCAACTGGTCGGCCGTCGGTGGCTTGCCATCCATGCTCCGCGCATAAAGCGACTCGGATTGCATCTTGGCTCCGACGATCCACTGCATCAAACCATCGTGCAGCTCATGAGACATCCACGTCCGTTCCAGCTCAGCCAGTTCGGACGCGGATTGTTTGCCAGATTCTTCTTGGTTGTTCATCTTACTCGCAGTTGTCAGTTAGCGATCACAGCTGCAAGATCGAGTCCAGCAGACAGGACTCCGATGTTCGCTGTTAACCGAACCAGCTCTTCTTACCAAAGCTGGCGATCGCCTTGTCTTCGGCTGGCTTGATGTCGAACACTTTGTTCAACTTGGTGATCTTGAAGACTTCCATCACGTTCGGCGAAACTTCGCAGAACTTCATCTCGACGCCAGCTCCCTTGCACGCCTTGCTCAACGAGACCAGCTTGCTGATCATCGCCGAGGACATGAACGAAACGCCGCGGAAGTTAAGCAGCAACTTTTTGTGGATCGCTTGGGGAACCGCGCTCTGGAGTTCTCCGCCGACCTGTTCGATGCGCTGGCTGTCGAGAATCTTTCCATCGGAAAAATAGACAACCACGACTTCTTCTTTGACTTCGATTGTGGTAGCGGCCATCGCACCTGCTTTCAATTGGTCGGAGAACGAGGATGGGAGATCGGGGCGCCGCCGAATCGGCGCGGTGGATCTTAAGATCTGCGACAAGATTACCACGCGGCTTGTCGCGCTGCAATCGACCGACGCGGGGCAACTCAAAGGCTGCTTCGCGGCCCAGCACCGCCTCGATCGCGCCCCGCCATGCTACCGACTACTCGATCCCAAAACGATGGAGCGTCGTTTGCTTAAACGTCTCGCCTGGGTTCAACCGCGTCGTCGCAAACGCCGACTGGTTGGCGGCATTCGGGGGATGCTGGGTTTCAAAACAAAACGCCTCGTGCTGCCGGAAGCCCCCCGCGTCGGCCTGGCCACTCAAATGATTGCCCGTGTAAAGCTGCATGCACGGCTGAGTCGTCATGACTTCCATCGTCCGGCCGCTGGCGGGATCGACAGCCAGGGCGGCAGGCCGTAGTTCGCCGGGGGTCCCTCGCAACACGTAACAATGGTCATACCCCTTGGTCTCGGGCAGTTCGTCGATCCGATCGCCGATCACTCGCGGTTGGCGAAAGTCCAAGACGCTTTCGGCGACATCGATCTGGCGGCCGGTGGGGATCAGATCGTCGTCCACCTCCAGCGATTGATCGGCCTGGATCGTCACCACGTGATCTCGCGCCGTGCCCGATCCCGCGCCAGCCAGATTCCAGTAGGCGTGGTTGGTCAGATTCAGATGTGTCGGTGCGTCGGTTTCCGCGGTGAACGTATAAGTCAATTCGTTGTCGTCGTTCCAAGTGAATTCGACAGTCGTGTCGAGCGTTCCCGGATAACCTTCGTCTCCATCGGGACTGACCAACCGCATCCGCACGCCGACTTGCCACGACGTCTGGATCGGTTCCGCCGTCCACATCAAAGCGTCGAACGCGACCAAGCCGCCATGCAAATGATGGGCTCCCAGATTTTGAGCGACTTGGTATTCGCGGCCATCGATCGCAAACCGACCGTTGGCGATCCGATTGCAAACCCGGCCGACAGTCGATCCGAAATAGGGATGCCGCTGCAGATAGCCGTCGAGCGCCGAGAAGCCGAGGTTGACGTTGACCCGTTTGCCGTCGCGATCGGGAACGTTGACGCTGACGATTGTCGCGCCGCGATCGATCAATTCGACCGAGTTGCCGTGATTGTTCGTCAACGTAAACAGCGTCACCGCGTGCCCGTCGGACGTCGTACCAAATGGACGTTGTTCAATTTTCATGACTCGGTTCTTTTAATCGATGGAAGATGGCGAAGTATTGGATTGGTTGGCGGTCCCCAACGGCGCAGCAACTTTACCAATTGCTACCCCCTTTTGCCAATCGCTACATCGCGGGATTAAGAACTCTCGCCCGGCCCCGACAGATCGTCGCTTGGTGTCGGGATGTCGCCGGAGGTTAGATGCGGCGCCGCGTCGATCTCGTCGGCATCCATCAACGACGCCACCCGCTGCAGTGTCGAAAGAATCTGCAACCGCTCCCAATCTTCGAGCGCCGAGAGCGCGTCGCGAAAACGGTCCTGCAGCAGCGATGGCGAACCGCTCAAAAATTCGAGTCCCGCCGAGGTGGTCTGGACCGAGACCGAACGCCGATCCGAGACGCTCTGTTCGCGTTGGATCAATCCGCGGCGTTCGAGTCGCTGCAGGATCCCCGTGACCGTCGCCTGACTCAGATGGACCGCTCGCGACAGCGCCGTCGGCGAAACCGGCCCCAATCGCTTCGCCTCCTGCAACACAGCCAACTGCGGACCGGTCATCCCATGTCCGTTGACCAAGTGTCGCGAGTGTAGATCGACCGCCCGGATGATCTGTCGAATCGCGGCGACGATCTGGTCTTCGTTCGAAAGCACGGGCACCTTTGTTTTCATTCCTATCGCACGCTTGCCGCCGTCGGCGTCGTTAACCAAAGTTACTGCAAAGTCATTTCTGGGGCCGGGAAAGAACTCCCAACCACTCGCCGGGGGCCGACCTCGCCGCCCCCGAACCCGATTGTGACGCGACCCGCCATCGCTGGCAACACATCCAACGGCATTGCGGCAACAATACTTTCAGCTCAAAGCATTTTCTGTTACGATCGAACGAAACGCCACGGGAGACTTCGTTTTCACGCGGCAATCTCATGAACGGAAATTGCGCCACTGCAGCGTCCCCATCATCAATGTGCTTACAGCACTAACTATAAACACCACCACAATGAGGACGGTTGCTTGCGATTGGCTGCTGTTGCCCTAGCGTTCTTAACCGTTTCTAACTTCGCCGCTGCCGCGGAAGATGCGCTTCGATTCTCCGAAACCGAATTCGCCACTGCTCAAGAGGGCTATCTGACGCTGCGATGGAACGAGATCGCTGGCGCGGCGGAGTACCAGGTGATCGATGACCGAGACGTCACGCTCTATCAAGGCCTGTTCCCCGAAGCGTTTGTTTCCGGGTTAGCCGATGGCATGCACAGCTTCCGCGTGCGGGCGCTGGATGCCAACGGAGACGCTTTGGCCGAGTCGGAGGTCCCCGCCCAGGTCGAAGTCAAACACTGGTCGGTCGCGTTTGCAATGACGCTGATGACGTGCGGTCTTGTCGTCTTCCTGGCGATCATCAGCCTGATTGCCGTGGGAACTTGGCGGACTCGCCCCGCTCACGCCTCGGCGTCTGAACCGCACAGCGAAGGGAGTCGAAAATGATCGACGGATTGATTGCCGCAAACACGATATTAAGTCCCAACGCGGGCTACGCGTTGCTGTTCGCATTTGGAGTCCTTTGGGTCGGCCTGGGCGTCTGGTGGGGACGGCAAGCGAAATCGTACGACGGATTTGCAGTCGCTGGCCGCAACGTCGGACTCGCCCTGGGCACCGCAACCGCCGTCGCGACTTGGATCACATCGAACACGACGATGCTAGCTCCGCAGTTCGCGTTGCAGCTGGGGATCTGGGGTGCGTTGACCTATTCGACAGCCAGCTTCGGCCTGTTCGCGTTTGCTCCGATGAGTGGCCGGATTCGCCAACTGATGCCTCATGGCTACACCGCCGTCGAATTTGTCCATCGCCGCTACGGCCAACTCGGCGCGATCCCGTTCCTGATCATCTCGCTCTTCTATGCGATGACCTGGTTGATCTCGATGGCGATGGCCGGCGGCAAGCTGTTGAATGTGCTCTCGGGAATCCCCTACGAAGTCGGCATGACGGTCGTCCTGGGCGTCTGCGTTCTGTACACG
Source organism: Rosistilla oblonga (assembly GCF_007751715.1). NCBI lineage: Bacteria > Pseudomonadati > Planctomycetota > Planctomycetia > Pirellulales > Pirellulaceae > Rosistilla > Rosistilla oblonga. The sequence continues at coordinate 2,588,639 of NZ_CP036292.1, read as the reverse complement.
CTCTTTGGCGGTATGTACGCCGTGATTGGAACCGATTTTATCCAGAGCTTGATCATCCTTGTCGGGCTGGTCGTCGTGGCGATCGCTGTCCTATTGCACGTCGACATCTCCGACGTCCACAGCAAACTGCAGACGGAGCGGCCGATGTTGTTATCGGTGATGTTCCCCGCCGCGTTGATGGCCGTGTTCAACAACATGTTATTTGGTTTTGGAGAGATATTTCACAGCAACGTCTGGTGGAGCCGCGCGTTTGCAATGCGTGACGGCGTCGGCCCCAAGGCGTACGCTCTCGGCGGGCTGTTGTGGTTGCCAGTGCCAATCGTTGCTGGCTTCCTGGGCCTGGCCGCGCCAGCTCTTGGGATCGGCATCAGCCAACCCGACATCGCCGGACCGTTGGTCGCTGCGACCCTGCTGGGAACCGGCGGAGCGCTGTTTGTGTTTGTGATCGTCTTCTGTTCGTTGGCCTCGAGTATCGACAGCCTGTTAGCCGCGACCAGCGACCTGATGGTCAACGACATCTTCGAACGCGCCGCTGGCAAAACGATGCCCGATGCCACCAAACGCAAGCTGTCGGTGCTTAGCATTTTGATCTTGGGCTTGATCGCTTGGTCGGTGGCTTGGGCCAACATCGGCACGCTGGCGACGGTCCTGTTTTTTGCCGGACCGATGGTCGGCAGCTGTATCTGGCCAATCGTCGGCGGTCTCTATTTCGGCCGCCCCAGCCCTGTGGCTGCCGGCGCGGCGATGGTCGCTGGCAGCAGCCTCGGCCTGGTTGCCTATTTTACTATTGGATGGTTTGTCGCTTCGTTGGTCGGAGCAACCGTTTCGGGGATTGTCTTTGGTCTGATAACCTGGATAGTTCCCGACAGTTTTGAGTTCGACCAGCTGTCGCGACAGGAACCGGGGCCGGCCGACGGGTCGCCCACGACAACGGAGGGTTGCGTATCATGATGTTTCCAATCTGGTTTCTGAAGCTCATCGTTTTTGGTGGACTTTTGTTGTGTGCTGCGGGGGCAGTGCTGTTGATTGTGTTCCTAATTTGTGACTCACGTAAAAACCGCATTTGGTAGGACATCTGATTCCAATGAATACCGAACAATTACGATCGCTCGCACTGCAACCTAATGCATCGAACTCCAAAGGCCAGCTGCTGGATCCGCAGCGCCTGTTGGATGCCACCGACGGCAAGATCGATCGGGAAGCGCTCGAAGCCCTCGCTGGTCAATCGATCTTGAACCCCCGGCAATTCGATCGCCGCACGGTCGTTGCGCTGGCCCAGTTAGCGGCGTTGTTAGAGACGCGCAACGTCGAGATGGAAAAGCCGCTGGATGGCAAGATCGCGATCACTGCGTTTTTCGAAGCGAGCACCCGCACGCGGCTCTCGTTTGAGAGCGCCCTGCTGCGACTCGACGGCAAAGTTCTGTCGGTCCCCGACGGCCAAGTGACCGGAATCGCCAAAGGGGAATCGCTAGCCGACATCGGCGAGATGTTCAACACGTACGGCGATATCGTGATTATGCGGCATCCCGATACGAATTCGATCGAAGAGATCCAAAAGAATCTGCAGCGTCCGTTGATCAACGCCGGCAATGGCAGCGGCCATCATCCGACTCAGGCGCTGATCGATTGGTACGCGCTGCTGAAGTGGCGTCCCGAACTATGCCGCCCCGATTGTCCGCCCGAGCGGCGGATCCATTTGGGAATCATCGGTACGCCCGGATCGATGCGTGCTGTGAAAAGCTTCCTGCGATTGTCGTTGATGTTCGCCGGCGCTGTTTCCAAGATCACGCTGGTCTCGGAAATGGCCGATCCGGTCGGGCTGGACCTGACCGAACCGATCGAACAATCGCCGATTCCGATCGAAGTCACCAACGACGTGCAGAAAGTTCTGAAAGAGCTGGATGTCGTCTATGTCAATTCGATCGCATTCCTCGGCGACAGCTATCGGAATCTCGATGGCCGCTACAAGTTGGAACTCGCCAGCGATCTGAAGCCGGGGGCTGTGGTGATGCATCCGCTGGCTCGCAACGATGAACTCTCCGAAGATCTCGACGACACCGATCACAACCTCTACTTCGCCCAAGCGGCTGGTGCGGTCTTCGTCCGCCAAGCGCTGCTGGTCTCGGTGCTCCAGCGACTCAACCGGATCAGCGATCTCTAGTCCTCTCCGGCGCCGGATCGTGCCCGCGACCTACTGGCGTCGCGCCGCCGCGGAAACCCTTTTCGTCACGAACTGTACAAAGCGAATTCAATCATGTGTGGAATCACCGGATTCTGGAACCCATCGCGAACCAGCGAACGTCAACTGCGCACCGCGCTCGACCAAATGCTCGACGTCCTCGATCACCGCGGTCCCGACGATCGCGGCAGTCGACTGTACCCAGAGAAAGGGCTCGCCCTGGGGCACACGCGGCTCTCGATCGTCGGTTTAGATCACGGTCACCAACCGATCGAATCGCGCGACGGCGAACTGGCTGTCACGGTCAACGGCGAATTGTATGGCTACAAAAAACTGCGGACTCAATTGGCGTGTGAGACGCTGACGACGGGGGGCAAGAGCGACAGTGCGATCACGCTGCCGCTGTACCGCAAATACGGGCTCAGCTTTGTCGAACATCTGCGAGGCGAATTTGCCGTCGTGCTGTACGACGCCCGCGAAAATCGACTGATCCTGATCCGCGATCGGTTTGGCGTTAAACCGCTCTACTACTCCGTCAACGACAACGGCATCGCTTGGGGATCGGAGGTCAAATCGATCCTCAAACATCCCGACATCCAGCCGCGGATGTGCCCCAAAGCAGTCATCCATCAGATGATGCAGGTGATGGTGCCGGGATCGACGGCGTTCGAAGACGTCCAGGCGTTGCAGCCCGGTCACATGTTGATCGTTCAAGAGCGCGACGGCCGCTTGGAAACATCGCTCAAGCGTTGGTGGGATCTCGAGTTCCCCGAGTCACACGTCGAAAACGCCGATCCAGCAGAATACGTGCAAGGCGTTCAAGATCGCTTGATCGACGCAGTCGCAACGCGGTTGGAAGCCGACGTGCCGGTCGGATGTTATCTGTCGGGCGGGATCGACAGCTGTTCGATCTTGGGGCTGGCAACGACGCTGCAACAATCGCCGATCAAAGCCTTTACGATCGCATTCGACAGCGACGAATACGACGAATCGAACATCGCCAAACTGATGGCACAGCGGACCGGGGCGGAGCAGGAATTGCTGCTGCTGACCGAAAAGGAACTCTATGGACCTGCCTTCGAACGAGCCACGTGGCACGCCGAACGGACGTTCTACAACACGCTGGCGGTTGCCAAGTGGCACATGAGCCGCCGTGTGCGAGCTTGCAATTACAAAGCGGTGATCACCGGCGAAGGGTCCGACGAACTCTTTGGCGGCTACCCATTCTTCAAACGCGATTGGTTGGGCCGCGAGGACGATGCGGGGATCTTTGCAGGAGCGATCCTGGCCGAAGAAGATCTTCGCCACCCGGCGTGGGACGATCTGTGTGGCTTCACGCCATCGTGGATCCAGCCCTGGATGATGACGCTGGCCCGCGTTCGGCCGCTGTTGTCGTCGTCGATGCAAGATCTGATGCAGCAGTACGATCCCGTTGCCGAAGTTGCCGGAGCGATCGATCCGGATCAGGTTCGCGGCCGACACCGCTTGGACGTCTCGCAATACACCTGGTGCAAGACGATGCTCGAAGGGCAGATCTTGACTTGGGGTGGCGACCGAATGGATATGGCCAACAGCATGGAAGCCCGGCCGGCGTTCCTGGACCATCACATCGCCGAATACGCTGTCACGATTCCGCCCGACGTGCGGATCCGCGATGGAATCGAAAAGTGGGTGTTGCGAGAGGCGATGGTCAACGTCCTGCCACGAGAACTGTACGAGCGGAAGAAGTTTGCTTTCATGGCTCCGCCAGCCCACACGTCGCCGGTGATTCGGGCGGCGCTGCAGGACATGATCGACCATTGGTTGACCGACGCCCGGATCGCGGCGTTGGGCGTCTTCGACACGAAAAAGCTGCGTGATTTCATCGACCAAGCGTGGCAGGAGACCGATCACACGATCGCTCGCCGCAACGACATCATCATGAACCACGCTTTGCAGTTGCATATCCTGCACGGCCAATATGTCGAAGGGATGCCGCTGCCCGCTGTCGATTGATTCACTCACGCTTCCCCAGCAGCTTTGCCGGGGATCTTATCTCTACAGGAACCATGATGGAAATCCGCGTCGACCTCGAACGCATCAAACGCGACATCCTGACGCTGGCCAAAATCGGCCGCCGCGAATCCGATCGTGGAATCTACCGGATGGCGTTCACCGACGCCGACATCCAGGGCAAACGTTGGCTGACACAACAGATCGAACAAGCGGACCTGATCGCTTCGACCGATGGTGCGATGAACATCTCGGGAGAGCTTTCGGGAACCACCGACGCCCCGCGCGTGCTGGTCGGTTCGCACATCGACACCGTGCCGTGTGCCGGTGCGTTGGACGGAACGCTTGGCGTCGTGGTCGGACTGGAGTGTCTGCGGACGCTGCGAGAGACCGGTTTCCAACCCGACAGGACGCTCGAACTGATCGCGTTCAGCGACGAAGAGGGCCGCTTTGGCGGGATGTTTGGTTCACAAGCCGTCTGCGGCCAACTGAACCCTCAGTCGTTGGAAACGACGACCGACATGAACGGCGTTCTGTTGCGCGACGAATTGGGCCGGCACGGTCACGATGCGTTGTCGGCTTTAGACGCGGCTCGGGTCCCCGAATCGATCGCCGCCTACATCGAACTGCACATCGAACAGGGACCGGTCTTGGATCGAACCAAGAAGGCGGTCGGAGTCGTCGACGAGATCACTGGGCTGTTCACATGGGCGGTCACGTTGCGTGGGGAAGCGAACCACGCCGGGACGACACCGATGGAAATGCGTAACGACGCCTTCATGGGGCTGGCCGATTTCGCTCATGAAATCCCGCGGATCCTGGAAGAGAACGGCAGCGATCGCAGCCGCACGACGATCGGCAAAGCCCAGATCCTACCGGGGGCTACCAATACCGTCCCCGGTCTGGTCGAATTCTCCTTGGACGTTCGCGATACCAGCGAAGCGGTGCTCGAAGAACTCGGGACGGCTTTTCGCAAAGCGCTTTCAGCGATCGCTCGCCGACGCAATCTGATGTTTGAGTTTGCACAGAAGAGTTATCTGCGGCCGGTCGCTTGCCACGACGCGATCGTCCAACTGTTGATGGATCAGGCCAGCAAACTGGAACTCGATCACCTACGGATGCCCAGCGGAGCCGCTCACGACGCCCAGATCATGGGGAGCATGGTTCCGGTCGGGATGATCTTTGTGCCCAGTAAAAACGGGCAGAGTCATTCGCCTGCCGAATGGACAGCTTGGTCGGACATCGAAGCGGGGGCAAATTTGATGTTGCAAACCTTGGTGCAGCTGAGTTCCGCCACCAACTGAACCTCCGAATATTTCACCCGAACAAAACCCGCTGTCAGGAAAAGTTGCCGATGACCGATAACGAACACGTCGATCCGCTCAAAGAGGTCTATCACGAATCGTTTGTCGAGAACCCCGCGCACAAGGAGTTCTTGATCGAGGGGCGGACGGCGCTATTGTGTATCGATCTGCAATACCTAGATGCCGCTCCCGGTCATGGCGTTTTTAAAGATGCGATGAACAGCGGAGTGCCTCAGGAGGCGCAAGAGTATTATTTCGATCGCTTGCAGCAGACGGTGCTGCCTAACGTCCGCGGGCTTCAAGACGCCTTCCGATCCCATGGACTGGAAGTCATCCACACGCGGATTCAAGCCCTCACCCGCGACGGCCGCGACCGCAGCAAAGGACATCGGCGGCTTGGGCTATTGGCGGCGCCCGGATCGCGGGAAGCCGATTTCCTAGAGATCGTCGGCCCCGACGAATCGCGCGACGAGATCGTGATCAACAAAACGGCTAGTGGCGTCTTCTCGTCGACCAACTTGCACTACGTGCTGAAAAACATGGGGATCGAATCGCTGTTTGTCGTTGGTGTCTACACCAATGAATGTGTGGAAACGACAGTCCGCGATGCCTGCGATCTCGGTTACCTGGTGACGGTCGTCGAAGACTGCTGTGCCACCGTGACGCCCGAACTGCACGATGCCTCCCTGGCGACGCTTCGCGACCGCTACGCGCGGATCTTAAAGTACGCTGAAGTCGCCCGTATGATCGCGCCGTTGGTCCCAGCCGACACCGTGGCTCCCAACCAATAGAGCACGCCACTTCGTGGTATTCGTGATCCTCACACTGGCGGCGTTAGCGAATCGCTTGAATCGCCAGCCAATTGATCGCAGTGTTGGACGACGCCGACGGCTTGCCTAGCTCGATCGAAAGCCGGCCGTCGCGGACCTCGACGATCTTCGTCCGCTCCGCAAACATGCCGGCAACCGTCGACAGATCCTCGGCGAAAGGAACGCCTTCGACGACGACGTTTTGACCGGGCTGGTCGTGTCCCGAATCGCCAACGCAGATGGTCACCGAGTATTTTCCGTTGGGGAGCGTGCACTCCCAAAGGTCGCTTTTGCGAGTGAACAGGAACGTATCGCGAGGGCCTTCGTAAACGTGACGTCGGCGATGGTTGGAACGCAGATCGCGGCCCCAGCCGTAACCTCGTTCGTCATCGAACGCGGCGCCGTGATCGGTGGACCAACCTTGCGGTGGCGAACCGCCGGGACCACGGAAGTCGATCAAGCGGAGATCGTCAGCGTTTCCGCTGGTCAGTTCCACCGCCGGGACTCCGTCGCTGTCGGGGCCTAGCTTCGGTCGCTCGATCTCGAACACGATCGGTTCGTTGGGCGTGAACAATAGCGGATCGTCGCGGTCGGCGATCCCATCTCCATCGGCGTCCCGATCGTCGACGCGGTGCAGGGCGAATCGCGTCCAGTCCTGCTGCTGAACTTGATCCCAAAATTGGCGACAGATCTCTCCGCGAGTGACCTCCGATTCCGCAGATTGTTCGAATTCAAAACCGCGGTCGCGAAGTTCCGCCAGCCACGGTTCGGTCGCGGGTTCGTCGGCCGCGAAGTCGACTTCGCGCGGATCGATCGGCAACAGGCCGAGCGCCGCCAAGCGATTGATCGCAATAAACGCCCCGTGGCTGGGATCGAGGTCGCGGAAAGGCCAGATCAAAAGCGGCACTCCCGCGGTACTGGGATCACACAATTCGTGGCGGACCGCTTCCAGCAACGCTCGGTCGTAGGGGATCGCTCGCGGATCGATCCCTTCTCGCAGCGCAACCACCGCCACCGCGCCGCTCGCTTGGCCGATGTGGATCCGTTGATCGTGCAGCCGGATCGCCGCGCTGACGATGCTGCTGAAACCGACATTCCCTTGCGAGCCGATCAGGCCGTCCAGTTCGGCTGGGATCAGACTCCGCAGCGGGAAGACCGATCGATCGCTCATGAAGTTCGTGTGGCGATTCGGTTTGTGGAAATCGATCCACGGTCCGTCGTTCCCTTCGGACTTCAGGTAGGTTCGTCCCGTGCGGTGGAAGTCGTAGTGAAACTGCCAAGCGAACAGGCCGTCGGGATACATCACGTGGGCAAATCGCTCTTTGGCGAGGTTCTTCGTGACGCCATCGCGATTGCGGCCGTCCTGTTCTCGCATCATGTACATCGCCTGCAAACGCAGGCCCTCGCGGATGTACGGTTTGGGCGGCAGCCGATCAGGAGTACCGAATTCATCGCTCAAGTGGAAGCGGCGGAAGCTGTTCGTTTTGTCGGGGGCACGTTGATCGACGAAGTTCTGTAAGTGATACAGCACGCCCAACGCATGCTGTTTTGCATCGTCGAAGATGATCTGTCGCTGCTCTCGATTCATCGTCACGATGTTCTGCGTCGATGCTCCTTTGTCGGTCGCTTCCAACGCCGCGACGACGGGCGCCGGCAAGCGTTCCAGCGGATAGTCCTGGCCGTTCATGTAGTTCAACAGGATCGATGTCTTCCCATCGCGGCTGGTCAATCCGTCGACGATCCGTCGGACCGTATAGACGCTCAATTGACGCGGCGATTCCTTTCCCGCATCGGGCCAGTGCGGGATCGCACCGAGCCCCGGATTCGCTTGATCCCATTGCAGATCGGCAAACGCTTGGCGGCTGAAATGCGTCGCCCGCGGGTAATTCCGATCGTCGAATCGCGGCGGCCGACCGATCGGCGTCTCGCCATCCGATTCGGCGACGATCATCGCCCAAGTGATCGGATTCATCTCGTTTGCCGGATGACAGCTCAGATCATCCGGGGCGCTCGGTTCGCCGAAACGCGACTTGGGATCGGGGCCGCACAAAAATCCTGCACCTGCGACTTGGATCACCTCGCCCCAATCGGAGGCGTCGATCGTCAGCGGCGCTGCGACCGCCAAGCGACCTTCGCCGCCATCGGTCGCTGCAAACGTGACGCCATGCAGCCGGGAACCTCTCACATCGGCAGCCACGGGATACAGGTTCCAGTGGACGCGGATCTGACCACTGTCGATGTAGGGAGCGATCATCTCGCGGAAGATCGCCTCGGCTTCAGCAGGCCGAAACGTCGACGGTCCGTGATAGGGACGCCCGGGCATCGGCGAGCCATACTTTTGCGTGTTGAAAGCTTCGATCCGGTCCATCAACTCTTTGAACAGCCCCGAGCGATGGAACGATCGCTTCATCGGATGCCAATCGACGCCCCAGCCGACGCGGCCGACACCTTTATCTTCGTCGACGCAGGCCAACGCCTGTTCGGTGAACTGGCCGCCGAACCACTTGCCATCGTGCACGATCACGATGGAATCGACACCGCCGCGAGCGGCTTGAATTGCCGCGGCCCAGCCAGCTTCGGTCGCTCCGACGATCAATAGATCCGCGCTGGCGATCGTTGTCGCAGCGGGAGCGGCGTAGGAATTGGCGGGGCCCAGCAGGGCAAGCACAAGAAAAAACGCAGCGGTGCGAAAACGCAGGCTGCGTGAAAGCGAGAGGTTCAATGCAACGGCTCCGGTGAAGGTTCGCTTGTCGAACCTTCACCTTTGGTGGTTGCAGAAGGGGCCGCTATTCCACCCGAAGGGACGACAATCGCCCCATTCTACACTTCCAGGAACAGTCGTGCTGGATCTTCCAAAACGTCTTTAATGACACGCAGGAAGCTGACAGCTTCGCGGCCGTCGACAACGCGATGGTCGTAGGTCAACGCGACGTACATCATCGGTCGGATCACGACTTCACCGTTGACCGCGACCGGACGATCTTGGATCGAGTGCAGTCCCAAGATGCCGCTCTGCGGAGGATTGACGATCGGCGTCGACAGCAGCGATCCGTAGATCCCGCCGTTGCTGATCGTAAACGTTCCGCCATCGAGATCCTGCGGGTTCAAGCGGTTGGCCTGAGCGTCGTCGGCGAAATCGGAGATCGCTCGTTCGACGTCGGCAAACGACATGAACTCCACGTTTCGCAGGATCGGCACAACAAGTCCCTTACCGCCACCGATCGCGATTCCGATGTCGTAGTAATGGCGATAGACGATGTTGTTGCCGCGAATCTCCGAATTGACGGCCGGGAAGCGACGGAGCGCTTCGACAGCCGCTTTGGCGAAGAACGACATAAAGCCCAGCTTGACGCCGTGCTTCTTCTGGAACGCGTCCTTGTATTTGGATCGCAATTCCTTGACAGGTTCCATGTCGATTTCGTTGAACGTGGTCAACAACGCCGCGTTGTGTTGAGCTTCGACCAACCGTGCGGCGATCGTGCGACGCAGCATGCTGAGCGGTTTGACTTCCTCGGCACGGTGTTCGCCCGAAGTCATCAGCGATGTCCGTGGACGCTCTTCGCTGGCTTTAGCCGGTGCGGCTGCAGGCTGCTTTGGCGCGGCTGCGGGAACTTTGGAAATCGTTGCGCCGGAGATGTGGTCGAGGACATCTTCCTTCAACAGGCGTCCGCCCGGTCCGGTCGCTTTGATGTCCGCCGGGTTGAGGTTGTGTTCGGCGATCAATCGAGCTGCCGCTGGCATCACGCGGGCGTCGTCGGCAGATTCACCCGACGATGCCGCTGCGGCGGTCGATGCCGAACCGTTGGCCGAAGGAGCTTCACCGGCTTCGATCTGAGCGATCACGTCGCCGACTTTGGCAAACTCATCCTGCTGCTTGGTGATGTTCCGCAGATAGCCGGCCGAGGGCGAAGGGATTTGAACCGAGGCTTTTTCGGTTTCGATTTCGACCAGATCTTCGTCTGCTTCGACCCATTCGTCTTGCTGCTTCAGCCAACGGCCGATTTGAACTTCGCTAATCGATTCGCCGACGGTGGGTACTTTGACTTCAACCATGAGATGTTTAACTGTAGATAGCGGCAGGAAAGTGTGCGAGTAATGGGAACTCCGCACCGCGCCAATCCGACACGGCTTCGGAAGCCCCCAGGATACCGATCATCGAGCTTTTTGTCAGCCTGCCATTAGCCGTTGCCAGCCTGATCGTCAAGATCGTTGCAATCCGCTTCGCTGGCGTTGGGATCGATCGAAGCGGCCGCCGCGACTGACTTCCATTAACCGAAATTGCCGAAAACAAGGAAATCATTGGTGATCGCATGTCCCGGGGCTCGGAGACCGCAAAAATGAAGTTTGTCCTTAATCTCATCGTCGTATCTGTCATTGCGATTATTGCGCTGGTCAAATTCTACGAGATCGAAGGGATCGACGGGCTGCACTTGAAGCGACGCGAATCGAGCGCCGGCGTGGTCCAGGATCTCCGCGCGATGTTCTCGTCGGCGACCGCCGAACCGGGCAGTGGATTTTCCGCTCCGGGAGGCCAGCCGTTGCCGAGTCTTCCCGGCGTTGGGGTGCAGACGGTTTCCAGCCGGCAAGGGGCCCCGGGCACGATCCGACTGGGGACCTTCAACCTGCGGGAATTCAGCCGCGAAAAGGTCAACGATCCCAAAACGATGGACTTCATCGTGCGGTTGCTGCAGCAGATCGATCTGATCGCCGTCCAGGAAGTCGACGCCGACCGCCGCGAACTGTTCCCCCGGATCGTCGAATATCTGAATCGCGACGGGCGGACTTACGATTTCATCGCGGGCCCACAAGTTGGCCCCGACGGATATCAACAACTGCTTGGGTTTATCTTCGATCGCCAGCGGGTCGAAGCCGACCTCAAGCAAACCTATACAGTTACCGATCCCGCCAATCAGATCGCCTATGAACCGCTGGTCGGATGGTTCCGCACCGTCGGCGTCGATCCTCTCGATGCCTGGACCTTTTCGCTGGCCAACGTCTACGTCGATCCCGACAACCCGCAGAAGGAACTGGAACTGCTGACGTCGCTGTTCCATTCGATCCAACATGACGGCCGCGGTGAGGACGATGTCATTCTGGCCGGCTGCTTTTTTGCCGGCGATCACGAACTTGCCCGGTTTGCATCGGCCGACATCCGCTTCGCCCTGGAAGGGACCCCGTCGGACATCCATGCGCAACGTCAGACAGCCAACCTGTTGTTCAACCGCAACAATACGACGGAGTTCCTCGGCGAATCGGGGGCGATCGATTTCCTGCGGCAGTACAACCTGACGATCGCCGAAGCCGAAGCGATCAGCGACCATCTGCCGGTTTGGGCCGAATTCCAAATCCGCGAAGCGATCCAGTTTTAATCGCCCGTTTCGATCTGCAAAAACATGCAGATCGGCAACGGCTGGCGTATGATTAGGCTTCGCGCTGCGCAGCGCGGACACAAACCACAACACAACAGTGCCAGGCTCTCATGTCGCAATCTGAATCGTCCGACGAGAAACGACCGTGCTGGCCACGTGCCGGGCGTTCGCGACCCGATGTCGTTGTCGTCGGGGCGTTGGATCGTCCCAGCGTCGCGTCGGAATTGAATCGTTTGCGATCGTTGATCGCCGAACGAGCGGAGATCGCGGCGGTCGATCTCGATTTCAGTTACGACTTTGAACACGCCCAGCACGATCTCGTGATCGTCCTTGGCGGCGACGGATCGATCCTGCAAACGGCGCGACAGATGGGCGAGAACCAATTGCCGATCTTAGGCGTCAATTGCGGGCACCTCGGTTTCCTGGCCGCGCTCACGCCCGACGCATTCCTCGATATCTGGGGGACCGTTGCCAACGGCGATTGCGAACTCGTCGACCATTTGATGTTGAGAGCTTCGATCATTCGCGACGGCGAAGAGGTCGCGGTTCAGCTGGGATTAAACGAAGCGGCGATACTCGGCGGCCCCCCTTATCGGATCCTCAACATCGATCTTTCAGTCGACCAAGTCCATGCGACCAGCTACAGCTGTGACGGGTTGATCATCAGCACACCGATCGGTTCGACCGCGCATAACCTTTCGGCGGGCGGGCCGATCTTGCGGAAGAACCTGCAAGCGTTTGTGATCTCGCCGATCAGCCCCCACACGCTCACGCATCGCTCGGTTGTCGATACCGCCGACCGGACGTTTGATTTGTCAGTCGCCAACCCCAACGATTCGACGAGCCTTGTCGTCGATGGCCGCGTCGTCGACGTGATCCAACCGGGCGACCGAATTCGCGTGCAGCGATCGCCTTACAGTTTTCAAATGGTTGCCGTGCCGGGTCAGAACGATTACCGAACGCTCCGCGAAAAGCTGGGCTGGAGCGGCAATACGATCAGCAAAACCTAAGAGGCGGACAAAAACCTTCTGGTTGGACCGACACTGACTTTTTTAGAAATCTTGGTTTTCTGTTGGCTCTTAGAACTGTGTGCTTGGTTGGAGTGCTCCAGTCGCTGCCTCCGCACCGCAGGCCGGAGGTCGATAGATCTAGTGCCGGCGGTGTCAGCCGCCGGTGGCTTGTGCGCGAACAAACCAAGAGGCCGGAGGCCGACACATCCATCGCCCGCATGTGTTGATCTCCGGCTTTAAAAGCAGATAAAACCCTTTGGTTGGACCGACACCGCTTTTTTTAAAAAAGCTCGGTTTCTGTCCGGCTCTAAGGCATTCTGGCGTCGCGTTTAGGCCAGAATCCTCTTCATCACGTTGCCATGCACGTCGGTCAGCCGGAAGTCGCGGCCGGCGTAGCGGTAGGTCAGCCGCGTGTGATCGAGCCCCATTAGATGCAAAATCGTGGCGTGCCAATCGTGGATGTGGCACGGATCGGTAACTGCCGCGTAGCCGTGTTCGTCGGTCTCGCCATAACTGAAGCCCCCTTTCACGCCGCCGCCGGCCATCCAGGTCGTGTAACCTTTGTTGTTGTGGTCGCGGCCGTCGCCGTTTTGAGCCGCCGGTGTCCGGCCGAATTCGCCACCCCAGATCACCAGCGTATCTTTCAACAGATCGCGTTGCTTGAGGTCGGCCAGCAGGCCGGCGATCGGTTGATCGATCTCTCCGCAGCGCTGCGGCAGGTCGGTCGAAAGGTTTTGGTGATGATCCCAGCCCCCTTTGGTTACTTCGATAAACCGCACGCCCGATTCGGCCAATCGCCGCGCCATTAGGCATTGCTTTCCAAACGCCGCTGTGTCGCCGCGATCCGCTCCGTACATTGCCAGCGTCTCCGGCGTCTCGTCGCTTAAATCCATCACGTCGGGCATCGCGTCCTGCATCCGAAACGCCAGCTCAAACGATTCGATAGCTCCTTCGATTCCCGGCGCGTGATCGACGCGATCCAGCTTGTCGCGATTGAGGGCTTGGATCAAATCGAGCTGCGTCCGTTGTTGGTTCGACGAAAGTCGCGTGTTGCGGATATCGGGAACCGTGTCGCCGCCCGAGCCGCGTTGGCCTCCGGCTCCACCAATTCGCGAAGCACGGCCGACACCGGTGCCGCCGTAGATCGCCGGTAGGAATGCGCTGCCGATCAGTTGAGCCGACCCGGCGGGCGGACTGATTGAAACGAAGCCGGGTAGGCTGTCGTTTTCCGTTCCCAATCCGTACAGCGTCCAAGCTCCCAACGAAGGCCGAACGAACTGAGCCGTCCCGGTGTGCATCTGGATTTGGGCTCCCGGATGAACCGGTTGGTCGCAGTTCATCGATCGGATCAGGCACAGATCGTCGGCGTGCCGGGCGACCTCGGGGAACAGATCGGAGATCCACAGCCCGCTTTCGCCACGCTGACGGAAGTCCCACTGACTCTTTAGCAGCTGGCCGCCGTAACGTCCTTGTTTGCCGTGATCCTTCGCCAATTGCGGCTTGTAGTCGAACGTGTCGACATGCGACGGTGCACCGGTCATGCACAGGAAGATCACGCGTTTCGCAGTCGCAGGAAAATGAGGCGGCTTCGGCAACAAAGGGTTCTTCGCCGCGGAAACGCCCGCGTCGGCTGCGGCGGCGGCGCTACTGAGTCCAGCAAATGCGAGATACCCGAAGCCCGAAGAGGCACTCTGCAGCAGCTCGCGTCGCGTCAAGGAATAACTCATCGGTCAAAGTCTCTTCAGTACGAGGGAACGTTTTTTCAGCGGACACGCGTGAAGCGGGGGACGGAACCTAAGCAGCCATCAAATAGTATTTTGGTTTAACCGCGTGGGCATCGCCCCGCGTTTTAAACACCCGCGCGGCCCGATGGGCTCGCGGTTAAACCGAAAAATACAATGTGACGTGATTAGCGATCGATCAATCGATGTAACGGAAATCTGCCGAGGCCAACAACGATTGGCACAGCGCGGTCATCGCCAGCACGCGGCCTCGCGACGATTGCACATCTTCGAAGTCGTTTAAAAACTGGCGGACTGCGGAGACTTCGGTCGCGTTGGGCGAGCGACCGAAGCAGAGTTCAAAGGCCAGCCGCAAGCGAGCCGCCGGCGTTGCCGCTTCATCGACAACGCGACGGGCCAACGCGTCGGCTTGAGCTGTCACAAAAGGATTGTTCATCAGGAACAACGCTTGGTTGGGCGTGCTGGACGATTCGCGTTGGCCGACGACCATCGATGGTTCGGCAAAATCGAAGACGGCCAAAGCGCGAGGTACCTCGTCGCGAACGACCGGCAAATAGACGCTGCGATATTCGGCCGACGCCATGTCCAATCGATCGGTCCCGGGCGTCGGGAGCGTCGCTTGCGACATCCCGCCTCCTTCGCGATTGCCACCGAAACGGCCGCGTCGTTGGTTGCGGAATCGATCCCGCATCGCTCCTCCCGACATCCCCATCGCCATCGCCATCCCCGATCCCATGCCGCGTCGCGACGCATTGCCGGCGGAATCAAAGAGGTTGACGAGATTGCCATCGCGGACACGCATGTATCCCGATTCGGCGACCAGCGATGCCGGCGGGCGCTGGAGGTCGATCTTGCCACTGACAAAGAGCATCGCATCGCGAATCGCTTCGGCATCCAATCGCCGCATATTCGCTCGCCACAACAGCTTGTTTTCGGGGTCTTTCTCGAAGCTTGTTTGATCGAAGGACGAATCGATTCGGTAGACGCGTGACGTCACGATCTGGCGGATCAGCGATTTGATCGACCATCCCGACTCGACAAACTCCACCGCCAGATGGTCCAACAGTTCCGGATGCGTTGGCGCCGAACCGGAGGAACCAAAGTTTTCCGGAGACGCGACGATGCCTTGTCCCAGCAGATGTTGCCAGATTCGATTCGCCATCACTCGCGCCGTCAACGGATGGTCGCGCTCGGTGATCCAGCGAGCGAACTCCAACCGCCCCGTCGAGCCCTTGGCAATCGATGCCGGTGCGTCGCTGAGAACTCGCGGAAAGCCTGGCGGCACGACCTGTGCGGGTTGAGCGATTTCGCCACGGACCAGCAAGCGGACCTCTTCGGGTTGCTCTTTCGCTTGAACGCCCATGCAAAAGCTGATCGGTCGTCCCTCCGGATCGTAGCCTCCCAACTTTGCCGACAGATATTCAATCTCGCTGGTCATCCGCACGATTCGGGAGACCGGAACCTGCGTCGCGCCGGGGCGGCGTTGGTTCATTCGCGTTTCTCGTAATTCGGTCGACAGCGACGCGAGCCGCTCTCGCATGCTCTCGAGTTCCGTCGGCGAGACCGCTTTTTCAAACGGGTTGGGATCGTCGATTGGCATCCGCAACAAGTTGCTCGTCTGTTGGGTTTGCAGACCGCGAGCGATGCCGATCGAAGACGCGGGAGCTCCAAAGTAGGTCGACATGTTGCCGAAGATGCCAACCAATGCGTAGTAGTCGGTCTGCGGGATCGGATCGAATTTGTGGTCGTGGCAGCGGGCACACGCGATCGATGTGCCGATCAGGACGCGTGTCGTGACGTCGATCTGTTCATCGACGAGGTCGGCTGCGAACTGAGCTCCGTTGCGTTGGTTGACATCTTTGGGGCCCATTGCCAAGAAGCCTGTCGCGATCAAGTTTTCCGCCCATTGCTGGTCGCTGGAAACGGGCAGCAGATCGCCGGCAAGCTGCTCTTGAACGAAGCGGTCGTACGGTTTGTCGCTGTTGAACGAATCGATGACGTAGTCGCGGTATCGCCAGGCTTGCGGGTAGGTCATGTTCACGCCGCGGCCGCTCGATTCGGCGTACCTCGCAACGTCCAACCAATGACGTCCCCATCGCTCACCAAACTGCGGCGACTGCAACAGTTGATCGGCCGCACTAGCGATCGCCGCGGTCGGATCGCGCTGCCATGCTTTTTGGAAAACGGTGATCTGTTCTGCGGTGGGAGGGAGTCCAATCAGATCGAAATAGAGCCGCCGAGCGACGGTGTAGGCCGACGCCCCGGATGCCGGTGTGAGTTTGTTCTCCGCAAGTTCCGCCTGGATCCAACGGTCGATGTCGGTCAGCGACCAGTCGCCGTCGGTGATCGGGGCGGGGCGTTGGACCGGCTTTTGATAGGCCCAGAACTCCGCCTTCGCCTGCTGGATCTGTTGCTCGTCGATCGACGACCGAATCTCCGTCACGGCTCCCGATCGCGGGTCAAGGGCTCCCATTTCGATCCATTTGCGGAAGTCGTCGATGACCGATTCGGGCAGCATCTCGCTGCGCGGCGGCATGACAAAGTCTTGGTGCGTCATCGCGTTGAACAGCAAGCTGCCATCGAGATCCCCCGGCACGATCGCCGGTCCGCTGCTGCCGCCGATGTGG
This sequence comes from Rosistilla oblonga, assembly GCF_007751715.1. Taxonomy (NCBI): domain Bacteria; kingdom Pseudomonadati; phylum Planctomycetota; class Planctomycetia; order Pirellulales; family Pirellulaceae; genus Rosistilla; species Rosistilla oblonga. The sequence goes on along the minus strand of NZ_CP036292.1, from coordinate 2,571,607 downwards.
GTGAGTTCACGGGTATCCAACCGCAAGCCGCCGCGAGCGTTCCCCGATTCGTTGGAGTGACATCCGTAGCATTGCTTGACCAATACCGGACGAATCTTCGTCTCAAAGAAATCGGCCTGATCCGGCGTCACCTCGGCGGCGTCAGCCGAGCCCCAAAATGCGATCGCCATCACGATCAGGCCGATTTGTGTCGTTCGGTATTGCACGTCCATCTCTCCAGGATGAGAACCCTCGTCGTTGTCTGAGTGTTTGAACCCGAACGCGGTTGCTGAGTTTCGTCGCTTTTTGCAGCTTTTTTGCGAGCAGCTCCGACAACGTGGTGACGATCGCTGGCGCCGTAACCTGTGGCGGGATCCCGAAATTGGCCGCCAGATCGATTATGATATCGACTTCCCTTCCCACCTCGTTTGCAAACAACAAAGGCTTGCCCGATGCAAAGACGACCGATTCGATGGATGCTACTGAGCTTGTTTTTCACACCCTGGCTGGCCGCTGCCGGAGCCGACGATTCCGCCACAACGAAGCCGAATATCATCCTCGTGATGGCCGACGATCAGGGTTGGGGCGACATGGCTTACAACGGCCATCCGATCGTTCAGACGCCGAACTTCGATGACGCCGCGGCGACCGGATTGCGTTTCGATCGCTTCTACGCCGCCGCTCCCGTCTGCTCGCCTACTCGAGCTAGCGTGTTGACCGGCCGGCATCCCAACCGCAGCGGTGTCTTTCAATGGGGATTTCCTCTGCGGCCGCAAGAGATCACGATCGCCGAAGCACTAAAAACGGCCGGTTACACGACGGGGCATTTTGGAAAGTGGCATCTCGGATCGGTCCGCAGTGGCAGTCCTGCGAATCCGACAGCCCACGGGTTTGACGAGTGGTTTAGCGCGCCGAACTTCTACGACAACGATGCGATCATGTCCCATCGCGGTAAGGCGGTGAAGACAGTCGGCGAAAGCTCCGCGATCGCCGTCGATGCGGCAATGCAATGGATCGACGACGTTCGCAAGAAGCCCGAGCCCTTTTTGGCTGTCGTCTGGTTCGGATCACCTCACGTCCCTCACCAAGCCGCTCCGGAAGACAGTGCCCTCTACAAAGATCAGAACAAACGGATGCGAGAGTTCCTGGGCGAGGTCACTGGAATGGACCGCGCATTTGGAAAGTTGCGCGACGGGCTGGGAGAGCGTGGGCTGCGTGAGAACACCATCCTTTGGTACTGCAGCGACAACGGAGCGCTTCCGAGAGTGGGATCGACCGGCGGACATCGGGGACTCAAAGGGAAGGTCTACGAAGGCGGATTGTTAGTCCCCGCGATTCTCGAATGGCCGACGAAGATTCCGCGTCCGCGGACGACTTCAGTTCGCTGCAACACCACCGACATCTATCCGACGCTGTTAGACGTGGCAGGAGTGAAGATGGAGAACCAGCCGATCGTCGATGGCATCAGCCTGCTGCCGTTGATCGAAGAGAAGGTTACCGAGCGAGTGAAGCCGATGGGATTCTGGAACTACGCGATCAAGGGCATCATCACCCCGTCGGCTGTCTGGATGGGAGAACTTTACGCGGCGCAACAAGCCGGCAACGACCTACCGCCCGATCCCGCGAGTGCCAACGCCGCGACGCTCCCCACCGAACCTATCGTTCACGCCCAAGGCCACTCCGCCTGGATCGATGGCGACTGGAAACTGCACCGCATCGAAAACGACGGCAAGGCGAAGTTCGAACTGTACGACCTCGCCAGCGATCCGAATGAGGAAAACGATCTGTATGCGAAGCAGGCCAAGAGTCCACGGGCTACAGAGATGCAACAAGCACTCGAAGCCTGGCTCACCTCCGTCGACGCCAGCTACCTCGGCAAAGACTATTAACACAAAGTCATTGCGACACGTTTGATACGTTAAACCAGCGGGCAACTCTTCCTAGCGGAGAAGTCTGCCCGTTGTTCCTGAGCGATCGGTTGGCTCCGCCTCCCGCCAAATCTCTTGTGTACCTGGCAGTAGGTTTGCCCGCGAATCGCGCTAATGCACGCCCAAAAAACGAGCATTCAGATGTTAAGAAAGCTCGGTTCCCATTCGCGTTATTAGCGTCATTCGCGGGCAATGGTCTTACCGGTGCACAACCGGCATCTCGATCCACTTCCCGCCAAATCTCTTGCCTGCCCGGAAGTAGATTTGCCCGCGAATGGCGCGAATGCACGCTAATTAAAAACGCTAAGATGTTCCGTGTACCCGGTTCCCATTCGCGCTATTAGCGTGATTCGCGGGAAATAATCCTATCGGTCCACAACCGGCGTCTCGATCCACCTCCCGCCAAATCTCTTGTCTGCCTGAAAGTAGATTTGCCCGCGAATGCACGCTAATTAAGAACGCTAGGATGTTCCGTGTCCCCGGTTCCCATTCGCGCTATTAGCGTCATTCGCGGGAAATAATCCTATCGATCCACAACCGGCGTCTCGATCCACCTCCCGCCAAATCTCTTGTCTGCCTGAAAGTAGATTTGCCCGCGAATGCACGCTAATTAAGAACGCTAAGATGTTCCGTGTCCCCGGTTCCCATTCGCGCTATTAGCGTGATTCGCGGGCAATAATATGTGATCGGTCCACAACGGACGCCCCGATCCACGGCCTGACAAACCTATTGTTTGCCTGGTGGTAGGTTTGCCCACGAATCGCGCGAATGCACGCTAAATAGAAACATTGAGATGTCAAAGCGACTGTTTCCCATTCGCGCTATTGGCGTGATTCGCGGGCAATAATCTTATCAGTCCACAACGGGCGTCTTGATCCACAGCCTGCCAAACGTCTTGTGTGCTTAGCGGTAAGTTTGCCCGCGAATCACGCGAATGCACGCCAAATAAAAACATCCTGATGTTGAGAGGACCGGTTCCCATTCGCGCTATTCGCGTGATTCGCGGGAAAATTTCACCATGCTCTACCTAAAACGCGAGTCGTCAATCAACTTGTCCCCAAAGAACCTATTGGGATCTGACTTCTGTTTTTCGCGTGATTGGCGGGCAGAACTCTTCCTTCCGCTTTTGATTGGGGATACTTCCATGCCAGAGGATTTGATTTTCCGCGAGGAGTGCTACAAGATCATCGGCGCCTGCTTCGAAGTCTACAACGACAAAGGATGCGGCTTCCTGGAACCGGTCTACCAGGAGTGCTTGGAGATCGAACACGAGTATCAACAGATCCCGTTTGTCCCTCGCCAAGCTATCGGTCTGTCCTACCGCGGGATCGAACTAAAGCAGAAGTTCATCCCCGACTTCATCTGCTACGGCAAGATCATCGTGGAGATCAAAGCGGTCAGTCAGTTGATCGACGAACACCGCGCTCAAGTTATCAACTACTTGAACGCCAGCGGCTTCCAACTGGGGCTGCTAGTCAACTTCGCCAGCTATCCCAAGATCCAGTGGGAACGATTCGTTCACACCGCGAAATAGCGACACCCAGCTGCTGCATCGCCCCGCCGGATTCGTCGGTCGCCGCGTTTGCGGACGACCGAAATGGTGAACCAAATAAATGGCTGTCTAGTGCGATTCGAAGGCGAGTGGTTTCTGCCAGGTCTGCTTCAACGCGGGCCACTGCGATTCCATGACCGTTTCGTCGGCGTCGCGGATCGTCAGCGTTTCGCCTTCGACGACCGAGCCCAAGCGAGTCAGTGGCAACGAGGCAAAACAAGCTTCAAAGCTATCCGTCGCATCGCTCGCAACTTCGACTAGGAATCGCGAGTTCGACTCGCTGAACAGGACCACTTCGGGTGGCAGGCCATTTTGCGTCAGGTTGCCAATCTGCAGGTCGACTCCCAATTCGCCAGCGAAACACATCTCGGCAACTGCCGCTGCCAATCCACCTTCGCTGAGGTCGTGGCACGCGCGGACGCTGCCGCTGCCGATCGCTTGGTGCATCGCCGCGAAGATCGCTTTGGCTGTCTGCACTTCGACGGTCGGCACCTGGCCGCCGGACAGTTTGTTGACCAACGAGAAGTGCGATCCGCCCAATTCGTCTTTGGTTTCGCCGACCAGATAGATCGCGTTACCAGCCTGTTTCAGATCCATCGTAACGCACTTTGAAACGTCTTCGACCTGTCCCATGGCACTGATCAACAGGCTCGGCGGGATAGCAATCGTTTGACGGTTGCCGTCGTCGTCGTTGTAGCTGAATTCGTTGTTCAAGCTGTCTTTGCCGCTGATGAACGGCGTCCCCAACGCGATCGCCATGTCTTGGCAAGCGATCGCCGCACGGACCAATGACCCAAGCGTTTCGGGACGATCGGTGTAGCCCCAACAGAAGTTGTCGAGGATCGCAATCTTCGCCGGATCCGCTCCCACCGCGACGGCGTTTCGCATCGCTTCGTCGATCGCGCTGGCGGCCATGTGATAAGTATCGAAGTCGCCGAAGTGCGGGTTCATGCCGTTGCTGATCACGATCCCGCGGCGACTCTCGACTCGCGGCCGCACGACCGCGGCGTCGCCGGGACCATCGGCTTGCACACCAACCAACGGCTTGATCACGCTGCCACCTTGGACTTCGTGATCGTATTGGCGGATGATCCATTCCTTGCTGGCGACGTTCAGCGCGGCCAAAATCTTTCGCAGCGTCTCATCGTGGTCGGCGGGAACCGTTCCCTCCAACGGGCAGACTTGCGGAGCTTGATAGATCGCATCGCGAACGATCGGCGGTCGGCCGTCGTGCAGGAAGTGCATAGTGACTTCGCCGACCAAATTCTCGCCGTACTTTAGTCGCAGGTTGCCGGTCGCTTCGAACTTTCCGATCCGCGTGACTTCGACCCCTTCGCTTTCGCACAACTGCTGCAAGCGATCCCACTGGTCGGGCGAAACTGACAGCACCATTCGCTCTTGCGCTTCGCTGATCCAGATCTCAGTGTAAGAGAGTCCGTCGTATTTGAGCGGACACTTGTCCAACCAAACCTCCGCACCAATCTTTTCGCCCATCTCGCCGACAGCACTACTGAAACCGCCCGCACCGCAATCGGTCACGGCGTTGTAGAGTCCTTCGTCGCGAGCCTGCAGCAGAACGTCGGCGACCATCTTTTCGGTGATCGCATTGCCGATCTGAACCGCACCACCGGAAAGCGATTCGCTCTCGCTGGTCAATTCCGCACTGCTGAACGTCGCGCCGTGGATCCCGTCGCGGCCGGTCCGGCCTCCCATTGCCACGATATAATCGCCCGGCAACGCTTCTTTAAAACATTTGTCGACAGGCAGCAGGCCGACGTTGCCGGCATAGACCAGCGGATTGCCGAGGTAACGCGGGTCGAAATAGACCGCGCCGTTGACCGTCGGGATTCCCATCCGGTTGCCATAGTCGCGGACGCCCGAGACGACACCTTTCATCACGCGGCGGGGATGCAGGACGCCAGCGGGGAGATCTTCGGGAGCGGTTTCTGGCGGAGCGAAGCAGAAGACGTCGGTGTTGCAAATCGGCTTGGCTCCCATCCCGGTCCCCAGCGGATCGCGGATCACGCCGCCGATGCCCGTGTTTGCTCCACCGTAAGGTTCCAGCGCCGAGGGATGGTTGTGCGTTTCGACTTTGAAACAGATGTTGTATTCGTCGTCGAAGGTGACGACGCCGGCGTTGTCTTCGAACACGCTGACGCACCAATCGTCGTCGCCCAGCGATTTGCGAATCGTCTGCGTCGCGGCAAAGATCGTCTCTTTAAGCATGTTCTCAAAACGACGCTCGCCGTTTTCGTCGCGGTAAGCGATCCGGCCCGCCAGCGTTTTGTGGCTGCAGTGCTCGCTCCAGGTCTGCGCGACCGATTCCAGTTCGATATCGGTCGGCTCGCGATCCAAGTCGCGGAAGTGCTTTTGGATCGTCTGCATCTCGACAAGCGTCAGATACAGTTGGCCTTCTTTGCTCAGGCGTTCCAACGCAGCATCGTCCAAGTCGCGGATGGCGACATGTTGCAATTCAAACTCGTAAGCCGAACCGATTTGCAGCCGGTCCAATTGCAACGGACCGACGATGACTTGTTCGATCGAATCGTTCGAGAGCGCTCGCTTGCATATCTGATCGAGCTGTTGCGGCGGTAGTTCGGGCAACCAGTACTTCCGCACCGTCCGCACGCCTTCGACTTGCCAACCGCCGTCGCGGATCGCCGCGATCGTACTTTGTGCGACTGGATCCATCACGCCCGGCTTGGCCATGACATGGACCAAGGTCTTGTTGGCGTTGGGGGAAGCGAGCAGTTTTTCGCTGCCAACGGTGGCGATCACCGATCGCTGCGTGACTGGATCGACGAGATAATTGGCAGCGATCGCGGAGACCGCATCGGCGTCCAAATCACCTTCGACCAGGAAGCTCTTGGACATCGCAACGTCCAAGTGGTCGGCCAGGCGAAGTTCGAAGATCTCTTCGGCGATTCGCGCCCCATCGCGGTCGACCGTGCCTTCGCTGGGATAAATATCGATTTGCCAGAGGGTCATGAGCTGCCTTCAATCGTCGAAAACCGGTGCCGCAAAAAGTGAACGAATCGTTCACAAATTTCGCAAACCTAGCCCTCGACGTGAAGGGGGCGTTGACAGCATTAGCCGCCGAAGCCCAGGGCCCCAGCGTACAGGCTGCGCTTGCTCGACCGTGGAACCGCGATCGGGTGCGGATTCAGGTCAAAAGGAATCCCGGCAATGTGGTTGGCGGCCAGTTGCGTGCCATGAGAGGCTTGCTGGATCGATTTGCCCGCCGAATACCGCTGCATCGTCTGCAAAATCTCAGGAGCGTAGCGAAATTCGCCGCCGGGAACCTCTTCGCCCAGGCGATCGAATTCACCTACGGTCACGATGCTGCGATAGCGATCGTGGAACTCGTACGCCTCGACGCCCTTGGCTCGCAGAGCGACCACCATCTTGTGCGCCTGTTCAGCACCCTTGTTCAATCGATTCGGATTGGGGACCAGTTTCGATGCTCCCGCACCGTTGCCAAAGTCGGTGGTGGCGTTGCCGCCGAAGGAACGGACGACGACGGTGAACTTGCCAGGATTGTCCAACAAGCTGTGCTCGACGTCTTCGTTCATGCTGCGAACAAACGCATCGACGACCGGTGCGTTGAAGAATTCATCGGGTAGCAGCGGGTTTTTGGAGACGAAAGCCATGGCCATCGGGCCCTTCTGACGATTCTCCTCTCCCTTGCTGAACAGCTTCGCTTGCAGCTGGCGGAAGGCGGCGAAGCGTTGGCTGGTCTTGCCGGTCTTCGAAAAATCGAGCGACTTCGGCTGGGCATGCTTGATCAGGTCCAGCGTCTTTTCAAGCGATGGGTTTTGCAGCGAGTCGAACTCGCCGACCAATACCGCATACGAATCGTATTTGCGTCCGTTCAGGTGACGCATCTTGACCGGTTGGGGCCCCGATCCCATCAGCGGGCGGGTGTAATCGTAATTTTCTTGGTGGATGTATGCAGGCAAGTTGTAGTCCTGCCGCAGTTCCATCACCAAATCGGAGGCCTGCTCTCTACCCTGTTCGCCGCCGAAACAGGCAGCCAGGATCAACCAGGGACCGTTCTCTTCGCTCAATACGTATTCCACATTCGGATCGGCTTCGACCGTCCGACGCGTGAACATATTAAGGAACGATGGAGGCGCGGCGGCGGCGATGCCGCTGCCAGCAATCAACATTACCACGGTGATCGATCGTAAAAGTTGTTGTTTTACCCACTGCCCGCGTGTCATTCTGTTCTCCACCTTGGGAAACGTCGGTTCTGGTCGTCGAATTCGCTGGGACCGTATCAAAACGATCCGTCCGCCGAAAAGACCGAATCGCACGAATCGCGTTTGCTGAGACGGCTACTTCTTCAGCAACTACGATGGAAAAGCCCCCCAAGGTGACGGGAGCCTCGCGAGCGGATATCCTGCCTAGCTCCCACGCTGCCATAACCGCCCAACTTCACACCAACGTTTCGCAAACTCTATGAACAAACGTTTTTGCTTCCGCCCGGGACTGCTCTGCCAAGCGATTCTGCTTACCCAGTTTTTTTCGCTCGCCGCCAGCGCCGGCGGCGAAGAAAGTAAATCAAAAGAGCCAGCGGGCCGTCCTCCGCTGCGAGCTCTTCTGATCGCCGGCGGTTGCTGCCACGATTACGCCGGTCAACAAGCGGTGATCGCCAAAGAGATCTCGGCCCGCGCGAACGTTCGTGTCGACGTCTACTGGACCGACGACAAGACCGTCACGCCGCCGTTCCCGCTGTTCGAACGATTGGACTGGGCCGATGGTTACGACGTGATCATCCACGACGAATGCGCCGCGGGGATCCGAGACCAAGCGATCGTCAACCGGATCCTGCAGGTGCATCAAAAGATCCCGGCGGTTCATCTGCATTGTGCCATGCACAGCTTCCGCACCGGCGGCGACGCCTGGTTCCGGCACCTGGGACTGCAATCGAATTCGCACGGCCCACAGAAACCAATCGCAGTCCGATACGTCGACCCGCAGCATCCGATCACCAGGACGCTGACCGATTGGACGACGATCAACGAAGAGCTGTACAACAACGTCAAAGTCTTCGACGCCAAACCGCTGGCGATGGGCAAACAGGTCGTTGGCAAGGACGGCAAAGAAGAAGTGGTCGATGCGATCGTCGCCTGGACGACCGAACGAGATGGCATCCGCGGCTTCAGCACCACGCTGGGACACAACACCGCCACGGTCGCCGATGAAAAATACATGGACCTCATAACTCGCGGTTTACTGTGGGCTTGCGATCGGTTGACCGAAGAAGATTTGCAGCCTTACAGCGGACCGAACAAGGTCACGTTCATCGATTCCAAGCTGCGTCCATCCAGCGACGGGCCTGCCGATGTGATGCCCAACGATGCGACGTTGGTGCGGATGAGTTCTTCGAGCACGCAGACCGGGCACCCGTTGGCGCATGCCATCGACGGTTCGGATCAGACGCGGTGGTGTGCCGCCAATGGTAGTTATCCCCAGTGGATTCAATTCGAATTCGAACAGCCGCGAGCGGTCGCGCAGATCGGATTGAAGTGGGAATCCAATCACATCTATCGATACCGCGTCGAGGGATCGAACGACGCCAAAACATGGACGATGCTGTTGGATCAAACCGACAATCAAAACCGGGAGGACGGGCCGCACGAGATCGCCCAACCGAAGGCGTTCAAATTTCTGCGGCTAACGGGAGTTGGTTGTTCCAGCGGCGGCAACTGGTGCAGCATCCGCGAGATCCGGTTGAACGGGGAAGGGATCAACGCGTTGTGGCCCGCCGATCCCGATGGGGAACCGCAGGCGTTCAAACCTCTCGCGGCAGAACTTTACACATCCTTCGGAAACTCACCGCCCGAGATCCGGCCCCTTTCGCCCGAGCGGGAGGCGGAGATTCTCAAGGACGTCAGGGTGGCCGATGGCTTTGAAGCGACCATTTTCGCCGCTCCGCCGGCCGTCAATTATCCCGTCTTCGTCGCCGCGGCACCTGAAGGAACGTTGTACGTCAGTTCCGATGGCAACGGTTCGCTGGGACGCGATCCCGAACGGGGCCGCGTGATCCGGTTGCGCGATCTCGATGGCGACGGTCGCGCCGACGAAACGAAGACGTTCTGCACCGTCGACGCGCCGCGCGGGCTCGTCTGGGATCGCGACCGTTTGTATCTGATGCACCCGCCGCATTTGAGTGAGTTCATCGATCACGACCTCGATGGGATCGCCGATGAGCAAAACATATTGGTCCGCGACTTGGCGTTTGGTTACGACAAACGCCCCGCCGATCACACAACCAACGGTGTCAGTCTGGGGGCCGACGGATGGTTGTACATCGCCGGCGGAGATTTTGGATTTATGAACGCCGTCGGTCGCGATGGTCGCAAGCTGCAACATCGCGGTGGCGGCGTGATCCGCGTCCGCACCGATGGGACCGGATTGGAAGTTTATTCGACCGGCACGCGGAATATCTTGGAGGTGGCGATCAGTCCGCGGATGGATCTGTTCGCTCGCGACAACACCAACGATGGTGGCGGTTGGGATGTGCGACTGCATCACTTCACCGGGATGGACGACCACGGGTACCCGCGTTTGTACAAGAACTTCGCTGACGAGTGCGTTGCGCCGCTGGCCGATTACGGTGGCGGTTCGGGATGTGGCGCGGTCTATCTGGACGAACCTGGCTTTGGCCAATGGAACGACGCTCCGCTGACTGCCGACTGGGGAACCGGTGGCTTGTATCGACACACGGTGGAGCCCAAAGGATCAACCTTTGTCGAAACCGCTCCGCCCAAACCGATCGTAAAAATGACTCGCCCGACCGACGCCGACGTCGATGGAAACAGCGGTCTGTATGTCGCTAGCTGGCGTGGGGCAACGTTTAAATGGGAAGGACCCAATGTCGGCTACATCGTTCGCGTGACGCCGAAGGATTTCCAGCCCGAGCCGATGATCGACTTTGCCAAAGCTTCGGACGAAGACCTTGTCGCTGCACTGGAATCGACCAGCTACCGTCGCCGGATCGCGGCACAGCGGGAACTGAAGCATCGCAATCATCCCGCCGCGGAAAAGTTGTTGGCCGACGCCAAGCAGGCGCGCTCGAGCGACCGGAACCTTGTCGAACACTTGCAGACCGACGCCAGCGACGACGAACTGATCAAGGCTCTCGCTTCGACCGACCCGGTGGTCGTGCATGTCGCCATCCGCACGTTGGCTCATCGCGGCAGCAGCGAGGTCTGCTGGCGAGCGATCGACGGCGACAAGCTTGCCGCCGACGCAGCCTTTCGCGCCCTGGCGATGATGCATTCGCCCGACGTTGTCGACAGTTTGATCGAATGTTTGGCGAAAGCCGACGCGACCGCGGATCGCCGGGCGATCCTGGCAACCCTGTGCCGATTGCATTTCCACGAAGGCGTTTGGAACGGGCAATCGTGGGGAACGCGGCCCGATACGCGCGGGCCGTATTATCAACCCGAACCGTGGGAAGCGACGCCTAGGATCGCCGCAACCTTAAAAGCAGAACTGGCGAAGGCTTCTGGAGACGAAGCGGCTTGGTTGGTGCAGACGATGACTGCCAATCGGATCGAATCGACCGAAGCGCTCGACCGACTGTTGCAACTGGCCGCCAGCGACCCCAGCCTGATCTCAACGGCAGTGACTCAATTGGCCGCCGCCAGAGATGTCTCGCCGGCCGGGTTGGCACTGTTAACTCGAGCGGCCAATTCATCGGAGACTTCTCCCGCCACGTTGGCTGAAGCAGTCGCGGCGCTCACGAAAGTCGAAGGGCCCGACGCGGTCGCCGCGATTGTGACCGCGATGGATTCGCTGAGCAAAGTCTCGGGAGCCCGCGACCCGCTGAAGTCGGCGACGGCGGCGTTTCTGAAGTCGCCGAAGCTGGATCAATATGCCGCGGCTTTGGTCGCATTGGCGAACGATCCGGCGCGGCAAGCGAGTCTGTGGGCCGATGCCGGCCTAATCGCATTGGCGGAGCAGAAGGATCGCAGTCCTGAGACGCGCGAGGTCGCCCGCGAAGCGATCGACAGCGTTTGGGTGAAGGCCAGCGACCGAGCCGCGCGGTTGATCCGAGCCGCCGCGGCAACGGACAGCCATCTGTTGGACGAACAGATTTTGGCTTCGATCAATGCTTCGGATGCACCGCTGGCGGAAGCTGCCAAGGCGGCGGCGAAGCGGTTGAAACTGAAACCGCGGCCGGCCGATATGTCGCCGAAAGTGAGCTCGTTGGCGATCGAAGCGGCGTTGCAACAAGCGGTTGCGAAACCGGGAGATGTCAGCTGGGGCAAGCAGGTCTTCGCCAAAGCCAACTGCACCGCATGCCACACGATCAGCAAAGACGAACCTCAGAAGGGGCCGTTCCTGGGGAATATCGCTCGCACCTACAAGCGTCCCGAACTGGCCGCGGCGATCTTGCAGCCGAGCAAGACGATCGCTCAAGGCTTCGTGACCAACGTGATCGTGACGCTCGACGGCGACACGTCAACCGGTTTTGTGACCAACGAGCAGAGCGACCGCGTGACGTTGCGCGACCATCAGGCCAAGGAGTACACGGTCATGAAGGACGACATCGAGATCCGCAAAACGCTGCCGACCTCGGTGATGCCCGACGGCCTGATGAACACCTACAGCGTGCACGATCTCGCATCGCTGTTGGACTATCTGCAATCACTCAGCGAGTGATCGCGGGAAAGTGTTCAGCTGGACGATCGACTTAGAATCGGAATTCCAGCTGCGAGGTCAAGCCGACAAACGCTATCGATTCGTCGACGTCAACGTAGCTGCCGCTGCGAACCGCGTCGACGTACGATCGTGTGCTCAAGGCGTTATACCAACACGTCGCGGTGTAGCCGGCGGTGGCGCGGATGCACCCCGAATCGCTCTGCCAGCCCACGCCTAGTCCGGCTTCCAAGACGGGCGTGATCCGGAAGTCTTCGTATTGGTTTGCGACGACGCCGCCACCAAATTGATTCGCTTGGCGGTAGGTGCCGGTCCATTCGCCTCCCAAGAACGACGCTACGCCTTTGGTGTAACACAACATGCCGGTCTTGCAGCTGCGGCGTTCCGCATCGATTCCCATCAGCAAGCCAAAGCCGTTGAAGTCGATATCGGTGTCGACCGTGACCAAGCCGGTTGCTACCGAAATGTCCTGTTGAGCCAACAGCCCCTGTTCCATCTGGCCGTATCGAAAACCGCCCGACCAATTGAAGATCGTCGTGTCGGTGCAGAACAGTTTGTGGCGATAGATGCCATCGATCTGGTCGAAGCTGATGCTGCTCGACGCACTCGATCGCAAGCTGTTGCCGCCAGTGGTCAAGGTGCTCGGATGAATGATCTGCGAGTTCAAGACATTGGTGCCGTTGCGGGCGATACTGTCCTGCGTGTCACCTTCCCAGTGCGTGTACGCGACAACCAAGCTGGTCGTATAAGTGTTCGCTAGCATGGCACCGACGCGAAAGCCGGCGGAGAAGTCGACGGCTGTCGTCCCGATCGGTCCGGTCGGAAACGCGCCCGCCGTCGTGTCGTTCTGTTCGATCGCATAGACAGTATCGGTGTCGCCCGGTCGCAGGTACAGAAACTCGCCGAACACGCCGGTGCGGTGAGCCCACCATGGAGGTGTGCATAGCGCGTCGGCGAATCCGTCGTCGCATGGAGATGTTTGACAGATATCACAGTTGTCGCAATTCCCATCGCAACACATCGAATTGAATCCGACCTGTTGGATCTCGCCCGCATCGTCGATCGCGCTGGCAATCGGCAGGACATCGTGATTCTGAAAAACCTCTTGAGCTTGGGCCGCGTGAATTGACAGCACCCCGCTGCACAATAATGCGAGTCCCTTTAATAGGTTCCGTATCCCCATAGCTCTGCTTCCTTCTTGTCGTAACGAAACGCCCCGATGCCCCCCTCGATCCGGGGGCGTTGCTGAAAGTCGAGCGTTCAGGCAAACGAAATGATCCGAGTAATTGATACAAGTCATCGACATCGGATAAGCCTGACCAGCAAAAACGATCGCGGAAGCGTCAATCGCGACGTACTCTGCCCATCCTTCCAACCAATGGAGGGGCGAACGACAAAACATTCACTAAACTCTGATTTTCGTGCGGTTTACGTTCCTTGTCGGGGCTCAAAAATTTAATGTTTGTTTGCTGGACTTTGATTCACCATTGTGAGACAATTCCGTTACTAGGGACTGAAAACACACCCCCAAAATTCTTATCTTGATATCAGAGGAGTGGAGACATGGCGCAGCGTCAACGGTTAGGTTTTACATTGGTCGAGCTGTTGGTGGTGATCGCCATCATCGGGATCCTGATGGGATTGTTGGTTCCCGCGGTCCAACGAGCCCGGGAAACCGCTCGTAAGACGCAATGTGCCAACAACATCCGCAACCTCGGTCTGGCAGCGATCCAATACGAAATGCGAAAGGGTAAATTCCCTGGATACATGCAACATTACGGCGATTACGCCAGTGGCGATCCGCTGATCACTGACGTTACGCCTGGTGCCCACGCAAAATTCGGCACCTGGGCCGTTGCGTTGCTGGCCGATCTCGATAACCAACCGGTATACGAATTTTGGACCGTCAACAAATATTCGTTGCTTTCCACCGACTCCGCACACTCATCGCCGGATGGCTATGACAGCCGGAAGATCCCAAACATGGAAATCTTCCAATGCCCTAGCGATATCGCCAATTCGAATGAAGAGTACGGCAAGAACAGCTACGTCAGCAATAACGGCACGTTTGCAGCAGCAGGCTTCCCAACCGCGGGACTGCCGACTCCTGAGATTCCAGCCAACGGCATTTTCAATCTGAATGCTCAACCAACTGACGCAACCGGCGTAACGGGCGTAGCATGGAGCGATGGGCTTGCAAACGGCCCAAAGGTTCGAATGGAAAACATTCGGGACTCCAAGGCGCAAACCATGCTGTTTTCGGAAAACGTCCAAGCGCGTCAATGGTATTGGGTTAGCTCCGCACCGTCCACCACTTTGGTTACAGGTGGACTCAACGGTATCAGTGCGGGAGCTGTCGAAGCGAGCACCGGAGCGTTGTGGTGGTATGCCGACTCGCAAGGCGCTGGTGGCGCCTCTGCTCCAGCAGACGTGGTCAAGATAAATGGCGGTGACATTTACACCGAAACACTGGCTTCTGGCGCACTCCAACTGCGTGCCCGCCCGAGTTCGTTCCACACAGGTGGAGCGAACGCTGCGTTCGCCGATGGCGGTATGCGATTCATCAACGACGAGATCGACTACCGCGTCTACCAAGCGATGATGACCCCTTATGGGAAGGGCTCGGACGTACCATTTCCAGAATACGTCCTTTCGGACGAAGACATGTAATCGCTAGCGATCTTTGCCAGCAATTTGAAACGAACTACCCAGGTGTCGCAGCCTGGGTTTTTTTATTTAGTGAAAACCTGGACACCTGTAAACGTTGGCGCAACACGCCTCCCAACTGTCGCAAAGAACGCAGCGGACAACGCGTCCCCATTAACAGCACCCTGCCGGACGATCGAAGCCCCCCCGACCAAACCCGCCAAATGCAGCTGACAACTCCTGCCAGCGAGCCTGCTGCCGCCTCCGATCGCTTACAACTTGACGCGATGCGTTGGCGTCGGACGCCCCGGACGGAAACTCTCCAGCTGCTGAACGTCGGCGGACGCATCGAACAGCTTGGCCGTTGCGGCCACGGCTTCGTTGACGAGCGTGCTCAGTTGCTCTGGAGCCAGACGGACGCGAGCGTTGATGATCGCCGTCACCTTGGCGGCGCCAGCTTCACTGGAGACCGACAGCACGGTCGACGAATCGCTGTCTATTAGATTGGCGACGCTAACGTCGTCACCACCGCTGCACAACACCTTCAAATGCCCCGGCTCGGCACCGACCTGCGACAAGCTGCGCCGCAGATGTTCAACCAGCTCGACAGCCACGCGATCCAGCGGAATCGATGCTGTACTCTCCAGCGTCGCCGTAGCGTTTAACCAACCGAGCTCTGCTTCGCCATCGGCGTAGACGTCGTAATCGACTTCCATCGTCGCGTCGCGGGGTGAAGCGAGTTGCTGAAACGCATGGTGCAAAGAATCGAGGTTTTCGCCCGTCTTGGCCGAGATGCAAATCACCTGCCGGCCCGGATACTGTTGATCGACGAGCCGCTTCAGCTCTTCGACTTCGCTCGCCGACAACTCGTCGATGCGATTCAACAGAATGATCTCCGACTCCTCCAGCTGCTTGCGGAAGATGTATTCGGCCTTCTCCGAGAACCCGCCTCCGGTTCCCGATAAGATCTTCAGCCCATGTTTCGGTTTGAGAATCACTGCGTACGGGCTGTGAACAAACTTTTCGCCCAACTGCTCCATCATCGGAATCGCGATCGTTGCGATCAGATCGGTACAGCTGCCGACCGGTTCAGCAAGGATCACATCGGGGCGACGCCGCGATTCGAATTCGTCCATCGCGTCGGTCAGTCCATCGAAGTTGCAGCAGAAGCAGGAACCGGCAACCTCGTTGACTTCGAACCCCTGACTCTTCAGCAACTCCGTATCGACCAGCCCCGCGGCTTGATCGTTGGTCACGATACAAACGTGTTTGCCGTCGGCTTGAAATCGTTTGGCAAGCTGTTGGATCAGCGTCGTCTTGCCGGCGCCAAGAAAGCCGCCGATCATGATGAAACGGATAGGAGCGGACATCGGCAACAAACCTTGAAGATGGTAGCGAGGGAAGGATTTTTTAACGGGGTGCGAAACTGGAAGGTTCGCGGGCGGGCGCTGCAAGCGACCAGATCAGCGAAGAAAAAGGCGGGAGCAAACAGCTCGAGCCAGCGATACTATTACTGCCAGCAGCAGCCGAGCGTGGCATCGTGGAGAGTCGGCATTGGTTCGGGTTCCAGCAATTTGAGCAGCGCAGTCCGGGGGGGGCAGCATCGGACATGCTAACATTCTTACTATCGTCAGAATGAAAGTCAATCATCGCCCGCCATCAAGTCCGCGCAATCGGCCCCATGTCCAACTTGCAACAGCCGAAATCCAACGCCCCTCGCCGCGCCTTCGACTTGCCCCCCAGCACCTGCTTGTTCAACGAATAATAGATGAACTTCCCCTCTCGCTCGGTCGTGACGAGATCGGCGTGATAGAGCACGCGTAGATGATGCGAGACAGTGCCGATTTCCTGATCCAACGCCAACGCCAAATCGGAAACGCTCAGCGGTCCGTTCTGCAATGCCCGGATGATCTGCAGTCGCAACGAATCGGCCAAAGCCTTCAAATAGACCGCGCATCGCGTTTCGTCATCGAGATTTGGATCTGACATAACCCACTCCGGCAAAAGGAATCGAATCGCGCTGCCTGCGCAACGACATTCAGAATAGCAACTGCAGTAGCCCCCAGCGACCTCCCGCGCACGCCAGGGCAAATCGCTGCTTGAATTTAAGCTACCAGCCGCCACCAAAAACGAACCTTCGCAAGAAGGTCAGAATGTATTTGTCCTCCGCCTGCAACGCCGGCAACGGTTGCAAACTGCACAGTGATCGCAAATCGAACGATCACTGTTGGTATCCGCGAGAAGTGCGCGGCGTTCAGTCCAGCAATCGATCGAGACAGCAGCTTTGCTATCGGCAGCACTCCAGTGGGGTAGCACCGAATAACCGCATCCGACTTCGCCAATTGTCCACCAAACGATCGACTGCCGGAACATCTTTGCGCCGTCGCACAGCCTTGCCCTGGCGGTTCCAATGCAACCACCCGTTATCTTGTGGCTACGGATCGGTTGATCCCCCGAACTGCGAGGATAACGTCGAAGGAAAATTCGCGCGCAGCACCTCAGCAAATCGCCGGACGATCCCCCACCCAAAGAACGCCCTCAATCGCGCGCTCACAACGAAAAAATGGCGGCTGACGCAGGCAACTGAGACTCACTTTCAAGACGGCAAAATATATTGAAAAACCAGCGTAGAACGCCATTTTCTGGTCTTCTTCTCCGCCTGTTATCTCGATAGGCTTCAAGTGGATAGTTAGAAGACTACAGACTGCCTCCCAGCTTAAATAGGAGCCTCATCATGGCAAGCCAAGAACTCATCGCGCACCTGAACGAAATCCTGAAACACGAGTGGACCGGCGTAGCCCAATACTCGCAAGCCGCTTTCATCATCGAAGGTGTGTGGCGCGAAGTTTACGCCGAACGTTTCCTCGGCGACGCAAAAGAATCGTTTGGACACGCGCAATTGATCGGCGACAAGATCGTCGCTCTCGGCGGTGTCCCCGTCGCGACTCGCAACGAGATTCAACAATCGCGCGACCTGCAAGAGGTTTTGCAGTTCAGCCTTGAATTCGAATCCAAAGCTGTCGACATGTACGAAAAAGCACTCGACCTCGCCGAAGGAAATCGCCCGCTGGTAATCTTCCTCGAAGACATCCTCAACGACGAACAAGAGGGCGTCGACGAATACACCAAGCTGCTGCGAAATTCAACAGCCGCCGGTGCCGCTGCGACCCACTCGGCTAAGAAGTCGGGCTAAGCAGGACGCTGCCGAATCGAACGGCGGCGATTTCAGCCAACTCGGCTTGTCGCCGCTTCGCTGAAACTGAGTACCGCTGGCGACGCGCCGCCGCTGCGACAAGGGCGTTGCAACTTGCGAGCGGTATTGCTGGTCAGAGCCATTTTGAGCCCGGGCAACTGCTCCGGCTCGATCGCCATGCTGCTCTGCGTGAACCAGCCGACATCTTGAGAAAACGATTCTTGACGCAGTACCAATCGGTCGACGCCCCCCTCGCAACGCTGGATCGCTACGACCAGGCGGCGACGTTCATCGTCGGTGGGGAACACGTTTAGGAGGGTTTCGTTACTCAAAGGGAATCGCCAGAAAAAAAGCTGTTGATAACCGGTCTCAATATCATCATGTTAGCCAGTCAAAGCCAGCCGTCAACGAGCACTCGACTCGCGACTGGAATTATTTTGGAAATCATGTGAAAAGTCGGTCCGCCGCAGCGGCGAACTTAACGGTCGCAGGGAATTCCGCGATCAGTAGGGGAGCTGCCGGAGATAGATGTTCTTGAAAAACAGCTCGCTGCCATGGTGCTGCAGCTCGATCTGGTCGGCTCGAGCCAACGGCTGCTTGCCCGATCGATCCCAGTAGTTTTCCAATTTCACGCGGTCGACGATCAGTTTTTCGTTCAACCAGATGCTGACCTTCTCCCCAACCATTCGAATGAAAAACGTGTTCCATTGCCCCGGCGGATTGTCGGCGAGCATCGTCGGCGCGTTTCGCCAACGGCGATTGTTCCAGAGGCCGCCGGAGCCGAGATTGCGACCGTTGGTGTAGGCGGCAACCCAAGCTTGCGGATCCGCTGGCGGCGACTGGCCCGGTTTTACCCGCGGATCCCAAGGATCCCAGATCTGAACCTGCGGCGTGCCTCGCAGATAAAGCCCCGAATCGGCCCCCGGCGGGATCTTCCAATCGACGTACAGCTCGAAATCGCCGTAATCTTTGTCGGTGCACAGACTTTGGCCTTTGCCATCGTAGGTGAGCACGCCCTCGACGACGCTCCAGTGAGCCTGCATTACTTCGTCGGCGGCGGCTTGCGCAGTCGCTAGCGCCTCGCCGGACAGACTGCGACGTTTGTTGGCGTTCTTGTCGGCGAGCCCCTTCCAACCGCTGAGGTCCTGGCCATTAAAGAGGCTGACAAAACCTGCCGGCGGCGTGTTGTCGGTCTCCGATTGAGGGCGTGGCGGCGAGACGCTGTAGTCGGCGATGCGGAGGTTCTTGAATTCGACGCGGTCGTTGTGGCCGGCCAACACCAGATGCCCCTTGCGAGCGTCTTTGCCCGGGTGTGCCTTGCCATCGATCGGCAGCTGATCGTCGAGGAAAACGTCGACGATCACCGCCCCATTGAGGATCACGATGATGTGGTCGTCGATCGCCACGATGGTTTGCGTGTTCCATTCCCCGACAGGTTTCAGGTATCCCGTTTTGGCTGGATAGATTCCGTAGACCGAACCATGGTATTGCCACGGCTTCAATTGGTTCACCGATCGCGTTTTTCCGTTGCCGAGATCGATTTGCGTGCTGTATTTGTCGCCATCGTGGTCGAGGATCTGAATCTCCATGCCGTCGGTCGACGGATGACCACCTTCGGGAACGCGAATCCCGATGCCGTTGTTTCCGCTGGGCTCCAATTTGAAATCGAACTGGAAGGCAAAGTCGGAATACTCCTTTTCGGTGAGCAGCAACTTGGCACCTTTCTTACATACGAGCAGGCCGTCCTGCGCGACGTAGCCGGCGGTGTCTCCCTTCCAGCCACTGAGATCTTTCCCATTAAACAGATCAGCCCAAGCGGCGGTTTCCGCCAACCGAGCATCGACCGCTTGAGCAGCCGCCACGTTGGGATCGGGCTTGCCCTTCTGAGCGGAAGCGGGAACCGACAGCCCGCAAACCGAAAACCAGACCAAACTGGCGACAGTCAGAACGGCCGGCTTGTTTTGCAGCGACGGCAAACAACACGTGGCAAGGGATAGAAACGAACCAGGGAAGCTCAACCTATTCATAGCAGCGGAACTCGGGGCGGAAGGGAAAGGAGGAAGGCGTGGCAAGGCCAAGCGGCGGGATGGAAGGAAGTCCTGTAGACTCGTGGAACAGTATAGCAAGATCTTCCGCTTAAAACCGAAACGCGATCGAAAAACAGGCTCTAGTCAACAAGGGAAAAACTCGTCTCCTTCTGGAGACGGTTTATCGGTAAACTGGGGAATAGGTCGCTGCGATCTCCCTTTACCCTCGTACTCTTTTACCAACACGGCCCAAGATGCTGCTTCAAATATTATTGGCCCTCGTCTTGTTGATTGTTGCGATACACGTCGCTTTGGTGGCGGCAATCTTCATGCAATGGGAATGGTTTGTCAGGCTCTATTTTCGCGGGCTGTTTGGATGCCTGTATCGCAAGCGGATCGTGGGGCTGGAAAACCTGCCGTCCGAAGGCGGATACCTGCTGTGTTCAAACCACGTCTCGTGGCTCGACGGATCGTTGATGCTGTGGTTCATTCCCCGCCCGGTCCATTTCATCGTCGACGCCAGCAACTTCCGCAGCAAGTTCATGTTCTCGCTGTCGCAGGTCTTCGATTCGATCCTGATGACCGCCAGTCCCAAATCGATTGCTCGAGCGCTGAAGGCGGGCCGCGACGGCCTGAATCAAGGCAAGGTGATCGGTCTGTTTCCCGAAGGGGGCATCTCGCGGAACGGCCAACTGCAAGCCTTCCGTCCGGGGATGGAGAAGATTTTGAAGGGGACCGAAGCGCCGATCGTCCCCGTTTACCTGGATGGCATGTGGGGCAGCATCTTCAGCAATTCCGGCGGGCGTTTCATCTGGAAACTGCCACAACTGTCGCGTCGCACACTGACCCTCTACATAGGCAAACCGCTTCCCACGCAGACGCCTGTCGCCACGGTCCGCGAGAAGGTGCAGCAATTAAACGCCGAAGCCGCTCGCTGTGGCGGCACCCGACAACCGATCCTGACGCGTCGATTGCTCCGATCGTTACGTAGCAGCGGCCGAGGATTTAAGTCGGTCGATTCGACGGGCACCGAACTGAGCGGCAAGACCTTGCTAGTTCGTGTCCTCGCGTTACGGCGAACACTCCGCCGCGAAGTCCTCTCCGACGACGAAACCAATGTCGGCATCCTGTTGCCGCCAAGTGTCCCCGCCGTTGCTGTCAACTTTGCGCTTGCGTTTGATCGCCGCGTCGGAGTCAATCTGAACTACACCGTCTCCTCGGCTGTGATGAACAAGTGCATCGCGACCGCCGGGATCAAACACGTCTTAACCAGTCGCCGGTTCATGGAGAAATTCGACTTCCAGTTGGACGCCGAGATGGTCTACCTGGAAGACATCAAAGATCGTGTCGGCCTGTTCGATAAGATTGCCGGTGCCTTGGGAGGCTACGTTTTCCCCGCTGCGATCACCGAACGGATGCTGGGCCTACAACACGTCAGCCCCGACGACATCCTGACCGTGATCTTCACTTCGGGATCCACCGGAACGCCAAAGGGAGTGATGCTGACGTACGCCAACATCGGTCACAACGTCGACGCGATCGACAACGTGGTCCGGCTGAGGAAAGACGACACGGTGCTGGGCGTGCTGCCGTTCTTCCATTCGTTTGGTTATGCGGTCACGCTGTGGGGCGTCAACACTCTGTCCGCGGCGGGAGCCTACCACTTCAACCCGCTGGATGCCAAGCAGGTCGGCAAGCTGGCCGAGAAGTATAAAGCTACGGTGATGCTGGGGACGCCGACCTTCTTGCGAGGCTATCTGAGAAGGATTGAACCGGAACAGTTCAAGCATCTTGATGTGGTTGTCGTCGGAGCGGAAAAGATGCCGATCGCGCTGGCTGATCAGTTCGAAAAACGCTTCGGCGTTCGCCCCGTCGAAGGTTATGGCGCGACCGAACTGAGCCCGCTGGTTTCGGTCAACGTCCCTCCTTCGCGGAGCGTCGAAAAGTTCCAGATCGATTGTCGCGAATGTTCGGTCGGCCGACCAGTGAGCGGCGTGGCAGCCAAAGTCATCTCCCCCGATGACGGAGAGGATCTGCCAGCCGACACCGACGGGCTGCTGATGATCAGTGGTGCCAACGTGATGAAGGGCTACATGGGACGCGAGGACTTGACCGTCGAAGCGATTCGCGACGGCTGGTATGCGACTGGCGACGTGGCCAAGATCGACAAAGAGGGCTTCATTCACATCACCGGCCGCGTCTCCCGATTCTCCAAAATTGGCGGTGAAATGGTGCCTCACATCCAGATCGAAGAGGAACTAGCCAAAGCGTTCTGCGAAGGGGACGAGGACGATCAGATCCGCGTGATGGTGACGGCGGTTCCCGACCAGAAGAAAGGCGAACGCTTGATCGTGTTGCACCTGCCCAGTGAAAAGACTCCCGAAGAACTGCGGAAGCATCTCGTCGCGGCGGGGCTGCCCAACATCTACATTCCGTCGCAGGATTGCTTTCTGGAGACCGCCGAAATCCCGCTGCTGGGAACGGGCAAGCTGGATCTCAAAGCGGCGAAAGATCTCGCGATGGAGTTGACGTCGGCGGTCGCTCGCTGATCACGCCCCACGACGATCGTTAAACAACAAGAGCCGGTTCGAATTGCGAACCGGCTCTCTTTCATTTCATCATTAACTAACTGCGTCGGCTTGCCCCGATGCCAAACCGCAATCAGCTGGCGTCGTCGTCATCGTCCAATGCCAGAGGAATCGCGATCGCAGCAGCGATGACAGCGGTCCATGTCAGCGGGCTGGTAGCAACCTTCTTCAACAAAGCAAAACGCTTTGGACGGCATTGGTCACAGCCTTGGCAGCTGGCGCCACCGGCACAATATTGGCCGCGTGCGACGCCTTCGTTGTCGATCACTTGAACGACTCCGTCGACCGAATCGGCAGGAGCACCTGCCGCGTGCAGGCGGATCGTTTGAACGCCAGCGTAGCTAGCCACTTGATAAACGCCTGGTGCTGCGTCGGCCAATTGGTAGCGACCGTCGGCTGCTGTGTTCAGCTCGGCGACGACATTGCCTTGTTGGGCAATCACCACAGGTGCCCCGACAACTGGCTTGCCACTTTGGTCGACGATCGCACCGCGAAGCGCAACCGTTTTTCCACGACGTACATTTTTGATATCCGAGCTAACTTGGATACCATCGACAACTTGTGTCGCTCGCGCCGCCGCCATGGCGGGCTGCGGTACGATCATCGCCGCACATGTCACGATCGTGACAACAGACTTCAATAGTTTTGTATTTCGCATTGTTTTCACTGCTCTGTCTTAACGTAGTTCGATCCACCACCCCTGTTTGCAGTCGCAACCTGGGAATAGTCGACCGAGCGGTCGGCGACCCTCTTCGTTGCAGTGCAAACAACTAATCTGGTTCGGAAAGCGTCTTCAAATGCTCCACCCAAGTCACAGATCGTCTGACATCCAAAAGCGGTTTGATCAATCTTCGAAATTTGAGCACGCATTAAAAGAATGGGCTCCAATAGGGGGCCAGCTGTGTGGATGGTAGGGATCGCACCGATTGTCCCGTCTGGCGCAGCACTCGGATTCCTTCACACTACCGATACGCTACAATTTAACAAACATGGCGTTGCCGCCGGATCGTCATTACCGTGCGCCGCGGCCGACCATTTGCCATGCATCGCGAGTTTAGCTATGGATTGTTTAAATATGCCTGAAGCTTTTCAGCCCCGCCTCGCCCTCTTCGCTCCCGTTGGATTTTCCGCCTGGCAGAGGCTCACCACCGGGGTGCTGATCTTCGCAACCCTCGCGATCGCGAGCGACGCGATGGGACAGTTCGGCGTTCGCGACCGACGAGCCACCGACGGCGGGCAGTTCATCGAACCCGATCGATCGCTGCGGCAGGAGATGTCCGACGCGCAAGAGGCGATCGAAGAAGCGAGGTACGGCGACGCTATCATTCTGCTGGGCGAACTGCTGGCGCGAAAGACAAACTCACGGCTCAGCGAGATGCAGGGGCAGGACTTCTTCTTGCCCAACGAACAACCAGCACTAGCCGACAACAGTTTGTTGCGAGAAGCCGAAGACCTGTTGAGCCGGCTGCCCAGCAAGGGGCTCGAAATCTACGACTTGCGTTATGGCAGCCGCGCCGCCGCCGAACTGAAACAAGCCGTTGCGCAACAGGACTGGCGTGGCATCGCTCAGGTATCGCGTGAATTCCTGCACACCGACGCCGGCCAACAAGCGACTCTGCTGTTAGGCTATCGCGACCTTACGCAAGGCAAACCGCTAGCCGCCGCGCTGACGCTCGATCGCTTGTATCGCTACGAACGGATGCGAAACAAGCTGGGATCTAGCTTGATCGTCACCTTGGCGGGCAGCTGGTATCAGGCGGGGCAGACCGACCGCGCCGTCGACGTCCTTGTGTCGCTGGGCGATCTCTCCACTGGACGCGTCGAACTCAACGGCCGCGATGTCGACTTGCCTCAATCGACAGCCGATGTCAAAACGCTCACCACGTGGTTAGAAAAACACTTCCCTCTACAGACACCCCACTACGACGAAAGCCCCGCCAACCAACCGCTTGCCGGCGGTGACGCTTCGCGCACGGGATACCGCGGCAGCGAGCTGCCGATGCGCAACGAACGCTGGATGAAGCAGACGACATGGAGCGTGCGACAGCAGGAATTTTTGCAGGAGTTTGAAGCCAAGCAGCAAGCTGGCGGCGCGTTCCCAATCCCCTCATGGCAACCGATCGTCGTCGACGATACGGTCCTCGCCAAGACGACCGAAGGGATGGTCGCGATCGACTTCGAGACTGGGAAATACGTCTGGGAATACCCTTGGTTCTCCGACAACCTCGACGGGACCGCGATCCCGACCGACGAGATTCCCGACGACGATCAACGGCATCGCCTGTTGGTGCAAAGGGTCTGGAACGACCTTCCCTTTGGCCGTATCAGCAGCGACGGAAAACGGGTTTATATGCTGATGGACTTGGGCGAAGTCCGGCCGACGACCTTCAATCAATTTGGCGGGATGGGAATCCAAGGGATTCAGAAATCAGCCGGCGGAACCAACACCCTGGTCGCCCTGGACATCGCGACTCAAGGGAAACTGGTCTGGACGATCGGCGGTGAATTTTCAGCCGAACCGCAACTGGACGACACCTTTTTCCTAGGCCCTCCGCTTCCGATCGACGGCCTGCTGTATGCGATCGCCGAACAGAAGGCTGATATCTTTCTGATCTGCTTGGATCCCGCCAGCGGTGCGTTGCAGTGGCGTCAGCATTTGGTAGCCGTCGATGCGGGTTCGATCGAACACGATCCGATCCGTCGCATCGGTGGCGCGGTGCCGGCTTACGCCGATGGCACGCTGGTCTGCCCGACCGGGCACGGCGCGATGGTGGCGTTGGATCTCGCCACCCGAACTCTGCGATGGGGATTTCGCTATCCACGCACCGACATGATGAATCAGATGTCGCGATCCTTTGGCGGACGCGGCAACACCGACAGCAGTTCCTATCTGGCGCGATGGAACGACGGCACCCCGGTGATCTATCAGGGCCGCGTTTTGTTCACTCCCGTCGAAGGCGACCGCTTGTACGCGCTCGACCTACGTTCGGGTAAACCGGCTTGGTCGACACTGCCACGGGAAGACTGGCAATACCTCGGCGGCGTCTCCGACGGGACAGCGATCCTGGTCGGCAACGACACGATCCGCGGTATCGATGTCGCCACCGGCAAGCGACGCTGGGACTATGAGGCTCCGCTAACCCAAGGTGAATCGATCGTCGGCCGCGGCGCGTTTGGCCCCGAGCAATTTATCTTCCCGACCAGCGGCAATCGGATGGTTGCGATCGGGACTCGCGACGGACGCGAGCGCAACAGCCAAGAGGTCCATTACCCGCTGGGCAATCTCGTCTCGGTCCGCGGTCAACTGCTGTCGCAATCGGCGACTCACATCGCGATGGCCCGCGGCCGGCAAACCGCTGCCGAGAGCGTTGCCAGCGCGTTGTTAGCTGATCCCAACAACATTTGGGCGACGATCTGCAAAGGCGAACTGTTGTTGGAAGAGGGGAAACGCGACGAGGCGCTCGAGTGGCTGCGGCGCGTCCCACGCGAGGCCCCCGAATACGAAGAAGCCCGCGTCCTGATCGTCGAAGCGATGGTCGGCGCCCTGCGCGACGACTTTGCCGCCAACATCCAACTGCTCGATGAACTCGATCGCGTCGCCGAACTGCCGCAAGAACGAGCCGAAGTGCTGCGACTCAAGGCGACTGGTCTGCTGGAGTCTGGGAAATTCGTAGCGGCCGCCGAAGCGTTGCTGGAACTCTCGGCCCCTCAAGTCAACTTCATGGGCATGCAAACGATCGACGCCACCCAACGGATCGAACTGGCCGACGGCCGGACCGCCAATCTCGACGGCTGGATCGCAGCTCGGGTTGGTGAGTTGGTACAAAGCGCCGACGACGACGCGTTGGCAGAGATCAACGATCTCGTCGCCCAGCGATTGCAGAACCTGACATCGATCACCGGCCCCCGCGGTCAACAACTGCAGCGGCACTTTGGATATTTCGAAGCATGTGATCCGGTCCTGCTCGCCGTCGCCCAACGGTTCCGCAAAGAGGGATCGTTCCTGGCCGCCGAACGCTTGCTGCGGGGAGCGATCGCCGCTGCCGACACGGATTCGCGCCGCGACCGCTGGCTCGCCGCCCTCGCCGGTCTCTATCTGAATGCTCAATGGGAATCCGACGCGTTGGCGACGTTTGCGAAAATCAAAGCTCCCGATGCGATCGAGCTAGACGATCCCTGGGGGAGCGACCAATGGAAACAATTGCTGCGCATGACGAGCGACGAAGAGTCAACCAATTTGACGCTGGCCGACTGGCCTAAATACGCAGTCTCCCAACCGATGGAATTCCCCAATGAAATCGGCGGCGGTTCGGATCTGTTGGAACTGATGCAGAGCGATGGGCTGGCGTTTGCCAACTGGAAGATCCTGGCTAGCGAGAGCACCGACAGCCTGCAGATGCAGACGCCCCAAGGAACCTTGGGCCCGATGTACCACCTGGAAAGCAGCAACAACAACGATCGCAATGGGCCGGAAAAAGTCTACATCGATCACGGCATGATGATCGTGGTGTTGCCGACTGCGGTGATCGGCATCGATCTATTCCAAGCGACTCAAAATCCGAACGACATGGAGATCTGGCGTCGCGTCTGGCGATCGTCCAATACCAACAATCACATCCAAACTCGGCCGGCTCCCAATGTCTGGGGCCAACTGGAACGGCGGCACGTCAACGCGCAAAACCAGCCGGTGCTGCGGACCAGTTCGATCGTCGACGGTCGCTTCATGATGCTGCAGCCTCGATCGCTTGCGGCAGTCGACGTGCTGACAGGCAAAGACCTCTGGCGGGCGGCGGTGAACGTCGACGACGGCTACGTCGCGGTCAGCGATTCGATCGTCTCGGTCATCAACCCAGCGACGCGTGAGGTCTTCCGGTTCCGCGCCAGCGATGGCCAGCCGATGAAAACCGAAACATGGGTCGAACCGGGCGAACAGGTTTGGGCGAGCGTCGAATCCCGGCTGCTGACCTACACCGAAACTCCGGCTCGCGGCGAGACGCCCGGTTCGCTCAAGCTGCGATTATGGGACGCCACGACTGGCGAGGTCGCTATCGAAAGCGGATCGCTGCCAGCGGGGACCAAAGGTTACGTGGCGGAGAATCGTTATGTCGTCACGCTGCAACCCGAAGGGGAATTAAACATCTGGGATCTCCAAACTGGCGAGGCCTTGGAGAGTTCGTCGCTGCCACCGGGCGGTCCGCTGTTGAACGTGCGGGCGATGCTTTGGGAAGATCGCCTGATCGTTCTGCCCAACATCGAATTGCCCGACGACCAACAGATGCGATACAGCCGCAGCGGCAAGGATCAACAACACGTCGAAGTCGCTGGCCCCGCGATGGCGTACGACCGACAAACCGGCAAACCGCTGTGGGACGCTCCCTTCGAAATGGGTGCCTTTGGCGTCAGCCCAGGCCAACCGGTCGGCGGCCCGCTGTTGTTCCTATCGCGACGCCAACGGCCGGCGCGGTCCGACGACGGGATCCCCGATTGGAGCATCACGTTGCAAGCGATCGATGTCCGCGACGGGCGACTCGCCCACGAAGCAACTCAATTGGTCGCGCGGCGAATTCCGATGGAAGTCGTCACCAATGTCAGCATCAATCCGACCGATTGGCAGTACATCGTGTCGATCGCTCGCAATCAATTGAGCATCAAGTTGCAGGACACGCCGCCACCAAAACCTGCCGACGGTGCGATCCAACCTCAACCCGACCCAGCCGATGGAGCGAATGCGATTAAGCCAAAGGAACCGTTCGGATTGTTCGAACCTGTCGAATAGTTGCTCCGATCGTGCTATGGTGGTTGATTGAATTTGGGGTAAGCTTGTCACGTCGCTTGCCGTCGGTCGTCAAATCGGCGGGCGAACAAATCACGACGCTCGACAGTACAAAGAGCGGCAGCATTGAACGCGCCCAAATTTGAAGCAAATGTTGATCGATTAAACGAACGTTGGCCCCGCCGACCGCGGGTTCCGACTTTTTACTTATAGAGACTCGAAAGGATCTGGATGAGCACACAGGCGCCTCCTGAGTTCACCGAACAAGACGCGCAACGATTGCACGAAGCCCGCAATCGTGTTCGCGAACAGCTTGGCAAGGTGATCGTCGGCCAGCAAAACGTGATCGATCAATTGATGATCAGCCTGTTCAGCCGAGGGCATTGCATGCTCGAAGGCGTCCCCGGGTTAGCCAAGACGTTGATGATCAGCACGCTTGCGCGGTGCCTGGACCTGTCGTTCAACCGGATCCAGTTCACCCCCGACCTGATGCCAGCCGATGTGACCGGAACCGAGATCATCGAAGAGGACCGCGCGTCGGGACACCGCCAGATGCGGTTTATGCCCGGCCCGTTGTTCGCCAACTTGGTCCTCGCCGACGAGATCAACCGGACGCCGCCAAAAACGCAAGCCGCTCTGCTCGAAGCGATGCAGGAACGCCAGGTCACGGTCAGCGGACAACGCCACCCGATGGCCGATCCGTTTTTTGTTCTGGCGACGCAAAACCCGATCGAACAAGAGGGGACCTATCCGCTGCCCGAAGCGCAACAGGATCGGTTCATGTTTAAGGTCTACGTCGAATACCCGAACTTCGATGAAGAGTTTGAGGTAGCACGTCGAACCACCGGCGCCAGCGTGGACGATGTCCAACCGGTTTTGAAAGCCGAGGAGATCGTTCGCCTGCAACAACTGGTTCGACAGGTACCGGTCAGCGACCACGTCGTGCGATACGCATTGTCGATCGTTCGCCAGACGCGTGTTGGCAGCGAAGGTGTCCCCGACTTCGTCAACGATTTGGTCGGTTGGGGTGCTGGCCCGCGAGCGGTTCAGAACCTGATCCTGGGGGGCAAAGCCCGAGCGCTGCTCGAAGGTCGCTTCCACGTCCAACCGTCGGACATTCAAGCACTGGCCCCGGCGGTGCTGCGGCATCGAATGGTCGTCAACTTCGCTGCAGAGAGCGAAGGCGTCACCAGCGACGATGTGGTCGCTCGGATCTTGGCTGTTACTCCAGAAAACGAAGACGAGCTGTCGCGCGATGCCCGATTCAAAAAGATTTTTGCGTCCTGAAGCCGCTCGTCGCGTCGCTCGCCTGGAACTCAAGGCGCGACGCGTCGTCGAAGGGTTCCTGTCGGGCATGCACCGCAGCCCCTACTTCGGCCAATCGATCGAATTCCTGCAACACCGGCAGTATGTCGCCGGTGACGATATCCGCCACATCGATTGGAAGGTGTGGGGGCGGCAGGATCGTCTGCACATCAAGCAGTACGAAGAGGAAACCAATTTCCGGATGCACTTGTTGGTCGATTCATCGGCCAGCATGAACTACGGCAGTGGCGAGGAAAACAAATTCGAATACGCCTCGTCGATCGCCGCCAGTCTGGCCTTTCTGGCAAATCGCCAACAGGACGCCACCGGGCTGATCACTTTCGACGACAAGATCCGCCGAAATCTGGCTCCACGGACCAGCCGATATCAGTTGGCGCGGATCCTCGATGCCCTCGACGGCGCGTCGCAAAACAGCACGACCGATCTGTTTTCGATCGTCCGCGAAGTCGCTGAATCGGTCCCCCGCCGCGGCGTGATCGTGTTGATCAGCGATCTCTTAGGAGTAGGCGATTCGTTGGTCAAATCGCTCAGCCTGTTGCGCAAGCGAGGCCACGATGTGATCGTCTTCCAAACGCTGCACGACGAAGAAATGGAGTTTCCGTTTTCGGGAGCTACACGTTTTGAGGGGCTCGAAAGCGAACAGTTCCTGAACTGTAATCCCCGCGCCCTCCGCGAAGGTTATCTCGAAGCCTTAAACGCGTTCCTCGAGAACACCCGCCGCGCGTGCGCCCGGTTGAGCATCGAATACGAACTGGTTCGCACCAATCAACCGTTGGATGCGGTGTTGGCCAAGTTCCTCAGCGCTCGATCGAACATGCCGACTTTAAAAGGATGATCGCACACGCGGCCGCCTGTTGACTGGACCTTCGCTGGCACCACGACGGCAAACCACCGACACCATGCTAACGCAACGACTTGAATCGCCCCGACATTGATCCTCGGATCTTCCCAACTCGCCTTTTAACGTTCATTCCATATGCAGTTCCTGTTCCCCACGCTAACGATTGGCTTTGCGTTGCTGGCGGTGCCGTTTCTGGTCCATCTGATCAACGTCTTGCGCCAACGACGTCGACAGTGGGCCGCGATGGATTTCCTGTTGGCCAGCTACCGCAAGCAACGTAAATGGATCTGGCTGCGGCAACTGCTGCTGCTGTTGATGCGAACCGCTGTCGTCGCGGTGCTCGTGGCGATGCTGGCTGGATGGGCCGGGCGCGCCGGATGGCTGGACGCCCTTGGCGGTCAGACCAATCACCACATCGTGCTGCTGGATGACAGCTTATCGATGTCCGATCAAAGTGGTGGCGGGTCGGCCTATCGCCGCGCATTGAGCGCTCTGCAAGCGCTCGGTGAGCGGCTAGCAATCGCCGATGGCACACATCAATTAACGGTCATCCGGACCAGCCGCGCGGAATTAGTTGTCGGCGCGGGATCCAAAGCGGGCGACGCCGCCGCCGACCTCAGCGCTCAAACCGTTGGCGCCGAAAACCGTGCCTTGGATCGCTTGATGGCAACCTCTCCCAGTTCGCTAGCCGGCGGAATGGGGCAAGCTGTCGAATTAGCCGCCGGCCTGGCCGAAGCGACCTCCGCCGATCGAACGATCTTGTACGTGTTGAGCGATCTGCGGCAGCACGACTGGGAGAGCCCCGAACGGATCAACGCCAGCTTGCAAGAACTCAGCAAATCGGGGACCGAGATCCGGATGGTCGACTGTGCCACCACTCCCGCGGCGAACCTCGCTCTGACGCAGCTGCAGCCGGTCGAAGACGTCTGGGTCGCCGGAGTGCCGGTGATGGTCGAAGCGACGGTTCGCAACTACGGAACCGAAACGGCAACCAATGTAACGTTGGATGCGAAGCTGATTCGATATGGCCGCGAAGTCGCAGCGCCGCGAACCGACCAACTCTACTCGGGCCCAACGACTGCGTTGCCTGCGATGGTTTTCGAAAAGATCGAACCGGGCAAACAGGTTACGAAGCAGTTCCAGGTCTACGTCGCCGAACCGGGAACCCACGGGCTGACCGTTTCGATCCCCGAAGATATCGTGACGGCTGACAACACGCGGACCTGCACGCTGCCCTTGATCGACCAGCAGAAAGTGCTGATCGTCGATGGCGATGCCGAGGGGAGCGGTGCCTATTTTGTAGCCAGCGTTTTGAATCCGGGCGGCCAGGTTCGCACCGGAGCGATTCCCGAGATTCGGCCGGTCAGCTTTCTGAACTCGGTCCGCAGCGAGGAACTGGCTCAATACCGCGTGCTGTACCTATTGAACCTGCACCGCATCGAAGATTCCGTCGCGCGGATGTTAAACGAATACGTGACCGCTGGCGGCGGATTGGCCTTGTTCTTGGGCGACGCCACCGATCGCGAAAATTACAACCGCTTGATCGAAAAGTATCCGGGGCTGCTGCCGGGAACCTTAAACGCTGCCAAAGATCTGCCGCTGCCTAGCGGAAGCGAAACGCCCGACCTGTTGCCCGACGGATCGCATCCAATCATCGCGCCACTGGCTGCTGCTGGCGAAGGCGCGTTGGGCTTGGTCCGCGTCGTGCGATCGCTGGGATTGGAAACCGATCGCGATCTCGCATTGGGCGTGCGGACGGTGATTCGCCGCCGCGACGATCTCCCGTTTGCCGTCGAACATCGGCTTGGCAAGGGACGCGTCGTGACAGTCTTAACCGACCTCGGCAACAACTGGACTAACTGGACAGGCGACCCAACGTTTGTCGTCTTTCTGCTGCGAACCAATGCATTTTTGTGGTCGACCGCCAATCCTGCGACCTCGCGGAACGTGATCGAACCGCTGGCGTTGCGGATGCGAAACGAATCGTACGGACGCAGCGTCGATTTGATCGCCGCCGCCGACGCACCGCCGCGGTTGTCGATTCAACTGCAAGCCGAACCCGACGCGGAGAACCAAGATTTGGAACTGGAAGTTTCACCAGCCGCTGCGGCGATCGATGGTTCGATCGACGTGGCGACGCTGTTGCAGCCGGGGATCTTCGAATGGTGGCTGACCCGTTTAGACGGATCCCGCGAAGTTCGGCCCGTCGCGTCGGTGATCGCCGACGGCGAAGGAGACCTGTGTCGCGCCCCCCGATCGGAAATCGATCGAGCGCTGCGTCCGACAATGGTCACCTTTTTTGATGCCGGTCAGATGGCAAGCGCCAGCGAATCCGAGAGTGGCGGCCGAACCGGAATCCTGTTGGCTCTGCTGGCTGCGATGATGGTCGGCGAACAGGTACTCGGTTATTTCGGCAGTTACCATCCACCGTTGAGGGCCAAGGCATGAACGAGCCCACAAGCGAAAACGCAACTCAACAGATCGTCTACCAATTCGAGCGATTGATCTCGCTGACCGGATGGTGGACCTGGGCGGCTATCGTTGTCGGCAGCATCGCGCTGTTGTTTGCGATCGCCAAACTCTACCGCCGCGACACCGCCGAACTGCCGCGAGCCACGGGGCTGGCTCTGCTGATCCTGCGGTTGTCCGCGATGGTCGCCCTGATGTTCTTCTTCTTGAACTTCGAACGCCGCGCCCAACAACAAGTCACGCGTCCATCGGAAGCTGTCGTGTTGATCGACACCAGCCAAAGCATGTCGCTGCCAGCCGACCAGGCTCCCGATTCGCCGGCTCGAATCGCAGCGGTTGCCAACCTGTTGCAGGAGACGCCATGGTTGGATTCGGTTGCGGAGGAACATCGTGTTGCGGTCTATGGATTTGATGATTCGGCGGAGATTCGCGAATTGGCGTCGATCGCCAAAGCGAGTTCATCGACCGACGTTCAGCCTAAGGCTGCTGATCCGTCGCCGACTCGCCAGTCATCGATTGTGCGGATCGCACTTGTGGGTGCAGTGGTGCTCGGCTTCGGCCTGCTGGCGCTGCTCGCTTCGGCGATCGCGCCGCTAATGCACTGGCGATGGGCCAGCGGGATGATCCTCGCCAGCACGATCAGCCTGCTGCTCGGAACCGTCTTGCTGACATCGGTCTGGAGCGTCGAGACGTCGCTCTCGTTCCGACAGCTGCTCGGCTTTGCGGCACCACCTGTCGAAGTCACCGAAACGACCGAGGAGACTCAATCTGCGGAACCCGAACAAACAAAAGACTGGCGGAATACGCTGATCGCATCGGGCTCCAGCAGCCGGATCGGCGACGCGGTCCGCGGCGTCCTGGGTCGCCACGATCCATCGACCTTGGCCGGGATCCTATTGATGACCGACGGGCAGAACAACGCCGGCATCCCGATCGACGACGCTGCCGCCTTCGCCGCTCGCGATGGCGTGCCGGTCTACCCAATCGGATTTGGATCGCCCAAACCACCGGTGAACGTTCGGATCGTCGACCTCGATCTGCCGCGACGCGTTTATCCGGGAGATAAGTTTGCCCTTTCGG
Organism: Rosistilla oblonga; assembly: GCF_007751715.1. Classification (NCBI taxonomy): domain Bacteria; kingdom Pseudomonadati; phylum Planctomycetota; class Planctomycetia; order Pirellulales; family Pirellulaceae; genus Rosistilla; species Rosistilla oblonga. Next base: position 2,537,532 of record NZ_CP036292.1, on the reverse strand, counting down.
TCGTCTTGCAGGCCAGCGGGATGATGGGGAAAAAGGTCGACCTGGAAATCCTTGAGGGCCCCGATGGCGAAGCGGAGCCGAGCGAGATTATCGAATCGAAGACGGTTCTGTTGGATGAAGACGGCAAGTTGACAGGTTTGCGATTCGACCTCGCCCCGCCGTCGATCGGTACCCGCAAGATCGCCGTCCGCGTGCGGGGCGCTTCGGGAGATCAGAGTCCCGAAGACAACCAACGCGACGCGCGATACGAAGTCGTCGCGAGAAAGGTCCGCGTACTGTTGATCGCCGGCGGACCGACACGTGAATACCGGTTCGTTCGCAACCTGTTGCATCGAGATCGCGAGGTGTCGGTCGACGTGCTGTTGCAGACGGGGCAGGAGGGGATGAGTCAAGAGGCGAGCGAGATTCTGACCGACCTGCCATCGTCGGCGGAACAGTTGTTTGAATACGATGCGATCGTCGCGTTTGATCCCGACTGGATGGCCTTCGAACCCGCTCAGATCGAACTCTTGGAACGTTGGTTATCCGACATGTCGGGCGGTTTGATCCTGGTCGCTGGCCCGGTTCATCTGCCCGAATGGAGTCGCTTGCGAGGCGACGTGCGGGCGACAACCGTGAAAGGATTTTTCCCGGTCAGCCTGACGGGCCGCGGACCGATCATCGACAGTGGCCGCGTGGGTGGCACAACTCCCTGGCCGCTGCAGTTCACTCCCGATGGCCAACGGACCGAGTTCCTTTCGCTGACCGACAACCCGGCCGATAGCGCCGACGTCTGGAAAGAGTTCAGCGGCATCTACGATTTCGTCGGCGTCAAAGATCCCAAACCGGGAGCCAAGGTGCTGGCTTATTTCTCCGACCCGACGACCTCCGTCGATTCGCGATTTCCAATCTACCTCGCCTCTCAGTTCTACGGCTCGGGCCGCGTCTTCTTCCAAGGCAGCGGCGAGATGTGGCGATTGCGAGCTGTCAGCGACGCCTACTTTGAAACCTATTACACCAAACTGATTCGGTGGGCGACCGAGGGACGGTTGCTGCGAGATTCGACGCGTGGCGTTTTATTAGTCGACAAGCCGCGAGCGATGGTTGGCGAAACGATCGCTGTTCGCGCGGTCCTGACCGATGCTCAATACCGTCCGTTGACCGAACCGCGCGTCACCGCCGAACTCGTCTCGCCATCGGGTGCCAAGCAGGAGGTAGTCCTGCGACCGTTGGAGGGCCAGCCGCGGCCGGGGACTTACGGCGGGCAGTTTGTCGCTCGCCAATCGGGCAGCTTCGAATTGCAGTTGCTGTTGGGCGATGCGTTGGATGAACAGATACTTCGCCAACCGGTGCAGATCCTGCTGCCGACGCTGGAACTCGAAAGGCCTCAGCGTGGCGATGAACCCTTGATGGCGCTGGCCTCTGCGACCGGCGGACTGTTCGCCGAAGGATCGGGAAGCGAGGGGCCGCAATCGGCGATTCGCAATCCCTTGGACATTGTCGCTGCGATCGAACCGCGACCGCAGACGACGATCCTGCCTGGCACGCCCGACCGCGACTTCCACCGCCGCCGCAACGCCAGCCTGATGTGGCTGATCGGCGGGGCGCTGACGTTGGAATGGCTGCTGCGGAGACTTAATCGTTTGGCCTAGCCGACCGCTGCGGCGCGGTGATCCCGCCGCCGCAAGATCCCTTTGAAAATGGAACGATCCACGTAAACAACCGCCCCATGCCTGAACCAAATCACTCATCATCGATTCATCCTCAATTGCAAGCTGTCCTGGGGCGGCTGCGATCGATGGTGCGCAAGTACATTGTCGCCGACTTTGTGCTGACGGCGTTGGTCGCCATCGGAGCCGCCTTCTGGGGCGGGCTGCTGTTGGATTACGGTCCGATCCTGCTGGGCGGATTGGAGATGCCGCGGTCGGCTCGGATCCTGTTGCTGGTCGCCTTGTTTGTCGTGCTCGTGGTGTTGGCGATACGTTTGTTAGGCGAACGCTTGTCGGCCAAACTGCCCGATGAGAGTCTCGCGTTGTTGCTGGAACGCCAACATCCCGAACTGGGCGAACGCTTGATGACCAGCGTTCAATTGGTTCGCGCCGAATCGAATCTCGACGCCCACTCGCGTCCGCTGTACGAACACGTTCGCCGCGAAGCCGCTCAGATGAGCGACGAATTGGAGATCAACCGGGTCTTCCAATGGCGACCGCTGATCCACAAAGCGATCGCGGCGGGAGTGATGCTGTTAGCCGTAATCGTATTCGCTCTAGCAACTCCTTCGATCGCCTCGCACGCGATCTCCCGGCTGCTGACCTTGAGCGACGATCCCTGGCCGCGGAAAGCCAAGCTGGAGATGGTTGGGGTCGAAGTCCCGATCGTAACGTTTGCCGATCCCGATTCGTCGGCGCCGCCAGAAATCAAGCTGCTGACATTTGAAGATCGCAGCCTGCGACTGGCTCGCGGTGGTTCGGCCACCTTGCGAGTCCGCGCGATGGCCGAAGATCGCGTCGTCCCCGAACTGTGCACCGTGCACTACGAAACCGCATCGGGACAGCGCGGCCAAGCGAACATGCGCCGCGTCGGTGGTCAGCGAAACGGGTACCAAGAGTTTTCGCTCGATGGGCCGCCGCTGGATGGACTGGCCGAAGATGTTCGCTTCACAGTCCGCGGCTTGGACGACCGGTTGAGCGATTTTGAGGTCGTCGTCGTCGATCCGCCAGCGGTCGCACAGCTGGAGATTCAGTGTCGCTATCCCGAATACCTCCGCGATCCGCAAAACACTTCCGACGCCGCTGACCTGGTCGTCAATTACGCACCGGGGCTGCGAATCCGCGAGGGTTCCGATTTAAAAGTCATCGGCAACAGCAGCAAACCGTTGTCGCGAGTCGACGTGATGTTGCGATCGGTCGACGGCGATGGAGAGGTCCAATCGGCGAAGGTGGCCGACGATGGAATGAGCTTCTCGCTGTCGCTGCCCGATTTTTCCGAGGACCAAACTCTGCTGTTGCTGCCTGTCGATCGCCAGCAGATCAGCGCTGGCGCTCCGTTTCGCTTCTTCCTGGGTGTCGTCAACGATCAACCGCCAGAGGTCTCGCTGAATCTTGTCGGCATCGGTTCGGCGATCACTCCGGTCGCGAAGCTCCCCTTTGTGGGAACCGTGAAAGACGACTATGAACTCAGTCGCACCGAGATCGCTCTGGCGCCCGCTTCACAACAAAACACTCAACCGGTACTGCGAGACATCCAACCGCAGCGAGACGGATCGTTTGAAGGCCAAGTCGACCTGCGAGCTCTGGTGGCCGACGACATGATGAAGTCGATGGCTCCCGGCGAGCGTTTAAATATGTTTGCCGAAGCGACCGATCGCTACAGCTTGGCTGATCGGCACGTCACGCAAAGCGACCTGTATGGTTTGGATGTCGTTTCGCCCGAGGAGCTGCTGGGCCGACTCGAGCGCCGCGAATTGGGGCTGCGAGCGAGATTAGAACAATCGATCGACGAGATCCGTCAACTGCGGGACGTCTTAAAAACGATCTCCGGCGATGACTGGCAAGCTGTCGATTCGGCGACGTCGGCCGCTCAAGATGAGGGCGAGGAAACGTTGCGAGCCGAGCAATTGCGGGTCCTGCGGATTCAGCAATCGTCGCTACAAGCCAACAAAACCAGTGAAGAACTGACCGGCATCGCCGCCGCGTTGGGCGATATCATTCTCGAGATGGAAAACAATCGCGTCGATTCGGTCGACCGACGCCAGCGGATTACTAGCCAGGTACAGCAACCGCTGGAAAACGTGGTCGGCGGGGAATTGAAGTCGCTGCGCGATCTGATCGATCAACTGAGCCGCGTCGCCCGCGATCCCGACAACGGACCGGATTTGGCAGTGCAATCGGTCGACGCGGCTGAAGAAGTTCTGTTGCGATTGACGGCAATCCTTGACAGCATGTTAGACTTGGAAAGCTACAATGAGATCTTGGATATCGTCCGCGACTTGATCGACCGGCAGAACCGCTTGATCGATGAAACGAAGGATGAACAGAAACGCCGCGTGTTGGATCTGTTCAAGCCACAGTAGGCGATTTGGTCTTCGTCGGGCGCGGGATAACGACCGCGGCGACGTAGAATCATTGAACCGCCGTCACCTGTTCCAGTTTGCGGGATCAAAAGCCAAATGAAACTATCTTTTCTCCGAACGTTGTCCCTCGCCGCGATCCTTTCGCTGGGACTGCATTGGCACGCTCCCGCTTCCCTTTCGGCTCAGGATGATGCCGCTCCGGCGGCGGCTCAGCCGGCGGCCACGGGCCCCAACATCCAACAGCGACAGACGCAGGTCGCCGAGAACTACAAGCGTTTGGAAGAGCTGCTGATCCGGCTGGCCGATGTCGAAGCGAGCACCCATCCCGAACGGGCGGCGCTACTGCGACGAGCGGCTCGACAATCGAGCGAAACGTTTGTGCTCAAGCAGCTCGAAGAAGCCTCCCAAGCTCTGGATCGCAAGCAATTCCAACTGGCGATCGAAAACCAATCCTCCGCCAGCCAGAACCTCGCCGGCCTGTTGAAGCTGCTGTTGACCGAGGATCGCCAGGAACGGATTCGCGAGGAAAAGGACCGCATCAAACGGATCAAACAGGATATCGAGCGCCGCTTGCGCCAGCAGACCGCGACGCGAGCGCGGACCGAAAACGGCGTCGACACCGAAGAACTCAAAGATGAACAGGGCGAGATCGCCGAGAAGACCAAAGCGTTAAGCGAAGAGCTGAGCGGCGAGGAAGAGGGCTCCGATCCGTCGCAGGATCCGCAGTCGGACGAGCAATCGCAAGAAGGGGAATCGGGCAAATCGAAGGATTCCGATCAACAATCGATGCCAAGCGAAGGGGAGGGTTCTGAGGAATCGTCTGGAAAACCGAAGCCTTCCGAGGGTCAGAAGTCAGACGGGGAATCCAAGTCCGACGATCAAAAGCCGACTGGCGAAGAGAAGGAACCCTCTGGCGACGACAAGAAGCCGACTGACGATTCAAACCCTAAAGAGGATTCGAAGCCGTCCGATGGCAAACCGTCGGATCAATCGAAGGAATCGTCAGGCGATCCAAAGTCCGACAGTGAATCCAAACCGGGCGGCGAGCAGAAGCCGTCCGAAGGTGGCAAACCTCAACAGGGACAGCCGCAACAAGGCCAACCCCAGCAGGGACAACAGGGTCAGGATTCGCAGCAGCAGCAACAGCAGCAGGACGAACAACAAGAACAACCACAGACGCCACAAGACTCCGCAGCCAAGCGACTGGATCAGGCTCAGCAGAAGATGCGAGAAGCCGAACAGCAGCTGGAGGATGCGAAGCGCGACGGTGCGATCGAGAAGCAGCGTGAAGCGGAACAACTGCTGCGACAAGCGATCGAAGATCTCGATCGAATCCTGCGGCAATTGCGGGAAGAGGAGAAGGAGCGTGAACTGGCGCGGCTGGAAGCGAGGTTCCGCAAGATGGCCGAAATGCAGAGCGAAGTCTACGAACGGACCAAGGAACTCGATGAGATCCCCGCAGAGATCCGCGATCGATCGGTCGACATCCGCGCCGGCAACCTGGCTTTCGAAGAGAAAAAGATCATTCTGGAAGCCGATCGGGCGCTGTTGGTCTTAAAAGAAGAAGGTTCCAGCGTCGCCTTTCCCGAAGTCGTTCAACAGATGCGCGGCGACATGCAGCGGGTTAGCGAGCGGTTGACCGAATCGAAGATCGGTCCGATCACACAAGGCTTGGAAGAGGACATCCTGGCGGCGATCGAAGAGATGATCGCAGCGTTGCAACAAGCGCAGCGGGAACAGGAAGAAAAGAAAAACAAACCGAAACCGCCGGGACAACCGCAGCAAGGGCAGCCGGGTGAATCGCCATTGGTCCAACCGATCGCCGAACTGAAATTGATCCGGACGCTGGAAATGCGAATCAAAACGACAACCGAACGCTACGCCAACATGCTGCCCGATGGGACGCCGGAATTGCCCGCGGAACTGGGGGAATTGGTCGACGAACTATCCCAACGCCAACTGAGGCTGTATCGCGTGACGCGTGATATCGTGCTGAAAAAGAATCGTTAAACGCAGCAAACGCTCCGCCCCCAGCACCGCACGCCCAACGAATCAGTCGTCTGGTTTGTGCTATGCTGAACTGGTCTGCTGTCGAACTCTCAAATATGGATCGTCCGATGAAACGCATCGCTACCCACGTCGCCGCACTGCTGGTTGCCTGGACGTCATCGTCTGTTTCGCTAGCATTTGCAGCCGATGATTCGCTGCAACAGGAAGCCGAATGGGCGATGGCCGACGACGCTCGAGTGACCGAAGCGATGCAACTGGGGCTGACCGAACAGGGGCTCGACGCGACGAAGATCGAAGCGGCGATGGGGTCGTTGGGACAGTTGATGCAAGCTGGCCAAGCCGACCCGCTGGATGCGTTTATCCGAGCCAGCGTTGTCGCGCTGCCTAAACTGGCGGAAAAGCTGCAACAGATCGAACAGTCCCCCAGCTCGATCGGCGACGATCCGTTTTTGGCGTTTGTCCCCACGGTCCGGGATCAGGCGCGCCTGTGGGCCGGCCGCGCCTTGGTCCGCGTGCGGTTGTTCGACGAAGCGATTCCGTTGCTGCAATCGTTGGAACCGATCGACGTCGTCGCCCCTGCGGAACTGCTGTTCTACCGCGGTGCCTGCTATCACGCCTTGCTTAAAAAAGACGAAGCCATCGACGACCTATCGGCGCTACTGCAACGTAAAGCGGAGATTCCTCAGCGGTTCGCTCGGACCGCCGAACTTATGCTAGCCGACATCCAACCGCTCAAAGAAGACTCCTTGGACGAGATCGCTCGGCTGATGAACGATGTCTCGCGGCGATTGGACCTAGGCCGTGCTGGCGATCCGGTCGTCGAGCGCGAACAACAGATCATCGACAAGCTGGACCAGATGATCGAGAAGATGGAAGAGCAGCAGAAGCAGCAACAACAGCAGATGCAGCAAGCTCAAAGCGGCGGTCAGGGTGGCTCGCAATCCAAGCCGATGGAGGACAGTCAGATCGCTGGCGGCAGCGGCCCCGGCGACGTCGACCGCAAGAAGCTTGGCGATCGCGACGGTTGGGGCAATCTTCCCCCGGCGCAGCGGCAAGAGGCGTTGCAAAAGATCAGCCAGGATCTGCCGACGCATTACCGCGAAGCGATCGAAGCTTATTTCAGGAAACTTGCGACGGAAAAGCGGTGACGACCCAAGACTCACGCGCCGCGAACGTCTCTTGCGTCGAGTCGGCAGAAACCGCTAAGGTCCCCACTGCAAGAAGGCTTTTCGGCTGGCGAGGTCGAACCATAGCGATAGGTCTGGCGATGTGTTTATTCGCAATGCTGGCAACCGCCGCTTGGCTGCGTCCCGCTTCGGCGGGGCTGGGAACTCATCACCAGCTCGGATTGCCTCCTTGTTCATTTCGTGTGTTGTTGGGAATGCGTTGCCCGGCCTGTGGTATGACGACATCGTGGTCGCACTACGTTCGTGGGCAATGGGTTTCCAGCCTCCACGCGAATCCAGGCGGATTTATGCTGGCGGTGCTAGCAACGGTGGTCGGCGTGGGTGCCGTCCGCGTTGGATACACCGGCCGGCCGGCCGATCCGCAACAGACCTGGTTGATTGCAATCGGTTTGATCGGTGCGATGTCGGTCGCCTTGGTCGACTGGATTGTGCGGCTCGTTTGAGCAGTGCAGAACATTTTTATGGAAGTCGCATTGGCGAAGGGAATCCCCATGAGACCTCGTTTCACGCAGCTGATCGGTTGCGTCTTGTTGGCATCGACAATCCTCGCGCAGCTCGGCTGTACTAGCGCCCTGACCACGATCATGTACGCGGTGGGGGCCGACCTGCAACCTGCCGAATACAAAGACTTGGCCCGGCAGCGGACCGCAGTCGTTGTGATCACCGACGGCAGCCAATACAGCGATGACATCACCTCGCGAACGCTCACGCGGAAGGTCAGCGAATTCCTAGAGATCGAAGTCGACGGAATCAAATTGATCCCCGAAGAGGAGATCGACAGCTGGAAGGATATCAACGGCTGGGAAGATCTCGACTTCGTCGCCCTCGGCAAAGGCGTCAAAGCGGACAAGGTGTTGGGAATCGAACTTACAGGTTTGAAGCTCCGCGAAGGCCAGACGCTGTACCGCGGCCGCGCCAATGTGACGACCACGGTTTACGATGTCAAAGAGGGACGCAAGGAGTTCCGCCGCAGCCTGGATGATTTCACCTTCCCCGTTCACACCGGAAAATACGCTTCGGAAACGACCGAAGCCAAGTTCCGACGCGACTTCCTGGAAGTCCTCTCTCGACGTGTAGCTCGGTATTTCCACCGCTACGATCCGCGCGACAGCGTCGCATTGGATGCGGTAATCGTCAATCTCTAACTCGGACGATCGAAGTCGCCATCATCCGCCGGTGGGAAGCCGTGCGGTTTGGGTGATTTGGCACACGAGTTGCTTCAAGATTGGGAACCATCGACGTTGGCGTGCCATCGTGGCAGCAACCTCTCGACGCTTTCAGACTCTTGGCAGTTACCGAAATGTACTTCGATCCGATTTGGTTTTTGTTTGTCATCCCGCCGATGCTGTTGGCAATGTTTGCCCAGTGGCGGGTTAAAAGCGCTTACCATGAAATGAGCCAGATGCCGGCGCGGATGACCGGTTTCCAAGCCGCTCGCGCCATGCTCGATTCGGCCGGACTGCAACAGATCGGCATCGAACAGACACCGGGCGAATTGTCGGATCACTACGATCCGCGAGCCAAGGTGTTGCGTCTGAGCAGCAACGTCTATGGTGGCAATTCGATGGCCGCCGTGGGTATCGCTTGCCACGAAGCCGGCCACGCGATGCAAGATGCGATGCATTACGCCCCCTTGGTGATCCGCAACGCTGCGGTGCCCGCGGCGAACATCGGTTCGGGGCTGGGCGGCACAGTCGCCATGGTCGGTCTGGCCTTTAGTTTGCAACCGCTGGTCTGGGTGGGAGTGATCGCGTTTGCAGCGGTTGCCTTTTTCCAAGTCATCAACTTGCCCGTCGAGTTTGACGCCAGCAACCGCGCCAAACATCAACTGGTCGCCCAGGGAATCATTGCCGAACGCGACTTGCCGTTTGTCTCCAAAGTGCTCAACGCCGCGGCGCTGACCTACGTTGCCGCCACGTTGCAGTCGCTGATGACGCTGGCCTACTTCCTGTTCCGAGCTCTCGGCGACCGACGCTAGACCATGCAACTGAGATCGCTTCACTGGCCTTAGTGGACAGCGAAGCAGATGCCGCTTCCGCTCCGCGGCGTCGGAAGACTATCCACGCAGCAGCCGCTGCAAGTGAACCGCCGCGGAGGTCGCGTCGCTCGATGCGATCGCAGCCTGAGCCTCTTGCAGACAATCAAGCTGCCGATCGGTGATCGGCACCGCCATTCCAGCCGCGTGCGGCAGCGGAATCAATTGCTGCAGGATCGCTGCGATCAGGTCGTCGATTCCCGCCTGCGATAGCGTGCTGCTAAAGATCTTTTCCGCCGCATCCGGCATCGCTTCAACATCGATCAGATCGGCTTTGTTCCAAACTCGAATCGGATCCGGAACCAGCTTGGCGATCTCGTCGTGCTCGGGCGTCCAGCCGACCGATGCGTCGACGACGATCAAAACGGCATCGGCCGATTGGACTTCGCGGCGAGCCGATTGGACTCCCTCGCGTTCGATCGCCTCTGCAGTCTCGTGGATCCCCGCGGTATCGCGCAGCTCGATCGTCCAACCGCCAAGCGTTGTGCGGGCAGACAATACGTCGCGCGTCGTCCCTGGTTGATCGTAGGCGATCGCGCGATCGTAGCCGAGCAACCGGTTCAATAGACTACTTTTGCCGACGTTTGGCGGTCCAGCGATCACGACGCGAAACGGCTTGCTAGCGCCGCGTCCCAGCGGCGCTCGATCGATTAGAGTTTGAATCGCCTGGCTCGCGGCTTCAAGGTTCGCCGATCGAAGTTGTTCGATCGCCGCTTGGGTCGCTGTCGCCAGCGCGCCGCGGATTTGATCCAAAACAATTCCCGCAGTCGTTGGCGTCTGCGTGGCAGCCAGCGCGAGCTGGCACTCGCTGCTCCAAAAGTTGTCCGATCGCCCCTGAAGCCAGCTGTCGCCGCCGATCCGTTCCGCTCCCGACGCGACGAGATCGCCGACGATCGCTTCGACCGCCGCGCGGCCGCCATGGCAATGGATTTCGACTTCGGTCTCGCTTGTCGCACAAACGACGATCGATTCGCCGATCTCGCCATCGGGCTCCCGGCTCCAGACGCCATATCGAATTCGATCGATCGGCAGGTGAGAACTTCCCGCGTTGGGGCAAAAGTATTTGCCAACGATCTCGGCGGCCGTGGCACCACGCACCGCAACCGTCGCGATCGCGCCGCGGCCGATCGGCGTCAGGACACAGGTTTGCAATGCAGCGTCGTTGCCCGAAGCGTTCATAGCGATGAGGAATCCGCGAGTTCGATACCGTACAGTCCACGCAGCGGCATGTCGACGACGACGCGATGCGGGCTGCGGATCGCCGGAGACAAGCGGCCGGCATCGCCACCGGTCAAGAAGATCTGCGACACGTCGCAGGTCGATTGAAACGATTCGACCAACCGATCGATCGCACCAACGATCCCCGACGCAACGCCCAGTTCCATCGCGGCTTGCGTGTCGCGGCCCGGCGATTCCAGGGAGGCCAAGTCGTCGGGAGGTTCTAGCCGCGGCAGCTTATCGGTCGCTTCGTGAAGGGCGCGAAACTGCAGCCCCAAGCCCGGCAGGATCGCTCCGCCGCGAAAGACGCCCGGCGACGCAACGAGATCGACGGTGACAGTCGTCCCGGCGTCGATCACGATCGCCGATCGGTCGCCGGCCAGCCGGAAGGCGCTTTGGGCGGCCAGCAGACGGTCGATTCCGACCCGCTGCGGCATCCGAACATCGGTTTCGATTCCGACATCGCTGCGATCGATCACGCGCACTCGATCGGCGGCGCGGTGTGTTTCGATCCAACCCGACAAGCGATCGCAGCCGACCGAATTGACGCTGGCTAGCAGCCACTGGACCGTGTTGTCGGATTGCGGAAACGCGCTGGTCAGATCTGCCAGCTGCGTCTGCCAATCGGCTCCTGTCAACGAGACTCTGACGACACGCAAGTCGCTGGCGTCCGCGGTCATGCCCGGCGGATGGTAGGCAATTTTGATCGAGGAATTCCCAACATCCACCGCGACGCGAAAGCGACTGCTCACGGCGACTCTTCCTCGTGAACGTAGTCATGCGCCTGGACTTCGTTTGACAATTTGGAGGTTGGGCCGGCCAGATGCGGCGGCACGCGCTTCGGTTTTGGTTCTTCGGGAGCGACCATGTTGGAACTGGCTGTTGGCAATTGATGGCGTTTCAGCAGTTCAGCCGAAACCGCCTCCAACAGATCCTTCAAGCCCTCGCCGGTCATCGCACTGATGCGGTGAACGCGTTGGTCGACGACTTCCGCCATTCGCTGGCAGACTTCATCGGCCGCAGGGAGTTCACATTTGGTGACGGCAACGATCTCGGGACGCTCGCTCAACTGGCTCGTATATTCGGTCAGCTCGTGACGAATCGAGCGGTAGTTTTCAACGGGATCAGTCCCGTCGGACGGCTCGGGCTCGACCAAGTGGACAAGGATTCCGGCCCGCTCGACGTGCCGCAAGAACTCGTGTCCCAGCCCAACCCCTTCGTGAGCCCCTTCGATCAAACCGGGGATATCGGCCAGGATGAACGATCGATCGCGATCGACTTTCACCTGCCCCAGGTTGGGATGTTTGGTCGTGAATGGATAATTGGCGATCTCCGGCCGCGCCTGGCTCAACCGGCTCAACAATGTGCTTTTTCCGGCGTTGGGCATCCCGATTAGGCCGACGTCGGCGATCGATTTAAGCTCCAGGATCAGATTGCGGACCTCTCCCAATTCGCCCACGGTGCGCTCTCGGGGCGCCTGGTTGGTCGCCGACTTGAACGACGTGTTCCCCTTGCCAGCTTTGCCGCCGCGGGCCACGACGACGGTGTCGTCGATGTCGATCATGTCCTTGATCACAAACCCGTGCTCGGCGTCGATGATCGTTGTTCCCGGCGGAACGTAAAGCACCATATCGGCACCATGTCGGCCCGTCCGTTTGGCTCCCGAGCCATGGCTTCCACGTTCGGCCTTCCAGAACTTGCGTCCTGCAAAGTCGTTGAGGTTGTTGACGCCATCGCGAGCGACCAGGATCACGCTTCCGCCGCCGCCGCCATCTCCGCCATCGGGTCCGCCGCGGGGGACGAACTTCTCTTTGCGGAAGCTCATGCAGCCATCGCCCCCTTTGCCGCCGGTTACTTCGATTTCAACGCGATCAACGAACATAGTCAGGGGCCTAAAGGTGGCGTCGCGAGCAGGATGTCGCCGCGAAAATGGAACAGTACCAATGCAAAACGGCTGTGCCGCGTTTGACGCGATACAGCCGTTGATCGTTTTAACTTAAGTCGGATGCGTGAAGTTCGGTCGACTATGCAGCGTCAACAACGTTGACACGGCGACCTTCGCGGTCGAATTTGATCACGCCGTCGATCAACGCAAACAGCGTGTAGTCGTTGCCCATGCCAACGCCACGTCCTGGGTGCACCTTGGTGCCAACTTGACGAATGATGATGTTGCCTGGAGCGACCTTTTCACCACCAAACTTCTTGACTCCGCGACGTTGTGCGTTGCTATCGCGACCGTTACGGCTGGAGCCTTGTCCCTTTTTATGCGCCATTGTGGGGCTTCCTGTATCTTTTGCTTACGGGCCGACCTGCGATCGCAGACAAGCCCAGGTGGTTTGGGGTTGTGTGAATTGAAGAGGGAAATTTACCTGAAAAGCCACTGATAATCAAGCCGTTCGGTAAGCCCATATTGCTTCAATACGTAGCTTTGTTCGGCTGGGTCCTCGAAGGCGGGAACACCGAACCTGATTTCATCGGCCAGTTGACGTACGCTGTCACCAGGCCGATAGAAATTTAATTGCAAAATTTTTCGCAAAACTTTCTCCTCGCCCCCCTCCTGAACCGTTCGGAAGGCGTTGGTCAAGCCGTTGACGTTGACCGAAAAGAAGTCGGTGCTGGGGTCGACGTCTTCCCAAGTCGCAACTCCCCAGACGCCAGGAGCATCCGCAGCGGTGGTCCGCGGGATGTTTACGGTCCCGATTTCCACGGTGTTGTGCAGTTTCGAACGGATCTGTTCGCGGCGGGCGATCGGCTCGCGAGCCGTCGGCAATACGCGATCGATATATTCTTTCCCCTTGGCGTGGTTCGAAAGGACCAGCATCGGGAAACAGCGGCGTTGTTTGTAGGCGATCGCTTCGATATCGGGATAGGTTTTGTTGCCAAACTCGTCGACAACTTCCTTCGATCGCAGGTCGCCGCCGCGGTAGCGGATGCGGAAGACCATGTACCAGATCAACTTGCGTTTCATCACGCCGCTAGCCTGCGGAATGTCGACGTAGATCTGTCGCATCGGTTTGAAAGCAAATTCAAAGCCGTAGATCTCGCGTCGCAGCGTGACCTGTTTCGCTTTTTCGATCAGCGTCCGGCTGCGGGAGTTGAAAAACGGCTGCCCCTCCGGGAAATCGGGAGCTTTCCAATCGATCTGCGGATTGTTCGCCAGGAACTCCTGCAGCGGCAGCGGGCCCGAAAACGTCTCTTCAGGTTCCGGCGGGGCATCGATCACGCGAACGATTCCCGGAGCGAAACGAGCCGCGTCGTCGATCGCCGCGGGGGCTTGAGCCAACGCGCTGGCGACGCCCACGAAGAGACTGGCGGTCAGGACAATGGAGGTGCACAGTTGATTCATGGAAGCCCAAGAAAACTTGACAAGCGAAAAGGGAGACCGCCGTTGAGTGGATTTTGATACTGATGAATCCTAATTGCCACAACGGTCAAAGCCAAATCGTAAGCCACATTCTCGCCCGAATTCGGCTCAAAAGCAACGATTCTTCCGAGTTTCACGGCTGGGAAACCTGCAACCGGTACGACAAAACCGCCGCGTTGGGTCATCCCAAGCGGCGGTTGGCACGTTTTTAAGGCGAGTTGCCCCGCCGATTGAAGCGGTCTCATGGGGCGAAATCGATCCGATCAATTGTCGATCGGGCGACGATTTTTTCCGCTAGTGAGCCCCTCGGCCTTTCTCGCGATCCCCACCGCGATGCTTCTTCTTTCCTTTGCCCTTCCCCTTCTTGGAGCCGTCGCGTTTCCCATTCTTCGACTTTGCCGACAGCTTCTTGTTTTTGCCGTCGCGATGCTTCGCCGACTTCTCGCCCCGCTTCGACTTTCCCTTCCCATTCTTAAAACTCTTCTCGCCGCGGTGGTGCCGTGGCTCCATCGCATCGCGCCCTCGATCACCGCGAGGTCCACGATGTTCAGCGGCAAAACGGTGCGACCGATACGATTCGCCACGATTCATGCCGTGGTGGCGTCGCGACTCCGATGGGCCACGTCCCCAATCTCCACGCGGCCCGCGGCGTTCACCGGCAAAACGATGCGACCGATACGACTCGCCACGCTTCATGCCGTGGTGATGGCGCGAGTCCGACGGGGCACGTCCCCAATCTCCGCGAGCCCCACGGCGTTCACCGGCAAAACGGTACGACCGATACGACTCGCCACGATTCATGCCGTGGTGATGACGCGACTCCGACGGGCCACGTCCCCAATCTCCACGCGGCCCACGGCGTTCACCGGCAAAACGGTACGACCGATACGAGTCGCCACGATTCATGCCGTGGTGATGGCGCGAGTCCGACGGACCACGTCCCCAATCTCCACGCGGCCCACGGCGTTCACCGGCATCGCGATGCGACCGATACGAGTCGCCACGATTCATGCCGTGGTGATGGCGCGAGTCCGACGGACCACGTCCCCAATCTCCACGAGGGCCACGGCGTTCGCCGGCATCGCGATGCGACCGAGGCTCATCTCCACCTGGACGGCGACGTTCGCCTTCGAATCGATCCGGACGATTTGAATCTCCACGTTTCATATCGTCGTGTTGACGCGACTCCATCGCGCCGCGTCCCCGATCTCCACCAGGGCCACGACGTTCGCCCTCACGACGCTGCGGCCGCTCCGCATCTCCACCTGGACGGCGACGTTCACCTTCGAATCGATCCGGCCGATCCGAATCTCCGCGATTCATATCGCCATGCTGACGCGAATCCATCGCGCCGCGTCCCCGATCACCACCAGGGCCACGACGTGCGCCTTCACGATGTTCACCCTCACGGCGATGCGGTCGCTCCGCATCACCACGAAGGCCACGACGTTCACCTTCGAAACCATGCATCGGAGCTTCAACATCTCCGCCCGGTCGCCGGTGTTCACCAGCAGGGCGACGTGGTGGAGCGTCGTCGCCACGATCTCGATCTTCGTTCTGAGCGAAGGCGGCGGACGTTGTCGCGATAGCGATCGCCGTTCCGAATAGAGTTGTCTTTAAAAGATCACGAAGCATGCTTGTCGACCTCCAATGTGAAGCGGGCAGCGGATCCCGAACCGACATCGGCCCGGCGTGCTGCAGTAGAGAATGAGAACGGATGAGTTGATGCTCTTTAAACCCGCGCGGTCGGCCAAGGTCTCGCGGAAATCTCGCAGCTCGCTGCAAATTCGCCACATTTGTTCGCTCGGCTTCTTTTTCGGGAACCGCTCCCCCAAGCTTGCGTCTGTCTTGATGTAAACTGGTTGGATGCCATCGATCTGGAACGCGAGGCGGCGAACCTTGGCTGTCCCGTGGTTGTCAACCACTTCTTCTCTTCTGAAAGACACGTTTCATGTCACTTCACGCCGTTGAACATTGGGTGCTGCTGATCGGATTGTTAGTTGGAATGTTTTCGATTCCCCAGCGGACCGCGCGGGCTACCGAGATCGGATCGATCGAGCGTTACGCCTTGGCTGTCGACCGCCAACAATTTTTGCAAGACCTGCTCCCCGGTTCGGCAGACTATTACTATTTCCATGCGTTGCACCATCAAACGATGGGCCAACCCGAACTGGCGGCCGCCTACCTCGCCGACTGGTCCGCCAACAAGGCTTTTGACCAAGACCCGCGTCTGTTGGGGATGCAGCATCGCCAGCATCTGCTCCAATTCGAAGCGACTCCCGATCGAACGCTCGAATACCTGCGGCGTCATTTAAACGTCAACCTCGACCATCAACCGCCTCGCGTCCGCGGCCAGCGGCAATTGCCAGCTTCATTGGACGCGGCGTTGATCGATGGCGATGAACAATTGCTTGCAGCTGCCGAGCGTCGCGAGACGCTCACATCCGCAGGTCAGCGACGGTTGGTGCAGATTTGGACCGCAGCGGACCAACCCGATGACATCGTCTCGCCGCAAACATTGCGTTGGTTGTTGGAACGGCTCGACCAACCGGCGCTCCCGAAAATCGTCGATCTCGTGATCACCGAACTTCAACAGCGGCGTCCACAACACCAACAGTTTGGCGATCTCCCCATACACGACGTGCTCACGCTGGATGAATTGCAACAAGTCCGCCGGCAGGTCAAAGAGGTTGCTAGCGACGATGGACTTGTTTCGGCGATCCTGTTGCGATTGCGTCCGTCCGCGGACAGCGATCCAAGCCAACAACCACAGGTCTACCACGACTATCTGCAGCGGGTCGAAGAGTTTGTTCGAACGCTACCCGATGCTTACAACGGCCTGAAGGCGTCGGTTCTTTATCATCGACTCGCGGCCGATCTGAAGAATGAGCAGTTCGAGAAGCAGCGTTTTATCGACTACTTGGCCCTGCCACGGCAAAGCCCGATCGTCTTGCCGAAGTTGATCGAACGTAGCCTCGACGGCACGATTGCGGAACTCGACCACGACTACCGGCAGCAAGCGATGCTGCCACCGATCGGCGACGACCAACCGCTGGTCCGTGCTTATCTGGAACACTTTCTCCGCGATGCCGCTTCTCCCGAAGCCTTCGCCCAATACCTGCGGCCGGAATATCTTCGCGATCTGTTTGCCGAAACCAAGCTGTTGGCCGGGATTGAACCGCGCGACCAATGGTTCGCTCAGTTGTCGCCGGAGGATCAGAAGGCGTTGCAGGAGCGAGTCGAAGTCACGTTGGCGGCGACGAATTCGGAGTACCAGTCGGTCGATGAACCGGCGGCGCTGCATGTCGATATCAAAAACGTCGACGAATTGATGATCCGCATCTATCGGATCAACACCGAAGCCTATTGCCGCGCGGGGCGCAAACCGCTGAGCACGGCGATCGATCTCGATGGACTGGTCGCCAACCACAGTCGTTCGCTGAAGTACGACCTGCCCGCTTTGCGGCGTCATCGCCAGCGGATCGAACTGCCCGAAATTCAAGGACGTGGTGTCTGGGTTGTCGATCTGTTGGGAGGCGGCAGGCGATCGCGTGCTCTGATCCGCCGCGGGGACCTTCGTTTTGCAGAGACGATCGGCGCGGCGGGGCACCGTTTCCAAGTCCTCCGCGAGGATGGCACCCCTGCAGCGCAAGCGCGGCTGCAGATTGGAACGCAGGAATTTACAGCGGATGAATCGGGGACGATCATCGTTCCCTTCGCCGCCAAGACCACAACCCGCGATGCGATCTTGATCGACGACGCGATTGCGATGCCGATCAAGTTCCACCACCGCGCCGAGAGCTACAAATTGGAAGCGGGCTTCCATACGCATCGGCAACAATTGCAACCGGGCAAGCTGGCGGAGATCTTGATCCGCCCGCGGTTGTGGGTCGCCGATCGGCCGATCGATCCCAAGATCGTCGAAGAGGTCGAAGTCCAGGTTACCGCGACCGATCTCGATGGCGTCGCCACCAGCAAGCGGTACCGCGATCTCGAGTTCACTCTCGACCGGGAACTCGAAGTCCAGTTCCGCGTCCCGCGACGCACGGTGCAGATTACGGCAAGCGTCAGCGGACGGGTGGCCAGTCGCAGCGGAGGCGAGCGAGTCGAAGTCGACGCGATCAAGGTGTGGAAGATCAACGAAACGGAGAAGACCGACGCAATCGCCGACCTGTTTTTGGCGCGACACGACGGCGGTTGGTCCATCGAAGCCCGCGGCCGCAGCGGCGAACCTTTGGTCGGCCAAGCGGTCCGGTTGAGCCTTCGCCATCGCTACCGCAACAACAACGTCGATGCGACGTTGCAAACCGATGAAACCGGGACGCTGCATCTGGGGCCGCTGTCGGGCATCGATTCGCTGGCCGCCGTCTCCAGCGGCTTGCCCTCGCGCGATTGGTCGCTGCGTGAATCGGGATCGCATTGGCCCGCAGAGATCCACGCCTTGGCGGAGACCGAGATCTTGATCCCGACAAGCGATTTAGATGACGACGCCGGCCGATTCCGAATCTGGGAAGAACGGGCTGGTCAGCCGTACGCCAGCGTCGACCAAGCGTTATCGGTTCGCGATGGTGCGGTGCGATTGAAATCGCTCGCGGCGGGAGACTATCGATTGGTCGACAACGATCACAATCGTTCGCTTGTGATCCGCGTTACCGCAGGCATTGCCGCTGGCGATTATTTGATGGGCGAGACGCGTGAACTGGAACGCCGCCCGCCGCTGAGCACTTCGATCGCCAAAGCGGCTGTCGAAGGAGACGCCTTTGTTGTTCAGCTGTCCGGTGCCAATCCGCTCTCGCGCGTCCATCTGTTTGGCGGCCGCTACCTTCCCGGCGAATCTTCCGCTGCGGCCCTCGGCTTGGACGATTATTCGCCTCGAATCAAACCGCGTTCGATCGCGGCCAGCGGCTTTGTCAGCGACCGACGCTTGGACGAGGAGTATCAATATGTGTTGCGGCGTCGCAATGCGACCAAATACCCGGGCAACCTGTTGCCCCAGCCCTCGCTGATCCTCAATCCGTGGGAAACCGACACCACCGAAAACGCTCGCCAAGATGCGATGGCTGGCGATGTGATGGAGAGCCGCGCCGCGGCCGCTCCGCCGATGCCCGCCGATTCGATGCACCGCAATGAGCCCTTTGGACACCCGCTTTCACTCTCCGCCAGTTGGGACTTTCTGCCGACGCAGGGGAGCGTGCTGACGAACTTGGAAGTCGACGCCAACGGCCGTCTATCGATTCCACTGAACGCCTTGGGCGATGCTTCGCTGATCCGCGTCGTCGTCAGCGATCCGATCTCGATCGTGCAACAGACCGTCACGCGCGATCTGCCGCAACTGCAACCGAACGACCTCCGGTTGCGAACGATCTTGGATCCGGCAAAACGGCTGTCGCAGACTCGCGCCGTCTTGATCGCTTCGCAAGCGAAGCCCTTGGATCTCAGCGAACTGGGAGCCGCACGGATGCAGATCTACTCCACCGTCGGCGACCTGTATCGGTTGTACAGCAGCGTTGTCGAAGACGAACGATGGCCCGAGTTCGAACCGCTGTCGCGATGGCATGAACTGAACAATGAACAGCGGTTGGATCTTTACGGACGCTTGGCGTGCCATGAGCTGCATCTGTTCCTGTATCACAAGGATCGCCCCTTCTTCGATGCCGTCGTTCTTCCCTATTTGAAGAACAAGCTGGAGAAGACGTTTGTCGATCGCTGGCTGCTGGAAGAGGATCTGTCGGCTTACACCCAGCTGTGGAAATATGAGCAGTTGAACGCCGCCGAAAAAGCGTTGCTGGCGATGCGGCTCGATTCTTCGCGAGCTGCGGTCGTGCGCGAGTTCGACAATCGGATCGCGCTTCAAGACGAAGACCTCGCTGCGGTCCGCAGCCGGATCGACGCGGCGCTGCTGGGGCTGGAACTGGACGACCAGGGAGGCGCTGTGATGTTCGGATTTGGTGGTGGCATGGGAGGAATGGGCGATGCATTCGCCGACGGTGTGGTCTCCGAATCGCTCTCCGCGATGCCCGAAATGGAAGCCGACGAAAAAGCGGGGTCCGCAGTCCGCCAATTGATGCGACGCAAGAAACGTTCGGTGGAAGCACAGCTATCCGAAGAAGAAGCTGCCAACATGAGCCTGTTCTATCGGGAGAGCGATCTGCAGCGTGTTGCCGGTCCCGGATTCTTCCGGCCGTTGCCCGCGACGCGTCAGTGGGCCGAGAGCCAATACGATCGGATCAGGCGGATCGAACAAACGCCCGACCTCGTTCCGGTCGGTCGGTACTGGCAGCATCTCGCCGAGCACGACGGGACGCAACCTTTTGTCAGCAGCGAACTGTTGGTCCCCACCGAAACACGGACCGCCGCGTTGATCGCGCTTGCCACGACGGGGCTCCCCTTCGCCAGCGAGGCTGATCTGCCCGCCGGAGAGGACCAGCCGCAGTTTGCGCCGCCACATCCCGTGGCTGTCGTGACCGAACAATTGCGCGAAGTCCGGCCGCTGGAAGGGGATTCGCCAGTGTTGGTCGGGCAACGCTTTGAAGCCGACAGCGAGCGAGACGATGAGAAACCAACAGCGTTCGCGCCGGCGGAGTTTCTCGTCGGGCAACCCTATCTCGGCCAGATCGTCTTGACCAACCCGACGCCCACGATCCAACAGATCGATGTGCTGTGGCAGATTCCCGCCGGCGCGATGCCGCTGGGTGGCGGCCGCGAGACCGACAGCCGGCAACTGGAATTGGAACCGTTCGCCACGCAGACGCTCGAGTACCAGTTCTACTTCCCGTCGGCTGGCCAGTTCAAACATTATCCAGCCAGTGTTTCCGCCGACGGCATGGCTCTGGCCTCGGGCGAGCCGCGCACCTTTGGCGTCGTCGACAATCCGACGCAGATCGATGAAGAGACGTGGGAATACATCGCACTGCGTGGTGACGCCGCAAAGATCGCCGACTTTTTGAAGACCGCCAATCTGCGGAAGCTCGATTGGACGCAGGTCGCACCGCGTTTGCGCGATCGGGCGATCTACGACGTCGTGCTCCGCGCGATGACCGAATTTCAAGTTTGGGATGAAACCGTTTGGGGATACGCGGTGTATCACAAGGATGCACCACGGATCACCGAACTAATTTCCAACGACACCGAATTTGTGGCCGCTTGCGGTCCGGTGCTGCGTTCGAACCTGCTGACGATCGATCCCGTCGACCGCGATCTGTACGAGCACTTGGAATACGCGCCGCTTGTCCGGTCGCGAATCCATCCACTGCGAGATCAGCCGGAGATCATGAACGATCGACTGCTGCAACAATATCGCCATCGGATGAACGTGCTGTCGTACCAACGAAAGCCCTCGACCGAGCAACAGCTAGTGCTTTGTTATTACCTGTTGCTCCAGAACCGCATCGAAGAAGCGATCCGACGGTTTGAAACGGTCGCTCGCGACGAGGCGACGCCGCAGTTGCAATACGATTATCTGGACGCCTATCTGGCGCTGTTCGCTCAGGATTACAGGCGGGCAGCGGCGATTGCCGACAACTACCAAAGCTTCCCGATCCCACGCTGGCGTCAGCGATTTACCGAGCTCAGCAACCAATTGGAGCAGCGGCGGGTGCTGATGTCCGGAGCGGAAATCGCAGGAGCAGATCGTCCCGCCGATGCGTTGCCGACCGCCGACGCAGCCGACCTATCGGTCTGGGGACGCGATAGCGCGCAGAGCCAATCGGCGGCCAAAGAACCGAAGATCGAATTGGCTCTACGGCAGGATACCGTACTGATCCGGTATCAGAACATTCGCCAAGCGGAGATCCGTTTCTATTCGATGGATCTCGAACTGCTGTTCAGCAAGACGCCCTTCATTCAGAACGACGTCAGCCAATTAGCGATGATCGCCGCCAATGAAAGCGAACCGCTGACGCTGCAAGCGGCCAGTGGGACGCTGGAATATCGCTTGTCGCCCGAACTGGCAAAGCAGACGCTGTTGGTCGAAGTCACGGGGCAAGGCGTGCGGCAAACGATCTTCTACTACGGCGGGAATCTCACGACTTACGTAGCCGAAGCGTTTGGTCAAGTTCAGGTGCTGCAGGCCGGCAGTCGGCAGCCGATCAGCGGCGCGTATGTGAAGGTGTATGCGAAACACCGCGACGGCCAGATCCGCTTTTATAAAGACGGCTACACCGACCTGCGCGGCCGTTTCGATTACACATCGCTCAGCACGCCCGAGCTCGCGACAACCGAGAAGTTTGCGATCCTGGTCGTCGCGGAAGACGTCGGCGCGACGCTGCACGAAGTCGCCGCACCGGCTCAGTAAACGCGACGCCCCAGCACAACGCGTCGCCTAACCATGCATGATGTCAAGCAGGATATCGCCAAACCCGATCGGTTGGCTTTATCCTGCGATCGTCGGTCGCCTTTCGCTCCGCGAAAGTGCGTTCAACATCCGCACTTTCGCAGAGCGAAAGGCGACCATGGTGACATGGTGTTTTGTTGCGGCAAATACTAGCACGAAGCGCAAGCGAGTGTTTCCGGTTCGATGGTGCGATCACTCGCTTGCGCTTCGTGCTGGTATTGTCGGTTGGCAAACCGGCAACCTCTCTCCACAGTTGGTATACTGGCGATCCCCCTTCCCCCCAATCACACCCCTGCCGGAGAATCATCATGATGGATCCCATTTCCCGCCGCTCGTTATTAGCCGCCTCGGCCGCTGGCGTTTTGGTCAGCCAAACCGGGCGACTGTTTGCCGCCGATGAAGCCCCTGGGATCGATGTCGATCCGATTCGCACGATCAGTCTGCAGAGCGATCGCTACCATGGCTGGCCGACGCTGCTGCGGACTCGCGACGGCGAACTGTTGGTCGTTTGTTCGGGTGGCCGCGACAGCCACGTCTGTCCGATGGGACGCGTCGAACTGATTCGATCCGACGACGACGGGAAGACATGGACCTATGCCCGAACCATTTTGGATGGTCCGCTGGACGATCGCGACGCGGGAATTGTGGAGACTGCCAAAGGGACTCTGTTGGTGACCACGTTTACTTCGATGGCCTACCAACCGAATTACGAAAAAGCGGTTGCGGCCGCCGAAGCGGGCACTCCGTATCCGCTGGCCGGGGCTCAGTTGGAACGCTGGAAGGGAGCTCACCGACGTGTTGCCGAAGGAGAACATGAATCGCATCTGGGATGTTGGATGATCCGCAGCGAGGATGGTGGGCTGAACTGGTCTCCCGCCTACCGCGTGCCCGTCAACAGTCCCCACGGGCCGATCGCGCTGCAAAGCGGACGCTTGTTTTACGCAGGCGTTGCGCTCTGGGAAGAAGGCCGGAAAGTTGCCGCCTACACTTCCGACGACGACGGTTTAACGTGGCAATGGATCGCCGATATCCCCACGCGCGACGGAGACGAAGGATCGAAGTACCACGAACTGCACGCCGTCGAAGCGGCCGACGGACGCTTGATCGTTCAGATCCGCAATCACAACAAAGCCAATGCGGGCGAAACGCTGCAAACGCAATCGACCGATGGCGGCAAGACCTGGACATCTCCCAAATCGATCGGCATCTGGGGCCTGCCATCGCACCTGCTGCGTCTGTCCGACGATCGGTTGTTGATGACCTATGGCCATCGCCGCAAGCCGCTGGGGAACCAAGCTCGGATCAGCGACGACAACGGCGAAACATGGTCGCCGCCGATGCTGATTCAAGCCGACGCAAGCTCCGGCGATCTCGGCTACCCATCGACAGTCGAACTGGCGCCGGGATCGTTTGCCACGGTCTGGTACGAAAAGCTTCCCGACAGCTCCAATGCTCAACTTCGTCTGGCCACCTGGCGTCTCAAATAGTGCGACACGCCCAGGATCGCTGAACCGGGATTTCGGCGACTTACGCCGCCGGCAGTTTTTGTGTCGGCCTTCGGCCTCGGGAAGCAACGAGGGGACAGGCAGCAAAATTCATCTCGGGGCTTCCGCCCCAAGATTGCTAATCGACAGTTCGCGCGGCGGCAGCTCCCAAGCCCATCGCCAGCTTCAGGACTGCAACCGCCATCAGAAAGAGAATCGAGCAAGTCCAGGCTCCCGTCAAATCGAACAGGCTGCCGAACAGCAGGGGACCTGTCCCGGCGATCAAATAGCCGATCGACTGGGCCATCCCCGACAACTCGGTCGCAGTCTCTGGGTGGCGAGTTCGCAGCACGATAAACAGCAGGGCCAACCCAAACGATCCGCCCAAAACAAGACCGATCAACGAAACCCAGATCGCGATCCAGCCCGCCGGACTGGCTATCAACCCAACAAGTCCGACCGCCTCCACCGAGGCGAGGAACCACATAATGCCACGCTGGTCCGGCTTGCGTCCCGCGATGGTGGGAATGATCAACGAACCGACGATCCCCATCCCTTGCGACAGCGAGAGCATCCAGCCCGAAAACGATGCGTCATACCCTCGGCTGATCAAGATCGCTGGCAACCACGCCAAGACCGCGTAGTAGGTGAGCGATTGCAGGCCCATAAAAAAGGCGACCTGCCAAGCCAATCGCGACCCGCCCAAATCTTTCATCGCTTTTGCAAAGCTTCGATTCGGCTCCGATCTCGTCAACCGACGAACCTGCGGCAACCACGCCACAAAAGCGATCGCGGCCGGAATCGCCCAGATCCCCAGCGCCCCGCGCCAACCGAGCCCCAATCCGTTGGCCAACGGAATACTCAACCCCGCGGCCATCGACGCACCCAACGCCATCCCGCTCGAATAGAGACTTGTGACAAACCCGGAATTCGCGGCAAAGTTGCGTTTCGTGATGCTAGGCAGCAGCACGTTCCCAAACGCGATCGCAATCCCCAGACAGAGCGTCCCAAAATACAAGGCGGGGAGCCACGCGACGTATCGGATCGCGATCCCGAAGGCCAGCAACGCCAACGCTCCGAGCAACGTACCGCCGATCCCCAAACGCCGCGTGAACAGCGGGGTTAGGGTCGATATGACACCAAACGCGATCAACGGCAGCGTCGTCAGCAACCCCAATTGCGAACTGGACAGGCTTGTCGATTGCCGGATCTCTTCAACCAAAGGACCAACACTCGCCAACGCCGGCCGAAGATTGACAGCGACAAGCAGGATGCCGACGAGCAACAACAGATTCATCGGTTGCGAAGCAGCCTTGGTCGAAGGCACGGGCTCAGGATCGCGCTGTGGGACGTGGTCGACGCGTTCCTGCCGCTCGACGACCTCCGTTGAATTCGGACTTTCGATACTGAACCTTCCCTATGGAATCTGAGGACACAGGCCGGATGCTGCTGAATGCCAGCGTTGCAGTCTACCGCCGGCCCCACGAACCCGTCGAGCGCCCCTCAAGAAACACGATCCACGGCCAGAATGGAAAGGGCTCGCCGACGCCCTCCCAAAGCTGTGAATTCAACGCGCAGCGGCGTCTGGCGATCTAGCGGATTACGCAATTTTGAATCGACACCAGAGAGATTCGACGTCGCCCGAGCTGCGACGTCGCGCTGGAGCTTTGAATCTCAGCGGCCGATGATCGTAGCGATCTCGCCGGCCAAACGGTTGACAGATCCCTTGCCGTCGGGATACAGCCGGCTGCTCAAAAAGACAAACACGCGATCTTTTTCGGGGTCGATCCAGAGGACTGTCCCCGTGAACCCGCCATGCCCGACGGCGGAGTCGGAGAAGGTGGTCCCGCGATTCGACGAATAGGGGCTTTGGTGATCCCAGCCCGGCGTCCGCGTGCCGCGCGGCACCCGATGCGGTTGGATCATCGCGGCGATTGTTTTTTGATCCAATACGCGAGGAGCTGACGTCGTCTCGTCATCGACGCTCAAGATCATCTGGCCGTAGCGGACCAGATCCTCCGCCGTCGAAAAGAGTCCCGCGTGGCCGGCGACTCCGTCCAACAAGGCAGCTCGCGGATCGTGAACCTTTCCACGCAACAGCTCTCCATCGCGTGGTTCGGTCGCCGCGATCCGGTCGCGCAAGGCGGGATCGGGTTGATAGGAAGTCGTCTCCATTCCCATCGGCTGAAAGATCTCTTTCTGCGTAAATTGATCCAACGTCGTTCCGCTAACGCGTTCGACCAGCTTGCCCAAGATCAGGAAGCCGACGTCGCTGTAGGCGAACTTCTCACCGCGCTCGGATCTCGGCTTTAATGCAAACAAGCGTTCCCACGCCACATCGATCCCCTTTTGATAATCGCGGATCGAATTGTCGGGGATCATGCCTCCGACGTGTAACATCAGATCGCGAACCGTGATCGCTTCTTTCCCCTCGACCGCAAATTCGGGTAGGTATTTAGCGACAGGTTGATCGAGATCGACTTCGCCCCGTTGCACCAAAAGCATCACCGACGTCGCCGTCGCAACCGGCTTGGTCAGCGACGCGAGATCGAAGATCGTGTCAGTCGTTAAGGCTTCGCGAGTCGGTTCGATCTGGCGATCGCCAAACGCACGCAGGTACAGAATCTTTGTCGAGTCGGCGACGGCAACCACTGCGCCGGGCAGCTGGCCCGCTTCGATGCCGCGCCGCACGATCGGTTCGATCGCATCGAATCGGGAGTCGCCGGAATCCGCAGCGCGAACAGCGATATTGGTTGTGAAAGAAAGCAGGATCATCAAACTGCAATGGGCGAGCATCTTCATCGGCGGGACCTTTTGAATGCAAAGGGAAAAGACGGGGCGCTCCAAGTTCGTCGCTGACGATCCCGAATGCAAGCAGGCAACGCCCGATTCTTGATTGCTTCACAAAGTTTGGCTCGCCACGGAGATGTGAACAATCGCTTGCCGACCGGTTTGGCAAAGGCAAAACCAGAGTCGCGGCCGAGAATTATCGGCCGTCAATTCGCGTCGACCGATCCAACGGGATATGATTTCCCTTCCTCCCAACAATCGTTTCCACTCGCCTTCTACCATTCCCGCCGAAGAGACTCTCTCATGATTCGAAGTGTTTGCACGCTCCTGCTGTTTTGTCTGGTCGTTCCCGCTTGGGGGCAACAGACTGAAACCGATCTTCAGCTGACCCTGCCGCCGGAAATCTATGTTGTTCCCGGTGTCCCAACCAATATCTACTTCGACAACATCGTGCTCACGCAGAGCCCCGACAAATACCGCTTCGACGTCGTCTGCGACTTTGGCCAATCCGAACAACACCATTGGACTTGGACGCCAACCGCGGGAGATGTCGGAGTCTACCCGATTCGCGTCGACCTCTATTCAGCCGACGACACGCTGTTGGATTCCGCGGCGAGTGTGTTGCGCGTGACGGCGGGAGCCGCATCGCCCAGCACCGAACCGATTCGGATTTTGATCATCGGTGACAGCCTGACTCATGCGTCGGCCTATCCCAACGAGATCGCAAGGTTGATGACCGAAGATGCCAAGCAACCTTGGAAGATGTTGGGAACTCACAAGCCTGCGTCGGCTGCAGCGGATGTCGCGCACGAGGGCTACGGCGGTTGGACCTGGTGGAATTTCGTCAACAAATACGAACCGAATCCCGACGGAACGCACCGCAAACGAAGCAGCCCGTTTGTCTTTTTGAACGACGAGTCGAAGCCGGTTCTCGATATGCCTCGCTACTTCAAAGAGCAGTGCGATGGCCAGTTGCCCGACTACGTCGTGATCAAACTGGGGATCAACGATCTGTTCAGCGCGCCGGCGGGCGACGTCGCGGGGACCGATGCAAAGATCGATACCGTGTTTGGATATGCCGACCAATTAGTGGCCGCGACCCGCGCGGCGGCTCCCAACGCGACGATCGGCATCTGTCTGACCACGCCTCCCAACGCGCGGCAGGAAGCGTTTGAAGCGAACTACAAGGGCCGCTATTCGCGTTGGGGTTGGAAACAAATTCAACATCAACTGGTCCAGCGGCAGATGCAGTACATCGCCGACAAATCGGATCCGCAGATCCTGATCGTCCCGACGCAATTGAATCTCGATCCCGTCGACGGATATCCCGATAACAACAGCGTGCACCCTAACAAGTCGGGATACCAACAGATCGGCAGTTCGATCTACGCATGGCTGCAACATCAACTGGCGGGTAAATCGCCAGCTCCTGCCGCCAAATAAAGGCATGCCGCGGATGATCGCATGCCCCCACCGCGTTGGCATTGCGCCAACGCGGTTCGGTTTGCCGATCGTCCTCGCGGTCGATTAATCCTTTCGCAGCACGACCAACCAATCTTCGTTGGCGTCCTGGGGAGCAGTCCCCAGGGCGACGTTCGATCCGCCTTGGACCGACTTGATCGTTCCGGCTTGCAAGTCACCGCCAGCGCGTGGGTTGAACCACATCACTTGAAAGTTGCCTTCGACGCCCGACAGATCCAAATCGGAGGTCCCGCCGTTGGCCAGGTAGACGAGATAGGTATCGCCCGGTTTGGCAAAACAGAACTTGGCGACTCCGTTGTCGTTGTTGCCGACCAGAGCGTCCACGTTTTGCATCTCCCAAAACGGAATCGCATGGTCGTGGAAGAACTCGATAGCGATCCGGCAGTAGTCCCAGCTTTGGTCTCGGCTGCGCCAGTCTTCGCACACGATATCGTTTTCATCGAACTGGTACCCGAAATAATATTCGTTCCCGGCACCGCCAGCCATTAACGTTCCCCACAGCGTTTGTTTGCGGACCTCGTGCTGCGTGTGAGCCATCTTGCCGGTGCGGTCGTGACCGTCGAAACCGCGGTACCCGAGATCGGGAGCCTGGGCGTGAGCGGCAGTCCCCGATTCGTCAAACGCAACGACCCACGGCTTGCCCGCCGCCGCCGATTTGCGAACCCACTTGAGCGTGTCAGCGTGAGTCGCTTTCAAGCTGCTGTTCTGCAGCGACAACCCCGTCAGCTTCGACCGCTCTCCCAGCAACGCTCCGTAGATTTTGTCGTGCTGGCCGGGATAGGTGTGCAGCACGATGTTGTGATCGTATGGATCGAGATCGGCTAGGTAGTCGATCATCGCCACCTGCTGAGCGGTGCTCTGCGTGTTCTCCTCGCCGATGTTCCAGTTCAACGCCAGATTGTGCCCGAACCGGGCGACCATCTCGCGACAATACAGTTTTCGCTGGACGCCCAAGTTGCCGTCATCCAAGCTTTCGGGAACGAAAGCCCCCTTGTTCTTGCCCGTCCGGTGGTCGTCGTTTTCGGTCTCCTGCAACTTGAAGTGCAAATACATGCCGCGAGCAGTGCCGTGGTCGAAGACGATTCCCCACTGATCCAATTTGCTGCAATCGTAATGCAGTTTGTCCTCGCGTTGAATGAACGGCCAGACGTTGTCGCCATCGCCGCCAGCGTTGTAGGTCAGGAACGAAAACGCGTTGCAGCCTTTGCCCGACAGATAGTTGATCGCGCCGATCAGCCCGCGTCCCTTCTGGTCACCCCAAGTCGGATCGCCCGGACGCCAGTCGTCGAGATGCGGCGACCAAGTCTTCAGCGGTGCCCGTTTGGCTTTGCCGGCGATCGTGTTGTCGAAGTCGGCGTAAGCCAACAGCGTTTCGGGCGCGTCGGCTCCCGCTTTCAAGAAGTACTTTTTGGATCCGGCAAACTGCAAGTAGTGCTTGCCGACGTATTGCAGGCGTCCCTGAGCTCGCAGGTCGCGTCCCTGTTTGTCGCTGGCGCCGATCTCGAAACTTCCCGACGCACCATCGAACGGAGCCAGCGGCTTCGCTTTGGCTCCTTTGTCCAATGCAGCCAGTTCGCCTTGGTCGAATGAAACGACATAGTTCCACTTCCCGGTTCGGTCGGCAGCAAAGTGAGCTCGCCAAACGGTGCCATCTTCAGCCGACGAATTCGCTGCGTTCCCATCGGCAGCAAAATAGCCCGGCACGGTGTAGCTGTCCCCGTCGGCATGCGTGAACTCGACCGACATCCGGTAATCGGTAAACGGGTTCGGCGTGTTGTCTTTTTCGTGAGCGTAGGGGCCGCTCAAATCGAGCGTCAGCTTGTGCCATTGCTTCGGTTCTCCGCTGACCTTAACGCTGCCATCGCCGTCAGCGCCGCGAGGCATCTGTAGCGGCGCGGTGCTCGACGGTTTGGTGGGACTTGTTCTCTTGGCAACCGCTGGCGATGCCGCAGCGGCGACGAAGGGGAACGGTTTGGGCAGCGTTCCCGCATGGACCACCGACGCCGGGCCAACACCCGCGGGACGCGTGAACTCTCGATCGCGAGTGATCAACCACTTGTCGAATTCGAATCCATCTTCGCGCATCGAAAACTGGATCACATGCTCCCCCGGCTTATCGATATCGAGGAAGATCTTGTGAGGTTCGCCGCAGTGCTGGGCGTCGGTCCGCTGCTTGCTCTCCCAACGCCATGACTTCTTCCCATCGCACCACTGCAACCGCTGCCCGCTCTCGGGCCACTGACCATCGATCCCGACATGCAATCCGTTGTCTTCGGTCCCCGTGGAATGAGCGCGTACCCAAACGTAATACCTGCCCGGATTGGCGATCTGAACTTTGTAATGCAGCACCGCCATCGCGCCCGCTTGGGGCGAGAAGTTCTCTCCCTTGATCAGTTTGTCGCCGTGGTCGCGACGCGTGTCGGGCAGGATTTCGAGATACGCTCCGCCGCTGGCACCGGCAACATGAGGCGGATCGCCATCGGGGCCGGCCGACGGCGTCTGGTCTGAATGCGTGAGATAAAAGCCGCGGACATCATCGGAGGTCTGCTGGAAGAAGTGCTCCGCTTCGACAGCCAAGATCCCATCGGCTTCGGCAAAAACGACCGAATCGTCGACGATAGGCGACTTGGCGAACGAAGTCTCACCAACCGCGGTGGCGATCAAAAACAGCGACGCCATAAGCATCGGGGAAACCAACGAGAAGGATCTTTTCATTGTCAGTACTCGATAGGATTGTTAGGGGGATCGATCCAATCTATCGAGAAGCAACCGTCGATGCCAACAAATCAGCACGCTCCGCAGGCCAAATCCGCGTTTCAATTGGGCACATCCTCCGGAGGGGACATTCTTGGGAGCGGGTTCCCTCTGGCATTTCGTGTCACCACGACTTGCGTCAGACACGACTTGCGTCAGACTCGCACCGAGCCGCGGAAGCCGCGGGCTGCATAATAGGATGGGGCACCGTTGTGATAGATGAAGACTTGGCCGTAGCGGAAGTCGCCAAATAGTGCGCCGCCGAGGGCTCGGATCTCCGCAGGCGTTTCGATCCAGCTGGAGGTCTTGGTGTCGAAGTCGCCAAGGGTTTGTAGTTCGCGGTATTGGTCTTCGTTCAACAGCTCGATCCCGATCGCGGCGGCCAGATCGAGCGCGTTGTTTTGCGGCGGGTGCGACTTCCGCGACTCCAACGCCTCTCTGTCGTAACAAACACTCCGCCGGCCGCTGGGACTCTCCAGACTGCAGTCGTAAAAGATGAACTCGCCCGACTTCTTGTCGCGTCCCACAACATCGGGCTCCCCGCCGGTCTGTTCCATCCGCTCGAGAACCGCCAACTTTTCAGGACTCGCGTCGAGCTTGGCGCTTACGTCGGCCCAGCGAATGCCTTTATGCCGGCCTTTGTTCGCCGCAAAACGCGACGCCAGAATCGTCAGTAAATCACCTGTCGGTTCGACGGATGCACGACTGCTTGCACGCTTCTTTTTCATCGCCTGATGCTTCACCCTTTTGAGTCGTCAACGATCGTGGATGGTTTCCGAAGTTGAATATCCTAGCGCAGTCGCATGCCGAATGCCAACTCGCGTAAGTCTCCATTCAGGGCGAAGCAGCGTTTCAATAGAAGGTACCAGCCGACGAAAAAACACTCAAAAGTACCGGCGTCCTTCGCACCGCCCAAAGCTTTACAACCTTTTTATATTTTCTGAGAACTGATCGCTTCGCGCGATCGTCTATGCTCGTATATTGCCCCGGTTCTCGCGGGCGCTCAGGCAAATCTCTCATCTCTGCGCAAGGCGATCCAACGATGTTGCGAGCTCCGATGCTTCCGCTGCTCTGCTTAGCGGCCGTTTTCTGTTCCGCTCCGAGCCCGATCTGGGCGAGTCCTCAGGAGCCGAGCGAAACCTCGCAGCCGCAAGCCGAACAGGACGAAGCATCAGCGGAAACGGAAGCTGCCGAATCAGATGACGCCGCCGATTCGGCGGATGTTGGCGACGGAGCCGAATCGGAAGCGGAAGCACCGCTGCGTGAGCAGACGATCTACATTCCGTATTCAAAGATTCGTGGGATCTTTGAAAAAGAGGGACGTGGCGTCTTCATTCCCTACGAGCAATTCCAATCGCTGTGGCGGCGAGCCCGCGCGGCGACGCATCGCCAGCCCGACGATCCCAAGCCGCCGGTCGACGCGCTGATAAGTGAGATCAACAGCGAAGCGGAAGTCGAAAAGGATGTCGTGCGAGTCACGGCGACGATGCAGATCGAACTGCTCGGCAAAGGCTGGCACGAGATCCCGCTGCGATTGGGAGACGCGGCGATCCTAGCGGCGAAAGTCGGCGACGATCCGGCGCGAATCATGCCCAGCGACGGCGGCTACAAGCTGCTGATCGAAAAGTCGGGGAAATCGGCCGACCGCGTCACGGCAGAGATCACCTACGCCAAAGCATTTACCAAATCGCCAGGTCGCAATTCGGTCGAATTCCTCGCCCCGCAAGCACCGGTGAACCAGTGGCGGATCCGCGTCCCGCAGGCCGGTGTCAAAGTGAACATCCATCCGATGATCGCCGCCACCGAAGAGACGCGCCGGCCGAGCGATGCGGTCTCCGATGACGACGCTGCGAACACCGACGACGATGACGCAGAAAATCAGCCAACGGACGACGAGACGGTGGTGCTGGCTTTTGTCGGCGCTGCCCCCACGGTCCGCATCGACTGGACGCCGCGCAGCGAAGGAGCCAGCGGGATGGCTGCCTTGGCGACAGCTCAATCGCGGCAGCAGCTAACGATCGAAGAAGGGATCGTGCGGGCGAGCACTTGGTTGCAATATTCGATCAGCCGCGCCGAACTGGCGGAGCTGCAAATCGAGGTTCCCAAAAGCTACAAAGTGACTGGCGTGTTGGATGCCAACGTTCGCGGCTGGCAAGTCGAAGCGGACGGCGAGGTGCAACAGATTTCGGTCCAGTTGTTCCAGCCGGCCAAAGGGAGCCAAACGGTGTTGGTCGAACTCGAGCGGTTTAGTAACCAAGATGCCGAGCAATCACAGCTGCAGGCGCCGCTGGTGCGAGCTCTGGGCGTCGGCCGCCAACACGGCCAAGTCGTCGTCCGGTTGGCGGAATCGCTGCGAGGCGAGGTGACGACGCGAACGGGATTGCTGCAGATCGACGCCGCCGAATTGCCAGCCGAACTAAAGCAAGGCCGCTGGGATTTCGCCTATCGATTCTCCTCGCTGCCGACGACGTTGACACTGCAACTGCAGAAGGTTCAACCGCAGATCCAAGCGACGCAGTGGGTGGAATCCTTTATCGAGCCCGAACAGATCACGTTGGCGTTGACCGCGCGATACAACATCCGCCGCTCGGGTCTGTTTCAATTGGCGTTCGACGTCCCGACCGACTACGAAATCCGATCGGTCCGCGGGCTGGCCGCTGGCGATGCAACCGCCGCTCAATACGACACGCACCACTTCAGCAGCGATCGAGAAGGTCGCTTGATCGTGAACCTATCGGCCAAAGCGATCGGCGACGTCTGCCTGACGATCGAGATGCAGCGGCGAATGGACGATCCCAATCTGCGAGCCCCCACCGGCGAAGCATCCGACCTGCAAATTCCGCTGCCGCGCGTCGCTCGCGACAGCGTCGAAATGGTCACCGGCAAATGGATCGTCTACGCACCCGAAAGCTTGCGAACCAATCCGACGGCGACGGGGCTGCAACCGATCGCGCTGCGGGATGCCAGCGTGGGGATGCCGGTCAGTCATGCGAGCCGCTTTCCTGCGGCGCGGCCGATCCTCGCGTACGCCTACGCACAGCAAGACGTTGCACTGGAACTGGCAACTCAGCGACGCAAGCCGCAGATCATGGTCCGTCAACTGTTGGAAACCGACGTCACCGCGGGAGCCGTCCAATACAAGGCCCGGTTCCTGTTCGACATCCTTTATAGCGGCGTGAAGTCGCTGCGGATCGACGTTCCCACAGCGATTGCGAGCCAGATTCGCAACACGACCGGAGGCGTGCAGGATGTGGTCATCCAACCTCAGCCGGACGATGTGCCTGAGGGTTACCAAGCGTGGCAATTCAGCGGTGAAACGGAGCTGTTGGGGCGTCGCGAGATTCGACTGAACTGGGAACAGAAGCTTGCGGGACTGGGCGTTGGTCAGAGCAAAGACGTTGCGCTGCCGTGGCTGCGTCCGGCGGGAATCGATCGCGCGTGGGGACAGATCGTAATCGGAAAAGCGGAGACGTTGGACGTGCGGCCCAAAGGGGAATTGGTTGGGCTGCGACCGATCGATCCGCAGACCGATCTGATCGATTCGATCCGCGTTCCCGGGGCGGCGCGGGCGTTCGAATTCCACGACGACTGGAAGCTGACGATCACGGCGACGCGGTATGAGCTGGAAGACGTCAAACACACAAGCATCGAACGGGCGGTGCTGCGGATGGTGGTCGGTGCCGATCGTCAGACGTCGGTGCAAGCGTTGTATCGGATGCGAAGTGCCCGTCAGCGGTTGGAGGTCAAGCTGCCGGCGGAGTTTGATCCGGGCAAAGGCTTCAACCAAAACCCACTGCGAATTGATGGCCGCCCAGTTCCGTTGGAACGGGGGGACGCCGGGGAATATTACATCCCGCTGGCCGATCAATCGCCCGATCAGGCGTTTGTGTTGGAGCTGCGCTATGCAATCGCCAGCGATCAACGCCACCTGCCCCTGCCCGAATTCCCCAACGATCCGGCAGTTCAGAAGGTTTATCTGTGCGTCTATCTGCCGAAGGATCAAGCCGTTGTGGGGACGGGCGGTCCGTGGGACAACGATCTGGAAGAACGGTGGCGTCGCCAGCTGGCCGGTTACCGCTACAACAATCCAAACGACAACGAACTTGTCGCCTGGGTGACCGATGGGATTGCGATGGCCAGTTCACCGACCAGCGACTTCCAAACCCAAGGTCTGCTGTACACGTTCAGCACCGCCGGGCCGCCGCAAGGGGAAGCGAGTGCGTTGCGTGTGACATCGATCTCCAAAGATATGCTCGATGCGGCGATCTTCCTGTTGATCGCGGTGCCGGGAGTGATCCTGGTCACGCAATCGATGACGGTGCGGTTGTTTGCCGTCGGCATCGTGCTGTTCGGCTTGGTCTTCAGCAGCGTATTTCTCCCCTCGCTGTCGCTGCAGTTGTTCGACAGCGTCCTATTCCTGGCGCTGTTTCTCGTGTTGGCCGTTTGGATTCTGATGGGATTGATGCGTTGGTTCCGCGGTCCGGTCGGTGGGCAATCGCCGCCCCCCGATAAACAAGCACCGCGTCCGCCGCAGTCGCCGGATTCCTCGGGAACGCCGCCGACCGGAACGCCCCAACCGACGATTGCGATGTCGGCGACCGAATCGACAAAAGCGAGCGGGCTGTTTGGACAAGGAGGCTTGTTTGGTTGGAGCCAACGCCGCGCGGGAGGTGCCCAATGAATCTTTACTTATCGATCAACCCGGTCTTTTGCCGCCGAATCGCCCGGCTTGTTGTCCTAGCTCCGATCCTGATGTTGGGGATGGGAGCGACCGTTGCCGCCGAACCGCCCAAAACGGACGTCGATTCGGAGACGCCGATTCGGGAGATCTTTGTCCCTTTTGAAGATCTGAACGTGCTGTTGGAGAGCAACACCAACCACGTCTTCCTGACGCGGCAACAGTACGATGATCTAATCGCCCAAGCGAAACAGACGCCGCTGGCGCAGACGCCCACCGCGGCGACTGTCTTGTCGGCGACTTACGAAGCGACTGTCGAGACCGGTCGCGTGATGATCGACGCAGCGATCGAGATCGATGTCTTGCGGGCGGGGCTGCAAGTCGTTCCGCTCTCGCTGGCACGGATCGGTGTACTGGATGCGAACTTAGATGGTCGACCGGCTGCGATCGGCACGGGAGAGTCGGGCGATCCGTCGCTGTTTGTCGAAGGGATCGGGCGGCATACGCTGAAGCTCCGCTTGGTCGCCGCACTCAACAACACCACAACTCAGCAAACATTCACGCTACAGCTGCCGACGCCGCCGGCGACCTCCTTCTATTTGTCGGGCCCAGGCAATATCCAGATGGCTGATTCGACGCAGGTCGTCAGTCAAAGCTACGATGCGGATGCCGATCGATCGCGGCTGCAGTTGTTGATCTCGCCGGGGATCAACCAGCTGGCGATGGGGATCGGAAATCGGCAGATGCGTCAGCAGAGCGTTGTCGTGGCGCGAAGCGTCTTGGTTGCGGAGGTGACCGAAAGCTACCAGCGTTTGCACGCGACGGTGTCGATGGAAGTATTGCATGGTGGGGCGACGGAGTTTCGATTTGCGATGCCCGCAGGGTTCGACGTGACACATGTCGATTCGCCGTTGATGAGTAAATTTGAAATCGGCGAACACGAAGGCGAGGCGGTTTTGATCGTCTCGCTGCGACAATCCGCTCGTGGAACCGAGGTCTTCAGCATCACCGCGGAGAAATCGACAGGCGATCCGATCGATCCCGACGGAACGCAATGGACCGCACCGCAATTGGTCCCGATCGATGTCGCCGGCGTCGCGTCGGTGGTGGGCGTCCTGTTGGATGGACGTTTGGATCTGCAGAGTCTGCAGCCCGAAGGACTGATCCCAATCGATACCGCTGTGATCACCGCGGCGATTCCGCCCAGTGTCTTCGAAGCCGAACCGGGGGCGCCGCTGATCCGCCCCGTCGCCGCGTTTTACGCGGCGCAGCGTGAATACGGATTAACCGCCGCGTTTCGGCGGCCGCCGGCGACGGTGAAGGCGAGCACCAATCTGTTGCTAACGCTCAGCCAGCAACGCCATGCGATTCGCGGCCAGTTTTCCGTCTCACCGACGCAGGAAAAGCTGTTTCAAGTTCGCTTCCGCGTGCCGCCGCAATGGCATGTCACTGAAGTCACCGACGCGGCGCAGCAGCCGCTGGAATTCGAACCGCTCGAATCGGAACAGGACGCGACCGGACAAGTCGTTCGCGTGCAACTGGAGCACGGGATCGCATCGGGCGAGCGTTCGGAGATCCGGTTCCGCGCGGTCCGCACGCCCGACAAGTGGCTCGACCCGTGGCAGTCGACGTCGGTCGAATTCCCTCGATTCCAATTGATCGATGTCGCGTCGTCGATTGGTGCGATCGCGGTTCGAGCGATCGACGACATGACGGTCCAACCCGATGCCTTGGAGCAACTGGTTCCGCTGGACGACAAGCAGAAGGGAGCCTTTGGGCTGAACGATGTGCAGAGCGATCTCGCTTTTGAGTTTGATCAACCGCAGTGGTCGGCAAAATTGGCGGTCGATCGTCTGCAACCGAGCATCACGGCGGAGAGCTTTACGTTTTTCAAAGTCCAGCCCGACGGGATCTTCACGCACAGCGAGATCGTCTACGACGTGACGCAGGCGGGCGCTCGATCGCTTTCGTTTTTCCTGCCGGCGGAGGCTCCCGAGACGTTGAACATCCGAGGCAGCCACGGGGCGGTGGTGAAAGAGTTTTCGAGCGAACTGTCGGAGAACGGTCGATTGTGGACGGCGCGCTTGGCCGCCCCAACGGTTGGCGTCTGTCGATTGATCATCGACTTTCAAGATCGCTTGGCCGACGATCAGCCGAAGGGATTGGTCTTGCCGATTCCACGCGCCGACGGCGTGCGATTCCAGACGGCGCTAGTGGCGGTCGAAGGGCATGGCGAACTGGACGTGCAGATCGATCCAGGCGAAGCACGGCCTGTCGATGTCGGCAAATTGGCGGGAGCGGATTACCTGGTTGGACGCCGCTTGCTGGGAGCGTTTGGTTTCTTGGGCGATCCGGGCAAGATCGCCGTCGATGTCTTCCGTCGCGATGGTTATGGCTTGCCACCGGTGATCGTTCAGCGGGCAGAGCTGGTGACGCTAGTCGGAACGCACGGCAGCAGCCAAACAGCGGCGCGATACCATCTGCGAACGAAGGCCTCGTATTTGGAGGCGGTTCTTCCGACGGGAGCCACGCTGTGGTCGGTCCGTGTCGACGGGAAATCGGCGAAGCCGCAGAAGCAGGGAACTAGCCTGTTGATCGGTCTGCCCGAGGGCGACGCGCGGGCGATCCGCGATTTGCAGGTCGTTTATGCGACGCCGATTCATCCGACCGGCGCGTACGGTCGCTTTCAAAGCGATGCGCCGCGGTTGTATCTACGCGACGATTCGGGGGGCCGAGCAGGAGAGGTTCCCGTCGCCGACTTGAAGTGGCATCTCGAACTGCCAGCCGGCTATGTCATCGCCGACGAAGCGGGGACGGTGCGCAGCGGGACAGCGGCCAACCAGCCGCTCCCACTTCGCAACGCCCTGTCGATTCTTCCGGCTTCGCGGGCGGTGGCGAGTCGCGGGTTTTCGCATCTCGCGGATGCGACAGCTGCGCCGGGAGAGGTCGCGTTGGCCATGGATGAGATCGAAGTCGACCCAGGCGTTGAAATGAAGGCAGCCATGGAGATCGATTCCGACGCGGCAGCGGATCTGTTTGACAACGCACCTGCCGCCGCCGGTGCTCCGATGCAACAAGCGATGCGAACTCCGGCAGCAGCGAAGCGACCGCAGATCGCGTGGGCGTTGGAGGGTGTGGGGAGTTTGGAAATCGAAGTCGATCGGCCGACGACGGGGCAGCGGGTGACATTGACCAGTCTCGGAGCGGCGCCGCAGGTCGATGCGACGATCGTCGATTCGCATCGCTTGTATCTGTTGGGGCTGGCGACGATGATCCTGGTCGGGTTGGGCGGATTGTTGTTGACCGGACGCAGTTGGTTTGTCCACTTCTGCTATGTGTTGGGAGTCCTCTTTTTTGCGAACCTGATCCCCGTGGCGACTGGGTTGGAACGGGAACTCTCGCGTCCGGCGACGATGGCCTGCCAAACCGCTTTCCTGCTGGGACTCTTCTACCTCGGCATCGCCTGTTTCCGCTGGGGCCGCTGCGTCGTGAAGGGCCCCGTCGTCGCGGCCTGCCTGTTGGCGATTGGGCTTCTGTTGAGCAACAGTTCCACCGCATCAGCTCAAGCCGATCCTAAATTGGATTTGCCCAACGCGATTGATTTGGAAAAGCTGGCGTCGATGCTAGCCGATGAGCGTCCGATCACTTTACCCGAGGGAGCGGTGATCGTTCCCTACCAGGCCGACGCGGGAGCGGATGGTTTTCGGCAAGCCGAAAAAGTGTTGGTTCCTTACAAGACGTATGTGCAATTGTGGAATCAGGCGTTCCCCGACAAAGCGATCGACAAGCCGCAGGTCGCTGCCGAATATGCTCTTGCCGGAGCGAAGTACCAAACGCGGCTCGATGGCGACGGTTTCCTGATGCTGCGCGGGGATATGCTGATCGATCTGTTCAGCGATCGATCGGTGACGGTTCCATTGCCGATCGAAGGGGTCGTTTTTGAGCAAGCTCAATTGGACGGCAAGCCGGCGCGGATGCGGTTGGTCGCTGCAAAACCAACGGCAGAGACTAACGCTAAACAGGTGCCACAGCAGGCGGTCCCAGCGGCCGGGCGAGCAGTCCCGGACCGTTCTCTGATGACGCTCGAAATCGAAGGCAAGGGACGACACACTTTTGAATTTGCGGTTCGCTTGAACCTGCAGCGAACGGGAGGCTGGCGTGTTGCCGCGGGGCGAATCCCCGTTGCCGCGGCGGCGCAGATGGAAGTCGTCGTCCCCGCGGCGGGGACCGAGGTTCGTTTGACCGGCGTCAACGATCGGGAACAATATGAGACCAAGGCTGCCGACGAATCGATCGTCGCGGCGCTGAAGTCCGACGGACGGATCGCGATCCAGTGGCGGCCTCAAGTCGCGTTGGGAGAAGTCGACGAGAGTTTGACCGCTCGTTCCGCCGCCGTGATGGATGTGCAGGAGGATGGGCTGCGCGTTGTTTGGCAACTGAAACTCTCCTTCCCGCGCAGCCGCCGCAGCGAACTGTCGCTGGAAGTTCCAAGCGGCTTCCAAATCCAAGGGGTTCACGGAGCGAACGTTCGCGATTGGTCGGTCGCCCAACAGGAGGACCGGCAACGCGTCGACGTGACACTGTTAAAGGAGGCTGTCGGCGAAGAAGCGGTTGCCATCGTGTTAGCTCAGCCCACTGCAACGGGCGACCAAGCAAGAACGCTGCAGACGCCCGCGGTCGGTGTCGTCGGTGCGATGCTGCATACCGGGATCGTCCAGATTCGTCGAAGTCCCTTGTTGGACGTCGTCGCTGAAGAAACCGTTGGGTTGGCGCGGACCGACATCGATGCCAAACAGATCGCCGCGCTGTTGAAGGTCGCGCATTACGATGAAAGCCCGTTGGGGATTCGTCCCTTCCAAGCGTACCGCTTCAATGCGACACCGTTTACGTTGTCGTTGACCGCCGCGCCGATCGAGGCTCGCTGCGCGGCGACGCTGCAAACGATTCTGCGGATTACCGAGCGGAAGGCGGATGTGGAATGTCGCATCGGGATGCAGGTTCACGATAGTCCGACGCATCAACTGCGTCTGCGATTGCCCGCAGATTTTGTGATCGATGATGTTTCGGCTCCTTGCGATTACCAATGGTCGACGTCAGCGATCGATGGCGATCCACAGCACCGCCGGATGTCGATCTTCTTGGCGGAAGGACTGGAAGGAGATTTTGCCGTCGTCATCCGCGGTGGTTCATCGCGTGACGATCCCCAGCAGGATGTGGCTCTACCCGCGATCCAGGTTCTGGACGTGCAGCGACAGCAGGGAGAAATTGCGATCCAAATCGACCCTGCCTATTCGGCGGTGGCTGCGGATTTGCAAAACTGCAACGCGACGCTGCGAGGCAATGTGAATGAGTGGTTGCAAGCGGATCAACGACGGGCGACGACGCTGGCGATCGCGTATCGTCAGCCCGAATATTCGGGAACGATTCGCGTGACGCCACAGCAGGCGATCGTGAAGGGGCGGACATTCACCAACGTTCGCGTGACCCAGCGTGCGATCGAAGAATTGATCGTGATCGCGTTGGATGTTTCGCGAGCTGGAATCCGGGAGTATTCGTTCCTGCTGCCGGCACGGCTGGCCGACGCCACGATCCAGCAAGCGTCGCTGCGACGCAAGACGATCGCTGCGGTCCCCGAGCGTCCCGAGTACGTCCGCGTGACGATCCAGTTGCAGGACGATTTGATGGGGCAGGTTCGCGCTCTGGTCCGCCAGACGCGGCTGTTGGACGACGCGCCGCAAACGATCCCGATTCCGATTTTGGAAACCGGCCAAACGATCGGTCGCTTTGTAACTTTGGAAAACGACGGCCGCGACGAAGTGGTGATCGACGAACCGATCGGATTGGAGCCGCTGGGACGATTGCACAGCCAGCGACGCGTGTTGGCCGAGGTTTTGGGAGCTTCGCTTGGCGATGCCTTTGTCGTCAACGAAGCGGCTCCGGCGCCGCAGCTTGGATTTCGCACAAATCAACGGGCCGAAGTTCGTACCGCCGGAGCGAGCATTGGCAAAGCGGAAACGGTGTTGGTCGTCGACGACGCCGGCACCTATCGCGCTGCGGTTGAATACCGGATCAACAACGACACCGAACAGTTTTTGGAAATCGAACTGCCGCGGGATGCTCGACTGTGGACCGCCAGCGTCGCGGGCGAACCGGTGAAACCGACGCTGGTTCCCGGGGGATCGAGTCAGCAAAGCGTGCGGATTCCGTTGGTGAAAACTGCCGAAGGAGATACCGATTACGGCGTCGTGCTGAAGTACGGCGGAGCGATCGATCTGAACGGGCTGCGTTCGCGGGTCGAGTTTCCGCTAGTCCATACGACCAACATCCACGTCGAGATCAGCCAGGTGCGGTTGCTGCTGCCGAAGTCGCATCGTTGGTATGGATTCGACGGCACGATGCAACGCGTCGATAACGAAGGGGATTACCGGGCGTTGGATTTGAAACATTTGACCCAGCAGTTCCGGATGCTCTCCAGTGCGCTGAGCAGCAAAAACGAATACTCCAAAGTTCGCGCCGAAACGAACTTAAAGAAGTTGGGCCGGATCGTCGAAGCCCATCAAAACGACTACGCCGAGTTCTACCAGCAGAGCGAAGCGGTTCAGAAGGAACTGGATCTGAACACCATCACGCAACAACAAGCTGCCGAACAGGTGGTCGAGAACCGCCGCAAAGCCGATCAAATGTTGAGCGTCGGCAACAGCGATCAACTGCAGTCCTATTTCGACCGCGGTTCCAATTCGCGCAGCCGTCGAGTGGTCGATGAGTTGGGAGAGTTTGGCAACTTTTCAGCTTCCCGGGCGGGCGCGGCTGGCAACGAAACGAAGGAGCGTCAATTGCAGACGTTCAACCGCGATTGGTTTGCGCAAAACGGATTGGCGATGCCTCAAGAACCGATCGCAGGGAAGGACTCCAAATCGAAGGGAGCGAAGCAAACGCCACGTCTCCAGACCGATCCGCGATCGCAACGCAAGGGTGAAGCAAATCGTAGTGCCGACAAATCGGCACTACCCGCGCTACGATTCGACGACGCTCAACCGACGACGCCTCGTCCGGCTGCGCAAGTTCGCGGCGGGATGCGCGACGACGTCAGTCGCTATTCGCAGCAACTGCAGCGGGAACAAAGCCCATCGCCATCGACCGCTTCGCCACAGCGATCGATCTCGCCCAACGGCGGCGCAATGGGAGGCGGCGGATATGAATATGAGGCGATGCCAGCGGACAGGGCGTTAAGAGAGTCGCCTGACAGAGAACCGTTTCGCGGTCAGCCCGGCCCGTTCGGCGACGCGACCGATCCGTTTGCCGCCGGGCCCAATGCTCCTGCTGCCGCGGCGCAGCCTTCCACGTCTGCGAACCAAGACTTCGGTCGCCGGCCCGCCACTCCTGGCATGGAGATGGGAATGGGCATGGCAGATGAATCGCGAACCGAGCGATTGTCCGAAGCGGGCGAAGGTTTTGAACGCGGGATGCAGCTTGGCGATCAGATAAATCTGCCACCGGCGACAGGAGCGATCGCGAGCAACGTCTACTTGGCGAGTCTGGAGACCGAATTGCCGCTGGAGCGGGGCGGCCAGGAGTATTTCTTTTCGGCTCCCCGCGGCGAGATCGAGATCACTGCCCAAGCGATCCCGTCGTCGTCGCTCCGCCGCGGCGTTCGTTTAGCCGCGATGGGAGTTCTGTTCGGCGGATTTCTGATCGCGACGACGCTGGTTCGCCGCCGTCACGCACGCCGTCCGCAAGCGGCTTGAAACCTGCAATTCGCAACTTTCCACCCTTCACGCCCGATCGATGGTGTTTTCGGCAACGACGTCGCGTATATACTGCTCGCTGTTTGATTCCGAATTCCCTTCAACGAGTCGTGGCGACTGTGAGTATTTGGTGGATTGTTGCGATCGCGGTTGCGGTCGTCTTGATTTCGATCTTGTGGCTGCGGCTGCATGCCTTTTTGGCGTTGGCGATGGCCGGATTTTTGGTCGCCGTGTTGACTCCCGACGCCGCGTTGGTCGATTACGCCGGCCTTCAGATGGAGAAGTCCAAAGGTGCCTGGACTCAACAGGAAGCCGCTTCGTTTGTCAGCAGCAGCGGCGCCCAGCGGTTGGCTCAATCGTTCGGCGATTACGCCGGAAAGATCGGGATTCTGATTGCGCTGGCCAGCGTGGTCGGCAGCTGTCTGATGCACAGCGGCGCCGCGGCGGTAATCATCCGGCGGATGCTGGCGATCGTGGGAGAAGCCCGCGCCTCCTACGCGTTGGCGGGCAGTTCGTTTCTGCTGGGGATCCCCGTTTTTTTCGACACCGTCTTTTACCTGATGGTCCCGTTGGCCAAGTCGCTGCGGCGGCAGGTCGGCAAAGATTACGTGCTTTACATTTTGGCGATCCTCGCCGGTGGATCGTTAGCGCATTCACTGGTGCCGCCGACTCCAGGACCGCTAGCCGTGGCGGCCGAATTGCACATCGAGATCTTCGACATGATGGTCGGCGGACTGGCGATCTGCTGTTGTTCGAGCGTCCTTTCGCTGTCGGCGGCCGCCGTGATCAACCGCTTCGTCGACGTTCCGCTGCGCGATGACGAGACACCGGCGGACGAAAAATCGGCCGGCGGACCACCGTCGATCGATGAAGTCGAGGGACCGCCGTTCTGGTTGGCTCTGTTGCCGATCGCTTTGCCGGTGCTGCTGATCGCTGGCGGAACGGCGTGGAACATGTGGATCGGTAGCTTCGATTCCGGCGCCGCGCCAGCCTGGACCGATTCGCTTGGACGGATTGTCAAACTTGCCAGCGACAAAAACGTGGCGTTGGGAATCGCAGCGGCGATGGCGATGGGGCTGTTGCGATGGGCTCCCGTCGCAAGCGACCGAAACCAATTGATCGGCAAGGCGTTGGCCAGCGGCGGCGTGATCATTTTGATCACCAGTGCCGGCGGAGCGTTTGGGACGATGCTGCGTTACGCGGGGATCGCCGAAGCGGTCGCGGAGATGACTGGCAGCCTGCCGGGATTGATGCTGCTGCCGCTCGCATTTTTAGTGACCGCATCGATCCGCACGCTGCAGGGTTCGGCAACGGTTGCGATGATCACCGCCGCCGGCGTGCTGCAGGGCTTTGCCAATCCCGAGATCTTGCCGTACCATCCAGTTTATCTGGCAACGGCGATCGGGGCGGGATCCAAGCCGATCATGTGGATGGCCGACAGCGGGTTCTGGGTGATCTGCAAGATGAGTGGGATGACCGAAAGCGAAGGCTTGCGGACGCTGGCTCCGATGAGCATCGCGATGGGGATCTCCGCGTTGATCTTCACGGTGTTGGGAGCGTGGTTGTTGCCGATGAATCATTGATCCTCCGCGAACGGCTCGGCGACGTGTCGGCGTTCCCTTTTCATTGGCAC
The DNA here is from genome assembly GCF_007751715.1 of Rosistilla oblonga. Lineage (NCBI taxonomy): Bacteria > Pseudomonadati > Planctomycetota > Planctomycetia > Pirellulales > Pirellulaceae > Rosistilla > Rosistilla oblonga. The sequence goes on along the minus strand of NZ_CP036292.1, from coordinate 2,492,769 downwards.
GATCGCCCTAGCGCGGCGACTTACGGACACCCCGACGAATGACCATTTGTGCAGAAGTGATTGCGATCGGCGACGAGATCACCAGCGGCAGCCGGTTGGATACCAATTCCCAGTGGCTGGCGTCTCAGTTCGGCGACTTGGGCGTACGGACTCTTTATCACAGCAGCGTCGGCGACGACTTCGATGCCTGCGTCGATGTCTTTCGGATCGCGATCGGCCGGTCCGACTACATCGTGATGACCGGTGGCCTGGGGCCGACTCAAGACGATCTGACGCGCAAAGCGATCGCGGCGGCGACCGATCGCCCGATCGAGATCCGCCAGGAGGCACTCGATCACATCCAATCGTTTTTTGTCGGGCGCGAGATGCCCGATCGGAACCGTTTGCAGGCGGAGTTCCCTCAGGGGAGCCGCCTGATCCACAACCCGCACGGCACCGCGCCGGGAATCGATCTGACGGTCGAACGGCCCGGTCGCTCCGATTGCCACGTCTTCTGTCTGCCCGGCGTGCCGGCGGAGATGCGTCAGATGTGGAACGCTGGCGTGGCGGTCCGGATGCGTGAATTGCTTGGCGTGCGACGCGTCGTGCGGCAACATGTGGTCAAATGTTTTGGTGTCGGCGAGAGCGACATGGAGTCGCGGATCGCCGATCTGTTGGATCGCAAGCAGACGCCGCAAGTTGGGATCACCGTCAATCGGGCGACGATCTCGCTGCGGATTTTTGCCGAGGGGAGCGACGAAGCCGATTGCCAATCGCAGATCGATCGCGTCACCGAAAGCTTGCGGCAGCGCGTTGGCGAGTTCATCTTCGGCGAAGGGGACGATTTCGAACTGCAGGATGCCATTATCGAATTGCTGGACCGGCGTGGTGAAACACTTTGTTGTGTCGAACACGGTTTTAATTCGCTGGCCGACACTTGGTTGAGCGCATGCGAACGCCCCGATCTGTATCGCGGCGGTTTGTCATTGAGCGATCAACGGGCATCGAACCGCTGGCGAAGTGTACTCGGCGTGCCGCAGAACGGTTCGCCCGAACAATGGACGGCGGAGGTGATGGAACGATTTGATGCCGATTGGGCGTTGGCGATCGATGGCTATCCGACGATCGTCCCCGGAGAGGGAAAGACCAATCCTAGCTCCGACATTCGGCTGGTTGTGACCGGTCGAAAACTGGCAACACCGCGCTCGATCACATTCCATATGGGCGGACATCCCGACGTCTTGCCGCCACGGATCGGCAAGGCGGGACTGAACTTTCTGCGTCAAGTACTTCTTGCAAACTAACCGCGAGGCGAACGATGGATCTGTATCACGAATATCGCGTCAAGCCCGATGGCAAGGTGCAACTGAAAGATATCGAGCCGCGCGAGGACAAACCGTTCAAGGATCGCGAGGAAGCGGAGCAATTGACGGCGGATAATGTCGAAGCGATCCGTCAGCTGCAATACCGGATGTTTGTCGAAGGGAAGCAATCGCTGCTGATCGTTCTGCAAGCGCCTGACGCGGCGGGCAAGGACGGTTTGATTCGCCGCGTGTTGGGGAAGATGAACCCGCAAGGCTGCCGCGTCCATTCGTTTAAGAAGCCGACCGAACTGGAACTGGCTCACGATTTTCTGTGGCGTGTCCATCCTTGCGTCCCCGCCCGCGGGCAGGTTTCGATCTTCAATCGTTCTCATTATGAAGACGTGTTGATCGTCCGCGTCCACGACTTGGTTCCCAAGAGCGTTTGGAAGGAGCGCTACGATCTGATCAATTCGTTTGAGTCGCTGCTGGCTTCGGCGGGGACTCGGATTTTGAAGTTCTATCTGCACATCAGTCCGGAAGAACAGTTGGAGCGGTTCAAGGAGCGGTTGGATCTGCCCGAGAAGCACTGGAAATTGAACGCCGCCGATTACCACGAACGGGACCGGTGGGACGATTACCGCGAGGCTTACCAAACCGCGTTCGAGAAATGTAGCCCCAAGCACGCGCCGTGGTTTGTGATTCCGGCGGATCGAAAGTGGTATCGCAATGCAGTCGTTTCGCAGATCGTTCGCAAAACGCTGGAAGAGATGGATCCGCAATTGCCGCCGGTGACCGAGGATTTGGCGGAGATACGCCGGCTGTACGGGATGGCCGAAGGGGAGGATTAACGACAATCGTGCGTATTGGCACGGATTCTCCCGATCCAACGCAGCCTGCCAAGGCTTCAACTGCGGTGCGACGGGGCGGTCCCGCTGTTGTATGACCGCTGGTTTTGGTAGCCTAGTCGTTTGATCGCAGACTTACGCGAACCTTCGCATCTTGGCAACCTGGAAGAACATGCAAACGCAGCAGCAAGGTTCGTTACCCGATCCGCAAACGGCCGCCGTGATCAGCGTCTTCGCAGGTTATTCGCCTCCGGTTGGCAGTTACGATGAATTGTTTGCCGCCCCACAACAGATGCGTTCCCACTGGAAGCGATTCGCTGCGGCAATCAATCGCGTGGGAAATGAGGAGATGCTGCGTCGTTGGACGCAGGCTAAGCGGTTGATCCACGAAAACGGTGTCACCTACGGAGCGTACGGCGATCCGTTGGACAAACCGCGGCCGTGGGAGCTGGACGCGCTGCCGCTGATAATCCCCCAAAAAGAATGGGGCAATCTCTCCGATGGACTGCAACAACGCGCTAAGGTTCTCGAGCTGACGCTGGCCGATCTGTATGGGCCGAAGAAGTTGATTCGCGATGGCGTGCTGCCGCCGGAGATCATCTTTGCCCATCCTGGTTTTCACACCACGCTGCACAATTTGAAGCCGAGCATGGGGCGGTATCTGCACAGCTACGCCGCCGACCTTGGCCGCGCTCCCGACGGCGGTTGGTGGTTGCTTGCCGATCGCACCGAAGCACCTTCGGGAGCCGGATACGCGTTGGAAAACCGCGTCGTCGAATCGCGGATGTTGCCCGAGGGATTTCGAGCCTGCAACGTCCAGCGACTCGCTCCCTACTTTCGCGCCCTGCGGGAGACCTGCCGCCGGATCGCGACGCGGCATAAAGACAATCCGCGGATCGTGCTGCTGAGCCAAGGGCCGTCGAGCGAAAACTATTTCGAAGACGCTTACCTTTCCCGCTACCTCGGTTACACGCTTGTCGAAGGGGCCGATCTGGCAGTCCGCGATCGCTGTGTCTGGATGAAAACGCTGGGCGGTTTGTATCCGGTCGACGTGATTTTGCGGCGACCCAATACCGTCGACTGCGACTCGCTGGAACTGCCGTCCAGTTCTCCCGGTGCGATCGCGGGACTCGTCGACGCGGCAGCGGCTGGAAACGTTGCGATCACGAATCCGCTGGGCTGCGGTTTGGTCGAGTCGCCGATTTTCATGGCCTACATCGGGGCTCTGTGCAAGACATTGTTAGGCGAGGATCTTAAGTTATCCAGCGTGGCGACATGGTGGTGCGGCGATGCGGTCGGCCGCGAATATGTGCTCGCCAATCTCGATCGCTTGGTGATCAAACGCGCCTTCCGCCAACGGGGCCACGAACGTCAGGTGACCGAACACCTGAAGCAATTGCCCAACGATCAATTGGCCGAACGGATCAAGGCGCGGCCGTCCGAATTTGTCGGTCAGGAGCGGGTCGTTCGATCGACGATGCCCAACTGGGGCGGCGGCAACGTCTCGGCGGCTTATCTCGCGATGCGAGCGTATATGATCGCGTCGGGCGATTCGTTTGAAGTCATGCATGGCGGGCTAGCGCGAACGTCGACCGAGCTCGGTTCGTTGGAGATGTCTTTGGTCTCCGGCGAGGGGAGCAAAGACATTTGGATCCAAGGCAAAGAGCCACCGCAGCACGACAGTCTGTTCCAAGGCCGGCACGAACCGGTCAAGCTGCGGCGCAGTGGTGATGACCTGCCCAGTCGCGTGGCCGATGACATTTATTGGCTCGGACGCCAAGTGGAACGGGCCGATTCGGCAGCCCGGTTGCTGCGTGCGGTGACGATGCGATTGACCAGCGAATCGGCGAGCCATCTGCGTTCGGAACTGCCGATGCTGCTGCGGACGATGGCCGATCAAGGTCAGATCGAACCGGGGTTTGTCGTCGAAGGAATTCGCCAACAGTTGCCTGCGATCGAAGAAAACCTGCCAATTTCGACCTTTGACGCCACCGCATCGGGTTCGCTGCGATCGATGCTGGCCGCGACCTACAGAACCGCATCGCGGGTCCGCGATCGTCTGTCAGCTGACAGCTGGCGTGTTCTGGTTCGAGTCGACGAACAGTTCCGGGCACCCGCGACGGGGACGTGGGATCTCACCGATCTCTTGAACATGTCGAACGAATTGATCGTCGATCTCGTCGCCTTTATCGGCATGATGTCCGAGAGCATGACGCGCACCCAAGCGTTCCACTTCATGGACCTCGGCTTGCGGATCGAACGGGCCACGCAAACGACGTCGCTGTTGAACAACTGTTTCTCGGTCGGACAAGAGATCACCGGCGAGATGCTCGAAGCGTTGCTGCAGGTTTGCGACAGCCTGATGACCTACCGTTACCGCTACCTATCGAACTTGAACGAGGTACCGGTACTCGATTTGTTGTTAACCGATGAGACCAACCCACGCAGCGTCGTCTACCAATTGCTGCGGATTAAAGATCATGTCGATCGGCTGCCGCGGACCGAATCGCAACCGACCAGCAGCGAGCAGCGGATGCTGCTGTCGGCGTTATACGCGGTACGGATGTTAGATATCGAAGCGATCGGCGAAAATCACTCCGAGGACCGCCGACGGGAGCTGGTCGAAGTGTTCGGAAAACTGGAACTGCACCTGCCGCAACTGTCCCAAGCGATTACCAACAAATACATGGTACACGCCGGCCCATCGCGACTACTGACATCGATCGACCAAGTGCGGATGAGCAAGCCATGAAGTACCGGATCACCCACACCACAAAATACAACTACAGCCAGCCGGTTGGAGTTTGTCACAACAAGATCCATCTCGCCGCGCGTTCGCTGCCACAGCAAACGGTGACCAACTTCCATTTGTTGATCAAGCCGGATGCGTTTGCGTCGACGTGCCAGAAAGATTATTTCGGCAATCGCGTCGATTACTTTTCGATCCAAGAACCGCATCGCAGCTTGACTGTGACCGCGACCAGCAATGTCGAGGTCCGTCCGATCACGCGGCCGCCCGCCTTTACCGCGTCGCCGCCGTGGGAGGATGTCGCGCAGGGCATCGCCAAACGTCGCGACGAATTGAGCCTATCGGCGTATCAGTTTTCGTTTGCCTCGCGGATCGTGCCACGCGATCCGGCGTACACTGAATATACGTTGGCCAGTTTCACCAAGGGACGGCCGATCGTTGAAGCGGGGCTCGATTTAACGCGGCGGATCTTCGAAGACTTTAAGTACGATCCGCGAGCGACCACGGTCAGCACGCCTGTCGACGTCGTCTTCAAGCAACGAGCGGGCGTCTGCCAAGACTTTGCCCACCTGCAAATCGCCTGCTTGCGATCGATCGGTCTGGCCTCTCGCTACGTCAGCGGATACCTGCGAACGCTGCCTCCGCCGGGCAAAGAGCGGTTGATCGGCAACGACCAATCGCACGCTTGGTTGTCGCTGTATTGTGGCGACGAGATCGGTTGGGTCGATTTCGATCCGACGAATAACATGATCCCTGCCACCGATCACATCACAATCGGCTGGGGGCAGGACTACAGCGATCTCTGCCCGATCCAAGGCGTCTTCATCGGCGGTGGCAAGAACCGGATGGATGTCAGCGTCGACGTGGCGACGATTTCGCCCGACGCTTGAAAGTTGACGCCGGACGTGTCAGGCTTGTGCCCAGCAATTGGTCGCATGCAACGACAAAAGACACTCCCAGCGTAGGAATTTTCGATGAATCAAACCACTCGCCCAGCCATCCGCTTCGCCATCTCCCTGCTGACGGGAATCAGTCTGCTCGCCGGCGGCCAATTCACAGCAACGCCGCAGTCACTGCATGCGGAGGAACCGGCGGCGGTGCAGGTGCCGCATCAGATCGCCGGCAGTTTTGCTCAGCTAGCCGATAGCGCCGAACCGACGATGCGATGGCAAGCGGAAACGGTGGCTGAACATCAGCAATGGCAACAGGGTCTGCAGGAGGTTGTCGTCGATCTGTTGGGCAAGATGCCCGAGCGGGTTCCATTGGAAGTGAAGTGGGCCGAAGAGAAGAAATTCGAAACGTTCACTCGACACAAGATCTACGTTCGCACCGAAGCGAACTACTGGGCGCCGGTCTATTATTTTGTGCCTGATCAACGCGCAGCGCCGCTGCCGGCGATCGTCTGTTTGCACGGGCACAGCGGGATCGTTCCCTATATCGGTGAAGCGGACAGCGCCGAAGCGGCGAAAAAGATCCAAGACAGCAGCCTCGACTACGCGGTCTTCCTGGCCAAGCACGGCTACGTCACCGCGGCAATCAACGTCCGCGGTTGGAATGAGACCGCCGGGAATCAGGACGTGGGGATCAAGAGTCTGCGCCGCAGCTGTACACAGATGACGATGGATTCGTTGCTGCTGGGGATGACCCCACAAGGCCTGCGATGCTGGGATGCGATGCGGGTGATCGATTTCCTGCAGAGTCGCGATGGGGAGGTCGATCCCGACAAGATCGGCGTTGCTGGGCTGTCCGGTGGTGGAACGCTGTCGATGTACCTGCCGGTGCTGGACGAACGGGTCAAGCTGGCGATGATCGCCGGAGCATTCTCGACCTATCGATCATCGATCTTTCCGATTCGCCACTGCATCTGCAACTGTCTGCCGCGGATCATGCATTATGCAGAGATGGCCGATGTCGTTGCACTCTACGCGCCGCGGCCCGTGCTATTGATCAATGGAGTCGACGATCGGATCTTCCCGATCGCTGGAGCCCGCGAAGGCTTTGACACGCTGCAACAGGTTTATACGCTGCTGGGCAAACCGGACAACGTCGCAGCCGACTTCTTCGACGGCGGCCACGCCTGGTCGAACAACAAAACGCTTGAATTCCTGCAACAGCACTTCGGCCAACCGACCAACGCCAAGTAGCCATCTACGCGACGACCGGAATCGGCGCTCCAGCAAGTTCAACTATCCAGCATCGAGAGCTTAGCTCTTCATCACGAGGCTCGGCAGCGATGGCCAAACCTCATTGCCTCGATTGGTAACTCAGAGAGCGGACCGTTTTCGTTCGCGGCAAGTTGCACTCGGGAGTGGGACAGGCACCACAGGGTTTGCACCGGTGGTTAATAGTGATATTCCAAGCCCACTGTCGCTCCGTGGTAGAAGACACTGTCGGAGGCGTCGACGCCGTGCGGGGCGATGAAGTTCGAATGCACAAGTTCATCCGAGGCGACGGCAACCGATGTGACCCACATGACTTGGTAGCCCGCCACGAGATCCAGCTGGCTGGTCAGACTTCTGCGTGCATTCAGCCCGAGTTCTGCCAAGAAAGAGAATTTCCCACGGTCCCCCGCGTCACGAATCTGAACGACTCCCGTGTCGAGCAATGTCGATTGTTTTGCGGCATTGCCGAAAAGACCGACCTGCCCAAAGCCGTCGAGCGACCATTTCCCTTTGCGGAACAGTTCCGATTCCAAGCCAACCTGTCCACCGTACAATCGGTTCTGCGCCGCGGTGTCGATGGTTGTTGGGGTCGCTGCGGCGTCTAAACGAAAGCCGATCCGATCGTCGATCTCCAGGTAACGGAAACCGGTCGTCAATCGGACCGATTCGGTCAACCGCCGACTGATGCCAAGTTCCAGACTATGTAAGTCGGATGTGTGAACGCCATCGATCGACGTGACACCGGGAAAGGTGAACGGCGCGGTCGCATTCAAAGTTGCGTTGCCTGCCGGTCCGACCAGATCGCGATGGCTGTCGCTCCATCGATCGACGCTCATCCATCGCACGGTTAACGCGTTGGAATCGTTGAGGTTGTAGCGACCATTGAGTTCGTAGCCAGCTTGGAATCCCAAATCGAATTCGTCGGAATCAAAGTTGCCGTTGGCTCCCGAGAAAATGCGAACGTCATCGTCGGCTCGTTCCAAAAACAGAGCCTTGGCACCGAAGCTCCAACTTGTGGTGGGACCGCAGCCAACTGCATCGCAACCACTTGAGGCATCGCACCCGAATTGTCCCTGCGCGATGGAAGTGAGCCCCATCGACAAGAGGAACCAAGCGGCTACTTGAAATCGTTTTTGATGGAACTTCAGCATGTTTGTCGATTCCGTTCGTGAGCATCCGTCTGAATGTTTTATCGGCGATCCCGCAAAGATGGCTATCGAACATTTCATTGCGGAATCCCTTTCATTTTCCCGCCAACGTTCAAAGACTCGAAGAAAGCTGCCGCAACCGGAGTGGGAGCCCACACAAACCGCAACGACTAACTCGGCAGACGAACAGTAAACGCCCCTTTACATCAAGTTTACAACAGCATCTTGTGTTTCCATTTTTGCTGTCGAACGCTGCATGCGTTGTTCAAAATTTGCAGCAGAAAGATGGAGAGGAACTGTGCGACAGACTGTCGCCGCGATCACAGTTGGAGGCGGCGGTTGGCAGGCAAGTCTTTCGCCGCCGCGGGGAAACCTTGGCTTGGTCTGCGTTATCAACTGGCGAGCAACAACGCCTGCCGAGCGTCTGCAGCGATTCCCGACGGGCCAAACACTTCAGCTTCGACTCTTCAATTGGTCACTCCGGTTTACACATCTACAAGTTCAACCGGCGCCGGTTGAAGAAAAACGGAAACCTTCGTGCTGAAAGCTCCGAATCAGTGTGGGTTGATCTTTCCCCCCCTGATGCATGTTGACTAGACTCCTGGGTTTCAGCCGTTGGGGACGGGATCGTTGTATCTCGGTGGAATTGCTTACTGTTGCGTAACTTGCGTCGCAAGAGTGAGGGCAAGGCTGGTGTCTGAAAGCTGGCAGCAAGGTTCATCAAAGTTTGGGATTGAGAATGCGCATTCATGGCAAATTATTTGGTTCGTCAAAACGCAAGCACCAACGCGCCGCGGCCCGTCGCAGGGGGCTGATGCAACGAACCTTATGGCATGAATCGCTGGAAGACCGACGCCTGTTGGCCGTATCGACTTGGGATGGCGGGGGCGCTAACGACCTGTGGAGCACGGCTGAGAACTGGGAAGGAGATGCGGTTCCAGGACTTGTCGACGACCTCGTCTTCCCGGCAGACGCGCCTCGTCCGGCCAACGTCAACGACTTTGCAGAAGGGACGGAATTTGGTTCGATCTTGATCGCGGGCAGCAACTACGAGATCTCGGGCAGCGCGGTGAAGCTGTCCGCGGGCGTCACGTCGAATGGTTCGGACAATACCTTTGGTCTCGATGTCCAGCTAACGGACAACGCCTTGATTGGCAACTCAGGAAGCGGAACGTTTTCGGTCCAGGGGTCGATCGATCTGAATGGCCACGATCTATCGTTCACCACGACATCGGGAACGACTCTGATCCAAGACGCGATCTCCGGTGCGGGGGATCTTGTCAGCGGTGGCAATGGGGTGACAGTCTTTGCTGCCAGCAACTCCTTTACCGGCAGCACGTCGATCACCGGCGGCTCGTTGGTCGTCGAGGATGCTGGGGGACTGGGAACCGCCGACGGCACGCCCGCCACCGGAACAAGCCTGTCGAACGACGCAAAATTGCAGTTGGAGAATTCGATCACCGTCGCCGACGAACTGCTAACGGTCACTTCCGGCGGCACACTCGCATCGATCGGCGAAAACGCCTGGAACGGCGACATCGTTTTTGGTGACACCATTCGGGACAACTTCTTCTTGCAAAGTTATGTCGATTCCTCGCTTCGGCTGGGAGGCGATATTTCATCTGTCGACAAAAACGACCTACGAGTTATCGGAGGTGGCAGTGTCATCTTCGATGGCACGACCACACTTGATGCGTCCCATTCCAACGAGTTTGCCGTCTCCTCGGCAACGTTGGCTGGTTCGGGTTCGATCGACAGCAGCCACGCCGACGCCGACGACCGAATCCAGTTGGGATCGAGTGCGACGTTGAGCCCTGGGCCTGTGGGTGGGACCGGTATCCTATCGCTCGGCAAATCGGTTCGCTTCGTCGGCAGCGGCAACAGAGTCGATATCGATCTGAACGGCACCACCGTCGGGACGCAGTACGATCAGGTGAATCTCAGCGGTGATATCGATCTCAACGACGCGACGCTGAACGTCGACCTAAGTTACGCGGCAGTTGTCGGCAGCACCTTCACGATCATCGACAACGATCTATCGGACCCCATCGTCGGTACGTTTTCGGGTTTGAGCGAGGGTGGGCTGATCAACGTCAGTGGGCAATCGTTGCAAATATCGTATGTCGGTGGCACAGGAAATGACGTCGTCCTGACAGCGGTGACGGGAGTCCCTGTCGAATCGGCAACAAGCGCTACAATCATCGGCGACAATCTTGTGATCAGCGATGTCTCTGCCGCAGGCAAGGCGGATCATCTGCAAGTCAGTTTCGACGGCACGCACTACACGATCCAGGACATCTCGAGTCCGACGCCGCAGCCGATTGGATATATCAACATCGCCGGGGCGACCGGCAATGGAACCGACACGATCACCGTTCCCGCCGCGGCATTTTCGGGCAAGATCCTGTTCAATGGAGGGGCGGGCGACGACGTGTTGTCGCTCGATTACTCCGCCGGCAAGTTCGCCCACCGAGTCGACTTCGATGGCGGTGCGGGGAGCGATTCGCTAGCGCTCAGCGGCGGCAGTTTCGCCGACGCAGATTACCACTTTGTCGATGAACACAGCGGCAGCATCGACCTCAGCGGCAATCCGACGATTTCGTATTTGGGGCTCGAGCCGATCGCGTCGACGATCAATGCAACGAACGTGACGTTGAACTACAGTTCGGTCGACGAAACGATCGTAGTGACCGATGCCGGTGCAGGAAGCACCACCGTCGATTCGACGGCGGGCGAAGTGGTAACGTTCCTGAATCCGAGTGGTTCATTAACGATTAACGCCGGGGACGGTGCCGATCAGATCAACGTCGATGGACTCGCCTCCGATTACGCTGCCGATCTGATCATCGATGGCCAGTCGGGCGACGATACCGTGAACATCAACGGTTCGATTTCGCTGGCTGACAAACAGTTGGCGATCACTTCCGACACGATCAACACAGAGGCTTCGATCGAGACCGGCGGCGGATCGATTTCGCTCGATGCAACAAACGACATCACCATCGCGGCTCCCCTGCTTTCGAACGGCGGCCTGCAGACCTTAAAAGCCGATAGCGATGGGGATGGCAGCGGCACGCTGACACTCGCGATGGCGCTGGCTCAGTTTGTCGATCCCAACCCAGCCACCGGCAATCAATTTGGTGCCACCGTTGTGCCGTTGACGTCGGGCAACGTCGTCGTCACCTCCCCCTATGATGACGCTGGCGGCAACGACGCAGGCGCTGTCTATCTCTTTAACGGTCAGACAGGGGAATTACTGAGCACGCTGCTAGGATCTGGCGACGATGACCGGATCGGTAGCGGCGGCGTGAGGGCGATTGCCACCGGCAACTATGTGATCCAAAGCCCGCATTGGAACAACGGTGCGGCAACCAACGCCGGTGCGGTAACCTGGGCCGACGGCAGCACTGGAATCAGTGGCGTGGTCAGCGCCAGCAACAGTCTGGTCGGTTCCACGGCGGATGACAACGTCGGCGACGAGTATTTGACAGTGCTTACCGACGGCAACTATGTCGTCCGCAGTCTCCTCTGGGACAACGGTGCGGCGATCGACGCAGGGGCTGTGACCTGGGGCGACGGCAGCACAGGAGTCCGCGGCGCGGTCAGCGCCAGCAACAGTCTCGTCGGTTCCCGGACGGATGACAGCGTCGGCAATAGCGGCGTGACAGAACTAAGCAACGGTAACTATGTCGTCCGCAGTTCCCTCTGGGACAACGGTGCAGCGACCAATGCTGGGGCGGTTACCTGGGGGGACGGCAGCTCGGGAGTCCAGGGTGAGGTCAACGCCAGCAACAGCCTTGTCGGTTCCCGCGATTTTGACATGCTGGGCTTGCATCGGGTGACGCCGCTCAGCAACGGCAACTATGTCGTCCAGTCACCATTATGGGATGACGGGACGGATTTCAATGTGGGAGCGGTTACCTGGGGCGATGGCAGCACGGGAGTCAGCGGTGAGATCAGCGCCAGCAACAGCCTTGTCGGTTCCAACACGTCTGACAACATCGGCAACGGCAACGTCACGGCTCTTAGCAACGGTAACTACGTTGTCGTTAGCTACTATTGGGACAATGGCACAGAAACCAATGCGGGGGCGGTAACTTGGGGCAATGGGAGCACGGGAGTCCGCGGTGTGATCGACGCCAGCAACAGCCTCGTCGGTTCGACGGCGTATGACGCAGTCGGCAGTTACGGCGTGACGGAACTCAGCAACGGCAACTATCTCGTCGCCAGCCCCCGCTGGGACAACGGAGCGGCAGACAATGCGGGCGCGGTTACCTGGGGCAACGGCACCACGGGAATTACCGGCGTGGTCAGCGACGCTAACAGCCTCGTTGGTTCCAATATGTATGACTATGTCGGCAACGCCGGGGTGACGCCGCTCAGCAACGGCAACTATGTCGTCTCCAGCTCCGATTGGGACAACGGAGCTACGGCCGATGTGGGCGCGGCTACTTGGGGCGACGGCACCACCGGAATTAGCGGCGTGGTCAGCACGGCTAACAGCCTCGTCGGTTCCACCGCGAATGACCAAGTGGGATTCTCCAATGTACTGGCGCTTAGCAACGGCAACTATGTCGTCAGTAGTCATTTGTGGGACAGCGATACGGCAGACGACGTGGGAGCGGTTACTTGGGGAGACGGTAGCACCGGCACGATTGGCATCGTCAGCGCTGCTAACAGCCTCGTCGGTTCCACGGCCGACGACAATGTAGGGCGGTCCGATTTGACGGCGCTCAGCAACGGCAATTTTGTGATCCACAACCAGTATTGGGACAATGGCACAGCAACCGATGCGGGGGCGGTTACTTGGGGTAATGGCAGCACGGGAAGCACCGGCGTGATCAGCGCTGCGAACAGCCTCGTCGGCTCCACGGCTGGAGACCAAGTGGGCTTGGGTGTGAGGGCGCTCGACAACGGCAACTATGTGGTCGGCAGTCACACCTGGGACAACGGTGCGGTAACCGATGCGGGGGCGGTTACTTGGGCAGACGGCAGCACGGGAATCACCGGCGAGATCAGCGCCAGCAACAGCCTTGTCGGTTCCACCGCAAATGACCGAGTGGGATGGTCCTCTATCGCAGACCTCGGCAACGGCAACTATCTGGTCTTCAGTCCCAACTGGGCCAACGGGACCGTCGCCAACGCCGGTGCTGTTACTTGGGGTGACGGCAGCACGGGAGTCCGCGGCGAAGTCAGCGCGGCCAACAGCCTTGTCGGTTCCCAGGCAGACGATATGGTCGGCAGTGGCTTTCTTACGAGGATTGCCAACGGCAATTTTGTCGTGATTAGTCCCGACTGGGACAACGGTGCGGCGACCGATGTAGCGGCTTTGACCTGGGTCAGCGGCAGCGCGGGGATCAGCGGTGTAATCTCCGGCACCAACAGCGTGATTGGCACCACAAACGTAGGGGTCGATTACTGGACGGTGGTGGCCGATGAAAATAGCGACAGTCTATTTATTCGGCTTCCCAACGATGGCGGTGGCCGAGTGGTCCTTGGTTCGCAGGAGTCTGGTTTTGGGCTGGGCACGGGTGCGTTGGATGCTGGCGATGGCTCGATCGCGCTGCACGCGGCAGACGTCGACTTGCAAGCCGAGATCCTATCGACCGATGGCGTTTCCATCGCTTCGGCGCAAACGGATCGACCGATCAGCCTGGGAACTCACGTCGCGGACAGTCTTGGGCTGACCGATGCCGAACTCGATTTGATCTCGACCCCACGGCTGATTGTCGGCGACGCCAGCAGTGGCGATGTGACGATCAACGCGGCGATCGATCTGACCGGCAACGCACAGCTGCTGGAAATCCACAGCGACGGTGCGATCACCGACACAAATACCGCCGGCGCCGACCTGACTGTCGAAACGCTACGTCTGTTCGGTAACCTGCAGCCAGGTGCATCGGTCGGCATTTTCAGCGCCGACGGCGACATGCTGCTTGCCGATAACAGCAGCTTCACTGTCGACCTCGATGGCTCCGGTGCGGGCAACGGCAGCGGTTTTCACGACCAAATCGACGCAACCGGATCGGTCGACATTGGAACCGGGGTCGCGCTGAACGTTGCAGGAATGATCGGCTACACTCCGGTCGGCAACCAGCGCTACACGATCATCCAACGCACCGGCGGGTCTGGGACGTTCGACGGCCTTCCCGAAGGCGCGACGATCAGCAGCGATTTCCTCGGCTCGGGGCGTCCCGCTTGGATCACGTATCGAGGAGGGGACGGAGATGACGTGGAACTGTTGTTTGTCGTCAACACGGCACCTGTCGCCCAACCCGACGCCGTCAGCACGACCGAAGATGCGTCGGTGTTGATCGATCTCTTTGCGGACAATGGGAATGGGGTCGATTCGGATGCCGAAGACAATCTGGATCGCACACTCACCGTAGCGCTAAGCGCTCCCGCGTTAGGAACGCTGAACAACCACGCCGATGGCACGATCACATTCGATCCCGATGGCGACTTTGACGATCTGGATCTTGGCGATTCGGTCGATGTGACCTTTACCTATCAGATTGAAGATTCCCAAGGCCTAACCGATTCCGCAACGGTTACCGTCACGGTCAACGGGGTGAACGACGATCCGGTCGCGGCGGCCGATGCGGCGTCGACTTTGCTGGGTGCCCCGGTCACGATCGACGCCCTGGCTAACGACACCGATGTCGATGGCGACGACGGTCCTAGCAATTTCTTACTGACCGGCGTATCGATCGCCTCGACAACCGGACTCGCCAGTTCCCCCGCCGCAGCCGGTTCGGTCAGCATCGTTGCGAATCGGGTTGTCTTTGATCCCGGCCCCGCGTTTGATGAACTTTCCGCCGGCCAACTAGCGACCGTCGCGATCGATTACACGATGCGTGATCAGAACGGCGCGACCTCTTCGAGCACTGTAACGGTGACGGTAACGGACTTCCAACCGGTCACTGTCACGGTTCCCGATCTGGACGCGGGGGTGATCGTTTCGGGAACAACCGAATTGACGATCGACTTCAGTCGTGACGTCGACCCGACTGCCGCGACAGCTCCCTTTACGCTGGTTTCGGTCGGGCAAGACGGCCTGTTGGGAAGCGGCGACGATGTGGAAGTGACGATCACGTCGGCGACTTACGACGGCGATTCGGTCACGCTGGCCTTCGCTGGACTCACCGAAAGCGTTTACCGATTGGTGGTTGCGGACACGTTGACCGATCCCGCAGGCTATCCAATCGACGGTGACGGCGATGGAGCCGCCGGCGGCAGCTTCCGGATTGATTTTGTTGTCGATGTAGAGTCCGCGGGAGGAGCGGATATTGAAATCGACATGGCAAACCATGGAAGTGGCCAGTTGATCGAGGGGCCCGACAATGCGTTCGACGGCCTGAACCGCTTGCAGATCGACGGCGTCGACTTCCAACCGACTGCCTCCGGAACGCTCACCGATTCGGGAGCAACCGTCGCCACCGGTTCACAGGCTCTCAGCGGTCTGACGGTATCGCGGGAAGTCACCCTGCTCGCCGACGGAAGCGAAGACTTCGTGCGCACGATCGAAGTATTGCAGAACGCGACGGGCGCGGATATCACCACGACCGTTCGGGTTGTCGGAAATCTCGGTTCCGACGCGGCGACCAACGTCTTTACCACGTCCAGCGGCGACGCAACCGCGGACGTCACCGATCGTTGGATCGGCACCGACGATGCCGATGGAACCGGTTCACCCGCAATCATTCACTACATCTATGGTCCCGGCAGATTGGCACCTTCCGCGGTGCAGGTGATCGACGACAATGTCTATTGGACTTTCGATGTCACCGTCCCCGCCGGTGAAACTCTTCGACTGGCAACGCTTACGATTCTCGGTGAGACGCGTGCCGACGCCACCGCTGCCGCAGCAGCATTGGTCACCCCGGCCGGATTCACGGGGGAAGCGGATGCGTACCTGATTCAAGGCGAACTCGATTCGGTAGCGAATTTCCGGTTCCATGCCGATGTCGAATTTAGTGTTGCGACCGCCAGCGATTCCGAGGCCGATGGAGGCAACCTTCCCAAGTTGTTGATCGACGGGATCGTCAACACGCCGCAAACCATCGACCTGACCATCACAGGCGGCTCCGCAACGCTTGGCACGGACTTCACTCTCCCCACCAGCGTCACGATCCCCGCGGGGACCTACGACGGCACTCTGGCAACAGCCGTTGCGATTTCCCTGGACATCACCGACGACAACTCGGTCGAGCTGTCCGAAGATGTTCAGTTGCGTCTTACCAATCCATCCTCGGGGCTGCGAATTGAAGATGCTGACGGTGACAACACGATCCAATCGACGCATGTCTATTCGATCACCGACGACGATTCGGCAACGTTTACCGTCGAAAACGTCACAATCGAAGAAGGCGGAAACGCTCTCTTCACAGTTTCGTTGGACAATCCGATCGACACCGCTGTAGTGGTCGACATCGATTTCAGCGGCGGGACCGCCAGCGCCGCGGACTACGACAACGCAGCGCAAACGGTCACGTTCGCCGCCGGTTCGACGACGGGGCAGACTTTCAGTGTCACCACGACCGAGGAAAACCTCGTCGAACTGACCGAGACCTTTATCGCATCGCTCAGCACTGCGACGGCCATTGGTGCTCGCGACGTCACGGCGACGGATACCGCAACGGGAACGATCACCGACGACGATTCGGCGACCTTCACCGTCGAAAACGCCACGATCGAAGAAGGCGGTACAGCTCTCTTCACCGTGTCGTTGGACAACCCGATCGACACCGCGGTCGTGGTCGACATCGATTTCAGCGGCGGAACCGCCAGCGGATCGGACTACGACAACGCAGCGCAAACGGTCACCTTTGCCGCCGGGTCGACAACCGGGCAGACTTTCAGTGTCGCCACGACCGAAGAAAACCTTGTCGAACTGACCGAGACCTTTATCGCATCGCTCAGCCTCGCGACGGCGATTGGCTCTCGCGACGTCACGGCGACCGATACCGCAACGGGAACGATCACCGACGACGATTCGGCAAACTTCACGGTCGAAAACGTGTCGATCGAAGAAGGCGGAAACGCTCTGTTCACCGTTTCGTTGGACAACCCGATCGACACCGCGGTCGTTGTCGACATCGATTTCAGTGGCGGAACGGCCAGCGGCTCGGACTACGACAACGCGGCGCAAACGGTCACGTTCACGGCTGGTTCGACGACCGGTCAGACTTTCAGTGTCGCCACGACCGAAGACAGCCTTGTCGAACTGTCCAAGACCTTCACCGCAGCACTCAGTACAGCGACGGCTGTTGGTGCTCGCGACGTCACGGCGACCGATACGGCAACGGGAACAATCACCGACGACGATTCGGCAACGTTTACTGTAGAAAACGTAACGATCGAGGAAGGCGGAAACGCTCTGTTCACCGTTTCTCTCGACAACCCGATCGACACTGCGGTCGTGGTCGACATCGATTTCAGCGGCGGCACCGCCAGCGCCGCGGACTACGCCAACGCGGCGCAATCGGTCACCTTCGCCGCCGGTTCGACGACCGGTCAGACTTTCAGTGTCACCACGACCGAGGAAAACCTCGTCGAACTGACCGAGACCTTCATCGCATCGCTTAGCACTGCGACATCGCTTGGTTCACGTGACGTCACGGCGACCGATACCGCAACCGGATCGATCACCGACGACGACTCGGCAACCTTCACCGTCGAAAACGTGTCGATCGAAGAAGGTGGAAACGCTCTGTTCACCGTTTCTCTCGACAACCCGATCGACACCGCCGTCGTTGTCGACATCGATTTCAGCGGCGGAACCGCCACAGGATCGGACTACAACAACGCGGCGCAAACGGTAACGTTTGCCGCCGGGTCGACAACCGGGCAGACTTTCAGTGTCGCCACGACTGAAGAAAACCTTGTCGAACTGACCGAGACCTTCACCGCAACGCTCAGCACCGCGACGACGCTTGGTGCTCGCGACGTCACGGCGACCGATACCGCAACGGGCACGATCACCGACGACGACTCGGCAACGTTTACTGTCGAAAACGTATCGATCGAAGAAGGCGGAAACGCTCTCTTCACCGTTTCGTTGGACAATCCGATCGACACCGCTGTGAGTTTGACTGTCAACGTTACCGACGGCACCGCGACCGGCGGTAACGTCGATTACGACAGCACGGCGAAGACGGTTACCTTTGCGGCGGGGAGCGTGGAATCACAGAGTTTCTCGGTTGCCAGCGTGCAGGACGCAATCGATGAATTCGACGAAGACTTCCAAGTCGATCTCACCTCGGGCACGTCGTTTGGTTCGAGGCCCGTTTCACTGGGGACCGCGACGGGAACCATTCTCGATAACGACACCGTGGGGATCGCTGTTCAACCGACGGCCGGGCTAACGGTATCGGATGATGGTGGTTCCAGCGACGTGACCGTCGTTCTTGAATCGCAACCGACCGACGTGGTCACGGTGCAGTGGACCACGACGGACTCCACCCAAGGACTGGTTTCCACCAATGGCGAACCGTTTGCCGCGACGACGACGCTGACCTTTACGCCAGCCAATTGGGATCAACCTCAAACGCTGACAATCCAGGGGCAGGATGATGGCGTTGACGATGGCATCGCGACATTTGCCATTGAACCCACCGTCGCCAGCGACGATCCAAAGTACGACGCGATGCCCTTGGATAACCTGCAGGTCACCAGTTCGGGTGATGGACCGATCATCAGCTTCCAGCAAGTGCTTAACGAACAGCTCTGGTTGGAAGTTTCGGGGGTTACGCCCGACGGAGTGGTCGTCTTTGTCTGGGGGACCGAACCGGGCTCAACCTACTTTCCGCAATTTGGGGTGACGCTGGGAATCGCGAATCCCACCCTCGCCTCCCTGGCCGAAGGTGGAAGCGACGGGACGACTTCCGGCTTGCTTCCGATTCCATTGACGATGGAGGGCCAAGACTATCTGTTCCAAGCATTTGAATTGGCTCCCAATCCGCAGGTCACCAATGTCTTGCCGTTGAGTATCGCCGGTTCTCCCCTCGTCGTCACTCAGAACAACGCAGCTCCCGACAACGCAGCTCCCGAATTGTCCGACGACCTGCCGAGTTTCACGGCGACGGTCGACAAGCCGTTTGCGTTTGACGTTCCAAGCGACTCCTTTGTCGATCCCGATTCGGATCAAACACTCGTTTACAACGCACGCCTGACCGATGGATCGCCGTTGCCCGACTGGTTGTCGTTCGATCCGACGTCGCAGAGTTTCCACAGCGATTCGATTCCCGAATCGGGCCAGTGGTCGATCCGAGTCACGGCGACCGATCGCGGCACGCCGGTCCAATTTTCCAGCACGACGTTTGTTCTACGCTCCGTCGAGGACCGCAGCGTCTGGCAGAACGTCTCCGAACCGCGAGACGTCAACGGAGACGGGGCGATCACGCCGATCGATGCGTTGATTGTGATCAACCGATTGAACACGACCAGCGATGCGTCGTTGTCCGACCAAAGTAGCGATGGCGAATCGATGATTGACGTCAATGGTGATCGTCGGGTCACTCCCTTCGACGCGCTGCAAGTGCTCAACCACGTGAACCAAGCGGCTGCGTTGGCAGGCACCGGGCTACCACCGGAGGGCGAGTTCGACGATCGCGACTCCTCGAACGAGAGTCCCGAACTTTACGACGCCGCAGTCGACGCGTTCCTGTCAGGCAGCAAGACGACCAAAGCAGCGAGTTTCGATTCGCCGAACTCCGTCGAAATCCAGTCGCCAGACAGCCCCAGCGATCTGCAGGAACAAGATGCCAACTCCAAGGACGAGTACGAGAACGCTGTCGACCTTGTCTTCGGCGAGTTGTTCTAAGCCGAGCAGGATCCCAAAACAACAGCATCGTTTTGAGATGAGAGGTAAACCAGTCAGCCGTCGCTGGCTGATGGTGCCGGGCAGAGAGATCTGGCCACCGGTCCGCATGTCGGCTGACACCGCGGCGAGAAACCGCGGGGGTGCACTGTTGGCTGATTAGAAGAACGAAGCAGTGCTTGTATTAATTTGAGGTATCACCCGACACGCGCTAGCGGCTTGTCGGTTTAGTCACAACGAGCTTCCTTGCATTAGCCGTTTGGGCGTTAGCCCCGGTTTAGTGGCAGCGGAACCGGGGCTAACGCCCAACCGGCTGATTAAACCGACAAGCCGCTAGCGTCCGGTTGGCTTGAACGACGCCTCGTCAGCGTTTGCCGGGCAACTCGCCTAAGCACAAACGCTTAATTGCCCTGGCTGGCTAATAGTGATATTCCAGCCCCACAGTCGCTCCGTGATAGAAGAGACTGTCGGAAGCGTCGACGCCGTGCGGTACGAGGATGTTCGAATGCACAAGTTCATCCGACGCGACGGCCACCGATGTGATCCACATGATCTGATAGCCCGCGACGAGATCTAGCTGGCTGGTCAGGCTTCGCCGTGCATTCAGCCCCAGTTCTGCCAGGAAAGAGAGCTTTCCACGGTCCCCCGCATCGCGAAGCTGAACGAGTCCCGTGTCGAGCAATGTCGATTGTTTTGCGGCATTGCCGAAAAGACCGACCTGCCCAAAGCCGTCGAGCGACCATTTCCCACTGCGGAACAGTTCCGATTCCAGGCCAATCTGTCCACCGTACAGCCGGTTCTGCGCCGCAGTGTCGATCGTTGTTGTTGAGAAAGAGTCTAAACGAAAGCCAATCCGATCGTCGATCTCCAGGTATCGAAAACCTGCCGTGAATCGGATCGCGTCGGTAAACCGCCGACTGATGCCAAGTTCCAGACTATGCAAGTCGGATGTGCGAACGCCATCGATCGACGTGACACCGGGAAAGGTGAACGGTAGCGAAGCGTTCAGGGTCGCGTTGCTCGCCGGTCCAACCAGGTCGCGGTGGCTGTCGCTCCATTGATCGACACTCATCCATCGCACGGTCAACGCGTAGGAGTCATTGAGGTTGTAGCGGCCATTGAGTTCGTAGCCAGGTTGGAATCCCAAATCGAATTCGTCGGAATCAAAGTTGCCGTTGGGGCCCCAGAAAATTCGATTGTCGTCGTCGGTCCGTTCCAAAAACAGAGCCTTGGCACCGAAGCTCCACCTCGTGGTCTCACACCCGCCAACGACATCGTCGAGACTTGGGTCGGCACACTCACCTTGCCCCTGCGCGATCGATGTGATCCCCATCGACAAGAGGAACCAAGCGGCTACTTGAAATCGTTTCCGACGGAACTTCAGCATGATTTTCGATTCCCGACGTTTGCATTCGGCTAAGTGGTTTATCGGTGATCCCCTACAGTTCGATATCGAGCATTTCGTCGCCAAATTCCCCTCGTTTTCTGGCCAACTTTCAAAGACTTAAAGAAAGCTGTCGCAAGCCGACGGAAAGCAACCCTAGCCGAGAGGACGAAAGCGGGGCCGGACTGTAAACCCGTGCTGACACAGAGTTTACCAGTGCGTCTTATGTTTCACACTTTCGCTGGCGAACGTTGCAAAATTCGCAGCCTCTGCCTAGAGAGGATCTTTCCGTCACGCGGCCGAGATCTACAGTCGGACGCGGCGGTTGCCGAAGGCTTTGCCCAGACGGATGCTGTTCCACGAGGCATGCACGGGAGTGTCGGTGCCGGAGAATTCGCGGATGAAACTGCCACGCCGCATCGCGCGTGGTGTGGGAGGCGGCTGGCGCATCGCTCGCAGGATCTCCTGCTCGCTGACGATCTGCTCGGTCTCACCCGCCGATTCCAGCAGCAAGTAATACCCGTCGGATGAGAGTTCGTGGTACTTGATGTCGAGCTTGCGGTTGGCCGGCAACGGCAGGTTCTGGCCCGCTTGTTTCAACAACATCCTCTTGGTCACCCAGTCGATGCGGCCGACAAGGATCGTGCGATCACCGGCCAATCCATCCAGCACATCGCTCCACCGCTGTAGCACTTCGTACGCTTCATCGGGCCGATTCTGATTGGCTTCCACAAATCGGCGGCAAGCGGCTTGGTACCATCGCTGGACGTCGAGTGCTGTCATCGGTCGGCCGTTGTGGACGGCGATCGCACGCTCGATCGGTTCGTCCCGAACCACAGCTTGCAATGCGCGCATCGGTCGCCGAACGCGCGGTGGATTTTTGATCGCGCCCGCTTCGATCGCATCGATCATCAATGTGGTCGTGGCGAGCCGCAGATATTCAGCCTCCTCCGCCATGTTGCAGTCTCCCAAACAGACTTGCATCCGTTGGCGTGAACCCAGGTTGCTGAAGAGGTCCATCGGATTAAACCATCCGATCAGGCAAGCATCCATCAGATGGGCGACGCTGAACAAAGGATAAGCGTGGTTGCCCAGCGGACCAAAGATAAATCGCAGCACGGGAGCTTTCTGAGCCAACAAAAAATCGCCGCTATGGGAAACCCAACCGCTTCCCGAGAGGATCGATCGGCTGACCAAAAACGGCGTCAACATTCGGACATGTCGACGATACAGACAGAACCTGGCAGCGACGATGATCGTCAACAGCATCGGACTCAGTGCGATCATCGCCACGCGGTTCAGTGCCCGTTCGACCGAGCGTGGGATCGGCGTGGCATCTTCGGATGTGTCGAATCCATCGCCGAAGAACTTACGGAACAATTCCGCTCGCTGCCCGCTGTCGGTTCGCATCACAGCAAACGGATAGACCGCCACAGCAATCAACAGGTACGCGGGGATCGCGACGATCACCAACGGGACCATGATTACCCAAAACAGCAGACAGATCGTCGCCGCTAACAACAAGACAACACGCCAACACGCGAGCCCCAGCCAGCCGGTGACTTGGATCTCGTAGTTCTCGTGAGTGCCGTAGGCGTTCCCTTGGCTGTCGCGGCTGTTCTTGATCAAGACCAGTTCGCCATCGTCGCGACAACTGGCCGCCGACTCGCTGAGCAAACGATCTTGAGCACGCTGCCAGACCAAAGCATCGCGAGGACTCTGGCACTCCGGCGTCGCCGCTTCGATCAGCCCAAAACCGCCCGCATGCAAAACGCGTTCGAAACCGATCGTGCCGCCGTTGGCCGTGAAGTGCTTCTCTTCCAAGAGGCTGCCGGTCGCCGTCGGCAATCGCTCCCGGAACTTCTCCAACAGCGAGCGATAGAGTTCGATCTGTTTTACGGGCGGCCCGTCTTGGTGCGGCCGAAAGCGGATCGCGTATTCGGTCTCCAGCCCCAGTAAGCGTTGAAAGATTGGAGCGTTGGTTTTCAAGAGCTTCGCCTGCCGGGGTGCGCAAATTCAAACAGCACGCCCCGACGGGCTGATTCGGTCGGGCGATGATCGATCGTCGCCCCACCCTTTAAAAGATTCGCCGATCGATTTATTCGCCGCCGTCGGGAACGACAACCTCGTCCAGATATCGCTGCGGTTGATCTTGGGCATCGACGGCGACTCGGTCGATGATCTGTTCCAAGGTTTGCGGTTGAGGCAACGTTTCGCTGGTCTGCGGTGCTTCGAGAATGGTGTCCGTCTTCACAGGGGCGCTCCTGAATCGATAGGTGATCGGATACAATGGGCGATGCGGAATCGTTCCCACTCCATTCGCTTGATTATAGAAGAAAGATTTGCGGGTCACAATCAAGTGATTTCGCGGTGTGGGGCGTTGGGCGAACTGGGCAAATCTTGCCAGCAGGCTCTTCCCCATCGAGCAACGCCGCAACGCGTTTTTCGTTATAGAGGATGTCGGTTCTCGGCTGTAGCGGAAGTCGTCAAGACTTTCGATCCACGGCGGTTACCCGCTCCTCTCGAAACTCTTGACGAGTTCCGCGACGCGATCCTGAACCGTATTGTTGCCGTAGCGGAAGTCGTCAAGACTTTCGATCCACGGCAGTTACCCGCTCCTCCGAAACTCTTGACGAGTTCCGCGACGGGGTGGTTCACCGTATTGTTGCCGTAGCGGAAGTCGTCAAGACTTTCGATCCACGGCAGTTACCCGCTCTTCCGAAACTCTTGACGAGTTCCGCTACGGGGTGGTTCACCGTATTGTTGCCGTAGCGGAAGTCGTCAAGACTTTCGATCCACGGCGAGTCTTCCTTCCGAAACTCTTGACGAGTTCCGCTACGCGATGGTTCACCAACTTTAATATCTCCACTTCCAACCACTATTCCCGCTTTCGAAAGTCGATCCCGCTCTATTTATGTCCGCTGAATCCCTGCTGCAGAATTACCAACTGATCGACTTTGGCGACGGTCGCAAACTCGAATCGATCGACGGCTACAAGCTCGACCGCCCCAGTCCCGCGGCGGAATGGGATGCTCCTGCGCAGGCCGATGCCTGGCAGCAAGCCGATGCCGTCTACGATGGTTCGTCCTGGACGATCTTCAACGAGTGGCCCGAGTCGCTGGAACTCGACACCGGTGCGTTCCGGTTGGCGGCGGAACCGAAGCCGTTTGGGCATATCGGATTCTTCCCCGAACAGGCTGCGAATTGGCAGTGGCTGGCGAGTTTGGCCGACCGGTTGCCAGCCGACTGTCGCGACGCGATGAATCTGTTTGGGTATACCGGCGGCAGCACGCTGGCTCTTGCTCGCGTCGGATTCCGCGTCGCCCATATCGATGCGTCTAAGCCGAGCGTCGCGCGGACCGGCGACAACGCCCGCCGCAGCGAACTGGGCGACGCGGCGATTCGCTACATCGTCGAAGACGCCCGCCGGTTTGCCGCTCGCGAGATTCGCCGCGGCCGAAAGCACAGCGTGATCGTGCTGGATCCGCCGGCCTACGGTCACGGAACCAAAGGCGATTCGTGGCGGATCCAACACGACCTCTGGCCGCTGTTGGAAGATTGTCTGTCGCTGCTGACGCCTCGCGCGGCGATGTTGATCACCGGCCATTCCGATACGATTTTCGATTCGGATATCAGCGACTGGTTGCGGCAGAACCAACCGGCGGGGCTCGAGATCGAACAGGGGCGTTGCAAGATTCCCGACAGCTCGGGCCGCTCGCTCGACGCCGGATATTTCGTTCGCGCGACCTGGCACCTGGACAGTCCTTCCAACACGGACTCAAGTGATGATGCAAACTGAAGCGACCGCCCAACGTTTGATCGATGAACTGCAGCGGCATTCCCGCGTCGTCGTCGCGTTTTCAGGCGGAGTCGACAGCGCGGTGGTCGCCGCCGCTGCGCAGCGAGCATTGGGCGACAAGGCGTTGGCCGTGAGGGCGATCAGCCCCAGCGTGCCGGAGCGGCAGAGCGAATTGGCGGCGCAGGTGGCTGCGGAAATTGGGATCAATCTACAAACGATCTCAACTCACGAAACCGAACGTCCCGATTACCAACGCAACGATGGCCAACGCTGCTTCTATTGCAAACAGACACTCTATCAAACGCTGGCGACGATCGCCGACGAGCACCGCGACAGCGTGATCTGCAGCGGAACGAACGCCGACGATCTAGGCGATCACCGACCGGGCATCCAAGCCGGTCGCGACGCCGCGGTGCAGACGCCGTTGGCCGATCTTGGGATCACCAAAACGATGGTCCGCCAGCTGGCAAAGCACTGGGAATTGTCGGTTTGGGATCTGCCAGCGGGTCCCTGTTTGGCCAGCCGGATCGCGTATGGCGAACCGGTCACCGTCGACAAGCTGCAACAGATCGATCGCGCGGAAAACTGGCTCCGCGACGAAGGCTTTGCCGAACTTCGCGTCCGATTGCATCCGGGACAGTTGGCGCGGATCGAAGTCCCCGCGGCGCGGATCGCTGAATTGGTGCAGCCGGAGTTTCGCCAGCGGATGAGCCGACACTTCCGTTCGCTCGGCTTCCAGTTCATCACCGTCGATATCGAAGGGCTGCGGTCGGGCAACCTGAATCAATTGGTCTCGATCGGCAATTGATCGCTCGCCGCGGACAAACCTTCTAGCTTGGTAGCTTGGCAGTTGCCCGATTTGCGAATTCCGTTCGCCCGGATTGCAATGCCCGCATCCGCTTGTGGCGTTATACTCCGCCCTACCGACGTCGATCGACCGCTTGGTCGCCTTTCGCTCCGCGAAAGTGCGGATGCACCACGCACTTTTGCGGAGCAAAAGGCGACAACCGTTCAACTGACCGTCTCGGAGCGATGCGCTACCCTAGGCGACTTTCACAACGCAAAGAAAATTAGAAGACATGGATCCAACCACACTGCTGCGTCCCCGACGCAAGATCACCGGGATCTCGGCGATTCTGTTGCCGTTGCTCGAAAACAACGAAGTCGACTGGGACGGTTTTCGCCAGCATGTCCTGCGGACCGCCGACGCGGGATTGACTCCCGCCGTGAACATGGACACCGGCTATGTCAACTTGATCGACGAAGCGACTCGCCTGCAGGTCCTGGACGTGACGCGAGAGGTGCTGGGATCGGGACCGTTTGTCGCGGGAGCCTTTGTTGGCGACACGCCCGGCAGCACGTTGGCTCTCGATGCCTACAAGTCTCGGATCGACGAGATCACCGCGCGTGGAGCGACGCCGGTGATCTTCCAGTCCTACGGTCTGACCGACCAAGGCGACGCCGAGATCGTTGCCAGTTACGAGAAGATCGGCCAAGCGTGCGACCAGTTTATCGGGTTCGAACTGGGGCAATGTTTCCTGCCGTTTGGCAAGATCTATTCGACCGACGTCTATCGCCAATTGATGCTGTTGCCGCAGTGTATCGGTGCGAAACACTCGTCGCTCAGCCGCGCGGCGGAATGGGAACGCTTGGCCCTTCGCGACCAACTGCGTCCCGAATTCAAAGTCTTCACCGGCAACGATCTGGCGATCGACATGGTGATGTACGGCAGCGATTATCTGCTGGGACTCAGCACATTTGCTCCCGACCTGTTCGCTCGACGCGATGCCTATTGGGCCGCGGGCGATCCGGCGTTTTATGAACTCAACGACGCCCTGCAGTATCTGGGCTTCTTGACGTTCCGCCAGCCGGTCCCGGGGTACAAACATTCTGCCGCGATGTTCCTGCATCTCCGCGGCTGGATCGCGACCAACAAAACCTATCCCGGCAGCCCGCAGCGTCCCGACAGCGACCTGCCAATTCTGGAAGACGTCGCGCGGCAGCTAGGCATCTCGCTGGCAAAGGGAGGCAACGCATGAGCTATCCAAAAATCAACAGTCTGAAAACCCTCGACGCTTTTCAATCGCGGCTCGATGAACTGGAGATCCAGATCCCGTTGGATGCTGCGATGCAAAGTGGCGACGCGGCGCCGTTGGCCCAGTCGTGCGATTGGAACGGCGGCACGATTGGGAACCGATTTGCGATCCTGCCGATGGAAGGTTGGGACGGCACGACCGACGGGCGGCCGACCGATCTGACGCGTCGTCGTTGGAAGAACTTTGGACTTAGCGGAGCGAAATTGATCTGGGGTGGCGAAGCGGTGGCGGTCCGTCACGACGGCCGCGCCAATCCAAATCAACTGGTGATCAACTCGGACAACCTCGCCGAGATCGAAGCCTTGCGGACGCTGTTGGTCGACACGCATCGCGAGCATTTTGGCACGGTCGACGACTTGTTAGTCGGTTTGCAGCTGACCCACTCGGGCCGCTTCGCGCGTCCCAACGACAAGAAGCAACTCGAACCGCGAGTCGCGTATCGGCATGCAGTGCTCGACGCGAAGTTTGGCGTCGACAGCGACGCGGCGATTTTGAGCGACGACGACCTCGATCGCTTAGTCGACGATTTCGTCGCCGCCAGCAAGCTCGCTCAGCAGGCTGGATACGCGTTTGTCGATGTCAAACACTGCCACGGCTACTTGGGGCACGAACTCCTCTCGGGCTACGATCGGCCTGGGAAATATGGTGGCAGCTTCGAGAATCGGACTCGCTTTTTGCGATCGATCGTCGACGGAATCCGCAGCGAAGCGGCTGGTTTACAGATCGGCACGCGGATCAGCATCTTCGATTTCATCCCGTTTGAACCGGGTCCCGAAGGGCTGGGGC
The DNA here is from genome assembly GCF_007751715.1 of Rosistilla oblonga. NCBI lineage: Bacteria > Pseudomonadati > Planctomycetota > Planctomycetia > Pirellulales > Pirellulaceae > Rosistilla > Rosistilla oblonga. Next base: position 2,464,696 of record NZ_CP036292.1, on the reverse strand, counting down.
AACCTAGCCAGACGGGCGAATACCGGAGCGCCTTCGGTGGCGATGGGACCGGTGTCGGATACGATCTGACCGAACCCTCGCGACTGATGCAGCTGTTGGAAGAACTGGGGATCCAGCTCGTCTGCTCGACCGTTGGCAGTCCTTATTATTGTCCGCACATCCAGCGGCCGGCGATCTTCCCTCCCTCCGACGGCTACGCTCCGCCAGAAGATCCGTTGGTCGGCGTGGCGCGGCAGATCGACGCGACGGCGATGCTGAAACGAGCGCACCCAAATCTGCTGTTTGTCGGATCGGGTTACACCTACCTGCAAGATTGGCTGCCCAATGTTGGGCAGGCGGTTGTCCAGCAAGGCATGGCCGACTTCATCGGTTTGGGGCGGATGGTCCTTTCGTATCCCGAACTGCCGGCCGACGTGATCGCGGGGCGGACGATGCCGCGGAAGAAAATTTGTCGCACGTTCAGCGAATGCACAACCGGGCCGCGAAATGGTATGATCTCGGGTTGCTTCCCTCTCGATCCGTTTTATAAAGCGATGCCCGAGCGCCAGCAGATCATGGCCCTGAAGCAGCAGACCAAAGCATGATGGCGATGGTCGCTGACACTGGGCCGAACCCACCTCGTGCAATTCAGATCAGCGATCAACACCTATGCAGTCCAATAACAAATCCGACCACCCCGTCAACGAGCCGATCGACTTGGAAATCAAAGATGCTCAAGTAATCTTCAAATCGGTGTGGAAGGAATTGGAACAGGAGGTCGGGCACGAGAACCTGCGTTTCCCGAAAGAACTGATCCTGCTGGGCGGTGCGCCGGGTGCGGGCAAGGGAACGCAAACGCAGTTCATCATGGCCGCTCGCGGGCTGACCTGCCCGCCGATCGTAGTCAGCGATCTGTTGGTCACTCCCGAAGCCCAGCGGATCAAAGATCAGGGCGGAATCGTCGGCGATGGCGAGGTGATCGGGATCTTGCTGCGGAAACTGTTGGAACCGATCTTTCGCGATGGAGCAGTCCTGGATGGCTTTCCGCGAACGCGCGTGCAAGTCGAATGCCTGAAGTTGTTGGTCGATAAGATCACGCAACTGCACGCCGAGTTCCAAGGGACCGAACTGGCGGTCAACTTCCGCCGCCCCACGATCCACGCGATGCTGTTGTTCATCAGCGAAGCGACAAGCATCAGCCGCCAACTGCAACGCGGCCGAGAGATCGAAGCGCACAACCAAGAAGTCGCCGAGACAGGTATCGGCCGCCCGATCGAATTGCGAGCGACCGATCTGAGTCCGGAAAAGGCGAAGCGTCGCTACCGCGTCTTTAAAGAGATGACGTGGGACGCGCTGCAGTCCCTGAAAGAGATCTATCACTACCACTTCATCAACGCCGAGGGACCGATCGCGGAAGTCGAAGCGAACATCATCGGCGAATTGGCGTACCAAAGCTCGTTGGAACTCGATCCCAGCACCTACGATCGGCTACGTGGTTTGCCGCTAGCGAGCGAGATCACAGTCCACGCGCGGCAGGAACTCGTTCGCCGCCTCGATTCCTACGAATTGGAACACCGCGATCTGTTCATTCGCACCGTCGACACGATCGATCGGAAATTTATGCCGATCATCGAACGCCACGCCCTCTCGGGCCAAGCGATTGTGAACTCCGAAGACGAACTGTTCACCGATCCGCTGGCGCTCTGGATGTTGATCGATATCTTCTCCGAACGCGGCTACCACGCCGTCGTCGATAAACATATCCAAGCGACGCCCGAGCGAATCGATTTGGAGACCGGGCAGATCCACAACCGCTTGAAGACGATCATCCGCACCAAGATCTCATTCAAGGGATCGGAGATCCGCCGCGGTTAGGCTTGGTGTCCAATCGGCAGAGCAAGTCGAACACACTGTGGCTGATAAACTGCAGCGAAGCAAAAGCGAGCGCGCAACCATTTTTGAACCCTAAGCACTTGCCCGAGCCTCTTTAACCCTCGACAATTTGGGTAGATAGAAAACAGACGACCTGCAGATGTGATGGGTTGTCGTACACAGCCCGCTGGGCTTTGGGTGCACAGCTGGCGCGGACTTCTGAATCAACTACAAAAGACACGAAACCGTCGCTTTCGATTCGGGTTTTTCGTAGTTCAAATCTCCCGCTGCTTGGGCCGTTGGTTTGTACGTCTTTTAAACTGGGGCGTTTTCCGTAATTCAAGAGACTCCCAAGATGTTGTTTACGCAAACCCCTTCGACTCACCTTCGCTCTTTTGAAACGGGCGTTCGAATTGGTGCAATTTAGCGTACGCAGAGTCACTCATTTCGTTCACGCAGACCAAAGGACACTCAATGTCTTCGAAAGAAAAGGCGATATCGCTCATTCAAAATCTTGACGATGACGTCTCGATCGACGATGTCATCGATCGACTCTACCTTCTGCGCAAAATCGAACTTGGAATTGTCCAGGCCGATACTGGTGATGTGATGGAGCACGACGCTTTCATGGATGAACTAGAGGCGGAAGATGCCCAACAATAAGATCTTCTGGACGCGACAATCGCGAGAAGATCTCCGTTCGGTGCGCGATCATATCGCGCGTGACGCTCCGGCAACCGCGATGACCTATGGTCGTAAACTCCGAAATTCCGTTGGTCGTCTGAAACAATTCCCGTTCTCCGGTGAGGTTGTACCCGAAATTGGACGCGAAGACTTGCGTGAAGTGCTCCAAGGGAATTACCGCATCATCTATCGCGTTTCAGAGCGGCGGGTCGATATCCTCGCCGTTTTCCACAGTTCGCAAATCTTCGACAAACGCGACCTCGGCAGTGCGGAGTGACCGAAAAGCTGTTTTTGATCTTCGGCCTCTGGAGCATGAAATTCGACATTTCCAATGGCCTTCACGCAACACCAGGGAACGGTGCAAATTCGGCCGCAAGCCCCACGTGATGCGTAGGGGACACGGCAATTTCGTCCGGGCTGAACTTCCTCGCACAGACGACACGTCAATGGAGGAACGACGTTTCGAGCGACTTGCGATCGGAGCACCTAAGTCGGGCTCACTGGCTTTGTTTGAGTCCTCTAATCGACCTGTCGCCACGTGGAAAGCGAAAAGGCAAGGGAAACTTTTTTTCAATTTCTTGTCTGAGGTTTGTCGGCGACGGCAATAATCGCTGTGAACCGACCGATTTCACACCTTTGTTGCTGGTAGACCGCGTGAGCATGATCGCCGACGAGATCCACGAACTGCTGGACCGGCATCGCCCTTGGCTGCTGCGGGTGATCCAGGCGAGGACCACGCTAGCGAGTGCCGTCGAGGATGTTTATTCGGAGGTTCTGCTGGCGATCGCGAAGAGTGATCATCGGCCGCGCGACGACAGTTCGCTCGCTCCTTGGTTGTGCAAGATCGCCATCCGGCAGTCCGCATTGGCCAACCGCACGGCGATGCGTCGCGATCGTTTGAACAAAGACTACGCCCATCAGTCGCCCGACAGCCCCGCCGCAAACGATCCGATCTTCTGGTTGATGGACCAGGAACGACGCGATCTGGTCCGCCAGGTGTTGCACGAGATGGAACCCGACGTCCGCGGCGTGCTGCTGGCGAAGTTCGTCGAGAAATTGACTTACCCGCAATTGGCTCAGCGACTGGGCGTCGCCGAGCATGTCGTTCAATACCGAGTCGCCCAAGCGAAAAAACGCCTGCGGCAAATGTTGACCCAGCGTGGAATCGACCAAGAGGATCTGTCATGAATCCCGAACACGAACAAACTTTGGAACGCTTCGCCGCCGGTGAAATGAGTGTTGCCCAGGAGAACGATTTTCTGGCTCGCTGCGAAATCGAACCGACTCGCTACCGAGCTGCCGCGTTGGCGCTGGTCGAACACCGCCGGATCAGCGACGCGTTGGCTCAGTTTTCGTTTCCCGAAAGCCAACCGACGCCCGCCGCTCAAGTCGCCCCGCATCCGCCGCAGGCGAAGTCCCACGGTGTGACGTTTGCCATAGCGGCGGCGATCGCAGCGGTCGCCGTCGGCGGCTACTTTTTGGGAGCGATCGGCCGCGGCGACGCGATGAACGACAAGCTCGCCGAATCGCAACCGGCAGCGACAGAAGCGATCGCACCAGCACAGGCCCCACCACAGACCGGCGGCAACTCGCAGATCGCGCTGCAGCAGGACGGCGGTCCCGCTGATCCTGGGGGCAGCCCCAAACATGATCCACGCTTTGTGGAACTGCCTCCGGAGGCGGAGGCCGATCTTTCGGAGACTCCCGAAAACCAAGCCGCTCGCCAATTGGGAAGCTTGCTTGCCGAACTGTTCCGCGGTGCCCAACGCGAGCCGATCTTCAGCGACCAAGCCAAATCGAAGCTCCGCAGCGATGGCTGGGAAGTCGAAGAAGAGCCGCTGATCTATGTCTTCAGCACCGACGACGGCGAGCAATACGCCGTACCGACACACAACGCAAACCTGCGTTACGTCAAGCCGTAGCTGCGGTGCAGCCTCTGAACTCGAATGAACCAACGCTTGCGGCGTGGTCTCCCGGTGGGACGCTGCGCTCCGACCGCGACCACGCTTTGCCGAATTGAATGTGCTATCCAACTTCCTTGGGAGAATTGAAATGAAATCGATGTACTCTTTGACGATCGCCGCCTTGCTGTTTTCGGCAACGCTTCCCACTGCAAACGCCGATGATGGTGCGGCGCCAGCGATTCCCGCTCCTCCGGCACCTGCCGCCGAAGCTGATTCCGATGCCGACGCGCTGGCTGATGCGGAGGCCGAATCGGCCGACGTTGAGGCGCGGAAGCCTGGAACGCAGGTGAAGGTCGAATCGAAGGATGGCGAGACGACGATCGTCGTTCGCAGCTTCGGCAAAGTGATCCACGTCGGTCCCGGTGGCCAGGTCGATGTCAGCGACCTACCCGGCGCCGAATCGGCAGAGAGCGAAGAGAGCGATGGCGATTCGCCGCGTCGTGGCATCAAGCGTCGCCGCGTTTTGAATCTCAGCAAGATTATGAAACTGGGGAACGATGGAATCCTGGAGGAACTCGACGCGTTGCCGGTCACGATCAGCACGTTGATCGGCAAGAGCATCACTTCGGATGCGGGAGTCGAAGGAGAGATCCAGGTGATCGGTCCCGATGGCAAGGAGTTCAACTTCGACTTCGAAGAACTCGCCCCCGCCGGTCAGGAACTGGCGAAATCGATCGAACAAGCGATCATCGAATCGGGAGTGGAAATTCCGGCCGATGTCGCTGTCGAACTGATGAAAGCGAAGCAGCGGATCGAAAAACAGGTGCAAACGCTGCGAAACCGAGCTCAACAGCAGGTCCGATTGCCAGCCGCCGCTAAAGCGATTGCAGCCGAGCAAAAGACGATGCACGAGAAAATCGATCGCATTCTGAATCGGCTGGACAAACTGGAAACCGAGGTCGCTGCGATCAAGAAGCAGGCCGAACTGTAGGCCCACGGCCGGGAAGAACTCGAGGAACCGCGTGATTTGCAGCGGAATCGCCCCGCAAATCACGCGACCTCACCCCAGGCCCTTCGCGTCGTGCAGCTTTTCTTTACAATGCTGGCCTCTATGGTTGTTCGCCATCCATTTCGCCAGCAAACTGCACTTGAACTTAAAATGACGCGACAGATCCTGGTCACCGCCGCCTTGCCGTACGCCAACGGGCCGATTCACATCGGGCATTTGGTCGAATACATCCAAACCGACATCTGGACCCGTTTCCAGAAGCTTCGCGGCAACCGCTGCATCTACGTCTGTGCCGACGATACGCACGGCACCGCGATCATGATGCGAGCCCGTCGCGAAGGCCGCAGCGAAGAGGAATTGATCGCGGCGATGCAGGAATCGCACCAACGCGACTTCGCCGGCTTCGATGTCCAATTCGATCATTACGGCAGCACCAACAGCGAGGAAAATCGTCAGCTGTGCGGTCGGTTCTGGCAAGCGATGCGAGATGCCAACCTGATCGTCGAGCGTCCGGTTCAGCAGTTGTTCGATCCGCAAGAGCAGACGTTTTTGGCCGATCGGTTTGTTCGTGGCACCTGCCCCAAGTGCAATGCCACCAACCAGCCGGGCGACAATTGTTCGGCCTGCGGGCACACCTACAGCCCCGCCGATCTGATCGATCCCGTCAGCACGCTCAGCGGTGCGGCACCGGAGCTGCGCGAAGCGACCCATCTGTTTGTCGAACTGGAACAACTGCACAGCTTCCTAGCCGAGTGGGTCAAGGAATCGGGAGCGTTGCAGAGCGAGACGGCGAACTACTTGTTAGGCCACTTCCTCAGCGATGCCCTTCGCGACTGGGACATCTCTCGACCCGCTCCCTATTTCGGATTCGAGATCCCCGACAGCCCCGGCAATTACTGGTACGTCTGGTTCGACGCGCCGATCGGCTACGTCGCCAGCACCCAGCAATGGTGCAACGCCAACGGCGAAAAGCTGGAGGATTGGTGGCAGAACCCGAACACCGAGATCCACCACTTCATCGGCAAAGACATCACCTATTTCCATACGCTCTTCTGGCCGGGGATGCTCAAGACGGCTGGCTTCACGCTGCCGACGAAGGTTCATATCCATGGCTTCTTGACGGTCGACGGCCATAAGATGAGCAAGAGTGTCGGGACGTTGGTCTCGGCCGAAAAGTACCTGGAACATTTTGATCCGACCTACCTGCGTTACTTCTACGCATCGAAGCTGACCTCGCGCGTCGAAGACCTCGACCTGGGGTTGGAAGAGTTTGCTGAGAAGGTGAATTCGGATCTGGTCGGCAAAGTTGTCAACCTTGCGTCGCGAGTCGCCAAGTTCGCGCATCAACTGGGCCTGTCGGAAGCTTATCCCGACGATGGCGGTCTGTTCCAACAGGCGGCCGATGCGGGAGACGAGATTGCCGCGGCGTACGAAGCGTGCGACTACAGCAAGGCGATGCGATTGATCTTGGAACTGGCCGATCGCGCCAATCCATATGTCGAACACGCCAAGCCGTGGGAGATGAAAAAGGATCCCGCGCGGGAAGCCGAACTGCGCGACGTCTGCACCGTCGGACTGAACCTGTTCCGTCAACTGTGCGTCTACCTGGCGCCCGTCTTGCCATCGCTGGCCGAGAAGTGTGGCGAACTGTTGGGCGATCCGATCACCGGTTGGCAGCAGAGCCAATCGCCGCTGCTGGGAACTCCGGTGGCGAAGTTCAAACACATGTTAAAACGTATCGAAGTTAAGGACCTGCAAAAAATGATCGACGAGAGCAAAGACGAATCCGCCGCAACCGAATCCGAAGCCCCCGCCGCGAACCAATGGAACGACAGCGATCAACCGCTGAAGGACGAACCGCTGGCCGACGAGATCACGATCGACGACTTCGCCAAAGTCGATCTGCGGGTCGCTCGCGTGATCAAAGCCGAACAGGTGCCTGAGGCAAACAAGCTGCTGCACCTGACCCTCAGCCTGGGCGGCGACGAGACTCGCAGCGTCTTCGCTGGCATCAAAGCGGCTTACACGCCCGAGCAACTGGTTGGCCGATTGGTCGTGATGGTCGCCAACTTGAAGCCGCGCAAGATGCGGTTTGGACTCAGCGAAGGAATGGTCACCGCCGCTGGTCCCGGCGGCGCCGAAGTCTTTGTGCTCGGCGTCGACGAAGGAGCTCTCCCCGGCCAGCGCGTCCACTAAAAGTGGTGCATATTGTGAATACGCGTCGCGAATCGTCGGCGACGGTGCATAACTTTCACCAGCGACGATGCGCTCAAACGCTCCCGATCGCCCGATGCATTTAGAGATCGAACTCCCGACGACGGTACTGTCCGGGAGTCATGTTGGTCATGCGACGAAAACTTCTAACAAAGTTACTTGTCGTGGAGTAACCAAGTTCATGGGCGATTTCGCGGATCGAAGCCTGCGGCACGGCAAGCAGATCGCAGGCGCTGTCGAAACGCAAACGATCGAGAACATTGGTATAGGTTGTGCCCGAGCTGCGGAGCATGTTTTTTAAGGTCGTTGGGCTACATCCACACACTCGAGCCAGTTGGTAAAGTGTCGGGAGATTGTCCATCCGAAACTGGGACTCTAGCACCCTGTGCAGTGTTTCGACGATCGCCACGCTGCCGTCGGGCCCAAAACGCCAGGCGCTGCTTTCATCCAACGCAACTGCTGGTGGGCTCCATGCCACGCGCTGCCGTAGGAAATCGGTTGGAAATGCGAGTCCCGAGAAGCTGCTTCTTGGGACCGTTGCACATTCTTGCAACGGAAGCATCGCTCGATGTCTGTCCTGCGCCCTTCCCGAAAAGATGATTTGATCGGGTTGCCAGTTCTGGTTGGTTGCGCTCTGGATCAAATGCCAAAAGATCGTGACGGTCAAATCATCGACGTACTGTTGACCGTTCGATATGAATTGCGTTTCGCTGAAACAAAACCACGTGACGTCGCCACGCACTTGGAGAAAGTAGCTGCTTCCTTCATACGCGATAGCACCTAACCGAGCTGCGGTCTCCAACGCATCTTTGACCGTCTTGCACGATTGCATTGCAGTTGCGATTGGGCCCAGGTCGCTAAGGTCGAAATCCTGGTAGGCGGCAAAAACTGCTTCTTCGGTGCCAGCATGGCGGACCACTTCCAACGCAAAGTCGTAGGCTTGCTTTTTGGAAACCCATCCGCCTTCGACGATTATCTGCTGAGGTATCCGTACGGTATCGAGAACCGATTGCGAATCGGCACCGTTCTGTTCTAGGTACCTCACCAGTGGATGTAGTGCCCTGGCGTCAAAGAGTTCAATTTTCACTGTGTCTATCAATACAAAGTTTAGGTTGCCGTTGGCTCATATGAGCGCACCGGTTTGATTGACCCGGCTATACCGGATCGTATCATAGCTGGGGTGGCGTGTTGCCGTTGCCACAAAGCTACGGGCGTGAATAACGCTACATCACGCCGTGGCTCTGTTCCGTTGCGCGTTTCCTAATGCGGTCTCTATCTCTTCGCGACAAAGATCGATCGGCGCGCGACTCTTTTACCTCCACAACAGCTAGGAGAACTGCAGGTATGTTCTACCCCGTTCGCACAGCAACGCTTTATGTGTTGTTAACACTATTCGTCAGTCCGATCTTCGCGCAGGATCGGCCCAACATCTTGGTCATCATGGCGGATGACATCGGGCAGACCCAGATCTCTGCATATTCGCACGGGATCGTTGGATATCGTACCCCGCACATCGATCGAATTGCCAAAGAAGGCATGATGTTCACCGATTATTATGCTGAACAAAGTTGCACCGCGGGACGATCGACGTTCATCACCGGGCAGTGCACCTACCGCACTGGGCTCTCCAAGGTTGGCCTTCCTGGTTCCGACGTAGGCCTGCAGGCAGAGGATCCGACGATTGCGGAATTGCTCAAGCCGCACGGTTATTCGACGGGGCAGTTCGGCAAAAATCACCTCGGTGATTTGGACAAGTTCCTTCCGACCAATCACGGTTTCGATGAATTTTTCGGAAACCTTTATCATCTGAATGCGGAGGAAGAACCGGAAAACCGCAACTATCCCCGCAATCCTGAGTTCCAAAAACGTTATGGTCCTCGCGGGGTGATCCATAGTTTTGCCGATGGCAAAATCGAGGATACGGGGCCGCTTACCAAGAAGCGTATGGAATCGATCGACGATGAAACGACCGATGCTGCCGTCGACTTCATGGATCGCCAAGTCAAGGCAAAGAAGCCTTTCTTCTGCTGGTACAACTCGACACGCATGCACCTCTACACGCACGTCCAAGAAGATCGACGCGATAAACCGGGGCTGACGGCTCGCACCGAATACGCCGACGGAATGGTAGAACACGATGGGCATGTCGGAAAACTGCTCAAGGGGCTCGATGACCTCGGAATTACCGACAACACGATCGTCGTGTATACAACGGATAATGGTCCTCACAAGAACAGCTGGCCCGACGCCGGGATTAGCCCTTTCCGGAGCGAAAAGGAGACGAACTGGGAAGGCGCATTTCGTGTGCCGTGTGTTATCCGCTGGCCTGGCAACATCAAGCCTGGCTCGGTTTCAAATGAAATCGTCAGCGGACTCGATTGGCTGCCAACGTTTGTCGCCGCTGCGGGCGAACCAAAAGTTAAAGAGAAGTTGCTGAAGGGCTACAAAGCAAATGACAAAACCTTCAAGGTTCATCTGGATGGCTATAACCTCTTGCCCTACCTGACGGGCAAGGAGGAGAAGTCGCCGCGAGAATCGTTCTTCTACTTCAACGATGACACTCAATTGGTTGGCATTCGCTTTGCAAACTGGAAGCTCGTCTTTCTGGAGCAACGGGCCCAGGGAACGTTGAGGATTTGGGCCGAACCGTTTACACCGCTTCGCCTGCCAAAGATGTTCGACCTCCGTGCCGATCCATTTGAACAAGCCGACATCACCTCCAACACCTATTACGACTGGTTGCTGCGTCATGCCTTCTTGATCGTTCCTGCACAGCAATATGCAGCTAACTTTTTGAAGACATTCAAGGAGTATCCACCACGGCAACCACCGGCCAGCTTTAATCTCGACGACGTGATGAAGAAGCTGTCAGAAGCTGGCGGCGGACACTAGTTCCAACCGTCCGGTTTGACTCATCAAGCATTTCCGATACGGCAACGGCTCATCGAGCTGTTCCGTATCGGAATCTTGATCTTGTACCTGGTGACTAACTTCAAGCCGCGCATGATGCGGTTCGCCCATAGCGAAGGCATGGCCACAGCGGCAGGTCCCGGCGGCGTCGAAGTCTTTGTGCTCGGCGTCGACGAAGGAGCTCTCCCCGGCCAACGCGTCCACTGATCGCCGGCGGCAGAGTTTTACAATCCGTCGATTCGCATTCGCCACAACCGCCAACCTACACCCGCCCGGCAACGCCGGGAGGGTCGAAAAACGTGCGTTTAGCAAGTTTTTCGGGGAGGGCATACCGCACGATCAATCACCGCGTGACGCCCCTCCCAGAACCTCGCTGCGCTGGTTCGACCCTCCCCCGCAAACTGCGTTTGGGGAGGGTGAATAATTGCGGTAGCAACAACTCAACTTCACCCGCCCGGCAACGAGGTTGTCCGGTTTTCAGGGTGTGGCTTTTGTTGAGTTTTTTTCACTTTGCTGGAGCTTGTCGAGGCGGAACAGGTTGCGGGCCAGCGATTACCTTTGTCGTCGGCAAAGACCAACTCAACGCTCTGGCCGCGAAGTGCAGGGGCGAAAGGGACAGGCACATTCCTGGCACGCCTGGCGCGGGCCGAAGGTCCAGCAATTTGCATAGCCCAGCCTGCAGGGCTGGGTATCAGCCGACGGCGCCCGGTTTCATTTCACAACAGGCGAAGGGGCAACGTCCCGGGGTGGGTGGTGACAATCGACCGGGCCTACAGCCCAACCATGTCAATCATCGCCGCTAGAACCCAGGCCGATGGCCTGGGCTATGCAAACGGTCGAGCCTGCGGCCCTGACTCGGATGAATGCGATGTGGAACGGTCTGCGACGAACGAAAGACTTCCCACTGGCCTGGCAAGCGTTCGGTCGCGATAACTCACCATGACTTACGTATAACTGACAGGACGCGAGTCCCAGGCTTTTGCATGCCGTCGCTTTGCGACTAGGCAGCCCCGCGGTTACGAGCGTCGCAACCTAGTTCTTTTCCAGGATGCCGGCACCGAAGGTGACACCGCCACCGTAGGCGCACATGCCGAATCGCTCGCCAGGTTTCATCTTCGGCAGGACTTCGTCCAGGCACAGTGGGATGCTGGTCGAGGACGTGTTGCCGTGCTCGCGGATGTTGCTGAAGACCGACGACGACACGCGACTCTGGATCGCATCGATGATCCGTTGGTTCGCTTGGTGCGGGATGATCAGGTCGAGGTTGTCGATGCCGTAACCCTGTTGATCGCAGACTCGCGTCATGCTGCCGATCATCGCGCGAACCGCTTCGGCAAACACTTTGCGGCCCTTCATTTTGATGAAGCCATTGTTTTGCGACGGTACCGACAAGGTGCTGCCATCATCGGCTCGAGCCGACAGCTCGGGACGGTGCAGCCGCGCCTTCGATTGGCCGAAGTGATCTTCGCCGTACAACACGGTCGCACTGCTGGCATCGCCAAACAGAATCGCGGTGTCCAGGTCGCCCAGATCCAACAGTGGCGAAAGGACCTCGGCGGTCACAACCAACACGCGGGCGTGCGGCTTGCTTTGCAAGAAGTCGTAACCAGCTTGCAACGCGTACAGATATCCCGAGCAAGCCGCGCTGATGTCGTAGGCTTGGATCATCGCTTCGCTGGCACCGCCGGTCAGTTGGTGCAGGACTTGGCAAGCCATCGACGGCGTGACAACGCTTGGCGAAGTCGTCGCACAGATCACCAGATCGATGTCGTCGACGATCAAGCCTTCTTTGTCCAAGACTTCCCAGCACGCCTGACTGGCCATGCTCTGAGCGGTCTCGCTTCCTTGCACCCAGTGACGGAACTGGATTCCGGTGCGACGCATGATGTCTTCGGGCGACATCGACTTGCCTTCGACAAGTTCTTCGTTGGTGATCAACCGGCTGCCTTGAACCGTTGCGACGCTGGAGATTCCAACATCGAACGGCCGACGTTCGATCGTCTGGCGAGGAACCAGCAAGCGGTTTGGATCGGTCACGCGGCGACGCAGGACCGGAGTGCCAGGGTTTTCGGTAGTGACCGGTTTCGGTCGCTTGTTGTCGGTCGCACAACGGACGCTGGCGATCACATCGCCGACGGGAACCGTATCCCCTTCAGCAACAAAGATCTCTTCGATCGTGCCGTCGATTTGACTTGTCAGATCGAAGACGCTTTTGGTCGCTTCCAACGATGCGACGATGTCTCCGCGAGACACCTGTTGGCCGGGCTTGATATTCAGTTCGACCAGCAGAACGTTTTCGTCCGACGGGCCCGAACCGATCGCTTCGATCTCCGCCATGCCGACTTCCAATTCCTTCGGCGGAATCCATTCGATGTCCATGTTCAACAGCTCAGCCGCTGTCGACAGAACGCGTTTGTACGATGGCAGGACTTCGATCTGGTTGGCGAAGTTGCACGGAATCAAGGTGTCCGCTCGCGTCACGCGTCGCATCGCCACGGGAACGCGGGTCTTTTCAGCGATCGTCGCGACGACTTCGCCACCGATTCCGCAGGTGTGATTGTCTTCGTGAACGACGATCATGCGAGCTGTTTTTTCAGCTGACGCCAGCACGGTCGCTTCGTCCCAAGGGGAGAGCGAACGCAGGTCGATCACTTCGGCTTCGATCCCAGCTTGTTCCAAAGCAGTCGCCGATTTTTCGCACAGGCCGACGGTATTTCCCCAGCCGACCAAGGTGATGTCGCGGCCGGCTCGCACCTTGCGTGCAACTCCGATCGGCGTGAACTGTTTCGCGGTGTCGGGGCTCGTCGATTGGCTCGGATCGTTCAGCAACGCCTTCGGATAGAAGAAGACGCTGGGACGTCCCGATTCAAACGCAGCGTTCAACATTCCCGCCGCATCGCCGGCGGTGCTGGGCATGTAGACGTCGACGCCGGGGATGTGAGCACAGACCGATTCGAACGAGTGCGAGTGGAACGGGCCCAAGCCGGGGCGATAACCGCCGCAGGGAACCATCACGATCACGGGCGATTCCCAAGTGCCGTTGGTCCGCCAGTACATGCTGCCCAGTTCGCTGGTCAATTGGTTGTAGGCCAGCGGCAGGAAGTCGGCGAACTGAATGAAGGCAACCGGTCGTTGTCCGACGAGAGAGCGGCCGATGGCGTTTCCCAGGATGGTCGATTCCGACAGCGGAGCGTTGCAGACGCGTCCGGGAAACGCGGTGCTGAGTCCACGCGTGACGCCAAAGACGTCACCCTTAGGATCTTCGATATCCTGACCGTAAAGGAAGACGCGGTCGTCGTTGCCCAAGCGATCACGCAGGACCGAACGCATCGCGTCTTTCATCGTCAATTGGCCGTCGGCCTCCCGATCGCCGCGTTGTTCGCGCGAGGGATGGGTCAATTCGACCAGCAATGGTTTCTTGGCTTCGTGCGTCGCGGAGGGTTGAGCCGCGTAGATCGCGTCGTTTTCATCGGCAACCACTTCGGCCACGACGGTCTCGCGAATCGCTGCCAGTTCGGCTTCGCTGATCCCACGCTCGAGCAACTGTTGCTCGAAACGGACCAACGGATCGCGTTCTTTTTGAGCCGCTTCGATATCTTCGGTCGGCCGATAGATCGATTGATCGTCGGCGTTTGTGTGGTTGCTCAGCCGTTCGGTTTGCAACAGCACCAAAGCCGGGCCGCGCGATTCGCGAACCTGTTGAACCAAGTCGCCCATCGCTTCGTCGGAACCGATGATATCGCGGCCATCGACGCGGTGGATCGGCAGACCATAAAAGGAATCGGCATCGCCATCGGGGCGCGAGAAGAACGTTTGCCCGCGCGTCTCGGTCGAGATCGCCCATTGGTTGTCTTGGATGACGATCATCAGCGGAACTTGCAAGCGAACCGCTTCGGCAACGCCTTCCAAGAACTCGCCTTCTTGAGTCGATCCGTCGCCGATGCAGTAGATCGTGACCGGTTTGTTTTTGTTTTCCTTGGTCGCCGCAGCAACGCCTACCGCTTGCAGAGCGGCGTTTCCAACGGGGCCACCGAGGCTGAGGATATGCAGGTCGGCATCGCTCATCTGGGCGCACATCTGGCGGCCGCGAGAGTGCGAGGTGTCGTTGCACAGCGACGCATCGAAGAATTTGCGCGCAGTCACACCGCGAGCAATCATCAACGCCTTGTCGCGGTAATGCAGATGCAACCAATCGTGTTTGGTCAGATGACGCGCGAGGACTGCCGGCGCTTCGTGGCCGGCCCCCGAAACGTGAAAGAAGGCCTCGCCGCGGCGGGTGAGTTCCTGCTCAACACGATCAACTTCGCGGGCCGTGAACAGCGACTTATAAAGCGACAGCAGTTGATTTCGATCCATCGAAATATTCCGGTCGAGAGGACTGAGCAATATCGATTGTCGCGACTCGAACCTCTCTGACATTGCTATCAAAGTCGCTCGGGTCGGGACAACCGGCGGGACTAGCGATGCGGGAAAAGCGATCGCCTGTAATTCTGTATCGGATCTCGCACGCCGGACGATCATTCCTCATGAATGGATTCTCGGAGTTATAGCGAGCCAAACGAATGGTCGGACAAATCGCAAATTAATGCAATACAAACCTGGGGACTTTTCAGCGAGATCGTGTCAGCTGTTCTTGCGGCGTGGAGAGAGGGGAGGTTTGGGGTATTTGGCTGCCGCCTTCCATCCCTCGACATCGGGGGGCCGCATTGCACTGAGCGATTGCCAGC
This sequence comes from Rosistilla oblonga, assembly GCF_007751715.1. Classification (NCBI taxonomy): domain Bacteria; kingdom Pseudomonadati; phylum Planctomycetota; class Planctomycetia; order Pirellulales; family Pirellulaceae; genus Rosistilla; species Rosistilla oblonga. Next base: position 2,449,397 of record NZ_CP036292.1, on the reverse strand, counting down.
GGGGCCCCTGGTGCCGGCAGAGACCCCAAATTGAAACGCGCAATCGCTCTGCCGGCGACGCTGCAGCCGGCTCTGCTGCGGGCGCTCGACCAGCGTTCCCCTTGAAACGTCGTCCGGTGACGCCGTTCGAAGAGCCTGCGGTTTGTTATCGTTTTTTAATCCGTGACGAACGAGCCATAAGTACTTTATAATGGAAGAGCGGCGTCTCGCTTACACGCTGCAGGGGAAAGGGGGCCAAATGATTTTGAGTGGATCGAGGTGGAACGGTGGCCGCAAGCAAATATCGCAACGCGCCAGTTGAGCACAATTCCTTGGACGACGACAAAATCATCTGACATTTCCTACGTTGCGTAGCGTTGCCGGTCAAAACTTCGTGGGGGGGAGAGTCGCGGATCGCCCCACCGACCAGCTTGCCATACGTCAAAACCGAACCGACCGCGCCACCTCTCCCAACCCGACGTGCCCTTGCACAATCGATCCGGCACCGAGCCTGTCCCCAACTCGCCCCCTCTAGTTTCGGCGAAGGCCAGCCCTTCGGCGTGGCGCACCGGTACGCTAGCAAGGCGTTCTAACCGAACGCCCAGGACCACTTTCCTGAACCTGCTTGAACCTGCTTGAACCTGCTTGAACCTGCTTGAACCTGCTTGAACCTGCTTGAACCTGCTTGAACCTGCTTGAACCTGCTTGAACCTGCTTGAACCTGCTTGAACCTGCTTGAACCTGCTTGAACCTGCTTGAACCTGCTTGAACCTGCTTGAACCTGCTTGAACCTGCTTGAAATGGTCTGTTGGCAGCGGCCCCAGTCGTGTTCACTGGTTGGCTTTTGGGGACATCTTGCGGACTGGATTGCCCTTTCACTCTGCACGCGGTTTTGCTAGATCATCGCGACACCCCATACGCATGGGCGTTTGCGTTTGGCTGACGGAGATAAGGGCGTTTCACGCTTGACCATACAACGTCGGGAAGGTGGGAAGCAGGTTCTGGCTGTGTCGAAACGTTTGTCTTTCTGGGACTAGAGATGAAGCTGAAAAAAATCTTTGTTCATGCAGCCTACCCGCTATGGAGAAAGAACGCGTTGGTCGGGTTTGCACGCGCCAAGCAACTGCAAGACCAGGGGCATGACGTGACGGTTACCTATTGCAATGCGAAGTGTGGCGTCTGCGTTTGCAACGAAGCGGGCAATCCGCTGGTATGCACGATGTGCCATTTCGCAACCAAACGAACTGCAAAAAAATTCGGCTTGCCCGTCGTGGCACTATGTCCCGACAAGGTCGATATCGAGGTGGAGAAAGAACTGTCGATTAGCGAACGCAAGGAGATTGTTGAGGGAGTTCTGAGCGCCTTTATTTCATCGTTCCGTCTGCTGCCCAAAGACATTCGATCGCATCGCTTGCTGCGTTGGCTCAAGCGGCGATACTATGTGACCAGCACGCGGCTGCTGGTCCAAATGAAACGCCTGATAACGAAACACGGCATCGATGAGTTCGAAGTTTTTAATGGCCGCCACGCCTGCAGCAAGTTCGGTATCATCGCAGCCAAACAGCAGGGCAAGCCGTTTAATACGCTGGAAGTCACCGCAGCAAAGCGTCCGATCATCCACCTCGGCCACACGGCCCACGATCGGGTAGGCATCCAGAAGCGAGTAATGCAGCAAGAAGTTGACTGGCAACTAGCAGAAAAGTTCTTTTCCGACCGGCAGCATGCAGCCAGCGCCAATCAATTTGCGAAACACCAATGCGAAGCCTTCGAGGTGCCCGACACGACCGGGTTTGATCGGATGGTTCCGATCTTCCTAAGCAGTCAGGACGAATTTGCTTCTTTGGGGAAGGCCTGGAAGTCGAGCTTCGATTCAGAACATCTTGTCTTGATGCGGCTGTGTCAGCGCAATCCTAGAACCTTGTTCTGCATTCGTTTTCATCCCAACCAAGCTGGCATTCGCAGCGATATCACCTGGCCCTACCAGGCGCTCGAGCAGATGCCCAACGTGAGGATCTACTATCCACAGGACCAAGCAAACACCTACGATCTATTACATGCTGCCCATACCGTAATCGCATTTAATTCAACCGTCGCCGTGGAGGCATGTTGGATTGGCAAACCCGTCATTATGATCGGGCCGTCGTTTTACGACAGTTTGGATGTAGCGTACACGCCGGCCAATGAAAACGAACTGCATGGACTGATGTGCGTCCAGCGGCTAGAGCCAAAAGACCGAACCGGGGCAGCGAAGCTGGCGTATTACGTTACCCACGCCGGCGATGACCTGCCTTACCTGATGACGGAAAACAAGGTGATGAAATCAACCGAACTAAGCCGCAGCTTTCCGCTCATCCCCATCCTGGCTAGAAACATAAACACGTTGTCATCCCAGGTCCTAAGGTCGGTCGCCTAAACAACCGGCCATGCAGCAGCGAAGCAGGTTGCCCCGATCGCAGCCGCTATTCCGTGAGCGGATTCGTTAACATGACATCCCCGCTAACCAACCAAGCTCCAGCGGCTGCAATCCCCGACCACCGGCAGGCAACCTACAGCAAGGGGCTCAGCCGCATCGACATTGATTGCAGGGTGCCCGCGTCAGACGGTTAATCTAGAGCTCGCACTCCTGTTGTCCGCGAGGTATTGTCGAAAGTCGTGTTCTTGAGTGAATGAAAAAGGTGGCGCATCCTGTTGGAACTATCACCCTCCAACGGCCCGATGTGGGCAAAGGAATACGCCATGAATCAGACTAAAACAGATCGAACCGACGTGCCAGTGGACAACCAGATCGATCCCGAAGTGGTTTCGTTTCGGGCTCAGTTCGACCAGCGAAGTCCACTCGACGAAATTGTCCGCGAAGGAGCCAGGCGAATGCTGCAATCTGCGATCGACGCTGAAGTCGAAGCGTTCATCGGCATGCATTCCAGTCGAACCGATGAGCGAGGCAGACGACTCGTCGTCAAAAACGGAAGCTTGCCGGAGCGGGACATCCTCACCGGTGCTGGATCCATTCCCATCACCCAGGGGCGAGTTCGTGACAATGACCCCGATCGAAAACGACGGGTCACGTTTTCGCCCAGCGTGTTGCCAAGCTACCTGCGAAAGACCAAGGCCATCGAAGAATTGATTCCTTGGCTGTACCTCAAAGGGATCTCGACCGGTGATTTCGCGGAAGCCCGTCAGTCGCTTGTGGGCGCGCGTGCCGCGGGGCTGAGTCCCAACGTCGTCTGTCGGCTCAAGGAACAGTGGTGTAGCGAGTACGACGATTGGAGCAAGCGTGATTTATCCGACAAGCAATACGTTTACGTCTGGGCTGATGGCATTCACGCGAAGGTCCGCCTGGAAGACGATGCCAACAAAAAGCAGTGCTTGCTGGTGCTGATGGCAGCAACGCCCGATGGCAAAAAGGAACTGATCGCCGTCCTCGATGGCTACCGTGAAAGCGAACAAAGCTGGAGTGAACTGCTCATCGATCTCAAGCAACGAGGCCTGAAGATGGCTCCGAAGATCGCCATCGGTGACGGTGCGTTAGGCTTCTGGGCGGCGATTCGGAAAGTGTTTCCCGAGACCCGCGAACAGCGCTGCTGGGTCCATAAGACGGCCAACGTTTTGAACAAGATGCCCAAGAGCGTGCAGCCCAAGGCGAAGGGTGACCTGCACGAAATCTGGCAAGCCGAGACGAAGGCCGAAGCGAACAAAGCGTTCGATCACTTCCTTGAAAAATACGGTGCGAAATACGCTCCTGCATGCGCGTGCTTAAAGAAGGACCGCGACGTGCTGCTGGCATTCTACGACTTCCCGGCGGAGCACTGGAGTCACCTCCGAACGACCAACCCGATCGAGTCCACGTTCGCGACGATCCGGCTTCGCCATCGAAAGACCAAAGGAAGTGGAACCCGGCGAGCAAGCTTGGCGATGATGTTCAGGCCCGCCCAATCAGCATCCAAGAAATGGAGACGCCTGAACTGCCACGAAAAGATCACTCTCGTCATCGAAGGGCGTTCCTGCAAAGACGGAATCATGCAGGATGAGATCGCCGCCTAATTCAATTTCTCAAAACACAACAATTGACAATTACTCCGGGCGCTCGCTCTCCCACCCCGTGTTCGCCAACAGTCTCTTGTGCATCACCGACAGCCGAAATTGAAAGAGCCTGAGGCTGAAACCTAATTGTAGATTGAGGCCAAGAGGCCTTGCTGGTATGGCTGGACGAAAGTGCTCTAGCTCCGCCGGGTGAAATTGCTTACGCTCGCGTGGGGTTCGCGCGGAGCGTCCCCAGGTAATGAGGATCTCACGAATTGGTTGGAGTTGTGCAATGGATGAACTGGTTGATTTAGCGAAGGGCTTGAATCCGAGTTTTACCCTTCCCGACGCTTGGCAACAACAGCTACAGACGCTGAGCCGCAATCAGGGCTTTTTGTACTTTGCAAAGCAACTGCTGCGGTCCGAGCGGAACCAAAGCTACTTCCACCCTCGCCATTTCAAGAAGACCGTAGAGCAGAAGGCCAGTCTGTCGTTTGCCGATTGTCGATTGTTGACAGCGCTGCTGGCAAGAGTGTTTCCGGAGCGCATCGAGTGGTTGGGACAGACGGGGGTGCTTGGTGCAGCAGACCAAGCCGTGGTTCGATCCGCTGCGGACGCTGTTGAGGAAGACGGTGTTTTTGTGCTGCCGCAACGACTGTCGCATGAATCGCTGGAAGCGATCCATTCGGCACTGAGTCGCAAGACATTTAGGAATCGCTCCACTAAGCAAACAGCATCGGGTGTTTCGCCGCAATCGGGTCTGCATGGGGCATGGTGGGTAAGCGATACTGCGGACTTGGCAACATGCAGCGCAGTGCAAGCCTTGGCGCTCGATCCAACGCTGCTGGGGATTGCCCAGTCGGTGCTTGGTGCTGCGCCAATACACGCTCAAACCAATGCCTGGTGGTCCTTCCCGCTGGAGGGCGATGCGACCTCCGAAGCGACACAAAAGCGCAACGCCCAGTGGTTTCACCAAGACATGGAGTTTATTGACTTTGTCAAGGTGTTTGTGTATCTCTCGGATGTGGGCCAGGACAACGGGCCGCATGTTTATGTGAAAGGTTCTGCGCGTGATTACGAAGACAAGCTACCCGGCGTGAAGCTGTCGGCTCGAGTTTCGGATGAAGCCATCCAGCAAGCATTTGGGGCCGACCGGATCCAGGCGATCACGGGCGAATCGGGGACGATCGCTATTGTCAACACCCGAGGTTACCACAAGGGTGCCAGCGTGCTTCGTGGGCACCGCCTGCTTCTGCAGTTCGAGTACGCTAGCTCGCTGTACTTCAACCCCGTGCCGGCATTCTCGTTTTCGGATCTGTCTGACGCGAACCAACGCTTGCGCGAGCAGGTTCCTCGCGTTTTTCAAAATTATCGCGAGCGTGCGGGCGCGCCGTCCCGGGGGGGGCGTGGATTCATGTCGCGGATCGCAGGGCTGCTTAAGCAGCGTCCCAAAGCCCCCACGAAAGCAGCGTAGCTGCACACACACCGTCACAGGGAATACAGCAAGATGTTGGCTGGCTTGAAATTTACGGTTGGTTGCGAAGCCTCAGCAAAGCGACAGAAAGTGTGGCGTCGTGTCGTACAGTCGCCTGCGATTACGGTACCCCGATACGCTAGCCTCACCGCAGCAGATCAGGTATACGTGATCGGCTCTTGCTTCGCTAATGAAATCCGCGCGGTTCTAGAAAGGGTTGGCGTGAAGGTTCACCCAGCAATCGACCCTCGAATCGGAGCCTTGCTGATGGATGAACTTAAGATAGATCCTAGCTGGGGCAGGTGGGACGAGCGCGCGCATTACCAGTGTTTCACGCCATTTTCTATCTGCCAAGAGATTGAGCTTGCCCTGGGAGTCAAGGAATCGGATCCCGAAACGATTCTGGAATGCAGATTTAAGGGCAAAACAGCATTCATGGATCCGTTCAGACGCAGCGTCTACGCCAGCTCGAGGGCCGACGCGCTGGAGATTCGCGAACGTATGAGCGAACGGATCAAGCAAGGGCTGGACAAGGCAAAGGTAATTGTCATGACGCTCGGCTTGGTTGAGTCCTTTCAGATCACGGGGTGGGAAGGGCATCTCGCAGAGTACAGCTCTCATGTTGACGAATCCAAGTTGCGGTTCGTCAATGCGTCCTACGATCAAGTTCTCCAGGTGATGACGCGCGCGTTGGACCTGCTTTTTAGCGCCTTCCCGGAAAAGCATGTCGTCTTGACAGTATCGCCGATTCCGGTTGCACGTACCTTTTCGGGCGCCGACGCTGTCACGGCAACGATGCGAGCGAAGTCGATCCTGCGCAGTTGTGCCGACACGCTGACATGCCGCTACCCCGCGGTGACATATTGGCCGAGTTATGAGTACGCGATGTGGTCGGGAACGGCATTTCGCTCCGACGATTTGCGTCACATACGCCCGGCGGCCGTGCGGGAGATTACATCTGCCTTTTGCCGGTCCTATTTTTCAGAATCGCTGGCCCGCCGAGTCGATGCGATACCGCCCGACAGTCCTGCCAAGTTGCACCGCGACGCATCAACATTCCTGCGTCTCCCGAAATGGTTGCAGCGCAGACGTTAGTTCGATCGAAACGTCAGTAGCGTCCCGCTGTTGCGGATGTTGCCGAAGGCAATGTAATTTGGCTCCACGTTGACGTCTTTAATTGCGTCCGTGTCCGCCAGCTTCTTGACGACCACTAGCAGGTTTTTGTTGTAACCTTGGCCAGGGCCAAGCCGCCGGGCTGGCGGGGTTGAAAATCTTAATGCGTCTTGGCTGGGTAACGTTTGCCAGCCGACAGGTTCGATATGCACAAACTGGATCTGCTTGCCTAGTGCTAAAACATCGCGATAAAGATCTAGGTTAATATACGTTGCTTGCTCGATAGAGAAGTTAGAAAACAGCACTACCCTGTCCCGCTTACATTCTTTCAGCACCGACAGCAGCCCGTTCCACTCATAGTAGTTAAAAGCAAAGCTGCCGATACCAAGCGAATAGTGGTCGCTTATCAGCTTTGTGGTTGCTCTGCCAGCCTCGGAAATTTCGCCTGCATATATTGAGACATCACGCATGCGGTGGGCGAACAGCGTGGAGTACCGACCCCAACCGCTACCTAAGTCAACTATCGCATCGCCTGGCTTGACAAAGCGGCTGAGTAGAGTCAGCATCCTGTCCCGCTTCAATGAGCACATTGAAAACGGGCTGATGTCGCCTACGTGCCCCTTGTGCATGAATTTGATGCAGTTGCGGTGTAGCGCTGCACCAGATGCAGCTGTGTTTTCGCTTGCCGTGTTTGTGAACAGTCCGCGCATAGCGGACTTCGCTTGAGCTTTTCGCCCGGCGGCGGAACCTTCCAGGAATTCGTGAATATTTAGATGCTCCCACAACTCGTCAAAGCTCAGCTCGCCCTCGTCCAGTCGTGCCTTGGCTTCTCGGTAGACCACATTCCCCCAGTAGTCTTCGTGAATTGCTTTCCTGTCGGTGTCATGCCAGCCTTTGTCCAGGTCGTTTTGGCGGTCGGTCCCCAGCAGCGATTCAGAACTCACCGAAGTTTGGGTTTGGATGTTTTGGGTGATTTCGTCGATTGATACGTTTTCAATATCCATTGATATTCTCTGGGGTGTGGTCGACATCAGCGGGCTGCTGCATGCGGGGCGTTGAAATGTGATGGCATCTTGTGCGGTGTGCGGGTGGGCTCCCGCTGCACCTCAATCAGCAATAGCAGGCTAGTGGGGCGGCGACTTGCTGGCACATGCATAAGCTCCAGTGCTTGCTACGCGGCTTTGCGACCGGATTGTAAGCGATACTTGATTAGCTTTTTGAGCCCGCGTTTTGAAAGTTCGTTGACTTGTGCCAGTGGGACAATGACTCCCGCCAGCTTTCTGCGGAACCCTACTGCCGCCAGTTTGCCGTCGTTGTACTCGAGGTATTCGAGTTCATCGAAATCCTTAACGGAGTAGTGCGCATATTTGCATGCAGCGTCATATCCGCGGGGCTGTATTTCGGTGCCCAGTAGTTCGAGAAATTCCTCGATGCTTTGTGGTGTTTCAGATATGCCAAGCTTGTCAGTAAATGATGGGCCTAGCTGGATAACCGGCTTTTGTCTCCAGCAGGCTTCGGCTGCTACCGTTGATGCAAACGTGATGATGACGTCGCTCCATCGAATCATGTCATAGGTGTTGACATCATCCTCGGGGCCGTAGATCTTGACGTTGCTAAGCCCGTTCAGTTGCTCGAAGCCGCTGAAAACATCACTTGCAATGGTGGCCTGGTTGGGATGAAATCGCACGCAAAAGTAGGTTTCGGGGTATCTGGTGGCTGCCTGAAAAATCACATTCGCGTTATCTCTAAATGGTGAGCGCCACAACGGGCCAAGTGCTTCGCATTCGTCTTGACTGCTCAGGAAGAATGAAATGCGACGTTGATGGTCACCGGCTTGCTCGGGAGGGGCGAACTGGTTGTGCTTGGCTGCAAACGGGTTTAGGTTTGCGTTTTCGCGGGCTTTGTAATATCGATCTGCAACTTCGGCGCTGGTGGGGTTGCTAAGCACGCGGGTTTGGATCGCATCGCGATCGTGCGGCGTATGCCCCCGAAACACCATCGGCCTCCCCAGGATATTAAAGTCCAAGGTGGTAAAAGGAAGCCCCTTTGACTTCGATGCAATAATCAGTGATTTTCGGCACGCGAATCGCCCGTTGGGTACCACCGTTTCCTCGATGCCCTGCTCTTCAATCACGGTATTCGCCGCTTCGAGAAGCGTTGCCGCTGTTTCGTAGTGCTTGCGTTTGATAGCCCGAACGATGCCAATTTTGTTTAGGTCGCGTTTCAGGACCCTGAGATACGAGATCAAAGTGCTTTGCACACCCTCCGCAATTTCTTTGCGCTCGGAGTGACTTAGACGGCTCTTTGTCGCATGCGAGGGGGGGGCGTTTAGCTTCACAAGAGGCAGGCCGGTATCGGAGGTCGACTCTCGAGTGCTTTTCTGGCATGCTATGCAGACCAGGGGGTTACCGACCAGGTTGGCCGAGCAGGCGCCGCCGGTGACCCCACAATATGCTAGCGTTGGCTGTTGCCCGACTTTTTGTAACTGTTTTGCGTAAGCCAAAACCAATAGAAACACACGCCGTTGGTAGGGAGACGGCAATTGAATTAATACCCGCGAGCCCGGCTTGCGATCATTGACCGAAGAGGTCGGTGAGAGCATTGAACTGGGGTGCCCAGAATCATTCTGCTGGCTGCTATCCATAACGACTCTTCTATGGTTAAGTGTCTGCGTTGAATTCGGTTATCGATCTTCAAGTGTTCCTGCGTCTCCTACCTGAAGTCATTGCCCTTGGCACTCAAGATGGGTGTGCTATGTGTCATGTATACCTCGGATGGCGGTGGCGTGGCAACGTCATCCTTTTGGGCTTCTGCTGGAAGCATCACCAGGGTCGGGGCCACGGCCGACGCCTTGTACCGCTCGCTGCGGACGAGCGCCCCGCGTCGATCCCCAGCGGGCACTGGAGGCGGCAAGCAAGGCCCCGGGCGGGGACGGGCGGCTCGCTGCACCAGGATGGCGATAACACGGCATCGCCGCAAGAGCGTGAATTTCGGATTAGCCAGCCGATGCAACACGCCGATGCACAGACGCAGCGAAACGGGGGCGACAAAATTAGCCGGCCAAGCTGCCGGGGCCACTGTTTGCTTCCCGGACACCGCGAATGTTCGACCCGCATGAACTCACACAAGGGTGACCCGATATCTGTATTGCGGATAAAGTCAAGAGTCGTTTATCATGCTTGGTATCGGCGCTAGTTCCAACCAAGGCGGCCTGCGCAGCTGAAATTAGAAGTGCAGCCAGACGTAGCAGTTCGGACCGAGTGTTTCGCGTCCCAACAAGTCCAGAGTGTTAGATGCATTAGGACCTGAATCCAGATTTTTTAAGTCGCGAGCAAGCCCTGATAACCCTATCGCAGTCGGCATTGTTGGAAACGGACGTGTTGTTCATTGGCAAGGGGGGCTGGGGGAAGGACTTTGTCGTAGCGGTCTGCGACTACGTACTTAGCAGACCTACGGCCAGGAAGCCCACCACGCAAACGGCAACCGAGTTTTATTCGCTTCGGAGATCGCGTGCAGGGTGTGTGTGCCGCGCAGATACGAAGTCCGCTGGACACAGGAACGTTACCAGTTCGTTTCGGGCCGCTGGCCACATTAACACCATATCGAAGGAAATTGAGGCATGGCAAGTAGCTTGAACGATTCGCGGATCCTCGTCACCGGTGGCACGGGGTCATTCGGCAAACGTTTTATCCAGCGTTTGTTTGAAGAGTATCCGGCCATTCCAAGGGTCGTGGTCTACTCGCGAGATGAACTCAAGCAATTCGAAATGGCGCAACAGTTTCCGGCTGACAAGTATCCCGCGATTCGCTTCTTTATTGGAGACGTGCGCGATGCCGGCAGGCTTAAGCGTGCGATGGAGGGGGTCGACACGATCGTTCATGCTGCGGCGTTGAAGCAGGTTCCCGCTGCAGAGTACAACCCCTTTGAAGCCATACGAACGAACGTGTTGGGTGCTCAGAATGTCATCGAGGCGGCTCTGGATTCAGGCATTAATCGAGTCGTCGCATTGTCAACCGACAAAGCCGCCGCACCAATTAATCTTTATGGTGCGACGAAGCTTTGCAGTGACAAGCTGTTCATTGCGGCAAACAACCTGCGGGGGCGTCGGGACATAAAGTTCTCGGTCGTTCGCTATGGTAACGTTATGGGCAGCCGTGGCAGCGTGATTCCATTTTTTTTGAACCGCCGCTCGTCCGGCGTGTTGCCGATTACCGACCCACGCATGACACGGTTTAACATCTCGTTGGACGAAGGCGTAGCGATGGTGTTGTATTCACTGGAAAACAACTTGGGCGGAGAGATTATCGTTCCCAAGATCCCCTCGTATCGGATTATGGACGTTGCCGAAGCGATTGGTCCGGAATGTGAAAAACCGATCGTTGGCATCCGTGCGGGCGAGAAGTTACACGAAGAAATGGTGACAGCGAGCGATAGTCAAAACACGATTGAAAACGATCGCTATTTTGTCATCATCCCGATGATGCACCAAACCAACCAGAACGAAATGAGCCAGAAGTTTGCTGAGTATCACAAAGGGACCCCGGTGCCTCACGATTTTCGCTACAGCAGCGAACACAACGACGACTGGCTGACCGTCGCCCAGATTCGCGATCTGATCAAGCTGCATGTGGATCCCAACCACCGGGCTTAGGTGCGTTGGATTTTGGATTGTTGAATCGCGACGTCGTGTGTCCCCCTCCCTCTCCTGTGGCAAAGAATCACTGTGATTCCTTACGGAAAACAATCGATCGATGAAGCGGACATCCAGGCCGTCGTGGACGCCCTGCGTTCGGATTTCTTGACAACTGGGCCGCGTGTCGCGGAGTTTGAACGGCGTTTTTCGGAAGCTGTCGGGGCAAAGCATGCGATCGCCGTCTGCAACGCAACGGCTGCCTTGCATCTGGCGATGCTGGTGGCAGAAGTCCGGCCGGGGGACCGAGTCGTCACAAGCCCGAACACGTTTCTTGCATCAGCAAACGCGGCAGCGTTTGCCGGCGCCGTCCCCGATTTCGTCGACATCGATCCGGTTTCCTACAATCTATGTCCGGATGCTTTGCGGCAGAACTGGAAGGATGACACCAAAGCGGTGGTGGCCGTGGACTATGCGGGCCAAGCGGCTGACATGCCGGCACTCGCCGCCGTGGCGCGAACCAACGGTGCGGTCGTTATCGAGGACGCATGTCATGCCGTGGCGGGGCAATTCCAGCATGAAGAGAAAACATGGAAGATCGGCGGCCACCCCTGGGCGGATCTGACAACGTTCAGCTTTCACCCGGTGAAAACAATGACCACCGGCGAAGGCGGGATGCTGGTTACCAACAATGATCAGTATGCGGCGCGGGCGCGGGCGTTGCGGACACACGGCATGGTCCGATCGAGTGAAAATTTTGATGGCCTTGGCGATCCCTCGTTCGAGGAGCGCGGACCGTGGTATTACGAGATGCAGCATCTTGGCTATAATTACCGAATCACCGACCTGCAGTGTGCGCTGGGGTTAAGCCAAATTGAGCGTCTGGAGGCTTTTTTATCTCGACGTCGATCGATCGTCGCAGAATACAATGCCGCATTTTCTGATATCCAAACAATCCAAACACCCCGCTTGCGGAACCCTGCGGATGCATCGCTGACCTCCTGGCATTTATATACACTTCAGATCGACTTTGACGCATTGACAACCACCCGCACCGAATTCATGAGGCGATTGCATGAGCAGGGTGTCGGAACCCAGGTGCTCTACATTCCAGTTCATTTACAGCCTTGGTATCGCAAGATGTTCGACTATCGGGTCGGCAAATGTCCGGTCGCTGAGCGGTTTTACCAACGTGCCCTGAGCCTGCCGCTTTATCCGGCCATGAGTGATCAAGACGTCCAGCATGTGATCGGTTGCGTTACTCGCTTGAGTGTGGTCGCATGATCTTGGCCGTGATCCCCGCGCGAGGCGGAAGCAAACGCATTCCGGATAAGAATATTCGTCCGTTCTGCGGACGTCCGATGATCGAATATTCGATCGAAGCGGCGCAACAGGCGGGCGTCTTTGACCGCGTGATCGTTTCGACAGACAGCGAAAAAATTGCTGACGCCGCAATCCGCTGCGGAGCGGAAGTCCCGTTCGTCCGTCCGCCTGAATTGGCAGACGAATTTGCAACGACGACTCCCGTAGTGCAACACGCGATCGCTCAATTGACCTCCACAGCAGACCCTGTGGGATATGCTTGTTGCATCTACGCGACCGCGCCTTTTGTCTCTCCAGAAGACATCCGACGTGGACTGGAGACTCTCAAACGAACCCCGGCTGCAGACTTTGCACTCCCCGTGACGACGTTTCCCTACTCGATTTTCCGGTCCTTGGCGTTGCAGCAAAATGGCTTGCATGCAATGCTCTACCCGGAGCACCAAGCAACCCGCTCGCAGGACCTTCCCGAAGCGTGGCACGATGCGGGACAGTTCTACTGGGCAGCCGAACCGACGTGGCGACGACTGGCGGGCGGAATTCTTTCAGCATCATTAGTTGGTATTCCGATTCCTCGGCACCGGGTGCAAGATATTGACACTGCGGAAGATTGGCGGCGTGCCGAGCTAATGTTCGAGCTTCTGGCGCAAGAATCCCATGGCCCTCCCTCAACTGATCATTAGATCCGATGCCTCCAGAACGATCGGGGCCGGACACGTCATGCGATCCCTGGCAATTGCTCAAGCCTGGCAGGACCGAGGCGGGGAGGTTACGTTTGCGAGCTCGGAGCTGCCCGATGCATTGAAGTCGAGAATCGCCGCGGAAGGATTTCGTCTGATCTCCGTGACAGACCCTCCCGGCAGCAGCGAAGATGCCCGTAGACTGCTTGCCGTCGCGGACAGGATGCGGGCCGCTGCCATCGTCCTTGACGGCTATACGTACGGCGCAGATTACCACGCTGCGATTGGTCGTTCAAAGCATTCGACGCTGGCGATAGACGATTGTTCTCACCTGGCACATTACAGCACCGATTTTGTGCTCAATCAAAACGCGGACGTTGCGGAATCGCGGTATCCCAATCTCTCGCCCCAGACCCAACTGCTACTGGGAACTTCGTATGCGTTATTGAGACGCGAGCTGGTCGATGCGTTCGACACGGTGCGGGACGAGCCGACAGGGAAGCGGATCCTGGTAACCTTGGGGGGCTCCGACCCGGATAATGTCACGTCGGCAATCATCAAAGCACTCCGTTCGGACAGCGACAGCGATTTGTCGGTCCGGGTGATCGTCGGCGCGATGAATTCGCACGTCGACTCGCTTAAGCAAGCGATTGGCGGTGACGCAAGGATCGAAATCCTGCAAGATGTTGCCGCGATGTCGCACCAGTATCGTTGGGCCGACTTGGCAATCGCAGCAGGAGGCAGTTCGAATTGGGAGATGTGTTATTATGGACTGCCAAGAATTGTTCTGGTGATAGCGGACAATCAGATCGAAATCGCCGCCGCGTTGCAGCGCAAACAGATCGCGGTCAACTTGGGGCCTGCCGCTGATGTGGAGCCCAGCGACGTCAAGGCTGCGGTCAACGCAATGTTGAACAATCCGGCCAAGTTGCAAGTCGCGCGAGCTGAGGCGCTGAAGCTCGTCGACGGCAAGGGGGCCTGGCGGTGTGTCGATCGTCTACTGAAACACAACAAGCCAATGAATTTGTATCCATCGTGATTCCCTAAACAACTAGCTGGCAAATGCCTCCACCGACAACCGACCAGATCGTTTTACGCGATGCCACGATGGATGATCTGCATTTGCTGATGCAATGGAGAAACCATCCGGCGACCCGCAATGCAAGTCGCAACACGGCGGCTGTGGATCATGAGTCGCATCAAAAGTGGATGCAGCATTCGCTTGGCAGCGACAAACGAATGCTGCTGATCGCGGAGATCGACTGCAGGCCGATCGGAACGGTAAGACTGGACCTCGACGAGGTCTCTGAGATTTCATGGACGGTCGCCCCCGAGGCTCGGGGCAAGGGCCTCGGAAAACGCATGGTGATGGCTGCCGTTGGCGCCGTCAAGTCGCCGATCAAAGCCGTAACTCGCAGCGACAATACGGGATCACAAAAGATTGCAGAAGCCGCCGGCTTTCGACTGATTCAAGACGATGGACGATGGCGTACCTATTATCGTGACCTCACAACACAATCATAAAATGAAGCAATTTACACTTAATTCCCGCGACATCGCTCCCGGCTTATCAACTTATCTAATTGCCGAACTTTCAGCCAATCACGGAGGAAGCTTGGATCAGGCCCTGGACGTCGTTCGGGCAATGAAGGATGCCGGGGCGGATGCCGTGAAACTGCAAACCTACACCGCCGATACGCTTACAATCGACTCGGACCGGCCCGAGTTTCGCGTGGGCGAAGGAACGCTTTGGCAGGGTCGGACCCTGCACGATCTGTATCAGGAAGCGCATACGCCGTGGGAGTGGCATTCCGCACTGTTTCAGCTTGCCCGTGATCTGGGGATGGATTGTTTTTCCACACCATTTGACAAGACGTCTGTGGATTTTTTGGAAACACTCGACCCGCCTTGCTACAAGATCGCTTCCTTCGAACTGATCGACCTGCCCCTGATTCAATACGTCGCGTCGAAGGGGCGTCCGATCATCATGTCGACCGGAATGGGGACCCTTGCCGAAATCGCCGAAGCGGTTGACGTCGTGAAACAGGCGGGGGTGCCGTTAGCCTTGTTGAAGTGCACAAGTGCCTACCCTTCGCCTCCCGAATCGATGAACCTGCGCACCATTCCGCACTTGGCGGAAGCCTTTGATGTACCAACAGGGTTGTCGGATCATACGCTGGGAATCTCCGTTCCCGTGGCTGCTGTTTCGCTTGGGGCATGCATTATCGAAAAGCATGTCACCTTGTCACGATCACAACCGGGGCCCGACAGCGCGTTTTCGCTAGAGCCTGCGGAATTCCGCCAGCTCGTCGATTCGGTGAGGACGACGGAAAAGGCGATTGGAACCGTCAACTATCAACTCACCGACAAGGAACAGTCCAGCAAGGTCTTTAGACGGTCGCTGTTCGTCGTCAACGACGTAGCCCCCGGAGAACCGTTCACGAGGCAGAACGTACGCTCGATTCGTCCCGGATACGGTTTGGCCCCCAAACACCTGGAACGCGTTTTAAAACGAAAGGCAGCGACAGCCATCGGTCGCGGCACTCCGTTGTCGGAAGCTCATCTGGCTTAGGACCAGGTGATTTGCTTCTGCGGAGAGTGAGTCACTTTCGGTCAAACCCAATGAAGCCCCTGAGGAATGATTGCCAAAGCTGTCGCGGGGCGATCGCGAGGTTCGTTTGCTTCCGACGACCTCAAAGCCATCGCCACTGCGAACAACTGCGGGTAATTGTCATTCAATCTAAACCTAATAGATCTCGGGATCTGGATCTTGGCTGCCATCGGCGTGCAAGAAGCGGAAGTCGCAGCCGAGATCGGCCTGCGTCGTCTGTTCGAAGTACAGCTTGCCGTAACCGCGAGTGAACTTGTTCTCCGGCTGCGTCCAACCGCTGCGGCGGCTGGCGAGTTCCTCGTCGCTGATCTCTAGTTCGATCTGCCGCCCGGCGACATCCAAACGAATCATGTCGCCATCTTGGACAAACGCTAGCGGTCCGCCGACAAACGATTCCGGTGCCACGTGCAGCACGCACGCGCCGTAACTGGTGCCGCTCATCCGCGCGTCGGAGATCCGGACCATATCGGTCACGCCCTGTTCCAGCAGATATTTTGGAATCGGCAGCATGCCCCATTCGGGAATCCCCGGAGCGCCCAAGGGACCTGCGTTTTGCAAGACGATCACATGGTTTGCGGTCAGTCCCAAGGCGGGATCATGAATCCGAGCCTTCAGATCGGGGTAGTTCTTGAAGACGGCTGCCGGCCCGCGATGCTGCAACAAATGTTTCTCAGCCGCTGGCGGTTTGATCACGCAACCGTCGGGAGCCAAGTTGCCGCGCAGCACGGCTAGGCTGCTCGATTCGCTCAGCGGATTCGAGCGCGGACGAATCACATCCTCGTCGTACACCTCCGCGCCTTCGATCGCTTCCCCCAGCGTCGTCCCGGCGACATTGGGGCAATCGAGATTCAACAGGTCGCCGATCCGATGCAGCAGCCCTTGCAGCCCGCCAGCATCAAACAGATCGGCCATCACGTATTTTCCAGCCGGACGCAAGTTGCCGACGACAGGCGTCTTCTGCGAGATCTCGTCGAAGCGTTCCAGCGTCAACGGCACCTCGGCTCGTCCGGCCAAAGCCATCAAGTGAACGATCGCGTTGGTCGATCCGCCGATCGCCATCAACGCGGTGATCGCATTGTCGAACGATTCGGGGGTCATGAACTCCGACGGCTTGATGTCCAACCAAGCGAGTTCGACGGCGCGGGATCCGGTGGCCGATGCCATCCGCGAGTGAGACGAATGCGTCGCGGGAACCGACGAGGATCCGGGCAGACACAGCCCCATCGTTTCGGCGATCGCCGTCATCGTCGATGCGGTTCCCATCGTCATGCAGTGGCCGGGCGATGCGGCGATGTGGTCTTCCAATTCGCACCAGGCTTCGCACGACAGACGCCCCGCGCCGCGTTGATCCCAATACTTCCAAACGTCGCTACCGCTCCCCAGCGGTTCGCCGCGCCAACTGGTCCGCGACATCGGCCCGCCCGGCATGAAGATGCTGGGGATATCGACGCTGCGAGCTCCCATCAACATCGCCGGCGTCGTCTTGTCGCAGCCTCCCATCAAGATCACTGCGTCCAACGGATAGGTCCGCAGCGTCTCTTCGGTCTCCATCGCCAACAGATTGCGATAGTACATCGAGGTCGGCTTCATGAATGTTTCGCTGAGTCCCATCACGGGAATCTCGACGGGAAATCCACCCGCCTGCCAAACGCCTCGCTTGACGTCTTCGGCCCGCTGGCGGAAGTGGGCGTGGCACGAAATCAGATCGTTCCAGGTGTTCAAGATCCCGATAACCGGCTTGTCTTTAAACTCCTCGGTTGCAAACCCGGCTTGCTTCTGACGCGACCGATGCCCGAAGGAACGCAGGTCGTCGGGGCCGAAGTAGCGGTAGCTGCGGAGTTGTTCGGGCGTCTTGCGTGGTCGCTGACTCATGATCGGTTGCTTGGTTGGAGGCGGAAAAAAGGGGCTTGCAGCTTGTCGGTTTAATCAGCCGATTGGGCGTTAGCCCCGGTTCCGCTGCCACTAAACCGGGGCTAACGCCCAAACGGCTAATGCAATGAAGCTCGTTGTGACTAAACCGACAAGCCGCTTGCGCGCTGCGGATTAGTCCATAAAAGCGTAGCGGAAATTGGCTGCGAACAGCACCTGCCACTCCAGCCAAGCCAGCTGTTGACACTGCGACTGCAAATCGCCGCCGCTGCGAACCGCTTGCTGGCACAGGTCGACCATCGCGTAGGGATCCCAGCGGTCGTCGGCGATCAGAGACGCGGTCTGATCGGTCATCAACGGCGCTGCGGCCTCGGCCAAGGTCTCGAACGCTGGATGGGTTCCGACATTGCGGAACCAATATTTTGCGTTGCCAAAGTCGTGCTCGCGGCGATGCATGATGCCATGCCAAAAGCTGCCGTCGGCGGTGTGGATATCCTGGCTGATCGAGTGCGATCGGTCGAGATCGCCCGCCAGCAACCACAAACCGCTGTCGCAGCAGGCGGCCGCGTCGCGGTCGTGCGGTTTTCCTTGAGAATCCTGCAGCCGATTGCCGCTGATCCAATCGACGATCGCCGGATTGGCGGGGCCGTCGCCCAGGCCTGGCAATTGCGACCCAGCGATTGCGTCGACGAGTTCCTGCGGCAGCGGCAGCGAACAAAAATCTTCGGTCATAGAAATCATCGCTTCACCAAATCTGGAGGTCTTCGAGTTGCTTGGTCGCCGCTTCGGCCCAGCCTCGGTTGGCAGCAGGGCTGGCGGGGCTGGGGTGTAAGATTTTCGCCAATTTGCGATCTCCCGTCAGCACGCGGCCGGCACATTTTTCAGCAAACGCACCGACTCCCACAACCCAAGTCGGATCGAGAGCCTCGATCACTTCAGCCAAATGCGCGTCGCAGACCTGTTCCAACGCGCCCCGTTCGGCTTTGGATAACTTGTCGGGAGTCACGTTCCGAGCCGACGCTTCCATGAAGACCAGCGGGCAATAGTTGGCCACAAAGTGCGTCTTGAAAAAATCTTTGGGATCGGGAAAACGTTCGGCAAACAGTCCCCACAGGCGACGTCCGGAGACCTCGCTGCGTTGGCAAGCGAACCCTTCGATCGGCCGCTTCGGATGTTCGGGATCGGGCTTTTCGACTTCGGTTTCGATCTTCATCCAGTTCCGCACCGCATCGATCTCGCCAAACGGAACGCCGGTCTGCGACATCCCCCACGGCCCGGGATTCATTCCCAACAGCAGAACCTTGCAGGTCGGTTTGGCGTATCGCGACAGATACATCCGATGCGCCGCGGCGGCATACCGCAGCGGGTTGTAGACGTGCGTCACCGGTTCGGCGAACAACAATCGGTCGACTTCATCGGCCAGGTTCGCGGCAGCTTCGATCAATCGAGTAGCGGTTTTATTGGGCATATTGATGTCGGCCCAACGTCTCGCCATACAGCGACGCAATCGCTGCGGAACACGATCGAAGGGATCGATCTTTTAAAAGGATGGTTTAGTTTTTTGCGGCACCACGTGACAGCTTAGTTTATCCGCGTGCCCAACGGGCCGCGCGTTGGAGTCGAGGTTTCAGCCGACCGAAACGCGCGGGGCGTTGCCACCGCGGTTAAACGATCTCGTTCACGATTTCACTCGCTTGCGCTTCGTGCTAGTAATATTGGGTTTAACCGCGTGCCCAACGGGCCGCGCGTTGGAATCGAGGTTTCAGCCGACCGAAACGCGCGGGGCGTTGCCACCGCGGTTAAACGATCGCGGGCCGTTCACCCAAACAAAACCTCTTGCTGGGGCGGAGTGCCGTCGTCGGTACGGCCTTTGAAGATACCCAGCCGTTGCAAGGCCAACAAGCTTAGGTACAGCGGATTGAGGTACAGATAGCGACGCCACAGTCGCGTCGGCTCTTTGACGAGACGAAACAGCCACTCCAGCCCGGCGCGTTGCATCCAAGGAGGTGCCTGCGGCAGCAGGTTGGCATGAAACGCAAACGCAGCCCCCACTGCGATCAGTGGCATCGAGATCCGATCGCGCATTTCAAACGCAAACGTTTCCTGCCGTGGGCATCCGATCCCGACGAAACACAAACTGGCACCGCTGGCGTTGATCTCGTCGGCCAGTTCGGAACACTCCTCCGGAGAGAGCGTCCGAAAACGAGAGGCTCGTGCGCCAGCGACTTTCAGTCCGGGAAACTTCTCGGCCAGCTTGTCGATCAAAACCGCATTCATCTCGTCGGTCCCGCCGAACAGGAAAATCGATTGCTGTTGTTCGACGCACGCCTGGCACAACCGCAGCGTCAATTCGGGCCCGTAGACGCGGTCGCTGAGCCCACAGCCGTGCAACAGGTTCAGCGCCCAACGGACCGGTTGCCCATCGGGGCAGACCAAATCGAATCGATTCAGCCGATAGTTCTGCTCGCGATCCAAATAGCCGGTCATCACGCCATGCACCGCCAATGCCGTGACCGACATCGATTGCCGCTCGATCGCTGCATGCATGATCTTGGCAACGGCGGCTTCATAGTCGACCGCATCGACATTGACGCCGATCACACTGTGTTTTCCCGAATCAATCATCGCATCGATCGTTTGTTGAATGGCCCATTACAAATTGGCAGGCGTCGATCAAACCGGAGGCCGCAAACGCGGGAGTTCGATCGCGAACCGAATCGCGGCAGCCTCCGGCCATCGACGCGCGAGCCGCCACGTCGCAAGCGAGCCAGCGGTCCAAACAGCCAGCCAAACCGTTGTCGTCTCGAGGATCGTAAAGCCAGCCGTTGCGATCGTCTTGCAAAAGCGTGGTGCTCGCCTGCGCCAAGCGGCTGCCGATCACTGGCAGCCCCGAATGCAAAGCTTCATTGACGACCAAGCCCCACTCGTCGGCTAGCGTCGGAAAGATCAAGAGATCGTGCGCCGGCATCAGCGTCGGCAATTGCTCGCTGGGCAGATTGCCGGTGAATTCAATCGCCAAATTCGCCGGCGTCGCGACAGCACTCAACGACTCACGCAACGGTCCCTCACCCACCATCGTTAACTGGAACGTTTGTTCCGCGTGCTGCTGCGCATAACGGACGACTTGCTGGACCATCGCCTCCACTCCTTTCCGCTGCGTCATCTGGCCGATGTACAACATCCGCGTGACGCTTGGCGAACCGGAGGGCTGCAGCGGGCCGGTGTAGATGCTGTCGGGGTTGGCCGCGTAAGGAAAGTGGAACAGTCGTTTGGGATCGGCGCCGAGATCGCTGAGCACATCGAAGCAACTGGGGCCGTTGTAGGTGATCGCGTCGGCGCGGCCGATCAGCCATCGCCGAGCTGCGGCTCGCATCATCCCCCGTCCCTGTTCGGTATGCTGCGACATATACGTACACAGAATCAGCTTGCTGCGCCGGTGCAAGATCCGATGCAGGGAACTGGCTAACGAGCGAAACCCCAGCTCCAGACTGAGCACGATGTCGGGCTGCAGTCGCCGTAATTGACGGCCGGTATCGTAGGGGACGTGAACATATAAGGTGTCGTCAAAACCGGCCGAATGTCGCCAATGGCGTTGCAGCGTAAGCGTCTTCTGCAGCGTCACGTCCAGCCCTTCCCAACGCGGCTGGAAGTGCCGGTTCGGTTCGACATCGGTCGACAACAGCACGTGGAAGTCGCGGATCTGCCGGGACAGCTCTTGATAGATCGGCAGCTGATAGATCGGAATGTAATGCGTCAACAAAACCACGCGCGCATCGACGACCGGAGCGTCGCAGTGCGTTGGTTTCGGATGCGATTGCAATTCCGTATTCATGATCGAAACGTCTTTCCTGTGCGTTGCACCTGCACGTTCTCCCTAGACCTTGTTCTGTGAATTCGCTTGCGTTTGGCGATACATCGCGAAGAAGACGATCACCAAGCAGACGAATTGCCCGGCGGCAAGCGCCACGGGGATGCTCCAGATTCCCATCCGTGGTTGCAATGCAAACGTCAGTCCGATCAGAATCATCAGCGCCACGATCCGCCCGATGATTCCTGGCGTGGGCATTCCGCGGCCGCGAAGGTACCCATCGGCTGTCATCAGCATTCCTCGCAGGCCGCCCGAAGGCAACAGGTACCAGGCGAACATCACGGTGCCGGTAAACGCTTGTGTGTAAAGGATCGGCACGGCGTAGGGGATCACGATCGCCAACAGGCATCCGGTCGCGATCTGCCCCGCAAACATTAACGCGATAAAACGGGTCACTCCCGCCGCAGTCAACGGAGTATTGGGATCGGCACCATGCCGGAACGAAAACAACGCCAACGCATTGGGGACGATAATCATCGTGCTAGCGATCGGGATCGCGCTGGTGTAGAAGCCTTGGTCGGTCAGCGTTCCGAGAAACAGAATCAGGAACAGGTCGGCCCGATCCAGCAGTTCGGCGGCTATCTGCGAAATCGCCAGCCCGCGATTTTCGCTCAGCGATTCGAGCACCGATTGTTGTGGCGGCCCGAACCAACTGCCTCGCATTCCG
Organism: Rosistilla oblonga; assembly: GCF_007751715.1. NCBI lineage: Bacteria > Pseudomonadati > Planctomycetota > Planctomycetia > Pirellulales > Pirellulaceae > Rosistilla > Rosistilla oblonga. Next base: position 2,427,166 of record NZ_CP036292.1, on the reverse strand, counting down.
ACTTGGCACAATAACAGGCCGGCGACGCAGGAGCCGACAAAAGCCCAGGTCACGTCGCGTAATTCGCTCCATCCGGCCAGCCACATGCCCAAAAGAAGCAGCGGAAAAAATGCGGCCGCGGCGGCTCGCAGCGAACTGAGGCGGTAGAAGTAGCCGCGGCCATGATCGACGCCTTGAACCGCCAAGCGGATGTGCTGCAGCGGCAAAGTCAGTGCGACTAACGAAGCCAACGGAGCGAGGTAGCGTTTGTCGACGGGCAACGCGAACCAGGCCAACAGGACGCAGACCGCCGCGGTGACGATTCCCGTCGTGAGACCGTAACGCATCGCAGCACGCCTGGCCGCGGAGTCGCCGGCTGACGCTGGCAACTTGGCTGCCAAGCGGGCGAAGATATCTGCCGATCCCAACAACCCCATGTACAAAAACATCTGAGGGTAGGCGACGATCGTCGCGTAGGCTCCGCGTCCCTCGGGCCCCAGCAGGCGCGCGAGCAGGATCCCTTGGATCGCGAAGAATCCAAAGGTTCCAAACGCTGCGGCGATCGCGCTGGCGAGCGAGCGAATACGCCGCTTCGAAAGAATGTTCCCATCGGGCGTCGTCGCTTCCGATTCGGGAGACTCGATCGAAGAACTGGCGGAGATTTCGGACGAAATAACGAGTGTTCCTATTCTGACGGTAAACCCGAACTGTTGGGCTGGGCACTAGCTGCTGTGAGTTTACCCATAGATTGAACCGAGAACATGGCCATAGCAACGCTAAACAGAAGGTCAAACGCAGAAAAAACGGACCGCGGGCCGGGTTATCGCGACCACCACGGCGAACGTGAGCTAGCTAACAATTTCCGCTGGGGAACATCCGGGGGGGGCAGGCTACTTGTCACCCCGCCGCAGAGACTTATTGGCGACTCTCGCAGCCACCGAGCAGTAAATTTCCAGTCCTTTCCGCTGCGTGACCTAAGTTGTCCCTACCGGTCGCGATGATTAGTGGTGTCGAGGGGAACGAAACAGTTCACTTCGGCAAACGACTCTCCTATTCGACCGGATGGCAACATCCAATCCACCTTTCAAGGATGACACTGCGATGGCAAAGTTCTACGTAAGCTGCGGATCTCAAACTCTCATCATCTCGGCTCCAACCGCGGAATTCGCTGCGATGCGATTGATGGACGAAGCCATGGCAGCTCACGCTTGGATCTACGACGACGCGGATCTCAGCGAACAAGACCGTCGCGACCACCTGAGCCTCGAAGCGTTGCTGCACTTGAGCTCGACCGTGCGAGTCAGCGAATGTGGGCTCGGCCGCAGCGACGCTGGCGAGTTCGAAGTACCAATCCTTCTGGACCAATGGCACCGTTTGATGACGGGTGTCAGCCGATTGTTTGTCTCGGCGGGATTGGAACCGCGTCGCGTCATGCCAGCCAATCTCGAGAACGTTTTGTATCCCAAGTCGCCTCGCTAATTCCGGGGACTGCACAGCACTCCCTTCGGCGAAAATCGAACCAGCTGACAGCGGGGGACCCAACGCGACGACCCAGGCGTTGGAACCGCATCGCGTCAACTGAGTTTTTCTTGGTTCGGCCTCAGTTTTGACCTAGAGTTTCGTGTCTCGCTGCCCACCGTCGTGTGAGTGGTCGGCGACGCTTTGCAAACCTCCTGTCACGACCGAACCGATCCATGCAATCGATTACTCCCATTCGCCCGCGACAACGATCCATCGAGTTTTTGAGGTTGTTGATCGACGGCGCCGCCATCATCGGCACGCTGGCCATCGTCAAAGGACTCTCGCCCGGTTGGTTCGACAACCAAGCGATCGTCGCCGGACTGACAGCGATCCTGGCCTTCCTGTTGCTGGGACACGTCACCGGTCTGTATCGCGCGGGCCTGGACATGACGGCAAATCAAGAAGTAGTTCGCGTGACGACGACGTGGGTGCTGACCATGGCGGTGATCGCCGGGTTGGCGTTCTTCGCTCGCTACGGACAACATTTCGCTCGTTCGGTGGTTCTCGGTTGGTGCATTATAGCACCGGTCATGATCTGCCTGATCCGGATGATTTGGAGGGTTGGCCAACGGATGCTTTTGAAACAAGGAATCGGTACGCGGCGGGTTGCCATCGCCGGCTTAAACGACCTCGGCCTGCAGGTTTCGCGGAACATCGAACAATCGCCCGGTCTCGGTTTTCAGTTGACCGGGTTTTATGACGATCGCGAGCGCGAGCGTCGTTCGGAACTTGGGCCCAACGATCCGCAATTGCTCGGCAAGATCGACGACCTGATCGTCGCGGCTCAGAACAATGAATTCGATATCGTGATGATCTCGCTGCCGATGCGGGCGGAGGAGCGGATCAAATTCATCCTGGAAAAACTGAGTGATTCGACCGCGTCGGTCTACATCGTTCCCGACTTCTTCGTCTTCGAACTGATGCACTCGCAATGGACCAACATGGGCGGAATCCCTGCGGTCAGCGTGTTCGAATCGCCGCTGTACGGCGTCGATGGCGTCTCGAAACGACTGGTCGATATCGCTGTCACGATCTCGGCGCTTGTCGCCGCGGCGATCCCGATGTTGATGATCGCCGCTGCGATCAAACTGACCTCCCCCGGTCCAGTCTTCTTCCGGCAACGACGTTATGGCGTCGATGGCCGCGAGATCCTGGTTTGGAAGTTCCGCTCGATGACGACCTGCGACAATGGCTCGGTCGTTCGCCAAGCGACCAAGGGAGACGCTCGGATCACGCCGCTGGGAGCGATCCTCCGCAAGACTTCGCTGGACGAACTGCCTCAATTGTTCAACGTCCTCGAAGGCTCGATGTCGCTGGTCGGCCCACGCCCTCACGCGTCGGCTCACAACGAACATTATCGCGGCCAGATTCGCGGCTACATGCTGCGACATAAGATCAAACCGGGAATCACCGGCTTGGCCCAAGTCGAAGGCTGTCGCGGTGAGACCGACACGCTGGACAAGATGCAACGCCGCGTCGACTTCGACCATCGCTACATCCGCGACTGGTCGTTGTGGCTCGATATCCGCATCCTGTTCAAGACGCTGTTGGTCGCCTGGCGACAACCCGAAGCCTATTAAGATTACCAAGCCGTCGCCATTCGCCCATACCAAATTCGTTTAACCGCGTGCCCATCGGGCCGCGCGCCGGAGGCTTGGTCGCCTTTCGCTCCGCGAAAGTGCGGACGGAAAGTTAAGATCGGTGCACGCACTTTCGCGGAGCGAAAGGCGACCATACTCGCACGAAGCGCGAGTTTTGATGTTGCGCGTTGATGGGGTTGCTAGCGAGAATTGGTATTGCAGAAAGAGGTGAGACATCCTGAGTTTGTGAGTTACCACACAAACAAAGCCCAGGAGCTCACCGATGGCAATCATGGAAGATTCCCTCCCCGCAATCAAGTCGTTTCTGCCGAACACGCAGGTTTCTGCTCACTTTCGAAGCATGCTGCTGCGATTCTTGATCGCTATTCTTACGCGGCACGGTCGAAACTCGTGCATGTCTGCTGTCTCCGCCATCGAGGGAAAACCGCGGCATCGGGCACACCCCGGACGCTTCCTTAAACGGTACCGGCAGGCTATCGCCGATTTGCTCGCGGCGATCACACTGAAGATGCTTCGTGATCAGGATTGGAACGGCCGCTATCTCCTGCTGCTCGATTCAACGCTCGTCGCCACTGCCGGCCAGACCATCGAAAACACCTTCAGCACCGGTAACTCCAAGCGACGACCAGCCAAGAATCGCCGCTACACCAAGTACAAGTATCAACGAAAGAGTTGCCACTGTTTCGTGTTCGCATTGCTGCTGACTCCTGACGGACTGCGAGTACCGATGTGGCTGCCGTACTACACCAAGCCTTATGCGAAGGCCCACAAGATCAAACATCGGACGCAGGCGCAGCTTGCGGCGCAGTTGATTTGCGACGCGCAAGTACCCGCCGGCACCGAACTGATTGTGCTCGGAGACACCGCATTTGACGCCAAATGCGTGCGTGCGGCTTGCCGGGAGCGAGGCTATTTTTGGATCGTTCCGGTCAACACCAATCGCGTCTTCTCTGCAAAGAAGCACGGCAAGCGGCCTCGTGTGAGTTTGCGAATCGAACAACTTCCTGCATCACGTTTCCAAACCATTCGTCTTTCGATCGGTGCGGGGCCTTACGCTGCTCAGCGACGAGCCTCCTGCCATCGAACGGCACGCCGCCGCGACGGGACGAAGTCAACTCGGACGTATCACGTCCACAGCGAGAGAAGCGAGGTCCACAATGTGGGCATGGTCATGCTCGTCTTTTCCTCGAGTAAGCCGATTGGCAAAAAGATTCAACGTGAAGGGACGAAGTTGTTGATGACCAATGCAAAGCACTTGTCGGCTCGGCAGGTGTGTGAGCTGTACAGTCTACGTTGGCAGATCGAGTTGTTCTTCAAAGAACTCAAGAGCACGCTGGGAATGAACCAGTACAGCTTCAAAGATTTCGAGGCGGTCGAGAGCTGGATGGGGATCGTGTTGATCACGTTCTGCTATCTGGAATGGACTCGTCGCCGCAAGCTGGCCGATCGTCGAATCGACGATCGGCAGCGCAAATGCTGGAAGCACGCTCGCAGCTACACCGTCCGCGAGGCGTTGTTGGTAGGCATTCGCTATCGCGAGCACCAGTGGCATCTGCGACGGCTAAAAACCAACCACGGCCTCCGCACACTGAGGAAACGCTACACTGAGCTTTTATCCCAGGAATACCGGTGCCTCGCCTGATTAAAGCATCCATCGGCGCAACATCAAAACTTGCGCTTCGTGCTGGTATGCCTCGGTACCACCGTTGTCGCCATTAAGTGTCACACACGACGATGTTTGGATGTTGCGGTAACGTTCATCGTATTCCTTCGTGAGTCGGTCCGAGTCCAAGATCGCAGATGGTCGCCTTTCGCTCCGCGAAAGTGCGGACGGAAAGAAAAATCAGGGTACGCACTTTCGCGGAGCGAAAGGCGACCATACTAGCACGAAGCGCCAGCGAGTGATTGCACCCGGAACACTCGCTTGCGCTTCGTGCTGGTATGCCTCGGCACCATCATTTGTCACACAAGCACGACGCAAAATTTCGTTGAAGGTTCGGACGTGGAGTTCTGCATCGGGTATCGTGATGGCCTGTGAGGATCGCCTGAAAACTGGCTTTTGGTACCGATAACGGAAAGGAACACTGCCGATGAAAATCACCCGGATCACTGCCCACCGCGTCGAACTTCCTTTGATCGAAGGGGCTTATCATTGGTCGGGTGGCAAATCGGTCAACGTTTTCGACAGCACGATCGTCGCTGTCGAGACGGCTGAGGGATTGGTTGGGTATGGTGAGGTCTGTCCGCTGGGCCCATTCTATCTGCCGGCGTATGCCGAAGGTGTGCGGGCTGGATTGCGCGAACTGGGGCCGCATTTGATCGGACTCGACCCGCGCGAACTGGGCGTGTTGAATCAACGTATGGATGCGGCGTTGAAGGGGCATCCGTATGTGAAGTCGGGAATCGACATCGCTTGTTGGGATCTGTTGGGGAATGCCAGCGGGCTGCCGGTCTGCATGTTGATGGGAGGCAGGGTTGGGGAGAGCGTGCGACTGTATCGCGCGATCTCGCAGATCGCTCCCGACGCGATGGCCGAAAACGTCGCCAGCTATCGCGACCAGGGTTACACGCGTTTTCAATTGAAGGTTGGGGGCGACCCCGATACCGATATCCAGCGGATCCGCGCGGCGCGGGATGTCTTGCGTCCGTCGGATCGTTTGGTCGCCGACGCCAACACTGGATGGACGCAGCACGAAGCGCAACGCGTCGTCCGCGCGGTCGCCGATCTGGACGTCTACATCGAACAGCCCTGCTTGACTTACGAAGAGTGTCTGGCGGTGCGACGCAACACAACGCATCCGTTTATCCTGGACGAGAACATCGACGGGCTGGAGATGTTGTTCCGCGCCAAAGCCGACTTGGCGATGGACGTCGTCAACTTGAAGATCAGCAAACTTGGCGGACTGACGAAAGCCCGGCAGGCCCGCGACGTCTGCGCTTCGATGGGGATCGCGATGACGATCGAAGACAGCTGGGGTGGCGATATCACCACCGCCGCGATCGCTCACCTGGCCCATAGCACTCCCGAACCGCTGCGTTTCACCAGCACCGACTTCAACAGCTACGTCACCGTTTGCAATGCCGACGGGGCGCCAAAACGGGAGCACGGATTCATGCAGGCGAGCGCCGCACCTGGTCTAGGCATCACTCCCCATTTTGATGTGATCGGCCCCGCGGTTGTTGAAGTGCTGTAAACAGATCGCCCGCCGTGCAGTGGATTCCGTTCGCCCCCATAGGGATGGATTTCGAATTGTCGCGTCCACCCAAACGGATAGCTGACATTTACCAGCAGGGAAGTTCTGCCCCTTTCTATCGCCGCTGCAAAGTTCCTTTCAGCCCCGCCAAGCCTGCTTATCGTCTAATGAAAGACTGGTAATCCGCGACGCGACGCCACTAACGGATGACCGTTGTCCCGCCGGGGAGGTGGTGGTGTCAAGTTCACCTATTGTGATGGATCCTGGCGAATTCGCGTCAACTTTTCCGGAGATTCCGCCTCATCCCACCCGACCGGAATGCCATGACTTGCGATCTCGGCGCGTCGATGAAAACAGGCAAGAGGCACCGGGAGGGTGCGTCGTTTGGCGGATGCGCGATATAGCAAAGGAAATCGAAGTTGAAAAAGTTACTGCAACACGTCGGTGTAGCACTCGGTCTGGTCTGTGGCGCCACGGCGTCGGCGGAAGAAACGGTTGTGACTAGTCTGTATGAAGAGGCGATGATCGCGGATCAAGAGCCTGTTCAATTGGTTGGATACAAATCGGTTGGCCCGATCGGCAGCCAGTTGCAGAAGTTCCGACCGCGTGGCGTCTTTTCCATCGGGGCGGAACTGCCTTTGCTGTCGACCTATGCAAATCATGGTTTGAACCCATCCAGTAGTACTTGGAGCGACGGTTACGATACCGAAGCTGCATTGCGAGTCACCGCTGCGTATCAAACGACGGGCATCATGGGGTTCCGGTTTCGCTTCTTCGATTTTAATGCGACGAACAACAGCACGCCGCAGAGCAGTTTTGGCGTGCAAACCTACGATCTCGAAGCGACCACCGACCTCAAGCTGGGTGAGTGGAAGATTCAGGGATTTGGCGGCCTCCGCTGGGGTTCGATCGATTTTTCGAAGTCCCGCTGGGGCGGATTTGAAAACCATGAATTCGACGGCTTCGGATTCACGCTGGGGGCCGATGTGCGACGGCATGTTGCTCATGGATTCTCGTTGGTCGCAGGATTCCGTCAAAGCATGCTCTACGGTGAAACCCAAAGTAGCACTGGCAACCGACTCGATAACGTCGTTGTCCCGGTCACCGAGCTACGCCTTGGTGCCGAATACGCACACGTCTTTGCCGGTGGCAACAAACTGATCGCGGGTGTCGGCTACGAACATCAGCAATTCAGCAGCCTGAGCAGTTTGGCCGGATCGATCGATCCCGAAGATGTCGATCTCGCCTTGGCTGGCCCCGTCTTCTCGCTGACTTGGCAACGCTAAGACTCCGCCTGTCCCCCGCGGATGTCATCTTCTGTGCAGCAACACGCTTCCCGCCGATATCTTTGGCGGGGAGCGTGTTTTGAGTTGGTCTGCGACACGCTTAGACGCGAGACAACATGCTCGCGATTCCGCCGCTGAGGATCGGATCCATACCGGCTGAGCAATGGGCGACGCTGACAGCGTAGCCACCCTGCGGATAGGCGTCGGCGGTTGGAATGTACCACGGACCGCCGTCGGAATAGGCGGCGCAGGCGACGAAACGATTGGGAGCCGCAGCTTGGGCTCGCAATTGATATTCGATAAAACTCTCCGACGGCAGATGGACCAACGAGACATCGTTGATGTGCATGCAGCTGAGCGTGATCGGCACCATTGCCTGGATCCGGCGAATCCACGCGACGGTATATGATGGCCGGTTGCGATGGACAACGCGCTGCGTCTTGTCGCTGATCTGTCGCATCAGCGCCTCTTCATCGAAGGCCGGATTGATCGGCGGCAGGATGTCTTCGGTCTCCCAGCGAATCGATTCGATCGCTTCGGGGACCAACGTCTCTTGAGCGGCGACCATCCCGTCGAGAATCCGCTGGGTTAAGATAGGACGCATCACTTTGGAGCCATCGTTGTATTTGCCCGCTCCGATGTTGCCGCCGCACCCGTTGAAGTACATGTGAGTGCAGTCGGGTTCTTGTTTCTGCATCTGCTTGCGTGCCAGCCCACAGAAGTCGGCGCTAACGCGACCGTCGCCGTAGTAGCTCATCGGATGGCAGGCGTAATAATGGCACGCCGCCAGCTTTTTGTCGCCGTTGTAAAACGCGACCGTCTTGAGCATCGGATCGATCAGCCCTTCAGGGAACGCGTGATGCATAGCGTTTTTGGAACTGCTGCCACGCTGCGAGATCACCTTGCCATTAAGACCGATCAGTCGGCGATTCCCCGCCACCTTGTCGACCTTCGCTTGGCTGCGAGCGACGTGTGTGACCGGCGTCGTCTGTTTCATCGCTTTGCCAACCGCCTCGCGACCGGCGTCCAAGCACTCGAGGAAGAAGTCGCGTTCGACGATGTGCGGCAGATCGCCTTGTGCCAGAACGATCTCTTCTGAGTCCAGACATGCAAAGGGGGCATTGTGTTGATGCACGCAGTGAACCGCGACGCGATCGATCGTCGTGCCGGCAGCGTCGGCCAACGCTTGCCGCCACTGGATGTGAGCTGAATTCAGCAGCCCCGTCCAGTCGACGACACAGACGACGATCGGCTTGCCCGCCCCCAACAACACATACCCAATCGCCTCCAACGGATCGTCGACTCCTACGACAGGCTTGATCCACCCGCCGCACAGCGAATGTCCCATCGGCGGCGTGACGTCGAACCGGAAGGTTCCCAGGTGAAGGTTGCCAGCCGATTCCGCGGCTAGTGCGGGGAGCGGGGCGATACCGCTAGCGAGCGTTGCCGCGGCCGTTGCCGAAATGAAACCACGACGGTTGAGTTCTTGAGGGAATGGATTTTTCATAGGAGCGAGATTCAGGTGGGGAAAGGAGGAAGGAGAGATTTCGTCGGGGGATCAGCATTATAAACACCAGCGACGCTGGAATGTTGAACGCTCGAAGGTTCCGATCGGGGCTAGTCATTGTTTAGGTTTGAGGTATCCCCCGGCACGCGATCGCCTCCGGTTCCGTTGAGCAACGCCGCGCTTGCGGGAGCCGGCACATTTGCCTGAACCCAGCCACTTATTACAGCTCTGGAAGGCAGCTGAGCGAGCCTAGCGTATCGGCTGGCTCTTCGATTAATATGACGGATCGTTCGTGTTTCGGATCGAACGCTGCGAGGTGGGTACCATCGCTGCGGTTCGAGTCCATTCCACCCGATGGTTCAGAAGAGTTTTTAAAAGATGCCGATCTACGAATATCAATGCGAAGGCTGCGGACACGCGGTCGAAGTGCTGCTGCGTCGCTTCGATGAACAACCCGAATGCCCCGACTGTGGCGGAACCAAGCTGGACAAACTGATGAGCGTTCCCGCGTCGCCATCGACTGGCAGCGGCGGACAATTGCCCGTCGCCGGTTCGGGCGAAGCGTGTGGTGCGCCGCGTTGCTGCGGCGGCGGTTGCCAGATGTAGCGACCGCGGCTGTTCTTCAGCAGCCCGATCTTGCTAGCTTCGTGGCTCGCGCGGCGCGCGAGCCACGCTCGGGCTGGACGGACGGTCGCACGATAGTCTCCTGAAACGCTGCCTTCCGCGTGCCGCGAGTGTCCGCGTGGCGGCGGCGTGGAATCTCGGGCTGGTTGGAAGAAAATGGGACTCGCGTTAGGATGAGCCAACGAACACTCTAACGCCACGACCTTTATAGACGAGTCCGATGGATCCAACCTTTCGAAGCAGCCGCTTGATCGACCGTGCGCGAAGCGGATTGCTGGTCGTCGACCTGCAGACCAAGCTGCTGCCGGGGATCGAGCAGAGCGAGCAAATCGTCGCCAACACCGATCGGCTGTGCCGAGCGGCGGAATTGTTGAACGTTCCGCAAACCGCTTCGGTTCAATATCCGCAGGGGCTTGGCCCGTTGGAAGCTCGCCTGGCCGAGCGGTTCCCGACGCCCGACGAGAAGCTCGATTTCAGCGCGGCTGGCTGCGCCTCGATTGCCCAGCTTGCCGAAACGCACAATTTGACTCAATGGATCGTTGTCGGAATCGAGACCCATATCTGTGTTTTGCAAACCACGTTAGATTTGTTGGCACGGCAATTGGATGTCTTCGTCGTTGCCGATGCCGTTGGGGCCCGCGGCGATCGCGATCATCGGATCGGACTGGATCGGATGCAAGCCGAAGGGGCGACGCTGGTGACGACCGAAAGCGTCTTGTTCGAGTGGTGTCAGACCGCCGCCGATCCCAAGTTCAAACAGATCAGTGCCATCGTTCGCGAGGGCTAGCCGACCGGCTCGCAATGCGAAACCCAAAACATCTCAATCAGGATTAAAAGCAGATGCCGAAAGTGAACTCCCAAGTTGCCAACACCCTGGGCAAAGAAAAAGCCAAGGAGAAGTTGGACTACATGGCCGAACGCATGGAACGCGATTACGGCGACAAGGTGAAGAACATGCAGCGGGTCTGGGACGAAGATACGTTGACGATCTCGTTCGAAGCGATGGGCTTCAAGATCAAATCGCTGCTGTCGGTCGGCGAAGACGTTGTCGATGTCGAAAGCCAACTGCCTTTGGCGGCGATGCCGTTCAAGGGGATGGTGCAGACACGGATGGTCGACACGTTGCAAAAGATGCTCAGCTAGTTCGGTCGCCGCAGACCGGATCGGCAATCGTTCCGCGATCGGCGGGACGAATCAATTTTGGATCGAATCATACACAGATCGGGCACAGCCCAGCGAACTTGAAGCGAAGAGAATGGGAAAACACCACATCTACCAAGTCGAAGACTTAACCAAAAAGCACGGCCAAAAGGTTGTCTTGGAGAACATTTGGCTGGCGTTCTACCCCGGTGCCAAGATCGGCGTTTTGGGCCCCAACGGTGCGGGCAAAAGTACGCTGCTGAAGATCATGGCCGGCCAGGATACCGAATTCGAAGGTGTCGCGCGGCTCGCGTCGGGCTACACCGCCGGGTATCTGTCGCAAGAACCTCATCTGGATCCGACCAAAACCGTCGCTGAAAATGTGGCCGTTGCGGTTGCGGAACGCCAGGCTGTCTTGGATCGCTACACCGAGATCGGCACGCTGTTGGGCGAGATCGAAGATCCCGACCAGATGCAGAAGTTGTGCGACGAGATGGCCGACTTGCAGGACAAGATCGACGCCGGCAACCTGTGGGAACTCGAACGCCAAGTCGAGATGTCGATGCAGGTGATGAATCTGCCGCCGGGCGACGCCGACGTGACCAAGCTGTCCGGTGGTGAACGCCGCCGCGTCGCGATGTGCCAGCTGTTGATCCGCCAACCCGATCTGCTGCTATTGGACGAACCGACCAACCACTTGGACGCCGAATCGGTGCAGTGGTTGGAGGAACATCTTGCCAAATATCCCGGCACCGTCGTCGCGGTCACTCACGATCGCTACTTCTTGGACAACGTCGCTCAGTGGATTCTGGAAATCGATCGCGGCAAGGGCTTCCCATTCGAAGGCAACTACACAGCTTGGTTGCAGGCGAAAGAAAAGCGAATGGAAGGCGAAAGCCGCAAGCAACAGGCGCGGCAACGCACCTTGGCTCGCGAGCTGGAATGGATTCGGATGAGTCCCAAGGCACGGCAGTCGAAGAGCAAAGCGCGTATCGCGGCTTACGACAAGATGGTTGCCGAGGAGTTCCAGGAACGTCCCGACGAATTGGAAATCCAGATCCCGCCTGGAAAGCACTTGGGCGAACTGGTGATCGAAGCGAAGAACATCAACAAGGCCTTCGGCGACAAGGTGTTGATGAAGGACCTTTCGTTCAACCTGCCCGCCGGTGGTATCGTTGGCGTGATCGGGCCCAACGGTGTCGGCAAGACGACGTTGTTCCGAATGTTGACAGGTCAGGACACGCCCGACAGCGGCGAGTTCCGCGTCGGCCCGACGGTCGATCTCGGCTACGTCGACCAGAGTCGCGATTCGTTGAACGACGACGCGACGGTCTATCAAGAGATCAGCGGCGGGCACGACACGATCGACCTGGGCGGTCGCGTGGTGAATTCGCGCAGCTATGTCACGCGGTTCAATTTCAAAGGCCCCGACCAAGAGAAGAAGGTTGGCAGGTTGTCCGGTGGTGAACGCAACCGCGTTCACTTGGCCAAACTGCTGCGTCGCGGCGTGAATGTATTGATGTTGGACGAACCGACAAACGATCTGGATGTCGATACGTTGCGTGCTTTGGAAGAAGCGATCCAGAACTTTGCGGGCTGTGTCGTCGTGACGTCGCACGATCGTTGGTTCTTGGATCGACTGGCGACGCACATTCTGGCGTTCGAAGGCGACGGATACGCGCACTGGTGCGAAGGGAACTTCGAAACCTATGAAGCGCAACGCAAGGAGCGATTTGGCGAATCCGACGACGGTCGCAAGACTCGCTACAAGAGCATCCACGCTTAGCGGACGTCGCTCTATTAGCGTTGGGTCGGATTCTTGGTGGCGTTGCCGTTATGCAACCCGATTCCGACGCTTAGCGGACGTCGCTTAAAAACTGTTGAATCTGCGAAGCGAGCATTGGTATCGAGATGCCAATCGCTCGCTCGAAATCGCTCCGGCGCTCGACCGCCGGGTAGGTGATAAAGGGAAGCCGCGAGCTGTAGTGCGTTACCAGTTGTCGCAGCACATCGGGGCGACGATCGGCCAGATAAAAGGTCATCGCCCATGCGACAGCGTATGCCGATTCGGCATCGGACGCGAAACGCTGATCGTCTTGGACCAATTCCTCGATTGCGGCGGCCAGCGATTGCGAGTCGGGAAAACGCTGACGCAGGCTGGCCAACATCTCTCGGTTGACGCGATCTTGTAAGCTTGGGTGATTCGCTGGATCGTGGATCCCCGCGGCTTCGAACATCGTTCCAAAGCCCTCGATGATCCAGTGCGGTTGCTTTGCGACGCGCGAATGGATACCCCAGTTGAAGGCGGATTGATGCGCCGCTTCGTGGCGGATCGTCGACGAAACGCCTCCCGCCGACGCGCCGTGATCGTACAGCGCCACGCGGTTGCTGTTTTGCGAATAGTATCCCAAAACGTTGGCTCCCAGCGGCCGGCCGCGATCCGATTGGGCATAGCGAAGAAAGCTCGATCGGTCGGGGAAGACGATCGCAACCATTGGGAACCTCGCCTTGCGAAGCGGTAGATTTCGCGTGCGGCAGTGCTGCAAGAACGATCGGTGCAGATCCTCCAGCAACTGCGGCCAGTGTGTCCCGCGTGTCGGGTGGACGACAAGATAGTTCGACGTCGATGTGACTTGGTGCGTGCTGCCGAACTCGCGATACAGCTGGCTGCGCAGTTCAGCCGAACTGGCTGCGTCGAAGCGTCCCGTGTCGATCGTCAGTTGCGATGCATCGGCCGGATCAAAATCGAACAGTCGCCCGTCGCGTTGCAACACGACCGCTCTGTCCGGTGTCCACAACAATGACATCCCCTGCACGAATTCTCCCCCCAGGCTCATCGCTACCATCGGGTCGCGATCGGCCGCGCGCAGCTTGGGCTCGGCAAACGCTGTGACAAAGGCGAGCCCTGCAAAGATCCAAATGGTGCGATGGGGAGCTGACATATCCGTGGCAAATTTGCTGCGAGGTTTGCGCCCCAAAACGGGGAACGTGTTACGATGGAACGGTAGACGCCGGGCCGCTGCCCGTGCTTGGAAACCCTACGCCATCGAACCCCTTGGGGAACGAACGGCGGCGGCCGTGGTGGGCCGAACGCTTGAACTTACGATTCTCTCACTTAAGCCCGTGCCGATCATGACGATTAATTCGACCCGATTGTCCCCTAAGTCTTGGCTTCCGCGTTGGAATCCTGTCGGGCTGTTGTTGCTGATCGTCATCGCAAGCTGCTCGTTCGCCGCGGGGCAAGAGTCGACCGATACCGACGCCGACGATCGTCAAGCGAGAGTGGAGGTCGACCGATTGGTCGCGGGGCTCGACGGGCGAACGCTCGCCGAACGCCAAGCGGCCGAGCGCGATCTGATCGATCTGGGGCCGCAGATCCTAAAATTTCTGCCGCGGGAAAACGATCTCCCCACAGCGGAGATGCGACAGCGGATGCGGCGGATTCGCAGCCAGTTGGAACAGCTGGAATCGACGACCTCGATCGATGCAACGCCTGTCACCATCCGCGACGCGCGAACGCTTGGCGACGCGCTTGGGCAGATCTCAGCGCAGACGAAGGTGCAGTTTGCCGGCGCGATCAAAGAATCGCTGCCGGTCAAAATTGACGCCGTCAAAATTCCGTTCTGGAACGCTGTCGATGAAGTCCTCGACGCGGCCGAACTGGATATCGATCGCTTTGGCGGTGTCGAGGGATCGTTGAAGTTGGTTCCGCGCAGTCCCGATCGTCCCCGCCGCAGCGATACCGCTGCCTACAGCGGAGTCTTTCGCGTCGAACCGATCAGCGTCACCGCGCGGCGCGATTTGCATAACCCGCGGCTCAGCGGACTCGATCTGTTGATCGACATCTCGTGGGAACTGCGGCTGACCCCGATCGGGATCTCGCTGCCGCTGAAAGAGTTTGGGGCGAAGCTGGACAATGGCGATGTGCTGCAGTTGCAAGCCTCCGCCGAGACGGCTGAAGCGATGCCCAACGCGGGGATTCCGTCGACGCAAACTTTGATCCCGTTTCAATTGCCCGCCGGCCGGCCCGCGAAGATCGATACGCTTTCGGGAACGATCGACGCGTTGTTGCCGGGCAAGATCAAACACTTCGATTTCGATTTGGGCGACGATAACTTTCCGCCGAGAGATGCTGGCGATGTGACGGTCATGTTGGAAAGTGTCCGCGGCAACGGATCGCTGCACGAGCTGCGGGTGAACGTGAAATTCAAACAGGCCGATCGCGCACTCGAATCGCATCGCGGTTGGGTCTTCGACAATCCAGCTTACGTGACTGCTGCGAATACCGATCAAGCCGAAACGCGACAGGATGCTGCCGCCGAACAGGCTCAACCGCCGCGAATCGAAAACTTGGGGTATGAGATCTATCGCCAAACTTCCGACGAGATCGGGATCGGATATCTGTTCGATCTCGAGGGCCAGCCTGATCGCTTTCGCTTCCACTACGAAACGCCCGCGTCGATCGTCCGCAGCGAAGTTCGTTTCACCTTGCACGACATCCTGTTGCCATGATCCATCGCCGCGTTCGATTGTTGTCGTTGCTACTGGCTTGTCTGTGCGGGCTGACCGCGACGGGACAAAGCCAACCGGAGACCGATGCGATCGCCTGGATCGGCGACGATCCGGTGTTGGCTAGCGAGATCGATCTGCTGGTTCATCGCCGTGGTTTGGCGGCCACCGATCTGAATGCCAATCCCACGCTCCGCTCGGCGATCGCCAACGTTTTGGTCCGGCGGCATCTGGCCCTTGCGGCGCTGCGGGATCAGTCGGGCAAAGGGGGAGCGGCGATCATCGACGATGCGATCCAAGCGTGGCAGCAGCAGGTGCTGGCGAGTGGCAAGACGCTGGAAGAATTTGCAGCTCTGCTGCAGAGCGATGTCGCAGCGCTGCAGGCCGAGGTCGCTTGGTTGAGTCTATGGAACGATTACCTGCGCGTTCGCTTGAACGATGCGAATCTGCAGCGGTTCTTCGAGACGCGGTCCTCGCTTTACGATGGGACGCAGGTCGACGTCTCGCAGATCTTCCTGAGCGATCCGGCACAGCTGGAGGCTTTGGAAAAGATCGCCGATCGGATTCGTGGCGACGAGATCTCGTTTGCCGATGCGGCAGCCGAGCACTCGCAAGCCGGTAGCGCCGACGCTGGAGGACGGATCGGTTGGATTGGGGCCGATGGCGACCTGCCAGCTGTTGTTGCCGAAGCGGCGCTGATGGCGGAGTCCGAGACGTTGCTGCCGGTTGTTCGATCGGGGCTTGGGCTGCACCTGGTTTACGTCCACGAAAAGCGGAACGGAGACCGGAGCTTTGCCGATTTGACCGACCATCGGCGGCTGCGTCGCGACGCGGCTGATTTCTTGTTCGAGCATCTGGTGGATCGCGGGCAGACGTTGCACGACGTCCGTTGGCAAGAGGGCCAATCGGAACGACCTCTAGGGCGCTGAGTCGCACGTCAGCAGGCTGTTGCGGCGCGATCTCCGGACTGGCTGACCACGCCGGGAAACGCCGCGTTGCACCACTCGTAATGCGTGGGCTGGCCGTTACACTTATTTGTCGACGTAGAACCTAATCCGTTGGACGAGCGATGGTGAGAGACAACGACATGCCCAGTACGATCGTAATCTTTGGTGCCTCGGGCGACTTGACGAGTCGCAAATTGATTCCCGCGTTATTTCGCTTGTTCCAAAAGAAACGACTGCCCGAGGGGACTCGAATCGTCGGCGTTTCGCGGAGCGATTTCAGCGACGAACAATGGCGCAACCAGCTCGGCGAAACGACTGAAAAATTCTTGCCCGCCAGCTTTACTGCCGAGGATTGGAAGCAGTTCTGCCAGCATGTTTATTATCGCCCGGGCGATATCACCAAAGCCGATGATTTTGTCGCATTGGGCAAGCACCTTGACGAGTTGGAAGGTGCGGCGTGCGACCGCGTTTATTATCTGTCCACCTCGCCGCGGCTGTATGAATCGGCGATCACGCTGATGGGACAAGCTGGCTTGGCCGACGAGAGCGCAGGCAGTCGCCGGGTGATCATCGAGAAGCCGTTTGGGACCGATCTGGCATCGGCCGAAGCGCTGAACCAATCGATTCACAAATCGTTCCACGAAAACCAAATCTATCGCATCGATCACTATCTGGGCAAAGAGACCGTTCAGAATCTGTTTGCATTGCGTTTTGCGAACACGATCTTTGAACCACTTTGGAACCGCAACTACATCGACCACGTGCAGATCACCGTGGCTGAAGAGGTGGTGATTGGCCGTCGCGGGGGATACTACGATACGTCGGGCATTTTGCGCGACATGTTTCAGAATCACTTGCTGCAGTTGATGATGATCACCGCGATGGAGGCACCGGCGCGGTACGACGCCAATCTGGTCCGCGATGAAAAGGTCAAGGTGCTGCACAGCGTGCGACCGATGTCGGGAAGCGATTTCGCCTGTAATACGCTTCGAGGACAGTATCAGGGCTACCTGCAAGAGGATGGCGTTCCGGCGGGCAGCCAAACGGCGACCTTCGCCGCTTTGAAGCTTTACATCGACAACTGGCGTTGGAAGGGCGTGCCGTTTTATCTGCGCAGCGGCAAAGCGATGTCCTGTCGCACGACGCAGATCGTGATCCAATTTCGTTCGCCTCCCCATTTGCTGTTCCCATCGGGGAAGATGCGGACGCCCGAAGCGAATCAATTGGTGATCCAGGTCCAACCGGCCGAAGGACTGCAGATGTACTTCCAGTCCAAGGTACCCGACACCGAGATGAAGACCCGCACCAGCCACTTCGATTTCCGCTTCCAGGACGCTGGTCCCGACGGAATGCCCGACGCCTACCAACGTCTGCTGATGGATGCTGTTAACGGCGATGCGAGCCTGTTTGCACGCAGCGACGAGGTTGAATTGGCGTGGAGCATCATCGATCCGATCATCAATGCGTGGGGCAGCGCCGCCGCTCCCGACCTACACGTCTACGAACCCGGACTGTGGGGCCCGACGGAATCGTCCGAATGGATGCAGGGTCAAAAACGCAGCTGGTTTGACGTCTGCCCGGTACTCTAAGCCGGTGCGATCGAAAACGCCCAGAAGCCGGTCGCGATGATCGGCCGCGGCAGTTTCCACAACTTAAGACGAGGGGGAGGCCGATGGGGCGTTTGAATCAGTTGAGCCATCCTCTTGTGGCTCATCATTTGGCCACAATGCGGGCCGAAACGACGAGTCCTGCCGAATTCCGAGCGACGGTCAGTCGGCTTGCAATGTTGTTGGGAGTCTACGCTACCGAGGATCTGCCGATGGCGGCCACGACGGTCAGGACTCCGTTGGCCGATTGCCCTTCGCAAACGCTAGCCGTTCGCGTGGGGCTGGTTCCAATCTTGCGAGCCGGATTGGGATTGGTCGAACCGCTGCACCAATTGATTCCCGATGCGGAGGTTTGGCATTTGGGGATGTATCGCAACGAGGAGACGGCCGAGCCGGTCTCGTATTACGACAAACTGCCCAGCCGCGACGCGGTCGATGTGGCGCTAGTGTTGGACCCGATGTTGGCGACTGGCGGATCGATCCGCAGCGCCGTCGAGCGGCTGATCCGCTGGGGCGTCCCCGATATTCGCGTCTTGAGCGTGATCGCGGCCCGCCCGGGGCTGGAACGCGTGCAGGCGGAATTCCCCAACGTCTCGATCTTCGTCTGCGCCGTCGACCCATCGCTGAACGACCAGCAGTTTATCGTCCCTGGCTTGGGAGACGCCGGCGACCGGATTTTTAATACGGTCGATTGATGGCTAGGGGGGAATTCGGCGAGCTCGCGAGGGAGCTTTCTTCCGCGGTAGCACACGATGTGGGCGAGCGTGTCGACTTTGAAGCCAGCCGATTAGATCGGCGCATAAAAAAACCCGACGCAAGCATCGGGCATTGGTGGTAGCAAAGGGGTGCTAGTTCGCGGTAAGATTAGCATCCGCGTTGTTGTTTGTGGTCAGTAGGTTATCGGCGCGTTGGAGCGCTTGATCCACACGTGCCAGCAGAGCACTGTCGTCATCCAAAATCGACTGTGTGCTGGTGGGATCGGCGGCGGTGAATTCCGCGAGGCAGTGTTGGCAGGCGACAGCCCGGCCGAGCAGCTCGATACCGATCTCCAACTTGCGACCGCAAGTGGGACACGGCTGAACAAAACGATGAGTCATTTTTGGCATCTCCATTACCCAGTTCTTATCTGAGTGATTCGAACGAGATCAGCAGTGTACCCGATCGCACACCACAAAACAAGTTTTCGAACTCACAATCGACCCACCTTCGCCACGCTGCGGATGTCTTTCCCGCCTTAACGCCACGATGTGGCACCTAACCTCACCTTAGATTTTAAGGTCACAATACTGAGTTTACCTTCGTTAACGTTGGTAGGCAATGGATATTTCACGGTTTACAGCTCTGCGGAGTCGTACGCCGGCTGGTTTTGGATCGCGGCGTGCGGTCTGAGCAGCACGAACTAATTTCCAAAAAATTTCTCGAATCCCACCTGGAGCATCCCAAATGGACCTCGTTATTGCAGCTAATTCTGACTTGATGGGGCGCGAAGCCGCCCAGATCGCCGCTGTGGATCTTGTCGCCGCAATTAAAAATTCGGGCCAAGCGAGACTTTTGGTCGCCACCGGCGCCTCGCAGTTCACCGTTCTGGAGCACTTGATCCAGCACGATGAGATCGATTGGTCGGTCGTCGATGGCTTCCATTTGGACGAATACGAAGGGATCTCGCCCGATCACCCCGCATCGTTCTGCAAATATTTGAAAGAGCGATTTGTCGACCGCGTCGGCCTTCGCAGCTTCCGTTTCCTGCGTGGCGATCAAGACATCGAAGCGACTGTCAGCGAAGCCGCAGCGGCGGTATCGGCGGCACCGATCGATGTCGCGATGGTTGGCATCGGCGAAAACGCTCACTTGGCGTTCAACGATCCGCCCGCCGATTTCGAAACCAACGATCCCTATCTGATCGTCGATCTCGATGAAGCTTGCCGGTTGCAACAGGTTGGCGAAGGCTGGTTCGATTCGCTCGAATCGGTTCCTAAGCGAGCGATCAGCATGTCGGTCAACCAGATCTTGAAGTCGAAGCGGATCGTTTGCAGCGTTCCCGATGAACGGAAGGCCAAGGCGGTTCAGGGATCGTTCGAAGGCGAAATCTGCCCCAAGACTCCTGCATCGATCTTGCAGCGTCATCCGCAAACGACGCTGTTGGTCGACGAACCAGCCGCTTCGCTGCTGTCGGCTGAATCGAAGGAGAAAGCGCGAAAGGTTCAGTCATGAGCGACAGCGAATCGCTACCGAAGTTCTTCGACCTGCAGGTCAACGGTTTTTTTGGTGCCGACTTCAACGACGCATCGCTCTCCGAATCGCAGCTAGCTGCCGCCGTAACGCGGCTGCAGCAGGACAACGTTTCGGGGATCTTGGCGACGGTGATCACCGATTCCAACGAAGCGATGTTGGCTCGCGTGCGGCGAATCGTCGAACTGCGGAAGCTGTTGCCAGCGGCGGCGGCGATGATTCCGGGGCTGCACATCGAAGGCCCGTTCATCAGTCCGGTCACCGGGTATATCGGTGCTCACCCGGCGGCTCACGCCCGGCAGTGCGAACAAGGCTTCATGGAAGAGTTGTTGGCGGCTGGCGAAGGTCTGATCCGGTTGGTCACGATTGCACCGGAACAAGATCCCGGCGGCAAGCTGACGCGCTGGTTGGTCGATCAAAACGTGGTCGTGGCCGCAGGGCATTGCGATCCGAGTGTGGAGCAATTGGCCACGACGATCGATCAGGGCTTGAGCATGTTCACGCATCTTGGCAACGGTTGCCCGCAACTGATGCATCGGCACGACAACATCATCCAACGCGTGCTGTCGATGTCCGATCGGTTGGTCGTTTGCATGATCGCCGACGGGTTTCATGTTCCGTTGGTGGCGCTGCAGAACTACATCCGCTGCATCCCGCCAGAGAATCTCGTCTTCACGACCGACTGCATCGCAGCAGCCGGTTTGGGAGCGGGAGTCTATACGCTGGCCGGGCAACAGATCCGCGTCGAAGCGGGGATGCCACCAACCTCCGCCGACGGATCGCACTTCGTCGGTTCGTCAGCTCAGATGCCCGACATGTATCGCCGGCTGCGCGATGAGTTGGGGATCAGCCAGAAGCAGTTGGAGTATTCGATGTTCGAACTGCCCCGCCGAGCGACGGGCTGTGCATAGCCGCCCGCTGTGGCGATGACCATGGAGACGCGTCCGGGATGCCATGTCCCGGACGCACGTGCTGGTGTCGAGCCTTTAGGCGATCGATGCGATGCTGAGCCTTCGCTTGAAGGCTCGACTCCAACGCGATGTCGAGGTCGCCTGAAGGCTCTACTCCAACGTTGCCGGGATCAGATGATGCCGGGGGCTTTGACGTCGATTCCCTTGAGCGCCATCTTGAGGGCGTCTTTGTTGGGAGCGACGGCGAAGGCGGTTGGGCGGTCGATCAATTCGTCGTCGATCAACTGCTTCAGACTCATCGTAAAGTCCTGCATGCCGTCCTCGGCACCGATCCGAATCGCATCGGGCAGCTTGCTGTCGTGCCCTTCGAGGATCAATTTGGTGATCATCGGCGTGAAGGTCATGACTTCGCAAGTCGGCACGCGGGAGACGCCCGGTTTGATGCTGCGGAGCAATTTCTGGGCGACGATCCCCTTCATATTAAAGGCGATCGCCGAACGGATCGCGCCGTGCAACGATTCGGGGAAGAGGTCGAGAATACGACCGATGCAGGTCGACGCACTCGCCGCGTGAATCGTTCCGAAGACCAAGTGACCGGTCTCGGCGGCGTGGATCGCCGTCATAAAGGTCTCTTCGTCGCGAAGCTCGCCGACCAGGATGATGTCGGGATCTTCACGCACCGCGTGTTTCATACCGATGCTAAAATCGAGGACGTCCTGGCCGATCTCCCGCTGGTTGATCAGGCTCTTATCCTCGGTGAAGATAAACTCGATCGGGTCTTCGAGCGTCAGGATGTGCTTGCGATAGATGCTGTTGATGTAGTTCAGCATCGAACCGATTGTCGTACTTTTTCCCGAACCGGTGACTCCCGCCAACAGCACCATGCCCTGTTCGTAGTGGCACAATTTTTCGATCGATTCGGGGAGGAAGAGCCCACGAAAGTCGGGGATGAAATTGCTGATACGTCGCGCGACAAGGCCCATGTTGCCGAGCGATTTGAGCATGTTGATACGGAAACGCCAGCGAACGCCATCGACTTCGCATTGATACGAAAAGTCGGCCCCGCCCTCCTCTTCGAAGATCATCAGATTGCGTTGATCCATCATCGGCAGCAACAGATCGACCATCTCTTCGGTGTCGATCGGGCCACGATTCAGCGGCTTCAGTTCGCCACCGACGCGGACCATCGGTGGTTGGCCGACTTTCAAGTGAAGATCGGAGCCTTCCAGCTTGACCAAGGCGCGGAAGATCTTGTCGACCGGCAGCTCTTTTTTCTCTTGCAACAGGCTCGATTTCAACCGAGCCATCATCGCGGTGCGTTGCGCCTCGGGCGAGATCGAAGGATCGGGAGCGGGGATCGCGGGCTTTTCAGCTGTCTTTGGCTTCATCGTCGTCTGCTTTCGTCTTGAGGTCTAACAATGGGCGGCGGTCACGTCCCGATGATCTCTTTTATCGGCAGACACCCGATCCCAGTCGAACAGGAATTCCACGGTCCGCCATCACGCGTTTGGTCTCTTCAATTGTAAACTGTCCGAAGTGGAAGATGCTGGCCGCAAGGGCTGCATCGGCGCGGCCGATTTCGATTGCGTCGGCCAAGTGCTCCGGTTTCCCCGCCCCGCCGCTAGCAACCACCGGGATCGAAACCGCGTTGCTGACCGCTGCGGTGATTTCCAAGTCGTATCCGTCGCAGGTTCCGTCGGCGTCCATGCTAGTCAGTACGATCTCGCCGGCGCCAAGCCGCTGAACTTCTTGAGCCCAGGCGACAGCTTGCAGCCCTGTCGGTTTGCGGCCGCCGTTGATGAAGACTTCGAATTTTGTCTCTCCATCGACGACGACCCGCTTGGGATCGATGTTCACGACGATGCATTGGCTGCCAAATCGATCGGCTGCCGCGCGGACCAATTCGGGATCCTTGCAGGCGGCTGAATTGATCGAGACCTTGTCGGCACCGGCGCTCAACAGCGCGCGGATGTCTTCGAGGCTGCGAATTCCGCCGCCGACGGTCAAAGGCATGAAGATCTGTTCGGCCGTGCGTTGCACGACATCGATGATGATGTCCCGCTCTTCGTGGCTGGCGGTGATGTCCAGGAAGACCAATTCGTCGGCCCCTTCGCGTTCGTAACGCGCCGCGACTTCGACCGGATCGCCGGCGTCGCGAAGGTTGACAAAATTCGTCCCTTTGACGACGCGACCTAAACTGACGTCCAGACAGGGGATAACACGTTTTGCGAGCATGATGTTCTGGAGAACTCCGCTTGGTTTGGGGATACGCATCCGATCATACGCCAACCGCCATTTGCAAGCGAGACGGTGTGATTTGAGGCCAGGGTAGTTCAGCAGCTGCGGCGAAGCAATTCCCGCCCGGATCATCCGTCCGGCCGGGGCTGAACCCCGCGATCTGCTGCGAACCGGTTGGGATTGGAGGCCCCAGGCGTTGGAGTCGCCCCGCGATGACGACCGTGCGTCACGGTAGCAGCGACATTATTCCCAGAGCAACGCTAGCAGCGATTGATCGACCGCGGTATCGCGATCTTCATCGTCGGAGTCGTCGTCGTGAATGCCATCGAGCGACGAGGGCAAGCCGACGAAGCCCGCCGCGAGACCGCTGTCGCTCGAGCTGTCGGCGGTCATTTGGATTACAGCCAGATCGGTCGCGATCGATGCTTCGGATTCCTCGGCGGCGCTTTCGCGATCGATGCTCACACTGGAGGCGTGGAGGTGGTTGAGCACCTGCAGCGCATCGATCGGCCGGATCGTGTTGTCGCCATCGACATCCAGATAACGCCCCAGCGGATCTTCGGCGGGGACGACTTGAGCTCCATGGCGGTTTAAGAAATTCAGGATGATGATCGCATCGATCGGCGCGACGTTGCCGTTGTTGTTGACATCAAAGCGATCGGTTTGGTTTTGCCAAGGCGCAGAACAATGGGATGTGTATAAATCGCCGTTGTCCGAATTGAGCACCGAGATCGTGAAGGCTGTCGTTGCTGCTAGCGGTGTCGGCGCCGAATCGTTGACGCGAACGACCATCGACAACTGCTCGACGTCGCTCGCTTGCGGCGTCCCTCGCAGCGTTCGCGTCTGGCTGTCGTAGCTCATCCAACCGGGCATCACGTTGCTGCTGGTCGTGACGGCGACTTCCAATTCGGTGTCGGCATCGGGATCCGAAAAGAGACTGTCTTCAAAGGTAAAGCAGAACCGACGGCCGGCATGCAAATGTAGATTCGCAAACGGTTCTCTGATTGTCGGCGGTTCGTTGACATCCAACACCGCGACCTGGATCGTCGCTTCGTCGGTCAGCCCCTTGCTGTCGGTGACTTTGATTTGCAATGCGTAATCGGTCGGGCCAGCTTCGTAGTCGAGCGATGCGTCGGGCAACAGGGACAACGCGCCGGTCTGTTGGTCGATTCCGAAGATCGTGGCTCCGTCGCCGCCGTCGATCTCCAGCAGCAGCGAATCGTTGAGGTCCGGATCCGACACCGCGATTTGCAAATCCAACGGCCCACTGGAAACGTTTTCCGGAACCGCCAATGATTCCGTCATAATCGATGGCGATTCGGGGGCGTCCCGAACGTCGATGGGGATCACGAGGTTGGTGACGCGAGGTGGGAAGGAGGCGTCTGCGAAGCGAAGTTGCACCTGGTAGCTGGTGGCGGATTCAAAGTCGATGTTTGCACCGTCGGCGACTTTAACCTGGTTAGTTGTCGGGTCGAAGACAAAGTTCGAATTGTCGCCACGCTGAGTGATCGTCACCGGTGCGCCTTCGGGATCGATCGCGGTTACCGCCGTTACGATCGTGCCGGGAGATGTGTTTTCATCGATCGCGGCAGCGACAAAGGTTACCTGCGGGGCTTCGTCGATATCTTGCACGTTGATCGTCAGCAGCGTTTCGGTTCCCAGCGGAGCCGCCGGTTGGCCGGTTTCGTCGGCAACTTCATCGACGCGAACTAGCAGTTCGTAGGTCGACTGAGTTTCAAAATCCAACGCGGCCCCGTCGGCTAACCGAATCGCACCGGTCGCTGCGTCGATCGTGAAGATTCCCTGCCCGCTGCCCGATACGATCGATCGCGTGAACAGATCGTGCCCCTCGGGATCGAGGACCGCTGGGGTTGCCAGCAGGATGCCGGGCGTCGCGTTTTCGGGAACGAGGATCGGCGTCGCGTCGAGTTGTGGCGGTTCGTTGACGTCGAGCAAACGGATCCGGACCTGTCCCAGTTGCGTCTGCGGTTGCAGGCCTCGATCGGTCGCGGCGATCGACAGCAACAGTTCGGGAGTCGTTTCGAAATCGAGCGCGGCGGCATCGGTCAGCGTCAGCAGACCTGACTGTGGATCGATAGCGAACATCTCACCATACACCGGATCGGCGATGGCAAAACTGAAGTTGCCACTCTCTTCGCCGATCTCCGCATTGGGATGGATCGGTTCGTCGCTGTCGTCGTTCAGCGCGTCTTGGTCGCTGGCCTGAACGGTTCCCAAAACGAAACCGCCGGCCGCATCTTCGGCAACGGTAAACCGATTGTCTTCAAATCTTGGTGGGTCGTTGGCGTTGTTGACGGCTACGGTGATCGTCGCCAGTTCGGAGAGGCTCGGCTGATAGTTGTCGGCAGCTTCGACGACCAACGTGAATTCGCGGGCCCGTTCGAAATCGAGACCGCTCGAGTTGTTAACACGAATCTCGCCGCTGATTGGGTTGAGCGAAAAGTAGCGACGCCCGGTCCCACCGGTTAATCGATAACGCACGCTTTGCCCAGTATCGGGATCGCTGGCCTGCACCATTCCGATGGGCGTGCCGATCGGCGAATTCTCATCGACACGCATCGCAAGCGTTTCCGAGTCGAATACGGGAGGCTGGTTTTCACCATACGCAAAATCGACGGTGTAGTGTTCGTTGAAATCGATCGTGAGCGGTTGCGATCCACCAACGGGCAGCTTGGGCAGTTCCGAAAGCGCATTGGTGATCGTGATATCGTAAGATCCCGGCGTCAGGTATTTCAGATGGTATTCGCCTCTCGCGTTGGTCGTCGCGGTGGCTTCTTTTTGAGTGACGACCATGTGATCGTAATTGACGAGAGCAGCGTTGCCGGTCTCTTCGTAGATCATCACAAGCGCGATTGCGCCGCCTGCCGATTCGATACTCAACTGTTCGCGTTCTCCTTGCGACAACGCTCCCGAACGCGTCGTGCCGATCGAACGACCATCGCGATCGAACGCTTCCATCACGACGGTTGCCTGAGTGCCTGCCGATCTTCCGATGGCATCGATCTGAACCGAATCGGCATCGCGATAGAATTCGACTCGCAGCCCTTCGCCGGATGAAAACTGGAAGCCGCGATCGGAGAAGACCTGCGATCCAGTCGATGCCAGCCCCGGGCTGTCGACTCGCGGTTCGATGAGGCCATGGGGCAAGGTGTCGCTGCGATTGGCGACCGTAATCGTGACTCCCGGAATCGCGTTGGTGATATCGGTGTCTATGAGAAAGTCGTCCGGTTCGATCACGGTTGTGATTGAATCACGGATTCCATTGCCGTTGGTGTCGGCGAGTACCGTCAGTCCCGCAAGCAATTGGCCGGTGATGTCGTTGGTCGCGGTGCCACGGACACCGGCAAAGAAGTTGTAAGTACCAACATGATCGATCTCTCGACCGCTGAAGACGGTGGGACTCGCTGCGTCGTTGAGGATTTCCCCGGCGTAGAGTCTCAGCGAGTTTTCGGACCTCACGTCGATATGGATATGTCCAGCCACCCAGTCATCAACTCCGCCGCCGCTGGAATCGCCGACGCGGGCGACGTAGTTCAAGTAGTCGCCATTCACTTCGTCGATTGGGATAAACGACGAATCCGACTGCAGCGACATCTGTCCCAGTGGGGCGCCAATGACGGTTTTGCCGTAGCCAAAATAATCGTGGACCGTTCCGATAGTGACCGAGTCGTGGATCGTCCACGTCGCGGCGGCGCCCGCTGGGTCGATGATCCCATCGGCGTTGGAGTCGATGTCGTCGCCCCAGACGGGAGCGATATCCGATTGAATCAAAAACACCGAATCGGTGAAGACTGAAAAATTTCCAGCTTGATGAATTTCCGCCGGCAAACCACTGAGACTGGCCGTCGCGCTGACCAGGGCGGTGGCTGAAGGGGCGATCGCAAACGGATGGTCCGCCATTGCGATCACCAAAAAACCGTTGCTTCCGTAGCGTTGCCCCGACAGGTCGAGCACCGTTTCGATTCGGCCGCCTAAAACATTTCCCGTGCTTTCGACAACCGTGACGTAGGTCCCCGCGGGAATCACGTCGTTGGGCTGGCCTCGCAATTCGATAAATTGATTTGCTGGATCGGTTGAGTACTCACTGATTACCCCGGCCAACAAATAGCGTCGTTCCAAAGCTTCGAGTCGAAGTCCGCGACGGCGTTTGATCCGGTTGTTCATCATGATGAGATGTTCCCTGTTTGCGGTTGAGCCAAATCGAATCGCTGCCGTGCCGCGGATTTTTTAGAAGAGCAAGGCGAGTTCTGGGCCTGATGGTAAGGGGTGGGATTTGCAAAGTCCACAAAGTGTGGAGGGTTTTAATCCCCCATAGTGAGTTGTTGTTCAGTGGGTGGTGGCGGTGATTCGAACGCGACTCCCGGCGTTCCCCCGCATCGTTTAAGATGGAGTCATGAACGCATTGCAAAGCTTAACTTGGTCGCTGGATGGTTGGATTATCGTCGCGGGGTGTCTGTGTGCGCTGTCGGCGGCGTTGCTCGGCAATTTCCTGGTCCTTCGCAAGATGAGCATGCTTGGCGACGCGATCACTCACGCGGTCCTGCCCGGTCTAGCCGCGGCGTTTCTGCTGACGGGCAATCGCAGTAGCATCGCGATGTTTGTCGGCGCGGTGATCGTCGGCGTTCTGACGGCGCTGTTCAGCGAATGGATTCGAGGGTTTGGCAAAGTCGACGAAGGGGCGTCGATGGGAGTCGTCTTTACTTCGCTGTTCGCTCTCGGACTGGTGATGATCGTGCAAGCCGCCGATCACGTCGATCTCGACCCGGGCTGCGTTTTATATGGGGCAATCGAATTGACGCCGTTGGATCTTGTGCGTTTCGCCGGGCTGGAAATGCCTCGCGTCGTGGCCGTCTTAAGCGTGGTGTTGTGCATCAACGTCGCCTTCGTTGCGCTGTTCTATAAAGAGTTGAAGCTCAGTTCGTTCGACGCTTCGTTGGCGACGGCGTTGGGCTTTCGAGCGACGTTGATCCATTATTCGCTGATGACGTTGGTAGCGATCACCGCGGTCGCCAGTTTTGAAAGCGTCGGCAATATCTTGGTCGTGGCGATGTTTGTCGTTCCGCCCGCAGCGGCGCTGATGTTGACCGATCGGTTATCGATGGTGATTTTGCTGAGCAGTCTGATCGCGATCGCGTCGGGAGTGCTTGGACATCTGTCGGCGCTGGTCGTTCCCGGTTGGTTCGGTTTCCGCAGCACAAGCACCTCGGGGATGATGGCCGTTGCCACGGGACTACTGTTTGTTGTGGCGATGCTGTTGGGACCGCGGCACGGCGTGCTGGTGAAAGCTGTCCGGCGGCAGATGCTCAGTTGGCGGATCTTGGCGGAAGATGTGTTGGCGGTGATGTTCCGAATGGAAGAGCATCGCGATCATGTCGTTGCGACGGGAGCTCAATTGGGGCCGCGGTTGATGGCCGGTCCGCTCTCGACCGCTCTGCTGTTGCGGATGCATCAGGGGCGTGGCAACGTGCAACCGATCGATTCTGGATACCGATTGACCAAACGCGGCCGCACCCAAGCGCGGTGGCTGGTCCGCAGTCATCGCTTGTGGGAGCAATACCTTGTCGATGAAGCGGGAGTCGACACCGACCGACTGCACGCCAAAGCGGACGCTCTGGAACATGTGACCGATGCGGAGATGGGGGACAAGTTGAATCGCGAGACCCGCGATACGCAAACCGATCCCCACGGCAGTCCGATCCCACCGCTAGAGCACTGATCGGCGCGGTTTAGATACGCGAGCCGCAGGAGCCGCGTTCCTGCATCTGTGGCACGCCAGCATTCGGTTTGAAGCTGTCAGGCAGTTCATGCAATCAGTTCATCGATCACCTTGCCGCCGAATTGACTGAGCTGTTTAAAGCGTCCGGCGTGATAGTAAGTCAATTTGTTGTCGTCCAAGCCCAGCAGACGAAGCAGGGTGCAGTGGAAATCGCGGACGTGGTGGACGTTTTCGACAGCGGTCATGCCCAGCTCGTCGGTCGCACCGATCGTATGTCCGGCATTGCAGCCGCCTCCAGCCATCCAGATCGTCATCGCGTTGGGATTGTGATCGCGACCATATGCTACGCCGCCACGAACTCCATTGTCCGGAGTGCGACCGAATTCGCCGCACCACACGATCAATGTGCTCTCCAACAACCCACGCTGTTTCAAGTCTTGGATCAGCGCGGCGATCGGTTGATCGACGCTGCGGACTAAGTTGCCGTGAGCGCGTTCGATGTAGTCGTGGCTGTCCCAGGAACCGTTGTAGAGTTGGACGAAACGGACTCCTTTTTCGACCATCTTTCGAGCCAGCAGGCACTTGCGGCCAAAGGCATCGGTCGCCTCGCCACCGATGCCATAAAGGTCCAGCGTCTTCGCGTCCTCTCCCGACAGATCGATCGCATCGGGGACTTCCATCTGCATGCGGAAGGCCAGTTCGTAGCTTTCGATCCGAGCGTTTAGGTCATCGTGAGCGGGATGCTTCGCGGCATGGTCGGCGTTGAGTTTGTTCAGGAAATCGAGATTCGCTCGCTGCCTCGCGGCGCTCACGCCGGGCGGCGGTTGCAGGTCGAGGATCGGCGATCCCTTGGGACGCAGCGGCGTTCCCTGATAAAAAGCGGGCAGGTAGCCGTTGCTCCAATTCGCCGCGCCGCCTTGCGGATACGACACCTCGGGCAGGACCAGGAAGCCGGGTAGGTTTTGGTTTTCGCTACCCAGCCCGTAAGTCACCCATGCCCCCAGTCCCGGATCGCCGCCGAAGCGATTGCCACAGTTCATTTGATACATCGCCGTCGGGTGATTGACGCTGTCGACTTGGCATCCGCGATAGAAGCATAGATCGTCGGCGAGCTTGGAGAGGTGCGTCCAGTTATCCGCCATGTCGGCTCCGCTTTCGCCGTGTTTGCCGAAACGGAACGGGCTCTCGACGTAATAGCGTTTGCCACTTTCCATCGCCGATTTCTGCTCACCCTGGCGAGTGAACTCCTTCAAGTGCAACTTGCTCAGCGACGGCTTGGGGTCAAAGGTGTCGATGTGTGACGGCCCACCCTCCATCATCAGAAAGATGCAATTCCTAGCCTTCGCCGGAAAATGCCCCGCCTTAGGAGCCAGCGGCGCCGCGGCGCTGTCGTTGGCGACTGAGGCCGCTTGCGCATCGTCCGACAGCATCGCGGAGAGCGCAATGCTACCGAGGGAAGTACCCAACGAATAAACGAAATTTCGTCGTGAAGCTTGCATGTGTCGGGTCCCGTGGTTGCCGCTGTTTGGTCGTCTTTCGCTCCGCGAAAGAACGCTAGAAAGTCGGATAACGCAGTTATACAAAGTGGCCGTGGAATTGGTTGAATATTGGTGCCTTGCACGCTGCAAATGCAGTTTTTGTTGTACGCACTTTCGCGGAGCGAAAGGCGACCATCTCATAGCTCAAGAGCCGCAGAGCGTGAAGCAATCATTCATATAGGCCCTGTTGCGAAAGAACTGTCAGTCGTCATTCATAGCGTCGATATAGATATTCGCCTGGATTAAGCCCAGCTTTCTGTGGATTGTATTGGATGTAATCGCGAAGGTAATCGTATTGCTCAGGACTGCGAACAAGATGATCAAATGGCTCTTGTTGCCAGAATTTTCCTTTACGATCGAGCGTTTTGTTGATTTCAAACGCGGTGTAATGGAGCCAGGAGTCGGTTTGGGTTGCCAGTGCTTCGGGGGTGCTGAAAGCGACAAGTGCATGCACATGATTGGGCATTACGATGAAATCGCCCATCCGATATCGGATGGCATCAAAATAAAGCAAGGCATCGCCCACAATTTTAGCTAGTGCTGGGCGACGCAAGACACATTCACCTAAACATGTGTCGAGACAATCTTCTCGACAGCGATCAAAATTGCGATTGAACATCTCGCGAATGCTGTCGTCGAGCGTAGGCACAATCTGAGACCAGTGTTGACCTGTGATTGAAAGGCCTTTCCGCTCGAGCCAATCTTGCTTTTCCCGCTCCCAACGTTCAATGACTTCCTTCGGAATCGAATCTGCAGTCCGGAACGTAATAAACACGATTGCGCCAACTTGGGACCAATGCGGTCGGCAATGCTCATGGATGAATAGTTCGGCTTTCGGATCAAACAATTCGCCAATCATGGATTGATACCTCCGCGAAAGAGATTGTCGTTTTTCGCTCCGCGAAAGACCTGTATGGGGACGCACTTTCGCGGAGCGAAAGGCGACCATCAGTACACGTATACGAATTCGTTGCTATTCATCAGCACCAAACAAACATCGGCTAAGGCTCGTATCTTCGGATCCATTTCGCTTGGTTGTATGTCGGGTTGGAAGTCGTCGACGGCGTGTCTTGTTTCGGTGAAGCGGAATCGCTCGCCTGTGTTCTCTTCAACCGCCTCGCGGATGACTTCGCGAGCTGGCGGGTCGACCGGATCCGCTGTCGCTGGCAGCATCGACTGGATCCGCTGCCAATGCGTCACGGATCGCTCAATCTCTTCCGCTGTCGCTTCGCGGCAAAACAATCGCTGATAAATTATGCCGATCGCTTCGGTTGGATCGGAGGTGTTTTGCATCGCTTCTCTTGCCAATGCCCTCGCCCGGGCGTGCGTGTTACGGCTGTTAAACATTGCAAACACCTGAGGCGTGACTGTCGATGTGTCACGGCGTTCGCAGGAGAAGTCGGGCGACGGCGCGTTGAAAACTTCGAGCCCCGGCGTGACCAAGCCGCGGAGTTTTAAAACGTAGATCGAGCGGCGGTTGCGTTGCTGTGGCTTGGGATTCGGTGTCCACGCCGCAGCAAACGTGCCCATCACCTGACGCGGTTGCAACGCAACTTCCGCATTGATGATCGGTCGGCAGGGAATGCCACCCACCGCGGGATTTAATTCGCCGCTGACACTCAGCATCGAATCGCGAAGCTCTTCCGCACTCAAACGCCGCGGCAGGAAGACTGCGTACGCGTTCGACGCGCGGGCCAAAGCGTCGCGATCAAGCGATTGGGGATCTTGCGGTTCATCCGCTTCCGCGGGGAGCGGGTATCGAGTCGACCGACAGTAGGTGTCGGAGTTCATGATCGTGCGGTGCAGGTGCTTGATCGACCAACCGCTGGCAACCAATTCACCGGCTAACCAATCGAGCAACTCGGGATGCGTGGGGCGTTTGCCAGTCGAACCGAAGTTATTGGGATTTCCCGCGATCGCGCGACCAAAGTGCCATTGCCAGACTCGGTTGGCGATCACGCGCGTGGTGAGCGGATTTTTGGGATCGGCGATCCAATTGGCGAGCGCTGTTCGGCGACCGTCGATCGTTCCGGGGATCTCCGCCGAAACCTGGTCCTCGATCACACTCAACACTCCCGCCGCGACAGGTTCGCCCGCGGCAAACGGGTCGCCGCCGGTATGGATCACCGATTTCTCGAGCTCACCGCGAGTGCGATCCTTGGGTATTCGAAGCGGTTGGGAGACGGATGTCATCGATGGCGTGTACCCGTTGTAAACCGAGTGTGCAAACGGTTGGTAGCGATCGAATTCCCACTGCAGTCGTTGCATGCCTTTGCGAGAGACGCGTTCGAGCCCAAATTGTTGCGGAGTGAATCCGACGCGGACCGGTGGTATCTCCTGTGGATCGACTCCCGCAGAGATCAGTGCACCACGAGCGGCAGCAAAACTCCCCCGCCCCGAACGTTTCTGTTTTGCCTTGGTAACCGCATCGTTCCATCGCTGCTTGATGGTCGCCTTTCGCTCCGCGAAAGTGCGCTCATCTTGAGTCGTCGTTTGCTCCGCAGTCGGACGTTGATCGTCGGAACGCTCTTTCGCGGAGCGAAAGGCGACCATGTCGTCGTACCATTTTTCAGCGTTCTCCAGCAGGACTTCATCTAACTGCTGCTGCGTTTGGGCGTAGCTGTTCCGCTGCTGTTCGAGATACGTCTTCTCTTCAAAACCGCTGGTGTTCTCATCCCGCAGAAAACTGGCAGGTCGTTCCGCCAATTGCGTCGTCGCGAAGACGGCTTGGATGCTGTAATAATCGCGAGTAGGGATCGGATCGAATTTGTGATCGTGACAACGACAGCATTGCAGCGATTGGCCGAGAAACGTTTCGCCCACGCTGTTGGTCACGTCGTCGAGGAATCGCATTCGGGCGACCTTGGCGACTTCCATGCCTGTCAATTCCCAAGGGCCCATGCGAAGGAACCCCACGGCGATGATGCCTTCAGGATCGTCGGGATCGATCTCGTCCCCCGCGATCTGCTCGCGGACAAATTGGTCATAAGGTTTGTCGTCGTTAAACGATCGGATGACATAGTCGCGGTATCGCCAGGCGTTGCCGCGCTGGTAATCGTTAGCGAAGCCGGAGGAGTCGGCGTAGCGAGTCACGTCGAGCCAATGTTGGGCCATCCGTTCGCCGTAATGAGGTGAAGCGAGCAAGCGGTCGACGAGCGAGCGAAAGGCGGTTACGTCATCCGCTGGGTCGCTGAGGAAGCTAGCGATCTCGCCGGGCGTCGGCGGCAATCCGGTCAGATCGAAAGTCGCACGGCGGATCAGCGTCCGGCGGTCCGCTCGTGGTGCGACGGCGATCCCGTCGGGCATCGCATCGTCGATGAAGTGATCGACATCGTCCCGTTTCGCTTCGTGAAAGTTCGCATCGTTATCGCGGAGCGAAAGGCGACCAGCGACCGGTTGATAGGCCCACAGTCCCGCCGGGTCGTAGCGCCGGTTGGTCCAGTTGCTATCGAGACCGCCGGAGGTGTTGACCTTCACGCCATCTTCGGACGACCAGGCGTCGGCGAATTCCGTTTCGATCGCGAGCGTCCGTTCATCCGATGGCCAGTGGGCTCCCGTTTCAATCCAACGACTGAGCCACCGGAGCTGTTCTTCGCTGAGGGCTTCGCTTTCTTTCGGTGGCATCGCTGAGAAAGCGTCTTCGCCTCGCGCCGCCGCCAGATAGATCGAGCTCGCGTTGGGCTGTCCCGGTACGATGCCAGCTTCGCCGCTATCTCCGCCAGCAAGCAATGGAGCGATCGTGCGGAAGTCGATCCCGCCTTCGATCGCTTCGGGATCCTGCCCGTGACAGCCGAGGCACTTCTCACGGAACATCGGTGCGATCCGGCGGACGAAGAGGACTTCGCTTTCGCCGGATAGTTCTTTGTTTGGTTTGTCCGCGGCGCTTGCCGGTGCGATACCGCTGGTGAGTAGGACAGCCAGGAGGGCCAACGTGTGGATTGTTCGAATGATCGATCTGTGGGGACACACTTTCGCGGATCGAAATGCGACCATCGCCGCAGCGACGCGCGTTTGCCGTGTGCTGGTATCGGGTTCTGTTCGTCCGTACATATTCTTTCCCGCACAGGCTGCTCGGTTGGACAAGAAATTCGCCAGAGCTTTGAATTATGGTCGATTCTGCGCCTCCCTGCCATACAATCGGGTGGTTGCTGCCATGGTCGCCTTTCGCTCCGCGAAAGTGCGGCCCGGATGCACGCTCTTTCGCGGAGCGAAAGGCGACCATCGAACTACCTTCCCAACGTACGGAAAAATACGATGATCAATCGGGTAACAATTTGGGCATCCAGCATCGCGATCATGCTGGTCGTGACTGATGGAGTCGTTCAAGCGGCAGACGGCAGGAAGCCCAATATCGTCTTCATCATGGCAGACGATTTGGGCTGGGCGGACGTCGGCTACAACGGCGCGGAGTTCTACGAAACGCCCAACATCGACGCGCTCTGTCGGTCGGGGATGGAGTTCACCGATGCGTATCCTGGTGCTGCGAACTGCATGCCCTCACGGTCCTGCATCATGAGCGGAATGTATACGCCGCGGACGAAGATGTGGACTCCCGGAATGGTCTCCAAGGGAGAGCAGCGTTACATGCGGTTGTTGGTTCCCAGCAGGCAGAAGCCAAAAGGAGACGGCAAGATCCCAACCGTTGGTAGCTTGGATCCCGAGACGTTTTCGTTGGCCCGCTTGCTGAAGCAAGTCGACTACAAAACGTTGCACCTGGGCAAATGGCACCTCGGTTCGGGCAGCGGGCTCGGCTTCGACAGGAACGATGTCGACGGGCGCGGCGCCGACTTGAAGAAGGATCACAAATTCTACGGCAACAAAAATGTCGCTCAGTGGCTGACCGATGCGGCTGTCGATTACATCTCCGACAACAAAGACGATCCGTTTTTTATCTATCTGAACCACTTCGACGTTCACACTCCGATCAATGCTCGCGCCGCCGTGGTCGACAAATACAAGAGGAAGC
Source organism: Rosistilla oblonga (assembly GCF_007751715.1). Taxonomy (NCBI): domain Bacteria; kingdom Pseudomonadati; phylum Planctomycetota; class Planctomycetia; order Pirellulales; family Pirellulaceae; genus Rosistilla; species Rosistilla oblonga. The sequence goes on along the minus strand of NZ_CP036292.1, from coordinate 2,391,632 downwards.
TGGCATCGAAAAAGTGGAGCCGGAACTGGAACCCCGTTTACGCCGCGATGATCGAAGCTGTCGATAGATCGGTTGGCCGGCTGCGGCAGGCGATCGAGGAGAACGGGATCCAGCAGGAGACGCTGGTAATCTTTACGTCCGACAACGGCGGGTATGGCAGAGCGACCTGGAACACGCCGCTGAAAGGTTCCAAAGGTGGCTTCTACGAAGGCGGTATTCGCACGCCGCTTGTCATGAGTTGGCCCGGGAAGATCAAGCCGGGATCCGTCTGCGATACGCCGGTGACGGGCGTCGATTACATGCCGACGTTTGCCGAAATGACGGGGGCGCCGTTGGCGAAGGACCAGCCGCTGGACGGCGTCTCCATCGTTCCACTGATGATGGGCAACGCGATCGCTCCGCGCGCGATCTACTGGCACTACCCGCTGTATCTCAACGGAGAAGTGCAGGTGAAGCCGATCTACGGGACCGACCGGATGTATTGGCGAGGGACGCCCTGCAGCGTCGTCCGGATGGGCGATTGGAAGCTGATGGAGTTTTTTGAGACCGGATCGATCGAGCTCTATAACCTGCGGGATGACTTAGGCGAAAGCACCGATCTCGCCGACCAACATCCGGAAAAGGCGGCCGAGTTATTGAAGGTGCTCAAGAAATGGCAGGTCGAAACGGAGGCGGATATCCCCCGGACGCTCAACCCCGATTTCGATCCCGATTATGCGCCGGCGGGGAAGAAGGGAGCACGGTGAGCGCGGGGATGGTAGGAGTGTCGCAGTGAGATCACTCGCTTGCGCTTCGTGCTGGTATGAGGGCGAGCGTTGAGGGATCACTCGCTTGCGCTTCGTGCTGGTATGGGGGCGTTTAAGTCCAGTTGAGGAAGCGGGTTAGCAGTGCGATGCCCGGTTCGGTCAAAAAGCTCTCGGGGTGGAATTGCCAGCCTTCGAGCTGAAATTTCTTGTGCCGCACGCCCATGATCTGCCGCGTTCCGCCGGTGTCGGTCCAGGCGGAAACGATCAGATCCTCGGGGAGCGAAGCGGGTTCGATCACTAGGCTGTGATACCGCGTGGCGACAAACGGCATCTCGATTCCCTCGAACAATCCGCCGTTGTCGTGGTAGATCTGGTCGGTCTTGCCGTGCATCAGTTCGGGGGCGCGGATGATCTTGCCTCCCAAAGCTTGGCCGATCGATTGATGCCCCAGACAGACGCCTAACAATGGGATCCGCCCGGCGAAGTGTTTGACGACATCGACGCTGATCCCCGCCTCGCTGGGAGTGCAGGGGCCCGGCGAGATCAGGATTCGCGAGGGCTTCAGTCGTTCCAGCTCTTCGATCGAAATCTGGTCGTTGCGACGAACCTGCACATCGATCTGCGGCTGGATTTCGCCCAACCGCTGGACCAAGTTGTAGGTGAACGAATCATAGTTATCGATGACAACGACCATAGTGCTTTCTTCGTGCTTCGAACCGGCGACCAGCTTGCGTCGCGTAAATTTTTTCCGCCAGCGATCAGCTGTCCGGCGGTCAGTGGACGTTAACCGACCAACGCCAAGCTGGAATTGCAATACCACTAAGCTGCAAAAAATCAAAACCAGCGAACTTGCCTAAACGGTCTTTGGCAATCTTTCCTTGGGACCGTATAATTTCATTCGGGTTCGCCAGATTCGTTGCAGCCATCGCTCGATGGCCGATCGGTTTGCGGACCAGTCTTTTACAAATCTACAACAAGTTTGAGAAGATGTAACGTGTTATCCGTCCGCCCCAAGATCGCCGAACTGACATTTCAGGTATTCGGGCGGTCGCTACATCCCGAACTGTTCGAATTCCATCGGTCCCGGCGGATCCAACGCGATGCCTTCCATGCGGAGATCTCGATCACCAATTCCGGGCATGTCGTCACCTGGCGCGGCAATGGGATCACGATCTCCGAAGTCGCAGCGTCGTCGCAGCAGTTGCTGCCGACCCGCCGCCGGTTGATGGAATACCCGCTCCGCGGTTCGCGAACCGACCGCGCCGAATGTCGATCGGGCGTCACCTATTCCACGCGGTTTACGCTCGAACCGGTCGCCACCGATCTGTTTTGGACGATTCAAAAGCAATTGACCGCCGACGCCACCGAGGGCCTGCTGCATCGCTTCGATTCCAACGGACGAATCGCGATGGGAGCTGTCAGCTACATCAATATCGAGACCCGAGCGCGATCGATGATGATCCAAGCGATCCACACCTTCCCCGAGGACCAAGCGATCGTCAAAGTCGAATCGACCTTTGCGATCGACGGCTAGATCCCTCGCTGTCGGATCTCCTTTTCGCTTCTCGGCAGTATCGCGGCGGTCTTGAATCCCGCCCGGGACCGACGCGCCAAAATGCTTCGGACTCTCCCCCTAAGCTGTTCTGGCTGAGGTAGCGGTCCGGCGTGGGGGACTAAAAAATTTCTAGAACTCGGAGCTTGCAGATCGCACGCCCGGGAGCGGAATCTCCGATGGTTCGGTGTGCGGTATCTCATGTTCCGTAAGAGGGGCCGGTAATCGCTGCGAGCGGAGCGACAAAAATAAATCTCAGCTGTTACTGGCGGCTTCTGGCCTCGGTTGAATCGATCGGGTGAGCTGCTGTCCGTTAGTGCGATTCTGGGGAACTCTCCGCTCCGTTGTTCTCTTTTTCAGTCGGCGTTTTGGACAAAGATCCGACGTGGCGGCTCGGGAAACTGACGAGGTGCCGTTGTCATTCGCTATCGACTGTGCAATAGTTTCCCAGGATCTCGTCGCGAAATAACTTGGCTTGTCCGAAAGATTTCGGGCAGGTGGAAGGCTGAGATTCCTTTCTGCATCAGGCGTTACAGTCGCGACGAAGTTTCGTTATGATACGCGCGTTGTTGCCCGGTTAGCGAATGCTCGAAGTTGAACTATCCAACTGCGAGCTTTCTTTAACCTATGGCTTGTGAAAATTTTCACAATAGGTTCCCGTCAACATTTTACTTAGGCGGTTCGCTCTCTCGAGGAATCGGTGACCGAGAATGACCACTATCACCAAAGGCTTGAACGTACCGATCTCCGGCGAGCCACAGCAGCTTGTCGAATCGTCCCATGCGATCACCCGTGTCGCGCTTGTGGGAGACGACTACATCGGTATGAAGCCGACCATGCTTGTGAACGTCGGCGACAAGGTAAAGTTGGGCCAGGCTGTATTTTCTGACAAGAAGACCGCTGGTGTCACCTACACCGCTCCCGCCGCGGGAACGGTTGTCGAAATCAACCGCGGAGCAAAGCGTCGCTTTGAATCGCTGGTGATCGAAATCGAAGGTGACGACAGCGAAACCTTTGAAACGCCTAGCGATCTGAGCTCCGCCAGTGGCGAAGCGATCACCGAAGTGCTGGCCGCCAGCGGTCTGTGGTCGGCGTTCCGCACACGTCCCTTCGGCAAGGTGCCCGCTCCAGGCAGCCAACCGCATTCGATCTTTGTTCAAGCGATCGACACGCATCCTTTGGCTGCCGATCCTTCGGTTGTCATGCGTGGCAAGGCGGAGCAGTTTTCGATCGGTCTGAACGCGATCAAGAAGCTGACCGCTGGCAAGACGTTTGTCTGCAAGAACCCCGATGCCGATATCCCCGGAGCAAACGTCGATGGCGTCACGCTGAGTGATTTCAGCGGTCCGCATCCCGCCGGTTTGCCTGGCACTCACATCCATTACTTGGATCCCGTTGGGCCGACCAAAACGGTTTGGTACATCGGATATCAAGACGTGATCGCAATCGGACAGTTGTTTGCGACTGGCAAGTTGGATCCGACGCGGATCATTTCGCTGGCCGGTCCCTGCGTCACCAAGCCACGCTTGATCGAAACACGTTTGGGTGCCGATCTGACTCAATTGACCTCGGGTGAACTCGAAGGGGACAACCTGCGAATCGTATCGGGTTCGATCCTTGGCGGTCGCACCGCTACCGAACCTTGCATGTTCTTGGGCCGCTACCACACTCAGGTCAGCGTGCTGAAGGAAGGGAACGAACGCGAGTTCTTGGGCTGGCAAAAGCCCGGCTTCGACAAGTTCTCGATCACGCGAGTCTTTGCTTCGGCACTGACCCCCGGCAAGCGATTTGCGATGAACACCGGCACCCACGGCAGCGAACGGGCGATGGTTCCGATCGGGTCGTACGAACGGGTGATGCCATTGGACATCCTGCCGACTCAATTGTTGCGATCGTTGATCGTTCGCGACACCGAAGAGGCGCAGCAGTTGGGCGCTTTGGAACTCGAAGAAGAAGATCTGGCACTTTGCACGTTTGTCTGCCCAGGCAAATACGAATTTGGTGAGATCTTGCGAGAGAATCTGACCACGATCGAAATCGAAGGCTGATCCTGTCGGCCGCCGCCGAGCCCGGCTGGCGCAAGACAAAATGAAACGAAAGCCCAGCCCCAAGCGGTTGCCGCTTTCGAACTATTATTCGCGGCTAGCGTCACGTCGCTTTATCACTCACCACTAACGTAGCCCCTTATATCATGAAAGCGCTGCGAGAATTTCTCGACCAGAAGGTCGAGCCTTGGTTCAAAAAAGGCTCACCGCTGGCAATGCTCCATCCGATGTACGAAGCGCCCGATACGTTTCTGTACACTCCGGGACACGTTGCCAAAGGTTCCACCCACGTCCGCGACAACATCGACCTGAAACGGATGATGATCATGGTCGTGGTCGCTTTGATTCCCTGCACGCTGTTTGCGATGTGGAACACCGGCTACCAAGCCAATTTGGCGATGGCCAAGATGGAATCGGCGGGCTACGAAATCCTGACCCCCGCGGAATACGAACTGGTCCCCAAGACCGAGATTCCGCTCCGCAAGCTGGCCAAGACCGATTGGCACTACACGATCCAAACGGCGATTGGTTTGGGGCGCGATCCGGGCAGCTTTGTCGACAACTTTGTCTTCGGCGCGTTGCACTTCCTGCCCATCTACATCGTCTGCATGTTTGTCGGTGGTCACATCGAAGCTCTGTTCTGTGTCGTTCGCGGCCATGAAATCAACGAGGGCTTCCTGGTTACCGGCTTGCTGTTTCCGCTGACGCTACCGCCCACGATTCCGCTGTGGCAGGTCGCCATCGGAATTGCGTTTGGCGTGATCGTTGGTAAAGAGGTCTTCGGCGGCACCGGCCGCAACTTCCTTAACCCCGCGTTGACCGCCCGTGCGTTTCTGTACTTTGCTTACGCTGGTGAGATCAGCGGCGACAAGGTTTGGACCGCGGTCGACGGCTTCAGCGGTGCAACCAGCCTGGGTGCGATGGCATCGGCGGTTCCCGGAGCTGGCATGGCTCCTGTGACTGGCGAATTCGACGCAGCGGGTGACTTGGTTGCCGGCGGAATCGCGACCTCATGGGGAACGCAAACGCTCACCTGGTGGGACTGTTTCCTGGGAACGATCCAAGGTTCGATGGGCGAGACAAGCGCTTTGGCGTGCTTGATCGGAGCAGCGATTCTGATCGCCGCGGGCATCGGATCGTGGCGGATCATGGCTGGTACCGTGGTCGGTGCGGTTGCAACCGCAGCGTTGATGAACGCGATCGGCAGCGACAAGTACGCGATGTTCGAGATGCCGCCGATGTGGCACTTGGTTGTCGGCGGATTCGCATTCGGTGCGGTCTTCATGGCGACCGACCCGGTCTCCGCAGCGATGACCAACACCGGACGCTGGATCTACGGCGTGCTGATCGGATTCATGACGATCCTGGTTCGTGTTGTGAACCCCGCTTATCCAGAAGGCATCATGCTGGCGATCCTGTTCGCCAACGTGTTCGCTCCACTGATCGATTATTACGTTGCTCAAGCCAACATCAAACGGAGGGTCGCTCGTTATGCCACCTCGTGATTCAATGACCAATACGGTTTTGGTCGCTCTGGTCCTGTGTCTGGTTTGCTCCAGCTTGGTCAGCGTCGCCGCCGTCAAGCTGAAACCGCTGCAAGAGATCAACAAAGCGCTCGACGTCCAGAAGAACATTCTCGACGCGACCGGGATGGCGATGGAGCAGTTGGGGATTCCAGCGAACCAATTGACCAAGACTCAAGTTGAAACGTTGTTCGAACAGATCGAGACCAAGTTGGTCGATCTCGAAACGGGCGACTATGTCGAAGCAAGCCCCGAGGAGGTCAAGTCGTTTGATCCTCGCAAAGCGGCTCGCGATAAAGATGAAAGCACCGCCATCGGCGATACCGCTTATCCAATCGGGCTCGGACGACGGGAAACTGTCTCCAAGGTCTACCTGGTGAAAACGGCTGATGGACAGTTGTCGCAAGTTGTGTTGCCGGTTTACGGCAACGGACTCTGGTCGACGCTGTACGGTTTCCTCGCCTTGGATAAGAACCTAGAGACCGTCAAAGGCATCACGTTCTACGAACATGGTGAAACGCCGGGCTTGGGTGGTGAAGTCGACAATCCCGCTTGGAAGGCCGAATGGGAAGGTTTGACAATTTACAACGATGAAGGTCAGCCGGAGTTGGGTGTCAGCAAGGGCCCCGCGCCGTTGGATGACAACTACCTGGTCGACGGCCTCAGTGGGGCGACGATCACCTGTCGTGGTGTCACGAATCTGGTTCGTTACTGGGTCAGTGAAGACGGTTTCAAACCGTATCTCGCGAAACTCAAAACGGAACTTCCAAAATCGGGAGGGAAGTCATAGATGGCTGCTATAAAATCAAAAGACGTTTTGCTGGGACCGATCTTCCACAACAACCCAATCGCCCTGCAAATCCTCGGGATCTGTTCCGCCTTGGCGGTTACCAACAAGATGAGCACAGCGTTTGTGATGTGCTTGGCGGTAACCTGCGTGGTGGCGGCCAGTAACGCCGCGGTCAGCTCGATCCGAACCTACATCCCCAGCAACATCCGGATCATCGTACAGATGACAGTGATCGCGTCGCTGGTGATTCTGGTCGATCAATTGTTGAAGGCTTACCTGTACGACATCAGTAAACAATTGTCGGTCTTCGTCGGTCTAATCATCACGAACTGTATCGTGATGGGACGCGCCGAAGGCTTTGCAATGAAAAATAGCGTCGGGATGAGCTTCCTTGACGGCATCGGCAACGGTCTCGGTTACAGCATGGTGCTGATGGTCGTTGCGTTTTTCCGAGAACTACTGGGCAACGGATCGCTGTTCGGATACCAGGTGATGGAATTGACTCGCAACGGTGGTTGGTACAACCCCAACAACTTGATGTTGTTGCCACCGAGTGCGTTTTTCCTGATCGGTTTCCTGATCTGGGCGATTCGAGTCGCACGGCCCGAACAAGTCGAGGAGGCTTAACGTGAACGAATCATTGATGACTATCTTTATGAAGGCTGTCTTCATCGAGAACTTGGCGTTAGCCTTTTTCTTGGGAATGTGCACCTTCTTGGCGATCTCCAAAAATGTGAAGACCGCCGTCGGCCTTGGCCTGGCTGTGATCGTGATCCAATCGATCACGGTTCCCGCTAACAATTTGATCTACACCTACCTGTTGAAAGAGGGTGCGTTGGCACGCTTTCTGGGTAGCGAATATGCGACGCTGAACTTGGAATTCCTGGGCTTTATCAGCTACATCGGCGTGATCGCCGCGATGGTCCAGATTCTCGAGATGGTGTTGGATCGCTTCTTTCCACCGCTGTACAACGCGTTGGGAATCTTCCTGCCGCTGATCACTGTGAACTGCGCCATCTTGGGTGGTAGTTTGTTCATGGTCCAACGCGAATACGATTTCGCACAGAGCGTTACCTACGGTTTGGGCTCGGGCGTTGGATGGGCGTTGGCGATTGCCGCGCTTGCGGGAATTCGTGAGAAGATGAAGTATTCGGATGTCCCACCGGGACTTCGTGGCTTGGGAATCACTTTTATCACCGTCGGTTTGATGGCGATGGCTTTCATGGCCTTCGGCGGCATCTAAACAACTGCTGCGACGCATGAGTCGTCGCGGTAGCGTTTAACTTTTTCAAATTTATGCATTCTGGAAACACTGGTAACGAGTAATTTCCCTATGACCATTTTCTTCGGCGTATTGATGTTCACCGGGGTCATCTTCCTGCTGGTTGGCGTGATTCTGGGTGCAAAAAAGATCTTGGTCCCCTCGGGTGACGTCAAGATCAACATCAACGATCAAAAAGACATTAGCGTCCCCGCCGGGGGCAAACTTCTGGGCGCGTTGGCCGACGCGGGCATCTTCGTTTCCAGCGCCTGTGGTGGCGGTGGTACTTGTGCACAGTGCAAGGTGAAGGTCCTGGACGGCGGTGGAGAGATCCTCGACACCGAACGCAACCATATCTCCAAGAAGGAAGCTGCCTGTGGCGAGCGACTGTCGTGTCAAGTTGCTGTGAAGCAAGACATGAAAGTCGAAGTGCCACATGAAGCCTTCGAGACTAAGAAGTGGGAGTGCACCGTTCGCAGCAACAACAACGTCGCGACCTTCATCAAAGAATTGGTGTTGGAATTGCCCGAAGGGGAAGACGTTGCGTTTAAGGCGGGCGGTTACATCCAGATCGAATGTCCACCGCACACGGTCCACTACAAAGACTTCGATATCGAATCGAAGTTCCACGAGGACTGGGACAAGTTCAACATTTGGCGTTACACATCGGTTGTCGACGAAGAAGTCGTTCGCGCTTATTCGATGGCGAACTATCCCGGCGAAAAAGGGATCATCATGTTGAACGTGCGGGTCGCATCGCCGCCGCCACGTGCTCCTGAAGACACCCCTCCGGGCAAGATGTCCAGCTATATCTTCGGTCTCAAGCCCGGCGATAAGGTGACGATCAGCGGTCCTTATGGTGAGTTCTTCATCAAGGATACCGATTCGGAAATGGTCTACATCGGTGGTGGTGCTGGTATGGCTCCGCTGCGTAGTCACTTGTTCGAGTTGTTCCGCAACTTGAAGACCGGTCGAAAAGTCAGCTACTGGTACGGTGGACGAAGCCATCGCGAATTGTTCTACGTCGATCACTTCCGCAAGATCGAAGAAGAGTTCCCGAACTTCAAGTTCAACATCGCGCTTAGCGAACCGTTGCCCGAAGACAACTGGACCGGATACCGCGGCTTCATCCACCAAGTGCTCTACAACGAATACTTGAAGGATCATCCGGCTCCCGAAGACATCGAGTACTACATCTGTGGTCCGCCCATGATGAACGCAGCTGTCTTCAATCTGTTGGATGACCTGGGCGTCGAAAAAGAAAACGTCGCATACGACGACTTCGGCGGCTAAGGGCCAGCGAACGGCAGATCAGCAGATCGGTTTGCCCGCGGGCGACGCCGGTCGCAATCAAAGCTTTATGACAGGACCTCGAATCGAATTCGAGGTCCTGTTTTTTTATCGATTGACCGAGCGGGAATTGTCGCGGGTGACGAGTCGCGAGAGGTTGGGCAGCGGCACGTGCGAACGCTTTTACCGGTTCGGCGATTCCGTCGTGCGAATGCAATTCGCGTGCAGCGGGCTCGGGCAGCGAGAGCGTAGAGGCGACTCGGCGAGTCGCAAGCATGAAGCTGCGTCAGCGGCTTAGCGGCCGCTGTAGCTGGCGATGTCGGGACCTTCGCCGAACAGAACGCTATCGATGTCGCGGTCGGTTGTGATCGGATCGGCAAGTTCACGCCAGGAGCTGACTCCCGGATCGTTGAGCGACCATCGCAGTCGCACCGCGCGGTCTTCGACCCAGGCGGGAAACTCGACAGCCGAATCGTCGCCTTCGACGATCTCCGCACCGATCGCTGTCAGTTCGCTGATGAACGCGCGAATCTGGCGACGATCTTCGTCGAGCGATCGCCGCATCGCTTCGAGCTCTTCGTGGTAAGGCCCCGAAGAGGCGTCGGGACGCGACATCAGGACTTCATCGACTCGCGACTGCCGCAATTTGACAGCTTCGCGCAGTTCTTTGATGTCCGACACGATCGCACTGACCAGCGGCAGGGTCTTGTCGGCCTTGGCGGGCGTAAACCAGCGAGTTGCAGCAGCGGTGGTGGTCATGGCAGTTACGATTTCTTGGAGGGGGGCCGAACGTAAAAATCGTGGAGAGCCCTGTGGTTTCCCAACGACTCCATTACCTATTATGTAAGACTAATTCGCAAGCCCCATTGGTTCCCAAGGAATCAAAGAGTTTTCCGATTAGCCGGTCAGAAACAATATGAAAAGTTACGGATGTTCGTTTGGTTCGGCAAGTGATGCCGGCCGGAACGGTCCGTCGATATCGCGGTGGTACCAGGGAATTGTTCGTCTCTTGGAACCTGCGGTCAACCAATCCCCTGCTACCGTCCATTGTAATGATCGATCCAGTCCCTGACACATCCGAGGGCGACCACACGGCGAACTTTAGCCCGTCGCGGGAGCGTTTGGTGCTGGTTCCAACCCCTGGGGAATTGGCCCGGGTTCGCGGTTCGCTAGTTGCCGCAACCTCTGTCAGGTTAGAGCTTTGCGGTTTTGGACCGATCGCCGCGGCAGCGCGAACTGCCAGCCTGATTGCACTGCATCGACCGGCTCGAGTTTTTTTAGTCGGAATCGCCGGCGCGGTCGGAGATCGGTTGGCGGTTGGCCAAGCTAGCGAATTCGATTCGGTCAGCTGCCACGGGATCGGCGCTGGAGGCGGAGCCGACTTTCAAAGTGCCAGCGAATTGGGCTGGAATCAGTGGTCGCCGGAGACGGGGGACGCCATTGGGGACCGTCTCACGTTGGCTCCCGCCGCCGCCGCGGAGGCTGCTCGGGATTTGGTCACCGTCTGTTCGGCATCGGCAAGCGAGGCCGACGTGCAAGGCTATCTGCAGCGTTTCCCCGCAGCGGTTGCCGAGGATATGGAAGGTTTTGCCGTGGCGATGGCCTGCCGGATGCACGGCGTTCCGCTGACGATCGTCCGTGGAATTTCAAACATCGCCGGGGATCGGGACAAGTCGCGATGGCGAATCGCAGCGGCGTTGGATGCCGCCAGCGAATTGTTGCAACACGTTTTAGATCGTCCGGCCAACGGAGCAAATTGCGAATGAAAATTCGACTCGGAATATCAACCTGCCCAAACGACACTTTCACATTTCACGCCTTGATGGAGCGGTTGGTCGATTGGCGAGGGCTCGATTTCGAAATCGAACTGCTCGACATTCAACAGCTGAACGACCGCTTGTTCGCTGGCGATTTTGACGTCGCCAAAACCAGCTTCCACGCCGCACTACTGTTGGCCGATCAGACGGTGGTTCTGCCAAGCGGATCGGCGCTTGGGTTTGGCGTCGGCCCGTTGCTGCTTTCGGCTCGCGGGGGGCAGGTTCCGGATTCGCTTTCACAGACGACACTCTGTCCCGGACGACACACCACGGCAACGTTACTGTTTCAGTTGTTCTATCCCCAAAAGACGGGGCTGCAGCAGGTCGTCTTTTCGCAGATCATGCCGATGCTGCGACGCGGCGAAGCCGACTTTGGAGTCTGCATCCACGAGGGCCGATTCACTTGGCAGTCCGAAGGGCTTGGTCTGGTAGAGGATCTCGGCACGCGATGGGAATCCGAAACCGGGTGCCCTTTGCCGCTGGGCGGTTTGGTCGCGCGGCGAAGCTTGCCCGACGAGACGCTGGCGCGCGTGCAGGCCGTGATTCACGATTCGCTGTGCTTCGCGATGGCCGATCGCAATGCGGCAATTCCGACGATGCGACGATATGCCCAGGAGTTCAACGACGAGGTGCTGATGCAGCACGTCGACCTGTACGTCAACGATTGGACTGTCGATTTGGGACCGGTCGGTGCGAACGCGCTCAGCCAGCTTTCCCGGCGTGCGGCGGCCAGCGGAATCTTGCCGAGTGGCTTGGAACCGTTACAGGTTTGGGGTAGCTAGTGTCGATGGGGTTAGTTGATCCATTCATCGGCGTTTCAATGGCGCGGTGCATTCCAGGCCAAAACTTCGGCCTGCACCTTGTTTCACTGCGGTGAATCGAGGACGATCAGGAAGTGTTGCACATCGTCTCACGCCCTCCCTCCAAGCGACCCCTCAGCGGCCTTCAATGAGTCTATTTGTCTTTGGTCACAAGAATCCCGATACCGATGCGATTTGTTCGGCGCTGGCCTATGCGAACTTATTAAAGAAGACCTCGCGGCCCGATGCGATTGCGTGCTGCTGCGGCCCGCCCAACAAGCGGACTGAGTTTGTCTTGCGAAGGGCGGGGCTCGATACGCCGCGAATCGTGATGGATGTCCGCCCGGAAGTCGAAGACGTTTGCCGCACCGATGTCGTCACCGCTTGTGATACCGACATCTTTTCGGAGGTCTACGAACGACTGAAGCAACATTCCTTGCGAGCGATCCCGGTTCTTTCCAGCGAAGGCGAATTGGTCGGGATTCTCAACTTGTTGGATCTGTTGGAACTGGTCTTCCACGGCGACGGCGATCCGACCAAGTCGCGGACCGTCAACTCCAGCCTGGCCAAGATCTGCGAATGTCTGAAGGGGCACTTCCAACATGTCAGCAACGCCGACCAACGCGATGACTTTATCGTCAGCGTGGGGGCGATGAGTGCTCACGGTTTCGTCGAACACATCAAAGACTACCCGCCCGAAAAGTTGTTGGTCGTCAGCGGCGATCGCCCGACGATCCAGTTGCCGGCGTTGGAGCGTGGCGTTCGGTGTTTAGTTGTCACCGGCGGATACACCCTTTCGCCCGGCCTACTGGAACTGGCCAAAGCCAAAGACGTGTCGGTGCTGGTCAGCCCATTCGACACCGCGACGACAACGGTCCGAATCAAAAGCGCTCGTGCGATCGGACCGGCGATCACCGATCGATTCCTCTCGCTGTCGAACAAGGACACGATCGCTTACGCGCGGTCGAGCGTCGAGCGTTCGCGGCAGTCGATCTTTCCTGTCGTCGATGATTCGCAGCGACTGTGCGGCGTGTTGTCGAAATCGGATCTGATCGATCCTCCCAAACCTCAGTTGGTGCTTGTCGATCACAACGAATTAGGGCAGGCGGTCGACGGAGCTGCCGAGGCGGAAATTATCGAAGTCTTGGATCACCATCGTTTGGGCGGCGGGCTGCGTTCGAGCCAGCCGATCCGGTTCATCAACGAACCGGTTGGTTCGACGTGCACGTTGGTGGCGATGCGATATCGCGCCGCGGGGATCGAACCGGCCCCCGCTTATGCGCTCTGCATGGCCTCGGGGATCATCTCCGACACGATCAAGCTGCGGTCGCCGACGACAACCGACATCGATCGCGAGATCTATGGCTGGTTGGCCAGTCTATGTACTTGTGACCTGGACGAATTCGCTCACGATTTCTTCGAGATCGGATCGGCGCTGCAGACCTGCAGTCCCGAAGAAGTTGTCGCCGAGGACTGCAAGGAGTTCAGCGAAGCGGGGCATCGGTTCTCGATCTCGCAGATCGAAGAGCTCGGATTTGGCCTGTTCTGGGATCGGCAGCAAGAGATCCGCAAAGCGCTCGAGGGGCATGCCAAGGAGAAGGGGCTCGACTTTGCCGCTCTGCTGGTCACCGACATCAGTTCGTCGGGCAGCCTGTTGATGATGTCGAGCGAACCGGCCTGTTGGGAAGAGATCAATTACCCACGCGTCGGCCGCAATCTCTACAAGCTGGAAAACGTGGTCAGCCGCAAGAAGCAATTGTTGCCGCTGATCTGCAGCCTGTTGGATTCGCAGCCCGAACCGATGGAATAGCAGCGGTGGGAAGGTTTCAGGAGTCGGCAGGGCCGGCTCCTGGGCGGATCGGCTGACATCAAAGTCAGCCCGGTTCCAGATGCTAGCAGAGGCCGCTGCGAAACGGCCGTGGCTGCGATGGCGTTTACGCCTTCATGAATCGCTTTTCGATTTCCAGCAGCTTGGCCAAGCGTCGCGCGTGGCGTTCCGAAGGGGTGTAGCGAGCGTTCATGAATGCGCGGATGCATTCCATTGCTAGCTCGGGGCCGATGATCCGGGCTCCGATGCACAACACGTTCATGTCGTCGTGTTCGACCCCTTGGCGGGCGGAATAGCTATCGTGGCACAGCGCGGCGCGGATGCCGGGGATTTTGTTAGCTGCCACGCTGACGCCGACGCCACTGCCGCAGACCAGGATCCCACGGTCGGCTTTTCCCGATCGGATCGCTTCGCCAACGGCAAGGGCGAAGTCGGGGAAATCGCTGCTGGTTTCATCGTGAGCGCCGCAATCGATGATCTGCAGATGCTGATCGGTGAGGGTTTGAGTGACCACCGATTTCAGCGGGAATCCGGCGTGATCGCCGCCGATGGCGTAAATCAGAGAAGATGCGTTGCTCATGGGCTGTGTTAAACGATCCTGGTTCCGGTTTTGTTTGAATTTGATTGGAATATTGCCGGGGGAAACGACGACGTCCGTTGTGGCGACTAGGCGATTCTGATAGCCTTTCGTGTTGCTATCGCTGTTTTTTATTGTCAATCGCAAGGGTCGATTGAGAGCAGCTCGGCAATACTCTAACCCCGCTGGGATCGCGTTTTAGCTTCTCATCGAAGCTTCGTAAACATGGCGTCTAATCAAAAGCCGTTTACGACAAGCAGCCACGCGAATCCGATCCTCAGCAACTGAGTCTTTCATGGTTAATCGAAATCTGATCCGTTCCCTCGAAGATGACACTCTGGCCAATGAACTGTTGGGACTGGCCCCCGACGAAGAACTAGAAGATATGTTGTTGGAGGCCTTTGAGGTCGAGCAGCAAGACTTCGATGTCAACAAAATTGTAATCGGCCGTATCGTCGAACTGAACGACGAATGGGCCCTGGTCGATGTCGGCTTCAAGAGCGAAGGAACGGTCCCGTTAAACGAATGGGGCCCCGACGAAGATCCGCCCGTGGTTGGCGGCAGCGTCCAAGTCCTGATCGAAGAGATGGAGGACGAGCTGGGTGGCGCGGACGACCCTTACGGCATGATTTCGCTGAGCAAGCGAAAGGCCGAGAAGATCGTCCAGTGGGAAAAGATGATGGAATCGGTTGCCGAGGACCAAGTGGTCACCGGTACCGTGATTCGCAAGATCAAGGGCGGCCTGTTGGTCGACATCGGCGTCAACGTCTTCCTGCCAGGAAGCCAAGTCGATATCCGTCGCCCTGGCGATATCGGAGATTTCATCGGTCGCGTGATCCAAGCCGAAGTCTTGAAGATCGACGACACTCGCCGCAATATCGTGATCAGCCGCCGTTCGTTGATCGAGAAGCAGCGTGAAGAAGATCGCGCTTACTTGATGCAAGAACTGGAAGTTGGCCAGATCCGCAAGGGTATCGTCAAGAACATCGCCGACTTCGGTGCGTTCGTCGACCTGGGCGGAATCGATGGTCTGTTGCACATCACCGACATGAGCTGGGAACGTATCCAACACCCAAGCGAAATGGTCGCCATCGATCAAGAGATCGACGTCAAGGTGTTGCACATCGACCGCGAAAAGCAAAAGATCGCTTTGGGTCTGAAGCAAAAAGAACGCAACCCGTGGGAAAGCATCGGCGAGCGTTACGAAGTCGGTTCGACGCACACTGGCGAAGTCGTCAACGTGATGAGCTACGGTGCGTTCGTCAAACTGGAAGCTGGTATCGAAGGCCTGGTTCACATCAGCGAAATGAGCTGGACCAAGCGTGTCAACCATCCATCGGAATTGGTTTCGATCGGCGACCAGGTGGAAGTCAAGATCTTGGGTGTCGATGTCGAAGGCCAACAATTGAGCCTGGGCATGAAGCAGACTCAAGACAATCCTTGGGACATTGTCATGGACAAGTACCCCGAGGGTGCCGACGTCACCGGCAAGATCCGCAACCTCACCAACTACGGTGCGTTTGTCGAGCTGGAAGAAGGCATCGACGGCTTGCTGCACGTTTCGGACATGTCCTGGACTCGCAAGATCAGCCACCCGAGCGAAGTCTTGGAGAAGGGACAAGAGATCAACTGCAAGGTGTTGAGCGTCGATCAAAGTCGCCGCCGGATCGCGTTGGGTCTGAAGCAGATGGAAGGCGATCCTTGGGACAACGACATTCCAGATCGCTACCAACCCGGCCAAGTCATCAACGGCAAGGTCACCAAGATCACCAACTTTGGTGTCTTTGTGGGACTTGAAGATGGCCTGGAAGGTTTGCTGCACATCTCCGAATTGGCTGACCACAAGGTCGAAGATCCCGAAGAAGTCGTCAAGGTTGGCGATGAGATCGAGGTCAAGATCCTGCGTGTCGACACCGAGGAACGCAAGATCGGCTTGAGCCGCAAACGCGTCGAATGGGCAGAAGACCAAGAGGAAGCAGCCGCTGAAGAAGAACGCCAAAAGGTCTCCGAGCATCAAGAGCTCAAGGGTGGCCTCGGCGACGGCGGTCCTTTGATCCCAACCGAATAGGTTCCGTTGTAAGCGGTGCGGCTGAGCCGACCATCGCGACAATAGAAAACGTTCAATCGAAACACCCAGCCAAATCGGCTGGGTGTTTTTTTGTAGTTGCGTTGCGGAAGTGTCCGTTGCATCGCGTCAGCTGATCGTGCCTGCACGTCGATGTTTAATCGGGGTTCTGTTTTTGGGGACGCGGTTTCGGGGTGACGGCAGGTTTTCTTGTTGTTGTCGCGACGTCGCGATATGCGTTGGCCGGGCGTGGCTACGATCGAGAGTGGCGGACCTGCTCGACCACTTGGACGGCGTGTTTCTCGGGTTGGATTCCGTGGCCGAATCGCGCCGCGTAGACCTGAGTCGCCTCGGCGCCCAGCAGTACGATCATCGCGCTGTAGTAGACCCAGACGAGGATCACCGCCAGCGAAGCCGCCGCGGATCCTAGCTGTGCCCCCGGTTCGCTGAATCCGAAATAGATCTGCATGCCCCACCGGCCGACTAAAAATAGAGCCGTCGTTATCGCGGCGCCCACCATTACGTCGCGCCAGCGGACGTCGGCGTCGGGCATGAATCGGAAGATTGCCGCGAAGATGGTAAAGACCACGGCAGCTTGAACGCTGTAGTTGATCGTGCGAGCCACGATGCCGCTGATCCCGATCAGCTCTCCCAGTTGTTGGCCTGCGGTGGAAAGAACCGATGAGACAACGAGGGAGACGAGCAGCAGGAATCCCAGTCCTAGGATCATCGCAAAGGAGAGCAATCGTTTGCTGATGATCGTCCACAATGTGGAGGCATTCGGATTGGGTTTGACTTCCCAGACGCGGTTCAACGCGTCTTGCAGCGCGCCGACTACGCCGGTCGCTCCGACGATGATTCCCACAAAACTGATCGCCGTCTTCCACCACGTGCCGCTCGATTCGCGGTTCTGCTGCAGGATCGTGGTGATCCCCTCGGCGGCCGCTGGATTCCCCAGCATGTCCGCCGCCTGGTCTTCCAGTACCGCTTCCGCTTTGTCGTGTGCCCTGTCGCTCTCGTAGGCGACTGACAACCCGTAGGTCAGCACGGTCAGTAGAAGATACAGCAGCGGCGGCAGCGCAAAAGTGGTGTAGTAGGCAAGTGCCGCAGCCAAGGTGGTGCAGCGGTCTTTGGAGAACTCCGAAAAGGTCTGTTTTAGAAAATCCATCCGATTGCCAAGGTTGGAGTGCGGTGCGTGCGTCAGCGGTTTGGCCCGCGGCCGACGTTGCAGCCGTCGGGGCGAGGAAGGGATCGCCCGCAAATCGCATGCCGCCCTCGCCTGCAGTCAGCGTCGCCAGGAAGCCGGCGCTCGCGCTGTCCAATCATCCAACAGGTCGGTCGAAGAGCGAACAGTAGTCCGGTGGTAATCGCTCTTTAGTCGCTCTC
The DNA here is from genome assembly GCF_007751715.1 of Rosistilla oblonga. Taxonomy (NCBI): domain Bacteria; kingdom Pseudomonadati; phylum Planctomycetota; class Planctomycetia; order Pirellulales; family Pirellulaceae; genus Rosistilla; species Rosistilla oblonga. The sequence continues at coordinate 2,373,952 of NZ_CP036292.1, read as the reverse complement.
TTTGGTTCGCTCTGTTACCATTTGCTGGTCCCGGTGAACGGTTTTTCGTTTGCTTGTTTGGCGATGCGAAACATGTGTCGCGAGCGGGAGATTTGTTGTTACGTTGGCGTGGTCGACGAGATGGACCGTCAGCAAATAAAGGAGTTGGCGTGAGCGAGCTAGTGCAGGTGTTGTTGTTGACGACGATGGCGGGAGCGGCGATTCCGATCGGCGGCGCGATCGCGATGGTCGAGCGGATATCGCCTCAGTGGCTCGAGGAGGAGTTGCGGCACAGCGTGATCGCGTTTGGCGGCGGCGTATTGATCTCTGCGGTGGCGTTGGTGCTGGTCCCCGATGGCGTGAAGGCGTTGTCGTTGGGATGGATCGTGGCGGCGTTTGTTGCCGGGGCGATCGCGTTTTGGGGGCTGGAGACCTTGCTGGCTCGGTCGCAGAGTTCGATCGCTCAATTGGTGGCGATGCTGTCCGACTTTATTCCCGAAGCGATCGCGTTGGGAGCGGCGTTCGCGCATGGTGAAAGCACCGGTGCGCTGTTGGCGGTGTTGATCGCGTTGCAGAACCTGCCCGAGGGTTTTAATGCATTTCGCGAGTTGAGAGTGAGCGGCAATGTTCGCGGCGGCAAGTTGGTTTTGATGCTCGCCGCCTGCGTTCCGCTGGGGCCGCTGGCCGGTTGGATCGGGTACCATCATCTGGCGGAATACCCCAGCGTCGTCGGCTTTATCATGCTCTTCGCCGCCAGCGGGATCCTGTATCTGACGTTTCAAGATCTGGCGCCGCAGTCGCGTAGCGAGAGCCAGCGGGCACCGGCGATCGGGGCGGTGTTTGGTTTCCTGTTGGGAGTCATCGGGCAGTTCTTGCTCGACGGCTGAAATGGGAGCGGCTGCTGAACGCGTTCGAACTTCAGCCGTGACGGCCTGCCGTCGATGAACGCTTAGGCGAGATCGAAGAGCATGATTTCGGCGTCGGTCGTGGCGGTGAGCTCTAGTGTCGGTTCATCGCTGATCGCCGCGCCGTCGCTGGTGTCTAAGGCTTCGCCGTTGAGCGTGATCGATCCGCGGAGGACTTGTAACCAGCCGTGTCGTCCTGCGGCGAGCGGCGTCTGAACGGAGTGGTTTGCGTCCAGCTTCGACAGGTAGATCCGAGCATCCTGATGGATCAAAAGCGAACCGTCTGAACTGTCGGGCGAGGCGACCAAGCGTAGGGCGTTGGAAAGTTTGTCATCGTCGAAGCGCTTCTGTTCATAGCTCGGCTCGATCCCCGATCGGTTCGGGTGCAGCCAGATCTGGTAAAGATGAGTCGGTTCGTCGGCCGAAGGGTTAAATTCACTGTGCGTGATTCCTGTCCCCGCGGTGATTCGTTGGAACTCGCCCGGCCGCAAGACTTCGCCGTTGCCGAGCGAATCCTTATGTTCCAATGCTCCCTCCAGGACATAGGTAACGATCTCCATGTCGCGGTGCGGGTGTGTCCCGAATCCTTGTCCGGCAGCGATGCGGTCCTCGTTCATCACCCGCAAGGCGCGAAAACCCATCTGCGTCGCGTCTCGATACGATGCGAACGAAAAAGTGTGGTGCGCATCGAGCCAGCCGTGGTCGGCATGCCCGCGGTCGTCGGCTTTGCGAACTTTGATCATTGCGATTCTCCTTTGCTTTGTTAAAACATTTAGGCGTCACGTAAATAGTTTACATGTAAATCAGTGGGTGGTCAAACGCAACATGGTTGTTCTGAGGGAGGAGCGAAGCGGAGAGCTTGCGAGCGCGGATCCGCGATCCGAAGAGTTGGGGCTGGTCGCGGGCAAGGAGATTTCCAGCACAGGCCAGCCGTCCAGGGGCCTTTGTGCGACTGGACAGCGTGTCCGCTGGGCGGTTTGCCGGTTCGGGGTGCCAGCTGGTTAGGCTTTTTTGGGGCGCGGGACACTTCGGCGACCGGCGACCTTTTTGCGGCGACCTCGCCCCGACTTTTCTTCCGCCGGTGCCGTTTCGATCAACGGTTTGCCGACCTGCCCCTTCAGGCTGTCGATCCGATCGCGGAGCGCCGCGGCGCGTTCGAACTCCAGTTCTTCCGCCGCCGTGAGCATCTCGCCTTCGAGTTCGGCGATATATTCCAGCGTCACGTATTTGCCTTCCCCCTGCTCTTGAGCCGCCGCGGTGGTAGCGCGGTGCTGTTTCGCAGCGGCGTCGATGCCCGATCCGATATTGCGTTTTACGGTCTTGGGGGTGATGCCATGTTCCAGGTTATACGCCTGCTGGATCTCGCGCCGACGAGCGGTTTCGTCGATCGCTAGCCGCATCGATCGAGTGATCTTGTCGGCGTACAAGATGACTTGGGCGTTGGCGTTACGTGCAGCCCGCCCGATCGTTTGGATCAAACTGGTCTCGCTGCGCAAAAAGCCTTCTTTGTCGGAATCGAGGATCGCGACTAGCGAGACCTCGGGCAGGTCGAGGCCTTCGCGGAGCAAGTTGACCCCGACGAGGACGTCGAACTTTCCTTCACGCAGTTCCTTCAGTAGGTCGACGCGTTCGAAGGCGTTCAGTTCGCTGTGCAGCCAGCGGCAGCGGAGCCCTTGTTCTTGGAAGTAACTGGAGAGGTCTTCGGCCAGCCGTTTCGTGAGCGCTGTGACCAGCACGCGTTCGTCTTTCTCGGCTCGCTTGCGGATCTCGCCAACTAGATGGTTCACCTGTCCGTGGGCTGGCAGGACTTCGACCAATGGATCCAGCAGTCCGGTCGGCCGAATCAATTGCTCGACGACTTCGCCGTGCGTTTGTTCCAATTCGTAATCGCTCGGAGTCGCCGAGACGAAAACGGTCTGCCCCGATTTTTGTTCCCACTCTTCGAATTTCAGCGGCCGATTGTCGAGCGCGCTCGGCAGCCGGAATCCGTGTTCGACCAAGGTGTTCTTGCGGCTTTGGTCGCCGGCAAACATCGCTCGGATCTGAGGGACGGTGACGTGCGATTCATCGACAAAGACCAGGAAATCCTTGGGGAAATAGTCGTACAGCGTATCGGGAGTGGCCCCCGGCGGCTTGCCCGACAGCGGGCGGCTGTAGTTTTCGATCCCCGGGCAATGGCCTACCTCTTGCATCATTTCGAGGTCAAAGCGGGTCCTCGCCGACAGCCGCTGTGCCTCCAGTAGCTTGCCTTGGCCCTTCATCTTTTCGAGTTGCTCCTCGAGTTCCTGCTGCAGCGATTCGATCGCTGCGGCAATTCGGTCCTCGGGCATCACAAAGTGTTTCGCCGGGTAGACGTAGACCTCGTCGGTGCGGCCGATGATCTCGCCCGAGACGGGCCGAATCATCGAGATCTGTTCGATCTCATCGCCCCACATCTCGATCCGCAAGGCAAACTCTTCGTAACTGGGCCACAGCTCGATACAGTCGCCGCGGACGCGGAACTTGCTGCGTTCGAAGTTCACGTCGTTGCGGCTGTATTGGATGTCGATCAACCGCAGCAAGAGGGCGTCGCGGTCGAACGATTCGCCAACCTTCAGCGGCACGACCATCTCTTTGTAGTCTCGCGGCGAACCGAGGCCATAGATACTCGAAACGCTCGCGACGATGATCACATCGCGGCGGCTGATCAGCGAACTTGTCGACGCTAGTCGCAGCCGATCGATCTCTTCGTTGATCGACGAATCCTTTTCGATGTAGACATCGCGCTGCGGGATGTAGGCTTCGGGCTGGTAGTAGTCGTAATAGCTGACGAAATAGTGGACAGCGTTCTCGGGGAAAAACTCTTTGAATTCCGAATAGAGTTGGGCGGCGAGCGTCTTGTTGTGGCTGAGCACCAGCGTCGGCCGCTTCATCTGCTGGATCACGTTGGCCATCGTGTAGGTCTTGCCCGACCCGGTCACACCCATCAGCACCTGGTGTTGCTTGCCCGTGTGCAGACCTTCGACCAGCGACTGGATCGCCCGCGGTTGATCACCCGCCGGGGGGAAGGGGCTGGCAAGGTGGAAGTCTGCTGGCGCCAGGGGATCGGGCTTCATGGCAATTTCCGCGCGTTGTCGAATTCGAATCCTGCAATTCTCACCCACAACGATTGGCTTGCCCAGCGGGCAGCGGTCCCCTGGGGGGCAGAAATGCAGCTGCGGGCGCACGAAAAAAAACGGCTCGATCGGATCGAGCCGCTTTTTTGTATGTAAAAAGAGACCAAGACAAGGGGGAAGCGATTACTTCTTCTTGTCGTCTTCTTTCTTGACCTTCTTCTTTTTCTTCAGCGAAACCTTTTGAACTCGCACCTTGGCCATGCCAACGACTGCCGAATCCTCGGTCCACTTATCGAGTTCCTGCAACCGTGAGATTCGCTCGGCACGGGTCAGGACATTACGACTCTTGATAGCTCCGGCCTGAACTTTCAGGCTTTTATCCATGGTCATGGGAGGTTGGACTCCGACGTCTTAAATGCTTGTTAAATAATAGTTTACGGGTTTTGTGGCGGTTGCGGCATAGCGGTTGCGCAGCGCTGTAGGTTGATAATCTATGGGGATATCCCGGAAATAACAACCTCAACGGAGCGATTGCTGGCGGATTTTGTGGCAGGGCCTAGCGAATGCACCCTGGCCTTCCTAAAATACCCAAATGTTTTGTGTCCCGAGCTAGACGTTTAGGGAGGACACGCTTTCCGTGTCGCTCTGCTTACCGCCCCAACCGGCACTCCACCGCGAGTTAGCTGAACCTAGCATCGGTATCCCCACTACAGATTCACGATAATTTTATGACGGATTCACAGAAGGATCTTGTGCTTCATCTCCTTCAGCAAGGCAATTGGCATGACGCCGTCGTTGCATGTTGCGAAGAGACCGGCGCCGACGTCGAAACCGCTCGAGCGGCGGTGCGGCAGCTGGCCAGCGAGCATCGGCTCACCCAGCCACGTAATTGGTGGTTGATCGCGGTGACGATGCTGATGACTTCGGTGCTGGCTGTCTACGTCTTGATCTAGACCGCCGGCTCATTCTCCCGCGGCGGAAGCTTTTCCCGCCGCGACGTTTCAATCGATAATCAAATCGTTTCTCGGTCGATATCGAACAGCGAATCGCTTCGTTCGCGGTCCAGCAGCCAACGCTTGGTCTCGATCCCACCATCGGCTGAAAATCCGGTCATCCGTCCGCTGCTGCCCACGATGCGGTGGCAGGGAATCACGATCGGGATTCGGTTTCGCGCCATCGCCTGCCCCACCGCTCGAGCGGCTGCCGGGCGACCGGCTCGGCGAGCCAATTCTTGGTAGCTGATCGTCTGCCCCGATTCGACTTGGCGGCATGCGCGGTAGACCTGACCAAAAAACGGCGGCCAATCCGACTCGTCGATCGGGATCTCATCAAACGTCGTCAATTGTCCCGCAAAATATTGATCGATCCGATTGGTGAAGGCTTCGATCTCGGGCGTCGCCGCCGAATCGGGACCCTCCAAAGCGGCTTTGATTTTTGGCGACGCGGGATCCGCACACAGCTCCACTTGGTACAGACCGGCACTTGTCCAGCGGTGGACCAGCAAGCCCAAAGGAGTTTCACAAAGACCTGTGCATTGGATCGCAGGCATTTCGGATTTCAGCGAGTGGGCGATGGCGGGCTCGGGAACAAATAGGAGGCTATTGGAATCGCAAGCTTTATTTTTCAGTCTCGACGAACGACTGATGAGCGTCCTCTGAAGTATACCGCGACGGCCCGCGGGTTGCCCGCCGTGTTGCTGACGCGACAGGGCAGATTCGCTGTTTGCCAAAGCGATACCAAACACTGGTGGGCGTCGGCGAATGGTGCCGCGTGGAGCCGCCAGATGTGGTTCGCTAGCTAGCGCGGTTGGCGACGGCCGAACCATTGGGATCGCGAAAGTCGAGCCCACGGGAGTAGCTTGCCGGACTCACCAGTGGGAGCTTTATCGTTTTCGGTCGCGGAAAGAGGCTGGTCGGCGCGCTGCCGTTGGACGCCGTCGAGATAGCTTTTCATTTCCTGCAGCGTGTCGTGCAGCTGAACCGTGTCGTGGTCGCGAACCGCCGTTTCGCAACCGGCGGCCAGTTGAGAGAGTTTCCGGAGTCCGACGGTTCCGCCGGAGTCTTTAATCCAATGCGATTGGCGAACGATTTCGTCGTAGTTGTGGCTGGCGCAAGCGTCGAACATCTGCGGCAGCAGGCTTGAGACGCGATCGATCACGAAGCAGGCAAAATCGTTTCGCCAGTCGTTCGGGAGCGGTTCGGCGTCGCGAGGCGGTTGTGATGGCGCTGGCGGAGTCGCCGACTCGATTGACTCGGGAACCGACGCCACCAGTTGATCAGCCATCGATTCATGCTGATCCGTTGTCGGTGTCTGCTGAGGTGGCGACAGGATCTGATCCTGTGCAGGTGCCGTTAGCTGTTGTGTCGACGATTCGCCAACGGATTGCCGCGGTGCAGCGAGTGCGTCAGAAGCTAGCGAATCCGATGAGGGCGCTGTTCCAACTCGCACGATTTGCAGCAAGGCGTCCAGATCGATCGGTTTGGTGAGGTAGTGGGTGCAGCCGGCTTGTCGGCACTTCGCTTCGTCGCCGACCATTGCGTTGGCGGTCAGGGCGACGATCGGTCGGTCGTATCCGCTGTTCCGCAGCGCGCGGGCGGCGGTATAGCCGTCCATGATCGGCATCTGCATATCCATCAGAACGATATCGACAGCCAGTTTCTGATCGATCAACAGGTCGAAGGCTTCCTTTCCGTTGGTCGCCGAAATCACTTCGCTGCCGGCGTCCTGCAGCAGGTAGGTGATCAGTTTACGGTTGGTCTGGCAATCGTCGACGACCAGGACTCGCGCTCCCGAGACGTCGGCTTTGTGAAACTCTTGGGTTCGCGTTTGACTGGCAAACTCAGTCGCCTCTTCGGGACTGAGGATACGCGTATCGGCGTGGTTCTCGATCGGCAGAGTGAAGGTAAATTGAGTTCCGACGTCGAGCGTGCTGGCGATGCTAAGCGAACCGCCGAGAGCTTCCGCCAAACGCTTGCCGATCGACAGCCCCAATCCGGTGCCGCCATGTTTTCTTGTTGTCGACGTATCGGCTTGGACAAACGGTTCGAAAATCCGCTGCATCTGTTCGGGAGTCATCCCTGCGCCCGTGTCGTCGACGCAGATCTCCAGCTGGCTCGGCGATTGCGGATCGCCTTGGGAGTTCAGCCGCACAGTGACGCCACCGGTGTCGGTAAATTTGACTGCGTTGCCGACGAGGTTGGTGATGATTTGGCGGAATCGTGTCGGATCGCTGACGATCGATTCGGGGATCGGGCTGTCGATCTGGAAGTTCAACGCGATATCTTTTTGAATCGCTTTGGAACGGAGCGAGCGGATGATTTCGTTGATCAGTTGTGTTGGGGCAAACGTGACGCGTTCGATCTCGACCTTGTCGGCTTCGATCTTGGAGATATCGAGGATATCGTCCAACAGTTGCAGCAGATGGGTGCCGTTGGAATAGATCGTTTCGAGATGCGTAGTGCGATCGTGTTCGCTGGTAGCGATCCCGCGCAGCAGCAGTTCGGAGAAGCCCAAGATGCCGGTGATCGGCGTGCGGATCTCGTGGCTCATCCGCGCCAGGAATTCGCTTTTGGCGTAGTTGGCGTTTTCGGCGGCTTCCTTCGCTCGCTGCAGTTTTTCCTTGGTTTTATGCAGCTGTTGCGTGGTGAGTTCGAGTTCTTTGGATCGTTCAACAACCGCGAGGATCCGGTCCTGAACCTTCTCTTCCAGGTTCTGATTCAGATCCTGCAGCTTTTGGAAACTGTCGGCGCGTTCGAGTCCCGCCCCGGCAAACGAGACTAGATAATCGGCGATGCGAATTTCGTCGCTACCGAAGAGGTCCGAAAAGCGTTTGTTGGTGATGTACAGGAACGCCGACATCTGGCCTTGAACTTCGATCGGGCTGCACAGGAACGATCCATGGCATTTGGTGATGATGCCGCGATCGTTGCAGTTCTCCTCGTCCTTGACGACAGTCACCATCTTCCGCTGAGCTTCGGCGAGCAGGTTGGTGTCGAAGACCTGGCCTTCGGGATAGGTGACTAGTTCGTCGGTGTCGGGCGAGATGGCGATAACAAACGCCTGTTCGCCGCGGAGGATCTTCTGGGCCGCGACACAAACCTCGTGATAGATCTCCGCCGGCAAGACGCTGGTGGCGATCTTGCGTCCCGAGGCGAGCAGCGTATCGAAGCGATCGAACAGCGACAGCGAACCCTCGTCGTCGACCGATTCGCTGGCGAACTGAAAGCGGGAAAGCGTGGCGATCGCGCGGCCACAAGCCGACGAATCGGTGGGCCAGCCGAGTTCGGACGCAAACTCTTCCAACAGGATCGTCGTTTCGGCGTGTTCAAGATTCGCAGATTGCCGCTCCGCTTCATCGAGACTGCGTTGAAAGTACTTTTTCGCCGCGCCCTCGCGGCCCGACATCGCCGCCGCCGCAGCGCACTCACGCAGCGCATGAGGCAGTTCGTTGGGGAAGCGTTTTCCGTAGGCGAGCGCCTTTTTCGTGGCGGCGACAAGTTTGTTCAGTCGCCGTTTATGTTGGGCCAGCGATTTGGCTGGCTGTGTGTCGAACTGTTTCCGCATCCCCGAACAAAGCCAGGAATAACAGGGGCTGATATAGGTGTTGCAAACCTCTGCCTGTTCGGCGATCTCGATCGCGGATTCGAACATCGCAACCGCTTCGGCATAACGTCCTTGGTAAAACTCGCAGACTCCGCAAGCTAACCGCACCTGGCATCCACGCTGCGCATCGATCACGTCGCGCTGCAGTTCGGTCTGCAGAATCTCCGCCGGAATTTCGCCCAGCGAGGCTCGCGCCCAGACGTCGATGATGTTTCCTGTCGCTTGGTAATCGCCGTGGGTGACCGCCGATTGATAGTTCACCTGCGAATGCCGAACGGCTTCTTCGCACTTGCCGATTCGGTAGTACGATGCGGCCAGTTGGTAGCGGGCGATATGCACTTCCCAGTAGTCGCCGGTCCGTTCCAGGATCTCGACGGCCAAGCGGGCTTGTTCGATGCAGGCTTCGAATCGCGCGAACGAATAGAGCAGGATGCTGAAGAAGTTGCGTGTCTGCCCCTGCCCCCACAGATCGTCCAGCGTCTTCCGCATCTCCAGCGAACGCTTGGCATATTGGATGCCACGCGTTTCCCAACGCATCAGCGACATCGCCGGGGCGTGTTCGGAATAGGCTTGCGCCAAATACTGGTTGGCGGGATAACGTTCGGCGGCGTTCATGCCACGCAGATGAGCCCACAACGTGTAGTACTGGTCCCGAGTGTACCAATAGGCGTGGGCGATTTGGCTGTACAGACTCAACGCCATCTGTTCGGCTTCGCTCGGTTCGCCCTGCCGTCGCCCGCACAGCGAAGGGAACATCGAGTTTCGGATCTGTCGAATCAGTTCGATTCCGATGTGCCAGGAGAGTTGCAGTTTGTTGCGGCAGACGGTCTGGCCGAGCTGTTTTAGCGACGCTTCAAAATATTCGACGGCGACGTCCTTGTTGCCGCGTTTGAAGTGCAATTCGCCTCGCTTCATGGCGACCTTCGCGCGGTCTTTGTCGGTTACCGCGCTCCGCTCCGCAGCCTCCAGCCACTCTTCGGTTTGGTCGTATTGGCCGCGCAGCATCAAGACTTCGCTCATCATTGATTCGACTTGATGCCGCGTGCTGGTCTCGGCGTGTTGCAGCGCCCGCGCCGCGATCGAAAGCTGAGTTTGCGCACTGGCCAGCGAGAAGCTCTTGAGCGCAACCTTCGCCGCGCTTAAAGCGTAGGAGAGCGCTTCGACGTGCATATCGGCTGCGTCGAAGTGGTAGGCGATATCGAAGACCTGTTCGGGAAAGTGCGACTCCAGATAACGCCCAAGTTGACCGTGCATCGATCGCTTCGTCTCGTCGCCGATGCCACTCAAAATCGCAGCGCGAATCTTGTCGTGGACAAACGAAAACATGCTGTTGGGGCGGCTCCAGACCAAGCGATGGGCACGCGCCGGTTTAAACGCTCCGTGCGCATCGGCCATCTCCATTCCCGCCAGGCTTGCCGCCGCGTCGAGACTGAAATCGTGGCCGATCACCGCTGCGGCGGTCAACAGTTTTCGCGAACTGGCGGGCAAGCGGGTCAAGCGGTCGACAAGAATCTCGCTGGAATTGTCGGCAGCTTGAAAGTTCGATAGCAGGTGGTGGTCGATCTTCCAGGCTTCGTTTTCGACAGTTAATACGTTGGATTCCACCATCCCACGCAAAACCGCTGCCGCCATGAAGGGGCTGCCTTCGGCGTATTTCTGAACGACTTCGATCGCCACGCTTGGCAACGGACCCGCCATCGACAGGGCAAGTTGTTTGACTGCGTGATTGCTGAGCGGACCAAGCGTTGTCGTGTGGGAGACCTGCAGCGCCTGTTTCAGTTGTTCGCAGGCAGTTGTTTCGGGGCGCATCACCGCCAGCAGGAACAGGTGTTGCGCGTTGGCTTCGCTGATCTCGGTCAGCACGCGCATCGATTGATCGTCGATCCATTGACAATCATCCAGAGTCAGCATCACGCAGCGATCGGCGGTTCCCAAGTTGGCGAAAAGCGTTCGAAACGCCAGGATGATTCGGCCTTGTCCAAGTTCTTCGGGGCCCGACAGTCGCGTTCCGGTCCAGCCGAGGACGTTTGCGATCGCCGGCATCGCCGTGATCACCTCCTCGCGAAAGTCCTCCATTCGCCGCGTGGTTTGGGCCCGCAAGATCCCATCGTTAACAAGCAGCTTGGCCAGTTGGTCGACCATCTGCAACCAAGCCGCGTTGGGTTGTTGACCGGTGTGTTGCGTCGATCTTCCGTTGAGGATCAGGAAGCCTTTGCGGGCGGCGGCTGTTGAGATTTCATTCAACATCCGGGTCTTGCCCATCCCCGATTCGGCAACCATCAAGATCTTGTGGAAGCGACCGCAGTGGGCATCCTCGATTCCCAAGCGGAGTTCGTTGGTCTGTTCTTGGCGACCGACAAACGCAGGTTCGATCAATACCGTGCGCCGGTCGGCGGTGCCGATCACAAACTTGGGAGCGACGATTCCGGCTTCGATAAACGAGAGGATCTTGTCGACATCAAACAGCGCCGCCCGAGCCGATTGGTAGCGGTCGCGGGGCTCTTTGCAGATCAGTTTTTCGATGAACTTGATTACCAGATCAGGCGTCTCGACCGAAAAACGCTCGGGAGCCGGATCGGACGTCATGTGCTGATAAAGGATCTCGTTGACCTCTCCATCAAACGCGGGAACGCCTGTCAAACAGGCATTCAAAACGTGCCCGAGCGAATAGAGATCCGAGACCTCAGCGACGTCGTGATCGATGACTCCCGAGAGTTCGGGGGACATATACGACGCATACTCGCGGCTCAAAGCATCGTTGCAACCGAGTCCGTCGGGCGACCTCAGCGGCAGGTAACCGCACAAGACCGCCAGTCCGTCGGGGCGGATTATGATCTTCGAGGGGCGGAGGTCGCGTTGGATACAGCCGATTTGGTGGACGCCGTCGAGCGCTACCAGTAGATCGCGGGCGATCCGCATCGTGTCGCGAGGCGTAAAGCGGGCTTTCCCAATCCGCGCCGACAACGGCGTTCCCGGCACTTCGGCGTAGACCAATCGCAAGTGATCGTCGCTGAGTTCAAATTCCAGCGGGTGGGAATAGGTCTCGCAAGAAAGTCCCGACGTCAGCCGGGCTTCGTTCATGAACCGCGCAAGGCCACTGTCGCGGAACAACCGCTTGGGGACTTCCCGCAATACGACACGCTCGTCCGTTTGGAGGTCGCGTCCGCGGTAGCCGCAGACGACGGGACTGTTTGGCAACCGGTCCAGAATCTGGTACCGCTTTTCGCCAATTGTCAGCGTTTCGTTAGAAAACGATGGGTGTGTCATGAACTTGACCGCGAATCTTTGCAGATCGGATGCGAAACGGAAGCCGCTCCTTGCTTCGACAGGGCAAGTCGTCAGTGAGTGAATGGAAATTGGGTCAGGCAGGGGCGGTGCCATCAAAGGAAGCTTAGGTTCTAAACGCGGCAGCTTCGAAAAAAAGTTTTCCAACCGCCGATGCCGTTGCTTGCTGAGTCCAAGTTGTGACGCATCTGCGATGCGGCGCGGTGTCTACCCAGGTAACCGTTGCTATGGCGATCGTTGTAAAAAAACGGCGCCACCGACAAAGCCTATGGACCTATGGCCCGTGTCGGCGTTCCAGAGGGGTGGGTTTTGCGGCTGGATTTCTGCGATCTGCGATTTGCAAGGGAGTATTTTCCGCAAACTCTCACCCACCGGAAGCTTTTAGTGGCGATCTAACTAGCATCGATTTGCACGAAGCAGAGGCACACGCTTAGAGCTTCGAACCATTTGCATCTTGTCTTTTTGGATCGATATTGAGGTTGGAAGATGGTGAGTTCACAGCTGGGGCCGATGTCCATTTCTTGGGAGCAGGACTACGAGACCCGAATGAACCCAGGCTTGGTGACAAGCTTGTTACATGAAGCGGTCCCGGTTTTGAAAGCGATCGATTGGCGGATCACCGAGGTCCGCGAAGGGATGTGCGCGACCGAGTTGCCGCTCAGCTTTGCGTCGACGAATCAGCACGGTACGCATCAAGCCGCGTTGATTTCGTTGTCTGCCGATTACACCGGTGGTATCGCGTTGGCGGCGCTGTTGCGCGGCGTGCCCGTCGTCGGCGTTCACCCGTGTCACGAAGAGGATTCGGCGTCGCTGTGGCTGGCTTCGATGGATGTCAAATACCGAATCCCCAGCACGGGACATGTGCGTGGTTTCTGCGAGATTCCCGAAAAGCTTGCCACGAAGGTTCGCCAGCGTTATTTCGCGGGGAAACGAGTCTTGGTCACCCTGCCGGTCGTCTTCACCGCCAACGGTGATGTCGTCGCCGAAGCGGAGATGAAATACTTCGCGCAGCCTTCGATCCAGTTGCGGCCCACCGAAGCGCAGCCGCAGATCTCTCCGCTGTACAAGCACAAACTGAAATCGTCGGCGCGGATGATCGCCGGTCTGCGATCCTCTTCGCAAAACGATCGCCTGCGACTCGATTCGGGGCACGAACGCGTTGCCGCGGGACCACATGGCGAACTGTTGGCGAATCGGCTGTGTCGCGTCTTGCCCCAGCTGCAAGATATGGTCCTGGCGAGAACCGGCCACATCGACCAAACGATCGACGCCGTCGATAACTTGAAACAGGTGGTGATCCTCGGGGCGGGATTGGACATGCGTCCGTTCCGGTTGTTCGCCGAGGGGCCCAAGCCGACCTATTTCGAGTTGGATCTACCGGAGATGCTCGAAGAGCGAACGCGGGTAATCTCTCAGATGAAAGATCGCCCCGACGTCCGACGCCGGATGGTCGCCGCCGACTTCAAGCGAGACGACATCGCCAGCCTGTTGTTGGAGCATCCCGATTTCGATCCCGAATTGCCAACGGTCATCGTCTACGAAGGCTGTTCGATGTACTTCAGCCCCGCGGAGAACCGCCGGATTCTTACATCCGCCAGCCAATTGTTGGGGCATCGAGACAGTCGCATCTGGTGCGACTTTGTCACTCGCTGCGTCGTCGATGGAACGTCGCAGCACCCCGAGGTCGCTAAGTTTCTCGAGGGGATGGATGAGCTTGGTGAACGCTTCATCTTCGGCTGTGATCAGCCGTCCGAAGTGATGGAGAGCTGCGGATTCGGCAAGACGCAAACAACTCCGTCGGGTGAGTATCTGGAATCGGACGATTCGCTGTTATCGGAGTATCAGTTTGCAGTCGCGTTTGGCGGTCGGCCGACAAATCCGCGCTAATGCGATCGCGTTGAGGCGACGACTCGACGCGTCGTCAGCCGTGCCGTTGCCATCATCGGTTGCCAGACCCCGAAACGCTGCAGGGGGACTTCCGCAAAGTAACTGCATTTACTGCATATCGTGAACGGTCGCTATCGTTGAGCGTCGATAAGGCTGTCAAAGACCGAACGAAGATTGGATTCGTTCTCTTGTCGATATTGGGGGGCAGCAGTTATGGCAACACTTCATCGTTGCGTAAGGTTTGTCCAAGGCATGTTCCTGTTGCTGGGCACAACAGGTGTTTGTTTTGGTCAAGGGGCAATTGTATCATCAGCAGGCCCAGTTCATCGGGGTATGGGAGGCGCATCAACCGCTGCGCCGATCAGTGCGCTTGGTGCACTCTATTGGAATCCGGCAACCATCAGTGGAATGGAACATGGTGAGCTGGAAGTCGGCATGGACCTGTTGTTCACGCAGCACCGCGTCGATTCGACCATTGGGCCGTTCAGCGGTTCCACGGAAGCCGAACCCGGGACGTTTCCAATCCCTAACATCGGTTGGGTTCATCATCTGGAGAACTCGCCCGTCAGCCTCGGCTTGAGCGTCAACGCAGTCGCCGGCTTCAAGACCAACGTGCAATCGGATCCGACCAATCCGGTCATGTCGCGTCAACCGACGGGGCTGGGCCGGGTTAGCTCCGAGGCCTCGTTCCTGCAGATCGCGCCGGTCATCTCCTACGCTCTGACCGATCGGATCTCGATCGGCGGCGGCCCCGTGATCACGAGCGGCCAGGTGGGCTTGGAACCGTTTGTGTTTGGTTCGGCCAACTCCGATTTAACCTATTCGTCGGGTCGATCCAGTCGGTATCACTGGGGTGGCGGCTTGCAAGCGGGCGTCTATTTCATTCCCAACGAAGACTGGCGTTTCGGGGCCTCGTTCAAAAGCCCCTCGTGGATGGAAGAGTTTGAATTCTACGGAGAGGATGAAACCGGAGCGCCACGAGAATTGAGCGCCCACATCGATCTTCCGATGATCCTGTCGTTGGGGACCGCTTATGCCGGGTTCGATAAATGGCTGCTGGCGGTCGATCTCCGCTACATCGATTATGCCAACGCGGACGGCTTCGGCGATCCCGCCACCTACGATGCCACCGGGCGTTTAAACGGTCTCGATTGGAGCAGCGTGATGGCCGTTGCGTTTGGTGCTCAGCGAGCTATCGGCGACCGCGCCTTCATTCGCGGCGGGTATTCGTACAACCAAAATCCGGTCCGCGAGAGCGAGTCGTTTTATAACGTCGCGACGCCGCTGATCTACGAACACACGTTGAGTGTCGGTGGATCGTACAAGTTGAACGAGATGCTGGCGCTGAACATTGCTTATTCGCACTTCTTCGAGAACTCGCGAACCGGCCCGATCGTGCTGCCCGGCGTTGGAGCGATCCCCGGATCGTCGGTGACCAATGAGATGTCGGCCGACGTGTTGAGTTTCGGTATCTTGATGCGGCAGTAAACAGCGTCGCGCGGCAACAACCAGCGACGCGATGTCGCCGCGTTTAGCGTTCGACCAGAGCGCGGCAGATCATCGCCAGCGAGGCTTCGTCGCGCAACTGCATGACGGCGATCCCGCTGGCGACCAGCGGGCCCGCCGCTTTGCTATAGTCATCGACTTCGAAGGTGTTGATGATCGCGGTCACCGCCCATCCACGGCGTTTGAATCCGGCTAGCACCTCAGCGGTGCTGGAGTCGCATTTCTGCACGATCACGATCAGCGTCGTATCGCGAGACAACCGCGATTCGACTTCTAAAAAGGTCTGCGACAAATTCAGCCCGTCGGTGATCTCCAGCCGCGCCAACATCCGATGGACGTCGCGATAATGGACCGGGCCGCGCTGAGCCGACAGACAGACTGGTTTCAGGTGCGCGTCGACCTCATGCATTTTCAGATGCTGCGTGGCGGCATCGCGAGTCCGGTAATCGGTCATAAAACCTTCGGTCCGGATGCGGTCGGCGGCGTCGCGTCCGTTGGAGACCAAACCGAACGGCTGATTCATCTGGTACAGTGCGTTGCTGATCGATGCGGCCAGCGTGATCGCCAACTCGCTGCGGACCGGTTCGTGCTGCCGCGGATTGGTGTCGCGATGGAGATCGATCACCAGCGTCGCTCCGGCGATCGACGACGCTTCGTAGATCTTGCTGTGCAGTTCCCCGGTGCGGGCGGTCGCCGACCAGTGGACGCGTCGCATCGGATCGCCGGGCTGCCATTGGCGGATACCGACGATTCGCGTTGGGTCGTCCATCAACGGATGCGACATGCGGATCTCGCCGATCGGGCGACGCGATTGAATGTCGTAACCGTGCAAGGGAACAACGCGTGGCATCACAAGCAGATACTGCGGTACCGCGCCGACGCGGTAGCGACGGTTCAGCCCCATCAGGTCCCCGGTCTCCAAGACCGTCGGTCCGATCTGATAGTACCCGCGGCGATTGCATTTGATTTCGTAGCGGATCGTGTCGGTCTCGCCAGCGGATAGCGAGATGACGCGAATTCGATCGCCTTCGATCTGCAGCGCGGGAACCTTATAGAGCAACGCGTCGCGGGGCAACAGATCTTCGGCTAACAGCCAGGGGATCAAGACCTTCCCGGTGTTTTGAATCTCGATCTCGATCGGCACGACTTGGCCAATCTCCGCTTCCAGCGGGCCGCTGACACGGTGCGCCCTCGGCGCGGCCGACCATGCGTTGGTCAACCAGCGGCTGACGGCAACGACTGCGATCGCGCTGTAAGCGGTGTACAGCAGCAGCGATGAACCAAACAGCATCCCGACCAACAGCACCGCCGCGCCGAGTGCGATCCATTTAGAGGAACCCTCGGACGCCGCTTGGCGTGAATCGGCGGGCGGGGCTGCGGCGTTCATGCTTCGCCGACCGTTGGGACGGCGATCTCACCGAGGATCGATTCCATCACCTTTTCGGCAGTGATCTTCCTCAGCCGGCTTTCGGGGCGGACGATGATGCGGTGATTCATCACCGGGCCGACGATCCGTTTGACGTCATCGGGCTGCACAAAGCTGCGGCCGCGGATCGCCGCCATCGCTTGGGCGCAGCGGAACAAAGCGATCGTCGCACGCGGCGACGCTCCCAACGCAAGGTCTTCGTGTTCGCGGGTGTCGTGTACGATTTGCAAGATGTACTCGCGGACCAAGCGGTCGACATGCACATGTCGCACCGCGGTTTGGCAGGCGACCAGTTGTTGCGCCGTCGCGACCGGCTTGAGTCCGTCGATCGGATGTTGGACCTGCAACAATTCCAGCATCCGCAACTCTTCTTCCAACGACGGATAGCCGAGCGAGAAACGCATCAGAAAGCGATCCAGTTGAGCTTCGGGCAGCGGAAACGTTCCCTCGTGATCGACCGGGTTTTGAGTCGCGACAACTAAAAACGGAGCCTCCAGTTGATAGGTCGTCCCGTCGACGGTGACTCGTGATTCGGCCATCGCTTCCAACAACGCCGCCTGAGTCCGCGGCGTGGCGCGGTTGATCTCATCGGCTAGGAACAACTGGGTGAACAGCGGCCCTTTGCGAAACTCAAACTCGCCGCTCTTCTGATTGAAGATCGACGTTCCGGAGATGTCCGAAGGGAGCAGGTCGGGGGTGCATTGAACGCGTTTGAATTTGCAGCCGACGCTTTTGGCCAGCGCTCGGGCCAACATCGTCTTGGCCACGCCCGGCACATCTTCCAAGAGGATATGTCCGCTGGAGAACCAGGCGACCAGCGACAGCACCAATTGTTTCCGCTTGCCGACGATCGCTTGTTCGACGTTGCTGATGATCTTTTTGGAAAGCTCGGTAACTTCCGTCACATTGGGCGATGTAGGTTGCGGCATGATGGATCGGGAGGGCCCAAGAACGGAGCGGCGGACAATGGAAACACAGGGTCGGTGGCCCTATTGTGGCCTAGATCGGCAGTGAATGCGATACGTTTGCTATCGCGGAATTCTTCGACTTCTACAGCTTTCCCGGGTATGAATCGTTGGACCCTCGTCGGCGTGACAACCGAAAACTAAGGATGAGAGAAGCAGAACCGGTTGCGCAGCTAAAACGGGCGGCGCAGACGGGTCCCCGCATTTCGAGGGATCGCAATCCTAGCGAAAGGTTAGTTTCATGCTGAACTGGATGGATCATGTCGACACCTATTTGCAGCAGCTCAACGAGACCTCCGATGCGCTCGCTGGGACGCTGGTCGGGTTGGAGCAAGCGACGCGGAAAGCGGACAGCGAAGAGATCAACAGCGCGTGTGCAAAATTAGGCAGCCTGTTGCGCGTGCTCGAGCAGCAATTGAGTCAACGCGAGGCGTTGTTGGTCGAATTTCCCGACGCTGCCGATACCGCACCGGCCAATTTGCAGTCCGCCTTGGGGACGATCGAACATCCGCGGGCCAACGAATTAGCCAAACGCTGCACGCTGATCAGCAGCGAGTTGCGCGGGATCCACCAGAAAGCTATCAGTTTGTTTGTCGGTCAATATCATCTGACCAGCGTGACCGAAGAATTGCTGCGGTTGATGTCGGGTGTGTCGGCAAAACCGATCACCTACGATGCGGCGGACGACGATACCGGCGGCAGCTTTTTGGACCGCGCCGCGTGAGCGTCGGCAGAGCGATCGATCGTTTGCCACAGCCATCGGTCGCAAGTCGGTGGGACATTGGTGGCCCGCCGGCAGGTATCCAAGCTTGGCATAAACACGTCGCGCCGCGACGCCGTGCCACCGTAACTCAACTCGCGAAACAATCGCCATGTCGCTAATCTCTGCGATCAACAAATCGGTAAGCGGACTCAACGTCGCCCAACTTGGGCTGCAGGTTGTGGGCAATAACATTGCCAACGCCAACACCCCTGGCTACATCCGCCAGGAATTGGTTCAAGCGCCTGGGCTGGCCAACCGCCAGGGCGATCTATTGATCGGCAGCGGCGTGCGCCCCGTTGGGATCAGGCAGACGCTGGACAATGCGTTGGCGGAGCGGTTGCGCGACGCAACGTCGGCGTTGGCGGCCAACGATACTTTGGGATCGGCCCAGACGCAGTTGGAAGCGCTGGTCAACGAACTGGGAGACGCCGACCTGAGCACCCAGTTGTCGTCGTTTAATTCCAGCCTTCACGATCTCGCCAACCAGCCGGGCGATTACGCGCTGAAGCAACAGGTGATTCTCGAGGGGCAAACGCTGGCCGACCATGTGCGTCGTTTGAACGACGGAGCAAGTCAATTGGCGGATGCCGCCGACGCCAGCTATTCCGCGGACATCGAACAGGTCAATATCTTGACCAGCAAGATCGCATCGTTGAATCGCAAGATCGTCGATATCGAAGGGGGACGCACGCTGGGGAGCGATGCGACTGGTTTGCGCGATGAACGCGAAATGGCGCTCAACGAACTTTCCGGATATCTCGATATCGACAGCCAGGAACAAGCGTCCGGTGCGGTGGCGGTCTTCGTCGGCGGCGACTTTTTGGTCACCGACGGGATCTCCCGCGACGTCTACAGCACCAACGTCAGCAAGGATCCGACCAGCGCTTCGGAGATTCGAATCGTCGAAACCAATGCGCCGTTGCAGATCAACGGCGGAAAGCTGGGGGGCATCTCGGAGGCTCGCGAAGGGATCTACGGAAAGTTCATCTCCGATCTCGATTCGATCGCCGCGGGGATTGCCGAATCGTTCAACCGGATCCATTCGCAGGGCAAGGGAACCGCAGGTTTTACCGATCTAACATCCGTCGTTGGCGTGACGCCGGACGTCTCGTTGGATCAGGCCGGGCTCGATTTCACTCCCGAAAACGGCTCCTTCGAATTGCAGCTGTTCGGCGAGACAAATGAACCGTTGTCATCACACCGGATCGACATCGATCTGTTCAGCAATGGCAACGGGACCACGCTGGCCGATGTCGCTGCTCAGATCAGCGCCATCGATGGCGTTCAGGGCAGCATCACACCCGACGGGCATCTGACGATCTCCGCGACGACGCCGGGTGTGAAGTTTGGATTTGGCAACGATACCAGCGGCTTTCTAGCAGCCGCGGGGATCAACACGTTTTTCACTGGCAACGATGCCGCCTCGCTGAACATCTCCGAAAAACTGCTCGAATCGCCCGAGTATTTGGCGATCAGTGCCGAGGGGATCGGGACCGATGCCGACCATCTCACCGATTTGGTCGACTTGTTCGAAAAACCGTTGCCCGAGCTGGGGAACATCTCGGTCCGCGATCGCTACCAACGCTTGGTCACCACGATCACGCAAGGGGCTGCGATCCAACAGAGCGTGACCGATGGCCTGCGGACCTACCACTCGGCGCTCGAAGGGGATTATCTGTCGGTGACCAGTGTTAACATCGACGAGGAAGCGGTTAAGATGGTCTACTTGCAACGAGCGTTTCAGGCGAGTTCACGCGTCATCTCCACCGCGACCGAGATGTTGGAACTGTTGGTCTCGCTCTAATGCTCCGTTGCCTCGCAACCATGAGACCTTGTTTTGAAACGCCGAACGCTCGACCTGCATAACGCCGCTGAGGTGATCGCCGATATCGAGCACCTGCGAGCTGTCGGTTACACTAAAACGAAACGTTGGAACCTGACGCAGGTCTGCCAGCATCTGGATGCAACGATGACCGGCGGGATGGACGGCTTTGGATTTCGATTGCCTTGGATCTTGCGGCGGACCGTCGTCAAATGGGGCTTCGGTTACGCGCTCAAGAAACGCAAGTTGTTGAGTGGCACGCCGACGTTGCCGGTCTTGCGGCCGCCGGCGTCAAGCGATCGCGACGATTACGATGTCATCGATCACTGCATCGCCACGATTCGGCGAGCGGGAGAGTTCAACGGTTCGCTGAAAGAATACGCGCTGTTGGACGGTCTGTCCGCCGACGATTGGCGCGAATTCATGTGGATTCACGCCGCCCATCATCTCAGCTTCTTAGTTCCCGACGAGGAATCCTGATCGGGATCCGGCCGGTTGGATCACATCAACAGGATTTGGTAACACCAGCGGATGGTGTGAGCGTTCCCCTCGCCGAGACTCTCGGGGCGAATTTCGCAGACCCGATCGTCACTGCTGCAGGTGGCAACGGTTTGTTGATCGTCGGGGGCGATTTGTACACAGGCTTCGCCGGCGCGAAACAAGATCCCGGCAAAGGCGTCGGTTTGAAAGTCGACTCCTTCCGCCCAACGGTATCCGCTGCCCAACGATTCGGGGAGCGAGGTGCAGCGACAGGCGCAATCGATCCGCAGGCCTTGGCTGTCGCCCGCAAGCGTCTCCATGCTGATGCTCCAGTGGCTGGTGCCGGCCAAGCCGACGCCGAGGATCGCCAAACGGCCGTCGATCGTTTCCAATGAGGCCTGTTGCAACGGCGGGTTGGCTGGCCATGGAACCGCCGCGGAATCGGCGAGAGTTTCCAGCAACAGCGTCCGTTTTCCGCCGCGCAATAGTTCGATCGCGTGCCCAAAACGATCCTCCTGCCAGACCAGTCGCAGTGCCAGCCCCAGGGTGTTCGGATCGCCAGCGGTCAGTTCGGTGGAGGTGTTTGGTTCAATCAGAGTCATCGGCGCGGCACGGTCATCGGAGCAAGAGGGAAATGGCGAACCCGGCACGTTGCAGCTTCCTGGGGGCGGTCGCGAGATCACGCCAAGGTTGGGAAGATGTCGAACTGCCGGGATAACGGAAAAACTGCGGCTCACACTTGGTGCGGCCGCAGCGCGTTTCCGATGATAGCAGATCGCAGCGTTATCGTTTCACCGGCTGCGAGTAAAGTGCGGCTTCGGCCATGTAATTGGCTTCGTCGCCGATCGCAAATCCGATCCATCCGTCGCGAAGTTCGAACTGGGTGATCGCCAGGCCTTCCATCGCGGGATGATTTCGCAACTGCTCGCTGGTCAACTCCAACGACCGATTCGGTGAGAGCACCTTATTGAAGATCGTTCGCACCGCGACGCGATCTCCCATGCTCAATCGAGGACCGCTGATGTTCAAGTGCCCGTCGCGAACAAGCGCCGGACGCAGGCCATCGATGTGCGGGATATACGAAGCTTTGACGATAAAGTTCCGCAGCGAGATCCCGTCGGTTTGATCGAGTCGGATGATTCGCATCGTCAGATCCAATCGGCCCTCGTGAATTTCAACGGTCACCGGGCGGCTGCTGGTGAACTGAATCCGCACGTCGTCGGGCAGTTCCTCAGTCGCTTTGCGGCCTTCAAATCCGAACACCTGCATCGTTTCGCGGATCGCCGAATCGACGAGCACCGCGTTTCCCTGGGGTGCCAGCCGCGCCATTGCATTGTTGAGCGTCGATTGGTGCATCTGCACGCTCATCATGCAGTGCGTCGGTGCGCGAGGTCGCGGCGTAAAGGCAGCCAATTGCCAGTCGCCCGACAGGCGGTATCGGACGGTCAGACGTTCTTCGGTCGTCGACAGATCGACAACGGTTGGCGACAGACCAAGCATCGCCAAGGGGCCGATCAGACGCGACGAAAAGGCCTGCTCCGCTTGGTCGATCTGTTCCTTCAGCGATTCGGTCAACTGGTTTTCGATCTGCGATCGCATCCGCCGTTCGCTGTAGCGTTGGGCGTAGGGACGCGCATCGTCGTGCCGCGATTTCACATACTCGCGAACCAACGGTCCGAGGACGGGGAAGCCATCGTATTGAGTACGCAGCCGGCGGAGTTGAGTGTCCGCATCGACTTCGACACTGGGGCGATCGATATCGACGCCGCTGCGATCGACGCGAATCAATGTTCCCGCTTCAAAGTTGGCGTTGCCGACATGTTTCAGTTTCGCGGGGCCCTGCGAGCTCCAGGTCTCGGTGTCGATCGTACCCTCGCTGCGAAGTCGGATCTGCCAAGCGGAGTCCGACGGTTCCAGACGGACATGCAGATCGGCCTTGGCGTGGCTGGTCCCCATCACCGATGCACCCAACACGCGGTCGCGGATCGGTTGCGTCTTCGTCGGGACTTCGGGCAACATGCGGTTCAGCATCGCCGACGAGATCGATACTCGTAGGTTGGCGTTGCGGTAGTGGCGGTTGATCGCTTCGGCGATCGCGTAAGCCGGTTGGCTGTTCGCAAATCGCAGCGTCTGCATCGTGGCAGCGACGCGTCCGCCATCGCGGTCGAGCGTGTCGGTCTCTTGAACTTCGATCTGATCCAACAGAGCAACGTAATCGACCGGTCCATGAGCCCACGATCGAATCGTTTCGCCCAGTTCGCGGCAAGCCGATTCCTGCAGCCATTCGGTTTGAGCTTCGTTGAGTTCGGTGTAGTCGACACGCGATAGGTAGCGTTGAGCGATCAACCGACGTTGGGCATCGGTCGTGTTCCCCAGGCTCGCCGCTTCGATCTCGTCGAGCATCAAGAACGTCGCCCAGTCGGCGGCATCGCGAGTCGGACGAATCTGTTCGCGCAGATCGGCTACCAAATTCAAGACGTTCGCTTTTGCCTCGGGCCGCGGGTGGCGCTCGCCACTCGCCGCAGCGTGCAAGTTGTTCCAAACCGCGTACCAGATGTCGGCGCGGCGTTGGACAGCGTACGCCGCCGCGACCCAGTTGCGGTGCATCGTCAGGTCTTTGTCGTCGACCATCTGGTAACCCTGCTCGGCCAGCGAGTGAAGGTCGGCGATCAAATGTCCCGATTCCGCGGTGCCAAGCTTAGGCTCTTCGCGCAGCCGTTGCAGCGTTTCGCGAACTTGTTGGCTCCACTGACTTCCCTGCGGACCGGTCTGTTGGACGGCTGCCAGTTGAGCGTCCAGGGCAGGCGTCTTCGGCCATTCGCTAGGCTGTTGCGTCACGGGAGTACGTTCGATCGGGCTGGCGATCGAAGGGGACGACGGCTTTGATTGACTCGGAGTCGGGATCGTCGTCGGCGATGGCGGCAGCGACGGCGAGGGATCGGGCGTTTCGATAGCGCGGCGCGGCAGGTCGACGCGGTTGCTGCTCAGCTGGAGCGCGGCGAACGGATCTTCAAACGATTGTGGATCGGGCAGCCCCGCCAATTCATCTTTGACGTTCACCACCGGTGCCGCAAGCGTTGCCAGCGGAGCGTCATCGCGGAACTCTACGGTGGCCGAAGGTTCCAGCGCCGCTTCGACCAGACCGTGGTCGATCTTATCGGTCAACAGCACCGAAGGAGCATGGTGGTCTTGGAAGGCGAGCGCCGAGGATGGCACCGCGGCCGGTTCGATCGGACTCTCCACCGTTTCGATTACGACCGGTTCATCGTATTGTGGTTTTTGGACGATCGGGAAATCGATCGGTTGCTGCGGTACCAGCGTGACGCTCTCTCCGCTGTTGGGCGGGAACGGATACGACAGCTCGCGCCGCGAGAACGGTTCGCGACTCAAAGAGGGGCCGGTCCAAGCGACTCGGGGGCCCGGTTGCGGCTCCTCGTCGACGATCGTCCAGGGACGAGGCATTGGACGGGTCGAAGCCGATCGGACCACCGGCGCGATGCTCGGTTCCATCTGGTCACGTTCGAAAACGCACAATAATCCGATCACTGCGGCCGACGCTGCCGTCGGCCAAAAGATGATCCGGAATTTCCGTAATGGGCCCATGCCCCGCACTCCTTGCTAAAGCCATCGTCCTTGAATTTTTGCGTTCGGGGATGACCCCAACCGCAACGATCCTTTCCTGATCATCGATCGGACGGATGCAAGGATGAAATCCAATTAGATCGGTACCGCCGTCATAATCCGCGCCGGGATAGCAATGAAAACGCTGGTGGAATGCAACTCACGCCTTGGGGGGAGCCCACTGGCCGCTGCTTTTTTCGGCAGGGTATTTCTTGCGATTGAGCACCATCTTCGCCTCGATCGCGCTGCTGAGATCGACCCCGAGGCTGGATGAGAGAGCCAGCAGATAGCAAGCGACGTCGGCCATCTCGTGGGCGACTTCGGTTAACAGTTCGGGGTCTTGGGCAATCGCTGCGGATTCTTCCGGCGTTCGCCACTGAAAATGTTCCATCAATTCGGCCACTTCGACCGACAGCGACATCGTTAGATTTTTAGGCGTATGAAATTGTTGCCAATCCCGTTCAGCGACAAAACGTTCGATAACCGCTCGCAGTTCCGCGACAGAGGTTTCGGCATCATTCATAAGGCGATCGATCGCTGGCGGTCCGAGAGTGGTAGCAGGGGGGGCGATTACAGCTTGGGGAGCGGACGCTTGGGAGCCGGTTTCTTCAACATCCGCTTCTCGTCGTCGCGAGCCGCGGTCATGTTGTTGTTATTATTGTTGTTCCCGCCGGTGCGAGCTGGTGGATTGAGGTCGGTGTATTTCTCGACCCACTTCCATCCGATCGGCGTCTCCAGCTCGGTCTTGGCCAACAACGCCCAGGGGGTTCCCGGGTGTTCGGCGATCACGCCGCTGAGCAGTTCGCGGGCCTTTTCCGCCTCGCGTTCCCACTTGCTGCCGACGCTGACCTCATCGGCCGCTTCCAAGATCCAGGTGTTGTTCTTTTCCTTTTCGAAAGCCATTCCACGCTTCGCCTTGGCGAGCATCGCGTTGTAGGTTTCGGTCCGCACCTTGTGGGCCAGCACCCGCCCGTAAGCCAGATCGAAACCGGCTCGCCAGCGGGGGCTCATCTCCTCGTCGCGGTCTTTCAACCCCTCTGCCAAGATCCCTGCCATTCGAACCAGTTGCGGTTCGATCACCGCCGCCGACTTCTGAGCGTCGCCCAGTTCGGTCGCCAGTTGAGCATCGCCCCGTTTGACGAAACGCGTCTTGGGAGCTTGTAGAGTTTCCAGTTGTGTGTCTTTGGCTGCCGTTGTCAGAGCGGTTCGCAAGGCGCTTGCCCGCACCTGACGGACGTATTCCTCGGGGGATACGTAGTCGGGGCGATAGCGAGCCATCGTGTTGGAGTCGAAGAAGTAATCGATCTGCGCCGAAAACGCTTCGGTCTCTTTCTTGCGAATCCGTTTGTTGACGTTTCGGTTGGGGTGGACCGAAAAATAGATCCCCCCAGTTTCATAGCTCAATCGGGTCAGAGCGAACGGCCCAAAGCCTGAATCGATCACCGGCTCCTCTTGGTAATTTCCGGTGTAGCCGATCTTTACCCGTTCGGGCATCACACTCTCGGGGCCCGCATCGACCTGGGCCCATTGAGGGGATTGGTCATACTTCGGATCGGGGTCGACGTATTTGACCAGCGAGTGTTCGCGGCCGAACGGAGCGGGGGATCCGATCACGTAGACTGGCATGCCGTAGCGACGGCACAGATCGATCGTCGTTTCGAGTCCCTCTTGATCGTCGCCTCGCTCGTCGGTCACGACGACTAACATCACGTTTCGCAGCGGCCCTTCGGCCCCCCGTTTGACGCGATACTTCTTGAATTCGTTGGCGGCCATGTAGACGGCGGAAAACGCCCGTTCGACACCGCTGGAATCGACTTCGATGTTGTTGACTGTATCTTTGATGACCTGCAGGTTGTCGGTCGGTTCCTCGGTCAACAGGCTGACGTCTTTGCCGAAGCCGACGATCGAGGTCAGCAGCGGGATCTCGCTGGCGTTCTTCCGCTTGCCCGATTTCTCTTCTTGGCTGGAAATGATCCCCAGTTCCTCGTAGATCTTATCGAACCGATCGCGGATCTCTTGGCGTTGGCGATGCAGCGATCCGCTTTGATCGAAGACCCACACGACAAGCGTCGGGCGTTCTTCCATCGATTGCAGAATTTCGAAGGTCAACCGATCGACGGCTCCTTTGGCGCCATTGTGCCCTTCCCCGACGCTCCCCTTCTTATTGACCATCGCTTGCAGCGGAGCGACTGGTTCGGTGAAGAAGTTGTTCAGATCGATCGTCGCCAGCTTCTGCGGCGTCATATCCATCGGGCTTGGGATCTGAGCGGTTTCGGCAAACGTTTGAGCCGTCGCCATCGCGATCGCACTCTCGAGCGAATCGGCGTTCGAACCGATCTGTTCTTGAGGGACTTCGCTGGCGACGATCTCTTCGATCGAATGGATCTTGTCTTCGGCGACGTCTCGCATCGGCGAAACGATCACGATCGCTTCGGGATCGAAGTGGGGGGAGAAGGTTGCCAGAGCGAGGAACAGAACGATCCCCATGTGGGCCATCAAGCTGGCGACAAACGCTATCGATTCATCGTCGAACCAACTCTCGTCCTCATCCTCCTCGTCGTCGTAGTCCTCCGCTTCGTACTCGGCCTGTTCGGCGATTGCGTCGAGCCGCTCACGCTCCATCGCTTCGGAGCGATTGGCGGAGGACTGCGGGCCGGCAACGGCATCGGTCGGTACGGCAGAGGGGCTGATGTCGATCGACATAAGGTCTTGTTCCTCAGTGAAGTGAGAGCGCACGAATCCATCGGCGCGGCGCGAAACGGCGTTGGCGGCATCGATCCGCTGCGCAGTTGCCCGTCGTCAGCATATCGAGTCGACAGTGGCAATTCCACGTCTTCGCGTTGCGACAGACGACGACCAGCTGTATTTTCGTCGATAAACCGATATAAATCAATCGTTTGTCGTCTACTAGTGCTCCGTTCCCGCGAGCGACGCTCTGCGTGGGAACCTGGTACTAAAACGATCGTTGGTGCCTTTTGTACTCATCTTGAACCAACGGTTTGCCTGCTAATTCGCTCCACAACTGTCAATTATATAAACAATATGCCAGAGAGATTGATAGCCATTGGGGACATACACGGATGTTCCGACGCGCTGCAGACGCTGATTAAAGCGATTGATCCGACCCCCGATGACACCTTGGTCGTGTTGGGGGACGTCGTCGACCGCGGCAGCGCGACCCGCCAAGCAGTCGATATGCTGCTCGAAATCGCCCAACAATCGCAGCTGATCGCGCTGCAGGGAAACCACGAGGAGATGATGCTGAGGGTGCTCGATGGCGAGTCGCCGCAGCGGTGGCTGCAATTTGGGGGGATCGATACGCTCGACAGCTACGGTTTTACCGGGGACTTCTCGGCGATTCCCGAATCGCACCACGCCTTCTACCACGGGATGCTCGACTACTACGAGACCGACGGCTACTTCTTCACCCATGCCGCCTACAAGCACGACCTGCCGCTGGAATACCAGCCGGTCGAATTGCTGCGATGGCACTCGCTGCGGGAGGGTCTGCCCCCGGCTCATGAGAATGGCAAAATTTGCTTTGTCGGCCACACGGCTCACAAAGAGGGTGAGATCATGGATTTTGGGCACATCGTTTGCCTAGACACCTATTGCTACGGCGGCCGCTGGCTGACGGCGATGGACGTGCGGACCCGCCAGACCTGGCAATCCGATCCGGCGGGGCAGTTGCGAACCGATTAGTTCACGACGTTCTCGAGTGCAAATCCGTTGACGGCGTCGACGACGCTGAATCCGCTGAACGGAACGATGCCGTAGATGCCTTCGGTAAAGACCTGGCGAACGAAGTTGTCGAACAGTCGGATCGGGCTCGATGGCACGACGACGACGTCGCCATCGCGGAGCCAGATCTCGTCGGCTGGCAGCGGAGACTTGCCGAGGATCGCGCCTCGCAGATCGAGCACCGTGGAGATCAGACGCCAATCTTCCGCTCGCCGAAAGACGACAACCTGTCGCAGGTTTGCACCGACCAAATGTCCTTGAGCCAACGCGATCGCCGAGAGCGCCGTCGTCGGGCCCTGCATCTCGAATCGGCCCGGTTGAGCGACTTCGCCCAAGACCGACACAAAATGAGTCGCTTGTTCTTGCAGGCCGGCTTCGACCTCCAGACCGACGACCATCGATCGGTAACGCAGGTTGACCTCCTGCTTGATCTCGCCAAGGGTCAGTCCCTGGACGCAGACGGGTCCGATTTTAGGTAGCGCGACGCGACCGTCGGGCGTGACGGTTCGCGAGATCGCTTGT
This sequence comes from Rosistilla oblonga, assembly GCF_007751715.1. Lineage (NCBI taxonomy): Bacteria > Pseudomonadati > Planctomycetota > Planctomycetia > Pirellulales > Pirellulaceae > Rosistilla > Rosistilla oblonga. Next base: position 2,345,353 of record NZ_CP036292.1, on the reverse strand, counting down.
TCGTTCAGGCCGCTGGCACCGCCGACCGCGTTGCGAATGTCTTCCAGCAAGATGTTCGTCTTGATCGGTGTGACGTCGATCCCCGGCTCGTTGTAGTACTTTTTGTATTTCTCTTCCAATTGATCGCGCAGTTGATCGATCGTCAGTCCAGCGGCGTGGATCGATCCCAGGATGCGGACCGAAATCGTACCGTCGGGTTGGACTTCCAAACCGCGTTCAAACGTTCCACGCGTCAGCACCTCTTCGTCGGCCAGCGATTCGATCAACAATTGATCCCCGATTCCGATCCGATACGAACTGCGCATCATGTCGCGAGACAGAACGTAGGTGAACTGCAGCGTGTCGCCGACGCGGACCCGGTATTCTCGCATGTGAGACAATCGCGAGGGACCCGCGTATTCGCCTTGGCCGTAAGGACCGAAGTCGACGGGGTACATGTTCTTCCATTTCAGCTTCGGATTGCATTGCCCGTTGGCGCAATCGAAGCCTTGCATGCAGGGTTGGCACCCGCCCAGGCAGGCTTGCGGTGGCGTCAGGTTGCCGCAATTGCAAGCCGCCGCCGACGGGCCGGTAATCGCTCGGGGAGCTCCCAGCACGGTGCCGTTCGCCGATGCTACGTGCGGCACCGAGGTGTCGTATCCCGGCTGCGCGTATTGCATCGGCTGTTGAGCGTCGGCTCGCTGGTGCAACAACCCGCCGATGCCCGCAAGGCACATCAAGGCAACACTGGCAAAGTTTGGTAGCGTCATCGATCCGTCCGAATTCATCAGGCAAGACATCCGTGTTTCCTAGCGAAAGATCGCTTTGACCCGGTCAAAAGTACTGGCCACACGCCCCTGTTGGGGCGCTTCGGTGTGGGCTGGTTGAACGTTGGTTCGCTGTGCAATCGCGTCGCTAGTCGGCGCCCCAGCGTCGGACGACATGACTTGTGGCGACATCTGAGCGAACTGGCTTGGTGTCAGTTGAACAACTTGCGCAACCCGCTGTTGTTGGCTTTGCAAGATCGCCAGATTCGTCGCACAGACCTCGGCGAGTTCCATGTTGCCGGTGACCCGATGCAGTTCCGCGAGGTTCTGCAAAGCGGCGGGCGATGGTTGTTTGGCGTAGCTGTGTTCCAGCGCCCAGCGGGCTTCGTCGAACATCCCCAACGCCAACAGTTCGTGTCCTAATTCGTTTGCCGCCACAGCGTTGTCGGGATCGCAAGCGATCGCCGATCGTAGGCAGCAGATCTGGGCTGCCGATAGGTTGCTGTCGCCCACGTCGGAGGTCAGAGGTTCGGTTTTGGCGACGATCATCAGGGCTCGCGAGGCGGGAGCCCAACCGGCGACCGCGTCGACAAATCGTCCGCGAGCGAACTCGTAATAGACGTCCGCGGCGCGTAGCGGCGTCACCTGTTCCAAGTCGCAGCGTTTCAAAACCCGCGTCGAATGCGAATCGACAAGCCGTTGAAGTGCGGCGGCGTCGACGACTCCAAAGCGGCCGAGAAAGTCGGAGGCTTCGCGGACGGCGGTTAGAGCTTGTGTGAGCGCTTCGGTGCCGTCGGTGCTGTGAGTCGTTTCGTCGGTCGATTGCGCGATCAAGTGGAGCGCTTCGATCGCTTGCTGGCGAGCGGTCATCGGCGACTGTCGCTCCAGCAGCATCTCAGCTCGCTCGATCTTCTGCGAAGCCAAGCGGCCTAGTTGCCAGTTCGAAACCGTCTTGGTGGCGACCGTCGGCACGGGCAGCAGCGGCTGTTCTTCGACAGCGATTGCGGCCCGGTTGTTTTGAGTGTTGGTATCTCCGGCGGGACGCAGTTGCAGCGACGGCGGAGAATAATCTAACGCTTGGTAATCGGCCGACGGTTGCGACGACAGCGATGCGATGTCCAGCACCGATTGCGACGGGCGATCGTCGGCGGTGGCCGCGGCGGGATACCCGGGCTCGGGGCGCCGCGCTGCGGCAAGCTGCATCGCGGCGGCACCGTTGCGATCCGCTGGCATCGCGTTGTCGGAGTAGGCTTCGGTCGCGGTAGGCTGTGCTGTGATGACTGCTCGAGCGTAACCGGCGGCAACGGGAGTGGTTGTTGGTTGGCCGCGATGCTCGGGACGCATCGGTTCGGCGGGCGGGAAGAGAGCTCGGCCAGTCGTCGAAAGAGGTGGTGAAGCCGAATCGTTCAACACCGGTGGTTCCGGCGGGCGCACGACCGAGCTGGGCTCAGGCCGCTGAGGCGTTTGGGGAACTGCGATCGGCGAGCGGCTAGGCGTCGTCGTGTTCGGTTGCCGGCCAGCGTCGTAGGAACCGCTGGCTGCATATTTGATGGGCCGCGGGCTCGACCAATCGTCCAGCCGGTCGACGGCGATCACATGTTGCGAGGTCAGCATGGCTGCCAGCAATGTGATGTTTCGAGCCTTGGCGGCAGATCTTCTGGAATTCATCCGTTGACACTCGTGATCCGAACCGAAAAACGGGGTTAAGCGTCACAATACGTAACGGCATCGTGCTTAACTCAGATCGGTGTGTTACAACCGGTATAACCATTGAATCAGGGCAACGATCCGCCGTTGCATTTGAAACCGGCAGAACAACCGGAACATTGAGATCAGGTTGCCTAGGCCTCAAAACTTACCATTTGGCCCCCTGGCGGGTGGCTCGATTAAGCTTAGGCAAACTGGGTGACTGTTGCCCCCGCAACTCGTCGTAAACTGGGAGAAATATGTCCGAGACAATAAGACCCGTTACCACCCAATCGCTGTCAAAGATGGCGGCCAAGGGGGAGCGGATCGCGATGCTAACCGCCTACGATTTTCCCACAGCTCGCCTCTTGGACGAGGCTGGAATCGATGTCTTGTTGGTGGGCGATAGCCTTGCGATGGTCGTTCAAGGGCATGAAACGACGCTGCCGGTGACGCTCGATCAGATCATCTATCACGCCGAAATGGTTGGCCGGGCGGCACGCAGGGCACTTGTTGTTGTCGATCTCCCCTTTCCCGAGGGGCAGTTGGAGGTTGGACGGACGCTGGCCGCGGGGGCTCGGATTCTGAAAGAGACGCGTTGCCGAGCTGTCAAGTTGGAGGGAGGAAGCGAACAGGCGCACCGGATCGAAGCTCTGGTGACCGCTGGCATTCCCGTGATGGCTCACGTCGGGCTGCGTCCACAGAACATCCACATCGACGGCGGTTACCGCGTGCAACGCGATGCGCAGCAATTGATCTCCGATGCCCAGGCGGCAGCTGATGCGGGGGCGTTTGCGGTCCTGATCGAATGCGTGCCGGCGGAGATCGCCGCGCAGATCACCGCTGCGATCCAGGTTCCCACGATCGGAATCGGTGCGGGGGGAGATGTCGACGGCCAGGTGCTAGTGACCAACGACCTGATCGGGCTGACCAACGGCTACCTGCCGCGGTTCGTCAAACAGTACAGCGACGTCGGCGGGACGATTTCGTCGGCGGTGCAGCAGTATGCGGCGGAAGTCAAAAACGGCAACTACCCCGGTCCCGAACATCAGTTTTAGCTAACGCGTCGATCGGGACAGCGTTGGGGCACGCGCCGCGTCGCTGGCGAAGCTTCGCTGCCACGGCGACGGTTGATCTTATTCTATGACGCTCAAATTTGAACGAAGCTTGAATCAGGAGTCTTTCCCATTTCGCGTGTGACACGATTCCGCGGCTATCGGCTGCACTACACCGACGCGGAGGCGATGGAGTCGATGTGTCGGGAGGCCGACGAGTTTCCCGCCTTCTTCACCCCCCGCGACGACGATGCGTTGTTTCTCGATTGCGGAGCGAACATTGGGGTTACGATGCTCGAATGCAAGCGTCGCTGGCCGCAAGCGAAGATTATCTGTTTTGAGCCCGATCCGTTTGCGTTTGCCGCGTTGCAGAGGAATGTCGATGTCAACGACATTCCGGGCGTTCGCTGCATCGAGGCAGCGGTCAGCGATTGCGAGGGGCAGGCGACGTTTTACGGCGACATGTCTCCGACCGCCGATGGGCGTGGCAATTCGTTAAACGCAGGCTGGGCCGAGCGGCCCGGTTCGACTAGCCGAACGGTTGCCTGTCGGCGGCTCTCCCCATTGATCGGCGATCAACAGGTCGACTTTCTGAAGCTGGATATCGAGGGGAGCGAGCAGGCGGTGTTGCAAGAGATCGCCGACAAACTTCAGCAGATTCAAGCGATCTACGTCGAGGTGCACGAGACGCCGGCGACGATGGCAGAGAACAGCGTCGAGGCGATCACCAGCCAGTTAACAGCCGCCGGATTTACCGTCGACGCCCAGCAGCGGCACTACGAATTCGCTCTGCCACCCCACCTGGCTCAGTGGCAAGCCGCCGCCCGACCGCGACAGACGCAGCTCCTCTGCTGGCGTTAGATAGCACCCTCCGTTTTCGACATGTCGCCGGGCCGTTGGCCCTTCACCCGATGAGAATCTGGTGCAGGCGTCATCGGTCGTTACCCCCCCCTGCAGGCTGGGCTATGCAAATTGCTGGACCTTCGGTCCGCGGTGGATGTCGGCGTAATGTGCCTGTCCCTTTTGGCCGCGCTGGCCATTTCGGCACCTCGCCGCGTCAGGGCCGAAGGCTCGATCATTTGCATAGCCCAGGCCATCGGCCTGGGGGGGCGGCACACAAATCGCGAGACGCTCAGGGCTGAAGGCCCGGCCGATTGTCGTCAACGGTTGGGGAGTCTGTCGGGAACGCGACGGTCGTTGCCCCCCCCTGCAGGCTGGGCGATGCAAATTGCTGGGCCTTCGGTCCGCGGTGGATGTCGGCGGAAGATGCCTGTCCCTTTTGGCCGCGCTGGCCATTTCGGCACGTCGCCGCGTCAGGGCCGAAGGCTCGATCATTTGCATAGCCCAGGCCATCGGCCTGGGGGGGCGGCACACAAATCGCAAGACGCTCAGGGCTGAAGGCCCGGCCGATTGTCGTCAACGGTTGGGGAGTCTGTCGGGAACGTGTCGGCCGATACCCAGCCCTGCAGGCTGGGCTATGCAAATTGCTGGACCTTCGGTCCGCGTTGGCTGCTGGCGGAATGTGCCTGTCCTTTTCGTGCCTTCCGGCGGAAGATGCCTGTCCCTTTGTCACTCACAAGCGTTGGTCCTCTCGGCGGAATCGAGCTTGACCGCGGACGATCGAATTGAATACCAAGCATCTCTGGCGGCAACGCGTTTGCCGAAATCTTAGCGCTACCGATGTGAGCGCTCGCCCCCTTTGGTATTTAGACGAACAGTTAAATTATGACTATGAGCAAACAAACCGGTCTGGGCTTGACCCTGTTGGCTTTGTCGATGGTTGTCGGTTGCGGTTCTAGCAGCACGCCGGTTGCCGAAAATGATGCTAGCAAGAGTCCGGCAACCTCGCCGGCTCCGAAACCCGCCGTCGATATGACTCCCGCCGCTAATGTGGTCAGCCAGTTCCTCGACGCGATGCGCCGTGGAGGTTCGGATACCGAATCGTTGAGCTTGGTGACAACGAAGGCTCGCGAAGAGTTTCGTCGCACCGGATTGGTGATGCAGCCGATCGGTTCGCCCGACGCCAAGTTCGAAGTTACTCGCAGCGAATCGGTTCCCGGCCAAACCGACGCAGCTCTGGTTCACTCCAACTGGACCGAGCCGACCGAATCGGGTGAAACCCAATCTTATGAAGTCGTGTGGGCTGTCCAACAGGAAGCTGGCGATTGGAAGATCTCTGGCCTGGTGATCGGTCAAGCGACCGGCGACGCTCCGATCGTTGTCGATTTCGAAAACGGCAGCGACTTGGCAGCGATGTTCCAACCGCAACGCAGCCCCGCCGGCCAGCAGCCAACGCTGCAAGCGACCGCACCAGCGGCTGATTCGGGCGTTCCTTTGGACACCGAAGCTCCCGTGATTCGCTAGTTCGCGAGTCAAACGCCACGCCTCGGCTAACCGACTGAATCCAAGATGTCCGGTTAGCGAAGGGCGTCGTGCGGAGCGTTCACAGGCGACGACGCGTTAATGCAACGCGATCGTCTGCTGCAGCGGACGCAACACGTTTTCGATCAGATAGTCTTCGACTAGGTTGCGTCCCAAGCGGGCCAGCCGATCGTATTCTTCGACAAAATTCTCGCCGACACTCAGGCTGTCGAACCGCCGGATCGTCAAATAGACGCTCAGTTGGTCTTCGGAAAACTCGGTCGTCCGGATTTGGTAAGCGGTCGTTCGCGTTTCAAATCCGATTCGGCACTGCGTGCGGCATTGGTCGTCCAACGCAAATTGGATCGACGGTTCGTGCGACAGCAGCGAGATCCCCGGCACCTCCAACGCTTTGTCAAACGCCGGCAAGACACCCAGAGCTTCAGCCAATAATTCGTTTTGGTTGCCGCGGTAGGTGAAGTCGAACCCGAACATCACGCTCAGCGATTCGCATTCCAGCGGGCTGATCGAAAGCGCGTAGGGAGCGGTTTCGAGGATCGTGCGGTGGCGGGCGACCACATCGTCGAGGCTCTTCGGGTTCACCGCTCCGCAGCTGACTCGCCGCGGTTCGACCGACGCCCAATTGTATTGCCCCGCCTCTTTGTCCTCTTCGAGCACAAACTCGTTCTTCTCGCGAGCATAGAAGTTTTGCATCGACCGATAGCGACGCTGGATCTGTTCGAAGAAGTGCATCACCGACTCGCGATCACGCGGCATGTCCAGCTCGGTGGACAGATGCATGTTCATATAATAGTCGTCGCTGAAGGCGTCATACCCACTCATTCAGGTCTCCTCACGTTGATGATGCGAAAAGTGGCAGGATCGAGAGACCTCGAGGGCACGCGTTTTGCTCGCGTGCCCGGTGCCTCAAGCAATTGTTAATGCCCTGGGGGCCAGTGTATAGGCCATTGACGCCGGGCGGGGGCAATTGTCAACCAAGATTTGCCTGCAAATCCTGCAAAACCAACGTTTTCGCCCGCCTCGGCCGAGGCCGTCCCTATTTAGAAAGCTGCCGTTTCGCCTGGACACATCGCTCACGGGGACTCGGGAAACCGCTGTTGAATCGCATTCAAAAGGCGTTGGATCGTCGTCGCCGAGAGTGCTAGCGTCCCGGTCCGCTGCGACCGAGCGATATTGATTCCGACAGCTTGGCCGTCGAGATCGATCAACGGCCCGCCGCACTCCTCGGGTGACAGCACGCTGTCGTGAGTGAACGCAAAGGGGAATCCGTCGCGCCGCGAGCTCAATCGCCCAGCCATCGTCGCATCGTCTTGAGCCTTCGGGTCGGTTCGGTGCCCCAGTTGGACGGGGATGGTCAGTTCCTCGTCATCGCGTTTCACCCGCAGCGAGATTACGTCGCCACCGACAAAGCGGCGGACTTGGGCTGAAAGAGCTGCGAAGGTCGGCACCTCGACGTCGCCGACGGCTACGATCACGTCGCCGGGGCGGAGCTGAGAATCGGCGGCACCACTTCCTTTGACAATCGATTCGACATACGCGTCGGTTCGCGTTGGCGATCCGCCGACTCCCATGAACCCGGGTGTCGAGCGAATCTCGCGTGCCGGCACGCTAATCACCCCCGCCGACAGCGGCGTCCGCCCGCGACTGGTGCTGACCACCCATTGCCCGACGGTCGGTGAACCGTTTTTCCGCCACTTCACCGCGGCGAGGTCTTCGGCATCGATCTTCAGCCAGGCGAGGTCGTATTGCCTGTCGACTTGGACAAGTTTCGCGCGATAACGCTGGCTGTCGAACAGATGGCAACTGATTAGAGGCGGTTCGTCCCCCGCGTCGCGGCGAGCCGCTTCGATCTCGCTCGCTTTGGTCACGATCCATCCGCGGCTGTCGAGAATCGTTCCGGTCGCAACCTGCTTGCCATCGACCAGCACATCGACGGTCCATCGGCTCGCCTCGTCGGTAACGTTCCGCAATACATTCAGAGCCGCCATGCCGCGAGTGAAGTGGGCATCGGTGAGCGTTTCCAGTTCGCCGGGGGATCGGAACAACATCTGCCCGGGGCGATCGAGTTGTTGGTTGCTGCGTTTGGAGAGATCCAAACCGATCCGCGATCGCAGTTCGCTGATCTCCTGCGGCTGCTGGACGTCGAAGTCGAATGTCTCGGCGAGTCGTTGGTAGGCGTCGCGGCGTGGTCCCTCGGGCAATTCGGTGAGTGTCAGTTGGCCGTCTTGGTCGAAGTCGAACTGCGCCAAAAAGCTGCTCGCCGGCCCCAGCGCCGAAACCCGACTCTCCTTCAAACGATCCCACGTCCGCTGGTAGGTGATGATCGGAACGTGCAAGTTCCCCGTCGCATCGTCGTAGATCCGGCTGTGCACTCCGATCACGTAGCCGCGCAAGTCGACCAACGGGCCTCCCGAATCGCCCGGTTCGATCGGGCAATCGCTGCGCAACCGATATCCGTTGACCGAGATCACGCGGCCCAGTCGAAGCGGCGCGGGACGGTTGTGGTCGTATCCGCCGGGGTGTCCGGTCGCCAGGCACCAATCGCCCGGCCGCGTCACCACCGAGGGATCAGCCATCGGCAGGAAGGGCCAGGGTCCCGAGCCGTCGATCTTGATCAACGCGCCGTCGACGTCGGTGTTCTGTCCCAGCGTGCGGCCGCTGACGGTGCGGCCGTCGGAGAGGGTCAACTTAACCGCCCGGCCGGGGCTTCCGCTGACGTGTGCGGCGGTCAAGACATACCCGTCGCTGCTGACGATCACGCCGCTGGCATACGAGTCGCCCAAGCGAACTCCCACCGTCGCCGCGATCGCTTTGCGAGCCAACGGTTGAAGGATCGACTGCAGCTCGCGAAAGTCGTCGATCTGGGTGAGGAATGGTTTCTCGATCGGCGGCAGGTCCGCGTCGGCGGCGACCGTTTTGTCGGTGTCGAAATCCAGCAACGACTGCCCCAGCGAGGGGCATGCGGATGCGAAGGTCAACAAAATCACGCGGAGCATGTAGCCGATATGGTTGTTCATAGTGAGTCCATTCTAAATCGTTCGCGGTCGCTTCCCAAGTCTGCGACGCGACAGATGACCTGTGTAAGGCAAATTTATCGCCCCCGGACCTCCCCGACGCGGCTTACGCTCACTATAAAAAGGCTCTCGTAGTGCGGTCCCACCCAACCGCCGACTCACATTGCCCACCTAGAACGACTGAATCCCCAATGCGTCCTATCCGAAAATTGCTTGCCGCCAACCGCAGCGAAATCGCAACGCGTGTGTTTCGCAGTGCCCACGAATTGGGAATCCGCACCGTCGCGATCTACTCCTACGAGGATCGCTACGCGTTGCATCGTTTTAAAGCCGACGAGGCTTATCAGATCGGTAAGCAGGGCGAACCGATTCGTTCGTACCTCGATATTCCGGCGATCGTCGAAATCTGTGTGGCCCACGATATCGATGCCGTTCATCCCGGTTACGGCTTCCTTTCCGAACGCGCCGACTTTGCGCAGGCGTTGCAGGACGCGGGAATCACGTTTGTCGGGCCGAGCGTCAATTCGCTGCAGAGCCTCGGCGATAAAGTTGCCGCTCGCCAGATCGCACAACAGGTGGGTGTACCGGTTCTGGGCGGCACCAACCAAGCTCTTGGCGATCTCGACGACGCGCTGAAACAGGCTGCGGCAGTCGGTTACCCGGTGATGCTGAAGGCGTCCAAGGGAGGCGGCGGTCGTGGAATGCGAGTCGTCCGCAGCGAACAGGAACTGGCAGCCGCGTTTGAACAGGCGCAGCGCGAAGCGTTGACAGCGTTTGGTAGCGACGAGGTGTTTGTCGAACGCTTTGTCGAACGAGCACGGCACATCGAAGTCCAGTTGTTAGGGGATCAGCACGGCAATCTGCTGCACTTGTACGAACGCGATTGCAGCGTCCAGCGGCGGCATCAAAAGGTTGTCGAACTGGCCCCCGCACCCAACCTTCCCGCAGCGACTCGCCAGGCACTGTGCGATGCGGCGTTGGCGATCGGCAACAAAGTTGGCTACGAAAACGCGGGAACCGTCGAATTCCTGCTGGACATCGACTCGGGCGACTTCTTCTTTATCGAGGTCAATCCGCGAATCCAAGTCGAACATACGGTCACCGAAGAGGTCACCGGTATCGATCTCGTCAAGTCGCAGATCATGGTCGCCAGTGGCTTGCCGCTGACCGATCCCGAATTGGCGCTGCCGCCGCAGGAAGAGATCAAAACGATCGGCTTTGCGATGCAGTGCCGCGTGACGACCGAAGACCCCGAGAACCAGTTCCTGCCCGATTACGGTAGGATCACGCACTACCGTTCCGCCGGTGGGCTGGGGATTCGTTTGGATGCCGGCAGCGCGTTCAGCGGTGCTGTCGTCAATCCGTTTTACGATTCGATGCTGGTCAAAGTTTCAGCTCGTGGACGTACGCTCGCCGAATCCGCATCGCGGATGGAACGCTGCCTGCAAGAGTTCCGAATCCGAGGTGTGAAGACAAACATTCCGTTTCTGACTCGGTTGATCAAAAACGAAAAGTTCCTGGCTGGCGAAGCGACGACGCGGTTGATCGACACGACGCCGGATCTGTTTAATCTGCCGCGTCGCCGCGATCGCGCCACCAAGCTGTTGAAGTTCTTGGGCGAAACGATTGTCAACGGCAATCCCTTGGTTTTGGATCGTCCCGTCGCGACTCGCCGCGCCCCGGCGCCTGTGCCTGAGATCCCGGCCGCTACGAAGCCGCCGGAGGGATCGCGCGATGTGTTTCTAAAGAGCGGTGCGGCGGGGCTTGTCGATTGGGTCAACAACCAATCGGGGCTGCTGCTGACCGACACCACGATGCGCGATGCACATCAATCGCTGTTGGCGACACGCGTCCGTAGCTTCGACATGTTGCAGATTGCCCCAGCTTATTCGCATCTGGCGTCGCAGCTGTTTTCGCTGGAGATGTGGGGCGGTGCGACGTTTGATACATCGATGCGGTTCTTGAACGAATGCCCTTGGAATCGCTTAGTCGATCTGCGAGCGGCGGTGCCAAATATTCTGTTCCAGATGTTGTTGCGAGCCTCCAACGCGGTCGGCTATACAAACTATCCCGACAACGTCGTGCAGCTGTTTGTCAAAGAAGCCGCCGCGGCGGGCATGGACGTCTTCCGTGTCTTCGACGCCTTGAACTGGGTGCCGAACATGCGCGTCGCGATGGACGCGGTGATCGATGCCGGCGGGATCTGCGAAGCGTCGATCTGTTACACCGGCGATATCCAGAATCCGGGGCGGACGAAATATTCGTTGAACTATTACGTCGAGCTGGCCAAGGAGTTAGAAAAACTGGGCGCGCATCTGCTGGCGATCAAAGACATGGCGGGGCTGCTGAAACCGCAAGCCGCTCGTACGCTGGTCAAGGCGTTGAAGGAGAACGTCGGAATCCCGATCCACTTCCATACCCACGACACCGGCGGAATCCAAGCCGCATCGATCTTGGCGGCTGCCGACGAAGGGCTGCAGATCGCCGACGCTGCTCTGGCGCCGCTCTCGGGCGGGACTTCGCAGGTTAACCTCAACAGCTTGGTCGAAGCCCTGCGGAACACGCCGCGGGCGAGTTCGCTGTCGACCGAATCGTTGACTTCGCTGGCGACCTATTGGCAGGCGGCTCGCGAATTTTATACGCCCTTTGAAAGCTTGGTCCTGCCGGCGACCGGCGATCTCTACGAACACGAGATGCCAGGCGGACAGTACACCAACCTATTCCAGCAAGCCCGCGCCTTGGGACTCAGCGATCGCTGGGCCGAAGTCTGCAAGACGTATGCAACGTGCAACACGTTGTTAGGTGATATCGTCAAAGTCACGCCGACCTCCAAAGCGGTTGGCGATCTGGCTCTGTTTATGGTCGCTAACGAACTGACGGCCGACGATGTGTTGCGATCCGATAAACCGATCGCTTTCCCCGCGTCGGTCGTCGATCTGGTCGGCGGTCGGATGGGGCAGCCGCCGGGCGGTTTCCCGCAGCGGATGATCGAGGTCGTGCTGCAGGGAGAGCCTCAGGTCACCGGTCGGCCCGGCGAATCGATGCCGCCAGCAGACATCGCGGCGGCTAAGACAGAAGCGGGAGAATTGGTCGGCAGCGATGCCGATCGGTATGCTGCATCGATGCTGTTGTATCCGAAGGTCTTCAGCGACTTTGCCGCCTATCGCCGCGAGTACGGGAACGTCAGCAACATCCCGACGCCGAACTTCTTCTACGGCCAAACGCCGGGCGAGGAGATCGCTGTCGATATCGAGCCGGGCAAGCGGTTGATCGTCAAATATTTGGCGACCGGCCAGCCGCATCCCGACGGGCACCGGACGGTCTTCTTTGAACTCAACGGTCAGCCGCGTGAGATCGAAGTCATCGACAAGGCGTTGGAGCCGGAGAACGCCAAAGCCGTGAAGGCCGACACCAGCGACGCGAACCAAGTTGCTGCCAACATGCCAGGGATGGTGGTCAGCGTTGCCGTCGCCGAGGGCGACAAGGTGCAGGCCGGGCAGAAGCTGTTGGTGTTGGAAGCGATGAAAATGGAGACGACCATCGCGGCTCCGCACAAAGGTGTCGTCCAGAAGCTGGTCGTGAAGCCGGGCAGCCAAGTCGATACCGGAGATCTTGTTGTTGTCTTGGAGAGTTAATGCGGACGGCCGGTCCGTCGACCGGGGGACCTCCCGACCGCTACCGACCCGCGGTCTGGAGGTTTTGTGGGGGGGCGAGCCGATTTTTTTTGACCGGAGGGAATGCCCTGCCCTAACTGAGTGGTGCGGGTTGTTCGGGTTGTGACGATCGGCGGCAACCAGTGAGGTGGTTGCTGTCTCCCGCTGGCGAGCGGGTCCGGTTTCTGGAATTGCTGGAAAACGCGGGCTCTGCGATGGTGTCGGGGGGCGGTATTGTCGGCGCGATCGTTTTTGTCGTACCAATTCGCTAACTTTTGAATGCTTTAAGACTTCGCGATAGTGAAAAATTCCGGTTTCGGGTAGAATAAGTGGAGTTTACAAAGGTATTGGTTGTGGTGTTCTCGGCGGCGGTTTGGGCACGCGAGCGAGCGGTTTGCAATTAGAGTTCGAAAAAGGCAGTCTCCCCAAGATCAGATGGAAAATGCAACGGACGAACTTCTGAAGGCTCAGCGTGCCAAGGGCAATCCCAAAGCGGAGGGTCTGTTCACGCTCGTTTATGACGATCTGATTCGTTTGGCGGGCAGTTATCTGCGCGACGAACCCGATCGCGACAAGCTGAGCGCCACCTCGCTGGTGCATGAAGCCTATTTCCGGATGATCGATCAGAATCGAGTCGATTGGGCCGGGAAGACTCACTTTTTTGCGATTGGCGCTCGTGTGATGCGGCGGATCCTCGTCGATCATGCCCGCCGCGTGCACGCCCAAAAACGGGGCGGGGAATGGTCGCGGATCGAACTGGACGATGTGTCGACATTTTCGATGGAACGCGATGCCGACGTGTTGGCGCTGGACGATCTGTTGGAGACGTTGGCGGGACTGGATCCCACTCAAGCTCGGATCGTCGAGATGCGGTTCTTTGGCGGGATGACGATGAAAGAGATCGCCGGGGCTCTGCAGATGGGGCTCCGCACCGTCGAAAAGGAGTGGGCGATGGCGAGGGCGTGGCTGAGGAATACTCTCGATGAGGATGCTCGGGAATGACGCCGGAGCATTATGCACGTGTCAAAGAGATCTTTCTTGCCGTCGAAAGCGTGCCGACTGAAAGTCAACTGCAGCGTTTGGATTCGCTTTGTGGCGACGATCGTTCGCTCCGCAGCGATGTCTTGAAACTGCTGAAGCATCACGATTCCGAAGCGGCGACACGCGAGGGTCAGACGCCGTTTCTGCAGCAGGCTTCGCAGACCATCATCAACGACTCGTCGGTCTTGGCGAGGATGCGACCTCACAAACCTACGGTCGCGGCGTGGCTGAGGTCCCGTTTGCGAGGTTCCAGTCGGTTGCTCGCGTTTCTTGGCATCAGCCTCGTCTCATTTTTAATCGCTTGGTCGATCGATCGAGGCGTGCGAAGGTATTCGATCGATTCGGAACGAGCGGCGCTGCGTTCGAATGTCAAATCGGCGGCAGCCGGAATCCAACAATGGGCGACGCATCTGCGCAGCCAGGGGCGGATGTGGGGCCGCGATCCTAACCTGTTTGATCTGGCACAGCAGTATGTCGAACCGGGACGCGGGGAGAGCGATGCTCGCGACCTCGCCGATGCGCTCCGCAGTCGGTCAGCCAGTCTGTTTGGTGCCAAGACGCAATATTGCTTGTTCAGTCCTCAAGGTGTGATCTTGGCGAGTGGGCCGCGGGAGCAGGCGCAGGTTGGCAGGCATCTGCCGCCCGAAGCGATGGTCGAACTGGGGCACGCGTTAAACGGCACGGTGCAGATCCAGTTCCCGATGCAGGCGGTTGTGGGAGACGATCGCGAGCCGCCAGCGGGCATGTGGGTTTCGTTTCCGATCAACGACAGCGACGATCGTCCGATCGCGGTGATGCGAGTTGTCGATCCCGAGTGGTTGCAGCACTTCCAGGCCCTGTTTGAAAAACAGAATGTCGGCACAACCGCCGACACGTTTTGTATCGACCGCTACGCAAATATGCTGATCCGATCGCGTTATGCAAATCGATGGCCGGAATTGGGAATCGTCGATGCCGACGCCGACGCGGGTTTTGCTCGCGTTGTCGATCCCGGCGGGCGACTTGCCAAGGGCTATCGCTCGGACCGCCAGCGACAAATGCTGCCGCTCACCGAAGCTGCGGCTCGCGTGGTCGTGGGCGAGGATGGTTCGAACATCGATGGGTATCGCGACATCCGCGGCGAATGGGTCGTGGGAGCTTGGCGTTGGATCCCCGAACTGCAACTAGGGATTATCAGCGAGTTGAGTTTTGCCAACGCGTATCAGTTTTCTCGCTGGTTGCGTTTGGGGCTGGCCGCGATGTTGTTTCTGCCGCTTGGGTTCGCGGGCCTCGCTTGGTTTGGGACCAGCTTTTTCCGGCCGAAACAATTTTCGGCTGGTTCGGAAATCCAACAGGTCGGTGCCTACGAATTGTTAGAGAAAATCGGCGAGGGTGGAATGGGGTACGTCTACCGCGCTCGGCATTCGCTGTTGAAACGGGCCAGCGCCGTGAAGATCTTGCGTCCCGACCGCTTGACGATGGTCGACGTCGGGCGGTTTGATCGCGAAGTCAAACTGGCCGCTCAGTTGACGAGCCCGCACACGATCCGAATTCTCGATTACGGCCGGACCGACGATGGGCTGATCTATTTTGCGATGGAGTATCTGGACGGATTAACGCTCAGCACGGTGATCGCCCGCAGTGGATCGCTGTCGGCAAGCCGGACCTTGCACTTCCTGATTCAGTTGTGCAAGTCGATCGAAGAGGCGCATACGGCGGGATTGATTCATCGCGACATCAAACCGGAAAACATCATCATCACCCGTCGTGGGAACGAAGCGGATTGGTTGATCCTGTTCGATTTCGGCTTGGCCAAATCGGTAGCTCCCAACAGTAAAGAGTTCCGCACGCGAGAGACGATCTGGGCGGGAACGCCGATGTTCATGTCTCCCGAGCGAGTTCGCACGCCCGCCGCTGTCGACCCGCGGATGGATGTCTACGCGATCGGTGCGGTCGGTTATTTTATGTTGACGGGGCGGCCGCCGTTTACGACAGCTAATCCGGAGATGATCTTCGAGCAGGTGTTGGGAGTGATGCCGTTGTCGCCGAGCCAAGCGGGAGCGACGGCGTCGATCCCCGCGCTCGATGCGATCGTGATGCGGTGTCTCGCCAAGTCACCCGACGATCGCCCCGATAACGCCGCCCAGTTGCGGACTCGCCTGGAAGAGCTAGCGGCCAAAGATCCATGGACTGCCGAAGAAGCAAACGCCTGGTGGCAAGCGAACTCTCAGCCCAAGCCCCAACCGACCACGTAAACGAACGCAACGCGACCGTAGCGGAAGTCGTCAACGGCCTGTCGATTTAATCAGCCGTTTGGGCGTTAGCCCCGGTTCAAGCACCGCTAAACCGGGGCTAACGCCCAAACGGCTAATTCAAGGAAACTCGTTGTGACTAAACCGACGAGCCGTCAAGAGTTTCGATCCCCGGAGGGATCACAGATGGTAGCCGGAGGTCGTCGCGCAGCGGCGCCCCTCCGGATTGCAGCGTCTCAATGCGCGGTGCTCCCGAAGGGATCACAGGTTGTTGTACGCCCCCGCCGGGGACGTCGAGCGTTTTCGGCGTCGAATCCGGTGGTATTCGCTACGCTCCGACCACCGGCTACCCTCTGGCATCCCTGCGGGGTGCGACCGGCACGACGTTCCACTCACGCAGCGGGCGATTCCTCTTCTCTCACATGCGTGCTGCGATTATCGAGGCTCATTGGGCCGGAGCCTTGGGCGATCAGGAAGATCATCGTTCCCATCATCGACAGATTTTTCATGAACTGAATCATCTGCATCTGTTGGGCTTCTCCTTCAAAGGTCCAGAAATCGTGGAAGAAGTAGGTCGCCAGAACCAAGAAGACCAGCAGCAGCAGCGCGCCGATGCGGGCTTTGAAGCCCAGGATGATCGACAGGCTGCCGGCGATCAGAAACACGATCGCTCCGGCCAACATCACCTTCGGCATCGGCACGCCTTCGGAGCCCATGTAGGCGACGACGTCATTAAACTTGGGAATCTTGTTGCCGATCGCACTCATCAAAAAGATGGTCGCGATCATGATCCGGCCAAGTACGGCGGCGACACCTTGAAGGGGGTTGCTGTTCATCTTTTGTGGCTCCTCAAAATTGAAGTGGTGGTTGAGTCATGGGACAGGTCCCGAACAAAGGAGCTGCCGATTGGAAGTGCGTCGTTGCGGGGCGAATGCCAATTCAAACCGTCTATCGATAAAACGCGTCGACGCCGGCAAACTTCACTCGTTTTTCATACTCGCCGGACGGCCTGCTGATGCGTCAAGCATGCAGGAAAAACGTGAGACGATTCAGTCGTCCAACGCGTCGATTCGGCTGCGAGCTTTCTCCAACAGATGGCTTAGTTGCGACAGTTCGCTGCGATCGAGGTGCTTGAGAAGCTGTTTGTGCAATGTGTTCACAGGCCGATCCAGCGGTTCCAAAACGTCGAGCCCCTTGTCGGTGATCGCGACGTTGACCACGCGGCGATCGACGGTGCTGCGGTCTCGGCTAACGAAGCCCTGCTTTTCCAGTCGATCGATCAAACCGGTGATCGCGGGTACGACCTGGATCATCCGATCGGCAATTTCCAGGCTTGGCAAAGGTTTTCCCTCCCCTCGCAAGATTCGCAACACGTTGTACTGCGAACCGGTCAGGCCGTACTTCCGCAGTAGCCGCCCAAACCGGTTTTGAAATTGGTCGCTGGTCCGCAGCACATTCAGCACCGCTTCCTGATGCGGCGACGTGAACGGAGCCTTCTTCTTGAGCTCCTGTTGCAGCGGTCGAAGGCCTTTCGTTGGCTCGCTCCTCTTTTTTGATGACATGCAGATACTTTACGCGACGACCGTTTGTGAGTCAAGCGAAATGGGATCTGCGTTTGGGGACGACAACGGGCAGACAGAAGCCGGAATCCGATGCCGTCGACGATCTGCTCACACAGCCATCGGGAACTGGTAGAATTGGCCTCTGAAATCACCAATGAACCACCTCTAGAATCCCCAACCCTATCGAAAGAGTCGACGGATGAAACTTGCCTCAATCGCTTTCCTGATGGTTTTCGCGGCCGCGGTCGCTCCCGGCGCATCGGCTGCTGACACCACGCCGGCCACAAAACCTGCCTCCACATTTCCCAACCAAGTCGATTGCGAAGGGACCTACCCGCACCACCTGCAAGGCGTCTGCACCGATGGCGATGCGATCTATTGGAGCTTTACCACGACGCTTGTCAAAACCGACCTCGACGGAAAGGTGATCACGAAAATCCCTGTCGCCAACCACCATGGCGACCTCTGCATCGACCAGGGCAAGATCTATGTCGCGGTCAACTTGGGCCGCTTCAACGATCCCGAGGGGAATGCCGATTCTTGGGTCTACGTCTACGATGCGACGAACCTGAAAGAAATCGCCCGCCATGAGACTCAACAGGTCTTCCACGGTGCCGGTGGGATCGGAGTATACGACGGCAACTTCTACGTCGTCGGCGGTCTGCCATCCGACATCGAAGTGAACTACGTCTACCAATACGACGCCGATTTCACATTCGTTAAGAAGCACATCGTCACCAGCGGGCAAACCTTATTGGGCATCCAAACCGCCACGTTCGCTCACGACCGCTGGTGGTTCGGTTGCTACGGCAGCCCCGCCGAAACCTTGGTCACCGACGCTAACTTCAAGATGATTGGACGCTACAAATTCAATTGCTCTTTGGGCATCGAAAAACTCCCCGGCGGTGAACTGCTGGTCGCCAGCGGTCGTTGCAGCAAAGGGACCGGATGCACCGGACGCGTGACCCGCGCAGTCCCCGACGCCGCCAACGGACTGAAACTGCTCCAAACCAAATAAACAATGGGCTCCATCCGATGAACCAACAACAAAAAAGTAAACTGGGCGAACGCCGCGCGTTCATGAAAAATGGAACGCTGATTCTGTCGGCTGCCGCAGCCGCACCGGCCACGCTGTTAGCCGCCGACAAACCCGCCGACAAACCCGCCGACGTGCGCATCGCGTTGGTGACCGATCTGCACTACGCCGACAAACCGCCGGGCGGATCGCGACACTATCGCAAGACCTTGAGCAAGCTGGACGAAGCGGCGAAGCAATTCGAGCAAGAGCAGCCGCAGATGCTGGTCGAACTGGGCGATCTGATCGACGCCGCCGATAGCGTCGAAACCGAAAGCCGCTACCTGCAGACAATCAACCGGCCCTTTTCGGCGATCTGCAAAGACCGCCACTACGTGCTGGGGAACCACTGCGTCGATACGCTTAAGAAGGAAGAGTTCCTGGGGGCGGTGGAGCAGCCGAAGTCGTATTATTCGTTCGATCGCGGCGGATTCCACTTCATCGTGTTGGATTCCTGTTTCCGCAGCGATGGCCAGCCGTATCAACGAAAGAACTTCAAGTGGACCGACGCCAATATCCCGGCGGCGGAGCTCGAGTGGTTGGCGGCGGATCTGAAGTCGAACGACAAGCCGACGATCGTCTTCGCTCACCAGCGATTGGATGTCAGCAACCACCATGGCGTAAAAAATAACGCGGCCGTGCGACAGATTTTCGAAGATTCCGGCAACGTTTTGGCGGTCTTCCAAGGGCACAGCCACCGGAACGAGCTGAAGGAAATCGGCGGCATCCATTACTGTACACTGGTGGCGATGGTCGAAGGGGGCGAACAGGCGACCAACGCCTACACGCTGCTGGACGTCCAGCCCGACAGCACGCTGAAAATCACCGGCTTCCGCAAACAGAACAGCTATCTGTGGGAGCCGCAAGCCTAACGATAAGGTTTACCGCATTGCAAAGCGAACGAGAGAAGATGCTTGCCGGCGCGTTGTACGACGCGTTGGATCCGGAATTGGTCGCCGACCGCGAACGTGCTCGCGACCTCTGCCACGACTTGAACGCTTCGCGCGAGCGGGACCAGGAACTACGACGCCGCCTGCTGACCGAACTGTTGGGCAGCGGCGGTGATTCGGTCTGGATCCAGCCGCCGTTCTATTGCGACTACGGCAGCAACATCCGGCTGGGACAGCGCGTCTATTTCAATTTCAACTGCGTCGTTCTGGACGTCCGTGCTGTCGAGATCGGCGACTTCAGCTTCTTCGGTCCGGGCGTGCAGATCTACACTGCATCGCATCCGTTGGAAGCCAAGCTGCGGCGGACGCAGGAGTTCGGCAAACCGGTCTCGATCGGGTCGGATGTCTGGGTTGGGGGCGGCGCGATCATCCTGCCGGGCGTGACGATCGGATCCCGGACCGTGATCGGTGCAGGGAGCGTCGTGACAAAAGACATTCCCGAGGGAGTGCTCGCGGCGGGGAATCCCTGTCGCGTGATCCGCGAGAACATCGCGGGGGATTCCGATGAGTGAAGAGTCAGCCGCGCGGCCAGGCAATCTGCTGGCCAACCTTCCCCAAAACGTCCCCGAGGAATTGACCGAGATCCTCGCGTCGGGAAGCGGTCTCCGCGTGGAGCGGATCGTTTCGACGGGGCATCGCAGCCCAGACGACTTCTGGTACGACCAGCCCGAGCGCGAGTGGGTGCTGCTGCTGCAAGGGTCTGCGACGCTGCAGTTCGCCGATCCGCCGGAATCGATCGATCTGATCCCTGGCGATCACGTCGACATTGCCGCGCATCGCCGCCACCGCGTCGAATCGACTTCGGCGACCGAGCCGACCGTTTGGCTGGCGGTCTTCTACCAGGACTGAATCGCTAAGGACGAACTTTGCTTTTTGTTTAACCGCGAGCCCATCGGGCCGCGTCACCTTCAAAAACGCGTGGGGCGATGCCCACGCGGTTAAACCAAAAACTGTTTGCTGGGTACATTAGTCCTCTTTGGCAACGCGTTTTTGTGCCAACAACCACTCATAGAATGCGGGGTTGTTGTAGGTTTCGGTCCACGAGTCGTGGCCCGCTTCGGGATAGATCGTCAGCTTCGGCTCTGCTCCTTGCCGCTTTAATGCGTCGATCATCGCCTGCGTTCGCTCCAACGGAACCGCTGTATCTTTGGCACCGTGGAATGCCCAGACCGGGACGTGTTTGAAGTTCCTTGTCGAGCGAGGTTCGCCGCCGCCGCAGATCGGTGCGATCGCGGCGAAACGATCGGGACTGAACGCCGCCAAGCCCCAACTGCCAAAGCCACCCATGCTCAAACCGGTCACATAGACACGGTCTTGATCGACGTTTTGCGTCGCGATCACATCGTCTAACAACGCCGTCAATTCAAACTCTCGCCACCAGCGACCTTTGGGGCATTGAGGCGAGACGACGATAAACGGAAACTCCTTCCCCTCTTCGATCAAGCGAGGCGGGCCGTGCATTTTGACAAGGTTCAAGTCATCGCCACGTTCACCGGCTCCGTGCAAGAACAGCACCAGCGGCCACGCTTTCTTCTGGTCGTAGTCTTGCGGCAGGTACAATAGATAATCCATTTGCACCTCCACCTTGGCGTCCAGATGAACGGCAGCTTGCTCGGCAGCGTCGGCGGCAGCGGGAACGACAAGACAAACAGCACCGCTGACAACGAACAGTAGAGAGGTCAGAAAACGCATCGCGAGTTAGCTCCATCGAGGTTGGGAAAGCGATGTATTGTAAACACCCGCCGTCGGCCGATGCTACAAAATCGGCGACGCGATCCACCACCGATCGGCTACGATTCGTCCGACTTTCGTCGCGCCGCCCGCTTCGCTTCCAGCAACCGCTCGGTGTAGCTCTTCTCTTCTTTTTGTGGTTCCATGCTGGCTGGAGTTCCCGCCGACGGTCGTTTTGTCGACGTCGTTGCGGCAGCGGATGTCGAGCCGCCCGGCGTCGGATCGCCTTGCGGTTCGAACCGCGTTGCCGAGCGGCGGCGATCGAGTTCCTCGTTGATCTCCAGCTTGCGGCTGCGCAGCGCTGCCATCCTCTGTGTCTGTGAGTTCTCCGCGTCGTTGGTTTGCCCGCGACGGGAGGCCAGCAAGCGGCCGATCCAACTGAAATCGATCGCCACGCGGCGGATGAAGACATCGCCCAGGAAGATGCAGCACCCGGCCAACACAAACAGCGGCCAGACGTCGCGGATGCTGCGGGCATGCGCCAGTCCGCCGCGGAAGGTGGCGTGATCGGTCAGCGCCGCGATGCTCGACTTTTCCAACGGCTCGGTCAACTGGCCCGCTTCGCCTCCGCTCGGCTCGGTATCGGCGAGCGCCTGCAACAACGCCTGGTTCACCGTCCGGACGCGGAACTCACTGCTGTAGGGAACGGTCACGCCTTGCGACAGCGGTGCTTCGCCGGCGGCTGGCACGACGTTTAAGAAATAGCTGCCCGATTCATCCGCCGCAAATTCACCGACGTAGCGCCCCGGCGCGACCTGTCGCATCTGCAGCGGCAGCGGGCTGAGATCGGGGCCGATCGCCGAGGCGTTCATGTCGAGAAAGTTGAGGAAGTCGTCCTCTTTGTCGAGCGCTTCGACGACCACGCGAACGCGGCCATCTTCGACTTTGGTCGCCATCGTAAACTTGCCCGTGTCGCCGCTGGGACGCATGATCCAACGGACCAACTGGCTGTAAAACTTGTCGTACCCATCCCACTGCGGCCAATCGGTTGCCCATCGCTTGCCGGTGTCGGTTGTCATCACCGCAGCGCGGCCCAGTCCGTAGGTCCAGGCGGCGAGAATCGTTTGGTTGTCGGGCTGTTCGGGCATCGGCGAACGGATCAAGACCTGAGCCAACGGACTCTGTTTGATTTCGGTCAGCACAAATCCGGAGATCGGCGGCAGTGGGCCGTCGATCCCTTCGAGGACCGAATGCCGCAGGGAGATCTGAGGCGTGGCGCCGCCGGGCGGTTCGTAGACCAGCGGACGCGAGACGCGACGCGCTTCGCGTTGATAGATTTTGGGAAGCGCTTTGGGGCTTTTGGCTTCGTAATATTTGCCGCCGGTATCTTTGGCGATGTCGCGCAAACGATTGCTGCCGATCGTTCCGTGCGATGCCACCGCGACGGTGCTGATCTTGATCCCCGCGTTGGCGAATCCGCGGATCGTTCCGCCGGCCGCCGGGCTGGGATCGCCATCGCTGATGATGATGCAGTGTTTCAGAGCGGCTTGGTTGGCGTTCAGTGCCGCCAACGTCATCTGCATCGCGGGATCGAACTGTGGCATATCGCCCGGCGTCATCCGGCTGACCGCTGCCAACATCGATCGGCGATTGCCACGGCCGACGGGCAACAATCCCGCTCTTCCGCCCCATAACCATTGGTCGCCGCCAGCGGCCCAGTGGATGATGCCGCAATAATCGGCGGGGCCAAGCGCTTCGATCGCGCTGCGTGCGACCACCTTCTGCCAGTGATTCCCTTGAGCCATTTCCGAGGCGTGCATGATCATCGCCAACGCACCGATCGCCTGCACCTTGGTGTTGCGGATCTGGAAATCGACAGGCATCGCCTCTTCAAGCTTCGTTCCCGCCCAACCGCCAGCGCCGAAGGCATCGGGACCGCCGAGCATCAGCAGGCCGCATCCGAGCTGTTGCGTGTTGCGGACGAGCATCTCGATATGATCGTCGTCGAACCCGCTGATCGAATCGGCATCCTCGCCGCTGGTCCGCGGCACGCCCGCCATGATCACCGCGTCATAGGCCTGCAGTTCGGCCATCGACGTAAACAGATTGTTGCTGGGCATGACGACGATCTCGATGTCCGCTTTGCGCAGCGTCTCAATCATCTCGCGATATTCGTCCGGCCTGGCCCAATCTTCGATCAACAGCACGCGTCCCTTGCCGCGAACGTACGTGTAGGCCGACGCCTCGTTGTTCTGGCTGACCGCATCGCTCGCTGGATCGTCCGGGACAAATCGGGCTTTATAGGTATAGGGAGCCGGTTGGTCGATCGTGTGACGCAGCGGAAAGACAGTCGGTTTGTCGGGATCCAGCGTGATCGGTTCGTTCAGCAGCACCTGTTCGTCGCTGCCCAGTTTGCGAGTCACCTCCAACCGCCCCGGGATCGGTACCTTCGATTCGCCGCTGGGAGAATAGTTGTTGATCACCACGCGGGCTTCAAACGGTTGGCCGCGACGAATATCGGGAGGCAGATCGATCTTTTCGACCAGAACTTCCGACGTCGCATCCAACTGGACCGGAACGACATCGATCCCGATGCCAGCTCGGGCGATTCGCGATGCCAGCTGACTCGCGTTGCCGAGGTTTTCATTCCCGTCGGTCACGATCACGATCCGCCGCGAGGTGTCATCGGGCATCGCCGCCTGAGCCAACTTCAGCGCCGCCTCGAGATTGGTGGCATCCTTGCGGCCAAGATAACTTTCCAAACGACGGAGATCGGGAATGTCGTCGTCAAACGGTGGGATCTCGACCGCCGCCTCTTTGCCAAAGACGATGATTCCCGCCCTGTCGGCGCGAGCCGTGTTGCGTTGGGCGGCGACGTTGCGGATCACGTATTGCAGCATCGCATCCCGTTTGGCGGCCGGAATGCTCTCGCTTTGGTCCAAGAGATACATGACCGTCATCCGGTCGTCGGTCCAGACGAACTGAACACCGGCCAGCGCTAAGACGATCGCCGCGGCCACCAGCGTTCGCAACAGCAACGCAAAAGTCCGCCGAACCGGCCCCAGCAGCGCCAATCCGCGATAGCTGGCGAGCCAAAGCACGGGGATCAATACCAGCAGGGCCAAGTAGCCGGGATGCTCAAAGCCAAGCCGAAGGCCAAACATGATGGATGTTCCTTGATCGATTCGTGTCGTCCATTGATTCGCTGACGATCGGTGGGAACAACCGCTGCCAAAGCTGCACCCCACCGATAGCCTCGTGATTGTATCGCGCCGCAGCGTCCCGGTCACACTCTAGTGCAACTCACTGCTTCAAGAACGCCTGAGGAAATGGCAACATAAGGTCTAGGCAACTGGGGGAGCTTGTATGATGACGCTGCCGAGGTGTTTGGCGTTCGACATACCGATACGTCGTCGTTAACGGCACTGAACCAATCGCTCGGATCGGCGATCGGCACGTCGCGCGGTCGGATCAACTACAGCCTGGGCGTGCAAGACGTCGCCAACGTCAGTTTCTCCAGCTTCCATCCCGGTGGCGCCCAGTTCGCACTGGCTGACGGCAGCGTCAAGTTCGTCACTGACACGGTCGATTTCAGTGGCAATGCGGCCCAAGAGAACACCGACCCTGCGTTGGTCAACAGCGTCTTCGAAAAGATGATCGCTCGCGATGACGGCCAACCGTTTCAAATGCCGTAACCTACGTGGCGGCAGCGATCGCGATCATCCTCTTGCGGGTGCTCGGCGATCGACGATTGCAAACCTCGACAGCGGACCGAATCGATTCGGCCCGCTGTTTTTCGTTACCGCTGCGGCTTGACCTGCGTCGGCTTGCTTGCAAATCGCGACAGATTCGATAGCGTATAGACCAACGATCACAGCGTATCCCACCCCAAATCCAACGAGCCCTTCATGTCGTCACCGCGTCTTGCCCTCCACTGGCAAATTCTTCTGGGCATGCTCGCCGGGCTACTCTTTGGACTGCTGGCGTCTCACTTCGGCTGGACCGAATTCACGACGAACTGGATCAAGCCGTTTGGGCAGATCTTCGTCAACATGCTGAAACTGATCGCGATCCCCTTGATCATCACCTCGCTGATCAAAGGCGTCTCCGATCTGCAGGACATCTCCAAATTTTCGCGGATGGGCGGTCGCACGATCCTGTTGTATCTGTGCACCACCATCGTCGCGGTCACGCTGGGGTTGGTGGTTGCCAACGTGGTCGCTCCGGGACGTTCGATCACCGAACAGACCCGCAACGATCTGCTGGGGAGCGCCGATGGCGGTTCCGGCGGCGAAGGGCAATCGCAACAGATCGACAAGATCAAAGCCGAGGCGGCGGCGACCAAGTCGCAGGGGCCGTTGCAACCGCTGGTCGACATCGTCCCGGATAACATCTTCTCCGCCTCGTCGTCGAACCGGAACATGTTGCAGGTGATCTTTTTTGTCGTCTTCTTTGGAATCGGTCTGATCCTGATCCCAAGTGAATCGGCCAAACCGGTCAAAGATTTCTTCGATGGCTTAAACGAAGTGATCCTCAAGCTAGTCGATCTGATCATGCTGGCAGCCCCCTTTGGCGTCTTCGCGCTGTTGAGTGCATTGATCGTCGACGCCCCGGGGTCGGACCTTTTGATCGCCCTCTCGGTCTACGCCTTCTGCGTTCTGCTGGGGCTGGGCCTGATGGCGTTTGTCTTCTATCCAGCCTTGGTTGTGATCTTCACCGGCCGCAGCTATGTCTCCTTTTTCCGTGGCATCTCGCCGGCCCAACTGCTCGCCTTTTCGACAAGCTCCAGCGCCGCGACACTACCGGTGACGATGGAACGCGTGCAGGAGCATCTGGGCGTCGACGAAGAGGTGGCCAGTTTTGTGCTGCCCGTCGGAGCGACCGTCAACATGGACGGCACCAGTCTTTATCAAGCCGTCGCCGCGATGTTCATCGCTCAAGCCTATAACATCGACATGACCCTCGGCGATCAAGTCACGATCGTCTTGACCGCCACCTTGGCTTCGATCGGTTCCGCTGCCGTGCCCGGTGCCGGGATGGTGATGTTGGTGATCGTGTTGGGTGCGATCGGCGTTCCCGAAGAGGGCCTGGCGTTGATCTTCGCCATCGACCGTCTGTTGGATATGTGCCGGACTACCGTGAACGTGACCGGCGACGCGACCGTGGCGATGCTGATCGCCAAGAGCGTCGGCATGCTTCACGATCCACCCGAAGACCACGATCCGACCCCGAGCGAAGTTCTGACGAAGGAGCAGCCGCAATGAATCAACCCGCCGACAACGCAGCTGTCGAAATCGTGCAAGCTCCCGATTCTCCCGCGATGGACGCCTTGTGCGATCGCCTGCAGACGCTCGCCGACCAGACCGACCGCAGTGGCGAGTGGCCCGCGGCGCAGTTGCAACTGTGTGCCGCGGCGGGAGTCTTTCGTTGGTTTATGCCGACCACCGCGGGCGGGTTCGGATGGTCCGACGCCGATCAAACGCGAGGTTATCTGCGGCTGGCCGCGGCCGATCTGACGACCACGTTTATCATCACCCAACGGATGGGAGCCTGCCGCCGGATCGAAGGCTGCGAAAACGAGGCCCTTCAAAAACGCTGGCTGCCGCCGCTGTTGGATGGCAGCCAATTTGCGACGGTCGGAATCAGTCACCTAACGACCAGCCGTCGCCATCTGAGCACGCCGGTGTTGCGAGCCGAAGCGGCCGGCGACGGCTATCGCTTGTCGGGTTACAGCCCCTGGGTAACGGGGGGGGCGCATGCGGATGTGATTGTTGTGGGAGCGACGCTCGACGACGGCCGGCAATTGTTGGCAGCCGTCCCAACCGATCGCCCAGGCGTTGCCGCGCAAGCCGGTATCCCGTTGGTGGCTCTTTCGGCCAGCGCGACCGATCGCGTCGATCTGCAAGATGTCGCGATCGGCCCCGACGATTTGATCGCCGGACCGATCGAAGATGTGATGAGTCAAGGCGTCGGCGCGGGGACGGGCGGTCTGCAAACGTCGACTCTGGCGATTGGACTATCGAAGGCCGCTGTCGATTTTCTGACGGCCGAGGCGCAACAACGCGATGCTCTACTTCCGGTCGCCGAGCAACTGCAGACCGAGGTCCGCAATTTAGAAGTCGATCTGTTGAGTGTCGCCAGCGGCAACCAGGTCTGTTCGACTGCCGATCTTCGAGGCCGGGCCAATCGGTTGGCACTGCGAGCCTCTCAGGCGGCGTTGACGGCTGCCAAAGGAGCCGGCTTTGTCCAGGGACATCCCGCCGGCCGATGGTGCCGCGAAGCACTCTTCTTTCTGGTTTGGAGTTGCCCGCAACCGATCGCCAACGCGCACCTGTGCGAATTGGCGGGGATCGAATAGAGCGACGAGAAAAGCCGCGGCACTTGATGCCGCGGCGGTATCTGCATTCTGCTTCGGCTACGCAGATTCTGGCATCGCATCGATAGCGATCATCCATCGCAACTTGCCTGCCGACGGGCGGATCAATTGCGATGGGAATTCCGACGGAGCCTGTCGAGCGCCCCAGACGTGTTGCAGCGCTTCGCGTTTCCCGGCACCACCGATCAGGAACCAGACGTTGCGAGCGGAATTGATCGCCGGAGCGGTCAGCGTTTGCCGGAAGGTATCAAACTTTTCAACCCAGTTTTCGACAAACAAACGGTCGTTGGCGTCGATCGCTGTGGTTTGCGGGAAGAGCGACGCGGTGTGCGCGTCGTCTCCCATTCCCAGCAGTACCAGGTCCCACTGGAGCGAATCGCCGCCGAACTGCGTCTTCAACGTCGCTTCATATTGAACCGCCGTCGCCGCGGGATCGGCTGGATCGATCGGCACGCGAAAGACGTTCGCCTCGGGAATCGGCACGTGATCCAACATCGCCTCGCGGACCATCCGGAAATTGCTGTCGTCGTCCTCGGGCAACACGTTCCGTTCGTCTCCCCAGAACAATTCGATCTTGGCCCAATCGAACGCCTGCTGGTTCTCGGCCATCAATCGATACAGCAGCTTCGGCGTCGAACCGCCAGCCAGCGCGATCCGGCAGACGCCGCGAGCGGCGATCGCGTCGCAGCACAGCGGAATCAGGTCGTCGCAGGCTTGGCGGCTGATGCTGGCGATGTCGTCAAAAACTTCGAGCGATCCGAGCGTCGGTTTAGTCATAATTTCGTTAGGTCCTGAACGTCAATGAAGAATCGATTCGCTTCGCTCTGAACACGGAGTGCGAAGTGGGAGTCGATGCGAATGTTTGCAATCGGCGCGACCGGAAGGTCGCGGAACACTCCGTATTTAAGTCGCATTTTTGCAACGGCAAAAGATACATCAACCTCCCTAAGCAGGTATTTGCCAGAGAGGTAGGCGTCTTTCGTATTTCGGTTCGCCGCAATCTGCAAACGTTTCAAATCTGTCTTGCGATTGTGGCCGCGCGACTAGACGTCGGTGCGGCGGCGGGGGGCGGAGGATTTGAACAGTCCCGAGCTAGCGGGAGGAGCGGCGGCGGCTGGGGCGGGGGAATCGTGTCGCAGGGTTTGGCTGCTTTGGCCATGCGATTCGGCGGCGTCCAAGTCGCCCAGATATTCGGCTTGCACCTGCGGGTGGCGCTTGACGACGTCGGGTGTTCCATCGACCAACACTTGGCCTTTGGCGATCACGTAACATCGGTCGACGGTACTCAAGATCTCGCGGGCCGCGTGGTCGGTGATCAAGACGGCGATCCCCGAATCTCGCAACTGGTGGATCACGCCTTGAATCGATTGCACGGTGATCGGATCGATACCGGCAAACGGTTCGTCCAGTAGGATGATCCGCGGGTTGGATACGAGACAGCGGGCGATCTCCAGTCGGCGGCGTTCGCCACCGCTGAGTTTTCCGCCACGCGATTTGCGAATGTGGGTGATGCTGAATTCGGTCAGCAGTTCCTCACAACGGGCCTGCCGTTGCTTGCGGTTGTGCCCCAGTAATTCCAACAGCGCCAGGATGTTCTGTTCGACTGTCAGCTTCTTGAAAACGCTGGAGTCCTGCGGCAGATAGCCCATCCCGCCGTCGCGGGCGCGGCGAAACATCGGCCAATCGGTGACCTCTTCGCCGCCCAGGCAGACACGACCTCGATCGGGATCGACCATCCCGCAGATCATCTTAAAACTTGTCGATTTACCGGCACCGTTGGGGCCCAGCAGGCCAACGATCTCCGCTTCGTTGACGTGCAGGTTCACACCGTCGACGACTTTGCGGCGACCATACGTTTTATGAAGATCGATCGCTTCGAGAATCGCTAGTGACATGTTCGGCATCCTTGCCAATGGAGTTTGCGGAGTTCAACGTCGCAGCGCGTCGTCGGGGTTCGACGGCGCGGGGATCAATGGATCAATTTCATGCGGCGAAAGTTAGGCGTGAAGGGGACCGGCGTATTCCAGGGGTGAGGCCAGAAGACGAAGACCGCTTTGCCAACCAACAAGTCGCGAGGAACAAAGTGCTTGCCGGTCCAGCCCCGGGCATCGGCACTCTCGGGACTGTTGTCGCCCAAGGGGAAATATTGTCCTTCGTCCATCGTGTATTCTTGCGAACGGCGAGCGGCCCACAGCTTGGTCGTGCCCCAGTCCTCGGGATTTCCCAAGATGCGGCCTACGCTGCGCGGGTCGTTGGCGACGCCGTGATCGCTTGAGTAATCATTAAACGCACTGCCGTAACGCGATTGCTTTGGCAACGCGATGTAATATTTGTCGCGCAACACGCGAACATGGTTCAGCGTCGCGGCGACGCCCGAGACGCCGATCGCCAACGGAGCACCATCCAATGGATTTTCGGCGGTCCAATACGGGCGATCCTCTTCCCGCGTTCGATAGCTGCGGCTGTCGTAGGTCGTTGGCCGATCGAAAAGGACCTCGTCGCCATCGATCCATAGCCGCAGTTCGTCGTCGTAATTGCTGAAGCGAATATCGATCCGATCTCCCGCGCGCGCTGTCGTCTGTCCGACGGGTGACTGCAGCGCCGTTGGATCGTCGCTGGCCTTTCCGACTGGCGGATCGAAGGGATGCTGTTTGTCGCCGTCGACAATTTTCAGCGTCGCGTCGCCGGAGGTGAGGTCGATCGTGCAGCGATACTCGACGCCCGCGCGGACCAACATTAGATCGAGAGCACCTTCACCCGGTTCGGTTTCGATGTCGATCTCCATCAACAGATCGCCAACCCAGTGGGCGCCCATCCGACTGTAGGCTCCCTGTTGCACATCGCCAAACTGCGAAAGACTCTGCCCCGAACGATACGAGCTGAGGAACTGGCCCTGTTCGTCGTAGACCTTCCAACGCGGCACGGTCAGGTAGCCGTTGTAGGCGTAGAAGTCGGTGATCGGCAGCACGCGGTAGGGGCGGGCGTTATCCAGTTTGATCCCGTTGCGGGCTTTGTCCCACGCATCGGTGCCGGGCCAGTCGTGATAGTACCGCAGCCAACGCGTCTCGGATTGGCCGGCGTCCAGCTTGGCTGTCATCCCGCCGGTGTCGGCTCGCGTCTTCCAAGAGTCCTCCGGCGGCGAAGTCGCTCCCTCGTCCCAGGGTTGCCAACGCAGCGGCCATCGCGCGTCCAACAATTCTTTCGCCTGGTGCGCCGAGTCGTGGACCAGGTGGCTCATCGACAACAGCTTGGAGAGTTGTTGCTTGCGAGCGATCTTGAAATCTTGCGATCCATCGGGGCGGATGTAGAGATCGCCGTTGGTGATCCGGACGGTTTCGTTGGGCAGCCCCACGATCCGTTTGATGTAATTCTGTTTGGCGTTGCCAGGATTCTTGAAGACGCCGACGTCGAAGCGTTCGGGTTTGCCAAACGCATACGAAAACTTGCTGACCAAAATTCGGTCGCCCGAGAAGGTCGCGTCGTTTGGGTTCCCCTCAAGATCCAGTGGCGTTTCGGATCGACAATTGGGACAGATCGTGCCAACAACCACCATGCCGGTGTTGCGGTCGGGCAGCTCGAGACTCGCCCCGGTGCGATAATTCTCACCGCAGTGCGGGCAATAGATATCCTTGTGCGTCCCCATCAACGTCGGGGCCATCGAACCTGTCGGAATCACGAAGGCTTCGGCGACAAACGCGCGGAACAGCAGCGCCAAGATGATCGCCACGACGATCGATTCTACCGTCTCGCGAAACGATTGATTTGGTTTCGCATCGGCGGTCTCGCTGTCGCGAGCCGATCGCTTCTTCTTACTCAATGCTGCATTCATAGTGACTTCCGCTGGATGATCCGTTGGCCGGTAGTGTAACGGAAGTGGCAGTTTAGAGAAACTTGAATTCTCGCGCGGCCTGCGACGTGCTAGCTAACAGGCCGTCGATCCAAGATCGATGCGAAAAAAGGCTGTCGCCCCCAATCATTCGATCGGGGCGACAGCCAAGTTTGGATCCGCCGGCGATGCCTACGCCAGCGGTACTGAATCGCCTGGGATTATTCCAAGATCATGTCGTCGACGGTGTGCTGCGTCGGGATCATCGGCAACACGTGCTCTTGGTAAGGAACTTCGACATCCAACAGATAAGGACCGTCGTAGTTGATCATTTCCAAGAGGGCTCCTTCGAGGTCGCACTTTTTGCTGACCGTCGCCGCACCGCAGCCGTATCCCTTGGCGATCCCGACGAAATCGGGATAACGCTTCTGAGCGTAAGCGAAGCGATCGACGTTGCTCTTACCGCGAGCTTCTTCGTGATCGATCGGGCCCAAGTAGGTGTGGGCGCGGTTGCGTTCGTTGAAGCGATCCTCCCACTGAACCACCATTCCCAGGTGCTGATTGTTCAGCAACAGGACCTTCACGGGCAGCTTTTCGCAGAAACAGGTCGCCAGTTCCTGGATGTTCATCTGGAAACTGCCGTCGCCATCGATGTCGATCACCAACGCGTCGGGGTTTGCCGCTTGAACTCCCATCGCCGCTGGCAGACCGAAGCCCATCGTTCCCAATCCGCTGCTGCAAGCCCAAGTTCGCGGCTTGTTGAACTGGAAGAACTGAGCCGCCCACATCTGGTGCTGCCCAACGCCCACCGAGACATAGGTGTCGCGGTCTTTGGTCAGGTTCGACAGCGTGCGGATGGCATGCTGTTGCAGAATGCCGTCAAACGATTCGTCGTATTTGAAAGGATACTTGGCTTTCAGGGCCTTACAGTCGGCGACCCATTGGCTGATGTCGGTGGGTGCTTCGACGATCTTCAGCAGTTCGTTCAGCGTATCGGCAACGTCCGCGTTGACTGGGATGTGAACCGGTTTGTTCTTGTTCAATTCCGAAGCGTCGATGTCGACGTGAATGATCTTGGCGTGCTTGGCGAATTCGGCCAGTTTGCCGGTCACGCGATCGTCGAAACGAACGCCCAACGCGATCAACAGATCGCAATCGCGAACGGCATAGTTGGCGTAAGCCGATCCGTGCATGCCCAACATGTCCATCGACAGTTCGTCCTGGTTCGGGAACGAACTGAGTCCCATCACGGTCATCGTGGTTGGGATCCCGGTTTTGCGAACCAGTTCGCGCAACTGAGGGCTAGCACCTGCAGCGATTATGCCGCCACCGGCGTAGATCATCGGTCGCTTGGCCATTTTGATCGCCGCAGCGATTTGGCGCACCTTTTCGGGAGCAACCTTTGGTGCTTCGGCAAAATAGCCGGGCAGATTCATCTCTACGTCTTCTTCGACGCTGATCGACGCCATTTGAACGTCTTTAGGCATGTCGACCAAAACGGGGCCCGGACGGCCGGTGGTCGCGATATGGAACGCCTCTTTCATCACGCGAGGCAGATCTTTCAGATCGGTGACCAAATAATGATGCTTGGTGATTCCGCGGCAGACTTCGACGATCGGAGTCTCTTGGAATGCGTCGGTGCCGATCACGCCGGTCGGAACCTGGCCGGTGATCGCAACCATCGGAATGCTGTCGAGCTTTGCATCGGCAAGCGCGGTGACCAAGTTGGTCGCTCCGGGACCGCTGGTCGCCATCACAACTCCGACGCGGCCGGTGCTGCGGGCGTAACCTTGAGCTGCAAAACCGCCACCCTGCTCGTGTCGCGGCAGAATTGTGCGAACTTCGGTCCCGAATTTCGTCAGCGATTGATGCATCGGCATGCTGCACCCGCCGGGATAGGCGAACAGGACGTCGACACCATGATCCACCAGCGATTTGACTAGGATATCCGCACCTGTCATCAGCTGTGATTCGGATTTGGTGCTAGCTGTACTCATCTAAAACGTCTCGCTCATTTGGGGGTGTAGTGGTCTGTTCGAACGAACTGGCATTTACACGAAGTCATCAAAACATCGAATCTATGCGACGCGCAGGCAGATCGCCTGCTCGGTCAGTTTACACAATGATTCTTGATTTGGAGAGGGCTAATGCCGGTCAATCTCAGCAGGCATTTGACTCCTGCCGACGCGATTCCCAATGCGCCGGTGACTCCGAATTGTCCGAAAGATGGAACGGACAAGCATTCGCCGCGAAGGGTTCGCCATGTTCGCTGACGTTCTTGCCGTCGCCGCCGGCGGTGCCATCGGTTCCTCCTTGCGATTCCTGGTCACACTGGCCGCCGCAACCGCCTTAGGGCTGGGTGCCGCCGGAACGATCGCCGTTAACGTGCTGGGCTGCCTGTTGATCGGCGGCCTGGCCGAAGCGACGATTCTGGGGACCAGCATGCCCGATCGCCTGCAATTGGCGATTCGCGTGGGGCTTTTGGGTGGCCTGACCACCTTTTCCACTTTCGGCTACGAAGCGGTTGTCTTCGCAGAAAAGGACGGATTCGGACCCGCCGCCGCCTATGTGACCACCAACCTTGTGCTGGGTATCGGAGCGGTTTGCCTGGGGATTTTTGGCATCCGAGCCCTCTACACCTGAGCTATCGACAGCTCTCGAACAAGTTCATTCCAACCACTCGTCAACGATTCAAACAAGTTCATGACTGCAAACGCACCGATTCAACAGACCGCTGTGACTTCGGATCCATCGCTTGCGCCACAGCATGCGCAACCGGGGATCGCCGCCGCTTGGCACGCCCAGCGGCCAAGCCGATCCCCGCGATCGGTTGTTCTTGTTTTAGGGCTGCTGGCTGCAGTTTTTGCACAACCGCAGCCTCCGCAACTGCAGGCCGCCGATCCGCCAGCGACGGAAAAACGGGAGAGCTTGCGCGATGATGCCTCCTTGCGGAGCATCTGTTTCATCGATGCCAAGCAGGGATGGGCTGTCGGGGACCGTGGCGTCATCTGGTATACGCCCGACGGAGGCGAACATTGGTTGGCGCAGGACAGTGGCGTCGGTTGCCGGTTGGACTGTGTGCAGTTTATCGATCCGCAACAGGGCTGGGCTGCGGGCGGTTGGTACGAGAGCGATACGCAGATCAGTCGTGGCGTGTTGCTGCAAACCCAGGACGGCGGCAAATCTTGGGAGCGTCTGGAAAACGAACTGCCTCGTATTCGGCAGCTGCAATTCACCTCGCGGCGGACGGCGATTGCCGCTGGCGATTGGTCGCCGGTCCACTTGGGATCGGTCTTCATCACCTACGACGCCGGCCGTTCGTGGCAACCGGTTCCGCGATCCGAATCCCAAGCGATTCGATCGATCGCGATGGCCGGCGGCGCGATGTTGACGCTGGACCGATCGGGGATGCTGTTTCGCAGCGACCGACCCGAAGCGCCGGCCGATCCGGTCTTCTCCGATCGTCGGATGCATTGCATCACAGCAACGCCAACCGAACAGTGGACGGCAGGTCGATCTGGCGCCGTTGCGTTCAGCCGCGATGCGGGACTCAGCTGGCGACCGCTGA
The DNA here is from genome assembly GCF_007751715.1 of Rosistilla oblonga. Taxonomy (NCBI): domain Bacteria; kingdom Pseudomonadati; phylum Planctomycetota; class Planctomycetia; order Pirellulales; family Pirellulaceae; genus Rosistilla; species Rosistilla oblonga. The sequence goes on along the minus strand of NZ_CP036292.1, from coordinate 2,310,517 downwards.
ACCGGCAAGCAACAACCGTCGACATCAGCCGCTACGATTTTCAGTGCCTGGCCAGCGGCGGCAACCAGGTTTGGATGGCGGGCGTTCCGGGAGACAAGATCTTTCGCAAGACAGCTCAAAACGAAATCGTTGCCGTCGGCAGCGGGATCACCGCGCCGATCCACGACTTGCACTTCCTGGACGATCAAAAGGGATGGGCCGCGTGTGGAATGGGAACGATCTTGCACACCGCCGACGGCGGCCTGACATGGCAGACGCAGCGTGGCGGACCGCGTCGCGCGGCGGCGTTGTTTGTCAGCCGCGAGGCCCGCGAACTGGCGTGGTCGATGATCGTCTCCAACTCGTTGGAACAAGGCTATCGTTCGATGGGAGTGATCCACGATCGGGCGGGCGAGCGGTTGAACGATCCGCTGCAACATTCCGCCGACGAATTGACGATGCAGGGATTCAGCGATGTCGGCGGATGCGAGGTGCTGGCGATCCAAGACGATGCCGATCCGCGAGCGTATCAAGCCGCGATCGACCAGGCGCTGCAAACGGCTCAGCCGGCAGTGGTGGTTTTGAGCGATGATCTGACCGCCGAACAGCGTACCGCGTGGTTGCGAGTTGCCACGGCAACGCCGACTGTCGAACGCGTCTTTCACGTCCAGCGTGGCGAACGAGGCGACGTGGTTGTGCATCCGTCGGCGATCCTGCCCGCTGCGGGAGCGGTCGTTGGCGAGGAATGGGGCGACGTGCTGTCGGTCCTCTCTCCGGGCGAGACCGACGTCGACGTGATGGTCGCCAACCGCTTGTTGGATCGCGAGGCGAGCGTCCAGTCGATCGAATCGCTGCTGCATCGGTTGCCGATCGGTGCCGGTGGGCTGGCGCGTCGTTTGCCGCCGCATGGCAGCCGATCGCAATTGGCGGGACTGCAACCGCGGACTCGGCACGCCGAATGGATCAAACATTTGATCGACGCCTGTTCGATCGCCGACGATGCGAAAAGTCTATTCTCTTCGCGATTAAAGCAACTAACGAAACAGATCCGCCCGTCGGATCGGCCGCGATTTATGCGTGGTTTGGTCCTGCAATGCCATCGCTACGGCGAACCGGCCCTCTATCGCGAGGCGCTTCGCGAGACGGCGGCGTTGGTTCCCGAGAGTCCAATCGGTCACTGGGCCGATCTGATGTTAGCGTCGATCGATGCCAGCGAGGAATGGACGCGGTTGCCGCGGGGACTCAGCCAAACGGCCAGCTTTGCCAATCGCGGACAACGCTCTTCCCCCGTCGCGTATGGATCTCCTTTCGAGCAATCATCGCCGGTCATATTGGCTAGCAGCAACGACGAGCAGAGCGGACGAAAGATCCGCGAAACCGAAACTCCCGACCTGACCTGGCGTCAGCATCCGATCAGCCTGTTGTCGCAAGTCGGCGTGCTGGGCGAATCAGCTGGTCCGGCACTACTCTCCGGCCTGGAACGATTGTCGACGGCGCCAAGCGCCGGCCCTTGGCAGGCGCTGGCTCGCGACCAACTGGCCGCTCGACGGGGAGCCTTAAAACCCGAAGCGATCCGTGCTCCCTACAGCCCCCATCCGCCCGTATTGGATGGTCGGCTGGACGAAGCGTTCTGGGGGCCTATCGATATCGAGGTCCCCGCGCCGCAACCGCGAGTCGCTTACGATGCCGATTACATTTACATCGCGATCCCAGGCGGTTTCCCCGGCAACGAACCGAGCGAACCGGCGGCGTTGCGTCAGCGCGATGCGGACCTCGATGACGTGCAGCGGTTGAGTTTACAGATCGATGTCGACCGCGACCTGTTGACGACTTACCAGTTGGAGATCGATCGCAGCGGCTGTTGCCGCGATACCTGCAACGGGTTTGCGCAGTGGCAACCGATGTGGTTTGTCAAAACGACAGATCACGACGGACGTTGGAACGCCGAACTGGCGATCCGCCGAAAAGATCTCAGCAGCCTGCCGGTAGCTCCCGGCGATGTCTGGTTCGTGCGTTTGAAAACGTTACAGCCAAACGAAGTCGCCGATTCGCCGATCTCATGCTCGCCCACCGGTTGGCAGGCGTTGGCGTTTGAGTAGCGGCGTCGCGGTCGGGTAGGCGTCGGTGTTTGAGTAGCGGCGTCGCGGTCGGGTAGGCGTCGGTGTTTGAGTGCCTGGGGCTGGCGCCGCCAGGCTTTATGCGATCGCCGCTCCGCGGCTGGTGCGTTTGTTTGTAAATCGGATGCGCGTATGCCTGGGGCATTTGCCGGCCTGGGGCTCGCGCCGCCAGGCTTTATGCGATCGCCGCTCCGCGGCTGGTGCGTTTGTTTGTAAATCGGATGCGCGTATGCATGGGGCATTCGCCGGCCTGGGGCTCGCGCCGCCAGGCTTTATGCGAGCGCCGCTCCGCGGCTGGTGCGTGTTCCTTGAGATTTAGGAATCGTTGCCCGGTTGCGGCGTGGCGTTTTGTTGGGGCTGCTGTTGCTTGTTGTTCGGCTTTTCCTTCCCCTGTTTGCCCGGCTGATTCCCTTCGGGCTTCTTGTTTCCAGGCCAGGGACGCAGCAGGTCGGCCAGAGTCTGCATCGACTTGGCATCCATCGGAACGCTTAACGATTGAACCACGACGGTCGTGTCGGGTTTGGCGTTCTGGTCCATGTATTGGATGATCTCTTCGATCGCGGGCAACCACTCCTCTTGCGCCGAAACGATGATCGTGTTGGAGAGCGCATCGACACCGACCGACAAGGCACCTTCGAACGACGCTTTGACTTTCGTCGGCTTACTGTCCTTATCGTCGTTGCCACCGAAAATGCGGAAGGTCCGCGACGATCCCGAGCTCTGTTTCTCCTTGTCGCCGCCACCGGCAAACTCTTTATCTTTGGAGGACAACAGGTCGCGGAAGACATCTTTTACCGTCGCTGCGACGACGTTGGCGTCGGAGTATTCGAGCTTAAAAACTTTTAAGCGACGGGCGCTGATCGATTCTTCCGACGGGGCGCGGTCGTAGATTTCGATCAACTCCGCAATCGTCTCCATCTGCTGCGGCGTGGCATCGCGGACGAGGATCGAATTGGTATCGATGTCGTAGATGAACCGGACGGGACGACGACTGGCCAGACCGTTGTTCTTCGACTCTTCCTTGAAGTCCATGCCCATCCAGGCACGCATCCAATTGTCGCTGCTGTCGGTCGATTTTTCGTCCTCGAAGTATTCGTCGAGGTTCAATTTAACGAGCGACGCCAAGGCGTATTGCAGATAGAAAACGCGGTGTTTCTTGGGAGGCGGGGAGAGTCGCTGCATCAACTCTTCCAAAGCGTCGAGCGCCGCGGTGTCTTGAGAACTCAAGATCAAGCGGCCATCGTTGGCGATCGAGATCGTGATCGGGGGCAACGCTTCGTTCCCCGTATTCTTCGCGTCGTCAGCGGCCGTTTTCTCGTTGTCGGCGGGCGGTTGCGCCGCGTTTCCAGTCGATCCTTGCGCAACTTGTGGTCGCGCAAAAACAGCGGTCTGCACTCGCGGTCGCTTTGGCACCGCGGTCGTCCTGGCGTTGTCTTGTTCTGCGGAATCCGTAGGCTGACCTTCGTCGGATGGTGCCGATTCGGACTCCTCTTCCACCGCCGGCAATTCCCCTTCGACGCGGATCGGATTGGCGGTTGCGGGCCACAACTGCTGCAACTGGCGAATCAGATCGGCTGTCGATTTCGCTCCCCGAGAATCCTGCACCCGGATCGTGTTCGGATTGCCGCTGTCCCCCGGCAGCTCGCCCAGCTTGACCAGCAGGTTGTTGACGGCTTCGAGTTCGGCTTTGTTCGCGAACAGCAGCAGGCGATTATTTTCGATATCGGCTTCGACACGGAAATCCGATTCGGGCTTATCGTCATCGTCTCCACCACCGTAGCGCCGGTAATAATAGTTGTTGCGATTATCGTCTTTCTCTTTCTTGCCGATCAACAGATTGTGGATCGTGACGGCCGCTTGATCGGCGGGCAGACGCTTGAGCCAAATGACTTCGATCTCGCGTCCCGAACCATCCAGTTTGTCGATGATCGCACTGATCTTTTCATGATCTCGAACGGTCGCGCTGGCGAAGATGACTTTCGCATCGGCGTCCATCTGCAGCATCGTTCGCGGGTCGAGGTCGCCGATCTCTTTGAGCGCTGTCACGACCGATTCAGGCTTAAGGCTGACCAAGGCGTAACGCCGCATCTCGACAAGGCCACCGGTTTCCCCCGGTTCGCCAGTGACCAGGCTGCCGCCAGCCGATCCGCTGGGGACATCCAACTGCTCGATCGTCCGTTCGATTTTCACCAGCACGTCGGGAGGAGCGTTGACGAGAACGCTGTTGACCCGTTTGTTCACCGTCACAAAAACCTCCGGGGCACTGTCGCCTCGCAGGAACTTCGTCACGTCTTTTCCCTTCTGCTGCATCTGCATAAACAACTGCAACCGCTGCTGTTCGACTTGCAATTCATTGGGACTGCGGCGCGACGAGGGGTCCAAGCCCAGCAGGATCATAACTTGATCGGCGACATAGTCGGCGCGGACGTATCGGATATGAAATTCGCGTGGCACCTGATGCGAATCGGCAGCGGCGTGTTCGGCGTTGATCAATCGACTGACATCGCGAAGGTTGGCGACCGCATCGATCACCAACAACCGGTTCGACGACACCAATGGCTGCACCTTGCCGTTGGGACTCAGCAGCGACTTGACATCCGCCGCCAACGCTTCGGCTTTCAGTTTGGTCGGCAGCGGGAACGTGATCTTGGCAAAATCGTAGGGGGACAGGTCCATCAGCTCCGCTTCGTCTTCGACCCGCGGCAACATGCTGGGGTCGAGTTTGTCGATCTTCACGATCGACAGCACCTGGCCGCGCAGCAGCATCGTGTAGCCGCGATCCAGCAGCAACCGATTGACCAGATCGCGAGCCTCGGTGATTGTGTAGCTGCGGTAGGTGATCAGGTTCAGATAGCCGCCGGGCATCTGTTGCCAATCGAGGCTGTAACCGCCGACATCGCTTAGCCATTGCAAGAAGTCGGGCCAAGGCTGGTTCCGGAATCGGAAACGGATCCGCCCATCGGGATCGGGACGCAGTTCGAACTCTTTCGGATCGGGTGGCACTGGCGGTTCGCCCGGTCGCATCACCACTTCCGGCGGCTTGGCCTCTTCGCCCTTCTTGGCGTCGCCGTCGGACTTCTCCTCTTTGCCTTTCTCCTTGTCCTCCGGTTTACCATCTTTTGAGTCTTTGGGGCCGCTGGACTTCCCAGAGGGCTGCGGCCGCGAGCCGCCAGAGGGCCGGGCGGCGGGTTGAGCCTGCGCGGGAGCGAATGCTTTCTGCTGGGCGGCAGCTCGCTGCGGCAAAGCGGTTGTCGCACCGATCAGACACAGCAGAGCCAGCTTGATGCCGTTCGTTAAGACGCTCGCGAATTGCCTTTCGGAGGTCGCGTAATTCATAAGATTCGGTCCGTGGGAATTTCGGCTGCAGTGAGGTGGGAGGCTTCGTCAATCGGAGAGAGCAGAATCGCGGGGCCGCTGGAAAGGATGATGTTCCCGCGGCGGAGATTTATCTAAAAACGGGGCTATTTGTCGTCGCGTTTCTTCTTTGGCTTGCGTTTCTTGTCGTCGCGGCGGTCGGAATCGCGGTTCCGCTTCAGTGCGGTCAGTTCCTTTTCGAGCGATTTCTGCCGTCGTTGCAGCGATTCGTTTCTCTTGTTCGCCTGTTTCAGCTGATCCAACGCCGCCTGATGTTCCTTCTCCATCGCAGCGGACTGCTTCTCTAATTCAGCTGTCTTTTTCTTCATCAGCTCAGTCGTTGCCAGGCTGTCCTCCAACGCACGCAACTTATTCGCCAGAGTCCCCCGCAGCTCACGCGATTGTTTGCTCGCCGCGTCGACGGCTTTCGACCTTTCGATCATCAGAGCCTTCATCTCGTTGGCTCGCTTGCTGAACGCCATCGCTTGCTCAGCGTGTTCCTTTTGGGTTACCTCGAGTTGCTCGACCAACTCGCGATTCTCCTTGGCTTTCGCGACCGCTTCCATCTTGGCGGCTGCGGCTTGCTTTTGCAGCGACTGCATCTGCTCGGCTAATTTGCTTTTCAGTGCCTGCTCGCGCTGCTGTTGCATCTCACGCTTCGACGCAAGCCCGGCGGAGATTTCATCGACCAAGGTCTTCAAGCGAACGTCGGCAGCGGCGAGTTCTTCGGCGTGCGCCTTCCGCATCGCCTCGATCGTCGCTTGCAGTTTTTCCAACGCTGGCTTGGCTTCGGCCTGCTTCGCGGCAGCTTGTTCACACAACTGCAACTGTTTCGTCAGGTGATCGATCCGTTGATTGGCTTGGTTCAGATCGTGCTGAAAGTTGGCTGTCGCTTCGCGGAGCTGCGCCGCGAGGTCGGGAGGCGCGGGGAGATCGTCCGGTATGTCGGCTGGAACTGCAGCATCGACATGGTTTTGCGGGCGGTTGATCTGCAGCACCGAATCGCCAGTCGAAGCCGCCGCCGGCGCAGCGGGAGCGTTTCGGTTGGCCGCTTTTTCGCAGTCGACGGTGCATGGGGGGGCAGGCAGCCGCTTCGGAGAGCTATCCGGCTCGGCCTGTTTTGGCGGAATCGGCGGCCCGACGGAGATCACGCGTTCGCCGTGAGCAAGCGCTTGATATTGTCCGACCGCGGGCGACGCGGCTAGCGGAACGGCGAGAAGCAGGAGGGCCAGCGAGCGAAAGAGCATGGACATGGCGGTGAACTCCCCAAGAGCGGATTCGCAGAAATCGGACGAGTGGTGGATCGAGTCCGCTCATTCTGCGTCGATTCGGTGGCCAAAGCAAATGAAAACTCGTGCCGGGCGTTTTCGGCGACGGAACCGAAGATTTTGGAAAACGGCAAAAATCATGCGAAACCCGCGACCGCCGGGATGGTTAATAGCTGTGTAAAAACAAACTTCTCAGCTGAGTCGATTCACGACCAGCGTGAACCTTCGTAAGTATTGGAGTCCGGCCCATGTTCGTTCGCTCTCGAAATTCGCTGCTCGTATGCGCAGCTGTCGCAATGTTCGCGACCCCTGTTTTGGCTCAACCCGGTGGTGGACGTGGCGGACGCGGCGGCGGCCCCGGTGGAGGAGTCGGCAACAGCAAGTTCTTGCCGATCGCCGCAGCCCTGCGTTCGGAAGAGGTTCGCGAAGAGATCGAATTGATGCCCGACCAGGTCGAAGCATTGAAGAAGCTGAACGATCGCGAGAACGGTCGCCGCGGCCAAGATCGTCCCGATTTCCGCAACATGTCCGAAGAGGAACGGGGCGAATACATGGCTAAGATGCAAAAGGAACGCGAAGCGCAGATGGAAGAGTCCAACGCGATGGTGGAACAGATCCTGCTGCCGCCACAAATGGATCGTCTGCGTGAGATCGCCGTTCAAATGACAGGCGTTAACGCATTGTTCTCCGATTACGTAACGACAGAGCTGAAGATCACCGACGCACAAAAAAGCAAGCTGACCGAAGCCCAAGCCGCTTCGCAAGCCAAGATGCGTGAAAAGATGCAGGAGATGTTTGCTGGTCGAGGCCGCGGCGGCGACCAAGGCGGCGAGCGTCCCGACCGCGACGCGATGCGAGCTCAATTTGAAGAACTTCGCAAAAGCGTCGAAGGTGACCTGTTGGCGGTTTTGTCGACCGAACAACAAGCCAACTTTGAAAAGCTGAAAGGCGAAAAGTTCGACGTGCCTCAGCGAGCTGGCGGTGGCCGCGGTGGTGAAGCGGGTGGCCGCGGCGGACGTGGAGAACGCGGCGGTGAAGGTGGCGGACAACGCCGCGGTGGGCGCCAACGTCCCGAATCGTCGAACGAATAGTCCGCTAGTTGGGTGACAACTCCCCCAGCCGAAAATCGCGAGATCCTTGTTTCAGCCGACCGCTGAGACAAGGATCTTTTGCGTTGGTTGCGACGGCAAGTCGAGGCAGGTGTCGCGCTGTCGTTAAATGCAGGCATTTCGAAACGGTAAAGAATCTAATGCGTTTGCGGTGTCGGTGCCGATACCCCACCTTGCCACCGACTGTGAATTAGCAATCATAAAGCAGACGAATTACTGTCCCACTTGCGAAGGCGCCCCATGAATCAAGAGATCTGGAATTCCCATTCCTACCAAAGCGTGCAACGCCAACGTCAGCTGACGCTTGGGGATTTGTTACTGGAAAACCGAATCGTCTTTTTGCAAGGCGAGATCCATACCGGCAACGCAAATGAAGTGGTTATGAAACTGCTTTATCTGCAAAGTGAAAACCGTCGCAAAGACGTTCACTTCTACATCAATTCGCCAGGTGGCGACGTGATCGCAACGCTAGCGATCTACGACACGATGCAGATGCTGTCGTGCCCGATCGCAACCTACTGTGTCGGCCAAGCGGCCAGCGGTGGAGCTGTGTTGTTGGTCGGTGGAACCAAGGGCAAACGTTACGCATTGCCTCATTCACGCGTGATGATGCACCAACCCGCTGGCGGCGTGGGTGGTCAGATCAGCGACATCGAGATCCATGCCAACGAGATCTTGCGTTATCGCGACGTCCTGAACGGAATCCTGGCTGAACACACCGGGCAGACAGTGGAAAAGATCGCTCACGATACCGATCGCGACTTCTTCTTAACCGCTCAAGCCGCCAAGGAATACGGAATCGTCGACGACATTTTGACCAAGCCACCGGTGGGTGCCGAAGACGAAGCTGCCAAGGGCTAGCCGTCGCGGTCTGCTGAGTCTACTTCCATTCAACACGCATTTATCCCCGATTCCACAGGTTGCCAACGATGCCATTGATCCCCTACGTCGTCGAAAAGAGCGGTCGCGAAGAGCGAGTGTACGATATCTACAGTCGCTTGCTGAAAGACAGGATCATTTTCCTCGGCTCGCAAGTCAACGACGATGTCGCCAATTCGCTGGTCGCCCAGATGCTGTTCTTGCAGTCGGACGACCCCAAGGCGGACATCCATCTGTACATCAATTCGCCCGGCGGTAGCGTTAGCGCCGGACTGGCGATCTACGACACGATGCAGTTCGTTTCCTGCGACGTGGCAACCTATTGCATCGGCCAAGCCGCTTCGATGGGTGCTGTGCTGTTGACCGCCGGTGCGAAGGGGAAGCGTTACGCGCTGCCCAACGCGCGGATCATGATCCACCAACCGCTGGCTGGCATGCAGGGAACCGCCGAAGAGATCCGCATTCACGCCGAAGAGTTCCGCCGCATCAAGCGGAAGCTGAACGAGATCCTGATCCATCACTGTGGCAAGTCGATGGAAGAGATCGAAAAAGATACCGACCGCGACCGCTTTATGTCGGCCGATGAAGGTGTCGAATACGGCTTGATCGACAAGGTTGTCGCTTCGGTTGCCGACAAGACTTAATCCGCCAGCGGCTTACATTTAACCAGCGATTTCCATGGTTGCTTCGACTGCGTTGCCCGCAGACAAACGTGCCCAGCAAGGCGGCCTACTGTTCCTGGCTTCCCTGCTGGTCTTCTTCATCACGGGGATCATATCGTTTGTCCTGTACGCCAGCTGGCGCGAGGCGACGTTTATCCAGTCGGAGAAGCTGCCGCTGTCGTTCGCCTGGAGCACGTTGTGCTTGGTCTTTGTCAGCGGCCTGCTGCACTGGGCCGTCCACTGCGTGCGTCACGAACACTGCCGCCAATCGCTGGCTCTGCTGGTCGCGGCCCTGATCGGTTCGATCATATTCTTGGTAGTCCAGGGCGTGGCGATGTGGCACGTCGCTGGCGGCTATGCCACCGCGGGACTGGAAGCCGGCCTTGCCGGAATGATGCTGGTCCTCGCACTGCTACATGCTCTGCACGTGATCGGTGGCGTGGCAGCTCTCGTGATCGTGACGATCCGTTTGGCCCGCGGCCAATACGATCATGAACGGATGTGGGGCATCTCTTTCACCGCCCAGTATTGGCACTTCCTGGATCTGGTTTGGATCGTGATGCTGTTTGCGTTCTGGTACACCAGCGGCGGATTTGCGACGTAAGCACGTCACATTGGATTGTTCGGTTAAGCCGCGAGCCCATCCGGGCGGCGCGGTCATTAAAAGCGCGGGGCGATGCCCACGCAGTTACACAAAAAATCTCAGTGCTAGCTGCTGAAATACTAGCTATCCGACGGATGTGCTACCAAGAACCGCCGCATATACCCGAATGGCTATTCACCAAGCGTCACTGGGTTGCCGATAAACTGGTGGGCCGCGATTCTTAACGCACGGAGCAGTCAGTGAAAATTCGCAAAACGTACTCTGTCGTCGTCCTAGCGTTAATCGCTTTGTTTTTCTGCATTTCGGGAAATGGAGACGTACCTGACGAATCCCGCTCCAAGTCTATATCGCTGTCCGACACGCCTGATTCATCCGCAATGACTTCAACTCGTTGGATCATGCGCCCCGTGTACGAACGTCAGGAAAAAACGGTTACCTACACCGTCATGCAACCGGTTTACGAACAGCGTACTACGACGCGTCGTTACACTCAGATGAACGTCGTTCGCGAAACTCGAACGAAGCTGGACGATGTGACAGGGGAATCAATCGACTACGTTGTCTGCAAGATGGTGCCAGAAATCAAAGAAAGACACATTGCTCACACCGTCTGTAAGATGGTTCCCGAAGAAAGAACTAAAAACGTTTCCTACACGGTATGTCGAATGGTGCGCGACGAACTAATTGTTGACTAGCGGCGTAAATCCAGACGCTCGGATCACCATCGCATGCACCGGACCTGGGCTTGCGAGTTTTCACATGAGGAACATCAACCGTCCCGGCCCGTGGATCTGTATCGATCTTCGGCGTACTTCTAGATGAAGTCTTCGTCGCCGCATCAGGCAGCTTTGAACAGTACGCGATTGCGTGGAACGTGGCGCAGCGATTCTTGTCCATAAGTCGACAACATCGCGTCGGCAACTTCAAATCCGTGGCGGAACAACAGACTGAACTCGTTGTGCGAGAGCTGCCGGAGCGTGGTTTCGATCTGAGCGACGCGTTGGACTTCGTCGTCCGATAGCGCTGGTTTGCCTGGCGTTGGACTGCGAGCGTAGACACTTTTGGTCGCCAGCCCGAGTCGCAAGTAGGCGCCGGTTCCTGGATTCTGTTTGAAATGCTCCATCAACATCCGCGCCCTCAGGCTGCGAACCTGGTCGGTCGCAACGTCGACTAACCGCAACGAAGCCTGCAAAAACCCGGGTCGCCACCGCGACTGGCGGGTCTCGCTGGCCAAGGGTCGCGAAGCATCGCAGACGATCAAATAATCGGTCCCTTCGCGGAGCCCCTCGCCGGGTTTGAACAGCGGTTCGACACCCAAGTTGTCGTAGACGCCGCCGTCCCAGAGGTGCAGATGTTTGTATTTTGGTGCGATCGGCTGCCAATCGTCGTCTGAAAATTCCGACCACTTGTACTTCTTCGATCGAACCAACAGCGGCCCGATCAAACCGGGGACCGCAGCCGACGCGGCGAGTGCGTGCGACAAACGGAAGTCGGGATCGGGAACATATTTTGTCTGGTAGTCGCCCATCAGATCGCGTTGAAATCGCCAGTTCTTACCGGTCTGATAACAGGTAGCGTTGATCAGCCAACGGGGCGCGATCGGCAGATCCGCAAGCGAACCTTTCAGTCCCCAAGTGCTCTCCAAAACGTCCCCCAAGACCGACGCCCGGCCCGACATCAATCGCCACGGCTGCATCAGCGACTTCATGACAAACGTGCGTTGCAAATTCCGAGTCGTCAGCAGCGACAGACATCGCGGCACGACATCGTGCAGATATTGTTCGCTACTGGGCCAACGGTTACCGGCGGTAGCAAAGACCAGCCCGGCAGCCAAACTGCCTCCCGAAACGCTGGAAACGATCTTCACGCTGCTCAACAGATCCTGGCGAGCCAAGCGGGCGAGCACTCCCAAGTGAAAGACAGTCGCACGAACGCCGCCACCGGAAAATGCAAGTGCGATCTTCATTGAGGTCTTAAGGTGACTTGGGTGAAACGGGGGACCAAAGGACGGGAAGATCCATCGGACCAAATCGGGCGTTCTTCCTGGCAATGATCCTAGCTACGGATCGATCCAACGGTCCAGATCAATCGGCTGTTGGAAGAGGCTTGGAAGCGACAAAACCGCCGCCAGCTATAGCTCGTAATATTCTTCGACCGCTTCGCGAAGCGTCGACTTCTCAGCCGACAGGCCGGTCCAGTCCTGGAACCCGTTCGCAAAACGCTGGACCAGAACATCGACAGCCGAAACGGCAACCACATGTTCGGCGATCGGCAACTGCGTCGCGGGATCGAGCGCCAATTCGACACAGCAGCCCGCGGTTTGGCAGCCTTCGATCTCCGCCGAATCGAGCGAGCAGGGCTTACCGTCCTCGGCATCGGCGCGGATCACGATCACGCTTGGATCGATGTTCTCCATCGACAGCGGATCGACATCCGATATCGATTCGCCAAACGCTCCGGCCCCCTCGGCCACGGCAACAGCCGGTTCCTGCAGCCCGGCGGTTGAATACTGGCAGGAGAGCGAGTGAGCGGAGAAATAGGCGGCGATTCCGCGAGCCTGCGGACCATCGCCCAAAATATAGATCTGGCTCGGTTCGGGAACCGCTTGCCGCGCCAGCTGCATCACGGCTCGTGCCAGTTGATTGCTGCCGACCCAAACGCCTTGAACCGGTTGCAAAAAATCGATCCAGCCATCGCCATCGCACCCCGTGGTGAAACGCTCCACGTGGGCCGACAGCTGGGTTTCAAACGGAGAAGCGATCGCCAGCCCCGCCAGTCCCAACGCTTTGACGCCCCGGACCGCTTCGTCGAAGGAATCAGGGGAAACGTTAAACGAAACAAATTTCCAATCCAGGCCCGCTTCGACCAACACTCTTTCCAATGCGAATTGCATCGCGTTGCCGGCGACCGGAAAACCGATCACGCATAACGTCGGTTGAATTGCGGGGTGCACTACCATCGGGTCACCGTCCCTTTGAATCAAAAAAACCCGGTCGCGGCAATCGTTTCCGATAGCCAGCGACCGGGCGATCTTTGCCTTCACACAAAGTTTGTTACCGGAGATCGTGCGACGTGCCAAACCACACACCGCACTAGCTCCGTTTTTTCAGCAAATCTTAACGCCGAATGTAGCTCGTGGGCTGCGAGGGACGGACCAAGCGAGCTGACTTGTTTTGACTGCTGGTCTGCGAGACCTTCGGTTGAGGCAACGTGTCGGCAGGCTGCTCGACAGCGTGCGGCACGGTTTGGTGTTCCATGATCTGCGGCTGCAGGCTAGGACCCTGTTCGCGAATGATCTCTCCGTGAGAGTAGCCACCGTGGGAGTAGCCGACGTTGTAGCTTTGGCTTTGGCATCCGCAACCACCCGAACCGCAGCTGCCGCCTGAAGCATAGCTGCCGCACGATCCGGCGGTGCATCCGCACCCATCGCCGCATCCGCCACCGCCGCAACTGCTGCCGCCCATGTACTTAAATCCCCAGATCGATGCTAAACCGCGACCGTGGACCGGGGCAACGCCACCGCCGCCGTCGCATCCACCACCACAACCACATCCGCCGCCACCGACGTATTGGCCATGGTTGTTGCAGGGGTCGTTGCAAGCGGGCGGGCAACTGGCCCATTCGTCGATATACAGCGAGCCGCAACCCGATTGGCAACCGCCGCCTCCAAAGATGCACGAACCGATATCGCGAAGGAAACCGCAGACGAAAGCACATGGGTTGATGCAACAGGAATTGCACGCGGCCGGGCCGCAACCACAACTCGGTTCACCGCAACCACCATCGATCCCGCAAGCGGGTTCCATGTAGCCGCCGTCGAAACCGCACGACGGTTCGCAACCGCCGGGGCCACAGCTGTCGCAGCCGCTTGCGTATCCAGGACCTGAATCGCAGAGGGGATATCCGCCGGGGCCGCAAACGCAGCCCGTCGACAGAACAATCAGTGAAACTAGCATCATGCTAGCGATCAAGAATCGCATCGTTTCGATTCCTATTTTGGTGTGAAGGCTATTCTCGCGCCAGCATCGCATCAGCACACCGATCGCGTGCCCTCAATGCCAACATATCTTGACTCAGGATTCGTTATCGTCACTCGGAATCGGAAAACTTGATCAAATCCGCAAAATCCGAATAATCCTCAAACTCCCCCCGCCTTGCCTCAGTCGATTCGTCAGCCGACGATCCACCGGACGACTCCGCAAAGCCCTATCCCGCTGCCGATCCGCGGCAGCGTAAAATGAACCGACGCGAGCAGATCCACCGCCCGCGAACCTCCAATCGGGAACACGCTGATGGCTCGAGATACTCACGACCGCGAAGACCTACTCGCCGAAGCGACCGGGCTGCCGGTCCGCGGTGTGATCCAGATGCCCGACGGGAACGAAGTTGTCGTCGGTTTTCGCGACGATGGTTCGCCCAGCTGGTTCTTTGCCGCGGATCCTGTCTTCCAGTTCGATCCTAACTTCCAATTGCGCCGCATTTTTTGTGACGGCACGCGGTACGCAGTCGCTGGCGGTCAGATCCTGCGACTCGAACAAACCGCTTCGGGTGGCCGCTTGCAACTGACCAAACACCCGTTGAATTCCGAGCAGACGCAGCAGATGTTGCAGCGCTGGGAAGACCGGATCCGCCCGCTGCAAGCCGCGATGCAGAACAAGACGCACCGCTGGCAAGGGACCTCGGTCCCGATCGCCGAGATCGAACCGCGGGTGCTGCAGTGGCTGGCCGATTGCCCCTCGCCGCCAACGATCGCCAAGGTATCGCGGCTGCCACGCCGCCGATCGTCGTAATCGCCCGCCGTGTCCTGCAGTCGCAAGCCGGTGGAAAAGTTGATGAAGCGAAACGCGGCAGACTGCATAGCACTGCCTAACCAATTCCGAATAGAATCAAAGCGTAGAGGCGATGCGTCTGGCGTTGTTAACGCTGACTTCTCTGAGTCGGTTCCCAACCGACCCTGAAGGCAATTGCTGAAATCCGCCGCAGAGGGACGAATTGCAGGGGAAGATACAAGCCGGGCGCTGGAAACCGCGAAAAACGAATATGAATGTCGACATGAATACGCTCCCCTTTGAAACGATCACAATCGACGGCTTTCGTGGGCTGCGCGACTTGCGGCTCGAAGGACTCGGTGCGGTCAACATTCTCGTTGGTGACAACAATTCGGGGAAAACAAGCGTCCTGGAAGCGATGTCGATCGCATGCAATCCGTTTGGTCCTCAAGAATGGTTAGCGATGATTCGGCGTCGAGATTTTGGCGGTCTGGACGAAAATCGCGGGCAATCGTTGCGGTGGTGCTTTCCGCAAAGTGGAGCGCTCAGAAATCAAGACTTCATGTTTAAAGGTCGATGCGAAATCAATTCGCAGGGTCGCTACCCGCTGCGAAAATTAGTCGCTGAAGTCTCCGATATTCAGGGCATCCCGAGCTTGAACGAATTGAAGCACATGCGGCGTTTGCCAGAGGATGCGACCGAATCGATCGCATTCGCCGAATCATGGCGAGGTATTGAGCTCAAGCACGTTGTTGAAATGAACGACGCAGCTGACCAACCGTCGCCCTTTGGTTTCCCTACGGTTTCCACGACAGATCCGATCACGCTTCAGTTTTGGGATGACGATGATCGCATGGGGCCGATCCTATCGAGGCCTCGACAGGGGAATTTGCCGTCAAGCACGCTAACGCCCTATTCGTATCAGATCAACCAACTCCAGCTGCGTTCACATTCCAGCCAGCTATTCCAGGGCAACGGCGATGCGATGGAGAAACGCGAGCATGTGCTCGACCTCATTCGCCAGTTCGATCCTGAGATCACCGATATTCAAATCGCTTCTTACGGCGGCCTTGATGCAGCGATCTACTTAAACCATAAGCGTCTTGGACCGGCACCGCTTTCTGTGTTTGGCGATGCGCTACGCCGGGCCGTGCTGCTTTCGAGCACCTTGCCAAAGCTAGTGGGAGGGCTGTTAATGATCGATGAAATCGAGACCGGTATTCACATCAGCTCGCTCGTAAAGGTTTTCGATTGGCTGATGAAGACGGCAAAACAGTTCGACGTTCAAGTCATCGCGACCACCCACAGTCTCGAAGCAATCGACGGTATTTTAGCCGCCAGCGGAGACAATCTCGACGATTTGGTGACCTTCCATCTCGACAACGACGGGGACCGAACGGACGCGAAGCGAATTTATGGTGACCTGTTGCGGCGAATGCGTCATCAACGCGGACTCGATGTGAGGTAGGCGGTGAGAACATACGGTTATCTAGTTGTTGAAGGCCCCCATGACATCGAATTTGCCTATCGATTGCTGGCACCATACGGCTTAGAACGTGTACGGCTCGAGGCAGAACTCGATCCATTCTTTCAACCGCTGGTACCGACGACGTTTCCGCACAATGGCGACTTGCAAGCGAGAGTCCCCGTTCCGCTATTCATGCAAAGCAACTCGCATGCAATCGCCCTCCACAGTGCATTGGGTGACACACGACTTGCCCAAACGATCGAAGAATCCGCATTCTCGATCGACTATAGTCAGCTTGCTGGCATTGGGATTATTTTGGACACCGACAAAGAAGTCGCCGTCACTACCCGCTACGCTGGCCTTAAGGAAGAGTTTGCTCGCAATTCCTTCAATCTGCCAGCAATACCGGGAACGATTTCGGCAGATGAACAGCGCGTCGGCGTCTTTGTGCTGCCAGACAATCAAAGCGAAGGCAACTTGGAAGATCTGTTGCTTCAATGTGCTGAATCTACATTTCCTAAGCTACTCGAAAGTGCTCGAAAACATGTCGACTTCGCCAGGGACGACACTTCCTTTGTCGACAAAAAACGAGAAGACTTGTCAAAGTCTGCAAAGTACAACAAAGCTGTCGTCGGTTCGATTGCAAATACATTGCGTCCAGGGCGAGCCGTGCAGGCGTCGATTCAAGACAACGTTTGGTTGCGTGGAAACAACCTAAGCCTGCCGCGAATCAAGGCCGTCCAGACATTTCTGGTCGATCTATTCGGTTTAGCGCTTCCTACCGCCCCAACTCAGTAGCCCCGTTGTAGGCCGGGGTGGATGTCGACGTCGAGGCTGTCGTATCCGTGGCGCTCGATCTGTTCCAGCGCCACCGCTCCCATCACCGCGTTGTCGGTGCATAGGTCCGGTGGGGCGATCACCAGCCCAAATCCGTCTCGATCAGCCGCTTCGGCCAAGGCGGCGCGAAGTCGCCCGTTGGCCGCGACGCCGCCGCCAACGCACAGCTTGGAAAAACCGGTTTGCCGAATCGCTTGGCGACTCTTGGCGACCAAACAGTCGACGACTGCCTGTTCAAAACTGGCGCACAGATCGGCCAATTGCTGCTCGGACAGGTCCAGCTGCGAAAAATCTTGCTTCCCCGGACCGACTAAACAGTAGCGAACGGCGGTCTTCAAACCGCTGAAACTGAAATTCAGATGATCCTCGCCAACCAGAGAGCGAGGGAAATCGTGCGCCTTCGGATTTCCAGCGGCCGCCGCGCGGGAGACCGACGGCCCGCCGGGGAAGGGCAATCCCAGCATCGCCCCGACTTTGTCGAACGCTTCACCAGCAGCGTCGTCGATTGTTCCCCCCAGATAGTCCAGTTCGGTCGCGCTATGGCAAGCGTACAGACTGGTGTGACCGCCGCTGACGATCAGTCCCACGCAGGGATAGATCTCGCCGGGATCGGACATTTGGCAGGCGTAGATATGGGCTTGCAGATGGTTCACCGCCACCAGCGGCTTGTTCCAAGCAACGGCCAGGGTCTTGGCGGCGGTCAGCCCCACCATCAACGACCCCGCCAAACCGGGGGTGTTTGCGACGGCGATCGCGTCGAGATCGGCCGGATCGATGTCGGCTTGTCGGATCGCTTCGTCGATCACCGGCAGGATGCGTTGGACGTGAGCGCGAGCGGCGACCTCGGGGACAACGCCTTGGAACCGGGCGTGCAATTCGGTCTGAGTGGCGACTGCGGCCCCCAAAACGTGGGGCCCCGAAGCGATCACCGCGGCGGCAGTCTCATCGCACGTTGATTCGATTGTCAATATAATCATTGCAGCTTAAGGCCCGAGCGACTTTCATTACGTGATCGGCGACTCAAAGACCGATGGAAACCAAGGTGCTTGAGAACCGTTGCCGCGGCGTGTGAAGGCCGCCACGGTGCAGCCCAACGATCGCAGCTCCTGCCGCGAACGATCCGCGAACAAGGCGATCGACCAGCTTACCCGACGCGCGATCTGGTTTACAGAAGACCAACCAAAAGACAACAAGACAAAGAGATTGAATGACCGTTGAACCCGAATTCCTGCAGGCACTCGCTCAAGAAAAGATCAGCCTGCCCGACGATCAACTCGAGGGATTGCAAGACTATGCCCGTTTGATGTGGGAATGGAACGAGAAGGTCAATCTGACGCGGCACACGACGTGGCAGCTGTTTGGGACGCGCGACATGCTCGACGTCACCCAACTGGCCAACATCATCCCCGACGACCACGAAGTCCTCGACCTCGGTTCGGGCGGTGGCGTCCCCGGGATTCCGCTGTCGATCGTCCGCCCCGACCTACAGGTCTCGCTGGCCGAATCGGTCGGCAAGAAAGCCCAAGTCCTCAACGATATCGTTTCCGAACTGAACCTGCCGATCACCGTTTACGCAGCCCGCGCCGAGGATCTGTTGCACGATCTGCGATTCGACACGATCGTCGTCCGCGCCGTCGGCTCGCTTCGCAAGCTGTGCACATGGTTGGAGCCGCATTGGGCTTCGATCGGCCAAGTGCTTGCGGTCAAAGGCCCCAAGTGGGTCGAAGAACGCAATGAAGCGCGTCATCACGGCGTGATGAAAGGCTTGCAATTGCGAAAGGTCGCCAGCTATCAAATGCCGGAGACCGAAAACGAAGGGGTGATCCTGCAGATTTGGAAGCACGGCGTCCCCGTGGTTCGCAAGTAATTTCCCACGCTCCAGCCCAGCGACGCCTGGGCTAAACGTTTACGACGAAGTCGTTTATACTTCGTCTGGCCAACGCCCAGATGATCGCGTCGGCCATCCATCGGTCCCCGTTTTTGCCCCGGGGCTCGATCCACTCGGGCGAACCAACGCCCTCAACTTCTGTTCCCGGTGCCGGACAAAAGCTAACAAAAATCCATGACTGATTATAACCTAACGCATCTAAAACAGCTCGAAGCCGAGAGTATCCACATCATCCGCGAAGTGGTCTCGGAGTTTCAGAACCCGGTGATGCTCTATTCGATCGGCAAAGATTCGGCGGTCATGGTGCAGTTGGCACTGAAGGCGTTTTATCCCGCCAAGCCGCCGTTCCCGCTGATGCATGTCGATACGACGTGGAAATTCCGCGAGATGATCGAATTCCGCGACACCTACGTTCGCGATGAACTGGGGCTGGAATTGATCGTCCATATCAATGAAGAGGGACGTGAGCTGGGGATCCACCCGTTGGATGACAGCGAAAAGCACACCGAAGTGATGAAGACCGACGGCCTCAAGCAGGCGTTGGACAAACACGGTTTCGACGCCGCGTTTGGTGGAGCTCGCCGCGACGAAGAGAAGAGCCGCGCGAAAGAGCGAGTCTTTTCGTTCCGCGATCGCCGGCATCGCTGGGATCCGAAAAACCAACGTCCCGAGTTGTGGAACCTCTACAACACCAAGGTCAATAAAGGGGAGAGCATCCGCGTCTTCCCGTTGAGCAATTGGACCGAGCTGGATGTTTGGCAATACATCCACCTGGAAAACATCCCGATCGTGCCGCTGTACAAATCGGCGGTCCGCCAAGTGGTCGAGCGCGATGGCGTGCTGATCATGTTGGACGACGAACGAGTCCAACTGCGTCCGGGCGAAAAGCCGATGGAGAAGATGGTCCGCTTCCGCACCTTGGGCTGTTACCCGTTGACCGGCGCTGTCGAATCCGAAGCGACGACGCTGCCCGAGATCATCCAAGAAATGTTGCTAACTCGCACCAGCGAACGCCAAGGCCGCCTGATCGATAAGGATGAGGGAGGTGCAGGCATGCAGAAGAAAAAGGAACGCGGATACTTCTAATAGTTTCGGCGGTCGCCACAGCTCAGGGCGTCCGCCGGAATTCGAACTCTGTATCCGTTGTTTAATCATTGAGACTTCATTCCGTCGTCCATCTCGCCATCGATCGATCCTGACGGCGCACCAAGCCCTTAAAAAACTGACATGTCGCATCAATCTGACCTCATTTCGACAGACATCAACGCCTACTTGAAGCAGCACGAGCAGAAGCAACTGCTCCGTTTCATCACCTGCGGTAGCGTCGACGATGGCAAAAGCACGCTGATCGGGCGGCTGTTGTTCGATTCGAAGATGCTCTACGAAGACGAATTGGCCAAGATGGAAGCCGATTCGAAAACCCAAGGTGCTGCCGGCGGTGAATTTGATCCGGCCCTGGCGACCGACGGTTTGAAAGAGGAGCGGGAGCAGGGGATCACGATCGACGTCGCCTACCGCTACTTCAGCACCGCGCGGCGGAAGTTCATCATCGCCGACACTCCCGGCCACGAACAATACACTCGCAACATGGCGACCGGTGCCAGTTCAGCCGACCTCGCGGTGATCCTGATCGACGCCCGCCACGGCGTGATGACACAGACAAAACGGCACAGCTTTATCGTTTCGCTGCTGGGCATCCGGCACGTTGTCGTCGCGATCAACAAGATGGATCTGGTCGACTTCAGCGAAGAGAAATACAACGAGATCTGCGCCGACTACAAATCGTTTGCCGTCCGCTTGGACCTGCCCGATCTGCACTTCATCCCGTTGTCGGCTCTGAATGGCGACAACGTCGTCGAACCGAGCCCCAACACGCCGTGGTACCGCGGCAGCACGCTGATGAATTTCCTGGAGTCGGTCTACATCGGATCGGACCGCAACCTGCAGGATTTCCGCTTCCCCGTGCAATGGGTCAATCGCCCCAACCTCGACTTCCGCGGCTTCTGCGGCACGATCGCATCGGGCATCATCCGCCAAGGGGATGAGGTCATGATCATGCCAAGTCGCAAGACGACAAAGGTCAAGGAGATCGTGACCCATGACGGCAACTTGGAAGAGGCGTTTGCATCGCAATCGGTCACGCTGACGTTGGCCGACGAAGTCGATTGCAGCCGCGGCGACATGATCGTCCGACCGGGCAATGTGCCGCAAACCGCCGACGCGATCGAAGCGATTCTGGTTTGGATGAGCGCCAGCCCGATGGTCCCCGGAAAGACATACGTCGTCAAACACGCGACGCAAACGGTCACCGGAGCGATCGAAACGCTGCGTTATCAAATCGATGTGAACACCGTCCACCGCACGCTATCGCCGCAGTTGAACCTAAATGAAATCGGCCGCTGCCGATTGTCGCTGAACGAATCGATCTGCTTCGACGCCTATCGCAACAACCGAGCGACCGGAGCGTTGATCCTGATCGATCGATTGACCAACGAAACCGTTGCCGCCGGCATGATCCTCGACCGCAGCTCCAGCGGTAAGAGCCAAGCGATCTGGGAAGAAGACCTCGCTGAATCGACGGGCGAAGAGGATAGCAGCGGCCAGTTGAGCCAAGTCAGCTCCGAGGAACGCGAAGCCCGTTACGGTCAAAAGCCGGCGACGGTCTTGCTGACCGGCCTGACATGCAGCGGCAAAACGACGATCGCTCGCGCCGTCGAACGTCGGCTGTTCGATTCGGGCCGTTCGGTCTCGGTCCTCGATGGCCAACAGGTTCGTCGCGGATTGAGCAAAGACCTCGGATACAGTTTTGAAGATCGCAGCGAAAACCTTCGCCGCGCCGCCTACTCGGCTCACCTTGTGAACGATTCGGGGCTGATCTGCATCGCATCGTTTGTCGCCCCCAACGCTTCGGTCCGCGATAAGGTGGCCAGCGTGATCGGCAAGGAACGCTTCTTGACGATCCACGTCGACGCACCGATCGACGTCTGTCGCTCGCGCGACACCACCGGGCAATACGCCGACGCCGATGCGGGCAAGCTGCAGGATTTCCCAGGCGTCAGCGCTCCTTATGAAGCTCCCGAAGCGGCCGATCTGACGCTGAACACCGATACGCAAAGCATCGATGCCTGCGTCGACGCGGTGATCGATCTGCTGAAACAACGCGGCTTCATCCGCTAACACCTCCGGCGGTTTCAGAACATCCAATGCAAGGCCTCGATCATCGAGGCCCGGATGCTGGCTGTCACGATTTCAGCCTCTCTTTAAATGCTGGCATCTGCTGCCGGCTGCTGCCACGCGATGGTTGAATCCGCGGCCGATCGATCGGCGGCGCAGTAGACGAGCCAAGATTCCCGAAAAGTCCTACATAAACAGGCCGCTAGCAGGCTGGATGTGTATTGACCCCTGGGTTCGAAATATCGGATGATCCCGTCGCTTCCAGGAAACTTGAGCAATTCGCTCGATTTTCTTCGGAATAGTTGGGAGTCATCCGTTGTTCGCTCGCGTTGTTATTCTGATCGCCTTATGCTGCGTCCCCGCTGCGTCGCTTGTCGTTGGACAAGAGACAGCCGGTCCGTCGTGGCGTTTTCGCTTTCCCGAATCCAACGGTGCCGAGACGTCGAGCCAATCGCAAACCGATCGCGTCGATGTCGCTTCGCTCCCACCGAAGCCCGCATACAAAAAGCCGTCGCGGATCCAAGTCCCTTCGCTGGCCGATTCTCAGATCGTGATCCCCAGTGAAGCGTCGAGTCCATCGGACAATCGAGATTTGGCGGACCGAAATTTCGAAGACGAACTGCAAGAGAACGAAGCGGCGGAGCGGATTGCCGATGCGCGATTGGCGGCCAATGGCGACCAGGATCCGTATGCCATCCTGCCGACGGCGTTTCGAAATCAGATCACCAACTTTGGCGGAACGTTTAGCACCTGGTTACCCTTCCGCCGCACCGGCCGCTTTTGGGTCAACCCCGACTATTTATATTGGTCCGCCGAAGGGATGCGCACTCCCGCCCTGGTCACCTCCAGCCCCTCGGGGACGCCGCGAGACCAAGCCGCCTTTTTGGGAGGCCCCGACACAACCGTGCTGTTTGGCCAGCAAGACCTTAACGGTGGTTGGCAGAGTGGTTATCGAATCACGGCCGGATTTGCCTTGGATCCCAACTTGCGATGGCAGCTCGAAGGTGACTACTTAAAGATCTTCGACCGCAACGAATCGTTTTCTGCCGCTTCGGACGATCAAGTCGCCCCGACGAATATCCTCGGTCGGCCGTTCTTCGATCTGATCAACGGACGCGAAACCGCTCAATTGATCTCCTACGAAGACGTCGTCTCGGGGCGGATCAGCGTCAATGCGGAATCGAAGCTCAGCTCGTTTGGTCTCTACGGCCGCGGAGCGACTTGCCCGACGCCTGGCCCCTGCGATGTGATTGCGATCAACAGTCCGCTGAGCATGCAGATCGGCCGCTTCGACGTCCTGTTTGGATATCGATACGCCAACCTGCGAGATAGCCTGGTGTTTGCTGAAGACCTGCGCAGTCTGGACGTTGCCAATCCGGGATCGTTCCAAATTCGAGAGAGCTTCCAAACGAAAAACGAATTCAACGGCATCGAGCTGGGCATGGCTTATCACGGTCGCTGGAATCGGTTTACAACCGAACTGGTCGCCAAAGTCGCGGCGGGTAACAACAAGCAGACCGTCCAGATCGATGGCTACAGCGACATCGTCGAAGCCGGTTTCCTGGAACGCTTCCCCGGCGGCGTGCTGGCGCAGCGGACAAACATCGGCGAATACAAGCGGAACGAACTGGCGGTCTTGCCTCAGTTGACCTTCAACCTCGGTGCTCGGGTGACGCGTTACGTCACGCTTCGCGCCGGATATTCGCTGTTCTATCTCAGCAACGTTGTCCGAGCCGGAGACCAGATCGATACCGATCTGAACCCCAACCTGTTCCCGCCCGAACAAATGCCGCTGGTCGACTCGGTCCTGCGTCCCGAATTCGAATTCCGCGAGACCGATTTCTGGGCTCACGGTGCCAATTTTGGTGCCGACATCCGGTTCTAGAATGTCTTCGCTTCGCGAAGATTGCAGCGTGGAGTCGCACGCACGTCACCCCGGACTTGCGTCCGGGGCGATCACATGCCATGGCTTCGCCATTGAGATCGCTTGCCGCGGCTGGGCTGATGGAATCGTTTGGCACTGATCGGTGTGCTGTTTCGCGGATTAATCGCGATCGGCGAAGAAGAGCATCGGATAGGGGTGCGAGCGATCATCGGCCTCGGCGATCGCGGGCTGGTCTTCATTCCGAGCCGTGGGTAAAACCTGCGCTTCGATCCAACGGCGATCCTTATTAAGGATCTGGTTCCGCAACACGCGAGCGAATCCGGGACTGATTCCCGTCTCGCGCGTCCCAAAGATCTCGTCGCCGATCTCGCGGACCAGCGGTTCCAGCCGCGCGTTGGCCAATTGCATCGCCTGCTGCGCTTCGGCGGTCTGCCAGTTTTTCAGCCAGACCTGCCGCAGTTCCTGGTTGTCGATGATCGCATCGCGAACGATCGAACCGGCCAACGCTTGCAATTGATCGTCGCTGGCGACCTCCTGCAAAACCTGAGTGAACTCGTCGCGAACCGCTTCGTTTTTCACGACGTCTCGCAAAATTGCTTTGACAGCTCCGACGATCTGGTCGACGTGCGATTCGAAGACCGGGATCGCTTCGTTCTCCATAAAACGCTCCCATTCCTGCTGGCTGAGATCGCGCTGCGGCAGCGGCGATTTGTCGTACATGATCCGCCAGCCGAAGCGGAACAAGGACGCCCGATCCCAAATCTCTTGACCGATCTCGGCGGCGACCGGTTCACCGTGGGTGCGGACGATCGGCAGCACCTCAGACCGCACCAGCGGTACGACGCGTTGGTTGATCAATTCGGCTTCGAAACGCTCGCCGATCGCATCGAATTCAGCTTGATGCGCCGTAACCGCTCGAACCAACGCCTGCTGGATCACCGGGACGCTTTCGCGGAGCGTCTGTTCGATGATCGGTTTAAAGGCTGCGGTCAGCTCGGGACCGTGCAACCGCTGAGCTGCGGCGATCTTATTAAGGATCACCGTTCGTCGCTCGGCTGGCAACAAGATCTCGACAGCTTCGGCTAGCGTGCCGCGATTGCGACAGTAGGTGAAACCGTAATGCGATGCCGGCTGCGAGCCGTACCAAAGGATTTCAGCCGACGGCTGCGCGCCCGATTCGTCGTCGGAGATCGCATGTCCGACTTGAGTCCACTGGCCGCTAGCATCCTGAGCAAAGATCGCGTCGCCGCGGCGGAGCGGTCCATCGGGCAGTTCGATTCGAAACCGATCGCGCGACCGCATGAAGTGAGTCGCCAATTCGGTCACTCGCGACGCCTCGGCGCGATGAGTCCGGGCAGCGATCGCGATCGCCACCAGACATCCGCTCCAAAACAGAACGCCTAGGATCGTCGTCGATTTCCAGCGGGATGTGATTCGGGAAAGGGGAGGGGACATGGGCGATTCGTAGACTTTGCAACAAAGAACAGGTACTTCGCAGCGGGGAACGCGCGATTGGAAAGTGCTTTAAATAATTCCACGTGTCAAATAATTCCACGTGTCAAATGTTTCCACGTGTCAAATGTTTCCACGTGTCAAATGTTTTCACGTGTTAGTCCCAGCATGACGGCCAAGCGAGCGAGCGCCAATCAGTGCCGCCGATCTGCGGATGCTAGCGTCGATTGCCGGCGAGGGGAGAGTAGCGGGCGGTCGGCGGCGGATTGCTAGCTGTCGAAAAACCGAGCGTTTTTGTTGGCGTTAATCGAATCGAAAAGAAATTCTGGAATCGCCGGGTGAAATGTCAAAGTTTGCCGGTTGCGTTGACGATAACGATTACAGCAACACGAGTACGCCCAGCTTTGGGGTCGGGGTGTTGAGGGGGGTTTCCAGGGATCGTTGCGTTATCCAGTTAGTGGAGCTGGGGCGCGACCCATCAGAGGAAACCGAGACGGATGAATCGCACACAATATCAATACGCAGTCTACCTGCAGATCGCGCTGCTTGTCGTAGCAACGGGTTGTCGTACACCTACGCAACCGTTCTACCTACACGAGGACGGCGATCTATCGCACTATTTGGACACCGCAACCGCGATCGAGTATCCGGATGTCGAGCTACCCAAGTTGGAGGATGTCTTGCAAGCCAAGGCGCCGCTGACGGTCGACAATCACGAATACGAGTTCTGGGATGTGACGTTGGAAGAGTGCGTATCGATCGCGCTGAACAACAGCAAGATCCTTCGCACCGTTTCGGGAACGGCCCAACAACGTCAGAACACAGCGGCTCAGATTCTGAGCGGTTCGCCTGACGGATTGGGTTCGACCTACGACCCCGCGATTCAATCATCGACCACTCAGTCGTTGCCATTGACCATCGACAGCGATGGCAACCGCACGCTGCCACGTGGTGCGATCCGAGCTTCGCAGGTTGGTGGTGTCGAAGACGCGTTGGCTGAATTCGACGCTCAGATGAGCAGCTTCTTGAGCTACGATACAACCGATCGCCCGCGAAACGTCGGAGCCAACAACGGTTTCAGCGCACAGCAATTCCGTGCTTGGGACAGCACCCAACAGTTGGCGTTGTCCAAACGACTCGCCACCGGTGGTGTTGCCACACTTCGCGAGCAGATCATCTACTCACGTAACAACATCCCGGCGAACCTGACTTCCAACGCTGGACGTCTGGTTCCCAGCGACTACACCGTCGTCCTGGAAGCTGAAGTACAACATCCTTTGATGCGAAACCGCGGCACGATGGTCAATCGCGTCCCCGTGGTTCTGGCTAGCTTGAACGAAGACAGCTCGCTAACCGAGTTCGAAGCATTGGTTCGCAACTTGGTCGCCGACGTCGAGAACGCTTACTGGGAACTGTATTGTGCTTACCGCAACGTCGAAACAACCCAGATCGCTCGCGACAGTGCTCAAGCGACAGCTCGATTCGCACAACTGAACTTGGAAAGTGGTTCGGGAACGGCTCAAGACGTCGCTCAAGCCGAAGAACAGTTCTTCGCCTTCAGTGCTCAATTGACAACCGCTCTGGCGGGAACCAACGTTCCCGGCAACGATCCCTTTGGCGTCTACGGCCGCGAACGCGAACTCCGCAACCTGATGGGCATCGCTTCGACCGATGGACGACTTGCACGTCCGATCGACGAACCGTCGCTGGCTGCTGTCAAATTCGACTGGCACGAACTAACCACCGAAGCTTTGTATCGCAGCCCCGAACTGCGTGCTCAAAAGATCCGCATCAAACAACGTGAACTCGAATGCTTGGTCGCCAAGAACCAGATGCTGCCCGACTTGAACCTTTCGTTCTCGGCTCGCTGGGTCGGCGTTGGCGACACACTGGGACCATCGGACCGCGATGGCGGAAACCTTCCCGGCAACAATTTTCCAAACTCCGCTCTGGCCGACCTGACCGGCGGGGACCATACCGAAGTTGGTGCACGATTGGAATTCACACCACCCGCGGTTGGATCGCGACGCGAGAAGGCTCGGGTTCGCAATGCTCAACTGCAACTGCGACGCGAGGAAGCGTTCTTGCAAGAGAAGGAATTGGCGATGGTGCATCAATTGAGCGATGCGGTCGGCAAGTTGCAGGTGCACTACGACCTGATCCACAACAGTTTCCAACGCTGGGCCGCTGCGGAGCGAGAAGTCCGCGCTCGATTGGCTGAATACGAAGGTGGCCGATCGCCGGTCAACGTGGTCCTACAAAGTCAACAACGTCGTGCCTTGGCACAGATCGAATACTACCGATCGCTTTGCGAATACAACAAATCGATCGCCTACGTCCATTACCTCAAGGGAACCCTGCTCGATTACAACAACATCACCCTCAGCGAAGGACCATGGGTCGACAAGGCTTACTGGGATGCGTTGGAACGAGCTCGCGAACGCGACGCCAGCTACTACATGAACTACGGCTACACACGTCCAGGCGTTGTCCGCCAAGGTCCTGTTAAGACAAACGTCAACAACGTGATGATCGACAACGAGACCGTGATGGGTGACGAAGTCGGCGAGATCTACTACGAGGATGCGATGCCGATGGAAGTCGTGCCAGGAGATGTTGAGTTCAACAGCATCAACCCGCCGCTGAGCAACAACTCGGCGGTCAGCCCGGGCCCGACGACATCGGCGATGGATTCGAAGAAACGATCGGTGATCGCACCGGCCAGCTACCAAGCGGTCGGTGAGAATGCCAGCTCCTCGAATCCCTATCGAGGATAGTCGCACCAGTCGCCTGGATCGCGGAACCGATCGCACGCTGAATCGAAGATTCGCGTCCGATCAGCAAACCCGCAGGCGACACAACAATTTCCATGGGGGTGGAGACCACAGGTCTTGATCTGTGGAGCCCGGCGCAATCGCGCCGGGCTTTTTTTCGTTTATGCCCCGATCAAACCGTTTCGCTTGCGGCCGCGTCACCCTTTGCTGGCGAGCCCGGCGACTTCGCTCCGAAAAACATATGCACGATGTTTCGCGGTGGCGGCGGCGACGAAAGGCAACCGATCAGACTGCCGATCCCCGATCCCAACACACCGACGATCATCGGGTCAAACGAAAGCGGTTCGTAGGCACGCAAACTGCCGTACATCAGATACCCGATCCCGTACATCGACAGGAACGTGAAGAACCCGGTCAGCATCCCGCAGACGGCGCCGATCGAGTTGTAACGGGTCCAATAGACGCCCAAAAAGACGGGGACCAAAAACGACGACGAAAGGCCGCCGGAGGTGAAGACGACAAGGTCCTGCAGGAATTTGGGAGGGCTGATCGCAACCAACATCACGATCGTGCCAACCGAAAACGTGCAGCCGTAGCTGAGCATCTTGACCGTCCGATCCGAAACGTCGCCCTTGACCATCGGTTGGTAGATATCGCGGACCAGCGACGAAGAGATCATCAACATGAAGCTGTCGACCGTCGACATCGCCGCGGCAAACGGCGCTGCGATCAGCAGGCCCGCCAGCCAAGGAACGTCCGCGGCGGTCGCGGCGGTCAACGAAAGAGCCGCCATGATCCGGTCGGGATCTTGATCCAAGCCGGGGACCAAAACGCGGCCGCAGACAAAGATCACCACCAACGGGAAATAGATCGCACCGAAATAGAAGGTCAGGAAGATCATCGATCGCTTCAGCGTTCGCACCCGATCGAAACTCATCTGCCGAATCATATTGCTCGGTTGCCCCGATCCGCCGATCGACCAGAACAGGAAAAACGAAAAGGCGAGCGACAGCGGCAGGAAACCGACTTCCGAACGGGCGCTTGGTCCCGGGGCGGTCGTGTAGACGCCTTCCTTTCCAGCTCCATAGGCATAGGGATGAAATTCGTCGAGTTCGACGGTCAGCCCAGGTGGCAATGCGGGAGCCGCTCCCGATAGCAGATCGCGGCGGATCCGCTGCTTCTCCTCTTCCCCCATGATCTCGACCGTCTTGATCGGGGCAGAGCGTCCGGTTTCGGGATCGATGTAAGCCGCCGCGTTGGTGCGGAACAAGCGATCCGGGCCGACTTCGAACCACGTATCCATCGCGACTCGCGTCGGTTGATCGATCGACCCATCGGTCGAAAATTCGACCATTCCCAAGTTGGGCGGCTGCATCTTAGCCAACGTTTGTGTCGCTTTCGTCAGTCCGCCGACTTGCGAAAGGACCAGGACCAACAGGCCTAGGACGCCGAACAGCATCACGATCCCTTGCAGCACATCGGTCCAGACGACAGCGCGGAAACCGCCCAACGATGTGTAGACGATCACCATCGACGAAAAGACGAACAATCCCAACAGGTAGCCCGGATCATCGGCTTGCAAAATCGGGATGTCGGCCGTCAGTTGCTGCATGTACCCGGCAGCGGTTTGCCAGAAGACGAAATCGTGCAGCAACGACTGCAGAATCACGCCGGCCATCTTAAACTGCGGCACCAGATAGATGCTCATCAGCACCACGATCATCCCAGTCGCCAGACCGCGGACGGCGTGGCCGGGGAAACGCAAACCGATCATTTCGGGCATCGTGATCGAACCGGTTTCCTTGGAGATCCGGTTCAGTCGTTTCCCCAACAGCCCCAGCGAGACCAACGGGACCGCCATGTAGCCGGCGATCCACAGCCCCAGCACCCAACCGTGGTTGTAGACCTTGGCCGGAAAGCCGCCGAAGGAACCGGCCGAAGCGCTGGTGGCGGCGAAGGTTAGCGTGAACGCGATCCAACCGAGATTGCGGCTGCCGAGAAAATACTCTTGCAGGAACGATCGCTTTTGCAACACGACCTGGCTGGCAACCGCCAACAGGACCACGGCGACCGAATAGAGAATGAAGGTGACCAGAGCGGCGATCGGCGTGCCAGCTTCGGTCACCGCCAGGAGATTAAAAGAGTCGAGGTTCACGATACGTCCTCCTTGCTAGCCGCTTCGGCTTGTGCTTGGGCTTCGGCTTGAGCTTGTGCTTCCTGTTCCAGCAGATCGTCATCGTCCTCGCGGAGGATAAACAGAGCGAAGAAGAGCGTCGCCAGCGAGGTGACGCACCAGGGAACCGCGATCCCCCAGAACACCCACGATGGCATCCCTAAGATGACATCCATCGCATCGGGAGCGCTCGAATAACCTTTTAAGCCGCCGTAGATCAGCGTCCAAGCCAATGCCAAAGTCCCGATCGCGCCGACAAATTTCAACTCTCGCAACGAGTTCAAATACGAAGTGTCGTATTCGATCGGGGTATCGGGGCTATCTGCAGATCGCTCACTAGAATTCACGTTCACCTCAATTGCAGTCGAAGGAAGGGTGAGCGTGTCGCGAGGCTGGGGGGAAGGACAGGCGACGACGCAAAGGTGGGCAGATCGAATCGATCGTCCCGGCACCTTGAGCTCGCGGAGAGAAAAGCGACGGCCCCTAAAACGGAACGTCCCTTTGGTCAGAAAGAGCGTGCGTTGCGTCAGACGAGATTCGATCCAATGGTGGGTTGGCTACACGCAACGGCGATGTTTCCATCGCGTTGCTAGCAACCAGACACCATTCAACCGCTCGGCTACCGCTTTGGCAATCCTATAATTGCCAAGTTGGCCAAATGAGCCGCTCTTTTTGGGAGAAGGTGGCTTTCCTAAAAAGCCTATTCTTGCAGTGCAAGCTCGACCGTGGGGATGCTTTCCGCATCCTGGACGACGGCGATGACCGATGCATCCCCGCTATCGACAGCCAGTTGCGGATCCATTGGCATGGCAGCCATCGAAGACGGGACGGGAGATTCGTATCGCCCATCCTCTGCCTCGACATACGGTAACTCCACCCCCATTCTGGCGTAGACCTCTTCGTAGACCTCTCGATGAGCGTCGTAGTTGAACTTCGAGGTCCGAGCCATCAGCGTTCCGAGCGGGGTGACGCGATAGGCGACATACAAATCGTGGGATTTGAAAAACAGACCGCCACGCCAGCTGTAGACCTCGACGAAATCGGACATGTCTTTAAAGGTTCGCGTTGGTGTTTTGCCCAACATCTCCGCAACCATCTCGGGTGTCACCATGTCCGATGGGTCGGCGTTGACCTGCATATTGAAGGCGACCAGATCCTCATACGCCTGTTCAACGTTAGGGCGAGCGACTTTGTAATCGTAAGCCAACGCAATGATCATCAACCCCAAGATGCCAAACAGCAGATAGCTTCGCGTCCGCGAAGGCTTCGCTGTGGTGGTAGTTGCTGCCGATTCGAGTGCCATCTCTCTCCCCTTTTGTTTACAAAGAACACCATTAAGCCGTGATTATGGGGCTTTAGTTCACGTCGATGCAATCGAATAATGGGAGTAAATGCGAAAAAAGACGCACAAACAAACTACACCAACACCCCCACGCGGGTGACATCAATGCGGCAGTACCGCTCGACCGCGGCGTTAAATTCGTTACAGAACGAACCGCCAGCGACAACACCGAGCCGAAGTTTGCGTAATACCTAACCGCTCTCTTTAAATTCGAAACTATGGTTCCCAATAAGGGAGAGACTCTTTTCCCGATGGCATCCAAGATCCATTCGTTCACCGATTCACTGGAATCGCACCGTGTACAGAAGCAATAGAAAGTCACAACGCACCGGAGCCGCTGTCGTCGAGATGGCGATCTGTCTACCGGTTTTGATCGCCCTGACCGTGGCGACGATCGACGTTTGCTCGGTGATGTTTTTAAAAGAATCGCTGTCGATCGCGGCTTACGAAGGGGCTCGTGTCGGAGTCGCTCGCGGCGGCACCAACGCTCAAGCGACAGCGCGAGTGAAGGAGATCTTGGACGAACGGGGAATTACCTACAACGACGGCAACGTCGTGCAGATCCAACGCACCGACAGTCCAACCAACGGCGGCTTCAATTCCGCCGAGACGCTGGAACATTGCCGAATCCTGGTCCAAGTTCCCGCCAGCGGAAACGTCCTCTCGCCGGCAAAGCTGTTTACCAGCGGGAATATCCAGTCGTTCGTCTGGATGCGGAAAGAGTACGAGAACATCGACTGATGCGGATTCGAGCGAATCGTTCGATCCCACCGCAATTTTGAACAGGCCCACCATTTAATGAACCGATCACAAATCGCCAACACGACCGATCGTCCTCGACGACGCCGCGGCAAACGCCGTGGGCAGGATCGTCGCGGCGCGGCAGTTGTCGAATTTGCAGTCGTCGCCAACACGCTGTTTCTGGTGATCTTCACCTGTGTCGAGTTCTCGCGACTGAACCTGATTCGCAACACCGCGCAGAACAGCGCTTATTATGGTGCTCGAGCCGCGATGGTTTCGGGAGCGACGGCGCAAGATGCCATCGATACGGCAGAGAATCTGCTCGATGCGATTGGAGCCAAAGGCGTGACCGTGACGGTCAACGATGGCGCACCACTTACTTCGACGACAGAGAAGATCGTCGTGAAGGTCGAAGTCAAATACAACAAGAACGCGTTTTTCGCGCCGCTGTTTATCCCCGACCACAAGTGCGTGGCGACGTCGAACGTCAAAGCCGAACGTTACGACTTCTTCTTCGACGGCGGCTGATTCGGCCGCAGTGCAAATCGCCGTGCGAACAACCGGATCTCAACCTACACTCGCCGGACCGATAGCGTCCCAAGCGAGCGCGATGTTTGAAATCCCAGCCGCACGATCGGCTTTCGCAGCTTAATTGCCTTTGAGCTTTTCTTCGGCTCGAGCGGCTCGCAACGCCGCAGCTTCGCGTGGCAGCTTGAACTCAGGTCCCGCTGGGAAATACTGAACATCGTCGTCCAGATAGTAGGGACTTGGCAGCGTTTGCCCGGCAACACTAACTTGGCAGCCAGTCGAACCGACCAAGATCGTGGCCGCCAGCGACAGGCAACCAACCAGTTCGAGCAAGTGGGATGTGTTCTTTCGAGGCATCGTTGAATCTCTAGGAAATTTTGCCGGCAGTCACCAATGCGGATCCCGCCCAAGTCTTGGCTCGTACAAATTACGCGTTAGAATCGTTATCGGCTGGACAACCCGCACAACTTGACCATTTCCCTATCCTTTCTGCACCGCGGTTTGATATCGCCGGGGCTTTGTTCGCTGCGGAAAGTCGGCTAGGCTTCGCCTTTTCCGAGCGTCCGACAAACGCCGGGCAATCCCGCGACGCCCCCTTGGTGCGTATTCGGATTGCCCCAGGCCGGCTCCTTTCAAACAGCCGCCGCCGCGTCGGGCAATGGAATCCGCCCATCACCGACTGAATCTTCCTATTAAAGAAGTCCAACACGATGCCACGAATTAAAGCCTTCCGCGCGTTGCGTCCCCAAGCCGACAACGCAGCTAAAGTCGCCTCGGTCCCCTACGACGTGTGCGACCGCGACGAAGCGGTTGAATTGGCCGCTGGAAATCCCGATTCGTTCCTGCACATCGTTCGTCCCGACATCGATCTGCCGGCCGATACGAATCCCTACGACGACGCGATCTACGCCAAAGCGTCCGACAACCTGCAGCGTTTTCTCCGCGATAACGTCCTGCAACAAGACGACGGCGACGCGATCTTCCTGTACCGCCAGGTCATGAATGGCAACAGCCAAGTCGGCGTCGTCTGCTGCTGCCACGTCGAAGATTACGAAAATAACCTGATCTTAAAGCACGAAAAAACACGCAAAGCGAAAGAGGACGACCGCACGCGCCACGTCCTCACCTTGGGTGCTCACACCGGCCCCGTCTTCTTGACCTACCGCGACGACAGCAAGACCAACGCGATGGTCGAAACCGCGATCACCGAAGCGCCGCTGTATGACTTCACCGCGGCCGATGGAGTCCAACACACGGTCTGGAAGATCGACAACGCGGGGGATTACGTTTCCGCATTGTCCGCCGTTCCTAAGTTCTATGTCGCCGACGGACATCACCGCGCCGCTAGTGCTTGGCGAGCCGGAGCCGAACGCCGCGACAACAACCCCAACCACACCGGCGACGAAGAATACAATTGGTTCCTGACGGTTCTGTTCCCCGCCAGCCAATTGAACATCTTGTCCTACAACCGCGTCCTCAAAGACCTCAACGGCCAATCGGTCGAACAGATCCGCGAGAAACTGGGTCAGTTGGGCACGTTTGAACCGATCACCGATCCCGTGCCGCCAACCGCTGGTTCGTTCTGCTTCTACCTGGGCGGATCGTGGTACCGTTTGACCCTGCCGGCCGATTCGATCGATCACAACCATCCGATCGACTCGCTCGACGTGGCGCTGCTGGAAAAACGCGTCCTGCAACCGATCTTCGGAATCGAAGACGTCCGCACCGATCCGCGAATCGATTTCGTCGGCGGCATCCGCGGCACCAAGGCGCTGGAAACGCGAGTCGATTCGGGCGCCTGGGCCTGTGCGATTTCGATGTTCCCGACGTCGATCGAGCAGTTGATGGGCGTTTCGGACGCCGATGAGATCATGCCGCCCAAGAGCACTTGGTTCGAACCAAAGCTGCGCAGCGGTCTGCTGGTTCACTTGTTGGACTGATCCGCCGCGGCCTGTTTGGCCATCGTTTCCATCAGCTGCCGCGCCTTGGCAGCTGCTTCGTCGGCCAGCTCGCCGGGCTGTTTCCCCAGCTCGGCGACGCTCAACCACCACGCGAGCGCTTCCTCCCCGCGACCGCTCGCTTGCAATCGATCGGCGATAGCGGCCATCGGCCCCGCCTGCACCGCGATCGGCAATTGGTCGACCTTTCGCTCCCAAGTCGCAAGCGACGCAGCGATCTCCGGCCCGGCGGCGGTTCGCCAGCGGATCGCATCGGCCAGTCGCGCCAACAGCGGATCAGTCTGATCATTGCTGGCCCGCGACAAGACAGCATCGGCTCGCTGCCGATTTGTTCCCGTCAGTAGCCAACTGGCCGCGATCACGCGAACCGCAGGGTCGGCGTGCTGCAGCCCCGCCACAGCCGCTTGATCGCGGGCAGCGTTGATCGGCGGGCGAGTCCACGCGATCGGCAGCAGACTGTAAAAGCAAGCTGGCGGCGCCGCGGCGTGGAACCCCGCCGCGATCGCCAATGCCGCCGAATGCTTATCGACAGCCGCGGCGGCATTCATCAGGTAACCGTAAGCGATCAATTGCCGCCATCGCGGCTTGGCTCGTTTGACATATTCGCCCATCGGTTTCAAACAGGCTGCGAACCGCCGGTTGTTGAAGTCTTCGAAGGCTTGTTGGACCTCAGCTCCCTCTCCCGACCAATCGACCTGAATCCAAACGATCCGGTCGTCGTCCAGCTCCCGCCGGG
The DNA here is from genome assembly GCF_007751715.1 of Rosistilla oblonga. NCBI lineage: Bacteria > Pseudomonadati > Planctomycetota > Planctomycetia > Pirellulales > Pirellulaceae > Rosistilla > Rosistilla oblonga. Next base: position 2,274,820 of record NZ_CP036292.1, on the reverse strand, counting down.
CGAGCCCTTCGACCGACGAGGCATCGGCGACGACGATCTGCAACTTCCCCTGTTGGAACGACTCGATCGTGCCGCTCAATTTTCGCAGCGGTTGGGGCAACCAACCGGTCTGGCCGACCGAACTGGCCGCTGGGGGAAGGTACCAAACCGCATCGGCTGCGACCGCCCAACTGCCGCTGGAAAGCAGCCCGATAGCGACGACAAACTGCAGAAAACAGCGGAAACGTGCGGAGCGTGGAGCAGCCAAAAAGATCTCCCTTTTGGGGGCTGATGACCGAGCGATCGAGGATGAGAACAGGCAGGACGTCAAATATAACCAAACCAGGGGCCAATTTTCATGCATTCGCCCACCGCCGACGCGATTTGGGATTGATTGATCGACATCGGCAGCGGATTCTAAAAGGTTGTATCGTTTTTTCTTGCGTCTCCCCTCGTTAGCTATCACTCATGTCGATGCCCAAAGTCGCGATTGTCGGACGTCCCAACGTCGGCAAGAGCAGTATTTTCAATTGGCTAGCCGGCCGCCGTATCGCCATCGTCGACGATTACGAAGGGGTGACCCGGGATCGCATGACAACGCTGATCGAACACGAAGGGAACTTCTTCGAATTGATCGATACCGGCGGGATGGGAGTCGTCGATTCGGACGACCTGACGGCCGATGTCGAAGCCCAGATCGAAGTCGCGATCGCCACAGCCGACGTGATTCTGTTTGTCGTCGATATCCGCACCGGCCTGATGCCGCTGGACTCTCTGGTCGCCGAGCGTCTGCGCAGCATCGACCGCCCGATCGTCCTGTTGGCCAACAAAGCCGACCACGAGAACCTCGACATCTCAGCCGAAGAGTTCCACAAGCTGGGGCGAGGGCATTTGATTTGTGTCAGCGCCGAACAGAAGCGGCACCGCGACGAACTGATGCAATTGATCGTCGATCGCTTGCCGCCAAGCAGCGATCGCGCCGTCGACGCGCACATGAAATTTGCGATCGTCGGCCGCCGCAACGTCGGCAAAAGCACGTTCGTCAATTCGCTGGCTCAAGCCAAACGGATGATCGTCAGCGAAGTTGCCGGAACGACCCGCGACAGCGTCGACGTCAACTTCGAACTCGACGGCCATCAATTCACCGCGATCGATACTCCCGGTCTGCGTCGTCGACGCAGCGTCCGGACCGACCTCGATTATTACGGTATGCACCGGGCTCAACGCAGCATCCGCCGAGCCGATGTTTCGTTGATGTTCTTCGACGCCAGCGAAAAGATCAGCAAGGTCGACAAGCAATTGGTCGGCTACATCGCCGACGAATACAAACCGTGCGTGTTTGTCGTCAACAAGTGGGACCTCTACCACGACGAGATGCCAACCGAACGCTGGGTTAAATACCTGCGGTCGCAATTCCCCACGATGCAATACGCCCCGATCGCGTTTATCACCGGGCAGACCGGCAAGAACATCAAGGCCCTGCTGAACCATTCGCAAATGCTGTTCAAACAGGCTCGCGAGCGGACCAGCACCGGAAGGCTGAACCGAATCGTGCAAGCGGCGATCGAGCACCAAGAACCGCCGATGTTCCAAAACCGGCGACCGAAGATCTATTACGCGACTCAGGTCTCGACCGAACCGCCAACGATCGTGCTGATGTGCAACGATCCCAAGGGCTTTGCTCCCGACTACCGCCGCTTTCTGCTGAGCGTATTGCGAGACAACCTGCCGTTTTCGGAAGTCCCGATCAAGATGTACCTGCAGAAACGCGAACAGCGCGACCCGACCGCCCCGCCTGAAGTCGACCAAGAAAACGAACGCGTCTCCTAGCGTTTTCTCCGAAGTCCGCGACGGAACAAGGCGAGGCAGTCCTATATATAGACTGCCCCAATCCGCACCAGTCGCAAAGCGACGACATGCAAAAGCCTGGGACGCGAGTCCCAGGACTCTTCGCGCCCGCAACCTCGCTAGTCGCAAAGCGACGACACGAGAGACGCTTCATCGGGACAGGCTTCTCGCATGCGCGAACGCATCCGACTTAATCAGCTCTCCGCCGGGCGCGTCAGGTTGGACCAGTGGCCCGACGGATCGGTTCCGCGGACTTGGACTCCCTTTTGGTTCCAGTCGAGAGCTGCATGGACGTCGGCGCTGCAGTAGCGGAGCGTCAGGGCGCAGCGGCGGCGATCCGAATCGTTCGCCTTGGAACCGTGCAGAAGCAGATCGCTGTGGATCGATGCGCTGCCAGCGGGCAGCGGATTGTAGACGACCGAACCGTATTGCTCCGGGTTGTCGATCGTCTGGTTCAGCACGTTGTGCTCCGCCGAATCGCTGGGGCGATAGGTCAGGTGGCCGACATGATGCGAACCGGCGATAAAACGCATGCAAGCGTTCTCTTCATCCGCGTCGTCGATCGCCAACCAAACGGTGACAGCTTTCGATGGAGACAGCGGCCAGTAGCTGGCGTCTTGATGCCAGGCGACCGATTTACCGTCGTGGGGCATCTTGCAGAAGAAGTGCGATCCCCAACCGATCACGTTTTCGCCCAACAGATCGCTGACACAGTCGACGATCCGCGGATCCTTCAGGATGTCGTAAACGGGACCGTATTTCAGATGCGCCGAACTGATCGAATAACTGTTGCCACCCGCCGCGGTGACACGAGCCAACAGATCGTCGAAGTAGCTGCGAATGCCGGAGATCTCCGCGTCGCCGAAGATCGGCAGCGGCGCGACGTAGCCATCGCGATTGAATCGATCGATCTGATCGCCGGTTAAAACCGTCGGGGCGTCGTTGTTGACGCTGTAGAAACGCAAGTCGCGTGGTACCGAAGCGAGTTCGTCGTCGGTCGGTACGATACTGAAGTTCTTCACGTCGGGAGGCCCTTCAACAGAAAAAGGATCGAGCGGTCGTCTAGTCCATCATCGTACCGCGTTCGATCCGCTGCGTGTCAATCGGACAAACGGCAACCCAGCAAAGCATCCATGCCCCTGAGGTCAGCCGATGTCTAAATCAATCTCTTCGCAGTCGCCCAGTCCACCATGACGCAGCTTCCTTGCCGCGTAGCACGCCAAGCGTGCCGACCATGGTGACCTGCCGGACAATCCTTGTCCGGTGGGCAAATTCTGTTATCGGGTAAAAACCCCTTCGTCTTCCTTATTAAGCAACCAATCGCAGGTCGCCCGTCTGACGCTCTTTCACGCCATCGACAAACTCTTCAAAAATCCGGATATCCAACGCCGATGCCGCTTCGCACTCGGGATGGAATTGGGTGCCGACGGCGAACCAGTCCATCATCTCGCTCTCGATCGCTTCGATCACGCCATCGGGGCAGCGAGCGGTGACGCGGAAACCGGGAGCAACTTCGTCGATCGCCATGTGATGGCGACTGGCAACGCGGATCTCGCCGTCGCCATAAACGCGACCGACCAACGAATCCGATTCGACAACCAGACTGTGGCGGTGCAATGGGTCTTGGTGATCGCGGTGCGGAACCGCGTTCGGTAGGTCTTCTGCGATGTCATAAAACAAGTTGCCGCCTTGAACAATGTTCAACAACTGCATCCCCGCTCCGATTCCCAGCACAGGCATGCGGCGTTCGGTGATCTCGTTGACGACGATTCGGTCGAATGTCTCGCGGTTCGAATGCATCAGTTTCATGCTGTGGTGCAACATATAACCGTCGTTGCGTGGGTCCAAATCTTGACCACCGATCAAGACAAATCCATCCAGGCGATCCATCGCGGCATGAATGGCATCGACGTCGTCGCTAGGTGGCAGGATTACCGGAATGCCGCCCGCAGCTTGAATGTTTTCGTAGTAACCAGCCGCCAAGTAGACGTAGGCAGGGGTGCGTTGTTGTGCAGGGCGAAAGTCGGTGTTGATGCCGATAAGTGGTCGAGTAGACGTCATCTGAAAATCCTCTCCAGAGTGAACGTTAATGAATTTCTTCGCGTCTTCCAAAACGTTTTTCGTAATTGCTTGCAGCTTGCTCTTGCAGCGACGGTGATGATTTAAATAGTCTGGGTCTTCAGCAGCATTTGCCGCTAGCGTCGATCGATCGGCGTCGGGAAGCGTGGTTCGGCGTCATCCGAATTCTTTCGCTACCCTCTTTCCAATCGATCGCTGGATCATCACATCAACGGTTGTTGGTCCAACCGTGTCGCCGCGTTTGCGGCTGGTGTCTCAATCGCGAATCGAAAGTTCCATCTCTGGATAGAGCGAAGGGTCTTGCGACGTGTCACGGGCGACACGTCATCTGACGGGAGGAACTGTATCGGGCATTTTCGCTATGGCAAGCAGTTTCTACATTTGACGCCCGCCCCGATTTGCTGCTACTACCCGTTGTGCTAGCAAACCCGTTGCTAGCATTGTTTGCCTGGTCCGCAGAGCCGTTCGGGCGTTTTGTCGCCCCCTCGCTCCTGGGCGTTTCGCAGCTTTACCAACGCCTGCCATATGCGGTATCTTAGATTCCTTCACGGACGGATCTGTCGCCGTGCGCTTCGTTTGAGCGTCGGGATTACAGTTCTAATTCAGCGTGAGACCAGCTTTTTCCGGGACCGATCCAGTTCGCCCCGGGCCTGATTCCGCCGCAACCCCCCCGCTCTACGAGGCTTCCATTGCAATTTGAAAACGTCTGCATCGAATCGCTGGGAGTCCATTTGCCCGAAGAAGTTTGGACTAGCGACGAGATCGAACGCCGCTTGGAACCGCTCTACAGCCGGCTGCGTCTGCCCGAAGGCCGCCTGGAATTGATGAGTTCGATCTCCCAACGCCGCGTTTGGCCCGCCGGCACACTGCCCAGCGGTCCGAGTATCGAGAGCTGCAAGTCGGCGATCTCCGCCGCCGGAATCGATCCAGCCCGCGTCGGATGCCTGATCCACGCCAGCGTCTGCCGCGACTTTCTCGAACCCGCCACGGCGTCGCGCGTCCATCACGGCGCTGGCCTTTCCCCAAACTGCTGGGTCTATGACGTCTCCAACGCCTGCCTCGGTCTGCTCAACGGGATCGTGCAAATCGCGACGCTGATCGAACAGGGTGCGATCGAAGCCGGTATCGTCGTCGGGACCGAGAACAGCCGTCCGCTGTTGGAAGCGACGATCAACAACCTGAACACCGATGAATCGATCACGCGCAAGACGGTCAAACCGGCTTTCGCTTCGCTGACGATCGGTTCGGGCAGCTGTGCCGTGCTGCTGACCCACCGCCGGATCAGCCAATCGGGCTCGCGGCTGGAACACGCGGTTTCGCACGCCGCCACCGATGGACATAACCTCTGCCGCAGCGACACCGATTCGGCCGGCGCGAACATGGCGCCGCTGATGGATACCGATTCCGAACGCCTGTTGGCCGCGGGAGTTGCCGCCGGAGCCGCCGGGTTCGAGAAACTGCTTGCCGATGCCAAATGGGATCGCGCCGACATCGATCGTACGATCTGCCATCAAGTGGGCGGACGCCATCGCGCGCTGATGTTGGAAACCCTGAGTCTGCCACCGGAAAACGACACCGCCGTCTTCCCATGGTTGGGCAACACCGGTTCGGTTGCGTTGCCGCTGGCGCTGGCCGCAGCGGGCCAATACCAACATGTTCAACCCGACCAACGAATCGGTCTGCTCGGCATCGGTTCGGGAATCAACTGTGTCATGCTGGGGTGCAAGTGGCAGGAGACGCGGGTCGCTGGCAATCTGCCAGCGGTTGAACCCGTGATGGGGCAAGAATCGTTGACTGCTGTCGAAGCTTGATTTCCCACCGCCAGCGAACGCCCGCGTCGCTGGTTCTCCCTACCGACTTGCTGTAGATGGTGATCCCCACGCCCGCCGACCTGCACCCCGCCACGCCCGACTTCACGTCGGCGGGGGATTGCCCGTTGGTCGCACCACTGCCGCCGCAAACCGACCTCCGCGAGGTCTTCCTGCGGCTGTGCCATCTGCCCCATTGCCTCTGGTTGGACAGCGCCAAACCGATGCCCGATCTGGGCCGGTATTCGTTCCTCACCGCCGATCCGATCGAAATCGTATCGGCCACCGATGACGACGCCGATCCGCTGGCCAAGCTGCAAAAATTCATCCCCCTGCTCAGCCAAGCTGCCGCGCCGGGGCTGCCTCCCTTCCAAGGAGGCCTCGCCGGCGTCCTCGGCTACGAACTGGGCCGATCGCTCGAACCGATCCCCGCACCGCGGTTCAACGACCTGCCGACACCGCCACTCTGCCTGGGCCTGTACGATTGGACGATCGCCGTCGATCACCAACAGAACCGCGGCTGGATCATCAGCCAAGGCTGGCCCGAAACCGATCCCGATCGGCGACGCGTCGCCGCGGCACGACGGATGCAACAGATCCAATGGTGGCTGGGATGCACGCCGACGGCGATGCCTCGACCGCCCCGATCCGCTCCGCGGGCGCACGACGCGCTCGCGCCGCAGTTCCGCACGCCGATCGACGCTTCGTTGACCAGCAACTTCGCCCCCGGTGAATTTCGCACCGCAGTCGGCGATGTGATCGATTACATCCGCCGCGGCGATGCCTTTCAAGTCAACCTCGCCCAGCGGCTGTTGTACCCCGATCAACACGGAGCGGTTGCCGCTTACCTGCGGATGCGATCGCGAAACGCCGCTCCATTTGCCGGCTATTTTGACGGCGGTGATTGGCAAGTTGTCAGCGCTTCGCCGGAGCGGTTTCTGCAAATCGACGACCGCTTCGTCGAGACTCGACCGATCAAGGGAACCTGCCCGCGGACCGGCGACGCCGCAGTCGATCAACAACTGGGGGCGCAACTGCTATCCAGTCTCAAGGACCGCGCCGAAAACGTGATGATCGTCGATCTGATGCGAAACGATCTGTCGCGAGTCTGCAACGACGATTCGATCGACGTCGCGGGGCTCTGCGAACTGGAACAATATGAATGCGTCCAGCACCTGGTCTCGCGCGTCCACGGCACGCTGCAAGACGATGTCGGCGTGGTCGATCTGTTGCGAGCCAGCTTTCCCGGCGGATCGATCACCGGAGCCCCGAAGGTCCGCGCGATGCAGATCATCGCCGAACTGGAACCGACAGCCCGCGGGCCCTATTGCGGATCGCTCGGCTACCTTTCGACCGGCGGCCGCGGCGACTTGAACATCTTGATCCGCACCGTCACTTGCCGCGACGGCTGGCTGCAGATGCCCGTCGGTGGCGGGATCACATCGCGCAGCAAACCGGTTCAAGAGGAACAGGAGACGTGGGACAAGGCCGAGGGCATGTTGCGAGCGGTCCTTTAATGAACGGGGATCTGCATAGTGAAAGGGATAAGGAAAAGGCGTTGAATACCGAAGCGTTCTCTGATTCCAGCGCAGCTGAATTGCCAGCCGATGAAGCCGCCAGTGCCGACGAAACCGCTTGCCCGGCGATCGTCGAACTTCCCTGCGTCCATTGCGGACTGCCGACGCGAGTCCGCGCCGATGCCGATCCGCAGCGGATCTTCTGCTGCAACGGTTGCCACGGTGCGTACGACCTGATCAACGGCTGGGGCCTTTCCGATTTCTACGCCCTTCGCGACCAGATGACCTCCGCCGCGGCTCAAGGCGTCCCCGGCCAACGGTCGCGATACGACGTCTTCGACCAGCCGGAATTCTTAGGCGATTCGGCACCGAAGCCGCAATCGGGCGGTCTGCTTTCGACCGATCTAGCGCTCCACGGACTGCACTGCGGCGCATGTGCTTGGCTGATCGAAAACGCGGCGGCGCGGATCGACGGCTGGCAATTGGCCCGCGTCAAAATGAGCGATCATACGATCCGCATCGTCTTCGATCCGCAGCGGGTTCCGTTGAGCGAGATCGCTCGCACGATGGACCGCTTGGGCTACCAAGTCGCTCCGCTCACCAAACAGCTCGACGACCACTTCGCTCGCGAAAACCGGCGACTGCTGATCCAGATCGCGATCGCCGGCTTCTGCGCCGCCAACGCGATGTGGATTGCGATCGGTCTGTACGCCGGGGAAGCCTCGGGCGTCGACGCGGATCACCGCACGTTTTTGAGAACGATCGGAACGGGATTGGGCCTGCTGGCGGTCGCGGTGCCCGGCCGAACCTTCTTCCGCGGCGCGCTGGCGTCGCTACGAACCCGCACACCTCACATGGATCTACCGGTCGCGTTAGGCCTCTCGGTCGGTTCGATTGCCGGGCTGATCAACGCGATCACCGGCCGCGGCGACGTCTACTTCGACTCGCTGGCCGTGCTGGTCTTCTTTTTGTTGATCGGCCGTTGGATCCAGTTCCGCCAGCAGCATCGCGCCGCTCGCTCGGTCGATCTGCTGCTGCGGATCACGCCGCGCCACGCCAGCCGGATCCTGGACGATGGCGAGACGCAAGCGGTGCTGGCCGACAACTTGCAGGCGGGCGACCGGATTCGCGTCGCCGCGGGCGAAAGCTTTCCTGCCGACGGAGAGATCATCGCCGGAGAAACAACGATCGACAGGTCGTTGCTGACGGGGGAGAGCCAGCCGATTCGCGCCGCAGTGGGGGAGACGGTCCTTGCCGGCACGGTGAACGTCACGCGTTCGATCGATGTCTGCGTCGAAGCGAGCGGCGATGCGAGCCGGATCGGGCGGGTGATGCAAGCTGTCGAAGCCGCCGCGGCTCGCAAGACGCCGATCGTTCAATTGGCCGACCGGATCGGCGGGATCTTTGTGATCGTCGTCACCACGCTGGCGCTCGTCGCGTTTGCGCTCAGTGCTCGCGACAATTGGCAACAGGGAGCGGCTAATGCCACGGCGCTGTTGATCGTCGCCTGTCCCTGTGCCTTGGCGTTGGCAACACCGCTGGCGATCGCGGTCTCGCTGGGCCGAGCCGCTCGGCGGAAGATCTTGATCCGCGACGGCAGCTCGCTGCAACAACTGGCCGGAACCGGGACGATCTGGTTCGACAAAACGGGAACGCTGACCGAGGGGCGATCGCGGGTTGTCGAAGTGATCGGTGATCGCGACGGCTTGGCAAGTGCCGCGGCGATCGAACGCGATGTCTGCCATCCGATCGCCGATGCGATCCTGGCCGCCGCCGATCTTCCCGACGACCTTGAAGGGGTGGCGGCAACTGACAAAGACAACTCGCCCGCAGGAACCGACTCAACCGACGAAGCAACCGCCCGAACGCAGATCGCGATCGGCGGCGTCTTGGGGGAACATCGCGGCGCCGCGATCGCGGCCGGAAGTCTGAAATTCATTCAATCCCAGGGGATCGAAATCCCGGCTAAATTGTCGCAGGCAGCCGAGCGGTTGACCGCTCAAGGGACCACGGCGATCGTGGTCGCTCGCGACGCGATCGCGATCACCGTGCTGGGGATCGACGATCCGTTGAGAGCTGGCGCCGACGTGGCGATCGCGGAACTCAAGCGGGCCGGATGGCGAGTCGGCATCCTGTCGGGAGACCATCCCGGCGTCGTCCGCAGCGTTGCCGATCGCGTGGGCGTGCCGCAATCGCTTGCGATCGGCGGGCTTTCTCCCGAAAACAAACTGGACATTGTGTCGCATCACAGCCCGGCCGATCCTGGCTCGGCGGAACTTCATCTGCCCGAACCAGCCCCGGGATTGCAGGTGATGATCGGCGATGGAGCCAACGACGCGGCAGCTTTGGCCGCGGCGGATGTAGGGATTGCGGTCCGTGGCGGAGCGGAAGTTAGTTTGCAAGCGGCGCCAATTTTCATCGCATCGGGTAGACTGGGAAGTGTTGTCGAACTGGTCCGCGGCGCCCGCCGAACCGCTCGGCTGATTCACATCACCTTTGCCGTTTCGCTAGGATACAACGTGATCGCTGTCGGCCTGGCGATGGCCGGCCGGATCAGCCCGCTGGTCGCTGCGGTGTTGATGCCGTTGAGCAGTGTGAGCGTGTTGTCGTTGACGCTCGCTTCGCGCAGTTTCCGCGAACGAGATGAACTCGAGAGGACAAAATGAGCGTGTTGTTTGTCGCCTTGCCGCTGGCACTAGCCCTGGGCGCAGCTGGCATGATCGCCTGCGTGTACTGCATCCGCGGCGGACAATACGACGACTTGGAAACCCCGGCGGTACGGATCTTGATCGACGACCGCGACACGCGCCCCCAGCCGGCGAAGGCCGCGGAAAGCGATCTCGATCGACGCGGTTCCGCCGATCCCGATGGCTGATCCGGCGGCCACCAATGCCGACCTCCCCAAGACGAATCGGCATGGCAAACGATACAATACAACAGACCACCACATTACATAGGATCACCATGAAAACGACTACCTACGCATTGCTGCTGATCGGTTTGGCTGCTTTGACTGGCTGCGAAAAGCCTTATGTTGCGGAATTCGAACCGAACATGGTCTTGGCCGAACTGGTGTCGATGTCGGTCGAAGAGCCGATGGATCAAGCGTTGGCGGAAACGCAGACCGCGCTTACGCGATTGTTCGGGACTCCCGACGATCCGAAACTGCCCGACTTCCTTCTCGAGGATCCCGATCTCGGAACGCTGGTCAGCATGGATAATTTGGTCGCCGCGTCGGGTTCGCCCAGCGAACAGGGCCGCGGGCTGTATCGCCAACATTGCTCGACCTGCCACGGCATCACCGGCAACGGTCGCGGCACGACCGCCGCACTGCTTGATCCCTATCCTCGCGACTATCGAATGGGGAAATACAAATTTAAGAGCACCCGCCGCGGATCGAAGCCGCTGCGTGAAGATCTCCATTTTGCGATCACCCACGGACTCGATGGGACCGCGATGGTGGCGATCCCCGAGCTGAATAAGAATCCCGAAGATGTCGAAGCGCTGATCGATTACGTGATGTATCTGACCTGGCGTGGCGAAGTCGAACGGGCGCTGTTGGAAGAGGCGGAATTGATCGACTTTGCCGCTGGCGAAACGCTGTTCGACAACGCGATGGTCGACAAATATCTGCAGAAATACAAAGACGACTTCGATCCCGAAACGCTCACCGATGAAGCTCAGATCGAAGAGTACGAAATGTTCGCCGAGCAGTGGGAATTCATCCAGGACCTCACCTTTGGCGCCGTCGAGGGTTGGTTGGACGCCGAGGATGCAGTGGTCGAAGTCCCCGAACCCGAAGACGTTCCCGTACCGGCAACGATCGACGAGGTTGTGGCCGCAGCGAAGGCGCCGGGCGATTCGCCCTTGAAGCAATCGATCCAACGCGGCAAAGAGCTGTTCGTCACCGAACGCGCTGCATGTGCCAAGTGCCACGGCCCCAAGGGCTGGGGCGACGGAACCAACAAAGACTACGACGACTGGACTAAAGACTGGACGCTGCAACGCGGTATCGATCCGACCGACGAAGCGGCTCAGATCCCATTGATCGCTCGCGGCGTCCTGCCACCACGATTGATCAAGGCTCGCGATTTCCGCCAGGGCTTGTACCGCGGCGGTTCCGATCCGGAGCTGTTGTATCTGCGGATCGCCGCTGGCATCGACGGCACGCCAATGCCCGCAGCCAGTTTGGAACCGAACCAGATCTGGGACTTGGTCAACTACATCCGCTCGCTGCGTGAAGACGCACCGATGTCGATCCAGTAGTCGCAGACGTTGCGCTCCAGCGTAACGTCCCTGGGAAAGCAAAACCGGACCGCGTGATCGCGTCCGGTTCGATGGGGCGCGTCGCACAACGCAATCAACCAATTTGCCGCGACGCGAAAACGGATTGTCCTGCTTCTCTCTTCGTCATGGAAAATTGAACGCGATGCATCATGCCAAGCTGTTTCTGTATCTCGTGGGGCTCTCGTATTGCCTTTCGAACCCTTGGTTCCCAACAACCGCAGTGGGGCAGGAAGTGATTGCGATCGCCGGCGAGACCTATGGCGTTGGATACGCTCGCGTTCAGTGGCCTCAGCCGGTCGAGGGGCTCTCGCGAGTGCTGGTCACTTCGCCACAAGGCCGTGTCCTTTATCCGACTGCCGAACCGGTAACCGTTACGGTTCGCGATCCGATGCGGCTCGATCCCGCCCCGCGCGAACTGAAGTTCGGCCGCGGTAAGATCCTCGAACGACTGGGCCAAGTCGTCAAAGCGGCGGTCACCGCCGACGAAAGAGAACAGGTCACCGGCTACGAAATCTGGTTCCTGTTCCAAGGGGACAGCCCGTTTGAATTGCAGATCTCCGGGCCCGCGGTCGCCACGATTCCGATCGTCCCGGTCGCCGCCAGCCCCGAGGACCAACGGGCGGCGATGCTGCAGTGGTGGCAGACCTACCAAGACCAAGCCGAAGGGCAGATCGAAGCGGCTCCCTTCCTTCCCGTCGCCGACGCCTACCTGCTCTCCTATCTCTCCCGCCGACTCGATCTGCCAGCACCGGCGTCGCTGTCGCGGATGCGGTTGGAAAAGCCACCCGCTGCGATCGCGATGATGGCCGATTCGGCTGTCCTGCAGCGGATCGCGCTGGCTAATGTTCTGCGCGGCAACTCGACCGAAGAGTCCGAAGTCCTCACCGATCTGCCGGCCGCTGCCGCCCCGCCGGAGATCGATCCGCTGGACGACGACGATGTCCCGGCGGAGATCGAACCAATCGCGCGGATGGTTCCGCCGGAGTGCTTCTATCTGCGGTTCGGCAGCTTTTCGAATTTCCTGTGGTTTCAAAAGCTGGCTCAAGAACATGACGGCGACATCAAGAACATGGTCGCTCGGCCGATCCTGGATCGACGCAGCAGCCAGCGAATCGAAGAGCTATTAAATGTCCGCTACAACCAACTGGCCGATCTGTTTGGCGACGCCCTGATCGGCGACGTCGCCGTCATCGGTAACGACCTGTTGATCGACGATGGACCTTCGATCGGCGTGCTGCTGCAAGCGAAGAACGCCTTCCTGCTGTCGACGTTTCTGGAAAAAGACCGCCGCGCGACCGAGGCCCAGTTCGACGATTGCACGCTGGAAACGAAAACGATCGAAGGGATCGAAGTCTCGTTGCTGTCGACTCCCGACAATCGAGTCCGTTCGTTTTGGATCTCCAATGGGAACTGGATGTTCGTGACCAGCAGCGAGCATTTGGCGGGGCGGTTCATCGCCGCCCGCAAATCGCGAACGACGCTCGCCGCAACCGCCGAATTCCAACAGTTCCGCAAACAGTATCCCAACGCCAAAACCGCCGCGATCACGTTTTATCTGTCGGGGCGATTCTTGAGTCGCCTCTACACGCCACAGTTTCAGATCGAACTGCAGCGTCGCAGCCACGCCGCCGCTGAGATGGCGGTGCTGGTCGCCGCCCGCGCGACTGCCGCAAACGAAGGCAAAACGCTGGAATTGCCCGAAGACTTGATCGCCGCGGGCTACCTTCCGGAGGGCTTTGGCCGGCGAGCCGATCGCAGCGGATTGATCCTGACGCCCGACGGGATGCTCGATTCGCGACGCGGCGGTCGACAGACCCTGCTGCCGATCGACGACACCACGATCGACAAGATCACTCCGGCCGAGCGCGTCTGGCAGGACCAGATCAACCGATCACGAACCGATCAACCGGGGCTGCTGGAACCGGTCTTCATCCAGATCGCACGGGCAACTGCCGATTCAAAATCACCGGGGCAAGAGCGATTGCAGATCGCACTGGACATCTCGCCAGGACTGTTGGGCAAACAGGCTTGGCTAGTCGATCAACTGGGGCCAGCGACCGATATCGGCGTCCAGTTTTCGAAGTCCGATCTGGTTTCGTTCTACGCCAACGTACACAGCGATAAATTGAACGGATCGATTCCGCCTCATTATCTGTTTGGTGGAATCAAGGATTGCCGGCCGGCCCCGCTGGAGAAATTCGAATCGCCGATCGATCGCATCTTTGCATTCTCGACGATCCGCGGATACCTGGCCGCTTGGCCCGATCCCGGCCTGATCGACCGCTTGCCGCTGGGACTCGGACGCGGCAGCCCCGTCGGCCCCAACATGACGCGGCTTGTCGGTGGCGCGTACCGTTATCAATCCGAACGCGTCAGCCTGCTGTCGTTCAACCGCGAGGTGTTGGTCGAGAGCATTCCCGATCTGGCGGTGCTCGACAAGCAACCGCTGCGACGAGCCCAACTGACAATCGCCGACCTCTCGCAGACCGATCTTGGCCAGTGGGTCAGTGAGACGCTGCTGGAGGGCGAACAAAAGAAATCGCAAGCCGGCTGTGACCTGCTGTCGCGACTCACCGAGCAACTGGGAATCGACGCCGCGTCGACGCTACCGTTTGCCGAGGAACTGCTTGGGGCAGCGATGCAGTGTCCGCTGCACGGCGAATACCACTGCCGCGACGATGGACACTGGTGCTCCTCGGCGACCGAAGCCCACGCGCCGCAAACCGCCGCTGTGATGAACTGGTTCCGCGGACTGGAAGCTTCGGTCGACGTCGTCGATGAACGTTTGCTGATCGATATGGAAGTCGACGTCAAACGGGCTGCAAAATAAGAGCTGCCCGCTGGCTCGATCGAACATTGCCGACGCGAATCGCAGCGGCTGAAGTTTTGCTGATCCAGCCGACTTATTCGGTTACCGCTGCGGGAGCTTTCGCCGCGGCGGGTGGCTGCGGGCCGCGAACTTTGACGAAGCCGGAGATCGTGACGACGATCAATGCACAGATCAGCAGGACCTTCAGCCAAAGCGTTCGCTTGCGGCGGATCGGTTCCAGTTTCGCAGAGCGTCCGACCAAGGCGGCGGCGATAAAAAAGATCACCAGCGCGATCAACATCTTCGTCCCCAACAGGGCATGATACAGCCCATCCCCTTTGTGCGACGGGATCGCGCGGTAGTAATTGTACAGGCCGCTGATCAAAAACAGCGTCACCCCGATGTGGACAAACCGCTTCCAACGCGCGATCAGTCCCGTTCGCAAGCGGTCGTGCTCTTCGTCGGACAGATTCAGCGCGGCTGGGATCAGGACCAGCAGCATAAAAGCGCTGCCGCCGACCAACGTGATCGCGGTGGCGACGTGGATCACCCGAGAGAGGGTGTCGATCAAAAGTTGCGTGTCCATCGAGCAAATCGTTTCGTTGAGTGTTTCAAATAACGTTTAAACCGCTTCGGCGGGGGCGGCATGATGCGGATGTTTCGTAGGACATCTTATTCACTATCGCAATTCGCGGCGGCTTGGTAACTTCAAGGCATCCATGTTATTAAACCTTTCCGGTTATCCGCCAATGGGGCGTTGACTCCGCTTCATTCTGCCGGAGCCCGAGGCTGCCGTTCCGCCACAAGCTTCCCATATTAACGGTTCGGGAACGAACCATGGGAACCTCCTCTCGCGGCGAGGCGTCAAAAAAGAAGAGGCTGTACCGATGTCGATCGCAATCCAATGTCGATCTTGCAAAAATCAATTGCAAGTGACGCTCAAACAGGCGGGCAAACGCGTCCGCTGTCCCGGCTGTCAAGAAACCGTCAACGTCCCCTACGAGGCCGATCTGGAAGAGATCCAGCGAGCTGCCGAGGCGGCGCTGTCGGGTTCGACCGAGAAGATCAAAATTCGCTGCCCCGGCTGTAAGAAGGTCTTGCAGATTTCCGCAGCCAGCGCCGGCAAAGCTGTCAAATGCCCGGGCTGCACCAAGATCTTTAAAGTCCCCGCCGCCAAGGCGTAAAAGATCGACCTGATCGTCCGTGCTGCCTACGACCGGCACCAAAATGTATAAAGTCCCCGCCGCCAAGGCGTAGCATTTGACAGCGTCGTCGTGCGACGCGGGCTCTTGTCCACGCAACGCCTCGCCCCGCGGAACCATTGACCACCGGAGAAATTTGCTCGACAGCGGCCGCTGGATCGGACAAACTGTGGATCTCTTGCCTTTCCTATCCCACCTCCGCTCAAGGCCCGCCAATGTTTCGACATCTTGCCCTCTGCTGCCTGTTCTCTTTCACCCTGACGATTTACTCCGCCGCCGAGCTTCGAGCGGCGGAACTGACCGCGGGAGTTGCCAAAGTCGACATCACCGACATGCAGGCCGGTCCGGTCAACGATCGGTCCTATGTACGAGCGTTGGTGATCAGCGACGGGACAACGACCGCCGCGATCGTGACAGTCGATGCCGTGGCGATCGGCGAGATCGGCCGGATCGACAACGAATATCTCGGCAAGGTCCGCGGCGAGGTCGAAAAGTCGCTTGGCATTTCTCCGGCCAACGTGATGATCAACGCCAGTCATTGCCACAGCGTCGTCCGGACCGACGTCGACGAATTGACGGTCCAAGCGATTTCGCAAGCTGCTGCCAAGATGGTCCCGGTCCAAGTCGGCGTTGGCGTCGGCCACGAGGATCGGATCATGGAGAACCGTCGGCTGCAGTTGGCCGATGGCCGGCAGATCGATGTCCGCCACGCCTACTCCTTGCCGCCCGATGAAGCGGTTGCCGCTGTCGGACCGATCGATCCGCAGATCGGCGTGCTGCGAGTCGACACGACCGAAGGGGATACGTTGGCGATCGTCTACAACTTTGCCTGCCATCCGATCCAAGGCGTCCCCGGCGGCGCGAACACCGCCGACATGACCGGCTATGCGTCCGATGTGATCGAACAAAACATGAGCGACGGAACGGTCGCGTTGTTTGTCCAAGGCTGCGCCGGCGACATCAATCCGATCGACTACAAAGATGTCGACCATCCGCGTCACGCCCAAACGCTCGGCAATCTGCTGGGACTCAGCACGCTGCAAGCGGCTCGCAAGATCGAAACGCGTCCCGACGCCACACTGCGCGTCGTCAACGAAACGCTACCGTTGCCGCGAGCCGATCTGGCGCAGCGGATCATCGAAATGGAAGCCGAACGCGAGAAATTGGTCAACTCGCTGACCGGTACCAGTCTGAACCTGAAGACGTTTTTGCCGCTGGTCGTGAAGTATCGACTGTCCGAAGAATTCCCCTCCTATTATTCGCATCGCTATCTGCACGACAAAGCGCTCGGTCGCAGCGACCTACGCCATTTGGACATCGAGAACCGCAAGAACATGGCTCGCTACATCGACAACATCCACACGATGGAACAGATCACCCGAGTCAACACAAACATTCGCCTGCTGCGGAAACATCAGGCTGATCTAGTCGACGGCGGCAAGCGGATGATCGATGTCGAACTGGTCGGGCTGCGCGTCGGCGATTTTGTGCTGACGACGTTCCCCGGCGAACTGACGGTCCAGATCGGCAAGAACATCAAACAAGCGTCGCCGCACGAGCACACCTTTGTCGCCGGGTATACCAACGGCTACATTTATTACGCCCCCACCGCCGACCAATTGCGGAACGTGGGGAATGCGCAAGAGGACAGCGATTGCGTGTTGGCCCCGGCGTGGCAGGCGCTCTACGAAGCCAAAGCGGCGCAGATTCTCAGCAAACTGTAACAGGACGATCGATCGATGCATCTGGATACCAACCGTTCGCTGCTGGGCGACTTGCACTTGGCGCCACCGCCAACAGGTCCACGGTCGACAAGCGATCGCGAGGTGCCGGCATCGGAGGTGCGTCGCGCCCACGGCCCGGCGATCCCGCTGCGCTGTCCGCTGTTTGCTTACGATCTTCCCTGGGCGCTTTTGCCACCGACCACCTGCGCTCTGTTGGCTCACGAGCTGACCGAAAGCGCTGTCGTGACCAGCCTGTTGGATCTGGATGTCGATGAGGATCGACCGGCCGATCTGGTGATGTGCCCCTATCGTCCCGAACGTTATGGCGTCACGATCGATGATCTGTCGCGAGCGGCGTTTGTCGATTTGCGTTTGAACAGCGAGGTCGGCGATGGCAGCGTCTATACGATGGATCAATTGCGGCGGTGGGATCACCGCGCCGATTCGCTGCCCGATTCGACAGTCATCACCGGATCGCGTTGGCCCGCCGATGTCGCCCTCCCCGACAAGCTAGGCCGCAAAATTGAACAACTGAGGGCACTCGCGCCGCAGGCGGCGATCTTCGTCGCGATCAGCCCGTTCCATCTGCAGCAAGACCTGCCCAACCTGCTGGCCGCTCGCCCCGACGGGATCGTGCTGCGGTTCGATCTCGATCCGACATCCCCCAGCGTTGGCAACCTGATCGCCGCGCAAACCGCTGCCTGTCGACGGATGATCGACGCCAGCGAAGCCGCCGGGATCGCACTCTGGGTTTCCGCACCGACCACGTCGCCGCTGGACCTCGTGAAACTGTTGGCTCTGGGGGCTTCGGCGGTCAGCATCGATTATCTCGTATTGCACAACTGGCCCGCCGCCGATCCGGCACCGGCAGCCGGCGACCCGCACGCCAGTTATGCCCACGCGTCGGCGCTCGGGCCTCCGTCGACTGGCACCGCGACCGCGACGCGGATGATCTCGCCGATCATCGACACGCTGTTAAACGAAGCGCTGACCTACGTCCACGGTTTGGGCGTGGCTCATTATTCTCAACTCAGGCCACACATGTTGGCCTGCATCGATCCGACGCTCGCCAAGCGAACCGGAGCGATGTTGGTCGAATAAATCGTCGGCGAGCGCGGTGACGAATCGCGATCCGACACGCGACCAGCCGCTTTGCCGCAAACCGCCTCCGCCGGTATAATCAGCGGTAGACTCTGGGTCAGCCGGCGACGGCTCATCTGCCCACCACGCCTTTCCATCCACCACCATACGAAGCTCATGAACCAACCCGCTGGACGTCCCCACGCCGCCTCGCAAAGCCTGCCCGAACCAAGTCGCACGCCATCCGAAGGGCTCCACTGCTCGCACTTCATGTATCGCTTCCGACGCGATGTTTTGGCCGGTCTGTCGGCGCGGCGGCTCCGCGACGGCATGCGTCAATTCCTGGCGGCTGTCGATCCAGCCGAAGCGACGCGGCCCGAGAAGCTGCAGCGGTACATCATCAGCGGTCACAAAGCCGACTTTGCCTTGATGATGATGGACGCCGATCCGCTCAAGATCGACGCGGTTCACCAAGCGGTCGTGTCGGGCCCGTTGGGCGCTGCGGTCGAGGCGACTTGGTCGTTTGTTTCGATGAGCGAGATCTCCGAATACGTCCCCTCGGTCCCGCAGTATCGCGAGAAGTTGATCCGCGAAGGGAACGCCCCCGATTCGCCCGAACTGGCCGCCAAGGTCGCCGCGTACGAGCGTCGTCTGCCGATGATGAATCAACAGCGGCTGTCACCCGATATCCCCGATTGGCCCGCCGCCTGTTTCTATCCGATGAACAAATCCCGCGTGCCGGGAGCCAACTGGTTCATGGAATCGTCGTCGCTGCGGCAGTCGCTGATGGCCGAACACGCTCAGAGCGGGATGGCGTTCGCCGGCCGCGTGTCGCAATTGATCACCGTCGGCGTCGGCCTGGACGACTGGGAATGGATGGTCACGCTGTGGGGCCGCAATCCCGAACATCTGAAAGAGATCGTCTACCGCATGCGGTTCGATCAAGCGAGTGCCAAGTACGGCGAGTTTGGCCCGTTTTACGTCGGCTATTCCGCTACCGGTGAAGAGATCCTCGACCACTGTCGAATCAACGTTTGATCGACGCCCGCCTCGCCAGCGGATCGAATCGCCGATCGGCGGCACCCAATGATTCGTCGCCGATTAAGGGCCCTGGAGAATCGTCGTGTCCGAGACCATGCAAATTTTGCCCGGCCAGTCGCAGGCCGATCTGGAGCAACAGATCGAAGCTGCCTGTGCGTTGATGGAGCGGCATTATGCGTCGGGAGTCTATTCGAAGCTCACCGTCGTCCGCAGTTGGTCGAAGCACAATCCTACGATCTCCGGTTCGATCGCGCGGCCTTCCGCCTTTCGCTGGTATCTGCGCCGCGAGCTGACCAAGCTGGCGCAGCGCGGGGCACAACTGCACGTCGCACCGTCACGGGCAAGAGTCGACTTGAACGCGCCCAAGCTGCTGCAATTGATCGACGAGAGCGACTTTGACCACACGCGGAAGAAGGTCTTCCTGTTTGGGCCCGAGCGAGCCGAGCTGTCGATCCAACGGCTGGAACATTACACCGGCACGCAGGTCGAAGACTTTCAACGCTATGTGCTGTTGACCAATTACCAAATGCATATGAATGCATTTATCGAAGCCTATCCCGATTGCATCCGTCCGCAGCGGACCGATGTGCAGATGCCGGCGCTGCATCAACGGACTGTCAACAACGACGGCGTTACGATCATCAACATCGGCGTTGGACCTAGCAACGCAAAGAACCTGACCGACCATATCGCCGTGCTGCGGCCCGACGCGATGTTGATGGTCGGCCATTGCGCGGGGATCCGAAATCACCAAGAGATCGGCGACTTTGTGCTCGGTTCGGGTTACATGCGAGCCGATCGGTTGTTGGACCAAACGCTGCCGACCAGCGTCCCGCTGTCGCCCAACTTTGTCTTGAATCGCAACCTGGCCCGCGTCCTCGACGAACGCAAGCTTCCCTACCGATTTGGCGTCGTCTACACGACGATCGATCGGAACTGGGAACTGACGCTGCGAGGGACGTTAGCCGATCTGCGAGCCAGTCGCAGCATCGCGGTCGACATGGAATCGGCCACCGTCGCCGCCAACGGCTTCCGCTATCGAATACCCTCGGCGACGCTGCTGTGCGTTTCCGATAAACCGCTGCACGGCAAACCGAAACTGGCCGCCGAAGCGCTCGAGTTCTACAAGAAGACGAAGAGTCAGCATCTGGCGGTCGCAATCGCCGCGATCGAGCTGGCCAAACAGGAATTCCCCGGCGGATTTCCCAACAGCGATATCCGCGCGATGGACGAACCGCTGCTGGGCGGCCCCGAAACGTAGACCGCACCGTGTCGGAATCCGATCGCGTCAAGAAGGGCTTCCGACGGCGGAAACGGGAAAATCAATCGCCAAGATTTATGCGGAACGTTTGCCTGCCTCTGGGGTTTCATTCTACGTGTCGACGATGGAGCGATCCCCGATCGCGAAGCGAGTCCTCGGCACCCGTTAGATCTCTTCTTGAAATTCAGCCCCGAGTCAAAAAAATGCGTTACCGTCATTTCGCCGCCACCGCGGCGCTACTGGTCTCTGTAGGTGTTTCCGCTGGCATTGCTGTTGCCCAGGATGGGCCAGGCGATGGCGATCGCCCACGTCCTCGCGACGGCGGACCTCGCGATGGTGGTCCGCGAGACAGAGGCCCACGCCACGGAGCTCCACGCCTGCCGCCGATCCCCATCCTGGAAGCGCTCGATAGCAACGGCGATGGCATGCTCGACGCGACCGAGATCGAACAGGCTGCGAAAGCGCTCAAGTCGCTCGATCGCGACAACGACGGCAAACTGTCGTTTCAAGAAATGATGCCCGCGCCGCGTGGCGATCGCGGTCCCGGTGGCCCTCAAGGTCGTGGCGATCGTCCTGAAATGCGCGACGGACAAGGTCGCCCCGATGGTGAGGGAAGGCGGCCTCGCCCTGAAGGAGAAGGCAATCGCCGCGGCGGGAATCCCGAACAGTTTGTCGAGCGGATCTTGAAGTTGGACAAAGATGGCGACGGAAAACTGAGTGGCGAAGAGCTGCCAGAACGGATGCGGGCGATGCTGAGTCGCGCCGATGTCGACGGCGACGAAGCTTTGAGCAAAGAGGAACTGATGAAGATGGCTGAGCGCCGCGGTCGCCAAGGTGGCGGTGAAGGCCGCCGTCGTCCCGATGGGGAGAAGCCAACCGAAGGAGGCGAACGTCCTCGCCGTCCGCCAGCGGAATAGCCTCTTCTTGCCGCCGCCCCTGCGGTGGAGATTTCGTTCACCTCGCCAATGCCCGCGGTTGTTCCAATCGCGGGCATTTTGCGTTTCGCATCCATCCACCCGCACGGAAATCCATCCGCAACCGCGTGAAGGGGAAGAAGGCGAAGTGCGTTTCCCAATCACGCGCTGCGGTTAAAAAAACTTGTCGAATCGGGGAACGGTTTTGCTTCGATTCGGTGTTTTTTCGCTCGGCAGGCTAAAATTGCATGCGTTGGAAGTGACATTCCTCAGTGAAAATCGCACTTGTAGGTTAGAGAGTCGATGCCCAGACCGATGCAAGGCGATGAAAGCCGAAGGGAAAACTAATGTCAGCGCCACTGCGTCCTTCCTTCCAGACTGCCGGAATTCCGCCAAGCGTCGTTCCCCCGCCACGCGATCGCTGGCGGACCGAACCGAACGAGTCGGCGGCCGACGTCGCTGTGCCGACATCGGTCTTCCATCGGCTGTTCGATAAGATCCGCGACTTGCGGAAATTCGACTGGCGCACGATCGACTGGCGGTTGGAGAATACGCCCGCATGGGCGATCAGCATGTTTTTGCACCTGAGCTTGCTGTTGGCGTTGGCTTTCATAACGCTAGCCGCCAGCGGCGGTGATCGCGCTCTGCTGACGTTGCGGCAGGGAGAATGGGAACCGCAAGCGGAGCTGGCTGAATTTGTGATCGAGCCGATCGCGCCATTGGAATTGCCGATCGAAGCGGTCGCGGAGGTTCAGCACGACCCCGAGTTCGATCTTCGCTCGCTGCAAGTCGACCAGCCGACTGTCGAGACCGTCGCCATGGCCTCCAGCTCGCCGATGTTGGACCAATTGATCGCCAAAACGACTCCATCGGCTGACCTCACCACGCCGATCCGCACCGCGCACCCGGCGATGTTTGCAGGTCGCAGCGGACCGCTGAAAGCCGAACTGCTGAAGAAATACGGCGGAACCAAATTAACAGAAGATTCTGTCGCTCTCGGCTTGGCGTGGCTCAAACGCCAGCAATTGCCTGGCGGCAACTGGAGCATGCGCGGACCTTATACGACGGGCAGTTTCAGCGAAAACGAAACTGCTGCGACGGCGATGGCGATGCTTGCATTCATGGGAGCGGGGAGCACGCATCGCAGCGGCCCTTACGAAAAGGAAGTCCTTCGCGCCGTCCACTGGCTGGCCAAGCAACAGGACCGCAGCGGGTTCATGGCCCACCGTGCCAACTCGCATGAGAAGATGTACGCCCAATCCCAAGCGATGATCGCTCTGTGCGAACTCTACGCGATGACCAAGGATTCATGGCTGCGTCCCTACGCGCAAGCCGCCTGCGATTTCGCCGACAAATCACAATCGCCAGCCGGCGGTTGGCGGTACCAACCGCGGACCGATTCGGATACTTCGGTGACCGGTTGGTTTCTGATGGGACTCAAAAGTGGCCAGACGGCGGGGCTGGAGGTCGATCCGGACGTGTTGCTTCGCGTCGGCAAGTTCCTCGATACGGTCGGCGGCGGATACGACGAAGGGTATGCCTACATGCAGGGCGAGCGATCGTCGCCGACGATGACTGCCGTCGGTCTACTCTGCCGACAATACCTTGGCTGGCAACGGAATCATCCGGCGATGTCTCGCGGCCTGATCACGCTGGAGGCGAATTATCCGATCGATCCGGGCCAACCCGATGTTTATTACTGGTATTATGCAACCCAGGCGATGCATCACTATGGCGGCCCACTGTGGGACGATTGGAACGCAAAGCTGCGAGTCGATCTGCCGGCGATGCAGGACAAACAAGGGGCCGAACGCGGCAGCTGGCCCCCGCAACGCGATGCCTGGGGGCGGCTGGGCGGCCGACTCTACACCACCTGTTTTTCGCTGTACAATCTCGAAGTCTATTACCGACACATGCCGCTCTATTCCCAGGACCAAACCGACGTCTGGTAAACTGCCAGATGATCCGGTCGTTCTACTTTTCACGCTTCTCTCATCTGCGGGACCTCCCATGTCGCATCAGCAACATCGTTTGATTTGCGCTGCGTTTGCAATCCTGGTTTCCGCCGCAGCGTCCCCGGCGTTCGCCCAATCGGGAACGATTCCGATTTCCGAATTGCCGACGCCCCCCGCACAGATCGCCGATCTGATCGATCGTGGCAACGTTCGCTTCGTCTACGGATGGGATGCCCGCCCCGATGCGAAGCTGCCCGATGTCGGCCGGCGTTTGGACGGACTGACCGTCTACGAATTGAGCTACCAGTTTGAACATCACACGAGTTTGCGAAACCGCAACTCGAGTCCACACGCTGTGACGCGGATCCGCTTGAGCGAATCGGGACTCCGCTGCAAACATACAGTTTGGTTCCGGGAAGCTCCCCAAATCGAAACGTTTTGGAGCAACCCACTGGTGCTGCACGAACTCGACCACGTCCTGATCTCCAGCGATCCACGACTCGCCTCACTCTTTCTGACTCAAGTGCAAGACCAGCCTTTGATCACCCCGATCGAAGGTTCCAGCTATTCTTCGGCGGTTGCTGCGGAAGTGAATCGAGTCGCCAAGGAACATGTCGCGACGATCTATCTTAGCATCCTGTCACTAGTCGACATTCGATACAGAGAACTCGATCGAGTGACCAATCACGGGGCAAGACCTCTCCCCGCAGAACTGCAACTCCGTCTCAGCAACTCGCAACCCACCGCCCCGCAAGGTCAGTGACAAGTGGAACGGTGACTCCATCGCAGGTTCTTAGTCGCAGTTGCTTAATCAAGCTGTCGACATGCAAACTCAGAGAAGAGACTTTGTGAACGAGTCACAAAGCCAGAGCCAAAACCTCCTCTTCCTACGACTCGGGCTGCTCCGACTCAGAGTTGCCGTTGTCGGGGCGTGTCTCTTCCAAAACCGTGGCTGACCGGACAAACGAGATCCCCTGAGCGTTATTGGTGTCGATCATCACGCTCTCGACCACAGGATGTGTGACGGGCTTACCCGCTTTCCATTCCAAGATGAAACTCGCCCCGCTCCCGCCCGATTTATCCTTCTGCTCGATCACAAACTCGGTCGACGCCAGCGGAGCCAGACGCAGCGGCTTTTCTACCAGCGACCGCAGTTCGTTTCCCGCGGTGTCGTAATATCGCACCGATGTGATCACGATCTCATGAGCCTGATCGGTGTTGCGTGCGGAGAGCGTCACGGTCAGCAACCGCGGATCGCCCCCTTGTTGATAGATATGCGAGTAGGCGGGAACGTAGAGGGTCTGGCCTTGGATCGGCGACCACGGCAGCGAATCCAAATCCATCCGCGCCTCGTCGCGCGCTCCCGGCTCGCGGAAGTGCAGATCGTCTTTGATCGAAGCAAACCGCAGCTCGACAAATATCGCCAACGCCACGATCGGCAGCACGACCGTCAAAAACACGATCAACTTGATTTGCCGGACCATTTTCCCCGCAGCTTTCTCAGTGATGTCCTTCATCGCTAACTCCGTTGTATTCGCCCCGCGCGTCAGCGGCGGGAAGATGTTTGCTTAATTCAAAGTGGGGACGCCGATGGCTGTTCACAAACGCTGCGATGTCAAATGCCTCCGCCGTCGACAGGTAGGGATCATCCAACGGCATCGCGACCTTCAACCACGACGCCAATTTCGGCACACGGCTGAGACCCGCTCCATCATTGTACGACTCATCGCCCCAGACCGGAGGCCCGTCGTCTGAACCGAGCCCATTATCGGCGTGACACGACGCACAATGATCGGCATACAAAACGGCACCTCGCGAAACGCTCGGCTGTTGATCGGGAGCGTCCAGTGCGGGAACGTGACGCGGCCCCAGCGGTTTGTTGGGGTTCTGGCGGATCGGTTGATCGGTCGACAACCACGTGATGTAAGCGGTGATCGCCACCGAAACCTCGCTCCCCAACGGCGGCCGCGTTCCATTCTGGCTCCGCATAAAACAATTCAAAGACCGATCCTGCAACGTCACCACCCGCTGCTCGCGCGGCGACCAAGCGGGATAGGCAGTGGCGATTCCCAAAAAGCTGGCCGCTTGCGGATGTTCCCCTCCATCTAAATGACACGATGTGCAGTTTAGTGCGTTGCCGACGTAGGGTTTCGACAGCGGATGTTCGCTCGTATTAAGAACGATCTCGCGGCCCAGTTTGATCACGCGGCCCAATTCACCCGGCGGCAATTGACGCGGTCCGCTAGCATGTTTCGCCGCATCCGCCGCGTGATTTGCACTCCGATCCCCCGCCTCGTCGCCAATCGCTATCGAAACGACCATCAACGGCACACACATCCAACCGAACCATCGCATCGCTGGCAATTCCTTATCCCGCATCGTGTTTTGTCACACCCAAATCGCGTGCAGCGAATCACCCAAACGTTTTCGCTGTTCGTTGCACGCTCTCTATTTTGACCGCTGTTTGTGCATGGCAACAGCCTAGGCAACGCGATCGCAGCCGCCAAACTTGCAGTGCGAGTTACCGATGCAAGCATTCCACCGACGAAACTTTGCCAGCGATTCGGGGTTCAGTCGGGACAAACGTCCGCGTCAACGCAAGCCCCCTGCTGAAGGGCGATCGACGTTTGATACGATTGAAGGAACGGATTGCCACTCGACGTTTTGGTCCGCCGCGCCCCGCGCCGCCGATCGACACGTCGCCTATTCAAACAGCATCTGAGGAATTGATGACTTCGCTTGCGTCTTATCCCGCAGAGATCGCCGCGGCACTGCAACGGCGTTGGACGGCAATGGAACTGCCGGCCGATGCGCTCCCCGCCGCTGATGCAGTCGCTCAATTGGTCGACACGATGTACCAAGCGAGTCTGCTGCGAGAGGAGGGGAGCGGTGTGCGGTGCCGAATCATCGTCGCGCCGCCAAGCGAATTTGCGGCGGAACTTTCTACCGGGGCCAGCCAATTGCATGTGCTCCGTTTCACCGAGCGCCGCGACTTCACGCCGCACCAACTGCGTAAACTTGCCGCCGCGGCCGGGTACTACCGCGCTCTTTTGGCTGTCGATCAGAACGCCGACGGCCAGCTTTCGATCTGGGGAATGGTGATCACAGGAACCGACTGGGTCAACCGCGTCGAAGGGGAACGTGTGCGTGAGCTTTGGCTGCCGACGCGTCCGGTGATTCATTGTGTTGGACCGGGGCATCTGATCGCCGCCGCCGGGTATTCGCGGATCCTCGAATCCTCCGGCGGCAAACTGCTGACCGACGGGTTCGATCCGTTTCGATCCAGTTGGTTGTCGCATCAATTCCGTCAGGTGAGGACTTCGTTGATCGAAGAACTCGCGGAACTCGAAACCGATAGCAGCAAGACGCGGATGTGCGATTCGTTTGTCAAAGACATCGCGCAGAGTGTCGTCCGGCGGGTGCTGCATCTGGTCCGCACCCGCGGCCACGGCGGGATGCTCGTCTTTCTCCCCAACGGTTTGGAAAGCAACCCGCTGGTCGATCGCTGGTTTCGCTTTCGCGTTCGCTTCGAAGGAGACGATTCGACGCTGCGGTTCCGGCGGTTGATCCTGAACCTGATGCAGCAGGGGCGGCGAGCGGGAGAAGCTCGCGGGCTGGACCAAGTGACGTGGGACGATTACCTGCAAATGCGACATGCCGAACTGGCTCAACTCGACGCCGCACTGCTCGAATTTGGTCACTTCCTAGCCGACCTGATGAGTGCCGATGGGTCGTTGGTTGTCGACCGCAGCTTCCGCCTGGTCGGCTTTGGAGCTGAGATTCTCGGCGACTCCCACGTCAACACGATCCACCGCGCGTTCGATCTGGAAGCGATCAACGCAGTTCCCGAACCAGCCGATTCGTCGGGCACGCGGCACCGGTCGGCTTACCGATTGGTCAGCGGACTGCGCGAGGCGATCGCGGTCGTCGTTTCCCAAGATGGCGACGTCCGCTTCGTCGCACACCACAAAGACAAACTGACCTACTGGCCCTATCTTCCCTAGGCGACGGTTCAGCGAATTCGTTCCCTGGTCGCACGGTCTCGGTCGTACTCCGTCGCACTGCGACGGTACTTTTACTCGTGCTCGTACTCGAGCAATCACCAGTACGAATACGAATTCGGAGGGCTGTTACTGAGGATCCCCGAAGCGACGCGAGGTTTGGCATGAGCCGCCCGTGCGATGCAGCCTCCGACGATGGAGTCGACAAAAAAACTGGCCTATCTCTCGGGCGATGCGACCGCGACGCAGCACGCGCAGCTCTCGATCCGATACGATTGCCACTGGATCGCTAGCGATCTTCGGCCAGAGCAAAACAGTAGAAGAGATTTCAGAGGACTTTGATGACGACAGTTTCGGATTCATGGAAAACTTCCGCCGGCCAGGCGTACCAGATTTGGCAAGCCGGTGTCGATGCGGTCCTCGCAGATCGGCTGGTCGCCGAAACAGTTACCGTCGACGGGCAACAGCTGATGTTCGAAGACGAACCGTTCGACTTGGCCGCCATCGGACGGATCGCCGTCGTGGGAGGTGGCAAAGCGGCCGCGGCGATGGCTGCGGGGCTGGAGACGGCCCTAGGAGAACAGCTTTGCCAAAGCAAGCAACTGCATGGCTGGATCAACATCCCCGACGGCACCCAGCGACCATTGCAATGGATCCACGCCCATGTCGCTCGGCCTGCGGGAGTCAACGAACCGACGCAGGCGGCTGCCGATGGGACCGCTGAGATCTTGAAGATCGTCGCCGACCTGGAGCCGAACGATCTATGTATCGCGCTGATTTCGGGCGGCGGATCGGCGCTCTTGACCGCGCCGCGCGAGGAGATCACGCTCGACGAAAAAATTGCCGTCACGCGGTGGCTCAGCGGTGCCGGAGCCAACATCGAACAACTCAACACGGTCCGCAAACAATTGAGTGACGTCAAAGGTGGCCGCTTGCTGACCGCTTGCAAAGCGGCGAATCTTGTCACACTGGTGATCAGCGACGTCTTAGGGGATCCGTTGGATACGATCGCCTCGGGACCGACCGTTGCCGATTCATCGACCGCCGCCGACGCCTTGGCTGTGCTGCAACAATTTGATCCGCAGCAGCAATTGCCCGCATCGATCTACCACGTGCTTTCGCAACCACGCCTCGCCCCGGACGCTTCGACGGGCTGCGTGAACCATCTGCAGGTCATCGGCAACAACGCAGCCGCTGTCGATGGAGCGGGCATCCGCGCCGAACAGCTTGGATATTCGCACGCGATGCAATCGGCCAGGCAAAGCGAAGGGCAAGCCGAACAAGTCGGAGAGCACTTAGCCAAGATGGCCCTTTCGATGTTGCAACAGCCCGGCCCCGACTGTCTGATCTCCGGTGGCGAACCTGTTGTCCAACTGGCACCGCAAGCGGAACGTGGCCGCGGCGGCCGAAACCAACAACTAGTATTGGCTGCGCTCGGTTGGTTGATCCAGCACGGTGAGCTAACCAACGAGGAGCGGGCTCGCGTAACGATCCTCTCCGGCGGGACCGATGGCGAAGACGGTCCGACCGATGCCGCCGGCGCGTTTTTTAACGCAGAGGTCTGGAGCCGCGCCGAAGCTCAACAACTCGACTGGCAGGACTACCTCCGCCGCAACGACGCCTACAGCTTCTTTGAAGCTTGCGGAGGGCTAATCCTCACCGGCCCAACGAACACCAACGTCTGCGACGTCCGCGTCGTCACGATCGCCAAGTAACACCGTGACACCTGACACCCAACCGCGCCGCCGTCGCCTCACACAGTAGTTTAACCGCGTGGGCAACGCCCCGCGCGTCCAACCAACCGCTCCCCCCGCCTCGAATCCTGCGACACTAAAGAGCCCTGAAACCAACCTCCACCGCGCGGCCCGCTGGGCACGCGGTTAAACGAATTTGGGGATGACACTCGAGCGTTCCAGTGCGCTGCCCATACTAGCACGAAGCGCGAGCGAGTGATTCGAATCGACGCTCATGATTTCACTCGCTTGCGCTTCGTGCTAGTAAAGGCGAACAGCATTGGTCCTGACACCGTTTTACCATCGTGGCTGTTCAAATATCGTCAATGCTCCGTGCCTTCGTGCCTCTGGGAGAGTCCTTCGGATCCCAGCACGAGGCCTCTCACGGAGGCTCGAAGGCACAGAGGGGCAGGGCTGAATGGCACGTAGTTAGGCGTAACCTGTTGTGGCAAGACGATTTTGGTGCGGGTTTCTTGGAGTCCGCATGAGTTTAAACGACTTGGGTCTCACCTTGACCACTCTCTTTTCTTGCCGTACTGGCCGCCATCCTTCGACTAAGCGGTCCGTTGTCTCGTGACAAACGCTAAGTGATGCCTGACGGTTTACGGTTCCGACGAAGGGCTGGTCGAGACCGTGTCGGCGGTCAAAAAGGAAACGACGCCCGTTTTCACATCGTACATCGCGCCGACGACGAGTAGATCGCCGGCATCGACAGCGCTGCGGATCGCGTGGCTGCGAGTCACGATTTCGCGAACCGTCCGCTCGACATTCTTCTTGGCAATCCGATCGACAAAATCATCCATGGCTTCGGGTTGCATCGTTGCGACGCTTCGAGATTCATCCCCTTCCACCGACTCTTGAATTTCAGAGACGATCGCACGCATGTGCGGACGGCCGTTGTCCTGTTCAGCATCTTTTTGTGTTTCCAAGAGGTTCACGGCCGACGCGACAGCGCCACAATGCGTGTGTCCCATGACGAGAATCAGCTTGGCACCCGCAACGGTAGCCGCGTATTCGAGACTCCCCAGCGAATTGGTGCCAATAACATTTCCGGCCACACGCACGCTGAAGATGTCGCAGACGCCGAGATCGAAGACAAGCTCGGCTGGAACGCGTGAATCGATACAATTGAGAACTGCCGCAAGCGGGCTTTGCCCTCCGACGGTTGTGTCGATTGGCCGACCGTAGCCACGCGAAATTCGACGATCTGTGTGAAACCGCTTGTTACCTTCGGCAAGGATGTCAAGCACTTGCGTTGGAGTCAGGCGATCTTGGACGGCTCCGGTTGAGAAGTCTCCAAATTCGGTTTCATCAGGCAGAGCGTACTTGTCTCGGAAACCTCGCAACCGGACACTCACGCCGCGGGTCGGACCGGTTTCCTCTTTGAATTCCCGGATCAAACTCAAAACATCGGGATCAATGTAGTCGGTCTCCGACGCGTCCAGAAGCATCTTCGACCCTGGCTTCGCTTGATTGAACATCGTGTCCAGTGCCGCACGATTCAGAAAGCTGACTTGGTTCGCCAGTTCGACATGCACGACGTCGCCGTCGATGTGCGGCTCAACGACACGACGAATCGGACGTCGCAAATTGCTGTTCAGAATAAACAGGACACTGACGGCCAACCCAATCAAAATTCCAATCAGCAGATCGCTGAAGATGATGGCGACGACGGTGATGATGAACGGAGCGAACTGATACCGGCCCTGTTCCCACATGTCACGGAACAACTTGGGGCTCGCCAATTTCGATCCGGTGTAGATCAAGATGGCTGCTAGCGCCGCCAACGGAACCATGTTGAGGTAGACGGGAAACAGCCCCACACAAACCAGCAACAAAACACCGTGAAGGATCGCAGAGAGTTTGGACGTCGCCCCCGCGTTGATGTTGACCGAACTGCGGACAACAACCGAGGTCACCGGGATGCCGCCGATGAAGCCGGCAACCATATTCCCCACACCTTGCGCCCACAGCTCTCGGCTGCCTGGAGAATTGCGGCGACGCGGGTCCAGTTTATCCGCGGCTTCGAGATTGAGCAGCGTTTCCAAGGAGGCGACCATGGCGATGGTCACACCGGCGATATAGACCGCCGGATTCGTCCACTGAGAAAAGTCGGGGAACGTCAGGAAACTGCCAAACTCCGAGAGACTTTTGGCAATCGGAATCTGTACCAAGTGGATCGTGTCAATCGACCATCCGCTGCCAAACCGCGACAACACGAACTGGAACGCCACCCCGGCCAGCACGACCACAAGCGGGGCGGGAATGCCTGAATTTTTGAGTACTTTCAGTCGCGCCCAAAGCACCATCAAGACAAGCGATGAGAACCCGACAACGGCCGCACCGAAGTGCACCTCGCCCTGGAAGATCGTTGCGATCTCCGAAAACGTATTTTCGTGGTCTGGCTGCGAGAACGACATTTCACCTTCGGGATCATTGTCGTGGCCAAGCAAGTGGGGAAGCTGCTTGAGAATCAGGATCACTCCAATCGCGGCCAACAGTCCTTTAATGACACTGGACGGAAAGAAGGCCGACAACGCTCCCGCTTTGGCGATCCCAAGCCCAATCTGAATCACTCCGCCGATAACGACAGCAAGCAACAGCGCATCAAAGGCTCCCAGGTTTGCAATCTGCGCGGCGACCACGGCGGTCAGACCTGCCGCAGGACCACTCACACTGGTATGCGAACCGCTCAGGGCGCCAACCACAATCCCGCCGACGATACCGGCGACAATTCCAGAAAACAGTGGAGCTCCCGAGGCCAGTGCAATGCCAAGACACAACGGCAAGGCGACGAGAAAAACAACCAGCGATGCTGACAAATCTCGAAACACGTTGTTTGCCAGAGAGTTACGTGATGGTGATGTGGGGTCGAGTGTGTTGTCCTTCATGGATCCTATCGTCTGTCCGTGTTAACGCCGTGTCGATACGTGTTACCGCCGGAATAGCCACGGCGGATCTCCTGTTTGTCCCAACTGCGAAACGCACAGACTGGAAACGTAAAAAGGTGTCGGACAGCTTTGCTGATCCGAACACCTTTTGCTCCACATCTTAGCCGACAGGCCGCAACTTAGTCTATAGACTGCGCCGCTTCGAACAACTCACCGATCGCGAAAAAACGTGCGAGCCCCGGTCGGCAAACGTTCCCTTTTGCTGTTCGATTCGGTGTGACTTTCGTTGTTGTGATCCCCAGCCCTATCACTCATGTTTACCAACGTGGTGATTCTCACGGCTGCCTCTG
Organism: Rosistilla oblonga; assembly: GCF_007751715.1. Classification (NCBI taxonomy): domain Bacteria; kingdom Pseudomonadati; phylum Planctomycetota; class Planctomycetia; order Pirellulales; family Pirellulaceae; genus Rosistilla; species Rosistilla oblonga. The sequence continues at coordinate 2,242,341 of NZ_CP036292.1, read as the reverse complement.
TGCTGCGGCATAACGCTGAAATAGCGTCCCGGCTGCCCACGGCTTCAGTCTATGGCAGGCAGGACAGGCGGCAAATTCCTAAGGTCAAAGTCTGTGCTACGGAAGTTCGTCAAACGTGTAGAACTTTAGTCCCAGTTCATTGGCTTTGCGGAAGATGCGGGTTAGTGCTTCGGGAGTTACAAAATGGCCTCTGCCCGATTCGCTGATCCGGTGTGCGTATAACACGATGATTTCTCGGTTCTCCGCAGCCCGCTGAAGCGCTCCGTCAAGCTGTTCGTAAGTGCGGTCCGGTCGCAGCGGAGCATAGTCGATTCCCTGGCCGTACAGACAACCGTGTTCAGCGATCTTCGCCGCCGGAACAAAAAAGGCGTCGTCTTCACGGAGTGCTGTGCCAGCCGCAATGCCTTTGCCCGTCCGCAGGTGCCGAAACACTTCCAGCAGTTTCTCATCGGTCGCGGCGTTGTTGCGGCTCATGGGGTACGCAAACGACACCGGCGCAACGCCTGCCGCCTTGAACGCTTTCATCTGCGGATCGATTTCGCGTTGCATAAATGCTTCCGGCGATTTCGTCTCAAAATACTCAACCGCTTTCAAGTGATTGACACTGTGAGATCCAATGGCATGTCCATGTTCGGTGAGTTTCTGAATGGCCCGCCGCGCGGGGCCGTCAATCTCTCCACTGATGAAAAACGTCGCTTTGACGCCAAATTCATCGAACAATGGTAACGCCTTCACCCAGTCGTTGAAGTTGCGGTCGTCGAAGGTCATCACAATACCGCCTTCGGTTAACGTCGCGGGCGTGCGAACCTGAGGCGCCGTGTCGAGCACGGTTTTGAGTCTCGGTGTATCCAAGGTGCGGGTGAGCCGAAAAACGCCGGCCGGGCCGTTAGGATGGCCGGCATAGACGAACACGTGTTGCACGCCGCGTTTGACATCAATCACAGCTCCGGCCGGATGAAAGCCGTCAGCGGTTGAATAAAACGTTCCCTCTCTGGCCAGCAGGCGACATTCGCGTCGCCAATTCCCGCTGCCCCAATCGCCTGGCGCCATGCTCCACAGCCATAGTTCCATCCGATGCCGTTCGGATCGAACCATTTCGAATCGCTTCGTGACCGGATTGAAACTGAAGTCGACCGTGTCTACCAATCGTGGGTCTTTCAGATTGGTATTCAGGATCGTGGGAGGACTGTTCAGTGCCCAGTCCATCTGCTTGTGAGATCGGACCTTTGTTTGGTCGCGAGTAACCGACAGGAAGCGGTTTTCGTGCATCAGGACCGACGGTTCGTACTGGGGAAACCCAACGTCGTGTTCCTCAACCGACCAGTTGCCTCCTCCATCCGCGGACGTCAGCGTCACCAATTTGTTGCTGAGCTTGTGGTAGGTATCTGCTTCTCCGAACCAGTTGCCAAATGCCATCAGCCCACGCTCGGGATGATCCAGAATCCGAGGCCCAAGGTTCACGATCTGATGTGGGAAATTGTCGTCGCGTAACGCTTTAGGAAAATGTTTCCACGAGCGGCCCCGATCATCGGACCGGAACACACCATGGTTATTGATCGCCACGACCGCTCCGTCGCGGGTTGTACCAATCGCATGCAGATGAACCTTGTACCCGAGCGTTGACTTGTTGCTCTTGTCAAATTTGGCTCGGTGCGACAACGGCACAACTCCACCCCGCAAACGATCTTCCGAAGTCATGCAATCGCGGAGGTCATACGGAGGCGACCATGTCTTTCCACCATCATCACTTCGCAACACAATGCCATAAGACATTTCCGGATCCGGGCTGCCCGCTCCCTTGGCCTTGTGACCCGGAATTCGGCGATGCATGACCACAATGGTATCGCCGGTCATCGTTGCAATTGGCCAGCCAAAGTGATTGCAGTCACCCGCGGAATCCGTCGGCAGATGCACCGGCGCAATCTCGATCGCCCCCATCTCCTGAGCATGCTGCAATTGGACAGTGGCTTCCGCCGTGAGCGCAAGAAGTTCTTCCGGCGCCGGCGGGCCAACGTCGTCTGCATAGCCAGACGACATTAGAACGGTCAGTACCCAAACCCAGGAGAAAACTCGGTGCACAACGCTATCCTTCGGCTTAAGCCGGATGTGGTTCATAAGTGAAATTGGCTGATAGGGTGTTGGCGGCACAAATACCGCGCCGCTCGGGTACCATGCATCGACGGCCATTCTAACGATGAATAGACAGTCCGGAAAACGAGTCTCCGCTCACCGAAAGGTAGTCGGAGATTTGCAATCGCATTGATCGCTTGGTAGCCGCAAACCATTCAGGGCAAACACTTTCAGCGGATTGCCTTGATTCAAGCTTTTCAGGTTTCCGCCTGCGAAAGTAGCCATCGCCTCAGGACTCCCTCGAAAAAAAGTCATGCCTGACACCAACCTCCAGCGCGCGGCCCGCTGGGCACGCGGTTAAACGAATTTCAGCGATGACGTTGGAGCGTTTTATTACAGTGGCAATACTAGCACGAAGCGCAAGCGAGTGATTCGCTTCGATTCGACGGCCGTGATGTCACTCGCTGGCGCTTCGTGCTAGTAAAAGCGAACAGCATTGGTCCCGACACGGTCTTATCTTCCGATTGGCAACGCCCGGGCGTCCAGGCCTCCAGCGCGCGGCCCGCTGGGCACGCGGTTAAACGAATTTCAGCGATGACGTTGGAGCGTTTTATTATAGTGGCAATACTAGCACGAAGCGCAAGCGAGTGATTCGCTTCGATTCGACGGCCGTAATGTCACTCGCTGGCGCTTCGTGCTAGTAAAAGCGAACAGCATTGGTCCCGACACGGTCTTATCTTCCGATTGGCAACGCCCGGGCGTCCAGGCCTCCAGCGCGCGGCCCGCTGGGCACGCGGTTAAACGAATTTCAGCGATGACGTTGGAGCGTTTTATTACAGTGGCAATACTAGCACGAAGCGCAAGCGAGTGATTCGACGGCCGTGATGTCACTCGCTGGCGCTTCGTGCTAGTAAAAGCGAACAGCATTGGTCCCGACACGGTCTTATCTTCCGATTGGCAACGCCCGGGCGTCCAGGCCTCCAGCGCGCGGCCCGCTGGGCACGCGGTTAAACGAATTTGGGGATAACGTTGGAGTGTTTTAGTGCGGTGGCAATACTAGCACGAAGCGCAAGCGAGTGATTCGATTCGATTCGATTCGATTCGATTCGATGGCCGTGATGTCACTCGCTGGCGCTTCGTGCTAGTAAAAGCGAACAGCATTGGTCCCGACACGGACTTATCTTCCGATTGGCAACGCCCGGGCGTCCAGGCCTCCAGCGCGCGGCCCGCTGGGCACGCGGTTAATCGAATTTGGGGATAACGTTGGAGTGTTTTAGTGCGGTGGCAATACTAGCACGAAGCGCAAGCGAGTGATTCGATTCGACGGCCGTGATGTCACTCGCTTGCGCTTCGTGCTAGTAAAAGCGCAAGGCCCCCCTGCATCTTGCGAACCTTAACAGGCTTCGCGGCACCGCTCTCCGGTGGGCTTATTCGTCGCCCAGATATCGCAGCTGGATATCGGTGTTGGGAAGCGACGGCTTGAGAGCGTCGACGCCCTCCTGAGTGACCGCGGTCCGGGTGACCTTCAAGTCTTCGAGCGACTTAAGATTCTTCAACGGTTCCAGCCCCGCATCGGTGATTAAAGTCGATCCGAGATGCAGGAACAACAGCTTCGACATCCCGCTCAAATGTGGCATCCCCGCGTCGGTCAAACGCGTGTTGTCCAAATTCAACCATTCCATATTCACGAGCGTATTGAGCGGTTCGATCCCCGCGTCGGTCAGGTTCACACGCCACAGGTTCAGCTTCTTGAGCTTGGTCAATTGGCCCAGCGGCGGCATTGCGTCGTCCAAGATCTGCGAACATTCGCTGAGGTCGAGTTCTTCCAGGTTGGTCAGTTTTGGCATGTCAGCCAATCCAGAGGCATCGATCTGGTTGCGGGCCAAACGAACCTTCTTCAGCTGAGGGAATTGAGCCAGTTTGGCGATCGCTTCGTTGCCGATCGTCGTTTCGGCGAGGTAGATCTCCTGCAGTTGTTGCAGCGGAGCCAACGCGTCGAGCCCATCTTCACTGACCCACAAGAAGTCGAGTGCCAGGACCTTCAGGTTCGGGATCTGAGCGACGTGAGCCATCCCGTCGTCGCCGACCGAACAATCGCCGCTCTTGCCCGACAGTCGCAGAGCTTTGAGTCGCTTGTGTCCGACCAAATGTTCCAAACTGGAATCGTCGACCGCTGTATCGCGGAGATCCAGGTTCTCCAACGATTCGATCTGCGCCAACGTCGTCAAAGCTTCACCGGTGATCGGCGTTCCAAGCAGCAGCACCGAACGCAGTCGCGGCAGCTTGGTCAGCGGAGCCAGATCGGCGTCGGCGACCGACGTGCCACGATAATCGACTTCGATGATCAAACCATCGCCATCGCGGCGTACCTTTTCGGTCACGTTCATAATCGCCGCAACCGCTTCGGCATCGTCGCTGACCGTCGGCGCGGGCTTCGCATCAGCCGCAGCGCTCGCCGCCGCATCGGGCTCGGCACCCGCAGGATCTGCCGCGGGTTTCGTGTTGCACCCAGTCAGGGCCAGAATCAAAAGAAACGCGGGGGTGATATACAAACGGTGCAAAACGGAGTCTCCCAAGGCGGGGGTAATAGCGGGGAATAGGGTGGGCTTTGATTGGCAGTGTAGCAGATCTGATTGATCAGCAAAGTAGCAAATACATCGGCTCGCGATTCCCAGCCGACGATACCGCCGCGATGGTCATGGCGATTCCACCACCTCGGGCAATCGGTAGATTCGGTAGGTCGCGTTCTCTTCGTTGCCCGTCGGATAGATCATCACCAGCGGCAGATTCCCGGGACTCAACCGACGATCGACGATCATATATTCAGTCTTGTATCGCTCGCGGAATTCTCTCAGCTGGTCGTAACGGATCGTTACCCGTGCGCCACCCAATCGCCGCGGAAAGATCTCTGCCATCCGCCGCTTCCATTCGAGCAAGCTCGGGGCGTCTTGAGGGACGTCCTTCCAATTTACCACTTCGGCTCGCTCGGCAAACCATTTGAAGGTCTGTTGATGGCGTGGGCTCAGAAAAACAGCCTCCGGCGGCGTGTTGTCCCGCACCCAATCGCAGACCTTACGCCAATCGGCATAGATCCGCATTTGATACTCTGGCGACCGGTGGACGTCGAAGCTGATCAACGACTGCCGACACGCATCGGGCATCACCGCCCGCTGGCGATCCAAAAACATGCTGCTGAAGACCAGCATACAGACGACCGCCACAAACCCGGTTCGGATCGCGACCGCTCGAGAAACCTGGGGCCTCGCCAACGCTGCCGCCAGACACAAGCCAGCGGTCAGCGGAACAATCGAATCGGTCAATCGGAACCAATAGTAGCGAAGCAGACTGGCCGCCAGATCGGGAGCGACCGCGGGCAACATCGCGACAAACATTCCCGCCACCGCGATCGAAACCGCACCGACAGCGAACCATAACAAAGGTCGCAGTACCGGATCGCGTCGCAGCGGCCAAGCCAGTCCAATCGTGGCGGCGATCAGCAACAGATGACCGATGTAGCGCCGCGGGGCGAAGCTGGCTGGGTACAGATGATGCGAGATCCGTTGATAGGTGTAGATCGACGCCGCCTGCTTCGCATCGGCTGGATCGACGCCTTGCATCGTCGCCATCCCAGGCGCCACGCCTAACATCGCGATCGCGCCACCGATCACCAGCGGAATCGCCTGGCGTCGGACTTCGGCAAACGTCCACGGCCGCGTCGCCAACAACGCAACCATCGCCGCGACGACCGACCATCCGCCGACCAACACGTGGAACGCGCTGGCAGCCCCCAACAACGGCCAAACCATCCACCATCGCTGGCGAACCATCGCCTCCATCGCAAACAGCACAAATCCGTAGGCAAAGACCTTCGCCTCGATCCCCCCGATCACCCACTCGCCGGCCAGATCCGCTTGTTCGATGCCGACGATCCAAACCAATCCGACCAGCAAACTCGCGTACCGCACCGGAGCGATCGACCACGACAACCGCTGCAACGCCCACGCGATCATCGTCCAACCGAGGATCCGGCCGATCCAAGCGGTGGCTGACAGCGACGTGAACTTCGTCAACCATCCCACGGTCAGGTAGAACATCAGATGGGCTTTGCCCGACGTGACAAACATGTCACCAGCACACCAAGCGGGATCCCAGAAGTTCTTCGCTTTCGTCAAATAATGCGCTTCGTTGATTCCCGGCGGCGGGTCTCCCGCGTGCACAAAAAACAACAACATCAATAGCGACACCTCCCACAACCGCCGTCCTACGGGCAGGCGAGTCGTTGCAAGTTCGGTCGTCGACGAATCGGTTGCGGCAGTTGAAATGACAGGCTCCATCGGATTTGACTCTACACGGGTTCCAACTGCGACATCACGACGCTGCGTCGAACGGTCCCCTTGGCCGTCAACGTTCCGCGCTCCACCGCCAACGGAACGTCGATCGCTCGGACGACGCGTGGGATCGCATGCGTCGGCAGATCGCTCAATCGGTCGGCGATTTTTCCCAGCCACCGAGCCGCATCGGCCTCGGTCAACGGAGCGGGCTCGGTTGCGATCCAGGCGGTCAAAACCGGCTGGCCATTTCCCGAAACGATCGCATGCGTGATCCCAGGCAATTGGCAGATCCGCGATTCGATCTCCGCTGGCATCACCTTCCGCCCCGTACTGAGCACGATCAGGTCGTCGATCCGCCCGAGGACCTGCAAGCGTCCCTCCGCGTCCAGGCGTCCCAAGTCGCCGGTCTGCAACCAACCATCATCCATCCGCGCGGCCATCGCAGCGTCTTGCTTGTAATAAGTTTTTGCGAGCCCCGTGCCGCGGCAGAGGATCTGCCCCCGAGCGTCCAGCTTCAGTTGGACGCCAGCTACTGGGCGACCGACCACGCCGGGGGCGGCATCCTGGGGAGTCGCAGAGCAGATCACGGGGGAGGATTCGGTCAGGCCGTAACCTTGAATGACAGTGATTCCCCAGTCGCTGTAGTCCTTAAACGTTCCCGCGGGCATCGCGGCGCCGCCACATCCCAACAGCCGCAACCGATCCAGTCCAAGACTAGCGAGTCCTTGCTGAGGCGTTTCGGCAGCTCGAGCGACGTGAGCGATCTTTTCGGCAAGGTGCGGAACCACGTTCATCGCGGTCGGCCGAACCACCGGCGCCAAACGCAAAAGCCCCCGGTAACCGTTGTCGGCAGCGAGCACCGATCGGCTGAGAATCCAAGTCCCCACGTCGCAGGTGCGGGCATAGGCATGGGAGATCGGCAGCAGGGTCAGCCGCCGGTCGTCGGGTTGCTGCGGCACGGCGGCTAGTTTTCCAGCGGCGTTGCTGGCGAGGTTGCCGTGCGACAGAACAACGCCTTTGGGATCGGCGGTTGTTCCCGACGTGTACATGATCGCTTCGGTCTGTGTCGGGTCGAGATTGGCCGCCCAGTCGCCGGCGAGCTGAAGCGTCGCGGCGTCTGCCGCAGTGGCATGCTGCGGGGAACAGATCGTATCGACGGCGATCGCGCGGCAATCGGTGGGCATGGGGATCGACCTGTCGCAATGCGTCGAGCCGATCAAGACAAACCGAGCGTCGCAATGTTCAATCAACCGCGCGACATGAGAATCGGGCAACCGCACATCGATCACGATGTCGACGGCGCTGCGTGGCGGATGATCGGCGTCGGAATAGAGACCGACTAACCGCAGTGCTCCCAGCAGGACGACCAACTGGCGGCTGTTGTCGCACAGGATCGCGACATGCTGGCCGGGGGAGATTCCCCAGGCCGCCATACGCTCGGCGGCCTGGAGTGTTTGAATGCCGATGTCCGACCAGCTGTGGTAGCGGGTCGATGCGTGATCGAGCACGTCGATCCAAGCCAAGGCAGTGGGGTGTTCGACTGCATTGGCTAACAGTTGCTCAATCAAAGACATCGTCGCAGACTCTTTACGATAGCTTCCAACCGTCGGGGAGCGATGCGTTTTTGCAGACGATCGGAATCCCGTCGCGGACCGGGCACTCTTCGTGCGTGTCGCTCTCTTGGACGTTCGAATCATTGACGATCCGTACGTTTTTGCCGACGCGGCAATTTTTGTCCAGGATCGCGCCTTGGACCACGCTGCCAGCACCGATTCCGACGGGCGGTTTGCCCTGAGCGGCGGCGGTTTGTTGGCGAGTGGAGCTCTCGTAATCGTCGGCACCCATGATGATGCTGTCTTTAATGACAACGCCTTCACCGATAATACAACGCAAACCAACGACACTGTTTTCGATCACAGCACCTTTTTCGATGCGGCAACCGTCGGCGATCAGACTGCCCGTCACTTGAGCGCCTTCCATGAAGGTTGGCGGCAAGAAACGAGGGCGGCTGTAAACCGGCGACTCCGAATCGTTAAAGTTATAAGGCGGGGTACGCTGAGCCAAACTCAGATTGCACTCGTAAAACGCCTTGATCGTACCGATGTCTTCCCAGTACCCATCGAACAAGTGCAACTGCACCTTCCGCGATCGAATCGCGGCAGGGAAGACTTCGCGACCAAAATCCTGGTACTGCGTCTTTTGCAGGAAATCGACAAGCGTGTCGCGATTGAAGATGTACAAGCCCATACTGGCAACGCAATCGCGGCCATGGCTGGGAATGCCTTGTTTGTCGAGCCACGCCGGATCCATCTTGACCATATCGATCTCTTCGGGCGTCTGCGGTTTCTCAAGGAACCCGACAACACGGCCCGAATCGTCGACACGCATCACTCCCAAAGCGTGCGCTTCGTCGCGGGAAACCGGAATACCCGCGATCGTCACGTCGGCTCCCGATTCGATGTGCGTCTTCATCATGTCGCCGTAATCCATGCGATACAATTGATCGCCCGACAGGATCAACACATGCTCGACGAAGTCCTGTTGGATGTAGCTGAGGTTCTTGCGGACCGCGTCGGCGGTGCCCTCATACCAGTCCTCTCCAGAGCCCTCGGTCTGCTGTGCCGCCAACAACTCGACGAAACCGCCGTTGAAGTTATCGAACGAATAAGTCTGCCGAATATGACGGTGCAGACTGACCGACAAGAACTGTGTCAGGCAATAAATTTTGTTCACGCCACTGCTGATGCAGTTGCTGATCGGGATGTCGATCAGGCGGTACTTCGCAGCCAAGGGAACGGCGGGTTTCGCACGAATCTTGGTAAGCGGAAATAGACGTGTTCCGCGGCCACCACCTAAAATCAGCGCAATTGTATTACGCATTGTGTCTCCAAAACCAAAAGGCTCAGCTCGAATGCACACCAAACAGCAGACTGTGCTTGACGCAATTAATGAGATGAGAATATATCAGACTTTGACTTGACGGGCACTCACCCCACCCAACGCATTTTGACCATTTCCACGCAACCCGGACCGTCCGGTTCCGTCTCGTGGGGTTGGGAAAGAGGCGACTATCGTACGCATCAGGCGTATAGTAACCGATACGGTGTTCCTTCCAGGCCAGTCATCCATAATTTGCCTCCGCATCCTTCATCGAACGATATTCCGAATGGCAGCAAAAAACGAAGTGGCATTTGATCGCAAGCAAACGATTCAGGCAATCGCTGCGGAGTTGAACGTTCCCCCTCGGCAGATCGAAGCGGCGGTCGACCTGTTGGACGAAGGCAATACGATCCCATTTATCGCTCGGTACCGCAAAGAGGCGACCGGCGGGCTGGACGAAATCGCGCTGCGAGCGATCGAAGACGCTTTGGAAAAAGCGATGGCGTTGGCGTCGCGGAAAGCGACGGTGCTCAAGACGATCGATGAACAGGGAAAACTGACCGCCGTGCTGCGTCGGCAAATCGAATCGTGCACCGACCTGCAAACGCTCGAAATCCTCTACCTTCCCTACAAACCAAAGCGTCGCACGCGAGCGACCGTTGCCAGACAGAAGGGCTTGCAACCGCTGGCCGATCTGCTGCTCGATCCCTCGGCATCGAAGAAGTCCAAAGACGAAATCCTCGCGGAGTTTGTCAACGCGGAACTCGAGGTCCCCGATCGCGAAGCCGCACTGCAAGGGGCGTTGGATATCGTCGCCGAACAGTGGTCCGAAAACGCCGAGACCCGCACCTGGATGACCAAGCAGGCGTTTGCAACCGGGCGAATCACGTCGCAGGTTCGCCGCGGCAAAAAGGACCAGGCCGACAAGTTCGAACAATACACCGACCACCGTGAACCGGCCAAGAAGATCCCCTCGCACCGACTGCTGGCGATGATGCGAGGCGATTCCGAAGGCGTTCTGCGGATCGGAGTCGAACTGGACGACGACCATCTGCTGCGCGACCTGAAACCCAAACTGGTTCCGGGCCGCCAATCGCCGTTTCAAAAAGAGCTGCTGGCGACTGTCGACGATTGTTACCAACGTCTGCTGATGCCCGCCACCGAATCGAGCGTTCTGCAAACGCTGAAACAACAAGCCGATGAAGAAGCGATCGCCGTCTTTGGCAAGAACCTTCACGAACTGTTGATGTCGCCTCCCGCTGGCCCTCGCGTGACGATCGGCATCGACCCCGGCTTCCGCACCGGATGCAAAGTCGCTGTTGTCGACGGAACGGGCAAGTTCCTGACGAACACGACGATCTACCCCACGCCTCCCAAGAGCGACCTGGCCGGCGCTGGGGCAACGCTGCTGAAACTGATCCAGAAACTTAACGTCGAATTAATCGCGATCGGCAACGGCACGGCGTCGCGCGAGACCGATGCGTTTGTCGGCGACCTGATCAAAAAACATAAACTGGCGGTGACAAAGGTCATGGTCAGCGAATCGGGCGCCTCGATCTATTCAGCGAGCGAATTGGCGGGCAAGGAGTTCCCCGACCTCGACATCACCGTCCGCGGCGCGATCTGCATCGCTCGGCGGTTGCAGGATCCGCTGGCCGAATTGGTCAAGACCGATCCCAAATCGATCGGCGTCGGCCAATACCAACACGACGTCAATCAATCGCAGCTGCGAAAGTGTTTGGACCGCGTCGTCGAATCGTGCGTCAATAACGTTGGCGTCGACTTAAATATGGCCAGCGTCCCGCTGCTGTCGCACGTCGCCGGGATCGGTCCCAAATTGGCCGAGAACATCGTCGAATATCGCAACGCCAACGGTCGCTTCACCGATCGCAAGCAATTGACCAAAGTCCCGAAACTGGGGAAGAAGGCGTTTGAACAAGCTGCCGGATTCTTGCGGATTCGCGATGGCAAACAGCCGCTCGATAATTCGGCAGTGCATCCCGAGAGCTACCCGATCGTCGACCGGATGGCGAAGCGATTGGGAGCCGATCCGAAAACGCTAGTCGGCAACGCGACGCTCAGCCAAAAACTGAAGCCCGAAGAGTTTGTCGACGACAAAGTGGGCATCCCCACGATCGCCGACATCATCAGCGAACTGGGTAAACCGGGCCGCGATCCACGCAGCGAATTTAAAGTCGCTCAGTTCGACGATACCGTCAACGACATCGAGGACCTCAAGCCGGGATTGGTTCTCGAAGGAGTGATCACCAACGTCACCCACTTCGGCGCCTTCATCGATATCGGCGTCCATCAAGACGGCCTGATCCATATCTCCCAGCTATCGGACACCTACGTCGAAGACCCCAGCGATGTCGTGTCGGTCGGCGACGTGGTGAAGGTCAAAGTCCTCGAAATCGACATCCCGCGGAAACGAATCTCCGTCACGCGAAAGTTCTAGCGATCGCCGGCGTCGTACCTGTAGGCAGAACCCGAGATGGGAACTGCCGTTGCGTTTACCTATAACGCGGCGATCATTCGTACTTCTGCGTCTCTTTTCCCGCTTTGTCGACGATCTTGGCATTCCCGTCGGCTCCCCCCAGAACAAACAGTGTCCCTTCGCGGTTGGAGGCCAACGCGTACAGATAGCCTTCGGCAACCTTGGCGTTTGTTTCGCGGCCGCCGTTGTCGGTGCGATAGACGCGGAAGTGGTTGTCGCCGCTGACAAAACCGACGCGGTCATCGCGTCCCACGTAGACCAATCGGGTCAGTTCGCCCGACAGTCCGCCGATCGTTCGCTTCGCCTGGCCCGTCGACACGTCCCAGATTTTGACGGTTGCATCGGCCGATGCGCTGGAGAGTTGTCGGTTGTTGACGTTCCAAGCGATCGAGTTGACGTGATGGGTGTGACCTTCGAGCGTCTTCAGTAACTTGCCTGTCTCGATATCCCACAGTTTGATCATTCGATCCGAACTGCTGGTCGCCAAGGTCTTGCCATCGGGAGAGAAGCGGGCGCACAGCACGGTGTCGGTATGCGGATTCTCAAACGTGCGAACCAGCGATCCGTCGGCGAGATTCCAGATCTGCACCTCGCCGCTTCGCGATGGTTCGCCGCCGCCAGTCACCAACCACTTGCCGGTCGGATCGATGTCGACGGTCAACACGCGGTCCGAAAACGGACTCTCGCCGGTCGGCGAACCGATCATCCGCTCTTGGCCCCACAGGTTCGCCGGCAATCGATAGGCTTTGACTTTTCCGTTGTCGCCGCGAATCAAGACGCTCTGCGATCCGGCGGCGACCATCTCGCCCCCCTTGTCCAACGCTGCGATCCAATCTCCCGCTGCGGTCCATAGATTCCACTGTCCCGACGCACTCGACTGAGTCACCAGGAACTTGCCGTCATTCAAAACGGCGAGTGCCTTGTCGGCGGCCAGCGATTGATCCTGAGCTCCCTTCGCCGCCTCGGACTGTTTCTTGCGTTCTTCCTGCTCGGCCTTCGCCTCCGCAACCAGTTTGGTTTGCGAAGCGACTTCTTCAGTCGACTCCGCGGCACGCTTGGCCGCTCGCGATTTGGACTCTTCGGACAGCGAGACCGCTGTCTCGGCCTTCTTCAAAGCCTCGGCTTTCGCCGCAGCATCCTTCTGAGCTTTGTCCGCGGCATCTGCAGCTTTCTTGACCGCAGCAGCCAGAGCGGCATCGTCGGGGATCGCCTTCAATTCCGCAGCCGCTGCGGTTTTGGCAGCCGCTTCGGCGGCGATCTTGGCCGCGATCGCAGCGACTTTGGCTTCTTGATCCGCTTTCTGCTTTGCAATCGCCGCCGCAGCAGCCTTCATTTCGTCGAGCTTCTTTTTCATCTCAGCCTCGACCGCCGCGATCTCCGCTTGCATCGCGGTCATCTTCGTCGCGACCTCGGCTGCAGCCGCTGCGACCGTCTCTTTTTCTTTAACCATCGCCGGCGCTGCGTCATCCAACTGCTTGATCTTCGCCGCCAAAGCGACACGCTTCTCCATCATCGCTTTCTGTTTGGCCTGCTCGGCTGCCAGAGCTGCCTTCGCCGCGTCGGCCGCTTTTTTCGTATCCTCAGCCGGCTTCTTGGCTTCATCGCGAGCCTTCGCCTTGGCCGCCACATCGGCTTCGGAATTCGTGAGGTTTGTTTTTTCCGCTGTCTCGTTGGTCTGCGCGGTCTTCAATTCCGCTTCCGTCGCGGCGACCAATCGCTCGCCAACCAAGACATCCCAATTGGCTTGAGCATACGCTTCAGCCTGGACCGGATCGAACTTCGGCGATTCCGCCAGCTTGCCCGACGCGATGTCAAACAGACCAAAGACTCCCGAATCGAGCGTCGTCCACAGCCCCGCGCCGTCGCGCGTTGGCGAAAGAAACTTCGCCGCCGCCGGCAATTGTTTCGTCTCTTTGATCTTTGTCTCCGCAGCATGCCACGCGGCGATCTTTCCCGCCGCGTCGACCGCCATCAGAACTGCCGCTCCTTCGCCCGGCACAACAAGATGCAATACCGGCTTGTCTCCCATCGATTCGTTGACCGGCTTGAACGATTCTCCCTCGGCAACCCAGAACGTCACGCCACCACTCTCGTCGCCGGTGACCAGACGGCCGTTGCGATCCCAGACGATCGAAGCGATCGGTTTTTCGGAGGTCAACGCGACAGCTTCCGCCGCGTCGGACTTCACGATTCGCAGTTCTTGCTGCCAAGCGATCGCAGCGGTCTTACCGTCGGCGGAGACCGCTGTGACAACCGCGGGAGCCGCATCGCCAGCAAACGCCTCGGGCAATGCGATCTTTTGAGTCCACTGCCACCCATCGGCTCCAATCGCAGCGACTTGCACGTCCCCCTGCTTGGTAAAGTTGGCAACGTGATTTCCAGTGCGATCGATCGCCAGCGACATGCTTGTTGCCGGATCGATGCTTGGCAACTCGATCGATTGCGGAGGGTTGAGGGTCCAGGTTTTAACGTTTCGGAAACCGGCCGAGACCAACCGATTGTCGACTGGCGAAAAGGCGAGATCTTGAACGAAATCGAGGTGCGGCGGCGTCGGCTTGCCCGCTTCGTCGACGCTCGACAATTCAGCGATCGGCGCCGACGAGCTTTTTCCAAACACGCGGATTTGATTTCCAAAGCTGGCTGCGGCCAGACGCCCGTCGCCCGACATCGTCGATGCGTAGACGGTACGCAGATGGGCGGGCAACGCCTGCCATTCGTATTTCACCATCCCCGGATTGGCGACGTCGACCTTGGCACCTTGATCGATCCAACGCTTCAGCAACGCCAACTCCATCGGACTCAGCGGCGCCGCGCCGACTTCGTTGTCTTCCGGCGGCATGATCGGTTCATCGATGTGAGCAGCTAGGACAAACAATCGACTGGTGTCCGACTTCCCCGCGACCAACAGCTCGTCGCTGTCGCTGGCCAACATCTTCTCGACCGATTCCAGATTCACACCGCTCTCGTCGCGACTGGCGTTATGGCAGGCGACGCAGTTCTTTTTTAAGACCGGATAGATGTCGGTGCTGTATTTGACCTCGCGGTCCTCGGGCAGATCAGCAACGGGCAGCTGTCCCAACGCGGTGAGCCCCGAAATGCATGGATAGGTCAAAACCAACGTGCAGATTGCACGAGCAAAGCGTCTGTTCATAGCGTTTGAGTGTGCTGAGGAAGCGAGGCGGGGAAGGGTGTGCCATCGATACGCGATCGATCGACAGGAAATATTCTAATCGACGACAACCGTCGGGTCTGCATTGTGGCACTGAAAAGTTATTGAGGCATTCGGATCGCCGTCGCGGCTGCGTCGCCGCCAATCCAAGCTGAGAAATCCCAGGGCAAGCGAGCCGTTGTCGCCGTCTATTGCGGCGCGGGCGATTCCGGAAAAAACATCGCGTCGACCGAGGCCTGCCCCTGTTCGGCATAAAACCGCGTCAAAAGCTGCTGCAGCTGGCGGTTGGATAACTTTCCAGCGGCCGCGTCGGCGAACCACTGCGGATGATCCGATCTCAGTTGCGCCAGGACCTCCGTCAACCGAGCAGCCTCTTCGGGCGCAGCTTTAGCTGGCACGCGTTGCCCGCTAACCAAAGTCATCGCATCGCTGAAAGCTTCCGACTGCTTGTCGGCGATCGCATCCAAATTCTCGACGATCGTCGCCACGCGTCCGGCAACGACCAGATCCATCGCGGGGCTGACGTCGTTGACTTGGGCGAGCGCCGCCCGAACCCAGCTGTAATCGCTGCTCAGTTCGGCCAATTGTTGCCGCAACCGCTGCGCCGATGTCTCGTGCATTTGGAACTTCCGTTCGGAAATCCTGCGGGCGAATTGATCGTAGACAGCTTCGCGGATCTGATTGTCGGGAGCGTACATCGGTGGCCGGGCGCCGACGATTTGCATATCGGGCGAAAACAGCGGGCCGCTGGGAGAGAGGAATTCAGTCATCGTCAGCCCCAGCGATTTCAAGTTCTCGCCGCAGCGGTCGTTGATCGGTCGTTCGACCAGCGGAAATAATTGCTCCCACGACACACCCGCCTCTTGAGCGCACAACGCCAAGAATCCAGCGCAATAGGTTCGCACGGCTTCGTCGGGGCGATCGACGATCCCGCGTTGCTCGTGAACCAACGCGGTATTAAAGGTCAGATCAAACTCGGACGTTCGACCGGCCAGTTTCGCCGCCACGCGTCCCATCGCCGCCGCCGACTTGGGATCGCGATGACGCAACACGATCCAGTGCAGACTGGTCGAGACAAATTCGTCGGCGGTATCGGCTTCGATTTTGGTGCCGGTTTCGGGAAGATCGACGATCACGATCCGGCGGACTCCCGCGTCGTCGGTCACTTCCGCCGCGATCCCAACGTGAGTGAACAAGCCCGGGGAAAGATCGGTGAAGCGATTGTAGGGCGATGGATTGCGTTGCAAGACCCAATCGCCGGCTTGAATTTCCACAGGCCCCCAACGGAACGTCGGGCCACTGACTCCCTTGTCGGCCAGGCGGGCGAGCCACGCCAGCAGGTCGATCCGCAGTTGGCGATCGTCGACCGAAAGCGTTTCAGTTGGCATCTGCTGGACCGCGTCCAACAACTCCGCCGGAGACAACCGATCGCTGTCGGTCAAAGAGGCTTGAGAAATCCCGATCGATCGCAGCGTGTTCAATAGATGCAGTTGCAGCCAATCGGGCGTGTGGGGCCAACGCAAAAATTGGTACAGCGACGCGGTGGCATCGATCTCGTGAGTCGATTGGATCAATCGAAGCAGCTGACGCCGCGTAGCATCATCAAACGGCCGAGCCCTGCTGCCCGGCGGCGGTTGAACCAACACAAATGCAATCGCCGGAGCGACGATGCCAACTCGATGACGCTCCGCCAAAGAGATCAGTCGCCCGACATCGGGACGCGACAAACGCCGCACCGTCTGACGAGTCTGTTCGCGCGTCGCGTAACGCAGGCGTCCAGAGAAATCGACCCAGGCGGAGATCGTCTTTAAGAAAGCCGCAGCCGCCGGACGAGCCTCGGGCGAATCAGCCGCAGCGCCGATCTGGCCACTCAACGTCCAGAGCGCATCGATGCGTTGCCGCGTCGCCGCGTTGAGTGCAAAGATCTGATCCGCTTTGGCTAGTAGCGACGCCGCATCGTCGTCGGCGTCGATCTCCACTGCATCCCACTGCGCCTCTAAGACCGAGGTCAATTGATTCTGCAGCGCCGCGGGATCGGACTGCGCAAGCGTCTGCCAATTCGCTGGCACCTCGGGCAGCACAATTTCGCGCGCCACAGTCGACTGGGCGGCCACGACGATGCCGAAGAACAAGCAGGCGAGAATTCGAAACGATCGACAGCCGAGGTGGATGGCAAGTGGAGAGATCATCAGCAGAGAGCAACAGCGGGGGTGGGATTACGAAGCAGAAAGCCTCATCTATGGTAATCCCCACCCGCCGCCGAATCTCGGTTCACGGCGTGAAACCGATACGCAAGAACAAGGTTTTGCCGATTAAGCGGCAAAACCACACCACCCCGTGGCGACGCTCCGCCGCCAACCCGCGGATTAACGTCGCTTTGACGCGGCAATCAATCGCCCAATTCAAAGGCAAACTCATTGGCTTGCCCATCGACGACGCTCCGCTTCAAGCCCGACTTCGTCGCGTCGGCGTATTTCTCGGGCAAGATTGCTTTCTGAAGCTTCGCCAAATTGTTGGATCCCGCAGCAGCCATCATCTGGTTGTAGTCGGCGCCCGGATTGCTGGCATCCATATCGCCACCGATTTTCGATTCCATCTTGGCGATCGTCACCGTGTAGTCTCCCGGCAAGGCTCCATCGCTCGTCGAGAATGTCGTCAGCTGGAACGCACCTTGCGAATCGGTAGTTCCGCTAGCCGACCGTCCTCCCCCGTCGCCGGCCAGAAAGGTTATCGAGGCTCCATCGACTGGCTTCCCCTGATAAGAAACACTTCCCGAAACAGGCACGGGGGGCGGAAAACCGTTCCCGCGGCTACAACCTGCCAGCGTAATGACACCCATTGCAATGAATGCAAATACATTCGAATTAGTCATGATCTGAAAATACCTAGAGAACGAAAAGGCGAAGAGTTTGAATATCTGCGACCGCCCGCTGGCCCTTCCAAACACGCGGCTTGGAAGGGCCACGGTGTGATCGCAACGGTAGCGGCAAGCTTAAGGAACCCGCACCGATTGGCCATCGTTTCGCGAACCTAGCTGTTGATAGGTTGCGTAGTCGATCGTTTCGGGCAGAAAGCGAACCGATCCATCGCATAATGCGAACTGGGCACCACCGGGATGCTGCGACTTAAACGCTTGCGATGTCTGCCAGACGCGGTAGTCGTTGCAGTTCGATGCGTTGTTGGGAACCTGTTGCCAACCACAGGTGTTGAAGTTGATCGGTCCAGTCGTCGCGGTCCACAACGAATTGGTGCTGTACCATCCACTGCGGTGATGGTCGCCACAACTAGGAATGATCTCACCAAACAAAATGGTGTTAGCAGTACCGTCGGTTATGTCAGCAAACCTCGCCGCCCAACTGAACCGCGAAAAGACTCCCGAGATGTTGGCCTGGGTATTTGTCGATCCATGCCCTGTCGTCCCACTGCCGTACATGTTGCCTCCCAACACAGCTGGGTTCCCGCCAGCATCGGGATAGATGTTGCAACCGAACTGACCGGGCATAACTTGGTTGCCCATGTTCTTCCCGTAGTTATAAAACTGATGGGCTCCAGAGAGTGTGTTGCCTGTGGTGCCGTCGGAAGGGCAGGTGTAGACGCCCATCCTTGTGCCGCTAGTGCCGTTGTATCCCAAGGCATCCAACTGAGCGTGGATGTCGCCGACAAAGTCCAGTTGATCGTAGAGCGGTGCCTGCTCCACGAAGGGGAGGATCTTGACGAGGACCGATCCCTTGCGGTGCGCTCCACCGGACCAAGCTGCCGCGACCGGCGTGTTGGCAGGATCTTCATGCCGTGTCCCGATCGGGAACTGCTCCCGATTCGAATCAGCATAGTTGTGGACCGCCAATCCCAACTGCTTCAAGTTGTTGCCACATTGCATTCTGCGGGCAGCTTCCCGAGCCGCCTGGACCGCCGGCAAAAGCAGCCCCACCAAAATGCCGATGATCGCGATCACCACCAGTAGTTCCACTAACGTGAAACCGACGCGTTTCTTAGAAAACATGAAAAGACTCCTGCGACCTGAAACCAAAGAACAGAATTGCTACACTACACCATATGGTGCGGCGTCCCGACCACCCTAAGCTACCGATTCCGGTTTGCCCATTCAACTATTTTGTGGGAAACCGGGGCCATCGGCTGAGCGGGACGCGAAAGATCTCAATTCGATTTCAAAGGACCCCCGCAACATGAACGCAAGCTGTGAACAAAGTTCGGCCACTCGGGGCAGTTCCGCCGTGGCACGGTGGTCGATCGCCGCCCTCCTGTCCGCCGCAGTCGCCTGGACGCTGGTCAACTTCACTCCGATTCAATTTCGTTTGCCCCCGGAACTGCGATCGGTCGACATGTACAGCCCCCCCGAGCTGCAAGCACGACAGAAAGAGCTGGTACCGATCACTCTCTGGCGAACCTGCATCGCCGAACTGACCTTTGCCGGGTTGAGCCTTGGCGGGGTTTCAACACTATTGATCGCCGGGGCCGGCACGCGAAGCCGCCTGCGATTTGTCGCCGTCGGAATCTTCACAGGCCTCGCGTTTGGGTTCTTAGCTGGCCAGATCGGCTGGACACTTCGAGCCGCTTTGGCGACCGGATCTCTTTCGACGCTCAGCAGCGATCCGATCGTGCGTGAAACGTTACTCTATTTTGTCGTCAGCCTGACGCTCGGTTGTCCGCTGGCGATCGCGTATTACCTCGCTTCGGGAAAGCGGGCGGGACAAGGAGCGATCGCTGTCCTTTTGGCCTGTGGGCTGGCGGGAGCAATCGTGCCGATCGCGGCAGCACCATTCCCCAACATGCTCACGCACCACTTCCCTCCCGAAGGCCTTGGACTGTCGGGAATCTGGTTTGGCTTGATCGGTTGCCTAGCCAGCCTGCTTCCCAACGCGATTGGTGCCAAGGCGAAAGACGTTAGTCTCGCTACCGCCGCCGAATCGACCTCCCAGCCTGCCGGCGAAGTCTAGTGCAACAGATCCACTTCGACGCGAAACGACTGTGGCTGTTCTTAGGCTTGGCGCTGGCGGCGTGCTGCAGCGGATGTAACCGCGGCGAGACGTTCACCGCTCCAACCACCACGCCGCCGGTCGCGTTACCAACCTCCGCTGAAAACGCCTCGCCCACAACTGACGATCTACCGTTTCAGAACGTCACCGAGCAAACGGGGATCGATTTTCAGTTTCACAGCGGGCGTGATGCTGGGGAGTTTGCAATCCTCGAATCGCTTGGCGGTGGCGTGGCGGTCTTCGATTTAGAACTCGACGGCAACATGGATTTAATGTTTGCCGGGGGAGGCGGTTTGCAAAACCAAACGGTCACCGCAGCGGCCTGCCGACTCTACCGCAACACCGGCGATTTGCGATTCGTCGACATCACGTCCCAAGCCGGCGCACCGGCTGATCGCTTCTACAACCACGGTCTGTTTCCCGCTGATTTCGACAACGATGGTTTCTCCGATCTCGTGGTCAGCGGATATGGCGGGCTGCAGTTCTACCGAAACCAGGGAGATGGCACGCTGCAGGAACAACGGGATGTTGGCGATCTGCCAGACGTCACCTGGGCGACCAGCATCGCCTGCGGCGACTTCAACGGCGATGGAATCCTCGACCTCTATATCCCGCAGTACGTTTCCTGGTCTTGGGACGAACATCCCCAATGCTTTGCGAACTCCCAGGGCGACCGTGAGGTCTGCGCACCAAAGGACTTTCGTGGGCTCGACGACATGTTGTGGCTAGGCGATGGGACCGGGCGGTTTCGCGACGCAACAAAAACATCGGGTTTGATCCCCGGCGGCAAGGGGCTCGGCGCGGTGGCGGCCGATCTCGATTTTGATGGCGATACCGATATCTACGTCGCCAACGACACGACGGATAACTTTTTGTACATGAACGATGGGCAAGGCGTTTTGTCCGAATCCGCGATCATCGCCGGCGTCTCGGGCGACGACGTAGGAGTCAACACGGGCAGCATGGGGATCACCACTGTCGACAGCGATAACGATGGTCGATTGGATTTGTGGGTCACCAACTTTGAGCGCGAACTCTTCGCGCTCTATCGCAACGATGGCTCCGCAGCATTTACGCATGTCAGCCGTCCCGCGGGGCTTGCCGTGTTGGGTGGACTGTATGTTGGGTTCGGCACCGTCGCGATCGACTTCGATTTCGATTCCGACCAAGATCTGGTCGTCGCCAATGGCCACGTCTCCTACCGTTCACAGCACTCCAGCTTTCCGCAGGAAGCTTTGCTGCTGGAGAACCGCGGCGACGGGACGTATCAACGGGTCGCAGCGGGAGGCTATTTTGAAGAGTCGCATGTGGGCCGAGGTTTGGCGTATGGCGATTTGGACAACGATGGAGCGATGGAGCTGATCTTCTGCAACGCGGACGAACCGATCGCAATCCTGAAAGCAGATCGTCCCGAAGCAGACAACTTTGCAGTGATTCGACTGATCGGAACCCAATCAAACCGCGACGCCATCGGTGCGACGATCCAGTGGAACGGCGGCGGCAAGCGTGGCGCGCTGTCGCGTTCCGGCGGCGGCAGCTACCTTTCGCAAAGCGATCCACGGATCCTGATGACAGTCCCTCCCGATGCTGTCGATATCGACGTCAGTGTCAGATGGTCTTCGGGGCACACCGAAACCTTTCCTTTTCCGCAAGACTCGAGACACGTGACATGGATCGAAGGAACCGGCAACCCGCTTGCCCAACGCCCCTAACCGCCCCACGATTCTCAAGCCTGAGTCTTGTGTTGGTGTTGGTCGCCATCGCTTCGGCGGTCTTGACGGGCTGCAGCCCAGATCCCACTGCGGCAACGAATCCGCAGCGGCCTGAATCGAGTTCCGGTTCTTCGCAACCATCGGTTTCGCAGACGCAGCAAACGGATGACGATTTGTCCAAAGAGACGGTGGAAGTGTCGCAGCGGACGCGTATCGAGAGTCAATCGCCGATCGATTCGATGCGGGAAGGAAAACAGTATCGAGCCGCACTGAACGCGATCGACAGCGGCAATCTCGACTTCGCCAAGTCCCAGCAACGGCAACTGAAGGACCATCCCACTTACGCCGTGCTGAGCGATGCGATCGAAGCTGCGATACTGGCCAACCGAGGCGACTACGATGCGGCGATGCAGATCGCAGAACAGATCTCTAGAGTCCCGATCATGCAGAGCGAATCCTATATGATCGCCGCCGATGTGTTTCGCGGGCAGGGACGATGGGGCGATGCGATCGGTTGCCTGCAACAAGCGATCACCATCAATCCAGGACTCGCTCGCGCCCATCGCTGGTTGGGCATCCTGCACTATGATCTGGGAGCGATGCGTCAGGCGACCCAACATCTACGAATCGCCGCCGACGCCGACCTTACCGACTTCGGTGTGCTGCGACTGTCGGCGCGGATCCATGGCGAGTACCAGAACTATCCCGAGGCGATCGTCGATGCGAGGATGGCTTTGCAACGCAATCCACCGCCACCGATCGAGACCGAATTGCGGCTGCGGCTCGCCGATTCCCTGCGGCAACTGAGGAAGTGTGACGAAGCGATCGAAGCGATCGCCGACTGTCCTGAATCGGCGGAGGTTTGGGCCTGCCGCGCCCAGTGCTGGGAAACCGCGGGAGATTCCGATAGCGCGGTCGATGCCTGCAAGCGAGCCCTACAGGTCGATCCGGACAACCGAATCGCTAACCTTGTATATGGACGGGTGCTGGCGGCGCAGCGCGAGCCCGAAACTGCGATCCAGCATTTGGAACGCGCCCTCGCACAAGAGCCTTCCGATCACGAAGCGATGTTCTTGTTGGGGCGGGCGATGATCATGGGCAAACGCGGCGAAGAGGGGAAAACGCTGATCGAGCGTTCGACGCAGATCAAAGAACGCTTTCTCAAAATCGCGGATCTGCACCTGCAAGCACTTGAAAATCCACAAGATGTCCAGGTTCGAATCGAGTTGGCTGAATTGACGTTCGAGTCAGAAAAACCGCAAATTGCTGCGATGTGGTACCGGGCTGTGCTGGGGATTGAGCCCAATAATCCGACCGCGACCCGCGCGTTGCAGACGCTGTCGGACAACTAATCTTTCGCCTCCGCCTTACGCAAGGCTATAATATCCAGGGTCAGGGCAATTAATTGTTTGTGCTTAGGCGAATTAGCCGGCACGCGCTGACGTCCGGTTCCCTCGGCCAACCGGGCACCAGCGCATGCCGGCTGATACCTCAAATTGAAACGCTGCTTCATCCTGTATACAGGGTTCAGTCGGGGTGAGATCGTCGGCCTCGAAGACCACTTAAATGGAGACAATCCCACGATGCGTAGTTTAATCATGATGGCGGTTTTGGTCGCGACGACGGCGGTTGCCGCTCGAGCCGATGAACCTCAAAGCAGCAGCGAATCTGCGGGGCAGCCCGCGGCTGGCGAGATGAAGATCGCGACCTTTGGCGCCGGATGCTTCTGGTGCGTCGAAGCGGTCTTCCAACGACTCGAAGGAGTCGAGAAGATCGTCTCGGGCTACATGGGCGGCAAGGTTCCCAACCCGACCTATAAGATGATCTGCACCGGCCGCACCGGCCACGCCGAGGTCTGCCAGATCACCTACGACCCAGCCAAGGTCAGCTTCGACACCTTGTTAGAAGTCTTTTGGAAAACGCACGACCCGACGACTCGCAACCGTCAAGGCAACGATGTCGGCACGCAATATCGCAGCGTGATCTTCTATCACAACGACGAACAGAAAGAGCTTGCCACAAACTACAAGCACAAACTGAACAAAGCGAACGCCTTCCCCGGCGGACCGGCGGTCACCGAGATCAGCGAAGCGGAGATCTTTTATCCCGCTGAAGACTATCACCAAAACTACTTCAACAAGAATCCTGGCCAAGGCTATTGCCAGTTTGTCGTCGCCCCGAAGGTGAAGAAGTTCCAAGCGATCTTCGGCGACAAAGCGAAAAAAGAATAGCCTGATAACGCCAGCAGGTCTTCGAAGCCGGGCGGTTGCGTTGGCAGCCGCCCAATCGCCCGATGACCTATCTCGCATCGGCGACATCACGCCGCCTCAGCCGCTAATACAGCGGCTGTTTTTTTGCGGCGATTGCTTTCCCTGCGGCTGAAAGATCAGTAGCCGAGGCCCGGGCCGTTGAGCAGCCCGGTTTCGACGGTGCCGTCGGTGATCTCGAACATTCCAGGGAACTTCTTTTCCCAGCCTTCGTTTCCAGCAGGGCAGTACTGGCGTCCGTTTCCTTCGATCGCAGCCACGGTTGGGATGTGAGCGGCAAGCGATGCGGAATGCAAGAAGTTGGCACCGATGCAGGTGAGATCCTGGACACACAGGAACAGCTTGTAGTGCTGCGCCGCGGCTCCCATCAGCAACGCTTCGGCGTGCCCCTTGCAGGCTTTCAGCGCGATACCGCTGTAGCCCAACTCGCGCGACAGGTGCAGACTTTCCAGATCGACCAACGATTCATCGATCACGACGGGCAACATCTTCGTCACCTCGTGCATCGTGTTTTCGGGGAAGCGTGCCAGATCGCGATGCGTCGGTTGTTCGACGTATTGAATCCGTCCGTTGGCATCGTCGCTGACCTTGGCAACGCCTTGCAGCATGTCGATCACATACTGCTGGTTTGCACAGCGTTCGTTGAAATCGAGCGAGAACCGCCAATCGGTCGTCGCCCCGCGGGAACTCTCGCTGGCGACGCGACTGACGCGAGCGACGCGGTCGATATCCCAGTCCAAATCGTCGCCAGCCAGCTTGATTTTCAGATGAGTCAATCCATCGGCTTCGATCCAAGCGGCAAGGGTTTCGGGATGCCCATCGCCGACCGGTTGGTCGACGTCGGCGTCGGTCAACGGATCCAAGGCCCCGACCAGATGGTAGATCGGCATGCTCGATTGCGGCTGCGGGCTGACAAATTCATCCAGGTAGTGCCCGGCGAAGTCATTCCCTAGATAAGGCTGCAGATCCGAACCGACGTAATCTTTCCCAAGCAACCGATAGCTGCTGGTTCCCAACGCCTTGCCTTGAGCGTCGAACAACGCAGCTTCCAACGGGCTGGCGGCCAACAGGCACGCCAACTGCGGCATCGCTTCTTCCAAACCTGCCTCTTGCGTCACCTCAGCGGCGATCGGCCGCAACAGTTTCGCCAGCGTGTGACAGATCTCCAACGGATGCCCTTCGACCTTGGCTTCCATCGCTGCGGCGGCGTGGCGTTGGGCGAGCGTTTCGATAGCGGCCAACGTTTGATCGGACGAAACGACTTGGCTTGGCCAGGACCAAGCATTTCCCATCGTCATCGAACCGAGGCCCTCGGCGCGGCGGCCGCTTTTGGTTTCCACGGTGCAGCGAACCTCTAACACATCGACCCCCGACACCACGCGGCCGCCGAACTTCATCGGCGTGCGATAGGGATGTTTAGTGATGTTGGTTTGCAGGTCGCAGATTCGAATATTGGAAAGCATGAGCGGGCAGCGGGGGATGGAGAGAGGAAAGCGTACGTTCGGGAATTAGCCCTGAACGATAGAATTGGTCAGTGTGCCGATACCAGCGATCGAGATTCGGACCACATCGCCAGCAGCCAACGTAAAGTCGCTGCCGGGAACGATCCCGGTACCGGTCATTAGAAACGCCCCATTGGGGAAGCTGTTGTCGCGGCCCAACCAACCGGCCAGATCTTCGAAACCGCGTGCCATCTGGGCGGCATCGGTCGATTGTTCAAACACGACGTCGCCGCCGCGTTCAATCTTCAGATCGATCGTCATCTGTTCGCGTGGCGGCATGTCGCTGCTCAACGTGATCCACGGCCCTAGACCGGCACATTGGTCATAGACTTTGGCTTGTGGAAGGTACAGCGGATTTTCGCCTTCGATATCGCGAGAGCTCATGTCGTTGCCGATCGTATAACCGACGATCTGCATCCGACTGTTCAGCACCAGCGTCACCTCGGGCTCCGGAACGTTCCAAGTCGCGTCGGTGCGGATCCGCAATTCCTGGCCGTCGCCACGCACGCGGTGCGGCGTCGCTTTGAGGAACAACTCGGGACGATCGGCGACATAGACGCGGTCATAACACGACGCAGCGGCTTCGGATTCTTCCATCCGCGCCGTTTGGCTACGCTTGTAAGTAACGCCCGCCGCCCAAACTTCCTGACGGTCGATCGGTGGCAGCAATTGCACGCTGTCCAACGCATGCGGGTCGCGTTTGGGCAGATAATCGACAGCCGCGGGAATGTCTTTGGCGTCCAACAGATCCGACAACGCTTCGAATTTGCCAGCCGAAAGATCGAGTGCTTGAATCGAATCGCCCTCGACAATGCCTGCCGCGACGAGCCCGTTGGGTTGCTTGAATTTTGCGAGTTTCATGAGCGTAAGGATAGCACTTGGGGGTTGTGATTGGGAGACGGGGACAACTGGCAATCGAGTGTTTCGACAGCCGCGGCGGATCGCAGCGAGAGCTGTACGACGCCTACGAATCCGATTTTAACGCCGCCGGAATCGCGTCGGCGGGCAAGCTTTGACGAACGATCACATCGATGATCGTGGGGAAATAAAGGATCGCGGTATAATGATTCGCCGGAACGATCACGTGATGTTCGTCGGACAGTTTCGCCGCTTTGGCCAGCGCCTGGGCATTGGCGAACGGTACCACGCGGTCCTCCGATCCGGTGAACATCCAAGTCCGATCGGGAACCAATCGATGAGCGATTCGCAGCGGTTCGACTTGCTGGACCAACTCGCGCAGTTTCTCGCCGGTGTAGCCCGCGTCGGCTAACCGCTGACGCATCTTGGCCGCATCTTTTTCGCCGTTGATCAACAGGCCGTGGAAATCGCCTCCGGCCAAGGTGATATAGACCTTATCGAAACCGCTATCGAGACTGCCGGCCAGCGCCGCAACAAAACCGCCCAGACTTGTCCCTTGCAGGCCGATATGATCGGCGTCGACATCGGGCAGGACAGCGATCGCGTCGCGGCCGCGGCGGACATCGACGACCGCCTGCCGCATCACCTTGACGATCTCTTGATTCTCGGGACGGATCGATCGATCGCGGCGATCGCCATAGTGGGGCAAGTGGATCAAAAAAGCGTGCACGCCATACAGCGAAAGCGTCTTGGCAACCAAGCGGCCGACCGTCATTCCCGATCCCGATTCGTGCGCCACCAAAACCGCAGGACGATGCAGCGTGGCTCCGTCGGGATCCTTGGCAACATACCATTTCATCGTCACCACATCGTTGATCGGATTTCCGGTATCCAAAGGCGACGCAAATCGGACAGTCCGCGGCGTGGCATCGTCGTCGCTCGTTTCGACAGTGACCTCGAAGCTGGACGGCTGCCAGGCGAATCCCTTCAGACAATCCGCGGCATCGAGGCTGGGATCGTCCAACGCGCTCAACGAATCGCGGGCGGTATAAGTTTTGGAAGCGTCGGTCTCCTGAGCGACTGCCCAAGTCGCCGTCAGTGCCACCCCAAACATGATCGCGATACGAACCGGTACAAGCATCTTTACCTTCTCCCGCAGTAATGTTTCAGCGCAATCGAACAAGCGATTCGTTCGCGCTGCACAAGCCTAGCGTCGAGCGGGGTCGGCTGCCAGCGGTTGAGCCACGTGCAGATCGTGCAAGCTTCGATTGGAATCGTTTAACAAGGCTTGCAGTTTAACCGAAGCGTGGGGTTCGTTGTTGAGTTCTTTTCCAGGAGCACTCCCCCAGACGATTTGTTTTCCGCTCTTCAGAACCAGGTTCAACAACTGCGGTCTCTCGTCGTGCGGCGGACGCTGTGTGATCGTGATCGCTTCGATCCCAAGCGTTTCGCGGTGCGGGCACAACAGCAACGCCAACAACGCCGCATCGGCTACCTTGGTGTCACCAAATTTCGATCCGACACCGCTGATCGGATAGGTGTCGCGCTGCACGATGATGTGGATGTAATTGAGCGTGTCGGCGCGGGAAAAATCATCGGTCGGCAGCAGCACGCTGTGACCGTCGACAGGAAAAAACGACATCCCATCGACCTCCGGATGCCGGCTGACGACTTTGACCATCGCGACCGGGCGGCGGTAGGCGACGTGCACGTCGACGTTGCCGGTGGATGTCTTCTGGACACGACGCACGCTGTCGATCCAGGGACTTGTGGCAAACGCGTTGGCGATCTGCGCCGTCGCTTGCGGATCCAGCAGCGATATCTTCGTCAAATCGGTAGCTCGAAAAACCGATTCGATCACGTTGGATCGAATATACGAAGGCAGCGGAGAGATCTGCACCTTTTCGATTTGCAACGAGTTGTAGTTGCGGTTGATCTGGTCGGCACCCCAGCGATGCCACGCCAAGTAGCCGCCGGTTACCAACAGCACCGGCCACAGAAACGCAAGCGCAGCGGGTGCCTTGATCATTCCACCGATGGCGCCACCGAGGGACGAACGGCCAGAATCCGAAGCGGTCGACTTCACTTGTTTATGCTTCTTTCCGCCCATCCGCCATTTCCGTGCGCACTGAGATCGATGATCGCCAACGCTACCAGATTTTCAGATTCATTTGCAAGTCGATCCCGGTCTGCAAAGAAACCTTGTCGCGAACAATATCGATCAACGCTAGCACGTCGTCGCTGCTAGCACCGTCGCTAGCAACAAGGTATTTGGGTCGCAGCGGATCCAAGCTGACCGCGCCTTGGCGGATTCCCTTCAACCCGGCCTGTTCGATCAAATCCGAAGCCGTAGCGCCGTCGGGATCGATGAAGGGCGTGATCACTCGCGGCTCGTCGCGCGGCCGTTCGCTGCGTCGCACGATCCACAGCTTCTGCATGCGCTTTGTAAGTTCGATGGGGTCGCCCGCTTCCAATTGAAAGCTAGCCGACAACACGATCGAATCGCCCAGATCGCTGTGGCGATACGAAAACTGCAATTCGTCGCGATTGCGAGTGCTGATCTCGCCGGCCAGCGATAGCAATTCGACCGATTCGGTGCACTGCCCGATATCGCTGCCACCGGCGCTGGCGTTCCCCTGCAAAGCTCCACCCACGGTTCCGGGAATGCCGATCAAGTGCCCCATTCCGGCAAGGCCTTTACCGACGGCCATCGTGACCACGTGCGACAACCGCGCTCCGCCGCCGGCTGTCAATTGAGTCTCCTCGACGCGGATCTCTCCCAGCGAAGCTGCCGAGAGGGACAACACGAGCCCCGAGAACCCCGATTCGCGAACCAAGAGATTCGATCCGCCGCCGAGCACTCGGATAGGGATTTCCGCCGCGTGCGCCGCCTGAACCAAATCGATCAGTTCCTCGCGCGATGTCGGCTCCGCGAAATAGCGGGCTGGTCCACCGATCCGCAGCCAGGTGTAGGGGGCCAACGGTTCGTCGTTGCAAATCAGATGCTGCAGGTGTTCAGGAAAACTCATCGATTATTTTCTGCCAATCACAAGAGAAACCACGCTGGGAAAGCTGCTAATGTCGCACATCTAGCCCCGTTTCGACAAGCCGAGACGGCAGCAAAAGCGAGCAATCCGCCCCCGCGAGTGCCACAAAGGGAGCTGCCGATTTGAAACCCTCGCCCCTCGATCCGCTGCGGTCTGTATACGGACGCCACGACAAAAAGAGGTCCGGCCGGTAGAATGAAAGCGGTCCCACCGTTGGCTACTGTCAAATCCAACTTCTCCCAACCCAGCTACGCTCACTTTATAATGATCGGCATGGATATTCTCGCAAACTCGATCGGCATCGTCGCACAATCCGCAGAAGTCGCTAGCGAAGCGGGATCGGGCTCGCACGTCGCCGTGATCGTCGGCATCACTTTGGCTGCCTTTCTGTTGGTCTGCCTGGGGATGGCGGTCGGCGTGATGTTTGGCCGGCGACCGATCAGCGGCAGTTGTGGCGGGCTGGGGAACGTCACCAACGAATCGGGCGAGAAGAGTTGTGCGTTGTGCCAAAACCCGAGCGAAGCGTGCAAAGAGCTTCGCAATCGGATGACTCCCGCCGAGGAAGCTTCGGAGCACGAAGCGGCGACTTAACGCATCATCGCCGGTTCTTCTTGGCCATCGGGAACCAGCGGTATCGCTATCTCAAGTGGTGCATCTTCGGGGCCGATCGAATCGGACAAGGTCACGCTGACCGGTTCGACAGCGCTTCTTGGATAGGGGACGCTGGCGACGCGGTCCCGCGAATCGATCTCTTTGGCGTGTTCCATCAAGATCCGGCGGACTTCCAAAATCGCCGCCGGTTTGGTGTGAATCTCGGTGTGCTGGGCTTCGACAAAGATCTGCGAAACGGCATCGGGCAGTTCGGCGCTCTCGCGCTCCACGACGCCATCGCTGTCCGTCTTGATTCGGCCGATCAGGCTTTTGCTGGAGACCAATCCGACAACGTTGTGATACTTCACCGGCGACTTCTTCTGGGCTCGCATCATCACCGGGAAGATCGGCGAATCGGGAGCCAATGAATCGATCGAGGTGTTGGTCGTCAGCAATTGGGTGTCGCGGAAGTAATCGGGATTGTCGCGGATCAATCGCGTGCTGATGTTGGTCAAGAAGGCGGGCAGTTTGATGAACCGCCGCCCCAGCCACTGTGTTGTACTGTTGGAATAATCGCTCCCATGGTGCGGCGTTCCGATCGTGATCACGCGGCTGACCGACGGGTTGGGACGGAAGAAGAGCGTGCTCGCCAAGCGAGCCTGATCCTCGTCGCTGGCATTTAATTCGTCGATCGATTTCTCGCTGACGATCTTCCAGAAATCGTTGCCGCTATCGAGCGTCTGCAGCCGGCTGACCAGCCCGCCCATGCTGTGCCCGACCAGCACCATTTGCTCCATCGTATTGGCATCGTGGCCGTGATAATGCTGGTCGATCGTCTCCTGCAGATCCTTCATGTCCTTCCGCATCTGCACGGCGCTGATCCAAAACGGCTGCCCTGTCGGATACAGATAAAACCAGAATTGGTAGCGTTCTCGGACCTCGGGAAAGCTGCGCAAATCGTTGAACATGTCCATCCACGTCATCGGGCTCGACCACAGTCCATGCACCATCGTCACCGGAATCCGCTTGGGATCGTAGGCTTCCAGCATGAACAGCCCCTGTTTGTTCTGGACCTTGGTCGGTTTCAGCAGTCCCAGGGTGGCGATGTCTTTATCGTGGAACTGTTTGTTGTCCAGGAAGTAGGCCAACGGCGTCGTGATGTCGGTTTCCAGCGGAATCGTTCGGCCGGCAAACTCGGTGCGAGACCGCCGCATCGGGTTGTAGAAAACCAGTTCGCACT
Organism: Rosistilla oblonga; assembly: GCF_007751715.1. Lineage (NCBI taxonomy): Bacteria > Pseudomonadati > Planctomycetota > Planctomycetia > Pirellulales > Pirellulaceae > Rosistilla > Rosistilla oblonga. The sequence goes on along the minus strand of NZ_CP036292.1, from coordinate 2,211,183 downwards.
GCGGTGCCGGCTTGCCATCGGGCCCCAGTTCTCCGTTCCAACTGCACTGCAGCAGCGCCGTGCAGGCAAAGCTGAGCATGTCGGGATAATACTTTTCCATCGGTGCGGCGTTGTTCGCCTGCTTCCGAATCGCGATCAGTGGGACGCCCAAACCGTACGTGGTGTGGCGGTTGTTGAGCGTTTTGATCTCGTAATCGCTAGCGAATTCAAAGTGATCGAACTCGGCAAAGTCCTGCTTGTCCCAATGGTCGTCCAGCCGCGTCTTGATCGTGAAATGCTTGTCACCCGAACTCAACTGATACGTCTTCCCCGGCTGCAATTGGCCATCGGCATGCAACAACCGCAGCGTATCTTCGAGAGCTTGGTTGTAGAGATCGCAGGCGCCGCGGAACTGGGGATCGTAGGGATTGCGATTGTCGGCGACCGTCGGTGAAAACAGATAGGCATAACTGCTAGCAAGCGCTCGCTGGAAGTAGTGCAACGCCTCGACAGCTTGCCCGTCGTGCTGGGCCTGCTGCCCTTGGATATACGCCAATTCGGCAACCGCATACAAACGCTCGCTCTCTTGCGATTGTTCGTCTTGGGTGCACAGCGACAGCAACGCCGCGTTGGGATTTTTTTTGTATTCGTCGGTCAGATCGTAGCGTTCCAGCAATTGGCTGGTTCGCTGCGATTCGTGGGGCCCGCGATTGGAGACGAGCGCCAGCGAAGCGGTCAGCGGATTCTCGCGCGTGTTCCGTTTTTGGATATAGCTAGTCGTGGCACAACCGGGCAGCCACAGTAAGCAGAGCGCAGCGACCAGCCCGATCGCAAGCTTGCGATTCAAATCGGTCGAAACTACCCTGACTTCTCGCCGCATCCGTGGGCCTTTGATCCTTCCGCAGGAAAACTGCGGCGACACTAGAAAATTATCCCCCTCCGTGTCAACGCGACTCGCAAAAACGCAGCCGGCTCAGCTGGTCGAAAGTCTAGGTCGCGTAGGGATTGGTTTTGATGCCGTTGGGTTGCAGTGCCGATCCGCCGGTCGATGCGTTTTGCACCGGGGCGACTTCCGAACCGAACTGCCGCGCCCAAGACGAGATCGCTTTGGCGTCGCGGTAGCCGGTGAACTGCCCCAGCGGTTTGCCGTCGCGGAAGATCACGGTGTGCGGAATCCCGGAGACCTTGAATTTGCTAGCCAGTGCGCGGTTGCGGTCGATGTTGATCTTGACCACGTCGACGTTCCCGGTGACATGCTCCAGTTCCTCATCGATCATCCGGCAGGGACCACACCACGGAGCTCCAAACTTCACCAGGACCAAGCCCGGGCCTTCGATCTGTTTTTCAAAAGCTGCATCGGAATAGCCGCCGGTGATTCCCGCCAATCCATCGCTGGAGTAGTGGCTGTAACCGTAATAGACGATGATCGCAAGCAGCCCGATGCCCATGATCTTATTCATAATCAAAACCTTTGGTGGAGGTGAATGGTTGTGTTAATCGGTTTTCGGGTACTCAAACTTCGTTGGTTGCTGGCATCCAGGCGGCGGAATCATTCGATTCGATCGGCAGGGCTGGCGACGCGGATTCGACTTCTGCGGCGGCGACCTCTTCCTGATCGACTTCAAATTCGTAGACGAATCCTTCGCGATCGTTCCAGTCGACGACGACTCGGGCGACCGGTTGGCCTTCGACATTGCGAGACAGCAGTTCGGCCGATAGCTCCGGCAAAATGTTCTGCTCGATCACCTGGTCGACCTTCCGCGCCCCGGTGTCGACCGAAACGCATTGCTTGGCCAACTGCAGGATCAAGCCGTCGGTGAAGACAAGTTCCGCCTTGTGGTGTTCGAGCGTCCGCTGAACGACTTTGTTCAGCTTCAGCGTGGCGATCCGCTGCAAAACGTCTGTTTCCAACGGGAAATAGGGGAGCACGGTGATCCGGCCCAAGAAGGCTGGCTTAAACGTTTTCAACAGCTCTTCGTGCAACGCATCTTTCAATTCCGCCAGGCTCGGTTGGTGCCCGTCGCTGCACATCTGAGCGATCAAATCGGTGCCGGCATTGGTCGTCATGATCACAACGCTGTTCTTGAAATCGATGTCGCGGCCTTGGCCATCTTTCATCTGTCCCTTGTCGAAGACCTGGTAGAAGACATCTTGCACGCCGGGGTGCGCCTTCTCCAGTTCGTCCAACAGGATCACCGAGTAGGGTTTGCGGCGGACCGCTTCGGTCAGCACGCCCCCTTCGCCGTAGCCGACGTATCCGGGAGGCGAACCCATCAGCAGCGAAACCTTATGCTCTTCCTTGAACTCCGACATGTTGATCGTGGTCAGTTGTTGCGTGCCGCCGTACAGCGTGTCGGCCAACGCCAAAGCGGTTTCGGTTTTTCCGACGCCCGAGGTTCCAGCCAGCATGAAGACGCCGATCGGTTTGTTCGGGTCGCCCAATCCGGCTCGCGAGGTGCGGATGTGACGAGCGATCTCGTCCAGTGCGTGCGATTGGCCGACGACCGATTCTTCCAGCCGCTGCTTCAGATTCAGTACCGCCGTGGTTTGATCGGTGCTCATCCGTCCCAGTGGAATGCCGGTCCAAGCGGAGATCGTGCTGGCGACCGATTGCGAATCGACGTCGACGTACATCAGCGGTTCCTCTCCTTGGGTGTCGTCGAGGTCGGCTTCCAATCGCGTCAGTTCCGCTTGCAATTCGGTCAACGACATCGCAGCCAGCGGCGACGATGCATCGTCCGATTCGTTTTTGGCAACGCGATCGTCCGGCTTAGCCAACGTGTCGGTTGTCTCGACGTTTTTGCGATGGATCTGGTCTTTGATCTGCAAGATCTCTTTGACCGCAAACTTCTCTTGATGCCAGCGGGCTTCGAGCTCCGCCAGTTCGGCTTCGCTCTGTTCCAGTCGACTGTTCATCTCGGACAGTTGATCACCGTGGTCGGCACCCCAACTTTGTTCGTCTCGCAACCGGTCGCTGCGTCGACGGATCCGTTCGCATTGAGCACGGGCGTCTTCGATCGCGCCGGGTGTACTGTTTTGGCTGATCGCGATCCGCGCACATGCGGTGTCCAGAACGCTGACCGCTTTGTCGGGCAACTGGCGACCGGTGATGTATCGACTGCTGAGCGTGACCGCCGAATCGATCGCATCGTCCAGGATTCGCACGCCGTGATGCTGTTCCAACTTGTTCGCCACGCCACGCAACATCGCCTTGGCCACTTCCAACGAAGGCTCTTCGACCTTGACGACTTGGAAACGCCGCGTCAGCGCCGCGTCTTGCTCAAAATACTTTTTGTACTCCGACCAAGTTGTCGCCGCAATCGTTCGCAATTCACCACGGGCGAGGGCTGGTTTCAGCAGGTTCGCAGCGTCGCCGCCGCCCGCTTGAGCCCCAGCACCGATCAGCGTGTGGGCTTCGTCGATCATCAAGATGATCGGCGTCGGGCTGGCTTGGATTTCGTTGAGGATCGATTTCAATCGATTCTCGAATTCCCCTTTGACTCCCGCCCCCGCTTCCAACTGTCCCAGATCCAACGAGCGAATCGTGATGTTCTGCAACGCTTCGGGAACGTCGCCGGTGACAACTTTTAATGCAAAGCCTTCGACGACGGCGGTTTTGCCGACGCCTGGTTCTCCCGTCAGGATCGGGTTGTTCTGCCGGCGACGCAGCAGGATGTCCATCAATTGGCGGATCTCGGCATCGCGTCCCAGCACCGGGTCGATCTTGCCATCGCGGGCTTGCTGCGTGACGTCGGCGGTGTAGCGATCCAGGCTTGGCGTTTTGCTGGGAGCACCGTCGGCGTTTGCGGGGGCCGAATCGTTTCCGGACTGCATAAACGATGTTGGCAGCGACGCCCGAGCTTCAACGCTTCCGGTGGTCACCACGGGCAACGCGTCGGTGATCGCATCGGCTGAAATTCCGTCGAGCAACCGGACCAGAGGAGCCCCGATTTCGAAGTGCAGCGGGTCGCGAACGATCGCCGCCAACAGATGCCCCGATCGAACTTGTGGGGCGGCGTATTGAACCGACGCCAACATCCAAGCCGCTTTGATCAATTCGACCGTGGTGTTGCTGAGTGCCGGGGCGCGGCCGTTGCCGGTCCGCATCTTGTCGAGCACCCCTTCGGCGACCGATTGAAAGCGAGCGATATCGATGTCGAAGTGACGCAGCAGCAGCGGCAGGTCGCCATCGGCTTCGTCCAACAGTTTCAGCAACCAGTGTTCGATCTCGACGTGGAAATGGGTCCGCGACAAACACAACCCGGCAGCGGATTCGAGGCAACGGCGAGTGGGATCGTTCAGTTTGTTGACTAGCGATTTGAGTTGCAGCGATGCCATAGTGGATACCGTCTCGTAGAAGGAAGAGTGACGTGAGTGGATGTGAATTAATAGGGGAATTCGCTCGGCGACAAGCGATTAGTTTGCCGCGTGCCAGCCCAACAGATAGGTCAGCACCGCACATGTGGTGATCGCGACACTGGCGTAGATCGCCGCCGCGGCTCGGCGTTGCCAACGGTCGCGTTGGCGACGCTGTGGCAACCATTGAACTTCGTTTTGAATGTCCAGGATCTGCGGCATCACGCCTTCGGCAAAAGCGTGTTTGGTCGCTCCGGCGGCTCCCGTGGCGGCGACAAAACAACCGCGAAGTCGGACGTTGCCGGCGGTTGCTGCGATCGATCGACGCAGCAGACGCGACATGCCATCGCGGCGCTGACGCATCGTGTCGACAACACGATGGATGGCGTGGTTTCCCTGACGCAAGATCCGATCCTGGGCGGCGTCTTGCAGATTGCGAGCCATCAACCGGTAGGCCAACGGTGGGAACAGTTCGTCGCAGATCCAACGGACCGCTCGATCGACGCTCGCTGGCCCGGCATCGGGTTCGCTGGCGGGCGGAGCGGGTAGGATCGCGCCAAGGCGACGATGACGCTGCGTTTCGGGGAACCGATCCAACAACGCCTGGCCTCCGTCGCAGAGTTCCAGATCGCAGAAGATCACCTGGGCCGAGACCGACGACTGCGTGGCCGCAGCGATCGTGTTCAAGTCGCGTTCGATCCGCATCCCAACGTGGTCAGCGGTTTCGATGCAGTCGGCAGCGTCCAGCGGCAGCATCAGAACGACGCCATTGATCGGGCAGAACGGTTGGCGAACTTCAGCGATCTCGCGGCACAATCCATCCAGTCGTTCCAGCAATTCCAACGCCTCGGATTGCTCCAATCGCATCATCGGCAACTTGGCGGTCCGCGGTTGTAGGATCGTCACTGGTTTGGCGGACCGATCGGTGTCATCGGCTGTCAACGTTTCGATGTGGTCGAAGGCTTCGTTCATCCGATCGACCGGCATGCCGTCGGCAGAAGCGGGTCTCGAAAGGGTCGCTGTGGCGGCTTGGGTTCCGGTTTCGGAAGCTGCACCAAACGACGGTTCCGCCGCGCCGTATGCGCTGGCGGCGAAAGTGGGCGATTGCGAGGTGGCGGTGGCTGCTTCGCTGGATTGCCAAACGTGAGCAGGTTCGCGAGGGATGCTTGGTGCGCCGTCGCTGCCCATCGTCTCCAGTAACTTTTGACGCGATGCGGCGGCGCGGCGGGTGAAGTTTCCGGTCAACGAGGCTTCACGACAGCAGACGTAGATCGCGTCGCGATTGCCACAAACTTGGATCGGTTGATCGGATTCTTCCGCACTCGGCAGGACGACGAGATCGGTGTGACTGGCGGAGAAAAAGTCGCGGACGCCACCGGCGGGACTGCCGAGAACCAGATACAGCGGCGTGCGGGAGACATCGATTCCAGCGGCGGTGAAGCGATGCAAACTGTCTTGCCAGGCGGAATGGATTCCGCCCCCCAATGGCTTTTCGGCCGGCATCCGCAGCGTGTGGGCGACAAACCAAGCGGACCAAGCGATCGCGTACAACAAACATGCGACCAACGGCAGCCAGGTCAGGCGAACCATCGGCAGCGACGATCGGACCAGCGTGTCCAACTGCAACGCGTATTGAACGTATCCCAGCGCGGCGATGCCCACGAGGGCGGCGACCACGTGAATCGCGATCACACCCCAGCGCTGCCAGCGGTCGTTGGCATGGCGAAGGGCAACGATCGGTGCAAACGCACACACCGCGATCCGCGCGATCTGGCTGAGCAAGTTTTTGAGAAGTGCGATCATTATATGTAGAGCTGGGTTGGCGTAGGAATGGAGCGGGACAGTGCGATTACCGGTTCCAAGCCGTGACGGCCAGGTAGGACATCAGAGGCAATAGGACGACGGCGGCGGTCCAGCCGACATAACTGGCCCGTTGCAATGCCGCGGCGCCGGTCAACGGCGGTGCGTCGGTGGCGGGAGCGAGATCATTCGCGAAGGGAAGCTTCAGTTCGGGAACGATTCCCAACCCGAGTCGGGTTTGATGCATCCAGGCGGCCAGTTGTTCGGGATTGTTGCGGTGTTGGCCGGTGAAACCGAGGCTGACACAGAGATAAAAGACAGCCAGGTCTTCGCTGCGGCCGAGCGTCTCGGCCAGCTGAGCTTGCCGCCAGAACATCCAAGCTCGATCGTTGCTGCCGAACAGTTCGCCTTCGATCTTGTTTTCGTTCCAGATCCGACCGGCGGTGGCATCGTCGGTCATCATCTCATCGATCCAACAGGCCAACGGATAACCGAGGCCCAGGTAGTCGCTGCTGGTACTGTGTCCGGCGGCGAGTTCCGCGTTGTGAATCCGCGACAGCAACTCTTTAAGTTCGCTGCGGCCGCTGGCGAAGCGTTCGGTCTGTCCGGCGGCCAACGCATCGCGCAGCTGCCATGTTAAAGAGAGAACCGGATCGACAAGTTGGGCGGTTTCAGGACGCATGGTTTTTAGATTTTTGTCAACGGTTTCAGAAGCGGGTTCCGTGCTTCGAAAGCTAGGTCACGACCGCGGTGAAAGGTGTGAAGTGACAAGGAATTTGCGGCAAAAGCACAGCATTAATCAAAGCGAGCCAGTGCTCACGATTTGCTAGGCATGCGGAAATCCGAACGATTTGGGAAATGCAAATCTTTCTTTTTGCGTCGCCAACTTTTGTGGTCTAGCTTTCTCCGGACATCGCGGCCAACTGCTGCGACGCCGACACAAAACACACTTTCCAAGTGAAGACGCGATGCACGTTACCTCCCCCGCAACCTTCGACATCGACGCGCTGTTGCAAGCGATCGATAGCGAACGACCTAGCGGAGATGGACGCGCTTATGCTCGCGGCTTGCGAGCCGAACTGGCCGAACTGCGAAACCCACCTCGTTCGGCAAACCCCGACGATCAAGACACCGACGGTGGTCCCGACTGCGTCGATTGGATGGCGATCACGATGGTCGCGACGGAGGCGTTGTGCGAGAAAACCAAAGACCTACGCATCGCGTGCCATCTGACCGAGGCCGCGATGCAACATTGGGGGATCGCCGGACTTCGCGACGGTCTGATCCTAATGCGACGAATGGTCGAACAATTTTGGGACACGCTGGCACCGGAACTGGACCCAGACGATCCCGACGCTCGCTGTTCACCTCTAGAAAATCTGTTGGACGACCCAAATCGTGGGCCGCGGATGCCAAGCGTCCTGCGAGCTCTGCCTATTCTAAACGCGGGCGTTCATAAGTTCAGTCTGATGACTGCGACGCGGCAGAGCGAAGATCTAACGAGTGCGGAGATCGCCACTGCGATCCGCCAGGTGACCGTCCAAGACGCCTGCCTCTTGTCGGAAGAGGTCGATGGCGCGATCGCCGAACTGGAATCATTCCATCAGGTGCTTGTCGATCGGATGGATGAATACGCTCCATCGTTTGTCCATCTGGAGGAATCGCTCCACGTCATTCGCCAGTGGCTCGACAGCGTCTTGAAACCACAATTTGAATCGCGCGACATCGTCGATGCCGAGGAGGCAGTCATGCCGCAAGCCCAAACACCCGCGACAACCGACACGAGCGATTCGACGGCAATCGTCGCAACCACGCAACAACTGCGTGCCCAAACCTACAAACAGCTGACCGAAGCGGCCAACGTTCTGCGACAGATCGAACCGCACAGCCCAATTCCTTTTATGGTGCAACGCGCCGCCCGCTTGGGCCAGCTGCCGTTCCCTGAATTGATGGCTCAATTGGTCAACGAAGAATCGACACTGGAGATGTTTCACCGTGAATTAGGCTTGTCCGCCAGCGGTGATCAGGCGTCAGGGACTGACGATTAGCGTACCGATCCATGTTCGCCACGACGAGGTTTGTGGGGACATTCATTTAACCTAGCTTTCTCAATTGGGGGCATTCGATGAGCGATAGTCGACAACACACACTGGACCGAGTCCGACGACCACGTGTCCAAGTGACCTACGACGTGGACACCGGCGGCGCGCTGGAAACCAAGGAACTGCCATTGGTCGTCGGCGTGATGGCCGATCTCTCGGGCCAGCCCGAAGTCGCCAATGCTCCCTTGAAGGAACGCAAGTTTGTTCCGATCGACCGCGACAACTTCGACGACGTCTTGGCCAAGAGCAACGCTCGCGTCGCAGCTCGCGTCGACAACAAATTGACCGATGACAACTCGCAACTGTCGGTTGCATTGAACTTCCGTTCGCTGGAAGACTTCGAACCCGAACAGGTCGCTCGCCAAGTTCCTGTTCTGCGTGAATTGCTCGACATGCGAACTCAACTTTCGAACTTGCTGGGCAAGCTCGAAGGAAACGACAAGCTGGAAGAACTGCTGAGCGAAGTGCTGGAAAACAGCGAAGCCGCCAAGTGCTTGCAAAGTGAACTCAACAGCGACACGCCTGCTGAGTAGTCCCGCATTGATCCGTTATTCACTCAAAAAATACACAACCAACACGTTATCGGAGCATTCCTATGAGCAGCCTGCAAACTGAATCCGAAGGCGGCGCAGCCGTAGCGGAACTGTCGCTGATGGACCAAATCTTGGACCAAACACGCGCCTTGGACGACAGCGAACGTTCGCGCAACCAAACCTACATCGAACAATTTGTTGCCAAAGTTGTCGATGGCAACGCGACCGTCGACAAAGACGTCGTCACCAACATCACCAGCTGGATCGCCGAGATCGATCACAAGCTGTCGGTCCAATTGGCCGAAGTCATGCACTGCGACGAATTCCAACAATTGGAAGGCACCTGGCGCGGACTGCATTACCTGACACAAAACTCGGAAACCGGCACCAGCCTGAAGATCCGCGTCATGAACGTCAAGAAGGCGGAATTGCAAAAGGATCTCGAGAAGGCGGTTGAATTCGACCAAAGCACGATGTTCCGCAAGTGCTACGAAGAAGAATACGGTCAACTGGGCGGCGAGCCTTACGGCATGCTGGTCGGCGATTACCACTTCGGCCGCACCGCCGACGACATCAACCTGCTGCGTTTGATCAGCAACGTTGCCGCTGCCGGACACGCGCCGTTTGTCGCCGCTGCCGATCCAAACATGTTCAACATGGACAGCTTCACCGACCTCAGCGGACCTCGCGATCTGGCGAAGATCTTCCAAGGTGCCGACTACGCTGCATGGCGAAGCTTCCGCGACAGCGAAGACAGCCGCTACGTCGCGTTGACGATGCCAAACGTTCTGGGCCGTCTGCCTTACGGTGGCGACTTCAAGAAGGTCGAATCGTTCGACTTCAACGAACACGTCGATGGCACCGATCACAGCCAATACCTGTGGATGAGCTCCGCATGGGCTTACGCAACTCGCGTCACCGATGCGTTTGCCAAGCACGGCTGGTTCGCTCAAACCCGCGGTGTCGAAGGTGGTGGCAAGGTCGAGAACCTGCCCGTCCACACCTTCCCAACCGACGACGGCGACGTGGCGATGAAGTGCCCAACCGAAATCGCGATCACCGATCGTCGCGAATTCGAACTGTCGAACCTTGGCTTCCTGCCACTGTTGCACGCCAAGAACACCGACTTCGCAGCCTTCTTGGGAGCTCAAAGCTGCCAAAAGCCAAAGACCTACTTCGAAGAAGACGCCAACGCCAACGCTGAACTGTCGTCGAAGATCAACTACCTGATGTGCGTCAGCCGATTCGCTCACTACTTGAAGGTCATGGCTCGCGACAAGATCGGTTCGTCGATGGAACGCGCCGAATGCCAAGAGTGGTTGAACGATTGGATCAGCAACTACGTCTGCGATCCAAGCACCGCCGGCGAAGAGACCAAGGCAGAGCGTCCGTTGAGCGAAGCTCGCGTCGAAGTCGCTGAGATCCCTGGCCGTCCAGGTTGGTACGAAGCGATCGCTTACCTGCGTCCGCACTTCCAAATGGAAACTCTGGGTGCTTCGATGCGTTTGGTCGCCGAAGTTCCTAAGCAAGGCTAAGACGTTGATCGGTCGCGCGGCCCGATTCCGATCGGGTCGACATGACACGTCGCAGTCACGCGCTGCGACGTTGATTGCTCAAAAACAAATTCAAATAAAAACATCCCGACATTTAAGGATCTGAATCATGGCAGTTGACTATTTCTTGAAGATCGATGGCATCAAGGGCGAATCCGAAGACGATAAGCACAAAGACGAAATCGAACTGATCGACTTCGAATGGGCTGAACAACAAAGCGGCAGCTTCGGCCAAGGTGGCGGTGGCGGTGCTGGCAAGGTGAAGATGGAAAACTTCAAGTTCCGCACCTACCTGAACTCCGCTTCGCCTGCGTTGATGCAATCGTGTGCCGAAGGCGCTCACATCAAGGACGCTACGTTCACATGCCGCAAGGCGGGTGGCGGCCAGAAGGAATATTACAAGGTCACGATGGAAGACATCATCGTTTCCTCGTGCCACATCAGCGGTGGCAGCGGCGAGATCGAAGAAGGGGCTTGGGTCGAAGGACATCCTGTCGAAGAAGTCACTTTGAACTTCGCCAAGATCAAGTGGGAATACCACCCACAAAAAGCTGACGGTTCGCTGAATTCGGCGAAGACCGGCGGCTACGACCTGAAGAAGAACAAACGCGTCTAGCATCAACGCGTGATGCGTGGAGGTAGCGGTGAGTCGGCTCGTTTGCGAATCGACTCGCCCACACCTCTCGCTTCCAACGGCAAGATCTCGCCGCGACCGGCAGACCACCGGTCGCAGGCACGCCGGGTTGCGGTGAACTTCCCATCCCAACCGTTTCACAGCAAGCTTTCCCACCATGCGTTCTACTCTGCCAACGAACAAGCTTTCGCTGTTGCCATCGGTCTTCGATCGCTTGGCCGATCTGAGCAACGACGGCTTCGACAGCCAACCGTGGTACGACGTCGCCACGCTCAGCAACGCGGTTCGCCGCGACTTGGAAGATCTCTTGAACACCCAGCAATCGCTGCCCGAACTCGGCCGCGATTTTCCTCTGCTGGCCGAATCGGTCGTCGGATTTGGCGTCCCCGATCCATCGACATTCGCTTTGGACACGCCCAGTGGCCGCCGCTGTCTGGCCGCCGCGCTGTTGAACGTGATCAATACCTTCGAGCCGCGGTTGTCGGATGTGCGAATCGAATTAGGAAATGCCAACGGAGAGAAGTTTCGCGAGCTAAAGTTTCGCGTCGTCGCTCGTTTGGCGATTGAAACTTCACCACAAATCGTTTTCGAATCGAAGCTACACGTTCCCAGCGGCCAGTTCAGCATCGGTCAGGACTCAGAATGACACAGACCCTGTTCCAGTATTACGAACGCGAACTGAACTATCAGACCGAACAATCGCGCGAGTTCGCGGTCCGTTATCCAGCCGCCGCCGGCCGGTTGCGGATGGACGCCTCTGGAACCGCCGATCCACACGTCGAACGCTTGATCCAATCGGTCTCCTTGCTGGGAGCGCGGATCCACAAACGCTTGGACGACGATCTGCCCGAAGTCACCGACGCGTTGCTGTCGATCTTGTACCCGCACTACCTGCGGCCGATCCCTTCGATGGCCATCGTCTCGCTGGCCGCAGAGCCCGCGAATCTGCCACCGCAAGGAATCTCCGTCCCGCGCGGCCTGCCGCTGCGGACGTCGCCCGTCGGCGGCCAAGCGTGTCGCTACACAACCACACAAGCGACCCAATTGTGGCCGCTGGAAATTCGCAGCGTCGAAATGTTGCAGCCTCCGTTGGGTGAAGGCCCCGCGGCGCCGCAAGGGACCGCTTCGGCGATTCGAATTCGCGTTCGCAACCTGCACAACAAACCGATCAACACGCTTCCGTTGGAATCGCTGCGATTGCATCTGACCGGGCCCGATCCCGTCGTCGCCGGCCTCTACGAAGGCCTCGTCCGCGACGCGATCGAAGTCGCCTTTGTCGCTCCCGGCGGCGAAGCGATTCGCGTCCCCGCCGCCGACGCTCTCACGCCGACCGGTTTCGATCGCGACCAAGCGATGCTCCCCTATCCAGCGCAATCGTTCGACGGATATCGCTTGCTGACCGAACTCTTTTCGTTTCCCGAGAAGTTCTCGTTTATCGACCTCTCCGGTTGGCAAACCGCTAGCGAGCAACTGCACTCTCCCGAAGCGGACGTTTGGATTTTCCTGAGCGCACCGCACGATACGATCTGCGGATCGGTTCGCACCGACCATATCCAATTGGGCTGCACGCCGGTCGTCAACCTCTATCCAAAGATCTGCGAACCGATCCAGTTCTCGCGGCAACAGCACGAATACCGCATCGTTCCCGATGCGTCGAAGCGGATGGGATGCGAGGTCTACAGCGTCGATCAAGTGATCAGTTCGCGGATCGATGGCGACCGGCATTGGCGTCCATTTTTTGATCTCGGCCGACGCGATGGTCAACCCGCCGCATCGGGTTATTGGCACGCGGCGCGTCGCGACAGCCAAGCCGCCGGCGATCACGGATCGGAAGTCTATCTGCAACTTGTCGACGAACATTTTGATCCGCACGCACCGGCAGCCGAAGTGGTCACCGTGCGGGCGATGTGCACCGACCGCGACGTGCCGACGCTGCTGCGGCAGCAAGGCGACACGGTGAAGTGGCACGTCGACGCGGCGATCCCGATCAGTTCGGTTCGGTGCCTGAAACACCCGACGGCAACGCTGCGTCCTCCGGTGCGACGCCATGCTCATTGGAACCTGATCAGCCACCTTTCGTTAGGGCATCGCTTCCTGGAAGGGCCCGACGGATTGCAATCACTCCGCGAGATCCTGCGTCTGTACGACTTCTCCGATCCCGACTCCTACGACACCCGTGGCGCCGCGGCGCGGCAGATGATCGACGGCGTGATCGATCTGCAGCACCGGACCGTGACCCGGCAAGTTGGACCGCCCGAAGAGGGCTGTTTCGCTCGGGGATCGCAATTGACATTCATATTGAACGAAGACAACTTTGAAGTCACCGGTGCCTATTTGTTTGCATCGGTACTGCAACGCTTCCTGGGCTTGGCTAGCGGGATCAATTCGTTTGTAGAGACGGTCGTCGAGACGCGTCAACGCGACGGACTGCTGGCCCACTTTCCGCCGCACGATGGCGAGGAGCCGCGGCTGTGATCGACTCCGTTTCCCATAGCACCTCGATCGCCGGCGACGCCTCGTTTACGACCGGCATCGCCGCCGAAGCGCCTCATCCGCTGGAACGCTTGCCCGTCGGTTCGGTCGGCCACGAACTGTTCCGTAAACCCTCGAAGTTCGACTTCTTCGAAGCCGTTTTGTTGCTGCAACAACTGGCTGCCAGCGAAGTCGATCAACCGGCGGCGCCGATCGGAAAATTCGCTCAACCGTCGCAGGAATCGCTGCGATTCACCGTTCCGCATTCGCAAGCCTTTCCGACCGCGTCGATCGAATCGATCCGCTGGGACGCGCAGCAACAGCGGCCGCAAGTTTGCATCAACTTCATGGGACTGACGGGGCCCAGCGGAACGCTGCCCCGATCGTACACCCAGCGTTTGCAACAGATCGAAGCGACCAGCCGCCATACCGACCGCCACGCGCTCCGCGATTGGTTGGACAACTTCAACCACCGCATGGTTTCGTTGTTCTTCGACGCGTGGGCCAAGTACCGGTTCCCCGTCGCGATCCGCCGCCAACAGTTTGAACCGGCGAAGCGAAAGCCGTCGCCGACGATCGTTCGCGTCGCCCTCTCCGCAATCGCGGGCCTGTCGCCTCCCGAACCCGAAACGAAACCACATCAGGCGGAGCGCAATGCTCACGCGGCCGCAGCGTCCTCGCAACCGCAGCCATCCGACGAAGCCAAGGCGGATCAAAACGAAAACCCTCGCGGCGAGGGGACGATCGATCGCGACGAACTGTTGGGATTGGCCGGCCTGTTGTCGCAGCGACCGATGAACGTCGCCAATCTGCAGTCGGCATTGAAGCAGGCGTTGGGCGTGCCGGTGCGTGTGAAACAGTTCGATAGTTGTTGGTTGAACTTGGAAACCGAATCGCAATCGCGGCTCGGCGTTGAAAAATGCAAGCTCGGCTACGACACGATGTTAGGCGAACGGATCTGGTCGCGACAGCAGAAGGTTCAAATCGAAGTCGGTCCGTTGTCGGCACGCGACTTCCAACGCTTCCTTCCCCCTTCGGAAAACCATCTCGGCGATGGCTTTCGTCGGCTCGGAGAGATGGTCCGCGTCTGCGTCGGCCCCAGTTTGGACTTCGACATCCGCCCGCTGCTGAAGATCGAACAACCGCTGGAAACTCAGCTGACAGCGGAAACCTCGCTCACGCGACTGGGAATCGACAGCTGGATCGGCACCCCGGACGATACCGCGGTCGCCAACGATGCGATCTTCCCGGGCGTCTAATGACGCTGATAAAACCCTCTTCGCCCGGAAGTCAAAAATCCGCGGCAATCCCAGTATTTTCTGCTACTGGCAACCTCTTGGGGCAGGTCGTGGGCAAGCAGCACAAGCTCGCTGCAACCGACACGGGCGGTGGCTTTCTCGCCCCTTGCCGCCTGCAACTCGAGAGGGAATTTTCGTGCGATCCCCACGATGTCGAGGTATCATGGCCATCAAGACTTTTCTTTGAGATCTCATCTGAGTCAATCCTGTGACAGCGCATCCTGAGCCATCGTCCCTTGCAATCCGGTACTCTCTCGCTTCAACGCTGTTGGACCAAATCTCCGACGTCGTGTGGGTCGCCAGTTTGCAAGACCGTGGCTTGGTCTACTGCAATCCCGCGGCCAAGCGGTTGTTCGGATTTGACGCCAATGCCGACGCGACGCTCGATGATTTGTTGTTGAAAGTCCATTCGTCCGACCGCGGCAACGTGCGACGCGACTTACATCACGTTCGCGAAGACGGATCGGTCACGCACAAGTTTCGGATCTGCGACAGCGAGGGCAAAACGACTTGGATCGATCAACGCGCTTCGCTGGTCCTCGACGATGCGGGCGAACCGATCGGAATCGAAGCGGTCGCGCAAATAATCACGCTCCGCGAGATCGCGAATCAAAACGAATTGGAATCGGTCAGCACCCATCAAAAGCTCCGCGAACACGTCTCGTTGTGCGTTCTTCGCAAGGATAAAAAGGGACGCTTCCAATACGCCAACGAAACGTTCTGCGAATCGATGGGAATGCAATCGCAGGACCTGATCGGCAAAACCGATTTCGATCTGTTCCCCGCCGAACTCGCTCGGTCGTATTTCGAAAACGATCGCGCGGTGATGGACAGTGGGCAGCCCGAACATGTAGTCGAAGAACATCAGACCGCTGACGGGACCCAGAGTTTTGTCGAGGTTTTAAAACTGCCCGCTTTCAGCCCCAAAGGGAACGTGGTCGGCGTGCAGGTGATCTTCTGGGACGTCAGCTATCAGAAACAAAATGAAAGCGAGCTGGAACAGTCGCAGTTTCTGATGGACACGTTGTTGGATAACGTTCCCGACGCTGTCTATTTCAAGGATCGCAAGAGTCGTTTCATCCGGATCAGTCGCAGTCACGCGCGGCTATTCCAACTGGACGATCCCCAAGATGCGGTCGGCAAATCGGACGCCGACTTCTTTGGCGAAGAACACGCCGAAGCCGCATTGGCCGACGAACGCCGGATCATCGAAACCGGCGAATCGATCATCGCCAAGGTCGAACGTGAAAACTGGCCCGATCGCGAAGACACCTGGTGCTCGACGACGAAGGTGCCGCTGCGGAAAGCAACGGGAGAGATCATCGGAACGTTTGGGATCTCCCGCGATGTCTCGACGCAAAAGCAAGCCGAGATCGAACTGTCGCGCGAACGCGATCTACTGCGAACGATCACCAACAACATCCCCGACCTGATCTACGTCAAAGATCGGCACGGCAGGTTTGTTACTGGAAACACCGCGGTCTTAAAACTGTTTGGCGTCGAATCGAGCAAGGATCTGGTCGGCAAAACCGATTACGATTTTGTCCCGCCCGAACTGGCGTGCAACTACGTCACCGACGACCAGATTGTGATGCGGACCGGGGAGCCGTTGATCGATCAAGAGGAGACGTCGCAGCATAGCGATGCCGAGCGTTTTTGGTTGCTGACGACCAAGGTTCCACTGCATGGCGAGGATGGCGAAATCATCGGGATCGTTGGTATCGGACGCGATATCACCGCTCGCAAGCTGGCTGCCGAGGAGTTGTTGGCAGCGAAAGAAGCTGCCGATGCGGCGAACCGGGCCAAGAGCGACTTCCTGGCGAACATGAGTCACGAGATCCGCACGCCGATGAATGCGATCATCGGGATGACCGAATTGCTGTTGGACACGCGGCTCGATTCCAGCCAACGCGGCTACCTGAAAATGGTTCAGGAATCGGGCGACGCGCTGCTTTCGATCATCAACGACGTGTTGGATTTTTCGAAGATCGAAGCCGGCATGTTGGATATCGACTCCACTCCGTTCGACCTTCGCGAACTGTTGGGCGACACGATGAAGACGCTTGCAGTTCGAGCCCACATCAAACGGCTGGAACTCGCGTTCCGAGTCGCTCCCGGGCTGCCTCAATACGTCGTTGGCGATGCCGGACGACTGCGGCAAATCGTGGTCAATCTAGTCGGCAACGCGATCAAGTTTACCGAACAGGGAGAGGTGGTCGTCGACGTCGAACTACACGAAGCCGACGATCAAGCGACCGAAATCCGCGTCTGTGTGCGAGATACAGGAATTGGCATTCCCGCCGAGAAATGCAAGTCGGTCTTCAACGAGTTTGAGCAGGCCGACGCATCGACAACCCGTCGCTATGGCGGGACCGGGTTGGGACTAGCAATCTCGTCGCGGTTGGTGGAAATGATGGAAGGGAAGATCTGGGTTGAAAGTAAAGTTGGCGTCGGCAGCCAGTTCTATTTCACGATCCGCTGTGGAATCGCCCCGGACGATATTCAGCAAAAGAAGAAACGGGGCGTGGTTGTCGTGGGTGGCACCCGCGTTCTCGTTGTCGACGATAACGAAACAAATCGCCTGATCCTCGATGAAATGCTCTCGAACTGGGGGATGTATCCCGAATTGGCCGATGGCGGCGACGAAGCGCTCGAATTGCTGAAGCTGGCGGATGAGGAGGGGAGTCCGTTTGGGCTGATCGTCAGCGACGTCAACATGCCGGGACTCGACGGTTTTGAATTCGCCACGCGCGTCCGAAGTCTACCCGCAGCAGGGGAGATCCCGATCATCATGCTCACCTCCGGCGGTCGCGTGGGCGATAAAGATCGACGCGAAAAATTGAAGATCGCCGAACGGTTGATGAAACCTGTCAAGCAATCGGAGCTGTTCGATGCGATTGTCAGCGCGCTGGGCGTTTCGGCGTCGGAGGATGCTCGCGACGAACAATCCAAACCGCTCTACGATTTGCGAAAGCTGAAAATCCTGCTGACCGAAGACAATCTTGTCAATCAAACCCTCGCCATCGGCGTGCTCAGCAAACATGGGCACGAGGTGATCGCGGTCGGCAACGGACAAGAGGCGATCGACATCTTGCAGGAACAGACTTTCGATCTGGTGCTGATGGATATCCAGATGCCGGTGATGGATGGGATGACCGCGGCGCGGATGATCCGCGAACAGGAACAAGAAACCGGTGGTCACATCCCGATCATCGCGATGACCGCGCATGCGATGAAAGGGGATCGCGAGGAATGTCTGGCGGCGGGGATGGACGAATACGTCCCCAAACCGATTCGGACTGCGACGCTGTTTGAGAAACTAATCAAGGTGATGTCGCGCGGTAGCGATTCCCCGCCGAGCGACTTCGACGCTACAGAGCCCGAACAAGCGACGGTAGATGACGTTGCTGTGGAGCAGGAAAGCGAACCGGTGACGTCGTCGGTCCCAGACATCCAGCTCGAATCCACTCGATTTGAAACCGCCACCGAACCGTCCTCCGCGTCGCCGATCGATTGGGATCGTTTGCATTCGACTTTGGGAGAGAATCGCGAGCTGATCTCCGACCTATTTATGGCTTTTTCGCTGGAAAGTGGCTCGTTAGGGAAATCGATCCGGGCGGCGGTTGCCGACCAGGATGCGAGCCTTCTGAAGGCTTCGGCACATACGCTGAAGGGTGCAGCAATGGCGATCTGTGCGACGCAGTTGTCTGAATTGTTGGAAGTTTTAGAACTGAAGGGACGATCCGGCACCGTGGGCGATGTTGCAGATCAGCTTGCGTTATGGGAGCAAGCGATGGCGAAAACGCTGCGGGAGACCGAAAAGTTTTTGAACGAACAGGGTTAGTCCCGGCGAGTGTGGTCGTTGGAATGGCGTTATAGTGGAAGGCGATTCCCAAGAGACGCGTCGCCGCTGTCGGTGGGTGTTCGCGAGCTTTTATCGTTCCGACCAACACAGGAAGAATGATCATGGCAAATGTATTGCTGGCAGAAGACAGTTCCACTCAAGTTGTTCTGCTGAGATCTTTGTTGGAAGAGGATTCGCACCAGGTCCGCGTTGCAGCGGATGGGCAGGTCGCTCTGGAAATGGTCGCTCATCAGGTGCCCGATGTTGTGGTCACCGACATGCAGATGCCGAACATGAACGGTTTGGAGTTGGTGAAAAGTTTGCGGCAGATCTATCCGCAGGTCCCGGTGATTTTGATCACGGCTCAGGACAGTGAGGAACTGGCGGTCCAAGCGCTCAAGGAAGGCGCTGCCGCTTATCTGCCCAAATCGCGGCTCGACGAAGAGTTGTTGGATTCGGTGACCCATGTTTTGAGCTTGCTCGACACCGAGGTGAGCTACAAAAATCTGATCGACTGCCTGGACTACTATGAGTTCCAGTTCACGTTGGAGAACGATCCCAAGCTGATCGCACCGCTTGTCAATTTGATTCAACAGATGGCGGCGGGAATCCAGTACTGCGACGACGTCACGCGAGCGCGAATTGGGATGGCGTTGGAACAAGCGTTGCGGAACGCCTTGTATCACGGCAACTTGGAACTCAGCCGCGACGCATTACGCAAGGATGAGGAATTGAGGGTCGTCGGCGAACCGTCGATCGTCGATCGCCGCCGCCACGAACCGCCGTATGCCGATCGCAAGATCCACTTTCGCGCCAAACTGGGACACGATCAGCTGCAGTTTACGGTTCGCGATGACGGAGCGGGGTTTGACTGTGCTGCCGTCGAGCCTCCAGAACAAAAACATCTGGACGATCAAACCGGTCGCGGACTGTTGTTGATTCAATCGTTTATGGATGAGGTTGCGTTTAATCCCGAGGGAAACGAAATCACATTGACCAGCCACGTCGCCGAAGTTGCCAGCGTTTGAAACCGACAACCGCTGAGGCTGGAAATATTTGATTTGCTGTTTGGGCTTTCCTGCCCAGTTCGCTTTGCATTGTGATTCTGCGGCGGTTAGGATTTTGGCAGCAAACATTGCAACCCCACCTAACTAAAACCTCTTTGCGGAGTCCTACCTGTGATCAAACGCCGTCAGTTCCTTCAAGCGTCCGCTGCCGCGGCAGCTGTTGTCGCCTGTCCATCGATCGTTCGCGGACGCAACCTGAACTCCAAACTGTCGGTCGCCGGAATCGGCTGTGACGGCAAGGGCTGGTCGGACATTAAAGAGATGTCGGATCACCCACAGACCCAGATGGCCGCCTTCTGCGACATCGATTTGGCGCGAACTGAAAAGGTCAAAAAACTAGCCCCCGACGCGCCGGTCTTCCAAGACTACCGAGAGATGCTGGCCAAGCTGGGCGACAAAATCGATGCGGTCACGGTTTCGACTCCCGACCACATGCACGCCTTCATCACCCTCGATGCGATGCGTCAAGGCAAGCACGTCTACTGTCAAAAACCGTTGACCCACAATGTCTGGGAAGCTCGACAGGTCGCCAACCAAACCAAGAAGTCGGGCGTGATCACTCGACTGGGCAACCAGATCCATTCGCATTCGGTCTACCGAACCGGCGTTCAAGTGATCCAATCGGGAACGATCGGCAAGGTCAAAGAGGTCCGTTCGTGGTGTGCCGCGACGGGGCATGGAAAGTCGGGACAGATCTCGGTTCCGAAGAACCCGCCAGCGTTGCCCAAGTCGGTCGATTGGGATCTGTGGATCGGCGTCGCTCCGATGCGAACCTACGGCGGCCACAACGTCTATCACCCGTGGGGATGGCGAGATTGGCAGGACTTCGGCAACGGAGCCTTGGGCGATTTCGGCTGCCACATCTTGGATCCCGTCTTCACGGCGCTGAAGATCGCCGCTCCGCCGACTCAGCTGAAAGCGGATCACTCGGGGATGAACGACCAGGTCTGGGCGGCTCAAACCCAAGTCGACTACGTCTTCCCTGGCACCGAATTGACGACCGACGATACGATCAAGATCAGCTGGGACGACGGTGGTCTGTTGCCTAGCGTCCGCGGATCGCATATCCCCGGCACTGTCGCGCTGCCAAAATCGGGGTCGATTTTCATCGGCGAAAAGGGAACGATGGTCATGCCACACGTTGGCCCACCGCAATTGTTCCCGCAGGATCAATATGCCGCCGACGCGATCGAAAAGGTCGAAAGCGTCAACCATTACCACGGTTGGGTCGACGGTTGTTTGAGCGGCGAACAGCCGAGCGATGGATTTGATTACGGCGCCCTGTTGACGGAATCGGTTCTACTGGGCAACATCGCGGTTCGTTATCGCACGCAGAATCTCCAATGGGATGCTGCCGCGATGCGGTTCACGAACAACGACGACGCCAACAAGTGGTTGCGTCGCGATTACCGTACCGGTTGGAATATCGACGAGGTGTAGCCCGCTTCGTCGCTGAATGAAAGAGCGAACTGAGTGTCGAAGCCCCGCACGATTGAGATCAAACCCTCGCGTCATTTTCCTTTTGTGTCCAGGCACCCCTGGGCACACGTCGCCTCGCTGGCCCCTTCTCACGGCGAATTGCCGACCGGTGAAGTCGTCGACTTGGTGACGCACGATGGCAGCTGGGTTGCGCGGGGGCTTTACAGTCCAAGCGGCAAGCTGTGCGTTCGGCTCTACACCTGGGATCCCGCTGAAGCGATCGACGATGCGTTTTTCGCGCGTCGCATCGATGAAGCGATCCAGCGTCGCCAGACTGCCGGTCTGGAACCGGTCTGCGATGCGGTCCGGATCGTCTACAGCGAAGCCGATGGGATCAGCGGTCTGATCGTCGACCGCTATCGCGATTTCCTGATCGTGCAAGTCAACGCCGCCGTGATCGCTCAGCGGATCGATGCGATCGTCGCCCACTTGCGCGAGCGAATGAATCCCAAAGCGATCATCGTTCGGATCGATGCCGCGACGGCGAAAGCTGAAGGGATCGAAGCCCGCGACGACGTCGTCTTCGGTGATCCGCCTCCGGCCGACCTTCTGATTCGCGAAAACGATATCGAATACACCGTCGATCTGATGCACAGTCAGAAGACCGGAATGTACTTGGATCAACGCGAGAACCGTCGCTTGGCCGCATCTTATATGAAGGGACGCGAAGTCCTCGACATCTGCAGCTACGTCGGCGGATTTGCCATGAACGCTGCGAAGCTAGGCGAAGCGGCTAGCGTGCTGGGGATCGACACCAGCGAGCGAGCTGTCGCGGCGGCGACCACCAACGCCCAACGCAACGGTCTGGACAACGTCCGCTTTGAAAAAGGGGATTGCTTCCAACGGCTGGAGCAATTCAAGCAAGAGGGGAAGCGTTTCTCTGGCATCATCCTCGACCCGCCGCGGTTCGCCGGTTCGCGTCAGAGCGTCGATGCCGCCGTCCGCGCCTACACGAGGTTAAATCGTGGGGCTTTGGAAATACTGGAGCCAGGCGGGATCTTAGTCACCTGTTCCTGCTCCGGCCGCGTCACGCGTCCCGACTTTATGAAGATGCTTCAGAAAGTCGGCCTCCAGACCCGCCGCGATCTGATCCTGTTCGAAAATCGCGGCGCTGCAGCCGATCACCCGGTGCGGCTGTCGTGTCCCGAGACCGACTATCTGAAGTGCGTGATCTGCGAAGCGCGTTGATCCCGGGCTGCAAGCATCTGTGATCCCTGCGGGATCGATCCATGCGATGGGGCCTGTTTTCCGGAGGTACGCCGCTGCGCGTCGACCTCCGGCTACCTTCTGCGATCCCTGCGGGATCGTTTCTCGTCGAGATGCAGACACCATTCCGAAGGAATCGCAGAAGGTAGCCGGTGGTGAGAGCGTAGCGAACACCACCGGACTCGATCGCGTAATCAATTGCTGCCCCCGACGGGGTCACACTCCGACCCGCCCTCCGCGCTGGATCGTTCCGTGTCGGACCGGATCTTCCGACTGAGACCGCCCTCGTCGGTCGATCCGTCGCCGACAACTTGGCATAATCTTGCCGTGGCCTGCCGCATGGTGACTCGGCCAGCCCATTTGTTTCTGCTCCATAGGCCTCAAAGAGCTTTTCGTATGTTCAAGATGTTAAACGCAAACGTGTTGCGATCCGCCGTGCTGGCGACCACGACAATGGTTAGCTGTTTCGCGGGTGCCGTGGCCCGTGCCGAAGCGCCTGCCGCCAAAGGCCCGGCCACCGAGGTGACGAAGCGCGAGGGACTTGTCGCGTTTTGGGACTTCCAAGAACCGGCCGGACAGCCGCGAATTTCGCGGGGCGGGGAACCGTTGGCTCTTCAGGAAATGGAGGGGCCGATCGCACGTGTCGATGGAGGCGTGTTTGGTCCCCATGCGGCTCGGATCCGATCGGGGCAATGGTTCATGATCCCGCGGCCTCAGATCGGCGGGCTCGACATCCACGGTCCGGAGGCTCAAGTGACCGTTGTCGCGTGGATCCGGCGCGATGGGAAGCAGAACTGGCAAGCGATCGCAGGAGCTTGGGATGAGACGCGGCGGAAGCGGCAGTACTGTCTGTTCCTCAACGCGCCTCGTGGCACCAAAGCCGACGAGATGAAGCGCTACCCGTTAAAGAATCGCATCCACGGCCACGTCTCTGGCGTCGGCGGGCCCACGCCGGGCGAGCGATACTGCATCACGTATTCCAGCGGTGCGACGGAGATCCCGCTGAAGCAATGGCATTGTCTGGCGATGACTTACGATGGCAAACAATCGTGCGTCTACGTCGACGGCCGGCTCGATGCTCGCTCGCAATACAACCCGTTCCCCTACACCAAAGGCTTGTTCGACGGCGGATCCGATGGCGCCGCATTCACTGTTGGGGCGGTCCATCGCAGCGAGGAATGGGGCAACTTTTTCGATGGCGAGATCGGCGGATTGGCTGTCTTCCGGCGGGCGTTGAGCGAAAGCGAACTGCTTTCGTTGGCGAATCAGATTCCGCTGCCTGATGCCTCGGGCGACCGTTGAGCCTCGACCGCATCATCTGCCTGGACGATGGAGACGTCGTCGATGTAGATCCAGTTTTCGGTTTCGATGTCGGGATGCCGGTACATGCCAATTTTTAGGTAGTGCTGGTATCCGTTGTTCATGTTGGGACCGGTGGCGACCATCGACGGCTCCGCTGAACCATCGATGAAGAACTCGGCTCGCCCTTCCGCCCCCTGGGACCAGTGGACAAGAGCCTCCACCGCAACCCAGTCGCCTCGCTCGATTGGGACCGGAGCGGATACAAACTGAGGCTGATTGTCCTTGGTCACGCCGTAGGTCATGCCGACCGATAACTGGCCATCGACATCGCCAATGCCCAACGCGATCGGCGGACTCCGCGATTCGAATGTCTCCCAGGTTTCGTTTTGGCGGGCGTCGGGTTGGTCATGCCATTGCCCGATCACCCACCAGCGATTCTGGGGATCATCGGAGATGAAATCGTCGGCAAATCTGAATCTCCAGGCATAGCGGACGCGATCGTTTTCAGTGAACGGAAAATCGACGCTGACCTCCGCGCGGACGCCCCCATGCAGCTTGGGCTGGTCCGGCGCGATTCGCAGGCCCAGACATCGCCCGCGAGGATCGTCGACGATTGCGATACTCTCCGCTGTGGCGACGTCGACGTTAGCGATCGCCACAAGATCGTCGGGCATGATCGTTTCCAGATACATCTTCTCCAAGCTTCGATCCTGCTTTTTGGCACCACAGCCAACGACAACAGCCAGCCCCAGCGCGATCGCGAATTCGATAGTTTGTCGGCGCATGGTCTCTCTGCTTCACAGGGCGGTTCAAATACCGGGAAGCCTCGCCCCAAGGCGATTGCATCCGCAGCGGTCACTACGATCAACTGGAACGCGACGACAACCACTGGATGGCAATATTCACTTCTCGATATCACCGATTATCGGGACTACAGAGCTCAAGGCAATCGAGCGAGGAGTATTTCCCGAGCTCCGGTTTTGCGAGCCACCGCGTGCCGAATCGGTCACCCTGGCGTCCAACACATCTAATATGTATGCCGACACACAATATTCTATAGTGGTGTCGCCCGCCGGGCTGAACAGATTGCCACATTCATTCCACCGGCGGTTTACACCACCGACATTAGATATGTCGCCCTCCGGGCTGAAATCGCCACAGTGAAGACTCAATCGTCCGCGCCACCCAGCTGATCCCCAAGCCCGTGGTCGTCACAATCATTCTGGGCGGAGGCTGTTAGAAACTGCCGGTCGGCAAGAGGATGCCTTTGCACTAAGTCGCTGGTTGTTCGATTGGGATCGGCGAGGGAGCGGGAGCTTGGCGGCTGGCGCGGAGCGAGAAAAAGAACTGGCACCCGATCATGCAGAGCAGTGAGACGAGGCCGACGACGTAGCAGGCGGGGCGAAAGAAGGACATGAAATCGCCGCCTGGCTGGAACACGTTTTTGACCAGCATCACGCCGACGTAGCCGAGGTAGCCGATCGAATCAGCAAGGTACATCAGGTGGACGAGATTGCCGCGATCGCGCGTCATCGCAATCAATCGCTCAAAGATCGTAGTGTGCGTGGCGACGTAGGGGAGGTAGAGTCCGACGCCGATCAAGACCATAAACAGGAACGGCGAGATCAATCCGACGTGTTGGCCATAAGTCGACATCAGCAAGATCGCAAACCCAATCGAACAGGTTGCCAGGGCGAGCTTGAATCCGCGGTAGTTGTCGCCAACCAGCATCGCCGCTCCGTTGGCTAGCGTCACGCCAAGACCGACCCACAGTTCGGAGTAACTGAACAACTCGGGAGTCGTCGTCACGCCTAGGCTCTCCCAAATTTGCGGGGCAAAGTCGGAGCGGACGCTGCGCACGATGGTGACTAACAAATACATCACTAACAGCGGTGTCAGGCCCCAGGCGTAACGCGAGAAGAAGTCGCGACGCTCTTGCGAAGTGAGCGGCACGCGTTTGCTGCGGGCAGCGATATCGGCGTCGCTCGGTGGCGGAACCTGTCGCAGCATCCAGACAAAAAAGAGCATCGGGAGCAGGAACAGCGCTCCAGCGGTGGCGGGCATCCAGAAGCCCGGAACGCCCATCTCTAACAAGCCTTTGCCAACCGATTTGGTGACGCCGTCGGAAAGGATAAAACTGGTGCAAAGGATCGCCGCCAAGGCTTCGGTTTGCTTGCGACCTTCCAGAAATCCAAGGACCAAGCCGAAGACCATCCCCAACGGCAGACCGTTGAGCACCAGGCAGATTATGTTATACGGAGCGGGAACCAGGCCGAATCCGATCAAAGCGACTTCGGCGAACAGGATCAAACCGATGATGCTGACCGCGCGGCGATGGGCCGGCAGTTCCGAAAGGATCTTGATCCCCAGGAACTTCGACACCATGTATCCGAAGACTTGCGCCGCCACGGCAACCGTTTTGTAGCCCCAGCCCCATGCCGTCATGTCATCGTAATCGATCACCGTAAACGGTTTGCGAAAGGCATACATGCAGAAGTAGGTTCCGAAGGCGGCCATGCTCCCCCAGAGCATCGGTGACCAAGTCGCCGCGGTTTGCCAAACGGATGTATTGCGGGAGCGTGTGTCCATGGATTCCGTCGGTGTGATTGGAGTTGGCGTGCGTGCGACAGCTATTAGATAACACGTGTCGCCACAGCATTCAAAGCAGTTTCATCAAATCCTCATAATTGGTGGGCTCGTGGTGCGAGCCGATTCGTTGTTTACTAGCTTCCAAGCCACCGCTGCCTGGATGCGGGAAGAGTTCCCTCTCGCCCGCCCGCACCAGCGGCATCGGCGGCAACGGGATGCATTGTTTCGACGTCACTTCGCTGTGCAGCAGAAGAATATCGAAGGTAGAAAACCGATGACAATAAAGTACGACGTCGCTGTCGTTGGTGCCGGAATTGTTGGCCTGGCTCACGCTTGGATGGCGGCAGCCCGCGGCAAGAAGGTTCTGTTGGTCGAACGATCAGCGGTGGCCAACGGCGCTTCGATCCGCAATTTTGGAATGGTTTGGCCGATCGGACAGCCTGCGGGAGAACTACATCGGGTGGCAATGCGATCGCGAGAGCTGTGGTTGAAGCTTGCCAAGCAATCGGGAGTTTGGGCAAACGCCTGTGGGTCGTTGCATCTGGCGCATCGCCCCGATGAATTGGCGGTGCTAGAGGAGTTTACCGCTCAAAATCAAAACGGTGAGATCAACGTCCAGATGCTTACCGCAGCCGAAACGCTCCGTCGCACGCCAGCCGCGAAGCCCGATGGATTGTTGGGATCGATGTGGAGCGACACCGAACTGTGCGTCAATCCGCCACGCGCGATCGCCGCGATCCCGTCGTGGCTATCGAGCCGCTACGGCGTCGATTGCGAATTCGCCACAACGGTCTGCGAACTGGCCGATGGAACGCTCCATTCCAGCGATGCAAGGCAATGGCAAGCGGATCGCGTTGTTGTCTGCAGCGGAATCGATTTCCAGACTTTGTTGCCCGAAGCGTTCGCCCAATCGCCGCTGAAGATTTGCAAGTTACACATGATGCGGACCGCTGCGCAAGCCGATGCGTGGCGGATCGGGCCTCACTTGGCCAGCGGGCTAACGCTGCGACACTACAGTTCGTTTGCCGATTGCTCGTCGTTGGCGGCAGTTCAGCAACGCGTCCGAGAGGAAACGCCTGAACTGGATCGTTTTGGCATCCACGTGATGGCTTCGCAAAACGAACTCGGACAAGTCGTGCTGGGCGATTCACACGAGTACGACGACGACATCAGCCCCTTCGACCGATCGGAGATCGACGCATTGATCCTTCGTGAACTGCAGCGGCAATTTGACTTGCCCGACTGGAAAATCGAGGCTCGCTGGCACGGCATCTACGCAAAACATCCCGATCGCGAGATGTTGGAGATCGAAGCGCGGGATCGCGTTCATGTCTGCGTTGCTCCGGGCGGAGCTGGGATGACGATGTCGTTTGGCGTCGCCGATCGCTTCTGGAACCAAATCACCGGGCAAGCTGCATCGCTGTAGATCGATTGTGGTCTTCACGTCACGGTCGGAAGTTCATAGAACGCTCCGCCGGAATCACTCGCCCGCTGTTATCGCTCGCTCGAGTTCATCGATGTCGGCTCCCGCAATGCTGGCCAAGTGCTGAGTGATCTTCGGGGCCGGCCAGTCCCACCATGCGATGGTTTCCAGCCGATCCGCGTCGGGTTCGGCAAACCGGCGGCGGATCTCGCGAGCGGGGTTGCCGCCGACGATCGTGTAAGCGGGGACATCGGAAGTGACCACCGATTTCGCGGCGATGATCGCGCCGTTGCCGATCTTCACGCCCGGCATGATCGTCGCTTCGTATCCAATCCAGACATCGTTTTCGACAACGGTATCGCCTTTATGCGGCAGCGTCCCCGCGGCGGGCGCGTTGGACTCCCAGCCGTTGCCAAAGATCCAAAAGGGATACGTACTGACGCCATCCATCGGATGGTTGGCTCCATTCATGATGAACCTGACGCCGCGACCGATCGCGCAGAACTTGCCGATCGTCAGCTTGTCCCCGATGAATGGAAAGTGATACAGCACATTGTCGATAAACCGCTCGGGGCCCGCGGGATCGTCGTAGTAGGTGTAATCACCGACGATGATGTTTTCGACGTCCGCCGCCGCAAGAATCGGCTTGAGATAGCCGACTTGAGGAAAGCCAGCCAGCGGATGTTGGGTGTGGGGATCGGGACCGTGCATGCGATTCTCTTGGGGCGCGTACGTACGTGGGCAATGTACGCAACCCGCATGCGAATTGGAAGCGGCGTGATGTTGGCATCGATTGGACGCTTGCGACCGATCGATTTGAAACCAACGTAGGGCTGGGTGCCCGATACTTTCAGAGATGCTCAGCTGCTTGGCCGCTGAGAACTCTCTTTGATCGCAACGTTTAATCGATCGACGCTGACGCTTGTCGCTCCCGCATCGCGTGCATCGCTGATCAGGTCTTTGACCGAATCGAGCAGCGATTCCTCGGCGGTGGAGTTGTCTTGTTCGGCGGCCGCTTCGATTTCCTGGATGGTCGATTCCATGCGATCAAATCGCGCGACCTGGTTGCGTCCGCTTCGCTTCGCAGCGTAAAGCGACTGGTCAGCTTGTTCGAGCATCTGTTCGGCGGACTCCGCTCCCAGGTCGGCACTGGAACAACCGAGGCTGGCGGTGACGCTCAATTGCGGAAACTGCAGCGATTCGATCGCCGCCCGATAGCGTTCGCCCGCACACGCGGCACCATCGATATCACAGTGTTGCAGTAGGACACAAAACTCTTCGCCACCATAGCGGCAGACGTAATCGGATTCGCGGGCGGTCGCCAGCAAGGCGGCTGAAACGCCTTTCAGCACTTCGTCGCCAACGGCGTGCCCAAACGAATCGTTGATCCCTTTGAAGTGATCGACGTCGACCATCAGGCAACTAATCGGATGCTTGTGTCGCTCCGCCAAAATCCACGCCTCTTCCAAGTACTCGAAAAAGGAGCGGCGATTCAGGCAGGACGTCATCGGATCGCGGGTCGCCAGAAAACGCAGTTGCTCGTTCTGCTCTTCCAGCACCGAGACATCATCCAGGCTCAACAGCATCCCTTTGCATTCGCCCTGCTTGTTCAGGATCCGGCTGGCATTGGGCTTCAGCGTCCGCCGGCACGTCTCCGATTTTCGCAATTTGATGTTCTCAAAGATCTTCGGATCCTCTCCGTTCAGCTCACTCAACAACTCGCTCAACGGACGCTCGTCCTGCGTATCCCAGGGGAACCAATCGATGTTTTTGCCTTGGCACTGGTCGACGGTGCAACCGATCATGTCGGCAAATTGCTGGTTGGCGAGGTTGATGCGATACTTTTCATCGAGCACCACAACGCCTTCGGCCATGGTATCGAGAGCCGATCGAACGCGTTCGGGAACCGCTTGGTTGGGATCGAGTTGGTTGAAGCAGCGGCGCAGCAGCAGCTGGAAACCGACCAGGCAGCCAAGCGTGGTCAGGACCGTCAGCTTGACCGATGGCAGGGCGAGGAAGCCCAGCAAACCGGTTGCGGCTGGCGACTGAAAGCAGACTTCGACCTGCCCCCACACCCGGTCGCCTTGCATTACAGGAACCTGGATGCAGGTGCTCGACGAAGCCTCGCCATCGCGCGGGCTCCAATTTGCTTGATGCCCCTGCGATGCAAACGCCAGCGATCCATCGGCCTTTCGGCAGGCGGCGGAGAGGACGTCGTCATTTCGGGCGGTGAGTGCGCGCAAGGCGACTTCGATCGCCGCTTGATCGTCGCGCGACGCAAATTGCGAACAATTGACGGCGATCACTTCACACAAACGTGTACGTGATTGGATCTGTTGTGAAGCGCCGTCGTCCAGCAGCCCCGTCATACGCAAGGTCAATAGGACCGTTGCGGTCCACATCGCCATTGCAAATGCAATCCGGGTTGTTGTGCCAAATCGTTTCATATTTAGGGGCTTTTAGAATCGAGGTGAAACGGGGGAAAGCGACGATTTACTGCAGGGGTCCAACGGGGTCTTGAACTCTTGCAATATCCAACAGCGTTTCGCTGTCGCCACTGGAATCCATCGCAACGCGATTCCAGCTTTCAGAAAGGACGGGCAGCGGATCAAACGACACCCAAATTGGCATCGACGACATCAACTTGGTTAACAGCACGCTGCCACGCAGCAACCAAGCGACCTGAGCGATCGACATGCCCGTCGCCAACACAACTGCCGATCCAGCGACCAATTCAATCGCTTCGGCATCCTCGGCCACTTGCTGCTCCACCGCATCGATCTGGGCAAACAATTGCTGGCTGTCGAACGCAGTCGGTGCGTCGAGCATCGGGTTGAGGAATGGCATTCGGACCGGAGCGATCGCAAGCGTATCGGGAGGCGGCACGGGAGCTGCCGGAGGAATGAGAACGGGGGCGACGTCGGGCAGCGACTGGCCGCTGACACGATACAAATTCCGTGCTGCAGCAACTGGATTGTTCAGTGAAGCGAGTCCCGTGAGTTGCGGCAGAGCCGGACGGGCGGGCTGCAGCGGAGCGAAGCTGAGAACCGCCAGCGGATCCGTGATTCCCTTGTCGTCACCCGCCGCGGCATGACCGGAGACATCAGCACCGGCCGCCAACGCGGCGTGAGGATCCGAATTCGCGGCATCGTCCAATTTTGATTTGCTTTCGGCAGCCTGGTCCTTCGCTTCGCCAGCCGCCTGTTTGTTCTGAACCAACCGAACCGGTTCATTCATCTTGCGGATCGACTTTTCCATTCCCTGGACCGCCCCCTTCAGCTCCATCTCCATCGCCGCTTCCATCTCGGCGAATGCTGCGTTCATCGCCGACTGCATGGCGTCCATACTGCGGATCGCTGGTGGCATGTCAGGGCGCGCGCCAGCCGCCAGCGCCGGCCTGATTGGGCCCAGACGGGAATTTGCCTGGATCATCGCCGCCTGTGTTTCCAAGCTGAGCTTAGTAGCGTCGTTGGCATCAGCTTCAAGCATCAATTCCCGGTCCGCCGATGCCGTTGGCTCGAGCTCCAGAATCAGATCATCGAAGGCCAGATATTCGATGTCGGTCAGCAGATGTTCGATTCCGCTTTCTTTGTGAACCAAGCGTACCGCGCGACCAGACTCTGCCCCGACGACGAAGTACTCGTTCCGATCGCCTGCGACGACAAACGTGTCTCGACCTCCGCGACCATCGACGATGTAAGCGGAGCTAAATTGATCGATCGTGTCGTCCAGCGGCGTTCCGGACGTAAGCGCTATCGATGCAAGTGGCGCCGCGCTTGCGTCGGACGCATGCAGATCGACGGCGAGGGTGAGAATGGGAAGCGGGTCGAGCGAAAGGATTTGCAAGTTGTCGACATCTCCGGCAGAAACGATCCACGATGTTGGCGACGTCCGCACGCCATGGTTGAGCGCCGCATCGGCGGGAAGACCAACGATGCCGATGGAATCCGCCTCCGCCAACGAAACAGCCCCTTCCAACGCGAACTGCATGTGTGTCGATTCCATTCGCACGGTTCGCGAGAGGAGCGCCGGCGAAGTTTGGTCTAGCGCCGTGCCAATCCAATATCCTGCGATTCCGCCGTTGGCAAGTCCAACGATCGCTGCGGCGGGTTCGCCAAGCAACGCAGTGTGGTTCATCGCGACGGGACCACCGACGGGCTCTGCATCGTCGTTGAACTGCTCGACGACAAGCTTGGAGCTGGACTGCGATTCACCACGAAAGTATCCAATTGCAAAGCCGCCTCCGGCGAGCTTTGTCAGCGCCACCGGAGCATCCACAACGCCAGCGTTTGCGTCGAGAGCGTGTTCCGCGATCAAGTCTCCCGTCGCGTCGACAACAAGGACCGCGGGGTACGATTCCAGCGAGCCCTGGCGCATCCCCGCCAGTACCCAGCGACCGTCGTCCATCGCGGCAAGCTCATGCGTCGGCGAGAAGCCGTCGCTGGTGACTTCGAAGGGATCGATCGCCCACGTCCCGTCGACCGTTAAGACGCCCAGAAACTGCTGTTCAAGGTGTTCGACGGAATCTGTCGACCACTCGACCCACGAGACTCCAAAATCGGCACCGGGGTATTCGGTCAATCGCAAGTCGTCGATCCGCGCCGTCGGCGAAGTCGCAGCGATCGGATTCGGCTGGCCGACGATCTGCCCCTCCGAATCGAAACGTTGCAGCTGGATATTCGCCGCCTGAGTATCATTCCAGGCGAGCATCCAACCGCCATCTTCGAGTCCAATCAGATCGATAGCGTATTCGACAGACGTGGTGCTGGTGGCAAAATCGATCCGTGGTCCGTGAAGCGCGTTGGATGGATCGAGTTGCTGCAGATGGATCCCGCTGGAATCGGTCCACGCGACAACGGAGCTGCCGCTGTCGAGCGTTGCCAGAGCGACGCGGATGTCGCTGCCAGGCGACTGCAATTCGCCGGCGGAAAAGAGAGCAACAACCGTCGGCTGGTCGCCAGGGGAGCCATCGGGCTGCGTGCGACTCACAAACAGTCCATCGTTACCCGCGATCTCGCTGGCAAACGCAAGCATGTGGCTGCCGTCGGTGAACGCGGCGGCATCGGCTTCGGAATTCTCGGGCGAACGCAGACCAACAACTGTGGTTTCGGGGGAATCGATTCCGCCGTCGGGCGCGTCGAGCCGCAGCTTGAAGTCGGCATCCGAAGCAATGAATTGATCATCGGAGTGATCGGCAGAGTTGGCGCTGGAAACGTATTCCGAAATCGATGTGTCGTCCTGTCCCCAAGCGCCGGCGTCCACTGCGGCTGCGTCGAATGGAAAGCGATGCTCGAGCCGTTCCAGTCCTAGCGTGGCACGCACTTGCGGCTCACGGCATCGCGACAGGAAGTTTCGTACAGACATCGGTTTCGGAGGTCCAGAGCGTCGAGCACGCGCGCCCCCAGATCATCGAAAGCGGAACGCGAAGGGAATGAATCCAACATCAGAAACATAGCTCGATTGCAGCCTTGGCTGCGCCGCATCCGGGGTGCTTTCAATGACATCCTCGAGCCCCCCGAGCGCTAGATGATCGTTAGCCGGATCGTCGCGAATGTTGGGATCAGTCGAGCAGCCCCAGTTTTCATTTGCGTTTGAGCTCAGCAAACCCAGCGTTTCCCGGGACACAGTCCCTCACGAGACACCTCAACCCCCACATGGAGGGTTTCGGCCGACCGACGAGCGCGCGATCGGAGGTCGCCACGCGCGCACAAAAAAACCCGCCACTCGGATACCGAGCAAGCGGGCTTTTGTTGTTTGCAGAGCTGCAGTTGTCGAGCGATTAACGCTTCGAGAACTGAACGCCACGACGAGCACCACGCAGACCTGGCTTCTTACGTTCCTTCATACGCGAGTCTCGCGTCAGGAAGTTGCCATCGCGGAGCGTGTGGAAATTCTCTTCGTTGAAGCTGACCAATGCACGAGCCAAGCCCATGCGAACTGCACCAGCTTGTCCGGTCGTGCCGCCACCATGAACGCGGACCAAAACGTCGACTGCTTCGCGAGCCGAGCAAGCTTCGAGAGTCTGCTCGATCGCTTCGCGGTCTTGATCGTTCACGAAATAAGCTTCGAGCGGTTTGCGGTTGATCGTCACCTTGCCGCTGCCAGCACGCACACGTACGCGGGCGATCGAGGACTTGCGGCGACCTGTTCCAAGTGCATCGCCGTTGATCTTGTCTTTCTTTACTGCAACCATAACTCAGTATTTCGTGGGATGATGCGTTGCCGCGTGGGCGGCGTCCGTGGGTGATTATAAAACGTAAGCGGGAAGAGTTCCGGCTCAGTTGGAGCTAGCGATGACCTTGCCAGCACCCGTCAACGGTTGCGGCTGCTGTGCTTGATGCGGATGCTCGCCGCCGGTGTAGATCTTCAGCTTGGTGAGCATGTGGCGAGCGATCTTGTTCTTCGGCAACATACGACGAACCGCGTGGTAAAGCAGATCTTCGGGCTTTCGCTCCTGACGACCTTGATAGCTTTCCAAACGCAATCCGGGATGTCCGGTGTACCAGGTATAATGGCGTTGTTCCATTTTCCGGCCGGTCATCTTGATGCTTTCGACGTTGGTTACGATTACGAAATCACCAACATCGATGTGTGGAGTGTATTCGGGGCGATGCTTGCCCATCAAAACGACGGCGATGTCGCTGGCGAGCCGCCCGAGCGTTTGATCGGTCGCGTCGACGATGTACCACGATTTTTCGACTTCGCCGGGCTTTGCATTGTAAGTACGCTGACTGGGCACTTTTCTAATCCTTTCGATCCGCGACGACTCCGAATTGAGTCACCTGATAGAAACGTAACTTGTTATCTTGACAGCACTTATGGAAGCATTTGAAGGGCCTGCCAAGCGTGCTACTCGGGGCATCATCTTCGCGGTGCTGGATTTCGCGAGCTGTAATAGTGACGGAGTTTACTTCTATCGGACTTTTTTAACAAGCGGCTTTCTTAATGTTTCCCGTTTGTTTGACTTCGATTAACAGCTCCAGTTGCGATCCGACCAACCCGCATTTGCTGGCCACCCCTTGCCTATGATCCTCGAGACCAATGAATGCTTGGTTTACAGCCGCCGCGACGCCGCAACTGTTGCCGCTGCGCCAGTTCCCATACAATCGGACCGCGATCCCTCCCCAACCCAGCAATTTTACAGCTGCGTTGCCTTCAGCCCCCCCGGCGGGCAGTGCGGGCGATTGGACTTAGCCGACGTTTTTGAGAGGCGGGGCTCGATCGCGACATCTTTTGGGCACAGAGTACGGAAATGGAAGCGAGCATGCAGGGCGAGACCTCCGCGGCATTGGAATTGCACGAATTGCAGGTGCGAGCCGGATCGCGGACGCTGCTTGAACCGACCTCCACCACGCTTCCAGCGGGCAAGATCACTGTCGTCGTCGGCGGCAGCGGTGCTGGCAAATCGGTGGTGCTGCGAATCTTGGCGGGGCTGATTCCTCGTCACGATGCCGCGATCCAATGGTCGGGTTCGATCACCGGCAGCCAGGGCAAACCGCTGCGCCGGGTGGGAATCGTTTTTCAGCAGTTCGCGCTGTTCGATGAACTCTCACCTTTAATGAACGTTCAATTTGCTATCGACCACCGCCGCGACCGCTCCAAGCCGCCGGAACAATCGGCGCAACAATGGTTGGACGAACTCCGCGTCCCCACGCGGACGCCGGTTGCCGCGCTCAGCGGCGGCCAGAAACAACGCTTAGCAATCGCTCGCACTCTGGCGGCAGATCCCGAAGTCGTGCTGTACGACGAACCGACATCGGGGCTCGACGCAGCCAGCGGTCGACAGGTCGCGTCGCTGATCCGGCGGACGCAACAGACGCACGGCCGAACCAGCGTCGTCGTCACTCACGATTACGAGACGCTGTTGCCGATCGCCGACCACGTGCTGTTGTTGGATTCGGAGCGGCGGCAATTGGTAGCTGTCGATCCGAGCGATTGGAAATCGATCCCCGAGCGGATGCAGCCGGTTGCGACCGAACCGCCAACCGCCACCGAACCGCCGCGGTTGCAATCGTTGCTCGACATCAGCCGCCGCGGGGCGTTTGATTTTTTGGACGCCAGTGGAGCGGCGATCGTTGCGGCGGTGCGGCTGCCCTGGGATGCGATCCCACGGTTGCCGCGAGTGCAATGGGGCTTGCGATTCTTGACGCACTACCTGAACCTAGTCGCTGGTCCTTCGGCCTGGATCTATTTGATCATGGCAGGTTTGATCGTCGGCTTTGCCGGTACCCATTTTACCTTTCGTTATTTACCCTTCTCGGTCTACACCAAACCGCTGTTGATCGAGGATCTGCTGGCGGCGATCGGGTTTGCGTTATATCGGATCTTGGTCCCCGTGATGGCGACGATTTTGATCGCCGCGCGGTGCGGCGCGGCGGTTGCCGCCGACGTCGGTGTCAAGCGATACGGATCGCAAGTCGATGCGTTGCAGACGTTAGGTGTTCGCCCGACGGCGTACCTTTTGGTTCCGATCATCGCCGCGTTTGTGATCGGCACTCCGCTGTTGGAATGGGTCGGCTTTCAAACCGCTCAATGGATCAGCATGTTGACCTTCGCGATCAACCACCCTCAGATTAACGCTTCGTTTTGGCAGGTCCATTTCCACTCGCAACTGCACAGCGAAAGCGGCTGGTTCGCCACGGGAGCTCAATGGGTGCTGTTGAAGAACGTCGCGTGCGGGATCGGCATCGCCGCGATCGCCTATTATCGCGGGATGCGTCCCAAGCAGAGTGCCGGTGACGTCAGCGATTCGATCACCGCGACTGTCTTGTGGACGACATTGTTCGTATTATTAGTTCACTTCGTTGTGGCGTTCTTGGAATTCTGAACGCCGCGCGATCGACTCGCCCCACTTAACTAACCGGAGAAAAACAAGCGATGGACAAAAAGGCGAAGAAGCGATTGGATGTGATCAACAAGAAGTTGTCGCAACTGCGGCAGAACCTTGCCGGTGTCCGCCAACAAGCCGATGAACCCGACGAGATCACGAACCTCGAAAAGGAAATCGCGAAGCTGGAAGCCGAAGCGGTTGAGCTGCGGAAAAGCTAGCGGCAACGATGCCAACCAAGCGCCGTCCATTTGCCGGTCCCCTTACTGATTAATCGGGTTGGCGCTGTTACACTGGATGTTCGAGACGCTTTTTGGTTTACGGGTTTTGGGCATCAACGTTTTTGAGGCGAGTTTCAATGTGGCACACATCCACAGGCGACCGGACGTTGTCCGGTTCAGAAGCAACATTGATCGTGCAAACCTGCGTGGCGATGATCGATGCTTTGGAATGGGAAATTCGCAACGACAACGGAGCGGTGGTTTGCGAGTCGGGCGTTGAATTGTACGACGAGCAGATGGTCTATCAACGGATCGCGTTGCTTAACGAGGTCTGCCACGGACTGTTGAGTCCTGCTCAAGCGATGCCCGAGCTGACTGCGGAATTGGAAGCGACGGTGATGGCGATCTTCGAGACCGTCAAGTCGCAGATCGAACTGGAGATCGACGCCGGTCAATGTTTCGGCGATTCGTGCTGCGACATGCGGTCGATGGTGCTGGCAGCGTTCATCGATAACGCTCCGGGATCCGAAGCCGATGCCGCGAACATCGAAGACGATCTCGACGACATCCCAGATCCCTGGTGCGATGAAATCGAGCAGTGGGATCTGGTCGTCGAACTGCTGGCCGATCGCATCCTCTGGGATCGCGATTTCGAAATGGCCAGCATGATCGTCGACGAAGAACCCGAAATGGCCGAAGCCTACAAGCAGGTCCTGGGCATCGCCAACGATTATTTCTCCATGGCACCGCCAGAGGTCAACGAAGGGGATGCGCCGGCGTGCCTGCACAAACTGCGTTCCTTCCTCAACCAATCGGCGCTGCCACGACGGCCGCGCTGAATCGGGGTCCCGCTGGCTGTCGCCGCCGCACTGTTTTGCATCACTCGTTGCCCACGCCATTCCTCCTCCATTTACCGAGCCTTGACCGCTGATGAACGCTGATCTTTCTCAGTACCCCGAACTGGACGTGATCGCGGTGGGAGCGCATCCCGACGATGTCGAGATCGCTTGTGGTGGCACCTTGGCCCGCTTGGTCGATCAAGGCTACCGTGTCGGCATCATCGATCTGACCGATGGCGAACCGACGCCGAACTCGGCTGGCCCCGAAGTGCGATTGCAGGAGGCTCAAGCCGCCGCCGCAGCGCTAGGAGTCCAGGTGCGGACGATCCTCGATCTTACCAACCGCCGGCTGTTCGATTGCTTTGAGTCGCGCGTCGCGTTGGCGACCGAATTTCGCAAGCATCGCCCGAAGCTGGTGATCGGTTTTGGCGACAAGACGCCGATGGCATCTCCCGATCATTGGCAAGCGATGCAGATCACCGATGCAGCGATTTTCTACAGTCGATTGAGCAAATGGGACAGCCATTTTGGTGGATTCCCCGTTCACACGATCTCGCGTCAGCTCTATTTCCGCCTGGCGGTAGAACCGGATCATTTAAGCGGTTGCCTGTCGCATCTGACTGTCGATATCAGTAGCACGCTGCAGCGGAAGCTCGATTCGGTCGCCTGCTACCAAACCCAATTTGCCCATAAGCCGCAGATCATGCAACGCATCACCGCAGCGGCTCAGATCACCGGTTCTGCCGCCGGGGTCGAAGCGGGCGAGGTCTTTGCGTCTCCCAAATCGATTGCGGTCGACGATCTGTTTAAGACAGCTGTCTTATAGAAGACGTGTCGAACCGCGGGCAAAGCGGTGCGTCGCCAGATCGAATCGAATTACCGCTCGCCGAGCTGGGAACGCGCGGGGCCTGCGGGCTGCAAGCTGTGCCCGGTCCGGTAACTATCGACCAATTTTAATCTTTGGGCTATCCGGTCGCATTCTGCCTCGCATAATGAAAACATGAAATCTCTGCCAATCCTCAACGGCTCGCCGATCCGTTCCGACCTGCTGTCCGGTCTCCCTGCATGCGGTTCGACCGTTGCCGATCGCCCCTTGCCGATGACGGCGAAGGAGGCGAAGCAGCGCGGCTGGGACGAAATCGACATCGTCTTTGTCTCCGGCGACGCTTACGTCGATCACCCCAGCTTTGCGATGGCGATCCTTGGTCGCGTCCTCGAAGCTGCTGGTTTCCGCGTTGGCATCGTCAGCCAGCCCGACTGGCAGAACTGCGAAGACTGGCGGCGGTTCGGTCGTCCGCGACTGTTTTATGCGATCAGTGCTGGCAACATGGACAGCATGATCAATCACTACACCGCCGGCCGCAAAGTCCGCAACGACGATGCCTACAGCCCCGGCGGCAAGATCGGTACGCGCCCCGATCGGGCGACGCTTTCCTATTGCCACCGTGCTCGCGAGGCCTACAAAGGTGTGCCGGTAATCGCCGGCGGCGTCGAAGCATCGCTGCGACGACTAGCGCACTACGACTACTGGGGCGACAACGTTCGCAAATCGATCCTGATGGATTCCAAAGCCGATCTGGTTGCGTTTGGAATGGGGGAGGATGCGATCGTCGAGATCGCTCGCCGCTTGGATCAAGGCGAAACGGTCAAGGATCTCCGGGACATGCGCGGGATCGCGTACGTCACCGGGGCTTCGGAAACGCCGCCTGAAGATGCGATCACGTTGCCCAGCTTTGCCGATGTCACAGCCGACAAAGTTGCCTTTGCCGAAGCGACGCGAATCATCCACAACGAAACCAATCCGCTCAACGCCAGGCGGTTGATTCAGTATCACGGTAACCAAGCGGTGGTCGTCAATCCGCCGCCGCTGGCGATCACGCAAGAATCAATGGATCGGATCTACGGGCTGCCTTACACGCGGAAGCCGCATCCTTTGTATCGCGAACCGATCCCTGCGTTCGAAATGATCAAGAACTCGGTCACGATCATGCGCGGCTGTTTCGGCGGCTGCACCTTCTGTTCGATCACCGCCCACCAGGGACGTGTGATTCAATCGCGCAGCCAAAAATCGATCCTCGGCGAACTGAAGGAACTCGGTGCCGACCCCAAGTTCAAGGGAACCGTCAGCGATATCGGTGGTCCGACGGCGAACATGTATCAGATGCAGTGTTCGCGCCCGGAAGTCGAAGCTGTCTGTCGACGGCAATCGTGCGTCCACCCCAAGGTCTGCAAACTGCTGGGGACCGACCATGGTCCGCTGATCCAGTTGATGCGAGATTCGCGAGACATCCCCGGCGTCAAGAAGGTCTTGGTTGCCAGCGGGATCCGAATGGACCTGGCGCGGTTGAGCCCAACGTACATCAAAGAACTAGCCGAACATCACGTCGGCGGCTTGCTGAAGGTCGCTCCGGAGCATTCCGATCCAGGCGTATTGAACTACATGCGAAAGCCGTCGGGAGACGATTTCGAAGCGTTCACCGAGCAGTTCAACAAGTCGAGCAAAAAGGCGGGCAAGAAGCAGTACTTGGTGCCGTATTACATCGCTAGCCATCCGGGCAGCGATCTCGACGCGATGATCGATCTAGCGGTCTTCCTGAAACGCAATGGATACCGGCCCGATCAGGTGCAGGACTTTATCCCCGCGCCATTGGACGTCGCCACAACAATGTATTACACCGGGCTCGATCCGTTTACAAAAAAGCCGGTCTTCACCGCGCGAAAGCTCCGCGATCGCAAGATGCAGCGGGCGCTGATGCAGTTCTTCAAACCGGCTAACTATTTTGAGGTCCGACGGGCACTACAGGAGACGGGACGGCACGATCTGATCGGCGACGGCTGCGACTGTCTGATCCCAAGCAAACCGCCGAAGGAAGCGTTGATCCAGCGTCGCAAAAACGCCAACGCCGCAGTGAAGGGGGAATATGTCCACACGATCCCCAACGCCAACAAGTCGAAAAAGCGGAACAAGAAGCAGAGCCGCAATACGACAAGCAAGGGATACCGTCCCGAGCGAAAAGAGACGAAACGACCCTAATCGCCCAGCAGCGGATGATTTCGCCACCGGTTCGATCGAGAATCGTCCGCGCGGTGTTGCCGTCGATAAGGGCAGTGAAGATAATTGACGCATAAGGCCCGATTGTGTCGAAGCGTTCCGCTGGGGGACGCTCCGATCGGCTGCATCGCTTCGCGACGAAGGTGTTAGGGGTTGGGTTTGAGCGCAACGCCAGCAGACAAACTGCACCGCATCAAAGTGCGACTAACGCGCAGCGGCTACCACTTTGGCTTTGTTGCGTTGTTCACGATCGTCGGCGCTGTCGTTCGCGACCTGAACCTGCTGGCGATCCTGGCGGGACTGCTGATCGGCACACTGGTCATGCAGTGGCGGTTCTCGCGTGGTACTCTGCACGGCCTGACGATCGCGCGGCAATTACCGGTCGAGGTTTTTGCGGGCGATCTGTTTTCGATCCGCTATAGAATTCGCAATCTGCGAAAAATGCTGCCCGCTTGGTTCCTGCAGCTGGACGAACGGATCCACAGCGAATCGCAACGCCGCGAAACCGCTAGCGGCCGGGCGGCGCTGGCCTATATCGGCAGCCAGGACGAACAAACCGCGGCCTTCCAGTGTCGCATCGCCCAACGCGGCCGGTACCTTTTGGGGCCGTTGCGGTTTAGCACCGAGTTCCCCTTTGGCCTGACTCGCGCGTCGCGGCTGATCGATCGCCGCGAAGAGTTTGTCGTCTATCCGAGATTGGGCCGACTGAGAAAAGGTTGGCGAGGTTGGATGCTGTCGGACCAAACCGGATTGGTCGCATCGCGTCGCCGCGCCGGGGTCAACGAAGGCGATTTCTACGGGCTCCGCGATTGGCAAAATGGCGACAGCCGACGTTGGATCCACTGGCGAACCACGGCCCGGATCGGTGAACTGGCAGTCCGGCAGTTCGAGCAACAGCAGCGGCAACAGATCGCGTTGCTGGTCGATCTGTACCAGGAGGTTCCGTCGGACGAGAGCCTGGAGCGGTTGGTTGGGTTTGCCGCCACGCTGATGAACGAGGTGCTTCGCAATCCGGAGACTCAAGTTGCGTTTGCGATCACCGACGGGCTGGTGATCTCGAATCGAAACTGCCGCGGGCTCGAATTCCGGCGGCGGGTGATGAGCAGTTTGGCGATGGCATCGCGTCGCCCGGGACCGCTGCTGCACGACAAGCTGCGCGAATTAGTCGGTGTATCGGACACGAATTGGCCCCTGGTTGTTGCCAGCACGCGGCCGATGAACCACCAGGTGCTGGACTCCCAGGATTCCGCGGCGACGGTCGCGGGGCGATTGGATCTACGCTGGTTGAACTTGGCCGATGAATCGTCGCAACAGATCTTTATGGAGACCGCACATGAAGACTGAAGCTTTGTTGAAGATTCATTTTGTCGCTCTGACAATCCTCGGTGGCTGCCTGCTGGGCGGCGTCTCGGGGACCGAGAGCTTGGCGACGATCGCGTTGGCCGCGGGGCTGTTCTCGCTGGTCTTCGTCGACTGGTTGCAGATCGTCTACCTGCCTCCGTCGATCGCGTACATCCTGATGGGCATCGCCAGCATCTATTGCGTCGGCGGGTTCTGGAGCGGCGTCGATGAGCGGCAGATCGCGGCGGTGGCTCGATTGTTGGTGCTGGTCCAGGCGGTGCTGCACTTGCAGAAGAAGAGCCGCCGCGTGTTTGAGCAGCTGAGCGTGTTTGCGCTGCTGGAACT
Source organism: Rosistilla oblonga (assembly GCF_007751715.1). Taxonomy (NCBI): domain Bacteria; kingdom Pseudomonadati; phylum Planctomycetota; class Planctomycetia; order Pirellulales; family Pirellulaceae; genus Rosistilla; species Rosistilla oblonga. The sequence continues at coordinate 2,168,921 of NZ_CP036292.1, read as the reverse complement.
GATTGTCGCCGCCGTCCTCAACGACGCGCTCTACTTTGGAATGCTGTTGATCCCATTTTCGATCGTCGGACTCAGCACGATGGTTCAACTGCAGTCGTATGTTTGCCAGACGATGACCAGCACTGCCAGTCGCAGCGGGCAGATCGAACCCGAACCGTTTTCGTTTGATGTTCGCAACGTCAAGTTGTCGCGAGTCGGCTTGTTTGTGCTAGGGCCTGCGGTGCTGTTTTTTGCAGCGACGTTCTTCTATGCATTGCCTCGTTCCAGCGGCAACGGGCTGCAGTCGACGGCGTTTGGCCAAGGGACAACCGGGTACAGTGAGAGCGTACGATTTGAACAGATGGGCAGGTTGCTGCAGAACCCACAAAAAGTGATGCGGCTGGAATTGCGGAACAAAGAGTCGGGGCGTGCCTACACGCTCCGCGAGCCGGCTTATCTGCGCGGCCAAGTGCTGGACGGTTATCACTGGGATCCGGTCAACGACCTTGGCGAATGGGAGACCGTGCGGCGTCGCGACTTTGTCGGCAACCATCGTCTGCCGCGCGAATACGTCGAAGAGGAGGCGGAGCGGCGGGAGAAATTCGATCGCGTCGAAGCCACGCTGCGGATCGAACCCTCCAACACGATGGCGATCTTTTCGATCCCACCCTACTTTGAAACCGAGCCGTTTGATTCGATTCGGCACTGGCCTCGGCATTGGCTGCTGAAACGCAGCGGCAACGAAGCGCGGCACCAGCGAATGGAGTACTCCTTTCTCACGCATGCGTTTTCTCGCGGCCAGCAGACGCAGTGGCTGCGGTACGTCGACTTGACCAGCGAACGACACTACTCCAGCACGATCGGTGCTTGGGAGCGACAGATGCTGTTGCAGATCGATCGCAAACGGCTGCCGAATTTGATCGACGCCGCCGATCGCGTCGCCGACGACTTGCGAGCCAATTCGAAAGGGATCACCGAAATCGCAGCGGGTCTGGAAACCTACCTCGGGCAAAATCCGGAGTTCACGTATTCGTTGGACCTCAGCGACCAGCGGCCTCGAAACGTCGACCCGATGGACTATTTCATCTCGACAAAAAAGAGTGGCCACTGCCAATATTACGCCGGTGCGTTGACGCTGATGCTACGCAGCCAAGGGATCCCCGCTCGCTTGGTCGTCGGCTACAAGACCGACGAATTCAACAGTTTTGGCGAGTATTACATCGTGCGGCAACTGCACGCCCACGCCTGGGTGGAAGCTTATATCGACCGGGATCAATTGCCGGCGGGGGTCGACTTGTACGGGCAGGCACCGGGCGGCGGCGTCTGGATGCGTCTCGACCCAACGCCCGCGCTCGGGGAGGAACAAGGATCGGGCAGGATGTCGCACATGATGGATTTTGCCCAGATCTTGTGGGACGACTACGTCCTCGATATGAGCAATCAACGCCAACAGGGAACGCTGCAGGATCTGGGGCAGGGCGTTGGCGAAATCTCCGCATACAGCGCCTACTTCGAACAGATCGATCAGTGGGTGCAGCGGTTGAAGGCGGGCGAACTGGGAGAAGGAGCCGTCGCGATCCACGAGATCTTCTCGTGGCGAGTGACCGTCGTCAGCGTGTTTGTCTGCCTGGGAGCTGTCTTGGTTTGGCGAAACAGCTATCGCGCGTCGAACCTGTTCTCGCTTCGCAGAACCAACAACGAAACGGCTGGGCTTTCGGGAGTCGCCTTTTTCGACCAGATGTGTTTCCTGTTATCGAGAATGGGGCTGTATCGCAAGCGTTTCCAAACGCCGCGTGAATTTGCCCGCGTTGCTCAAACCGAACTAAGTTGCGATGATCAGCAAGCTGCCGATTTGCATCGGATCGTCACGCGGCTCTACGAACAGCGGTTTGGATCGTCGCAAGAACTCGACGCAGCCCAACAACAAGAACTCGATCAAGCGTTGCGTCGAATCGAATCGATGCTTCGGTAAACGCTTCGACATCGCGCCCCAAGAAACATATTCGGATCTATGGTAATAACGATTGACGGCCCTGCGGGAGCGGGAAAAAGCAGCGTCGCGAGGAAGCTCGCGTCGCGACTCGGATTCCACTTTCTCGATACCGGCGCGATGTACCGCACCGTCACTCACGTCGCGATGCAGAAGGGAGTGGATCTAGGCGATTCGGCCGCGGTCGAAACTCTGGCCGCCGCGCTTGAGATCCGCCTGGAAAACGATCGGGTTTGGGCCGACGGGTGCGACGTCAGCGTGTCGATTCGCACTCCCGAGGTGACTCGCAACATTCGTTATGTCGCCGACATCGCCAGCGTCCGCCAGATCCTCAACCACAAACAGCGGTCGCTGGTCGTCAGCAACGACTACGTCACCGAGGGTCGCGACCAAGGGACCGAAGTCTTTCCCGATGCGACTTGCAAGATCTTCTTGACAGCGTCGCCCGAGGAGCGAGCGCGGCGACGCCAGCGTCAATTATTGGCAAACGGCCAAGAGATCGCTGTCGAGCAATTGCTGGCTGAACAAAATCTCCGCGACGCTCAGGATCAAAACCGCGATGTCGGCCGATTGGTAGCGGCTGACGATGCGATCACGGTTAGCACCGATGGAATGGACGAAGCACAAGTCGTCGACAAATTGGAATCTCTGGTCCGAGCCAAGCTTCCCAGCGACGGATAACACAACATCTGGTTGCGCCGGCAACGCACAGGCGTCCGTCCGATCGTTCACTCAATGATTCAGTCAGCTAAGCCGCGGGCTGAGCCCTACGGAGCGCTTCGGCAATCTCTTGCTGGACCATCGCGTCGGTCTCTCGATCGCAACGCTCGCGCAGCCGATCGACGGCGGCGGAGGTTCCGATCTGGCCCAACGCCCAAGCGCTCGCTCCTCGAACCAACGGCTCCGAATCTTGAAGCCCTTGATTCAGGGCATCGATCGCCGCCGGATCGCCGGCATTGCCGAGCACGATCGCAGCGTTCCGCAGCAGACCTCGGCGACGTGTTCGCCACAGCGGCGTCTTGCGATAACGGCTGCGGAATTCGTCGTCGGTCAGCGAAAACAGCAAGATCAGTTCGGCGGGGTTCTGCGTCGCAAGCGGCTGAAATTCAGCTTCTTGAGCTTCGCTGCCACGGCGATTCCAAGGGCAGACGTCTTGGCAGACATCGCACCCAAAAACCCAATTCCCGATCGGTCGGCGGAGTTCTTGCGGGATCGCCGAGCGATGTTCGATCGTCAGATAGCTGATGCAACGCGTCGCGTCGAGGACGCCCGGTTCGGGAAAGGCCGCCGTCGGGCAAGCGTCCAAGCAGGCCCGGCACTTGCCGCAGTGATCGGATTCGTGCGGTGCGTCGTACGTCAATGGAAAGTCGACTAGCAACGCCGCCAGAAAAAAATAGCTCCCCTGCCACTTGTTGATCAGCAGCGTGTTTTTGCCGGTCCAGCCGATGCCGGCCAGCTGAGCAAACTCACGCTCCAGCAGCGGCGCGGTATCGACGACGCCGCGAACCGTGGCGCCAGGGCGTTCCTGCAGCACCCAGCGTTTCAACTGCTTCAGTTTGCGATGCACAAGATCGTGGTAATCGATCGATCCCCAAGCGTAGCGAGCGAAGCGGCCCTGCATCGGACCGACCTCCTCTGGCTGAGCGGTCCGGTAGGGCAAGCCCAATACCAGCAGACTCTGCACGCCCGGCATCACATGCTGCGGATCGCGATAGGCATCGCGGCGGGCGTCGAGATAGTCCATCTCGCCCGCCTTGCCCGAATCGATCCAATCCAGCAGCCGATGATAACCGCTGGGTTCCACCGCCGGGCAAGCGCCCGAGAGATGAAAGCCCAGCTGATTCGCTTGCGATTTAAGCAGCTGGGTGAAATCGGCAGGTGCTTCGGAATTCGAGCTCACGCGTTTTAAACCGATTTGGCTCGCGTGGCGACTTCGATCTCGTGCTTCATGTCGGCGACAGCTTTTTGGATTCCAACCATCACGGCTCGCGCGATGATCGAATGCCCGATATTCAGTTCGCGAATGTGCGGGATCGCAGCGACGGGGTGAACGTTTTTATAAGTCAGACCGTGGCCGGCGTGCAGCCGCATCCCGGCGTCCAACACCGCCTGGCCACAAGTTTTCAGACGCTGCAGTTCACGTTCCACCGCCTCTCCCTTGGCCAGGGCGTAGGGGCCGGTGTGCAGTTCGACGGCGCCGACGCCCAACGCGGCAGCGCTTTCGATCTGTCGCAGGTCGGGATCCAAAAACAGGCTGACGGCGATCCCTGCATCGTGCAGCTGCTTGATCGCATCGGCGGCTCGCGACGAATCTTCGGCAACATTCAGACCACCTTCGGTCGTCACCTCTTCGCGACTCTCGGGAACCAACAGCGCCCAATCGGGCTTCACGTCGCAAGCGATGTCGACGATCTCGCGAACGCAACCAAACTCCATGTTGACGTGAACCGAGATCGTTTCCTTCAAGATCCGAACATCGCGATCCTGAATATGCCGGCGGTCTTCACGCAAGTGAAACGTGATTCCATCGGCACCGCCCAGCTCGGCGAGATAGGCAGCTGCGACCGGATCGGGTTCGTAGGTCCTGCGAGCCTGCCGTACGGTTGCCACGTGATCGATGTTTACGCCTAGTTCTACCACGACCCTTTTATCTCCCGATTTGTAATTGAAGCCAACGCATTTCTTCGGCAATGCCGTCGGCCAGATTATCCACCTTCAGTTCGCTGGGGAGAACGCCCCATGCGTAGGTTTCCGCTTCCATGTGCCCAGAAAAATCGAGCCCCTCGGTTGCCGAAAGAGCTCCGATGCACTCGACCACCGCCGGCTGAGTCGCGTTTAATTGGCCAAACCGATCCAAGTAGATCGGCACATGGAAATGGATCCGCCAGCTGCGGTCTTGCGTTGGATCACTCGATGCGAGCAGTTCCGGCAGATCCTCCACCAGCCGCTGTTGGCCAGTTTTCGAAACAACCATCGTTTGGTGCAGGTAGCGATCTTCGGCGAACCCAGCCAACTGATCGATCGCCGCTCGCTGGGCATCGGGCTGCATCGCGTGCCAGGGGACTTCGATCGCACTGGAAACCTGCACCTTGCCAATCCCGATCCCCGCGTCGGCGTAGCGTCGTAACACGACCGATTGATCTTCGCACATGACCGCCGCGTGGCAGATGTCGTGACAGACCGTCAGGTACCGCCGCAGGTTCGCGCCGGGAAGATATTCGTCGAAGAACTTGATCATGTCGTCGGTGGTATCGATCGCGCAGCCCGGTTCGGGTTCGAGCGCGATCACGATCCGGCGGCCCGATTCCTGTTCGATCTGCGCCAATCGCTCGGCAACCTGCTTCAGATTTGCGGCGGCTTGTTGCATTTGCTCGCCGCTGGGATGCGGTTCTCCCCAGCCCAATGGCAAGGTACTGATCGAACCGCTTTGACCGGCGGGGAGAATCTGGTGCAAGATCTCCACCAATTGAAGCGTGTAGTCGCGGCGAGCCGCTTCCCACCATGTTGGAAGATAGACACGGTGCTTGACCACGGGCTGATGGAAATTGCCGTAGGGGAAGCCATTGATCGTGAACGGGATCAGGTGGCGATCGGCCAACCAGGAGGCAAACTCCGCCGACGCGTTGGGAGCTGCTAATTCAGAAGCCGCTTCAGCGGGGATCCACAACCCAACTCCCATCGACGACGCCCCCAATTTCTCGCGGACCGAGACGGCGACTTGATCGAGGTTGTTGCGAATCTGAGCGATATCGGTACCGGCATGCACGTTGGTGCAATAGCCTGTCATCCACTGGCTTGTCACGCCGCAGCTCCATTTCATTTCGAATAATCGATCGCCAGGCGTGGAATCGCTGACAGTTCGACAAATGCAAACTCAGCAGGCCACGCGGCGGTATCTACCATTCCATTTAGAATGTCCTGTCGAGCGGATCGTCGCAAGCGGATGTTGCCGTCGCCGGCGGAATGCGTTAGCGATCGCGGCGAAGTTATCGTTGGCGCATAAAAAAATCGCTCGGCCAAACAAGTTTGACCGAACGATTTGTTGTTCATCTAGAGCGAAGCGGAATTATTCGCTGGCGCGAACATTCTCAGCACGCGGTCCCTTAGGACCACTGCCTTCGGTGTATTCAACATTTTGCCCTTCACGGAGGCTTTCAAAACTGCCTTCGACAACAGCCGAGTGGTGGAAGAAGATATCTCCACGCTCGCCATCGATGAAGCCAAAACCCTTGTCCGTAATTTTCTTAATCGTTCCTTGCGACACTTCGCAATTCTCCCAGGTTGCACGAAAACGTAGATATACGCGACCGGCACGCCATGCATCACGCGCAGGCCAAGTTACAGTTGGCCCCGAAGGACCGACAAAATAGGGAGCTTGCTGAACTAAAAGAGTATGAGTCAGCTGTCGAAGAAGGGGTCGTTGTCACGATCACTCAATCGAAGGGCCAAATCAAAACGTGTGGGCCGCAGCAAGAAAGTAAAGGGACAAAGCCAGCGTCGTTTCAAGCAAATCGGCGAACATCTAGTTTGCGTTCGCTACCAATTTCAAAGCCCACTGTATCAGACATCTGCAGGCAAAGTCAATCGCAATGTTCACGATTCGTCGATCCGGGACCTTTTCGATCGCGCCCCCCTCACAATCCGACGCCGCTCAACGTCACCGATCGAGCGTGATTGGGAGCCGCGGCAAAAAGCAAGACAGCCAGCAATCGACAGCTTAAACTAGCGATTTCCTACGCGCACCTCCGCTCTTTCCTGCCAACCTACAAGCGACGAACCATGCTGCACCGTGCCCTTCGATTTTGTTCTCGATTGTTTTTCCTGGCACTGCTGATTACCGGCAATCAGTCGGCGTTTGCAGTCAAGCCGCCGCAAGTGCTCGATCCCGCGTGGCAGATTGAGCTAATCACGTCGGAGCCCGAGATTGTTACACCAACAGGTTGTTGTATCGACGACGCCGGAAACTTGATGGTGATCGAGTGTCACACGCATTTTCCACCCGAAGATTACGCGGGCCCCAAGACCGATCGGATCTACCGGTTCGAGGATAGCGACGGCGACGGGCGGCCCGATCGCAAGCGGATCTTCTACGAGCAAGGGGAAGCGACGATGGCGATCGCACCGCTCGGCGGCGGTTGGTTTGCTGTCGCGACGCGCAGCGAACTGGTCCGAATTCGCGACAGCGATGGCGATGGCGTTGCCGACCAACGCGAGGTCTTGCTGACGCTAAAAACAACGGCAACCTATCCGCACAACGGACTCTCGGGCCTGACGGTTGGCGGCGATGGTTGGCTGTACGTCGGCCAGGGTGAGAACCTCGGCGAACCGTACACCTTGGTCGCTGCAGATGGTTCGCAACAAAGCGGCGATGGCGAAGGCGGGAACATATTTCGCTGCACTTTCGATGGAAGCGATTTACAGCGCGTCGCCACCGGGTTTTGGAATCCGTTTGGGATCGCGTTGGATCCCGCTGGGCGACTGTGGACCGTCGGCAACGATCCCGACGCCATGCCTCCCTGCCGTTTGATCCACGTGGTTGCAGGAGCGGATTATGGATTCCAGTTCCGCTTCGGCCGTGCCGGTACTCATCCGCTGCAAGCCTGGAATGGCGAACTGCCCGGCACGCTGCCGATGGCCGCGAGGACGGGTGAGGCACCGTGCGACCTGATCGCTCACGGTGACCGATTGTGGGTAACCAGCTGGGGCGACAATCGCATCGAACGCTATCGACCTCAGCCGCAAGGAGCGACTTGGAAAAGCGAAACCGAGGTGTTTGTTCAAGGCGACGCAAGCTTTCGTCCCGTCGCCATGGCAGCCGCTGCCGATGGATCGGTCTACGTCACCGATTGGGCCGACCGGAGCTACCCGGTGCACGGCAAAGGACGCGTGTGGCGGCTGAGCCGCAAGGCAGACGATGCAGGCAGCGCCGTATCGTTTCCCGCGCTGACCGCTGCCGAAACCGAGGCGAAACGGATCGAAAAGGGCGATGAGACAACCGTTGCCGACCGCTTGAAAGCTCTCGAAAGCGACGACGCGTTCCTTCGCCAGGCGGCGATGTTTGGGCTAGTTCGATCGGGACAATTAGCTGATATCGATCGCGAAGCGTTGGCTTCGCCCAAGCAGCGTGAAGGGTTGCTCACCGCTTGGCGTTGGCAGCAACTGACTGAACCCGCCAGCGTAACGCCACAGCAGCGCGACGCACTTCTGACATGGGGATTAAGCGACACATCGACGGATGTTGCCAACACCGCGTTGCGATGGGCGACTGAACAACAGTGCAAGCATCACTTGCCAGCGATCCGCCAATTGCTGCGACGCGACGCGATCTCGCCGCAGCTGTTTTCTGCCGTGGTTGCATCGATCGCCTATCTCGAAAACGGCTCGGCGGCGCGCGGCGTTCGCGATCCCGCACGCGAAAAGTTATTGCTGGAGTTCGCTGGCGATTCCAACGCCCCGGCGACGCTGCGAGCGATGGCGATCGAGATGTTGCCAAGCGAGTCGAAGCAGCCGGAGGCGGAACAACTGGGCGGCTGGATCGTTGCAACCGACGATCGCGACTTCGGGCGTCAGGGTGTCAGAATGTTGGCAGCTCGCGGCGGTGACGACGACTTTGACCAACTGGCGAAATTGGCCACAACCGAGAGCGTCGACCAGGAAACTCGCGCCGATGCGATCGCGGGGCTGGCGAGAAATGCGGGCCCACACGCCGTGGTCTTAAACAAGATGTCGTTGCCGCGTCAGCCGGAAGTGTTGCGCCGCGAAGCGCTACGCGTGCTGAAACAAACGCGACAAGACTATGGGGCTGCGTTGCCCAACCGCGACGATCTCGATCGCTGGAACGAATTGGTTGGCAGCGGAGGCGATCCCGAAGCGGGGCGGCGAGTTTTCTTTCGCACAGCCTGTGTGAATTGCCATTCGCACCGCGGCCGCGGCGCAACGACTGGCCCCGATTTAACCAGCTTGTCTGGGCAGATGACGCCACGCCGAGTGCTCGAGTCGATTCTGCATCCGAGCAAAGAAGTGGGACCGCTTTACGTTCCCTGGCAGGTCGTCACGATCGACGGTCGCGTCCTGACCGGTCTGAAGTTAGATAAAGCCGGCGCGGGGAACAGCTTGCGTTTGCAAGGTGCCGATGGGCTGATCTTTGAAGTCCCGCTGGCCGATATCGACACCCAGTTGCCGATCGAGCAATCGATCATGCCGACGGGGTTGGAGGGGACGATGAGTGTGGAAGAACTACGCGATCTGATTGCATTTCTGGTGCAACCGACAACTTAACGTTCGCCTGAACGAACCTTCGTGCGGTGCGGCGATCAGCTCGGCTGAGCCGATGCGGTCGACGCACGCACTGTCGTGACGAGGTCGCGATAGCGTTGGTACAGCTTGCTCAGGTGGACGCCCAAATACAGATTGGCCAGGAACGAGATCATCAGGAAGAACTGAAAGACACTCATGCTTTGCAGCCGGTCTTTGGTGACGCGGCTTTCGGCGATCAAAGTGTTGTTGTCGTACAGCAACGCATCTTTCGCTTTGGCAAGCGTGTCGTTCTCGCGTTCGAGTTCCAACGCCTTGGTCGACAACCGCTCACGCTCTGCCAGCAGCAGCGCCGAGGTCTTCTCTTCCGAATCGCCCTTCGCCAATTGATCGCGAATCGATCCGTTGAACATCCCGCCGTTGGCTGCGATCAACAGCCGAGGATCGGTTTGCTGGCCGTACACGCCTTGGGCGTATGGTGGCAGGCCGATCCCAGTCTGCGATTGAGGATACCCAATCGCCGGATTGTAGTTCGGGTTCTGATACCCCTGGTTCGGATTGGCAGACTGACCGAGCCCATTGTTCGGATTGCCATTGTTGGCGAAACCGGGGTTGGGCGCGGGGTAATTCCCGTTGGGATATTGCCCTTGGTTGGCTGCGTTGTCAGTGGCGTAACCGTTCCGCAGCGGCCCCAGGTTCTGATTGTTTGGGAACCCGTTCTGAGGCGTCTGCTGAGCGTTATAGCCCGGTTGATTTGCGTTGTTGTTGACAGTCTGCAGATTGGTGTCGCTGTGCTGCTGCTGTGCGTAGAGGTTGTTCCCATATTGGTTCGACGATCCCTGTGCACCATAGCCCGTGTTGCCGGTGTTTCCATTCGCCGCGGTGTTTCCGCCGACGTTAGGATTGGCAAAAGTCGACAGCGGCGAGCTGTTACGGTTGTCGTTGGCGTAATTAGGATTCGTGTTGGGATTGTTGCTGTTGTAATTATTGCCGTTGTAGTTGGGCTGTTGAGTCGTTGCGTTGGTCATCTCTTCACGCGTCGGACCATAGGGAGCCGTCGAGGGTGCGGCACCGCGATTCGAGTTGGCGTTGGATTGCCACGAACTGTCGCGGTAGGTCGAAGAACCGGTGGCAGCCTGTGCGGAACGCGGATCGTTGTAGTTCCGCAGATCATTGCTTGGCGCCGTCGCTGCATTTTGTTGTGTCACGTCCTGACGCGTCGGATCGCTGCCATTGCGATACGTTTGCATCGCAGGATTTGTGCTCGGCGGTGCGGCGGCATTTCGGTTCGATGAGTCACCGCTGAACGTGCTGGTGCTGGGCATCGAATTGCCCACGTTGCGGACCGGATTGGCTGGCGATTGAGGATTGGTCGTCCGCGTTTGCTGATTCGGTTGCGCGGTGGCTCCCATCTGACCTGGCAGCGTAAAGCCGCTGTTGGATGTTCCACTTTGTCCGCGCACGACGGTGTCCGGTTCGCTCGCTTCCCAGACCTGCGTCTCGGTCACCTGTTGGATGGCTCCCAACACGGGTCCCAGTTCGTCGGGAGCGCTATTGGGGGCGAGGTCGCCGAAGTCCTGCGGCAACGGACCATCGCCAACGCGCACGACGACCCGCGAGACAAGACCGCGAACCCGCGGATCGATCCGACTGGTGAAACCACCGGATTGTTCGAGCTGTCCCGGGGGGATTTGAATGATGTATTCGATCCCACCTTTATCATCGGGCTGCCAGCCATAATCGACTGTGATCGCAGCCAACGCGAGAAGTAGAGGGGCTCCGCCCATCGCACCAATCCTTGTATACATCCAACCTAAAAAAGGACACATTCCACGCGAGCATGAAACATATTTTCCGCAATCTTATGAAATCTAGAGGAATGCGTAAAGATGGAATCGTTTTCTGCCGGACCGATCGATGGCTGAAGTCTATAAACTGCGGCGATGCTAGCAAATGGATTTGCCGGTTTCCGGAAATCAAACTGTGGTTTTAGGGAGAAAAGGGACTGTGCGTTGCATCCGCAGCCCCCCCGGACACGAGGGCTAGCAATCCCGAACAGACTCGGAATTTTTTTGCACGTCTCGATCTCTGCGGCTCTTTCCGAGCGGTATCGCACGCGGCGACGGCAGCGAATCGAGCTCCGAAGCAAGACCAGCGAATCGGATAGCGCAGTTATGCGAAAGCCAACGGTTGGAGAGCTTGCGAATCGGTGACCGGAGCGTGTGCGACTGGAAATCCCCGCCCTTATTTTGGTGGGTCTCCGGATTTCGACTATGCTGTCATCCAAGCTCTGCCCGGCGGGGTGAAAGATCGCTACACAAACACACGCCACAGCGAGCATCGCTTCCAAGTTCCTATCCCTACCTGGCCAATGGACGACGTAAACCAGCCCGATCTATCGTTCCGATTCGCGTTTGATGGACCGCTTGGTCGCGTGTTGCAGCAGCATGCTTTGGACGACATCGCCGCGGCGCGACTGACCTGGAAGTTCAAGGCATACTACCGTCTTCGGCCCTGGATCCCGATCGCGATGCGTCAACTGCTGCAGCGCGGCCGCAATCGTTCGCTCGATGCACCGGATGATTGGTACCTGCCCAACGAGTTCATCAGCGATTGGCAGCGGGCGGTCTCGCACGATGTTGCGACGACGCCCAATCATCGGACGCTGCATCCGTGGCCCGATGGTTTTGAAGTCGCCACGGTTCTCACGCACGATGTGGAAACGCGGGCTGGCGTAAAGCTGGTCTCTGCATTAGCCAGCCTAGAAGAGGAGTACGGTTTCCGTTCGGCTTGGAACTTTGTTCCCTACAAATACAAGATCGACGCAGGTCTGTTGGACGACTTGAGTTCCCGCGGGCACGAGATCGGCGTCCATGGCTACAACCACGACGGCCGATTGTTCGAATCGCGGCGGACGTTTGATTGGCGGAAGGATCGGATCAACGAAGCGATCGGCAATTTCAAGTCGACAGGATTCCGTGCTCCGATGGTCCATCGCAACCTCGATTGGTTGCAGGGGCTGGACGTCGATTACGATGCCAGTTGTTTCGACGTCGATCCGTTTCAAGCGATGCCCGGCGGAATCGGTTCGCCCTGGCCCTTTATCGCGGGCAAGTTTGTCGAACTCCCCTACACGCTTCCGCAAGACCATACGCTGTTGGTCGCGTTGGGTGAAACGACGCCGCAGGTATGGATCGACAAGTTGCAATACCTGCGCCAGATCGCCGGAATGGCGATGCTGATCACGCACCCCGATTATTTGGACACGTCCCGTCGGCTGAACATCTATCGCCAGTTCCTGGAGCATTTGCGGGAACAGACCGATCTGTGGCACGCGCTGCCACGCGACGTAGCAAACTGGTGGCGTCAACGCGACCAATCGACGATCTCTGCGGTCGATGATTCGATCGAAGGCCCGGCGGCGCCGCGTGGCCGCGTGGTTGCGATCGACGAATTGTTTGCGGCGACGCGTTGCCCCGCCTAACGCAAACGGGCGCCCCCGGCGCGATGAAGTTCGAACCAAACAGCGGAACTTGCCAGGGAGCATCGAAAGAGTCATCATGAGCCGCTTGAGCGTTTCCTACAACGCGGTGACTATCAAACAACCTTTGACGGAATAGACATGACTCAGCGAACAGCACTGATCGTCGTCGATCTGCAGAACGATTACTTTCCCGGCGGCAAATGGGAACTCGACGGCGTGGAGGCGGCAGCGGTCAACGCAGCTCGCATCGTTGCTGCGGTTCGAGAAGCGGGAGGGCTTGTTGTCCACGTGCGTCACGAATTCCCGACGCAGGACGCTCCATTTTTTGCCCCTGGATCCGAAGGCGCTGAAACGCACGCTTCGGTACTTCCGGCTGCGGGGGAACCTGTCGTTGTGAAGCAGCAGATCAACAGCTTCCGAGACACCGAACTCAAAGCGATCCTCGATAAAGCTGGCGTCGAGAGCGTGCTGGTCGTGGGAGCGATGAGCCACATGTGCATCGATGCGGTCGTGCGTGCCGCTGGCGACTTCGGTTACGCCTGCACCGTCGCACACGACGCTTGTGCAACACTGGAATTGGAATTCCAAGGGACAAAAATCCCAGCCAATTACGTGCACGGTGCGTTTATGGCGGCGCTGGCCTTCGGGTATGCGCAGGTTGTTTCCACCGAGGAAGCAGTGCAACAATTGCAAGCCGCAGAGGCGGGAAAATAGCGTCCCATGAGCATTTGCGAAGCGGAGGAATTCGCTTCGCTGCCTGCCGGTTGTCGCTAGCGCTTCGCGTTGCCGCCGTTGATGGCGGTCAGATGAAAACGCTCGACCGAGGCTTGCGTTCCCTCGGGCAGCGGAGTCCGCGTGTTCGACTCGAGCATCAGGAATCGGTAGCAGGATGCTGTCGGCAGCCAACGCAGCATCGCACTGCTGGTTGCCAATCCGATGAACAGCGGGCGATTGGGACCTGCCGGGCGGCTGATCCGATTCATCTCCACGACATCGACGTCGTAGGGAACGTCGGCAGCCAATTGATTGACGATCCGGCGATAGCTGCGCAGCAAGTGGATCGCAGCCCATCCGCCTGCCGCGGGAGAGAGCGCTTCGATACGGATCGGTCGGCGGGCGATATCGATCAGCTCGCTCGAGAGTGCAACAAAAAGCTCCGGTTCCAACACAACGCGTTTCCCCGGCACCAAAATCGGCGTCTGCGCGGCTTGGTCGGCAGCGTTGACGATCGATTGAGCGAGACAGCGCAGCGGAGGAGTCGCGGCAACCGATGCAGTCCCGTGGGCGGGATCGATCCACGTCGTGGTCGCTGGTTGTTCGGATTCGTCCGCGGTCGCCAGTGCTTTCAGTCGAGTGGACACTCGCATCGAAGCGGGGATCCGTGGGCTGGTCGGCAGGCTAGTCATCGAACTACTCACCCTTTGCGGATTCGGCTGAACAAGGTCGTCAGGTCGTTGAGCGTCTTGGTCGCCGCGGGAACCGCAGGTCGCGGAACGATCCCGTCGATCTCCTGCACTTCGTCTTCGATGAACAACAGATCGCGATCGTCGGCAACTTCGATGTCTCGAGCGGCCTTGGGCTTCGCATTGGCATGCGCCGCGTGGCCGCGAGTCTGCAGGCCTTGGAAATGCCCCGCAACAACACCTGGATTCGTATCGATCGCCGCTCGGTTGATCGAGATCACCTCGGCTCGCAACAGATCTTCGTGCTCGGCCTCTGGCGGGTCGTTCCCTTCGGTAACGCCACCAATCCACAACACAGGATTCGACTCCGGATCGGGCGTGGGCGAACCGGTAGCAACGCTGACGGGTTGGGCGTCGGTATTGCCATGCCGGTGGATCTCGACCGCGATCTCATCGTCAAAGCCTTCGCCAAACGGATCCGATGGTTTCGGCTGGCTCGCTTGAGGCGTGCTGCTCGGTTGATCGATCGTCGGCTGAGCTTCGCTGCAATCACTTTTGGCCACGTCATTCGCCTCGGCGTGTTCCGTCCACAACTCGTAAGCAATCGTGCCAAACGCGGCTTCGCTCGTTACCGGTTCATCGCTGACGTTGTTGAGTTCGACGTCGGTCGATACCTGGTCGGCGATCTGCGAGTCGCCGATGACCGCGATCGACTCACGGAAACACGCGGTTTCCGCGTCGAGTTCGCTCGCACACGCTGCTGCTTCGGAAGCGTTGGCTTCCTGCGCCGGATCGATCTGCGGAGCGACGGGCGATCCGACAGCGGAGCTCTCGATGCTCGCTTGCTTACATTCGCTCTTCGTTCCGCTCGCATTGGCCGACAGGTTGACGACGGGGAAGTCGCGGAAACATGGCGACGTTGCGTCGTCGGAGATCGGAAGTTTGCCAGCGGTTGTGGAGGCGTTCACATCCGCACTGTCGCACTTCGCAGACTCTTCTGCTGTTGGAGATTCGGTCGATTCGGCTGCAACCGCACCCTCTTCTTCGTAGCGGCCCAGGACATATTCGGGCTGCCGATCGGCGTCGCTGGCTTCGTGTCCTTCGGCGATCACCGATTCGACGCCAAACGCTTTGGCAAACGCATCTGCCAAATTCGAATCCGAGCTATTGCCGGCATCAAAGGCGAAGTGATCTCGTTCGTATTCAGCAACCAACTGGACGCAGGCTTCGATCATTTCGAAGCTCTCGTTAACAACCTCTTCGCGGTCGATCGGTTCGAGCTCATCCGCGTCGCTTGCAAGCTGATCGGACGCGGCGTGTGGCGATTCGATTTCGCTGGCGGCGGTTTCGCAATTGGTATCAAAGTCGGAGAGCTCACCAAATTCGATCGCCCCCGTTTCACCATCGTCATCCAACGGACCAAAGTCGACGACCGATGCGGCTGGCGTTTTGGCGGCCGATCGTGTCGGCATTGGCAATTGCTGTAGATCCGCCCAGGCAGCCTGGACGATATCCGGCGTGATCATTTCGACAGCTTGCTGCTCGGCAAAGTAGAGGACATGATTCATCAATTGGTTGATCAATCGCGGGATCCCGTCGCATGCGCTGTGCACGCTGGAGATCGCTTCGTCGCGGATCAGGTCCTGCGGTTCAGCGCCGACACGTTCCAGTTGTTGGCGGATGTATTGGGCGGTTTCGCCAACCGATAACGCATGCAGATAACATCGCGCCGCGACGCGTTGCGAGAAGGATGCGAGTCGCGGATCGGCAAGGTTTTCGTCCAACCGCAGACCGCCGGCTAACAGCGTTCGGACACGCGGCTTGCCATCGCGGACGATGCTGCTGATCATCCGGATCTCTTCCAGCAGGTCCGACGACAGCGACTGGGCTTCGTCGACGATCAGCAACGTCCCGTTGTCGCCCGAGTTTTCTTTGGGACGCAGGAAATCGATCAACGCCAGTCGCAATTCCCCTTCTTCTTGGTCGCGGTAGGGGAGGTTCAATTGGAACATGATCGCTTGCAACAGCTCGCGGCTGGTATCGATCTGCCCCTCTGAGAGCAAAGCGACTTTGTACAGGCTGCGGTAATCGTTAGCGATCATGTTGCACAGCAGCGACTTGCCCAGCCCGGGGCCGCCGATCACGATCGATGGGCCATCGGCTCGTTCGATCGAACGTTTGATTCGACGTCGTGTTTCTTCGACCGAACCGATCCCGCAGTACGACTCGGCTTGCGGCGTCGCAGGAAACGGAGAGGCTGCGAAGTAAAACTTTGAGTCAACGTGAAGATCGTTCTTATCAGCCATGGTCGTCTACTGGTTTGATTGCGGAGATAAAATCCGAACATACGGGCTAATCGGTTTGTTCGGCAAATCTTGCCAGCCGACTGAAGCGAATCGCGACGATTCATCGATGGCATCGCGACGAGCCAAGCATTCCGAAGCCACGGCGAAGCAAGTAACAGGAATCGGGCGATAGCAATTGCGCACAGTCGCCGAGCAAACTGCGGGCACCGTCAGCGGCCAGGCCCGACGAATCCGGCGTTACACGAGGTCGGCGAGTTCCGCGAGCGGCCAGTTCATCAGCCGTTGCAGCCCCATTTCCTTGCGAGCCGAGGTGGCTAGCAACAGCCCGGCGACAACGATCCAGGCGATGCAGGCGGTCCGCAGACCATGCGCCAGTCGTTGCGGCGGCGTTCGTCGCACGCGAAACCAGGAAGCGGGCAGATGCAGCGTCGCATCGAGGTTCGATTCCGGAGGCGTTTGTTTGCGATAGGCAAACGCGTCGACCGAAGCCATCGTGAGACCGCCGAGCAATCCACAGCAGATCGCTAGCAACAGTCCACCACGCGTCGGCAGACCGGGCAGCGTCGTCAGCGGCGATGCGGTGACCGCCGGTTTATCCAATGAAAGCAATTCGTCGTAGGCGGCTGCGGCACGCTCGTGCTGCCGCGTCCAGAACTGATGCCCGGTCATAAAATGACTGGCTTCGGCGTCGGGTGAGTCGTCGTCGACCGGCGATTCGGAGGACTGCGTTTCCTCGGCTTGGCCTTCGACCGGTTGCCGAAAACTTGTCAACGTCATCGCGGCTTCGGAAGATGTCGACGCTTCGTCGCCGGCGGCTTCGACGGCATCGACCGCCTGGCGGAACTGGCGATTGATATCTTGGTCGGCGTAGTGCTGCGTCATCAGCAAACGCCAACGCAATCGCGCGGTCAGCAGTTTGGGGAGTCGCGATGGAGAGTGGATCGGAGCCGATGCGATTCCCGATGCGATCACCAACTGGGGCGGAGCGTCGGCATCGTTAATCGTCCACACGGTTCGCGGTTCGCCGGTGGGGACAAACAAGATAGCCAGCAGGAACGCGGCCATCGATGCAAAGAGGGCGTGACGGATGCGCCGCAGAATTGTCATCAGGTCGACTCCCGTTCGTCCGTCGCAAGCAAGCAGAATTTATCGGTTATGCCCGTTATATCGGCAGCCAAGCGATCGCGCTTTACACCAGTCGGACGCCGAGGGAAGGAATGACCGAACAAAATCGGCGGCCAGAAAAATGCTAGCCGCTGCGAAATGGCCCCCAATCAGGCAGCAAAAGCAGCTTGCAAGAAGTGCATCGCGCCGGAGCATCGGAGCCGCCAACGCGATGTCGATTGGTGGTGCGCTGCCCCGCGAACAGAGCAGCGTCGATTTGTCGATCGCCTATTTAAGTAGCGATTCGATCTGCTGGGTCAACGCAGCGTCGTCGGGTTCGGTCTGGGGGCCATAACGGCCGACCACGTGCCCGTGCCCATCGACCAAGAACTTCTCAAAGTTCCACGATACCTTCCCCGCTCCCTTGGGCTTGGTGTCGGCGGCTGTCAAATGTTTGTACAGCGGGCAAGCGCCGTCGCCGTTGACTTCGACTTTGGCAAACATCGGGAAGCTGACGTCGTAATTCGATTTGCAGAACGATTGAATCTCGGCCGAGGTCCCAGGTTCCTGCTTGCCAAATTGGTTGCAGGGGAAACCGAGGACGACCAAACCTTTGTCTTTGTACGTTTCGTACAACGCCTGCAAACCTTCGTATTGCGGAGTCAAGCCACATTCGCTGGCGACGTTGACGACCAGGATCGCTTTCCCTTTGAACTGGGCGAGGTCGACGGTTTTACCTTCGATCGATTCCATCTTGAAATCGGTAAGGTGATCGTGGGCGTTGGCGGTGTTCACAGCGAAACCTAACAAAAAGCTTAGAGCAAGCATTGAAAACGAAATTTTCGACACGGTTTTTCTCCAGAGCGAGGAGGGGGTGGGAAACGGCCAACCTCCGCCACGGGCGAGCGGAAATTCGTTGGCAAACGCGATGCTGTAAGCATAATAGCAGGCTTCGATCGCGAGTGCGCAAAGCGATAAATTCTCCGAAGCTGAGTTGGGATGCGATTTAGGGGAAATTATCGGTCCGGCAATGCCAGCAGCCAACTTGACGCGGCGGCCTTACAATGGCAGCATTTGCACCACAACCATTGGTTTCTTCTAGAGCATTCCTCCTTTCCAGGGAATTTAACAAATGTCGAATGATTCGGACACTGCGATGGCGGCCCCCAACGCAAAACGGCTGCTGTGGGCAGGCTTCATGGCGATACTCGCAGCCGGTGTGGGCTTTTCGGTCCGCGGCGGCATCTTGGTTCAATGGGCCGAAGACTTTGGCTTTACGATGACCGAACTGGGGACGATCACCGGCGGTGGTCTGACAGGTTTTGGCGTCGTGATCATCGTGACCAGCCTGTTCGCCGATGCGATCGGTTACGGCAAATTGATGACCGCAGCGTTTGTCCTGCACTTCATCTCCGCCGTGGTCACGCTAGCAGCTCCCGCGGCGTTTGACGCCGGAGGCAAAGACGCTGCTTTCCAATGCCTGTTCTGGGGCATGTTCATCTTCGCCGTGGGCAACGGCGTTTGCGAAGCTGTCGTCAATCCATTGACCGCGACGCTGTTCCCGAAATCCAAAACGCACTATTTGAATATCCTGCACGCGGGCTGGCCAGCTGGTCTGGTGATCGGCGGTTTAGCGTCGGCCTTCATGGCTGCCAAAGTCGACACCGACGGGTCGGTTTTGCAAGCTGCTGTCGACTGGAAGATCCAGATGTCGTTGTTCCTGGTCCCCGTGATCCTGTACGGCGGGATGCTGTTGGGCCAACGGTTTCCAAAATCGGAAGCTGCGGCGGCGGGAGTTTCCACCGGGCAGATGTTGGCTTCGGTCGTCACGCCTTTGTTTTTCATCCTGTTGGTGTTGCACGCCCTGGTCGGCTACGTCGAACTGGGAACCGATTCGTGGATCTCGAAGATCACCGGTTCGATCATGAACGACCCGCAAAAGGGTTTGATGCTGTTCGTATATACGTCCAGTCTGATGTTCGCCTTGCGATTTGTCGCCGGGCCGATCGTGCATCGGATCTCGCCGCTGGGGCTGTTGTTTGTCAGTAGCATCCTGGGGGCTCTGGGACTGACCATGTTGGGCACCGCCACGTCGCTGATCATGTGTGTCGTGGCCGCCACGGTTTACGCCTGCGGAAAAACGTTCCTGTGGCCGACGATGTTGGCTGTCGGATCGGAACGCTTCCCGAAGGGTGGTGCTGTGGCGATCGGACTGATGGGCGGCATGGGGATGTTGTCGGCCGGTTTGCTCGGCGGTCCCGCGATCGGTTACAAGCAGGACTACTACGCCTCGCAAGACCTTCGCGACAACGCCGAACCGACCTACGCACGCTATTCGGTGGAGAAGCCTGAAGGCTTCCTGTTCCTGCCCAAGATCAAGGGGCTCGACGGTGCCAAAGTTGGCGTCTTGGCAGACCAAGGCAAGGAATTGGCAGCGATTGGCGAAACCCTGGCTGCCGATGGCGAGACCGACGAGAACTACAACAAATTGTCAGCGTGGTGGGAATCGGCCAAGCCGTTTGCGGGCGAGGACAAAGCCCCCGTTGGCGCGGCGACTCTTGCTGGCGGTCGGATGGCGTTGAAGTTGACCGCTGCGATTCCAGCGATCATGGCCGTGTTGTATCTATTGCTGATCATCGGCTTCAAGGCGGTCGGCGGTTACAAACCCATCCATATCGATGACTCCGAAATGCTAACCGGTGGCGTCGAAGGACCGATGGAAGCCTAGTCGCCAATGCCAGCGAAAACTCTGTCGAAGCGGGCCGTCGCGACCAGGCGGCCCGCTGACAGGGGACTCTTCTACCGACGCGATCGCTTCGCTGGATCGGCCAAGGTTGCAGCGTCGACTTGCTGCACATTATCTAATGTGTAGTGCTGGGGCCATTATCCGACGGCAGACGTATGGCCACGCGATGCGATTCGTCGCGGACGTATTGCGACTCATCTGAATCGGTTCGGATTCTCCCCGAACGACTATCTCTTCATCTCATGTTGGTCAATGAGCTTCCCCGTCCCGGACGAAAAGGACACGCTCGTTGACAGACGAAAAGAGGACGAAAAGGACAGGCTTGTTTCGGGCCGCGGTGGCGGCGACGAAAAGGACATGCTCGTTTCAGACTCTCGTTCTGATCCTAACGGGTGGTGGAACGGGCCCGCTGGAGAGTGCGACAGAGGGTGAGGGACGAAAAGGACACGCTCGTTTCAGACTCTGCATGCTGATCCTAACGGATGGTGGGCCAGGCCCGCTGGAGAGTGCGACAGAGGGTGAGGTTGTGGTTGCAGGGCAGGTTGGCCGCGTGTCGTGGCGTTTTTTGCAGAGAGCGAGCCTGCTGGTGGGGTGAATTTGCGGGCACTGACTGTACCGGTAGCTTCGTAGCTTGAGAACCTGTGGTGGTGATACCGCAGTGAAAGGCTAGTCGGGCGGTTGGGGAGAGAGGTTTCGAAAGTGATGACCGGGGGCGGTTGCGATCGCGGCGACTGTTTGATTGTCCGACGCAAAGAAGCTACCACGAAGGCTTTTTGAACGAAGCATCTTGTCAGTCCGAGCTTGGCAGGATTGAAGCGTTGACGACAAGCGGTCAAAGATTTCTTTGACTCCAGATTCCATGTTCGCTTTGCCATCGCGAAACAGACGCCCGGTGTAATCAAGCAGCAGGAGATAGCTTCCCAACGGGAACGATTCCAACATCCCTTCGCGACAACTCGCTCCACTCCCCTCGTCCCGGACGATGCCGCGGCGATCTTCGATTGGGACGAGCCAAAGATCCTGTTCCATCACGCCAGCGGCGACGCTCGCCGCGACACTCCCCCGGCGGGCCGCCTTCAACCGCTCGATTTCTTTTTCGCCCTTCTGGCAAACATGTTCGACACGTTGGTGTATCGAAGTGTGCAAACCCTCCTCCGGAGTCGAAGCGATTCCAGCCGCGAGAGGGTTGAGGTCGATGTAGGTGCTGGTCGATAGCAGGGCATCATTATCGAGAATCGCAATGCTTTTGTACCGAGCTTCCCAAAACGTCCCGTGGCAGCCATCCGCCCTGTTCGCAAGCCTGGCCAAAGGTTCTTTGAGAGATTTCATGAACCAGCCAAGGTTCTTGAGCCGGTCGCGCAACAGAGTCACACGCCGATGGTCTTTTGCCTGTGTCTCGATCCATTGCCGGACAACCTTTTTGTCGTTCGACTTGAGCGTTTTCGGTGGATAGATGGCAATCCATCTCCGCATGACCTCTCGGGGGTTCCAGCGATCAGCCACCTCGGGATCGAGCCTGCAGAGCACGTGCAGATGGCTGTCCATCACGGAAAAACCGCCCACTGAAATCGCGAAGTTAGAATCGAGCAGTTCCAGCCGATCTTCGATCCATTGACGCCAGTCGCGGCGATCAAGGTTGTCTTTGTCGTGAAACAGAAACGCTTGCCGAACACAGCGTGAGATGCAGTGATACCAACGTGTCACCGCCGGATCGACGAGATACTTTCGAGCCATCGTCATCAGAAACTCCCTCCGCAAAACGCCCCGGTAAAGCAATTGTATAACTACGGTTCTTACTGGACAATAAAGATGCCTGTCCCAAACGACGTCCAAACAATACAACATGCCTGTCCCAAACAATTACCGAGACCATTAAACACCACGAGAGGTATGTCCTGAACCATCGAAACGACGCGGAACGACACAGCACTACATTTCGCAAAGATTGCAAGCGTCAGTTGCGGCAAATAGAATGACGCACCGCCAACCGCCACGTTTCGGTGCTATATCGCACTATCGATCCCGCAAGGCTTTGCGGAACCAGCCGCGCTGCCGCCGAGCAATCCAGACACCGCGGCGGACAATATTCGCAGGCGTTGAGCGTTCTCCAGATTCACGAGGAAAGGAATAACGAGCATGAGTCTGAACTCATCCCAGCAAGAATTTCAATCGTTCTCTCGATTGCTAACTGTCGGATTCCTGCTTCTCGGAGCTTTCTGCGTGACGTCCGCTAATGCCCAGGAAAAGCAACAGCGTTATGCCCCAATGCATCGCCTGACGTGGCAAGAATATGAAGGCACACTGCAATACTGGGAAACGAAGTTCCCGCAGTGGGTCACGCTCGATTCGCATGGGATCAGCGGCCAGAACATGCCTGTCTATATGGTGAAAATCACGGACAATTCGGTCTCCGATACTGACAAACAAATTTGCTTGGTCACCACTTTACATTGCGGCCCCGAGCGAACGGGCTCCTCCGGAGCGCTGGCGTTTATCGAGTGGATGTTGAGCGATGATCCACTCGCGGCGGAGACTCGCCGCCGACAGATCATCCTCGTCATGCCGGTCGTGAATCCTCTTGCGTTGTTCCACACAGATCGCTGGCGGAATGAAAATGGTGTCGAGATGTATGCCGGCTTGGACCGAAAGGGCAAACTCTGGGACGTGAAGTCTCTAACGATTCGCAATCCACAGGATGCGCCAGAACTGGTAGCAGTGCTTTCGGTGGTCGACCAATATCAGCCAGAAATTCACGCTGATTTCCATGGCACCGGGCTCCAGGAATACCCACCTGAACAATTGAGCAGCCGGCGAACCTACCACGGTCAGATCATGACGGAGATCACGGGAAGCGCTTATTCGAACAACGCACTGCGGCCTTGGGATTGGCGAGTGACCGAAGCAATGATCGACGCGGGCAACGCTGCTGGGTTCCCATCGGACCGTTTTGAGGCGGATGCGCAACGGACCTTCTGGGGCGCGGAACTCGCTCCATTGGGAACGAAATTGTGGCAAGGCAAGCCGATGTTTTACACGCAGCACTATTCTTATGCCAAATACCACACGATGATCGCCACACATGAGGTGGCGTGGGAGCAGAGCATTGTCGCACGCATGAAAGGACTGCTGAAAATTGGAAATAAAGTCTGGAACGATGAGCGACAACCTAGCTATCCAGTGAATCGGATTAAGAATTTCGTCGGGCATTTTGTGACCGCATACGGAAACACGGCGGCCGACCGCCGGAGGAGCCGAGTTGAGCTGTGGTCGAAGCAAAGCCAATTTACGCTTGGATTCCTGTATCCGCAGACAGACGGACGTGCGAGCCTGGTGTGTGCGACCACGGCTGCAGCGAAACGGGCTGTCGCCGCAACGGATCTTCGCGAGTTGCAGCTCAACCTGCACGACCAGTTCGGTGATGACGCAGGGAACATCACAAAGTTCATCGAAGCGGGCCCGGAGATTAAATTGGCCATGGAGACGCCTGCTTCGAAGCTGCTCACCGCCAAAGACTCCGATGATGTGAATATCGACAACGGTATCAGCTTCCGACTGCGACTGCCCTACCGCAAGCCAACTCAGCTCGACGTTCGGCTGAACGGCCAAGCTCTGAAGCCCAGCGCCACCGATGGCTATGAAGCCTGGTTCGCTGATGGCTTCACGCAATTGCATGTGAACGTGCCACCAGCGAAGGCCAGCAAGACGGGGCTGTATTTCATCACCTGCGGCTACGAACCCGACGAATTCCGGCCCACGGGTTGGATGCCTCCAGCAGCCGTACAGCAACGCTTTGCAACAGCGATCGCCGATGCATCGCCAGCCACTTTCACAGACGTCCCCTACGGAGACCATTTTCGTCAAACGATGGATGTCTGGTTAGCGGAGAGCGAAGAGCCGACACCGCTCGTGCTTTACCTCCACGGCGGTGGCTGGTCGGCACAGGACAAAACAGATATCCATCAGCACCTTGATGTGCGCGGCTTCTTGGACGCTGGCATTTCCGTTGCTTCAGTGAACTACCGCCTGCTGCAGGATGCCAATGCAGCAGAGATCGGGCCGCCTGTGCAATGGCCTTTAAGCGATGCCGCGCGTGCTCTGCAGTTTCTGCGTTCCAAGGCAAGCCAATGGAAGATCGACAAGGCGCGGATTGGCGCTTGCGGTGTCAGCGCTGGCGGATGCTCCTCGCTGTGGTTAGCCATGCATGACGACATGGCTGAACCGAACAGTGATGACCTCATTTCCCGTGAGTCAACCCGACTGTGGTGTGCCGCAGGAAAGGCGCCGCAAACATCGCTCGATCCGCAGCAAGCGAGGGAGTGGATACCGAACTACGAATATGGGGGCAGGGCGTTTGGATTTGCGGGGGCGACCCGCCCGGATTCCTTTGCACCGTTCCTCGCGGCGCGAGCCTCGCTGCTTCCACAAATCCAGCGTTATTCTCCGATCGAACACGCCAGCGACGACGACCCTCGGATCTTCATGGAATTCCCCGCGCAGGACAAAGCTCCCGTTCCTGGAGAACGCCAGTCGGACCCTACGCATTCTGCAGTGTCGGGGCTCATGTTACAGCGAAAATTGCAGGCACTAGGAGTCGAAGCCGATTTGCGATATCCGGGGGACTCTCAAACCGGCGATTCCACGATGCAGCAGTTCCTCACCAAACAACTGAAGCGGACCGACTTGAAGTAAACGCAAGGCAGGGCCCGGCGAGCTAGTGCAGAGCTTAAAAGGAGTTTAAAAGGACACCCACGGCTCCGGCTTATCTTAAAAGAGCTTAAAAGGACACGCACGTTTTCCACCTGAATGCTGAACACGACGGGTGGTAGAACCATCCCACCATAGAGCGTGACCAAGAGCGCGACAGTGGACACTGCAAGATGCCTGTCCCAAACGGCATCCCAAACGGCACCTTCTGCCGACCAACGCTGCGCGTCGGTGCCCGAGGCAGACGTGCCTATAGTCTTCAGTTCCGTGCTTGTGACCTCGCTCGTTCTTGCAGACGAAGAGCGAGACCAACTCGGAAAATCGAGATATCAGGCCCCCCCGAAAAGTTGACTGCGGACTCGGCTAATTGCGCGCTGGTGGATCATACGGGCAGTATCGGGAGCCAATCCCAGCCTCCGGCCGATCTCGTGCCAACTCAGCTGTTCTTGTACCAAAAGACAAATCAGATCTTCGCGCAACGTGAGGCTGGCCCGTGCGACCGCCAACTCCTCACGCCAGATGAAGTCTTCAGTGGTTACCGACGCGACGAGTCGTTCATGAAAGCCCTCAATCCAGGCGTTGCTTGTTCGTGTTAGCGCTGCCGCACGGCTCGTCTTTCGCCGCAAGCACTTTTCAACGTAGCAGGTGAAGTGATACGCGTTCTGAAACTCTCTTGGCCGTTTGAGAGCGAATCGTTCCACAATGAACTCGTCATAAACATCGTCGGCGTCAATCGCCCACTCCATACCCAGGTCGGCCGCCTTCAGGCGAATGATACGATGCATGTGAGACCGCAGCACACACCACAGTTGACCCTGTGCGTCAAGGTCTCCAGCAATTGCGCGGAGAGTAATTGTCAATTGTTGTGTTTTGAGAAATTGAATTAAGCGGCGATCTCATCCTGCATGATTCCGTCTTTGAAGGAACGCCCTTCGGTGACGAGAGTGATCTTTTCGTGGCAGTTCAGGCGTCTCCATTTCTTGGATGCTGATTGGGCGAGCTTGAACATCATCGCCAAGCTTGCTCGCCGGGTTCCACTTCCTTTGGTCTTTCGATGGCGAAGCCGGATCGTCGCGAACGTGGACTCGATCGGGTTGGTCGTTCGGAGGTGACTCCAGTGCTCCGCCGGGAAATCGTAGAATGCCAGCAGCACGTCACGGTCCTTCTTTAAGCACGCGCATGCAGGAGCGTATTTCGCACCGTATTTTTCAAGGAAGTGATCGAACGCTTTGTTCGCGTCGTCCTTCGTCTCGGCTTGCCAGATTTCGTGCAGGTCTCCCTTCGCCTTGGGCTGCACGCTCTTGGGCATCTTGTTCAAAACGTTGGCCGTCTTATGGACCCAACAGCGCTGTTCGCGGGTCTCGGGAAACACTTTCCGAATCGCCGCCCAGAAGCCTAACGCACCGTCACCGATGGCGATCTTCGGAGCCATCTTCAGGCCTCGTTGCTTGAGATCGATGAGCAGTTCACTCCAGCTTTGTTCGCTTTCACGGTAGCCATCGAGGACGGCGATCAGTTCCTTTTTGCCATCGGGCGTTGCTCCCATTAGCACCAGCAAGCACTGCTTTTTGTTGGCATCGTCTTCCAGACGGACCTTCGCGTGAATTCCATCAGCCCAGACGTAAACGTATTGCTTGTCGGATAAATCACGCTTGCTCCAATCGTCGTACTCGCTACACCACTGTTCCTTGAGCCGACAGACGACGTTGGGACTCAGCCCTGCGGCACGCGCGCCCACAAGCGACTGAAGGGCTTCCGCGAAATCACCGGTCGAGATCCCTTTGAGGTACAGCCAAGGAATCAATTCTTCGATGGCCTTGGTCTTTCGCAGGTAGCTTGGCAACACGCTGGGCGAAAACGTGACCCGTCGGTTGCGATCGGGGTCATTGTCACGAACTCGCCCCTGGGTGATGGGAATGGATCCAGCACCGGTGAGGATGTCCCGCTCCGGCAAGCTTCCGTTTTTGACGACGAGTCGTCTGCCTCGCTCGTCGGTTCGACTGGAATGCATGCCGATGAACGCTTCGACTTCAGCGTCGATCGCAGATTGCAGCATTCGCCTGGCTCCTTCGCGGACAATTTCGTCGAGTGGACTTCGCTGGTCGAACTGAGCCCGGAAGGAAACCACTTCGGGATCGATCTGGTTGTCCACTGGCACGTCGGTTCGATCTGTTTTAGTCTGATTCATGGCGTATTCCTTTGCCCACGTCGGGCCGTTGGAGGGTGATAGTTCCAACAGGATGCGCCACCTTTTTCATTCACTCAAGAACACAACTTTCGACAATACCTCTTGCGCGGACGTAGAGCGACACAACATCGACACCACAACCTGACGAGAACATGAGCTCCCCCCCTTTTTCGCTCCTCTGATGTGACCGACCGAGTGTCGTTATAGCTGTACGGCCCCCCCTTGCTACTTGGCGGGGAAAAAGATCGACAATTTCTTGTCACGGATGTTCGGATTTGCAAATTCACGCCTAAGGGGAGATAGCGGGCCGGGTAGTTTCAACGCTGGAACGCTTCGACATCGCAGGCGGGTAGCGTTGGGATCTGTCATTCCGACGCTACCCGCCATTTTCAACTTCGAAAGCAGGTAGGCTCAGTCATGATGAAACACATTGTTTGCGCGTTGGTGATAGTAGGCTTTTTATGCACGCTCGGATGTGGCCGCCGCGAAATATCAAGCGAAGGAAAAGTCCTGCGATTGTTGAGCTACCGTACAAGGCCGAACGTGAATCCCCAGGCGATTCGGCATGCCGAAGACGCCATTCGCGCAATTCCATCGAAAGCGCCGATTATGGAGCGCCTTGAGTGGGGGCGAATTAGAGGCGAGTCTACCTTGCGTTATTACGTCCTGGTGCTCTTCGAAGATCAACAGTTGCTTCGCAACGAGGAGTTCTTCAAAGCAACACAGGAGGTTGTTGGCTTGGATGATCTGGGACCGTATTTCTCTGGAGCAGCCACTACTCCATTCTTCATTCACGATGCGACCCCACATGTGCGCACATCGACTCATGGAATGTTGCGTCGAGTGGTTCAAGTTCATTTCAACCCCGACACGCGCGCGAGCAGATGCAGGAGTTTGAGGACAAGATCGTTGCATTACCAGATCAGATCTCGGAGATCACACGGCTCGAGTGGGGTGCAAGCACGGGTTATGATCCGGCGGACCCGGCCCCGCAAGCGATTGATCCGAACTTTCGTAATGGCTCATACTGTGTACTCTTCACGTTTGCAAGTGTTCGCGCGCGTGACGCGTGCCTGGCTCATCCCGCGTACGCGGAATTCCAACGCATGGCGAAAGACTACAGCACACGAACGCCCTCGGCCTACGAGTTTGTCAGTCGAGTTGAGTATATCGCCGATTCCGACTGACATTGCTTGTCTCAAGCTGAATTTGGACCGAGCCGAAAGGGACCCTCAAACTTCTTCTGCCCTTCTGCTTGCCCCCACTGAACGTGCCCGCTGCGGCGGCAGGAATCGAACCTGCGACGAAGCGATTAACAGTCGCCCTCCCGTACCAGCACAGGACCCACCGCAAAATGAGGCTTGAGTCTGAAGACTGTAGGATTGAGGGGAAGTAAGGGAATCTGTTGTTCACCACTCACGTCTCAAGCCTCACGCCTAATCCGAGAGCGCCCAGCGGGAATCGAACCCACACTTCCGCCATGGCAAGGCAGTAGGCTGCCACTACATCATGGGCGCTTGTTACGTTTCAAATTGTCAAAGATCATCAGAGCACCGGGTCGGACTCGAACCGACGTCGCCGCCGACCACCCTTCGGGCGGTGCCCGGGGTGCGGAGTCTTCGCCGCTAGACGACCAGTACTTGTTTTCAGTTGTCAGTAGAGCTTAAAAGGACACGCACGTTTCCGACGCTGCATGCGCAACTCAACGGGTGGTAGTACCGCCCCGCCAGAGAGCGTTACCAAAGGCGCGGCAGTGCACATTGAAAGATGCCTGTCCCAAACTGCGCAGCAAGCTGCCTGCCCAAACTGCGTACATACTGGCCCCCAGCAAACCGCATCCCTGGGTTGCTCTAGATCGTTTAGCGATCGAGTGTCGATTTGCTGCGCAGGATGTGGTGGTAGTGCTGGGCAAAACGATGCGATTCGTCGCGGACGTATTGCAGCAACCGCAGCGCGAACGCGTTGCGACTCAGCCGAATCGGTTCGGACTCTCCCGGCACGAAGATCTCTTCATCTCGCTTGGCCAACGAGATCACCGTCGGCGGCGTGATCTCTTGATCGCGGAAGGCGGCCATGGCGGAGTTTAATTGCCCCTTGCCGCCGTCGATCAACAGGATGTCGGGGAACTTTTCCTGGTTGTCGCTCAGGCTGCGGAAACGCCGCGAGACGACTTCATAGATGCTGCGAAAGTCGTCGATCCCTTTGACGTCTTTGATCCGGAAGCGGCGATAGCCCGGCTTAAACGGCAGCCCATCGATGAACTGAACCAAGCTAGCGACCGTCTCGCCGCCGCTGAGATGCGCGATGTCGACTCCTTCGATCACCCGCGGCGTCTCTTTCAACGAGAGCACTTTCCGCAGTCCGGTCAGTCCCTTCTTGGGATCGACGTAAAAGACCTCCGGCTGCGCGTGAGTTTCCAGATCCCCGCGCTCGTCCAGTTTTTCAAGCATCCGAATCTCATCGCGCAGCTTCGCCGCCTTTTCAAACTGCAACGCCTTGCTCGCTTCCATCATCTCGCCGCGCAATTCGTTCAGCAGTTTCTTGCTGCCGCCGTCGAGGAAGGTTTGCAAACGACGGATGTCCTGGCGGTAATCCTCCTTGCTAATCCGTAGATTGCAGGGGGCCGTGCATTGATCGATGCTGGCCAACAGACAGGGGCGGAACCACTTCCAACGCTCGTCCCCTTCGTTGATGTCCAGCGAACAGGTGCGGAAGCGAAAGATCCGCTGCAGCACTTGGATCGCACCGCGAAGCGCTCCGGCGCTGGGGAAGGGACCGTACAGCTTGACGCCGCGATCGCGCGGTTCCCGCGTGACCTCGATCCGCGGAAACTCCTCCCGCGTCGTGATCATTAGATACGGGAAGGTCTTGTCGTCTTTAAGGTCTTTGTTGTTCTTGGGCTGGATGTCTTTGATCAGCCGCGATTCCATCAGCAGCGCGTCGACTTCGGAATCGCAGTCCATGAAGTCGATGTCGGCGATCTCGCCGATCCAGTCGGCCGTCCGCTGCTCCTCGGCCGCCGCTTTCAGAAAGTAGCTGCCGGCGCGGCTGCGGAGATTTTTCGCCTTGCCGATATAGATCACCCGCCCGGCGGCATCTTTCATCAGATAGACGCCGGGAGTTTGTGGGAACGTGCGGACCTTGGCGGCCGCGTACTCAAAGCCGAGCTCGGCTCCCGATTCGGGAGCATTGTTTGCAGACTCTGAGTTCTCGCTCATTCCATTCCTGGGCTAGTCGGCTTGCTCTTACGCACAAAGAAACCAATCGCAATCAAAATTAAGTATACGACCAACAGGCCCAAGATGGCTTGTCCCGCAACTGGATTCGATTTGTCGGTCACTTTGTCGTAGATCGCGGTTCCGGCAGCCGCCAGGGCTCCCAAGACCGAGAAGATCATCAACACATTCCACAGCAACATCCGTCCGCCGGTCGGCTTTTCGTCTCCCAAGATCCGGCGGCTGTTCATCATCAAGAAAAATGTGATGTAAGCGATCGGAAGTAACATCGAGCCGAAGCTAGATGTGAAAATCGCCAACCAGAACTTCGCTGGACTATCCCAGAAGTACATCCACGAGAAACCGAACAGTCCCGCCAAGACGACACCCAGGACAAACGGGAACGTTCCGTCGGGCTGATTGAACATTTCGCGGAAGGCGTATCCGTTGATCAGCATCAAAATGATGATCGTCGAGAATCCCATCCCGAAGACGCCCAAACCGAAGACCAGCTTGGCGAGCGAAACGCCCAACAGCGGTGCCAGCGTGTCGGCCAATTGGAATGCGTCGCGTTTGACGAGCGTCGCGGCGAGCTTCTTTTCGGTAACATCCAAATTGGCGATCATCGCCAGTTTCTTGGCTTCCAGTTTCTCGGCTTCGGCTTCGGTTTCAGATCCCGTTTCAGCTTCTTCGTCACCCAACTGTAGCTCGACGCGGGCCATCAAAGAATCCTTGACCGCGTCGAACATCGGGCTCTGCTGCATCACCGATAGATCGTTGCTGGCCAATTGGTCGTCGATCTTGCCGTGGAACGTCGACGCCGCAGCGATCACTACGCAGCTGGTCACCAAGACGTAGGGGATCGCCATGCCGGTTGCCAAGTCGAAGCGAGCCAGGCCGCGGAACGGTTTGTCCCAGCCGCGAGCGAGCATCGAATAAGGCAACAGAAAGGTCATGTTGATGCCAACCGCGGTCGCTGCCGCGGCGATCATCACCGCTCGTTGTTCGGTGACCAAACGGTTGGTCCAGAACGACTGGCCTTGCTCCGAAAGACTGGCGACCATCGCCGCCAGATCGCCTGTCGGTTGGGTCCATTGGTTCAAGTTGGGAATCAGGCCGGAAAAGATCGCACCGAAATCGAGTTCCCCTTTGACGCCCAACAGAATCGCGACGCCAAAGAAACAGATAACGACCATTCCAACGAGAGCTTTGAGCGTGATGTCGAACAGTTTTGCGGCGGCACCGCGCCGCGTGTTCAGCAACACGACAAATCCGGCGGCGAATAAAAGGATCAACGAAACGGTTCGCTTCGCTCCCATGTCTTCCCCCAACGACTGGCCTGCCAGCGGCATCAGGTTCTTATCCAACGCGTCGTAGCAGAGGCTGAACTGAGGCATACACCAGATCATGTTGGCCATCATCGTCGCGATCAACCAACCCCAACCGAGCGCCGGGTTGATCTCGGTGTTGATCGCTTCAAACGGGCGGCGTCCGGTCGACAGCGTGACGTAGCTGATCGCCGAAAGCATGATCACACCCATCGTGATCGCCATCAATTGCAGCCAGATCATGCTGGTTCCGCCCAGCACGCCCAAGAAGAGCGCTCCGGCCAGCGAACCACCGCCCAACGTGATCGCACTCTGCAACCAACCGGGGCCGGAGAGTCGAACGAACGCCGACAGCAGGCGGCCTTCAGCAGCAGCCTGTTTCAGAAATTCGCGGTCGGTGTGGACTTTGTCGACAGGGTTTCCAAATTCGGCCGGCGGCGCAACTTCGGTTTCGCTCATTCGATTCTTTCGAGGGTTTTTCAAACGTGCAACAGGCATTCTTGCCGGTCGGACGGGAGGTGAGTCACTTTAAATGGATGCGGTAGCAGTCCCGCTGGGAGCGGGTTCAAGTGTTGCAGAATACTTGGCGGATGTCGAGAACGCGAGACGTGGTCAAACCCGGATTTCGATGCGTTTTGGGGAAACCGCTGACCGTTGAGGCCAAGTTGCCGGACCGGATCGCTCCAATAAAGAGAGGTCGCTGCGTCGGGCAGCGACCTCTCCATCGTTGATCCATCGTTTGACGTCGGCAACGCGAGCGACGACTACGACACGGTCTTGGCGAACGCGCGGACGTCGACTTCCATCGCCGCCAAGCGATCGGCCAGCTTGGCCTTGGCCGCTGGCAGATCTTGCGACTCCTCAGGTGGCAGATAGGTAAAGACGTAGAATTTCACCTTCGGCTCGGTTCCGCTCGGGCGAACGGCGAAGTAGTTCCCCGACTGGTCGAGATCCAAAATCACCAGATCGCCGTCGGGACCGTCCAACGGCGACGTCGATCCATCGGCTGTGGTGATCGTCTTGGCGGTGTAATCGCGGACCTGAGCGACCTTCATGCCGCCGATCTCCTTGGGCGGATCCTGGCGATACTTGGCCATCAACTTGGTCATCAGCGCCATCCCCTCGCTACCTTCCATCATCACGTTGATCAGATGTTCGGCGTGCAGGCCATGAGTTTGCGAGAGCGAATCCATCTGCTGGTGGATCGTTTTTCCTTCGCTCTTCAGCTTCGCCACCAATTCGCTCATCAACATGCAGGCCGCCGCGGCGTCTTTGTCGCGAGCGTATTTACCGATCAGGTAACCGTGCGATTCTTCGAAGCCGAAAGCGAACTTGTCGGCTCCTTCGCGATCCATCACGCCGGCGATGTATTTGAATCCGACGAGGTTATTGTTCTCGCAGCGGCAGCCGTAGTGTTCGGCGATCCGGCTGGCCATCGCGGTGGTGACCAGCGTGGTGACGATGTAGTCGTCGCTGCAAAGGCTCCCTTCGGCCTTGCGGCTGTTGAGCACATAATCGGCCAGCAACGCGCCGATCTGGTTGCCGGTCAGCGTCGCCCAAGGGCTGCCCGCTTCGGTCGTCAACGGCGCCGCACAACCCAAGCGATCGCAATCGGGATCGGTCGCCATCACGAGATCGAAGCCTTCTTTGCTGGCTTGTTCGATCGGTGCGTCGAAGACTTGTTTGTTCTCGGGATTGGAAACGTGCCCGGGGACGTTGGGGAAATCGCCGCTTGGTTCGGCGTGCGGTTGGAAGACTTCGACGTCGGAGAATCCAACGCGTTCCAAAACCGGTAGGACGGCAGCCGATCCTACGCCGTGCAGTGGCGTGAACAAGATCTTCGCGTCGCGCGGGCCACTGAAACTGCAAGCTGTCACGTTATCGGTGAACGCCTTGTCGATCTCTTCGGTGCAGATCTCGACGCGGCCGTCGGCCAATGCGTCAGCAAACGCAACGACTTCGATCGCGTCGGTCGACATCACGCGGTCGATGATCGCTTTGTCGTGCGGCGGCAGAACTTGACCGCCCGTCGACCAATAGACCTTTACCGCGTTGTCGCTTGGTGGATTGTGGCTGGCGGTGACCATGATGCCACAGCTGCAGTGCTTTTCGCGGACGGCGAAGGAGAGTTGCGGCGTGGCGCGATAGTCGTCCAAGAAGTAGACCTTGAAGCCGTTGGCGACCATGATCCCGGCGCACAATTCGGCGAAGTGCCGCGATTTGTGCCGCGTGTCGTAAGCGATCGCACACGACAGCCCGCTGGCCGAACCTTGGTGCTGTTGCTTGACATAAGTCGCCAGCCCCTGAGCGCTCTCGCCGATCGTGCGGTCGTTGATCGCGTTGGATCCAAAATCGTACATCCGTCCGCGGCGGCCACCGGTGCCGAACGGGATGATCGTCCAGAAGACGTCGTCCAATTTCTGCCACTTTTCGTCTTCGATGTGCCGCACGATATCGTTGCGATAAGCGGCATACCGGTCTTCGCTGAGCCACGCGCGGAGATTCTCGACGGCACCGGCGGTCAATTTGCCCGCGGTATGAGCTGTTGCGATTTGTGCAAGCGCCGTTTCAACCGTGATCGTGGGGGCTGTTTGTGTCATGGGGATCGCGTATTCTTTCGTTTGTTAGGTGACCCGATGGGGGTAGCGGTCCGATTGCCGGGCCGTGGCAAAATCAATGGATTGCAAGCTGAAAAAAGGCTGAAAACTTCAGTCTGCTGAGATTCTAAAGCCTGGGTATTGGGGCTGGCAACCAGCAGCCGGGCGGACTCGTAAGCTGAGATTAGTAAAAGGGTAAAACGAAAAGATGTCGGAACTGATTATTAGCGTCAGCGGATTGCGAGGGATTGTCGGGGAGACGTTGACTCCTCCGGTTGCGGCCCGCTATTTGGCAGCGTTCTGCAACCAATTGACCGCACCGGGCCCCGTGGTGCTCTCGTACGACGGCCGGACCAGCGGACCGATGTTGCGCGATCTGGCCGCCGCGGCGATCGTCGCCTGTGGCCGCGATGTGTTGGACGCGGGCGTCGCCGCCACGCCGACCGTCGGCGTGCTGGTGAAACAATTTAAGGCGGCCGGAGCGGTCCAGATCTCCGCATCCCATAATCCTCCCGCCTACAATGGCATCAAACTCTTCTCCGCCGCCGGCCGCGTGTTGGATGCTGCCAGCGGAGCCAAGGTCCGCGAGCTGTACTTGAACGATTCGATCTCGTGGAAGGCGGCCGACGCTTTGGGCAGCTGCTGCGATATCGACGATCCGCACGCATCGCACCTGGACGCGGTGTTGGCGACTGTCGATGTCGAAGCGATCCGCAAACAGAACTTCTCCGTTGTCTTGGACAGCAACCACGGATCGGGAAGCGCACTGGGGCGACGACTGCTCGAAGCGCTCGGCTGCCGAGTGATCGTATTAGGAGACGAGCCCAACGGCCTGTTCGCCCATCCTCCCGAACCGCTGGCCGAAAATCTGCAAGGCGTTTGCGAGACGATCAAGAGCCGAGGTTGCGACGTCGGTTTCTGCCAAGATCCCGATGCCGACCGACTGGCGTTGATCGATGCCGATGGCAAGTTCATCGGTGAAGAATACACCGTCGCGATGTGCGTTCAGCGAGCGATGATGAAGCAGCCCGGCCCGATCGTGATCAATCTGGCGACCAGCAGCATGTCGCAGCAAGTGGCGATCGACGCCGGGGCGACTCCCTATCGCAGCGCCGTCGGCGAAGCGAACGTTGCCGACATGATGATCGCCAACGCCGCGGTCTACGGTGGCGAAGGGAACGGCGGACCGATCGATCCAGCCGTAGGCTATGTTCGCGACAGCTTTGTCGGCATGGCTCACGTCCTGGAACTGATGGCAACGACCGGCAAATCGATCGCCGAACTGGCGGCGGAGCTGCCGCGGTTTGAGATCTACAAAGCGAAAGCGGAGATCGGCCGCGAAGCGTTGCCAGCGGCGATGGACCAGATCGCGGCGGAGCTGCCCGATGCAGAGGTCAGCCGGATCGATGGTCTACGCTTATCGTGGTCCGACCGCTGGCTGTTGGTCCGCGGCAGCAACACCGAACCGATCGTCCGCTTCATCGCCGAAGCCCCCACGCTCGACGAAGCGAAAGCGCTCTGCGACCGAGCCGAACAGATCGTCAACGCCTGCACTTAAACGTTCTACCAGATGGAGCTTGTGAAGCTTTCAGCCGCTCCGGTTCGACTTTCTAATGACTACTGATTGAAGTCCGAGGGGGCTCGGACTTCGATCGTCGGCTTCTTTCCGTAGATGACTCCGGTATGGCTGGTGGCATCCATGTCGGCGATTAGTTTGGCGTAGAAGGGACGGTAGGCTTTGATCTTTGCGATGGCTGCGTCTCGTTTCGATTTGGAGTTTTCAAACGACTTGCGGTCGGCGACGGTTGCCGTTTTCGTAAGTCCACGCCCCGCCATGACCATCGCGTTGACCGTGTGCAACGTGTAGTTATGGTGATCGATCAGCCGGTGCAGCCGATCGAGTTCGTCCTTCGACATCTGTTTGCGATGCTCGAAGTAGATGCCGTCCATCCGCTCTTTCATCTCCGCCGCGATGGGCCAGTAGGCGGCGAGATACATGCCGGGATTGTTCGCTCCCGGATAGCGGTTGAAGAACGAAGCGATCATCGGTTCCGTGTTGGCATTGCCCGGTCCGTCGCGGAAGGTTTTCGCAAGCTGCGACTCGAGCAGATCGTAGTACGCCTTCACCGATTCGCCAGCGACTCCGTAGAGGGCGGAATAGTAGTCGCGCTCGGCGGCTTCGGCATCAAAGTCGTGATCCCACATCATCCGCGCAAGAAGATAGTGACCGGCACCGAGCAGTTCGTACGAACGGGCGATGTAGTGGTAACCGCCGTCGACTCCATGCGTCTGCTGGGCGCGGCACTTTTCGATCAAGTGCTTCGTGACCGGAGCAATCATGTACAGCGGCGTTTGGTCGTAGTGCCAGATGTCGTATTTGTAGAACGTTCCGGCCGCCCGATGCCAGCCGCGTTCCATCGCCGATTCGGACCACTGGTCGCCTTCGTAGAACGCTCCCTGGCTGAAACCGCTGTTGGTCGGATGGACCAGAAATAACATCGGATGCGGTTTCACTCGCTTCGGCGGATACTTGTAGTCGAGGTAGATGATCACGCCCAGCCGCTTGTCCGGATGTTCCTTCGCAACTCGCTCGGCCACCTGATTGCTGAACGTAAGGATGCGATCAGTTGTGATCCTGCGACCATCGGGGCGAACGTCGCCGCTGTCCAGAGCTTGGCATTTTCTGCACTCGCAAAATTTCCGCCCATCGTTGGCGGCAATCGAAAACATCTGGGAGTTCGGCGTCTTGTCGAAGTATTCGATCGCGGCGTTTGCGAAGTGTTCGACGACTTGCGGGTTGCTGGTACAAACCTGCCCGCCGCGTTTCTCCGCGTAGTGTTTCGGGTAGCGCCTGCCATTGATTTCCGCAAACCATTCCGGATGCGATTTGCCGTAGACGTCGGGCGACATGACGCGATGCCAGTTGTGCTCGTGGCGAACATCGATCGGATGCCCCAGTCGCAGCCGGCGGCCAAAGATTTGGTTCGCCAGTCCGGCGGGAGACTTTGTGAACTGCCGATACATGCAATCGGGAGCGTCAGTCAGATCGATCGGCTCGATTGCAAGGTCCTTCTTAGGCGGCGTGATCGTCCCCAGATCATCGTGCCAGGCGAACAGCATTCCGTAGCCGCGTTCGAGAAACGCGTAGGTGCCAAACAGCGTTCCCGGTTCCATCCCGACGCTGCCGGTAACGCGATGCGCACCGGCACCGGGAGTATCTCGCCCGACGATATGGATGTCCTGCCCCACGGTGCGAATACGGAAGCCTTCCGAATCCAGCCCCGCCGCCGTCACGCCCGCCTTTTCCGACCAGGGATTGCGTCCGAAGAAGATGGTTGGGGTTCCCGGCACCGGTTCGGCAACGCGTTTCGGCTCCACGCCCGTCGCCTTTGCCACCAAGTCTCGATACTCCTTCAACGCCATCACTGCCGCCGGATCGGCTTCGTCGTTTTGCAGGCAGATCATGTTGTGAACCGGATGGCCATCTTTGACAAGCACGATGCTTGCCGGCGACGTCTGCTGACCTAACGCTTCCCGACTGGGCAATGCGAGCAATGCGAAAACCGCAACGATTGATAACTTAAATGCAACGTGATGGAAGGCCGCTCGTAACTTCTGGTTTCGAATTCGAATCATGATTAAGGCGGCCTCTCCAACTGTTGTCATATTCGACGCGGTCACACGTTGCCCCCAGGCTGATGCCCGTTTGAACCCTCGCAATCTATGAACGAACTCGTTGCCAGTCAACAAATTTCATCAGTTGAACGAAAAGCGTTCGGCCTGAAGTCTGCTTCGGAATCGTGAGCCACACCGGCGTTGTCGCGGCAACACCCCGTGCGACTCATCATGCCACGATTGCCTGAATGTGAGAGCGAACCGATCTGTTATTTCCGAGGTCCCCCTCCGCCCCCACGCCGATCCCGAGGAAGCCTTGGCCGGGACGAAACACCCGATAACAAAAAGCAGATGCTCGCGGCTGATCTGCAAATTCCAAACAATTTCAAGCGAACTCAGAATTTCTGTGACTGGGAAAGCGAATCGGTTGCCTTCGGTATTAGAACCCGCCTATAGCTCACGGCTGAAGACAACGCTAGCATGGTGGGACACGACATGCCTGAAGGAGGGAAAGTGTCCGATAAATCCCCAACGAAGCGAACTCGCACCAATCCCGCGATCGTCGACGATACAGTGCTGAACGACTTCGTCAGCGGCAAGCTTGATTCGGTGGCTGAACTGCGCGTTGCGGCGATGATCGAGTGCAATCCGGAACTGCAGTCGCGGGTTGCGGCGTTGTCGGGGGATGGATTTCTGAAGCGTGTTCAAGAGACCAAGGCAGCCAACCCGAGTCTCGCCGCGGGAGATCCCAGCATCGTCAAACAGAGCGTTTCGCAATCGAGACCATCCCCGCAACCGACCGGCTTGCCCGAAGAACTCACCGCCTGCACCGACTACCACGTTCTCAAGGAACTTGGTCGCGGCGGGATGGGAGTTGTTTATCTGGCCAAATATATCCCGATGGATCGGGTCGAGGTGTTGAAGGTACTCAGCGATCAATTGGTCACCAACGATTCCGCCAAACAACGCTTCCGCAACGAGATGCGGGCGATCGGAAAATTGAACCACCCCGCGATCGCGACAGCTTACCAACAGGTTCCATTGCCGACGCAGTTAGTCTTTTCGATGGAGTATGTTCCGGGAGTCGACCTGCATCGGTTCATTCGCAAATATCACCCCGTTCCGATTCCCGTCGCGTGCACGCTGGCACTCCAGATCGCTGCCGCGTTGCAGCATGCGAATTCGAAACATACGGTGCACCGCGACATCAAACCATCCAACGTGATGGTCTTTAAAGAGGATGGAAATCTGCGGATCAAAATTCTCGACTTTGGTCTCGCCAAGGCTAGCAGTGAACGCAACACCGAAGGGCTGACTGCCGATGGAACGATGCTGGGGACGCCCGAATACATGGCTCCCGAACAAGCCTTGAATGCCGCCGCCGCGGACATTCGAGCCGACATCTACAGCCTGGGGTGCACGTTGTATCACTTGCTGATGGGAAAGCCGCCGTTCAGCGGAACATTCCAAAGCGTCTTGATGGCACATGCCCAACAGGAAGCCGATTATGTCAGTCTGTCGCGGCTGGACGTTCCGGTCGAGCTATCCAAGATCATCGCCAAAATGATGGCCAAGGAGCCGTCGAAAAGGTATTCCACGCCAAAGCAAGTTGCCGACGCGCTTAAGCCGTTTGCGGGCAAAGCCAATTTCAAATCACAAACGCAAATCGATCCTGCCAAGACCGACACTCACGTCGACCTGCCATCTCCCAGTCGCGACACCTCGATCGAACAACCCGTAATCGCTCCGGTTGTCGCTCGCCAGCCGAGCGTGGCGGCGAGTCTTGCCGATTTGAAAGTCAGCGATCGGCGTGTCGGTAAATCGGTTCAGCCTGCCAAGCGGACGCAAAGTGGCGGAGGTCGGTCCAAGCTGCCGCCGACGTTGGCAATCGCAAGCGGCGGTGGCTTTCTCGCATTGTTGCTCGCCGCGGTGTTGATGCTTCGCACCGGCGAGGGGACGATCGTGATCGAAAATCTCCCCGACGATGCGGAGGTTTTGGTCGACCAAGAAACGATTCAGCTCCGCTGGAACGAAGGGGAATCGCTGGCCAGTGTTCGGGTAAAACCGGGAACCCGCCACGTCGAAGTCCGTTCGGGCGGAATCGCGATCGCGGGCGAAACGGTAACGATCGAACGAGGCGACCAGGAAACGATCCGTTTAAAAGTGCAACCGGTCGAGCCAAGCGAGTCGGTGCCGCCAACCAAATCGCCCCCTGCCGTGGAAGCGGTCGCCACGGTGCCATCACCAATGCCGCCACCGACGCCAAGCGTCTCGCCAGAAGTCGCACCATCTGTCTCGCCAACACTTCCGCCTGGCGGAACGATCCAATCGCTTAGCGAAGCGAGTCTCGACCGTCTGTTTTCACCGGGAGCGGTCTGGGGCGGAAGCGATAACGGCAAACCAGTCTCGTTGACCATGTTGTCTCGCACGGGGACTTCGTTTCGCGCGTTGTTTTCTATGGCGCAAGGGTTCCAACGCGAAGTGCGAGGTGAGATCAAAGAAGGCAAGATGAGTTGGCTTGCCAGCGACGTGCATGCGATTGCTGGA
Organism: Rosistilla oblonga; assembly: GCF_007751715.1. Lineage (NCBI taxonomy): Bacteria > Pseudomonadati > Planctomycetota > Planctomycetia > Pirellulales > Pirellulaceae > Rosistilla > Rosistilla oblonga. Next base: position 2,128,461 of record NZ_CP036292.1, on the reverse strand, counting down.
AACGTAGGTGGAGACAACTCGGGAACCATCTCGAACGATGCAGTCGGCCCGCGAATCGATTTCCAATGGCAGGGACCTGGCGATCGATCGGGCAGTTTTGCTGTTCGACCTCAGGGACCACTTGTGCCTCCGCAGGACGCGGTCGAATTCCGAGGTTCTCATTACAAACTGTTCACAGAAAATCTTACCTGGCACGAAGCGCGAAATCGCTGCACGTTGCTGGGGGGCAATCTTGCGGTCGTCAAGTCGCAGGAAGAAAACGATTTCCTCTTCCAGATCAGCAAAAAAGCGGGGCTCGATGCGGTTTGGGTGGGTGCCAGCGATGAAGACCAAGAGGGCAAGTGGACGTGGATAACGGGGGAACCGCTGAGATATCGCAACTGGGTTGGAAGCCAACCCGACAACAAAGATGGCGGCGAAGACTTCATGGTATTGATCGCCAACTTTACAAAGGTGCGGAGAGTCCAGAGTTTTTGGGCCGACCAACCCAATCAATCGGTGCAGCACAATCCTGGTTATTTCTGCCAATGGTTTGGGCGCGAACAGCCAGACAACAACGCTGACGGTTCTGATTCGGGAAACCTGGGAAGCACTTCCAGCATCAGCCAGCCCCAGCCAAGCACCAACGAGTTTGTGCAGCTGTTCGATGGTTCCGACACAAGTGCCTGGCAGTCGCTGGGCCCGTTTAAAGTGCGGGATGGAATGTTGGTAGCGAAGGACGGCGAGGGACTTGCGATCTCGCGCGATGAATATGATGACTTCGAACTCGCCGCAGAATGGAAGATCGGTCCCAACGCAAACAGTGGGATCTATTACCGCGAATTGAACTCTCAAACCTCCGCGGGGACCGAATATCAAATCATCGACGAGGTGGGATTCGCCAATGTGATGAGCCCCAAAATGTCGACCGGTTCGCTTTGGCGAGTGATCGCCCCCGCAGGTGCCACCAACACGCGGCTTGGACAATGGAATACGACTCGGATCGTTTGCAACGGGACGACGGTGGAACACTGGCTCAACGGCAAGAAGCTGCTTGAGTACGACACCTCTTCGCCGTCCTGGCGAAAAACACTATCGGAATCTAGACGCAGAGGTCAGCCGGAGATCCACGTACGACGCAGCGGGCACATACTTTTGCAATCGCTCGACGGTGAGGTCGCCTTCCGGTCGATCAGCATCCGCCCTATCTCCGGTTAAAATTAAACAAGTTCGTATTGATCGATGACAGCATGAACGACGACGCGCCACCACCAACCCAACTCGAGTCCGACGAAGAGGTGCAGCGCGTGCAGGCTGAACTTCGCCGCCAAGCGAAAGGGTCCGCCAAAACAACAGCCGACAATGACGAAAAGATGTTTCGTCCGACCGCGCGGCCGCCTGTTGCGTTGCTGGTCGTCTGCGACGATGGAAAGGATTCCGGCGAAGCGATCCGGATCCGCGGAGATCGGTTTTCGATTGGTCGGACCGAAGGCGACTTGCAGATCACACACGACGAAATGATTTCGTCGCGGCATCTTGCGATCCACCGCCAATCGGTCGCCGGACAAACTCGGTTGTGCGTCACCGATCTGCAGAGCCGCAACGGATTGTTCGTTCGCGTAACCAAGGCTCCTCTGATGCACGATGCAGAGGTCTTGATCGGCGGCGGCCACTACAAGATGGATATTGTTCGCGAAGAGGTTCCCGAAACCGTCGCGATGGCAGGCGTCGAGGATCTGTTGCCGGCATCGACCAAGGCGTTGGAGGGGCAACATCTGCCGGGAGCGGTGATCTTTTCGGAGATCGTTGCGGGGCGCGCCGAGGCGCGTACGATGCTCGATCGCCAACGGTATGTGATCGGACGCGGCGAAGGTTGCGACATCCAACGCCCCCGCGATCCCTTCACACGCATGCAACACGCCGTGCTAACTCGCAGCGAACGAGGCACCTGGGTTATCGAAAGCGGTAATACGATCAATGGGATTTGGTTGCGAGTGCCACAGATTGTGCTGAACGTAGGCAAGTCTTGCGAGTTTCGGATTGGGGAACAACGCTTCCGATTAAAGTTTGGCAGGCGAACATGAGGTTGCACATCGAACACGCCGATGGATCGGTTCAGGTCTTCGACTTCCGAAACCAAGCGGTCCGCTTGGGAAGAGCCAAGGATTGCGAAGTGCGGTTCGACGACGCACGCTACCCCAAAGTCAGTTCGCTGCACGCGGAACTGCAATTCGATGGCGATGGCTGGCGTTTGCTGCATCACAGTCGATCGAACCAGACCTTGATCAATGGAGCGACGGTGGATTCGTCGCATCGAATTAATAGTGGCGATACGATTCGACTGGGCTTCACCGGTCCAATCGTGCAAGTGATCGGTCTCGAAGAGGCGCGGTCGGCTCCCGCGGGAACTCTGCTGACGGCTGAGGTTCCTAAGATTCTCCAGCAGTTGCAAAACCTGGAGACCTTCGATATTGGCAACGGTGGGTTGATCGGGCGCGATCCCGATCTCGCCGACTTTTGTCTCGACCATCCGCACGTTTCGCGATCGCACGCACAACTATCCCGCGACGGCCAACAGATCGCGATCGAAGATGTTGGCAGCGCCAACGGGACCTTTGTCAATGGACAACCGATCGCGACGCGGTGCCAATTAAACGATGGCGACACGATCGACATCGGGCCGTTTTCGTTGGAACTGCGAGCGCATCGACTGGTCAGTCGTTCGCGAAAGAACAACGTCCAATTGGTCGCCGAACGATTGGGGCTGGAGATACGAGCGGGCGGTCGTGGCGATGCCTTGCGGTTGCTGAACAACGTGGAACTGGTACTCAATCCAGGTGAGTTTGCTTGCATCATCGGGCCCAGCGGGTCGGGAAAGTCGACGTTGTTGCGAATGCTCAGCGGTCGCGGCGATCCGACCGAGGGCCGAGCGTATGTCAACGGACGCGATCTGCATCGCAACTTCAACGCGATCAAGACCGATCTGTGCGTGATCCCCCAATCGCTTACGCTGCACGAATCACTGACGGTTCAGCAGACACTTCGATTTGCCGCGGCGTTGCGTCTGCCGCCCGATCTGCGACCGGCCGAACTGGAACAGGCTGTCGATACGATCGTCCAGAGAGTGGGCTTGGAAACGCGTCGCGATGTGCGGATTTCGCAACTTAGCGGCGGACAGCTGAAACGCGTCGGGCTGGGGACCGAACTGATCTCCGACCCCAGCTTGCTGTTCCTCGATGAGGTGACGTCGGGGCTGGATGAACAGGCCGACCAAGAGATGATGCAGTTGTTCCAACGCCTCTCTGCCAGTGGCAAGACGCTTGTCTGCGTGACCCACAATCTGGCGCATGTCAGCGAATACTGCGGATTGATTCTGGTGCTGACCGCAGGCGGACATCTCGCCTTTTTGGGTACTCCCGCTGAAGCGCTCGAATATTTCAAGGTGAATCGATTGGCGGAAATCTATCCGGCGCTCGCCAAACAGCCGGCGGAAGCATCGGCCGCTGCCTTCCTGACAAGTCCGCACTACCGCCGGTATGTCGTCGACCGAAAACCCGCACTTCAGAAACAAGACTCCGAGGCAGCGGCGTCGCAATCTTCTTACCGCACGTCGGCGTCGATTGGCCGGCGGCAGTTTGCCACCATCTTTCGCCGCACCGTTGCCGTTTGGCGAGGCGACCTTCCAGCGGTCGCCACGTTGATCGGACAGCCGCTGCTGGTGGGCCTCTTGCTGTGTCTCGTCTTCGGGCGGTTTGAGGACTTGAGCGAAAGTCTCCCGCCCGAACGGATCGCCACGACACGTAATCTGTTGTTCCTGTTGAGCGTCAGCTGTTTTTGGCTGGGATGCAATTCGAGCGTCAAAGAACTGGTTCAGGAACGGATGATCTATGGTCGCGAACGCAATTTCAACTTGATCCCCGAAGCCTATCTCGGCGCGAAGATCTTGTTTTTTGCATTGCTCTCCCTCGGCCAAGCGGCTTTGTTGGGAGCGATCGCGATCGCTTGGTACGATCCTCCCGGCGACAAGTTGCCGATGCTTGGCACCCTGTGTCTGCTGGCGCTAACGGGATCATTATTAGGGCAAGCGATCTCGGCCTGTTCGAAATCGGAAGAGACCGCAGTGGCGATCGTCCCCGTCGTGGTGATCCCTCAGATCATCCTCGGTGGCGTAGTCGCTTCGCTGTCGGGGTTGCCCGAATGGATCGCCAAAACAACCACGACGGTATTTTGGGGGCAGAAAGCGATCGAGGGTTGCCTGCCGGAAGCCGAACGGCTCGCCGCCGATTTCGAGCCGTCTCTTCCCACGTCGTACCTCGTGATATTGCTGCACGCCACGATCTTTTTAGCTATCGCCTGGTTCGGGACACGCCGCACAACAACCGGTGTTTAACGCTTGTATTTCAGCGAACCGGCGGCGTGAAGAAGGCTATCGATCGCGGGGCCGACAGAAGGTAAGACGCAGCGTATTTGAGAACCAGCCGATGCGGGGACGAACTTGCGAACGCCGATTGCGCCAACGCAAATCTCGCCAAGCCTGCAATTCCTTGCTGCGACGGCACTTCTTTTCGTTATGACGGTGGTTGGTTGCGAGTTGTCTTTTCGATCCAGGCTCGCCAGGTCGCCAAGTCGGCTTCGTCGATCATCGGCGTCGGCAGAGGCGGGACGCGTTGTACGTGGCCGGTGTTGGGGTCGTGAACGCCAACCTTCAACAAGCCGTTGGCATCGACTTCTAAAACCGCTTCCAACGGTGCTTCGGCGTCGTGTTCGGGTAGATGGAAGTTTCCCAACGACCGCCAAGCGTCTCCCTGCCAGCCAGCCGATTCGATCAGCGTCAGCGAAGGGCGTTGGCCCGGCTGGGGTTGCAGCAGACGTCGCGACTTGCGCGCGGGCAGCTTGGTCGCTCGCGGCAAGACCGGAACCGTCCGCGGTCGCTTTTGCTTGCCGTCGCGAATCAATAGCCCCAGGTCGTGCGTGCTGCACGAATGGGGAGCCGGGAAGCCGTGCGTTTGCCCAGGCAATTCCCCCATCACCGCCGACGCAGCTCCCGCAGCCAAGGCGGGACGATCGACAGCGATGATCGGCATCTGCGATCCGATTCGGCCTCGCAACACGTCGCTGACCTGAGGCATTCGCGTCAACATGCCGACGGTCAAACAATTGCTCAACTGGCTCGCGTCGACTCCCGATTCTTTGAGCGCTTGACCGATCATGCCATTGAGATGGACCAACAGGTCGCTGCAAGCCGCTCCCAACGTCGCCCGCTTGAGCGTGACTGTCGCGTCGCGGCCCTGCAGCCGGAAATCGAGATCGGCTTGCGGTTTGATCGACAGCTGGCGAAGCGCCTTCTCGCACGCCAATTGCAGACTGACAGCATCCTTGAGGTCTTTGCGGGGATCGAGTCGCAGCCGCCGCAGACAATCGGTAGCTGCCAGATCGACGACACGCTGTTGCCATGCCAGCAGGCCCAAATTCCAGTCGCCGACGCTGGCTAATAATTGCAATCGGCCGCCGACATGCCGGACCACCGAGATCTCCATCGCCAACCCGGTCAACGAGACGACCATCCAATAACAGACCTCCGAGGGCTTCGGCGGTGGCAGGGCAGCATGTTCTTCGATCAACTGACTTTGCGCGGCAGCCAGCGGCCGATCGATCAAGCGGATCGAATCGAATCCGGCGACCTGAGCCGCTTGCATCGTGCTGCGTCGCCGCGCTTGGTCGTAACAGGCGGGAACGGTGACGGCCACCACCGCCGGACGCCCATTTAATTCCCAAGCGTTCCGCGCCGCGTGACGCATGATCATCCCGATTGCAACTTCGGGCGGACACTGGCGGTCGCCGATGTGGCGATCCAACTTCGTCGTCCCCAGATACAACTGCACGCAGTGAGCCAGGCGATGCGGCGTCTTGGTCCGCAACTTAATCGCATCGCTGCCAAAGATCGTCTGTTCGTCGCGAGTCGTGGCGACGGCGGACTGCAGCAGCGGTTGATTGTTGATCCCCGCGTTGCCCGTCCGAACCGGATGCCCCGCTTCGGCCATCGCGGCGGCGACGTAAAACATCCCCACGTCCAGCCCCAACACACTCGAACGCCCGACCGCGGTGGTCGCTTCGACGCCGTCGGTCAATTGTTCTCCCGGGAGCGTCAACCGCGAACCGGCTTCGGTCCAATCCGACAGCGTCGCGCCGGCTAACCATTCGTCGAGATCCTCCAAGACTTCGGCCAACGAACTGTAGCGACCGTCGAGTCGCTTGGCCAACATTCGCCGGATCACTTGGTCCAGGCGGACGTCGACGTCGGGGCGGAGAGCGAAGAGATCGGGGAGCGGTTCATCGCGGTGCGCCCGCGCCTGGTCGAGGATTCCACCTTGGTACAGCGTGCGGCCGGTGAGGAGGAAGAAAAACGTGGCACCGAGGCTGTAGATGTCGTTGCGGCGATCGGGATTCGAAGCGTCTTCGATCTGCTCGGGAGCCATATATTCGATCGTTCCGACCAACCGACCTCGCTTCCGCTGCTTGTCCGGTTCCGAACCGATCGTCGCCAACCCGAGGTCGAGAACTTTGACGATCCCCTCGGGAGTGAGCATCAGATTGCTTGGCTTGACGTCGCGATGGACGATCCCGGCGCGATGCGCGTGCTGCAAACCGGTGGCGGCTTGGCGAATCAGGTCGACGGCGCGGGAGAGTTCCAGCGGCCCCGACGCGCGGACGATCTGGGTGAGCGTCGCCCCCTCGAGATACTCCATCGCCAGATAGTGCAGATCGCCTTTGTGCCCGGCGTCAAACGCTGTCACGATATTGGGATGCATCAAGCGAGCCGCGGCGCGGACTTCGGCATAAAACCTGTCGACCGATTTGTGGTTTTGCATCCGGCTGGGCGGCAACATCTTCAGCGCCACGATGCGGTCCATCGGACGGTGAACCGCGTGGTAGACCCGCCCCATTCCTCCCGAACCAATCAAACGGGTGACGGTGTAGTCGCCGATCTCGGTCGGCAGGGCCAGTTCCCGATCGTCGTCGACGACCGAAAAATCGGATTCGCGCGGATCGTGAGCGCTGGCCGCATCAAGGTCTTGCGTGATATCGAGTTTCGGCCGTGGTGTCGGATTCTCGGGCATAGCCTACGCTGCGTTGGAACCGGGCCGGGACGCCCCTGCTGTGCTTTGAATTCTAAGCTTTATTTTCGGCCCGATGCTATCAGGAATCGTCCAGCGAGAGCCATTAATGTCGAAGATTAGCGTTCGTTGGGGCTGTTCGGGTCGCAGGGCGATTCGCTCTTTTTCCAATTCCAACGACATTAGCGAATAATCTCTTTATTGCGATTATCCCGTTGGTCGATGCTGAACTCGTAGCTAGAAGGCGGGGGGCATGCAAGCCGCCGGCTGCAATCGTCATTGGCCGATATGGAAGGATGCATTTATGTTTCGGGCGGGCCTTTTAGGTTTGATCGCATTGTTGGTTGGAACTGCACAGTTGCAGGCACAGGTTGCATCCAACGCACCTGCGCAGCGGCCGGTAGCGTACGTGTTATCCGAGCAAGTGACCTGCGTTTGCGGTCACGTAAACGAAAATTACGTTGGCGGGCCGCGAGGTTGCAGCCAATGTGGGCAACCGATGCCCGAACCGCCTACAGGTCAGGGCGGCGATATCGCTACCGTTGCCTATCAAGACGCGCACCAGCACCACGATTCGGCCTACTACGAGCAACCGCTAGCGTATGACGAACCGATGCACTACGGAAATCCAACGGCATCCTGCGGACCGGAGTGTGCGCCCAGCCGATGTGAGATGCTGTTAAACGCCTTCAGCAATCTCGCCTGCTTAAACGATTGTGCTCCGTCACCTGCGTTAAACATCAGCCAAGCCCCCGTGATGATCGGCGGCGGCTTTGGTGGATCCGGACGGACCAATCTGCGAGGAACTCAGATCGTTAGCGGAACATCGTTTGTCGCCACCGGCACCGGAACGATTCCGGTCAACCAAGCGAACAGTTCGCTGCTGTACGACGTCGCCGGCAACGTCGCCAATCCCGACTTCGCTTCGATCCTGACCGGTACGTTAGGTGGCGATGGACGCTATACGTTCCAAGTCGTCGAGAGCATCGGCGGGACCAATCTGGGGCTGCCACCAAACACCGTATTCCTGAACGCGACGGCGACCGAACAGGTCGGCGGCGGAATCGTCAACGGAGAACTGTGGGACATCTCGGTCAACGGACTGCAAACGTTTAACATTGTCATCCCCGACGCAGCCAACGCGGGAGCGGCGGTTGTCGGTCGGTCGAAGATCGCGACAAACAACAGCGCTATGCCGCGAACTCGCACCTTTTTCAACTACGACTTGATGAACAATGTGCCGCTCAACGATGCGGGAGTTTCGGTGAACCGATTCACTCCGGGCTTTGAGTATGCGTTTGGTCGCAACGATGGCGCATCGATCGAGTTCCGCGTTCCCTTCGCATCGACCCTGTCGTCCGACGTGATCGCCAATGGCCAAACGCAAACCGGCGACGTCGAATTCGGCGATCTGTTCCTCGCCTACAAACAGGTGTTGTATCAATCGACCGACGTCGTCTTTTCGGGAGGTGTTTCGCTGACGCTGCCATCGACAAACGACCTGAACGTCCAAATGGCCGACGGATCGACAGCCCTGCTGGTCGAGAACCAAGCGATCCACCTGATGCCTTATTTCGCCAGCATCGTGAACCTGACCGAACGGATGTTCTACCAAGGATTCATCCAAGTCGACATCGACGTCACGGGGAACCACGTTGTGACAAACAGCGGGATGGAGAGTCGTCTTCGCGACACGACCCGTCTGTATAGCGATGGAGCGTTAGGGTACTTCCTGCGACGTCGCGGTGAAAAGCCCGATGCCATCTTCAACGCGATCATCCCGACGATCGAAATGCATTACGAACGTCAATTGCAACGCGGCAACACCTTGTCCGATGGGATCTTTGTTTTGGGAACTCCCAACGCCGACTACCAATCGAACTTCAACATGGTCTTCGGCAGCACATTTGAAGTCTGCAATAACGAAGCGATTTCTGTGGGCTACGCCGTTCCGATGGGCGATGGAACCGACCAGATGTTCGACGGCCAGTTGAGAGCCGTCTGGAACCGCTACTTCTAATCCGACGATGCACCACTATGCTGCTCTCCCAGAACGCCGCGTCGGGCTGGGAGAGCAAGGCATTGGATCTCGGCTTATCTTAAACGCCATCTGCATCGGACCGCATCCGATGCTTAAGTCGCCTCGCGTTGCGTCCCGCCTCTCAGCTGATGCAGCGTCTCGGGATCGAAGCCCTCGGGCAACATTCCTAGATGGCAGACCGGTTCGCCGGGGCTGCCCGCGGGCAGCGTCGTCATCCCGATCACGACGGCGTCGAAGGGAGCTTCCAGGATGCAGCGTTCGCGGCCCAGCAGGTTGGTGTTCGTCGCCACCGGCTGGCCTTTGACAATGACCTCTCCCGGCTGGACATGGAACTGCAAAAAGCCACCCTTCTCGGCTCGCACCCATTTCGACGTTTCGACGATCACTTGGTAGGGAGCCTGTTCAGGCGGACCGCCCAACATTTGGAGATCGCGCAAAACGTTGCGAACACCACGCGCCGCGTTGGCGACGACATCGGGTTCGACTTTCCAGATCTCGCCCCCTTCCATGATGATCGTTGGACAACCGACCTGGCACGCTTCGCGGCGCAAGGCGCCGCCGGGGCCCTGGCCATTGAGCACGATCTCCGATCCAAACGCGGTGGCGATCCGCCGCACGGCTGGATTGGAAAGATCGCCGCGGACGTTCGGATAATTGGTGCGGCGGATCGCGGCGGTGTGCAGGTCGATGCCAAAGTCGGCGCGGCCAACGATCTGATCGAACAGCGTCCGCGCCATTCGGCTGGCCATGTTGCCGCTGGCCGATCCGGGAAACGAGCGGTTCAGATCGCGGCGATCGGGCGTGTAGCGGGTGTGCCGGTCGAATGCCAGCAGGTTCAGCACCGGCACCAGGATCAACGACCCACGCGTCAGTTCCAATTCCTCTTGGATCAGTTCACGGATCGCACCGGTGCCGTTGAGTTCATCGCCATGGATCGCGGCGGTGACAAAAACCACGGGGCCTTCCGCTTTAGCGCGGCGAACATGGATCGGCACCTGGATCATGCTACTGCTGTAGCTCTCGCTGATCGTCAGATGCACGTCGGCATCTTCGCCCAGACCGATGACCTGATCACCCCAACGACCGATGTCCAGCTTTTGTAACTCGTTGCTCAAGTTCGTTTCCTACTTCTTCCCCATCGCCCGTTTCGCGGCAAAAAAATCGGTCAACGCTCCCGAACAACGCGAGCTAAGCACGCCGGAGGTGACCGCACATTGGTGATTCAATCGATCGTCGGAGAGCAGTTCGTACATACTGCGGACCGCGCCGGCCTTGGGATCGTCGGCACCGTAGACGACCCGTGGCACGCGGGCTTGCAAGATCGCACCGGCACACATCGGGCACGGTTCCAGCGTCACATACAGCGTGCAACCCTCCAGCCGCCAATCGCCGATCGCTTCGGCAGCTTGCGTGATCGCGATCATCTCCGCATGCGCCGTCGGATCGTGCAGTTGCTGGCGTTGATTGTGCGCGGCGGCGATTACCTGCCGCTTTTCGTTCAGGATCACCGCGCCGACCGGCACTTCGTCGGCGGTTGCGGCGGCATAAGCAAGCTCCAGGGCTCGCCCCATCCAATGCTCATCAAATTCGGGGTCGTTCATTCCTACTTGCTCTTCGATTCGGTCGGCTGTGGTTTGTGGGAGGGTTTTACTTCGCCGGAGTTCAGCCGTCGATATTGAATCTTTCGGTAGGCGACTTTGCATTGATACGTCGCAATCCCCAGCGGCGTCGAAGGATCCATCTCGCCCCGGATCCCAAACTCAACACCCTGCCGCGGCTGATCGACCCATTGCTTATCGTCGACCCAGGCGGTGATCCGATCGGCGGCGACACGCACGCGGACACGGTACCAACGGTTGTTATCAAAATCCCCTTCGCGCGTCGTGGGGTTGTTCGAAGCGTCGGCGCCGTTGATGTTCGAGAGTCCGATCACGGCTCCCGACCAACCGCCCAGGATCAAGCTGCAGTGCGATTCGGCGACGGGAAAAGTCAGACCGACAAAAAAGTCAAAGCCTTCCAAACGCGAAGCTTCAAACTGGATCTCGTAGCCATCCTTGGGAAACTCTTTGACCAAACGGATCCCAGTCAGCGGATCGCCCATCTCTAGCACCGCCTGGTTCTCGGAGAACTCGACCTCTCCATCGCCTCCAAAATTGCAGGGCTCCCAGACCGTATCACGCTGCAATTTCAGATCGATCCAACCGCTGCTGGCCGCTTCGTCGGCAACCGCCAGCGCGGCCGATAGGCTGAAGATACAAGCGAAAAGAGCGAGTCGTTGTAGCGAAGCGACCGTGCGGAGAGGGGAATATCGCATCGAAGGAAGTCCGTGAGGTGTTTCGAGGGGCAAGCGGGAATATCGGGACTTACAATATAGCTTCCACAGGATCGGCGGGGCCAGTTGCCGGTTCACAGCGGCACGATTGCGTGATCGTGTGGACTTCGCCCGGTTGGATCGTGCGGATGTCCTCGGCCGCGTTGGTCGTTTCGACACAGACCATCGTCCGGTAGCCGTCGTTGGGAAAATCAGCCATCGCCGCCGATTTATCGATCCAGGGATTCCAAACCACCGTCGACAAGCTGCCCGATTTTTGGATCTCGATCCGTCGCTCGGCTCCGTCGTGGATCGTGACCGCGTCGGGCGTTTCCAGATAGATCCGGTCGACCTCGCGATCGATCGACAGTTCCCCCGCCTGCGGTTTGACCAGCAGCGCATCGAGCTTGTCGATGTAGCGTCGGCCGTCGAGTCCCGCGACTCGCACCGCATCGATATCTTGAACGTGGAAATAGGTGTGCAGCGCCGCCTCGGCATCCAGCGGTTCCTCGCCGGTGTTCAGACAGCTCAATTGCATCGTCAGATCGCGACCGACGATCACGCGCATCGTCAGTTCAAACGGATGCGGCCACAACTGCCGCGTCGCCTCGCTGTCGGTCAAACGCAGCGCGATCTCCAAGCTGGGATCGGCGTGTGTCTTCGTCTCGATAACCTCCCACTGCGACGTGCGAGCAAAGCCGTGCTGAGGCAATTCGGGCTGCGGTTGTCCAAACCATGGCCAGCAGATCGGCACGCCGCCGCGGATCGGACGATCGGTCCGAAAGTTGGATTCGTCGCTCATCCACAACATCTCGCCCCAGCCATGCCGATGGAACGAACTGACGTGCGCGCCGTGCAGATAGATCTCGGCGGTTGCGTCTTCGGCCAACAGGATCGCTTTGGGGAGATCGCCGTTGCCCAAGGTGAAGGCGATTTTTTTATCGATACCAAATTGCAGGTTTAAGTCGTCAATCATCGGTCTTGCAATCGAAAGGAAGTCACGAGGCGGCGGGTGCCAAAACATCGGGTCGCGCCGGAGGACGGACCCACAACGCCAATAGCACCAGCGGAATGAGAATACATAAAAAGGCTATGATCGCGGGCTCGAAGTGCCCCGAGTGATCCTTGGCCCAGCCCAACAGAAACGGTCCGGCGCCGCTGCCGGCGACCGACGCGCTCCAAGACGTCCCGCGAATCTTGCCCAGATGAGCACGTCCGTAATAACGTACCCAGACCGTCGCGTTGACCGCTACGGTGATTCCTTGCCCGGCACCAAACAGCAGCCCAAAGAGATGCAACTGAGGCGATGTTTGGGCGAAGAACAACGTCAGCGTCCCCAAGCTCAACAGTCCCACTCCGGCGAACAACAAATGGTGTAACGCAAACCGATCGGCCAAGAAGCCGCCGCTGAATTGCATCGCCAACATGCTCAACGCAAACGTTTTGAAGACCGCGGCGGTGGCGTCTTTATCGATCCCGCGAGCTTCGCCAATCGCAAACAGATAAAAGACGAGGCCGGTGCCGATCATCGCCCAAGCGGACATGATCGTCATCAGGATCCAAAACGTCGGCTGCCGCATCGCATCGCGCAGCGACAGCGAACGCTCTTCGATCGCGACGGTCCGCTGGGATCCGGTCGCGCGAGAGCCCTCGGCGTGAGGGAGCGGTTCGTCGGGGCGGTTGCCATCCAAATGTTGGCCGACGTCCTCGGGGCGGTTGCGATAGACAATAGCCAGCAGCGGCAACATGATCCCCGCCACGACCAGCCCCAAGCCGCGATAGGTCTCTCGCCAACCGTAGCTCTCGATGCTCGACAACAACCAACCGGGGATGACGGCGAAGGCGCCCGCCATGCCGATACTCATGATCGCCGAAACGCGGCCCAGCTTGGTGCGAAACCACATCGACGTGGTGTTGCTGCTGAGCAACGACAAGGAACCTTGGCCCAGAAACCGGAGGGCCAGGAAGGCGAGCAGCAGGGTCGCAAAGGAATTGACAAACGAAGCGAAGAAGCAAGCACCGGCCAACAGCAACACGATCCCGGTGATCGTCGCCCGGTTGCCGATCCGGTCGGCGATCGGGCCAACCAACATCAACGGAAACGCGGCGACCAAGGTGCCGATCATATAGGCGGAGGTGAGCGAGATTTCGCTCAATTGCAACGAGTCGCGGATCGCCGGAATAAATGCAGAAATTGCGAAGGTTTGCCCCGGCGCGGTGCAGATCTGAGCCAACGAGGCGACAGGAACCATCAAGTAGCCGTAGAAAAATCCCTGCGGGACGCGAAGCGCTGGCGTGTGAATGGACGTTGTCAAAGCGAGCAACTCGTTTGGTTGAATGTCGCAAACCCCTTCCGCAATGACCGGCGAAGCACGGCCCAACAAGCTAAGGTCGGAATCCGACACCACTTCGCAATCCAAAGGCACTGCGGACGCCGCTGGTTTCTGACAGCAAATCCGCGCGGCCTCGACACGCCCGGCGCGGTCATGGCTGCGGCTGCTCGGTTAAGCTCTCCTTAACCTGTTTCCACTTGGCGACCTGATCCGCATTATTGGTCTGCGTATAAGAATCGAGCAAGCGGTCGACCGTTTCGATTTGCACTTGGTTCAACAGTTCAACCGCCTTCCAATCGCTAGCAGCCAAGCCCTCGTAGGCTTGCTGCAGCGATGCTTGCGCTTCGGCATGCTGTCCGTCGGCGGCCTGCAATCCACCGATCACACTCAGACTGCGATAGCGCAACCAGTTCTCCGGCGCAACGATCTCCAACATCTCCAGTCCCTCGCGAGCGTGCCTCCCCGCGGCGAGAAATTGGCCGTCGTGGGCTTCGGCATCGGCCAACATCACCAACACGCCAGCGAACCCTTCCCGCATCGTCTCGGTCGGCGTCTTGCCTAAGCTTTTCCGCATCACGTCGACCGAAAGCGAATACAGCTCCGTCGCCATCGCGTACTCCCTTAACTGATACTTCAAATTCGCTAGCTCCATCCGCGGAAGCAACGTATCGGTGTGCCGCAGCCCCTTGTCTTCGACGATCCGATTCAAGATGTCCTCGTAGAGCGCCGCGGCTTTGGCCGGTTTGCGGCGTCCCATTTCAATTTTGGCTGCGTTGTTCAGCGACAACATCGTGTGCGGGTGCGTTCGCCCCAAGGTTTTGCTGCGTCCCGCGACGACCTTGGCATAGATCACGACCGCATCATCCAGTTTCCCCGCCAAGCCACACGTGTAGGCGACCTGATGCATTGCCAACAGCGTCCGCTCGTGTTCTTCCCCCAGCGACGTCCGGCGTCCGTCGGCAACCTTCCGGTAAAAGGTGATCGCATCATCCAATCGGTTCATCTTCCGATAGGTCTCGGCGATCGCATAGTTCGCATCGATCGCGACCACATCGCCGACGTCCAGCGATTCGATCCGCCGCTGCATGTCGGCGATCGATTCCTCGGCTCCCTGTTCCAGTTCGGCAGTCGCTTGGACCTGAGCCATGTTCCCCAGCGACATCAGCGTGTGACCGTGAGCTGCGCCCAGCACCTCGGATCGTCCGTCGACGACGCGGCGATACATCGCGATCGATTCCTCGGGCTGCGCGGCGGCGTCCATGCAATAGGCCAATTGGTGCATCAACAGAAGCGTGTCATCGTCCGCCTCGCCGTAGGTCTCGATCATCCCCTCGACTCCGGCCTGGAAATGGGGCACGGCGGCGGCGTAGTCCTTTGTTTTCATCAACGCGTGGGCGAGCCCCGTGTGCAATTCCATCCGGTTGACGATCGGTTCGCCGCGAGCTTCCGCCGCCTTGACCAATTGCTTCATCGACTCGATCGTTCCCTGATGATCCTCCAACGCAAACTGCTCCATCGCCAAGTTGTACAACGACTGCAACGTCTGATCGCTCTCCAAACCATAGACCTCGGTTCGACGGCGAACGACCTCGGTATACAGCTTGGCCGACTCCTTGTGCTGCCCGAACTCGCTGTATTCAAAAGCCAAGTCGTGCAGCGTCAACAAGCGATCGACGTGATTGGCGCCCAACACTTCCGACTGCCGGACGACCAAGCGTTCATAGACGTCGATCGCTTGCTGGCTGCGTTTCAGCATGCTCATCAAGCCCGCCAGATAATAGGCCACTCCAAATTCGGACCGCTCCAACGGATCGCGATCTGCCAGCCATTGCGTCACCTGCTGGATCGACACATCGGCTCGATCGATTTCCCCACGCTCGATCCAATTCTCCGCCATCCGTAGCCTCAACTGATTTGCGAGCACCGAATCGGCACCAAAATCGTCGTCCAGCTGCTGCAACAGTTCGTCCAATTCATCGGTCCGGTCGCTGTAGACTAAGACATCGATAAGGTATTCCGTTGGGTAGACCATGACCCGCGATTTCCCAAGTCCCAGCTTGGCATACCCAGCGCGAACCGCCAGCAGTAATTCGCGAGCCTCGTCGTACTTTGCAGCGGCCCCATAGATCGACGCCAACAACGTCTTTGCGTCGAGAACGACTTTCGATTCCACTTGCATCGGAGTTTTCGCCAGCGCGATCACTTCCTCCAACAAAGGTTGTGCCGCCTCGCTATCACCAAGTTCCCAATGGACTTGAGCCAGTAGAAAGCGAGTCTGCAGAGCGGACGGACTCACCGGGCCAAGGCTCTCATCCGCCGTTTTTAACGCCGATTCAAAGATTGGTTGAGACTCTTCGAACCGCCCCAACGCATTCAGCGCCGTCCCCACGTTGAACTGCGACATGATCGAATCGCGATGGGCTGGTCCAAGCGTCTGGATCGATTCCCGAGCGAGTTCACGCAGCGTTGCCAGCCCCTGCACCGGGTCTCCTTGATCTGAATCGATCAACGCCAGATCGTTTCGCACGATGGCGACATAGGGATGCGATTCGCCCTGCGTTTCGATCAGCTCTTTCAGAAAGGTTGTGTACACGTCGTAGGCGTCGTCGGGACGATCGAGCGAATACATTTGCTGGGCTGTCGACAACAACGCGTCGTAGGTTGTGAAGTGCATCGGCCCCAAACCGGCAGCGGCCCGAGTGTGTACGTCGCTCGATAGCTGCAATGCGTCGGCGAATCGTCCCGCTGCCGCCAGCAAGCCTACTTTTGTGATCAAACAGTCAAGCGTCTCGGCGGCATCGGGCCCAAACGATTTGGTGTACCCCGCGATCGCTTGTTCGTTCAATTCATGCGCTTTGTCAAACTCTCCCAACAAACTGTACAACCCCGCCAGACCATTTTGCGTCTCGAAGACATCGGGATGTTCGTCCCCCAATTCACTTAACTGCGTTTGCAGAGTCGATGTCAGCAGAGTACGTGCCTTTGCATATTTCCCCCGCGACGCAGCCACCTGGCCCAACGCCGCTTCGGTCTTTAATGTCTCGACATCTTGGGGCCCCAAGAATTCTGTCCGCAGACGCAGCGCTTCGGCCAACGCCGCCTCACTTTCACCCCACTGAGCAAGATAGCCCGATGCGACGCCAATCGTATGCAACAGCTTCGCTTTCACTAACGGTTGGTCGCTGAAGCGATCCTGCATGCCTTGGAGTGCTTGTTCAAAGAGCGTGCGGACTTGCAGTTGCGGATCGGGATTTTTGGCAGGTGATGCTTGAGACAATAGGTCGTCGTTCAAGAACTCGGTGACCGCCGTTGCGATCGCCGCCTTTTCCGTCGCCTCCGCTTCGGCGATCCGCAGCTCTTCGTTCGATTTCTGGAGCTCCTGGCCGCGTTGATCGAGCTGCTGGTTCTTGGTGCTCAGCGAATCAGCCAGCTCGGCCAACTGGATGTTCTTCTTTCCCAGCACCACCGAAAACGAACTCAAACCCAACACGGAAACCAGCACGATCGCGGCGCTAGCAGCGGCCAAGGTCTGGTGCCGCTTGACCCAACGGCGCAGTCGTTGCAGGCCCGATTCGCGGTACGCTGTGACCGGTTCGTCGGCCATCCAACGCTCCAGTTCGTCGGCTAGTTCCAGTGGATTGGCGTAGCGATTTTCGGGATCTTTGGCCATCGCGCGAACGCAGATCGCCGCCAGTGGTTTCGGAATCGCAGGATCGATTTGACGCGGCGCGGTGAATTCACTGTTGCGAACCTTTTCTAACAACTGAGTGATCGTTAGCGGATTGCCGTCGGCGTCGCGCGATTGAAACGGTGGTTTGCCGACCAACAAACAGTACAGCGAAGCCCCCAACGAATAGACATCGCTTGCAGGACCAATCGCATCGATCTCCCCGCTGGCCTGCTCGGGACTCATGTAGCCCGGCGTTCCGATCACGCTCCCAAAGCGTGTTGGCGCCGAATCGCTTCCCGACGCGGGAGCCAGATGCGGTTCATCGACCGCCTCTGATTCGACATCGTCTAATCCAGCGACTTTCGCCAAGCCCCAATCGACGACCAACGTCTCGCCGTATTTCCCCAGCATGATGTTGTCGGGTTTGATGTCACGGTGCAACACGCCGCGAGAATGAGCGTACGCGATCGCTTGGCAGACATCCAACACACGACTCAACAGCTTTCGCAGTTCCAACGTCCGCTCGGGATCGCGCCACGCGGGCGCTCCGGTTTTGGGGAACCGCTGGTGAAACGACGCGATCGCCGCTTCCATGCTCTGCCCGCGAATGAATCGCATCGCATAATAGGGCTGGCCATCCTCGTACACACCCAAACCATAAACCGGGACCACGCCGGGATGTTCCAGCCCGCCGGTGATCTCGGCTTCAAGAATGAATCGCTGCCGAGCCCCTTGGTCACCGGAGAACCTCGCCTGAATTTGTTTCAGCGCGACCTGTCGATTCAGCTCTTCGTCGCGGGCGACATAGACCTGCCCGAGGCCTCCCTTGGCATGATCGCGCAGCTTTTGATATCGAGTTCGGTGGCTCGCCGCCGCCGCGTCGCTTGGCAACTCATCCGATGTCGTGGGATGAAAATTTGTCGCCCACGGGTCGATCGATTCGGCAGCGATATCGGAAACCGAGTTCAGTGAATCGGTGACATCGGCATCTTCGATCGGTCGCAGCGACTGGTAGAGTGTCGACAGCGAGGGTTCCGACGGCGGGCAGATCGTTCCCAGTGCGGCTTCGGTCGAACCTTGATGCAACTCGATCTGTTTGTCGACAAGCGAGGTCAGCAGTTGCTTGGTCTGCGCATCGATGCGATTCTCCGCATGCAGCAAATCTTCCAGCGACTGCGACTTGTCTTCCGTCCAGCGGACGATCGCCGCGGCGACGTCACCGACATCGATCAGCCGCAATTGAACCGCCAAGGCACCAACCAACAAGTTTCTATGACTTGCCGCGGACATCGTTTACTCCCGTGGGGATACTAGGGCGTCGCAAAATCATTTTGCTAAGTTCCCGTTTTTTCATCTGTACTGACTGGTTTAGGTTTGCCCGGCGTTTTCTTAGCCCCTTTTCCGTTTGAATTCGATCCCGACTTCCCCTTCGCTTTCCATTGACGTTTCGCTTCGGGTTGTTGCGCCAACAGATCCAACATCCGAGCGACGACCTCGGGATTTTCCGACGCCACGTTTTTTGTTTCCAGTGGATCGGTCTGGTAGTCGTACAGCTCCAGCTCCGCCGTCGCATCTTTTCCGCCGGGCGACTTCCACTGGACCAACCGATAGCGTGAATCGCGGATCGCCCGCCCCAAGCGGCTGCCGCGGGGATAGACATGGGTTACGTGATCGCGAGTCGCTGCATCGGGCTTCTCGATCAGATTTGCAAAGCTGATTCCATCGAGGCCTTTCGGTTGAGGCAGCCCAGCCAGTTCAGCGACCGTGGGATAGATGTCGACAGTTTCAACGAGCGAGTTGCTGACGAGGTCCCGTTGCGATTTCGGTGCGGCAACGATCAAGGGGATCCGCGCCGCCTGTTCGTAGTTTGTGTGTTTGCACCACATCCCGTGATCGCCCAGATGCCAACCGTGGTCGCCCCACAGCACGACGATCGTGTTGTCGAGCAGCCCGAGTTGTTTGGCTTTATCGATCACGCGACCGATCTGCGCGTCGGCATAACTGGTGGCGGCGTAGTAGCCGTGGATCAGATGCCGCGTCGTCTGTGGATCGATCTCCTTTTTGTCGTGCATGTCGCTGTAGCTTCGCAGTTCGCCACCTTTGACTGCAGCGTAACTTGGCGCACCTGTCGGCGGCACGACCACCTCGGGCATCGGTAACGCATCGGGTTGGTAGAGGTCCCAGTATTTCTGTGGAGCGACGAAGGGTAGGTGGGGCTTCAGAAAACCGACCGCGATAAAAAACGGTTGGTCTTGCCGCTTGCTGGCCGCTGTTAAACGAGCGATCGCTTCGCGGGCGATCTTGCCATCGGCATAGGTCTCATCGGAAACATCGGCCGCTTCGGTCGCCGGTCCGCGATTTCTGCCCTTCGAATCGGGGCGGTGGTTTTGCAAGCTCTCGGGCAGGACATATTGAGCCGCCTTTGGACGCCACAACGGCACGCTCCAGGATGCCTTGTCGTTGACATTGCCATGGCCGGTGTGGTAGATCTTGCCAAGTCCCTCCGCCCGATAGCCATGCTGTTTGAAGTACTGGCTGAACGTGACGGCATCGGGAACTGCGAGCCGGAAGTGGGTTCCCAAATCGTAGACGCCGATCGTCTGCGGTCGCAGTCCCGTCATCAACGAATTGCGGCTGGGCGAACAGACAGCTTGGTTGCAGTAGGCCGCGTCAAAGCGAACGCCTCGCGATGCCAAGGCGTCGATGTTGGGAGTGACTGCGACGGGATCGCCAAAACATCCAATCGTCGGCTTCAGATCGTCGACACAGATCAACAACACGTTGGGCCGGTCACCGCCGGCCGCGATCGCCGCCGACAGCAAACAGGTTCCGATCGCCAAAGCGAATGAAGTTTGAATGCGAACCATAGAAGGGCAACTCCGTCGAAGATGAGGGACCGGCGCCAGCGGGACCAACGTCGGGCGATCGCCGCGTCGCCCGAGACTTGCGCCCATGATAGTTGTTCTGGCGGTAAGCTTCCAAGTTGCCCAGGGGAATTCCCGTACGCCCTCCGTGGGGAGGCCAATCCAGGGTACAAAACGCCATTGCCCGGGCTGATCTCTAGTTCTTCGTGGACTTTTGCCCCGTTTTGCTGTACATTAGTTAACAATGTCGCATGGGCTCTTTGCTTTGGAGTTCCTTTCTTCTTAGGTTGCTTTCAGCCGACGCACAGTTTTGAGCGTCGCAGAAGGAACTAAACGGAAGCCGGGTGTTTTTCGGTATTCCTCTCATGCGTTTTCGACAACGCCAGATGCTGCCTTTGTTGGTACGCGCTGGATTTGTCCGTCCAGTGCTTCAGTTAGGTTGCGAGTTGCACGAGCATGGAAAGGCTCGTGGATGTCCGACCGGGGTGCGTGCATGCCTGGAGGAAGGCCGCGATGAGCGAGAAGAAGCCGACGCCTTGGAGAGTTCAAGAATCGGGGAAGGTCTGTCCCATCTGTGGCAAACGGACCTATTCCAATGGAGGAATTCATCCGCAGTGCGCGGTCTTGCAGGCCGATTCGGCACGCACCGAAAAGCTTCGAGCCGAACGGAAACGCAAGGCGAGCGAGGCTAGCAGCAATCCCAAGGCGAAACCTCACTCGACATCCTGGACCCAAAAAAAGTGTCCCAAGTGCGGAAAGGAATCGCACGTCCGGCGTAAAAACTGCGACTGTGGTCACGCGTTTGAATAACGCACTTCGCGATTTCCCGGCCGCCGCGGCCCCAACCGCCTCGCGGTCGTGATGCATCTTCGGGCCAATCTCATCGGCAGCGGTTCGCGCTACCGGGGCCCAACGCGGAACCAGATTCGGGTTGCCTAATTTTGGCGTTTTTGCCATCCTTGGGCTGAAAACATTGGATGTTTCCCGCCTCAATTGCTTTGCAAGGAATGCACTCATGACTCGAATCGCCTTTTCCGCCAGCCTCCCAATGACTTTGTTGTTGGCCGTGCTCGTTGGATCTGCTGGTGCTCAACAGACCAACAACGCGAGCCCCGCGGTGCAAGCCGAACCAGCGTATCTGTTGCACTACCAATTAAAAGCAGGCGAGACGCTGCAGTACCAAGTCACCCATGTCGCCAAGACGAAGACGCGGATTCGTGGCAAAGACGAATTGACCAACGTCCGCAGTCTGAGCACCAAGGTCTGGAACGTCGAATCGGTCGATCCGGCAACCGGCCAAATGACCTTTGTCCACATGGTTCAAGACACCGAACTGAGCCAGAAGATCGGCGAGGCCGACGAGGTCCGTTGGGACAGCAAGTCGGGCGAGGATCCACCCTACCAATTCGAAGCTGTCAAAGCGACGTTGGGCAAACCGTTGACCACCGTCAGCATCAACGGACAGGGACAGGAAAAAGAACGCGAGAGTCACGCTGGCACCAAAGCCAATTTGGGCATGGGAGGTTTGACCCTGCCACTGCCACCCAAGGCGATCAAAGTTGGCGATACCTGGGCTGTGCCACGCCAAACGCACGCGCGGCTTGCCGGCGGCCAAGTCAAACGGATCGACGTCCGCGAACTCTATACACTTAAAAAAGTGCAAACCGGCGTTGCAACGATCACCGTTCAATCGCAACCGATCACGCCGATCAGCGATCCCAAAGTCAAATCGCAAGTCGTTCAACAGTTGAGCAACGGCACGATCAAGTTCGATATCGATGCCGGCCGCGTGCTCAGCAAGCAGTTGGACTGGGACGAGACCGTCGTCGGCTTCGAAGGTGCTGAGAGCATGATGGAATATCGCGCTCGCCTGAACGAGACGCTGGTCGAAACGAAGACCTCCGTCGCCGCCCGTTCGATCGATCAACTGAAGCTCAAATAGACCAAGCGACACTCAACGACGCGGCGACGATCCTGTCGCCGCGTTAATCGATAAATTGGTCGTCGAAGTTTTGGATCTTGGGTTGTTCAAAGTTTCCCTCGGGAACAAACCGGTTGTTCGATCCAGGGCCCCAGAACAGCAGATAGACGACGAAGATCGCGACGGAAATGGCGGAGATCCCTAGATGGATTCGCCAATCATTCTTCTGCCACCACGCTTTGGGGGCTCTTCCGCCACGTGGACGTGACGCCCCCGAATCGCCAATGCTGGCCGCGGGTTCTTCGCTCGACTGGTCGGTGACGACCGCAAATGAATCCGTATCGATAGGCTTTCGCGTCTTCTTCTCGCCGAAGTCGATTGCGGGGAAGGTGCCAAAGTCGATCTTGTTTTCCGGCTTTGGTGAGGCGGGCTTCTCCGCCGGGCGATCGCGCAGCTGCGCATCGTACTTCTCCCGCGATGCATCATCCATCAACACACGACGCGCCTGAGCGATCTCGTTCATCAACTTCTGAGTCAATCGGCGGTGCGGTCCTGAGGTCAGTTGATGCAGATACGCGACCTGGCGACTGGCGGCAGCGTCGATCACCTCGGGGTTGTTCTCAAACGGTTCGATCCCCAGCAAGCGGTAATGCGTCGGCGGCTGCTGCGGCTTGGGAATTCCCAACCACTTGTGATAGGGATCGATCGGTTCGGAAGCGTCGGGCATTGTTTTCATCAAGTTTAGTCGGAGATCAAACGCACGCATCCGTGCGATGGACGTTATAGCAAACCATCGCTGCAGCGTGTGAACCTAGCGATTGGCCGCGGCGACATATTCCGCCAACACATCGAGATTCTTGATAAATGTTGTGCTCGAAATAATCCGCCCCCCAGGCGTCTGGGCGTGCGTCTTTAGCTTCCCCTTCTCCACCCAGGCTCCACGTTGGTCCAGCGAATCGATCCGTTGTGATGCCGCCTTCGACAAGGCGTCGCTCATCTTCGGCGACTTCCTTTTGCCGGGGCGCCATAGCTGGTCCGGCGGCAACGATTCCAGCTTGTTGAGTTCCTTTTCGATCGAATCCAGCCTGGCCTTCACAACAAAACTGTAGTGCGTTGGCAGATCGTTGTCGTTGTAGGTTACCGCGTAATCGCGGGTCAGATACAACGGGCGATTGGTTTGCAGTTCCAGGAATCGCGGCAACCGCCCGTCTTCGCGCAGCGAGCGATTGAAGTAGGGCAGGGCGGTCCGCACCGCTTGCAGATAACGCTTGTCGCCAGTCCGACGGTACAGGTGCAACAACATTTGCATCGCTCCCTGCGACTCGCCCCCGGAGATCGATGGCGGTTCAAATTTCCGAGCCCAGACTGGATGCATCTGGTAGTCGTACTGTTGCGCCCAACCGGGCTGAGGTTGGGGCAGTTGAGCCAACAGCAAAAAGTCGCCGCCGCGGATCGCTGCCTCTTTGTAACGAGGATCTTGGTAGGTGTCCCAGGCCTCCAGCATCGTGGCAATCGCGTCGCAATGCGTGTTGTCGTTGAGCGTATAGAACGAATCGTATTTCTGTTTGGGAAACGTCTTCGGCGACTGCTCTGGAAAGCTCGCCTTCACGACAGGAACTTCGGCCTGATCGTTTGGTCCATCGAATCGCTGCGGCCAAGCTCCGTTGCGGTATTGAGCTGTCAGAACGCGGTCCAAGCCGAACCGAGCCGCTTCGTGCAGCTTGGCATCGCGGAATTCCAACGTGCTGTCCAACTGCATCAAGAATCGCAACGACGACTGCGTTTTATTATCGTCCAGCGTGCTCGTGTTGCGGCGTTTACCAACCTCCATCGAATCGACGCGATACGCGTACCGAGCCCGATCGCGCGGTGCAAATTCGATCTGCTCGCCCCATCCGCCGGAAACTAGTTGTCCGTTGATCAAAGCCGTTGCGGTTTTCCGCGCCGCGTCCAACAGGATCGGATCGTTGGTCAAACGGTACGCGTTCAGATAGGCCAGCCCAACCGCAGGCGTTGCTGGCGGTTCGATCCAGGCTGTCGAATGGCCAACCTTCCCTTCGCCTTCTCGCAGCGAAAGATCCTCGCTCAAACCAAACACATACCCGCCCCCTGCCGATGCTTGATCGCGAAAGAAGGCAACGGCGCGATGCATCGCCTGCACTGCCTCTTCGCGCGTCGGCGGTTCATCGCCGTAGCCCCGAGGAATCGGCGCGGCAACGATCGCGATTGCCGCCGCAAGTGCACAAACCATCGATCCGAGAGACGACCTTCTGCCCAAAATCATTCGATACAATGTTGCCATAATTCAAACATCCAATGTTGGATTGCCGACGACCAAAACAACTATGAGGAATTCAAGATGCGTACCGTAAGTTTATCAGTGATCCCGAAGCACCACCTGCGGATCGCCATCATAATCGCAATTTGCATGGGAGCGAACTTGGCGACGCTTGCCCGTGCCGACGAACCGCTGATCGCTTCGATCTCCAAGCAAACCCTGTGGGAGAATCGCGATGGCAAGGGAGCGACTTGGTTTCATCCTCGAGTCTGCATGATGCCGGGCCCCGATGGCAAACCGATCGCGCTGATGACGATTCAAGAGATCGGCGGATCGGACTATTTCGGCCCTGTCTGTTGGTCGACGTCGACCGATCTTGGGAAGACGTGGAGCGATCCCGAGCCGATTCCGGCGTTGGGACGCGATCCAATCCCCGGCCGTAGCGACGACTTGAAAGCTGCGGTCTGCGACGTCGTTCCGCAATACCATCCGCAATCGAATTCGGTCCTCGCCCTTGGGCACGTCGTCTTTTACAAAGGCAAATATTTTGCTCGGAAGGAGCAGTTGTCGCGCTATCCCGTTTATGCCACCCGCGCCGCCGATGGCACTTGGTCGCAACGCAAGATTCTCGAATGGGAAGATCCACGCAACACCTCCATTTACTCCAATGGATGTGGTCAACGCGTCGTGTTGCCCAACGGCGACGTGCAGATGTCGTTCACCTTTGGGCCCGGAGAGAAGAACCGGATGGTCGCTGGTGTCCACGCGGCTTACGACGGCGACCAACTGACGATGCGTGAAATCGGCCCGCCGCTAGAGAATCGCCACGGCCGCGGACTGCTGGAACCAAGCGTGACCGAGTTTGACGGCAAGTTTTGGATGACGATCCGCGCCGAAGACGATCACGGATATGTCAGCAGCAGCGAGGACGGGCTGAACTGGTCGCCGAAAAAGGCGTGGGCATGGGAAGACGGCACGCCGATCGGAATGTCGACGACGCAACAACACTGGCTGACACACAGCGACGGGCTGTTTCTGGTCTACACCCGCGAGGACGAATCCAACGCAAACGTCATGCGTTGGCGTGCACCGCTGTGGGTCGCTCAGGTCGATGTGCAGCGACAATGTCTGATCCGAGAGACCGAACAGGTCGCGTTGCCGCTGGTCGGAGATGGAGTGAACGACCCCAAGAAAGTTGCCTTGATGGGCAACTTCCACGTCACCCACGCCAGCCCCGACGAATCGTGGATCACTGTCGGCGAATGGATGCCGTGGAACGGCTACCGCGGCGATGTGCTGCTGGCTCGCATCCGTTGGTCCCGGCCAAATCGTCTGCCGCTGTGGTAAACGCAATACCGTTCAACGAAGGAGCCTCGGACCGTCGAAAGAATTAGCGGCGTGATGTAGTGGACGAGGTTACGAGTCCCAGCGATTTGGCCTGATGCAAAAGGACTCGTAACCTCGTCCACTACGCTTCGTTGAACGGGATTGGTGGTAAACGCCAGACGATCGATCCGATTGCCCGCGGCGGTCTACTTAGCCGCTGCGGGTTGGCTTTGTTCGACGTGCTGGAGCACGCGATCGAAGAACGCTTTGTGGATATGTTTCGGAGCGTTGTGCCCCATCAAAGGTTCACTGATCATCGTCTTCTCGCCTAACAAGGCGTTGTACGCCGCGTAACAGCTAGTCGGCGGACAGGTGACATCGACAAAACCGACGCTCATGATCGCGTCGGCTTTGCAGCGCGAGGCGAAGTTGACCGAGTCGACGTATCGTGAAGCTTCCAGTGCCGCCGGTTCAGGTTTTCCATCGGGCCCGTTGGGAACCAGTTTCGGCCAGCCGTTGACGCGGCCGGCGACGTTTCCGGTGTGATCGCAGATCGCCGGCACGCCCGACGCGATCAAGGTCACGCGTGGATCCAAACCGCCAGCGACCAACGCTTGCCCGCCCCCTTGGCTGTGACCGATCACGATCACTTCGCGGCCGTTCCATTCCGGTTGCATCGTCAGAAAGTCGATCGCGCGAACCAGTCGCAGGAACATCCCGCGGAAATAGATGGTGTCGCGACTGTCGCGGCCGGCATAACGATAGTTCTTCAGCGGACCGCCGCTCTGTTGAGCGTAGAATTCAGCGGGCTTGCCGTTGGGAATTCCGTGAGCGTTGATGTCCATCGACAGCATCCCCGCGTTGGCTCCTTTGGTTGCGGCGTACAGCGACGAACTTCGCACGCCCGCTCCATGAACCCACAGAATCGCAGGCAAACTCTTCTCTTCCGCCCCTACAGGTTTGGCAAAATACCCCGAGACCGGAGCGCCGCCCAAGCAGGGAACTTGAACGTCAAAGCAGGCGATTTTGTTGTTCTTCTGTTCGACTGGCGTCAGCGTCGGCGTGATCTCAACTTCGGCTAGCTGCTTTTTCTGGTCGGCCCAAAAGGCGTCGAAGTCATCCGGGACCGGCATGCTCGGCTCGATCTCAGTCGGCGAAAACGCGAGCCCCGCCAACCTGCGAATCGGCTTGCCCTCGGCTGGCGTGTAGGTGACTTGGCAACGCAAGACATTCGGTTTGTCCGACTTCACCGCCACGCGAACTGGCTTTCCATCGAGCGAAGCCTCGCCTTCGGGATAACCTCCGCTTTTGCCGCTCCGCAAAAAATCGTCGACCACATAGGTCAGCTTGCCGTCGGTGACAGGCTGGTCGCCGCGTGTCACGGAGATCACAAACGCGGCGGCCTCTCCCGAATCGTAGATCGCATCGTCGCGATCGGCGGCGACACTTACGGCGTAACCTTCGGCGGCAGCAAGCGAAGCGGTGGAGAGAAAAATGGGTAGAGCGAACGCGAGCAGCATGGCATGGCTGCGGAGAGCAGAAAATCGACGCATGGCGTAGTTCCAGGTGGGTTGAGTGATGGTGGTGGGAAGATTTTTCTTGCGGGTGGTCGATTATAGCCAGCGAATCGTGGCAGTATCGCGGCCGTGCAAATTTTCTCTTCCGCGACACGCTGGATTCGAGCGAGGTTGCCGACGCTGCGTTTACCTATTGCGGATGTTTGGCAACCCACCGATATGCGGTACAATCGATCGCCGCCGAATTCCAATCTTCCAACACCGAGTGAACCGATGTTTTCGATCAAGTTTGTAATCCGTTTCGCCTTGGCATGGCTTGGACTTTTCGCATTGCCAGCGTCTGCCGAGACGCGACAACTGGAATTGCACGCCGCTATCGAATCGGGAGCGGTGAGTGTCCGGATCGAGTTTCTCGGCGGGGCGTTGGGGGATCGCATGAAGATCTACCTGCGGAAGCAAACTGCCGGAGACCTGCAACTGAAGGTCACGCCCGGTACGCTTTTTCTGCCTCAAGGGGGCGACGTCCAGCGTCTGGCGGCGGTTGGACTGAAGGGAAAGCTGACGGCTCAGGGAACCTATCGCCGCACCGCCGCGATCGAACTGAACGACTCCAGCGAGCAGGGCTTTCTGACTCAAGTCGTCTGCATCGACTACCATAAAAATTCACCGCCGGCCGGTCAGGCGTTTATCACCGGCGCTGTCGAACCACGCTGCCAGCGGATCTTATCGGTTCGTGGCGACCTTTCGATTTGGGCCTACCAATCGGCGATCTGGATCGATCGGGCCGGTGTCTCGCCCAGCAAATTGCAAGCAACATTCCAAGTCGCCAGCACCGACCTGCAAGCCGCAGCCGATCTATTGAAAGAGGCCGAAGCGGCCGGCGCGGCGTCGCTTGCAGAGGTCGATGTATCGGTCGAAGCAAAAGCATCCGCTCGCGGCATCTTCTCCGCCGATCCCGCCGTTCGGGCTCAGGCCCATGCGGAAGTGCAAACCTTAGACCCCGCCGATCGCGCCAAGCTCGATGCCTTGCTGAAACTGAACGTGTTGCGTGGCGGCAAACTGCCGACGGCGGAGGAGCTGCGTGCGGGGAGCACATTGGAGAGTCTGATCCCGGCGGGAATCGAGCTGCCAAAACTCGAGATTCCCCAGTCGGTCGACGACATCATGGCGATGGTCGATGCGATCCGCCAACAGGCCGCCGACGGACAGGCTGGCGATAAGATTGCCGATCTCGCGAGCCTGAAACTGCTGCCGCATCTGGCGGGGCTAAAGGCGCGGCTGCCGCTGTTGAGGATCGCTGCGGCGCGAGCGATAGCAAACGTAAAAGATCCCGTCGCAGTCGAAGCTCTGTTGGTCGCCTTGCAAGATCGCGACGCCCGCGTCCGCGCCGCCGCAGCCGCCGGACTCGAGAAACTGACTCAACAGAACTTTGGCGACGACACCGAAAAATGGACAGCTTGGTGGCAAGAGGCCCACGTTTCGTTTGAATAGTGTTTCCCCGTTCCGCACGCGGTCGGCTGAAGCCTCGACTCCAGCGCCGCCAAACATAAATCGTTTAACCGCGCGGGCAACGCCCCGCGCGGCTTCGGCTAAAGCCTCCACTCCAGCGCCGCCGCGCATAAATCGTTTAACCGCGTGGGCAACGCCCCGCGAGTTTTCCAGCGATGGGAACTTGAGGTTCAACGCGCGGCCCACTGGGGACGCGGCGAAACGATTTAGGAACCTCTCCTCCGCTGCATGCGGCACGTCGCGCGATTTGTAGTTACGATAATCGTCGACACTTTCCCCCACCCCCAACGTTGCCAGTGGGCGATTCGACACCGCTGTCGCTGGCGATCCAACCGTTTTGAGAGCCGATGAAAATCAAGCTGCTGCCAATCGTTATCCTTCTCGTTTGCAATCCATTTCGCTCCGGCGAGACTTCGGCGGAAGAGACGTCGACGTGGAAATATACTCCCGCGGCGCTGCAACCGTTTTGGGCTGGCGACCGAATCGAAGGGGAGTCCGTGCTGTTTGTTCGCGACGCAAAAACGGGAGAGGCTCGCGGTTCGCTTCTGTTTCCGATCGCGGAGATCGAATCGGTGAAGAGTTCATCGGGCAAGATCACCTATCGCGAGGGAACCGATTATCGCTTCAAACCGGGCACGCGCGAGATCGTTGTTCCCGCCGGATCGCAGATCGTCACAACGCTCCCCGAAGAACTACGTCGGCCGGCGAAATCGCAGCGACATCAACTGACGCATCGCGATGGCAACGGCGAGATCCTGTTTGGTGCCACATTGGAATATCACCAGATGCAAACGCTGGTGACTTACAAAACCTCGGAGAAGAACTGGCCCGTGGCGGCGCCGAAGTTCGATCCGGCGGCGTTGCCGACCACGATTGGAAAGCTGCGCGATGAAAAACCGTTGTCGATCGTGTTGCTCGGCGACAGCATCTCCACCGGCTGCAACGCTTCGGGCTGGGGAGGGGGCGCGCCCTTTCAACCCGCTTACCAAGATCTGTTGCTGCAGCATCTGAAGACACAATATTCGCCCAACATCACATTGACCAATCTGTCGATCGGCGGCAAAGCGACGCCGTGGGGCGTGTCGATGATCGATGAGGTCGCGTCGCACAAGCCCGATCTGGTGATCATCGCTTTTGGGATGAACGATTCGGCAGGCATCTCCGCGGAAAACTACGGCAAGTACACGGCCGAGATGATTGCCAAGACGCGAGCCCAGTTGCCCGAGGCTGAGTTCATTTTGGTCGCCACGATGCTTGGCAATCGCGACTGGATCCGCTTGAACCACGATGTCTTCCCGCAATACCGCGACACCCTGGCATCGCTCTGCGAACCCGGAGTCACACTTGCCGACATGACCAGCGTTTGGGAAGAGTTTTTCAAACGTAAAAAGGACGCCGATCTGACCGGCAACGGAGTCAACCATCCCAACGATTTCGGGCACCGCGTCTACGCTCAAGTCCTTTCGGCGCTGTTGGTCGATTCAGAATAAGCTCACCAAGGTTCACTCGATGAAAAGGCGGACGATGAAACTCCATTGCTTGGCGATGTTTGTCGCTATTTTGCTTGCTCAGTCGACTCCATTGCACGCCGACACCGAAGCGGCCACCGCACGTCGGCTTGAAGCTTTGGGAGCAACTGTTGTGATCAAAGCCGATCGGATCGTGGAACTATCGTTTCGCGACAGCAAGCGATTGGAGAGCCAGCAATGGCAGGAGATCGGCAGCCTGACTCACTTGAAAAAGTTGACTGCCTACGGCGGAGCAAAGGGTTTGAACGATGAGACCGTTGGATTTTTGGTGGGGCTGCAAGAATTGGAGTCGCTGTCGCTCGACGGCGCACAGTTGAGCGACGCAGGACTGGCGAAGCTTGCCGAGTTAAAACGACTCAAGCGTGTTAGCTTCTTTCATCTTTCGTTTCGAAAGGAAGGCTTCACAGGAGAAGGGTTTTCCGCTTGGACCGAACTGCCCGACCTGGAGAGCCTGACCGTGGCGGGGATGTCGATGGGAGATGACGGTTTCCGCGCCATCGCCACGCTGACCAACCTGCGGCAGCTGCGCACCTGGCACACCTACCGGACCGAAGCAAGCAATGCGGAGATCGCCAAGCTGCCCCGTTTGACGACGCTGAAGCTAGGGCAGCGATTGCCGCAGCGAGGCAATGCACCGCTGAGCTTAAGCGATGCATCGCTGGAAACTTTGACGCAAATCAAGACGCTCGAAACGCTGGAGATCGGTGAAGCCGATTTCCACCTGCCAGCGCTGCGACAGTTAACGAAACTGCCTCGCCTGAAACGGCTGAAGATCGATCGGACCTACCTCTCGGCAGCAGACATCGAAGCGCTGAAGTCAGCTTTGCCCGGAGTGCAGATCGGCTTTGAACCCTTAATCGAAGATCAGCGTAAGAAGCTCGACGCGTATCTCAAGTAAGCTACTTGCCACCTTTGAACTTCCAATGTTCCGAGGGCTGATGCGCCGACAACATGATCGCTTTTGCTTTGGCGACGAGTTCGGGATGCTCTGCGGCGACGTTCTTCTGTTCGCCGCGATCGCTGGGTAGATGATACAGCTCGATCTCACCTCGCTGCTTCTTGTTCAGGTTCAACTGGACAGCTTTCCAGTCGCCAAAACGAACCGCTCGCTTGCCGCCACGCTCATGAAATTCCCAGTACATGAATTCGTGAGGTTGTTGTTTATCGTCATCGCCTAACAGCGTGGGAACCAGCGAAATACCGTCGATCGTGTCGGGAGTCTTGGCTTCCGCGAGCTCGCAAAAGGTTGGCAACATATCCCAGTGAGCGGAGATGAGATCGGAGGTCGAACCGGGCGAGATCTTGCCGGGCCAACGGGCGATCAGCGGAGCGCGGATGCCCCCTTCGTACAGATCGCGTTTGTAGCCGCGGAACGGTCCGTTGCTGTCGAAGAAGTCGGGATCGTGACCGCCTTCGCGATGCGGACCGTTGTCGCTGCTGAGCATTACGATCGTCCGCTCGTCCAGATCGAGTTCTTTCAACAGCGCGATGATTTGATCGACTTGTTCGTCGACCAGCGTCATCATGCCAGCAAACGCAGCGATTGGATTTTTCACTTCGGGACCGGCATACTTGCCGATCTTGTTTTCAAACTCTGGAAACTTCTCGCGGAACGGAGCGATATAGGACTCCGGCGCATGCATCGCAGCGTGCGGAATCGCGACGGGGAAAAACGCAAAGAAGGGCTGGTCTTTGTTCGCGCGAATGAAGTCGAGCCCCTCGTCGCCGATCATCGTGGCGGTATAGGTCTTGCCGTCCAAGGGAACGCGTTGGCGATTCTTCCAAAGATGGTCGGGATAATAATTATGAGCTTCCCGCTGGCAGTTGTAGCCGTAGAACAGATCAAAATGTTCGGCCGGATCGCTCGCCGATCCCGGCCCGCCGAGCCCCCACTTTCCAAATGCGCCGGTTTCGTATCCGGCTGCACTCAGCAAACGCGGGAGCGTCACGATATCGGCTGGCATCGGCGCTTGGCCCTCCGGCTTGATCTCGCGATTCCCACGGACATAAGCGTGCCCGGTGTGAACACCTGTCATCAGACAACAGCGCGTCGGAGCGCAGACCGTGCTACCGGAATAGTGCTGCGTGAACTTCATCCCCTCGGCCGCCAGTCGATCGATGTTAGGCGTTTCGAATTTCTTTTGCCCATAACAGGATAGATCGCCGTAGCCCGCATCGTCCAACAAGATGTAGACGATGTTGGGATGCGGCTGATCAGCCGTTGCGGCGAGCGCTGCGAGAGGGACGATCCAAAGTGTCAGCAGCAAAAAAAGAGGGCGAGTTTTCATCGGCATGAAGAATTTCGTGGGGTGATACAAAAAAAATTCCGATCGCGACGGCCACCGCGAACCGACATTGACTGATA
This sequence comes from Rosistilla oblonga, assembly GCF_007751715.1. Taxonomy (NCBI): domain Bacteria; kingdom Pseudomonadati; phylum Planctomycetota; class Planctomycetia; order Pirellulales; family Pirellulaceae; genus Rosistilla; species Rosistilla oblonga. Next base: position 2,095,703 of record NZ_CP036292.1, on the reverse strand, counting down.
CCAGACGGGGCCACTGATGATTGCCCAGTCTAGCATAGTTGTTGACGCGACGGATCGCATCTCGATTGCCAGCGGGCGAGCCAGGTTTTAGACTTGCGCATCGATCCGCCGGCGGCGCCGGATGCTTTCCACACTGATTTTCGAGCCTCTTGTCCAACGAGTCCCTTCCGAATGAATGGCAACGAAACCTTTGATCAACTTGCGAAATTCACACGTGAAACCGCACTGCTCGAATCGATCAGCTACACCCTGGAATGGGATGAGCGAACGTACATGCCGACCGGTGGCCGCGCCTACCGCGCCGATCAGGTGACCTATCTGGCCGGGATGGCTCATCGTCGCCGCACCGATCCGCAGATGGGAGATTGGATTGCGGAATTGCAGCAGAGTGAACTGGCGGGCGATCGACACAGCGACGCGGGGGCGACGATCCATCGCATCGGTCGCGATTTTGAGCGGGCGTGCAAGCTGCCTCAGGATCTGGTCGAAGCTCTTTCGCGAGCCACCGTTGTCGGGCAGCAGCGATGGGAAGATGCTCGCAAAGCGGACGACTTCGCAGCGTTCTTGCCCGCCTTGGAAGAGATCATTCGCCTGAAGATCGAATCGGCCGAGCGATTGGCCGACGGCGGCAATCTTTACGACGCGTTGTTGGATGAATACGAAGAAGACGCCAAGTCGGAACAGTTGACCGAAGTCTTTCGCGATCTGCGCAGCGAATTGGTTCCGTTAGTCGCAGCGATCCGCGACGCGAAGACTCAACCCAACACCGATCTGCTGCGACGAAACTTTCCCGTCGACGCACAGCGTAAGTTTTGCATGCAGGCAGCCGAAGCTGTCGGTTTCGATTTCACCCGAGGCCGATTGGACGAGACCTCGCATCCGTTCTGCACCAGTCTGGGACCAAGCGATTGCCGAATCCTAACGCGCTACGACGCGCATTGGTTTCCGGGAGCGTTGTACGGAACGCTACACGAAGCGGGACACGGGATCTACGACCAGGGACTGCGTGGCGACCAGTTTGGTTTGCCGCCGGGAACGTACGTCTCGCTGGGAATCCATGAATCGCAATCGCGGATGTGGGAGAACATGGTTGGTCGCAGCCTGCCTTTCTGCCAGCACTTTTATGGTGAACTGCAGCGGACCTTTCCCGAAGCGTTGTCGGATGTCGACGTCAACGCCTTCCACTTCGCCGTCAACACGGTCGAGCCGAGCTTGATCCGCGTCGAAGCGGACGAAGTGACTTACAACCTGCACATCATCATCCGCTTTGAACTGGAACAGGCATTGATCTCCGGCGACCTGAAACCCAAGGATCTGCCCGATGCTTGGAATCAGAAGTATCAGGAATACCTGGGGATCACGCCGCCGAACAACGCCGACGGCGTGCTGCAAGACGTTCACTGGAGCGCCGGCCTGCTCGGATATTTCCCAACCTATACGTTGGGCAATCTCATTGCCGCCCAGCTGTTCGACGCTGCTGGCGAAGCGCTCGGCGATCTCGACGCGATGTTCGGCAAGGGAGAGTTCACGCCGCTGCGAAGTTGGCTGAACGAAAACATCCATCATCACGGACGCGTCTATTCGCCAAACGAATTGGTCCAACGAGCGACCGGCAAACCAATCACATCGCAACCATTGGTCGGCTACCTGAAACGCAAGTTCGGCAGCTTGTACAACCTTTGATCGCGCAGCGACTGGGACCAGGCACCAACGCTCAGGGCTGATCAGTGTTTGTGCTTAGGCAAATTAGCCGCCACGCGTTAGCGTCCGGTTCTCCAGGTAAACCGGACGCTAACGCGTGGCGGCTGATACCTCAAATTGAAACACTGAATAGCCCTGCACCAACGCTACGGCGGCTTCGAGACCGTCGTAGCGAAGACTGAATTTAGGTCCTGCGAATGTCCTGCAGTTCGGACGGAATCCATTGTGACACGTGATGGGGGAGTCGACTATAATCGGCGGATCGATTTTTTCGTTCTCCCACCGGTCCTGGCGCCCCCGATTCAACTATGAACACTCTTCCCTTCTGTCGCAGTTTGGGCGTCGTTGCCACGCTGCTTCTCACAACACAAATCGTCGCCGCAGTGGAATGGTCTCAGTTCCGCGGCACAGCTGGCGACGGGATCGCCGACGTGACGCACGCTCCGACGCAGTGGAGCGAGACGGAAAACGTGATTTGGAAGACGCCCATCGCCGGCAAGGGCTGGTCTTCGCCGGTGGTCGCCGATGGCAAGGTCTGGATGACGACGGCGATCGAAGAGCAGGCCACCGAAGAGGAGCGGATCGCAACGCTGGAGCGATTGGTAGAGAACCCTCGCAGGTTTGGCGAGTTTCGTCTGGCCAAGTCGATCACGTTACGATTGGTCGCTGTCGATCTAGCGACGGGGGCACAGGAGATGGAAATCGATCTGGTTCGGCTGGACCAACCCGATCCCATCCACACGATTAACAGTTACGCATCGCCGACACCGGTTATCGATGGCGACAACATCTATTGCCACTTCGGAACGTTTGGGACGATTTGCGTCGATCGAAAAAAGGGGGCCGAAGTGTGGCGAAAGCGGTTGCCGCTGGAACATGGCGTCGGCCCGGGCAGCTCTCCATTTGTCTACAAAAACGCGTTGGTCCTGATCTGCGATGGGATGGACCAGCAATACGTCACGGCCTTGGATAAGTCGACGGGTGAAACGCTGTGGCGAACCGATCGCCCGCCGTTGGATGCGGCATCGGGAGAGCAGAAGAAGTCGTACGATACGCCGATCGCGATCATCGACGCTGCGGGCCGCGAGCAATTGATCTGCATGGGGTCGCAGTGGTTGGTGGCTTACAATCCGACCGATGGCAGCGAGATCTGGAAGGTCCGTCATGGGAAGGGATTTTCGGTCGTGCCGCGGCCGGTTTACGGCGACGGCACAGTTTACATCTCGACCGGCTTCGGAAAGCCTCAGTTGTGGGCGATTCGTGTCGACGGCAGCGGCGACGTGACCGACACCCATGTCGCATGGGTCGAGAAGAAAGGGATTCCGGCCAAGCCATCGCCGCTGTTAATCGACGGCGAACTGTACGTGATCAGCGACGATGGGATCGCCAGCTGCTTCGACGCCGCCAGCGGTGAACTGGTCTGGAAGCAGCGTGTCGGAGGCAAATATTCGGCGTCGCCGCTGATGGCCGCAGGCAAGATCTATCTGTGCAGCCACGAGGGAAAAGTCTCTGTTCTGAAGCCGGGCCGCGAATATCAGCTGTTGGCTGAAAACCAGCTCGACGGCCAACTGATGGCTTCTCCCGCAGCGCTCGGCGATTCTCTACTGATCCGGTCCGACACCGCGCTCTACCGAATTGCCGAATAGAGCCGCCGCGACCAGCGGAGCGCAGGGCGCGGCGGAAACGGAGCGTTTCAGCAACTAGAACAGCTCTCGCATCGAACGGAGCGCGACCGGTTCGCGGCTGGCAAATGGTTCGCCGTATCGGCAGCCGACCGCCTTGCCCCAATAAGCGGCTTCGTCGCGCAAGCGGTCGATAAACGTGGGCGGTGCCGGATCGCGGCCGACGACAAACTGACTCTGATACGCTTCGATCGACTTCCGTTTCGTCTCCCATTGATCGGAGATATCGAGAATGAAATCGGGCTGCGGGGTCAGCTTGAGATGGACGCAGTAGTAGTAATAGATGCGTTCGGGATGATACGGCTCGCCCGGCATCTCCGTCTTGCTGAGCTTGGACCAAAAGCGAGCCGCTTCGACAAGCGCCGTCGCCGCGATGTGATCCGGATGAGCATCTTCCCAGTAGGGAGCAAACAGCCAACGGGGCTTGGTCAAACGAAAGATCCCGGCGATCAGTTCGCGAGCCGCCAGGGTCGGTTCGAGCGATCGATTGGGAAGGCCCGCGTTGTGACGCCAGCTGAGGCCTAGGGCCTTGGTCGCCGCAGCGGTCTCTTCGCGGCGAGTTTCCGGCGAACCAAAAGGGGTCGGTTCGCCCGAGGTCAGATCGAGCACACCAACTTTCAAGCCCTCGGACAACATCTTCACAATGGCACCTCCCATGCCGAGTTCAGCATCATCGGGGTGAGGTGCAATCACCAAGGCATCGAGCTTGGGAGGGTTTTCGATCATCGAGGATTTCCTTTTTCGAGCTGATGAGGGAGAGGATCTTGGCGGGAAACTCAGCGGCAAACCGCCCAGCCGCCTGGAATCATCGCGAGCGTGCGTTTAGCATAGACGTCCGCTCACCAGGAAACTGTCATATTCAAACGCAATTCGCAAGCAGGTGTGGATGATCGACGTTGCTTTTTCGACTGCCCAACGCTTGCAAGCGAACATGGAGAAGGTGGTCCTCGGTAAGCCCGAAGTCGTGCGGTCGCTGTTGATCGCGGTGCTAGCGGGAGAGCATGTGCTGCTGGACGACGTGCCGGGAGTCGGTAAGACGCTGGCTGCCAAAGCGCTCGCGCGAAGCCTGGACGGCGTCTTTACTCGCGTCCAATTCACGCCCGATCTGCTCCCCAGCGACATCGTCGGCAGCAATCTGTATCGCACCGACCTGCACGAATTTGAGTTCAATCAGGGGCCGGTTTTCGCCAACGTCGTATTGGCTGATGAGATCAACCGAGCTCCACCCCGAACGCAGAGTGCGCTGTTAGAAGCGATGAGCGAAGGGCAGGTTTCGATCGACGGCACGACGCGCCCGCTGCCCAAACCGTTCACCGTCGTTGCGACGCAGAATCCTATCGAGTTCGAGGGGACGTATCGGTTGCCCGAGAGCCAGCTGGACCGGTTTCTATTGCGGACCAGCGTCGGTTATCCGCAGCCCGACGTCGAACGCGATGTGTTGCGATCGCACTGCGATGGCGAACCGGTCGAACAGTTGTCACCGGTGGCGACTTGCGAAGAGGTTTTGCAGAGCCAAGAGGCGGTGCGGAGAGTCCGTTTCGAAGACTCGCTGATCTCGTATCTGTTGGCCGTTGTCGATGCAACGCGGCAGAGCGAAGATCTGCAGGTGGGAGTCAGCACGCGGGCAGCGCTCAGTTTTTTCCGCGGCTGCCAAGCACGAGCCGTCTGCATGGAACGCGACTACGTGGTTCCCGACGACATCAAATCGCTAGCGGTTCCCGTGCTGTCGCATCGCGTCGTCTTGAAGGACAGCTTTATGACGGGCGATCGTTTGCGAGCCGAACAGATCGTCGGCGAGATCGTGCACCGGGTGACTGTCCCGGTCTGATTGCGAGCGGGCCGATCGAGCCGATCGAGCTGGCCTTATCGCAAGCGGTTTGCGAGGCAGGCGAGATGGGTCTTCGCCAAGGCAGCTCGCGCCACCATGCCGCTGCGTTCCGCTGCATCGGCTAACCTGCTTAGCAGTTCTTCATAGACCTCTAAATCGTCGCAGCCCATGTCCCAACCGGCGCGATAGTAGGCGTCGTAGGCCTCGGCCCAACGCTCATCGCTAGCGGCTTGTTCTGCGATCCGCATCCAGTAGTTCGTGACGCGGCTTCGCAGCCCTTGATCCTTGCTTTCGCGGAACAGCCGCAGATAGGAATCGTGCTGCAAATCGGCCCCCAGTTCTTGCAAACGGGCAGCGGCGAACTTGCCTTCGGACTCCCGAAACCAATGCGTGCGGAAGCGGACCGATTGATCGGCAAACGACGAACAGCGAAGCGAGTTGCGGTACGCAGCGATCGCCGCATCGGGACGCCCGGCACGCTCTGCAGCCCAGCCGAGGATATCGCTCGCCCAACCGAGGTCATCGCGTTTGGCAACGACGGCGGTGGCGTGCGCGATCGCCACATCCCAATCCTGGCCCCGAAGGTCTTCGCTGTCGCAGCCGAAGTGATCTGCAAGACGCTGCAAAACCGAAGGTTGAATCAAGTCGTTATCGAACAGCCAACGAATCGCATCCTGGTCCCACTGGATTCCCAGCTCTCGCGCCGCCCAGGGTTCCAGTTTCTGACGCAGCAAACTGTCCAAAGCGGCTAAGGCTGATTCGCCATGCACGGCAGTCGATGCGACATCGTGCTGAATCATCAATTCGCCGAGCCCGGGGATCTCATCGGTATCGCCCGATTCGTCCAACAGCAGCTTGCCGATCGCCGCCGGAAGATGATCTGCAGCCCAGCCGGGGATCGTCGCCGGACCGGATTGTTGAGCGAAGTCGGCAGCGATGTTGGCGTAATATTGACGGCGGCCGGGCAGGCGGCTGCGGAGGCTATCAAACGCAACAGCTTCGGCCAGCGTTGCTCCCCACGGCATCCAGTCGCCCCCGCCGTGATACCAATGAATGACTTCGGCTACCGAATTGTCAGCCCCCACGCGTAGGCACAACCAATCGCCATAACGATTGCCTACCAACGGCAGGGAATCGGGGAGCATGAACCCGGGCCAGATGAAGTCGGGCGTTTCGCACAGAAGCTCCGAGGGCGAGACTGGTTGGTCAAATTCGCCCCCTTGGTCGCGAAGCCATATCTCCCGAGCAAACCAATCGACCAGGTCCGCCGAAAGCGTAAACCGGTAGCGATCGCTAAGAGCGCAACACCAATGATTCGGTTCGTTTGTCAGGGCAGTAGAGTGGGTCAAAGAGAGCTTGCTGTTCAATTGGAAACGAACCGTTGGGCACCAACAGGTTTGTACAACTCGCGAACGGGACTTCTCGAGGCCTTATAAATCTAACATGAAAGCAATCGTCGCGAACAGATACGCTGCAAATTTGGCGCGAAAAAGTGCCACAACCAAACGACCTAAAGGCAAACAAATACCCCAAGCCAGAGACTCGGAACGCTCCTCCCACGCCGGAAAACTCCGCAGCCAAGCCTCAGTACCCGGGCGACTCCAAACGCCACATCCGATCCCTGAGAGCCGACGCACCAACAAAAACGGCTCGGAAAACTTTGCCGTTAAGCAGTTTCCCGAGCCGTATCAAATGACATCAGCGAGGCGTCGCCGCCTCAAATGGCCAAGCGTTTAGCGAGTCGTTGCCTCTTCGGTGCGATTGAACAACCACAACAGGGTTGGCGATGCAACGAAGATCGAACTGTACGTACCAACGATCACACCGATGGTCAACGCAAAGGCAAAGCTGTGGATTCCTTCGCCGCCGAAGGCATACAGCAGAACCACAACCAACAGCGTCGTGAGCGAAGTCAACAACGTTCGGCTGAGCGTTTGGTTGATGCTGGTGTTAACCATCTCCGCGGTCAAGTTCGGGCTCTTGCCACGCACTTCGCGAATCCGGTCGAAGACCACGATCGTATCGTTCAATGAATAACCGATGATCGTCAGCAGAGCCGCCACAACAGCCAGGCTGATGCGGAACTCATCGATCAACAAGAACCCGAGGTAGCGAGCAGCCCAGAAGCTGACAGCGATCGCCCCCAGAGTGATCAAGACGTCGTGAACCAAAGCGACAACGGCAGCGAAGCCAAAGGCGACGCGTTGGAAGCGGAACCAAATGTATCCCACGATGAACACCAAACTGGCCAACATCGCAGCGATCGCACGGCGGGTCATGTCGCCGGCGACGCGGCTACCAACCTTGCTCGACGACAACCAGATCGGTCCGGCATCCAGTTCGCTCTTCAATCCGTCGAGGACCGCCGTTGCGTTGGCTTCTGGCAGATCGAGAGTTACCTTCCACTGCGCGAATCCCATGTTCGATTCGTCCGACCAATCCTCGCTGCCAGCACCTTGAGGCACAACAACGATGCCTTCCTCTTGCAGCGGAATCTCTCGGGCTGCAGCAGCTTTGACAACTGCGGCGACCAACGCGTCGTGGTTGATCTTCGCGTCGTTTTGGTCACCACCAGCAACGCCCAAGGCGAGCACTCGCGTGGTCGATTCGGTCTTCGGCTTCTCTACAGCAGCCGAGATCGAAGGTCCTTCGCCAGCCGCAGCTTCGGTGGCTTCTTCTGCAGCGGTGTCAGCGGCAGTTGCGTCAGCCGCAGCTTCGCCATCGGCGGTGTCGGCTGGAGCGTCCGCAGCGTCGTCTTGCGGGCGATAAGCAACCGTGCGGATCAACGACGCATCGTTGCGACCAATCTGTCCTGTCGCTTCCGCTTCAGGTGCTGGAGCGGCATCCGCATCGGTGATGGCAGTTTCGAAAGTAACCAAGTCCAGATCGTCGGAAGCTTCGAAGCCCTCGCGGATGCGTTGCTTCAAATCGTCGACGTCTTCGACCGAGGTGTAGATCGCAAAGACGCGATTCTTCATTCCCGCCATGTCGACGCTATTGAGCGAAAACTGGATCTTCGACTCGGGATCGGTGTTTAGGCTGCTTTCGACGACTTCGCGAACCTCGTCCGATTCGGCGTCGGATTGCAACCAGAACGTGACCGAGGTGCCACCGGCGAAATCGATATCGAAAATCGAACCGCCGCGATAGGCCAACGCGATCACACCCGCAATCATCAAGGTCGCGGAAAGGAAAAAGGCAGGAACGCGTTTTCCAATGAAGTCAAAGTCAGCGTTGCCGGTAACCGCGGTCCGAATCGAGGTCACGACATCGGACATTCCCAACGAGACGCGGCCCCAACGCTCTGCGATATCGAAGAACGTTCGCGAGACGTAGATCGCCGTGAACATACTGAACAGAATTCCCAAGATCAACGCGACGGCAAAGCCGCGGATCTGATCGGTACCAATTGTGTACAACACGATCGCCGTGATCAACGTCGTCAAGTTCGCGTCGACAATCGTGGTCGTCGCTCGACCGAAACCATTGCGAATCGCCATCCGCGGTGCAGCCCCGCGACGCAATTCCTCGCGAATCCGCTCGAAGATCAGGATGTTCGCGTCGACCGACATACCGACGGTCAACACAAGGCCAGCCAAACCAGGCAGCGTGGCGGGTTGATTGATCAAAATCATCATCGCCAAGATCATCGCCAAGTTCAGCAGCAGAGCGAAACAGGCGACCAGACCGGCGAAGCGGTAATAGACTCCGATGAAAAACAGCACCAAGCCAAACGCCGAGATGATCGACCACTTGCCCTTTTGGATCGTGTCGTCGCCCAAAGTCGATCCGATCTGATTCTCGCTGATCGGTTGTTTGCTGAGCGCCGCAGGCAGGCGACCGGCTCGCAAGATGCCGACCAAGAAGTCGACTTCTTCACGCGAGAAGTTTCCGGTGATCTGACCGTCGCCATTGATCGGCGAGCGGATCACAGGAGCCGACAGAAGTTTGTCATCCAACACGATCCCCAAGCGTCGCAAGAACGATCCGTCGGGGGAGTTGTTCATGGTGAGAACGTAGAAGCGTTTCTTGCCCGCAGCGTTTAGGGTGAACCGTACCGCAGGATTTCCTTGACCGTCGTGATCGCTGGCGACGATCGCCAGATCTTCACCGGTGATGTCGTATTCTTTTTCGATTCGCATCAGTACGTCGATGTCTTCGATCCCGTTTTGGCTGAGCCATTTCACGAGAGCGTTTTCACCCTGCAGTCCCTGAGGCGTGAGCAGCGTTCCGGTTCGCGAATCGCGAATGATGTCGCCGGAAACCTCGACGCGAAACGGACGCAAACCGCCGAGAATCTCTTCGCTCTCGCGGTCGACTTTGACCCACTGGCCAATCACCTCACCGGCATCGTCTTTAACGACGTCCGAGAGCGTTGGGCCGGCGGCGCGAACGGTTTCGATCAAACCCAAGTGATCGCGTTCGTTGGCGACGATCGCAAATCGCAACATACCAGCGGTTTGTACTTTGTCTTTGATCTCGTTAACGCCCGATTCCTCGACGTTGGGAACGATGATCTCGATCTGGCGGTCGCCGTAGGGGCGAATCACGATCTCTTGCGTACCGCTAGGGTTGATCCGCTCGGTCAACGCACCGACCAATTCTTCGGCCGTCACCCGCGAGGAGGGATCGTCGCTTGCACCGCCGCCGGCGGTCGGATCGATCTCATAAACGAGGATCGTGCCCCCCTTGAGGTCGACGCCATATTTCAGCTGTCCAAATGTGATCGTTACCACCGAAGCGGTGATCGCAAACAGAACCACGCCAATTCGAGTGCCGTAGTTGGGCATCCGCAAGCTCTTGGCCAAAAACGCCCCCACCAGGAAGGGGACAATCAGAACGGCCAACATGATCGCAATGATACCGATCTGCGTGCCTAACTTGCCGGGTTCGGCTTGTGCTAAAAGAGTTTCAATCACGTTTAGATCCAACATCGAATCGATTTCTTGTTTGGTTGAGATTAGCGAACGGTCAGCGGTTCGCCCGGCGATAATCAATACGGCTAACTACGGTTTGACGCTTTTGTCGTCGTCATCGGAAATCACTCGCGAGACCGCGCTGCGGTTGACGTGCAGCCGCGTGTTGTTGTTCTCGTCGACGCGAATCACTACTTGGTCCGATTCGGTAATGTTCACGATCGTCCCATGAATTCCGCCCACGGTGACCACGCGGTCGTTCTTTTTCAGAGCCGCCAGACGCTTGGTCAGCTCGTTGCGATTGCGCCGCTCCGGAAGGAGTACCATCACATAAAAAAGGACAACCAAAATCGTGATCATACCGATCGGATTAAAAAGGATTTGCTGCCAAGCCGGCCCCTCTACGGGGACCGCGTCCTGGGCCAACAATCCAATTCGATTCCCAATCGGGACCATAAATGTCAAAAATTGACTCTCCAGCACTTCCGGAGTCCTTCCAGCTGATGGATGCTAGGTTCGATGTCCGACCTAAAAATCCGGTCGAGCGACACTGTTCGGCACGCCCCGACGTTGCTCCTTCGCACCGCGCAAGATGGGCGGGACAAAGAACCAACGACCGATTGACCGATCCTTAATCGGGGCATAATAAGACCTTACGAACACGCTAACAAGCCCACAATTCCTTATGCCGCACGTCGCTACCGCCGATCCGCTGCCGCTCCCCACCTGGCCCCCAACCAGTCCCGCAATCGTCGATTCGATCCGGCAAGCAGCCGAATCAGGGGACTGGGGGAAATACGCAGCACAGGCATCCCGCTGTCTCGCCGATCGGTTGGCCTCGCGGTTCGCTGTGGAGCACGTTCGGCTGTGCGCCAGCGGTACCGCAGCGGTCGAATTGGCGCTGCGAGCGGTTCAGGTCCGTCCCGATTCGGAAGTCATCCTCGCCGGCTACGACTATCCCGGAAATATTCGAGCGATCGAGGCGGTGGGAGCCAAGCCGGTGATCGTCGATACCGAACCAGGGCGATGGGTGATCGATGCCGATCTGGTCGAACAAGCGATCGGCGAATCGACGACAGCAATCCTCGCGTCGCATCTTTATGGCGACCTGTTTGACGCCAAGCGGCTGCGGGATCTGGCCGATCAGCGGGGGATCGCCCTCGTCGAAGATGCCTGCCAAGTGCATGGTGCCTCGCTGACGGGGAAGCCCGCTGGATCGTGGGGGCATGTCGGAGTGTTCAGTTTCGGAGCGTCGAAACTGATGACCAGCGGATGCGGCGGGGCGTTGCTGAGCTCCGACGACCGGATCGCCCAGCGAGCGACGTTGGCAGCCGAGCGTCCAAGTGGTATCGCTCCGCTGAGTGGCCTGCAGGCAGCAGCCTTACTGCCCCAATTGGCGACTCTGGACGAATGGAATGCGCAGCGGAGGACCGCGGTCGCACGGCTGAAGCAACTCCTGGCGGGAAGCCGAATCTGGCAATTTGCGGAAGCGATGCCCTACGAATCGGAGACCACCTATTTTAAGGTCGCTTGGTTTCTGCCGGCTGGCGTCTCGCGGGATTCGGTGATTGCGGCGGGGCTGGCCGCAGGGATTCCGCTGGGGACAGGCTTCAACGGTTTCCTTCGCCGAGCCCGCCGCCGCTACCGGACAGTTGGTGATTTGTCGCAAAGCGAAATCTGCATCGACCGCAGCGTCGTGATGGATCACCGCGTCCTACTGGCCGATCTCGACGTGATCGACACCATCGCCGAACGGTTGCTAGCGATCGAGCGAGATCTTCAATCGAAGGCGGACGCCTGATCGATCGCTTTCGTTTCGCCGCACAGGCCGTGTCGGCGATAGCTCCGAGTCGTGTTAGGCTGGAAACGCGGACAGTTAGCGAAATCGGGAACCGAGGAGATTGGACAACTTGAAAGTTCTGCTGAGCAATGACGACGGAATCCAAGCAGAGGGGATCCAGGCGTTAAAGAGGGCGCTGCGACGAACGATGGATGTCGTCGTGGTCGCTCCAGAAACGGAGCAGAGCGAATGCGGGCACCGCGTGACGACCAAGCGTCCGTTGATCGTAAAGCAATACGGCGAAGCCGAGTATTCCGTCGACGGTTCGCCCGCCGACTGTGTCAGGGTCGGGTTGCTGGAACTCGCCCCCGAAACGTCGCTAGTGATTTCAGGAATGAACCACGGCGGCAACGTTGGTGCGGACATCTGGATGTCGGGGACTGTTGCAGCGGCTCGCGAGGGCTATCTGCGCGGTCGCTGTGGAATCGCCGTGTCACAGGTGCGACGACAGGATATCCGCGACGATTGGGATCGATCCGCAAGGTTCGCCTGCGAAGCGATTGCGTTTGCGATCGAGGAGTCGAAGCTTGCGTCGACGCTTTGGAATATCAACCTTCCTGCCGTTGATACCGCAGCAATTCCCGCAATGCAATGCTGTCAAACCGACCGCACTGTCCTTCCACTAAACTATCGTAAAACGGCTGATGGTTACCAATTCGAAGCCGATTACCACGGGCGTCCGAGGACTCCCGAAGCGGACATCGACGTCTGTTTTGGTGGTCGAATATCGATCAGTCTGCTCGATTAGAGACCGATAGATACAATCCCGAGTCTGGTGCGCAGTGGCAACACGAGATCGATGTTGCTGCCGGGCGCTCTGGCTTGTCGCCGCACTTGGCGGCTAGCCCGGCAGCGATTGCCTGCCGGATTAACGTTCTTCCTTGGCATACACCGAGACGCGGTTGCGAGCCGAATGAACCAGGTCCATTGCTGGCATTGCACACGAGCCGAGCGATTCAGCTTCGACCTTGGGTTCTTCCTCGAAAACCGTCAGTTCGCCGCGGACGATGCGAACTTCGCGAGGGGCATCGACGCCGATCGTGACGCGATTACCCGAGATTCGATTGATGGTGATTGTGATGTTGTCACCGATAACCAAACGCTCGCCTTCTTTTCGACTTAAAACTAACATCTTCGTGATGCCTCCATTCCATGAGATTTTAATTGGCAAACCAGCCGTGCTGATTTCGCTTAACACTTCTGCAATCGGTATGCCGAGAAAGCGTTTCTAGCGAATTTGATCTTGTATTCGCAGGAAAATGTGCTTTTTCGCTCTTTTTGCTAATCTTAGGCCCTGTTGAGGCCGAGGCGCCTCGTTTGGGTGCCGCGACTTGCAAACCGAACTTCGCGTCTCATTCTGAGATGGTTTTCTCAGCCTGAGATATTTGTTCGGCGAGGAGCGTTGTCTGCTTGCCCCCTCGACACAAGTATCATCGCGTGGAGGTGTGACAACTTAGGTCACAAGCCAATCGGCTAAGCGCGATCGATCGGGAATGTCAGCGTTTCAGAAAGCTCCCGCTTGCCAAGCAGGACGGCGACGAAGCGGTCGACGCCGAGAGCGCATCCGGAGCAGGTGGAGATGCCGTGCTGCATAGCTCTATAAAGTTGCCGCGGCATCGGCAGGCCGGGCTTCCCCATTTCCATGCGGGCCCTGTTGTTTTCGTCGCAGCGACGCAGCAGTTCTTCGGCATCCAGAAGTTCGCCGTAGCCGTTAGCGAGTTCGATCCCATCGATAAACAGCTCGAACCGCTCCGCCGTCCGCGGATCGTCGCGGCAGATCAACGCCAGGGCTGCTTGCGAGCTGGGGTAATGCGTCAGGATCGTCGGCTGGCCGCGTCCCAGATTGGGAACGACGGCGTGGTCGAATATCAGATTTAACCAGTCGTCGACGTGCTCGAAATCGAGTCCGGTGAGATCGATCCCCAGCCGGCTAGAATCTGCCCGCAACTGAGGCAGTGTCGCGGTCAGCGGATCGAATTGGGCGAACGCCTCAAACGCCGCCTGATACGTCATCTGCTGGCACGCGGGGCGATCGGTCACCCGGTCGACAAGCTGCGACAGCAGCTGGATCCCCTCTTCGAAGCGGTCGCCCATGCGGTACCACTCCAGCATCGTGAACTCTGGATTGTGGTTCGTCCCCCGTTCTCCCGCTCGAAAAGCGGGGCAGATCTGGTAGATCGCATCGGCTCCGCAGGCCAACAATCGCTTCATCGCAAATTCGGGCGAGCTCTGCAGATACAGATCATTGTGCGCATGAGGCAGCGACAACTGCAGCGCCTCGCGAGCGACCGTAACGGGATCGATATGTAGATCGACCATCGTTTCGGACGACAGCGTCGGCGTCTGGACTTCGAAAAATCCAGCGTCGTCAAAAAAGCCGCGGATCGACCGCAGGATCGCCGCCCGCTGGCGAAGCGTCTCGATCGCGGCGGTCGATTGAAAAGGAGGTTCGATCACTTGGCGATCAACTGAATCGCGTCGGCGTGCACGTTGCCGCCGGCTCCATCGCTGCTGATCGTGACCCGCACCTTGGCTCCCTTTTCCAGCGAAACGTCTGCAAACGTTGCGAACTTCGATTCAGCAGCCGGTTCGCCTCGCATGTCGACGCGCCGCGAGATCGTCTCGCCGCCTGCCTCCAGCGAAACGGGGACGGTGGTGCCGCGGTTGGGATGCGGGCCGTAAAGGACGCGGATGTCATAACTGCCCGCTTCCGGAGCCGCCGCTTCGAAGGTCATCGTCGCGCCGCTGCCCGGCGATGCGTAACGGTAACCGTAAGCGACGTAGCCCTTGAGTCCCTGGCCTTTGACCCACGGGCCGGAGACCTTCGCCTTTTCGTCGTCGATGACGAGACCCTTCATTTTTGCGGGATCGAGGCCCTCAAAGAGACCCGCCGGGCCGGCCAGCGGCAGCGCGTCGTCGGGGATAATCGTTTCGCCACCGACCTGCTTGCGGTAGGCCTTGCCGGGCAGTTCCAGCATCTCGGTCAATTGGTCCAAGTAGTCGGTGTAGACGCCGCGTGGCAAGCATTGGCGTTCGACACAAATCGCAGCCGCCTTGCCAACCACTTCACCCATCATCCCGCACGTCTTCATCACGCGAACCGTTCCCAACGCCTCATGCGTCACGCTAGCGCAACGCCCCGCCATGAACAGGTTGCTGATATTTCGCGAATAGAAACAGCGGTAGGGAATCGGATAACCGTACATCCGGTCGACTCCCTTGCCATGCACGGCGATCGAGATGAACGGGTTGTCGGGGAACTTGGCGGCGTATTGTTTCTTCGGATAGTGCAGATCGATCGACCAGGTACTCGGAACGGTTCCGTCGGGAAAATCTCGCTTCGAAACGATGTCCTCTTCGTTCAGCAGCACGTCACCGATCAGCCGACGGCTCTCGCGCGGCCCGCCGATATAAGCGACCCAGGTCAGGAAAGCGGTCCGGTGTTTTTCAGCTCCATCGCCATTCTTCATCGCGTTAAAGGCACCGTAGACGGCGCGGAGATTCCAGTCGCGAATCCCCTCAGCATCTCCCAGCGGATCCTTATCGAAACCGCTCTCCCAAAACCATTGCCCATGGTGGTCGCGGGGGTAGGGGAAGTCGGCCATCTTCAGCGGCAGCGCCCAAGGAGTTTCGGGGAACTCCGCCGGTTCGGCTTGTTCGTCCCAGGCCCACATGTTGCTCATCCCCATCCGCCCCTCGGGAGTCATCTCGAGATCGGCGCCGGCCCAGGCACCGATCCAAGCGTGGCCGGTGCAGTCGGCGAACAGCATTCCTTTGAATCGGCTGACCGCACCGTTGCGGGTATCAAAGGCATCGACCGACACGATTCGGTCCCCTTCGGTTTCGACAGCGAATGCGCGATGGTTCAGAAACAGATCGATGTTCTCTTCAGCGCGGACGACCTGTTCTTTCAGCTCGTCGACAAATTCCTCTTTCTTGCCAGGCGATTTGGTTGCGTTGTCGCTGATCTCCTCGATGATCTCGCCGATCCGTGGGTAGCGACCGCGGCGAATATTCCCCATCGCCCAGACACGGACTTCGCTCGAACCGTTTCCGCCCAAGACGCCGCGATCCTGGATCAGAGCGACTTTGCAGCCCATCCGAGCTCCGGAAATCGCCGCTCCCAGTCCCGAGTATCCGCCGCCGACAACGACCAAGTCGTATCCGATTCGCTCGACCGGTTCGTCTGCAATTCCCAGCTGCTCGCGTCGCCACTTCGACAGCACCTTTGATTCATTGGGTGGCGAGTTGGATTTGTCGGTGGTGAGGTAGATCGCGTCGCAGCGGCCATCGAAGCCGGTCTGATCGATCAATCGCAGCTCGGTTTTGCCGGCGGGCAAGTCGACGGTGCCGCCCGATTGCCAAGCCCACTCAGCGCCTTGGGTGCCAAACTCGGTTGCCAGTTTCTTCCCGTCGATCGCCAATTGAAAGCGGCCCGGAGTGCCGGGAGCATTCCAGCGGGCGACCCAATCTTTGGTGCGAACAAACACGTGGTAGGTGCCCGCTTCGGCAACCGTCACCTCTGTCGTGGCATCGTCGACCGGCGTGCCGATACCGTGAGCCAGCAGATAGGGAGAGCCCATTTCTTGGATGAACTGAGTGTCCAGTTTCCAGCCGCCATGGTTTTGGAAGCTTTCCGCTTCGACAAACAGTTCGGCCGCCGACGCGAAGACCGGGAAGGTCGTCAAAAGTAAAAGGGCTGCGATTCGCATGGTTGGATTCGACGGGGTTGCAGTGGGAAGTTTGTGGGGACCGAACGCCGTAAGCCTCGCTAAGGGCAGTCGGTCGCTCGCAGAGACGGTTCCGATTCTAATCGATCCAATCGCGACTGGCGAGATTCGCTGGCGAACTCGCCTTTAAGGCCACACATCCCGTAGCGTTGCCCGGCGCGACCGAACCTCGGGCGAGCGGCGGCTGTCCAAAAAGATGTGTTCGAGAATCGGCTAGCAAAGTCGCTAGAATCGGACTTTGTTTTGGAACGATTCTAAAAAATCTAGCCGATTCGAGGCCGATCCCGGCTTTCCCCCGAGAGCCAAGATCGGTAATATATCGCTCGGTCGCGGGGCGTGGCGCAGTCTGGCTAGCGCACCTGGTTTGGGACCAGGGGGTCGAAGGTTCGAATCCTTTCGCCCCGACCTTTTAAAGCCTGGAGATCTTTGTGGTCTCCAGGCTTTTTTCGTGCGCGGTGCGAGCGGTTTCGCCGCGGCAGCCGTCGGGTTTGTGGCGGATTGCTGCGAAGATCTCGGCCGGGAAAATGAATCGCTTGATTTATCGTGGGTTTTGTGATCCCGTAGGCTCTTTAGAATGAGCGTCTGCGGCACACTTCTGATTCGCCGCAAACAAATGCTCGAACCCATTTCTCAATTCCTTCGCAGCGGTGGTCGATCGGGATGAACGAGTCGCCTGAAGTCGTATTGATCTGCACCAGCCCCAAAGCGGGTTCGGGGCAGCGTCGCGACCTGGTGCCCAAGCTGGCCCATGCGCTCACCCAGCGTGGGCTGGAGGTGCGAAGCACTTCGGACATCGACCAATTAGCGGCGGATGCGAAGTCGTTGACCGCCGCGGGGCGACTGAAGGGAGTGGTTGCCGCCGGGGGAGACGGAACGCTATCGCTTGTCGTATCGCGATTGCCAGCGGAATCGCCAGTGATGCCGCTGCCGCTGGGGACCGAAAATTTGATGGCTCGCTACCTGGGGCATCGCCCCAGTGCCGAAGATGCTGCCGACACGATCATGCGACAGCGGACGGTGGTGATGGATGCGGCGCTCGCCGACGAGCGGCTGTTCCTGATCATGTGCAGTTGTGGCTTTGACGCAGAGGTGGTTCGGCGATTGCACACAACGCGCAGCGGCCACATCTGGAAGCTCAGCTACCTCGCTCCCGTCCTGCGGTCGATGATCGGTTACCACTTCCCCTCACTACGCTTGATCGATCGCCAGAGCGACGAACAGCCAGTGCCGGCGCGATGGGCGTTCGTCTTTAATGCGCCCCGTTACGCCGTCGGACTTCCGATCGCAGCCTGGGCCGACGGGACCGACGGCTGGCTCGATTCGGTCACGTTCGACAAGGGATCGGTCTATCGGGCCCTGCACTATCTGGCGCATATCTTTCGGCGGTCGCATCACACACTCGACGGAACCATCATCAACCGCAGCCGGCGATTTACCATCGAACCGACCGATCCGGGAGCCAAGATCCCCTACCAGCTCGATGGCGACTTCGCCGGCTACCTGCCCGTCGAGATCGCAGTCCAGCCGTCGCGAGTCACGATGCTGTTGCCTCAACATTGCCCCGTCGAATTCAAGACCGACACCGGCGGCCACCGCACAACAAACGCCCAGCACAGCCGAGAACCATCAGCCCGGCAGCTAACGTAGCAAAGGCCAACGGCGCAGGTTTCGGCCGCCCGCCGCGAATCCACCCGAGTCGAGGACCAAAGGTCCGGCGATTTGCACAGCCCAGGCCATCGGCCTGGGGGCCAGGCGTCCCACGCGAATTCACCCGAGCAGAGGACCGAAGGTTCGGCAATTTGCATAGCCCAGGCCAACGGCCTGGGGGGGCCAGGCGTCCCACACGAATTCACCCGAGTCGAGGACCAAAGGTCCGGCAATTTGCACAGCCCAGGCCATCGGCCTGGGGGCGGGTGTCCGCCGCAAATCCACCCCAATCGAGGACCGAAGGTCCGGCGATTTGCATAGCCCAGGCCAACGGCCTGGGGGCCCAGGCGTCCCACACGAATTCCCCCCGAGTCGAGGGCCGAAGGCCCGGTAATTTGCCCGCCTCTTCCCAACTGCCGGGCCTTCAGCCCTAACGTTTTGCGCTGCAGCCCGATTAACCAGGCCGATGGCCTGGGCTATGCAAATTGCCGAGCCTTCGGCCCTGGGGCACCTGGCCGGGCCTTCAGCCCTAACGTTTTGCGCTGCGGCCCGATTAACCAGGCCGTTGGCCTGGGCTATGCAAATTGCCGAGCCTTCGGCCCTGGGGCACCTTGCCGGGCCTTCAGCCCTAACCGATTTGCGCTGCGGTCCCATTACCCAGGCCGATGGCCTGGGCTATGCAAATCGCCGGGCCTTCGGCCCTGGGGCACCTGGCCGGGCCTTCAGCCCTAACATTTCGCGTTGCGATCCAACCACCCAGGCCGATGGCCTGGGCTATGCAAATCGCCGGACCCTTGGTCCTTGGGCACTCTGATTGTCGGACCTTCGGCCCTGTACAAACAAATTGCCGGGATGGCGAGCCAGCATACGCGGATTGAGTGGAGATTGGATGCGATTTGGCTTCGTGCTCCTACATCCTTGTGTCCGTGAATCAATCGTTAGGTATTTTCGCCATGTCGCAGTCGCTTGCTCAGGTCTGGCTCCACATCGTTTTCTCAACCAAAGAGCGTCGTCCGTTCCTGCAAGATGATGCGGTTCGCGACGAAATGTTCCGCATGTTGGCATATCGGGTGAAGGAGGCGAAGTGTTTCAGCGCATCGGTTGGGGGGCATTTCGATCATGTTCACCTGCTGGTTGGCCTGGCGAGAACCGTCACCATCGCAAACCTGGTCGAACACATCAAAACCGAAACCTCGCAATGGGCGAAGACAGCCAAAAACTGCTCGTCCCGATTCTCGTGGCAAGCTGGATATGCCGCGTTCTCGGTCAGTCATTCCCAGCGTGGAGTGGTCGATACGTACATTCGGAACCAGGGGCAACACCACCAACGGCTGGGATTCAAAGATGAGTTCAGAGCCATTTGCAAGCGACATGAAATTGAAATCGACGAGCGTTACGTGTGGGAGTAACGCTCCAGGAAGCGACCTCTACAGGACCGAAGGTTCGGCAGTTTGCATAGCCCAGGCCATCGGCCTGGGGGGCAGGCGTCCGGCACGAATTCACCCGAGTCGAGGACCAAAGGTCCGGCAGTTTGCATAGCCCAGGCCATCGGCCTGGGGGCCAGGCGTCCGGCACGAATTCACCCGAGCAGAGGACCGAAGGTTCGGCAGTTTGAATAGCCCAGGCCAACGGCCTGGGGGGCGGCGTCCGGCACGAATCCCCCCCCGAAATCGAGGACCGAAGGTCCGGTGGTTTGCCCGCCTCTTCTCAATTGTCGGGCCTTCAGCCCTAACCGATTTGCGCTGCGGTCCCATTAACCAGGCCGTTGGCCTGGGCTATGCAAATTGCCGAGCCTTCGGCCCTGGGGCACCTTGCCGGGCCTTCAGCCCTAACGTTTTGCGCTGCGGCCCGACTACCCAGGCCGATGGCCTGGGCTATGCAAATCGCCGAGCCTTCGGCCCTAGGGAATCTTGCCAGGGCCTTCGGCCCTGAAGGCGTAAGTCGACTAGCCTTTGGGCCCTGAGAATAGATCGGGCCGGAAGATGTGGCTTAGCCCAACAGGACTGCGCCGTGGTCGGCGTTGCAGCGGTCGACGACGTCGCCTCGCATTGCGTCGGCTTGAGCATTGGTTAGCGTGCTGTCGGGGCTTTGCAGATCGATGCTCATCAGAATCCGCTTCTTCCCTTCGCCATCTTTTGCCGGGTCGCGATAGGTTTCGACATACTTGAGGTCAGCCAAGACAGGACCGACTGCCGCGCGGACGCTGGCGGCCAGATCGACCCAGCGGATCGCTTCGTCGACGACAAGGTTCAGGTCGCGCGAGACCGATGGGAAGGGGCTGACGCTGCGGAACTGAGGGACCAGGTGCGCCGCGGCGAGCATCGCGTCGAGGTTCAGTTCGAAACAGGTCGTTGTTTTTTCAAGCTTCAAGCTCTTCTGGACATCCGGGCACAACTGACCGACGTAGCCGATCAATTCGCCTGCGATCGTCAGTTCGATTGACCAAGCTTTATCGAGTCCGTGGACTTCGACTTGGCGAACGTCGGGAACTGCGGCGATCCCCAGTCGTCGCAGCAGCGTCTCGACGATTCCTTTGACTTGATAGAAGTCCTGCCCCGAAACGCCAGCGACGCAGTACTGTTCTTCGGGCAAGCCGTCGACTTCCGCTGGCGGAACGTAGATGTGAGCGACTTCGAACAGTTCCGCATCAGCACCAGACGCGGCTTGATTGGCGTGGCGACTGTCCAGCAAGCTCGGCAGGATGCTGCGGCGGAGCGTCTTGGCTCCTTTCAAAAGCGCCGTTTCGGTCGTCAGCGGCTGGCGATCGGTCCAGGGGCTGACGAGTTCATCGACGTCAGCTGGGACGACGCTAGGCGTCATCGCTTCGCTGATTCCCGATCCGACAAGGACGTCGCGGATCTTGGAGACCGCTTCGTCAAACGGACGCTTCTGGCTGGCGGCGACCGGGATCGGGCTGTCGTCGGGGATTTTTTCGTAGCCGTAAATCCGCGCGATCTCTTCGATCAGATCGATCTCGCGCGTCAGGTCGTGTCGCCACGACGGCGGGCAGGTGTGGATCTTGTCGACATCCGCAGTCTGCTCGTCGCAGCCTAGCGCGGTGAGGATCTTGCGGATCTCGTCGTCGGGAACCTTGACGCCCAGCACACGCTCGACTTGCGCCAAACGCAGACAGACGTTGGTCGGTGCGGGCAGCTGAGGTTCCGTGTCGGCAACTCCCTGTTCCAGGGTTCCGCCAGCGATTTCGAGGATCAATTCGCAGCAACGGCGACTGGCCCAATCAACGCCTTGCGGATCGACGCGGCGCTCAAAACGGAACGACGACGGACTGTGCAGCTTCAACTTGCGAGCGGTCCGGCGGACGCTGAGCGGAGTAAAGACGGCGGATTCGATCAACAGGTCGGTCGTCGACTCGGTGACTTCGGTCGACGCGCCACCCATCACCCCGGCGACCGCAACGGCGCGATCGCGATCGGCGATCACACACATCTCCGGATCCAAGGTGTACGTTTTGTGATCGATCGCTTCGATCTCTTCCTCGGGCCTCGCCGGGCGGACGACGATCTCATCGCCAGCCAGCTTCGCGAGGTCAAACGCGTGCAGCGGTTGGCCGCATTCCATCAGGACAAAATTGGTGATATCGACAACGTTGTTGACACTGCCGATGCCGACAGCACGCAGCGCTTCGACCAGCCAATCGGGGCTGGGGCCAACTTTTACGCCGCGGATCACGCGAGCTGTATAGCGCGGGCAGGCGTCGGAAAAAACGTTGGTGACGCGAATCGAATCGCTTGCCTTGCCGGAACCTTCCGCCGGTTCGGGTTGCGGCTTACAGAGAGGCAGTTCGTACAGCACCGAGATCTCGCGAGCCACACCGATGTGCCCCAGGCAATCGCCGCGGTTGCTGGTGACTTCCAGATCGATGACGGTTTCGCCATCGACGACTTCGGTCCCCTCGTGATTCAGCCCCGTCATGCTCAAGCGTTCGGAGAGCTCGGGTTCGGTCATCGGAAGGTCGACGTAACGGCGAAGCCAATTCCAAGATACAAGCATCGGGGCAACTCTTCGTGTGTTGGATCAGTCGGTGAAAACGCCGATCAGAACTGGCTGAGGAACCGAATGTCGCCGCTGAAAAGATCGCGGATATCGGTGACCGCATGGCGTCGCATGCAGAGGCGTTCGACGCCCAGGCCAAATGCAAATCCGGTGACCTCTTCGGGGTCGTAACCGACTGCGGTGAGAACGGCGGGGTCGACCATGCCGGCGCCGCCAAATTCGATCCAGGAGCCGTTCCACCAGTAATCGACTTCGACGCTCGGTTCGGTGAACGGGAAAAACGACGGCCGGAAGCGGACCTTAACCTCTTCGCCCAGATAGCTGGTGGCGAACATGTTCAGTACGGTCTTCAGGTTGGCCATCGTAACGCCACGATCGATCAACAGACCTTCCATTTGATGGAACATCGGATAGTGCGTGGCGTCGGCTTCGTCGGGACGGTAGACGCGGCCCAGCGAGATCACGCGGATCGGCGGCTGGCGGTTTTCCATCACGCGAATCTGAACCGTGCTGGTTTGGCTGCGCAGCAACCGGTCACCTTCGGCGTACGTCTTGCCGCTGCCGTTGCGTTCCGCAGTGGCCAGGTAGAAGTTATCCAGCGGATCGCGAGCGGGGTGATCCTCGGGAATGTTCAGAGCGACGAAGTTGTGCCAAGGGTCCTCGACTTCGGGACCTTCGACGACTTCAAACCCCATCCGCCCCATGATCTCTTTGAGATGTTCGATCGTCTGAGTGACGGGGTGAACGTGTCCCAAGCGAACAGGATTGCCAGGGAGCGTTGGGTCGGGAGCGGGGCCCGATTTCTGGGCCCGCTGAGAAAGCTGTTCGACAGCTTGTTCGAACGATGCTTGGATGTTCCCCTTGGCCGCGTTGAGTCGCATACCAGCCGCCTTTTTGTCCGGTCCATCGACCGAACTCATCTGCTGCTGGACCGATTTCAACTGGCCGTTTTTGGCACCGAGAAAACGGATTCGAACCTCTTCGAGTCCGTCGTTATCGGTCGCTTCGCGAAACGCCGCGACCGCTTGGGATTCAAGATCGTCTAGCGA
Source organism: Rosistilla oblonga (assembly GCF_007751715.1). Classification (NCBI taxonomy): domain Bacteria; kingdom Pseudomonadati; phylum Planctomycetota; class Planctomycetia; order Pirellulales; family Pirellulaceae; genus Rosistilla; species Rosistilla oblonga. The sequence continues at coordinate 2,072,296 of NZ_CP036292.1, read as the reverse complement.
TCGAATGAAGTCTGCGAGTGCCATAGGTCCAAGAAATTACTTTCGCGGCTGCCCGGAATCGCCCGGGCTGCGGGGAATCTGCGGCGATCAGGCGATCGCGGCTTTGGCCTGTTCAACGATCACGTCGAAGGCCTGAGGATCGTGAATCGCCAGTTCCGACAATTGCTTACGATCGAGTTGGATGTCGGCTTTCTTCAGGCCGTACATGAACTGGCTGTATCGCATCTCGCGTTGTTGACAAGCGGCGCTGATACGGGTGATCCACAAGCGACGGAAGTCACGCTTCTTGACGCGACGATCGCGGTAGGCGTAAGCACCACTTCGCAGCAGAGTCTCTTTGACGCTGCGCAACAGGGTTCCGCGTCCGCCGACAAAACCTTTGGCGCGTTTGAAAAGACGTTTTTTAGCTTGGGTGCGAGCTGCACCTTTAGTCGTACGCATCGATCGTTCCTTGCGTGTTTGGCAACCTCGGGCCGCCCCGCTCTATCGGCGAGACTGTTTCTGCCCAGCTGCTTGGTGAATGGGATTCTTTTTGTTTTGCCGCCTGAGCGGCCGGCAGCTGGGATTAGTAGCTGTTGCCGCTGAGGGCTGCGTGGATTGTCTTTTCCATGCAAACGTCCATCGCGCCGGTACCACGCAAGTTTCGCTTACGCTTTTGCGACATGCGAGCTTGCAAGTGGCTGGTGCCGCTCTTGCGGTGCATCGCTTTGCCTGTGGCCGACAGACGAAAACGCTTCTTCGTGCCTTTGTGGGTCTTCATTTTGGGCATTTTCGGGAGCCTTTCAATTATGGATTATGCAACAGTTGCAATCTTCGGTCGGAATGAATCGCGTACTATAACGATAACGAAGCTTCTTCAAAAGCCCCAATCAGAACTTCCATCGATACTCGATGCGTCCGCCGGTCAAATCGCTAGCATTATCTCGCCAAGCCCACATGCCGTCCAGGCGGATCAGCGTCCGATGGCTGATCGGGATTTGGTACCGCGTTCCAAACGCTAGCTCCTCGCCCGCAGCATTGCGATCGTCTGGGTTATCCATCACTCCGACGTAGGCCGCTTCGACAACCAATTGGTGATCGAAGGCGGGGCCCAGCAAATTGATGCCGACCGCGCCGCCATAGGTATTGTTTGCCGTGGCGTCGAGAGTGGGGAAGCCGTTGATACCGTCGGTTTCAAAGTTGATCCCAGTATTTCTCAGCACGCCGCCAGCCGCCGCCGCGCGAGCGACCGATTGAGGGCGGCCAAAACCAGCGAATGCGTTCAGGTAGGGGACAAAGCGGAGGGCATCTCGCGAGACCCAAGCGTTTTCGATCAGCACCAAAGCTCCATCGGCTGTCCGCTGGTCACGCGGTAGATCCTGTCCGAAATTGCCGATCACGCGGACTGTGTTCGCCACTCGCCAGAAATAACGCCTGGCGAAACTGAGGGTCACGTTGTGGTAGCTGCGATCGCTGTTGGTGCGATCATCGACGTATGCGTAGCCCGATTCGATGTAGCCATCGTAGGCTTCGATAAACCACGCGGTACCGAACAGGTGAGCCGCATTTTTGTCGCCGGGAAAGGCGTCGCTGTTGAGCTGGTCGACGGCTGCAAAAAATGTCGCGTCGAAGTTGGACCATCGCAGGAATTTGCTGTTCTTCGACGGAAGTGCAAACGCGGCTCCAGCGACGGCGTCATCCATCCAGATGCCGTTTTGATACAGCAGCGGAATCAGCCCGGCGGTGAAGGGCAGATCGAACGGGTACCAGGTATCGGTCAGCCCGCCGGTGATCGCTCCTAGGTCGCCTTCGAAGAAGGCGGTGATAAAGTCGGCGTTAAACGCGTCTTGCGCGTCGAAGTCGTCATCGACAAAGTTGATCCCGGTAAAGTCGCCGCCGCGATTGAGCGGCTGGATGAAGGCGTGGAAGCGTTCGGTCGAGGTGATCCCCCAATCAAGGTCGAGCCGGAATTGCGCGGCCATGTTGTGGAAGTCGCCGCCGGCGTTTCGCCCGCCGCCATATCCGGCGCGATAATCGCCGTACATGTAGAAGTGTTGTTGAACGAGGTTCGTCTCCCCGAGGAACGTTTGGCTGCGAGGGATCATGCCGTTGAGGAAAAGCGGCAGGCCCCACTCGATCAACGGACGCTGAACCGGAACCGGGCTCTTCCCGTCGTAGGGGCGTCGCGCCTCGGCGGCATCGTAAGTGAAGGCGGCATCGGGAAGCGGGGTCGGCGAAAAATCGCCCGCCCAAGGAACCAATTGAGGTGCGTAGATGCTGGCCCCATCGAGCGTGCTGGACTGGACCGCCGAAGCGAGCCGACCTGGCATCGGTTCACTGCTGCGAGCCGTTGCCGGTTGTGCAGCTTGCCGCGTGGCAACCGTAGCCGCGGGCGTGCCAGCAGCGACCGGAACCGTCGACGGATCGGGCAACCGCGTCGGGGCTGCGTCGGCCGCCTGGCTGCGGATCACCGGCATCCCCAACTGCACACCGCTGGTGGCGGTCGCATATTGGGCGCCGGCGGTTGTCGCCAGCAGCGATGCAACGATCAGCAAGCTGGCGAAGATCGTCGCAGCGGGGCGGCTGACGATAAGGATCGCTGAGGCATGCATGGCTGCTCGGTTCGATGGGGGGAGTAATTGGAACATGGTTAGCGAACGAAGATTTCCGTCGTTTGCGGAGCGATGTCCATGATCTGTTCATTCATCCGACGGATCATTTCGGGCGTCGATTTGCAAAGCCGCATGAAGTAGGGCGGTTCCAAGCGAGCGCGGAAGCGAGCCGAGATCCTGTAGGTTCCCGGTTGACGGAACGCGTCGGCAGGGATCCGGTAGCTTGCGGTTTTGACACCGTCGGGTGGAATCGAGTGGGCTTCCATGCGAATGAACGGCGGGTGGTTGAGGACCGAAAACGGTACGTTCCCCGGACGCAGGAAAGGGATCTGATCGACGTCGACGTTGACCGGCAGCGGAAATTCGCGGTCGGGTCCTTTGACGTTGGTGATCAAGAACTTTGTCTGCAAGTTGAACAACTGGTAGTCCGGGCGGATCTTTCCGTTAGCCACATCCTCGCTCATCAGTTCCGCCAGATCGCCGTTGCTGTCCAAGTATCCGGTCTCCCAGACGATCCTTCCAAACGGATCGATCAACGTGACGTTCAACCACTGTTGCGGCTGGGCTCCCAACGACGCGGTCGGTAGGTTGTGACCATCGCTGCCGTTGTGGACATGGATCTTGAAATTCAACGGTTTGTTGACTCGCGGCTGAGACTTCAAGTGAGGCCCGTCCAGCCTGACCGCAGCGGAGAGCGTCGCGATACCGGAATCTCGTTTCTCCACAGCCCGTTTCAAGTTCGAATCGATGATCTTCCGCGCGTCGCGGCGATCGTCGGCATCGTCCCAAGGGGGCGGGAAGTGCATCCCTTGAACGCCGCGGATGCTGCGTTCAAAGTCCTCGGTTCCCCAACCGGCTCGCCAATCGAACGACAACCATTCCCGCGGCGACCAACGGTCGGCTTTGGGATTGTGAGGGAAGACGCCGGGGTGAGCGATCGAATAGTTGGGGCCCCAAAAATTGTGATTGGAGAATTTCCGCGGTGGCCCAAACGGCTTGCCCGCCAATTCGGCAATCGGTTCGCAAGAGTAACCGTAGGCTTTGCCAGGGGTGTGCCCCATATGACAATCCTGACAGGAGACGCCGTTCTTCCAGGCTGGCGAGTTGCGGTATTGGTTCCACACAACCTCTAACGCGATCCCTGGATGGACCGCCACCTGGTGGCACGGCATACAGAATTCGCTGCGTGAGAGCGGTTCGAAGAAGCGTCCCTCCAGGTGCATCGCTTGGCCGGGACCCTTATCGTCGGGACTCAGTTTCAGTTTGTGCTTGTCTTTTTCCGCGATCGCTTGATTGACGCCCGCACCACCAACGTTTCCATAAACCGGGGCGTGAATGTCGCCCGGTTCGACCCGGCGAGCTCCGTTGACTTTGTTGTACATCTCGTTGACGCGGTGGCAGGCGATGCAGGTGATCCCCTCGCGAATCACGACCGGTGCGTCGAGGATCGTCGTCGAGCGTTCGATGCTTTTCATCTGCGTCGCGACGGGCATGTGGCAGCGGACACAAAAGTAGCCGACGGTGCCCTGCGACAATTCGCTGATCAACTGTTCGAAGACCTGGAACATCGGCGAGATACCAGCGTAGGCGTGGCTGCTGGCTCGCCAATCCTCGTAGTGTTTGGGATGGCATTTGGCGCAGGTCGCCGCCGAGGGATAGCAGTCCTCAGCCCACAACGCCTCGTGGGGATCGGGAGTCTTTTTAGCCTTCGGAGCATCGGCTCCCTTGTCGCCGCCACCGCCACGCGAGCGGCGGTTACGCGGGCCCAAACCGCCCAGCGGGTCGTCGTCTCCGCCCAGCGAGAGCGGATCATCGGCGGGGGCGAGCGGATCGTCCTTTTCCAGTTGAGCCATCCGATGGGCGGCGGCTAATTGGGCGCGGATCGAATTATCGGGAACGCTTGCCGCATCGTAGCGGTAGCTTCCGTGGATCATATGGACCGCTCTACCGGCGGAATTGCTGGCGGCAGTATAAGGATCGACCGCCGCAGGGGCGGCACCGCCGGCAGCTTGCGGTGCGACTTGAGGCATCATCAGTTGAGCCGAAGAAGGACGTCCGCTCCAAGTTGTGGTGCAGCCGGGCGGCAACTGGCTGAGAACTTCGCCGGGAATCTCCGGAACCTGGTCGTCGCTGGTCAATCCGATCCCGGGCCGCATCGCGACATCGCCGCCATATGGCATCGGCGACTGCCCATGGACGGAGTGGACCACCGACGCGAGGGCCATCAAGGCCGCTATAACTCGTCGATTCATCGCACTCATGCCAGTCCTTCCTTTGTTTAGATATGTATCCCTTGTAGGATCGACCAATCCCACCCTCAAATCGAAATTGCTGCTAACAACCCGAGCGTCTTCCCGAATCGTCAAAGCTTGACATGAATGCGACATTTCGCCGCTAGCAAAGCCGTGGAAGAATCTGCTCGCTCGAAAAATAAGCTAGGGTTTAGATACCGCCACGCTGAACCCCGCCGAGCGAAATGTATGTCAGACGTTTCCACCCCAGCCTCTTTCTTTCGTTGCCCGATCTCGGGTGAACGCGCCATCGGTGTATTAAAGGTTGGGCGGAGACGCATTCCAGTCACGCTGGTCGACGCTTCGATCGAGGGCTACACGCTTCGAGTTGCCAAGAAGTATGCGAGAAAGTTGCGGAAAGATCGGAAATGGATCCTGATCGCGCAGCACGAACGAACGCTCGTCTGGCCACAATGGCGGTTCACTGCTGAAAACGGTGCCGCCACGATTGCGGTCTGCCGATTGCAAGACATCACGCCGCAGGAGGGAGTTCGGCGGACGTGGCAGCTGACCGGCAGCATCCCCAAGGATTCGGGGTCGAGCCTCTCGGGAATGGCTCTGGGAGGAATGCTGCTGTTGATGATCGCGATCGTCTGTCTGCCTGGGATCGGCGACGATCTGGGCACCGCCCCAAGGATCGGTTCCTTTTTAAGCGACGCCCTGCGAGGCTTCGGGATCTCGGTTCGGCAGTTTCTGAATTCTTGACGACCTGATAAATTGGGCGTCCTCGTTTTGCGTCTTTACTTCAGGAATTCAGCATGTCCGATGCTTCGATCGATCTCCGCGACTACATCCGCGACGTCCCCGACTTCCCCAAGCCTGGGATTTTGTTTCGCGACATCACGCCGCTGCTGAAATGCCCAATCGCAATGTCGGCGGTCATCGATCGCTTGGCCGCTCCCTATCTGGATCAGAAAATCGACGTCGTCGCAGCCGCCGAAGCGCGAGGTTTTATCTTCGCTGCACCGCTAGCAATCCGATTGAACGCTTCGTTTGTTCCGATTCGTAAACCTGGCAAGCTGCCGTTCACCTCGCACTCGTTGACCTACGATCTCGAATACGGGACCGACACGGTGCAGATGCATGTCGATGGGGTCGAACCATCGCAGCGAGTGCTGGTGCTGGACGATCTGTTGGCTACCGGAGGTACCGTCGACGCCTGCTGCCAATTGTTGGAGAAGTGCGGCGCGGAGATCGTAGGCTGCGCGTTTGTGATCAACCTCAAAGCCCTTGGCGGCGAGCAGCGGTTGAGCAAATACCCGCTGCATTCATTGCTGACTTACGAATAAACGCCGCTTGTCTCGCGCTGGCCCCGGTTAGGCGCGGGAGGTTCGGACGCGGCGGAAGATCAGCCAGATCGCCAACAGCGTGACTCCCGCCACGACGCCCAACAGCACGTTGGCCAACGGGCGCGGCGAGAGCGCAAACACTCCCACTCCGATCATCGCCAACCAGACGAGGTTCCCCAGCGACGGATCGCGGATTCGCAACAGTAGCGTCGTCGCGGCGATCAACAGAAACAGACCGCCCCAGATCGCAACAGCTTGCGCCAAGGGAGCATAGTCGTTGAGCTCTTTTGCTGTCTGGAATTGGATCTCGATCAGCTGCGGTTGCTGCAGCTCCGCCTCGGCGCGATAGACATGCACGACGCGGTCGGACGTAAAGGCAACGCTGGCGGAAGGTTCCAATGCCTGTCGGACCAACGTTTCGACTCCCGCCTGTTCGACCAATTGGTCCATCCGCGTTCTCAAGTCCTCGATCGTCGGCTCGGTCGCGTCACCGTAGGTGGCGAGACTTTCGACAGCGTCTTCAAAGCGATTCAGCCACGGGGTCAGCCAGTGGACCAGTTCGTAGGAGGTTCGCTCCTGCAGCGATTCGGTCGCGTTATCCAAGCAGGTAATAATCGATTCGGATTGCGCCAGCAGCAGACGTTCCGCCGACACATCTTTCCAGCCGGCGGGAACCGCCACGTCGTTCAACGGTCGCTGGAACGCGTCGCGGCCAGCCATCGCTTGCACCACAAACCAAGTCTCTTTGACGGGGACTCCGACAACCTGGGGGACTTCGAGCTTGGCGGTGCTTGCCTCGCCGCGGCAGGGCACCTCTAACAGCAATTCGATTTGCTGGGGCAACTGGCTGTACAGCAGTTGCACATCCAAGAGGTTCGACGGCCGGCGATGCAGATCCGCCTCCATGTCGTTGATCCGAGCAGCCACCACTTTGTAGGACTCGGGAATCTCGACCGACAGCAGATCGCGACCGGCGGGAACGAAGTCCCATTTGCAGCGGACGTGAGCCGCGATCGAAGTCTCGAAATATTCAAACGACGCCAACGAGACTAGCGGTTCGATCGTCAGATCTAACACCGGATTCAGGCTGGCGGAGAAATTCGGATTCGCTTCGTAAGTTACGTGATCGTCGGGAACTCCCGATGCTCTCGCCAAAGGCGTTCGCAGCGAGATTTCATTTGCCGAGGTGACCTTCCACGCGATCGCTTCGTTGGTCAATCGCCGCGGAACGGCAAAGAAGTGGCGATGCTTTCCCGCTTCGAGCATCCGCACCGTGGGAACGGTCACGCTTTCGCTGGCGGTCGCTCGCGGTCCACCACGAATCGTGATCTGGTAGCGATTGGCAGCCTGCCGCGACGGCAGGACGAGGATGATCTTCGAATCGCGATTGACCGACGGCATCGCGATCCAGGGCAGTTCATCGTCGATCGAAATCTCGCTAAACCAGCTGGCCGGAACTTCAAACGAAAAATAGTCGACGTTTCCCTGCTGCACGTGGATATCGAAGTAGGCCTTCGCCGACCACGCGCGATCCTTCCAACTGACGACGGTGACCGATTCGGATTCGATCCGCGGCGTGACTCTCTGCAACCGGAACTGCCCCGGCAGGACGGGTTCGGAGAGCCATTGGACATCGAGATTCCAACGTGTGACCGGAAACATCTGCGCGTGCAACTGTTCGACTCCGGTGACTTCAAACCGCAAGTCCTCAAACGCATCCTGTTGCAACCACTGGACGGCGACACCCGACACGCGACTCCATTGGAATTCGCTGCTGGTCAGCGTGAACTGGCTGGGGAAGATCCGCGGCACGCTCAGCGGAACATCAAGTTTCACCGGGACCGACGCTTTGACGTACAGTTCTACAAACGGTTCGGGATTCGAACGCCAACCGATTACGATTTCGTCGTGGTCCTCGAAAGGCAATCGCTTGTGGGGAACCGATTCGCCCTGCAAGATCGCACTCTCGACTTGCAAGTTCTTGGGAACCCGCAACCGGATACTCTCTCCGGCGGTCGCGTAATCTTGGACCGAAACCTTGTAATTGATCTCCAGCCGATCGGTCTCAAAGTTGATCTGGTGGACATCGTCGGCAACCGCTTGTCGCGTTTCGTCTTGTCGCAAGCGAAACGGAATCGGGCCTTTGTATTCGCTGCGGAACACCTTGCTTAAGAGTCCCGTTCGCGTCGGCCAATGCGATAAAAAAGCATTGGCATCGACGACCGTGGCCAGCGAATCCAAAGGATCTTCGATCGTCCAGTTTGCCGGTGCCGCGATCGCTACCAACACCTCGGGAGTCGTTTCGTCGGTGGTGGCCGCACGGATATCGACCAACCGAATCGTTTGAGTTGTATCGCCGTCGCGTGGGTTGGACCACAGCAGTCGCAGGGAGTCGGTCGCTTCGCTGGTGGAGACGAAGGTCAACGCCGACCGCTCTCCCTCCAAGATGCGCGTCTCTTCTAACTGCCATCCGCTCGATGTGACAACGGGAACCTGCGTCGTGTCAAAATTCAATTCGATGCGATCGACCTTCACCCCTTCGGTCGGCTGGACAAAATCCAACTGCACCTCGCGCGAAATCTGTTGCGGCGTGAGATGCAGGTACCAACAGCGTCGCGTGTTGACCAACGGCACCGATGGGTCTGCGTTCTGTTTGCGCCATGCGACCCGCAGGTTATCGACCGGACCAAGATCAGCCGACAGCGATTGAGTCGCCGAATTTGTGACGACGCTTCCTAGGCTGGAGACCGCTTCGACGTCCCGCACCTCGTCGTCATACATCACCGCCAATTGCGAGTTGAGGACTGGTGGAATCTCCAGCAACAGTTCGCGTCGTCCGGTGGCATCGTCGATCTCAGTCGGAACGGCCAATGAAAACCGAACCGTGGCGTTCGGCTGGCCTCCCAATTGAAGAACGATCTTGTCGTCGCTGCCCGATGTGGGGCGACGGATCGGAATCACATCGCCGGCGACCAACAGATCGATTCGCCGGATCGCGTCGCGAAACGGTTGTTGGCGAATCGCCATCACCACAGCGCTGGCGAGGTCGGGGTTCTCGATGCCGATCGTCGCTTGGACTCGCGCCGCATCGCGCTCGGCGACAAACGCGTTGGAGCGGATGTCGACGATGTAACGCGCCGAAGAGACGTGGGCATTGGTCAGATGAAACGCTTTGGATTCGCGTTGCAGCAATTGTTCGTAAAGCTTCGGTGGGATGTAGACCTTGTCGATCGGCGTGCCATCCTCTTCGGTCGGGATCAACAGCGAATGAGTGATCGGAGGCGTTTGGCCGCTCGCCGCGACGGCCCACGAAACGGTTAACGCCAAGCAGACGAGAGCTCGCAAAACCAACGAATGACTCCCCACCTCGCGTCGCGAATCCTCTTCGATTCGCGGAACCGGACGCTTAGCCAACAGCGAGGCGAGCAACGCTCCCAAGGCGTACGGAATCAGTGGCAACAGCAGCGGATCGATCCGCCACTTGCCCAACACTCCCACGACCGAAAGGGCGAGAAAGGCAAAGCCGAGCATTCCGAAGACTCGCCAACCGCCGGTCGCCCAGCCGAATGCAACCAACAAAATCGCAGCTCCAAATTTCAGCCCGGTCATCGTTTCGCTACGCAACAGCAGGATCGTCTCTTTTAATTCCAGCTCCGAACCAGCCGACGCCAACGGCACCGAGACCGAATCGACGACATAAGCTGGCGGCTGGACCGGCTCCGTATCGCGTTCCAGTTGCAACTGGTTCTTGTTCCATTGAACGCTGTCGGGCCCCAACCACAACCGCAAGCTCGACTCCAACACAGGATTTTCGCACTGCACCTGCGGCGGTTGCCAAACACGTCCCCAGACCTGAGCGGCGCGGTTAACGGTGAAGACCAACAGCAGAGAGCGCTGCGTGGCGAGCTTGCAGGTAACCGTCGAATCGGTGACTCGCAGCGATTCGGGAGGCAGGTCGGCCTGCTCGCCGATCGCCCGCTCCAAACGCAGCGAAGGTTCGTGGTTCACGATGATCATCCCCGAAGAATCGGGAGTGATTTCGACAAACACCCGTTCGGCTCCCGACGCATCGGCGACAACACTCAACTGTTGCCGCTGGATGATCGGCAGCGACGCCTTGGTCTTCCTGGCTTGGATCGTGACCTGCCCATCGACTGTCGGATCGTATCGCAGCACGGGGAGCGGAGATTCGCTTTGAATTCTTTTCGGTTCGGGGATCCGAACGATGTTCGAACTAACCGAGACAACTTCGACGGTGCGGTCGGTGCGGACGATGCCGCGTTGATTAAACGCCAGCGGAATACTGGGCAAATCGATCCGCAGTTCGGCGTCGACGATCTCGCGAGTGCCGACGATCACCGTGCCATCGTCGATGCGGTCGTGCGATCGCAACTTCCACACCTCGGCTCCATCCTCGGTCGTCTGCCGCGTCGCCAGGATCGAATTGCGTCCGGTCGCATCCTCGTTGTTCCTGCCCGTATCGGCGACCGTCCAACGAATCGTTTCCTGCCGCGATTCGGGAAAACGAACGACAAGTTCTTCCAACTTGCCCGAGACGTTTTCGATGCCGATCGTAAACTGTTCGGTAATCCTGCCTTCGAGAAACGTAGCCGACACGTCGACGCGAGCATCAAACCGCGAGGCGGGGCGATCGAATTCAATCGATGGCGTGCGCGTCGAATCGATCGCCAGATAACACTGCGCGACGCTCGGATCTCCGAACAGTTCGGCGATCGACGACGGCAGTTGTTTGTTGGAGATCCGGTTTTGCTGCAGCCCTTGATTGCTGCGGAATTGGATTCGCGACGACGCCGTTAACATCACGTATTCGCTGGTCGGAATCGTCTCCCAACGGACGAAAAACGTCGGCGGGATGCTCACCCGATCCTGTGGCGGCAGGGGGCGGCGTCCTTTGACGCGGACATGGAACACCTTGCCGTCGATCTCATCGGGCTCGGGCCAGATCGTCAGTCGGTCGATCTTGCCGCCGACTCGGTCGACTTCGCGTCCGCTGGAAACGACGACCGCGCTGGTGATCTCCCAGCCATCTTCGATCTCCATCGAGATCGGCCCGATCGTCGGCAACCGCATCGCCGGTTCCTGATCATCTTCGGCGGGCAGAACCGCCACCTTGTATTCGACAAAACTGTCCCAAGTCCCCTGCAATGAATCGCTACCGATATTCAAACGCATCGCGTTGGTCGCCGTGGCGTGCGAATCGTCGCGCTGCATAAACAGCTTCAGCGGCGCGTCCCACGAGGAACCCGAAAACTGATAGCTCTCGTCGACATCGGTTCGCGAAGAATTAGCGATGCTCCAACGCGTCGAGGTGTCGACGTCGATCAATTCGATCGGATAGGCGAGGTCCAATCGCAGCATCGATCCGCTGCCCGACATCACGACCTGACAATTCCGCCAGCCGACTTTGGGGAGCGTTACCCAGCCCGACTTCAGAGGTGCCGAGAGGCCGATCAACTGCAACCGATGATCGATCGAGCCCGCCGGGTCGGTCCAATCGCTGGGATCCAGGACGAGCAGCGTCTGGCCGTTTTCCAAAGTCGTTTCGTACGGGCGAGCCATCGAATCGATCGTCAACGATGTTGGGACGCTGCCGCTGGGGAGCACCAGGTTCAGCGGGCCGTTCTCGCGCGGCCAGGTGAAATCAAAGGTGAAATCCCAGGCGACGCTATCCTCGCGGATCTGGTATTTGCCAAACGCCTCACGCATCACAACTTGGCTGAGCACCGGCGACGAGGCGGCTTTGACGATCGAAAAGTCGGCCCGATCGCCCCCCGCCAATTCGACAAGATAGATCGTTTCGTCGTCGCGCAACACAACATCCTCGAGTGTCGGCGACGCGGGGTCGACTACTTCGACGGCCCCCGAATGCGTTTCGATCTCGAGGCCCTCGGGGAGAGCGAGATACAGCTTGCCGTTGCCGGTCGCTGGCAGACGCATCGTAAATTGAGTTCGCGAGGGATCGACCTGCGTCCCCTGCAAGCTCCACGAAAAACCAATCCGCTGATCGCCGCTAACCCGCGCCGCGACCTGACCATCCAACGATGTACTCAATCGCGCCGTGGTCGATCCCGAAAGCGAAGCGGTTGGAAGGACCGCCAGATTCAACGGACTCAACGTCAGTTTGCCCGGTGCATCATCTTGATATTCAAACTCAAAATAGGATTCGCCGATCGACTGCAATGCGTTCTCGGCATAGCGAGCCATCAATTGCAATTGAACCAATTCGGGCAGCACCTGTTCGTCGTTGGCCGAATCTTGCAGATTGTTTAGCGCCTGCTTCAGTTTGCTCTGCGAGATCGGTTCGTAGTCCGGCGGAATCAGCTTGGTTTCATCCCGTTTAGGAATGAAGATCTGGCGATATTTCACGCGCGGTGCTTCGTCGCTGGCCGACGGTTCATCGGCAGAACCAAAGCTGGCGGCAGAGATCACTAGAGCGATGCCGACCAGCGTCGCTCGCAGCAAGCGGTGCGGGGAACGACAAGCCAAGATCATGAATTTGCCTCGACCGGAGGTCCCACTCGTCGCGGATCGAGACTCTGCGTCGACCCGACGACAATCGGATTGGGAACGCTGCGAGTCGAGCCCTCGCGAGGCCGTGGCGCTTCGAACACGCTCGCCTGTGGCCAACCAGCGATCGCCGATCGAATCGCCAACAAGACGACCGTTAAGATCAGCGCCAACAAGCTCACCTGGCCGAAGATCACCGCCAGATCGGGCAGCGTCACCGACATCCCGACCAACAGGAATCCAAGCATCATAAAGGTGAAAGAGGTTCGCAACCGACGGACGTAGACGATCAGCGTCGACAACAGCAACGTGATCCCACCCACCACGAACCAGATCGTGCTCCGCGGTGCCGCGATCGCTTGCAGCCCCGTCAGATCGGCTGGCGTGAACAGATAGATGTTCGACGGCGGCAGCGTTTCGGAGGTGGAGCTACCGAATTGTCGTTCCAGTTCAGCTGTCGTGAGGATTGGTTTGCGAGCCATAAACAGGCTCCGCCACTGCCACTGCATCGCTCGCCCCGCTTCGGGACTTGCGTAGACCAAGTGTTGCCCCGACGGAAGCACCAGTTGCCAGTAGCACTCGCCGTGAGGAGCGTTTAGTTTCACGTGCGGTGTGATCTCATCGAGCACCGCCGGCGCCTCGACGTTCCGATCCCAGATCCAGACCTCGACCATCGAGGTGGCTTGGTCTTGAGGCAGCGGAATCTGAAGCCGGTTTCCCTGTTGGACGACATCACGGAGTTCGGTTCCGTCGACGATCGCCCGAACTTGGATGTCTTCGTTCCATTGATTGCTGAACAGTTCCAGATGCGACGCAAACCCTTGAACGCGAGCGACAATCTTCTCGCGGCGAACGGAGCTGCCGATCATCGATTGGATCCACAACCGGTCGATGAACAGCGACGCTTCATCGCGTTGCCGCTGGCGGACCAATTGGATCGTTGGCGAGATGCCGGGGATCACCAGGATCGCCCCCGGTTGTTTGTCCGAACCTGCCGGTTCATCGCGCGACCAGGCGTCCGAAACGACTTGGAACGGCATCTCGAACTCGCCGCCCGAAGCCAATTCCATCGGCAGACTCAGCGGCAGTTCGACCGAAGCAAGCTCTTCGTCGGTCTGGGGTGGGAACGGGAACGGCTGCGTCAGTTCCAATTCATAACTGCCCGGCGGCAGCGGATCGAAGCGAACTTGATAGGTCGTATCGCTCTCGCTTTTCAGGAAGACCGGCTTGCCGTCGATCGTTCCCGAACAGTTTTTCAGATCGTCGTGCGGCGACATCAATTGCAGCGAGGCAAGCGTCCCCTCGCTGAATTCAATCGACAGCCGCTGGCTGAAGAAACATTGGTCGCCATTGATCGCCAGTTCCGCCGCGATCGCGGTGCGAAACTGCGTCTTGCGACGAGCCACGGTGTGAGTCAACCGCGGCTTGCCGAAGGCCGACGACAACTGGTACACGCGGGAATCGGCGGTCGTTACATCGACGACCTGTTCGAGCCCGTGGCTGTTAGCGGGATCAAAGGCGATCGTAACGTTCTCTTTTTCCAGCACGCGCACTTGGCCCGGCGTGTAGATCACGTCGCTGCGTCGTTTGGCTGGCCGATTGATCGACGGGATGTCAAAGCTGACCTTCCCCTCGCTGCCCGAGAGGGCTCGGATCAGCTGCAGCTTCAATTGCCGCCGCTGTCCCGAGATCGGTTTTAAGTTTTCGATCAGTTCGTCGACTTCGATCTGCACGGTCTCCGCCGTCGGTTCGACGCCGGCGATGTCGAGGTCGATCAACAGTTGATCGTTGATGCGTTGCAGTTCCCATTGCTTGAAGTCGATCGTCAAGCTCTGCCCGGTCGTCCCCGATCCGGCGACGTTAACAAACACATCCAGATTCACCGACTCCGGACCGATCGATGTTTCGTAATCGACCTGCATCCGCATCCCGCTCGCCTTCACCGCGAGCCAGATCGGCAGGGTGAAGTCGCCGCGATCGTAGCGGAAATCGTAGGCTCGGCCGTCCCCTTCGCTGTTCGAAGCGGAGATCAACGGCCGCACAAAGTTGCCTTCCAGCCAACGCAAGCGGTGATCGCGGGTCGTTTGAATTTTGATCGTTCCGGTCTCGCGGACGCTGCCAGCGATCGACATCCCAACCAACCGCAGCGGCGATTCGGTTCGATAGTCTGCGCCGGGCACATCGACTTGCAACTGGAACGTCAACCGCGGCGTCTCGGAAAGAGCAGGGGTGATCCGGTAGGTGTCGTTCCCGACAGGACTGATCGAGACGTCGGAAAACGAAATCGGCGAGATCGAAAACTGCGCCGGGATCTGCATCTCAAATGGTTGAATGTTGCCCGACAGATTGCGGACTTTGTAAGTCACCTCGATCTGCGGCGATTGCTGCGGGTCCTGCCAATCGATCTTCCAGTCCCCTTCGACCTCCAGCGATTGCGTTTCGGGAGCCTCCTCTTCGGATGCTCCCCAAGCCATCGTGAAATCGCCGCCAGCCGCTTCCAACTGAATCAGGCTCTTGCCTTGCTCAACCGGTTCGGGAGCGCGAACGATCTCTTCGCTTGTCGAACCGGTAACGACGGCAAACGGTCGCTCTTGATCGACAGTCAACTTGATCGTCGTCGGGGCGACGGGCAAGCGAAAGTCGATGTTGCGACGGACATCCGCCTCGTTGACTCGGACCGAGAACTTGGCCTGGACCACGATCCGCTGCTTGGTGGGCGTTCCCAACAGCGTCTGGCTGCCGAGTTTCGGATCGGTCATCCCGCGAACATCGCTCAGCCCGTCGACTTGGAACGGTGTCAGCCGATGGAAGTTCTTCATCAGCAGCGGGATCGCCACCTCCTCCTTCAAACTGGCATCGAGATCGATCCGCAACTCGACATCCAATTCGGCTCGGCCACCCTTCGCTTCCCCTGTGATTTCAATCGAATCGAAGGTGAACGGAGCGCGGCCGCTGGGCGTGCTGCCGACGACCTGGTTGCGACGCTCAAAATCGCGATAGGGAGTGATCGGGATGAAGACCCGCGTGCCATCGTCGAGCATGTAGATCGCCGGGGGGAGCGCATCCTGCGGCGTGATCAGGTCGTCGATCCCGTCGGGGAACTGCACCTGGGGGGGAGTCTGGGCACTGCAGGGGAGGACCACAATCCACGCCAGCGCACACGCGATCCAAGCGCACAGCACCCTGGCAGAATTGAATCGGTTTGCTTGCCAGAAAAGCACTCGAAACCCATCGGGTGATAAGGACACGGTTAACGCAGAGAAGCTCTACTCATTTTAAGCGAATCACCGCCGAGTAAAAAGCTTGTGACTAATCGGATTAGGGAAACTGGCGAGAACACGTCGACTTGGGGATGCACTTCCCCAAATAATCCGCAGGACCGGACGCAATAAAACCAACGATTTCCGCTGCCGGGGGGCCAGACTAGGCCAAGCAGCGGCGGAGTTGATCGTTTAGCGATTTCGTGGCGGTTGCCACAAATCGTGGGTCCCAAATATCAAATTTTTCCCCCGCGAGGGACAAGATCTCCCCCTGAGCCTCGGAAACGATCACCGCTCCCGCCGCGACATCCCAAGGTTTGACACACGTCGCCCAGTAGCCGTCCAACCGTCCTGCCGCGACATAACAGAGATTCAGCGCAGCCGAACCGAGCCGACGAACGGCTTGAGCTTGATCCAAAGCGGCGGCAAAACGGTCCAGTTCTCCCGAATCGTGACGCACACCCGCCGAAAAGCTGCATGCCAAAAGAGCTTGATCCAGTCGATCGGACTGGCTGCACTGGATCGGGCAGTCGTTCAAAAACGCCCCGCCGCCACGCTGCGCCCAGAAGATCTCTTTTGTTACCGGATCGTGGACGACTCCAAGCTGCAATTCCCCACGGTGGTACATCGCGATCGAAACCGCGAAGCTCTGCAATTGATGGACGTAATTGACAGTCCCATCCAACGGATCGACGATCCAGATCGGCGGGTGGTTCGGATCGGCCAACATCTCGGCGGAGACCTGGTCGTGCCCCTCCTCCTCGCCGACAAATCCGTGGTCGGGAAAGTTGGAGAGCAGGATCTTTTGGATCGCTTGCTGCGCCGCGACGTCCGCTTCGGTAACCAGATCGCGAGGTGCCTTCTCGCGGACCGAAAACCGGCCTTGGTAGGATAAAAGAATCTCAGCACCAGCTGCGGCCGCCAGCCGCGCCACCTTCAGATAGTTGTCGTTCATGTCCAAGCGTTGCTCCATGCGGATGGATCGAATTAGGTCCGGTGCCCCCCAATTATCGGTAAACTCTCCTGTTTGATATGCGAAATCGCGACGGGCGACCACCCGCCGAGGTCGGCATTTATCTCGGATTCGATCATCCAGCGACTTTTCTGCCCTGCGGATCCTGCGACCGCGCCGGCGTTTATTCCGGTTGGTCCTCGTCGATCAACTCTTCGACGACGACCCGATTGCCGTAAACCTGTTTGACGATCACCGGTCGCTGCGGATCGATCATCGGTCCGTCGCTGACCACCGCAATCAACTCCTCGCCGAACCTGGCTTTGCCCGACGGGACCAGCGGCGTCGTCGCGATTCCTCGCTGACCTTGCAGATGATCCCAGTGGACGATCGCTTCGTTCTCGGCCCGAATCTGCTTCTCCTCTTCGTCTTCGACCATCATCAGATGGCGGAAGAAAGGCAACTGAGGCAGCATCCAACGGAGCGCCAGCCCGCCTCCTAACATCCCGCCGATCGCCACCAGCACGCCGATCAGATTGCCCGTTAATTGGTTGTATTGGTAGGCGTTGCTGGGCAGTACAAACGTTTGGCTGACCAGGACTAAACTGGCCACTAACATCACCAAGCCGCCGATCCCAAAAATGCCAAAGCCGGGGAACAACAGCACCTCCGCCAGCAGACAGAGAACTCCGCCGACGAACAAGAAGATCTCCAACCACTCCGCCGTTCCGCCGGCCGCTTGGATCCAAAAGAAGAGCATCAGGCTGACCATCGAAATGAAGCCGGGAAAACCGATCCCCGGCGCACCGATCTCCACCGACAGCATGAAGAAGCCGATGAACAGCAGCATCCGCGGCAGCCAAACTTGGCGTCCCAGGCTCTCGACAAAATTCACGATCCAGCGTTCGTCCAGCCGTTGAGGCAGATCTTTCAGTCCAACCTTTCGGCAGACCTGTTTTAGATCGCTCTCGATGCCGGTGATCAGCCCCAGTTGAAGTGCTTGTTCTGCCGAGATGCCATCGGCCAACGCGACGGCCCCCTGGCGAGCCCATCGCGCCGCGTCGTCTCGCGCGGCGTGTTCGTCGGAACTGAAGTAAGCGACGCGACCGCTGCGGGCGTCAAGATATTCGAAGACTTCCAGTTCTCGATCCAACAGCCCGCGCAACAGCGCTGGACTGCGTCCCGTCGACCGCGCGATCTGGTCGATCGCTTCGCTCAGATCATCCAACGCCGCGGCGCTGAACGACGCTGCTCCCGGCCCGCCCAGGTTTGCTTCGGGGGACATGTAGACCTGTTGCGCCGACAATGCGACCAACGCGGCATCGCCGACGGCTTGAGGGTCGACAAACGCGGCGGTTCGGATTCCCTGAGCCGGAAGGTTGGCGAAATACGATGCCAATTCGAGCGATTCGTTTAGATCTCCACCGGCGCTGTTGACGTGCGATACGACGAGATTCAGATCGTGGCGTTGGATCGCGTCGGACAAATTATTGCGGACGCGTCGTCCCCGCCGGCGATTGATCGGACCGCTGATCTCCGCCAACACCGCGTTGACCTCTCCCAGGTTGGGCGACTGGGAATCGCTGATTCGCGACAAACCGAGCGCGGTGGCCAATTCATCGACATCGCGAACCTCGTGCGTTGCCCACCGATAGGTCCTCATCTGCGAACCGACAAAGTTGGCAAGCTCGCCCGGCGCGGCAAGCTGTTCCTCTTTCCAGACCTTCCCCTGGTCGCGGAGTTCCGCAAGTTCGGGTCCCGAAAGAAACAGGTCGCCCCCATCGACTTGGCTGATCCGGACTAGTTCGAGATCGGCGTCCAGCATCGCTCGCACCGCTCCGATCGGAATCGTGCGGCGTCGCTGGGCGATCGATTCATAAGCTAACATGACGACCGGATCGACGGAGGCTTGGTCGATTCCGGCATCTCCCAAACTGGCTCCGGGGGCAACGACGATCTGATCGCAAGCCAGCACCGGCAGGACCGCGTGCCCTTGGACCGATCCGGCGACGTAAGCGATCGTCTTGACGTCGGTCGCGTTTTCGCTGGTCAAGAACCGCGCCAATTGCAGCCCGCGTTCGAAAGCCGTTTCGCCGCCGGTCGCCTGGTCGCCTTGCTTGCCGAACTGCAGCACTAACTTTTGCCGCCCCGCTTCCGCTGTGGCGGTGGAACGGATCGTGTTGATCGTCGATTCGACCTGCCGCTGCGTTGCATCGTCGATCGGCAACGCGACTTGAACCAACACTCCTCGCTGGACGTCCTGGCTGAAGGTCGGAGATTCGGTCAGCGGAAACGCCAGACAAAGCGCAACCCAACCCAAAAGAAAGCTCCGCCACGGTGGCAGCGCGCGGTTACCGCCGGTGCGCATGCGTCGTGAGTGCTGTTGGAACATCGTACATCCCCCTCCTCTTCCCAGCACTGATTATACGTGCCCCGAACCGCCAGATCGCGTTATTCGGCGACTTCGCGCGACAACAACCGAGCCCGGATGCGGTTCCCGTGTTCTTGGGGATCGCGCTGCGTCTTGTAATATTCGATCGCTTCGTCGGGACGGTCCAGATGCTCCAATGCTCTTCCCACATTGTAACGAGCCGAAGGTCCCCAAGGGGATTGCGCGTCGCGGCCCAGCACACGCTTCTGCTGCCACGTCGCTGCGTTTTCGTAACGCGAGTCTTCGAACTGGATCAACGCCAACCAAAACGTTGCCGCCTGTTTGGCTTGGCGGTACTGAGCCTGGATGATTCGCAACTGCTGGTCGTACGCTTCCTGCGGCTGTCCAGGTTGGCGGCGAGCGTTCAATTGAACCTGCAGATTCACATCGTACGGCAGGTTTTCGATGTCGGTGTCGGGAATCCGAAGGTTCATATAAAGGATCCGCGCCCCATCGTCTTCGTCGCGATCGAACTCGCCGCTCAAGTGATTCCACCGCGCGTTGGCCAACGGAAAATTGGGAGACAACATGCCCCATCGCATCTGTTGGTCCAGATAGACCTTCAGGTCGTCGGACATCGCTCGCTGCATTGCAAAGTGATACCGGCGAGCCAAAGCGTCGATCGACCAGGCTTGGACTTCGTCGATCAATTCGAGTTCTTCCCACGCCGCGATCGATTCGGGATCGTACGTCAGCTGCATCCGGGCGTCGCCGGTCAGCCCCTGCTGCAGGGCTTTCATCCGCCAACAAAACGCTTCGGTCGGGATGTCGATGAAGGCGACAACTTTCGACAGCCAGCTGGAATCGACGGGATAATCGTACAGCCCGGCGATCTTCATCCGCCGCAGCACCGCCGGATCCTCTTTGGCTTGAGCGAGCGTCGCGATTCCCTCTTGCCCAGGACCGGGAACGTGCGTTCCGATGATGGCATCAAATAGGAAGACCTGTTGGCCGGCGCGGACGCCCACCAACCACGGCGCGACCGAGTCGCGATCGGGGTGCTTGATCGCCAGCATGCAGGCATCGAGGCCGGCCTGTTGGCACAGCGCGAGGAAGACGCGCGAACGCTGCAGCCCATCGCCGCTGCCTCGCCACAAACATTCCTCCAACGTCTGCCGATACCCAGGTCCATCGAAGACCAATCCAGGCGGCATCTCCTTGGGAGCGACCCGCGGAGAATTGGCGGGGAATTGCATCGGTTGCAGTTGGATATTGCGGAGCGTCCAGTCGAACAAGCGGCACGCTTTTTCCAGCGTTTGAGCCTGCGACGGGTCGAGTCCCGACTCTTCGTCGGCTAGCCAGCCGGCGAGAATTGGATCGTGCAGCGGCCCGTCGCCAGCCCAGTTCGCGACGCGGCTGAGCAGAAAACAGCGACGAAAATAGTCGATGTCGCCCGGCAGGAAGGTGTCGGAATCGGGACGGACCGCGTCGACTTCGTCGGGGAACGACTGCATCCGTTGGGCCGCCATCGGGGACAACTGGCGATCGACCTTCGGCGGCGAGGCTTCCAACCAAGCGTTCAGATGGTAATTGATCTGCCGCGTCGCCGCTTGAGGATCGAGCTCGACCATCCGGCTGATATAGCCAGCCGCCTCGTTCAAGTGGTCGACGGTTGCCGCTTCGTTTGCCAGCTGCTGCTTTTGTTTACGCCGCGCTTGGCGGACGATCTCCGCTTCGTTGTTGCAGCCGACAAGAGCTGCATTGGCAGCGATCAAAAGACAGACCAAGCCAATGCGGTAACGAGAGTTTGTGATCCAGATCATCATTCGATTTTTTAGGGCCGGACAGAAAACTGAGTTTTTAGAACGGGATGCCGATCCAACCAAATCGTTTTCTGTCCGCCTTTAAAGGGCCTCGAGACCGCGGCGGATTGCGAGCATCCGGCCCACCAAACCCGAAAACTGATCCAGCGGAACCATGTTCGGACCATCGCTCGGTGATTTATCGGGGTCGGGGTGGGTTTCAAAGAATAACGCGTCGGTTCCTATTGCTACGGCAGCCCGAGCTAATGGTTCAACCATCGCGCGATTGCCGCCGGTTGCGCCACCCAACCCACCGGGCTGCTGGACGCTGTGCGTGGCGTCAAAAACGACTGGCACGCCCAACGCCTGCATCTCCGGAATCGACCGCATATCGTTGACCAAACGGCCGTAACCGAAAAACGTTCCCCGCTCGCACAGCAGGATGTTTTGCGATCCGCTCTCCCGCAGCTTTTCGACGACGTACCGCATGTCGCCGGGAGCCATAAATTGCCCCTTCTTCACGTTGATCGCTTTGCCCGTTTCGGCTGCCGCGACCAACAGATCGGTCTGGCGGGCGAGAAAAGCAGGGATTTGCAGCAGATCGCAAACCCGCCCGGCAGCTTCGGCTTGCTCGGGAAGATGAATGTCGGTCGTCACCGGCAGGCCGGTCGCTTCGCCAACGGCTTGCAGAATCTCGAGCCCCGCTTCGAGTCCCGGCCCGCGGTAGCTGCTCAAACTGGTCCGGTTCGCCTTATCAAACGAAGCCTTAAAGACGATCGAGGCACCATGCTCTTGGCCGATATCGCGCAGCCGCAAACCGATCTCGATCGCTGCCTCGCGCGTTTCCAAAACACACGGACCGGCAATCAACAGCAATGGATTGCCAGGGCCGCAGGTGTAGTCGCCGATTTTCGCCGGAGTTATGCCATCCTGATGCATCGTTTCTCAGTCCCTTTTCGATTGGATCGCCCACCGCTTGGCTGGCGTCGGATTGCTGGCTTCGCCAGTCGTCTAAGCGACGTTGGAATCGAAGACGCGAACCTGTTTCCAGTTCTCTTTTTGTTCGGCGATGAATTCGTTGTGCGGGTCGGACACTTGGTAGGCATCGTGTGCCGCGCGGTCGGCAAACACGATCGCCAAACAAACATCAAACTCCTGGTCGTTGACCGGGCGTTGCATCTCCGGTTCGCGACGCCCCATCGCATAGCTGACGATGCCGTCATGGGGCTTAAGGTACTTCAGCCCCGCGGCGATCAACGATTCGCATTGCACATCGGACTTATCGTTCAGCGTAAAAAAGACACAATGTGCAAACTTCATCGGTGCGGAATCCTAATTAAAAATCGAGGTCGTCGTGCTGTTCGTTCTTGAAGCGATTCGACTCGCTGCGGCGGTTCATGCCGGCGCGGTCCATCAACGAACGTCGCAGAACGTCGGACAATTGATCTTCGTCCGGCGGTGGTGGGCCAAACGCCCCCAGATCCTGCGGGTTGTATTCGATGGTGTATTCGTGCTTGGCAAACGAGATCACCGAACCGGGATCGAGTCGTTTGCGCAAGATCCGGCTGCCGTTGACCTTGGTGCCGTTGCGGCTGTCCATATCGCGAGCGAACCAGTATCCGTTCTCGAGCGTCAGCCGACAATGCTGCCCCGAAATATTTGCGAACTTCAAACAGATGTCGCACGAATCGCGGCGTCCGACCGTCAATCGCTCCTTCAACAACGGCACCGGATCGCCGCCGCTGGAGGGTTCGAGCATCCCGTAACGTTTAACTTTGCCAATATCGTCCATCGGTTCCCTTGCCTGCCCACGCCGTTGGCGCTATCTATGCGCTGAGTAATAGTGGACCTTACACTCAGGTTGCTGAAAAATGGTAGCCACTTCAAAAGTCCCTTAGCGCTCCATTTATTGTCACTTCACCTAACTATAATAGCTCTCAAACATGCAATCCTCAATTCCGCCGGGGCACGAACATTTCGATTGGCGGCTCGATGGTGCGTTCTATTACCCTTATAGCGCCTATTTGCGGAATCGCTTCGGCGGTCGCGTCCAACGGGTCAGCATCAACGCCGGCTTCACATGCCCCAACGCCGATGGAACGCTTGCCAAAGGGGGCTGCAATTTCTGCAACAACCCTTCGTTCAGCCCCAGCCGGCGGACGCGGCGATACGAGATCCGCGAACAGATCGATCGCGGGATCGAAGCCCTAAAGCGTCGATACAGCAACATCAAGGGCTTCATCGCTTACTTCCAGCCTGCCACGAACACCTACGCCGACGTCGACCATCTGCGGGCGTTGTACGAGGAATCGCTGTCGCATCCGGAAGTTGTCGGCCTGGCGATCGGCACCCGCCCCGACTGCGTCGCCGAGGATGTGTTGGATCTGATCAGCGAATTGGCCCAGCAGCGTTACGTCTCGGTCGAATACGGCATGCAGACGATCCACGCGGAGAGTCTCGATTGGATGAACCGCGCTCACTACCACGATTCGATGATCGATGCTGTCGAGCGTAGCCGCGGCCGCGGGTTCGAGATCAGCGGTCATGTGATCCTGGGGATCCCACGCGAATCGCACGCCGACATGATGGAGACCGCCGTCGAAGTCGCTCGACTGAATCTCGACGCCGTGAAGATTCATAATCTGTACGCCGTCAAAAATACGCGTCTGGGGGATGAAGTCGCTGCGGGGGAGGTGGAATTGATGCCCCGGGACGAATACGTCCAGACAGTCGTCGATTTCATCGAACGCCTGCCCGAAACGATGATCATCGAACGGGTCAGCGGCGAAGCTCCGCCGGCCTACCTGATCGCTCCGGAATGGTGCTTGCAGAAGTCGAGCCTGCGACATGCGATCGAGCAGGAATTCAAGCAGCGAGGGAGCCGGCAGGGGAGTCGTTATGTGGCGGCGGCCTCGTCGGACGGCTGAGCCCTGCGGTCCTATCGGCAACACAATTTGATACACTCAGGCGATTCGGGAGCCCGTAACGTTTCCGGTCGCTCCCAACCGTTCCTTTCAATCGATTCAAACGTATGAAGCTTCACGCGCTGACACTCTGCATCGTCCTGTTTGCCCTCGCAACGACCGCGGCGGCAGCCGATCCCAAGCCGCCTCGGATCTTCCTCGATAAGAGCGAGCGGGTCGTGATGTTCCAACTCAATCGGCTCTCCAACGAGCAATTGGTGATGGTCCCTCGCGCCACCGACGATCCTAAATACAAACCTGTCTTCGCCACGATCCTGACTCGCGGCGGCCTCTCGCGACAGGACCGCCAACAAGCCGCCGAAGGTCTGGCGGTGATCAACGGCACCAGCCCGGCGACCGAACTACTCGCCGCGATTTCGGGGCTCGATGAAAGCGATTCCGAAGAGAAAGAAGTCGGCCGCCAGTTGGCCGCGATGCTGCTGGCTCAGTCGTCCGAAGACCTGGCGGATCAGAAACAAGCCTTGATCGACGCGGTCGCTTCCGATTCAGCGATGCTTCGCGCTGCCGGATACGCCGGTTTGATCGCGGGTGATCAATCGGATCAGGCATGGGAGCTGGCAACCGCCAGCTCGGACAGCAAGCTCGACTATTTGCACTCGATCGCGCTGCTCCCCAAACCGAAGTTGCGATCGTCGCAGCGAGCGCATGTGATCGAACTGTTCGAGCAATCGAAAGAGAAGGAAATGCGTCGCGCCGCGATCGGTGCACTCCGCAGCATTCCCGCCGACCAAGCCGACACGTTCAGCCGCGTTGCCAAGACGATCGCCGAAAAGCCGCTGGTCGCCGAAGCGGTCTCGACACTGTTAAAGGTCCCCGCCGACGACCGCGATCCCTCGATCGCTCAACAAGTGGTCGCCAAGCTGATGCAGTTGGCCGAAGCGACGCCCGCCGCCGATCGGACCAAACCAGCTTTTTTGAACGCGATGCAATTGGTCGATCAATTGATCGGTCTGATGCCAGTCGACCAAGCCCGCGCCGTCCGCAAGCGTCTCAGTGAAATCGCCGTCCGCGTCGTCCAGATCCACGCGGTGGAAGAGGAGATGCGATACGACGTTCCCTATTTCGTCGTCCAAGCGGGCAGCGAGGTGCAGGTCGTTTTGATCAACGAAGACCTGATGCCGCACAACTTGGTGATCACTACGCCGGGCGATCTGAAGGAGGTTGCGGAGCTTGGTTCGGCCATGGATTCGACTCCCGGGCCGTCCGGAAAAATGCACGTTCCCGACAGCGACAAAGTACTGCATTCGACATCGATGGTCGGAGCGCACCAACGCGAGGCGCTGACCTTCACCGCTCCGGAGCAGCCGGGGGAATACCCTTACGTCTGCACCTTTCCCCGTCACTGGATGCGGATGTACGGCGTGATGGTTGTGGTTGAAGATCTCGATATGTGGCTGAAGAATCCTGTCGAGCCAAAGGATCCGATCGGCAACGATCGGGCGTTTATCAAGAGTTGGACTGTCGATGATTTCAAACAGGATCTCGACCTCGCTCTCCGCGGTCGGTCCCCCGAGATCGGCAAGCGAATCTTCACCGAAGCGAGCTGTGCTCAGTGCCACAAGATGCATGGCGAAGGGGGCGCGGTCGGCCCCGACCTGACCGACGTCGTCGCGCGTTGGAAGGGAGACCGGTTGGGCGTGCTGCAGGAGATCCTCGATCCTTCCCACAAGATCGACCCCAAATATGTCGTCCACGTCGTCCTGACCCTCGAC
The DNA here is from genome assembly GCF_007751715.1 of Rosistilla oblonga. Taxonomy (NCBI): domain Bacteria; kingdom Pseudomonadati; phylum Planctomycetota; class Planctomycetia; order Pirellulales; family Pirellulaceae; genus Rosistilla; species Rosistilla oblonga. The sequence goes on along the minus strand of NZ_CP036292.1, from coordinate 2,046,516 downwards.
GGCAAAGCGATCTCGGGAATCGTCGTCGAAGAGGACAAGAAGACGATCTCGCTGTTAGCCAATCCCGAGTCGAAAGAGCCGACGGTGATCGATCGCGACGACATCGACATCATGAACAAATCATCGCAGTCGATGATGCCCAAGGCGCTGATGGATCGCTTCACTCAAGATGAGATCTACGAACTGATGTCCTACCTAGAAGCAGCCGAAGCCGCGAAGCCTTAGCCCTCGACACGAGGTCAACCAGCCAACGCTTCACCCTCCGCAGGATGGAAGCGAGGGGCGAACCTTCACCCTCCGCCAAACGAAGTTTGAAGGGGAGGGTCGAACCAGCGAAGCGACGTTCGGGGAGGCGAGTCCGCGCACAATTTCCAGACGCTCGAGCCCTCGCAAGGCCCTCCCCGAAAAACTGGCTGAAGGCTCGTTTTCCGACCCTCCCAGCGTTCCGCTGGGCGGGTGTAGTCTGGCATCGCAATCGACCAACTTCACCCTCCGCCAAACGAAGTTTGAAGGGGAGGGTCGAACCAGCGAAGCGACGTTCGGGGAGGCGAGTCCGCGCACAATTCACCGAGACTCTAGGTCTTCGGGACAACCAATTCCCACGGGGCTTTGGCTCCGTCGCGGCGGAGCGTTTGCGTTGGCTGGGCCTTGGTGAAACGGAGCGTCTGTTTTTCATCCGCTCCCACCAACAACAGCGTGTTGACCTGCGTCGGAGCGACTTCGTGCAACATCCGATGGCTGATCCGCAGTTCGCGCGAAGCCGCATCGGGTTGCAGTTCCAGGTAAACCCAGACGTATTTCGTCTCGTTCTCCATCCCAACCCAGTGCCATCGCGCGGGGCGGTCTTGGCCATCGACGGCGACGAACTTGGCTTTCACGTAGGCCATGATCGCGGCTTGCAATTGGTCGCGATCCGTCGTTTCGAGATCGATCCGTTTGCCAGCGTGCTTCGATAACGCAAGCTGAAAATCGCGAGGCTCCAAGCGGATCGCGATTTCAAATCGCCCCGACTGCGGATTCCATTCCCCTTCCGCCAAACTGACGTGAAACGGGTGCATCAACATCGATAACAGTAGAGGAAGGATCATTCGGCCGCCTCCGCAGTTGCGGGCTTCGCCACTGCGGCCGCGGCTGGCTTGGCAGCTTCCGCTTTGGCCGCAGGCTTCTTCTCCGCAGCCTCTTCCTTGCTCGATTCTTTCCCCTTCTCAGCGTCCGACTTCTTATTCGCTTCGTTTGCTTTCCGCATCGGGTTGGACGATTTCTTGCTCTTATACAACTTGAATCGGCTGGGGACGATCCGCGGCGGATAGAAGTTGTTCGACGCGTCGGTGTCGGCCAATTGGCGTCGCGGATCGATCTCGATTCGGTCGAGTTCTTTATCGGTGATCACCAGCTTCGAAACCGTTTTGTTGTTCGTCCGCCAGATCTCCGCCGGGATCTCCAACATCTGCTTCGATCCGTCGGTGTAGCGGATCTCGGCGATGATCGGCATCACCAGACCGCCGACGTTTTCGAAGGTCAGGACGTAGAAGTTCGTCTTGCGACGGATCAGTTGTTTCTCTTCGGCGTTCAGGCTTTCGACAAACTTCTGAAACGCTTTCCGTGAATCCTCGGTGACTTCCAGTTCGTCGAAGTCGTTGTAAAAGTCTTTCAGGCCAGGGAACAGATCGATCCGTTTTTGCAGCGGTTCGTTCCGCTCAGCCGACAGCGATGGCCGGCGTTTATCTTTTTCCTGACGCTTGCGTTCGGCCTCTTCATCGGGATCGGAGCTGTCGATCTGATACAGTTTGACGTCGCGGATCGCGAGATCGACGTGGTCGGTGCTGTAAAACCATCCGTTCCAAAACCAATCCAGATCGACGCCCGAAGCATCTTCCATCGTGCGGAAGAAATCGGCGGGCGTGGGGCGTTTGAATTTCCAGCGACGGGCGTATTCGCGGAAGGCAAAATCGAACAGCTCGCGGCCCAGGATCGTTTCCCGCAAGATGTTCAGCGCCGTCGCCGGTTTGCCGTAGGCGTTGCTGCCAAACTGCAGAATCGATTCGCTGTTAGTCATGATCGGCACCTGGCCGCTGCTGCGCATGTAACCGGTGATATCGGCTGGCTCGCCTCGCTTGCTCGGGTAATCATCTTCCCATTCCTGTTCGGCGAGGTACTGCAGAAACGTATTCAGTCCCTCGTCCATCCACGTCCACTGACGCTCGTCGCTGTTGACGATCATCGGGAAATAATTGTGCCCGACCTCGTGGATGATCACCGAGATCAATCCGTATTTGGTCCGCGCGGTGTAGGTTTTATCCTCCTCCGGGCGCGGGCCGTTGAAACAGATCATCGGATACTCCATCCCGTAGACCGGACCGTTGACACTGATCGCGATCGGGTAGGGGTAGTCGAAGGTGTAGCGGCTGTAGACATCCAACGTATGGATGATCGCGTGCGTCGAATATTTGCTCCACAATGGTTCGGCTTCGTTCGGATAATACGACATCGCCATCACGGGATTCTCGTTCTGGTCGTGACCTTGAGCGTCCCAGATGAACTTGCGGCTGCTGGCCCATGCGAAATCGCGAACGTTCTCGGCATGGTAGACCCAAGTCTTGTCCTGCTTGCTGCGATCCTTCTGGTTCTTCAAAGCCTCTTCGGGCGTGACGACGAAGACGGGCTCCTTAGCGGTCTTCGCCTTTTCCAGACGCTGCCGCTGCGTTTCGGTGAGCACTTCTTCGCCGTTTTGCAAAACGCCGGTCGCCGCGACGATGTGATCCTCCGGAGCGGTGATCCGGACCTCGAAATCGCCCAGCTCCAGCGTGAACTCACCGCGTCCCAAGAACTGCTTGTTCTGCCAGCCTTCGTAATCGGTGAACGCGGCGACGCGCGGATACCAGTGCGCGATCTCGTAGATGTAGTTGCCGTCTTTCTCGAAGAACTCGTACCCCGTCCGGGCGTGGATTAATTTACTGTCATTGATCAAGTAGTCGAAGCGAATTTTGACGGTCGTCGATTCGCCGGCGGCAGTGGCGTGGGCAGATCGATCCGCATCATCGTCTTGACGATCGTGTATTTCAGCGGCCCGCCCTCGGCGTCGGTCACGCCGTGGATCTTGAAGCCTCCTTCAAACGATTCCCGCGCCAACAGCGATCGGATCGTATTAAAGGATGCGCGGTCGGAGAGATTCGGCGCCGTCGCGGTTGCGATCGCGTCGGATCCCGGTTCAAAGATGTTCTGGTCCAATTGGATCCACAGGAACCCCAGCGGCTCTGGAGCGTGGGTTGTGGTAGTCGATCGTTTCGCTGCCGGTGATCTTCTGGTTCTGATCGTCCAACCGCACGTCGATCTTGTAGTCAGCTCGCTGCTGCCAATATTCCGGGCCCGGCATTCCCGATGCGGAGCGGTATTTATTGGGCGTTGGCAGCCACTGGTCGATCTGCCGAAAATCATCGGTCTGACCGTATTTATTGTTCGGCCGCGGTTGAGCCTGGCTGACGACCGGCTGGCAGACTGCGTGAGCGATCAAGATCGCAAAGGTCAGAATCGGAAGAGAGGATCGTCGAAAGAACACGACCATGGCGAGTCTCGTCAGTAGGTGGGAAGGCGTAGTGCAATGCAGCGTCTACACATCATAGTACAACGATTCTCGGCCGGGGCGACAAACGCACGAGCTAGGCATCGTGCCGCAACAAAAATTTCCTCGGCAACCGCAATGGCTCCCGCTACTCCGTCGTTTCCGGACCACAACCGCAGCAATTCCTGCAGGTGCTCGACCGCCTCGATCATCTCTTCCAGGCATGCGAATTCGTGTAGCGAATGGATCGCGTGCTGACCGCTGGACAGGTTTGGCGTCGGCAGTCCCTTCTCCGTCAACGCCGAACCATCGGTCCCGCCGCGGATGATGCTGCGTCGGACCGGGCGGCCCAGGTTTCGGAACGCCTGCTCCGCCAGATCGGCCACCCGCGGATTCTCTCGCAAACCGTCGGCCATGTTGCGGTATTGCGGTTTGACTTCGACGCGGACCGCGAGACCGGGATATTGTTGTTCAGTCGCCGTTGCCGCTTGTCGCAGTCGATCGGCGTATTGAGTCAGCTCCGCCGTATCGAAGCTCCTCAACAGCACGCGTAATTCCGCCCGGCCGACGCCTCCTTCGGTCTCATACGGATGGATGAATCCGTCGCGGCCATCGGTCGATTCGGGCGAGAGCGAATCGTCGGGCAACTGCTGCAGAAAGAAGCCCGCCGCCCGCGTCGCGTTGACCATCCGCCCTTTGCCGATCGACGGATGGATGTTCCGCCCGGTAAAGGTGACCAGAACTCCATCGGCTGAAAAAGTTTCGACGTCCAAATCTCCCGCTCCGCCACCGTCCAACGTGTAAGCGGCGACGGCATCCAATTGAGCCAAGTCGATCTTGTCGGTGCCGTGTCCGATCTCTTCGTCGCAGCTGAACAGGATCTTGACCGGACCGTGGGGCAGTTGCGGATTTTCGATCAGCGTCGCCACCCAATTCCATGATGATCGCCACTCCCGCTTTGTCATCGCCTCCCAACAGCGTCGTGCCATCGGTGGTGATCAAGGTCTTGCCGACCAGATCGGCCAGTTCGGGACAGTCGGCGACGCGGATGACTTGATTGTCTTCGGGCAGCGGAATATCGCCTCCCTGATAAACGATCACCTGCGGCTTCACATCGTCCCCGGGAGCTTCGGGCGATGTATCGACATGGGAGTTCAGCGCGATCGCCGGAGCGCCGGCGACGTTTGCCGGGACCGTTCCCCAGACCAAACCGTGGTCGTCCATGTGCGCATCGGCTACGCCCAACGCAACCAATTGCTCCGCCAACACGCGGCTCAAATCCTTCTGCTGCGGACTGCTGGGATAGGTCTCGCTGTGCGGGTCGGCCGCAGTGCCGATCTGAACATATTGCAGGAAACGTTGCAGCAGTCGCTCGCGGTTAACAGGAACAATCATCGGCGGATTCGGGTTGTTGGAAACGGTGGGAAAATCATAGGACGCATCGAAACGGAATCAGGCGATGAGTATACAAGAAACGGGGCCTCCGAATAAACCAGAGTCCCCGTTTGCGTTATTCCAATGTGCCCCCAAGCCTACGCTTGGATCGTTGGCACTTCGTAACCTTCGCGGTATTTCCGTTTCAAGAAGGCGTTTGCTGCATCGGCATCGTCGCCAACAAACTGCTCGGTCTTCTCGTCGAGCGTCAACAGATGACTCATCTGAATCGCACTGTTGTCCAACGACAGTTCGTGCGATTTCAGATGCTGATCCATCTCGCCGATCAATGTGTTCCACTGGGGCAACTCGACCGATGCGGCATCTTGCGGCGAATACGGTCGGCCGGCGCGGAACGCGATATTGGCCAGGTTGCACCAACCAGTGCTGTCGTTGCCAACAGCCACTTCGGTATTCAACAGCGAACGGTCGTGAGCGCGAACCGCATCGATGAAGTTCGCTTGATGCAACACGTTGCCCCCCGATCCCTTGAAGCTGGCGAGCTTTTTCCCGTCGGCATCAAACGCTTGAGCGCGGCCGCGTTGGCCTTCCAAACGGCCCCCTTCGCAATAGACGACGTATCCGCTGCCGGGGCCCGGATGCGCCGGGCTCTTTTTGCTGCCAGCTTTGTCGGGAAGATTCGACAGTCCGATCACGACCGGAATCGATCCGGTGTCGAAATACGCAAAGTGGACGTTGGGCGTTTGCCCCGCGTCGCCCAGGACCACACGTCCGCCGCCACCAAGAATTTGTTTGGGCAACGCGACCTGGTCTTGGAAGACGTTGTTGCGAACGTCGTCCAGGACGTGGACGCCCCAGTTGCCCATCTCGCCCGATCCGGTGTTCCAATCCCAGTGCCAATCGTATTGCAAATTATTGCGGAAGATCGGTTCGTCTTGAGCCGGGCCGAGCCACAGATCGTAAGCCACCGATTTGTCGATCTGCAGCGGCTCCGTCCGGCGTCCGATCGAACCTCGCAGACCGTAGCGGTTGACGCGGACCGCTTGGATCGCTCCCAACGCCTTGTCGTCGTGCAAGTACTTTTGAATCTCTGCCTGCATCGGATCCGAACGCTGCTGAGTTCCGACCTGACAGATCCGATCGTACTTCCGCGCCGCCGCGACGGTCTGCCGACCTTCCCATTGGCTGTGCGACAACGGCTTTTCGACGTACACGTCTTTGCCCGCTTCCATCGCCCAAATCGTTGCCAAGCAGTGCCAGTGGTTGCAGGTGGCGACGACGACCGCATCGATGCTGTCCGATGCGATCAGATCGCGAAGGTCTTTCCAAGTTTGCGCTTTGGGAAACCTTCGGCTGGTGCGGCTCAAGCGAGCCTGATCGGGATCGCAAAGACCGGCGATGTTGACCCCGGGGACTTTTTCGAAGTAGCCCATCAATTCGTTCGAACGTCCGCCACAGCTGATGAAGCCGACGTTGATTTCGTCGTTGGCGAGAGCGGCATTGGCACGGCGGCCGGGGAGCGTCGCGACAGCGCCCGCGGCGAGCCCAGAAGCGACGAACTGTCGTCGTGTTGCTTGAGTCATGTTTAAAAGTCCTCGAATGAAACAAGAGCGTTAGGGGAGATAAGCAGCGGCTATCAGCTGATGGCGGTCCGATATCAGACGCTGGCAAAAACTCATAATAGTCGATCTTGGGGAGTTTCGCCCATCCAGGATGTAGCTGGCCGGTGGGTAAAGTACAATCGAAACCTCTCTCCCCACCCCTGGTTGGCCGCCGCCTGATCGCCGGCAACCCGATCTCCCTTCCATTGATTTGAGTCGAAACATGCATCGCAGCTGGATTGTCGCTCTCGTATTGCTGCTCGCCCCCACAGCGAACCTCTGGTCGCAACAGGAGGACGACGGTTTTGTCCCGATGTTTAACGGCAAGGACCTGTCGGGCTGGCAACTGGTCAACACCGATCCTCGCACCTGGTCGGTCGAAGATGGGATGCTGATCTGCAGCGGAAAACCGATCGGCGAACTGCGGACCGATCGGATGTATCAGAACTTCATCATGGAAGTCGAGTGGCGGCACATGGTCCCGAAAGGGAACGCCGGAATCTTTGTCTGGGCCGACGATATCACCGCCAAGGGACAGCCGTTTCATCGCGGGATCGAAGTCCAAATCCTCGAGAACGCCTACGGCAAAGCCGATTGGTTCACCACGCATGGCGATATCTTTCCGATCCATGGGGCCAAGATGACTCCGGTCAACGATCGCGGTGGCAGTCGCGCTTTTCCGACGGAAATGCGTTCGCTGCCGACGCCGCAGTGGAATCACTATCGGATCGAAGCGATCGATGGCACGATCTCGCTGGCGGTCAATGGCAAAGTCGTCACCCGTGGCACCGACTGCAACCCGCGCAAGGGCTATCTGTGCATCGAATCCGAAGGCGGCGTCGTCCATTACCGCAACGTGAAGATCAAAGAGCTGCCCGATACGCCGATCGAAGCCAACATGATCGCGATCGCCGATCGCGGTTACCGCTGCCTGTACACCGGCATCGACTTGACCGGTTGGAACGTGCAGCAGCCCGAAGGTGCGGCGAAGCAGACGGCGGAAGAGGCTGCTGGCCATTGGAAGCCGAGCGACTGGGTTCTCTCCTGCACCGGAGCCGCCGGCGCGAACCTGCCACTTGCCTCCGACGAAGCCTTTGGCGATTATGGATTTGTCGTCGACTTCCGACTGAACAAGGATTCGGGCTCGCCACAGATTCGTCTGCGTGGCGATGCGGCCGCGATATCGATCGCGGGTGACGATTCGCCGCTGACGCCTCATCTGGATAAGGTGGGCAAGTGGAATCGGATCGAAGGAGAGGTTCGCGGCGACAAGGTTTCGCTGACGATTAACGGCAAGGAGATCGAGCCGTTTGCGGCGACGGGATCCGCCGACGCCAAGGGGCCACTGACGCTGGTCCCCGACGGCCCCGTCGACGTTGCTAACATTTTTGTTCGCTAGAAGGAGAAGGCCGATGCTTCTGATTGGGACAACCGATTTGCGTCGCACGCGCGACCGCGGCGATTTTCGCTGTCCCCAGTGTCGGCAGCTGCAACCGTATCGACTGAAGAGCGTCCGGCCGTTCCTGACGCTCTACTTTATCCCCACGATTCCGATGGGGGCGGTGCAACATTACGTCGAGTGCGACGAGTGCCGGCAGGCGTTTGAGCCGGCGGTGTTGGAGATCGATCCATCGACCGCCGTCCATTTGGAACAACAGCAGTTCCATCAAGAGGTGATGAACGTGGCGGTCCTGACCGTTGTTGCCGATGGCGAGATCACGGAGGCGGAGATTAAGTCGCTGGGGCATGTTGCCGAGCTGCTGTTTGGTGAACCGGCCGACCGCGAAGACCTCGGGCGAATGTGCGCCGCGGCGACGCAGGTCGGCTACAAGGCTCACAACTATTTGCGCAGTGTCGTGCCGCGATGGGACCGCGATCAGAAGTACCTGGCGATGAAAGCGATCTTCATGGCGGCTAGTGCGGAGGGTGACCTTACCCCCGAGCAGTTGGAGGCCTTGGTGGCGGTCCGGCGAACGCTGGGATTGAGCGAAGAAGATTTTCAGTCGGCAATCGAAGAAGCACTGGCGATCGCCGACCAATACGACCGATAGTTCACTCCATGCCGGTACGGTACAATCACAGGACTAACGCAGACTGGGTTAGTTTTTTTGATTGGGCAGGCAAATTAAGTTAAAGCGACTTGACCAGATTTGCCGATTCTCCTATCGTACGACTCCTCAAGGCGCCGTGGCCAAGTGGCTAAGGCAGTGGATTGCAAATCCACCATCGCCGGTTCGAATCCGGCCGGCGCCTCTAAACGTTGCGTATAAAAGAAACCCGCAGGAATTAAACCTCCTGCGGGTTTTTTCGTGGGTCCAACGCTCCGCGAATTCAAACTGCAAAACGCGTGGGGTAAACGAAGCGGACGGCGCTAGAGATTAGGCTTCAGCCGTTCGCCCCCCGCCAAACCGCGTCTCCAGCGGGCCGGCCGCGGGACTCAACAACCGGACTCTGGCAATCGTTCAAGCGGCGCGCGGATGCCAACTTGTCGATCTCCCGCCCCCGCTGGCTCCAGATCAAAATCGGAGCACACTTCTTCTGCTGATCGTTAACCCGACGATGTGACGACGCGACGAGGTCCTTGATCGCGGGACTTCGCAAGTTTGTAACGAGACACCTCGAGGAGACGGTTGTGTTTAAGGTAGCACCGCAACGTCTTTGTCTTGCGCCTTGTGTCTGGTCTGCCACGACCGAGTCATCGCGTCGGTGATGTGGCCAGTACGACAATCTGCCACATCTAGATCTCCCGAGATGTGAGCTTCGTCCCGCGATCCAACAGTGAAACCAGATCGCAGCAGTCGATCGGCTCGACCGAACTCTCTTCGCGAGAGCACTCTTCCTCGACTGCTCTCGCGACTTGCACAGACACCAGCATCGCAGCGCAGCGAAAACGGCTCCCATCGAGGCAAGAAAATGCTCGCAGCCATAGTATCACTATGTACAGTGAGACCAATTGCACCAGTTAGTGCGGCGGAGCGCGCCAACCATACGGGCTATTAACGTAAACTCTTCACTGCCCCGACAAGAATCCGCCGACTCCAAGGGTGGCAAGCAGACCAGAGTGACTGTTTGCAGGCGAGCTGTTTTTAACGGCCGGTTGAGATCCCCAACACAACCTTCCGCGGAACGGATCGCACTTCAGTACGAACCCAAATGCGAAAAGGACTTTCACGATGAGACGGATTCTCTTTCTGTGCGTTGCAATGCTTGCGGTATGCAGTTCAGCCAAAGCCGAGACACTCGGCCAACGGCTTGCAAATGGTAACTGCGACTGCGATGCCTTCTATGTTTCGGTATCGTCTGGTTGGACGTTTCTTTCCGATTTAGACGACGGCGGTTTTTCCGCTGACTTTAATGCGGGCTTCAACGCCAACATCGCGCTGGGATGGCAAGAAAAATTTGGAAGGGTTGAATTTGAATACAGCAAATTCGATTTCGATTACGACAGCGTCGGGGTCGGTACCAGCACATTCGACGCAGACGGCAGCCAATCTCTCGATACATGGATGGTCAATGCCTACATCGACGTCCCCGTGACATCGCGTTTGACCGGATACGCAGGGGCGGGATTGGGTGTCGCTCAAACCTCCGCCAACAGCTTGTCTGTTCCTGCAGGATCCGCCAGTGCGATCAGCGAACTCGGTTTCGCGTATCAGGCTCGCGCTGGCGTTTCGTTTGACCTAACCCAACGCGTTGAACTGTTCAGCGGATACCGATTCCTCGGAACCGAAACCATGGCGCTTCAAGATGACGACCTTGGTCAGTTCAGCGACAAATTGTTCGTGAACGAATGGGAATCGGGACTGCGTTTCAAGTTCTAAACCGAACGAATCACACGCCGACGATTTTTGATTCAACGGCGGGCCGGTGCATAAGTGCACAGGCCCGTTTTTGGGATCGCCCAAAACCACGAGGTCTTGGACGAGCCTAAGCTCGGTTCGCCGTCGCTGGCTGCTGACGCTCGATCTCCAACAGTCGCTGTTTTCGCCATAGTCCGCCGCCGTATCCGGTCAGCGTTCCGTCGGCGCCGATCACTCGGTGACAAGGGATCAGGATCGCGATCCGGTTGTCGCCGTTGGCCCGCGCTACCGCGCGGACCGCTGTCGGCTTGCCGATCGCCGTGGCTTGCTGAGCATACGAGCGCGTCTCGCCAAATGGAATCTGCCGCAGCGCTTCCCAAACCCTTTGTTGGAATGGAGTCCCGGTGGTATCCAAGGGGATCTCAAATCGAGTCCGTCGACCGGCAAAGTATTCTTGCAACTGAGACTGCAGCGTTGCAAACAATGGACTTGGCCCCGGCAGCAACGTCGCTCCGCGCCGCTTTCGCAGCCGATCCAACTGCGTTTCCAACATCGGCCGATCTGCAAATTCCAGCAGACAGATCCCCGCGTCCGATGCGCCCGCCAGCATCGGACCAAGAGGTGTCAGCAGTCGCGAGATCGCAATCACTTGTCGGTCGTCGCTTTTGGCCGGCGCCGCGCCGATCGCTCGTTTGAATCCGTCCCCAAATCCGCTCAGCGATTCGTATCCGCTCTCCAATGCGACCTCGGTCACCGACTGGCGCTCGCGAATCTGACCAAAGGCCTGATTGATCCGCCGCATCCGCTGATAAGCCGTAAACGTCATCCCGTGGGTCTTTTGAAACCAACGGCGAACGCGAGCGGGATCGAGTCCCCGGGATCGCAGATCTTCGCTTCGCAAACGAAGATTGGCGTCGCGCTGGAGATCATCGATCAACGGCTCCAGCCAATCGGGCGAAGCCCCCAGCGCCGCCAACGGGCGGCAGACTTTGCACGCTCGAAAACCGTGAGCCATCGCCGACTTGGCATCGCGAAAGTACTCGACATTCTCCGGCTTCGGTTTCCGCGCCGTACACGAAGGGCGACAGAAGATCCCCGTCGTGCGAATCCCCGCCAGAAACACCCCCTCAAAACGGGAGTCCTTGGCGACCAGCGCGGCGTACATCGTCTCGCGGCTTGGCAGCGATGGTAGTTCGTTTGGGGAAACTCTCTTCATGCGATCTTCGCTTTACTCGTTAAACCCAGCAGGTTTAGGAACAATCAACTTCGAAAGCCCTCCAATTTTTGGACGGCTGACTTAAAATGACGTTACCACTTCGCGGGTCGACCACAACCGCGAAAACGACAAGCAATTGGTTTGATGCGCTGCGGGAAAGGCAGCCCGCGACAGCGACGTAGAGTTTTGCCAGCTCCCCCGGCAATCGCGGGCAGTGCCATCCAACGCCGCATCGCCATCCCGTTGAGCTCGTTCAACGATCCGCCTAATTTGTGCGGTCCCCAACTTGATACTCACCCTGTTTGAAAGTTCCCCGACAATGATTTCAAAGTTCGCGCAAGCGATCCCTGATAGGTTCTCCTCTAAATCTTCAGCCGTTCGATGCGTCAGCCGCCAAAGCGTGGCGATCGCGATCCTGATCAGTGCGGCGGTTGCCTGCGACGCGGCGGAAACGACGCTGCATGTTTCGCCCGCCGGTCCGCTCCATTCGCTGACCGAAGCTCGCGACGAGATTCGCCAGCGACGCGCCGACGCACCGGACGAAAAGTTTCGAGTGATCGTCGCCGATGGACGCTATGAAATCAGCGAACCGATCGTATTCGAAGCCCAAGACGGCAACGTGGTCTACCAAGCCGCCGAAGGAGCTGCCCCGGTGATCTCCGGCGGCCGCCAAATCACAACTCCATGGACCGCCACCGATTCGGGCGTCTGGTCGACTCAGTTGCCTCAGGATTGGCGTTTCGATCAACTCTGGATCAACGGCAACCACGCGACGCGAGCCCGCGAACCGGATCACTTTTTCCACTACATGTTGCGCGGCCAAGAGACGTTGATCGAAAACGCGCGTCGCGCGCGGCAGACGCTGACTGTCGATCCCGACGACATCGCCAGCTTGCAAGGACTCAGCCCCGAACAGATCCGCAACGTGCAATTCCTGGCCTTCCATAAATGGGACACCACGCGGCGGTTCCTCGAATCGGCGGATACTGCCGCGGGCCGCTTGGTCAGCGTTGGACGTGGGATGAAGTCGCACAATCCGCTGACTCTGAACACCGGCTACATCTTAGAGAACTACCGCGAAGCGATGGACGAACCGGGCGAATGGTTCCTCGCCCCCGATGGTCTGCTCAGCTACCGACCTCGCGAAGGGGAATCGATGGACACGATCGAGTGCATCGCGCCGGTCAGCGAAAAGCTGGTTGTGATCCTTGGCGATGCCGCCAGCGACAAATCGGTGGAGAATCTTGAGTTCCACGGCTTGGCATTTCGGCACAGCGGGCTGATCACGCCGCGCGAGGGATTTGAGCCTTCGCAAGCCGCATCACCGATCGAAGCGGCGGTACAGATCGACGGAGCCCAGGGCATCGTCTTCGCCGATTGTGAAATCGGCCACACCGGCCAGTACGGTCTCTGGTTTCGCAAGGGTTGTCGCGACAGCCGCATCGAGCGATGTTGGATCCACGACCTGGGTGCCGGTGGCGTGCGAATCGGCGAAACCCGAATCGCCAAGAACCTCGCGGAACGGACCAGCCATATCGTCGTCGACAACAGCATCGTCAATCACGGCGGTCACATGTTCCCCTGTGCCGTGGGGATCTGGATCGGTCATAGTGGCGACAATCAAATCACGCATAACGAGATCGCCGATCTGTTTTACACCGGCATCTCCGTCGGCTGGCGCTGGGGATATTCCGAAAGCTTGGCCGCGCGGAATCGCATCGAACACAACCATATTCATCACATCGGCCAGGGTTGGCTGAGCGATATGGGAGGCATCTACACGCTGGGGCCAGCTCCCGGAACGGTCCTTCGCGGCAACCGAATCCACGACATCGATTCGTGGGGCTACGGCGGCTGGGGCTTGTACAACGATGAAGGAAGCACCGACATCCTGCTGGAAAACAACTTGGTCTACCGAACCAAATCGGGCGGTTACCACCAGCACTACGGACGCGACAACATCATCCGCAACAACATCTTCGCCTACGGACGCGAATACCAAGTGCGACGCAGCCGCGTCGAAGACCATCTATCGTTCACGTACGAACAGAACATCGTGCTGTTCGACAGCGAGGAACTGTTCCACGGCCGTTGGGGAGACGATGGCGTGAAGGTCGGGCGGAACCTTTATTGGCGTGGAGGAGCGGAGGTCGACATCAGCAAAGCGGACACGAGTGGCGAGTCGGTGATTGCCGATCCGCGATTTGTCGATCCCAAGCACGACGACTTCCGATTCATCGACACCACCGCCGCCGACAAAATCGGTTTCAAGCCGTTTGATGTTTCGGCAGCGGGCGTTTACGGCGAACCGGCATGGAAGGAAAAAGCCGCATCGCTGCCGATGCCCGAGATGTTGAAGGCTCCCGAGCCGCGTGCCTATTCGGTCCGCGAGGACTTTGAATCCGGCGAACTGCCGTTGGGAGCAAGAGTGAGCGCCGACAAAGAGCGAGGTGGTATCGAAGTCGTCGAAGTCGACTTTGCCCAGCATGGCAGCAAAGCACTCCGTTTCACCGACACTCCCGACCAACCACACGCCTATTATCCGATGATGTCGCTGGCACCCAAGCACAGCAGCGGGACGACGCGATGCCGATTCATGATTCGGCTAGGTGAAGGAGCTGTCTTTCAGCACGAATGGCGCGACGCGGCCAAACCGTTTCAGATCGGTCCAAGTCTGTGGATCGAGAAAGGCGTCTTGAAAGCGAAAGATGGCGTCTCGGTCAAAATGCCCGTCGATCAATGGATCCGAATCGAAGTCGCGGCGCAGCTGGGGCAAGAGGCGGGACATTGGCATCTGCGAGTGACCGTGCCAGGACAGGAACCGCAAACGTTCCGCGACCTGACAACGACCAGTCCCGGTTGGCAAAATCTCGACTGGGTCGGCTTCGTCAGCCAAGCCAAAGACAACGCCGTCGTCTACCTCGACGACCTCGAACTGGCGCAATAGCCACCGCGTCCCCAGGGCAAGCAGCCCCATCCAGCCGATGGCTTGGCGATGTAAATCGTCGGGCCTGCGGCCCTCGATTGGGGCGATATTGCGGTGCAGCGCGGTTGGCTAAGAAACGCTTGCGACTGCGGCGGGGGCGTCGCAGTCGGCTGGATCTCGGACGACGTCGAACAGGTTGTCGTAGAGTTCGATCAGGCGGACCGCTTGATGTTGCCAAGTCAGCCCGTTGTCGATCCGTTGCCGAGCCGTCTGGCCCATCGTATGGCGAAGCGCCGGGTCGTCCATCAATTGCACGATCGCATCGGCATACGCGGGGATGTCGTTGTTGTCGGCGTAGACCGCCGCGTCGCCGGCGGTGATTTGATTCTCGCGCGTGCGGAAACAGACCGTCGGCTTTCGCAGCGCCATGTATTCCATCGTCTTGATCGTCGTGCAGCTGTCGTTGTAAGCGTTGCTGGGATCGGGAGTCAGGCAGATGTCAAACGCGGCGATGTGCGATGGGACGGTTGCAAACGGAATCATTCCCGTGAACAGGATCTTGTCCGCCAGATCGAGCTTGGCCGCCAAACGCTTGAGATCGGCGATCGCCGGTCCGCTGCCAACGATCACGCCGCGGAAGTCGTCGCGGCCGTGCTTCGTCTTCACTTCGTGCAATGCCCGAACCATAAAGTCGACGCCATCTTGGACGCCGATCACGCCGACATATCCAATCGTGAGACAGCCCGGCGTGCGAATCGATTCGAGCGGCTGGACGTCGCTCAAAAACAACGCGTTGGGGCCATTGCGAACGATGTAGCAGGCCTCAGGATCGGCTCCACAACGGTCGATTTGTATCGAGCGCTGCGTGTCGTTGGTGGCGATCAAACGATCGGCTTTGCGACACGACAGTCGCTCGAAAAATCGCAACGCCCGATAGACGGTCCCCTCGCTGCGCCCCGGTTTCTGCGCCAGATACAGCTCCGGCGACAGGTCGTGATGATCGAAGACAAACCGCTTTCCCAACAACTTGAAGAAGATCGCGACCAATCCCATCAGATCCGGCGGCGTGTGCACATGGACTGCGTCGAAACCGTGCCTCAGCAGGACAAACCATGAAAGGACAAAAGCGGCGACCAGGCTGTAACCGTACTCCAACAGATACCCCAGCACGCCACTCATCTCCCACGCCTGCGGGTATCGATAGACGCGGATCTCTCCGATTCGGTCGACCTTTTTCGTCACCTCCCCTGTTGGGCAGATGATCGTCACCGCATATCCGGCATCGATCAGCGCTTCGGCTTCCAGCAACACGCGGCAGTCGTCCGGAACGCTCTCGTTTTCGAGCAGCATTAAGATCCGGTAGGGCTTGGATTTCATCGGGCTATTCACGTTGTCAGTGACTCATGTTGCATCTCGACCGGACTCGCTTCCGGTTCAACCAGCGGCGGCAGACCGCAGGCGGCGCGCATCATCGCTTCGGTTCTTTTAACATTCGAATGCGAGAAATGTTCCGCAGCAAGTTCGCGATTTCGTTCCCCCATCTGTTCGCGCAGGTCTGCCGAACGATACGTTTGCAATAAAGCGTCGGCCAGGCCATCGACATCTTTTTCATCGACCAGAATCTGTTCGACGATCGCCGGAATCTCGACGTGCCGCGTGCTGATCACCGGTTTGCCACAGGCCATCGCTTCGATGATCACCGTCGGAAAACCTTCCGCCCCGCCGTGGTCGTCGTGATGACTGGGCAGGCAGAAGACGTCGCAAGCGTGGTAGACCGCTCGAAGCGCGGTTCCCGAGAGGCCGTTGAAAAACGCGACCTGCGATTCCAATCCCATCTCCGCCACGAGGGCTTTGACGTCGACCGAATCGGCCGAATCGCGACCGGTGCCGACGACCCACAGTTCAAATTCGGAGTTGTCGATCTTGCGAAGCGCTTCCAACAGGATGCGATGTCCCTTTTTCTGAGCGAAGTAGCCGACGATCAAGACGACAAACTTACGCTCCGGTCGGTAGGTCTGCAGATCGATCGAGAGCCGCACGACCTCGATCCGCGCTGGATCGATCCCATACCGCGACTTCAGCTGCTCGCGGTTGTAATTGGTCACCGTCGTGATCTGGTCGCAAGCAGCAACCGCGCGAGCGAACATCGCCGGGTTTGGATTCTCGTAGATCTCGTAGGCGTGGATCGTGCAGATCAGCGGTTTGTCGAGCAGTTGTTTGCAGAAGTAGGCGATAAACAATTTGCGATCGCCAAAGGTGGCGTAGATCAGATCGACGTCGTGCATCTTGCCGGCGAAATAGACCGCCAGGACAAAGTCGACGACCGCGCGATGGCGGATCGCTTCGGCAAGCAGTCGCAGATAGCTGGCCGGCCGCGATAGCAGCGTGCCCAGATTCGCAAACATCAGCGAGATCAAGCCCCACCGATAGACGTTCCACGTCGGACGCGGGCCGTACAACCCCGCTTGGAACTTCGTCGGATAGACGCTGATCTTCGCGCCGCGGCTCTCGAAAAACGAAAGCTCCCGATGGACGAAGTGCTCGAAGCCGTGTTTGACCGACGCCACGACTCCCAGATGCATCGCGTTATTGGTTGACATGACTGGGGCTCCCTAAAGTTTGCGTTGGCTGCGTCGCGGACGCTTGCGCCGGCGAAGGTTTGGATCCGCGCTGCCGATCGGCGATCGCTTGTTCATAAACAGCAACCGTCTGCCGCGCGACAACCGCGGGGGACGCTTCGGCTTGCAAGCGATCGAAACCAGCATCCCCCAAGGCCCGCCGCTGAGCAGGGTCTTTTAACAGTTGAATGATCGCCGTCGCCAGCGCTTGCGGATCGCGAGGTGGGACGAGCAAGCCGGTCTGCCGATCGAGCACGCATTCGGCCAACGCGCCGACGCGCGTGGCGACGACAGGTTTGGCATACATCTGCGCGACCGGGACGACTCCACTTTGCGTCGCTTCGGTATAAGGGAGAACCACGATGGCGGCGCGTTGAAAAAATTCAGCCCGCTGCTGATCGCTGATCCATCGATTGTGGATCTCGAACCGCGGCGAATCGCCGATCAGTTTCTGGTACCGCGAAAAATCGTCGCCTCGCCCCGCGATCACGATCTTCGAATCGGGGACTTCTTTTGCGATCAACGGCTCGGCGGCGATCAGATATTCCAAGCCTTTGTAGTCCCAGATCCTTCCGAAGAACAACACATTGTGAGGCTCTTCGGCGACGGCGGTCGCTCCTTCGACTTGGCCCATCGCGACGTGAGCGACGACGTGCACGCGATCGCTGGCGAAACCGAACAACTGCTGCACTTGCGCTGCCAACGCCTCCCCATGAACGATCACATGATCGGCTTTGCGAAATCCGTAATCCATCACCCATTGCGGCGTCTTCCGCGATGACATGTCGCCGGCGTGGTGCCGCGGGTCGTGGATCGTCGCCACCAACGGATACCGTTTCAGCGATCGCAGGGCGGTGTTGAACCACATGTGTCCCTGTTGGAAATGGACCACGTCGGGCTTGAACGCATCGATCTGGCGGCGGATCGCCGCGACACAGCTCAGCTGCCGCAGCGGTTGGCGCAACCGTGGCTCGTCAAAACCGAAATGCTTCACCCGGTCGGAGATCGCGTATTGCGTTTCCCCCGGCTGCGGATGAGGCATCACCAACAGCACCTCGTGCTCTTCGGCGAGCGCATTGACGTTCTGCACGCACAGCTCTTCGAACCCGTATGATATCCAAGCGATTCGCATCTTATGCCTTTTCCAATTTTCCAGTGACCATGCGAACGCCGTGCGAACACAGCCCGGGGAAGGCCAGCGGCACGTAGACGATCATTCCCAGAGTCAGCGCGATGATTGCCTGCCCGATACTGATCCAATGATGCTGTCCAGAACGCACCGCATCCCATTGCACAAAACAGGCGACGATCGCCAACAGGCAGAGGGTCGCGGGGAGACCACGCAGCCATTCTCGGCCCAAGGCCAATGGAGCGATCTCGCGACGGAAGTAATATTTGTGTTGTAAAACGTTGAAGAAATTGATGCTCACGTAAGTCACTGCGGCTCCGATCAAACCGAATTGGCTGATCAACAGGCATCCGACGACGACGTTCGCCATCAGGTTGACCAACACGATCCGCAGCACCACTGCCTCGTTTTTAGTCGCCCACAACGCGTGACCTAACAATGGAGTCACCGGATCGAGGAAGAGCGTGAAGACAAGGATTCGGATCACGACCGCGGCGGCGCGGAACTCTTCATTGCCGTACGCAAACACGAGGATTTCGTCGGCCAACAGGAACAATCCGATCGCCGCCGGCGTACTCAACCGCCACAGCAGTCCGATCAGCGCCTGAACCATCTCGGCAATCGCATCGCGCGACGCGGTGTAGCACAGGGTTGGGAACGCACTGGTCCCAACGGCACGGTAGACCATCAGAATCGGTTGCAGGATTTGATACGAAGAACCGAGCAGACCGATCTCTCGCTCGCTGGCAAACTTCGACAGCATCACTTGGTCCAGCGCCGACCAGATCGCGTTGACGCCGTCGTTGCCGAAAAAGACCAACGAGTGTTTCAGTTGTTTCATGC
Source organism: Rosistilla oblonga (assembly GCF_007751715.1). Taxonomy (NCBI): domain Bacteria; kingdom Pseudomonadati; phylum Planctomycetota; class Planctomycetia; order Pirellulales; family Pirellulaceae; genus Rosistilla; species Rosistilla oblonga. The sequence continues at coordinate 2,027,429 of NZ_CP036292.1, read as the reverse complement.
CGACGCGGAACCCGACGCCAGGGACGGCCAGGGAATGCTGACAGCAGTAAGACGCCATCGCATGTGTCAGCAGAAACGTCGCGGTTCGAGCGGTGATCACCACGGCGGCCAACCAATAGATACTGTAGCCCAGCGACAGCACCGCAAACGCGCCGCCGACTAGCAAAGCGTTGCCGGGCAGATTCGCCAGGGCGATCAAATGCATCCGCTCGCGGCCGCGGATCACCGCCTCGGCGACTAAGGTCAACGCGTAGGGAACGATCGCGATCGACAGCAGACACAGCACCCACCGCATCTCGGCGTCGTACCGCATCACAAAAGCAAACAGGATCATTCCCAGCATCGCCAAAAGCGAAGAGGCCAGTGCGCCAGCGTAGCCGTGATACAGCAGATGCCGCGAACGATTGGCGTGCCGCGCGACGCGGCGGGTCAACAGCGTTGGCAGCCCCGCGGCGGCGAAGACATTAAAGGTATACAGCACCAGCAGGCCGAACTGCAGAAGCCCGAAGGACTCCAGGCTCGTGTACCGCGACAGCATCGCATAGACAGCAAACGTGCTCGCCTTGTTGACCAGATCGCCCGTGAAAATTGCAACCGCATTGCGGCGGATCTTGCCCATCGTTGTCATCGCGTTCCTCGGGCGGGAGGAACTGGACCATGGCAGGCGACCAATCCGATACTGGCACACAACACGATCGCTTCAAATCCGTCGGCGACAAACGCCGATTCGGCGAGCCCCGCGATGGCGGCGAGGATCAACAGCGCGATCATCCAACGACCCGCCATCCGTTCGTGGGTTCGCAGCAGGTATTTCGCGCGTCGCACCGTGGCGACAACGATCATCAGCATGATAAAGACGCCCAACAGTCCCCAATTGACCGCCGATTCGATGTAGATCGAATGGGCGTGGCTGAACGCCCAACCGTTCTGCGATTCGAAATATCGAATCCGTTCGGGAGACCAAAACGCGCCGTACCCAAAGCCTAACAGCGGCTGGTTGATGAAGGCGGAAAGGGTCTCGGTCCAGATCGGCAACCGGCCTGTCAACTTGGTCGGATCGGAGAGTTCATCCTCGCGGCCCATCCTCGCGGCCGAAAGCAACGAGACCTCTTCGCCGCTCGCCCCAAGTCCGATCAATCCGATGCTGAACAAGATCGATCCGGCGACGGCCACGTTGACGATCCAGTTCCGCGGCAGATAACTCCACCACAACCAAGCCCCCGCCAACAGACAGGCGGCCGTGCCGGTTCGCGACTTCGTTAAGATGACTGCGATCAGAGCGAAGATCGCGATCGCCAGATAGATCCGCTTGCGTTCGCTTTGATACATGCACGAACTGCACAGGAACAGAAACGCGCAGAAAAAGACCTGCTTGTTTGGATGAAAGACTCCCGAAAACCGGTAGTCTCCGCCGCGCAGGAAGACGCCGTTGGCGAGTTCGGCGGCGACGCTGATCAGGACAAACAGCAACGTCCAACCGATTAAAGCCAGACAGAAATCGCGGGTGCTCCAGACCTTGCCGATCCCGATCGCACCGAGCGCGAGACAGCCCAACACGATCATCCGCTTGACGGTTAAGAAAGGGGAATCGGACCAGACGACCGAACAGCAACCGTAGGCGAACAACAGCCCCAACAGCAGCATGATCGGCCAATAGATCGGCCGTCGGTTGGTCCTTTGATCGCGCCACAGCAACATCCCTCCGGTCGCTCCCAAGGCGAGGAACAACAACTGGCGTTCGCGTGTTCCGGTGCCGGCGTTTTCGGCTAGATCGGCCGCTTCGACCGCGGCACCGTTGGCCGATTGAGCGTACGCCATACGAGCATCGTTGCGGATCACCAAGACCGCCAGCACGATCACGGGCACCCAAAACATCAGCAAGCGGTCGAACGATGGTCGCCGTGCGGTTGCGGGTGAGGTGAGTGCAAGAGACATGAATCGCTAGATCCGCCGAAGCGTCGGTTGATAAGTTTGGCGGAAGCCCGGGTCGACTTCATCGCAGATAGGGTTACGCGCCCGAGAACATCGCCGGAGCATAGTTACGCGTCTTGTTGAGAACGATACCAATCACTTCGGTATCGCTACCGGCAAAGCGATTCAAAAACCGCTGGGCTTGGGCAACTTTGGTCTTTTCCGATTCGACCACGACCACGACGTAATCCAACGTCTGGGCGAGCGACAAGGCTTGGTCGGGGAGCGACGCTGGCGGGAAGTCGATGATCACCAGATCGTTGGCTTGCCCGAACGCTTCGATCGTCTGCCGTGGATCGTGGCGTTCGGCAGATTTCGATTCCGAATCGTTCACGGTTGGGGATGCGTAAGGCAACAGCGCCAGCTTGCTGTCGGACAATTGCTGAACGCACTGTTCGACGGCGGCGTCCCCTGCAGATAGCTCCAACAGTCCGGGAGCGTTTTGCAAACCGAAGGCCTTGGAAACCGAACGGGTTCGACCGTCGGCATCGATCAATATTGTTTTCAGTCCGCAATCGTCGCTGCTGACCATCGCCAACGCCGCGGCCAACGTGCTCGCTCCACAACCTGGATCGATCCCGATCACGCCCAGCGAGCGACCTCGCGGCGGTTCACCGATCGGTTGGGCACGCGAGAGCATCAGGTCGCCGATGATCGATCGACAACGCGTGCGGATATCGCCTGCATCGTCGAGTCGACGGATCGAATTGCCGAGTTCCAACCGCGGTTGGTGCGGGATTTTTGTCAGCACGGGATATCGCAAGCTCGATTCGACATGTTCGGCGGTCCGCATCGTGTCGCTGCCGATTTCACGCAGGAACGCCAGTCCCACGCCGCTGCACAATCCCAACATCACAAATCCCGCGGCGAGGATCCGCTTGTTGGGGCTGGCGGGACGTTCGACAAACGTCGCCGGTTGAAAGACGCTCACGTTGGAGATCTGTTGGTTGCGAAGCTCTTCGATCACGCGAGCCTCCTCCAGTTTTTCGACCAGCTTCTTCAGGCTGGCGGCGGAGGATTCGATGTCGCGATCCATTTGTGTCAGTTCGATTTCCCAGTCGTGCAGCTCGCGGACCTGTTGAGCCAACTGGACCCGCTGACGTTCTTTCTCCAGCACGACGCTCTGCAATCCAACGACCTGAGTTTGCGACCGCTGCAGATCGTCTTCCATACGACGCTTCATCGGGTTGGGCGTCATGCTATGGTCGACTCGTTCGCTGCGCAGCTTTGCCATGATCATCCGCGCCCCGTCCAATTGTTCGCGAGTTTCGATCAACCGCCGATGCTGCGGCGTGTATTTGGCCGCCAGGCTTTTCTCTTGCAGTTCCAGTTCGTAGACCTGCTGACGCATGCCGCTCCAGGTGCTGTCGGAACCTTCCTTGCGTTCGGCGACAATCTCTTCTTCGGTGTCGGCGATCTTGCGGCGAAGATCGGCCATTTCGGCGTTCACCTGTTCCAGCGAACCAGTGGCCATCAGCAGCTCGCGTTCGCAAGTCGCCAGTTGTTCTTGCAACAACTCTCGGTTCGCTTCGACCGAAACGATGCCACGCTTTTTCATGTAGTCCGATTTACGATCGGTCAACGCATTCAGATGAGCTTCCGCGGCATCGACCTGTTGCACGAAGAAGTCATGCGATCCGGCGGTTTGCGAATTCAGTAGATGTTGTTTCAGATAGGTGTCGCAAGTTTGTTGAACCAACGCTTGAGCCATCTCGGGCGTCTTGGCAGAGGCTTGCACCGAGATCACGTTCGACTTCTTTTGAGCCTTGATTTCGACGGCGCCTTGGACGCGGCGAACCGCAACTTCGTGGTTGGAGATTTCGTCGCGAAGACCGGACGTCGTCGCGACCAGATCGATCGCACCACTCACCAAACCTTTGACGCGATCGACAACGGTTGGACCGGCCGGCTCGCCGCCTTCGCTTGGCAGGCTGCCATTGAGGATCGAAGACTCGCCGAGCTCATCGACCACGCCTTCGGCGATCTGACGGCTGCCCAACATTTCCAGCGCCGAAACGACTTCTTCCTCTTGCGTCTTCTGCAACATCAGAGTCTGGCTGGTCGTTGCCGTCGGGTCCAGCGAAACGCTCTCGCGGCCGACCCGCAACATCAGCTTGGCTTCGGATTCATACTTCCGCGGCCAGACAAGCAGCGCTGCCCAGCCCAAGAGGATCGCAGCCACAAGGCATCCGATGATCAATCGCTTGTAAACAAACGGCAACTCCAAATACGAGCGCAGGCTGGCGGAGTGACGGCCATCGCCATGATGGGCCGCCGATTCGGTGAACGAATCGTGGCTGGCACGCGCCATGATCACTGTCGATTGATCGATTCCCGACGCGCGGTGCGAGAAAAAGACAGCCGGATCGTGGCTCAGGTTACGTTGTTTTTTTGAAGTCATTCGTCGGTTCTCGGTCTAGCACCCAAAATCAACTAAAGCCTTGGCAACCATCGACACATGCTGTTGTGTCATCTCGGGATACATCGGCAACGACAAAATTGCGGAGGCAGCACTTGTGCAGACTGGCAAACCTTCCGGGAAGGTTTTGGCATCCTGGAACGGCGTCGCAGTCGCCAGCGGATGCGGATAGTGGACTCCGCAGAAGATCTTCTTCGCCGACAACGACTCGATGATCGCGTCGCGCTGCGGATGCCGAACGACGTACAGATGGTAGACGTGCCGAGCGTCGTCGCGCTCGACCGGCAACTGCAGATCGGTGCCAGCAAGGGCCTCGCCGTACCAAGCCGCAACCTGCCGGCGGCTGTTGGTCCAGTCCTCGATATGCTGCATTTTCGAAAGCAGCACGCACGCCTGCAACGTGTCCATGCGGCAGTTGTAACCCAAGCAATCGTGGCGATTCTTGACCTTTTGGCCGTAGTTTCGCAGCAACCGCAGACGATCAGCCAATTCGGGATCGTTGGTGACCGCGGCCCCGGCGTCGCCGAAGGCTCCCAGATTTTTGCCGGGATAAAAACTGAAACATCCGATGTCGCCAAACGATCCGCAGCGTTGACCGTTGCTCTCGGCACCGTGCGCCTGGGCGGCGTCTTCGATAATCTTTAAGCCATGTCGGTCGGCGATCTCGCGAATCGCAGCCATCTGCGCCGGTTGCCCGTACAGATGGACCGGGATGATCGCTTTGGTTCGCGGCGTGATCGCGTCTTCGATCCGATTGGGATCGATGTTGAAGTCGACCGGATCGATGTCGACGAAAACCGCTTGGGCTCCGCAGTAAGCGATCGCAAAGGCTGTCGCAGCAAACGAGTTGCCGGCGGTGATGACTTCGTCGCCTTCGCCGACTTCGAGAGCTCGCAGCGCCATGTGCAGGGCGTCGGTTCCATTGGCCAAACCGACGCAATGATCGACACCGCAGTAGGCGGCAAACTGCTCTTCGAACTCCTGGACCTCTTGTCCGAGGATGTAGCGAGCCGAATCGATCACGTCGGACATCCGTCGCAAAACGTCTTCTTTGATCTGACGCGATTGGGTGGCCAGATCGACGAGCGGGATCGAGCTGATTTCGAGATCGGTATCGAGTTGGCGGATCATGTTGTTGTGTGCATCTTGGAGACAAGGAATAGATTAGGTTTCGGTTGGTTTGGCCCAGCCAACGGTCGGTACTATTTGAATCCGCGTTGAACGCGTTGGGTTGCCGTTTCGCCACAGGTTTCGCAATCGCAATCGTCGAACTTGCCGGGCAAGCGTTGACCACAACTGCAGACATCGGCGACGCGTCGGGCGGGCGAGCCCATCACCAACGCAAACGCGGGAACATCGCGAGTGACCACGCTGCCAGCGGCGATCATCGAAAACGTTCCCAGGTCCAATCCCGGGCAAATCGTCGACGCCGCGCCGATCGAACAACCGCGGCGAACAACGGTCTTGGCCAACCAGTTGTCCCGTTCGGCGTAACGCTGCGCGGCGGCGTCCATGCGTGGCGAACGGGGATTGCGATCGTTGGTGAACGTGACTGCTGGGCCGATGAAACAATCGTCTTCGATCGTGATCCCTTCCCAGACGCAAACGCTGTTCTTGAGCGTCACGTTGTCACCAATGACAGCGCCTCCTTCGACAAACGCATGATCACCGATGTTAACTCGGTTTCCGACGATAGCGCCGGGCATCACATGGGCGTAGGCCCAAACGTTGGTTTCGGGACCGATGGTGTCGGTTTCAACGATTGCAGTGGCGTGGTGCAAGGGATCACTTCTCCGAGGTAAATGGGATGAGTCGAGACAACGCCGCGATCGTCGATCTAAGAAGTCGCAATCGATCGGGCGGCGACCAGATCGACCGGCTGGCCGCCCTGGTGCAACGAATGGTGAGCCGCTTCGAGGACCTCGACGACTTGCAAGCCGTTGACGCCATCGGTCAGTGGCACGTCGTCGTCGACGATGCAACGAATGAAATCCGCGCACTCGGCTTTCAGCGGTTCGCGTTCCTGAACGAACGGGCTGTAACTGCCGCCGTAGCGGTAGGACATTTGGAAATCGGCAAAGTCACCACTGGCCGGCGGCGGCGCATCGATTCCCTTATCGAAGATCTTGATCTTCTCCTGTTCCAGGTCGTCGTAGATCGCCATTTTTTTGTCGCCAACGACAGTCAAGACACGCTCCTTGCGCGGGTCCAACCAGCTGACGTGGATCATTCCCATGCGGTTGCCGGCGAACTTCATCGAGACGTTGCAAACGTCGTGAATCCCAGGGTTGAGCCGATCGAATCCGCTGCAGGTGACGGTTTCGGGTTGCTGATCCAACAGATACAGCATCATCGAAATGTCGTGCGGCGCGAGGTCGTACAGGGCGCTGACATCGGTCCGCACGGGGCCCAGGTTCAACCGGCGACTGCTGATGTAATTGATGTTCCCCAGTTCGCCCGAGGCGATGATTTCGCGGAGCTTCATGACCGGGGCGCTGTGCAGGAAGACGTGCCCAACAAACAGCGTGCGGTTGTGTTGTTCAGCCAGATCGATCAACTTGCGACACTCTTCGGAGGTCTTCGCCAGCGGCTTCTCGACAAATACGTGCAAGCCGTGCTTGAGGGCGTCGCTGGCCAGTTGAAAGTGAGTCGCCGTGGGAGTCGCGATCACAACGGCATCGATCACATCGCGATCGAGCATCTCTTGGAAGCTCTCAAACGGGGTGACGCCACGGAAGTGATCGGTGATGCGGCACAGGTTGTCGCGACTCTGGTCGCAGACGGCCGTCACTTTGGCTCCTTCAATATCCGAAAAACAACGGACCAGATTAGGTCCCCAATAGCCGAGGCCAACGATACCAACACGAATCATAGAAGTAAGCTCTTGGTGTTTATTCAGTTCAGGCAGTCAAACAGTGGTGGGCGGATGCGGGCGGCCCTGGATCAATCGTTGTCCTGTTGGACGACGACCGAAAAGGTCTTCAACAAGATCCGCAGGTCCAACGCAAACGAACGGGCTTCGACGTATTGGATGTCCAATTGAATCATCTCGCGGAACGTCAGCCGGTTCTTGCCGCTCACCTGCCAGAGTCCCGTCATCCCGGGCAGGACTGCAAATCGTCGCAGCTGCCAGGGTTCGTAGTCTTCGATTTCCAGCAGATCGGGGCGTGGGCCGACCAAGCTCATCGTCCCGAACAGGACGTTCAAAAGCTGGGGGAATTCGTCGATCGAATTGCGTCGCAGAAAGTTTCCCCCGGGAATGATTCTGTTCGTATGATCAGGCTTTTCGATCGGAGCGTCTTGCGTGGTCAACCGCTCCACGTAGACTCGGTGTTCGGCGGTCGCTTCGGGTCGAACATCCATCGTGCGGAATTTGATGATGTTGAAATGCTTGCCCCCCTCACCGACGCGGCGTTGGAAAAAGAGAGCGGGTCCCTTCGAAACGATCCGGATGTAACATGCGACGGCGAGCAGAAAAGGGAGCAAAAGGCACAGCAACAGCGAAGCTCCGACGATATCGCACCCCCGCTTCCACCATGGCGTACCAAGGCATTCGGGCAACGGGGGCGCCTCTGCAACGCGACTGCCGACAAACGAACCGCCGCGACGATCTCGCCGGGTCAGCGTGCCTTCAGCCGTTTGCAAAGGTTGTTCCAACAGACAGCTCTCTTCACTTCGCATTGATTTTTAACGGGGCAAACATTGCATCGATGACTCAAAAAATTTTCCGCTGAGCCGGAATTCGCTTGAACCTACGGTACGCCTGTTCAAGCTGGATCTTAGATTAGTCCGGTAAACTGGAAACTTTGTCGCCATTCATTTTTAGAAATTTTCTTCTTCGACTAGCCGCAAGGACATTCGATGAAACCGCTATTTTCGGATCGAACGTTAGAACGCGAGACGATCGCGATCGTACGGATGTTCAGCGAGCTGAGGCCGGAGATCAAACAGATGATCGAAAGGCATCTCGATGTCCGCATCCGCCGCAGGGTCGACGCGTCGGATATCGTGCAAAGCACCTTCATCGATGCCAGTAAACGCGTCGAACGCTACTTGAACGAACAACCGATGCCGGTCCGACAGTGGCTGTTCTATCTAGCCAAGATGAAAGCTTTCGAAACCAACCACCATCATCTGTTGGCCAAGAAGCGCGACGCACGCCGCGAACACGATGCCGACGCGTTGCAGGGCGTTGGCAGCGACCAATCGACGCCCAGCCAGTGTTTTGCCAGAAAAGAAACCAACCGGCGGCTCGGCGGGGCGCTCAGCCGGCTGCCGTATCGCTATCGATTGGTGATCGAACTGCGGCATTTCCAAGCGTTCAGCAACAAACAGGTGAGTTCCTATCTCGAGCTGTCCGAAAAAGCGGCGAGTAAGCTTTACATGCGGGCGATCGAAAAACTGCGTGTTGCCATGGCCTGCGAATAAGTGCAAACTGCGGCCCATGAGTGAAATCTCCGCCTACCACGAAGCCGGCCACGCAATGATGGCGATGATCGCCGGGGCGCGGATCCTGAGCGTCACGATCGAACCCGACTGGGATGATGGCCCCCAACGACACGCCGATATTCAGATCCAATGGCCGACGGAGCGGTTCGATTCTCGCGAACTCTCCGAAAAACTCGCGATGGTAGCTCTGGCAGGTCCCGCGGCGGAGATGATCCATACAGGGGATCCCTATCACCCCGGATTGATCGCCGAATGGACATCCGACTGGGAACTCGCATGGGAAGCGGCCGCCCCGCGATTTCCCGATCCTCGCAAAAGACTAGCGTATCTAGAGCAAATCACCGCCCGAGCGTATCGAATTCTCGCTCAAGACGATTTCTGGGCGGCGCTGGCGACGATCGTCGACAATCTGTTGGCCCACGAAACGCTCGAGGGGGAAGAGGTTGAAGAGATCGTGCAACAATGGATCGCGGTGGGGGGCCAAGCTGCCGATTGACTAACTATTAAGTAATGACACGCTGGTTCGCCGTTAAAGCGGCGGGACTGGGTGGGATCGGCGAAGCGCAGATCCTAGCTGGCGTCTTCGCTAGGATCGTTTCGTCTGAAGACGGCGACGACATCTTCGACGGGGACGACAAACAGCTGGTTGTCCGATTCGAAGTCGACGGGGATCGCGTCTTTGGGGTGAAACAGGATTTTATCGTATTGCCGCAGCGGCATTTCATCGTCTTGTTCGACCATGGCGCTGATCGTCACGATCCGTCCGGTGATAGTCGGGATCTCAGCGGCATCGGGGAGCGCGATTCCGCCTTTGGTTTCTCGTTTTGGTTCGTCCTTGCGGACCAATACGCGAGGACCGATCGGTTCGACGTATTCAAAGGCCTGCGGTCGCTTTTTCGCCATCAAAGATCCTAAATCGACTGCTGTCGTATATAATGTGATTTGAGCGCACCCTAACTGTCCCGGGTGTTTGAAATCATGTTTAACGGCCCGAATCGGAATCGGCAAGCCACATTCCCCGCGCAGACTAGCTAAAGCTCAACGGTTGGGCTTGCAATAATCAGGAAACTCGCAATACTAGCCGATTCTAAATCACATCAAAGCCGTCGCCACGCAGGATACTGCCCGCAGACGCTAGCGATATGTCGAGCCAAATCACAGGGATAGCATTAGGAAAAGTCAATGTCCGACGTATTGAACGTTGAGGTTCGCGAGAACATGGGGACCGCCGCGACACGCAAATTGCGTGACACGGGCCGTATCCCCGCGGTCGTTTACGGCCACGGAGGTGAAAATCAGCATCTGTCGGTTCCTCGCAAAGAGGTGGAATTGCTGCTGCGTCACCACAGCAAGCACGTTCAGTTGGCCGGAGCGGCTAACGATCACGTATTGTTGAAAGATGTTCAGTGGGATCCGTTGGGAATCGAAGTTCTCCATATGGACCTGTTGCGCGTTTCGCTGTCCGAGAAGGTCACCATCACGGTACCTGTCAAGCTGCACGGCGTGGCGATCGGATTGAACCATCACGGCGTGATGAACGAAATCTTGCACTCGGTCGAGATCAACGTTCCCGCTTTGAAGATTCCCGAATTTGTCGAATTGAACGTAAACGATCTCGATGTCGGCCAATCGAAGACGGCTGCCGATATCGAATTGCCCGAAGGGGCTGAATTGACGACCGATCCGACGGCTGTTGTTGTTCAAATGAACGCAGCAGCTGGCGAAAAGGCGACCGACGAGGATGCAGAAGCTGCAACCGAACCGGAAGTCATCGGTGCGAAGAAAGAAGACGAAAACGAGTAGGATTTGTTAGAATTGCCATGAAGCTGATCGTCGGACTGGGAAACCCCGGTATCCGGTATGCCCACACGCGGCACAACATCGGGTTCATGGCTGCGGCCAAATTCGCCCAACAGATCGGTGCCTCTGAAACGAGGAACCGATTTGATGGTGAGGTCGCTGAAGGTCAGGTCGCCGGCACCAAGGCGATCGTGTTGTGCCCCAGCACCTACATGAACGCCAGCGGCGGCAGCGTCCGCAAGGCGGTTGGCTTTTACAAGATAGATCCCGCCGATGTGTTGGTCATTTGCGACGACTTTAATCTGGCTTTGGGCAGACTGCGAGTCAGAGCAAAAGGTTCCAGCGGTGGCCAGAAAGGGTTGGCTGACATCATCCGCCTGCTAGGGACCGAAGAGGTACCTCGCTTGCGAATCGGCATCAGCCCGCCGCCAGCGGGTTGGAACATCCCCGATTATGTGCTCAGCAAGTTCCGCTCCGACGAAGAGGTCGACGTGGAACGGGTGACGGATCGCGCCGCCCAAGCGGCACACGATTTTGTCAGGCACGACGTTGCCTTTTGCATGAATGCCTACAATGGCACTGAACTCGACAAATAATAAACCTTACGCGCGTATCGCTAGATCCTAGGAGAAACTTGGTGGTCACCCACATCAGCACTTACGAAACATTGTTCATTCTTGACAGCAATCATTATGCTCGCGATCCAAACGGCGTCGGAAAATCCGTCGCTGCGATGATCGAAGAGGTGGGTGGCAAGGTTTTGGTCAGCCGATTGTGGGCTGAACAAAAGCTGGCTTATCCAATCGATGGTCACTTCAAGGGAACCTACTGGCTGGCCTACTTCGAAATGGAAGGGACCAAGCTGACCGAATTGAATCGCGCATGCCAATTGAGCGAATCGATCGTCCGTCACATGTCGCTTAAGCTCGACAAGCGATTGGTCGAACCGATGGTCGCTCACGCACGTGGCGAATCGATCTCCACTGAAGGCACCGGCGAAGAATCGACTGAAGTTGAGGCTGCCGAAGTCGCAGCTACCTAAGCGAAGCTCATCGGAGCCGGAGTGCGAGGCAAATCATGGCAAGCTACAATCGTGTGATACTGCTAGGCAATATGACGCGCGACGTCGAACTGCGTTACACCCAAGGTGGCACCGCGGTGACCGATATCGGCCTTGCCGTTAATGACCGACGCAAGTCGCAGACGGGAGAATGGGTCGACGAAACCACCTTCGTCGATGTCACGCTTTGGGGACGCACGGCGGAAGTCGCCAGCGAATACCTCAGCAAAGGCTCTCCCGTGCTGGTCGAAGGTCGATTGAAACTGGATACCTGGGAAACCGAAGGGCAGAAACGGAGCAAGCTCCGCGTTGTCTGCGATCGGATGCAAATGCTTGGCTCTGGCGGCGGTTCCCACCGCGAGGTCGGCGGCGACGACAACTCGCTTCAAGAACCGTCCCATCACTCCGCCCCACCCAGCAACCCGGCGGCGAGCCCAAGCGGATCGCGCGGAGACGATTTCAGCGACCCCAACATCCCGTTCTAGCGGGACGTCGGCGGAAGCCTCGATTGAAACATTGCCAGGTTCGAGGAGCGGACTTGGCTTCCTCACTAATACCGATTGATTCACTGCGAAAGCACTTGAAATGCCACGAACCACCGAAAAAAAACTGCACCGTGCCCACAAACGTCTCCCTAAGGGCGAAAACGGCGGTATCCGCCTGCTGTTGATCCACAACGTCGAGCACCTGGGCCGTCAAGGCGACATCGTCGAAGTCCGCCGCGGCTACGCGATGAACTACCTGATGCCTCAAGGCTTGGCAACCATCGCCACCGATCACCACAAGCGAATGGTCGAGAAGCACCGCGAGAAGCTGCACCAATTGGAATTGGAGAAGCTGAGCGAGTTGCGCCAATACGCCGATCAGATCGCGACTCAGTCGATCACGATCGAAGCCAACGCCAACGACGAAGGTCACCTGTATGGCAGCGTCGGCCAACACGAGATCGTCGAAGCGTTGAAGGAAGTTGGATTCACCCTCGCCGACGACCAAATCCGCCTGCAAGGCCCACTGAAAGAATTGGGACTTTACACGGTCAAGGTTCACCTGCACTCGGAAGTCGAAGTCGACTTGAAGGTCTGGGTTGTTCCAACCGTTACCGCTGGCGAATAATCGCAGCCGGGCGTCGATCGCCGCAGCGTAAACAAACTTCTGAAACGACCCAGCGGATCACGTTGGGTCGTTTTTTTGTGGTTGGACGTTTTATGTTTGGCCTCCGCTGATGCGGGACTCGTTGGCTTGCGCCTCGGCCCGCTTGCGGGTGTGTCGCTACAACAAGGCGGTTTCGATGAAAACGATCTACGTTGGCTGCCAACTCAAATATTACGTCCACACGCCGACCAGCTTTCTGCTGAACATCTCGGCGGCGATGAACGATTTCCAAAGGATCTGCAACGAACGGATCGAAGTCACCCCCGACCAACCGCTGGAACAATGCCAGGTCGGGCCGCTGGGAAATCGCCTGTTTCGCTTGATCGGCCAACCGGGACCGCTGAGCATCGGTTACCAAGCGGAGGTGGAACTGCGATCCGCGGCAGTCGATTCGAACAACGTCGGCGAATCGAATTACAGCAGCCTGCCGCCGGAGGTGCTGATCTTTCTGAACCCCAGCCGCTACTGCGAATCGGACAAACTGAATCGCTTTGCGATGAACGAGTTCGGCTGGCTGTTGCCCGGTTATTCGCGAGTCACCGCGATCTGCAACTGGACCTTCGACCACCTGACCTACACACCGGGAAGTACCGGTCCGTCGACGACAGCCTGCGACGTGCTGTTGCAGCGAGCTGGCGTCTGCCGCGACTACGCGCACGTCGCGATCAGCCTATGCCGCGCGATGGGGATCCCGGCGCGATACGTCGCCGGTTACGCGGTCCATCTGCAGCCGCCCGACTTCCACGGCTTCTTCGAAGCGTTTTTGGACGGGCGATGGTTCCTGTTCGATGCCACGCGGATGGCTCCCGTCGGCGGATTTGTTCGGATCGGCACGGGGCGCGACGCGGCCGACGTCGCCTTTGCTACGCTGGTTGGCGCGGCGGAAAGCGTCGAGATGAGCGTCTGGGCGAACGACTTGGATTCGTTTGGCGGCGGGCCTGGCCCCGACGACGTCCGCTCGGGCCTTAGCTCCGCATAAGCAGACGACCGATCAAGCCAGCGATTTACCGCGCCGCGGCGGCTTGCTGACGACCTGCAGTACCGGCAGCGTCGTGTATCCGCCGTGGAACGTTCGCCGGCCTGCAACGCTGTGGTCGAACACAAAGACGCCGTCGCGGGTGCGGGGATTTTTGGAGCAGCGAAGGATCGCCGCCGCACCACACTCGGGACAGACGACGCGCAGGCCGTGCGTTTCCAGCAACTCGTGGATCACGCGAGTGAACTGCTGATTCGCCTCCAGCGACCCAAACGATGCGCCTCGCAATTGCCCCAAGGTCTGGTCGATCGCATGCCGCATCGATTGCTGCAGTCCCGTCAGCTGATCGGCTAACTGAGCCAATCGGTCGGTCGCTTCGCGGATCGACGTCTCGCCGACCTGCATCCGCCGATGGATCGCCGGCTGGATCAACGACAGCACACCCGCCATGGCGCGGGCGTAGACCAACTTCGGCTGCTGATCTTCATCGCCACCACTATCGGCGACCAACTGCAGCGCTCCGATCGATGTCGAACCGTCGCGGATCGGACCGATCAACGAGACAAACGATCGGTCGATCGGACGCACCTGAGGCGCCAGCGACTGCCAAGCCCCACGCACCATCTGTTCGCACGCCGACAGACAGGAATTCGAGAGCGACAACTGTTCAAACCCGACCCGCGAGATCGGGAACAGCGTGGTCGCGTTAAACGGCCGAAACCAGAACGCACCGGCTGGCGCATGGAACAACCGCAACAAAATGTCTAACGCTTCAGGAAAAAAGGCCTCCAACGCTTGGTCTCCCATACAGACCTTGCGCAGCTTACCGACCTGGATTCCGATCCGCACCGAATCGCGACGCGGAATCCCGCGGAAAGCTTCTACGAGCGTTGCTTCGTTCATGCACTACGTCCAAGCGATCCGAAAAGCGAAATCTGTCCGACTCAATCAACCAACAACTTGGCCGACCGCACCGGCAAGTTCGAGCCCGATCCGGTGGTCGGCAACGAATTTGCAGAAAATGATGGCAAATCGTCGCGATCGCAACGGACATAACGCCTGCGATTTGCTGGCGCATCGGCGGCGGTGGACGAGACGGTTTGTGAGCGATTGTGACGGAAAACGCTGAAGTTTTGTTCCCCGCAATTTCGGCAAATCGGTTGCAATCCGACATACTGCTTATACATTTAGTATAAGCTGCTGCCGATAGGTAATTCTAGCTAGGGAACTCTTGTGGCAGCTGGAGGGTCGTAGATGTCGGCGTTGCATTAAAGCAACACCTGGCAAGAATCCTAACATTCGACAATTTCCGCATCGAAGATTTAAGAAATCTACATGCCCAACGTTTGGCGGTGGAGATCCAACAAGTTTGCGATAGGTTGAAGTTGTCTGAAGCAGGCACCCAGCTCGCTAGGGTCGGTAAAACATTCGATAGGCTCTCTTCCTCGTTCCGGAACACAGCAGAATATGGCTGTCAATCAAGAAACGGTTGAACAAACCAAAAATCAGATCCGCGGCTTGGTCAACGAGATCGCGGCGCTGTCCAAGAGCGGAGCTCCGGCGGAGGAGTACTACCCTCAATTGCTTCAGCGGGTGATCTCTGCGCTGGCGGCGGTGGGAGGTGCGATCTGGTTGTTCGATGACGACCGTCAATTGAAGCTGGAATACCAGATCAACACCAGTCAATCGCTGCTGGAGACCGATTCGGACGACGCCAACAAGCACAACCGCTTGCTGCGCCGCGTCGCTGGAGCGGGCCAACAATTGCTGGTTCCACCCTATTCGGGAACCACCGATGGCGAGGCCGAAGGGAATCCGACCCGCTTCCTGTTGGTCCTCTCGCCACTTCGCAGCGAGCATCAGGTCGAAGGGCTGATCGAAGTCTTCCAACGCCCCGATTCGCCTCCCGAAACGCAAAAGGGTTATCTGCGTTTTTTGGGGCAGATGTCCGACCTCGCCGGCGACTGGCTCAAGGGGCAACAACTGCGATTGTTCTCCGATCGTCAAGTCTTGTGGCAGCAAGCCGATGGTTTCGCGCGAGCCGCTCACGAATCGTTGGACCTGAAAGAAACCGCTTACGTGATCGCTAACGAAGGCCGGCGTCTGATCGGTTGCGACCGCGTGAGCGTGGCGACGATGCGCGGCCGCAAATGCAAGGTGCTGGCGATCAGTGGCCAGGACACGATCGAAAACCGCTCCAACATCGTCTCTTCGCTGAACAATCTGGCGACGCGCGTCGTCGCCGCGGGTGAACCGCTGTGGCACGATGGATCCACCGAGGATTTGCCTCCGCAGATCGAAGAAGCCGTCGAAGACTACGTCGATCAATCTTACGGTCGCCACATCGCAGTCCTGCCGCTGCGAGAACCGAGCCGCGGCAACGATGACGCACTTAACAAGAACGTCGGCGAGATCGAACGCGATAACGCGCATCGCGGCGACGTGATCGGAGCGTTGATCGTCGAACAGATCGAAAGCAGTCTGCCCGATGAAGTCTTCCGCAGCCGCGTGAACCTGGTTTACGAACACGGCACGCGAGCCATCGCCAACTCGATGCAACACAACAGTTTGTTCTTGATGCCCGTCTGGCGCACCTTGGGCAAAGCGGCTTGGATCATCAAAGCGCGTACGCTCCCCAAAACACTTGCTGTCGTGGCGCTTCTGACCGCTGCAATCCTGGGGATGATCTTTGTCCCCTTGGACTTCGCGCTCGATTGCCCCGGCACGTTGCAGCCCACGATCCGGCAAGAGGTCTTCGCGCCGATCGATGGCGAGATCATCGAAGTCGCCGCAGCCCACGGTATGAACGTCACCAAGGGCCAGGTGTTGGTGAAGCTGCGAAATCGCCAAGTCGAAGAAGACTATGCCGAGACGATGGGCCGCATTCGCACCGCCCAAGCTTCGCTGACGCGGATCCGATACGAATTGGACGACGTCCGCAAATCGCGAAAGGGCGAAGAGCAGGAAGAAACGCGGCTGAAGGGTGAAGAGGCGGAGAAGCGGACCGAGCTGAACAGCCTGCTGCTGAAGCAAGAATTGCTCGACGAACGCCTCTCACAATTGATCATCACCGCTCCGATCGACGGCCAGATCGTGACCTGGGATGTTGAAAAGACACTCCGTTCGCGTCCGGTTGTCACCGGCCAAGTGCTGTTGACGATTGCCGATCTTTCCAAGCCGATGCATCTGAAATTGAAGATGCCCGAAAAGAAGATGGATCACCTGGATCGCGCCGTCGCGGCGGCTGGCGGCGAACCGTTGCCGGTCACCTTCATCCTCGCGACCGATCCGGATCACGAGATGAAAGCCGTGCTGACCGCACGTGAATTGCGAGCCGAACCCGATCAGGAGGAAGGGAACGTTGTCACGCTGCGAGCCGATCCGATCGATCTCTCGACGCTGCAACCTCGCCCAGGTGCGAAGGTGACTGCGGACGTCTACTGCGGCCGCCGAGCTGCCGGATTCGTCTGGTTCCACGGCGCCTACGAATGGTTCCAAACAATTCTCTTCAAATGGTTTTAGGTCTGGGTTTCGCTCGGGAGATCAAACAACCTGTTCCCCCGGTCCGCTACCGCACGCCTCCACATTGCGATCGACGTCCTCTCCACTGCATCGCCGATTCCGCACTTATCTCAACATCAACGGTGAACTGAATGAATATCCTCGCAAACCACAAACCCTTGGCCATCGCCCTGCTGGCGACATCGATCGGATTGCTGGACAACCTCGCCTCGGCTCAATCGGATAACTCTCCGATCCCAGTCCGCGACAGCTTGGTCGAAGCGATCGACGACATCAAGATCTCCGCCGGTGCCGACGGAATCTTGTTCCTCGACAACCAAGATGTCGAAGAGGGCAAGCTGGTTCAGACGGGAAAGGTGATCGCGATGATCGATCCCGAGCAAGCAAAGCTGAACCTGGTGTTGAAAGAGGCGGAGGAGCAGCAGGCTCGGCTGCAAGCCGAAAACGACGTCAACATTCGGGCCGCCGAGAAATCGATGGAATACGAATGGGCGGAAGCCAAGTCGGCCGAGGAACTGCACAAGAAACAAGCCATGCCCTACTGGGACATGCGTCGCGAAGTCCTCGAAGCCGAGCGATCGAAGCTGGCGATCGAGATGGCGAAAAACGAACAACAAGTCGCCGTGGCGACCTTTGCTGCCAAAACCGCAGAGCGTCGATTGGCCGAACACGAAATCAAACGACGCCAGATCACGGCAACCTTCGATGGCATCATCGCACGACGGTATGCCAAGAGCGGCGAATGGGTGCAAGCTGGCACACCGATCGTCCGCGTCGTGAGAATCGATGAGATCAAGGTCGAAGGAGACGTCAAAGGACTCGACGCCCCCGAACGAATCGTGATGGGAGCTCCCGTAGCGATCCGCGTTCACGTTGGCGGCAACCGCTACGTCGATTTCGAAAGCCGCTTGGAATACGTCAGCCCGATCCTGGAAAGCGACAACACCTATCGCGTTTGGGCGAAGATCGTCAATCGCGTCGAAGGCGGCCGGTATCTGGTCAGCCCGGGGATGCAAGCGGAGATGCAAATCATGCCGCCATCCAACGTCAGCTTGAACTAATCCCCAGACGGCTCCTCTTTTCAAGTCGCATCGCCGACAGCCACCACATACTATTCCGCCGACTCGCGACAAGCCGGCCCACGTGAGATCGAGATTCGATGACAACGCTCGCCGATAGCCTGATCAGCAGCTCATCAAGACCGCTTTCGGTTCGGAAGCGTCCTGATTTGACGAGCAGTCGTCACATGTATCAGGGGACCAGTTATTGGGTCGTCAAGGAACCTGTGGGGCTGCAGTATTTCCGCTTCCACGACGAGGAATATTTCATCCTGCAGATGCTCGATGGGCACGTCAGTCTGCAGCAGATCAAGGATGGGTTTGAACAGGAATTCGCTCCGCAGAAAATCACATTCGGCGACCTGCAACAATTCCTCGGCATGCTGCACCGCAGCGGGCTGGTGATCTCCAACTCTCCCGGCCAAGGCGGCCAACTGCGAAAACGTGGCAGCGAAAAAAAGAAGAAGGAACTGCTGGGCAAACTGGCCAACATCTTTGCGATTCGATTTCGCGGGATCGATCCCGAGGGAATCCTGCGTCGTATGAACCCCGTGTTGGGATGGGTCTTCACCGTTCCTGCACTTATCTTTTTCGTCGGCTTTGGATTGATCACGCTGATTCTTGTCGGAATGAACTTTGAGTTGTTCCGCTCGAAACTGCCGTCGTTCCAAGAATTTTTCGCCGCCGAAAACTGGCTGTACATGGGCTTGTTGATGGCGGTCGTGAAGATCTGCCACGAATTTGGCCACGGTCTGTCGTGTAAACGGTTTGGTGGAGAGTGCCATGAACTGGGGTTCATGTTACTAGTCTTTACACCCTGCCTGTATTGCAACGTATCGGACTCCTGGATGCTTCCCAATAAATGGAAGCGAGTCTGGATCGGTGCCGGTGGAATGTATGTCGAATTAATCCTGGCATCGTTTGCGACCTGGTTATGGTGGTTCAGCGAACCGGGCCTGCTGAACTTCACCTTCCTGGCAACGATGTTTATCTGCTCGGTCAGCACGGTTGTCTTTAACGCCAACCCGCTGCTGCGATTCGACGGCTATTACATCCTGATGGATTGGCTGGAGATTCCCAACCTGCGTCAGAAGGCTACCGAAACCTTAAAGCGTTGGTTTCAGGAAACCTGCCTCGGTTTGGAACTGCAGGAGAATCCGTTCCTGCCGCAGCGGAACCGGTTCATGTTTGGAATGTTCACCGTCGCGTCGGTGATCTACCGCTGGGTCGTGGTGATCGGCATCGTGATGTTCTTAAACCAAGTTCTCGAACCGTACGGTTTGCGGGTCATCGGTCGCTTGTTTGCGATCATCGGCTTCGGCGGCTTGATCGCCAAACCGATCTGGGAATCGATCAAATTCATTCGCACTCCGGGGAGAATGCAAAAAGTGAAACGCTCTCGATTGGCCGCTACCGTTGCGGTCGCTGGCACCGTGATCGCGGCATTCTGTTTCGTGCCGTTGCCCTACCACATCAAGTGTGCGTTTGAAGTTCGCCCCGCCGATCCGCGTTCGGTCTACGCCGGCACGCCCGGTCAGATCGAGCAGGTGTTGGTCAAACCAGGCGACGAGGTTCGCGAAGGCGATACGCTGGCGATCCTGAAGAATTCGCAACTGACCCTGAAACTGGCGGACCTGGAAAGCGAAGAGCGAATCGCAGATGTTCGACTAGCCAGCTTGTCTCGTCTGAAACGCTACGATTCGTCGCTCAGCGGACAGACGACGACGCAAAAGAAGATGCTCGATTCGGTCACCGAACTGCGCCGCAAAGCTCAAGAAGAGATCGATCAACTGCAGATCAAAGCGCCGATCTCGGGCGTGATCATTCCACCGCCGGATAAACCCGACGAAGACCCGCAGGATGGACGCTTGCCCGAGTGGTCGGGATCGCCGCTAGATACCGAAAACATTGGCGCGCTGATGACTCAGGAGAGTCTGATCTGCATGATCGGCGATCCGCGTCATATCGAAGCGGTCCTGATCGTCGATCAGGGCGACATCCAGTTGATCCAAGAGGGCGACTCGGTGGAACTGAAGCCCGATGCGAGGCGATTAGAAGTCTTGCACGGGAAGATCGACCAAGTCTCGCGAACCGAAATGAAATATTCGCCTGCCAGCTTGTCCAGTCAGAGCGGTGGCGATCTCGATACTCAGGTCGATCCCGAGACGGGAAACATGCGACCGATCAACGCGTCGTACCAAGCCCGAGTGCCGTTGCCCGAAGTCTCCGAAGGGATGCGAGTTGGATACCGCGGTACCGCGAAGATCAGCGCGGCTCCCAAATCGCTCGGCTGGCGGTTCTACAGGTTCTTGAACAAAACATTCCAGTTTGATTTTTAGAAGTAGGGTTCTTGCGACCACCAGACGAAGCGTCGCCACAACGACTGAAAAACGCCCGCACACTTTGACTGCTCTACCTGTTCCTTCCTGTTTAACAGCGATGGTGCCCAGGAAAAGCAATGCTGGTCATTCCGGTTGTTCGGGCAACAACTTCAAGCTCGTTTGTGCCCTTAACAACTATAGGATAAATGACCTCTGGGTGGGTATTCACTGGAACTTGACACCCCTCTGGTCGATCTAACGAAACAACAACTATCTCGTGTTGCCATTAGATAGTTGATTGAATTTAAGTGAATGTGGCAACAACCCTCAAGTTTTGTGATCGTGGGTGCGTGCGGCCAGCCCGCCGCGCATACGGTGGAAAATGACATCCTATTGGAGAAGATAGAATGACCAAAGACGCGGAAACACCAGAAGCGCCAGCGGCCGAAGCAGCTGCTGCCCCCGCAGCCCCAGCCGCACAAGCGCAATCACAGCCAGTTCAAGTGCAAGTCACCGACGAAAACGCACAAGCCTGTTATGCGAACTTCTGTCGCGTAACCGGTTCGCCTGAAGAACTGATCATCGATTTCGGTCTGAACCCACAACCGATCGGTGTTCCTAAAGATCCGATCAACGTCAACCAACGCATCATCGTGAACTTCTTCACTGCGAAGCGTCTGTTGGCTGCACTGCAGATGTCGGTCGCACGTCACGAAGCTGTCTTCGGCGTGTTGGAAACCGACATCAACAAGCGCGTTCGCCCCGCGCAACAAAAGCAAGGCGAAAACAAATAGGCAATCGTTCTCCCCAAGAACCTGCCGGCTCCGATCATGCCCTTCCGTAGCTCACTACGGAAGGGCATTTTGCATTATTGTGAGATATACTTACAATGCTGCCAGCTGCGTCGCCAATCGAGAAGCTCGATCCGCGCGTTCCGGCGCGGTCATCAATGGTTTGGCGGAACGCGGGGAGTTATAATACAGCTTTCTATCCCGCCCGTTTCCCCTCCTCAAGCTTTGTAAAGTTAAAGAATCATGCCAATCGAAGATGCATCCGATCACAGCACAGTTCAACCCGCCAAATCCCACACCGATCGTCGCAATTTCTTGCGTTCGACCGCAGCGGCATCGACATTCGCCGCGATGACCGTCCCGTCGATGGTCCATTCCGAAGAAGCAACTAAAAAGCAAACGATCAATCTGGGCATCGTCGGTTGTGGCGGTCGCGGATCAGGCGCGATCAACGATTCGCTGTCGATCAATGAAGGCATCAAATTGGTCGCTGCAGCCGATCTGTACGCCGATAAAAACGAACGACTGAAGTCGACTCTGACCCGCCGCCATCCCGAAAAGATCGCGTTGGAAGAGAACAAAATGTACACCGGTTTGGACGGGTACAAAAAGGTTCTGGAAGATCCCGATGTCGACGTCGTGCTGCTGACCACATCGCCTGGCTTCCGCCCCTACCACATTCTCGAAGCTGTCGAAGCTGGCAAGCACGTCTTCGCCGAGAAGCCTTCGTGCGTCGATCCTGCAGGCTACCAGATCTGCTTGAAGGCTCACGAATTGGCCGAAAAGAACGGCACCTCGATCGTCACCGGTACGCAGTATCGTCGCCAAGTCAACTACGTCGGTGCGGTCGACAAGATCCGCAGCGGAATGATCGGCGATATCGTTAGCGCGACCAGCCGCTATTGCTCGACCGGTATCTGGTACAAGAACCGTACCGAAGGAATGAGCGACACCGAGTACCAACTGAACAACTGGATGCACTTCATCTGGCTCTCGGGCGATCAGATCACCGAACAAGCCGTTCACAACATCGACACGATGAACTGGGTCATGGGCTCGGCTCCCATCTCGGCTTACGGTTCCGGCGGCCGCTTCACGCGTCCCGACGACAGCGAGATGTGGGACAACATGGAAATCGATTACATGTATCCCGGCGATCGCAACCTGTCGTTCATGTGCCGCCAAGTCCCTGGCACCCGTGGCGACAACAGCAACGTGATCTACGGAACCGAAGCGAATTGTCACATCGGCGCCGGCAGCACCGGTTCGCGGATCGTCGATCGCAACGGCAAGGAACTGTGGTCGATGAAAGGCAGCATCGCCGATGCTTACAAGCAGGAGCACAAGGATCTGATCGATGCGGTCCGCAGCAACCAACCGATCGTCGAACTCAAGCAGACCGCCGAGAGTTCGTTGACCGCCGTGATGGGCCGCATGGCCGCTTACACCGGGCAATTGGTCAGCTGGGACTTCGCCAGCAAAGAATCGACGCTCGACCTGTTCCCGAAAGAATTGGCTTGGGACGGAAAACGTCCGGCCGGCGAATACGCCATTCCAGGTAAGACCAAATTGGTCTAACCGCGATTACAATGGATGTCTGTTGATTCATCGGAATTCTCCCCGCACCGCCATCTGGCGGGCGGGGGAATCCTGACAACTGACATCTCAAAAATTGGAACCCTCAGCCAACGTGAACGACTCTTCTCTCTTCTCTTCAGTCGCCGCGAAACATCATCGGATCGCAAACCGTTCCCGATCGGTGCATCTGCAATTTCGTTGGCTGCTGCCAAGCCTGTTGCTCTCCGTTTTCGCTACGACTTGTAGCGCCGCCGATCTCGATAAGATTCTGAAATCGGAACTGCAACCGCTTCTTAAGACGTACTGCTTGGATTGCCATGACGCCGCTTCCGCAGAAGGTGGTGTTGCCTTGGAGACTCCCGCGTCGGCGCTCGCGATGCGGATGGATCGCGAGACTTGGATGCGAGCCCTGCGGCAGGTGCAGGCCGAAGTCATGCCGCCGTCGGACTCGCCCGAAATGCCCGCGGCCGATCGCGCCGCGATGATCCACCTGATCGATGAAGTCGCCAATTCGGTCGACTGTGGCCCCAACGTCAATCCCGGCAAGATCACGCTGCGCCGACTCAACAGCAGCGAATACCGCAACACGATTCGTGAACTAACCGGCGTCGATTACACCCCGGCGGCAAACTTTCCCGGCGACGACGTCGGTTACGGTTTCGACAACATCGGCGACGTCTTGTCGCTGCCGCCGCTGCTGTTGGAAAAGTATCTGCAAGCGGCCGAAGAGATCATGGGCCAAGCGATCAAGACCGCTCCGGGAGCTCAGTTGTTCAGCGTCCAACGCCCAGGCGAAAACCTGGGCGACGCGGACAAGTACAGCACGCGGAACGGGAGTGTGAGGCTGAGTTCCTCCGGCGAGGTCTACCTGCAGGAAAAGATCCCTTTCGGCGGTCAGTTCGAACTCCGCCTAACCGCGTACGGCGATCAAGCGGGCGACGAACCGGTGAAGTTCGAGGTCAAGGTCGACGGCAAGCTGCAACGAATCGTCAATGTTCCCGCGTCCGATCCGACCGACTACACGATCAAACTCAGACTGTCCAAAGGGAAGCACAAGATCTCGTTTGCCTTCACAAACGACTATTACAAGCCTGCCACCGATGGCAAGAAAGGCGAAGACCGCAACGCTGCGATCGCCCACGTGATGTTGAGTGGCGAATCGAAAGTCGACAATTCCAAAGTCGTCGGCGATCTTCCCGCGACGCATCGCAAGTTAATCTTTGTCACTCCCAGTCGCGACAGGACACCCGAGTCGGCCGCGGCTGAAGTCATCCAGCGATTTGCCAGCCGCGCGTTCCGCCGCCCCGCGACAAACGATGAAATTCGTCGCTTGGGGATGTTGGCGGCCGAAGTCCGCAGCGACGGCGGAACGTTTGATGAGAGTATCCAAGTCGCGTTCCAAGCCGTCCTCGTCTCCCCCCACTTCTTATACAAATTCGAACAGCCGCGCCAGCCCGATGCCAACGGAGTCTATCCGCCGGTCAATGCGTTTGAATTGGCCGCTCGGCTCTCCTATTTCCTGTGGTCCAGCATGCCCGACGAGGAATTGTTCAAGCTTGCTTGGAACGATTCGCTGCACGATCCCGAGGTGTTGGCTGGCCAGGTTCACCGGATGCTCAAAGATCCCCGTTCGGTGCTGATGGTCGACAACTTTGCCAGCCAGTGGTTGCAGCTTCGGAACCTCAGCAAATCGAATCCCGACCAGAGCCAATTCCCCGAGTTCGACGACGAGATCCGCGGCTTGTTGCGTCGCGAAACGCTCACCTTTTTCGCTGCGGTGATGCGGTACGATCGCCCGATCACCGAACTGCTCGATGGTCGCTTCACCTATCTCAATGAACGGCTGGCCAAGTTCTACGGCGTGCCGGGAATCAGTGGCGATGAATTTCAATTCGTTCGTTTCGAAGATGGAGTTCGCGGTGGCCTGCTGACTCAAGCGAGCATCTTGACCGTCACCAGCAATCCAACACGCACTTCGCCCGTCAAACGCGGCAAATGGATCCTGGACAACATCTTGGGGACGCCGCCACCTCCGGCACCGCCCAACGTTCCCGAACTGGAACGCTCCGAATTGACGGGCACCATGCGGCAACGACTGGTTCAACACCGCGACAACCCGGCCTGCGCATCGTGTCATAAATTGATGGACCCATTGGGCTTCGCGTTGGAAAACTTCGACGCGATCGGCCAATGGCGACAGCAGCAGGATGGGCTGCCGGTCGATGCCAGCGGCGAACTGCCCGGCGGCATCAAGATTACCGGAGTCGAAGACCTGCGGAAGGTCTTGGTCGAACAGCAGCGCGAGCAATTTGTTCGCTGTGTGACCGAGAAACTGCTGACCTTCGCACTGGGTCGCGGATTGGAATATTATGACAAGTGCGCGGTCGACAAAATTCAGAATCGATTGGCGGCCAACGACTATCGATTCTCCGAACTGATCTTGGGGATCGTGCAAAGCGATCCATTCCAGAAGCAAGGCGTGAGGCAATAGAGTGATGAGACGGATGAATACCCATGCAACGACTCTGAATCGACGCACCCTGCTGCGTGGCCTCGGCACCGCGATCGCCCTGCCGCTGCTCGACGCGATGTCGCCGACCCGCTGCCTGACCGCCGCCGCGGCCCCAACAAACACCGCGATTCCAATGCGGATGGCGTTTTTGTACGTTCCCAACGGAATGCACATGCCCGATTGGAAACCTACGAAAGAGGGGAGCGATTATGAGCTGCCGCGGACGCTGAAAGAACTGGCAGCCCATCGATCCGACTTCAACGTGATGACCGGCCTGGCGCTGAAGGGAGCCGAAGCGCAAGGCGATGGCGGTGGCGATCACGCCCGCAGCGTCGCCGCATTTTTGACCGGCGCGCATCCCAAGAAGACCGACGGCGCGAACATCCAAAACGGCGTCTCGGTCGATCAAGTTGCTGCCGATGCGATCGGATCGGCGACTCGATTTGCTTCGCTGGAATTGGGACTCGAGAACAGTGCCCAAGCGGGAACCTGCGACAGCGGTTACAGTTGCGCCTACTCGTCGAACATGTCGTGGCGGAACGCAACTTCTCCCGTCGCCAAAGAGATCGATCCGGCCAAGGTCTTCGACCGCTTGTTTGGCCACGGCGACGGCGGAGCGGTTCGCGAAGCTCGCGCCACGCGTCACAAGTACCGCAAGAGTGTCCTCGATTTCGCTTTGCAAGAAGCCAACCAACTGAAGGATCAACTGGGCGTTTTGGATCGCCGCAAGCTGGATGAATACCTCTATTCGGTCCGCAGCATTGAAAAGCGAATCGTCGGAACGGACAAACTGGACGCGACCGAAGAAGGCGTCCCCGATTACCCGCGTCCGGCGGGCGTTCCACGCGAGATGCAGAAGCACGCCGACCTGATGTTGGACATGATGACGTTGGCGATGCAGACCGACAGCACCCGCGTGATTTCGTTTATGTTCACCAACGCCGGCAGCAACCGCGGCTACCCCGAACTGGACGTTCGCGAAGGGCACCACGAACTGTCGCACCACGGCAAGAGCGAGGAGAAGCAAACCAAGATCGCCACGATCAATCGCTTCTACGCGCAGCGGTTCGCCTACTTCTTAGAGCGTTTGAAGCAGGTGCCCGAAGGAGACGGAACGCTGCTGGATCATTCGGCGATCGTTTACGGCAGCGGCATCTCCGACGGCGACCGCCACAACCATTACGATCTACCGATCTTGTTAGCCGGCCGAGCCGGGGGCCGGATTCAAACCGGACGACACATCGTTTATCCGAAGAAAACGCCGCTCTGCAATCTCTATCTGTGGATGCTGCAGCAAGCCGGTGCGC
Source organism: Rosistilla oblonga (assembly GCF_007751715.1). Classification (NCBI taxonomy): domain Bacteria; kingdom Pseudomonadati; phylum Planctomycetota; class Planctomycetia; order Pirellulales; family Pirellulaceae; genus Rosistilla; species Rosistilla oblonga. The sequence continues at coordinate 2,000,513 of NZ_CP036292.1, read as the reverse complement.
CGAGCGAATCGTTCGGCGACAGCAACGCCGCGATCGATCGGCTCAGCTGATCCATTAAGTTGCATCTCAGCCGTATCGGAAGTCGTCGACGGCCTGTCGATTTAATCAGCCGATTGGGCGTTAGCCCCGGTTCAAACACCGCTAAACCGGGGCTAACGCCCAATGGCACTCACTTTGACGTTGGTTCTTCTGGATCGTTGGGTTTACTTTTCTTTCTTCGTTTCTGGAAGTGGGTGGTTTTGGGGCGGCGGGCGTAGGCCTCGCGTGGATAACTGCGGCCTGGGCGGTTGGGAAGCTTTTGCTTTGAGGCGTAGTGCAGCACGCGATCCAAACGTTCGATCCAACGACCGGGGTCACTGACTTCAATCCCCTGCAGCATGTGACGGTAGACAGACCACACGCCCGTAAAGCTTAATTCGCGGGGCTCACACTCGGCAATCACTGCGGCTTGGCGACGCAATTGGGTCGCTAAATTGTACGCTACCATCGACAAGGCGAACTCTTTGAGAAACATCTCCTTCGACTTCGCTCGGATCTCTTCGGTACCGATTACCAGTTTGATGTTGCGGATATCGACTTCGATATCGTTGCGTTTCCAGTACAGATCGCGCAGTTGCTTGGGCGTCGCATCGATATCCTCGACGAGGTAGAGGCTCTCTTCCCCGATCTTCAATTCATGGATCATCGCCGCTATGACACAGTCGGATGGGAGGTCTGGATTGGTTACTCGTTCCTTGGCCGAAGGAGTCCAGGACACCCGGTAGCTTTTCGAAGTGGCTGTCGAATGGATTAGCTCTGCCCGCTTCCGAATTCGATTGAATCGATCTTTCTTTAGCCGTAGAACAAAATTGTGTCCATTCAAATGGGCATGATAAGCAGTCGAAAATATTCCGAACCCAGCGTCGGCCATGATGATGGATTTAGCCGGGAGTCGCTTCATGAGAGTTTGAGCAAGCCGAGTTTCTGAGACGGCGTTTGGGCCATACATAGCTCCAATCTCCTCAGGCACTGCTGCCCCCGAGCTGAGTTCATGTGCGAAAACCACATACGCGATTGGCCACACACTTTCGCCGTACTGGTTAGAGGCGGGTGGGTAAGCGGCCTGAAGCTCGGCCACTGGAGCCAGTGTAAAGGTCGTTCCATCGATCAAGAACACACGCCGGTCACCCCATGTCGGCGCCGTCGAGTTAACGATCGACGACGCGACACGCTCTTGGAACCAATGAGCTGCCTTCAAGCTGAGCCGATGTCGTGCATCGCTGTAACTGCTGCTCTTCGTCGAAAGCGAACCCTCACGAAGTCGCTTGTTCGTCTTGAGTTCCGGGGGAGCCGTTGCGATAAAGTGGAGAACGGCATCTCGCAGACTCGCCTTGGGGTTGAGGCGCTGGAAGAGCATCAGCCACAGAACTACACTTGTTTTATAGACGGCCGCTGGCCCAAGCTCTTCAAACACATCGGCATCGCCGATGTCCGTCCACTGTTTGAGCAGTTCGAAAGCCGCACTAAGGTTCTGAGTTCTTGCATCGCTCGACATGGAATGGCTTTTTCTGGCAGTCAAAAGAAAACCAAACCGCTAGCGCAAATTCAGTGCCAATCGCATGTGGTGGGAAGGGAAATGTTACTGGAATGTGAAAATGAGTGCCATTTGGCTAACGCCCAAACGGCTAATTCAAGAAGTTCGCACGCGATTAAATCAACAGGCCGTCGAGACTTTCGATCTACGGCCGATCTCCCTTCTCCTTCCCGGAACTCATGACGAGTTCCACAACGGGGCACCGCGGCAGCGATTCGCCAAATAATTGCTTGGCCTTCGGCGGGCTGGTACCATGAAGCCTCGGCTTTCCCCAAGTTTTCCGTACGATTGACGCTCCCGCCTGTCATCCGAAACGTTTGCCGACGCGAATGGATTTCCGCCGGCGGTCGTTCCCCGCGACGCTCTGCCGCTATGGACCGAATTCGCCATTCCCTCCTACGCTCTGTCGACTATTCATGATCGAAAACCGCCAACGTGTTCTCTTGAAACGACAAGCCAGTTCGCTGCGACTGGCGGTCTTCGCGATCACACTGCTGTCCGTGAATAACATTCGCGCCCAACAAGTCGATTTTAATCGCGAAATCCGCTCGTTGCTTTCGAACAATTGTGTGATGTGTCACGGCCCCGATGAAGCCGCTCGTTCGACCGAACTTCGCTTCGATACCGAAGCGGGTTCGCAAATCGATCTCGGAGGCTACGCCGCGATCGTGCCGGGCGATCCCGAGGCGAGCGAGCTGATAGCTCGATTGACGACCGACGACGAAGACCTGCGGATGCCGCCCCCGGGCAAAGGCAAACAACTGACCGCCGATGAGATCGATCGGATGCGCCGATGGATCCAACAGGGAGCGCATTACGCGCGGCACTGGTCCTACGAACCACCGGTCCGTTCTCCGCTGCCCGAAGTCAAACAAGGTGATTGGCCGCGCAACCCGATCGATCATTTTGTCCTGGCCAGGTTGGAGGCCGAGGGACTGCAGCCATCGCCCGCGGCCGACCGATACGCGTTGGCCCGCCGCGTGGCGATCGACTTGACCGGCCTGCCGCCCCAGTGGGAACAGGTCCAAGCATTTGTAGAAGACACGCGGGACGATGCCTTCGAATCGTATGTCGATGCGTTATTGGAACAACCCGCGTTTGGTGAACGTTGGGCGCGGGTCTGGTTGGATCTGGCCCGATACGCCGACAGCGCCGGATACGCCGACGATCCGCCGCGGACGATCTGGGCCTATCGCGATTACGTGATCCGATCGTTGAACGCCAACAAGCCGTTTGATCAGTTCACGATCGAACAGATCGCTGGCGACCTGTTGGACAATCCAACCGACGAACAATTGATCGCCACCGCCTTCCATCGCAACACGATGACCAACAGCGAAGGGGGAACCAACGACGAAGAGTTCCGCAACGTGGCAGTCGTCGATCGCGTTAACACGACGATGTCTGTCTGGATGGGAACGACGATGGCCTGCGCCCAGTGCCACACGCATAAATATGATCCGATCACGCACGAAGAGTACTTTCGCTTCTTTGCGATCTTCAACAACACGTTGGACGCCGACATCAAAGACGAACGGCCGACGCTGCCGATCTGGACCGACGAACAGAAAGCTCAGAAGCAGCAATGGGCCGAACAGATCGCGGACCTGAAAGCGACACTGCAGCAGACGACTCCCGAAATCGAAGCCGATCAAGCGAAGTGGCTCGCCGAAATCAAGACGCCGCCAACTTGGAAGCCACTGATTCCGGCCGCCGCTACCGCTCAGCATCGTCAATTGACGACCGACGCCGAGGGATGGATCGAGGCCAGCGGCGACAAGAGCGACCACGATCTCTACACGCTGCGATTTGAAACCGCCGGGGAACAGGTGGCGGGATTGCAGTTGGAGATCTCTCCCGAACAGAGCGCCAACTTTGTCCTCACACAAGCGACCGCTTCCTGGACGCCCACCGAACCACAACCTGTCGATGCCCGATTCGTGAGGATCGAACTGGCGGGCAAAGGAAAGATGATCCATCTGGCCGAAGTGCAGGCGTTCAGCGATTCGAAGAACATCGCTCTTGCCAGCGCCGCTTCGCAGAGTTCCACCGGATATAACGCACCGGCGGCGCGAGCCATCGACGGCAACACCGAAGGGGATTTCTACAAGAATTCGGTCACGCACACCAACGCCGAAGCCAACCCATGGTTTGAGATCGACCTGAAGCAATCGCATCCGATCGACGAAGTCGTGATCTGGAACCGAACCGACGGAGGTGCTTCGATCGAACAGCGGTTGAAGGGTTACAAGGTGAGCCTGCTGGATGCGCGACGCAAAGTCGTGTGGGAACAAACGCCCGACGCCATCCCCAGCCCCAACCAATCGATCGCTCTCGGCGGAGCGGTCCAACTGCGGTTCCAAAACGCGTTGGCTGATTATGAACAGTCGGGCTTTCCTGCAGCGACAACGATTCTGGACAAACAGGACACGAAAAAGGGCTGGGCGATCGCAGGTGGACTTGGCCAACCGCATCAGTTGACGCTGACGCTCGATCCACCGCGGCCCCTCGCCGCCGGCGTGCTGGAACTGCAATTGCACCAGAAATCGGTACACGTTCGTCACCTGTTAGACAAGGTTCGCGTGCGAGCAAGCGATTCGGCCAACCTGACACAATGGGCCAGCTTGCCCAACGCAATCCGATCGATCGTGTTGCAAACCGAACCGCTGGATGAGAAGCAAGCGAACCAGTTGGCCGCCTACTATCGCACGATCGCGCCGCAACTGGCGCCGGTCCGAACCCAACTGGCGAAGCTTGAAAAACAACTCGCCGACATCAAACCGTATACGACCGTGCCGATCCAAGAGGAGCTGCCAAGCGAGAAGCAGCGGTCGACTTACATCCATCTGCGTGGCGATTATCAGTCAGCCGGAGCCGACGTCGATCGTGGCACGCCCGCAGCATTCCATCCGCTGTCCGCCGACCGCCCGGCCGATCGATTGTCGCTAGCCCAGTGGCTGGTCGACGATCAAAACGCTTTGACACCGCGGGTGATCGCCAACCGACACTGGGAAGAGATCTTCGGCATCGGAATCGTCGAATCGAGCGAAGAGTTTGGCTCGCAGGGAGAACTTCCCTCGCATCCGCAGCTACTGGATTGGCTGGCGGTCGAACTTCGCGACAGCGGCTGGGATCTGAAGGCGTTGCTGCGATTGATCGTCACCTCGGCGACCTACCGGCAGAGTTCGGTGACGTCGCCGGAGTTGCAGGAAAAGGATCCCGCAAATCGGTTGTTGGCTCGCGGCCCGCGATACCGGATCTCGGCAGAGATGGTCCGCGACCAAGCGTTGCAGTTGAGCGGTCTGCTGAGCCACAAGATGTTTGGCCCGCCGGCCAAGCCGCCGCAACCCAACCTCGGGTTAAACGCAGCGTTTGGATCGGCGACCGATTGGAAAACAAGTCCTGGCGACGACAAATACCGTCGCGGAATCTATACGATGTGGCGGCGTTCGAGCCCCTATCCGTCGATGGCAACATTCGACGCTCCCAACCGCGAGGTCTGCACGGTGCGACGTGGGCGGACCAACACTCCGCTGCAAGCGTTGGTGACACTCAACGATCCGGTCTACGTCGAAGCGGCTCAAGCTCTGGCTCGGCGGATGTTAACGGCGGATTCGTCGGTCCGAGGTCGGGTCGAATTTGGGCTGCGGACGTGCTTGTTGCGAGAGCCTACGGAAATCGAAGTCGACCGTTTGGCTGCGTTGTATCAGCAAGCGTTGACCGAATTCCAAGCCGATCCGGCGTTGGCTCATCAACTGGCCGAAGAGCCGCTGGGCGAACTGCCCGACGGAATGGATGTCGCCGAAGCCGCGGCGATGACTGTTGTTGGCAACGTGCTGTTGAACCTAGACGAACTGTTTCTCAAACGCTGATCGCATCGCTGCCCCTTTCCCTGACGGGCCGCAAAAACCAAGGATAAGCTCGATGGATCCACGAATCGAATACGCAGCCTTCAGCACGCGGAGGCACTTCCTGCAGCAATCGACAGCGGGCGTGGGAGCGATGGCGCTCGCCAGTCTGATGGCCGGCGACGCTTCGGGCAACGATCCGCTGGCGGCAGCCAAGCCTCACTTCCCGGCGAAAGCGAAACGCGTGATCTACCTGCACATGACCGGTTCGCCACCGAACCTGGACATGTTCGATTACAAGCCCGAACTGGAGCAGCGCGACGACCAGGATTGTCCCGACCATTTTATCGAAGGGAAGACGTTTGCATTCACCAGCGGCAAACCGAAGCTGCTGGGATCGCCGCGGAAGTGGAAGCAGTGTGGCAGCAACGGGACCTGGATGTCCGATGCGATCCCCAACTTCCACAAAACCGCCGACGACATGTGCATCGTCCATTCGATGTACACCGACCAGTTCAACCACGCCCCGGCGGAACTGCTTGTATTAACGGGGTCTCCGCGTTCGGGACGTCCTTCGCTCGGATCGTGGACGACTTACGGATTGGGCAGCGAAAACGAAAACCTCCCCGGTTTTGTCGTCTTAATTTCCAGCGGCGTTCAACCCAACGGCGGCAAGAACTCGTTTGGCAGCGGATTCCTGCCGTCGGTCTATCAAGGAGTGCAATGCCGCAGCAAAGGCGATCCGGTTTTGTATTCCTCCGACCCGGCGGGGATGAGCCGCGGGATGCGGCGGATGAGCCTGGATGCCATCCGCGACCTGAATCAAATCCAAGCCGAACAACTGGGGCATCCCGAAACGATGACCCGGATCGCGCAGTACGAGCTGGCGTTTCGGATGCAGACGGCGGTTCCCGAAGTGATGGACATCTCACAGGAATCGCAAAAGACGCTGGACGAATACGGTGCGGAGGTCGGCGGCGCCAGCTTGGCGAACAACTGCCTGTTGGCTCGGCGGCTGGTCGAATCGGGCGTTCGGTTCGTCCAACTGTTCGATTGGGGTTGGGATTTCCATGGCACCGGTGCAGCGACGGGGATCCAGAAAGGGCTGACCGATAAGTGTGCGACGATGGACAAACCAATCGCCGCGCTGATCAAGGATCTCAAACAGCGTGGATTGTTTGAAGACACGCTGATCGTTTGGGGCGGCGAATTTGGCCGCACACCTTTCCGCGAGGGACGCACAGCCAAAGGGAAGATCTTGGGCCGCGATCACTATCCCGACGCCTTCACGATGTGGTTGGCTGGCGGCGGCGTCAAAGGAGGCTTCGACTACGGGAACTCCGACGAACTCGGCTTCAACGTCGCCGAGAAACCTGTCCACATCCACGACCTGCAGGCGACGATCCTGCATCTGCTGGGCTTCGACCACGAACAATTGACCTATCGCTTCCAAGGACGCGATTTCCGACTGACCGATGTGCACGGACACGTCGTCAAAGATTTGTTGGCTTGATCGGTCTCACGTCGACGCACCGCATCAGTCGATAGTTATCTCGGACAGAATGTCGATCGCAACGCGTGCGATCGTCGCGTGCAGCGGGTATAACATGCGATCCCATGGATGCCGTTGCGCGTGCCAGCCGCCCCCTTTTCTATCCGAAACGCTGCGAGAGATCGATGAAACCGATTGTTCAGATTTCGTTGGACCTGACGACGATAGCCGAAGCGCTCGAGACAGCCGAACTGGCGATCCGCGCCGGCGTCGACTGGATCGAAGCGGGGACGCCGCTGATCTTGGCCGAAGGCTTGCATGGCATCCGCGCTCTGCGAGAACGATTCCCCGACGTGCCGATCGTCGCCGACCTGAAGACGATGGATGGCGGATACTTGGAAGCGGAGATGATGGCGGGTGCCGGTGCGACGCACGTCGTCGTGATGGCTCAAGCGCACGACGAGACGATCGAGTGCGTCGTCAAAGCGGGACGCGATTACGGCGTCGGCGTGATGGGAGACAACATGGCCTACGACACGATGGTCGATGGTGCGCGGCGGCTGGAAGACCTCGGCTGCGACTACATCGTCCATCATATCGGTTACGATCATCGCCGCGGAATCGCAGCGGCTGGCGGACGGATGCCGAGCCCACTGGACGATCTGCGAGCCGTTGTCGATGCGGTCAAGATTCCCGTCCAAGCTGTCGGCGGTCTGTCGATCGAAGAAGCGATCCAATGTCCGGCTTATGGGGCCCCGTTGGTTGTTTTGGGAGCGCCGCTGACGATCGATGCCGATGCATTTAAGACAGCCGATGGCGACCTGGAAAGTTCGCTTCGCCTGATCTGTGAAAAAGTACATGCCTACGACGAGGTGCAACGATGAAATCGCCAGCGATAGTTAACTTTGCCCCCGATCCGGGAAGCGTCGAGATCCGAGAATTCCAGCGGCCGACGATCGGGACCGACGACGTGCTGGTCGAAGTCGCCGCGGTCGGCGTCTGCGGCAGCGACTTGCACCAATGGACGGCGACCCACAGCTGGCCGGTCAACTATCCGGTGGTGCTGGGACACGAATTTGCCGGAACGATCGTCGAAACGGGAGCCAACGTTGCCAGCTGGCGCGAAGGGGACCGGATCGCCAGCGAAACCGCGGCGATCATCGACGTCGACAATCCGATGTCGCGGCGTGGGTTGTACAACCTGGATCCGACTCGGAAGGGCTTTGGTTATGGAGTCGACGGGGCGATGACTCGGTTTGTCCGCGTCCCCAGCCGCTGTTTGCATCGCGTTCCCGACGCGCTGGCGTTTGAACACGCTGCGGTCACCGAACCGTGCTGCGTCGCTTACAACGCTGTCGTCAAAAATTCGCGGATCGAACCGGGAGACCGCGTGCTAGTGATCGGTCCCGGAACGATCGGGATCCTGTGCGCCGCGGTGGCAAAACTTGTCGGTGCTGACGTCGCCGTGCTGGGGCTGGAATCGGACACGCACCGGTTTGCTGTCGCCCAGAAATATGGCGTCACGACGCTCACCGACGCCAGCGAATGGGCTCGCCAGGGAGACGGATTGGGCGTCGACGTCGTGATCGATGCGGCGGGCGTTTCCAGCACGCTGCAATTGGCGATCGAATTGGTCCGCCCCGCCGGATGGATCACCAAAGTCGGCTGGGGCCCCAAACCGCTGGGCTTCTCGATCGACCCACTGGTCCAAAAAAATGTGACATTGCAGGGGAGCTTCAGCCACAATTGGCCGATCTGGGAACGGGTGATCAGCCTGTTGACCTCCAAACAATTAGACGTTCAACCGATCGTTGGCGGGACGTTTGGAATCGGGCAATGGCAGCAGGCGTTCGAGCGAATGCACCACGGAGAGATCGTTAAATCGGTGATCCTGCCTGGCCAGGAATGACGTTTGTTGAAACAACAATTCTCCATGTTCAGCGTCGATCGGGGGGCGGGTAGGTGAAGTTGCTGAGAAATTTATCATCAATGCTGAAGATGGACAGTTGCCCAGTAGATCGCTGGATGCCAAAATCTAATGGGGAAACATATAATTTTTCGACGTTCATTTTGTCGGCCAGTACAGATTGGGTCACAAGTCAGGAACAGGCGACATGACCGAGGTTACGCTCACAGTTCTGCATGGTAGTGATCGTGGGAAAGTGTTCCGCGACATCGCCCCCCCCGTAACGATCGGGCGCGAAGAGGGGAACACGATCCAGTTAAACGATGAACGGATCAGCCGCTGTCATCTGAAGATCCAATACGACAATGAACGGCTGGTGTTGACCGACCTGGACAGCACCAATGGCACCAAGGTCAATGGCCAGGAGAGCCATCTACGGATCTTGCGGCACGGCGATTTGGTTTCGGTTGGCCGCAGCATGCTGCTGGTCGGAACCGAGGAACAGATCGCAGCCCGGGTCGCGGCACTGCAGGCGGCCAGCGACAAGAACATCGGTGCGACGATGACTCAGGACCTCTCCGCTGGCGAAGGTAGTTCGGCGCTCGATTTCGAAGTCGGCGAACGGAATACCGATCGCGAGTCGGCGGGGACTTTGGGGATGATCGAAACCCCGGAAATCCCCGACCGGTTATCTCCCAGCCAAGCAGCCCAGATGTGCGAGGTGCTCGAATTCCTGCACCAGCGGCTGCAAAAACTGATCGATCACGCTCAGATCGATGAACGGACTCAAGAGGTCGTCATCGACTATGCGGCTTGGCAACGGATGATCGATCTACAAGCCAAAATCGGCACGATGATACGCAAGGCGGCCGATCCCGATTGGATGGATTGAACGTCGTCGTCAAGTCCGGTTTAAATCTCGCCGACGAAGTCGTAACGTAGAGTCGGTATCGCGCGCCAGACGCTCTGGGCCGCGTTTTCGCTGCGCGGCATTGCAGTTACAAGTCAAGCAGGACCTTTGCTGGGAATCGGATTCATGAACGCTCGACCATTTACGCACTTGCATTGTCACAGCCACTACAGCCTGTTGGACGGTGCCAGTTCGATCCCCAAACTGGTCCAACGTTGCAGCGAACATGGCATGAATGCGCTGGCGTTGACCGACCACGGCAACCTGCACGGTGCGCTTGAGTTCTACCGCACGGCAAGAGCTGCCAACATCAACCCGATCGTCGGCTACGAAGCCTACATCGCCCCGGGCAGCCGATTCGACAAGGGTTCTGGTGGCGGCAGCCGCGACGCCAGCTATCACCTGACGCTGCTAGCTCAGAACAAAACCGGCTTCCAGAACCTCATCCGCCTGGCCTCCAAAGCGAGCCTAGAAGGGTTCTACTTCAAGCCGCGGATCGACAAACAGATCCTGGAGGAATTCAGCGAGGGGATCATCTGTCTGTCGGGTTGCGTGAGCAGCGAATTCAGCCGCGCGATCCTCAAGGGATCTTCGACCGAAGAGATCGAGAAGGAGGCGATGGGAGTCGCCAGTTGGTTCGAACGCGTTTTTGGCGATCGCTACTTTATCGAAGTCATGAACAACGGCGTCGACATCCAACGCCAGCAACTGGCCGGCGCCGTCGATATCGCCAACAAGATGGGCTTGCCCGTCGTCGCGACCAGCGATTGCCACTACGTCGATCCCGACGATGCCGAAGCTCAGGACGTGATGTTGTGCATCAACACCGGCCGCTTCCGGACCGACACGTCGCGGATGAAGATGGACGGGAACCAGTACTTCCTGCGTACGCCCGACCAGATGTACGAGAAGTTCCCCGGACTCGAGGACGCTGTTGCGCGCAGCCAGAAGATCGCCGATTCGGTCAACTTGGAACTCAACCTCGGCAAGTTCTACTTTCCAAATTTCGAAGTTCCCGAGGGGAAGACAGCGACTCAATATCTGCGTGAGCTGTGTATCACGGGCCTGAAAGACCGTTACAAGGGCGACCGCGACCGACTGCCCGATGGAGATGACGGCGACCTGTCCGAAGAGGTGCACGCGCGGCTCGAACGCGAACTGGGCGTGATCGACAAGCTCGGTTTCCCGACCTACTTCTTGATCGTATGGGACTTTGTATTACACGGCCGCAGCAAAGGCATCTGGGCGACGGTTCGTGGTAGCGGTGTAGGGGCGATCGTTTGTTATGCGTTGTATCTGTCGCACGTCTGCCCGCTGAAATACGATCTGCTGTTCGAGCGGTTCTTGGATGAAAACCGGAAAGAGCCGCCAGATATCGACGTCGACTTCGACAAGGATCGCCGGGTCGAAGTAATCGACTACGTGAAGGAGAAATACGGACACGATAACGTTTGCCAGATCGGTACGTTTGGAACCTTGGCGGCTCGCGCGGCAATCAAAGATGTAGGCCGCGCGTTGGGGATCCCGCTGTTTCGCGTGAACCAGATCACCGAGATGGTTCCCGACGAACTAAAGATCACGATCGCCAAAGCGCTCGAAAAGAACGAGGAGCTGCAGAAGACTTACGACGGCGATTCGGAGGTCCGCGAACTGTTGGACCTAGCGATGCGGATCGAGGGACTGGCGCGGAACGTCGGCACCCACGCAGCGGCGGTTGTGATCGCCGATAAACCGCTGTCGGAATACCTGCCGATCGGCCGGGTTCCGGGCAAGCAGGACGTGATCACGCAGTGGTCGATGAACGACGTGGAATCTGCCGGTCTGTTGAAGATGGATTTCCTGGGGCTTCGCAACCTCACGATCCTCAGCAAGGCGGTCGATTTGATCGAACAGACGACCGGCGAGCGGATCGATCCGCAGCAATTCCCGCTGGACGACAAAGCGAGTTACGCGCTGCTGCAGCGCGGTGAAACCAAAGGTGTTTTCCAGCTGGAATCCGGCGGTATTCGCGACCTGTTGCAGCGGATGAAACCGGATAGCTTCCACGACATCATCGCGACAGCGGCGTTGTATCGTCCCGGCCCGTTGGAGGGCGGTATGGTCGATACCTACGTGAACGTGAAGCACGGCAAGGAAGAGCCCGAATACAAGCACCCGGTGCTCGAAGAGATCCTCGCCGAAACCAACTCGGTGATGGTTTACCAAGAACAGGTGATGCGGATTTTGAACCGCTTGGGCGGCATTCCGCTGGCCAACGCGTACACCTGTATTAAGGCGATCAGTAAGAAAAAAGAAGCGCTGATCAACCAGAACCACGAGAAGTTCATCGAGGGGACGATCGCCAACGGGCTTACGAAGAAAGAGGCCGACGACATTTGGGTGATGATCCAAAAGTTCGCTGGCTACGGCTTCAACAAGTCGCACTCGACAGCTTATGCGCTTGTCGCTTTCCAAACCGCATATCTCAAAGCCCACTATCCGGTGGAGTTCATGGCGGCGTTGCTGTCGAGCGACATCAGCGGGCGGAACTTTAAGCGTAAGGATGCGCTTATCGAGCACATGGAAGATTGCCAACGGATGAACATCGAGATCGTTAATCCGAACGTCAACGTTAGCGATTCGGACTTCTCGGTTTCCGACGGAAAGATCATCTTTGGCATGTCGGCGATCAAGGGCTGCGGCGGTGGGACCGCGGTCGCGATCGCGGAGGAACGGCACGCCAATGGGCCGTTCAAAGACATCTTCGATTTTTGCGAACGGGTCGATCCGCAACGATGTAATCGCGCGGCGGTCGAAACGTTGATCAAAGCCGGTGCGATGGACGACTTTGGCAAACGCGGACAACTGCACGCAGCGTTGGACCGCGCCTTGCAAAGCGGAGCGGCGGCGCTTGCCGATCGCAAGAGTGGCCAGAAGAGCTTGTTTGGTGAGTTTGAAGACGCGACCGAGGAGGAAGAGGAGAAGGATCCTACCAACGCCTTGCCCGACGTCGAAGACTGGCCCGAACGACAAGCGATGCTGGCCGAAAAAGAGGTGCTGGGATATTACCTGACCAGCCATCCGCTGGCCGAATTCGAACAGAAGCTGAGCACTTTCCGGACGCACAAAACCAGCCAATTGATCGAGTGCGAGGATCGCACCGAAGTGATCATCGGCGGAATGATGAGTTCGATCAAAATCGCCCACACCAAAAACCCAAAGCCCGGTGCGCCGTCGAAGTATGCGAACTTTGACCTCGAGGATGTCGAGGGTCCGATTCGCTGCATCCTCTGGCCCGACGGCTATCAAAAGATGGGCGAGATGGTTGTCCCCGACGCCGTCTTGATCGTTCGCGGTGTCGTCGATCGGCGTGGTGGTGGCGACGAGATCAACTTGATCGTCAACGAATTGGTGCCGCTGGAGGAACTCGACGCCAAATACACCCGCGGAATCTTGATCGATCTCGACGAGACGACGCACGACGAGATGTTGCCTCACGTTCGCGAGGTCCTTCGCGGTTATCCCGGCGGACAGGAACTGATGGTCTCGATGCACCTGAAGACGGGCGAAGCAGTCGTGATGCGGAGCCAAAAGTACAAGGTCCAGGTCAACAATGAACTGCGAGATCGGATCGACGATCTGCTGGGCCCCGGACGGTACAAGCTGCTGATCACGCGTCCCAAAGTGGCCCCCGGCGTGCAGCAGAAGAAATATTCATCGTAGCGGAACGGCTGACGCATCGAACAACGGCGACAACCAAAACCATCTGCTTCGGTTGTCGTTTCGATTCCGTCCGGCTGGGCGTTGGCGGCGGTACGACACTGATTCGGCGTCGCCGGGCGTTGGATTCGATCTTTGCTGCGTAGCGCCGGGGCAAGACGGAAAACGCGGCGGCATGTTACAATCGCTGCTCGCCCAGGAGCCCGCTATCCTATAGATCGATCGTCGACGAAAGAGCTTGGTTTGCTTCAGAACACCAACAAATCAGCGGGCCTACCAATCGCCAGTCCAGCCGTCGGCGGCATCGCGCGAACCGACGCGGTACCGTTGCTGATCAGCGTCCGTTCGATTGCCGAAGCAAAAATCGCCTGCCAGTTTCCGCTGGCGATCATCGATTTCAAGAACCCCAAGGCTGGCGCGTTGGGACGCTGCAGCGACGCCGTCTTGCAACGGGTAGCGAGCCTGAAGCCGACCGGACTGGGGTTCAGCGCCGCGTGTGGCGAATTGCGGGAACTCCAGTCGCATCGGTTGGCGTTGCCAGCGGGAATTCGGTTTGCCAAAGCGGGCCCCGCGGGACTTTGTAGCGCCAGCCAAATCCGCGATGCGATGTTACGGTTTCGAGCCGCGATGCCCGACGCGACAACCTCCGTGGCTGTCGCTTATGCCGACCATGCCGAGGCCGATTGCGCCCCCGTCGAGACGATCGCCGAACTGGCGATTCAGACGGAACACCGGTGGTTGCTGATCGACACAGCGACCAAAGATGGGCGACGGTTATTGGACTGGTTAACGCCCCGGCAGTTAACCGATGTCATCGCGATGGGTCGCCAACACGGAATCGGCACGGTGTTGGCGGGATCGCTGGCGCTGCAGGACGTCGATTCACTCAGGTCACTCGGAGCCGACCTGCTGGGAATTCGCGGCGCCGTCTGTAGCGGCGGACGCGACTCACAGATCGATCCCGACAAGATCGCCGCTTGGTGCCAAGCGATGGCCTCCACGGAAGCTCCGATCGATCGGTAATCGCTCTCTTCGCGAGCGTCGCGATTCGGATAAGCGTCGACCGGCGTTCATCCAATCTTCACCGTAGGGCGTGGCAAACAAAGCGTTTGAGCGGGCCAGCGTTTAGTTGCCGAGAGGGTTTGCTTAATTTTCTGCGAAGCTCGGATTTGAAGGTTTCCAGCGGTCGAGGGATCGTGCACGATGCCGCTTGTGTGAACGGCAGCCCATCCCTCGAGTGTTTAGGAACGCGACCATGATCGGACGCTGGATAAGCGAACGGATGTTCAATTTCGTGCATCAAAACCAGCTAATCTACAACACCTGCTGGGAGGATCCACGATTGGATCGCGAAGCGTTAGGGCTTGGCCCCGGCGACGACATCGTGATGATCACCTCGGCCGGTTGCAACGCGCTCGATTACGCGTTGTGCGACGTTCGATCGGTCCATGCGGTCGACATGAACCCACGGCAAAATGCATTGTTGGAGTTGAAGCTGGCAGCGATTCGCCGGTTGCCCAACGACGAAGTCTTTTCGATGTTCGGCCGCGGCTATCTGCCGACGGCTGTCGAAGCCTATCGCGACAGCATGCGAACCGACCTCTCGGACTTCGCTCGCGGATATTGGGATCGCTATATCAAATTCTTTGCGAACCCCGACCGATCGTTTTATTTCCGCGGATCGTCTGGCGCATTCGCTTGGTTGATCAACAAATACATCGATCGCGTCGCCAAAGCGCGGGGCAGCGTCGATCGGATGCTGAATGCAGAGACGCTGGAACAACAACGCGATGAATACCAGACGCATGTCTTCCCCCAGATTTGGAAGCGGCCGGTGCGGATGGCGATGGGCCGCGATTCGACCCTCTCGATGTTGGGTGTGCCTCGTGCACAACGACGTCAAGTCGAACGCGATTTTGGCGGCGGGATCGCCGGCTTCATCGAACATTCTCTCGATCATGTATTCGCGAGATTGCCATTGTCCGACAATTACTTCTGGCGAGTCTATTTGACCGGACAATACAGCCCAACGTGTTGCCCGGAATATCTGAAGCCCGCCAACTTGGATCGGTTGCGTGGCGGATTAGTCGACCGCGTGAACGTCCATACGACAACGCTCACCGATTTCCTGAATCAAACTTCGGTGCAACCAAGCCGTTTTGTTCTGCTGGACCACATGGATTGGATGAGCGAGCATCGGCACGCGGCGCTTGTCGAGGAATGGCAACAGATCGCCGACCGGGCCCGGCCCGATGCGCGACTGATCTGGCGCAGCGGTGGACTTCGGACCGATTACCTGAACGACATTCAGGTCGATCATCGCGGCCGCAAAACGAGAGTTCCCGACCTGCTGTCGATGCAAACCGATCTGGCGTCGCGGCTGCACCAACAGGATCGCGTCGGCACCTACGGATCGTTTTTCATCGGGCACCTCGCCGGCTGAGGGCTTCCGTCTGAGATCGGAGCACACGCGTGACAATATCAAGCGACCTGAAGACCTTGCTGCAACTTGCGTTACCCATTCGTGGCGAGACACACCAGCAACGTCTAGAGAGTTTTTATGGCAAGCAGGCGGACAATTACGATCTGTTTCGCAAACGTTTGCTGCACGGCCGCGAACAACTGTGGCAATCGATCCCGATCCCCCAGGGCGGTCGATGGGTCGATTTTGGCGGCGGGACCGGAGCTAATGTCGAGAGCATCGCCGACCGATTGCCGCAGCTGGAGCGGTTGGAGATCGTCGACCTCTCCCCGTCGCTGCTGCAGGTTGCCAAGCAACGGATCGCCGATCGCGGCTGGAAGAATGTCGTCACTCATTGTTGCGATGTGACAACTTTTACGCCTGACGCCGCCGCCGACATCGTGACGTTCAGCTATTCGTTGACGATGATCCCCGATTGGTTTGCAGCGGTCGAAAACGCGCTGCGGATCCTTAAGCCCGGCGGGCTGATCGGCGTCGTCGATTTCTACGTTTCGCGGAAATATCCAGCCGCCAACCATCGTCGCCACGGCGTGGTGACTCGAGCCTTCTGGCCAACCTGGTTCGCGAAAGACAACGTCTTTCTCTCGCCGGACCATCTCCCTTTTTTGAGCTCGAAGTTTGAGTCGACCGATCGGCACGAGGATCGTGGCGGACTTCCCTTCATCCCTTTCGTATCGGTCCCCTATTACCGGTTTGTCGGACGCAAGCCGATCTCGCCGCAGTCCAATCCCGCGGAACGCGAAGCGACGTGGACAGGGCAAAACGAACGGGATTGTATTTCGAGCGAGCCAAACATCCGCCCGATTGAAACATGCCGATGAGAAGGAGTTGACGATGATCGA
The DNA here is from genome assembly GCF_007751715.1 of Rosistilla oblonga. Classification (NCBI taxonomy): domain Bacteria; kingdom Pseudomonadati; phylum Planctomycetota; class Planctomycetia; order Pirellulales; family Pirellulaceae; genus Rosistilla; species Rosistilla oblonga. Next base: position 1,983,761 of record NZ_CP036292.1, on the reverse strand, counting down.
CAACAAGGCCAAACCGATCGCCGACGCAACAAAGTCGATGGATTGGGAGTTGTCCGACGCGCGGACGCTGTTCATCTCCGACATCCATTTGGGCAGCCGATTCTGCCAAGTCGGTCCGCTGTTGGACCTGCTGGATCGCTGCCTGCCACAGCATATCTATATCGTGGGCGACCTATTTGACGATCGTCGACTCAGCCGCCGCTTCCGATGGACCGCCGACTACACGCGGCTGATCGCCCGACTGTTCGACTTCGGCGTCTCGGGCACTTCGATCCACTACACGCCAGGAAACCACGACACCTTCCTCCGCAGCTTTGCCGAGGATTACCGGCTGGTTGAAATCCGCGACTCCTTCATACACCAGTGTGCCGATGGGCGGCGATTGGCAGTTTTGCACGGCGATCAGTTCGACGTGGTCGAAAAGAAAATGCGGTGGCTCTCGGAACTCGGTTCGACAGCCTACGAGATCTTGCTTGCGACCGACCGCAGTTTGAACTGGATGCTGCGATTGCTGGGCGTCCGCCCGGTGCGGTTGAGCCGCAGTTTGAAGGTTGGCGTCAAGAAGATCGTTCAACGCAAAAGCGGCTTCCACGACAAGGTTTATCAATACGCGGGGCAAATGAATTGCGAAGGCGTTGTCTGCGGTCACATCCACAATCCCGAGATGCAATCGCTCGACGGTGTCTTGTATTGCAACACCGGCGACTGGATCGAACACTGCACCGCGATGGTCGAGTGGCCCGATGGCAAGCTGCAGATCATTCGCGCCGATGAACTCTCGGGACAACGCCGCCGCCGTCCGATCTTCCATCGCCTGAAGCGTCGGTTGGGCGAATCGATCCGTTCGGGCGCTGTAACGACGGTCGGTGAACCAAAACCGGCGGAAAGTTCGCCGAACAATCGCTAGCCGCCGAGGCACGGCGACCATCAAATTGCCGAAGAAAAAATTGCCGCTGCGAAAATCGGCTACCTCTATTACAAAACGACCAACCGGCCCAAACCTTCTCTTCTTGGGCGACATCGGCCGAGACCACTGTTCGTCTGCACACTGAAGTCGCAGCCTCGGCATTGCTTTAGCGGGCAAGCCCTCTTCGCTCAAGCATTCCCCTTGTGGCAAAACACCTAGCTTTGCTTCACAAGCGGGTTTTCGTGCTAAAGTTTAGCAACAGCACCAATGGGTTACCAAGACACCCTCGCCAGGCAGCTACAGGCTGTCGCTTGCGAACCGCTGCTGTTGATACGTCGCTTCGTCGACAACACAAGAGTCGCTTGAATATCGCAGAGAGACCGCGCACGCAGGCAATCGAATGAAGGGGTTATTTGAGTCAAGTTCCGCCGACCGGCAACCTCCGGTGTCGTCAAACGGAATTGCATATTCGGTCGATCCCTTGCACCGCATCGCGTCGGCAGCACAGTTCTGGCAGCCGATCGAGACGTCGTTTGCGATGTTCTGCGTCCTGCTAACCTGCGGCATTAGCGGCTGCGATTCACCGGAAACAACAGCGACGCTAGCCCCCGTCCCGCTACCGGTTCGCGCGGTCGCGACCATAACTTCCACCGAACCGATATCGCCGCTGTACACCAATCTCGGCCTGCCGCCGGGAAAGGTGGCTCTTGGCCATCGCCTGTTCTATGACAAACGTTTGTCGGCTGACAACTCGATTTCGTGCGCAACGTGCCACGACATGGGCAAGGGTGGCAGCGACGGCTTGGAGACGGCGGTCGGGTACAACGATCAAATCGGCAACCTGAACACGCCGACGGTATTTAATTGCAGCCTCTCGCTGGCTCAGTTCTGGGATGGCCGCGTCGCCACGTTGGAAGAACAAGCTTCTGGCCCGGTACACAACCCGATCGAGATGGCGACCGATTGGCCCAGTGTCGTTGCCAAACTGCAACGCGATCCAGGCTTCGTGCAGGCTTTTAATGAAGAATATCCCGAGGGATTGTGTGAAGCTGCGATCGTCGACGCGATCGCGACGTTCGAAAAATCGTTGATCACCGTTAACTCCCCCTTCGATCGCTATCTGTTGGGCGATCGGTCGGCGATCTCCGCAGACGCCGTCAAGGGATACGAATTGTTCAAAGACCTCGGCTGCATCTCGTGCCACCAAGGAGCCGCGGTGGGGGGCAACATGTTCCAGAAGTTTGGCGTGATGGAAGACTACTTTTGCGGCGACGATGCCAACGCGGCGGTCCACAAAGGACGCTTCAACTTCACCAAACAAAAGTCCGACCTGCACCGCTTCAAGGTCCCCACGCTACGCAACATCGAACTTACCGGTCCCTACTTCCACCACGGCAGAACAACGACGCTGCGCGAGGCGATTGAAATCATGGCCGAACATCAACTGGGAACCGATCTGCTGGAATCAGAAACCCATCTGATCGAAGCGTTCCTGAAAAGCCTAACCGGCGAAATCAAAAGGGAATGGCAATGAATCGCTGCATCCCCAATCTACTCTTTCTGACGCTTACGATCCTGGCGATCATCGGGCTCTACATCCGTTCGGTCGACCGGGTCAGCGATGATCATGCGCGGTTGGAACAAGCGATTCGCGCGGCGAAACAATACAACGTCGATCTCGATTCGTCGGTGCTTTCGCTGCGGTTAGGGATTCGCCAAGACTACGATCAATTGACTTCGTTTGAACAAGCGCTGCGAAGCGTGGTTGCGCGAGAGCTTGTCCAGCTGGACGCGTCCTGGTTGGTCACATCCGAAGTGAGCCAGCGGATCGAAAGGGTCGACGATTTGGTTCAACAGAAGTTGGCACTTTCTCAAGAATTCAAGGCGACCCACGCGATCGTTCGCAATTCGATCGCCGCTTTGTTTCGGAACGTTCAACTTGCCAAACAGACCCCACAGCTGCCGGCGAACATTCAGCTTGCAGTCGCCGACCTCGAGACCTCGGGTTATCGGTTCTGCATGTCGGGTGACTCCAACGACCGCAAACAATTCAGCGATGCGATCGCCAACCTCGAAAGCGAACTGCTGCGGACAACGCCGCAACAGGCCTTTCCCAAAATCAACTGGGCGATCCGGCACGGCAACAAACTGCTCGAATTGCGACAAACGCTCGACGAAACGGTCTCGCAGCTTGTGGCGACTCCGGTCCGTCCGGCAATCCTGGCGGTGATGGATGATGCCAACACGGCGTACCAGCGCCGCAGCAGTTCACAAAACCGCTACCATGCCGGCATGATCATCGCGATCATGGTGTTGCTGGGATATTGTGTCACTCAAGCGACCGCGTTGTGGAAGAGTGCCCGCGATCTCAACGTGATCAACAAAGTCCTGGAACAGCGCGGCGACGATCAGACCGCCGACCTGCAGCGGTCGAAAGATTTTTTCCAAGGTGTGCTCGATGCGATCGACGCGCCGATCTGTGTCCTCGATTCCGGCGGACAGATCGTCGAGACCAACGCATCGTGGAGCGAGTTCTCCAGCAAACAATGCGCTCAGGGACTTGGTATCGGCGACAACTATCTGCAGCAATGTCGCCAACAGGTTCACGATGGACAACACGATGGGGCAGGGCAGGTTGCCGATGCGATCGCCGCGGTGATCACCGGGCACAACGCCCAACACGTCTCCGAATACGAATGCGATTCGCAGCAAGAAAAGTTCTGGTATCAAGTCAACGTAACGCCGCTGCGCAATCATCAAGCGGGCGTCGCGGTGGTGACTCACCTGGATATCACCGAACGTGTGACGGCGCAGCGCGAGCTACAGGAAACTTCCGAACATCTCGAACTGCTGTCACTGGTCGCCAAATATACCGACAACACCGTCGTCATCACCGACGCAGAGGGCTGCATCGAATGGGTCAACGATGGTTTTGTGCGGGCGTCGGGATATTCGTTTGCAGAGGTCCAAGGCAAAGTCCCCGGACACATCCTGTACGGTGAAAATACCGACCCCGCAACGATCCAGCAGATCCGCCAACGCGTGCTCGAAAAGAAAGGCTTCGACGTCGAGATCGTGCACTACCGAAAATCGGGCGAACCGTATTGGGTGGCGATCGGCGCTCAACCGATTCATCGCGAGGATGGTGAATTGATTCGCTATATCGCGATCGAAAGCGAGATCACCGACCGCAAGAAGTCCGAGGCGAGATTGGCGGCGGTGACCCAGATCCTGCAGACACAAAAACAGACGCTGAATGCAGTTTTGGAAAGCGTCGCCGCCGGAATTGTATCGGTCAACGACCAAGGAGATATCGTCAGTTTCAACCCCGAGGCGGAGGAGATCTTCGGCGAACATTGGCTGAAGTCTCGGTCGATGCTGGAGCAGTTGGAGGCGATCGAGATAGTCGATCCGATCACCTACGAACCGATCCCGTTGATCCAATTGCCGATGGTCCGCGCTCTGCAAGGCGAACAGGTTCGCAACGAGGAACTGCTGGTACGGCGGAAAGACAAAGACGTGCTGGTCTCGATCAACGCGACCCCGCTCGCTTCGGATGGACAGCAGGGAGCGGTGATCACCGTTTTGGACATCACTCAACAATGGAAACGCGACCTCAACCAACGGATGCTGCGCGAGGGACTCGACTTCGCTCAGGATGCGATGTTTGTTTGCGAGAGCACCGGACAGATCATCGACGCCAATGAAATCAGTTGCAAGCGACTTGGATACCCTCGCGAAGAACTGCTGAAGATCTCGGTACCGGACGTCGACCCCGGCCTGCCGCGGGAGAAATGGCCCGAGTTTTGGGGACAGCTGAAAGACCAAAAGGCGATGGTTCTGGAAAGCAAACATCGCAAGAGCGACGATTCGACGTTCCCGGTCGAAGTCACGATCAACTACAGCGCTTTTGGCGGAATCGAATACGCATGCTGTTTTGTCCGAGACATCACCGATCGCAAGCGGGCCGAACGCGAACGCGAACAACTGGCCGGCGAACTGCAAAACGCGGCTCGTCAGGCGGGCATGGCGGAGGTTGCGACCGGCGTGCTGCACAACGTCGGCAACGTGCTCAACAGCGTCAACGTTTCGACCAACTTGATTCGCGATCGGATCAACGCCAGCCCGGTCGATCACCTTGCCAAAGCGGCGGCGGTGATCGCTGAAAACAAAACAGACCTGGGAAGTTTTTTGACTCACGATCCTCGGGGCAAACATTTCCCCGCCCTGCTGAATCAATTGGCGACCAGTTTCCGCAGCGAGCGCGACGCCCAACGCGACGAGATTCAAGCGTTGGCAAAAAGCGTCGAACACATCAAAGAGATCGTATCGATGCAGCAATCGTTTGCCAAAAAGAGCGGCATGACCGAATCGGTCGATCCGATCGAATTGATCGAGGACGCGGTCAAGATCAACGACGCCAGCTTGATGCGACACGGCGTCGAACTGATCCGCGAATTCGAAGACGTACCGAACATCGAAGTCCGCAAGCATGAGGTTTTGCAAATCCTGATCAACTTGATCAAGAACGCAAAACAGGCTGTCGACAAATCGGACGCCAGCGAAAAAACAATCCGTTTGACCGCTCGCACCGAAGACGAACACGTGCGGCTGGAGGTGCGGGACAACGGCATCGGGATCTCGCAAGAGAACCTCAAAAACATCTTCCAACACGGCTTCACAACCAAGACTACCGGACACGGATTCGGACTTCATTCATGTGCCAATTCAGCGCGTGAGATGGGAGGCAGCATGTCGGTTCATAGCGACGGCGAGGGTTTGGGAGCGACCTTCACCTTGAGGCTGCCATTGCACGACCGGGTCTTGAGCACAAGAGACACGAGCATCCCGCAGACGCTGGATTCACCAACGATTCCAGCTCTGCCAATCGAAACCGTCACGACACCTCATCTGCCGACCGGCGGGTGATGCCAACCGCGAGCGGACGAGCGTTTGAACTTTCAGCCGACCCGCTGCCGAGATCGCAACGTTCGCAAGATTTTCCCAGGAACTGCCATGAATACTATCGAGCAACCCAAACCACGTATCATCGTGATCGATGATAACCCAGCGATCCACGACGACTTCCACAAGATCCTCGTCTCCGAAGGGGATGGGCAGGAGTTGCTGGACGCCGCTTCGGCATTTTTTGGCGATGAGACTCCGCCCCCAACCGCAAGCGACAAGCTGGACGTGCAACTCGATTCCGCCTACCAAGGCGAAGAGGGCTATCGCAAAGTTCGCGACGCCACCGCGGCGGGACGCCCCTACACGTTGGCGTTCTGCGATATGCGGATGCCGCCGGGGTGGGACGGCCTGACAACAATCGAAAACCTGTGGAAGGTGGACCCAAATCTGCAAGTTGTGATCTGCAGCGCTTACTCCGACAACACCTGGGGTGACATCTCCAAACGACTGGGGCTTTCGGACCGCTTGTTGATCCTAAAAAAGCCCTTCGATAATGCGGAGGTGTTGCAGATCGTCGTCGCGCTGATCGAGAAACGTCGACTGATCGATGCGGCTTCCATCAAACGCGAGGCTCTCGAACGGACGGTCACCGAACGCACCAAACATCTTCGCGAAGCGCGGCAGGAATCCGAACAGCTACTCGAATCGATCGATTCGTTGATGGTGGGAACCGACGCCGCCGGAATCATCCAACGCTGGAACGATAACGCCGTTGCGATCCTGGGAATTCCAGCCGACCAGGCGATCGGCCAACCGCTCTATTCGCTGCCGATCCAGTGGGAGTCGGCCGACGTGGTCGACCAGCTGGCCGACAGTCTCCATCGCGAGACGCCAACTCATCTCGAAACCAGTTTCTCCGACGTCGATGGAACGTTGCGGATCGTTTCGTTTTCCAGCTACCCGGTTCTCGAAGCGGGCTTCCGCCGCGGCACCTTGATTCTCGGCAGCGATATCACCGAACATCGACTGCTGGAACAACAACTGCATAACGCGCAGAAGCTCGAATCGGTTGGGCAATTGGCCGCCGGCGTCGCCCACGAGATCAACACTCCGATGCAATACCTCGGTGACAATCTGGAATACCTCAATTCCAAGTTCGACAAACTGATCGGATATCTCGAATCGTCGACTCAGTTATTGGAGGTCGCTGATCAATCGGCGGTCAGTCCAACGCTGGTTGCTGAGCTGCGGGAGAAGGCGAAACGACTGAGCTTGAAGAGTCTGTGCACCCAGATTCCGCAAGCGTTAACCGATTCGATCGATGGCGTCGAACACGTCTCTCGCATCGTGCGGGCGATGAAAGAACTGTCGCATCCCGGAGCGGAGGAGACGTCGGCGGTCGATATCAATCGGGCGTTGGAAACGACGATGGCGGTTTCGACCAACGAATGGAAATACGTCGCCCAAATCGAAACCGATCTCGCGGACAACCTGGAACCGGTCGTTGGGTATCCGGGAGAATTGAATCAGGTTTTCCTGAACCTCATCATCAACGCCGCCCACGCGATCTCCGACAACACCGCCGGCGGCAGCGTCGGACTCGGCAAGTTGACGATTCGATCGTCTCAGCACGACGGTTTTGTCAAAGTCGAAATCGGCGACGACGGCGGTGGCATCCCCGAAGCGATCCGCAGCCGCGTGTTCGATCCGTTTTTCACGACCAAAGAAGTTGGCAAGGGAACGGGACAAGGATTGGCGATCGCGCACACAGTCGTCGTGCAACGCCATGGCGGCAAGCTCTCGTTCGACGTCGACGAAGGTGTCGGTACAACCTTCGTGATCGAGCTGCCAACGCGAGGTCCGGCGATCGCCAAGGAATCCGCGATCCGCGATTCGCTGGCCGCAGCCGTCGGACTTTAAATGAGATCGCAAGCGTTGTGGACTGCGGCGAGCGGCGACTTACCGCAACACGCCGCTTACCGCGGCGACGCTATTTGCCGACCGAACCGCTTGGGATCGGTTGACGCGATTGCTTGAACAACCATTCGAGCGCGCCGGCGGCGTCCGAATAGGCATGACTCCAACTGTTGTGCCCAACGCCTGGCAGCTCGGTATATTCGATCTGCGTCCCACCGGCGTCCTGAATCGCCGCGACCATCGAACGCGAACGCTGCGTCGGAACAACGGTATCGGCACCACCGTGGAAGACTTGAATCGGCAACTGCTTCAACTGCGCAGCCTGTTGTTCATCGCCCCCGCCACAGACGATAATCGCTCCGGCGAACCACTCGGGATGACGCGACGCGAGGTCCCACGATCCATAACCGCCCATCGACAAACCGGTCAGATAAACGCGCGACCGATCGATAGGTTGCTCTTTCAGCGTTTTCTGCAAGACCTCGATCGCTCCTTGCATCGGTCGCGACGGTTGTTCGGGCATCGGCGTCGATTTGAGATCGCCCCAAGGAACATCGACCCACTGCTGGCCTGTCGGGCATTGGGGAGCGAGTACGAAACAGGGAAACCGATCGCGGTTGGCCGACGTCGCCAACGATTCGGGCAAAAACTTCAACTGCCGCAGGTTGTCATCGCCACGCTCCCCGGCGCCATGCAAAAACAAAACCAAGGGATACTTCTTGCCCGGTTCGATGTTCCGCGGCTTCATCAAGCGGTAGCCAAACGGCTGGCTGTTGTTTTGGTCGGGGCTGCCGGGCAATGCGATGCTTCCAGCTTGATAAGGTTCATCCGCCATGATCGGGTTACATGCAATTAGCAGGGAGAAGGAAAGGGCAAAACGAAGCATCGGGCTTCCTTGGAGGGAGGGGCGATTGCGAGCAGAGAGACTGACAGGTCGCATTTTGGTTGCCCGCACCGGGTGAGTCAATCTTGGCCTGCGGATCGATCTCATCCCCCCCCAAAGCCGACCGCTGCGGCTGACCAATCCCCGTTGCAATCTTGTCGACGCGGGAGCAATTTTCTTCGGCAATCGCGAGAGCTTGCGTAAGCCGCAGTTCCGAAGGAGGGGTGCCACGGGGGAATTGCGGCGAATCGGCGTCGCTCATAAATCCGACCGTTGCCAACGCAGCTCGTTTCGCTCACACTGAAGCCCCGCCAAATAGAAACCCTCCGCTCCTATCCCACCTATTCTAAAGAAGGCTCGCCGATGAACGATCAACCCTCGCACCAACCTTGGTATCGCCGGATCGGTCCCGGATTGATCACCGCCTGTGTCGTGATCGGCCCGGGCAGTCTTGTGACCAGTTCGAAAGTCGGCGCGTCGGAACAGTATTCAATGCTGTGGGTCGTCGTGGTCTCGGTTGCCTTCATGATGTTGTACATGACCCTCGGGGCGAAACTCGGCGCCGTCGGCTCCGCCGCTCCCTGCGATCTAATCGCCGCCAAAGCCGGTCGCTGGTTGTCGGTCCTCGTGGGGTTGAGCGTCTTCTTTATCGCGACGGCGTTTCAATCGGGCAACAACATCGGTGTCGCCGCGACTTTTGAGGCGTTCATCGATTCAAAAACTGTCGTCGCCGGCATGGTGATCCTCTTCAACCTGCTAGCGATCGTGTTTTTGTTTGCCTTCAAAGACATGTACAAGATGCTCGAACGCGTGATGATGGCATTGGTCGGCTTGATGCTGATCTCGTTTGCTATCAATTTGATCAGCCTCCGCCCCGACCTGGCTGCGATGGGCAAGGGCTTGGTCACCCCAACGCTCGGCAAATCGGGAGAACTGCTGCCGATCCTGGGCCTGATCGGAACAACCTTCATCAGCGCTGCAGCCTTCTATCAGGCGTATCTCGTGCGACAGAAGGGCTGGGGAATCGATGAAGTCAAAAGCGGCATGGTCGATGCTCGCATCGGCTCGATAATCATGTTCCTGATCACGGTGATGTTGATGTCGACCGCGGCGGCTGGTCTTTCCGGACGCGCCGATATCACGCTCAACAGTCCCGTCGATGTCGCGATCGCGTTGGAGTCGACGTTTGGCCCGGCCGCAAAAATCATCTTCTGCTTCGGGCTCTTCTCCGCTGCCTATTCATCCTTTCTGGTCAACGCGATGATCGGTGGTTTTATGGCTGCCGACGGCCTGAACATGGGCAGCCGCCCGACCGACCTGGTACCTCGCCTGCTGACCGCGGCGTCGCTGCTGTTGGGAATGGCAGTCGGCGTGGCGGTGCTGATCTTCGACTTCGATCGAACGCCGACGATCATCGCCGCTCAAGCGGTTACCGTCGTCGCGGCACCATTGATCGCGGGCGTCCTATTGTGGCTGACCAGTTCCCGCGATGTGATGGGAGAACATGTTAACCGCCCGGCCACGATCGTCTTTGGCCTGATCGGCTTGGGCCTTTTGCTTGCAATGGCCGGCAAGACAGCCTTTTCGGATCTGCCCAAGAAGCTGGAAAGCTATCTTCCGGCGGCCGCCTCCGCTAGCTCCGACCCGCAATAGCAGCACTTATTGCGTCCCCAATCACCACCGGGCCTGCACGCCTTGTGGGTTTATCGACTGTCGCATGAGCGTGTACAACGGCGCAGCGGATCCGCTGTGCCGCGGGTCGCGCTCGCGGCAGATGCCGGCCGGTTGGGAAACCGCGGATTGGGGGAAAAGTGAAGATTTTCCCGCTCTTTCCGAGAATGCTCTTTGTTCCGGTTAACTCGGTTTGCTATACGCTCCGAACATAGATAACAGGTGAACAAATCTTCCGGAGTCTAGTGAGATGTTTTCTCCCACGCTAATTCGTTTAATTCTCGTCAGTTCGCTAGGGCTGACGTACGGGTTATCGAGTGCATGTGCGCAAACGACGATCCAGCCGCTGCAAGCTTCCGGATATCAACCGGGAGCCTACGGCAACAGCGCTCCGACCTACCTGCCACCGGTCGATGGGCAGAGCACTCAATATCCGTCGATCGGGCAGAGCGGCCCCGCGGCGGGTAGCGCTTATTCGATGCCGACGACAGCCAGTGTGCCGAATCCTCAACAGGTCCAGTCGTCGTATTATCAAACGGCCAACGACAACGCGACCTATGCGCAGAATCAGTATCTGACCGCGCCGGCGCAGAACTACACACCACCGGTTCCGATGAACGACCCACCGAGTTATCAGGGTGGAAGCGTCGTCGGATCGGGAGCATCGCAAGAAGCCCTACCGGCACCGGAACCCGAACCGGCTGGCGACGATCTGGGCATCTCGATGATGACTCCGCTGCCCGAACAGATGGAACAGATCGAAGAAGAATACAGCTGGTATCACTATCCGTGGGTCTGGATTCCACGCGATGGCTGGGACAGCAGCGTCGAGTTTGGTTTGAACGGAAGCGAAGGCAATACAAACTCGCTCAGCTACGCCGCCGGAGCCAACCTGGCGCGGAAGAGCGATCTGTATAACTTGGGTGTGAATTTGAATTACCGCAAAACCAGCAGCGGCGGTATCGATACTCAGAATAACGCCCGGGCGAACTTCGACTTGGATCGCGCGATCGCCGAAACCGACTTTTCGGCGTTCATCAAGAGTGGACTCGAATACGACGAATTCAAAGCGTTTGACGCCCGCGTGAACGTCAACAGCGGTCTCTCCTACTTCCTGGCGAAGACCGACGACGTCACCTTCATCACTCGGATCGGTGCCGGTGCATCGCAGGAGATCGGTTCGGTCGATGAGGACTGGAAACCGGAAATGCTGTTTGGTTTGGATCTGAAACAACAGGTCAACAAACGAAACAAGATCTACGTCAAAGCCGACTACTTCCCCGCCTTCGCAGACTTTTCCGACTACCGCGTCGTGACCGATGCGGGCTGGGAAATTTTGTTGGATGATTCGGAGAACTTCAGCCTGAAACTGGCCGCGACCAATCGATATGACAGCACCCCACTGGGGCTCGAACCACAAGATATCGACTATACAGCGACCCTCCTGTACAAGTTCTAATGACAGCGGCAAGCCGATTCCGATTGACCTGGATACGCGGCATACACATATGGTACACGCGGTGAAATTCAGGAGTTTTTGAATGCACAGATTGACCCCTTTGGCAATCCTGACAACCTGCGCTTTGCTAGCGGGATGTCACGACGGACCGCTGTTTGCCTTAAAAACGATCAACCCGGTTTATCGTTCGCAATGGGCAGACGATGAAAAACTTGGGCCTACCGATGCGCAGCGCCATGAGGAACTGCAGCGTCTGGTTGCGTCGATGCCCAGCCTGTCCGATGCCGATCAAGAATATTGGCTCGCGCATATCGAAGCGCTTCTGGAAAACGACAAAAATCCAGAGATGCGGACGCTGGCGATTCGCGCGCTCGCAGGTTGCCGCAGCCAACGCGTGCTCGATCTGTGTGAGAAACAATTGACCGATGAAAGCATCAAGGTCCGGATGGCGGTCTGCGATGTCTTGGCGGTCCGCGACGAAGCTCGATCGACCGAACTGTTGGGAACCACGATCGGCAGCGAATCGAACGAAGATGTTAAGATGGCGGCGATTGCAGCGGTTGGCAAACACCAGTCCCCCGAAGCAGCTCAGGCACTCAAGGCGAGCTTGAAATCGCGGAACCCAGCCGTCCGCACCGCAGCCGTCGAATCGTTGGCGCAGTGCACCGGTAAAGAACTTGGTGAGGATCCGCAGGTTTGGGTCGCCTACCTCGAAGGCAAAGCTGTCGACGAACAAAAGAAGAGCTTCACGCGACAGATGCGCGACTTGTTCTAAAAGTCGGCTCTACGCGGGCATCGATCTCGGGGGGCGCGATACCGTCCGCGCCGTTCGATTTGTTCTGGCGCGACCGACCTGGAGCGCCGCGTCACATCTGCACTTGGATATTCCCAACGGCAAACCGCCGCAGATCGTCTCGCAATGCTTGATGCTGACGCTGCAGCGCACGCTCCTGTTCCTCCATCATCGACGACCGGGATTGTTCTCGCATCCGATGCGTCCGCTGGCGGTGCTCGAACAGCGCCACTCGCGAGTTGAGTTCAGCTTCGCGGCGGTCCAACACCTCGCTCCACGACTGCAGCTTGTCGATCAATTCTCGCGCGTGGTTGGGCAGCAAAGCTTCCAAGAGATGATCCATCCGGTCCGCATCCCTCTGGCCAGCATCCAGTTCGGCGGCCATCCCCCGTCGCGACATGCGAAAATCGGGATGAGCATCGTCGACGCGGTGTGAAGCGTTCAACGGCGTTTGTTCAGGTCTGCTGCCCATCGTGCTCTCGGCCCCCTCGCATTTGTTTGGAACAGGGATTGGCGTCACTTTGTGCTTTGGCGACAGTTCCGGCAAACTGTCGATCTAACCTCGGCAAATCATTGATTTAATGTAAGGCACCTGCCGCAGCGCGCGTGCTTCCGGCTCCTTTGGACAACCGGACGCTGCTGCAGACCGGCGAATTCGGCGAAACACAAACACTTAATAGCCCCGTCGATCTATCGACGATTGATTAACTTCCTCAACATTTGCTGCTAGAATGAAGCATCGGACGAATTCTTGAGCCGAATGAACCGAGCCAGCCACAAAAGTTGATCCCAGGAAGATTCTCATGCTACGACCGTTGCTATGTTGTTTTGCTGCCTTATTGACGCTTCCTAGCATCGCAGCCGACCGGCAACAGGAAACCGACGCAGCGATCGCGCGAGGCATCGATTTCCTGACGCGTGGGGCGGCATCCGACACCGGGGCCTACAGTCCGCAGACTGGAACGGGTGTGACAAGTTTATGCATCACAGCGGTTTTGCAGAATCGGCCGGCGATGGCGACCTCCCCATCGATCGTTAAATCGCTGAAGTTTCTCGAGCAGCACTTCCAAGATACCGGCGGCATCTACGTCAACGACTCGCTCTACCGGAACTATGAAACCAGCTTGGCGATGCAGGCTTTGGCGTTGGCCAACAGCGATCATCGATATGATCAACGACTGAAGCGAGCCGAAGCGTTCCTGCGAGGAATCCAGTGGGACGAAGGAGAGGGAATCGAATCGTCCGACCCGGGCTATGGCGGTGCGGGCTATGGCAAACACGCTCGCCCCGACCTCTCCAACACCCAGTTCTTCCTCGACGCGTTGCGCAGCGTCGGCGTGGGCGAAGAGGATCCGGCGATCCAAAAAGCGTTGAAGTTTGTCTCGCGCTGCCAGAACCTCGAATCGGAGTACAACGACACTCCGCACGCAGCAAAAGTTGGCGACGGCGGTTTCTATTACACTTCGGCGGCGGGCGGTCAGAGCCAAGCCGGGCAGACGCCCGATGGTGGCCTCCGCAGTTATGGTTCGATGACCTACGCGGGGCTGAAGAGCATGATCTACGCCGGGGTCAGCAAAGACGATCAACGCGTGAAGGCTGCGATGGATTTCATCCGCAAAACCTACTCGCTGCAACAGAATCCAGGCATGGGAAACGCCGGGCTGTTCTATTATTACCACACCTTCGCTAAGGCGCTTGACGCAACGCAGTTGAAGACGATCGAAGATGCCAGCGGACAAAAGCACGATTGGCGTCAGGAGCTTTCCGAAACGCTGCTGTCGCTGCAAGCCGAGGATGGCGCGTGGGTCAACCGTGAAAACGAACGCTGGCTCGAAGGGGACCGCAACCTGGTCACCGCCTACGCTTTGATGGCGCTCAGCTACTGCAAATAGTTTGCTGGCGTGGCGGTGAAATTTTCAGCCGCTACCGAAGCAGTATCGCCAAGTTGAGCATGAAGCGAGCGAGGGAAACAACATCGCTCGCTTGCGGATCTCACGCGTAATAAAATCACAGCCTGCCCAAATCCGACTCCCTCATCAGCTACAAAAACGACAAACCGAATTCGTTCTGCCCACCTCTCCGCTATCCGACCCGACCGGCGAGTCTCGACGCGATCCTTCCCGATCGCCCGGCACCAGCTACCCCAAAATCGGGTCGATGCGAAAACTTGATTGACAACTTTGGAGATTCCCTGCCCATGTTAGATCCATTTGCCAAGACGATCCGCACCAACTGGTTCGCCAGCCTGTCGCTCGCCGCCGTGCTGAGCTTCGCCTCGCCGTTGTTCGCCGACGACGAACCAACAAAACCTGCCGCCAAGGAACAGCCCCCCGCCGCGGAAGCTAAACCGGAAGCTAAACCGGAAGCTAAACCGGAAGCTAAACCAGAACCGAAGCCGGAACCGAAGCCGGAACCAAAGCCGGAACCAAAGCCGGAACCAAAGCCGGAACCAAAGCCGGAACCAAAGCCAGAACCAAAGCCAGAACCAAAGCCAGAACCGAAGCCAGAACCGAAGCCAGAACCAAAGCCAGAACCAAAGCCAGAACCAAAGCCAGAACCAAAGCCAGAACCAAAGCCAGAACCAAAGCCAGAACCAAAGCCAGAACCAAAGCCAGAACCGAAGCCAGAACCGAAGCCAGAACCGAAGCCAGAACCGAAGCCAGAACCGAAGCCAGAACCGAAGCCAGAACCGAAGCCAGAGGCTAAGTCGGAACCGACTTGGCCGCATCGCTGGGTGACAGCGGTTTCGACGAACGCGGGCCGCGTCTGTGCGGCTGCCGCCGATGGGCTACTGTTGCGGGAAGCAAATGTCGTGGCGGTAAACCCCGCCGATCTCGCCGGCAGCGAGACGCTCTACACGCATCCCGCTAGCGTCTGGGCAGTCGCAGTGGCTCCCGACGGCGCGTCGGTTGCTAGCACAGATTACAAGGGCAACCTCGGCATTTATCGTTTTGAAGGCGAGCAGTTGACGATGAAAGAAACTGTCTTCGAACGCTGGACGCGGGCCTTGGCCTTTGCTCCCGACGGCAGCGTTTTGGTGGCGGCTAACGAAGCGGGCAAAGTGTTCGTTTACGACGTCGCAAAAGGGGAAGTCATCCAAAGTGTCGAGCTGGGTGGCCAGCAGATTTATTCGCTTGCTTTCTCGGCTGACGGAAAGTTGTTGGCAGCGGGAGATGGTGCCGGAAGCGTCCATCTGCTGAAGCTGGCGGGACTAGAAACGGTCAAGAAAGTTGCCTGTGGCGAAGCACCGATTTGGGCGGTTTGCTTCTCTGCAAATGACAAACAAATGTTTGCTGGCGGATCGGACAGGAAGCTGCGGCGGATCGAAGTCGATGGGGAAGCGGAACCCACCGTGTTGGGCCAGGCATCGGATTGGATCACCGCGATCGACTGCAATCCTGGCGCATCCCAGATAGCCGTGGGATCGATGGATGGTACGATGTTTACAAGCGATGGAAACAACTTTGAAAAGATCGGCAAGGTTCCCAGCGGGATCTGGTCGGTTGCATTTGCCGACGGCAAGCTGCTGGCAGCGACGCGGAAGCACATGATTGCCAGCTTTGTTCCATCCTGGAAGTCGGGTTACACCGCGCCAGATATCGCGGAATTGAAAAAGTAGCGTGGGAGCCGCCAACGCCCCAACTGCGAGTTTTTTGACCTGACAATGATTGCTTGAGTTCACGCCCCATGTCGACTGCGACCCCAACCGACGAAACCAAAGCGTCTCCCATGAAATACGTGGTGCGATGCGGTTCGTTGCGCACGCTACACGTGGCGACTTCGAAATCAAGCTTTCATTACGGCGAGAAAGTCATCGTGCGGACCGACCGCGGAATGGAGACCGGCGAGGTCTTGGTCGAAGCGACCGAACATACGCTGTCGCACATGACCAACCCTCCCGGTGGCCAGATCCTACGCTCGTTGAGCGGCGATGATGTCAACGACCTCAGCCACATCTCGGACCAGGGTCGCAAGGAGTTCGACGCTTGCAAACGCCATATCCACCGCCTCGGTCTGGATATGAAACTTGTCGACATCGAACATCTCTTTGGCGGCGAGCGGGTTGTCGTGTATTACTTGGCCGACAAACGTGTCGACTTTCGCCAATTGGTCCGTGACCTCGCATCGGAATTTCAGACACGGGTCGAGATGCGTCAGATCGGCGTCCGCGACGAAGCCAAGCTGCTTGCCGACTATGGCGATTGCGGCAAACCGGTCTGCTGCAACACGCACCTTTCGGCGATGCCACCGGTTTCGATGCGGATGGCCAAACTGCAAAAAGCGACGCTCGATCCGTCAAAAATTTCGGGCCGTTGCGGACGACTGAAGTGTTGCCTGCGGTACGAATTTGATACCTACGAAGAAATGCAGCGAGAGCTGCCACCGCCGGGAGCCCAGGTGCTCACCCGCGATGGCAAAGCGACGGTGATCTTCCAAGAAATTTTGGCTCAACAATTGTTGGTCCAGACCGAGGATAATCGCCGAGTACTGATTGACGTTTCCGACGTCTTATCGGTTGTCCAAAAGAAACCTGCCGGCGACAACCGATCGTCCTCCAAGAGCAAGAAAAAGCAGAACTCCAAGAATCTTGATACGCCTTCCAAAGCGGAGGGAGAAGAGAATTTATGAACACTGGAATACGTGCATTTGCCGATCTGTTGGAACATGACCAGCGCTTCAAATTTGAAGCCTATCAGTTTGTTCGCGAATCGCTTTCGTATGCCCACGATGTCTTGCGAGTCAGCGACGACCCGGCGTTCAGCGACGAAGAGAGTCGGCATTTGACGGGCCAACAGTTGTGCGAAGCCTGCCGCCGCTATGCTCTGGAACAATACGGCTTCCTCGCCAAATTGGTGCTCAACGATTGGGGCATCTACACGACCAGCGACCTCGGCGAGATCGTTTACAATCTGATTCGGATCGAACAGATGCGGAAGAGCGATTCGGATCGCCGCGAAGACTTCGACGACGTCTTTGTCTTCGAGACAGCGTTCGAACCCGAATTCGAATCGCTGTCGACAGGCCAGGTCTAACCTGCACAGGTCAGCTCGCCACGTCGACTTTTTTTATCAACCAAAGGACTTGCGGGTGAACATCATGACCAACCTTCGTTTGTTCCTCGCAGCCTCGCTGATCTGCGTCCCCGCGTTTGTTTCGGCTCAACAAGCGAGCGGCCAGGCAACTCAATATCTCGGACGCGTGATCGCCCAGACGATGTCGTATCACGGCGCCCCGTGGTTGATTCGTCCCGATCGCAACAAAGAGGAAAACACCGATCTGGTGATGCAGCAATTGCAGCTGCGTGAAGGGATGACAGCATGCGATCTGGGTTGCGGCAACGGCTACTACACGCTGAAGATGGCCCGCCAGATCGGCGAATCGGGAAAGGTCTTGGCGGTCGACATCCAGCCCGAAATGCTGAACCTACTGAAAGCCAGAGCCCAGCAGGATGGACACGATAACGTCGTCCCGATCCTTGGCGAAATCGACGATCCGAATCTTCCCGAGGGAGAGATCGACCTGCTGCTGTTGGTCGACGTCTATCACGAGTTCTCGCATCCCGAACCGATGCTCAAATCGATTCGCAACTCGCTGACCGATACCGGCGTGATCGCATTGCTGGAATACCGCATGGAAGATCCCACGGTGCCGATCAAACGCTTGCACAAGATGTCCAAGACGCAGATCTTACGCGAATACGCGGCCAACGATTTGAAACTGGTCCGCGAGTTCAACGGACTGCCGTGGCAGCATCTGATGTTCTTCGCCCGCAGCGATTCCTCGCTGCCGGAAATTAAAGCGACGCGGTGGACCAAGTCGAACCGCGACGACGCCGATCGCTAAGCGCTCGCGGCGATTTCCTGCAACACTTCTTTCGCCGCCGCGATCGTTTCGTCGATCATCGCTTCGGTGTGTGTTTCCGACAGGAACATCGCTTCGAATTGGCTGCACGGCGGATAAACGCCGCGGCGAATCAGACCCCAGAAAAATGCAGCGTACTGCTGACGATCGTTGCGGTCGGATTGCTCCCAATTGGTGACGGGCGAACCGTTGAAGAAGAGCGTCAACATGCTGCCGACCTGCTGAACCTGATGCGGCAGCCCCGCCGCTTCGGCTGCCTGTCCCAAGCCGGTGGCCAACTGCGTGCCGATCTTTTCCAAGTATTCGTAAGGCGGTTGAGCCTTCAAACGCTTCAGCGTCGCGTTGCCAGCCGCCACGGCGACCGGGTTGCCGCTGAGCGTACCAGCTTGGAAAACCTTACCCGCTGGCAAAACTTGGTCCATGATTTCGCGGCGGCCACCGTAGGCCCCAAGCGGCATCCCGCCGCCGACGATCTTGCCCAGCGTCGTCATGTCGGGCGTCACGCCGTAGCGTTGCTGAGCGCCGCCAAAGGCAACTCGAAAGCCGGTCATCACCTCATCGAAGATCAACACCGATCCGTCCCGCGCCGTGATGTCGCGGAGGCCTTGCAAATATCCGTCGTTCGGTGGCACACATCCCATGTTGCCGACAACCGGCTCCAAGATCAACGCGGCGATCTGGCCGGGGTGCGCGGCAAACGCAGCTTCCACCGCCGCCAGGTCGTTGTGCGGCAGGACGATCGTGTCGCCACCGGCTCCCTTGGTCACACCTGGCGAATCGGGAACGCCCAGCGTCGCCGCGGCGCTTCCGGCGGAGACCAACAGGCTGTCGACGTGGCCGTGGTAGTTGCCCGCGAACTTGACGATCTTCTCCCGTCCGGTGTAACCTCGAGCGACGCGGATCGCGCTCATCGTCGCTTCGGTTCCCGAATTGACGAGCCGCACTTTGTCGATGCTCGGAACCGCTTCGATGATCCGTTCGGCCAACTCCGACTCGGCTTCCGTCGGTGCCCCGTAACTGGTCCCTCGCAAAATAGCTGCCTGAATCGCAGCGACAACTTCCGGATTCTGATGCCCCAAAATCATGGGGCCCCAGGAACCGATGTAGTCCAAATAGCGACGGCCATCGACATCGTACAGATAGGGCCCCTTGGCCGATTCGATGAACAACGGCGTTCCGCCGACAGCACCAAAAGCGCGGGCCGGGCTGTTGACCCCGCCGGGCATCAACTGACACGCGCGCTCAAAGGCGGCTACACTGTTCGGGCCTACGGCGGTGATGGCTTTCGCTTGGGATTCTGGCATGGTTCTGTTGGGAAAGAGCTCGATTGCAGGAGATCGCGGCGACTCAAACGGGACGAGCCGGACGCGTGCCGACCCACCATCTTAAACCAATTCATTCAGGATGTTCAGGCGTCCTGCTGGCAATCTCTTCGACTGCGGTAACCATAGATTCATGTTCGGAATTTTGAACGTCAACAAACCCAAGGGGATCACTTCGCGGGCGGCTGTCAATCGCGTCTATCGCGCTGTCAAGCCGAACAAGGCCGGACATGCTGGCACGCTCGACCCGCTGGCTCACGGAGTCTTATTGGTGCCGATCGGAAGCGCATCGCGATTGGTGCCCTATCTCCACCTGCTCCCCAAACGCTACCTAGCTTCATTTGAATTAGGGATGTCGAGCGCATCGGACGACTCCGAAACCGAAGTCACCGAGCACCCCGAACTGCCAGCCCCGTCGCGGATCGATCTGGAACAAGCCTGTGCCGAGATGCAGGGGGAAATTCTGCAGCGACCGCCCGCTTATTCAGCGATCAAAGTCGAGGGGAAGCGAGCCTACAAAATGGCCCGCCAAGGCAACTTGTTAGATCTGCCCAAGCGGCCGGTGCAGATCCACCGGATCACGCTTTTGCACTACGAGTTCCCCGAACTGGTTTTGGAGATCGATTGCGGATCGGGAACCTACATCCGCAGTATCGGACGCGACTTGGCTCAAAGCCTGGGAACCGAAGCGATCATGACGGCGCTGGCTCGCACGGCGATCGGACCTTTCAAAATCCAAGACGCAACCTCGATCGACGATCTGACCGCCGAAGCGGCTCGCGCCGCCTTGCAGCCCGCCGCGCGCGGCGTCATGCACATGCCGCAAACGATCCTCGACGACGACGAAGTGACAGAGATTATCAACGGTCGGATGATCCCATTCCGAGCGTTGGGCCCGGGATTTATCAACGATCCGCAGGAGATCGCGGCGTTGGACGAGTCGGGACGCTTGCGAGCGATCCTGCATTCGCGCGACGGCGGACTGGGGCCCAAACGTGTCTTTCCCGCTTCGATGGATTAAGATCATGGACGATTCCGCGGATCGGATCGGAAGCATCTCGCTGAACCGCTCCGGCCCGGCCCTCTACAAACTCAAGCAACCCAACGGGACCCACTCGATGAAATCTGTCTTTCGGAACACCTGCAAACTACTGACCATCGCTGCACTGTTGAGCCACACCGGACTTGCGGTCTCGTCGATTCAAGCCGAAGAACTTCCAGTCGTTTTCCAAGACGACTTTGAAAACGGCGTCCAACGCTGGCAACCGACCGACGCCGCGAAGTGGAAGGTCACCAAGCAAGCCGACGGTTCGAACGCCTATCATCTGCTGGGCAAAAGCGATTACCAACCGCCGCATCGCAGTCCGCACAGCATCTCGTTGATCAAGGAGCTCGTCGTCGGCGATTTTGAATTGACAGCGCGGGTGCAAACGCTGCAGACTTCCCGCGGGCATCGCGACATGTGCATCTTCTTCGGATACCAAGACCCTGCCAATTTTTATTACGTTCACTTGGGGCAGGAGACCGATCCGCACGCCAATCAGATTTTCATCGTCAACGACGCGCCGCGGGTTGCGATCAGCGAATCGACCAACGCGGGAACGCCTTGGAAGGACGGCACCTGGCACCAAGTGAAGGTCGTCCGCCGAGTTGCCGATGGATTGATCGAGATCTATTTCGACGACATGGACAAACCGCAGATGGTCACGCATAACCGCGAATTCCAGTTTGGCCAGATCGGACTCGGATCGTTTGACGACCTGGGACTGTGGGACGATGTCGTGGTCCGCGGCATCCCAGCCAAAGCCTCCAAATAACCGCTTGGCGATCTCGATCGATCCGTTCAACAGTCGCAAGTGTCGGATCGACCGACAGGCAACACGATCAGAAACGCGGTCCCATCGACAATCTTCGGGTCGATCCCCAATCGACCGCCGTGGGCCTCGACGATTCGCTTGCAGATCGGCAATCCCAACCCCGATCCTCTCGACTTTGTCGTGTAAAACGGCTCAAAGGCGTTCTGCCGGAACTCCGGCCGAATGCCGCTGCCGTTATCGCGAACCGTGATTTGAAGAGCTTCCCGTCCATTCAGTTGGATGCTGGCAGCGGCGATCTCGATCGCTGCCTTGTCGTCGCAAGCATCGATCGCGTTCTCCATCAGATTCCGCAGGACCTGTTCGATGCGGATCGGATCGACCGTCGCACAGACGTTGGGGATGTCGAGTTTTAATTCGGCCCGGTCCCAACCTTCGCGCCCCCGCAGGCTCTCCCAACTGCTATCAACCAAACCGCGAACCGACACCGATTCGCATTGCAGCTGCAGCGGCGCACTAAAATCCTGCAATTCATTGAACAGCGTCCACAGGCACCGATTCGCTTGTTCGATCGACGTCAGATCGTTCATCCGTTGCAGCGCATCCCCTTCGTTCATACGCAACAAGTCGAGATGAACCTGAATCCGCTGCAGTGCATTGCGGGTCTCGTGTGCGACCGATGCGACCGCCAGGCCGATCGATTCCAACCGCTCTCGCTGCGATTGCCGCTGTTCGGGTTCGACGCCCGAACTCAACATCGCATACATCTCTTTCAACAGATCGGTTGGACTCGATTGCGGATCGCTGGCCAACGCCTCTTGAGAAAGATCTTCGAACGTCGTCTTGATATCGGCACGACTTGTCGCCACCAGACAAGAGGTGTCGTCGCTCAATTGAGCCAACAAGCTTTCAGCTGTCCCCGATGGGAAACCCGAATCGAGAATGATCGCCGCGTAGGTCGTCAAATCGTGCTGCAGGATCGCCGCGACCGCCGCTTGCCCGTTGTTGCGATGGCTCTCATCGAGAATCAACACGTCGTAGATATCGAGTGATTCGTCCTGGTGGGGAATGATAAAAGCCCGATTCACGACGTTGCGGTTTGCACCTTCCTGAAGGGCGACAAACAATGTCTTGTTATCGTGCATTTCCTGCTTCCCCTTCAGACGTTGCCCCTTATCCGACGCCAAGCGGTTCTGGCCGCTTTCGAAAACGCGCTAGGACGATGTCACTCTCCCCAGCAACGATCGGGGATGCACTTCTGTGCCATCTTCCCGAAGCGCATCGATAAATCGAACCACAAGCCCCACCTCTTTCGTCGCGTGACACAACTCCAAACGGATGCCGATCAAGCGAATTCTAACACAAACGCAATCGCAACAAATACATAGCGATAACCAGTGTTCAGAGCCGATCACTGGTGCAATTCAAGCGATCAGCCGCCACGCGGCAACTGACGACGCGTTCCCAAACGCTCGCTGGGGAGATCGAGCCCCCCTTTTCCAACCGGTAGAAATGTCGCTGGCGGGCAATTTTTGAAAGACGCTTCCTCTTTTGTCATTACAATGGGTTGATAGGTGTTGCATGCGCGTGACTGGGATGAGCTTGGCCAATCGCATTTCCCCGCGTCAAAGAACCAGGACTGCCGTCAAATGAACCTTCAATCCGATCCGCAATCGCTGCTCGCGGAACAACGGCAGCGCAATCCGCTATCCCCGCCTTCGTATCCCAAATCGAAGGTCTACGTCGTGCTGCCGGCATTCAACGAAGAGCAAGCGTTGGGGGCGTTGCTGAACAATCTGGGCGAAGCGTTTGCCGACAATGGATGGCCGTACGAAGTGATCGTTGTCGACGATGGAAGCGTCGATGCGACGGCGGAACTGGCTGGCCAATACGGATTCCAAATGCCGGTTCATCTGCTCAAACACTCCGAAAACATGGGCTTGGGGCCGACGCTGAGGGACGGTTTGCGCGAAGCTGCCGAACTGGCGACGGCTCGCGATGTGATCCTGACGATGGATGCCGATAATACGCACCCGGCAGGTTTGATCGATTCGATGGTTCGCCGCATCAAAGAGGGAAGCGATATCGTGATCGCATCGCGTTTTCGCGACGGCGCACAAGTCGTCGGCGTGCCGTGGAACCGGCTGTTTTTAAGCGTTGGTGCGCGGATGTTGTTCTCGCTGATCTTTCCGACCAAAGGCGTCCGCGACTACACCTCCGGATATCGCGCCTATCGCGCCGAAGCGATCCAAGAAGGATTCGCCCACTTCGGCGACAATTTGGTCAGCGAAACCGGATTCTCTTGCATGGCGGACGTTCTTTTGAAATTGCGTTCGAGAAAACGCGTTTTTTCCGAAGTGCCGCTGATCCTGCGATACGACCAAAAGGGGGGCGTTAGCAAGATGAAGGTGATGCGGACGGCGATTTTGACGCTGAAACTGCTGGCTCGGCATCGCTTCGCCGGCGTTTAAGTGTTGCCGCAGAGCCCCAGACGTGCAACAATTTATCCCCTAAGGTAAGGATTAAGCGGCAAGAATCGATCGCTGCTGCATTCCTGCACCTTAGGCCCGCCCTCGACCGAAAAAGAACGTGGGCCCCCCTCCAAGTCCCTTAAGATTGGTATCTTCGATGAGCTGCAACAACATCATTCATCCCAATTCGCGTCGCAAGTTTCTTCAGACTGCGGGTTCGGGATTTGGTGCCTTGGCATTTTCAGCACTCAGCGGCGAAGCTTTGCTGCCCCAGCGGAGCGTGTCGGCCGCCGCGGCAAAGATCCCTCACTTCCTCGGCCGCGCGAAAAGCGTGATCTGGCTGTTCATGGAAGGCGGTCCAAGCCATCTGGATCTGTTCGACCCCAAACCTTTGTTGAACGAACTGGCTGGGCAGAGCTTGCCCGAGAGCTTCGACAAGCCGGTCACCGCGATGGGCGAAGTCAATTCGCCGCTGCTGGAATCCAAACGCAAGTGGGCCCAGCACGGTGAAAGCGGCCTGTGGATCTCCGATTGGTTGCCCAAGCACAGCGAGATCGCCGACGATCTGTGCGTGATCCGGTCGTGCGTCTCCGACGGTATCAACCACGCCGGTGGCGTGTCGCAGATGAATACCGGTTCGGTCTTCGGCGGGCGGCCATCGCTAGGCGCGTGGGTCTCGTACGGACTGGGAACCGAAAACCAAGACCTGCCAGGCTTTGTCGTCATCAAGGACACCAAGTCGATGGTCGTCAACGGTGTCCGGGCTTGGGGCGCCGGATTCATGCCAGCATCCTACCAGGGCGTGTTGTTCGAATCGGGAGAACAACCGATCGCCAACTTGAACCGCCCCGCGGGGATCTCCGAAGCGCGGCAGCTGCAGAAGCTGGCGTTCCTAAACCAGTTGAACCAGCAGCACTACGCATCGCGGGAATCCAACACCGATCTCGAAGCGCGAATCCGCAGCTACGAACTGGCCTATCGCATGCAATCCTCGGCTCCCGATGCGATCGAATTGGACGATGAGCCGCAGGAAACCTTGGAACTCTACGGCATGGACCGCAAGGAGACGAAGACCTTCGGGCGGCAATGCTTGATGGCTCGTCGATTGGCCGAACGCGGTGTCCGGTTCATCCAGTTGTATCATGGTGCGGGCAGCAAATGGGACAGTCACTCCAGGATGGAGGCCAACCACTCGCGATTGTGCGACGCGGTCGATCAACCAATCGTCGGTTTGATCAAAGATCTCAAACAGCGCGGCCTGCTCGACGAGACGCTAGTCGTCTGGGGCGGCGAATTTGGACGCACACCGATGAGCGAAAAGGGTGACGGTCGCGATCACAATCCGACCGGCTTCACGATGTGGATGGCTGGCGGTGGCGTTCGCGGCGGTCAAACCATCGGGGCGACCGACGAATTGGGACTGTTTGCGATCGAAGACAAACTGCACGTCCACGACATCCACGCCACGATCATGCGTTTGATGGGGCTCGACCACACCAAGGTCGTCTACATGCACAAAGGACGTCCCGAGCGAGTCGACCAAAACGAAGGGCAAGCGCATAAAGGGATCGTTTCTTAAAGCAAACGATTTGCAGCAAACCGAGGCTGATCGCGGCCGATTCCCGCTTGGGCGTCAGTCCTGCCGTAAATCGCCAGCCGTGGTCAGAACCGCCCCGTACAAACTGTCTGGCAAGGCTTCCCCGATCGACACGAGCCGACGCGATCCGCCATTTCCCAGCAGTTTGAAGTGCCGGGAATCTTCTCTCGAAGGGTGAAATGCTGTAAGCTATGGGGGTTTGAGCCGAGGTTGGGCAGCATGCGAAGCTCTCCTCTCCTGTTGCCTCGGCATGTTCGTGTATGGAAGGGACTCCGCCATGCAGGTGCGCACTGATGAGCGAAGTTCGACGCGATCCTTTGACCGATGCTTGGGTGATCGTTGCTCCCAACCGGGACCATCGCCCCGATGAATTGGTCGAAGCCCAGTTATCTGGCAGCACCGTCATCGCGTGTCCGTTTTGCGCGGGCAACGAGCAACTGACTCCCGATCCAACGCTGACGATCCTCGACGACGAAGACGACCCCGAAAGCTGGTCGGTCCGCGTTGTGCCCAATCGTTATCCCGCCGTGGAAGCGTGCAACGGCAAGGTCTCCGAAGAAGCGATGCTGCAAAGCCACGCGTTCGAAGCGTTTGCCTTGACCGGCGGGCACGAGGTCTTCATCGAATCGCCGCTGCATGTCCACAGCCTTACCGAACTCAGCGAATCCCGCGTGATCGATGTTTTTTCGGCGTACCTGAACCGCATGCGTTACTGGCGGGAACGACCGGACGTCGACTACCACATCCTGTTCAAAAACGTTGGGGCTGCCGCCGGAGCGTCGCTGCGACACACGCACAGCCAATTGATCGCGACCAGCGTGATGCCAGGATCGATCAGCGCCCTGATGTCTCGACTGGGAGAACACCATGGCAGCACCGGACAGTGCATGGTCTGCAGCATGTCGGGCGAAGAACAGATCAGCGGCAAGCGGATCATCGCGACGACCGACCACTTTGTCGCCCTCTGCCCATTTGCCAGTCGCGTCCCCTACCTGATGCGTTTGATTCCTCGCCAACACCAGGATTCGTTTGAAGCGATCGAACATACGCAGCTGGTCGACCTGGCGGTCCTGGTTCGCAAGCTGCTGAAACTGGTCGAAAGCATCCTCTCACCAGCGGCTTACAATTTCATCATCCATACCCGCCCCACCGCCTTCCACGATACGGCGGCGTTCCATTGGTGGATGGAGATTTTCCCAAGAGTTACGAAATTGGCGGGCTTCGAATGGGGCTCGGACTGCTACATCAATCCGGTTCTACCCGAAGCCGCCGCGACGCACCTGAGAAGCCTATCGCGACAGCTGGAACGCGGTTCCAAGAAAGGCTCTCGCAGCAAGCGATCGAACGTTTAGAACGGATCGATTTTACGTCGACTGATTCTCGCCGCCGCCAGCGATCCGGCGCGGCCAAATCGATAGCCCAGGCAACGCGTCAGCTAACCGGCCAGCCGCGCTACGCTCGACGCAGGCAACCAGGCATCGCGGCCATCGAACAGTCGCACCCGCAGCCAATCGCTGCGATCTTCCATCACCTGGACCTCCGTTCCGCTGGGAAGTGGTTCGGGCAACCGCGACGGAGAATTGATCGAATCGGCGGCTCGCGCGGTTGTATCGGGAAGGATCACAACTGCCACCGCGGCGGTCGGTTGATACGATTTCCAAACCGCCGTCCCCAGAAACGCGATCCAGATCAACGCCAAGACTCCTGCAAGATTTCGGATCCCTTTGCGGTCGGTTCGAATCGCCAGCGCCAGCAGAACCGCGGCGGCCAAGAAGGCGATCGAAGCGAGTAGGTAGATTTGATCGGCCGACCGGGCTACCGATTCACCAAACAGCGCGCCGACAAGCGAACCGAAGCTAGTCGCCGTCGCCTCGGGACGCGGAACCCAATCGGGAAGCAGAGTTCGAGCGTGCTCTAGGTTTTGCCGAGCCTGCCGATTGCTGGGATCGATCGCCAACGCGCGGCGAAAGGCGACGATCGCCGGCCCGATTCGCTGTGCCCCAAGAGCCGCATTTCCAAGACTGACATACAGACTGGCGTTTTCAATCTCGCCCGCTTCGGCGACCTGAGCGAACAGCAGTTCGGCGCGGCGAAAATGCCGCAATCGCTGCTCCCGCTCGACCGCTGCGAAGCCCTCGTTGTAGGCTTCGATCGCCTGCTCCAGCGACTTGTTCGATGGGTTGGCCCAGACGCTTTGCGACAGCGCGACGATACAAAGCAAGGTTTTCAATAAACGGTTCATTGGGCTTCCTTGCGAAATCGGTTGGCTAGCTGTTGGGCCCGTTCGATGATCTCTCGCGACAACGGTTCGTCTCCCGCAGAACTCGGCTGATAGACCAACGCTTCACACTCTCCGATCAAAGCTTCGGTACTCGAACGTTCGACGCCCGGCTGCGAAGCGAGCAGGCTGCGGAGAGCAGCGGCAACCTCGTTCGCCCCCTGGCGTTGAGGCTTGCCCGCAGCAGCAGCGATCGCCGCAGCTTGCTCCACCGCAACCTTCCGCCGCGCGACGACAGCGGGATCGGCTTGGCTGCGGCGGCGATCGACCAAAGCCAACATCACGATCGCGATCCCGGCCAAATAAGCTGTCGTTTGGACAACAACAGGTGATACCGACCGGCTTGAGGTAGAGAGCATCGCCGCCGGATTCGATTCGATAGCTAGGTCCGCACCGCTCAACGAGAATCGCTTGCGCGGCTGGCCCGCCGCGGACGAGGGTTCATCGCCAGCGGGCGGCGGGTCGCTGGAAGGGCCTGGACCAGCTGATACGACGTCGTCCGCGGAGATCATATCGGCGGGCATCACCCGCAGTGCGATCGGTGCCGATCGAGCGGTGCGGTACTGTTTAGCATCGGTATCGAACCAGGAATATGCGATCGAGGGAATCTCGCTAACCGATTCGTCTTCGACTCGGACGGACACCGAAAACGTCTTCTCATCTTTTCCCAACTTCCCGGGGATGTCTCCACTGGGCAAGCGAAACCGCTCGGGATCCATTCCACCATCGGCCGACAGCGGCGGCAAACTGGCCCCCTTGAGATTCCCGCTGCCACGCAGCGTCACGTTCAATCGAATCGGATCGCCCACGCGAACAACGGTTCGATCCGCCGTCACAGCGATCGAAAATCCTTTCCCCACCGCGCCGGCGAAACTCTCGGGCTGATCGGCTTTGGGAAAGCCGCCGATCACGATCGTCATCGGTTCGCCAACCGCTCGAAACGCCTCGACACTTTTCACGTACTCTTCGACGCGATCAAAAAAGCCAAATCCAAACCCGGTATCATCGCGCCGCTGGCGGCGTCCCAACACGCGATGGCGAATCGTGACCTGGATCGGATCGATCGCAAAGGTGCCGATACGATCGGGAATCATCGTCCGCTTGGCGCGGAACACACGAAATCGCTTTCCGTCGACCAACTCCTCGCGGACGGTAGCCTGCAAATCGACACTCCCCTCGGCGGTATCGATCGGCAGCAGCGCCTCGCGGACGTTGGTCGGCTTCTCATCTTCGAACTTGAAGGTGTCGAACAGTGGCGACGAGATGGAAACGCCGGTGTTAGCCAGATCGCCCGCATACCACCACTCGATTTCGACCGGCACACGCTGCTCGGGAAAAAACGGCCCCTCGGGAACGCGCAGATGGATCTGCATGTTGTCGGTGGTGGGGACCTCTTCGAACGTCACCTTTACCGCGTCGACGCGTTTCTCGATCGAACCATCGGTGATCACAAACGGGCCGATCTCCCATTGGCCCGCTTTACTGGCGGTGAACCGAAAGATGAAATCGTATTTCGATTGCGACGAGATCCGGCCATTGTTGTTGAACCGAATCGACGTCGGGTTGGTGGCAACCAAAGTCCAACGCAGCGCGTCGCTATCGCTTTCGACTTCGACCTCCGGCGTGCCGCGGTCGGATAAACCGGTGGCGGTCAACTGGATCGTGACCGGCAGCCCCACAAAATACGGCCCCGGTTCTGCCCCCAGCTGAGTCTGGATTTCATCTTGCCCGGCACCGATGGCGGGCAGCAGCAAGCTGGCGAGCAATGCAAGAGGACCGACGCGGGACCAGCAGATGTTGTTTTGCAGTGCAAACATAGTGGTGAATCGGTATTGCGAAACGGGGAAGACCGGAATGAACTCAAGCCTTCTATTTTGTTGATCTGCTGTTCCACAGCAAGTGCACTCCAAACGATCCGTCAGTTCGCCAGGACGACTCGCGGGCATTGCCCTGGGCAATGCCGTTGGAACGCGGATATACTGATCGCCAGCTGGGTCGTTTGGGCATCGGCTGCATTCCGTCATCAAGAACTCTAACATTCAGGAGGGTCGACCATGACCCGTCGACTGATAATCACTATCGTAGGCGTCAGCTTGTTGTCGGGCTGTTCGTCGAAGACCGACGACGTCACGTCGAAGGGGACCAAATACCAAGCAGCGGATTCGGGCGACGAAACATCCGCCGCTCCAGCTCCGGACGCTCCGTCAGCTGCCCCGATGACGGCAAACGCCCCTTCGCCCGCCTCGCCCACCAGCGATCCCACAGCCGCTCCCGCCGTCGACGGCATGCTCGACGCCTCGGATCCGGCGCCTACCGGTTTAGCTCCGCTGGCCGACGATGCGTCGCTGGAAACGACGTTGGCTTATTTCGAGAAGACCAACGACGCGTTGCGGCAACTGATGAGTGGCCAGTCGGCGTTCACGACGCAAGCCGCTCAGATCGCAGAGGCGAAGCGGATCAGTGCCGAAAAGCTGGCGGCCGCAGAACACGCGATCGCGCTCCCAGACATCCAACCGGCGACGCTGACCGTCGCGCGACGGACCAAACTCGAAGCCCTCAGCCAGTTGGCCGGACTGCAGGACGTAGCCGCTGCGGAACAGCTGGAAGCCTACGCGACGGAGCTCGCCGCCAGCGACGATCCCGACCTGGTCAACGACAGCCGCGTCGTGCGGTTGGGTTTTGAACTGGACAAGATTCGCACCGGCCAATCGAAATCGACAGATCAATTGTTAGCGCTCGTCGGAGAATTCCAAGCTTCCGATCGCGAGCTGGGGATGCCCGCGTTTTATGCGTTGCAGCAGAGCTTTGGTGTGCTCAGCCAGTACGACTACAACGATGCAGCGAGAGCGGTTCGCGATGCGATTGCCAGCAAGTTCGCCAACCATTCCGATCCTCAAATCGCCGGATCTGCGAAGATGATGGCAGCGGCGGCGAAATTCGACAACTTGGACAAACTGCACGCCAACCTCGGCGGCGAAGAGGCTGCCGGAGCTGAGCAGTGGCAGGCGGCGATCGACGAACTGGTCGCCCAACCGATCGATGTTTCGACATTCCAATACCTCGCTGGATTGGCGTTGAGTTCCGAGGGGTCAGCGAATCCCGATGTTGTGAAAGTGATCTACGACGCGATCCGCAAGACCTTTATCGGTTCGGAAAACGTGGCTCCGGAGATCGCTGCCGAAGCCGAAGCGTTCCTCGCGGCAAGCGACAACCGTCGCGAAGCGATCGGCCAACCGCTGGATATCCAGTACCCGGATCTCGCCGGCGGAGAGCTCGATTGGAACGCCTTCCGCGGCTCGATCGTCTTGATGCCATTCTGGACGACATCGCGTCCCGAGTCGCTGCAGATCATTCCTGGGCTGCAGGAGTTGGAAAAAGAGTTCGAAGGGAAGGTCAAGATTCTCGGCGTCAATCTCGACGATTCGGACGAGGAATTGGCAGAGTTCCGCCGTCGCTTCCGGTCGACGTTCCCCAACGTCCGCAACCCCGACCGAGCCAGCCAAGGCGTTCGCGACCCGCTAGCCACGCAACTGGGATTGGCATCCTTTCCTTTTGCAGCCATCGTGGATGCCGACGGAAACGTCGCCAAGATCCTGATGGGCCCGCAAATGGAAATTCGCGACGTGATCACAAAAATGATCGAGGCTAAGCCTTAAAGTAACCGGCAGCTATCGATAGCGATGCAAGCCGAGCGAAGTTCGGCCGAACCGATAACACCCCGTCGAAGCCGCTCGAACGGGACTCGCTTGCATCGGCTATTTGCCGGCATACCAGACGCCGCGTCGCCAGTTGTGTCGCCGCAGCAGATGTAACAGAGTATCGGGGACCGCCAGCTTGTCGCTGACTGCGGCGTTGAGTTCGGCCTGTTCGGCAGATCGGATACCGGTGATCACGCTACCGACGCCCGAAGCAGAGAGTGCAAACTTGATCGCGAGATCGGCGACGCTGTAGTCTTGAAGCCCAAAGCGGTGCATATCGTTCGCAATCTCAGCGACCCGATCGACACTACGCGGCAAGCGATCGCCAGCAAAATATTGCTGGCGAAAATCGTCGTCGGCAAACCGATGCTCGGCAGTGAACTTACCGGCGAGCATCCCTTCGTCTAGGGCAACCCGAACGATGACGCCAGTCCCCGTCTCCTCAGCAACGGGTAATAGCTGCGCCGCTGGTTCCTGGTCGAATAGATTGAAGATCACCTGAACGCAATCGACCAGCCCGTCCCGCATCAACTGGATCACACAATTCTGATCCTGTTCGGGTGTGCTGATCCCAATCATGCCGATCTTGCCTTCCTCGCGCAATTTGCGCAGCACCAACAAAGGCTGCGGGTCGTCATTCCAAGCGCGTGTCCATGTATGCAGTTGCAATAAGTCGATGCGTTCGACTTGCAGATTCCGCAAACGCTGTTCGATATTCTCGCGCAAGTAGTTGGCACTATAACGATCCTGCCACGCGCAATAGGGGGACGGCGGCCAGGGACCATCGGCCGGCGGTGTCTTGGTGGCGATAAACAGCTGTTCGCTGCGCTGCTTGGCAACTTCTGCGATCAAGCGCTCGCTGCGGCCATCGCCATATCCGGCTGCGGTGTCGATAAAGTTGACACCCAAATCGATCGCTCGATTCAGCGCGGCAATCGAATCCGCATCGTCTTGTGCTCCCCACTGACCACCTAGCGCCCAGCCACCGAATCCGATCTCGGAAACTCGAGGGCCCAGATGCCCTAATTGTCGATACTGCATTATTTCGCCTGTCGGTGAATGGATGTTAGGTTCGCATCACAATTTCAAATACAAAAGTGTCTCTCGGAAAAACGGGTGATGCGATGTTCGATCTTCCCGACCGCGGTGTAATTGCTGGCGTCTCGAAGCCGATCGGAATGATTTTCGCGTTTTCATAGCATTCAGAACAAGGCGGGTAGCATGCCCCCCGCCCGCATCGCGATTTTGCCATCACAAACACAGTCGCGACGCACGCCCTTGCGACCGCAACAGCGCCCAAGTCCACGCCCGTCGCAGCATCCCGACCGAACAGAGACAGTTTTGATCGCGACGCCAGCGATCGCTGCCCCGCGGAATCCGGACGCTGCAAACCCACCGGTTTTCCTCCAACGGAGCAGCCAAAGTATCTGTACGGAAGCTCACCTCGCAGAACGTTGTGTGTGATAGCTCACTGAACATATTGGAAACTCGTTCGTAAAAAGCTGGCGGAGAGAATTAATGATTGTCCGCGGCTGAACGGTTGCGTAACATGTTTGCCAGTATATGAGGCCTAATTCCAGCAGGTGGCAAATCCCGATTGGCAACCGCAATCAACTGGCTGGCCGATCAGAACCTCCCACCGGTTCATGCGATGTCGCATGGACAAACTATCCCTTTCCGATGAAGGATATCTCGATGAAGAATGTTTCCCTCCTTAGTCTCGCAATTGCATTGGCTTTTGTTGGATCGGTCTCGGCTAAAGACGCGCTAACCAGCGGTCCCCAAGAAGGCGATCGGATCGGTGCGTTCTACGTGACCAAGTGCGCCGGTGCGACTGACGACGGTGTAGAAGAAGGCAAGAACCTGTGCTACCGCTGCAAGAACGGTTCGCGTCCACAGGTAATGGTCTTCACTCGCTCGACCAACGACAAAGTTGTCGATTTGGTGAAAAAGTTGGACGCTGCAATCAGCAAGAACGAAGACGCTCAACTGAAGGCGTTTGTTAACCTGATGGGCGACAGCAAGGAAGATTTGTCCGATTCGGCAAAAGACTTGGCTTCGAAGTCCAAGGCGTCGAACATTCCTTTTGTTGTTCCTAACGAATTCGAAAACGGTCCCGACAACTACGGCATCAACTCCAAAGCGGAAGTTACCGTCGTCATGGCTGGCAACGCTCAAGTCAAGGCTAGCTACGCTGTCGCCAACGCCCAAGACCTGGACGTCGACGCTGTTGTCGCCAACCTGAGCAAGATCCTGCAATAGGTCTCGAGAGCTCGATTGATTCATCGCATCGCGATGCTTGTCGACTGACAAGCATCGCGTTTTTTATGCGCCTATCGGCCGGCCTGCGGCGACGCAGATCGGACGGCTTGCGACCGGCTCACGCAGCACCACGAACCGTCGCCGCCAAACCGTCGCCAATCGCTTCATTTGGCTCGCTGCAAGCTTTGCCACGACGCTGAAGATCCCACGCATACCAAGGTCAATCGCGTCGCTACAGCCGATAAAAGAAGGCGACTTGGCGATTGAAACGCTTGCCCGCCGGATCGCCCTGCATAGAATTCGCCGTACCTGTTTGGTTCCTCTCTCAAAGGTTATCCCATGGCCCATTCTCGACGACGGTTCTTCCAAGCGTCCGCCCTCGGCACGGCGATGTTTGCAGTTTCGAGTTCCGATACTCAGGCGGCAAGCGACGCTCGCACAGCACCCGCACTGGATCTCGAGGCCCAACCGATCTCGGTCTTGAAGCGGCTGAGCCACCGTTCGCGACGCGCGTTGCGGTTTGCTGTCGACGAAGCTGCGGAGACCGGCGACGGGATGGTCAGCAGCAACTATCTGCTGATCGGGCTCGCCGCCGAAGCGGAGTATTCGGGGGCCAGCTGGCTTGCGAACCTGGGCCTAACGCTCGACGACCTGTGCACCGTCAGTGAGAAACTGCGGCTGGCATCCACGCGGCTGCACGAGACCAACAACCACTTGCCCGTCTCGCAAGCGGCGCGGCAATGCGTGCTCGATGGGATCGCCGAAGCGACGCGGATGGGATACCAGAAAGCGGAGCCCGAACACCTGTTGCTGGGCATCCTGCAGAACCCCGATGTCGACGCTCAACTGCTGCTGCACGAGATGTGGATCGACGCGGCGGGGCTAGCATCCGAAGCACTTGCGTCGATGCCTACCTGGGGTAGCGTACACCATCGCTTTGGCTAGGCATCGAAGCAGATCGAATCGAGCGAATCGTCGTCGCCGCCAGCCGACCGATAACTCGATTCGGAGATCGTGGTCGTCACGACCTGGTTCCAAGTATCCAGTTCGATCTCCAAGACGCGGCCGATATCGACAAGTTTCTCGCGATCGCCGTCAAGCTCCGCAGCCGTCAGCCACTGCAACAGGAAGACGTACATGTCGGCAACCTGCTTGGAAAGCGATTCCTCCGACGGACGAATCCCACCCAACAGTTCCGTCAGCGCGTCGCGTAGATTCAGGGTCGCTTCGGACTTCTGAACCCCGCCGTTTGCCGCGGCTTGCTCGATCGCTTGGTTCACGTTTCGCAACGCAAACTCAACCGTCATGCGTCTCAGTTTTGCTGGCGATGCTGTCAACACTTCGGTTTCCATCACATCGTTGCCGGCACGTCGATAATCCATGTTCGTCCATCTAACTGCTGAAGTGATCCGCGCTCAACGCCCTCCACCTTGGTCGGCAAGCGTCTCGATCCAAGGTCACTTTTAATAGTCGCGAAACACAGACTCAGCGCAGCCGACACAACCCGAACATCACGGTTAACTGGGCGTCGCAACGGACGCTGGCAGCTGATTAAACGTTGAACAAGAAGTGGACGACGTCGCCATCATTCATGACGTATCCCTTCCCTTCGACACGCAACTTGCCCGCGTTACGGATCTCCTTCTCGCTCTTGTGCTCGACGAGATCTTCGACCGAATAGACTTCCGCGCGGATAAAGCCGCGTTCGAAATCGCTGTGGATCACTCCGGCAGCTTGCGGTGCGGTCGCTCCGACGGGAATTGTCCACGCCCGAACCTCTTTCTCACCCGCGGTGAAATAGCTGTGCAGGCCAAGTGTTCGGTAGGCTTCGCGGGCCAGTTTTTCCAGCGCCGGCTCGGTCAAACCGACAGCGTCCAAGAATTCCGCCCGATCTTCCGGCTCCAGCTCGGCAACTTCCGCTTCCACCTTGGCACAGACAGGCACGACCCCCGCACCGCTTTGCTTGGCGTGCTCGCGGACCTTGGCGACCAGATCGTTTTCGCCGTTGACGTCGTTTTCATCGACGTTGGCAACGTACAGGATCGGCTTGGCTGTCATCAGTCCGAAACTGCTGACCACCTTGGCTTCCGCTTCGGTTAGCGACAGCGTACGCAGCGGCAATTCTTTGGTGATGTGCTCCAGATGCTTATTGATCGTGGCGACCAACAGCTTGGCTTCTTTGTCGCCGGTCCGCGCGGTCCGCTCGGCCTTTGGCAACGCATTTTCCAAAGTCTGGATATCGGCGAGGATCAATTCGGTCTCGATCGTATCGATATCAGCCATCGGATCGACGTTGCCAGCGACGTGGGTCACGTCGGGATCTTCGAAGCAGCGGACGACTTGGATGATCGCATCGACCTGGCGGATGTGGCTGAGGAACTTATTCCCCAAGCCCTCGCCCTCGCTGGCACCTTTGACAATTCCCGCGATATCGACCAGCTTGAGCGCTGCAGGAATGATCTTTTTGGTGTGGATCAAATCGGTGATCGTCTGCAATCGCCCGTCGGGAACGTTGACAATTCCTTCGTTGGGTTCGATCGTGCAAAACGGATAATTTTCGCTTTGGGCCGCTTGTGAACTCGTCAACGCGTTGAACAACGTGCTTTTTCCGACGTTCGGCAAGCCAACAATACCAGCTTCCATAAATGCTCTTCGATGCAATAAAGGTTAAAACTGCGACGCACAAAGGATAAGCGGTTCGATCAAATCGCAAAAGAGCCGCAGTTGTCTCCGCCGCACGGATTCAAACCGCACTCGGTTTCTCGTACCATCGGTTGGGAACCGACCGCCGACCTCTACTGCCGAGCATTTGATGAACCTTCCGATACCGCAAACCTTCCATTTTTGTCCGCGGTGCGGAGCCGCGGCGACTGCGATCGGCAAGGATCCGTTCCAATGCTCCGCTTGCCAATACACGTATCATTTTGGCCCCACGGTGGCCGTCGGAGGAATTGTCACCGACGCTCAGGGGCGGGTGCTCCTGCTTCGCCGCGCCCGCGATCCGGGCAAGGGAAAGTGGGGCCTGCCCGGCGGTTTTGTCGACAGCGGCGAGACCGGGGAAATGGCGTTGATCCGCGAAATTAAGGAAGAGGTGCGGCTGAATGTCGAATCGTTCCAATACCTCACCTCCTACACCAACAGCTACGAATATCGCGGCTTGATCATTCCAGTCGTCGATCTCTTCTACACCTGCCAAATCGTCGACCTGGCGGCTTTGGAAGCCGAACCGAGCGAAGTGCAATCGACCTCGTTCTGCGACCTCGGGCCAGAACACCTCGAAAACATGGCCTTCGAATCGAATCGCCTCGCCCTGCAAACCTTCCTCGAATCGCGAGCCTAATCCCAACTTGGGCCTCTCCGGTCGCTACGCATTCGCTAGAGATCGATTTTTTCCGCACACGACAGTCCGGGTTACGACAGTTCCGCCGGGTTGTAACGGCAAATTTGCGGCGAATTGTTAGGCATCGTCGGCTGCGTCAATCAAACTAGATCGGTCTGGCAGAGTGTCTGCCCGCCGCGTTAGTTCGACTGCATTGACGAGTGGAAATTTTGAGGCATTCACGAAAAACCAATCCTTCTCGCCTATCCGCCAGCGCTCGGCATCGACGCTTGAGACTGGAGTCGCTCGAATTGCGACGTCTGCTGACAACCTTCCACGTTACCCGAATCGATGACGTCGACGGGCGGGCATGCAGCGAAAGTTCCTGCACGCTCCGCGATGCGATTCAGGAAGCGAACGCGAATCCCGGTCACGACACGATCACGTTTGCACCGGAGCTGAGTGGCGAGACGCTCGAACTGACGCAGGTCCTCACGGTCACCGACTCGATCACCATCGCCGGTCCCGGCGCCGACCAACTGACGCTCAGTGGCCGCGGCACCAAACAGGTTTTCCAATTCGAAGGGGACGGCGGCCAAGACTTTGTCCTGCAGGACCTCACGCTTGCCAACGGCCGCGCCTTGATTGGCCCCGGCGGCGCGGTCCACTTTGAATCCGGCATCAGCAGCGACCAGGGAACTAGCGACACGTTGCTGCTGCAGGATCTCGTGATTCGCAACAGTCGAGCCCAAGGAGGCGGCGGCGTCTATGCCGAAGGCGGGCTGCTGACCGTCGTAAACACTTCGTTTGTCAACAACACGGCGACTGGCCAGACGGCAACGACCGCCAGCGATGGCGCTGCGATCTTGCGGATCGACGGCGACGGCTCGATCACCAACAGCACCTTCTCGAACAACGAAGCCAACGGAACTGCCGCCGCAGTTTCCGTTGTCGCCACGACCGCGGGGCAATCGTTTCAGATCACCAGCTCCAGTTTTGTCGACAACGACGCGCGGGCGATTCGTGTCGTCGCCGATGGCGCCGACGCCGTGGCGACAACCGAAGCGAATCTGTTTTCCGGCAACAGCTTTAACACGCTGGGGACCTTCGAAATGGGAGGTGGCAGCGCGACGATCACCTCTCTGGGAAACAACCTCTCACACGATTCGGCGGCAGATTGGTTCAGCGCTGACACCGACCAGACCAACGTCGACCCGCTGGTCGATGCGTTGGACCGAACCACGTTTACTCACAGCCTGTTGCCGGGCAGTCCCGCCATCGACAGCCAAGCTTCCATTGGCGGCGACATTCCAGCCGTCGATCAACTCGGCAATTCCCGCGCGATGGGAACCGGCGTCGACATCGGTGCGGTCGAAGTCGCCTTCGACTTTGGCGATGCGCCGACAAGCGATCTGACCGGCTTCGATTCCAGCTACCCAACCCTCGCCGCCGACAACGGT
The DNA here is from genome assembly GCF_007751715.1 of Rosistilla oblonga. Classification (NCBI taxonomy): domain Bacteria; kingdom Pseudomonadati; phylum Planctomycetota; class Planctomycetia; order Pirellulales; family Pirellulaceae; genus Rosistilla; species Rosistilla oblonga. The sequence continues at coordinate 1,945,140 of NZ_CP036292.1, read as the reverse complement.
GCCTACCACGTGGTCGCTGGCCCGCGACTGGGCGCGACCGTCGACAGCGAGCGCGATGGCCAGCCCGAAGGTCTGTCGCGTGGCGACCAAGCCTTTATCGACGACGAAGATGGCGTCGCCTTCATCGGCGGCCGCTACCAATCGATCGGCGATCCGTTGACGATCGCCATCGATCTGCAGAACGCCGCCGCCACGGGGAACTATCTCGATGCCTGGGTCGATTGGAATCGCAACGGCAGTTGGGACGACGCGGGGGAACAGTTTGCGGTCAGCATGAACCTAGGCGTTGCCGACGGATCGACGATCATCGAATTGCCGCTTCCCGACGACTTCACGCCCGGCCCCGCACACTTCCGATTTCGCGTCAGCACCGCGGGCAGCCTGACACCTGCAGGCATGGCGGCCGATGGCGAGGTGGAAGATTATTCGCTGATCTTTGTCCCCGATGACTTCCAACCGATCGTCGATACGCTGGTCGATGAGAGCGATGGCGATCTGAGTGTCGGCGACATCAGCTTGCGAGAAGCGATCGAATACACAAACCAATTCGGCGGCAGCACTGCGATTCAGATCGCCGATTCGCTTGCCGGCGAAACGATCGATCTAACGCTCGGCTCGCTCCCAATCCGGCGTTCGACGACGATCAACGGTCCCGCCTCGGGAGCGCTCACGATCGACGCGGCCGAACGATCGCGGATCTTCGATGTGGAAAGCGTCGACCTCGCCCTAACCGATCTCAACCTAACCGGTGGACAGACCGAACCAGGCGAAGCGGGGGCCGCGATCCTTTTTGAGTCCTCCGGCGAATTGCATATCGAACGCTCGGCGATCACAGACAATGTCGCCGACGGTCCCGGCGGTGCGATCTCTGCGACCGGCGGCCGGATCACCATCATCGACAGCGATCTGTCGGACAATCAATCCGCTGGCGATGGAGCCGCGGTCTACGCCTCCGACGGCGCCGAATTGACGATCGTCCGCAGTTCGTTGAACGACAACACCGCCGCCGGCTCCGGTGGCGCCGTCGCGGTGGACCAGAGCCAATTGACGATTCTCCATTCCACGATCGCGCGAAATCACTCCGATCAGCAAGGAGGCGGCGTCTATCTGAGCAGCCGCTTTGGCGTCGGTGACGGCAGCCAGATCATCGGCACGACGATCTCCGGAAACACTGCAACCGTTGCGGCTGGCGGCCTGATCAACGATGGCGGACTGTTGTCGATCGATTCGAGCACGATCACCAACAATCAAGCGGCTGGTCTCGGCGACGGCTTAGTCTCGCGCGGTGAACAAAACACGCGCACCGAACTGCGATCGTCGATCGTCGCGGGCAACGGCGATTCGAATCTCGACGTCACCGGCGCAAGCGACACGCGAACCAACAGTCTGCGCAGCGACGGCTACAACGTTTTCGGCCCCGGCAACGCCAGCGATGCCGCGGGTGACTTGGACACATCCGACGTCATCGATCCCCTGCTGGCACCGCTAGGATTTTATGGCGGTGCGATCGAGATCCATCCCATGCTGCAAGACAGCCCCGCCTTGGATGCCGGTCGCGGCAGCACCGCCGCCGATCGATACGACCTGGATCGCGATGGCGACACGAGCGAGAACATCCCCGTCGACGCGCGAGGCGTGGCGCGACAGATCGATCTGCAAGGGATCGACAATCGCGACGATGGCGTCGACGCTGGCGCGGTGGAGATGATCGGCCTACATCTTTCCGACGCGGCGGCAAACGAAACCGACGGGACCCTCGATTTTGTCGCTCAATTGAGCCACGCGCTGCCCGACGGTAGCACAGCGGAACTGCAAGCCCTCACGCTCCGTGGCACCGCCGCTCCCGACGTCGATTACCGTTCGTTGTGGAGCGTGCCGGTTTCGTTGACAGCCAGCGGAGACCTTTCCACCATCGTCTCGGTCGAATTGATCGACGATGCATTGATCGAAAACGATGAACAATTCGAACTGCGGCTGACGACCACGCCCGATGTCATCCTGACCCGCGACCACGCCACCGGCACCATCGTCAGCGACGATGTCGCCGGGCTGCTGCTATCCAAAACCAACCTCGTCGCCAGCGAATCGGGCCGCGCCGATTCGCTATCGGTCGCCCTGACCGCTCAGCCACTGGAAGACGTCGTGATCGACCTCGGTTTAGACCGCGACGACGAAATTCAACTCGATCGCCAACAACTGGTCTTCACTCCCGAAAATTGGAACCTCCCGCAGTCCGTCGTCGTTACGGCGAAGAACGACCAACGGATCGACGGCTCGCAAATCACGCAACTGATCCTTACGGTAGGACCGAGTTCCGATCCTCAGTTTACGTCACTGTCACCAGAATCGGTCGCGATCACAACCACCGATAACGACGTCGCCGGGATCACGGTCGAACCGCTGCGGATCCTGCAGACGACCGAAGCGGGGAAGACAGCAACGTTCACCGTTCGGTTGGACGCGTTGCCAGCGTCGGATGTCACGATCGCGTTGTCCAGCAGCAATCTCGACGAAGCGACGATCGACACGCCAACGCTTCGCTTCACTCCCGAAAACGGAACCACTCCGCAAACCGTCACGATCACGGGAGTCGACGATTCGCTGGTCGATGGCAATGTGGAACTGACGATCGTGATCGCCGCGGCGACCAGCGACGATCCGAACTTCGATGGGCTGAACGCTGCCGACGTTGAACTGATCAATCTCGATGACGAGCGATTGGACTACGGCGATGCCCCCGATTCGATCTATCCGACCTCGTTGGAAAGCGACGGAGCCCGTCATGGGGCGAGCGATTTGTTTTTGGGAGACGGGATCAATTTCGAGCCGTTTGCAATCGCCAATCCGGCAGCCGATAGCGACCTCGATGACGGCGTGCACCCCATCACTAGCTTTGTTGCCGCAAGCGATTCCGATTCGGTGGCATCGGTGATCGTTGTAAGCAGTGGCGAAGGTCGGTTGGATGCCTGGATCGACTTCAACCAAGATGGCGATTGGGATGATCCGGGCGAACAGATCGCTGCCGCTTTGCCCCTGAATTCTGGCGAGAATATCGTCCCTGTCACGATTCCTGCCGGCGCATCGAGCGGCAGCACTTTCGCCCGCTTCCGACTCAGCAGCTCCGGCGGCCTCTCGCCCACAGGGCAAGCCGCCGATGGCGAAGTCGAAGATTACCAATTTCATATTGCTTCGGCCGACGATGCCCCGTCGGTCTTTATCAACACGGTCAACCATTCCACCCAGGTCGACATAATCGATGGCCAGACGGTCGTCCGAAGCGGCGAGATGGAGCTGTTTCGAGCACCGCTGCCTCCCGGATCGGCGATCGATTTTCGGTTCACCAGCGGTGACGATTATTTTGACACGGCCGACCTCTGGTCGCTTGGTATCGATGTTTGGATCGATACCCAAATGGGTACCGATACGATTCGCTTCCGCCCCGGCGAAGGCAACTTCGATATCGGCGACCTGGAGGGGGATTTAGGGAACATCGAAGCGATCGACTTGACAGGCAATGGATCGCAATCGGTATTGATCAGCCCGACGTCGGTGCTCGAGATGGCCGGATCGGACGACTCACTTAAGCTATTTTTGGATCCCGACGACGTCTTCGCCAGCATGGATCAATGGACGCTTGTCGGCAACGTACCAATCGACGGCCAATACTATGAGGAGTGGCAAGGCGCAGGGGCGGCGACGCTATTGGTCAACTACGACGGCAACAACGGATGGACCTACGGATCCGATCCGCTGGACGTCAACGCTTCGGGAGAGATCACCGCATTGGATGCCCTGATCATCATCAACGAGCTATCGCGGCGGCAATTCGTTGATGACGACAACCGCTTGGTCGATCGCGCGACACTCGATGAGTTTCCCGGATTCTTCTACGACACCAATCGCGACGGCCATCTGTCGCCGATCGACGCGCTGATCATTCTCAATGCACTGAGCCGCGTCGATACGAACCTCGCATCGGAGCAACCGATTGCCGACGCATCAGCTGCCGATCTTGAAAAGCTACGGAAAGCTCGGTCCACCGTCAGCGAAGAACTGCAAACGCTGGATGCGATAGGGCTGGATAGGGATTCACGCTAGCGTCCGCCACGAGCTTGCAGAACGCGGCTGCCGATTCGCCGCAGTCGGCCGGAATATCGGCCGTAAAAGCTGCCTCCGGTTGACTTTCGGGCAGCGGGCGGTCACATTTTTCGGTTGGCAAATTCCCCGAATCATCGATCGAACGAAGGAAACGTATGGCATCGGCACCTGTGCATTTAGCGGTGGACCTTGGCGCATCGAGCGGTCGGGTACTGGCTGGCTGCATCGAGGGCGGCCAACTGAAGCTTTCCGAGCTGCATCGGTTTGCCAACGATCCGGTCCACGTACAGGGTCGGATGTACTGGAATCTGCTGGGACTGTGGCAAGAGATCCGCAAAGGGCTTTCATTAGCCGCCGCCGGAGAGGCCAAAGTCCTTTCGGTCGGCGTCGATACCTGGGGCGTCGATTACGTTTTCTTGGACGCCAACGGCGACCTGATCGGCCCAGGCTACCACTACCGCGACGCGCGGACTCGCGGAATGTTCCCCAAGGCGTTTGAACGCGTCGCTCGCGAAGAGATCTTCGCCGAGACGGGGCTGCAATTCATGGAGCTGAACACGGCCTATCAGTTGTTGGCGGCGCGGCTGGAGAATTCGCCGGTCCTCAACATCGCCAACCTGATGTTGATGATCCCCGACTTCTTCCACTGGCTGTTGACCGGCAAAGCGGCGATCGAATACACCAACGCGACAACGACGCAACTGTACAACACTCAACAGCAAGGCTGGTCGCAAAAGCTGCTGAAAGCGTTCGATCTGCCGACGCGTGTCTTCAGCGACGTAGTGCAACCAGGAACCGTCTTGGGCCCGATTCTCGGTGGCCAAGGTGGCGTCCCCGGTCTTGAAGGCGTCCCCGTTGTCCTGCCAGCGACTCACGATACCGGATCGGCTGTCGTCGCCGTTCCAGCGGACAACTTCGCACCGGCTCAGCCCGATTGGTGCTACATCAGCAGCGGCACTTGGTCGTTGATGGGCTGCGAGATTCCCGAACCGCTGATCAACGATCGCTGTGCCGAACTGAACTTCACCAACGAGGGTGGCGTTCAAGGGAGCACGCGGTTGCTGAAGAACATCGGTGGGCTGTGGATCTTCCAACAGATCAAAGCCTCGCTAGAACGACGCGGTCAAACGTTGGATTGGCCCAGCATGGTTCAAGCGGCTGCCGACGCGAAGCCGTTCCAATTACTGATCGATCCCGACTGCCCCGACTTCGCAGCCCCGGCTTGTATGGTCGATGCGATCGCCGCATTTGCAAACCGCACCGGACAACCAGCCGCCGCCGACAACGGCGTCCTTTTCCGAGGTGCCTTGGAAGGGCTGGCGCTCCGTTACCGGACCTGCCTCGGCTGGCTCGAATCGCTGACCGGCACCACGATCAACACGATCCATATCTTGGGTGGCGGAGCCCAAAACGCGTTGCTGTGCCAGATGACAGCGGATGCTTGTCGCCGCCGCGTGCTGGCCGGCCCGGTCGAAGCGACGGCGATCGGCAACATCGTGATGCAGATGGTTGGACTGGGGCAAATCGGCTCGATCCAAGAAGGCCGCCAATTGATTCGCGACAGCTTCCAACCCGTCGCCTACGAACCGCAAGATCCCGATCCATGGGACGCTGCAGCCGAGCGGTTTGAAAAACTGGACGCTTGATTTTATCGGCTGCCTCCCGCCTTTACCCACCTCGTTTCATCGACGGTTTCCTCAGTCAATCAACTTCGGAGTTAGCAAATTATGCGTGCAGGAATCGCAGGCATCGGCTTCATGGGCTGGATCCATTACCTCGCCTACCAACGCGCCACCGGTGCCGAACTGGTTGCCTTTTGCACGCGTGATCCGCAGCGACGCGGCGGCGACTGGACCGGCATCCAAGGCAACTTTGGACCTCCCGGCAAACAGATCGATGTCAGCGACCTTTCGGTCTACGAAACGCTCGACGAGATGTTGGAGAACGATTCGATCGATCTGATCGACATCTGTCTGCCCGTTCATCTGCATGTCGATGCGGTCCGCAAGTGCTTGGAAGCTGGCAAACACGTGTTGTGCGAAAAGCCGTTAGCGCTGAACGCCGACGATGCCGCGAGCCTGGTCGAACTGGCCAAATCGAAGGGCTTGCACCTGATGGTCGCTCACGTTTTGGCTTACCTGCCCGAGTTCCGCTTGCTGGTCGACGCTCAACAATCGGGAAAATACGGCAAGTGCTTGGGTGGCCGCTTCAAACGCGTGATCGGTCCGGTCGACTGGAACCCCGATTTCTACAATCCAGAAAAAGTGGGCGGTCCGTTGATCGACCTGCATGTTCACGACGCCCACCTGCTGCGACTGCTGTTTGGGATGCCCAAGGAAGTCATCAGCCGTGGCCGGATGCGTGGCGAGACCGCTTCGTATTTTGAATCGATGATGACCTACGACGATCCCGATGTGATCGTTTCGGTTGGTGGCGGCACGATCGACCAACACGGCCGTCCGTTCACGCACGGATACGAAGTTCATTTCGAACGGGCGACGATTCAATTTGAGTTCGCCGGCTTCGACGACGGCACCGAATTGATGCCGGTCAAGATTATCCACGAAGGCGGAAAGATCGAGCGGCCCGAATTGGGATCGGGAGATCCAGCCGACGCGTTTGTGATCGAAGTTCAAACGGCTGCCGATGTGCTGGCGGGCAAAGATCCCGGGGCATTGGCGGGCCAGTTGGCCGCCGATGCGCTGCAGATCTGCGAACTGGAACTTAAATCGATCAAGAACAATACCAGCGTATAGAGCTCGGATTCTCTTGCGTTCTGAAACGCCTTGCCAAGACGGAACTTCCCATGGATCTGATGCTCTACCTCGCCCTGGTCCCTGCATTGGGCGTTCTGTCGCAATGGATTGCGTGGCGGACCCGGTTGCCCGGGATCCTGTTGTTATTGTGCATGGGAATCCTGCTGGGACAATTTGTCCCGCTGGATACCCTGATCGCCGAACTGATGCACGGCGACGCCAAGGACGTGCCGCGAATCCTCTTCCCGATCGTTTCGTTGTCGGTCGCGGTGATCCTGTTTGAAGGAGGGCTGACGCTACGGATCAATGAGTTCCGCCAGTCGAGCAAATCGGTGGTCCGATTGCTGGTTGTCGGCAGCACGATCACGATGCTCACCACCGCGATCGCGGCTCACTTCATCCTCGGTTTCGACTTCCGCGTCTCGCTGCTACTGGGAGCGATATTAATCGTCACGGGGCCCACCGTCGTGGGACCGTTGCTGCGACAGATTCGCCCCTCGGCGCGGGTCAGCAGCGTGCTGAAGTGGGAAGGTATCGTCATCGATCCCGTGGGAGCGATTCTTGCCGTGCTCGTTTTCGACGAGCTGTTTCTGGGAGCCGACGAGTTTTCACTGGTCTCCGGTTTGGTCCTTCTCGCCAAGACGATCGGCATCGGTTTGCTGTTCGGCAGCTTTGGCGCCTGGTTCTTGGTCCTCAGCATCCGGCGTTATTGGCTGCCCGACCATCTGCAAGGCGTCCTTTCGCTAGCGTTTGCGATGCTGTTGTTTGCGATCAGCAACGCCCTTGCCGAAGAATCGGGGCTGGTCACCGTGACGCTGCTGGGGATCCTGCTGGCGAACCAGAAACGCGTTGCGATCGAACATATCATCGAGTTCAAGGAGCATCTGCAGGTCCTGCTGATCGGATGTTTGTTCATCGTGCTCGGCTCGCGATTAGACCTGCAAGCGATCGGCGATATCGGCTGGCCAGGAGTTATCTTTGTGCTTGCCTTGGTCCTGGTGATCCGCCCGCTATCGGTCTTCGTTGCGACGATTGGCACTCGCTTGACGATGGCCGAACGAACCTTCGTCGCGTTTGTCGCGCCACGCGGTATCGTTGCCGCCGCGGTCGCGAGTGTGTTTGCGTTGAAGTTGCAGTTGATGAATTCGGGGCCGCTGCCTGCCGGCGCGAACGCTTTGGATTCGGTTACCTTTTTGGTGATCGTCGGAACGGTCTTCATCTACGGTCTATCCGCCGCACCGCTGGCGAGATGGCTGAAGATCGCCGAACCGACTCCACAGGGACTGCTGATCCTCGGCGCCGATCCCTGGATTCGCGCTTTGGCCCGTTCGCTGCACGCCAAAAACATCAAGGTCCTGCTGTGCGATACCAACTACAGCAAAGTCAGTCTGGCGCGGGTCGATGGCCTGCAAGCCGAATGCGTGAACATCGTCAGCGACCACGCGTTGGAGAACCTCGATTTTTCAGGGATCGGTCGCTTGTTAGCGATGACTCCCAACGATGAAGTCAACGCGCTGTCGGTTCAACAATTCCGCGGCATCTTTGGCAGCGAAAACACGTTCCAATTGGCGTCTAAAAACAAGAAGCAGAACTCGACACGAGCCCTGTCGCACCATCTGCGCGGTCGCAGCCTGTTTAACAGCGAACTTACAAGCGCCTACATGCAGCAGCGGATCGATGACGGCGCGGTCTTCAAAACGACAAAACTGACCGAGACGTTTTCGCTCGACAGCCTTAAATCGACCTACGGCGATCAAACCGTTCTGTTGTTCCAGATCGACCCCAACGGCATGGTCAGCATCAACACCGACGACAAACCGATCCAACCGAAAAAAGGGGACACTGTGATCTCGTTGGTCAACGCGGCAAACGAATCGCCCTCGACAACAACCTAACCGGCCACCAACCGCGTGCCTCCAAATACCAGCACGCAGCGCAAGCAAGTGCCCGAAACCGCGTGCATCCAAATACCAGCACGCAGCGCAAGCAAGTGTCCGAAACCGCGTGCATCCCAAATACCAGCACGCAGCGCAAGCAAGTGTTCGAAACCGCATGCATCCAAATACCAGCACGCAGCGCAAGCAAGTGCCCGAAACCGCGTGCCCCCAAATACCAGCACGCAGCGCAAGCAAGTGTACGAAACCGCGTGCCTCCAAATACCAGCACGCAGCGCAAGTTTTGATGTTGCGCGTTGATGGGGTTGCTAGCGAAAATTGGTATTGCAGAAAGAGGTGAGACATCCTGAGTTTGTGAGTTACCACACAAACAAAGCCCAGGAGCTCACCGATGGCAATCATGGAAGATTCCCTCCCCGCAATCAAGTCGTTTCTGCCGAACACGCAGGTTTCTGCTCACTTTCGAAGCATGCTGCTGCGATTCTTGATCGCTATTCTTACGCGGCACGGTCGAAACTCGTGCATGTCTGCTGCCTCCGCCATCGAGGGAAAACCGCGACATCGGGCACAACCCCGACGCTTCCTTAAACGGTACCGGCAGGCGATCGCCGATTTGCTCACGGCGATCACACTGAAGATGCTCCGTGATCAGGATTGGAACGGCCGCTATCTCCTACTGCTCGATTCAACACTCGTCGCCACTGCCGGCCAGACCGTCGAAAACACCTTCAGCACCGGTAACTCCAAGCGACGACCGGCCAAGAATCGCCGCTACACAAAGTACAAGTATCAACGAAAGAGTTGCCACTGTTTCGTGTTCGCATTGCTGCTGACGCCCGATGGACTGCGAGTACCGATGTGGCTGCCGTACTACACCAAGCCTTATGCGAAGGCCCACAAGATCAAACATCGGACGCAGGCGCAGCTTGCGGCGCAGTTGATTTGCGACGCGCAAGTACCCGCCGGCACCGAACTGATTGTGCTCGGAGACACCGCATTTGACGCCAAATGCGTGCGTGCGGCTTGCCGGGAGCGAGGCTATTTTTGGATCGTTCCGGTCAACACCAATCGCGTCTTCTCTGCAAAGAAGCACGGCAAGCGGCCTCGTGTGAGTTTGCGAATCGAACAACTTCCTGCATCACGTTTCCAAACCATTCGTCTTTCGATCGGTGCGGGGCCTTACGCTGCTCAGCGACGAGCCTCCTGCCATCGAACGGCACGCCGCCGCGACGGGACGAAGTCAACTCGGACGTATCACGTCCACAGCGAGAGAAGCGAGGTCCACAATGTGGGCATGGTCATGCTCGTCTTTTCCTCGAGTAAGCCGATTGGCAAAAAGATTCAACGTGAAGGGACGAAGTTGTTGATGACCAATGCAAAGCACTTGTCGGCTCGGCAGGTTTGTGAGCTGTACAGTCTACGTTGGCAGATCGAGTTGTTCTTCAAAGAACTCAAGAGCACGCTGGGAATGAACCAGTACAGCTTCAAAGATTTCGAGGCGGTCGAGAGCTGGATGGGGATTGTCTTGATCACGTTCTGCTATCTGGAATGGACTCGTCGCCGCAAGCTGGCCGATCGCCGAATCGATGATCGGCAGCGCAAATGCTGGAAGCACGCTCGCAGCTACACCGTCCGCGAGGCGTTGTTGGTAGGCATTCGCTATCGCGAGCACCAGTGGCATCTGCGACGGCTAAAAACCAACCACGGCCTCCGCACACTGAGGAAACGCTACACTGAGCTTTTATCCCAGGAATACCGGTGCATCGCCTGATTAAAGCATCCACCGGCGCAACATCAAAAAGCGCAAGCAAGTGTACGAAACCGCGTGCATCCAAATACCAGCACGCAGCGCAATCAAGTGTCCGAAACCGCGTGCCCCCAAATACCAGCACGCAGCGCAAGCAAGTGTTCGAACAAATAAACGTGCGAATGACGGAATAAACATACGAGTACTGAAGCGAACCAAATCGCTACTCGCCTGCCCCATCAACACGTTGCACCGAAACGGTTTCGAACAACAACGATGGCCGACCGTCGGCGTCGGGCTGATCGGCCAAGGCGCGTGAGAACATCGCAACGACTCGTCCCTGCTGAGTCAGAATCGGGCTGCCGACATAGTTCTGTTGCGATTCGGGGCTTGCCATCGACATCAGCCAACGGTCGGGAACCTCTTCGACAGTCGATGCGATGCGCTCTTCGACTCGCACCTCAACTCCAAACGGTTCGCTCGCTTGAGCTGGATCCCAGGCGGGATTTTCGACGCGGATCGGTGCGGCGTGCATATGCAATATCTGCCCGACAACCAATTCGCCCGCGTTGCCTAACAATGCCGGATCCGCCTCGGGAACAGGGGCCGCCAATTCGAGCCAGCCGACGTTAAAGCTGGCTCGCACAGCCGTCGATTGCAGCCCCGCTTCGATGATCGCTTGCGATTCCTGACGGGCTTCGCTGAGCCGCGGTTCGCTATCCCCACGCAACTCGAGCGTCTTGATCTCCGCTTGCAATTCGCCGTACTTCTGGCGGCCCTCCACGTAACGCTGCTGCGCTTCGGCAAGCTCCGAATCGAGCCGCGCGGTGGCGACATCAAACACTTCGCCGCTAGAGGTTTGCACGACCTGGACCTGAGAAAAACCGCTGGCGTCCTGCTCGATGATCGCCGAAACGACGGCCCCGCTAGTCACCAACCGATCCGCCGCGACCAACCATGCAGTGCCGATATGAAACGCGATCTGCTTGGAGTCGCCCGTCACAATCACCTTGAACAACGCATCGGCTGCTTCGCTGATCGGGACCGGACCACTCTGCTGATCCTCGCCGCGAGTCATCAGCAAATCGGCGGTTTCCGGCGGTGCGATAGGAGGCAACAAAGCGGTTGCATCCGGCGCGGGCTGTTCGGTCTCCTCGGCCGGCACCGGGTCGTTAGTCGCCGTCTGCTGGGGCTGACGATTCAGCAATCCGATCAGCACGCCTATGGAACACGCCACCAAAAGCCCCGCGGCGGCAAGCGGCAGCCATTTGGATCCGCCGCGGGCAACCTCCGCCTTGCGAGACGATTGGATCGGCTGTTCGACAACGGTTTCGGGCGGCTTCGTCTTCCGCGTCATCGCCAACAAATGTGTGACAATGATGCTGTACGAGCCGAAGAAAACTCGATCGCGCTCTTCAACTTCGGCCGATTCAATTCTGTTGTTGATCGAACCGACAGCCGTCCCATTGGTCGAACCGAGATCCTCCAGAAGGATTCGATCGCGTTGCACGACCAGCACCGCATGCCGCCCGGAGATCATGTCGCGATCGAGCACGAGGTCGTTATCGGGAAAACGGCCGACGCGGTAGATCTTCGATCCGGCGGCTCCATACGCCAGCGCAATCGCCTGGGGATCGATCCCATCGGGCCAAGCAAAAGGAGTCGACGCTCCCAACCGGATCCGATTCTCGGGCCCGATCGGCAGGGGATGGGTGATTCGTTGATCGTCGACAAACGTCCCGGTCGAGGAACCGAGATCTTCCAACAAAAACCCGCCGACGGTCTGTCGCAACAAGCAGTGACGATCGGCAACCTCGGGACGATCGATCACGACATCGCACTGCGGATTTCGGCCTATCGTCCAGGTTTTCATCGGTCACATTTCTCGTATTCGTATCGCAACACGGCGATTCGCCGCGGTCAATCGTAGATCGCGTCGAGCTCTGCGGAGCTTTTACGAATCATCGCAAGCAGTCCATCATAGTCATTGCCGTGAGCGATCATCTGAGCGCCGGCCCGATAGAGTTCCTGAATATTTTCCAGCGACAGCCCCGGGCCGCCCCAGAATTTCCCGTGCTTAGCCGCCGCGGCGGCGACGTCGGCGTTGGCCTGAGCAATCGTGACGTTGGTTTCGGTCCGTCGGATCCGCAACCCGAGATCGCCCGGACCAATGAACATTCCATCGACACCGGGAACCGCGGCGATCGCGTCAATATTTTCAACCGCTTGAGGCGTCTCAATTTGCACAACCAGAAAGGTCTCGCGATTGGCGTGCTCGACGTATTCATCGCCCCGCGATAGGAATCCCGCATCCAACCCGACGCCATCCTGCCCGCGATCGCCTAGCGGCGGGAACTTCACCGATTGGACCAATTCCGCCGCCCGATCAGCAGTCGAGACATGCGGGATCATCAGTCCCGTCGCGCCATCTTCGAGATAGCGATACAGCCGCGATTTCTCCAACGTCGGCGGCCGCAACATGCAATCGATGTCGAACCGATGGCAATAGGATAGCAGCGTCTGGAGCTCGCGATCGGTGAACGCCCGATGCTCCGCGTCCAACCATAGACAGTCGTATCCGCTGTCGGCGGCCATCTGGATGTATGCCGGAATAAAATGTCCAAACGAGCACATCCGAACCGGCTTGCCCGCTCGCACCTTGGCCAGAGTTTTACTGTTTCGCAACGCAGCTTCCTTTGCATCTATAGACTTTTTCGCCCGGCAGCGGATCACACGATCGGCCACGCGGTGCGGAGCCCAATTATGATCTCTACCCAACCGAGACGCGAGTCCAGCAGCAGCGAGCCATCCTTTGGCCTCCGCCCCCCGCCGTGTTACACTTCGACGACGGTCGCAGCACCGCTCGATTCCCCGCCCATTTTCACGCCACTGCCACCAGGAAGTTCATGCGAGTCTTAGTTACCGGTTGCGGCGGCTTCTTAGGAGCCGAGATCGTTCGCCAATTGCTCGCCCGCGGCGATGATGTCGTCGGGCTCGGACGCCGCGATTACCCACAGCTTGCCGAAGCGGGGATGCAGCAGGTCCGCGGCGATGTCCGCAACCAGACCGCCGTCCTGCGGGCGACCGAAGATGTCGACGCCGTGATCCACACCGCCGCGATCGCTGGCGTCTGGGGATCGTACCAACACTACTTTGAGACCAATACGCTCGGCACCCGGCACGTGATCGAAGCCTGCCGCCAACGCGAAATCCGCAGTCTGGTTTTCTGCAGCAGTCCCAGCGTCACGTTCGGCGGCGACGACCAGACCGGCGTCGACGAATCGGAACCCTATCCCGACGATTATCTGTGCCACTACCCGCGGACCAAAGCCGCGGCTGAACAGGAAGTCTTGGCGGCCAATCAGCCGGGGCGTCTGCTGACCTGCGCGCTGCGGCCCCATCTGATCTGGGCTCCCGACGATCCGCATCTGTTCCCACGCTTGATCCAACGCGCCCGCGCCGGCCGCTTGGTCCGCGTCGGTTCGGGTGAAAACCTGATCGATACGATCCACGTTCGCAACGCAGCCCACGCCCACCTGCTGGCGTTGGATCGAATCAGCAGCGGGGAGACCGAAGCCGCTGGCCGCGCGTACTTCTTGTCGCAAGGCGAACCGGTCGGCTGCTGGGCTTGGCTGTCGGAGATCTTAACGGCGGCGGGAGTCGAAGTACCGACGCGATCGATCTCCTACCGCACCGCCTACACGATCGGCCACGGTCTGGAACTGATCTACGCCGCCACGCGGCGGACCAGCGAGCCGCCGATGACACGATTTGTCGCCGCTCAACTGGCCAAAGACCACTACTTCGACATCACCGCCGCCCGGCGACTGCTCGGCTACGAACCGATCATCTCGACAGCCGAGGGGCTGGCGGAACTGAAGTCGCAATGGCGAGATTGATCCGATCGACGGCGCTTCACAGGCCGGCCATCCGTTCCTGAAACGAACCTCGTGCAATATACTCTTGCCGCCGCCGCGGCCCCCCGCACCACTGCAAAATCCACGAAAAGACACAACCATACGATGGCCAATCAGCAAGAATTGACGATTCGCAAATACTGGACCCTGATCGGGATCAACTCGACGGCGCACGCGATTCGGGCGGCCCGAGAGGTCGGTCTGTTCCAGCAACTGCTGTCGGGGCAAAAAACGTTTGGCGAGCTCGTCGAGGCTTGCGACATCCAGCCCAACCTGACCACGCGGATCTTGGACGTCTTGATCGCGTCTGGCCTGATCGAACAATACGCCGAGCACTACGCCGCCTCGCAAACTCTGGGACTGTTAGCCCAATACGATTCAGACCTCGGCGATTACTACTTGGACAGCCTGGTCGGCCAACTGCGATGCGATCTTCCCGCCGGCAACGGGGATGCGTATCGACGCCACCAAGTCGCCCGCGGATGGACACGGACACCGCTGGCAATGCAAGCCGCCGCGGTGTTGGAGATCGGCCAGAAACGCCGCGACCTGCGGATTCTGGAGATCGGTTGCGGTTCGGGCGTCTGGACGTCGACGCTTGCGTTTCGCGATCCCGGCACCACGATCGTCGCCATCGATCATGCCGACGCGTTGGGCGAAGCGAAGACGATGATCGAGAGCATCGGTCTGCAAAATCGTTGGAAGGGGATCGAAGGCGATCCAACCAGCGGCGAACTGCCCGAGGGCCCCTTCGATTTGGTCGTGATTCCCGAATTGCTGCAGACGCTCGACGATGCCCTTGCCGTCACGATCCTCGGCCGCGCCGCCGATGTCACGCGGCCCGATGGCGAAGTTGCGGTGATCGATTTCTTCGATCCAATCGACGCCAAAGAGCGATCGTTGGCGACCGCCGTGCAGAACTTGGAACTCGGTTTGCGGACTCCGCTGGGCCGCTTGCGAACCGCTCCCGAAGCGAGCCAGTTGATGGTCGGCGCAGGCCTCACCTCCGCCCTCTACGCACCGCTAACCAACGCTCCTCAAAACGCGGGCCTTCTGATGGGAACGCGTCCCGAAACGCTGAACTGATCCCGCTGGTAACATCAGCGGCGACGCGCATGCAGCCAAGGCTGTTAACGGCTTGTCGGTTTAGTCAGCCGTTTGGGCGTTAGCCCCGGTTCAAGCAACGCTAAACCGGGGCTAACGCCCAAACTGCTAATTCAAGAAGTTCGCACGCGATTAAATCGACAGGGCGTTAACAGTTTCTGCTCTGGCAAATCAGCCGCCACGCGATAGCCCTGCAGTTGCAAGTTGCAGCGTGGTCGCGAGCATGGGAAGATGGCGAACATCCCCGCCTGCCCCCAACTCTCTCACCGCTGATTTTGCAAAGGTTCCGCATGCGTTCCCCCCTCCTCCGATCCGCCGCCTGTGTTTTGATACTGCTAGCCGCCGCCTCTCCGCTGTTGGCTGAAGAGCCTGCCGCCGCAGGCGTGTTTCAACTGGATCGATGCGAGCTGATTCCGCTGCCCGACCACCAGGTCGACTTCCAGATCGATGGCGTGCAGCGAACGCGGTGGCACTACGACGCCAAATACCCGCGTCCATTCTTCTATCCGTTAGTCGGACCATCGGGAACGTCGCTAACTCGCATGGGACACCCCGGCGCGGCGGACCACGATCATCATCGCAGCGTTTGGTTTGCGCATCATGATGTCGACGGATTCACCTTTTGGGCCGATGGCAAAGGGACCTCGATCCGACAGAAGAATTGGTACGCCTACGAGGACGGCAACGACGAATCCGTGATGGCGTCGACCTGCGGCTGGTTCGATCCCGAGGGGAACGAATTGATGCAGCAGGACCTGGTCGCCGCGTTGATCCCCGGCGAAGCGGGTCAATACGCGTTGGAACTGCAATCCGAATTCAAACCGGGCGAAGGCCGCGATTCGGTTCAGCTGGGGAAGACCAATTTTGGGTTTCTCGCCGTGCGAGTCGCCAAGACGATCTCGACTCATTTTGGCGGCGGGCGATTGACCAACAGCGAGGGTGGGGAAGGGGAGCCGGAGATTTTCGGCAAGCCAGCTCGTTGGGTCGATTACAGCGGCCCGGTCGCTGTCGGCAGCGGCCCCGACCGGACGACGCAGATCGAAGGAATCACCTTCTTTGACCATCCCGAGAACCCTCGCTACCCAACGCACTGGCACGTCCGAGCCGATGGCTGGATGGGCGCTTCGTTTGGGATGCACGAAGCGTTCGAGATCACCTCTGAAAAACCGCTCCGCCTGCGGTACTTATTGTTGGTCCACGCCGGCCCCTACGACGAACAAGTTGCGACGGCGGTTCACAAGCAGTTTGCAGCTCGCAAGGGATTTGAAGTCTCTAAGGGAAAGCGAGCGCATCGACAGTTTTCGGCGCTGCGGATTCCATGACGCAGCGATGTTGATCGGTTTCGAAACGGCGACGAAGCCTCTCCCAAAGCCGTCCGGGCCGGTTGCACTTACCGCAGCGGCGACTTAAAAGGGGAGAGTATTCTGCGGCATGCAACGCGCAAGCCGCCGCGAGCCTTTCGTGCGGAGCGTTTGAATCAACCTGGGAGCTTCAGTGAGACGATCGGCAAGACTTCGCGGCGGCCTGGGAACCTGCGGGTTCGCCGTGGCCAGCGCTCTGTTTGGCTGCCTGTTGCTTGTTCTCAATGGCGGCGTCGTCGCGGCGATCTATTTTGCGATTGCCGAAAATGGCCCGCAGTGGATGCGCAATCGCAGCCTTTCTCAGTTCGCGTTGTATGTTGGCCCCGTGCTACTGCTGATCCTGCAATGGACCATGATCGACTGGGTCGGTCGCGATCGCGGCAGCGAGACATCCCCTTCCTCCCAAGCGATCGATTCGGATCGCGCCGATTCGACGAAAGTTTGACGATGCAGCTGTACCTGATCCGCCACGCGCAAAGCGCCAACAACAGCAAACCCGAAGCGGAGCGTGTCGAAGATCCCGAGATCACCGAACTGGGACACCAGCAGGCTGCAGCGATCGCAAAATCGATAGCCGACCAAAACGTCGACTTCCTGGTCACCAGCGGATTCCTCCGGACGCTGCAGACGACCCAGTACCTGGCCGATTCGCTGCGGATGCCGATCCATGTCTGGCGCGATCTGCACGAGGTCGGCGGATGTTACCGAGGCTACATTCCCGGGGAAGAGCAGGGGGCGCCGGGGATGAACCGCGACGCAATCCTCGCCAAATATCCCGGTACAACGGTCGACGAATCGATCGGCACCGAGGGCTGGTGGGGCTGTCGTCCCTATGAAACCGAAGCCCAAGCGACGCTCCGCAGCGAACAAATGCTGGCTCGATTTGCCGAACAGTTCGGGGCGACCGACAAGGTCGTCGTGGCGGTGATCCACGCCGACTTTAAAGTCTGCATGCTACGACAGATCCTTGGCAACGATTTCACCCGCCGACACATCGGCCCGATGCTGAACACCGGACTGACGAAGTTTACCGTTTCCGAAGACGCTTGGCGGTTGGATATCCTGAATTCGATCACGCACCTGTCGAGCGATCAGATCAGCTGACAGCCCGCGGCTCTCCATTGCAGCCCCCACCGAACCTGGCACGCCCGCCCTGGGCTGAGGCTGCGCAAAGATTGCGTTGCGGCGCGGCATGATCGATAATGAGAGCGCGGCCCGAAAGCGTTCCGGTCGCCCCCCTCCGGCTCCACCAACCTACCGAGACGCACCGCTATGGGTCGACTGAAGAACTTCGCTCCTATTTGTCTGTTGATATCGCTTTCCCTGATCAGCCAACCCGCGGCGGCGCTCGAACCGGCTGGACTCAGCGGATTGCAGTTCCCCGCCAGCGACTGGCCCTTCTGGCGCGGCCCGGATCAAAACGGAGTCGCTTCAGCAAAGCAAACGCCTCCGACATCGTGGAGCGAGACCGAAAATGTGTTGTGGCGAGCGGAGGTGCCCGGCCGCGGTCACAGCTCGCCCGTCGTGATCGGCGACCGCGTTTTCATCACCTCAGCCGATCACGAACGCGAAGTCCAGATCGTCCTTGGGCTCGATCGCGCGACCGGAAAACAGCTATGGGAAACGATCGTCCACCGCGGCGGATTCGAGACCCGCGGGAAAAAGATGAATCTGAAGGCAACGTTGGCATCGTCGACGATCGCCTCGGACGGCTCGCGGCTGTTCATCAACTTCCTCAACGACAACGCGGTTTGGACGACAGCGCTCGATCTGGACGGTAAACAGCTCTGGCAAACGCGTTTGACCGATTACCAGGTCCACCAGGGATACGGTTCGTCGCCGACGATCTACAAAAACCTGGTGATCTCATCGGCTGACAATAAAGCGGGGGGAGCGATCGTGGCGATGGATCGGACCAACGGCGAGATCGTCTGGCGGCGCGAGCGTCCCGAACTCCCGAATTACCCCTCGCCGGTCGTCGTCAAAGCGGCTGGCCGCGATCAATTGATCATGACCGGCTGTGACTTGGTCACCAGCCTCGATCCGCTGACCGGACAAACGATCTGGGAAATCGAAGGGGCGACGACCGAATGCGTGACGACAACCGTTACCGACGGAAAAGTCATCCTGACCAGCGGCGGATACCCCGACAACCATATCTCTGCGGTCGCAGCGGACGGATCGGGAAAAATCGTCTGGGAGAACACCGACCGCGAATACGTGCCGTCGATGTTGATCGCCAAGGGGCACGTATTTGCCATTCTCGACGCGGGCATCGCGACCTGTTTGAACGTGGAAACAGGGGAACAGATCTGGAAAGAGCGACTGGGCGGAACCTTCAGCAGCTCCCCCGTCCTGGTCGGCGAGAACATCTATGTGACCAGCGAATCGGGGAAGACACATATCTTCAAGGCGAGCGTCGAGGGATTCCAAAGCGTGGCGACAAATTCGCTGGGGAGCAAGGTATTTGCAACTCCAGCGATCTGTGGGGGGCAGATATTTACCCGGGTATCGTTGACCGCCGATGAGAAGACTCAAGAATACGTCTACTGCCTGGCCGATTCCGCTGCGACTCGCTGATCTGCAGCGGGAGATGCAGTGGAACGTCTGGGGGCCTCCTAACGGTCGCATCGGGCGTGCGTAGCGACCCCGAGGAAGTTTAAACTGCGTTGGCCAAAAAGATGGAAAGCGAAGCGAAGAGCACCCGAAAAAGCGTCAATTGAGGGTGACGAGTGCAATCCTTTACGGGTATCGTAAGGTATTGTTTTGGAAGAACTTAAGGTCTGTTAAGCCGAGCATTTGGAACGAAAATACCGCCGAATCATGTGCACGCGTTTACAGTAACGCTTACCTAAACGCGTGATTCGGCGTATGCTACTCGCTAGAAACGAGGTCCGTTTCGATGCTGCAATCATACTAAGGAGCAATCAATGCTAGTGAGCGTCTCTGCCCGACACGGCAATCTGGGAACGGGCGATCAATCTCTGATCGAAGACAAAGTTGAAAAGCTGCGTCGTTTGTATGATCGGGTGAACGCGATCGAAGTGATTGTCGACTTGGAGAAGCTCGAATCGCCAGTTCTCGAAGCCAAGGTCTCGGTTGAACACGAGGAAGACTTTATCGCCTCGGCCACAGCGACAACGGTCATCGGAGCGTTGGATGTCGTGATTCCCAAGCTGGAAAAGCAACTGCGACGCGCCAAGGAAAAGCGAACCGAGCACCGGGCGACCGGACTGAAACACATCGAAACAACGGATGTTGCCGACGAGGTTTAAAGCACAGCCAGTCGGAGCCATACCGCCGACGCAGAGCAGATCTCTGCGTCGTGGCGGCAACCGCCCGACCGAATCGCGGCCGATCGAACATGCAGAACACCATTGCAAGACCGCACAGCCACCTGGAAGCCGTTTGTCCTCGACGGGCACCGGTGGCTCCATGAAATCAATTCCCAGCCGGAACATCGAGCGTTGCGAAACGGCGTTGCGAGGCTGATTTTTTTTAAATCAAAGGATAGGTAATGAAATTCGCAGACTTTATTTGCGTTAAGGCGATCAAGCCGGATCTAGCATCATACGACAAGGAAGCCGTCGTCACCGAATTGGTGGAAAGCTTGGTTACCGCAGGCGAGATCAAGACCGCCGACAAAGACGATATCATCGCTGCGGTTATGAAGCGCGAAGAACTCGGCAGCACAGGCATTGGTCGCGGCGTTGCCGTTCCTCACACAAAGCATCCCAGCGTTGAAAAGCTGGTCGGCACCGTCGGTGTCAGCGTCGACGGCGTCGACTTCAACAGCCTCGATGGCGAAAAAGTACAACTCTTCTTCCTGCTGATCAGCCCTCCAGAACGCCCTGGCGATCACCTGCGAGCCCTGGAAAACATCTCGCGTCAGTTGCGCGACGACACCTTCTGCCGCTTCCTCAAGCAAAGCAAGACGGTCGACGACATCAACCAATTGCTCGAAGAGGCTGATAACAATCAGTTTGCGTCTTAAACGCACGTTCCGCCATAGATATGCACGCTATGTCCAATCCATCATGCCAGCAAATCGTCGTCGTTAAGAACGAAAAAGGGCTGCACCTGCGCCCGGCGGAGCTGATGGCGCGGTTGGCGATGCAGTACGAGGCGACTGTCATGGTGACCAAAGACGACCAATCTGCCGACTGCAAGAACATGTTGTCCGTGCTCACGCTGGGCGCTGTTCAAGGAACCCAGCTCGGGCTTTCAGCCGAAGGCCCCGATGCCGCAGAGGCGTTGTCGGCGGTCGCCGAGTTGTTCGAGGCTGGTTTCCACGAACTCGACGCCGAATAATCCGCCGCCGCTACAAATGTTGTCGGCTGCGGCATGGCTCCCAGCCGATGCGGCTGGGGACCGACGACCATTGAACTTTAAAAACCGTACAAGAAAAGAAATGGCAAGGCCAATTCGGTTCATCCTCTCGATGGCTCGGCGGATCGATCGCCTGCAGCATCGCGTCGATGGTAAGGATGTTGCGCGTGCCGCCATTGAATGCTCGAACTTCAAGGAATCCCGGTTTCACCAGGCGTTGCGATCGGTCCGGCCTTAGTACTGGACGATGAAGGGTATCGCATCCCCAGGTGTCTTATTCCCGCGGCCGACACATCGGCCGAGTGGGGGCGGTTATTGTCTGCATTTGGCAAGGTGGCCAAGCAGCTGGAGGTCAACCGCAAGCAGACCGCTGAACGGTTGGGCGAAGAAGCCGGCCGCATCTTCTCGGCTCAACAACAGATGCTCAGCGATCCCGGGCTGTTGGCCGAACTCGAAGGCCGTGTCCACGAACAGCATCAAAGCGCCGCTTACGCCGTCAGCCGCGTCTTGCACCGCTACGCCGAAGCGCTCGGCAAGCTGAACAGCCCGTTTTTGGCCGAACGCGCCGAGGATGTGCTGGATATCGAAAAGCAACTGCTGCATCGGCTTGGTGCCGTCACCAGCGACCCGTTGAGCAATCTCGACGAACCGGTGATCCTGCTGGCCCGGAATCTAACCCCCAGCGAAACCGCAAACCTCGATCGCCAATTCGTGCGTGGCTTCTGCACCGAGATCGGCGGCCCCGGCGGTCACACAGCGATCGTCGCCAAGGGACTCGAACTGCCAGCGGTTGTTGGCATCGGCCAGTTCCTGGATCGCATCGGCCAGGGCTCGCAAGTCATCGTCGATGGCGACCGCGGCTGCATGATCGTCGATCCCGACCAAGCGACGATCGATCGCTACGAGGAACGGGCGCAGATTCGCCAAAAGCTGACGCTGCGTCTGGCCGAACTGCGCGACTTGCCAGCTGAGACTGTCGATGGACATCGCGTGACGCTTTCGGCGAACATCGAATTCCCTCACGAAGTCGACGCCTGCCTGCAGCGTGGAGCCGACGGCATCGGTCTGTATCGCACCGAATTTTTGTACCTCAGCAGCGACGAGGAACCGAGCGAAGAAGACCACTACCAAGCGTATACCGAAGTCATCGGTGCGTTGCAGGGTCGTCCGGTCGTGATTCGAACGCTCGACCTGGGCGCCGACAAAATGGGGCACACCTCGCTGACCGAACCCGAGAACAACCCGTTTTTGGGACTCCGTAGCATCCGCTTGTCGTTGAAGAATCAGGATCTGTTCCGCACCCAAATCCGCGCCGTCCTAAGGGCTGCGGTGCATGGCGACGTGCGGATGATGTTCCCATTGATCTCGACGCTGCAAGAACTGCGAACGGCGCGAATGCTTGTCAACATCGTGATCGATGATCTTCGCGAAGAAGGGGCCGAATTCCGCAGCGACATCCCGATCGGAATGATGGTCGAAGTCCCCGCCGCGGTGATCATGATCGATCGCTTTGCCGAGGAGGTCGATTTCTTCAGCATCGGCACCAACGACCTGGTGCAATACACGCTGGCAGTCGACCGCAGCAACGAAAGCGTTGCGGAACTTTATCAGTCGAGCGATCCGGCGGTGCTGCGATTGATCCAGCAAACCGTCGATGTTTCCAACAAGACCAACACGCCGGTCGGCATCTGCGGCGAGATGAGCTCAAATCCTGCTCGTGTGTTGTTGCTGTTGGGACTGGGCGTTCGCAGCGTCAGCGTTCCGCCGCTGGCGATCCCGCGGATCAAGAAGGTGATTCGCAGCGTGACGATCGCCGATTGCGAAGAGATCGCCTGCCGCGTGATGCAGCTGGAGAGCGCCCGCGAAGTCGATTTGTATTTACTCGATCGCCTTGGCGATCTGGTCCCCGAACTGGTTGTGCAATAGTCTTATGACACGAGCGCGGTACCACATCCGCTTTTCGAAAACCGGCCCCTTGCGATGGATCAGCCATCGCGACCTGCTGCGATTGTGGGAACGCTTGTTCCACCGCATCGATCTGAAGCTGGCGATGTCCGAAGGCTTTCACCCCAAGCCGCGGATGAACTTCCCCTCGGCGCTCGCGCTCGGCACGGCAAGCCTCGACGAACTGCTCGAACTGGAACTTACCGAACCGTTGGATCCCCAAGAACTGGGCCAGCGGCTGCAAGCGGACCAACAGCCCGGTTTAGGAATTTTGCAAGTAACTGCGGTTCCCGAGGGCTCAGCTAAGGCAAAGCTGAAGTCAACAACGTACAATCTGCCCATTCCCGAATCCGATCGGGCGGCTCTACTCGCAGAGATCGAGGCGCTGCGCAGCCGTGACACGATCGAAATAAAGCGGAAAGACAAGACATTGGTGTTCAGTCTTGCAGCGGAGATCGAACACCTGGCGGTAGAAGATGGCGTGCTCGTTTTTCGCTGCACGCCGGATCAAGGCGCATCGCTGCGACCAACCGACCTGATCCAAGAATTGAAGATTACACACGTTACCGACAGTGGCCAGTTTCTGACGCGAACGCGCGTCGAACTGGAACACGAATTTGAATCATCCAGATGCGTCACGGGGCAGATGACCAGTTAGATCGTTAGCGCTGGCAGGGCGAAGTGATCGCCAAGACCAGCCGATGGCAACACACGAAATGTTCGCATCGTATGCGTTTCATAGTTTCAACGGCACACATCGTGCCAACAGCCACAACACTAACTGATGCCCAGATCGAGGATGCAGATACCCATGAAAGGCAAGCGATATGAAGAAGGAAATGCTTATCAACGTTGCCCAGCCCGAAGAGAGTCGCATCGCGATTCTCGAGGATGGCCAGCTTGAAGAGCTCTATACCGAGCGTGCAAGTGCCGACAACTATGTTGGCAACATCTATCGAGGCAAGATCGTTAACCTCGAACCTAGCATCCAAGCCGCCTTCGTCGACTTCGGCGTCGGACGCAACGGCTTCCTGCACATCAGCGACGTCGAACCGCAGTACTTTCGACAGGGTGGTTACGACCCCGAAGAGATCATGCGGGAATCGGACGAACTGGCCGAACAAGCGGCCAAGCGAGCCCGCGAACAAGGCCGCAACCAACGCGTCTTCAAAGGGGGCCGACCTCGCGTTAAACCTCCGATCCAAGATGTTCTGAAACGCGGCGACAGCATTCTCGTCCAGTGCATCAAAGAGGGCATCGGCACCAAAGGACCAACCCTTTCGACTTACATCAGCATCCCCGGTCGCTTCCTCGTCTTGATGCCAGCCTTGGCTCGCGTTGGCGTCAGCCGCAAGATCGAAGACGACGACGATCGCAAACGATTGAAGAAAGCTCTGCTGGAACTCAGCCCTCCCAAGGGTCTCGGTTTCATCGTTCGCACCGCCGGTGCCGGACGAACCAAGCAGGACTTGTCGCGCGATCTCGCCTACCTGCTGCGTCTTTGGAAAGCGATCCACCGTCGCTTGACCGAGAGCGAGCAGCCGGGCGTGATCTACGAAGAAAGCGACATGATCATCCGCACGATCCGCGATATGCTGACCAGCGATATCGATGCGATCCAAATCGATGAACGCGGAGCGTACGAACGGGCGAAGGACTTCATCCGCTTGGTGATGCCACGTGCCGCCGAACAGCTGAAGTTCTACGAAGGCACCGAACCGCTGTTCCATCACTACAAGTTGGAATCGGAGATCCGCAAGATCCAAGGCCGCACCGTGCCATTGCCCAAGGGCGGTTCGATCGTGATCGATCCGACCGAAGCTTTGGTTGCGATCGACGTCAACAGCGGCAGCCACCGCAGCGACAGCAACGCCGAAGAGAACGCGTTGCAAGTCAACTTGGCCGCCGCCCGCGAGATCGCTCGCCAATTGCGACTTCGCGATCTTGGGGGCGTGATCGTCAACGACTTCATCGACATGCGGAAGGAGAGCCATCGCCGTAAGGTCGAACGCGCTCTGCACGATGCGATGGCTCGCGATCGGGCTCGCACCAAGATCTTGCGAACCAGCCCCTTCGGTCTGGTCGAAATGACTCGTCAACGAATTCGTCCAAGCCTAAAGCGCAGCGTCTACAAAGACTGCCCGTGCTGCAGCGGCCGCGGTGTGGTCAAGACTGGCGAGAGCATGTCGATCGAAGTCATCCGGATGCTGGCACTGGCGTCGCGAAACGAGCACATTCAACGGATCACCGTCCGCGTGAACGATGAAGTCGCAGCGTATCTGAACAACAAGAAACGTCGCGAGATCATGCACATGGAAGAAGCCGGCGAGATGACGGTTCAGATCCTTGGCAGCGAGGGCTTGTTCCCCGAGCACATGGAAATGGACTGCCGCGACAAACACGGCGAATCGGTCGAAGTCGACAGCTGATCTAAGCTGAAAGAGACGAACCAAAAAGTATCGAGTAGGGTGAGCCAGCGGAGCGACCGCTGACTCAGCCCTCTCACAGAACCGTACGTACGGGTCCGTATACGGCTCCTGTTTTACTTGCCTAGGTTAATCCAGGAAGGACTCCAGTCTCCAATTCGGTCAAGTCAAACAGGCCAAGTTCCGCCAGGAAGCCATTGCTGATGGCCATGCTGGCGTAAGAACTACGCGACGTACGCCACGCGGTCATTCGCATCTTCTGGAGGTCACCACGTACGCCGACCTGCCGCAAGCGGCGAATCAGACGCGTCGGTTTCTTCCACAACGCGAGTTGCTTGGCCCGTAATCGTCGCCGAATCCATCTAGTGCTTTGTCAGCCTTAGGAATTGGGGTTTCCTGAATCGGAAGAATCCGGGAGTTTGTAGGTCGATTGCCCCACGAGTCACGGAGGATTCGATGATTAAGAAGTATATCGTTCGGCTTTCGGATACAGAACGGGAAGAACTGAAGGCGATTGTAAAGAAGCTGAAAGGCTCCTCGCAGAAGGTACGGCGGGCGCTGATCCTTCTCAAAGCTGACACGGAAGGACCTGGCTGGACCGACGCCAAAATCGCGGAAGCTTTGGCGTGTCGGATTCAGACCGTGGAGAATCTTCGCAAACGTTTGGTGACCGAAGGGTTCGATACGGCGCTGCACGGGAAACCGCGTTTGAGCGCCCCGCGAGAGAAGACGCTTGACGGAAAGCAAGAAGCGAAAGTGATCGCCTTGCGGTTGGGGAAACCTCCCAAAGGGTTCGCGAGTTGGTCGCTGCGTCTGTTGGCAGACCACGTGGTAGAACTGGGGATCGTGGACTCGATCAGCTACGAAACCGTTCGCCAAACGCTTAAAAAAACGGCATGACCAATCGCAAGATCCAGTATTGGGTGATTCCACCCGACGCCGACTCCGAATTTGTAGCGTGCATGGAAGAAGTCCTAGATACCTACGAAGAACCGTATGATTCGGACTATCCCGTGGTGTGCATGGACGAACAGCCGGTCCAGCTTCACAAAGAGACGCGAACGCCGATCCCGGCGACCCGCAATCATGCTCGACGCGTCGATTACGAGTATGAACGGTGCGGAACCGCCAGCGTGTTCATGTTCACCGAGCCGCTGGCCGGATGGAGAGAAGTCGCCGTGCGTCCAAAGCGAACCAAGGTCGATTGGGCCATCGAAATGGAGGCACTGCTAACGACACGCTACAAAAAGGCGAAGAAGATCATCCTGGTATGTGACAATCTCAATACCCACACCAAAGGCGCCTTCTACGAGGCCTTTAAGCCAGAAAAAGCCCGTGCCTTGGTTCGTCGCATCGAGTTCCGTTACACACCCAAGCATGGAAGTTGGCTCAACGCGGCTGAGAACGAACTCAGTTCAATGACGCGGCAGTGTATCAACGGTCGTCGATTCGCGACGATTGCGCCGCTGAGAAAGGAAACACAGGCGTGGTCCTCACACTCAAACAGAAGACAGCGTGGCGTTGACTGGCAATTCCAAGTCAAAGATGCGAGAACAAAACTAAAATCCCTCTACCCCAAAATCAAAGCCTGACAAAGCACTAGCCAACTCGCGATACAGACCTTTGCAGTTCGCCATCCGGAAGTAGCTGCCCCAGCCGCGAAGCACCGGATTCAGGTCAGCAATGACCTTCTCCAAGTTCACCGGGCTGTTCTTGCGAGTGATCACTTTGACCTTCGCCTTGAAGGCCGCGACTTTCTCGGCAGCAATGCGGGTGTGCATGCTGCCGATCACGACGCCCAAGAACTTCACACCCTCACAGGCTGAAGTCAGGTGCGTCTTATCGCGATTGACGGTCAACTTCAAATCACCTTCCAGAATCTCCACTGCAACGCTCATCGCATGAGCCGCCGAGCGCTTGCTCCGACACAGGATCAGAATGTCGTCGGCGTACCGAACGATTCGGTAACCACGACGCATCATCTCCTGGTCGAAAGCATCCAGGTAAATATTGGCGATCAGGGGACTGACAACACCGCCTTGCGGGCTGCCAAGCTCCGTCGCCTCCCAGACACCTTCGTTCATCACTCCGCTGGTCAAAAACATTTTGATCAGATTCAAAATGCTGCCATCGGTCACCCGACGACGGATCGACGAGAGAATCAAGCCGTGATCCAACCGGTCAAAGCATTTCGAGAGATCCATATCGACGACTTGGTCGAGACCATATCGCCGGATGAACATCGTTGCTTTGGCGACTGCCTGTTGGCAACTGCGGCCCGGTCGGTAACCGTAGCTTGATGGATGAAAGTCAGGATCAAAGATCGGCTGCAGGATGTCCAGCAACGCTTGCTGGACGACTCGGTCGCGAACTGTTGGGATGCCAAGATGCCGCTGGCCGCCTTCCGGTTTCGGAATCGAAACTCGGCGGACCGCACTGGGCCGGTAAGTCTTGCTCCGCAGTTCGCTCACCAACCGCGTCAGCTCCCCCAGTAAATCAGCTTCAAACGCATCGATCGCTTGCCCGTCGATGCCAGGTGCACCCTTGGCACGTCGGACTTTCTCGAACGCGCGAGCCAAAGCTCGGCGATCAAGCAGTCGGTCGTAGAGGCTGTAGTAGGTTCGCTTCATGACTGTCGGTCGGTGGTCTTTCGTTGGGTCGAGCGCTTTCTGTCGAATCGGTTGGCAGTGTGGCGGTTGGCTTCGAGCGGACGCCTCGTGTGCTATTCCGGTAAAGGACAATCGCGAGGTGTCGAGTTTGCTGAGTTACTTCCACGCCGACGGACGAATCGAGCAGCTTAGCAGTTCCCCGCATCGCCACTGTGGACCGGTCCCCGAGACCTTCGATCTTCTCGGATTGTGTCGGCTGCCGATTGCTCGTTTTCGGTGTTCTCTCCAATCACAAATAAAACTTCACCCCTTCGCATCCAGTGATGACCTTTTGAGTCATCTCTGTCCGGCGTGACTCGCTTCGGTTACCGCCGATGCTTTGCACGTCGTCGCCACGGTTTTGTCCTCCAGACTGTTACCAGCTTTCACGGGCCGCGACTTATTCACTACTACGGGTTCATCTGACTCCTGACACCACATCGATCGCTTCTTGTGTTTCCACTTGAAGCGACCTTACCGGCTTCTCACGCTTCGCCTTTGGGGGAGCTAACGCGGCCACGGATAATGTCAGGTCTCCCCAGTTACTGCACTGGCTCCCTGACGATGATGACGTCCCCAAACACTTCCGGCGGCTGTTCATGTATCGGGCATCGCGACTTTTTGCACGCTCGCCCCCGCCGGCAGCCGAATCGGGTTCGCTTTCGCTACGTTCCATCGTCCTCCTATCGCTTCCTTCAGACCCGCAGTCACCGGCGGAACCCTTGCGAATCGAATTCAATTCCCCATGAACAGGGCTTGGTCGGTGACAAGCACCGACTGGGTTTGCCAGCTTCGCTGGGCAAACAAAAAGCTCGCCGAGGCATTCCGCTCTCGGCGAGCTTTTTTTTATTGCTCGGTCATTCCTGAAGGGCGTTCGCAATTCGCGATCCTGTTTGCCTAGAGACCGGGCATCATGTGCCTGCTTGTTTTACATCCTTTTGGCACAGACTCGCCGGCTGGCATGTTGATCTGACGAGAAGGCACAGAGTTCTCAAAACAACATCCTTTTGCCAAACGAAGAGGCTTGGATTGTGCCGGATGCTCTGTTCCCGCTGAGCCACGGGCAGCGGAGGTTGGAACACCATTGGCTCGTTTCCTCTCATCCTGCAGGCGTGGGATGGGGATGCTCGCGCTGAAACGACGTGCCGCTTGATCCCGTCAACGCACGTTGTTGGCATGCGAGTTGCTACCGAAGGGTGACAACAGGAGCTTGGGCGATCCAGGTTCCTCCCACCTTTGAATGTCCTACCTCCTCATCCCTCGCAGAAACAGCTTTGATGCAAACACGAAGAAACAAAAATGGATTCACGCTGGTCGAACTACTGGTCGTGATCGCCATCATCGGAATTCTCGTCGGGCTATTGCTACCTGCAGTTCAAGCCGCACGCGAGGCAGCACGCCGCATGCAGTGCAGCAACAACCTGAAGCAGTTGGGCCTGGCCTTACACAATTACGAAAGCACCTACAAGAAGTTTCCTGCGGGGAGATTCAGTTTAGGAGGTTTGAACTCGTCCAGCCCCGCATCGCCATATCTGCCCGATCCTTTGGCGAAGAACGGGCAGGGCTTAACCTCGCTCCTGCCGTTCATGGAACAACAACCTCTCTACGACCAATTCAATCACTCTTGCGCGTATGGCGACTACATCCGGCCAGGCGGTGCTCCACTGACGACTCCCAACGCGGTCGACTCTGGAAACGCAGCGCTATCGGAAATACTGGTCACCAGTTTCCGTTGCCCGTCGGACGGTGGAGCCGAAACCATCGAGCTCAGCGGATATTACAGTCCCGATCGCGGAGCCGGCGTCGCGGCGCAAAAAACCAACTATGATTTCTTGATGCCCGCAAGCACGCTGAACAGTTACAACTACCACCGCGGTGTCTCGATCAGCACACGTTATCTGTTTGGTGAAAACAGCTACACACCGATCAGCGGAATCCAAGATGGCACAAGCAACACCCTGGCGATGGGTGAACTGACGCTGGAAACCTTCAATGGTGACACCTCGGCCTGGTCTTACGCTGGTTGGCTGTCGGTCGGAATCGATCCCGTCGGTGCGTTTAACAGCACCTTTCCCGCGCGTGGACTGAACGTCTGGAACTACGGCAACAATTCGAGCCCGTTAAACAACAAACGAGGCCGACGTGCATCTTGGTATAGCGTCGCAAGCTTGCACCCAGGCGGATGCATGTTTGTCCTCGCCGATGGTTCGGTTCGCTACATCTCTGAAACCATCGACACAACCAACCTGACCAACCTGAGCCGGATGGCGGATGGCCAAGTGATCGACGCAGACTTTTAACCTCTGCAGGATCGCAAACTCTATTTCTTGTCACATTAAAGCGTCGCGATTCTCTGCGGAAGCGAAACTCCTGTGCATCACGGGAGGCAATCTTGCTCACTGCTTCCTCAAAATCGCGACGCAGACTCTCTCTGTTTCGTAGAAAACATCAATCATTTGTAGGGCGGTCCCAAAGTGCAAAAACTGCAACTAAGTCTATTCGTGCTCAGCTATCTCCTCTGCGTCGGCTGTGGTGGAGATGGCGTCAACCGCGTCGCGATCAACGGCCAATTGCAATTGGACGATGGCCCGATCGCCAACGCTTCGGTGCAATTCATTCCGGAAGCGGGAACGACGGGCGACGGCGCCTTGGGGATGTCCGATTCCGATGGGAAGTTCTCCGTCATTAGTTCTCGCGACGGCGACGGTGGCTTGCCTCCCGGGAACTACCGGGTTCGCATCAGCCAAATGGTCGACGGGAACGGCACGGTGCTACCAGCCGATGCAACGCAAGCGGAGTCCCCCGATTCACGCGAGGGAATTCCAGCTCCCTATTCGACCCTCGACTCGCCGTTGCAGGTAACCATCTCTGAAGACGGCGGGGATGTTGTAATTGCCTTGCCTTCGGAGTCGAAGAAGAAGTGAGCCGTCCCAAGGAATGATGTGAGAGGCGAAGCAACACGTTCTCTTCTCACAAGCTTCTCTTCATCCACACTCGCTTCCCTGTAGAGCTTCGAGATAAACATGGCACTGCGTCGTTCATTACATCGCCTTCTGTTATGTCCATTGTTGTTTGCGCCGTTGCTGGGGTGTAAATCCGAGTCCAACTCACCGCCGCCCCAGGCACCAGTTTCGGAATCTATCGTGTCGGCCGATCCTGCTGAACCTACAGAGGACAGCCGGGTTGAACTGCACGATCTAAAAGCTTGGTTTGAAGAGCCAAACATTTGCTACTTTGAAGTGCAGTATGACTTTGTTGCCGGTAAACCTTCGCACAGCTATCGTGTCGAAGTCGCCTTTCCCGGTAGTGAAAACGCTGGCACAAAAGAGATGGCCAGCTGGGAACTGAAACAATCGGGAAAAATTCGCGATGGATTTGCGATCCATTCGATGCCCATCCGCGAAATGACAGTCAAGATGACCGAGGCCTTCTCGCCGCAAGACGGCTACCACGCAATCTCCGATGAGCTTACGACTGCGATCGACAAGCTCCCCGAGCCCACCTCACCCACCGACTCTACCACCGCCACCGAACCAGCCTCAGGCGAATCCGATTGAGACAATTCTCCCAGCCGCGGACGCGGCGATCGCATAAAGCCTACGGCGCAAGCCGCAGGAACGGATGCAGCGATCGCAATTTGCCCGCCGCGCATGCCGCAGGAACACTGCCAGCCGCGGACGCGGCGATCGCATAAAGCCTGCGGCGCGAGCCGCAGGATCGCAATCCAAAACCCAAACAAAGCCCCGAAGTGGGCGACAGATCCAATGCTCCTGTCGCCCCTATCCGGGGCTACGCGAAGCGCGTGGCTAACGCATCCTACGGCTGGCGCCGTAGGCTTTATGCGGCCGCCGCGTCCGCGGCTTCACGAACGCCTTCGCGCGCAGCGATCTCGGGTCGAAATCCGACACAACAATTGCCGGCAGCGCGAGACGCAGCCCAGCACCAAGCCGCAAACGCGACGCATATCGCCCGCCGCGAATGCCGCAGGAACACTCCCAGCCGCGGACGCGGCGATCGCATAAAGCCTACGGCACAAGCCGCAGGAACGGATGCAGCGATCGCAATTTGCCCGCCGCGCATGCCGCAGGAGCACTCCAAGCCGCGGAGGCGGCGATCGCATAAAGCCTGCGGCGCAAGCCGCAGGAACGGATGCGGCGATCGCAATTTGCCCGCCGCGCATGCCGCAGGAGCACTCCCAGCCGCGGAGGCGGCGATCGCATAAAGCCTGCGGCGCGAGCCGCAGGATCGCACCCCAAAACCAAGACAAAGCCCCGAAGCGGGCGGCAGATCCGGGGCTACGCGGAAACCACGGCTAACGCATCCCATCGCACCCAAGGTGCGACGGGCTTTCTCGCCGCAAGCTCAGTGCAGATACAGGAACTCGTTCGACGTGAACAACGCGTGGCAGAAGTCACGCATCGCAGCGACGACCTTCGACGGCGGTTCCGACTTCTTCAACGCAGCTTCGCTGGTCACCCAAGCGGTTCCCGGAGCTGGCATCTGGCCGTCTTCGCCACTGAAATCAAAGTCCAGCAGATGTTCGACTGGACCTCCTTCAGCGGCTGCGTTGACGATCAAACGGTCTTGAGGAACCTCGTTATCCGCGATCGCCAGGCGTGCGACTTGCCCGTCCCAGCGATGGCCGTTCCCTTGACGTCCGCCAACCAAAACCGGCAGCGATTTGTTGTTGATGTTCCCAACGATCGAATGCGGGATCGTTGCGGTTTGCATCTTCGCTTTGGGATCGGACAGGTCTTTCATGTAGAACGTAACCGTTCCAGCCGACTTGCCGTCGCCGCTGGGCCGTGCGTTGACGGCCGCAGCAACATAGACCGGCTTGTTCAGCGGGAAGCGGAGGTTCGAAGCAACGACTTCGTACTTCACAGCTCCGGCAGCATCGTGACCGATCAATTGAACGATCAGATTTCGCGGCTGATAACCCGACTTGGCACTGGTGACTCCCAGCGACCAGCCCGGCGTTTTGTTGTTGCTATTCCAAGCCGAGATCAACGTGCTGACGCTCGCATCGGGATAGATCCGGTCGAGAGTCGCAATCGCTTCGATCGTGAACCGGCTGCCCAGCGGAAGGTCCTTCAATTGCAGCCGCTCAAATCGGCTGCCCGGTTGGATCCACAACGCACCGCTTCCCAGCGAAACACCATTCACGCTGGCGAACGCATTTTGAATGCTTCGCAAACCCGTTTCCCCCGGATACGGATCGTTTTCGTTTTTGGTTGGCTCTGGCGTGGGCGATTCCTGCTCAACCAAACTCTGCGTGAATTCCAACGCCATGTTTAGTTCCGCGTCGGACGCGGGGCGGCCAAACACAGCCCAATACGCTTGGTCGATCTCCGTCGCGCTGATCGAATCCTTTCCGGCCAGCAAACGCTTGCCCATCGCTTCAGCTCGCTTCAACGTCCACTCGCCGTTCACCAAAGTCAACGCCTGAGTTGGCGTCGTCGTTTGCGGACGCGTCGGTGCCGATTCGAATCCCATCGGCGCATCCAACGCACCCAATTGAGGATCGGGCGTGTTGCGAATCTTCTTCACGTAGATGCTTCGCACGGGAGTGTTTCCGCTGACCGATCCGCCACCATCGCGGTGAGTCAGTTCGCCCGAAGCGGCCAGCATCGCGTCGCGGACCTGTTCGGCATCCAATCGCGTCGGCGGGAATCGCCACAGCAATCGGTTCTCGATGTCGACAGCTTCTTCATGCTCGGTCGCCTCGCGCCGCGCCGTCTGTTGATAGGCGGCGCTGGTCATGATCATTCGGTGCATCGGTTTGAACTGCCAACCGTTTTCCAGGAACCGCTGGACCAACCAGTCCAACAACTCGGGGTGGCTCGGCGGTTCTCCCAACATTCCGACATCGTTGGGCGTGGAGACGATACCGCGACCAAAGTGATGCTGCCAGATTCGGTTGACGATCACGCGCGTCGACAGCGGATTGTCGGGCTGCGCGATCCAATCAGCCAACGCCCGGCGACGACCAGTCGTCGTTTCGGTCGGTTTGATCACCGGTGCCGGTTGCCCCAGCAAAGTCAAAAAGGCGGGATCGACATTCGTTTTGCCGGTCCGCGAAACCAAGATCGTCTCCGCGGGCTCAGGACCGACGTCGGTCGCAACAAACCCCGTGGGCAACGGCTCGGGCTTCAGATGGTCGAAGGCCTTCAGTTGAGCCTGCAAATCGTTGAATTTCGCTAGCTCTCCCGGCTTTTTGGCGAAGACCTTTTTCCCGTCGGCCTCAGCGTTTTTCCGCGTCACCTGACGTTCGACCAGCATCACCATCTGCTGCTCGTACGTGGTTCGCTCCTCGCGTGGCTTGGCGAACATCTGCTGAATGTCCTCGGGGAACATTTTGACAGCGGCGTTGGTGCGACTCTTGTACGTTGGTTCCAGCATCGCATCGATCTGCTCGCGAATCGACGCCGTCGCCTGCTCCCACTCCGCCTGCATCCGATCGTGTTTTTCTCTTGTCTCACGATCGACCAACGGCATATCGGTTGGCCAACAGGTCGACGCGAGGAACGCTTGCAACGCGAAGTAGTCTTTCTGCAGGATCGGATCAAACTTGTGATCGTGACACTGGGCACAACCGATCCCCAAGCCCAGGAAGACTTCTCCCGTGACGTTGGTCATCTCGTTGACGATCAATTCCCAATGCATCCGCGCGTTGCGTTGGTTGTATTCGTAGATCCCGTGCCGCAGGAATGCGGTCCCGATCAAGACATCGGGATTGTCGGGATCGATCTCATCGCCAGCCAATTGTTCGCGAACGAATTGGTCGTATGGTTTGTTGTTGTTGAACGAATCGATGACGTAGTCGCGATAGCGGCTCGCTTTGGGCCGGAATGCGTCCTGACGATAGCCATCGCTTTCGGCATACCGGACGACGTCCAACCAATGTTGGGCCCAGCGTTCGCCGTACCGCGGACTCTCCAACAAACGATCGATCAACCGCTCCCAAGCCTGAGGCGAATCGTCGTTGACAAAATCGTCGATCTGTTGGCGGGTCGGGGGCAAACCGTGCAGATCAAAGGTCGCCCGGCGGATCAATTCATATCGATCGGCTTTGGCAGCGGGTGTCAGATCGGCTTGCTTCAATTTCGCCGCGATAAACTGATCGATCGGCGTGGTCGCCCAAGCATCGCCAGTCTTCGGAACCGCGGGATCGGCGACCGGTTGAACCGCCCACCACTTGTGATCCTCTTCGGTGAATCCGAACTCGTCGCGAGAACTCGCCGCAGCCGCCTCTTTGGGCCATGGAGCCCCCATCGCGACCCAGCGTTCCAGCAGCTCGATCTCCTCGTCAGCCAGCTTCTCATCCGGCGGCATTTCCAGGCCCGAATCGTAGCGGATCGCTTCGATCAGCAGCGATTCGTCCGGTTCGCTAGCAACCAATGCGGGGCCCGAATCGCCACCGGTTTCGATAAACGAGATGTGGTCCAATCGCAGACCGCCCTCTTGCTCGGCATCGCCGTGGCAATCGTAGCAGTGTTTCGCCAATAATGGGCGGATCGAAGTCTCAAAGAACTTGATCGCCTGGCGGTCCGTGTCGGTCCCATTGGCAGGACCCGCTAGCACGCATAACAGCAAAAGTAAAAAAGGAATGCTGGGCAGGTGTTTCATCGGTGGGCTCGCGTTGACGCGTCGGAATCGATCATAAAACAGGGGCTTACACTATAACATAATCCCTTCGGATCATAGCTCTTTCGGGTAAAGAGTTTTTCACTGGAACGGACCTACATGAAAAATCGTATCGTAATCCGCTACTGCACCGGCTGTCGGTGGCTATTAAGAGCCGCCTGGATGGGCCAAGAACTACTGACAACCTTTGAAGCCGAATTGGACGAAGTCGCCCTGGCGCCGACCGATGGAGGCCGCTTCGTGATCGAGCTTAATGGCGATATGATCTGGGATCGCCACCGAGATCACGGTTTTCCCGAGATCAAAGTGCTCAAACAGTTGGTCCGCGACCGCGTTGCCCAGGGGCGTGACCTGGGCCATCTGGACCGCGTCAATCCCGATCCCTTGCCCAAATCCCCAGATAATCATTGATGTCAGCTCTTGAACAAAAAATCGGTCCGCTGCAGTGCGTCGTGATCGATGGTGGCGAAGCCCCAACCATTCCCGTCGTCTTGTGCCATGGTTTTGGAGCCCCCGGCGACGACCTGGTCCCGCTGGGACAATACCTGCTGGAAATGCTGGGCGATGACGCCGACAAATTCCGTTTTGTCTTCCCGACCGCTCCGATCTCGCTAGCCGATCAAGGGATGCCCGGCGGCCGAGCCTGGTGGCCGCTGAACATGCAGCGATTGATGGAGCTGTTCCAAACGAACGACTTCAGCGAACTGCGACGCCAAGAACCGCCGGGGATCGACGAAGCGCGTCAGATGCTGACCGAAACAATCGAAGCGGTCGCCGGCGACTTCGACAAGGACGCTCCCTTGGTGATCGGCGGATTTTCGCAAGGCGCAATGGTCTCCCTGGACGTCGCGCTTCGCGGCCTGAAAGATCCGCCCGCCGGCCTGATCCAGTGGTCGGGGACTCTGATCTGCGAAGCCCAATGGAAAGCTGTCGCGGCCGATCGACTGAAATCGGTCGACGCGCTGCAGAGCCACGGGCACAGCGATTTTGTGCTGCCGATGATCGGAGCTCAGTGGCTCAGCGAATTGCTCGACGAATCGTCAGCAAATTTTGAGTTCATTCAATTCGATGGACCGCACACGATCCCGATGGAATCGCTGCAAGCGACCGCCGAACTGCTGCGACGTGTCGCCGCCAACGCGAGCTAGCCACACCAGGCGTCAATTCAACGGCAACCCGCTGGCCAATAGCACCGCTTCATGAACCGCCAGGTCGTGCGATGCATCCCATCGCAGGGCCTTTTCGCCGCGGATCACCTTGGCCAAATCGCGGAACTCGTCGTCGTAACGGCCGCTGCTCCGTTCCTGCTTCACATCCTGGAAGCCCTTGGCAAACGAACCTCTCGCGCGGTCCAGCCCCAAGCGGACCGCGGGCGGTTCCAACGGATTGATCTGAAACGCTCCCTGCTGACCCGCGACTTCAAATCCGCGCCGCGGACCGCCCAGTGGATCCAGGTGGTTGCAGCGGATCGTGGCGATCGCCGCCGGGTAATCGAAGACGGCTAACTGATTGTCGACGAAGCTGTCTTTCTCGGGGAAGGTTTGGCGATTGTGAGCCGTCACGCGGTCGGGCTTTCCAAGAACCGTGACCACCGCATCGATCAGATGGCAAGCCAGTTCAAACATCCCGCCGCCGGGATAGGCCGCCAAGCTCTTCCGCAGCGGATCGCTCGCCATCTTGCCCATCATTCCGCTGATCTCGGTGATCGGTCCCAGCCAACCGTCTTGGACCACCTGAAACAGCATCTCGAAGGCGGGGTTGTATCGCAGCATGTAGCCCATCTGAATCGTCAGCCCGCGACGATCGGCTTCGGCATGCATCGCGCGGCAAGCCGACATCGACGAACCAGCTGGCTTGTCGAGATGGATGTGTTTTCCCGCCTGCAGACATTGAATCGCCGTCGGCACCAAAGTGTCGACCGACGTCTCGACCGCCACCGCGGCAACGCCTTGATCGCTCAACAACTCTTCGGCGGTCAGGAACCGGATCCCGCGATAGGCTTCGGTATTTGCGATCGCTTGCCGACGTTTTGCATCGGGTTCGACAACGCCCACAACATCGTACAGGTCGCTCAATTTCCGCATCGCAGCCAGCTTGCCCGATGCGTGAGCGTGCTTCGTGCCGATCTGGCCGACTCGAATCTTAGCGGGCTCCGCGGCACCGGCGACATGCGGAAACGCAAGGACACCCGCTGCGGCAGCGGTCGTCGTGAGCAAACTTCGTCGAGTCGTATTCATGGCGTGGAATGTCTTGGGATCGGGGGCGTGGCAGGAAAAACGAAGCGTTGATGTTCGGGGAACCCGAGAATCAAATGGCGACTGGCCAGTCGAACTTGCAAGAATTTGCAGTATACCTGCCCGCGCGGCGCGATGCATTTGTCACAATCGCTACAACCCCACCGGTCGATCGGGGCAAAGGAGAGCAGAATCGGCGGTGGAAGCTTCAATTGCGGCCCCACCGTAACTAACGTGAAGGAAAGCAAGGGCTGTGCGTCCTTGGACCTCTCCATTGGTATCGCAACAGGAAACTCTCCACCATGACTCGACGATCCACCTTCACCGCCGCGTTGTTCCTCTTGTTGGGGTCGATCGCGATCCCGGCATCCGCCGTCGGCTATCCGAACCTAGGCTACTTCGGCAGCTACCAGCCCTACGGCATCCAGAGCCGAACCAGCGTGGCGACGCCACCCTACTTCGCTCTCCACCCACCGGTCTATTATGGCAACCGCCACACCCGGCCCTATGGAATTAGCCCCTTCGCATCGCTGCCACAGGTCGCCGCGCCGAGCACCTACCAAGGGCGACTCGCTCCCGACTTCGTCAACCCACCGCAGCAAAACCCCTACTGCAACAGCTGCACAACGGGTGCATCCACCCATCCCGCCAGCAAGACGACGCGCAAGAACGGCTTGGTTCGCACCAACCCCTACGCAGAAAAGAGCGATGT
Organism: Rosistilla oblonga; assembly: GCF_007751715.1. Classification (NCBI taxonomy): domain Bacteria; kingdom Pseudomonadati; phylum Planctomycetota; class Planctomycetia; order Pirellulales; family Pirellulaceae; genus Rosistilla; species Rosistilla oblonga. The sequence goes on along the minus strand of NZ_CP036292.1, from coordinate 1,906,322 downwards.
CTCGTTGGCCGGCACCGACATCTAAAACCTCTCCCATCGCAATCGTTTAACCGCGTGGGCAACGCCCCGCGCTGCGAAGTGCTCGCCACACACAGACGCGCGGCCCGATGGGCCGCGGTTAAACGACGTCGGCTTTCTGCCGGGCTAGGGGAGCGGCTGAGTCGAGCGGAGGTAGGCGAAGAGATCACGCAGTTGTTGATCGCTCAGCTTGGCCAGCAGATCTTCGGGCATCAGCGAATTTTTGCTCGCCTGCATTAGATCGATGTTCTCTTTCTCGATCACCGTTCGCTGGCCATCGGCACCTTTGATCACGACAACTTGGTTGTCTTGATCCTCGACAAATCCGTTGAGCGCCCGGCCGTCGAAGGTCAGCACCATCATGTTCTCAAAGCCCTCGCGGATCTCCAAGTTCGGATTCGCCACGTTGACCAACAACTGCCGGACATCGTCGCGTTTGTAGGCGGTCAGATCGGGACCGATCTCCCCTCCCTGCTCGAACAGCTGATGGCACTTCCCACAGCTCTCTTTGTACAGCAGCTTGCCGTCATAAGGATTGCCCGTCCCGTGCGACAAGACTTCGCTGATCCGGGTGATTTCAGCCAACATGTTCGCCGTCGACGCGCCGGAGATCTCGCCCCAGGTGTCGCCGATCGCTTCGGAAATCTCCGCGTTTTGATGCAGCAACATCTTCCGCAAGATCGCGGTCGGGATCTGATCCTTTTCGATCTGTTTCGACGCGACCGCCGACAACAGCTGTTGCGACCAGACCGCTCGCGAGGCCAAGGTCGACAACGCCACTTCCGTCGCGGCGTCGGAGTACTTATTCAAGCCGGCGACGATCGTTTCGCCGATCTCGGCGGCATCGTACGACTGCAACGTCGCCAAGACCGCACCGACCAACGCTTCGTCGCTCTCCTGGTTCGCCATTTCCAACAGCACTGGCAGCGCCGCGGGGTTGCGAATATCGCCGAAGATGCGAATCAATTCGATCCGTTTCGCTGCGGGAACCTTTTTGTTGGCGATGTCTGCCAACGCCTCTTCGATCGCTTCGGCATTCCCTTGGCGAAGTCGCAGCGCCAGCGAACCGCCTCCCGATTTTGCCAACGCATCCAACAATTCGCTTGGCAAGCCGGAGAGTGAACGTCCTTCGAAGGCACTCTCGAATCCAACCAACAGCGTCGCTCGCTGGTCGGCGGTGGGAGCTTGATTCAATAGCGTGGCGCACTTCAGCAGATCGCCTCGCGTTCCCGTCGATGCAAACCGTCGCATCAATCGCTCCAACAGATGCTGTTGAACGATCGGGCGCGTCCAGATCTTGGAATCGTTGAACATCGCCAACACCTGCTGGCCGTCGGCTTCACAATGTGCCTCCAACGCCCACCAAATCAACAGCGGCACGTGGATGTCGTCTACATCTTCATCGTGAGTCAGCAACCCTGCGATCACCGGCAGCGATTGGGCGGCGGGCATTCGACGCGCCGACGCGGCCAGTTGGCTGCGAACGCGGACGTCCGATTCGCTTGCTGCCAACGAAGCGAGTTGCTTTGCCAACGCGTCGCTCAAGACCAAACGGTCGCCCAACAAGCGAACCGTCCATTCGCGGACCAGCGGTTCGGAATGTCCCAACAACTGCGACGCGGTCGCATCGTCAAATCCGCCCGATAGATTCAGGCCCCAGAGAGCATTCAGCGCGTCCACACCTTCGGACTGCTTCAACATCTGGTTCAGCAGCGGCAGGGCGGCTGCATCGCGGCGATCGCCCAACAGTCGCAGAGCGGTCTGCCGATGCCACTTGTTAGGATGTTTCAGCAGGTCGACCAATTCAGCCGTCGACAACTTGCTGAGGTCTCCCATCTTGAACGGCTTCGCATCGGGATCCTGCAGCCGATACACACGGCCACTCTCGCGATCGATCCGGCCTTGATAATGGCTGGCGTGATCGATCCGTTGCTCGTACATGTCGACCACGTAAAGCCCGCCGTCGGGGCCGGCTTGAATGTCGACAGGGCGAACCCATTTATCTTCGCTTTCCAAGGCAAAACCAAGGTCGACCGTCTGTACGCTCGATCGATCGGGCTGGACTTCGCTGCGGACGATATGACTCTGCAACGGACCACATCCAAACAGATTGCCTTGATATTTCGCGGGCAATCCGTCTCCTTCGTAGATCACGAAGGTGTGCGTGAAGCGGGCGACTTTCGCGTGCCCCATCGCTTCGAAATAGCCGTAGGTGTAGGGGTTGGAGAGCGATCCGTGCTTGCCGAAGCCCTTGCGGTAATAACCGCCTTGGACGTAATGGAAGCCGCGAGTGTCGCCGCCGTTGTGGCCGGAGTAGAGGCGTCCTTGCGAGTCAAATTCGACGCCAAACGAGTTTCCGCCTCCCTCGGCAAAGATCTCGTAGCGAGCCGATTCGGGATGATAACGCCAGACAACTTGGCCCATCGAATGGATCGGTTCTTCCGCCGATCCCGGCTTGCGAACATGCCCGGTGACGGTGCTTCCCTGAGTCGAATAGAGCCAGCCATCGGGGCCCCAACGCAAGCTGTTGGCGACCGAGTGCGAATCCTCTAAACCAAAACCTTCCAACAGCACCTCGGGATCGCCATCGGGAAGATCGTCGCCATCGGCATCGGGATAAAAGAGCAAGTAGGGCGGGTTGAGCACATAGACGCCGCCGCGGCCGATCGCGACCGACGAGGCGAGATTGAGCCCTTCGATAAACGGCTTGTGTTTGTCGTAGACTCCGTCGCCGTCGGTATCTTCATGGATCGTGATCTTGTCGGCACCGATGAAGTGATGCGGTGGCGGCGGCGGAACTTTGTCGTAAACGCTTCGCAAAAACTTGTCGCGGCTGATCATCTTCAGCCCCGCGATCGTCGGATACTGCAGGTACTGAATCACCCACATCCGCCCGCGGGCGTCCCACTTGATCGAAAGCGGTTGGCCGATATTCGGTTCGCCCACAGCGACATTTAAGGCGAGGTCGTCGGGATGGGTCAGTTGCTTGAGCGTGTCGGCGATCGATTGACGCCCCGCGTCGTCATCCAGCTTCTTCAGCGAAGCTTCGACGTCGGCGGCCGATTCCAGTTTTGCGAACCGCGCGGTTTTGGCGATCTCATCGCGCGTCGACAGCTTGCCCCAGCTGAGGTCATCGCCTTCGCGTGTCTCCCAGTCGCCCGCCATCCGAATCGCCTTGTCGTTGCCGAACAGTACAGGTGCGGCGACGTTGAACCCGCCGCGTCCCTGGTTCTGGTAAACGCGAACGGCCACAACATTTGCGGCTCCCGGCGAAACGAGATTGGCTTGGATCGGAAATCGCATCGTCGCTCCCAATCCACTGCGATATTCCGGCGGCAGCGTACCGACCAGACCGATCGAAGTTCCATTGAAGAAGACCTCGCGGGCGTCGTCGACACCTTCGATAAAGAGCGTCAATTCTTCATCGGCCCACGATTCGGGGACTTCGACGGCACAGCGATACCAAGAATAGGCATCGCGACCACCGGCCGCCTTCTTCCAAATCGCTGGCACCTGTTGGACCTTCCAGGCCGAGGATTCAGCGGCCGGTTGAGCGATGGCAGGCGGGGTGAGAAACAGAACAGCCAACAACGGCACGACAAGATGCGGGACAAAACGCATGGCAGTGACATCACAATGGGAGAGGTGGGACGGATCAAGCGGGGTGGGGCCTATTCTAATGTAAACGTTGGCTAAAATGCTCAACCGCGCTGAAAAAATACGCCGCGCCCGCAACGGGCCAGCGGAACGATAGCTCACGCCGCCAGCCAACCACCCAAATTAACCAGAATATACTTAAGCTGGTTTTCCGCTCGCCCAACCGTCTCAGCACGGTCCGCTGCGAAGGCTTGAGCCCAGCCGCCGGGCGACTTCGTTTCATTTCGGCGGAGAGTCGGCCGCGGGCGGGCGGTTACCCAAACTGAAAAACGGATTCACGGTGTCCCCTAGGGAACCATCGTTGCCAAGACGAACGAGTTCAAGTTTAATTTTGACGACGCCCGCCGCTCGATTCGGGCGCACAGCAGCTGCATCAACACAACAGATAAAGCATGGACACCGAACCAGAACCCACCCCGCGTCAACGGACACGCAAATCGCAATTCATTCGCGTCGTTGCGGTGATATTGCTGCTATGGATCGTGGTGGCTTATGCCGTCGCACCGTGGGTCTGGGAAGCGTTCACCGAAAGCGATCCAATGGACGGCGAATCGCAGCGGATCACGCGGACCAGCGACGGCCATCCCGGCGACCCTTTAAATGTCGCGTTGTTCGGTAGCGAAGTGGAAATGCAGGAGATCATGCGGGCGGCCGATTGGTATTCGGCAGCCGCGTTGGGTCTGAAGAGCGACCTGAAGATCGCTGCCGATACCGTCTTCTCTCGCCCCGACGACGCGGCTCCGGTCAGCAGCTTATATCTGTTTGGCCGCAAGGAGGACTTGGCTTTTGAACAACCGGTCGGCGACAACCCGCGGCATCGGCATCATGTTCGATTCTGGAAAACCGAGGATGTAAATGCGGCTGGGCAACCGAAGTGGATCGGCTCCGCGGTTTACGACGAGCGTGTCGGGCTGAGCCACACGACGGGACAGATCACGCACGTCACCGCCCCGAACATCGATGCCGAACGGGACTACCTTTTCCAATGCCTGGAACAGACTGGGCAGCTGGCCGAGCATTCGGTCGAAGCCGATTACCATCAGCGACGCGAGGGGACCAATGGCGGCGGAGATCCTTGGTACACCGACGGAAGCCTCTATATCGGAGTGATCCGAGCCGAAAGTCCGTAACCGCGGCGAGACTGCGGCAAGCGGCAACGCGCGATGCCAGCGGTTATTCGCAACGCTAAACTGCCGGTGCGTCGCGACTACTTTTTCTTGCGGCGTTGGGTGATCAGAGCGTGCACGATATCGCTGCGTCGCACGACTCCCAGCAGTTCATGCGGCTGGGTGCTGGTGACAACCGGGATGCAGTCGTCGGTTTCGGCTTGAAAGAGTTCGAAGGCACGCGAGGCCGGATCATCAGGATAGAGGACGACGTTAGTTTCGCTGACCAAGTCCTCGGCGCGGACGAGCTGCGACGCGCTGAGATCGAACATCACATCGCTCAACAGCGGATAACGGATCACTCCCACGACACCCATCTTGTCGTTGACGACCGGATACGTGTTGTCGTTGCTGTGTTCGATATGATCGATCACGTCGTCGAAGCGAGCCGATTGATGAATCCCTTTGGTCTTCCGCACCAGCTTGTTGACGCTCACTCCATTCATCGCGCCGTTGGGCGTCGCATTTCCCCAGACCGCCGATCGGAAGCGGTCGCCGACGCTGCGAACCTGTTCCATCGGCGTCCGCGAAGCGTGATTGATCGCCTGAGCCAACGGCACCTCGCCGGTCTCCAACAGCGATTTGCGGATGAACAGCGGGCCGATGATCTCGAACAACACGACCGATCCGAGAATGATGTCCTGCACCGGTTTTCCCAGCGTCGGGTTTCGCGAGACAGCGATCGTCGAGAGCGCGATCGCAGCTCCCGCTTGAGCAAACAAGCAGCTGCCCAACCAATGCCGCATCTCCAACGACTGCCGCGTCAATCGAGCCGCAAAATAAACGCCCGACCACTTTCCAACGATCCGGAAGACGACGTAGACGGCGCCCAACGTGCCCGCTGCGAGAAATGCGTGCAGATCGAGTTCGGTGCCGTGAACAGCAAAAAACAGAACGGCCAAAAGCCCCGAAAGGTGATCCAGTTCATCGCCGATCTTCGACTTGGAATCGGACGTATTGGCAACCGTGACCCCCATCACGAAGAAGGTCAACATGTAGGGAACCTGCAGCGATTCGTTGACGCCTAATAAGAAGGTCGCCGTCGCAACCAACAGCACCAACCAGCGTTTGATGTTCAGCAGACCGCAGCCGTAACTGACGACGACACCCCCGAGAACTCCCAACGCGATCGACCCGGCGATGCTCATCAGAACATTGCCCACCTGCATCCAGAGCGGCGTTTCCAGCTGACCTTGCGTCAGTTGAATCGCCAGAAACCCCAGCTCGAACAACACGATGCAGGCGAAGTTATTCATCGCCACGAGAAACCCGGTGCTCTCGGTGACCGGTCCCTCGGAACGAAACTCTTTCAGCACCAGGATCGTGGTCGCTGGAGCGGTGGCGACCGCCAGACAGGCCAACAGCAGCGCCATGCTTCCGCCGCAGCCAAACATCAACAGACCGACTAAGACTAAACCAAAGGTGGCGCAGATCTCGGCAGCCGAGAGGACCAAACAGTGTCCCGCGATGCGGCGAAACTTGGTGAACGTAAACTCACAGCCGAGGTTGAATAAGACGACCGCCATCGCCAATTTCAACATCGGGTCGAAGTGTTCCAGGTGCTCCTGCGGAACCCAGTCGAGCAAACTGGGGCCGACCAAAAGGCCAACCAGAAGGTAGGCGGTCACCTTCGGAAGGTGCAACACGTCGGCAAAGACCCCTGCAGCCAGGCAAGCGCCCAGCAGCAGTCCCAGAGTTCCGGTTATATGGAGTTGAAAGTCAGCCATCGAGCCTTTTTGACTTGCAGGAAATCCGTTCCCGTCCGTGTTGGCATAAGCCGCCAACTTTTCTTCAGACCAAATATTAACTCAGGCTCGCCACCATGGACAGCGAAGAAACTCGATTCGATGGCCATCGCAACAAATTCGCCGGGCCGCTTTCTTTGTGTGAATGTTTAGATAAATCTTCGTCCACGGCGCATCATCGTTCGGACAAGCGACTGGTTCTCCTCTTCAGATTGTCGATGCGATGCCCGAATCTCCGCTCACGAAGATCGTTGATTTTCACAAAGAACTGCTCTCGATGCAGCGTTTAGGGCTGCCGATGGAGCTGGGGTTTGAAGCCCCCCCGAACGCTCTCGCCTCGCAACTGGAGCAGATCCAACGCCGATTGGCTCTGCGAATCGAGCGGCAAGGAGACCTGATCCAGGCGATTGCCAGCGACCCCGATCTTCCCAAACCGTACCGATCGGCTCTCAGCACCTGGGTGCAGTGCGAACACCCGACCGAGGTCCTCGACCAACTATCGGCTGCCGCGTCGGCCCGCCGCGACCTGCATGGCCAGATGGGAATCGCCTTGATCGGTCCGCTGATCCTGGTGGTAGTCGTCTACTTTGGCCTGATCTCGCTTTGTCTAGTTGTCGCGCCGCGGTTGGAAGCGATCTACGCCCAGATGTGGCTGCCGGTCAGCGGCAGTCTGCGGCTGGTCGGAATGCTCCGCGACGCGATGCCGATCTGGGTCCCTGGGGTCCCCGTACTCGCGATCCTTGCGATCGTTTGGTGGAGCCTCCGGCGGGGGCGTTCGCGATTTGGATGGTTGTTTGGTGGGCGGCGTTATTTTAAGTCGCTTCAGACGGCAGCGTATGCTCGCCACGTCGCAGCGCTGTTGGACGTCGGCTGCAGCACCGGCAAAGCCTTGGCGAGCGTGGGGCCGTTGCCACTGCAGAGTCACGACCTCGGGGGCGAATTGGCGACGGCAAACGTCTACCTGAGCACCGCCGAAGAGATCGGGCAACAAGTTCCGCCGGACGATCCCACAATCGCCGCGTTGCCGCCGATGCTGCGGTGGGCACTGGTCGGCCAGTTGGATGGCCAGTCGCGTTCCCAAGTCCTAAGAGAAGTCGCGGCAATCTACAGTGACGCCGCGACCAGCCAAGCCCGTCGTTGGCGGGTTGTGTTGCCGATGTTGCTGAGCGGCGGGATCGGCGGCCTGTTGGTGCTCGCCTATGGCCTGGGCTTGATGCTTCCGTACGTCGACTTGTTATACAAAATCGCGACACAGATAACGGAGTAGGCCGATGTCAACATTCCACGACCAAATCCAAGCGACACTTGAACAACGCGATCTCCTGATTCCGCCGCTGACCGCATTGGCCGAAGAAATGCCAAACAGCTGGGGACAACGCGACCTTCAAGAACTTATCGATCTGTTGCGAAACGAAACCGACGCCGATGCGTGGATGCAGCATCCGCGAGCTGCAGCTTGGTTGCCGGTGATCGTCGGCGGGTTCAACCCAGCCGAAACGCCACAGCGGATCCACCTGTTATTCTCGCAAACGATGCGACAGCAACAGCGCCAGCGTCAGCGTGGGGCGAGTTTGTTGTATCCGTTTCTAATCCTGGCGTTGGCTGGAGCGGTCGGACTGGGATTGAGCTGGGGAATTGTCCCAACCTTTGCGGCGATGTACCGCGACTTTGGCCTGGACCTTCCGTTGCCGACGCGGATCTCCGTGGCGATCTCCGACGGCATCATCCAAGCCCCGCTGAAACAGTTGATAATCGCGGCGGGAGCGATTGCCTTGAGCGTCGCAATCTACCGCTGGTGGATCAGCAGCCCGCTTTGCTCCCGATTATTCAGCCTCAAGGGAAACACTCGAGCAGTCCAAGCGATGGCGCAAGCTGTCGGATCGGTTGCCGAACTGATCAGCGTCGGCGCGTCGATCCCCGAAGCGCTTCGGATCAGCAGTCGTGGCTGCGGCCATCCGCTGTACCAACGCGAACTCGAATCGCTGGCCGGCGCGGCGGAAACCTCCTCCGACACACTAAACGACAGCAGAGAAGCAACCTATTTCCCAGCCAACTTGTTGTTGGCGCTGCAACCCAACGCCACCGGACATCCCAACATTCACCTGCTGCGTGAACTGTCACTGATCTACCACGAACGCGCAGCGCAGCGAATCGATTGGCTGCGATGGCTGGTCGGCCCGCTAGCGTTGCTTGCCGTGGGGTTGGTTGTCGTTTTTGTTGTGTTCGCTTTATTCATGCCGATGATCTCGCTAGTCACCTCGTTGGGATAACGCTTCCCAACCGGTGCCCCAACGTTTCGAATCCAAATCCCGTCAGGTCATGCAACCAGCAAGTGCGTGTGCAGATGAAATTCCCATTGAACCAGCAGAACTTCCCGACCGCATACCGATTCGGTAGTGCGTTGGTGCGCGGCATGCGGACGACGGGTCGCTTGCAAATCACTAGCAATTTCCCCGGGCAACGTTGGCGTCTGTCGTCGCGAATCGCCAACGAACCGTTGGCGGCAAAGCAGCGGTCGCTGCTTCGCGTCTTGGCGATCGCCCACAGCCAAGGACTTTCGACGCCCGAGTGGATCGCAAACTTGGCCGACGAACATCACGGTCGCTATCGCCGCCGCTTGCTGCGACTCGCCGGCCGCCTGCAAGCGGGATCGTCGCTTGTCGAGGCGTTGGAACAGACCCCCGATGCGCTCAGCGACGAGATGGTCCTCGCGATCCGCTTTGGGCAGCAATCGGGAACGCTTGCGGCGACGTTCGATCAGTTGTTGGCAACGCCAGCCGACGGTGGCGTCGAAACCTCTCCCACGGCTCGCTACGGCATGTTCTATCTCGTTGGCATGATGCTGTTGTATTTACTGGTGCTCAGTTTCTTAGCCTTGAGAATCTTTCCCACGTTGATGCAGATCGCCGAGGAGTTCGAATACCATCCTCCCGCGGCGATGCGTTCGTTGAGGGCTGTCGGTCGCTTTTTGGAAGGCACGTTTTTCCTATGGGTACTGGTCGGATTCGCTGGCTTGCGGTTGGTCACATCGGGTTTGATGCAGCGATTTTATCGACGCGTCTGGGCCTCGCGTCTGCTGCGTCCGGTCGTTCGTTTGCGTTCGGCAGAGCTATTGCGATTGTTGTCGCCAGCGGTTGCCGCGGGCCGGCCGCTGGGAGGTGCGTTGTCGACGCTGGCACGCCACCACTACGACCGCAACGTAAGAGCCAAACTGTTGTTCGCCCGAAACGAAGTCGAACAGGGATCCGATCCGTGGAGTTCGCTGTCGGCGGCGGGGTTGCTGCAACGCGATGAATCGGAAGCGTTAGCCGGTTCGACATCCAACGGGACGCGTGCCTGGTTGATGCACCGGCTAGCCGATCGCCATCAACGCCAGTTTGGTCGCCGCGTCGGGTTGCTGATGTCGCTGCTGCAGCCGGCGATCGTGCTCGCGATGGCCGCGATTGTGGCTTGGATTGGATTCGCGTTTTTTGGGTTCCTCAGTGGAATCATTCTGATCTTGGCATGAGCTTACGTTTTGTCGACGTCATTGTTTTCGATTGCATTGTGAAGATTTGATTTGGGAGTTCCGACGATCATGTGTTTTCGCCACACCTTCAATCGCTGCCAATCGCCGCCGCGGCGGGGTTGTCGACGCGGCGGCGGTTCGATGATCGAACTTGTCGTCTCCGCGACGCTGCTTGTCGCGTTGATCGGTACGTTTGCGCCGATGTCGCTGAGCGCCGGACGGATGTGGCAACAGACGCGCCATCATCAACTGGCTCTCGACGAACTCTCGAATCATTTGGATCGTTTGCTCGCACTTCCCGAAGACCAACGCGGCGCGGAGCTCCAGTCGCTTCAGCCATCGGCTGCCGCGCAAGCCGCGTTGCCCGCCGCCAGCTTGACGGCGGTTCAAGTGAGCGATGAAGACGGCACGCGGGTAACGATCGAAATCAACTGGCAGCGTCAGACACCATCGCAACCACTCTCGCTGACAGGATGGATCCGGGGGACCGACGATGAATAATCCAACAGACGAACCGCAACAAACCGCTCCGATCTACCGACGCATCCCTCGCCGTTGCACAGGTTTCACGTTAGTCGAATTGGTCGTGGCGATGTCGTTTGGCAGCGTCGTGATGTTGCTGGCGATCGGAATCGTCCACCAATCGCTCACCTTTTCCCAGCTGGGACAAGCGAGAGCCGACCAAGACCGGGCGTTGGTCCGTATGGACCGCCAGTTTCGCCAAGACGTCCATCGCAGCGAAGGCTTCGAGCTGCCCGATCCGCAGACGTTGGAACTGGCGATCGACGACACCCGCGTTGTCTATACGTTCGACAGCAACAAAATCCAACGCCAGACCACGGTCGACAGCAAACGGCAAGACCGCGAGCTGTTCTTATTAAACGATCGGTCGCAAATCGAACTACTAACGCTCGACGCGCCCCAGCGTCTAGGAATCGTGGTCCGCAGCGATCCGGGACTGCAAGGTGTTCCGCCGCGAACCGACCGGCAGATCATCGCCGCTGTGGGACTGCTGCAAAAACGAATGCCCTCGTCGAACGAAAACCCAGCCGATTCAGCGGATCCCGCCGCAACAGGAGACGACGCCCAATGAACCGTTTGCACCCGAAGCGACCTGGCGCGATCGCCGTCGCGGTCCTGGTCTGCATGATGATCGCAACCGCGTTGGCGGCAAGCACCTTGCACAGCGCACTGCTGGGCCGGCGCGAGACGCAACGATTGCGGCAACTGCGGCAGACCGATCTGCTGCTGGATGCAGGAGCGCTGCGAGCTGCGGAGCGGTTGCAGCGCGACGACGCCTACCGCGGCGAAACGTGGCGGCCTCGCGACCTGATGCCGGGCGAGGGAACTGCCGTCGTGAAGATCGACGTTTCCGGCGACGCCACACCGCGGCAGATCGATGTCGTCGCTAGCATCCAACCGCACGACGACGCTGCGGCGCGAACACAGCGATCGATGCAATTTGAATATCCCTAACCAAACTGCCGAACGCGGCAGCAACCAGATCTCCGATCCCGTCCTCAATGTGACTTGCTTTTCCAAACGATTCCTCTCAACCACGAGAACAACCATGAACCATGCGTCCCATCTCTATCGCGGCGGCCGGCGCCGACGCGGATTCACTCTGGTCGAACTACTTGTTGTGATCGCGATCATCGGCATCTTGGTCGGACTGTTGCTGCCGGCGGTGCAAGCGGCTCGCGAAGCGGCGCGGCGCTGCCAATGCATGAACAACATCACGCAGTTGGGCTTGGCGATGCATCATCATGAATTCAGCACCGAACACCTTCCCGCCGGTGTGATCAATCCCGACGGGCCGATCCGCAGCGCCGAATCGGGCGACCACATTAGCTGGGTCGTGCAGATCCTGCCCTTTATCGAACAGAACGCGTTGTACAACCACTTCGATCAGGCAGCCGGTGCGTACGCAGCGGTCAATCGCGAAGCGCGGCAACAGACCATCCCGACGATGCATTGCCCCTCGTATCCAGGCAACTACCGCCGCGGCAGGCACAGCGAGCCGGAGATTGTTAGCGGCAATTATTCGGGATGTCATCACGACGTCGAAGCCCCGATCGACGCCGACAACAACGGGCTGTTGTTCCTCAACAGCGACATCCGCTACAGCCAGATCCCCGACGGCAGCACGCAGACGATCCTGTTGGGCGAATCGTTGCCGTTTGCCAACGATCTCGGCTGGGCCTCTGGCACGCGGGCGACGCTGCGGAACACCGGAACGTTGCTCGCCGCATACAACCGGCTGAACCAGTTGCCCGACCAAGCGGAGCCCGATCCGTCGGAAGAGCCTTTATATGTTGGCGGTTTCGGCAGCACGCACCCAGGCGGCGCGTTGTTCTCCTTCGCCGATGGTTCGACGCGGTTCTTGAGCCAATCGATCGACCCCGAACTCTTCCGTCGCTATGGAAACCGTCAGGATGGCGAATTGACCGGTTGGGAGTACCGCTAAGCCGCCGCGGGCAAGTTTTGGTGCCGTCGATATTTACGTCGATTTGCCCGGGGCACAACGGATGCCGGGACGTGCAAGCGGGAGCGGTTTGGCTTAAACTGGCCAGTCGGTTAGCGGCCTGCTTTTACAGAGCCGCTTCGACCGTCGAACAATTTCCCGCCCGATCGAATTCCGTTTCGTAAGAGTCGAATGTCCAATCCGTTGACCGTTGTTATCTCGCAGGGGCAGAGTCGCAATCCGCAGAAACGGGGGCTCGAACAATCCGTTGCCCAACGGGCCGCGGAGATCGACGGAGTCAGCGTGCTGTTGATTCCACACCTGTACGATCTCGCTGCGGCCGGCGAAAGCCTGGCGACCATGCGATCGATCCCCGGCGACATGGTCGTGCTGTCGTGGGTCTACGAACGCGCCGCCCACTGGATCTTGGATCGCGGCGGCGTCCGCGGCCAATTCGGCGAGGTCGCGTTGGTCCGCGACGACGAGGACGACGATCAAGAGGAACAGCCAGAGGATTCGCAGATCGAGGAGAAGGAGCGTGTTGCCGAACATGCACCGCGCCCCAACCGGATCATCTACAGCCTCGATTTCCGCGTCACCAAAGCTGCCGACCCGATCGTGGCCGAACTGCAGCGGATCGCCGCGCTGCCGCGGACCGCAGGAGAATCGGCCGCCGCGCGATTCGAGCAACCGACAAACACGACGTCGCTGCGATTGGCGGGAGATGCCGACGCCAACGACCAGGCTCTCGAAGCGGTTCCCGAAACCAACGGCCGCCCGGCCGAACCCGCTCTATTTGGCATCGGTGCGGTCACCAAGATCGACGAATCGCCCAGCCGCCGTTGGTACCCGGTGATCGATTTCAGCCGCTGCACCAATTGCATGGAATGCATCGATTTCTGCCTGTTTGGCGTCTACGGCGTCGATACCGTCGAAACGATCCTTGTCGAACAGCCCGACAATTGTCGCAAGGGATGTCCGGCGTGCAGCCGCGTTTGCCCCGAGAATGCGATTATCTTCCCGCAGCACAAATCGCCGGGAATCGCTGGAGCCCCTGTCGAAGCGGGGGGCTTGAAGATCGACCTGTCGAAGCTGTTTGGGGCTCCCGATGCCGATGAAGATCCGATCGCCACGGCGGCTCGCGAACGGGACGAACAACTGTTGCTGGCCGGCCGCGCGACGGTTGGCCTGGAAGTTGGAATCCCGAAGCGTCAATCGGCAGCGTCGGATCAACCGAAAGACGATCTCGACAATCTGTTGGACGAACTGGACGGTCTGGATCTGTAGCCGACCAGAGAACCGTGGCTCGCTTCGCAGCAGCCCCCTCATAAAACGGGGACTCTGCTGTTTCTCAACTCACCGCACGCTTAGTTGGTGCCGGTGTTATCCGCTTGCAACTTGGGCACGACCATCTGCTCGCGACGCATCCGGCTGAGCGTGGCATTCCATTCGCCCGATCCCATCGTCGGCTCTTTCGAGGTTACGAAGACCTGCGGGGGATTGCCGTTACTAACGATTCCCGAGAGAGCGTCTTCGACCGACGCCACGCGGCGCTCTGTCTCTTCGGGCGTCCGCGCCTGCAAGACATAGATATGACGGCGGTTTGCGGGGGTCTGAGTCGCGATCCAATGAACGCGATTGCGGCCAACCGCTGTCAGGATCGAATCGTCGGGGCGGAAGACTTCGTGGCTGAGCGTATTATGCAGCCGCCAGCCGTTATTGGCCATCGTTTGAAATGGGCCACGCGTCTTGTAGGCGTCGTGTTCCAAAAACGGTTGTGGCCAGGATTGATTGCGCAAATAGTCGATCTTGCAATTATGCATCGCAACTTTTTTGTGATACCAAAAGGAATCCCAATCAGCAGTTGCGGTCGTGGCCAAACCAATGATGATAAAGGCCAACAATAAATTTCGCGAAGCTTGCATATCGGGAAGGCTCCTTTGCCTTAGAAGCAATTGAACTCTGAAGGCTGTTTGTTGCGTTGGATCGATTGCGTGATCACAAATCCACACGTTCCGGTTTCAGAGCTCGCGATGATCGATCACTGCCAGACTTAGGTAGACGTGGTATTCCATGGTATCGGTCGTTAATAGCCGCAGTCTTTGCTTGCGGAATCGTTCGCGATAACCGCGACCTGATTCGCACAATCGTCATTACTTAACGGGTCGACATCGTGTCATCGCTGTATCAAACTATCGATTCTCCCCCCACCCCCTCTGCCGCTGCTTGGTACCTTCGCATGCACCGATACGCGAAACGACAAACCTTCCGAATGTGGATCCGCATTCGGCGTTTTGTCATGCACAGCATCCTGCACGCCGACGATCCGCCTCACCCGCTGGCACTAGGCGTCGCGATCGGGCTGTTCGTCACCTTCACCCCCACTATCGGCCTGCAGATGCTGCTGGTGATGTTCCTCGCCTGGGCGTTGCGAGCGAACAAAGTGGTCGGAATCCCGATCGTCTGGCTCAGCAATCCCGCTACCTTTGTGCCGATCTACCTCCCCTGCTACCAAGTCGGACGGCTGATCATGGGCAGCGAGCCCAAGGGTCGAGATTGGTGGCGCAGCCTTCACCATCCCCCCGAAGGCTTCGTGAACAAAACCGAGTTTTATTGGACAAGCATCTGGGAGATCATCGGCCCGTTGACCGTCGGATGCCTTGTCGTGGCTTCGATCGTTGCAGTGCTCGGATACTGCCTGGCGTATTCGATGATCTACACCTACCGCATGAAGCGGTTTGGCAGTGCCACCCCTCCGACAGCGTAGCCGATTAGCCGATCGACCCGCCCGCAAAAGGTTCGAACTAGTCGATCAGTTCATGCAGATGGACGAAGCTTTTCCCCAACCGCCCGCCATAGTTGCCGGCGGTGATCCGAATCAGATCGGGCGTCGGGGCGGCAGCGGCGATCGCCGCTTTGGTGGCAACCTTGATCGCATCCAAATCCTTGCCGTTGATGATGATCTCGGTGATCGATGCGACTCCGGCGGGCACCTTTGATTTGTCCCCCAACTTCTCCTTCAGCGTCGGACAATATTCGGCATAGGTCGCAGCGATTAAAAAGTCATAGCTGCTGCCCGCCTTGGAACCGCTCGACGCAACCCCGCCCGGAAACGTTGTCACCACGTCGGGACAGGCATCGACCGCAGCGGCCGCCCGCCCGGCAGCCGACAACGCCGCATCGGCACTGGCTGCCATGAACCACAGGTTGCCTCCCATCACTCCGTCGCGGAATCCAAATCGCCGCGACAAAAAGAACTCGCCCGCCAGAATCGGGATAACCCATCCCTTTTCGCCGTACCGTTGGTCGCGGAATTGATGCCTGTCGCCGAACATCGCGACCTTCCGCCCCAGCTTGAAATAGTCGTCCGAATCGATCTGGTTGAAGCAGCGGGCGGTGGGACAGGTCAGTACATTCTGGCTGATTCGAGCCAGCATCACGCGTTCCAGATGCTTTTCGCGGTTCTTGCGGAAACGCGGAACATGGAATTGCACGATCGCTCCGGGACGGCCGTCGGGAGTCTTGTTTGCCGCGGCCGCTGCTGGGCCGATCCACTGAGCGACGCCCGCCTCGCAATCGCACATGATCGTGCTGCTGGCATGCCCCGTGACCGCGTTGACGCAGTGCCGCAGCCACTTTTCATCGTGCGCTGTGATCAGCACCTCACCATAGATCCCGCGAAATCCCTCGGCATAGGTCTCTTCGACAAGCGTCTTCAGATCGGGCATGGAAAGCACCTCTGGCAGCAAAACGGGAAGTGAAACGGGGATGCGAAACGCAGGCGATCAGCGCCAGCCAACCGGGTCGTCGGCAGCGGTTTTAAAGCCGCAACCGTCGCTGCGAATTCAGGCTCTGCCGCGACCGGCGTAAACCGCCGCTTCGGTGACGACAAAGTCCATATAGATATCGTGCTGAGCGACGGGGATTTCGGGGAACATCTGGCATTCAAAGGCCAGCGAAATCAGCGGCGTGTCGGCGCGAGCGTGCTCCAGCAGCTTGTCGTAATATCCCTTGCCGTGCCCGGTCCGGCCACCGTTTTGATCGAAAGCGACTCCCGGCACGATCACCAGATCCAATTCAGCGACCTCGACTCGCTTGGCCGCCAGTTGGCGCAGATCGGCTCGGGGTTCCAGGATCTTGTACATCCCGGTTTCCAATTCATCGATCGCTTCGAGATGAAACAGTTCCAGTTCGCCATCGACGCAAAACGGCACGACGATCTTTTTCCCCGACGCCAACGCTTCGGGCAACGCGTGCCGGGTGCGGACTTCATCGCGAACGTCGACGTAATACATCACCGCGGTCGCGTTTTGGTACTGCGACATCTGGTGCAAACGATCGGTGATCCGCTGGCTGACAGCTTCTTTGTCAGCTTGCCCTTTTCGATTGGCGTGGGCTTGTTTGCGAATCGCGTCTTTGCGTTCGGCGATCTCGTTGGCAGACAGATTCATACTTAGCAACCCTTCGTATTTTGATGGCGTCGAATCCGACTATCACTGTAAGGCTTTAGAAACCTCTGCACAGGAGCCCCGCAGGTCGTTCGGGACGCATAGGATTTCGTGCCAGAGCAAATCAGTGTTTCAAACCGAAGCGTCAGATTAAACGCCAATGCCGTTCAACGAAGCGTAGTGGACGAGGCTACAAGTCCTTCAGCATGCATCAGACCAAATCGCTGGGACTCGTAACCTCGTCCACTACCTCCCGCCGCTAATTATTGCGACGGTCGGAGGCTCCTTCATTGAACGGTACTGATTAAACGGGAACCCGACGCGTGAGCGGGGAATCTGCGCGGTGCCTCGCGCACACGCCGGATTACCCGTATTGCCTAATGCGCAAACATCGCTTCACCCTGCAATTTGAGCCTCAAAAAATTGCAGCTCTCCCAGCGTTTGATTACGATAAATCGGATCCCCGCTGGTTTATCCAACGATCCGATCGATGGCCGATAGGCACCCTCGGGGTGAACGAACTTCCGCTTTTCAACTTGATTCGAATCCGAAGTACTGGCGAATTTGCAATGATGTGGTTTTACGGTTGGTGTGCTTTTATCGCTTCGATCGTGCTTGCGGTTCCGATCGCAGCGATGCTGGAAAAACGTGCTGCTGCCAGTCCGGCGACGCCGGGCGACAAAGAATCCGATGGCGACCAGGACGAAGTGATCGAAGAAGCCGAGCCGGTCGAAGAGGGTGAGCTTGCGGAGGTCGAGGAGGCGGAAGTCGCCGAGGTGGTCGAAGAAGCCGAAGAGGTGATGGAGTTTGGCGAGCCGATGGAGGATTTTGAAGAACTTCGCTGATCGACAACCCGCTTCGCCACCTTGCCGCTGTGGGGAAAAGGTTATACGTTTCAATGAGAACGCAGCCGCACCAACCCCACCCCAATACAAGCTTTATGAATACGCGAGCCCCTGCGAAATTGGCACTGGAAGATGGCACCGTCTACACCGGCATTTCGGTCGGTGCCGATGGCGAAGTCGACGGCGAGGTCGTCTTCAACACCGCGATGACCGGATATCAGGAAATCCTGACCGATCCGAGCTATCGCGGACAGATCGTCACGATGACCAGCCCCGAGATCGGCAATTACGGGATCAACGACGACGATCGCGAGCATCTCGTGCCGCGGTTGTCGGGATTTGTGATCCGCGAATCGAGCCGTGTCTACAGCAATTACCGCGCTCAAGGCGGCCTGACCGAATATCTGCGGAAGCATGGCGTCGTCGCGATCGCCGAGATCGATACCCGCGCTTTGGTCCGCCGCATCCGCGACCTGGGTGCGATGAAGGGGATCCTTTCGACGACCGATCTGAACGACGAGAGCTTGGTCGCCAAAGCGAAGGCCTCGCCCGGTTTAGTCGGCCGCGATCTGACCTGCGAAGTAATGCCCAAGTCGGTCGAGACCTGGGACGTTCGATTGGATCAGTGGACCGATTCGCAAACGCCCGACTCCGGCGCCCACATCGTCTGCCTCGACTTTGGCATGAAGTGGAATATCCCGCGACACCTGCACTCTCGCGGCAACCGCGTCACGATCGTTCCCGGTTCGACAAGCGCCGATGAGATCTTGGCCTTGGAACCCGACGGGATCTTTTTGTCCAACGGCCCCGGCGACCCCGAGCCTTTGCAGCAGGCTCAAGAAACGATCCGTCAACTGATCGGCAAGAAACCGATCTTCGGGATCTGCTTGGGACACCAACTGCTGTCGCTAGCCTGTGGTGCCAAGGCGTTTAAGCTGAAATTTGGTCACCGCGGCGTCAACCAACCGGTCTTGGATCTAACGACCGGGAAGATCGAGATCACCACGCAGAACCACGGCTTTGCGATCGAGCAATCGTCGCTGCCCGACTGCTTGGAAGTCACGCACATGAACCTGAACGACGACACGGTCGCGGGCGTTCGGCATCGCCAGCACAATGCGTTTAGCGTTCAATACCATCCCGAAGCTTCTTCGGGGCCACACGACAGCCACTACCTATTCGATCGCTTCCAAGAAGCGATCTCGGCTCAACCGGCTGGCTCATAAACGAAGTAGCGTTTGCGAGGCCGCTGCTGTGGCGGCGGCGAATTCTGATATTGCTGCGTCGGTTCGACCGACGCCTCTGGCTCGATCGACTGCGAGCTTTCACCCAACTGTCGCGAACCGGCTTGATGAATCCGCATCCCGGTAGCCGCCGGGCGATTTTCGTTTGGCGAAGGGTTCCACGACAGCGAACCGCTTGTCGCTTCAGCCGGCGTTGCCAACGGCTTTCTGGCGATCGCTTCGACCTTTAATCCAGTCTGCGGCTGCACATATTTCAGCGGCAGATCGATGTTCCAATCTTGCGATCGATTGGCGATGTCCATCGGATCGGGCCCACGCGACGGGTTGCTATCGGGCAGCATCGGCGTCGGTTGCACCAAGCCTTCGGAAAACGGACGCCGCGATTTTGGCAGCGTCGGAAACGCAGCCAGTCCGTCTTGGGAATCGGCAGGCTTGGGGATCTCGTCGATCGCGTACGGCATCTCCGATAGGCTCAGCCCAGAGAGATCCGCTGCTTCGACGTCGATCTCCTCAAGCGGCGAGACCAACGAGGCGACTTGAGACCTCTCCAAAGCGGGAGGTTCAACCTCTTGGTGCGGCGACTTGCGAAATGGAAGCGCAGCGACGATGCCAAGTAAAAGCACACACAGTGAAGCCAAGATAGATCGCACAGAATTTCCAAGGATTAGAAGCAACGCCTGTTCGCGACAGACTCGGACTTGCCATTTCATCCTTGAAACGTTGGGGGCTTCCCGCGATTAATAGCGATCGAACGTCGGGCCTGCAGTTCTCCAGTGGCGGTTCAAAAAAGATCGCCAATCCTCCGCACGCCCCTCCGCTTATCCGGTTTAGGAAAACTGGACAACCATGCCGCCGCTGGGTGCGAGCCCATTTAGCGATCGTATTAATGATCACCCGGCGGGCTCGAGCGTCCGGTTTGGCAGTCGGCGGCGGTCGCCAACAGGCCCGATTCTGTTGGCTGCCACGGCGGTAGCGACACTGCCGGCGGAAGCTTCATTTTTAAAAACCAAATCACCGCGAAGAACCGCCGCAGATGGGTTGCATAAATTAGACAGATTCGCAAGAATTAGCCGACTGATGAAACGGCGATCATCCGATACAAAGTTTCAGCATTGGTTAGCAGGAGCGGTGGCTGAGTGGTCGAAAGCGCCGGTTTGCTAAATCGGTGATCCGGGCAACTGGATCCGCAGGTTCGAATCCTGTCCGCTCCGCTTCTAACCACCTTCTTTCTTATAGTTCAACAGCCCCCAAATCCTCTTGAGATTGGTGTGGCGGAACAATCGGCATAATTGATACTTTCCGTTTAAGAAGTACGATTCCGAATGCCGAATACCCACTGTGGCGTCGGAATATCCGCAACGAATCGTTGTGTTGTGCTTCGCCGAACCACACCCCAAGTCGGCTCGAGTGAGTGACGGATTGCGATTGCGATCCACGATTCAGGACCGTGCCTGATTCACGAGAGTTGACGAAACGCGAGGGATCGCGATGCGTATCGCATTGTTGTTGACTGCACTGTTCGTATTTGCCTCCAGCTCTCAAGCGGAGATCCCGTGGAACGCTGACCTCAAGGTCGCTCACCAACAGGCGCAAGCCGAAGGGAAGCTGCTGCTGGTCCACTTCGAAAGCGACAATTGCGTCTGGTGCGACCGCTTGGAAGCTGGCGCTTTCCAAAGCCCCGAGGTTGCCGCGGTGATCGGCCAGACATTTGTGCCGGTTAAGATCAACGCCAGCAACAATAAGAAGCTGGCCGAATACTTTAAGGTCAATCGGTTCCCGACCGATGTCGTCGTCGATGCCTCCGGTGCCGTGCACGCTCACAGCGTCAGCCCTCAGGCACCGTTGCAATACGTCACGATGCTGCAAGAAGCTGCCGCCAAGGGAGGCCGCCCGATCGGCGCTCCGACAGCCAACCCAGCCGCCAATATCGCTCAACAAGCACCGGCGGCACCAAGCCCGACGTCGCTGCAAACACCAGCCGTCGCAGCCCAACCGCCTGCTGCTGAACCAACCGGTCCAGCTTCGGGATACGGCATGCCGCCATCGATCGCTGGAAACGTCGCGGCCAACGCGCCGCAGGGACAGTTCCAACTGCCGAGCCATTCGGGACTGCAGACTCCCTCGGTGACGCCCGCCTCGGCTGCGATCTCGATGCCTCCATCGAAACCAGTTCAACAAAACGACGGCGGTGCTGCATCGATCGAAGCGAACAGCTTCGCCGCAACCACCGCGACGCAAGAGCCCACAGCTCCGTCGCCCGAGCCTGAATCGCCAAGCGTCGCCGCTACGCCACCACTGGCGATGGATGGGTTCTGCCCCGTTGCGATCCTCGACGAGACCCGTTGGGTTAGCGGCGACAAGCAATTCGGCGCGATCCACCTTGGCAAGCTGTATCTGTTTGCCAGTGCCGAAGCGCAAACTAAGTTCTTGGCCGATCCCGAAAAGTACACGCCAGCTCTTGGCGGCATGGATGTCGTGCGGTTCTTCGAGAACCAAGAACAGGTCGAAGGGACCCGCGAATTTGGTCTGCACCACCAGGGTCAACTGTTCTTCTTCACCAGCGAGGATTCGCTGAAACGATTCTTCCAATCGCCAGAATCCTACAGCGTGAAAGCTCAGGGTGTGATGCACCAAGCGATGAGCCAAGTGCGTCAGCTGCACTAAAGCAGCCCAGCAGCACGCCGCTCGAAAAGCCAGTCCCTGCGATCTTGCAGCGGGACTGGCATCTCTGCCGGGCGGCCTTGCGATGCGATCCGCGTCGGCCTTGCGACGCGATTTCTACTGCGATTCGCCGTCTGAATCGCCAGCGATCATCTGCTCGCGTTCCGCTTCGGGAACCGCAAACGACGGCCGCACGTCGCACAGAATCACCAATCCAAGTGCGAACAGAAGAGCGGAGACCAGCCAATAAAAGCGGGCTGCACCGCGTTGGCCATAACGCTGCTGAATCCTCTTCGCCACGCCGAGCTCAAACGCGGCGGGCAGATACCCCAACGCGGCGATCGTCGTGACAATCGACAGTACGATCGCTATCGATCCAACAAAGATTTGATCGGCCGTCATTGATTGCACCTTCGCTCGCACTACGCGATCTTGATCTACGCGGCGAACCCGTCGCTTCGATTTTCTTGTTCTATTTGCCAAACGATGCCATCGCGGCGGAGAACTCTCTCCCGCTGTCGTTGCGTCCAGAATACTACTCCGATCACCCCGAGCCCTCAACTCCCCGCTCTTCGGCGCATCGCTCGCCACGACGCGCCGGAACGGAGCGTAAACGTTTCCGGCGGCGGGAACCGCGATCTGCCCGAAACGTCCACAACACAAACATTCACCTGCCCGAGCGCAAAAGGCTTGCGGCAGCTCGACCACGCGACGCCTATTGCACAGGGGGTCTGAAGTGCGGTTCAATAGGGGCTGCTGGCGGTCGCTGATCGAGACGAGCTCGGTTCACCGCGAGCCGTGTAACGCTCCATCGGCTCAGCGCGATCCAACTCACACCACTCAACGCGATCCATAGGGAGACCGATGACAGCATCTGCAAGTTACCGAGTCGAGGTCTGCAAAGAGGCTTTCGTTTTTTCGGCGGCTCACTTCATCACGTTTGCCGGCGACATCTGCGAACGGCTGCACGGCCACAATTATGGCGTGAAGGTTGCCGTCGAAGGGCCGTTGGATGCCAATCGATATGTCGTCGACTTCATCGCCCTCCGCGATGCGGTGCTGCACGAAACGCTGCAACTGGACCATCACGTCCTGCTGCCCAGCGAGCATGCGGAGATCAAGGTCCAAGAGGAAGATGGCGAAATGGTCGCGCGATTCCGCGAGCGGCGATGGGTCTTTCCCAAAGAGGATTGCATCGTCCTGCCGGTGATCAACACGACGGCGGAAGAGTTGGCGCGAGTGATCGCCCAGCGCGTTCGCGAGCAGACGCGGGCGAAGTTTGGCGATGCGATCGACACGATCGAAGTTGGTGTCGACGAGAACCACGGCCAGTGGGGAGTCTGTCGATTGCCATGGTAACACGCTGGTTAAAAGAACGCCGACGCGAACCCGAATGGATGGATCAGCCCGATCTCGATCCGGCGCTGCACCACCAGGCGTTGGCGGGGCTGACGCGGGTCAATGCGATCAGTGGCACCACGGCGACGCTATGGCGACCGATCGAAAAGCTGGCACAACAAGCGCAAGAACCGACCCGCGTACTGGACGTTGCCAGCGGCGGCGGCGACGTGGCAATCGGGCTGGCTCAGCAGGCGGTGAAGTCGGGGCTGCCGGTTTCGGTCGACGGGTGCGACATGAGTCCCGTCGCCCTTAAGTACGCTCAAGCACGAGCTGACGGGCAAGATCTGAAAGTCAACTTCTTCAAAGCCGATGTTCTGGCCGATCCGTTCCCCTCCGGATACGACGTGATCTGCTGTTCGCTGTTCCTGCATCATTTCGATCCACCGCAGGTGATTCAATTACTGACGGCGATGCGCGAGAGCGGTGCTCGCTTGATCGTAATCAGCGATCTGTTGAGAACGCGACTGGGTTACGTGATGTGCTGGGCCGGAATCCGGATGTTAACGCGCAGCCGAATGTGTCACGTCGATGGCCCACTATCGGTGCAGGGAGCGTTTACTCGCTCGGAATTGGAAGAGCTTGCGGACAGGGCAGGGCTGCAATCGATGGTCTTTCAAAACGTCTGGCCGCAGCGTCTGCTGATGACTTGGGAACGACCTTAATGGACTCCACGACCGACTCGACGACGGCTGGCAGACGGATCTGGGATGTCGTTGTCGTTGGTGCGGGAGTCGCGGGGGCGACCGCAGCGATCGGGATCGCTCGCGGCGGAGCGAGCGTGCTGTTGGTCGATCGGAAAGAATTTCCGCGAGACAAGGTATGCGGTGCCTGCTTGAATCGCGATGCCGTCTCTGGCTTAAAAGCATTGGGTGTGCTCGAACCGATCATGCGAGCCGGCGCGCTGCCGCTGAGCCAATACGACTTGCGATCGGGATCCCGAAGGGTGACGCTGCCGTTGCCCGGCGGATTGTCGATCAGCCGCAGCGCGATGGACGCGGTCCTTGTCGAACAGGCGATCGAGGCGGGATGTGAATTCCTGTCGGGCGTGACGCTGCGACTCGACGACGATTCCGCGCTGCCAGCCGATGCTCAGCAGGAATATCGCCAGCTGTCGGATCCCGCCAGAAACGTGACGCTCCGCGGCCGGATCGTCGTCATGGCGACTGGGCTAGCGAGTGATCATCTGATCCCTCAATCGCAGATGCAGGTGGCAGCTAAACCCGACTCGCGGGTGGGGTTTGGCATGTCGACAGCCGATTTTCCCAGCGACTATTGCGAGGGGACGATCTACATGGCGGTCGCGAAGGACGGATACGTCGGGGCTTCGCGGACCGAACATGGTCAGTTGAACATCGCTGCGGCAATCGACCGCCAGGCGCTCCGTGGACGCACCTCTGCGGAGGTGTGCGGAGCGATCCTACAGGAGGCTGGCTTTCCCGTCAGCCAGAAGATGTTGGCGGGAACCTGGCGAGGCACGACAACGCTAACTCGCCGACGACAGAACGTCGCTTGCGAACGATTGTTCGTCGTCGGGGATGCCGCCGGATATATTGAACCGTTCACCGGCGAAGGGATGGCCTGGGCGATCCGGGGCGGACGCGCGGTTGCACCACTGGTCGTCGCTGCTGCGAAGCAATGGGACGCGGCTTATATCGATCGCTGGGGTGACCTCACAGAAGATCTTGTTATCACCCAACAATACTGGTGTCACGCCTTCGCGCGAACGCTTCGATACCCCAAGCTGGTACGTGGTTTGCTGAAAGTTGTCACCGTGGTTCCCTCGTTGGGACGATTCGTGGTACGACAAATCAATCGGGAGCGGCAGCATGACGTGTTCAATCATTGGCCTGGGAACGGCACAGGCACCGGAAACTGTTAGTCAAGAAGATGCCTTGGCTCTCAGTTCCGAGGTAATCTGCGAGACCGAGAAACAGAAGCGGCTGTTGCGAACGCTGTTCCACAAATCGGGAGTTTCGTCGCGGCGGACGGTGATCCCGTACGAACTTGGGTATCTCTGGCATAAATCCGACAGCGAATCCAACGAATCGGGGACTGGCGGCAACGGTCCGACCACCGCCCAGCGGATGTCGCTGTACAGAAAACATGCGACTCCCTTGGCTCTCGCTTCGGCGACCTCTGCGATCCACGACGCGGCGGTGCTGCCGGGCGACATCACGCATCTGGTCACCGTTTCCTGCACCGGCTTTGCCGCCCCCGGCGTCGACATCGATTTGATCCAATTGCTTGGGATGCCATCGACGACGCAGCGCGTGCACGTCGGCTACATGGGATGTCACGGTGCGATCAATGGAATGCGAACCGTCCAAGGTCTCGCGGCAGCCGATCCCAACGCCTGCGTTTTGATGTGTTGTGTCGAACTGTGCAGTCTGCACTTTCGCATGCGTTGGGACCTCGATGGCGTGGTCGGCAACGCGCTGTTCGCCGACGGTTCGGGCAGCATCATCGCGGCGGGTGCCAACTGGGAAACCAAGCATCCGCATTCGGATTCGATCTGCCAAATCGAAGCGACCGGAGCCTGTTTGATCGAAGACACGAACGACGAGATGTCTTGGCATATCGGCGATCATGGATTTCAGATGCGGCTGACCAGCGGAGTTCCCGATTGCATCAAAACCTATCTGCGAGCCTGGATCTGCCAGTGGCTGAACTCTCAAGGATTGAAGATCGAAGACATCCAGCGTTGGATCGTCCATCCGGGCGGCCCGCGCATTCTCGATGCGGTCGAGGAGGCACTCAATCTGCCACCGAAACAGACGCAGGTCTCCCGCGAAGTCTTGAACGACCTCGGTAACATGTCGTCGGCGACGGTGCTGTTTGTGATGGAACGCAATCAATCGCAACCGATCGAGGGCCCCGCCGTCGTGCTCGCCTTTGGCCCCGGCGTGATGGCCGAAGCCGCTCTGCTGCGTTATTAGCGATCGACAGCGTCGCCATTGATTTCGGACGCCGTCTCCCGCGGCACCCCATTTCGGTGGGACTGTCGGTGATCTGGACGCTCTAGAAAGGTAGCGGTAGAGTACGGAGGAGCCCAATTCGACCTACAGCGGTCCGGCAATCAATGAACGGCGGGCAGGGGACTGAGCGAGCGACCGGAGCGCGACATTTTCGAGATGGATATTGCCCAACACAATCGCAAACTAGTGCACTACGGAAAGTACGTGTTTGCGTTGTCGACGCTCCTGCCGTTTCGCCGCGGGAACAAGAAGCCAACTGAAACGCTGTCGACAGCCGAACTGCTGAACCGCTATCCGCAACGCGTCAAAATGCTGTGGCGCGAGAAAGCCGGCAGTTTGCCAGCGAAGTCGCCCCACGATGCTGTCGAATCGGATCGAACCGGCGATTTCGATGACGGGCTTGTTATGGAAATCGAAGGGGGATGGTGCCACGGTCGGCAGTGCGACTGGATCGGAATCGACAACGTCGTGCTATCGGAACTGCATCGTTGCGATGGCCCGCTTGCTCCCAAAGCCGTTCCCGGCGGTTGGCTCAATCCACGTCGAATCCGCCGCGCGGTGACAACTCCCCGCCGCCTGCCCCAACCAGTCCATGTCGCCGGTGATGTCGTCGTTCTCAACACGTCCGGATCGCACAACTATTTTCACTGGTTATGCGAGGTGCTGCCCCGCCTGGAATTGGTCCGCGAGGCGGGCCTGCTGCAAGCCGACGCCTACGTGGTCGACAACTACAAACCATTTCATCGCCAGGCGCTCGAACTGTTGGGCATTCCCGCAGCCAAGGTGATCGAACCACATGAAGGCTTGCTGATCCAAGCTGATCGTTTGATCGTTCCCTCCCTGGCGACAGCGGTATCGCGACGGCGACTTGGGGCTCGCTTGCAATCCCGCTTGGGACCGGCGACAGGAGTTTCGCAACCGCCATCGCAGCGGCGGCTGTATGTCAGTCGCCGACTGGCCCGAAACCGCTCGTTGGGAAACGATGCGGAAGTCGCGGCGCTGCTGGCCAGCCATGGTTTCGAATCGCATTGCCTGGAGCGATATACGCTGGCAGAACAGGTTCGCCTGTTTCGCGACGCGGCCGTCGTTGTCGGTCTGCACGGCGCCGGACTGACTAACATTCTGCTCTCGCCCAACCCCATCGATTTGATCGAGATCAAACCTTCCAATTGCGACCGCGACTATTTTGAACTGCTAGCAAATGAAGTTGGGGCAACGTATCAGCAGGTTTCCGCGAGCCGAAACCGTTGGCGAGGGCCGTGGCACTGCCCGCTGGAACCTCTTGATAATGCAGTCCGCGACGCGATCGCAGCGAGCGAAAGCGAGTTGCTAGCACCCCACACCGCCTGAACACCGCCTGTGAGAGTTGCAATACCCGACGAGCCGCCTTCCACCCTGCTTCGCAATGACTTGATTCATGGGTATCGGGCGAGATTCCACGACGCGAGCATTCGGCAATTCACCGAGGCGCGTAACTTTGCCCGCCAAGCTCTCACCGTCTGTAAAACGCGAACCGGTTCATCAAGCATATAAACCATCCGATCGCATTGACGTTGCGAATCCCCGAGAGATGTTCACGTCGCTGAGGCTGTCGCCCTTGGCGAATCGTTCAATATCGGCGAAGCGGCTGATTGGGCTATTCTGTTATTGCCCGACTTGCCACCACAGACACACCCAACTCACATAGTTGGGTGGGTCCCTCGCTTCCCCTCGTCGTTCGGTGAATGAATGTTTCGAGGCAAGGGTATGAAGTCAGAAACTGTAGCATAGAGATTGAGCTATGAAGTATCGGGATTCACCATCGCTCGCAACGCAATCCATTACGACTACCCCGTTATCGAGAGCTTTACATCGATACTTCCGATCGTTGATGAAATGATCGTTGCGGTAGGTCAAAGCTGCGATAAAACGCGGGAGCTAATCCAATCGATCGATTCCCCCAAGATACGGATCATCGATACCGTCTGGGATGAAACGAGTCGACAGAACGGTACGGTCCTCGAGGATCAAACCAACCTTGCTTTGCAGCACTGCACGGGCGATTGGTGTTTCTACATCCAAGCCGACGAAGTGATTCACGAAGCGGATTTCGACCGCATCGGTTCTTGTATGCGACGCCATCTGAAGAATCCTCGCATCGAGGGCCTATCGTTCCGCTACCATCATTTTCGCGCCGACTACAACATCCGCGATCCGCTTCCCTATCGGCGGCAGGTCAGGATCGTACGTGCGGACGCGGGCGCGCAATCGGTTGGCGATGCATGTGGGCTCAACGTTCAAAATCGTAAACTAGTCGCCGTCCCCACAGGTGCTTGGGTATATCACTAAGGATATGTTAAGCCGCCAAAGACGATGGCGGCTAAGTCTGACTTTTTCTTAAGCCTCTACGATCGCAGACAAGTGACGCCCGGGGAGCAAACAGAAGCGGAGGCCTTTGCCGAGCCCTTTCAAGCTAGCATGGGCATGCTTCGGCATCTATTTTGCACTGAGATCTAAGTAGCTTATTTATCGGAAGTTACGCGAAACGAGGTGGAATGATGACTGTTGATGAACTGCTTGATCGCTTCAAAAATGAGTGCCCTGTGGCGATGGGCACTCGACTGGTGCTCAATCATCTGCTCAGCGACGAGCGAATGGACACTCTATTTGCCACTCACGCAGGCTCTCAAAGATGCGGTGAACTCCTGTTCTCATCGGTCGCTGACATCATGGCCTGTGTTGCCTTGAACATCAAACCTTCGGTCAATGCTGCTTACAAAAAGCACAAAGAAAAACTGAAAGTCTCTGTCACATCCGTATACAACAAGCTGCAAGGTATCGAGACCCAAGTGAGCCGCGCCTTGGTAAGTGAAACGGCGGCCGAGCTTTCGCAGTTGTGGGACCATCTCGAAGGTCCCAAACCACCGCCTGTGTTGAGCGGTTACAAGACACGGATCATCGACGGCAACCATCTCGCTGGAACCGAGCATCGAATCAAAGAGCTTCGGACCCTCGGCGCAGCCGCCTTGCCTGGCACCACTATCCCTATCTTAGATCCCGACAAGAAATTACTTGTCGATGTGATTCTTAGTCGCGATGGGCATGCCAACGAAGCCACGTTACATCCAGAGATTCTTGAGCTTGTTGAAAAGGGGGATGTCTGGATCGGCGACCGTCATTTTGCTTCACAGAAGATGATGACCACGATTGCCTTGGACAAGAAAGCTTTCTTTGTTTTTCGTCATTCAAAGGGCTTGTTACCAAATTGGGAATCGCAAGGAGAACGCCGGAAAATCGGGCGTTGTGACGGCGGCACAATATACGAACAGAAGATTGCCTTCACCTATCAAGGGCGTACGATTTGCCCGCGGCGGGTCACGATCGAACTCGACACACCAACTCGCAAGGGCGACACCGCTGTTCACGTTTTGACCAATCTTCCCTCACGGGTTAGTGCGAAAAGCGTGGCGAATGCTTATCGCAAGCGATGGAATATCGAAACCGCATTCCAGCATCTTGCCACGACACTGAACAGTGAGATAAATACGCTTGGATATCCTCAAGCGGCCCTGTTCAGTTTTTGCATGTCGATGATGATGTAAAACCTAATAAGCGTGATGAAAACATCGATTGGCTGTGCAGCAGGTGACGCGGATTTAGCCGACGAGGTTTCCAGTTACTATGCAGCCAACGACGTCTCTGAATCGTGGAAGGGGTTCATGACGGCTGTGACTGAAAAGGAGTTTGATTCAGTCTATGGAAAACTAACCCTCAAACAGCTCGCCAAAGAGTTGGTCGACATCGCTCGGAAACTCGATTTCAGTCAATACCGAAAGAGTCACAGAGGACCAAAGAAGCCACCACCGAAAAGGAAAAGCCGAAATCGTGGTAACCATGAATCGACAGCTAGAATCCTCGACCAAAGAGCCCCGAAATGCTAGCTTGGAAGGGCTCGCCGTCAGCCACACTTCGCTCACTCGTCTGGCAACCGTCTCAATCCAGTTGCCAGCAGCCCGCGGATCACTGCCCGCGGCGATCTAAACGATCGATTCGTTTTCGTTGCCGCTGGGGTCTTCGTTCTCTTCGCGTTCTTTTTCCAGCGATAGCTCGATCCGGTTCAGCTCTTCCAACCACAGTCGGATGTCGTTGTCGTATTCGGTCGACATGTCGCTAAGGACCAATTGGCGATGGAACGCCGCGGCACCTTGTTCGACGTGTTCAGCTGCTTCGGCGCTGGGGAAGCGGCGGTTTGGGTCCGGAGCGATCAGGCCGCGACAGAAGTGCATCAGCAGCGCGTTGCAGGTGACTTCCGCTGGCAAGACTTCGTTCAGTCGCTGCGGCAGTTCGCGTTTGGCTTGCAACAATTCCCGCAGTGAGATGTCGCCGCGGAAGGGAGGCCGCCCGCTGAGCATTTCGATCAGCACGTACCCCAGGCTCGCCAGATCGCTTTTTGGCGTCGCGTTGTCGTGCTCCAGAACTTCCGGTGCGGCATAGACCGGCGTACACGAACGATCGACTGGCGGAGTGCGATAATCGTACGCCGAACCGATGTCGATCAATTTGCTGTGCCCCGACTTCTTCAGCATGATGTTCGACGGTTTGATGTCGCCGTGCACGATGCTTTCGCGGTGCAGCGCCGCGAGGGCTTCGAGGCATTCGCGAAGGATCGCCACCGCAACGCCGGCTTTAAAGCGGTTCTGAACCGGGCCGCGGGTCAAAATAACTTCGTTGATGTATTTCCAACGTCGCTTGCTGATGTTGCCTTCGAGCAGTTTCAGTTTCTCGGGTCGCATCAGCGCTTGAAGATCGTAACCGTCGACCCACTCCATCACCATGATCCGGATCCGGTTGCGTTCGACAAAGTTCTGCACGTCCAAGACGTTATCGTTTTGGATCATCGCCACGCGGGCAGCGATCCCAGCGATCCGCGACATCGCCGCTTCGTAATCGCGGACGTCGCTGTAGCGTTCGGGGGAGAAGACCTTCATCGCCACGGGCAACGTAAAACCGTCGGTGCCACGACGCGCCGAAAGATAAACTTTCCCCTGGCCCCCCATCCCCAACAGCTTTCCCAAGCGATGGTACGTGGTCCAGTTAAGCTTCTTGTTAGAAAGCACTTCCTCGTAACGCGAAACCAGCTCCTGGTCGACAGTTCGCGAATTCTTTCCGCGAAGTGTCAGCGTCACGTTTGGATCATGTCGTGTGGTTGTCAACATTGCCTTGTCTCCAATTCTAGCCTCCATGCCGCTGCGGTCCGCTCGCGTGACACCAGGCAGAACCTGCCCCTTTGATTCACCGATGTCCGGCCATGGATTGCTGGCCGATAGTCTACCTATGTTTGCATGGTTTGGGGGAGGGCATTTCTTCTCTATTCCCTCTAAGTCCAATCTTGCCAATGCTTTAGATTTTATTTGGCTGTTCGAGAAACGTTAAAAAATCGGCTGCGGAATCGCTTCGGCTGCTTGCCTCCACGATAGGGTTCGTGGTTCGATAGTCGCTGGCGCGGCGCCGCGCCACCAATTTTTCATGCACGCTCGCCGGGGATAGCCTTCGATGAATCCAAAATACCTACACCTCAGCTGGCCTCTGTTGCTGGCTCTCATCGGCTGTGGCGGCGCGCCCGACAACACCACGCCACCAGCCGCCCCGGCTGCCGAATCGGCCGACGACGACAGCGACTCGGAGACTGCCGAGGCACCGCCGCAACGAATCACGCCGATCACGCTCGCCGATTTTCGCAACGCCGCGGCGGAGGGACGGATCGAACCGGTCCGCCAGGGAATCGAGCAGGGAATCAAAGTTACCGCGGCCGACGAAGCGGGGCGAACCGCGCTGATGTTGGCCGCCTTCGACGGGCATACCGCCGTC
This sequence comes from Rosistilla oblonga, assembly GCF_007751715.1. NCBI lineage: Bacteria > Pseudomonadati > Planctomycetota > Planctomycetia > Pirellulales > Pirellulaceae > Rosistilla > Rosistilla oblonga. The sequence goes on along the minus strand of NZ_CP036292.1, from coordinate 1,874,343 downwards.
GTCGAATTGCTGTTGGAGAACAAATCCGAGGTCAACGCCAAGGATTCGTCGGCGCGAACGGCGCTGATGTACGCAGCTTCGGGGCCAAACGACGCGACCGTCAAACGGCTGCTGGAAGCGGGAGCGGAGGTGAATTTGGCTGACAACGTCGAAGGCTTCACCGCTCTGATGTTCGCCGCAGCCGAAGGGCAGACCGAAATTTGCAAGATGCTGCTGGCGCGGAAGGCGAATCGCGAAGCAAAAGACGTCGACGGCGACACCGCGCTCAGCTTCGCTCAGAAGAACAATCACGCAGCCGTCGTGCAGCTGCTGACTAAGTAACGGTTCGGTAAGCTCTCGTTCGAGCGGCTTGCGGAAGGTTGGAAAAGATTTAAATTACAGGCTTTCGGGCCTCCTCTAGAGAGATACATGTGACCGCCGCTGACAGCTCTTTCCAATTGCCTGACGACCAACGCATCGTAATCACCGGGATCGGCCTGACCGCCCCCAACGGCAACGATTGGGACACCTTCCGCGAGGCGCTGCTCGCCGGCCGCAGTGGCGTGACCGATTACGAGATCCGCTACTTCGGCAAAACCTTAGCTGGCGTTTGCGACTTCGATGCCAAGCGACATCAGAGCCGCAAGGATATCCGCCGCGGGACCCGCGCCGGCAGCGTCGGTATCTACGCCGCCAACGAAGCAATCCTGCACAGCGGGATCGATTGGGCGAACACCGACAAATCGAACGTCGGCGTCTATATTGGCGTTACCGAACACGGCAACGTCGAAACCGAAAACGAGATCTACGAGATCAAAGGCTTCGATTACGACACCAAATATTGGTCGCACCATCACAATCCACGAACGGTTGCCAACAGCCCAGCCGGCGAAATCGCCCTGAACATGGGGATCACCGGGCCGCATTACACGATCGGCGCCGCATGTGCCGCGGGCAACGCGGGGCTGATCCAAGGGGCCCAGATGTTGCGGCTGAACGAATGCGACCTAGCGTTGGCTGGCGGCGTTTCCGAAAGCATCCACACCTTTGGGATCTTCGCCGGCTTCAACAGCCAAGGTGCGTTGGCGACGCATGAAAATCCCGAGCTTGCCTCGCGACCGTTCGACGTCGATCGCAACGGCATCGTCGTCGCCGAAGGTGGCTGCGTTTACGTCTTGGAACGGCTATCCGACGCCCGCCGCCGCGGCGCCGAAATCTACGGCGAACTTGTCGGATACGCGATGAATACCGATGCCACCGACTTTGTCTTGCCCAATCCCGAGCGGCAGGCTCAGTGCGTCACCAAAGCGCTCAAGCGAGCCGGCATGGCGGCCGACCAAATCGACATCGTCAGCACCCACGCGACGGGGACCAGCAGCGGCGACGCTCAGGAATGCCTGGCGCTGCGAGAAGCGTTTGCCGGTTGCGAAAGTGTCCACTTCAACAACACCAAAAGCTACATCGGTCACGCGATGGGAGCCGCCGGGGCGTTGGAACTTGCCGGCAACCTATCGGCCTTCAAAGACTCCGTCTGCCACCCGACGATCAACGTCGATCAGCTCGATCCAGCCTGCGAACTGCCGGGGTTGGTGATCAACGAGCCAAAAGAACTCGACGACGTTCAATACATCCTAAACAACTCATTCGGAATGCTCGGGATCAATTCTGTCGTGATCATTCGCCGGTTTTGATCGACCAAGCCTGTTGAAAATTGAGTTAACCCTTTATGATGCGTCGGTGCCCCGGGGCCACAATTTCAATCCACTTGGCGGACCAGCGGTTCCGCGTTTGAAAATATCCAGGAGAAAAGGACGTTATGACGCCTGAAGACATTCGCGAAGAAATTATCGACATCCTCGGCGATATCGCTCCCGATGAAGACCTCAGCAACCTCGAGGACGCCAAACCGTTCCGCGAACAGCTGGAACTCGACAGCATGGATTTCCTGGATATCGTGATGGAGTTGCGTAAGCGGCACCGCGTGCAAATTCCGGAAGAGGAATACGGCCAACTGGCAAGCATGCAGAGCACCGTGACGTACCTAGAACCGAAGATGAAAGACATCGTTCGCAGCTAGCGAATCCCTCCCTGCAAGCGAAACCGCTTTGACCACGGCCAATTCCCCAACCGACCCACCACGTGAAGACGTCTACGACACCATCATCATTGGTGCGGGGATGTCGGGGTTGGCCGCAGGCATTCGCTTGGCCTACTTCGATCAACGTGTCTGCATTCTCGAAAAGCACTACACGATCGGTGGGCTGAATTCGTTCTATCGACAAAACGGCCGCGATTACGACGTCGGTCTGCACGCGATCACGAACTTCACCGAGAAGGGAAGCAAAAAGGGACCGTTGGCCAAACTGCTGCGGCAGCTGCGGTTTCGCTGGGACGACTTCCAATTGTCCCCAGCCATCGGGTCGGCGATCCGCTTTCCCGATGTCGAGCTGAATTTCGGCAACGATATCAAGCTGCTGGAAGCGGATATTGCCAAGCAGTTCCCGCACCAGAAAGACAACTTCCAAAAGCTGTTGGCCCGGCTGCTCGATTACGATGACCTCGACGAGGCTTCGTTTAACATCTCGACGCGGCAGGTGTTGGAAGAGACGATCACCGATCCGCTGCTGATCGAAATGTTGTTGTGTCCGCTGATGTGGTACGGCAACGCGCGGCAGCAAGACATGGACTTCGGCCAGTTTTGCATCATGTTCCGCGCCTGCTACATGGAGGGTTTTGCCCGCCCATTTAAAGGCGTCCGGCTGATCCTCAAAAATCTTGTCCGCAAGTTCCGCGGACTCGGCGGCGAACTGAAGCTGCGCAGCGGTGTCGACCGGATCCATGTCGAAGGCGATCGCGCCGTCGGAGTCGTCCTGGACGATGGGACGGAGATTCGCGGCAAGCGGATTCTTTCGTCGGCGGGGCAGATCGAAACGATGCGACTGTGCGACGACATCACGCAAGTCGACGTCGCCCGCGCCGGCCAGCTGTCGTTTATCGAATCGATCTCGATCCTCGATCGCCAACCGAAGCAGATCGGATTTGATCGCACGATCCTGTTCTACAACGACAGCCCGCGATTCCACTGGGAACGCCCCGAGGATACGCTCTGCGATCCACGTACCGGCGTAGTCTGCTCACCAAACAACTACCTCTACGACGATGCCGACGGCGAGCTGCCCGATGGAGTGATCCGGCTCACGACACTGGCGAATCACGATCGCTGGTGTGGGTTATCCGAGGAAGAGTATCGCCGCCAGAAGACGATCCAATACGATGAAGCGATCGACGCCGCGGTCCGCTTCATGCCCGATTTCCGCCGGCATGTGATCGATACCGATGTCTTCACGCCCAAGACGATCCGCCGCTTTACCTGGCACGACAACGGCGCGATCTACGGCGTTCCCGACAAACAACTCGACGGACAGACACATCTGCCGAACCTGTTCCTGTGCGGAACCGATCAAGGTTTTGTGGGAATCGTGGGAGCGATCGTCAGCGGGATCTCGATGGCCAACCGCCACTGCTTAACTTCGTAAGCAAACCTTTCACCAGCCCGCGTGCAGCTCTAGCTTAACCGCGTGGGCATCGCCCCGCACGACTAGCTTAACCGCGTGGGCATCGCCCCGCACGACTAGCTCACCCGCGTGGGCATCGCCTCGCACGACTAGTTTTACCGCGTGGGCATAGTCGCGCACGACTAGTTTAACCGCGTGGGCATCGCCCCGCGCGGTTTCAAGCATCACCCCAGCGACACGCACTGCCCAATCGGGCAGGCGGTTTAACGAAGTGAGCGACGATCGCCTGGCGGCCAGCTATTATTGGTCGCTGAACAGAGGTGTGCTCAGGTAGCGTTCGCCCAAGCTGCACATGACAGTCACGATCCGCTTGCCTTTGAATTCGGGGCGAGCGGCGATCTGTTGAGCGGCCCACATGTTGGCTCCACTGCTGATCCCCGCCATGATTCCTTCCTGCTTGGCAAGCTGGCGAGCGGTTTCGAAGGCGTCTTCGTCATCGACTAACACGACGTCATCGACGACCGACATGTCCAGGTTGCCCGGGATAAAGCCAGCTCCGATCCCCTGGATCCGGTGCTTGCCCGGTGCGCCGCCGCTGATCACGGGCGAATGCTTTGGCTCGACAGCGATCGCCTTGAAGTTTGGATTGACACTTTTCAGGTACCGCGACACGCCGGTGATCGTTCCGCCGGTTCCCACGCCAGCGATCAACACATCGATATCGTGTCCGCTGTCCTCCCAGATCTCCGGCCCGGTGGTCGCTTCATGGATCGCTGGGTTGGCGGGGTTTTCAAACTGTTGCGGCATCCAAGCGTTATCCCCCTTCTCGACCAATTCGGCCGCTTGGTTGATCGCTCCCTTCATGCCTTCGGCGGCAGGAGTCAGCACCAGATTGGCTCCCATCGCTCGCAGCAGCGCCCGACGTTCGACCGACATCGACTCGGGCATCGTCAGCGTCAACTTGTAACCTTTCGCAGCGCACACAAACGCCAGCGCGATCCCCGTATTACCGCTTGTCGGTTCGATGATGTGGGTCTCGGAGTTCAAGATCCCCGCCTTCTCCGCAGCTTCGACCATCGCCACGCCGATCCGATCCTTGACGCTATTGAGCGGCTGGAAGAACTCGCACTTAGCAAACACCGTCGCCTGATCGCCAGGAATCAAGCGGTTGATTTGGATCATCGGGGTGTCGCCAATCGCTTGCGATGCATTGGCGTAAGTTTTTCCGCGCGGCATTTGGAGGGTCCTATACGAGAAGTCGAACGAACAACAAATCAGTTTGCCAGCTGTAGCCGATCCGGCATCGCGGCGCCGGTCCACCCAAGAGGCAAGCCCATAATATCAATGGGTATCGTCGGCATCGCGGCATCTGGACTTCGGCGATTTCGCACCGATTCTGCCAGTTATATCAGATGCGACGACCAGCTACACGCTGCGGGGCCAGCGAGGCCAGAGCTGTTAAGTGGATGAGACTTAGACAAATCACCTGCCATGCGATAGCGTCCGGTTCGCTTGGACAACGCTGCACGAGCGAATAGCGGCTGACACTCTAAATTGAAACAGCGATTTGCCCAGGGCTCACACCACCACCGCGTCGGCGGCAGCTCAGCAGCAACAGGCCGCCGCGATGGGAACGATCCAACAGAGGGCCGGCGGAGCTTACCTCGCACCAGCGAAAAAGAATTGCGACGCCACGATCGAGTAGGGTGAGCCAGCGGAGCGACCGCTGACTCAGCCCTCTCACAGAACCGTACGTACGGGTCCGTATACGGCTCCTGTTTTACTTGCCTAGGTTAATCCAGGAAGGACTCCAGTCTCCAATTCGGTCAAGTCAAACAGGCCAAGTTCCGCCAGGAAGCCATTGCTGATGGCCATGCTGGCGTAAGAACTACGCGACGTACGCCACGCGGTCATTCGCATCTTCTGGAGGTCACCACGTACGCCGACCTGCCGCAAGCGGCGAATCAGACGCGTCGGTTTCTTCCACAACGCGAGTTGCTTGGCCCGTAATCGTCGCCGAATCCATCTAGCCAACTCGCGATACAGACCTTTGCAGTTCGCCATCCGGAAGTAGCTGCCCCAGCCGCGAAGCACCGGATTCAGGTCAGCAATGACCTTCTCCAAGTTCACCGGGCTGTTCTTGCGAGTGATCACTTTGACCTTCGCCTTGAAGGCCGCGACTTTCTCGGCAGCAATGCGGGTGTGCATGCTGCCGATCACGACGCCCAAGAACTTCACACCCTCACAGGCTGAAGTCAGGTGCGTCTTATCGCGATTGACGGTCAACTTCAAATCACCTTCCAGAATCTCCACTGCAACGCTCATCGCATGAGCCGCCGAGCGCTTGCTCCGACACAGGATCAGAATGTCGTCGGCGTACCGAACGATTCGGTAACCACGACGCATCATCTCCTGGTCGAAAGCATCCAGGTAAATATTGGCGATCAGGGGACTGACAACACCGCCTTGCGGGCTGCCAAGCTCCGTCGCCTCCCAGACACCTTCGTTCATCACTCCGCTGGTCAAAAACATTTTGATCAGATTCAAAATGCTGCCATCGGTCACCCGACGACGGATCGACGAGAGAATCAAGCCGTGATCCAACCGGTCAAAGCATTTCGAGAGATCCATATCGACGACTTGGTCGAGACCATATCGCCGGATGAACATCGTTGCTTTGGCGACTGCCTGTTGGCAACTGCGGCCCGGTCGGTAACCGTAGCTTGATGGATGAAAGTCAGGATCAAAGATCGGCTGCAGGATGTCCAGCAACGCTTGCTGGACGACTCGGTCGCGAACTGTTGGGATGCCAAGATGCCGCTGGCCGCCTTCCGGTTTCGGAATCGAAACTCGGCGGACCGCACTGGGCCGGTAAGTCTTGCTCCGCAGTTCGCTCACCAACCGCGTCAGCTCCCCCAGTAAATCAGCTTCAAACGCATCGATCGCTTGCCCGTCGATGCCAGGTGCACCCTTGGCACGTCGGACTTTCTCGAACGCGCGAGCCAAAGCTCGGCGATCAAGCAGTCGGTCGTAGAGGCTGTAGTAGGTTCGCTTCATGACTGTCGGTCGGTGGTCTTTCGTTGGGTCGAGCGCTTTCTGTCGAATCGGTTGGCAGTGTGGCGGTTGGCTTCGAGCGGACGCCTCGTGTGCTATTCCGGTAAAGGACAATCGCGAGGTGTCGAGTTTGCTGAGTTACTTCCACGCCGACGGACGAATCGAGCAGCTTAGCAGTTCCCCGCATCGCCACTGTGGACCGGTCCCCGAGACCTTCGATCTTCTCGGATTGTGTCGGCTGCCGATTGCTCGTTTTCGGTGTTCTCTCCAATCACAAATAAAACTTCACCCCTTCGCATCCAGTGATGACCTTTTGAGTCATCTCTGTCCGGCGTGACTCGCTTCGGTTACCGCCGATGCTTTGCACGTCGTCGCCACGGTTTTGTCCTCCAGACTGTTACCAGCTTTCACGGGCCGCGACTTATTCACTACTACGGGTTCATCTGACTCCTGACACCACATCGATCGCTTCTTGTGTTTCCACTTGAAGCGACCTTACCGGCTTCTCACGCTTCGCCTTTGGGGGAGCTAACGCGGCCACGGATAATGTCAGGTCTCCCCAGTTACTGCACTGGCTCCCTGACGATGATGACGTCCCCAAACACTTCCGGCGGCTGTTCATGTATCGGGCATCGCGACTTTTTGCACGCTCGCCCCCGCCGGCAGCCGAATCGGGTTCGCTTTCGCTACGTTCCATCGTCCTCCTATCGCTTCCTTCAGACCCGCAGTCACCGGCGGAACCCTTGCGAATCGAATTCAATTCCCCATGAACAGGGCTTGGTCGGTGACAAGCACCGACTGGGTTTGCCAGCTTCGCTGGGCAAACAAAAAAGGCCACTCGGGAGCGATCCCAAGTGGCCGATCAGCGGATGGGGTGGGATTCGAACCCACGGTAGAGTCACCCCTACGCTAGTTTTCAAGACTAGAGCCTTCGACCACTCGGCCACCCATCCATTTCTTGTTTTTCATCTCGCGAGCTCGCAGTGAGCCGCCGCCGCTGGTGGGCGGGGCGCGAGTGGAAAGTCTACAGTTAAAGTGGCAAAAGGCAAAGTGCGGTTCGCGGTGCGGCCAATTTCTCGAGCTGCGCACCGCCGCGGAGCCTCCGCCACCGAACGCCTATAATCGCTATAGCCGGGCGGCGTCTCCACAGTTTTTTTTGCGAGCAGCTTCACTGCCCGGCTTGCAAAATTTCATCCACTTCGCGATACTCTCCCCACGTGGAGATCGATGGCCTGCCTTCGTCGATCGCCCCCCACGACCTGCGTTCCTAGCCGCAGTGCCCCTTGAGCACCGCAGCCAATTGGGATCGCAGCATAAAGAAGAGCCGAAGTGGCGGAATTGGCAGACGCGCTGGATTCAAAATCCAGTTCTCGCAAGGGAGTGAGGGTTCGAGTCCCTCCTTCGGTACTCGTTACGAGCAAAGGACTTAGAGCAATCGCTCTGAGTCCTTTTTTTGTGGACTCTCCGAGCAATCAGTGGCAAATCAGTGGCAACATTGCAAATGCATTGGTTCTGTGTCGCTGGTCGAGATGCGTCGTCTCGACATAGACTCACTCTCAATCAATTGATTGGAGAGTTCAAATGGCTTGGCTGCAAACTGATCCGTCCGGCAACTACCACATCAGCTTCCGATTTGCCGGTCGGAAATACAAACGAACGCTGAAAACGAAGAACGAGAGGCAGGCGGAGAGCCGCCTGCACCGCCTCGAAGAGAATATCCAGCTTGTCGAAAGCGGACGCCTGGAGTTGCCGGAAGGGGCCGATTTGCCCGTTTTCCTGCTCTCCGACGGCAAACTCTCCACGACACGATCTCCAGCGATGCGAGTGCGGCTCGCCGAGCTGTTTGAGAAGTACTTCGACGGAATCCCCGACGGCGCATTGGAAGCAACCACAGTAAGAGGAATGAAGCTGCACCAAAGGCATCTTGAGAAACACATCGGCAAGAACTTTCAAATCGACATGCTCACTCGCGAGACGCTGCAGGGCTATGTTCAGGCACGATCCAAAGCAAGCGGAATCCGAGGGCGCCGCCTCCAGCCAGCAACGATCAAGAAGGAACTGGTCACGCTTCGAAGTGTTTGGAACTGGGCATTAGCGGAAGGGGTCGTTGCTAAACCTTACCCAATGAAGGGCGTCCGCTTCCCGAAAGCGGACGAGAAACCACACTTTCAAACCTGGAGCGAAATCGTCGCTCAGATTGATCGCGGCAACTTGAGCGATGCCGATGTCCTGGACCTTTGGGACTGCCTCTTCCTCTCTCGCATGCAGGTTGAAGAGCTTCTGAATTATGTCCAGAAGACGGCCAAGCACCCATTCATCTACCCGATGTTCGTTGCCGCGGCCCATACCGGAGCAAGGCGAAGTGAACTGATGCGATCACAACTCGTCGATGTCAGCGATAGCCATCTGGTGCTCCGCGAAAAGAAAAGGGTGCGTGGCCAGCGATCGACACGCAGAGTCCCCATGTCGAAACGCCTGTCGGAGGCGCTCAGCGATTGGCGCGAGTGTCACCCAGGCGGCACCCAAACGTTTTGCGTTCCCAGTATTGCTCGGAGCAAGAAGAATCGCAGCCTTACGCTGCCCATGACGCCGGACGAAGCACACCACCATTTCCAACAAACCCTCGATGGTTCCCAGTGGAGCGTACTTCGCGGTTGGCATTGTCTACGTCACTCATTCTGCAGCTGCTGTGCAGCAGAAGGCCTTGACCAACGTACGATCGATGCGTGGGTTGGGCATGAGTAATTGTCAATTGTTGTGTTTTGAGAAATTGAATTAAGCGGCGATCTCATCCTGCATGATTCCGTCTTTGAAGGAACGCCCTTCGGTGACGAGAGTGATCTTTTCGTGGCAGTTCAGGCGTCTCCATTTCTTGGATGCTGATTGGGCGAGCTTGAACATCATCGCCAAGCTTGCTCGCCGGGTTCCACTTCCTTTGGTCTTTCGATGGCGAAGCCGGATCGTCGCGAACGTGGACTCGATCGGGTTGGTCGTTCGGAGGTGACTCCAGTGCTCCGCCGGGAAATCGTAGAATGCCAGCAGCACGTCACGGTCCTTCTTTAAGCACGCGCATGCAGGAGCGTATTTCGCACCGTATTTTTCAAGGAAGTGATCGAACGCTTTGTTCGCGTCGTCCTTCGTCTCGGCTTGCCAGATTTCGTGCAGGTCTCCCTTCGCCTTGGGCTGCACGCTCTTGGGCATCTTGTTCAAAACGTTGGCCGTCTTATGGACCCAACAGCGCTGTTCGCGGGTCTCGGGAAACACTTTCCGAATCGCCGCCCAGAAGCCTAACGCACCGTCACCGATGGCGATCTTCGGAGCCATCTTCAGGCCTCGTTGCTTGAGATCGATGAGCAGTTCACTCCAGCTTTGTTCGCTTTCACGGTAGCCATCGAGGACGGCGATCAGTTCCTTTTTCCCATCGGGAGTTGCTCCCATCAGCACCAGCAAGCACTGCTTTTTGTTGGCATCGTCTTCCAGGCGGACCTTCGCGTGAATGCCATCAGCCCAGACGTAAACGTATTGCTTGTCGGATAAATCACGCTTGCTCCAATCGTCGTACTCGCTACACCACTGTTCCTTGAGCCGACAGACGACGTTCGCGCTCAGGCCAGCAGCCCGCTCGCCCACGAGCGATTGAAGCGCTTCTCCCAAATCGCCCGTGGAGATGCCTTTGAGGTACAGCCAAGGGATCAGTTCTTCGATAGCTTTGGTCTTGCGCAGGTAGCTTGGCAGCACGCTGGGCGAGAATGTGACTCGCTTGCTGCGATCCGGAGCGTTGTCGCGAACTCGACCTTGAGTGACTGCGATGGAGCCAGCACCGGTGAGGATTTTTCGCTCCGGCAGGCTGCCGTTCTTGACGACGAGCCTTCTGCCACGCTCGTCGATTCGATCCGCGTGCAAGGAGATAAAGGCTTCGACTTCGGCATCGATCGCCGCTTGCAGCATGCGTCTGGCTCCCTCGCGGACAATCTCGTCGAGCGGGCTTCGCTGGTCGAACTGCGCTCGAAAGGAAACCACTTCGGGATCGATCTGGTTGTCCACTGGCACGTCGGTTCGATCTGCTTTAGTCTGATTCATGGCGCATTCCTTTGCCCACGTCGGGCCGTTGGAGGGTGATAGTTCCAACAGGATGCGCCACCTTTTTCATTCACTCAAGAACACAACTTTCGACAATACCTCGTTGGGCATACCACCGAGGCAATGCGACGTCGATACCGACACTTGTTTCCAAATGAAGAACGGAAAGCAATTCAAAAGGTTTTCGCCTAAGAGCGGCATGCCGCTAGAGACTGGCATTCTACTGCGTCCCCCTCCGCCCAATGGCACTGATGGTGCATCCCCATCAGTGCCTCGATTCCGTAACGACACTCCCCAGCGATCGCTTTATCAGAAACTGGTCGGGAGCCTACGCGAACGCGGAAAGTCTTGCCTGATAACGCCGTCGAACTCGCCGTCGAACTTACGAACACCATCGACGTAGCGTTGCTTCAGGAAAAAAGGAACGCCAGCCCAATCACATTCATCGCGAATCGATCGCACCCATGAATTACTCATATGAGTTCGGAAATCCCCTTTCCAGGATTCGCATCCCGCGATAACCCAATCAACTTTGTCGATTCGGTCTCCGAAAGTCACAGTCCCAAGCAACGGCTCGGCGACAACGAAGTAGTTGGCAGCTAGATTGTCCCAAATCGTATCAATACGACCGACACAGGACTGTCGCTCAACCGTGACGCCCAGCCAAACATTTGGATAGCCTTCCCCCCAGTTCGCAGGAAGGCGTTCCCGAACGCATTCAGGTCGCTTCGTCAGAATGAACCAATCGAGCGCCTGACACCGATGAATCGTTTCCCAAGCCTCGGCTCTCCACTCATCAGCGCCTTCGTGAAAAAAGTCCGACATAGTCCCAACTAAAACGCGTTTGCAACTTTGCAACTGCAAGGCGTTTTGGTTCCATCGCTCCGGATTCCTCCACGTGTCGGTGCACCGAATGGGACCTTGAAACGGCTCACGCCCCTGGTTTCGCAATGGCGTTTCAATGTAGCAACGGCTACACCCCTGAGACACCTTGCTGCAACCTATCCATGGATTCCAAGTGTAGTCAACCCAGCTAATTCTTGTATCACTCATGAACATGACTCCAAAGAGCCGCTGCGACGTTTAGCGCAGCGGCGAACGACGTTTTGCAAAAACCGCGAAAAAAACGCCCTTCGTAGGGGGCGTCAAGAAAGGTACCCGCCAACGAACTCACGCAAGCTTACGTGGAACCGGCGGTCGACCATCGAGTGATCGTTCAGGCCTTCACAGGCGGTAAGCACCTAGGCGGTGCTGCTAATTGCAATCCAGTCGAGTCAATCATGGATTGGAATTCTCTAGTACTACTGAAGTTGTCCGTGACCTACTGAGTTGCACCAAATCCTGGTTTGCAACGCTCAGTTGTAGGCATTCAAACGGAATCAACTAAGTCAGTCTCTGGGGGCGACAACCTAAAGCAGTCCTTCGTTCCTGTATCGAGTAATTTCGTTACGATGAATTCGCCAATCACCGAAACCACCGCGTCGCCCAGCCTTGCAGGCGTTGACCCGATGGCGGCGACACCACTCTCTAATGGTAAACGGCTTCCGTCCCAATCGTTCCGCAACCTCATCCACAGTCAACCATTCCGGCCCACTGTCATCCTCGCTTGCTACGTGCTTCAGCCTTGCTTCAACCCGCTGCAACGCAGAATGAGTTTCGTTCAAAGCTACAATCAACGAACCATCCAACATCAACGTTTGCAGCTTAGACGGGTCCATCGGGAATACCGAGTCGGCCATCTAGAATTTCTCCTGGGGGCAGCTTAAGTACCACGCGGTACCTCAAGTGCGTATTCTTGCAAAGAACCCGGAGGGGTCAAGCAAAGAAACATCCCCCCAGCAAGAGCGCTGTCCCCACAACGGCACGGGACGCCACGGCACCACAAAACCCGATTAGCAGACAATATCACGCCATTGGCAAGATTCTTTTTTTCAGTTTTTTTTGACGTGAGCGTTAAAAACACTGCAATGCCCCAACATTCAGTACCAGATGCTCTGAATGACAGGGCCGGAGAGCAGTACACCGCAGCGTGAACCCCGATGGAGGCAAAAAGCCAAGCGAACCGCCCGGACGCCGTGTTTTGAAGCACTCCCGACAAACTATTTGTTACACCTGCGCTTTGGCATCATCACTAAAGTCCTTTTGATGCAAGCACTCGCCCCGAAGTCTGCTTCCGAAGCTCTAACAGACACCAGTTCCGTCAAGGGGAGGCAGGTTCGATGTAAAGGATCTCAACGCCGCCTCAGGCGAGCCCGCACCGCCCCCCCAACCAACAGAAGCAGCCAGGCACCCGCAAGACGACTTCCTGAACATCGGGAGCTTCCGTGACATCGGATCCAACACAGTCCCATCGCTTCTAGAAAACGAAGCACCCCACTTCGGTAACGAAATCAGGTCCGTTGAACTATAAGGCAAAAAGCTGGACGAACTTGGTCTCATCGCGACGGGTGAAATGTGCATTCCCGGTGCGATTAGGAGCAGCACGGAAGACAGATTGACCGCAGTGCCAATCCGTCTCGATCATTTCGGTTGACGATCCGATGGCACGGGACCAGTATCATTGCCTTAATGCGACGAGTCTTTTTTTCGTCGACCTTGGTGAAGACGCGATTCGTTGGTGGCCGAGCAAATCGCCGTAGCGAGCTATTCAGCTCAAGACGTCCAGCAAACGCTGGTGAATTAACGGCCAGTTTTGGTCAAGGTCGATGCTGCGGATCGCGATGTCGTGGGAAAGTAGCGAGAACGATAGATCGAGGTGATGGTTCACGGCGGGGTAAAGCAAGATGCCGTCGACGGTTTCCCATCCTTCGTCGATTGATTTGTTGTTAAGATAAGCCATCAGCTGATAGAGATGCGATGAATGGAGTCGGTGGCGATTGTGACGTGTGACCAACGCTTCCTTATAAAATTTGCAGTCGAGGATGGTCTTCCGGGTCGGTCGGCTCAGCGTCACGTCGGTGAGCATTGTCGGTAGCACTGAGTTGACGTCGTCCTCCCATTCGCCGTGCCAGGCGATCTTCATGGCTGATACTTTCGCATCTGGGCAATGCTTCACAGCAAATTGCCGGACAAACGACTCAAAGACACGGTGCATCACGGTTTCTTCAGCTAGTACGTCGCGGAAGCGGTGCGTTCCCGATTGCTGGTCCGGAAGAAACAGACTGTGAAGCATTTGGCAAACGTGCATCAGCAGTCGATAGTGGCGATTGTTGCGATGCAACTGAACCCGATGAAAAGCCCGACTCGCAAGCCGGATGTCGCTGATATCGGCCAATAGGTCAAGACAATGTCGAACTTGTTTGCGATTGTCTTTGCTCAGATGCATCGAGAACCGATTCAGCCGGCGACAAGTGGCTTTGAGAACCTGGTTCGGTAACGTGTCTGCGGTCAGTTCGTCGAACTCGCAAATCATTTTCCCTGATACGTGCGTCATCCGACGATGACTTGCCAGTACGTCCACGCGACCTCGTAAACGTGGCGTCGTTTCGGTGAATTGGCGATAGTCTTTATCCATCCCCTTCGTTGCCAGCCGCCGAATCCCACCACAAAGCAGCATCGCGAGCAGATTGTGGGCGTCGGGACACTGGGATTGGTCGATATCCACTTCGTCACCCGTGCGGAAATGATCCCACGCGTAGGCGAGAAGGTAGTAGACGTTCTGGATGGGGATGCTGGTTGCTGGCACTGGATTCATTCGAGAATCGTTTCGATTGCGGTTTGCCGACCGGCAGGGTCATCGCAGTAATATTCTTCAATCAACGGCTTGATCTCGAAGGCAAGCACGCGTTTCATCCACTGTTCATTGGCCGTTTGTCCCTCCGGCGGGACGAAGAAGCTGTGCCCGATCTGATAGCCCTTCCCGAGATTCGATTCGTCACTCTTGATCGCTTCGTTGAGCAACTTCATACGTTGGCGAATTCTGGCGACCAAATCTTCGGAGGCGCCTGCATTCATTAGGTGTTGAGCGAACACTTTCGATTGGAAACCAGGTTCAAGTTCAACGAATGAGAATCGTCGGCGTAGGGCGTAGTCCACCATCGACAGCGACCGGTCCGCCGTATTCATTGTGCCGATCAAATGCACGTTCGGCGGAACGTAGAACGTCGCTTCAGGATCCGACGAATAGCTCAGTGGGATCGCGAAATCCGAGGTTCGCTTATCCGGCTCGATCAACATCATCAGCTCGCCAAAAACCTTCGATAAGTTGCCGCGGTTGATTTCGTCAATGATAAATACGAACGGCACGTCAGGCTTCGTCATTGCCGACGAGACGAACCTGTGGAATGTTCCATCTTCCAGTTTAAATCCACCATCGGCCGACGGTTTGTAGCCTTGGACGAAATCTTCGTACGTCATGGACTGATGAAACTGGATCATTTGAACGCGTGAATTGTCTTTGCGTTGCATCAACAGATACGCGAGTCGTTTCGCAACGAACGTCTTGCCAGTCCCCGGAGCGCCCTGAAGGACGAGGTTTTTCTTGTGCCGAAGAAGCTCAACGCACTGCTGGACTTCATCGACCGGCATGAACAGGTCGTCCATCGCATCGGTCAGTTTGTATTCTGTGCCGGCAACTCGGCCTGCACCAGGGCCACCGCCACTGCAGGTTCCTCCAACTCGTTCCAATCCCGACACACCATCATAGGCATCCGCCATCGGATCCAAGAATTTGCGTTTGCCTGTCATCCGAGTCAATGTCTTCAACGGCAACTGATTGCCGGTTGGCATGCTGACTTCGGTGGCATCCTGCCATTCGATCTTGCGGAGGTTGTGGAACGGTTCTTCGTTCTCGTCGTAGGTGTAGTCTCCGACAACGATTCCCCAACCGCAAACCTTGTGCAGTCCAAGCTTGGCAAACACGACATCACCAGGCTTCAGCACGTGAGCAAACTCCCACAGCATGGGTGCAACGCTCGCCGGACCGGAATCGGGCGAGAGTTCCGGAATGTACTGCGCGATGGCTTGCTTTGAGTCGTACTCCTGCAGGTCGCCCATCTCATTCCAGCCAATCGCGCCGATCGACCGCTCGTACCAAACGTCCCACAGGCCCGCACCTGGACCAGGGGCGAGGAGCCAATAGTTGCGAACGCCGTGCGGGAGGGCACCACCACGCTCGTCACCTTCACCATTTTTGTCGTCGTCCTCGAGCGGATCAACGGAAACGAAATCGAGGTGAGCTTGATGTGAAAACTCTACCGTGGGCATCTGGAAGGCTTCTTTGACCAATCCAAGCCATCGAAGGTAGTCTGCGCCTGTCTTAATCTTGAGGTTGATTCCCTCGGTCGCAGCGCTGGCTCGATTCTTTTTGTCCACCGAGATCCAGATATCAGGCCGGCACCAAAACATGCCCATCGTCAGCGATGCCGATCCGACACCATTGAGTGCCCGGCATTTATCGAACAAGGATGTGTCGAGCTGACTTTCGTTTTCGATTGAAAGTACATGAAGAAAGAATCGCCAAAGAGTCGCGACATGGTCCACCGTTCGCTTGTACTTGTACGGCATGAACCAACTGTTCTGTGAATTCACCACGGGCAGCCCGTCGAAGTCGCTCGGCAGTTCGGCGGCAATTCCCCACTCATCCCTAATTGCTCGCAAAATGGCGATGCGATTTTCGTCCGTGACGCCACGATTGAATATCGCCATGAACGAAAACGGGTCGGTCTCGTCAAGCGGAACCTTCGTTCCCGCCGGGTATTCGTCCGCGACGGGAGAGACCTTCAATCCCTGCTCGTGTAAGCGGATCATCATTTGTACCAGCTTCTCGTTCTCGGATGAAAACTCAGACAGCTTGGCTGTGATTTCGGAATAGATCGGTTTCCAGGTAAACATGTATTCGTTATTCAGTCCGTGAGGCCAGTAGGCGGGAAGAGATTCAGAAATGAGGTACTCGATTGAAAAGCGGTTCCGTCTCTTCAGACGATTTCGCCAGTGATTCGCTGTACCATTCATTCAATGCGTTGTCTCCGCTATCAATGAAAACCTTATCAATCTTTGCTTTGATTGATGTTTCATCTGCGTCTTGTTTGGCAAGATTGATAAACAGCGAATACAGGTGAAGTAGGTTCTGTCCTTTCTGCTTCCCGCGTTCATTTGTCAAAATGTCGCTGGCCCACGCAAGTCTGTGTTCGCGATCTTCAGGGCTTCGGTCAGGCTGTCTTGCCGTTGCCTGGAGATAAAACGCAAATGCGTGGTTGCGGCCAATACGCTCGAATAGATCGTCCTGTTTAAACGCTGGCCCAAAGTTTGGATCGCGGCGATAGAGATCGGCACGGTAAAAGCTGACGAATGGCTTCGATTCATCGGAAACTGCGTTGGTGTCGAACCATCGCAACTCCCGTTCAGCGTCTTCCGGCAATCTATTGTGAAGACATGCATGGACCAGGTAACACCGAGTTCGAGCGATACTGGATGGCTCTACCAATTCCTGTAGATAAATCGATTTTCGGAACAAGCGTTCCCAACCTTCGAGCCCGGCAGCCGCCAACAGTCTCGCGTGCGTATTGAAGAGCATGACTCTCGATTCCGCACTCAAGAGGCGAGGGTGCATTTCAGCTTCGTCAACCAGTTCGCTCAGCACCTCCGCTCCTTCGTGAATCCGGTGCGCGTCAAACATCGCGGACCCCAAGCGAGCGTTCGCCTCAGCCAACTCTTGGAAGCTCGCATGCTCACCGAGCTGACTAAGTGAGTCTACTGCAAGTCGAGAATGTCGATACGCTTCCGCGAAGTTCCCAATGTGTCGATGGACGTTTTCGAGTACTTCACTCGAACGTTGGGAGACACGAAGACTGGCAGCACCTCCTTGCGAAACAGCATTTTGCATGCGGTCGGCAAATTCGAGTGCTGCTTCGCTTCCACCAACAGATCGCCGTATCCGCTCAATCACCTTAGCAGCTTCCGTGACCGCATTTAACGACATCGCGTGCTTGGAGAGCAATGGTTTCAGCAAGTCAGTATTGAGCATCTTGTGTGCTAGGTCAGCAAAAGAATCAACCTTCCAAACATGCTCGAAGTGCTTGCGCAATTGGAACTCGCTAGCCGCTTCAGTGGTGCAAACAACCAAACTTCCATGCCCGTACTCACGAATAAAGGCATCGAGCTTTATCCGTATGGAACCTACGGATTTCAGAAGGTTGTCTTTCGGCTTCACGAACGAGCAGCAACACCGTAGCAAGTCCGGCTCTTTGCCACGCCCGTTGTCGTTCCAGGTGTCAATCACGGCAAGCAAAGCGGCGATGTTGATCGACGATCCCTGCGGTGACTGCTTCAACGAGTCCGTGATAGTGAACGCCCGTGCTTCTGGAACCACCGCATCCAAATCCACGTGGGCTGCATGAAGCAACCTGGAAAGCGCATCTTCGATATGATGCGATTGAAATGGCAGCCGATACGCTTGCCAGCCTTCACTTGAGTCAGCAGCGGAAATCTGAGTTGCAAATCCAGTCGGTTGATCCAAACCGCCGTGGTCACCTTTCAACAGACCGATAACGCCTGGTCGCTCCATGGGAGGCTGCCAGACAGGTGGTGGAGTCAAGCAGAAGAATTCTCTCCACAGTTCATGTGGAAATCTTACTCCCTCCGCTTGCGCCTTGCTGATCCAGTTCGCGAGTCGAACCTGAAGCCCGCGAGCCCCCCGGTTCTTTGCCTTCTCTTTTTGGATGAATTCATTGTAACACCATACCGGATTCGTTTTCGCCCAAACGGAATCCGGTTCAATCGACTGTACGCCCAGCACGTTTCTACCTCAGTCCTTTGCGATTTGGACAAGTTCGTGATTGACCGTTACAACGACTGCCCCGTTCACCCACACGATAAGTCCCGTACAAAAAGAACCATCCTGGGGTGTCCATGCCAGCTCGGTCCCGTGCGATGCGATCGTCGGCTTCGACGATTCCTCGTCAGACGGGTGCCATTCCAGAACAAGGCCATCATCGTAGAGACACGCTTTTAAGAGCCCGTCGATCGACTTGAAAACCTGCAGCGTTCTGATCAGCGTCGGAAGCTCAATCTCCGGATCATTGTCCGCCGCTGCAAGAGCCAGCTCAAGCTGAGTCAATGCGAGTTCTGACTTACGATCAACCAGCCGAACCGAAATTGTGGGTTCATCGTGCAGTGATTCTCGAAGCGAATCAACAGCGATTCGAAGTTCATCAATCCAATTCTCGTAATCGGGATCGCTTCCGATTTCATCCCCAGACAACAGAGCGATTGGGTCGTCCGCCAACGCGGCCACTTTGTCACGAAGAGCGACAACAATGTCCTCGGTCAGTTGGCTAATTCGATTGGAGACATCGATGTCTTCCGAATGGATCCAAAGTCCACAACGACAGCGGAAATTGAGCGGCATCGTGTGTTCTGTTTCATCCGAAGCAACATCGCAATTTGCCAAGAGTGAAAAGGAATCACCAGGGACGCAGTACCAAAGATCGCTGTCCTTGGAATGGCTGAAGGCAGCACACCAAGTCACCGAAGCTGGGATTGGCATCTTCAAGAGGAATAAGTCGCCCGATTCAATACGTTCCGAACGGGAAGCCTGAGTTGATGCAATCGCATTCTGGATTTCAAGGCCTTGATTGAGCAACTCCGCGAAAGTGTCGTGGTTTGGCTTCATGATTTTATTGTCTCCAGAGCTGCCCTCAATTTGCCCATGTAGTCACTCATGGTCTGCTTTTTTAGGCCGATGTCCTTGCGCACTTGCTCTTGCGAGATGTATTCATCACAAGCACATCGCCGGCATTTCTCGGCATAGCAGTGAAGGATTTCGAGCAGCGTTTCTGTGGTGGTGTTATTGCAGCCCAGTGATTTGATTGCTCGCCGTCCCTCGTGGACAAACTCGTCAACCTTGGATTGCCTCACTTCGTAACGGTCTTCGTCCAGAATCGTCCGGACAAATTCCGGACCTTTTGTGTCTTCACCAGTAAAGTCCGCCGCAGACGTCATCGCGGCTGTTTCGATAGGATCATACGCGAGATCCGAAATCGATTCTTTCAGAAGTTGCAAGAGCAACGGGCGAGTGCCCTGATGCATCATTGCCAGCGTGCCTTCTGAGACGCCACAGGTCGCTTTCTTACTAAATCGGCGAACTAGCCCAAGAGTTTTGTGCCATCCGTCGTTTCCGCGAATGGCGCGTTCTATCAATGCAGTCTCTGCGAAATTCTGAGCGTCACCAGACATCTTTAACACCGAAGCTAGATTCGGCTTGCGATCATTACCGTCACGCAATGAAACGTCATTCTCAGGATCGTCAACAAGCATTTTCGCAGCAGCCAGCACGTTTTTGTAGATCGCTGAATCGTTTGGAAAAGCATTGCGGTGCAGGTCGTGCACAAAACGAAATAACTCTTTTTGTATCAGCGGATCAATTGCGTTGCCCGTTTCGACTTGTTTCTGCAGAAATGCAAACTGCTTACCAGCACGCGCTCCGGTACCGAAGAACAGATGGCAGTACGCATCATCCATAACTTCGTCCAGAGTCACAGCGTCACCCAGAAATTTCCCTGAATAGCCAAACGTTGTTGCGGAGAGATTCGCCAAACCTCGCTTGCGAATCATCGACTTCAACCGCGCCGCCAATTTCTTGCGGACCACGTCCGGGATTTCTGTCGTCCCAGTGCCGAGTTGCTTGACGTGTTCTGTAAACACGGTGTCATCACCCGTCGACATGGCTCGCTCCCTTCAGCTCGTTGAGAGCCAACTCAATTTCCGCAACGTCGTGAGCAGCAAGCGAACCACGGAGGCGATCGTGATGCATCAATTCGAGCTGTCGAACCCGAGGCAAGCGTGGTTCGTCAACGCGGAAGTAGGTTGTTGCATCCAAACCGTTGGATTCATTCGGAGCCAAAACCGCGTAACTAATCAGATACCGAGCCTTCTTGGGTTGCTGGCTGGTTCCCTTAAACATCACCGCTTTACCGGTGTCCTGATCGACGTGCCAACAAATTCCAGGGTGCGAGCTGTTCGGTTCCTTCTCAGGAATCTTCCAGAAGCTTTTGTCGGGAGCTTCGTAAATGCTGTGCAACAGCATCCTTGCTTTGTCGGGCTGGTCTTGAACACCAGTCTGTTCGTATTGGTCATCCTTATGCGATTGCTTCATTGCAGGCCCTATGCGTTTTGCGCTAGTCATTCATTCGCAAGATTGTAATGCATCACTTTTAGGGGCACGGAGCCCCCTGGAACAAAAATGATTTGCCGTCCCGGACAAAAATCAAACCAATTCGTTAGCAAGCCTCAGACAAACCCGATCGCTCCATCTGAGGCCCCCCGAAACCCGATGAATACCGTCGCCAACCAAACCATCATCGACCGAATCGCTGACGCCATCACCGCCATGGAAGGATCGCAACTGCATCACGATCCGGCGGTGCAAGAACCGACGAAAGGCGTTTTCTGCCCATCTGAGTCGTTGAAACTTCACCCAGATGCAATGCAACTGATTCGTTCTCGTTTCCCCGACGGCTTGTATCGCCATCAGCACGAAGCCGTGGCTCGCATCCTTGCCGGTGACAACACTGTCGTGGCGACACGCACCTCCAGTGGCAAATCGTTGATCTTTTCACTGCCAATTTTGAACGAGCTCTGTAGCAACTCTGACTCAACGTCACTGTTCCTGTATCCACAAAAGGCACTCGCCAACGATCAGTTGCTAAAACTGCGAGAGTTTGCTGAGTTGACAACTTCGGTCGCCAAACTCGTCGGCGATCGTCCGCATTTCATCAGTCGATATGACGGAGCGACGCCCCAAGCCGATCGCCCACAGATTCGTGACGAGGCGCAAGCGATCCTCACAAATCCCGATATGCTGCACTACGCCATGTTGCAGTACCACGACTCACATTGGGCACGTTTCTTTGCAAATCTGAAGCACGTCGTCATTGATGAATGCCACGAGTACCGAGGGATCTTCGGCACCAATGTCGCACACATCCTGCGCCGGCTGCGCCAGGTCTGCAAAGTCCACGGCTCCGAGCCAACCTTTATCGCCACCAGTGCGACGATCCACGAACCACAGTCGCACATGGAACGACTGACGGGAGTCGATTTCAGTTGTGTCGGTTCCGATATCGACGGAAGCCGCCAAGGGCGTCGCAAGTTCTGGATGACCAGCAGTGACGATCACTTCTACGACTACGGTCGCAAACTCGCCTTCAAACTCGCTGACGAAGGACTTACCGTCCTGGCTTTCTGTCCCGGGCGAATGGCCGCCGAGCGAATGATGGCTCGCTTGCTATCTCACCATGACAACGATCTTCCATTCGTACGAGTTTATCGAGCGGGACTTTCGGCCATGGAGCGGGAAGAGATCGAACATGGCTTGCGAGACAAGTCTGTCCGCTTGGTCTTTTCCACCAGTGCCCTCGAATTGGGAATCGACATTGGTGAAGTCGACGCCGTTGTCTGCATTGGATTACCGAACAGCATGATGAGCCTGTGGCAACGTGCCGGCCGGGCTGCTCGTGCGGGCAAGGACGGTGGCATCGTATTGATCCCCGGTGACACCCCAATCGACACGTACTACTCAAATCACCCTGAAGAATTGTTCGCCAAAGACAACGAGCCGTTGGTGCTGAACACTTCCAACCGTCGTGTCGTTTGCCAGCACTACGCCTGCGCCACAGCAGAAGTCGGTGGCGACGAGGACAACTTGGATGCAGCCGTGCTCGGCGAGGATGTCGCCGCCGTGCAGATTGTTCGTTCTGAAGGCAAACTCGACTCGGATGTGTTTTACCGCAGCGAGCCGCATCAGCACGTCAACATTCGCAGCATCGGTGAAGGCAACTACAAACTCGTTTTCGGGAAGGACGATGATTCGATCGGCGAGATCGACGAATTCCACCTACTACGCGAGGCTTACCGAAATGCAATTTATCGCCACGGTGGCAAAGCGTATCGGGTCAAAGACGTGATCCGGGGAAAGAAAAAAGTGTTGCTCGAACGGGAATACTTGTGGAACGAGACCCGAGCCTTCATCAACAAGAAGATCAAACTGAAACGGCGTCACAAGATTGCAGATTACGATAACGTGATGCTGGCAACCGTTGACATCAACGTGACGGAGTTTCTGGTCAGCGTGACCGAGAAGGACCGCAGTGGCAAGATCGTCAATTCCTGGAGCGGTAACATGGGAATGCCGACGCACACTTTGCCTACCGAAGCGACGCTGCTGCGCATGCGTAAACCACTTTGGGACGAGATCACCGCCAAGCTCGGAACCCAAGTCGCTCGTACCGCATTGCAGTCTTGTGAACGGTTGCTGTGGGGACTGTTCCCCGCTGTCTCCGGTCCCTGCGACAAGCAAGACTTCTCGTCGGCTTCGGAAGTCGACGCTGACGGCTCCGCATCGATCTATCTGTACGACATGGTCTACGACGGAGTCGGCTTGACCACTGTTGCCTGCGATCGAATGCACGAACTGATCGACAAGGCCATCGAACGGCTTGATCAGTGTGCTTGTGACACTGACGGCGGTTGCTTCCGATGCATCGCTAATCCGCTGTCAAACGAATCGACCAGCAAACAGGCCGCGCGAGTCGTTCTGAATCGGCTGTGTGACGAGCTTGCTGGCACCTGCACGATGACGGAGAACGAAACGGAATCGCCACTGGACGATGGTCCAGCGACGAAGCCGTGTGCCGCATGCGAAACGCCGGTGAAGATCGGTGACCGCTTCTGCAGTAACTGTGGTGAAAAACAGGAAAGCTGATCCGGACGATCTGCGATTCGCCTCGTTAGACAATAGCAGTCGCTCACTGACGCAATCGGGTTGTGAACTTCACGGCCCGAGCGTCCGCCAAGTACTGGCAGGCCACCCAACTTAGCACTTACCTAAGGATTCATCTCCAAACATGCAAACAACAACTCAGCTCGATTTTGAATCACTCTATCCGACGCCTTTGATGCGTGCCGCGCGAATCGCGCGCCTTGGCGAGAAATACCTCGGCCCAGTTTGTACGGATGCTAATACGTGTCGGGCGATGGGTGAAGACGATCTGGGCTGGTACGTCGGTGGGGTACCTTCCTTCGCTCGCATGATCGACAACATGCGTCGCATCAATGAATCCGCTGTCGGTGGTCGATGGATCGTCGTCCCTGCGACGCGGGCATGGGCCAGCGTCGCTTACGAACAGTGGTTTGATGAGGCTTGTTCTGGAACTCGCTCGACCCTTTGGCAAGACGATGCCGTCACGTTCTGTGTTCCAGAACGCCTCGCCGAACTTGGCAAGGGCGTCGACGCTCAACACGCGCCGATCGCAGGTGTCATCTTGCTCGACCCGAATTGTATCGTCCATCGCGGGCGAGGCTTCGGGAAACGCAAATCTCGTATCGCTCACGACCGTCCACAATTGATTGTTAACTTTCGCTCCAAGCTGGCCGTCGGCAACTGGTGCCCGCCGTTGATGGTCATGTCGCTACACAAGGCGGCGGCTGTCTCGACGCAAGACATATCACGAGTTTATGGACTCGACGCGATGCACTTCATCGACGGCGCGACGCTCAGTTGCGGTGGCATCAAGAAACCAACGAAGCAAAATCCTGCCAAAGCCGGACAGATTACGAGCCCTCTCGTTAGTCACTAGCAGATCAAACATTTCAACCAACCATCAAGGAACCCAACGAGCATCATGACAGAATTCATCATCGCATTGATCGTTGTTGGCGGGATGCGTTCATTCGCGTTTCGCGGCACGACCCCTGAAGCCTTCAAAGGCGACATTGGATTGCTCGTCATCCTGACAATCGCGTTCAACGTGATGTTCTAGGATGCTGAGCCATGAGTCATAAGGCATCCTCGCTAGCACCCGGCCGCTCACGCGTCGCAGATCGCCGAGTGTTGAACCACCAAACCAGCAAACCAAGCAGAATGGAGCACATTAATGGAACAGAACAGATCCATTGTTGACCGTGTCACATCCGCGTTTCTTGAAAAGATGCACGAGTCCGATGGTACGAGCGACATCGCAGGCGATGTTGGCAAACTGATTGCCGAGAACGAGAAGCCCAAAGCAGGCGACTTCATTGTAATCTTTCAATCCAAGACTAACGAGGATGCAACCAACGCATGATTCAAATCAAAGAAATCACGATTGACCACGTCCGCGGGATCAAACACTTCAACCGCGAGCTGAATCTCCTTTCGCTTGCAATCCAAGGCCCGAACGGATCAGGGAAGAGCGGCGTCGTGGACGCTGTCGAGTTCGGGCTGACAGGCAAGTGCAGCAGGCTGAAAGGCCTCGGCACGAAGGCGCTGACCGTCAAAGAGCATGGGAAGCATGTTGACGCAGACATCGGCAAGGTGACGCTGACCCTGCATGTGCCCAGCCAAAATCGCGAGATCGTCGTGACACGGACGACGAAGAATCCGTCCAAGCCGAAAATCGAACCAAATGATGAACTCGCGAACGCCATTGTCAGCGAGATCGCCGGTCATCCAGAGATTGCATTGACCCGCCGGCAAATCATACGATTCATCTTGGCGGAATCCAAAGACCGATCGAAGGAACTGCAAGCGTTGTTGCGGTTGGACAAAGTTCAGTCGACATGTGATGAACTCCGAAAAGCCAACGCACAATGTGCCCGATTATCGACGGCTGACCAGCAATCGCTCTCGGACCTCACGGCAAAGCTCTGCACGCACCTTGGCGTTCCTCAGATTGAAGACGGAAAAGTGCTCGCGGTGATCAACCACCACCAGTCCACTGCGGGTTTTAGTCCATCGCCTGATCTGGATAGCTTCTTGTCGCCTGCGTCCGACAAGAGTGTTGTCACAAAACAAGAAGTCAATAAGCAGAACGCGATCGCCGAAATCCAGACGATTCGAGACTCCATTGCTGACGATGGCATCGGTCAGGCTTGCGGCCAGATCATCAGTCAGCTCGACACCTTAGATGCAGCCCCGACGCTAGCGATCGCATTGGCCCGGCACCAGTTGATCGGATTCGGGCTAGATGCTCTCGATGCCGACCAGTGCCCGCTGTGTGACAAAGAATGGGAGTTCGAGAAATTGAAGCAGCACTTGATGGCGAAGCAAACGCAGTGCGAAGCAGCAAAAGCTATCAACGATGCGATCGAGAACGCCGCAGATACGTTGTCGCTCGCCTTGACTTCGATCGGCCGCGACTTGCAAAGTCTCGGCGTGATCGCCAAACGACTTTCCTCGCCGGATCAAATTTTCGAATTGGAGACGGCGTACGAAAGGGTCTCTTCCTGGGCAAATGATCTGACTACGCAGGCCGGCATCATGTCCGGTCGAACTTGGATCAGTAATCCGCTGAAATTGAACAGTGTCTCGGCCGCTGTCGAGGCACTCGCTGAAAAGGTGAACCAGCTCCCGGAGCAATCCGCAACCGACCATTCGCGAACGTTTCTGGTCGAAGCCAAACGCCAGCTAGCCGAATACAAGCAGGCCAAGGAGAAGGCAGCGGTTTCGGAGAAAGTCGCAATGCTCGCAAAGCGTACTCACGCGGCGTACCAACAAACGTCCGAGGCGGTTTTGAACGAACTCTACGGCCATGTAAAAGCTGACTTTGAGCACTCATACCGCTTCATCAACGAAGACGACGAAAGCGATTTTGAGTCGGAGTTCAACACGTCGGAGAACAGCCTCGAAATCAAGGCCAAGTTTTACACGCACGGCATCCACCCGCCAGCCGCTTTTCACAGCGAAGGACACCAAGACGGGATGGGGATTTGCCTGTACCTGGCACTCATGAAACACGTATTCGACGGTGACTTGAAACTGGTCATTTTGGATGACGTTGTCATGTCGATCGACAACGGGCATCGCAAGAAGCTCTGCGAACTGCTCCGCACCAAATTCCCCGATACACAATTCATCATCACGACACACGAGCGAACCTGGTTCAAGCAGATGCAGACCGCCAAATTGATCGAGCCGAAATCGGCAATCCAGTTCAGCGGCTGGACCGTCGACCACGGTCCCCAGGTTTTCACGGCTGTCGGTACATGGGACGAGATCGAAGCGGCCTTGCAAAAGAATGACATTGGCCTCGCAGCGTGGCGGCTTCGCAACCATCTCGAGTGCCTATCGTCAGAGCTTGCCGACGATTTGGGTGCGGATGTTGTCTACCGCGCCGACGGCTCTCATTCCGTTGGAGAACTGTTCCCGAGGGTTTGTCAGCGGTTTCGGAAACTGTTGAAACAGTCCGCCAAAGCGTCCAAGAGCTGGGGGCATGTCGACAAGGATGAAGAAACGAGCCAGCTCGAAAGCAAATTCAAGGATCTGGTCACACGAATTGAGGAACAGGAAAGCTGGATGGTGAATCCTGCCGTCCATCACAACCAATGGCAAGACTTCACCCGGCAAGAGTTCACGCACGTCGTAAAGGCCTATCGCGAGCTGCTCGATTGCCTGACCTGCCAAGGCTGTAAAACCACAGTCCGCCGCAACAGCCCAGTCAAATGCACCGAGATTAGTTGCATGTGTGGGTGCCTTCAATTCCGTTTGGTCGAAGCCACCGCGACGCAGAAGGCGGAGCGAAAAGCCGCCGAGGCAATAAAACTTCGGTTACACGCTCAGTAAAACCGGACGATTTCGGATTCACACCCGTTACGAAATGTTAATGAAAAACATCTCAATCACTGCCGTCTTGTTCTTGTTTGTTTTCATCGCCGGTTGCGGTGGGTCTTCGTTGCCGACCGGCGACGAGGCCCGTGGTCGGTTGTCGGAAGTGGAGCGAACTCGTACGGAGCAGAACCAGCGAATCGCGAGCCTCGAAAGTGAGCTGACCAAGTCGCGGGAAGCGAATCATCGCTTGCAAGCAGAGCTGGCGGCAGCCGAAGGCGGCAAGGGATTTGAGATGGAAGAGAAGCAACGAATCTTGGACGGCCGCAAGGCTGCTCTGGACACCCTCGAGACCCAATTGCTCGAGCGAGAGACCGCGATCATCGACCGCGAAGAGTCGATCGTTAAATTGGAAAACGACTTCTATCGCAAGACCAATGACTCAATGACCGACATTGGCGAAGCCCGGCATGTGAAGACTGAGTACGAAAATATGCGTCAGGAGAAAGACGATGCCGTGGCGACGGCTGAGTTTTGGCTGATGTTCGTTTGGGGCGTTTCGATCGCATTTGCGGTCGCGTTATTGGCCATCGTCCTTTTGCTGTATCGGTCCGTGTCGATGCATGCGATCCAGCGACGCGAAATCCAGCATCGCCAGCAAGTCGTTGACCTGCTTAGCACGTCCGTCGCGGCCCGGCTTCCGGCCGATGATGCCGCAACCGTGGTCGATGCACTGCAGCGTATCAGCCAAAGCGGTTGATGAGGCTTCGCAGAACATACGGCATAGATGTCACCCTGTTTCTTATGGCCCACTGCTCACATCTTCAAACACGATCCGGTAAGATGACCACCGCTGTGAATCCCGAAACAACAATCCATTCTCGCATTCACGGCGGGCCAGTATTTCAACCCACCAAGGAGGATCCGTTACGCGTGGACCCAACATTACATAATAAACTCGTCAGTTTCGTCTGGGGCATCGCTGACGATGTGCTTCGCGATGTCCTGGTCCGCGGCAAGTATCGCGACGCCATCCTGCCAATGGTCGTCATTCGTCGGCTGGATGTGATCCTGGAATCGACCGACGAAGAAGTTCGCAAGACCAAGAAACTGCTCGACGATAACGGTATCAACGAGCAATACGGTGCCCTTTGCAGCGTTTCGGGCCAGCCGTTTTACAACACGTCTCAGTTCACGCTGAAATCGTTGCTGGCGACCGGCAAGAAACAAGAACTGCGTCTGAACCTGATCGACTACCTTGACGGCTTCTCGCCCAACGTCCAAGAGATTCTGGACAAGTTCGACTTCCGCAACTTGTTGCAAAAACTGCAGGACGCCGGCGCGCTCTACTCGCTGATCGAAAAGTTTGTCTCGCCCTCGATGCACCTCGGCCCCGAACCGGCCACCGACGCCGATGGCATCGAAACGCATCCCGGCGTCGACAACCACACGATGGGCACGATCTTTGAACACCTGATCCGGATGTTCAACGAAGAGAACAACGAAGAGGCCGGGGAACACTGGACGCCGCGCGACGTGGTGCAGTTGATGGCCAACTTGATCTTCAAACCGATCGCCGACCAGATCGAAGACAACACCTACCTGGTCTACGACGGAGCCTGCGGGACTGGCGGTATGTTGACCGTTGCCGATGAAACATTGACCGGGCTGGCCGAGGATCACGGCAAAGCGGTTTCGATCCATTTGTACGGTCAAGAATTGCAGCCAGAGACCTACGCGATCTGCAAAGCCGATCTGCTGCTCAAGGGCGAAGGTGAAGAAGCCGCCAACATCATTTACGGATCGACGCTGGGCGCGGACGGATACCCGGCCGAAGAGTTCGACTTCATGCTCTCCAATCCTCCGTACGGAAAGAGCTGGAAGATGGACCTCGATCGGTTGTGTGATGGCAAGAAAGCCGACATGACCGACCCGCGGTTCGTGACCGAACTGAAGAGCGAGTACGGCGACGACGATGACTATCGAATGATCACGCGATCCAGCGACGGACAATTGATGTTCTTGGTCAACATGCTGTCCAAGATGAAGCACAACACGCCGCTGGGCAGCCGCATTGCCGAGGTCCACAACGGCTCCAGCCTCTTCACCGGCGATGCGGGCCAGGGTGAATCCAACATTCGGCGCTGGATCATCGAGAACGATTGGCTCGAAGCGATCGTCGCGTTACCGCTGAACATCTTCTACAACACCGGCATCGCGACCTACATCTGGGTGCTGACCAACCGCAAGCCCGAAAACCGTCGCGGCAAAGTGCAATTGATTGATGCAACGAAGCAATTTGAAAAGCTGCGAAAGAACCTGGGTTCCAAGACTTGCAAGCTGAATGCGGATCATATTCAAACGGTGACGCGGCAGTTGCTGGACTTCGAGGAGTCCGAGACGTCGAAGATCTTTGACAACGAAGCTTTCGGGTACTGGAAGATCACCGTCGAGCGTCCGCTGCGGTTGCGAACCGATTTGACGCCCGAGCGTTTGCAGCAATTCGCGGCGGCCTGCGAGTCGGATAAACGCAAGTCGATCAAGGCATTGCCGCCGCTGGTGGAGAAGTTGGCGGAGCAGATTGGTGCGGGGCCGCACATGGACTGGGAAGCTGTGTTGGTCGAGCTGAGGAAACTGGCCAGCGAGATGGAAATCAAAGCCAATAAGACGGAGCAGAAATTCATCCGCGACTCGTTAGCCGAAACCGATGAACTGGCCGAGCCGGTTGTTGCCAAACGCACCAAGCTGAAGAAGGGCGAGACGGTCGACGAAGTACTGCAAGAGTTGCTTCCTTCGGATGAGGCCGGCATCGATAAATCGACTGAAGCTCGCGGCCGACGCTACGGTTTCCACGTGCTGACCGAAGGCAAGTCCACTTTCATCGTTGAGCATGAACCGGATAGTTCCCTTCGGGACACGGAGCAGATTCCTTTATTAGAGGAGGGCGGCATCGAGGCTTTTTTCGAGCGCGAAGTGCGTCCGCACGTCGCGGACGCCTGGATCGACGCCGAGCAAACCAAAGTCGGCTATGAGATCCCGTTCACGCGACACTTCTATCGGTACACGCCGCTGCGGAGTCTGTCCGAGATCACGACTGATATTCAGGCTTTGGAAAAGGAGACCGAAGGTTTGCTGGAGAAGATCACGGAGGTGGTCTCGTGAGCGTTGTGACGACCGATCAAAGCAAGAAAGCTGTCCCTTGGCTCATGGGATTTCCCGAACATTGGGGAATCTCGAGGGGAAAATCACTTTTCTACAAAGTTCAACGCCCCGTTCGAGAACAAGACAAAGTCATTACCGCGTTCCGTGACGGCGAGGTCACATTGCGCAAGAACCGTCGCTCTGATGGCTTCACCGAAGCGATGCAGGAAATCGGATATCAAGGAATCCGCGTGGGCGATTTGGTGATTCATGCGATGGACGGCTTCGCAGGAGCCATTGGTGTTTCAGATTCGGACGGAAAATCATCTCCTGTCTATCAAGTCTGCTTGCCCAGATCCTCTGAAGCAAACCCGTATTACTATGCCTATTTACTCCGCGAGATGGCACGAACGAATTACATACTTGCACTTGCAACTGGGATCCGCGAACGGTCCACGGACTTCCGTTTTGGTGATTTTGGCAAACAGCTCTTCCCGGTTCCCCCGCGGCGAGAGCAGGATGCGATCGTGTCGTTCCTGGACGGCAAGCTCGCCGAGATCGACCGCTTCATCGCCAACAAACGCCGCCTCATCGAACTGCTGGAGAAAGAAAGATCGGCGATTCGCATGAAGGCAGTAACACGCGGATTATCGGCATCGCCGAAGCTGAAACCATCTGGCATTTTCTGGATTCCCGAGATTCCTGTGGGTTGGTTTCCTGGAAGGCTCAAATCCGAATTTGACAACTTCAATACACGCCGCATCCCGCTCAATTCAAGCGAGCGTGGGGCGATGAAAAAACGCGAATTTGACTATTACGGGGCATCCGGTGTAATCGACAAAGTTGATGATTTCATTTTCGACGAGGATTTGATTCTTGTCGCCGAAGATGGCGCAAACCTCGTCCTGCGCAATCTGCGTCTTTCGATCATCGCAACGGGCAGATACTGGGTCAATAATCACGCGCACATCTTGCGTCCCAAGCGAGGTGACTTCTACTTCCTAGCCGAACTTCTCGAAGCCATCGACTACAACCCGTGGATTAGCGGTGCGGCTCAACCGAAGTTGACCAAAGATCGCTTGATGGCTATCGAAATTCCAGTCCCTCCAAGCGATGAGCAAAAAAAGATCGCGGAATTCCTGCGAACGGAATATGTACGGATCGACAAGGTGGTGAACGCAGTGTCGAAAGAAATCACACTCATGAACGAGTTCCGCACGTCGTTGATCGCCGAAGCGGTGACGGGCCAGCTTCAACTGACAGGCTGAGTGACCGGAACCACGCGATTTGCTTCTCCAACACGTACAAAATAGAAATACCGCCAGCGTAGAAATTAGACGCTACGTGCTGCGGCTTACTCGATAGGTAGCCTTACAGGTTTATCAAATGACTGACTTTGACTACGAAAAGCTCTTCGCTGGTATGTCAGAAGGGCCTGCAGTGCTTCTGATGGGGCAGGACTTGCTGCGACAGTACGGCAGCGAGGACTACTTTTTGAGCACCTGCCAAGCTCGCTTTGGTTTAGAATCCGCTAACAGCTACGACGATCTAATCGCGAACTGCGGTGAAGCAAAATCACTCATGCCGATTTGGCACGACATCAGTAGCCGCATTGCAGTTCCAGATGACTTGGAGAAGCTGACTTCGCTGCCTTGGAATTGTGTTCTCACATCGTCCATTCACGATGTCCTTGACCGGGCTTTGGCGGCCGATTGGCGATCGGTCACGCCGGTGCTTGACGACACCACGTTTCCTTCAGATCCGCGCAACCGGGTGAAGCTAAGTCTGTATAAGTTGTTTGGATGCGTTACGCGTGACGAGTCGCGGGAGCAACCACCCACAGATGAGATGGAGCAATTGGAGCGAGACGGCGTGGCTGCGACGATGCTGCGGCAACTGCCGACGCTGGTGACACCCCGCGGGACGCTTTTCATCGACGGATTGGATGAAGCCGACTGGTTAGACACGAAGGTATTGGCAGAAGCAATCGCGAAATTGGGCTCGGGACAGACACACTTGTTTGGCGCAACCGAACGCACCGGCAAGGTTAGAGAGATCAATTTGCTGCAAAGGATGAACAAGATCACCTTGCATTCAATGACGTTGGGGCAGGCCGCGGACTCTCTGCCCAAAGACCAAATTCATGGGTTAATTAAGACTAGCCGCAGTTGGGTCGAGGGTGTTGAGTTCACTTTCCCCAATCAGAAGAGACATGTGTTCAAGGCATCCGAATGGCGGCGATTGACCAATGGTGTCACGCTGCTAACCGACGCCGACGCGAAAACGAAATATAACTTTGCATCTACGGATGAAAAGTACCGGCGATTTCGCGATTTCCTCTACGGTTCTCACGGTGTCCCCGACTGGCAGGCGCACGTGACCGGATTGGCTTTTCGCCGTCAAGAGTTTGATGACTTGAAGGAAACCGTTTTTGAGGCTCTGGAGGCACAAAGGCTTAACGAAGAGCCCGTGCTCGTCACCGGGCAGAGTGGTTCTGGAAAGTCGGTCGCTCTTGCAGATTTGGCAATTTCCGCACGTTCACGGGGATGGCCTGTGCTCTATTTCGGTCGTAACCAAACAGACATCGACGCGGGATTGGTCGAAAGAATTTCTGCCGAGCTTGATCGTCTGGAGAGCACCTCAGTATTGCTGGTCTGGGATGCGTCCCAAATGGGCGAGCAGTATTCTTCGCTGGCAGCCTATCTGGCGTCGCGTGGGCGGAAGGTCCTGGTGGTCGGGTCATCGTATGAAGAGTTTTCCGGCGCGACCTGCATTCCGTTTCCGATCATGATGTCCGGCTCAGATGCGAAACGCTTTCGTGAGCATTTGAAGAGTTTCGACAGTAGCATCGTGGAAGACATCTCTGCGGGCGATCTGGAGAATCCAAATTTCTGGGCTTGGCTTTGGAGACTGCTCCCCGAATCTCGTGGTCGGTTGCGGCTGGGCCTACTGGCGGAGGTGGAAACTTATAACTCCAGCCTGGAAGCATCACTACAAGCTCAGTCGATTGCTGTTCCGGTTGCCACGGGCACGCTGGGATCTATCCTCGCCGAAGCAGGTGTCCAAAATGAACAAACCGACGCAACCGAAGAACTCGAATTCCGCACGGCTACCGGTGTGGCCGCTGAGCAAGTACAGAAGCTCAACGGTTTGATTCTAATTCCAAGCTTTTTCGGGCAGGATGTTCCGGTCGATCTCGTCCTTCGATGCCTTGGCAAAGAGGGATTTGATGTGCTTAGGCAGGCGTTGAACGAGACTCCGGTCTACCGTTGGACGGAAGACGAGTATGGAAATCACGCGTTGGGCGCCCGGCAGCAATTGGAGGCTCAGACCGTAGTCCGAACCCAATTTCGACCGGCGGAGCAATTCGATGTTCTTAAAACGCTTTTGAAATCGGTCCGCGCCACCGGAGATTGGCAGACGTACAACTTCGAGGTGGACTTTGCGCTTCGCTTGCTTAACGCAATTGGCCCAAGTAGCACGCTTCGCACTTCAACAGACAACGACTTACTCGATCTTGCCGATGTCATCGCCGAAATATTGGCGAGCAGCGGAACACGTGCCAATCCAAGACTCGCTTTTCAAGAAGGCTACTTTCGTCGCGAGGCGTTGCTACGAAAGCTGAATAACGTCGAGTGGGACGACCTCGAAAAACTTGATTCTGCCGCGAAAGGTCTGATTCAAGACTACGAGAAGGCAGCGGCGGCTTTGAATCAAGCCGAAGATTCTTATAGCGAGGCATCCGACAAGCGATATCGTCGTCCCCTTTCGAGAGTTCACAACGAGTATGCAAGCCTCTGCGTGCTCGCACAACAGATTTTGTCAGAGATCGCGACTCGGGCATCCGATAGTCCGATTGAAGCGAGAGTCCGCGGTGCGATCGGGTCCGGATTCGATGAGGCGGTTCGTCACTGCACACAAGCTGCAATCTTCGATAGCGAGAACTACTACTCTCTGGACGTGCGATTCAAAGCGACGAAGAACGAATTGGATGGAGGAAGATTGGTTGGCAGGCAGAGTAGCGGCAAACGAGTTGAACTGATTTCAGATTTGTGTGATGTCCTTGACCACGAATCTTGGCGATCATCCAAAGAGCAGTACAACAAACGCAGGATCGAACTTTCGCATATCCTTGGTGATCCATCAATCAAGGAAGAGGCACTGGAAGAGCTTGCGAAACTTGGGTCAACCGCTGGTGAGTATATGCTGGCACGCAATTTAATTTTTGATAGTCAACGGAATTGGCGTTCCGATGGTGACATCGAGCGCGGGCTTGAGCGAATTGAAGCCGCTGAGGAAAAACTCGATTTGCGACTGGCCAGGCTTTATACAAATGCCTGGTGGCAACGTTTCGGAAAACTTGACCTCTACGAGTCCGAGCGACGTTCTGTTCCACTTAGCAAGTCTCAATGGGAGCACTTTGCCTATTGGCTAAATCGTCGCATCACGTTTGCTGACGAGGAGAGTTTGAAAGCTAGGTTCTTTTACGCTTGGGCCCTTTTTCAAACGGGCCAGTATCGGGAAAGTGAAGACCAGTTTCGGATTTTGGATCGGTCAACGATGGCCGGTCGTTACCGAGTCGTGCGTCTCTGCGTTTGGGGTAACGAGCGAGGTGAGCCGATTCCATGCCAAGGAACCATTCGTCGCGTCTCGGAAGACACGGATAAGGGATGGGTTTACGTTCCTGCGTTGCGTCGAGAAATTATTTTCCGACCGACGGAGTTTCAATCTCAAACCATGCTAAGCAATCGACCGCTAGAAGATTTTTGCATTGCATTCAATTTCCGGGGAACGATTGCTGATCCAATTCGGTTAGTGACGGCGGCTCGAAAGGCGTGAGCCCATGAATCAATCAGATTTTGACGAGCTGCTGGAACGTCTTGCTGATGAGTCTCAGTGGCTTCATCTTCGAGCGTTTGCCGGACAGTCTGATGAGATCCGGCAATTCGTTGACGAATTGAAGGCGGCGCAGGTTGCGGAACAGTCAGCGAATCCAGCCAAGATCCTGTTATTTGTTCGCTATGGCAACTCTCGGCGAATCGACGAGGCTGTGATCAATGCATTGGAATTCCCTTCAATTAACCCAATCGTGCTTCAAGACGGTTGCGGCGAGCACAACCACAACTCCTTGTTCGGAAAAGGAATTGATCGGAGCGTTTGCGAACACGATGAGATGAAGATCGTCGTCAAGAACATTCATCATCTCGACGATGCTGGACAGCGGCGGCTTACTCGTTACCTGAGAGCTTGGCTGCCCTTCGCTCAGAAGCAGATTCTCTTGATTGGACAGGATTGTGCTGCATTCGAGGAGACTCGTAGCATTTTCTCCGATTTCACGACCGGTTTCCGCTATCCGACATTGACGCAAC
The DNA here is from genome assembly GCF_007751715.1 of Rosistilla oblonga. NCBI lineage: Bacteria > Pseudomonadati > Planctomycetota > Planctomycetia > Pirellulales > Pirellulaceae > Rosistilla > Rosistilla oblonga. The sequence continues at coordinate 1,838,686 of NZ_CP036292.1, read as the reverse complement.
GAATAGGTGACTTGGTTTACGAATTGCACTTAGCTGCCCGTTCTTGCCGCGGAGGATTGGACTCGCTCAATATCGAGTCAGTCAAACTTCTGCTCGACCACGCATGGCCAGGAGATATTGGTGAAATTGACAGCGTAATGCGTCGGATTTTTCGCGAGATGAATTCTGGCCGGGAACTCGAAGTTGAATTTGTTCGTAGTTGCATCGCTCCGCGAAATGTCAGCCGGATAAAGGCGCTCCCCCACGACGAACTGATTCAAAGATGGAATGATCTCGTTCGCATCCGCGAACAGATTGATCAATTGACAACCAGCTTTATAGGAGCGCCCTTTTTTGCTCAACGGGCTGAGACATTTACTCAACGTCCGCTCGGCTCAGGTTGCTCTGAATTTGACTTCTTCCGCTTAGTTTCATGGTCGTACATGATGCTGGTTGAGTGCGGCGGGCCGAATGTTCTCAGCTTTGAAAAGCTCGCTGGAGGGCTGCAAGTTCAGGCTGATCAAGTATCGGAGATCAAAACTGTGAGCGGCCGCTTAAGAACCTATCTGCAACATTCGCTACAGTACGCCTCGAAGTCCGATCAAGCAACAATTGACATCGCAGGCCAATGGTTTGACAAAACAGTCGGGCGTTTGACGCCGCAAAGCCACGATTACGAGGTTTGTGTTGCGACGTTGATCGGTCAGCTGACCGATGCCTTTCATGACATTCGAAATTTCCTGAGACTTCTGAACGAAGACGAATACAAGACTGCGATAATTCGCCAATGGAAAGATCGGGTTGAAAAAGCCTGGCCGAAGCATGAACTCGATTCTATTGTCGGCGAAGCGCTCGGCGAACTGGGGCGTAGCGATTTGGACCCAATCGCCACATCCATGAAGCTATTAGGGAAAATGCAGGAACGGTTGAAGGTTGTCGCTCGCGACGAAAACCCGCGAGAACTAATGCTAAACCATGCGAAAAGTCTGGTCCGTGCTCAATTTCCTAAGGACGTGTGAGGCGTGGCATAGGTGTCTATTTCCAAAGCCAAGCTTTCCAATTTTTTCGAATCGTTTGCTCCGCTTTACGTCTTGGGGACCACCTACACGGTCAGCTTTACATTCTTTGAATCGGTGGTCTTTCCACTGATTGATCGGCGAAAGTTGCAACGGTGCGTGCTGCTTTGCGATAAACACGGCTTTAAGCGGGCGACGGCGGAAGCGTTTGCATTGCGCGGGGGCGACTCGGGAGTACATGGCGGTCACGGTGCCGTGCCGGGGTAGCTTTCAGCTGAAGGTATGATTGATGGTCGGCGAGCAAAACCTGGTGTTGTTGGTGGGCAGCGGGAACCTGACTCAGTCCGGGTTCAGCAATAATTTGGAACTAATCCAACTGCCCTGGACTTGACGCGATTGAGATTGCGACAGACTACGATCGAGAGCGCACGATCAAACTGAATTCGCTGTGCCAGCACAAGGAGAAGAGTGATCCATGACAGTATACGACTACGGTCGATCTCCTGAGCACTGGTTACTCGCGATCGACATTGCGAGTCGCGGTGTCCACTATGCTGACCCGGCTGATTCGGCTCTCGAACAATTCTACTGGATGAAAGCGAACGACTTCGATGTGGCGTTTGTAAAAGGAATCATGGCTCCGTCCATAGTTTTTCGCGAACATCTGGCGACCGCTTCCGAGAAATCGATCCTTGCGGACTTCATGGAGCCACTGCCTGACGAGCATTGCTTCCCGGATACCCTCTCGCTCAATGATGCTTTTTTAAGGCTTGCCACCACAACCTGGCTAGTGCTAACCCGAAGCAACCAGTGTATCGGGGTCGTGACCCGAGAAGATTTGGCGAAACCAGCAGCCAGTGCGTTTGCGTTTGCGCATCTAATCGCGCTGGAGCGAGTGCTGCGGCGATTGGTCGGAACCTATACCAATCATCCGATCAGTGATGAGCCACAAGCAGCTGACGGTGCGAACGTAGCTAGCGAAGTATCAGGTGACTCGCATGTCACTCTTCACCAGCTTTCCCAGGTCGTGAATCGGGTCTTCAGGATCCCCAAACTGCTCGAGGAACTCGGCTATTCCAAACGTGAATTTCGCAAGGTTGGCTCGTGGGCCGTCCGGTTTCGTAACCATATCGCCCATTCGCGGCGACTGAATCACGATGATCCGCAACAGCCGATCTCGTTGACCAGATTCATTGCGGTGCAGGATTTGATGATGCGCGCTATCGAGTTGGTTGAGAACCGAAACCAAGTTTGGCTGGCGTTCAGTGATTCAGTGATATTGGATCAAACATCGAAAACGATGGTGGCTGGCCCTGATGCGACCGGTTTGCCGTTTCCCGAACCATGCTTTGTAATTACTGCTTGGAATCCGTTTGAGCAAAGTTTAGACGACGCAACGAATCGGCTGCGTAATGCCATGCTTTTGGAAAGTCTGAAGATGCGGACCGAGCAAATTCGCAAGGTCGTCGGACAATCACGTTGCGAATCATGGAAAGAAGAAAGTTTTTTGGTTGCCGGTATGGATCAGCAATCGGTTGTCGACCTGGCATCAACCTTCGGACAAAGAGCAATCTTTCGGCTTGATCGGGAGCAGAAGCTAGTCATCGATATCCAGAATGCGATCCGTACTTGTTCGCCTCGATGCAAGTAAACTTTTACTGACAATATCCCGGACAGTTTTTTAGGGTTTCCGTTACACGATCTTGAACAATGACACTTTGCCATTCAACTGAGGTCCGGGAAGCGATGACTTTCAAAAAATTTGTCGAACGATTTGCAACTGCCACAATCGAAGAGCTGGTTTTTGCAGTGAACAGCCAAGTGGGGAATCAGGGGTGGGTGACGGCACGTGCGCACCACGACATTGCTTTGCGAGCTGAACTACTGCGGCGTGATTTGGATTGCAGTTCATTCATCACTGCAGCTGGTATTTCGTTTCGTGAGCCGGTTCGCTTGGATGGCAGATGCATCATCCAGGATCCCTCCATTAACCTGTACGCGGATCGTGGCGAGGGTTCCGAGGAAGATACAGTTCTTATCGGAAAAGTCGATAGCTGCGACAACGGCCGCTGTCTGGTTGCCATTCGATTTGGCGAAGCGCTGGCCTTGCAGACTCTGTATCACGCCATCGAAGCAGCAAACACGTGGCAAGATTTTCGATACGCATGCGGAAACCGCAACTGGCATTTCATTCGAGACCGGTTCTTGAGTATTGAGCTTGGTGCGCCCGCTGACGAAGAGCCCTTCGATCCACTGTTGATCCCTGGCTACGCCGACGGTGACTGGCCTGTGTGCCCACAAAGCAATTGCTTTAGTTGGCTGCCGGAACCGGTGATCGCATTGGGAGTCGAGCATGTGACAAGCACCGGCAATCGGTTGCTCGAATTTGACGCCAAGAGCGAAAACGACCTGACACAATCTCTGGAGGCGAACGGTTTTCTCGTGATTCGAGAGGACGTGCTGTGTTCGAAAGCCTGCGGTTTGAGCTAGCGGGGCCCTGCAGGAATTGAGCAACTGATCTGCCGCCAAACACTCTCGGGAATCGCAAGCCTCAAGGTGGGTGCGACAGATATCCGAATTAGCTAGAATCGTTGCATTCTCAAAAGAACCCCACATAAAACTCCCTGTCAACGTTCGGAGTCAAACAGCGCAAATGGCCCACTCCCGTTTTAACGAAGCAAGTTTGGAACAGCTGATTTGCGATTCATTGGTCAACGATTCCGAATACCTCGCCGGGACGCCGCAGGACTACGATCGAGAGCACGCGATTGATGTGCCGAAGCTGTTGGCGTTTTTAAAATCGTCGCAGCCCCAAGCGTATGCAACGCTGAACATCGATGCCGAGGGGGCTGCACGTCGGAAGTTTCTGCACCGCTTGCAAGGGGAGGTTGGCCGCCGCGGTGTTGTCGACGTGTTGCGAAATGGAATCGAGCACGGCGTGAGCACCGGAGCGCTTGATTTATTTTACGGCACTCCGACACCTGGCAACGAGCGTGCTGCTACTCTGCATGCGAAAAACATATTTAGCGTCACACGACAGCTAAAATATAGCCGCAACGCCACGGCTCGATCGCTCGATTTCGTTATCTTTATCAATGGCTTACCCTTAGCGACGTTTGAGCTGAAAAACCAAATCACCAAACAGACCTACGACGATGCAATCAATCAGTTCAAGACGGATCGCGATCCGCGCGAACTGCTATTTCAATTCCCCCGTTGTATGGTTCATTTTGCGGTTGACGATTCTCAGGCATGGATGTGCACGCATCTGAAGGGTGTCGATAGTTGGTTCTTGCCGTTCAATCAAGGATTCAAGGATGGTGCGGGCAATCCGGCAAACCCCAATGGATTGCGGACGGATTATCTATGGAAAGAAATCCTGTCGAAGCCTATTCTCGCGGAGATCATCGAGAATTACGCGCAAGTGATCGAGGAAAAAGACGAAGCTGGAAAGACCAAGCGGAAACAGATTTTCCCGCGATACCATCAACTGAAGTGTGTTCGTGGTCTGCTTGACGATGCGCAGCAAATCGGTCCGGGCAAGCGATACTTAATTCAACATTCCGCCGGCAGCGGAAAGAGTAATTCGATCACTTGGTTGGCTCATCAATTGATCGGCCTGAAGAAGGATGGTGAATCGGTCTTCGATTCAATTTTGGTCGTAACCGATCGAGTCAACCTGGACAAACAGATCCGAGCGAACATTCGTCAGTTCGCCCAGGAATCGGCCGTCGTTGGTGCGGCCCAAAATTCAGCCGATTTGCGACGATTCATCGAAGAAGGCAAGAAGATCATCACGACAACCGTCCAAAAGTTCCCGTTCATTCTGGACGCGATCGGAGACGGGCATCGTGCGAGCACCTTCGCGTTGATCATTGACGAGGCCCATAGTAGCCAAGGCGGAAAGGCGGCTGCATCGGCGAACGTTGCCTTAAGCGGGAAATCGAAGTCCGCAGACGTTGGGGCATCGGATTTGGTCGCAGAGAAGTCATTCGGCGTGGGCAATGTGATTGGTCGCCGAGATGCCGATACGGAATACGCGGTCGCTGGCAGTGAAGATGAGGATGCGGAGGAGCCAACCACCGAGGACAAAATCAATGAAATTATCGCTAAACGCAAGATGCTCTCCAACGCCAGCTACTTCGCATTCACGGCCACCCCGAAACCGAAGACACTCGAACTCTTCGGCGTGCCGGTCCCTGAAGGAGACAAGCAGAAGTTTCGCCCCTTCGATAAGTACACGATGAAGCAGGCGATCGAAGAGGGCTTTATCCTTGATGTACTGAAGAACTACACCACAGCCAACAGCTACTACCGACTGGTGAAGTCGGTCGAGGACGATCCGGAGTTCGACGTCAGCAAGGCGAAGAAGAAATTGCGGAAATACGTCGAATCGCACGAGCACGCGATCCGGCGCAAAGCCCATGAAATGATCGACCACTTCCATTCGCAAGTGCTGGCGAAGAAGAAGGTCGGCGGCCAGGCACGTGCAATGGTCGTGGCCAGCAGCGTTGATCGTGCCATGCAGTACAAGGTAGCGTTCGATGCGTACCTCAAAGAACGCAAGAGTCCGTATCGAGCTATCGTTGCGTTCTCGGGCGATCGTGAGTTCCAGGGCGAGAAGGGTGTCACGGAGTCGAAGATGAACGGCTTCGCGAGCAGCAAGATCGAGAAGATGTTGCGAACGGATCCCTATCGCTTCCTGATCGTCGCCGATAAGTTTCAAACCGGTTTCGACGAACCGCTGTTGCACACGATGTACGTTGACAAGCCGCTTTCGGGCATTCGAGCGGTGCAAACGCTGTCACGCTTGAACCGCGCCCACCCGCATAAGTACGATACCTTCGTGCTGGACTTCCTCAATGATTTGGAAACGATCCGTGAGTCCTTCGCCAAGTACTATCGCACAACAGTGCTCAGCGATTCGACCGATCCAAATAAGTTGCATGATTTGAAGTCCGTACTGGACGCGCACCAGGTCTATGCATGGTCGGAGGTGCAAGCGTTCGTCGATGACTATCTGGCCGGTGCCGATCGCAGCGAGTTGGATCCGTTGCTCGATGTTTGCGTCGATCGCTATCTCTCAGACCTCGATGAAGACAAGCAAGTCGATTTCAAATCGCGTGCCAAGGCCTTTGTGCGGACCTACGGCTTCCTGGCAACCATCTTGCCGTCGGTGCCACCCAATTGGGAACGTCTTTCGACCTTTCTGAATTTCCTGACGCCAAAATTGCCGGCACCTCAAGAGGAGGATCTGTCAAAAGGCATTTTGCAAACGATCGACATGGACAGTTACCGTGTCGAAGTCGGCGCGCAGATGCAAATTCTGCTCCCCGATGAAGATGCCGAGGTTGATCCCGCCAACGATACGGGCGGTGGAGCAAAACCGCCTGTCGAACTGGATCGGCTTTCGTCGATCATCCGAACGTTCAATGATCAGTTTGGCAACATCGACTGGGATGACAAGGATCGCATCGAGGAATTGATCACGGAGGAAATTCCTCGCCGTGTCGCCGAGGATCCGGCATACAACAACGCTTGCCAGAACAGCGATAAGAAGACCGCCCGCATCGAACACGACCGCGCCTATCGCCGCGTCATGAATTCGATGATTCAGGACCAAACCAAACTCTACAAGCACTACAACGACGAAGAGGGCTTTCGGCAGTTTGCTCACGACACCAGCTTTGACCAAAGCTACGAAGGCAAACGAGATCGGCTAGGCCCGGTTTACGACTTGCTGTTGTCGCACTTTCAAAAGACGACCGGCGTGAACGTTAGCAGCCGCTGGAATCAACACGCGGGCGACTTCCAGCGCAGCGTTCACAATTTGAAGTCACTGGTGAGTTGGATCAAGTCGGCAAGGATTCTGTGTGTCGATGAACAATCGCTGGTGCCTTCATCGTTCGGCAACATCGACGTGGCGATGGCAGTGCGAGTGATTGACGATCGCCTGGCCGGCCGCCGTGGTTCGCGATACAGGATTGAGCGAATACTCTGCAAAGGCGCGGGAGTTCAATCGCTGGAAAAGATCGACGACGAATCGAGCAATCGCGTCCAGACGTGGATGGTAAAAGAGATTCATCATGCATTGCGTGAATCGGCTGCCACCCGCGGGCGGCTTTCGCTCGATCAATGGAAGTGTTCGCTGACCACAAACGATTGGCAACACGATCTTGGAGTGCAATTGGCTGATGCTGTCCAACGTTTTCGCGAGTCTCACGATCGTCTGGTTGGCGGAGGCGATGGCCCATCGGTCTTCCGTGAATCATCGCGAACGGAAATGGCCAAGTCGATTGGAGCAATCCAAACACCGACGGAGTCGACACAAACTGATTCGGATGCCATTTGGCAAGAGCTGTTCGCCTTCGCCGAACGCGTTATCAAGCTGACGAGTGAAAGCTTGACGATTCAGGATGGCGGGACGGCTCACGACGCGCTCGTCGAGTTCAAGCGTCAACTCGGTAAGTCAAGCTCGGCAGCGCTGGATCTATTATTCCAACTCCGGTGTCGTGGCGACCACGCCGACGACGTGGCGAAGCGAGGCGAGTGGGAGCAGATCCAGCACGCGATCGCCAAGCAACTTGGACGCGAGAAACCCAAGTTCAATTCTGACAGCGAGCTGCTCTACCGTCCCGACGACCTACAACTGACGGCAACCGAGGCCAACGAAATCCGTGTCAAACTACTCGACTCACTGTCGGATGGGTTGGAAACCATTGTGAACCTAGTGCCGTGAGGCACTGGGTATCGCGTTCGGCACGGCTACTTTCACCGCTCGGCTTACAAATTGGATTGCAAACAAGGACAGTTTCACGAGCCTCCCGTTAGCCAATAGTCAGACTAACGAACAACACTTCAACTTAGGCGAGATAACAAGCAACTATGGAACTTAACAACGAAATCTGGCCACTTATCGGTCTCATTCACAACAAGAACAACATCAATCCGACGCCCGAGTATCAGCGTTATTCCGTTTGGAATCGCAAGCAGCAGCAGCTACTGATGGATAGCATCTATCAGGGAATGGATATTCCAAAGTTGTATTTGCGAAAAACGGCTGACGGTAGCGACTTTAAGTACGAAGCCGTCGATGGGCAGCAGCGCATGAGAGCGATTTGGGACTTTTATGCGAACGAATACGCGTTGAACAAGGACTTTACACCGGATCTTGGTGGACAGCGGTACGATCAGCTGGAGATGGAGACACGCCAGATCTTCGACATGTTCAACTTCAGCGTCGTAATCATTCGAGACGCGAGCGATGCTGAAATTCGTGAAATGTTCTGTCGATTGCAGAACGGCAAGCCATTGAACGCCGCGGAGAAACGCAATGCAATGGCAAGTGACATGCGCGACTTTTGTGCGACACTCGCAAAGCACCCCTTCTTTGGTTCGGTCGCATTCACGGATGGACGGATGCAGCATCAACAGTTGGCTGCTCAATGTGTTTTGTTGGAAATCGAAGGCAAGGCGACGAACATTCGCGACAGTCGCCTAAACGGGATGTACACGGAGCATCAATCGTTTAGCGACAACGGAAAAGTTGCGAAGAAGTCGAAAAAGGTATTCGACTACATGCATGCGTGTTTCCCCGAAAAAACGCATGAACTCAAGCGAGGGCTTTCGGTGTCCATCTATTTGCTGCTCTCACAACTGATGGAGGAATACAATCTGTCAGGCAAGGAGGATGCGTTCAAGAGTTTCTTGTTGGACTTTGAGCATCGACGCCGATCGGCAAAAAACGACAGCGACTTTCTGAATTACGAAAGGCACACATCGAAGTCTTCCGACGGTGAAGAGGCGATCGCATACCGCCATGAGATGTTGCTGCGTGATTTTCACGCATTCGTGCCAGATTTGATTCCACTAGACTCGCAGCGAGGATTCGATGCGACTCAACGGCTTGTGATCTTTCGTCGTGATGGCGGCGCTTGCAAGTACTGCGGTTCTGACGTGCCATGGGATGATTTTCATGCTGACCATGTGGTCGCGCACAGCCAAGGGGGGCCGACAACAGTCGACAATGGGTGGCTTGCGTGTAGCAAATGCAATACGAAGAAGGGAGCCAGTCCCGTTGGGCAGGTTTTGTAAGCGATGGCCATGTCAACTCCTCGCTTGTCATCGGTGATGCTCAACGGACAGCTTCCCAAATTTGCTGAACATATCATTGCCGGGATGATCATGACGCCTGTGGACCAGTTGGTTGTTGCAAGCCCTGCAGACAGCCTTGCACATGCGCTCGAGAAAATGGGCGCGACGTTCGATCAGCTGCCGGTTATCCATCAGGGAACGCTAGCTGGAATGCTTTTTCGGGATCGAATTCCGAATAGTGGTGATGGTCAGATTGCTGACATTTTCTCGCCACTGTCGACACTCGATTCGATTCTCAGTAGCGAGAGCATGCTGGAAGCTATCGAGTGCCTTGTTCGATCGCCTTGTTGTATCGTCTTCGACGCCGAGTCCGGTGGATTTGCTGGTTTATTGCACTACGCCGATCTAAACCGCCAAGCGGTTCGTTTGTTCTGTTATCTATGGACTTCGGCACTTGAGATGTCGCTCGCTGAGTTGCTAACGATGAACCAGCCGGATGACATGAGTTGGATTGAGTCGCTTGCACAACACCGTCAGGTTCAAGTGCTCGGACGTCACGAATATGGCAGACGCCAGAATATCGAGCTATCGCCCGTAGAAGGGCTAGAACTTTCGGATCTGCTGAACATCTGGCCCAAGCAGGAGAGGCTTCTAAATCTGTTCGCGATGTCGAAGTCCGAATTCAAGAAAAAGACCAACCACCTGGTCGAGCTTCGCAACGCTGCCATGCATCCAGTGCGATCGCTCCTGAACGGGCATGCGGAAGTGGCAGTCTTTCAACGACGTATGCACGATTTGCGAGAGATGGTCCGAAAGTCAGTGACACTCATTCAGGAGAATGGCGTGGATGGTGCGTGTTGACATTTGTTGAGCAGAATCCAGGACACATTACGAGCGGCAGCGTTACGCGACTGCAAATGACTTTTTCCCTCGGAGAAACGACTCATCGTGACACCACAACTCACCATCACAGCCGGCGGGGCGACGTTCGCTGTCGTCGGAATGTCGACTGCTGCGGCAGGAACCTCTGCCGTCATCCTGGCGACCGGCGGTGCTCCTCTGCTGATCGGAGGCGGGCTTTACCGCGCCACTCGCAACGGCCAGACGAAGTTGCCGCGACTGGAGAAAGCGTTTAGCGACGAAACCGAAGGATAACCTCGGACACTTTGCCGCGACGATCGTTAATTACAACCTGAAGCGTGATCGAGAGACCGGCGAAACGAGTACCCCCTTGCTGATCCGTTCGCGTGGCAAAATTAACCCTTTCAGGAGACACTATCATCGCTAGACAAGTAAATTGCGTTTGCGGACGCCGTTTCCATATCGGACACGGCAAATCCAATGTTCAGTGCCGCGGTTGCGGTCGCTGGTGGTCGGGGCGCGAATTGTCGGGACTGGAAGCGGCCGTGACGGTACTGTGCGGCGGCGAGATCGCCGGCACACGCAACAAAAAGGGCCAGCGGACGAGTTCGGCACGATCGCACAAAGGCCGCCAGACAAACCGTCGTCGGCCGGCTGCTTCGCCGCTGGGCAGTGTTCTTCGGTTATTCTTGGGGTAGTTGACGATGACTCACCCCAGACGAAACGACATATGCCCCTGTGGATCAGGCAAGAAGTACAAACGGTGTTGCTTGCGGTCAGCAAAGATCAGGGAAGCAACGGAACGCGACCATCCTAAACTGGTTGACGATACAGGCAACGGCGGCAGTGCTCAAATCATTGGCGATAATGGAGCTCGAAAGATCGCGTTCCTAGATGTTTCCGCGGACGGTCATCGCCGCACGAATGGCTTCCCTTACCCGCTTGAGGCAGCAACTCCTCTTCTATCGCGTATAGCTTGGAATGCATATCAGCTAGGTCAATATGAAGAGTCGATTGAGCTGTGTCACGAACTGAATCGACGCGGGGCCATGCCCCTCTGGCTTTACGAGAGTGTTCATCTTGCAAGTGCTGGGCTGGCTAAACCAGTGTCGTTGTTGATTTCGGAAGCGTGCTGGAGTAAAGGGCGAGATCAGGTTGAACGAATCGAGTCGCTATATCCAGTGGAGGCGCTCTGGTTTCAGCTCAACAATAGCCATCTAACGGCTGTTGATAAAATTGAGCGTATTGAAGAAGTCTTCCAACGAATCGCTGAGAATCTATGGATGGTTCCCGCTGCGCATCCAACCGCCGCACTTCTGGTTGCCAAGTGGCTGCTGGATCATACCGATCGTGAAGATCTGGCCCGAAAGCTCGTGTGTTGTTGTCTTGGATGGAAGTACGTTTACCGGCGGGTCGATGATCTAATTTCACTTGCAAAGCTGCTTAGACGACTAGCCGCACCCAAGTTGTTCTGGACGCGAATTGCGAACATCTACCACGACTTCATGGAATTGGACAACTGTTGCCAATCAGCTTGGAAACGCCAGAACAAATCAATATTCGACGAACAGCTTCTCACTTCATACTGCCAACTTGTGGATAACAAGGAAGGAGTTTTGCATCGCTTCTGCGCCGACAATGGATTTCCAGAGCGGGATGTCGTGACCGAGTTATTGATTGATTCGTTTGGGTTAAAAGACTATAGAAATGATGAGGCGAACATATTTCCTGGGCGATCAGGATATGTCGCGGGAGCGACTGAACCTTGGCTTTCGCTAGAACACTTCCAGATGCGACACCCTTGGTTTTGCCTCCTTGCAGCGCGCGAACGAGACTTCATCCGTAACGGCGACACAGGTTTCGTCACTTGCATCACGGATGACTACTCGATGGCATGTTCGCAATGGTGGAGAGCGATCGAGAGCATACTTCGGCGTAAGCTAGTTGATCCACTCGGCGCGTTGATCGATGAAAATCCAGATTGGGTTGACGCTGATCGTAAGTACGTACAAACGCTTTCTCCACGTAAAAAAGAAAGGCTGAAGTTGTTTGTTCTGAAGTTGGCTGATCCTGATAGTCGCCGCCGGATGACATTAAACGACATGCTACTGTTAATCGAAAAGTGCATGGCAGACATTCGCAGAAAAATCGTTTCTGCTTCGTCTATTCGTCGGCACGCGGTTCAGCATGTTAGTGAACGCCTGTCGGAATTTCGTTGGATCAAAAGTGAGCCCGACAATTACGCAGACATGCGGAGCGCCTTTTCGCAGAACGTCCTTTCTGAACGTTCGATCCAATTGTTTCGCAACGCAGCCTCGCACGATAAGCCGATGGATTACGAACATGCCGTTGCTGGCCGATTGCTGGCCATCCGCATCCTCGACTTTATGCATTACCCTCGCTACTGCGTCCATGAAAAGCTCGAAGAACTGAAATCGGAACTCCGCGAGTCGGAGGAGAAACCAAAGCCATGAACTACGACATTTTCCTCGACGAGAGTGGGCTGTTTTTGGAGACCTCGACGAATGTCAAAGAGCGGGGGCGGCACGAGAACAGCGGCGATCGCAAATTCCCGAGCCAGATCGCTGGGGTAGTCTGCCCGGCAGGGACGATCACCAGTGGGAATGCGGGCTCCATTCTAAAATCTGCATGCGCGGCAGGTGCGATCGAGTACACGCCGAGATTTCATGCGAATCAGCACAGCGGCAGCCCTGGCTTCCCGCGGCTCGTTCATTCGTTGTGCCAGTCGCTCTTGTCGAAGAAGATCCAGCCCGTGCGGTTGGTCAACGCGGAAGAGGTTTCCTTCGGTGATCGCGTTGCGACCTACTGCAACATTCTTGCCGAATTGCTGGTGCGTGTATGCCAGCAACTCGAAGCGGAAGGAGTCGCTCAGGTTTCCTTGAACGTCTTTGCCGCGACCCTCGTGACGGAAGACGATGAGAAGACGGGAATCGCAACTCTGGACGCGAAGGCCTATCTCGAAAAAATCCACGATGTATTCGCGAGGGCTGCCCTGGCGAACGGTTTCAAGGCTTCGCGATTCCGGTGGCAAGTGAGCGGTTTTCAGATTCGGTCGGCGCGGGAAGATCGAAGATTGCAGCTTGCCGATGTAATCAGTTACACCAGTCACGATGACTTTCGTCCCCTGGCTAAACACCCGGAGGCAAGCCAGGCGATGCGATCAACACTTGCCAGCTTCAACTGGTCATTTTCATGTGACGAAACAATCACCCGTGTTCGCGACCTAGTCCGTCGTGAATCTCATGGCTCTGCTTTGATCGCTCTTGCCGAGCGGGCAACAACGGATGGCATCGAAAAGAAGACGCTTGAGCGATACGAGTCGTTGGCCAGTGAAGTTGTTTCGGCATTGGAGATGCTTCCGCCGGTCACGCAAAAGCCTCAATTTCAGATCATCGCTGGTTGGCTGAACCAAGTCGCTGAACAACGTCATGATCTTGATAGCTCTCTTCGCTGCTGCCGATGGATGCAGAACGCATTGTGCAATCGGGAGGCGTCGTTGGACTGGCCCGCGGATTGGTTGCGGTTGCTGACGGACACCTGGGCGTTGACGGCATGTAATCACGATGCCAACACGATAGCGGGGCGTGTTTATGCAGAGCAAGTCGAAGCGCTTGTACCTAAGTTGTCTTCACGGTGGGAGTTCGCTGGAGATTTGATGTTCGCGTTCATTGTGAAAGCCGTCCATCAAAATGATTGCTTCGATCATCAATCTGCAGCGGACCGCATGGCAGCAGTTGTCGGGTATTACCAGCAACTTGATGGCTTTTTTTCAGAGGCGTTCGAAGGGGTTTTCCCGGAAAAGGTGCTGTCGGATCTACGTGCGCGAGCGTTGGGCACTCAACTGCAGAGCGAGATCGGGTTGATGCTGGGATCCCAAGGCGACCTCGATCGTTGTCGAGCGATCAGCGACCAGGCGATCAGCGAATTCCAGCACGACGGCGATCGGGCACGTCAATGGCAATACCGCTCGGAGCTTGAAACCGTCGCCGGGCAGTGGGATTTGGCGAGAGAGTTTCTTGCGAAGAGCCTCGGGCTGAGTGATTTTTCACATGACTCAATCGCAGAGTATATCCAGTCCACGCCGGATGATGTCGGGAAAGGGTTCGCGCTGCTTCACTGGAGTCGAATCGGTGCGATGTCTGCTGCCGCCATGCAACGCGACGAATCAAACGCTTTCGTTTCAGCGTTTCACCGCACGAAGACTCAGTACACCCCATGGTGTATTGGCGACCATCCCTTTTACCCAGCTCACGGAATATTGCGTCATGTTTCGGTGGCGATTGCGGGAGCGGGCGATTCCACGAGAACTGTTGAATGTGTTGGACGCTTGCGACGACTTGTCGAAGTGAAGCCCCGGCCCATTTTCCAGTTGATTCAAATTGCGGCTCACCTCCAATGCGCTGGCTTGCTTGCGAAGTCAGACAGGAAGACGGCTGAAAAGTTAATCTTCGGCGAAAAGAAGAGTCTTGCGGTAACCGCTATGATTGCCGCCGTTGCTAATAACATTTCTGGCGGGCAGCCAAAACTCCATGAAATCTTGACAGGTTGGCAGAGTCATCTGAACGAGCAAGCGAAGTCGGGGCTCGATGCCGGTAAGCTACTCGCAATGGGACGAATTGTTGGATATTAGAAATATTGTCCGGACAGGATTTGATTTGGTTCGTTAGGCAAGAGTGTCAACACTGACTAACTCAACCCTAGCGAGAAGAAAGCCCTTGAAGAACACACTTTCCTGCCCCAATTGCAATCACGAAATCGAACTTACCGAATTGATGCGTACGCAGGTCGCCTCTCAGATCCGTGGTGAACTTGGTGCCGAAGCTACGAAACTTCGGCGTCAACTCGAAAACCAACAGAACGAAGTTGCTCTACAGCGGGAGGCGCTAGACAAACAGCGAGAGACGCTGGCTGAACAGATCCAATTGCGTGTTGACGAGCAGCGAGTCTCGTTGCTGGCCGAGGCAAATCAAAAGGCTGCTGCTGCGGTCGCGGTTGAGATTGCTGATCGTGACGCACAACTGAAGGAACTGGCCGAAACCCTCGACACCGCCCGCACAAACGAGTTGGAACTGCGTAAACAGCAGCGCCAGCTTCAGTCGGAGAAGGAATCGTTGAAGCTGGAAGTCGCTCGTCAATTGGATGACGAGCGGAACAAAATTGTTGAAGAGACGAAGTTGCAATTGGACGAAGCCCATCAGCTGAGGCAAGCCGAAAAAGACAAAACAATTGCTGAGATGGCAGCAAGACTTAAGGAACTGCAGCGCAAAGTCGAGCAGGGATCGCAGCAACTTCAAGGCGAAGTTCAGGAGCTTGCACTCGAGGATCTGTTAAGCACGTTGTTTTCGGCGGATTCCATTGAACCGGTTGCGAAGGGCGTTCATGGTGGCGACGCAATTCAAAGGGTCTACGATACAAGCGGCTTGGGTTGCGGCGAAATGCTATGGGAGTCAAAACGCACCAAGAAATGGAGCAACGCTTGGCTTGCCAAAGCACGTGACGATCAGCGGGCAGCACGCGCAGGCTGCGTTGTGATTGTCACTGAGGTTCTGCCGCCGGGCATCCGCAACTTCGGTTTGATCGACGGAGTTTGGGTTTGTAATTGGCCCTCCGTTGCCGGGCTCGCGACTGCTCTCCGTGTTGGCCTTGTTGAGCTCGGAAAGAGCAAGTTGGCCGTGCAAGGGCAAAACGAAAAGATGGAGCTTGTCTACAACTATCTGGCAGGACGAGAGTTTCAGCAACGGGTTGAGGGGGTGGTTGAGGCGTTCGTAACAATGCAGACCGACTTGGAATCGGAACGACGATCCATGCAACGGATTTGGTCGAAGCGTGAAAAGCAATTGCAAAGGGCGTTACTGAACACCGCGGGATTATATGGTGATCTGCAAGGCATCATCGGTTCGTCGATGCCGGCGATCGAAGGACTTGCGACCCCTGCAATCGAGTACTCGGATGTTTCGGTCCCGCAGGTCAGTGCCTAGGCACTGGCCGACCAGTCGGTTCATTTTTACCCGACTTCGAGTCGGGCTCTTTACAACCAAACTATCTCCAAGTCGATTGGTACGACCTTGACGCTTCTTAACATCACCGGATACATCGTTCTTCTATTTGCATGCCTGGCAGTTGCCTCGATGGAGCAGGAAGTATCATTCCGCATGCGCCTCGATTTCAGCGTTGAGAAACCGAAAGCATTGACAGCCGGTTTCGTTCTCCTTGCCGTTCACCTTGCAGGTTTTGCAGATATCCCTTTAACAGGCTTTGTCGCCCCAAATTTTTTCGCCGCACTTGTGACAATAAAGTAGACATGCCAACCAGTGAGCCTCGCCCCGATTCGTTTTCGGACGAAGTTCCCGGTCGTTCATCTTGGTCTGGACCTTCTCCCAAACTCCGACAGACCGTCCACGGGCTGCTTGTCACCCGGCCCCCCCTTCCTGAATCTCCAGACACTCCCGAGATGTCTTTGTCTACATGCCGCATTAGCGCCAGTCGGTCACAAAAACGGACTATGCCAGTCCCCTCGAAACATGCCAACACCGTGCCCAGGACGGACTCTAAGGTGTTGCTGGTGCTGCGTTTGTGAAGAAACGTTTTCTGGGCGGACCGCGAGGAAGAATCGGCTCACACACCCAGCTAACAATGGGTAGGACCACCGCCATCACGCTTTTACAGTGGTGACGCTAGAGCTGCCATGATGGCGTCGGCTCTCGTTGTTGGCCTGTTTGTGGCACGTCTATCTCTTGGGCATTACCCTGTCGGCCTTCCGCATCGGCGGCCAACTGTTCTTCGCTGGGTTACCACCTTCGCCGGTCGTGTGGCTCAGGCGGCTTTAACTCCTCGATGTAATTTTTGCCAAACCATTCCCGCCGACATTCATTGCCAGCGTGCTCGACGCCAGAGCAACCATGGCCCCAGATCTGGACCGCCCCGGTTGGCGCCTTAAGCCGAGCAACTGGTAGCGATGACTGTGTTAGTTTAGTCATCGCGTTTGCGTCGGTGGTAGCTGATTTTGCAGCCATTCGAACGCAGAATTGTTCGTGAAGCAGGGGGATTGCGGTCGCTGGGGGGAGACGCAGCCCCCCCCCCCTAGATGCGTTGGGAATGCACTCCAAACAGTTGTGCTGCAACTTGGAGGTATGTAAACTTCCGGTTCCGCTGGGGGGCCCGGCCGGATAAAGCAGGATCACTTGCGGCATGGAGCGTGTCGTTGATTCGTCTGCGGTAGCCAGTGCTTATGGAAGAGTCAAGGGCGTCCTCTGGGCGGAATCCACCTTCACGTCATCACGTTGCCGGTCAGTCCTGACCAACCTTTCGCAGTAAGCAAACGCCGCATCAACAGCGTTTAGGGCAACGTTCATGAATCACTCCAAGTCAAACAAATCCTCTGCGCGATCCAGAGCCCGCCACCGCAAATCGGGCAAGCCGTCCAAGCGACGAATGCTCTTCGAGATGCTCGAAGACCGACGACTGCTGGCCGTTGCACCGGCGGGCTTGATCAGCATCGAAGACGCTGTCACGCGAGTCCGTAGCGCCGAACAGATCACGGGCGTTACCATCATCACGCATGGGTTTGAAGACGACCGAAAACTGGGCGGAGACACGCTTCTCGATTTGGCACTCGCGATCAATGATCGAGCTGAATTGGAAACGGGGAACGATGCGTGGATCGTCGATGTTGATATGGACAAGTCGCTTGTCCAGGCGTTTGTCGATCCGACGCCAAGCGACGCGAATCGCTCCTACGATTTGCCTCAAACGCTCAAAGGCAAGAGCGGAGAGCTAGTCCTTCTTTTCGATTGGTTTGTTGAGCCAAACAAATTGTCGACCGACTGGGTTGAGGCGGCTGGCGAATCGCTATTCACGATGCTGGTACAACTCGGAGTAACTGAACTGGCAGGTGGCCAGAATCTACCAATGCACTTCATCGGCCACGGCACAGGTGCAATCGTCACGAGCGAAGCGGTTGAGCGACTCGCTCAATATAAAATCCCCGTCGACCACCTCACATACCTTGATCCTCATGACTTCGATCAGCCGACATTCATTGGAGATGAGTTCCTCGCAGGAAATTCCGTCAAAGCGTCACTTTGGAACAACGTTGCATTCGCAGATACAATCTACCAGAGCACGTCTGGTAACGAAGCCCAAGGCCGACCAATTCCCGGCGCATTCAACACGCTGGTTGAAATATCTGGAACAGAAGTTTCACTCCACGAAAGCGTGTGGCGAAACTCTTATTTGCCATCTGTCGTTGCAACGACAAGTTCTGGCTATCAGTTCTCTCGAATAGCTCGAGGCAATTTTGCCTTACGTCCTGACGACAACTTCGGCAGTGGATTAGCCAAACAAGTCTACTCGAACGTTAGTAGCCCACTGCGATTCGCTCCAGACTATTCCCCGGAGATCCTTGCCAAATTGCCCGGTATTGAGGCCGCTTTTGATGCGGCAAATCTTATTCTCAGTCCATTGATCCCAGGATTGGGAATGTTAGACGTCGAAATCGTTCTGGCACCAACTCTTGACCCGACGTTTTATGCGAACGCTGGTGCGAACAGTTACGTCCTAAAACAGTCCGCTGGTGCGACTGGAAATTATGAAGCGGGTACACTCTTTGAATCGCGTACGGGCAATGATCCGAATGGCTCGACGGCTGACATTACTTTAACAATTTTTGACACAGAGGGTTTGAATGGTGAAAAGCTTGGTGACAGATTCTTCGTCGATGCCTCTGGACTCGAACGTCGTGGCGGCCTAGTAGCAGGACAGTTGGATCTTATCACTCTAATTCAACATGAGCTTTTCCACGGACTAGGTTTCATTAGCAGCTACGTTCAGTCCAGTACCACGGCACCTCGATTGAGTACGCAGATGGAATTCGGAACGGTCACATTCATACCGTCAACGCCCTCGTCTGTTTTTAGTACATCGCTGGATACCCTGATCGACTTCCCGGCTTTCAATTCTCCGGAGTTCTCGGGATCTAATGCATACCTTGCGAATGGAAACTTCACGGTGGGTCTGACCATCGGTAAAGGCCGAGGCAGTGACTTTGTTCATGTCGTGCAATCTGAATTCGGAAAATCGTCAAAAGTCTTGATGGCATCCTTCTTGGAACCGTACTCCGCAACTAGTGCTACCGAAGACCTTCTATATCCGACGGCGTTGGATTCGGCGATGCTATCTGATATCGGGATGCAATCAGAACTTCAGTGGGGCAGTCGACTTTCGCCTATATCCGCTGCGGTGGTTACACACGGTTCAGTTGCGCCAGCTTCTGTTTCTCGAGCAGTTGCTGGCTGGACTGGTTTTGGAAAGGATACTTCTGCAAAGCCAGTAACGACCGACGGTCTTGATTACTTCCTTAATTTAGGTAGCACCGCAAAATCAGCGTCATATAACCGCGTTTACGTGCCAGCCGACACTGGCCTTATCGATTTCACCTATCGCTTTGATTCGTTGACGGAGTTGACTACAGCCAAACAACCTGTTTTCGGTAATGCTGCGAGGCTTCAGGTTTCCTTCGGCGATCAAGTTGTTGATTCGATTCCTCTTCGGCTGCTTGCTTCGCAACTCGAAGATGGTGAACTGATCGGCAAACGTAGCATCGCTTTGCCGTCCAATCTCCGCAATCAAGTCGGCTCGATTCAGTTTGAACTAATCGGAGAGCCTGGGAATGTCTCCCTGGGGGTCGATGGGCTGCGACTAAATGCCGGTGGTTTGACAGGCGACGTTTTCTACGTCGATCTGTCGGCATTGCAAAAACAGATTTCCGAGACCGGTGGAAACGCTATCACCCGTGGCACACTAAACCTTGGTGTCGAAGGCTCTTTTGGATTGAACTTGCCCGCCGATACGACGATTCGCGAGTTGCGAGTTGTCCCTGTGAACGGGCGATGGGATAGGGCGGATATTGTCTATAGCACCGGACTTGGCAATCCTAGTCAGATGCTGGGACGAATTCTGTTCGATGAAGCGAATGGAACCGCAGATTCAATCGTTGAAGGCTTCTGGCTCGCACCGTCCACCCTCGATGGCTTATCCGTGGACGAGATACCTTCTGTGGCTGGAGCTCGGTTCCGAGGATTCCAAGGGTCACTTATCGTTGGACAGAAAGGGAGTGACAAGACGCAGGAGGTCGTGATCGCAGCGGGACAAAGTGGATCGGGCGATTACAGAGTCGCTGTGAACCAAGAAGGTAACCTAGCGCGTCAGCTTGATCGGATCGGGGCGGCGCGTCTTCAGCAACGACTCAACTACTTCGGCTTTACCGGGCAGAACAACAAGGTGTTGGCCGTTGATGGAATAGTCGGCGCGGAGACGGAATATGCGCTACGACGATTCAAGGCAACGACAGCGAGCGAGTTGACAAAGCGTAGTGAAGTTAATGATCTGACTATTGCGAATCTGCGCGGCACTGAATTGGATCGACTGACACTGCTTTGGCTAAATGCCGTCAATGCTTTCAATCTCTTGAGCGAAAATGACCCGATTTCAGTAGCCGGAAGCGAAGGTTCAGGGGTTGTTGGAAAACAGATTCTCTCTTTGGTGCCAAACTTCAGCGGTGATTCACTCAATAGTGTCCCTGATTTGCGACGAGGAATTTCTGGAATTTCCATCAAGTTGGAAGACGGTTCATTTGATTCGGTGACCTTGGGAGAGTTACTGAAACGGTCAAACGACAAGGAAGTAGATTCACTGAATTTATTGCAAGACTTGCTGCTTGACTTCGCTGCGGAATTTGATTCGTCCCTTAGTACTGTCGTCAGAGATGCTGATGAACTAATCGGCACCACCAACGAAATCACTTTCGCGAAGATTGGCACTGCATACACTGCGAAGGCATTGATTCCAGCGGAGTCTTTAATTGATATCCAAGGATTGCATCTTGACCTGTCGGAGAGCAGCGCAGCGAATCGTGCCGATTACGACGCCATCTCGCTCCGTTTACCGCTCTCCGATTTGTCCATTGAGCTAAACATAGACGCCGAGTTCAGAGTCAAACTGAACGGTTCTGACCTTTCAATAGAGTTCACAAAGTTAAATCTCTTGCCAAGCATCATTGCCACAGCGGCAGGAGTCGCCGACGCTGAAGTAGGACGGATTGGCGCTTTGAAACTTTCGCTTGACGACGACGTCAACGACATTAAGTTTACCCAAACGATTCCCATCAATTTAAATAAGCCGGAGGACTTCTCACAGGCAACTGGCTTCACAAGTTCACCTGAGTCGCGTTTGTCTCTCGGTGATACTTCCAAGAACAACAAGAGACCGATTTCCGGAACACTGCTGGTTAGCGATACGCACGCTGGAACCACGGATTTAATCCCTGCGATCGAGCGTCAAGAAATTAACCTCTCCAATACCCGCATTGATGGTCCGTTTGAAAGCATTGATGTTGTTCTTGATTCGGCGTTCCAGTACACCCCGTTTCGCCATCTGACACCCGAAACGCTGGGCAGCAGTTTCACTCAGTTCGGTTCATGGCTCGACTCTCTGCCTGGTCTAGGCGAGTTAGCGAAGAAGTTGCCGATCGCCGACTCCAATACAGTTGGTCAGGGACTAGGCTTCGGGGAATCTTGGAGCAATGCGTACACCAAACGTGTTGTCGACGAAGATGGCCTCCCGATTTATCCGACGATCCAAGACCTTTGGGTTGGCATGGGCAGCGATCCGCTTACGAATCCGATTGCTGGAGTCACATACGTCGATTCAGCATTAAAGATCAAATTACAAGGTAGCACCAATCACGCGGCAAACGAAAAAGAGTTCACTCTTGGTATACCGGACGACCAGAAGAAGGTCGATGCCAAGAACAATGCGTCACATGGGTTGACTGGATTTTCAACAGAGTCCACCGCAACGATCTCTGCGAAATCGCAATTCGATTTCACCATCGGTGTTGACTTATCCGACCCTGGCAAAGGAGCCACGCCCGCCGAGGATTTCACCAGCAGCACCAATTTAGTAGAAAACCTGCTGCGGCTTCGTACAAATGGATACGTTACTGCTCCCGACTTCATGGTGACATTGAGTGACGGGCGATCCTTTGACGTCAGCTTGACGGACTTGGGCAAGAACATCTCTGCGGCAAGTATTGAAACTCGCCTAATGACCGCTGCCAAAGCCGGCCTGGGTGATGAGACGTCGTTTCTAGCAAAGTACAACCCAGCAACGTACTCACTACGCTTGTTCGATATGACAGGCGGCGATGCGTCGCCATTTAAGATCAAGCCGATTTCGTTGGCCACTGCGACCATTGCGGAGTCAGAGTTTACCTCCAGTACGCTTTCCCTGATTGTGAACCGATCGGACGGCTCGACTAGGAGTATCCTTCTCAACAAGCCAACTTCTCCCCTTGGATTCAACACGAGTGAATACGATCGAGCGATCAATGGACTCGCGTTTCGTCCTGTGTTCGACGTAGAACCATCTGATGCTGACCGCCCGACAGCGAAAGCAACCCGGTTTACCATCGTCGATCTTTCGTCGGGTGATTCGCCGTTCACGGTCGAGGCAGAAGGGATACCGAATTTCCAGGTTTTTACTTATGGAAAGCGTGTGTCACCGGCCGCGTTCACGCTTGGGCTTGCCAAGGAAGTGTCGCTGACATCGAACTCGAACGAAGACGGAAACGCACTGAGGTTAGAAACCTTACCGCTGCACGGAAAGACGCTGGCCGATCAAACGTTCATCGACGCATCGGGATCAGTTCCACCAAAAATTACGTCGAGCATTGACCTCAACGCAACAAACATCGAGGCAAAAGCGAATCTCGGGATCGTCCAATTCAAGATCACGGACGGCACTGGGGCCGCACACGTTGGTGCTGACATCGAGTTGCTTGATCCGAATCTCGATGGACGCGTGACGCTTCGAGAGTTATTTGAAGGCGCAGGGCGACACCTTGCTGCCAAAGGAGCTGCGATTGCCAACCCAATTTTTCGGTTCAATCCTTCTCTTTCGGGGAGCGGTAGTCTTAACCTGCCTCTAAGCGGAACGGTATCCGGAGTCAATCCCCTTGCTGCGATCGCCGATCCAAGAATCTTGATCACTTGGCCGACACTCGACTCAGTGCCGGTGTTCGGCTACCAGCCTGGAGAGTTGCCAACACTCGGCCTGGGTGGTTTCGATTCAGTGCAAATCCACAAGCTACTCGATCAGATTAAGACGTTCATTGCCGACCTAAGCAACAACGATCTGTTGGCAGCGAAAATTCCGGGATTGAATAGCGGGCTTGGTGACCTGCTCAACTTCGACAATCAATTCCAGCAAGTAATCGACGCTGTGAAGGATACAACTTGGGAGTCGATCGAAGCGGCTGAAGAAGCGATTGAAACTGTCATCGCAAGGTTCTTCAAGGTTCCCAATACTACAGCGGATGATGAGTTATTTCAAATCGACATTGGCAAAGACGCGACATCACAGTTTGACGTGTCGCTAAATCTACAAGACATGGTGCTTGATACCTCAAAAAATTCGGCGACGGGAATTAACTTTGATTTCACGCTAACCGACGATCAATTGCCAGATGGATTGAACAGAATCCTCGACGCGCGCGGTAGTGGCCGCGTTGATGCGTTCGCATCAACCGATTTGACTCTCAACATGTCGCTCAGTTTTGATGCGTCGAACAAAGTTACCGCCGTATTAAAGCCAGGCAAGGTACTGGACACCAACTTCAAAGTCGTCGGTAACGCGTTGCAGTTCAAAGCGGTCGTTGGCCCACTGTCTGCGAGCATTGGTGATGGAACGCTCGGGACGAGCAATGCCAATGTCGGCTCGTTTATTGCGGTCAGTAGCACGGGCGTACCGGGAACTTCGCTCTCGACAAATCTTGCGAACGTCGCAATTTCGTCCTCGGGCGGTGCAAACTTTACTGGCGTGTCGACTGGAAAAATTGGAGCACGACTACCAATCCTACCCGCATCAGACTCTCCTGCGAGCCTGATTATCAATCCGACGGATTTCAAAAACCTGAACGACATTGAGCTTGAGTTAACAGGAACGCTTCCCACCCCCGTGGATATGCTACCCACCCTTTCCGAAGGCTGGATGGGTGTTTTGGAAGTTGTCGACTTAGCAATCGATAACAGGGAATTGTTTGAGCGGATTCCTGTCATCGGCGGCCATTTGAGCGATGGCATTAAGTTTGTCGAGCAGATTCGTAACGGCATCACCGACGTGCTGGCCACAATCGACGGTTTGGCGGATCAAATCCCACAAAAAGTCTTTGATCGACTAGGTCCAACAGGGTTAAACATACTGAAGTCACCAACTTTAGGTGGTGTTGTCAGTGCTAGCGATGTGAAGTACACGCAAGACCCAACTCGCACAAAGTCCGTCAGCCTGACGCTTCCGCTTGGTGGAATACAGAACATCGCCGAATTACCGATCGACATTGGACTCGATGCGTTGGGCTTAAATGTTGATGGCAAGGTGAAGGTCGATCTCGATTGGAACTGGGTTGTCACGGTCACCGCTGATGTCGAGAAAGGAATTACGATCGCGTCGAGTCCGATTCATGTGGGCTTCACTGCGACGTTGCCTGGATTAAACGCAGCGGCCAATCTGGCTGGTGTCTTGCAATTGACGGCGACCGACAAGGATTCATTGCTCTCGGGTGGATTTCAGATCGACGTAGGGGGAAACTCGTTAGGTGATCTTTCTGCGAGTGCATCGGGGTTTGCTATTGGCGACGCCAGTCATTTGACGCTGTCGCTTGTCACATCCGTCGGTAGCAGTAGCAACTTCCCGAGCATTGAGACGGAATTGGACATCCGATGGAAGGACGGAGACCTGGCCCAACAAAACATTGCGTTTAACAACATTCAACTCGATGTTGGAACACTCATCAAAAACCTTATTGGACCGTCAGTCAATCGAATTAAGGAAGCCGTTGATCCGATCAAAGATTTTGTGGACATGCTCGATGCTCCGCTTCCAGTGATTTCTGAATTGTCTGGCGAACCTGTCAACCTCATTGACTTGGCTTACATGGTGGGCCAACAGGGGTTGGGATATGGAATAGATGAGTCAACCTACAACACTGCTAAGGCATTTATTTCGGTAGTCAAGACCGTTTCACGGTTAACGGACATTGCAGCGAGTGGAAAAGTTTCGTTGGGATCATTCACGTTTTCGGATATGGACTTCAGCGACGCGAGCACAAAAGACAAACTGAGCAACAAGCTCGACTCAAACGGTGAATCACCATTTGATACAGCGTTTGCAGTTCTGATGGGGCAGCCTGACAATAACAATCAACCTGACCCGATGGCCGGTCTGCCAACCCCCGTGCAAAAAAGAGTGTCCGATCTGCACAAGCTTCCGAGTGGTGAACGAGGCTTCCGTTTTCCGCTATTAGAGAAGGATTCGGCGATCAAGGAAATAATGCGTATCTTCCTCGGTCACGAGGACGTGACGCTAATGGAATATGACATGCCGATCCTTAGTGTCGGATTTGAATACCGGCAACTTGTGACTTTGCTTCCACCATTCGTTTGGGCCGATCTAGTCGGCCGACTGGACGCATTCATTGACTTGCGATTTGGCTATGACACTCAAGGTCTTTTTGACTTCGCTAGATCGAAGGAAACGGATGATCTTTTAAACGGTTTCTATATTCAAGACAGGGATAGCCTCACCAACGAAGACTTTCCTGAGGTTCGTCTCGTTGGCAGCATCACCCTCGAAACGCCTCAAGCCTTGAATTTCAATATCAATTACGGCGTTGCCAAATTGACGATTGCCCCCTACGGCGGTGGCGGTATTTTTGCGACTGTCGATCTGAACCTGCACGACCCAAATGACGATGGCAAGGTTCGGATAGACGAGCTTACTGAGCGATTTGAACTGGGGCCGCAGTGCATATTTGACTTGCATGGCGAACTTTCCGCGAAAGCTGTTGCCGGATTAAAGGTCACGGGCAGCGTTAACCTTGGTTTCAAAAAAATTTCCAAAACATTCATTGAGACCAATGCTGACCTCGTCAATCTCGTGCTTCTTGAGTATTCGCATTCGTGCAGCGCGAAGGAGATCGAATTAGCACGTGATATTGGAAACGGTGTTTTCCAACTGAATGTTGGTGCCAGTGATCAAGAAGAAAAGTTTCGTATCGAGGCCGGAAAGGAAGCTGGTCAGTATGTGATTTCGGCCTTCGAAACGAGTCAAACGATCAGCAACGTGAACAGTATCGTGGCACACTTTGGGGACGGAGTGAATGTTCTGACCGTTGCCCGAAACGTTACGGCTCCCGTGACAGCTTGGGGGGGATCAGGCGACGATGAGTTCTACGGCGGCGGAGGGAGTTCTACGTTCTATGGATATGCCAAAAATGTGGAGCAAAAATCTAGTCCAACGGGCGATCGTGACACACTGGTCGGTGGCCTCGGCGTCAACTATCTCGATGGCGGTGCAGGAAATGACAAGATCACTGGCGGACCAGGAAATGACACTCTTATCGGCGGCCCAGACGACGATTTGATTTTAGGCAAAGCGGGGAACGACGTCATCGTCGGCGGCGCTGGCAATGATCGTATTGACGGTGGCGAAGGCAATGACGCTATCCTTGGTGATGGACTCTCCCCCGAGGGTGGTGGTGGAACACAGGGTTACATTCCAGGTCAATCTCCATTCACGAAAGCGCAAATAGATGCAGACGGAAAAGCCTACGAGACTCTCAAGGTAGTTGCTGGCCGCGATGTGATTAATGCCGGTTTCGGCACCGACTGGGTTCACGGCGGCGGTGGGGCGGATGCGATCGATGGTCAGAAGGGTAACGACATGCTCTTCGGCGGCGACGGCGACGATGAAATTCGCGGAGGTACAGGAGACGATCTCATCGATGGCGGCAACGATAGCGACGAATTGTTTGGGGAAGCGGGCAGCGATGTGCTGATCGGAGGTGCTGGTCGAGACACGCTCTATGCCTATACAGCAACGATTGTAGGCCAAGCGGTTTCTAACGAGGGGACCAAACAAGTATTGATCGGTGATTGGCCTTCTGATTCGACACCCGATGTAACCTTTAATAGTTTTGCTGAGTGGGAGCGGCTTTACGTCCTAATCAATACCGATAAAAAAGTTCCAACTAACCAGTCGCTTGCACCATCGGACTCCTCGGATCGCATTTATGGAAGTGATGGAGATGACTTTGTCGTTGCAGGACCGGGCGATGACGTGGTCAATGTATTTGCGGGTGAAGGGGTTGTTTATTTGGGAAGTGGCAACGATGTCTTGATGTCAAATGCCGCCGCAGGAAAGAGCCTCACCATCGACGGTGGCGACGGGAACGATCGCATTGAAGCGGGCGAATCGAATGATTTGATTCGAGCTGGCAGTGGAGATGACTACGTTTTCGCAGGCAATGGTAATAACACGGTCTACGGGGACGCAGGAAACGACTTTATCACGTCCGGCAAGGGACGTGACATTGTTTACGGCGGTAGCGGGGACGATCGCATTGAGGGGGGGAATGGAGACAATGATCTATTCGGGGAAGATGGTAACGATTCGCTGATCGGTGGTATCGGACGCGACTTTTTGGTTGGTGGTTTGGGCGACGATGTAGTTCAGGGAGGCAAAGGGAACGATCTGCTGTTCGGGGGCCATGCGGCGTTTACGTTTGTTGAAATGCTTGGCACAACATTGTTCGATAAGAACATGATGTTGACGTCCGCGATGCTGCGAGAATCGGGAGGCTTTGAATTTCCGATTGAATTGGCAGAGCGGAAACGCGAAGGCGTTACAAATGATGGATTTGCGCTGATGCCAAGGTTGGTCAAGCAACGGTCGCTGGATGGCAGTGTTCCCGGTGGCAGCGATGATGGGCGCGACTCACTGGAAGGTGGTGACGACATCGACTGGTTGTTCGGCGGAAGCGGCGATGACCGACTGCTTGATGGCGGGGACGGTAGTGACTACGTCGATGCGGGTGCTGGGAATGATTCGTTCGTTACCGGTGGTGTAGGCAACGATATCATTCGCGGTGGCGAAGGCGATGACATCGTTCGTGGTGGATTCGGGATCGACTTGGTCTTCGGCGATGGCGGAACGGATTACGTTTACGGTGATGAAGGTATCGGCACCAATGACGCGATCACGGTGGGGCAGACGCTGTGGGGCGGAGCGGGGATCGATTATCTGTATGCTTGGGCAGCCAACACAGCCGCTGACATTACTAGCGACGAAGTGCAATTGCTAGGCGACGAACTGCACGGTGGACCGGATGGCGACGTTCTTTACGGCAATGTGCGCCGCGAATTGCTCTACGGAGACGGTGGTAAAGATCGCATTCTTGGCGATTGGCTCAATGGGCCGGACTATGCAGACAACAATAAAGCGGACACGGTCGGTGGTGACGACTTGTTGAGTGGTGGTTCGGGGGAGGATGATCTGTTCGGCGGCGGCGGCAATGACCGTTTGTATGGCGGAGCGGATTCCGACATCCTCGAAGGCCAGGATGGGTACGATGCACTATACGGAGAACAGTGGCTCGACCAATTGGTGCTGGATACCGCGAGCCACTACAAGTTCTTCGGTGACTCGTTTGATGGTGACTTGGGCGTTCCGATCGGTGTGAATCCGACGGATGTGTTGCTGGTGCGTGGGTCGGACAATGCTGACTACATCACTGTCGCGGAGCAACGCCAGTCGATTATCGGAGCGGTCGAACTGCCCAATCAAGTCGTCGTGCCAGTCGGCGGTATCACAATCACAATTACAATCAAAACGGCGACAGGCACTAGTCCAAAAGTATTTGCTGTAACTACTCCTGGCACCTTTGAAATTGACAGACTGCTGGAAGCACTCAATCAAGGTAAACCCAAAGACGACTATCTATTCCGACGGTTCGGCAATCTGATCGGCATTGTTGGACCGATCGCTGAGACGGACGACGCGGGCCAACAATTTTCAATTTCGAGTGTCACAGGAAATCTGTTTGGCGTTGATGGCAAGACACCGCTGTTCGCTGCCAACGCGAAGTCGTTTAACATCATGTCCGTGATGATTCCGCCTGGCGTCAACGGTTGTGGCGAAGCAATGGTGATGGGCGATGGGCGCTGTGAAGTGTTGGCACAATGGCGGGATACGCAAGGGCGACCGCTGGTCGAGCAAATTCAGATCGATGGCTTGGGTGGTAACGACATTATCGAGTTTGACCAAGTTCACCCGGTCGATGCGAGTCAGTTGACGGCGGCTAGCGATGATTGGGTCGCAGTCCTGCAAGGTGGTCCGGGCAACGACATCTTGCGCGGAAGCGACGGTCGTGATCGTCTCGATGGTGGTGCGGGTAGTGACGTGATCTTCGGTTACGGCGGCGATGATCGGTTGTGGGGCGACTCGGGTGCGAATGTTGGATCAACGCTCGACCACGATGTCTTGTTTGCGGGCCGAGGCAACGATGATCTAATTGGTGGCACCGGCACGAACCAAATGTTCGCTTGGTCCGAAAACCCAGCGTACTTCCCCGGCGAACTGGGGCATATCGATATCGGCGGGCTGCGTACCGACGACGACGCGGATTTTGTCGTCAAGAACTTTGGGGTTCGTCGAGACAACATCACGGGCCAAATTAGCGAGTCGCTGGACCCTAATGTCGCTTCACTTGAAGAAACCGGTTTGAACCGGTTCATGGGCGGCTTTAACCAGCAAGACGAATTGTATGGTGGCACGGGACTGGACTTCCTGTTCGGCAACGGTGCCCCGCTGGGCAGCCCCGATCGCTTGTACCGTCGCGACGGAACACCGTTCTCGCAACTGGACGAAGGTTTGTCTGGCGACGCCTGGAAAGAGTACGCCAAGGATACGGGTTTCGTGTGGTATTACTCAGGCACCAATCTCGAAGACGAAATTCATGTCGACTTCGTCACCGAACCGGGACTACTCAGCGGACGACACCTCATCACTCGCCGCACGTCCAACCAAGACAACAGCACCTTTGATGCTCAAATTCGCCTGTCTTACGATGCGGTGGGAGCGGACGGAAAACCAATCTGGAATCCACGTGACTTGTTCTACGCCGAAGCGATCGTCGGTGCCGGACTCGAAGATGACTCGCGGTTCGCGTTGGGGCAAACGCAAGCAGCGAATACCATCGCAACCACGACGACTACCGATGCAGCGGCGGCGCAGAATACGTTCAACGGTCGCCTGACCGGCGACGCAGTCTTTAGCCTCAAGATATTTGATGCCGATCCGATCGAAGTCGTCGTCCCACGGCTCGATACGCGAACCGGTGTTTCCGCGCTCCAACGCAGTCAAACCAGTGACAACAAATCACTGAAAGATTTGGTCCTCGATGTCAATAACGCATTGGAACTGGCTGGACTAGGAGAAATCGTCGAAGCCGAGAGTTTCGTCTACGACACGTCGCTCAGTGGTGACAATCTGTATCGGCTGCGATTGGTACTGGCCGACGGGCAAGCCGAAAAAAGATCAGAGATGGCCGACATAGCAGTGCCGCTAACGATCCAAGGCGTCAACAACATTGCTAAAAACGAGTTAGGCTTCCGCGAGGGCCAAACGTCCCAGCGGATCGAGACTGGACTGGAAAACATCGCTGATCTGCTACCGCCCGAAGACAATTTTCAAGCGATCATCATCGACGCTCTCGGTGGTGACGATACGGTCATTGTCGGCCCCACGGTCGTGAAGAGTGTTTGGATCGATGCCGGAGCCGGTGACGACTACGTCGATATCCTGCCCGGTCGCGCAATCTTGATCGACCAAACGGAAAATCTTGACGAAAACCGCAACGAAGACATCGCGTTCCAATTCAGTGGTGATCGACTGGCCGAGACGACCACACCGATCTCGACGATTGCCGGAGCCGCTTACACAGGACTGACGATTGACGGCGTTGCAGACGAAGACATCTACACCTTTACGATGTCGGACTTGGACGGGTATATCACGATCAGTGAATTGTCGGTGATCCCTGGAATCGTTCCCGAACTGTATTTTTCTTACATTGAAACCCCAGTGGCCGGAACAGAGCCACAAATCACATCGTCCGATCAAAGCGTTTGGCTGGGCAACGCTCAACCCGACTTCAAGAAAATGGAAACGGCGGTTCTCGAATCACATGAACTGGGTGGCTGGTTCCAAGTTGGCTCGTCGAGCCGTTTGAGCTTACAAAATGTCAAACTGCAACTGGAACAAAGACTCGGAACGCTGACTCCGTCGGTGACTCTCACTGATAAAGTACGCGACGAGGAAATCGTATTTTGGTTGCGATTGAAGAGTGAACTGGGGCCGACGCAATACGAGATCGAATTCTCAGGCGTTGATTGGGCCGAAACCAACGGAGCACGTCGCGTTAATGGTGTGACACCAGTCAAGACCGACAACAACAACGTCAACGATGCCACTTGGTTGACGCAAATTCGTAGCGAGCGGACCACCGCATCCACCCTGGAGCAAGTCCGTGTCGTCAACGGACTGTCGTTGTCGTCCAAGAGCGATGAAGACTGGTACGCCTTCACGCTCGACGATCCGGCAAAACGCAGCGTGACTCAAATCGTGTTGAGTCTGTTCAACAACAGCGATCCCGTGCGATTGGAACTGGCCCGGCTTAGCGGTGGAGACAATTTGACAGCCGCGATCATCAGCACTTCGGTCAGCCAAGGCGGTCAATCTGATGCCGTCGTCGACTTACAGAATTTGCCTGCGGGCGATTACGCCGTGCATGTGTCGTGGAACACTGTGGCTGCGGACAACGATCCCGATCGTTACGCGATCTATCAATTGATCGTCGATCCCGCGCGAGCCGCTGCGCAAATTGTTCTTGATGAAACACCCGCGAACCTCGTCGAACGAGTTTTCGACTACGGCAATAAATCTCTGGGCGATGCAGGTCGCCGCCGCGATATTATATTGGGCGGTCCCGGCAACGACCGGCTGCGCGGTGGCAGTGGAGAAGACTGGATTCTGGGTGGCGAGGGCAACGACGTGCTTTCCGGCGGAAGCGATCGCCAAGCAAGCGATTTATTGTGGGGTGGTCCCGGCGACGACTTGTTCCAAGTCATCCCTGATTCGTTGCCCCGAGACAAACGGCAACAGCGGATCGTCAGCACTTCCGAAGAACGCTACACCGTTCCCTCGCAATCCGACCGTTTCGATGGTCAAGAGGGGTACGACCAAGTCATCTACCTTGGCGGTGACATTGACGACAAGGGCCGACCGATCCCCGATCATGTCGCGGTGCGGTACAACGCCACCTTTGCTCGCTACGAGTTCACGGGCTTGGTCTGGGATCTCAACAACCAGCGGTTCGCGGCCAACACAATCGGCGAAGGCGATTTCCTACAACACTACGCCTTCTTCCAGAGCGTCGATGTGGAAGGGATGCGTATCGAGACACGTGGAGGAGACGATGAAGTCCACGCCGAACCAGGCTACAAGTTCCCTGGTTCTGAAGCCGAGTTCGGCATCGCATTGCAAGACGCCCCGCGTCGAGGCCGCCTAGGCGACCTGTATATTAACGGCGGCGCAGACAACGACCGACTCTTCGGAGGAGCAGGCAGCGACACAATCAACGGCGGCCCCGGACGCGATGTCATTCAAGGCGGTGGTGGCAACGATTTGCTTGAAGGCGACGACGGCGATGACTGGATTGACGGCAACAACACTGGTGTTGCCCCAGATCGATATGAGTTTGCAAGAGGTTTTGGCGACAACAATAACATTGGGCGAGCGACGTATCTCGATATCGATTGGTCACCGCTCTTCTCCCAAGAAGACATTGTGATCGATGGTCTGAGCTTCCACGCATTCGTTGATAAAGACGACAAGCTCGCTGCGGACGTTGATCAATTCGTTATTTCAGTGCCCCCTTCATTGAAGAAGTTTGGCGATTCGGCAAAGTCACTCCTTGAAACAAGCATGATTCAAGCGGTAGCGGACGATCTGCTAGGAACCGTGATCTCTCATACACTCGTTCCTGCTCGCGCCACGCGCCCTGGTGACCCCACTAGCACGGTTGAAGACCCTTCTATCAAAGGACTTCCGGACTACTACATTCTCAAGTTGACCGCAAAGGAAACCTCAACTCCAAAAGTCTATCAGACACTAAATTATTCCATTCGATTTCTAGGATCAGAGGTTGGTAAATCCGTTTTCGTGGCAACCGGTAGTGCAGAATTCATCGGTGTAGATCGCGCCCTGTTTGCCACCGGAAACTTAAATCAAGATGGATATTCGGAATTTCGCAAAGAGGTTAGCGAATCGACGGTCGACATCGTTTTCGGTCCTGTACCAAACTCCATTACGAAAACTTTGGTTCCCCCTATAACCACACAGTCGTTCAACCCAATCTTTGGGCACTTTGGAGTCGGACTTGCAGGATTTGTTGAGGTTGATGGAGGCATTGTACGTCCAATTTACACAGGTACTGAATCAGGCAAACCAACGCTGGAAATACCAGACGCGATGGTGAATATAGATTGGGGATACGCCGATAGTTTGGTAACGATCCCTTCGCTTGATGGTGATCTCTACGACGAACTCATTGTCGATCGGCTGCATCGAAATACGCCGGAAGCTGAGACGGACACGATTGGCGAACTCTTCCTGAGTTCCGATTTTCGCGAGTTGCGTCACCTTGCGGATTCCGCGACTACCTCGACCGATAGCCAGTGGTCTAAAACGTACTCCGTCGATTCCGGTAGGTTCTTGCCAGTCGTTGACAGTGGGCAACAGTTCAGCATTGATGGCGTTGAAGTTTCGCTGACCAGCGGAGATATCGGCGACGAATTTAGACTTGAAACCTCTGAGGTAGAGTCTGTTCCGCGCGACTTCAACGTAGTGGTTCGTCGGCGATGGACGAGCGACTACAGCGGCCTAGTCAGCATTTCGCAAGAGGGACGAATCAGTGATGTCTTGTTAAATGGCACTATGATTGAACCTTCCATGTTAGCTTCTGGGATTGCGGTTTCCGTCGGAGACACACTGGATTTCGACATGACCTACCAGTTTGATGCAGGTCCAAGCGTTTTCGACAGTTCCGTGATCATTCATTCCATTGAGGCTTTTGCCCCACCTGCGGTAGCGGCAGTGACTTGGACAACCCCTTCCGACAAACGACTGCAAGTGTTGCGGTACACTTTCTCCTCCGCAGGTGATCTTGACGGAGATGGACTAACTGAAGTTTCGATCAATTACTCGTTTGCTGGTGACCTTGTCTTCGACATTTTCAAAGGCTCGCGTATCAAAAGTGCCGTCGCTGGTGACCCTGCGGTTATTGATCTGAGTGAAAGTGATTATCAGGTTGTGCTCGCAGGCAAGGGAGTACAGGACGTTCAGGACCCAGCGACACCCGGTCTGTTCTCAGGATTAAAACTTCTTGCCGACGAATCTGGCGATAGCGATGCAAAGCAACAGTTACTTGTCGTCCAGAACACCGAAAGTTTCGTTATTTCATTCAGTGACGCGAATGAGACTATTGGCAGTGAACAGCTTATTGTTACACCAGTTGAACCTAAGTATGCTCCGGACGGCTTTGTTGCCTTGGGTGACTTTACAGGAAATGGTTATTCAGATTTTGCACTAAAAGTACCTGCCGGGAATGTTGCAAAGAATCTCGTAAAAGTCATTGAGGGGCCTTTGGATCGAACACCTTCGGGCCTGCTGACGTTGAGCGGCTCTCAGGTTCAGTTCCAAACCACTTCTGACATTGCGGGTGTATCGTTCACGGGCAATGTCGCAGGAACAGAAAACAATGAGTTGCTCGCGGTGTTGAGCGGAACGAACTCAGCGAACCAAGTATTTGTAGGCGGAGCACTGACTGGAAACGGATACCATCGCGATCAAGAGCAGATTCAATTGATGCGCGGACGTGATTGGGAGATTGCCAAACCGGCTAGCAACCGAGTCACGGAAGCATCATTGAGTTTGGCGAAAAACGGTCAATACGCTATTACCGATGCAGCAGGCATTTTTAGAACTGACGGTAACGGTGTCGCAGGCATCGACACGATTGTGTCAATGCTGCCTGGGACCGATACGCCGTCTGTTGCAACATTCTGGGTGGGAACAAGTCAAACCGGAACGCAATCACTGAGCGTTTTGACTAGCCCAGTCGATCTTCGTGGACTCGTCGCGCATTACGATTTTGATTCTGTTGCTTGGAAAGAGCGATTATCCAGCCCAGCAACAATCACGGATGGCGAACAAAGCTATGATTTGGACGCTGCTGGTTTGGCAGCCGAAGTAAGGCACCTTCGCTCGATCCCGAGTTCACCTGCAATCCCAGGCTCACCGGAGAGTGTAACGATCACCTACTTTCTCAATGAAGGGGATGGTATCGAGCAAACATTAACCGGCTTCTCTTCGGACCAAAGACCTATTCGCCTTGATGCCGCTTTTGGCGATTATTCAGGGGACGGGAAAATGGATTTTTCCTTGATGAGAAACTCATGGGCAGCGGACGACATCAACAAAGAAAGCGTTGTCTACGTTTTCTTTGATATTCAATCGCGAGGACTGGAGTTGACGCTGGCGGATGCTGACATCGTTATTGACGGCGGTGGGCGTGGACCTGAAGTTACAGGCATTGCCAGCAACGCTCGCATTGACATCAATCAGGATGGCTACGACGACCTTGCTGTCAGCGCGGCAAATGCGGATGTGATCGACCCGAAAACAGGTGAGTTGAAGAACAATGCAGGCACGGTCTACATCGTCTACGGTGCGCCTCGCATCCAGGAGATTGGGCCGTTTGCGAAGGTGGGTAGTACGACGCTTCGCTCTCCAGTCGATACGCTGGCGAATGTGACGCCTGCGGGTGGGGGTGAGTATCTGGCGAATCCGGGAACGGGACGTCCCGTTACGTTTGAACGAGAACTCAAAACCCAAATCATCACGGACCCGATTCCCGCCGGAACGACACTCGATACGCCGTTGGATTTCCAGTTGTCGGTGCAACGCGAAGGTGTCAACGGGACGGTGTCTGTCACCGGCGGATCGTACACGCGTGACGGTCTGCAAACCGCTTTGACAGATGCGATCAACGCCTATGCAGTGACCGATCCAACGACTCAGGACGAGAGTTTTCCGCTCAAGGGCAAGGTGACGGTCGATATCGTCCCTCATCCGACGGCGGCAGCTACCTTGCTGGGCGATACGCAAGCGGAGTTCGCTACCACGTCACCCAAGTGGAAGTACTTCACGGCGACAAGTGTCAACTTTGATATTGTCGGGGCGGCACCAGAGATGGTCGTCGCTGACAATGCCTATTCGGGAGGTACTGGATTCACAGCCGCTATTTCATCGCAATCGATGTCGATTACTTCGGATCGAGTGCCTGACGTAGGCGAGCGATATACGCTGATCCAACGCTTGGAAAACACGCAGGATGGTTTCCTGAGCTACACGCATACCATCGGCGGCGATTTTGCGGTTTTCGTCAATGGCTTAATGTTGACTCGATCGGACTCGATTCGGATCAAGCCAGGCGATACGATCGACGTCGTGTTCTTTGCAGGTGCCTCCGATGCGGTGAACGGTAAGATCGCCAAAACGAGCAACAATTCGGTGCAGTTGCACTTCACTCCCGCGACACTGGCCATCGGCGTGAAGGAGACATCCACCTCGCCAAAATTGTTTGGCGAGTCGGGGCCTCAACTGTTGATCGTGCCTGACCGCAATGATGCGGCTGAAAACGCTTTGGTTGAAACGCTCGGTTTCACCCTAGCGTCCGATGGATCGTTGGCGGGTTCTCGCATCGTCTCGGCAAGTGAGACGCCACTCCCGACGACGATCAATTTACCGGCAGGGTTGACGCTCGACCTTGCCTTGCAGACGAACTATCAATTGCCGATTCGCCAGGGTCTTAGTGTTTCCACAGGCGACTATGGAGGCACTGTCGAGATCGTGCCAGAGCCGCTTCCTCAGCTTCGCGCTGAGTTCGTAGATTCGATTCGATCGCAACTCAACTCGCTAGCGATTCCAGCGATGGGGACTCACGCCGCGGTGCCTTACAGTGAATTCATGCGAGTTGAACTCACGGAAAGCCAAGGGCAAAGCTTCTTGCAATTCTCGATTGATCCTGACTACCTTGGTGATCGACCCAATAAAGTACTCGCCAATGGTGACTCACCAACCAGTTTCGCGTTGATCTCGGCTGACGGCGCCAACGATCTTGTCGATGCGGGGCTGGCAAAGACTCTCGGGTTTGCTCCGACGCAATTGATGCGACATGGTGCGAAGTGGGGCGCTTCGACACCGCTGCCCGATGTAATTCCCGGCGGCGGCACGGGCTTGAAGTTTGGCATCTTGGTCAACACGCGCAGCGCTTCCGCATCGCGTCGGCTGGAGTTCTCCGCGACCGGCATCGACGCACACGCCGAGAGTTCTGCGTTGCCGGACGGCAAAGTCGCATCGGCCACTCCGCTGCAAATTGCCACGGTGACGGACAAAGGCATCAGCTTCATCGATCCAGTATCGATCAACGACCAGCGCCCCAAGCAGATTGCCGAAACGATCACCGCTAAGTTTGCTGCGAAGTCGCGTGATGTCGTCGCGGTAACGGAGAGCCGCTGGGTGATTGAAACATCCCTTGCAACCCAAAAGATCATCCAAGTCAAAATGGAGTCCAACACGCTTGAGGGAACTGCGGCGCGGAATCTGCTTTCGCTCGCGCAGCATACAGCGGGCGTAGGTGGCATTGTTGGTGGCTATTCCACGCAGTGGCTATCTAACGAGAACATTGCGATCCCCAACGGATTGAAGTTTGAAGTGCAGAGTCAAAGCGTCAACGCCGCTGGTGAGCTGATCGGCACTCCAACCATCACCGTCATCGCTGTTCAAGCCTCAGACACGCCGATCGAACCCGGTCGTTTGCGAACTCTCATCGAAGCCAAGCTCGGCACAGCACTCAAGATTCGTACGGAAACGCGGATCGCGATCGTCCGGCAAGCCGACGCGGCGACGATCGCTCAAAAGATCAACGATCAACTTTCCAATCACCGACTGTCTACCGAACTAGCGGCAACGACAAACGACCTGAATCAAGTATTGATAGGTAAGTTTGATTCAGAATCTTTTACTGGAGTCCCGGGCCCGGCCAACTCCGACAGCTTGATGCAAATCTTGCTCCCCAACGGCCTGTTCAATCAAGACTCATTCGCCAAGACCGTGCTGGGCCTAGAACACCGCGAGTTCGCCGACACACGAGGCGAACAATGGTTCCGCATCAACACGCTCGGCAATGGATTGCCAGGGGATTATATCTATGTGACACCTGAACGTCGCGAAATCATCGTATCCGCTAACACTGAAACGCAAGTGCTGCCACTCGCGGCAAAGGAGTTTGGTGCAGCGAATGCAGTGAACATTGGGCGTACGATGCTAAGTAGTGACGGCCGCTTTTTGTTGTACGGAACTCAATTGCCAGCACAGCAACAAGGAGAAATCTTTGTTGCTGACCTTCAGACCGGGGACATCAAAGCAATAGCGGTTAGCCAACCCGGACCAAGTTTCACACCTTCTATGTCTACCGATGGAAGTGTCGTTGTATTCACAACGCATGACGAACGTACCCAACTCCGCCGTACGTACATAGTCGATCTTAACACCAATCTTCCACCGTATCTTGTTCCGGATTTCCGAAGCAACATTCTTCAGTTCCCAGCAATTAGTGGCAGCGGGAAAATTGTTTCTTACACAGATGATGACAATGGTACTGTCGTAGTGTTCGATCGCGAGTCCCAGGTATTCAGAGAAATTGGTGCGTCGTCGGTGCCAGGTATTGCGGGGCAACGGCCCGGCCGTTTCCTTGTGCGAACCTCACGCTTGAATTATGACGGAGATATAGTCGCTTTTGAGGCTCAACGCATCGATAGTAATGTCGTTCAGCAGGCTGTAATTGCTGTCGATCGAGGAGGTGAAACTACCGTAATAAGTGACCCTAAGCGGTTCTCCGATTCACCAACGATGAGCGGTGATGGACGGTATATCGCGTTTGTACAGAGAGAACAGTGGTTAGGATTCGATTCGCCTGGAGACATCGTGCTTTATGATACGGCTTCAGGAATGGTAGACGACATTATCGTGGCAAGTGCTGCAGCCATCTCTATTTCTGGCTCTTCATTGAGTCAAAACGGGCAGTTCCTGGTTTACAGGCAAGGCGATTTTGCGCAGATCTATGATCGAGTAAACCGAATTTCCAAGACGATACTTGTCGGCAATGAGCATGAGCAAATTGACTCCGTATCGATTTCCGCTGATGGAAGCACAATAGCCGTTAATGTTGAAGGTAGAGTAAGTGTCGTTCGAAATCCGCTCGCATACTATCTGATTGACGCGAAGCGGCTCGTTGGCAACATGCAGTCTGGGGTCGCACCCGGTCGAGCGACCATCAGTATGGAAATATTGTCGGACCAACTCGATGTGTCGAGTTCTTCGGCCAGGCTATCCGTCGAAGTCACTCATGCTCAGCCTGGCCAGATGGGGGCTTCCGGCGACCTAGGCTGGCTTGAAGTCGGGCAAGCAATAGTTGACACAACCACGCTTCGACAAGGTAACCCATTGGAGCTAACCCTAGATGCGGCCGACAACCTCTCTGGATTTCTGCTGAACCTTCGGGACCATGGTTTCACCGAATTTGGTCTTCGC
Source organism: Rosistilla oblonga (assembly GCF_007751715.1). Classification (NCBI taxonomy): domain Bacteria; kingdom Pseudomonadati; phylum Planctomycetota; class Planctomycetia; order Pirellulales; family Pirellulaceae; genus Rosistilla; species Rosistilla oblonga. The sequence continues at coordinate 1,799,108 of NZ_CP036292.1, read as the reverse complement.
TTGATGGTTGACGGCGCTCCCTATGCTGTTGTTGCCGTTGGCTTGACAATCTCCGTTCCCGCTGCCAGTGAAGGCTTCACTGCCAGTCTTTACAACTCTGACGGCGGATTGCTTCGCGAGAACCAGTCGATCTTTGATCTGCGAGGTTTGCCTGGAGACGACTACTACTTGAAAGTGTCGCGACCCGAAGGTGCGGCAACGCACAACGGCAACGAGTTCACTATTGAAGTTAGCCCACCATTTGCGGGTGAGACTGCGGCGTACTATGGCAATCCAGATCGCGATCGGCTGTACGGAGGTGACGGTAGCGACACGTTTGTCGTTGCAGACGACAACAGCGGAGATCTTGATTTCGTAGACGGACAAGGAGGTGCTTCAAACGTAGATTTTGGTTATGGAACCCGTTCTCCTAAAGATTTTGCAAATAGCAATCCCGTTATTTGGACGGCTCACGTAAGAGCGCCTGTTTCTCGCGGAGTAGGGCAAGTGGTCGCCGACGCGCTGAAAATCTCCTATCGTGATGACGGCAGCTTCTCTGAAAATATCACAGCCCGTGACTTGGCGGAAATAACCTCCCTTGACTTCTCGAACTCTGAAGAGTTTCTGCTATTCAATGGTCTGGAATATCTAATCAACCTTAGGTCTCTCAATGTGCCGAGTGATTTATTTACGCAAGTCGATATTGACTCTCTGCGGTCGGGGCGATTCAACTCCGAAGATACCAGCGATCTTGTAGGCACACGTAAAGGCGCGCGATTCCTTGAGTCGCTTGTCATTGACAACGCTAGCGATATCGACGATTTGTCTGTCCTACAGTCGTTCCCGAATCTTAGGCATTTCAGCTTTGACTTGTCGGGAAAAGACGCGCAGCCAGAAGGCGATTCATTGCGAACGGCGAATTTGCTTGGTCCGCTCGCAAGTATGGACAAACTTCAATGGTTGAGTCTGGAAGGCCAGGGAATTGACACCGTCGAACTCCTATCGATCCCAACCCAAGATTTCCCGCTCAACCAAGTTCCCGAAATTGAGGCGGGCAAGACTTCGTTGGTCAATATCGCCCCAATCGACGTAGTCACACTAGCTGATGGCACTCCCGTGTTGATAAACGGGGACGGACTTTACGTCTTCGATAGATATCCAGACCTGTTGTTGAAGGATGCTGTTCTGTCTGGTTCTACTCCAACTCTGTCCGTGAGCCTGGACATCGCTGCGCCAGTCGTCGAGAGTCGCTGGCGGAAAGTTCTTACCGCTGGCGGGATCTCGCCTGTTAGTGGGACATTGTCACGTGTTGTGACTCTCGTTGGGAACGAGTTGATTGTAGCTGAGGTAGTGAATAACTCAACCTCACTAACTAGAGTTCGATTGTCGAGTCAACTCGATGCCGATGGTAGGTCACGAATCGTTGCCACAAGTGGAGAGGATCTTGGAAGCGAGTTTCTCGCTGCATCCGATCCCCAAGTCACCTCCAACACAGAATTGGTCAGCGGTGAGGTTGGCTCAACTGTTACTGAACCTGGTTTCATTGATTTGTCGTTGACGGCTACCGTAAATCGAAGTGGTTCTTCGAGCGAATTTGTTTTTCGGGTAAGTAACGATGGACCTGACATTGCGACCAATGTCCAGGTGAGGCTCGGTATTCCTTCGCAACTTCAGGCCGTTACGACGACAGCTTCTCAGGGCGACCTTCTCAATGGTGTTTGGACAATTGGTTCCCTTCGGACGGGCGAGCAAGTTAGCCTCACCATTTTGACTGACGCGCGCTTTGGAAACTTTATCATTGAGGCTGAGGTTAGTCAGGCAGATCAGATGGATCTGGACTCGACCCCCAATAACGCGTTGCCTAACGAGGATGATCAGGATTCAGCGAGTGTTTCAGTCTTATCGATTCGAGCGAGAGACATAGTCTCGGCGACAGTCGACCCGTCCACTGGCGATTTTTATGTTGCGTCGTACTACGGCGTGTTTCGAGTTGATCAAAATAGAAAGATCTATGAAGTATTTGTATCGCCAAAAATTACGAACATTTGGTTTGGCGACAATGGAGCAATGTACGTGCTCCATGATTCTAAGGTGACGCTTCTCGCAAGTGAATATCTTCAGTTTTCTCGTGCTTCAGTCAATCCGTTGAATTACGCGGTTGATGCTGAGTTTGGAGTCGTGTTCTGGGCTTCATTGAATGGCACCACCAAAATTACATCTACATCCGGAAAGGTGCAAGACGTAAATGAAGTGAGTATTGTTGATGGTACTCTTACAACGGTAGGTGAAACGACGATTGCCAGCGTGATCCAGTCGGGCGGGTACGATACGACACCGTCGAATAAAGTCGGTTCGACAAATAGCACGGGCACATTCTATGTGGGACCAAGTACGTTTGTTCTGCATGACGACACGGTGGCGGGTAAACTGGTCCGCTACGACGCATCGGGCGGATTGCTGCGTAACCCGCGTGATGTCACGTCTGAACGAAACTATGCGGCTGTTTCACTGATCGATTCGAGATCGTTTATTCTGGTGGACATGCCGTCAACAGATGGTCAAAGTGCAACAGTCTATCGGGTAGAAGATAGTTCGATACCCGAATCCGTTCGTGTGCTGAACCTTCGCAACAATTTTATTTCCGACGTCGGAGTGCTGACCGGACAGTACGTGATCGACGAATCGGATGTGATTTATTCGACGAAGGGTGTTGGAGCGGAAACAGTGTCGCAGTGGACACAGCATCTTGCGTTGAATCAAGCAGACGCTGAATCCGAGCGAGCGAATCTTGCCCTGAGCCAGGGGTTTACATCTGCGCAAGGACTGGAAGATCCGAGCCCTTCGGCAATTTATCGATTCCACGATCTAGAACCAGGCGTCTATCAGGCTTGGGCGACTTGGCCAGATGAACCCCAAGGCGCACGTGACGCACGATATTGTTTTGCAACATCCGATGCACCTTGCCCTATTGTTGATGCTTCCGGCGATGTGAAAAACGTAACCGTTGAGGCGAATCAGGTTTTGCCACCACGTGGCGATGACTATCTGGGGACGCAAGAGGTTCGTCGAAAATTCGTGACGTTTGTTGAATCGGAAAGTCATTTCAGCAGCCCTGCGCACGGCCTAAGGACAGGGGATGCCGTAGAGTTTGAGGTGCTTGAAGGTGATGCTGCCCGCTCTCGAAAAACCTATTTTGTTGTAACGTCGGGTCCAAACACTTTCCAGGTTTCAGATAGCCTCGTGATGGCCCTTAGGGGCGAGGTGACTGGCGATGTTTCGGCAATTAAGGCGGCGGTTAGTGTCGCTCCGCTGATCCCGTGGTTGGCGCTGAAGAGTTTTACAGTGCGCAACGACGGTTCCGTGGTTCTCGGTGTTCAAAATTTGCGTGCGACGGACGTGGCTGATCAAGTCGTGGTAGGGCGAAATTTCTCAGTGAGCTATCGCCTGGAGGGTAAGGATGGCACACTGCTGAGTGACGCAGTTCGCATTGCAAAAGGTGTGATGCCGTTGCTGAGTGCGGTTGATTTGCGTGGAAATCCACTTTCGCCTGCGGCATTCCAATATGGACTGAGTTCGTTGAGCACTCAGCGTGCTGGTGACGATGATCCAAACACCGACAACGTGTCGGAGCACGCCGACCTGCTGTCGATGCGTGCTCCAAGTTGGCCGTCGAATGCTGAGTCAGTGACGCCCGGTTCGATTCAGTTGACTGCTGAAATCGCCGACGTTGTGCACCGCCTTGGTGCAGTGGTTCCAGTGGGAGCCGAAGTCAAATTTGTCGACGCTCGTGGTGCTGCGGCGACCTGGACCTTGCAGGAAGTCAATGAGAACGGAACGGAAGGAGTCGCTAGCGTCCCGAATAATGGTTCGTTTACGCCACTGCATACCGGTGCCTATAGAGTCACGTCCATAGTGGAGGGCGTCGAGGTGACTCGTGTTTTCCGTGCGATCAATACCGACGCGGCGATTACTCTGGGTGCTCCTACGCCAGGAAAGAGTCTCAGTGCATTTGCCTTGCGCACTCTAGTTGTTAGCGCAGCCGATGCGGATGTTCCACGCCGCTACGTGGTGGACGGCGATAACTCAGAGCCAGTGAGCGGAACAGTTGCGGGGGCGGTTACTGGCGCGAAAGTCTTGGTGCAGATCAGTCGACCCGGTGTCAACGGTGGCAAATTTGCCACCGTCGCTGAGCAGACAAGTATTACCGACTCGACGTTCTCGATCCCGCTAATTCGGACGGCACTGCCGAACGTAGGTGTCTTCGAGGGGCGAGTTGTTTTGGATTCAGGGGGCGTTGAGGAGGCGATTGATACGTTCATTCTGGAAGTGCTGTCCACTCCGCCTAAGTTTGTACTGCCGACTGGGGCGGACTTGTCCAACGTCGAAGGCGTGCGATGGGAGCCGAATGTGGTACTCATTGGAGGTTCGAGTCAGACTCAGGTGACGGTCAACTATGGCGATGGGGCGCCGACGGTTCCTGTGTCGTTTGATGCGGTGGGCAAGCTGCAATTGAGTGCGGTTTTCCCGGATGGCGGTTCGTACACGGTGACAATGACGGCGGATGATCCGGTGTATGGTTCGACCAGTTCGACGTTCACGGTGGTGGTCACGAATGACGTTCCGATCGCTAGCCCGATCAACGGAGCGACGGAGGGGTTGGAAGGCGATTCACTGGCGTTTTCGACGACAGTTTACGACGGCGGTGAGGATCTGGTGCGTTACCAATGGATCTTCGATTACAAGGGCTCGGCAGCGGAGTTTGATAATGTGCCGTTTGTGGATGACGCGACGGTGTTTCATTCGTTTTTGCAATCGGGGCCAGGGTCGCAGACGTATGTTGTGGCGATGCGTGCGACCTCGTTTGCCAGTGATGGAACGACAGTGGAAACGCTGACGAACAGCAATGGGACGACGATCAAGGCGGTGTCGGAAATCAAGATTCACCCGGTCGTGATCGCGAATGCGGACCCGCGTGTTGAGATTGTGGTTCCGGGGGAAGGGTATTCGTTGCCAGATGCTGGGGCGGGGTCGGTCATGCTGTCGGCGACGGCGACAGACGGGAACGATCCGCTAACGTACAAGTGGCAGGTGCGGAGTGCTTCGGATCAACCTTGGCGCGATCTGAACAAGACGACTCGGGAGCCGAGTGTGACTTTTGCGGAGATCAGTGCCGCCAGCGGTGTGAAGTTTGGCAACGCGACAGTGGAAGTGAGTGTCGTGGTGACAGATGACGAGGGTAAGTCCACGGTGTCAGCGGCCGTACCGATTTCGATTTTGGCGACACCGCCGAAGATCGTGATCTCCCAGGAGACCAGCGGGCCTGCGATGGAAGGCGGTTTTGTTGACCTGAAAGCCACGGGAGCGGGCGAACTGGCGGATGCGGCGAATCGGAACGTGGCGTACCAGTGGCGGGTGACTCGCGATGGTGTGCCGTACTCGAAGGGCATTCAACATACCGACCGGGCTGCTTTCCGGTTCTTGCCCGACGCGGCGGGACGCTACGACGTGAGCGTTTTGGTGACGGCTACGGGTGGTGTGGAGGTGCGACAGACGTTTGTCTTGAATGTGACGAATGTGTTGCCGATGATCATCGAACCGTTGGCGGCGGTGAACTATACGTTTGCTAAGGGTTTGATCGTTGAATTGCCGGTTCCATTTACGGACGCGGGGAGTGGTCCTTGGACCGTGATGTACACGATTAAGGAGAATGGCAAGCCGCCGGTCACACTTCCGGTGATTACGAACACTCGGTTCGCGGCACTGCCGTATGCGTTCCCACGTGACGGCAGCTACGACGTGGATGTGACCGTGAGCGATCGCTTTGGCACGTCGCCGGTGGCGACGATCAAGGTGACGGCTGAAAAAGTGATGGGCACGCCGATTCAATTTGTTGCCAAGTCACTGGCGGCGAATGTCGTCGAAGGTGATCCACTGAGATTTTCGGTGTCGATGTTGGGTACATTGCCGGAAAATGAAATGGCGTCGGAAAATGCTACGGCGTCGGTGAACTTGAAACTGGTCGGCGGTGATTCCGGACCACTTGTGCTTGACCCACCGAGTCAGGCTGGTGTGACGTTGAAGGACGGTATTCTGACGTTCACCGGCGGAGCGACAAGAGCGACGCTGTCGGCCAGCACGACCCGCGATCCAGAAGACAACGTGGAACAGGACGTGGTGTTCGTGTTGTCGACTCCGACGCTCGCCAATGCCCCCGCATTGCAAGTGTTTGTCAGTACGCCCCAGGCGCACGCGGTGAAAGAAGATCGAATTGACAAGTCGGTTCAGTTCTCGATCACGGGTGACCAGGCAACTGTTCACGAGGGAGACGAAGCCCGATTCACGATCGTGCGAGGTGGTTCATTACCGTTGGGTCAAACGGCTTCGGTGAAAATTGCGTTTGGGACGGGTACGGCGTCGACGGATGGCTCGGATGTTGAATCGTTGAGTGCAGCGATGGCGCGGGCGATCGCCGGAGCGGTGGGTGTGTCATTTGATGCGTCGAGTGGTTTGTTGACGTTTACCGGTGGCGGTGATTCGTCGTTGACGTTAACCCTGCGAACGATCCTGGATGGCGTGACGGAGCAGTTAGAGACGTTCAAGTTGGAATTGTCATTGCCGACCGCACAGGAAGGCGTGACGCTTGGAACGCCCTCGTCGGTGGTAACGTCGATCTTGGATAGTGATGCGATCTCAGTCGGCGTCTCGGGGCCATTGACGATCAGTGTCGGTGAAACGGCGACCTATCGTATTGATCTGAGCAACGCAGTGCTGGCAGGTACGTCCAGTATCTTGGTTGGTATCGAGGTGACATCGGCAACAACGCGGGTGACAGAAGCTGCAATTCTTGCGGCTATCCAGACTGCGGCGGCAGCGACGACGGGCGTGTCATTTGACGCTGGCGTAAAACAGTTGTCATTTGCACCAGGAGCCAATGGACTGACGTTCTCGATCTTAATTGCTGCGACTCCAAGTGTGACTGCGGGCGAGCAGTTCGGCTTGCGGATCACCGGAGCAACGCAAGACGGAAATCTGATTGGGGTGACAAAATCCAGTTCGACGACTCAAATTCGTGGCCAAGTGTCGGGGATTGAAGCATTCGACGTCTCCGATGGTGTCGTGCGTGTGACATTCTCGCGTGCGATGGATATGACGAAGCTAAACCTGTACGACGACAAGGCGGCACCGGACAACTATGCCGACGTGGTACTGGTCGGTTCTAGCGTAGGCGTCGTCAACGGTTCAGTCCACTACGAACCGGCTACTCGAACGCTGACCTTCGTGAAGACTGGATCACCGTTGGAACCGGATTCGTACACGCTGCGGCTGAGAAGCGCAGATGATGCGTTTATCGATGCAGCAGGAACGCTGCTCGATGGAGACGGTGACGGTTTGGCAGGGGGCGACTTCGTGCGTTCATTCAGTGTGCAAACTGGCGGTGCGGTGTTGGAATTAGCCGATATGGTGATTGCTCCTGGTGCAGAGCTCGCGGTGAATCGATACATTAGCGCAATCCAGGGCGGCAAAATTGACATCGAAACTGTTGCCGGGATGCCGATCGCGGTCACAAATGCAGCGGGAGTGAATCGCGCCGAGTTCACGTTACGGATTGATCCCACTGTCGTCGAACTATCGATGGAAGGTGGCGCGCCGAAGCTTACAACTGCGACAGGCTGGACAATTGAGTCAGCGACAGTGGTTACGGCAGGTTCGCTTCGGATCGTGATGACGGGTGACGCGATCCCGTCGACTGCGAGTTTTGAACTGGTTAGGGTTCACGGGAAAGCACTCGATCCAATCGTTACAACAAGTGCCGTAACCAGTGTGGTTCAAGTGAGCAATCTCTCGCTAAGTGGTAGCTCGGGTGCGGCTGTCGGATCACGAACGGATTCGGCGCTCGTGGTAGTGGGGTTGATCGGTGATTTTAATGGGAGCAAAAGACCGAGTGCTCTTGATACGTCTTCGTTGATGGAAGTGATTAGTCGACGATCACAAACCTCAAACGACATTGGAACCGACAAAATTATCGTGTCCGGTTTTGAATTCTACGGAAATGTCGATCCGGTGTTGTTGGCGGATTTCACCAGCAACGGGCGATTGTCAGCGTTGGACTCAGCCTTTCACTCGCGCTTCGTGAGCATCGCAAACAATTTGAATGCGATAGCCGAGAAAGAGGCGCTTACCGAAGGCGAGCAGATCGAATCGCAACAAAAAGAACAGGTTGTGGGAGTGTCGAGAAATGAGGTAGCTGTAGTGAGTGATGAGTCCGGACTGTCAAAAGAGGCAACGACATTTCCAGATAGCACTCCGTTAGTGACTGCCGATCAACTGACGGGTATCGAGATCAAAGCTATCCACAGAAAGCAGGAGGAGAACCCGCATGAGATTCCTCCGGAGTTGCCGGTATCAGCTATGGGAGAGTTGAAGGCAGTGCCTTCGAGCTCTGAAGCCATAAGCTTCCCCGATCTTGAAATCAAGGAACTTTCATTGGATGCTGAGGTCGTTGACAATAACGACGACGAGATTTGGGGTGAGCAAGTGGATGTTCTGTTTGACTTGCGAACGAACTGGTTGGAGTAATGGGGCGAATCGACGATGGCTGTTGCCGGTTTCGATTCCGCGGTTACATTGAACCGGTTTGCCCGGATGGATGTACTGACATTGACCACTCTAAAACCTGCCGACCAAGCCGACGTTGATACCCTGGGCCAAGAAATCCGTCAGCGTAAGCCGTTCCTGTGGAAATGCGGCACCACTGATCACGCCGGGCGGAAGTTGCGACGGGTTAACGTTTTGGTCAATTACGGTACCGGGACGAAGTGCTTGGCTCCAATAGTGCAATGTGTATCCAAGTCGCAACTCCCAGCAAGGATTCATTTGGTAAATTGCATTTAGGGATAGTTCCGGAAGCATCGCGAAGTTTTTTACGTTGTAGCTTCCGATATTGGACGGCAGCGCTAGCAGGCCGCCACTGCTCGTGACAGATGTCTGTCCAGCAGGCGTCGTTGTCGTTTGGCCGCCGATGTAAGCGTTTGACTCGACACTACCAATCGAAAGTTTCGTAATCAATTGCAGGCTCATGCGATCAGTCAGGACTGCTCGCAGTCGATTTCCGATTGTGAAGCCATTGAAAGTGTTGTCGACATCAAAGCGGTCGGTCGACCTGATTCGCGTACCTTCGGCGGCACCAGAAGCAGCGTCTAAAGATGTCGATGAATCGTTGACGTGAATGAACTCATCAAGGCGAGAGCCACGGTAGCCAAACATGACCTGGCTATCGTAACATGCGTTGCGCGCGATGTCGCGGATGGCCAGCACGTCCCATGCAGATAACTTGGTTCCGGCGGAGGCTTCAATGCTGCCGGTGGCAATGTTCGGGAAAGCGATCAGGTTCGACGCTTGTTGGTTCGTTTGAACGTTGAAGAATGGGCGTGCAAGAATCGCATTGGAGCCAGAAAACCGGTCATTATTCTCGCCTAGGAACAGATACTCTGCATTGATACTCCAACCGCTTCGATTATCAAGTCGCCATTCCGTCCCGAACCTTCCGCCTTGGCTTGAACTGCTGACAACATCATCACCGAATAGCGTTGACGTGGACGCGAGTCCCATCACACCGGCATCGATCCGATCGGTACCTGCGGAAGAAGTCGTTACTAACGAGGGAGCACCCATATCGGATGCCCACCAATTGATAAACTCTCCGTAGACGTGAAAGCTACCAAAACTTTGATTTTGGCAATGTCGCATGTTGCAACATTGGGATTCATACTGCGGGGCGGCATCACAACCGAGTTCGTTGTGTCCGGATTGATATCGGCACGACGATTCGTATCGACAGTGAGTCTGAGCGTGAACATTGACATGCAGTACTACTGCTGCGGAGAACGCAATGATCCAGGCGACGAATTTGTACCTTGGCCGCGGATTAACCATCATAATTTCCGAAACTTTAGCAAAGGCGGCCAAGGTTGGATAACGAACTTGGTGTGCGATACTCATGGCCAATGCCGAAGCACGAGCCCCTACGGCTAGTTGTCGGCAAACAGCAAGTTTGCCGGTGAGGCAATCTGCGTAAGTTTTAACGATTGTTTCGATTTTGCCGAAATCCCAGCATTTCCCCACCTAAGGAGTGTCGCCAGCCCCCATTGCAGTTAAGATCGTCGTGTGTTCCGGCGCATTTGACGGGACGGAATAAGGATCTAACGGGGCGTTTCCTGAAGCCTGTGACGCAGTGGAGGCACATTTGCACTTCGGGACGGACAAATATATCGCTTGCGCCACTGATGAAACGGTTTACCCCGCGTTTGTCTGGGCGAAACGACGGTTAACCGGTTCTGTGTTTACGTAATGGGTTGGTTACTAGAATATGGGCAGAAATTCTTTGCTGAAACGCAAACGAGTGCATAGGCGTTTCACGAAACGAAGCGTATTTAGCGTTGAGCGTCTCGAGTTGCGCCGAATGCTTGCAAACGGCGGTTCGATCGCTGGAACCGTTTTTTTGGATACAGATGCCAGCGGAACATATGCTGCTGCTCATGATGTGGGGATTCCAGGTGTCATCATGACGCTCACCGGGACTAGTTCTGCCCCGGGAACCGATGCCCAGCCATTTACGCTACAGGCCGTCACTGATGACGAAGGGAAGTATCAATTTACGGGAATAGGTGCCGGTTCATTTACCCTGACTCAGTCACAACCGTCCGCGTGGCAAGATGGCGAAGAATCAGCGGGAAGCCCCGCAGGGCAGGTCAGCGATAATCAAGTTGTCTTCGCAAATTGGCCCGATGACACAAACGGTACGGGGTACGACTTCGGTGAACTGGCAATCTTACCGCAGTTTGTTTCGAAGCGATTGTTTTTGAACTCCTCGTCAAAGGAGGCTTTTCGCAATCTTAACGCTGCAATGATTCAGCAGGGCGGTGATTTTGACACGGCGGATGGCATTCGTTCACGAAGTCTACCGTCAACCGTTGCGTTGTCAGGTTCTGGCGGCGGTTCAGTATCCAATCCAATCAATAAGGCTCCGGTAAGTTTCGCAATCAGCCCTGCTTCGGTCGCAGAGAATAGTGCCGTCGGCAGCGTCGTCGGCGCTGTCACTGCCGTTGATCCTGACGGAAATACGCCGCTAACGTTCGGTCTTAGCAACGACGGGCTCGGAACCTTCGAGCTCGTCGGCACAGAGATTCGCGTGAAGAACAACTCGCTGCTGGACTTTGAATCGCGAGATTCGATTTCAATTACGGTGACAGCAACGGATTCATTGGGCGGAGTCGGCTTCGCAACGCTGCCAATTAAGATCACGGATGTTGAAGATGGTAAGCCGATCAACATGCCTCCGAGTGCTATCATGCCAGCCGAAATCACGCTTGAAGAGAACACTGCAGTAGGAACTCTTGCCGCAAATCTCTTTGCAACAGATCCAGAAGGTGACCCCATCACCTACTCACTGACCGATAGCGATACGGGCACCTTTGAGATCGCAGATGGCAATCAATTGCGAGTGTTGAATTCGAGCAAACTGGATTTCGAGTCTCGGCCAACGTTTACCATTATTGCAAATGCTGCGGATACGGCGGGTAACTCCACGCCGACCACGATCACGGTGAATCTAACGAATGTCAATGAGGCACCGCTTTTGATTACGCCCTTTACCGATTTGGCAGTCAACGAAGACTCCAGCATCAGCACGCTGGACGTCGGCACTCATTTTCAAGATCCCGACGCGGGGACAACGCTAGTGTTTACCGCCACATCGTCGGAAGCTAGTATCGTTACGACCAGTGTGACGGGAAGCGTCCTGACTCTTCAACTTCAACCTGACGCCAACACATCGGCAGACGGTCCTGTTTCAATCACTGTCACTGCATCTGATGGAGAGCTGTCGGTCTCCGACACGTTTTCGATTACCGTCCGCCCTGTCAACGATGCTCCTGCCGTATTGGTAACGTCGAACGTGTCAAGCGAAGAAGACGCAGGTCCTCAAACGGTGCCCAACTTTGTAACGTCGATAGCGTCTGGCGCAGCGAATGAAGCATCTCAAAGCGTGACAGTTTCGGTCACGAACTTTACTAACAACCTGTTTGCCGCCGGGGGCGAACCAGAAATTGTTAACGGCGAGTTGCAGTACACAGCGGCCCCCAATGCCTACGGGCAATCTGTGTTGACGATCAGAGCGAGAGATGATGGTGGAACGGAGAATGATGGTAAGGATACAAGTACGACGCAAACAGCGACCATCACGATCACCCCTGTTAACGATGCCCCAACGGGTATCACATTTGCTTCGCCCAATGTTTCGTTGAACGCTGCGGTTGGCTCTACCGTGGGGGGCGTATTGACCGTTGTTGATCCCGATTCGGGCGATGATTACACATTTGCTTTGAACAACGATGCCGACGGACGATTCTCGTTGTCGAACAATCGATTAGTATTGGCGAACAATACCGGGCTTTCTGTGGGGCAAACCTTTTCCGTTACTGTTCAAGCGACGCGTACTCCGCTGAGTGAATTAGCAGAAACGATCGAACAAGATTTCACAATCACGGTTGTAGCGGTGGAGGCCAGAGTTGTGACGCTCGGATCAGCTACGGTTAGTGGCACTGCTTCACAGACGGCCCAACTTCCAATTGTTGTTTCGGAAACCCAGGACATCCTGGGAATTGACTTCGCGATCAAATACGACAAGACTCGCTTGAGCCTGTTTAACTCCGGAGAACGGCCAACTAGCCAGACCGCATCAGTTCGCCTTGGAACGGCACTCACAGGGTGGTTGTTGAGCTGGGATGTCAACGAAGATTTCAGCACGTCTGAGGGGTTACTCGTCGTCACGATTGCCAACGTCAATGAGTTGCCTCAAATGACGAATGGGCAACTCCTAATCCTCGATTTTGATCTCGTGCCGGAGAGAACAGGCGTTGCTAGCGTTTCTTGGATCGCAGAACAAGGCAACTTACGTTCGGAATTGAACGAGGGGCAAATACCGGTGACGCTACTGGACGGTCAGATTCAAATTCAGTGACCAACAGATCGGAACCCTATTGCGAACTTGGAACAGGAACTTCTTCGCTGTTGAATCGAAAGACTTCAGTTGTGATTATTTCAGGCTTCGCAAAAGTGAACGTAGGGTGCTGTTGGTAGGCTGCCGGTCCTCTTTTCTGAAACCTCAGGCGGATAGCGCTGAGTGAATTCAAGTAGCACCGGGGGAACGACGGCAATCTCGCGTTGATTTTGTTTTCAGCCTAAGTGTCGCGAGGAGGTTTGGAGTGCTCTCCAAAAACTGATCCAGGTGGTATGAGAATCTAGAGCCCGATGATGAGCAAGGAGATTCTCGGATGACCAAGAAACGAAGACGCCACACACCGGAGCAGATCGTCAAGAAACTTCGTGATGCCGAGGTGATGCTCAACGCTGGCAAGAGCATGGAAGACGTCTTGAAAATGCTCGAAGTGAGTGAAGCCACCTTCGATCGTTGGCAGAATCGATTCGGTGGGATGAAGAGCGAGGAAGCCAAACGGCTCAAGGAACTTGAGGGTGAGAATGCGCGACTGAAGCGTCTTCTTGCTGAGGCAGAGCTCGACAAGGCGATGCTCAAGGAAGCACTTCGGGGAAACGACTGAGCCCGCCCCATAAGCGGCAAACCGTCGAACGGTTGCGACGGAGGTTCTCCGTGTCTGAGTGTCGGGCCTGCCGCGGCGTTGGATTCTCGCGGAGCAGTGTTCGTTATGTACGCAGAACCAACAATGATGACGAAGCGATTGCATGAACTGGCTCGGGAGCGTCCCAGGTTCGGCTATCGCCAGATGACTCGCCTGCTGAGATTGGAAGGGTTTCGAGTGAGCTTCAAGCGTATTCAACGGATCTGGCGAGCAGAGGGCCCGAAAGTGCGACGAAAACGGAAGAACAAGCGAGCGAAGGGAACGTCGAAGAACGCGTGTTCTTGGCTTCGAGCTCAGCGTCCCAATCATGTTTGGTGCTGGGACTTCGTCTTCGATCACACCACTAACGGGCAATCGCTGAAGTGACCTCAATCGTTGACGAATACACGCGTCGCTGCATTACGTTGGATGTCTCGCGGACCATGACCAGTGAAGATGTGATCAACCGTTTGGCAGAGTTGTTTGTAATGCACGGCGTTCCGGAAGCGATCCAGAGCGACAACGGTCCCGAATTTGTGGCCAAGGCGATTCAAGACTGGCTGGCTCCCTTGGAGGTCGCCACGCTGTACATCGAGCCTGGCAGTCCTTGGCAGAACGGATATGCCGAGAGCTTTCACAGCCGACTACGGGATGAGTTATTGAACATGGAAGAGTTTGACAGCGTGCGTCACGCTCGTGCCCACGCTTCGGCCTGGCGAGAGGACTAAAACGTCTATCGGCCGCACAGTTCACTCGGTGTCCTCCCCCAGATGAGTTCGCGCGTCGCTGTGCTGATTCCGCTACGTTTGCTGCGCAAACTCCGCTCCATCAGCACAGCGAAACCAAACCTGTTCCCCAATCCTTACCCTCATAACACTTGGATCAAAAACGGGGGCCTTCCAGTCTAACACGGCGATCAACTCCTTTTTTCCATCGAGAGTTGCTCCCATTAGCACCAGCAAGCACTTCTCCCAGGCGGACCTTCGCGTGAATGCCATCAGCCCAGAGGTAAACATATTGCTTACCCGAGAGATCGCGTTTGTTCCAGTCGTCGTACTCGCTGCACCACTGCTCTTTGAGACGATATTCGGCGTTCGCGCTCAGGCCAGCAGCCGCTCGCCCACGAGCGATTGAAGCGTTTCGCCCAAATCACCCGTGGAGATACCTTTGAGGTACAGCCAAGGGATCAGTTCTTCGGTAGCTACGGTTCTCCGCAACTTCCCGTATTTTCAAGCTGCGAAAGATGGTTCGCTCGGAGCTACCACCTAGAGCGGGCACTGATGTCGTAACCGACCCCCTCTAGAACACGAGTGACCTCACGGTACATGTTCGAGTATCGGCCCCCGCAACGCTCCTCAAGCTGATGCTTTGTAAGCTCCGCTAGTTCGTCAGTGTCAGAGACCTGGCCTTGCTTTAATCTTTGTCGCGTCTTTGCGGTGAGGTCGAGATGTTCAGTCGATTTGTTTATGCGAGCAATTGGTTCATCTGTTTCGGGGCGTGGAGGTGTCGGCGTAATAGGGCAGATTGAGTCAGCGTACCATTGTGCCCATGGCATCCATTTTGCAAACGACTCAGGATCAATCGGCTTAATCGTTTGAGAGGCTATCTTGCCATCAAGATCGGCAAGGTAGTCGCGGATCTGCCCCGCACGGCCCCAGTCGTTTGCACAGGCTTCCAAGTTCTTAATTCGCTCGGACTCAAGCTCTGCAGATGCTTTCTTGGCCTCGCGAGTCTTCATGGCTTCCCGCTCCTGCCTTTCTTCGCATTGCCTGTCTAGTCGACGTTCACGCTCATGAAGCACCCATTTTTCCAGTGCTACAGCGACATTTCCCAGGACACTTTCGAGCCGCTGGACCTTTCCGTCAGACCAGCTCTTTCGCAATCCTTCGCCCCATTCGTCGATGCTCAGCGTTAATTTGCCGGTTGCCTCGTATGTGTACTCCTTAAAGTAACGATCCTTTCTGGGTTTCTCGTGTCGAACGATCTGCTCACTGATCGAAATGGATACGCCGTCTTCGTCGCGTGCAAACCTAGTTCCAGGATCGCCAGCACTTACACAACCGCCAACGGATTCCCAATATCTGATCAAGGCCTCCAGAATACGCAATGCGCGGGTCAGAGATTTCTTTGTTACCGAGATGTCCAGGCAGCATTGCGATCCAACGGAAACCAAGCCAC
Source organism: Rosistilla oblonga (assembly GCF_007751715.1). Classification (NCBI taxonomy): domain Bacteria; kingdom Pseudomonadati; phylum Planctomycetota; class Planctomycetia; order Pirellulales; family Pirellulaceae; genus Rosistilla; species Rosistilla oblonga. Next base: position 1,783,317 of record NZ_CP036292.1, on the reverse strand, counting down.
GGTAGCCTGCAGTCTCGCTACGAAGCTTTTCCCTTGCTTGGTCGACAAGACGGTGCGGATTTCGCAGGTCATCCTTCACGACAATTTCTGGAGTGGTCGCTACTGCGTCCACGTGTTTTGTGACCGGCTCAAAGCCTGCTCGAAAAAAGCGGATCTCTTCAAGATCTGTATCGTTGAGTTCCGGCAACTCTGGCTGGGGTGAGCCTTTTCCGTGTTCTAATTTTGCCCAGTGTCCGACAGGCGGTTTCGGGATCTTGTGTTTCTTGCACACTTTTGCCAAGCCGACACCGGAAAGGCCATACTTGGGGGCAATCTTCGTCATCGGCGCCGACCATACTTGGTCGAACAGTTCGCGTCTTTTCACGATCAAGAACTCATCAGCCATGCCATTCACCTCGACGAACGAAGACTGTCAAAACGGTTCCTAGATTCAGCGTTTGATCCCTGCATCCACAGTATCGCCGATGTAAATCCTGCTTGCTACAAGCAAAAATGGACGAAATCGTTAGGCTAAATCCGAAGCGTTTTTGCGTCATATACCTTGATGGGATGGCCTAGCTTTCAGCGGTTGCGTGTGGCAGTCGTGCTGGCCTTTCGATGTCTCCGTCAAGGAGTTCTTTGATGTCGCACGTTGTTTCGGTGCAGACTCAGGTTCGTGATCCGGTTGCGATTCGTGCCGCTTGTGGTCGGTTGGCTTTGCAGCCGCCGACGTTTGGTCTGGCCAAGCTGTTTTCAGATTCGAAGTCGGGCTGGATCGTTCAGTTGACGAAGTGGCGGTATCCGGTGGTTTGCGATGTAAACACCGGTAGCGTTGAATTCGACAACTTCGAAGGCCGCTGGGGCGACCGGGCAAAGCTCGATCAGTTTCTGCAAGCCTACGCGGTCGAGAAGGCGACGCTGGAAGCTCGCAAGAATGGCCATTCGGTGACTGAACAGTCGCTCGAAGATGGTTCGATCAAGCTGACCGTTAATGTCGGAGGTGCATCTTGAAAACGATCGAGATCATCGTGACAGCTGACGGGCAAAGCCGTGTCGAAACGAAAGGCTTCGTTGGCAGCGAATGCCAACAAGCGAGCCACTTCATGGAACAGGCTCTTGGCTCGCGACAAGGCGAGCATCTGAAAGCGGAGTTCCACCAATCGTCCGTGTCGGAGCAGCAGCGCACGTCGCAGGGATGACCTGCTGACGGTGCCGTTGCTCGGTTCTTATTTACCGCACACAAAAGGGAGATGCTATGTCGCTAACGCAGCGATTGCAGGAGTACGTCCGCGCGTGCTTCACAGGGATCTGGATTCAATCGCATGAACACCACGATGCGATTTTGGAGATGACTCAGATGTGCCGGCAGGAAGGCTGGCGAGTGGCGAATTGGAACATTGCATCCGGTTTGCATTGTGGCGGCGAACCGCTCAGTGTCGACGCAAACGATCCTCTCGCGGCGATCCGGTCGGCGAAAGCGATTGCGGATGTCGATGGAACAACGCTGCTGGTCCTGGAGAACTTCCATCGGTTCATGCAGTCTCCGGAAATCGTTCAATCGCTTGCTCAACAGGTTCTGTCGGGCAAACAGGCGCGGACGATCCTGGTTGTTCTGGCACCGGTGGTGCAGCTGCCGGTTGAACTCGAAAAGTTGTTTGTGGTTGTCGATCACGATCTGCCCGATCGCGAACAACTGGCGTCGATCGCTCAAGCCGTCGCGACGGAAGTAGGTGAATTGCCAAGTGGTGAATCGCTCGACCGCGTTCTTGATGCCGCTTCAGGTCTTACTCGGTTCGAGGCGGAGAATGCGTTTGCGTTGTCGCTCGTTCGCGAAGGCCGTTTGACGGCTGAAACGATGTGGTCGAAGAAATGCCAGGCACTTACCAAGAGTGGACTGCTTCAGCTTTATCGCGGTGATGACGACTTCAGCAAACTCGGCGGACTGTCCGCGCTCAAGAGTTTCACGAAGCGTGCGTTGCTTCAACGGAGCCGCGATATGCCACGAAAGCGACCTCGAGGCGTGATGCTCTTGTCGCCGCCGGGGTGTGGGAAATCGCACTTCTGCAAAGCCCTGGGACGAGAAACAAGAAGGCCCGTGCTGCAGATGGACATCGGCAGTCTGATGGGTTCGCTCGTTGGGCAGTCGGAGGAACGGACTCGGACGGCGCTACAGATCGTCGATGCGATGGCTCCCTGCGTACTGATGATCGATGAGGTTGAAAAAGCGTTCAGCGGCGTCAGCGGTTCGGGATCCAATGACAGTGGCGTGTCGGCGCGGATGTTCGGTACGTTCCTTCAATGGCTCAATGACCATGAGAGCGATGTGTTCGTCGTTTGCACGAGCAATGATGCATCAAGGTTGCCTGCTGAGTTCAGCCGTTCGGAACGCTTCGATGGTGTGTTCTTTTTGGACCTGCCAGGTCGCACGGAAAAGGACACGATCTGGTCGATGTACCTGGAGCTGTTCGGTTTGGACGCCAACCAGAAGAAGCCGTCCGATGCCAATTGGACGGGTGCGGAAATCCGGGCATGTTGCCGTCTTGCTGCGCTGCTGGACCTGCCCATCGTACAAGCTGCATTGAATGTCGTTCCCGTTGCGGTGACATCAGCTGAATCGGTTGAGTCGCTCCGCAAATGGGCTTCAGGACGATGTTTAGATGCGGACAAGACGGGACTCTATCAACACAGCAGCCGACAGTCCTCCAGCCGTCGCCGCGTCGCTCGGACCGATCCATCCGCCAACTGATCGCGAGGTTCCCCTGCACCCGCCAAGCCCAAAGGGGCTGATTTGGCTAAAAAACACCGCCAAAGGGGCCGCCCCTGCGCCCGCCAAGTTAAACTATGCACATAACGCGGGGCCGGTCCGTTGGTTTGCTACCGCAAGCCGTTTTCGTGCTCAGGAGCAAACCACTGCGGGCATTCGAAGGACCGCGTGGCTGTCTGTGTTAACCCTAAGTGTGAAGAGTCTACCTGTGGTATGCGACATCACTGGATCAGGTTGGCTGTTTCACAAATTCTAAAACTCAAGCAATGAAGGAATCGCAATGGAAAATGATCCGGCAGATCAGCCGCGCGACTCACGTCTGACTTCACTCCGACGACTACCTTGGTTCAGCTATGCCATATTGTCGTTCGGGATCTTGGGAATGGTCTGGGCGATTAGTCTCTTCGGTGTATTCGGCCCGGTCTTGGGACCGTTCCCAAGTGTCGTTGTATCGATCGCAATGATGGCCATGCTGATTTCTGCTCTCTTCGCGTTCTCGGCACGCGTGTTGAACTATGTCTTGCCGACGCGGGTTGAACCAGATGCCAGTCCCAAGCTAAGGCGAATCGGAGGCGCATTGGCCGTAGGCTTCATTTTGGTTGCGGCAGTCGGTGTTGTTTTCTCTGCCGCAAGAGATATCTCAAACAAACAACAACAAGAATGGCAGGCGATCCAAGTCACCAGCGACGGGTTTGTCGTCCAATGCCCGAAGAGCTTTGAAGCTGAGAATTCATCTCCTCTCGCTCCGGGTGCCATACAGATGCTCGATACGCCTCGCGACCTTCTTTTCGTAATGGCAGTGAGCCCCCGGAAAGATGTGGCTGCACAGATCCTTCGAGAGCATGCTGAAAACCTTGCCGCTGTTTTTCACGCCGAAGTCCCTGATGCAACAGCTAGCGAACTGCTGGTGACCAGCATCAACGGGCACCCTCTGACTCGGCAGAAGTTCACCTACGCCGCCGGCCCTTCGAATATCGACGTGTTGGTGGAATGCCATGAGTTTCCCGAGCACATCGTCGAAGCGAGATACCTGTCGACACCAAGTCGGCTTGAAGGCTGGATGCCAGAAGTTGATGAAATTTCAAGCTCGATCTATCAGACAGCAACTGAATAGCTGAGCGTCCCGCGTCGACGCAATGTTCGCTCAGTTTCGCGATCCAAACCCAATAGGCCCATTCCATACGGAACGGGCCTTTTTTCGTTTTCCCCCGACACTGAACTTAAAAGAGATTTCAATGCAAACACTTACAGAAGAGCCTCCATCCCAGGTGACGCAATCGAATCACGGACATCAGCTGCGAGCCACGATGGCAGCAATGCGGATTTCGTACACCTGGTTCGGAACTCGCAAGTCGCTGTCTCGTGAGCAGAAAGCTCAAGCGGCCGATACATTCCATGCGGAGGGAAAGTATCTCAGCGCCGGAAAAAAGCTTATCGACACCGGCGATCCGAGCTTTCGAGCCGTGACCGCAGTCCGCACGCAGGTGAATTCCTTTTTCAAAGGAACGAGTCTGCCTTATCCCGAATCCGGAATTCGGTTGGTTCCGCAAGGGACGCTCGATGAAATCAATGTGCGGATGTTGCAGTTTCAATCGCAGTTGGCCGAAGCGGTCGAGGCGCTCGATGCTCGCTTTGACGAACTGAAATACGAGGCACGCAACCGGCTGGGGGATCTCTTTAACGAGAGCGATTATCCGACAACGCTTCGGGGCCTGTTCGAGATCGGCTGGGACTTCCCCAGCGTTGAGCCGCCAGAGTACTTGCGACGCCTCAATCCACAGCTTTACCAGGAAGAGTGCGACCGCGTAAAGTCGCGGTTCGACGAAGCGGTACAGCTGGCCGAGATCGCGTTCACGGAGGAACTCAGCAGGATGGTCGAACACCTTGCCGAACGGCTGGCGGGGGCAGCTGATGGCACACCTAAAGTATTTCGCGATTCAGCGATCGATAACCTGACCGAGTTCTTCGAGCGATTCAAACGTTTGAACATCGGTTCCAACGAAGAACTTGAGCAGGTCGTGGAACGTGCCCGCCAAGTCATCGACGGCGTGGCACCTCAAACACTTCGCGACAACGATACGCTTCGGCAGCGCATCAGCAGCCAGCTGGCTGCGGTTCAGTCATCGCTCGATGGGATGATGGTCGACCGTCCCCGCCGCAATATCCTGCGACGCCCTCGGTGACGATCATGCAAATCGTGGTGACGGCTTCTGGTCGCGTGAAGAGCGTGTACGGGGAAACGATAAACCTCGCTTCCATCGGCACGCTCGATATTCAACGTGGCTCGCACGTCGAGCCTAACCAGGAAGGTCAATGGATGGCCGACCTTTCCCCCGTCGATGGCCCGTTGCTGGGACCGTTCGACAACCGAAGCGAAGCCCTGGCAGCGGAGGTTGCTTGGCTTCATGAGAACTGGCTCCTGTCGAACCTCGACTGAGTCACTTGCATTTCAGGTTTCCCTAAGCCCGTACAGGATGGCGTTGTGCCATCCGATACGGGCTTTTTTCGTTTTCACTTCCAAGCATTGGAGAACACACATGTTACAGGCAGATCTTTATCGAGATATCTCACGTGTCACGGGCGAGACAATCGCTACCGTCAAACGGCTCGGCTTTTTGGTCGCAGATCCATCCGAAACGATCAACGACCCCGATGCCGAACTTCTCGGCCCCCACGTCATCGACTGGGACGAGTTCCAAACGCAGCAAGAGGCGTGTAATGAAGACGAATTCATCGACTTCGCAACCCACTAAATCCGTCTACCGACTGGGCGTTGTTATTTACCGCCAGCGGCACGTCCAGCGTGTCGCTGGTTGTCGATATTTCCGCCGTGGCCGCCGGCGGAACAACGTCACCTACTCAAAACAATTCACCGGGAAGCTGACTCATGATCGCCTATCCAAAGAAAAGAGACACGGCTGATGAATTTCTCAACCACCAGCCCTGTTTAACGTTCACCCCCTACTGCATGGCCAAGCTGCTTTTCTTTCGCGATGCAGGTGAAACATGCGTTGGTGCCTTTGGTGTCGCGGCGACTGGCGATCCGATGCGTCTGGTCGACGTTGCCCTTCCGTGCCAGGTCTGCACGCCGTCAGCAATTGAATTGACCGATGAAGAACTTTCGACGCTGCAAGAACTGGCCCAGCGTGCGAGCAGTTCCTCATCGTCCTCGTATCACCATTGGATCGAGTTAAAGCCTCGTGCAGAAACTCCTGTTCGCGAGACCGCCGGTGCACTGACCGATCAGCTGAATGCAGCGTTCAATTGGCGGACCCACAGTGTGCTCGCTCGAGGTGACGAGACGAAAGCAAAACTGGTCGCCAGTGTCGGTCCACGCTGCGAACAGGAACTCAAGGTAGCCATCGACTTCGCCCGACCATTCAGCGGTTCTTTGCACGAAGCGTGGCTCAGAGAGTACGAATCCATGGTTCGGATTCACGATCCGTTCGATGACACCATCCGCTACTCATCGCACGACCCTGCGGCCGTAACAGGCGCCGCATGGAGTCGGAGCGAATGGGTGGCGTCTTAAGCAAACGTTGTTTCCCCATCCCTTTCACCTCCGCTTATCCATTGGAAGTTCATTCGATGAAATTGACGATCACTGTAGTCGGCCAGCCGACGCCACAATCCAATTCCGTTACATGCAAAGCTGACATTGAAATCGAATCGTTCGATCAGCAAGCTCTGTCGCAATTGGTGCACACAGCACAGCAATGCGATTCGGTCGTCCGACTGGCTGGTAGTTCGGGCGGCGACTTGGCACGATCCGCATCCCCCGGCCAGAGGGGATTCGCGGCAAACCATCGCTCAGGCCCTCGGCTGGCAACCGAAAAGCAGGTTGGAGCGATCAAGACCATGGCCAAACGCCAGGGGATCGACCTTAACCCCATTCTTCACGACGAGTTTGCTGTTTCCTCGACCGCCGCACTCTCTATCAGCCAAGCATCGGAACTGATCGACAGGCTGAAAAGCAACCTCTTGTCGGTCTAACGACCGATCCCCGTGGCGGCCACATGTGCCGTCCCTCTCCCTTCCCACACCGTCAGCCGATGTGGGTCATACAACCTCAAGGAAGCCATGAACAATCAACTTCAAGGATCGCTCCAGTTCCTCATGTGGCTGGGGGTTGCTGCCCTAGCCACCTCGCTCGCAGGTGGCGGATGGGCTCCGATGACAGCCTGGATCGTGGCCGCACCCGTCGTTATCTGGTGCGCAAACGTGCTCGACAGGCTAGTGCTTTGTCAGGCTTTGATTTTGGGGTAGAGGGATTTTAGTTTTGTTCTCGCATCTTTGACTTGGAATTGCCAGTCAACGCCACGCTGTCTTCTGTTTGAGTGTGAGGACCACGCCTGTGTTTCCTTTCTCAGCGGCGCAATCGTCGCGAATCGACGACCGTTGATACACTGCCGCGTCATTGAACTGAGTTCGTTCTCAGCCGCGTTGAGCCAACTTCCATGCTTGGGTGTGTAACGGAACTCGATGCGACGAACCAAGGCACGGGCTTTTTCTGGCTTAAAGGCCTCGTAGAAGGCGCCTTTGGTGTGGGTATTGAGATTGTCACATACCAGGATGATCTTCTTCGCCTTTTTGTAGCGTGTCGTCAGCAGTGCCTCCATTTCGATGGCCCAATCGACCTTGGTTCGCTTTGGACGCACGGTGACTTCTCTCCATCCGGCCAGCGGCTCGGTGAACATGAACACGCTGGCGGTTCCGCACCGTTCATACTCGTAATCGACGCGTCGAGCATGATTGCGGGTCGCCGGGATCGGCGTTCGCGTCTCTTTGTGAAGCTGGACCGGCTGTTCGTCCATGCACACCACGGGATAGTCCGAATCATACGGTTCTTCGTAGGTATCTAGGACTTCTTCCATGCACGCTACAAATTCGGAGTCGGCGTCGGGTGGAATCACCCAATACTGGATCTTGCGATTGGTCATGCCGTTTTTTTAAGCGTTTGGCGAACGGTTTCGTAGCTGATCGAGTCCACGATCCCCAGTTCTACCACGTGGTCTGCCAACAGACGCAGCGACCAACTCGCGAACCCTTTGTGAGGTTTCCCCAACCGCAAGGCGATCACTTTCGCTTCTTGCTTTCCGTCAAGCGTCTTCTCTCGCGGGGCGCTCAAACGCGGTTTCCCGTGCAGCGCCGTATCGAACCCTTCGGTCACCAAACGTTTGCGAAGATTCTCCACGGTCTGAATCCGACACGCCAAAGCTTCCGCGATTTTGGCGTCGCTCCAGCCAGGTCCTTCCGTGTCAGCTTTGAGAAGGATCATCGCCCGCCGTACCTTCTGCGAGGAGCCTTTCAGCTTCTTTACAATCGCCTTCAGTTCTTCCCGTTCTGTATCCGAAAGCCGAACGATATACTTCTTAATCATCGAATCCTCCGTGACTCGTGGGGCAATCGACCCACAAACTCCCGGATTCTTCCAATTCAGGAAACCCCAATTCCTAAGGCTGACAAAGCACTAGGGTAACACTCCTTTTATTGGGTTCAGAACATGCAAGATTTGATCCTCTACGGCGCCTGTATCGTTGCCACGATCTACGGCTTGCAAAGGGCCCGAGGCAGCTCACCACGCCCAGCACCGGCACGTCGTCGCGCGAGCCGCAAGCCGTGCAGTAAGTGCGGTCGGCGCTGAGCTACGATGCGTCTCTGGACGCACTTGAGCCCGTCCTGTCGGTGACGGAACGGGCTCTTTTTTTAGCTATCACAGGCCCGCGAGCTCTGCTAAATCGGCGGGCTTCCCCCGTGAAGCAGCCGGCATTTTGCATGCAAGAACTCTTCGGTAGGCGTTGCGTGCGACGCGAAGCCCCATTGAGGCCCGCCAACGGTGTTACTTATTGCAAGTCCAGAGGTCCTCACTTGCAAACAAGTCTGCCGTAAACCCTTTACCGGGAGAGAGTTGCGTCACAACTTTACGCATCTTAACCTCCTGGACATTTTCAGTTCTCTCCTCGAATCGTGAGTGAATCCGTATTCAGCCCCCGAGAGGCCAGATAGAACGCCCGGCCAAAGAGGTCCCCTTTAAACTCTAACCGCCAGGATTCACATGCAGCTGCACCTAGATCCGCAAAATTCCATCCAGCTACTTTTTTTTTCTGAACGTCCGTTCTCGCTGTGGCAGATTCTGTTGCGCCAACCGGAATGATTGCCTAACACAACGTCGTCAATTCACAAAATTCCATATTCGGCGAACGGATAATTGCTGACTAATCGATATCGCCAGAAAAGTGGCTCGGAGAAATTAGAGCGTCACACGCCACTCCAAATCTGAAAGGGGCAAGGATGGACAATTGAAACGGCTCCGCAGGCCCTCTCCAAGCTCAGAACAAACCAAGCGTGCGTGACCGGCCTCACAAGAACCGCAAAGATCGACACCGTCAAACCAGTCGCGCCAACTTAAGCTGAGTTTGGTAGTTGGGCCGCTCCCCACGTCCAGAATTGACAGGCGCGCACCGCAATAAAAGACCTCTGGCAACCAACGCAATAGTCGGTGCAATGCAGCCATAGGACAACTTGCAGTATCCCTGTGGCAATTGTATGGGAAACATCGGCACATCGCGTCTGCCACGTGTTGAAGCATCGTTGAAAGCAACTTCAGATCGCTAGGCCATCAAAGAACAACTCGACAACGTGAAAAAGATCGGCAGCGAGGGTTTTCAACAGCAGAGCAATACCTAGTTGGACGCATGCTAAAGAGATCTTTGCGGCAGGCGATATACGATGGCGGAACAAGACTGCAGAGCCACTCTTCCTGAGCATCTATATGGCTCGGAGTGATCGTCTGCAGGTAAGCTATCTCGCATACCGCAGTGCACGCATCTACGACGAAAATACGAGTGCGCAATGCAACAAAACGGACTGCCCAATTGCAGACACGTTAAGCCGGATGACTCAAAAAATGCGAGTCAACTTGAACCGCCTGCGTTTGGTGGCAGCTCGGCACAACAGAACGCCTGACTCGCCCGACTGAAGAAAGCAGGGGACCATGGTCGGGGCAATATAGATTCGCACGGCGAGGCACTTTCCACCGGGGTTGGCCTTCGGAAAACGCTGAGCATTTCCACGGGTTTCACCCAGGCATTTTGCATTTTTCTGGCTGGATCTTTGTTTGATTGCCCTCACGGCCCCACTTCGAATCCCCATTCACCAACAAGTTTAAAATCACGCTCGACAATCTTCTCTCCTTCGATATCGCGGACAGTCCCCGGCAGGCAAATCTGAGCTCTCGAAAAAGCCACGGCAGCTTCGTCGAGTAAACGGGCGATAGTACGAGACAGTGGAATGACCAAAATTGACTCGTTGGGGCTGGTGAGGTTCGTAATTTGATGCGCTACAGCGACGTCTGATGTTAAAGCAACCCCTTCATCGTGCAGCACAAGCACTGGCCTGAAACCTTCGTTGATCATTTCGAGACATTGATTGATCATATTTGGTTCAAATGTTTGGGTCGTCACATCGCGGGCCTCTCTGCCCAATCGCCGTGACCAATCTAGTATCTCATCGTTTATTCTTTCTCGAATCTCGGTAATGGCGTTTATACGTTCGGTATCCTGGCAAATCTTCGCAAAACTCCGACGCTCTCGCTTTTTTTCCAGCTTGGCCTGTTCTTCTTCAAATTCCCAGTTCGATCCGATTAGGGCTAGAATCTCGGCTCGAGACCTGCCTTCGTCGCTTAGCTTCTTAATACGTTTGCAGCGGTGTGCAACCCACCATGGCCAATAGTTTGTCTTGCCCCGGCCACTCGGATGAGCTCGCACTTCAGGTGGAGGAATGAGCTTACACTTGTACCATTGGGTCAATGTATTTCGAGAAACGTTACCTGCGCTTTCCATCAGCTCCTTGGAAGTGATCTCTTTTGACATTTTCCCACTTGTTGATTGGTTACTTGATTGCTAAAACCGAACACTGCACACTGAGCAGTGTATTGGCGTGTTTCAATCTGGTCAATGGACATTCGCGATGAACCCAGCTGCAATATCAATACACAATCTTACCAATAGTCGGCCCTCTCAGAACACATCTCATTTGAACTTCAATGGCGCTTGCACCATTGGTTTCTTTGCAGGGCGATGAGATCGAACGCGTTGAATGCGAGGAGCGTCACTCGACACGACCTCGCGCAAACCGCATCGAGCACTTGAAAGTCCAGAGATTTTTGACCGGCCAACGGTAATCGGTAAATAACAACCAAATAGAGACGTTGTGATGGAAGACACTCCGTGCGAATACGACGACGAACAGCATCAAAGTCTGCAAATTCGTCGAGATGGTCATCGTTTTGTGATGACGCCGGAATGGGTCCGAGCGAACCTCTCAGGGCAATTTTACGTGCGACGGCTCAATACCGTTGCACACGAAACTGCAGGGTGCCGCACAGAGCAAGTCATGGAGTCACTCCTTTGTCCACCTAACGGAGAGCGAAGGCCAAACGTGGGTCTCCGTGACGCTTTGTATATGCAACTCGGTATTCGGGACGGGGCAGCGTTTCCCGAGATCTATGACGTTCCATTTTCCTCGCCCGGCGCCCCAGCGTTGTCTTTCGACGAGGAAAGAAAAAGGCTATTTGGCCAGTTCTTTCAGAACAACATCCATGGAATTATCAAGCTCGCAAACCTCCGACATCGAGCGGGAGTGATCGCCGCGCTGAACAGGCGATTTCCGAACGCCCGCATCGTCATGCTTGCGAACCATCAGTCTGCTTTGCGGAGTGTCGCCAAACAAATAGACAAAACCCGAAGGGCGAGGCTAGCCAGAGATAAAATACAAAGCGTGACAGGGCGTACGCCGCTCGTTTTCTTTAATCACGCTGGCAATCCCGTGGACGGGTTTGAGGATGACTCACAACCGTTTCCCCGAATCATCGGTTGCACTCCTCTTCAGCTCAACGAGCTTGAACCATCGTCGATTGACTTTGTGATCTTGCTTGACGCCTCGGAGGTCGTTGACAGGGACATGAGGACAGCCTTATGCAAAAACGACGCACCATTTCGCCTGTTTGCATTCGAGAAAGCAGGAACATGCCATCCTCCTTACCTTGCTGCACATATTTCTGCGGCATTTGGGTTTTGCGTTCTTGACCTAATTGCGGCCGATCAGCCGAAACGCTTCGCTTGCGTGGAATGGATTGACAACCGGCAGAATCGAATAAATGACTCAATGGCGAATCGCTACCAGATAATTATCCATAACGAACGACGAAACCGTAGAATCTCTCAAATTGCTAAACAACGCAGAAATGAAGTCGGTGAAAACTACAACGTTTCGATCGTTGTCGACGACATCGAGCACGCGTTTGCAATAGGCCAAAAGTTGCGTGACTGGCCAATCATCACGGCTGAAAATTCGGTGTTCCCAAGGCTATCTGGAAGTAAACGACGTCGAATCAGTCGCGACCGCGCAAGAGCTTGTCATGGGCAGGCTCAGATCATCATGACAGATGCCATGACTCAAGCAAATTTCAGCTCCGATATTCTAATCTGGGCTGCTGGCGGAAATTCGCCAACGATCCCCCTGTCTTGGCTTGCTTGGGGGCATGGAGTGTCTCGCTATATGCTCGTTATTGATTTTCGCGATCGCTTTAACGCTAAGGCTGATCAGGCATCGCGCAACCGGAAGCTTGCTCTCGAGAAGCAGGACATTGTTGACGTTGCCCACTCGGGCCAGGAGGGACGGGCACTCCGATTCATTCAAGAACATTGGAGACGTCATGACCAGATTCGGTAGTGGATCAATCACAAACGTTTTTGCACACCCAAGACTCCCGGCTGGGTATCGCGGTGGACGATCCCGACCGTCACTGGGAGGCAATGTAGGGGCACGCAACCGCACTTCGCAAACTCACTATGTGTGCCAAGATCCTCGACAGTTCAGGCTTTCCAGATTTGCCACATTTACGCATCTGCTAGCGGCCTGGGAAAAACTTAGACTCGAAGGTGGCCAAGGGAGCGGAGTAGACGGCCTTACGTTTCGCGACTTCAGTAAGGGCGAACGCAATGAAGCGCTTCGAGCCGCAGCTTATTCGATCAACCGCCGCACCTATCGTCCGCAACCATTGCGTGTTGCGCGCGTACCGAAAGGAAATGGCAGCTTTCGCGAGTTGCTTCTCCAAACGGTTATCGATCGTGTGGTCGCAAAGGCTTTACTGATGACGCTCAACCAATGGGTTCAGCAAATCTTTCCGAACTATGGACGCGACGTTTGGCGAACTTACGCTCAAATGGAGAATCACGTACGTCGACATCAAACTTATTGGCTAGCCATAGACGACATCAGGAATTGCTATCCGTCGGTTCCGACAACACCGGCGATTGAAGCATTCTGCCGAGACTTTTATCACGCCGACGATCTCGTCTGGCTTGTCATTCAAATCATCCGTGGCCATGATGGTTGCGGTAAACAGGACGGGGTTGACCAAGGTTCGCCGTTGGCACCGTCCGTGGTAGAGGCGTTCCTCTATCGCAACCTGGATGTTGTGCTTGGAGCACAATACCTGGGAGACCCGCTGAGGTTTCGTTACTACGACAACCTGCCTATTTTGGCAAACAGCGAGAGTGAGGGATCGAGACTACTCCATGCAACCGGAGAAATTCTGGAGCGACATGGAATGAGTCTCAAAGGCGAAGATGTTTCAGGTGACCTAACAGACCCACAATACTCGGGTGTTCTGTTGGGTTTCACTCCACACTGGAGAGATGGTCAGATGAGGTTTACCATCCCTGAAACGGCCTTCGAAGATCTTAATGCTGGGTTCCAACGCGCCAACGAAATGTGCAATTCCAGACTAACAGCTGAATACATTGCGCACGGATGGTTACAGGCACATGGACCCGCCCTTACTAAAACGGTACTTCCGTCTATCGTTGATAGAGTGATTTCGAGTGCATCCCAGTACGGTTTCAGACTGCCTTTGGCACAACAATTAGCTGAAACTGGAAAGCTTGCACGTCAGAGGTGGCTTGGGCTTGCCAACAGTGAGCGAAGTCGTGCTTAGATGGTGCGTTTTACAAACACTACCTACTATTGCGTTTCTGTGAATGATGTCTATTACGATCACGGTTTCCTGCCGTAAACCATTCGAGCCATGCGTGTTGCGCATGGCGGCCAGCCCCCCCATTCGCTGGTCAAATAGTTTTCTGGTGCGAACCAATCCTTTACTTGGAGGTGCGTCATGATCCGTGCCCTGAACAGTTAGTTCTGCTTACCGACATTCAGCACTCACACTTCGCCGCAGGCTCAAATGTAGCTCTTGCCTAATTTGCAGGGCTAGTTGTGGATGTGATTGCGCTGACGCTTGATTCGCAGACTGCGAGTTGGCAGCATTAGCCAAAATTTTCTTATGAGCATCAGGACCGTTGGCAGGCGTGCTAGGCGGACTTGCGTTCGCCTGCGCTCGAAAGACTCAGCAGGTGGACGTCGTATGCCGAAGCGTTGGTCGAATCGTAGCTTCAGCCGCAGCGACAAGACGATTTTGCAATCGCCTCGACTGCAAAATAGGCAATTCCGCTTTGAAATTTGAAGCTTGGACTCTGCGTGCCGAAGTCCTGTATCGAACTCTTTGGCCAGCCCGTCTAACGACGAGGCGCTCGGACCGTTATGCCACAGCTACTCGTGAAACCACCGATACAGCATGACCGCGCCGGTGGGCGACATTCGATCGGCTACCGATGTCGCCGTATGCCCGCACTTAAGCACTTGAACTTCGCCTAGCTGATTCGTGATTCGTTTCCTCACAGCCATGCCGAGGCCGGAAACGCCCAGGAGATGGTGACGATCTCATCAAATAATTTTGAACTGAAGAGTAGACTTGATCGCTAATGGTGCCCCCCCATGTCCAACGAGAAAAATCAGTGGCAGATCAGTGGCAGTATTGGCAATAAAGTCGCAATATGCCTACAATCCTATTACAACGTGAGTTGCGACGCTGACCCCGCAAAAGCTTGGGTTTGCATTGCTTTGCCAGCTCAGGTCCAATACACCGAGCGTGGATTCAAAATCCAGTTGGAGCAATCCAGTGTGGGTTCGAGTCCCACCTTCGGTACTTGGTGACAAGATCACCAGCAATCAAAGGCCCGTTAAACTTAGTGTTTGGCGGGCTTTTTTCGTATCCGCACCGATCCGGTGATGGCTCGTGATTGCCTGTTTGCGATACTTCGCGGGTTGTTTCCTGGGATGCTTTTCTCGTTGCCCACAGCCCTCACTTGGACCGCTCGGCCGAATGTCTCTTTCATGGTCGTTGTAAAGTGCTTTATTGCCACCGGTGCGGTGTCCTTAAGCCATATCGATGCACTCTGTCGCGTGTCGAGCGATATCTCGCAACGGACGGTCGATCGCCTAGAGTCGGAGCGGTAGATTCGCGCACCCGGGCAACAACGCCAACCCGGTGTCGATTTAGCCCACTCGGCGTCTACCCGCCCTACATTCCCAATCCCTTGCATTCGATGATGGTGTGATGCAAGTGGCTCCTTTCACATCACGGCCAACCGACCTGCGTCGTCCATGGTCCGCAAACGAGCCCCGGCCTGATTGCATCCACAACGGCCGAAGAAGCAGTGGACCGGCGACGTTGTCCCGGCTCTTGGAACAGCAACCATCGCGATTGGGGGCGCATTGATGCCGCTATTCCGCAGCCCCTTGCGACGACTTACCGCCGTCAACCGAACGTTCAATTGCGTCGAGTCGCCTTTCGATCCGATCCAACGTCGCGGCAATCCCGGCGATTTCTGGAAGCACCAATTCACGAATAGCTCGGCGAGTATTCAGCCGGTTTGCCAAGATGGTCACCGCTTTGACGCGTTGCTCAACGTCCCAAGTCTTCCAATACGATGCAGAGTAGTGCGATTCCTTGAAGACGCCATCGTCGTCAATGAAAATGCCGTCCTCCTTCATTCGCTTGGCAGAAGGTTTGCGTTCGGGACCGCATGCGATGACCGAGCCATCATTGAATCCTGCTGTCGTCGAATAGACCATCCGTCGACGCGGCTTACGTTTTCGAGTCATTTCAGGCCTCCAAGAATGTTGCAGATCCTCAATGCAGCCGCCAGCCGCCCCGTCCCGCAGACGGGAACAGCCACGCCAACAGGCAGAAGGTTGCTAACCTCGCCCCTACGAGAAGGACAGCTAACACAGCACGCGAAAAACTAGATGCAAAGACTACCGAGCAAGCTTTGCCCAAATGCTTCCCCAGCTGCTCCTCGATCTGCATCAAACGCATGATCGGACATTTTAGCTCAGCTGACTTCGACGCAGTGAACATTCGCATTTCCGTCATGCATTCCTGAATCCTTTCGTTCACGACAAGCTCGAGCTCAACGCCGTGGATGAAAGTTCGTACCACACGCGAGGCGGAGTGTTCGTAACCGAATACATTTCCGGCACCGAAGAAACGAACAAACACGTAAGTGGGGCTCGTCAGGACCAAATGCCTGCCAACGCAACGCCCTTAAGAACAACTGCACTCACTTGGAAACGCAGGGCAGCTAGGCAGTTCTGAACTTCGACGGTTTAACCCGTTGCGCACGCGTGGTTGTCGCGTTTTATCAAGCCGATGGCTCGGGTAACGACACTTGCGCTAGCCCTCGCGTGACGTATCTCCGACCGAACCAATCGCGTACAATCAGCGTAAGCCGGACGCACTCCGCATCCTTTGCCGAAACACCTGCACTCAGTTCCAATGGCCCAAAACATTGACTTCCTGGAACCGCGCCTAGTCGGTGACCGCTTCAACGGACACTCGATTCCGCTTGAGGTACTGAAAGACCTGTCGGCCCTGGAGGAACTGCTTGTTGAGGTTGCTAAATGGCACTACCGAAATGAAAACCCGGAACGAAAGCGAATTCCCAAAGGGTTTGCGGATGACGTTTCGTTGAAAGTTACCGAGATCGGCGATGGAAGTGCCATTCCCAAAATCGTCTTATGTGTATCTTCGGCGACAGGGACACTCTTTCCCGTTGACCATCGCGAGTACTTCGCCAAAGCAAAAGAGTCGGTCGTAACGGCGATCGACAACGCACATCATCAACGCTCGGTTGCGGGAATTTTGCTAGACAGCCACCTGGCCTATTTCGATCGTATCGGCCGCAGCCTGCGGGACAATGAAGCGTTGGAATTGAACTACCCGGACACCAAACGTCCGGCACAAATCAATCGAACAACGCGTCGCTATTTAACGCTGGCCGCCTCTTCCGCTGGCGGCTTTACTGAGGAAGTCACGCTGCGGGGAAGTGTTTGCGAGGCAGATCAACGGAAGGACCGATTTCAATTGCGGCTGATCGATGGCCGCATCATTGGAGCCCCCATCCAATCCGAGCACAGGGAAACGATCCTAGACGCGTTTCATCGCTTCCGGCATGGTGTTCGAGTGATCATCGATGGTGTTGGTCGATACAATCGCCGCAACCGACTGGATGGACTTGAATCGGTTGAGCACATCAGCTTGCTCGATCCTTTGGACGTCGGCGCACGACTCGAAGAATTCACGTCGCTCAGCAATGGATGGTTGGAAGGCAGGGGGATTGCCCCCAAAGCCGATGACTTGGACTGGCTGACCGACCAATTTGAGGCAAACTACTCCGATTGTTTACCCGCTCCTTATTTGTATCCCACAGGCGAAGGGGGCGTGCAGGCGGAATGGAGTCTCGACCAATGGGAGGCGACACTCGATATCGATCTGAAATCGAAGTCGGCTTATTGGCATGCACTCAACCAGAGTAACGACGAGGAGAGCGAACACGAAATCGACTTGTCATCGCTTGACGGTTGGAAATGGCTTGCCGACCAATTAACTCAGCTCGTACCTGGAGACTCCGACGCGTGAATTCCTCCACAACGCTGATTCGGCAGATCCATCCCTCCTTTGTTCAGGACGGTAGAATCACTTCACAAGCTTTTCGCCCGACGCCCAAAGATGAAGACATGCTTTCGACTTACGACGGCGACCAGATCGATGCCAAGTCGGCTTGGAAGCACTACACCGAATCGCTCGGACATGTCTCCGATGGCGCGTTGGGAGTAAGCGTCAGCGAATGCGAAGCATTGGATCTGAAGGTTACTTCAGACCCTGAATCGTTTCCCGAGCACGTGTTGATCGATTTCTCAGGGCACGGCCGCAAGCAGATCGAAAAACGAGCAAAGAAATTGAAATTGCATGCCGAAACTCGCGACTGGTTGTTTCAGCCCTAGCGTCCGATCGGCTTCGCGGCGGTCGCGATCATTGTCAGCCGAGACCTCTTCCTCCGTGACTTCGTGAACCGAGGTGGAACTGCTCCAGGGACGGGACGAGACGAGACGCTGGTGCCTAGTGTCTCTTAAGCAGTACGTCTAGATCTGACATAAAATGGGGCGGAGAGCTCCGTACTACAAATCAGTTCTCTCGCGTCGGAATGACGTTAAGCCCAAATTTGCCCCGTTTCATCTTGCTCAGGTGTAGCTGTGAAATCCACGGCCTGATGGCCAAATTCATTCGGGTGATGTCAACCGATTAGAGGGCCCTGACACTGCTAACACGGGATCTCTTCGTACTCGTCTACGTGAACTGATTTATCCATCGCTCTCGCTGGTAACTAAAGCGAGGGCGTGAAGTCCGTGCTGGAACAGTCCCAAACGGAATACTTGATGGCTTGCCGACCACCGGTTCTAATGGGGGGGCATAAACTACAAGCAAAAAGCCCCTTTGAAGCCAAAGCTCGATGTCCAAAACACATTTGCGATTCGTTGTTCTCGCGTTATTGTGCGCTATCACACCCTTCTTCGTATTACCGGAGAGCCTCCAAGCCGCCGCGCCGAATATGGTCCGAATCCATACTCGGACAGGGGACAAATACTTTGGCCCACTCATCGACGAAAGCAAGGACGAGTTGTCAATCTTCGACATTTCAGCCGCGACGACGGTCAGCCTTGAAAAGAAGGCCATCGAAATAAAAGTCGGCGATATCGAAGAAGTACTGGCCGATGAGTACGTCCCATTTGCTTCATACGCAGCGTGGAAACTGGGCAAGATACTGAAGACTGGACGACTTGAAGCCACCATCGTCCATAACTCCGAGAAAGGAGTCTTTGTGAATCGCGGTTCGGATGACGGCGTTGAAACCGGCCGTCGTTGTGTCTTACTCGGAGTTCCCGAAACGATCGTCGATCCGACTAGCGATGAAGTGTTGGGTATTATCCGTGAACAACTCGGCAACGCGATCCCATTGACGGTCGTTTCCGAACGGCTAAGTAAAGTCAATTTCCCAGAGCCACTCAACGAAGATGCTCAAAAGGTGATAGACGCCTTCGCAACGAAGCGGCAAGTCGAGATCGAGCAGCAAACCAAACGAATCGTTCTCGCACCGCCTCGATGGAAGCCAACCGCTGATGCCGATTCCCTAACCGATGACGCCAATTTTCTCCATGCTCAACTCATCGCCGAATTAGTCCGATACGGTTTCAACGTCGTGTCGAAAAAGCAAACGGAACGAATGCGGCAATCGATTGCAGACGAACGACAAGTCGATGTACGCGAAGTGCCCGACATTGAGATTGCCAAGAACGCTAAAGCTGATGTCCTTGTCTCAGTCGACATGCTGGCGAAAGGCGTCACTTGTCAAGTTCAACTACAAGTTACGGATTTGGAAACAGACGAATACCTGGGTATCGTATCAGGTAGCACGCGTCGAAAAGGTCAGCGGGAAGAATCAGCACGCTCGATTGCGTTTGCCCAGGGCATCATCGCTGGAAAGCAACTTGGATTCCGTGTGAATAGCATTGCGATATCTCTATTCGCTTTTGCAAACGGGGTTTCATTTGACGATGATGGGAAGCTCCTGTCCTTTGAGTGGCACGGCAAGCCGATGACCAAACGCCATTTCGATCTGCTTTGCAAACTCGACACAATTAAAGACCTACGACTGGGCGAAACTCCCTTGGACGACCACGGCTTGCAACTGCTGACAGGACTATCAAAGCTCGAGCACCTCGATATTTCAGGAACACGGATATCCGATCGAGGATGCGAAACTATCGCAGCCAACTTCCCTCGACTTTCGTATTTAAAATTGCATTCATGCAGGCAACTAACGAACAACGGTGTCAACCATTTGGCTCAGAAGAAGACGTTACGGACTGTTATATTAGGAAATACGAATGTCGATGACGAAGCCGCAATCGCTCTGTCGACTTTGCCAAATTTGACACACCTGCGTATGTGGGGGTGCAATGTTACCGACAGAGGACTCGCCGGACTTCACCAATGCACGAAGTTGGAAAAGCTAGAAGTGCGTGAAACAAAGGTGACCCGCGACGGCGTCCAGCAATTTAAGGCAGCGTTACCAAATTGCATTATCCTTTTCACGCCATGAATTCTGCTCGATAGTAAATATTCTTCACTGGCGAGTTCACTCGCCACCAACACGCACGTTCCGAAATCCACTCATGTTTTCCACCGTACTCGTTGCCAGCATTCCCAAGACAACACGTGCTGTGTCGCTTTCGTACCTGGTCCGCCATGGTCGATGAACCGTCCAGTGACGGCTAATGTGGGATAGGTGGCTCGCGCCATGAGGGAATGAGTCACCTATTCATTTCCCGTCCCGATGGTATACACCCACTGAGTATGGTCGAACCAAAGATTGGAAAACCGAGGAGCCAGTGAGGTCCTGGACCACACAAATTTGAGTTCAGCAAGATGTGGTGTTCTCGCGTGAAATCGGGATCACTTGACTCCTAAGATCATCCGGACGCGGTGCTCTCGCACCGCGTCCATCCTTCATTCGGATAGCTCGTACAGTCTTGTGAGATCAGCGAGCAGGCTGTCAATCTCAAAAAACGTGAAGCCCTCCTACATCTCAGGTTCGATTCCAGCAAACGCGATGACTACCGGCGAATCATCGTGCCAGAATATCTGGGTTCCGTCGTCGAATGACACGCAGCACAGTACGTCACCATCGTGGTAAAGCTGGAGGGGGTGTAACGCGGTCTAACTCACAATCGCATCACGGTCGAGAATTCGTTTGACCTGGATCGGATTCTACTTGCAACCGCGTCGAGTGCCCGTCGTCATCGAGTGCTTTCGCGCTCTCACGACAGGACTTCCCTTCTGGTCGGAGACTGCGAAGGCGTGGCAGAAGGTCGGCGTACGCCTGTCGCGTTTTCGGGTCGTTGGAGCCGAGCCTTCCGCCGCGTGCTTTGAAAGCCGCGAACGCCGCCTTGGTCCTTGCCGAAATTCACCGAGTTTCGTCTTCCGCTACCGCTGCCAAAACATGAATAGTCAAAAAATTGGCACTGGGATTGTCAACCGCCACGAAGTTCGTCCCGCGTTCCATTTCCGTGGCAGTGAACGCAACGTTACGTGCAAATCGAGCCAGTTTGGCGATGACCAACGTCCCGCCAATCTTTCTCGCATGCGTGAGTGCCTTTGGCAAGTTCTGGTCGGCCATTGCGGTTGCCCGATTCAATTTCGGTGTACTCGCATATCAACTCGCACTGGTGCGAGTAGCCCTCGAGTATTCGCGAAACTTCGCGTCATTCGCGGGCAAAAACATGCTGTTCTAAAAACGCAATCGCTGAGCGTTTGAGAGGTATCGGGGGCGGCGTGAAGTGATCGCCCGACGACAAATTGCCGGACCGTTGGTCCTAGCGGTGAATTATCGTGGACGCCGAACCCAGGCCGGCACTTCGCTCGCGGAGCTCGCTACGCTTGACCTGGGCTAAGCAATGGACTGGAGCTTCGCCCCTCCGACTCGCATGGGACTCCGCGCCCCGCATTCAGGCCAACGCTTGTCTCGCGAGGCACGTTCCGGCTCGCAGGGAGGGCAGAGCGACAGTCTCTCAGCTCACGAGCATTCGCGAAACTTCGCGTCATTCGCGGGCAAAAACATGCTGTTCTAAAAACGCAATCGCTGAGCGTTTGAAAGGTATCGGGGGCGGCGTGAAGAGATCGCCCGACAACAAATTGCCGGACCGTTGGTCCTGCCGGTGAATTATCGCTGGCACCGCCCCCAGGCCGGCGCTTCACTCGCGAGGCTCGCTACGCTTGACCTGGGCTAAGCAACGGATTGGAGCTTTGCCCCTCAGACTCGCATGGGACTCGGCGCGCCGCATTCAGGCCGGCGATTCGCTCGCTAGACACGTTCCGGCTGGCCAGGGCAGAGCAGATCGACAGTCTTTCAGCTCACGAGCATTCGCGAAACTTCGCGTCATTCGCGGGCAAAAACATGCTGTTCTAAAAACGGAATCGCTGAGCGTTTGAGAGGTATCGGGGGCGGCATAAAGAGATCGCCCGACGACAAATTGCCGGACCGTTGGTCCTGCCGGTGAATTATCGTGGACGCCGAAACCAGGCCGGAACTTCGCTCGCGAGGCTCGCTACGCTTGACCTGGGCTAAGCAACGGATTGGAGCTTCGCCCGTCGGACAAATTACAAGCCGCGTGAGCGGGGGGATGGATATCGCTTGCCGGGCGAGCCTCAGGATCGGAGGATCCGCAATCATAAAAAGCCGCGGCGGCAAGGGCGACAGCTGCGCTGATTAGGCCGCCCCTCCCGGGGCTCGCGTACAGCTTGTCCAACAAGTCCTACGGATGGCGCCGTAGGCTATATGCGGCCGCCGCAGCCGCGGCTAACTTGTTGGCTTGAACGCGGCGAACACGTCCCCCAGGCTGGCACTTCGCTCGCGGAACTCGTTGCGTTTGAGCTGCGATAGGAAATGGATTGGAGCTTCGCCCCTCGCGTTGAACTCGGCGCGACGCATTCAGGCCGGCGTTTAGCTCGCGAGGTTCGCTAAGCTTGGCTTGGGATTGGGAGTGGCGTGAAGCTACGTTTCTCGGGACACAGAGCCCCTGGTTCGCCCATGCTTTGCAGATTGCCGCCCGCGGGGCGGCCTTACTGGTTGCGAGCTGCAGTTGGCCAGCGTTGGTGGCTGGCTGCCCTGGAATGGCAGGGGAGGTTTCTGATATGAATGCGACTCTATTTTTGTCGCGCGCAGAAGCTTCGGGGACTTTATCACTCTCTTCCATCGTCCGCGCGACGCTACCTTCTGTGGATTAACAAGACAAGGGATCGAGCGATGCAAAACGAAGAGCCAGCAAACGCGGGAGAAGCCGCAGCCAATGGAGTCAACGAGAACCTGGAGGTGCTCAAGGAAGAGGCGTCCAACGCGTTTAGCAGTGCGATGGCAGGCGATTTCTCGCAGCTGATCGATATGTCGATGGTCTATCTGCCCAAGGCGGTGTTGGTCGTCTTGGGAGTGATCGTCGCCTACTTTGTCGCCAAATTCGTCTCGCGGATCGCCGGCACGCCGGTCCGCCGCCGCGTCGACGAAACGCTCGGCCGCTTTGTCTCCAAGGTCGTTTTTTATGCGATCATGATCTGCGTATTGTTAGGTGTCGCCGGGTCGGTTGGCATCAACGTCACCAGTTTCGCAGCGATCTTGGGTGCCGCCGGTTTTGCCGTCGGGCTAGCCTTCCAAGGGACGCTTGGCAATTTTGCATCCGGCATCCTGTTGCTGGTCTTCCGCCCGTTCAAAGTCGGCGACGTGATCTCGGCAGCTGGGATCGTCGCCAAGGTCAACGAGATCGATCTCTTTACGACAACCTTCGACACGCCCGACAACCGCCGGATCATCGTCCCCAACAGCCAGATCGCCGGCGGCACGATCGAGAACATCTCGTTCCATAAAGAGCGACGCGTCGACGTCTCGGTCGGCACCGAATATTCGGCCAGCCTGGATCTGACCCGCGAGACGCTTTCCAAAGCCGCCGAATCGCTCAGCGACAAGATGCTCACCGGCGAAGGCCGCGGCTACCAGATCGTCTTGGGCGAACTGGGGGACAGCGCGGTCGCTTGGACCGTCCGTTTCTGGACGCGAGCCGAAGACTTCTGGGGCGTCAAAGAATCGTTGACGCGAGCCGTCAAGAACGGCCTGGACGAAGCTGGCATCGGGATTCCGTTCCCTCAACTGGACGTCAATCTCACCGGCGGCCCTGCCGATACGGAAGGCACTGGCGACGGCAAGATCAAGCCGCGTCTGCGTCAATAGCAGCCGCGCAAACGCACTCTCCCCGCCCGCATCGACCGATGCGGGCGGATGCATCCCCCGTCGACCGGCTTACACGACGGCGAATGCTTGCACGCCGCGGCGCGATCGACTTGAATAGGGCAGTCGAAAACACTCCCTATTGGTCGAAAGGTCTCCCCCGTGCACCTACCCCATTTTTCTGCGCTGCCGCGTGGGCGATTTCTGTTCTTGGCGATCGCCGGCCTGGTCGCGGCTCAGGCAATGCCAGCCGACGCGGCCGATTCTCGTCCCAACGTCCTGTTCATCGTCTCCGATGACCTCAACAATTCGCTCGGTTGCTACGGGCATCCGATCGTTAAATCGCCGAACATCGATCGACTGGCCGCTCGCGGCGTCCGGTTCGACCGCGCCTACTGCCAGTACCCGCTGTGTGGTCCCAGTCGCAATTCGATGCTCACCGGGCTGTATCCCAACAGCACGGGGATCCATGCCAACAGCCTGATCTTTCGGCAAACGATCCCGCAACACCACAGCCTCTCTCAAGCGTTCCGGTTGGATGGCTACTTCGCCGGCCGGATCGGCAAACTGTATCACTACAACGTTCCCAAAAGCGTTGGTACGAACGGGCACGATGACCCTGGATCGTGGGAACTGGAACTGAATCCTGCCGGCTGCGATCGGCTGGAGGAGGAACCGCAGATCTTCTCGTTGCGGAAGAATAGCTTCGGCGGCACGCTCAGCTGGCTTGCATCGTCACGGCCCGACGAAGATCACACCGACGCGATGTTGGCCGACGACGCTCATTGGGTGCTGCAGCGATGTGCCAAGCGACGCGATCGCCCGTTCTTTTTGGCTGTTGGTTTCTACCGACCGCACACGCCCTACGTGGCTCCTAAAAAGTATTTTGAGCCCTATCCGTTGGATCAAATGCCCGTGGTTCAAGGTTGGGAAGAAGACCAAAAGGACATCCCGAAACTGGGCCTGGGGAGTCACAAGAAGGATCACGAGCTGTTGACCGACGACCTGCGACGGCAAGCGATCCAAGCCTACTACGCCAGCATCTCGTTCATGGATGCCCAAGTCGGACGGCTGTTGGATTCGCTCGACGAACTGGGGCTAGCGGACAACACGATCGTCGTCTTCACAAGCGACCATGGCTACCACATGGGCGAACATGGCTTGTGGCAGAAGATGAGTCTGTTCGAGGAGAGTGCTCGCGTGCCGTTGATCATCGCGGGCCCCGGCGTGGCCCAGCCGGGTTCGGTGGCCAAGTCGCCCGTAGGGCTGATCGATCTGTATCCGACACTGGCCAAAGCCTGCGATGTTCCGAGTCCAGAAAACCTGCAAGGCCAAGACTTGCAACCGATGCTAGCCGATCCATCGGCAAAGGGGCGTGGATGGACGATCAGCCAGGTCAAGCGAGGCGGCAAACCGCCGGTCTTTGGCTACACGATCCGCACGCCCGAGTGGCGTTATACGCAGTGGGGCGACGAGGGAGCCAAGGGGGAAGAGTTGTACGATCACCGCAACGATCCGCAAGAGCTGACGAATCTTGCCAACGATTCGGCTCAAGCCGCCACGATCGCCGACCTCAAGCAAAAGATCGAACAAGCGATCGGGCAAACGTTTCCCGAATCGGGCGAAATCCCCAGCGTTCGGAATGCGGTTTGGGCTCCCAACCTTACCGATCCGTAGCCGTCGGGCAGCATCTTGCCCGAGATCAACCGGTCGCCGCTTTCAAAGGATCGCGGACGTAGTAAGCGTCCGCGATTATTGGGTGCACCAAGCGAAGCCCTTTACTTTAAAGCAAACTGCCGACCGGCAGCCGGCTTAAGCCGCTTGATCGCGTTGCTTGAAGGGGATCACGTCGGGCTTTTCCTCCGCCGCGTCCTGTTCCGCCAGATCGATAGCCCCGCGGCTGCGTCGCAGTTCGCGAATCGTTTCGGCCCGTTCGGACAGTCGGGTTTGCAAGTCGATGATCCGACGTTCGGCTTCCGCATTGGCGTCCAAACTGGCGTTGTAGTCCTCGGTGACATCGCGGAGATGTCCCGTCGTATCCTCCAGTTGTTTCCGCAGCGATTGGACCTGGGGCTGGACTTGAGCCAACTCGGAGACCTTGTCTTGCAGTTCCTGCACTCGGTTGGATTGGCGTTCCAGTTGCTTTGCCGTCTCCAGGTGCTCTTCGACCGCCTGGGTCAGCTGATGTTTGGTCTGTTTCTGCAGTTGCTTCAGCGGTTCGATCTGCTCGACCTGCCCCAGCATCGCCTTCTGTTGTGACCTCAGTTCTTTGACGGTCGATTGCAGTTGCGAATTGCGAGCCTCGGACTGCTCCAACGACTTTGTCAACTCGGCCAATCGCGGACGCAGCTTTTCCATGCCGGCGAGGTCGTTGGTCAATTGAGCGATCTGTGATCGCAGCGATTCGGTATCGGTCCGCAGCGATTCGGTATCTGCGGTGAGATCGTTGCGACTCGATTCCAATTCGGCAACCAACTGCTGTTGGCTCTTGAGTTCCCGGTCCCGTTGGTTCAACAATTTCTGCATGTTGGCGTTGGTTTCGCTGGCCGATTGCAGCTTCAACGTCGCTTCGTCGCGTTGACGTTCCAGTTCCGAGAGCGCCGCCACCTTGCTGGCAACCTGGCTCAGTTCCTTGGACTTCGCTTCGACCTGTTGGCTCAATCGTTCGTTGGAATCGGTCAACTCACGCAGCTCGGACGACATCGTCTCGCGTTGCGTCGTGAGCTCGCTCAGGTCCTGCTTCAATTCGTCGATCGATTGCTCGCGAGCGATCAGCTTGGCGTCGACCTCGGCCAACGTCGCCTCCAACCCATTGGCTCGATCCATCGCACTGTCGCGTTGCGTCACCAATTGCTTGACGTGATTTACCTGCTTTTCGAACTTCGCGTGCAACGCGTCGGCCGCCCGAACCTCTTGCTGCAAGTCGTCGCAATGAACCTGCAGTTCCTTGCGTTGCGATTCCAGCTTGCTCTGCTCGCTCTTCAACTGCTCGCACTCCGACTTCAATTCGTCCCGTTGCACCTTCACTTGGCCAACTTCCTGTTGCAGCTTTTTCAGAACTTCGTCGCGGTCGCTCAATTGGCCGACCAGCTGTTCGGATTGGCTTTGATTTTGATCTACCAATCCTTTCAACGTCTGACACTCTTCGCTCAATCGCTTGATCGTCTTGCTCGATTCGTCTTGTTGTTTCTGCGACTCGATTGTCGTCGCTGCCAGATCAGCCGCGATCGCCGCGATCTGCTGCTCGAAATCTGCCGCCGCATCGACCAACGCGGTCTTGCCTTGGGCGTCGAACTGTTGCGTCAGACGCTCGATTTCCTGGCGATGCTTGTCGGCCGCTTCGGCTAGTTTTGCTTCGTGCTCGCGTGTCAGTTGAGCCTTCAGATCTGCTAGCTGTTGCTTCAGCGAAGTCGCTGTCGTCTCGCTGCCAGCCGCTTGTTGCTTCAGTTGATCCTGCAGCGATGCGATCTCCTGTTGATGCTTCGCTGTCGTTTCGGCGATCAACGCCTCGTGCTCGCGAGTCAGTTGAGCCTTCAAATCCGCCAGCTGCTGCTTCAGCGACGCCGTCTTGCTCTTGCTGCCGTCGGCTTGTTGCTTCAGCTGATCCTGCAGCGATGCGATCTCCTGTTGATGCTTCGCCGTCGTTTCAGCGATCAACGCCTCGTGCTCGCGAGTCAGTTGAGCCTTCAAATCGGCCAGTTGCTGCTTCAGCGACGCCGCTTGGTTCTCGCTGCCAGCGGCTTGTTGCTTCAGCTGATCCTGCAGCGATGCAAGCTCCTGTTGATGCTTCGCCGTCGTTTCAGCGATCATCGCTTCGTGGTCGCGAGTCAGTTGCGTCTTCAGTTTTTCCAGTTGTTGTTTCAGCGTAACCGCTTTGTTTTTGCTGCCGGCGACCTGCTTGGTCAGCTCGTCTCGCAGCGATTCAACCTCGCGCTGATGCAAGGTCTTCGTTTCGGTCTGAATCGCTTCGTGCTCGCGAGTCAAGCGAGCCTGCAACTCATCCATCTGCTGTTGGAACGACGCCGAATTGGTTTCGTGCAACGCTGCCTGTTGCTTCATCTTGGCTTGCAGCGATTCGATCTCCGCGCGGTGCTTGGCGGTGGTTTCGGACAGCTTTGCGGTATGCTCGCTGGACCATTGCCGCTTCAGTTCGGCGATCTGCCGGTGGAAGTCTTCTCCCGTTTTGGAACGCTGCGAAATCTCTGCGTTGAGCTTAGCCTGCGCCGATTCCAATTGAGCTGTGAAGTTCGCCGTGACCTCGGTCATCGCCGCCCGATGTTTGCCAGTCAGCTGTTCGGTCAGCTTGGCGATTTCCAAGCCATGCTTCTTCGCCGCATCGTTGTGCGTCTGTTCGGCTTCGGCCAGCTGACGCTTCAGCCCAGCGATCTCGCGATCGTGCTGCGCCGCGACTTCGCCGAGCGATTGTTCGCGTTGTTGACGCAACTGCTCGATCTGAGCGTCCAGCTTCTGGTTGTCCCCCTGCAAACTGGTGACTTGCTGGCGCGTTTGATCCAGCAACCGCTGCAGGCTCTCCTTCTTCTCCGCAGTCTGCTTCAGTTCGTTCTGCCGGAGCTCGCGATCATGCCGTGTTTGGTCGAGTTGCTGGCGAAGCGAATCGAGCTCGCTGTCGAGCCGTTTGGCTTGCGCATCGGCTTGCGATTTGGCTCGATTGACGTCGTTCAACTCCTGCAGCAAACGATCGCGTTCCGCAGCTTCGCGGGCCGCATCGTTGACCGCCTCTTGAGCTTGCTGGCTCAACAGATCGCGTTGAGTGATCGCATCGTTCGCTTTGACTTCAAGCTCCCGCTGGATCCGCGTCAGCTCTTTGTTCTGATCGCGAATCCCTTCCCACTGGGTGCGAGCTTCTCGCCAGTCGCGATCCTGTTGAGCATGCTGCCGCTTCCGCTGCCGCGTGATCGCCCGCAGCTTGCGGTAGCGAGCCTCGATGTGGATCATCCGGGCTTCGTCCTCGGATCGATCTCGGTACCAAATCAAGTGGCCGATGCCCATGCCCACGAG
This sequence comes from Rosistilla oblonga, assembly GCF_007751715.1. Taxonomy (NCBI): domain Bacteria; kingdom Pseudomonadati; phylum Planctomycetota; class Planctomycetia; order Pirellulales; family Pirellulaceae; genus Rosistilla; species Rosistilla oblonga. Next base: position 1,754,541 of record NZ_CP036292.1, on the reverse strand, counting down.
AATGAAGAGAACGATTGAGATGACCATGAATGACTCCGACCGATTTCACCGATGTGATTTTGGGACTGCTGCACCGCTTCGAGGCCGCTTCTATCAAAACACCCGCTGCGGTAGTAGACGAATCACCACTGCAAGCAATTGGAAAATCGGCGCGCGAAACTTTGACGGTTCTGGCTTTTATCACGGTTCGGCTGTTTGAACGTATTAGCTTGAGTTTCCCGCCCGGAATCGAGAACTTTCTTGCGCCGACCGGTATCATTCCAATACGGCGTGTCATCAAAACGACAACACCCCCGAGTTCCCGGCGGATCGGCTGCTCCGCCGATCCAGATCGCGTTGCCCCCGGCAATTGCTGCGCAAACGGGCGACCCTGGAATGTTTCACCGATCAAGCGGGCGATTCTGGCACGCAGCTTGCGTCATCTAATGAGAGTATCGTGAAGGCGACCCAATTCCGGGGAGCCGCGAGCAAGATAACTAAAGTCCGTGGCAGGAACGACAGTTCGCCGCGGCCCGCTTTTGAGGGTCGCGATTCGAAATTAGTCGCTGCGGAAAACGTTCTAGGGAGGTAACGAAAAGATGTTACGCACACTTCGATGGTTGGCGGTTCCATGTCTCTGTTTCGCAGTTGTCGCTGTCGGCGACGCACCCCAAGCGAAAGCCCAAACTGGCGGCTTCAGCATCCAATTTGGGACGCCCAGCTACGGGTACGGCGGTTACAACCGCAGTTACCGGCCTTCGTATGGTTACGGGTACGGTTCGTCCGCCCGCATCTACAGCCAGCACCGGTCGTATTACGGCGGCCATCATCCGCATCGCCCGCACTACGACTACCACCGCCCGAGCCTGGTGCCACATGGAAACCACTACCACTATGTCCCCGGTCACTACGATCTCCACCGTGGTCACCACGGACACCATGGCGATCGTGACCACGGGCATCGCGACAACGGGCACCGCGGACACCATCGCCACTAAATGGCGAGGACAAGCGTTGACCGTTCCAAGCTCAGATCGCTGGGCGATCGGTCAACCGCATTCACCCTAGCATCGTCGGGGCAGCGATGCTTTGCATTTTCTTTTCTATCAGCTGCCGAGCCGGAGCGGTCATTTGACGCGCCCCGACCACCGCAGCATCTGCGCTTCCATGTCCTGCGGATAATCGATCGCCACGTCGATTGGCGCCCCTTCAGGATCGCTCACCAGCGTTAATTGAGGCATCACGAAACCTGTGTAGGCCGGCTGGTCCAACGCTTTGTAGCGCTGCAACACTTCGTCGCGCAGCTTGGTGTTGATCTTGATCGCATAATCTTCCATCAACCGCTCCGCCGCAGCCCGATCCCCTTCGCTCTTGATCCGCTGCACCTCTTTCAACAACCGCCCCACGCCATCGTGCCAGCCGTCGACGTCGATCACTTGGTAATAGGTTTTGCCATCCTTTTCGATCACGTCGATCGCCGCAGTGTTCGCCGCCAACCAATGCACGATCATCTGCCGGTTCCGCATGTGATCCTCTTCGATCGTCGTGCTGGTTGGCAATCGCCGCAACTGAGTCATCGCGTTGCGCGTGTATTCCTCATACGCAGTCCGTTGAATTTCACGCAGATCCTCGGCGTTATCGACAAGTCCCAGTTCGACGAGTTTTGGATTGCCGATGAAGTAGAGAGCGACCAGATCGGCGCGGCCCTCTTCCAATGCGGAATAATATTCTTTGATCGCGATCGACGGATCGACCTTTAAGGAATCGGCGTTGCGTCCCGAGGCGTGGCCGATCACCTCGTGCATGTTCACCTCCAACGCCAACGTCAGGCTCTTCCATTTTGCGCTGCGCCGGTACTCCTCTTCGTTTAAACAGAACTCCGCCCGCGCGCTCTTGGAACTCGCCCGCTCATAGGCTTCGACCACGTTGCTCAACGAGACCGATTTACTGCCGTACTGCTCGCGAATATCGCCCGCGTTGGGCAGGTTGATGCCGATCGGCGTGACCGGTCCCGAATCGCCGGTCTCGATCACCACCTGGATCGCTTTGGCCGAAATCCCTTTCACCTCCGGTTTGCGAAACCGCGGATCAAACGGCATCTGATCTTCGAACCACTGAGCGTTTTCCGAGAACGCGGTGATCATCGCCATCTTGGCCGGATCGTTGAAATAGACGACCGATTCCCACGAACCCTTCTGGCCGCGAGCATCCATATAGACTTCGATGAAGCCGTTGATGGTGTCGACCGGAGAGTCTTTGTCGTCGACCCAAGCGATGTTGTATTCGCGAAAGTCGACAGCTTCGCCGGTGTGGTAATAGTGAATCAGCAGCCCCAGCGCACGGGCCATCTTGGGCGTGGCGTAGGGAATCGCAGCTTCCAAATGTTTGCAGACCTCGGTCAGCTCGGGCGCGTACATTCCGCCGGGGATCACGTGGTCGAAGCCGGCCCGATAAACCTGCTCCTCCAGCGTCCCATCGGCCTTTTTAACCAACCGTGAATTCAACGGGTACTGCTCTTCAAAACCCTCCAGGTCGCTGCTGACCACGCCGTCGTACAAATTGTTCGCACTCGCTGTCAGAATATCCTCGCCGTCGGCTGGCGACTTCTGCGTCACAAACGCATCGAACTTTGGATCGAACAGCACCGCCTGGAGACTCGACAACAAGCCCGCGAGATCCTGCCCCTGGGCAAGCGGAATGTCGGCCCCGTTGTCGACGGCGGCTTGAACCGCTGCGGCAAAGGCCTCAGGCGAACAGCGGAGGATATTTTTCTGCGACGTCAGCGCACTGTGCGGGCCGTTATTAACCCAAAACAATTTTGCGTAGCGACGGATTTCGGCAAGGACCTCGGGATCGATACCGTCGGCATGCGTCAGCGTCTCTTCGATCAGATCGCGCAACAGCAACGAATGTTTGTACTTTTGGTCGATGAAGATATCGCGGCCGGCGATCGACGCTTGCGTCAGATGGTAGATCAGCAGTTTGTCGTTCAGTGGCAACTGCTCGAATCCATCGACATACAACTGCGCGATCGCGACATCATCGACTCGGTCCAACAAGTACTTTCGCGTCTCCGGATCTTTCGCTTGCGGCGGCTCGTCCGCGGCGGCCAGCGTGGCACTCAGTAGACATCCAATCAGCGGCAGCCAGATTCGATTCATCGGGGGTCATTCCTTTGCGTAGGGTGTCGAGACTTGATGCGGCCATTGTAGCGAAGCGAACGCAGGATGCTGATCTCGCAAGCCTTCGTCCGCAGGGCAAATCACGGTCTCAATTGGAGGTATCAGCCGCCACGCGCGAGCGTCCGGTTCACTTGCACAACGCCGCGCTAAGGTGTGCCGGCAAATTTGCGTAAGCCCAAACACTGAATAGCCCTGGTTTCGGCGGATTGCCAATGACCGCAGGGCCTGGATTGCGGTTATAATAGCGGCTGGCTTATGGCGGAAACCTTTGCCGATATCAACTTGTCCATTTTCTTCCGTTGCTGAGTGTCAGGTCATCACATGCCATCGAGCGCGTTTTCGCGAGCACGACAAGTGCCCAGCGGTTCATCAACCCTCATCGGAAATCTCTGTGCGATCATCTCGGGGTTGCTGATTCCACTGGGATTTATCGTCGCCGGAATCGCGACCGTCCTGCTGCAGGATCGCGGGCTGCATGCGTCGCCCGTCGTGTTGGGCCGCTATCTGTCGGTGCCGTTGCCCGAGTGGCTGTTGAAAATGGAACCGCTGCACCAATTGATCTTGATCGGCAGCGTTGGCGTCGCGATCGCGCTGACCCAAGCGCTGTTGTTATCGATCTTCTATCGAATCGTCTTCCACCGCGCCGACAGCGTCGTCGCGCAACTGCACCGCGACACGTTGACCCGCTGTATCGAGCACGCTTCGACCGAAGGAGTCACCGCCCAACGCCGCCGTGCCGAACACTTGATCCTTAACTCGCTGCCCGAACTGCGGTGCGGACTGATCGCTTGGTATCGCACCACGCCTCGCCGCGTCGTGATCCTGATCGGTTGCATCCTGCTGGCCGGACTCGTCGATGTCTGGTTGGCCCTTTTGGCAGTCGTCAGCTGGTTGCTGGTCTGGAAATTTTATCGCTGGCTCGAAGGCATGGATGAACCCGAGGGGAGCCAATGGGAACTCCCACGGTCGCGCGAACGACTTGTCGAGATGGTTCAAGAGGGACCGATGCTGGCTCGGCTGCAGACCGGCGAAGAGTTTAATCTGCTGTACAACGCTCAACTGCAACAGTTGATGGATCTGCAAGCGGTCCGTGACAAGACGACGATCCGCCGTGTTCCCGTTCTTTTATTGGCCGCTACACTGGCGATCGGACTGCTCTTTTTCGCCCTTGGCGTCAACCTGCTCGACCCAACATCGGGGCTCACGTTGCCGGCGGCGATCGTCCTGGCGCTCAGCCTGTTTGGCGCCGGGATGGCGGCGGCTAGCCTCGCCAAGACGCAACATTTAATGCAAGTCGCCGCCGATTCTGCAGCGACCGTCTTTTCGTTTCTCGATCAACCGACGCGAGCCGGCGCCAGCGAACGACTGGGAATCGGCGGACTCAACGACGCGATCGAACTCTCGCACGTCACGCTGCATGACGGCCAACAGCAGGTGTTGGCGAACGATATCTCGCTGCGTCTGGAACCAGGCAGCTTGGTCGCCTTGATGGGATCCGACGTCGCCGCGCTCCGCGCGATCGTCGAACTGCTGCTCGGCTTTGGCCGCCCCGCCTCGGGCAAAGCGACGCTCGACGGGATGGCGATCGCCGACATCCATCCCAGCGCCCTGGGCAAACAAGTCGTTTGGGTCGGCAGCGATGGCCCGATCTGGACCGGTTCGATCGAAGAGAATTTGCGAGCCAATACCGACGGCGTGACCACCGCTGACCTAGCCGATGTGACTCGGAAAGTTGGCATCTACGAAAAGATCCAACAACTCGAAGAGGGCTTCTCGGCGGAGATCTCGCCGGGCGATTCGCGTCTGGAAGCCAGCGGTCGCTATCAAGTCGCCGTCGCTCGGGCGCTGCTGGCCAAGCCAGCGGTCGTGATCGTGGAAGAACTCTCCGCCAGCCAGACCGATCTCCCCGAAGATCCCTGCCTCGATGCGCTGCAGGAACTTGTCAAAACGGGAACGCTGGTCGTGATCCTACCGCATCGACTGCGAACGCTGCGAGCTGCCGAACGCGTGGTCCTTCTCAGCAATGGGCAGATCGCGGGCGAAGGGCGGCACGAGGAACTGCTCACCAGCAGCGACTTGTACCGTCACTTGAACTATCAACTGTTCAACCCGTACCGCGATTTAAAATAGCGAATTCCGATCCGGTCGCCAGTCGCTTGCCCTACAATAGTTTGTGTGTTGTTCAAACTCATGTCGGGGGGGAATCGAGATGGCTACGATTGCGATCGTCAATCCGCTGTTTGAAGTGTCGTATTGGGGAATGGAACACGCTCAAGCGATCATGGGGACGCGAGCGAACATGCCGGTCGCCAGCCTGCCGCTGCTGGCGGCGCTGACGCCCGAAGAGCACGACGTCACGCTGATCGATGAAAATGTCGAACCGCTCGACTTCGATCGACTCGCCCAATTCGATATAGTCGGCGTCACGGGGATGAGCGTCCAGCGGTTCCGGATGGACGAGATCATCCAGGAATTAAAATCCCGCGGCGTCTTTGTCGCTCTCGGCGGCCCCTGGGTGACGGTCGAAGAGGATTACTTCCACGGCTTGCCCGATGTGATCTTTGTCGGCGAAGCGGAAACGACTTGGCCCCAGTTTCTCGAAGAATGGAAAACGGGAGACCACCAAAAACGCTACGAACAGACCGATCGGACCGACATGACGACGGTCCCCACCCCGCGGCACGATCTGCTGAAAAACAAACACTACATGTTTGGCAGCCTGCAATTCTCCCGCGGCTGTCCGTTCCAGTGCGAGTTCTGCGACATCATCGTCACCTTCGGCCGCAAGCCGCGGATCAAACTCGCCTCGCAGATCATTAACGAACTGGAGTGCCTGCGCAGCGAAGGGATGCGGATCGCATTTATCGTCGACGACAATCTGATCGGGAATAAGCGTGGCATTAAACCGGTGCTGGAAGAGGTCGCCCAGTGGCAGGAGCGAAACGGATACCCGCTGGCTTTTATGACCGAAGCTTCGTTGGACCTCTGTGAAGACGAAGAGCTGATGGAATTGATGGCCCGCTGCAACATCCAAGCTGTCTTTATCGGAATCGAAAGCCCCAACGAGGAATCGCTCAAGGAGACGAAGAAATTTCAAAACGTCCGCGAGCGAGGCGGCACGCTGCTGGAAAAGATTCACCAGATTCAAGACTTCGGGATCGAGGTCTGGTGCGGGCTGATCGTCGGATTCGACAACGACAAGCCCGACATCTTTGCGATGCAGACGAAGTTCTTGAAAGAATCGCGGATCGCGTTGGCGATGGTCGGGCTGTTGCATGCGATTCCCAAGACGCCGCTGCACGCCAGGCTGCAGCAGGAGGGACGGTTGGATCTGAACGACGACCAGCCTTTTGGGACCAATGTGATCCCAAAACAGATGTCACGCGAAACGCTCCGCGCCGGATACATGAAGACGATGTTCGACGCGTATACGCCCGACGTCTACTTCGACCGCTTGGACCAACTGTACATCCAAGACCGCTTCCGGCTGAGAGCTTTCGAAACCGAAGCGTTCCGCAAACGGCCCCTGATGCGCCTGCGGCACGCCACGTTTTATACCGTCGGCTTTGGCGTCCTGTTTTGGAAATTGATGCGTGGCACTCCCGATCGGGGCCTCCGCAAAATCTATCGCCAGCGGATATTCAACCTTGTCAGGCATCGTTTCACCAACCCTTCGGTCTGTTTCTATTACCTCACCAAGTGTGCGATGCACTACCATCAACACAAGATGACCCAACAGATGATCGAACATCCGGACACCTTCGTTTCGACGATTGGAAAGTCGATGCGCACCCGTCGCGAAGCTACAATAGAGCAGCAGGCTCCGCTGCCGGTTTTGAGGAACGATCCGCCGCAAACCGCATCCGCCGCTGAATGTCCGCCGCACGCGGCACGATCCCACTCACGTTGACTCCCCCACCGCGACCGACAACTATGACTTCACGTTTTGCCTACCTCGGCCTGCTGGCTGCTCTTTGTCTCCACGTCGCAGTGGCATCCGCCAAGTCGCCCGACGCTGCCAAACCGGCGTTGTTGAGCGTCGATCAGATCTATGGTTCCAGCGAGTTTTCAGCCCGTTCGTTTTCAGGCGACTGGCTCCCCGAAGGGCATCGCTATACCAAGCGGTTGCCGACCTCCGACGGTTCATCCGACAAAGGGATCGTCGCGATCGATGCCAGTGACAAGCATCGCGATGTCTTGGTCCCTGCCGGCAGCCTGATTCCCGCGGGACAGACGAAGCCGTTGGACGTCGCATCGTTCTCTTTTTCCGCAGACCAATCACGCGTGCTGATCTTCACCAACACTCGCCGCGTTTGGCGACGCCACACCCGCGGCGATTATTGGGTGCTGGATCGATCGGCGCGAACGCTGAAGAAGCTCGGCGGCGATCGCCCCGAGGCGACGTTGATGTTTGCCAAATTCTCTCCCGACGGGCAGAGTGTCGCTTGGGTTCACGAGCGGAATATCTATGTCGAAAGCTTGCTGACGGGCGAGATCCGGCAAGTGACGAAGACCGCCTCGGACAAGATCATCAACGGAACAGCCGACTGGGTCAACGAAGAGGAGCTGGGGATTCGCGACGGGTTCCGTTGGAGTCCCGATGGATCGCGGATCGCGTACTGGCAATTCGATACTACCGGCGTGCCGACGATGACGATGATCAACAACACGCGGCAGATGTATCCTCAAACGATCACCTTCCCCTATCCGAAAACCGGCCAACAGAACTCCGCATGTCGCGTTGGCGTCGTCGATATCAAAACCGCCGAAACGAAGTGGATCGAATTGGGCGATCCACGCCAACACTACATCGCTCGGATCATGTGGGCTCCGCGTCGCGAACGTCCTGGCGATGGGGAACCGGTCGACCGCATGGCACCTCCCGCTGTCGACACCGCATCGCCCGATGACCTGGTATTGCAAGAATTCAATCGATTGCAAAACGAAAACCGAGTGATTGTTTGGAATGTGGATTCGAATCGCATGCGAACGGTACTCACCGAAACCGACGCCGCCTGGGTCGATGTGCACGACGAAATGTTCTGGCTCGACGATGCCACGCGTTTCACCTGGATCAGCGAACACGACGGATGGCGACGCGTCTACCTAGCCTCGCGCGACGGCCAAGCGTTGACACCGATCACGCCCGCAGGAATCGATGCGATCGAGTTGTTGGGGATCGACGAGACACAGGGGCTCGCTTATGTGATCGCCTCGCCCGAGAACGCCACCCAGCGGTACTTGTACACCGCATCGCTGACCGGCAACCAATGGCAACGGTTGACGCCAGCGGATCAACCGGGAACGCATCGCTACCAACTGTCAGCCGATCGCAAGTTCGCCTTCCACACCTATTCGACACTCAACACGCCGCCGCAGACCGATCTGATTTCGCTGCCCGACCACCAGCGAATCGAAATGTTGGAAGCGAACGATGCGCTGCGTAAGAAACTGGCGAAACGAAAACTGCCCAAGGCGGAACTGTTCCGCGTGGCGATCGACGATGGTGTCGAACTCGATGCGTGGTGCATCAACCCGCCCAATCACAAGCTGCGAAAAAAGTATCCGCTGTTGATCTATGTTTATGGCGAACCGGCGGGGACCACGGTCCGCGATCGCTGGGGCGGATCGAGTTTTCTGTGGCATCAAATGCTGGCACAGCAAGGCTACGTCGTGATCAGCATCGACAATCGCGGGACGCCTCAGCCGCGGGGACGCGATTGGCGAAAAAGCATCTATCGCAAGATCGGCATCAACGCGCCGCTGGACCAAGCCGCCGCGGTCCGGCAGATCTTGAAGGATCGCAAGGATATCGATCCCGATCGCGTTGGCATCTGGGGTTGGAGCGGTGGCGGTTCGATGTCGCTGTGCGCGATCTTCAAATTCCCCGACCTCTACAAGACAGCGATCGCGATCGCTCCGGTTCCCAACCACCGCTATTACGACACGATCTATCAAGAGCGTTACATGGGATTGCCCAGCGACAATGTCGACGGTTACCAAGAGGGTTCGCCGATTACACACGCCCACAAACTGGAGGGCAATCTGTTGTTGATCCATGGCACCGGCGACGACAACTGCCACTATGCAACCAGCGAGATGTTGATCAACGAATTGATTCGGCACAACAAACCGTTCGACATGTGGGCCTACCCGAACCGCTCGCACAGCATCTCCGAAGGGAAAAATACGACGCGGCATTTGCGGGCGTTGATGACGCGGTACTTGAACGACAAACTTCCAGCAGGCGGACGATAGCGCTCGATGGAGTTTCAATCGACGTTGACGCTCGCCTTGTTTTTTGCTGGCGGCCGACCTAATCTGGGCTCCGCATGAGCGAGACGCCCACAAACCCGCCGGTTCCCGAGATCAGCCGCTTCCTGTTGCGCGGCTTCCGTCGCTACAGTCGGCGGATGATTCGTAAGCAGTTCCACGCGGTGGCGATGCTGCGCGAGGGCCTTGCTGCAGCCCGTGGTATCGCGCCGGATCAACCGTTGATCGTTTACGGAAACCATCCTGGATGGTGGGACCCGTTGGCCGCGCACCTCGTTTGCGAGATCTGCTTTCCCGATCGCGACTTCTTCGCTCCGATCGATGCGGCGGCGCTACAGCGTTACCGGATCCTCGCTCGCTTGGGCTTTTACCCGTTGGAAATGGGGACTGCCACGGGTGCTGCAAACTTTCTTCGCTGCAGTCGTGCGATCTTGGATCGCCCCGCCGCTTCGCTCTGGTTGACTCCCGAAGGCCGCTTCTGCGACCCTCGCGATCGCTCCGCCGAACTGATGCCCGGCCTGGCTCATTTGTGCAGCCGATTCGAACGAGGCGCGATCGTCCCGTTGGCGATCGAGTACCCGTTTTGGGAAGAACGACTTCCCGAAATGCTGATGGCGCTCGGCGATCCGATCGACGTTGCGGCGCATCGCGAGATGAGCAAGTCGGACTGGAGAGAATTGTTGGCGCAGCGGCTTCGCGCGACGCAAGATCAGCTCGCCCGCGTGGCGATCGATCGCGATACCGAAGCTCTGGAGATCGTGCTTCGCGGCGGGCGTGGTAGCGGAGCGGGATACGACCTGGCGCGGCGATTCCGATCGCTGCTGAGCGGTACGCGGTACCAAGCTTCTCATGGCGGAAAATTACAGTGATCGCGATCGTCTTGGCTAGCCTCTGTTTGTTGTTGACGGGCATTCCCGCCGCAATGATCGCTTGGAATCTCTGCTGCTTCCGCCGCTTGTCGACGCAGGTCGACGATCGTCCAACGCCGGTCAGCGTGTTGGTCCCGGCGCGAGACGAAGCCGCGGGGATCGCGGCGACCTTGGAACGTCTGTTGGCTAGCGAAGGCGTCGATCTGGAAGTCGTTGTCCTGGACGACGATTCCCAAGACACGACAACAGCGATTGTTGCAGGGATCGCCGAAAAGGACTCGCGACTGCGGATCGCCCCCGGTGACGAGTTGCCACGCGATTGGAACGGCAAGCAGTTTGCCTGTTGGCAGCTATCGAAGCTGGCTCGCCACGACCGATTGTTGTTTTTGGATGCCGATGTCCATGTCGAACCCGACGCGATCGCTAGGCTTTCGCATTGCATGGACCGTCGCGCCGGCCAGCCGCAATCACTGGCACTTTTAAGCGGCTTCCCGCACCAGGAAACCGTCGGCTGGATCGAAACGGCGATCGTACCGCTGATGCATTTTGTCCTGCTGGGATTCTTGCCGATCTGGCGAATGCAACGCGTCACCGATCCCGCCTACGCCGCGGGCTGCGGGCAGATGTTCATGACCGACCGCCAAGCGTATGAATTGGCGGGCGGTCACGCCGCGATCGCTCGATCGCGGCACGATGGGATCAAATTGCCGAGAGCGTATCGGCAGGCGGAGTTGATGACCGACGTGATCGATGGGACCGATCTGGCGAGCGTTCGGATGTACCGCAGCGGGGCGGAGGTGTTTGATGGCGTGATCAAAAACGCCGACGAAGCGCTCGCCCGCCCGGCGTTGATCGTCCCGGTGACGCTCTTCTGCTTGGCGCCGCTCGCCGCGGCGATTGCCATGATCGGGTTTGCGATCGCGGGAGCATGGATTGCCAGTGCGATCGCGGCGTTTGCTTTTTGTATCGCAACGCTGTCGCGAGTCGCTTCGGTCCGTCGGTTTCGCCAGCCGCTGGCCTCGGCTTGGCTGCATCCCTTTGCGTTGGTGCTGTTTGCCGGACTGCAATGGATCGCGTTGTGGCGGCACAGTCGCGGACGCCGAGTCGCCTGGCGCGGCCGTATCGAATCTTAGTTTCGTTGTTTTCGTGCGGCGATGCCGGTTGGTAGATTGTGTTCGAGATCGTATCACCGCAAGCGAAGCCAAGACATGCTGGAAATCATCAAAATCGCTCGGCCTGGATTCTGGCCGACGCATGTCTGGTTCTACCTGTTGCCCTTTGCGGGGCGCGACATGTTCGGATCGATCCCGTTTTGGCTCGGCTGTTTCTACGTCAGCTTTCCTCTTGGCTTGCTGTTGTATGGTTGGAACGACCTGGGCGACTACGTCAGCGATCGCTGCAACCCGCGAAAGGACAGCTGGCTGTTTGGCGGACGGCCCGACGCGGCGATGCGGCGTCGTCTGCCATGGATCATCGCCGCGGTGCAGGTCCCGTTTCTGATCGCGTTTGTGATCATCGGCGGTTGGTGGATGCTGCTCTGGTTCGCCGCGGTGCTACTGACCAACGCGACCTACAACACGCTCGGATTTAAACGCCTGCCGGTCTTGGATCTGATGAATCAGATCGGCTACCTATTGATCTTTCTGCTGGGCAGTTGGCTCTGTGGCGTGCCTCAGTTGAATGCGGCGACGATGGTCTTCAGCGCGTTGTTTGCGATGCAGAGTCATCTGTTTGGCCAGTTGATGGATATCGAAGAGGACCGCATCGCCGAGCGTCATAACACCGCGATCACGCTCGGCGCGGTCCCGTCGAAGTGGTTGTTGGTCGGGATCATGCTGGTCGAGGTCGCGATCTCGTGGACCTACTTCCAATCGCCGATCGTCGCGGGATTCATGTTCGCCGGCGCGATCTTCTTCAGCCTCGATGCACTCGCCGGCCCCAAACAATACCCGCCCCTGTTCACCAAGCTCTTTTTCGTCGCCTGGAACCTAATCGTGATCGCCACGATGCACTTCGTCTGGCGCTATGGCGTCTTCTTAGTCGATTGATCCAGCACAACGAACGCCCCCAGAATCGATCGAACCACGCTCCAATTGCTCCTTCCGTTAATCGACGGCATACCAAAATTTGCATTGTTTGGCGAAGCGTGTGGTTTCGAAATCTGAAACGAAACCGCCAAACGGCAGCGACGCAGATTGGCATCCCACACATCCCCAAACGGCGGAATCCCGCCGAAGGCTTGGCCGTCGCTTCAGCCAAAAGTGGCGGTTGACGCTGGAAATCGCGGTACTATCATGTGACTCGTTCGTGGTGACTTGCGGTGCTTCTGCACTGCGAGCGAACAGGGAACTCCGGTGAAAAACCGGGACGGTCCAGCCGCTGTGAACTGCTTCGAGTGCCAACGCATTCGATTCGATGCTCCTTCTACCGAAGTGCCATTGCTTGGAATTCCAGGCGAGAAGGCTGTGAGTATTCGAAAGGCAGTGAGTCAGAAGACCTACCACGCGTAAGACGATTGAGTGCCTTCTTGGATTGAGGCGGTCGTTGCAATGTGTTCTGTCCCCCAATTGCTAGTGAAACACGGCGTATTTGTCGTTCACTCTGCATGGTGTCGACACAACACATTGTTTAATTTCATCGGTTGTCGATACGTTCTTGCCCCCTTTGTCGCTGCGCGCTCACACTTTCTGAAAATCGAAATCGGTTCTCAGAAGACAGGGAAGCTGCGCGCCGAGGTCTCGTGGCGAAGCGTGTTTCGACGCAGTAGCGAAGGGATCGGGACAGAGATGCCAAGCGCCAAGCAGCGACGGATCGCATCGCCCTGCACTAAGCAGTGCCGGTTGGATTGCCAAGCGATTTGCAGCGGATGCGGCCGCACGAAAGATGAAATCACCGGTTGGTCAGCTGCCTCGCCGGCGGAGCAACTGGAAATCGTTCGGCTCGCGAAATTGCGACAGCCAACATGCCAAGCCGCTGGGTTCACTTTGATCGAATTATTGGTCGTGATTGCGATCATCGGGATCTTGGTCGCCCTGCTGTTGCCGGCCGTTCAAGCGGCTCGCGAAGCCGCTCTCAAGATGAGCTGTAAGAACAACTTGCGTCAGCAGGGAATCGCGCTGCACAACTACCACGACGTGCATCAGACGCTGCCAACCGGATGTATCGAGTGGCGGTCGTGGGGCGCACCGCCAACGCAGCGGCAGTTCGCTTGGTCGGCGATGCTGTTGCCTTTCTTGGAGCAACAAAACGTCCATGCCCAAATCGATTGGTCGCTGCCGTATGACGCCCCTGAAAATCTGCCCGCCGCGTCGACGCGGCTGAGCGTTTACGAATGCCCCACTGCGATCGAGCGTCCCGCGACGCGGGGCAGGTCCGATTACGGCGGCATCTACGGCGAACGAATCGTCGATCGCGATCCGGAAGATGGCCTCTTCTTGTACGAGCGGTCGGTGCGGTTTCGCGACATCCGCGATGGGCTCACGCAAACGCTCGCAGTTGCCGAAGACGTCGGCGGCCCGGACAGCGAATGGATCAATGGCCGCAACGTCTTTGTGCAGGCCTACGGAATCAACGATCCCGACGCCTGGATCGGCGACAACGAGATCCGCAGTCTGCACACCGGAGGGGCAACGGTGCTGTTTGCCGATGGCCGAACGATCTTGATGGCCGAAACGATCGACAAACAGCTGCTTGGAAAACTGATCACTCGCGGCAAGGGCGAAGTGGTTGACTCCAGCGCCTACTGATTTTTAACCCTCGATGGAATGCTTGGCTGCCGACTTGCGACGCAGCTCACGATTCCATCGACCACTGAATTCCACAACTCTGACGAAACCACAACAATGAAAATTCAACTGTTTGCTTTGATGATCTCGCTCGCCGCGGCGACGCCTTCGCTTGCCGACATGGTGATCGATTTCGATGAACTGTCCGGATACACCGACACCACTGCCGACGGTAGCTATTTGAACGGCTACGGTTATGGAGCCGCTACCGGCAGCTGGTCTTCCCGCGGCGTCACCTTTGGGACAAACCAATGGGGACCGGGGTGGAGTTATTCCAACGTCAACAACACAACCACCGCGGGCTACACCAATCAGTTTGCGGCTTACCCGGGGACCGATGTCAGTGGAAATGGCAACTATGTGATCGGAACCGGCTTTTCCCCAAACGCCGCTTACTTCAACCTGTCGGCCAATCTGCAAGCGAAATCGATCGCCGTCGCCAATACGACCTATGCCGGAATCTCGATGCGTGATGGCGACGGTGATGGCGGTTTTGCCAAGAAGTTCGGTGGATCCACGGGAAGCGACCCCGATTACTTCCGCGTCACCTTCACCGGCTTTGAACAAGCCGATGTCGGCGGAGCGAGTACCGGAAGCGTCGAGTTCTATTTGAGCGATTTCCGATTTAGCGACGACTCGTTGGACTACATTGTCGAGGACTGGCAGACCGTCGATCTGACGGGACTGGGCGACGCGCGTTCGATCGGGATAACACTGGACGGCAGCGACGTCGGCACCTGGGGACTCAACACGCCCGCTTACGTAGCGATTGACAATCTTGCCGTCACCGCAGCCGTTCCCGAACCGGGAAGCATGGCGATGCTGTCGGTTGCCCTGGTCGCCGGCGGAATCGCTCGGCGACGTCGCAACAAACGACAGCAGAAAAATCAAACCAGCTGATCTCAGCCGGGACGCTCCGCCGGCTAGCTCTGCGGCTTCAGTTCCTTGATCCGCAGATTGCGGAAGCGGTAGGTCTGCCCTTTTTCGCCGTGGTGTTGGATGGCGATGAAGCCACTTGCATCGGTGTCGTCTTCGATCTCGGTCGTGACGACGCCGTTGACTTCGATCTTCAGCGAGTCGCCTTGGCAAGTGATTCGGTACTTGTTCCAGCCGTTGCGGTCCAACGCGCCGGCGACTTCGGGCTTCTTAAAGTAGGCTTGCGATTCCTCAGCATGCTCCAGGAACTTCGCTTCTTTGGTGCGGCCCTTGATGCTCGGCCAGATCCATCCGCGGCGACTCTCGTCATACAGACCGCCCGACCAGCGGCGATCCGATCCATCGCATTCGGCTTGGTAACCGTAGACCTTGTTCTTTTCGGAGTGACAGCGGAACATGAAGCCCGAATTCGCTTGCCCCTCGGGAATCATCACCTCGCCTTCGAAAACAAAGTCGCCGTATTTCTTGTCGGTGACCAGGAAAAACTTCTTCGACGCTGTCAGATGGATCTCGCCGTCGACGACGTTGACTTCGCCCCATTCATACGGATTGTTCCAGCCGCTGGTGTCTTCGCCGTTGAAGAGGTCGGTCCATTGATCGTCATCCTGTCCGATCGCCGCGCCGGAGATCAGGAAGGCCGAGAGCAGCAGGGCTGCGATGTTGGTCGTTGCTTGCATGCGAATCGTGTTTCTCTAAGAGTTGATAAAAAAGGAGCGTGCCGTACGCACGCGCTCGTAGGGGTGAGTTGCTTATTGTAGTCGCCCAGTCAACGTTTGTAGGGATCCGTCCACCTCTAACGCTCAAGTTGTCTCGGCGATCGCTTCGTCGCTACGATCCCCGCGAGGCGACAAACGCACAAACTGCAGTCCCATCTTTCGCAGCACCCACAGGCTCAACATACACCCGACAACTTGGGACACCGCCAAGACGAGTCGAGGCACAAGTTCAGCTCCCACCGCGACCGGGAAGGGATTGCTGGAGATCATTTGATAGATCGCTAGATTGACGACCATAAGCGCCGCATAGACGCAAACGCCCAGCACCAATCGTATCCAAACGCGACGATCCCGCATCCAAACCAGAAACAGGATCGTCCCCCACAGCACCGCCGCGCTAAGCACGGTCGTGACCAGGACCACCAGTAGCGTCGGCGCGACCGTCGCGCTCGTTCCCAGTTGCAGCGATTGATAGACCCGGTTGAGTGGTCGAGCGATCGCCATCACGACGGCGACCAAGCCGATCCAGCCGAACAGTTCGGCGATCGTGATCGGCCGTTTCGCTGGCGGTTTGTCGAGTCCCGCGTCGACGAGACAATATCCCGTGATCCGCCGCATCAGGACAAAACCGCCGATCGCCACGATGAATCGCATCAGGTCCCATCCGACCTGCAGCACCGCGATCTGCGAATATTGGAACTCCAAAAATTCGCGGACATTATAGAGTTGAAGCAGCGTCGGAACCTCGCAGGCGATCAGGCCTAGCAACAGATATCCGATCACCGGCCAGCCTTGCCGCCCCAGCACCGGATACCGCCACGCGATCCAAATCGGCACGATCAGATAGTAAAAGAACTGTATGCCGCTCAGAAAATAGCTCAGCAGGCCGATCCACACGTTCTGGATCGTGTATTCGTTGACCAATTGGCTGCCAAAGCTGAGAGCGGCCAAACTGGCCGGACCAACGGTTGCTAGCAACAACACAAATCGTTCGGCGCTCCGCTGTCGATCGACCGACTCCGATTCCGCCCGATCGTCGCTGAGGCGCGTTGGTTGAGGTGAATCGTCAGCGGGCGTTTCGTCTGCGGGCATCGTTTTCTCGTCACGGCAATTGGAAGTTCATTTGTCGACAAACGGAAACCGGCTGCCGCGAGCATCGATTGTAAGTGATTTGGTTCTTCGCCTGCGATTGCAATGCATGCAATTGCTCCTAATCTTCCATCACTCGCCCGAAACGCTAGCGTTCGACCGCGACGCCGGAAGCCGTTGGATTTGCAAGCATTATTTATGCCCGGTTCGCGTTGTGGCGAACGGATCAAATGAATAGACTCCGCTTCGTATGTCGATAGACAAACGTTAGACCATTCGACTCCGATCAAGGATGATCCATGAGTGCCCAACCAATCCCCAAGCCTGCGGGCGATTGCACGAACGATTCGCTAGCCGCCGCGACGCCGATCGAACAATTGCGATTCGCTCGCAATGTGATCCGTGTCGAGGGACAACACCTGACCCGATTGGCGGCTGAGATCGACCAAAGGATTGTCGCCGCTGCAAATCAATTGCTCGCATGCAAAGGCTCGGTGATCATCTCGGGAATCGGCAAAGCGGGAATCATCGGGCAGAAGCTGTCGGCGACGCTATCGAGCACCGGCACGCGGTCACACTTCCTGCATTCAGCCGAAGCGGTTCACGGCGACTTGGGCAAGGTCCAAGCTGACGACGTGGTCGTGCTGCTTTCGCACAGTGGCAAGACCGAAGAGGTCGTCCGCCTGCTGCCCGCCCTGTCGGCTCAATCGCAGTCGTTAATCGCGATCACCGCCTCGGCCAACAGTCCCCTGGGGCAAGGCGTCGACCTGGTGATCGAGATCGGTTCGACGCAGGAGGTCTGCACACTGGGACTCGCACCATCGACAAGCACCACGGCGATGCTGGCGGTCTGCGATGCATTGGCTCTGTTGACCAGCGAACTCCGCGGATTCACCTCCAGCGATTTCGCTCGCTACCATCCCGGCGGCAGCCTCGGACAAAAACTCTCTTCCGTCGACGACGTGATGCGACCCGTTGGGCAATGCCGGATCGCATCGGACAGCACTTCGGTCCGCGACGTGTTGGTGATGAACAGCAAATCGGGAAGACGATCCGGCGCGGTGATGCTGACCGATCAAGAGGGACGCCTGTCGGGAATCTTTACCGACAGCGATTTGGCTCGTCTGTTGGAACGCCGTCGCGAGCGAGCGTTGGACGGGCCGATCGTCGAAGTGATGTCGAGCCAGGTGACGCGTGTCCGCAGCGGCTCGTTGCTGGCAGATGCGATTCAAATCCTCGCCCAGCGAAGGATCAGCGAACTGCCAGTCACCGATGCAAATCAACGACCGGTCGGACTGATCGACATCACCGACATCGTCAGTTTGTTGCCTAACGACGAACCGAATCCGCCTCAGATCCTGCCCATGCGTCCCCAGGTTTGAACAACATTGAGTATGAAATCGGATAGCGAAATCGCGGCTCCCATTAAGTTGATCCTGTCGGATGTCGACGGCGTGTTGACCAATGGGCAGATCATCTACGACGCGGCGGGCTTCGAAACGAAAGCCTTCCATGTCCGCGATGGCTTGGGGATCAAGCTGTGGCAGCGAGCGGGGTTCTCGTTTGGGATCATCACCGCGCGGAACAGCGAGATCGTTACGCGTCGCGCCGAGGAACTGGGGATCACCGGCCTGCGGCAAGGCTGCCAGCAGAAGTGGGACGCCGCCGTCGAACTGATGCAAGAGGCGGGATGTGGCCCCGAACAGACGGCTTACATTGGCGACGACCTGCCCGATCTGGCGGTCATGACACGTGTCGCTTTACCGGTTTGTGTTTCCGACGCGGCCAGCGATGTTCGCAAGGCGGCGACCTGGATCACCAAGCTGCCCGGCGGAACGGGAGCCGTCCGCGAAATGATCGAACGCTTGCTGCACGCTAAATCAAAATGGGATTCGCTGGTCGTTCAGCGTTAGGATCGGGATGCCCACTTCACCGTTGGATTTTATCAAAGCGCTTGTGGTCTGCTTGTTGGCAGCCTGGGGCTACGATTATGCAATCGCGCCAGCGTTGGTGGGGCAAAAGCAGCTTGCCGAGATCCCGATCCGCGCGCCATCGGACGTCGGCGATTCGAAGATCGCTGAATATTTCAAACCGGGATCGTGGCAGCGTGAATCGCCCAAGCAGATCGAAACCGAGATCGGTGTGCTGTTGTTCAAAGACTGGCAACGGTTGAGCGATAATCGCTGGAAGCTGTCTCCCGTCACGTTGTTGCTGCGCAGCGATGATTCAGCGGGCGAAACGCCCAGCGGCGAAGTCAACATGCGTCGTCCGATCCTGTTGGAAGCCCCCGGTGGTGCGGAGATCGAATTCGCCGAATCACTGTCGGTGATCGATGGCAGCACGCCGCCGGTTCAAGGAGGCCATCTGATCGGCAACGTGCAGATCATCGGCCCAGCCACCAAAAGCGATGGCAGCGATCGGTTGCAGATCAATGCCAGCGACGTCCGCATCAATGGTAAGAAGATCTGGACGACGGCACCGGTCCGCGTGCAGGTTGGCAACGCCGTCGCCGAAGGCCGCGACTTGACGATCGCATTAGCTGGCGGCGGCAAAATTCCCACTCAGCGTTCCGATTCACCTCTGGCGGTGCTGAACGAACTGACGTTGATCTATCTGGATCGACTGCATGTCCCGTTGGAACAAGGAACCCTCTGGCCAGCGCTCCCCGAAGTCCTGGCCGCGCGTCCGCCGGGATCGATCCCGCCATCGGGCGTTGGCGGCAGTCTAGACGTTCGCTGCGGCGGCGCGATGCGGTTCGATTTCGCCACCTACACGTTGTCGCTAAGCAATCAAGTCACGATCGAACACCGCGGTCCCGGCCTACCAGTCGATGTGATCCGATGTCCCAATTTGGCGATCGAGCTGGAAGATCCGTTTGGCAACTCGGTCGCCAAACCGTCTCCCGATCGGATGATCCGTCGCGTCCGCGCCTTTGGTGGCCCAGTCACCTTCGACGCGCCGACGTTGATGACGCGCGTCTCCGCCGAATTGATCGACGCCGATTTCCGCAGCGGCGTGATTCGAATCGCCAGTTCGCGCGGGATCGATATCGCCCATCGCGCGATGCAGTTGGTGCTGACCGATTTTGAGTATCGCTTTACTCCCGGCGCTCCAACCGACTTGATCCAATTAAAGGCCGCGGGCGAGGGACGCTTGATTGCACACGATCCGACGATGCCCTTTCGATCTTTCGGATGGCAGGATCAACTGCGGATCACGCCCCAGACCGAACCGAACAAGTATCAGTTGTGGATGCTGCAAGCGTCGGCGATCCTGCCCGACGATGGCCGGATCCGCACCGACAGCCTTGGCCTAGGCTTCACGCTGTTGCCCGAAACGCCTGAGTCCAAGCAAGGTGATGACGATGCACCGCTGAAGGGACGATTCCGCCCTGAGAGCTTGGTCGCCAAGGGGAACGTGCTGTTCGACACGCGCGAGATCTACGCCAAGACCGAACAGCTGGACCTGTTCATCGAACAAGTCACCGCCGATTCGCCGCCGGAGCAACAACTGCGGCTGAATCGCGCTTCGGGAGAGTCGTTGAAACTGTGGACCAAGGAACCCGAATCGTCGGTCGCCGCGACGGGAGGTTTGGGCGCTGGCTTTGGGCAGCCCGCCGCCGCCAGCCAGCCACGGCCTCATATCAGCGGCCGCACGTTGTCGGCGAACATTTTGACCGACGGCAAGAACGCTGTCGCGCATGAGTTTTCGATCAACGAAGACGTCCGCATCGAACACGTTCTCGAATCGCAACAGGGACCGTTGCCGGTCGTCTTGACCGGACGCGAATTGATTTTTGTCGACGGCGACGAAGGGCGGATCGTCCAGGTTTCCGGCTTCCCGGCACAGATCGAGATCGCCGACGGCTACTTCCGCGGCCCGATGGTCCAATTGCGAATGGGCGACAATTCGTTGTTCATGGACCGCGCCGGCGAATTCCAAATGCCGACCTCGGTTCTGTCAGCCGCCGGAGAATCGAACTTCCGCTGGGTCGCGCCGCCGCGCTGCACTTGGGAAGGTCAGATGCAATTCAACGGCCGCACCGCTCAATTGATGCGTGGCGTCAAGATGACCGGAGCAGTGACGACGCTGGACGAACCGACGCGTTGGGACCTGCACGTCGGCTGCGATTTGTTGGAAGTCAGTTTGGCCCAGCGGATCAACTTCACAGCTCCCGACGCTTCGAAGCAAGCCGATGTCGAAAGGATCTCGTTTCGCGGGATCGATGCAAACAGCAATGGAGTCTTGCTGTCCGCGGTCCAACGCGATCTTCGCGGCAATCTGATGGGCAGCCACCAATTGCAATTGCCCACCCTCGACGTGACCCCAGCCCAATCGCAGCTGTTGGGAAGTGGGCCGGGTTGGTACCACATGTGGAGCAAGCCGGAAGTGACCGACTCGGGCCCACTGGCAACGCTCTCGAAAACCGGCGGCTGGCTGGCCGCTCACCTGGTCTACCAGGAGAAGATCGAAGGCAACTTCGCCAACAAGGTGTTGCGATTTGTCCGCGGTGTCCGCGTCGCAACCTCTCCGGTGGCCAACGAGGAGCAACGGATCGACGCGCGGCAGATCGTCGAAGCACAGGACGGGCAAGCCGTCTTGGACTGCGACCAGTTGGAGTTTTCGCAAACGCCGTCGGCACATCAGTTTAATTTACGTGGCCAATCGTTTGGCCAATGGGAAGCCAAAGCGATGTCGAACGTTGCGTTCCAGGGTCGCAACGAGAAGGGCTTGTTCCGCGGAACCGCCGACCGAATGGGCTACATCGCCGACAAAGACCTGTTCGTGATCGA
The DNA here is from genome assembly GCF_007751715.1 of Rosistilla oblonga. Lineage (NCBI taxonomy): Bacteria > Pseudomonadati > Planctomycetota > Planctomycetia > Pirellulales > Pirellulaceae > Rosistilla > Rosistilla oblonga. The sequence goes on along the minus strand of NZ_CP036292.1, from coordinate 1,732,919 downwards.
AGGGGTCCGCAATCGCCCCGTCGAATTGCAGCGGCAATACGCCAACGGCCAATCGGGCGGATCGTTTCAAGCCGAGATCTTGAAGTTCAAACCGCGAACGCTAGAGATCATCGATCTGCAGATTCAAAACTTGAACCTCGGCGATCTACAGCAAGGCTTCGGCGTTCCACCTCAGCCTCAAACCGCGACGCCCAACACGCAACAGCCGCGATTCTAACGCACAGCAACGGTCGCCTGTCGCGTTCGGAGTGTTGCTGCACTCGCGCAGTTTGGGTTTGTACCGGACGTCAATTCGCGACGAAGTTTAAGATCCGAGCGACCTGCCGTTCTGGATGCTCCGGCGACGCAGCAACTCGCAGTTTGATCTGATGCGCATCGTTGCTCAAATCGGTGGCGAACATCACAGTCCGCGGGTAATGCAGCCCTTTGCTGTGATGGTGGTAGAGTTCGACCGGCTGGAATTCACCGCCGTCGATACTCACTTCGACCGTTGCCGCATCGGGTCCCGCCAACACATAAGCTCCGATCGCCGTGCCGCTGAATTTCAGCGAGCACTCAGCTCCCACACCCTCCAGGCACAGCAATCGTTCGCGTTTGAAGCGACCTCGCTTGCCCCCGGGAAGCGCATCCCAATCGGGAACCTTGACCGTCGCTTTTGCGATCAGATCCACGTCGGCGAGATCCAACAACCGGCCGCGGAAGTAGCTGTCCGCATCCATCGGCTCGGGCAACGGATGCGCCGCAAGCTTCGCGTCCTCTGCGCTCTTGTCTCCCTTCCAAGCAGCGTCCAGCAGTTGGTCGATCAGATCGGCGGCGATCCGATTCCCCGCCGGTTTGGGATGCGTGCCACCGTAGACATCCCAGCTGAGATCGCCCGCGGAAATGCTGCTGGCAACCTGCCGAGCCAGCCGAATCGCGGGGATTTGATAATGTTCGGCAACCGCTTCGTGAGCGGCGATCGAGAGCGGAGTTTTCTTCTGTTGCGACGTGGCCAACATTCCCGGGTTCACAAAGTAGGTCAGCACGATATCGGCGTTTGGATTGTGCAAGCGGGCGTGGCGGATGATCCCCTCCATCCCGCGAATCGCAGCTTCACGCGAGTGCATCGCATCCTGATCATCGTTGACTGCAAACTCGACGAAGAACAGATCGACGGGCCCTTTGTCCAGCACATCACGCTGCAGCCGGAAAGCTCCCGTTGTCGAACAGGTCGACGAGATCCCAGCGTCGGTGAACGTGAACTTAATATCGGGAAAACGTTCCTGCAGCGACTTCATCACCATCGGGCGATAGCCATCCATTTCGGTGATCGATCCACCGATAAACGCGACGTGCCCGCGATGCTCTCGTTCAAACAGAATCTTCGCATTCTGGAAATCACCGCGAAGGATCGAGTTCGCCGGATCGAGGGTCAGCGAGTCATCGGCATCGACGCGGTGGGCAAAGAAGGTCAAACAGCAGATCAGTGGAAGCAGAGCGAATATCAAGGGGCGAGGCATGTTGGGAACTCACGGATATCGATGAATTGGAGGTGTTTTCTCAAGGCACCAAAGTACCAGCCAAGCCGATCGGTTTCGAGCATATTCAGTTTTCACCGACCAATTTTTCAAGCAGCTCAAGCGTCTAACCGTGCCCTGCGGTCTTCGATCCGTCGTAAAGCCCTCCCCGAAAAACTTGCTAAACCCTCGTTTTCCGACCCTCCCAGGCTTCGCCCAAGAGGGTGCAATACACAGCTGCTTGCATCGCGCTTCACCTCGTTTCCCGACCCTCCCGGATACGCCGAGCGAGTGAAGTGGAACGCTTCACCCTCCCGCAAACGCAGTTTGCATGGGAGGGTCGAACCAGCGCAGCGAGGTTCGGGGAGGGCCGTGCAGGTGGCGGCACCGCAGTGACGTCAAACGATCACAATTCGATCGTGCGACACGGCGTGAAGGCTTCGTAGCGGGCCAGCTGAACGAACAACTGCCCGGCGCTGGCGGGAGCCGTCGTTCCGGCATCGCGATCACTTTGCAAGGCGGCTCGATAGATTTGCGTCAACCGATCGGCGAGCGCCGATTCATTGAACGCTTCGGCCGCTCGATGCGCGTTGGCAGCGAGATGCGGCTGCGGGTCGCCGGGTGCTGCGGGCAGGTCGTGCATGATGGGATTGGCGTCGCGAATTTGGCCAGCCAGCTTACGATCGGACTTCGCCGCGGCGATCGCTCTCGCCTGCAGGCCGATCGGCAAACGGGCAAAGTCGATGTCGCCGACGATCGGCCCGCGATCGACCGACTCCAAATCCAAGGCGTCGATAAACCCGTCGGGCAACCAGCCCCACGCTGCACAATAGGCTTCCCAGATCTGTGGCTGAGCCGATTGCCCGATCACAGCGGCTGGGATCGAAAGCGACGGCGCAAGACCGGGGAATTCGCATCCGGCGGCGCGTAGGTCGTCGGTAACCGCCGGAAGGTCGCGACCGTGCAGCGGGCGTCCGGCCAACATGGCTTCCAGAAAAACAGACGCTCCGTTTTCCGCGACGCTCGACGTGAACAAGAAATCGGCCGCGGCCAGCAATTCGGCTCGCGAGATCCCTTCGACAAGCTCCGCGTCGAACCGCACCGGCAGTTGCTGGTTGCGGGCGAAAGTCGACCACATCGCATACATCTTTTGATCGACAGGATCGGTGGGCGGCGCCGCGACGGCAAACGTCGCATCGTCGCAAACTGCACTCCACAGCAGCAGCTCGCCGATGTTCTTGGCTCGGGTGCCACATGCCGGATAAATCCCCAGCGGCTTGTCCGCATCGAGATCCAACGCCGCGGTCAACTTGCGTTTCGCAGCCGCGCGATCGAGCTGGCTTTCCGGAATCGCCAGCGCGGTCGCGGGCAAGCGATGCAACACCGCATCGGCGACGCCCAGCGCGGACAACAAACGGTGATCGCGCTGTGTCGCGGCGACGTAATGCAAATTGGCAGCTTGCGGATAGAGATGGCGTTCGACCCGATCGGGCGACTGTGTGGCGAGCGACTGGATCCAGCGTTGATAGTTTGCGGACGAATAGTCTTCGGCAAAATCGTGGATCTGCAATACGATCGGCCAGCCCGCTTCGGCCAACCGGGCGACAGCTTCGGGAAGCAACAGGTGCTCACCGAGGCTGTGATTATGAAAATGCAGCAGGGTGTCGTCGCGAGAACCACCGGCAGCGGTGATCGCTTGGGCGATCTGATCGGTCAAAGCCTGTGACTGATCTATCGACGAAGAATCATCCGAGAGAGCGTCGACAGAAATCGCATCGACGGGAAAGCGAAGGCTTTGCAAATCGGAAAGGCCCGCGTCGCGTCCACCGTGCAGCAACAAAACCCGATCGATCGGAAGCTGACTGGCGGCCAAAGCTTGCAGATGATTTAGAACCACTTGCGTGACATCGCCACGATCAAAGTGATTGTGGAGGACGACAAGTTTCATCTGCGACCAAGAAAGAGTTTAAGAATAGTGCGGGCGAGAGGAATCGAACCTCCACTCCCTTGCGAGAACAAGAACCTGAATCTTGCGCGTCTGCCAATTCCGCCACGCCCGCATGTCTTCAAAAACTGTTGCATCGTTTTCACGACGCCAATTGTTTTCCGATCTTATTGTTTCGGAAACAATCGTTCAATGCTTGATTTAATTTAACCAAACCATCGCAAACGATGGAAGGCATTGTCTGGAAATCTGCGATTTGAGCCGATCCGGCAAAACCACAGCACCAGGTTTTCGCCGATTGTAGATACGATGAAGGTATCCTGTAAACCATACTTTCGGATCTTTTTTCCGCAGCGGTGCCAGGAACGTTCGACGTCGCATCGGGAACGGCAAAATCGAGCCGCCGTCAGCCACCTACCAATCCTTGGCCACCGGTTCGCGCGTCAAGCGTCGACTGCGTTCCTGGTCGCGACGCCGCTGGGCCTCGCGGTCGCGAACGGCCTGCAAAAAGCTAGACGAATCCATCTGCGGCTGTTCGCCCTGGTCCGACTCCTGCGGCTGTTGCTCTTGCTGATCCTCGCCCGAATCCTGCGGTTGGTCGTTCGGATCCGACTGCGGCGGCTGCAATAATTGCAACGCTTCGACCAGCTTGGTCAACGCCTCATCTTGATGCTCTCTCGCAGCTTCGACCTGCGGATCCGCTTCGGTCAACGCGTCGCCAACGGCTTGCATCGACTGCATCCCAGCGGTCACCAATCCCGCTGCCTCGCGATAGCGTTGGCCGGCCTGTTCAAATTCTTCGGTCTGCTGAGGCGACAACTGATGGCCGGCAGGCGACTCCGGCGACTGTTCCGCTTGCTTGTTTAACGCGTCGGCGATCTGCTGCGCCTTGTTGCTCAGTTCGGCTTGTTCCAACGAGATCGGCCCCAGTCGACGCATCGCCGCCGGATCGTCCTGCAATCCGGCAACCTGTTGCGTTTCGTCGTTCAATAGAGCCTGCTGCATCGCGGCTTCGCGGAGATGTTCGACGACGGAGAAGAACAGCCGGCGGAGCGCTTCCAAATGCTCGACCGCTGCCTGAGCGTGACCGCTGGGCAAGGCAAACGGCTCGCTCGCCGCGGGCTGCGGTTCCATCGCCGCTTCGTCGGCGTCAGCTTTCTCGGGATCTTCGCTCTCCGCTTCCTTCAGCTCAGATTTCTTCGGCTCCGGCTTCTCGACTTCCGCTTCTTTATCTGCTTCCTTCTCCACGTCGTCCGATTCGGACTCGCTTGGCTCCGCAGTTTCCTTCGGCTCCTTTGACTCAGCAGCTTCCTTTGGTTCCTCTTTCGGCTCCGCGGGATCTTCCGTTTCCTTTGCTTCCTGTTTCGGTTCGGCAGCCGGAACCTCGGCTTCTTCCGCCGTCACCTTAGCCAACGTTTCCAACACTTTGGCCATTTCGCCTTTCGCTTTGCCAGCCAGTTCGGCCGCGAGTTCGAAGCGTTGCAGTTCGGCGGCGGGATCGGGCGCGTCGTCGGCTGGCGGCGTTGCCGGATCGGCGGTCGCGGCGGCGGAGAGTGTCTGTTGCTGCTTGGCGATCAATTCCGACAAGCGATCCAATCGCGTGCTGTTACGCGTTTGCAGCGGTTCGACCAGCGATTGCCGCTGAGTGATATCGGCTTCGGTCAACGCTGGTGGTTCTTCCGTCAGATCTCCCGGCGGCTCGGGCAACCCGGCACTGGGATCCAGCATGGCAGAGATCTGCGTTTGCGTCGCGTACGTCAATTCGATCAGTCCACGAAGATCGAGGAACCGCTCTCGGGCATCGCTCAAACTTTCAATTCCCTGCCGCTGTTGATCCAGGGCGGCGCGATAGTCGGGAACGTCTAAATCCTTCACCGCTTGTTCCATCGCTCGATCGCCAGCTTCCAGCGACGGCAGTGCTTGGCGGAGCGATTCCATGAAGGCAGCCGTTTCGTCGTCGGCCGCGGGGGCTTGATCTTGCGGAGCGGTCGCGTGCTGATCGGCTCCCGCTTTCAGGCGCTGATACAATTCGGTCGTTCGTTCGCTGACCGATTGCTGCCGTTCGCGAAGGTATTCTTGATTCAGCCAAGCCGGCGTGGTGGGGCTCGCTTCGGGGAGCGGACTCTTGGCCGATCCCCGTTCGCCATCCGCGGCGAGCAGAGCAGTTCCCTGCGCAGCAGTTGTGGCATCGGCCAAGATCTGATCCAAGACTTCGACAGGCTGCCGCAATTGATCGCGGGCGCGTTTCAGTTCTTCCAGTGCCGAAGCGGATCGCCGAAAAGCCCGCTCGGCCTGGCGCAACCGCATCTGGCTGCGAGCCCCGCCCATCCGTTGGTTCGCTCGATTGACGTAGTGCAGGACGTTGTTCAGCTGAGCCGCGCGGAGCTTCTGTTCGTCCGTTCGATCGGCTTCCGGTTTGCCGTCGATCACGTCCAGTTCCTCCCGCGCGACCTCGGTCAACGATTGAGCATCGGCCAATTGCTTTCGCTGCTCCACCGCCAGTTGCCGGAACTCGTTGCGAAACGCATCGGTCGCGTTGGGATCGTCGATTGCGGAGACCCGCTGGACCAAGGCGACAGCGCTGCCAACCACCGCGCGCTGGGCTTCGATCAGCGCGTCGATCCGCTGTGTCACGTCGCGATCGTCCTGATTGGCCAGGCTGTCACGCAGCTCCAAGATCCGTCGCAGAACCACTTCCAGATTATGCCGGGCCTGCATGTCGTCGTCGCGCAAACCGATCGCCATCCGAAACCAATCGGCCGCCGATTCAAGATGCCGCAGCGATTCGGCAGGCTTCTCTTCCAGCAGTTCATCGGCGCGGCCGATCTCGACCCAGCCCATGTTGTACGTTGCGCGAAACCGCAGCTCGCCGTCGATCCCCGCGCCGCGGCGGGCCGCGACTAACAGACGCTCAGCCCCGTCGAAGTCGCTTTTGATCTTTTCGATCCCTTCGTTGTAGAGCGAACGCGGATCGCGATCCTCCAACGAATCCTCCGCCTCGCCATCGGAATCCGAACTCGCCTCAACGGCTGCAACCGCGGAGTCGTCGGTCGACGGCTGCGCGGCGACGGCTTGATCGTCCGCGGATTGAGTATCCTCGGCTGCCGCAGCGGGGACCGCCATGCAGGTACCGACGACCAGCAGTGCGATCGCGGCGGCGGCCTTCTGACCGGCCGGAAGCGAAGGGAGATCGAGCGTTTGCGATGCGGCAGCCGATCCGCCGGCCAAGACCGTTCCGGCCAGCAGGAAGATGAGCGCCGACAGCAGCGCCCACTGGAAAGCTTCGTTGCGGACGGCGCGGCCGCGGTCGTCCAATTGCCCGCGGACCAGCGGCGCGATGTGGGCGTCGTAGATCGATTGCAGGTTCAAAACGCCAGTCCCAGCGGGAATGTAGGCTCCCTGCGTCGCAAGCGCCATGTCGCGGAGCGTCTGGCCGTCGAGACGCGTGACAACGGTATCGCCGTTGGCATCGCGGACCGTCTCCTGGACACCGGTTTTCGGATCGGTGATGCGGATCTCGCTCCCCGATTCGTCCCCCAGACCGATCGCCAAAATCTTGATGCCACGCTCGGCGGCCGCTTTCGCAGCGTCCAACGGATGCGAATCGTGGTCTTCGCCATCGGTGATCAGGACCAGCAAACGGGAGACATCGCTTTCGCTGCGGAAGCCTTCGATCGCTTTGCGGATCGGCTCTTCCAGCCGCGTTCCGCCCCGTCCAACGCTGTTGGGGCCTGCCCCTTCGAGGATCAACTTAAAGAAGCCGAAGTCGGGGGTGAGCGGACACAACACGCTGGCTCGGCCGGCAAAAGCGATCAGACCAACTTGGTCGCCATCGAGATAGGTCAGCAGGTCGGCGAGTTCCGCTTTGGCGCGTTCCAAACGGTTCGGCGCGGTGTCTTCGGCGAGCATCGACTTGCTGACGTCCAAGCAGACCATCACCTGAGCGCCGACGCGCGGCGTCTCGACATAATGCAGCCCCCACTGCGGCCGCATCAATGCGACGACGACGCTTAAACCCGCCAGTCCCAAGCAACCGATACTGGCCCAGCGTCGCAGCAGCGATGGGCGGCGGACCAATCGCGATTGCATCGTCGGGGACAACATCCGCGACAAGACATCGCCGCGGCGTTGGTCCAGCCACAACAAGACCGCAACGGCGGCCAGGACGATCCAAATCGCCGCGGACCACTGAGGATTGGCAAAACGAAAATCAGACAACATCACGGCAGCGTCCTAAAGACCGTCGATCCCAACACAACCGCAGCTCCCATCAGGCACAGCCCCAGCAGAGCGAAGGTGCCATAATGTTCGGTGTACTGCAGATAACGAAACTCCGTCACCTTGGTCCGTTCCAAGCGATCGATCTGCCCGTAGATCTCGCCGAGCGCGTCGATGTCGACAGCTCGAAAATATTGACCGCCGGTGACGTCGGCGATCTCGGTCAACGTCTCTTCATCGATCTCGACCTCGGCGCGAACCAAACGCATCCGCCCAAACGGATCCTGCATCGGGATCGGGGCCAGCCCGTTGGTCCCCGCTCCGATACTGTAGACCTTGATATTATTGGCCGCCGCGACCTCAGCCGCCTCTTTCGGTACGATCGCTCCGGCGTTGTTGACGCCGTCGGTCAACAGGATCACGATCCGCGACTTCGCCTCGCTCCGCCGCAGTCGTTCGACAGCCAGTGCCAGCCCGTCGCCGATCGCTGTTCCATCTTCATCCTCGCGGCGAACCAGTTCCAAATCGTCCAACATCGCCACGAGGTTGCCATGGTCCAGCGTCAGCGGGCAGAGGCTGTCGGCGTAACCAGCAAACGCGATCAGCCCGATCGCATCGTCGGGGCGTCCCTTCCCGGCGGTCCCCTCTTCTCCCAGCACAAACTGGCGGAAGACTTGTTTGACGACCTGCAATCGGTCGACGCTTTGATCGTCTTTGACCAGATCGCGGGCGTTCATCGAACTGGAATGATCGACGACCATCATGATCGCGACCCCTTCGCGGCTGATCCGCGTTTCGGCATCGGGCGTCCGTGGACCAGCGATCGCGATCGAGAGGGCGATCAACGTGAGTGCCATCAGCAACGCAGGCAGCTTGGCCAGGCGCACGCGCACGCTGCGCGGCCCCTGATCGAGGATCGCCAACGACGAATAGACAAGCATCGACGGTCGCCGCGAGGCCCAGACAAAGACCAGCGGAGCCAGTAGCGACAGCAGCAACAACCACGGATCGCGGAATTCGATCTCAGACATTCCGCACCTCCGTCGCCGCAGGTGTCTGCGATTCGCTGTGCTGTGGTTCGTCCTGATCGAACTCCATCAGCGGCGCGTTCTCGCGAGTCTCTTCCAAGAACTGGCTGGCTGCGTCGATGCTGCGCCCGATGTCGGCATCGCTTGGCACCGCGCCGGCGAACTTGACAAGATCGGCTTGGCGGAGGAACTCGCGCAACAGCGATTGGTGATCGCGGGTCATATCGGGTGAGGCTTGCAAGGAGTTCAAAAACTCTTCGGTCGTCAGTTCGGGAGCCCGCAGTTCAAACCGGTCCTCCAAATAATGGCGGACCAGATTCGACAGGTCGACATAAAACGTATCGATCTCATCGGCCGAGATGCGGGGCTGGCGAAGCAGTTGATCCAGCCGCCATCGCGCGACTTCGTAGGCGCTCTTGCGGCGGCGACGGCGCTGCCAATCGGTATACGCTCGCCAAGCAAATGGCGAGGCGGCGGCGCAGACGGCGACCAGTGCCAGCACCCACGGCCAGCGAGCCGGCGCAGGGGGCTGACGCGGTTCGAGTCGCCCCAGCGGCGGGTTCAGGTCGGCGGCGACGTCGTCGGGAAGGACCGATTGCACCGTGAAGGGGATCGCGTCGGTCAAGATTTCGTAAGCGTCGTAGCCTTCGGGAGCTTGCCGTTGGTCGGGGCGATTGTCGACGTATTCGATCAAGATCGGCGGGATCGCTTGTTTACCCGAACCGGCGGGTTGCAGCCGGTATTGCTGCGACAGGACGGTTTTGCCCGCATCGTCAATCGCTTCGCGAGGGACAAAATCGACGATCGCAAAGCGGTCCAATGCTTCCCCAAATTCGGGCATCAGGACTTCGACATCCTGTTCCGCCTGGACCTCGATCCGCAGCGTGACCGGATCACCGATCAAAGGCTCCGGCGGATCCAACGAGATCGCGACCGAGACCGGCCCCGACTGGCTGACCTTTTCGATCGGTTGAGCCCAGCCGCTGCGGGGCGTGAGCGAACCGATGGCGATCAATGCGACGAGCGCTATTAAAAACGTAATTCGATTCAACGATGCATCCTCCGAGAACGCATACGAAAGAACCGCACCAAGGGATCGACCACGCTCTTCGAAGCGTCGATGTGGATGAAGTCGATGCCGGAGCTACCGAATGAACGGCGCAGTTGATCGATTCGATCTTCGGACGCGGCGGCGACGTGATCGCGGAAGGCGATCGATCCGGTATCGTACCGCTGGACGCGGCCCGTTTCGGGATCGGCGACGTTGACCATGCCGACGTTAGGAATCTCTCGCTCCTTCGGATCGGTGATCAGCACGGCGATCACGTCGTGCTTTCGGTTGGCACTCTGCATCGCTTTTAAATAGCCGTCGTCCAGGAAGTCGCTGATCACAAAGCAGACAGTTTTTCGCGACGTCACCGACATCAAGAACTCCATCGCGCCGCCGACATCGGTCGCTTGCCGACCCGTTCGAAGCCAAGCCCGACGTCGACCGAAGGGCAACCAACGACGAGGCCGCTTGGCAGGCGTGGTCCCCGATTTCGTTTCGACGTTGCCGTGGGCAAGGACTTCGCGGACGACTCGCAATGAATGTTTCTGGCCCTTGCGGGGCGGAATATATTGGTCGATCCCGCCGTGGAAAAGAGCGAGCCCGACCTTGTCATCGTTTCGCGTCGCCGAAAAAGCCAACAGCGCGGCCAGTTCCGCTGTCGCTTCGCGCTTCGACCGGGTGGCCGATCCAAAGTCCTGGGAGGCCGAGACATCGGCCATCACCATCAACGTCAGCTGGCGCTCTTCGACATACCGTTTGACGAACGGTTCGCCCGTTCGAGCTGTCACGTTCCAGTCGATTGTGCGGACATCGTCGCCGGGGACATAAGGGCGGACTTCGTCGAATTCGATGCCGCGTCCTTTGAAGACCGAGACGTATTGTCCGGCCAGCACATCGGCGACCTGACGCCCGGTTTGGACTTGGATTTCGCGGACTCGGCGGATGATCTCTCGAGGTAACATGCGTCGATCGTATGAGGAAAGGGGTATCGAATCAATGCGGCCCCAACGGGAAAAAGGTTCGCTAAATTTTGATTTTTCACAAGTCCGCAAGCAATCCCGGAGAACCACTGCCACGCACGCTAAAGGCAGACATCGCACCTTGAACCCCCGTTAACGGAACGTCTGGACACGCCGTTGCCCGAGTCGGCGGGGGCATCGGCCAAGGGGCAGATCCCCACCACTGCTGGCCCCCAAAAGCTCGGTTGACCCGATTTAATGTCGATCTATATTTCAGTCTCTCCATCGTCTCGGGTGGATCCTTCGCCGCAGCCTCTCGTGGCTTGCCGGCTCGGCGCATCGGCGGTTCTACCGCAGCGATGCCCTGTACTCTTGTTTTTTTGATCGCGGATGGTCGACGTTGGGTGCATTTGCAGCACCTTGCTGAATGTCAACCAATCGACCCTTGGCGATCCCTATTTGGATTTGAAATGCTCAATTTCTTTGCTCGCCAATCCAGTTCTATCAAAAACGATGTCCTGTCGGGCGTCACCGTCGCGTTGGCCTTGGTTCCCGAAGCGATTGCGTTTGCATTTGTCGCAGGCGTCTCGCCGCTGATCGGACTCTATTCCGCATTTTTCATCGGTCTGATCACCGCTGCATTTGGCGGCCGTCCGGGGATGATCTCCGGTGCAACCGGTGCGATGGCTGTCGTGGTGGTCGCGTTGGTCGCCCAATATGGCGTCGAATATCTGTTCCCAACCGTGATCCTTTGCGGACTGCTTCAGATCGCGATCGGCATCGGCCGCTTGGGCAAGCTGATTCGGATGGTGCCCCATTCGGTGATGCTCGGTTTTGTGAACGGTCTAGCGATCGTGATCGGCTTGGCTCAACTGGGCAGCTTCAAAACACTCTCTCCCGCGGGCGACTTGGTTTATCTGAACGGGCCACGCTTGGGAGTCATGTTGGCGTTGGTCGCATTGACGATGGGCATCATCTGGTTGTTGCCTCGCTTGACCCGCGCGGTTCCCGCGTCGCTGGTTGCGATCTTGACGGTAACGCTGTTGTCGATCGCGATCAATCGCTCGGCCGACACCGAGGGAAATATGTTGGCAACGGTCGGTGACATGTTGCGAACCAATACACAAGCTGCCGCGATCGCCGAAGCCAAAGCGGACGCGATGGCACTGGATTCGACGATGCCCGTGGTGCACAACGTCCGCTTTGCTGCCGCCGACGAAGCCGTCGCCGCGACCACAGCGGTGTCGATCGACCCAACGGTTGTTGGCGAAGCGGCAACCGAAGAATCGGGGATCAGCGGTGGCCTGCCGCGGCTGTTCTTCATGGAATACGAAATGGTCCCGATGAACTTCGAAACGCTGCGAATCATCCTGCCGTTCGCCGTCGTATTGTGCGGCGTGGGGCTGATCGAATCGCTGATGACGCTGACCTTGATCGACGAGATCACCGAAACACGAGGTCAGGGAAATCGTGAATGCATCGGCCAGGGAGCTGCCAACATGGTCTGTGGCCTGTTCGGCGGAATGGGTGGTTGTGCGATGATCGGCCAATCGTTGATCAACGTTAACTCCGGCGGCCGCGGCCGGCTGTCGGGAATCACCGCGGCGGTCTGCCTGCTGTTGTTCGTCTTGTTCCTGGCTCCGTTGATCGAACAGATCCCGATGGCCGCTCTGGTCGGCGTGATGTTTATGGTCGTGATCGGAACGTTCGAATGGGCGTCGCTGAAGATGGTCCGCCGGATGCCACGAAGCGACGTGTTTGTGATGATCTTGGTCTCGGCTTACACCGTCTTTATGCACGATCTGGCATCGGCGGTAATCCTGGGCGTGATCGTTTCGGCACTGGTCTTCGCCTGGCAACACGCGACTCACCTGGGGGCCGAAGTCAGCCTCAACGAACAGGGTAGCAAGATCTATCAATTGCACGGCCCGCTGTTCTTTGCTTCGGTCTCGTCGTTCAAAGATCTGTTCGACGTCGCCAACGATCCCGAAGATGTCGTGATCGATTTCTACTTCACGCGGGTCTACGATCAATCGGGTCTCGAAGCGATCAACACGCTGGCGGAAAAGTACGAAAGCTGCGGAAAACGCTTGCATCTGACGCACTTGAGCAGCGAATGCCGGACGCTGTTGGACAAGGCGGGGGATCTTGTCGAGATCAACCTGTCGGAAGATCCTCAGTATCACATCGCGACCGATCGCCTGGCGTAGTCCGCCGGCGAGTGGTCCACAACAGGCCCCCGATGCCGACTTCGACCGCCAGGAAAACAAGCCTGGCCAGGATCGCAGCGACCAGGGCGGGGACCAGTCCAAAGCGGGGAGCCAGCAGAGTTGAAAGAACCAGCTCTCGGACTCCCGCTCCACCGGGCAGCAGCGAGATAAATCCGGCGACCATCGCCAGTGCGATCGCTGCAGTGGCAAGCATGTAATCCTGCCAGGTGAAGGCGTCGACCATCGCGCCGGGCGTCGCTTGGATCAGCAGTGCGAAGGACCATCCGATCGCGGTCCACATCAACAGCATCCACCCCCAGCCGCATCCGATCAAACGCCAGTCGATCCCTGCGTCGTCGAGCCCCTTGTCGCTGCCGAATCGCGATTCGGAGATCTTGCGAACGACAAACCGGAACAGCGAAGGCAATGTCGGGACCGCGGCGCACGCCGCCAGACCGATCGCCAACAACGTGATTCCGGTCGGCATCCGCAGACAGACGACAAAGACTCCCGCGACCGTCCCGCCGACAGCCATCATCAACAGCGTCTCGATAAACGCGGCGACCACCGCAACGCCAGCGCGGACGTTAGGCCCCGCGATCGCGCCGGTCCGCAACACGACAACCATCGCTTTGCCCGGAACGTATTTGCCCATGTGGCCGAGGATATGGGCGCGGACGGCATCGCCCAGTCGCGGACGTTGCTTCATATGGCAGAGCACTTGATGAAAGAAGAGTGCTGCGGGAAACAGGCTGGCCAAATAGACAGCCGCAGCGGCGGCGACTCGCCACCAATCGATCGCCGCCAGACGCGGCTGCTGTGATACCCAGCGCTCGCGCCGCGCTTGCAGATCGGCCCGCGCGGCGGGATCGGTCGCGCTTTGCAGTTGCTGGTCAAGATCGGCGATTTCACCGCGAATACGATCTCGATGTTCCGCCAATTCGCCGGCGGCCGATCGAATTGTGTGCGTCAGCCCGACGACAACCGCCAGCGCGATGGCGAACTTTGCGATTCGCAACAGCACCGTTTTTCGAGAGGGACGGGGCCGAGAACCGGCGGCGTTTTTGGATTTCACAAGCGAATCAATCTGTCAGTGCGTTGCATGCGGCGGGTAAAACGGGACAATTCCAGTCTACTCGATTCATCATCTTTAACTGAAGACGACCGAACCATGACCGATTCCGAAAACGCCGACTTGCCGCGATTTGGTATGTATCGATTCATTTCGATTGCGGTCTTGATCGTGGTGATCCTGGTGACAAGCCTGCTGTTCTACCGCGTGATGATCAACTTCTTCATCCCGCTGTTCCTCGCGGCGCTATTGGTCGTACTGTTCCATCCACTGCACGACTGGTACAGCAAACGTTTTCCCGGCCGTGGCCACACCGCTGCCACGCTAACCACTGCCACGGTCCTGTTGATCGTGCTGCTGCCCGGTTGCATTCTGTTGGGAATGGCGAGTGTCCAGGCGACGCGGATCGTTACCGAGATCAATCTGGGGAGCATCGACTTGGCGATCGCTCGCAGCTTGAAAGCCGTGGGGCTTGAGTTGCCCTGCGCGACCGAGCTGGAAGCTGTCGACGATCGTCTGATGCAAGTGAACCAGATGTTCGATCTGCAGCGCGAACATGTTCAAGTAGAGAAACAGTTAGCTCAGTTGAGGAACGAATTTGGCACTCTGGAACAAGCGCTTGTCAATCGCGACGGAGGCATCCACGCGGCGTACTTTGAACAAGTCTCCACCGATATCGACGAACTGAATACGTACCTTGCCGAAGCGGTTGCCAGCCTCGATGCGACAAACGTGGAGCCTACCGTCGAGGTGGGCGAAGCGACCGACGAGACCGATCCGACGGCTGACGAAATGGACGAACTGCTCCCGGCCAATCGCTTCCACATGGCGGTCGCCTCGATCACTCGCGACTATGGCAAGTTCAAGAACACGATCTCCGGCGGCCCGTTCCTGGGGCCAATCCGGCAGGCGGTTAATCCGACGCCGGAAAAACGGGAGACTTGGATTCGCGAGGTGTTCCATTTCATCCAACCTCGCGTCGTTTCGGTGACGCAAGCGACCGCGGTTTTCGCCGCCAAAGCCCTGTTTGGATTGATGATCCTAACGATCTCGATCTACTTCTTCCTGCTCGACGGACCGGGGATGACCAAGACGATCATGGCGCTGTCGCCGCTGGACGATCGGTATGAAAAAGAACTGCTGATCGAATTCGATAAGGTCAGCCGAGCCGTGGTGTTGGCGACCTTCTTAAGCGCTCTGGCCCAAGGCGTGTTGGCGACGATCGGTTATTACTTCGCGGGGATCGAATCGATCGTACTGCTGTTCCTACTGACCTCGTTCATGGCGCTGATCCCGTTCTTAGGAGCGGCTTCAGTTTGGGTGCCATGCTGTCTGTGGTTGGCGTTTGTGCAAGACAACCTGCCCGCGGCGATCGGGCTTGGAATCTACGGGATGGTCGTCGTTTCGATGGTCGACAACATCATCAAACCGCTGGTCCTGAAAGGGCAATCGAACCTGCATCCGCTGTTGGCGCTGTTGAGCGTATTGGGGGGCGTGCAAGTCTTTGGACCGATTGGAATCTTGATGGGCCCGATGATCGTCGTCTTCCTACAAACGCTGTTGGAGATTTTGAATCGCGAACTGCTGCACATCGACCAACAACATCCAGGCGCCGCCGCGTCGCCGGACGCCAACGCAACAGGATAAAGCGCCGTCGCATCGCTGGAATCACACGCCGCCGCGACGGCGATCGTCCACCGAACAAGTCGAAGCCATGCGATTCACACGTTGTCGATTCGCTTAGACTCGCAAGAAGATCCGCTGACGATACAGCCAGTAGGCGATCAGCCAGAAGACGATCATCGCGCTGATGGGAGCGACCAACGCGCCCCACATCTGCTTGTCGAATGCGCCCGGCAGGACACGTTCGATCAGACCGCCGAAGTGGGCTTCGACTCGCCCGGCGGTCCAGCCGCGAATCAACTGGCCCATCATATACATCAGCAGCGAATTGACGCCGATCACAACCAGCGGGAAGGCAAGCTTCCGCAGCGGCAACAGATCGAACAGCAGGTAAAACAGGGCGAGCATCGCGATCACATAGCCGCCGCTGAAGAGCGTCCAGGACGGCGTCCAGATCCGTTTGACGATCGGGCAGATCGTTTCGCCCGTCGCGATCCCCAGCCCATAGGTGACCGCAGCCATCAACAACAACATGCCAAACTTGCGCCACGGCAAGGTTGGCCCGATCAACAGCCGGCCGCACAACACGCCCAACAGCATCGTAGCCATCGATGGGATGAAGTTCAGGGTCACGTAGCCTCCTTGGTTGCGAAGGAACTCTTCGTCGCGGGGCAACGCGTTCAGCAACCGTAGATCGACTTGATGTGCGATGTTGGCATTCTTAGACCACGGCTTCCAGGCTCCTTGAAAGACGGTCTCGGGCGTCGCTGCGACGGCTTTGAAATCGTAGTTCGCCGGAAGGTCGTAGACTTTGAAGAACAGCCCGTAGCCGATCAGGATCAATCCGATCGCAACGACTTGCCAGCCCCATCGTAGCGGCAGCATCAGATAGACAAAGAAGTAGCCCAGGCCGATCTGCGACAGCACGTTGACGAAGGTCCAATTCGTCGCATCGCGGCTGGCTGACTGCAAAAAGACGCCCAACAAGATCAGCACGACCGCGCGGATCAAGGCGTGCATGTGGCGGGAAAAATCGGACTGCCCCGAACTCTCGCGGCGAGCGAAGGAGAAGGGCATCGCGACGCCGACCATAAACATGAAGGCGGGTTGGATCAGATCCCACGGGGAGACACCATACCGATGGAACTGGCTGATCCATTCGGGATGATGAAAGTACCAACCGATGTTGGTCCAGATGCTGCGGTCCAGGACGTTCCAGATCGGTGCCGATTCGGGCAACGATGCCAAACGAGCGATCCCAAAACCGTTGGCGGCCAACAGCAACATGATGAAGCCGCGATAGGCGTCCAGCGAAACGAGGCGTCTGGAAGAGGCGGCAGCCACTGGGGCGGCTGACGTCTTCGGCGGCTGGGAACCCGGCAGGCGACTCATCAAGCTTTCCGACGACGCGTTTTTCACGGTCGATGACATGAGGGGGAACTTTCGTTGCAGTGGGAGGACTGGAACTGGAGGGCGGTGCAGCTTTTTTAGCTTGGCCCATCGCGTTTGTAAAACGGATCGATGGTCGAGGATTCGGATTATGACGATTGCGACACGACACCGCAAAACCGTGCCAACCGATTCGAGCATTCGATGCGGTGAACGAACGCGTAATTCCGATAACGTCAACGATCCCGGAACACCTTGCCCCACGCGGCGCGACATCGCGTCGATTCCCCGTGGACGGTGAGGCGAGAGCCGGCGAACCGCTGCCAGCCGCTTGCTGCAGCACCACTCCATCCCGCGATCCAACCCATGACCGCCCCGACGCAACCCGCCGCCAATCGAGCCCCGTCGACCGGGCGAGCGGTTGGTGCTGCGACGTTGTTGGCGATCGTGGTCGTTTGTTTGATCGCGACGACAGCCAACAACTTCCGCCGCGAAACAGAGCCGCGGAAGAGTGCGTTGGGAGGAGATTTTCTGCAGGAATGGATCGGTGGACGGCTGGTCGCTCGCGGCGATGCCGAACTTCTCTACGATCCGGCAACGACCGATCAAATGCAGCACGACGCCGCGTTGGTGGGATTCGAGTGGCCCGAGTCGGAGTATTATCCGATGGTCTATCCGCCCGCTTGGTACGCGGCGATCAGTCCGTTGTCGCGGATCGAATACCCGAGCGCGTGTTACGTCTGGCTGGCACTGTTGGCAACAAGTTTGCCGGTGCTGGCATGGCTGATGTCGCGAGGTTTGCAACTGCAGGCAGGGCTGGTGGTTGCGATCCTGATCGGTCTTGTCGTCTTTCCACCAGCGATGCAGAGCCTGGTGATGGGGCAGAAGAGTCTGCTGTGGCTGGGCGTTTGGGTCGGAGTGTTCGCATTGTGTCGCAGCGGCCGCGAGGGCTGGGCTGGGACGTTGTTTGGTTTGATGTTGATGAAGCCGATCTTGGTTCCGGTGATGATCGGAATGATGATCGCGCGGCGGCGATGGTCCTTTGTTTTTGCAGCCGCCGGATCGGCTGCAACGATCGCAGCGTCGTCGTTGTTGTTTGTTCCGGTCAGCAGTTGGATCGACTACGTCGGCGTTGTCGCCGGCATGGGAACGTATCATCAAACCGCAGGCTACTCCGCCGATCTGGCTCAGAATTTGGGAGCGTTGTTGTTGACGGCGACCGGTCCCCACCGAGCCGTCTACTGGGGCTTGTTTGCCGCCGGCGCGGCGATCGTGATCGTGCTGATGGGACGCGCCGCGCGAATCGGAGAACCGCAAACCGATTCGCCGCAGAGCGTTCCCGCGGTGGACGATCGGTTCTGGATCGCGACGGTGTTGGGGACGATCCTGTTGAGCCCTCACTACTTTGCCTACGACCTGACATTGCTCGGCTTGCTGCCGATCGCGATCGCATGCCAGGGCCGGTTGGGCGAAGCGATGCCGTGGATCGTCGCCTGTTTTGTCGCGACCGCGGTCAACGATTCGATCGTCCAAACCCTCGGCTTTCCGCCAACGCCCGTCGTCTTGTTGGCGATGCTGGCGTGGTACGGTCGGCCGCCGATGACGCTAGTTGCTGGCTGTCCGGCGGGACGCTAGGCTGACCTTTTGCATTCATTTAACGCCCTTTTATTCCAGGAACTACGCGTGGATCTTTCAGAGCTTCGACAAGAGTATGCCGGGCAACCATTGGATGTCGATTCGGTCGATCCGAATCCCTTCCAACAGTTCACCGCTTGGTTCGACCAGGCGTCGACGGCTGAACTGTTGGAACCCAACGCGATGGTTCTGGCGACAGTCGATGCCGACGGGCGACCGAGCCAACGGACCGTGCTGTTGAAGTACTTCGACGAATCGGGATTCGTCTTCTTCACGAACTACGGCAGCCGCAAGGCGCAACAGATCGCCGCCAATTCACACGTCTCGCTACTGTTCCAATGGCTGCCACTGCACCGGCAGGTCGAGGTAGATGGCGTCGCGACGAAGGTCTCGTCGGCGGAATCATTGAAATATTTTCTGAAGCGGCCACGGGAAAGCCAACTGGGGGCGTGGGTCTCGCGGCAGAGCGAAGTCGTCTCGCATCGGCAGTTGTTAGAGGCGAAGTTGGAGGAAATGAAAACTCGCTTCGGCAAAGGAGAAATACCGTTGCCGAGCTTTTGGGGAGGCTTCCGCATCGCCCCCACGCGACTCGAATTCTGGCAGGGGGGCCCGGGACGATTGCACGATCGGATCGAGTTCCGAAGCGACGGAAGAGGGGGCTGGAATCGGAGCCGACTGTCCCCCTAAGTGAGTGCCCGCTCTCGAGTTGCCGCCAAAATCGGTGTGGTAATTGCTCGACAGAGCGGTGTA
Source organism: Rosistilla oblonga (assembly GCF_007751715.1). Taxonomy (NCBI): domain Bacteria; kingdom Pseudomonadati; phylum Planctomycetota; class Planctomycetia; order Pirellulales; family Pirellulaceae; genus Rosistilla; species Rosistilla oblonga. The sequence goes on along the minus strand of NZ_CP036292.1, from coordinate 1,713,543 downwards.
AGATGGATCGATTGACTAGGCCCGGACCGCTTCGTTAACCCAAACCCACCATTTCCGCCAATGTATCGAAAAGCATCTATTTCATCTGTACTGGCAGTTGGTTTTCTAGTTCTTTTGTGTGGTCGGGCAAACGCACAACAATCGTGGGCGAAGGGTCTGTTTGCCGAAACTCAACACGACTTTGGAGCGGTTAGTCGGGGATCAAACGCCGAATTCCACTTCGACTTTAAGAACACGCTCGACAAAGACATCCTGATCACCAAACTGCAGACCAGTTGCGGGTGCACTCAGCCGTCTATCGCCAAAGGGCGGATCGCTCCCGGGGAAACGGGGACGGTGGTGGCGAAGTTTAACACAACATCTTTCACCGGACAAAAATCGGCGGTAGTGACGGTCGTCTTCGCCGAACCACAGCATGCCGAAGTCCAGTTGAATGTCTCCGGATTCATCCGCACCGACGTCGTCGTCGAACCCGCCGAAGTCAATTTCGGTTCGTTCCGCGACGGCGATGCCAAGCCGGTGACGCTGAAGATCTCCTACACCGGCAGCTCCGCCTGGCGGATCGAAGATGTCCGCAGCCAGTTCAGCCAGTTGCAAGTGTCGCTAGAACGCCGCGATACCTCGGCGCGTGGGATCTCCTACCTGATGAAGGTCGGTTTGAAGAAGGATTCTCCGGTCGGCGAGTTTCGCGAGCGGATGACATTGATCACCAACGAACAGAAGACACCCACGATCGCGTTGGACGTGATCGGTCGGGTCGAACCCGATTTAATTCTGACCCCGGCGTCGCTGAATCTCGGCTCGGTCCCCAAGGGAGGAATGATCAGCAAGCGGTTGGTGCTTCGCGGTCCCGAGGCGTTTGAAGTCAAAGATATCAAGTGCAAGGATCTGCGATTCCAGTTCACCAAGCCCGAGGGAAAAAAGAAGCTGCATTTCGTCAACGTGCAGTTCGCTTCGGGACAAGCTGCTGGCAAAATCTTCGATTCGATCGAGATTCAAACCGATCTCAATGGCGGCAGCAACGCCACGTGCCCGGTTTCGGGCGAAGTGCTGTAAACGATCCCATCCTTGCCAGCAGAGGCTGAATCCGTGACCGCAGTTAATGTTCTCGTCAATTCGCCCAGTGGCACGATCCAGCTGACGCGGCCCGACCAACGCAACGCCTTGGATCGTTCGGCGGTCGAACAAATCTCCCAAGCTTTCTTCGATCTGCATCAAGAGAAGAAGGTCCGCGGCGTGATCCTGACAGCCAGCGGCACCGACTTTTGCGCCGGTCTCGACCTCAAAGAGATGCATCAGACCGCTAGCGGCGATCCCAATTCAGCGCTTGGTGCATGGCACGACGACTGGACTCAATTGCGCGACTTATTGGAGACGATGTTGCGGTTTCCCAAACCGATCATCGCCGCAATCGACGGCACCGCGTTAGGCGCCGGGCTCGGACTCGCTCTGGCTGCCGATCTGATCGTCGCCGCCCCGTCGGCAACTTTTGGAGTCCCCGCGGTTCGTCGCGGGCTGATCAGCGGCGTCGTCTCACCGCTACTCTGCTTCCGCAGCGGCGGCAAGACTGCAGCTCGCATGATGCTGACCGGGCAATCGATCGACGCCCAAGAAGCGTTGCGTTTGAACTTGATCGATGAGATCGTCGACGCCGACAAAATCTGGGTCCGCGCCAATGAATTGGTTGCCGAATGCGCCGCGGCGCCAGCCGAAGCGATTCAATTGAGCAAGCGGTTGCTGAATGAAACGATCGGCGAAACGCTGCTAACTCAAATGTCGGTCGGTGCGGCGATGGGAGCGACAGCTTGCACGACCGAAGCGGCAGCCGAGGGCTTGGCTGCGTTTAAAGAAAAACGCGAGCCGAATTGGCCGTAGTGCCAGGTTGATCCGAACTTCGCGGTGATTTTCTAGCCGCTGGTCTTGCCTGCGGATCGCCCGGGCGGAGCCGAGCGACCACTGAAAAATAGTGGTTCGCTGCGGTGTTCCATCGGCCTTGGGGAAACATTAACCTATGCGGTTCCGTTTCCCCCAGAGGTGCCGCTAGTGACCGATAAATTGCCTGAGACGCTCGATCCGCCAACCCATCGCCTTGGGATGTTACGGTTTGCCGGGCCTGGGATGATCGTGGCCGGATCGATCGTCGGTTCGGGCGAATTGATCGCGACGACCAAGACGGGAGCCGAAGCGGGCTTCCTGCTGCTGTGGCTGATCCTGCTGGGATGTGTGGTCAAGGTCTTTGCCCAGGTCGAGTTTGGCCGCTACGCGCTCTCCAGTGGCAAGACGACGCTCGATGCCTTGTCGGAAGTCCCCGGTCCGCGGATCGCAGGCCGCGGGAATTGGTTGGTTTGGTTTTGGTTCGCGATGTGGTTCGCATCGATCGGGCAACTGGGCGGGATCGTCGGTGGCGTCGGCCAATCGCTGGCGATCAGCATTCCGCTGACCGCTCAAGGGGCTCTGTACAACGAGGCGGAGGATGCGCGGATCAGCCAGAGATTGATGCGGGTCCGTTCGATCGAAAACGCTCAAGAAGGTGACGAGACCGCGCACGAAGCAGCTCAGGCGGAAGCGCTGAGCGCGGAATACGCTGAACAATATGGTGCCACGCAAACAGCTGATGTAGCGAAGTTGAACCCGCCGCCGGACGCTAAGATCTGGGCGGCGATCGTGGCGGTAATCACTTGCGGTTTGCTGGTGGTCGGCCGCTACCGAATGATCCAGTCGCTGTCGATCACGCTGGTCACCGGATTCACGCTGCTGACGATCTACAATCTGTTCAAGCTGCAAGCGCAGCCCGATTGGAGCGTCAAATCGACCGAATTCTTATCCGGCCTCCGTTTCAGCTTGCCCGAAAAATCGGGGGGCGTTTCACCGCTGGTCACCGCGTTGGCGACGTTTGGGATCATCGGCGTCGGTGCCGCGGAACTGATCGTCTATCCCTACTGGTGTCTAGAAAAGGGTTACGGTCGATTCACCGGTCCACGCGATGAGACGCCGCAATGGCACGCGCGAGCCAAGGGGTGGATGAAGGTGATGCGACTGGATGCCTGGGGTTCGATGATCGTCTACACGTTCTCGACGATGGTTTTTTACCTGCTGGGAGCGGCCACGCTACATCGTGCCGATCTCAACCCCAGCAAGGATCACATGGTCCGCACGCTGGCGACGATGTTCCATCCCGTGTTTGGGAACTGGGCGTCGATGCTGTTTTTGTTTGGCGCATTTGCTGTGCTCTATTCGACCTATTTCGTCGCCAATGCCAGCCACGCGAGGACCTTTTCCGATGCGATCCGTGTGATGGGTTTCATCCGCAGCGACGAAGCGACTCAGCGGCGTTGGGTCCGAATCCTCAGCGGATTGTTTCCGATGCTGTGTCTTGTTTTGTATCTGCTGTATCCGAACCCGGTTCATCTGGTTCTGTTGAGCGGGCTGATGCAAGGCTTGATGCTGCCGATGCTTGGCGGAGCCGCGTTGTACTTCCGCTATCGCCGTAGCATCCCCGGACTCGAACCCGGCCTGCTGTGGGACCATTGCTTGTGGTTGTCGGTCTTTGCGATGTACGTGACCGGAATCTGGACCATCTATTCGAATCTGTTCTAGTAGTCGTGCAAACGCGTTAAGGCTGGCTCAAAACGGCCTTGCCGCTTGGCTTCATGTCGCCGGCTTACGATGTCATCTGCGGCGTGCTTTCATTGGATTGGTAACGTTCCAACAAGCGATAGAGCTTGCGACGGTGAATCCCTAGCTTGCGGGCGGCGCTGGCTTTGTTGCCGTTTTCATTAGCGAGCACCTCCAGGACGTGAGCTTTGGAAATTTCATCCAACGCGATCGTGTCGCGGTCCTGGTCCTGGTCGCAACGGGCAAAGGCCGCTCTGCTGTTTCCGGCATCGACCCGCCGGACTTCGACGCCGCCACGAGCGATCTCTACTGGCAGATCGTCCAGCGTAATCGTGTGGTCGTCGGCCAACACGGTCGCGCGTTGCAAAACGTTGCTCAACTGGCGGACGTTCCCGGGCCAATCGAAACGGTTCAGCGCTTCGCGAGCTGCGGGTTCGACCTGCCAGGGGAGCGTGAGAAAGTGATCGACCAAGCGGTCGATGTCTCCGCTGCGCTCGCACAGAGGAGGCATATGGACCGAGAGCACATTGATTCGGTAGTAGAGATCCTCGCGGAAGTTACCGGCTTGCACCTCCGCCGCCAGATCGCGGTTGGTCGCCACGATGATCCGCACCCTAACGGTTCGTTCGGTGTGTCCACCGATGCGCCGCATCGAACCATCTTCGAGAACTCGCAACAGCTTTGGTTGCAGAGCGAGCGGAAGTTCACCGATTTCGTCGATGAACAACGTGCCGCCGTCAGCGATTTCGAACAGCCCCGGTTTTTCGGTTGTCGCCCCGGTGAAGGAACCTTTTTGGTGACCAAACAATTCGCTCTCGACCAGCAGTTCGGGGAGCGCGGCGCAATTGATCGTAACAAACGGCTGATCGCACAACTTGCTGTGCTGTTGAACGGCGCGGGCGACAACCTCTTTCCCTGTTCCGCTGGCCCCTTGAATCAGGACGGGTTTATCGGTCGGGGCGATCCGGTGGATCAACCGCACGACGTCGCGCATCGCGGGGGATTCACCGATCAACGACAACCGGGCCCGCCGCGACCGCGTCGGTTTCTGATCCGATCGCGCCCGCCGCTGCTTACTTGCTTCGAGACAGCGCTGCTCGAGTTCTCCCATCGCACAGGGCTTGGTCAAATAACCAAACGCGCCCATCTGGATCGCCGAGACCGCCGATTCGATCGTCCCTTCTCCCGTCAGGATGATCACCTCCATCTTGCCGCTCGCCTGCACGCGTTGCAGCAACTCCAAACCCGACATCCCCGGCATGTTCAGATCGAAGACCGCGACATCGAACTCATTTCGATCGGCCTCGGCAAGTGCTTCGCCGCCGCTGGCAACCGCAATCACGCGATGCCCCTTGAACTGCATCCAGCGCACAAATGCATCGCGGAAGGCAGCTTCATCGTCGACGAGCAATATGTTCATAGATGTATCAGACATTTTAAAGCTTCACTGGTTCCGTTTCGACGAATCGGTTCGCCGAAAAGTCATTAGTCGATGTGTCGTGCAACACAATTCGTTTCCGTCTACCTTTGCGCATCCATGCGCTCCGCCGATTTCCCTTTGGGCAATCGCCGGGTCAACCACAGACTCGCTGGAATCCTTGCACCAGCGGGTCCGCCGCGACTGAAATACATAGTCTCTCCATCGGGAAGCAAAAAGAACGAGTGGGTCACAGGGGAGTAGAGGGGGTGAACTTCAAATTCACCTTGGTTGTCGCGGCGTGCAAGGTATTGTCGCATCAAAGGGTATCCCTGCTCGCCGTGGTCATAGCTTCGCACAAACAATAGATTCGGAGCATCATCGAGCAATTGAGGATAGCCCTCGAAGCGGTCCGTATTGATGGTGTTTGGCATGACCTTCGCGGGCGTCCACGGCCCAACCAACGAGTGGCGATGCGCGATCCAAATGTCAGGGGAGCCGGCTTTCCCCGCTGGTCGCGAGGCGCAGAAAGCGACGGTCAGTCCACTGGGAGAAAAGCTCGCATCGATCGCGGTGTAGGGCAACTTCAATACACTCCCCAGTGTCGTCGCCCGCTGCCAGGGCGCATCGCGAGAATCGCGATGCGAGATGAACATTTCCGGATCGATGTCCCGGCAAGAGAAAAGCAAGCTGAGTCCATCGGCACTCAGCCCCGGGGCAAACTGTAATCGCGAATCGTTAAGATCGCTCGAGGGGATTCGAACCGGTGGTCCAAAATCTTGGTCGGTGTTGTCGCGACGACATTCGTAGAGTCCATGCTCACCGTTGCGCTGGGAAAAAAACATCAGGCAACATCCATCTGCCGACAACGTCGGCCGAGAATCCTCCTCGTCGCTGTTGATTTCGGATCCCAGTTTGATCGGTTCACTCCACTCGTAATCGGGCGAAAGCAATCTATCAACAATTTCGTCCACCGGCACAAAACGATCCGACGTGGGATGGGATTGCGTTTCCGCTGAGGGCGACGCCATGGGATGCGATTGCCTGGCGTGCGGTTCAATTCCAACCCTCAACACCGACCGACCGTTGCGTTCGATCGAGACCAGCTCTAGCTTCGCAGGCGCTCCATCTTTCATGACCGTGACTCGATGCATGCCTGCACGCAGAGTGATTTCTTTGATACCTGCACCGCGGATAACGACGTCTTCGCCATTGACCATGACTTGTGTTCCGGGATCGTCGGTTTCGATCACCAACGTCCCCTCGCCAGTGGCCAACCGGATCACTGCCGAGAACAATTGGGTGACACCCGTCGCATCGGAAATACCAACGCCGATGACTAGCGTCAGCAGCAGCACTGCCATCGCGGCGACGAATGGGTTGCCAATGCCCGATTGCAGGCGAGTGAGTGCCGAAAATCCAAGCGTGACGCGCCGAGACCGATCGGGCAGACTGGGAACGGATCCCTGTCGCAGATCGACCAGGCAATTGCCTAAAAGATCGCTAACCTCCTTGGCCGATCCGTAACGATCGTCCGGATCTTTCTCGTGCAGCTTGGATACGATCGCGATCATCCATGTCGGAATCTCGGGGATGATATCGTCCAACGCCCGCGGCGTATCTTCAGCCACGCGTTTCATCACGGCGTGCATCGTCGGAGCGCGAAACGGCGGCCTGCCAGACAACATCTCGTACAAGACGCTGCCGAGACTGAATAGATCGGTACGATTGTCGAAGCGATCCCCCAGCACCTGTTCGGGCGCCATGTAGAGCGGTGTCCCCGCGATCAATCCGCTGTGAGTGATGCTCGCGTCATCGCTGCTTCGGGCGAGCCCAAAATCGGTAAGTTTGGCTCGCCCATCGACATCGCATTCCAGCAAGATGTTGCTTGGTTTGACATCGCGATGAATCAATTGCTGGGCGTGAGCGGCGGCCAATCCATCGGCGACCTGTTTGCCCAATCGCAGCACATCGGGCAGTTCCAAGGGGCCTGTTCGCAACAGCCGTTGCTGCAGGGTCGGGCCCGAGACGTGCTCCATCACAATGTAGGGAAGCGGGGATTCTTCGACAGCATAGATCGCGACGACGTTCTCATGGCGAATCGCCGCCGCAGTCCGCGCCTCTCGGAGGAAGCGTTTTCGAGCTGGTGAAGTCGCTGCGAAATCGATCGTCAGCATCTTGATCGCAACCATCCGCTGCAACTTTTCATCGAACGCACTGAAGACAGTTCCGAAGGCACCTCGCCCGACGATCTCCAACAGTTCGTAGTGCGCCAAACGGCCCAGCGAATCGGAGCGCGTCGCAGGCTTCAAATACTTCAACAGCCAATCGTCACACGGCGAGATCACGTCGCAAAGGCTCTCCTCTGCGTCGGGCGAGTTCTCCATCCGCGTGTCGCCGATGTCGCCCAGAACCGCTCGCTCGGTCGACCCGCTAGCAAGCGCATCGATCTGCGCGATCGCTGGCATTTGCAAGAATTCACTCTCCTGCTCATGTGCTTTCAACAGCGTTTCGACACGTTCGCGAAGCTGGTGATTCGCAGGACACAATCGTGACAGCAAAGCCCGACGCGCAGCCGGGGCATCGACATCGAGTGCTGCTATAAAGAGTTCGCGTTCGGAAATACTCATAGAATCGACCAGAAGGTAAAGACGAATCGCTCCATCGACATCCAATGCGAGATTCGACGCCAGCTTGCGTCACAAAACGGAAACTTTTTTCCCTTAGCCCTAAGAAACCGCGCGCCCGGCGCGTGCAAAAGCCAGACGCCCGGGGGAATCGGGGGAATCGGGGGAATCGGGGGAATCGGGGGAATCGGGGGAATCGGGGGAATCGGGGGAATCGAAGGCTGCAGATAATTCAACACAGCTGATCTTCCTCCGGTGCGCAAGCGTCATCGTCTACGTCAGCCAAGTCCTCATCCAGCGTCTACCCCATCGCATTGCCGAGCCGCCTGTTCGGTTGATCTGCTAGTGAATGGATTAATCTGCTCGCTCACCGGCGAGCAGAAAATCGAGCTAAATCGATCGGGCCAGCTTAAGCATTCGATCCGCCAAGCGCTTGAAACAGCCAAGCTCGGGCGAAGGCCCAGATTCGATCAGCGGTCCGCGGAGAGATATCCATCATGCTGGCAGCTTGAGCGTTGGAGAACCCTCCGAAATAACGCAAGTTGACCAATTTCGCCGCCTCGGCATCGACCGCAGCCAGCCGCTGCAGCGCCTCATCCAATGCCAACAGATCCTCTTTGACTTCTTTCGCCACCAGCGGAACCTGATCGACATCCAAACGCTGCATTCCCCCCCCGCGTTTGATGCACTGTTTGCTGCGTGCGTTTTCGACAAGAATCCGCCGCATCGCTTCCGCGGCGGCCGCGAAAAAATGGCCGCGACCATCCCAATCTTGCGAATGATCGACATCGACAAGACGCACATACGCCTCGTGCACCAGCGCCGTCGCTTGCAACGTCTGCCCCGGCTTCTCCTGCGCAAGCCGCTGATCGGCAAGCTTCCTCAATTCCGCATAGACCAACGGCAGCAACTCATCCGCTGCCGAAGCATCGCCCGCCTCTAATTGATGCAGGATACGAGTAACATCTGGCATTCGCGTCCCCCTCCCTGCATTCGATTAAGTCCAGCGTTATTTTGAACCAGAGCATAACACCGCACTCGCACTGCCAGCGAATCCAGCCTGCCTGCCACTAACATTCGCCCGCCCAAACGGTGTAATCCAGAACTCTGCGGAGCGCCCCCTCGCCCCCCACAGCGCGCCCAATCCCCTCGGCAGCAGCTGCAGGTCTTTTGTAAAAAGCACTCCCCTAAGTTAGATATTATGCACGCGCCAGCCCATGGAATACACCCCCCCATAATACGGGAGACCCAAACGGATTCTGCGTGGATTTCCACAGCCACAGCGTGTGCTTCTGCAGCAAGAATGTGGGCTTGTGCACCGATGGCGTCATCTGGTGCAGCGATAAAGAGGGGGGGGGAAGCTGGGGCGATAGCGCGGAGATCTGCGGCGGGCGTTCGCCACATCCAAGGCGACGCAGGACGCGCCGCCTCCCCACCAAGGCTCGCCCTCGATGGCGAGCCCTCTAGCCGAACCGATGGCCTGAATTAGACGAGCGGCAACGGAACGCTCTGCTTCGTCTTGGCGGCTTTGTAGATCGCCAAAATGATCTCGACCGATCGTCGTCCCTCGCGGCCGTCGACGAGCGGAGTTTCGCCCGATTGGATCGCTCGAGCCACGTCGGTGAAGACGGCGGTATGCCCGTGATGGCCGATCGCCGCGGGGTCGGCAGCACCGCCGCCGGTCTTGTTTTTACCGATCATCTCTTCCTGCACCCGGCGGTCTTCATCGGTCATCTCGGCGAATTCCCAGGTCTTGATATCCTCTTCTTCCAGGACCGCGGTGCCGAGCGTGCCGGAGATTTCGATCCGCTTCAGGCTGCCAGGAAACGCAGCGGTCGAAGCCTCGATCACTCCCAACGCGCCGCTTTCGAAGCGAACCGTCGCGACGGCAACGTCTTCGACTTCGATCCGCTCGTGCGCCAGAGTCCCGGTGCAAGCGGTAACTTCGGTGACAGGTCCCATCATCCAAGTCAGCAGATCGACGGTGTGAATCGCTTGATTCATCAACGCCCCACCGCCATCCAATTCCCAGGTGCCGCGCCACGCGCCGCTGTCGTAATACTCTTGCGTACGGAACCATTTCACGTACGCGTCGCCCATCGTGACCGTGCCGAAGCGATCGCCTTCGACCGCTCCCTTGATCAACTGCGAACTCTTGTGGAACCGGCTCTGCAGCGTCACGCCCAACTTGACTCCCGCCTTGTCGCAGGCATCGATGATCTTGTCGCATCGTTCCAGCGTGACTTCCAATGGCTTTTCGACGACAACGTGCTTGCCCGCTTCGGCAGCCAACAGCGCCGGTTCCATGTGCGCTCCGCTAGGCGTCGCGATACTCACGGCAGCGACCTTGGGATCGGCCAACATCTCTTCGACCGATCCGTAACAAGCGATCCCCAGAGGCTCGCCGAAGGCTTTGGCTTTTTCCAAATCGCGAGCACAACAGGCGACCAATTCCACACCCGGCGCATCGGCCAATGCCTTGGCATGAAAGTTCGCGATCATTCCACAGCCAATGATTCCAAATCCGATCGACATTTAAGATCTATCTTTCAACGTAAGAGGGTTCAGCGGGAGAGAGGAGGGAGTCTTTGACGGGGCCCAGCAAGCAACGCTGTCAGCCGCCGATCGCCGAGCATTATAAGTAAATCACGGCGGATCGTAACCGCCGGGATTCCAGGGATGGCAGCGAGCGATTCGCCAGACGCCTTTGCAGATTCCACGCAGCACGCCGTACTTGCCGATCGCTTCGATCGTGTACTGGCTGCACGTCGGACTGAATCGGCAATTGGGCCCCAACATCGGACTGATCCAACGCTGGTAGAAGCGGATCGGGAGGATAAACAGCCAACGCATCGCTTTTGGTTCGCCCCCGGTTAAGGCTTCGGATCGGGTTTTCGTTTCGCATCGTCACCACGCCGCTGCCCGGTCGCCCGCCAAGCGACAGAGACCAACGACTTGCGAATCGCTGCGTGATCGGCGACCGCCCCGCGGCGCGGCCGGACGACAAAATCAAAGCCCTGCGGCAGTTGATCCTTCTGAGTCCGAAAGGCCTCGCGAATCAAACGCTTCCAGCGATTGCGGACGACTGCGTTGCCTGTCTTTTTGGGGATCGTGATTCCAATCCGGCTGAAGTCCATGCCGTTGCTCATCGCGTTGAGGACCAGCGTCCGGTCGGTTGCCACGCGGCCCTTGCGAATGATCCTGCCAAACTGCTCGGGAGTTTTCAGCCGCAGCGTTTTCGGGAATCGTTGATCTATCACCAAATCAACGACCGACGCGGTTGCAACGGATTACGCTCTTCGAACTTGCGAATCAGCTCTTCGCTCTGCTCATCGATTTCGGTCGGCAACTGCAGACGCACCTCGACATACAGATCGCCAGCGTCACCCTTGGGATCGCGGACGCCTTGCCCTTTGATCCGCAACCGCTTGCCGTCGCTGCTGCCCGGGGGAATCGTCAGCGAGATCGTCCCGCCCGGTGTCGGTACATCCACTTTCGCACCCAACACAGCTTCGCCGATCGATAGCGGAAGTTTCAAATCGAGATGCTTGCCGCGGCGTTGAAAGTAGGGATGCGGCGTAACGTTCAACTGCAGGATCAGATCGCCCGTCGGGCCGCCGTTGGGCGACGCTTGCCCTTGGCCTCGCAAGCGAATCTTCGATCCCGTTTCGACCCCCGCGGGGATCGTCACCGAAACGCTTTCGGCTCCCGTCGGCTTGCTGATCCGGATCTCCGTCTTCCCGCCCAAAACCGCAGTGTTAAACGGAATCGGGACCTCTTGGCGAACGTCGGATCCGCGGGTCTGACGCGGTTGCCGCGGGGCAGATCGCCCGCCACCGGGATGCCCGCCAAAGACCTGTTCGAAGAAATCGCCAAAGCCGCCTTGGAAACCTCCGCCGCCGCCACCGCCGCCGCGTCCTCCAAAGATCTGCTCGACGTCGACGCCTTCAAAACCGCCGCCGTCCCAAGCGCCTCCGCCGGCGCGGACTCGTTCAAAGTCGCTGCCGTAACGATCGTAGGCGCCCCGCTTCTCGGTATCGCTCAATACGTCGTACGCTTCCTGAATCCGCTTAAACTTTTCCTGAGCGGATTTGTCATCGGGGTTCAGATCGGGATGATACTTGCGCGCAAGCTTGCGATAGGCTTTCTGGATTTCGTCCTTTTCAGCCGTCTTGTTGACACCCAATACTTGATAGAGATCTTCAGCCATGCCTTGCCGTCTGTCTTCCTGAAATTGTTCCAACGTACGACGCCACGAGCAATCGCATCGTAATCTTATAAGAAAGGCCCTCATCAACGAAAGCCGCCGTCGCCGATTCGCACCTCACACTTCAACCATAAATCGTTGCTGACAATGAATTTATCAACCTTGGCAGGAGGATTGTCTGTCGCCGTGCTCCTGCTGTGCAGCGGCATGCCAGCTCGGCACACCCACGCCGCTGGAGTCCTGAAACTGCAAATCATGGACCGTCAGACCAACGAACCGGTAGCAGCCCGCGTGGTCATGATCGGCCCCCGCGGTCGCGAGGTTCCCGTCCGACGAGCCACCGCGGCGGGAGTCGGTTGGGCGATCGACAGCCAGATCGATCTAGAGGTCCCCTCGGGAGATTTTCAGTTCCACCTGACGCGCGGCCCCGAATATCGGATCATGACAGGGAACTTCCAGATCGACCGGACCGCCGAAGATACCCACACGATCACGCTGGAACGTTTTGTCGATACGCAAGCCGAAGGCTGGTTGTGCGGCGATCTGTTTGTCGATCTCAAACTCCGCGACCTGCCGCTGCTGATGCGAGCCGAGGATCTCGACATCATCGCCCTGGCAACCCGCAGCAGCGATGGTAAAGCGACAGCTGCCGAACCGCCGACCGATCCGATCGATTGCGGCAGCGACACGATGCAGATCGCAACCGATAACGTGATCGATCGACGCGAGGGGAGTGGTCTTTTAATTGTCGGAGGCAACCCGGAGATCGATTCAGTCGACGCCGATGGCCCCAGCAGCCTGCTGTTTCGCGCGGCGATGGACGACCCCGACGCGCGGTTTGTCGTCGAGAATCCATTTGCTTGGGACCTGCCGATTTGGCTGGCCAGCGGCCGCGTCGCGGGCTTTGCGGTGATGGGAAACTTCCTGCAACTCGACCGCTCGGTCTCGCGAGTCACCAACGGTCGCCCGGCGACAGAACCCGAATACGACAACCCGTTGGGCCTCGGCTTCTGGGCCGACGACATCTACCGGCATCTGCTGGATGCTGGGTTTCGGATCCCGCCAGTTGCCGGCAGTGGCAGCGGAAACCGCGCGGTCAAAAACCCGCTCGGCTACAACCGGGTCTACGTCCACGCTGGCGACCAACCGACGCCGACCGCGTTTTGGGAAGGCTTGTGGCAGGGGAAATCAGTTGTGACCAACGGCCCGCTGCTGCGACCGCGATTGGCGCTGCAATATCCCGGGCACGTCTTCGCGAGCTACGGCGATGAACCGCAGGTACTGCAGATGGATCTGCAACTGGGAACCCGCGACCCGGTCGAGTACCTCGAGGTGATCTACAACGGTTCGGTGATCTATTCGGCGCGGCTGGAAGAATTCAAAGACGACAAGGGAATCATCCCGCCATTCACCTTCGACCGCAGCGGTTGGGTCGTGGCTCGCGTCGTCACCGGCTACGAAAAACATTACCGCGCGGCGGTCTCTGCCCCGTGGTATATCGAGATTCCTGGCAAGCCGAGGATCAGCCGGGCGTCGGTCGAATTTTTTATCGACTGGCTGCAGCAACGCGAGCAGATGTTGCGAAAGAAGTCGCCCGAACACATTCGCAGCGTGTCGCCGTTTGTTCGCGCCGCGCGTCAGTTCTGGGAAGAACGACTGGCCCAAGCGACTGTCGATTAGCGGCGTCTGCCGGCGACCAACCGATCGGTCGATCGCGACAGCTGATAAAAAAAAAGAAACCTAGCTAGGCATCCAGGCCACGCTAGGCAATCAGAGCACTCAATCGCTTCGCCAACAAGAAACGGCAAGCGATCGGGGTTTCATGTTTTCAAGGTCGGGTTGCGATTAGTAGCGATCGTCGCGACGTCCGCCACGTCCACCGCCGCCGCCACCACCGTAGCCGCCGCCGCCACCGCTGCGACCACCGCCGCCGCCGTAACCGCCGCCGCCACCGCTGCGACCACCGCCGCCACCGCCACGGTATCCACCGCCGCCGCCACCGCCACGATCTTCACGTGGTCGTGCTTCATTAACGGTCAACGAGCGACCGTCGTGTTCTTGTTCATTGAGGCCCGTAATAGCCGCTTGCGCTTCCGCGTCGCTTCCCATTTCAACGAAACCGAAGCCTTTGCTTCGACCAGTGTCGCGATCAGTGATGACCTGAGCACTTTCGACCGTACCGAACTGAGCGAACAATTGTTCCAAATCGGAGCTTGAGACACCAAAGCTCAAGTTTCCACAATACAGTTTCCTTCCCAACACAAAACTCCCATGCATGGATGGACAACCAGCCGTCTAACTTTCTGGGCTGTAATAGAATCAGATCTCTCGGGAGATCCATCGAGTGGTACGAACGATACTTGCGGGGCCAGGTGATCCGGCTACGTTTCCACGAACGTCCAATCTCGTATTGTATACTCGACCCAGGAACACCCGCATACCCCCTGAATCCTAGTAAATCTAGCATTTTCTCGGAACTTGACGGCCCCATCGGAGCGGTCTAAGCCTCCCCCGACGGCAAAAATGCCCGCCACCGCACACTCCCGAGGTGACCAAAGACAAAAAACCAGAATGGTGGCTACGCCTGAGCGGCCAACATATTCCTCATGCTTTCGGTCACAAGCGTCTCCACCCCGGGGGCGTAGTCGAAGACTTCGACCGAGACCCAACCCTGGTAATCGACAGCGCCCAACGCTTCAAAAATGGGGGCGAAGTCGACGTCGCCCATCCCCGGTCCCTGGCGATTGGGATCGTTGGCGTGGAAGTGAAGCATCAGATCGGCGTTCTCGCGAATCAGTCCCGCGATGTCTTCGGTCTCGTCGCTCATCGCTTTGACATCCAGATGCAGCCCGACGTGTTCCGAACCGATCATCTCGCGCAACTGCCGCCCCTGGGCTTGGGTGTTCATGAAGTTCCCCTCTTCGTGCCCCAGCGGTTCCAACGCGATCCGCACGCCGTTCTCTTCCAGCGCCGGCACGACGCCGCGCAACACCTCGGCAGCAAATTCGTAAGCCTGCTCCATCGATGCTCCCTCGGGAACGTTCCGCTGCTGCGGCGAACCGAGGACCATCACCTTGCCTCCCAAATCCTTGCACAACCGCGCCAGTTCGCAGAAGTATTCGGTCGTCGCCTTCCGCACCTCGGCGTTGTCGGTCGTCAAATAAAACCCTTCGGTCTTCGCCAACAACCAGTGCAATCCGATGACTTCAAATCCGGCCGCTTCCACTTGGCTTCGGTAATCGGATCGTTGTTGCGGAGTGATCGATCGGGCGTCGTCGGCCAACATAAACGGGGCCACCTCCCAACCGGTATAACCGACACGCTTGGCTAGCTCCAACGCCTTGTCCAGCGGCCAGTCTTGAAACGTCTCGTTGCAGATGCCATATCGAAATGAAGCCATGTTGTTTTCCTCTGAGCCCGGGCTCGTCGATTGATTAAAAAAATGAAATACAGCCCTCGGCGCTCCCGCCCCAGCAAGATGAATCCCGCGGGGCGTCGCTCGCTACTTGCAAACTCTCGGGCGACAACAGCAGATCGCGACTCGCGATTAACCCTGGCTGTCCAGCAGGCTCTTGAGCATTGGAAACTTGGCGAACACCTGTTCCAGCACATCGTCGCCAGCTTTGCTTTTGATGAACTCGATCAACATCGTCACGAATTCGCCCAGCTTATCGGTCGGCAAGCCCTTCTCCGACAACGCCGCTCCCATCTCCAACGCGTTGCCAGCTGAACCGCCGAGCATTCCGCTAGCCATGCCGGCCAGCTTGCCCAACAGCCCGCCGCCAGCTTCGCCGCTGTCGTGAGTTTCGCTCGCCATGATGATCGATTCGAGGCCAGGGATCGACGAGGCCAGGCGTTTAAAAGTCGCTTCGTCGACGTTCTCCTTGATCATCGCCATCGCTTTGCCGGCGACGCCTTGAGCTGTCGAGGGATCGATTCCCAGACGGTCGGTCAATTGTTGAAGTAGTTCGTCCAATGAAGCACCTTTGTTTGGATTGGATCTTAAACCGCAGAGGTCGAGGCAAACGCCTCCTGAACAACCGCCGAACCTGCTGCATCGCGTCGCGGTGCGATACCTACACCCTTCGCAGTATCCGCGGCCCAAGAAATGGCAACGGACGTCGCAGTGCAACCATCAGCCCACCGACGGCAACAATGTAATGGAGAAACGAAGCAAACGAAAACCCTATGCATTGCGAGGCATTCGCAGTTTCAAGATTCGCCCCGCCGAAGTCCGCCGCGCGGTGCAGGCTCGAGATGCGAGGCGAGTGAAACATCGGGGGAGCTTCGTTTCAATCGCCTCGCAAATCGATCGGGCAGGCATCGTCCCGGCCTCGGGACAGCCCCCGCCACGCCTGCCGTGTCATCGCAACTCGCTTGCGACCGGCTTGGCCGCGACCTGCGTTTTGTCTAACGCCGCTAACACGATCTGGGTCAGATCGATCGTGTCGCGGCGATAGACGACGTTTTTCATCACGCTCCGCAGCACCGTGTCCGGCTTTTCGAGATCCATGCTTTCGCTGTCGTAACGCAGCACCAGATCGATGTTGTTGTAGCGAGCGATCTGCGAGACGATCTGATGCATCTTCTGGTAACCGGCGAAATACAATTCAGCCTCGGCGCTGGCCAAACTCTTTCGGCGGCGGAAGACTTCCAACTTTAACGATGCTTCGAGCGCTGCGATCTTCTCTTCCTGCTGGGAGTACTGCAGCGACCCCGGCTTAAACGCTTTGATCGCTTGAGCCTCCTTCAACATCTCCTGCTGTTTCGCTTTCCCATACCGCTGCAGCTCCGCCATCTGCTGCTCGATCGCTTCGACCTCCGCTTTGATGCTCGCTGCGTTTTTGAAGATGTAGGCGACGTCGATGATCGCAAATTTCCCAGCCGACGTTTTCGTTTCAGCAAGACACGGCTGAGGCACTACCCAGCCGATCGCCATCGCTCCAAGCACTAGCGTCAAAAGAGAATCTGTCCGCACGGTTGCGCTCCTTGCATCACATGCACTTAAAAGGGGCTTCGGTCGCTGCTTCGCAAAGCTCGCCCACGGCTTCGACCGAGACCTGGTCGCTCGGGCCCGACGACTCGAGCCGAACATATTTAAGAATGCCCACCCTGCCCGAGTCGTATCGGACTTCAAAGCACAGCGCGTGCCAAAGCCCTCGCAGCGAGCGGTCTGTTGGCTAGAAGCCTGCGATTTCCGATCGATCCCCGCTGCAAACGACAAACAATCTGAGCCGCCAGGTGTTGCAGAAATTACAAAGGGGCGAAATTATTACATGGGAAGCCGAGTTGTGGCTGGCCAGTCGCGTCCGGCGTGTTCCCCCCCGGATGTACTCTGCCAGCCCGATCGCGCGCAGCGAACCATATCAGTAACGCCCGGCGAATCATGTCCGACGAAATCATCTATCTCGACAACCACGCAACAACACGCTGCGATCCCCGCGTCGTCGATGCCATGCTGCCGCTGTTGCTCGAATCGTACGGCAATCCGCACAGCACGACGCACGCCGCTGGACATGACGCCGCCGAAGCTGTCGACGCCGCACTACACAGCCTCGCCCAAAACCTAGGGGCGACTCGCGAGGAATTGACGGTAACCAGCGGGGCGACCGAAAGCACCAACCTGGCACTGTTGGGCCATTGCCTGAACCCTCGCAATCGCAAGCGGCATATCGTCACCGCCGCCACCGAACACCCCGCGGTGCTCGATCCGATCGACGCGCTGCGGCGAGAAGGGTTCGGCGTCACCACGCTGGAGGTCGACGCAAACGGCCAAATCGATGCCGCGCAGTTCACCGAATCGCTGACCGACGACACGGCGATCGTCTCTCTGATGCTTGCCAACAACGAGATCGGCAGCTTGCATCCGCTGGCCGATTTGATCGAGATCGCTCACGCTCGGGGCATTCCCGTCCATACCGATGCGACTCAAGCGGTCGGCCGGATCCCAATCGATGTTGGCCGTCTGGAAGTCGATCTACTCAGCTGTTCAGCCCACAAGTTTTACGGCCCCAAGGGGATCGGCCTTTTATATGTCCGCCGACAGGGGCGGCTAACGCGGCTCAAGCCTCGCACTTTCGGCGGGGGCCAGCAGCGGCGACTGCGTCCGGGAACAATGAACCCCGCCGCCATCGTTGGCATGGCCACCGCGCTGCAGTTGTGCAGCGACGAGATGCCGACCGAGCCGCAGCGGATCGCCGCGCTCCGCCAGCGTCTGATGGAAGGATTGTGCCAGCGGATTGCTGGACTGCAGCTCAACGGGCCGCCACTCGATTCCGAAATCCGGCTGCCAGGGAATTTGAACCTCATGTTTCCAGGGGTTCAGGGAGACGCATTGATGCTCGCGGCGCCTCGACTAGCAGTTTCCAGCGGCTCGGCCTGCAGCAGCGTCGACGCGGCGGCGAGCCATGTTTTGCTGGGAACCGGCCGCAGCGAATTGCAGGCGAGATCGAGCCTGCGGTTTGGAATCGGCCGCTTCAACACAGCCGCTCAGATCGATGAAGCGATAGCCATGCTGGCCGACGCGTTCGATCAAATGCAGCAATTCAGCTGACGCTCGCCCGACCACAGACCTTCTTATATGTCGCGACAGGGCAGGGGACCGCGCCGCCGCGACGAAGCCTGCGCCGGTTGGGAAAGCTAGCGATGTGCATGCCCGCTCATCGAATTCGGGATAATGCAACGGTCCCGCTCCCCATTTTACGCGGATTAAAAGCGGGCGAGATATCTCAGTCCCCCGTCGCGGTCCTCCGCAGGTACCTACAAGCAACGCTTGGCGGCACCGATCGACCGCGACGCACTTATCCCAACGCTCAAGACTGTGGCGACATCATGCGAAACATCGACCCCAACGCAACATCCGATGAAACGGTTCAGTTCATTGTCGAGCTAGCCAATGGACAGACGATCAGGGCGCATGCAGGTCCCTCGGGGCTGCCGGTGATTTTATGCGACGATCTTCCCGCGGATCTGCCAGCTTTTACCGAGCGATGTCCGCCCACCGCCGGCCAATTTACACCTCATTGGGATTCGGGCGTCGACGAATCGCACAGGCTTCAAAAAGCCGGAAAATAGCCGATGGTGTGAGCATTTAGCCCAGTTCGGGCATAAAAACAGGTTCTAAGAACGCCGCGTACTTGACAATGGACAAAGTGGCGATAACATTCAGGCAGTGAATAAGACATTGGTCTTAACAGGGCACGGCAATTTGTTGTAGATTGCCGAGTGTCCGCCTCTAGGTAACACAGAACTCCTGATTTTCGTGTTTCTGGGTGTGGCGTCACCTTTGTGTGCTGCACAACTTGAATCCGCGACTACGGTCGATTCAGTTGCATTCCCAGACTGTACTTGGAATCCTCACAGGTCATGGCATTAGGCCATTTGGATGGGGCAATCGCCTTAACATCCTGCGTGGAAATCTTTGTACTGCACGATCGAGTAAGACAAACAGGTCAGGGTTCTACGAGTCTGCTTCTATTGGAATAGGTTTGGAAGACCTCTCCGGCTGCAGTTGACGTTCGCTCGACAATGGGCTCCACCAGTCCGCCGCTCTGGTAATCCCCCCCTCACACATGACCTCTGTTTTGCAACTAACGGATTTGCGGCGAAATCTCTTACACCAGCACACGCAGCTCGATGCGACGCCTCGCGGCGAAACATTGGCTCCGGTTGGCTATCTTGGGTGACTCATGGCTAAAAAGAAACGATCCTACCGCGGACGAAGCGGCAGCGGAAACGAGAGCAATTCCAACGGAAATGGTGGCGGTGGCGGCGGTAAAGGCCGCGTCAGCCGACGGCGACGCCGACCTTCCGATGGCAACAATAACGCCAATCGCCAGCCCGAAGGAGATTTGCCACCGGTCGACGACGACGCTCCGCTGGAAGAAGGAATCGGGCTGCTGGAAATGCACCCCAACGGATACGGTTTCTTGCGTAGCCCCGGGAATAACTTCACTCGCGATCGCTCCGATCCGTTTGTCCCCGGCACGATGATCGAAAAGTTTGGACTCCGCGAAGGAGTCATGATCCGCGGCATGGTCCAGCCCGGGCGACGCCATCAAGGCCCGCGAATCCGCGAAATTCTCGACGTCGATGGAATCACTCCCGACGAATACTCCGAAGTCAAAAATTTCGACTCGCTGACGGCGATCAATCCCGAGCAATGGCTGCGTTTGGAAATCGGTCAAAAACCGCTCACCAACCGCGTCATCGACCTGCTCGCTCCGCTTGGCAAGGGCCAGCGATCGCTGATCGTTGCCCCGCCGCGATCGGGCAAAACCGTGATGTTGCAGAACATCAGCAGCGGTATCGCTCAGAACCACCCGGACGTCAAGTTGATCGTGCTTTTGATCGACGAGCGGCCCGAGGAAGTCACCGACATGAAGCGACATGTCGTCGGCGGCGAAGTCATCGCCAGCAGCTTGGATATGGACGTCGATTCGCACGTCCGGCTCAGCCAGCTGGTGATCGAGCGTTGCAAACGCCTGGCCGAAATGGGACAGGATGTCTTCTTGCTGCTCGATTCGATCACTCGCCTGGCACGCGCCTTCAACAAGTGGGTCGGGCAAACCGGTCGCGGCCGAGCTACGATGACCGGCGGTCTGGACGTCAAAGCGATGGACATTCCGAAAAAGCTGTTCGCCACCGCTCGTGCCTTCCAGGAAGGGGGCTCTTTGACGATCGTCGGAACCGCCTTGGTCGACACCAACAGTCGCATGGACGAAGCGATTTTCCAAGAATTTAAGGGGACCGGTAACATGGAGGTCGTTCTGGACCGCCGCCTTGCCGATCGCCGCGTCTGGCCATCGATCGACATCTCGCAATCGGGAACCCGCCGCGAAGAACTGCTTCACGACGAGGAGACCTACGAAGCTGTCACGATGCTGCGTCGCACGCTCTCGGAAATGCACCACGTCGACGCGATGGAACAGCTGACAAAACAGCTCGGTCGGTTCGAAACCAACGAGGACTTTATCAAGCTGATCAGTGGTGCAAAGCTGACCGGTTAGCAAACCCCTCTTTACAGAACGCGGCAATCCAGCGAAGCTGCTTGCCGCGACGGTTGTGCAAACTGACAACCGACGCTCAGAACTGGAGGATAAGCGAATTGGTGAGCGGCCTCATTGGAACTGAGGTACCCCGTAAGGGGCTGCGGGTTCGAGTCCCGTGTCCTCCGCTTTTCTAGATTAAAATGACCCCGCGGAGCCGATTTGGCTTCGCGGGGTATTTTTTTGCGCTACGGTATTTCGGTCCCCGCAGGCGGTCGAGTCTTCCCCTGCCCGACGGAACGGCTGGCGTCGCGTTGCTGCAGCGGATCCCCGACGCAATCGATCGGTTTTCGATCGAGCCCCTTTGGTCACACCAACGGAACCAATGAGTCGCTCCATCGCCATGTCGCGCCTGTTAGTTGCAATCCAAGTCGTCGCCTCCGCTGCCATCGTGCTTTCGGCTCGCCCCACAGGCGAATACCCAATCGGCATGACGATCGCCGCCGCTGGGATTGCTCTGGGAGCCTGGGCGATTGCTTCGATGGGGATTCGCAGCGTTTCGGTGATGCCCGAACTGAAGTCCCAGACGCGACTGACGACAACGGGCCCCTATCGATTGATAAGGCACCCGATGTACACCGCGTTGCTGACGTTCACAGCTGGATTGGCGTTCAGTCCGTTTGCGATCTGGAAGCTGATTCTGTGGGCGATCACCCTAGCAGTGCTAATTGCCAAAGCGAAGATAGAAGAGCAACAACTGCGGGACAGATTCCCCGAATACGATCGCTACGCCCAGCAAACCAAACGTTTTCTGCCGTACATCTTCTAAAACCACGGCGGCCGTGGCCGTGATCCCGCGGCTGACGGTACCGGATCACCGCCCCCGCTGCTTCAAATGCCTTCGACATTCGCACGCCGGGGCCGCACTCCAATAACAACCAACTCCACCGGCGCCTACCAAGTGTCGCGAGCAAAATGCCAACATGAGTTAAACGCGCGTTAAACATCGATTAAAGATGGATGAAAACAACGGCAAGCAACACGAGAAACGGTCGCGTCGATCGCAAGCCGAGTTGCCAAATCTGTTGCCCCGAAATCTTGCGAAGCTTCACAAGTAGAAGGACGACCTCGGGCATTGATCTACGGGTACGAAGCGGCGCGCTCTGGTACCTCAACATCTACAACCGCCAATTGTCTCGAAGCCGCTCGAGCACTGGAAACCCTAACTTTCCTTCACGATCGTCCCCCTCGGTCCGATCAGCGCCGCCAGGCAGTCCAGATTGCAACTGCAGCCGCGAACCGGTGCGTAACGTGGGATCCAAAGCGCCGAGAAGGGACGACAACGGCCGAGAAACGCTACCCAACAAACCGAGGCAAGAGAATCACTTCCATCGCTACACTCCAGCCACCGCCGGGTGTTAACACGCATCGTGACAAGTCACCAATTGTTGACACTTTCCCCAATAGGGCTACACTTCAGCGTGGCTGAACTTTTCATCAAGAGGCATTGGGTAGATCTTGCCTCCAAATCGGGACTCCTCTCAGTCGGTGCTGCCTCTTCCAACGACTAATCACCGGAGGCACAAAAGAGGAAAAGACTTGGGGCAAATAGACGAACCAGCCTACGAGGCCACGGAGCTCTCACGATCCGATCCGAGCACCCTCGCCGTAAACTGGAGCACTCGTTCATGCGGCAACTGAAAGCAATCTCTTCCGCTTGTGTCCAATAGCGGAAGTCGACAGTCGTCACAAAGCAATCGCTACATTTTCGATCACAATTTCCACCGGAGACGCAACATGAAACGAAGTGCCACCGCACTGGCCAGCTTAGCCGCAGTCCTTTTCCTGACACCGATGACGGCACACGCCGAAGATAAAGCCAAAGCTAAAAAGCCAAACATCTTGTTCATCGTCTCCGACGACACTGGATACGGCGATCTCGGTCCCTACGGTGGCGGCGAGGGACGCGGCATGCCGACGCCGAACATCGATCGGATGGCCAAAGAAGGGATGACCTTCTTCTCCTTCTACGCTCAACCAAGCTGCACGCCCGGTCGCGCTGCGATGCAGACCGGCCGGATCCCGAACCGCAGCGGCATGACGACCGTCGCGTTTCAGGGACAAGGCGGCGGACTGCCCGCTGCCGAATGGACCCTCGCGTCGGTGCTGAAGAAGGGTGGCTACAAAACCTACTTCACCGGCAAGTGGCATCTTGGCGAAGCTGACTACGCGCTGCCAAACGCTCAGGGATACGATGTGATGGAACATTGCTTCCTTTATCACTGCAACGCTTACACCTACGGCGACCCGACTTGGTTCCCCGACATGGATCCCAAGCTGCGGTCGATGTTCAACAAAGTCACCAAGGGATCGCTCTCGGGCAACGCTGGTGAGAAAGCCAAAGAAGACTTTAAAGTCAACGGCCAGTACGTCGACAAGCCAGGCGAAAACGTCACCATCGAAGGAGTCAATTATCCCGATGGCGTCGTCGGAATTCCTTTTATGGATCAGTATGTCGAAGCGTCGGGCATCAAGTTTCTTGAGGAAGCGGCTAAGAATCCCGACGAACCGTTTTTCATCAACGTCAACTTCATGAAGGTTCACCAGCCGAACCTGCCGGCTCCCGAGTTCAAGCACAAGTCGCTCTCGAAGTCGAAGTACGCCGACTCGATGGTCGAGCTCGATACGCGAATCGGAAACATCACCGCCAAGCTCAAGGAACTCGGACTCGACAAAGATACGCTTGTCTTCTACACGACCGACAATGGTGCGTGGCAAGACGTTTATCCCGATGCCGGCTACACCCCGTTCCGTGGAACCAAGGGAACCGTGCGTGAAGGTGGCAATCGAGTTCCAGCCATCGCGGTATGGCCGGACAACATCGCACCCGGTGTGAAGAATCACGACATCGTCGGTGGTTTGGATCTGATGGCGACGTTCGCTTCGGTCGCCGGTGTTGAATTGCCCGAGAAGGATCGCGAAGGCGAACCGATCTACTTCGACAGTTACGACATGACCCCAGTGCTAACCGGCAAGGGAAAGAGCGCCCGTGAAGCGTGGTTCTACTTCACTGAAGTCGAACTCACACCGGGTGCGGCTCGCGTCGGCAACTACAAGGCGTTGTTCAACATTCGTGGCGACGACGGTGCAGCGACCGGCGGTCTTGCTGTCGACTCCAACCTGGGATGGAAGGGACCTGAAAAGTATGTCGCCGTGGTTCCTCAAGTGTTTGACCTGTGGGCGGATCCTCAGGAGCGTTACGACATTTTTATGAACAACTTCACCGAGCGAACTTGGACTCTCGTGACGATCAACGAGTCGATCAAAGAGCTGATGAAGACTTACGTCAAGTATCCGCCGCGTAAACTGCAGAGCGAAGTCTACACCGGCCCGATCACGATTCCGCAATACCAGCGGTTCCAGCATGTGAGAGAGTCGCTGAAGAAGGAAGGCTTCTCGCTTCCATTGCCGACGGGCAACTGATCCAAGCGATATGGTCATAATTGCAGGCCGCTCGCCCGCGGGCGGCCTTTGGCAGTGTGAGCGATAACACCCTTTGATGAAAAGCAAAACCAAGACGATGACACTAACCTCCCCGAAGCTCTGTTTTATTCATGCGATCGCGATCGTCGTGGCGCTGGCCAGTTCGTCGTTGCATGCCGACGAACCGCTGGCATCTTGGAACGATACGCCTACGAAGCAAGCGATCGTTGAATTTGTTGAGAGAGTCACGAACAAAGACTTGCCGGATTACGTGGCTCCCGAAGATCGCATCGCGACGTTCGACAACGACGGCACGCTTTGGGGTGAGCACCCGATGTACACGCAGCTCGCCTTTGCAATCGACCGCGTCAAGGCGCTCGCGCCTCAGCATCCCGAATGGAAGACGAAGCAGCCGTTCAAAGCCGTGCTCGAGAACGACCTGCCGGCGCTCGCCGCCTCAGGCGAAAAGGGACTCCTCGAACTGGTGATGGTTTCGCACGCTGGCATCAGCACCGCAGAGTTCGAAGCGATCGTAAAGGACTGGCTCGAAACGGCGCGGCATCCGCGTTTCAAGAAGCGTTACACCGAGATGACATTTCAACCGATGTTGGAGCTGTTGGCCTATCTGCGTGCGAACGACTTCAAAACGTTCATCGTTTCCGGCGGCGGAGTCGAATTCATGCGGCCGATGACTCAGGCGGTCTACGGTATTCCGCCCGAACAAGTCGTCGGATCGTCGATTAAAACACAATATGAGGTCAAAGACGGCAAACCGATGCTGATGCGATTGGCCGAGATCGATTTCATCGACGACAAGACCGGCAAGCCAGTCGGTATCAACAAATTCATCGGCAAGCGTCCGATCGCGTCGTTCGGCAACTCGGCTGGAGACCGCGAGATGCTGCAGTGGACCGGCGCGGGCGATGGAGCGCGGCTGATGATGCTGGTCTTCCACGACGATGCCGAGCGTGAATATGCCTATGGTCCAGCGAACGGACTGCCCGACACCAAGTTCGGCACGTTCCCGCAGTCGCTGATGGATGAAGCCAATGAAAAAGGTTGGCACGTGATCAGCATGAAAAACGACTGGAAGTCGATCCACCCAGGCGACGCAGAGTAACCGCAACGTCTCTCGTTGCAAAATGAAAAGCCGCGGCAGTCACACAAAGCCGCGGATGCGGCGATCGCATAAAGCCTACGGCGTGAGCCGTAGGTGTCGCAGTTGCCATCTGATAAACAAAGCCCCGGCAGGGGCGGCAGCATTCAAACGCTGTCGCCCCTGCCGGGGCTTTTCTATTGCTTGCGGGACACCGTCCTGCGGCTTGCGCCGCAGGCTTTATGCGATCGCCGCATCCGCGGCTTTTCTTGTCGACTACGGCTGACCTCGTAGGATACCTGCTGCTGTCGCCTCTGCCGGGGCTTTTCTATTGCTTGCGAGACACCGTCTGCGGCTTGCGCCGCAGGCTTTATGCGACCGCCGCATCCGCGGCTTTTCCTATTGTTTGCTGGCGGAGCTTGCAAACAAACGAAGACTGCTTTGCCGGTTACTTGTGCGCCAGTTGCAACTGACGGTGACTGGCTACGCTTTCGGTCGATGCCGGTTCGTCGTCCGACAATCCAAACAACGTCTCCAGACAGCAGCTGGGGTCTGCCAATTCCTCGACTGATTCGACGACCAGATCGGGGCCAAACGCATAGTTGTCGAGATCGGTCAGTTGCGTTCCGCCGGAGAGAGCCAAGACGGTGTGGTAGCCCATCTGGACGCCGCCGATAATGTCGGTCTCCATCGTGTCGCCGATCATCACAGTTTGCGACGTGGTCAGACCGAGCTGCTTGCGAGCGGCTCGCATCATCACGGGGCTCGGTTTGCCCATGCTGGATGCCTTTTTGCCAGTCGCCATCTCCAGGAACGCCACCGTCGCACCACAGCCGGGGCGAGTGCCACTTGCCGTCGGGCAGTTCGGATCGAGATTGGTCGCAATCAATTTCGCACCCGCCAGAATCATCCGCGTCGCGGCATCCAAGGCTTCCGCCGTGACCGTTCGTCCTTCGCCAACGACTACATAATCGGGATCGGTATCGACGATCGAATAGCCGTTCAGATGGAGCGCTTGCAACAAGCCTCCTTCACCGATCACGTAGGCGGTGCCGTTGGGTTTCTGTTTCGAGAGGAAGCTGGCGGTCGCCATCGCACACGTGAAAATCTGCTCCTCCCGTGCCTCGATTCCCATCCGCTGCAACCGCACCGCAACATCGCGCTGGGTGCGTTGGCTGTTGTTTGTCAAAAATAGAAACGGATGATCGTTTTGATGGAGTCGGGCGATGAATCGGTCGGCACCACGGATCAATTGGTTACCTTTGTAGATCACGCCGTCCATATCGATCAAGAATCCAAGTTTGCTCATTACCAAAGCCTTTGAAGGGAAAAATACCAGATCGATCAACCGCGGTTCGCCTCCGCTAGCCCCACGCGCCAGGCACGCTTCATTCGGGCAAAGCAAAAGGAAAAGAGGGTTGCAAATCATCTGGATAGAAACTGCTGGCATCATGGCCATTACCACAGCGGCTTACGCAAGTGCCGTTCCAGAGAGTGAACTGTTTGCGAAAATAAATGCCAGCAATCGTCGCCAGAGCCGGATTGCGTTCGAATCCTCCCCGCAATCAATCGATTACGTCGCTCCAACTCCCCGATTTTTTGCTGCGATCGCGTAGATTAATCTTTGCGACGCGGGCGAGAATTGGGCGGCGGCGATCGATTTGCCAATCCGTTGCGCAGCCGCTGCACAGTTACCCGACAGCGGATCCCGCAGCGTTGCCACACATCGCATCCGCTGCCGTTACCGCCGACTTTCCATACGCTCGGGATCAGTGGCGGATGGACTCCCGTTGTCGACCTGCGCATGCCTGCTGAGTGAAAACGGAAGCCAGTTCGCCGAACCGGGAGACTACAAACCAAGCACTCACTGCAGACTGCCGGACTGCAACTCGTGGATCGCAGAGCCGACGCGTCCCACCGCCCCCTTACGCTGCCGCTAACGCGCGGGATCGCAGTTAAGGAGCGACCGGACGATCGACAAAGCCTGTGGGAGTTAGCATGGTGGTACCAAAACCATTAGCCCATTTGGGAGCCAACACTTTCTCCGGAAATGTAAACGACTGAAACAGATCGTAGGAGACTTGTTCGCACTTGCGAATCTCCGCCTCCAAGGACTCTCCTTCGCGCGTCGTGACAAACGAGGGTATCGCGCCACCGCCGCCAGCGCCCCACAAACTCTCACCCGATTGTTCCACCGACACGTACTGCATCCAAGGACTGGCGGTGATCGTTTGATCGGGCTGAGATCCGCCGCCCGAACCGAAGCCAAATCGCGAGACGGAATAGGTTTGAGTTTGCGGCTTGCCTCGCTTCGCTTCCGCCTTGATGACGATGTCGCTGGTTGCAGATTCCGACCACCCCGCTTCTTGAATCGCTCGCCGCACCCCATCGACGATCTGCGGGTGCATCGCCGACGCATCCAACCGCACCTGAATCCCG
This sequence comes from Rosistilla oblonga, assembly GCF_007751715.1. Taxonomy (NCBI): domain Bacteria; kingdom Pseudomonadati; phylum Planctomycetota; class Planctomycetia; order Pirellulales; family Pirellulaceae; genus Rosistilla; species Rosistilla oblonga. The sequence continues at coordinate 1,685,672 of NZ_CP036292.1, read as the reverse complement.
GGCCGCAGCACATACAACTGCTCGTCGCCCAGGCTTGTCATCGATGCCAGGTTCTCATCGCTTGGAATCGTTTTCACACCGACATGGATCTCGGTGCTGCTGGAGTTTGTCTCATCGGTCGCCACGATCAAACATCGGTTCCCCACCGGTTGCCGCAACAACAGCGTCAAGTCTTCGGTGGCGTAGGTCCACGACAGCAACTGCCGCTGCAAGTTGTAGAGGTGATTGTCGCGGAACAGCCACTCCGTTCCGATCAACGCCGATTTTGCTCCGGCACCATCTTGCGATCGTTTGCCGCCATACAACGCAGCGCGATCGGTCGGGTTGGCGAGTGAAATCAATTCGGAACTGAAGGTTCCCACGCTGGTCACGTGGGTTCCGTCTTGAGTGAAATGACTGCTGGCGCCGCCGAACGTGGCGACCGGTTCTCCGGAACCGGTATCGAGCGCCGTTGCGTGATTGAATTGGTTGGTGAAGAAAAACCGCTGATCGGGACTGAGGTCAAAATCGTTGTAGCTGGTCGGCACGACATATTCCGCCCGGCGAGCTTCCAGATCCCACATCGTGACCGCGCCGCCGTACGCGATCAGCACGTTGTCGGAACCGACAAAATCGGCTGACAGTCGTTCGCGCGAAGAGACAAACGACATCTCCGGGACGGCCCACTTCCACTCCGGCTTGGCTTGTCGCTGCCCAGCCGCCAAGCGATAACTGCAGAACCGACTCGCTGATTTCCGCAGATCCAAGCCCTCGGCAGTGATCAAACGCTGCTGAGCCGCGGAGTAGCCCAAGATGACTTCCCCTTCGAAGAAGTTCGGCCCCGGTAAAACGCTGCGAGTCTCCAGATCGATCCAATACAACGAGATCGGATTAAACCCGTCCTGCTTTTCCGGTGTCACGACCAGACAGATCATCGGCGTTGGTGCATCGTCGACGTAGAAGACCGGGCCGATCTTCCCCACGCGTTCCAGTTCGACCTTAAAAACGCCATCGGCAGGCGAGGTTGACGGCGGCGCGGTGATCGAACTGAGGATGCCGCCGGTGTTCTCGCCCAAGCCTTTCCCAAAACGAGTCCACGATGGCAAGTCTTTGAAATCGACGCCAGCAGTCGAAAATTCCACTTCGTCCGGGCGTCGCGTTAAGACAGCGCGTTTGGCCAGTTCGGTTTCGATTGCCGGCGCCAATTTGGAGCGTGGCAACTTGATCCGCTTATCCCCTTCCAGCAGCAGGTAGACATCGGTCTCATCGTGAGTGATGTATCTCGCTTTGACCTGGTACTTCCCGGTGACGTCCTTCCAATCCGACCATGGACCTTCGCCATTGGGATAACGCATATCGACATATTTGAACTCCGACTGTCGGACTTGCCCCGCAAAGCTGTACTCCACAACCGCTCCATCGGGCAACAGGCTGATGACAGTCGCCGGTGTCCAGGTTCTCAAGTGCTTGACTTCCACTTGATCCCCGATACGAACCAGCGCGGAATCGACAAACTCCTTTTCAGCCTTCACGATCTTGGCTAGCCGCGCTTGGAGCGACGCGGCCAGACTGGCGATCGGGACTTCGGCGACCGATCCATCCTCTTTCATCAATTTGACGTGAGTCTCGCTGCGGCCGACCAACCGCGCTTCGATCTTGAACTTTCCAGAAAGATCTCGCCAGATCATCCAAGAGCCCTCGTCGTTGGGAAAACGGATCGAATCGAGCGCAAACTTTCCTTCGCGCGGCGAGATAAACGTATAGCGAACCAAGGCCACTTTGTTTTTATAGGCCAGGACTTCTCCCGGATACCATTTTGAATGGTAGTAGACTTCGACTTGGTCACCGGGACGAACGGGGTCGATTGCCGAAACGGGCAGATGAGCAACCAGGCAAAGCACCAGCAACACGCTCGGTCGAATCAGAGAATGTAATGGAATCATGATAGCTTGATTGGAAGATTAGATTTGAAACGGGGAACGTGTCGGAAGCGGAACCTCTTCCGCGATACGGCTTCCTAATTCAGACGAGAAAAACGCAGCCCCGCCGCGCGGCAGATTCATGCCACCGGGCAACGGTTCGTTTTTGAGACTCCATGTGTTGTCCGGCTCCATTTAATCGTTGGGGTCGGTGATGTTAGGCCAATCGGGATGGACGGGACGCGTCGTTGCAGCTTTCCCCGCTTGCACGGGCGGTGCAGGGGGAAGCGTCTGCATCACCTGTTGCAGGAAACGCCGAGCCGATTCCCCTGCGATGCCAGCGTCGCCCACGGCGAGATCTTTGGCTTCATCCAAGTCGTCGGGGATGCGATAGAAACTGCCATCGCGATAGAGTTTAAAGAAGCCGTTCCGGGTGAATTGGCGGCCCTCGAACTTTCCCCAATACGGTTGATAGTGGCAGACGACCCAATCGCGTGGATTCCCGGGGCGACCTTGCAACTGCGGCAGAAAGCTGAGTCCGTCGACGGGATCGTCGGCCCCCAAAACGACTCCCGCAGCATCGGCTAACGTCGCATAGAAATCGGTGAAATCGATAAGGTCGTCTCGCTTAGCTCCGACCGGCGTATGGCCCTTCCAATACGCAACCAGCGGCACGTGGGTTCCCATGTCGGTTGTCGTCCCTTTCCCTCCCACCACTTCGCGACCATTCCAAGCCGACGCAATCCGTCGGTCGGTTCCATTGTCGGCGGTGAATAAGATCAGCGTGTTTTCCAACTGACCAATATCTTCGACGCGTTGGACGATCTTGCCAACGATTTTGTCGAGATAGTTAACCATCGCTACAAAGTTTTTCTTTTTCGCCGCCTTGCCTTTGGGAGCTTTATTGGCCTGGTGAGTGCGATCGCCATCGCCGATCGTATCGGGCGTGGCGACAAACGGATTGTGAACCAGAACGGTTGGGTAGTAGACGAAAAACGGGTCGTCTCGATTGCGTTGGATGAAGTCGCAAAGATAGTCCGACATGATATCGGGACCATACAATCCGTCGTTGTCTTGTTTTGTTAGCATCCGGCCGTTCTGTTCCAACGGTGGACTCCAAAAACGTTCGCCGCCCCCTTCGTCGGCTACGGTTTTAGTCACCTGCCAAAGACAATACTCATCAAACCCCGCGTCGTGGACTCGCCCCGCATCGGTACAACCGTCGGCGCGATGATAGAGTCCGTTGAGTTGCCATTTCCCCGCGATGGCAGTTTTGTAACCGGCGTGCTTCAGCATCTGAGCAAATGTCTTGTCGCGTGGATTCAGATATCCGAAGTGCGTGTAGTTGCGGAAGTTGTATTGGCCGGTCATCAATTTAACACGCGATGGCGTACAGATCGGCGTGGAGTAACAGTTGTTGAACTGCATCCCCTTTGCCGCCAAGGCGTCGATGTTAGGAGTTTTGTAGTCCTTCGCTCCGTAGCAACCAAAACATTCCCAACTGACATCGTCGGCCATGATCAAGATCACATTCGGCTTCCGTTCCGCAAACGCCGAGCCGATAAACGCCCACGCACAGACCAGCATCACGATCGCCCGAATCATCACACACCTTGATTTCGCTTGATAGGAAGAGGAGCGAAAAGAGAGGCGTCGAGACCGACGCCCCTCTCAACGACTCGCCTATTGTAAACGCTCAGTTTGGTGCGTGGTGCCCTTACGAAATTCCAAGCCGATCGATAGTCGCTTTTCGCTCCGCCAAAGTGCGAATCACCTGAACACAATCGCAGATTGTCGCCTTTCGCTCCGCGAAAGTGCGGCTCGGCAACACGCACTTTCGCGGAGCGAAAGCCGACCAACCGAACTTTGCGGTTACCGAGCGAAAGGCGACACATGGAATGCGGGCCGCGGATGCCGCCGACTTATTACGGCAAGATCAGAAACGGCTTGCCATCGACGACAACCAGGATCTCCACCGATTCGGTGAGATAGGGATTCATCTTCTTGCCAAGCTTGTCGAGCAAGCCAAAGTAGGCGTCGCTGAACTGAGTGACCTTGGTCGCCGCTTCGATCTGCTCTTTGGTTGCCTCGGCGTCGACGTAGCGATTGTTCTTCAAATAGAACGTTTTCGTCGCGATCTGTTTGACGCGAGGCAGGCTGCTGTGCGGTGCCTCCGGTTCAGCCGCCGCCACGTTCGGCGCCGGTCTGATCGCTGAACCACTCGGCTTTCCACCTAGGACACCTGGCCTGGCAACGTTGCCTGCACTCGGCGCAGGCCGTCCCAAGCTTTGGCTTGCACCCGCCGCTGGCGCTGCGGGAGCGATGATCGATTGATTGGAACTTTGGATTCCACGATTCGCTTGTTTCAGCTGCGATTTAAACGAACGCTGATGGAAGGCGTCGGCTCCCGATTCGGCATGCAACCGGTGCAGTTGCACTTGAGCCAACTCGCGGCCCGCGGCGCGATCGTTCAGATCGGTCTTCTCTTCGGCCAGATAAGCGGTATAGGGAGTCAGAATTCCATGCTTCTTCGACAGTAGAATCAGTTCGTCCACCAATTCACTCTGCTCTCCATACAGATCGATCTCGTCGATGATCTGACCGATCCGCCGCGTCGCCCACAAGCGCTCGACGAAGACATTTTTTGAATCGTCGGTCTGTTTCGCGAATTTGCCGTCGAACACAAACTCCTGCGATTCGCCCTCAAACTCTCCCGTCAGCTTGATCTGCACATCGCCATCGCGGCGGTAGCGTCCCGCGATCACTAGTTGATCGCCCGAGAAGAGGTCATAGATTTCGGAGGGATACAGCATTCGCGTCGCTCCCTGGCGGCCATCGACGGTGATCTCCAACTTGGCACCGGTCAGCGCCGGAGCGCCGATGCGGTCGTAAAGTTTTTTGACAACATCATCCAACGGTTCCCCCGGACGAACATACATCGTTTGACCGAAGCAGACTTCCGCCAGTTTGTCCAACAGGCGGCTGTTCACATCGTGACCGATCCCCAAACTGAACAATCGCGTTCCAGAAGCGATTTGTTTGGACGCTTTGTCAGCGATCTTCATCCCGTTTTTCTCACCAACGGTCGGCTGGCCATCGCTCATGAAAACCACATAAGCTGGCCCGTCGCTTCCCTTGGTCGCCGCCAAGGCTTTGCTGAGCGCGGCGTCGATATTGGTGCTGCCGCCGGCCAAAATCGAATCGATGTAATCGGTTGCGTCCTCGCGAGTCGCGGGATCGGCCGCGATCAATTGGTTGTTGAACGTGTCGACGTCACTATCGTAGGTGATCAAGGTGAATCGATCTTGCGGTTTTAGTTGGTCGACGACGTAGCGCGACGCGCGGCGTGCCTGTTCGATCTTCTCGCCTCGCATGCTGCCACTCTTGTCGACCACAACCACGATGTTCTTGCCAACCTTGTCATTTGCCGGATCGGACTCGGGCAGCGACGGTTGCAGCAACATCAAGAAGTACCCGTCCTCGTTCGGGTCGGGGCGGTGTGTGATCAACGACATCTGCAGCGGGCTGTCTCCCGCTTCCCACAGGACGCGAAAGTCGCTCGCGGGGACATGCTTCTTGGCCGTGTATTTGAATTCGCTGCGATGATCGTCGCGGCGATCGAAGTCGACATCGTGCGTGGGACTGTAGACATTGCCCAGCTTCGCGTCGCTGCGGATCCGGCCGCGGATCACGATCTCGCCGATCGGTTGGCTAGTGAACTGAGTGGGTGCCAGCGGCAGCGTCCAGTCGTTCATCGAACCGCTGCGACGGCAGATCTGCGAATATTGTAGCGTCACCGTTCGCTCGGCTCCCGGCGGTACGGGGAAGACTTGCGTTTGGAACATTCCATGCCCAATCCATTGAACCAACGCCGGATCTTTGCTGCGCCGCACGTACCCCTCGTAGATCTCCCGCGCTTTGTCAGCTTCCAGCAGCCGGCCGGTCAACTCTTCGCCATCGACCATAAATGTCATCTCATCGATCGCTCCATCGTCGGGCAGCGGGAAGACAAACTTCACCTGCAGCGTCCGACTTGTGACATTCTTGAACGTCTGATCGACTTGCACTTGAGCGATCTGCCCTTGGATGGAAGCATCGATTTCCAGTCGAGCGATGTCGTACAGGAAACCTGGAGTCGTCGGTCGCGGCCGAGGATGCGGACTCGGCTTCCACGGCGGTCGAATCGGCCGCGGCAACCGATCGCCGATCCCAGGTTCCGAAGCGATCAGCAGGCCTTGCGCCTGGGCTGGCGAAATCCAGAACAGCGACAGACACAGGCTGGCGCAGGTGGCGATCGTGGCAATTGTTCGCGACATGGTTTCGGTTCCTTTGATAAGCGGAAAGCGACGAGTGCCCCAACGAGCGGCGGCAACGCTCGCTGTCCTAGACGCACTGCCCCCACGGCGGTTCCCAAAAAGTAGAGCGATTCGCGGTTTGCGTTGACGCGAACTAACTGGCACGCGACAGCGTCCGGTCGATACCGCGAGCTGAACCACTGATTGCCCCGGTTCCCGAAAAGTTTGCCGACGACATTCGGGGACGATTTGCGATAGAATCGGGGGTGCATCTGGGATGATTGGATCGAGGCAGGATATCGCGATGATTGAACTCAACGGCTTTGGCAAAGACTACGGCGACTTCACCGCCGTCGACTGCATCGACATGAAAATCGAGGCGGGGGAGGTGTTTGGGTTTATCGGTCCCAACGGCGCTGGCAAAAGCACTTCGATCCGCTTCCTGGCCACGCTCCTAAAAGCATCGCGCGGCGATGGAACGGTCGCCGGGCACAGCGTCTCGCGCGATCCGATGGCGGTCCGCCGCGTGGTCGGTTACATGCCCGATAACTTTGGCGTCTACGACGGGATGCGGGTCTGGGAGTTTCTGGACTTCTTCGCTGTCGCCTACCAGATTCGCAAAGAGGCGCGGAAGCGGATCATTTCGGAGGTCCTCGAACTGTTGGACCTGTCGCACAAGCGGGACGATTTCGTTAACGGGCTCTCCCGCGGCATGAAACAACGACTGTGCCTGGCCAAGACGCTTGTCCACGACCCGCCGGTTTTGATCCTCGACGAACCGGCTAGCGGTCTGGACCCGCGGGCCCGCGTCGAAGTCAAAGCGTTATTAAAAGAGCTGCGGCGGATGGGGAAAACGATTCTGATCAGCAGCCACATTTTGACCGAACTCGCCGATTGCTGCACTTCGATTGGGATCATCGAACGGGGCAAGATCCTGATGCACGGGCCGATCGATTCGGTTTACCGGCAACTGCGTCGTAATCGTGTCTTGGAGGTCAGCTTCCTCGAAAACCAAGATGCGGGGCTGTCGATCTTGCGGAGTAGCGAAGCGCTGCGATCGCTGGACGTGATCGGCGACAAAGCGACAGCGGAAATGGAGACCGACGACGAAGGGATGGCTCAATTGCTGGAACGGATGCTGGCCGAAGGAGTCCGCGTGCGGAAGTTCAACGATAAAGATCCGACGCTCGAAGACGTCTTTATGACAGTCACCAAGGGCCTGGTTTCCTAACAGCAAGATGGTCGCCTTTCGCTCCGCGAAAGAGCGTTTCGGGGCTGCACGTTCGCGGAGCGAAAGGCGACCACCCCGATCCGCTTAATTTTTTCAAGGGTTCCTGCGATGCAAGACGAAGCAAAATATATCTGCGATGGCTGTGGTGAGGAGATCGTGATCCCGATCGATCTCTCGGCGGGCGTCAGCCAAGATTACGTCGAAGACTGCCCGGTCTGCTGTCGGCCCAACGTGATCCACGTCGACCTCGATGCCGATGGGATGGCCAACGTCTGGACCGAACGCGAATAATATCCAGGTAGGCCAGCGGATCGGCTGTGCGGACTGTCGGTTTGCTTGCATCGGCCGATTGCTGGCGAACAATCCGCCAGCGGCTGCGTATTAACACGGTTCCCTGCGATCTTCCTAACGGAGTGACAATGTTTCCCATGACGTCGATGAAATCAAACGCCCCCGACAATTCGAAGATTGTCGGCCGAGCTAGCTTTCGGCAAATCGGTTGCCTGTTGGCGCTGAGCCTTGTTCTGGCAGGCTGCGACGCGGCGTCGGACGCCGGTTCCGCGGCCGCTCCCGCTGTCGACAGCGAGTTCCTGTTGGCGGAAGTCCCCGCCGATGCGGTCAGTATCTCCGACGCCAAACAGGGGTTGGAAGCGGGAGGTCCGGTGACGGTGATCGCGCGGATTACCGCTGGCGAGCACGATCCGTTTGAGACGGACAAGGCGATGTTTTTGATGAAGAGCGATACGACGACAACGTTGGACGCGGAAGCAGCTGCGGCTCACGAAGGCCCCGGCCACGATCCCGACAACTGTCCGTTTTGCAAGCAAAAGAACAACCCAACCGATTCGGTGGCGATCGTTCGCTTCCTCGATGAAGAGGGGAAGATTCTGCCGCAAGACGCCCGGGAAATGTTGGGCGTTAAGAAAGACCAAGTTGTTGTCGTTCAAGGGACCGCGTCGGTCGATCCGCTGGGCCATCTGATGATCGACGCCAGCGGACTGTTTATCGTTCGCTAACCGATGTCGTTCGCGAACCGTCGGCGGTTCAGTTTGCGAGCCCATCGGCAACGGATTGCAGAATCTGTTGCGTATCGAGCGCCTGCTGATTCATCGCCGTGGCCGCGTTGGCGTTGCTGACCAGATCGGCAAAAGTGGCCAGCATCCGGGCTTCTTGGTTTCCGTCAAAGGTTTCGCTTTTGACGCTCCCTGCCCGGTCGTGAATCCAGAATCTTGCCGGCTTCGAAGGCCACGGTCGGGTGAAGTCGTCGCAGACGATCGACGCTTGATCGCCAGCGATTTCGAACCACTTCCGCGTCGCGGTGTCATAGGCACAGTTCACCGTGGCGGTCAGGTCGTCGCCAAAGTCCAGCAGGCTACTGCTGCGAAACCAGATGCCCCGATCCTGCCGGCCGATCGATTGGATCGCGACCGGCAGACGGCCCGCCGCCCACCGCGCCATCCCGTACGCATACCAACCGAGATCCAACAGACAGCCGCCGCCCAGGTCGGGGTTCAGCCGATGGTCGTCCGATTGAAACGGTTCAAAAAACGAACAAGCGACGCTGATATGCTGCACTCGTCCGAGTGCGCCCGCGTCGATCGATTGCCGGATTCGATCGGTCCGCAGATGATGCAGCCAAGCGGTTGCGTCGAGCCATTGCCGGCCGCGGTCGCGACAGCGTTGGTCGATCGCTTGAGCTTCGGCCAGCGTCATCGCAACCGGCTTTTCGACGATCAGATGCTTGCCCGCATCGGCAGCGGCCAACGCCCAGTCGTGGTGCAGCGATGGGGGCAACGGGATATAGACCGCGTCGATACTGTCGCTGGCGAGCATTGCGTCGTAGCTGTCGAAGGCTTGAGCGATCCCGTACTGATCGGCGTACCAACGAGCCCGCGCGGGATCGCGACTGGCAATCCCCACGACCTGAATCGCATCGACCGATTGCATATCGGCGACGATCCGCCGCGCGATCCGCGCCGTTCCCAAAACTCCAAAACGTAAAGCGTTCAAGCGAAATATCCGATCCGCAAACCAAGCGGTTTGCGCAAATAAAGCAACAAACAAAAAAGGGGATACCCGATCGCGTCGCGGCACCGGCCTGGCAGCTTATTCGACGATCGGTCATCATAAAAGCCAAGGAGCCCTCATGAACCCGTCTGAATCGATGCAACAACAGATCAACAAGCTACAGGAAACCGTCGCGTTCCAGCAACGAACGATCGACCATTTTCACGAAGCTTTATTGGAGATCCGTCGCGAATTGGACAACGCGACGCGGCAGCTGGATCAGCAAAAAGGCCGCGTCCACTGGCTCTCGGAGAACATCGCCGGCGACAACCTGCCTCATGAGAAGCCGCCGCACTATTGATGTTCGGCAGCCGCTGGCGGCAACCTATCCGCGGCGGGAGAGTTGGAACAGTTCGAACATCGGGTCGGCGATCTGCGAAGCCGACGATTCGGTGATCTCGTCGACCATCACCTGATCCAACTGCTGTTGAAAGATCTCTTCGGCTTGGCCGCCGTGAAAGTAGGCGGCTTTGTCGTGCGTCTTGTGCATCGACGACATCAGTTCGCCAAACAGCGTCTTGCCGACGAAGTCGCGAAACAGCGTCTGCATCTCATCGGCCGGTGCGGCTTGCAAGGAATTGCCCGATTGCTGCAGATTCGACTTCGAATGCGCCGCCGCTTGGTTGGTAAGCGATTGATTATGGATTCCGCTGATCATTGGAAGATCACATCTCCGTAAAGGTCGCCTTTGGTTTTTAAGGCTTTGATAATTGCGATCAGATCGTCGGTGGGAACTTCCAACGCGTTGAGCGCATCGGCCAGATTCTTCAGCTTGGCGTTTTCCGCTTTGGGCGCGGCCGCATCGACCGGCACAAAACCCGGCCGCGCACCCGCTTCGATTCGTAGGTTGCGATGCGTGATCAGCACCGGCGCGATCCGCACCTCTTCGCCGATCACGACCACTCCTTCGCGTTCGTTGATCACAACGCGGGTGTCATTGTTGGGCAGCGCGACACGCAGCCCCAACAACAGCGAGATGAACGAGATCGGATTGTTTCGATAGACCGGCGGTATGTCGACTTCGATATGTAATTGATCGATCGCGCGAGCCACGGGAACACGAGCCGATGGATCGATACCGGCCGATTCGCCGGTCAGCGGTTGCTCGCCTTGGCTGTTGATCGCATCTTCGATCCATTGCACGGTGTCGAAGTCGGCGAAGTCGCGATCGAGAATCAGCGTTAATTTTCCGTTTTCGTGAAACGGAGCCAACAGCGAGCGTTCCATCTTCGCTCCCTGATGCACCATCGCGGAAGTTGGCGAATCGGGGTTCGAAATCCGCAGCGGCCCTTCGGCCATCGCGTAGACCGTCGGCTGATCGGCTCGCGGCCCCAACAGTGGCGAGAGCATCAGCGTTCCACCGGCGAGACTCTTGGCTCCGATCGCGTTGACGGTACAGTCGAGTCGGTCGCCCTGCTGAGCTCCAACTTCGGGAACCCTCGCGGTGACAAACACCAACGCCACGTTCCCGGCTTGTTCGACATCGTCCAACATCAACTGGCCGCGTGGATCGGTCGAGATCTGACCGCCCATCAATTGGATCATCCGAGCCAACGCTTTGGCGGTCGGCTTGGCATCCGGATCGCCGGTCCCCTTGAGTCCGACGACCAGCCCAAGCCCCTGAACTGTCGTGATCTCTTGCCCCTTGATGCGGCAGATATCGCGCAGCTTCAGTTCTTCGGCCGACACCGATGCAGCGAGCATCGACGGCACCAAACACAACAGGATCGATCGCAGCAGAAGATTCATGTGTTCGGTGATACGATAATTACAACGGCCGTTGCAATAGTCGTTCAGCGGAGTTTTCCGGCCGCTGAACGCCGTAACGTTAGAACGGTTGCAGCGTTTCGAACCAACGCGTGAACCAACCGCGTTTGTAGCCGTCTCGCATCCGGCCGCGATCGTTTTTGCGGATTTGCAGATCCAGCAGATCGCGACTGAGGACGACGTTGTCCGGCCCGATATCCTCGCTGCGGCAGGTGCCCGAGAGGAACGTCTCCCAGACGTTTTCATTCACGTACATCGTCTTGTGAGCTTCGACGACCAAGTTGCCGTTGGGGCGAATGTCGACGACGCGGGCGGCGATGTTAAACGACAGCGCCTCGCGACTCTCGATCTCCGAATCGGCCCGGTACAAACTGTTGACGGTCCCTTGCAGACGGAGATCGCCACCTTCATGCGTGTCGGGCTGAAGTTTGCCACCGCGAAGATTGACCCAATCTTTTAGCAGCGTGTCGTACAATCCGTTCTTTCGCGTCGAGGCGGATCCCTCGGCTTGAACGCGGGCGATTTCATCGACACGGATCGTGACGATGTCGTTCATCTGCAACGTGCGTGTGGGAGGCGGCGGGATGTAGGTCCAACTGGCCGATTGCAATCCCAACGGCGCATCGTAACGCTGAGTGTACTGGGCACTAGCAGCCTGCGATGGTGCGGCACGAGAGGGATCGGGCGCCGCCGCACCGCGATCATAAGGATCGCTGTTTTGATTCGACGGCGGCGCGATATCTTCGGTCCCGATTCCCGATTGGACTTGAGGGAATGGATTTTCCTGAGCTACCGCCACGGCAGCGCAACCCAACAGCAAACCGACAAAACACGTCGATGAGAAGGCTTTGAGCATTCGATAATTCCCTGGGTTTTGCTGAGTTTATCTGTTTGGGAGTCGGTGTCGCAGGGCACCGATTAGCGTTGCACTTGTGGGGCGCGAGTGACGATCTCGACCAGCCCCGTGCTGATCACGCGAGCCAACAACCGCTTGCGATCTTCGATCGTTTCGATCTGAATCAGATCCCCTTCGGAACCTTCGCCCATCGCCTTGCCGCCGGTGCGAATCACGATCGCTCCGCCGACAACCATGACTTCGACCATGTCGTTGCGACGGACCAAGATCGGCGGTCCTACATCGGTCTGTTGGACCCAACGCCCCGCGGGGACGTTCCGTTTGACTTCCTGGCCGATCAACTGGCTCATGTCGGTAGCCAAATGATCGCTGCGGACGGTCGAATCGATCACTTTCCATTGCAGCTGACTGGGACCGATGATCTGCCCGCGGGAAAGGTTCTGCGTGGCGACGATCGCGCGAGGCAATTCGTTGATCTGCAGATAGACGGGCACCTCCCGCTTCTCTCCTTCCACGGTCGATGTAAGGACAAAACGAGCGACACCGGCGGTGATCGTCGTGGGGACAGCAACGCGTTGGTAACTGGTGATCTCTTCGACTTGGGCGATCGGCAGTCGTTCCCAATCGATCTTGTATTCGAAGTCGTTTTCGTAGTCCTGCATCGCTTTTTCGACAACTCGCTCGATCAAGCGTTTACTCTGCGGATCGATTTCTTTCGGCGCGACTTCCGCCACCGTGGTGACCACCTTCGCAGCGACTTGCACGACGGGATTGGATCGGACGCTTGTCGATTCGGGGCCGACCCAAAGGATCGGTGCGGTGACCAGTTTGGAATGATTGAGCGCTTCGGCTAACCGATACCGCATCAACTGTAGCGGTCGACCATCGGTGGGGATCAATCCAACCGTCGATTTGCGCAGCTGATCCCAGACGTTGTCGGGGATCGAAACCGGTTGAACGACATCTTCGACGCGGACGATCGACGAGGTGACCGTAACGTTTGGCTTCAACTGCAGTGTCCACGGATCGGACTGCTGCGCGAGCGCGACGGTACCGAGCATGCTCACCCAAACGCCGACGGCGCAGATCCATTGCCCGCCGGCGGCAAATCGCCGCTGCGTTGCTGAAATGCAAAGTCCGTGGCGTACTGCAATCATCGTGGAAGTAAAAATGACAGATCCCAAGATTAGAAACGACGTAGGTTGGCGATGGTTTGCATCATTTGGTCGCCCGCCTGGACGGCTTGCGAATTCAACTCAAACGCCCGCTGGGTGGTGATCAGGTCGATCAACTCACGTACCGGTTCGACGTTAGAAACCTCGAGATTTCCCTGCCGAATCACTCCAGCGCCATCGCTGCCCGGATCGCTCAACTGGTTGGTTCCCGATGCTTCGGTCTCTTGATACAGATTTTCACCGATCTTCAGCAAGCCATCCGGATTGACGAACTGCGCCAACTGAATCTGCCCCTGCTGTTGCAGTTCGACGGTTCCGGGGATCCGCACCGAGACGATTCCGGTGTCGCTGATTTGGATCTGCGTTGCGTCTTGGGGGATCGTGATCGGCGGATCGATCAAGCGGCCCGTTTGCGCCGAACCAAGGACCAATTGCCCGTTGGCATTGACGTCCAGATTCGCCGCGCGAGTGTAGACGGTCGTCTGGCTGCGTGGATCCAAGACGGGCAGGAAGCCACGTCCTTCGATGCCAAAGTCGAGTTCGCGACCGGTCTGTTCCAAGGTTCCTTGGCTGTGATCGGTCTGCGTGCTCATCACGCGAACGCCGAGCCCGATCTGCGTCCCGGTCGGCGTGGGTGTTTGGTTGGAATCTTGCACGCCCGGATAGATCTCGTTGCGATACAACAGATCTTCGAAGTTCGCGCGATCGCGTTTGAACCCAGTGGTGTTCACATTCGCCAAATTATTGGCGATCACATCCAACTTGGTTTCCATCGCGTCCATACCGGTCGCGGCGGTGTATAGCGTTTGGACACTCATCTATCGCTCCAATTAACTTTGCAAAATGCGCGAGATCAACGATCCCATCACATGATCTTGGTTCTGAATCATCTTGGTATTGGCTTCATAACCACGCGACGCTTCGATCAATTCCATCATCGTGGTCGTCGGGTTCACCGCCGATTGCTCCAACGCGCCGTTGGCGACTTCGCGTTCGGTCGGCGCCACCGGCTGAAACTCAGCTAATGGCATGTACAGGTTTTCGCCTTGTCGCGAAAGATCGCCGTAGCCGTTCGGACGCGCTAGCATCAGGTCGAACGTGGTGCCCGATTGGGTGATCCGCCCTCCTGCGGTGACATCGAAGGGGAGCCGAGGATCGATCTGAATCGGGCGTCCGCCGGTGTCGAGGACGGGATCGCCGCCTTGATTGACCAGCGTGCCGTTGGAGTTGAACAAGAAGTTCCCGGCGCGGGTCAGCATCTGTTGATCGTCGTGCTGGACGACGAAGAAGTCCGATGCGTTGTGGATCGCAAAATCGGTGCGAACGCCAGTCTGTTTGATCGGTCCCTCGCGGAATTCCGTGCCGGTCGACTGCAGCGTAACGCCGCCGCCGACATCATCGACCTCTCCGGTGCCAGGATTTTTTAGCGATTCTTCGATCGATTCGGCAAAGCGAGCCTGCAACACCGGCGCCTGAGCTTTATAGCCCGGCGTGTTGACATTGGCCAAGTTGTGGCTGACGACTTCTAAACGATGGCTCTGCGCTTTGGCGCCGGCCGCCGACATGTACATTCCGTAGGGCATCGAGCTCTCGCCTCTTCGATCTAACGCCCCCCGGCGTGTATCCTCTCCCCAAAAGCCACGCCGACGGACGCTCTGGAATTTTCATCCCAACGCCGCGGTGACTCCTGGTTAAACTTGTCTCTAATCGATTCGGGAACTCAGTGACAAGAGCAGCTTGGCAAGCTGCCGACCAATCGCCGACGCGGCTCCCCGATCGATGCGATTGATAGCGTTCCCAATCGGTTGAGCGGGAATGCTACAATCGCGATCAGCCCTCTTCGAAACAATTTCCATTGGCGGAAACCTTATGAAATCGCTGCTCTATCGCGCGTTGTTGCTGCTGGTTGCGTTCGGATCGACACCGCTCCTTTCGCTCGCTAGCGGAGCCGACCAGCCGAACTTTGTCTTCCTGATCTCCGAAGACAATTCGACGCACTATCTGCAGCTGTTCGATCCCCACGGCGCAGCGACTCCAAATATCGAAGCCCTCGCCGCCAACGGGCTGTTGTTCGAGAACGCTTTCTCCAACGCGCCGGTCTGCTCGGTCGCTCGCACGACTTTGATTACAAGTTGTTACGGGCCGCGGATCGGCACGCAGTTCCATCGCCGCAGCCAGCCCGCTCCGATGCCCGAGGGGCTGCGGATGTGGCCCGCCTATCTCCGCGATGCCGGCTACTACACGACCAACAACAGCAAAAAAGATTACAACGCGATCGAAGGTCCCGGCGTCTGGGATGCTTCGTCGGGCAAAGCGAACTGGCGCGGCCGCAAACCGGGGCAACCCTTCTTCCACAAACAGTCCTTCGGAACGACGCACGAGAGCCGGCTGCATTTCTCGCGTCAGTCGATGGAAGAGAACCCGACGACGACCGATCCTGCGACCGTCTTTGTCGCTCCCTACCATCCCGACACGCCGACCTTCCGCTACACCAACGCCAAGTATCGCGACCTGATGCAGCAGGTCGACGCGGAGATCGGCAAGGTCGTCAATCGATTGGAAGCGGACGGTCTGTTGGAGGAGACTTTCATTTTCTACTTCGGCGATCACGGCGGAGTGTTGCCGCGAGGCAAGGGCTACGCCTACGACAGCGGTTTGCACATCCCGCTGGTCGTGCGGATTCCGGCCAAGTACCAACATCTTGTCGACGCCACGCGAGGCAGCCGCAGCGAAGGCTTTGTCAGCTTCATCGACTTCGGCCCGACACTGCTTCATTTGGCGGGAGTCGACGTGCCACAAGGCGTCGACGGCAATCCGTTCCTTGGACCTGGGATCACTGCCGCCGAACTGGCCAGCCGCGACGAAGCGTTTGGATACGCCGACCGCTTCGATGAAAAGTGGGACCTCGTGCGGACGCTGCGGAAGGGACGTTACGAATACGTTCGCAGCTTTCAACCGTTTAATTTCGATGGCCTGCAAAACAACTATCGCTACAAATCGCTGGCGTTCCAGGAATGGAGAGATCTGTTTGCGGCGGGCGAGTTGAACGCCGTGCAGGCTCAATTTTTCCAGCCTCGCAGCGTCGAAGCGTTATACGACTTGAAGTCCGATCCACACGAAACGATCAACTTGGCCGGCGATCCTCAATACGCCGACGTGCTGTTGGAATTGCGAACGCAATTGGGGCAGCGGATGCGGCAGATGCCAGACCTGAGTCTGTTTCCCGAGAGCGTGCTGATCGACCAAGCGATGGATAATCCTGTGGCATTTGGTCAGCGGCAGCAGGAGCGAATCGCGGCGGCGATGGATGTCGCCGACCTCAGCTTGCAACCGTTCCTCGACGCGGCGCCGGCGATCGCTAAAACGCTCGCCGCGGAGGATAAACTGCTCCGCTACTGGGGCTGCATCGTTTGCAGTTGTCACGGTGAACAGGCGGCCTCGTTGGCGGACGTTCTGCGCCGACTGGCGGCCGGTGACGCCAGCCGCTTGGTCCGGGTGAGGGCTGCGGAAAGCTTGAGTCTGATCGCGGGTGAGGATCCGCGGCCGGTGATCATGCAGGCGCTGCGATCGACGACTTCGCCGCTCGAAGCGGCGGAGATCCTGAACACGGTCGTGATGCTTAAAGACGGCCCGACAGCTGTCGAGTTCGAGATTACCGCGGCGTCGCTGGCAAGCTTGAAATTGACGGCTAGCGACGATGCGGCGCTGCGACGGCTGGAGTATCTGGATCCGAACTTCCAGCCGATCGCAAAAAAGAAGCAGCCGCGGGGCAAAGCGAAAAAGCGGCCCTGATCAAGACTGCGGCCGGCCGGGGCGAGTCGGCGTGTAGGTGCAGCAATCGGCGGGGCAAATGTCTTCGCACGCGGGCAATTCGCCCGCGGTCGCTCGTCCGTCGCGGCGACCGATCCGCTCTTCCACCAGTTCGCGGATCATGCGGACAAAACTTGGATGCGTCCCGACGGTCCCGGCGCGTTGCATTTCAATGCCCAGCGACTTGCAAAGGCTGGCCGCTTCGTCGTCGAGGTCGTAGATGACTTCCATGTGATCCGATGTGAATCCGATCGGCAAGATCACCAAACGATCGAGCTTTCCGCCGTCGGCGGCAGCTCGCTGATGCAAGGCTTCGATCCGGTCACAGATATCGGGCTCCAACCACGGAACCTGCGGCGGGCCGCTGCGACTTTGATAACACAGTTCCCAATTAGCCGATCCGGTCTGTTGGGCGACCAATCGCGAAGCTTCGGTCAACTGCTGCACATAGTTGCAGTTTTCAGCCATCGAAATTGGGATGCTGTGAGCGGTGAACAGGACCGGCACCTCGCCGCGAACCGCTTCGGGGAAAGCGGCCAAAGCGTCGTTTAAGCGACTGGCAACCGCTTCGATAAAGCTGGGGTGATTGAATCCCAACCGCAGCCGAACGATCGTCGGTGCGTTGGGACCGATCTGCTTTTGGGCGTCGGCGATGTTTTCGCGGTACTGGCGGCATCCGCTGTAGCAGCTGAACATGCTGGTGAAAAAAGCGATTCCGTTTTTCTTGCCGTCATCGCGCATGCTCATCAACGCGTCGGCGATCGTCGGTTCCCAGTTGCGGTTGCCCCAGTAGATCGGCAGCTGCACGCCGGCGCGACGCAGTTCGTGATGGACGGCGCTCAACAGTTCGCGATTCTGATCGTTGATCGGACTCTTGCCGCCGAACTTTTTGTAATGCTCGGCAACTTCAAGCATCCGCTCATGCGGAACGTTTTTGCCTCGCAGCACGTTCTCCAAGAAGGGGACGACGTCTTCGAGCCCCTCCGGTCCACCGAAGGAGATCAACAAAAAGGCGTCGAGACTCTCGGGGGCCGGAGCCGTTGCATCGGTCAAATCGGTAGCGGTTACTGGCACGTCGTGGAACAACCATGAGAGATGGGAGAGGGAAGGTGTGTGCGGGACGATCACAACGTTAACCGTGACGATCGCTCACTGCGCAACATCATTCTATTATGCCTTCGAATCGGCCGTCGCACCAACGGACAA
Organism: Rosistilla oblonga; assembly: GCF_007751715.1. Lineage (NCBI taxonomy): Bacteria > Pseudomonadati > Planctomycetota > Planctomycetia > Pirellulales > Pirellulaceae > Rosistilla > Rosistilla oblonga. The sequence goes on along the minus strand of NZ_CP036292.1, from coordinate 1,667,367 downwards.
CTTCATCGAAGCTCAATTTCAACGAGAAGTTCGATCCGATTGTTCTCACCCGCCAAACCGACGCTACACAAGCAACAGACTGGCCAGGCCGAGGACCAAGAAGAAGCCGCACATATCGGTGATCGTCGTCAGCAACGGGCCCGATGCGATCGCCGGATCAACCCCAGCTCGCTTCAAAATCAGCGGCACCACACCGCCAAACGAGACGGCGATCATCGTGTTCATGCAGAGCGCGAATCCAACGACAAAGCCGAGCATCGCGTCCCCTTTCCACAGCATCGCCGCGGTGGCGATCAGCAATCCGAGCGTGAAGCCGTTGAGGATGCCAACCGAAATCTCCTTGAACCAAACGCGAAGGGCTTCGTTCGGTTTGACCAACCCGAGGGAGAGTTCTCGCATACTCACGGCGACTGCTTGATTGCCGCTGCAGCCGCTCATGTCGGAGATGATCGGCAGGAAGACCGCCAGGGCGATCACCGATTCGAGCGTGTCCTGGAAGAAAGCGATCACGCTTGCCGCCATGATGTTCAGCAAGATGTTGACGCTCAGCCATGAAAGTCGCCGCTTGCTGCGATCCAGCAGCGGCAGACTACGCACCTCTTCGCCACCTACGATACCCTGGCTCTTCAAATAGTCGCTGCGTTGTTGTTCGCTGCGAGCGTATTCGACGGCCGCTCGCTGAACGACGCCCAGCAAATCGCCTTGGGCATCGATCACCGGAACGCCTAGAAAGGCGTGCGATTCGAGCAAGTCTTCGACATCGTCCAACGACATCGTATCGAGCACCGAGATCGGGTTGGCGACCATGATGTCGCGAAGCGGAGTGGCGCGTTTGGAGAGGAGCAGGTCGCGCAGCGGCAGCACGCCCACCAACCGCTCGCCATCGCAGACAAACGAATATTGGATGTCGTAATGCCGGTATTCATCCGCGTTTTCGGCGAGGTCCTCGATCACGTCGCGGACCGATTGATCGGCTTGAAAGCTGACGTATTCGGTGATCATCAGACCGCCGGCGGTGTCCGATGCGTATTGCATCAACGTCCGCGCGTCGGCCGCCTCTTCAGGAGTCATCTGGTCGATGATCTCCGCGGCGTTGGCTTCGGACAGTTCGGCGATCAGGTCGGCGCGGTGATCGCTGGTCACCTCGTCGAGGATCAGCGCGGCGACGTTGGTCGGCAGGTGATCGATGATCTCGACAGCACTCGCTTCGACCACGTGCTCCATCAAATTGGCAGCGAGCTCGGGCGACAGGCTGGCGACCGCTTCGGCTTGCGAATCGGGGGACAGCCGATCCAACGCGACCACGGCATCGGCCATCTCGCCCGTTGCAACAAGGTTCGCGATCTCGGCGATCCCCGCATCTTCCGGGGCTTCGTCTTCCGTTGCGGAGTCGAGCTGCAATTGATTCATGGCGTTTGCTTCCAAGCCGATTCGACGAGCCGAAGTTCAAGTGCGCGCACAGTCACTGAATCGGTACAAAGCACGTTCTCAGAAAAACGCCAGCTGTGCAAGGAGGTGACCTGGCAAGACGACCGGTTGGTTAGTCCGAATCGCGGTCGTCCAAGTGCCCGGTTCGCCCGATCGCTCGGATCAATCGCATCATCACCAGCAAGCTGATCGAGATCCCAATCAGTCCGACGAGGCTGATGTTATGCAGTCCGAACCGCCACGGTTCGGTGAACAACAGCGGCGGAACTTCGCGGCTGAGCAGCAGCGACGAACCTAAGAAGAGTGCACTCGCCAGCATCCCCAACACCAATCGATTCACCGGCGGCCCGAGCCGACGATGCTGCAGATTGACTTTCAGACGCCCCTGCCGAACCTGTTCCAACATGCTGACCAATTGGTCCGGCACGACCTCCAGGAAGTTTTCAGCTTCCATATAGATCCGCCGCGCTTGGCGCAACCGCCGCCGCGGGGAGAGCCGCCGCATCATCGCGCGGCGCAGGAAACCACGCATGATTTCCAAGGTGCTGAAGTGAGCATCGAGTTCGCGCAACGTCCCTTCCAGCGAGATCAGCATCTTCAACAACAGCGCCGATTGGTGCGGCAGCTTGATCGAATGCCGATGCAAGATCTCCGACAGATCGTTCAGCGCCCCGGTCAGATCGAAACGATCGAGGTCTTGAGGCCCGTAGGTCGACAGATATTCAGCGACATCGATCGACAGCGCCGCCTCGTCGATATCCTCTCGCGCCTTGCCGACGCGTTTGATCAACCGCGTCAACTGCATCTGATCGCTGGCGGAGATCGCATACAGCATCTCTTCGATCGTCTCGCGCAAACGGTCGTCGATCCGGCCGACCATTCCGAAATCGAGGATCCCCAATTCGTCGTTGCCGATCGCCAGCAGATTGCCCGGATGCGGATCGGCATGGAAGGTGCCGTGCACAAACAGCATCTGCATGTAGCACTGGGCGATCCGCTGGGTCAGTTGTTCCTGGTCGCACTCAGGCGGCGGCTGGTCGGAGAATTTTGTCAGCGAGACGCCATCGATCCACTGCATCACCAACACGCGATGGGTCGACAGCGCGTCGAAGGTCTTGGGGACATGGACCTTGGGGTCGTTGGCCAAGAAGCCGCCGAACAGCCGCATATTTTGCAGTTCGCGTTCGAAATCGAGTTCGCGACGCAACATCGGCCCCATTTGAGCGACCATCTCGGCCGGCCCCCAAGCCGCCAGCGAGCTGACGCGTTGAGCCAGTTGGGCGAATCCCGACAGCACGTCGAGATCGCGAAGGATCGTGCTTTCGATTCCCTTCCGCTGGACTTTGACCGCCACATCGGTCCCGTCGATCAAGCGACCGCGATGGACCTGACCGATCGACGCGACGGCGGTCGGGACGGGATCGAATTCGGCAAATTCGAAATCAAAGCGATCGCCCAGCTCAGCTCGCATCGTCGCTTCGACGATTTCGGGCGGATCGGGAGGGACGCTGGCGTGCAACTGACGCAGCTCGGTCGCCAACGCGGGGCCGACGAGATCGGGGCGGGCGCTAAGAATCTGGCCCAGCTTGATAAACGTGGGGCCCAGCTCGGTCAGCGCCAGGCGGATCCGGACTTCGCGGGAGTGCTGAGACAGCGGCGTCCCTTGCGGATCCTTTAAGACATCGCTGAATGGCGTCTTCGGAAAATGGCTCAGCCAACCAGCCAAGCCATAACGATTCAGGACGCCAAGAATTTCCTGGCATCGACGCAGATTGCGATACAGTTGTGGAATCGATGTGATCTTCATGCATATCCGACGGAAGCGAGAGCCTCCATTGTAATCGGCATCAGATCACTTGCTGCCGAAGGCCTACTCTTCGACGATCTCTTCTTTGACCTTCTGGACAAAGTGAGGGCTTTTGCCCCCTTTGCCGAGTTCTTTGCAGCGTTTTTCCGCTTCTTCCTTCTGGTCGAATTCGAAGACAGCAACCCGCTTGAGGCTCTGGCTGAAGACGCCCCAATACAGCTTCATGCGGGCTTCGACGGCAACCTTCTTCTTCGTCTTGCGTTTCGCTTTGGCCTTTTTCTTTACGGGAGCTTCGGCTTCCTTTGCTTCGAAAGCATCCGCTTCGTCGCGAGCGCGTTTAAGGTTAGAACCGCGTGACTTGGCCATTGGCGATTAGCAGGGGTTGGAGTGAAGGTGTAGGAATTTGGGCGTTGTTCGGACCCGAAGTATGCTAACGCATTGAGAATCTGTTGACTAGTGCGTCAGACCCGCGAAAAACGATGCATCGAGCCGCCACGGGCCCTGGTTGGGCCAGTGGTCGGCAATTTGTCGGCCGCTCGGCAGCGAGCCGCTACAGCAGCTCGTCGAGCCCTTGTTCGGTCAGTTGACGGACGACTTCACGAACTCGTTCTTCAGCCGCTTTGGGAGCAACCAGAGTAGCGTCTTTAGTTTGCACGACGATCATATCTTCGACGCCGATCGTGACGATCGTGTGTCCCCCTTCGCTGCGGATGATCGTTCCGCTGGTATCGATCCCCAGATGCTTGCCCAGCACGGTGTTGCCATTGGCATCGCTGGGGTTCATCCGGGCCAGCGATTGCCAGCTGCCGACATCGTCCCAGCTGAATGGAGCTTCGATCACGACGATCGGTTCGTGCTTCTCCATCACTGCGAAATCGATCGAAATCCCCTCGATCGCAGTAAAACGTTCCTGCAGGACTTGCGGGAATTGGTCGGTCCCGATCGCGTCGGAGATCGCCATGATGTGTTCATACATCGCCGGTTGGTGCTGTTTCAGCGCGTCGAGGATCGTCGAAGCGCGCCACAGGAAGATCCCGCTGTTCCAGTAGAACGATCCCGATGCCAAATACTCTTCGGCGGTGGCGCGATTCGGTTTCTCGCGGAACCGGGCGACGCTGTAGGCGGCTGGCGATTCCGAATCGATCGGCTCGCTGCGCTCGATGTATCCAAACGATTCGGCGGGATAGCTGGGCGTGATCCCAAAGGTCACGATCCGCTGCGGGTCCTGCTGGATCAGGTCGACGCCGCGACGCAGCGCCGCTTGGAATTGATCGTTGCTGGAGATCACGTGATCGGCGGGCAACATCGCCATAATCCCATCGGGATCCTGCTTGGCGACCATCGCCGCAGCCAAGCCGACGCAGGGAGCGGTATCGCGTTTGCAAGGTTCGCCGACGATGTTCTGCGACGGCAGAGCGGGCAATTGTTCGGCGATCTTGTCGACCAGAGCCGCGTTGGTGATCACGCGGATCTGATCGGCGGGAACCAAGCCGTTCAAGCGGTCGACCGTTGCCTGCATCATCGTTTGATCACCGACCAAAGTCAGCATCTGCTTGGGCATCAATCGGCGGCTGGCGGGCCAGAACCGCGTTCCACTGCCACCGGCCATGATGACTGCATGCAACATTGGGAGTCTCTTTTTGTGCGTTGTATTGAGTTAATGAATGCTGGCGACAATCGTGCCAGCTGGTCCAGCGAATTGCAAGACGAGATCCCAACGCCAACCTTAACAAGAACCTCACACCTCACCAATCAGCCATCGCAGAAACCACAGCCCGTCCCCGCCGCGGCCGCCTAAACCTCGCCGCTGCAACGGCTCGGCAAACAGGACAACGACCGCTGGACCAAGCGTGCTATCGCCCTAGCGGACTACTTAGGTCCGGGATGAGGATCGCATTCGATCAACGGCAAGCTGATCCACGGCTAGCGCAGCAAACACGCGATGTACCAGAGATAGAAGCGTCGGCACGAGGTAAATCTGGCGTTGATCGCATTTGCCCTTCTCAAACGTAGTGAGTCAGGGATTGAAAATAACAAGCCTTGAGCGAGTTTTTCGTAGTGGGCTGGCAGTACACGTACATGATGGGAGGTTACCGCGCAATCGCTCCTGCAGCGGCGTGAAGCCACGGTAGGTAGATTCCTGCGACTTGCATCCTGTCGGCTATACAGAAATCCGGGATTTCCGTTCGGTGCCCGGACCGAACGTTCGCTACACGATTTGCTAGATCATGCATGCATTTCATTGCCGCCCATATAGCTTCGGGCCCGGCGGCGCATCGCTCGCTAGTTGTGCCAGCCAAGTGATGCAAGCATGGGGATGAAGGTTTCCACCGTGGTAGTCGTTCCCGGCGGAACTACTGACGTGACAACATGATCGAATTCCAGACGACTTGTGTAGAACCGACGGTCTTCCCAGACCGACTGTTTCCCCATGCCGGCGGACGGGGCTATGGTAAATCGCTGGTCCTTCGGCACTCGACTCGCTCGTGTCGTTGGCTAGCTGGGCAGGGGTTCGGCCAATAATCGGTCGACGGCAACACTCACTCGATCGACGATTCCTTCGAACATCTGGCGTCCCTGTTCCGCAGTCGCCAGATCGGGGCGGCCTGTCGCTCCGGCGGCGGTTCGCTGCTTCATGTCGCGGCAGATAAACATTCCTTCGACCGCGTCGGGCTTCCATCCCATCGCCGACTCGACGGCCGCGGTATCGACAAGCTCCGGACGCAGATGCAGGATCAACGCCGTTTCGGCTTCGCACGCGTGGCCAACCGCTTTATCTTCGCCCGTCAAATGATCCGCGATCACCGCCTCGGCGATCGACCAATACGAAGCCGCCGCCAACAGCCGATCGGGCCATTGCGACTGCAACTGACGCACCGCAACGCGCATCGGATCGATGTTGCCACCATGTCCGTTGAGGATCAAAAAACGACAGAATCCCATCTCCAACAGCGGCTGCAACGTCTGGCACAACAGTTGGATGTACGTTGGCAACTCGCTGTCCAACGTCGCTCCGAGACGCCGATGATGCGCACTGGCACCGATCCACTGAGTCGGCAGACGCAAGACGCGATCGGGCGCCCGAGCTTCCATCGCGTCGGCGATCGCATCGCTGATCAACGTATCGGTCCCACAGGGCAGGTGAGGGCCATGCTGTTCGACCGCCGCGGTTGGAAACACGACCAAGGTCTGCTGACGATCGAGCGCCCGGATCGCCGGGGCGGTTGAATTCAAGAATTTCATTCGGACGGAAGCTCCTGCTCACGCTTGGGGTTTTGTCGTATCACGGTTGAAAAGGTTAACGGTTCTTCACCCGATCCGGCTGCCCGCGGCAAGCAGAGATTGATGACAAAGCACAACACCAACGTCAATCCAAACCCAACGGGCCAGAACCACATCGAGAACCACTGGTCGAAATGATACATCATCGCCATCGTCGCTGCGGCAGCGATCAACGTCCCCGGAAAGACCGCCGCAGCGCGGGCTTTGCGCGAGAAAAAGGCGAGGATAAAGACAGCCAACAGCGGGCCGCCGAAGGAGGCTGTCAACTTTTTGGCGATGTCGAACACATCGCCAAGCGGCCCGACAAAACAAGCTAACGTGACGCTCAACACACCGACGACGACTAACAAACCACGGATCAATCCAACGTCGTGGGCACTGTCATCGGGCTTCCACGAGGGCATCAAACGATCGCGAAAATCGACGATGATCGCCGTCGTGACCGAGTGGATACCCGAGTCGATGCTGGACATCACCGCCGCCATCAACGCAACAAGAAACAATCCCACCATCCCCGGTGGAAAGTGCATTCGCGCAAACTCGGGGAAGACCTTGTCCTGCACTCCCGCCGCCAAGACCGCATCGCGCATCGCAACCGATTCGAGCGGCGACGGCAGCTCGCCCACGCTGACACCTTGCAACAGCGGCTGCAATTCAGCGGGGTTTTCGCCATAAAACGCAAACAGCCCGACACCGATCAAAAGCAGGCCCGGGATCACCAACCACATCCCGATCAGATTCACCAGGTATCCGATCTGCGATGTCCGTTCCGACTTGGCTGAGATGTAACGTTGCACCGCGACTTGGTCGGCACCGAAGGCCGACAAGGCTTCCAGGAACGTACCGATCAGCACCGCCCAACTGCCATGTTTGAGCGTCATCGAAGGTGTCCAGTCGACCAACATACTGGAGCGGCCTTCGAAATAACTGCTGATCGATTGGATGAAGCCGATCCCGCTGGTGTAGATTAGCAGCGAAAGGGCGACGAGAATCGTCCCGGCAAAAACAAAGAACTGCAGCACGTCGGTCCACATCACCGCTCGCAATCCACCGACCATCGTATACAGAATCGAGACGGCTCCCAGCGACAGGATCACCGTGACTTGCGGCACCTGCGAGACGCTGGCGATCACCAACGAAGCCGCAAACGTCGCCGACGCCATCCACCCGATTCGCAACAAGATAAACAAACCGCTGGCCAGACAGCGGATCGAAACATGGAACCGACGCTCCAGATATTCGTACGCCGTCGTGCAGTTCAATCGCGAATAGACGGGAATAAAAACCCAAATCACGATCGGCGACATCAACGTCGCCCCGACCAACATCATCCCGACACGCAAGCTGTCGCCGTAGCCGACCGATGGATACATCGCAAAGCTGTTCGATGAAAACAGCGTCGCCATCACGCTCAGCCCGACCACCATCCAACCCATCGAACCGCCGGCGGCAAAAAACTCGCGGCGTGATTGCCCGCGACCAAAATGCATCCCCATTCCCATCATCACGACCAAATAGACAACGATGACGATATAGTCGAGCGTTTGCATGAGGAGAGCTCTCTGCGATGGTGGGCGGGAGGACGAGCTGTCGGACAACCGGTGGCGTCACTTTAACACGCCCAACTGCGTCGTACATTCGACGACGATTCCCAAGAGTCAAAAACAAAGCAGATTTTTGCTCGCCAGCGGTTCCCAACTTCACGCAACGCCGCGGACTACTGTTTTCGCGTCTGAGTCGCTGGCGTCTCCGACCACGTCGCCAGCATCGCTTCGATCGTTTCGCGACGCCGGATCCCCGCCGGTTCCATCCGATCGAATCGCTGCAAATATTCCAGCTCTTCGCGCAACACCCGCTCCAAAACCGCAGACCTGCGTCGCAGATTCAGCGGGCCAAACAGTAGTGCCGCGTCGCGGTCGATGCCATCGTAAGCCGGATCGTCCCGATCGACGGCACGCTGGAACGTGAGGATCGAATAGGGCCAATGGCCGCAGGCGATCCGTTCATCAACCAAATGAAAACCGCAGCGCAATCCCCATCGGCGCACCAATTCGGGCTGCCGATTCGGCTGCAAAAAGACGCGGGGCGGGACGCGATCGGGGAACGCTTCGAGGATCTGCACGATGCTCTCGGCCCCCATCCCACAAATGCTCAAGCTCTCCGCTTCGCCGGCTTCCAAGACCGCCAGCCCATCGCCAAAGCGAACGTCCGCGGCCAGGTTCGCCAATCGACGACGAGAGTTCACAAACGGCTGCTGCTTGTTTTCGATAGCGATCCCACGCTCGATCCGGCCGCTTTTCAGCAGCGCCGCCAACAGCCGCGCGTGATCCGAACCGACGTCGACATGCGTCGGGCAACGGACCTGATCGAAGACAGCTTGTAAGCGAACGTCCAAACCAAACATAGCGTTGACACAAATTCCCAGCTTCGAATTCCGATCGGCCGGGACCGTCCCCAGTTCAAATCGCAGCAAACTGCTACAATAACACGAACCGCCAAAACGTGAATCCGCCCCGCAAGGACAACTTCCCCGTGAGCCAAACATCGACTGCGAATCGCCTCCGCTGCAGCGTGACCGTCGCAGTCATGGCGTCGTCCCTCATTGCCGTCGCCGGGTTGGCTGGCATCGCTCATTCCCAGCCGCCGGAATCAAGCGGCGATCAACCGCCGCCGGCTGTCGATCTGCTGGGCGATCTGGACGGTTTATTAGACGAAGCGATGCAAGCCGAATCGGAAACGAACGACAAGCCGGAACCTGAAACCGACGCCCCGCAAGCCGCCACGGAACCGGTCGATGCCATGCTGAAAACGCTGCAGGCTGTCGATCGCGAAATGCAGCAAGCGATCGCGGGGCTTGGCAACGGTGATGCCGGACCGGCAACGCAAGCCGCTCAACGACGGGCGTTGGAAATGCTGCAGACGATCGTCGATCAATCCGCACAAAACTCCAATCAAGACCAGTCCCAGTCGTCGCAGCGTTCGCAGGAACAGCAGATGTCGCAGGCGGGACCAGAAAAACCGGAGACCGATCCGAACCGCGAGGGCCAGCAACCGCAGCAATCCGAACTGGGAACGCAGCCCGGAACGGAAGTCGGCAGCAGCACCGACGTGATCGTCAACGCAGGCCCTTTGCAAGGCATGCGTGAAGCGGTTTGGGGACACTTGCCCGAGCGGATTCGGGGCGAGCTGCAGGCGACGTTGCCAGAGAAGTTCCTGCCCCGTTATCGCGATGCGATCACCGAATACTTCCGCCAACTCTCCTCCGGTTCGGACGCGAAACCTTGACCAACAATCTCGCACACACCGGAACGATCTCGCGGCGCGATCTGATCGGCCGATCGATCGGCTTGCTGACCGCATCGGCCTTGCCCGCCGCCGCGGTTGCTCAAACGAACGACGATGGGCTCTACACGCCCGCCGTCTCGCTGGCGATCGATCGCGGACTCAGCTCGCTGGTCGCGCGTCAAACCGCCGACGGCAGCTTTGGCGATGGCCGCGGCACCGGCTTGGGACGCAACGTCGCCGTAGTCAGCTTGGCCGGGCTGGCGATGTTGTCGCGAGGCAGTCTGCCCGACCGCGGGCCGCACGGCGCGGCGCTGGATCGCTGCGTCGACTACATCGCCGACGCGTGTGAAGACGAAACGGGATTCATCATCCGCCGCGAATCGGTCAGCCGCGGGGCGATGTACGGCCACGGCTTTGCCACGCTGTTCCTCGCCGAAGTCTATGGGACCAGCGACCGCAAGGACCTGCAACGCAAGCTGAACCATGCCGTCGATCTGATCGTCCGCTCGCAGAACAGCGAAGGGGGCTGGCGGTACGAACCCGAGCCGCGCGACGCCGACCTGTCGGTAACGATCTGCCAGATGATGGCTTTGCGAGCGGCTCGCAACGCGGGGACCTTCGTTCCGGGAGAGACGATCGAAAGGGCGGTCGATTACGTGCGGCGATGCCAGAATCCCGACGGCGGATTTATGTACCAATTGACCGGTGGGGAGAGCCGATTCCCGTTGACCGCCGGCGCGATCGTGGCTCTTCAAAACGCGGGACGCTACCGCGGCAAAGAGCTCGACGACGGCTACGATTTCCTCAGCAATCGAGCCGGACACAACTTCTCGCCCCAACGCAACAACTACTTCTTTTACGCACACTATTATTCGGTGCAGGCCCTCTGGCAGCGAGGCGGCCCCGAATGGAAAGCTTGGTACGAACAGCTGCGAGACATCCTGTTGTCGACACAATTAAACGACGGCAGTTGGCTCGACTACACCGACCGCACCTACGCCACCGCGATGGCCTGCATCATATTAAACACTCCCCGCAGCCTGCTGCCGATCTTCCAACGGTAACTGCCTCGCTTAACCGCGTGCCCAGCGGTTCGGACGCAGGAACGGCCAACGCGCGGCCCGCTGGGCACGCGGTTAAACTCAATACCGTTTAACGAAGCGTAGTGGACGAGATTACGAGTCCTTTTGCATCAGACCAAATCGCTGGGACTCGTAACCTCGTCCACTACGTCCCGCCGCTAATTCTTTCGACGGTCCGAGGCTCCTTCGTTGAACGGTATTGCGGTTAAACTGGATGACTGATTTCGACTCGCTTCCCTCAAAGGCTCCTCATGCATCGCGGTGTCCTTGCATTTTGCATGGCTATTTCACTGGCGGACATCGTTCCGGCGGAAGATCTACTGCTGAACAGCGGTCTCGTTGCGGCCAGCTTTTCCGATTTCGAATCGCCCGACCAGCTGACCTTTCGCGACGACAAGAACCAACCGCTGGTGGTCGCTGCCGATCAATTGATCCGCTACGGCCACGAACCGATCGCCGATTTTGCGTCGGGGCTGATGATGGTCGATGGATCGTGGGTCGTCGGCCGAATCGAACGGATCGCAAAGGACCAGGTCGCCATCGCCGGGCGTTACTTCCGAACGACGCTGTCGTTGACAAACGTTCGCGCGATCGCGTTGCAATTGCCAACTCAGCCGCTCGCGCGGGCCTCGATCTTGAAGACGTTTGCTGACGCCGATGGCGGAGACGATCGTTTGCTGAACGTTTCCGGAGACGAGATCGCCGGCGTGCTGCAGTTTCCGCCGACGATCGCCGACGCACCGTTGGCATTTGGTGCGACGTGGAAACTGCGACGCGGCGAACGGACCGACGCGATCGCTGCAGCGACACTCCGCGGCATCGTATTGAGCCCGCTGTTGCACCCGATCCAGCCCGCCGAATCCGGCTTTTGGTTCGGGCTGGACGATGGCACGCGATTGGCGATCCAATCGATCCAGCGAACCGACGGCGCGATCGAACTGGAGTTAGCCAGCGGCGAAAGCTTGGCGTTTGCTGGCGACTGGGATCAATTCTCCGCCGCAGTGGAAACGATCCAGCCGGTCCGCGGCGCAACGCGTTGGCTCAGCCAGCAGCCTGCTCTGGCGTTCAAGCAGCAAGCCTCTCTCTCCGAATTACAATGGCCTCTGGCCACCGATAGCGGACTTCGTGGCGAACCGCTGACCATCGCCGGATACCGCTACCGGCATGGCCTATCGATGCATGCGAACGCTCAAGCAGCGTACCGCATCCCACCCGATGCGACTCGGTTTCAAGGGACGGTTGGAATGGCGACGGGTGACGACCAGTCAACGGCTATCGGGAGCGTGGTCTTCCAGGTTTTGACGGCTGACGCAAACAAAGCGGTGCGGACTCAGTTCACGTCGCCTACGCTGCAGCCGGGCGACGCCCCGATTTCGCTCGATATTCAGCTTGGCGATGCGAAGCTGATCGTGCTGATGGTCCGCGACGCGGGAGATGGCAGCAGCGGGGACCACGCGGTTTGGGCCGACGCCCGTTTTTTGCTCGACTGAACTGAACCTTTTTCCTCGCCAGCTGCGTAAACGATGAGATTACGCAGCCAAACAGAGACTCCGCTCATCCGCCGCAATTGAACCTTTTCCGGCGTCAGCTGCGTAAATGAAGACAGCCTATCCTTCGATCGCAGGGCGGTTACAATTTTAGCCCCTCTGTATCTATTGGAATCGACTTGATGAATGAACCAAAACCCGAGATATCGCTCACCGATTTTCAGCAGAAGATCAAGGCGATGTATTACGAGAAGGATGTCGTCCGCGGGGTCGACGGCACCTTCATGTGGTTGATGGAAGAGATTGGCGAACTGGCGGCGGCGTTGCGAGGCGACGATCGCGAGAACCTGGCGGCGGAGTTCGCCGACGTGCTGGCGTGGTTGGCGACGATCGCCAACGTCGCCGACATCGATCTATCCAAAGCGATCAGCGAAAAATATGGCAGCGGCTGTCCAGGCTGCAGCCGCCTGGTTTGCATCTGCCCGAACGAAGAGAAACCGTGATCGCCAGGACAACACGCAAATCGAATGTTTGGCTCGCATGGGCATCATCGGCCGCGTTGGCCTTTCTGATCGCCGCCCCGCAGGCAACCGATGCCGCTGACCTTTCCGCGAAGGCGGGAATCGATGGTCGCGGCCGAGCTGGGATGTGGGCCGAATGCCGCATCGAAGCGGGGCAGGGCGCTGCGCCGGGCAACGTGATCGTCGCCAGCGCCGATGGCGACGGCGTCGGGGTCGACTACACGCAGGCATTTACAAGCGATGGCGAACTGCGTTGCTACTTCCAAGTCGGTCGCGACGACCAGCAGCTGAAGGTTTCGATCACCGATGAATCGGGCGAGACGGCGGCATCGGCGAACATCGACGCCCCCGCAGCGATCCCCTTCGAAAAAGAATGGATCTTGGCGATCGGTGATGCGATCGGAATCGAAGGAGCCAGCGAGCAACAGGGCCGCCGCAATTTCCCGATCGTCTCGGTTTTGCCCGACGGTCAAGAACTGCCTCATCATTGGATCGCCTACGACGGCGTCGACCTAATCGTCTTCCCAGGATCACAGGGAGCGATCGTCAACGCGTTGGCCGACTCGCAAAAACAAGCCCTCGCCGATTGGGTGCGCCGCGGCGGGCGGATGGTGCTGACTCTGGGGGGCCAGTCGCAAGCGGCGGTCGCTGCCGGATCGTGGATTCGCGATTCGCTTGGACTGCAGATCGATGAAGAGGTTGTCGAGATCGACCCTCGCGCGATCGAATCGTTCACCACGACTCAAACGCCTTTAAAAGCGTACGAAGCACTCCGTCTTCCCAGCTCCGGCGGCCGCACGCTTTTGACCGGCAGAACGCTCGATCGCCAAACCGTTCCGATTGCCAAAGAGTATCTCGTCGGCTTCGGTCGCGTTTTGATCCTGGCCGCGGATTTGGACCAAGAGCCGTTTGCGTCGTGGTCCGACCGCCAGAATCTGCTGGAGCGATTCCTGCCCAACGCACTCGGCACTCGCAACAACACGTCACAACGTCACACCAGCGCCGCCGGCTACACCGATTTGGTCGGCCAGATCCGCCGCACGATCGATCAATTCGATTCGCACTGGGTGCTGCCGTTCAAATGGCTGGCTGGATTTTTTGTGCTCTACCTGGGGCTGATCGGCCCGCTGGACTACTGGATCGTCAATCGCTGGTTAGGGCGTCCGCTGCTGGGCTGGATCACGTTCCCGCTGGCGGTTTTGGGCTTTGCCGGACTCGCCTTCTACGGAACGACGATCGCTACGCCGACGCAGCCGGTTGTGAATCAGTTCTCGGTCGTCGACATCGACCCCAGCGAAAAAGTGGGGCGTGGCTTCGCCTGGACTCAGTTATTGAGTGGTAGCGCCGGCCGCAACGACCTTCGCTACACGATCGACGCCGAGTTTTCCGATCCCGATTCACCACAACCGATTACCGGTTGGTGGGGAGTCAACGGACAAGAGTTTGGCGGGCTGACGTCGATCGGACGCGATCGCCAGATGCCCGACTACACGATCGCCGCCGAAGCAAGCGGCGAAAATCTATCGACCGCCGCCATCGGATTGCCGATGCCAACCGCCGCCACCAAGGGACTCGCCGCGTGGTGGCAGTTCGAGCCTCGGAAAGCTGTCGAAAGTTCGCTGAAACAGCGTCCAGGAACCGATCTGTTAAGTGGCAGCATCTCCAACCCGCTTTCGGTCGACCTCATGGACGGTCTGCTGGTCTATCGCGGCTGGGCCTATCTGTTGCCAACGCGTTTTACCGCTGGAAAACGGATCCCCGAAGTCAGCTCGCTGACCTCAAAAAACCTGAAGTGGCGTTTGACGCGGCGGAGCGTCGACAAAGCCTCCACGGCGACCGAACCTTGGAACCCCGAGATGCAAGGCGACCTGGACCGGCTGCTGGAGATCGCGATGTTCTACGATACCGCCGGCGGTCCCAAATACACTGAATTGAGCAATCGTATCGTCAACCATTTGGACCTCAGCCATGTGCTTGCGACCGACAACGCGATCCTGTTGGGACGCGTCGACACGCCGGTCGTTCAACTGGACGAGGACCAACATGCGGCAGAGGCGGGCACCGTGCGATCGTTCGCACGAATTTTGTTGCCCGTCGAAACCGGCCGCTAATACCGAACACAACCAATCGCTCCAATCGTCCGCCGCAGCGTTTCGCTCACCGGGCCGTTGAACCAGCACCGCAGGGCCTTCACCGTGATCAGAACTTCTGGATTGTCAAAAAAGTATGGCGACATGTTTGCCATCAAGGACATCAACCTCGACCTCGGCGAGGGAGACCTGTTCGGCTTCATCGGCCCCAACGGTGCCGGCAAGACGACGACGATGCGGATCATTGCAACGTTGTTGGAGCCCAGTTGGGGCGAGGCGTATGTCTGCGGACACGCGGTCCAATTGAACCCCAAAGAGATCCGTCGGCTTGTCGGTTACATGCCCGACTTCTTCGGCGTGTACGACGACATGACGGTGATCGAATATCTGGAGTTCTTCGCCGCGGCGTATCGCATCAACGGTCCCGCCCGACGCAAACGCTGCGACGAAATGCTGGAGATCGTCGACCTCGATTTCAAACGCGACGCTTATGCGAACACGCTCAGCCGCGGACAGACGCAGCGACTGGGGCTGGCTCGCACGCTGCTGCACGACCCGCAAGTCCTGTTGTTAGACGAACCGCTGTCGGGGCTCGACCCGCGGGCTCGGATCGAGATGCGGAACCTGTTGCGCAAGCTTGGCCAGATGGGCAAGACGATCATCGTCAGCAGCCACATCCTGCCGGAATTGGCTGACATCTGCAACAAAGTCGGGATCATCGACCGGGGCGTTCTGGAAGTCAACGCGACGGTCAACGACGTGATGCGACAGGTGCGTGAATACAACGTGCTGGTCGTCCAACCGGCTGAGATCGTCGACCTCTCGAAGATGTCCGATCTGCTGGAAGGACATCCGAAGGTTCGCGGCGTGGAAGTCGGCGACTCCGAGATCCGCGTGATCCTGAACCGCGACGTCGAAGACTACAGCGACCTGCCGGCGTTATTGATCCAATCGGGAATCCGCGTCCGCCAGTTCCGCGAAGAGGAACTGAACCTCGAATCGGCCTTCATGGCATTGACCAAAGGGACCGCGGTCCGGATGTAGCCGACACCGCCGCGAAGCAACGATTTTCGCAGCGGGACAAATCAGGAAAGCGATGTCGAGCGAACGGTTTGCGTCGCCGCAAATCCCTTCGCCGGCAACGGCAGCGAATTTCCAGCGGCAAATTGTTTGCGTAACATCGCATCGGCATCACCGATCGCTACCGGCGGCGAATAGAGAAAGCCCTGTCCCAAGACGCAGCCCATCTCCGACAGCAGGTTCTGCTGCAGTTCGGTCTCGATCCCCTCGGCGACCACATCCAGTCCCAGTTGCTCGGCGAGCGCGATGATCGTGCCAACGATCATCCGACTCTCCCGCGAACTCGCCATCGTACCGACAAACGATTGGTCGATCTTCAGCGAATCCAGGGGCAAGCGATGCAAGCAGGATAGCGACGAGAACCCGGTCCCAAAGTCATCGATCGCGACCTCGATGCCCAACCGCCGCAGATCGTTCAGCAAACCGATCCCGTGCTCGGCATCCTCCATGATCGTGCTCTCGCTGATCTCCAGCTTCAGCTCCCGCGGCGCGATCCCTGTCTCGGCGATCACCTCCGCCAAATCGGCGGTGAGATCCGAATGCATGACCTGACGCCGCGAGACGTTGATCGAGATCTTCAAACACCGCAGATCCGGGAACTGCCGTTTCCACTGCACCTGTTGTCGACAGGCCTGCCGCAGCACCCACAGACTGATTGGAACGATCAGCCCCGTCTCCTCGGCCAACGCGATAAAGTTCGCTGGCAAAACCATTCCCATCTGCGGATGCCGCCAGCGGATCAAGGCTTCGAACCCAACCAAATCGCGAGTCGGCAGCCGGACCAACGGCTGGAAATTCAATTCGAACTCGTTGCACTCGAGTGCTTGGCGAAGATCGCGTTCCAACTGCAAACGGGAGGAAGCATTTTCGCGCATGTAGGGAGCAAACAACCGCGCACACGACTTGCCTTGCGATTTGGCTTCGTACATCGCCGCATCGGCTTCATATAAGATCTTGTCGCTCGTTTCGCATCGCTCGCTCGCGATGCTGATCCCCAAACTGAGCGAAGCAAAAACCTCCCGCGCCTCGCCCAACGGAAACGGAGACTGGAAGTTCCGCAGGATCCGATCGGCGACATCTTGCGCCTCTTCGACCGATTGAATGTTCTCGACCAGCAACGCAAACTCATCGCCTCCCAGCCGTGCCACCACCGATTCGCTGGTCCGCACCGATCCCTCCAACCGCCGCGCGACCGAGATCAGCAAACGGTCACCGGCGTCATGCCCCAGCGTGTCGTTGACCATTTTGAAATTGTCCAGATCGACGTACATCACGGCAAACGGCGGCCCTTGCTGCTCGCGATAAGCCTGCAGCGAACGTTGGATGCGACGCTTGAACAGAACCCGATTGGGCAACCCCGTCACCGGATCGGCAACCTTACCGACGGTGATATCGGTCATCGAGCCAGAGATCCGCGCGGCGATTCCATCGGTCGCGGGGACGGCTTTGCCACGGCAAAACATCCACAGAAAATTGCCGTCCTGATGACGCAACCGGACCTCGATCTCGAAGTGCGGCGTCTTACCTTGCAAATGCGATTGGAGATGCGTTTCAAAGCTGGCACGATCCTCGCTGTGAATGCGGTCGCGGAGATCGGCGGGAAGGTTTAGCAGCTGCGACGCATCGAGCCCCAGGATCTCGCTCCACCGCGGCGAATAATAAGCTTCATCGCAATCCAAACGCCAATCCCACAAGCCGTCGTTGACTCCCTGAGCTGTCAGGAAATAGCGTTCCTCGGCCTCCTGGAACGCGTGCTGAACATGCCGCAAACGCAGCAGTGTTCGCGCCCGGGCGACGATCAACTCGTCCGTGGTTGGCAGCTGCAAATATTCGCTCGCTCCCTGATCCAACGCGGTAAACAGATGCTGGTCGTCACAGTCGCCGACGGCCACAATCGCTAGCTCCGATTCATGCCGAATCCGACGCAAGCGACAGTACACCGAAGCCTCTTCGCCGCTGGAGAGCGCAGCCGCGACGAAGGCGATCGCGATCGGTTCGGCTTCACAAATCGAAACCGCTCCCGCCACATCCGCGACATCCAAGGTCGAGATTTCATGGCGGCGCAGCGCATCGATAATCCGCTGGCTGCAGTCCATGCCTTCCCGCACGACCAAAACCCTTCCAGCAGATGGCGACTGCCGCAGCGTCACGCCGTGACGGTTATCGATATCGGTATGACGATTCAGCGAAGGATTCATCGGAGACTTCGGAAACAAGTGTTGGACCTTGCCGGCAGCGAACACCAGGCAACAGCAAACGCCTGTGCGATCGATCCTGTCGGCAAACCGCCGCCCTGGACCTCACACTGTCCAAACTTAGCTTACGCCAAGCAAAACTACACCTAATCCAGCGAGTTCCAACAGAAAACTGTTCGCGGTGTAACGATTTTTCCAGCGACCTGATCGCGAGGTTCCACGCGAAGATGTCGCTATTGGCAGCGCAGCCACAGCGGATTGCGGGACTCGCGGCGAGGAACCAGCGACACCGAGTCGATCCGAGCGACGCGCTGCAGATCGTCGGCGAATCCGATCCGCTGCAGATTGCGTCCCCCTTTGGATAACGCCAGGAATTCCGCGAGCCGCGCAGGATCGGCGGCTACCGGTTCGGCAGCCTCCCACGCCGCGATCGCCAACAACGCCGAATCGTCGGTCGTTTCGAAGCCGTGCCCGCCGATCAACCGCTTGGCGATCGCACCGGCCAACAACACATCCTCGCCACTGATCTGGCCATCGGTCCCCGCGCAAACCAACAACACATCAGCCGATTGCGCGCAATAATCGCTCGCCGCCGACAGATTCAAAAACGAGGCGGTCAACACATCGGCCGCCGTATCGACCGCCGCAAGGGCTCGCGTCCCGTTGGTCGTCGTCATCACGACCGTTTTGTCGGCGATCACCTCACGAGGATATTCGGCCGGGGAATTCCCCAGATCGAAGCCGTCGATCGGCAACCCGCCGCGCTCGCCGCACAACTTATAAGCCCCGGGCAAATCCGCGGCCTGTCGCTGAGCCTGGTCGATCGATTCGCAAGCGATCACACCCGCCGCTCCATTGCCCAAAGCGGTCGCGATCACCGAAGTGGCTCGCAGCACGTCGATCACCACCGCAGTGCAATCGGTTAGCGATTCGCGTTGGATCAACGACGGCAGAAGGGCAACGGATACCGATTTCATGGCAAGCTTTCATCCTTGGCGCGATTGGGATACCTATTTGCAGGGCTGCCCTGCTTAGGCTAGTTTGTCATGCTAAATTGAACCCTGACATTGCGAAACTAGGCGCCCCCATCCGCTCGCGATTGCGGGGCGATTTCCAGTAAAAAATTCCCCTGGCCGCTGCTCGCCAGGAGCCGCAGAACGCGATTCGATATAAGGATTTACAACACCGATGACCTTTGTCCGAACCATCCCCACCCTGCTGCTGACGCTGTTGTTGCTCTCGGGTTGCAAAAAGCAGGAGGTTGCCCAACCTAATAATGAACCGGCCGAGGCCCCCGCCCCTGCTGCAGCTGCCGAACCGACGCCCGACGATGCGGAAGTCGTCGCCGCGATCGAAGCGGCTGGCGGAGTCACCGTGAAGAAGCAAGGCGAGAACATCGTCGAACTCGATCTTCGCGGCCTGTTCCCCGACGCTGCCGAAGACCAAGCGGACGAATTCGCCTGGGTCGCCGGATTGCCAAAGCTGCAGAAGATCCTCGCCCGTGGCCCCGGCGTGACGCTGGAAGCTGTCGAAAAACTGAAAGCGCATCCCGAACTGAAAGTCATCGGTTTCGATAACTGCACGCAAGTTGGCGACGAAGCTGTCGCGGTCCTGGTCACGCTCCCCAAACTGGCCGATGTCGATCTGATCAAGAGCGAGATCACCGACGAATCGCTGAAGACTCTGGCCGGCTGCGATACGATCCGCCAGATCCGGATCGCCCGCACGAAGGTCACCGACGCGGGAATCAAGTCGCTCGAAGCCGCCAAGCAATTGGAGCTGCTGGATCTGCTCGAGTGCTCGCTGCTGACCAACGAATGTGCTACTTCGGTTGGCAAATTGACCAAGATGCGAAATGTCCGCCTGCCCAACGCAGTCGACGACAGCGGATTGGCTCAGCTCACCGGCCTCAACAACCTCGTCGCCCTGGGCCTGCAATATTGCCGCGTTGGCCCCGAGGGGATCAAGCACTTGGTCGGCCTGAAAAAGCTCAAGGAAATCAATCTGTACGGCGCTAGCAAAGTCGACGACGAAGTCATCCCGCTGCTGGCTCAGCTGCCGAAGCTGCAAAAGGTGCGGGCTCGCGAGACGAGCATCCGCGGTGAAAACGCCGCGGCATTTGCTGACATGAAAGCACTGCGAGATCTCGACCTCAGCGAATCTCCGGTTCAAGACGCCGTCTTCGAACACTTGGCCAAGCTGCCCAATCTGGAAAACCTGAACCTCTGGAACACCGAAGCGACCGAAGAGGGGATCGCTCAGCTGAAGGGGATGACCCAGTTGAAGCAATTGAATCTCGATAACCTCGGCGACGCGATCAGCGACGATTGCCTCGACACGATCGCCACGATGACCAATCTGGAGCTGTTGCACCTTGGGGGGACTGGCGTCACCGATGAAGGCATGCCGAAGTTGTACGGATTGAAGAAACTTAAACGGTTGTTCATCACCCGCACCTATGTCATTGAAAAGAGCACCGTCGAAGCGTTGAAGCAGGAATTGCCTCAAGCGAAGATTGAGTGGTAGTTCATGCCGTCGACACTTTCCCCAAGCGATTTCCTGGACCGGTTTGGCCTGACCCAATTCCGCAGCGGGCAGGAAGCGGTGATTCAACAGGTCCTCGACGGCAAGGACGTGTTGTGCGTGATGCCAACCGGCGGCGGCAAAAGCCTGTGCTATCAATTGCCCAGCGTAATGCTCGACGGGCTGACGATCGTCGTCTCGCCCCTGATCGCGCTGATGCAGGATCAGGTCGACGTGCTGCAAAAGAAAGGCTTTCGGGCGACGCTGATCAACAGCTCGCTGAAACCGGCCGAACAGTTCGATCGCATGCAGGCGATGGCCGAGGGAAAGTACGACCTGATCTACATCGCGCCGGAGCGGCTGCGGAACAGCCGCTTTTTGGAGAGCGTTCGCAAAACGAAGGTCTCGCTGCTGGCGGTTGATGAAGCCCACTGCATCAGCGAATGGGGACATGATTTCCGCCCCGATTACGCTCGCCTGGGGCAGTTCCGAATTCGCAATCTGGGCGGCGTGCAGACGATCGCTCTGACAGCCACCGCCACGCCGACGGTTCGCGACGACATCGTCAAGCTGTTGTCGCTGCACGAACCGAAGCCGTTCATCACCGGTTTCGCTCGCGAAAACCTGCGGTTCGCCGTATCTCCCTGCGGCAGCGATCGCGAGAAGGATCAACGGCTGGCGGAGTTCCTGCGGGGCCAGAAGGGGATCGGGATCATCTATGCCGCGACGCGGAAACGCTGCGAAGAAATTGCCCTCTGGTTGCCGGGGAAGCTTGGCAAACCGGTCGGGATCTACCACGGCGGCCTCGATCCGCAACAGCGGCGGAGCGTCCAAGAGGACTTCATGGCGGGGAAGTTGGCCGCGATCGTGGCGACCAACGCGTTTGGGATGGGAATCGACAAATCGGACATCCGCTACGTCGTCCACTACAACATGCCCGGCAGCTTGGAAGCCTATTACCAAGAAGCGGGCCGGGCCGGCCGAGACGGTTTGCCCAGCGAATGTCTGCTGTTGTTCAGTTACAGCGACCGCTACATCCAAGAATTTTTCATCGAGAACAACTACCCGACCCGCGACGTCGTCGCGGCGGTCTACAAGTTCTTGCACTCCCGCACCGACGACCCGATCGAAATGACGCTCGATCAGATTCGCGAGAAGATCGGCCTACAAGTCGGCGGCGAGGCGATCGGGACCGCCGAGCGGTTGCTGGCCAAAACGGGAGTCCTGGAGCGGTTGGACAGCAGCGCCAACCAGGCGATCATCCGGATCGACAGCACGCTGCCGACCTTGGTCGACATGCTGCCGCGGGAAGCCAAAGTTCGCCGCCGCGTGTTGCAAGCGGCTGAAAAGATCATCGGCGATCGACGCGAAGAGGACGTCTATTTCTCGCTCGACCGGATTGTCAAATCGACCGATCAATCGCGCGAATCGGTGACGCGAACGCTGCGGGAATTGAGTCGGTTGCGCGACTTCGATTACGTGCCGCCGTTTCGCGGCCGGGCGATCCACTTCCGCAAACGCGATGTCCCCTTCAACGACCTAAAGATCGATTTCGTCGAACTCGAACGCCGCAAGCGGGCCGAATACGAGAAGCTGGATCATGTGATCCGGTTTGCGCAAACGCCGAACTGCCGGCAGTTGGCGGTGCTGAATTATTTCGGCGATCCAGCAGCCGACGTCTGCGGAAACTGCGACCGATGCGACCTGACGCAGCCCCGAAAAAATGCGGCGGTGACAACGGCCGCCGCCGTTCCGTTGACCGCTGAAGAGACCGAGGAACAGCAGCTGATCACCCAGCTGGTGCGGATCGTGCTCAGCGCCCTGGCTCGCACCCACGGGCGATTTGGCAAAGGGCTGGTCGCTCAAATGTTGGCCGGTTCGCAAAACAAGAAGCTGCAACAATTGAAGCTCGATCGCTTGAGCACCTTTGGTTTGCTGAAGGGACTCAAACAAGCTCAAGTCACCGATCTGCTGGACGCCGTCTGCAGCGTCGGGATGGCGCAACAGATCGAAGTCACCCAGCGGCGGCCAACGGTCAAGCTGACCGATTTCGGACAGGAAGTGATGAAGGGAAACCAACCGGTTCCCGTCGCCTTTACGATCGCCCGGCCGCTGAAAATCAAAGCGATGGCGTTGGTCCGCAAGATGGCCGCTGCGGAAGACGTCACCGAGACGCCGATGGAAAAACCGAAATCGACAGCGAATCCCGATCTTTTGAAGACGCTCCGCAAATGGCGACTGGAAGCGGCCAACGAACTGGGCGTTCCCGCCTACCGGATCGTCAGCAACGCGACCCTCGAAGCGATCGCCGCCAAACAGCCGCAGAGCGTTAGCGAACTGGAATCGATTCGCGGCATCGTTCCCGAAACGGTCGAACAGTATGGATACGCGCTGGTTCAGTTGATCGAATCGCAAATCGCCGACGATTCGGACGAACCGCTGGAAGAGGACGAAGACGAAATTGAACCTCAGCCGCCATCGGTCCGCGAGCAGCTGGAGCCGAGCGAAGAACCGCGATCAAGCGGGAACGGGAAACCTATCGCCGCCGATCCGATCGCATCTCCGCAGCCGCCAGCGACCGACACACCGGCGACAGCATCCCCCAACACCACAGCACCTCAACCAGTAACCGACAACGCGTCGGGCGACCCGACAAGTGTCGGCGACACCTTCTGGACCTGGAAACTGCTGCGGGACGGATACACCGCAGAGCAGTGTTGTGCGATTCGCCAGATTGACCGAGAGACACTTTTGTCGCACCTAATCGATGCAGTTCGCGACCAACGCCCGGTCCAGCTCGACTGGGTCGCCGGCGAGGACTCGAAATTGCTCGCCACAATCGCTGCAGCGACCGATTCGGCGGCAACTCTCGACGGCTTGATCCCCAGCCACTGGGATCCCAAGCTATTGCAATTGGCTCGCGAAGCTCATCGGTCCCAAGGCTGACAAGTGTTCGGGTTCGGGCGGATCAGCTGGCTCGCGTCAGCTTGGCAATCCCCAAGAAAACCGAACACTATCGCGTGCCGAACGGTAGCTCACATTGAAACACGGATTTGACCTGGCATCGAGCCGAGCGTGGTTAGCCTAATCGGCTCTAGCCCGCTACAATTGAAAAAACATATGGAATTGGCCCAAAGTTCGCACAGCATTCGCGGCGGACGCAAGCGATCGGCAATCGCCAGGGATCGTGAACGATAGAATCGCAGCTTGGAAACCTTGTACACAACGTCGAGCCATTGGCGGGCGACAGGCTTGATTCAATGGCATCGAAAGGAAACTGATGGAGAATCGGGAAGATAAAACCTCGGGCTCTCGAGAGAAGAAGCCTGAAGGTCGATCGAATAATTCATGGGTCATTTTTTTGACGCTTGCCATTTTGGCCGTGATTTTGTTTTGGCGCGGCGAAGGGACTGCCAACGCGGTTGCGTGGAGCTTCTTTCTGAAGCAGGTCGACGATGGGAACGTGGAAAAAATTGTGGTTCGCGACGGCTATATCGTCGGCGAATTCAAAACCCCGCCCAGTCCGCCGGTGAAGTTCGGCGACAAGACAGCCACCGCCACCTCCTCCGATGCGGATAAATTGCCGACGGAGTTCTTGGTCTATTATCGCGAGCTGCCCGAAGATCTCGATTCGCGAATCGTGGCTCAGAACGGTACCGTCGAAAACGCGCCCGCCGATCAATTGCTGCCGACGCTGACGATGTTGTTCCTGATGCTGCCGCTGCTGCTGCTCGGCTTCATCTGGTTCTCCTACCGTCGCTCGCGGAACGAGATGATGGGAGGCGGCTTCCTGTCGGGATTCAGCAAGAGTCCGGCCAAACGCTACGAGGCCAGCGAACAAGCGATCACGTTCGACCAAGTCGCAGGACTCGAAGGGGTTAAAGCCGATCTGCAGGAGATCGTCGACTTCCTCAAGAGCCCCGAGAAGTTTCAAAAGCTGGGAGGCCGCGTTCCCAAGGGTGTCCTATTAAATGGACCACCCGGCACCGGCAAGACGCTGTTGGCTCGAGCGATCGCTGGCGAAGCGAACGTTCCTTATTTCTCGGTCAACGGTTCGGAATTCATCCAGATGTTTGTGGGTGTTGGTGCCAGCCGCGTCCGCGATCTGTTTAAGGTCGCCAAGGAGAGCAGCCCGTCGATCATCTTCATCGATGAAATCGATGCGGTTGGTCGCCAGCGAGGCGCCGGTCTCGGCGGCGGTCACGACGAACGCGAACAAACGCTCAACCAGATCCTTGGCGAAATGGACGGCTTCGGCGGCAACGACGCTGTCATCGTCGTCGCGGCGACCAACCGCCCCGACGTCCTCGATCCAGCGCTGCTGCGTCCAGGTCGTTTCGATCGTCACGTGACCGTCGGTCGCCCGACGCTGAAAGGTCGCGAAGCGATCTTCAAGGTCCACGTCCGCGAAGTGCCGCTGGCCGACGACGTCAACTTGCACACGCTGGCTGCCGGAACGGTTGGACTGACCGGTGCGGATATTCGCAACATGGTCAACGAAGCCGCTCTCTGGGCCGCTCGAAATAACAAGACCGAAGTCGCGATGGAGGACTTCGAATACGCTCGCGATAAGATCCTGATGGGAGCCAAACGCGAAGAGGTGTTGCAGGATTCGGAAAAGGAAAAGACTGCCTATCACGAAGCCGGACACACGATCGCCGCCTGGTATCTGGACGGTTCGTACCGCGTTCACAAGGTCACGATCATTCCGCGTGGCCGCTCGTTGGGCAGCACGCAAACGATCCCGAGCGAGGATCGGTTGAGCATGTCCGAACGCGAACTGCGACATCAATTGATCGTCCTGTTGTCGGGCCGCGCCGCCGAACGGATCATCTACGACGAGACGACCGTGGGTGCGGAGAACGATCTCGAACGCGCCACCAGCATCGCTCGGCGGATGGTTTCGCATTGGGGCATGAGTCCCAAGCTGGGTCCGGTCAGCTACAAGACCAGCGACGAAGATCCGTTTTTGGGTCGCGAGATGCATCAACAGCGTCAGTTCAGCGAAGCGACGCAGGAGTTGATCGATGGCGAGGTCGCGAGAATTCTGCACGAAGTCGACGAGGAAGCGCTGGCGCTGCTTCGCGACAAGAAGGACCAGCTCGAAGCGATCACCCGCGATCTGCTGGAACGCGAGGAACTGTCCGAAGAAGACCTCACCGCGTTGATCGGTCCTTCGGTTCACGTCGACGCCAAGAAGGATGCGCACAGTGAAACTGTGATCGCACCCGACACGGTCCCCAACTCCCCCGATGCAGTCCCCAATGCCAAAGCGAATTCGTGAATGGGGCGCGATCGCAACCGCTGCGGCAACAAATCGCCAAGGCGGTCGGCATTGATCGCTGAAGGATTGGCCGATGGCTCGTAAAAAGAACCGTTCGAAAATTCGCACCGAGTTTCGCAAGAAGCATCAGGGGAGGGCGCGCGATGCCGACCTGACCCGCGAATTCAAGACGGGCGATACCGAACGCTTGGCTGACGCCCACCATGGCGAACGCGTCAGCGGCAAAGGGGCTCTCACGCGGCACCGCACGGTCTTCGGCGATGCGATCGATGACTCCAATGCCGGCCTGAACGTTCAACTCGATTCCGACGATGCGTTGATCGCCGGCCGCGTGCTGAGCGTCCACGGGCTGCAGAGCCGAGTGATGGGGGACGACGGCGTCGTCTACAGCTGCACCGTTCGCCAGCTGCTTAAATCGCTCAGCACCGACCAACGGCATGTGATCGCCACCGGTGATCGCGTCGCGATCCGGACGGCCGACAACCAAGAGGGAATGATCGAACGGGTCGAGCCCCGTTCGCATGTGCTGAGCCGAACCAGTCGCGGCCGCCAGCACGTGATCGTCGCCAACGTCGACTGGTTGATGATCGTCACCAGCGCCGCCGAACCGGGACTGAAGCCGGGACTGATCGATCGCTTTCTCCTGACCGCCGAACACTTTGGCATCACGCCAATCATCTGCATCAATAAGATCGACCTGGTCGACGCGGCGGAGTATCAGCAATTGGTCGGCACCTTTGGCCAACTGGGATATCGCGTGCTGACCTGTTCAGCCGAAACAGGCCAGGGAATCGACTTCCTTCGCCAAGTGATCGCCAATCGCGAAACAGCGGTCGTGGGGCAAAGTGGCGTTGGCAAAAGCAGCCTGCTGAACGTGATCGAACCGGGGCTAGCCCTCCGCGTCTCCAGCGTCAGCTCCGAAAACCAGAAGGGTCGGCACACGACAACCGCCGCAAAACTGATCCCTCTTTCCAGCGGCGGCTTTGTCGTCGACACCCCCGGAATCCGGCAATTCCAGCTCTGGGACATCACTCCTGGCGAAGTGTCCGCCTTGATGCCCGACCTGCGACCATATGTCAGCGGCTGCCGTTATTCGGATTGCTTGCATTTGGATGAGGACCAGTGCGTGGTCAAAGATGCAGTCGCCGACGGCCGGATCGACGCGCGTCGCTACGACAGCTATTGCCATCTGCTGGAAGAAGACTTGATGAACAAAGGGCGTTGATTGCCCCCATCGCCCACCCCACCAGCCACTCCTCAGACCTGGCCGGGTGATCTAATCAGCTTTGCCAGCAAAGGCGATTCGATTGCAGAATCGCTTAGGATTATGCCGAAACGGTGATATTGGCAGGACAGGTAAACGGGCAAAAGATTGACCGAAACAGCGATTCCAATTAAGGTTATGCCTGTGGGAGTCGGCTTTGCGCCCCTTCCAATCAACCACACCCTGCAAACCCCAGAACGGAAACTCTGGCGTTTGTGAGGCCTTTTCTCGAACGAATGATTTCACCCGGCGCGGCAGATGTCAGAGTTCAGCACTCAGCGAACGACGCAGCTACCACTCGATGGCGGTTTCGATACCGATGCGCCCACGGTCCGCAGATTAGCTGACGCCGGCGATGGTTCGGAATCGGGCGTCGCCCCGGCAATGGGCATGGGATCCTCCCGAGTCGAGACCGCGCAAACGGTGATTCGTCGATCGGGCGGCCAACTGCCGCCACCACCGTCGGAACAAGCGACACCGGCAGAGGTCGCCAAGGTTCTCGAAGGAGCCGAACTGGGGAATTTCCGCCTGCAGTGCCTGATCGGCGGCGGCGGCATGGGAGCTGTCTTCCGGGCGGCCGACACGCGGTTGGACCGAACGGTGGCGATCAAAGTGATTCCACGCGTCGGCGAAGATCCCGATCTGCAGCGGCGATTCAAGAACGAAGCGCAGAGTGCGGCCAAGCTGGACCATCCCAACATCGCCCGGGTCTACGACGTCGGCCAGGAAAACGGCTGGCACTACATCGTCTTTGAACACATCGATGGGATCAACCTGCGCGACTTGGTCGCCCAAGAGGGTGTGCTGTCGATCGACGACGCGGTCTATTACACGCGGCAGGTCGCCGAGGCGTTGGAGCATGCAAACGAAAGAGGCGTGGTCCATCGCGACATCAAACCTTCGAACGTTTTGGTCACTTCCAGCGGACAGGTGAAACTTGTCGATATGGGCCTAGCGAGGTCTCAACACGTCGAAGTCACCGACGACATGACCGCCAGCGGCGTGACGCTTGGGACGTTCGATTACATCTCTCCCGAACAAGCCCGCGACCCGCGCGAAGCTGATGTCCGCAGCGACCTCTATTCGCTCGGCTGCACATTGTATTTCATCCTCGTCGGCCGACCTCCCTTCCCGGGCGGATCGATCGTTCAGAAATTGATGAACCACGGCAACGCGGCGCCTCCCAATCCAGCGGTCTTCCGTCCCGAGATCCATCCCGATCTGACGGCGATCATCCATAAATTGCTCGCGAAAAAGCCGAGCGACCGCTACCCGCGACCAGCCGACGCGATTGCCGATCTGCACCACCTGTCAAAACAATTGGGGCTCACCCGATCCGCCGCGATGGGAACGACGTCGGTCCCGACGCCCAGCGTCTGGCCGTCGCTGCTGCAGCAACATCTGCCATGGATCGTCGCGGTCAGCCTGCTTCTGCTGAGCACGGTTTGGATCCAGATGATGTCGGCTGGCGAGAGCGATCTTCAGATCCCACGCCCCGATGAACTGCGGGCCCGCCCCCAATCGATCGCCGGCGCGGTGGCGTCTACCGAAACGCCGTCAGCGACGCCCAGCGAGACCAACGAAGGTGCGGGGAACAGCCCGACAGCCGTCGACACCGAAGCGGCGCGACAGCGGCTGGCCGCGGCAGAGCTGAAAGATGCGACCAACGATCCACCGCCGGTTCCTTGGACGACGCTGATCGTGAACCCCAGCGCCCGCGCCGACGATCCCCGCGCGGTCACCACGCTTCTCGACGCGTTGGAAAAAGCGAAATCGAACACCACGATCGATACCATCGAATTGCGAGCCGATGAGCTCGAAGTCGCCCAACTGCGGATCCCTCGCAGCGGACTGAAGATTCGCGTCGCCGAAGGCTTTGCCGGCATGGTGATCCTTAAAGACGATGCGATGCCGTCGATGGAACCGCCGATCAAGATCGTCACCGGCGGGAACGGGATCGCTTTCGAAGGCATCCACTTCTTCTGGCAAACCGGATCGGCTCGCGATGGCGGCGCCGTCTTTGGGCTGACGGGCCAATCGAAAGAGAAGATCGAATTGAGCGATTGTTCGATCACGATCGACAACCTCGCTCGCCGCGGCGATGTGTATGCGTTTCAAGTCAAATCGAACGGCGTCGAACCAACTCCCAGCCGTCAACCGACGGCCACATCGGCTGGCTTGCTGGTCTGGCTGAAACTGAAAAACTGCGTCTTCCGCGGTCAGATGACGTTGATCGGAATGGATAGCGCGTCACGGCTGGACGTCGAATGGAGCAACGGTTTGCTAGCGACGACGGGCCGCTTCTTGGAGACCGGCGGCGCGGCAAAGGCTTCCTTTGCGATGGAACAGATCAAAATCAAATTGGACCATGTTACGGCTCACTGCGACGATGGCTTTGCTCGCGTCCAGCTCAGCCCGTCGGCATCGTTCCCCGTGACGCTGAACCGATCGTCCAACAGCTGCACCTTTGTATCGTCTCCCGAATCGCGGCAGTTTGAAGTCGCCGGACTCGACGACCTGCAAACGACCGCCGCCCAATGCCTGTCGATGCAAGGGAAAAGCAACGCTTACCAACTGGACGAAGACCGGATGGGAGTGATCTACCGAGCCAGCGATACCCAAGGGGACTCGCTGGAGTACGGTTGGACCGATTTAAACGATGAGGCAAGTTGGTTTGCCGGCTTCGAAGAGGAGCGTCCCAAGAGTACCGTGATCTGGTCGGATATTTTCCCTCGCGGCAAACCAGTCCACACCCACGTTCCCCGCGATTATCTGCAGGATGGCGTTTTGCCTCCCGGATTTGATCCAGCTACCATTCCAAAGCTACCAATGCCGACAAAGTCTCTGTAAAACCTTGCCGATATTTGACAATGGGGCACTTGGCAGCTTAAATCTAGTGAGCAGAATGTTTGCTATCTCAGCAAACGACTGCCTTGCCTCGAATCTACTTCGCTAACACCTACCTGAAAATTACCTCCTGGAGACTGAATCGAATGTTGCGAGTTTTGTTACTGACGATCGCTATGACGGTTACCGCTTCGCAAGCCATGGCTATCGGTGAATTGAAAAAAGAATGGTCTAACATCTACGCTGGCGACGACAGCGGCGACTTCAAGACAGTTGCCCGCAAGGCTGGCTGCAACCTCTGCCACGTCAAAGGTGTCAAAGACAAGAAGACCGCCGAAAGCCGCAACGAATACGGCACCGCGATGACCGCATTCCTGAAGTCGAAGGACATCAAGATCGGTGACCTGAAGGCGCAGTACAAAGACGACAGCACCAAAGAAGCAGCTGTCAAAACGATGACGACCATGTTCGAAACTGTGAACAAAGAGAAGTCGAAAGACGGCGAAGCATTTGGCGCCAAGATCTCCGCCGGCAAGTTGCCAGCGACCGACGCCAACCTGTAATGCTTGCTTTTCCCTGACTCTTGGGAATCGAAACATCAAAACGCCAGACGAATTCAATTCGCCTGGCGTTTTCTCATTCGTAAACCTCGGTTGAAGAATCGCGACACAGAAGCAAATACGAAAAACCTCCCCCAACGAAAGACCTCCCCCGATGAAACATTTATTCCATTGCTCGATCGCTTTGCTGTTTGTCTCCGCTCTGGCCCGTCCCTCGGTCGCTCAAGAGGAAGGCTTCACCCAGTTGTTCGACGGCAAGTCGCTCAGCGGTTGGAAGGCGTCGGAAAACACCGACAGCTGGTCGGTCAAAGATGGCACGCTGATGTGTGATGGCCCGCGCAGCCACCTGTTCTACGAAGGCGATCTCGCGCCGTTCAAGGACTTCCACTTCAAAGCCGACGTGATGACAACTCCCGGCAGCAACGCCGGTATCTATTTCCACACCAAGTTCCAGCAAGAGGGTTGGCCCGTGAAGGGCTACGAGTGCCAGGTCAACGTCACTCACAAGGACCCGAAGAAGAGCAGCAGTCTGTACGCGGTCGATAACGTCGCTGCACCGCCCGTGAAAGACAACGAGTGGTACACGCAGGAGATCATCGTCAAAGGACGCCACATCGTGCTGAAGCTGAACGGCGAGACGATGGTCGATTACACCGAACCGGAGAACAAGCAAGCCGACAATTCAGGCTTCGATCGCCGGCTCAGCGAAGGTACGTTTGCGTTGCAAGCGCACGACCCCGACAGCGTCGTCTACTTCAAGAACCTTCGCGTCAAGAAACTCGACTGAGTTAAGCAGGTTGAGTTGTATTTTTCGTTTCACCGCGAGCCCATCGGGCCGCGCGGCCTTCAAAAGCGCGGGGCGTTGTCCGCGCGGTTGAACTAGAAAACTCTTTACTAGCCGGGTAGTATCCGTTCCTTTCCATCACGTCGTCCCCCAAACCGCAGAACGATCTCTCTCGATTTATGCTCAACGCCAAGATTGTCATTCCGGCGCGACTGGCGTCGACACGATTGCCTGAAAAACTGCTGCGGGTCGTCGCGGGGAAATCAATTTTGCAGCGTACCTACGAGGCGGCCAGCCGATCGCGGCGAGCCGCTTCGATGATCGTGGCGGTCGACGATCCGCGATTGCTGGCGGAAGTCGAGCGTTTTGGCGGCAACGCGATGATGACGTCGGTCGATTGCCAAAGCGGGACCGACCGAGTCGCCGAAGCGGCCCTCGCCGATGACCAAGCCGACGTCTTCGTGAACGTTCAAGGCGACGAACCGGAGATCGATCCCGATGCGATCGATCTAGTCGTCGATCTGTTGGAACAGCATCCCGAAGCCTACGCGGCGACGCTAGCAACTCCGATTCGTGACGCTGCCGATCTGAAGAACCCCAACTGCGTCAAAGTCGTGCTGGAGACGGGCGGATATGCGTTGTACTTCAGCCGCAGCCCGATCCCGCTGCCTCGCGATCAAGACTTCCAGGCGCTGGTCGATCACGACCCGCCACTCTGCTGGCAGCACATCGGCCTGTATGCCTACCGCCGCGAAGTGCTGCAGTGGTTCACTCAGCAGGCCCCCAGCCCGCTGGAGCTGACCGAACGGCTGGAACAATTGCGATTGCTGGAAGCAGGCCGGCGGATCGTGGTCGGCAAGATCGACCATCCCGCGATCGGAATCGATACCGAAGAGGATCTGCGAGCGTTCGAACGCAAACTGGCCGCTGAAGGCTAACCGACGGCGTCGCTGCCGCGAGAATGCCGACTATCGCTGATAGATCGGCAGGTAACCTTTATCCAACTGCAGCATGATCAGATTGCATGCGGTCACGTAGACCGGGTGGATCTGACCTTCCCAATAGCCGTCGGCCTTCTGTTCGCCGACGATCCGATCGTACAGCTTGTCGCGAAACGGAGCCCATTCGGCTTCGCCCTGCCGGTAGACGACTTGGCTGTAATAGAGATAGGTGTAGTGCCAGTGGCCGTATGCCTGCTGCTCGCCGCTGATCCGATGCAGGCTCTTCTTGGCGTAATCGAGCATGTCGGGAACATGTTCGCCGTCGTAATCCCCCGCGTTGTACAGCGCCGCCAGGGCCGCCGCGGTGATCGCCGGGCGACTGCTGCCGGTCTGCCGCGAACTGTAACTGATCCCGCCGTCGGCGTTTTTGCACTCGTAGATGTATTGCTTTGCCTTTTCGATGATCTCGCCAGGCACGGGGATCCCGGCGTTGCGACAGCCTCGCAAACCTTGGACCTGCGTGATCGTGGTGCTCCCCTCGTCGAAGTTGTTTCCGTCGCGAGCCGACACGTATCCCCAACCACCCGCCGGCGTCTGCGCGTACCCGCTGAACTGAACCGCTTTAGACAACACGTCGACAAGTTCACGGCGACGATCGACAAGCCCCTCTTCGCCAAGCACCTGCGACAAAAACAGCATCGAAAAGCCGTGGCCGTAGGTGTACCGGGAATCGGTTAACGGATCACCGATCAAACCGTTATCGCGGCATTTGCTGATCAGAAAATCGGTCGCTCGGGCGATGGGGCGGGCATAAGGCCCTTGAGTGGTCGTCGATCCCGACCCGATCATCGCCGCACCGGCTAGCGCGGCCAGGGCGGTCGGATAGTGCTGGGCGTTCCATTGCCCCCGCGACGACTGGGTTCGCGCCAGCCAATCGAGCCCTCGTTGGATCGATTCTTCCCAACGCGGGTCGCGTTTGGCAGCAACCGCTCGCGGGGCGGAACCGGCCGCAAGCGAAAGAGCCAGACCGGCCGCGGCCGTATCGCGGAGCATCGCGCGTCGAGAGAGCGATAATGACATCGTTTGGAATCCTTTAAAACTTAAGGTCGCAGGGATCGCTTGCCATCGAGGGCGAAACGATTCCCGTGTCGCAGCCGAGCCCCAGCCGCACTCCATTATAGAGTGTCGTCAGCCCGGCAAGGACGATTCCATTGTATTCGATGCTCGCGAGGTTAATCGTTGAACATCGGGACGGTTTCCGCACGCCCTTCGTGATTCGCCGACCGCAGAGCCGCATCGAGAATCGCCTGAGTTTTCAAAGACACTTTGGGCCAGAAGGGGTCGCGTGTCCCCGACAGCACCAGTTCCGAGAACTTTCGAAACAACTGAGTCTCCTGCGCATCGGCCGCATTGTTGCTGTATTCCGCGACGCCGACCTGGCGGGAATGCTGTTCCATCGTGAACCGACATCCATCTTCGACGAAGTTGTGGTTGGCGACTTCAAAGCTGGAGGTGTTCCCGAGGAAAGGGAGGACAAAATCGTTGACCTGCAGATAACCTTTGTCGCCGCTGATATGGCCCAGCTGCTGATGGTTGGTTCGGAAGGAGTTGTAGAACGACGCCGACGCTCCTCCTTCAAAATGCAGCTCCCCTTGAAACTCCATCGGTACCGCCTGGCCACTCTCGTCGCGGCAAACCGAATGCAAAATCCGCCCCCGGACTTCCGTCGGCATCTGATAGTTCATCGCAAACAGAATGAAGCGGATCGTATACCAGCCCAGATCGCCCAGACATCCGGCCGGCTCCAGATCGCTGCCCGCCCGAATATTGCTCTGAACCCAATCTTCGGGAGCACAGAAACTGAACTGGCTGGTGATTCGGCGAATCGTCCCGACGCTGCTGCCATCGTCCAAGACCCGACGCATCTCGGCCATCCGTTTGCTGTGCATATACATCACGCCATCCATGAACTGGACGTTGTTGGCGTTGCATGCATCGATCATCCGCTGCACATCGTCGACCGTCACGCCGCAGGGTTTTTCGACCATCACGTGCTTGCCAGCATTGGCAGCTTTGACGACCCAGTCGGTCCGCAGACCGGTCGGCAACGGAATGTAAACCGCATCGATATCGCTGCGAGCCAGCAGATCGTCGTAGCTGCCGAGGGCATCAACCGCGTGCGGTACTGGAGCCGACGCCTGGCACGCGGCGATGAACGCCTGAGCCTTCTCCGCCGATCGGCTAGCGACCGCCACGACCTGGCCGTTTCCCGAATTTCGAATCGAATCCCAGTTCTTCTTAGCGATCGCTGCGGCGCTCAAGATTCCCCAACGACAAATATTTCCATGCATGCTGTTTTTTCCAACCAAAGAGACTTGCGACAAGGTCGAGCTTCGTTCCGCACGATCAGTGACAATTTATAACGTCTTGCAGACGCCGCTGGGAGTTCCCGCAAACCGACAGAGCCCAACAATTCGCAATGATTTTTTGCGTGCCGAAGCCAAACTCGCTACACTTTCGCTTGCCCCCCTAACGACTCGCCATCCCACCTCACCTCACGGAGTCGCCCGCAATGTTCCAGCACCCACAACTTCCCCGCCGCCAGGCGATCCAAGCTGGTGCCGTCGGTCTGCTCGGCCTCGGCATGTCCCATCTGGATCGATTGCGAGCCGAAGGTGCCGCGTCGTTCGAATCGGCCCGCGCGAAGAACGTGATCTACATTTTTCTGTCGGGCGGTCTAGCCCAGCACGAGAGCTTCGACATGAAGCCCGACGCCCCGGCGGAAATCCGCGGCGAGTTCCAACCGATCGCCACTCGCACGCCGGGGCTGCAGATCTGCGAGCACTTGCCTCAACTGGCCGCTCGCAGCGAGAAGTGGTCGTTGGTCCGCAGCCTAACGCATCCCCACAACGAACACTCGATGGGACACATGGTGATGCTCTCGGGACGCTCCGATCTGCCGACCGGATTCAGTCCCAACGGTCCCAAACATACCGACCATCCATCGATCGCCGCGATCGCCGGACAGGTGACGCAATCGGTCAACAACCTGCCGCCAGCGATCATGCTGCCGGAGAAGTTGGTCCATCGATCGGGCCGCGTTTTGCCCGGTCAATTCGGCGGACAGATGGGGCCGGGGACCGATCCGTTTTTGCTGGACTGCTGCAGCACCAATCGCCAGGCCTACGGCGCATGGCCCGAATATGGATTCCATCACGCTCGGGGATCAGAGAATCCGAAAGGGCTCTCGTTTGGCCTGCCCAGCTTGCAATTGCCTGATGCGATATCCAAAGGCCGACTGGGCAGCCGTGTCGATTTGTTAGCCGAACTGCAATCGCAGCAGCGTGGACTGCGGAAGCTGGCCGAAGTCGACAGCTTCGATCGCTTCCAAGAACGAGCGTTGTCGATGTTGGCCGACGGAAAGATGAGCAAAGCCTTGGACGTCGTCGACGCCGATCCCAAGACGCTCGACCGCTACGGCCGACATGTCTTCGGTTGGTCGCTGCTGCTTGCGAGACGATTGGTCGGCGCCGGCGTGAACTTGGTTCAAGTCAACCTTGGCAACAACGAAACCTGGGATACGCATGGCAACGCGTTTCCGAACCTGAAGAACTATCTATTGCCGCCGATGGATCAAGCCGTCGCGGCGCTGTTGGATGATCTCGACGCGTCGGGCCAATTGGACGAGACCCTGATCGTGATGGCGGGCGAATTCGGCCGGACTCCAAAAATCTCGCACCTTCCGAGCGCCTACGCCCACCCGGGACGCGACCACTGGGGCGCTTGCCAGTCGGTCTTTTTGGCCGGCGGCGGAATCGAAGGAGGCCGCGTGGTCGGATCGTCCGATCAACATGGCGGTTGGCCCAAGGACAGCCCACAGACTCCCGAGAACTTTGCCGCGACGATCTATTCCGCGCTCGGGCTTCCCCGCACGTCCTACTGGCACGATCTGCTGGATCGCCCGATGCCAATCTATCACGGCGATCCGATGCCGGGGCTGACTTAACCACGGCGAGTTCGCAAGTCGTCACGCGTCGTAGCGAACCAAAAACCAGCCCGATCCGAGCCGCAGATGCGAACGCAGCTGATGTTGATCTTGCAGCCCGCCGACAAACGATTCGGGCTTGCTCGATTCGGGATGCCATTCGACCCAGTCGGCGGCTTCGCTACCGCCCAGCTGCAGCTTGATCGCTCCATCGTCGCACCGCTCGATCGCCGCGATGCAGATCTCGCCACCGGAGACCGATGGTGGCGCCAGCAAGATCATCGTCGTAGGATCGCCAAATGGATACGCCATAAACGGGCCGATCCGCGGCAACTCGCCATC
Source organism: Rosistilla oblonga (assembly GCF_007751715.1). Classification (NCBI taxonomy): domain Bacteria; kingdom Pseudomonadati; phylum Planctomycetota; class Planctomycetia; order Pirellulales; family Pirellulaceae; genus Rosistilla; species Rosistilla oblonga. The sequence continues at coordinate 1,630,580 of NZ_CP036292.1, read as the reverse complement.
CTGCTCGGGCCAGTCGCTTCGCAGCGGCCGGGCGATCGTTTCCAATTCGGCGACTCGAGCGACCAGCCGCAGCCGTTTTCCCTGCCAAGCCAACGAAGCGTGATTGCTCGCCAAACCGCACCACAACGCGACGACAGCGGTCAACATCAACAACGATCGCAGCGACCGAACCGGGCGGCTAGCCGCGGTCCCCTTCAGCATCCCCAGGAACAGACCGACTAACGAGACGCCAGCCAACGCGATCACCACGACCAGCAGCGCCGGCCTCCATGCTCCGACCATCGCCTTGGCCGATCGCAGCGCCGCGATCGGTGAATCGCTTCCCCGTCGCAAAGCTTCGACCAAAGATTCGAACTGCGGATCGAAAACCGTCCAAGCCAGCATCGCTGCCAGCGTAGCCAACTGGATCGCGTACAGGCAATTCCACTTGCTGTAAGGCTTGGGCGAGGACATGCTGATCGTTTGCTGAAACGACTTCATCGACGCTGGCTCCAAGTTATTTGGCGGGAGCACAATAGGACAACGCCATCAATGCGAAACTGGTTGCCAGGTTCTTATCGCTCTCGAACCAGCGACGGTTGTCGTTCGACCACGATCCATCGGGCTGCTGACGATCAGCAAGCTCTGCGATCAGATCGGATCGCCAATCGTGATTCTTCCCGTCGGCATCCTTTACGGTTTTCATGCCCGAGGTTTGCAGCGCCGAGGCGAAGGTGTGGTAGTAGTAATAAAGACCGGCCGAGCCCATGCCCGGATTATTTTCCACGTCGTAGTGATCGGTGATCCACTGCACCGCCGCCTGCACTCGCGGGTCGTTGGTGGTCAGCCCTGCATAGATCATGCTCTTCAGACCGTTGTAAGACATCGATCCGTAACTGCGGAGACCGCCGTTGGGCGTAAAGCGTTCGTCCGAAGTGCTTGGGTCGATCTTGGTTGTTGGGATCTCGTAATAGAAGCCGCCGTCGTCGACCTTGCCGGCAAATTGCGTGTCGTTGTGTTTGCTGTCCAGGTTCTGACACCGCGAGATAAAGACCAACGCCCGTTGGATCGCCGGATCGTTTGGCTCGACCTCCGCCGCGCGAAGGGCTTCGATAAAGTAGCCGGTGTTGGAGAGATCGGGCCGACCGTCGCCACCATATCCGACGCCGCCGTACCACGGATCCGACGGATCGCGTTTGCCTTGACCGTATTGGATCCCCGTCACAAAGTCTTTGGCACGCTTCAAAATTTCGTTGTACTGACCACCCGAATTGGCTTCGGAGAAACAGACCATCGCAACGCAGGTCTCATAATTCCGCAGCCGTCCGTTGCCGTAGATTCCGCCGTCGGGCTTAACGAATCCTTCGAGTGCCTTGAGCCCCGCCGCGACCATCGGATCCTTTGCAGTCCGACCGTTTCGCAGCGCCGATGTCAGCGCCAAGGCGGTCACCCCGGGGCCAACTTTATCGGAGAAGGTGCCGGCGTCCGATTGCCCCTGCTTTGCCAGATAGGCCAGTCCCTTGTCGACAATCTCGCGACGCTGAGCTTCCGACTTCGAAACGGTTTCCGTTTTCGTCCCCTCCGCGGCCGGTTGAGCGATCGCGCTGCCAGCGGTTACCGCCACCAGAGCGGCGGTGACAAAAAGGCGTCGCGCGTGGCGGAATTTCCATCGTTGATACATCCAGCAACTCCAAAAGGTAAGCGTTTTGTCGGCTCAACCAACAGGCGAGCGGTTCCGCCGAGAAGACAACGCAAACCGAATGCCAAACCTCTCAACGACGCTTTGCGATGGACGCTTGTCAGCCGCGAATCTATAATGGGGTTAACTATGCAGCCATTCTTTCGGTCGAAGGACCGATACGTCCCCTTACCGTCCTGACCCGCTGCGTAACCTACCTCGGAATCATGGCCCTCCCTCTATGGATCGCTTGTTTGCATTCAACGGAATGCTTGCTATCGCTGTCGCTCTCACTTTCGGGCACTCATCGGCCTCAGCTGTCGATGCCAAGGCGCTCGAGAAATGGAAGAAGGACTTCAACGAATCGGTCCTTCCGATCATCCAGTCGCGTTGCATCGAGTGTCACCGCGGCGAGGACGCCGATGGAGAGTTCGATCTTGCCAAATTTCCCAGTGGCGAAGAAGTCGCCAAGCAGATGGGGATCTGGGAACGCGTCGGCAAACGAGTACGGCTGAAGGAGATGCCGCCGGAGGGAAGTCCGCAACTGAACGACGAGCAGAAGAGTGCGTTCCATCGCTGGTTGGATTCGCAACCGAAAGAGGATCTGTGTTCGCAGATTGCCAACGAGGAGACCCAAGCGTGGTATCGCGGCGTGGTGATGAGTCGCCGATTGACGCGGACCGAATATTTGAACGCGGTCCGCGATGCGACGGGAGTTGCCGTCGATCCACGGTTTGAAATCCCATCGGACGGCGCCGGCGGCGAGGGCTTCGATACCAACGGCGATTCGCTGTTCACCTCACCGATTCATGTCGAACAATATCTGGCTGTCGCCGCCGACGTGATCGGCCGCGCGATCGCTGATCCCGCGTCGACGGAAAATGCTCCGCTTCAATTGACCTTGCCAGGCAAGGCAGCTGACGGATCGGAACTCTCCGCCGAACAAGCCGCTCGCGCGACCCTCGGTCGATTTGCGCGGCGGGCTTGGCGACGTCCGATCGCCGACGAAGAAGTCGATCGTTTGATGCAGTTGTTCGCTGCAGTTCAGGCCGACGGAAAAGACTACAAGCAATCAATCGCTGAACCGCTGAAGGCAGTTCTCCTGTCGCCCAACTTCATGTTTGTCGTCGAATCGGAGTCGGCTGAAGGAGGCGTGCAACGGCTGACACCGCATCAATTGGCGATGCGATTGTCGCTGTTCCTGTGGTCTTCGATTCCCGACGAGCAACTACTCGCGCGAGCCGACGCGGGTGAACTCGACACGCCCGAACAAATCATTGCCGAAACGCGGCGGATGCTCGACGATCCAAAGGCTCGCTACCTGGGCGAGAACTTCGGCTTGCAATGGATCAACATCAACAACCTACTGACCAACATCCGCCCCGATGCGGAGGTCTATCCGGAATACAATCGCCAGCTGGCCGAAGATCTTCGCGAAGAAGCGATCCTGACGATCGCAAACGTCTTCCGCGAGGACCGATCGCTGCTGGAATTGATCGACGCCCCGTACGTCTACGCCAACGACCGAATCGCAAAACACTATGGTTTGAACGCGGCCGACGGTGCCGATTGGCAACCTCTCGACACAGGAGAAACGGGGCGAGGCGGAGTGCTCACGCTTGGGGCGACGCTGATGGCGACATCCTATCCGCGACGGACCAGCCCGGTGCTGCGAGGCCGTTGGCTGCTGGAAGACATCCTCGGATCGCGCGTTCCGCCACCGCCGCCGGGCGTTCCGGCGTTGGAAGCCGCGGAGACGGAGAAAGTGGTATCGCTGCGCGAGCGACTGGAGATCCACCGCAAGAATCCCGAGTGCGCATCGTGCCACAACCGCATGGATCCGCTGGGCTTCGGGCTGGAAAACTTCGACGCTCTGGGCCGCTGGCGCGAATCCGAAAACGGATTTACGATCGATGCCGGGGGCAAATTGCCGTCGGGCGAATCGTTCACCGGGCCAAGCGAGTTGAAGAAAGTGGTCTTAAAACGGTCGCACGATTTCGAAAAACACTTTGTCAAGAAACTGCTCGGCTTTGCCTTGGGTCGTGGGCTCAACAAGTTCGATCAGTGTGTGATCGAAGATTGCATGAAAGCCTTAAAAGAACAGGACCATCGCGCCGCGGCGATCATCGAAACGATTGTCGTCAGTTATCCATTCCAGCATCGTTATTTCAAAGCTGCCGAATAAGATCGCCGACGTCACCTGCGACGCAGCCGACCGCGCCTCCCGCCTTTCAACCAACCTCTCCAATCCGGAGCCTCACGATGAACCGCAACGCTTTTTCCGCAACGACTTCGTCCAAGAGAACTCAAGGTGTCAACCGTCGTCTGTTCCTGCGAGGAACCGGCGCCGCGTTGGGGTTGCCGTTCCTGGCGTCCAGCAAATGGCTGCGAGGTAGCGAGACGGCGACGCCACCGCTGCGAAACGCTTTCATCTACTTCCCCAACGGTGTCTGGGAAAAGGCTTGGGTGCCGGAGAAGACGGGCAGCGATTATCAGTTGACGCCGTCGCTGGAACCGATCGAAGCGATCCGCAACAAGGTGTTGGTGCTGACCGGGCTGGATAAAAAGCACAGCCACGGTGGCGACGGGCACTACGCCAAGACAGCGAACTTTTTGACCGGCATGCCCGTGGCAAAGACGACCGGCAAAAACATCAGCAGCGGCGGTGTTTCGGTCGACCAATTGATCGCTCAACACAACAGCGGGCTGACTCCCATTCCGTCGTTGGAACTTGGGACCGAACCTGTGATCAGCGGCATCGACAGCAACGTCGGCTACACGCGGTTGTACGGTTCGCACATCTCGTGGCAATCGCCGTCGCGACCGGTCGCTAAAGAGATCAATCCACGCGTCGTCTATGAACGCCTGTTCGGCCAGAAGCAGGCCAAGGGTGCGTTGGCCGACAGCAATCTATTGGACTACGTTTTGGAGGACGCCCGACGCGTTCGCAAGACGCTCGGGCGCGACGATCAATTCAAGATGGACGAGTATCTCGATTCGGTGCGGTCGGTCGAACGGCGGATCGAATATGCGATGCGCGAAGATCCGCGGCAATGGCAACCGACACTCGACGCCGCGCAGATCGCAGCCCGCCGGCCCGGTGCTCCCGCCGAATTCCGCGAACACATCGACGTGATGCTCGACCTGATGGTCTTGGCCTTCCAAACCGATTCGACTCGCGTCTGCAGCATGATGTTCGCCAACGACGTCTCGGGACGCAACTTCTCGTTCCTCGACGGCGTCAAAGGTGGCCACCACGAACTGTCGCACCACGAGAACAACGAAAAGAAGATCGACCAATACCAGCGGATCAATCGTTGGCATGTCGAACAATTTACGAAGATGATCCAGAAGATGGACGCGATCCAGGAAGGGGAGGGGACGCTGTTGGATCACTCGATGATTATGTTCGGTTCGAGCTTCTCCGACGGCAACCGCCACGATCCCGACAACTTGCCGATCTTGTTGGCTGGTGGCGGCAGCACCGGAATCCAATCCGGACGCCATCTCGCGGCCGAAGGACAAGTGCCGTTGTGCAACCTTTACCTATCGATGCTGCGACGCAACGGCATCGAACTGGAGAGCTTCGGCGACAGCAACGCCGAACTGTCGATCTAATACAACTGGCTAACGCAGCGATCGGCTAAGCCAGTCGATCGTGCAGCCGCGTCCGCAGTTCCGCTAACAGCTGATTGAGTTCCTCGATCGAGAGTTGCTGCAAATCGGAAAGCGATTGCGGAGGCTCGTCCAACAGATCTTGAGTCAGCTGGATCTGCCCTGCAATCGATCCTTTTTCCATGCCTTGCTCTATACCTTGTTCGCGTCCCTCATCGCGGGCACTGGCGATCGACCATTCGTAGTCGCGAATAGCTCTTTCACGCTGATCGTACATCACCCTATCCTCCGTTTTCTCAGCGATCCGCTCTACGACGATAATCGCTGTTTGAAACTCCACCGCAGGTAACAACTCCCGCAAACGGTCTGCATCGTAACGATGTGCATTCAAAAGAAAGAAGGCCCATTGTTCGAGCGGACTCGCCTCTGCGATCGTCTCTTCCCTTAAATTATACTTCGGCAATTCGACGGTGTGTACTTCGATACCATCGCCAAAAGTTCGCCCGCTCTCGCGATCGACCATTTGATACCAATGGTGAGCCTGCGCCGAACCTCTATGCAGGTTCTGATTTACAAAACAAATGGAAATTGCCGAACAGAGGCGATGGTAGTCGTCCCCCCGCTCAAGTTGCTCGACATACATCGAACAAGCGTAATACGTCAATCGCTGCAACAATCCGGGAAACGCCGCAACCTGCAGCTCGACATTCAACATCCTCCCCGTAGTATCGCGTGCGCGAACGTCCAGGATGATCTGCTTCGCCTCCTTGAATTCCTGGTAATTGAAAGGATTGAGAATCTCCACCGACACGATCGGATGTTCCAAACAGAGCACCGCGTTGAGCAAGCCGATCAATGCCTGCACGTTCTCGGGACTGCCAAAGATCTTCTTAAACGCAAAATCGACGAGCGGACTGATACCAAGCGGCATGACGGTGTCCCCCAACAACTCGATCTCAAAAATCGGTCACGGCACACCTTCATGTTAAAGCATCAGACCGGCAAAAAAACATGGCCCCCGATCGGGCAAGAGCGGCGTACCGCTGGCGAAATCCCGCACAACCTATGGCTTGCGATTCCAGCCGCCGTTGACTTCGAGTGTCTGGGCATTGATGAATGCAGCGGCGGGGCTGCATAAGAATGCGATCGCGGCAGCCACGTCGTCGGGGCTGCCCCAACGTTGCAGCAGCGAACTGTCGATCGCTCGCCGGTTCCACCCCTCGTCGGCGACTTCGCCCCAGGCGGTCCGGATCCATCCGGGCGCTACGCAATTGACGCGAACATCGGGAGCAAGCGTTTGAGCCATGCTCTTGGACAACGCCATCACCGCAGCTTTAACCGGGGCAAACATCATCCCGGCATCCCCTTCCATCCCGTGCGGAGCTTGGTCCCAGCCGATGAAGACCATCGAAGCAGGGAGCCCCGCGGCAGGTTGTTCACGCATCCGATCACCGACACGACGCGCCAGATCGGTCGTGCCGCGGACATCGACGGCCCACAACAGATCGAGCTTTTCTTGAAAGCTCAGTTTGGCGGCGTCGCCCGTCAACACATCGGCCCCCGCGTTATGAACCCAGCTGTCGATGCGGTCATGCCGTTGCCAACAGATGTCGACCAACGACTCTCGGTCGGCGGCGGATTGCAAATCCGCCTGCACGATCGACGCCTCGCCACCGATTGCACGAATCGCCTCCGCCGTCTCTTCGGCTCCCGCTTCGTTCTGCCGGTAATGCACAACGACAGCCGCGCCGCGAGCTGCCATGTGCAGGCAGGTCGCCCGGCCGATACCGCTGGAACCGCCCGTGACGACAACCGTCCGATCCTTCAGGCTAGCCGAATCTTCGACGTGACTGGCCATCGTGGTTACGCAAACCGCTGAGCGCGAAACGACTTCGCTTCGTCGCTATCAGCCGCGACACAAGGGTTGGTCAAGCTGCCGATCCCTTCGATTTCGACGGTGCAGCTGTCGCCTGGTTTCAGGAAACGCTTCGGCGTCCGCGCCGCACCGACTCCCGGAGGTGTGCCGGTGAAGATCAGATCGCCAGGGCGTAGCGTGGCGATCTGAGTCAGGTGAGCGATCAGCTCAGGGATGCTGAAGATCAGCTCGCGCGTTGTGCCATCTTGCAGCGTTTCGCCCGAAACGTGCATCTTGACCGACAGGTTGCCCGGATCGGAGAGCTCCGATTTGTCGACGATCACCGGACCGATCGGTGCAAAGGTGTCGAAGGTTTTGCCCAACAGCCACTGGCCGCCGGGAGTTCCCTTTTGCCAATCGCGAGCCGAGACGTCGTGGCCACAGGTGTATCCGAAGACACAATCCATCGCTTCGTCGACCGAAACATTATGAGCTGTCTTGCCGATCACGATCACCAATTCCGCTTCGTAGTCGACGCTGTCGCTGACCGATGGCAAGATGATCGGATCGCCCGGGCCAACCACGCTGGAGGGGAATTTGCAGAAAACGACAGGGGATTCGGGGATCGGGCTGTTCGTTTCGATCGCGTGGTCGCGGTAGTTCAATCCGATGCAGATCACTTTTTCAGGAGCCCCAACGGGTGCGAGAATCTTCACCGAATCGACGGCGATGCTCTCCGCACCGCCCGCTTTGGCCAGCCGCGCATCGAGGTCCTCGGTCGCCATCAGTTCCTGCATCGTGCTCGGGAGCGTGGCATCGATTCCCGCCAACGGCGTGATCCGGTCGCCAGCAATAAGACCCAACTGGACAACATTGTCGATTTCAAAACGGCAGTAGCGCATCGGTACAAAGGACCTTTCGAAGAGGATCGCGGCGGGATAGGGCAGCGACGGTGCTGCCCCGACCATCGTACGCTACCGCCTGCGGTCGGAAAAGCCGATGCGGTGCGTGTCTGGTCGATGGCCAGCCGGCTCGTTACGCTGTGTTGACGCGACGGCAATCCCCGATTTCACGAGCAGCTTCCCCCATGAACGCCCTTCCCAAAATCGACGATACGTTTGCCGAAGCCTTTCCGATGAAGGCGACCCGGTTGATCATCACGGCGATCGATGCGGAACTTGCGAAAATCGCGGCTCAGGAATTCTGCGGTAACGCGTCGAGCGTGATCGGATGCGATGCCGAAGCGGGGATCGAACGCGTGCTCGCCCCCGATCAAACTCCCGACGGGCGACCGGGGGTGAGCGTGCTGGCGTTTGCGTTCAATCGCAAGTCCTTAGAGAAAGCGGTGGCGTCGCGGATCGGCCAGAATATCCTCACCTGCCCGACAACCGCTTGTTATGCGGGAATGACTAGCGAGTCGAAAGAGGATCGGATCAAGATCGGAGCCCAGCTGCGGTTCTTCGGCGATGGCTACCAGTTCTCCAAGAAGTTGGCCGACCGCCGGTTTTGGCGGATCCCTGTAATGGACGGCGAGTTCGTCTGCGAAGATGTCACCGGAACCATGAAGGGGATCGGCGGGGGCAATCTGCTGGTCTGTGGCCGCTCGCAGATCGAAACCCTTGCCGCCGTGCGAGCCGCCGTCGCGGCGATCCAGTCGCTCGACGATGTGATCCTGCCGTTCCCCGCCGGGATCGTCCGCAGCGGATCGAAGGTCGGATCGAAATACGACAAACTGCCCGCGAGCACTAGCCACACGTGGTGCCCGACGCTGATCGGACAATGCGACAGCGATCTCGAAGCGGGTGAACGCGCGGTCTACGAGATCGTGATCGATGGGCTCTCCGAACAAGCGGTTGCCACGGCGATGGCGGTCGGCCTGCGAGCGGCTTCGCTGCCGGGAGTCCTGCGAATTTCAGCTGGCAATTACGGCGGCAAACTAGGACCACATCACTTTCATTTGCATCGGTTGCCAACGATCGATTGATCGTCAGCCATCGCGACGACAACCTGCCGCGGCAGCGGTATACTCGGGGACGCGATCACCTGCGATCGCGTCCCCACGTTCACTCGACACTCGACCACTTCAGGCAACCGCATCATGCTTCGCATCACGGGGGGGACCGTTTATGATCCCGCCAACCAGATCAACGGCGAAGTCCGCGACATCTGCATCGTCGACGGGCGGATCGCGGAGTCGGCCGTCGGAGCTCGCGAGATCGATGCGACCGGCTTGATCATCTTTCCCGGCGGCGTCGACGTGCATACGCATGTCGCCGGCGGCGCGATGAATTTTGCTCGAGCGATGACGCCCGAGGACCATCGCCGCACGCAGACCTTCATCCGAAACCAATCCCGTCGGTCGGGCATTGGCGGGATGACGCCCAGCACGTTTGCGACAGGTTATCTGTACGCCGGGATGGGCTGGACGACGGTCAACGAAGCGGCGGTGCCGGTGCTGTCGGCACGCCACACGCACGAAGAGCTTGGCGAGATCCCAATCGTCGACAAGAGCTGCCTGGTGTTGATGGCCAACAACGAGATCATGATGGATCTGATCCAGGCGGGAGAATACGAAAAGGCGAAAGATGTCGTCGCCTGGTATGTCTGGGCTGCCAAAGCGTACGGCGTCAAAGCGGTCAGCCCCGGCGGCGTGGCGGCGTGGAAGTGGGGCGAGGACGCGAAGCAATTGACCAGCCCGATCGCTGGGTATCACAAGCTGACGCCGGGCGACATCGTGAAAAACCTGGCTCGGATCGTCGACGATCTCCAGCTGCCCCATCCGATGCACCTGCACTGCAACAACCTGGGCGCACCGGGGAGCATTTCGACGACGATCGAAACGATGAAGCATCTGGAAGGGCATCGCGCTCACATCGCTCACCTTCAGTATCACGCTTACGGCGGCGACGACTGGGATACGATCCGCAGCGAATCGGCGCAGATGGCCGACTACTTCAACGCTCATCCTCACATGACAACCGACGCCGGAGCGGTGCTGTTTGGCGACGCGGTCACGATCACCGCCGATGGGCCTTGGCAACACATGCTGTACCAATTGACGGGGCGGAAGTGGGGCAATCTGGATGTCGAAAACGAAACCGGCTGCGGGATCGTCCCCTACACCTACAAGCCATCGAATTTGGTGAACGCCGTGCAGTGGGCAGTCGGATTGGAACTGTTGCTGTTGATCAACGATCCGTGGCGAGTTTTCCTGACGACCGATCATCCCAACGGAGCCTGCTTTTGGCGGTATCCGGAGATCATTCAGTTGTTGATGTCGGCCGACTTCCGCAACGACTGCATGAAGATCCTCCCGCCGCAGATCAAGAGTCGAATCACGCTGCCCGAACTGACGCGTGAGTACACGCTTTACGAAATTGCAACGATCACATCCGCCGGACCCGCCCGCGCTTTGGGGCTCGCCCAGAAGGGGAACCTTGGGATCGGCAAAGATGCCGACCTGGTGATCTATCGCGCCGACAAAGATATCGCCCGGATGTTTGGCCACCCGCGGTACGTGATCAAAGCGGGAGAGATCGTGATCGACGATGGCGATATCCGCGAGACGCCCGAAGGGCAACAGTTCATCGCCAAACCGCAATACAATCCCGACACCGACGCCTTCCTGCGACCGCGGTTTGAGGATTGTTATTCGCTGGCGTTCGAAAACTATCCCGTCGACATCAGCGGAATCGAACAGCCCGAAGTGCACGACTGCGACACAAATCCATGATCCGTTTAATACTGAAACGCCAGCCGAAGGTGCCGCTGCAAGCCGAACGCCTGTCGCCCGACGGGCTGAGCGGGCTGTCGCACGATGCGATCTGCGCGATTGAGATCATCCACGGACGCCGACGTTGCCGCGTCGATGAGTTCTTCGAAGTGCAAGGCGAGGGAGCGGACGAACTGCAGATCGAAGGGGACCTCCGCAAGGTCCAGCAGATCGGCAGCCGGATGACTCGCGGCACGCTCGCGATCCGCGGCGACGTTGGCATGCACTTGGGAGCGTCGATGTCCGGCGGCAAGATCACCGTCGACGGAGACGCTGGCGACTGGGCCGGTGCAGAGATGGTTGGCGGTGAGATTCACATCGGTGGCAATGCGGGAGATCGTGTCGGCGGCGCTTACGTGGGGAGCCTGACCGGGATGAAAAACGGAACGATCCTCGTCGACGGAACCGTTGGATCGGAGATCGGTCTGCGGATGCGACGCGGTTTGATCGTCGTCGGTGGTCAGGCGGGAGAGCTTGCCGGACTGCAGATGAAAGGAGGGACGATCGTATTGCGAGGTGGAGCTGCGGCGCGATGCGGAGCTTGGATGCGGCGAGGAACGATCGTGTCGCTGCAACCGGTGGCGACGCTGGCAACCCATCGCTATTCGACCGATTACAATCCGACGTTCTTAAATCTGTACGCCCGACACCTGCAAGGCTTTGGGATCGAGATCCCCTATCGCAGCGAAGAGGGCGGGTACGCGAGGTACTGTGGCGACGGATCGGTTCGCGGCAAGGGAGAGATTTTGGTTTGGCAGCCACGCGACGCAAGCGTCTGATCGCCGCCAAGCCCGCCGACAAACGGCCTCCCCTTCGCCGGCGGTCTGTTTGTGTTGTAGAATTCGCATTGCAACATTCAACAGGTAGAGCACGTGGCGAAGAAAAAACAGCAGAAATCGAAGGCGAAATCGGGCAAGAAGCCGCCGCCCCCTAAAAACGTCGCCGAGAACCGGAAGGCGAAACATCAGTACGAGATCTTCGAAACGCTCGAGTGCGGGATGGTGCTGGTCGGTAGCGAAGTGAAATCGATGCGCGACGGAAAACTCTCGCTCGACGAAGCGTATGGCCGGATCCAAGGGGGCGAACTCTGGTTGATAGGGGCCGACATCGGGCACTACTCCAACGCCGGCTTGTGGAACCACGCCCCGCGGCGGCCGCGAAAGCTGCTGGTTCACAGCCGCGAATTGGACAAAGTGAGCGGCAAGGCGAAGGAACGGGGCGTCACGATCGTCCCGCTGCGCGTCTACTTCAACGAACGCGGGATCGCGAAATGCGTGATCGGTCTGGTCCGCGGCAAGAAGCTGCACGACAAACGCGAGACGTTGAAAAAACGCGATACCGACCGTGGACTTGCTCGCGCGATGCGACGACGATAGGCGATACGCCGCCGTGCCCCCAATGGGGACGGTGGACTCCCAAAACCACGAACCCTTGAATTTGCAGCAGGCCCCTCCATGAAACGATTCCGTTGGTGCACGTGTTTGGCAATCGCCGTTTGTTTGACTTCCGCAACCGCTCGCGGTGGCGACATTCAAACCGTCGCGGGAACCGGTGATCCTTCGAACAACGGAAACTCTGGCGTCGCCACGCAGGTGAACGTCGGCGATCCCTTCGGCGTCGAAATTGGTCCCGACGATGCACTCTACATCACCGAGGTTCGCAACCACCGCGTGCTGCGACTGGATCGCAAAACGGGGCAACTGACCACCGTCGCCGGGACCGGCGACAAAGGCTACAGCGGCGATGGCGGACTGGCGACCGACGCCAATTTAAACGAACCGTACGAAGTTCGCTTCGACCGCGACGGCAACATGTATTTCGTCGAGATGATGAATCACGTGATCCGCCGCGTCGACGCCAAGACGGGCAAGATCGAAACGATCGCGGGAACGGGGAAGCAAGGTTTTTCAGGCGATGGCGGTCCGGCGACCGAGGCGATGTTCTCGCGTCCGCACAGCATCGCGTTGGATCACCGTGGCGGCTTGTACGTGGCCGATATCGGCAACCACCGGATTCGTCGCATCGACCTGGAATCGGGCGTCGTCGACACCTTCATCGGCAACGGCAAAAAACAGTTGCCCAAGGCGGGCAAGGCCGACGCAAACAGTTCGATGGTTGGGCCGCGAGCTCTGTTTATCGACGGCGATACATTGTGGATCGCGCTGCGTGAAGGGCACAGCGTGTGGCGGTTGGATCTGCCGACGCAGAAGCTCTCGCACGTCGCGGGGACCGGAAAATCGGGCTTCAGCGGCGACGGCGGCGATCCGCTGCAAGCGACCTTCAACGGGCCCAAGGGCGTCGCTGTCGATCCCGATGGGAACGTCGTCGTGGTCGACACCGAAAACCAAACGATCCGCAAGATCGATCTGAAGAAGAACGTGATCACCACGATCGCGGGCAAAGGGCCAAAGCACCGCGGCGGAGCAGGGGACGGCGCGGCAGCGACCGAAGCTCAACTGGACCGGCCTCATGGAATCTGCGTCGATGCGGCGGGAGTCGTCTATATCGGTGACACGATCAACCACCGCGTGCGAGCGTTTGAAGAGTAGACGCCGACGACGTTGTTATTGCAGCAACCGCGGCGGCATCGGAAACTCGATCGTGAACTTCGTCCCGCGGCCGACTTCACTCTGCAACGAGATCCGCCCGCCGTGGGCTTCGATGATCTTCTTGGCGGTCGGCAGGCCCAGCCCCGAGCCGCCATTTTTGGAACTGTAGAACGGTTCAAACATGTGCAGGATCGTGTTGTCATCCATCCCGCAACCGGTGTCGATCAGATCGATCGCCACCGTCTTTTTGGTCGTGTAGGTGCGAGCCAATAACTGGCCGCCATCCTCCATCGCTTCGAGCCCGTTTTTCACCAGGTTCATCAGCGCCGCCTGCAACGCGTCGCTGTTGATCATCACGCTGGGGGCATCGTTGTCCAGATAGCGGAGGATCTCGACGCCCGATTGATCGGCTTGGGCCTGGTAGGCGCGAAGCACGCGATCGATCTGGTCGTTCAGACTGCCTGGGGTCAGTTCGACCGACTGCAAGCGGGCGAAGCGGAGGAAATCTCGCAACAGGTTCTCCATCCGCTGGCACTGCTGGCGGATGATCTCAACCTTGTCGAGCGCTCGACGGCGGATCGGCGAATCGGACTCCGCGATCTCTTCGCTGAGCAGTTCCGAATTCATATGGATCACGCTCAACGGATTCTTGATCTCGTGGGCCAACGAACCAGCCAATTCGGCTAGTTCCTCGTACCGCCGCCGCAAACTCGCCTCTTCAGGTCGCTCGCGCGTCTTCGATTCAGACTCCGTTGGATCGTCGTTCATAGCGTCTGGCAATTGGATATGGATAAAAGTCCCTCGAAAGCCCCGGCCGGTATATGCTAACCCTGGATTGCCGATTTAGGAACGGTGCAATGGGAGAGCTTTAGCGATCGCGGTATTCCAAATCCAATAGCCAATCGACATCGACGCCCCAGACCGCTTCGTCGCGTTCTTCAGCGGCTGGCGCCGCCTCGGCAGCCGCCTGACTCGCGATCCCGTTGATCACGATCAGGGCATCCAGCGGCGTCAATTGATAATCGCCGTTGGTATCCAAAAAGCTTCTCCCCAGCGGCTCGGTCGCGGGGTCGAGACGACGAGCACCGCCGTTGAGATTTAGACTGTTGAGAATCCGCAGCGCATCCAACGGCGTGACAAACGAATCGCCGGTGACATCCAAGGGGTTGTCGGGGTTTTGGTAATACGCCGGTTCATCGTCTCGGATCACCAGCTGCGTCGAACCGCTCAGATATCCCGTGGCGGAGAAGTTCATTTCGAAGGTCCGCGGTCCCTGCTGAAGCGTGTCGTCTTCGACAGTCAGCGGAAGCACCACCTGTTGCTGGCCGGCCGGGATCGTGACTGTCGCTCCCATCCCCAAGGTCCCGTTCGGGTCGCCGGCGATCTTAACGGTTACCGGCGACTGCGTATCGGTGTTCGAGCGTCGCACGGTCAGAGCCAGCCCGCCGGACAGTTCGTCTTCGGCGATATCGGGCGTGCTGAACGACGCGGTGATCGCTTCGGCATCCTTGACGATTAAGCCGACGCTCTCCTGTTCAAACCCGCTTGCCGAAGCCGTGAACCGCACTTCCTGATCGCCATCGAACAACGCGTCGTCGATCGCGTTGACCGCCACGACGATGCTCGACTGACCGGCGGGAATCGTCACCGAAGTTGGCACCTGCGCTTCGGAGACGTCCGAACTCGAGAGCAAGATCACTTGAGCCGCGGCAGTCGACGCGGTCCCTCGCGAGACAGTCAACTCCGCCGCGCCGCTCCCGGAGTCTTCGTTGATCGATTTCCGATTCACCGCCAACGACAGGGCAGGGGGAAGGCCGACGACGATCTGAAAATTTTGCGTCGCGTTGCCACCATCGTCATCGGTGACGGTAACACGTACGGTTTTCGTACCGCTGGAAGTGTAGATGTGACTGGCGTTAAAAGAGGCCAACGTGGTCCGCGAGGAATTGCCCACGCGGTCGATCGTCGCGTCGCCGCTGTCGTCCCCCGAATTGTCGCCCCAATCGATGCTGTAAGTAAATGTTTCGTCGGTCTTGTTGGCGTTGTTGCGGAACCCAGGATCGCTGATCTTCCCAATATCGATGATCGAGATCGACTGGCCAACGGTTGCTGTCAAATTTCCACTGACCTCCAACGTCGGCTTTACGTTGGTCACCGAAGCCGATAGCGATTTGGAGAGCTCACCGATGCGGCTCCCCTTGAGCACAACATCGACGTCATAGGTTGCGTTGTCAGCAAACACGTGGCTGCCGCTGACGGTGACCTGACGATTGGCCAACGTCCAACCGAGATCATCCAACCCGGCCCAATCGAGCGCCGTCGGATAGGTTCGCACGCCGCGTGAAAGAATGGGATCCAACAGTGTCGCTTGTCCAGCGTCGGTGACTGTCGCGGCCCAGTGTCCACCGCTGAGTGGCACGTTGCCACTGCCGTCGTAGGCAGCTCGCGACTTGGCCCCGGCGAAGCCTCCACCGGAGACCAACTGATTCCAACTTGCCGATGTCCCAAATCCTAAGATGTGCGCGACTTCATGCATCGCCACCGAAACGAAATCGACTTCGCCCGGCTGAATCCCGTCGATGTCACTGCCGAAATACCAATCGGTGATCTCGCTATCGAAGGTAATCGAACCGCCCCAAGGACCGAAGTCGGTTGGTTTGGTGCCCGCGGCCCCGGACTGACCACGCGTGGCGACGCTGTTGAGAAAACTCTGCGTTCCCGACGCGGAGTAGCCGCCATACGAACCTTCACCCAATTGCGAGCCCGGCAGCGGTTGAGCGCCGGCGTAGATGATCAACTCGTTTGCTTTGACGTTGAGATTTTTGATCGATACTTGTTTGGTGCGGTCCGACGGATTTGCGAATGTCGCCGTCCAAGTGTTGCTGGCACTGGGAGTGATCGCGTCCAACGAATCGTTCAGACGTTCGACCATCGCATCGACTGCGGATTGCAGCAACGCTCGCCGCGCGGTGGTGAAGAAGCCTCGCGTGTCGTAGTCGTACCGAATCACTGCGGTCAGCGGACCGTTGGTGTTGATCGATGAAACCGTTGCCGCCGACGTGCTACCATCGCCCCACTGGACCGATCCACTGACCGAACCGACAAGCGCCGAAGCGTCGAACTTCGTGCTGAATTCGTAGGGCGTCCCTTCAGCGACCGCCAACAGTCGGCGACACTCCAACTGCTCAGCCCGCAAACGCCGCGGCTGACGCAGCGCGTTGTGACGAAGTCGTTTCTGCGATCCCGAGCGTGATGAAAAATTCAAGGTTTCACTTTTTGGGAAACGAGGAAAAACACCGGCACATGTTGGCCAGCGAACCACGGCGTATGTCTCCACCCCCCCAGAGCATCGTTCAACGATGTATAAGGAAGCTTAGTTTACGAATCATCCGGTTGCGACGCCCCTCTATCAGCGGAGGACGAAGCGAGCCGGTTCCGCTTCAATTTTAGTTCGGCACCTGCGGGCGAGGTTGTTGTTGGCTCATGCAATGAAACGCTCCAAGCCCCCAGCTGAGCGATGAGGCATCCAACGGCACGACGTCATGTTGGGGCATCAGGTTGCGGAGGATCGCCACCGCTCGCCGATCCGATTCGGGATCGGCAAAGGTCGGCACCAGCACCTGCGGCCCGCTGATCAAAAAATTGCAATAACATTCCGGCACCCGCTGTCCATCGACGTCGCGAGGCGCGGGGATCGGCAGCCGATGGATCTGGAAATTCCCGTCGGCTTCGTCCGCCCAACGCACCAGTTGCTGGTAATTGGCTTCGAGAGCCGGGTAGTTCGGATCGCTCGGCTCACACGATGCGATCACCAGGTTTTCGGGATCGACAAACCGGGCTAACTGGTCGATATGGCCATCGGTATCGTCGCCGATCAGACCACCGCCGGTGAGCCAGATGAATTCGCGTACGCCCAGCTTTTCGGAGAGCTCTGCTTCGACCTGAGCCTTGTCGCCGCCGGGGTTCCGCGTGTCGGTGAGGACGCAATCGGGAGTCAGCAGCAACCGCCCGGCGCCATCGGTTTCGATCGCTCCACCTTCGAGACAGAGCGTCGACGGAATCCGTTTGACGCCGATCTGCTTTAGGATTTTTTCAGCTGCTGCGGCGTCGCGATCCCAAGGGGGATACTTCCCGCCCCAGCTGTTGTATCGCCAATCGACGCCAGCCAGCGAACCGTCGGCGGCGTGGACAAAGGTCGGTCCATAATCGCGGATCCAGCAATCGTTGGTCTCGACGTCGACGAGTTCCAGATTGGAGATCCCTCGCAGCACCTGATCCGCTTCGGCAGCCACGGCCGATCCGGCCAAAACGCGGACCGGCGTCGCCAATGCGATCTGCCGGGCCAGGTTGGTAAAGGCCTTCGGCACCGGTTCATACAGCCCCGGCCAGGTCTCGCGATTGTGCGGCCAGGAGAGCCAGAGTGCGTCTTGCGGTTCCCACTCAGCGGGCCAGCGAACGGATGAAAGAGGCTGTGTCATATTTAAGAGAAGTTTCTGATAGCAAAAGGAATCGCGTTGCGGCAAATGCGGTGCAGATACCGTTCCATTTTATACCGCCGCTGCTGAGTTTCAGTCAGTCGCCGACAATTGCGATTTGCCGCGGCTGTCGCTGCCAAGCGAAACCGCTGCTGGCCGGGATGCTTGGTAGGTCCAACCTCCCACCGGATCGGGCAGCCCAAACGCCTGGTGATACTCCCGCTGGCGGGCTTCTACCCAAACCAAGGTCTCTTGAAACAGCCGGGAATCTCGCTTGGAAAGGGCTTCGGTCGCCAAACGTCTCGCTTCGGCATAGTCCTGTCGGGCGACTGCGGCGACCGCCAAATTGTGCAGTGCCGCAAGCTGCCGCGGATGCTCCGCCAACACCTGCCGCCAACAGGCTTCGGCCTGCTGCCATTCTCCCTCCAAAGCGTATCGATTTCCCTCACGCGTCTGTTTGGCTCCCAACGAGATCCAGGGAACCGCAAGTTCCGTCTGATATTGATCGACAAAAGGAGCAAACAACTTCCAGGTTTCGCGTCCCGCCGCCGCTTGCAATTGCTGGCTGAGCGAAGTTTGTTGCCCGGCCAGATCGGGGTAGGTCCGATCGACGAACGCTTTGGAGACCGACATCGGATTCGCCCAGACCGTCTGCCCGTTTTCGACATCGATCACCCGCCACGAAAAAGCCAGGATCTGGTCGTCGTCGCGGCTCTGTAAAAACTGCCCCAACTTGAATTGGAAATCGGGATCGTCGTGAGCCAACGGTTGGCGGCTGTCACCAAAGGGATCGTTCAGCACTTCGCCGACCAACAAAAAATCGAGCCCAGCTTGCTTGGCCACCGGCAATAGAGCCAGATCGCTCGGCGCCCGACCGTCGAACGAGACCAACTGGATCGCGTCGGACTGCGACAGTTCATATTGCGACACGAGTTCGGCTCGCTGCGGCAACTTGGGTTGCTCTCTGGCGATCGACTGGGACAACTCACCAGCCAACGCCCGCGGACCGACCGGCGGCGCGACGGCGATGCGTTTGCCCGCGGCATTTGCGGCCAGCGGCGGCTGCCAGACGTGCACACCGGTTCCGACGCGACAGCCCGACAGCATCGTGATCAGGCCGATGCAGAGGATCGGGAAGCGTAACTTTTGCTCGGACATGCGACGGCGTTTCCGGAACTCGTGATTCAAAACGGTTTATCGACGACCTCCGTAAACCGGTTCGCTAACGCCCGTCAAGTGAAGCTGGAGAAAAGAGGACCGCCTGGCAAAATAAACGCTCCCTTCCCGACTGGCTCTAGCAATAACCGGGCACAACCAGGCGTTAGGGATCTGCCGATCGTAAGCGTTGTGAACAATATCCGGCTAGATACGCAGGATGGTGAAAGTATTCGGGAAGAAACTTTACTAAGCGGTTCGGTTTGCCCCCTATCGCGTTAACCTATTGTTAAGGAAAATCTATTTAGGGGACTACGGAGAGTCTTAAGGCGTGAACGGATTCGAATTTCAACAAAATTCCGTTGTGTAAAGAAGGTGAAGACGATGTTACGTGTAAGTTTGCTGTGTGCGTCGCTGATGATGATGTTCTTGGTTGTCGGTTGCGAAGACGCGACCAAGATGAAGGACGATGCATCGACCGCAACCGAAGAAGCGGTTGGCGATATGGCCGATCACGCTGAAGAAGGTGCTGACAAGGCTGGCGACGCTGCTGCCGACACGATGGAAGCTGCTAAAGCGACCGCCGGCGACGCGGTTGAAGCTGTCAAAGAAAAGACCGGCGAAGCAGTTGAAGCAGTCAAAGAAGCGGCTGGCGATGCCACCGACGCTGCCAAGAAGAAGGTCAACGAAGCTGCTGACGCTGTCAAAAAGGCAACCGACGAATAATCGTCCGCCGACCTCCAGTCCTGTCCTACACGGCTCCGCGATTCCCGATCGCGGAGCTTTCTTTTTGTTGGAACCGACCATGCCGCCGATCTGGAAACTGCCCAAGCGTTCGATCACCTTCGAATCGACTCCCGTAGTGATGGGAATCTTGAACGCGACTCCCGATAGCTTCTCCGACGGCGGGCGGCTGGCCGATTGCACTGCGGCAGTCGACGCGGCGTTGGCGATGGAGGATGCCGGGGCCGGGATCATCGATATCGGTGGCGAAAGCACACGTCCGTATGCTCCCGCGGTCGATGCCAACGAGGAACTGCGACGCGTGGTTCCGGTGATCCAACAGCTGCAAGGGCGGCTGTCATGCCCGATCTCGATCGACACATCCAAAGCGGTTGTCGCCCAAGCGGCGATCGATGCGGGAGCGGAGATCATCAACGACGTCTCCGGCCTGCAAGGCGATCCGCAGATGTTCGACGTCGCCGCGCGAAACGCGGTGGCAGTCTGCGCGATGCACATGCAGGGGACTCCCCAAACGATGCAAGACGATCCGCGTTACGACAACGTCGTGCATGAGATCTATCAATACTTGGCAGACCGCAAACAGCAGTGCCTGGATCACGGGATCGAAGCCCAGCGGATCTGTCTCGATCCAGGCATCGGTTTCGGCAAGATGCACGAACACAACATCGAGTTATTGCGGGGCGTGTCCGAGTTCCTAAAGCTGGGCGTGCCGATTTTGATCGGGCACTCGCGGAAAGGTTTTATCGGCAAACAGACCGGCGACGATCTGATCCTTCGCGACGCCGGAACCGTTGGCGTTTCGCTAGCGATGGCCGCGGCAGGGATGCACATTCTGCGAGTCCATAACGTGCCGATGACCGTTGCTGCGCTGAAGCTGTTTCAACAATGCCAACCGCGATAGACGAAAGCTGACTTCCGTTTGAAGAGGAAATCGATCGCTGCGGTTCTACAGCCAATCAAGCGGCGCAGTTGCGTTCCTCTTCGTCGAGGAACGCTTTGATTTGCTGTCGCAGTTCGAGATAGCGAGCGTCTTTCATCAATGCAGTCCGCGAGCGTGGACGGGAAAACGGAACGTCGATGATTCGACCGACTGTCGCTTTGGGAGCGTGGGTCATCAGAACGACGCGGTCGCTGAGAATCAACGCCTCTTCGACGTCGCGCGTGATCATCAACGTTGTCAATCGATGGCGTCCCTGTAGATCCAACAGCACATCCTGAAGCTCTCGGCGCGCCTTGGAATCCAGTTGATCGAAGGGATCGTCCAACAGCAAGATCTTAGGATTCAGCGCCAACGAACGGGCGATCCCAACGCGCTGTTGCGCCGCGGTGGAGAGCGTCATCGCCTTGCGATCTCGCGTGGCGGTGAGTCCAAGTTGGACAAGATAGTCGTCGGCGGATGCCCGCCATTGTTCGACACTCTCCTCGGGGCAGGCCTGCCGAACCGAAAGCATCACATTGTCGAACACCGTCATCCACGGCAGCAGACCGGGGGACGAAAAGATCACGCGGCGATCGGGTCCAGGACCGTGAACTCCATGACCGTCGACGAGAATGCCGCCATCGGTGATGGCGGTCAAACCTGCCACCATCGTCAGGATCGTACTCTTGCCGCAACCGGATCCGCCCAGCAGAGAAACAGACTCCCCCTTGGCGATGTTGAGATCAAAATTTTCGACGATGACCGCACGACCATGCGGCTCTTGATAGGTCTTCCCCACCCCCGTCAGTTCGACAAAGCTAGTCATCTTGTCTCTACCTTTCTCTACCCCGAGCAGATACAGTCACACCAAACCGATTGGCCGACGCCATAAACAACACCTCTACTCACCGGACGCCCAGTACCGAACTCATAATCGAATCGAATCAGCGTCTTATATATGACGCGAAAGTTGTTTTTGATCCCCGAGGGTTTTACGGCTCCGAACAGTACCGCCGATCTATCGGAAGGAGCTTTCCGAGCCCCACGCGACTGCGTTTTCACTATTGCAGCTGACATGCCAAACGCCGAACAATCGCTAAAAAGCAGCCGCCAACTTTGCATAATTCATCAAGTCAACGTCGCCATTAAAACGCGCCGCATTAGAAAACACTGCAAACGAAGGCACCCGATCCACCATTACGCAAATTGATCGGAGATGAAATGGTTGCCATTTAAGGCGAGACAATCCGTCACACAAGTGTGCCCTGAGGGAATCCCTGCCCAGAACAAAAGCACGCACGCCTACAGCTCGGGCAGCGCGAGCGAATCACGCGGCGGAGCTCGCCCCCCGACAGCATCCCAGATCGCTTGTCGCTGCAGCGGTGGTCAGGGATTCAGTTCAAACCGCAGCGAATCGGCGAGAAACCGCGACAGACGTTGCAGCAGTGATTGGTAGCCGACGTGGACTCGCGCGCTGCCGGTCGCGCGCAGCCGCAGCGGCTGGTCAACATCCGACAACGCGACCTCGACTTGGTAAGTCGGCTCCATCGGCTGGTCGCCGCTTCCGGCGTTGGGTTCGACCGACACCAATTGATTGACAACCAGCTCATGCGGCAGCTGGCTGACCGGTTGTGCATCGATCCGCGTCACGATGCCCGACACGCGGGCACCGGGAGCCCCGAGCCGATGTAATTCCACCGTCTGTCCTAGTCGAATGAAACCGATCTCGCGGTGCGAGGCGAAGAGCGCGACGGTTCGTTCGTCGGGAGATCCGATCGAACACAGATGAGTTCCACGCGTCAGGAAGCAACCGAGGTTGCGATCATCCAACAGCGAACCGGTCCAGCCGGCGTCGCCCCCCGCTGCGGTTGCCGATTCACCAGGCGATGCGGCTGCAAACACCATCCCGTCGCGCGGCGCGACGACCTGCAGAGCGGCTTGTTCTCGTTTTCGCAGCGCGATCTTTTCTTTGATCGCTGCGATCCACTCTCGCAGCGCCGGTATTTGCGCAGCGGCCGTCGGATCTTCGCTGCGCAGCGATGCCACGCGATCCAACCGCTGTTCCAGCGTGGTCTCCTCGGCGGCAAGCGATTCCAACTCCAGATCCAGCTCGCGATTTCGCAGGCTGGCGATCGCATCACCTCGCTTCACCCGCGTCCCCTCGGCGACAACCGACATCAAGCTGCCAGGCTGGGCGATATAGACGTCTTGTTGGTCGCCGACTTTGGCGATAAACGGCAACACGATCCGCTGAGGCCAAGGAATCAATAATCCAGCCGCAAGCAGAAGGATCACCAGCAGGTTGACGATCGCAACACGTCCGCGTCGCATCGCTCGCCGCTCCCAATTCGAAAGCCGTAGCGTACCGACCTGACGCCAACTGCCACGAAGCAAACCAAACAACATCGGCGCGGTCACCATCCAGGCGAGAATTTGCAGGTGATAGGCGATTGCGAGTTTGTGGATCGCAAACAGGATCGCACCGATCACCACTAATCGATAGACAAGGCTCGCGATCGCATATCCTATCAACAGCGGTTCGGATCCCTTGCCGCGATCCGCCGGAACGATCCCCGTCAGCAATTGCTTGGTGCGTCGCATCATCGCCGCGGAACTCTCCGACGCCAAGTTGGGAATCCGCAACAGATCCGAGAGGATGTAATAGCCATCGTATCGCATCAGCGGATTGCCATTAAACAACAGCGTACTGACGCTGCAGACCACAACGATCGACAAACAGGTCCAGTGCAGCGGGCCGTCGATCGTGATCGACCACAACACCGCCGCGGTTGCGGCGATCCAAAGTTCCGCGAACATTCCTGCCGCCGAGACCGCGATCCTTCGGCTTCGTCGCGGTTGCAGCCAAGCGTTGGAAACGTCGCAGTACAAACAGGGAATCATGACCAAAAACATCAGCCCGATCTCGGTGCACGAACCGCCGTAGCGCCGGCACGTCACCGCGTGGGCCAGTTCGTGCACGATCTTCGTGAGCGCGATCACCACGATCACAACTCCCATCATCCCTGCCGAGGCCCAGGCCTGCGATTGACGAAGCTCGAGAAAAAACGTTTCCGCTCGCAAACCGACGATCACCGCCCCCAAAACCATCCAAAGCACTGCCAGCCAAAGCGTCAGCGGGGCGAAGATCCAGCGAGTTTTCGGTTCGATAAAATCCAACAACCTGTCGGGATTAACGCCGGGCAGACGGATCGCCAACGGCGACATCAGCCCCCCGCCAAATCCACCTTGCGAACGCGCCGCGGCCGGCGGTTCGCTTTCCGGCGTGGTGGTCGTCCCACGCAACAAACCGCTGCGTTGGACCTCCGCCAGAAACGCAACCAGACCATCGGGCGATAAGACATCGTTGCCGTGATGCCGCCGATAATCGGCGGCGATCGCGTCGGGTGATCGACCATCCAACGCGGACAGCAGCGTGTATTCGCGTTCGCTGAAATAGAAGAAATCGCCCGCGATCGGATCTTTGGTCACCCATAGCGTGCGGTCGCCCATCTGCAAGCGACGGTGAATCAAATCGTTGCGCAGCACCAACCGCGGCGTTGACGCCAGCGGTTGTGGAAACGCAACTTGATTCATCGATTGGCTCACTGCTGCGGTGTCTCTTCAGTATCCGATTGTGGCGATTTGCCTGCGGTATCGGGCAAGGGCAAGTGGATCGTGAGCGTCCCTTGCATTCCCGGCCAGGCCAGCAGTTCGGGATTATCAAATTCTGCCCAGATCGCAACCTCGTTGTTCACCGCGTCGACTTCGGGCGAGACAAACGAAACCTCTCCTTGAAAGACCAGCGACTGTTTGGCAAATCCAACGACGTGAATCTCGGCTGGCGAACCAACCAGATCGCTCCGCAGCAAGTGGGTCGGCAGAAAGCCTTCGACACGCAACCGATCCAAGCGCAGCACCCGCACGATCGGATCGCCCGGCTTCACCCATTCCCCCTGCTGCCGATACAGTTCGACCACAACACCGTCGAACGGAGCCTGCACCTGATGCTGAGCCAGTTGCAGCTGCGCCGCATCGAGCGCATTTTGATAGAGGTCCGCGTTCAATCGCGCCAGTTGCAGATCGGTCTTGGTTTGCTGCAATTCGATCGACGCCTGCTCCGCCGCCAAACGATGCGACAGCAGCGCTTCGTCCGACGCGTTAGCAGCCAGCAGATCCTGTTGGCGTTGAAACTCTGCCTGCTGCGACTCGAGTTCCGCCTGCTGATAAGTGAGTGCCAAACCTTCGATCTCCGATTCGGAAACACTATCGGCAAACTCGTTGCGAGCGTGTTGTGCGCGATCGAGTTCATTTTTTGCAACCGCTGCCGACTTCTCCGTCGCTTGGACAGCTAACCGATTTTCGGCAAGCCGATGCGCGGCATCGTTTTCAATCGCAAATTGCTTTCGCGCTTGCTCAGCGGCTTCGAGTCGCTTCTGCGCCAATTCGATCTCCGCTCGATCGCTGAGTTCCTGCACCGCCACTTCGTATTCGATCTTCGCGCGCTGCAGATCGATTTGAGCGTTCCGATCATCCAGCTTCGCCAGCGGCTGGTCCTTGGAAACCGAAGCCCCTTCGGCAACGGAGACCTTGGCCAGCAGACCCGCTTTGGGAGCGGCGAGTTCGACGTCGGCGATCCGTTTGACAAACACACGCTGCAACACCAGCGGATCGCCCGCCGGGAGTGTCGACGCCCCGAGCAGAGCCAAACAAACGCTGCACAGATAGCGTCGATGAAATGAGACCATTGCGATCGTCTCCGTTAAAAGTAGAAACTGCGTTGACAAAATTCGATCAGCTCGCGAAACCAGACAAACGCCAACGAACGTCGTCCGCAATAGATCCTCGCGACCACTCCCGCACCAATCCGTGGATCGTGCAACGCTTCGTCACCGATTCCAGCGGCGACCAAGACACTCGTCTGCCCCTGTGCATCGACCTGTGATGATTCCGCGATCTGCCGCACGACAGCGGGCATGACGTCTTGCGGTGCGCTGCGAATCCGAAACTCGACCGGCAACGGATCGTCTTGTGGAGCAGCAAGTACGTAACCGATCAAATGATCGGGAACATCCAACCGCAATTCCCAAGCTGAATCGGCGTCGATCACGTCCAACAAATGTTGCCCATGCGCGACCGGCCGATCTCGCAACTCACGCTCCATATCCCAGCGTTGCACCGTGCCGGCCAAAGGACTTGCGACGTCCAGCTGCTGCCGATGTTTCGAGACCAACTCGCGTTGCCGCTGCAGCCCAGCCAACTGCATCTCCAGATCTTGTTCTTGCGCCGAAAGATCGCCGCTGCGAGTGCGCGACGCATCGCGGACGCCTTGCCCGCGAGCTGCCTGAGCCGACGCCAGCTGCGACTTTAGCGTTGCGATCTGTCCGTCCAATTCGCTACCGCGCAGTTCCAACTGAGGATCACGGATCGACAACAACTTGTCTCCCTCGGCAACAACGGCTCCATCGACGACGTATAAGCTGTCGATCACACCTTCCCCGGGCGCAAACACACCTCGCGAGGCGACCGGATGCAGATGGCCATCGACGGGAATCCAGAAGTCGCTAGGGATGCACAGCAATGCCAGCAACATCACCACGCCGACAAGCGAGGCGATCGCTGCGTTTCGCGCCGGCGACGCGTGGCGAACTCGATTCAGCAGCCGCCGGAAACCGCTGTTGTGCTGGTCGAGCAAATGCCGCAGAACGGGCAACGCCTGCAATGCCAGCCCGCGATCGCGCGACATCGACGCCGGATCGACGGTGAAACGTTCCAGAACGATCGCCGTCGGATTGGCTTGCAACCGCGACTGATCCATCTGAACTTCAACCTGCCGACTCTCCGCTTCGTCGATGAATTGCAGCAAGCTTTCCTGCGGGGCGTCGTCCGATGGCAAACCCATCGAATAGGCGAGGGTCCCGTCACCGGCGGCGACTTGCGTCACGAGCGACGTCAGTTGACGGACCAATACGGATCGGCGATCGATCTTTCCCGCCGGAGCCAACGCCAGCAAACGGGTCGCGCCCGCTTGGTATTGCAGCAAGCTGACGCGATCGACATCGGTCGCATTTAACAGCAGATTCGCTAGCTCACGCGTCGCTTCGTCGATCGACTTGGATTCGTCGACAACGAGATCGAGCATCGCTTGCCGGGGATCGCGCGGGTCGCGGCGAAGCGACAACGCTTCAAAGCGATCCCGAACCCAGCGGTTGCCCGCCAGCTCTGCAAAACCTTCGAGCAATTCCTGACGCTGCCGCAGCGCGGCCGGTGACGCCGCCGGCTGAACCATCGCATCGAGAATCAACAACGCTTCGGAACCGCCACGATAAACGGTCGCGATGCGTTGGCCAGCGGTCGCGGTTTCGCTGGCATCGGGTGCGTTCAGTACGATCGACGCCGCCGCTCCTACCGCGGTTTGCGACAAGAGATCGGGCAATGGATGGGGCAGCGGAAGCTGCCAAGCGGGCGACCGCGCCGACAAAGTGGTCTGCCCCAGCTCGCAGCACCAAAAGGCAGCGGACGCCACGATCCCATCGGCTATCAAGCGATCGATCAAATCGGGAAACAACGGTGGCGCGTCATCGCCGGCGGCACAGATTCGATCGACCTGCGCAAAGAAACGCTCCACATGCGGATGCGGCAGCAGATCATCGGTTGTCTTGAAATCATGCATAAAGAAGTTTCCCAAGCCTTCATGCTATCAAGCGATCGGCAGGCCTTGGCGATGGCGGCGATAAAACCGCTTCGATTTGGATCACTCCAACGATACAGCCGATACATCGGGACTATCGATTACACAGCCGGCGGCCTAGTCGACCGAGTTGGCAAACTTTGCCGATTGCCGCGAATCGACCGATTAGTCCGATTGCACCATTGGTGCAGCCCCGAACTCGGACCGGTTGTGCGAATCGCAGCGGTTCGAATGGATTTGATACTGCCATCGGAACGACCAATGGAGATGAGCGACGTTGTATTTTCCGTTGGCACCCCAGTTGGGCATTTGGTTGCACCATGGTTGAGCACCACCAAACCTGCATCACACAATCGCACCGACAGCGAGCGGACCAGCAGATCCTGGTGTGGGCGTGGGCGATTGCGATGCTGGCTCTAACCGCCGCCGGTTGTCGCACGTATCATCAAGCGTCCCAAACGATATGCCACGACACGACCGATGTCGATGCAGTGATGTGTCGTGTCGACACCGGAAATGCTGGTAGCATCGAGCACACAGCGGATACGCGTCCGTTGACGTTGGAAGACTTTAAGTCGGGCAACGAGATCCAATATTGGGAGATAACGCTGGAAGAAGCGTTGTCGACGGCCCTCTCCAGCACGCAAGTGATGCGAGAACTGGGAGCCACGATCATGCGGTCTCCCGATCTCGTCGTGACAGAACAAAGTCGCCCGTTGCAGCAGACCGATCCACGGTTTGGAATCGAGGGAGCGTTGAGTGCGTTCGACGCACAACTGGATGTACTGGCCACGTTCCAGAACAACGACCGCCGTTTCAACAACCGCTTCTTCGGCGGCGGATCAAACGTCTTCATTCAGGATCGCCACGACTACATCGCTCAATTGAGCAAGCGAAGTGCGACGGGAGCCGAATTCGCGCTTCGCAGCATCACCGACTACGACGCCAACAACGCGACCGGCAACATCACTCCCAGCGCTTGGCAACAACAACTCGAGGGCGAGATCAGGCAGCCCTTGTTGCAAGGCGGCGGATTGACTTTCAATCGCATCGCCGGCCCCGGCGGCGGGCCCGGTGTCTATAACGGGATCTTGATCGCGAAGGTCAACAGCGACATCAACGACATGGAATTCGAACTCGCGTTGCGTCGTTTTGTTAGCGATGTGACCAACGCGTATTGGGATCTCTACTTCGCCTACCGCGACTTCGACGCCAAACACTTTGCGTTGGAGAAGAGTCGCGAAACGTGGTTGAACTACGAAGCGCAGAAGGTTGCCAACCGGCGATCCGGTGCTGCCGAAGCACTTGCTCGCGAGCAGTACTATCGTTTCCAATCGGAACTAGAAGATGCGATTGCTGGCAAAGCGACGCAGCGGACCGAATCGGGCAGCGGAACCCAAGGCGGTGTATTCGCCGGTGTCGGCGGTGTGCAAGCCGCCGAACGGAAGTTGCGGTTGATGATCGGTCTGCCGCAACGTGGCGAACAATTGCTGCGGCCCAGCGATGAACCGGTCGCCGCACCGATTCGCTTCGATTGGGATTCGATCGCCGCCGAAGCGCTTCGCCAGCGCGTGGAACTCAGAAAGCAGCGGTTGGTTGTCGAACGACGCCGATTGGAACTGCTCGCTGCGAAAAACTTCCTGTTGCCACAATTAGATATGATCGGCCGCTATCGCTATCGCGGACTCGACAAGAACTGGATCGGCAACGATTCCGCGTTCCGCGATCTCGGCAGCGGCGACTTCCAGGAATGGGAAGCCGGTTTTGAACTGTCGCTGCCGGTCGGATTCCGCCAGGCGCACGCGGCGGTGCAAAATGCAAAGCTGCAACTGGCCCGCGAACAAGCGATCCTCACCGAACAATCGCGGCGCGTGACCCATGACTTGGCAGCCATGGTTGCCGAAGCGGATCGCGCGTTTCAGCAAACGCAGACCAACATGAACCGCTTCCTCGCCGCAGCCGATGCCGTCGAAACGCTCGAAGCCAACCGAAGGGCAGGGCTGCCGGTCAATCTGGAACAACTGTTGGATGCCCAACGTCGACTCAGCGACGCCCAAACAAGCTACTTCACCGCGAAGACCGAATACGCCGTCGCGTTGAAAAACATCGACTTCGAAAAAGGTTCGCTGCTGAGAAACAGCCGACTGTATCTAGCCAGCAACAACTAATCGATGCTCGCGGATCCGGATTCTGGATCCCCGATGGCGAAGCCGGCATCGCCACGCCAGAGAATGTTGCAGCGATCTTAGGTCGCTTAGCGACAGGATCTGCACTCTGCCAATCGACCGACATACCATCGTCGGTCGAACTTAACTGTCGGTCGAACTCAACAGTCGGTCGGCCGCAAACAATCGGCCGAACGCAACTCGGACAGATCGCGTTAGATCGCGTGGATGTTGTCCGCCGACACCATCGATTGAACCTGCTTCATCGCCACCGCGTCGTTGGCGTCGACCGATGCAAAGATCAGCACGCGGTGTTTTTCAGCGACGGTTTGCAGCTGTCGCAGGAACTGCCAACTGGCTCCGTCGGCATGCTGCAGGTGTTCGATACACAGCACGATCGTGCGATCTTCGGCCAGCGTTTGGAACAGCCACGCTAAATCGCTCAGGCCAGTCTCTCTCGCCCCGTTGAGAGAGGTGGCCTGAGCGAAGCGCGTGTGTGAAGAAGCGAGCAGTCCCAAAATGGGCCAGTCGGCGATTGCGGGGGAATCGGGCATCAGCGGCCATGCGCGACGCAAGCAGGGATCCAAGTTCTGCAACCACTGTCCCAGTTCGCTTACGATAGGGTTGATCGCCCGATATGGGAGATTCTCTCCGGCGCAAGTCTGCCCTTTAAGCACCAGATAGTTGTCGTCTCCGGAGAGCGCATCCATGGTGTCGCCCAAAAATGCCTGTTGGGTCTCTTCGAGAGCCAGCACGACCAAACCGCTTTCGGCGGAGTTCGCTTTGACCGTTTGACGCAGCTTGGTTTGCAAGCATTCCGCGGTCGCCGCTTGCCGCCGCTTTCGCTTGGAAGTTGCTGACTGCAAGTAATCGGTGATCTCCTCGGCCGACGGACGTTGATCGGGATCAAACGCATTGGTTCCAATGCAAAGGTTGACCAGATCGCTCGGCGTTCCACAAGGCAACTGCTGATTCAACTGCGACGCAATTCGCGCGTCGGACCAATCGGGTTGCAACGGCAGATCCAGGCAAGGCAAACGGCCCGCCAACAGATAAAACAGGACGCGTCCGAAACTGTAGATATCCGACGCTGTCGTTTGACAGCAGCTCAGTGCGATCTCGGGAGCGAGATACCGAAAGGTTCCCAATTGGAATTCGGGATTGCTCCAATTGCCGAGCGTTCGGATCCGCGTGGCCAAACCAAAATCGATAAGCTTCACCCGGCCTGAACCGTCGACCAAAACGTTGTTCGGTTTGATGTCGCGGTGGACATAGTTTTGTTTGTGCAAGCTGTCGAGAGCTTGAGCCAGTTGAGCGATCGCCGAATAAACGCGATCCAACGATGGCAGTTGTCCCGTCGGGATTCCCTGACGAACCCACTTATCGATCGACGTCCCATCGATCAATTCCTGCGAGATCACGTGGATGTTGTCGACGTTATATAGTCCCTGGACTTCGACCACGCCACGATCGGCGATCGACCGCGTCAATCGAAACTCGCGGCCGATCAGGTCGTTGATCCACGGACTGGCGATGCGCGGCACTTTGATCGCAACGTCTGCGTCCATCCGATCGCTTGCTCGATAGACATTGGCGACTCCGCCGCTGCCCAACAGCCCCTTGATCATGAAGGGGCCGAAGCGCTCACCCGCTCCCAGGATCGGCAGCTCGGGTCCGTCGAAGATCTTTTCGTCGGCGAGGTTCCTTGGAACTGCGACTGTCGATTCCCGCTCACGCTCGGGGAAACTGGCGGTGTCATCCCCCGTGTAGAGGGATTCAAGGTAGGCCTGGGCCACCCGCTGCTTCCGTTCGGACATGACGCGTTCAGGGCGTATCGGCAATGAATTAATTCGTGCGGACATGAAACAACCTGGTAAAACCACGCCCCCCGATAGGGCTGCGTGCAACTAAAAAGTTTCGTCTTCTATCCCACTAATGCGTTCAGCGACGAAATAGCGACAACAAAACCGTATTTTTTTCGGAACTGTTTTGCCGCCTCGCTGTCGTCACCTCATCCCGGTACACGTAAGCCGATTGCTGAATGTGACTTGCGCGAATCCATCACAAACGATCTGGACCCTAGGCAAGCGATTGGCTACTCTCCTGCCGCCTTGCGACTGTCATTCGACTAGGAAAATTCCTAGTCCAGTCCAATGGGGCATCGATAGAACCCAAGTTTGCGATCAATCGATTCATGAACCTGCTGCTTCGCTACCGAGACCTCATCCTACCTCTGGGCATCATTGGCTCTTTGGTAGTTATTTTGGTTCCGCTGCCGCCGGGGCTGATGGATATCTTGCTGTCGGCGAACATCACGATCGCGGTGATCGTCCTGCTGACCACCGTCTATGTCCCCAGTCCGCTGGAGTTCAGTGTCTTCCCATCCCTCCTGTTGGCCACAACATTAGCTCGCTTGGTGCTAAACGTTGCCACCACTCGGTTAATTTTGACCGGAGCCGGGGATCGGCAGATGGAAGCCGCTGGCGGCGTGATCCAGAGTTTTGGCGAGTTTGTCTCGGGTGACCGGGTCGAGGTCGGGTTGATCATCTTTGTGATCATCGTCGTGATCCAATTTGTCGTGATCACCAAGGGTTCGACCCGGATCAGTGAAGTTGCCGCCCGTTTTGCATTGGACGGGATGCCAGGTAAACAGATGGCGATCGACGCCGATCTGAGTGCGGGGATCATCGACGAAAAAGAAGCTCAACAACGGCGGCTGGATGTCACCAACCAAGCCGATTTCTACGGTGCGATGGACGGTGCCAATAAGTTCGTCCGCGGCGATGCGATCGCCGGTATTATCATCACCGTAATCAACGTGATCGGCGGTCTGTATGTCGGTATCGTGCAGGCGGGAATGAGCCTGTCGGATGCGGCGGCGCTCTTTACCAAATTGACGATCGGCGATGGTCTGGTCAGCCAAGTTCCCGCGCTGCTGATCTCGTTGGCCGCGGCGTTGTTGGTCACGCGAAGCACACAAAAATCGAATCTGCCGGTCGAATTCCTGACCCAGCTGTTCAGTAATCCCCGCGTTTTAACAGTCGCCGGCGCGTTCTTGTTCATCATGTTGATGACCAATCTGCCGACCCTGCCGATGGCCACGATCGGGCTCGGATGTATCGGACTAGCCGTCGTCATGAACCGCTCGGCGATCGATAAAGAGAATCGCCAACAGCAGCAATCGGCCGACGAAGCCGCCGCCAAAGCGGCTCCCGAAGAACCGCGCGTCGAAGATCGACTGGCGATCGATCCGATGGAGGTCAATCTGGGCCTGGAACTGATCCCGCTGGCCAGCCCCGCCAAGGGAGGCGACTTGATGGAGCGGATCAGTGGCATCCGCAACCAGATCGCGTCGGACATCGGCATCATCCTGCCGAAGGTCCGCGTTCGCGACAATCGCAACATGCCCGACTACAAATACGAGATTCGCATCGCCGGAAATCCGGTCGCCAATGGAATGGTCCAACCCGGGCATCTGCTGGCGATGGACCAAGGGATGACGACCGGAGCGATCGAAGGGCAACAGACGCGCGACCCGATGTACAACCAGCCCGCGGTCTGGATCGATCCAACGCGGCGCGAACAAGCGATGATCTACGGATATCGAATCGCCGAACCGGGCAGCGTGATCACGACGCATCTAAAGATGATCGCCAAGCGACACGCCGAAGAACTGCTGTCGCGCGATGCGACCAAACACCTGATCGACGAATTGCAAAAGACGGCTCCGACGGTTGTCGACGAATTGGTCCCCGGCGTGATGAAGCTGGCCGAGGTGCAGCAGGTGCTGCAGATGCTGCTTCGCGAAGACATCCCGATCCGCCAACTCTCCACGATCCTCGAGACCCTCGGCGATTACGCTCCCAAAACCAAAGACCCTGTTTGGCTGACCGAATACGTTCGCCATCGCTTGGCGCGGACGATCAGCACGCGATATCGAGACGAACACAGTCGCCTGCACGTCGTGACGATGGATCCGGCGCTCGAAGATCGGATCGCCGCGGGGATCGAACACAACGATCGCGGCCTGTTCATTCGCATGTCCCCTGCGGCCGTCGACGTCACCTGCAACCGATTGGGTGAGGAACTGAAAAAGCTGACCGCGGCGGGGCATCCGCCGGTGGTGTTGGTCAGCCCACGAATTCGCCCCGGTCTGAAGCAATTGACAAATTCGTCGTTGCCTCGCATCCACATCCTTTCGTACAACGAGATCACTCAAGACACAGCAATCGAATCGATCGGCCTTGTCACCGATCCGCCGGCGAAAGAAAAACCGACCGACCCGAAGGCCCAGGGCTAACCAAATCGCTTCGATTATTATAATGACACGTACACAATTCCACACAGCGAACAGACGCCTCGGCCAGCCGTACGAGGAGTAACCGACGATGCACATTCGCACTTTCCAAGCCCCGACGCTGCAGGAAGCGCTCGCCGAGATCCGTCGTCAGATGGGTAGCGACGCGACGGTTCTGCATACGCGCGACGTCCATCGCGGCATCTTTGGACTGCTTGGTAAATCGCACGTCGAAGTCACCGCCGGCTTGAAACCCAAACCGGTCGTCAACCAGCGAACATCCAGCCCGCCAGCAGCTCGCCGGATCGATTCGCCCCCAACGCCTGCCCCCGCGGCGCAGACCACCTCGCCACAAGTTCAACACTTAACCGAACAAGTCAATCGGCTATCGCAGGTCGTTCAGGCACTAGAACAGTCGAAGACGACTGGCCCCGCACCAACGCCAGCGACCGCCCCCGCGAGCCAATCGAATTCGCGGGTCGCCCAAGCCTTGATCGCTCAAGGACTCGATTCGGCCAGCGCCGAATACATCGCCAGCCAATCGCCGATCGACGACGCAACGGCCGACGAGGATCTGATCCCCGTGCTGCGGCAAGCGCTCCGCAAACGATTTCGCACGACCGGCCCGATCGATGTTCCCCAAGAGGGACAGCGGATCGTCGCACTAGTCGGCCCCACGGGCGTTGGCAAAACAACAACGATCGCCAAGCTAGCCGCCGGATTCCGGCTGCTGGAAAAACGGAACGTCGGCCTGATCACGATCGATACCTTCCGCATCGCCGCGGTCGACCAACTGCATAAATATGCTCAGGTCATGCAGCTGCCGATGGAAGTCGTTTCGGGAGCGGACGAAATGCGAGCGGCGATCGCTCGGCTGAGCGATGTCGATCTGATCCTGATCGATACCGTGGGTCGCAGCCCGCGCGACATCCAACAACTGGAAGTCACCCGAAAACTGCTGGCTCATGCCCAGCCCCAAGAAACTCATTTAGTATTGTCTGCCACGTCGTCCCGGTCGGCGATCGAATCGGCGATCGAAAACTTTGCGGTCCTGCGTCCCGGTGCGGTGATCGTTTCCAAGTTAGATGAAGTCCAACAGCAACCCGATCTGATGCGGTTTGCTGGCCCGGGCGTTCCCCCGATCAGCTACGTCACGACGGGACAAAACGTTCCCGACGACATCGATCTGCCGCAACCAAGCCGCTTGGTCGACCTGGCTCTCGGCCTGCGAAGCGCTGAATCAAACGAAACAAATGATGACGCTTTTCCGCTGCCGCCGCAGACTTCCGATGGCGACATGCTGCCGCCGCCGGATGATCGCGCAAGTGGCGCAAGCCAGGCGAATTTGAAGGGCTCAACGATGGCAACAAAATCTGCGCAATCGCGCAATTTGCTCTTGCCATCAAACTAGAAAACTACGCAAAAAAGATGCCATAGGCGAGCAAAAACTTCCGAGAGTCGGATTTAACTCGCCCGCACTAAAATAAAATTTTTAGAATCTGATCGAACGGACTGAACAAGTGAACGCGATGTGGACGATACCAGTAAAGCGGCGACCTTTCCCCTGTGGGAATGTATCGCACAGCTTTAACGTCTGGTGTCGGAGGATCCACCTGGTGGCTCGATCGTATGCGGTTTCGCTCGGAGCGATGGCTCTCGGACTGATCGCCTTACGAGGTGCTATCAACAGCGACGATCTTTCGTCTGTCGTAACGTTAGGGCTGTTTGGTATGGTCGTGGCCAGTGGTGTCGGTTACATCATCGGTGCGATCGCGGACCAAGTGATATGTCAAACAGTGGAAGTTCGATTTAGGCAACGTTTGGCTGAGGTGATTGAGCACTTCAACGAAATGGAAGCCGATAAACAAAATTCCCGCACGTCATAGCGTTTGTGGGCAAACTGAATTTCTTTTCGTCAGCGGCATGGATGCTAGCAGCGGAGAGAGGTTCATATGAAAACGTGCCGGTGAAGATCACGGAGGATTTGGATGGCAACGAAGACGGCAGCTGAATTAGAAGAAATCCAAGAGATTTGGGACCAATACAAGGCAAATCCGGAGGTGCGCGATGAGTACCTGCGAAACCGCCTGGTTGAAAACTACATGCCTTTGGTTCGCTACAACGGCGAACGCATCTGGCAGCGGTTGCCCGAAGGCGTGGAACTGGACGACCTGATCAGCGCAGGTATCTTCGGCTTGCTGGACGCGATCGATGCGTTCGACCGCTCCCGCGGTGTCAAGTTTGAAACCTACTGCGTTCCGCGTATTCGCGGTGCGATGCTCGACGAACTCCGTTCGATGGACTGGGTTCCTCGTTTGGTTCGCAGCAAAGCGAGCAAGCTGAACGAAGCGAACAAGAAACTGAACGAAAAGCACGGCCGTCCGCCAACCGTTCAAGAACTGTCGGAGTTCATGCAGATCACCGTTCCCGAAGTGGAAAAGTGGCAGCAGGAAGCCAACGCCGTCGGTTTGGTCAGTCTGAACAAGAAATGGTACGAGACCGACAGCTACAAAGACGTTCGCGAAATCGACGTCCTGGAAGACAAGAAGGGTGAAGACCCAACGCGTCGCGTTCAAAAGAACGACCTGATGCGTTTGGTCACCAAGGGGCTCAACCGCAACGAGCGTCTGATCATCATTCTGTATTATTATGAAGAGCTGACGATGAAAGAGATCGGCGCTACGCTGGACCTTTCGGAAAGTCGCGTCAGCCAGATGCACAGCAGCATTGTTGCCCGCCTACAGCAACAACTGGGACCACGCCGCGTCGAATTCGGCGCCTAGTCCTTAAGCTCTGCCCACGCAATCGATACGCTCGCAAAAGGCGACCCTCCACGGGGTCGCCTTTTGTCGTTTCCGGCGACCGGTGGTGGCCCCAAGCACCTGGTGATCTTTGCCAGCAACAACTTCACCCGCCCGGCGCAGCTGGGTGGGTCGGATATCGAGCCTTCAGCGAGTTTTCCGGAGAGCGGCCTACCCGCCGGATCAAGCCGATTCGCTGCGCGAACTCCCCTCCCCGAACAACGCTTCGCTCGTTCGACCCTCCCACTCAAACTCCGTTTGAGGGAGGGTGAAGGCACCTGCACGCTTCACTCGCCCAGCAACGCTGGGAGGGTCGGGAATCGAGCGTTTAGCAAGTTTTCCGGGGAGGGCCTAACCGGCGGATCAAGCCGCTTCGCTGCGCGAATTCCCCTCCCCGAACTTTGCTTCGCTCGATCGACCCTCCCACTCAAACTCCGTTTGAGGGAGGGTGAAGGCACCTGCACGCTTCACTCGCCCAGCAACGCTGGGAGGGTCGGGAAACGAGCGTTTAGCAAGTTTTCCGGGGAGGGCCTAACCAGCGGATCAAGCCGCTTCGCTGCGCGAATTCCCCTCCCCGAACTTTGCTTCGCTCGATCGACCCTCCCACTCAAACTGCGTTTGAGGAGGGGGAAGTAATCGCTGCCGACCGAGCTCCAACGGCACAGGGCATTTCCTCACGTTTTCCTATGCCTACGAAAGCAAAACTTATAGCATTGACGCAGGCCAGCGATCTCCTTCAAAATGCCGCTACTTCACTCTCCCCCACTTTCAGCGAGACCCATGGATGGGAACCACCTCGACCGTCGAAATACGTAGACCGCAGCGTTGGGATCAACCCTTTGATCCCGACATGCTCGAGCGCGACGTGCAATGGCTCAGTTCGCTGCCTCCATTCTCCGAAATGGATAAGTCGGCGTTCCCGGCTAACACGCCATTGGATGGAGTGCTCCGCAACGATTGCCGAATTCGCAAGGTGCAACCGGGCGAAGTGATCGTTCGCGAAGGGGATTATGGCAACAGTGCGTTCCTGGTCCTCGCCGGCAGTGTCCGCGTCGTGCTGGGGCAATTGCCACCGCAGTCGCTCGGCCGCGCGACCGCCAAACAGAAGAGCTGGTTCTCGGCGATCTCCGCACTCTGGAAGCAGCCTCAATTTCCCGAGGTCCGAACCGTCGATCAGATCACGCCGGGCGGATCGTCGCGAGTCCAGCAGCACGGCGATACGGCGTCGATCTTTTTGCAAGACTTCGATGGCGTCGTCACGCACGAACGAACGCTCCAGATCGGCCCCGGTGAAATGTTTGGTGAAGTCGCGGCGATGTATCGCGCCCCGCGGACAGCGACCGTCGTCGCCGACAGCCATGCGACGCTTGTCGAAGTCCGCTGGCAGGGCTTGCGTCTGTTGCGACGCGATCGCGTTTTGGCCCAACAGCTGGAACAAAACTACCGCACCAACTGGCTGATGATTCACCTGCGGGAAACGCCACTGTTCCGTTTCCTGCCGGAGAACTGTCTTCAAAAAGTAGCCGACGCGACGCTGTTGCGCTCCTTCGGTCGACTCGAATGGCATTCCGATTACCGCCGCACGCGGAAACTGAAACCGGTCGAACAGATCGAATCGGAACCGCTTGTCGCAATGGAAGGGCATCTGCCGACCGACCTGTTGCTGATCCGCAGCGGTTTCGCCCGCGTCTGCTCTCGCTACGGTGAAGGGCATCGCACGCTGGCTTATCTTGGCAAAGGGCACATGTTTGGCCTCCGCGAGATCGTTCACAACACCTATCGCGATTCCAACCAAGCCCCCGTCACGCTGCAGGAATCTTTGCGAGCTGTCGGCTTTGTCGACACGTTGCACATCCCGATCGAAGTCGTCGCCGAATACGTGCTTCCGTACATCCGGCGGACCGAGCTGCCCGATCCGATCTCTCGCGACGATCAACAAGCCCGCGCCCGGCACGACATCGCGTCGCAAGTGCCGACCGGGATGCTGGAGTTTATCGTCCAGGAACGACTAAATAACGGTCGCCAAGCGATGGTGATCGATTTGAACGCCTGCACACGCTGCGACGATTGCGTCAAAGCGTGCGCGACGACGCACGACGGCAATCCGCGGTTCACTCGCAGTGGTCCGGCCAACGATGGGATCCAATTTACGCAGGCTTGCATGCACTGTGCCGACCCGGTCTGCATGATCGGTTGTCCCACCGGAGCGATCTCGCGCCATTCCGAAACCGGCACGGTCTCGGTCCACGAGAACATCTGCATCGGATGTGGCACTTGCGCCGCGTCGTGCCCTTATGAAAACATTCAGATGCGGACGATGCGCGATCCCAAAGGTCGGATGTATTTCGACGAATCGGCCGGCTTGCCGATCATGAAAGCCACCAAATGCGACCTCTGCCAATCGCAACCCTCGGGGCCCGCTTGCCAGAACGCCTGTCCACACGACGCCTTGGTCCGGATCGATCTGGGCAACTTGGAAGATCTTAGCGATTGGATCAGCCGACGCCGTTAGCCCTCGAAGGTGATACCCCTAATGCTTCACAAACGAACTCGACGAACGATCGCACTCTCGATCACAGCGATTGCTGTCCTGATCGCAGCGGTTGCCACCTGGCTGATCCGCCAGCGACTCGGTCACGCATCGATGGCGACCGGCTGGACTCTGTTGGCCAGCGTTGGACTGCTGATGCTGCTGGGGCTGCGTAAAAAACTGGTGATGCTGCCGATCCTGCCGGTCCGTGTTTGGACTCAGTTTCACATCTACACCGGCCTGTTTGCGTTGGCGATCTATCTGATGCATGTTCCCGTCGTGATCGCCTCGGGCTTTTTCGAATCGACCCTTTCGCTGCTCTTCCTGTCGGTCGCTGGCAGCGGTTTGTATGGCGTTTGGATCAGCCGCCGCGGAGCGAAACGACTGACTGCGATCGCGGGGGAATACCGCTTCGATCGCTTCGGTTGGCACCGACGCACCATCGCCGATCGCGCTTCGGAGATCGTTACCGAAGTCGGCCAGACGGGCGACGTTCCGGTGATCGCCAAGTTTTATCGCGAGCGGCTGCAACACTATTTTTCGACGCGGCCGAGCCTCGCATATGTGTTGGTCCCGACCAGCCATCGCAAGCGTCGACTGCTGACCGAACTGGGCGAACTGGATCGCTATTTCGCCAGCAACGTGAAACAAGCCGCAGGCCGTTTGGCGGCACTCATTCGCAACCGCGACGACCTCGATTATCACTATGCGACCCAATTGCGAATGCGGATGTGGCTGGCGATTCATATCGCGCTGACCGTGGCAATGTTGGTCTTCATCGTAGTGCATGTGTTGATGGTGTTACGGTTCCAGGGAGCTTGATAGATGAGACAAAGCGATCAACCGCTGCCACAACCGCCACGCGACGACCGCCCCGGTGACAACTGGGTCTGCGGCTGGAGCGACGCCGGCACGCCCTGCCAACACGGCCCGTCGGGCAAAGGGGATTGTCCCGCGTTGTCCGCCTGTCGGCCGACCGCCAACGGCGACTCCTGGTCCTGCAACCGCCCCGCCTGCTTGGGCGGCAAGTGCGACTCGGGCCCCAACGAAGAGGGCGTCTGCGGACTCAAGCCGACTCCCTGCACGCCAAAGCGATCGTGGAAGGCAAAGCGCCGCGTGGCAACCAGCCTCTGTTTCCTCACCGCGGTCAGCATGATCCTGATCTCGCTGGGAGGACGCTGGCGAACCGAAGCCTTCGCACCGGGCGGCCTGATCCAACCGCACGCCCAAATTTTGGGCGGTGCTCTGAAGAGCGACCGCTGCGCTTCGTGCCATCCCGCCGCCAAGGGCTCACTGTCCAGTTGGTTCTTCTCCGCCGGCGACGCACACGAAAACGTGACGCAAACCCAATTGTGCATGGACTGCCACCACAACACGATTGACCGCAGCCTAGCCCGGAACGCACACAACCTTTCGACCGAGCAATTGCAACTGGTTAGCCTGTCGCAGACCGAACACAAATCCAGCTGGCACGCGATGCTTCCCGGGGCAGCGGTCGCGAACGACGATATCGCATGTGCCACCTGTCACCGCGAACATCACGGCAGCCACCAAAACCTGTCGGCGCTGACCAGTGAGCAATGCCAGACCTGCCACAAAAATCA
This sequence comes from Rosistilla oblonga, assembly GCF_007751715.1. Classification (NCBI taxonomy): domain Bacteria; kingdom Pseudomonadati; phylum Planctomycetota; class Planctomycetia; order Pirellulales; family Pirellulaceae; genus Rosistilla; species Rosistilla oblonga. Next base: position 1,589,754 of record NZ_CP036292.1, on the reverse strand, counting down.
ATTCAGCAGCTTTACACACGGCCATCCCCAATGGACCGATTGGCCCTACGGCCGCGGCGGCAAGATCGCATTTAACCATGCGTCGCACGCCGGCAAACACTTCGCCCAAGAGAACGAAACGTTTGATTGCAATCGCTGCCACCAGCCGACCGCCGATCAAGAGCTTGGCCGGACCGCATCGTTTGAAGTCGCCTGCGCCAGCTGCCACGACAAGTCATTAGAAGTCGGGATCGCCGAAGGATTTGCGATCGTCCAATTTCCGATGCTCGACACCGAGGCGATGACTCGCGGCGGCCATCCCGCCGGATCCTGGCCCGCCGACGCGACGGGGATCTTCGACGGCAAGATACCACCGGTCGTGCGACTGTTGTTGCGTTCGGATCCCGAAGTTGCCACCGCGTTGGACCGCTTGCCGGCCAACGGCGATCTGAGCCGGCTGGATTCAAACGCCGCCAACGACCTGGCCGATGCCAAAAGCATCGCCGCCGGAGTGCGTCGTTTGATGAATGAGATGGCCGACACGGGATACGACGCGATCGCCAAGCGACTGAGCCTGGCGACGGGGCTGGACGAACAGACGACAGGCCAGCTTGCGGCGAAGCTCTCGCCGCAACTGATCGAAGCGGCTTGCAAGAACTGGCTCCCCGAAGACAGCCCGATGGTCGTGATCCCACCAACACTCCGCGCGATGCAAATTCGATTAGTCGCCGATTGGGAGATCGTTCCCGAAAATCCGCTCCGCATCCAACTGGCGATCCCACGCCCAGAGCTGCCGGTCGAACAGATCGCACAAATTCCTAGCGTTCCAGAAACCGAAGCTCCCGAGGCGATGCTGCAACCGGCCGAGCCTCCCACGCTGGAAGTCCCTTCGCTGTCGGGGCCGGCTTCCGATCCGCTAACAGATCCGCTAGCAAAACCTTTCACCGATCCTCTGAGCGATCCGTTAAACGATCCTCTGAGCGATCCTTTGGCCGGAGCGGCGCCCGCCAAACCAGCCCCCGCCCGTCCGAAGCGGTTTGATGCGAGCAAGCGGTTGCCCGCCGGCGGTTGGTACTGCGATTCGCTGCGACTGGCCGTGCGATATCGCCCCAGCGGACACGCCGACCAGATGCTGGTCGCGTTGGTCGGGCTAGCCAACAGCGCCAAATCGATGCACCCGAGCGACTACGAAGCGATCATGTCGATGCAGACGGTCAAGGCTTGCACCAGCTGTCATCAGACCGCGCGAGCCAACTCGTTGGCATCGTGGCGTGCGGCCCCCGAGCAAGGGCCAAGAAAGACGTTCACGCGATTCTCACATCGGCCACACATGAATCTACCGATGTTGATGGACTGCAAATACTGCCACCAGGTCGCAGGGAAGCCCGACGAGAATACTGTACAAAACGTCTCGACGGGTGAACCACATCCCGGCCACGACTTCGATCCACTGACACTCGACGCATGTGCCAAATGCCACACAGCGCAAGCTGCCGGCGACCAGTGCACAAAGTGTCACCTATATCATGTCGACAGCAAACAGTTTGCGATCGAACAACTTGCCAACAAACTCAAATTGTCAGAGCAAAAGTAGTTTCCGGTAGCTCAAATTCGGAGCCTTGCAATCGCTTCACGACAAAAATTAAGCTAAATTCATCAATGGCGAATGCTGCAGGTTCATCAATTCAGATATGAATTCGTTGGCCACGGCTACATGGACATTGGTTGCATTGAGATTGGATGCTTTGATGAGTTTCTTTAAATCGTGGACTTCCCGAACCAAATCGAACAAACGATCTAACCTTCGGCGCTCACGCAGCGGGCGCCGTCGCGGAATCCGTCTGGAAAGTTTGGAGCGGCGGGACCTGTTAGCCGTCGATATCGTCTTCGACTACAGCTACGACGATTCCGGATTCTTTGACACCGATGCCAAAGCTGCACTGGAACGGGCGGCAACCGATTACGAAACGCGATTGCTCGATACGTTGACCGCGATCCCGGCTCCTACAGCCGGCAACTCGTGGACCGCATCGTTCCAAGATCCGGAGACCGGCAGCACCGTTAATCTCCAGAATCTGCAGCTTGCTGAAAACGAGGTCCGCGTCTTTGTCGGCTCCCGCAATCTAACCGGTTCCACGCTCGGCAAAGCATCCGCCGGGTATGGCGTCCAGTACACCGACCCTAATTGGGTCGACACCGTCTTGTGGCGTGGGCAATCCGGCGCGAATGAGCAGAGTACCTGGGGCGGCAGTATCGCGTTTGACACCTCGCCAACATGGCACTTTGACGTCGGATTACCGACCTCGGGGACCACTGATTTTTACAGCGTGGCGTTACATGAACTGGGACACATCTTTGGTATCTCCAACCAACCGGGCAACACCTGGACTAGCCTGACAAAATCACTGTCCGAACTCTCCACGGCGGACCAAGCCCTTGTCGACAACGAACCCGGCGACTACTTCACCGGCCCCAAGTCGGTCGCTCTCTACGGCAGCCCGATCCCGGTTGACGGGGGGCACTTTGAGCACGACGTCTCCTACGCAGGAGCCGAAGCCGCACTCGACCCCAGCTTAACAACCGGCACACGCAAACCGATGAGTCCGTTGGACTGGACGACGCTCGATGACATCGGCTGGGACATCGGCACCCGTTTCCTCAGCGGCACCGTCTTCGACGACAGCGTGATCGACAACGACCAACCCGACGCCGGAGAAGGCGAAGCCGGCATCACCGTTACGGCAACCAACAACACCACAAGCACCGAATACACAACAACAACGCACACCGACGGCACCTACGCCCTCGAACTCCCGCCAGGCACCTACGACGTAACGTTCACCCGACATGTTGGCAGCGCTACGTTCGAATCCCTTTCGGTTAGCTCATCGAACGTCGCTTTTGATTTGGTTACCTCGGACGCTAATTGGGGCTTGGAACTTGGCACACCATCCAATCTAGTATTAACTGTAGTATCGCCGACCGAGGCAACGCTGAACTGGTCCGATACGATTGGTGAAACGGGCTATCGTGTTTACGGCTGGAACAGTCTATCAGGCACCACCTTACTGGAAACGTTGCCTGCAGACACCGTAACGTACAACGCCGCCGGGCTCCCCCAAGGGTTGCGACAGTGGTTTTACGTGCAGGCGTTCAACGAGTTTGAGTCAGCGCGAACAGACTGGAAGCTTGTCGTGATGCCATCTGCGGAAACTGTGCCGACAGTCCCTGGAAACTTCATACTCACCGCTATGTCAAGTACTTCGGCGCAGCTTCAGTGGGAAGATTCAGAGAGCGAAACCAGCTACGAGATCTACCGATGGACAGCCGCAACGGGAACTGTTCTGCTTGCGACTATCCCGGCGAACAGCACCTCTTACCTGGCAACAGGCTTAACGCCAGGCGGTCGCGAACAATTCCATGTTCGCCCGATCAATGGCGACAAGTCGGCGCGAACAGACTGGAAGCTTGTCGTGATGCCATCTGCGGAAACTGTGCCGACAATCCCTGGAAACTTCACACTCACCGCTATGTCAAGTACTTCGGCGCAGCTTCAGTGGGAAGATTCAGAGAGCGAAACCAGCTACGAGATCTACCGATGGACAGCCGCAACGGGAACTGTTCTGCTTGCGACTATCCCGGCGAACAGCACCTCTTACCTGGCAACAGGCTTAACGCCAGGCGGTCGCGAACAATTCCATGTTCGCCCGATCAATGGCGACAAGTCGGCGCGAACAGACTGGAAGCTTGTCGTGATGCCATCTGCGGAAACTGTGCCGACAGTCCCTGGAAACTTCACACTCACCGCTATGTCAAGTACTTCGGCGCAGCTTCAGTGGGAAGATTCAGAGAGCGAAACCAGCTACGAGATCTACCGATGGACAGCCGCAACGGGAACTGTTCTGCTTGCGACTATCCCGGCGAACAGCACCTCTTACCTGGCAACAGGCTTAACGCCAGGCGGTCGCGAACAATTCCATGTTCGCCCGATCAATGGCGACAAGTCGGCGCGAACAGACTGGAAGCTTGTCGTGATGCCATCTGCGGAAACTGTGCCGACAGTCCCTGGAAACTTCACACTCACCGCTATGTCAAGTACTTCGGCGCAGCTTCAGTGGGAAGATTCAGAGAGCGAAACCAGCTACGAGATCTACCGATGGACAGCCGCAACGGGAACAGTTCTGCTTGCGACTATCCCGGCGGACAGCACCTCTTACCTGGCAACAGGCTTAACGCCAGGCAGTCGCGAACAATTCCATGTTCGCCCGATCAATGGCGACAAGTCGGCGCGAACAGATTGGAAGCTTGTCGTGATGCCATCTGCGGAAACTGTGCCGACAGTCCCTGGAAACTTCACACTCACCGCTATGTCAAGTACTTCGGCGCAGCTTCAGTGGGAAGATTCAGAGAGCGAAACCAGCTACGAGATCTACCGATGGACAGCCGCAACGGGAACTGTTCTGCTTGCGACTATCCCGGCGAACAGCACCTCTTACCTGGCAACAGGCTTAACGCCAGGCGGTCGCGAACAATTCCATGTCAAAGCGGTAAACGGCACTGAATCTGCACGCACTGAATGGCAAATCCTAACCATGCCTCTGACTTGATCCCACCTATCGTTGCACACAAAACGCGTGGCAGTTCGGAAAGCACCCTGGCTTCTGGGGGGGGCCTAATTCATAGCTTCAAGTTCGATATTATTTTCAGCGGCTTGGTGGCAAGGCACCTTAGGCACTGTTTATCGAAGCAGTTTGAGCAATCGCCGCATGGCGGCGAGTTGAACGAAGCAAGCTAGGAACGGGCAAGTTTACCGTATCGCGTCGCCACTCTACGAGATTCATTGAGCCAGCCGGACCTGCCCCCAGAAATTGATCCATGCAAAGTGAGGAAGTCGCGCTAAAATCGGGTCGGCATTTCCATGGAGAGAACGCGGATGAAGAAGTCTAAATTCACTGACCATTAGATCGGTTTCTCGTTGCAGCAAGCAGAGTCAGGAACGCCTGTTGAAGAGGTTTACCGCAGGCTTGGCATTAGCCAGCAGACATTTTACTGGTGGAAGAAGTTCGGCGTGCTTGGCGCCGAAGAACTTCGGTGTCTGAAGCATCTTCAAGAAGAGAATAAGCGACTGAAGTTGTTGGTGGCGGACTTGAGTTTGGACAAACATATTCTACAGGATGTTCTGTCAGAAAAGCTCTGAGGCTGGCTCGTCTTCGTGTATGCGTCGAGGGAGCGAAGCCTTGTTACCGAATCAGCGAGCACCGAGCTTGCGGTTAGGTTGGCTAAGCCCGTTCGAGTCATCGCTACCAGCCCACCAACAACGAGCAGGCCGCCCTACGAATGCGTCTGAAAGAACTCGCCGCAAGCAGAGTCCACTAAGGCTATCGGCGATTGAATATCTTGCTTCGCCGAGAACGTTGGTTTGACAACGCCAAGCGAATCTATCGGCTTTACCGCGAGGGAAAACTGAGTCTACGGACAAAGATACCGAAGCGACGCGTGAGTTGTCGAACACGCGTCGATCGCCAAGATGCGAATCACATTAACGACTGCTATTATGTTCGGCGAGTTATTCGGCGGTCGTCAGATTCGACTTTTGACGATAGTCGATCACTTTACTCGTGAGAGTCGTGCGATCGAGGGCGGGCAACGGATGCGACGCAATGATGCTATTACAGTTCTGAAAGGCCTGGCACGCAATCGCAAGCTGCCGAAATGGATCCGCGTTGACAGCGGTCCCGAGTTCCCGTCAATAGCTTTAGATCAGTCGGCATATGCCAATGGCGTCGTGCTTGACTTCAGTACGCCGGGAAAACCAACGGATTACCCATTCATCGAATCATTCAACGGAAGCGTCCTCGCCGAATGTCTAAATGGAAATTCGTTCTTGGCGCTTGACGACGCAATCGAGAAGATTGAAGCTTGGCGAGTTGACTACAACAAACATCGACCCCCACAGCGTTTTGGGCAACCTGGCCCTCAAAGATTTCGCTTCATCTGGCCGGGCGGGCCCATAAAGGTGACGCCCTGACTTTCCCACTGCGTTTTGTAAAGAATAGGGGAGTGCGTCAGAATGCCCTCGCTAGGGAATCACACTGGACAGCACTTTACAAACAGCCTGCAACGCCGTCTAGTTTTTCCAAAAAAACACCATGCGACATAATCGCAGCAAAACATTGGATGCGTACCGAGGTAACGCGACTAGCGAACCCGTTCCATAACTAACGTGCAGCGAGTAAAACAGAAGAGGGAGCACTAGTTTGGCAGGTATTGACTTACCATACAGCATGGAATACGCAACCGCAAACAAGGCATATACGAACAACGGCACCCAAACACACAGCCCTAATGTTGTCGCTAGTGCAATTGCGATACCCAAGTAAATAACAAACATCAACGGCACAATATGCCGGGCGTAGAACCGGCCCGATCGAATCACCCAATACCCATCGACAAAACCTTTTCTAAGAAACGGCTTCAATGCGTCTCTAACATAATAAGCAGCTCGCATTTGAGGATTCGTAAAAAAAGTCCACCCCCTTCTGCGAAGCAGGTGATGCAATGCGATGTCCTGATTGCGATCCAAAGATTCATCAAACGGCATATCATCAGTAGCAATTGGTGCACGACGATACACTCCGTAGACAGCCGTGTCAGTTTCAATTGGGTGACTTCCGCGCACTCCAACACGAAATGCAGAGTTGCCCACACCGAACGGACAGGACATTGCCGCAGCGATTGCATCCGAGAGCCCCACGCCACGGCCCCGGCTCTCTAGCACCCCGCCAACACAAACACAGTGTTGCATTCCTTCGCAAGAAATCGTCTCAATACCCAAACGCAAATAGTTAATCGCCAATTCTGCGTGAGCATCGATTCGACAAACAAAATCCGCGTTTGTATTGCGAATTGCGAGATTCCAACCGGAAGCCAAGCTCGTCTTGTCGTTCTCTAGCACGGTAATTCTGTCGCCTTGCTTCCGCATACGCTCCGCGACCTCCTGCAGAACGTGCAACGTCCCATCAACAGACCGATTGTCGACGACGACTAACTCGGTTAGATGCTTCGGATAGTCTTGCATAGCAAGGCTCGATATTGCACGAGCGACTTGCGACTGCTGGTTTCTAACAACTAGAATCAAACAGGCCGATGTTTGCATTGAACCAAACGCTGATGCAACCATTTAGAGAACCCCCCGCTGCTTCGGAAGAACAGAAAGCACGCAAACGCCGCTGCCATTGAAGATACTGCCGGCATCCCGCTGCACGTGCGCCCTTGCAGCATGCCGGACGCGCCCAAAACCCACCGCTATGCCCCACAGAAACCAAAGCAAGGGCATCGTTACATGCTCATTCATCGTGAACATCAAAATTGCTGCAAGAAACATTGAACGAAAGCTAAGCATTGCGATACCGGAATCGGCGCCGGCCGATAGTTGCCGATACAACAGACCGAGATAGACAATCAAAATGCTGAACCCAACGATCCCAAGTTCCCCCAGATAGGACAAGTAGAAGTTGTGAGGTTTAACAAGTTCAACACATCCAAGGTCAGCAAGGGCCCCTTGATAGCACTCAACTCCGACCCCTGTACCAAACCAAAAGTGTGTTCTGACAACATCCATCCCCTGATCGAGTAAGCGCCGCCGCTTGCTGTCGGCAAGTCGAGAATCTACCTCCGCGTGCTCCATTACGCGTGAAATCGTATGGACCGTAGTAATGAAACGCCCTCGAGTAGTTTCAGCAAGAGGCGTCAGCATTAACAGCGAAACAAAGAGGCACATGACAACAATTGCGTATCGATTAGACGAAGCAGATCTCGAAGAATTCCCAGACACGAAATCTGCCAAAAAAGATGCGATAAAATAAAATCCTGTAGAAAACACGAATCCAATAATGCCCATTCGGCTAAATGTGAAAACGATGCAGATTGCGTAGACCGCATACAAAACTACAACTCGACTAATTGTAATCAATCGCTGCTCACGCAGGAACAAGATCAACGGAGTGCAAATTGCAATGACAAAAGCCGTTCCGTTACGGTTCATCATTGGCATGAAGTTTGCATCCCTAGCTATCCCCGTGAAGTACTTCACAATTCCAACAAGGCAACAAATTGCAAGTGAAATCACAAAGTGGTGTACAATTCGCGATACCTGCTCACGTGACAATCCAGAGACTACGCGAGTTGTCATGTGAAGTGTCGCGAAATTTAATATCCACATTAGATAATAGGGCAAAAAACCAAAAAAACGCGATTGGAGAAACACTGCTTGCAACAACATGAACGCAAGTAATGCTGCGCCGACTACATCAAGCCGCCCGACTCGGAAATCAATCCAATCAGTCCTGAACGCAATACCGAGGACACTTGCGCAAAATGGGATATATGCGATCGGGACTCCCGCAACCCGGGTCTCTTCGTTGTTGCCCAGGTATCCAAACGCCACAAGAGGAAGCGTGTTAAGAATGACGGCGTAAGCAAACGAACGCAGTGCACATGTAGCACTTTGGATTGCATAAACAAACAATCCGGCCGAAAGAACGCAATAAATAGCACCGAGAGTCGTTGATGTCATAACTTTACTGAAGCAGCGTTACTAAACAATGTGTTGTTTCGAGCATAGCGATATGGCTTTACACAAAGAAGATTTAGCCAAGGCACTTCAATCCGGGCCGCAAACAAATATGTGATAACCACTAATGAAATAGCGCTGCCCAATGCACTGGCTACCGAAACCCCCATCAATCCATAACGCACGGCCATGGGCGTTCCAAGGCAAACCATCAGCAAAGCTGCTGTTCCGTATGCAATAAACCCTGGCCTAACGCAATGCAAAACCCGTAAGCTTCGATCCACAGATGCGACCAAACACATGACAAGCGACGCAAAGCTAAGTGCTCCGGCTGGCAATATTGCGGGGGAAAACTCGGCACCGAATACGACAAGAATGAGAAACGGAACACCGGCGACCATTAACAGGCCAATAGATGCACACAGCAACTGTGCCATCCGGAAGCAATCCAGTGCACATTTCTGCCTCAATTCTTCATTGCGTTGCGTAGAAATTGTTGTGACACAAACAGCAAGATATGCATCAACGACAAGCTTTGGGATTTGGGCCACAGCAACCGCTACGGCATATAGACCAACATCAAAACTTGATAAGACAGCAATGACAACGATCATATCGACTTTAGAACTTAACAGCCAAGCCAGCTGGGGCAGGTGTAGTCTCGCCCCTCTTCTGAATACTTCGAAGATTGACGAAGTGCTGTAGCTCCTGCCATGAAACCCTGAAGCACTCGCCGTTACAATGCGCAATACTAGTGCCACACTGTACCCGAACAAATACCACAAGATGAATTGTCGCACAGTAACGACCGCTTGGAACGCTAGATAGACACATCCTGCCGTATAGATTGCCGGCGGGAGAACCATATACAGGGCGCGGCGACCAAAAAATCCCGCCCCTTGGTCAATAGCATTGAAAACTTGACAAAAGAAATACGCACCAAGCCCCAAAAGAATAATCCTGGCATCATCAACAAGATGCGCTTTTCCGCCCCCTAGGCCCCAGCCGATAGCAATATAGGACACAGGCGTAATCAGCAACGCCAAGACACCCGCTGCCAACAAGCCCGCCGATTGAATCCTACGAGAGTTCTGCCTGGATTCACCAACCAAAAGCGCCACAGCTTGATCTATGCCTGACACGCCTATTAGCGCTACAAGGCTGTATATCAAAAACAACGACGCAAGATCACCGCGTCCGCTCGGACCAAGTAAGTTCGCCGCAATTGCGCCGGACGCAAACCCCAACCCGAGTGCGGCAAAGCTCGCGAATCCGCTGCTTGAAACATTTTTAATAAAGGTGTTGGATGACATGTTCTCAATTGCTAGCGTGTCGCGATAGGTGACTCGGAGCCTAGTATGTTCCACAATGGTGACTGCTCTTGCTCAACACCCTGCCACACATCAAAAATCTGCTTCCACGATCGATCATACGAATAATGTGATTGGTAAGTGCGCCACTGGTTGCACGCTTTAGTCTGCAAGTAGGAGGTGAACAACGCAGACAATTGCTTGCGGTCCAGTGTCCCGAATTCAGATTGCTGAAAGCTGAGCCGAAAGCTCTTCCAGAACTGCGTTTCGAGGCAATTCTCACGCAGGAAAGTTGATGTATAGTCTGCGATTTTGCGGCGGCGGAAATATCCGGCAGAAACAACAGAGTGGAAATGCATGAGCAAATCAAAGAAATTAAATATGGCTGGCGCCATGCACCAATATTCCCAATCTATCAAATAAAGACGCACGCCGTCGTCCAGGAAATTATCTGCAGACATGTCATTATGCGTCGGAGCAACAGGAAGCGACGTGTGCTTAAGTGTTGCTATATAGCGATTTGTACTCGTTTCATCAAACGACTCGTTAAAGCTGGCGTTAGCCTGCTTGCAAAAGTCCAATGCTACGTCGTGGGTCACTGCCGACACGCTTAGAGCTTGGCATAGCCTCAAACACGTTTCGAACGTAGAGTCCAGATACCTCCCTGACCAATCTAAGCGGCAACGCCTCATGGCATTTTTTCCGAAAACAAACGGAAAGCAAATCCAAGACTTGTGCAAATATTCGACAACACGCCCTGTCACGAGCTGGCCAGAAACGTCATTGCACCGTTCGGCCGCGAGGCATTCCGAAAGCTCTTTGTTTCTGTCAACCAGCACGGCATGGAGCTTGCTGTCGCGAGCTCGCTTCAGCACGAATCGTGGCCCAGTCTCATCAGCAATGAACAGATTAACGGCGCCATGCGGTTCGCTGTTAAAACTGTATTGAGTTGCCGTTACTTGGCAACCTAACGGACCGCCAGCTGAAGCTGCAAACTGTTCTAGAGTACAATTCATGCGCGGCTACCCCCTCGCGAACATCACATAGTGAGGTGCCATTTTAGCCGCAAGTCCCAATCGCCCTAGAACCCGAAATGCGCTTGTAAAGCAGACGTCTTTAATTGAAGATGGGCGGTACACCTGGCGGAAGAATGCTGACACCTCGCTATTGCGTGCGTTGATCAGGCACTTCGGGTTCCCATAGTGCGGGTGGGATACCCATACGTGGCAGTCGCTGAATCCAGCATCTTTAAACAGCTGCGCATAGCCCTCACGGCTATAGGTATATGTACGATACGAAGCAGCGCTCTGATTCGATCGGTATGCGGGAGTCCTAAGCCCGACCCACTTGCTGGCGACTGCGCGTGGCATCAACGACGTGAACCGCAGCCCTGAATGGTCCTTGGCGCCCAGGAAGTTATTAAAACCAACACGATTTTCAATCCCGACGCAAACGGTGCCACCTGGCTTCAGCATGCGGCGCACCTTTTTCAGAGCGTCGACTTGCACATCACGCGGAGATCTGGTCGGATCCGCAAGGCCGATCCATTCTAACACACCAATAAACGACACCAAGTCGAATGAATTGTCTGGCATGTCAAATTCTTCAAGGCCCCCAGAAAACACACGCATGTTTCCCACGCCTTCTTGCCGAATCCGCACAGCCTGGAATGCGGCTCGTGCACGAATCTTCTCCAATGAAACGACAAAGTTAGCGGGGTTTTTCGCCATCAGGAAGCTGTTTTGTCCCCAACCACTCCCTACGTCCAAGATATTTAATCCGCTCCCCGGTAGTCGTTCAATCCAATCGACTCGAGAGCTGCCGAAAATCATGTTTTCAAGATGAGGATATTTCGGCAGTATCCGCGATCGAACAGCCTGCTCCCACCCCTCAGACTCCGCGGCAACAATTACTTGTTCCATCTCGTCCTGTGGCACTTCTCCCCAATAGTAATCCGAGCCGCTGTCACAATCGTACACGCCGTTCGAAAGCAGCCAGTCACGATTTCCAAGCGTCGCAACGGCAGCAGCGTTGGACTTTAATTTTTCGATATCCATCCCAGTTCCTTTTACCTATTTTTGATGAATTGCATGTATAGGTTTGACGTTATGAACCTCATGGCACATTCAAGTTAGCATCCCTACCAAACTACTTGGAGGGTTAGCAATACATATTCATGTTGACTTCGACATGAGTTATCTAAGGTCGGTTGCATCACGCCGCAGATTTCAGCGATGAACAGGAAGAACCAGCCAAACGCCACAGTTGATCGCAGACGTATTGCAATTGTTCATTGGTCATAGTGGGATACAACGGAAGCGACAATGTTCCGCTCCAAAGACGTTCAGCCGAAGGGAACTTTTCTTTCCTGAGCTGGTACCTGTCACGATAGTACGTCATTCTGTGCAGAGGTTTATAATGCACCGACGTGCCAATCCCCGCCTGGGTAAGCTCTTGTATAAGTGAATCCCGTTCGATAGACGCCGAAGAATTGAGCGTAATAGGGAATAGATGCCATGCGTGGTCTTCATGGCTCACGTCAGAACGTGGCAAATCTATGGCTTCAATGCTACCGAGGCGTGCGAAATACACCTCTGCGCATCGTTGGCGAGCGGCCCGGAATAGGCTGGCGTTCTCTAATTGTGCCAGCCCAACCGCAGCGGCTAGATCCGGCATGTTGTACTTGTAACCTGGAGCGACTACATCGTATTCCCAACCGGCTTTGCTCGATGTGAATCGATCCCACACGTCACGGTCGATGCCATGCAATCGCATTAATTTCGCTCGTGCGTAGACCGCTTCATCGTCGGTTGCCAACATCCCACCTTCTCCGGTGGTAATCGTTTTATTGGCATAAAAGCTGAAGCAAGAAATGTCAGGGAAGCCACCAATCGATTTGCCATCGATCTGCGCGGGGAAGGCATGCGCAGCGTCATGGACAATTCGGATCCCATGACGTTTGCAAATCGCCAAAATACCTTCGTCGCCGTTTTCGTCATCTAACAACTGCGCGGGATGACCGCCGAAGTGAACTAACATCAGGACTTTAATATCCGGACATCGCGTAATTGCATCACGCAAGATCGCAGGGGTAATATTTCGCGTAAGGTAATCACAATCCAAGAAAACTGGGTGCGCTCCCAAATAGTTGACAACTTCTGCTGTCGCGGTAAACGTCATCGTAGGAACAAACACGCGATCACCCTGCTTTACGTCCAATGCGTCTAAAGCTAGGTGCAATGCCGCAGTACATGAATTTACCGCGACCGCGTATTTTGCTCCGACGCACTCAGCAAATCGGAGTTCGAACTCTTGAGCCTTGCCCGCAGTAGTAAGCCATCCCGAATCAAGAACATCACGCACATATGCGTATTCATTGTCGCCACAGGACAACTTAAAAAATGGCACTTTCATCAAGCAGATTCCTTGCGTGGTGCGGCGACGGCCGCTATCGTGCGGAGCAAAATTGCGGCATCCTTAGCAATATTGTTGCCGCTGGAAACGTATTCTTTGTAAATTGTGAGTTTGGATGGCAGGACAGTATCTGCGTAGAACCGTTCAGGCTCATCGCTCGCAGCCAATAAAGATTCTTCATGACGATAGACAATCGATGCTGGATCGGTGATCCCAGGACGAACCTTAAGTACCTCAGCCCATTCAGCAGGATAGACATTTACCCATTTTCGCACCTCTGGTCGTGGCCCAACAAGCGACATGTCGCCCCGAAGCACATTCCATAACTGAGGCAATTCGTCTAGCTTCCAGTGACGCAGGAATTTGCCAATCCGCGTGACGCGAGATACATCCCCCGCATCGAAGTCGCCAAACTGCGATGGTGGGCGGTGTGACATGGTGCGAAATTTGACTAAGTTAAAATCGACTCCGTCTTTACCAACGCGAGTCTGTCGAAACAACACGGGCATTCCATCGGTGACAAGTACCATTAACGCAATAACCAGAAGCAATGGCATGATCAGCACCAGCGTGATCGAGCAGATTACAACATCAACAACTCGTTTAATCATTACTTTATTTAATCCAACCGAATACCGACTCTAACGTGCAACGGCACGCGTTCTTGCCCACCATATACGGTGGTTGCCAAATTGAGAAAGCACTGTCGAATCGGGTATCGATCGCGAGCATGCTTCTTCCGTAGCGAGTACAGATCGCTAATGATTCTGTAGCCGCTTACCGCAACAACACACCGCCAGTACTATCAAGTTTCTTTTTCTGCTACAAGACAGGCTTCCCTGGTAACAAATTTGGTGCGTTGGACGACTTCATCGCCTCGCATGCTCGGAATTATTTTCAAGTTGGCGTATGAGACAGGTTTCTAACGCGTGCGATACACTGCTGTCATCCGATCTGCGTGCTTGACACCACTTAAGATGCTCTACTGCTTGTTCAAAGTGGTCTTGTTGGTAAAACGCCAAAGCCAACGCTTTCCGATACGAGTAATTGCTGGGCTGACACTCAAGGGCTTTCTGCAATGCGTCGACAACCTGTCGTTCTTCGCCAAGCTGGCGATACAAGGCGTGCAAGGAGTAGCAAAGCTCGGCGCGCTTTGCTGGGTCTTTCTGTTGCGTTTGTTTGGTAGCCAAACGATGTACTAATTGCTTCGCCAGTATTTGCGTTGCCGACAGGTCAGACGCTTCCCGATATGCGTAATACATTCTCCATAACCCAGGTGTTTCCGGTTGCAACTTTTCGAGTAGAAAACTCACTGGGAAAATCGGCCGCAATTGCTCGATTAACGAAGCCTGAATTCCTGGGTCATGATTAAATGCGAATTGCCAATGCCTAAATCCGTCATCTAACCGTCCCATAGAAATCTGTCTCTTGCCTCGAAGCATGTGAATTAGTGCATCATGCTTCCGAACTCGTAATGCTTGCTCAAACAGGGCATCGGAAGCGACAGTCGAATTGGCCAGGAAATCTGAAGGCACGGCAAATACATAGGCTGTCCCCAACAGCGGATTGTGGGTCAACGCAGTGACCGCCAACTGAAGAGTTTCTGGAGGCAAAACACTGATATTTTTCGTCGGGGCAGAAGCCATAACTTTCGACGCTGGATCGCTTTCCGCACGCCAAGACGCTTGGGCGAGCAGTACCCCTGCTTGCCGGTGCGCGGGGTCAAGGCCAAGCGTTTTCTTAAGTAACGCTACCTCGCGACCTTTTCGTTCTTCGTCTCCCGCTGCTGTATCTCTGGTGACAACTCGAAATCGATTCCAAGCTGTGGCGGCGTGCGCCGAAGGCAACATTGTTGTAATCGAAAAGCCAATCATCGCCATGCAAATCACACTAACGACGATGTGCCCTGGGCCTGGAATTGTTACTTGACCATACCTGCGGAACAACCCAAAAAACGAACGTCCGGCGCCAGTCAAATCCGATCCTGTTGCACCAGATTCGCGACTTGAGCGACTCAGCTCTGACAAGCGGACGGCCGCAGCCATAACAATTAGAGTCCAAGACATGCAGGCGGAAATATACCAGACAAAATCGCCAATGGAATGCATAAGGCTCACTGCAATTCCCGCGCATAGCGGAGCGATTAGCGCCGCCAACTGAATCGTGTGCTGGGGGGCGGATGATTCTACACGCCGCAGACAGGTGAGCAGGCGGCAGGAAAGAAACCCCATGACACACCCGAGCAAAGCAATCGCACCAACCCCACCTTCCATCAACAATTGCAGGTAGCCGCTTTCGCCGTGCGTAAAGTCGACATTGTAGAATTCTGCCATGTAAACCGGATAGACATCGGGATGGGAACCGATGCCTGTGCCCGTCAGCCAGAAGTTTTGTGTGGCGGAAAGCATTGCGTCCCACAGGGCACGGCGTCCATGTGACAGCTCCTCAAGAGATTGCGACTCGTGCAGCGTCGACAACCGCCGGGCGAGCGGTTCATAACCATAAATGCAAAGCGCCACGACAACCATCGTGCCAATACCTGCGGCGATTTTGAACATCGTACCCTGCCCGAGGCCCTGCCAGCGATACAGCCCCACAGCGACAAGAGTTGCCGTAGCAAATACGAGAAAACCGCCACGTGAAAACGTAAGCATCGCTGCCAATGTGACCAAACCGATTCCGAAGGTGATTGCGAGGACTTCGATCGAGACGCCCTGAGTCTCCTTCATTCCAGAAAATTGGCGACGACTATTCCGTTTTGATTTAAAAGAATGCGTTGGCGTTGCGTCTCCGCGGATCGCGATGGACAGCAACCAAAGCAGCGGCCCAATCCCCAAGGCCATCATATGAGCGAAGTGGTTTTTGTTTTGGAACGGCCCAGTCACGACCCCGTCCGTTGTTCGGAAAGGGTGCTCATAAAGCCATAGAAATTTACCGTTGCTAGCGAGAAATTGAGCGAGCCCAAGGGCAGCCAAGCCAATCGTGCCGTAGGCCAGGCTACGGAGCAGCCATTCAACATCTTTAAGCTTCCGAATCCGCTGGACCAACAACATGAAAAACAGCGAATAAGCCAGGTAGACCGCCAACGCTTGGCGAGTGGCATTCGGTGCCAACGAAATCGTGTTCCAGGTGCCGATTTGGAAATGGTTGGGATCGGGGGATGAGAACCAAATCGGCAATAATTCACGGAGTTTTGGCGAGAAGGTCAGTAGCACTGACTCGGGCCACGGAATCAGCTGGAACACCAACAATAGCGCTCCTGCCGCGATGATCCACTCGGCACCGCTTAACCGTAGCACAAAGGCTTTGCGACATAGAGATTGAACGATCCAGGCGAGCGTCATCAAGCTGACGAAGCAGACAAAGACAAACTTCCCCAACGGTCCTCGTCCCCCCATGAACAACGGTGCGACAAAGAGCACGCCGTAGAGTGCCCAGTCAAACGCCTTGCCTGCGAGCCGTTCGATGGTGGAAGGGGAATCGTCCATGATATTTTGCTGCGTTAGGCAGCCGCCGAAACCTCGAAAGTTCAATACGGCGATACGAGATCGTGCCTGGGACTATGCGGCTTTCCGGTGAGGTGACTGTGTCGACGTTTGCTCCATTGGCAATGCGTCGATCGCCTCGTCTTGCTCTTCGTCGCCATAGCCGTATCCGTAACCATAGCCGTAACCATATCCGTATCCGAATTGGCCCCCCGAAACGCTGTCGTCAACGCGATTCAAGATAATTCCGGTTAACTGTACTCCCAGCTGCCCCAACTGTTCGACCGATCGAATCACCAGCTTACGATGATTCTTGGCAGGTTGAACAACCATCATCAAACCATCGACGAAGCGACCGATAATCGCTGCATCGCTCGCTGCGACCACTGGCGGGCAATCGACAAGGACCTGATCGTAGTTGGCTTCGGCCCATGCCAACAGTTCGCCAAAATGGGAACTGGAGAACAATTCGGTCGGGTCTTGCGGTCGCGGACCGGCGGGAATGATCGACAGGTTGGGAATCCCCGTTCCCTTGACTTCGTTCGCCCAAATCGGTGCAACAACGTCCGCTTGGGTCAGCAGTTGTGAGACGCCACCGAGTCCGCGCATATCGAACAAACGAGTTAAGCCTGGCTTACGAAGATCGCAATCGATCAATAGCGTTCGTTTTCCCGCGGTAGCGTAAGTAACCGCAAGGTTGGCGATCACAGTTGTCTTTCCATCGCCAGGTTCAGAACTTGTAATCGCCAGCTTTGAGAAATCGCTCCCTTGCAAAGACAGCGAGGTACGTAGTGTTCGGAACGCTTCGCTTTCGGCGCTCTTGGGATTTGTAAACATATGCAGGTTCTGGCCTCCCGCTTCCCCGGATCCATTTAAACTCTGGATCATAGCGATCACCGAAACGCCAACCTGTTCCTGCAGTTCGTCAGGCGATTGAAAGCGATCCTCGAGCAGATCGGTCACATACGCAATCGCAATCCCGATTCCGCAGCCTGCAAAAATACTTAACAACCCGATTATTTTAAGGCGGGGAGCGACCGCACCGGGAGACGCGACAGGTTCACCAACCACGGAAACCCGGATGTCGCCTCCCTCGGTTTGCAGGTCGATGTTGGCGATTTGATTCAACAATGTATCGTGCCAATTGCGCAGCCGCTGCAGTTCGTTTTCGACCAATTGCAGTGAGGTCATGCGGCTGTTCAACGTAACCGCTTCAGCTTCCGCGACCGCGTACTCCCGCTCCAGCTGTTCTTCATTTGCTTGCGTCTCAGCAAGTGCTTCACTGATCATCGACAGCAGCATATCACCGAGCTGTTGTTCTTGGTCAGGCCCGTTGGCGGCATTTATTTTCGCTCGGTATTCGGCCAAGTAACGCTCGGAATCGGCGATCTTCTGCTGCAGCATCTGAATCTTCGGATGCACCGGACCTAAGTGCTTGGCTTGCGATTCCAACAGGGCTCGATCGGCAAGTAACTTCTGTTCAATCTGATCGTTAACCTGGGCAAAACGTGGACTCATACCGAGTCCGTTGAGCATTAGTTCGCGGCCGATCGTCGGTTCCAGTTCGACCAAATACTGTCGCAGATCGCCACCGGTTTGGATCGCATGTTTCACTGCCACTTTCGACGCCTGAAGCTTTAATCGCTTTTCCCTAGCGGCGACCAAAATGTCGTTCATCTTCACCGCCCGTTGGACCAGTGGATGAACGACGTTGCTTCCGCTGCGCAGACCAAGATCGCCTGCCTCGCGACTCACCTGAACCCACTCCTCTTGTTTCGCTTTGAGGTCGTGTTCCTTCTCTCGCAGCTCGTCCTTGAGAATCGTCGCGATCTCGACCGAGACATCTTTGTGACTGGTGTCGATAAACTCGAGATACGACTCTACGACAGCTTCGAGTACAGCCCGCGCGGCGAGCGTCGATTTGGATCGATAAGAAAGCTCAATGATACTGGTCCGTCGCGCCGCACTTGCAGAGAGATTGCTACGCAGTAAATCTTTCCACTTCTCTTCCGACACGCCCACGAGGTCGATCTTCAACTCGTTATCAAGCTTGCGAATTCGATCTAACGCACCGCCGAGAACAACCGAACTCTCAATCAATCGCTCGTGAGTTGCTACCAATGCATCGTTGGTCAGATTCGATGAGACGCCAGCGTTGAGCATGTCAGGACTGGTCTGCGTCACCAACAGTTGCGCCTTCGCTTCATATACCTTGTCCGCCGTCAGGTAATAAAACGCCCCCAAAGCACATGTGACTAGAAGCGAAAACGCGATGTATTGCTTCTTCCTGCGAAGCATCCTAAGGAAACGCAGCGCCGCATGTATTGCATCGGCCACCGGAAATTCATCGCTTCCTTGTTCGGTTTCCGACAGCCGGGGGGCGGATTCTCTTTGCACGTTGCTTCTCGGCAGAATTAAAGACGGACGAATTAGCTGGCTAGCGCGAGCCCATTTTGGTTAGTCGATGCGGAACTCTACTGAAATAGCCTCTGTGGAGAAAGCTTGATTTTCGACTTAAGGCTTTTGCTAGCGATGATGCGGGTATTCCTATATTAAAACGCTACGTGTTCGTCTCAGCTGTGACCTGACCTAGCGTAAACCAGCTTCAAACGGCATTTTTCACCTGCGCACAAAGCTGCATTTATCTGCAGTCACGATTTATGCGAGCACAGATACCCGCCCGCTAGCGATTTCGCTTGCAGCTGAAAGGCCTGAATGCCTATCCTACGTTGAAATCAAAATTGCACAGCGGCCGAAATCGCATCGCCACGCTAGCGGCAACGCTAGCAAACCGCATTGTTTCGTGCCCGTTCCTCCGACCATTCCCTTTCCAACTGACAGCACCACGCGATGAAAAATAACTACGACGAATTAATGCAACGCATCGAGCAAGGGACCGCTTACGTTGGCGTTCTGGGACTCGGATATGTCGGCTTGCCGTTGATCGATGCCTTCTCGTCAGCTGGTTTTCGCTGCCTTGGGTTTGATGTCGACGAGCGAAAAATTGAGTCGCTGGAGTCGAAGAAGAGCTACATCAAGCACATCGCCGATGAAAAAATTACCAAGTGGTATTCAGATGCCAATTTCTCAGCGACAGTCGACGCTAGCAAACTGGCGGAGACCGACGCGCTGCTGATCTGTGTCCCCACGCCGTTGGATGAAGCCCGCGATCCCGACCTGTCGTTTGTAGAATCGACAGCTCGCACGATCGCCGCACATCTGCGGCCCGGGCAAATCGTGATCCTGGAAAGCACGACCTACCCGACCACCACTCGCGACGTGATGGTGCCGATCTTGGAAACGTCCGGACTCAAGGCTGGCGTCGACTTTTACGTTGCCTACAGCCCCGAACGCGAAGACCCTGGAAATCCAACCTTCTCCGCTGCCGGAATCCCTAAAGTGGTCGGCGGTATCGACATTCCCAGCCGCGACCTCGCTTGCGCTCTCTACAACAAAGCCGTTGCCGGAACGATCCCTGTCGACAACTGCGAGATCGCCGAAGCGGCCAAGGTGCTCGAGAACATCTATCGTGCGGTCAACATCGCCCTGGTCAACGAACTGAAAGTCCTGTTCGATTCGATGGGAATCGACGTCTGGTCGGTGATCAACGCTGCGAAAACGAAGCCCTTCGGTTTCCAAGCCTTCTATCCCGGACCGGGGCTCGGCGGCCACTGCATCCCGATCGATCCGTTTTACCTCAGCTGGTTAGCTCGCAAACAGGGACTCAACACCCGGTTCATCGAACTGGCTGGTGAAGTCAATTCGTCGATGCCAACCTATGTGATCAACCGGACCAGCGAATTCCTGAACGAAGTCGGCAAGCCGATCAAGGGGAGCAAGATCTGCATGCTTGGCGTCGCCTATAAAAAGGATGTCGACGATCCTCGCGAAAGCCCTTCCTTCACGCTGATGGAAATCTTGCTGCAGCGCGGCGCCGATCTAACCTACAACGATCCGCATGTCCCTGAGTTGCCCAAGATGCGGCACCATGATCTGCCCGAGATGGCCAGCCAAGAACTGACCGCCGAATTCTTGAGCCAACAGGATTGCGTGCTGATCGCGACCGATCACTCCGCCTACGATTACGACTTCATCGTCGAACACTCATCTCTGATCGTCGACACGCGGAACGCGACCTCAGGAGTGAAGTCGGGGCGTGAAAAGATTCGCAAGGCTTGAGTTCGCCAGACGCGAATGCAATTTGAGAGCGTGCTGGCGGAATTCGGCCAGCACTTCTCCCAGGTAACGCTGCGTGTGCAAACTAGTCGCCATCACCGCAGCGATCGCCAGCAGCGCAAAATACGGCCCGGCCAGCAGCGTCGCCGGCAAGATCAAAGCGAAGCCGATCGAGCGATCGAATACAAACCCTTGGGTCGACATAAAGTAGAGCACCATCAGTAGCACGACGAGGTTGGCGATCGCCGTGGCAAGCATCGCTCCGTATAGCCCCATCGTCGGCAGCAGCAGCCGATTGAGCAGAATGTTTGCCAGCAAGCCGAGCGTCAGCGCGATGCCGATCAGTTTCCCCTTCTCGGCGCACCACAGGTAATTCTCAGCGACGATGATCAGCCCGCTCCAGGCGCAGAAGACAAACGCGATCGGCATCACAGCGAGCGCCTGCGTATAACGACCGTCCAATAGATTGTTGAACATCCATGGGGCGATCAACATTCCCACCGCCGAACCAAACGCAAACGCTCCCGAGAGCAGCAACAACGTTTTGCGAAGCCGCAGGTTCACCCGACGCTTCCGCCCCGATTCCCAGTCGGCCGTCAGATAAGGCATCAACGAACCGCCGATCAGAGTCCCCAGGCTGAGCAAAAAGATCGGCAGCAGCCGCGCGCTGAAATACTCGCCGACCATCGCTTGCCCGACGCTGGGCCCACCGACGCTGAAGTGCAGGATCATGTAGCGGTCCGACAAATCGAACAGGTTGCCGATCAGATTGATCGCCCACAGCGAAGCCGCATAAGGAGCGATCCGCCGCGCCAAAGAACGATGCGTCAGCGGGTCATCCGACCGCTGCAGCCCCGACCAATTCCTCATCAGCACCCAAGCCGCCGGGACACATCCCAACATCGCCGCCGCAGCAAAGGTCAGGATCAGCCCTGAAACTCCGCCGCCGATCGCCATCCAGCTGATCGCCAGCAGGGTAAAGCCGACGCTGTGCACGAACTGCATCAGCGACGCGACGCGAACCTGCCGCAATCCGCTGACCAAATGCTCCATGAAATTGAAGATGATCGTCGCCACCAAACAGGTCGCTAGAGCAAACACCGGCTGGACGACGTTGGGGTCGCGAAAGATCAACTCGGCGTATCGCCCAGGGCAAACCAACATCGACACCGCAGCCAGCAGCGTCAACACGGCGGTCCCAAACACGATCCGGTAGATAAAGGCCTGCAATTGGCCGCGGCGACGAAAATGTTCGACGTAGCGGACGATCGATCCCGGCAAACCGAGCAGAAAGATCGGCGTGATCAGATTGATAAAACAGAGCGCCATCGCCCACTGGCCCAGCGTTTCTTCGTCGAGAAACTTGCAGAATCCGATACTACGGGCGAACCCGACGGCTCGCTGCACCACGGTCATCGACAGCGAAACCAACAGCCCTACGGCAAGCGAATCGGCCAAAAACGGCTCTCGCGCCTCGGGCTGGACATTTTCAGATGCAGGGATCGCGGGATTGGATGAATCCATGGAGGCACGGACATTCGGATAACGGATGGGAATTTTGCTGAATAAATCTAGTCTTGCTTTTCTAGGACGCTTGGCTGGAAATATTTTCACGGCAAGCGAAAATTGATGAACGTTCGGATTGCATCGGTTTCAACACCACCGCAGCCGATGCGACAATCATCGCAGGGCCCTTTGCGCAAACGTTATTGCGTGCTTAACTTACGGCCCAACATCAGCAACTTCAGAATTTGGATCTTATGGCAACTCGTCGGCGAGCGCGTGAAGTCACGTTACAGCTCTTATATGAATACGATTTCGGAACCGAGCGTTCGCGCAGCGATCGCGATCAGTTCATCGAAACGCGGATGCGGAATCACCCAGCTCTGTCGGACTTCGCTCGCTCGCTGCTGGGCGGAGTCATGAATAATCGCGGACAAATCGATTCGCTCCTCGCCAGACACTCGTCCAATTGGTCGATCAGCCGGATGGCAGTCATCGACCGCAATATCTTGCGATTGGGGATCTACGAAATCGTCTTCGGCAAAACCCCCGGGCGAGTCGCGATCAACGAAGCGATCGAAATAGCCAAGCGGTACGGCGATCGCAAGAGTCGCGGTTTCGTCAACGGAATCCTCGATCGAATTCTCAGCGAAAGCAAACAGGCGGCCCGGTAGGCGAATCGCGCCCGGAAACGCCCTGTTTAACTTCAGCTGCAAGAATCGGCACGCTACCTGTGAGAAACTGCCACAAAGTCAGGCGATCCCATTAAAAAGTTGTCGCAGTTTTTGGTTCTTGCCCTAAGTTTCCCGCCCTCATTCGATTCTGGCAGCTAGGTTTGATCGCACCATTGGAGTGACGATTCGATTGCCGGAGAGGACGGGTGGAATTCTTAGGATTACTGTTTGCATTAGCCGCAGGAGTGTGGGGTATCTACCTTGCGCACCGCGTCTCGCTGCAAATGCTGGTCCTGGCTGTTTTGATCATCGGAACGGTCTTCGGCCCCAACTTCTTTGCGATCAACGGCCCGATCCAATTCAGCATCGACCGCATCCTGTGGTTTGCCATGCTGGGACTGTTTGTGGTTCGCTGCCTCCGCGACGGCACCCGGCCGATCGAAATGAACCGGATGGATTGGTTGATCGTCGCCTTCGTCGGCTGGCTTCTGCTGAGCCTGATGACAACCGACGCGCCCCGATCGGGGACCGAACCACTCGCTCGCTGGATCTTCTACGCCTTCCTGCCGCTGGGGACCTATTTCGTCGCCCGGTTCTCACGCCTGTCGCGACGCGAACTGCGCATCGTGCAGCGGACCTTCATCGGGCTGGGGATCTATCTGGGGCTGACCGCGCTAGCCGAAAAAGCGGAATTGAAGGCGGTGATCTTCCCTCGCTTTATCATCGATCCCGAATTCGTCGAATTTCTGGGGCGTGGACGCGGGCCGCTGCTGAACCCAACCGGCAATGGATTCCTGTTGTCGATTGCGTTCGCCGCGATGTTGTTGGCGTTTCAGCAACGGAACCGTATCGCCAAGTTCGGGTATGGGTTTGCGATGCTGGCAGCCGCCGGCGGCGTCTATGCGACGCTCACCCGTAGCGTTTGGATCGCCGCAGCCGCTGCGGTTTCGCTGTCGCAGATGAATCGGATCTCCCGGGGGCTACGAATCTGGGCGGTCGCGTCGGCGATCGTCTTGGCGGCAGTCATCGCGATCGGCTTTGGCGACAAGATCCTCCATCTCAAACGCGACAAAAATCTGTCGGCCAGCGCTGCGGCGGAATCGATCGAATTGCGACCGATGCTGGCGATCATCGCTTGGGAAATTTTCAAAGACCATCCGCTGTGCGGCGTCGGGTACGGGCACTATTTCGATTTCAACCAAGAGTACGCGCAGGCCCCTCAGTGGGAGATGCCGCTCCGCAAAGCAACGCCCTACCATCAGCACAACGTCCTGCTGTCGTACCTGGTCGACAGCGGCCTGATCGGCGCAGGTCTGTTCACCATCCTGGTCATCTGCTGGGGATTTACCGGCTGGCAGATCGCCCGCAGTTCGTCGGCCTGTCCCGAGGCACAAAACATCGGCCTGCTGATGCTGGCGACCGTCAGCAGCTATCTGCTCAACGGCATGTTTCAGGATGTGTCGATCATCCCGATGCTGAATATGTATCTTTTTTATGTCGCCGGACTGACAGTGTCGGTCGACACCGTCGACGGCCGCTTGCCCCAGCGGAACTTGGCTCAACAGCGTCCGGCTGCGATTCTTCGCCAACCGGCGACCAGCCGATAAATTCGAAATCGCTTCCATCGGCATAGGTTCGGGCGTCGGGATCGTCTAAGATTGACGGAACTCCCTCCTTGCACACCAGTTAGGAATGGGCACGGAACCAACCGACGGCAGCCCATCGACTGCAATGCGATCGGCCCAGCCAAACCTCCCACCAAAGAACCTTTGACAGGAATTCAAGTGATGTTTACTCGCCACCTGGCCCCGGCCCTCGCAGGCTTGTTTGCCATTGCCGCCAGCTCGCTCAGCGCGCAGGAACCGGCCAAGGTCTCGCCCGAGGCAGCCCCTGTACTGTCCGCGTTTGTCGATCAGATCAAAGCGGCCAAAGCGGTCACCGCCGTATTTAAGACCAGCGAACAAGTTTTCTCCGAAGGCCAAGTTGTCTTCGAAACCAAGACCGATTACTCCGCCGCATCGGCACTCCCTAACAAGTTCGCTCTCCGGGTCGACAGCGAAGAACTGAACGTCGACATCATTTCCGACGGCAAGATGTTGAACATGTTGGTCACCCCCGACGCCTACATCTCCAAAGACAGCCCCGCCACGTTGGCCGATCTGATCGTCGAACCCGGCATGCCCGGCGGACCGATCATCGACGCTCTGTTGGCGATGACGATCCCCAGCGAATCGGCTCGCGAAAGCCTGTTGACCGACGTCACCAGCGTCGAATTGGTCAAACCCGAAGGGGACGCCAAACCAGCTGGCAAGACGTTGCAGCTGAATCGCGCCGACGACAGCTTTGTCCAATTGACGATCACCGACGGCAAGCAACCCAAACTGGCCGGGATGCTGATCGACATGACTGAACTTATCAAGCGAGCCAACCCGCAGGTCCAGAAGACTCCTGGGTTTAAGTTCGTCGTCAACGTCGTCGTTGAAAAGTGGGAATGGGCCGAAGGCGGTCCGGACACCTTCAAATTCGAAGCTCCTAAAGATGCCAAGGCCTTCGCTTCGGTCGAAGCTTTGGTCGAATCGATGGAAGGCGGACCGCACCCGTTGGTCGGCAAACCCGCTCCTGATTTCGAAGCCCCGCTGATGGACGATTCGACCCTGAAGCTGTCCAAGCACCTCGGCAAAGACGTCGTGATCCTCGACTTCTGGGCAACCTGGTGTGGCCCGTGCCGATTGGCGATGCCAGTGATCGCGGAAGTCGCCGAGGAGTTCAAAGACAAAGGCGTCGTTTTGTACGCGATCAACAACGCCGAATCGAAGGCGGAGATCGAAGCCTTCTTGAAGCAGTCGAAGCTGGCGATCACCGTCGCTCGCGACGAGGATTCATCGATTGCGATGACCTACCAAGTCACCGGGTTTCCGATGACCGTGATGATTGGCAAGTCGGGCAAAGTTGAAAACGTTCACCTCGGCTTCCAGTCGCTGGAGAATCTCCGCGAGCAATTGACGACCGAACTGTCGGTCCTCTCCAAGGGCGAAAGCTTGGTCGAGAGCAAAGAATAAGCCGGCCAACGGCTTTGCAGTCAAGCATGCGATCAGCTGACGAGGCTCTCCTCCCGCTGGGAAGAGAGCCTTGCCGATCGCGGATCGTTTTGAACCTCGCGGATCGATGATCAAAGGTCGCGTCAAACACGCGGCCTCGCGGGATCTCAGCTCTCTTCGTCGTCGCCGTCTTGGTCGGCGTTGGCCGCTTCGGTCGCATCCCAAGTCTGAGCGGGATTCACAGCGCGAGCCAAGGCTTGTCGCATCACGGCGATCGGCGGTTCCTTGCCAGTGAACAGCTTGTATTGATAGGCTGCCTGGCGGATGAACATATCGACGCCGGTGACGATCTTGCATCCCTTTTGCCGCGCCAGCTTGACCAGCAGCGTTTGGCCCGGATTGTAGATCGTTTCGAAGACCGTCGTTTCGGCTCGCAGTTGGCGGCCATCGTAAGGCGATTGGTCGAGGTTGGGATACATTCCCAACGGCGTACCGTTGATCAAGATATCGACCTCGGGATCGTGTCGGTTTTCCCAAGCGATCGAGTTGCCGCCGACCGATGCGGCCAAAGCTTCGGCCCGCGCCGGACTTCTTCCGGTGACGATGATGTTCGCACCGCGCTGCCGCAGTCCCCAAGCGATCGCTCGGCAGACACCGCCGGCTCCCAACAGCAACGCCGTCTTGCCGCGAAGCGGTTCGTCCGACGAAGCATCGTGCTCGACCGACTCCATCAAACAATCCATCGCCGCGCGGTAATCGGTGTTGAAACCGCGACGCTTGTCGCCATCGAAGACGATCGTATTGACCGCGCCGATCTCGTGCGCCGAAGCCTCGATTTCGGTCAGGTACTCCATCACCTCTTCTTTGTGAGGGATGGTGACGCTGAGCCCCTTGATCCCCATCCGCTGGCAGTTCTCCATGAAGAAGTCGAGATCTTCGGGAGGAACGCGAAACGGCAGGTAACGATTGTTGAGTTGTTGGTGCTTGAAGCCGGCGTTGTGAATCAACGGGCTGTAGCTGTGCCCGACCGGATCGGCGATCACACCAAACAGGTTCGTATCGGCGTTGATGTTGTCGGCATCGTACAACCGCAGCATCTCCTTCCAACCGACTTGGCCCGGCGCCATCGTCCGCTCCGAATCGATCGACGCGAAGGTCAGCGGCGATCCCCAGCTTCCCTGCAGGATCCGCGTCGGAGTCCCCAGGTCGCCCATGCAGATCCCGATCGTCGGGACGTCGGAGTTTTTGACAAGCTCCATCATCCGGAACGTATCCTCGACGCAATTCGCCATCGTCGCCAGTTTGACCACGTCGGCGTCGCGGCGAGCCAATTCGCTGTGCAGTTCGGCAAGATCGTCGGGCGTCGTCTCAAAGTTGTGATAGCTGACGATGCGTTTGGTCCGCCCGTACCGCGGCACGGTGTGAGCGATGTCTCCCTCGAGATCGACATAGTCGACTCCCGAAGCGATCGCCGAGCGCAACAGCATCAACCGATCTTCTTCGCTCCCTTTCCAGCGACCGCCATCCTCGCGGCGACGGCACGTGGCGATCACCTCGCAATGCTTATCGCCCAACAAGCGATGCAGATCGACGGTCCGCGTCAGGTAATCCAACCGCAACTCAACAAGCTTGATCCCCTGTTGAGCGATCCATTCATATTCGGCGATCATTCGTTTATGGCGACCGCGACCAATGCTGACACAAATCATAAAGTCCGACTTAAACCTGGTGACAGGAGCGATTTTCGAAGTAATAACGGTATCGGATCCGTTGCTGTCCATGGCCACAGATCTTACCAAGGGTTGTCTGATGTGTACAAAAATCTCTGCAATGGCTGCCGCGCCGGCATCCCTTGTCATCCGATACACTTTAATCGACGCGAAGAAAGTTCGTCAGATACGCCCCCGACGAATTTGAAAAGTCAGAAAATTTGGCAGTTTGCACCCCCTGCGACCGTTCCCGGTATAATGAATCGGCATTCGCCAGCCACCAGGCCGCCGATTGCCCCTGCCGATTTGAAACCACTCCCGAACGCGGGCTCTTTCGTCAACGCGCTCTCACGCGGCTCATCCGCCTTGGACGCGCTACAGTTCAGCCCCGCGCAGCTCCAGCAACCCTCGATTAGCGACGCGATGCAGCCTTTGAAAACAGATGGCATTCTCCTGGCCAGCCTCCTCTGCGTGGCGACGGTCTCCAATTGCTTGGCCCAGTGGCCGGTCCAACGCGGCAATCTCGCAGCGACCGGAGCGGTCGAGGCCGCGCTCCCCGAAACGCTTTCCCTGCTTTGGGACTTCGCCGACGCGGCAGCTTTCGAAGCGACCCCGGTGATCGATTCGGGGCGGATCTACGCCGCCGATACCGAGGGGAACGTCTTCTGCCTGAACCTGGCCGATGGCAAGCTGATCTGGAAGGTCTCGATCGATACCGGTTTTCTAGCGGCCCCCGCGATCCAAGGGGATACGTTGGTCCTGGGCGATTACGACGGCATGGTCTACGCCCTTTCGACCGCCGACGGCAGCCAGCGTTGGAAATTCGAAGCCGACGGGCAGATCGATTCCGGAGCGATGTTCCATGGCGAGAAAGTCCTGATCACCTCCGAAGCGGGCAAACTGCACGCGTTGAAGCTGACCGATGGCTCGGTCGTCTGGGAGTACGAAACCGCCGACCAAATCCGCTGCTCCGCCACCGTTGCGGGCGACCGCACTTTCCTGGGCGGCTGCGACAGCCAGCTGCATGTCGTCGATCTGAACACCGGCAAAAAGGCGTCCGACCCGATGCCCTTGGAAAGTCCCACCAACAGCACGCCTGCGGTTGTCGGTCCGCTAGCCTTTTTGCCAACCTACGGCGGGCACGTGTTTGCCTTCGATTGGCAAAAGGGGACTCGTAAGTGGACCTACGAAGACCCCGAGAAATCGCAAGAATACAGAAGCAGCGCCGCGGCAACCGACAAGGTCGTCGTCGTCAGCAGCCAAGGCAAACGTCTGACGGCGCTCGACGCTTCCACCGGCAAACAGCTCTGGCAGACCACGGTCCGCCGCCGCGCCGACGCATCTCCCGTGATCGCTGGCGACAGCGTGCTGCTGGCCGCCACCGATGGCCGCTTGTACCGGTTCAACCTGCATGACGGCAAACAGACCTGGCAATATGAAGTCAAAGGAGCTCTGCTAGCATCCCCCGCGATCGCCGACGGAAAGCTGATTCTCACGACCGAAGAGGGACATGTGCTCTGCTTCGGCGGCAAGCAATGACCGCCGAGCCATTAAGCGTTTGTGTTTCGGCTGGCACCTCCCCGTTGAAACACGGATTTGCCATAGGCAATGGCTGTCGAGAACTTGATTTACTAGTAAACTGTTAAGCAGCTCGGGCCGAAGAATGCATGCGGGTTGTCGATTCCAACCGTAGACCGCGTCGCTCGGGACGTTTTTCGTCTTCCCGCACCGCCCCCATCCGACCACCAAAAGAGAGATTCCATGAGCACCACCGATTCCAAAACTGAAGTCGGCAGCTATTTCATCTCCAACTACCCTCCTTATTCTCAGTGGACGGTCGACGCCCTGCCAACTGTCGAGCAGACGCTCGGCAGTCCCCCCAAGCCCGACACGCCGCTGGGGCTGTACCTGCACATCCCGTTTTGCCGCAAACGCTGCAAGTTCTGCTACTTCAAGGTCTTCACCGACGTTAAAGCCCCCGAGGTGCAACGCTACGTCGACGCGTTGTGCAGCGAGATCGAAATGGTCAGCCAGTTGCCCGTGATGGGGGACCGACCGTTCCGATTCGTCTACTTCGGCGGCGGCACTCCCAGCTTCCTCAGCCCCAAACAATTGACGGCGCTCTCGGAACGACTGCACCGCCACATCACTTGGGATGGCGCCGAAGAGGTGACGTTTGAATGCGAACCGGGCACGCTCAGCGAGACCAAGGTCAAGACGCTTCGCGAAACCTTGGGCGTCACGCGGCTGAGCCTTGGCGTGGAGAACTTCACCGATTCGGTGCTCGAAGAAAACGGCCGCGCTCACCTTTCCAAGCAGGTCTACACCGCCTGGGAATGGATCGAAGCTGCCAATTTCAACAACGTGAACATCGACCTGATCTCGGGAATGGTCGGCGAGACGTGGGACAATTGGAAGTACAACATCGAGAAGGTGATCGAACTGAGTCCCGAGAGCGTCACGATCTATCAGATGGAACTGCCGTTTAACACGGTCTATTCCAAAGACATCTTGGGTAACAAGATCGAGACCCCCGTCGCCGATTGGCCGACCAAACGAGCCTGGGTTGCGTACGCGTATGAAGAGCTGAAGAAGGTCGGTTACAGCGTCAGCAGCGCGTACACGATGATCAAGGATCCCAACAAAATCAGCTTCAGCTATCGCGACAATCTGTGGCGTGGCAGCGATCTGTTGGCCACCGGGATCGCCAGCTTTGGCCACGCCCAAGGCGTCCACTACCAAAACCTGCCCGGTATGGAACAGTATCTGGGCGCGATCGAAGAGGGCCGTTTGCCGCTGGGACGCGGTTTCCAACCGACCGAGCATCAGATGCTGATCCGCGAGATGGTTTTGCTGCTGAAGAAGGGCGTGCTGGACGTCGGTTATTTCCGCCAGAAGTTTGGCGTCGACGTGATCGATCGCTGGCGCGACGTTTGGCAAGGCTACGCCGACGAGGGGCTGCTGAGTTTCACCGACGACCAAGTCGAATTGACGATGGATGGTCTGCTGCGTGCCGATTCGCTGTTGCCCGCGTTCTTTGAGCCCGAGCACCAAGGGGTTCGCTACACATGAGCGAGTCTGCCGAGTCGAACGACTCGCTGGTCTTCAGCATGGGAGAGTTCCAAGCGAGCTTTCCGCAAGACCGTCTGTATGCCAAGAACCATATGTGGGCGATGCCTACCGACGCGGGACGCTTCCGTTTCGGATTGTCCGCCTACGCAGTTCGGCTGCTGCAGGACGTCTACTTCCTCGACTGGATCGTCGACGCCGGAGCGACGATCGCCGCCAGCGAAAACATCGGCAGCATCGAGAGCAAGAAGGCTGAAAGCGACCTCTATTCGCCCCTCGCCGGTCGTTTGACAGCAATCAATCCGGAAGCCTTGGACGACCCTTCGGCGATCAACGCGGAACCGTATGGGGCCGGTTGGTTGATCGAAATCGAAACCGATGACGCCAGCCGTCTGCTCGATCCGGAAGCTTATCTGAAGCATCTCGATTCCGCATGGGAAGTCGCTCAGCGAACGATCAAAGGCCAGGCGAACCAGTAGCTCGCCGCGCTGGAGTCAAGGCTTCAGCCGACAAAGCGCTGGAGTCGAGGCTTCAGCCGACGGAGCGCATCTTCAGCTGAAGCCTCGACTCCAACAATCTCCTTAAAACGTCACCCCGGCGTTACCAAACATCCCGGCATCGAAGTCGTATTCGTCTCCCGATTCGTATTCGATCGTTCTCGCAAACGCGATCCCCAGCTCGGCAAACCAGCCGCGTCCGCCATCGCGAATCTGTTCGACGCCAAACATTGTGCGGATGTCGCCGAGCGTCAGTTCGTCGTCGCTTCCATCGCTGCGCCGGACGTTGAACGTATTGCCGCCGGGAGCGATCGAGGCGTAGGCCCAGGTTTCGCTGAGCGGTCCGTTTTTGGCGATCCGACGCATCAGCCGCGGTCGCGGGAACATCAACTCCAATCGCCAATCTGCATTCGGCCGCCAATCGAGCCCAACCGCCGGCAGCACCGGCAGGTCATCGCGGCCAAGATAGGCGGCGCCAAACGAAACGGTTAAGACTTCAGGAATCCATTCCCACGCGATCACGCCAAAACCGGACAACCGCCACGAGGCGTCTTCGGTTTCAAAATCGGTCCGCAATTGGGGCGAAACCATCGCCAAAATCGAGAGCCCCGGTTTCCATTGATACCGCGTGAAGAGAGACACTCCGGTCTCGTACAGCCGATCCGGCACATCGATCGCATCGCCAGCGTTGACAAAATATTGCCGAAAGCTGGGCGTCAGCACCAACAAATTCTGAAAGCTGCCCAACGGAACCGCCAACCGCGCAGAGACTTTGTAGTCCGCGATCGACAGCGCGTTATCTCCAGCGTCGCTGACGTAGCCGCCCGCGAGAATCACACCTTGGAACATGCTTTTGCGAAACCGCACGACCGGTTGATCGTCCCAAGCCAGCTCCACCTCTGGCTCCTGCCCCACGCTATCGATCGCCATCAGGCAAACAGCGATCCCGGTCAAGGCAGCGGCGTGAAGCGCGCGTCGGACCAGCTGGCAGATGAGCGAATTCATCGTCGTAAGCCCAAAGAAATGCTCGGAGTCGAGAAAAGGTCCCAGCCCAGATGCGACGCGGCTGGGCAAGTCATCCTGTTGTGTCGCGAGCGAAGCGCTGGGCCACAGAATGCTCCGCAGCCAGCGGTCCGCTCTATCTACAAAAAACCGCAGGAGCAGCGTCGTGAAACGCGACTCCTGCGGGTCGATAGTCTACAGATTTGGCAGCCGATTAACGGGTCGGATCGAATCCGGTTTGAGCCAATTCTTCCTCTTCTTGGATGATGATCCGCGGTGTGACCATCAGCATCAAACTGTTGGTTTCACGTCCGGTACCGACGTTCTTAAACAGTCGGCTGATGTACGGGATCTTGCTCAAGATCGGCACACCCTGCTCGGATCGTGTTTCACGCAATCGCTTGATACCACCCAACAAGATCGTTCCACCATCGGGAACACTGACCGTTGTCGAAACCGAAGTAAACGCGAAGGTCGGCAACTGGACCGTGGTACCTTCGTTGGTTTCTTCCTCGGAAACCTCTTCGTCTTGTTCGTCGATCACACCGTCGTTGTTGGTGTCGCGGCGAGACGAATTGCTGCTCGACGAACGGCCTTCGAA
Organism: Rosistilla oblonga; assembly: GCF_007751715.1. NCBI lineage: Bacteria > Pseudomonadati > Planctomycetota > Planctomycetia > Pirellulales > Pirellulaceae > Rosistilla > Rosistilla oblonga. The sequence goes on along the minus strand of NZ_CP036292.1, from coordinate 1,556,725 downwards.
CGTAAACGTGTCGACGTCACCGATCTGGCTGAAGAACGGTACCAACGTCAGTCGGACGAAGCGTCGGTCGTCGCTGACCACCGCTTGCACGTTCAACGCAGTACCTTCGTTCAAGACCACGATGATCGGCTGTTGAGCGACGGCAAAGTCACCGACGATCGGCGTCACGCTGATCACAAACGGTCGTTGCGATTGATCGTTGATCGATGCGATCTGGCCGTCGAACAGCGTCACCTTAGGTGCCTGCAGAACGTTTGTTCGGCTGTCACCCTGAGCGGCTTCCAAGAAGAAGAACGCTTCGATGTCGCTGAGGATCGCAAAACCAATGCTCGCTGCCGAACCGGGATCGAATCCACCAAACGCTGGTGCCGAGGCCCCGAAGCTGCCTTGGTTAAAGACAAAGTCGAAGTCGGCGGTCGGCGTGCCGGCGGAGTCGCCGATACCGATCGCAACCGAAGGACCGCGGTCGTCCAGTGGCAGTTCGGAAACGTTGTCGTCGAACTGAGCGTTGAAACTGAGTCCGATACGCTCGAAGAAGTTGTCGGCCAGCGAGATGAAGCGAACTTCGATCGTGACCTGCAAGTTCTGCAGCTTACGCAACGATTCCAACAGCTGAGTGATCTGGTCATGGACTTCGCTGGTCGTGCTAACAACCAGGCTCAAGTTGGCCGGATAAGGGCTCATCGTACTCGGTCCACCCAACGCTTCCCAAGTATCGGGAACAACGGTGGTTTGAATCAGTTCCATCAGCGAATCGAAGTCGGCGATCGCACCACCACCCATCGAACCGGGCTGTGTGGTTTGACCTTGATGTCCGCCGTTGCCGCCAAATCCAAACGCTCCCGGAGCGGTGAAGCCACCTTGAGCCAAGATGTTGGGGTTCATCGACGTCGGCGACATCGGAGTGTTATTTGCCGCCAGACCGGTCAACGACACGGGGACCGTGTTGACGTTCAAGCGATTGTTCGCCATCGCGTGAGCCGCTTGAATGGCTCCCGCCAATCCGGTCTCGTACGACGTTGTAAAGTTAGGAATCGGCAGTACCAACGATGCGACGCGGTAGGTCACAGGATAGACATCCGATCGCTGCATCTCGCGGCTGGTGACCATCAAGACTTCGTTGCGGATCACATAGCTCAAATCCAGTGGGCTGAGGATCAATTGCAAGGCACTGCGTAGCGAGATCGGCTGGCTCAGATCGATGCTGACCGATTGATCGCGAGTCATGTTGAAGGCCGACAGAGCGCGATCGTCGATGTGCATCGGCACGCCAGTCATCTTGCTCAACGTGTCGATCACTTCGCCCAGTGGTCGGTTGTCGAAACGCACTTCCACGGGAGTCGTCAGACGACTTTCGATCTCTTGTTCGCGAGGGCCCATGCGACGGTTGGCGGCGCGTTCACGCTGCAACCGCGTGGTGCTCATCGGTGCCCATTCGCGAGCATCGGCAAACTTCAATGGGTTGCGGTCGTCGAACGGAATCGACGATTCATCGACGGCCTGCAGGGTATCGACAAATCCGATCTCCTTTTTGCCCTTGATCTCTTCGGCTTGATTCAAGCGGATGCCCATTCGCGAATTGTGCCACAACAGCGTTGCGATCGGCGAATCGGGTTTCAGTTCATTGACTTGTTTGGCAATGATCTCCGCTTCGGGATAACGTTGGTCATCCATCAGTTCGTTGAACTGTTCAACCAATTGAGAGATCTTCTCGTCCAATTCGATCAGGTCGAACTGCTCTTGGTTGATCTCTTCGCGAATCCGAGCGTTGGTCATGTCCAGATCGATCTGGGCACGATTCTGTTCGACGTATTTTTCTTGAGTGCTGATCTGACGATCGACCATCGCCAGCATCTGCTGACGCGATGCCGAATCGGCGTCTGTGTTCCCTTCGACGCTGCGACGCAGACGTTGCAGTCGTTCCAGAGCTCCGATTGGATTGTCCTTCTTGGCTTGTTCGACGTTCGCCAATTCGCTGGTCACTTCACGCATCAAACGTGCCCGAGCCAATGTTTGCTCTTGAGTGACAGCATCAAACGCAGCCGTCGATTCTGCCATCGGAGGCGTCAGAGTCGCTGGACGCATCAACGTCAGCTTGTCTTTCAATTGTTGGCGAGTCGCAGGATCCAAGGTCGCTTCGCTCTTCCAAGCTTCCAGGAACAAGGCCCGTGCTTCTTCGCTGTTGCCAGCCGAAAGCGCTTCGACACCCTTGCGATAGATCTGCGCTGCTTCGCCGGGCTCAGGCACTTGAGGCAGATTCGCTTGAACCTGCATCACCTGCGAACCCTCATTGGTCGCGTTGTATCCGCTCTGCTGAACCTGGCCGTTGCCCGCGGTGTTGCCGATCGGCATCGTCGCACCGGCTTGAACCACGCCGCCCAACTGAGCTGGATTGAATTGAGCCTGTTGAGACGACGCTGGCTGACGACGCGACATCGAATCGGCATCCAACATCAACTGCCAAGGACGCGTTTGACCTGGGCGGAAGGCTGCATCGGGCACCTCCAAGCTGTCGGCCTGCGTCGCTAGTCGTTGAGCGGTTCGGAAGTCGCCGCGATTCATCGCAGCTTGTCCCATCGCAACCAAACGTCCCGCTTCGGTCAAACGCTGTTCGACCGGCGACGTCTTGGTGATAGCCGGGTTTTGTTGTTCGGGATTCGATGAACCATCGGCTGTTGGCAGCCGCGTCATATCGATCGCGGCCGATGGATTCGCCCCGCCCGCCAATTGCATCGGCGGAAGGCTAAAGCCTCCGGGCAATGCTTGCTTGAGCGCCTGGTCGGCGGAAACCGAAGGGACGATCGCCATCAGGTCCTTCGCCTGAACGCCCATCGATTGCAGCTGTTGATACAGCCCATCGAGTTCGGGCCTCAGCTGGGGCACCATCGGCAACATCCCCGCAGCTTCGCGGAAGGCGGAAACTGCAACCGGCAGATTCCGCTCCGCTATCGCCTGCTTGGCTTGCTGAACCAGGGCAAAGGCTTTGCCTGGATCAAACGAAGTTGGCTGGGCAGCACGAGGCTGGACAGGCACCGGCGCGTCGGCGGGGGCCTGAGCATGCGTATTCACATCAAGGCTTGAGAGCACAGCTCCTACCAGAGCGATTGATGCGATCCAAAGTCTGTAGTTCACCGTTGCAATCAACGCGAATCTCCTTCATCGCGGGCACGCTTTAAGCAAAACTAACCCGCCAGCCAATGTTCGCGAACGAAATTCATTTTCGATGCGATATCAAGATCGCCGATCGCTGCGTGCGCCATCCGTGGCAATTTCTTCGCAGAACCGAACGATCCAAGTTCCGCAACCGTCTGACCAACCAAACGATCGCGTTTGCCCTCCTGCTTTGCGATCACACAAAACAGTGGGCTGGAGGGTGAGTACCAATCCGAAACCGCCCACGTCAAGCCAGAATTTCCACCAATCGATGATATTTTTTGCGGCGGGCCGTTCGGCTGGGTGCCTGGCTAAAAAAGGAGGCCCAGGTTAGCCTGTGGTCTGGAGCGAGTTAGCCTCCTGCGACAACCGATTTTTGCTCCCTTTTAGCCCCGAGGACCCCCAGGCGATGGCTGCCAAAAAGATTCTGATGCTTGTCGGCGATTTTGTGGAAGATTACGAAGCGATGGTGCCGCTGCAAATTCTGCTGTGCGTCGGCCACCAAGTCGACACCGTCTGTCCCGGCAAGCAGGCGGGGCAAACCGTCGCGACTGCGATCCACGATTTCGAAGGGCATCAGACCTACAGCGAAAAACCTGGCCACAATTTTGCTATCAACGCCGATTTCGATTCGGCCGACGCAGCAGCCTATGACGCCTTGGTGATCCCCGGCGGCCGCGCTCCCGAATACCTGCGGATGAATTCCAAGGTGATCGATCTGGTGAAGGCGTTCCACGCCGCCGACAAACCGATCGCCGCGGTCTGCCACGGACCGCAGATCCTTGTCGCCGCCGGTCTGCTGGAAGGACGCAAGTGTAGCGCCTACCCAGCCGTTGCCGCGGAAGTCACCGTCGCCGGCGGCCAATTTGTCCCGGCATCCGACGGATTCGACAACGCGCACGTCGACGGAAACTTGGTCACCGCGCCGGCTTGGCCCGCCCATCCCGCTTGGATGCGAGCGTTCCTGGAACTGCTGGGCAGCGAAATCAAGCCCTAACCGCGACCTCGCCGATACTTCACAATCGGACACGCGAGTTTCCCCTTCCTCTATAAAAATGCGACGCCTGCTGCCTGCACGGCCGGGCGTCGCAAAGCTTCCTCCTACGACCCAAAGGCCCCATGGCAACGCTGCTCCAAATCAAAGGCGGTTTCAAACGATACGGCGAACAAGTCCTGTTAGATGATGCCGACGCAACAATCGTCGACAACGTGAAACTCGGTTTGGTCGGACGCAACGGCGCCGGCAAATCGACCCTGCTGCGAATCTTCATGGGCGAAGAGGAACTCGATTCGGGCGAGGTCATCTACAGCAACAATCTGCGCGTGGGATACCTGCGTCAGCACGACCCGTTCGAACCGGGCGAATCGGCGCTCGACTTCCTGATGCGCGACAGCGGCCAGCCCGATTGGAAGTGCGGCGAGGTCGCCGGCCAATTCGAACTCAAAGGCGTCTACCTCGAAGGTCCCGTTAAAGAGCTCTCCGGCGGTTGGCAAACGCGTGTCAAACTGGCCGCGCTGCTGCTGCACGAACCGAATCTGTTAATTCTCGATGAACCGACAAACTTCTTGGACGTTCGTACCCAGATTCTGTTGGAGCACTTTTTGCGTGGCTTCAACGCGTCGTGCCTGATCGTTTCGCACGATCGCGCCTTCCTGGAAGCGACCTGCGATCAGACCCTCGACCTGACCCGCGGCAAGTTGACGATGTATCCGGGCAAGATCGAAGCCTTCTTGAAGTACCAGGAAGAACGCCGCGAACACGATCTGCGCGTCAACAGCGCCGTATTGGCCAAGCAGAAACAATTGCAGACGTTTATCGACAAGAACCGCGCCAACGCGAGCACCGCCAGCCAAGCTCGATCCAAACAAAAACAACTCGAACGCCTGCAGACCGTCGAGGTCGAAGTCGACCTGCCGACGGTCCACATCCGTGCGCCAATCATCGACAACCCGCGGCAAGGGCCTGCGGTCCGCTGTCTCGATCTCAGCATCGGATATCCCGATCATACCGTCGCTTCGGGGATTCAACTGGAGATCGAACATGGCGAACGGGCGGGCATCGTCGGTGACAACGGCCAAGGTAAAACGACGCTGCTGCGAACGCTTGTCAAATCGTTGAAACCTGTCTCCGGGATGGTGAAGTGGGGTTACGGTTGCGAGATCGGAACGTACGCCCAACACGTCTACACCAGCCTCACGCCGACCTGGACCGTCCTCGAATATTTGGAATCCAAGGCGCTCACCGGGACCACGCATCAACAGATCCTTGCCGTCGCCGGATCGTTGCTGTTCCGCGATTCGCACACCCGCAAGAAGATCTCGGTCCTCTCCGGTGGTGAACGCGCTCGGTTGTGTATGGCCGGCCTGTTGTTAGGCGATTACAACATCCTCGTACTCGACGAACCGGGCAACCACTTGGACGTCGAAACTGTCGATGCGTTGGCCAACGCGTTGTTGGAATACAAGGGTACGGTGATCTTCACCAGCCACGATCGGCACTTCATGCAGCGGATCGCCACCAGCGTGATCGAGGTCCGCGATCAACAGGTGCGGAACTACGGCAGCGGATACGAATCGTATCTGTATGCGGTCAACAAGGAGGTCGACGACGGAGAGCGTGAACTGAATGCCAAGCGTGGCAAATCGGGCTCGCCCGCCGGCAAGGCGCCCAAGGGAGACCACCGCGCAGCGCGACGCGACGACCGCAAACTGCGGAAAGAGATCAGCAGCATCGAAAAGAAGATCGCTCGACTGGACGACAGCAAGAACGCGCTGAATCGAGAATTGTTGGAAACGACCGATGCCAAAAAGGCGCTCGACCTGCACAACGAGATCCAAGATCTGACGGAGCAGCTGGCGGAAGCCGAAGCCCGTTGGATCGAATTGCAAGCATTGCTCCCCGAAAGCGACTTTGGGTAGACAAATTGCAGGGCAAAACGCTGCTGAACCGCATTGTCGGCGCAGGATGCCGGGTTGCCGGTCGCGTCGACTTTAGCGGTTGCGCCGCCCAATCTGCAGGCGAGTATCTCATCCGCCGATCCTAGCTAACGGGCATTTATTTGGCTCGTTGCAAAGGCAGACGGAGAGAACATGACCGATCGAACAGGTGTCACCACGGATCGCGTTCCCAGCGCAAAACGGAATCAATGCGTTGGCATTTGGCGTTTGCTGGAATGCTTCCACCAAGGGCCTTGGACCGATCTGTTTTACGCGCAGCCCGCCGAAGCTGCCGGCAGCCCGCGCGCCGACTACGTCGTCAAAATGGTCACCGACAGCATCGATGCGCAACTGGAAGGCCAGCTGCAATTGCGTCAGGAAGCGACCAGCGCACAAGCGGCCAGCCATCCCAATTTGATCGCGCTGTTGGACGCTCGGCTCTCCGCGCCGCGCCCCTATGTCGTCTTCCCACGCCTGGACGGACAACCGCTCTCGACTTGGCTGGGCAGCAAATATTCGCAGCCTCTGCCAGTCGGATTGTGGTGGATCCGCCAAGCCGCTCAAGCGCTCCAAGCCTTGCATCAATCCGGTTGGATTCACGGCGATGTGAAACCCGACAACATGCTGGTCAGTCTCAGCGGCCACCTGACGGTGATCGATCTGGGACTATCAATGCGTGAAGGGGACACGCTGCAAGCCGATCGCTTCCAAGGAACTCCCGCCTACGCCGCTCCCGAACAGATCCAAGGCAAGGGCAGAGCGACCAGCCAATCGGATATCTACTCGCTTGGAATCGTCTTCCAACAGATGCTCTGCCGCAACAAACCGGCAGTCCCGGCGAAGCCTTTGAATCGCCAGCTGTTGCAAAAATTCCAGGTTCCCGAATCGGTCGTCGGGATGTTGGAAGAGATGACGTCGCCGACGGCGACCGACCGCCCAACAGCGGCTCAATTGGTCGATCGGATCTTCAAACTCGAGATCGAGACCCTCGGAACGCACATCCAACCGCTGGACGATACGCTTCCTCAAGCCGCCTGATCCTGGCGGCGCATTGGTCTCCCGAATGGAGACGTGTCAGCCGGCAGGCGCCAGCGGCTCGTCGGTTTAGTCACAACAAGCTTCCTTGCATTAGCCGTTTGGGCGTTAGCCCCGGTTTAGTGGCAGCGGAACCGGGGCTAACGCCCAATCGGCTGATTAGACCGACAAGCCGCCAGCGCGTGGCGGCTGATCTGCTGACCGTCCGTTCGACGGCTCACCTCGGCTGACGTACAATCGTAGCTCCACGATGCCTCGACCGCCGATGATTTGGAGACCCGTGCGATGGTGGATCTAATCGCCGAACGCCCGTTCATGCTGACCTTCATTCTGCTGGCCTTTGCCGTCGCATCGGCTTACGGTTGGATGCAAACGGGGAAGCGAGCGGGGTTGGTGATCGCTGGCGTCTTCCTGCTGTTGATTCCGATCGGGATCTACGTCGAAAAGATCTGGGTGACCGACCGCGAATCGCTTGTCGATTCGATCCTGCAGGTCGCCGAAGCGCTGCAAGCGAACGACCACGCGCGAGTCTTTCAGTTCATCGATCCCGATGCCGAACCGGCGATCCAATCGGCCAAGGCGGAACTGCCACGCTTTCACTTCGATCGGGCCCAGGTCAACATGGGTGGCTTTCGCAAGTTCGAGATCCGCAGCGATCTGCAGCCTCCCGAAGCGATCGTCGACTTCACGATCAACGTCACCGTTTCGATGAAAGACAAGAGTCACACCAACGCGCAGGTCCCTCGCCGGTTGATCGTCAAGTTCCGCAAGTCGGGCGACATTTGGCGAGCTCTCGAATACACGCACCTGCCGGTGATCGGAGATCCCGACGGGATGAGTCCCAACGGTGGCCGACCGCCCACTTTCTGATACGATTGTCGATCCCATCGAACGTCGCAGCGCTCGATTTCCCGCGATCCCAACGCCCTCCCTGCAGACTCCAACTCGATGATTGTTGCCGATTCGCTGAATCTATCGATCGACGGGCAATCGATCATCGAAACGCTGGACCTTCAAATCGCAGCGGGCGAATTCGTCGCGATCGTTGGCCCCAGCGGTTGCGGCAAGACATCGCTGCTGCGGATGGTCGCCGACCTGCAGCGTCCCAGCGGCGGCAGCTTGAAACTTTCGGTCGCCGATCGCGATCGCCCACCGATCGCCTACGTCTTTCAAGATCCCACGCTCCTCCCCTGGCGGACGGTCCTCGAGAACATCGCGCTGCCGTTGGAACTGGCAGGGAAATCTCGCCACGAAGCGACCGCTGCCGCAGCGGGCGTGCTGTCGATGGTCGGTCTGCGCGACGACGATCGCAACAAATTGCCGGCGATGCTTTCGGGCGGGATGCGGATGCGCGTCTCGCTGGCTCGAGCTGTCGTGATGCAGCCGCAGATCATGTTGTTCGATGAACCCTTCGCGGCGCTCGACGATCTGTTGCGCAGCCGCTTGAACGAACAGATCCTTCAATTGTGGCGGCAACAGCAATGGACCGGATTGTTTGTCACCCATAACGTCAGCGAAGCGATCTTCCTGAGCAACCGCGTGCTGGTGATGACCGATCGCCCGGCGCGGATCGCGGAGATCGTCGACGTTCCCTTCGATCACCCGCGCGAAGCTTCTTTGCGATCGTCGATCGAATTCAATCGATTGACCGAGCGTTTGACTCAGTTGTTGCGAGGAGAGGCCAAATGAACCAGCGGGTCGAACGGTTCACCGATTCGTTGTGGCCGATGTTGGTGGCATTGGTGCTGTTGATCGCCGGTTGGTCGGCGGCGAAGTACCTGTGCGCCGTCGAGGATTACTTCGTTCCCTATCCTTGGACCGTCGTCACCGCTGCGGTTCGGATCGCTCCGGAGCTCGCCGCGGCCACTTGGTTGACGGCGCGTGCGGCGGTCTGTGGTTTCGTTCTCAGCACGCTTGCCGGATCGGTGATCGCAATCGTGTTCGCCCAGTTCCGGCTGCTGCGGCTCGGCTGTTTTCCCTACGCCGTGATCTTGCAAACCGTCCCGATCGTGGCGATCGCGCCGCTGATCACCTACACCCGCGGACCCGGCTTTGAGAGCGTGGTTCTGATCGCGTTTATCGTCAGCCTGTTTCCGATCATCGCCAACACGACCGCTGGCCTGACAAGCGTCCCGCGCGGCCTTCAGGAACTGTTTCGTTTGAACCACGCCACGCGATGGCAACAGATTTGGAAGCTGCAGATACCGCACGCCGTCCCCAACCTGATCACCGGGATGCGGACATCGGCCGGACTGGCGGTGATCGGAGCGATCGTGGGAGAGTTTTTTGCCGGCAACAGCAGCCGCGGCCACGGCCTCGGATTTATGGTCCCTCAAAAAATGGACCGCTTGCGCGCCGACGAAGCCTTCGCCGCCGTGGCGATGGCGACGCTGTTAGGGATCGCCATGTTCGCCGCCGTCAGCCTATTGCGCAGCACCGCGCTACGGCGATGGAGTCAATGAGCGCCGCGCTGGAGTCAAGGCTTCAGCCGACAAATCGCATCTACAAGCCGCGGATGCGGCGATCGCATAAAGCCTGCGGCGCGAGCCGCAGGTCCAGACAAGCCGCAATCAGATGAAAAGCCCCGGAGGTGGCGACAGATTGCGCACGGAGTGTCGCCCCTGACCCGGGCTCGCGTGGAGATTGCATCGAACGCAACCTGCGGCTCGCGCCCAATGGCACTCACTTTGACGTTGGTTCTTCTGGATCGTTGGGTTTACTTTTCTTTCTTCGTTTCTGGAAGTGGGTGGTTTTGGGGCGGCGGGCGTAGGCCTCGCGTGGATAACTGCGGCCTGGGCGGTTGGGAAGCTTTTGCTTTGAGGCGTAGTGCAGCACGCGATCCAAACGTTCGATCCAACGACCGGGGTCACTGACTTCAATCCCCTGCAGCATGTGACGGTAGACAGACCACACGCCCGTAAAGCTTAATTCGCGGGGCTCACACTCGGCAATCACTGCGGCTTGGCGACGCAATTGGGTCGCTAAATTGTACGCTACCATCGACAAGGCGAACTCTTTGAGAAACATCTCCTTCGACTTCGCTCGGATCTCTTCGGTACCGATTACCAGTTTGATGTTGCGGATATCGACTTCGATATCGTTGCGTTTCCAGTACAGATCGCGCAGTTGCTTGGGCGTCGCATCGATATCCTCGACGAGGTAGAGGCTCTCTTCCCCGATCTTCAATTCATGGATCATCGCCGCTATGACACAGTCGGATGGGAGGTCTGGATTGGTTACTCGTTCCTTGGCCGAAGGAGTCCAGGACACCCGGTAGCTTTTCGAAGTGGCTGTCGAATGGATTAGCTCTGCCCGCTTCCGAATTCGATTGAATCGATCTTTCTTTAGCCGTAGAACAAAATTGTGTCCATTCAAATGGGCATGATAAGCAGTCGAAAATATTCCGAACCCAGCGTCGGCCATGATGATGGATTTAGCCGGGAGTCGCTTCATGAGAGTTTGAGCAAGCCGAGTTTCTGAGACGGCGTTTGGGCCATACATAGCTCCAATCTCCTCAGGCACTGCTGCCCCCGAGCTGAGTTCATGTGCGAAAACCACATACGCGATTGGCCACACACTTTCGCCGTACTGGTTAGAGGCGGGTGGGTAAGCGGCCTGAAGCTCGGCCACTGGAGCCAGTGTAAAGGTCGTTCCATCGATCAAGAACACACGCCGGTCACCCCATGTCGGCGCCGTCGAGTTAACGATCGACGACGCGACACGCTCTTGGAACCAATGAGCTGCCTTCAAGCTGAGCCGATGTCGTGCATCGCTGTAACTGCTGCTCTTCGTCGAAAGCGAACCCTCACGAAGTCGCTTGTTCGTCTTGAGTTCCGGGGGAGCCGTTGCGATAAAGTGGAGAACGGCATCTCGCAGACTCGCCTTGGGGTTGAGGCGTTGGAAGAGCATCAGCCACAGAACTACACTTGTTTTATAGACGGCCGCTGGCCCAAGCTCTTCAAACACATCGGCATCGCCGATGTCCGTCCACTGTTTGAGCAGTTCGAAAGCCGCACTAAGGTTCTGAGTTCTTGCATCGCTCGACATGGAATGGCTTTTTCTGGCAGTCAAAAGAAAACCAAACCGCTAGCGCAAATTCAGTGCCAATCGCATGTGGTGGGAAGGGAAATGTTACTGGAATGTGAAAATGAGTGCCATTTGGCTCGCGCCGCAGGCTTTATGCGGCCGCCGCTGCCGCGGCTACCGAAGGGTGCATGAAAAACAGGAAGCGTTCGCCGGGAGTGGGAACCGAACCGCCAGTTTTAAGGCCGGAGGCCGGCACAAGATCTGCCGGCGGTGTAAGCCGCCGGGATTCTAGACCAACACCCCCATCAAGGCCGGAGGCCGACACGCCGTCGATCGGCGTGGCGACAATCACGCCGGACAATCGCATCTGCAAGCCGCGTATGCGGCGATCGCATAAAGCCTGCGGCGCGAGCCGAGCCCTTTCAAGCTAGCATTTCGGGGCTCTTTGGTCGAGGATTCTAGCTGTCGATTCATGGTTACCACGATTTCCGCTTTTCCTTTTCGGTGGTGGCTTCTTTGGTCCTCTGTGACTCTTTCGGTATTGACTGAAATCGAGTTTCCGAGCGACGTCGACCAACTCCTTGGCGAGCTGTTTGAGGGTTAGGTTTCCATAGACTGAATCAAACTCCTTTTCAGTCACAGCCGTCATGAACCCCTTCCACGATTCAGAGACGTCTTTGGCTGCATAGTAACTGGAAACCTCGTCGGCTAAATCCGCGTCATCTGCTGCACAGCCAATCGATGTTTTTATTACGCTTATTAGGTTGTACATCATCATCGACATGCAAAAACTGAACAGGGCCGCTTGAGGATATCCAAGCGTATTTATCTCACTGTTCAGTGTCGTGGCAAGATGCTGGAATGCGGTTTCGATATTCCATCGCTTGCGATAAGCATTCGCCACGTTTTTCGCACTAACCCGTTGGGGAAGATTGGTCAAAACGTGAACGGCGGTGTCGCCCTTGCGAGTTGGTGTGTCGAGTTCGATCGTGACCCGCCGCGGGCAACTCGTACGCCCTTGATAGGTAAACGCAATCGTCTGTTCGTACAGTGTTCCGCCGTCACAACGCCCGATTTTCCGGCGTTCTCCTTGCGATTCCCAATTTGGTAACAAGCCCTTTGAATGACGAAAAACAAAGAAGGCTTTCTTGTCCAAGGCAATCGTGGTCATCATCTTCTGTGAAGCAAAATGACGGTCGCCGATCCAGACCTCCCCCTTTTCAACAAGCTCAAGAATCTCTGGATGTAAAGTGGCTTCGTTGGCATGCCCATCGCGACTAAGAATCACATCGATAAGTAATTTCTTGTCGGGATCTAAGATAGGGATAGTGGTGCCAGGCAAGGCGGCTGCGCCGAGGGTCCGAAGCTCTTTGATTCGATGCTCGGTCCCAGCCAGATGGTTGCCGTCGATGATCCGTGTCTTGTAACCGCTCAACACAGGCGGTGGTTTGGGACCTTCGAGATGGTCCCACAACTGCGAAAGCTCGGCCGCCGTTTCACTTACCAAGGCGCGGCTCACTTGGGTCTCGATACCTTGCAGCTTGTTGTAAACGGATGTGACAGAGACTTTCAGTTTTTCTTTGTGCTTTTTGTAAGCAGCATTGACCGAAGGTTTGATGTTCAAGGCAACACAGGCCATGATGTCAGCGACCGATGAGAACAGGAGTTCACCGCATCTTTGAGAGCCTGCGTGAGTGGCAAATAGAGTGTCCATTCGCTCGTCGCTGAGCAGATGATTGAGCACCAGTCGAGTGCCCATCGCCACAGGGCACTCATTTTTGAAGCGATCAAGCAGTTCATCAACAGTCATCATTCCACCTCGTTTCGCGTAACTTCCGATAAATAAGCTACTTAGATCTCAGTGCAAAACGGATGCCGAGGTACGCCCATGCTAGCTTGAAAGGGCTCGGCGCGAGCCGCAGGTCCGAACAAGCCGCAATCAGAACGAAAAGCCCCGGAGGTGGCGACAGATTGCGCACCTGTGTCGCCCCTGACCAAGGCTCGCGAGGAGATTGCATCGAACGCAACCTGCGGCTCGCGCCGCAGGCTTTATGCGGCCGCCGCTACCGCGGCTTCGTTTGGGTTTGACCGTTGCGCACCGTCGGCTAAAGCCTCGACTCCAACTTTGCGCTCCGTCGGCTGAAGCCTTGACTCCAGCCGCTGCGTTTAGGCTGCGGATTTCTGGTCGCGTTGATCGCTGACTTCCAACCAGTTGACGATCTCGCCGAGGTCTTTCGACCATGCGCTGCTGACGCGGCGAGCGCAGAAGACGTGGAACATCAGGTCGATCGTTTCGCTGAGCGCACGGATCGCGTCGATCCGGTCCTCGACGCCAAACTCCATATCCTCGTCGACGTGGATCTTGGCTCCGCTGATCGCAAACGTCTCGGCTTGCAGGACCAGATCAAATTGCTGGCCATCGCGGACAACGGTCATCCCGGTTTTGCGAGGCAGTTTGCCACATCGAACCGCTTGCATCGCTTCGGGCAACCGCGTCGGCGCTTCCGCCGAAATCACCTCTTTGCCCGATTCGCCCGCGGGGCATTCCAGCGTCAACGTCTTGTTCAACATCACCGTCACCTCGGACTCATCGGGCAGTTCGAAGGTGTCGGTTTCGTTCTCCAACGTCCACCACAGCCACAGCAAAAACTCGTTCCCCAAAAAGTCGGGAGCTTGCGAATGTTCGCTGGTCCAGGCGATATCGCCATGGTGATGGTTGGGGACAAAACAGGCGGGAACCAGGTCTTCGACATCGGCCAGTTGTTTGTTGTCGCGTCCCCATTGCATCGCGATCGTTCCGGCACTGACATGCCGCAGTTCGATCTCGAAAGTGCGTTCCAGCAGGTCGGCGCAGTGACCGCTGGCGGTGCCGGTGGATCCGCCGAAGTAGAGCATGCTGTTGCGTTGGTCCCACAGAATCGGGAACTGCTGCATCTTGCGATATTTGCCGGTCGCCGCTTCGACATCGCAGCGTTGCTCGACCGCTTCTTTGGCTTCCTTCCGCTGCGCCTTGGTCGGCACGCCGCTGGAATTATCTTTCGCCAGCGCCGCTAGTTCCATCTGCAACCAAGCGTTGCGAATCGCGGCGGGGATCTGATTCGTATCGATCCGCACGCCACAGTGCAACGCATCGTTAATGACGTTCTTGCTGATGTCGAAGTCGGGATCAAACAGATGCGATCCGCCGAGGAAACCGACGTGAATGTTTTCGGTCGACGACGTTTGCGTCTGGCCAGCGCGATGGCTGTCTAAGACCTCGATGTGCTCATCAATGAATTGCGGCGCATCAAAACCCGAAACGTCGAATCTCTCAAATGCAAGGCTACCGCCCAAAAATGGCATAACAACTCTCAATCGACTGAAAGGAAACATGGACCGTTCGCGTCGAAGTCTTATCGGCCTCCAATCCTCCGCACATTTGCCGCTCCACCCCCGGGCGATACGACAGTTGCATGCGTCACGATCGCAACCGGCGAATAACTGCTCGGCCACTCGCCAGAATAGAACTACAGCGATTTGTTAAAACATCGCCCCTCCAAGACCATTGTGGCACGCTGGTTGCACTGGTCCATATTGGATGGACCCAACTGCCAGACTGGCTAATGAAGAGCCAAGCAAAACTTTTACCCTTAGATGGAGTACGCAGTGTTAAAAGTTGGAGATGTCGTGCAAACCGACGATTCAGAAGCCCCGGTTCAGGTCGTTTCAATTGACATGGACGCAATGATTGCGACCTGCAAGCGTCATGGAACCGCTGAACGAGAACAAGGAACTTTCTCTATTAAGCTCATGAATTCTCAGGAGTCGGATCAAGATTGGAATGAGTTCAATCAAATCCTCAGTGATCGCTACAACCAACAGGCAGTTGGTGGAAGCGAGTTCGAAACGTTGGCAGTCGAAAGGAAAGGCAAAGACAGCGCCGTTGTCTACGTCGGCAAGGGTAAAGTAAAGGCAGTCGGCAAAACACCTTTGATCACATTCGACCACCAAGACGGCCTTTACGAAGTCACCTTACGCAGGAACTTTGAACAAAAGACTGAAGAACCTACAAATCGGTTCTATCGTAGCAAGGGTGCACTCGATTGGATCGAGAAGGTCATTGTTGCGGTTTAGAAAACCGTAACCTTCACGTCTTAGCCGACGTTGTACTTAACAAAGATGGCGTTGCGGAGGTTGCCCTCAATGAGTGCGGGCGCTTCCGTTCGCCTTTCTGTCCCCAACATGTAAAGGGCCTCTCTACGACTTGCCGTTTTTTTCGATTCGGTCCCAGCGGATGGCGTGCTGGTCGTTGGTCAAGCGTCGGTAGCTGATCATGATCGATCCGAGCGTGCCGATCGCGACGGTTGCGGCGATCAGGAACATGATCACAATTTGATACTTGACCGCCGACATCGGATCGACTCCCGACAGCAATTGCCCAGTCATCATCCCCGGCAGGCTGACGATTCCCGCGACGGTCATCGCGTTCATGATCGGTATCATCCCGGTTCGCATCGCCGATCGGACCGTCGGGCGGACAGCTTCCCAACGGGTCGCTCCCAGGCAGAGCGCTCCGTCGATCACCGCTCTTCCGCGACTGAGTTCGCTGAGGAACCGATCTAAGCCGAGCGAGATCCCCGTCAACGCATTCCCCAAGATCATTCCGACCAGCGGAATCAGGTACTGCGGACGCCACCAAGGATCGGGCTGGACGACCCAGACGACGGCGATCGCCGCCACGATCCAGCTGCTGGCCCAGACGCTGATCAGACTGGTGACATAGATCCCGGGATAGCGCAGCTCGCTGCGTCCGACAGCCGACAGCCCCGCGATCGTCGTCATCAGAGCGACGATCGCCAGCACCGCGGCGGGTTGGTTGACGGTAAAGATCCACTGCAGCACATATCCGACCAGGATCAATTGCAGTGTCAGCCGGACTGAAGCGACGAGGAACCGCTTGCCCAAATCCAACCGCAGGGCCAGCGAGACCGCTGCGTTGATCAGGATCAGACTGGCGGCGATCGCCACCTGCCACCAAGCCAGATCGATGTAGGCGGTTGTCGCAGCCAGCGGGAAAACAAATAACAGATCGGACATCGGCAGCTTGAAACGTGATTGAGAAGTGTTGGAGTCGAGGCTTCAGCCGACGGCGCGCATCTTCGTTGGAGTCAAGGCTTCAGCCGACCGAGCGCATCTTCGGCTGAAGCCTTGACTCCAACGGTGCGCATTTTCGGCTAAAGCCTCGACTCCAGCGGCGGGCCTACACCAAACCGCCAGCTCGCTCTAACATGATGGAAATGTTACCACTGGAAGAACTCGCCGCCTTTGCTGCCGTTGTCTGTCTGGGCATCTTCGTCCAATCGGCGACCGGTTTTGCCGGCGGGCTGGTCATCATGCCATTGATGTTATGGGCTGGCCAGGGGATCCCCGAAACGCAGGCGGCGCTGCTGGTCGCGACCACGCCACAAAACGCATGGGGCCTGTGGCAGTACCGCCAAACAGTGCAACTGAAAGAGTTTGCCTTTCCGGCAACGCTTCGGATGGCATCGCTGCCGGTCGGGATCGCGGTCCTCTCGTTGATCGATGGCTTCCCGGTCCAATTCATGCGTCAATTGATCGGGGCGGTCGTCATCCTGTGCGTGATGATGCTGCTGATCTTCCGCCCCACGCCGCGCGAACATCTGCACGTCGGCTGGACCTGGCTCGCCTTCTTGTCGTCGGGCTTCTTCCAAGGCTGCACCGGAACGGGCGGCCCGATGATGGTCCTGTGGGTGCAGGCTCACGACTGGAGCACCAAGCGGACGCGAGCGTTTCTGTTCACGATGTATCTGGTCTCGATGCTCCCCGCCTGGGGACTGCTGTACTACTGGTTCGGCCAGCGGATCATCAACCCTTCGCTAACGGCGATGGCGATCATCCCGCTGCTGTTGGTGGCGACGTGGATGGGGCTGCACGTTGGCACGTGGCTGGGCCGGCACCGGTTGCGACGCGTGACGATGTGCGTGCTGTTGGTCGTCGGACTGGTGGGGCTGCTGTCACCGCTGTTCAGCCCCGCCCGAAGCGCGGAGACCTCCGCCACGACAAACGCCAACGCGAACTAGTGGTTTGTCAAACTTTGATTTTAGGACTGTTGGTCGTGGACCAGGTCACGAGTCCCCGTAATCTCTGGCGCGAAAGGACTCGTGCCCTCGTCCACTACCCAAAATTCAAATGTGGATGAAGCACTGGACTCTCGCTTTTCGGCGGTCGGATGTTCAGGTGGCCGACAAAATCGTTGCAATCTGCAAAGCTTGGCCAGTTTGCACTTTATGGCAATCCGAAGCGACAACGGGTGCTTTTCTGCGGAACAATCACCTATTATGTAGAGACGATTCGTCACACTGCCGACAGCTTCGCACGCGGAGCGGTTGGCAGCAGGAACCCCACCCGCCTAAACCGAGGATAGTTCTATGGGACGTCGATTCGTTCCCCTCCTTTTGATCTGCGCCACGCTCAGCCAATCCACCAACCTGTTGGCCTGCCCCTTCTGCACCGCAGTCTCCCAAACCCTTCGCCAAGAGATGGCATCGATGGATGCTGTCGTCGTCGCCGAAGCGACCGAAGCGATCGAGCCATCGGACACCGGCGAAGTCGAACTGACCGTCAAGGTTGTCCTCAAAGGGGAGAAGTTGGTCAAAGTCGACCAACGCGTCAAATCGATTTATTTTGGCAAAGCGGAAAAAGGGCGACGGTTCATGCTGACCGGCGTCGATCCGCCCGAACTGATGTGGTCTTCGCCGCTGCCGCTGACCGAGCGCTCCGAAGACTATCTGCTGAAACTGACCAAGCTGCCCGACGACGATGTCGAACGATTGGTCTTCTTCCAAGAGTTCTTGGAGGATGAAGAGGATTTGCTGGCGCGCGACACCTATGACGAATTTGCTGTCGCCCCGTATTCGGCTGTCAAAGCGTTGGGTCCCAAGATGCATCACGACCAATTGATCGAGTGGATCAAAGATCCCGAAATCGCATCGGATCGCCGCCGGCTGTATCTGACGATGCTGGGCGTGTGTGGCGACAAAAAAGACGTCCCGATGCTCGAAGCGATGCTGACCAGCACGCAGAAGAGCACTCGCGGCGGCCTCGATGCGTTGATCGCTTGTTATCTAACGCTCAACGGCGCCGAGGGCTTGCCCGTGGTGAACAAACTTTTCCTGGACAACAAAAAAGCAGAATACGCCGACACGTACGCGGCGATCATGGCGTTGCGATTCCATGGCACCGAGACCGATGTGATTCCGAAAGAGCAATTGGTCAGCTCGCTGCACCACGTTCTGAAGCGTCCGCAATTGGCCGATCTGGTGATTCCCGATCTGGCTCGCTGGGGCGACTGGTCTCAGATCGATGCCTTGGTGGAGCTGTTCAAAACGGCTGAAGCTGGCAACAACTGGGTCCGCGTTCCCGTGATCAATTATTTGCGAGCCTGCCCGCTGCCCGAAGCGGCCGCGGCGCTTGTCGAGCTGGAAAAAGTCGACCCGGCAGCGGTTCGTCGCGCCAACACGTTCTTCCCCGTCCCGGCAGCCGACGCTCCTAAGAAAGACGCGGAAACTTCGCAAATCTCCGATTCCGCAGCATCGGGCCTGGTCCAAGTCTTCGATTCGGGGAAACCATTGGCGGCGGCAACGGCTGCGCTTCCGCAAGTCGGTCGATCGGCAACCACGATCTCCGCAGTGAACCCGCTGCGACTGTTGTTCGTATCAAGCATTACCGCCACGAGCCTGACGATTCTGATCTGGCTTGTCATCAGCGGGGGAACTCTGCCGGCGCAGACCTGAGTTCCCGACATTCGTCGCTGCCTC
Organism: Rosistilla oblonga; assembly: GCF_007751715.1. Classification (NCBI taxonomy): domain Bacteria; kingdom Pseudomonadati; phylum Planctomycetota; class Planctomycetia; order Pirellulales; family Pirellulaceae; genus Rosistilla; species Rosistilla oblonga. The sequence continues at coordinate 1,537,757 of NZ_CP036292.1, read as the reverse complement.
ATTCCGCCCGACCCAACAAAGCCATGGCCACGGACATTGCCCCGATGTCTGCAACCGCAGACACCGTCGATTATCCCTATCGAGCCCTCAGCAAGCTGGCGATCGCCTCGGTCAGCTTGTTTATCGTTGGCCTTCTGGGCCTGGTGCCGCTGTTCGAACCGATCCTTTCGCTAGCGATGATTGGCGCGGCCTGCGGGATCTTCGCCGTCCGTTCGATCAAGCAGTTTCCCGAAGAATACGGCGGATTGATGCTCGCCAAAACCGGGATCTTCCTGAACGTGGCGCTGCTGGTCGGCGGCGTCGCCGAGCACACCATCATCTATCTGACCGAAGTTCCCGAGGGGTATCAACGCGTCGGGTTCTACGAACTCGAACGAGCCAAAGGCCCCGACGCGCCGACCGAAAAAGCGATTGAGATCGACGGCGAAGATATTTTTCTCAAGGGCTACATTCACCCCGCGTCGGGCGAAGGGGCTTTGAAACAGTTCATTTTGGTACCCGATCTGGGAACCTGCTGTTTCGGAGGCCAACCGCGATCCAGTAGTATGATAGAAGTCACGCTGACCGGCACGAAGACAGTTCGCTACGGGCGAACGAAGATGAAGCTGGCCGGGCAATTCGAGCTGAACAAATCGCTTCGCACGAAAAAGGACATCGACAACATTCTGTTCTATCGACTGCGAGCCGATTATGTGAAGCAATAAAAAACCTTCACCCAACGAAACGAGCGTCTAGATGTTGTCCCACTCTCCCGCCTCCAGCATGCTGCGGATCGCGACCTGTTGGATCTTTGCATCGACAGTCGTCCTGCCTCTAACCGCCGCACCGATCGAAAAAGAAAAAGGCCAAGAAGAACAAGCCGCCGCGGCGACGACCGAACGCCCGGCTCGCGGAGTTCGTCCGACGCCGACCGATGCCAAACCAGCCGCTCCGCCCCGGCGAATGCCTCCCAAACGCAAGGGAGAGATCTCGTTCGACACGATCCTGTTCGAGATGGACAAGGAAGACGACTACGACCCCAGCATGGTCACTCCCGAGATCAAAGCCCTGCAAGGGAAAGAGGTCACGATTCGCGGCTTCATCCTCCCCGCATCGGTCTTCCAACAGGTCGGGATCAAACAGTTTGTCCTCGTCCGCGACAACCAGGAATGCTGCTTCGGTCCCGGCGCGGCTCTGTATGACTGCATCATGGTCAAGATGACCGGCGACAACAGCGCCAACTTTTCAACGCGGCCAGTCGCTGTCAAAGGGAAGTTTCATCTGACCGAAAAGTACAAGTATCCCGACGGCAAATACCTCGCGATCTACGAGATGGAAGCGACCAAAGTCGAATAGTCGCTGCGAAAGGGCAGGGCAACGTGCCCACAGCGGGGGTGAAGCGATCGACGAATTCGCCCAGCTCGCATCTGTTGCTTTAGGGCGATGCGGCCTATCATTAAGGGAAATAATTTTTCCTTTTCACTTAGGCCACGAACAGACGAATGTTGCCCCATAAAACCCTGTTTCCGGGTGTTATCGAACTGAACTTCCAGGCGGGTGAAGTACTCGGCTGCAACGTCTACCTCGTCCACGACCAGGGCGAATGGACGCTGATCGACATCGGTTACGAAGAGACCGTCGACGAGTTCATCGAACTGATTCGCCAACTCGATTTTCCGCTGTCGAAGTGCAAGACCCTGATCGCCACGCATGCCGATGTCGATCACATCCAAGGGCTCGCCAAAGCGAAACAGATGCTGCGGACATCCGTCACGTCGCACCCGCTGGCTGTCGAAGCGTTGCAGACCGGCGACAAACTGACAACGTTTGCTGAGATCAAAGCTCAGAACATCCACTTGGACATGCCGCCAGTCGAGATCGAACATCAGATCAACGATGGCGACACGATCCGCATCGGCAACCTGGAACTGGAAGTCTGGCACACGCCTGGGCACACCGACAGCCAGCTGTCGTTCCGATTGGGCGACGTGCTGTTCAGTGGCGATAACATCTATCGCGACGGATGCGTCGGTGCGATCGATGCGCATCACGGCAGCAACATCAACGACTTCATCAAGTCGCTCGAACGGATTCGCGACAGCGACGTCGTCTGGCTGCTGCCCAGCCACGGACCGTTCTTCCGCAAAGACGAAAAGATGCTCAACGCAACCATCGATCGGCTGCGCGGCTATCTGAAAATGGCCGACTTTGGCACCCTTGCCAACGAATGGCCGCTGATGGATCAGTGGGAAAACGAAGTCGCCGACGGCACTCTCCCCGACGGCGTCGGGACCGAAAAAGCGTAAGCTGCCCGGTCTGCAAAACTCTGGAAATCGCGCGACGCTCGCGCGATCCGGCTAATCGCCAGCCTGATGAATCGCTTCGACCAGGCCATCCATCGTGTACTGCTTGGCCTCGCAAGCTACCGAAAAACCGAGCCCCTGCAGCGTCTGCGTCGTGATTGGACTCAGACTGGCCAGCTTGGTCCGGTTCAGCGAATCGCCAAACATCTGCACCAACGACCGCGCGATCGCACTGCTGGTGACCGTGGTCCAATCGATCTCTCCGTCGGCCATCCGCTGGCCGATCTTGGCGTCCGCCTGAAGCACGTCGCGATTCTGATAAACGACCACGTCGCGGACGCTTGCCCCCGCATCGACCAACTGCTGTCGCAAGACATCGCGGCCGCGACTGGCGCGGATCGAAAGGATCTGTTTCCCAGCGGCCTGCGGCGCCATCGACGCCGCTAGCGAGGCAGCTTCGAAGTCCTCGGGAACCAGATCGGCCAGCAAGCCATACCGCCGCAAAGCCTCCGCCGTCCGATCGCCCACCGCGGCGATCTGGCAACGCCCCAGCAGCCGCATGTCGCGGCCGAGCTCCAGGATCCGATCCAGATAGTATTGGACGCCATTGCGGCTGCTGAAGACGATCCAGTCGAATTCGGCAAGCCGGGCGATGCTGTCGTCGACGTCGGCAAAATCGGCTGGCGGAGCGATCTCGACGGCGGGCTGATACAACGGCTCGGCGCCCAATTCTTTCAGGGCCTCCCCCAACGCATCGGCTTGCCCACTCGGACGCGTAACCAAGACGCGCTGCCCGACCAAAGGGCGCCGCTGGAACCAATCCAGCTGATCGGGCAGATCGGCAACCGGCCCAACGATCACAATCGCCGGCGGGCGGATCTTGTTGGCTGGTGACAACCGATCGGCGACCTCGGCCAACGTGCAGCGGAAGATCTGCTGGTCCGACCAGGTGCAGCGGCGGACGATCGCAACGGGCGTGTCGGTCGCCTTGCCGCCGTCGATCAGAGCCTTCGACCAAATGTGGGCGGTCGTGACTCCCATGTAGATCACCAACGTGCCGGGGAACTTCGCCAACGCGTTCCAGTCGAGATCGGTGGCGTCGTTGTCCTGTTGATGCCCGGTGACCAACGCCACAGCAGAGGCGTGGTGGCGATGCGTGATCGGGATGCCAGCGAAGCTTCCGGCAGCCAAGGCGGCTGTGATTCCGGGGACGACTTCGAACGGGATCCCCGCCTGCGACAGCGCTGCGGCTTCTTCGGCTCCTCGCGCGAAGACCGCCGGGTCGCCACCTTTGAGCCGGGCGACGATCCGCCCCTCACCCGCCAAGCGGAGCAATTCGACTTGAATTTCGTCTTGGGTCCAGATCCGTTGCTGGCCATGTTTGCCGACGCAGACGAGCTCGGCATCGGCGGCGGCGTGGGCCAGCAATTGCGAATTGACTAGCCCATCGTACAGCACGATGTCTGCTTTTTTCAGACATTGGACCCCCCGCAGCGTAATCAACTGAGGATCGCCGGGACCGGCTCCGATCAAATATACGTGTCCAAGCATGCGGGTCGCCGAATGAATCGGTCGCTCGTTGGGGTGAAACGGTGACTTTGGGCTAGACATTTTGGCCCGCTGTCCTCAAACTGCTCCTATTGCATCAATTACTACGAGATTTGTATAGGGAACAACGAATGCCAAATTCCGAAGGTGCTAAAAAACGTCTCCGCCAGAGCTTTGTCCGTCGCGATCGTAACAAAGCGATCAAGACCGCGATGCGCACCCAAATCCGCAAGGTTCGCGAAGCGGTACAAGCTGGCGACTTTAGCGCTGCTGAAGAACAGTTCCGCCTGGCTGCCAAGCGATTGGACCGTGCTGGTGCGAAGAACATCATCCACCGCAACGCCGCAGCTCGCACCAAGAGCCGTCTGCACCACTTGATCAAGACTTCGAAACTGCAATCGGCGTAAGCTCGTTCTCGCAGAGATCGGTCATCCGATCTCTGACGGACGCCGCTACCGATGCAATAAAAACGAAAAGCGTCGGGCCCTGCAGCCAGCAATCAGCCGTGCGAAAAACGCACCTGGCCCGATTCGCTGCTGCCATCTCGCCTGAACCGACAGCACACAACATCGTGCCATTCGGAATATCAGCAGGGGCCTGACGAGAAGAAGAGCGAACCGCGTCCGCCAGTTCATTCTCTAGGGCATTCGTCGGCAATCCCAGCCAGCCTACAAGCATTAGGCTGGCCCGCGACCGCGTGGCCACCAACAGGCCACGCAATATGCCAGCCCAAAACTGGACGGCATGCCACCCAAAGAGCATTCGGCGGGATAAGCATCCGCACGCCGATTCAGCAAGTTCGCTGTGGTGGCTTCAAAAACGAGAGGTTTGCGCCTCACGGGGCGTCGCGACCGAAGCACCTTCGGTCCGGCGGAGATCGCGATCTTTTAGATCTGCGGAATTGCCAACGTGGGCTCGTGCAGATGCGACTGACACGGTTGACCACCGCCACACGGCTGTTCACCGCAAGGCTGGCTGCCACAAGACGAAGGCTCCTGACAAGGCGATGCGCCGCAGGTCGGCGTCGGACGGATACCGAAGTGGCACATCCCAAGGTTATCGCACTTCCATTGCTCGATGCCGCCGATGACGCTGCAGCCGGTTAGGGAAGTAAGAGATAGAGCCAGGAAAGCAAGCTGAATTCGTCGCACAAGATTCTCCGGTATGTGCTGCAAGGGCGAAGGATGCCCAAGTTTGCGAGACGAATCGCGAAATGCAAATCAACTTCGGCCGATGACCGGCGATAGAGCGCCCCATCCCCCGCTGCCGGCACGATCATTACAGAAGTTCCGGCTTCGCGCATTGGTCTGCTTTAACAGACAGACCCTGTTTACCTAGCGATCACGCTTCCCCGAAAACCGCAGGGCGGGCAGGCGATTTCACCTCCCGCCCGGCAATCTGGATCAGCCGCCGTGGACAAAGCCGCGAGGCGACAAGCGGATCAATTTATTAGGCAGCTTCGACCACAGCCCGGTCCGGCTGGTCAGAGTTCCGATTTGAGTCAGCGGCGTTCCCAAGTCAGCCGCCAAGATTTCGGCCGCCTGATCGGCAGGGCAGGTGAGGATCAATTCATAATCCTCGCCGTCGCCGAGCGCATGTTCCAGCGGATCGCCGCCGTCCTGCTGCGACAACGCTTGTGCATCCTCCGAAACCGGCACCCGATCCAACTCCAACTCGATCCCACAACCGCTAGCGGCGCACAAGCGGTCCAGATCCAACAGCAGGCCATCGCTGATGTCGATCGCCGCGTTGATCCTGAAGTTGTCGCGAAGCTGTTGCGCCAGGCGGACTCGCGGAGTAAACGCGAGGTGCTTTTGCAGAATACTGCCCCCCAGCGAACCGCTGACCAGAACCGCGTCGTCGGGTTGCGCACCACTGCGGAGCCACGATTTCTGCGGCTCAGCCTGCCCGATGATCGTGATCGAGATCGCCAGCGGACCGTCGTAGCAGGTGATGTCGCCGCCGCTGATCGCGACGCCAAAATCTGCCGCCGTCGCGAGGATTCCCTCGTAGACCGCCGCCGCCACCTGGGTCGCGTTTTCATTGGGCAACGAAATCGCCACAAGCGCTGCGACCGGATCGGCAGCCATCGCGGCCAGATCGCTGAGATTGACCGCCAGAGCCTTATGCCCGATCGCCGCAGGTGAATGTTGGTCCAGCAAAAAGTCGACTCCATCGACGATCGTATCGACGCTGGTCACCAACTGTCGCGACTGAGGCCAATCGATGACCGCGGCATCATCGCCGATACCAACGGCAACTTGTGGCAACAAACGCTGACGGCCGCGCAGCCATGCTAAGAAACTCTGTTCCATTGAGGATTGTCCAGAACTGGGTAGGCGGTGGAGTTTTCGTGGATGTCCGACTCCGGCAGAGCTTGCGAATGGCAGAGTTTTTGGCCGATCGCCGACCAACGCCCGCACAGCCCCACCGTCGCAAATACAAACCGGGGCTGCATGATATATCGCACACGACAAACAGCGGACCGGTGGTCCTGTTTTTTTCCCGCCCGAACCTCCGATCGGGTATGGTATCTGCAGCTCAACGGAATAGTTGAATAGTCTGAATTTCAGTCTAAGATTGATAGTACGAATGCGTTTTCGATTCCTCAGAAAAGATTGCCCCCATGTTGCGATTCCTCTTCACCGTTGCGTGCTTGGCTGCGACGGCAACCCCGGCGTTAGCTCAGTACCCATATCCCCCATACTCTTACGGCGGTGGCTACGGCAGCGGTGCCGGATCGACGATCGCGGGTAGCGAGATGGCTGGAATGGCCGATTTGGTCCGATCTAGCGGGTACGCCAACCTGCAAAACTCCAAAGCGGCGATCAACGTCGAACAAGCTCGCTCGCTGCAGATGGACAACCGCGTGAAATACGCGGAGACCTACTACGAAAAGCGACGGATTCGCGAGGAAGCGAAGAGCTACGATCGCAACCAGATCACTCCCGAACAGGTCCACCGGATGGCGGACATGAAGCGTCCCAAGCCGCTGACCGAAAGCCAGTACAACCCCAAGACCGGTGAAATCCATTGGCCGCTCGCCACGATGCAGCCCATGATGAATGGCACCCGGCGACGGATCGAACAACTGATGCAAGAACGCAGCCCCGACGGCCGCTTGGAAGCGTCTGCTTATTTTGAGATCGCGCGCTTGTGCGAAACCCTCGACGACCAACTCGGTGCAGAGCTCGACTCGCTGCCGATGCAAGAGGTCTCGCAAGCGAAAGCCTTCATCAAAAGCTTGTCTTACCTAGCGCGACAAGCTGCGGGCTAACCCCTTATCGCTCGCCTCGCCTCCCTTCCCTGCAGCCGTTCCTCCTCGATCACCGAGTTCCTAAATATGTCCATCGCCCTGCGTACCTGCCAAGCTTTACTGGCACTACTGATACTCCAAACGACGCTCCCAAGCTTCGCCCAGGCCCAAGCCACCGACGTCCCTTCGCTGCTGCAAGAATTGCGACAGGGAACAACCGAACAACAGACAGCCGCCCTCAAAGGCTTGGCTGGCACGCCCGATGGCCCGGCCCGCACCGCCGCGATCAACGGCCTGGTGAAACTGCTCGACTCCGACAAACCAGCCCTCCGCGCTCGGTCGGCTTACGCTCTGGGCTACCTCGCCGACGGCAACGTCGACGTCGCCAAAGCGCTGATCCCACACGCTACGGACAACAACCCACGCGTCCGCAATGCGGTTATCAAGGCCTTGATCCGCATCAAAGCTCCGCGCGAATTGACGATGCCGATCTGGGCTAAAACCCTGAAGAGCAGCGACCCCGAAACGATCATGCAAGTCATCCACACGATGGCCGACCTGGGTGGCGATGCGATCCCCGCTCTTCGCGAGACGCTCACTCACCCCGACGCCGCCTACTGGGCTCTGTTGGTCGTCAGCGAAATCGGCCCCGATGCTGCCGAACTGACTCCCCAACTGATGGAGCTGGTCGACCACGCTCAACCCGAAGTCCAACTGCAAGCGATCATCGCGATCGGCAAGATCCAAGGCGATGGCGAGAAGATCGTCCCCGGACTGGTTAAGGTCCTGAAAAGCGACGCGCCGCTAGCTGGCAAATACGCTGCCTGTTTTGCCCTCAGCCAATACCCTGAACCGAAATCGGGCGCCGAAGCTCTCGAAGCAACTCTCGACGAAGCGACCGACACCGAATTGAAACTGCTGGCCGGATGGAGCCTGCTGACCCTGAACCCCGAATCGGCAAAGCGGCCCACCGCACTGACCGCGATCATCGCTGGCCTTTCGTCCGACCAACCGCGCATCCGCCAACTGGCAGTCCGCGCTCTGGGCGACATCAAACCGGGCAGCGATGGCCCCAACCCGATGGTGATCCAAGCGATGACCAAGGCGCTGCAAGACAGCGAACCGGCAGTGATCTCGCAAATCGTCGACGTCCTGGCCGACAAGGGAACCGCCGCGATGGGCGTGATCAAAACCGGCCTGGCTAACAAATCGCTCCGCCCTCTGGGAATCGAACTGGCTCGCCGACTTGGACCCGACGCCGCGCCACTGGTACCCGATCTGATCGCTGCGATGAAGTCGAGCGACGATCCCGAACAAGTCCGTGAGATCGCATTCGCACTCGCTTCGATCGGTTCGGCCGCTCAGCCAGCCAGCGACGTCTTGGTCGCTCAACTGTCCAACGACAATCGCCGCGTTCGCTACAGCGCATGTTACGCGTTGGGAAGCATCGGCGCGACATCGAACTCTGTGTTGAGCGAACTGCAGCAACGCCTCAAGTGCGACGATTCGTTCCTGCAACTCTCGGCCGCTTGGTCGCTGCTGAAACTGCAGCCTGGCGATCCCAAGTTGGTCGCTCAAGCAGTTCCCTTGCTGACCGAAGCCCTGCAGTTCGAAAACGAATTCGTCCGCTTGGAAGCTGCTCGCACGCTCGGCACGCTTGGCAAAGCCGCTGCGGGTTCGGTCGACCAGCTGAAAGCACTGCAGAGCGACGAAAGCTCGATGGTTCGCGAAGCGGCAGCCGAAGCTGTTCAAGCGATCCAAGGAAACTAGCTCGCCACAGCCTTCGCGCTGTGCCAGTTAGCGATACCTCTTTAGCGCGGCGACACTCGCCGCGCTCCTCCCACTCTGCACCATGACACCGCTCCATGTCTCATTCGATCTCCTGCCTCTGCCTGATCGTCGCTACGGCGGCATTTGCCGTCGCTCAAGACAGCCCCGCCAAGACTCCGGCGACCAACGAACAACCGGCGGCGGAGACGAAGCCGGCTGATTCGCCCGCGGCGGCAGCTGAAAAGCCAGCCGAACCGGAAGCCGAAAAGCCGAAGGAGCAACCGGCGGCGGAAAAGCCAAAGCAGGAAGCGAAGCCGAACAAGCCAGCCGAAGACAAGAAAGCGGCTGAAGAGAAGAAGCCTGAGGAAAAAGCAGCGGCCAAACCGGCTGACGCTTCTCCCAAGTCGATGACACCAATCGGTTACACCGACACGCAACTGCTGCCCGGGCAACCGTGGCGAATCCACGATCTGCTGCGTCCACGCCCACGCGCTGTCACGCCAGGAGCAGACTCGCCCGCCGCTCCACCAAGCGATGCGATCGTGCTGTTCGACGGAACCGATCTGTCGAACTGGGGCCACCAAGACAGCAAGGTCCCAGGCCAATACACCCCCGCTCGCTGGACCGTCAAAGACGGCTACATGGAATCGAAGCGAGGCACCGGATACCTCTGCTCACTGGACAACGTCGGCAGCTGCCAACTGCATATCGAATGGGCCTCGCCCAAGAAGGTTGTCGGAGACGGCCAGGGACGCGGAAACAGCGGAATCAAGCTGTGGGGGGCGTTCGAGGTCCAAGTGCTCGATTCGTACAACAACCGAACCTACGCCGACGGCCAAGCTGGCGCTGTCTACGGCCAATATCCACCAGCGGTCAACGCCACGCTACCGCCGGGAGAATGGCAGGCTTACGACGTGATCTACGAGATGCCCGAATTCGACGACGAGGGAAAGCTGACTAAGCCGGCTTACCTGACCGTCTTCCATAACGGCGTGCTGCTGCATCACCATCGCGAACTGACAGGCCCCACCGGCCGAGCCAATTCGAAATACAGCAGCCACCCGCCGGGCGGATCGATCATGCTGCAAGACCACGGCAACCCCGTCCGCTATCGCAACATCTGGGTTCGCCCGCTTTAAGGGGCTCGCAAAACGCCAGTTGCCGCCACGGCCTAAGAGGTCATCGCAACATCTGGGTTTGCCCGCTTTAAAGAACAGGCGGCGATAAACATGAAAACGCTGGCGCGCGATCAATCCGAAGCGCGCTGGCCCGAGGGTCGCCAATCGACGATCTGGATCTCGACTTTCCGATAGCCACGGAACTCGTTGATTACTGGGCGGTAGGCGACATCGATCGGAGCGTTCAACTCGTTCAGCTCCTCGCACCACTGACCGGCTCCAAATGCAACAGCTCGCATCGCGCTGTTCTGCTGCACGAGGTTGACGGTCAGGTGCCGGTCGCCTCCTCCCATCTTCCGAGCGGGCTCTTTCAGCGAGACTCCCGAGGCGCAGAAGATCGGCCGGGGATTGCTGTCGCCAAACGGCTCCAACATCTCGACCTGCTTGACGGTTTCTAGATTCCACAAGCTGAACGACGCTTCGGCATCGATACTGATCTCGGCCTCGTAGTCGCTGGGGACGTTTTGTGAAACCGCTTCGCAGAACGCTTCGCGGAAACGATCTAGCGAGGACTCGTCCAAGGTCACGCCAGCCGCTGCGGCGTGACCGCCGTAGGTGATCAGATGCTCGTCGCACTCGCCAAGCATCGCGTGCAGGTCGACCATTCCGCCCGACCGAGCCGAACCGATAGCCGGCTTACCCGCGGCACCGTCCAACGACAGGATGATCGTCGGTCGGCCGTACTTCTCGGCGATTCGCCCGGCGACGACGCCGATCACTCCCTTGTGCCAATCGACTCCACTGAGCACTAGCGCCGGATCCTGATCGGGATCGAACTCCGACTTGGCTTGCTTATCAGCCGCCAGATAAACGCTCCGCTCCAGCGTCTGCCGACTGCCGTTGAGCCCGTCGATATACTCCGCCAACGCCGCAGCGCGGACGGGATTGTCGGTCGTCAACAGCTCGACGCCCAACTGAGCCTGCCCCAGCCGCCCGGTCGCGTTGAGCCGTGGGGCGAGCATAAAAGCGATATCCTCGCTGGAGAGCGCCGACTTCTGATCCAGCTTGGTGATCTTCAGCAGTTCGCGCATCCCGATCGATGGGTTCGACAACAGGCTTCGCAGCCCGTGGTGGACCAGAATCCGATTCTCATCCAACATTGGAACGACGTCGGCGACCGTGCCGATCGCGGCGACCGCTAACGACTGCATCAGATACGAACGCAACCGCTCGGTCACCTTCTTCGCGCCACAGGCACGCTGGCAAACCGACCAAGCCAGCTTGAACGCGACACCCGCACCACACAGCCCCGCAAACGGATACTGAGTGCCTGGCAGACGCGGATGGACCAGCGTGGCATCGGGCAACCGATCGCCAAACTGATGGTGATCGGTGACGATCAATTCCAGGCCCAGCTCCTTGCAGAGATCAGCTTCGACGGGACTTGCGATCCCGCAATCGACGCTGATCACCATCTGCTTGCCGCGAGTAGCCAGCTTGCGAATCGAATCGCAATTCAGACCGTAGCCATCCTCCAGCCGATTGGGGACGAAATAGCTGACGTCCGCCCCAAGCAACTTCAACCCATTGAATAGGATCGCGGTGCCGGTGATCCCATCGGCGTCGTAATCGCCGTAGATCACAATCGATTTGCGATCGAGGATCGCTTGATGGATCTGATCAGCAGCGGCCGGAACCCCGGGCAGATCCTCGGGGTCACGCAGCATGGTCAAACGGCTTTCGAGAAACCGCTGGACGTCTTCGGAATGAAATACGCCACGCCGGATCAGCACTTGGGCGACCACAGCAGGCAGCCGGGATTGGCGCATAAGATGCTCAACCCGGCCCATATCATGAGGCAGCAGACGCCACCGCTTGGCCATGGCGTTTCCTTCCGCTGACTTTTAGATTATTTCTTCTTCTCGTTGTGCCAAGTGTGCTTGCGCAAACGAGGGCAGTATTTCTTCAGACGCAACTTTTCCCCGCCACCTTTGCGACGGATGGAGTAGTTGTAATCGCCCGATTCTTCGCAGACCAGGAAGATGGTGTCCGCTTTCTTATTGCTCTTGGCCATGAAATTGTGTCTCTAATCTCAACAAACTGACGTTCTATATCTACTTCACGCAGCCCCCAATGCTTGATTCCCGACCGCATCAGATGCGAGCGGAGCATTAAAAACCACGTCCAATTTATAAGGGTTTGATCGCCCAGTATGACTTAAATTGCGTTCGTGCGGTAGCCCATATCTTCGGCCGGATCGCCGCGAAAGGCCACTAAAACCGCTCCCCGCCAGTAGTTACGGGTTTGCCGACAGTTCCGCCCCGATCTGACTCTGCAAAAACTGCGATACGCGAGTGATCAGCCGCCGCGATACGGGGTCGATCACCCCCGCAAAAGTCTCCGGCGATTCGTGCCCCGCACCAGCCGCCAATCGCTCCAGAAATTGCGTTTCCGCCGGGATCGGCGGGCTGAAGACCACCGTTCTGGGCGACATCGCCAACGCGTACTGCGTCGTCACGATCCAGTTTCCGTCGCCGAGATCGCGAATCGTCAGCCCAAACGGCTCCAACAGCTCCTGTTCCAACGAAGCCAACGAATCGTGCGAGGTCCAAGGGAGGACGGTGTATTCGGGAGTCAAACCGTATTGCCAAGCGCTGGGCCAGTCGATCAGGACGCGAGCCTTCTGCGGCTGAGCGACTTGGGTCAGCCAATGTTCGATCGGACGGGGCAGGTCCCCCTCCAGCACGATCGCTCCCGGATCGGGGCGTGGCAAGTCGCTGGGGTTCCCGTCGACCAACCATCGCGACGTTTGAGCCGCTGGCAGTTTTGGAGGCAGATTTCGGCTGATCCGCAGCGCGTCGAGCGCCAGCGCGGTCCGCCACATCGCTTGCGGCGAACCCGTCACTTCCACGCGGCCACTCGCGGCGTCGAACCTCAATGCGGCCGGATCTTGGGCCAGATGAGCCAGTTGAGTCGCCAAGTGGATGATCTGTTCGGGATCTTGCAGGTCGCCCACCACAAACGCTGGCTCGAGAGCCTTGGCGATCTGCGGCTCGGCCGCTCGCACCGCCATCTGCCCGGGGCCCGTCTGCTGCAGCGTACAGCCGACTTTCGCAAGGATCTCCCGCAGCGCATCGCCAGCGGTTGTGTTCAGATAGCGGCCCGAGACGGCTGCATCCAGCTTGATCCCGGCCGAATCGAGCGATTCGATATCGAAGCTGATCGGCACCGAAACGATCTCCGAAATCGTTTCGACGCTGGCGTGCAGCGTTGTCGCATTGAGGTTGATCCCCAGCGGTTGCCGCAACCGCTGTTGCACATCGACGGGGGACTGAGGCGCCGGATAGCGGGTGCTGAGTTCCGGTGGCGGTTCGAAACGAATCGCCTTCAACACGTTGGCTTGCGGCTTCGGTTCGGGTTCCTGCAGATCGAGCCCCTGGCCGAAGATGCTCGAAAACATCTGCATACTCGGCGGCAATTCCTCCATCGTCCCCGCTTCGGGCTGTTCAGCTGGCTGCCCCACCTCAGCAAAAATCCGATCTGCACCGTTCGCCGCGTCGGCTGGCAGCTTGGCTTTCGGATCCGCAGCGGGATTATCGACTGCCGCCGCGGCGGGGTCGCTGTCAGCGGGATCTCCCGCCTCGGTCGTCGCCATCGGCTGCGATTCGGGTTCCGCGTCGGCGGCAGGAGACGCCGCGCCGTCGGATTCAGCTGGCGTCGCCGCTGCTGCAGCGTCTTCGGGCTCGCTGGCCTCCAGCGGTTCATCAACCTCCGCTGTCGAGTCGGCGTTGGCGGAGTCGTCGTCTGCCGGTTCGCCGCCGGCGGGTTCATCCTCTACCGCGGGATCGATCTCTCCAGCTGCCTGTTGTTCTTTATTTAATGACGATTGGATAAACAGCCCGAAAATCGCGGCAGAGCTGACGATTGCGATCAATGAGACCAGGGCGATCAAGCCGATTTGGCGATAGCCTTGGTAGCTGGAAGGCTGCCATTCCGCAGGGGGCGCGGTCCCGAAAGAGGCTGACACGGACTGCGAATCCGACGAATCGGCGGCATCGAGATCGGCGTCCGTCGCGTCGGCCGAACCGGGTTGGGCGAACGTTCCCTCGGACTCCAGTTCCTCGTGAATCGCTTCGCTGGTGATCGCCTGGCTGTCGATGTCGTGCTGCCGCCCGATCGTCAACTGGTCTTCGGTCGGCGGTTCCACCAAGACCATCGCTTGGCAGTTGGGGCAGGCCACGATCTGGCCGATCATACTTTCATCGCGCACCTTCAACCGCGAACTGCAGGTCGTACAGGTGATGAAAAATGGATCCACGACCGGAAAGCCCCTTGGTGGGAATGAAGCCGCGCGGTCGAACGATCCGCCCGCAGGGCATCGGCTTGTGTTCCGCGGCGATCGGCGAACAAACACCGCTCGGGCAGCGAGCCATTATACAGCAGTCGACAACCGCGACGGCAAACGTCCAGCGGCAATACTCGCGAGCATGAATTTCTTGGCGTGGCCCAAGCGTAGGGTCGCCCGCGGCGTCACGATCGGCGCGACCCGCAGATCTTGCCAGCACTCGCTATTGCGACCCTGCGGCGGCGGAAGAGAGATTAGAGTCCGGCCGCAGCGGTGCGTTGATCGATCTGTTGCTTCAGCTGCATTTGCACCCGCTCGAGATTCCGAACGATCTTGACGTTGTCTTGGTACAACGCTGCCAATTGGGTTCGCATCGCAGCTTTTCGCTGTTGCAATTCCTTGGCATACGCTTCGATCGCAGCCTTCTCGACGCGGTGTTGCGCCAGCTCCGCTTCCAGCTTCAACTTGTCTTCCTGTCCGCTGACCAACATCGTGTCGTTAGCTTCTTTGACCTTTTTCATGATCGCGATTTCGCGGTTCAGAACGACAACTTTTTCAGCCAGCACGTCCAAGCGTTCGAAGACGTGGCGTTCGATCTCGTCGTAATCGTTCAACGGACGGACGTAGATCTCATCGATCAATTCCGCCACGCCGGTGCTGATCAACTCGGTCGCTTCTTCATACTTGAAGACCAATTCGGTCCCCGCTTTGAACTGCACTTCGTCGCCGTCGGCCAACTGCAACCGGCTGTCGACAGCTTGTCCCAAGAGATCGAAATAGCTTCCCTCGGTGGCGGTCCGCTGGCCAGAACCATCAACGATCACCGAATGATCTTTCAGCAGCTTGATCTTGCGCCACTTCGCCTCGGGCGGATCATCCGATTGCGCCTGCTTGCCATCCTTTAAATAGCTCTGCAGCACCTCTGCCGGAATTTTGCCAGCCAAAGCGGCATTCAAGAATTCTTCGTCGGCATCGCCGAAGATCGCTTCGTCTCGCTTCCGGCTCGCTTCGACAAAAAACGGCTCGTGGCCATCCAGCGGCATGACTTCATAGATCGCCCAGGATTGAGCTTGGCTGATTCCCTGTTGCTGACGCTTAGAGAGAGCCGAGAGGGCTCGCAGCGGTTGCAGCGTCAACGATTGCGGGCTGCTTTGGGTGACCAGGTATTGTCCGAGGAACGTTTGCGGCACGCGGTTCTGATTCGGATCCATCACCTCCGAAAAGGCGAACACGATCGTATCGACGGGGATCGCCGACGATTCGGCACCATCCGCTGGCGCGGCGGCTGGATCAGCCGGTTCCGCAGCCGGATCGACTGCGGCGGCGGCCGCTTGATTTTGCGGCATGTTTAAAGTGAATTGACCTTGAGCGGCTCCTTGCGGGGAGAGCCCACGCCAGACGCGGCCAGCCTCGACTCGCAATTTCTGCAGCGCCAATTCGATCGGCACCACGGCTCGCTGGTCTCCTTCGAGACCGATCACGCCATATTTAAGCTCTTCCTCTTCAACGGTCGCCTTATCGAGACGCTCTTCCAGTTCGACCGAGATCTTTTGCCATGCGACGCGGGATTTGGACGACATCGCGACCAAGCCCATAAAGACCACCGCCTCGATGAACACGATCGGCGCGATCACCAATGGCACCCAAGTCCATCGCTCGGCACTCTTCCACATCAGCACACCGAATCCGATGACTGACAGGCCGAGCAGTATTTGAATGACGATTTCCATCGGTGTTCCAGAGTAGCTGAGACAAGCGTTTGCGGGATCGATCGCGTTGGGCAAAGGTTTGACGAAGGTCTAACCCATGCTTTGATGGTAAGTTGGGACGTTTCTAGCGTCAAGCAAAACCTGTCAATCCGGCCATGGTTCCTCCGTTGGAGTGGTCGACCTGAGGCCGATTGGCAACACCGGGACAACCGGTATATCCGGATCAACTGATCCCACGGGGCGCTTCTCCAGGCTCAATCGCGCCAGCCGTTTCAAGTCGAACCGCAAATCGCTCCGAACCTATTCAGGACTGATAGTCCCAACACGTGGCACGATCGGTCGGATCTATCCGCACCCGCAGATAGCGACAAACCGCTCCATCGCGACGAAGCCTGCCAAACGTCACTCGCCCTCGCATCGTCACAGGCGGGGGATCGTGGCAACCCGCAGGCTGCGAAGGAGTTGGGGAGATGGAAAACGATCGAAACTGCGACCGACCGCAGGCACCCCACCTTGGGATACGAGACGAGTAGCAACGGCCCCGGCGTTTTCGACGGCGGTTGGTTGCGCGGTCCAAGCGATGGACTGTCGGCTCGCAGCAACAACTTCAGGCATAGGGATTTAAGGCATGGAAGCCGTTAACCAGATCATTCTTGCGCGGCGTTTGGCCGCGGCGAAGTTCAGGTCATTTGCCATCGTAGGGCTGATTGCTTGCGTCGGCCTCCCCAACCTTGGCTGTAACCGTGCGCTGTATCGCAAAAAGGCGGATCGCGAAGCGTACCAATTGATCGACGAGAAGGTCTGTCACAGCGGGGAAGATCCCGGGCACGCGCTGCGGATCGAGATCGACAGCCAGAGCCGGATGTTCGATCCGTTTGATCCCGATCGCCCGCCGATGCCCAAGGACGATCCTAAATCGAACACCTACATGAACTGCGTCGACGGCAAGCGGGGTTATCCGCTGTGGCACGCCAACGGCGACACAAACACGGCGGAGAATCCCGATTGGTGGCGGTTCCTGCCGTTGGATGAGCGCGGCGTGCTGGTGCTCGATTCCGACACCGCGTTCCAATTGGCGCGGTTGAATTCCCCCGGCTACCAACAAGAACTCGAAACCCTCTACCTGTCGGCGTTGGATGTCAGCAGCGAACGGTTCCGCTTCGACACGCAATTCTTCGGCGGCTTGCAATCCTTTTATACAGCCGACGGACCGTTGCGTTCGGGATCTGGCGGCGAGAGCAGTTCGAATCTGGCCGTCGGCCCCTACAGCGTTGGCCAACGCCCCTGGTCGATGCAGCGCAGCTTCACCACCGGTGCCGACCTCGTCGTCGGGATGGCGAATTCGATCGTATGGGAATTTAGCGGCCCCGACACGCAAAGCGCTTCGACAATCCTCGACTTTACGCTCGTTCAACCGCTGTTGCGCAATGCCGGCCGCGACCGCGTGATGGAACGACTGACCCTCTCCGAACGGCGGCTGTTGGCGAACGTTCGCGCCTTCGAACGCTACCGCCGCAGTTTCTATCTTTCGATCACAACCGGTCGCAGCGTCGATGCGGGCCCATCGCGCAGCGGCGGCGTCTTCGGCGTCGGCCTGGAAGGCTTCTCGGGACTCGGCGGCGGCTTCGCAGGACTCGGCGGCGGCGGAAACCTGGGGATCGGCGGTGGCGGCGGCGTCGCTCAAGCGGGCGGCTTCCTGGGATTGCTGCAGGATCAACTGCAGATTCAAAACCAAGAGGAAAACGTGGCGCGGCTGCGTGAGAACCTGCTGCTGCTGAACGATACGCTTGTCGAAATGTTGACCACGATCCCCGCCGACCAAGAAGCGATCCCACGGCAACGGCTGCAAGTCGCTCAGGCTCAACAAGCCCTCCTGTCGGCACAAAGCCAATTGGTCAATCAACAAGCGGCATTTAACGCATCGGTCGACTCATTCCTGGGCGACCTGGGACTGCCTCCGTACCTCTGCGTCGAGATCCGCGACCCCGTGCTGAATCAATTCCAATTGATCTCGCCCGATCTGAAAGACCGTCGCAACCAGGTCTCCGACATCCGTACCGTCGTCGGCAACATCAACACGCGGCTGCTGGAAACAGGGCGTGAGGCGATCAACCCTGCGACCAATCTTCCCGAGCTGAAAATCACTTGGACGCCGGAAGTTGCCCAGTTGCTGGCAGATCTGAACGGACAACTGGTTCCGCTGTCAGAGCTGCAGAAGACGTTTATCGAAACCGACCTGCCAGGACTGAAACGCGATATCGAAGCGTTGGCCGAAGCGGTTCCCGATCGCCAGCGATCCTCGTCGCAACTGTTGAACATCTACCAAACCGAAAAGGATCAGATCTGCACGCTGCTGCCGTTGACGATGGTCGACAAAGCCTTGTTTGATCCGACCGATTTCAATCGGATCGGGCAGGGGTTGATCGATGATTACAACAAGCTTGAGAAACGGATGACCGCGTATGCGATCGAGATCAATACGATCGACCAAGGGCTGCAGGAAATGTTGCAGTCGCGAGCATCGCAAACGGCCGCTCAAGCCGACGCCGATGGTTCGCTGTCGCAACAGATTCGCGACAACGGCATCCTCGCTGCTCAAGATCTGATCGCTGCGATCGCCGAAGACGTGTTGGTGATGCAGCTGATCCAGGCCCGAGCCCGGATCGAAAGCGTGTCGCTGCCGGAAGTCGATATCAGCGCCCCCGAGGCTCTCGAGATCGCGCGGCAACAACGACGCGACTGGGCCAACGCTCGCGCTTCGCTTGTCGATTCATGGCGTCTGATCGAATTTAACGCCGACAACCTGGAAAGCTCGCTCGACATCACCTTCAGCGGCGACCTGCAGAACACCGACAGCAATCCGTTTAAACTCAACGGCGATGCGGGACGCCTGCGTGCTGGCCTGCAATGGGACGCACCGCTGACCCGACTGCAGGAACGCAACACCTACCGGCAATCGCTTATCGAATACCAACAAGCTCGCCGTAATTATTATCAGTACGAGGACGGCGTATGGCAGTTGCTGCGAGGCCAGATCCGCCAACTGCGAGCCAACCAGGTGAACTTCGAACTGCAACGCTCCGCGGTCCGTATGGCGGCTGAACAGATCAGTTTGAACGAAGACTTGCGACTGTTGCGAGAGGCTCGCGGATTGTCGAGCGGCCCGACCGCGGCTCGCGATATTATCTTCGCGTTAAGCGATCTGTTGAACGCTCAAAACGGCTTCCTAAACATCTGGGTCAACTACGAAGTTGTGCGGCGAAACCTCGATCTCGATATGGGAACAATGGAATTGACTCCCGATGGCTATTGGATCGATCCGGGCGTGATTACTGCCCAGACCGTCGGCATCAGCGGTGATCTCGTGGGCGATGGCCCAGGGATGATCGTCGAAGCAACCGAAATGGACATCCCGTAACCGCCCGGGCGATCGATTAAATTGCTGGATTTCTCTAGACAATCAATCGCCTCCAGGACCAGAATTGATTCTGACGCGAAACTATGAATCGCTCCTGAGCGATAAATTCAATCAAGTCGAGAATACAATGAATGACGATTCCGATCGAAGCAGCCAAGAACTCGACGAATTGATCGAAGGGGTACGACGCGGTGAAAACTTTGCCTTGGAACAGGTTTTCAACCAGTATTTCCCTTACCTCGTCGCGTTTGCACGCAGCCGGATGCGGAGCCGCCAACTGGGCGGCGATGTCGAAGGTGTTGCCGCCAGCGCGATGCGGAGCTTCGTCAGTGGAGCCGGAGCAGGGCGGTTTGGAGAGCTGAAGACTCAGCAGGATCTGTTTCGTTTGTTGAGTGTGATCGTGCTTCGCAAATCGATCAAATACACCAAACGCGACGGCCGTTATATCCATATCTCCGAAGCGGGAGACGACTCGTCCAGCAACGGTTTCTTTTCGATCCGATCGGTCCCAACCGGCCCGGTCGCCGAACAAGCCTTGATCGTCCAAGAGACCTTAGACCAATTGCTGCAGGCATTGGGAAAGAACATTTTGCAGAGCATCGTGCTGATGCAGTTAGAGGGACACGCCAACCCTATTATCGCCGACACGTTGAGAATTTCGATTCGCAGCGTGCAACGCCACATTCGTCTGATTCGCCAGACCCTGAAGAAGATCGAACTAGCAGACAACGATGACTGATTCGAACGACGAAGAGACAAGCGATGCGTGGAAGCAATTTGAACAGTCTTGGCGACGCGGCAACCCTCTGAATTTGTGGGAGGCGATCTCTACCGTCAGCCCGGTCTATCGACGCGACCTGGCGGTCGAATTCGCCATGATCGATCTCGAGTGGCGTTGGCGATTGAATATCGACAACGAACCGCGCGACACCCGTCATTACGCCGGGATGCTGACCGCGTTGCAACTCGATGCCGAACATTATGTGTCGATGCTCGAACATGAGTTCATCGTCCGATCCCAGTGGGGCGACCGCCCGACGATCGACGAGATGCTCGATGGATTCCCATCCGCCGGCGAACTCCACAGCGTGCTGGAAACCGCCTTGGATGAGAACTTTCCCGTCTTCTGTTTCCTGAAAAAAGAGGACGAACGCCTGCTGGAACATCGCGTCAAACTGGTCACCAGCTTTGGGCGACAAACAGCTGACGATGCCGACGGCAAGTATTCGATCTCTTTTGATAAAGCCAGCACGCGGTGCGTGATCGCCGATGCCAATGAAACCGCGATCGCGGAATCCCACCTGGAGATCAAACGGATCGG
Organism: Rosistilla oblonga; assembly: GCF_007751715.1. Lineage (NCBI taxonomy): Bacteria > Pseudomonadati > Planctomycetota > Planctomycetia > Pirellulales > Pirellulaceae > Rosistilla > Rosistilla oblonga. Next base: position 1,516,990 of record NZ_CP036292.1, on the reverse strand, counting down.
CGCCGACCGGATCCTCGCCGAGATCCACGCGCCAAATACAAACTGCTTGGCCGCCGATCAACCGCTGCTGCCGCACCAGCCTTCCGAATTGCGGCTGCCGCTAAAACTGCAGCTCGAAAACCACCAGATCTTCTTCGACTGCGGCTTCTGAGTCCTTCTCAGCTCGGGCTTCATCCGATCTCGGCGGCAGCGATCAGAACGGCACGCATGCGCTTTCGCACAGGAACTGCATCAACGATCGCGCGGCTCGAAACCGAGCGATGATTGTCGAGACCAGATCGGGCGACGTCACGTCGCTCTCGACCAACGGACTCAAGCCGATGAAGTCCTTGCGGCGCAGATCGTCGATCATCGGATGGTCTTTGGCAAAGTCGCGAGGCGTCGTCTTCAGACTCTCTCCTTCCAGCTGATAGTTGTCGCGAAACGCCTTCGCGTCGCGAGCCCGTTTCCAACGCGTCGGTTCGTCGGCGATCTTGCGACGAATCGCCAGCAGCGCCGGGGAAGCGGGACGCCAACATCCCGCACCGACAAAACATCGCTCCGGCTCGATGTGAACGTAGAAGCCAGGGGCGTGGACATCTTTGCCCACTTCATGGCGAAAATGGATCCCGACGTTCGTCTTGTAGGGCGTCTTGTCTTTGGCGAACCGCGTGTCGCGGTGGATCCGCATCAACGAACCGCCAACGCGTTTGGGAACCGCCGGAAAGAAGGGAGACAGCTTTTCCAGCCGCGGGCCGATCGCTTCGATCAACCGCAAGCTCGGCTCCCGGACCGAAGCTTCATACCGCTCCTTATTCTCCGCAAACCACGCGCAATCGTTGTTGTGCCGCAGCTCTTCCAGAAACAACAAACAGTCGTCGGTATAGATCGATCGGGAACTCATCGGGCATATCTCTCCGGTATCACATCGCCCGCTTCAGCAATATTCAGTGATTCAATTGGAACGATCAGCCGCCACGCGTTAGCGTCCGGTTCTTCGCAAAACGAGCGTTAGCGTTCTACGACCGATCGACCTAAACGCCAACCCCAACGCGCCCCGTCGCCCGCTTCAGCGCTCTCGCCGATCCGCGGCGGTGGCGAGTATACTACAAATCACGTTGCAAAAACCTGTGCCTAACAAGGATCGTCCCGCTCATGCACCCCCACGGATATGTCCGCATCACCGCCGCAAGCCCGCGAGTTCATGTTGGTGCACCTCGTAAAAACGCAGCCGAGATCGAGGAACTGCTGCAACAGTACGGCGAATCGGACATCGTCCTCTTTCCCGAACTCTCCCTGACCGGCTACACCGCCGCCGATCTGTTTGGACAACAACAATTGATCGACGCGGCGATGGCGGCTTTGCAGCAGATCGTCGCGGCATCGGCGGGTCGCGATCAATTAGTTGTCGTCGGCGTGCCGGTCAGCGTCGCGGGCAGCCTGTACAACTGCGCCGCCGCGATCGACAACGGCCAACTGTTGGGAATCGTTCCGAAACAGTTCCTGCCGAACTACAAAGAGTTTTACGAGGCGCGGTGGTTTCGCGCCGCCGACGGCAGCGAACCGGCGACGATTACCGTCGACAACCAATCGATTCCCTTTGGCATCGATCTGCTGTTCCGATCGGGCGATGCAGTCGTGGGAATCGAGATCTGCGAGGATCTCTGGACTCCCAATCCTCCCAGCGGCTTGATGGCTGTCGCCGGTGCTAACATTCTATTAAACCTGTCCGCCAGCACCGAAACGGTTGGCAAAGCCAGCTGGCGAACCGATCTCGTCAAATCGCAATCGGGACGCTGCATCGCCGCCTACGCTTACGCCGGCGCCGGCCCGACCGAATCGACAACCGATGTCGTCTTTGGTGCGCACTGCATGATCGCTGAAAACGGAGTCGTCTTGAGCCACTCGCGCCGCGTGGGCGATGGCCAACCGGCGTGGCAGGGAGCGACATCGGCCACCGTCGACGTTGACCTACAAAAACTGGGGCACGATCGCCGCACGATCGGTTCGTTCGACGACGCCCGTGGCTCGCTACCGCGCGATTATCGCCAGATCGATTTTTCGCTCACCCACACTCCCGATCGCGAACTGCAGCGCGACATCGCGCCGCGGCCGTTTGTCCCTAGCGATCCCAATACACTTGCCGACCGCTGCAGCGAGATTTTTGAGATCCAATCGGCCGGCTTGGCCCAGCGAATTCGTCAGCTGCCCGAAAACATGCCCCTCTTCATCGGCGTCTCCGGCGGCCTCGACAGCACCCTGGCGTTGGTCGTTGCCGCGAAGATGTGCCAGCGATACGGCTGGCCGACCTCGCGCATTCACGGGATCACGATGCCCGGCTTTGGAACCACCGACCAGACTCGCGAGAGTGCCGATCGGTTGATGCAACAACTGGGCGTGACGCGGGAGACGATCGACATTCGCCAGTTGTGCCTGCAAGCGTTTCAATCGCTGCAGCATCAGCCGCTGGGAATCGATGCCGAAAAGATGGACGTCGAAACGCTGCAGCAGCAGCTGATAAAAACGCCCAACGATGCCAAAGACTTGGTGTTCGAAAACATCCAGGCGCGGATTCGGACCTTTGTGCTGATGAGTCGCGGTTTTGTCTTGGGAACCGGCGATCTGTCGGAACAAGCGTTGGGATGGTCGACCTACAACGGCGATCACATGTCGATGTACAACGTCAACACATCGGTCCCAAAAACGCTGGTCCGCTTCCTGGTCCGATTTGCCGGCGACCACCACTTCGACGAATCGGTCCGGACCACGCTGCACCAAATCGCCGACGCGGTGATCTCTCCCGAATTGATGCCCCCCACCGAAGACGGGGAGATCCGTCAGAGCACCGAAGCGACGATCGGAGCGTACGAACTGCACGACTTCTTTTTGTTCCACTTCATCCGCAACGGCTATTCGCCCGAAAAGATCCTCTGGCTGGCCCAGCAGACGAATTTTTCGCAGCCCTACGACGACGCGACGCTCGCCGAAACGATGCAGACCTTTTTCAAGCGGTTCTTTGCGAATCAGTTCAAACGGACATGTGTCCCCGACGGCCCCAAAGTGGGCAGCGTCAGCCTGTCGCCGCGGGGCGATTGGCGGATGCCGAGCGATGCCGATCCCGACGCCTGGCTTCAATAACGGCGTCGATGCGGCAGACTGGGGCGTTAACGTTTGGCATTCACCCTGTAGCGGTCAGTAGAGGAAAAGGGCATATAGCGGGCCAAAACTGGCGGGGCGGCAAATTTGTCCCCTGCGGGACTAGCACGCCTGCGAAAATCTTGTAAGATTTGGGCAGTCTGGCACCGGCAGCGAAATCGCTCTGTGCCAGCCAACGGTATTGCACTTCGGTGCTGATGCCTCCGTAGCTCAACTGGATAGAGCACCGGTCTTCGGAACCGGGGGTTAGGGGTTCGAATCCCTTCGGGGGTACTCATTAGAGCATTCACGACTATACCCAGCACAAACCGGCCCGGTTTTGCTGGGTTTTTTCGTATCTTCTCCGCTGGCAAATGCCAGATCATCGCCCTCTATGTCACCGCCGATGACACCGCCGTCAGATAATGACACCGCCGATTTATCGAGATTTGGCGCGCCGCTTGCTAACGCGTCGGCCCAATCGGAGGGTCGGACTTGCAGGTAATGCTTGGCGGCCACCTTCGAAGAGTGCCCCAACCAGGCATCGCAAACATGCCCCGGAAACCTTTGCTCCAGGTCCGTCCGGCATGATGCTCGCAAGTTGACGAACGCCTTAGGCCAGGGGACCAGGCCCGCGGATTCGATGATCCGGTTCAGCTGGGAACGCAAGTTGGCTTCGGCGTCCCGGTGGTTGCGGATGACGTAGACGGCCCTCTCGGGTGCCAGATCCCACGCGGCATCAAGTAGCGGCCGCAACTCGGGGAAGAGCGGACAGAACCGCAGGCCGGTTTTCCGTGAATCGATCCGCAGACGGCCGGCCTCCCAATCGACGTCCGACCACTTCAACCGGGTGACCTCCGATGGACAACGCAAACCAGCGAAACGCGATAGGCCAAAGATGGCGGCCCATTCGATGTCACATTTGTCGATGATCGTGGCGGCGCTTTCGCGGTCGACGTAGTGGTCCCGGTCGCGGTTTACTTCGTCGCCGATCTTGGTCCCCGTGCCAGGGTTCTCGGTAAGGAGTCGAGAAGCGATTGCCGCCTTGAACAGCGTCCTGATCCGCTTGGCGTGCTTATTTGCCGTCGACTCTGCCAGTCGGTCGGCGTGCCGCATCCATCGGAACCACTCGCCAAACTCCGCTGGGGTGATCGACGACAGCGTCCGCCGGTCCCCGAAGTGCTTGCAGAACCACGTCACCGCTTGTTCGTAGTTGTTGGCCGTGCGGGCGGTGGTGCAGTTCGTGGCGATCCAACGGCGGAAGAACGTAGCGCACATGCGGGAATCTGAATCGACAGCAACCCGAGCCTCGACCATTCCCCACCGGTGCAACGTCTCATAGATCCGGCCGTCGAGACCGGCGGCCCATCGAAGCGTGTCTGCAGAGGGTGAAACATTCGCGGCGGTGGCGTTGGCCAGTTCATCGACGTGCCGCGCGACACCATCGGCCGCCCGTTTGCTCATGTCGCCAAGCCAAAGCGATCGACGTTTGCCAGCTTGCCGAAACTGCAGTCGCCAGCCTGTTCGGCCTCGGTCGGATTCCTTGCGAAGTGATGCCATCGTGAATCGATTTCCTGTGATCGTCCTGAAAAAACACCAGCGGCAGCCGCTCAGGATTGCGGTTTTCGGGGATCAGCCTAGCCGTTGGCAAATTGATCGTAACGTGATTTGGTTGGGTCGGTCTAGTCGCGTCGAACCAGCGTGTCGTAATCCAATTGGTCGCTGGGTAGGTCTTTGTTGAAATTCGTGTGGCTGCTGATCGGCGGTTCTGTGAACTGCGTTTTGGGTAAAGCCATGTGGAGCGGTATTTCGCACACTGGTGCCCCTCGCTGTTTTCGGATCAACAGGCTTGTCGCTGGTTCATCGAGTCGAGGTCGATGTAAAATCCAAACGTTGTCGGAGTCTCTCGCCACCTGATCGCTGTCGGCGATGTGTTGCAAATCCGGCTTGGCTTCGTTTTTCGAGCCATCTCTGTTGGTTCCGGCGCGGTTGATTTGCGCGAGCACAACAACTGGGATCTTCAATTCCGTTGCCAGGCTCTTGAGCCCTTTGGCGATGTCGCCAAGCTCGATGTCGCGTCGGCCGGTTTGTCGGTCGGCTGGTTTAACCAAGTCGATGTAGTCGATGACGCAAAGCGACAACGGGCGGTCGATGTGCATCGCCTTAGCACGGCGGCGGATGTCGGACACTGTGATAGACCGACTCGGCGGGTCCCAGATCAGCAAGTGCTTTTCTCGGTACCGCTCAATGCTCACAGCAATCTCTGACAACTCGCTGTCGGTCACCATCGAGCCATCGAGCGCACAACCGGCGATCAGAGAAGAATCGATTCCGCAATCGTTGGAAACGTTGCGGCCCATCAGTTCTTCCCCCGACATTTCCATCGAGCAATACAGGACGTGATAGCCAGCTAGGCAAGCATGGTCCGCGATCTGCAGGCCAAGTGCCGACTTGCCAACCGATGTCCTCGCGGCGATCGTTGTCAACGTGGACGGCTGCAGCCCATTCGTGTGTTCGTCCAGCGGCACAATGCCAGTTCGTATACCGCGTTCCCGTCCCGTCTGCTTGGCGTCTCTGAGGTTCGCTAGGACGCTTTGTCCGATGTCGTAGGCGTTGCGGATCTGCGACTGTGAGATGCCGCCGGTTAGGCTGGTCGAAAATCGTTCGATGAATTCCAGCAACTCCGGCCGCGATGCGCCGCCATCGATCAGCCCCCCTAAGTCCGCGTGAAACTTGCGGTGCCGTTCGTGGCAAACCCGATCGACGATCTTGCCGACATAGTAGTCGATGTTGTGTGCAAGCCCCTTGCCGGCCAATTCGCGGAGGTATCGCGTGCTGACTGTCTCGCCGTTGGAATCCCGCAGGTGCTGAACCACGGGCAGGATGTCAGGCACCCCGCCGCTATCGCGGATGTCCTCGAACGCTGCAAACAATCGACGGGCCGCTGGCAGCGTGAAGTCTCGGCTCGTGATCTTCGACCGCACTTCGTCGATGGCGTTGCCTCCGGCGGATGCGTCGACCAAGATTGCAGCGGTCAACATTTCTTCGAATTCGGCGATCTCTTCGGCGGCGGATGTCATGCGGGTGCCCTCCGTTGGCGTCGTTGTGGTTGGGTGATTTCGTGCTGGCCTGCAGATTCAGGAGCGTTCGTCGATTTTCCGCTTGGCTCAAAGATGCCCTGCCATCCGCTGCGTACGCTGTGATCGATCGCGGCGACAGCCCGCTGGTGCCCCCAGGTGGCCAACTGCTTGATCTGCTTTCCGGCGGCTGTCTTTGTCAGCTTGGCCTTGCGCTCGACGCGATGCTGGCACCACTCAGTCCATGCAGCACGGAACGCAGGGCTGTCCAGGCTGCTTGGAATCTCGATCTTCAAAGGATCAAAACCACCCCGATCCCCCTTGGGGGACTTAGGGGGATTCTTCCCCTTCTTTAACCTTCTTCTATCTGTGTCAGCTATCGTGTCAGCTATCGTGTCAGCTATCGTGTCAGCTATCGTGTCAGAATTTGATACGGTGGTTTCCGTAGATTGCGTTGTTTGACCGTCTGTCGTGTCAGAATTTGACACGATGTCGGATTGATACTTTCCCCAATTCACGATTGTGATCGCGGTGCATCGGCCCCAGTTCTCGACCGTCAACATCCCAATCGATTCCATTGCCTGAAGCCGCTTTCGTAGCGTGTTGATGCTCAACGGCTTCACCATCGGCCCCTGCAATCGCTCTGGTAATTCCCTCCAAGCAAAGACCATCTGTCCAGGCTTCACCGTTCGGCCCTTGAACTTCGCGGGCTTCCAGTTGCACTTCAGCAGAAGCATCGTCCAGGTGTGAAACATCCCCTCATCAGCGAACACCTCGGAGTCAACGATTTTGCGATGCAGCTTGATAAATCCGCTCACTCCGTCGCCTCCAATTTCCGGGCCACTTCGGCCCGCCGTTCGGCGACCAGCTGGCGTAACAACTGCAATTGATCGCGTTGCGGAAGGTGCGATAGTCCGCATCGTCGCGCAACGATCTCGATCGACCGCTGCCGCCAGATAGTGTGTCGATCGATCATTCCAGTACCTCCCGCGGCGATGTCGCGACCAGGACAACAGCTCGTGTCCCGGTCGATGTCTCGCGTCGTCCCGTGGTCTCGGATGCCAAGCCCAGCTTGATTAGTGGCCCCGTGATCGATGACACCGCATGGTGTACCGTCCCCAGTGCGATCGCGATCTCTTCGCGCGTCGCGCCATGTGATCCGCGATCGTGGAGGAAAGCCAACGCTCTCAGCGATCGGGCCGACACCTTGGGTTTTGCGGCGTCGTAGGCCGCTCGGCGGGTCTTCTTCGATTCTGTGTTGCCGGGGACCATCGCGGCCCGGTCGAAAGCGCCAAACAGATCGGTTTGTTGAATGCTCACTGGACGACGCCTCCCTCGGTGGGTAACGCGGCGATCACGGGCCCCGGATCGAACAGTCGACGCTTGCCGACCAGTTTGCTCGGGATCACGCCATCGCGGACCAGCGTGTCGAGATGCGGTACCGACACGCCCAACAGGTCCGCCATGCGTTGGCGGTCGACTAGTCGCGGCTCGCGATTGTCGGCCAACAGAGGGCCGATAGCCTCGATGACGTCGCGGACGATTTCGGCCCGGAATTGGTCGGGATCGATGCCGCGTAGATAGATCTCACGAGTCACGCGGGCACCTCCAGCTTCTTCGCATTGAAGATTCCCACAGCCTTCATAGATGACACCCATTCGAGGATGTCGGACCGTCGCCACTTCAACCGGCCGCCCACGTCGACGGGGTGCGGGACGCGCTGGGTCTCGATCAACTCCATCCAGATTGGCGCAGACACTCCGACCAGCTGGCGGACCTCGGCGCCTGTTAGCAATTCGCTCGTTACCATGTTTTGCTCCCATTGCAAAAAACAAGAGGTGTTCACAATGGGGCGGCGAGCGATGCGATTCGTCCGAGTCTTGGTGGCAGGTACAAAAAAAGCCCGCAAATTGCAGGCTTGAAAAACTTAACGTTTTCTTTCAGTTGTCCGATCTTGTCCGCTATTTGTCCGAATTGTCCGGCCTGGCTCTTGAAAGCGACTTTTTGCCACGACGGTAGGCCTTCAGGAATGCGTCTTCTGTGTTTGGCATCTTGAAGTTGTCAGGAACACCAGGGGCTTCTATCTCGTTCCCGTAGGATGTTTTCAGCACCCCGTAAACCTCCGACTGTCGGGGGCGGCTGGAACCGTGCTTTTCGATCAGGTAGGCCTCTGCGACGCCGTATAGCAGATAACACCAGTATTCGTAGTCACTCGGCCCGCGATCTCCTTCTGGTTCTTCTTCGGCAGGCTCGGCAACCGTCGTCCCTTGCGACGCAACGACCGGTGGTTGGATCTCATTAACAACGGTGACGTGTATGTCCCCTACGCTCGCATTCGCCGCGGCGTTTGCTTGGCTTGCCGCAATGTTGACGGAAGCGGCTTGCGGGGATGTTTGTTGCTCCCTTTCGATCCGAACGACCCCGTCGGCCCAGCCTTGTTCTCGTCTCAGTTCGACAAACCTCGAGACCTTGCGTTGCCAGTCCGAAGCTGACTTGGCGGAGCTTCCTAGTTCCGTCAAGCAAACCTCTTCGATTTCACCAAAACTCCGCTGCTCAACAGTTCGGCCGGCGGCGGCGGTTTCCATTTGCTTTCGCAAGAATCCAGTGACACCGCGGTCTCCAGTCAGTTTTAGCCGCCAGCGAAACGCCCCTCCATCAGCAAGGCGGAAACCATAATCTAGCCTCGCGAAAATCAAACCGGCACGGCATAGCTCAGTCAGTGCAGACTTTGAAATTTCAGATCGGGCCCAAGGGGTAGTGGGGCTCCAGTCGGTTCCGATCTTCCGCAAAATCTTGGCATGCTCGGAAACGCCCTGCCTCGGTATCAAGTCGAACATAGATTCACCTTTCGTGTGAGAAGGGCCAAAGCGCAGCTGCTGGGCAAAGGTGAAACCCTGCAGCTGCGCCTTGTGTGGCCGGAGCTAGCGGCCTACCCAAGATCGCCCCAGCTGGTTCGGCCGGGGCATTTTGCGACCAACCACGGCCGCAACTTCCATTGTTAATGACGCGTCGCCAATTGCCTACGCGCCTACGTTTTTCGGCGTCAAAACCATGCCTGCACCCCGGTTGGGTGGGGGGGGGTGGTCCCCTTTTTTTCAAAAAAAGTGTGCGCGTTTTGCTCTCGGGACAAAGACCCGCGGAGCCCCACCCCCACCCGGGGTAGTACCTTTTTCTTTATAAGAGAAAGTGGGTCTTTTTTCGGGCCGATCGAGGCGGTTCGGTGCGTTTCTCCTATAAAGAAAAGCACTTGCCGCGTTTTTCTAGGGTGGCATTTTTCGGGCGGTTTCACCGGGGCGGATTGAGCCGGTTTTCGAGCGGTTTTCATCGGCGATTCGTTCCCGTTTCCGTTCGCGTTTTCAACATCGAACGATGCCAGTTATCCACAATGTAAACGGGCCAGAATCCGCGATCGGTCTGGCCCGTTTGTCCACCAGGAAGCGATCACGCCAACGCCAGCCGATCGCACCGCAACCGGTCAACCTCATCCATCCGGTTGGCGGCTTGCAGCTCCGCATCGGCCGCCAGATCAATCAATCCGGCCTTTCGCAAATCTCGACCGACCAGACCGTCGATTATCCAACGCTGGGGTCGATTCTCGGCTGTCTCTGCTGCATCGTGGCGTGCTTGGCGGATCTTCTCAGCGCGGCGCTGTCGGGCTTGCTGAACGCCTTCGATGCCGACCACGTCGTCGACCGGCCAACAGCCATCCCGCAACCTTGCGATGATCGATCCAGCCGACAGCCTGGAATCGTGCCGGACGATCGCGGCCAGGTCGACCAGTTCATCGGGCGCCATCCCGGCGGCGTTGGCCATCGCGATCGCTTTGGGGATCTGACCTAGCCCAACACCCTGCAACGCTTCGACCGCGGGCTCCCAATCAGAACCCAAGATCTTCGCCGTCGTCGGTCTCGGCTCTCGCCTTGATGATGGTGACGATTGTTCTCTTGGTTCTGTTATAGGGCGGGCACTACTGCCCGGTTCATCAGGGCAGCCCGCCATCAATTGCCCGGTGCCCGGTTGGGCATCCTGCCCGGTTGAACAGGGTAGCGGGCCACATTCGGAGCGGTGGATACGAAGTCCGATCTCGCCCCAGTTGACGGCCCTTGTTCGTCGGTTGCGATGTCCGCTTTCGACCAACAGTTGCTCGGCAACCAGAACGCGAATTGCAGCCCGCACCGTGCGTTCATCGTGGCAAAGCTGTTTAGCAATCTCCGCGATCGGCAACCAACATCGATCGGATTTGAACCCACCGAAGAATTGCAGGACCCGGCGTTGCATCGACACGCTTATCGGTCGCGTGCCGTCGCGCAGCGGCTGCAGGTCGCAAAGGTGGATAGCATCGGCCGGCGTCGTGTCGAAGCGGTCCAAGACGGCTTGGCGGTTATTCACTGTCGTCCTCCCATCGCTTGTCGACCGAAAGCTCCCGCATCGAAACAGTTCGCGAGCAACGTGCCGCGCGGGTGTCGCGATTCTTGCGAATGCCAGCCAGCTGGAGGCCGGATGGTTCCAGCCCGTCCGGCCACTCCAACCTGATCTTCGCAGCTTCGGATAGGATCTCATCCGGTGTTGGGATCCAGCCGGTGTTGGGATCCGGTTTCAGTCGTTCGCCAGGCCGATCGCGGAATCCGGCCAGGCAGCAGGCTTCGGTTTGGTCCATTCCTCTGGCTATGAGCGATTTCGCCTCGCTTCGGCGGTCGTTGGCACGTGACTCGTCGGCGATTTCGGTTGTGGTGCTCATTGCGACAGCCCCCCGCCCAAAAGGTCCTGGAATTGCAGTTCCATCGTCTTGAGACACGAGTCAGCAGCCTGAAACAGGTGCGTTGCCGTCGCAGCGGGCTTGAACGCAACTTGCAGATCATGCAGCTCGGCTTTGCGAAGGCACCCGTGATCAAACAACTTTTTGGGGCAGTTCGCGGGCAGCGGTGAAACGTTCGGTTTGCGGACTTCGACTCGCCACCACAGCAGGACGATGGACTCGAGCGACGCAAAAATGGTCCGCTTGGCGTCCTCTTCGGACTGGCGTTTCGAGACGTCCAGGAGCATGGCAAAACATGCCAACTGGTCGGCGAAGTCTTGGCCCTTGATCCAGTGGGGCTTGGGGTGAACCGGCTTAGGTGCCGGTGCGATGGGGCCGGAAACCCAATCGCTTTCGGTCAATCGGGAAAGCCGGTTCTCATGCAGAGAGGTTTGGACGGTAGACATAAGGGTGCCTGCCTTTCGACCGTTAGGTCGGTACGTGCAGGCGCCCCGATAAGCAGTAGAAAACCGGGGAGTATTACGGCCCCAGCCAACAGACCTTGCTAACGGCCTATGCCGATCGACGCTTGGGAATGCTGCTACTCATCGGGACGCTTGCACCACATGTTTTGAAGGTAATACAGTTTGCAGCCTTGGCCGATGTGAGATGGCTTTGGCTGGTCGGTCTCGTTTTCTAGGCGAGGGGCCGACGCCCGATTTATAACCGATGCGGTCGCGAGGGGTCAATACAATTGCGGAATCGGTTTCCCGGCGTTTGTCCAGCACGCCGGACATTCTCGGCGGGGGATGTCCGGAATTGCGGACACTTCCAGCCAACCGGTACCGAAAATTTGCACGCCAGCCCCTAGGTGCCAGCGAACAAATAGCACCTGTTTTCGGGAGTGATCGATGATCGCTGTGTCGATTGTTTAACTCGATTGCCTGCAAGTCTTTCTCGCCTTTGCCGCATTGCGACGGGGGAGCGTTAGCATGCCGAATTACCGCCACGCGGCAGGCTCGGGGACGTACAAGGTGGCCGCCTTGAACTCCTCAAGATCCGCTTCGTCGATGATGAAATGCTGACGGATTTTCCCACTTCCATTACAGCGGGCTTTCAATCGACCTGCGCGAATTGCGACGCGAACGGTTTCGTTAGAAACACCCAGTTGGCGTGCTGCTTGCGTTACGTTGAATGGCATTGTTATTGGTTCCAGGTATAGATTTGCGTTTTTCGTGCGAATGCCCCGATAACAGACGCGTTGCGCTCAGAGTGAGGAATGGGGCGACTAGAAGCACTGCTGCCTTGGCCCCCAATCGTTTCGTCATCTGATTCGGCTCTGTGCCCCGGCGGCTTGTTGAGTAGCAAACATTTCGATTCGGCCTCGGGATGCTTTCGGCAGACGACTCGTAAAGGATCGGCACAAAGCGACGCCACGAAAAGCAATTCTCTGCAATTCGGCAAATCCACCTCCAGAAAATCGGTGGCCCCAAAGCTTGTCCGCTGGCACCTTGGGTTGGCTAACAAATTGCGTCTGCTTTTGGGATTGTTTCGGCACTTGGGAGCGGTTGCGGCTGGCGGTGTCGGCTGTTCGCGTTGCAATTTCGACCGACTTGCCGGCAGCGTCGCGGGCGTCCCTTTTCGGTTCCGGTAAATTTTCCGGAACCGCTTTTGCTGCGTGGTTTCCACCAGCGGCCCGCTGCCGTTCCTTCGCCCTCGCGTCGTAAATCTCCCGAGCCTTAGCCGCGCACATAGCCCGCTGCGATGGTGTCATGTGGCGGCGGTGCTCGCCAGGCTTGCCTCGCGACTATTGCCAACGCACTCCGTGTGCGGATAAAACATCTACCGAAGCTACTAATTCAACAATCGATCATGTTGGCCAAATTGCAGGCCGGTTGGTCGACTCCGCTCTGGAATGGAAGGGGCCAACATGTATCTGTTTTTTGACACCGAAACGTCGGGCCTGCCCCGAAACTTCTACGCGGATGAATCAGACACTAACAATTGGCCACGCGTGGTCCAGCTCGCTTGGGTTATCGCGGAATCAGGCGACACGGTTAAGCCGCTGGAGAATCATTTGATTCGGCCAGATGGCTTTAAGATTGATTCAGGGGCGACACGCGTGCATGGAATCACCACTGCGTTTGCACGCGAAAACGGCCGCCCGCTTCGGCCGATCCTCGATTCGTTTCTTGCTGCCGTTGCGAGCGCCAAAACTGTCGTTGCTCACAATGTAGATTTCGATACAAACATAATCGGGGCAGAATGTGCCCGCATTGGCATACCAAACCCGCTTCGTCGAAAACCCCTCCTATGCACGATGAAGGAAAGCGTCGACTTCTGCCGCATCCCGTCACACCGTGGCTTTAAGTGGCCCAAGCTTGATGAACTTCACGCAAAGTTGTTTCAGTCGGAGTTTGACAACGCCCACGATGCGTCAAGCGATTGCCTGGCGTGCATGCGTTGCTTTTTTCGTCTGAAGGAACTTCGGGCAATCTGACTCGCTTGACGTGATCGACCAAGCGGCCGGACACGCCGAAGACCTTGCCGACTTCGTCGCGGGCTTTAGTCGGACCCTGTGGAAGATCTTCCACAGGGTCCTGTTTCTTACCGGCAAGCATCCGCTCCTTCGCCCGCTGGTCGTAAAGATCGCGAGCACGCTACTTGCTAATGCGTCGAACCGTCAAAAGTATGGCAGGTATTCCTGGGATCTCGTCGATGTTTTTTTCAGCCCAGGATGGGCATCGATCTCTCTGCAGAATGCTAGCTAGCATGTTGACGTGCAATCCAGGTAGATTTACAGGGAACGCAATCGCACAACGCTGGACACAAGAATCTTCATCGCGACGTCCAGTGAATGAGGGGGCCGGCTTCTTGGCCTCGGCGTTGGCTGCCAGTTGAGTCGCTAATCCGCCGTGGCTCGTTTACGAAGCCAGCCAATTCGCGACTCTAACAGCGAATCTCGCCCCAACGAATCACGGCAAGTCGATACAGTTAAGCAAAATACCAACAAAAACGGGCCAAGCTCGGTACCAACGAGCTTGACCCTGTAACTTATTACCTTGCCGTGTTTACTTGGAAGGCGAAGGAATCTTATTACGAATCAACCGCATCGTCAAATCGTGTCAAGCATCTTTAAGGCTTAAAACGGAAAATTTCAGTTCGCAATGCTTGCAGGTTACGGAATTAGGCCGCATGACGAAATTCCCGGTTTCCCACGGTTGGACGCCATGGTCAGCCCTGAGTTCTTCCAATTCCTCCGGGGAAAACTCAGGCACGATTCCACGGCAGAAGTTCTCACGGCCACAGTCTGGACAGTCCCAAAAGTACGCTTGATGAAGTTCAACCATGAAACACTTGTTGGCTAAGATTGGGTTTTCGGTAACAATGTTCGTGTGGCGTTCGCGTGCCAACCCACACCAAACTAGGTACCACACGTACGCGTGCTAGTTTGGACAACACTTCGGCATGCAGCCGTGTTTACGGAAGGAAGTTCAAATGGATAGTACGTCCAGCAATGATGGGTCGAAAGTGCGACCTAAAAAGGAAGAACGTGAGGGCTACGAGCAGGTCTTCAGCAAAACCATCACTCTTCGGAACGGAAAAGTGTTGAGGGCTGAAGAATGCGGTAAAGCGGCATTCATGTTTTGGGTCAAGAAAAAGTAGTTTTTCTTGACATCGCACCCGCAGAGACCCACTCTGCGGGTGTTTTCATCCTAATCGAGTCAAATTTCGCGTGCAACTGATTGCGACAATTAGCTGAGATTTGCAGGTCAGTCAAGACAGATCGTATTCCAGCAGATCCATTCGGCTAACCACCGGGACAGCAGAACTGAGCGCGAAAGTGCGGCCGGCGCTACTCGGCAGAAGTTTGGCTGGCGACGGGCATCGCACCGGCGGCCGAACTGTACTTGGGCGGCCGGTTGCCCATCATGGCTTTCATAACTTCGGTTTGCCGATCAATCGCTTCGACAACCCTCTGGCTATCCTCTTCCTTGATCGCGTCTCGCACGTCGCCGACGCGGCCCTTGAGGTTCCGCAGCTGGTCAACCTCCCGCTGTTCCGACGGTGTCAGCTTCTCCTTGGTCCGCAGGCCGACGTTTCCACCGCCGCGACTGAATCCGTGGCCCGATCCAATCGAGGGAACGTAGCCTGTTTCCGTCGTGATCTCCCGAATGATCTTGTCGATTCGATCATTGAAATAATCCAACACGTCGTCTTCACTGGCACCAGCTAGCCCGATGCGGTCGATCGTTTCGTCGATACCGCGGCCGGTCTCGGTTCCAATGCGGCCCGATTCCTTGATGCCTCGCAAGCTCTGAATCGCAGTTTGCCGCAGCGCACCAACGCGGTCCTCGCCTTTGAATACCGCGATGGTGCGATCGGATTCGTTCTGCAGCGTTGAAACCGCGGTCATGCCAGACGAGTTGTTTTGCCGGATCGTTTCTTGTAAGTCCGCAACGGCGGTTGGGCCACCCTTTAACTGGGTTTCAACTTCGGCCAGCATTGCCGTGAAGCCTTTCGTGTCCTGCTCAGGAATCGTCGATTGCATGAAGTCCAGGCCCAAGAATTTCTCTGTTGATTTGCCGGCGACTTTGGGTTTGAGTTGACTGAACTTCTCTTTGTCGAACATCTTCAGCAGCACTTTCGCAACGCCTGCCGATTCCTCAATGATTGCCTGCGCGGTTACATCGTCTCCAGCGGCTTTCGCATCCCTCAATCGGTTCGCTAACTCGACGCCTCGCTTGTCGGCAGACCGCAGCAGCTGGAATCGGATCTTCTGTGCGTTCTCGCTGTCACCTTTGGGGAAGTCGATCAGATCGTCCCCCGACAGATTCTCGCCGAAGACCAGCCCAGCCTCTCGCACTTGCGACAACTGCTTTGGAAGGTTGGTCCGAATGCGCGCACCCTCCGTGTCTTGCGTGGTGTTCTGCGCGGTTACAGCGAGTTCCAGAGCGCGTTCAAAGGTAAAACCGAACTGGTTAACCAAAATTGGCACAAGTCCGCGAAGAATGTTTTCACTGAATGCGGCCGGATCGCCGCCCGGGGCCATCATCAAAGCGCTTAGACTCATCGCTGCACCTTGTCCTAGATCAAAGCCGTCAATCTTGTCGGTCAGCGTCCCGAGGGCTGCCGACAACGCCTTGAACTCGTCGGTGGACATTGAGTCCCCAAACCATTCTGCAAGTTTGATCGGCACTTCTGCGCGAAGCTTCTTTTGCTCGCCCCCCCGGAAGCCAGCCGAAACCGTTTCGCGGGATGCGCTGATAATCTCCGCAGGCGTTAGCGTCGATCCCGATGCCGCGATCGCTCGCTCTCGCAAGCTTTCGAAGTCCAGGCCATTCGCACCGGAGAAAAGCTTAAACCGTTTCAACTCACGCCCCAGCGATACCTCTTGATCGGCGGCGGCGGTGTCGATTCGCTTGATCGATTCAAGCTCTGACCGTAGCAACGCGGCGGCACGATGCGAGGCCGTCAAGAAGCTTGTAACGCCAACAAAACCAGCAAGCCCTTTAACTGCCCCCATGCCAGCCTTTTGAATTCCGCCCAACTCTTTTGCGACGCTTCGCGATTGCTTGGCGGAATTCCCGGCCATCTTGGCCATCGTTCCCTCCATCTTCCGAAGTTCCGCAACAACTTGCTGAAGTGCTGCACGCGCCGGTGTTGTGTCGCCATCCATGCGGATTTTGGCATCATCTGAAGCCATTGCTCTATCCCTCGCTGAAAGTCTTGTGTCTTGCTTGGCGGGTGCCTTATCGGCCGGCAAGCTTGCGGTTTGCGGCTGCCAATTCACGCTTAACCGACTGGGTTTCGTGCATCATGCGTTGGCCCGCAAGTGTGACGTCAGCCAGTGCGTCAACCAACTGCTTGTCTTCTTCCGCAAGCTCAGCGACGATCGGCCGCAAAACGCAAGCGTGTTCCTCGGGCAAGTCGTCAACCGCTTGGGTCAATTTGGCAATCGTTGGGTTCATGTTCTCGGTCTCGTTGTTGCTGCAAAAAAAGAGGGCCGCAGACCTTCAGGGGCAAGTGAAACCCCGTCCAGCCTGCGGCCGCTCCTCACGAATCGCTAGAGCCAGTACAGGGCGGAGTGTTCGGCCTTGATTTCATTGCGGCGTTTTTTCGTTTCCGCCTGGAAGTAACTCAACTTGTTGGCAACTGCGTCCGCCTCTCGATTCCGAGTGTCAGCAATCCGGCGGGCCTCCGCCAGATCGTCCTGGGCGTCGAGAACTGGGGACCGTTGCTTGCGAATCGCCTTAGACTGTGCAGCAGTTGGCACGCTATCCGGTGGATTCTCCGACAACCATTTTTCGTACTTTGCGACGGCCTGTGTTTCCGCATCGACAAGCTCGCGAGCACGCTCGTAGGCAGCCGACTTGTTTGCCTCAGCCTCCGTCAACTGTTGCTCGATGTCCTGCTGTTCGGCATCGCGACCGGCCAGTTGCATCAAAGCGTCCAAAGCATCGCCACCAACATCGAGTTGGTTGCAAAGCTCTAGGACAAAAGCGGCATCGACGCTTTCGTTGGTCGCAACCGCAAGGCAAGCGGTCTGCAGTTGGTGCTGTCGTTCAGCCTCTTGGTTTGCAATCAGGTCGACGATTGCCTGTCGTTGACTCTGGTCTGGCGTTTGTTGAGTTTTGGTTGCCATGTTACTGATTCTTTCGTTCTTCGGGTCGGGTTGTAAATTACGTTACCAAGGAGTCTCTGCTTGCTCCCTATCGTTCAGACCTCGATCGCGCCGATGATCGCAATCTGGTCTAGGATGGCATCATTCTGAGCGGAGACTTGAACGGTCTCGCCCTCACATTTCAAAGTGAAGTCCAGCATTTCACCGAAAGCAACTTCGGCATCGAGCGCGCCGATTTCATACTGAGCCACCCCCAACTGCTCGAACCGCTTAACCGGCTTTGGCGAAGCTGGGTTCATCCGGTAGGCGAGCAAAGCCGCGCCCAATTCCTGCAGGTTCGTTGTGACGCTGGGGAAGCGATGGCGTAGCCAAGTCCGCTCGATGTTGTCGTACAGGTACGGCTCGATGTTTCGTGGCCGGCCGATTTCGGCGACTGGTTCGACGTAAGTAATGTCTAGGTCGCTTTCCATTTTGTCCCCTCCCGGGATTCCAAGGTTTGCAAGTTCGTCGTCGCGTCCTGCGTAGGCTTCAAGCAGTCCGTCGATCATCTTGTCGAGTCGTTCGATCTTCGCGTCGATTTCGTCCATTTGCGGCTGCGGGTCAAAGTCGCTTTCAGTGGCGACAACACGCGGCGGCAATTGCCGCCTTGCAACTGTTCGATTAACCTTGCGCCGCTGAAACGGCATTGAGTTGAATCGGTGCATTGGATCTATCCTCGCCTGGTTGCTGCGTCCCGTCCGTCGACTGTTCCCCCAAAACTAACAAGGCTCATTTGCCGCCACGACGAACGGCCCGGAAAATCTCAAACTTTCTTTCGACGCCACTTTTTCACCGCTCTGCCATCTTGCCGGACAGCGTCTTCAGCCGTCACGCTGTCGATCTCTTTCAGGAAGTGCAAATCGGCCCGGATCGTCGATTGGTCGTATTCGTGGTTTTCCATCCGCAGCATGAAGCAAAGGTCGTCGGCAGTCAGCGCCCAACGGCAGCTGTCGAGCGCGTTCAAGATCGCGCAAATTCTGACTTGGTAGGCTTTCACGGCTATCGATCCTCCGCTACTTCTGCCAATGCGGCGGCGGCCTTTTCGACCTCTGCCAGCGAAGCCTCTACCAACCGATCGCAGTCCGCTTTGATTCGCTCTTGCAGCTCGACCGGATAGCCGTCTTTCATCTCTAGGCCGATTCGGCAGACCTGCCTTCGCATGTCCGTAAAAAGTCCCGCAAGGAAGTTTTCGACGCGTTCCAGCGGGATCAAGTTTTCGCTTTGGATCCGCAGTTCAAGCTTTTTTAGATCGGCTTCCGCCCGTGCGCGCTGGGCGTCGGCCACCACGCGGCGGGCCTTGGCGTCCTCTACTTGCTTTGCGGTTGGTCCACCTTCGATTTCGTCGAGCTCCGACGTGTCTAGCGCCGTTCGTCGCCGCCGTCCACGCCAGGCCGCGATTGCAGCGAGGTCGTAGTTTCCCAGCTCCCCTGGCATCCCCTTTGTTCGCCAGTCATTGCGGACCGTGTCGCGGCGGACACCAAAGTGTTTCGCGACTGCCCCCAGCGAACCGACGATCTTCGCGGCGGTCTGTTCGTCAGCTTTTCCGGTCTCATCCATTTGTGTTCACCTTCCCTTCGTCGTTTCGTGTGCCGCATGAATCTGCCGGTTCGTAGTCCACATCGACGGGCGCCTGCATTCGCGCAAGTCGCTCCTCCTCCGCCCAGCGTTGCCGGATCCCCGCAGCCCGCTCTGCGATCTCGGAAGGCAGTGGAATCCAAACCGGCTTGCAATAGCCGCCGTGGTACTTCGCAACTGTCTCTGGCGACCTACAAACCAGCCGGGCCGACTCTTCGACCGACAGGCCGCGATGGCCAAAGCTTGCCATCTCCCGCTTAATTTCCGAATCAATCCAATCTTCAATCACTTCCATGTTCGTCCGTCTTCCGCTTGTTGGTGTTGTCCGGTTTAGCGTGTGACGCTGCAGAACTTGCCTTGCGTCTCGATTGTCGCGTCGGCCCCTTCGGTGCGATCCTGGGGCGATCCTGGGCCTCTGGTTCAGGGATCTGCCTTGCGGCGATCAGGCCACGGGCGACGGCAAGCAAGTCGTCGCGGGCGGGGTGGTCTAGCGATTGCCAGATTGAGAGAAGTTCAGCTGCCAAGGCGTCTTGCTGCAGGGATGACACCGCCAGCGGCACCGCCGGGACTTGCGACTGCGGTTTAACCCGGCGATTCGCTTGATTCTTCGAATCCCTTCGGGGGTACTTTTCTTTCAGTGGTTCGTTTGCGAACCGCTTCAAACAGTACATTCGATCAAGAGGCTTGGAACATTTGGTTCCAAGCCTTTTTTCGTATCGAATCACTCCCTCGCCGCAAAGCGAATCGACAACCGCTGCTATCTAGACTCAGAATCGACCGCGACCTGGCACCACGTTGCCCAGCGCCACGCGTTATCTGGCATCCGAGAATGGCGTCGAGCACGCCACGCGATTGCTCGATGTGTACACCGACCGCGTCGGTGCCAATGCACCGTCTGCCCTGTACCGCCGCTGTCGCAACGCCTCCGCTGTGTTGCCGCCGGAGGAGGGTTATCGGCATGGGGCCATCGCGCCAGTTGGCGATCCACGATCTCTATCTTCGGCCGACGACAAATCCGGAACTGGAAACGTCATTGCCGCCATGGTGGCCGAAACGTTTTGAGGGGGTCCGATAATGGGCGGCCGAACGGCAGCGGTAACGGGGCCGCCGCCAAAAACTTATGATTTTAAAACCCGCGTCATCGGCGGCTCCCGTTCACCGCATGGTTCTGCCATACCCCCGAGGGAGACGTTGGACAATTAGCGTCGAGATGTCGTCAATTGGATTGCACGTTGGGTAGCATTTTGAGTATTTGCTCGCCGCGAGGATCATTCAAAGGTAGCCCCCAAAACTGAATCTTCTCAAGCTGCTGGAGCTGCTTCAAATGCAGTATTCCTTCAGGTGTGAGCTGGCTCTCGTTGACATGCAACTCACGAAGAGCAGGGAACTGCTCAAGTGCTTCGAGGCCATCGCCGGTCACCTGTGTCTGGCTCAACCACAGTACTTCTAGATGTTTTAATTTCGCGAATTCTCGTAAATGTTCGTCGTTCAAGCTTGTGGGCCTGGAGAAATGTAATACCGTGATCCAACCGCGGTCGTCGTCGGTCAACGAAATGGTCGCACCAAGCTGAAGGCACGTCGATGCAATGCGTTCTTCTGTGCGAATCTTCTTCAGGCGTGCCGCCGTCCATGCGGAAACGACGGCGGCAATAAATACCACGATCAGCAACACCCTCAGGGAGAATCGCAACCGCCCTGTCTTGCTCTCGCTTTCGGTTCTCATGGAAGTCGTCGATTATAAATACGGCAGTGGCAGAACGATTGCAAGCACCCGGTCGCGACGAAAGATTGTCCATCGTCAAAACGCCCGACTTCGCGGCTCCGGTGCATTGCGTTGTCATGCCTCGCTTGGCGGCTTGAAGTTCTCCGCATTCTTGGTGAGTTGCATCACGAAATCATGAAACATTGTATTGAACCATCCAACTACATTCTTGCAGTCGTCGATTTCTTGATCGGTTATCTCAAAATCCGCTGAAACTTTTGGATGCATTATCCGGTTGCGAATAGCTACAGCCTTTAGGAACCTATCCCATGGAGCGGCACCAACCTGTAGGTCCATTTCACAGCCAAATAAGCGATTGCAAATCTGGACAGTGAATCTCAGGTTGTCGGGCAGTTTTAGGAATTTCGTTGATGTTCGGACATCGCCGTTGTTCTTGAGGTCATAGGTCTCGTCGGAAAGCATGGCGTATTCGGCGATTGACATGCGTTTCGCACCACGCGGAGCGTGCGCTTTCAGACACGTCTGCTTGAGCAACCAGATTGCCCCTTCGATTGTTGCCATTGTGCTGCGAATGTAAGCCCGCCGCTCAAACTGGCCGTCAGCGGCGTCGAGCAACTGCTCTGCAGCATGTGCGTCACTTAGAAGCACCATCAACGGATCGATAAGGTCACTGAGTTTCATGAGGCATAACGATACGGATCACCCGGTCGGTGCGAGAGATCTTCTATTGTCTAAACGCCCCGACTCGCCGACTCGGGTGGATCCGCTGGTTATCCGCCGTCTGGCATACCACGCTCGTGGTTGTCAACAGAGTAGAATGCTATCCGAAATGCGTAAACTGAGAACATGGATCCAACCACCAGCGATATATTCCACAACATCAAGAGCCATGCATGCACGGCGATTGGCGGAATCGCGAGGTATAGTGCCAGAAGTATTGAAAGGCAGCCCCAGACGTGCAAGAAGCGAAGATGGCGAGAACGATTCAAAGGCATCGCCATGACAAACAAACCGAAAACACCGATAGTGACCAATAATACGACAAGCACTAGATTCTGCCGGAGCGCTTCAGAGTCGAAGCAAACACGAATCGCGTTCCAGAGGTAGGAGGCCGTCACAGCTAGAACAGCGAGGCGACCGGCTATCTCCCAATTTCGTGACGGATCGGTCCCCCCCGCCGCCTTGGTAGCGTCGGAGGCGTATGGATTGATGTTTGTCTCCATGCGTTCGATTCCAGTCGGATAACGTCCCGCATCACGGGGTGGCGGGAGAGGACGTTGATTTCAAAACAGACTGGCCACCGCCACTCCCGTGCATGCGATGGTTCGTCAATCTGCGGCAATGTTGACCGATTGCCTCATTCTGCATTCTTAATCGCATTCGCAAGATCCTCAGCCGACATCTGCACTACAGCACCATTTGCGAAGAGGACCGGACCTCCGGCCTTCAAAGTATTTGGAGCATAGCAAAGGATCGTTGAGGATGCGGCCAGAGACGTTGCATCAGTTCCCCAGACTATGGTGTAGCCAGCGTCCTTGAACCGCGTGAGCTGATCGTAATCTTCTCTTAGGCTTGGAGTGTCTACAAGTTTAAACAATTGCTTCCATTCTGTCGGTGGCTTCTGATAAACCTGCTGAGTGTTGTGGTATAGCAATCCGAAGGTCTTAAGTTCGTCCGTTTCAGACGGCTTTGCCATACCACAACCCTGCTGCAACAGAAGCAACAGAACCAACGCCCGAAGTGCGTAATGAGGAGCTTTTGACATAAGCAATTGCCAGGCAAGTACATTTGACGTGTGGTGGAAAAGGTTGACGAACGGTGGCGATCAGCGGGCCGGGAGAGTTGACTTTCCATTCGTGAAACCTTGCAAGCCCGGCTCCGTTGCATCGCATGGTTCGCACCTAATTCGCTGCGGTGGTCCACAAAGATCGCGATGTTTTAAGAATCTCGTACTCGGTCACGTTTGGTCCACCAGCACATTGTAGCGGTGTCCCGTCGGCGATCCAAATCAGTGCCCCCGATCCCTGCGGAGTGTCGCAGTTGAAACGATCTGGGAACGCTTGTGCCAAGTATGCACGCACCTTTGCATCGTCTTCGTCCAGCAAAGCGAACCGTGGTCTGAAATCAGACAATTTCAGTAGAGACTGTTGAATGAGTGTTTCGGTTCGGCGAGGATAAACTGACCAAGTTACCCAGGGGAGGGCGATTCCAACCACGAATGACGCCAGTTGTTCAGTTGACGTAAAGATCGAGTGCCGATCACGCAGATCGAGAGCGTCCAACGAATCGCCGCCACAATTCGGACAGCGCAGAAACGCGATGTGGTTGCCTTGGTCCTCACTGGCGACACAGAGTTCGCACGACTCCGTGTGGCATGTCGTGCAGCGGAACGCGCGCCATCGCTCACTACGAAGAAGTTCGCCGTAGTGTGTGCTGCAATGCTGGCAAACAGGTTTCATTCTTCAGTGTGCGAACGTCCGAGGTCACCGGGCCGCGGCGAACAACGTTGATTTCAAATCCCGCGCGACCCGCGGCTCCGTGTGCACCGATTTGTTATGCCACCCTATCGTCTGATGAGTTTTGGAATTCAATCCTAAGTTCGTTGGTGACGATGGTGGAAGCAAGTTGTTGCATTGGCTTGTAGAAATGTTCGTTGAGCAACCGTTCTTTGTCCTCCTCAGAAATGTCTTGTCGGTGCGACGTCAAATGGCTGCCGATCTCCCGCGCAATTTCATTAGCTTTAGCGATTGTGGCAAGCTTTTCTTGGTTGGCCTTTTCGTGTTGAATCCGAGCGTCCGCTTCCTTTAAAGCAACGTGGGCTTGGGCAAGGCGATCGCCGTAGCCAGAGCATACAGCCAAAAAATCACCGAATCGATGACGCACAAAGTCAAATACGGATTTAGTGCCGTTGAGAAATGCCTGCCACGACCCTGTGCTGGATGATGCGACGGAGAACTTGGACAGATCAAGTCCATCTGTGATCGTCGTGATACAAACCTGTGGGTCTGTAGCGTCTAGAAACCCGGAAACGGTATTGAACACGTGGCTGAAGTTGTCGAGCACGTCGCCAACCACGTCGAGAGATGGCGTGTCAGTCGGAGATGTAATACAGATCGGCAGGGTAGCTCGGTGAGTCTCAGATAGCACAAACTCATCAACTTTGTCTGGACCAACGTAAAGGGTCACCACAGGGTGGCGCCATGTGATCGCGACGAACACGCCATCGGGTCGAAGAACTTTGGGCATCGGCCCATGAAACATGATCGTCTGCGAAAGCGGACCGCTGATCAGAATTGCCACGGTGAAGTCAGGGTTCTTGAAGGCTGTTACCTCGATCCCGTGGCTCGACATGGGGCCAAACTTGTAGGGTCTTGTGTTGGTTTGCCAATCCGCGTCGGGATGATCCAACCAAAACGTAATTGAGCCTTCACCTTGAAGCGACATTGGGGGCCTCAGTTTTTGGCACAACGGTAACGTTCACCGGGCCGCGGCGAAAGTCATGCAAGCAGAAAAAGCCGCGCGGCCCGCGGCTCCGTGTGCAACGTATTGTTATCCGACGATTGGCAGCAGGTTGATAGTTTGCCATCACAGTCGCACAGGCCTCCGGGCGTACATGTCGGCCGCCATGTCTTTCCAAAGTGTGATGCAAGTCATCCATGCGTTGGAGTTTGTGGAGCATCAGTTCATTGCAGTGCGTTTACGGTCACGCGCAAGACGACGATAGCCATAGAACCCAAAGTTTGCAACGACTGCAATGATAACGATTTCGATGACACCGAGATGCAGCAATTGCGAGAGCAAGGCACCGGCACTTGCGGCAATTGTGAGCCAGAAGAAGAACGAGTTCATATGTCGGTTCCTTGTCGTGTCAGGATTGTTTTAGTGAAATGAGTGGGCAAAACCATCGCGAAGAACTAAGTCGGATAACGTTACGCATCAACGGGCGGCGGCGATGATGGTGCGTTGTCGAAACAGTCACCACCGCCGCTCCGTTGCATGCGATGGTTATCTGGCGTTTCCTGCAACGCGATTATAAATCGACCACATCGTTGCCCATAAATTGAATCTCTAGGGCGTAGAATGCATTATCCGTTTGAACGAAGCGTGTGGCACAGGCACAGACTTGGCAGTCATCTTCGAAGACGATGGGTAAATACGTGAACGTAAAACCGCTTGACCCGTCGAGAGTGTCCATGACGCCACCCAGATAATCGTTTAGGCCCCGATTGGGATGCATCGAAGGTGCATGGATCGTAAGGTCGAGTTTAACCGGTCCGAAGTACCACGCGCGACCATTCATTATTTCTGTTGCAGCGTTGCGCAGTGCAACAAATGATCTGTATCGTGGATGAGTCACGCTGCGGATTGAATGCGAAACGTCTTTGTACGGTGGAAGTCCGTCAACGCGAAACGAGATGCGTTCTCCCGCGGATGGGGCTGGCAATGTGGGCAAAACGCCGGGATCGTATGGGAGAATGTCCATTTGATTGGTATTGTGGTCGGCGTTGGTTCCATCTCAACGTAGTCAGATAACGTTTAAGCTCACCGGTTTCGCGGTGTAGACGTAGATTCTTGTGACGCGTGACGGCGAAATCCGGTGCAGCGTCTGGTTGCACTTTTTAATTTAGTCGAGTGTCAGCGATTCTTAGCTGTTGCTGTCTTTAGAGTTTTACCACTTCGATGGTGCCCCTGCAAACAATTCTGGTCGCTTGTCAGCATGGCGACTGCGTGGTTCGAGTGGACCTTCGGACCGCTGGGTGACGCGAGGTTGGTGTGGGCGAAGTTCTGCAGCAGCTTCATGCGACCTGTCCGGGAAAGCGACGTCGAAATGCGGAGCGGGGCGGACCGCGTCCGGCAGGAAACGGGGAATGTGAAACGAGTGTCGCGCCACATTGTTTGCAGCGCGAGGCTGCGGTGTACCCCGATGCAACGCATCGTTCTTGACACGTCATCCGCTGCTGCGGCAATGGTTCTAACGGCCGAAGTCCCAGGCTTTCGCGGGCAGTGGTGAGCTGACTGTGTTGATTGCCACAGTACAGACCGCTTCCTCGAACCGTTTGCATCCGCCGCGGTGGGACATGTTCGAGCCAGCGTCGAATGAAGCTTTCAACCGGCAACTGCGCGATACCTTGCCGCTTCCCGTCGCCCCCTTCCAGAGCGCTCAACCGATATCGAAACTCGACCTTGCCGTCGCGAATTTCCAGCAGTCGAGCGCGGCCCATCGGCCCCCCCTTGATGTACCTCGCCAGGTAGATCGCGACACTCTCGCCACGCAGGTACGCTTCGTGAATCTTGACGTTCCAGGGGAGGCTGCCAACGCTTTGAAGCAAACCCAGGAACCCGGCGGAGCTGAGTTGCGGCGGTAGCCGCAACAGTCTCTTGGCAACCCTCTCGCGGAGAAACGCCCTGAACTTGCCACGAAACTTGATCATCAGCACCTTCCTGGGCAACAGGCACTTCCTTTGCGATTTGCCCCATTGCTTTCGGGGCCCTAAACCTCCTGCGGTGACCAACACATGCAGATGCACATGGACATCGAGCTTTTGATTCCAGGTATGCAGGGCGGCCAAGATGCCAGGCACCGCACCGAGATACTTCGGGTCGGCGAGCAGTTCGTGCAGCGTCTCGAAAGCAGCGTCGAACAACAACTTGCTGAACTGGACTTTGTTGAATCGCCACAACTCGTTGAGTGAATGCGGGACAGTAAAGACGATGTGATGATGCGGCGTGGGAAGCAGTCGTCGTTTCCATCCGGCGAGCCACTGCTCGCGCGGCAACCACGCGCACTGCGGGCAACTTCGGTGCATACAGGAGTTGTAAGCGACCTGACAGACGTGTCCGACTGGGCAGCTGTTAACATGTCCGCCGAGCTCGCGAGTACGGCAATGCCGGACAGCCCAGGCGGCCCGATACATGTCACTCGACAAGCGACGCTTGGCAGCTACCGCATCAAAATGTTGCCTGAATACTTGTTGCAGCGTGATTCCCATCACTCCTCACAACACCTCCCCCGAAGGCCAGTGCAACTATGTTTCTCACCAGGGTATCCCCGGAGGATTGGGTGTTTGGGCTTGTTCTCACTGGTTGCTCCGTGAGAATAGCTTCGTCAGCAGTGGTTATTCTCGCTGGCCGCCCCCCCGTTTGCAACTCCTGGTTGCGCTAGTGGTGCGGTTTCCCGCTAGCACAAGCTTTTTCATGGCTTTGGGTCGCATCTCGCGCAGCCCCCTCCCGCTTCGGACCTGCTGGGAAATTCCCCGGCCCCGATCCCACCGGGTAGGATTCTTTGCGTTGAAACATCGCTTATCGGGGGATACGGATGCCGGAATTTGTTCTGTCGCTGCGCCTAATCGTCGCTTCGCGAACGTCGATCGTATTCTCAGCGGCTTCAGTTGAAGTAAGTAAATCGACAGCCCACTAGCGGCTTGTCGGTTGAATCAGCCGTTTGAGCGTTCGCCTCGGCTCCGCTGCCACCAAACCGGGGCCCAAGCCCAAACGGCTCAATGTAAGGAAGCTCGTTCTGACTAAAACGACAGTCCGCTAACGCATGCCGGCTAATTTGCCTAAGCACAAACAGTTAAAAGCCCTGTCACCACCGGATCAACATGCCGATGAGGGCGAAAGGATGATCCCGTCGATCTCGATCTCCCCGCGAGCCGACGACCTGAAAGCGTCCGATGGGCGACAATTTGCATTGGGGGGCAAGCCATCGCACGCCGAAACGATAAGATGAAGAATCTGCAAAACAGTCGCCGGTGAGAACGAGCCCCCCAAAAGCGACAAAAAAACGAAATCCAATCACTCGCAGGAGTTACCAAATGAGCGTTATGACGAAGTTCGAATTGTTGCCAGCCGTCGAGACATTCCTGAAGCAGAGCCCATTTGCCAGTTTCGTGGGGGGCAAGGATTTCCCTGCGGCTTCGGGAAACTTGATCCCGACAATCGATCCCGGTTCGGGCGACACGATCGCTGAAATCCACGACCTCTCCCCATCGGAAATCGATCGCGCCGTGGAGATCGCTGACGAAGCGTTTCCCGCCTGGGCGGGGCTGTCGCAGCAGGAACGCAGCAGCATTTTATTGCGACTGGCCGACGCCGTCGAAGCGGACAAGGCAATCATCGCACAGATCGAAGCGCTCGACGCCGGCAAGATCCAAGCTCAAGCCGCTGGTGACGTGCAAAACTTCGTCGACACGCTCCGCTATTTCGTTGGCCTCGCCGACAAGGTGGAACTGCGAACCAAGTTGGATGTGCCCGGCCACGACGCTTGGACTTTCAAGCAACCATGGGGGGCGTGCGCGTTCATCTTCCCATGGAACTTCCCCTTCCTGTTGATCGGTTGGGGCATCTCGCCCGCCTTGGCCGCCGGGAACACCGTGGTGATCAAGCCAGCCGAAGACACTTCGTTGTCGGCACTCTATCTGGCTCAATTGGCCAAGAAAGTGGGCGTTCCCGACGGCGTGATCAATGTTGTCACCGGCCGCGGTGCGACGGCGGGTGCCGCGTTGTCGAACAACACCAAGATCAAGCGGATGTCGTTCACCGGATCGCCCGAAGTCGGACAGATGGTGGGCGAAGCGTGTGGCCGCAACCTGGTCCCCGTGAAACTGGAACTCGGCGGCAAGGGAGCTGCTGTGGTCTTCGACGATGTCGACGTCAAGGCGACGGCGGAAGCACTTGTAGGTGCGATCACCTTCCACAGCGGCCAAGTCTGCTGTGACGCAACGCGTTGGTTGATCCACGAAAACGTCTACGACGAATTTGTCAAACACTGCGTCGATCGATTGAAGGAAGTGAAAATCGGGCATCCCCTGGATCCAAACGCTCAGATGGGCCCCGTGGTCAATCCAAAACAATGCCAACGCGTGTTGGGATACCAGGACAAAGGCAAAGCTGGCGGAGCGGAGTGCTTGTACGGCGGCGGAGCTGCCACCGTCGAAGGCTACGAAGGGAATTACGTCAAACCGGCGTTGCTGGCTGGTTCGCTGGACAATGTCGCCGCTCAGGAAGAGATCTTTGGCCCCGTTGCTTATTTGGCCAAGTTCGGTTCCGAACAGGAAGCGATTGCGATGGCCAACGACACGCAATACGGATTGGCCAACAGCGTTTGGACCAAAGACGACGATCGGGCGGCACGCGTGGCTGAATCGATGACCGCCGGCAACAGCTGGATCAACGCCCACAACGTCTTCGCCCACGGCGTCCCTTACGGCGGCGTCAACAAGAGCGGCATGGGGGGCGGCGTGTTGTCGATCGAAACGCTGATGGACTACTACCGCAGCACCTCGGTCGTCCGTCCCTTGGGATAGGCTCCGAAAGCAGGATAG
This sequence comes from Rosistilla oblonga, assembly GCF_007751715.1. Taxonomy (NCBI): domain Bacteria; kingdom Pseudomonadati; phylum Planctomycetota; class Planctomycetia; order Pirellulales; family Pirellulaceae; genus Rosistilla; species Rosistilla oblonga. The sequence continues at coordinate 1,487,778 of NZ_CP036292.1, read as the reverse complement.
GCTTCCCGCCCGTCCGTAAAATGCAGACGCGGCGGGCAACGTGCCCGTCGCGACGCGGCGTCAGATCAAGGCCCGGATTACGCGAACTTGGAAATTGCTGAACCATGAATACAACTCGAGCCCTTGTTCATCCACGCGATGAGATCATGCGGACGATGGATCGCATCTACCGCTACCGGATGACAACCACATCCGGCGGCAACCTCTCGATCCGCGATGCCGATGGCAACATCTGGATCACACCGGCTCGAGTCGACAAAGGGAATCTGACTCGCAACGACATCGTCTGTGTCGCAGCCGATGGCAGCGTCGATGGCTTGCATCCGCCGTCGAGCGAGTTCCCGTTCCACAAAGCGATCTACGCGGCGCGGCCCGATATCGGGGCGATCGTTCACGCTCATCCCGTCGCTTTGGTTGCCTTCAGTATCTGTCAGCAGACGCCCAACACGCGGTTGTTCCACCAGGCGCACAGCGTTTGCGGCAAGATCGGTTTTGCACCGTATGCCTGTCCGGGCAGCGAAGCGCTTGGCGCGAGTATCGCCAACACGTTTTCCGAAGGTTGCGACAGCGTGATCTTGGAAAACCATGGCGTTGTCGTCGGCGGGGATTGTTTGGCGTCGGCGTTCAAGCGTTTCGAAGCGTTTGAATTTGCTGGCAAGACGCTGATCAAAGCGAATCAGTTGGGCGAGCTGCGATTTTTGAGCGATCCCCAATTGGATCAAGCCGCTCAGCGTGGCGTCGATTTCCAATCGTTTGATCCCGGCGTCGCATCGGCTGACGAACGTGAGCTGCGCCGACAGTTGTGTGAGTTTGTTCAACGCGGCTGTCGGCAACGACTGTTGATCAGCACCGAAGGCAGCTTTTCGGCCCGTCTGGATGGCGATGCGTTTCTGATCACGCCGACGCAGAAAGACCGCGAACTCTTGTCGGCGGAAGATTTTGTCTTGGTCGACGGCGATCGACGCGAGTCGGGAAAACTGGCCAGCCGCGCCGCACGTGCGCACCAAGCGATCTACAAGCGACATCCGCACGTGCAAGCGATCGTGTTCGCGCATCCGGTGAACGCAACCGCCTTCAGCGCGACCGATGTCCCGTTTGATGTCCGCACGATTCCCGAAAGCTACGTCTTTCTTCGCGACGTGCGACGAGCGGATTACGGCGTTCAGTACGGATCCGACGGTTCGATCGCCGACTTTGTCACCTCCCGCAACCCGGCAGCGATCCTGGAAAACGATGGCGTCCTGGTGACGGGCTCGAGTGTGCTGGATGCATTTGACCGATTGGAAGTCCTCGAATCGACAGCCGAAGCGGTAATCAATGCCAAGAGTATCGGAGCGGTTTCGGCGATGCCCAAACGCGTGATCGACGAGCTGTGCGACGCGTTCAATCTGAAGTAGGTAAGAGGTGATCTCGCGGAGACATTGAATTAGTATCGCTTGTTAGAATAGGCAGGCTGGTTCAACGGATCCTTTCGCCGCATCGGCGTCGATGATTCGTCCTTCGCTCTTTCCACGTGCCGCCTACATAAACAGGTTTGTTGTGATTCTGAATAAGATCTCGCTCCCTTCGCTGTTGTTTTTTGCTTGTCTTGCGGGCGGTATGTTCTCGCCGAACGGAGATCTGTTGGCGGCGAAACCGAATGTCCTATTCATCCTGGCGGACGATCTGGGGTGGAGCGACACGACGCTCTTTGGCACCACCAAGTTCTATAAGACGCCAAATATCGAGCGGCTGGCGGCTCGCGGGATGACGTTCACTCGCGCCTATTCCTCCAGTCCGCTATGTTCGCCGACGCGAGCCAGCATCCTGACGGGCCTGAGTCCGGCGCGGACGGGGATCACGACGCCCAATTGTCATTTGCCGAAGGTGATCCTTGCGGCCGAAGCGACTTCGACCGGCCCGCCTCATCTGAAGGCGACGTCTCCCAATTCGGTCTCGCGTCTAAAGACCAGCTACTACACGCTTGCGGAGATGTTCAAAGACAATGGTTACGCCACCGCCCACTTTGGGAAATGGCATCTCGGCAGCGCTCCCTATTCGCCTCTTGAACATGGCTTCGACATCGACGTGCCGCACTGGGCAGGCCCCGGTCCCGCTGGCAGTTATGTCGCTCCCTGGCGGTATCCCGATTTCGATCCGCAGACGCCCGATGAACACATCGAAGATCGGATGGCCTCCGAAGCTGTGACGTTTATGGAACAGAACCAGCGGCGACCGTTCTTCTTGAACTATTGGATGTTCAGCGTGCACGCTCCGTTTGATGCGAAACAGGCGTTGATCGATCGATACGCAAAACAAATCGATCCCAAAAATCCTCAGCGAAGTCCTACCTACGCTGCGATGATCGAGAGCATGGATGATGCGGTCGGCACGCTGCTGGACACGTTGGATCGTCTGAAGATCGCCGACAACACGATCATCATCTTCGCTTCGGATAACGGCGGTAACATGTACAACCAAGTCGACGGCACCACGGCGACCAGCAACGCGCCGCTGCGTGGTGGCAAAGCGACGATGTACGAAGGAGGCGTCCGCGGGCCGGCGATCGTGGTGCAGCCAGGTGTTGTCGCGGCCAACTCACGCAGCGACGAAGTGATCCAGAGCAGCGACTTCTACCCGACGCTGCTGGAGATGTTATCGATCGAAAAACAGTCAGATCAAATGTTTGACGGAATCAGCATCACACCGGCGCTGCAGGGCGGATCGCTCGATCGCGACGCGATCTTCACCTACTTCCCTCACAGCCCTCCGATTCCCGAATGGTTGCCACCTGCGGTCAGCGTCCACCAGAACGATTGGAAACTGATCCGCATCTTCCACAGCGGTGAAGCGGGAAAACACCGCTACAAACTGTTCCATCTTGCGGAGGACATCGGCGAACAGCACGATCTGTCGGCAAAACATCCCGAGCGGGTGCAACAGATGGATGCGTTGATCGAAGCGTTTTTGGTCGACACCAATGCGGTTCGCCCGCAGCGAAATAAGCGATTCGATCCGTCGCAATACCGTCCGCGGATGGAAGGGATGGGAAGGCTGAAAAATACAGGAGGCAAGCAAGCGAAGAAGTCAGCCAAGCCACGTGGCAAGCCGGTCGCAGGCTGGCAGCCCGATGGCACCTGCACGCTGAAACGTGACGGCGACGCGTTGGTCCTCACCAGCGATGGCGGCGATCCTTATATGATCTACGGCTTGCCCAAACCGGTCTCACAACAACCGTTGACACTTCGCTTTGCTATGCGATCGAACTCCACCGGCCGTGGGCAAATCTTCTGGCGTGAACAAGGTGTCCGCCCGCCTTTCCTGGCAGCGCGAAGCGTGACGTTTGAACCCGAGCACGATGACGCAACACACCAGTATGCTATTGAGTTCACGCCGAGCAGTCCTATCGACGCTGTCCGTATCGATCCGTCGACAGCAGCCGGTAAAATCCGAATCTCGAATATCCTCCTGACCGATCGGGCGGGCCACGTGCTACATCACTTCACGCCATAGACCGATCGACCTAAACGTTTCGATTAACGAAGGAGCCTCGGACCGTGGAAAGAATTAGCGGCGGGATGTAGTGGACGAGGTTACGAGCTGTCGATTACCCACAAGTCATTGGTCTGGTCCGAAGGCTTGCCAGCAGAGGGCGAAGTCGAGCATTCGCCGCGTGCCTCGCCAGATCACTTCGGCTCCCGGCGGACCGTCGCCTTCGCGGTGATTGTAGCCGCCAAGGGTCGCAAGGACTGGGATGAATTGTGACAGCTCAGGAGCTTGCTTTGGAGGAGCCGTCTTTTCCACCACTTTCCAGACCGACTTCCATTCCGCTTCGCTGAAGACGACATCACAGGGAAGCTCTGGACACTCGCGGCCTAAGAAGGTCACAAACATGATCCGCCATGCGATCACTTTGTAAAACATCAACGCGCGGATCAGTCGGTCTCTCGCTTCGAGTTGGATCTCTTCGACCCGGCAGCCAGTTTTGAAAACTCGAAAGAATACTTCGATTGGCCAACGAGCCACATACAAATCCACAATCCGCAGCGTCTGGGCAATCGTGTCGACCGGCAGAGAACTCAGTAACAGCCAGTCGACTTCGGTTCCGTCGCCTGGGCCATCGATTTCGCTCACCCAAACGACACTGATCTCGACCGGCGGCATCGAAGACTGCTTGTTGTGTGGCGCACGAAGAGTCATCCGCTTCGCTCGAATTTCTAACTTCGCAGTGCGTGCTTCACGGCCGGGGTGTTGTTTGTTTCCCGATCCTTTGGTTCGCTCGGGCGTTTTGGGAAGCTGGACTTCGCGGTAAGCGACCGGCTGGGCGGATGCGATTTCGGCACGCATTTTCTTATAAGCCGCAGGCCCGCCATCGGGGTCTTTCTCCGGCAACGAGCGTTTTCGCTGCGAGCGAATGACGAACTGAGCCGGTGTTTCATGCTGATCGGCTTCGACGAAAATGTCGTAGATGTCTCCTTCGCGATCGGCCAGCGAAACGATCTGAGTTTCAGGACATTTTCCGGCGATCTCGCAGGCCTTGCGATAACCATCGAGCCATCGTTGCCCTTCGCCGGTGTGTAGGGGTTGGCCTTCTCGCTTCTTGCTGGTGCCGAGCGCTTCTTTGTCGCGATCGTAAAACTTAACACCGACCACCCCGAGACAAAGTTTCTCTGGAGTGAAGGCGATGTGGGAATGATCGTAAAGTCCACGGCGGCCTAAGCGATCGAGATTACGGACGCCTTCGGGCGGATGCGCGGTGTAGTCCAGTTCGGTGGTATCTTGTGCGATACAAACGGTGTCTTGGGCCTTGATTCGTTGGAGTGTCTTTTCAGCGTGAGCCCCGAGAATGGCTTCGGGATCGACGTTGGGGTTATCGAATAGACGGTAGGCGGCTTTGGTTTCGTCCCAGCCACTGCAAGCTTCGTTGATACTGGCCGAAGGGTTGGCCGCCAGCGAGGCGAGCAACGCTTCGGCTCGATCGTTGAGACGTTTGTCTCCAAGTTGAATATCTTGAAATTCGTATGCGATACTGGTCGGTTGCATGCTTTCACCTTAAGATTTCATTGTGCAAAATGAAATACTACAAGCGCAAATACCGTGCCAAAACGAGCTGTTTTTGCGACGACTTGTGGGTAATCAGCAGGAGGTTACGAGTCCCAGCGATTTGGTCTGATGCAAAAGGACTCGTAACCTCGTCCACTACGCTTCGTTGAACAGTATTTCGTTTAACCGCGGTCCCAGCGGGCCGCGCGTCCCTCGAAAACGCGGGGCGTTGCCCACGCGGTTAAACGAAAAAAAACGTTGGGCCGCGCGTCCCTCGAAAACGCGGGGCGATGCCCACGCGGTTAAACGAGAAAACACTGTGCTTGCGGGCGAATGCCAAGCGCCGGATAGAACAACCTCCGCATGCCAACCGCATGCGAGGAGCAAACCAAGACGGAACAAACAGATGAAACAGACAGTCATTCTACTTTGCGTAGCGCTGGCGACTTCGGTCGCTACGGAAGCCGCCGATCCGCCCAAGCCGAACGTGTTGTTCATCGCGATCGACGATCTAAACGATTACATCTCGCCGCTGGATAATCAGGCGGGCGTGAAGACTCCCAATTTCGAACGGCTTGCGAAACGGAGCGTGACGTTTGCCAACGCCCACTGCGCGGCACCGGTCTGCCACGCGTCGCGCGTGGCCACGATGACCGGCGTGCATCCGATTAGCTCGGGACTCTACAACAATCTGTTTCGGGCACACGGTCCGCGTTGGCGCGACGAATCGCCAGCGTTGAAAGATGCGGTTGTCTTATCCCAACACTTCCGCAATCACGGATACCACGCGGCCGGCGGTGGGAAGATCTTTCACACGTTGCAGTGGACTCGCGGCGATTCGCAGAACGATCCCGACGCCTGGGACGCCTACCGCGGCGATCCTCTGGATCCGATCTCCGCCGACTGGCCGCGGCCGCGGATCATCCCCGACGCGCGAGCCGGCATCTCGCCGGGACGCCCCGTTGGCGGCCGCAATCTGTTTGGCGCACAACCGCTGTTGGTTCCCGATGCACAAACCGGCGACCATATGGTTGTCGATTGGGCTGCCCAGCAACTGAATGCCAAACACGACAAACCTCTCTTCCTGGCGGTAGGATTGTTTCGTCCTCACATCCCGTTTGAAGTCCCTAAAAAATACTTCGACATGCACCCGATCGATCAGATCACATTGCCGGAAACTTTGGACAATGATCTCGACGATGCCCGAGTTCCCGAGCGACAATCGTGGCATCGTTGGGTGATAAAAAATCGATTGTGGCGCAAGATGATGCAAGGCTATCTGGCCAGCATCAGCTACACCGATCATCAGCTCGGGCGGTTGCTCGATGCCTTGGATGCTTCGCCGATCAAAGAGAATACGATCGTCGTCCTCTGGAGCGATCACGGATTCCACATCGGCGAAAAACAGAACTGGGAAAAGTTTTGCCTGTGGGATCAAACGACCCGCGTGCCGATGTTCATCCACGCCCCGGGAGTGAGTGCCGATGGCCAAGCGACTCGCCAACCGGCGACGCTCACCGACCTCTACCCTACGCTGTGCGAGCTGGCTGGTTTGCCGATCCCGTCGCAGTGCGATGGGCTCTCCTTGGTTCCGCAATTAAAAGATCCGGGGCGGAAGCGAGATCGGTTGTCGCTGACGTCGTACGCCTTTGGCCCCGAACCGTCGCATGCGGTCTCCGATGAACGCTATCGCTACATCCGCTACGACGATGGCTTTGAAGAACTGTACGATTTGGAAAACGACCCGAACGAATTCACAAACCTCGCCTCGTCGGAGGCGCATGCAGAAACGAAAGCTCGCCTTGCAAAAGGCCTCCCGAAAGTAACCGCTCCACGCCGCGAAATCCCCAGCGATTCGAGATACAATCTCCGCAGAACAAACAACTAACGCGCAAGCGGATCCCACCATGAATCTCCCGAAACGAACTCGCGTGCAAACTTGGATTGCTGTGCTTATTGTCTGCAGCGTTAACATGCAAACATCGATCGCGGAGGATCTGATCACGATCGACAACGGATCGATCAAAGTGGGCATCGACCGCGAGAAAGGAGCTGCGATTACATGGTTGTCCTCTGCTGGATATCCTCGCAACCTCGTCAACATTGCCGATCCGGGACGGCTGATCCAACAATCGTATTACGCCGGCCGCGTGATCGACCGAACTGCCGATGGACAGCACAAGTCCTGGAGTCCGTGGTCCTGGAATCCGATCCAGGGAGGTGGCGTTGGCAGCGTGAAAGGGCAGGGGAGTTGGGCACGCGTGACGGTGTTTGAAAAACGTGAGGATGGGTTGTATTCCGAAACCATTCCCAAGCTGTGGGACATGGCCGACGAAGAGGCTGAAGCGGTGATGCGGCAGTGGACGACGATGGAATCCAACATGCCAGGCGTCGTCCGCGTGCGATGCGAGTTCCAAGCGATGCGTCGCGAAGGGGATCGCTGGGGCACCGCGAGAATGAATCCGCAGGAGGTTCCCGCTTGCTACTTCACTCGCAACTTCGCTGACGTGCGAAGCTATCTGGGATCGGGAAAATGGCGCCCCGAGCATCAACGTCCGGGGCCGCCCTGGGGCAAGGCGTCGCCGCCAAGGCAAGCGATGGCGATGTTCGAAGCCTCCGGGCAGGGTGTCGCACTGTTTTCACCCAGCGCAACGGAGCACTGGAATTTTGGACCGCATGCCGCGGGACTCAGCGACGATCCAACGGCTGGCCCCTGCATGCATGTCGCGCCGGTCTCGCGAGTCCTGATGGGCCCGAAATCGATCTATCGATACCGCTACTGGTTGATCGTCGGCAACGAAACGGAGATCGCCGCGCGACTCGATACGCTGTGGAATCTCTACGCAACCGAAAAAGCGGAACTCATCGAGTCACCGCAGTAAGACGACCGAGCGGCAGCTACTGGCTGGCCGAAGCGACAGCGGGCGTGTCGGGCGTGGTGTCGATTTGAGGTTGCGGCCGGCCGATCAGGACACGATTCATTTCGGTAATCGAGGGCGAGATATAATCCCAGCGAACGCGGTAGCCTGCCGCGTGCATACGGTAGGTGCGATCGACGTCGATGGCGACATCAGCCCCTAGGACGTTCTTTAAACACTCCGGTGCTGGGTGCAAACGATGTTGTCGGCAGCATGGCAGGAGTGCAACGGTACCTCGCAGCGAGATCGCATGGGCGATGCACTGATCCGTTTTTGCACCGCAGGCATGGACACCTAAAATCGCGGTCCCCGAATCGAGATGGTCCATGGCTCGTTTCAACGGAGCTTCGACGTAACGAATCTTTGCCTCAGTCCAAGGGGCAACCGCCTGTGCCGCGGCGAGGATCAGATCAAAACTCGGCGGACGCACTTTGTCCAACAGACAAACGTCTTCGACATCCCGATCGAACATGGCGAAGAGGATTCCAACCAGCCCGTGTCCGCAGCACAAGTCAGCCACCGATTTGCTGCGAATCCGATTTCGCACGCAGGCGAAAAATTCAAAACTCTCCAGCACCTCTTTGAACGGCAACGCCTGACGCTCGCACAATTCTCGAGCGAACACCGAAGACAGATAGTCGCCGGGAAACCATCGTGTATCGGATTGTCGAAGTCGATCTCGGCAGGACGCCTTCTTCGCGAACTCTTCCGAATTGAATTGCTTCAGGTAGCGAAACGGTGGATTGGCTTGAACAAGTAGGTTGTTCGATGGGTCTAACATAAGTCGGGGCAGTCGCCGGGGAGAGTCGCTTAGAATTTGCCAAAGGCAGTGGCATCAAACCGCCATCATACGCGAAAGTCGATTTGAGGTGGCCTTCAGGATTTCGCCGTACCTTGGTGCATTTGTGAGAGCCAGTTTGCTGGGGAACGGAAGTCTCTCACGGAGGCACCAAGGCACGGAGTTTGGTTGCAGGCTAAAAGCACATGGTAAAAAGTAGACGGATATTTCAGCTGATGTAGATCAGTCCTGTCGAGAGGGAGACTGCTTCGCCGGGCGGGGGTGTGGGCTGCTGGCGGTCGCAAGGTGGGCGCCATCCTTTACCCTCCGCCAAACGCAGTTTGAAGGGGAGGGTCGAACGAGCGAAGCGTTGTTCGGGGAGGCGAGTTCGTGCAAATCACTGTCGTTCGATACGACAGTAGGGCCTCCCCGAAAAACTTGCTAATCGCTCGTTTTTCGACCCTCCCTGCTTCGCCGGGCGGGTGAAGTGTGGGCCGATACCCCTGGACCAAGAAGGAAGCATGGCGAGCTCGTCGAAGCGTTTGACGCGAGTCACAACCTGCGTTGCTTAGGGTGATTGACGCTTTTCATTCCCGCCCCCGTTGCTTTGCGATTTTTGAATTCGTACGGCAGGTTTAGTTTACAGGCAATCGCACGCGCTACCGCTTCTGCATCCTCTTCAACCTCCTTGTCGGTAAAGCGAATGGTTTGCCAGCCCAGTGATCGGAGGTGTCGTTGACGTCTCAAATCTTCATCCACGACACCGTCGTGGTATCCGCCGTCGACTTCAACGACCAGCATCTTTTGCGGACATGCAAAATCGACCACAGCTTTCGTCGAGTGAGTTAAGGTAATCGTGCGACTGCATCGCTGAAGCTTTCTCGCGGTAAGAGCGAGACGCTTAGGCCTGTTGCCGCTCTAACTCATCATAACCGTGGTGTCGCCATACAATAGAGTTAACATGCTCATGTTGCATAAATCCGAACCCGCAGTGTAGCTCGGGTAAAAAGCACGAAGCAGTTTCTTTTTGACTAGAAGGTGTCAGCCTTCACCCTCCGCCAAACGCAGTTTGAAGGGGAGGGTCGAACGAGCGAAGCGTTGTTCGGGGAGGCGAGTTCGTGCAAATCACTGTCGTTCGATACGGCAGTAGGCCCTCCCCGAAAAACTTGCTAATCGCTCGTTTTTCGACCCTCCCTGCTTCGCCGGGCGGGTGAAGTGTGGCAGCCTCAATTTTAGGCGTTCTAGACGTCCTTCTCTTCGCTCCTGGCAATTTGCACGTCCACGTGGTGCTCCGGTAGAGCAAACGGATCGTGATCGAATAGACTGTGGACTCGTTCGGGCTGTCTCGCGATGGCGGCGAGCGGATTGGAAACGATGCTGGCTCTCGCGGGCAATATGTCGGCGCACTGGGTGAGCTAAGGAATCGCAGAATTATTAGCTAGGCGGATACAAGATACTCAATGGATACATCAGCTTCATCGCTCGCCGATCGCGAGCCGTCGGAACTCGCCAACGACCAGCCCGCGGTCGTTCCACGCCGCTACTTGCTGGCGTTCATTTTGACGACCTGCTGTTTTTCGATGTGGGGATTTGCCAATGACCTGACCAACCCGCTGGTGAAGGTTTTTAAGGAGGTCTTCCAGATCAGCAACACGCAGAGTTCGCTGGTCCAGTTTGCTTTCTATAGCGGCTACTTCACGATGGCATTACCGGCGGCGTTTTTCATTCGCCGGTTCTCCTACAAAGGAGCGATCATGGTCGGGTTCGCGCTCTATGCCGTCGGCGCGTTGATGAGCATCCCGGCCAGCCTAAATACCAATTTCTGGATCTTCATCGCCGGCTTTTATGTGCTCACCTTCGGATTGGCGTTTCTGGAAACCAGCTGCAATCCCTACATCTTGGCGATGGGCCCCGCCGAAACGGCGACGCGGCGTTTGAATCTAGCTCAAGCCTTCAATCCGATCGGATCCTTGACCGGCATGATCGTCGCCTCGCTGCTGATCGCCCCCGCCCTGAACATCGGTTCGTTTCGCGACGCTGTCGAAAATCGCGATCCCGCCGCGGTGCAGTACCTGCACGCGGAGTATCCCGACGGGCTGCCCGATTTCGCCACGGAGTTTGGCGCATTGGATAGCGCTGCCAGCGCGGGACTGAAGAACATGAAAGCGACAGCGCCGGAAGAGTTCCTGGCGATCCAAACGCACGACCTGGCCGTGGTGCGAACGCCCTACGTCGCGATCGCTGCCGTCGCGTTGGCATTTCTGGGCCTGTTTGCGGTCGCCAAGATGCCCGATTTCCGACAGCCCGAACCGGACGCCCCCTTCTTCGAGATCGTCGGCCGATTGCTGGCCCGGCCGAATTATCGCGAAGGGGTGATCGCGCAAGCGTTTTACGTGGGAGCCCAGATCACGTGTTGGACGTTTGTGATTCACTACGGCATGGAACAGGTGGGGCTGACGCTCGCCCAAGCTCAGAACTGGAACATCGCCGCGATGGTGATCTTCTTAATCAGCCGATTCATCTGCACCTTCTTGATGCATTACGTTAGTGCCGGCCGACTATTGGCGTTGTTTGCGATCGCGGCGGTTGGTTTCACATTGGGAGCGATCCTGTTGCCGGGCAAGACCGGCCTGATCTGCTTGGTCCTCGTATCGGCCTGCATGTCGCTGATGTTCCCGACGATCTACGGGATCGCGTTAAAAGATCTTCCCGAAGAGGAAGCCAAGCTCGGGTCGGCCGGGTTGATCATGGCGATCGTCGGCGGCGCGGTGCTGCCGCTGTTGCAGGGCAAGTTCATCGACGAGCTAGGCGTCCGCAGCTCGTTCTACTTGCCCCTGATCTGTTTCGTCGTGATCGCTCTGTTTGGCATCCGCACGTTCACCAAGTTCGAACGCCCGGACGTCGCAACAGACCACTGATCCTCGCAACGCCCATAATCCTTGCGGTTGTTAGAACACCGCAAGGAGACCTATAGCCGTCGCCTACGCCGGGGCGGCTTCTTGTTTCATCAGGCGTTGGTCGACGTCGTTGGCGACGATCACGCCGTAGTTGATCGCTCCCAACCAGCCGCTCATGATGATCCCGACGCTGCCGGCGTGGTAGAGTCCGCCGATCTGTTCGGGCAGCTTGCGGCTGACCGCCAGACCTTCGAACTTGGTGCCAAAGCTGGCGCCGAGTTGGTGTCGAGTGTAGTGATTGAAAGTCCGCGGCGTGGCGGCTTCGACCCAGTCGATCTTCTCGCGAACGTTGGGGACAAACTTGTCCAACGCGGCGACCGTCGTCTCGATCAACTCCTGCTTGCTCGCTTCGTACTGCGTCTCGCTCAGTCCCGACCAATCCTCCCAGCGAGCGTTGGTGCTGCTGACGACCGCATAGCGTCGCTTCCCTTCGGGGCGTGTTCGCGGGTAATAGAAGCTGAACGTGCGGCTGGTGATATCGCGGCTCAGCAACGCTTCGGTGCGGAACAGCGGGGCGGTGCTGGTGAACAACAGATCGCCGCACGATTCATCGATCTCCACACCCGGCTTCATCGCCATGTAGACCTGCGTGCTGCTGTTGTTCAAGCGAACCGCTTCGGCTTCTTCGACAAACGACGGATCAAAATGTTCGCTGCCGACCATGTTGAAGATCGTCGATCGCAGATTGGAATTACTGATCACCGACTTGGTACGGATCGTTCGGTTGTGCACCTCGACCGATTCGACCTGCCCATTTTTGACGTTGATCTTATCGACGGGGCAATTGATGCAGATGTCGACGTTGTTCTTCTTCAGCTCCTTTTGCATTCGAGCGATCAGGTCCTCGGTTCCCCCTTCGTAGATGAAGACTCCCTTGGACATGAAGTTCGAAAAGACGATCCCGTAGGTCAGCGCGGGATCTTCCAGCGTCGAACCGTTGGCGTAGGTGATCGGTTCCATCAGCAACCGGATCACATCCTCGCGGCCGGGGAAAAAGCGATCGAACAATTGACGCGTGGTCGTCGTTTGATCGTCGTAGAAGTTCATGCTTCGGGCGGTGTCGAAGAAGCCTTCGACGGCGGACTGTTCGACGGCAAACTGTTCGGTCAGCAGTTTGGTGAAGTCCTTGCGATTGAAGGTCGTCGTCAACGAGAACATCGGGTTTTCGAAGCGGACGTTTTTCAGTTGAACGATCCGATCGGAGATGTCATCGTTCCAATAACGCTTGCAGCTTTTGATCATCCCGGCGGGAAAACCGTGCAGCGAGATATCGAAGATATGCCCTCCGGGACGGCGGAACCAAGTCGCCAGCCCGCCTAGTTTGTAATGCTGTTCCAACAGCAGAACGCGATGGCCATGGCGACCGAGGATGTTGGCGGTGGTCAGTCCCGCAAGTCCGCTGCCGATCACGATCACGTCGTATTCATCGGCCGCTTTGGCAAGAAAGTCTTTGGGCATTGGGCTTATAAAATAGGAGGTTAACGTCGATTCTCTTGGACTTCAAATGGCAGACCGGGCAGCGGTTGCAGCTCGGCAAAGAGACCGTCGATGTCGTCGTCGGGCGCCTCTTGGCCAAACAGCATCAGGCCCCCATCGCCAGCGAACCACTTCTCTTCGATCACGCGCAGGGAACGTCCGGCGGCGACGACCGTCTCGGCTTGAATGCCGCCGCGAATCGCATCGTGCGATCCGCGAAACAGCGCCGCCTGGCGATCGGACAGGACTGTCGCCATCCGCCACAGATTTCCCTGATTGCGTACCAGTGTAATGATTTTCCAGCGGTTGTCCCGTGGGTCACTGAACAACCGCAGCGTGACCAGCGATTCCCCCCCGGGCAACGGCTGCCCCGAATACCACGTCGGCTCCGCCGATCCCGCCGGCCAAAGCGTGCTGTAGGCGATTTGATAGGATTGCAACGCCGGGGTTCGGACTCGAATTTTCCAAGTCAGCGGTTCGTCGGTCGGGACCACCGCCACGACCAGCTTGGATCGATCGGTCTCGTTGAGGTAGCCGACTTCACTGCGCAGCTGCTTCAGCTGGACCATCGCCTGCCGCAATTTCCAGCTCGTATAAAAATGCGAACCGACCATCGTGACGACCACGACCAATCCCAGCAGCCCGCGCAGACTGAACCGCCATCCCACACGCCGCGGCGACGATGAAAGCTGCCCCGCGTCGTCCCCTTGCCGACTCACGGCCGCTCCGCCGCGGCAACACTGACGGTGACCGACGCGCTGCCGCGGTTATCGGCCAACGCGGCGGGATCGTCACCGATCCGCAGCAACAACAGGCCATCGAACTCCGCGACAAACGTCCCCTCGCGGCCGACGCCGACGATCTGAGGATTTGTCATCCGCGTCGCATCGGCATCGCTTGTCGGAGCGACAGCCGCCAGCAGCATCCCCAACGGATGGCCGCGGTGATATTCGATCGTCACCCCTTGAGGTTCGCATTCCCACGGCCGCGGATCGTCCCCCAAGGTGTAGCGTCCTTGGGCGGTGATCCGAATCGCTTGGCCTGCAGCGACGCGAATCCCGCTCGATTGCCAGCCGCGATCGGCCGCGATCTCCAGCTGTTTGGTCGCGGTCGACGATTCGGCGGCGGCGGGAAAGTTGGTCAGATCGATCCGGTTCCGCAGCGGATCAAAACCGTAGTCGAGCCCGTCGACAAGCATCCGCCAACGCAGCTGCAATTGAGGCCACTGGTCCTTGAGTTCGCTGTAAAAGTTGCGAGTGAACTGCAGCGGCGGTTGGCCCGCCCGATCGGTCGCCGCGATCGCGGCGGTGCGATATTCGGGATACATGTTCAACAGCGTCAGCGCTCCCCAGCTCCAGGCGTACGGTTCGACTTGCCGATGGGCTTTGTGGCTGTATCGCATCACCGCGTCGATCGGCAACGCTTGGCCCTTGTCGCGAGCCGATTGAATGACTTTTAAACGGCCCCAAAACGGGAACGCTTCCCGCGATTCGGGGATCACCGGCAACGCGATCTCGCCGTCGCTCCAGCGATGCGTCGCCAACAACTCCGCCATCCCTTCCATGTACCACGCCGGTCCGGCACCGCCGAACAACTGGAACATCAACGCATGCACTCCCTCGTGCAACAGCAGATGCCGGGTGTAGTAGTCCGACGGTTGATCGACAACCCAAACGGAGTTGCCGTATTGGTAGCCGTGAGCGAAATCGGGGAGATGATCGGGCAACAGACCACGCTGCTTGAAGGCGTCGCGGCTGGTCATCAGATAGGCAGTCACATGCCAGCCGGCGAGCCGATCGGGATCGACGCCAAAAAACTCGCACCACTGCGGGACCGCGGCATCGAAGGCGGCCGGCAATTGATCGAGCGCCGCCGAAGCGGGCAGATCGGTGTGGATCGTGACGTGTCGGCCGCTGAATTGCCGCGTCTGCGCAGCGGCAAAAGGGGCGACGAAAAGGCATAACGCCAGCGCGGCCCCGATTCGCGGCGGCGAGAAACCTGCAACAATGATTGGCTTGTCGAACAACAAAACGATGATTCTCCGTAGCCCTCCATCATAGCTGGATACATGCCCAACACGAAACGCCCTCTCGATTGCTGCCGTTTGATCGCTCCGTTGATTCTGTTGGTCGGCGGCTGTGTGCCGCGTCCCGAAAACGAAGTCGTCGTCTATTCGGCGCTCGACCAAGAGTTTGCCGCGCCGATGTTGAGCAGCTTCGACCGGCATGTCGACAGCGAGATCCAGGTCAACGCGCGGTTCGACATCGAATCGACCAAGACGATCGGGCTGGTCAACCGAATCCTCGGCGAACGCGATCGCCCGGTCTGCGATCTGTTCTGGAACAACGAGATAATCCACACAGTGCGGCTGCAGAAAGCCGGCTTGCTGAAAGAGATCGACTGGCCGGTCGATACCGTTTGGCCCGCCGGATGCATCGCGTCGGATGGCACTTGGTGCGGGTTTGCCGCTCGCGCTCGCGTGCTGATCGTGAACAAAAAACTATTGCCCGATCCGGACCAATGGCCGACAAGCGTTTTGGATCTGGCCGATCCAAAATGGAAAGGGCAGGGGGCGATCGCGCGACCGCTGTTCGGCACCACGGCCACGCACGCGGCGGTGCTCGAGAATCAGTTGGGTCAGGAAAAGGCGGACGCTCTGTTTCGCGAGATCCAACAAAACGCCGTCACGCTGTCGGGGAACAAGCAGGTTGCACAAGCGGTCTCGGCCGGGCAAGTCGCTTGGGGGCTGACCGATACCGACGACGCGGTGATCGAACGCGACCTCGGTTTTCCCGTCGCGATCGTCTACCCCGACCAGCAGCCCGATCAGATGGGAACGCTGCGGATTCCCAACACGCTGGCTGTCTTAAAGGACGCACCGCATCCGGTCGCGGCGGAGCAGTTGGCGTTGTTTTTGATGAGCCCCGAGACCGAGAAGCGGCTGGCGATGGGGAACAGTTCGCAGATCCCGTTGTTCCGCAGCGTCAAGGAACAGCCGCGGGTGCTGCCTGAAGAATCGGTCCGCTGGCTGGACGCCGACTTCGAAGCGGCGGCCGATCGCTGGGAACCGCTCGCCGAGCGGCTCAATGGAATCTTCGTCGATTAGATCGGCGACCGCCGAAGCGAATCAGTAAGGAAGCGTTTCGGGTTTGTATTCGTGATCCCGCTTCCGCACGACTTCCGCTTCGATGATCGAATCGGGCAACACGACCGGCGCGTCCTTCTCCTTTTCGACCTTGGCGCGGTTGAGCGTCGAGATCGCTCCCATCCCGCTGATCACGCGGCCGAAGCAGCAGAGTTCTTTGTAGTCGGGATTGAAGGGCAACAGCGTGATCAGGAACTGGCTGCTGCCGGTATCGGGGATCGTTCCCGGCACATCGGGATTGTGAGCGGCGTTGGGATTGGGGATCTTGGCCAACACCAACGATCCGCGAAAGATCCCCCGCTCGCCAGTCGCTTCGTCGCGCACGCGGTAGTCGGCAGTTCCCGATCCATCGCCGTCGCGATCGCCCGTCTGAGCAAACTCATGCTCGACCACTTGGTAAAACGGCACGTTGCTGTAGAAACCATCCTCGACCAGCGAGATGAAGCTGGCGACGGTATTGGGAGCTTCATTTTCAAACAGTTCCACCAACACATCACCACGCGTCGTCTTCAGCAAAACGCGAGGCAGGTCGTCCGCTTCCGCTTCCGCCTGGCGAATCTTCTGCTCCTTCTCCCACGCCTCCTGCAACGGATCGAGCATAAAGTTCATCCGGCGGGCGACCTTCAAAAGCCCCTCATCGCCTTCGGCGGGAGTCAGTTTCAGATTCTCTTTGGCGACTTCAAAGTCTCCCGTCGCCGCTGCGGCGACACCGGCGATCACATTCAGTTGGACATCTTTGATGCCAACTTCCAACATCGCCAGCGCTGCATCTTTGAGCCCTTCGTACCAGTCGTTTTGCGCGTGGTAGAGGATCGATTGAGCCATAAAGGTTCGCGCGTCGCGATTTTCATGATCGGCGAAAACTAAATCCGAAGCCGCCAGAAACGCAGCCTGCATCGCGTCGCGAGTCGCCGATTCTCGCTCGGCCCAGCGGATCTGTTCGCTGAATTTCACGTCGCCGCCAGCGGTGTGGAATTCGTTGACCTCGGCCCAAAACTCCTGAGTCGCTTTCCGCCACTCCTTGACCCGCTGATCGAACACCGCCTGCAACTTCTTCACCTCCTCGGGAGATGCCACCGTTTTTTCATCCTCAGCCGCAGGCTTGTCCGCCGCAGGCTTCTCCTCGGCTGCTGGCTTCTCCTCGGCTGCTGGCTTCTCTTCAGCTGGCTTCTCTTCAGCCGCGGGTTTCGCATCCTCTGCCGGCGGTTGCTCCGCGGCCACGGGTGTTTCGGCGGCGGCGGCTTGGTCGCCGTCGGACTCTTGCGCGGCAGCCAGATTGGTCAAGCAGATCGCCAGCAACAGCGGTGCGGCGAGAATTCGTAAACTCATTTCAACTCTCATCTTCAAGATCCAATCCGCAGCCCTGTCCCAGGCTCCCATTGATGGCCACACCACGCGACGTCATGATAGACCGTAGAATCCAGGCTGTACGAACGCAATCGCCTGGGCGGTTCAGTGAAATCCTTGCGAAACGTGACAATTCTTGAAGAAATCAAAACCTTACCAGGCGTCCGAGGCGAAGCGCGGTGTGAAGCCCAAAGCGACCACACTGCGAGTGATCGGAGGCGATATGCGGGGCCGCAAGGTCCGCTACAACGGCGACCGTAGCACGCGTCCGATGCGAGACTCGGTGCGTGAGAGCCTGTTTAATCTGATCGGCCAACGAATCAAAGGATCGATCGTTTTCGATCCCTTTGGGGGCACCGGCGTGCTAGCGATCGAATCGATCAGCCGCGGAGCCAGCCGAGCCGTGACGATGGAGCAGAACCGGCGAACGCTGGAACAGATCCGTCAAAACGTCGCCGATCTCGACCTCACCGAGCGCATCTCGCTGACCGCGGGAGACGCGTTTCGTGGACTCGGTGCATTGATGCACCAAGCGCACGCCGAAGAGCCCGATACGCCGTGGGTCTTTTTGATGTGCCCGCCGTACGAGATGTTCCAGTCGCGGATCAAAGATCTGAACCGGATGATCTGCTTCGCCGCCGAAGCCCATCCGCACGGCGTGTTAGTTGCCGAATGCGACAACTTTTTTGATACCGCCGAACTAACCGCAGCCGAATGGGACGTGCGGAAATACGGAATCACCCAGCTGGCGTTGACCGAACTTAGTTCTGTCCAGCTGCCTTAGGACGCGAAGCGACGTTGGGTTCGGTGCGGTTGAGCGCCGGAGGAGCACTCGAAAACGGGCCGTCGAAGAACGGGCTCGCATTGTTCCCCGGCTTCGGATCGGCTGCGGCATCGGGATTAACGAACGCTTGCAGCTTTGCTTCGAGCTCGCGAAGCTTCTCGGCATATTCGAGATTCTTCGAAATCATCGTATCGTTGACGCCCTCTTTGACTTCATCGATCAGCGCCACCAAGCGGACCGCATCGGCCTTCTCTTTTTCGTCGCTGAGATTAGCCACGAGGCCCTTTGAGACCCTCGCGGGATCGGTCTTTGCCCGCGTGCCGGTCAGACCGAGGTGGAACGATTCGATCACGTCGTTGAGCATTCGGCGAGCGAGAATGATCTCCACGGTTTGCGGCTTGGCAGCCGTCGCACCCGGCATTCCCATCCCCATGCCCATTTCCATTCCCATCTCCATGCCGCCCATGTCGTAGCCTTCGGGGCCGCTCATCATTCCCATCTCACCGCTTCCCATTCCCATCATCGAGGCTTTGGGACGCGGTTTTTCCAGGTCTTCGATCCGCTTTGCCTCCCGCGCGATGCTGCCGACGATCTGAGTCGCCCAGCTCTTCAGAACGGCATCGGCTTGCGGTTTGAACTCCTTGGGAATCTCGATCTTGGGAGTCGCACGGGCTGCGTAAACGAGAGCCATCTGCGACGAATCCTCTTTGGTCGGAAGCTCCATCACCAGCTTGGCCACTTGGTCGACGCGGCGCGGGTTTTTCAGACTGACCAACGTGTTGATCGCCAACATCTGGACCCAGCCGTGGGCCTCGAGGTTGCGATCTTTCGGAGCGGACTCTTGAGCGGTCGCGATCATCAGGTCGGCGACTTTGTCTTGCAATTCAGGCTTCCAACGCTCGGCGTTCAGCGAAGCGTGGCGTTGGATCCCTTGGATCGCCGCGACTCGCAGCCCATCGTCGTACTTGGCATCTTCGACGATCTCCAACAACAACGGCAGCGCCGCTTGCATCGGGATCGGAGCTTTCTTTTCCAACGAGTTCGGTTCGCGATCGTTGAGTTCGCCGATCATAAAGACGGCGTTGATCCGAGCACCGGGGTAGTAGTTTCCTTGAGCGATCGCTTTGCATTGCTGGAACGACATGATCGACAGGCCACGCGAAACCTGCGTGTTGCCGCGGCGAGCGGCGTTGTAAATGTCCTTCATCACTTCGGCACGGCGCGGTTGCAAGTTGGCAAACTCCGCCGGGTCGGTCATCGATGCAAAGATGTTTTGGTAGATCTTGACGAAGAAGTCTTTCTGCTCGCTCAACTGAGCTGGATCGCTGACGATCTGGCTGCGAATCTGCTTGATCCGATTGACGATCGACTTTTCAGTAAACCAGTTCGGCTGGTACTTCATCACGTCGTATTGAGGCTTTCCAGCTGCCGCTTGGCCCCAAGCCGGCGATGCGATCGCCCCCAACGCCACTGCAGCGATCAATCCAACAAACCATGCAGCCAATAACTGTCGGGCGCGATGGGAGTTTTGAAGACTGGCGGCATGGGTAGCTTCGACGCGATGCGACATCGGAACCTCGAGGGCTGGAGCGATAGGGGCGGCAATCGCCAAGGGATAAGAAGGGATTCGGGACACAAATCCCTATAAACAGACTATCGCCGCAAACTGGCGTGTGTCAACAAGTTCCGCTGCCAAAGGACAACTTCTTTCGCCCACCATGGAGGGCCGTACCGACCAATACGTATCGACAGCCCCCCTCTTTTAGTACATGGATGTCGGCAAGCGTCCGAATCCCGCCGCCGGAGGTCAATTCCACATGGGGGTGTTTCTCGGCGATAGCCTGGCAAATCGGCAACGTTAGGGTGCCAGAAGCGGCCCCGACAGCCGCCAGATCCAGCGCGATCAGCCGCCGGAAACCGCTGTTGATCGCTTGGCTAGCGATCTCGACAGCCGTTTGACTTGCCAAAGCCGGCGAGCCCCCCAAAACGACTCTCTCGCGCAGATCGATGCTCAAAACGATCCCATGCCGCCGAGCCGACCACCGCTCGCGCAGCGGCACAAGCTCTTCCAAAGAGGCTATCGATTCGGTCCCGACGACGCGGACGATCCGGTCGGACGCGGGCAGTTGCAATTCGACGACGCCGGCGTCGATCCAGATCGGAGCTCCCAAATCCGCCAAGCGATTCAGGAGCTTGTTGTGAGGAGCCCCCGCGGTGATCGCGTCGAGATCGGCGACGTACAACCCGCCGACGTCGGAGTCGAGATACATTTGAGCCAACGCGATCGGATCGCCATCATTTGTCGCGGCACAGCAAACCGGCCGATAGCTGTCGCGATTGCCGCGGACCGCGTGGACGGCTTTGCCCTCCTTCAGATCGATCACGCCCAAGACCGACGCCAGCGGATCGTCGTCGGTCGATTCTGCGGTGGTGCTGAGCATGGCATGGGAACCAACGAGCTACTTGCGGTAGCGGTTTGGATTATCGGCTTGGCCGGTGATCTCGTACAGGAACCGGCTGGGCGTCGTCGGCCGGGGCTTACCCCATTTACGACGCGTCAGCGCCAGCGAGAGAGTCAGCTTTTCCTGCGCCCGGGTGATCCCGACGTAACACAGCCGCCGCTCTTCAGCGATCGCGTCGTCGTCTCCCTTGGTGCTGCGGTGGTGAGGCAGCAGGCCATCCTCCATGCCGACCATATAGACGACAGGGAATTCGAGCCCCTTGGCGGCGTGCATCGTCAGCAACCAGATCGCGTTCTGTTGGGCAGCGCGATCTTTTTCGTTCCCCATCTCGCGTCCCGAAAGAGCGATCTCCGAGAGGAAGTCGGTCAGGCTGGGTTTCTTGGCGCGATCGGCATACGCATCGACCGCGTTGACGACTTCGCCGATCGACGCGATTCTCGCTTCACACTCTTCGGGCTCGTTGTAACGCGTGCGGATCTCGTCCATATAACGCGTTCGCGCGATCAGCGTGTTAACCGCTTCGGTCAGTCCATCGTCGCGGATCCGATTCTGCACATCGACAAGGATGCCACGCAAGTCGTCGATTCCGCGGCGAGCCGCTGGCGGCAGCGTCGATGTGACCGTGTCGTCGCACATCACCTGCCAGATCGGCTGGCCTCGCTTCACCGCGGCGTCCATCAACAACTTGACAGTTCCCTGGCCCAGCCCGCGCGGCGGCGTGTTGGCCACGCGCATCAGCGAGACCTCATCGTCGGGCTGTTCGACCCACTTCAGATACGCCACGACATCGCGGACTTCGCGTCGATCAAAAAACGACTGGCTGCCCATCATCACGTAGGGCAGGGCTGCCTTCCGCAACTCCTGCTCGAACAACCGCGGCTGTTCCTTGGTCCGGAATAGGATCGCGATCTCGCCCGGTTGGTAGTGATTCAATTCGATCAACCGGCCGATCTCGCCGACGACGCGCTGCGATTCTTCGGTCTCGTCTTTGAACTGCGAGATCCGCGGCCGCTGTCCCGCCGGACGTGCCGGCTTTAGCGATTTGTCGTGCCGGACCGTGTTGTACTGAATCAACCGGTTGGCCATTTCGAGGATCGATCCGGTCGAGCGATAATTGTCCTCCAAGCGGACGACGGTCGCATCTTCCCAGTCTTTCTTGAAGTTCAAAATGTGGCGAACGTCGGCTCCACGCCAGCCATAAATCGATTGATCATCGTCCCCCACGACACACAGATTGCGATGCGCATCGGCGAGCGCTTTGATGATCCGATACTGGCTGCCGTTGGTGTCCTGATACTCATCGACAAGGATGTGATCGAAGCGATCGGCCTCCGATTGGCGAACCTCTTCGTGTTCGGTAAACAGCACCTCGGTGTTCAGCAACAGATCGTCGAAGTCCATCGCGCCGCAAGCCTTCAGCGAATTCTGATACCGCCGATAACCAGCCGCCGCGAGGTGCTCTTTGTCGGTTCGCGCTTCGTTGACCGCCGCGTCGGGATGGATCGAGCCGTTTTTCCATTGGCCGATGATCGACAGCAGATCGCCCGGCTTCAGCGCCGCCGTCGGCAAACGCAATTCGCGAAGCACGCTCCGCGCGATGCTCTCTTGATCCGATCGATCATAGATCGCGAACTTCTTCGGGTATCCCAGATTGGTCGCGTGTTGGCGCAAGATGCGAACGCACTGCGAGTGGAACGTGCCGATCACGGGCCGCGGCCGATCGTCTTTTTTGGACGGGCGTTTGGAGATCCCCAGAAGCTCGGCGATCCGCTCCTGCATCTCGCCCGCTGCTTTGTTGGTGAACGTCACCGCAAGGATCCGATCGGCAGCGGTGCCGTTGCGGATCAGGTTGGCGATACGAAAGGTGACGACGC
The DNA here is from genome assembly GCF_007751715.1 of Rosistilla oblonga. NCBI lineage: Bacteria > Pseudomonadati > Planctomycetota > Planctomycetia > Pirellulales > Pirellulaceae > Rosistilla > Rosistilla oblonga. The sequence goes on along the minus strand of NZ_CP036292.1, from coordinate 1,465,015 downwards.
GCGTCTTCCCCGTACCCGCTCCGGCCAAGACCAGCAGCGGACCAGAGAGCGTATTAACGGCTTCGTGTTGAGCGGGGTTCAGACCATGTGACATAGCTGCCGAATCCTAACGAGCGTCCAAGTTGCAGCAAAGGGGCCGTCGCGCGACAACGGTCCTCTCGACCGCCGAGCGCTGCGGCATTTGGCACCGTAAAAAGCAGGTAACGTTGCACTCGCAGCAAGCCTGCGAATTTGCCCAAGGTCGCCTTTCGCTCCGCGAAAGTGCGGCCCCTGTATTCGAGCGTCGCGAGCCGGACGCGACTTTCGCGGAGCGAAAGGCGGCCATCAGCCGCCACGCGTTAGCGTCCGGTTCGCGGAGCGCGAATTCGGGATCCGCACTTTCGCGGAGCGAAAGGCGACCATCGCGGCGATCCCTAAAACAGCCGCTGGGCGATCCCCACCGAATCGACTTGCCACGGGGTCCACAGCAGCACGGGCGAATCGACTCGCAAATCCCCCTTGCGTGGATTGATCAGCGTCTCTTCCAGCTTCAGGTTCTCGATATGAAAGCGTTCGGCCAGTTCGTCGATCTCGCGTTTCAAATCCTCTTCCAGATCGGCCATGTCGCCGTGCAACGCTTGCAACGCCGCTTCGGCGCGGTGGACATCCTCCTTCTGCCGCGCGGCGCGATTCCATCCGTTGGCCGCTGTCGAAGCCCGACGGCTGATCTTGTTCCCCATAAATCCGTTTAACAGCGTCGAACCGATCTGGATCATCGATTGCCAAGTCGCCCCTTGGGCTTGCGACGCTTCGCGGGAAACGCGATCCTCGGCGGTCCGAATCTTCTTTTCCAACGATTGCATTTTCGAGGAGAACTTGTCACGCAACTTCTCCGTCTCGCGATCCCGCGCCTCGCGAGCCGCTTGTTTGAAGTGCAATCGCGCCTGCACCTCGGTCGATCCCGGCGGCGCTAGCTGATCGACTTCGTCGCATTCGTAGACCGCCAGCGTTTGGTGTCGGTAGAAGTAATCCTTCAGATCGTCCGCCCAGCGCTTGTACGATTTCTCATTCACCAATTCGGTCGGCAGATCGGCGAACGTATACCTTTCGTCCGGTCGATCGCTGAGCTGCAGATCCTGTGGAGCGGGCTTGCTGTCGATCCACAGCGGATCGGGGACGCCAGCGGCGCAAGAGACGATTCGCATCTGATCCTGCCACAGATCGATCGACCCGCGGCTGCGGACGAAGTGCAGCGATCCCTTTCCCAAAATCGCCGGCCGGTAGACCAGCGACGCCGATTCGGCCGGTGTTTGCGTCGGGCAGACAAACCGCTCCTCGATCCCCGCGGGAACCATCGGCCGCGAACCTTGAGCGCTTCCGGCGGCGATCGATTCGGCCGGTTCACCACTTTCGGCCAACGCCTTGGCTGCCTGCTCTCGGCGGTCCTTCATCAACCGGGAGATCTGATCGCGAGCCAACGGGCCCGACAGGAACGACAGCGCCCAACGCGACTGAAAGACGCGCGGCCCATCGTCGTGAACGTTGTTCATCAAGAAGACGCGGCTCCCCAACCCGGCCAGCGTCTGTTCCATCTCTTGGCGGTCAAACGGCACGCCGGTCTGCGCCGCGGCTCCTTCGAGTCCCTCGAGCACACGCTGCTTATCGCGTTCGGTTTGCAGCCGCCCCAAGAACCAGGTGCCGATGTTCGACAGCCCTTTGTAGTCGAGGTCGACCGGGTTTTGAGTCGCTAGCGTGACGCCCAAACCAAACGCCCGAGCCTGCTTCAGCAGCGTCAGCATCGGCGCCTTCGATGGCGGTTTAGCGACGGGAGGGAAATAGCCGAAGACCTCGTCCATGTAGAACATCGCCCGCAAGCTGCTGGTGCCGCTCTGCGTCCGCATCCAGGCGACCAATTCGTTCAACAGGATCGTGACGAAAAACATCCGCTCGGTATCCGACAGATGGGCGATCGACAGGATCGTCAACCGCGGCTTCCCCTCGTCGGTGTACATCAGCCGCTGAATGTCCAACGCTTCGCCTTCCAACCAAGTCGAGAAGGCGGGAGAGGCCAACAGATTGTTCAACCGCATCGACAGCTTGGTTCGATCGGCTGGCGACATGAAGGCATCGAGATTGATCACGCCGACGCGATCGAACGGCGGCGAAGCGATCATCCCGATCAAGTCGCCGATGGTCACGTTTTTCCCGGCACGCCAGTTGGTGTCCAAAATCTTCGACAGCAGGATGTGATCGGGGGAGGAGAGCGGATCGGCATCGACGCCGACCAACGCCAACAGCCCCGATGCGGCGCTGGCGATCCGATCGCTCATCGCTTCGCTGTCTTCCAAAATTTCGGGGGGCGGCGCGTTGAAGCTCTTCAAAATCGTCAACGGCAGCCCGATGTTGCTGCCAGGCGTGTAGACGGCGATGTCGACCGAATCTTGAAAACGGCGGATGCGTTCGCCGTCCTGCCCCCACGACGCCAGTCCGTCCTGCCACAGCTTCGCCTTGCTGGCAGCCAATTCGTCCAGCGTGATCCCCTTCCGCGATGCTTCTCCCTGTTCCAACCAAGGTTTGTAATCTTCGGGATTGAAGTCGGGGAAGGTCAGCAGCAGATTCGCCAGGTCTCCCTTGGGATCGACGCAAAGAGCCGGAATGCCGTCGATCGCGGCTTCTTCCAACAGTGACAGACAGAGCCCCGTCTTGCCGCTGCCGGTCATTCCGACGCAGAGGGCGTGAGTGCACAAATCTTTAGCATCGTACATCAGCAGGTCGTCGCGATTGCGGCCGGCTTTCAAATCGTACTCGCGGCCCAGATAGAAGGCTCCGAGTTTTTCAAACTGATCGACGGAAGGGATCATGCGAATAGCTTCTGCTTAACGTGCGATTAAAGAACATTAACGAGACAAAACAGCCGACAAATGCGGCCCTCCCGCCGGGAAAAACGGTGGCGAACCGAGGGGGACGACGGTGCAAGCTGAGTTTAACGGATTTTCGTGCAAAGGGTCGCTGCCGTTTGCGAATCAAGACCAGCGGCCGAGATGGCTGATGAAGTACTTTTGAAACAGAACATGCCAATCCGATCAAGTCCGTTGCCACGTTGGGGGCGATGGTTTTATGATGCGGCATCGTTCATCCAAGGCAACCCGCGCCGACCGACTTCGGATCGTCTGGGTGACTGATAGACCGCCCAGCCCTTGAAAGGAAACCGCATGCACGACCTCTACGACAAAATTCAAGAATCGACAGCAGCGATCAAAGCCGCTTGGGGGACCACTCCGCGGGCCGGGATCATCCTCGGGACAGGCCTGGGTGGACTTGTCGACGAGATCGAGATCGAGGCCTCGCTGGACTATTCGGAGATCCCCCACTTTCCGACTTCGACAGCCACCAGCCATCGCGGGCGGTTGGTCTGCGGCAAATTGCAAGGCGTCCCCGTCGTTGCGATGGAAGGCCGCTTCCATATGTACGAGGGCTATCCGCTGAAACAGATCACGCTGCCGGTCCGCGTGATGAAGGCTTTGGGAGCCGAATTGCTGGTCGTTTCGAACGCTTGCGGCGGCCTGAATCCCTATTTCCAATCGGGGGACATCATGGTCATCGAAGACCAGATCAACCTGATGGGTGACAATCCATTGATCGGCATCAACGACGATCGACTCGGGCCACGTTTCCCCGACATGTGCGAACCCTACAGCCAACGGCTGGTCGATACAGCTTTGGAAATCGCCCGCCGCGAGAACATTCGCGCCCACAAAGGCGTCTTTGTCGCCGTCGCCGGACCGAACCTGGAAACCCGAGCCGAATACAGATTCCTGCGGACGATCGGTGCCGATGTCGTTGGCATGAGCACCGTGCCGGAGGTGATCGTGGCGGTCCACTGCGGGCTGAAGGTCGTCGGATTTTCGGTGATCACCGACATGTGCTTGCCCGACGCGCTGCAGCCAGCGGTTGTCGAGGAGATCATCGCGATCGCCAACGCCGCCGAACCGAACCTGCGAACCCTGGTCCGCCAGTCGGTCGCCGATTTCGCCAACGACCGCCTGGCGTAATCCCCAGCACAGATTGGTGTTTCAATTTAAGGTATCAGCCGGCACGCGTTAGCGTCCGGTTACCTTGGACAACGCCTCGCTATCGCGTGCCGGCTAATTTATATAAGCACAAACACTTAACAGCCCACCATGATTAGCCCGGGCTCGATCCAGCCGTTCTGATTTTCGCGGAGCCCTCCAACCAAGAATCGTATGACCAAGCATCCCAACCAACAGTGTCCGGCCGAGCGAGTTTTGCGGACTGCGGAATTCATCGCGTGCAAGCTAGCCGAACTGCCGCGGGTGGCGATCATCTTGGGCAGCGGGCTCGGAAACCTCGCCGACTACATCGAAGATGCGATCGCGATCGATTACTCCGACATCCCCAACTGGGGACAATCGTGGATCGCGGGGCACAGCGGCCAACTGATCTTCGGCTGGCTCGATTCCCAACCGGTGATCGCGATGTCCGGCCGCTTCCATCGCTACGAGGGTTGGACAACCGAACAGGTTTCGTTCCCGGTCCGCGTCTTGGCCGCGATCGGTTCGCACACGCTGATCGTCTCCAATGCCGCCGGCGGGCTGAACCCAAAATATCGCGTTGGCGACATCGTGGTGATCCGCGACCACATCGACATGTTGCACGGACACCCAGGGCAACGATTCGATTACGGAATCTATCCTCCGCAAACGCGCAGCGACGCCCCTTTGCGTGGCGCATCCCCCTACGATCAAGCGCTCAGCGAGAAAGCCCTCGAAACGGCGCGGCTGAACGGTTTCCCGGCTCATTCGGGAACCTACCTCGCCACGCTTGGCCCCAGCTACGAAACCCGCGCCGAATACCGCTTCATGCGTAAGATCGGAGCCGACGTGGTTGGCATGAGCACCGTCCCGGAAGTCCTGCAGGCTCAGCGGATCGGGATGCGAGTATTGGGCATGTCGATGGTCAGCAACATCGCCCGTCCCGACGCTCCCCAACGCACCGACCACGCCGACGTCCTAGCCGCAGCGCAGATCGCCGAACCAAGAATGCGAGCGATCGTGCGAGAAGCAGTCCAGCGCAGCACCACCAGCTGAACTGGTGAGCTAAAAGCCGCGGAGGCGGCGATCGCATAAAGCCTGCGGCGCGAGCCGCAGGATCCGCGATCGGCAATCAGCAAAAAGCCCCGCCAGGTGGCGCTGTCAATTTTTAGCTGCTGGAACGATTGTTCCGACGCCTGCCGTAGCGATGTGGCTTTCAGATCCAGTTCGCTCATGATGCGACAGCTGACGTTCCGATCTCCGACAGAGTGAGGGGCGGGCCGAAAATGTAGGCGAGCAAGGATGTTGAAATGAAGCGATTGAATGTCGCGTTCTTAATGCTGCTAGCGGCAGCAAATGTTTCCAGTGCGCACGATGAGTATCGGTCTCGAGCCGACAAGCATGCGCCGGCTGGTTTGATGGGAGATCATCTGCACGCTCCCGGCGAGTGGATGGTCGAATACAAGTACATGAACATGTACATGGACGGCAACCGCGCCGGCACCCAGCGATTGAGCGACAGCGAGGCGATCGATTTCGGTGCGACCAGCAACCCCGTCACCAATCGCATGGCATCGCCCAATAACATGACGCACGAGATGCACATGGTGCATATCATGCGTGGAATGACCGAGGATATCACGCTCTACGCGATGGTCATGCTGCCAAGCATCACGATGGACCACACCCGCGGCCCGATGAATCCCGCCGGTGGCGGCCCGGGCAGCTTGTTCACGACGCATAACAGTGGATTTGGCGACACAACGATCGGGGCACTTATCGGTTTGTATACCGACAGCAACGACGACGTGATCTTGAATCTCGGCGGATCGCTGCCGACCGGCGATATCTTCCGGACGACGAGCATTCCTTCGGGCGGAATGATGGAGCAACCGATGCCCTATCCGATGCGTCTCGGTTCGGGAACCTTTAATGCCCGCCCCGGCATCACCTGGAAGCACTACTTCGATTTCGGTTCGTTTGGTACGCAGTTTCAAACCGACCTGCCGATCGGCCGCAACTATCGCGGATATTCGGTCAGCGATGAATTCCGACTGAACAACTGGTACAGCCAGTTGATTACCGATAACTTCACGACCAGCATTCGCGTCGAAAATCTCTGGCGGACCAACTACGACGGCGCCGATCCGATGAGCCCCGACTCGATGATCAGCACCAACGTCGAAAGCTTCCGCGGCGGATATACGCTGAACCTGGGACTCGGTGCGGCGGCATTGGTCCGCGGCCATCTGCTGAATGTCGAATTTGTGCCGATGCTGCACCAAGACCTGAACGGCATCCAACTGGAAACCGATTGGTCGATCGTCAGCAGTTGGTCGAAGAGCTTTTAGGCTTACCTCGTTCGCTAAGCACGTGACAAGACAGCCCTCGGTTAAACCGAGCGGCTATTGAGCCGGGCAGGAAACGAGAAGCGCGGGGCGATGCCCACGCGGTTAAACGAAGGAGCCTTGGACCGTCGAAAGAATTAGCGGACGGACGTCGTGGACGAGGTTACGAGTCCCAGCGATTTGGTCTGATCCAAGAGGACTCGTGACCTCGTCCGCTACGCTTCGTTGAACAGTATTGCGGTTAAACGAGAAGACTACCGAGCGGTTGCTTGGCTGCTCTCGTTTGAGCGACTGAAGGGCAGCGGACCTGCGATTGCATTGCCCCCAAACGTAGCGATCGACGAAGCGAGCCTAGGCTCACTCCGTCGATCGTATTGTTTTTGCTGCGACGCTTACCGCGCCGCAGCTAGATCGATTGGGATTCTCCCGATCGGGATCACTCCGCCGATGGTTCGTCACCCGAGAGGATGAACATTAACGGGCCCTGTTGCTGGTTGCCGCTGTTGAAGACGTATCCAGCGTTCAGCGCCTGTTCGATCCGCGATTGGCACTCCGACAGGTGGGCTTTGGTATAAGCGTCCATGTCGTCGCCGCACTTGCCCAGCGATTTGTCGATCTCATCCTTCAGCTCTTTCGTCTGCATCATCGCCAGGTTGCTGATAGGTTTCGCGGCCGCACTGGTGTCGGTCTTCTTCAGCATCAAATCGATCAAACGATCCAGATGCTCGCGTTGCAAGTTGCGTCGCAAGCTGGAGATCATCGGATTGCGAGAGCTGCAATCGGCCGGACATTTTTCGCCCAGTTCCGTCCAGACGGCCGTGCGAATCGTGCCCAACAGTTCGGGCAGCGTCACCGTATCCTGATCCGCTGGCAATCGGAATTCGTTGTCGTAGACGCGTCGCAACGTCGTCGGGTTCATGATCATCGTCAACGCCGAGGCTTGCAGACCGAGGATTCGGTCGTGGATCGGCCAGGTCGCTTCGTTGGTCATCGCCCGGCTGAAGCCTTCGTCGAGCCATTTGTCGACGCTCATTCGAGCCAACAGGTCGGGAGTCAGTCCATAAGAATCGTCGTTGAACGAAGTCTCGATGACAAAGTTCAGGGCAGCACGCTGTTGCTCTGCCGGAACGACTTCGATCGGGCTGCGATTCTCGGGATCCCCCTTCTTGTCGCGATGCACAAACGCACCGCCAACCCAACCGGCCATCATGCTGACCGCGCTGGTCTGCTTGCTTAACGTCAGTTCATAACCGCGACGCGCCTTGGCCCAGCTGTCGCCGTCTTTGACGAATTTGTCCAGGATCCGGCTGCGATACAACTGAACCAACTTCATCTGCTCCTTGGCATAATCCAACGGATCGCGACCGAAGTCGTACCGACGTGCCAACGGGTCGGGCCCCGATGTGTCTTCGTCGGTCGCATACTGCAGTTCCGGTTCGTGGCAACGCTTCAGGATCTTCGGCAGATCGGCGTCGGTGAAGGTGTAACCATATTCGACGGCCCAATAATCGTAGGGACCGATTTCGATCATCGCGTAATCGCCTTGAACGTCTCCCGATTCCAAGCGGAAGTTGATCGGCGTGTAATCCATCACCGAACCGGTAAAGGTCTTTTTACCCTTGATCGCTTCGCTGTTGATCTCGTCCAACGAATGAACGCTGGAGGCTTTGAAGTTGTGGCGGAGGCCCAGCGTGTGACCGACTTCGTGAGCGACCAGGTCGGCCAACAACGGTCCAACAAACCACTCCGGAATCCCGTCGAGCAGCTGGTCTTTCGGCTTGTCGTCGTCCTTCTTCTCTTCCTTCTTGTCGTCCTTTTTCGCTACGGCTTCTTCATCCTTAGCATCGTCCTTCTTGTCGTCCTTCGCTTCATCGGACTTCTTATCTTCGTCCTTGGAATCATCCTTTTTCGCTTTCGCAGCTTCCGCCTTTTTCTTCTCGGCAGCCGCTTTCTCTTCCTCTTCTTTTTTCTTCTTCTGAGCGTCGGCCTTCTCTTCTTCGAGCAGAGCCAAGGTCCAGTTCATACGAGTCAGGGCGAGGTCCATGCGGCGGCCGTTAGCTGCCATGCACAAGCCGTTCTTCTGACTGATGTTGCCATACAGGCCATCGTATTCGTCGTCTCCCATCAACTGTGGATTGGCGGCGGCAAAGCTGTGGCCAGCCATCGGCGAACGGGACGAACGGGCGACCGATTCGCGAACCGTCAACCGTTGTGCGGGGTGAGCCAAGCGAACGCGAGGATCCCAGCTGGGATTGTCAGCCAACCAAGCCAGCGTTTCGGGGCTCATCCCCTCCATCGCCAGTTCGGGCATCAATTCGTAGTAGTTGAAATTGAAGTGGCGAATCCAACCATCGGTCAGGATGATATCGGCATCGAGGATCTGTCCGGTTTCAGGGTGAACGCGGCTTGGACCAATCGCTGTACCGATGTTGTTGTTCAGCCAACGGATAAAGTTGTACCGCACATCTTCGGGATCCTTCTCCATATGAGCCCCGCTGGGCGCATCCTGATATTCGATCACGATCGCATCGACGATGCCAACCTTCTCGAACGCTTTGTTCCAGTAGTCGACGCCCTGCTTGATCCAACGACGGTAGCGAACCGGTGCGGTATGTTCGACATAAAACCGGATCGGATTCTTCGGCGGGCTCAGCTGCAGCTTGGGATCTCGCTTCTCCAAGTGCCAACGATTGATGTACCGCACGCGTGTTTCATCGTCGGTGTATTTGCTCAGATCGGTGAAAGCGGTGGTGAAATAACCGACTCGTTCGTCCGCCTTACGCGGCTTGAAACCGTTGCTGGTCGCAGGGACTTCGCTGAACGAATAGTGAATTGTTTGCAGTTGGCCGCGGCTGCCGACGATCTCGTACGCCAGTTCGACGTTTTCGGGAAAGACCTTCGCCTGTTCGATCTTATAGATACGCGACTTGGTGATCCGCACTTGGTTGCCAAAAAAGCTGCTGGCGTTGCTGATCAACAGGTTGTCCATATCGATCACGGGGCCGCCCGAAGGGCCTTTGGCCAAAATCGGAACGTCCAAAAGAACGCGGTCGGTGAACAATCGCTTAACCGACGCACTCGCTTCGGCTTCTCCCTTGGCGGTGACTTCCAGGTTCGGCAAAACAAGCGCCAATCGCTCGTCGTACTGCCGCCACTGGACGACCATGTCGCCCGATTGCAGACCGGCGTAGCGGTCACCGCTGCCGACGGTCAAGGCGATGAAGTAGCGTTTGCCAGCAAATGCCTTAGGCAATTCGGCCAGCATTTGGCCATCTTTCTCGCGGGTCCAGACATTAAATAGAGTCTTATCGCTCTGCTGATCCGAGGAGGTCAGTTTCTTGTAGCCTTCGGAGACTTTGTCGAATGCTGGCAGGTCGGCAAACGCCGCTCCAGGCACTAACAGCAACAGGGCCAAGCTGGCACTACGGCGCAGCGCGAACTGGAGATTCCGAAATTTCATCTATGCAATCCCTCGTACAAAGGTGGGTAAACTTGTTTGCGCGCCGGTTTCAAAGCGCTGCGGAGCGACGTGGAACCTTACGTCATAACCGCAGGTCGTTCCGAGCCGACCGATCGGCAAGCAGCTTTTCTTCTATTCTACGCCCCGTTTCGAGCGATTGCGACTTTGCCGACTCGCGGGACGACCGATTCAGGCGGGAGATCCTTCCCAATTGAACCTATTTGCGTCTTTCTCGCATCTTCTTTGATCGGAAATTTCCGAAAATTCCGTCCGCGACAGATCGCGACGCCGCAGCGTTAGAAGGCGGAGACGGCCCCCCGCCGGGAAGCAATTAGAGGGGCGAATCGCCGAGTTGGCTCGCCAGATGTTTGCCGATCCGGTCAGCCGCCGCGCGGGCGGTGCGGATACAGTGAGCGATTCCAACGCCATGTAGTGCGTTGCCAGCCAGTTCCAGTCCAGGCAGCTGGCCGATCGCCCGCTCGACCCGATCGCGGCGATCGCAGTGGCCGACATGGTATTGCGGCATCGCGTTGTTCCAGCGGGCGACCCGCTGGATTTTCGCCGGTCCTTGCAGACCGATCATCGCTGCCAATTCGCGGCGTGCGGTTTCGATCAACTCATCGTCGCTGCGTTCCAACAGATGCGATTGCATCGCCCCGCCGATGAAGACACGAATCAGATGCATGTCGTCGGGGGCGCGATCGGCGAACTTGCGATTTAGAAAACTCGCAGCGATGATCTCCCGCTTCTCGATCGCTGGCACAACCATCCCGAAACCGTCCAGCGGATGCGCTACTTGGTCCTTGCCGACGCCCAACAGCACCAGCGCCGAGCTTGCATACGGAATCTCCGCCAACTCTTCCGCAGCCTCTTGGGCAAGCGGTCGCAGCAGCGTCGAAGCAGCCGGGCCGGGCAGGGCGACGATCACTGCATCATATGATGCGGCTTCGCCTCGATCCGATTCGATGTTCCAACTGTTGCCCTCTCGCTGCAGCGAAGCGATCCGTTGCCCGCGGCGGATGTTGGATTCGTCGATCCGGTCGACCAATGTGTCGAACAGCTCTCCCATCCCGCCGGGCAAGCTGCGGAACTGGGCATATCGAGCTCCGCTGGCCGACCGCGCCGCATCGTCTTTACTCTGCTTTTGCAGGGCCCGCGTCGCGCGAACCATCCCGCCGTGTTCGGTTTCCAAAGCGACAAACTGCGGCATCGTCGCCTGCATGCTCAACTTGCTGGCGTCGGCGGTATAGATGCCCGCGACCAGCGGTTGGATCAATCGGTCGAAGGCTTCGCGGCCGAAGCGTCGGATTGCAAAGCTCTGCAGGCTCTCGTCGGAGTCATCCGATTTGCCTCGAATGAACGCCTCGGCAACCAATCGCAATCGCCCTGGAATCGACAGCAGTGGCGAGGCCAGCAGCTTCTTCAGATCGGTCGGTCTCAGTAGAGCAAAGCCCTCGGGGACCGGCACCAGTTTTCCGGCGTGCAGGATAAACGCCCGGCGGTTGGCTTCCAGCGGATCGACCAATCGATCTTCGATTCCCAAGTCGCGGCACAACTGGATCGCACCGGGAGGCTGGACTGAAAAGCTGTCGGCACCAAACTCCAGCAGAAAGTCATCCTGCCGGAGCGTGCAAATGACACCACCGACGCGATCGCTCGCTTCGTACAGCACCACATCCCATTCGGGATGCCGGTGCCGCAGATCGAAAGCGGCGACGAGGCCACTGATCCCGCCGCCAATGACCGCAACGCGGGCATGGCGGGGAGGTGTCGGTTGAGGTGCTGGATCCGGCAATCGAGGTTCGCCTTACTCCGCGCCGTTTTCGTCATCGGGCGACGCGGTGTCGTCGGATGCCGCTTCGCTGTCGGACGCAGCTTCCGGAGCGGCCTCGCCATCGCTAGCCGGTGCCGATGCATCAGCTGCGGTGACGGGAGCTGCCGCGGCAGCCTCTTCCTCTTCGGAAACCTCTTCCTTCGGAACGCGAACGATCGCCGCCAGCGAATCGCCTTCGCCAAGGTTCATGATCCGCACCCCTTGGGTGTTACGGCCGATCACGTTGATCTCTTCAGCAGCCACGCGTTGGATCTTGCCCCGCGCGGTCATCATCAAGATCTCCTCGTCGCCATCGACTCGCAAGCTGCCGATCACCTGACCGTTTCGGTCGGTCGTCTTGATGTCGCGAACGCCTTTGCCGCCGCGGTTCTGGACGCGGTACTTCGCCGACGACGATGTTTCGTCTTCGGTCGGGTCGGTGTCTCCGTTGGGGCCAAACGGCGTTCGCTTTCCGTATCCGCGTTCGCAGATCGTCAGCAGCGTGGCGTTTGGATCGGCCACGACCAAGCCGACCAAATGATCGTCTTTGCCCAGGCTGATTCCCTTCACGCCCGACGTGTTGCGGCCCATCGGGCGAGCGTCCGATTCGGAGAACCGGATCGCCATTCCCTTAGCCGTCGACAGCACGACTTCGTCTTCGGGTTTGATGATCACAGCTTTGACCAATTCGTCCCCTTCACGCAACTTGATCGCGATGATCCCGCCTCGCTTGGGCCGACTGTAGTTTTCCAGTGGCGTCTTCTTGACCAATCCGCCTTGCGTTGCCATCAACACGAAGTGCCCGGGCAGATTGAAGTCGCGAACCGGCAGGCAAGCGGCGATCTTTTCGTCTTCAGCCAGTTGCAACAAGTTGACGATCGCGCGTCCGCGGCTCTCGCGGCTGAGGTTTGGCAGATCGTAAACCTTCTGCCAGTAGACCTTTCCTTTGGTGGTCAGGAACAGCAGATAAGCGTGCGTGCTGGCGACGAACAAGTGTTCGATCGGATCCTCTTCTTCGGTCGCCGCTCCCTTGAGTCCCTTGCCGCCGCGACGCTGCGCACGGTAGGTGCTCGAAGCGACGCGTTTGATGTACCCGCGATGGCTGATCGTGACGACCATCGTCTCTTCGCGGATCAGGTCTTCCAAGTCGATATTTCCCAGCTCTTCGCCGCTGATCTCGGTGCGGCGGTTGTCGCCAAAGCGACGCATGATCTCTTCCAGATCCTCTTTGATCATGTCGTAGATCAGCTGTTGATCGGCCAGGATCTCGAGGTAGCCGGAGATCTCGATCAGCAATTGAGCGTGCTCTTCGCCCAGCTTTTCCTGCTCCAGGTTGACCAACTGGCCCAACCGCATTCGCAGGATTTCGTCAGCCTGAACGCTTGTCAAACTATACGTATCGGAGACACCACGCTCCTGTTGGAACTGGTTGAATCCGGAGTCGCCCAGAGCGCGAGCCATCAGCGACGCAGGGCACTCGACGCCCATCAGTCCGATCTTCGCTTCGGGCTGCGTGCGGCTGGCGCGAATGATCTGGATGATCTGATCGATGTCGGCCAATGCCAACAACAGACCTTCGACCGAGTGCTTGCGGCGACGCGCTCGAGCCAACAGGAACTGAGTCCGGCGGCGGATTACGGTCACGCGGTGGCGAACGAACTCCTGCAGGATCTCCCGCAAGTTCAATTCCCGCGGCTTGCCGTCGACTAGCGCCAACAAGATGATCGAGAAAGTGTCCTGCAGCGGCGAGAACTGATACAGCTGATTCAGGACAACGTCGGGATCGGCATCGCGTTTGAGATCGATCACCAATCGGACCGGCTCTTTCAGGTCGCTCTCGTCGCGGATCCCCGCGATCCCCTTGATGCGGTCTCCGGTAACCAGAGCTGCGATCTTTTCGACCACGCGGTCGCGAGCCTGCTGGAACGGGATCTCGTTGACGACGATCCGGTTGCGTTTCTTTTCCGTTTCGATGCGGCAGCGGGCGCGAACCACGACGGTACTGCGGCCGGTGTAATAACCGCGTCGGATGCCACCGCGGCCACAGATGATTCCGCCGGTCGGGAAGTCGGGGCCCTGGACGGTGTCCATCAATTCGTCGATCGAGATATCGGGATTCTCGACCAACTGAATGATCGCCGTGCAGATCTCTTTCAGATTGTGCGGCGGGATGCTGGTCGCCATGCCGACCGCGATACCGTTGGACCCGTTGACCAACAGGTTGGGGAACCGGCCTGGCAAAACCGTCGGTTCGGTGCGAGCCTCATCGTACGTCGGAACGTAATCGACGGTGTCCAGCTTGAGATCGTCCAGCATCATCGCTGCGACGGCGCTCAAGCGAGCTTCGGTATACCGCATCGCCGCGGCGGGCAGACCGGCGATCGAGCCGAAGTTTCCCTGCTTGTCGATCAACAGGTGCCGCATGTTCCATTCTTGCGCCATCCGAACCAGAGTCGGATAGATCACGCTTTCACCGTGCGGGTGATAGTTACCCGACGTGTCACCGGAGATCTTCGCACACTTGACCCGCCGCGATTGGGGGCCCAGGTTCAGATCGTTCATCGCGACCAAGATCCGGCGTTGGCTCGGCTTCAGACCGTCGCGAACGTCGGGCAACGCTCGGCTGACGATCACGCTCATCGCGTACGTCAGATAGCTCTCCCGCAACTCATCTTCGATCGGCAGGTCGACCATTCGCAGGGCACCGTGGCCACCGCTGTCACCTCCGATTGGGAGCGATGGACCGCCGCCGTTTTCGTTTTCGTCGCCGCTACCGTTTCCGTTCTCTTCGTCAGCCAATGAAGCGTCCTTTGATTACTCTTTCACCACTGTCGCTGTCCGCATCGATCACCGGTTAAACGCCTAGGGTGGCACTTCAGATCGGGCGGTTCAAAACCCACGCCTTGGGTGGAATCACCGTCGGCGCGAGCGATCATGGAACAGACCAAGAAAGACCTCGGCTTACCGCCGCGAAACGGGCGGTTGGGACAAGGTATATCAGCAACACTATCGAGGCGGAAATTCTAACCGATTTTCGCCTGATTGACAACGGGCCCAGAGCTTCCACGGCGGGCCGTAAGTGCTACGCGATAAACAAGTTGCGTCGCGATCTATTTGTTGCCGCTGCTAAAGATCCGCCGCATCTCCTCGAGGCTCGTCGTGCCGCGAGCCACCGCCATGATCCCCTCGTCTTGCAGATTGCGATGCCCTTCGGCTTTTGCCACCTGCCGCAGCTTGTTGACGTCGCTGGTTTTCAGCAGCGCATCCTTCAGTTTCGGACCGACGGTCAGCAGTTCATAAATCCCAAATCGGCCGTAATAGCCGCGATTTGCACACTTGGGGCAGGGTGGCAGCGGAGCCGGATTCCCTTTCTCATCGACCTGTTGTTCGATCGGCGGCGGCACAAACGGCTGGTACATCATCGCCACGCGGCCCTGCGGAATTCCCAGCTTTTGCAGCAATTGCGGCGGCGGCGTGAAGCCTTGGCGGCAGGTTTCGCACAATCGACGGGCCAGTCGCACGTTGGTGACATGCGACAGCATATCGACGATCTCCTTGGCGGCGCCACGATATTTGTGGACCAACCGGGCACAAGCTTCGACAGCATCGCTAGCCACGATCCGCGAGATCACCTGTTTTTCGATCTTGGTTTGCGCATGTAGCAGCTTGATCGTTTCCTCGTCGTAAAGCTCTGGCATCACAAACACGTCGGGCTCACGCAGCGACAGCGCCCGCACGGCATCGCGAGCGGTATCGTTTTTGGCATCGGGGCCAAAGTAGTTCGGGCTGACGTTGATGATGTCCGGTTCGTCGCTCCCCTTCGGCTCGATCGCCTGGAAATCGCTGACAAATTTATCGGCAGCTTCCAATGCGATCGTCCACGACGTCGTCAGACCGCCCCCCTTGGGAGCACTGATTACGACCATATGCCCCTTATCGTTGAGCGCCTCTTTCAGCTGGACCTGCATCTTGTCGCGCATCCCCAGATCGTCGAGCGTCTTGAAGGGGATGTCCTTCTTGTCCAGAGTCAGCATCACCCGCTCGCCCGTCGGCACACCCTGGCTCTGAATCTTGACGTTGTATTTGTCGCGCCCCATGATCGCCAGCGTTTTGCCTTGCTGAGCGTTCTTGCGATCGGCGGGATTCATCCGGCACAACGTTTTCGCGGCGACAAGCATCGCGTCCCCCGCGTCGCGCGGCAGCGGCGGCAATTGTTCCCACATGCCGTCGATTTGATAACGCATGTTGACCATTTGAGCGTTGTAATCGAGCATCAGATGGGTCGCTCGGTTGGCAAACGCGTGCCCCAACTGCCCCGCCAAAACGGGAAAACCTGGCGACTGACGCGCCGAGATCAGCAAGCCCTGGGCGAGCCCCGAATCCTCGTGAATCCCTTTAAATTCGCAAGGTGCTACGGTCTGCCAAAGTTGGGGTTCTTCTTGTTGCTTGGCCATAGAGATCAAAGAAAAGTGGGAGTGTGACGGGGATTTGAAGGGTTCAGAGCCCGGAAAAGCTTGCAATTCCTATTGTCGCTCGAATCGAGCCCGCGAACAAGAGCAGCCCGCAGGGCAAGTTCCCCCTGCTGGCTGGCTCTGCAATCTCGGATCGGCAAAATCCGCCGTGTTACAATAGCCGCTCCGCCCCCGCTGGCAACGATTCCCCCTCCCCCTATACCTCCGACAGGCAAGATGAAACGATCTTTCGCGTTGATGCTGGTTCTGCTGCTCCCCCCCGTTCTACTAACCGCCCAAGATGCGAAGGACGAAAACGTCTCTCAAACTCTGACGGCGATGGTCGCGTCGGCGAAGCAGACGCCCGAGATGCGGTGGGTCGACCAAACGGGCCCCGTCCACTCGCTGCTGTACGCTGGCGAAGACTATCGCGGCAAACCGACCGAGGTTTTCGCCTTCTACGCCTCGCCAACCACCCTTGGCGAAGGGACCGCCGATGCCAAGTACCCCGCCGTGGTGCTGATCCATGGTGGTGGCGGGACCGCGTTTGCCGAATGGGTTTGGTTGTGGGCCAAGCGAGGCTACGCGGCGATCGCGATGGATCTTGGCGGCAGCCGCCCCAGCGCCCCCACGTTCAATCCCGAGACGGGAGTCCCAATTGCCAATCAGGGTTACCCCGCCAACACGCGGACTCGACTGGAAAACGGCGGCCCCAACCAGGGACACGTCGAAAAGTTTGATTCGATCGGCGGCGAGGTCTCCGACGACTGGCCCTTCCACGCTGCGGCCTCGGTCTTGCGAGCTCATTCGCTGATCCGTTCGTTCGACGACGTCGATGCCGAGCGGACCGCGGTGACGGGGATCAGCTGGGGCGGGTACACGACCTGTCTGGCCGCTTCGCTGGACGACCGCTTCAAAGCGGCGGTCCCCGTCTACGGCTGCGGCTTCTTGCACGAAGGGGAATCGGTTCAGAAGCCGTCGATCGACCGCCTGGGCGATCGACGCGACGACTGGGTCGCTGTCTATGATCCGGGCAGCCAACTGCGACACTGCCGCGTGCCGATCCTGTTCGTCAACGGCACCAACGATGTCCACTATCCGCTGGACAGCTACCAAAAGAGCTTCGACGTCGTTCCAGGGACCAAGCAGATGCGGATCGAAGTCAAAATGGGACACAGCCATCCCGCCGGTTGGAAGCCTCAGGAGATCGGGCGGTTCATCGATTCGTATTGCCGCGGCGGAGATCCGTTGCCCGCCCCCGCGACTCCGCAGATCGATGGCGATCAGGTCACGCTGCAGTACACCAGCGCGGTGCCACTGAAAGCGGCCAACCTGCACTACACCACCGACAGCGGCCCGCGATCAAAACGCGACTGGCAGACGGTTCCCGCCAAGATCGATGGCCAGACGATCACCGCTCCCAAACCGCCCGCCGATGCGAACACATGGTTCCTGTCGTTAACCGACACTCGCGACGCGATGGTAACGACCGCCGTGCAGTTCGAAGATTAGAAGGCTGCGGCATTCAATCGGCTTCACCCGCCGCGGCGCGGCGGGTTTGTTGGCGTCCCAGGTAGATCGCCAGAATTCCCCAGGCGATGACGACGGGGATCATCAACGCGTTCATCGCGGCCAGTCCAAGATGCCACTGCCGGACGAAGGCAAACGCTTGGCCGCTGATCGCATCGCCGCCGCGGACCACGACGGTGTCGATGAAGCTTTTCGATTTGTATTTGTCGGCGCGATCGACCACCGTGAACAAGACCTCTCGCGACGGAACCGTCACGCCGTAGACGACCCCGCGGCGGACGACGTCGCTGATCGCTAGAACGGCGATCGATGGGAACAGTCCCAGTCCGATCAACGCCAGCAAGCAGACGACCGGCAGCAGCACTAGCGCCGCCGCGACTCCCATCCTTCGCAGCACGAGCCCGACCACACCGGCTTGTAACCCCAGCGTCAGCAACTGAGTGAACAGATTCAGCTTGCCAAACAAAGCGGTCTGCGCGTCGCGTTCGGGGATAAACTCTTTCACAAGTTCCGCTTGCACCAGATAAAAATGCGTGCCGGTCAATTGGCCCAGCAACAGGAACAGACAGATCATCGCCAGGTAAGGCGAACGGGCGACGTGTGTGATCCCTTCGAAGATCCCTCCGCCCGGTGCCGGTTCGTCGTCGGCAGACTTTGCGTCAGCCGACGACTCCGATTCAGCAACCCCGTCGGTATCGTGAACGTCGACTGCGGGCGGTTCGGCTCTCATCATCCGGCCAGCGCAAAAGACGCCGACTTCCAACAGCACGATCGGCAACCACAGCAGGTTCTGCACGCCCAGGATCGTCGACAGCAGCGACGTCAACAGCGAACCGACGATCGCTCCCAACGTGCCTCCGACAGCGATCATTCCAAAGACGCGTTTGGCTTGGCGACTGTCATAGAGATCGGCCAGCACGCTCCAGAAGACCGATGTGTTAAACAGGCTGAAGACGCTGGTCCAGATGAAGAAACATCGCGCGACCCAAACGTGGACCTGGGCGCTTTCGACGTGCATCGCCAACCAGAACAGCAGCAGGTTGACGGCAAAAAAACGGTAGACGATCGGCACCAAACGTTTGCGTTGGCAGCGAGCCACAACAAATGAATAGATCGGCACGGCGATCAGCATCGTTGTGAAAGTGCCCAGGAAAAGCCACGGCAACTGTTTCGTGCCTCCTTGGATCCCCATCGTCTCGCGGACCGGGCGGATCACAAAGTAGGCCAACAGAATGCAGAAGAACCAAGCGAATGCCCAAGCCGCCCGCCGCCGCTGGTCGGTCGACATCGCCGTCCACTGCGTCTGCCATTGGCGAATGAAGCCCATCATGCTGTCCCCGGTTGATTCCACGCCAATGCAAATGCTGATATTCTAGCGAGACGCTGGCGTTTGTATCACCGCATATCAATTGGACCACAGGCAATGGACACTCCCAACGACGACGCCATCTTGGCTTCGATCCGCACCTACCGCGAAGCCTTGCAACAGACGCGCGACCTGTTCATCAGCAGCGGTCGTCAGATCGTCGACCACGACGCCTGGATGCTCGACGGTGGCGAGACCGATTTCGTCAGCCAGATGGACGACCTGCACAGCGGCTTCATCATGAAAGTCTTCGCCGTCGGTGCCTCCAGCCAAGCGGCCAACCTGATCGAACAGCGTCAACTGGGCCGCGTGCTGCTGACGCATCTGTGGGGCAAACCGATCATGGGAGCTCAGCTGCGTAAGGCGGTCGAGTGGCTGTTGGACGAAGCCGAGAACTTCGAGTGGCACGACCTGATCCAACCCTTTATCGTCCTGCCGCCGCTGCGCGATCGCTGGGGCGAAGTCATGGCGTTGGCGATCCGGATGGCGAACATCGTCGCCAAAGCGGACGGTTTGATCGGAACCGCCGACGCGGCGCGGCTGCGTCAATTACAAGACGATCTCGATCAAGCGGCGGCGCAAACCGAAGCTCATTTTGCTGGCGACAGCCGAACCGAGCGCGAGGTGGTTCGCAAAGTCGGCGAGGACTCGCAGCGGCTGCGCAAGAATCCAGAGCCTCCGCTGCGACAGGCATCGCCAGCGCCGACGGCTTCTGCGCAGGCCGGGCCCACGACGGCCGAGCCGGCTGCCGAACCGGAACCTCAGCTGTCGCCCGAGGAGCGGTTGCAGAAGTCGCTGGCGAAGCTGAACGAGTTGATCGGATTGGAGAACATCAAAGAACAGGTTTCCACGCTGACGAACTTCTTGAAGATGGAAGCACGCCGCGTCGCCGAGGGGCTGCCGACGACCGAACCGAGCCTGCACATGTCGTTTGTCGGCAATCCGGGAACCGGCAAGACGACTGTCGCCCGGATCATCGCCGACATCTTTGGAGCTCTTGGCGTATTGGATAAAGGGCAATTGGCAGAGACCGACCGCAGCGGGCTGGTCGCCGAATACGCGGGGCAGACCGGCCCGAAGACCAATGCCAAGATCGACGAAGCGCTCGACGGCGTGCTGTTTATCGACGAGGCGTACACGCTGATCGATGCCAGCGGGCAGGATCAATACGGCCGCGAAGCGATCCAAACGCTGCTGAAACGGATGGAGGATCAACGCGATCGGCTGGTCGTGATCCTAGCCGGATATCCCAACGAAATGAACACGATGATCCGGTCCAACCCCGGGCTCAGTTCGCGGGTCGGCACGACGATGGAGTTCATCGATTACACGCCGGGCGAATTGAGTCGCATCTTCGGTTTGATGTGTGGCAAGGCGAAATACGAACTGCCCAGCGAAACCCGACGCCGCGTGCTGCATGGGCTGACCTTCTTATACGCCACACGAGACCGTCACTTCGGCAACGGCCGGACCGCCCGCAACGCCTTCGAACGGACGGTCCGTCGGCTGGCAAATCGGCTGGCCGGAATCCAGGAGATCACGCGTGAACTGTTGGTCACGATCGCGCCCGAAGATATCGAGATCCCCGATCTCTCCGATGAACAGCTCGACGCCTTGGGCAAGCTGCCGATGAACGTCGAAGTGCAGTGCGATCACTGCCAGACCAAACAACCGATCGCCGACACCTGCTTGGCAACCGAAGTCGTCTGTACCGAGTGCAGCAAAATCTTTGAACCAGGCTGGGGCGAACCAGTCGCCGAAGCTGCGGAAGCTGAAGAGCCAATCGTTTAACCGCGGTGGCAACGCCCGCGCGGTTACGTCGATAGCTCCACGCTTGTCACGCGACTGGACGCGCGGCCCGCTGGGCACGCGGTTAAACAACGAAGCGTAGTGGACGAGGCTACGAGTCCTTTTGCACCAGCCCCAATCGCTGGGACTCGTAACCTCGTCCACTACGTCCCGCCGCTAATTTTTTTCCACGGTCCGAGGATCCTTCGTTAAACGAGGGGTGACGTGGATGTCGGCTCTACGGGCGGCCGAAGGTGCTTTGCACCAAGACCGACATGCTTCCTTTGTTGTCGCGCGGTTCGACGTCGAACATCCGCAACACCAACCTGCCCGTTTCGGGAGCGATAAAATCGGTCCCGTTGCCGATCGGGAACGGCTTTAATTTGCTGACGTCCGGCTGGCTGACGATCATCCCGATCAGCGTCCCCAGTTTGATCTTGTTATTCTTCGGATCGATCTCTTTGGGAATCACCAAGCCGTTGGCATCGGTCTCGTTGACGACAAACCAAGTTCCTTTGGCTTCGATGTGGACCGGGTTCCCTTTGACAAGAATGATCTGCGTATCCTGCCAGTCGCGATTCGCTTGGACCTCGACCACCTTGCGATCCTGGGTCGATTGAGCGTTTAAGATTCGTTTCAGCCCCAGCTGAGCCGCTTCGTATTCGGGAATCAAACGGGTCATCGATTCGTAAACCTCGCGGGCTCCGTCGAGGTTCTTCTTCCGTTCGTATTCCGCCGCCAACTTCTCCGCTTTGGAAACGAACTCCTTGTGCAGCCCCAACAGTTCGGGATCGCTGACGGACGAATCGCCTGTCGGACGCGCAACGCGGCCTGGCCGTTGAGCCGACGCGACGGAAGCGATGCTGACGACAAGCAGCACAACGGCAGTGAAAAGATAGCGAGGTGACATGCTCAAAGGTCCTGGAGAGGCAGACAAAAGCGGGGCGGTTGGCAAACGGAGAACGATCGCGTTGAACATTCTAATTGCTCGCCGCGGTCACTTCCAATCGAGTCCTTGATGCAGCGTGCCGAAGACGACGGGGCCGTCGGTGGTTGCGGCAACCATGTCCTCAACGCGGACACCGCCGAGGCTGCGACCATACAAACCGGGCTCGATCGTGAGGACTTCATTTGGCAGGATCTCAGGGCCGCCGTCATCCAACAGAATCGGTTCGTGAATCTCCAGCCCGATCCCGTGCCCCGTGCCATGTTGAATCGATGGATGGTCGGTGACCGTGCCGCGCGACAGCGGATAGCCGCGGTCGATCAAGACGTCGGTCGACGCTTGGTGCACCGCGTCGCCGGTGTTTCCCACTCGCAGTGCAGCCGTCGCAGCGGCTTTGGCCTGAACCACCGCCGCGTGCATATGCTTGACTTCTTCGGACGCTTGCCCGTGAACAACAGTCCGCGTGCAATCGCCCCAGTAGCGGCTGGACAAATCGCGCGGGAACAGATCGACGACGATCGGCACCTCGGTTCTCAGCGGCCCGGCGCCGGCGTGGTGACAGTCGGCGACTTCGGGAGCCGTCGCGACGATCGATCCGTGTTCCATGGCAAAGTTGTGCTCGAGAAAGAACTGCGCGGCGATCGCTTTGACGCGTTCGCTGGTCAGCAATTCCCCTTCGTGCACCAATTGGCCGCTGGCATTGGCGGTGCTTGCGGCGATCGTGCGGCACGCCAACTCCATCGCCCGCTGCGTCATCTCTTGAGCCGTTTGCAAACACTCCAGTTCGCGGTCGCTCTTGCTGCGGCGATCGATCACGCCCAGGTCGGCGTTGTAGGCGATCTCGATTCCCGCTTGTTGGATGTGCCAAGCGAAGATGAACGGCAGTGTGCGATCGGTTTGAATCGATGCGATCTTTTTGCGAGCCAGAAACTCGGCAACCGCTTGAGCCGTAGCGGTCGCGCGATCGGGACTCAGCCCACCGGCGGGAGCGTATTCGCCGGGCGAACCGAAGTGGTTGGCGGTCAGTTGTCGCCGCGCGCGGTCGACTTCGATGTCCCGCACGATTACCGTCGTCTCATCATCGACTTGGATCCAAGCCGCGGGATCGCCGACGGACAACGGCATGCGGTGAAACAGCGAGGCGTTTTCGGCGGGGATTCCGGCTAACAGCGTGGTGGTTTGCATGATGACTTATGAGAGGCGAGGTGTTCAGAAAAGAAAGGCGTCGACAAGAGGTTCAGTTAGCGGTTTTGACGGTCCAGCCAACGGCGAACCCACAGCAGGCCGGTCAGCGTTTTGCCATCTTCGAATTCGCCGCGATCGATCATCGCGTCGATCTCCGCCCAGGTGGTGATCCGGTTCACGATCGCTTCCCCCGCTTCCCGCGCATGATCCCCTTCGGTCAGATCCTCGGCGATAAACAGATGCATCAATTCGTCGGTGATCCCCGGCGAGGCGTAGAACTGGAGAGCCCGCGTCAGCTTGCCGGCGCGATAGCCAGTCTCTTCGATCAACTCGCGAGCCGCTGTGACTTCGGCAGCTTCGTTGGGTTCGCGCGTCCCGGCGGGCAACTCCATCAACGTCTTGCCAACGGTCGCTCGCGTGTTTTGAATCAACACAACGCGATCGTTGTCCAACAGCGGCGCGATCACCACCGCGCCGGGATGCCGAGCGACATGCCGCTTGATCGGGCTGCCGTCAGCCGTCGGCACGTCGATCTCATGGACGTTAAATCGGATACCTTCAAAAACGATGCGGTCACTCACGTGAGACTCTCTCTTCCAGGGAAATGCCGCGAGATGGTAGCGACTGGCCAATCGTAACACGATCGGAGAGTTCGATCTACGAGCCGCTCGTGCTCCATGGCATCGATGCTTTCGATCGCGCTAAAGCATCTTTATCCCAGATAGCAAACAATCCCGACGAGCTCTCTGGAGCCGGGACGAGCGCGCCGGCCGTTGCATTTTCAGCCGAGACGGGCGTTTTACTTGGGCGGGATGAAGGTGCGGCAGCCCCAGTAGATAGGACACCAGCCAGCGATTCCCGTCAGCAGCAACTCCAGTTGGAGCATCAGCGCGACCACGCGTGTCCATTCGAAACGTTCGCTGAGCCCCCACAAGGTCAGCAGCATCAGCAGCGTGCCGATCACCAGACGCTGCAACCGATCGGGGAATTCAATCTGGCCGCGACGCTTGTTATTCAAATCCAAACTCGTTCAATTCAGTAGCACCGGACGCATTCTCGACGCGGACAAATTGTTGCCGCTGGTGGCTGAGGAATTCCTCATCGATCATCGCGGAACTCTGGTCCGCTCGCTCGACTCCCATCCGGAACAGTTCTGGGATGTGCTGCACCGCGTCCAACGGCCAACGTTCCTTCATCTTAAAGTTGATGTGGCGATAGCGATCGCCGAGCAGAAACTTCAGCGGCTGATGGATTCCTTGAACCTGCGACGTTCCCATTACTTCGGCCACCCTCGGTGCCCAGTACAACAGTCCCGCATCGGCGCCCGGCGGGCTGAGCGAAAATTGGGCGCGGCCGGTGCCGATCGACAACAACCGAATCTCACTCATGGCACTCACCTGCGCATCGTGAATCGCCTTCGAATCGGCCTCGGTCTCCACATCCCGATCGTTCTGAATCGTTTGTTCTTGGGGCGAAACGCCACGGGCGAACTGTCCGATACGGATCGCTTCGGCAAACGCCAACATGCTCGGATCGGCTGCCCAAACTCCTCCATCGATGTACGATTGGCCTGCGATCACGCGATGCGGGAAATAGGTTGGCGCGGCGGTCGCAGCAATCACGACATCGGAAACTTTGAGGTCTTGATCGTAGAAGCCTTTGGGCAAATGAGGCGACCGAAAAACGTAGGGCTGGCCGCTGGTTAAGTTGAACGTTGGAATGATCAGACGGGTGAAATCGACTTCCCGCATCGTCGCGTCGCCAAAACCTTCGTCGAAAGCGGCCTGCAAGGCGTGAGGACAAAACCTCGCGCGGAACGCCGCATCCAACCCGCCTCCGGTCTTGCGACGGAAGATGTGATTGGCGACAGGGAACAGAAGTTTCCAGATCCCTTTGGCTTTGTAGCGAGGTCGAGGCGTGAAGATCATCGCCCCGTATTTTGCGTAAAACTCGTGCATCTCAGCGGCGGGTTTTCCCATCGCCAGTCCCGCAGCGATGATGCCGCCAGTCGAAGTTCCCGCGATCAAATCGAACGACTCCGCAATCGGTCGGCCTGATTTCTGTTCGATACGATCGAGGAACGCCGTGATAAATGCGCCACGAATACCGCCACCGATTAGCGAAAGGATCTGAAAACATGCCATAAAACAAAGTTCGGTTGTTGGTGTCGTTACTAGAATCGTGTTCCGCTGCAGCGATTCCCGATATGAATGTGTTGTCGGATCCTAGATCAGTTCGCTGTCAGACATGATCTCCACGATCGCGGGTCCCCGATAGGCAAGCGCCTGCTGATAGGCAGCATCCAGCTCGGCTGCGGATTCGACACGGATCCCCAATCCACCGCAGAGGGTTGCATATTGGGCAAAGCTGGGATTGTGCAACGACGTCTGCCAAACCTCCCACATTCCAGCACGCTGCTCTTTGGAGATCTTTCCCAGCTCTTTGTTGTGCAGCAGCACATGGGTAATGTTCATTTGGTATTTGACAGCCGTTGAGAACTCGGCAAGGTACTGCCCAAATCCACCGTCGCCAGAAACCGAGACAACTTGGCGGCCGCTGTAGGGAGTGCCAGATTCCTGAGTCGCCGCCCAGGCACCCATCGCTGCAGGAAACGCAAATCCGATCGATCCAAGGTATCCGGACATCAAGATCGCTTGGCGGTTGCATTCGAAGTAGCGACCAAACGAGTAGGCGTTGTTGCCGACATCGACTGCGATAATCGCGTCGTCGTCGACGGCGGCCGACAATGCGGCGAAGATCGATGCGGAGTTGACTCCCGCGGCGCGATCGTCACTTCGTCGACTCGCCTTTTCGCGGTTCCAGATCTTCCAGCGTTCTGCGATCTCACCGCGCTGGTCGATCGCTGCGTTCACTTGTAGATCAGCCTTCAAGCGATCGGCCACGATCCCGATGTCGCCGTTGACCAAGCAATCGACCGAGTGAAATTTGGCCAACGTCATCGGATCCAAATCGACTTGAATCGTCGGCTTCTTGGGAGTGATTCCGGTATGGTTGGAGAACGAGGCTCCCAGCACTAGCAACACGTCCGATTCGTTCATGAAGTGAGAAGCGATTGGCGTTCCGCTGCGTCCTAACACGCCGCAGCCCAGCGGATGCGAGTCGGGAATCAAGCCCTTGCCTTTGAAGGTTGTCAGCACCGGTGCATCTAACTGTTTAGCAAGTTCGACGACGCAGTCCATCTCGTATCGAGCTCCGTGGCCGACGATGATTACCGGTCGCTTGGCCGACTGTAACATCGCAAGGGCCTGCTGATACGGCGACTCGGGAGGCGAGACCTTACGTGAGGCGATTCGGCCGTCGGGAGTAGCGGCCGAGGCGTCGGGCTGATCCAGGCCAGCGATCTCGTCGGGGAAGATCAGATGGGATACGGATTGATTGACCAGTGCCGACTTGCAGGCAAGGGACATCAATTCGGAGTGGTCGGAATTTGTTAACACCGTGTGAGAATAACCGGCGACATCGCCAAAGGCTTTCTCCAACGGGATCTCTTGAAAGTTGTGCCGGCCGAGCACTTGGCTGGCAACTTGACCGGTCAACGCGATCACGGGAGCGCGATCGACATTCGCATCCCACAGCCCGGTTAATAGATTGGTTGCGCCGGGGCCCGCAATCGCCAAACAGGATGCAGGCCGTCCGGTCAGTTTTCCGTAAGCGGAACAAGCAAACGACGCAGCGCCCTCGTGGCGGATGCCGATGAACGTCATCTCGCCAGTGAGTTCCTTGCGTCGAATCGCATCCGCGATGTGCAAATTGGAATGGCCAACCATCCCAAAGCACCAACGAACGCCCCAGTTGACCATGGTTTGGATCATTAGATCGGAAACGGTCTGATGATGCTCCGGTGGTGAATCGATGGCAACGTAAACGCCGTCGTCGCGAACTTCGACGGCGTAGGTTGGGACGCCATCGTCGAACTGGTCCCCCGGCGGCTTTCCGGTTAACGGACAATAGTCCCAACCGTGCCAGGGGCAACGCAGCAGCCCTTTTTCAATCGAACCCTCGCCCAATGGCCCTCCTTGATGAGGGCAATGGTTATCGAGTGCCCCGTATTGGCCGTCGTAGTGAGTCAGACACAGCGAATGCGTGCCGATCACGACCGTCTTCACACGACCTTCGGGCAGTTCGTCGGGTTCAAGCGCTTTGGTCCAGTTCGTCGATGCCATCGAAATCACCTCAGACCGCTACGCGTTGGGGTTGAAGTAATAGCGGTTGTAAACCATTTTGCCATTCTTCCATTTGGCGATCTGTGTTTCTTCTAACACAACGGTTTTCCCATCCGTCGTGTCGTAACTGAAACTGTATTCAGCCATCGTGACACCGTTGCCATTGCCATCGTCTTGGGCAACGCCAATCGCACCGATCGTTCCGCCGTGATACTTCGTGACCGATTTCAGCGCATCGACTTCGAAATCGATGATCTCTTGCTTGCTGTTAAGCGTGCGACCATCCCCTTCGATCTGTACATACTCGTTGTCGTCAAAGTAGTCCTGCATGACTTCGACAAACTCGCCTTTGTTCACAACACGCTCGACAAATTCGCGGGTCTTTTGCAGCAGTGGGCTATCGGAAAATTGACTCATCTCTACGTTCTCCAAAGTGGAAGGAAAGGGTTAGGAACAGCAAGTGATTGGTTGTCAGCAAGCAGCCCGGAGATCAACGTTCACGGCGAGACGCCAGCAAACCGGACACCCGTCAACTGGGCCATCGTCTTGTCAAAGGTTGTCAGGTCGGCGAGATTGAATTTGTTCAAGTGGTCATGCCCACAAGCTCGCGCCATCACGCACATCAATTCGACACTGGCATCGAGAAAGTTCTTCAACCGCGTCGCCGAGGCGTGGATCTGCAACCGTTGGCGTAGATGTTCTTGTTGTGTGGCGATGCCGACAGGGCAGTTGTTTGTCTCGCAGGCACGCATCCCCAGGCAACCGATCGCCTGCATCGCACTGTTGGCGATCGCGACGGCATCAGCCCCCAAGGCCAACGCCTTCAAGAAATCGCTTTCGGTTCGCAGCCCGCCGGTAGCAATCAGGCTGATGCCGCTGGCTCGACGCAAATCGAGGTGCTTGCGAGCCCGAGCGATCGCTGGAATGGTCGGAACCGAAATGTTGTTTTTGAAGATGTCCGGTGCCGCTCCGGTCCCGCCACCACGTCCGTCCAAGATGATGTAGTCGACACCCAGATCGAGCGCGAAATCGATATCGTCTTCGATATGTTGTGCCGACATCTTGACGCCAACCGGGATGCCATCGGACTGGGAACGCACCTCAGCGGCAACGCGTTTAAAATCGTCCAGACAAGTGAGGTCGGGGAACCGGGCGGGGCTGATCGCGGGCGTCCCCGGCGTCAGACCGCGGACTTCGGCGATCTTGCCACACACCTTGCTGCCGGGTAGATGGCCGCCGGTTCCGGTTTTCGCTCCCTGGCCCCCTTTGAAATGGAACGCTTGAACTTGGCTGACCTTCTCGATCGACCAACCGAAGCGGCCCGAGGCGAGTTCGTAGAAGTAGCGGCTGTTTTCAGCTTGTTCCTCGGGCAGCATCCCCCCTTCGCCACTGCAGATTCCCGTGCCAGCCAATTCGGCGCCTCGCGCCATCGCGACTTTTGCTTCTTCCGACAATGCGCCAAAGCTCATGTCGCTGACAAAGATCGGAATCTTCAGCTTCAGCGGTCGCCGGGCGTTGGGCCCGATAACGGTCTCGGTGCCAACGGGGTGATCATCCAACATTGGCATCCGCGCGAACTGGGCGGTGACAAATTGCAGGTCGTCCCAACTGGGAAGCTGGGCCAACGGAACGCCCATCGCCGAAACGGGGCCATGATGTCCGAGAACCGAAAGCCCCTCGCGGGCCAGTCGCTGAATGTGGCTATTGTGCGGTTCTTCCAACGTCGCTGAAGTCGGATCGGCGTATTGCCCGAGATAGGCATCGCGGTTGTACGGCTGAGGATGTTGCCGGTGCCAGGCACGAATCTCCGCCGCGTCGACCATCACCGCATCGCGATCGACATCGACCCAGGCAGCAAATTTTGCCAGCCGTTCTTTGTTGTTGTATTCGCTGACACCGGTGCGGTATTGAAAGTCCCAGTGATGGACGCCGCAGATCAAATTGTGTCCGTCGATATGTCCATCGGAGAGCATCGCGCCGCGATGCAAGCAGCGTCCGTAGAGGGCAAAAACTTCATCGGCATCGCGGATGATAACCAAGTCGACGTTTTCGACCAGGGCGTGGGTTGGCTTGGCCGATGGCAGCTCGCTCCACCTCATGACCGCAACCGGTTCCCGGGCGGCTTGGATCGAATCATTCATTCTTTCAACTCCCCCTTCCTCCGCGATCACCCGGTGTATCGGGCAGCAAAACGGCAGCCAATACACAGACGGTTTCCCGCCGAACCGCAACCAGATTGCTCCCATCGTCGGGGTGACTAGCCGACGATTCCCCTGAAATGCCTCAACCGCTGCCAGCGCGGCCCCCTTACACGCAATACCGTTCAACGAAGCGTAGTGGACGAGGTTACGAGTCCTTT
The DNA here is from genome assembly GCF_007751715.1 of Rosistilla oblonga. Classification (NCBI taxonomy): domain Bacteria; kingdom Pseudomonadati; phylum Planctomycetota; class Planctomycetia; order Pirellulales; family Pirellulaceae; genus Rosistilla; species Rosistilla oblonga. The sequence continues at coordinate 1,435,554 of NZ_CP036292.1, read as the reverse complement.
TGCATCAGACCAAATCGCTGGGACTCGTAACCTCGTCCACTACATCCCGCCGCTAATTCTTTCCACGGTCCGAGGCTCCTTCGTTCAGCGGTATTGCCTTTACACGACAAGCCATCTTGTTGGTGTGCGCACACGCCCACCATGTAGCCAACCGATCGAAGTACCGCTGCGAAAGACTTCAATTCCATAGCGAGAGCTTTCAGAGCTCAGCCGTTGGACGAGAAGATCCGGCGCATCGGGACCAACACCAACAACATCGGAAACCGCCGACGCCACCGGCTCCGGCGACGCGCGGATACCACATCGTGTTGGTGATCGATCGAGTACAAACTGTACGTCGCTCCTGCGATTCTAACTAAACGAACCGCCAACGCAAAGCTTTTCTATGCCAGTGATCGGCACAGGCCGCTGCATAACCGTAACAACCATTGCAGAGTGGTCGGCGAATGAGATATCGAGAAGTCCGACTGTCACACGGTTCCAGGAATCGTGTGGCGGACTTCTCGATGTTTGTTATGCCCGTGCGTTGTTGCAAACGCGAGAAAGAGGGCGGTGAGCCCCGCGGGGCTACAGAATGCCCATTGCGACCAGGCTGAAGCGGACGACGAGGCCGGCGACGACGACGCTGACCATGCTCATCAATTTGATCAGGATGTTCAGGCTAGGGCCGCTGGTATCTTTGAACGGATCGCCGACGGTATCGCCGACAACGGCCGCTTTGTGCGCCTCGCTCCCCTTGCCGCCATGCGCACCGCTCTCGATGTATTTCTTGGCATTATCCCAAGATCCGCCCGCGTTGGACATGAAGATCGCCAGGCAGAAGCCGCTAGTCAAACATCCCGCCAACAAACCGATCACGCCGCCGACGCCAAGCACCAACCCGATCGCAATCGGCAGCAACAGCCCGATCAGACTTGGCAACACCATCTCGCGCTGAGCCGCTTTGGTGCTGATTGCCACCGGGCGTTCGTAGTCGGGTTTGACTTCGCCGGTCCTGATTCCCGGGTTCTCCTTTAATTGACGGCGGACCTCCAAGACCATTCCTTGCGCGGCGCGGCCGACAGCTTTCATCGTCATCGCACAGAACAGGAACGTCGCCATCGCCCCCATGAACATCCCAACCAGGACGCGCGGATTCATCAGCGACCCGTCGTAATAACGCATGAAGTCGCGGATCGTCGCGGTTCGCGTGGAGATCAGGTTTTCCTGAGTCGACGCGAGCAGAGGGACACCGTTTTCGATTTGCGAGACTACCGCCGCGTCGATCCGCGCCGGCCCCGCCGACGTGTCGATCGCATTCCAGCCGTCCAACGACGTCGGATCGAGCGAGGTGGTTGGCATCAACAGAAACGGGGTGACTTCCTCGCCCGCCTTTTCGAGTGCAAACGACGGTGCGATCTTATAAAGACCATCTTCATCGATCTGCACCACCTCCGCCGTCGCCCAGCGATCGAAGCCGTCGCGGACTCCTTCGACATACGCTGCCAACAACGCCAACGCCGTTAACGCTGCCGAACCAATCGCAAAGCCTTTACCTGTCGCCGCCGTCGTGTTGCCCAAGCTGTCCAGCGCGTCGGTTCGCTGGCGAACGGTTTCTTCCAGCCCCGCCATCTCCGCGTTGCCGCCAGCATTATCGGCGATCGGTCCGTAGGCGTCGGTCGCCAGCGTGATCCCGAGCGTGCTGAGCATCCCGACCGCGGCGATGCCAACGCCGTACAGGCCCAGCGGGAAGTATTGAAAGTTGTTGAAGTGACCGCCGCAGGCGAAACCGTACGCGGCCAGCGTCGCAGCGCAGACGATGATCACCGGCACCCAAACGCTCATCATGCCGTCGGCGATGCCGCAGATGATCAGCGTCGCCGGCCCGGTCTCGGCTTGTTCGGCCAGCTTTCGCGTCGGTTGTTCTTCGTCGCTTGTCGCGTATTCGGTCCACTTGCCGATCAACCATCCGGCTCCCAGGCCCACGATGATGCTGACCGCCACGCCGGGCAACACGCCCCACAGCATGGTGCCGGGAATACGAGGCATCAGCCACAGACTGACCAACACCGCCGCGACGACGACCAAGGCGGCTGAAAAATTGATACCGCGAGCCAACGCGTGCAGCAGTTGTGTCTGCGAAGTGTTTTCGCCGGTCCGAACGCGATAGATGCCAGCGATCGACAGCAGGATCCCAACGCCGGAGATCGCCATCGGCAACAACATTGCGTCTAACTGGGCCGATTCGACCGAGACGCCTTCGGGCATCAGCGCCGGATTGCTCATCGCAGCCACGCCCAACGCCGACGCTGCCAGGATCGAACCGCAATACGATTCGTACAGATCGGCTCCCATCCCTGCGACGTCGCCGACGTTGTCGCCGACGTTATCGGCGATCGTGGCTGGATTCTGCGGCGAATCCTCTCGCATGTCCGATTCGACTTTGCCCACAAGGTCGGCTCCGACATCGGCAGCTTTGGTAAAGATCCCGCCGCCGACGCGAGCGAACAGCGCTTGCGCACTGGCTCCCATCCCGAAGCTGAGCATCGCGATCGAGATCTGTTGCAGCGACAGTGGATGCCCCAGCATCGGGCAGATCCAATACAGGATCGCAAACCAGACGGTGATGTAGATCAGTCCCATCCCGACGACGGTCAGCCCCATCACCGCACCGCTGCGAAAGGCGATCTGCAAGCCTTGGTCCAGGGAGTGGCGAGCTGCGGCGGCGGTCCGGCTGCTCGCCTGCGTCGCCGTCTTCATCCCAAACCAACCGCACAGCCCGGAGAAGAAGCCGCCGGTGACAAACGCGATCGGCACAAATCCGCTCTGCAATCCGAAGCCGTATGCCGCCACGGACAACAGCGCCGCGACAACAATAAAGACGATCGTGACCCAGCGGTACTGTTGCTTCAGATAGGCGTCAGCCCCTTGGCGAACACTCTCTGCGATTTCTCGCATCAGATCAGTTCCTTCATCGGCCTCCATCATCGCGGTATAAAACCGCCGCGCCCAAACGAGGGCCGCGATAGCCGATGCAAAACAAACCAACCATACAATGCCTGCGTTCATTGCTGACTTCCTTTGTCTCAGTTGTCTACGTGCTGGGGTAGCACGCCGCCGTGAAGCGATCTTGTGGGGAGGGGGATTGCGAGCGACGCAACGAAATCGACTGCTACCCCGCAGTTGCGAGGCCGTTGCGTTTGCTCCAAAATTTACCTCAGATTGAGTGGGCGTCGAGGGGGCAAAGCAAACGAACGCCGCAATGCAACCCGCTACAGCCAACTCACCGGCACACTAAGCCCCACTGCAGCCAATCCGCTCGGTTTAATGGGGAACTAATCAGCGAATGTTTTTTTCGCGACGAAGTATTCAGGGGTTCATTGTATCGACGTTGGAATGCCAAGAGTTGGCGAAAGCCCCGCGCCCCAATCAATACCACGCTACGAAGCGCATAGTTTAACCGCGGCGGCAACGCCCCGCGCGACCGCAGTCGATAGCTACGCGATCGCCGCCCAGGACGCGCGGCCCGCTGGGCACGCGGTTAAACGAAGGCGCGCCCACGTGCAGAGCGCATAGTTCAACCGCGGCGGCAACGCCCCGCGCGACCGCAGACGATAGTTACGCGATCGCCGCCCAAGACGCGCGGCCCGCTGGGCACGCGGTTAAACGAAGTCGCGACCACGTGCAGAGCGCATAGTTTAACCGCGCGGGCAACGCCCCGCGTTTTCTTACAGCCACTGCACCTAACGAATCAACAACCGGGCGAGCCATGATTTCGCCAGCGCCGGCTGCTCATTCCCGCTCCGCCGCCCCAAGTTGTCTGCGATCTGGTCGGCCGCGCGATAGCCGCTGATCACGGCCGATTCCATCGTCGCGGGCCAACCGGTGGCGGTCCAGTCGCCAGCGAGCCACAAGTTGGGTAACCGTGTTGTCGCGGCGGGCCGACGTTTTTCAGTCGCCAGCGAAACCGAGTAGACCGATTTGGGATCGGTCACGATCCGCGAATCGACAACGTTTGCCTCGCGGGCTGCGGGTAGCAATTCGCGAAGTTCGGCGATGACTTCGTCCAACAACTGTTGCCGCGGCGGTAAGTCGCGCGATCCACTGATCACGATTTGATGATAAATGCGGCCCGGTTGATCCCCAGCAAACGTGGGGCGGAACAGCCACTGGATCGTGCGGCCGACAAAAACTAAGTGATCCGCATCGGTCAGCGGCCGGTCGCACCACAAATGGATCCCCGTGATCGGCGAGGCGGGGATCGATGCGATCGATTCGCCATCGTCGACCGCATCGCTGGCGTCCCCCAATACATTTTGCAATTGATGCCACGGCGTCGCGATCAACAGATAATCGGCGGCGATCGTCGAGCCATCGCTCAACCGCACGCCGGTCGCGCGTCCGCCGTGACTCTCGATCCCGGTTGCCCGCGCCGACAATCGGATCTCGACGCCACGCCGGGTTAAGTCGTCGGGCAAGCGTTGACCAAACAAGACCGAAAGAGGCAACTGAGGCACCCAGACGTCGCCGGCATCACGGTGCGAAAGGAAGCCGTCGACCAGGACCTTCCGCGCCGGAGCGACAGCGACGCGATCGGTCGCCTCCCCGAGGGCGCTGACCAGAATCACGTCCCAAAATTCTCGAATCGCCGCTTCGGATTGCCCCGCAGCGGTCAACCAATCCTGCATCGTCGGCCAGTTCGCTTGGTCTTCCGGACGCAGACGCATCAGCTTCCAAATTCCCTGAGCGATCGTTTTGCGAAGGTCTTGCGACAGGTAGCTTAAACCCGAAAACGCCTCCATCAAATGCAGCGGAGCGGGCAACCAACGCGATCCCGCAAACGGACAGACTTCTCCCGCCGGACCGATGAACGTCAGTGATCGATAACGCCGCCAATCGTCCAGCTGACCGGTCCGCTTTAAAAGGTCCAGCAGGTTCGTGCAGCAGCCCATGCCGACGTGTTGGCAATAATCGATCTCCGTCCCCGTGGTCGGATCGATGAAGGAACCAGCGCGGCCGCCGGTTTTGCTGCGAGCTTCGATTAGCGTCACCTTCAATCCGGCCTGCGATAGCCCCAGCGCAGCGGCCATCCCGGCCAATCCTCCTCCGACGATCGCGATGCGCGGCGGTGACGTCTCCATCGATCAAGCCTCTTCATCGCGGCGAGGCGACACGGCGGCAAGTCGCCGCGGATAGCCAGGGACAAAGTGGCTGGCGGCGATGTTCATTTTCTGCCGCCACGTCAGTCGCACACGTCGCTGCAAAACCTGCAGCGGTTGCTGGCGGATCTTCTTTAACAACGCGTGATAGCTGTGCCACATCATGCTGAACATCGGTCGCCCGTCGGGATGGATGCCATCCCAAGCGAGCCAACCCTGCTGGTAATACGACTCGGCGCGGTCACCGTAATACCTCAGCAATTCTTCCCAAGCTGCCTGTTGTTCGTCGGCGGGCCGCTGCGGATCGACGCCAAACCGCTGCAGATCGGACTGCGGCAGATAACATCGCCCACGCTGCAGGTCTTCGCGGACGTCGCGCAAGATGTTCGTTAACTGGAACGCTTTGCCACAATCGATCGCCGCCTGCCGAGTTGCTTCCCCTTGAAACTCCCAAATCTGCAGACAGACCAGCCCAACAGTCGATGCAACTTGGTAGCAGTAAGTGTCCAGATCTTGTTGCGTTGTGATCGATCGGTCCTGCTGGTCGGCGAGCGCGCCGTCGATGATTTCGAGCAGCAGCGTCGGAGCGATCGCGTAGCGTTGCTGCGCGTGCTGCAACGCGGGCAGGATCTGCATTGCCTGCTCGGACCGCTGCAGCGATTCAGCATCCGCAGAATGTGTGGGAAACGCTTGCGGGAGCTGATCCTCCGCGACGGTTGACTCGATCAACCGCCTCCAATCCTCCAGCCAGCGTCGCTTGTCGGCGATCTCCCCCGCCGCATCGGCGGCGTCGTCGGTCAGTCGAGCAAAAGCGTAGAACGCGCACATCGCTTGTCGCTTGGCTCGCGGTAGCAGCCAGAACGAAGGATAGAAGCTGCTGGCTGCTTGCCGAGCCACGCGAGCGGCTACGGCATAGCTGGCGGCGATCGAAGCGGGAGAGTTGTTCATCGGGCAGACCACTGCAGCCAAGCGGTACGCGCGACCCAGGCGAGCCGCGTCTTCAACGGCACTTTGCACCGTTTGCCCAGGATATCAAAATCGGCGTCGCGGATCGCTTGCAGCGCCGCTTCGCCGCCCGCAAGGATCAACTCCAAATCCAACCGCAGCCAGCGGGGAACTTGTTTCAGTAGCGGGCGGCCATCGTCAAACAAGCGGCTTGCGATTTCGACCTGTTCGGAAACGAGCGACTTCAATTCCGCAGAGGCTGTCGGCGCGGCGAGCATCGCATCGGTAACGCCCCACGCCTCGCAGCGGTCTTGCGGCAGATAGACTCGCCCGCGGTGAAAGTCCTCGCCAACGTCCTGCCAATGGTTGGTTAACTGCAAACCGGTGCAGATCGAATCGGACAGTAGCGCCCGCGACGGATCGAACGCCTCCGCCAAGTGCAGGATCAGATGCCCGACCGGGTTGGCCGAATAGCGGCAGTAGTCCGCCAGTTCCTCCTGCGTCGCGTATCGCGATTGGTCTTGGTCGCGGCGAAAGGCAGCCAATAGATCCAGGAAAGGTTTCTGCGGAATCGAAAAACGCTCGATCGTCGATTGTAACGCCACAAAAGCGATGTGCGTCGGTTGACCGTCGTAACAGCAATCAAGCTGCTGTTGCCAAAGATCCAACAGGTAAAGACTCTCGGCTGGCGAAGCGATCTCGTCGGCGAGATCGTCCGCGGTGCGACAGTAGGTGTAGAGGTTGTAGAAGTCCTGGCGGAGATCGCGCGGCAGACAGCAACTGGCGACGACAAAGTTCTCCCGTCGCGCGCGAGCATAACGTCGGCAGTAGGCTTGGCTTTCAGCGAGGCTTGGCGGCGCGGCGTGCGAATTTTCGAGCGGGCTGGCGGGGGAAGGCATGGAGGGTTTCAGGTCACAGCCCGGAAGGGTGTTGTCTGCGGCGGACGGGGGCGTTCGACTGGCAACTTCACCCGCCCGGCGGAGCTGGGAGGGTCGAGAAACGAGCCTTCAGCGAGTTTTTCGGGGAGGGCACGATGCGGATTTCACTGGATGAGCGTAGTGCAAATGCGGGGCAATTCCAACCTTTGGGCCGCTGTGCCTAGGGCTCGGGATTTTCCGAGGCTACGGGATCCGCAGCGGGCTGACTCAACATCGGCAGGTCGATGCAAGCGGCTTCCAAATCGCTGCGGACCAACAGCTTCGATCCGTACAGACAAAGCGTGTTCCAGCAGATGCCGTCGATCGTTTTGATCTCGCCGTATTCGTGATACTCTTCGGGCGAAGCGTCGATCAAATGCAGCGTCCCCGATTCGCTGTGGATCAAGATCTTGTCGCCGACCAACAGGATCTGACCGTGCCCAAACCGGCCGCGCTGTTTCCAGTTTCGCGTTCCGTCGCTGAGGTCGGTCGATTCCATAAACCCGTTGGAAAGCGAGTATGCGTGGCCGTCGTAGATCACGGGGCTGGTCAGTTTTGTTTTCAGAACGCTGGCGTTATACCAGACCGATTCGGGCGTGATCTTGTCGCCGTCGACGTTCAATCGGATCCGTTCGCCACCGCCGCCGGGATAGCCTTTAGTCGTCATCACGTCAGTCTCCGACACGACCGACAACTGCGAGGTGTTCGCGCCGCCGTCGCTGTCGCCGCTGCGTTCGAACGTCCATAACACGTCGCCGGTTTCGGGATTGAATCCCATCGCCTGGCTCTCCGCGGTCATCAGGATCTGTCGGATGCCAGAGACCGTTGCGATCGTGGGCGATCCGTAAGCGATCATCTCGTCGCCGCCGCGCCACTTCAGTTCGCCCGTCTGCAGATCGAAGGCCATCAACGTCGCTTTGTCTCCATCGCGCGGCCCACCACCGGCGATGATCACGCTGTCGTCGACGATCAACGGAGAATTGCTGCGGCCCCACGCCAGCGACGTGTTCTCTTCGTATTGAACCGTCAGTCCATCGTTGTCGGTCGTTTCCGCCAGCTCGATATCCAGCAGTTCGTTCAGATCCACCTGCCACAGCGGCGTTCCATCGGCGCCGTCCAAGCAGACGAAGTTGCCGACCGCACCGACGGCGTAAACCCGGCCGTCGTGGATGACGGGTGTCGACCGCGGACCGACATGTCCGAGGTTCATCGCGTCGCGGTGCCGGGCCGGATGTTCGTACAACCAGACCAGCGTGCCATCGTCGATCTTATAACAGCTGACGCATTCGTTGACGCCACGCTGTTCCATCGTGACGGCAAAGCCATTGCGAGCGACGAAGCCCGGCCAACCGAGGCCGATCGTTTGCTTCCAAAGGATTGGGCTGTCGGCGAATTTTTCGGGATCGATCTGAGCGTCGACGCTGCCGGTCTGCTCGCGTCCCAGGAACTGAGCGAAATCGGCCGGCGTTTCGGTTTTCAGATCGACGGTCACAACCGCGGCGTCGTCGGCCAGCGCCGCCGGTTGAGCTCGCTCGGTCCAGACCGGTTCAAACCTCAGGAAATTGATATCGCCGCCGCCGACCGGGCGAAACAGACTCAGAAATCCGAGCGGAAGTCCGATCAACAGCCCCGCCACCGCGATCCGCTGCGGCCAGTTCCAACCGCTCAACAGCAACGCCCAGCCAGCCCATCCCAGCAACAACGCCCCGGTGCCGAACAAGGTGATCACGTTCAGCACATCCATGCTGATGCCAGCCAAGTCTTCCAGTTCGATGATGAAGTAGCGACCGCCGATCGTGAAGGCGGCGAACAACAGCGTCAGCGCGACCAGGATCACCGGCTTGCGTGCCGGCGGGGTGGTCGCATCGGTGGCAGCCGGTTCGTTTTCGGGAGTGACATCGTCGGACATGGGACTTCGCTCGTTAGGTGTTTTTTCTTACGGGAGAACCGGACGCTAGCGGCTTGTCGGTTTAATCAGCCGTTTGGGCGTTAGCCCCAGTTCCGCTGCCACTAAACCGGGGCTAACGCCCAAACGGCTAATGCAAGGAAGCTCGTTGTGATTAAACCGACAAGCTGCTATCGCGTGCCTAGTTGATACCTTACATCGAATCGCAGATTTGCACTGGGTGGCCAACTTCGTTTTTTGGACCCGACCAGGAATCGTTGTGGTTACTTAAACGCGGCGTCCCCAAAGGGATTCGCACGCGGGGATCGGATCTTGGCCCGGGGGGCGGCGGTCGGCTCGCAAAAATCGGTTGCCCGTTGGCGGTTTAAAAACTGAAAGCTATCGCAGCGGCAGATAGATGTCGGTGACAAGGTCTTCGTCGGCCGTATCCTCCGGCGTGTTGCGGTAGATCTCCAGCGTCTCGGTCTTCGCGAGTTTACGTTTTCGGTAATTGGCAAACTGGTGAGCACCACTCCACGCATTGCCTAGGTTTTCGTAACTGCCGACATGCTTGATGTGCAACGCCTTGGCTGCCGGGATCGAGCACTCGACGAGCCCCGCCGGCAGTGGGACGCTTGGATCGACGACAAATCCGCAAGTGAATTCGAACTGGCCACGCATCATGTCGCTGGGGTGGTAGACGCTCAACATCTCCCCGTCCAACGGCAGATTGCGTCGCGAGAACTCTTCCCCAACGCGGGCGAAGGTCTTCTCCATCACCGGGCCGATCTCGGCCAACTGGCATGACTCGCGGAGCCCGATCACGCGGCGCGGCGGAATTTTTTCGATCCCCTCGACGGTGCTCTTGGACAACACGCGGCCGGTCTGGATGTATTCGCGGAGCATTTTGAGTCCGCGCTGGTAATCCATGCCTATAAAGGTCTCCATGTTGCGTCGCATCCAGAACAGGAACCAGGGGAGGGTGCCATCCATCGCCCAGGAGAGTCGCGTCTGGCCAGCTTCACTTTGCACGCTGAATTCGACCTGCGACGTCGATTTGAACGGCTTTTCGAATCGCAGCGTGTCGACGATTTTGCGAGGTCGATCCAATTGGCGGTGTTCGATCTCCCCCCGGCCGACGAATTCGCCGCTCCAGCGATAGATCGATCCGACGCTCTTGGGGTCATCGGTCACGGTCACGACAGCTTCGTGGGCGATCACCAACCAGGGGGACCAGGTGCTCCAGGTGCTGAAATCGGCGACGGTATCGAACACGGTTTCAGCGTCCGCATCGATCAGGATCGAACGCTCGACACGATAGGCTGGCATGGCGAGGACCTATTTAATATGAAGGGGGACTGCGACGGAGCGAATCGGTGGTGGCCGCGACTGCGGCGGCCGGCTGCAAATCAACGACGACTTCGCCTAAGGAGAACGCGAAAAGGGCGTTAGGCAGAAAATCGTTGTCCGGTTATCCTATCGGTAGCGGAACTTCGACGAAATTGATGACCTTGGGATAAAGACGATTCTACTATGAAAATTCACCTTGCCGCGCCGCGTGGGTTCTGTGCGGGCGTCAACATGGCGGTCGAGAGCCTGGAGATCGCGTTGGAAGCGATGGGGCCGCCGGTCTATGTCTATCACGAGATCGTCCACAACCAATACGTCGTCCGCACCTTCCGTTCCAAAGGGGCCGTCTTTGTCAACGAATTGACCGACGTTCCCGAAGGGGCCACCGTCCTCTTCTCCGCTCACGGCGTCGCTCCCGCGACGCGTGAACTTGCGAAACAGCGGAACTTGACGGCGATCGACGCCACCTGCCCGCTGGTGACCAAGGTCCATCTGGAAGCGATCCGATACGCCAAGCAGGGCTACACCATCTTCTTGATCGGGCACGATGGGCACGACGAGGTGATCGGCACGATGGGGGAAGCTCCCGAGGCGATCATCCTTGTCGAAACCGAAGAGGATGTCGACAAGTTGGACGTGTCGGACGAATCGAAGCTGGCTTATCTGACGCAGACCACCTTGAGTGTCGACGACGCGACGCGGATCATCAACCGCTTGAAGGCTCGCTTCCCCGAACTCAAGGGCCCCCCCAAAGACGACATCTGCTACGCGACGCAGAACCGCCAGGAGGCAGTGCGATTGTTGAGCGACGACGCCGACGCGGTGATCGTGCTGGGGAGCCAGAACAGTAGCAACAGCCAACGCCTGCGCGAGCTGGCCGAATCGCCCGATCGCCCCGCCTTCTTGATCGACGGTCCCGAAGACCTTTCGGTCGACCAGTTCCAAGCCGATTGGACCGTCTTGGTCACCGCCGGTGCCAGCGCTCCCGAATCGGTCGTCAACGCCACGATCCAGTGGCTCGAAGAGAACTTTGCCGCCGAAGTCGAACTGAAAACCGTCCGCGAGGAAAAGGTCTCCTTCCCGCTGCCCAAGCCGCTGCGCCAGTACGCAAAGAAGTAGTTTTTATACTTCACCGCTTCGTTTAACCGCGTGGGCAACGCCCCGCGCGATCATCGTCGATAGTTGCGTGATCGCCGCCCAGGAAGCGCGGCCCGCTGGGCACGCGGTGAAACGAAAACGCGACCACGGTGCAGAGCGCATAGTTTAACCGCGCGGGCAACGCCCCGCGCGTTTTGCGGCTTGTCTCGCCAATTCGTGGGGCCAGCTTCTCGTAACGCGCGGCCCGCTGGGCACGCGGTTAAACGACACGCGACTACGGTGCAGAGCGCATCGTTTAACCGCGTGGGCAACGCCCCGCGCAGTTTGCGGCTTGTCTTGCCAATTCGTGGGGCCAGCTTCTCGTAACGCGCGGCCCGCTGGGCACGCGGTTAAACGACGAGATCGATCGGCTGAAGCCTCGACTCCAGCGCGGGGCATTCGTCTCCAGCCTGCATCAGCAGGCGTATCCGTGGGGGTATTGCCGGGCGATGATCTCGCGTAGGACCTCCAAGTCGACGTCGTCGAGCTTGTTGATGTACAGACAGGCGACCGATCGCTTGTGTTTCCCCAGTCGTTGGTACAGCGAATCGGCACCGTCGAAGGTGTCGCTGACGTAGAAGGTCATGTTCGACTTGCGTGGCGAGAAGGCGGCCGCTGGCATGTCCCCTTCGCGCCCCGTCGCGTAAACGTAGTGATATGTTCCGAACCCAATGATCGACGGCCCCCACATCACCGCTGGCAGGCGAGTGATTTCCTTGTAGATCGCCAAAGCTGTCAAAGCGTCCGCCCGCCGTCGCGAGTTGTCGATCGCTGCGATAAAATCGTCGACGCTGGCGTCGGTCGGCTGAGTTTTGTTTTCGGCCATGGGACGTGATTCTCCGAGGATCTCGATGTGAGACGTTGGTTCGATCGGCCGCGGGACGCTGGGTGGACTAGCGGATCTTCGCCCAATCGATCAGGCTAATGGGGCGAATCGGCGTGGAATCGACGCCGATGCCGGTGGTCGTGGCAACGCCCAGCGGCGTGAGCTTCGCTTCACCATCTTAATGTTATTTGACGTTCGCTTTTGATTCTCGTTTCCATCGACACCCCAGTTCTATGATCCGCACTCGCTTTGCCCCCAGTCCGACAGGTTACCTTCACATCGGCGGCGTTCGCACGGCGCTGTTCAATTGGCTGCTCGCACGGCAGGCGGGAGGCCAGTTCATCTTGCGGATCGACGACACCGATCAACAGCGGAACGTCGAAGAAGCGTTGCAGCCGATTTTGGATGGCTTCCGCTGGTTGGGAATGGACTGGGACGAAGGCCCCGAAGTCGACGGGCCGCACGCTCCCTATTATCAGTCGCAGCGAGCCGATCGCCATCGCGAAGCTGTCGACCAATTGCTGAAATCGGGGCATGCCTACCGCGACTTTGCCAAGCCGGAAGAGCTGCAGCAGCAGCGTGAGGCGGCCGAGAAAGCGGGGGGCGCATTCGTCTACGACCGACGTTGGATGGCGGAAACCGATGAGCAAGCGGCGGCGTTCGAATCCGAAGGGCGAGCCGGCGTGGTGCGGTTGAAGATGCCTCGCGAGGGAGTTTGCCAAATCGACGACCTGGTCCGTGGCGAAGTCCGCGTCGACTGGGCCGCCGAACAGGACCACGTGATCCAACGAGCCGATGGTTCGTGCCTGTATCACTTGGCGACCGTCGTCGACGACCACGATTTTGAGATCACTCACGTCGTTCGCGCCGCCGAGCACCTGCCTAACACGCCGCGGCAGATCTTCATCGCCGAGTCGCTTGGGTTCGAACTGCCACAGTTCGCGCACCTGCCTTACGTAGCCGAACCGGGCGGATCGGCGAAGCTGAGCAAACGGAAGCTGGACAAATATCTGAAGCAACGCGACTTCGCGGCGCTAACCGATTACGGCAAACGGATCGCCGACCGGATCGGGATGGATACCGATGCCAACACGTTTAATCCCGTGATCGTCGACTTCTATCGCGAGATCGGTTTCCTGCCCGATGCGATCTTGAACTATCTGATGCTGCTGGGATGGTCGCTGGACGGTTCGACCGAACGGTTCACGCGCGAAGAGATGATCAAGCACTTCACTTTGGCTCGGGTCAATAAGAGTCCGGCCAGTTTCGATCCGCAGAAGCTGTTGGCTTTCGAAGCCGATCACATGGCCGACTTCGACGTTGATCGGAAGGTCGAAATGGCGTTGCCGTTCCTTGTCAAAGCGGGCTGGGTTGCGGAAGCCGACGACGCGACGCGGTCGCGCGTGCGGCAGATCGTGGCGGCGGTTGGCGATCGCTTGAAAGTTGCCGGCGACATCATCGATTACGAATTCTGTTTCATCCCGGCCGATCGACTGACCTACGTCGAGAAGGATTTCGAAAAACGAATCCGCAAGCCCGAAGAGGCGGTGGGGCTGCTGAAAGACCTGGCCGTTGAACTCGGTAAAGCCGACGACTTCAGCGTCGCCGGAACCGAAGTCGCCGTGAAGGCGTTTGTCGAGGCCAAGGGGATCAAGATCGGTCAGATCATCCACGCGTTGCGAGTTGCCACGACCGGTCAGGCTGTCGGATTTGGGATGTTTGAAACGCTAGCAATTCTGGGACGCGAAGAAGTATTGCAGCGGATCGAAATCGCGGTTAATCGATAGATAGCCGTCGGCCGAAATAGACGGCTGAGTCGATGCGTGACGTTTCCTTGTATTGCTAGCAGGGTTGCCAGGATGGAGCCTTCTGAACAGCTTGATCTAACGAGTGATCCCAACGGTTCGGCCAGTCGCGGCGGCGACAGCAAAGCCAAACCGTTTTTGGGCGTGGTCTTCTCTTGCTGCAACATCTACGTGCGGGCCTATCGCGATCGCAAAGGCGGAGCGTTTTACGAGGGACGCTGCCCGCAATGTTTCGCAAAAATCCGCTTCGTCGAAGGCAACGGCGGCCGCCGCGATACGTTCTTCCGGACGCAGGCGTAATGTCCCGCGGTGCGTTGGAGTCGAGGCTTCAGCCGACGGTGCGCATCGTTCGGCTGAAGCCTCGACTCCAGCGCGGGGGATGCCTTTCATATCTATTGCTTTGGCCGTTTCCGATGTGGTAGAAGCCAGGTCGTTGACCATTTGCTATTGGCCGGGAGGGGCGACCTTTCTGGCCGCGGGAATCGGCCGTTGCTTGAGGCACCCCAGTCTTGTTGTCGGAATATAAAGTCAGCCGTTGCTCGCGACGCTGCAGCGTCCTGGATCGGCCGCTGAAGCCTGGCGAAACGTTTTATTCCGTCGTCTTCGAAGACGACGAGGATTTCGCGCGCAAGGACATCTCCGCCGAGGCCTGGGAAGGACCGCCCGAAGAGGCGATCGGTTGGTGGCAGGGCAAGATGCCCGAAGCGGGAGCTGGTCGGATGAAGCTGGCGCCCAACCACGTCCTGTTGGATCTGCTGAAACAAATGTCCGAACAACCGCATCGCGAAGCGGTTCGCTATCTGCTGGCACTGATGTTGATGCGGAAGCGGGTCGTCCGCCCGTTGGACCATGAAGAAGGGGCAGTCGAAGGGATGTTGGTGGTCCAGGTGATCGCCGACAACTCGCAAATCGAAGTCGCCGAGTGCGAGATCCCGCGGGAAGAGCGGGATCAGATCCGCGACGAATTGACCGAACTGCTCTACTGCGAAGTCGAGGAATCATGAATCCACGGGGCCCCAACTCGGAACCATCGCATCGCCAACGCTGGCTGCAGATTCTGCTGACGCTGTCCGTGACCTGGGTCGCCGGTGGTGCAACTTGTTATCGTGGCAAAGCGGTCACCGATTTCAGTCCGCCGCCGGAGATCTTCGAAGGGACTCCGTCGCGCGAGGAATTGGCGGCGGCTGTCAATCGAACCGATCGGATCGAAAAACTGCAAAGCACCTCCGCATCGATCAAGGTCCTGAGCATGCCGGCGCTGCCCAGCCTGCGCGCGAACCTGGCGTTGGAACGGCCGCGGCGGATCCGGATGCGAGCCAGCCTACCCGTGGTGATGGGAAGCGGGATGGATCTGGGGAGCAATGAAGAGCTGTTCTGGATGAAGATTCCCGAAGGGATGGGGACCAGTCTCTATTTCGCTCGACACGAAGATTACCAACGGCAATTGCAGCGAGCGATCCTGCCGGTCGATCCGACGTGGTTGGTCGACGCCTTGGGGATGGCTCACATCGACGTCAGCCAGATCGAAGAAGGGCCGACGGTGCGAGCTGACGGCAAGCTGGAACTGAAGCTGTCGCAACCGATGGTCGACGGAACGTATCGCCGCGTGATGGTGATCGACCAGCGGCAAGGTGTGGTCACCGAATTGCTGCTGTACGGTCCCGATGGTCGCTTGCTGGCAAACGCCTCGGGCGAGGACTTTCGCTACTTTGAGGAAGTGCAATGCAGTCTGCCGCACGATGTTCAACTGCGGCTGACGCCCAACGGAGGCGAACCGTTGGCGCTGAAGATCGAAATCGGTTCGTATTCGGTGAACCAATTGTTGTCGGACGATCCGCGACTGTTTGCGATGCCTGAAGATGGCAACGAGCGGCCGATCGACCTAACCCGGATCGGCCAGCCGCCGATGAGCCCGGTGCCGCCGACCTACACCGTCCCGCCACCGCAGGCCAATTACGCGCCGCTGCAAGGTTTCCCGCCGCCAACGGCTAGTCCGCCACCAGCGAATTACCCGCAGACAAACTATCCGCCGCCGCAGGCTCAAGCGGCGATGCCGGCGGCAAACTATCCACCGCCGCAACCGCAATACGCTCCACAGCAGCCACCCTACGCACCGGCTAGCGGCTACGTCCCGCAGGTCAGCCAAGGGACAACCTATCGCGGCGTCTATCGGTGATCCGTAAACGAGTCAACCGATTTCAACGCGACATGCCGCAAGGATGATCTGGTTTGGTCGATGGCTTCCGTTCCCAACTGCTGCGAAGACTATTCGATAGCCATGTCGGCGAAGACCATCAAGTGATCGCTGGCGGTGCGAGAATCACCGACGTTTAACGGCTCGCCGTATTTCCGCAGTCCCGCATCGGGGTCGCTGACTTCGGAATTGAGGACTTCGTGCCCTGCAACTTTGATCCCCTCGCTGTGGGCGATGTAGTCGATTTTCACAGCGGTCTGCAGCGCCGGATTTGGCGTGCCAGCCCAAACGGTGTTGCGGTTACCATCGGTGTCGGTCGACTCCAGCAACCGTAGACCAGCTTGCTCACATTGATAGTCGGGATAGGGTGCATGCTGGACGGGAAAGTCGATATCAGCACCTAACACAAACCCGCTGAACACTCCGTCCGGCTGGGCCGCAAACGCGTCGGTTTGCGGACTGCGGTTATCGTCGTTCCAATCTCCCATCACGACGACATCGAGATTGGGATCTTGCTTCCGCTTCGCCTGGATGTCTTGCTTCAGCCGAATCCATTCGATCGCTCGCGGGAACTCCAACGCAGGCCTTTTGACGTTTGCACATGGCCCTTTGTAACACCACGATTCGGTGTGAACGACGTAGACCAACAAGTTCCGACTCTCATGCCCCACATCGAGCACAGCCCACAAGTGCTTGCGTCGGAATTCGTTCGCTGGTGCGGTGGAGCCAAGCGAGCCGGACGACAGTACCGGATAACGGGTGAGCAACGCCGGCTGCAAGCCGCCGGGCTGAGTGACCACGTTGGGCAGCCCAGGGACCAGCGTCGGCAGCAGTGAATGGTCCGCGTTATTGATCTCGCTGAGCCCCATGATATCGGGGGCGGTGCGTTGGATCTGCCGCACAACCGCAGCGCGATGTGATGTATCGGCCAGCCCCAAATAGATATTGAAAAATCCAATTCGAAACTCAACCGGCGACGACGTCTCCTTGGCTGCGACCGTGCTCATCGTAGTCGTCAGCACCGTTGAGACAGCAGCCCCGACGATCAAAAGTATCGACAACGTTCGGATCGCAACGCAAATCGATCGGCCGACAAGCGAGTTTGCCTGGGATGCCAGTCGTTGGAGCTTGCTTGCCGGGCGGGGGCGTTTGCGAGCCTCATTCCTTTGATCGGTTGTCGGCTGCGTTGCGTGCGATTGAGAGTTCATCGTGGTATCCTTCGATGCTTATCCGGTTGCGTTAGACGGTCCAGTTTGGGGGACGTTCGACTCCATAGGCTAGAGACAACCAAAGCGCCGATCAATTATACGATCGACGAATATTAACGATCCGCGGCGGCGACGAGAGATGCGGTGCTGACTTTGGAGCGGGGCAGTTGGGGGCAGCAGGGCGAACCGCTATATTTTGCGGTTCGGAAGACGCAGGCAATCGAAATCGGCTAGCCTACAGTTTCCGTTCCCTGGATCCTTGAATCGCCGGTTGATGCAGAACAACTATGTCAGACCACCGCGAGGCTTTTGCGACTTTCATCAAACCGTTTGCCGAATTTCCGGCGTTGCAACAGCGCGTGCTGGATGTGTTGGAATCTCTGCCGGCGGACGTGCAGTTGGATTTCGCCAGCGATCCACGGTTCGATGTCGCGATCGAAGATTACCAACCTGGCAAGGGATCGCGGCTGTTCATCGCCAGCCCAGGTGCCGTGGGGAAGGGGAGCCGCTGTGTCGTGCTGCGACCGAAGCTGGATCGGGCCTCCGAAGCGTTTGCCAAATACGTGATCGCTCACGAATTCGCTCACGCACATCTGCATAACGGCGGCTGGGGAGAGATCACCGACATCGAACAAGCCGCCGACGCGCTGGCCGCTTCGTGGGGCTTCGATCGCCCGGAACAGACCGGATGGGCGTGGCTGCAATAGCATCCTCAACCAGCCCCTCTCGGCCTCCGGCTAGACTTCATCACGATCGTTGTAACGATCGGGCGGGCCGGGATAGCCGATCTACTCAAAGCCATGGCTGATATAGAATTCGGCGGCCACCCGACCGCAAGCTTGAGGGGCCGAAATCACCTTCGGAAACTCGCGGCAACGCGTGCCGTTCCAGGAAACATTCTCCGTTGGCAGACTGTGCCGCGCAATCGACTGCCCCAGCGGATCAATCGAAATCCTGGCAATAACACCGGCGTCACACCGATCTTCTGGTAATATCAGCAGTACGTTAGGCCACATGGTTGCAGCCAAACGTGCCCCGCCTGAAACTCCCCACCTCAGCACAAGAAGTACGCAATGATGAAAATCATGATGCGATCCCGCCTTCTGGAAATGTCTCTCCCGCTCTTGCTACTGCTTACAGAGAACGGCATGGTTGCTCAAGCTTTGGCTTGCACGACGGCTGTGATCAGCGGAAGCGCAACCCCCGATGGCCGTCCAATCTTGTGGAAGAATCGCGACTACGGCAGTCGGTTGCACAACGAAATGGCGGAGATCACTGGCGGGAAATTCAAAGCGATCGCCGTCGTTAATGCGGGCAGCCGATCGTCGGTCTGGATGGGAGTCAACGAGGCGGGGTTCTGCATCGAAAATTCACTCAGCAAAGATTTGAAGATCGAGGGCAAGACGTCGGGCCCCGGCAACGGAACCCTGATGCGGATGGCGTTGCAGACATGTGCGACCGTTGCCGACTTCGAGAACTTACTGAAAGAGACCAACAACAGCGGGCGGGCGACGATCGCAAACTTTGGTGTCATCGATGCTCAAGGCGGAGCTGCGTTGTTTGAAACCGGGCCCAAGCAGTACAAGATGTTTGACGCCAACGATCCCAAGGTCGCCCCACGCGGCTACATCGTTCGCTCCAACTTTGCAACGACCGCTCAGGAACTCGGCGCAAATCCGAGTCCCGTTGAACTGAGCGATGTCTCGTCGAGCGATCGCTACCTGCGAGCTTGTGGTATTCTCGAACTGACGTCATCGGATGGTATCTCAGTCGAAGAAGTCCTCCGGCAATGCGCTCGAGACTTGAGCGACGAACATGGCAATCCGTTGCCAGGTTCGGTCAACGGCAAGCCGGGCACTCTCCCCACGCGAATTGCAACCAAAAATACGATCAGCCGCACGACCACGGTATCGGCTGCGGTATTCCATGGCGTCCGCCCCGGCGAAGATCCTCGCCTGACCACGATGTGGACGATGTTGGGCGATCCCAAATTCACCATCGCGGTCCCATCGTTTGTTGTCGCGGGCGTCGCCGATGATCTGACGGACGAGCGTGGTGGAGAAATTGGAGAGATCGCAATCACGCTTCGCGAGTGGAGCCTTACCCCGGACAAAGAAGCGATCCGCAGCGACTTGCTGCCCGGTATCTGGAGCGATCTGTGGGCTCTCGAGGATCGTCTACTAACGACGACACTTCGCGCCAAACAGCGGTGGTCTCAAGGCAAGGCACCGGTGCATGAGATCAAAAAGCTACACACCGAAGCATCACGCGCGGCGATGCAAGCGATGTCGAAGGAATTACAAGAAGCGAAAACTATCGCCTTGGCAAAACCAGCGCCCAAGCCGCCAGTGTTCGATGATTCGAGCTTCGCCACCTCCTCGAATTAGCGTCTATCGCTTGCACGCTTCCCTCCACCCTCGCCTACCTGAAACCCGGAAAAGTCTTCACCAATGCTACGATCAAACTACGCCTTCCCCCAAGCTCCTCTTGGATCGCTCGCGACGTTCTGCCAATTGTTGCTGTTCTGTAGCCTAGTCACTACAGAATCTGCCCGTGCGGAATCGTTACCTGGAACGGAGCGCGACAACCTGATACGCGTCGCGATCTACGACCATTCTGACGGCTCTGCCAATGGCCCCAAAAACCTGAAACGAATCCTGGTTCGCGATGCGGGATTCGATGCGGTCCGCGTGACACCGGAAGAGATCCAAAAAGGCATTTTGGAGAAGTTCGACGTCTTGATCATGCCGGGTGGATCGGGCAGCAAGCAGGCTGAAAAGCTGGGCGAAGAAGGACGCGAGGTGGTGAAGAGCTTCGTCCGGTCCGGCGGCGGCTATGTCGGGATCTGCGCCGGATCCTACCTCGCATCGTCTCAGTACACGTGGTCGTTAGGGATCGTCAACGCAAGGGTTTGGGATCGCAGCCACTGGGCTCGCGGAACCGGAACTGTCTCGTTGGGGCTCTCTCCCAGCGGACGCAAGGTGCTGAAATCGAAAGCAACCGAATTGGATGTCTATTACGGACAGGGGCCGCTGTTGATCCCCCACGACAATCCAGAGCTTCCGGGCTATGAAGTCCTCGCGACTTACGAGACCGAGATTGCGAAGAAGGGCGCTCCCAAAGGTGCCATGGTTGGAACTCACGCCATCGTGCGAACGATGTTTCACGACGGGCGAGTTCTGTGCTTTAGCCCGCATCCCGAATCGTCCGGCGGCCCAAACTCGATTATGGTCGAAGGGATCCGCTGGGCCGGCAGCAAGCCCATTGATTTGAATAGCCCGCCGATTGAGATCGAAAGACAATAGAGTCTTAAAACGTAACATCAACTGGCCAGTCGTTCGCCCGTCCGGTGGCGGTTCGACTGCTCCACAAACCACATTCCAATCACATTTCCCATCGATCAATTCGAAGTGATTCGAATGCTCGCGAAATACCTAACTTTCCTCCTCGTCTCACCTGCAAAGATGATGAAGACAATGTTTATATCGTTCCAACCTGGATTCAGGTCATCCCGAAAGTGTCTGTTGACGGTCGTCGTTGTAACTGTTTTTGCAGCGTTCCTGTTCAGCGGCGTCGCCAATGCCCAGGCGAAGTTCCCGTTGCCGGATCGCACGCCTGTCGATGTAGCGACGGGGAAGAGTGGAGTTGTCGTATCGAACACCGCCGAGGCTTCCAAGGTGGGACGAGAGATACTCGCCAAAGGCGGTAACGCGGTCGACGCGGCGATTGGAGTCGCCTTCGGATTGCAGGTCACTTGGCCGGAAGCTGGCAATATCGGCGGCGGCGGGTTCATGATGATCGCTCCTCCCGACGAAGAGGTCGTCTGCGTCAACTATCGCGAAACAGCTCCGGCAAGCGTCGACGAATACAGCTTCGACAAATGGAAACAGCGGCACCACAGCCGCATGGCGGGCGTCCCTGGAACGGTCCGCGGCATGGCGTTGGCTCACGCCAAATATGGCAAGTTGCCGTGGGATGAGATCATCCAACCGTGTATTGCACTGGCTCGCAACGGGTTTGTTGTCGACGAATACTTGGCCTACTCGCTGAACTCGCTGTTTAAACTGCAATCGATTCAAACCGAACCGCGGTTCGCCGAACTGCGTCGAGTCTACGGCCCTCCCGCGGACAGGTTCTGGAAAGCGGGCGACGTGCTGGTTCAGCCCGATCTGGCAGACA
Source organism: Rosistilla oblonga (assembly GCF_007751715.1). Lineage (NCBI taxonomy): Bacteria > Pseudomonadati > Planctomycetota > Planctomycetia > Pirellulales > Pirellulaceae > Rosistilla > Rosistilla oblonga. The sequence continues at coordinate 1,413,970 of NZ_CP036292.1, read as the reverse complement.
CGTTGGAATTGATCGCGAACCAAGGACCAAACGCTTTTTATGAAGGGGCGATCGCCGACAAGATCGTGGCCGAGATGAAGCGCAACGGCGGCCTGATCACCAAGAGCGACTTGAAGAACTACACCGCCGAGATCCAGCCGGCGATCGCTGGCAAGATCGGCCAGTACGAAATCTTTGGAGCCGCGCCGCCGTCGTCGGGTGGGATCACGGTGTTGATGCATTTGCGAATGCTCGCCGCGATTCCGCTGCCAGCGGCGACGGATGCTTTCTGGACGACCGATCAGGTCCATTATCTAGTCGAGGCGATGCGACGTGGTTTTCGCGAACGAGCTGCTTGGCTGGGCGATCCCAACTTTGTCGAGATCCCAGAACATCTGCTCACGACAGAACATGCCGTCGAGCTTGCCAAAACGATTCGCCCCGACGTCGCAACGCCTAGCGAAGCGATCGCCGGATCGATCCCGTTGAGCGAAGGTCCCTACGAGAGCCCCGAGACGACTCATTTCTCAGTCATCGATGCCGATGGCCTCGCCGTCAGTAACACCTACACATTGGAAGGAACTTTCGGCTGCCGGATCGTCGTTCCCGGAACCGGTTTTCTGCTGAACAACGAGATGGGAGACTTCAATTGGTACCCCGGTTACACCAACAAGGAAGGGAAGATCGGAACCGCCGCCAATCTGCTGGCTCCTGGAAAACGGATGCTCAGTTCCCAATCGCCAACGATTGTTCGCGTCGATGGCCAGGCGAAACTGTTGGTTGGCAGCCCCGGCGGCCGGACGATCATCAACACCGTGACGGAGATCCTGGTCCAGACGTTGTTTATGAATCGATCGCTCGAAAAAGCGATCGAAGCCCCGCGGTTCCATCACCAGTGGTTCCCCGACCAGATCCGTTTCGAATCGACAAGTGGTGGATTGTTCGAATCGATGAAGGCCGATCTGGAAGCCCGCGGCCATCACGTCGATCTGTCTCCCACCCGCCGCCAGGGAGCCGCTCACAGCATCATGATCGACCTCGAGACAGGCGAAGCAACTGGCGTGGCCGATTGGCGACGCGGAGGGACCGCGGAAGCTCTCGAACAGACGCCGACGCCTCTGTCACGCCAAGCTGCCGCGGTCGGCGAATGAGCGCGATGCTGTAGAGGGTACCGAGCGCAACGTTCCCGCAGAGATCGCAGATGGTAGCCGGAGGTCGTCGCGCAGCGGCGCACCTCCGGAACACGATGCCCACAAGCGCGACGCTCCCGGAGGGATCGTAGATCGACGTGCGACACCGGTCGGGGGCGTCGTTTGTTTCCGCGATCTGTTCCGGTGGTGTTCGCTACGCTCAAACCACCGGCTACCATTTGGGGCCGCTTCGCGGTCCATGGGACTCGTTTCGGGAGCCGATTTGGTTTGGCGGGGCGAAGCTCCAGCAATTTGCACCCAGGCCATCGGCCCGGGTTTGGCGATTGCCGCCTTCGATCCTTAGGGCCAACGGCCCGCCGATTTGCTCTGAGTTCGAATCACTTCGCCGACAAATTGCCGGGCCGTTGGCCCTCGCGATGTTCGCGTGCGATGGGGTCCCAGGCCGCTGGCCTGGGCTAGGCAAATCGCCTGGCCTTTGGCCCTGAATGCGCAAAGAGAATGTTGAGGCGTTCATCGCAACCGGCTAGACGCCCGGTTGGCTTTGACGCATCTTGTCGCGGGCGCGGCTGAGCATCGGGCCGACACTGTTTTCGGGCAGGCCAAGATGGTTGCCGATCTCGCGGTAGGTCTTCCCTTCCAGATGGTGCATCCGCACCACATCGGCTTCTTTGGGATCGAGCCGCGAGAGCAACTGTTCCAGCTGATCGCGATCCTCGATCTGTTGTTCCACCGGGCTGATCAGCGTCTCTTCGCTGGCGATGCGATTTTTCTGAGCCGCATTCCGCTGAGCGGTCGCCAGTTGATGCACGATCACGCGGCGAGCGATGACTGTCAGATAGGTCGCCAGACTACTCTGACGCCGGAAGCGACGCAGCACCGCTCGGTCGTTGTTGACGAGGGTCAGGAAGACTTCCGCAACCATGTCGTCTCGTTCCGCAACGGGCAGCGTAACGCCGCGCGATGTGGCGGTGTGGTTGACGACGTGGACCACGAGCCCCAAGAAGCGATCGATAAACGCTTCCCAAGATTGTGGCTCGTTGTCCAAGCAACGATCCAGCAGTTGTCGATCGATGTCCGAGAGTGTCAAGAATAGCGTCTCTGTTCGGAGGAGAAGATTTCTGACAAAATACCGGTATAGGCCGGATGAGTTGCCGTCGGTTGGCGTTCAATTTCATCTTAGGTACGGTATTAGCGTCCCGCAAGTGAAACCTTTGCACTCGAGGATTTTGACCGAAATAAGGCCCTTTGGCACGCGTTTCGGGGCTGGATTTGACGATTCTCGGCAGGAATCCCTGGTTTCTGCGTCAGTTTTTGCGACTGGGGACAGTTTGACTTCACACGAAACGGATCCCCATGACAGGCAACTCGTTCGGACAGGCACTGCGAATTACGACAGCTGGCGAGAGCCACGGCCCCGGTAACGTCGTGATCATCGACGGCGTCCCCGCTGGAATCCCGTTTTCAGTCGACGACCTGCTGCCCGATCTGGCTCGCCGCCGACCCGGCCAAAGCAAGATCGTGACGCAGCGGAAGGAGTCCGATGAACCGGAGATCCTCGCCGGCGTCTTCGAGGGGCGGACCACCGGGACCAGTCTGGCGATCTTGATCCGCAACCAGGATCAACGCAGCAAAGACTACTCCGACATCAAAGACAAATATCGGCCGGGGCACGCCGATTTCACCTTCGATCAGAAATACGGTTTCCGCGACTACCGCGGCGGCGGACGTTCGAGCGCTCGCGAAACGACAGCCCGCGTTGCGGCCGGAGCGCTAGCGAAGAAGATCCTCGCCGAAGCGTTTGGCGGCCGCGTGCTTGGCTACGTGACGCAGGTGGGCGATCTGAAAGCGGAGATCGCCAATCCGGCGAGCGTCACGCTGCAGCAAGTGGAAGAGTTCGCCGACGGCCAACCGAACATCGTCCGCTGTCCCGACGAAGCGGTTGCCCAGCAGATGATCGCCAAGATCGAAGAGGTCCGCAAAGCGGGCGATTCGATCGGCGGTGCGGCGGAGATCGTGGCGGCCAACATCCCGGCGGGACTAGGCGAACCGGTGTTCGACAAATTGAAAGCCGATCTGGCCAAGGCGTTGTTCAGTCTGCCGGCGGTCTTGGGAGTCGAATATGGGATCGGGTTTGGGTGTGTGACGATGCGTGGCAGCGAACACAACGACCTGTTTACCACCGGCGAAGATGGCCAGATTACAACCAAGTCGAACCGGCACGGCGGCATGTTGGGAGGCATCTCGACGGGATTGCCGATCGTGCTTCGCGCGGCGGTGAAACCGACCAGCAGCCTGCCGATCGAACAGGCGACGGTGACCAGTTCGGGTGAGGCGACGACGATCCGCACGCGCGGCCGCCACGATCCCTGCCTGCTGCCGCGGTTCATCCCGATGGCCGAAGCGATGGTCGCGATCGTGATCGCCGACCACTGGTTGCGATGGCGGGCGCAGAACGCTTGGTCGCCGGGAACCGAGTGATGAATCCAAGCCGGCTTAGCGAGATCGGATCTCAATAGAGAGCCCGCAAAATGTTAGGCCGATCGCGTGATTTGGAGCGTTGGTTTCGTTGACATAAGTCGTTTGGAGCTTTACGATTCCGACTGATGCAAGCGCGAACCTTTATGCGGTCGTTTGTCGTCTTGTGTCTGCGGGGAAATTGGAAAAGATTGGTGCTGTGACAGGTACGTTACCGATCAACTGAATTCAGGGATGTGAGTTTTCTGGCCGGCTGGCTCCCCAAGGCCCCATCCAGATTCGCGTAAGAAAAGATCCAGAAAGGTTTTCAAGAATGACTCATGTAGTAGCTCAACCTTGCTTCGGTTGCAAATATACAGATTGCGTTGTCGTCTGCCCCGTCGAATGCTTTTACGAGGGTGAGAAGATGCTTTACATCCACCCCGAAGAATGCATCGATTGCGAAGCGTGTGTTCCCGAATGTCCCGTCGAAGCGATCTTCCACGAAGACAACGTTCCCGACGAATGGTCGGAATACACTCAGATGAACGCTGACGAAGCTGAGAAGTGCGAAGTGATCACCGAGAAGAAAGAACCGCTGGCCGACGAATAAGATCGCCGCGAGTTCAAGCTGCTTAAGCAGAAAGAGCCTGGCCGGAAAGTTTCCGGCCAGGCTCTTTTTTTATTCTTCGGTTCCGTTCTGATTTGCATCGGCAGCGCGACGCAGATCCTCGGCATCGCGGCGATGCATCAGCCGTCGAGATTCGTCAGCGTCAGCTTGCGGATCTCGCTGGCGGTATCCCAGGTGGCCAGCCCGATCGGCGCCATCTGCTCTTGCTCCCACCAGACCGAATATTTGTGTTCGTCGTGATCCAGATCGATCACGCGTTCACCATCGATCGCAAACAGCACCGCCGTTTTGTTGACCTCCATCTCAAACCGATACCAGCGGTTCAGTTCGAACTCGCGATATTCGGTCGTCGGATTTTCGACAGCCGACATGTTGTCGATGTTCGAGATCCCGATCACACCGCCCCCCCAACCGCCGACGATCAGCGTCGCGTGGCTGCCGCGGATCGGAAAGGTCAGGCCGCAGAAGAAGTCGCTGCCGGCGGTGCGGCGAGCCTCCCAAGCGATGCGGTAGAAGTCGCCCGGTTGCGGCCCGCGATAGCTGAGTCCACTGGCCGGTCGGCCCTTGCCGATCGAAAGCGTTCCGGAGTCGAGCGAGATCTCGCCTCGCTCCGCAAAATCGAAGCGATCAGCGATCGTCCAACCGCGCAATCCTGGTGCCAGTAAAGCGATGGGGTCGTTGGCCATAAGTGTTTACTCCAGGATTCGAGATGAGGAACTTGCGGCTCCCCGCAGCGCGGGCGGCTACCGCTGGGCCGCGACGTTTGGTGCGGGAGCATCGATCGGTTTGAGCATCAGTCCCCGCAGGAACCAGCCGTCGGGCTCGGTCTTCAGGGTCACGCCCGACGGTTGCAGATGCTCTTTGAAGACGTCGTAGGCAGGCAGTTTCGCGCCGTCGACCTTCAAGTCCTCCTCTTCGGGAGTGTCTTCGGAATCCTTGAAGAGTCGGCGAACGATTGCCGCCAGCACCGAATCGGACTGCTTCAACTCACCGCGACGCAGCAGTTCATATTTGGCTTGAAAGGCGCGGTCGGATCGCAGCACCCGCCAGATCGCACGATCGGGTCCGTATTGGTCCAGCAACGCCGCACGCATCCGCACGAAATCGGGAGCGTCCTGCAACGCCTGACGCTCGGATTGACGCTGGTGTTCGATCGAATCGACAAGCATCTGTGCGTGGCTGGAAAACAACAGATAGCCGTCGTAGACAGTGATCGCCCATTGGTTCAACAGCGGCGTGGCCTGCTTGCCATCGGTTTCGTCGATGAACTCTTCAAAGTCTTCAAAACCTTCGAGCTCGATTTCATCATCGGCCTCGTCGGGCTGCGTGACCTGCCAGATCCAGTTGTGGTGAGCGTAGGGGAATTCCTTGGCGTTGGGATCGCTTTTCATCGCCTTGTCGATCGCTGCCTTAACGACCGCCTCGTTCTTCAACAGCACACCGATCAGCATCCGTTCGCTGTCTTTGGAAACCGGTTCGACGTTGTCGGTCAGCATGATCACCCGCTCGCGAAAGTTGGCGATGATGTCGTTGGCCAGATCGATCTGCGGACCGTCTTTGTCTTTCTTGATACCATCGACGACGCGGCGGAAGATCTCATCGCCAACGGCTTGATTGACAAGCGTCTCGGCGGCCCAGAAGGCTTCTTCCAACTTCCAGTTTCCGTCGAGATAAGAGGCGACGGTGGGGAGCACCCAAGCCGGCGGATCCTGTTCGTCGACGTTGGGGAACTGCAGCATCCGGCCGGCCAACTTGTATTTGCTGGGCAGATCGGTGGTTGGCGGCGCGTTGACGTAAGTCTGATGACGAACGTCGAACTTCTCATCGTCCAAGCGGACGTGGCCCCCCGCCGAACGGATCGCATCGAAACCCTGTTCCTGCAGCAATTGAATCGTATCGAGCTGTTGCTTCTTCAAGCCACCGCTGCGAGCTTCCAACACGCGAGCGAAACCCAGCGGCCGCACAAACCAACGGATATCGTCATCGGCACCTTCGCCAATCTTCGACTCCACCGCCACAAAGTCGTTCGCCTTGATCAGGTCGCCCGAACCATCGATGCGATCGACCAAGCCTTTGACGGCATCCAATTGATCCGCCGCGATCAATCGGCCGTCGATGCGAACATAACTAAACTGCTCGACTTTGATCTGGCCCAGCTTCTTCTTTAATATGTAGGTCGATACGGCGTGACCTCGGTAATCGATCTTGGTCATCGTCGCGCCGCGGTGCTCCTTCAGTTCAGCATCGATGCGTTGCAGCACCTCCGCCGTCTGAGCGTCGCGGCCGCGGGTGTCGATCAGGATGCAAACCGCGTTGGTATTCCGCAGTTGCAGCCAAGCGAGCGTCGCTTCGCCCGCGGCGATCGCACGGATATCGTTCAGCGTGAAGTTGAACGCCAGCCCCGATTCGGACAGACGCTGGCGGAGCGACTCCCGTTGGGAATCGAAAAACGGTTTAAAAACCTGCGATTCCGAGAGCGACCCGGTAACCGAATTCTCCCAGCGGGCTTCAAACCGCGGCACATCGAGAAACTCGAAAATCGCTTGGGTCTCGTTGGACAGCAACGTGCGATTGGGGGGGAATGCCTGAGCAGATGATGCTGCCGGGGTCAGCGCGTTGCTTAATACAGCGCACAGCCCAATCAGAGCTCCCGTACAAAATCGAGTTGTTGAATTCACGAGCCTTAGTCCAAGTGAGTGAAGAATTGACTTGCTGGGCCGATGCCATCAGATTGCTTCTGAGACATGCTGGCAGCACGGAACCCCATTCATTTTCGGCAGTGCGAGAGTCGAATCGCAAGGCGTTTCCCCGTTGAACGCCTTCATATTACCCAAGCAACCCAATTAATTGCCAGTAGTGGCAACGTCGCCACCCCTACAGCACTCCAATTTGGGGGAAACAGACCTAGATTAGGTCCTGCTTGCGTTTCTTCCGCCGGCGGGAGCAGTCCTGGCAGACCCCCTGAATGATCAAGCGATGGCTGGTCACACGGAAGCTGTGTTGGACCGCGACCTGAGACCGAATTTTCATGATCTCTTCGCTTGTGAACTCGATCAATTTCTGGCAGCGAGTGCAGTACAAATGATCGTGCTGCGGATAACCGTAATCGTGTTCGTAGACCGAACGCCCCTCCAACTGGAAGCAGCGCAACAGCCCAGCATCGACAAATTCCTTGAGGGCGCGGTAGACCGTCGGACGGCTGACGTAGTTTTCCTGCCCCTTGCGCGGCAGTTGCTCGATCAGCGAATCGACGTCGAAGTGCTCGTGGTTACTGAACACGCGATCGACAAGAAATCGACGCTGCTCGGTGTTCCGTTGGCCGCGACTCTGCAAAAACTCCTCAAATCTCTCTTGGGGAGTCAGCGAAACGGCAACTTTTCCAAGTGGGGCTGAATCGGACACAACTACGTAACTCAAAGCACGACAGGGGAATTCGGGAGGCAACGCATAATGCTGGAAGCCCCTTCCAGTTTAAACCGAACGCGAGAGAAAACGACACCGCGTCCTCGAAAAGTGGACGCCGGTGGCATCGGGTGCGTCAAGCGAAGAAGTATACGCCTTTGGCAAGCGGGGACCAATGGCAGGCCGTCATTCGCTGGTTCGGGTTTGCGCTCCGCAAGTCGGGCCGCCGCGGGGGATTAACCCACTTCGTCCAACAAACGATCCAACGCCGCGCTCAATTTGTCGTCGGTGTCGTAGCTGCCGTCGGCGATCTGCCGCCGGATATCCGCCACTTTATCAAACCGAATGCCATCGACCACGCCGGTCTCGTTGGCTCCCGAGAGACGATTGATCCCTTGAGCTTCCGAGGAAAGGTCTAATTGATCGACGGGTTGGCTCGAGCCACTGGTGGCTCGATTTTCGACAACTTGATTGGTGCGCGAAACATTATTGGTCGGCTGAGGTGTACTCACGCGGTATGGACCAAAAATCTGCATCGGTAGAAGGCTCCCTGTACGGTGAAGATGCAACCTGGCCGCAGTGATGCGACAGGCCATGCGGCAGTATTGGTGATGTGGAAAACCCGCATCAGGACAATCTAATACGCCGCATTCCGTGTCGTTGGGAAATGCAATCCGTAGCAGAAATAAGCGACTTTGCTAGCGTTCAGGATGACTGTCCACGTATTCTATCGGGGGAACAATCGGTGACGCGTTAGCAAAAATCGAATCATCTGCGGCAACGGATAACTCTCCGCTGCCAACTCTATCGCGACGGAAAAATCGGAACAAGGGCAATCGATCAATCCACAAACATTCCCCTGTTCAAAAGTCGCTTCAAGTCGCAAGACACTTGCGCATCATTGGCTATTAGCCGACTCGTGTTCGGCGATCTTCAAGCTGCCCAGTGCCCCCATCTTCTTATACTGAGCTTCCGTTGCGTCGAACGTTCCCTTTGCCCCGCCGTTCACTTCCAACGGCCGCGGTGCGTGAAGGGCCAAGATTCCAGGCAGGTCCAGATAGCGGGCTCCGCCGGGAACAAAGTTGGCGTCGGCGATGTTGGCGACATCCTGGAAGCGGAAGTCTCCGCGGTCGATGCGGCAACCGTCGACCAACGGTCCCGCGACAGCACCAGCTACCGCGACGATCGGGCCCGCTTCCCCAAGACCATCCATCTGGATCTGCTTTGGAGTCCGCTCGTGGTTGCGCATGAACTGAGCCAACGTTAGCAACGACTTCGCGCGACGCAGCAACAAAGCGCGGTTGTATCCGTAGGTGAAACAGGCGGCTAGCCGATCCTGGCGGACCAGTTTCTGTTTCGTCCCCTCGTCATCTCCTTCGGCAGCGGGCAGATCGCAGGTGGCGATACAGGTTCCCCATGCCAGCAGTTTCGCGTAGGGAGACTCCGGATCGGCCAGGCGTTTCTCGACCGCGGCGATTCCGCCGACGTCGGCGACCAGCGTGACGTTGCCGTTCCATTGATCGGGATAGTTGAAGTAGACGGGCAACTTGTCCGCCTCGCCAGCCGACGTCAGGTCCCCCGTCATCACCAGGCTGCCATTATCTTCCTGCTTCGACGCCAAATCGAATTCAGCTTTTGCAACGCCTTCGTCGGCGCGGTATCCAACCATCGCTTCGACCGCGGGCCCAGCGACGTCGCGAAATCCTGCTCCCTTGTCATCAGCAACCGCTAGCGTCCGCTGGAGTTTCCGCTGCGTCGATTCGTGCCAAGCCTTCAGCAGCTTGCGTTCGAAGTCCAAGCCAGCCGGCGGGGCAGGGTGCTGGTCATCCCAAACGGTCAGCTCTTCCGCGGTCAACCGTTGGAAGTCGGATTCGAGGATCGGCTCCTGCAGCCCCAGCCCAAACGCTTTGTTCAGCATCGAATAACAGGCGACGCGGCTGACGTGATTGTAGTTGTGCTTGAAGTGGATCGCCGGGGCGAGGCTGACGCGGTTCTTGGCGCCAAACAATTCGTAGACGCGTTGCAGTTCGGGAAATCCGTCGGTCGGCATCGTGCGAGTCCAATCGTCCGCAGCGGTCATCCCCAACCAACGCGGAGCGATGCACGATGCGATGTGAATGTTTCCGCCATCGATCCTCAGATAGCAAGCGTTTTCGCAGGTGCATCCTCCCTGCATCCCCGTGCTGACCATCACCGCGGGAAACGCGGCGGTGATCGCTGGTTGGATCGCAGCGGCGACGAAGGTCTGCGTTCCGCCACCGCTGGCTCCCGTCATCGCGATTCGCGACGAATCGACGCCCGGCAGCATCTGAGCGACGCGGACCGCCTGCAACGTATTGATCGTCTGCAGCCCCATCGGCGATTGCAGATGGCTTTCGGCCTGAGGACTGAACAACAACCAACCGTCGGCGGTGTTTTCGATCTCGGCGGCCTGAGTGCGGAAACCGTGAATCCGGTCGATCGAGATCTGTTGACTGTCGGCGTGCCCGACCATATCCCAGTTCAAGACGACACATCCCATCCGCGCGAACTGCACGCAGCGAGCTTGGATGACGTTATGAGCTGCCGATTCAAAACGCTCGGCTCCCATCGCGATCGCCGCTCGCGCCGCTTTGTCACCGGCGTCGTAGAATCGACCGTCGGTCCAGTGGCCGTGGGCGCTCAAGACGATCGGCGCCTTGTCGGCTGCCTTGGCGGGGCGATACAAATTCCCGGTCACATAAAAACCGGGCAGGCTCTCGAAGTAGATCTTTTCGATGCTGTAGCCGTCCATTTCGCGGCGGCCATAAATCGTCGGCTGCGGATCGGCCAACTCGGGCATCGGAATCAATCCGTTAGCCAATCGCAGCATCGTGCGAACGTGTTCGTTCTGCGACTCGATCGCCTGCTTGCTGGCGGGGACCTGCATCGGGAAGTGGGAATCGAGCGTCGTCAATTCGGGCGCGGTCGATTGGCCAACAACCTGGTGACTCATAACCAATAGACTCAGTGCAAACAGGCAAGCAACAAAGCGGCGGGGTTCCATCACAGCACTCTTGAAACGAGAAAACGGAGGAAAGCGGGAAAGGCAGGAAGCACCAATCATGCACGCTCCGCCGCCCCGATGCAAATTCTTCGTCGATTCTCGTCGCCGCCGTGCTGGCGTGGCCCTTCGCGTGTCGCGATTTGCCCCCACCGAGACCGCTAGTGTTTGCGTTTCTTTTTGCCGCCGCGGCGGTCCCGTTTTTTCGCAGTTCCCGCCGTCGCCGGCTTGGCTTTGTTCTTCAGATGGTGCTTCGGCCCCTTGCCGCGATCCTTGCTGACCAAGCCGTAGAACAGCTCCCGCGCCTGCATGTCGACCTTGTCGATCTTGACCACCACGCGATCTCCCAGCCGGAACTGGTTCCCTTCGCGGAAGCCTTCCAATCGATGCCCCTTGCGTTCGAAGCGGTAGTTGTCCGGCGGCAGTTTATCGATCGAGATGTAACCTTCGGCCGGCATCTTGATCCCGCGTGCGTACAGTCCGTCGGGATGGACCCGCGTGACCACGGCTTCAAAGGTTTCGCCGATATTCTTATTCATATGATGCAGCAACTTGATGCGGATCAATTCGCGTTCGGCTGCTTCGGCGTTCTTCTCTTGATCGCTGCAGTGGTGCCCCAATCGGATCAACACCGGCATCGGATCGCTGGGATTCTTGTTCCCTTCGGTCAACTTCTGCACCATCCGATGGATCGTGAGGTCGGGATAGCGGCGGATCGGGCTGGTGAAGTGGCAATAGTGATCCATCGCCAAAGCGTAGTGCCCCTCGCGATGCGGACCGTAGATCGCTTTGTTAGTCGCCTTAAGTACAGCGTAGTTGACCGCATAATCCAACGGCGTGTTCTTGACCGATTTCAAGACTCGGCGGACCGCGTGGCGGTTCTCTAAATCATCCCCGGGGATACCGATATCCTTCAGGAATTGAGCCAGTTGGCGCAGCTTGCGGCGTTCGGGAGCGGGGTGGATGCGGCGCAGGAAATCGAACTTCATGTCGTCGAACCAAGTCGCAACGCCTTGGTTCGCGGCGAGCATAAATTCTTCGATCACCTGGTGGCTTTCGGTGTTAACGACCAGATGGGCACCGCGGACCTTGCCGTTGGAATCGAGATCGATCTTGATCTCGGGCAGGTCCATTTCGAGCGATCCCTGCTCCATCCGGCGGGCTCGCAGCTTCATCGCCAACGTGTGCATTCGCTGCAATTGATCGCAGATCGCATCCCCCAGCTTCTGCCGCATCAAGTCGGGGTTATCTAAAAACTGATCGACCTGTTCGTAAGTCAGCCGACAATCGCTGCGGATCGCGCTGTTGTAGACCTGCGTGGCGACAACCGCACCGCCGCCGGTGAATTCGATTTCGACGGTCTTCGCATACCGAACCCGATCGGGCTGCAGACTGGCCAAATGGTTGCTGATGATCTCGGGGATCATCGGCACGACGCGGTCGGGCAGATAGACGCTGGTCGCCCGCTGCTTGGCATCCTGATCGAGGATCGATCCTTCGGGGATGAAGTGCGAGACGTCGGCGATGTGAACCGACAGCCGCCAGTGATCGTTTTCGATCGCCTGCAGCGAGATCGCATCGTCGAAATCACGGGCATCAAACGGATCGATCGTCAGCGTCAGCAGATCGGTCAGATCGCGACGGTCGGCCGGAATCGATTCGTCAAACTTGTCGGCTTGTTCCCGCGCTGCGGCCATCACTTCCTCGGGGAACTCTTCGGGCAAACCGTATTGCCGCATCACCGCCATCGTATCGACAGCCGGATTTTTGCTGCTCCCCAAGACCTCCATGATCACGCCCTGGCCGCCGCTGCCGTCGCGCTCGGGGAACTGAACGACTTCGACAACCACTTTGTCATCGTTCTTCAGCGGCAAGCCCCGCGTATCGCCGACCGAGATCGGATGCTTCAGATGCGTGCCATCCAGAAGGACGAGATTCTCCTGCCCGCTTTTGCGGAACGTTCCGGAAAACTGCCGCGTGGCGCGTTTGATCACCCGTTCGATATGCCCTTCCATTCCGCCCCGCGATCGCGAGCGGTTGGTGACCAGACGGGCTTCGACAAAGTCGCCGTCGAAGGCGTCGGCGACATACGGTTCGGGCACAAAGACGTCCTCCAGCGGAGCCGCTTGTTCGCCGGTTCCCTCTTGGCGGATGAAGCCAAAACCGGCTTGAGCCAGCCGAAAGATGCCGCGGACCAGCGGAGAACTCTGCCGCCGCTTGGTCGCATGCACCTCACCGGGCGGAATCACGAGATGGTTCGATGCGTAATCGAGTTGTCCTTGCAGGACGAGCCACTTCACCGTGCGGCGGACTTCGCGATATTGTTCGTCCTCCAACTCCAACGCCTGCATGATCTGCTTCGGCTTGCAGGGTCGATATTCGGGACTGTGAACATAACGTACGATCGCATCTGCGAGTTCTGATGATACTTCCATGCATCGATAATAACTGCCGGATGATCAAACCGAAACGGCAGCGGTTGGTTGTTTGCCAATGCGGACGAGAATACCGATTGTTCGGTCGGATTGCGGGGAATTGATGTTCGAATGCTCCGCGTTCATCACGACACCGGCTGTTGGCGAGGTTTCTTGGCTCGGGTGCGAAGGTAAGCTGGAATCGCTAGCAGATAATTGATCGATTCAACAAGACAGGCGATGATCAATATCGAGAAGACCGAGACCTTGGTCAGCGGCGTGGGAAAGCTGTGTTCAAAGGCGGCGCTGGTGTCGAAAGCGGAAACGAGAAAGATGGACAGACATCCTAGACTGGTTACCGCAGATATCCAGAAGGCCCAACGCGAACCACGGATTAGGCGATAGCCGAGCCACGCTTTGGGCAGATGAACCAAGCCCGCACTCCAGACAAAATCTTGTACCGACTGGACGATGTCGGCTTGAGAAGTGAGCCCCAGGGGGATGATGACGGCCAGTTGGGAGAACATCCATCCTACGACTAATAGATGACACCACAGCGATGAGAGCCCGGCGATGCGGAGTCGCTGGGGCTGCGAGCACCATTTGGTAAATCGTTCGTACCGGGTGGGCATCCGCGCTACGACGGGACGGCCATCGAGATACCGCTGCAAGTCATCGCTTAGTTCCGCAGCGGATCGGTAGCGTTCGTCGACCTCTTTGCGAAGGCATTTGCTGCAGATCAACGACAGATCGATCGGCGTATCGGGGCGGATGCGATGTGGCAGCTCGGGCGTTTCGTTGGAGATTCGCTGCAGAAATTCGCCTAGCTGGGCGCCTTCCATGAGCGGTTGGCCGGTCAGCAGTTCGTACATCATCGCGCCGAGACTGTAGATGTCTGCCCCGGCGGCTGGCGCGGACTCGGCGCCGTCGAGGCACTCGGGTGCCATGTACATCAACGTTCCCAGGACCACACTGGTACGTGTGTTGGACCAATCGGCAGAGGACATCGAGGCCAGGCCAAAATCGGTCAGCCGAGGCTGGAAGGAGAGCGTCGAGGGGGTGGTGTTGTCAGCTTTTGGTGGGAATAACAGCACGTTGCCCGGTTTGATGTCGCGATGCAGCACTCCTTGGCTGTGAGCGTATTGCAGGGCATCGGCCAACAGACCAATCAGTTCGGCGATCGCTTCAAAGCTCAATCGATTGGGGTTGTCCAGCAACCACTCGCGCAGATCGGGACCGTCGCACAATTGGGAAACGATGTAGGGGATGCGGCTATCGAACTGCGCTTCATAGACCCGGCAGATGCCAGGATGGTCGAGCGTGGCGATTATTTGCGCCTCGCGTTGCAAGCGGCTGACGTGCGCGTCGCGCGAATCGCAACGCGGTATCTTCAGCGCCACGAAACGATTTAGATTGGGATCCAACGCTTGGTAGACGATTCCAAATCCACCGCGGCCCACTTCGCGTTCTAGCACAAACCGATCGACCTTCATCCCTGGCCGTAGAAAAACCTCTTCGACGCTCCTGTCTGAAAGGGTTGTTACCGTGTGCGGTGTCAGGGCGTCTGGCCTTTCAGGGGAGTTGTCCAGCGATTCACTTCGTGTCTCTGTCAAAACCGGGCCCTCAGTCGATTGCCAATCTCAATCGATGTGTTTTATCACGCCGTCGGATTCTTTCCACAGCGATTCAAATGAAATTATCCACTTGCCCTGAGTTCTACCGGTGCGAATCTGGCGCAGGACGCGATCGAGGGGGAGGCCAGAGCCTAGAGCAAGGATCGGCGGAAATCGTTGTCGGGCTGGGCCGTGCGCAAATGAGCTGGGGTCGCAAACACGTAATTGAGCGAATCGATCAGGCTGGCAATGATCAGGATCGAGAAGATCGCAACTTTCGAGAGCGTGGTGGGATAGTTGTAATCGAACGCAACGCTGGAGTTGAATGCCGAATAGCAGAGGATCCCAAACGACGCGGCGCTTGTAAGCATCGCGGGGATAAACGCCCACCGCGAACCGCGGAACACGCGCCAACCGAGCCAGGCGTTGGGCAAGTGCAACAGACACGAAACCATCGCGATGTCGCGGATGTGCGCAGCCATGTCCGGCAGCTTTACTCCCAGCGCGATGGAGGTGGATAATTGCACCACCAGCCAGCTGACGACGATTAAGTGCATCCAGATCGTATAGAGCCCGGCGAATCGGAGTCGTTGGGGGCGTGAGGTCCACCGCGCAAAACGATCTCGCCAGGTGGGCAATCGCGCATGGATCGGCTGGCCGTCGAGGAAACGGCGGAGGTCGTCGTGCAACTCCTCGGCGGATCGATACCGATCGTCGACCTCTTTGCTCAGGCACTTGCTGCAGATCAACGAGAGATCGATGGGGACGTCCGGGAAGACCACGTGCGGCGGCACGGGGACGTCGTTGCCAATCCGATGCAGCAACTGACCGAAGAACTCACCTTCCAACGGTGGTCGCTTGGTTAGCAATTCGTAAAGAATGGCTCCCAGGCTGTAGATGTCGCATCCCGCGCCGGGCCGCTGCGTACCGGCCCCCATGCATTCGGGAGCCATGTACATCGGAGTCCCGATCACCACGCTAGTGCGGGTTCGGGACCAATCGTCGGACTGCATCGACGCAAGGCCGAAATCGGTGATCTTTGGTATGAACGGCAAACGACATCGCGCGGGTTTCGAAGACGCTGGCGTCGAACCGTTGTTCGGAAACAACAGCACATTGCCCGGTTTGATGTCGCGGTGCAGGACGCCATTGTGATGGGCGTACGCGATCGCATCGGCGAGCTCGGCGATCAGTTCGGCCGACTGCTCCGGTGACGGATGGTTGTCGTTGGACAGCAGCCACATTCTCAGATCGGGGCCGTCGCAGAACTGGGAAACGATAAACGAGGTTTCGCCGTCGATCCCAGCTTCGTAGACGCGGACGATGTTGGGATGTTCCAGCGTCGCAACGATTCTCGCCTCGCGATGGATGCGATCGGTTTGCCCCGCATCGCAATCGACACGGGGAAGTTTGATGGCGACATCGCGCTCTAATTGCGGGTCGATCGCTTTGAAGACGATCCCAAAACCTCCTTGCCCCACTTTGTGCTCAAGGATAAATCGACCGACCTTTGTTCCCGATGCGTAGTTCGCGATTCTCAATTCGGAATGATCGATCGTCTCGAATTTATAATCGGTCTTTGCATCCTGCGGCCAGCGACGCTGCAGACGTTGCACGACGGCCCTGAATTGTTCGTCGTTTTCGTCGAATTCATCGGACGCTGGTTCGGTGAAAGAGGAATCGCGGCGTGGGTCTTCGGAACTTGCAGATTCGTCGAACTGTCGATCGCTTGCCGGACGGACGGGGTCGTCGCCATCGGCGGCGGGGTTAGCCAAAGCTACTCTCCTGAACTGCCAATATTTCTTGGAGGCGTTTTACGGCGCGGGTCCACAATTTTCGGGCCGCATCGGCGGAAACGTCTAATCGGTCGCCAACCGCTTCCCAGCTCATCCCTTTGATGTTGCGCAATTCGATCACTTTGCGAGCGCGATCGGGGAGCGCTGCGATCGCCTGTTCCAGTTGTTCATCGCGTTCGGCTCTCTTCACGATCCTGCTTGGCGAACCCTCGCGATGGAAAAGTCCCGACTCGAGTTCGACTTCGCGCCGCACGTCGCGTCGTTCGGCATCGTGGAACTTGCGTCGCGCATCGACAAAATTGTTCCGCAGCGTGCGTTGAGCCCAGTCCAGAAATGCGGCTTGGTTTGTACCGCGGAATTTGGCGAGATCTTGAGCGATTTCCAGCAGGGTGTTTTGCACCAGATCGGAATCGCTCAACTTGGACCGAATGTTTGCTGGCAATGGGTAACGCGCCGAGGCCTCATTCAAATAGTGGCCAGTCAAAGCAAGTAATTCGTCCAATGCAGCGGGATCGCCCGAACGCACATCCTGCATCAAGTCGCTCCACGCTCGCGTGGATTTTGTCAGCCTATTCATGAATATTCGAAATTAATGGATCTTGATGAGGCTCGCTGTTGTGACGGCAATGGTTGTGATACCAGAAGGTGTGATTAACAACAATCCGCGCAGATTAACTGGTGCTGTAAATAAGAGACAGGGGACCCCGCGAAATCTTCGCGGAGCCCCCTGCAGTCACGTTCACTCACGAACGATATCTGAAGCGATTCAAGAGGAGCAACTATTCGCCGGGCTGATCTCCTTCGAATCCGCTGTTATCGAGATCGCCACCGTCGGCGTCTCCGTTGCCAAGCAAAGTATTGGGCCCTGGTGCGGCAAAGAGTGTGCCGTCAACATCGATCCCGTCGTCGCCATTGTTGCTGGCCGTGTTGTTGCTGATCGTGGCGTTGGTGTCGTTCATTCGGATTCCGTCGCCGCCGTTGCCGTTGGCGGTGTTAAGCGAAAATCGTCCCGCGCCGGGAACATTGACATCTTCCAAGACGATCCCATTGAACTGATTGTTGTTCGCAGTGTTGTTGTAGAAATATTCTCCGGCAACGTCTCCGGCTTGGAAGCCATTGACACTGTTATCGTTGGTGACGTTACCCGCCACCAAGCCATAGACACCGCCACCAACATGAATCCCATTGTGGAGTCCTGCGGTGCCGTTTCCGTTTGCTTCGTTGGATGCGAACGCGAGAGGCGCCGAGCCTGGAGCTGCTAGGCCTGCGACATCGCCTTCAAAACGCATTCCCGATCCACCATTGGCGTTGGTTTGATTTTGGATTACTTGCCCAACTGCGAGTCCTCCCACTCGCAGACCATGCCCACCGTTGTCATTGGCAACCGTATCACGAATCACTGCGTCAACGTTTCCCGCAAACTCGAATCCGTTGTTCCGGTTCTCATTGGCCTGGTTGTTTTCGAAGACCACCGGATTTCCCGGAGCGGCTCTCAGAACATCGCCTCCCACGCGGAAGCCATGACCGAGGTTGCGATTTGTCATATTGCCAGTGACAGCAGTGCTTGTCAGGTTGTTGGCGATATCGATGCCTTGATCGTTGTTTCCGCTGGCGATGTTGTCGCGAACCTCGCCGACCAGGCTTCCGCTGATGAACAATCCGTTTCCGTTGTCGTCAAATGTATTGCCGACGACATTGCCCGTCTGGCTGCCCAGCACACGCGCACCATTTTGAGCGTTCAAGACCGCGTTGTTATTGTTCATATCTCCCGTAAGATCGCCAACGATTGTGATTCCGTTGCCGCCGTTTTCTTGAGACCAATTGCCACTAACATCGCCGGTCACATCGCTGCGGATAAACATCCCGTCGACGGCGTTGGCGTTTGTCGAGTTTTCGACGATATCGCCTTCCACACCGCCTAGGACAAACAGCCCGCTGCCGCTTTGCAACAGCCCCAGCGAACTCAGATTATCGTTGGCCTCGTTGCGAGCGAGCGAGCCAAGCAATTGACCTTCGATGAACAAGCCGCCATCGCCGTTTTCGTTAGTGACGTTGTCCAGCACATCGCCGATCACATCCCCGCCGATCTCCATGCCGTATCGCTCGTTGTTGTTCGCCGAGTTGGCTTGCACCAGGCCGTTGACCCTGCCCTGAACCACGATACCCGATCCCCCATCCGAATTGTTGGCGGTGTTGGCCGCCAGGTCACCTGTCACGTTACCGGTGACAACAATCCCTATCCCTTGGTTGCCGTTGGTGGTGTTGAAGATCATATTGCCGTCCAAATTGCCATCCACCACGATGCCAGACGCATACCCTGGGCCCGAGTTGTCATTCGCGGTGTTATTCGCAATATCACCGGTCATATTCCCCACCACTGAAATCCCTAAGAATTGATTGTTGTTGGCAGTGTTGCTCTGGATCGAACCGGTCCCGTTGACGTTGTCGAAAAAGACGCCAACAAAAGACCGCTCAATCGTATTGTTATGGACGTCAAAGCCGCTGACGCCATCACCAAAGATGCCAAATCTGCCGGTGTCGGCGATCGCAAAACCGGCCACCTCCACGTTGTCGGCCGCCACCGTGATCGCAGTGTCCGGGGCGTTGATAATCCGCGGCGTCGCAGCGTTTGGATTAACTCGCGGCAGCAAAAACGAGCCCTGATCGCTAACAAAGCTGTGGGCAAAACCTTCCCCCAACAACCTCTGCCCTTCGGTGCTGACGAGAATGGATTCGCCATCAAAGACACTGTCGCCGTGCACAAACACGATATCTTGCGGCTGGTTCGATGCAGCCGCCAACGTGTTGACCGGATCAAACACGCCGCCGCTGCCTGCCGCGGAATTGCTGTCGACGTGCAACACCGTAATCGCGTTGCCAGCGGCGGTTGCCAGGATGTCCTGGTACGTATCGTGGACCGCGATGTGATTGCGTCGATGGACCGGATCGTTCATCCGGTTCGAAACGCTTTGCAACGAGCTGCCCGGATTGCCACGTCCAAATCGGAATTCGACCGACATTCCCCCCGTCGTACCGAACAGGCCATCGTTTTGCAGAAAGCCGTTTACCCAAGCGGTATCGTTGACGCGGAACTCCAACCGCCCCTTCACGCCCGCTTCGCTTGTATCCTGACCATACAGGCCATATCCACCAATAAATGCCTTGATCTGGAAGGCATCCTCCCCGTACAGCAGGCCTCCCATCTCGCCGTCGATCGTGGTCAATGCCTGCTGATAACCTTCGACTCCAACGATGATGTTCTGCCCCGCGGCACCTCCGAAACGTGGTGTCCCCAACAGCCCCGTCGAGACCTGTTGCACGTCGGTGTTGGTTGGCAAGTTGACGTTCATCCGGGCATCGAAGACCGACCCTAGCGTCTCAAAACCGAAGCCGACCTGATGGTATTGCGCGATGTCGCGATCGCGGTAATCGTAATACGTGTATCCGCCGAAGATGCGATTCATCGTCGCGTCGAAATAGCGAACACCGCCCCCCAAATTTCCCCCTTTGGCTTCGGTTTGTTCGTTATAAAGGAGCAGTTGAGTATCGGTGAAAAACAGCACATCGCTGCTGGGTTGCATCAGCGGAACAAACGCGCCGATCCGCGTGTAACCATCGTCCAGACCGACACCCTCGCCGGCAACGTGCCCCAGTCCGTAACGGGCTCCATATTGTTGGGCCTCGGATTGGTTGGGCGCACACACGGCTGGCAGTCCGGTCGCGAGCAACATCGACAACCACCACTTTGATTTTCTAACGCGTCGAGATTTGCGACTCGTATTGTTCATGGGAACGTCCTTGTAAATTTGCAATTGGAAGTTGCCGCATGCGTCCAATGACGTGCTTCATCAACCTCTGCCGATAACCTCGTCGCCCCACAACAAGTTATTCACAGCGTCCCTCCGGCGCCGCCAGGGTTTGCCAGGAAGTGAAATAAACTCGACAAAATCTCCACGACCACCGCGTCCGGTTTCTTGTCACAGTACGCCAGCGCAGGCACCACACATTGGTAGGCCAGGCGTGCGTTATTACATTGCGATCCACAGGCCGCGTTTACAATTCGAATGCGGAACGGATAGCGACTCGAATCGCTGAAACGCTACGCAAAAAGCCAAGCGTTGGGGGGCCGCCTGAGAAGGCGAGTAGATTACTGCGAGCGACTTGATCGGCTGGGGGCGTATCTAGTTTTGGAGCTGATCGGCGAAGTGAGAATGGGGAAGGTCATTCCAGCCGAAAGCCCCAACGGCTGCAGTGCAAAGTCGCTTCAAAAGTTATGAGCCAGCAGATTGCGGCGTCGATGAACAGAACAACACACCTTCCTTGGCGATGGAGCTACTGAAGGGATAATCGCTCGAAAAAGGTTTTACGGAAAAGCTACAAGTTCAACGCGAAACAGATCATCGCGATCGCACGCCAGATCGCGCGTGGGCTCGGCGCGGCGGATCAGCACGAGATCATCCACCGGGAAACCAATCCGGCGAACATCTAGATCGAAGCCGAAAAGGGACGGCCGAAGATTTTGGATTCGGCTTGCCAGCGATGACACCGCGAGCGAGCAAGAAACGCCCACGGGTCGGAGAACTGCGAATAACGGCATCGCCAGGCATCCGGACGCTCCCACGAAGCGGGCGTCGACGCCATTCCGCAGGCTTGCAACCACTGTTTAATGGTCGGCGCCGTTGAAATCGTTTTTGGGTTTGCCGTTTTCGTCGTACCGCATCCATGCGAAATAGGTGAAACAGACGGGCAGGCAGGGGATCACGGCCAAGTGGTACCAGGATCCAAACGCAGCAAATGCGACGCTGGCAAACGCAAACCCGAGCCACAGGTATTTCGTGTCGCGCCACAAACCTTTTAGTTGTTCCATTGTTTGCTCCTGAGTTATCCGAAAGGAAGCGAGCCGTGGAGAGACTTGCTGCCGTTTGCTGCTGCATTAAATCGATGTAGGCCCGTCGACAGTTAGACTCGCTGCGGTGTCGTCGACGATCGCCGCGAGCCCATCACCGAATCGATTACAGAAATCGCCAAAGCTTTCGCCATCGCTGGCGTGATGTTTGTAGGCTGTGAACAGCTGGACCAACTGAGGCACCAGGTCCGACGCGGCGACCATGTCGCGATAGATGAAAGCCAACCGCGTTCCAAGCAAGGTTCCGCCAACGTAGATCGTGTAGCGATCGACCGCTTTGCCAACCAAGCCGATATCGGCGACGTAGGGGCGGGCACATCCATTGGGGCAACCGGTCATGCGGATCGTGAACCGCTTGGCACACAGCCCCAGACGTGCGAGTTCGCGTTCCAGGTCGTCGATCAATCCCGGCAGTCGCCGTTCGGCTTCGGTAATCGCCAAACCACACGACGGAAGTGCCACGCAAGCCATCGCGTACCGTCGCGCCATGCTTACCTCTTCGGTCGGGCGAATCCCATTGGCAACCAGGATCTCGGCGATGCGTTGGCGTTGGTCGGGGCGGATGTCGCAGAAGATCAGACTCTGGTTCCCCGCCAAACGAACCTCCGTTCCCAGATAGTTGACGATCTCTCGCAGCCCGGTTTTCAGTTGCTTGGCGGCTTGATCTTTGACTCGCCCGTTTTCGATGCTCACCCCGTAAGAGAAGAGCCCATCGTCCTGAGCTTGCCAGCCCATGTGATCGTCGACGTCCTGGACATCATCCTCGGTGCAATCTCCCAACGGGAAGTTAAGCAGACGCTGGACATGCTGGCGAAACGTTTCGATTCCCCAACGGTCGACAAGATACTTCATCCTGGCGACCTTTCGATCGCTTCGATCCCCATTGTCGCGTTGCACGATCAAAACAGCTTTCGCTACGTCGACAGCTTGTTCCGCGGTGCAGAACGCCATCCGTTTGGCAACCGCTGGATAGGTCTTCTTTTGGCTGGGCGTGGTCCCCATTCCGCCCCCGACCAACACGTTGTATCCGATCACGCGTCCGTCGCGAACGACTGCCAGGAAGCCAAGGTCTTGGGTGTAGATATCGATGCAGTTGTCCGCTGGCAATGCGATCCCACATTTGAATTTTCGCGGCAGATAGGTCGGCCCATACAGCGGCTCGACATTTGATGGTGCCTCCGCTCCGCCCTCGCTTTCATCCCCGGACGGATCGCTGGGAGTGTGGGATGCGAACATGCGTTCCCCCGTTTGTACGTCGGTGACCCACAGTTCGTGATAAGCGGATGTTTGCGGAGCGAGCGAGACAGCCAAGGCATCCGCAAGGCGTTGGAGTTCGCGATGAACGGGATCGTTTTGCTTGCGAGGGCAGCACATCACGTTGCGATTGACATCCCCGCAGGCAGCGAGTGTCGATAGTCCGATTGCGTTGATCTTGCGAATGGTTTGCTGCAAGTCACGTCGCACGACACCATGCAATTGGATCGTCTGACGCGTGGTGATCTTCATGGTCGAATTGCCCAGAAGGTCACAGATATCCAAATGTGCGAGAAACTGTCGCGGCGTCAACCGACCGCCAGGAATCCGGCAGCGGACCATCATCGAGAACGCCTTCTCCTTTCCCTGTTTGCGGAGCACGCTGCGTTGATCGCGGTCGTCCTGTTGGTAGGTGCCGTGGAACTTCAGCAGCTTCAGCGTCTCGGTCCCAAAGCTCGGTGATTCGTCGGCCAACTCTTGGGCGATCTCCCCAGCGAGATATTGGCTGTCCGCCTTGATCTGTTCATCGCGAGTCAGCTTGGGCTTGGAAGTCGTGGTCGGATCGGGTGAATGGGTGCTCATGGAAGTAGTAATGCTCCACCGCAGCCGCCCCGTCAATCTAGCTTTGGCAGATCGTTAGCAATCCATTCAATCGACCTTTTGGATGCAGTCAATCAATAGGCAAATCAACCGCGCAATTGAAACTCGACTGGTGCAACGTTCACTTTAGTTGCGATTTACAACACAGAAGCTGCTAGCGATTGAATGGCTATTCATCTAGGCTAGGAGCCACGCACTTCCGGCCAATTGGCGTTCACGGGTTCGAGAGAGGGATGGTTGTGAAGAACAAAACATCGCAGCGACGAGACGACTGGTTGCCCGATGTCGAGCGCCCAGACATCCCGATCTATTTGGCTGTGGCCGAAGCGATCGCTGCCGATATTCAAGACGGGAGGTTGCGAGGTGGCGACCATTTACCGACGCAACGGACGCTTGCCAAACGCTTGAATTTGGACGTGACCACAATCGCCCGCGGATACTCCGAAGCGGCGCGACGCGGGCTGGTCGAAGCTCGAGTCGGGGCGGGGACGTTTGTCCGCCGCAGTTCGCCGCAACCGACCCGCGTCGGCCGGCAATTTGACCTCGCGGATCGATCCATGAATCAACCGCCCGATGTCGCCGATCCCGATGTACTGACGGCGATCGCCGATTCGTTTCAAGTGGTTTCCGAATCGATGCCTTCGGTGTTGCGATACCAACCGCTGGGCGGATCGATGCGCGATCGCGCCGCCGCGATCCGGTGGCTTTCGAATCGCGGGATCGATGCCGGTCCCGAAGCTGTTTACGTGACGGCGGGAGCGCATGTTGCGTTGGGAGCGATTGTCGCCAAGATCGGATCGCCCGACGATGTGATCGGGTGCGATCAGATCACGTATTCGGGAATCAAAGAAGTCGCATCGACGCTGCGCCGCCGCTTGATGGGGCTGCCTGGAGATGCTCACGGGATGTTGCCAGCGGCGCTCGATCGAGCGGCCCGAGAAAATCGGGTGCGTGTGGTTTACGTCAATCCAACGCTTCGCAATCCAACGGTTGAAACGATGCCGATCCAGCGCCGCAGCGAGATCGTGCAGGTCGCTCGCAAACATGGGATCGCAATTATCGAAGACGATGCTTACGGGATGCTGCCGACAGCCGGCCCACCGCCGTTTGCCGCGCTAGCCCCCGAGATCACATTCTACGTGACGACGTTAGCCAAGTGTTTGGCACCGGGGTTGCGGATCGCGTATCTGGTTGCCCCACGCGACCAACGGGCCAGCGGCGTGCTGTCGGCGCTGCGAGCGGTTTCCGTAATGGCGTCGCCGGTCTGCGCCACTTTGGCAACTCATTGGATTGAATCGGGACTGGCCGACGCCGTGTTGGCATCGGTGCGATCGTCGACCCGGGCGCGACAGCGGTTGCTCAAACGCTACCTGCCGGCCGACATCGTGCAAACCGATGAACATGCTTTTCACGCCTGGATCCGTTTGAAAAAACCCTGGACGCGGGCCCATCTTGTCGATTGGATGCGCGGCTATGCGTTGGGCGTGGTGGCATCGGATCGCTTCTGCGTCGATATCGAAGCACCCGAAGCGCTCCGAGTCTGCCTTGGCGGAGCGGCGAGCTTGCAGGAGACAGAGCTTGCGATCCAAGCGCTTTGGGGCGCCCTGCAAACCGAGCCCAATGCGATTTGAGAAACTCTCGGCTGCGGGCGAAGTCGCAAGTAGTCGAGTGATGCGAGGGTCGGCTGAACCAATGTTTCCAACGATCGCTACCGGGACGGGAGATATTGCCATAATCCATGCCGACCAAACCACAACGTGTTTTTAAAGCGACACGCACTCGGACTCGGCTGGCTGGATTCCCGCAGGTTGAACGAGCCGCCTGAGCGATCTAACTGGGACGCCCGATGAGCTCGCCCGACGGCACCGGTTCAGTCGTAACCGCGATGATCGGATCGACGGTGCCCAGCCGGTTGCACCAGGAGAACGATCGAGCGGAGTCCGATCGAGAGGGAGGGCACCGGAAGAATTACTCCGGCAGAGCATTTCTACCGTTGAACAGGGCCGATGCGGGACTTAGTCTGGGGATTTGATGCCCAACGCCACGGCAAGCGTCCCGATCTCGATCACCCCAAAATGCGGATGAGCACGCGTTCCGAAGATTATCCGTATTTGTCACCGCCAGAACTGCCCGATGAGCTTGGGCGGCTGGGGGCGTATCGAGTTTTGGAGCTGATCGGCGAAGGGGGAATGGGGAAGGTCTTTCTGGCCGAGGACCAACGGCTGCAGCGCAAAGTCGCGTTAAAAGTGATGAGCCAGCGGATTGCGGCGTCGAAGCATGCGCGGGATCGGTTCGTCCGCGAAGCCCGCGCTCAAGCGGCGGTGCACCACGACAATGTGGCGACGATCTTCGAGGTCGATGAACAGAACAACACACCTTTCTTGGCGATGGAGCTGCTGAAAGGCCAATCGCTCGAACAGGTCTTGCGCAAAGGCTACAAGTTCAACACGAAACAGATCATCGCGATCGGACGCCAGGTCGCGCGTGGGCTCGGCGCGGCGCATCAGCAGGGGATCATCCATCGCGACATCAAACCGGCGAACATCTGGATCGAAGCCGAAAAGGGGCGGCCGAAGATCTTGGACTTCGGTCTAGCGGCGATGACAGGTCCCGTCGATTCGCTGTCGCGTCGCGGCGCAGTCGTCGGCACGCCCGGCTATCTCTCGCCCGAACAAGCTGCCGACGAACCTGTCGACGACCGCTCGGATCTGTACAGTTTGGGGATCGTGATGTACGAGATGTGCAGCGGTCAGCTGCCGTTTCGCTATTCCAATGTGGCGATGATGTTGATCGCCATCATCGCCCACTCGCCGCGTTCGCTGAACGAGTTCGTCGAACATGTTCCGCCTCAACTGTCGGACCTCATCGACCGGTTGCTCTCAAAAGAGCCCAAGGATCGACCGCCGAGCGCCAACGCGTTGTTGGAGGAACTGAAGTCGTTGACCGATGAACCGGCGTCTCCTTCCGCTGCTGCCACCGAGACGTCGAACGAAAGCCTGCCGGTCGAGATCACGATTCAAGACACACCACCGACACGTCCTTTGCGTTCGACGAAAAACCGCCGCTCAAATATCCCGCTCGCCGCGGGGGCGATCGCCGCAGCTTTGTTGGCTGTGGTGGTGGGAATCGTTGCGATGCGGCCCAAGTCGAGCCCACCGGAATCGGGAAACAACGTCGCCGCACCGCCGACAAAACCGCTCAAGGCCAAACCGGTTGTCGTGACGACCGAGATGCTTGCGCCATTGAAGATGGAGGCGGTGACTTTGGAATCCGATCGGATCACGGTGGGACAGTCGGGGCTGATTCGATTCCGTTTGGTGAATACGGCAGCCAATCGCCAAGTCGATCCCGCAATCCTGGCCGGCAAAGCGGGTGTCGCGGCCAAGGCCCGAGTCTTCTTAAAACCGCAATCCGGCGGCAGCGAGCGGCCGGCCACGATGTTCCCGCTGCGGGTCGCCGGCGCTCGGATTCCTCCACCAGGCAAGTCGTTGGAGATGTTGGCGCGGTTTGAAAGCGAAGATCTGCCGCCGGGAACTTACGATCTCTTCCTGCGACTGATGACTCCCGACGACCAACTGAGCTCGCAAGTTGCCGCTCAAATTTCGGTGGCCGCCGATTATTCCAGCGGCCCGCTGTCGGGATTCCAACAGATCACAACACGCTCGGGAACCGGCGCCGACACGACGGTTGTCCGTGGCGACGACAAATCGCGTGGCCAACAGGATTTGCTGTCGGTGCAGTTGCCTGAAAAAACGGACGGCTCGCTGCAGTACATCTATTTAAGGTTCGACGTCAGCCGCTGGGAGCACCCGTTGGCCAAACTGCAGGACGCGGTCATCAGTCTCGCTGTCAAAGGAGGCGCGGCGGCGAAACTGGAACTTCGCCTGTACGGGCTCGACGCTCAACAAGCTAGCCAGTGGAAAGAGCAGGGGGAGGGAGCGCTGGTCTGGAAGAACTCTCCGACGGCTCAGAACCTTGGCAAAGCGAAGTATCTGTGCAGCACCACGATCGACAACACCGAGGGGCGATTGGCCGACAAGGCGAACGACAACGTCCGTTTTTTCGGCGACGAACTGGATGCGTTCCTACTGACGTTCCCCGATCCCGAGGTGACGTTTGTCGTGGTCAGCCACAGCAAGCAGGCCGAAAATACAATATTCTTTTCCAAAGAATCAACTGACGTCGACAAAGTCCCTCGCCTTCACCTGAAGGTTCAATAGCAGATCATGTCCCCATCGCACCCAACCGATCGAACGATCCAATTGGCGCGGCAATCGACCCGTTGGTCGCAAGCCGACAGCGCCGGCGGCTACACGATGCGTTACATCACCGCGATGCGAAACTACCTGATCGATCTGTGGGGCGATGGCGAAGCGGCCGACAAATCGTTGGTCTTGCTGTTGGGACATCTCGCGTCGAAGGGGTTTGGCGAGTCGGAAAAGGGGCGTCTACGCGATTACCTGTTGCGTTCGGCTCGAGGGGCGGCGACGGCACAATATCGACGCGAACCGTCGGAGGTGGTCCCGCCGATCGATCAGATGCAGGTCGATGATCCGGCCTGGCTGGATAACTGGCGGGAATGTCTGCTGGCTCGCGTATGGCGGGCATTGGAGCGATTCGAACACGCCAATCCCGGCAATTTTGAGTACAGTGCACTTCGCTTGGCAACGGAGCAGCCCGACGACACCGAGTCGATGCTGGCGGTTCGTGTTGGCAACAAATTCGAAACGCAGGTTACACCCCAAAAATTTCGAATTACGCTGGAGGCAGCGCGGCTGCGGTTCGCTCAACTGATCGCCGATGAGGTGACCGACACGCTCGAATCGCCAACGACGGAAGATGTCAACGCCGAACTGGCGGCGATCGCTCTGCAACACCTGGTCGTTCCGTTTTTGGGCCGGGGCACCTAAACCACGCTCGCGCTTCCGCTGGGCCAGCTGCTGACCGCTGAACTGCTTACCCTTCCCCAAATTATCGCCTATTATCTTAGCCCTGTCCGTATGGTCCAAGACTAGCTTCCAATTGGGGCATGATGAGGTCTCACATTTTTAACCGTTATCGAATCGTCATCCTGTTGTTGGCGTTGCTCGGTTTGCTGCCGATCGCTCGTGGCGCGATCGACGCCTTGGCGACCAATTCGAACCGCCCCGAGGACTGGTTGCCCGAGCGGTTCCAAGAGACCAAGGATCTGGCTTGGTTTTCGCAGCAATTCGTTAGCGACGACGTTCTGATACTCAGTTGGGACGGTTGTCATCTGGACGATCCGCGGCAGGCAGAGCTGACGGAGCTACTGCAGCAACCTGTCGACATCGCAGGCCAAAGGCAGATTCGGTTGTTTCGGTATGTCACGTCGGGCAACGATCTGGTCAAGCAATTGACCGACAATCCGCTGTCGCTTAAGAGATCGCAAGCGATTGCGCGCCTTAATGGTTGGATCGTCGGTGCGCCCAAGGCGGCGGGAGATCCGGTGATCAGTTCGGTTGTGCTGATGCTAACGGCTGAAGGGTGGCAGTTGCGCGATGCGATGTTGGCTCACGTTCGCGAGACGACCAAGCGGGTTGTCGGTTTGCCAAGCGACCAGATTCATATCGCCGGATCGACCTACGATGGCGTCGCAATCGATGAGGCCAGCCAGAAAAATATGGAGTGGTATACGATCGTCTGTTATGCGATCGGTTGCGTTGTCCTTTATCTCAGTTTTCGCAGCATCGCAATCAGCGCGTTTGTCTTCATGAACGCCGTTTATTGCCAGATGCTTAGCCTGGCGTTGATTTCGTTTGCCGGATCGACGATGGACAGCGTCATGCTGATGGTCCCCTCGTTGGTCTTCGTGCTCAGCATTTCCACCGGTGTGCATCTGGTCAACATCTACCGCGATGTCGTCGCCAGCGAAGGGCTGCAAGGAGCACCAAGCAAAGCGATTCGGCATGCATTTGCGCCCTGCTGGCTGTCGTCGCTGACGACCAGCCTGGGACTGATTTCCCTGGTCACTAGCTTCCTGCTGCCGATCCAGAAGTTTGGACTGTTTGCCGCCGTCGGCGTCGTACTGGGAACGGGGATCCTGTTTCTTTTGTTTCCGTGCCAGTTGGAACTGTGGTCGCCGCGGCGTTGGGCGGCGAAGCTGGCGACTGGGGCCGGCGAGGATCAAGGCTTTGCATTTCAAGGCGTGGTCGATCGAATTGCCCGCTGGTCGCCTGCGATCCTGCTGATCACCGCAGTGACGATGGCGGCCGGAATCGCTGGCATCACGCGGCTGCAATCGACAGCCAGGGTCCACGATCTGTTTTCGCCCGGCGCCAAGATCCTGCAGGATTACGAATGGTTTGAAACTCAGATCGGCCCACTTACGCCCGTCGAAATCGTGCTTCGAATCCCGAAGTCGTCCATCGAAGCGAGCACCAGCCGGACGCCGATGCTCGACCGAATGAACATGGTTCGCAAGGTGCAGCATGCAGCGATGCAAGTCGACGGCATCGGTGGGACCGTATCGGCAGTCAACTTCTCGCCAGGTTATCCCGACACCTTCCGATCGGGGACGCGAGGTATCGGCCAGATCGCTCAGCGAATTGTGTTGGAGCGGCGGTTTGAATCGCTGCGGGAGATGTATCGCGAAATGCAATACTTCCAAGACAACCCGCAGGAAGAGTTGTGGCGGATCAGCGCAAGGGTGCCGACCTCCGAAGAGATCGACTTGGAACGGATCGGGCGAGAATTGAAGGCGGCGATCGCCGAGGTGATCGACGAACGGGCTGGCGATCAAGACATTCGCAGCGTTGTCTGTGGCAGCATGCCGCTGATCCAAAAGTCGCAGGAACAGTTGCTGGACGATATGGCCCGCAGCTTTATCACAGCGTTTGCCCTGATTGCAGTCGCGATGATGGTCACGATGCGAAGCGTTGTCGCCGGCTTGTTGGCGATGATCTCGAACGTCTTCCCCGCAGTGCTGCTGTTTGGACTGCTCGGCTGGTTGGGCGTCAAAGTCGAGATTGGATCGATGATGACGATCACCGCAGCGATGGGGATCGCCGTCGACGATACGCTGCATTTTGTAACCTGGTTCCGACGTGGCGCCTCTAGCGGACTGACCAAACACGATGCGTTGGTCTACGCCTACCGGCACTGCAGTCGGGCGATGCTGCAAACCTCTTTGATCTGTGGGCTGGGATTGCTGGTCTACGCCCTCAGCCCATTCGCCCCAATCTCTCGTTTCGCTTGGCTGATGTCTAGCATGCTAGCTACTGCGTTGGTAGGCGATCTCGTGGTCCTGCCGGCGATCATTTCCAGCCGCATGGGAAATGCGTTTCTACCGCGACGTTAATCGTTTCCGAACGCCGCAGCCTCGCCTTAAACGCCTCCCGGATGCCACTTACAGAGCGTGAAACAGAACCACCTGAGTGCTTTCCCGTGTGCACCCGCATACGCCTCGGCAAACGAGGCGCCACCAATTCGGCATTACAGAAGTTCCCAATTGTATGCCCGCACCCCGGGAGTTAAAATAGAGGGCCTGGGGGGTATGCGACAGCAACAGCCATCGGTACCCACTCTCGGTGCGGATAGATTTCTCATAACTGCGATTCAAAAACGACAGGTTTTTTTAGATATGAATGCTGATTCCACGGTCAACTCTCATCAAGGTGAACCACTAGCAATCGTAGGCATTGGTTGTCGGTTGCCTGGTGGGGTTGTCGATGTTGAAAGCTTCTGGAGTTTGATCGCCGAGCGGCGTTCGGGAATTGTCGAGGTCCCCGAGACGCGCTGGGATCGCGAACACTACTACCACCAGAAGAACGATGTCGCCAATCGGATGGTTACCCGCTGGGGTGGATTTATCGATGGGATCGAGAACTTCGATCCGCTGTTCTGGGGCGTCTCGCCGCGCGAAGCATCGCGAATGGATCCACAACAACGTTGGCTGTTGGAGACGGCATGGGAAGCGATCGAGGATTCGGGAATCGCCCCAGGGAAACTGAAGGGATCCCAAACGAGCGTCTTTGTTGGCGTGGCGAGCCACGATTTCGCCAGCATTCAAATGTCCGAAGACGTGAGTGCCGACGTGCATACCAACAGCGGTTGCACGTTGAGCATCGCATCGAATCGCGTCTCCTACCTTTTGGATCTCAAGGGCCCTAGCGTCTCGGTCGACACCGCCTGTTCGTCGGCGTTGGTCGCGGTCAGCCTGGCCTGTGAGAGCATCTGGGCGGGAAAATCGACCGGCGCGTTGGCCGGCGGTGTTAATTCGATCATCACGCCTCACGCCACGATGGGCTTCAGCCGCGCATCGATGCTCTCCCCCGATGGACAATGTTTTGCGTTTGATGCCCGTGCCAATGGGTACGTCCGTGGCGAAGGGGCAGGCATGGTCTATATCAAACCGCTCCGCCAAGCGATCGCCGACGGCGATTCGGTTTACGCGGTGATTCGTGGTGCCGTAGTCAACCAAGACGGGCACACGTCGTCGATGACGGTTCCTGGAGTCGATGGCCAGTCGGAGATGTTGCGTCAGGCCTACAGCGAAGCCGGTCTCGCCCCAAATCGCGTCGCTTACATGGAAGCTCATGGAACCGGAACCTCGGTCGGAGATCCGATCGAACTGACGGCATTGGGCAACGTTTTGTCGAAAGGCCGCCCCGCCGACCAACCCTGCCTGCTGGGGTCGGTAAAAACGAACATCGGGCACTTGGAAGCTGGTTCGGGGATCGCCGGTCTGATCAAAGCTGCGTTGGTCTTGCATAAGGACCAAGTGCCGCCGAATCAGAATTTTGAAACGCCCAACCCCAACATCCCCTTCGACAAATTACAACTGCAAGTCGCGACACATCTGCAACCGCTGCCACATTACGATTCGCAACTGCCCGTCGCGGCTGTCAATTCGTTTGGGTTTGGTGGTACAAATTCGCACGTCGTCTTGGAAGCCGCTCCGCCGCCGGCCAAGCCATCGCTGGCTCGCACCGCGCCTCGTCAGCAACTGCATTCGCATTCCAATGGACACGAGAAAAACGGATCGAGCAACGGCGCGACTCATGACGCGGCAAACGGTGCGACCAATGGAGCTGCCAGCCGTGCGACAACAGTCTTGGCCGATCGACCTTGCTTGTTGCCGATCTCGGCTCGCGATGAGGTGGCGTTGAAAAGCTACGTCGCATCCTTCATCGATCTGTTAGACGATCCGTCGCTACCGTTGGAGGACGTTTGCTACTCCGCGGGCAGCCGCAAGGAACAGCATCACGACCGCTTGGTCTTCACCGCTGCCGACAGCAAAACGATGCAAGATCGCATGCGATCCTGGTTGGATGATCCGCGTGGGGCTACTGGATTTGTCCACGAAAAAACAACCGGGCCTCACGACAAACCCGTTTTTGTATTTACCGGACAAGGTGCGCAGTGGTGGGGCATGGGGCGCCAGCTGCTCGACCGCGAACCGCACTTCCGGGCGACGATCCAACGCATCGATGCGCTGTTGCAACCGCTGGCCGGTTGGTCGTTGCTGACCGAGATGCAGCGGGACGAAGCCGATTCGAAGATCAATCAAACCGCGATCGCTCAGCCCGCGATCTTTGCGTTGCAAGTCGCGCTAGTGGAACTCTGGAAGTCTTGGGGCGTAACGCCATCGAAGGTGGTCGGGCACAGCGTTGGTGAAGTTGCCGCCGCCTATTGTGCCGGCGTCTACAGCCTTGCCGATGCGGTCAAGGTGATCTACCACCGCAGCCGCTTGCAAGACACGACGGGGGGAACCGGCCGGATGCTGGCCGTTGGGCTCTCGGCAGCCGAGGCGCGACAGCGGATCGGCGATCGATACGATCGCGTTCAAGTCGCGGCGATCAACAGTTCCAATCTCGTCACGCTGGCCGGCGACACCGAGCCGTTGGAAACGATCGCTCAAGAGCTTGAGCAATCGGGGACGTTCATGCGTTGGTTGCGAGTCAATTACGCTTTCCATACGCATCAGATGGAACCAATCCGCGCGGAACTGCTGGAATCGTTAGCCGATATCCAGCCGCGGCCTGCGCAGATTCCGCTGGTTTCAACCGTCACCGCCAGCGAATTGGCCGGCGAGTTGATGGATGCAGAATATTGGTGGCGGAACGTCCGCTATCCAGTCCTCTTCAGCACCGCGATCCAGCATCTGATCGCCGCCGGTTCCGAAGCGTTCCTGGAAATCGGACCACATCCAGCACTGCTCAGTTCGATCAATCAATGTTTCGCCGACCAAGGCAAACAGGGAACGATCTATCATTCGTTGAGCCGCAACACCGATGAATCGGAACATCTGCTGAGCAACGTCGCCGGGCTGCACTGCTCTGGAATCGAGATCGATTGGGCCGCGGTCAACCAAACGCCGGGGCACTTGGTCAAATTGCCCCGCTACCCGTGGCATCACCAACGCAATTGGCTCAGCCCCGACGATATGAATCTGTTGTGGTTACAGCCCGACGTCCATCCGCTGTTGGGACGCCGCGTGATCGCGCCCGAACCGACCTGGGAATCGGCGCTGGACCTAGCCGTCTTCGACTACCTCTCGGACCATTCATTTTGGGGTTCAGTGGTATTCCCCGGCGCGGGCTATTGCGAGATCGGTCTGGCGTTGGCTCGGCATCTGTTCCCCGACGAGGCGTATGTCGTCGAAAACGTCGACATCAAAGATGCGATGTTTATCTCCGCCGATCGGATTCCACGTGTTCGCGTTGTCTTCCACGAAAAGGATCGCAGCTACGGCGTCTACAGTTCCACGGGCCGACGCGATGATTGGAAACTGCACGCCGAAGGCCGACTGACCTTGCTGGCGGCACCGCAACCGGCGGCTGTCGATCTGCAGCAGATCCGTGCGGCCTTGCCCGACCAAATGGAACACGAACAATATTATGGTGAATTCGCCGAAGCCGGTTACGAATTTGGGCCGCTGTTCCGCCACATCCATCACGTTTGGCGCGATACCGGCGAAGCGTTGGCCGAAGTCATCGTGCCGGCGGGGATCGAACGGACCGTCGACCAATACCATATCCATCCCGCAGTCTTGGACGCCTGTTTCCACATCTTCAAAGGCGTCCAAACGATCTCTCCCGAAAAACAGGCCGCCGATTACTTCTACCTGCCCGAATTTATCGGTCGCGTGCGGATGTACTGCGAAAATCCACCGACACGTTTCTGGGCGCACGCCAAACAGATCGCCGATGATGGCAAGAGCTTGCACGCCGACATCTTTGTCTACGACGACCAGGGGAATCGGATCGCCGACATCTTAGGCTTCCGCGCCGATCTGGTGGAGCAAAAGAAGTCGCCCGACGCGATCGAAAACGGCTATTATCAGTTCCGCTGGCAGCCCGAAGATTCGGGCGACAACGCGGCGGATGCGCCCGAAGTGACCGAAGCCGAATCTGCGCCCGAAGTCGCCGATACTGCGGACACCACATCGCCCGACACTTCCGAACCAGCGACCTATCTGGTCTTCATCGATCAGCAGGGCGTTGGCGAGAAGCTTTGCGAAACGCTGGCCGCACAAGGCCATCAAGCGGTCTCGGTTCGCGTTGGGGACACGTTCAGCAAGGAGGGCAAGGATCGATTCACGATCGATCCCGAATCGGTCGACGACTTGCGCCGGATCATGGCCGACACCGAAGTCCAGGTCGACGCGTTGGCGGGAATCGTCCACTGTTGGTCTTTGGATCATTGCACAACCGAACGATTGCAGGCTGATGATCTGGCCAATGCCCAGGCGACCGGATCGCTGCATGCGTTGCGGTTGGTCCATCTGTTGGAAGGACGTCCGTTCGCTCAACCACCACGCGTCCGATTTGTGACTCGCGGTGCCCAAAGCGTTCTCGAAACCGATAGCTGTCCACAACTTGCCTCCTCCCCGATCGTTGGTTTCGCACGCGTTGCCAACAACGAACACCCAGGGTTCCGTTGGACCGTCATCGACCTGGATGCTGTCGCTACATCGACCGAACACGATCGGTTGTTGCAAGAGGTGTTGTCGGGCAACGACGAACTGGAAGTTGCCTATCGCGACGGCGTCCGTTACGTCAATCGCTTGGCTCGCGTACCGTTGGATCAACTGGCCAATCGAACTCGCGATGCGTTCAGCGACGCGGGCAAAGCTGCCTACCGCCTGCAAACCGAAAAGCCCGGCATCCTGACGAATCTATCGTTGAACGAAACCAGCCGCCGCGAACCTGCCGCTGGCGAAATCGAGATCGAAGTCAAAGCGGGCGGAATCAACTTCCGCGACGTGATGAAGGCGTTGGGAATGTATCCCGGCAACCCGATCGACCTGCTGTGGTTTGGCGATGATTTCGCGGGAACCGTCACTCGCGTTGGCGATGGCGTGACCGATCTAAAAGTGGGCGATTCGGTGGCCGGAATGGCTCCCTATTCCTTCCGCTCGTTCACCACGATCGATCGCCGCTTGTGCTTCAAGATGCCCGATCATCTTTCGTTCCAGGAAGCAGCGACCCTCTCGACCGTCTTCCTGACAGCTCAATACGCGATCTGCGGACTGGCTCATATGCAAGCGGGTGAAAGCATCTTGATCCATGCCGGCACCGGCGGTGTGGGGCAAGCAGCGATTCAAATTGCTCAACACCTTGGCCTGGAGATCTTTGCAACCGCCGGGACGCCCGAAAAACGGCAACTGTTACGCGACATGGGCGTTCCGCACGTGATGGATTCCCGTTCGTTGGACTTTGCCGACGAAGTCATGGCGATCACCAACGGCCGCGGCGTCGACGCGGTCTTGAATTCCTTGGCGGGCGACTTCATTCCGAAGAACTTCTCCGTGCTGGCACCGTTTGGGCGCTTCCTGGAGATCGGTAAGATCGATGTCTACGGCAATTCCAAGATCGGGCTGGAGGCGTTGCGGAATAATATCTCCTACTTTGTGATCGACCTGGCGCAGCATCTGGAACATCGGCCGTCGTTTATCGCGTCGCTGTTTGCAGAGTTGTCCGAACGCTTTGAAGCTGGCGACTTCCGCCCGTTGCCCCACACGGTTTTCCCGATTAACGAAGTCGTCGACGCCTTCCGCTACATGGCGCAAGGAAAACACATCGGCAAAAACGTCCTTTCGTTTGAAGTCGATCGATTGGAGATCGGCCCGTGCACCGAAGACGCTCATCTGTTCCGCGAAGACGCCAGTTACCTGATCGTCGGTGGTGCGAGTGGGTTTGGCTTGGAACACGCGAAGTTTATGGCGAGACATGGGGCCCGGCATCTGGTCCTGATGAGTCGCAGTGGGGCACGCGACGAAGCGGCGATTGCCGAAATCGAACGATTGCGAGCGTCGGGCATCAACGTCGTCGACGCGCGCGGCGACGTAACCTGTCCCGATGACGTGCGTCGCGTCGTCGATGAGATCACCGCAACACTGCCTCCGCTGCGAGGAGTGATTCACAGCGCGATGGTGCTGGACGATGAATTTATCGTCGAACTCAACGATCAACGTTTCAACAAGGTCATGGATCCCAAACTGCTGGGAGCATGGAACCTACATCAAGCGACACTCGATGCCCCGCTGGAACATTTTGTTTGCTTCTCCTCCTTCTCGAATGTCGTTGGGGGTGCGAAGCAAGCGAACTACAACGCCGGCAACTGTTTCTTGGACGCGCTGGCCCACTACCGCAAGTCGCAGGGATTGCCCGCGCTGACCTACAACTGGACCGCGTTGTCGGGAGCTGGATTTGTCGACCGCAACGAAAAGACAGCTCAGTATCTGGACAAGATCGGCATGAAAGCGTTCAGCATGGACGAAGCGTTTCGCGTCTATCGCCAGATGCTGTCGCGAAATCCGGTGCAATTGGGAGCCTGCCGCGCCGACTGGTCGGCGCTGGCTCGCTTCAGCCCAATGGTTGCCAACGCCCCGATGTTCGCCGATGTGATCGGAGACCAACGCGACAGCGGTGCCGGTGGCATGCTGGGACCGCGGATCATCGCCGCTTCGCCTCAAGAACAGATCGGTTTGGTCGAGCACTTAATCGCCGACCAAGTTGCCGACGTGTTTGGAATCGAAGCCGCTCAAGTCGATCGCGAAGCGTCGTTGACCACGCTAGGACTCGATTCGCTGATGGCGATCGATCTGATGAATCGGATCGAGACCGAATTGGGCGTCACGCTGGCGATGGGAAGTGTGCTGGGTGGTTCGAGCATCAAAGACTTCTCCAAAGTTGTGCTGCGTCAGTTGTTGGAATCGGCCAATGTTTCCCAAACCAGCGGAGCGGGCGAAGCGACCGAGGCATCCAGCGATGTGCCGTTGGATCCCCTGGCGTTCCATGAAGAGACGTTTGCTCTGACGGCGGAACAGATCGCAGCCCTGCAACCGATGGACGACATCGCCACGCAGCATGTCGTGTCGATCGCCAAGGTTTCCTGTCGTTTGGACCTAAACGACATGCTGTATGCGTTTGAGCATCTGCGTCAGCGACACCCGATGTTGCGGGCGAGTTTCCACACGCAAGACGGTCGCCTGGTGCAAAGCTACGCAGACAGCGGCGATGCAGCCCGTTGCGTGAAGCTGCACGAAGCTCCGGCGGCCAACGAACTGTCGCAGCGGTTGAAAGAGTGTGTCGATCGGCCGTTTGATCTGCATTCGGGCCCCTGCGTCCGAATCGATCTTGTGCCTGTGCAGCGGCACGAAACGGTTGTCATCGTGACGGCCCACCAAGCGGTTGCCGATTCTCAGTCGTTGACGATCGTGTTGCAAGAATTGCTGGCCAATTACAGCTTGCAACAGCGGGGCGAAGCGATGCTGTCGTCGCCGATGAAAGTGACCTTCGAAGATTTTGCAGCTTGGCAAACCAAGTGGCTCTCGGGAGATCATGCACAGCAGTTGCAAAAACACTGGAGCACAACGCTCAAGGACGCCCCATGGGACTTTGAATTGCCGGCGGATTACGATCGCAGCGATTTGAGTTCGCGACATGCCACAAAGCGGTTCGCGCTCTCGGCGGATCTGTCGCAGCAATTGGTGACCCTGGCAGCACAGCAGGATGTACCGCAAGAACGCGTGTTGCTGACAGCCTTTCAGATTCTGTTGCACCGCCGAGCCAATCGGTCCGACATCGTCCTGGAACACGCGATGCACGGTCGTCGACAGCCTGAGTTGCGTCGTCTGGTGGGACCACTGGCAACGACAGTTCCCGTCCGTAGCCAAACCGGCGACGATCCAACTTTCCTTGAATTGTTGGCTCGCAATCAGTCGGCACTGGCTGCCGCGAGCGAACACTCTCCCGTGTCGCTAACCCAACTGCAACAGGACGCTGGCTTGGAATCGGTCGCAAGTTCGCTGGCTGTTGGAATTGCGATGAGTGAGATCCCCGGGGAGGATACGGCGGCGCTGGCCGCAATGGGGCTTGGCGTTGCCGGCGTGACCGCCAACGTCGATCGAGTCTCATTGCAGTCGATCGATTTTGAACACGCCCAATCGACCAACGCCATCTGTCTGCATTTGCAGATCGCCAACGGAACGCTGATCGGAGCTTGGGAATACGACGCTGCAAAATACGATCCGGCAACGATCGCCGGTCTACAGGATCTCTTCTCGCAATTGCTTGAGGAGGTTGCTTGCCATCCCGATCGTCGCGTCGCCGATTTCACCTGTTTCGCGGCAGCCAACGCCGATACCGAAAACGCTGATGCGACGCAGGCCAAGGCCAAGCTGTTGAGTCGTGCGGGGCGCGAAGCATTCGACGTCGATTTCGCCAAAGAGGCGATGCTCGATCCGGCGATTGCTCCGCCGCCAGGTGCTCGCTACGAATTTTGTCGTCCGCATGCGGTTCTACTGACCGGAGCGACGGGGTTTGTTGGTGCGTTTGTCCTGGAACAATTGGTTCTGCAGACCGACGCCAAGATCTACTGCTTGGTCCGCGCCAAGGACCTCGCCCGCGGCAGACAGCGTCTGCTGGACAATCTCCGCAAATATGAACTGTCGGTTCCCGACTTCGACAAGCGCGTCGTACCTGTCTGCGGTGATTTCTCCAAGCCGTTGTTGGGGCTATCCCAATCGCAATTCGACGAATTGGCCAAATCGGTCGATTCGATCTACCACAACGGTGCCGATGTCAATCTCGGCGCACCCTATGCTCAACTGAAAAACACCAACGTCTTGGGGACTCAGGAAGTCTTGCGGCTCGCCGCCCAGACGCGGCTGAAACCCGTTCACTTTGTCTCCACCTTCACGGTGATGGCCAGCGAGGCGACGCGTGGTGAAACGGTGGATGAAAACGATCCGCTGCCAGCGCCCGAGTCGTTGCTGCACGGATATTCCCAATCCAAATGGGTTTCCGAAACGATGATCCGCCAGGCGCAAGAACGCGGTATTCCAGCCGCCATCTACCGCCCTGGCCACGTAACGGGACACAGCGAGACCGGGGCGTCGAACATCGACGACCTGCTGCACACGATCATGTTGACCTGTTGGCGGATGGGATCCGCACCGCTGCGGTCGGGTGAACTGGATATGACGCCAGTCGATTATGTCGCCAATGCGATCGTGGGCATTTCGCTGCAGAACGAATCGCTCGGCGGAGTCTTCCATCTAACGAACCCCAATCCGCTGAACTATCGCTATCTGGTCGAATGGATGCAACGCGACGGGACTGGAATCCGTCCGGTTCCCTACGATCAATGGCGTTCGGAGCTCTTGGCTTTGACGGCTCGCGTCCCGATGGAAACGATGCAGACATTGGTCAAGACGATGGTTCCCGACGCAGCGGATAACAACGGTGTCGCTCCAGCGTTGCACCCTAAATACGACTGCCGAATCACGCTGCGACTTTTGAGTCAGCTGGACATCCGATGTGCGGAGGTCGACGCTCGATTGTTGAATCTGTATCTGGAATGCCTGAAGCGAACCGGGGCATTTCCTACGCTCGAGTCCGATTCGGCCAACACGGCCAATAGTGTTCAATAGGCAGCTATCCGTGACAAACGAAACGATCGGGTTTCACTATCGCATCTTCGATTCCGCCGATGCGGTCCCCGTGGAAGCCTGGAACTCGGTGCAGCAGCGCGTCGGAGATCCGTTTTGCGATCTCCGTTTCATCCGTGTCGTCGAGACATCGATGGCGGCCGACACTCGCTGTTGGCCTGTCGTTTTCTACGATGGAAAACGCCCGGTCGCGATCTCTTGCATTTCGCGATACCGCGTCGACGCAGGCGTCTTAACCGGTGGACCGTTACAAACGGTCATCGGTTTTGTGCGACGGGTGCTGCCGTCGTTTTTGTTTCTGAAAATTGTCTTTGCTGGTTTGCCAGTCTCCGCCGGCCAGCGTGGCCTGGTGATGCTGCCCGACACCAATCACCAAGAGGTTGTCCGCTTGATGGACGACGCCCTCGCGACAATCGCCCGCCGAGAAGCGGTGGGATTGATCGTGATCAAGGAGTTCGAACAGACCGATAGCGACTGGGCGGATCAATTCAGTCGGCAGTACCGGTACTACAAAGCCGACAGTCTGCCGATGAATCGTTTGGAACTCGCATTTGATAGTTTCGACGACTACCTCGCCGCCCGCAGTTCG
Source organism: Rosistilla oblonga (assembly GCF_007751715.1). Classification (NCBI taxonomy): domain Bacteria; kingdom Pseudomonadati; phylum Planctomycetota; class Planctomycetia; order Pirellulales; family Pirellulaceae; genus Rosistilla; species Rosistilla oblonga. The sequence goes on along the minus strand of NZ_CP036292.1, from coordinate 1,373,241 downwards.
CGCAGTCGGTCGAGCATTCGTCAGTCGCGGCGTCGTTTGCGCGACACCGGTTGCCAGTTGATTCAACTGCCGGGTGGGCCCGAAGCGATCGAGCGTTTTACCGACGAAGCCCATCGATTGTACCTGGCTGTTTTGGGGAAATCGCATTCGAGATTGGAAACGCTGCCGGCAGAGTTCTTTCGTGAACTGGCCCGTCAATTTGGCGATGCCGCTCACTTCACCTTCATCTACCAATCCGAACGCCTTGTCGCCGTCTCCTGCTCGCTCAAAGGTGACGATGTATTCCAGATGATGTTCTGTGGCATCGACTATTCATTGAATGATCAGGCACATCTCTATTTCAACATCATGTTTTCCGATTTGGACGTTGGATTTCGCCAGCACGTATCGCGAATCAACGTCGGCCAAAACGGCGATACATTTAAAGCCCGACTCGGTTGCCGGCAGATTCCGTTAAGTATCTATATCAAGGGACGCAATCTGTTTCGGCCGTTGTTGTGGATGTTCCAACGTTGGTTTCTACCCGCCGCGCCGTTGTTGGCGCCAATCGAAACCCTCAGCGGCAAACGCTCGCCGCAGGCGTCGGAAAAGTCGCAACCCACGGTAGCGCCGTCGGCGACTGTCGCTCGAGAAACTGTATTGGGACCTTTACCATGAGTGCAGTGATGCAAAACTTGGACGCGACGCATCCTGTGGAATCCCAAGCCTCTCCACGACAGCAGCGAGATCTTCTCGTCGACTTCCTGAAACGCTTTGGGGAGCGATGTGTCGGCTACTCCACATTGCAGCCCGGGCTGGAGTACTTCATCGACGAAGAGAAAGGCTACATCGCCTACCAAAGCTTCCGCCATCCGGTACTGGCACTCACCGGTCGCAAGATGATCCTCTCGAATCCCGTCTGCGACCCGGCCGACTATCGAGCGATCACGCAAGCGTTTTTGGCGCAACATCCCAAAGCGATCTTTTTGCAGGTCGATCAACATTACGCAAGCGTCTTGGAAGGGATGGGATTGCAGGTGAACTGTTTTGGTATCGAAACGGAGTTGCCGATCGATGGTTTTAGTCTCGATGGAAAGCTGCGCAGCAAGTTGCGGCAGTGGCGCAACAAGTGCCAACGCGAGCAGGTGGTTGTCGAGCACTGCAAGATTTCGGACGTCGATCCCGCGGAGATCCGATCGCTTTCCGACGCCTGGCTAAAGAATCGCAGCGGCCGAGAATTCACGCTGTTGATGAGGCCCTTTCAAGGTCGCGACGAAGAGGATGTTTATTTCCTGACCGCCCGACAACGGGGCGAATTGATCGGAATGACCAGCTTCGACCCGATCTACCGCAACAAAAAGATCGTCGGCTACTACCACAATCTCGATCGGATCTGCGCCCAGGCTCCTCATGGCACCAGCGCATTTTGTGTTTTAGAAGCGATCAAACAGTTTGCTGAAGCGGAGATCGAATACGTCTCGCTCGGCTTCTCACCGCTCTACGGTTTGCAAGAACAATACCGACACAGCCGCCTTGCCAACTTCTCACTTGGCTTTGCTTACGAGCACCTGAACTTTCTGTATCCCTTTAAAGGAAACGCGGTTCACAAGAAGAAATTTGGTGGCGTGGCGAAGCCGGTCTATCTGAGCAGTACGCAGGGCAATTCAATCCGCGAATTGTTGTCGATCATCAAAACTTTGAAGTTGTTATAAGGTCAGGGCCAGCGATGGCCAGCTAATTATTCCAAGGGATTACCCTCGATGCAGATATATCGAATTGGCGGCGCGTTCTATGACATGCTGCATTTGTCTTTGACGATGCGCAAAGAAGAGGTTTTAAAAGCAAATGCGATTGAAGGGCTGGGGCTGCAACCCGGCGCGACGGTTCTCGATTGGGGCTGTGGCACCGGATTGAGCTTGCGACTGTTGTATCCCTGGCTCCGCGACGGAGGAACGATCTACGCTGTCGATTCTTCGCCATCGATGGCCAAACGCGCGGTCGCCTGTTGCAAACCAAGCGACGTGCTGAAGTATCACTTTCTATTGCGAGACGGTTTGGATCTGCCGATCCAAGAGGAGGTCGATGTCGTCATCGCGTCGTATTCGTTGGGCGTTCTCTCCACCGACCAATTCGACCCGGCGCTACAGGGGATCTGGAAAGCGCTGAAACCAGGCGGGCGGTTACTGTTGTTGGATATGTACGTCCCGACCGAACAGCCTTGGTTGCGGCGAGTTTATCAAAAAGCAACGATCTCTTTTGCCAACAAAGTCTTTCGCCAAGACTTCTCCGAAACGCTGTTGCCCGCCGCCAACAAATACTTCGACACCGTATCGATCAGCCACGACGAACCGCTGATGGCAGTCACGTTTGTCGGCAAGAAACGAGAACTTCCTCTGGACAACTCGCCCGCTCAATCCAGCTGACTTCGCTTGCGGAGGTAAAAAATTCCGCCTTCGAAAACGTTGATCGATGCAGCGATCCGACCGGGCTCAATAACACCGGCGGCTCCAGCGATACCTGTTGAGTTTTCGCACACCTGCGTCCGGTCACCATCGGTGTCAGACGAGACAAATCTACGGCAACCGTTCTCTACAACCGGTAATACCCGAACCGAGCAAGAGTTTCTTACACAGCCGCACCAAAGCAAAGCTTCCCTATGCCTCCTGGTGATCTATAAAGTTGTGGCGGCATTCCACGCAGAGCTTTCGCTGGCAACCGCAATTTCATCCAACCGCGGCAACTCCCCAACAAGGCGTCCCCGATGGCAACGTCCAAGAAACAGTATCGATTATTGACTCGCAGCGACTTCGACGGATTGGTATGCGCCATCCTACTCAAAGAGATGGGAATTCTCGGCGACATCAAATTTGTCCATCCCAAGGATATGCAGGATGGCATCATCGAGGTCACCGATAACGACATTTTGACGAACCTTCCGTACGTCAAAGGTTGCCATCTGTGCTTCGATCACCATGCGAGCGAAGCGACGCGAAACGAAGATGTTGGTAGCGAGGACTACATTTTGGTTCCGCATGCCGATTCGGCGGCCCGCGTGGTCTACGACTACTACGGCGGCAAGCAGCGTTTTCCCGAGATCAGCGACGATATGATGCTGGCTGTCGACAAAGCCGACTCCGCGAAATTTGACCTCGAAGAGGTTCTAAATCCAAGCGGTTGGGGATTGCTCTCCTTCCTGATGGATGCCCGCACCGGCCTGGGCCGCTTCCATGACTTCCGAATTTCGAACTATCACTTGATGATGGAATTGATCGATTGTTGCAAAAACTATTCGATTCAACAGATCCTAGCGCTCCCCGATGTTCAAGAGCGAGTCGACATTTATCGCGCCCATGAGAAATTGGCAAAAGACCAGATTCGACGCTGTTCGACAGTCTATGGGAACTTGATCGTATTGGACCTTCGCGACGAAGAGACGATCTATGCTACCAACCGATTTACGATCTATTCGCTGTTCCCACAGTGCAATATCTCGATGCATGTGCTGTGGGGCAAGATGCAGCAGAATACTGTCTTTACGATCGGCAAATCGATCTTCGACCGCAGCTGCAGCACCGATGTTGGCGAGCTGTGCCTGAAGTACAACGGCGGCGGGCACACCGCGGCCGGAACCTGCCAGGTCGCCCACGAAGACTCCGCCCGCGTGTTGGATGAATTGATCGGCCAGATCAACGAAGACGCGGGAATTACGACGTCGGTTGTTTAGGAGGGAGTTGAGTTGTTGCTTGCTGCTTTGGTGGCGTGGACCGTTTGTTGGTCTACGAAGCTATTGAAGAAAGGCGCTCGGCGGAGTCGAGTGGCCACCCGCGCAAACTCAGCCGCCGGTGGGAAGTTCGCGGATTCGCAGGTCGCGCCAGCGGACTTCCAGCGGCGGAGTGCCGTTGGGAACGCTGTGGACTTGCAAGCCGATGAAGCCGGTTGCGGGTGAGTTCTCGTCCAATAGATCTTCGACTTTGCGGCCGTTGACCCAAGTCTGAATTCGCGGTCCAACGACGCGGATCACAAATCGATTCCACTGGCCGTTGATCATCACGTCGTCGACGATCCGATTTTCGCTCAACCATCCACGGCCAGTCCCCTCGCTGTAGATGTAGCCCGATTCGCAAGCATTGTTCGGATCGTCCGACAGCGCTTCGATCTCGATCTGCGGCCCGCAAACGCGTCCGCCGTTAACATCTTTCTTGCTGAACGAACGGACCTGGACGCCCGAGTTCAATTTGTCGTCCAACAGGACCTCAAACGTCAGCTCGAAATCGGCGTATTCCTTTTCGGTGCACAGCAGCGACGTCGGGCTGCCAACAACCGACCGGCCGACGATCTGCCCCCCGTCATTGTGGTAGGTTGCGGTTCCGTTTCGAGGCACCCAGCCGAGCAAACCGACAAGTTCAACCATCGGTTTCCATCCGGCGGAGCTGATGTCTGGCGCGGCGATCCGCAGATCGCTGCCGCGGTTCTCAGCCGGCCGACTGCCCGTCCCCGCACTGCTCAACTGGCGCGGAAGCAGACAGCTTGTGATTGCGATCGCAGCAATCGTAAGTAATCGCCAGCCAAACATAAACGATCCGCTCCAAAGTTGCCGACTCAGCGGTCGACGAATTAAGTTTGTCCTGTCATCTTAAAGGATCGCTGCGAGCGATGCCCACACAATCGTTGTTCCAATCTTGCGGAATCGCGAAACTCAATCAATGGAGATTGGGCAAGCTAGTGGGGAAATTGAGATTTCATTTTGCTCGCTCCGCAATTCGGCCGGTATCGGCCCCCCTCCATAACACTCAACTTTGAAACTGCAGCCATAGGAAACCATCATGTCTCCACGCGGTGAATATCCGACCACGCGCATGCGACGCGTCCGCCGATTCGATTGGTCGCGACGATTGGTCCGCGAAAACGGACTCACCCCCAACGATTTGATCTGGCCCGTCTTTGTTGTCGACGGAGAGAACGTCCGCCAACCGATCGCTTCGATGCCGGGCGTCGAGCGGTTGTCGATCGATCTGCTGGTCCAAAGCGCCGCCGAGGCGGTTGAACTGGGTATCCCCGCGATGGCTCTGTTCCCCGTCACCCCTTCGGATAAGAAGACGCCTGGAGCCGAAGAGGCGATCAATCCGGAGAACCTTGTCTGCCGCGCGGTCCGCGCTGTCAAAGCGAAAGTTGGCGATTCACTGGGGATCATCTGCGACGTCGCACTGGATCCCTACAGCAGTCACGGGCACGATGGGCTTTTGAAAGATGGCTACGTCGTCAACGATGAAACGATCGAAGTCTTGTGCCAGCAAGCGATCGTACAAGCTCAAGCCGGTTGCGACGTGATCGCGCCGAGCGACATGATGGACGGCCGGATCGGCGCGATCCGCAAACATCTCGACCAAGCCAACCTGCACGACACCCAGATCATGTCGTACGCCGCCAAATACGCGTCGGCCTTCTACGGTCCGTTCCGCGAAGCTGTCGGTTCGGGCAAGAACCTGGCCGGTGGCGACAAGAAGACCTACCAACAGGATCCGGCTAACACCGACGAAGCGCTCCATGAGGTCGCGTTGGATTTGGCTGAAGGAGCCGACATGGTGATGGTCAAACCGGGGATGCCGTATCTGGATGTCGTCCACCGCGTGAAGGATACGTTTTCGGTCCCGACGTTTGCTTATCAGGTGAGTGGCGAATATGCGATGTTATCAGCGGCGATCCAGTGCGGTTGGTTAGCTAGAGAACAAGTCGTCCTCGAAAGTTTGCTCGCCTTCAAGCGAGCCGGGGCCGACGGAATCCTGACCTACTTTGCCATCGACGCCGCCCGCTTGATGCAGTGATTGTTTAGCGAGGCAAGCAGATGGTCGCCTTTCGCTCCGCGAAAGTGCGCACGACCAACGCACTTTCGCGCTGCGAAAGGCGACTAACTCTTGTCCCGAAAGCCTTGAATGACTCGCATCCCCGAACTGCGCATCCGCGACCTCAACGCGAAATCGGTCCGCCCCGACGGACAGTTTGTCCTCTATTGGATGATCGCCAACCGGCGGACTCGCTATAACTTCTCGCTGCAACACGCGGCGTCTCTCGCGCAAGAACTCGGCCGGCCGCTGATCGTGCTCGAAGCCTTGCGTTGCGATTACCCCTGGGCCAGCGACCGCCTGCACCGCTTCGTCGTGCAAGGGATGGCCGACAACCGCGCTGCCTTGGCCGATGCCAATCTCCGCTACTACGCCTACGTCGAACCAAGCGTCGGCGATGGGCGAGGTTTGATCCAACAGTTCGCCCGCGACGCCTGTGCGATCGTGACCGATGACTTTCCCTGCTTCTTCATCCCCGCGATGTTGCGGTTGGTCTCACGGCAGGTCGATGTGGCGATGCAAGCTGTCGATTCCAACGGCCTGTTGCCGATCCGTGCCACCGAAAAAGTCTTTGCCAGAGCGCACGATTTCCGTCGCTTCCTGCAAAAGAATCTGAAGCCGCATTTGAGCGAGATGCCCAAGCTGGCGCCGCTGCAAGGCTTCCGATTGTCCCCCCCCCCGCCGATCCCCGATGCGATTCTCGAGCGTTGGCCCGAGGCAACCGATACACTGTTGCAAGCTTCGCCGGAACAGTTGTCCGCGCTGCCGATCGACCACGACGTCGGACCTGCTGCGTTCGACGGAGGTTCTGTCGCCGTCGCGGCGACGCTCGATTCATTCATTTCGCAACGCCTGCCGCGATACGGTGAGGGTCGCAACCAACCCGAATCCGACGCGTCCAGCGGTCTGTCGCCCTACCTGCACTTTGGCCAGATCTCGACGCACGATGTCTTTGCCGCCATCGTCGAGCGCGAACAATGGTCTCCCGATCGCTTGGCTGCGAAAGCGAGCGGATCGCGCGAGGGGTGGTGGGGAATGAGCGAAGAGGCGGAGAGCTTCCTGGACGAATTGATCACATGGCGCGAGGTCGGTTTCAACTTTTGCGTCCACCGCCGCGACTACGATCGCTACGAATCGCTCCCCGATTGGGCTCAACAGACGCTGGGAGAACACGCTGACGACGAGCGTGAGTTCATCTACTCGCTAGAGCAATTCGAAGCTGCAAAAACGCACGACGATCTCTGGAACGCAGCTCAGCGGCAATTGGTTCGCGAGGGGCGGATGCACAATTATCTGCGGATGTTGTGGGGCAAGAAGATTTTGGAATGGACCCCCACACCGCAGGTCGCGTTGCAGGTGATGCTTGAATTGAACAACAAATACGCTGTCGATGGTCGCGATCCGAATTCGTATTCGGGCATCTTTTGGGTGCTGGGGCGTTACGACCGCGCCTGGCAAGAACGAGATGTTTTCGGCAAGATACGTTTTATGAGCAGCGAGAACACGGCGCGGAAACTGAAAGTGAAAAAGTATCTGCAGCGATACGCCGCCGATGCCTCGCCCGCTCGCTGATCGAATCACGACGCGTTTTAGAAAGCAGTGCAAATGACGAAACCAGCCGTTGTCCTCCTGTCCGGTGGACTCGATTCCGCCACCTGCCTAGCGATCGCTCGCCGCGATGGCTTCGATCCGCATGCGATCAGTTTCCGTTACGGCCAGCGTCACGAAAACGAACTCGATTGCGCCCGCCGCGTCGCGGATCATCTAGGCGTCGCCAAGCATGTCGTCGTCGACATCAACTTGGGGCAGTTCGGCGGATCGGCCCTGACCAGCGAGATCGCGGTCCCCAAACACGATTCGATCGACCAGATCGACGATGCGATCCCGGTCACCTACGTCCCCGCTCGCAATACGGTCTTCCTGTCGCTGGCCCTTGCCTGGGCCGAAACGCTCGACGCCCGCGACATCTACATCGGCGTCAACGCATTGGACTACAGCGGATATCCCGACTGTCGCCCCACGTTTATCGAACAGTTCCAACGGCTCGCCAACTTGGCGACCAAAGTTGGCGTCGAATCCGATGGCGATGCGATCAAGATCCACGCGCCGCTGATCGATTTGACCAAAGCAGAGATCATCGCCCAGGGACTCAAGTTAGGCGTCGACTACGGCCTGACGCTCAGCTGTTACGATCCCGCCGACGGCCAGCCTTGTGGCCACTGCGACGCCTGCCTGCTGCGCAACAAAGGTTTTGCCGAAAACGACCTCACCGACCCCAGCCTCGCCGGCTAAGCGCTCTCTCATCGCTCCCTTCAGCTTCGCCGCGTGAAGCACTGATAACGTCACCCTCCCCCAAACGAAGTTTGGTAGGGGAGGGTCGAACGAGCGAAGCGAAGTTCGGGGAGGGGCGACGCCCGGCAAATTCGGGCCGGTCTAACCTAGTGGTAGGCCCGCCCCGAAAAACTCGCTAAACGCTTGTTTTCCGACCCTACCTGCTTCGCCGGGCGGGTGAAGTTTCCTAACACTTCACCCTCCCACATAGAGCTTGAAAGGGGCCGCGAACCGGCGAAGCAAATCAAATTCACGTCGCTTGGCGATCACGGCGGCGGAAGGATTCGACGAGCATCGATCCGACGAGGATTACAAACAGTGTGGCCAAGGCGATCGAGAGTGGGCGTTGGACGAGGCCAGCGATGTTCCCGTTGGCTGCGGTTAGCGATTGAACCAAGCGTTCTTCCAGCGGTCCGCCCAAGATGATCCCCAGCACGACCGGGGCCGTTGGCATCCGCAGCCGGACCAAGACAAAGCCCAAGATGCCCATCGCCAACATCGTTAACACATCGAACAGGCTGCCATTGAGCGCATACGAACCTGTGACACAAAACGCGACGATCAACGGAAACAAGACAGCTTTTGGAATCTGCACGATCGTCCCGCTGACACGAATCGCCAACAAACCGACAGGCAGCAGGACCAGGTTGGCGAGGATAAACAGCAGGTAGATCGAATAGACCAGCGGCAGTTGTTCATCGAAAATCTGAGGCCCCGGCGTCAGGTTCTTCATCATCAAGACGCCGATCACGATCGCGGTGATCGAATCGCCCGGGATGCCGAAGACCAATGCCGGAATCCAGCTGCCTGCCAGCGAAGCGTTGTTGGCCGTCGTTGCATCGCCGATCGAATCGAGCGAGCGACGCTGCGATTCGACTTCGCCCTCGTCGCCAGTGACCGCCTGAGCTTTCTGCTGCATCCGCCGCGATGCAGCAAACGCAACCCACGACGCGATGTCGCATCCGGCACCGGGAAGCATCCCAATCAGAACGCCAATCCCTCCGGACCGCAACGTCGACATTTTCCGTCGCCGCAGACGGTCGCCGATCTCTTGCAAAGTGAGAGCCAGCGAATTTGTGGATCGTTGCAACGTCGGCGCGACTGGCGGACGTGGCTTGGCCGGCGCAGCTCCGCCAACAAGATTCAGCAGCACTTCGGACATTCCAAACAGTCCGATCATCGCGGGGATAAAGGAGATCCCAGAATAGAGCGAAGCGATCCCCAGCGTGAAGCGAGGTTCTTGATGCGCCGCACTCAGCCCGATCGTCGAAAAGAACAACCCCAACAACAGGCTCAAAACCGCTTTGCTGCGAGGGCCCTCGGCGACGATCACTGCACACGTCAGTCCGATCAGGAACAACCAAAAGTACTCGGTGACGGAGAACCAACCCGCGGCTTGAGCGAGCCAGCCGCCCAGCATCATCATCGCGATCGCCCCAAAGATTCCGCCGATCACGCTGCAGACCAGTCCCAAACGCAAGACGCGTTGCGCTTCGCCGCGACGCGTAAATGCGTAAGCGTCGTCGACATAAGCTGCCGACGCGGGCGTGCCGGGAATCCGCAACAGCACCGTCGGCAGATCGCCAGCGAAGATCGCACAAGCGGCCATCGTGATGATCGCCGCGATCGCCGCGATCGGATCCAACCAATAGGCCATCGGCACGAACAACGCCACCGCCATCGTTGCCGTCAGCCCGGGAATCGCGCCGACAAATACGCCGTAGAGCGCCGCAGCGATCACGATCAACCAGACATCGCCGCGGGAAAAGACCTGCGTCGCGGCTTCGGTGAATGCTCCGATATCTACCACCCCAGCCACCCCCAGGGCAACGGAACGCCCAACGTCCGAGCGAACAATTGATACAGCAGCGGTGCGGCCAACAGCGTGACTCCGACGGTCTGTCGCCGCGTCGCACCAAAGACGATCACAAGAAGCCACATCAGCGCGGCGGTTGCCAACACATAACCAATCGTTTCACAGGTCGCGACAAAAGCCGTCACCGCCAAGATCACAACGGCCGGGCGAATCCAACGCGACCACGAACTGTCGTCGCTTTCCTCCGCCACCGACGGTTCGGTTGCAACCGCGGCTTGGCTGCGGCAAGCCGGAACGACAAAGATCAGCCCCAGAATCCCCAAGCAGATCGGAAAGAAATAGGGACGGACCACCGCTGTTTGCGATTGGACAAACGCGGGGCTGCCGAGCGTCTCGGCAAATTGCCGATCCGATCGACTCAAGAACTCCGTAAATTCCGACGCGTCGGCGATCGACGTCTGAAACCCGCCAGAGTCCATGAACTCCGCGAATTTCGGACTGCGAGAGAGTCTGTCGACTGCAGCTTCCAGCACCGCTACCCGCTCTGGCGGCACGCCGCGTGGGCACAACAGGCCGCGCCAACTGGATAGACTCCAATCGTCTCCCTGCTCGCGAAACGTCGGCACGTCGGGAGCCGCAGGAGATCGCTCGTCGGCCATCAGTCCGAGACAGCGGATCTCGCCAGCATCGAGCATCGCACGGGCTTCGGGGATCGAACAGCAGACCAGATCGATGCCGCCGGCCATCAGCTCTTGCAGCGACGGGGCCGCACCGTTAATCGAAATCCAGTTCACCGATTCGCTTGGCAACCCGCACTGGGCGACCCAGCCGATCAGAGCGGCATGCCAAATTCCACCCGCTGCGGTGCCGGAAGCGTTCATCGGTTCAGCTCTCTCGGCCAACGCGGCGTCCACATCGGCCAAGCTGTGCCAGTCGGAACGCTTGTGAACGAACAGCGCCGCCGGATCGCGGTTCAGCAATCCCAGCGGTTGGTAGTCGTCGGGCCCCACGGCGCTTAAGCCGCGATGATGCAGCATGTTTAATTCGACCGTCGCAAGCGTCAGCGTGTATCCATCGGGACTGGCCAACGCACCGCGAGAATGCCCCGTCACGCCGCCACCACCGGTTGCGTTGACAACGTTCACCGGAACACCCAGCTCTTCTTCCAACTGCACCGCCACCTGCCGCGCGATCCGATCGGTGCCACCTCCCGCCGACCAAGGGCAGATCAACGTCAGCGGTCGCGATGGAAATTCTTGATTGCTGCCACACCCCATAACAAAACACGAAACCGCAACCATCGCGGCGCACAAAACGCGAGCGTGTCGAAAGGTCTCACGTTCCGAAAACAAATGCTTCAAGGAGGATTTACACAGCAAATCAAATAGAGGTTCGCAATAGGAAGGTCTGTCGGTCGCCATCGTCTTCATTAGCGATAGAAGACCGGGACCGCCCATTTGCCAAATTTAATCGTCTCCCCTTGGGAGCAATCCTTTTGATACAGCGTGCAGAAATTGGCGGGCGATTTTGGATCGAAGAGTCGGATTTCGGGATTCGCGACAGCTCGGAAGCCTTGTTCGATCAAACGCTTCGACTGAGAATCCCTGTTGCGATCCGGCGCTGGCGTGAGGAACCAAACCGTTCCCGCAGCCTCACACGTGACCGTTTTCTCTCCATCCAGCGGCACCTTCAGGAAAGAAACCTCGGGCAAACCGGCTGGCAATTCGGCAGCGGTATAGCCACGATCGGTGAAGAGCTTGACGCCGCCAACAAACGGTTGCGCGGTGAACGATCCACCAGTCAATTGGCCCTTCTTGCTTTTGCTCAACGGCACGCCATCGGGATTAGCTCGCACGGTAACCGGAGGTTTCTCTTTCCCACCAGAGGCTTGGCTGACGACTCGCCGCAAACGAACGTCGCCGCTGACATCGCGTCCGGCAGCGACATCCTGTTCGCGAAAATGAGCCGTCAGGATTTGGCGTGCATCGGTGCGGCTGAAGTCGTAAACGATATGGATCATCCCGTCGGCGGTCTGCTGTCCATCGGGATACGAGACGCCACCGCGCTCATCCAACAACAACCCTCCGCTCCAACTGGCGCCATCGTCGCTGGAGACAAACGCCATCAAGTGCGATCGTCCCGTCCGCCGGTCGACCGGACCGTGTTTTACTAACAACAGATTCCCCGACGCCAATCGACGCACAAAAAAGCGAGCGCTCGGATGCTGGATCGTCGAAGGCGTCAGTTCGGGCCAGGTTTTGCCGCGATCTTTGGAAACCGATTGCCCGATTCCGTAATTGGTACGGACCAGCATCCACAGCGAACCGTCTTTGCGTTCGACAAACATGTGCTCATCAAACTGGCGGTCTTTCACCGGCACATTGCAGGCACCGCGCAACGACCACGTTTTCCCTTGGTCTTCCGAAACAATCATTCGGGCACTTTCATCGGTCTCCCGCCACGTCGATGCCGGCAACACCCACTCGCCCGAACTCAGCACCGTCGGCTTGCACATCATGATCCCGTCGGTCAACCGCTGCGGTTCGCTCCAAGTCGGGTTTTCGGAATCGGGTTGATCGGTCGAAACGCACCAAACGCCGGCGATGCTGCCGCCGTGGCCAACCGCTTGGGCCCAGAACACAAACAACCGACCGTCCGGGGCCATCCACAGCTCGGGATCGTAGGCGCGAACAGGACCGCTGCCGTCGGGATCGACGATCAACACCTCTTTCCATGTCGCTCCGCCATCGCCGGAGGTGCTGACGACGACGTAGTTGTTGTGGTCCTCGCCCGGCGTGATGCCGGCATACCAGTTCGCCCACATCCGCCCGCCCGGCGCCACGGCCAAACTGGGAATGCCCTGAAACGCACGGTTGGTGACCGCGTGGTCCTCGGGCAACGGAGCTCCTACGTGTGCGGGAGCTTTGAGGAAACTTTCATCAGCTAATCCAACGCTGGCGCAGCAGACCAGCGTCAACAACAGGGGGAGCGTGCGATGCAAGCAAAGCGTCAAGCGTGTCATGAGGTGATTCATCGGTGGGAGTATTTTTTTGTGGAGTGGCGGGGAAACGCTCGCAGCCGCAATCGTTGGGGTGAGAGCAAACGCCTGTGGAGGGATTTGATGATACACGCAGAGAAAGGACAATTCGAGACCTTGGGACTGGCGGCAATGGCAATTAGATAGACTCAGTTGCCGCTGCTGCGAGAGGGAGTGCCCCGTTGTCGGCTAAACGCTTGATTTTCCAAACCTCCCGGCTCCGCCGAGCGGTTGAAGGCGCATCGCTTCACCCGCCCCCAAACGCAGTTTGTAGGGGAGGGTCGAACGAGCGAAGCAATGTTCGGGGAGGGGAGTCGCGCGGCGGTCGCTGATGTTCGATCCGGCGGGCAGGCCCTCCCCGAAAAACGTCGCTGAACGCTCGTTTTCCGACCCTCCCGGCTCCGCCGAGCGGGTGAAGGCGCGTTGCTTCACCCTTCCCGAAAAATTCGCTCAAGGCTCGTTTTCCGTCGCTCCCGGCTTCGTCGGGGGCGGGCGCAAAAGAAAACCCGCCCGCCAGGCACAAGGTGAACCTGACGGGCGGGAGTTTTTATCTCGCTCAGGACCATGCGACTCGACAGGAGACAACCTTTTCGTGTTCTCAATAACGAACACCGTTGTCTGCCGAATTCGCTATCGGCTGATCGGCCGAAAGGTGATTCGCGAGTGGGGTGGCTGCCTGAGCTGGCAGCCCGCCGGCTGAGCTACGGGTTACCACCCCGTTGGCAAGTACAGCAATATTCCACTTGAACACCTCCCTTCAGATAAACCTGGTTTGGCAGCAGCGGCCCGGGGCCAACCAGAGTGGACCGCTTGTTCTGCTCGGAAGTCAATCGTCGCGACGCGTAAATCGCGACCCAACATATTCAGGATTGGCGGGTGGGCTGAAAAAGGCAAATAGAATTTGAATTAGGCGGCTGAGTGGTTGGCACGATCAAATCCCCAATCCGTTGCAAGATAGAGACTTACGCCGCATTGGTCGCCCAAAAACAATTTCCTACAGCCAGCTTCTGAAGTGGCCAGCTGGACTCGATTTTGCCGTCGAATCAGGCGATATCGATCTCGAATAAAATGATCACCATCACGTCCGACGCGGAGAACGAACTCATCGGTCCGGTGCCGCCGCCACCGCTCTTGGGGGCGATATTCCCCTCGAGCTTGACGACCTTGCCCCCTTTTTTATGCAGTCGAGCGATCCATCGATTGATCTCGACCTCCAATTGGTCCAATTCGCTTTCGATGCTTTTGAAGATCTTGACCTGTTGCATTAGTTCCGTCCGGTTCTCGGCGACGCACGACTGGTTAAATTCGATGCGTGGCAGTATCGTCTGTCGCGTGCCCCAGATCAACTCACGAGACCCACGATGCAAGAATCACCAATCGATCGCGACCAATTAGCGGTCGAATATTTGGAACTGCTCCCCTACGAACCCTACCCCGTTCAAGAGGAGGCTTTGCTGGCGTGGTTCTCCGAGCCCCAAGGGGTTCTCGTCGCCGCACCGACCGGGACCGGCAAGACGCTGATCGCCGAGGCGGCCGTCTACGAGGCCCTGAAGACGGGGAAGCAGATGTATTATACGACTCCGCTGATCGCGTTGACCGATCAGAAACTGGTCGAGTTGCAGGAGACGGTCGTCCGCTGGGGCTATCCCGCCGAATCGGTTGGCCTGGTCACCGGCAACCGCCGCGTCAATCCCGACGCTCCGATCCTGGTCGTCGTCGCCGAGATCCTGCTGAACCGTTTGCTGAACCGCGAGGCGTTCGACTTTGCCGACGTCACCTCGGTCGTGATGGATGAATTCCACAGCTTCAACGACTCGCAGCGCGGCATCGTTTGGGAATTGACTCTCGGGATGTTGCCCGAACATGTCCGGACGCTGCTGTTGAGTGCCACCGTCGGCAACTCGGTCGAGTTCGTCTCGTGGCTGTACCGGTCGCACAATCGGCGGCTGCGATTGGTGCAGGGGACCGAGCGGAAGATCCCGCTGCAATACTGGTGGGTCGACGATCAATTGATCGGCGAATTTGCCGAGAAGATCACCGAGGGATCGCCCGAGGTGCGGCGGACGCCGGCACTGATCTTCTGTTTCAATCGCGATCACTGCTGGCTGACCGCCGAACAATTAAAGGGAAAGGGTTTGGTCGACGCGGCGCAGAAGACCGAACTGGCCAACATCCTCAACGCCGAAGATCTCTCCGAAGGAGCCGGCCCGAAGATGAAGCAGATCTTGATGCGAGGCGTCGGGATCCACCACGCGGGGATCCTGCCGCGCTACCGTCGTTTGGTGGAGTCGCTGTTCCAGAAGAAACTGTTGAGCGTTTGCGTCTGCACCGAAACCCTTTCGGCCGGGATCAACCTGCCCGCGCGATCGGTCGTGCTACCGTCGCTGTTAAAAGGTCCCAAGGGGAAGAAGAAAGTGGTCGAACCGAGTTCGGCTCACCAGATCTTTGGCCGCGCGGGGCGTCCGCAATTCGATACCGAAGGGCACGTCTTCGCCTTGGCTCACGAAGACGATGTCAAAATCTTGCGGTGGAAAGAGAAGTACGATCAGATTCCCGAGGACACCAAAGATCCGGGGTTGATGAAAGCCAAGAAACAGCTGAAGAAGAAGATGCCCAAGCGGCGTCAGGACGAAGCCTATTGGAACCTAACGCAGTTCGAACAGCTGCAGAACGCGGCTCCCGCGAAACTGGCCAGCCGCGGGCAGATGCCGTGGCGTCTGATGGCGTATCTGTTAGGCCATTCGTCCGACATTCAACCGCTGCGAGATTTTGTCGGCCGCCGGTTGATGAACGACAAAGAGCTCAAGAATGCTCAGACGCAGCTGAATCGGATGCTGGTCGTGTTGTGGTCGGCCAAATATATCGAACTCGATCCCAAACCAGCCTACGCTAGCGCCGATCCGACGCCGAAAAAGCAAGCCAACGACAAACAGTCGGGCGAAAAACCGGAGGCTCCCAAACCGCAAGGACTGTTCGGCGAGATCCTGCAGCAAATGGAGCCCGAACCGAAACCGGAGTCAGAGGCCAAACCAGCCACTACCGACGACGGTGCTCCCGATGAAGCGGCGATCGCGCGAGGCTACGACTACGAGAACTACAAACCGCTGACCGCCACGCCGACGCCGACGTTGGAGCTGTTGGTCCGGTTGCGGAGCATCCATCCACTGTACGGCGTTTACATGGCCGACCACATGCTCAAGGCCGACACCAACGAGAAGCTGTTGGCGTTGGAAAGCGTGCTGGATATCCCCGGCAACGTCGCTCGATCGGTCCGCGTGCCAGGCAAAGACGAGCTGCCGCCGGGGCCGCTGGCAACCGAAGTGCTCGATCCGCGACTGTTAAAATTGGGACTGGCGACAGCGGAGGAACTGGGAGCTGGCGGGGATGATGAAGAGGAGGACTCTGGGCCGCGCGGCCGCAAGTATTACGACGAACCACCGGTCCGCGTATTAACGCTCGGCGACAAACTGTACCGGATGTTCCATTCCGACGTCCCTGGCGTGCACGATGTTCGTGTGAACCCGGTTTGGATCGCGGGGGAGGTTCTCGAATACGGCGACTTCAACAAATACATCCTCGCCAAGAAGCTGCAGAAGCAGGAGGGGATCCTGTTCCGACACCTGTTGCGTTTGATCATGTTGATCGACGAGATGGCCGAGATCCCGCCGCTTGGCAGCACTCCGGAAACCTGGGAAGACATCCTGGACGACATCGCCGACCGGCTGACCGAGATC
The DNA here is from genome assembly GCF_007751715.1 of Rosistilla oblonga. Taxonomy (NCBI): domain Bacteria; kingdom Pseudomonadati; phylum Planctomycetota; class Planctomycetia; order Pirellulales; family Pirellulaceae; genus Rosistilla; species Rosistilla oblonga. The sequence goes on along the minus strand of NZ_CP036292.1, from coordinate 1,356,504 downwards.
TGCCGCCGCGTCGATCCCGAGAGCACCGATGAAGCGATCGAAAACGCCACCGCCGGCGACGACCTGTTGCCTCCGGTCGTCCGCCGCAAAGCCCAGAGCTAAAACCGCAAAGCCGCAGCAGCATGCCCGAAGCCGCGGCAGCGGCGGCCGCATAAAGCCTACCGTGCAAACCGTAGGTCGCGGCGGACGCGATCGATGCGCGAGCCCTGGTTAGGGGCGTCACACGTGCGCAACCTGTCGCCACCTGCCGGGGCTTTTTTAATGATGGCCGATCGCGATCCTGCGGCTCGCGTCGCAGGCTTTATGCGATCGCCGCATCCGCGGCTTGCAACTTGCCCGAGGGGCGAAGCTCCGATCCTCTGCATAGCCCAGGTCAAGCGAAGCGAGCCCCGCGAGCGGAGTGCAGGCCTGGGTAACGTATTCGCGCTAAACAAACCACATCCTAAGCCGCGGCAGCGGCGGCAGCATAAAGCCTACGGTGCAAACCGTAGGTCGCGGCGGACGCGATCGATGCGCGAGCCCTGGTTAGGGGCGTCACACGTGCGCAACCTGTCGCCACCTGCCGGGGCTTTTTTAATGATGGCCGATCGCGATCCTGCGGCTCGCGCCGCAGGCTATATGCGATCGCCGCCTCCGCGGCTTGCACCGGTCCGGCAATTTGCCCGCGGCCGATCCGTTTTGTGCCTGTCCCCAAATCTCCCGCGTCATGCAAAACGCGCGGGGCGTTGCCGCCGCGGTTAAACGATACGATTGCACCACGTGATCGCGTGGACCTGGAGTGGGGCATGCGTTCCGACGGGCCATTCAAACGGAATCATCATCGTTTGGAATGGCCGGGGAACTGAAACTGCCAGCTTTGGCAGTCGCAGAAGGTGCCGCAAAATCACAGCACGTGAAGAAGCGACGCGGACGGGACTCGAACCCGCAACCTCCGGATCGACAGTCCGGGGCTCTAACCAATTGAGCTACCGCGCCTTGTAAGGCGTTTGGTCCTTGCGTTGATTTAACTCATCGTCACTTGGACGGACGAAGTATAGCCTGCATTTCAAAAAACGAAAATAGTGGGTCGGCAATTTTTTTGGATCGTAGCCATCTTCTCTTACCAACAAAAGCTATGGTTCCCTGGACCACTGCATTTACAGCTGCCGGTCCAACCCGGCGAGAAGCGTTTTCGCCTGGAAAATCCAAGCTTTTGCTGACCGTCACGCGGTGGAGCTCAACTCCGTCCCAGCCCCGGAAAGCAGATCTTGCGGTTGCCGCAATGGAGAATCTGACTCCCTTGCGATCCCTGTCGAATCGGAAAGGAACTGCTATGCTCGGTAAACTACTGATCGGTTTTAGCTTCAATCAATGGTGGCGAGGCGCGTCGCGCGAACTCGCCGACTACTACAACAAAATGGATACCACGCAGTGGGGCATCATCGCTTCGCTGTTTGTCGTCGCCGGATTTTTACTGTTGCGATCCTCGGCGCTGAAACGCTAGCCGAAATCGCCAAAGTTTTCGCGCCCTGAATCGCTCGCGATTGGGCCTAGAAGACGAATGACCGTTGCAAACGGACATTCAATTGACCACTCGCAAACTGCTGGAATGAGTTGTGCCTCAGAATTTTGATCCCGATGAAATCCGCCAAGCTACCCGCCAAGTCCTCTCTACCGGCATCATCGCGATGGCGGCGATGCTTGTAATCTATGTCGTCTGGAGCGGCGTCTATACGGTCCGCGAATACGAGCGAGCTGTCGTGCTGCGATTCGGCCGCTACCACAGCGAAGTCGGCCCTGGGCTGCACTTCAAATTGCCCTGGATCGACCGCCGCGTCCTGATCGACACCAGCGAGCGAAGTCTGCGCCTTCCCTCGGGAACGCAGGACACCAGCACTCGCGGCCAGCAGATGAAGATCAACAAAATGGAAGAGGAGCAATCCTTGATCCTGACCGGCGACCTGTTTGCCGCGGTGGTCGAATGGACCGTCATCTGGCGAGTCACCGACCCGCAAGAGTATGTCTTCAGTATCAACGAGCGGCAGGTCGAAGATACGATCCTAGCGGTCGCTCGCAGCACGATGCACCGCGTCGTCGGCGATTATTCGGCCGACGAAATCCTGACGGGCAAGCGGAACGAGATCGCTGCGGCGGCGTTGGAAGAGATGACCGAACAACTGGCGGTCTACCAATGTGGCGTTTCGGTCGTCGATCTGCAGCTGCAACGCGTGACGCCGCCCGAACGCGTCCGCCCCGCCTTCGACGACGTCAACGCGTCGATCCAACAGCGCGACCAATTGGTCAACGAGGCACGGCGCGAGCGGAACAAGATGATTCCGACGGCGATGGCTAACAGCGATAAATTGATTCGCGAAGCGGAGGGTTACGCTGCCCGCCGCCGCGCCGAAGCGGCTGGTGAGATCGCCGCGCTGCTGTCGAAATACGAGAGCTACAAAGAAGCTCCCGAAGTGACCCGGCAACGGATGTATCTGGAGTCGATGGAGCGAGTGCTTTCGACAAGCGGCCCCAAGACGATCCTCGACAGCGACTTAAAAGGTCTCCTGCCCATGCTGAACTTGAACCCCACGGCCACCGCCCCGTAACCCGCCGCGCGTGTTCGACCGGTTCCCAAGTTCTCCTACAAAAAAAGCAGCTACCTCACAATGAAACCTGAAACTGTGATCAATCTATTACGTGGACTCGCCCTCCTAGCAATCCTGCTCGTCCTCGCTCCCTTCTTCTGTTTCGTGATCGATGAACGCGAGATGGGAGTCGTGATGCGGTTCGGCAAACCGGCTCGCGAAAAAGTCGAGCCGGGCGTCTATTACAAATTGCCGTTTGTCGAAACGGTCCGACGGCTTCCCAAGACGCGTCAGTTCTGGGGAGACAGCCGGCGATTCCTGTTGCCCGACCTGCCGACGCGTGACGACAAGAAGATCGAACTGATCCCTTGGGCGATGTGGCAGATCGACGATGCTGCGACTGGGCCGACCACGTTTGTGCAGCGATTGCGGACGATCGAAAACGCCGAGGAACGGGTGGCACAGATCTGCCGCAGTGCGATCCGCGACGTGATCACGCAATACGACCTGGCCGAACTCGTCCGCAGCACCAACCGCACGCTGACCCTCTCGGGCGATCAACAATTGCTGGACGACGAACTGGCCGAAGTCGGCGAGAGTCAAGCCGAACAGATGCTGGTCGAACTGGAAGAGAAGAGCGAATCGAATTCGAAGGAGATCCTCGCCGGTCGGAGCAAGATCCTCGACCAGATCAAAATCGAAGCCCAACGGCGACTGGCCAGCAAGGATGATCAAGAAGGGATCGGCCGCGGCATCCGCTTGATCGATATCGGGATCTCGCAGATCGCGTTTGTCGACAGCGTTCGAATTAAAACGTTCGATCGTTGGATCGCGGAACGGGAATCGATCTCGGCGCGGAACGTCAACGAAGGAGAACGTTTGAAAGCGGCGATCATCAATGAAACCAACGCCGAGGTGCAGAGCATCGAAGGCAAGGGGCAACAGCAGGCCAGCGAAACCAAAGGGCAGGCCGACGCCGACGTGATCAAGAGTTATGCTGAAGCGATGAACGAAGTGGGCGAATTTTATACGTTCGTCCGCACGCTGGAGGCTTACGAAAAGGCGATCACCAAGGACAGCAGCTTGATCCTGACGACCGACAGCGAGTTTTTCGGACTGCTGAAAAAACTCGAGCCGCTGAAAAAGTAGCCTGCGACGGCAATGCCCTTCCAGTGCGTTCGTCGCTGAGCGCCGATACAATAGATGAATGGCATTTGCGTACGTTGAAACCGATGACTAACCCAATAACCGATCAAATTCGCGAACTACGCCATCGGCTTGCTGCCGATTTCGACAACGACCTCGATCGGATCTATGCCGACCTGCAGCGAAAAGAGAAGGCATCCGGACGGGTCGTGATCGACCTACGCGGCGAACGAGTCGCGACGGATTGCCAGGCGATGCAGCAGAGCGGCGGCGGGAAGCTTTCGCCAGCGGACCATAAATCGCCACCACCTCTTGGTGAGCGGTAGAGTTCGCCACGCATCGACAACAAAAATGAAAATCCCCGCATCGGGAACGTCCGCGCGACGACCGAGCACGATGGAATGTGACGCCCCGAATGCAAAATGACTTCGACATCGTAGTAATTGGGGCCGGTGCGGCCGGGATGATGGCCGCCGCCGAGGCAGCTCGCCGAGGCCGCAGCGTTTGCGTCTTGGAAAAAGCGAACAAGGCGGGGGTCAAGATCTTGATGTCCGGCGGTACTCGCTGCAACGTGACTCACGATTGCGATGCGGCCGGGATTATGGAAGCCTTCGGCAAGAACGGTCGCTTCCTGCGGCAAGCGCTCGCCGAACTCTCTCCCACCGACGTCGTTCAAATGTTCCGCGACTTAGGCGTCCCAACCAAGGTCGAGCCCGGCGGCAAGATCTTTCCCGAAAGCGACAGAGCGTTGGATGTCTGCCAAGCGTTGCAGCGCCGGATGACCGAAAGTGGCGCGACGCTGCGATTGGGAGCGGCGGTCCAAAACCTCTCTCGCACCGAGACCGGATTCCAAGTCGATCTCGATGGCCAATCGCTGCACTGCCGATCGGTGATCGTGACCGTGGGGGGAATGTCCTATCCAGGCTGCGGCACCGTCGGCGATGGCTACAACTGGCTGCAAAAACTCGGGCACACAATCCTCACGCCCCGTCCTTCGCTGGTCCCGATCGTCGGCGGCAGCGCCTGGACATGGGAGCTGCAAGGGCTGACGCTCCCCGAGGCCCAAGTGACCGTTGGCAAACCGGGCGTTGCGAAGAAAAAGGGTGAACTGGCTCAGCGAACCGGCGGGCTGCTGTTCACTCACTTTGGATTCTCCGGCCCGACGGCGATGGATGTCAGCCGAGCGATCACCGCCGTCGAAGATCTATCGACGATCGAGCTGCGGATCAACGCGTTGCCCGGCTGGAACGACGATCGACTGAACAGCTGGTTCGATGCAAAACGGGCGAGCGAACCGAGCCGCCAGCTGGACAAAGCACTCTGCGAAATCCTGCCGCGACGACTGGCGAGCGCCTTGATCGAACAAGCTCAGGTCGCGGGAGAGAAACCGCTGGCCGAATTAAGCGGAGCCAACCGGCGACTGCTGGTCGAGGGGATGCTGCGAAATCGGATGCCGATCCAAGGGACGCGGGGCTTCAAAAAAGCGGAGGTGACCGCCGGAGGTGTCTCGTTAAAAGAAGTCGATCCGCGGACGATGCACAGCCGAATCGTCGACGGTTTGTACATTGCCGGAGAAATCCTGGACCTCGACGGTTGGATCGGCGGATATAATTTCCAGTCGGCGTTTAGCACGGGAACGGTTGCCGGTCGCAGCGCCGCCGAGTCGCTTCACGATGCCGACACGGGAGGTTAAGAAATCGATGTTGGATCTGGTTGTCCAAGGTTCGCGAAACGAAGACCGTTGGCGTCGACCGGTCTCCGACCTCGATGCCAGCCACCCGATCGTGTTGGGTCGCGACGCGGGGACGTGGTCGATTCCCTGGGACGATCGGATCTCGCGGCAACATGTGCGCATGACGCGCGAGGGGAAACAGCTGCGGGTTCGCAGGATCGCCGCGGCCCGGAACCCGATCTTTTTCAAGGGCCAGCAGAGCGAAGAGTTTCTGATTTCGGTCGGCGAACATTTTGTCGTCGGCGCGACAACGTTCACCCTGGTCGATCGCCCGCAGCTCGATTCGCCCGATCCCGAGGGCGAGCTGACTCAACACGCCTTCGACGCTCAACAACTGCGTCGCAATCCGTTTCGCGATGCCGGCCAACGGATCGAGGTCCTGCGGCGGCTGCCCGAACTGATCTCCGGCAGCAACAGCGATCAAGAGTTATGGGTTCGCGTGGCGACGGTGCTGCTGCAAGGGATCCCCAGCGCATCCGCTGTCGCCGTCGTCGGGCTCAATCGCAGCGACACTCCGGAAATTAGCGTCCAGCATTTTGATAGCCGCGTGCCGACGTCGCAGGAACGCGCCCCCAGCGCCAGCTTGGTCCGCAAGTCGCTGGAATCGGGGGAGAGCATTCTGCATTTGTGGAACGGCGGCCGGGAGTCGCAGTTCACACAGCTCGACGGAATCGACTGGGCCTTCTGCGTCCCCGTGATATCGGGGACCGACGGACTCGGGCTGTATGTCGCCGGAGCGATGGCGGGACTGTTCGACGGCCCCGCTGGAAACGCTGCGTCGCAAGCTGCCGACGTCTTGCAGGACGATTTAAAGTTCTCCGAATTGGTCGCGACCACGATCGGCAATCTCCGCGACATGCGTGCCCTGCAGCGCCGCCAGGCCGGCTTGCAGCAGTTCTTCGCGCCGGTGGTGATGAACGCCTTGGGGAACAAAGAGACCGAAGACGCGCTGGCGCCGCGCGAGACCGAACTGTCGGCCCTGTTCTGCGATCTTCGCGGGTTCTCGCGGCAGAGCGAAAAGGCGCAAGGTCGGTTGCTGGAATTGCTGGAGCGGGTCAGCGAAGCCCTCGGCGTGATGACGCGGCACATCCTCGATTCGGGCGGCGTGATCGGCGACTTTCACGGCGACGCGGCGATGGGATTTTGGGGCTGGCCGATCGCTCAAGTCGATGCGCCCGGCCGCGCTTGCGCCGCTGCACTGGCGATCCTCGAAGAGTTCACATCAGCCGGCAGCGATGGTCGGCTGGCCGATTTCCGCTGCGGGATCGGGATCTCCAGCGGACGCGCCGTCGCGGGGCGGATCGGGACTGTCGACCAAGTGAAGGTGACAGCGTTTGGCCCGGTCGTGAACCTCTCCAGTCGCTTGGAAGGGATGACGAAACAGTTGTCGGCGGAGATCTTGGTCGACGAAATCACCGCTCGATATGTCCGCGACTTCGTCCCGCCAACGACTTGCCGGATCCGACGACTAGCCCGTGTCCGGCCGGCCGGAATCGAAACGCCACTGGTCGTCAGCCAGATCCTGCCTCCCGAAGGTCCGCTGTGTGGGCTGACCGATGCTGACATCGCTACTTATGAAGAGGCGCTCGACGCACTGTTGGACAAGCGTTGGGGAGATGCCTTTGAACGCTTGCACGCGGTCCCGGCAGCGGACCGCGCCAAGGACTTCTTAACCGTCTATATCGCCCAACATGGCCGCGTCGCGCCGTCGGACTGGAACGGCGTGATCGACCTGCCGAAGTACTGATGGTGCTATCACTGGCAGGGATTGCCCGTTAGGATTCTGCTTCGCGTCGCGGTTGTTTTTGCGTTGCGTGAATAAGGAATTTTATCGCATGAGCGTTGAGCTAGATATCGAAACGGTCGAGAAGAGCCGAGCGGTGGCATTGGGGCAAATCGAATTTGCTCGCCAGTACACGCTCGAACTGCTCGACAACACGCCGCAAGAATTGTGGTTTCAAATGCCCGCCGGCCTGCCAACTCACGTCGCTTGGCAAGTCGGCCACCTCGCCTATTCGCAGTACGGCCTGCTGGTCTTCCGGCAGCGCGGCCGCGAGCCCGAGGACCTTGAATTGGTCCCCGGCACGTTCCGCAAGAAGTACGGCCGCGGGACGACGCCCGACGCCGATCCGGCTGGCCAGCCGACGCCCGACGAACTGCTGCAACGGCTCAGCACGATCCATCAACGATCGATCGAGGTTGTGACCGAAAGCTCGCCGCAGCGATTGCTCGAACCGATCGACATGCCCTACGCGGTCTATCCGAACAAACTGGGGGCGATTCTGTTTTGCCCGCTGCACGAACATATCCATGCCGGACAGATCGGTCTGCTGCGGCGGATGCTCGGCCTGAATCCCGTCCGATAACGAAGCGAAAGAAGCAAGCACAGTGGATGTTGTCAACGAAAGTATCTACGACCACCCGAAGTACTACGACCTCGTCTTTGGCGCCGACTGCGCCGCCGAGATGGGCTTCATCCGCGACATCAACGACGTCTATCTGGGCGGCAAGGCGCGGCGGCTGTTCGAACCGGCCTGCGGCACCGGACGATTGTTGTACGGTCTTGCCAAACACGACTTCGAAGTTTCCGGGATCGACCTGAATCCCAAAGCTGTCGAGTTCTGCAACAAGCGTTTCGAACGCAAAGGCATGAAACCGACGGCCTGGGTCGCTGACATGAGCGATTTCAAGCCGAAGCGAAAATGGGACCTCGCCTTTAATACGATCAACAGCTTCCGCCACCTGACGACCGCCCAGACCGCTCACGATCACATGCGGTGCATGGCGGCGGGGACGAAAAAGGGAGGCATCTACCTGGTAGGGATTCATCTGACGCCTACGGCGGCGGCCCCCAGCGAAGAGGAGTCGTGGGCGGCGCGGCGTGGACACCTGTCGATCGTGACGCAGATGTGGACCATCGAACGCGCCCCGCGAAAACGGATGGAACGCTTTGGGATCCGATTTGATATCTTCACCCCCAAGGGGCAGAAGCGGATCGCCGACGAACTGCGGCTGCGATCTTATACGCCCAAGCAATTCCAGTCGCTGATCGATACCGAGGGCAGCTGGGAGATCGCCGGTACCTACGACTTCGGCTATGACGTTTCGGAGCCGATCACGGTCGATGCCAGTTGCGAAGACGTCGTCTACGTGCTGCGGAAGCGCGGATGATCGATTCGCGGGCAGAACGGTTGCACGTTTCGCTCTGGCGAGCCCCAAGATATTTATGTATCCAGCAATAGCTAGCCATGGTAGACTGGCAGGCTGGACATCCCATGAATTTACGCTTGGCATAGTTGGATAGATGGCGGATCCGACAGTTCTTAACGAATCGGGCCTCGACGCGGCGTCACGCGACTACGTTGCCTGGGTTGCCGACGCGCTGTCGCTGCAGATGCAGACCGATTCGGGTGGCGGCATCGCCCTGATGCCGCTCGCACCGCCAGCCGACAACGAGCCTCCACCGGCTGCTCCAATCTCGTTGGACACAACCAGCGACCTAGCCAAACTGTGGGACCTTCAGCGACAGTTTGCTGGCGGAGCAACCGAGGCTCAAGCGTCGGGGGAACCGAGCCACGTTCCCGGGATCGCCGCCGTCGTCTTGGAACCTTACAAGATCCGCGACGGCCGCGTGCAATTGGCTGGATGTACGCTGGAACCGAGACCCTTCCTGCGAATCAGCACCTTGGGTTCGGAGATCGAACATCACTGGTTCGGTCGCGATGGTATCAAGATCGACACCGATCTGTTGAACCGATTGAACCTGGACCGCCTCGATGCCATCCCACCGCGGCTGAAGCCCGGGGATCAATCGACGATGACAGCTTGGATCGATGCCGCCGCCAGCAGTCTAGGAACGACGCAGCGGATCGGCGTCACTGTCGCCTGGTCCCAATGGGTCGCTGGCAAGGTGCGGATCCAATTCGACCAAGGCGCTCAAACATCGCTCGCCTTCCAAGGCTGGGCGATCGAATGGGAGAAGGGACTGCTGCCCCCTCCGATGTTCAAGTGTCCGATCACCGATATCGAATCTTACGACCTCGTCTGCACCGAGGACGGAACGATCACCGCCCGCGAAGGAGTCGGCCGTTGCGAGCTGACCGAACGAGAAGTCTTGCGGACAGAACTGGGGCAATGTGCGGTCTCTGGCAAAAACGTGCTGAACGACATGTTGACCACGTGTCCGATCTCGCATGAGCGATTCTTGAGCGAACTTGCAAAAAAATGTGACTGGTGTCAGCGGCTCGTTTCCCCGCATGCGATGGATAAAAATCGCTGCCAACAGTGCTCCAACGCAACGCAAAACGAAGCCCTGCAAAACATAGTGGACAAACTACAGTCGGCCCATCCCGAATACCAAAAGCTATCTAACTGGCAGGGCTGGGTATCGGACGAACTAGCGCTGCTGATCGGACGCCACTGGTTCTCCGAAACACTTCTTCTGGTCAGCTGTCCCGACCTGCAGATCCAACGCATCGGATCGCGACGACGGTTCTCGAAGTCGTGGCATTTCGACGCCTGAGACATCCCTCGAAGGCTACACCGCAAAGCGCTTCGCAGCGGCACCTATCCGTAGCGAACCTCGCCGAGAGTTTCGATGCTCCTCGCCAAGCAAGACGTGACAAACCTCGCCAGGAGTTTCGTCACTCGCCAAGCATCGCGTAGCGGCAGTCGTCGAGACTTTCGAACCCCGCCGTGGCCCTAAAGTCTCGACGACTTCCGCTACGCCAAAAGCGCAGAAACCCTATAACAGAAATGCTGGCCAGCGTTGCCCCTGGAGGGACGAACAAAGCAGCCTGCTTATCGGCCGGATGACCGCTTGGTGACGACGAAGATCAAGCCGCACAAGCTAACCGCAGTCGCGGCATAAGCTCCAAACGCCCAGTGCTTCCAACTCTCGCGATACGCATCGACTTGGGCATATCCTGGCATCCGCCGCGTTCCCATCCCGGGCTGTCCGTAGTTCACCCAGAACTCGAGCAATTGAGCTGCCGAGTGGTTCTCGATCTCCTCCTGCCCCATGGCGATCATCGCCTCAGGCGTCGGCGGCTTTTCGATCTGCAACCATCGGTAGCTGGACCACGCCGACATGCCTAGCGAAGCTACCAAACAGGCAAAGATAACCGAGAAGAGAACACCTTGGGGAGCAGACCACCCCCTGGAAGGAGACGCCTCTTCAGCAGCTTGTGTGACTGGCAATTGTTTCAAGTCTCGCAGCTTCGGCAACTGGACCGATTGATTGCAGTGGGGGCACTGGATCGACTGCCCCGCTTGAGCCGCGGAAATCGGAAAGCTTTCGCCACAAGGGCAGGTGAATAAGTGCATAAGTCCGAATTTTCCTGCTAATTATCAATCTTTGGCATCAAAATTTATCAAGCGAATCGAGTCTAACCTCAAAACGTTAACACTAGACTGTAGGGTGTTTGTGACTAGAATTCGAGTAACCACTGTCGTGCTCAACAAATCAGAGCGAATCGGGTCGCATCCAACCTCCCGACGCTTCTATCAACGGACTCGATCGTCCGTACAACACTCGTCTGGGATTCGCGAGTACAGGTGTTACGACAGTGGGTGATAGGGGGTTCTGTGTGTTTTCGGCGAATCGGAAGACTTCATGAAAGTTTGTCGATTTTCACGGCGACGCACATCAGCCGCTCACAAGAAATTTGCACTGTGACTGCGCGATCTTCTGTTCGTGATCAATGCGATTACCGACTCGGGGTCTAGGAAAAAATTGGGATGCATCCGCAGCGCCGACAGAGAACCTAAGCTTAAATGTTTCTGTTCCCGCCGGCTCAGCTTACGCTGCCACATCAAGCCGGAAGGTTTGTGCAATTACAAAGTTTTAACAAATGGTTTCGGGGAGCCGAAGACGCGCGTAAGGGTGGTAAAGTTACATGTCGCTGATATGAATGAGCGACGTGGAGGCAGCTTTATGGAGGCGATGCTGCCCCGCCGGACACGTGCCACAGCCAGATAATTAGCCCACAGGAGTAAGGACTTGTACGATTCGCTGTTGGACGATTTTGAAGATGATGCCCCACGCGACGACGCCGTGGAGGGGTTTCGTAAAATACCTATCGAAGATGAAACCGATGATGATGCTGCATTAGATACCGAACAAGTTGCCGAAGGCGACGTCCAACTGGAAAGCCCAGACGAACTGCTGGCCGAAGTCGAGAGTGATTCGTGGTCCGATGATCCCGTTCGCATGTACCTCACGCAGATGGGCGAGATCCCGCTGCTGACGCGTCGCGAAGAGATCCTGCTTGCCAAGCGTATCGAGGAGACACGCCGCCGCTTCCGTACCAAGCTGCTCGAATGCGATTACGTGATCCGCAACGCGTTCAAGACGTTGCGCCGCGTGAACAACGGGGAACTTCCCTTCGACCGCACCGTGCAAGTCTCGGTAACCGATCGATTGGAAAAAGACCAAATCCTCGGCCGTTTGCCGCACAACCTGAAAACGCTCGAAGTTCTGCTGAAGCGGAATCAACGCGACTACCGGACCGCGCTAAGCAAGTCGGAATCGAAGGAACGTCGCACCGACGCTTGGCGTTCGTTGGCCCGTCGTCGCCGACGCGCCGTTCGCTTGGTCGAAGAGCTTGGTCTGCGGACTCAGCGAATCGAGACGATGATCGGAACGCTGGAGAAATTCAGCCAACGGTTGGACGATCTCAAAGTAGAGATCTCGAAACTCGGTCGCAAGAAAGAGGACCGCGAACTGAAGGATCGCTTGTTGCAAGAGTTCCGCACGATCATGGTCGCCACGCAAGAGACGCCCAAGAGCTTGCGAGAACGCGTCAACATGCTGAAGACCGTTTATTCGGAATACCAGCAGGCCAAGCGCGAACTCAGCGAAGGTAACTTGCGGTTGGTCGTTTCGATCGCCAAGAAGTATCGCAACCGTGGCCTCTCCTTCCTGGATCTGATCCAAGAGGGGAATGCCGGTTTGATGCGTGCTGTCGACAAGTTTGAATATCGCCGCGGTTTCAAGTTCTGCACCTATGCGACCTGGTGGATTCGCCAAGCGATCACCCGCGCCGTTGCCGATCAGAGCCGTACGATCCGAATTCCTGTGCACATGGTCGAAACGATGAGCCGCGTGCGGAACGTCGCTCGCCAATTGCTGCAGGAACTCGGCCGCGAACCAACGATCGAAGAGACAGCGCGTCGCGCCGAGACAACCGTCGAAGAAGCGCGTCGGGTATTGGCGATGAGCCGCTATCCGATCAGCTTGGATCGTCCGGTTGGCAATAGCGAAGACAGTCAGTTTGGCGATCTGTTGCCCGACGGCACGGCCGAAAGCCCTGCGATCGGTGCAGCTCAAGAGATGCTTCGCGGCCGAATCAATTCGGTCCTGAAGAGCCTCAGCTATCGCGAACGCGAGATCATCAAACTGCGTTACGGCCTTGGCGACGGCTACAGTTACACGCTTGAAGAAGTGGGGCACATCTTCAAGGTAACGCGAGAGCGGATTCGTCAGATCGAAGCCAAAGCGGTTCGCAAGCTGCAGCAACCTAGCCGCAGCCAAGATCTCGTCGGCTTCCTCGACTAGTCCACTGGGTCGACGCCCCGTCCTCGCCATCGACGCGATGACGGCGGCCGACACCAACGACATCGAAATGCCCTCGGTCTCATCCACCGAGGGTTTTTTGTTGCCTTGTGCCTATCGTCATTTGTCTTCTTGAACAGCAAGCGACCACGGGGAAGATTGGGGCCATGCCAACCGTCCAAGAGGTTCTCAACCAAGGCTGGACAATCCAGCAGCAGGGGAACTACGCCGCCGCCGAAAAAATCTATCGGCACGTCCTGCAACAAGCTCCCGGTTCGGCCGCCGGTTGGTGCTATCTGGGAATTGCGTTGTACGACCAACGCCGCTTCGAAGAATCCGAAGCGGCATACCGCAAGGCTTTGTCGCTACAAAACCACTTCCCGATCGCCTGGAACAATCTCGGCAACACGCTGCGGATGCTGGGGCAGGTCGAACAAGCCGACCAAGCATTTGAAACCTCGCTGCAGCAGGCCCCAAAGTACTTAAGCCCGCTCAAGAACCGCGGCACGCTGTGGGTCTGGACCGGGCAGATCGATCGCGGCCTGGCGGCATTCGAAGCAAGCCTCGAGGTCGCCCCGAACGATCCCGAACTGCATCGCAATCTCGGCGTCATCCACCTGCTGAAGGGAGACTTCCGCCGCGGCTGGGACGAATACCGCTGGCGTTGGAAGATGCCCGGCTTCGTCCGCCCCAACGTCTCCCAACCAGTCTGGGATGGCAGCGACCCGCAAGGCAAAACATTCCTGCTCTATTCGGAACAGGGACTCGGGGACGCGATCCACTTCGTCCGGATGGCGATCGCCCTCAAGGAGCGTGGGGCGCGAACGATCGTTCAAGCGGCTCCCAAACTGATCCCGCTGCTGAGCACATGCCGCGGCATCGACCAACTGATTCCCGAGGGGATGCTGCCGGGGAACTTCGATTTCCATTGCTCCTTCATCGACGCCGCCGATCGGCTGGGGATCGATGCGGACTCGATTCCCGACGTCGGCCCCTACCTCGGGCCGTCGGAAAACTTGCAAGCGTACTGGGCAAACTGGCTCGCCCAGATCCCCGGCAAGAAAAAGGTAGGCATCTGCTGGCAGGGGAATCCGCAGCACCAAGCCGACATCTTCCGCTCGATTCCGCTGCAAGCCTTTGAACCGCTGGCGTCGATTCCCGACGTGCAACTCGTCTGCCTGCAGCACGGATTTGGGATCCAGCAGCTTGATCAAGTCGACTTCGCAGACCAAATCGTCCGATTGCCAGCGAACCTCGACCAGTCCAGCGGTGCCTTTATGGATACCGCAGCGATTATGAAAGGCTTAGACCTGGTCGTGACCAGCGACACCTCGGTCGCTCATCTCGCCGGAGCCCTGGGAGCACCAGTCTGGGTCGGACTGCCAAAGGTCCCCGATTGGCGGTGGTTGCTGCAGGGGGATTCGAGCCCCTGGTACCCCTCGATGCGGCTATTCCGTCAGCCCGAGATGAAAAATTGGGCTGCCGTGATGGCAGAAATCAAGCTTCACCTAGAACGGTTTTAGCGCAACGACTCGCGAAGGACGCTGAGAATGCAAGCTTTCGCAGCAATACAGAACAAAAGAAGCACTTTCGTCGCAACTGGCACGCCAGTTGCTCAATGCGTCAGGCAACAAACTCCAGCCCGACAAGCAGGTCGGCTTTAATAACCTTGATAGGAATCGGATGAAAAGAATAGAAGCAATAATCGACGCGGAACACCTCGAAGAGGTTAACGCCGCTTTGGAGGAAATTGGTGTCCACCGGATCCTGGTCACCGAGGTGCGCGGTTTCATCCGCAAGCAGATCCAAGCGTCGGGGCTCGACCGTTCGGGAAGCTTCTTCTTTGTCCCCAAGTGTAAACTCGACGTCTCGGTTGTCGACGCGCATTTACGCCGCGCAGCGCAAGCAATCTCTGCAACTTCGAATACGCGAGTGCTGGTCGACGGCAAGCTCTTCCTGGAAGACGTGGAGGCAGAGTTGACACCCCAATGGGGAAATGCTGAACTCAACAGCGTAGCTTCCTAAAGCTCCAGTGGCCAAGCAGGTGTGGCGTCGGCGCGAGCCCACCTGCTAGCAATTGCCACTTCGGCAGGCAGCCCATCTACCGCTGCCTCGATCACTTTCTTTGCGGTGATCGAAAAATCTGCCCAGCTCCCGACAGCTTCTTTGCCCTCGGCGATCCCGATCATTCGCGCTGCGATTCATCCGAGTCCTCCGCTTCGGCGGCGGCGTACAGTTCCGCCAGCTGAAGCATTAAAGGTTCCAGTTGCGCGAAGTACTGATCGGTGGCGAATTCCGATTTCCGCAGCTTCAGTCGATCGATCTCCGCTTCGATCGCCGCCCGTGATTCCCGCTGCGCCGGGGCCAGCACAACGGCCTGCGGCGATTGAAAGATCACCCGCCGCGCGGCAACGCCGCCGTCGCGAGCCGCCTTGGGCTGGGGAACCGCGACCGCCGTGGTCCCTTGAAACATCGTCGCCGGCGTTCCCAAACGATCGCCACTGTCGTCGATCAACGCATGTTCGGTAGCGATTCGGTTCTCCGATTCATAGAACTTGGCAACCTGATCCGACGCGCTCAGGAAGGCCTCCAATAGCGAGACTTCATCGTCGTGGTCCAAATCGGCGGCGATGTCCGAAATCGCTTGCGAGAGATAGTCGCCGAAGCGAGCAAAGTTTTGCTCCTGCCCACTTTTGGTAGCCGTCACGATCGTCCGTCCCGCAGCCGACAATCGATTGATAAACGGACCGCTCGCCGACGCGCAGTTCACCACAATCAAAGGACTCTTCATCGGTTCGATCCAGCCGTTCAACTCCTCCGCCGAAACATCGGGTCCGCGAAGATTAAACTTCGCCGCCTTGCCGTCGAACGTGCCGTGGCCGATCAATACGATCCAAACCGCTTCGGCTTTTAAATCGCTCAGTTCCGCCAGTCGCTCGTTCAAGCGATCCTTGTCGCTCGAATCGCTCTGGCCCTCTTCGCGACCTATCTCGTGATAGCTTGCCCCGTCGAGCAAACCAGCCGCCGATTTCCAGCGATCGGCCCAAGTCGCAAACGCTGTCTGATATTCCTCGCTGCCGCCGGCTCCCACGACGACCAACACCTGCGGCGGAGCAGAGGGAGCGTCGTCGCTGCGGGCGACGCGAACCAACATCAACACCGCAATCAAGCAAGCCAGCGAAGGGATACGACGAATCATAGAGGTCTCTGTCTTGTTGAGTTTCGTAATCTGCGGGGCAAGGCTCCAGCGAGCCTTACTTTAGGGCATCCCATGAAAACGGCGGACGCCCCATTCGCCACACAAACAGGCGAGGGCGAAGATCAAAACCCACGGACCGTGCCACAGCGGAGCGAGATGCCGCTGAGTCAGTGGAATCTTTTTGTTGTGCAAATTCGCAACAAACGAATCGAGGTCGTCCTGCGGAATCACTTCGCCTCCGGTTTGATCGGCGATCTGTTGCAACAAGTCCTTATTGACGGCAAGCCGCTGGAATTCGGCGGTCGCCGTTTCAGTAGTCCAGCCGGCCTGCTGGCTGCCGATGTCGCTGCCATCGGGGCCCGTCGCGACAACTTTCACGCGATAGGCTCCATCTTTGCTGGGCCAATAGCTGGCGGTGTAGACTCCGGCGGCTTGATCGCTGGGCTGCGTCGGCAATTGCATCTCTTCGCCGTCGGGCAGCACAACCGTCAGGGCGACCGAAGCGTTATCCAACGGCAGAAACTCCGGATTGCGAACCGTCACGGCGATCTCGATCGGCTTGCTACTGTCCTTGGATTCCTCGAGATCGATCTCGACGGCGCGCGGCACGTCGGCGATCATCCAACGAATCGTCTGCCGCCAGACCTGCTGCAAGTCTTCGTTTTCGCCAGGCTTCCGCCGCATCCCCCACCGCCACAAATCGCCGATCAACAACGCCCCGGACCTTCCCTTGCCATAGCGTTGGACGACAAGTGCCGGTTGCTGGCGATCGCCCGTTTGGGCAGATGCCAACATCGACGCCCCCGGCTTCACATCGCCGACGCGGTTGAGCGTGCCGAACTCCGGCATCTCGGCCAAGCGTTTCTTTTCAGCGACTTCCGTCTCCCGCAACCTCAGCCACGGTTGCAGCCAGCCCTCGCGTGACAGTTCCATCCGGGCGACCGTTCCGCCCGAAGACTCATTACCGCGAGGCAGATAGACCGGCATCAGATCGGCCAACGGCGTGTGTTCGTAATCACCACCAGCAAACGATTCCTGGCCGCCGAGCATCAGCAAGCCGCCACCGCGAGTGCTGACGAATTGACGCAACATCAGCATCTGATCCTGCGTAAAAAACTCGGCGTCGACGTCGTCCAAGATGATCGCGTGGTATCCGAACAACTCCTCGGCTTGGCGCGGAAAACCTTTGCTCAGTTGTTCCGCTTCATCGACGCCCAATCGCAACAGCACCGGTTCATCGTACTGCTCGGCACTCTCCTCTTCGTTTTCATCGAACCCCGAAAACAACGGATTGGATGAATTGACGCCGCGATCGCGGAAGCTGAACTTGGGCTCCTTGCGAGCGATTCGCAACAGTCCCACCAAACGGATTTCATCATCCTCCTGCAGCGCCCGTCGCAGGAATTTGAATTCCCAGTTCGGTCGCCCCGCGACGTACAGCACACGATAGGGACCTTGGTCGCGATCGATCGCCAGCAATCGCGAATTGTTCGCAAGCGTCGCTTCGACCTTCGTTTCGCCCTGCAAATAGGCAGTCCGTTGCGATTTGGGAAACGTATCGATCGAATAGAACTGCAGTCCCGATTTCTTCGGGCGGAAGCGGAACTCGACGTCGGCGGTCGGCTTCGCCTGCGTCAATTCCACCTCCTTTTCTTCCACCGCGACGCCCTCCGCATCGAGCAAGCGGACGACAACCGTCGACTCTTTTATACCGGTGGCGGACAGCTTCGCAGTCACCGTCACCGGGGAGGCTTCAAAGTTGGTTTGGGCGGTGCTGACCTGATCGATCTTGAGGTCCGCGATCGCTTGATCGACCGAATCGGTGACCAGATAAAGAGGAAAGCCGAGCGAAGACCAATCGAATCCGGTGTCGGTCAGATCGGTTGCGTTCCCGTCGGTGAACAGCATCAGCCCGGCGACGGGACGATCGCGAAACCGCGCGGCCAACGTCGCAAGCGTGCCCGTCAGCGACGACGACGCGCCGTCGAATTCGAGCGTCGATAGATCGTCGACGTTTTGCAAGCTGCGATCGAAAGCATAGCGTCGCACGTCATAATCTTGCGATAGCCGCACCTGCCAATCCGCATCCGGTTTCAAGACCGCGGCCAATCGTTCGCTGCGCGGCTGCGATTGACCGGGGCTGCGGATCTGCATGCTGCGGCTGTTATCGACGACCACGCCGATCAAATTCGCATGCGGTCGCGGACGCTGACTTTCCAACATCGGTTGCAAAAGGCATAACGCGAGAGCGGCGATCGCGATCCATTTCAGCAGCCCCGCAAAAATCAGCGGCCCGCGGCGCGACGATCCCCCACGACGCCAATAGGCCCACGCCACGACAAGCAGCGACAATAGGCAGATTGCCACGGCGGCAGCGGTCCATTGCGGAGCGGCTATAAGAATCGAATCAAACATAAACTACTTATACTTGCTGGGACACTTCTCGCGACCACGGATCGATGAACGCAGCAACCAGGATGGAAATGATTAAAAACTACTTACCGCTGCCTAGCTTCTCGTAATACTTCTCGACCTGATCGGCGAATTCGACGGGGACCGGATCGCGATCGATCGGCACCAATGCGTTGCGATCGGCCGACCGCCGCAGCAGCTCTTCGGCCACGCGTTGCTTGAGTTCTTCGAGCGGACGAGCGATCATTTCGCGAACCAAGTTCCATTGCGGCGACTCGCTGTGCCGCTTCAGATTGATCCGGACCTCGCGAGCCGCTTCGCGAACCTGAGCAACTTGCGATCGCAACTCGGGATCTTCGACCAGCTCTTCAATCTCCCGCAACCGATCGCTCCACTCACGGAAACCTTCACCGGTCAGCGGTGCCGCACCACGTCCTTCCACTGCCTCCGCAAACCCTTCGATTCCACCACCACTTCCTCCACGCCCCGGCTGCGATTGTCCAGGTTGCGATTGTCCAGGTTGCGACTGCCCAGGTTGTGACTGCCCAGGTTGTGACTGCCCGGGTTGTGACTGCCCGGGTTGTGATTGCCCAGGTTGTGATTGCCCAGGTTGTGATTGCCCAGGTTGTGATTGCCCAGGTTGTGATTGCCCAGGTTGCGATTGACCAGGTTGCGATTGACCAGGTTGCGATTGACCAGGTTGCAATTGACCAGGTTGTGATTGACCAGGTTGTGATTGACCAGGCTGTGACTGACCCGGCTCCCCATCTCCCGGCTCCCCATCTCCCGGCTCCCCATCTCCCGGCTCCCCATCTCCCAACTCCGCTCCACGCGGGTCGTTCTCCCGAATTTCATCGCTCAACTGATCCGAGACTTGCTCCAATTCGCCGAGCGCCCGCCGCAAGCTTTCGGTTGGATCGCCGAGGACGCTTTGAGCCGCTTCGTCGATCTCTTCCCGCAACTCACCGATTCCAGCTTCGGCTGCCGCAGTCGCCTGACTCGCGTCGGGATCGAGTCCCCGTTCGAGCAGCTGGTTGGTCATATCCAACTGCTGATCGACGCGGCGTTGCTGTGTCTTGCGGAACGAGTCGTACAGTTTTTCCGCCAACAGCGGTTCAGAGGTCTCCGCATCGCTGACCGTTCGTTCCATGCGATCGAGCAAATCGGCAAGCTGCTGGCGTTGCTGCCCGATCCGATCGCGAATCTGATCGCGATCCTGCGGGCTTCGCAGCGATCCGGGATTTGTCTCCTCCAGCTGTTCGATTTCCTGGCCGATCGCTTGCTGTTGCTCTTGCAACTGCTGAGCCTGTTGTTGCATCTGCTGCATCGATTCGGCGAAATCGCCCGCCGCCTGCTGCCGCACTTCATCCCGCATCTGCTTGAACTCGCGTTCCGCTCGCGTGCCAGCCGACAACGCCTGCGAGACATCCTGCTGCTCCAACGCTTCGCTCGACTGGCGTACGTTCTCGCGGGTCTCAGCTAGCTGTTCCTGTTGGTCCGCCGTAGCCGGTTGATCCTGCGAGGCATTCATCCGATCAGCCAATTCGTCGGTGTCGCGCAACAGTTCCTGCTGCTCTTCGCGAAGCCGTTTTAATTGCCGTTGGATCTCTTCTCGCTCCTGCTCGGTCTGCGCAGCTTCGAGTGCCGACTGCAGCTGCTTCAATTGTTTGTTGAGGTCCTCTTGCCGCTGAGCGAGTTCACGCAACCGGTTCAACACCTGCCGCATCTCGGTCGCTTGCTGCTCCTCTTCGGAACGGGCCTGCTGTTCGGTCTCGTATCGGTTTTCGTCGTTTTTCAGTTCCAGTTGATCCAACTGTTGTTGGCGTTGCTGTTGCGACGAACTGCTCGACTTCGATTGCGATTGCTGTTGCCGCGAGACTTCGAATTCGCGAGCCCTCAGTTTCAGCAGCCCTTGATAAGCCGCTTGCTCCGATGCCAACGCGGGGGAGAGCAGGGGAGGAGAGTTTGCATCGGCGACAGCCGCCAATTGCGTGACAGCTTTCCGCATGAACGCTTCAGCCGCCTGCACATATTCTTTCGACTGCGGATCGGTCAGCTCCGCCGCCAGCTCCTGCAGTTGTCCGATCACCGCCTGTTGCGATTCGTGCAGCAACGCGACGTCGTCCGCAAAAGCAGCCGATGGTTCGGCAGCGGTTTCGCGGCGGATCAAGTTCCAAGTTCCGGTGATGATCTGCTTTTGCAATTCCGCCAGTTCGTCGGCTTGTTGCGCGTTGGGACTCGAAGGAGGTGGCTCGCCGCCAGCGGGCGGTTCCCCTTCGCGAAAGATCTCTTCGAAGTGCCGAACCTCGGCAAAGAACATGTCGCTTTCGGATCGCCGCGGCTGACCTGCGGCATCAAAATCCTCGGCCCAAAAATGGTACGACAACAATTGATCGGGTTCGGCAGCGAGAGCTTCGAAGTCGATCATCGGCGACGCTTCACGCTCCTCTTTTCGCTGCGTCGTCTCCCCAAGCACGATCTCGTGCGGCTCCTCCCCCGCCATCGCATAGGCGAGCCCATATCGCAACAGACCGAAGTCGTCGCGAAACCGAGCCCCAACTTGCAGCTCTTCCAACGGCGAGACGCGGACGTCGCGGGCGGCGACCAATTTCATCACCGGCGGTTGATTGGGCTGAACGCGCGCTACCAGTTCGGGCGGATATTTGTTCTCGCGTCCCTCGTCGTCGACCAACTTCAACGTCCAACGGGTCGATTGCTGCAGCGTCACCGTGGCCCGATATTGCAACGGGTTCTCCGCGTCGGCTGACAATGGCAAGACCTCACCCTCATCGTCGACCAACGTGCAACTGGCGACCGGTTTGTTCAGCTGGCAGATCCAGGTCAGCTGAGTCCCCTCGACCGCACTGACTCGCCGCGTGTCGTCGACTTGCTTTTCCTCGAGTCCCGTGTATTGCGGGAAGACCAGCCGCGCGTCGGATCGCTGCAACTGAGGGTAATCAAAGACGGTGACCTTATATGTCGGCGAAACCTTGCCGTCGTATTGCACTTCGTAAGTCGTCGACTCAACCACTTCGTTCAGGTAGCCACCGAAGACGGGATCACTCAGGTTCCGCGTCATCGCGGACTGCGTCTGCTGGTCACCACGGCGAGCGACCAATTGAACATCGCTGGGCAACATCCCCAGGTCATTGGCTCCGAACCGAGCGGTGACGACGAGGTTGCTGCCACGTTCGATCTCGACATCCCCCGGCTCGACGGAGAGCTCCGCCGACGGTTGCAGTTCCGCGAGCGAGGCGGGATCGGTGCCGCGGTGCTTGGCGTTTGCCAGCTGAGAATTTAACCCGATCCCAACCAACAGCAGCACCCCAAACGCCAACGCGTTAACGGACCAGGCAAAACGCGTTGCTATTTGATCGACGGCCAATGTCCACCGATGCGTCGTGCCATGGTGCAGCGTCTCATCGATCACCGCCGTCTGCAGATAGTTCATCGGCGTGTTGATGTCGGCGGGGCGTTGATCGACAGCGGTCAACAAGCGTTGTCGCAGCGTGGGAAAGTGGGCTTCGATCCGCGCGGCAACAGCTTTGGAATCGCGGAACGAACAGAGACTCAAAGCGCAGGCTGCGACCAACAGTCCGCCCAGCGTAGCCGCCGCAACGCCAAGAGCAACGTTCGCCGAGAGCTCTCCGCTGCGGACCTGCCACAGCAACGAGAGGGCAACGAAAGCTGTCGCCAGCCAGACCGCTGCTAACAGCCACAGCAACCGCTGACGGCGCAAGCGACTGGCAACCGATTCCAGTAGATCTTTGAGTCGAGCATCCAAATCGCGATCCCTCCATTCCAGCGTGTCACCACGTCAAACGCTCACCACACTCTCTGCGATTGTATCGCGCCGCCGAGCGCCGAACTACGTTGTCGCCCCAATGCGCGAGATGTCGCTGGTCGGGAGTGCCGCCGCAGAAACCACCGCTCTCCCAACGGCAAACGATATCGCCGCAGAGCGAAAGCGATCAGAACGCGCATCGCGGACGTTCCAATCCGAGCGTTTCCCGCCTTCGCAACGCGCACGGTTGCTTTATTTCCCCGCCAGAAGCCACTAGGTTGATTCCTCGCGCCGCCGAACGATTAGACTCGCTTTGGTCGGTTAGCGCTGACTTTGAACTGAATCTCTCCAGGAGTCGATTTTATGCTGCGGACGTTGCTGCCGTTTTTGCTCGTATCTGTGCCATCGATCGCGATGACCGCAGATCGCCCCAACATCCTGTACATCATGTCGGACGACCACGCCGCCCCCGCGATCTCCGCTTACGGCAGCCGATTAGCCGACGTTGCCCCGACGCCCAACATCGACCGATTGGCGAAAGAGGGGGCGTTGTTCACCAACGCCTTCTGCACCAATTCGATCTGTTCGCCATCGCGAGCGTGCGTGATGACGGGCCAATACAACCACACCAACGGCGCGTTTGATCTGAGCGGCCGCGTGGCTCCCGGTGAACAGATGCTGGCGATTCAGATGGGCAAGGCGGGTTACCAAACCGCAATGATCGGCAAGTGGCACCTGCACCATGAACCGGCCGACTTCGATTATTACTGTGTGCTGCCCGGCCAGGGGAAATACCACGACCCGGAATTCCTGGTTCGTGGCGACAAGCCGTGGGGGAAAAACAAACTGCAGTTTCCGGGCAAACATTCCAGCGATGCGATCACCGACCTGACGCTCGATTGGTTGAAAGATGGCTGGGATCAAGAGCAGCCATTCTTCTTGATGCATCATTATAAAGCGCCTCACGATTACTTCGAAAACGCCGAGCGTTACGAGTCGTACCTGGCCGATGTCCAGATCCCCGAGCCCGACACGCTGTGGCATCGCGATCCCAAGTTTGGATCGCTGGCCACGCGAGGTACCAACGACGAACTGCTGCCCCATATCGGCACATCGATCGGCGGACGCAATCTGCGACGTTCCTACCTTGGCGATCTACCGTCACTCTACCCGAACGAGTTCCCCAAGGACTTTGATCCCGCCAAATACAGCGACGAAGAGAACACGCGGTTCGCCTACCAGGCCTACCTGAAGAAGTACCTCCGCTGCGTCAAAGGAATCGATGACAACCTGGGCCGTTTATTCCAACATCTGGAACAAACGGGGCAGATCGACAACACGATCATCATCTACACCGGCGACCAGGGTTTTATGCTGGGCGAGCACGACTACCAGGACAAGCGTTGGATGTTCGAAGAATCGCAGCGGATGCCGTTTCTGGTCCGCTATCCCAAAAGCATTCCGGCGGGGAAGCGGTACGACACGATCATCGAAAACGTCGACTACGCCCCGACGATGCTGGCGCTGGCTGGCGCCGAGATCCCCGCTTCGGTTCAGGGGCGTTCGTTCAAGTCGCTGCTGGAGACCGGCAACGAACCGGCCGACTGGAAGCAAGCGGCTTATTATCGCTATTGGATGCACATGGCTCACCACGACAATCCGGGGCATTTAGGCATTCGAACTAAGACGCACAAGCTGATCTACTTCTACGGCTGCAATTACGATGGCGGTTATCAAACGCCAGCGGGCTGGGAGCTTTACGATCTGGTGAACGATCCGCAGGAGACGCGGAACCTCTACGATGATCCCGACCAAGCGGAACGGGTGGCTGAACTGAAAGCCCAGCTGGCTCGGCTGCGGCAAAGCGTGGGAGACGATGGCAGCCATCACCCGAAGTGCGAGGCGATCGTGCAGGAGTTCTGGGATTACGACGAAGCCGATCGCGCCAAGGCGAGGAAGATCTCCCACCAATACCTGCAGCGCCGCCAGGCCGAACTGAAAGCGGGCAAACTGAATACGCGAACGTGGCAGGGTGAGTAGACCGCGAGAGAGCGACCTACCGAAGAACTGCAACTCGCTGCAGTCCTGGGAGCCACGTCGTAGAGACGATCGAAGCGTGGCATCGATCCGAATTCGCTGACGATCGTTTCAACGACCGCAGCGACGGCAGAAGGTAGTGTTCGAAGAACCTAGTCGACGTCGACGCGGTTGACGACGGTCCAACCGGGAGCGGTTTGGCGAACTGTCTCTTGAGCGAGCTGCTTGTGATAGAACGAGCGAACGCGGCCGCTGATGCACAAGCATTCACCATCTTCGACGATCTCCAGATCGCGGAGCTCGGTGATTGGGCTTTCGTGCAGACGATTTCGAGCAACAACAGACGATTGCGGTTCGAGCGTGTCAATCATTAGATATCCTTATCGTGGGACGCATGGATAAAAAAGACGTTGGAGAGGAACGTCGTGCTGCAAATCTCATTGCATAACATGCTGTTTCTGCGGGACCATTGGCAAGCAACGATGGATGCAATGGCTGTCCTTGTAAGTTATTGCCGAGCATGTGCAAATGTCAAGTGAGCAGATTGGCAGCTCCCCCGTTTTATAAAGGTTTTGACTCACATGGGGCCCTTTTGTCTCCCCCCACCTTGCAACGCTTTCAGCTCGTCGCCGCGCTGGAATTCTCTGGAACATTTGCTAGCACGAAACCGCGACTCGGCCAGACGACACCAATTGTTATGCTAGCAAAAACTTTCGCATTTTTTTTGATTCGTCGGCCCGGCGCGAGTCAGTTGTGTGGGGGCCCGCCCCATAGCCCTAAATCGCAAGGGCAGGGGGCTGGCAAGCAGTTCTCCATTGCTCGCGACCGGACTCTGCGTTGATAAAGCTCCGGAGACTGCCCACCCGCCACACCATCCCCAAGTTCCCCAACACTCAAACCCTCCCCGCAACTTCTCTTCCGCCATCGAGCTCGGCTCGCTATAAGCTTTTCTGTGTTTGCTTGTCTATTCATCGGAGGGATTGGTTGTGGATCAGGGTTCGCTTCGTCGCGTCGCTGTCTTGCTGGACAGTCTCGATCAGGTCACGGCGTCCCAGTTGCTGGCCAAGATGCCCCCATCGCGAGCGGCTCAGGTCCGGTACGCGATCTCACAACTGTCCGGAGTCGATCCGCTGGAACGGAAGATGGCGATCGCCGACTTCATGCAGAAGTCGCAGAACGCCACGACGCCCCGCCCGACCCCTGTCGCCTCTGAGCCCGCCGCCGCGGCAGCTCCCGCCAACGCAACCTCTTCGCCAGCGGAGAACTCCGCCGAAGAAGAAGCCGAATCGCGCGACCCGCTGCATTTCCTGAACGAGATGCCGATCCGTGCGCTCGTCAGCGCCCTGTCGGACGAACACCCGCAAACCGTCGCGATCGTGCTGGCTTCGATGCAACCGTCGGTCGCCGCTCAACTGCTGTCCGACCTGCCGACATCGGTCTGCAAATCTGCGATCCAACGACTGGCCGCGATCACCGAGATCCCCAGCCAAGCGTTGCAGGAGATCAGCGAGCACCTGCAATCGTTGATGAAAAAGGTGACGCCAGCCGAACCGCAAGCGGGCAGCCGTTCGCTCGCCTCGATCCTGACGCACCTGGACCTCGACCAACGCAAACAAATCCTCTCCGAACTGCCCGATCTCGCTGCATCGTTGCCGCCCGAGCCCGTTGCCCCTGTGGAATCGGCGCCGCCGGAGCCACCGCAGCAGCTGGATGAATGGGATTCGGGAGCGATCGAATCGGCAGAGGTCGTCGATGAATTGCACCTAGATCTCGACAGCGAACCGACGCCCATCGATTTTGCCCCGATCGAACGCTTGCCCGCCGATGCGCTTCGCCGCGTGCTGTTGGAGGTCGAGGTCGACACCGCGATCCTGTCGTTGTGCGGGATGGACCCGCGCGTCGTCCAGCGGTTGCTGACGATCCTGCCTCGCAACCAACGCCGCGAGGTGCAAGATCTGATGCGGAAGATCGACAACGTCGAATTGCGTCAGATCGATGCCAGCCAACGCGAACTGTACGACGCAGCGATGCAATTGCACGACGCCGGTAAGCTGCCCGAACTGCATCTGCCAGCGTCGGCTCCCTCGCGAATGAGTTTCGCCGCGTAAGCGAAGCGTTTGCCTCCTTTAACCCGTTCCATCGAGTAACCGACCGTGTCGACCATTCTGAAATCCAAATCGGGCAGACAGGATCCTGGCTTCTCGGGCGTGGCTGGATTTAATCTCGACGACTTTGCCAATCGCGCGTCGCAAGAAGTCGCACAGGCTCAACAAACCGCCGCGGCGATCATCAAGCAAGCGCATGCCGACGCCGAAGCGATCCAACAGCAAGCTCGCGAAGCCGGTCGCGAAGAGGGACTGAAAGAGGCCAACGAAGTGATCGACCAGCGGGTCAAAGTCGCTGTCGATTCGGCGGTCCACAGCCGGCTGGCAACGCTCGAATCGGCGATCGATCAGCTGTGGGAAACGGAAAACGATTGGTTGCAACAGTGGCAACAGAACACGTTGGAGATCGCTTTTGAAGTCGCACAAAAGCTGACTCGCAATGCGATCAACCAAAACGACGAGATCCTGCTGGGATGGGCTAACGAAGCGCTCGATGCAGTTCGCGGAGCGAGGAAGATCACGTTGGCCGTCCACCCGGAAACGTTAAGCGTCTTGGGGCAACAGCTGGATCGCGTCGTCCGCCGCCCCGGCCTGCCTCAGGAAACGCACATCGAACCGGACGAAGCTGTCGAACCGATGGGCGTCGTGGTCCGCCAAGAGGGCGGACACATCGATTTACAACTATCGACACAACTAGAAAAACTCGCCCAACACCTGGGCCTGCAAAGCGAAGAAGAATGAATCGGGCGGAAACCGTCCCCGCGCAATCCCTTCCCGGGAAGCGACCGCAGCCAATGGAAAACGCATGAAGAACGCTCCCTTCCCCGAACTGGTGAAAGCCGACGATTACCGCCAGACGATCCGCAATGCGATCGATGGCCGCGTCGTCGGGTCGGTCCATGCGATCGTCGGCAATCGGGTCGAGGTCCGCGGGCTGAGCGTGCCCGTCGGTTCGATCTGCACGATCCACACCCGCAGCGGGCAAAAGGGCGCTGCCAAGGTGATCGGCTTCCGCGACGATTCGCCGATCCTGGCGGTGATGGATGAATTATCAGCTCTCTCGTCGGGCGATCCGGTCGAACTGCAGAGCCACAGCGTGAACCTGCGATTGGGCGAGGGACTGATCGGCCGCGTCGTCGACGCATTGGGCCGCCCATTGGACGGACGCCCGCTGCCCGCTTCGCTGACCTCCACCTCGATCAACATGGAACCGCCCGCGTCTTTGGATCGCCCGCCGATCGAGACCGTCTTCGAAACGGGGATCCGTTCGATTGATGGGCTGCTGACTTGCGGGCTCGGACAACGGCTGGGCATCTTTGCCGGAGCCGGTGGCGGCAAGAGTACCCTGATGGGCATGCTGGCCAAGAACTCCAAAGCCGATGCTGTCGTGATCGGATTGATCGGCGAGCGTGGACGCGAGGTCCGCGAGTTCATCGAGCACACGTTGGGCAAAAAGGGAATGGCTCGCAGCACGCTTGTCGTTTCGACCAACGATCAACCGGCAACGATGCGGATCCAAGCGGCCTGGACCGCCACGGCGATCGCGACAGCGCTTCGCGACCAAGGCAAAAACGTCGTCCTGTTGATGGATTCGATCACCCGTTTTGCAACCGCTCAACGAGAGATCGGTCTGGCGGTCGGCGAACCTCCAACAACCCGCGGCTATCCGCCGTCGGTCTTCTCGACGCTGCCCAAGTTGGTCGAGCAATCGGGTCGCACCGAGCGTGGGTCGATCACCGCGTTTTACGCCGTCCTGGTCGACGGTGACGACAACAACGAACCGATCAGCGACAACCTGCGTGGATTGCTCGACGGCCACTTTTTCCTCAGCCGCAAACTTGGCTCCGAAGGGCACTGGCCGGCGATCGACGTCTTGGAGAGCCTCAGCCGTCTGCAGACCAAACTGATCCCGGCCAATTCGCTAGCCGCCGCGACTCAGCTGCGCAAATGGCTGGCCAATTACCGCACCAACGAAGACCTGATCAACATCGGAGCTTATCGCGCGGGGACCAATCCCGAGCTCGACAAGACGATCGAGATGCAGCCGATGTTGAAGCAATTCCTGACGCAAAAATCGAACGAGGTCTCGCCATTGGCGATCACCATGAAGGCGATGCAAACGCTTGCGGGCTAAATCGCACAGCGTTTCCCAAACGATAACCACAGCTCGGCAGCGGATTTGCCGATTCCCAAACCAACGCAAACAAGGATGACCTGGCGATGAAAGGATTCAAATTTCGACTCGCCTCGCTGTTGAGCCTGCGTTGCAGCGAGCGCGATGCGGCGCGGCGGGGCGTCGCCGACGCGACTCAGGCGTTGGGAATCCTGGAAACTCAGATCGCCGACAAAAGCAGCGAACTGGAAAACCTGAAGACCCAGCGCGGCACCTATTTACAGGGGCAGATCAG
Source organism: Rosistilla oblonga (assembly GCF_007751715.1). Lineage (NCBI taxonomy): Bacteria > Pseudomonadati > Planctomycetota > Planctomycetia > Pirellulales > Pirellulaceae > Rosistilla > Rosistilla oblonga. The sequence continues at coordinate 1,327,565 of NZ_CP036292.1, read as the reverse complement.
CGTCGACCAATTGTTGGCTCAGGGACGCCATGAAATTCTTGTCGAGCAAGAAAAAGCTACACTTCAGCAGCAGGTCGGCCAGGTCAACGTCGAACTGCGAAAACGGGAACTGATCCTGCAGACAGCCGATCAAGAAGTCAAACGGATCGAAAAGCTGCGCGATCGCGCGTTGCAGACCTACCGCGACACAGAACAAGCGAGGCTGCAAGCCGAAATGGACGAAGTCGCCGCCGTGCTGCACCAGTCGGCGGAACATAGCTTACGTGGGACTTAATCGATGTTAACCAAAGGAATCGCTGCGTTTTGCGTCGCCACCGTGCTGACTCAGCTGTTGGTCGTCGGGGTTCTCGCGGTCCGCGGCAATCTGAACGCCGCCAGCACCACCAAGATCGTGGGGCTGATGAACGGCATCGACATCTCGGGCGATCGGGTCGCCGATAGCATTCGCGCGGCCAAAACCGAACCGATCCCCAGCTTCGAAGAAGTCTTGGACGAACGGGCTCGCGATGGGTTGGAGATGGATCTGCGGCGCCGCGCCCAAGAGAACTATTACAACCAATTGCAGGTGATTCAGGAGCGGTTGCGATCAAAGGAATCGCGATTCGACACGCGAAAAGACGCTTTCTACCGCAAACTGGCCGAACTCTCCCAAGGCGTCCAAGAGGAAGCGATGAAGTCGCTGCGGTCGACGTTGGAGTCGTTGCCGCCGGCGACTAGCAAGGATCAATTGATCCGAATGTTAGATGGGGGTGACCTTAACGACGTCGTTGCAATCGTTAAAGCCATGCAGGCTGATAAACGAAAGAAGATCTTAAGGGAGTTTGTCTCGCCCGAAGAAGCGGACAAACTGCAACAGATCCTGAACCACATCGGTGCAGGCGAACCTGAAAAGACAGTCATCGATAAGGCTCGCGACGAGTAGCGATCTTCTGGCCGGACCTCATGTCCGCCCCGAGGCGAACTCGGGTCGAGTGGGGAGGTCACGCGATGGGCGACTCGATTTCGCTCAACTCGATCAACGCAATTCGCCGAGGCAATAATGCTTCGTTGCAATTGCAGTTGGATCCGACCGATCTGACCAGCGGCTTTGCCCAAATCTTTGAAGCCGCTCCGGCGACGCGCGAGCAGCCCAAGGCCGAAGAACCGTCGGCCTCCAAAACGGCAAACAAACCCGATTCGGAAGATCGCGACGACGACGAGTCGTACGATTCCGCGGCCGCCGGACAAACCGCCGCGACACCGATCGCGCAATCATCCGATCCCCTGGACGCTTCGATCGAAGAACCGATCGCCACCGAAGCAGGACTCGCCGATCCGGATCAACAGCCAGCATCGGCCACGCCCAACGGCGAAGAGCTCGATGCGGAAGCTAACGAAAACGTAGCTGCTGGTACAGCAACCGACAGCGCCGGCGAGAACAATGCGGCAACGGAAGCTGATTTGGCTGTCGATGCAAATTCGTCGGAGACCGCCGAATCGACACCGCTGGACAATCCGATCGAAAACGTCGAAGCGACCGAGCAGCCCGAAGGGTTCGAGGATTCGCTGGCCGAAACCGACACGACATCCGAACTTGTCGCGGAACCGGTTTCCGACGTCGCCGATCCGCAGGCTGGTCAGGTGGCGGCTGTCGCCCCGGTTTCAGAAGCCGATCCCAACGTAGAACCAGAGGATCCAGCGGTCGCCAAAACGGCGGCAGAAGAACTGGAACCAGCGATCGCCCGCAGCGACGTGGAGCCGGGATCGCAGAAATCGAAACGGCGATTCAGCAAGGATGCAGGCGAAGAACGGATCGTCGGGCTGCCCAACGGAACCCAGCCGCCAGCTGATTCGGTGCAGCCGGCTTCGACTCAGCGACCAGCTGAAGGCACGTCGCCAGCGATCGTCGCGCCGGCGGAACTGGCTGTCGCCGAAGAGCTTCCGGTCGACCTGCCATCGGTCGATCCAACCGCAGCGCTGTCGCAACCCGAGCCCGAAGCGGAACCAGCTAGCCAATCGGCTGCCACATCGATTCCCCTCGCCGCGGCAAAACAGACCGAAGCCGCCGCTCGATCGGGTGCGACGCTACTGCCCGACGCCGCACCAACCATCGGTTCGGCAAAGATCGAAACGGCGGGGAATGCAACGACTGCGGCAGCCGCCAAAGCCAAGTCGACCGAGACAAATCCATTGGATCAAGTCGATCGAGCGAAGTTGCTGCAACGCGTCTCGCGAGCCTTTCAGCAACTGGGGACCGATGGCGGCAGCCTGAAGATCCGCCTGCACCCGCCGCGACTCGGATCGGTTGGGATCGACGTCAACGTATCGGGACGGAAGATCAACGCGCGGATCGTGACCGAATCGGAAGCCGCCTCGCACGCGTTGCGAGAGAATCTACACGACCTCAAAAACCGGCTGGCCGAACAGGGATTTCAGATCGAATCGATCGAAATCGGCATGGAGAGCGAGATGGGGACGTCGCACGGCGGCCAACAGGAACAGCGAGAAACGTTCCAAAACTTCGCCGCACCGCCGCGGCCAGCGATGCCCGAACCGATTGGCTCAAGCGAGTTGTCGCGGGAGATCGGCAGCTCGGCAGGATCGTCGACTGAACAACTGGATCTTGTCGCCTAGCGATCCTCAGCTGCCGCGGCCGGAGTTCACGCGGTAGCCATTGAGGGTTCGTCGAAGGAGAAACTGCGATGGTGGCCGAAGCGATCGGCGGCGTATCATCGCCGGGAACCAAGTTTTTTATTCTCCAATCGCCCCCAGGAATGTCGGATGTCACAAATTGCTGCAACAGGTGCTACCTCATCCGCTAGCAGTTCGGCGGACGCTGCCGAGAGTGGACTCAACGACCTGAATCTCGACGACTTCTTGACGTTGCTGATCACGGAAATGCAGAACCAAGATCCGCTGAATCCGATGGAAAACGCGGAAATGCTGCAACAGATCGGTCAGATTCGCGAGATCGGTGCGACCAACGATCTGACCGAAACGCTGGGTAATCTCTCCCTCAGCCAGCAGCTGACGACCGCTAGCAACCTGATCGGCCGCGAGGTCTCCGGACTTAGCGACGACTCCGAAGAGATCACGGGAAAGATCGATCGGGTTTCCGTTGAAACCGATAGTGACGGCGGAGATTCCCGGAATGTCAAAGTTCATGTTGGTGAAAAGACGATACAAGTGAGTAACATCCGGGAGATCGTCGAAGGCTAGCCAGCTAGCATACTCTCCCGCGACGATAAGATCGCAATTAGGGAAAGAGCATGGGACTGGCATCTGCACTCAGCACGGCATTGACGGGCCTCAGCGCCGCTGAAACTCAGATCGACGTAATCGGCAATAACTTGGCTAATGCGCAGACGGTTGGGTTCAAAGCCTCGACCGCTGTCTTTGCGACGCAGTTTTTGCAGACCCAATCGCTAGGTGCTGCGCCGACCGCTGAAAACGGCGGCACCAACCCACGCCAGGTCGGTCTCGGTGTGCAGGTCGCGGAAATCACATCCGACTTCACGCAGGGAACGATCGAAATCAGTTCCACCCCATCGCACCTGGCAATTCAGGGCGAAGGATTCTTCATCGTGGAAAGTTCTCAGGGCGAGAATCTCTTCACGCGGAACGGTATCTTTAAGCTCAACAGCGAAAACCAACTGACCACCGCCACAGGGCAGCGGTTGCTTGGGTTCGGCGCCGACGAATCTTTCCGGATCGAAGAGACACAGCTGAAACCGATCACGATTCCGCTGGGAAGTGAAAGCGTTGCGAAATCGACAACCGAAGTCACCTTCGAAGGAACGTTGACGCCTCAAGGCGAAGTCGCCGACGTCTCTCAGGTCATCCAAAGCGCAATCCTCGGGGACGCCGCAGTCCCACGTCCCGATGGCGGCGACATCGAAATTGGAACGTCGCCGGTCCCCGCGTCGACTGGCGTCACAACAGCAGTTGCGGGAGGTGGTGCATTGGCGGCGGGCAATTATCAGTATCGCTTCACCTACGTCGATAACGCGGGGCGCGAAACGGTCCCTAGCGCCGCAGTCTCGGTCAACGCGGCGACCGGCCAACAGATCACGCTGGGGAATCTGCCAGCATCGCCATCGCCCGAATACACCTCGGTGAACATCTATCGCACCGATGCCGGAGGAACCGAGTTCTTCCAGCTGGACACGGCAGCCACCGGCGCCACTTATATCGACGACGGCACGACTCCGCTGTCGGCAACCGAACTGAACACCGACACGCTCAGCGGTAACTACACCTACATGGTGACGTACCACAAATCGGGTTCGACCGAGAGTATTCCCAGCGTTCTGATCGGGCCACAGAACGTCGTCGACGGGCGAATCACACTCGACAACTTTCCGATCCCACCAACTCCGCCAACAGGCGGCGGTTTCCCGGAATACGATGAGATCCGCATCTACCGCAACCTCGCCAACGATCAAAACAACTTTTATCTCGTCGATTCCGTCTCGCCATACGACACCTACACCGACAGTAGGTCCGACGCCGAGATCGCCGATCTCAATGTCGCGGGGAACAAACTGTTGGACCTCGACGGTCCCACGATCAACAGCAACACGCTGCTGACCAACGTCCTGAAACGGGACGGACTCAATTATTCACCTGTCTTCACCGTGGGGACGATGTCCTACCAGGGTGAAAAAGGGGATCGTTTGCTGGGAACCCAAGAGCTGGAGATCACGGCGACCTCCACGGTTCAAGACCTGATCGATTTTGTCGAAGCGGCGTCCGGCATCCAAACCCTTCAAGTCGATTCGCAGAACCCAATTCCCGGATCGGAAAACAACATTCCTGGCGAAACGGGAACATTGATCCCTGGTGGTTACATTCAAGACGGAGCGATTCGGTTTGTCAGCAACACCGGAGAACTCAATGCCTTGGATATCGACCTGACATCGTTCCGGATCGAAGACGATCTCGGGAACGTGACAGTTCCGAACCTCGCGTTTGGTACGATCCAAGAAGCGGAAGGAACCAGTGCGGTCGCGGACCTAGTCGTCTACGATTCGCTCGGCAACCCGCTGGACCTGCGGGTTACAACCACGCTGGAAGAGCGGACCGACGAACAGACGGTCTATCGATGGTACGCTGACAGCTCGGAAAACCAATCGACCACCAGCAGCGGCATCTCGGTCGGCACCGGTCTGATCCGTTTCGACGGCAACGGTAACTTCATCTCGGCTTCGAACAACACGGTGAATATCAACCGGAGCGGTTCCCCGAGTGTTTCTCCGTTGCAATTCGATCTCGACTTCACTTCGGTGTCGGGCCTCGCAACCGATACGGCTTCGCTGGCCGCGACCCGCCAAGACGGTTCGGCACCGGGCGTGTTGACCAGTTATGTAATCGGCGAAGACGGCATCGTCCGCGGCGTATTCAGCAACGGCGTGACGCGCGATCTGGGTCAGATTCAATTGGCCCGTTTCGCCAACCCCGCAGGCCTGGACGCACGCGGCCAGAACCTTTACGCCCAAGGCATCAACACCGGCCTGCCGGTTCAAGGTGGTCCGGGCGAAAACGGTATCGGAGCGATCCGCGCCGGTGCGTTGGAATTGTCCAACACCGACATGGGTGCCGACCTCGTCGACCTCGTACTCGCCGGAACGCAGTACCGGGGCAACACGCGGGTGATCACTTCGACTCAAGAACTGTTGGACGAATTGCTGAACCTGGCGCGCTAGTTGACTCGCCCGCAAAATACCGCGGCTGGCCTCGCGAGTCAGCGGTTTGACGCCGCATCCACCGCCTGAAAAACAGGCGGCTCTCTCGCCGCAGGCCACCTCTCCACCGAGGGCCAACAGACGTGAGAACAATCTCCTGATCCCACATTCGATGCTCGGGATTTGTGAATTGGCGGGTTTGATTCTCGGGAATACATATCGATCCTGAGATCAGCGTGCGATCGCCCAAAGATCCCAACGGGTCCCTCTTCGATCGACTCCCACCAGCGGTCGCTGGCCGATGCGACGCCGCACGCCCCGCCCCAAACGAGCCATAACGGAAGGGTCTGTTCCGTTGTCGAATCCACCGATGCATAGCTACCCACCTGGACCAAACTGGATCTCCACTGAAAGGACGCTGAATCGCAATCAAGCGTGGGCAACTTAATATTTTGATCACTCACTCTTTCGCTCTCCTTCACGGAATTTATCACGCTCGTTGATAGGATCGCTTGCCGTCGTGAAACAATTCTCGACGCGTAAGAATTTGTCAAAGGAGCAAACCATGTTTACTGAACCATGCCGAATTCGGCGAACCAACGGCCGCCTCGGGTTTACGTTAGTTGAATTGTTGGTCGTGATCGCCATCATCGGCATCTTGGTTGGACTGCTGTTGCCCGCGGTTCAAGCGGCGCGCGAAGCCGCCAGACGCATGCAATGTCCCAACAATTTAAAACAACTGGGCCTGGCAGCACTGAACCATGAAAGCACCTACGGGCTTGTCCCAGCCAGCTTGATCGTGGAACTGGGATCCGCACCAGGTGCCAGCGGACAGCCGGGCTATCCCTACCCAGGCATCGTTCACTCATGGGCTCCTCAGTTCTTGCCCTACATCGAACAGAACGCACTCTACGAACGATACGATTTGAGATTCCCGTGGTTTTCATCTCCCAGCTCCGTCCCCGGAACTCCCGACAACCTAGCAGTCACGCAACAGGTCGTCTCTTCGTTCATCTGCCCTTCGACGCCTGGTGGCAGCGAGCGGCGGTGCAGTGGTAAGTTTAATTTCAGCGTCGACTTTCCCTTCACCGACATGGCGGTTACCGATTACGCCACCAACAGCTCGATCAACCCCGGCTCGATCACATTCTTTGGATACCCCAGTGGCCTCAGCCAATCGGATCTGTTCAGCGCGATGAAACCAAGCCTAAAGGGCCCTGGCAGCACGCCCATCCTTGGAGAGTCCAACTCTCAAGCAAACAAGATTGGTTTTGTCGACGGCACCTCGAATACGATCTTGTTGTGCGAGAGCGCTGGACGTCCCGACTTCTACATCAATGGCAAGTCGCAGGGCGTCACGCGATCCGACGGTGGCTGGGCACATCACGAAAATGACTACGGGCTCGACGGAGCGATTTCCGGTACCGATTCCTCGCCGGGCAACTGCGTCATCAACTGCCACAACAACAACGAAACCTACTCCTTCCATCCTGGCGGAGCGAACCACGGTTTCTCCGACGGGTCGGTCCGCTTTATTTCCGAAACCACTTCTGCCCAAGTCTACGCGGCTTTGATAACCGCCAACGGCAGCGGGTATACGGATGCGGAGGTTTCCCCATGGCAAGAATAATTTTTTGTTGTGCTTTAGCCGCCGGGACGCTGGTCCTGGCCGGCTGCGGAGACGACGTGACGACAACGGTCGCTTCGGGCACGGTGCGAACCGACAGCGGGACGCCTTGTGATGGAGCCTTAGTTGTATTTCATCCGCAAGAAAGCGAACGCATCAACGATCCCAAACCGGTTGCCACCTGCGACGATCAAGGTAAATTCACCTTGACCACGTTCCAGAAGGACGATGGGGCCGAGCCGGGAAAATATGGCGTTACCGTTGTTTGGCAAGCGAAGGTCAAAGCGGGCAGACTCTCACTGTCCAGCGAATCGGAACCTGTTGGGAAGGATCAGTTAAAGGGCAAGTATGGCAAGCCAGCCTCGCCTCTACTGACTGCGGAAGTCACCGCGGGATCCCCCAACACCTTTGAGTTTATTGTCGAAAAGTAACACTGCGTTCGGAACACCTTCATGGCAAAGAGCCCAATGTTCTCACGGTTCAATCGATTTGTTTTGGTCACAGCATGTTTGTTTGCCAACCGTCCCGTCGACGTGTTGGCGGACGAATTGCGGATGAATCAAATCCAAGTGATCGGCACCCATAACTCCTATCGCCAACAGCCACATCCCGCGCTGCTGACGTTGATCAAAACAACCGCACCGGAGGTTGCCCAAACGCTGGAGTATAGCCACCGTCCGTTGCCTGAACAGTTTTCGGACTTCGGCATCCGGCAGATCGAACTGGACCTTTTTAATGATCCCAAGGGAGGGCTCTTTGCCTCGCCGCGTGGACTTGCCCTCGCCGCGATTGCCGATGCTGAAAACATCGCTCCATACGATCCATCCGGCGCGATGAAACAGCCCGGTTTAAAAGTCCTACACGTTCAAGACGTCGACTTTGCCTCCAGCGTACCGACCTTCACCCTCGCGATGGAAACACTCAAAACTTGGTCCGACGAGCACCCGCGTCACGTTCCGATCATGGTCTTGTTGGAATTGAAACAAGATCGACCGACGCCCTTGCTAACCCAACCGCTTCCTTTTGATTCCGTCGCCCTGGACGCTGTCGATCAAGAAATCCGCAGCATTTTCCCCAACACCCACCTCGTGACTCCCGACACCATCCGCGGCGATCACCCCAACCTGCGAGCCGCGATATCGGCCGACGGTTGGCCGACGTTGGATGATTGTCGAGGCAAAATCGTGTTTGCGATGGACAACGGCGGTCGGCTGACACGCGACTACATGGCAGACCATCCCAACCTCGTCGGCCGCGTAATGTTTGTCGATCTGGGCCCCGACCATCCCGATAGCGTTTTTCGCAAGCTGAACAATCCCATCCGCCAGTTCGATGAAATCCAGGCTGCGGTTCGATCGGGATGCTTGGTGCGAACACGAGCCGATGCGGACACCCGCGAGGCGCGCGATAACGATTACAGCCGAGCGGAGAAAGCGTTTTCCAGCGGTGCGCATTTTGTCAGCACCGATTACCCCTATCCAGACCCAACGAAGAGTTCCTACCGTGTGCGGCTGGCCGACGACGCAGTCGCTCGCACCAATCCACTGCTGGCCCCATCCATCGAACCGATCGATGAATAGGCCAGCCTTCGATCCGCTGGCCGATCGCGTTTTACCGCAATCATGTTGACCAGCATGACGTCCTTGGTTGGCCACTTCCCCCTGACGCTTGAAACGAGCACTTAAGCACAGGGGCTGATTCCCACAGGCGATCTCGATCGTGTTTGGCGTGGTCAGTTCAACCCTCCTGGTCCCGATCGTCGTCCCTTGCAACGACGTCGTTTTGCAATCCTTCGCCAGCCGTACAGGAAAATTGCCAACGGGCAGGCCGCCCGTACGATCAGCCTTCCATCCGCTGACGCAACTGCTGCAGCATCGCTTCGACCAGCTCGGGGTGTTTCTCGGCGATGTTTGTCGTCTCACCATCCTCGCCGCGATGATCGTACAGTTCGACGTAGCCATCGCGATGGACGATCAAGCGGTGCGTGTCGGTGCGAAGCGTTTGAGCCTTGGCGTACGAGACCGCTGGATGCCCGGCGGCATCTGCCGATTGGAGAATCGGCGTCAAGGAAACTCCGTCGACAAAATCGGGCTGCGGCAGACCGCTCAGACTGCATAGAGTCGGAAAGATGTCGACGCTTTCGACGATCGACCGCGTTGCCACGCCAGGATCGGGCAGACCGGGATGGCAGATCACCAACGGCGATCGCAACGACTCTTCAAACAACGCGTGCTTCCCCCAGATCCCGTGCTCTCCCAAATGCCAGCCGTGGTCGCCCCATAACACGATGATCGTGTTGTCCTGTTGTCCCAGCTGATTCAATCGCTCGACGAGCTTGCCAACCTGAGCGTCGGCGTACGTGACACACGCTGCGTAATGCTTCCGCACGGCGGTCGCAAATTCGGCATCGTGATTGGGATCCTTGCCCCAATGGTTATACCGCATGAACTCTCCCGATCGGTGCCACGTCGTCTTTCCCGACGGCTTCTCCGGATGAGGGATCGGCGGCAGGGTGAGATCGCGATAGGGCTGCATGTATTTTGCAGGAGCCCCAAAGGGCAGATGCGGTCGGATGATACCAACGGCTAAAAAGAATGGCTGCTCGCCGTCGTCGCCGCTCAATCGATCCAACTGACGCAGCGCTTCATCGGTGATCAAGCCATCGGGATAGATCGAATCGTCTCCTTCGCTCGATTGAAACAGATCCATCTTGGAAGGATCGTGCCGGATCTCGCCATGAGCCAAACCATGCATCGCGCCGCGTGGATGCTGCCACGGTCCGGCGGGCAACAGATGCCGGTCCCAGGAATGGGGCATCTCCAGTTGATCCTCTCGATCCCAGTCGGGTCCGCCTCGTCCACCGGGATGATGCGAGACCTTGCCGACCGAAACCGTCGTATATCCGTTTTGCCGAAACCATGCCGGCATGCTGGCGGATACCGAGTCGGCATTTTTCGCGATCTGAGCGGCTCGCTTAAACAGCGCCCCGTTATCGCTGGGACCATACCGCCCGGTCAGCATCGCAAACCGCGACGCTCCGCACGTCGGGGCTTGAACATAATGGCGTTCGAAGATCCGGCCGCGAGCCGCCAGGGCGTCGATATTCGGCGATCGAATGTACGACTTCCCAAAGCAGTTCAATTCGGGTCGCAGATCGTCGACGCAGATCAATAAAACATTGGGACGCTCGGCAGCGGAAGCAGCCAGCGTCGCGCAGCTCAGCCAAGCGACGGCAAACAGAATGGGCAAACGCATCAAATCGCAACTCTCAAAAAGAACAAACGGATCGTTGGGGACGATCCGCTATTCTAGTCCACCTCGCACCAGAATTCCGGCCGGGTTCCAGGGCGAATCAGTGTCTGAGCTTCGGGAGCATTGGTAGCCGAGGTTTTGCACACGTCCCGGGCGATCTCGCTACAATGCGAGGCTCGAAACAACCTAATCCCCCGCGGCGATTGTCTGCGGCACGGGTAAATGACTCTCATCGTTTGCATCGGCGTTGCGGCCTCTGCCGACACCGACAAGGAATCCGATCGTGGAACGTCCCAACTTTGAAATCTTGGCCTACGAAGATTCGCCGCTGGGGCCGCTCTGCCTGCGTCGCCGCGAACTGCTCTCCCAACCCGGGACGATCGTCACCGAGGTGACGCTGAATCACGAGTTCCTGATGAGCAGCCTGAACACCGATTCGGAGCGTCAGATCTCCAACCGAGCTGTCGAGATCCATGGCGGCCCCAATTTGAAAACCTTGGTCGGCGGACTGGGGCTGGGCTACACAGCACAAGAACTGCTGAAGCATGAGAACGTCGCATCGGTCGACGTGATCGAATACCTTCCGCAAGTTGTCGATTGGCTGCGGCAGGGTTTGGTGCCGCTATCGAGCGAATTAAACGCAGCGGAACAGTTGAAGATCATCGCGGGGGATGTCTATCAGCGGCTGACGGAATCGCCAACGGATCGATACGACCTGATCGTGATCGATGTCGACCATTCCCCCAGCGATCAACTGGGAGAAGAGGAAAACGGCTTCTACACTCGCGATGGGCTGTTGGCGGCCAAAGCCCATCTGGCCGAACATGGCGTGCTGGCTGTCTGGTCGTATGCCCAGAGCAGCCAGTTTTCGGTAGCGCTGCGAGAAACCTTTGAAAGCGTGCATGTCGAACCGGTGAAGACTTTCAACGCTCTGGTTGACCATTGGCAAACCGATTGGCTGTTTTTCGCCACCGACCGACAGCTCGATCCGGCTGAGTTGCCTCAGCCGGAGCAGGATGCGGCAACCTAGCCCAACGGCTTGGCTTGCCAGATCTCGTCGGCGTATTGTTGGATCGTGCGATCGCTCGAGAACCAGCCGCTGTTGGCTGTGTTCAAGATGCTCATCCGGTTCCAACCCTCTTGATCTTGGTACGCCGCATCGACCTTGCGTTGCGTGTCGATGTAATCGCGAAGATCGGCGATCGTCAGCCACGGGTCGTAAGGATTGCGGAGCCCGGCGGTCAAGATGTTAAACGTGCCAGGATTCCCGGCGTCGAACCGACCACCTTCGATCATCGCCATGATCCGTTGGATCTCTTCGTCGCCGGCGATAATCTTGTTGGGATCGTAAGCCTTTTTGGTCTCTGCAACTTCTGCCGCATCGAGTCCGAACAGGAAGAAATTGTCATCGCCGGCCTGTTCGCGAATCTCGATATTCGCACCGTCGAGCGTTCCGATCGTCAGAGCACCGTTCATCATGAACTTCATGTTGCCGGTACCCGACGCCTCTTTACCCGCGGTCGAAATCTGTTCGGACAGTTCGGTCGCCGGGCAGATCACTTCCATCGCTGAAACGCGGTAGTTCGGCAGGAAGACCAGCTTCAACAGGTCGTTCGCTTTTTCATCGGCGTTGATCACGCTGGCGACGTTGTTGATCAAGTTGACGATCATCTTGGCAACGTGATATCCGGGAGCCGCTTTGCCACCGATCAGCACGCAACGCGGAACCATCCCGGCGGTGTCGCCACGTTGGATCCGGTCGTACAGATTCAACACGTGCAGCAGATTCAACAGCTGACGCTTGTACTCGTGAATCCGTTTGACCTGCACGTCGAACAACGCAGCTTCTTGGAATTCGATCCCCGTTGTCTGGCGAACGTATTCGATCAAGCGACGCTTGTTTTGCAGTTTGACCTCTGCCCAACGCTTGCGAAACGCAGCGTCTTCGGCAAACGGACGCAGCCGTTCGATCTGGCTCAGATCGGTCTGCCAGCCCTCGCCAATCGTTTCGTTCAACAGATCGCGAAGCCCTGGATTGCAGTGCGCCAACCAACGACGCTGGGTCACACCATTCGTCTTGTTATTGAACTTCTTCGGCCACAGTTCATAGAAGTCCTGGAACAGACCGCTCTTCAACAGTTCGGTGTGCAAACCAGCAACGCCGTTGACCGAGAAGCTGCCGACGATCGCCAGATGTGCCATCCGGATGTGAGGATTCTCTCCCTCTTCGACCAACGACATGCGGCGTTGACGCGCCACATCGCCCGGCCATTTCTTGGAGACTTCAGCCAGGAAGCGATGGTTGATCTCATAGATGATGTCCAACAATCGCGGCAGCAAACGGCTGAACAGCGACACCGACCAACGCTCCAACGCCTCGGGCAACAGCGTGTGGTTGGTGTATGCCATGCACTGCGTGGTGATTTCCCAAGCCTGCTGCCATTCCATCTGATACTGATCCAACAAGATCCGCATCAATTCGGCGACGGCACACGCGGGGTGCGTGTCGTTTAATTGGAAGCAATTCTTCTTGCCAAAGTCGGTGAAGTCATCGCCGTGCTTTTCGACCCAATCCTTGACGATATCTTGCAAGCTGGCAGAGACCAGGAAGTATTGCTGCTTCAGACGCAACTCCTTCCCGTTTTCGCTAGCATCGTTGGGATACAGGACCATCGAAATCTGTTCGGCCATGTTTTTCGACGCGACAGCTTCGGGGTAACTGCCCGAATTGAACTCTTCCAGATCGAAAGCGTCGGTCGCCGCCGCTTTCCACAACCGCAGCGTGTTGACGGTCTTGTTGCGATAGCCCGGGATCGGCATGTCATAGGGAACGGCAACGACGTCGTGGCTGCCGGCCCAACGACAACGAGGTGTTCCCTCGTCGTCGCGGTAGTGTTCGGTGTAGCCGTAGAAATGAACGTTCTGCGCTTCGTCGGGACGCTCCATCTCCCACGGATTGCCATCGCGCAACCAATGATCGGGATCTTCGATTTGGCGGCCGTTTTCGATGTGTTGGTGGAACATGCCGTATTCGTAACGGATACCGTAACCGACGACCGGCAATTTCAGGTTGGCGCAACTGTCGAGAAAACAAGCTGCCAAGCGGCCCAAACCACCGTTGCCAAGTCCCGCATCGTGCTCCTTTTCGGCGACCTCTTCCAGGCTCAAACCGTATTGGTGCAACGCCTCGCGAGCGGGACCATCGAGGTCGATGTTCTGGATCGCGTTGCTCAACGAACGCCCGATCAAGAACTCAAGCGATAGATAATAGACGCGGCGCTGATCGGTTTCACGAATCGCGTCGCGCGTCTGCTGCCAACTGCCCACCAATCGATCGCGAACCGCCAAAGCTGTCGCGCGACAGACGTAGCGAGGCGAAACATCCCGTTCGTGATACCCGAGGGTATAGTGCAGGTGCCGCCGAATTTCTTCGTCCAGGCCAGCGAGATCAATCGACGCGGGTTTGGTTAAAGTTGTTGCTGTCATCAATCCAAATCTTCGTTTATGGTCAATTCGAAATACGCGAATACGGCGAAGTATAGCGTACCGACAAGCATCGGCACGCCGAATGGCAGAACTCAAACCGATACGGAGATGAAACCCGATGCCTCCCGAATTGCCATAACGACACAGACGCGATCAATGGCGGAAGTGCGACGACAAGGCCGCCGCCAAGGGGAAATCGGTCAACACTGTCGAAAACTCAAATCCCAGCCCCCAACAGTTTTGGCGCTGCTTTTCTATAAAGTTATCCAGCTCCTCTAGATAAGCATTGCGTATCTGAGCGCCGTTAACATCGACCTCACCCGCAGATTCGAGACCCTCAAAATGGAGTTCGCCGTCGAAGCGAAACTCCCTCTCCTGCCGATCCATTACATGCAGCACAATTGCATCATGTCCTGCACCACGCAAAAGCGTCAGCGCTCCCTGCAGCCCCTGCTCGGGTCCCAACAGATCGCTGATCAAGACGACCAGCCCCGGTTGCCGAGCCTGATCGACAAATTGCGCCACACCACTAGGCAGATCGGTCCCCCCGGCAGCTGGCGTTTTTTCAAAGACCTCGTCCCAGCGGGACAGTTGGCTGATGGCGCTCGACGGCGGCAGATAGTCGAACAAGCGATCGCTCAACATTCCCAGACCGATCCGGTCTTGTCCTGCTAGCGTGACGAAGGCCAACGCGACCGCCAACTTGCGTGCATACTGCAGCTTGGAAATTTCCGAATCGGTGCCAGCAAACGACATGCTCTCGCTGTTGTCCAGCAACACGTAACAGCATAAATCCGTTTCGTCTTCGCTCTGCTTCAGATAGTACTTGTCGGTCCGCCCGTAGATCTTCCAGTCGAGGTAACGCAGATCGTCCCCCGGCGCATACTGGCGATGCTGCGCGAACTCGATAGCTTGCCCCATCCGAAAACTGCGATGCTCTCCCGCCGCAGAACCGGCGAAGCGATGCCGCGACTTCAGCCGCAAAGCGTTCAACGCCGTGTACGCGTCGTGATCCAGATACTTGGCAAACGTTTGATACATCGCAGCGACCGTTAGGAGGTCGGATTTCGAAACACCGCCGCAACGCCGGCCGGTTCGGCGCCATTGCGAGCGCGTTGGATCAGATCTTGGATGACCTGCGCCACGGTCAGCCCATCGGCTTCGGCGGCGAAGTTCAATCGAATCCGATGCCGCAGCACCGGCAACGCCACCGCATCGACATCGTCTCGCTCGACCAGATGCCGCCCCTGCAGCGCCGCCCGAGCTTTTGCCGCCAGCACCAGGTACTGGCTGCCGCGCGGGCCGCTTCCCCAACGCACATACTTCTTCACCTGGTCCGACGCCCGCGGATCCGACGGCCGACTGCCGCGAGCCAGCGTCATCGCATACCGCGCGACCGGCTCGGCGATCGGAATCCGACGAACCAAATGACGGAACTCCAGCAACTGCGCCCCGTCGACAACCGCGGTCAGCGATTCCTCTTTGTCGTCGGTCGTCTGCAGCACGACCTGCAATTCATCCGCTTCGTTGGGGTAATCGATCCGCACGTCGAACATGAACCGATCCAATTGAGCTTCGGGCAACGGGTAGGTGCCGTCTTGTTCGATCGGATTTTGCGTGGCCAAAACAAAAAACGGATTCGGCAATTCGTGTCGCGTTCCGCCCGCGGTCACCTGCCGCTCTTGCATCGCTTCCAACAACGCAGCCTGCGTTTTGGGCGGCGTCCGATTGATCTCGTCGGCCAAGATGATGTTGCCAAAGATCGGTCCCGGCAGAAATTTGAACTGCCGTTCCCCCGTCTCGCGATCCTGTTGGATCACCTCGGTTCCGGTGATATCGCTGGGCATCAGATCGGGAGTGAACTGGATCCGGCTGAAATCGAGCTTGAGCGTCGATGCCAAACTGTGCACCAACAACGTCTTGGCCAAACCGGGCACCCCGACCAACAGACAATGACCGCCGGCAACCAATGCCGTGATCACCTGCTCGATCGTTTCTTCCTGGCCGATGATCGCTTTGGCCAATTCGGCTTTAATCGCTGCGTATTCGCTGGCCAACCGCTCGATCAACTCGCGGTCACCGATATTCTGGCTGTCATTCATGCTTCAAAGTTTCGCCGATTGGCGAGCCAGGGGCAATCGTGGCAACCTTGAATTCGCGGGAATCGAAAACGGCCAACCGATCGGGACTCGCCAAGATCAGATACCCGTCGCGGATCAACAGATTGCCGCCGCGTAGATCGCGGGGCAACAGATCGATCCGATCGACCATCCGCACCGCGGGCCTCGTATCCGTATCGGCAAGGACCGCATCGAAGACAAGGATCGCATCGTCGGTCGGCCAGTAGATTCGATTCCCCGCGATCGCGCCGCGTCCCGCCGTCCGCGGCTGCAACGATCCACCGGCAGCCAGCGAAGTCGAACCGCCAGCAAAAACCGCGTCGACGCATCCGGTGAACTTATCGATCCAGTACAGCCGATCTCCCGAAGCGATCACGTGTGTTGCCGTCGTCCCCAACAGACACTCCACGTCTTCGGCCAGTTCGGGCCCGCTGGTCCACAGCGTCTGCCCCGTCGCCGAATCCAACGCGAACAAGCGATCGCAATCAGCCGCCGCAACGATCGCTAGCTCCGCATCCAACAGCACCGGCGACAGGTCGCGATCGTCGACAAACGGTTCGTCCCGATAAGGGTTATCGTTTGCCGAACCGCGATGGTAACGAACCAACCAAGAAATCTTGCCCGTCTGCGCATCGATCGCCGAAACAGTTCCCAAGTTGGCGTGATAGAACAGCATCCCCTCGCGATACGCGACCGTCGCATGCGAGACGCGGTTGGCGGGCGGTTGATTGGGCATCGGCCCGACCGCCAGTTCGGGACTGATCCACAACCGCTGCCCCGATCGCAGGTCGATGCACAGCACGCGACTTGTGTACAGCGAACCGGCACGCCGCGTGATCCCGCAGAAAATTCGATCGCCCACCAACATCGGAGGTGCTTCGATTTCGTAGTCGCCCAGTTCTTCAGCGTCGAGCGATTTCGGATAGGCGTCCAACAATCGCCCCTCGCCGTCGAGATCGAACACCGCCACCGACGACGCACTTCCCGGAGGCTTCCGCATCACCGGCAACCAACCGGTCACCGCCGGTCCCAGCCGCGCGACCATCCGATCGCCAACCACGTTCAACGTGAATCGCGGCCAGCCCGATGCCGGAAGCGCCGCGGGAGGCAAGATTTCCTCGGGCGGCTGCCCCGTGTCGAAGACTGCCGCATTGGAATCTTCGATCGGCCAACCGGATCCCGTGCGGAGATCGAAGCCGACGATTCGATTCACGTCGTGAACGAAGACGCGTCCGTTCCAAACCGCCGGAAAGTAGCTCGATCGCCGACTGCCGGCCGCCCCCGACGAACCGCTGACGGAATCGAGGGTCGGATCGCGATCGATCCGGTGCAGCGGAGTCGTCCAGATCGGAAACTCTGCGAATTGAACCGTCGCATCCGGCGCGGTCGACTCTTCTTTCGCTATCGCGATCGCCCGCCGCAACGTCTGCTCCGCTGGCGAATCGGCAAACGACTGGAACATCGTTCCCACCAACGCCAGCTCGCGTTCGGCTCGCGGAATGTCTCCCTGCAGCACCGAACAATAAGGAAGCCGTGCCGCAAGCTTGGGCAAGGGGAGAGCGGTTCCGCGGTAGGATCCGAAACTCAAGCCTCGATCGTCGCGCGACACTTGCTCCGCAATCCCCGCCACGCTCTCCGGGTACCTCACGAGCAATGGATTCCAAGCGACCGCGGGAACCATCGCCACGGGATTTTCCCCAACGCCGGTCGCCTGCAAACGCGAATCGATGCGGACCAGAGCATCGCGGCCTCGCTGAGCCCAACCGCGATCGATCGCCAGGTCGGCTTGTAAACGGAGCGCCACATCGCCGTGCGAACTGGCAAGGAACTCGCGGACTGCGCGGTCTGCTTGGCTAAGATCCTTCTGCGTGGCGGCTGCCTCGACGGCCGCGGCCGCCAGCGAATCGATTCGCTGGCGATAACGCGACAAGACTTCTGGAGCGGCGAGTCCCCACCGCACCAGCCGGTCGTTCAGGTAATCGCGAACCGGAACCCAACGCTGCAGCGATTCAGTCGTGTTGGGATCGAGATCGATTTGGATCAATCGATCCCCCGACGTGTCGGCAAGACGCAGGATCTCATCGACCGCGGCATCCCACGACTGGGCGCCAATCAATTGGTCGATCTGCTGCAGCGCGATCCGGCCCGAGGTTTCCAGCTCGGGAATATCGGCAGGCACCGCGCCGCGCTGAGCCCATCCGAGCCCAGGCGACATCAGCAGCAAGAGCAACGCTTGGCAAACAAGGAACCGCATCAAATGGGCAGCCTTTTCAGCTAAGCGACAGGATAGGCCCAGTACAACATGTAGTAGACGACCACGCCGGTGATCGATACGTACAGCCAGATCGGAAAGGCGAATCGGACGATCTTGCGATGCTTCTCACGATTGTCTTTCAATCCCTGCACGATCGCAGCGATCGCCAACGGCGGCACCGTGATCGCAAGCAACAGGTGCGTTCCAAGGATCGTAAAATAGACGGTTCTCGCGGCGCTGGAGACATCGGTTGGGAACCGCCGATTGGGCGAACCGGTTGTCTGGAACAAAGCGACCTTGTGCAACAGATACAACGCCAGGAACAGGCCGCTGACGGCAAAACATGTGATCATCACATTGCGATGGGCCTTCAAGTTCCCTCGCTTGACCATCACCAACCCGATCACCAACAGCACCGTCGCCAGGCTGTTCAGCGACGCAGTCGCGTGCGGCAGATTACTCGCTAACCATTCCATTAGCTGGCATTTCCTTCGTCCTTCGAGTCATCGATCTTCTCGCCGGCAAGCAGTTTGCCGATGTCCTTCTTCAGCCGATCGAACTGTTCCGGTTCGGGCCATTCATACAACGCGACGATCTCGCCATCGGCACCGACCAAAACAAAACGGTCGGTGTGGAAGCGTCGGTTGACCGGCAACCGGAACACCTCCGCCCCCACGCGTCGGATGTAATTCAGTTCGCCGGTCAGGAACAGCCATTGGTCCTTATCCGCCTCAAATCGCTTGGCGTATTCCGACAACACCTCGGGCGTATCGATCTCGGGATCGCAACTGATGCTCAAGAAGCGAACTCCCTTCCCATAAAACTCCTCCTGCAAAATCTTCAGCTTCTCATTTTGCATCGGGCAGGTGCTGGGGCAGGTCGTGAAGAAAAAGCTGACGACATACGGTTGTCCCAACAGTTCTTTACTGGACACCGTCTCGCCGCTGCGTTCGGTCAGCTCGAACTCGCTCAACCAACCATCACCTTCGACCACGACCGGCTCCTTGGCAGCGGACTGCTCCGCGACAGCCGCTTCGGCAACCTCGGCCTCCATCTGGACCTGAGCCGCTTCCGCCTGCTCGCGTTCGATCCGCCGAGAACGGGCGATCAATCCAATCACCATGCCGGTGATCAAGATCACCATCACATGCATTGCCGTGCGATTCATTATTTCTCTCTTATGTCTTATTTATGGTCGCCTTTCGCTCTGCGAAAGTGCGTTTGCGGTTCGCACTTTCGCGGAGCGAAAGGCGACAATTTATTGTAACCGCTCGCCTGGAAAAACGCAGGCTGCAGCGCCGCCGAATCCCGCCAATCGGGAGTGCTTGGGCGTGGCTGCGGCGGCCGTCGGCCAGCGCCATCAAAGCCCAAACCGCTCGGCGGAAATGGAGACCGTTCCCAGATCATTCTCTCCCGGCTGGATCTCCAGCTCAAAGACGCCGCGACGATTCACCTCGCTCCCCCCGATCTTCAGCCCGCGCAAACTGGCTCTTTCGTGGTAGACCCGAAACGCCAGCTTAACGCCTGCCGGCAAGCGGCCGATCGTCATCCGCCCATGCACATCGGAGATCCCCGCATAGCGATGATCCAACACCAACAACCGCGCTTTCATCCAAGGATACAGCAGACTGCCGACAGGGATCGGCGCCGGCTCGGCCCGCTGCGGACTTAGTTCCGCTCGAGCGTTGGGAGGCAACGAAAGGCTCTCCGCCCGATTTGCCATGAACCCCAGCATCGTGCTGTATCCGATCACGTCGGTGTTGACGACCGAAAGCGCATCGCCGGAAGTGATCGCCAGAACACGAGGGACATAGTTGCAGTTGACGTTCGCCAATTCAAAGGCCTTGCCGCCGGAGACCGCATCGGGATGGACCGCTGGCAACGCTCGGCCGCCAGGCCCCTCGTAGGCGTAGACGACCAGATCGCGAATCCCTTTATCGATCGTGTTGACGACTAAGCTTTCGTCGACCATCGCACTGTCGCCACAAAACCCTTCGCCCACGCGATCGGCGATCCGCTGGGGCTGAGGCGGGACGCCGTCGTAGACAAACCGAATCGTCAGGTCGCCCCAACGATCGGTTTCATCAGAGAGCGCCGGGCCAGCAAAGCCAACCAAGAGCGTTAGGAAAGCGAGTCCTAGAGAGCGCAGCGACGCAAAGCGATCGCAGCGGCGGGCGCATGAAAAAACCGGCAGCCGCCGCGATCGCGGTGACTGCCGGTTGATATTTCGCAGAATGCGGAGATTCACGATCGGTCTTAGAACAGTTTGGCGTCGAGTTCGACGGTGCCCAGATCGTTTTCGCCTGGCTTGATTTCGACTTCAAAGACGTTGCGGCGATTGACTTCGCTGCCAGCAACTTCCAAGCCGCTCAAACGACCCGCAGCTTCGTGGTACAGACGGAAAGCAAGCTTTCCAGTTGGCAGGTTCTTGATAACCAAGGTACCGCTTTCATCCGACTTGGCAGCGTAGGGGTGTTCCAAAACGACAACCTTCGCTTGCATCCAAGGGTGGATGTTGCAGGCGACGGGAATCGGAGCAGGTTCGGCGTTGTCCAACTTCACTTCCTTCGACTTCAGCGGCGGAATGGTGAAGTTTTGAGCGGCGTTGACCAAGAAGGCCAAGTTGCAGTTGTGACCGACGGGATCGGGGTTGGTCACGTTCAACGTGTCGCCCGCTTTGCAGATCACGATGTGCGGCTCGAAGCGGCAATCTTTGTTGGCCAGTTCGTGAGTGTTCGGCTTGCCTTCCAGATCGGGATGGATCGCAGGCAATTTGACTCCACCGCGTCCGTCGTATGCGTAAACGACGACGTTTTGAATTCCGCCATCCTTGCCAACAACCAACGACTCATCGACCAAGTCGTGCTTGCCGCAGAACTCTTTGTCGACGGTGACGGCGATCTTGTCGGCGTCGGGGGCGGCTCCCTTGAAGACAAACTTAACCTTCAGATCGCCCCATTGTTGGGCATCAGCAGTGGCCGAAAGGAACGTGGTGGCGACAAAGGCCGAGATTATAAAAAATCGCATGTTTCTCAGTTGCTCCGTAGATCGTGTTGCGGATTTTTTGGGGCCGACGCACAAGCGTCGGGCTTGAGGGTCAATTCTTCTCCGTCCGAACGGCAGCGCCAAGTGCAAGCAAAAGGCGTCGCCGCAGATGTGGATTATAACTGCGGCGACGCCTGAATAGAACGAGCAAAATTAGAACTGCAGTTCCATCCGGGTAGGTGGGATATGGGGACGGAAGATCCTAGCAGTTGGTGGGCTGCACAGCATTGTACACCCTTAACGTAAAAAGGGAAGACCTTACCCTGGCCACTTCGGCAGAATCGCGACAATTCAACGGACCACACACCCCGAACGTGCATCGATATTAGGGTCCGTGCATCTAAAGAAGGTGCTATCACAGAATCGCTGCGGAACGTAGGATGATCGCAATAAAAGTGCGAATCCATCGGGAAATCGAGACGCGGATCCGCTGAGTTGGCTGAAGAATTTAGAATCCCAGATGGGAGCGGAGCGAAACTGATGAAAGTGTTGGTGGTTGGCAACGGTGGACGCGAACATGCGCTTGCCTGGAAGATTGGCATGAGCCCGCGTGTTTCACAGGTTTTTGTAGCCCCTGGAAACGCGGGAACCGGTGTCGATGCGACCAACGTCCCAATCAGTGCGGATGACACCGAGGGCTTGGTCAATTTCGCCCGCCGCGAATCGATCGACCTGACGGTCGTCGGCCCCGAAGTCCCCTTGGTCAACGGGCTAGTCGACGCTTTGGAAGCCGCGGGCCTTCGCGCATTTGGCCCCTCCGCCGCCGCGGCGGAACTGGAAGGGAGCAAAGTCTTCTGCAAGAACCTGCTGAAAGCTGCCGACATCCCGACCGCCGACTACCAAACCTTCCGCACCGGCGACGATGCGGCGCGGTTCATCAAAGACCGCTACCCCGAAGAGAACTCCTCAGTCCCCGTGGTCGTCAAAGCCGACGGCTTGGCCGCGGGTAAAGGCGTGATCGTCTGTTCGACTCGTGAAGACGCTCTCGACGCGATCGACCGAATCACGCGACAGCGCGAATTTGGCGAAGCCGGCAACGAGCTGATCATCGAAGACCGTTTGATCGGTCAAGAAGCGAGCATCCTAGCGATCACCGACGGCAATGCGATCGTGATGCTCCCCGCCGCTCAAGATCACAAGCCAGCTTACGACGGCGACAAAGGTCCCAACACCGGCGGCATGGGAGCTTATTGCCCGACGCCGATCGTCGACGAGAAGATGATCGAGATGATCCAAGAGGACATCATCGTCCCGACGGTTCACGCGATGAAACGCAACCGCCGTCCGTTCAAAGGCGTTTTGTACGCTGGCTTGATGATCACCTCGACCGGCCCCAAGGTGCTCGAATACAACGTGCGATTCGGCGACCCCGAATGCCAACCGCTGCTGATGCGTCTGAAGAGCGACATCATGGACATCTTGGAAGCTGTCGCCGACGGTCGCTTGATCGATATCGATCCGCCGGAGTGGGACGAACGCCCGAGTATCTGCGTGGTGATGGCCAGCGAAGGTTATCCCGGCGATTACGTCAAAGGCCGCGAGATCTCCGGCCTTCACGACGCTGCCAAACTGAAAGATGTCAAAGTCTTCCACGCCGGCACCAAGCTGACCCAAGGTTCGGTGCAAACCGACGGCGGACGCGTGCTGGGCGTGACAGCGCTTGGCAACAGCATCAGCAACGCCAAACTGCAAGCCTATACCGCGGTGAAGCAGATCCGCTGGCCCGGCGCCTGGTGCCGCAAGGACATCAGCGACAAAGCCCTTTAATTTGCATCGCCGCTTTCAGCAAAGGCTTGCAACGAGACACGGCATCCGCTGGCGTCGGTGTCCCCCTTCCAAACTGCGTTTGGGGGAGGGTGAAACGCTACGACTTCACTCGCCCAGCGAAGCTGGGAGGGTCGGAAAACGAGCGTTTAGCGATGTTTTCCGGGGAGCGGCCTAACAACACATCGAACAGGAGCGAACGCCGCGCGACGCCCCTCCCCGAACTTCGCGTCGCTCGTTCGACCCTCCCCTTCCAAACTGCGTTTGAGGGAGGGTGAAGCGCTACGACTTCACTCGCCCAGCGAAGCAGGGAGGGTCGGAAAACGAGCCTTTAGCGACGTTTTCCGGGGAGGGTCTAACAACACATCGGACAGGAGCGAACGCCGCACGACGCCCCTCCCCGAACTTCGCTTCGCTCGTCCGCCCCTCCCCTTCCAAACTCAGTTTGAGGAACGGTGAAGCGACACAACTCCACTCGCCCAGCGAAGCTGGGAGGGTCGGAAAACGAGCGTTTAGCGACGTTTTCCGGGGAGGGCCTAACAACACATCGGGCAGGAGCGACCGCTGCGCGACGCCCCTCCCCGAACTTCGCTTCGCTCGTTCGCCCCTCCCCTTCCAAACTGCGTTTGCGGGAAGGGTGAAGTGCTACAACTTCATTCGCCCAGCGAAGCTGGGAGGGTCGGAAAACGAGCGTTTAGCGACGTTTTCCGAGGAGGGCCTAACAACACATCGGACAGGAGCGAACGCCGCGCGACGCCCCTCCCCGAACTTCGCTTCGCTCGTTCGACCCTCCCCTTCCAAACTGCGTTTGGGGGAGGGTGAAGTGCTACAACTTCACTCGCCCAGTGAAGCAGGGAGGGTCGGAAAACGAGCGTTTAGCGACGTTTTCCGGGGAGGGTCTAACAACACATCGGACAGGAGCGAACGCCGCGCGACGCCCCTCCCCGAACTTCGCTTCGCTCGTCCGACCCTCCCCTTCCAAACTGCGTTTGGGGGAGGGTGAAGCGCTACGACTTCACTCGCTCGATTGATCGCGCCCCAATCCGCTCACCCTACAGATCTTTTTCGGTCGGCGGAAAGCGTTTTCGGCTATCGCTGTCGACAGGTTTTCCCGATCGCAAACTCCACCACTGATCGGCGCGGGCGGGATCGTAGTTGGGATTGGGGATTGGCATCCGAGCCGAGACCTCATGTCGCCAGGTCGCCAACTTGCGACGCAGATCGGCCGCGCGGCCGGCTTTCTCTTCGACAAGGTTCTCGCTTTCACCGATGTCCGACGCAATGTGATAAAGCTCGACATCGCCGGTCCCATCGAGATATTCGATCAGCTTCCAATCGCGCTCACGGATACTGCTGGCAGGGCGATCGTGGTGGTAGTGCGGATAGTGCCAATGCAAGGCGGAACGGGGTAGCGTCGCATCGGGCTTCTCCAACAATGGCAGCAACGAGACGCCATCGATCGTCTGATTCGCCGGCAAGCTGCCGCCGGCGAGTTCGACAAACGTCGGGTAGAAATCGTAGCTGATCGTCGGTTCGGCACAGACGCCACCGGCGGCAACCTTGGCTGGATATTTGACGATCAACGGCACGCGGACACCTCCCTCGTGCAACGATCCCTTTTCGCCTTTCAGCGGTGCCAGCGAACTGACGTTGTCATCGGCGGCAGGACGGTAATCGTAGCGTCGATACAACCCGCCGTTATCGGAGGTGAAGACGATCATCGTCTTTTCGGTCAGCCCTTGAGCTTCGACCGCGTCGACGATCCGGCCGACCATGTCATCGCAATGCTCGATCATCGCGGCGTAGATCGGATTGGGCAGCTCGCGCCCCGTCGCCTTTGCTTTGTCTTGATACTTCTGCACCTTTTCGGACATCGCTCCAAGCGGGATGTGAACCGCAAACGGAGAGAGCATCAAAAAGAAGGGCTTCGATTTGTTCTGCTCGATGAAGTCGACACACAGATCGGCTTCGAAGTCGGTCCGATATTGCCCCGGCTTCGGTTTGATGTCCTTGCGTCCGGCGACGCGAAACTTGCCCGGCAGATGCGGGCCGTTGATGACCGCCGAATATTCATAGCCTTGGCGATCGGGGAGGAAGCCGGGCGAATCTCCTAGGTGCCACTTGCCGATATATCCGGTCTTATATCCCGCCTGCTGCATCGATTCGCCCACCGTGACGGTATCCAACGGCAAGGCCATCGTCGTCTGCGGCGTGATCACCCGTTCAAACGGACGCCAGTGCCCGGGGATGTGAGCGGTGATCCCGATCCGAGCTTGGTTCTGTCCCGATTGGAGCGCACATCGTGTCGGCGAACAGACAGCTCCCGCGGCATAAAAATCGGTGAACCGCATCCCTTCGGCGGCCAGTTGATCGATCCGCGGCGTGTCGACGAAATCGTTGCCGTAACAACCGATATCGCCCCAGCCCATGTCATCGATGAAGATCAGGATCACGTTGGGCTTATCCGCAGCAAACGCAGCCGACGTGAAACAAACGGCTATCGCAAACATCAGGCAACGAAGCGCATGAGCAATGGTCATCGAGAGTCTATGGGGTTTGGTGTTGTGGAAGGGAAGGGGAGGGCGTTGACTCGATTTCAGTTGCAGCCGAGTAGTTTATTTCATCAACCGGATTTCGACTTCGTTCTCTTGATCAGCACCCGGCGTGCTACGGCCACGCTCGATATATTGAGCCATCAACTGGCTCAATTCTTGAACGACTTCGGGGTGGCTGTCGGCAACGTTTTTGGTTTCACCGATGTCGGTCGCCAGATCGAACAACTGCAGCGGCGGAAGCTTTTGATTTCTCGCCGCAGGCGGACGCGGCGTGCTCCATCCGCCCGAACCGGGGCAGAACATCAGCTTCCACGAGCCCTTACGGATCGCAAACGAACCGTTGACCGAGTGGTGAACCGTCGCTTCGCGAACCGTCGGCGTGTCGGCATCTTTCATCAACGGCAGCATGCTGACCGAATCGACAGCCGCGTCGGCGGGCAGTTCCGCGCCGGTCGCTTCCGCCGCGGTCGCCAGCAGATCGGTGTGGCAAATCGTTGCGTCCGATGCGGTTCCGGCGGCGATCACGGCGGGCCAGCGAGCGATGAACGCCACGCGGTGGCCGCCTTCAAACGCGTCGGCTTTGTTGCCGCGGTAGACCGAACTCGGATTGTGCCCCTTGGCCTTCAGCTCCGCAAAATCAGCTTTCGGCGTCGCGCCGTTGTCGCTGGTGACGATGATCAACGTGTTGTCGGTGAGCCCCTGTTTTTCGATCGCCTGCATTACCGAACCGACAACCGAATCGACTTGCATGACAAAATCGCCCCACTCGTTGAGACCGCTTTTGTTTTGAAACGCTTCGGTCGGAACGATCGGCGTGTGAGGCGCTGGCAATGGGAAATAGAGGAAGAACGGTTTGTCGGCGGATTGCGTTTCAATGTAGTCGACGGCTCGGTCGGTCAAGCGATCCAAGACGCCGATGTGTTGGAAGTCATCGCCGACGGGCCCCTTGCGCCAAAACTTCTTCCCCCCCGACGCAGCCACTTCTTTAGTCGGGATGTCGGTCAAATGATCGTCTTCGATGTAGACATAAGGATGCATGTCCAGCGAAGCCGAGATGCCGAAGAAGGTATCGAACCCAAGCTGCAGCGGGCCGGAGGTGATCGGTTTGGCAAAGTCGATGTTGTCCCAAGGTTCCTTCGGATCATCGCTCGGCTTCTTCGAAGGATCTTTCAGCCCCCACTCCAATCCGAGATGCCACTTGCCGATGCAGGCGGTGTTGTAGCCCTGCGACTTCAGCATCGACGCGACAGTCATCCGCCCCGAATCGATCAACGGCAGCGAATAGCCCCAGGTGACTCCCGATTGCAACCGCGTCCGCCAACTGTAGCGGCCGGTCAGAATTCCGTAACGCGTCGGCGAACAGACGGCCGAACCGGAATGAGCGTCGTTAAAACGCATCCCCTCGGCAGCCAACCTGTTCATCGCCGGCGTGGCGATCTTGCCTTCGGGGTTAAACGCCTGAACGTCTCCGATCCCCATATCGTCGGCCAAAATGTAGACGATGTTGGGCCGCGATGGTTCTGCGGCTTGCGCCTTGCCCTCCGTCGCGTCGCCGCCAACACCTAGGCAACTGATGAACAGGACGACCGATACAACGAGACAACGCATGAAAGGTTCTCAAGACGTGGGTTCGACAGGAACTAAAAACAAACACAGCCCCCCAAGGCATGCATCACTGGCATCGGATCGCGCATCGGGGCTTCTGGGACTTTAACCGGGCCGCCCGCCAAACTCAAGACTTTGGCTTCGGTCCCTTCACGCGACCGGGGGCAACAGGCTAAGATATTTTCCCATGACAAAGCACATTTTCGTAACCGGCGGCGTGGTAAGTTCCCTTGGCAAAGGCTTGACCAGCGCATCGATTGGCATGCTGTTGGAACAACGTGGACTGCGCGTCCGCATGCAGAAGCTGGACCCGTACATCAACGTCGATCCGGGGACGATGAGCCCCTACCAGCACGGCGAGGTCTACGTCCTGGACGACGGCAGCGAGACCGACCTGGATCTGGGGCACTACGAACGCTTCACCAACGGCCCGCTTTCCCGCGATTCGAATTACACCACCGGCCAGATCTATCTGTCGGTGATCGAAAAGGAACGCCAGGGGCGATTCCTGGGCAAAACGGTCCAGGTGATCCCGCACATCACCGACGAGATCAAATCGGTCGTGCAAAAGCTGGGCGACGACGACGACGTCGACGTCGTGATCACCGAGATCGGTGGCACGGTTGGCGATATCGAAGGCTTGCCCTTCCTGGAAGCGATCCGCCAGTTTTCGCTGGATGTCGGCAAGGAAAACTGCCTGTACATTCACCTAACGCTGATCCCCTACCTGAAGGCCGCGGGCGAACTGAAGACAAAACCGACGCAGCACAGCGTTGGCCAATTGCGAGAGATCGGTATCCAACCGGACATCCTGATCTGCCGCACCGAACACAGCGTGACGCGCGAGGATCGCGAAAAGATCGCTCTGTTCTGTAACGTCCCCTTGGAAGCGGTGATCGAAGAAAAGGACAAGGACTTCTCGATCTATGAGGTCCCGCTGAGTCTGGTCGAGAACAAACTGGACAGCTTGATCATCAAGCGACTGGGGCTGAACGCTAAATCGCTGGACATCACCGGCTGGTCGGAGATGCTGCACTCGATGCGTAATCCGCAGCACGAGATCAGCATCGCCGTCGTCGGCAAATACGCCGAACACAAAGACGCCTACAAATCGATCTACGAATCGTTGGATCACGCGGGAATCGCCAACAAGGCTCAGCTGCGAATCGGCCGCGTGCAAAGCGCCGATATCGAACGTGAAGGAGTCGAACGGATGCTGTCGGGATACCACGGCATCTTGGTCCCCGGCGGTTTTGGCGAGCGAGGCATCGAAGGCAAAGTGCAGGCGATTCAGTTCGCTCGCGAGCGGAACATTCCGTTTTTCGGAATCTGTCTGGGCATGCAATGTGCCGCGATCGAATTTGGTCGCAACGTGATCGGATTGACCGACGCCCATTCGACGGAGTTCGACCGCGATACGCAAAACCCAGTGATCTGCTTGTTGGACGAACAACGCAACATCACGCAGATGGGCGGCACGATGCGATTGGGAGCTCAGCAAGCGAAGCTCGACCGACACAGCAAATCGGCGGCGTGTTACGGCACCGACGAAGTAGTCGAACGCCACCGCCACCGGTACGAGTTCAACAACAGCTATCGCAGCCAATTCGAAGCCAACGGGATGCGGATCGCCGGGACGAGCCCCGACCACGAACTGGTCGAGATCATCGAGATCGCCGAGCATCCTTGGTTCGTCGCGGTTCAGTTCCATCCGGAATTCAAGAGCAAGCCGCTGTCGGCGCATCCGTTGTTCTCGGGCTTCATCGAAGCCGCGATCCAACGCCGAATCAACAAGACCGAACACGATCGGGCCGCTTCACAACCGGCTCCCGATTCGGCCTCCAGCTAGTTTTTTATCCCTTACAACTTTGCAAAAATCATGAGCGAAGAAAACGAAGAAAAAGAACCCAAGCTGATCATCGACGACGATTGGAAAACGCAGGTTCAAAAGGAAAAGGAAGCTCTGGCGGAGAAGCAAGCAGCTGCCGAGAGCGCTCCGGACGACGCAACGCCTGCTGCGACTGAAGAGTCTCAAGCGGCAGACGACTCGCAGCCCGCTGGCGATATCGAACCACCTCCCGCATCGTTTGAGATGCTGGTGGCGATGCTCGGCTCTCAAGCCTTGATCTCGCTGGGCAAGGTTCCCAACCCGATGACGGGTGAAAGCGAACCGAATAAAGCGATCGCCAAGCACTACATCGACACGCTGGCGATGTTGCAAGAAAAGACCAAGCGGAACCTGACCGGTCAGGAACACGACAACTTAACGCAGACGCTGCACCAGTTGCGGATGTTGTTCGTATCGATGTAATCGCGTCGGGCAGAAATTGCCCGACGAGAAACGACTGAAACCGCGAAGATCAAGTCGCCAAGCTGCCCGCTTCGACTTGTTCGGTCTCTGGAATCCGTCGAAAGACGCGGCGGATGATCAACAGCGCTGTAAAAATCAGCGCCGCACCGACGTAGAAGGGAATCCCCGGCAAGTGGATCGGGGCGTCGTCGGAGATGAAGTAGCTGAACAATCCGGCGGTGAAAAACGTCGGTGCGATCACGTTGGTCAGACTGATCAACGACGTCAGCGCTCCCTGCACCTTCCCTTGCTCCGACGGATCGATCGCCCCGGCGACAAGACTCTGCATCGCCGGCCCGCTGACTCCTCCAAAGCCGCCGAAGATGATGATGCAGGGAATCATCCAGCCCTGCGTCGCCGATCCGTATCCGAGAAATGCGATGAAGGAGATCGTCACGCCGATCAGAACGGTGCGGCGTTCACCAAACCGCTTGATCGTCGGCCGCACCAGTCCTCCCTGCACCAACATCGCCATCAATCCGACCAGCCCCAAGGCGAGTCCATTGGTCTGTTGATTCCAATCGAATCGATATCCGGTGTACAGAACCCAGACGTTTTCCAAGCCGCGTTGGGCCAGCGAGGTGCAGACGATCGCGACAGCTAACCCCGCGACGATCGGATACTGACGCAGGCGTTGCAGCGATCCAAGCGGATTGGCTTTGGCGAGTGTGAAACTGCTGCGACGCTCTGGCGGCAGCGATTCGGGCAAAATGAAGTAGCCGTACAACCAGTTCACCAGCGCCAGCCCTGCGGCAACAAAAAATGGCAACCGCAGATCGAAAGCACCCAGCAATCCGCCAAGCGCTGGTCCGATGATAAAGCCCATTCCAAAAGCGACTCCGACCAAGCCGAAGTTACGCGCCCGCGTATCGGCTGTCGAAACATCGGCGATATAAGCGTTGGCGGTCGAGATGCTGGCTCCCATCACGCCGGCAAAGATCCGCCCGGCAAACAACCAACCGATATTGGTCGCCAAGCCCTGGACGATGAAGTCGACGCCGAGGCCAAACAGCGAACAAAGGATCACCGGTCGGCGACCGAAGCGATCCGACAGTGCTCCGACGATTGGGGCGAAGATGAACTGCATCAACGCGTAGACCGAACCGATCACGCCGACATACCAGCTAGCGTTGGCGGTGCTCCCCTCGACGAAGCTCTTCACCAATTCGGGCAGCACGGGAATGATGATCCCGATCCCCAAGATATCGATGAACAGGGTGATCAGGATGAAAGAGATAGCGGCTTGTCGCCGTTGCCCGGGCTTGTTCACTGTCGCTCCGCTGTGTTGAACAACGCGATCGACGCGTGATCCTTGATTCCGTTAAGCCGCCATTTTGTACGACGGCTGGCAAAAGGTAAAGCAGGATCAAGGATTCGCTTTGGCAATCGCGGCAATCAAGGTTTCGCGGCGGACCGGTTTGGAGACGTAGTCGTCCATTCCCGCCGCCAGACACAGCTCGCGATCCCCTTGGATCGCATGCGCCGTCATGGCGATGATGTATTGATGCCGATCGGTTCCCTGTTCGCGGCGGCGGATCGCGGCGGTCGCTTCGTAGCCATCCATCTCGGGCATCTGCACATCCATTAAGACGACATCAAACGCTCGCCGTTCCAGTTGCTCCAAGGCCTGCCGGCCATTTTCCGCGATCTCGACCCGATGCCCTTTTAAGATCGCGATCGCAACGGTTCGGTTCACCACGCTGTCCTCGACCAGCAGGATATCCAGCGGCGGCAGCACGATCTCTGGCGTGGCGGCGACGGGAACCGCCGTTACTCTCGGGCGGTCGCTTTGCAGTACTTTGCACAGCACTTGAAACAGCTCCGATTGCTTGACCGGCTTAGTCAGCCACGCCGCAGCTCCCGCGGTGGCATCTCGTTGCCCTTCGACGACGCCCATCACAACAACTCGAATCGGCAACCGAGTCTTTCCATCGCCGGCGACTTGCAGCAACGACTGCGGATCGCCGACATGGTCGTCCAACAACGCGACCCGAATCGGATGAGGCGTCGCGGCGCTGCGGTCGATCACTTCCAACGCCTCAGGAATCGCTGCGACAGCGATCGGCGACATCTGTTTGGCAACCAGCATCTGTTCCAAGATCGCCCGATTGGTTGGATTGGGCTCGACAACCAAAACGCCAACGCCAACCAACAGGTCGCCGTCGGGAAGCACTTGCGGCTCGCCGCTGGCGACACCAAACTCGGCTTCAAAATGGAACTCGCTGCCGTGCTGCGAATCGCTTTCCGCCCAGATCTTTCCCTGCATCAATTTGACCAACTGGGCACAGATGCTGAGCCCTAAACCGGTGCCGCCGTATTGCCGCGTCGTCGACGAATCGGCTTGTTCAAAGGCTTCGAACAGTCGATCCATCTGGTCGGGCTGGATCCCGATTCCGCTGTCTTTGACGACGACATGCAGCCGCACGCGATCGTCACCGATCCCTTTGGCCACGCCAACGCGCACAAGGATCTCGCCCCGCTCGGTAAACTTGATCGCGTTGTTCAATAGGTTCGTCATCACTTGCCGCAACCGCAACGGATCGCCGACAAGCGTCGCAGGGACGTCGGCATCGCAATCACACAACATCACGTTGCCACGGTGCTCGGCGCGAAGCGCGAGCGATTTGAGCGTATCGTCCAACAGATCGCGAAGATTAAAATCGGCGTGCTCCATCTGCAAATGGCCAGCTTCGATCTTGGAGAAGTCCAGGATATCGTTGATCACCGACAGCAGCGATTCAGCGGAATCGACGACCGTGCTCAAATGATCGCGCTGCGATTCGGACAGATTGGTCCGCAAGACCGCTTCGGTCAATCCGATCACGGCGTTCAGCGGCGTGCGAATCTCGTGACTCATGTTGGCCAGGAATTCGCTTTTCGCGCGACTCGATCGCTCCGCTTGATCGCGAGCGCTGCGGAGTTCGCGTTCCAACGATTTCCGCCACGAGTTGTCGATCACGCTAGCTCGGATCATTCGCCGGTTGCGGTCGGGATGGCTGACCAGCCGGACCTCGCATTCGACCAGCCCGCCGTCGATGCGTTGGTGAACCCAATCGAAGACGGCAACTCCCTCTGCATAAGCTTGGCGGATGTATTCGTGTGCTTTCTCGTCCGACGTTTTCCCATCGGGTTGCAGGGGCGGGCTGAGATCGTTGGGCCGAGATCGCAGCAATTGCTCTCGCGTGATCCCAAAGATCTTCAGCGCGCTGTCGTTGCCATCGACGAACAATTGCGAATCGAGATCGAGCATCAAGATCGCTTCGGGAGAATGATCGACCAGCCCGCGATAGCGTTTCTCGCTAGTCAGCAGTTCTTCGTTGAGGTGTTCCAGCTGATGATTGATCCGCGAGATGCGTTCCTCCTGGTGCTTGCGTTCGGTGATGTCGCGTGCGATCCCACAGGTTCCGACCACGTTGCCCGCCTCATCCTTCAGCGGCATCTTGGTCACCAGCACCCATCGCTGTCGGCCATCGGGGCGGACCAACAACTCCTCTTTGTTGATCAACGGCTTGCCGCTGCGGATGATCGCTTGTTCGTCGACATCGGTCTGCTGTGCGAATTCCGTTGTCCAGATATCGGCATCGGTCTTGCCCAACATCGCTTCGGGACTCGCCAATCCGCAACTGGAAGCCATCGCCTGGTTGGCTCGAAAAAAGCGACCCTCGAGATCCTTGAAGAAGACGGGATCGGGGATGTTTTCGACCAACGTGCTCAACAGATGCTGGTGCTTGGCCAACTCGCGATGCGCCACATGTAGATCGGCTGTCGTCGATCGAACGCTTTCATCGAGCGTCTTATTCGAAACAACTAACTGACGGTTCAACTGGATCAATTCGGTTTCGGTCCGAAAAAAGACCTGCATCGCGTAGGCCAGGGCGGCGGCATACGCAAAGATCCGCAGCAGATGCCACCACCACCACGTGGCATCCCAAAGCGTCGAGAGTCCGAATAAGATCGCCGCGGTTCCAAGCATCAGCGTGCAGGAGAGGAACAGCCAATCTTCGTAGCGCGCGGCCAGATAAAAGCGGCGGACAAAGAAGCCGCAGGCGACCAGAAAGCCCAGCCCGCCGATCCCGTTCAGCAATCGTGGCGCCAACGTAAACTGATCGGCCCAGATCATTGTCGGCAACGACGACGCGAACAGACAGCTCAGTGTCCCCAGGCTCACGCTGGCGGCCAGTGCGATACTGGGCATCCACCGCGCACCGTGCTTCTGCAACCAGGTGCGGTACCAAACCAAGGCGAAGACGACACCGCCCAGACACGTCCCTACGCTGTGCAGCCAGATAAAGTTATCGCCGACTGCGACGCCAGCTTGGAACAGATCCAACACGCCCATCGAAATCAGAGCGGCAGCCATCACCGGGTAGTGCCGGTTGTTCTCGCGTCGCGCCCGTTCGACGATCAAGATGCTGGCGATCGCGATCGCGATCAAACCGCCCGTCGCTTCCAACAGCGAATGGAGCGGCAGATGTTGGAACCGCGACTCGGGAAACATACGCTGCGCAAGCATCGCTCCGCACAACGGCACCGCCAACGCGAGGGTGCCCCCTGCGACGAGCGACATAAACCGTTTTCGGCTGCGCATCAATCGTCCCCTTTACCAACACGATGTTCCCCCCTCCCATCGTAACCCAATTCAGCGGCGGCGTTAGAAATTTCGTCACCGACGCGCACGGCGAACCGGCGTTTTAATTTGAGGTATCAGCCGCCATGCGTTAGCGTCCGGTTGTCCAAGGGAACCGTACGCTAACGCGTGGCGGCTGATTTGGGCTCGCACCGTCGCGAAGCATGTTTCTCGGCTACTGAGAGACGTCGAACGCCTCGGCCAATGGTTTGGCGATTCGATTGTCGCTGGTGGTAAAATCTTCGCCCAATGCCGCGGCAACGGTCGCCGCAACTTGCGCCTGCGTCAACTCCGCGGTCGATGGTTTCGACAACGGCGGCGTATCGGGGCCCAACACGGCGATCCAGATGAATTCCGATCCGGGGATCGACGCCCCGTGGCTCTTCCAACCGACGCGATCGTCGCCGCGGCCATGATCGGTGGTGATGATGAAGGTCGTCTTGTCGCGGTATTGGTCGATCTTCTGGCACGTGTTCCACAGTTGTTCGATCGCCCGATCCGATCGCAAGGCGGCGTCGAGATATTGATCGTACCGACCATCGTGAGCCCAGTCGTCGGTTTCGCCCAAGGCGACATAAAGCACTCGCGGCTGTTTGACTTTCAAGTATTCCAACGCGCCCCGCGCGGTGAAGGCATCGTATCGCACGGCGCTCCAATAGCGAGGCAGACTGTTCGACAACAGGTTCCACTGAGCCAGTTCCCTTTCGTTGCCAAAGACATCCAAGTCCTGCCAGCCGGCATTGACATAGATCCCGCTGCGCTGCTGGTTCAAGATGAAGGGAAACACATCCCAAGAACCAAACGCGGCGATGCGATCGTGATACGCGGGCTTGCCGTTGAGCCACTCGAGAACGCTGACGTTTTTGTTCGGCCGCTTGGCATTCGAATCGATCGTCTCGTCGCCAAAACCACACAACAGTTCGCTGTATCCGGGATATGAAAAGTAGCGACCGTTGGTGACGCGGACGACGCTTCCCGCGTTGACGTCGCCGTAGACCTGTCCCTGTTTGGCGATCACGCTCCAGAAAAAGGGCATCAAGCGGGCGCGACGCGCTTCGGGCGTACTGGCGTCAAACCGCTGGCGAAGCGGATCGAGTTCGCGGACGCCGCCATCGTCGCGGTTCATCAATCGCGCGTCGGCTCCGGAAAAGAGATCCTGCCAACGCAGCCCATCGATCGAAATCAGGACCACGTTTTCGGTACGTCGATCAGCCGCGTTGGCCGGACGTGGGGAACAGGTGATGATGAGGCTGGCGATCAGCAACAGCGAGAGGGTTTTCGTTTTGGTCATCTCAGTTCGAACACCGCGTTTGGAAGGGAATACAGACGCGGCGATCGAGCTGGCTCAGGAGAGCACTTCCTTGATGACGTGTCCGTGAACATCGGTCAAACGGCGTTCGATTCCATTGTGGTAGAAGGTCAGCCGCTCGTGATCGAGCCCTAGTATATGCAGGATCGTGGCGTGAAAGTCGTAGACGGTGGCAACTTTTTCGACTGCCTTGTGCCCAAACTCATCGGTCGCCCCGTAAGTGTACGGCGCCTTCACGCCCGTACCGGCCATCCACGCGGTGAAGCCATCGGGATTGTGATCGCGGCCGCTGGCACCGGCTTGAAACGTCGGCATCCGACCGAATTCGGTACACCACACGA
Source organism: Rosistilla oblonga (assembly GCF_007751715.1). Lineage (NCBI taxonomy): Bacteria > Pseudomonadati > Planctomycetota > Planctomycetia > Pirellulales > Pirellulaceae > Rosistilla > Rosistilla oblonga. The sequence continues at coordinate 1,291,567 of NZ_CP036292.1, read as the reverse complement.
TCAGCGTATCCTTCAACAGACCTCGTTGTTTCATATCGCGGACCAGCGCCGCAGTCGGCTTATCCAACACCGGACCATGTTTGCTGTACTGTTGTTCCAACGCCTTGTGCCCGTCCCAGTTGCTGACACCTTCGCCGCCGGTTTGATATGCCCCGTTGAAGACCTGCACAAACCGCACGCCCTGTTCGACCAATCGTCGCGCCAAGATGCAGTTGCGAGCATAGGCCGCCTTCAACGAATTCTGTGTATCGTCGGCGCCGTACATTTTCAGCGTCGCCGCCGATTCGGTCGACAGATCGCTCACCTCGGGCACGCTCAACTGCATCCGCGCCGCCAGTTCATAGCTGGCGATCCGCGCAGCCAGTTCCGAATCGCCGGGATAGTCTTCCAAGTGGCGACGATTCATCGACTGCAGAAACGCCCGCGTCCGCCGATCGGTCTCCGCATCGATCCCCGCCGGACGCTGTAGATTCCGCAGCGGTTTGGCCGCGTTGAAGTCGGTCCCTTGAAACGCAGCGGGCAGGAAACCGGGACCCCAATTGTTGACGCTAGACTGCGGCGTGCCACGCGGATCGGGAATCGCAACGTAGGCGGGCAGGTCGGTGTTTTCGGTTCCCAACGCCCACGTCAGCCACGCTCCCATGCTGGGGAAACCGTCGAGCGTAAAGCCTGTCGACATGAAGTTTTCGCCCGGACCGTGCGTGTTCGTCTTTCCGGTCAGCGAATGGAAGAAGCACATCTCATCGGCAAGCTCTCCCAACATCGGAACCAGATCCGAGACCATCTTGCCCGATTCGCCTCGCGGCCGGAACTTCCAAGGGCTCTTGGTGAGGTTGCCCTGGGCGCCTTGAAAGGTCAGCAGATTCTCAGCTCCCGGCAACGGTTGGCCATGCCGTTTGATCAGTTCCGGCTTGTAGTCGAACGTATCGATCTGGCTGCACGCGCCGCTGCAGAAGATCATCAAGACGTTTTTCGCTCGCGGTGCAAAGTGACTGTCGCGACTGGCAAACGGTTGCGATGGATCGATCTGCGGTCGCAGTGGTGCATTGTTCGCAGCAAGCAAACCCTGCTGATGCAACATGCTGGCCACAGCGATCCCGCCGAGCCCTCCGGCGGCATTCAACAACAACTGTCGACGTGATGAAGTTTGCATGACAAATCAATCTCAGGGGAAGCTTTGATGCGTGGAGGCGTTGACCGCCGCCGAAGCGACGGACGCGAAGGGTGAGCGCGTTCGATCCGTTGAGGCTTAAGGGACGAAGACAAATTCGTTGGCGTTCAAGATCGCTCGAGCAAACTGTTGCCAGTCGCTTTGTTCGATAAAGGCGAGCGCCGCAGCCGACTCTTCCGCATCGGGGAGCCGCGAGAAACAGAGCTGATAGCCCAGGGCGACTTTCGCCGCCGGATCGCTCGCCTCGCTCTCGAGTCGCTGGACCAGGAAGTCGGCCTGCTGCAAAACGAACCGGCTGTTCAAAAGATTCAGAGCCTGCAGCGGTGTCGTCGATCGATTGCGTTGTGGCACGACTTGATTGAAGTCGGGGCAATCGAAGACGCCAAAGACGGCATCGCGTTCCTGACGAACGCGCGTCATATAAACCATCCGCCGCCAATCGGCTGGACCAAAGTCCTTTTTGGGGAAGTAGTGTCGCACGTTTTCGGGTTCGATTTCGAACGCGCTAAATCCGGGGCCACCTTGCTTCAGATCCAACTTGCCGGTGACCGACAGGATGCTGTCGCGGATCGCTTCGGCCGACAGGCGTCGCGGCGGGAATCGCCACAGCAATCGGCTGCTCGCATCGATCGCCAGGCCTTGGTCGCGAGGAAGGCTATCCTGTTGCCAAGCCTTGGAGGTCAGGATCAGGCGGTGGATGTGTTTGGTCGACCACCCGCTGTCGATCAATTCGGCGGCGAGCCAATCGAGCAGTTCGGGATGGGTTGGCGGAGTGCCGTTGCCGCCGAAGTCGCTGGGCGTGTCGACGATCCCGGTGCCGAAGTGGAACTGCCAAATCCGATTCACAAAGACGCGGGCGGTCAACGGATTGTCGGCCGATGCGATCCAGTTTGCGATCGCCACACGTCGCTGTTGTTCGGGCGTGTCGCTGGCGAGCGATAAATCGGTCAGCGAGCGGATCGCTGCGGGAGCGACCTGTTCGCGAGGCGATCCGATTTCGCCGCGGTTGAGCCGGTGTGTCGGTGCGGGCTGGCTGAACGTTCCGGCGTAAACGGTCGGCGTCTTTAAGAGCGATTCACGCAGCGAATTGAGTTCTTCCAACCGCTGTAATTGCTGGCGGCCCATCTCGGCTTCGGCCTCGGTTGCGTGGGCGAAGTCGTAGCGGTACGGCGTCGCGCTGGAATCGCCATGCGGCAACCGATCCGCTCCGTTGGCAACTTCCGTCCAGGCATCGCCATCGATCGAGATCTCGATTCGATATTCGGTCGCCAAGCGGTCGCGATACCTTCCGTCCGAATCGCGAGCCCATTGGATCCGGTCGATTGCGTGGGTTTTGGGAAGTTCGATCTGAACCCAACCGCCGGCCGCTTTGGCGGCGATCCAGCTGCGGGCGTTGCCAAACCGTCCGTCGTTGATGTGTTCCAACTTATGAAGCGGATGGACAAAGTCACCATTGGACGTCGCGATCGCGCCGCCGCTGGCAAGGGCTACGTTTTGATCGCCGCTAAAGATTTCCAACTCATCGATACAAGGCTGCGACTGGTTCGTTGCCAAAATCGTAAAGCGAACGAACCGCGCGTCGATCGGCTCCAAATTCTCCACGTTCCCTTTGGCGTCGACCGCTGGCCGCGATACATCCTTGGCGACGAAGGGTGACAAATGCTGGCGAGCGTCGGCGATCTGGCGATCGATTTCTTCCAGTTGCTTCCGCGCGTCGTCACGTAAAGGCAATGCCCGTTCGGCGTGGTTGACTCCCGAAAAGACCGCCTGCATCGCGTAATAATCGGTCTGAGAAACCGGATCGAACTTGTGGTTGTGGCATCGCGCACAACCTAGCGACAGACCGAGGAAAGCGGTTCCCGTCGTGTTGACGATGTCGGCCAATTCGTCCTGCCGCTGCGTCAATCGCAACAACGGGTCGGCTCCTTTGACCAGATCGTATGGACCGCCGACCAGAAACCCCGTCGCCACATCGGCGCCAAGGGCGTCGCCCGCGATCTGCTGACGAACGAAATCGTCGTAGGGCTGGTCGGCATTAAACGCGTCGATCACCCAGTCGCGGTAATACCAAGCGTTCGGGCGTTCGCGGTTGGTTTCAAAGCCATGCGTCTCGCCAAACCGGACCAGATCCAGCCACTGCGTCGCCATCGCCTCACCATATCGCGGACTGGCCAGTAGATCGTCCACCAGCAATTCCCAGGCGTTGTCGCGAGTATCGCCGACAAACGCGTCGACCTGCTGTGGCGTTGGAGGCAGCCCGTGCAGCACTTGATAAGCGCGGCGAACCAGTCGTCGACGGGGCGCGGTGGGAGACTGCGACAGCCCCGCCGCCGAGAGCTTTGCATCGAGAAAGGCATCGACCGCATGAGCTTGCGAATCGGAGCCGTTGGGAACCCTTGGCCGTTGCAACGGCTGAAACGACCAGTGATCGATCGTCTGCTTGGCCAGTTCCGCCTGCGCCGATTGCCATAACTCGGCATCATCGATCCATGCCTTGAACAGCTCAACTTGTGCAGGCGGCAAGCGGTCGCCGTCGGGAGGCATTTGGTGGGCCGCGTCGTCGCTGGTCAGACGGTGGATCAGATCGCTGCGTTTGCTGTCTCCCGGCACGATCGCGGCTTCCCCCGAATCACCACCTCGCAATGCAGTCAGCAAACTATCGAGCCGGAGATCCGATTCGGCAGCATCGGGACCGTGGCAATCGATGCAGTGTTCTTGAAGAACCGGAAGAATCTGGTTCTCAAAATCGACAGCCTGCAGATGCGACGCGGCGGAGATCAGCGACACCACGACGATCAGCAGAGTGTTCAGCGATGTGAACATCGTTCGCTGGGAACGAATGCTGCAAAACGACTCTTTCCCAGGAATCATGCCTCAGCCTCTTCATCTGTCTTAAAGGACGCACCGCAGTGGAAGAATCCGAGAGGCGAGAGTGCTCCGTAGCATTTGCTCTCCGGAGCCTATCGCCCAAAGCGATCAATCCTCTTTTGGTTCTGTCTCGATTGCGTCGACCATCGCTGTCAAACGTTGAAGGACAACTTCCATATGTTGTCGCATCGCAAGTTCAGCCGCTTGGGGATCGCGATTTTCGATCGCATCGACGATCGCGATGTGCAACTTGTGCCCCAATTCATTGTCGGCAGGGGAGGGCGTCGTTTGCGCCATCTGCGTCAACACAAACTCATAGATCACTTCCATGATGTTCTGCATCAACAGATTGTCGGCCGCTTGGAGGATGCGACGGTGGAAGCGGAAGTCGAGTTCGAGCGACTTTTCGTAGGGCTGATCGATACTGACCAACCGCTCGAGGATCGCCCGCAGTTCCGCCACATCGGCCGCGGTCCCACGCTGCGCGACCTGCCGCACAGCTTGGATTTCGATGGCGGTCCGGAGTTCGGTGTAAGAGAGCAGTTCGCGGGGCGAGATCGTAACGGCCGACCTCAACATCCGTACACAACTGGTCAACGAATCGGTCTCGGCGACGAAGGTGCCGTTGCCGCGTTGGATCTCGACCAGCCCCAGACCACGCAATCGCGCCAACGCTTCGCGCAACACCGGCCGGCTGACCTCCAACTGCTTAATCAGCTCCATCTCACCGGGCAGACGATCGCCGGCGCTGAGTCCTTTCGACTCGATTTCATGTCGGATCCGCTCGACCACTTCATCTACCGAAGAACGCCGCGGCACGGGAGTCAATTGCACTATCGATTCCTTATTCGAAACAACTGCTTTGCATTCTAACGCTTTGTTGCAGATAGAATTCGGGTCAGTGGACGTGTCGACAAGGCCGAGCTAACCCCGGTCGATTCAGCCTGGATTCGCTGCCTCGTCCACGACGGCGGAGAATCCTAAAACCAATCTGGCTTGCTCACTAGCAACACCGCCCCGATCGAACACCATTGCCTTCCAGCCTAACACCTCCGGCCCTCACCAGCCAAGATTCGCTCGGGGGGGCAGGCGGGCAAATCACTGTTTCAATTTGAGGTATCAGCCGACACGCCCGAGCATCCGTTTCTCTTGGACCACGTCGCGCCGGCTAATTCGTCCAAGCACAAACACTTAACAGCCCTGCCAGCGGGTAGCCCCACCAACACTACTAGGATGTAAGACATGGTTTATACTAGAAACACTGGGGTACGCAAGCAAAAAATCCAGCTCGCTTTAAAATCTACACCCGCCAGATGGGCGTGCACAAGCGTCACGTAGAGCTATTTTGCGGATGTTCCGCAACTCGCCGAGGCTGGGACCGCGTGTTGGGCCGGGCATCTGATGTGCTCCCACGCTCCCAACCGTTGCTTGGAAAGAGTTCGCAGCCTCGCAAGCGGCATCCGTGATCCGGGGTGCAAGAAGCGAATTGCCAGCAGTTGGCAAGACGAGCCCCGACGGAGGTTTCATCGATGAATTCACCGTAAACGCGGGAGAGGCTACGGTTGGCGGAATCGATCGGGGCAACCGGCCGCGGATCGTGTCGCGATAGGAAAAAAGCTAGCGAAAATGCCAGCGACGGCTATTCGCTGCGATCGGTCGCCGCTTCGATCGGAACGGGGCGGCCATAATAGAACCCCTGGGCCAAATCGAATCCGACCTGCATGCAGAACTCTGCTTCCGCCTTGCTTTCGATCCCCTCGGCCAACGCTTGGATGTCGAGATCGCGGACCATCTTGACCAGAGCTTCGAGCATTCGTTGGCGCTCGGGACTGGCAGTATCGATGTCGCGGATCAACGACATATCAAATTTGACAAATTCGGGCCGCGCTTGGACCAATTCGCTCAGTCGCGCTTGGCCGGAACCGAAATCGTCGTAGGCCAGCCCGATCCCGAGGGCCTGAAGTTTGGCCTGCAACTGGCATAGTAATTCGGGATTGGTGACCGCCGATTCGTGAATTTCGAGTACCAGCCGCGTGCTGCCCGCCATATCGCGGAGCAGTTCCAAAGAGGTCTCGAGCCCATCATTGGCGAGTTCGGCGGGATGTGTATTTACAAATAAGACAGGACATTGCGGCAGGCTGCGGCCGACGCGAACTCCTTCCCAGCGCAGCATCTGGCTGAGATCGACTTCGAGATTCAATTGCGACGCGGCTTCGAACATCGCGCCGACCGATTCCAGGCCGAAGACGCGTCCACGTCCCAAGATCTCAAACCCCAACATCTCGTTGTCGCTCATCCGCACGATCGGTTGGAAATGCGGAACGACCAATCGTTCGCTCATCAATCGATCGAACTGAACAAGAGCCAACGCTTGATCGCAAACGTTCTGCGGAATAGTTCCAGATGTCGAGGCACCGATGCTTTGGCGGCGAATTCGGAACAACGCTTCGGCGAAGTGAACGAGATCCTCTTCACCCAATCGAACCGGTTGTGAGATCCGTTGCCCGTTGACAAAGGTTCCGTTGGTGCTGCCCAGATCCTGCAACCACAGTTGCCCTTCTTCTGTCCATAGACTGGCGTGCGCACTGCTGACGGTGTTGTATCCCAATGTCAGGTTCACGTTCGGCTTACGCCCAACCACAAATGGTTCTTCTTCTACAGGAATGTAGCGAGAAACATCACCCGGCCGCGTTGGGCCGCTGAGGAACCACACATCGCTGCCAACATCGGCAGGAGGTTTATTGGTTGCGATCATATTCGGAACGATTGTCATATTCAGTGCAACCCGCAAGAGGACGGCTTGTCCATTTTGGTACCTGTTATGTCCAGAGATCTTTCGAAGTCTAGGACGCAAATCACACAGTGCACAAAGCAATACATCTTTTTCGTGAGTTTGTCCGTTCTCACTTCCCTGGTTGAACTAGCGAGCTACGTTTTAGCGGAATGTCTGCAAACCAATATCGTTCGACTCTCGGTTGGTGATCTTAGTGACTGTATTGAATCAAACGCACAGCATCGATTCCGCGCTTCTGTCTGGCTTATTAGGTGGTGACACCTTCTGGCCAACCGAACCGCGCAATCTCGACGAGACGGGACTCTCCGAATCGTATATCGATGCGTTGATATTAAAGATCTTCCTCAATACGGGAACACTCAGCGGTCGCGCGATGGCAGAGCGGACCGGGATTCCATTTGGCGTTGTCGAACCACTACTGGAAGCTCAGCGAACGCGTCAGTTGATCACCCACGTTCGCCCCGCAGCTTTCAACGACTACTACTATTCATTATCCGAAAACGGCCAAAAGCGAGCGCAGACACACATGAGTCACTGCGCTTACACCGGGCCAGCTCCGGTTCCACTGAGCGACTACGTCCTGAGCGTCGAGGCGCAAGCGGCCGGACTCGACCCGATCGGATACGACGACCTGCGTGGCGCACTGTCGGGCATCTCGCACAACAACGAACTACTGGATCAACTAGGTCCGGCGATCAACAGCAACAGCGGCCTGTTTTTGTTTGGACCTCCCGGCAACGGCAAGACCACGATCGCACGATGCTTGACCCAATGCCTGGGGCAAGAGGTCTGGATTCCTCACGCGATCTTCGATGATGGCAATCTGATCAAGGTCCAAGACGATGCCTTCCATCGACCGATGCCGATCCCCGAAACGGGCGACGGAATCATCAAGGCGCAGCAATGGGATCGACGCTGGATTCGGATCCAACGCCCGACGGTAATCGTTGGTGGCGAATTGGTGATGGATAATTTGGAGGTCCGCCACGACCCACGGTCCAACACTTGCGAAGCACCGCTGCAACTGAAAAGCAACTGCGGCTGTCTGTTGATCGACGACTTTGGCCGACAACGCATCCAGCCCGAGGAACTATTAAACCGGTGGATCATCCCGCTCGAAAATCGGATCGACTTCCTGACTCTACCATCGGGCAAAAAGATCGAACTGCCGTTTGAACAGCTGATCATCTTCTCGACAAACCTGAACCCCGACCAATTGGTCGACGAAGCGTTCCTGCGTCGCGTCCCCTACAAGATCATGGTCGACGACCCCGATCCGAAAGAGTTTACGCGGATATTCAACCACAACGTTGAAAAGATGGGGTTCGCTCCGGCCAAGGGAGCCGCCGAGCATCTGTTGAGGTTCTACGAACAGAGCGGTCGGTCGCTGCGACGCTGTCAGCCGCGCGACATCCTCACCCAAGTGAACAACTTTTGTAAGTACAAGAAGATCCCACCTCAACTGAGACCCGACTTCTTGGACCAAGCATGTAAGAGCTACTTCAGCGAACTATAGATAGTAGGCACAATGACTATTTCAGCTTTAAAAATCGAATCGGGCACGGAAACCATCGCTGGCTACAAGGTCTTGCGCAAACTGGGTGCTGGTGGCTACGGCGAAGTCTGGAGCGCCGAAGCGCCCGGCGGGATGGAGAAGGCGATCAAATTTGTCTTCGGTTCGCACGACAGCGAACGGGGTTCGCGCGAATTGCGTTCCTTGAACCGGATCAAAGGAGTTAACCATCCGTTCCTGTTGTCGTTGGAACGATTCGAGATCATCAATGGTCAATTGATCATCGTCACCGAACTGGCCGCTGGCAGTTTGGAGGATATCTACAACAAGCATCGCGAGCGGGGATCGTGTGGAATTCCTAAGCCGGACCTGCTGGGCTACCTGCACGACGCCGCCGATGGACTCGATTATCTACACGACGAATTTCAACTGCAGCACCTGGACGTCAAACCTGGGAACCTGTTGATCGTTGGCGGTCACGTCAAAGTTGGCGACTTCGGTCTGCTGAAAGACCTCGGCGATATCGAGTGTTCGATGGTCGGCGGACTGACGCCAATCTACGCTGCGCCGGAAGTCTTCGATGGCCGACCGCATCACAACAGCGACCAATATTCACTGGCCGTTATGTATCAAGAGATGTTGACCGGACACCGACCGTTCGCCGGGCGAACGATTGCTCAACTGGCAACCCAACACGTTCACAGCGCGCCCAACTTGGAATCGCTTCCGCCGGCCGACCGGCCTGTGATCGCACGCGCTTTGGAAAAAGATCCCAACCGCCGCTTCCCCAGTTGCCGCGACCTCGTGAATCGTCTGAAGCAATCGAGCGAACGGCCGATCGCGATCCCGACGCAAGCCAACCCCGTCGATGGGAATACACAGCGATTCGACGAACTGAGCGAAAGCTTGTCGGTCAGCAACCGCCCAGCCGTCGCCAATCTCCCGCGACTCGACTCGAAAGAACTTTCCAGCTTAGAGACCAGCGAAGCTCTGGTGATCGGTCTCGGTGGCGTCGGTCGCAGCGTGATGGAACAACTGTGCCTGAAACAAACAAACTCCGAATCGACGTTTTGCAATCTGCAGGGGTTGTTGATCGACACCGACGATGCCGAACTGTATAGGTTTCGCGAATTCGAAATCGCCAACAATTTGATCTGCAACGTTCAACGCGCCTGTTTCCCGCTGAAGAGCCCTCACGATTATCGTGAATCGCACGGCGATCGGTTCACATCGATCAGCCGCCGGTGGATCTACAACGTCCCCAAAACACGACGCACCGAAGGGCTCCGCCCGCTGGGACGCTTGGCGTTGATCGACCATGCCAGCCATCTGAAACGGATGCTCTCGCAATCGATCTCCGAACTACAAAACGATCCCGACGGCAACCGCAAGCCGCGGATCTACGTCGTCGGATCACTGTATGGCGGTACCGCCAGCGGCATGTTCCTGGACGTTACGTTCATGCTTCGCAACCTGTTGGACGAACACAACCTTGCCGAAATCGAAGTCCGTCCATTGATGTTGGCTTCGGTACCAGAAGACGTTGCCAACGCCGACCCGCTGTCGATCGCATCGACTCACGCGGCGCTCAGCGAGATGCACTACTTCCTGCAACCAAACAAAGGTTATCCCGAGGATCGGGCCAACACATTGGCATCCGTTCCGGCCGCGCGAACCCCGTTGCCAGCCGCTTATGTCGCGGCACCATCGAAGGACCAAGACGGCATTCAATTGCTCTCGGACTACCTTTGGAACGATGCCTTCATCGCTCCCGCTTTGATGGATCAAGCGAGGAAACGCCCGGAAGTCGAAAACGAGAATCGCACCGATGCGACGCTCCGCAGCTTTGGTTCCGCACCTTTGGAAGTCCGCCCGCAGATCGATCTCGAAGGGCTGCAGAAACGCTCGATCGACCAAGTCATCCGCGGCTGGATGGGAGATCCCAAAACCCAACACGCCAACCTGCGGCACGATGTGATCTCGACGCTCAACCAGATCGGTGTTTCGCCGACGCTGTGGGCGGCTCAACAGATCGAAGAAGTCCTGCAGCAAAAGCCTGAAACGTGGTGCACCGAACTGGAACAAACGATCGCTAGAGAGATGAAGTCGCGGCGCGACCCATCGGCGCCGATCGCCAAAGACGCAGTGATCTGCGCTCGTGCCAAAGTTCAACCGCTGCTCGCAATGGCTGCGGAATCCGATGAACCGACGCAAGAACTGCCACAGCTGGGGAAGGGATCGATCGGATCGCTGATGCAACTGCTGCGTAAAAAACTCCGCGACCAAAAGTTGGACCTGTTCCAATCGGTAGGTCTGCTGCGAGCGATCACGAAGCAGTGTTTTGCTTACGCTCAAGAGAACGAGCACGAGATCACAAGCCTTCGCGAACGAGCCAACGATGCGCTGCATCTCGCCATGAGCGACCTGACATCGACGCGGGTCAAACAAATCGATCTGTCGAGAATCTCGGGGGCGATGCTGGATCTGATGCGAGCCGATCTGCAGAAACCAAACGGCATCGTGTTCGAAGAGATCGGCGACCAGGTCAAGTGCTTGGAACAAGAGTTGTTGTCGCACGCCAACGAACTCGCCGACCTGCATCAGCTGCTGCTGGGTCTGCAACTGCCAAGCGGCCTGTCATCGAACCTAACCGAGCGGAAGATCCAACCGGTTGTCGCCGCCGCGCTGCACGATCAATTCGCCGACAAACTATTGTTCCGATGCCTCAGCCCGTCGGCTCCCGTAACGCCGCCAAAAATTGGCGACATGCTGGACCAGATGATGGCCTCCGCAGCGGAGACGGCAAACGAAATGCTGAACGATACTAGCGGAGCGGGCGTCGTATCGAGCGAAGAATTGAAATCGCTGATCGACACCGCGCTCAAACGAGCCCGTCCCAAACTGTTGCGATTCGGTGGCCGTCAACGCGTGCTGCTGGTCGGCGACGACAAACGTCAACTCGCGTCGCTGAAACCAGCGATCGAAGCCGCCGTCGGCTGCGAGATCACCACCCTCGTCGCTCCCAATGCCAAGACGATGATCCTGCACGAAGCCTCGGAAATTCCCGTCGCCTCGATCCTGGGAAATCTCGTCGGCACCCTCGGTGCCGACCTTACGATCGCCGGACGCCTAATGAGCCGCTGTGATATCCAGTGGACCGAACCGACCGAAAGCAATTCGACCGCCAAATCGATGACCTTCGCGAATTGATCCGGCAGCCGTGTCGGCACCGCTTCGCCGCGCTGGTCAATCGCTGACGAAGCGTTGCGAGGAATCAAATCTTATTGCTAGCAAATCCAATCCGGGTTTGCTGGCATTTTTTATTGGTAGCGGAAGCAATCGCAGGCTCCCGCCGGACAAGCGGCAGGCCGACAAGCCGTTACAGCCACAGCGGGCTTTATCGGGCGAGCGATGCTAGCGGACCAATCCGCCGAATCGAGCTCGGTTGCGGTGCGGGCAAACCGAACTGAAACCGGGGGTTTCGCAATTCCTGCGGCCCGTTCGCTCTACCATCAACGCCGATCAATCACTACGATTGCGCTCGCTGCGTTGCGAACGTGGAGCCCCGATTTTGGACGGCTCCATGGGCGAAGGCCAATCAACCGATCGGTGCAAGGATGCACGAAAGAACTCAACGACTGATCTGTCAATTAGTGTTTGTGGTCGCCTGTGCGCTACCCACACTGCTGACGGTATCGACAGTCTTGGTTCGCAGCACGCCTTGGTTCGACAACTGGCGGCGAGAGCGGCTGGAAAACGAGCTGTGCGATCGATTCGGGCTGCGTTTTGAAATCGGCGAACTGAAAGTCTTGGCTCCCGGCGCGATGCAGCTGGAACGGGTGAACGTGACCGATCCGGAAACGGGAGCCGACATCGGCAGCATCCGCGTGGTGCAGTTCACAACCCGCGACGGCAGGCTCGCGCTGCGACTGGCACAACCAGAGGTCCGAGCCCCGCAATTGCCACACGCTTGGCATCTGCTGCACGATCGCTTCCTGTGCCATCCCGAACTGACGACCAATCCGGTCCGGATCGCCGCGGACGATCTGAGCATTTTGAGCACCAGCGGCGGCGTCACGCTGACCGATCTGCAAGCGTATGTGCAACCGCACGATTACGCCAACGAAACGATCATGCAGTTCAAGATCGCCGGTCGCGAGATGCCATCGCCAGCGACGATCTCGATCACCCGCGACCGCAGCCGCCGCTATCCCGAGACCGCGTGGAAACTGCATACCGGCGGCACGTCGCTGCCCTATTCGCTGCTGTCGGACTACTTCCCACAGCTGCCCAAGCTTGGCCACAGTTGTGAATTCAACGGCCCGGTCAGCTGCCGTTTGAGCCGCGATGGATGGAACATCGATCTCGGCGGATCGTCGATCACGGGCATCGAAGTCAGCCGCGTGTTCGACAACTTGGCCCACAAGCTGACCGGAACCGCCGACGTTTGGTTGGGGCAGTGCCGAATCGAGCAGGGACTGCTGACAAACATCGCCGGCGGCGTGACGATCCGCAACGGCCAGCTTGGCGATTCGCTGCTGCAATCGTCCAACCACTTGTTAGGCGTCCAATCGCTCGTCGCCAACAATCGCCCGGCTCATCCGTTCGACCTGATGCAGTTCCGGTTTGCGATGGACGAAGCGGGCTGGCAATTCATCGGAGCGTGCGACGCCGACAACCGCAATCTCCCAGCGGGGATCCTGGCGGTGCAAGCCAATCGCCCGATCGCGGTGCTAAGCACTCCGCAACCGCTGGCGATCAGCGCTCCCAAACAACTGGTCGCTCCCGAGTATTCGCAGCCGCTGTTTGCTGGCGAACCGAACAACCCGGTCTTGGATCTGCTGCCTTCGCCACCGCCTCAACCGCCGTATCTCCAGTCGCCACTGGTGCCGCGCGTTACAATGCGTTCGCAGGAATAGCGAGAAGAGCCAAAGCCCAAACGAATCACGACGGTTGGGGCAAACCAAACCTCGCTTCGAGCATCGGTTTGACCTTCCGGTCGAAGAAGCGGCGGACGGTCCGCTCGGAACACTCCATCTGCGCGGCGATCTCGTCGATCGTCGCTCCGGCCAAACGCATCTCGAACATCGTCTGCTGTCCCGTATCGAAGGAACTCATCAGCAGCCCGATCTCTTCGCTAAGAGCGACCTCATCTTCGGGAGTCGGTTCGCTGGCGACGGCATCGACCGAAAACGTACAGCTGGAATCTCCCAACTGCAATTGAATGCTGTGCTCCCGTTTGACCGAACGCTTGGCAGCTTTATTGCGTTCCAATTGGCGATGCAATTTGTGCATCGTGATCGCAGCCAACAACCGCCACAGATCGCCGCTGTTTTGCAACACAAAGCGATCGTCTTGGACGCCCGAAAAGAAGCTGCGATAGGCCGATTGGACGACATCCTCGGCTTCGATACGCCGGGCGAATTGCGGCGAGATTCGTTTCCGCACCAGCCCCAATAACCGCACGACGTAGTGGTCGAACAGTTCGAACTCGGCCTCTTTTTCCCCTTCGCGGACACGAGCAAATAGATCGATCGAATCGTGTTCGTCCATCATCAGGCTCCTGGAGCGGGCAAGTGCTTCCCATCGATTGGCAGTCGCCCCGCGGGCGTCGCTCTACTCGCCAAGCGAGCAGAATCGCAAACGGAAAAAACAACCGGTTCACAAAACGCCAAAGCTGACGTCGAACACAATCAATATACCGCCAATGTCTGCCCGTGAAACGCTGAATTCACGGGAACTGAGTGCCGACCGGGATTCGATCGGCAGTCTGCCCACAACGCGACGACCGTTGATCGCCGCATCAATCGAGGGATCGCGACAGGGCGATTACGCTTGCAGCCAAGCTGGCAATTGATCCGCTGGCGGCAATTCGATCACGCAGACGTGGTCGATCGCTTCGATCGCTTGCACTTCGTCCAAAGCGGCTTGCGATGGCACGCCGTCGAGATTCAAGACGCCCACAGCGCGGCTGCCTTGGCTGCCGCCGGCGCGGCCGACTGCCATCTGGCCGATGTTGACGTTGTGCTGGCCAAACACGGTTCCGACGCGACCGATAATTCCGGGGACGTCGGCATGCGTGAAGATCAACAGCTTGCCGTCGAGGTAGCTTTCCAGACGATGATCGTCCAACATTACCAAGCGTGGCATGTTGTGTCCCAACAGCGCTCCGGAAGCCTTTACGCTGCGATCGCCGCCCGAAACCTCAACGGTCATCGACGACGTAAACGACCCCATTTCGTGGTGCTGGTGAGCGACCAAGTCGATTCCGCGATCACGCAACAAAACCTCGGCGTTGATCACGTTGACCTCTTCCTCCAAAGCGTTTTCCAACAGACCGGCGCAGAACGCGCTGGTCAGCAGTTGGGTGCTCTTCGAAGCGATCTCGCCGCGATAGTGCAGTTGCACCGACGCGATTCCGCCACCATGCCACTGAGCCAACAGGACGCCCAGGCGATGAGCCACGTTCAGGAAGCCCTTCATGTCGGCCAGCGTCTTGGGATCCAATGCCGCGACGTTCACCGCGTGGCGGATCTCGCCGGTCTTCAAGAAGTTGATCAACAGGTGAATACCTTCGACCGCGACCTGTGTTTGAGCCTCTTCGGTGCTCGCTCCCAAGTGCGGTGTGCAGACGACGTTGGGGCGGCCAAACAGCGGGCTGTCGGTGCAGGGTTCGTTGGGGTAAACGTCCAACGCAACGCCGCCGATCTTGCCGCTGTCCAAACCTTCGATCAGCGCTTCTTCGTCGTAGATCCCGCCGCGAGCTGCGTTGATCAAGCGGACGCCTGGCTTCAGTTTTTCGAGGTTCGCCTTGCTGACCAAGTTGGTTGTTTCGGGAGTCAGCGGCGTGTGGACGGTCAGGTAATCGATCTGCGGCAACAGATCGTCGACAGTCGCTGCGTAATCGATCCCAAGTTTCGCAGCCTGCTCTTCGGTCAAAAACGGATCGTAACCGACGACTCGCATTTCGAACGCCTTGGCTCGCGAAGCGACTTCGCGACCGATCCGTCCCATCCCGACGATGCCCAAGGTTTTGCCAGCCAACTGGTTACCCATATACAGCTTGCGATCCCAGCGGCCTTCGACAAGGCTTTGGTTCGCTGCGGCGATATTCCGCGACAGCGACATCATCAGGGCAAACGCATGTTCGGCGGTGCTGACCGTATTTCCGGTCGGCGTGTTCATCACAACGATGCCCTGCCGGGTGGCCGCCGGTTTGTCGATGTTGTCGGTTCCCACGCCAGCTCGTACGAGCGCCTTCAGCCGCGTGTTGCCAGCGACCGATTCGGGCGTGATCTTCACGCCGCTGCGGAGAATCGCGCCATCGTATTCCGTCAGCGCCTGCCGGAGTTCTTCGCCTTTGAGTCCGGTGCGGACGTCGTATTCGACACCCGGTTCGGCATCCAAAATATCAAGGCCTTCTTGGGCAATACTGTCGAGAACGATGATTCGGTGCATGGTTTCCGTCGGTTCTGATAAAAGTCTGCGATGGGTGAAATAAGCAATCGTCAGGGACATCGGTTGAAGAAGTCCCTAACGCAAACGGTTCCGCGGGGATGCGAGTCGGCTGGTGTCAGCCAACGTGTGATCCTCCGGCGGCAGCCCTCTTACTGCATGGGCGAGGGAACTAACCGTTTTTAGCAACAAAGTCTTTCATGAAATCAGCCAAGGCGGCAACGCCTTCGCGCGGCATCGCGTTGTAGATGCTGGCGCGAATTCCGCCGACGCTGCGATGTCCCTTCAGGCTGCCCAGATTGTGCGTTGCGGCTTGGCTCAAAAATGCCGCCTGCAGTTCGTCGCTAGGCAATTTGAAGGTGACGTTCATCAACGATCGGCAATCGGGGACCGAGTGGCCGATGTAAAACTCGGGGTGCTGATCGATCAAATCGTACAGCAACGCTGCCTTCTCGCGGTTCAGATCGTGCATCGCTTGCAGGCCGCCGATGTCATCGCGCAACCAATTCAAGACTTTGCCCAGCACGTAGATCGCGAAGCTTGGCGGCGTGTTCCATTCCGAATCGTTATCGGCGTGGTTCTTGTAGTTCAGATAACCGGGCAGCTCGGCTTGCGATCGCTCCAACAGATCCTTGCGAATCACCGTCACGGTGACGCCCGCGGGGCCTGCATTTTTCTGAGCACATGCGTAGAGCATGCCGTACTTTTCGATATCCAACGGCCGGCACAAGAAATCGCTCGACGCGTCGCAGATCAACGGAACGCCCGAGGGAGCCGTGGGTTCGGATTGAAACTGAACGCCTTGGATCGTTTCGTTGCTGCAGTAATAAAGATACGCAGCCGAAGGGTCGACGGTGTAATCGCCTTCGCCGGGGAGGTTGTTGTAGTTGTTCGGTTTGCCGTCCCAGATGACCTCGGTCGGGCCCTCTTTGACAGCTTCCTCGACCGCCTTCTTTCCCCAGCTGCCGGTGACGAGGTATTGAGCCTTGCCGCTGTGGCCTCGCAACAGATTCGCCGCGATCATCGAAAACTGCAGTCGCGCCCCGCCTTGCAGGAAGAGGACGGCGTAGTCATCGGAAACGTTCAACAGCGACCGGACGCCATTTTCGGCAGCGTGCAGGATGTCGAGGAAAATCTTGTCACGATGCGACATTTCCATGATCGAACAGCCCGCTCCAGGCAAGCACAGCAATTCGTCTTGCACCTCGCGCAATACCGATAGCGGCATGGTTGCTGGACCTGGGGAGAAATTATAGATTCGCTCCTGGACAGCCTGGGCAGTCATCGTGATCTTCCTTTTCTAATTTTCTTGAAGTGCCTGGTCGCACACCAAGCTAGGCGGGAATTTTACGCCGCTGAGTGCTTCTGCGGAAGGTTGGCAAACCGCTCGCCAGCCAAGGTTGCAGGGGATATTTTCCAAAATCCGCTCAAACCCGTCGCCGCGTGGTGGTTATCGAGAGTTCGCGCGGCACCGGATCGAACCTCCGACAGCTAAGCTGCGTAGTTCCTCAATGCTCGATAGCTCCGCGAACCGGCGGGGCGTTTGACCGCCATTCGAATAACAAGAGTCGCAACTGATGGATTCGGGTTCACCCAAAGTAATATTTACATCGGTCGAAAACGATCCGGACCAACTGCAAAGCCACCCGCTGCGAGTTTCGGGGATCATTTCGATGCTGCTGGGACTGATCAGCGTCGTTGCACTGGCTGGTCCCTACATGTGGATCGTGCCAATCCTGGCGATCGCAGCCGCTCTAATCGCCCTTAGACCGTCAAAACTACCCTATGCGGGAAGAAGCTTCGCATTAGTTGGCCTTGGGCTGGCGATCTTCTTCGGCAGCTGGGCGGTCGCCGCTCAGAACGCCGCCGATCAAATCCAACTCCATACCGCCAAGCGATTCGCTCAGAATTGGCTGGATTCTTTTAAGACTGGCGAAGTCGAGTTCTGCTTTGAAATGTCGCTGGCAGAGCGCGACCGACTGTACAAAAGCGTTAACCTTTCGCGGTACTATGCCGAAAAGACGGAGCCCGATGAAAATGCGGACATGCCTCCCAGCGGGCCAGTCTTCAGCGATTTTATTACACAACCGCTCGTTAAGACGCTGATAAATGCCGACAAAAAGCCTGAGTGGGAGTTCGAGGGAGCAACCGACAGCGTAAAGATGGCAGGATCGCGTCGCTGGACGCTCCGCTTCCGGGATACTTCGGGGACGATCCCCGATCCGGTCCTGGTCACCCTGTCGTTCCAAAGAGACTACGACGGCGAACAGCACTGGGAAATTAATAACTTTGAGACGCCGGAATAGAGCCGACAAAGCGGTTGCGGTCGCTGCGGAGGCAGGAAAATCTGGTATCACCGACGGTGCGGCTTATTTTAGCCCTTCAACAAAATTGTCCCAGCGTCTATAGTCATCCAATCTCACGCAGCTAAAACGTGCCCAATCTTCGGCACGATAACGCAAGTTTATATATCAGACACTTACGATAAGACACAGGAATCAATCTACGATGTATGCAATTTTCGTGGATGGTGGCAAGCAATACCGTGCTGAGCCCGGACAAGAAATCGATATCGATTACCGCGATGTCGGTCAGGGCGAAAGCCTCGATTTCCCTAAGGTTCTCGCGATCGGTTCGGACGACGGCTTCAAGCTGGGTTCGCCAACTGTCAGCGGTGCCAGCGTGAAGGTTTCCGTTTTGGGCCCTAAGCAGGGCGAAAAGGTTTACGTCGAGAAGTTTCGTCGTCGCCAGAACTCGAAGCGCCGCACCGGCCATCGCCAACTGTACACTCGCGTACGAATCGAATCGATCGAAGTCTAAACGGCGTTTCCGCAAAGGCGAAACATCGCGACTGCGGTGTGCGGTACCGCGTCCCTCCCGATCATCGGGCTTGATTCCGATGGTCCGTTGCCTAGCGTGAAACGAGCCACCGATGAAAGAGATTCGGCTGGAAGACCTCCAGCTTAGAACGACGATCGGTGTCGGCACAGTCGGTACGATATGCGACGCGACCGACCCTCGTGATGGCTCCCGTTATGCCGTTAAAATCCTTCATCCCGCCGTCTCGCGGGACCCGCTGATCCGCGCTCGTTTCGAGCGCGAGATGGCTATCTTGCAGCGGTTGTCGCACCGCAACATCATCGAATATTACGGTGGCGGCGAACACGACGGCCAGCTGTTTTACGTGATGGAGCTTGTCGACGGCGGCTCGGTCAAAGAGCTGTTTCACGGCGGCCAATGCCTGACCTGGCAAGAGGTTGTCTCGCTGACGATCCAGATCTGTTCAGCGCTGCAATACGCCCACAACCACGGCGTGATCCATCGCGACATCAAACCTGCAAACATCTTTCTGACATCCGACGGCACCGTCAAACTAGGCGACTTTGGAATCGCTCGCGATCTCCACAACAGCGACCTGACCGGTGCGGGGATGACCGTCGGCACGCACGCCTACATGGCTCCCGAGCAGATCACAGGTGAAACAACCATCACCGGAAAGGTCGATCTGTACGCGTTGGGCTGCTGCCTGTACGAGATGCTGACGGGCGAAAAAGCGTTCAGCGGCGATAACTTCATGCAGCTGTTCGAAGCTCATCTTCACGGCACTCCGCCGCGCGTTCGCGATCGCATCCCCGGATGCCCATCGGCGTTTGATGAGATCATCGCGCAACTGCTGGAAAAAGATCCCGAGAAGCGGCCCTTCAACGCCCGCCACGTCCAGGGTGTGATGCTGCAGATCGCGGCCGAACACAACGTCGAGGAATCGATCCTCGCAGGCGCCAAAGCCGATCTCGGACAGCGAGCCGACGTTGGGGCGGAGACAGCGATCGGGATCGGCCAAAATCGGCTGCGCGATCGGATCCGACGCAGCGGCCAGGGAATGGAACGCCCCGAGGCATCGCTCTCGATGATGCTGGCGATCGTCGCGTTTGTGACCCTGATCATCGGCGTGCTGCTCTATTTCCAAGCCGATTGACGCACGCAAAACGCCAATCGCTCGCGACGCCGCCGCTTATCGCGCCGTCCAGCCGCCATCGACCACGACCATGCTGCCGACCATGTAATTCGATGCCTGGCTCGCCAGATAGATCGCCGCTCCTTGGATCTCTTCCAACTGGCCCCAGCGTTTAACCGCTGTCGCGCCGACGATAAACTGCTTCCCCTCTTCGGTCTCCGCGATCGGAGCGTTCATCGGCGTTAAGAACGGCCCTGGGCAGATCGCGTTGACCTGAATCCCATCGCCGGCCAACTCCAACCCCAAAGCGCGAGTCAGCTGCACGACAGCTCCCTTGCTGGTCGCGTAGGGCGTGCGATTCGCAAGCCCGACCAAGCCCAAGGTGCTTGCCATGTTGATGATCTTGCCCGCGCCAGATCGCTTCATGTGAGGAACCACCGCCTTGCAACACGACCACATCGCATCGGTGTTGATCGATTGAACCTGCCGAAATTCGTCGAGCGTGAGCGATTCAATACTGCCGCGGATATTGATCCCCGCACTGTTGATCAAGATATCGATCTTGCCAAACCGATCGATCGCCTGAGCCACCATCGATTCGACTTGATCGGGACAGCTGACGTCCGCAGCGATCCCAAAAGCTTGATGCCCAAATTCGTCGGCGATCTGTTTGGCTGCGTCGGCAGCTTCCTGTTGCGAGCGGCTGACCAACATCACGTCGGCACCGGCCGAAGCCAAACCGGCCGCCATCGCTTGCCCAAGCCCTTTTGAACCGCCCGTCACGATTGCCGACTTGCCGGTCAGATCGAAGAGCTTGATTCCAGGTAACGCCATCGCAGAGATCTCCAAGAGCAAAAGAAAGGGGAGGGCGGACGTTCCGGTTCATCCGACGCGAACTAGACATCGACCATTTCCGGCCTCACGAAACAATCTTTATGAAGATACTCCGGCAGGTCGCGGTTATCCATCAACCGACGAAACTCCGGCTTCAAACGATACTCCGACGGGTCGTGCCGCAAGATCGGCTTGACGATGTCCAGATCGTGCTGGGCGAGATCCAAGATCTCACTGCTCATCAGATCCTGAACGATCGGCCGCCCATACTGCTTGCCGTTACTGCGAAGCACCTTGACCTGACGATGGTCGTTCAACTGCAACAGGCTGCCGATCGGAAACTGAGCCATCGATTGCAGGAACCCACGCACCACGCGCGGATCGAACCGCGACTTGCCCAACTGGCCGACCAGGTACGCGACGGCATCGCACGGCACAACCGCGGGCAGATCGCCGACCGGCGCCGTCAACGCCAGGTACGTATCGGCGACGGCCAGGATCCGCGCGAAGAGGCAGATCGGATCGCCGCGCAAACCGCTGGGAAATCCGCTGCCGTCGATCCGTTCGTGGGCCTGCAGCACCGCCAGCAACACCGAACCATCAACGTTGGAAATCGCCCGCAACAGGTCGTGGGCATAAAACGGATGTCGCGTGTATTGAATCCGCTGCTGAAAGGTCATCTCCGGGTGGATGTAACGCAACTCCGGCGGCAAACTGAACAGCCCCCAGTCGTGCACGACGCCCGCCGTTCCGACTTGGATCAGCTCATCTTTCGGCAGATCCATCTCCATTCCGATCGCGACGCAGATCATCCCCATCCGCATACATCGCGCCGCCAGCCGATGATCCTCGGGGACCTCACACATCGCCGAAAGCACTTGATCCATGTCGTTGGACATGTCGTCGATACAGTCGCCGGCGAGATCGCGAAGACCCTGCGCCGACTTCAACTTCCGCTGATTAAACGCATCAGCCAGATCGGTCACCGTCTCGGCGGCGGATTCAAAACGCTGCTGCAAACGCTGAACCTGTCGATCGTCGTACGGCTTGCACCCGTGCCGCGAGGCGTCGGAACCGGGCAGCCCCGCCGCATACGAATCCAAGCTGACCGGTGGCGGAGCAACAATCCGCGACGCGCTGCGGCGACGCAACCGCTTGTAGACTTCTTCACTGACATAAGAACCACGGCGAAGCAGCAGCTGACCGGAATCGCTATACAACGACTCCTTCAACACCGTGCCGACGACAAGCTTCTCAACATCCAGAGACATGTGGATTTCCGATTCGCAAGGTGACCGAAGAACCGAACTTGAGAAGACAAGATCAAGTAGGCATAACAACGGGTTCGGCACTCCACCGCAGAATGTTCCACCATACCCGATCTAGGTAACAGGAAACCTTTCACCCTGCGTTGCAACGCTTCGAATTCAACGACTGTGACGGCTGGACAATCGCGCATGTCCACAAAAAAACCGCCATCGGCACAAAGTCCGCTGGCGGCAAAGTCGAATCAAATTGGGGTCGGCGAGAACCTATTGAGGACGCCGTGTCGGGGCAAACTTGATCTTATCGATCAACTTAACAGTCTCTTTGCCACGCTTCTCACCGGTCACCATCGTGATCGCTTCGATCGTATATTCGTAGCGGAGGTTGTAATCGGCATCGATCTCGACCTCCTGGCCATCCTCGCCTTCGGATGGTCCGCCGCCGGCGCCGACCAACCCGACAACCGTCTCACGGAGCTTGGCGAAATCGGTCCCAAGATCGATCTCGTTCAAGCGGATCCGCTGCAGTTCTCCGTTGGCATCGGCTTCCATGCGTACTTTCAACGGGATGTTCAGATCATCGCTCTGCGATTGCTGGTCCTGCGAAGCCAGCGGCATCTTGATATTAAAGTCGCCTTCTTGCTCGACGATTTTAAACGTCATGATAAAGAAGACCAGCAGCAGAAACACGATGTCGATCATCGACGTCATCTGCAACTCGTTTTTGATCCCTTCGCTCTTATTGCGAATTTTCATAGCACCTCCTCCTTGGCCCGCAATAAGAAGTTCTCAAAGCCGACCTCCTGGCAAACCGAGATGATCTCCTGAGCCTTGCCGGTCGCCGCATCCTTGTGGGCGCGGATGATGATGTTGGCATCTTCGGCGGCCTTGCCGTCGGCTTTCAAAACGCTGATCTCTCGATTGAGGATCGGTCGCATCGTATCGACGGAGATCTCTTCGGCACCGATGATCGCGGTCCCATCGGCGGCGACGTGGATGATGATCGGCGATTCGATCTCGCCCTCCGGCGGCCGCGCCAATTCGCTGCTAGGCAATTGAACGCGTTCGTTCGCCTCGGTCTGCGAGAAATTGATCAACACCATAAAAAACGCGATCAATTGAAATGTCATATCGATCATCGGCGTCAAATCGCCTTCTTCGATCTCGGGTTTCTTCGACTTCACGCGCATGTTCGTGCTCTGGGGTGGATGGCTGACGCACCGCGATGCGTCAGCGAACATGAAAAGGAAAATGCGATCCCGGCCTTCACCAATTCAGGCCGGTGTACCAAACGACTACTTGGCGCCTGGCTTGATATCTTCAAAGCGACTCATCAAGTCTTCGCTGGTCACACCAACTTCCAACAACAATCGCGTCACGCGATTCCGCAGGATGTTGTAGGCAGCGATCGCGGGGATCGCGATCGCCAACCCGACAAGCGTCGTGAACAACGCCGTCGAAATACCACCCGCCAATTCGCTTGGCTTCGGTGTCGAACCGCTTGTCGCGATCACCTGGAACGAACGAATCATACCGTCGACCGTTCCAAACAGTCCGATCATCGGGCTGATGTTTCCGATCAACGCCATGTAGCTCAAACGGTGCTCCAGCTTCATGCTCTCCTCTTCACCAACTTCCTGCATCCCTTCGAGCGCTTTGTTGTAACCCTTGGACAATTTCGCCAACCCAGCCGACAGGACATGCCCCAGGACCGATTCGTCCGAACGCGCCAAGTCGTAGGCTTGCTGAAAGTCTTTGCTGTCGAGCTTCTCTTCGAAACTGTCGACAAGTTCCTGCGGGCACAGCGTATCGCGACGCGCGGTCAACAGGTTCATCACCAACAGCGAGACAAAAGTGAACGAGAGCGCCAAGAAGACCAACAGGTAAGTCAGCCCCAGCGACTGATAAACCCAACCCAACAGACTCTGATCGCTTGCGTCGGGGGCAGCGTCCACAGGCGCGGCGCCTCCGGCTGGAGCGGCGGCTTCGGCAGCTGGTTCGGCGGGAGCTGCGGCGGCCGGTTCGGCTGGCGCGTCGGCGAATTCATCGGCTGCGTCGTCCTGTGCTACCGCGGGCGTGATCAGCGCGAACATCGAGAAGGCCAGGGCGATGAAACACCACCCGAAAAGGCCCAACGCAGGCCGCTTTGCATCGTTCAGATTCGACAATCGGGTCATCAAAGTATCTCCAGCACAGTGTGATTGCATGTGGGGTGGGTTAGTTTGGAAGTGTTATTGTAGACAGCGGAGGTAAATTATCAGCTAAGTTTTTTACCCTCCGCCGGGCGAGCCGAAACCGCATTGAGGTTTTGCGGATCTTAACGGCAAGCAGCATCAGCAGCCTGCCGACGACGCGCCGCGAATCAGTTTCGCCCAGGGTATCGGGTCTGCAAAATCGTACGCGCCTCGTTGGCTCGTTCGGGATGCCCGACCTGTGGCCATAACTGTACCAATTCCGCAAGCGCTTCGGCGTGCGAATCGGGGTCCGAAGGGAACAAAAGGTGGGTTTTCAGATAAGCCAATACAGCTCCCTCGGGATCGCTCTTGGCAGCCAAGCAAGCGCCTTGGGCATTGTACAGCCGACCGAATAGCTCTGCGTCCGCCGCGTCGCTCTCTTCGATCAACTTGTTCAGACTCTCCAAGCCCTTGTCGGGATCTCCCTTTCCAGCCGCGATCGCCGCTTGTCCGGCGAGCGCCAGTTTCTGATAGCGGAGCTGATCGGGCGAACTGACCGAAGCGGAGGTTACCGCGGCGAAAGCCTTGTCGGCCTCGTCGAGCTTCTTCTGTTGCAGGTACGACCAACCGACAAGATACCGCGACTGCAGCTGCAGATTCGCGTCGCTGGATCGAGCCAGGGCACCGTAATATTTGACCGCGTTATCGTAGCTGCCAACGGCCAGCGCCAGATCGCCCAAGGTTTTCGCAGCGTCATAAAAATGGAAGCTGTTTTTGCCGACCGAGGTCACAAAACCGTACATCTCTTTGACCGCAGCGTTTTTGTTTCCCTGCCCGGCCAACGCGACTTGAGCCTGACTGAAGGCGCGATAGAACATCGCATCGGCTTTGATTTCCGCGCGGCTGATCTGAGCCATGTTGATTTGACCAAGCTGTGTCAGCGCCGCTTCATATTGCTCTTGCCGCACCAAACTGCGGCCTTCGGTCAACGGCCCCGGCTCGCGATCGAAGACGACGCGGTCGATCTTGTCGAGCGTAAACTTTCGCTCTGCGCCGCCGACCTGGATCACCACGCCGTCGGGCTGCGTTTGAATGATCGAGCCGCTGACCACGGGCCCTTGGGTTGGGTAGACGCGATCGAGTTGAGCAAACGCGGCGGGAGAAACGTGGATCGAAATCGCGAAAACGCCAACCGCGATCGCTTGGTGCAGGATTCTGTTCATGAGGTTATCGATTCCGGATTCGGATAGTTACGAAAAGTAGTAGCCTGCCAACGGCGATCGCCGCTGACAGATTCGGGTCGGGTTCTGGTGGTCTATTTCGGCAGCCCAGTCACCGGTTTGGCTTGAGCCTTTTGAGCTTGGCGGATCAGTTGGTCGTTGCGTTGGACGTCCTCTGGACCGCCTAGCTCGGGATACAGTTGCAGCGTTCCCAAGATCACCTTCTCCGCTCGTTCGGCGTACTTCGCTTTATCGCTGGCCTCGGGCGATCGCTGGCCTGTCAGGTACATGCACTCGGCGATCCGATAGCGAGCGTCGAAGAAGGTCGCTTCAAACGCAGGTTTCCCCTGAGCCAGTTTGGCCAGTTTTCCCCAGCCCCAGATCGTGTTCTTTCGAGCCGCGTCGGGGCGAGCGCCCGACATCGCGCTGTTCAACGCGTTCTTGACATATTTGGGATTGAAGCCAGGCGAAAGCGCCCACTGTTGGTAGCTGAGGGCGGCTTGAACCTGAGCGTCGATCATGCTGTTCTTCTCTTTCAAGATCTGTTCGAACTGGTTGATCGCCTGCTTGTAGTCACCCAGCATCCGCGAGGTTGTCGCTAGTTCAAACCGGATCTGGCGAACCGCATCGGCGTCGTCGCCCGGTTTATCGAGCAGCGTTTGCAATTCGTTCGCCGCCGCTTCCAACAGCGCCTTCGCTTGCCCAGTCGCCGGCGGCGGAGTGTTCCCCATCGCCGATTCGCCCATCTCCATAAAGGTCTGAGCGACCCAGTGCGTCGTCGCCGGATCGGTCGATTGCTGGCCAACGTTTACCAAAAACAACTTGACCGCATCGATCAGCTTGGCCTTCTCGTTTGGTTTCGCGTTTTCGATCTGTTGGCGAATATCTTTCGCCAGCGAATAATAGATACCGATCAGCTTCTTGCCCGAGTCGGGTTCCGACTCCAGAGCCGTCCGCAGATCGCTCATCATCCCCTTCGCCTTCGGCAACAACTTGTCGCCGTCGCCGCCATCTTTCAACTGACTGACCAACGCTTGCAGCGCGGTCCGATAGGTATCGGGAACAAATCCTTGGCCCGGCGGACTCAGAGCCCCCTCGCCTTTGAGACGATTTAAAGGTCCATAGGTTTCGTTTTCGAGAATGCTGAGCGAGGCTTTGGCATCGTCGTTCTGCAGCTTGGCTTTGGACAGCAGCAGCGCCGACAACAGCGTCGTGTTATCGACGCCCTCGCGTTGCACCAACTGCAACCCAGCCTCCAGTTGCTGCATGCTGCGTTCTAACGTAGCCGCCGCTTTTTCGGTCTGCTGCTCTTTGACTTGCTGCTGGTATTCGTTCCACAGAAACTGACCTAACAGATTCTGAAACTTGGCCCGTGCCGGAGAATCGCTGGGCAGTTTGACAAGGTACTTCTCCGCATCATCCCAACGCTTGTCCAGCATCGAGATCTGCACCAACAGATTCGCCGCCGATGCCGAATTAGGATCCTCGGGCCATTTCTCCGACAGGAAAACTGCCAGCGGTTCGATCTTACGCATCAAAGCAGCTTGTCGCGATTCATCCGCCGCCTGCAGCATCGATTGATAAGCATTTAAGGCGACCAAACCGCACTGCAACGCCAACGCATCGGTCGGGAAACGGCGGGCGACAAATTCGCCAACAACCGCAGCTTCCCAGTATCGCTCGCGTTGCGATTCGAGCCAGGCGAGAAAGAACCGCCCCTGATTGATCGTTTCCTGCGTGTCTTCGCCAGTCGTCAGCGACAGCCCCTGTTGGATGATGCTCGACGCGACCTGATAGCGATTCTCGACGTCGGCTTGCGCATCGGCCAACTGTTTTTTCAGTTCGTCGACGTTATCGCCACCGCGAGCGATCTCTTGTTTTAAGACTTCGATCGGGAGCGCCGACAGCTTGGCGGCTTCGACCAATTCGCGGCAGCTGGCCAATGCTTCGGCGTACGACTTGGGAGCCTCCACCGGCGCGGCCGATTCCTCGGCAACCTCGACTCCGATGTCGCCCAACAACTGTCGAGCTTCGTCGAGATGTGGGCCCGGCACCTTGGTCGCAGCAACCAACAGCGAGCGGGCGGTGCTTTTCGTTTTCCGCGCGTCGGCCGGTTTCTGATCCGCCGCCGATGCTACGTAAGCTTTGGCCAAAGCGGTTCGCAAAACCTGCCACTCGGGCAACGAGCGTTCATTGGGACGCAAGCCGCCCAACCAGGGAGCCCCCAATGCAATCGCCTCTTTAACTTTCGGCGGGTCGTTGGACATCAAGATGTCGACCGCGCGAGCTGCCGCTTCGGTCTTGGCTGGACGGAGCGCTTCGACGTCGGGCTGACGGAGCGTATTTTCATAAGCGATCAACGCCGCGGCGGAATCCCCTTTCTTCTCTTGCACCCGGCCGATGAAGAAGGCGGCCTGCGCGCCGGGCAACAGCGAACTGTACTTTTCGGCTAGCTCTTTGTATTTGGCCAGAGCTGCGTCGTAGCGTTTGACGCGTTCGGGGGAATCTTTTGGAAAGGTGTCGCCAGCGCGTTCGCGGACATCGCCACCCAACAGATTCGCTCCCAAGAACTCACCGCGATAACGCTCTCGCAGCGCCAACGCCGCGGAATCGCTGGGGTCGATCTTATTGCCTTGCATATCCTTCAGCTTGCCCCGCAGGTCTTCGACGATCTGGTCGAACACCTGCGCTGCGGCGTCCAACGAACCGCGAGCCGCATCGCGTTGGGCATCGTCGATATCCTTCCGTTCCAACAGCACCACTGCACGCGTCAGCAACAGTTTGCCCAACTGCATCCGGGCTTCGGCGACGCGAGGATGATCCTTCTGTTGATCGATAAACGAACGCAACGCCGCTTCGGCTTTGAGGAAGTTGTCGTCGCGGACCGCGGGAACGCGCGTCGAACCGGCGATCTCGAGATAGGTCTGGGCGCGTTCCAACTGCAGCGACGAACGGATCTCATCCGAAGCAGGGGCCCCTTTTTCGATCCGATCCAAATAGATCAACGCCATATCGTAATAGCGGTTCGCTCGCAGTTGTTTCAGATACATCTCCGCCGGTTCGCCGCCGGAGAGGTGCAGCGGAAGTGCGAACAGAGCAAGTCCAATCGCGAGCAGCCCCGTCGGGACCATCTTGGTTTGGTAGATCATTCGAACCCTGAATTCAATCAGCTTGGAGGGGCGGTTGGCATGGGAGATGCCGGTGTTGGAAAAGGTACGTTGGAGCTATTTTGGTAGCATGATGACTGGAATCCGCGGCGCGCCCCTTAACCTAAAAACTAGGGCGGACTCCACTCCCGTAACACTACCACACGGTAAGGCTCCCGCGTCAGTTCAATATAAAGAGCCTCCCCGGGCTTACAACAGCCAACCGCCGGTATACCGGGAAACGTATAATGTATTGTATCTCATATACCGAACATCCCAATGAAAATCCGTAGTTCATTGACTGAGCGGACGCTGTATCGCCAGCGAACCGACAAGTCGACAGCTCGATCCAACGGTCGCAGGCTGACCACGCTGACACTGGCTCTCGTCCTGGTGCTGCTGCTGATGCAGCAAGCTGGCGATCCCGAAGTCTACCGCAAGATTTTTGCGCGGCTGGGAGTTCCGATCACTACTCCGGCAGGAATTGAAATTCCCAGCCAGCCGGATTTCCTTCCGGTCGCAGCAGCAAAAACCGCTGCGGCAGCTGACTTCACGAAACTGATAGCTCAGCTGAACGACGAGGACCGCGATCGTTTGACTCGCCGCCTGGCAGCGATTCGGCATCGCGATCCGGCGGCGATGGCGGAGCCTGACGAACAGCAAACCGCTCTGGCGGCGACGGTCGCCAGCGCCGCTCGCGAGTCGGGTTTTGCCGATCCGACTCGTTTTGACGCCGCGCTGCTCGACGCCGATGCCACCGAACCCGAACTCGAACAATTGCGACTCGGTCTGCAGAGCGCGTTGGATGCCACCTACTTCGACACGATCGAAGATGGCACCGTCTGGAACCAAGGGGATTTCAAAGCCTTCTATCGCTCGCTGGAACGAATCGCCGACGAGGATCGATTATCCGATGATCCGGTTTATGTCGGTGTCGTTCCGCTGATCGAACAATCGGTCAGTTATCGCGGGCGGCATGTGCGGATGTATGGCCAGGCGGTCCAAGCATCGCGAATCGATGCCAAACCCAATCCGTTTCAAATCGAAGACTATTGGATGGTCTGGCTGCGACCGATCGATGGATCGGAACGACCGATCGTCGTCTACAGCCCCAGCGTCCCGCCGCAGATCGCCGCTTTAAAAGGTACGGGCGTCGACGAATCGGGACCGATGGTCGACATCGACGGGATCTTCTTGAAACGCTACTTGTATCGTTCGGTCGGCGGTTACGAACAGGCGCCGCTATTGGTCGCCCGAATCGAACCGGCATCCCAAGCCGCCGCCGCAAGCAGCGAACCGCCGCCGCGATCGGGAATTGCGATCGCCTTCGCCGCCGCAGCGATGATCGCCGCCGCCGCGACCGGCCTGTGGTACTGGAGCTTTCGCCGCAGCCAGCGCCGCGATCACCTGCTGCGTCAAAAGCGAACTCAACCCGACCTCAAGCTCTTCGATGAACTGGATTGATCCGACGATGAGAACCTCTATCGCCCTGCTGCCGATTTCGTTCGCCCTGGTCATCGGGCTCGGTCATTCCGCCGCTGGGCAAGCGGCTGACGAACCTGCAGACCAAGGGATCCCCGGCGTTTCGGAAACCGATCTGCAAGCGGTCCGCCAGTGGTGGAAAGCGCAGGAGACGACCAGCGAAGTCCCCGCCGAAGCGGCTCGCGTGCTGTGGCGGATCGCGCGGATGAGCGATCGACAGCTCGACGAACGGTTGGCGCAAACCGCCGCGCTGCCTCCCAATCTCCCGCACGCGATCGACCTGCAGGGGGAAGCCGTTGCGGCACAGCGGATTCCGATTCCCGAGCGGCTCGCCGAATCGCTGGACTTCGATGCGATGTGGCTTGTCAAAGCCGTCGTCGATGAAGAGCAGATCGGCATCCTCTGCCGCCAGATCCCCGACCAGTGGAAGACCGCCGCGACGTTGAGTCAGCCGCTGCGGGCCCGCGGGTTTCAGATCGCCAGCCCCAGCCAGACCGCGCCGGGGCTGATCGCTTGCCGCAGCGTGCAGTGGTTCCCCACCCAGTCCGACCCGAACATGCCCCTTCCCGCCGGCTGGTTGATGCTCAGCCGAGCCGGTTTCGACGTCGGCCAGATCGGCTTGATCCAACGCCACAACCGATCGGCGCTCTCGTCGGCCGAATCGAATGCCTTTTACGAATTCCTCAAAGCCGCCTCGCGAGCGGCCGACGACGACACCGCGGCAAAACCGATTCGCCCGCAGGTCTTGCTGAACCCTACCGAGTCGAAAAAGTTGATCGGCCAGTTCATTCGCGTGCGATTGGAAACGGCGCGGATCCAACAGATCGTCGCCCCTTCGCTGCAGCAACAGATCGGCCAGGATCATTACTGGGAGATCGATGCGTTTGGCGATCTGGACAACGCCGAAGTCAGGATCCAACCGAAGGATGGCGGCGAACCGATCGCGTTCGGCAACCGCTATCCGGTCACCCTGGCGATGCTCGACCTGCCACCATTCCTGAACGACCTGGTCAGCGAAAACGGCCGCGTCACCAAGGCGATGCTGATGCATAAAGCGATGATCGACGTCGACGGATTCTTCTATCGATTGTGGACCTACGAAACCGACTTCGTCAGCAGCAAAGGAGGCGACCGGCAGATCGGACCGTTGATCGCCGCGACCACGATCAGCATCAAGCCAGCCGGAACGGCCAAGGCCAGCCTCGCCCGAATCGGTTGGATGATCGCGATCGTCTTCCTGGCGGGACTGCTTGCCACAATCGCCTATCTCACCAAAGCGGCTCGAACCGATCGCCAGATGCGAGCCAAGCGGGATCGCATGCTCCCCGATGTCATCCCCAACCTCGACGACGACCGGCAGTCTTGATCGGGCATGGACTGAACCGTTCGCGCGGTGCGATTGCTCTGCTGCAGGCACCGCGCGATTGCTAGCAATTGCAGGCCTCGCAAAATATTGGCGGCGAGAGCCCGATCGCGCTGCGCCCCCCCGCGTCGAAAGCCAAGGATCCTTGCGGTCGCAGGCTGAAAACTGCGGTGGCAAATGGCTTTCTGCTGTGCCGTGCCACACATTCGCAACGCGCGGTATAATCGGCGGCCAACGGACAAACGGCCCCTTGGGGCTACTGATATTGAATCCTCTTACCCCTTCAGAAAGTTAGTCATGAAAAGAGCTAAAATTACGATCATCGGAGCCGGAAACGTCGGCGCCACCTGTGCCCATTGGTGTGCTGCGGCCGAACTGGGCGATATCGTTTTGCTCGATATTCCCGCCGCCGAAGACATGCCCAAGGGGAAGGCCTTGGACCTGATGCAAGCTTCGCCCATCATGGGATTCGATAGCAATCTCGTCGGCACCACCAGCTACGAAGATTCGCGCGACAGCGACGTGATCGTCGTCACCGCAGGCATTCCACGGAAGCCGGGAATGAGCCGCGACGATCTGTTGGCGACCAACGCCAAGATCGTTTCGAGCGTTGGCGAACAGATCAAAGCGACCAGCCCCAACGCGGTTGTGATCGTCGTCAGCAATCCGTTGGACGCGATGGTTCAACAGATGTTGAAGGTCACCGGTTTCGCCCCCAACAAGGTCGTTGGCCAAGCTGGCGTATTGGACACCGCACGTTATCGCGCGTTCCTGGCGATGGAATTGGGTGTCAGCGTCGAAGACATCAGCGCGATGCTGATGGGCGGCCACGGCGACACGATGGTCCCAATCCCCAGCTGCACCAGCGTCGGCGGCATCCCCGTGACTCAATTGCTATCGCAACAACGACTCGACGAAATCGTCGACCGGACTCGCAAGGGCGGTGCCGAAATCGTTTCGCTGCTGAAGACCGGCAGCGCCTACTACGCTCCCGCAGCAGCTTGCACCCAGATGGTCGAAGCGATCGTCAAAGACAAGAAACGCCTGATCCCCTGCGCTGCCTATTGTGACACAGAATACGGTGTTGGCGGGTTCTACGTTGGCGTGCCATGCGTGCTGGGTACCGACGGCGTAGAAAAAATCGTCGAACTGAAACTTACCGACGAAGAAAAATCGAACTTCCAAAAGAGCGTCGAAGCAGTGAAGAGCTTGGTCGCAACGATGGACGGTCTCCTGTCGGCGTAAGCTGTCTAACAAGCTGTCTTTTGACTAGCGAGACCCTATGCCAATCGGCCCTCGTGTGGCCAGGTAGATCACGATGTTAAACGCCCATTCTTGTGTTGTCCCCGACGACTCGGGGACAACCAAGAGTGGTGATTTGATATCTAATCTTAGTGTTGACAGATACACGAAGGAAATCTAAAACGTTTCGATTCTCGCGAGCAGAATGGCTCTCCCCCAGGCCTTTCCTTTTCTCGGTCCCCAGGACATCTTCGATTATGAACCGTCTTTGGTCAGAAAACGCTTCGGCGAGTGGCAGCTTCTCATGGGCCAACAATCCTCAGTCGCATTCCTCGGCGACGCTTGAAAGCTGTGGCAGGTCTTCCTTTTTCCTCCCCGTACAATACGAATCCAACTACCAGTACCCGCTGGTGATTTGGCTCCACAACGAAGGGAGCGACCAAACGCAGATGTCCAGCGTGGTCCCTTCGATCAGCATGCAAAACTACATCGGTGTCGGCGTTCGAGCGCCGCGTGCTACCGATTCGATGGGACACGGCTTCTCCTGGCTGCAAAGCGAAGCCGGAATTGCGATCACCGAACAAACGCTGTTCGATGCGATCGAACTTGCTAGTTCGCGATACAGCATCAATCGCGACCGCGTCTGCTTAGTCGGTTATCGCGAAGGTGGCACGATGGCTCTGCGGACCGCGCTGCGTCACCCGACTGCGTTTGCCGGCGCGATCTCTTTGGGCGGACGCTTTCCGACCGGATCGCGGCCGTTGGCAAACCTCGAGGCGGCTCGCAATCTGCCGATGATGATCGCGCTTGGAACCGACGAATCGGGTTACCCGACCAACGACCTGTGCCGCGATTTGCGACACCTGCACGCCGCCCGGATCGGGTTGGATCTGCGGCAATACGATGTCGCCAACGAACTGCATCCGCAGATTTTGAGCGATGTCAACGAATGGATTATGGGGCAGGTCACCGGCGTCGATACGTTGCACACAGCAACGATGTGCGACACCGAACCTGTTGAGTTTTCCGCGAACTAAACAGCTCTTTAGCCAGGCCTTTCATTGGACGAAACAACGGCCGACGACAAAGCAAATGCCCCGCGGGCGACCCCTTGGAAGCTAGCCAGCATCGCCGTGCTAGCTGTCGTCGCTCTGGGTACCTTCGCGACGCTCTTTGCCACCTATGCGCAGCGGACGTCGGTGAACGTCGACGCCACGCTCAAACTGGCTCAAGAAGAATACAACGAAGGCCGCTGGAAGGTCGTCAACTCGCTTACCCAATCGCTGATCGCCAGTCCCGACTGGACCGAGGAACAGCGACAAATGCACGCATTTCTCGATGCGGCCAGCGCCGTTCAACAAGCCTTTGAAGAACCCGAACTCGATGCGCTCCGCGTTCAGCTGAGCCTCGTGATCGACAAACTCAAACACGCTGAACTGATTGGGTTTCCCGAGATCTACGCCCGCGACGGGACCTTGTTGCTGGGGCACGCGAAATATCGCACCGGTGATTTCACGGGAGCCGCGATTGCATTCGAACAGGGGATCCAAAACCGCGTCGACGCGCAACGCCGATTTCTGCAGCCGCTAGCCGATGCGCAACTGCGGTCTCCCGAATACGCCCCCGCCGCTGCGCTCGCCACGATCGACAAGTATCTGACGCTGCAGACGATCGACGGTATCGAACGCGCCGAAGGCAACCTGCTTCGCGCCCGAATCCTTCGCGAACAAAGCGAATGGGACGCAGCGCTCGCCGCCACGCGCCAGGCGGCAACCGAACCGAGCGTCGATGCGAAAGCTCGACTCGAATCGACAAAGATCCAACTCGGCCTGGCCGCCGATATGATCCGCGACCGCCGCCGGATCTCCCCCAAAGCCACGATCTCTCCCGAGGCGAGGCAGATCATCGACGACGCGTTGGAGGAATTGATCGAAATCGCCCGGACCGCCGATGAACGCTTGGGACTCGACGCGATGCTGGTCGCCGGCCAAGCGCAACGTCTGCTGGGCGAATACGACAAGGCCTTGGGATTGCTTGGTGCGGTCCGTCAGAACCACGTCGATCCTGCGGTTTCGCTGGCTGGAGCGATCGAGGAACTCGAGATCCTCGCCGACCACGGCACGGCGCAAGAGTGCATCGGCACGTCGACCTATCTAGCCCGCGACCTCGGCGATCCGACCGGCTTCGACCCGCGGCTGATTTCGCTGGAAGAGTTCCGACGCCGGTTGAGTCTGGTGGTCGACAACTTGCGACAGCAGCAACGATTTGAAACCGCGATCGATGTGACGCAAGAACTGCGACCGATCTTCGAACCCGCCGATACGTTGCGGATGGAAGCGGCCAGTTATGCCGCCTGGGGCGAAAACGTGCTGGCGGAGAACCTTCGCCCCGATGCGACCGCTGATCGAGCAACGCTCGAACGCTCCAAACAGCTTCATGCGATGGCGGGCAAGGCGTACGCCAAAGCGGCAGAGCTGTGGTTTACGTCGCCGCAGTACCCCGATCTTTTGTGGGACGCGATCGAGCAATACGACCTCGCCCACCTCTACCAGCCCTGCCTGGATCTGCTGGAATCCTACCTCAAATATCAGCAGCGCGACCAACTGCCTCGCGGCCTGATCCTGCAAGCCAAAGCGTTGTTGGCGTTGAAGGATTACGCCGCGGCGATGCAGACCTGCGACGCCTGTATCGTTGAGTTTCCACGCGACAGCCTCTCTTATGAAGCCCGACTGCTGGCCGCAGCAGCCGCTCGCGAACTGGGAGATTCCAGCGCCGCACAAGCTTACCTGGAAGCCAACCTGCAAGACGGCCTGCTGGCTCCCGACAGTATCGCCTGGCGAGATTCGCTGATTGCATTAAGCGAACTGCTGTACGCCGATGCGATCGCAACACACTTCGTTCTAACGACGCCGAAGCCGAACCAGGCAACACCACCGATCGAAGAACTGGCTTCACAGTATCGCGAGAACCAGCAGGTGTTCGACACCGCGATCCGTCGACTCGAAGAGGTGAACACGCGGTACCCCGGACTACGCGAAGCGCGACGCGCTGTTTATCTGGCCGCGCAGGCTCATCGCTACGCTGCCGATTGGCCTAAACTGCGGGCGGAGATGGCCGACACGCTCGATTCGAGTCGACGCGAACAAAACCTGATCCACTCAAACCATTTGGCTGCCGCTGCGGAGACCTATCGTCGCCTGCGGTCGGATCTCAACAGCGTCAACGACGACGGAGCGCTCAGCGATTTAGAGCAGGGGATGCTGCGGAACTGCTACCTAGGCGAAGCCGATGCGCTGCTGGGACTGCGAAGGTACGAAGATGCCATCACCGCCTACAGCGCCACGATCAATCGATTCATCAACGAACCGATCGCGTTGGAAGCGTTGGTACAGCAATCGCGATGCTTCGAGGCGTTGGATCGCCAGGCCGACGTGCAACGGATCCTGAAACAAGCCCAACAGATCCTCGATCGAATTCCGCCGGAATACGACGACCGATTTGCACAGACGACGCGTTACGATCGCGCCGGTTGGTCGCAATTTCTACAGTGGCTGCTGAACAGTTGATCGCGACGCCCGACTTTCCTCTCCCTCCTAAATAACGACGCCATCGATGACCTCGCACTCTCCCGCCGAAGCCGCCCTGCGTTTGAGCCAACTGGTCGACGATAAATTCCGGCTGCTGGGCGTGCTGATCGAGAAGGGGAAACAGCAGCAGCAACAGATCACCGCGGGAGACGCTACGGCATTGCTGCAATTGCTAGCGGAGAAGCAGACGCTGATCGAGGAACTGCAGCGATTGCAAGACGAGATCGCGGCACTGCAATCGCGCGGCGACCTCGCGTGGGCTTCGCCCGAGGCCCGCGCTCGCTGCCAGAGCGTCGCGGGGCAGTGCAACGCCTTGGGCCAATTGGTGCTGGAACTCGAAGCGACGTGCGAGCGGCATGCGACGACGCAGCGCGACGCGATGGCAAAACAAATCCACGATTTTTCGAACTTTAACTCAAGATCTTCCGATTCCTACTCACTTGACGACGAGACTCGCCTTGCTGAGTTCGACGAATCTTCGTAATCAAGCTTCTTGGATTCCCAATGCAAGGAGCAGAAGCGATGCCCAAGTTTCGAAAAGTGCCAGCGTGCTTGGCCGATGTCGTCCACCAAGTGATCAGTGATCTCGACCTGGAAGAACGCTTTCGCGTCGAGGTTGACATTCCCAACAACATCCCGCTGCCGGCCCCGGTCCGACCACTTGCGGAAATCGTTTCCGCGTTGGCTGAACAAGCGACCGCGTCGATGGAAGCTGGCGGCGAAGTAGCCTTCATCGGTTGGGAATCGCCCGATGCATGCGAACTGGAAATCGCCGACTCCGGACGTGGCCTGCTCGAACGCCCCTGCGATCTGCCAGCGGCGATGCAGATGACCGGTGCCGAACTCAGCTGGCAGAACTGCCCGCAGGGCGGCGCTGCGGTTACGGTGCGATTTGCCAAACAGCAGATCAGTCGCCAAGCGGCTTAGCGTCCTGCGATGCTGAAGGGGTTCCGATGCTGAACATCTTTAATCAAACGGCGCTGCCCGCGTTGGAACAGAGTGCGATCTTCGCACAACGGCGGCACAACGTGCTGGCGGGCAACATGGCTAACATCGACACGCCCGGCTACCAAGCTCGCGACCTGTCGACCGATGAGTTCCAAACGGCGCTATCCGAAGCGATCGAAGCGACCCGCAATCCGTCTCCCGGATACAATTCCGGCGACGCCGCGGATATCGATCCGATGGACGGCCCGCGACGCGCGATGGAGAACCTGCTGTACCACGATGGCAGCGAAATTAACCTGGAACGCCAGGTCACCGAAATTGCCAAAAACCAAAACCTCCACAACACGGCGATCGCGTTGATGAAGAACCAGTTCGAAACCTTGCGTGTTGCGATCAGCGAACGCGTTTAGAACCGAAAGAGAGGCAGATAAATGATCTCCGCTTTAGACATCAGCACCAGCGCCCTGGTTGCACAACGCGTGCGACTGAACACGATCTCGGGCAACATCGCCAACATGTCGTCGCTCAAAGACGAAAACGGCAACGCCACGCCCTACAAAGGTCGCAGCGTCGTGTTCCAGACCGACGAATCGGTTTCGACCAATCCCGGCGTCTCGGGCGTTAAAGTCGATTCGATCGAGATCAGCGACGCCGAACCGATCTACCGCTATCAACCGCAACATCCACTGGCGATCAAAGAAGGCAAATACCAAGGTTACGTCGCTTATCCCAACATCGACATGACCACGCAGATGGTCGACGCGTTGGAAGCGACGCGATCGTACGAAGCAAATATCGGGGTGATGGAAATCACCAAGAACCTGGGACGCGAGAGCCTCTCGATCATCGCATAACATCTAACGCAACCGGTGCCGCGCTGTGTGAGCCAGCATTCCGATAGCGGCAGTTTTTTGAAACTCGACCGAACCAATGAACCCTGTCTCTCTGCGAATTCCGCCAGCCCAGATGCCGCTCGCGCCGCCGGTTCCCGGCACGCAGCCAGTGGAACCGGGCTACAAGCAGTTCACAGACCTGTTGGTCGACGGTTTCCAAGAGGTAAACGCAGCTCAGAATTCAGCCAATGCCTCCGTCCACGACATGCTGACGGGCAAAGATGTCGACCGCATCGAAGTCCTCACCTCGGTGCAAAAAGCGGACATGTCGTTCCGGTTGATGCAACAGATCCGCAACAAACTGGTCGAAGCGTATCGAGAAATCAATCAAATGCAAATCTAACATCGCCGTAGCCGTCGCTCGCAACGCTGCCACACAACGAATTCACCCATCTCCACCGCACCATGAACACCTTCGGCACCTTCTGGAATCAGATCCGCGAAAACTTCTCCGCCATGCCCATCCAATCGCGGATGATCGCAGGGATGTTGATCGCCGTGATCGTGATCGGCGTGGGGTTGTTGTTGCAATCCGGTGGTTCCGAATCGACGCAGTATCTGTTTGGTGGCCGGTTGCTAAACGACGAAGATATTCGCAAAGCGGAGATCGCGTTTGGCAACGCCGAGCTCCGAGATTACGAATTTGTCGGCAGCCGGATTCGCGTTCCCAGCGAGACCCGCGACGTCTACCTGCGCGCCCTCAGCGATGGCAACGCGATCCCTTTGGAAGAAGCCGCCGCGACGCAAGACGCGCTCTACAACTCGAGCCCCTTTGCGTCGAACAACCTGCTGGAAAAGCGGATCATGAAGGGGAAGGAGATCGACCTTTCCGGCCGGATCATGCAGTTCCCCGAAGTCCGTAAAGCGTCGGTCTTCTACGATTCCCAGCGTCAAGGTTTTGCGACTAAACCCAAACAATCCGCGTCGATCGTGATCGTTCCCCACGGCAACGAACCGCTGTCGCCGTACACCAAAAAAGAGATCGCCGATCTGGTCCGAGCCGCGTTTGCCGGGATGGAAGCATCCGACGTTACCGTCACCGACACCAATGCTCGGGCGGCGACAGAGGATCCTTGGATCGATGAAAACAATCCCCACTACCGCACCAAACGACATTACGAACGGGCCTGGGAAACCAAGATCCGCCATGCTCTGGCCGGTTACGGATCGCCTCGCGTCGTGGTCGACGTCGAACTCGATCCGACGATGGATTCCGAATCGACCGAACTGAAATACGATTCGAATCCGGCGACGCTTAGAGAGCAAAGCAGTTCGCGATTGGTCGAATCGACTCGTCCACAAACCGGCGGCACTCCCGGCGTCGCTTCGAATGCCTATGGCAACCAAGCAGCTCGCGTCGAAGAACTGGCCAATCGCAGCAAAGAAACCGAATCCAGCGAACAGACCGAAAAAGTTGTCGGCACGACTCACACGCAAACCAAGCTAGCCGGCTTGCGACCGATTCGCGCATCGGTCGTGATCAGTCTGCGAGGCAGCTATTACGACGAGCTATGGAAGAGCAGCTGGCTGACCGAAAACCCCGACAAAGGTCCGGAGGATGTTCCACCGCTCTCACCCGCCGATCGCGAGCGTCTGCGGTCGTCGACCAAAGAGGAGATCACCAGCGCTGTGACGACGATCATTCCTCGCTTGCGAGCCGGCGACGATCGATCGCCTCTGGTCACCGTGATCGATTACCCCGATCTCCCCAGCCCCGATAATCTGACTCCCGAAACAACCAGCCGCGCGACAGCATGGCTCGCCTCCTCCTGGCAATCGATCGCCCTGGTCGTCCTGGCGTTGGTCGCATTGCTGGTCGCTCGCAGCGCACTCAAAGCACCGCCGACCGCTCCAGTCGCCGACTTTGCAGACGGCTTCGGCTTGGAAATCCCTCAGCTGCCAGTCGATGAATTGGCGCTGCAGGAGGAACAAGCAAACAGCGTCGGTGCCGCGCCGACCCTGGAAGTCACCGGATCGAATCTCCGCGACGAACTCAATTCGATCGTCGAGAGCAACCCTGACGCGGCTGCAAACGTACTCCGCAGCTGGCTCAGCGACGTCGCCTAAATTCGCTGAACCACCCCAACGCTCGTCGCACAATTCGCTCTTGCCTTGCCCCCCTGAATTTCGGTAACGTCGAGCGATTAAACACTCAAGAATCTCGAAGGACCTGAGAAAGAAGAGCCAGCCATGCACGGCAATCGAAGCATCCGCAACCGCCTTTGCGTTCTTTTTAGCTCGTTGATCCTGCTTTCCGGAGGCGGTCTTTCCGCGCAGGAAGCTCAATGGATCTGGGCCCCGGGATTCCAAAAGGATAGTATTCCCGAGGGTCGCGAATGCTATTTCCGCAAGAGCTTTAACGTTCGAGCCCAGGTCACTGGCCGAGTCACGATCGCGGCCGACGACCAGTACGAACTGTTCGTCAACGGACGTCGCGTCGGTGCCGGCAGCAGTGCCCGCAAGCTGGACGAATTCAACATCACTCGCTTCTTGGCGATCGGCCGCAACGTCGTCGCGGTCAAAGTCGTCAACCAACGCGGATCGACAGCCGCCTTGGCTGCTCGCGTTCAGATCCAAGCGGTCACCGGCGGCCAATGGTTCTCGTTCTCCAGCGACGAATCGTGGGTCGTTGCCAACGCGGCTCAACCGATGTGGCAAACGGCACTCTACAACGACCGCCGCTGGCTCAAAGCACAATCGTTTGGCCAACTGGGCAGCACGATCCCCTGGGATCGCCAAGCCGACGTGGTGGCTGAACAATCGCATCAAAACAGCGAACGCTTCATGATCCAACCGGGCTTCACCGTCCAACGCGTCTTCGACGACGAAGAGGTTGGATCGGTGATCGCGATGGCATTTAATGAGTTTGGTCACATCATCGCGTCGCAGGAAAACGGACCGCTGTTGCTGATCTTCGATCGCGATGGCGATTCGATTCCCGAAGAGGTCCGCACCTACTGCGATAAGGTGCAGAGCTGTCAGGGCATCCTGGCTCTCAACGGCGAAGTTTTTGTGACAGGTTATGGTCCCGACGGTGCCGGCATGTACCGTTTGAGCGACCGCGATCGCAACGGCACGTTAGAACAGGTACGTCTGATCGTTAAGTTCAAAGGCAATCCCGGCGAACACGGCGGCCATGGCTTGACCTTGGGCCCCGACGGAATGATCTATTGCGTCGTCGGAAACCATGTCCACATCGATGCCGACGAGGGACCGGGGACGACGCTGAAGAGCAGTTACGAAGGCGACCTAGTTCCCAAATACGAAGATCCCGGCGGACATGCGATGGGTGTGAAAGCTCCCGGCGGAATCGTCTTCCGGACCGATATCGAAGGCCGCAGCGTGCAGCGAGTCGCTGGTGGTTTACGCAACGCCTACGACTTGGCCTTCCATCCCGACGGCGGCCTGTTTGTTCACGACAGCGATATGGAATCGGACGTCGGTGCAACGTGGTACCGCCCGACACTGCTGTTCGAAGCTGCCGAAGGAGCCGAGTTCGGCTGGCGTAGCGGATGGTCGAAGTGGCCTGAATATTACCTCGATCGCGTTCCTAGCGTGCTCGAGACCGGTCGCGGTTCACCCACCGGTGCAACGATCTACGAACACTTTGCCTTCCCAGCAAAATACCAGAACTCGCTGTTCCTGGCCGATTGGTCCGAGGGACGCATTCTGGCTGTCGATCTCAAGAAACAAGGCGCAGGATACACCGCCGATAGCGAGGTCTTCCTGCAAGGCCAGCCCTTGAACGTGACCGACCTCGCCGTCGGCCCGCAGGGCGCA
The DNA here is from genome assembly GCF_007751715.1 of Rosistilla oblonga. Lineage (NCBI taxonomy): Bacteria > Pseudomonadati > Planctomycetota > Planctomycetia > Pirellulales > Pirellulaceae > Rosistilla > Rosistilla oblonga. The sequence continues at coordinate 1,249,877 of NZ_CP036292.1, read as the reverse complement.
CTCTACTTCGCCACTGGTGGGCGAGGTACCGCCGGCGGAATCTATCGCGTTCTGTGGGACGGCGAGATTCCCGAACGGGTTAAGAACCTGGGCAACGGCGTCGCCGCGGCGATCCGCCAACCGCAACTCGATTCCGCTTACGCCCGGCAAAAGATCGCTGGCGTTCAAAAAGAGCTCGGCGACGAGTGGGGTGAATTGGTCGCCGGTGTCGCCTTCAGCGACGACAACCCGCCGCACTACCGCACCCGTGCGATGAACTTGATGCAATTGTTTGGCCCGCTGCCGAGCGAGGAACTGATCCTCGAATTGAGCAAAGCGAAAAGCGAAGCGGTCCGGATCAAAGCTGCTGAAATGATGGGACTCAACCCCGGCGAACAAACCACGCGGCGGCTGACCGAAATGCTTGCCGACACCGACCCCAGCGTCTGTCGCGCCGCCTGCGAAGCGCTGTTGCGATCGGGGGAAAACCCGCCTGCGGAACAACTTATACCACTGCTAGCCGATCACGATCGTCAACTGGCGTTCGCCGCCCGGCGGTTGCTGGAACAGATCCCAATGGATCAATGGCAAGAGATGGTGCTGCAATCCGATGAACCGCGCGTCGCCATCGTCGGCGGATTGGCGCTGGTCACGCGGACCACCGATAAAGCGGTTGCTCGAGCCGTGTTGGCGAAGATGTCAAATTTGATGGAGGACTTCCTCAGCGATGGCGACTTCATCGACCTGCTGCGAGTGACCGAAGTCGCGCTGCATCGCGGCAAGGTTCGGCCCGCCGACGTTCCCGAATTGCGAGAGCGAATCGCCGAGGAGTTCCCGACGGGCGAACCGCGTATGAATCGCGAGATCGTTCGCTTGTGTGCCTACCTGCAAGCGACCTCGATCGTCGAACGTGCGATGGAATATCTTCGCAGCGATGTCTCCGAAGAGGATCGCACGCACGTCGCGATGCATCTGCAATTCATCGAATACGACTGGACGCCCGAACAACGATTCGAATTGATCCGGTTCTACGAAGAAGCCGCGTTGGCCCAATCGGGCAGCAGTTACCCGCTGTACATGATGAATGTCACGCGCGACTTTGGAAAACATCTGACCGAACAAGAAGCTCGCGTGATCTTGGAAGAAGGGTCCAAATGGCCCAACGCCGCGTTGGCAGCGATCTACAAATTGCCGCGTCCGATCGATACCGATACCGCTGCGATGCTTCGCGACCTGGACCTTTCGATCAGCAACGATCAACATACCAGCGATGTCTATCGCCGCTTGCGGACCGGTATCGTTGCGATGCTGGCGATGGCTGGCGACGAGGATTCTCAAGCACACCTGCGGAAGATCTGGCGGGAAGAACCCGAACGCCGGACTCCCGTCGCGATGGGGCTCGCTCTCTATCCCGATGGCGAAAACTGGGACTACCTAGTCCGTTCGCTGAACATCCTCGAACCGGCTGCTGCGGTCGACGTACTGTCGCAATTGAGCTCTGTCGAAATTGCCACCGACGACCCCGAAGCGTTACGGCAAGTCATCCTGTTAGGATTGCGTGCGATCGAAAACGGCGCATCGCCAAAACAATCGCTGACGCTGTTGGAACATTGGACTGGCTTCCAACCAACGCCTAATGCCAAAGAACCGATGCGTCCTTGGCAGGACTGGTACGCTCGCAGCTACCCCAACAAATCGGCAGCCGAATTGCCGGGTGAAGACGAATCGAAATGGGACATGGAGCAATTGCTCGATTACCTGCGAACCGATGAGGGACGCGTTGGCGATCCAAGCAAGGGACGCCAATTGTTCACCGCGGCACAGTGCATCAGTTGCCATCGATTTGGCAATCAGGGAGAGAGCGTCGGTCCCGACCTAACGCAAGTCTCCCGCCGCTTCACCAAACAAGAAGTGGTCGAATCGATCCTGTATCCCTCGCATGTGATCAGCGACCAATACCAATCGAAGCGTGTGATGACGCTCGACGGTAAGGTTTACAGCGGCTTGATGTCGGCCAGCGATGGCGATCATGTGACGATTCGCGACATCAAAAACCAAGTCGTCGTGATCCCGAAACAAGACATCGATCAGATCCAACCAAGCACCACCAGCACGATGCCTGCTGGTCTGTTGGATACGTTGTCGCTGTCAGAGATCAGCGATCTGTTGAGCTATCTGGGCGTCCTGCCAGCGACGCAAGTTGCCGAGTCGACAGGCTCGACGCAACAGCGTTAAGAGCGTCCGCTCAGCGAACGTCGCCGCAGCGATGCGGCGACATCGAGAGAGAGCCAACGAACCGGTTGGCAGATGAGCCACAGACGAGAAAAGAGCGTCGCGGCTAGTCCGCCCGCCCTGGCCAAGTGGTTAACTGATAAAGCGGCCAAGGCGAGCGAGCTAGCAGTGCGAACTGCGCCAAAGCATTGGCGAAACTCGTCAGCTCAACCCTACCCAGTCGATGGGAAGTCTGCCAGTCAAACCGCGATTCCGGAATGGCTTTTGCGGTAAATACTACCGCAATCCACCCCCTCCCAGCCGCCGCGCCCCCACAACCAAGCCCTTCTGGCTACCGCAAAACGCACCACCAGGGCACCCCCCCAAGCATTCCCGGGTCTCACGACACCGGAACGTGCGGAAACGAAAAAACCCCGGTAGGAACCGGGGTTTGTGTGTTGTCGATCGCAATTTTAATAGCCGGAGCGGGACTCGAACCCGCACGCCCTTAACGGGCAAGGGATTTTAAGTCCCCAGCGTCTGCCATTCCGCCACCCGGCCAAGCCGCCTCTTTTTATCCGATTTGCGGGCTGCGTGCGACCCGTTGCCTGCAAACATCGGGCCTACGCTTCTGTATCGCCGCCGATTCTGGCAAACTAGCCGGCATGACTACAAAAACCACCTATTCCAATGCGGATATCGCCCACATCGATCGCACCGCCGTCTGGCACGGCTTTACCCAAATGGCTCACTATGAGCCGCTGGTGATCGAGCGAGGTGAGGGAAACTGGCTGTTCGATATCGAAGGTCGCCGCTTGCTGGACGGCGCCAGCAGTCTGTGGTGCAACTTGCACGGCCACAATCACCCCACGATCAACGCGGCGATCCGCGACCAATTGGGCAAGATCGCCCACGTCACTTCCCTGGGCATGATCGGCCGCACCGCCGTCGAACTCACCGGCCGATTGGTCGACGTCACTCCCGAAGGGCTGAACCACGTCTTCTATAGTTCCGACGGTTCGTCGTCGGTCGAAGCCGCCCTGAAGATGGCGTTTCAATATTGGCAGCAGCGAGAAAATCCGCAGCCACAAAAAACGAAATACGTCGCCATGGGGGCAGCTTACCACGGCGATACGACCGGCGGCGTCAGCCTCGGCGGCGTCGAACACTTTCATTCGCTGTTCGGTCCGCTGTTGTTCGACGTCTTGCGCGGCCCCTGTCCGGACACCTATCGGTTGCCCGAAAACGTGACGCCCGAAACGGCTTGCGATCACTATTTTGAAACCTTTCGCGAGCTCGTGACCGGGCAGCATCAACAGATCGCCGCCGTCGTGATGGAACCGCTGGTCCAAGGCGCCGCCGGAATGATCATGCATCCCGAGGGGTTCCTCCGCCGCGTCCGCGACCTGACTCGCGAACTCGACATCCTGCTGATCTGCGACGAAGTAGCGACCGGGTTTGGCCGCACCGGAAAAATGTTCGCCTGCCAGCACGAACAGGTCTCGCCCGATCTGATGTGTATCGCCAAAGGACTCACCGGCGGCTACCTGCCGATGGCTGCCACGCTGGCCAGCGACGCTGTCTGGAACGCATTCCTAGGCGACCTGGATCAGAACAAACAGTTCTTCCATGGACACACGTATTCCGGGAATCCGATGGCGGCTGCGGCAGGGTTGGCGTCGCTGGACGTCTTTGAAGAGGAGCAGGTACTGGAAAACCTGCCCGCCAAGATCGATCATTTGCAGCGTTGCCTGCAACCGCTGGCGTCCCATCGCCACGTCGGCAACATTCGCCAACGCGGATTGATGGTCGGAATCGAACTGGTCGAAGAAAAAGCTTCGAAGCAGCCGTTTCCAGCTGGGCAGACGCGCGGCGCCCGGGTCTGTCGGCACGCGTTGGATCGCGGAGTTTGGATTCGGCCGCTGGGAGATGTTATCGTATTGATGCCGCCGCTGAGCATTCAAGCCGATGAGATTGAAACGCTTGTCGAAGCGGTGCGATATGGAATCAGCCAAGAATTCCCAGGCGAATAGATGAACGAATCCGAAGACGTCGATCGATTGCAGCAGTACGCGCCCTATCTGACAGCGTTGGCGCGAGCTCAGCTGAGTCCCCGTTACCGGGCCAAGGTTGGCGTTTCGGACATCGTGCAGCAATCGATGATCCAAGCCTACCAAGCGATCGACGACTTTCGCGGCACTACCGATGTCGAACTGCGAGCCTGGTTGCGGCAGATCCTTGCCCGCAACCTAATCCACGTCGATCGCGATCTGCATCGCGACAAGCGGAACATCGACCGCGAGCGTTCGCTGGAAGATCGGCTCGGCCAATCGTCGCTCTGCCTGGAAAAGCTGCTAGCGGGCAGCGATCCCACACCAAGTCAAAACATCGCCACCAACGAACGCGTGGTGCAACTGGCCGCCGCTCTGGAAACGCTCCCCGAAACACAGCGTGAAGCGGTTCGCATGCACTACTTGGAAGGAAAGAAACTTTCAGAAGTCGCCGGCCTCTTGGATCGTTCCACCGGCGCCGTCGCCGGCCTCCTACACCGCGGACTCAAAGCTCTCCGCGAAGCAATGCGAGAATAACGAAACTGCAAAACAGGATGTCCGAGCGGTAACAGAATTAACAAATTGCCCACGCGAGAAGTTTCTACGGACGTTGGACGATCAAAGCTGCATCCATAGAAACGGCTGGTTGCGACGCAACTTCGCGGCGTTCCTCGGGCTATGCGACATCAATTGAGAACCGCCAAAGATTCAACATCCAGCGTGACCGACGTCACATCGACTGACAAACTTCGGAGCGCATCGACAGCTTCGCGAATCGCCTGTTCGAGCGAATCAGCCCGACGATCGAACGCGATCGCTAACTTGCCATCTTCCACCAACGCAGTTGCATCGTCGCACACGGAATAGATCGAATCGACGATCGATGGATCTGAATTACGATTCGTTTGAACGGTGAATGCATATACCTGCATCAACTCAAGCTCCAATAGGGTTCGGGCATCGATCAACCTTGCGTCGAATTCGACGAGCGTGGTCTTCGGGATTGCGGGGAGTGCTATGGATAAAGATCAGTCAATCGCTGTGCCCATGGCGACAATAAATCGTTCCAAAAATGTGCGCCCGACCGCCAGCTTTCTCAAATCGCCACCCATGTAATTTCCCGTATTCGAGTGCTTCGCGGATGTGCTTGTTCGGGTGCGCCATGTCACGTCCAACAACGTACTCATTGTATCAGTTGTCTACGAGAACATGCGTCTCGCAGCCTGCAAGAGGATCGAAATGCTTCGAGACGCGTGGCGTTATAGACGTGGTTTCCCCAGTGCTCCCGTTAGCAATGACACGATTCCGCCAAGTCAGCCCGCCGATTACAACGCGGGCGTCGCGGGCAGATACCGCTCACAGTCAGTCGGGCCCAGCAAAACAATTGCGAACAAGGCGGAGGCAATCAATGCAGGGACGGCAAAGCCAATAGTATCGCTTTGCTCATGAAATCAGCCGAGACCGGCGGGAAGCAACCTGTGGCGGATGGTTTGCTATCTCGCGTGCCGACGAATCGCGATGGCTATTTGATTTCACGCCTCCGCCGATCGCGTATAATCGACAGGCACACGACGCTCATCATCGCGTGCCGTCAGCTTCACCGCTTGAACTTCCTCCAAGGTCAGCAATGCAAGTCAAACTGTTTTTCATCTTGATTGTCGCCGTCTCGATGACAGCTGCGCGTGCCGACGATCCAACGACTCGCGCCGCCGCAGCTGCGCCGAACGATGCAACTTTGGAAATCGCCGCGGCGGAGCGTGGGTACCGATTCCTGACGGAAAAAGTTTACCTGTCTCCCGATTTCCATCAGTCCGATTTCGATGCGATTTGGGAGGTCTGGCCTAAAGAGCTGCGAGCCCAAGCTGCCGACGCGACTGTCGAGCAACGGCGGCAGATGGCGTTTGAACGCTATGGGCTGACCAAGCGTCCCAACGACGATAGCGGTCGACCGCTGCAATACGTCGTCGACGATGCGGGCAACTGGACGATGAATTGCTTCTCGTGTCACGGCGGAACGGTTTATGGCCAGGTTCACCCAGGAGCCCCCAATAACGCGTTTGGCTTACAGACGCTCAGCGAAGAGATGCGGAAGGTGAAGTTTCGCAGCGGCAAACGACTGACGCGGATGGAGCTGGGATCGGCGGTGCTGCCGCTGGGGACCACGCACGGGACCAGCAACGCCGTCATCTTTGGCGTCGCCCTGATGAACTACCGCGATAAAGATTTGAACCTCGTGATGGATCGCCAACCGCCGCCGATGTTGCACCACGATCTCGACGCTCCGCCGTGGTGGAATCTTCACAAGAAGGAGTTCATCTATATCGATGGCTTTGCGCGGCTGAGTCATCGTGGGCTGATGCAGTTCATGCTGAGCCGAGGGAATGGGCCGGAGCGGTTCAGGGAATGGGAATCGGATTTCAAGGATGTACTCACCTACCTGCAAAGCATGCGTCCGCCGAAGTACCAAGGCCCGATCGACGCAGCGTTGGCAGAGCAGGGGAGAGTGGTCTTTAATCAAACCTGCGCCGACTGCCACGGAACGTACGGCGACGGGGGCGAATACCCGAACCGCCGGATTGCCCTGAAGGACATTGGCACCGATCCGATTCGGCTGCTCGCCTTGCCAACGATAGCCAAAGAAAAGTACGTCGAGAGCTGGTTCAGCGATTACGGCAGCGATGGTTCGCACGCGGAATCCAACGGCTACGTCGCGCCGCCGCTTGACGGCATCTGGGCGAGTGCTCCCTACCTGCACAACGGAAGCGTTCCGACGCTGTGGCATCTGCTGCATCCCGAGCAACGGCCCAAGATCTGGCGGCGAACGGCAACAGAGATCGACGCACAGCGCGTCGGTTTGCAGATCGAACAGGTCGATCGAGTCCCGCTGACGCAGACCGACTGGGCGATCCGCCGGACCTATTTTGATACGCAGCAGGTGGGTAAAAGTGCCGCAGGCCACGACTACCCCAGCAAGCTTTCCGAAACCGAGCGGACGGCGGTGTTGGAATATCTTAAGACGCTGTAGTCGGGAGTTTTCGATTCCACGGTCGCCGCCACGCCCCCCCTAAGACCAGAACATCACAACACCGTTCAGGCTGCGCCGCCTGTGTCGATTGTATCGGTGCTGCCCCCGCGACTAAGGGTTGCCCCGCCGGAACTCTATGGAGAGATAGCATACCGGCACCGATAGGATTTCTAATGGGAACCCAAGGGGCTGCCTCCAACAGCGAGGCAATGTGGTTCCAGCACACGAGTGGCGGAAGGGAATCTGATGAATCATTGTTTAACGCTTAGGATCACTTGGAAGGCATGTCTGGCATGTCTTCTTGTGACATCGACGGCCCAAGCTGGCGAATTGGCAGAAACCTATGAGGCGATGCAGGAGAACGGCTACAGCTTCACCGGCAATGTGACTCAATTTGGTTTCGGCGTGGTCGGCGGCGGCAACGACAGCCTGCCCGACTCGCTTCGCTACAGCGGTCACGGCGACTATCTGTTGAACGTCGACGCCAGCAAGTTTGGTCTGCAAGATGGGCTGTTTTTTCGGTTGCGCGCCGAGCATCGCTTTGGCGAACAACTCAATCCGGCTAACACCGGGTCGGTCATGCCGCCGACGATCGCCAGTCATCTGCCCGCGGAGACCGAGAACCTCTACATCACGAATCTCGTCGTGACCCAGGCGCTGTCGGAGAACTTTGCTCTCTTTATGGGTAAGTTCGATACGCTCGATGGCGATCGCAACGACTTCGCCCATGGCCGCGGCATCTCTCAATTTTCGAACCTCGCGTTGGTCACCAACCCAGCCGCGATCGTCGCCTCACCTTACTCCAGTCTGGGAGCCGGGTTTGCGATCTTGCACGATTACGAGCCACTGTTCGTGTTCACGATCATGAATCCAACCGACACGACGCGAACCAGCGGTTTTGATGAACTGTTTAACAATGGCGTACTGCTGACCGCGGGTCTTCGCGTGCCAACCAACTTCTTTGGAAAACTTGGCCACCAATCGTTCACCGCGCTCTATTCGACTCAGTACTTCAGCGAACTGGTCCCCGACCCACGTGCAAGCCTCTCTGGATCGGGGGAGGATGTCACGATCGATCTGACCAACAAGCAAGAGGGCACGTACGCCTTCCTATATAACTTCGACCAGTACCTTTACAGCGACCGCCAAGGACGCGGATTTGGTCTGTTCGGACGCGTCGGTGTTGGAGACCAATCGGTGAACCCACTGCGTCTGTTCTTGAGCGCTGGTATCGGCGGTCACAACATGCTCTCGCGCAGCCGCCGCAACGATTCCTTTGGCGCTGGCTATTACTACTTGGACGCGACCAAAGACGAAGCACTTCTAAAAGATATCAAGGACGAAACCGGGGCGCTCCGCGACGGCCAAGGACTCGAACTGTACTACAACTTCAACATCTGTTCGTTCATGGACCTGACGTTCGACTACCAACTGATCGGCTCGGCCTCCGACACTCCGACCTTCGAGGACCCGACATCGATCCTCGGTGCAAGGATGAACATTCGGCTGTAGAGTCGAACCAAAGAGCGCCGCTGCCGCAGCACTGCGGCAGCATCGCCAACGCCAACGCCAATAATGCGTCCACGCGAGGCCCAGCAAATTGCTTGGCCTCGCGTGTTGCGTTTTCATTGTGCACCGCGGTGTAACGTGTTGCAGACGCCAAGCAACTATAGTGACCGTATCGCTATCGATCCACCAAACGGATCGCACCGTTGAGCTCAGGATCGACAAACGATTGGAGTTTTTTCTCGTCGGAGAGGAAGTCGACCGAAAAAGGTTGGTCGGGAAGCGGCTGGTTCAGCGAAAACCAGTGGCAATCGATCGTGGTCGGCGCATAGCTTGGCTCCACCTCACCGGTCAAATTACCTGGGCCAGGCGTTGGATAAATGCGATTTTCGACAAGGACCGTTCTGGGAACGTCGTGTTCGTCGATCCGTTGCCACTGAAACCGAGCCCGCGCCTGAATCGATGGATACAACTTGTCACGCCAGAAGGCATGGTAAATCCGCTGGAACGAACGAACCGTTGTCGTTTCGGCATCAAAACGCCACTGCAATTCAGTGAATGGTTTGTCCGAATAGGGAGTAACTTCGGGCGTTGCCAATTGCACCTCAACCTGATCCCCCTTGGCGATCACGTCTGCCGAATTCGCCGAGGCGAGCAACTTTAGCAAGATTTCATTCTCCGAGACCGATCCGCCGATCCCCAACTTGCGAAAGTCAACATTGCCTTCTCCGGGGAACGAGGACGATTGATCCGATTTCCGCATCCTCCTGCTCACTTTGCCACCGTCCAACTCGTACCGCTGCCCATTCACATACAAGATCGCCAGGTATTGCGTCGTCAGCGGCACGTCGGCTGCCGGGTCCTTCGCCTCATAGGCCCGCTTTAAGTTCTGACTTTTTCTCGCAATCCACAAATAACGATTCCCCTCCGCATCAAACATCACTCGCTCGACAGACCTCTCTTCTAACAAGCGACCATCGGGAAACAGCATCATTGTCTCGCGCCGCGCTGCGGCGTCATATCTCGTGATGGCTTCCGCTCGATCGTTGATGCTTTCGATATAACTTCGCGCATCAGCTATTTGTTGCAGGTCGGCCTGTCCCCAGCCGATCGTCGCTGGCAATACCAGCCAACACAAGATCCGTGGCACAAAAACCATCAGTCCTCCTGCAGTTCGCTTCCCACTTCTGAACATCGACATCGGCACGGCTCTCAAACGAAAAGGACGGATGCAAATCGCCGGCGCATTATCAGCGAGGAAAACCGACGCGAGTTTTTACGTAATGGACCTTCCCGTCGGTTTTGATCTGCCACTGGACGGAGTCGGCTTCCCCGACAAATCGCTCTGGCACAAAGGCTTCCACACGGTAAACGCCAGCCCCCAGTGGATGTGTCGTCACGTCCATTGGATGTTCGCCGAGATGCGCAGCGACGACCGCGGGAGCCTGGGTGGCTGTTTTCGTTTCGGCAAACCGAGCGGCCGATTCTTCGGTCGGGTACAAGCGAACGAAAGCCGTCACGGCATACGACTTTTCGTCCGAAGCCAGCCTGGCGAACAGCAATCCGGGGCGGACCGTCACCGGGACGCGATACCTGACCAGACAGGTGATCATATCTTTGCGTTTCGAGACCGGATCCTCGATCGTTAGAGTGCCCGCCAGTTCCGCCTGATTGGGATCTTCGCGATCGACTTCGAATTGCAACCAATCGCGATCCTGCCAATGGACTATCGCCCCGCGGGCGTTACGAAAATCACCGGTCCCCGTAACTTGGACCTTTGCCGCATCGATCGGTTTGGTAATCGTGACAGGGATCCGTTCCACGAATTGTTTGTCGGAACTGTCGCGCGAGAACTGAGCGGTCTTCGCATGGAACCGCAGCAGTTCGCTAACCTGGAAACGCAATCGCACCGTATCGCGAGCCGATCGCTTGCCATCACGAGCCAAGTAGATTGCGATGCTTTGATCGACTTCATGGCTGTAGTTGGAAATCGTCAAGCCAGCGCGAATCGTGAGTTCGCCCCCTACAGGAATCGAATCCCCCGTCGCCTCCGCCTTATTCAAACTGCCGTCCAGCTTCAACCGGTCAAACTGAACCACGTCGGACAATCGATTGACGACGCGGACCTCGACATCGACCTTCTTTCCCGCGGGCAACCAGCCCAGATCGGCTTCGGCCGTCGAATAGCCGCCGATGCCCGGAAGCAAGTCGGCATCGACTCGGATGGGATCGTTCCCGCAGGCGACTCCCACGAGAGATATCAGCCCGAGTAGAAAACCACTGCAACCCAAACGCCGAACGGAGACCATTGCACCCTCCCGAGACTAATGCGGGGCGACGACCGCCCCAACAAGAGGCACCATATCATCCAGATTCCGCCGATGTCAAAGAGAAACGGCGCCGGACCAGCAAATAATGTCGGTTCACGGCAACGTCAAATCGCCAGCTTTGCCGAGCAGCCGGAGGCGTCGGTTGAGTGCGATAGATACGAACAATAGCGGGAGCCTGGCACTCTGCGGCCGTGGACCGCTCGTAAGGCGACCATTCAGTCGAGTTTGATGGCTGCCGCACAGCAAGCTTTGCTCGGCGATGCGGTTGACGGAACAGCGGCCCTCCCGATGGTGGTCTCTCGACGAAAATCGCCCGCTGGGATACAACATAACGTCGAGCATTCTGAGCTTGCTTGTATGGCGTTGACCCCAAAACTGAAAACGCTCACTTCCAACCTTGACACCCTTGCTCGCACTTCGAACCAAGGTCCTGTACTGGAGATATAGACGGATGAAAGAAACGCAAATTTTGGCGGCGCGCGCGGGCGAGACCACTCCCGAGATGGAGTTCGTTGCGAAGCGTGAAGATTTGGCTGTCGATCTGGTACGCGACGAAGTGGCTGCCGGACGGATGGTGATCCCGGCCAACAAGGTGCACGTCGCCGGACGGCTGGAACCGATGGCGATCGGGATCGCATCGAAGTGCAAGATCAACGCCAACATCGGCAACAGCGCGGTCACCAGCAACGAAGGCGAAGAGCTGGAGAAGCTGCACTACGCGGTGCATCATGGCGCCGACACGGTGATGGATCTGTCGACTGGCAAGAACATCGATCAAATCCGCAAATCGATCATCGACGCCTCGCCAGTTCCGATCGGTACCGTGCCGATCTACCAGATGCTGGAAGAACTCGGTGGCAACATCGAAGACATGCGTGCCCAGCACTTCTTGGACATGGTCGAACATCAAGCCAAGCAGGGCGTCGATTACATGACGATCCACTGTGGCGTGTTGTTGGAGCATCTGCACCTGACAGTCAATCGCGTGACAGGCATCGTCAGCCGCGGCGGTTCGCTGATTGCCAAGTGGATGATGGTTCACAACAAACAAAATCCGCTGTACGAAGCGTTTGACGATCTGTGCGACATCATGCGTCAATACGATGTGACGTGGTCGTTGGGCGACGGCCTGCGTCCCGGATCGATCGCCGACGCGTCGGACGCGGCTCAATTCGCCGAACTGGAAGTCTTGGGCGAATTGACCAAGCGAGGCCAAGATCGCGGCACCCAAGTCATGGTCGAAGGCCCCGGCCACATCCCGATGCACGAGATCGAGATGAACATGAAGAAGCAAGCCGAACTGTGCAACGGCGCTCCGTTCTACGTGCTTGGCCCATTGGTCACCGACATCGCGCCGGGATACGACCACATCACCAGCGCGATCGGCGCGGCGCTGGCTGGCTGGCACGGCGCTGCGATGCTGTGCTACGTGACTCCCAAGGAGCACCTTGGCCTGCCAAACAAAGAAGACGTTAAGCAAGGCTGCGTGGCGTACAAGATCGCCGCTCACAGCGCCGACTTGGCTCGCGGCCGCAAGGGCGTGCAAGATCGCGACGATGCGTTGAGCCGAGCCCGGTTCGCGTTTGATTGGAAGGAACAGTTCCGTTTGTCGTTGGACCCCGAAACCGCGCAGCGTTACCACGACGAAACGCTGCCGCAGGATACGTTCAAGAGCGCTCACTTCTGCAGCATGTGCGGACCAAAGTACTGCTCGATGAAGATCACCGAAGAGATCCGCGAGATGGCCAAAGGAAAGCAGTTGGTCGAACTGCCAACCAAATAACGCTTCCGGAATAACGCCGCTGACCTGGCGGGGAATGCCATCGGCTTCCCTGCCAAGCACGGAAACCTTGCCGCAGATGCTAATTTAATCGGGGTAAGGCGTTGATTTCGCGCATCGCTTTGGGTTAAAGAGGTTCCTTTGAGAAGGAATGGGATATCGCGGCAACATCCCAGCACTCCTTTTGCCTCTCAAACCGCAAGGCGATTCCGTTGAAGAGCAATCTGGTAAAACGCGGCTTCTTGAGCCTGCTGGCGGCCCAATTTTTAGGTGCCATGAACGACAACGTCTTGAAGATGTTGTTGACGTTTATGGTCATCGACGGCGCCTGGGCGGGAATGCTGGGAGACGGCGGCCAGGGAATCGTCGGTATCTGCTTTACGATTCCCTTCATTCTTCTGTCGGGATATGGCGGCCAAATCGCCGATCGCTATTCGAAGCGTGAAGTCACGCTGTGGGTCAAGATCGCCGAGGTCCCGATCGCGCTGATCGCGATGGTCGGCTTCTATCTGGGCAACCTTTGGATCACTCTGCTGGCGTTGGTCGCGCTGACCTGCCAGAGCTCATTTTTTGGGCCAGCCAAATATGGCATGATCCCCGAACTTGTCGACGACACCGACCTCAGCCGCGCCAACGGCACGATCAACATGATGACCAATGTCGCTGTGATCGTCGGCACGCTGCTGGGCGGCGTTGTGGCCGATCGCTACAGCCCACAAGATGCATCACTGACGCCGATCCAGTGGCTGCCCGGTGCTGCTCTGCTGGTGATCGCGATCTTGGGACTGATCTCCGCGGTCTTCATGCCGCGGTTGGAACCGGGCGATCGATCGATGAAGTTCGACTGGAACCCCTTCACCACGTACGTCAGTTCGATCCAAGAGATGGCTCAGTCGCGTTTCCTGATGGTGATGTTGGCCTGGGGCTACTTCTATCTGCTGGCCGGACTGGCGCTGTTGATCCTGCCCGAATATACGGTTGTGCTGGGGATCGATCGGACCGAAGCGAGCGTCCTGCTGGGCGTGATGGGAGTTGCGATCGGCGTCGGATGCGCCGTTGCCGGACTGATCTCCGGCCACCAGATCAATCCAAAACTGGTCCCGATCGGCGCCGCCGGTCTGGTCTTCTTCTTCCTCCTATTGGCCTTCGTGACGCCAACGCTTCCCGACATGGGGCCGATGGTCCGCGTCGCGCTCAGCAACACCGCTGGCTTTGTTTTTGGAGCCGGCTTCTTTGCTGGTTTCTACATCATCCCGCTGCAGTCCTTGTTGCAGAAACTCTCCCCCGACAATGAGCGTGGTCGATTCCTGGGAACCGCCAACGCCGTCTCGTTCACTTTCCTGACCGTCGCGTCGTTGATGTACTGGGCGATCCGGCCGCTGTTCGGCGACCAACCGCAGCGGATCTTTGCCGTCTGCGCAGCGATGATGGCCGCCGGCGGCGCCTTCTTCCTGTGGCGACTGCGAGGCACCGGAATCCTGATCGGCAGCAAGTCGACCGACGTCGAATCAACTTCGGCCGTGGCGGAATCCGCCGAATAGGCCGAAAGTCACAAATTGCTATCGCTCGCGGCGGCGAGGAAAGAATCTGTCCACGGGGGTGGAGAGTTTCTTTGCATTCCGAGTCGACGATTTCGCGAGCCGCGGCAACAGGAACGGCGATTCGCTGGTAAACCAGGCAATTTCGGACATTGGCACGGTTCGTGCTTTGTGTAGGGGAAAGACTCTCCCCACACCCTCTTCGAACGCCTGCCCGCCATGTCCGACCCTGCAACGCAACCGCCAACCGAGCCCAGCCGTTTCCAGCCCCTCGCCAAAGGGGGGCCGATCGTATTTGTGATCGCTTTGATGGGCTTGGGTTGGTTTGCAGTTCATCAGATCAACGCTGGCGGATCCGAATCCGATCAGCAAGAAGCGGCGACCGACGACGTTGTGGCTGCCGATACGCTGACGCTGCCCGAGGGGAAGTTGAAAGCTGCCGGGTTCGAAACGGTCCCCGCTCAATCGCGTTCGCTGCAGAACTATCACACGATCCCTGGCCGGATCGGATACGACGAAACCAAACATATCGAAGTCAAAGCGCCGCTGGATGCCATCGTCACCGAACTGCGGGTCACGCCAGGCCAGGCGGTGCAGGGCGGCCAGTTGCTGGCGATCTTGCGGAGCCCCGAGATCGGGCAAGCGCGAGCGGAGATTCTGAAGCGGCGGGCACAACACCAGATTGCTCAGCAAGTGCTGGAGCGCGAGACGACGGTCGCGAAAAATCTGCTGCGTCTGTCGTCGATGCTCGATCAAGATCGATCGGTCGACGCGATCGATGATTCGCTGGCCGATCTCGCGTTGGGCAGCTATCGCCAGGAGATCATGACCGCCTACGCAAATCTTCAATTGTCGGCGGAACTGCTCGACAACATCTCACCATTGGCCAATTCGGGAGCGGTCACCGGGCGTGCGATTCGCGAGCGACGCGCCGAGCGTCAGCTGGCCGAAGCCGCCTTTCGCACCGCTCGCGATCAAGCGACCTTTGCCGCGGAACAGGCGCGGCTGAACGCCGAAGCCGACTTGGCCGAAGCCGACCGCCAACTTAGCTTGGCCTACCAAGCTGTCGAGACGCTGTTGGGATACAAACAGGATCCACAATCGGTGGCGTTGGATAACGAATCGTCGCTATCGCGATTGGAAGTCCGAGCTCCGTTTGCCGGAACGATCGAATCCCGCAGCTTTGCGAACAACGAACGCGTCTCGCGAGGCGACTCGCTGGTCGTCCTAGCGAACACCGATACGCTGTACGTTTCAGCGAACATCCGCGAGAGCGATTGGTCGGCGGTTGGCATCCAACCGGGAACCATCGTTTCGGTAACCGTCCCCGCACTCGACGACCGCCGCTTCGAAGCTCGCATTCACTATGTCGGCCGCCAAGTCCAAACCGACACCAACTCAGTCCCTCTGATCGCCACGATCGACAACCGCGAGGGCCTGCTGCGGCCGGGCATGTTCGTTCGCGTCACCGTGCCGATCGGCGAAGCTCGCCAAACGCTGTCGGTGAAACCCGAATCGGTCGTTCAACACGAGAACCAAGAGTTTGTGTTTGTCGACATGAACGGAGGCACGTTCCAACGCGTCAACGTATCGACCGGGCGAGCCGCCGAGGACTGGGTCGAAGTTACCGAGGGCCTCTCCGATGGCCAGCTGATCGTGACTCACGGTGCCTTCCTGCTGAAGTCGGAATTGTTGCTGCAAGGCGAAGCCGACTGACGCCGCTCCGCCACGCCACAACAAATCCGACAACACCCACCAACGGCAAGGCTCCCCACCGCCCAAGCCGTTTCGCCGCCAGCGAGCTCTTCGCACAGCCCCTTTGACTCTCCATCATGCTCACTCGTTTAATCGAATTCTCGGTCGCCAACCGCGGTCTGGTCATCATCATGACGCTGTTGATGGCTGTCGGCGGCCTCTATTCCGCCTACAAATTGCCGATCGACGCGGTCCCCGACATGACCAACGTGCAGGTCCAAGTCGTGACCAATGCGGGATCGCTGTCGCCGGTGGAGGTGGAACGCTACGTCACCTACCCGGTTGAAAACACGATGGGTGGTCTGCCCGATGTCGAAGAGCTACGGAGCGTTTCAAAATTTGGGATCTCGGTCGTCACGATCGTCTTCGAAGAGGGAACCGACATCTACCGGGCGCGGCAATTGGTCGCCGAGCGTTTGCCCGACGCAACCGCTCGCATTCCTCCAGGTTACGGAACGCCAGGCGTCGGCCCGCTGACGACCGCGTTGGGAGAGATCCTGCAATTCGAGGTCCGCAGCGAGCGTCATACGCCGATGGAATTGCGGACGATTCTGGAATGGGACATCTCGCCCCGGCTGCGCGAAGTGTCCGGCGTGACCGAGATCAACACGCACGGCGGCTACTACAAGACCTACGAAGTCCAACCCGATCCGGACCGGATGACCAGCTATGGCATCCCGATGGATCTGTTGTTCCAACGACTGCAGAACAACAACAGCACCTCCGGCGGTGGTTACGTCGTTCACCATGGCGAACAGCGATTCATCCGCGGCGTCTCGCTGCTGGAATCGGCTGCCGATATCGAAGCGGTTGTCGTCCGCCGCGAAGCCGATGGGAATCCGATCCTGATCCGCGACATTGCGAAGGTCAGCATCGAACCGATGACGCGGCAAGGGGCGGTGACACGCGACGGCCGCGGCGAGATCGTGACCGGTTTGGTGATGATGCTGGTCGGCGAAAACTCCCGCGAAGTCGTGATGGCCGCCAAACAACGACTGCAAGAAATCGAGGCGACGCTTCCCGAAGGCGTTCGCTTAGAAGTCACCTACGACCGCGCGGCACTGATCGGCCGAACGCTGAAAACGGTCCTGACCAACCTGACCGAAGGGGGCATGTTGGTGATCATCGTCCTGTTGTTCATGCTGGGAAATCTGCGAGCGGGGATCATCGTCGCGCTGGCGATTCCGCTGTCGATGCTGTTCGCTACCAACGTGATGCTGTTCACCGGCGTGACAGCTAGCCTGATGAGCCTGGGGGCGATCGACTTCGGACTGATCGTCGACAGCAGCGTGATCATGGTCGAAAACTGTATCCGCAAACTCTCGCACGACAACGGCGATACTAAACACGAACAGATCATCCGCGACGCGGCGGTCGAAGTTCGTAAGCCGACGATGTTTGGTGAATTGATTATCGCCGTCGTCTTCCTGCCGATCCTTCTGCTCGAAGGAACCGAAGGCAAGTTGTTCCGCCCGATGGCGATGACTGTCCTGTTTGCCTTGGGCGGTTCGATGATCCTGTCGCTGACATTTATGCCTGCGATGGCTTCGATCTTCCTGCCCAAGAAGATGAAAGAAGAAGATGTCTTTCTGGTCCGGATCGTCAAATGGTTCTACGAACCGATCGTGACGCGAGCGATCAAGCATCCGGTGGTTACGATCGCTACGGCATTGTTGCTGTTTGTCATCAGCTTGCCCGTCGGAGCGAATCTAGGCGCGGAGTTTATGCCGCGCTTGGAAGAGGGAGACTTGTTAGTCGAGGCGTTCCGTTTGCCCAGCGCGACGCTGGAAGGTTCGATCGAGATGTCGACGCAGATCGAAAACCTGCTGAAAGAGTACCCCGAAGTCAAAACAGTCTTCTCCAAGACCGGGCGTCCCGAAATCGCAAACGATGTGATGGGCGTTCACCAAACCGATGTCTGGGTCCTGTTAAAACCGATCCACGATTGGCCGACGCCCAAAACTCGCGACGAGTTGATCGAGGAGATGTCGACCGAATTAAACGCCAACGTCCCCGGCGTCGCTTTTGGATTCACCCAGCCGATCGAGATGCGAGTCGACGAATTGGTGGCGGGCGTCAAAGCGGACGTCGCGGTGCTGTTGTACGGTGACGACTTGGAAGTCCTGGGCACGAAAGGCAAAGAGATCGAAGCGGTATTGCGGACGATCCCCGGAGCTGTCGATGTGAAGGCCGACTATCAATCGAATCTATCGACGCTGAGCATCCGCACCAAAGCCGAAGCGTTGGCTCAATACGGAATCGACGCACAAACCGTGCTGGACGTCGTCTCTTCGTTGGGCGGGCATCAAGTCGGGCAGATCTTCGAGGGGAGGGCGAGGTATCCGATCATCGTTCGCGTGCCGCCGCAGTGGCGTGAAAACCTGTCGCTGCTGGAACAGGTCCCGATCGGCGACGCCAACGGCAACTCGGTCCCGCTAAAAGAACTGGCCGAGATTCGGCTGGAAGAAACACCGCCAGCGATCGAACACGAAGGAAATCGCCGCCGCACGTTTGTCTCGGCAAACGTCCGCGGGCGCGATGTCGCGTCGTTCGTCACCGAAGCGCAACGGCTGATCCCCGAGCGGGTTTCGATTCCGCCAGGCTACGAAATTCGCTGGGGCGGCGACTTTGAAAACTTGCAATCGGCCAGCCGCCGCCTGGCGTTCATCACTCCGATCGTGCTGGTCGTGATCATGCTGTTGCTGCACACCAGCCTTGGATCGCTGCGGTTGGCGGGACTGATCTTCCTAGCCGTTCCGATGGCGGCATCCGGCGGCGTGATCGCACTGTATCTGCGTGGGATGCCGTTCAGCATCTCCGCGGGCGTCGGCTTTATCGCTCTGTTTGGCGTCGCGGTTCTCAACGGACTGGTCTGGGTGAGCGCCGCCGAGAATCTCCGCAAATCGGGGATGCCGTTGGATGAGGTCAGTCACGAAACAGCGCTCGTTCGCTTGCGACCGATCCTGATGACCGCGTTGGTCGCCAGCCTCGGTTTCCTGCCGATGGCGTTATCGACAAGCGATGGCGCCGAGATGCAGCGTCCGTTGGCAACCGTCGTGATCGGCGGACTGATCACATCGACTCTGCTGACATCGCTGGTGATCCCCTGCATCTATCCTTGGTTCACCGACGATTCGGTAGATGGCTCCGAAGACGAAAACGCTCGCCTAGATGCTGCAGCACACTAACGTCGCCCTACCGGATAGCGCCAGGTTGCGGGCGATAGAACGTCCGCGGCGCGAGCAGCGTCAGCCGCCGCCGGCAAAATCAGCCGCCTCGATTCCCAACGCCTTCAGTTTACTGCGGAGCGTGACGCGGGAGATGCCAAGAATCGAGGAGGCCTTCAATTGGTTGCCCGCGGTGTGCTGCAAGACCTGGCGAAACAGCTGGCTTTCAGCGGTCCGGATCGCTTCGGCGTAGAGGTTCTTGCTGCCCGCATCCAGCCGTTCGGCGACAAAGCTTTTCGAAAGATATTCGTCTTCGCTCTTGCCGCTGATCAACGGCGTACTGCCGTCGGACAACCGCGGCACAAACTCGGGCAACAAGACATTCCCTCGCGCGATCAGCAACGACTGCTTCATCGCGCTCTCGAGTTCGCGAACGTTCCCCGGCCAATGATATTGCTCCAACAGTTCCAACGTCTCGGGAGCGAGCGTGCGGATGTCCTTGCCAAACTCGTTGCTGTACTTGCGTAAAAAGTATTCCGCCAGCACGCGCAGATCGTCTTCGCGCTGCCGCAGCGGCGGCAGATGAATCGACACGACGCTCAATCGGAAGTAGAGGTCGGCGCGGAACAGCCCCTCGGAGACCAATTTTTTCAGATCGTGATTGGTCGCCGCGATGATCCGCGCATCGACTTTGATCGGCGTGTTGCCACCGACGCGTTCGAACGTCTGATCCTGCAGCACGCGTAAGATCTTGGCCTGAGTCATCGGCGACATATCGCCCACTTCATCCAGGAACAACGTCCCTTTATCCGCTTGCTCCAGCTTGCCGATTCGCTGCCGGTGGGCGTCGGTGAAGGCTCCTTTTTCGTGGCCGAAGATCTCGCTTTCCAACAGCGCGTCGGGGATCGCCGCACAATTGATCGCCTGGAACGGACCGTCGGATCGAGCGCTGTGATGATAGATCGCTTGAGCGACAACCTCCTTGCCGGTTCCGCTTTCGCCCAGCAACAGCACCGTCAGATTTTGCGAGGCGACGCGGCCGATCGCTTTATAAACCTCTTTCATCGCGCGGCAGCGGCCGACGATCGCATCGGCAACCGTATCCTCTTCGTCGGCGAGGACCGGCTGCACGCGGACCATCCGGCTGAGATTAAACGCTTTCTCCAGCAGCTGCCGCATCTCGTCGAGTTCCAGCGGCTTGAAGAGGAAGTCGTAGGCGCCCAACTGAGTCGCTTCGATCGCTGTCTCCACGGTCCCATGCCCGGTGATAAAGATCACCGGCACGCGGGGATCGACTTTGTGCAGCCGCCGGAAACATTCCAGCCCCGACATATCGGGCAGGCTGAGATCGATCACGACCACGTCGGGCCTGGTCTCCATAAAAACCGCTTCACCGTCGGTCGCGTTTTCAGCGACCAAGACCGTCGTCGATTCGCTGGCAAACGCGCGTTCGAAAGCTGTCAGGATCGGCGCTTCGTCGTCGATGACAAGCAGTGTTTGCGAGGTACGGCGTGAAGGACGGTTCATGGGCGACAGTTAAGTTGAGGATTGGACCAGGGGTAAGCTTAACCGAAACTGAGCGCCGCCGGAGGCCCGGTTGGATCCGACCAAGCTGCCGCGATGCGATTCGGCGATCCGCCGGCAGATCCCCAGCCCAAGCCCGACACCGTTGGGCTTGGTGCTAACGAAGGGACTGAACAGCCGGTCGAGCACACTTTCGCTGATCCCGCTGCCGCTGTCGGAGACCGTCAGAATCACATCCTTATCTTCGCGCACCACCGCAAGTTCCAACGTCCCTCCCTCGGGCATCGCGTCGATCGCATTGAGCATCAAATTGAGCAACAGTTGTTGAATCTGAGCGGCATCGCCGAGCACCAAAAGCGGCGGATCGGGAGCGGTAACTTGGAGGCGGACGTTTTGCGTTTTGCAGCGTCCGTCGATCAGCATCACCGTTCGGCGGACCGCATCCTGGATCGCAAACTCGGTCGATTCGCCTCGTTCCGGACGAGCGTAATCGAGCAGGCTGTTGACCGATCGCTCCATCCGTCGGATCTCCCGCTCGACAAGCTCCATGTCGTCGGTTGGCAAACCCTCGTCGGCACACTTCGCGCGATTGACTTGGATCAGCATCTTGATCGAGGTCAGCGGGTTGCGGATTTCATGAGCGACGCCGGTCGCCAGTTGCGCCAGTGTGGCCATCTGTTGGGCGCGAAGGGCTTCGGTTTCGCGAGCCATCGTCAGCCGCTGCTGCTCCGCTTTTTGCGATTCGGTCAGATCGCGGATGATCGCGATCCGCATCGCCTGCGATTCCGAAGGATATTCGCTGACCGAGACCTGAACGGGAAACCGGTGCCCATCGGCGCGAACCGCATCCAAACGAAACTCGTTGGGCAACCCCAAGAACCGATCGGGCAGACCGGGAATCACCTGCTGCATGAACTGGCCGATCAACGCTTCGGCATCGATCGCGATCAACTCCGTCGCCGCCCGATTGCACGACAGGATCGAACCCTCTCGATCGAACGTCAAGATGCTCTCGCTGGCATTGGCGACGATCGTTTCGCTGCGCTGATGCTCCTGGACCGCGATCCGTCTCAACGGCCCAATGATCACCAACCACATTGCCGGAGCACAGACCATCGTCAGCAGAACCGCGTCGACGATCGCCCGCCCCGCCTCGTTCAAACTGCCCGGCACGATGTAGGGGAGGGCGAACATCACCGCCACTTCGGTGATAAAAACGAGGACCAACACGATCGCCAAGATTCGCATCGGCGAACCCAGAATCGTGGACAGAGCGGAGACTCGACTGGACATATGCAGAGACAGAAAAAGCCGCAGGGACCGAGCGAACCGGCAAGCCCCGAACCGCGGCGGCGGAACTTACCCGACCTGCCCAGGCAGATCGAAAACGGATGATCCCCCCAGTCTAACACCGCCCTCGCTTGGGGGACGACTGGGCGAGACAACGCGTTCAAACGACGCGAGCGCGAATTTCTTGGGGAGATGTTACAGAACCGTTACAGCGATGTCTCTTTGCGAAAACAGTCGCCTGCGGACAGATCCTTAAGATTTGGGCATCGGAAACGAGTTCAATTTCATTTAGGAAGCAAATCCCATGGCAACCGTAGTCGACGACGCCTTTGACCTAGCAGAACAGACCGGCATCGATGCTGGTGAAGTCGCAAAAAGCAAAAAGCAAAAGGCAGCGAACCTTTCGCGAGAAGAGCGAACGATCGTCAATACGTATTCGATTATCTGGCTTGTTGCGGCCCACGTCGGTGCGATCTTCGCGATCTGGACCTTCACCTGGCCTGCGTTGATCGCCATGGTTACCCTCCACTGGATCACCGGCGGCCTGGGAATTTGCCTCGGCTACCATCGCTACCTGACCCATACAGGTTTCCAATCGCACCGCTGGGTCAAATATATGTTTGCCGTGATTGGCAGCTTGGCTGGCGAAGGCTCGCCCCTGGACTGGGTCGCCGACCATCGCAAGCATCACGCCGAGAGCGATCAGCCGGGCGATCCCCACTCGCCCAACGACGGGGCGTGGTGGAGTCACATGTTCTGGCTGGCCTACAGCACTCACGACGGCGACCGCGAAGCCTACTTCAAGCGTTGGATTCCCGATTTGGCGGCCGATCGCGGGATGCGATTTATCGAAAAGATGTTCCTGCCACTGAACTTCGCCTTGGGCGTCGCTTTGGCTGTTGGCGGCTACCTTTACGGCGGCAGCGAGATGGCGATCTCGATGGTCGTTTGGGGAATGTTCCTGCGACTCGTCTTCGTCCTGCATTCGACTTGGCTCGTGAATTCAGCGAGTCACATGTGGGGCTACCGCAACTACGAAACAACCGACAAGAGCCGCAACAACTGGTGGGTCGCATTGGTCACCTACGGCGAAGGCTGGCACAACAACCACCACGCTTATCCCCGCATGGCTAAGCACGGGCACAAGTGGTGGGAAATCGATCTGACCTACATGGCGATCCGAGCGATGCAAAAAGTTGGTCTGATCTGGAAGGTCGTCGATTACCGTAACGTCGCGGAAAAGAAAGCGAAGCAGGGACTCTAGTTCTCGCTACATAAGATTCGCCCAAAGTCGCGTGCCATGACCAATCGAAGGCCGCGCAAACAAAGTACAGCCCAGAGAAGCAACGTCATGCCGACTGTTTGCCTCTGGGCTTCGCTTTTGTATTTACTTTCGTCGTTCCGCCACGCTTCGGCTTGGCAGCGACCTTCTCCACAGCCGCTTCCAGTTGCTCCTTGACGAAGGCATTGAGGCTTTTGCCCGCAACGTTCGCAGCCATACTCACTTGGCGATGCAGTTCGTGTGGGATCCGGGTTACGAACTGGCCTGAAAACGGCTTATCTGGAGACTCGCCGCGCTCCTTGCAAAACGCTAGATAGTCATCGATGGAGTCGCGGAACGCCTGGGTCAGCTCGGAAACACTCTCTCCCTGAAATGTGATAACGTCACGCGTCCCGAGGATCTCCCCATGAAAAATCGCTGCTTCGTCATCGAACTCCACTTTGCCAACATAGCCTTTGTATTCGATCATGGCTCAACTCTCGCTTCTGCTAAGAACCGTCGTATCGACCTGCCGGCTCCCTTCTGAGGATGTGGCTAACGTCAATTTTGCTAGTGCTTGATAACGAGAACAAAAGCTTGCACCTTCGCTCCAGCCAGCCTCGCGGTGGCTATCGTCGCAGCACAAACCGCCGGGTGTAGGCGATGAATTGCCGGTCGAGCTTTTGCAGGTCGCCAAACGCATCTCGGAACATCTGCAACCGTTCGCGCGGCCCCAGCGATTCCAAGTACTCCCCTTCGCTCAGCTGCTTCAGATAGGCGACGTACTGCTTCGGTTTCGTCTTCAGCAAAAAGTAGGTCAACGCCCAGGCTTCGGCATAGGCAAACGAAGCGGTTGCCGAATTGGTCAACCGGCTGTCATCTTGCAGCAGCGTGACCAACGAATCGGCTGGTCGCTGAGGCAGATATTGGGCGAACCGCAAACGATTGACTTCGTTGATCCGGCCGATCTCGCGCCACCCATCGCCGCGCTTCAGGTCGGGCGACTCAAAGAAGACCGCCATCCCTTCGCTGACCCAATAAGGATTGTCGGCGTAACGTTTTTGCAGCCCGCAATTGTAAGCCAACTGATGCGTCGCTTCGTGAACCAACGTGGCGATGTTTCGGTCGACCAAGAAGCCGCCAGCTCGCACCCCGGCTCCCTCGCCGATGTCGTAGGTCGTCATCCGGTTGGTTTGCAAGTTGTAGTAACCGATGATCGATTCCGCGGCGTCCCCCGCTTCGGGACGAGCGTAGCGTTGAAAACTAGCTTTGTCCTCGAAGACCAACGCGACCAACGGAAACCGCGGCTCGGGTAGATCCCAACCGTTGTTCTTCCAGAACGCATAAAAGCCTTTGTACAGCTTCTCGAACAACCCGGCACAGTATTCGACAAACGGAGCGTCGGCGTTGGAGACGACGACGTAGTGAGCGGTTTGCATGACGCGAAATTCGCTGCCAAGGGTCGCGACCAATTCGGCAACGGCCACCTCGGGGCTGGGGATCTCGACAGGCATCGAATCCTGCTTGCGATCTTTAATCTCCTCGGGCTGAATCGTCCAAATCTGGCCATCGTTGGCCTGAAACAACAACCCGCCATCCTGAGCTTCCAACAACGCTTCGCCACAAACCTTAAACGTTTGTCCCCCTTGCACAAACGTCACGTGGTCCGCTGCATCAACCTTGCCCGCGGTCAGCGTCGTGAAGATCAGCATCCATGTCACGCCAAGCAGCGTCCACACATTCAAATTTCGATTGCGAAGCATGAGGTTCCATCAGAGGGTTTGCGACCGGCCAACGTACGCATCTATCATACGCTTAACGACGGCCCATCGTAGAACGACAGACATGAAAAAATAGAACCGCTGCGATAACCAAGCTGCTAGCGATCAGGCAGAGCCCCGATTCTTGATAGCGAACGCCGCTGTGCAGCAAACCAAAAACCCGCCGAGCGACGGTGGAGACTCCCGGCGGCATCACCAATTCGGTTGCCGAGACCTCCCCCAATGCAACCACTGCTGTAACAAAACCACAGATCGCCAAGGGCCACACGATGCGTGGCATTTCGATATATCGCAGCCGCTGCCACCAGCCGGCTCCATCGATGCGAGCCGCTTCGTCGACGCGGCGATCGGTAGCGTAAAAGCTGCCGATCAGGATCAGCGAGCACAACGGAACCGATCGATGCATTACGGCCAGACCCGCTGGAATCAAGCTGCGATCGTACAGTTCCCCCAGCCAAGCGATGCCGCTCTGAGAAAACAGCCGCATGATTCCCATGCTGATCACGGGCCCGGGAATGAACAGCAACACCAAGCAGCCAACCGCAACGAAACCCAACCGATATCGCCCCAGCCACGACAACACGAGGGATACCGGCAGCGTCATCGCGATCGACGTCGCCGCTAGCATCGCGGTCCAATAATATTCGGTGCGAAACATCGTCGCCGCCTGAGTCAGCGTGGCGGACGCTTGGGCAACCGACCATCCCGACTGCAGTTCTCCATCGACCGCCTGCACAGTCCAGCCGGCCTTGATCCCCAAACTGACTAGCGGCAATAGAATCAACAACGTCGCCAACCACCCCAGACCGGCCAGCCCAAAGACCTCCGTCGCCAGGCCGTTGTCGACGACCGACGGCTGCGTCCGCCCAGTCGCGCCGCCGAGTGGCCTTAAAACCTGATGACGCCCCAAAAACCACAACAACACGATCCCGATACACAACACGATCGGCAACAGCATTGCCAGCAAGATCGGAATCGGCTGTGGCGACAGCGCATACTGAAAGTAGACTTCGTCGGCGAGCGTTCGAAATCCGTACAGATCGACGACGGAGATTTCGGTCGCCGCGATCAAAGCCACCCACAACCCACTGGCCAACGTCAGCAGATAAGTTCCCGGCAGTGTCACACGCAGCGCCGCTCGCAGCGGGCCGGCATCCAACCGCGCCGCCTCTTCACCCGGAAGCGGTCCGCGGCGCAAAAACGCACCGACGATCAAGGCAACCCAGGCGGCCCCGGCGATCCCGTGGATCCAAGACGATGCGACCAGTCCGGCGAAGAAACTGCCTCGCGCGGTGACGCCCGACAATGGCAGCCAGCCGAATTTCCCTAGCGTCGCTTCCCACGCCGCTGCGTGAATGAACAACGGCAGCGAGATCGCAGCGATCGGAATCAGACGCCACAGCCAACGACCGCGGCGGACCAAACGTTCGCAAAGATAAGCGTATGCCCAACCGATCAAGAGAGCGATCGCGGTTGCCAGAACCATCAGCGAGAGGGTGCGGAGAGTAGCCTGCACAGCGCGGGTGTCCGTGAGAACGACGTGTCGATTGAGTTCCGCGTCGGCACCGCGGATCAGGGTGCAAACAGACGCCTCGATACAAAAAAATGGCACGCCTGCGTCCCGCTAGGACGCAGCGTGCCATATCGTATCGCGTTGCGTTGCCTCGAGAACCGCTCAGCGGTCCCCAAAGAAACTACATGGTGTAGCCGTTCTTCAAGTCGGGCTTGACCATCCAATCGTACTTGTCGGTCCCCAGAACCTTCATTTCCTTAGCGTTCCAGCTGATCTTTTCGCCTTGCTTCTCGTTTTCGTCAGCCGCGAAGACAGCCAGGTTTCCAAGCAGGATGGTTTCGGTCAAAGGACCGGCGTAGTTCGGGAAGTTGCTCTTCGCTTCTTTGCCCGTCTTGATCGCCATCGCCAATTCGCGGAAGTGACCTGGCGAACGGTCGTAATCGACCTCCTTCGTCTCTGCTCCGCCGAGCATTTCGAAGGTGGCACCGTAATCGTTTGGCGAATACAGGCTGCCCTTGGATCCAACGACCAAGCAGCCGCTGCTGGACAAGCCCTTCTTAGCGAACGATTCCGATCCCGCGAACAGCGACTGAGCTGGCAACTTGCCACCGTCGTACCAGTACAACTGAGTCGCGCCACGCCAATCGTTGGCGGGGAACTCGAATACGATCTGCGACCAGGACGGGTAAGTGATCTTGTTGTGACCACTGGTCGTCGCTTGCACGCTGGTTGGGTTTTGCAAATCGCAACCCATGTATGGCATGTTCAACGTGTGGCAAGCCATGTCGCCCAACGCACCGGTACCGAAGTCCCAGAAACCACGCCACTTAAATGGATGATAAGCGCTGCTGTACGGACGCTTTTCAGCTGGGCCAATCCATTCATCCCAGTGGATGTAGCTTGGCACTTCTTCGGCTGCGGGTTGGCCGATGCCTTGTGGCCATACCGGACGGTTGGTCCAAACATGCACCTCTTTCACATCGCCGACGGCACCCGCTTTGATCATCGCCGCAGCTTCGCGAACGCCGCTGTTGGCGGTTCCCTGGTTGCCCATCTGAGTCTGGCACTTGTTCTCCGCAGCCAGTTCGCCCAGACGACGCGATTCCCAGATCGTGCGAGTCAGTGGCTTTTGCGTGTAGCAGTGCTTGCCCAACGCAAGCGCCGCGGCAGTTGCAACACCGTGGCAGTGGTCTGGCGTACTGACGGTCACCGCGTCGATGCTCTTGTCCTTTTCGTCGAGCATCTTGCGGAAGTCATAATACTTCGATGCGTCGGTGAAACGTTCGCCCGCCTTGTTCAATCGCTCGTCGTCGATATCGCAGATCGCAACGACTTTGCCCGCTTTGCCCGCGTCAGCCGAATCGCTCGAGCCCTTGCCGCCGACACCGATACAAGCAAACCGGATCTCTTCATTTGCGGCCAAGCTCTCCTTGGGTGCGATACCACCAGCAACCCAATAACCAGCACTGGCGACGGTGGTGGCTTTCAAGAAGGTTCGACGTGAATTGTTTTTTTTCATATACAGTCTCCAGTTCAAGGTGGGAATCGCACAGGATGGCCGGTCAAAACGGAATTGACACGTTATCGGTCTAATCTTTGCGCCGTCGTGGAATTGCCCAAATTTTGGCGTTCCCCATTCTACGGTGGCCGTCTCAGCCACACACGGCGCGAAATGGGGAAATTATTCCGGCTATAGGATAGCTGGGATTGGAGCGATCATCAAATAGATCAGTGCTAGCGATCTTACCGGCAGCCATCCCAAGACTCACGAGGCTCCTATCCATCAGCCGATATCAGAAGCAGTCGCTCAATTCTCTCACCCCCTGGAGCCTTAACCGTGTGGCGTTCGCTATTTTTAGCGCTGGGCATCATGCTCACCGTCGTCGGTGCAGAGTGCCTGGTGATCGACAGTGCAGCCCTGCATGCCGCCAGCGAAAAACCTAGCGGTTCGTTCCTCGCGGCTGCTCCAACGGGCCCCTCAACGCGCAACTTCACCCCCTCGGAATGGTTTCCTTGGTCGATGATGGGTGCGGGAACGTTGACAATCCTCTACGCCCTCACGCTCCGCCGATCGGCCCCAGCCGAGGGTTAGAGCTAGCAGATCTTTTTCTCCACATCTTTCCAGCTAGCTACCCCCAAAGGGGCTGCACGCCGAAAAATCTCTCCCATCGCCGCGCCGCCGCTATAGAAAGTTCTGCGGCAGCGTCTCGCCACGGCGATCGCGATCGGTCCATACGATCGGACTATCGGGCGGTGTCATCAACAGATACGCGTCGTCTTGGTAGCTCAAACGCCAATGCAACTGCGACTGCATCGCGTCGACGATCGGCGATCCCACCGGGACCACGACCGCGTCGCTGGGATAGCGATCCAGCATCTGTTCCCACCCCGGTTCGCCGCGATAAAACGCGCGGTGCTCGTCGAGCAGTTCGGGCGGATAGCCGACTTCGTATCGTCCATCGATGCTGATCAAGACGTCGGGGTACATGTGCCACATCACGTAAGCACCGGCACCAAAGGGCAACTGCAATCGGCCGCGGAAGTGATTCTCTTTTAAGTACTCGACGACTCCAACAGGCTGATTCCCCATCTCCGCCGACTGGACCGGCAACACGGTGTACCATCCGCCGACGTAGAAGAAGTACGCCAAACTACCGACGATCGCTGCGACAGCGCCCCGCTGGACAGCACGCTGGCGTTGGCAGATCCAAGCCTGGATCGCCGGCCCCATTTTGCAACGCGACAACAACGGCGGCGCGTAACACATCCAAACCACGCCGTATATAGAACCGTGGCGAATGTGACGCAGGGCGAGATAAGCGGTCACGATTAACGAGAGTGTTCCGATCGCGCGACGCCAACCAAGTTGAACCACAGCGACGGTCGTCAGCACAATCGTCATCAGATAGCTGAGCAGCGTCAGCCCTGGCTGATACGTTGTCCACAGCGGTCCCCATTCGGCGATCTCGGGGCGAGGCAAGCGAACCGCATGCAACACGTACGGAGCGTACTGGGCGCCATAAGGCGTCAGCCCCAACGTGGCCGCCGCAGCGATCAACAGCCCAACGCGGTGCCAATAGCGATGGACCAAGCGCCGCATCAGCCAGCGTCGCTCTCCAAGCCGTCCCTGTCGCCATTGGTTCACGAGATCGGCAGCAACGCGTTCGAACGTGTCGATTGCCAACAGCCCCGCGCCGACCAAAAAGCCAGCGTGAATATTGACCCACACGAACCACAACGGCAGCAACATCAAAACCCAACCGCGTCGTCCGCGGCGGTCTTCATCGACCAAGCGTAGTTGCACAGCGGTGAACAGCAGCGTGACCAGTTGAGCCCGCAGCGTCCCGAAACCGACCCAAGCGATCGGCAGGATCAAGAGCGCCGCCAACGCGAAGACGATCGGACTGGCGCCGCGTCGTCGAGCGGTCATGTAGGTCGCTGAAACGATCCCCAGGATCAACATCCATCGCAGGATCGTCAGTCCCATCAGGCCCCAGCCTGTGGAAATGCAGAAGCCATACAACAGTAAGCCCATCGCCCATTCATGATGCACCGACGGGTAGACCGTTGGCGTGAAGGCAAACGGGTTGTCCAATGGCAACTCGCCTCGGAACATCGCTTCGCGGACGAGCGCCAATTCGTGATACATATCGTGCATCACAAAGTTCAGCTGCGCAATCCAAGCGGCAAACAAACATCCCGCCGCCGCTAACAGCAACAATGCGAGACGCTTGGCGGTAGGATCGGGCAGAGAACGCTGGGCGGTTTGCATAGCAGAGATCTTGCGAGGCGAAAAACACACCGCGAAATCCCGCTGGACGCCGGTGTGATGAACCCTAGCACGAAGCTTGCCTGGGGCTTCGAGATGCCGTTCACAGACCGCTGCTTTTCCCTAGATTTTGCTCGGCGATCGGTCTCCCAGCGACGATCGCTCGCGATGTTCGGTCGCCGCAAAATTTGTTAAAGCTGACCGACTCGGCAAGTTCGCACATCACAACCGCTGGAATCGTTTTAACCCGCAGCCTTTAACACTGGCAGTTATACGTAAGTCATTGTGAGTTGTCGCGACCGAACGCTTGCCAGTCTCGTGAGAAGTCTTTCGTTCGTCGCAGGCCGTTCCACATCGCATTCATCCGAGTCCGGGCCGCAGGCTCGAACATTTGCCTAGCCCAGGCCATCGGCCTGGGTTCTAGTGGCGATGATTGACATGGTTGGGCTGTAGGCCCGGTCGATTGTCACCACCTACCCCGGGGCGTTGCCCCTTCGCCCGTTGTGAAATGAAACCGGGCGACGTCGGCTAATACCCAGCCCTGCAGGCTGGGCTATGCAAATTGCTGGACCTTCGGCCCGCGCCAGGCCTGTGAGGAATGTTCCTGTCCCTTTCGCCGTTGCCTGCGACTTGCGTATAAGTGACAGGCCCTTAACATCCGGCTCGCTCAGCGCCGATACTTCGCGATCGCTTCGGGCAGCGGATAGGAGGTGATGTCTCCCTCGGGACCTTGAGCTTCGATCTCACGCAATCGCTCGAACCCGCGACTGACCAAGGTCTCGCGCTGCTGAACGTACTCCGGATCGAGCTCTTGTTTGCCGAAAGCCCCTTCGCAAACCAGCGGCTCGAAATCGGGATGCACGATGAATTGGCCAACCGCTGGGTTGCAGCGGATGTGGCGTTCGGGCGTCGTGTGCAAACGCTCGGGATCCAGTTCGCCGATCACAAACCGCAGATAGAGGTCGCTGTCGCTGATGTTCCCCACATCCTCGCCGCAAACTTCACACAAATACCCTTCGTCGCAGCGAGCCATTCGAAAAACAAAACCGATTGAGATGGAGGAACTAGAAAACGAGCATCGCCAACATGAACTGGCGATGCCACAGATAAACGTCGAAATGAGCCGCGACCGTGTCGGTTAACCGCGTTGTTTTTCGGCGTCGTCGGGCGTCCGACCGAGCACGACGTCGAAGTGACAAGCAAATTCGCCGATCTTCGATTCGGGGACGGGGTTAAAATCGGCGACCAGCAGTTCGCGTTTCGCTGGATCGGTAATCCGTCGAAAAACGCCATCGCGAGTGTTCCCGGCGTAGCCACGAATCATCAACTGAGTCGTCAACACTTTGCGGTCGTTCTGTTTGACGATGATGTGAATGTGCGGGGCAGGGCGACCGGGATACTCGACCGGCTTGATCGTGCGAAAACGGTACTCGCCCATCGCTCCGGTTTCAAACCGCCCGAAGCCTTGGAAGTTTGGATCCTGTTGCTTCTTCTTGCCGTTGCTGTCGCGCGAGTGCAGATAGACGGCGTTGGCATCGCATTGCCAGATTTCGATCGTCGCATTGCGGACGGGCGAACCCGCCGGCGTCAAAACGCGTCCTGTTAAATGAGTGATCTGCCCCACTGCCGGCGTCGTGCTGTCATTGATCAAGATCAGATCATTGTCTTGATCCAGCGGCAGTTTATCGGGATAGAACGGCCCTTCGGTCAACGGCGGCGTCGACTGCAATTGCTCAGCAAACAAACCGGGCGTTGCAAAAAAGGCCGCCCCGCCGACGGCGAGCAGCGAGCGACGGGATAACGGAAAACGCGTCGATGGATTGTGCATAGTCGGGCCCAGTTTGGCGGAAGCTGACGTCATATTAAGGTTCAACACCGCATGCAGCATACCAGATCGGCTCGATCGATAAATCAACAGTTTTTAGGCAATATCTGCAGTGGAGCGACGAATGTCTTACCAGTCGATCGGGGCACGGCCGCCCATTCGATTCGGTGGCAATGCTGGCAATCGTTGCCTCCCCGTTTTGTAAGCGTTAGCAAAACCGACCGAAACATGCTCTCGAGCCCGGGGTTCAAAGCCGTCTGCAAGCCCTAAGCCCACCCTAACAAGAAGGTCATTTACGATGGAAACTTTTTTCGTTGCCTGTCCTTCCGGCCACCAGGTTCCGGTCTCTATCAACCACTCTGACGCACCGGTGCAATGCCCTCAGTGCGACGGAATGCTCGAATCAGGAATGCCGCGGACAAGTTTGTCCGATACCGGAGCGATGCGAATTCTGGAAGCGAGCGAACTAGCACCTCCGGCCCCAAAATCAGCCACCGCGTCGCGTCCCTGCCCAATCTGCCGGACTCCAGTCTCCGAGGCGTCCGCCGCATGCGCCCACTGCCAAACCTACCTAGCGAGCCCTCCCGATTTCCTCCGCGACCTAGCATAACTTGGAACCACCAACCCCGCGTAGGGCGTTATGCATCAACGCGTCTCAATCACCCATTGTTACTCAACCGCCGTGTTGAATCACGAAACCGGCCACAGTAACCCGACACGTTACAACGCAAGCCATTGTCACAAGGCAATGGCCCTATCGGTCGTGACAAAACGGTGTACGCCCGGAACAACCGGCTCGCAAAACACTCGATTCGCAAAACACTCGCTTGCGCGTCGTGCTCGTATCTTGGCGTCGCGGAAGTCGTGAAGACTTTCGATCTGCGGCAAGTACCGCCTACGAAACTCTTGCCGCGTTTCGCTACGAGAGGCCGAGGACGTCGAACATCGAGTAGAGGGCTGGGGGGCGGCCTTGGATCCAGCGGGCTGCGGCTAGGGCGCCCGATGCGTAGCAGTCGCGGTTGCTCGATGCGACGCGCAGCTCCATCGTCTCGCCTAACATGCCGTAGACAATCGTGTGTTCACCGGTGTTGTCGCCGACGCGGACCGCGTGGTAACCGATCTCATTGAGCGAACGCTGCCCCGTCTCGCCCTCGCGGCCGTGGACGTGCTTCGTCTCGCCATCCAACTGGCCAGCGATCAGTTCACCAAACTTCAGCGCCGTGCCGCTGGGAGCGTCGACCTTGTAGCGATGGTGTCGCTCGATGATCTCGATATCGACGCCGCCGGGAACGTTCTTCAAAGCCGCCGCGGCTTGTTCAGCCAGCTTCATCGACAGGTTCACCGCGAGACTCATGCTGGGTGCCCAGACGATCGGAATCTGCTTGACCGCTTCGGCGATCGCCGCTTGCGTTTCGTCGGACAACCCGGTCGTCGCGATCACCAGGGGTGTTTTCGATTCCAGACAGTTCGCAACGGCGCTGCCCACGGCATCGGGCAACGAGAAATCGATCGCCGCGTCGCATTCCGCTGGCCAATCGGCCGACAGCGGAACTTCGTTCAGATCGCAACCGGCCAGCCCGCCGGAATCCTGCCCAAGCAGCGGGTGCTGTTGATGATCGATCGCTGCGATCACTTGAAATGCTTCGTCAGCGGTCGCCAACGCAACAACGCGGCGCCCCATCCGACCGGCGGCACCGTGAACTGCAAGCTTGATTGGTTGCGAACTGGTCATAAGAAGTCAATCAACGGAGCTGAGCGTGAGCACCCGTCGAAGCGCAAGTCGATGCAACGACCTGTCTGCCGCGTGGGCGACCAACAAGGGGAGTACAGGGCAGGGAAGCATCCGCCCGAGAAACAAGGCATCGAACCGAGAGACCCTCAGCCCAATGCCGCATCCAGAAAGCGGGCAACGCGTCGATCGCGTCGCCCCATCGATCGCCAACAAGCGAATTAGCTGCGGCGACGTTCTTTCAGACGAACCGCCTTGCCGACGCGATCGCGAAGGAAGTACAGCTTGGCACGACGAACAACGCTGCTGCGCTTGACTTCGACTCGTTCAACGCGTGGCGAGTGCAGTGGGAACTTACGTTCCACACCTTCGCCAGCGACCATACGACGGACGGTGAACATCTCGCGAGTTCCCGAACCGCTGCGAGCGATCACAACGCCGGTGAAGACCTGGATGCGTTCTTTGGCGCCTTCCAAAATCTTGGTGTGCACGTCGACGGTATCGCCGATGTCGAACTGAGGAACGTCGGATTTAAGGCACGTCTTTTCGACGAGATCCATTACTTGTTGGCTCATAGGAATGACTCCGCTTGGCTGATGGTGATATTTTTGTTTGGCTGCTGGTTAGCAACAATTTTGGTTTGTCGTCAGAGCAGGTCGCTGCGACGTTCGGCTGTTCTCTTTTGAATCTGATCTGCACGCCAAGCGGCGATCTGTTGATGATTTCCACCCAACAAAACCTCGGGCACTTCGTGGCCCCGAAATTCTCTCGGTCGAGTGTACTGCGGGAACTCCAACATTCGATTCCCGCGTGAGAACGAATCGTCAAAGCTACTAAACTCATCTCCTAACACACCTGGCAACAATCGGACCACCGCGTCGATGACAACCATCGCAGCGACTTCGCCACCATTGAGCACAAAGTCACCAACGCTCAGTTCCTCGGGTTCCAGGATATCGATCACTCGTTGATCGAACCCTTCGTAGCGGCCGCACAGCAACATCAGCCGCGGTTCGGTCGCCAACTCTTCGGCCAACTGCTGATCAAAGCGACGGCCTTGAGGTGAAAGCAGAATTCGCCGGGCGGGGCGATCTTCTTTGCTTTCGATCTCTTCTACACAATCGACCACCGGAGGTGCCTGGATCAACATTCCAGGGCCGCCGCCAAAGGGACGATCATCAATTTTATGGTGCTTCTCGTCGGTCGACCAATCGCGCAAGTTGTGGCAATGAATCTGGACCAGCTGATTTTCGATCGCCTTATTTAACAAGCTCTGTGTTAAATAGCCATCGAAGATCGCCGGGAACAAGGTCACGACATCAAAGCGCATTCTATTATTCGCTAGCTGCTTCCGCAGGTGCGGCTTCAGCGGCCGGAGCTTCAGCTTCCGCCTTTGGCTTGGCTGGCTTTGGCGCTGGAACCGGACGACCGGCTTGCAAACGTTGCAAAGCTTCGCGTTGCTTTTCCAGGTGAGTCCCTTCGGCGCCGTACTTCTTGATCAAGATTTGGCACTTGTCGCTAGCTTGAGCGCCAACACCCAACCAGTAGTTGATGCGTTCGCCCTTGAGGATCGCACGGGCATCGGTTTCAGGGATGCTGGTGTCGTAGTAGCCCAGTTCTTCGATAACCTTGCCATCGCGAGGGTTACGTTGGTCGACGGCGCACAAGCGGTAAAACGGTCGGTGGGCACGGCCCATCTTCTTCATTCGGATTCGAACTGCCACGTGGTTTTCTCCAGGTAGTGGTCTTTTAATCGTATCTATGTATCAAACGGCTGATTGGTCAGCGAGGATCACTCTGAATTTTCAAACGCATTTTTACGCGTAATCGATCCCGAGTGACAGCTTAATCATTGCAATCACTTCGATCGTCTCAATTTCCGCAGCTCTTTTTCACGCTGCTTCTTCTGTTTCGCCCGTTCGGCGGCCGACAACCGCTTCCCAGTCGACTTTTTCATCTTCAACGCCCCTGGATTGGACCCATCCAATGCACCGCTTGATTGCAGCTGACGCATCAATTGCATCCGATCCCCTACGCCGCCACCCGCCATTGCTTGCATGATCGGCTTCATCTGCTCGAACTGCTTAACCAATTGCGTGATCGCAGACGCCTGAACCCCAGCACCTTTGGCGATCCGGGTCCGACGCGAGATATCAATAATTTTTGGATTGCGACGCTCTTCCAG
Organism: Rosistilla oblonga; assembly: GCF_007751715.1. Classification (NCBI taxonomy): domain Bacteria; kingdom Pseudomonadati; phylum Planctomycetota; class Planctomycetia; order Pirellulales; family Pirellulaceae; genus Rosistilla; species Rosistilla oblonga. Next base: position 1,213,658 of record NZ_CP036292.1, on the reverse strand, counting down.
CGTCATACTGTTGATCGCACCGATCGTCTGTTTGATCCCGCCAGCGGCTTCTTCGCTGTTCATCAGGTCTTTCAGCTGGCCCATGCCAGGCATCAAACCCATCATCTTGCCCATCAGCCCCGGCTTGGCGACCTTCTCCATCAAGCCTTTAAAATCATCGAGCGTCATCTCGCCCGACTTCATCTTCTCTTCAAGTTCTTCGCGCTGACTTTCGTCAACGATCCGATGAGCCTCCCGCGCCGCGGCGACCATGTCGCCCATCTGCAGGATCCGTCCGGTCATCCCCTCGGGACGAAACGGCTCCAACGCGTCAAAATGCTCACCCGTACCAATGAACTTGATCGGCACGCCCGTGACATGCTTTACACTCAACAACGCGCCGCCGCGGGCGTCGCCATCGAGCTTCGTCATCACGACGCCATCCAGCTCCAGAGCTTCATTAAAAGCACCTGCACTGTTGACAGCATCCTGTCCGGTCATGCCGTCGACGACCAGATAAACCTGGTCCGGCTTGACGCGTTTGTCGATCCGCGCCAATTGATCCATTAACTCTTTGTCGATCGCCAACCGACCGGCCGTATCCAAGATGACGACTCGCGCGCCCTGCTGTTGAGCTTGCTTAACGCCCGCTTGGCAGACCTTAACCGGATCGCTGGCACCATCTTCGGCATAAACCGGCACGTCCAACTGACGCCCGATCACCCGCAATTGCTCGATCGCAGCGGGGCGTTGCAGGTCGGCCGCGACCAACAACGGCTTGATGTTCTCTTCTTTCAGCAGCTGAGACAACTTTCCGCAAGTCGTCGTTTTACCGCTACCCTGCAGGCCGCACATCATGATGACCGTGATGCCGTCGCCCTTGAGATGCAGCGAGGAATCGACAGGCCCCAGAATATCGACCAGCTCGTCATAGACGATCTTGACCAGTTCTTCGCCCGGTCGCAGGCTCATCAGCACGCGACGACCGGTTGCCTTTTCGGTCACATGCTGCATGAACGACTGGACAACCGAATAGCTGACATCCGCTTCGAGCATCGACTGCTCGACCAGCTTCAGCCCATCGCGCATGTTCGCCTCGGTGAGCTTGCCTTTACCACGCAAGCTCTTGAAGGCGGATTGCAGTCCGTCGGACAGCGATTCAAACATGCAGAACGATCCCCAGTCAGGTGTACGAAGCCACGTATTCTATAAGAACCGCTTTAGGATCGTAAAGGCTCGACGTGTTGTCAATACGACGACATTCGCACGCTATTTCGCGCAGAATCGCCCCAAATGAGCCGGCGAGGCGATCGCCGAGTGAAAAGAATTGCTAGCCAAGCGAATCCCATCCGACCCAAAACCGCATCCGAAGAGGTACTCAGAACACCCCACACGAAGAAGCCCGACCGAAAAATGAGCCTTCCGGTCGGGCAGTTTGAGATGCCAGAAATGCCGCGGCGGCGATGGCGTATTGGCCAGCCAGCCGATGGCTATTGAGCGGCTTTGTTATCGCAGGAGGTGACTTTGTGGACGACAACCAGGTTGTGGGCATTGTCCATTACCCCGGTTCCGGTCACGAAGACCAACCGGTCCCCAGCGACAAGATGGCCTTCCCGGCAGCCCCAGCGGCTGACTTCCGAAAACAGTTGTTCGGTATCGTCCAACTGGCTTACTCGCAGCGGCTTGATCCCCCAAAACAGGCTCATCCGTCGCAGCGTATCTTCGTTGTCGCTGACTCCCAGCGTCGGAATCAGACTCCGCAACTTGCTTTTCACCCAAGCGGTACCGCCGGTGCGCGTGACCACGACCAGCATCTTGGCTTCGATCGATTCCGCGATCTGAGTCGCACCGTAGGCGACAGCCGACGTGATCGGATGAGCCCGATCGATCGTTTTGATCAGGGTTTTCGAAGCTCCAACCAACTCGCGTTCGGTATGCTGCTGAATCCGGAACATCATGTCGACAGCTTCGACCGGATATTCGCCGATCGCCGTCTCACCGCTCAGCATGCAAGCGTCGGCACCGTCGAGAATCGCATTGGCGACGTCGCTCGCTTCGGCTCGGGTGGGGCGAGGCGAATGGTGCATCGACTCGAGCATCTGCGTCGCGACGATCACCGGCTTCAGCTTGTCGCGGCAGACGCGAATAATCCGTTTCTGTGCGACAGGCGTCTCGGCGACGTCGATCTCCACGCCCAGATCGCCACGAGCGACCATCACGCCGTCGGAAGCTTCGACGATCGCTTCGAGATCTTCCATCGCCTCGCGTTTTTCGATCTTGGCGATCACCATCGCCTTCGATTCGTAGGTGCTGATCAAGTTCTTCAGCGATTCGACGTCGCCAGCGGTGCGGACGAAGCTGAGGCTGATGAAGTCGACGCCTTCTTGAGCGGCCCAGATCGCGTTGTCGACATCCTGGCGACGCATCGCCGAAATGCTCAACTTCACTCCCGGCAGATTGATTCCCTGGCGACTGCGGATCGTTCCGCCCGCCAAGACATCGCAGACGACGCGATCGGCGGTGACCGACGCGACTTGCAGCGAGACATTGCCGTCGGCCAGCATCACGCTGTCGCCCGCCTGCAGTTCGTCGAGTAATTTGTCGTAGTTGCTGGTCAGTTCGCTATCGACAGTCGACTGTTCGCCGCGAATCAGCGTCACCTGCGAACCGGTCTCGCATTGATAGGGATCGCACGCCAAGGTGCCCAAGCGAATCTTAGGCCCGGCGAGATCGTACAGCACGCCGACGGGAAAGCCGACCTGCAGCGAAGCCTTCCGCACGTTGTCCAGCGTCTCCTGATGCGACGCACGCGACCCGTGGGCCGAATTGATCCGGAACACAGCGACGCCGTGCTGGATCAGATTCGCCAGCTGGTCGACGCTCGAGCACGCTGGCCCAATCGTCGCCACAATTTTGGTACAAGGTTCATCCGGGGTCGGTCGCGACATCTGCTTGCCTTTCGATCCGTGATCAGGATTTTGATTACCAAAGAATCCGATTTCGTTGACGTAAGCTTGCGGTTTCATCGGCCTGCCAGTGGTGCTTGAAGTTACTTGGCTAAGGTATCCGATTTCCGCGGCAAGTGCTTGATCTGTTGACATGAGTTCTGCTTAGATGAGTGACGCAAATGGCGGCTTGCGGTTATGTGGATTACACTGCTCAGACGGTTTGGGATGGCCGAGAGCCCTAAAAATGCTGGCACGCGAGACGAAAAAACGAGCGAATTGCCTCGGTTTCTTCGAAAACTAACGCTCCGAAGCTTTCGAGCCCTACCTCTAGTGTGCGTCATATTTCGAGTCGAGGAGCCGACACAGCAGAACTTATTTCCCGCCTGCCTGACATCTAACACCGCTCCCCGCTTCTACCAGTTGTTAACGCCACTCCAGCCCGCCGGCAACATCCACCGTTCCTTCGACCAAGCTCAACATGAATTCAGCTCCTTCGAATCGCCAAGTCGCCCTCGTCACCGGTGCTTCCACAGGCCTTGGCTTTGCTATCGCCCAACGCTTTGCTACCGCCGGTTATGATGTGGTGATCGTCGGACGAGATCGCGAGCGAACCGAAACGGCCGCCTCCCAAATCGCTGGCGATACGCGGATCGTGGCGATGGTCTGCGATGTGATTGATCGCCAGCAAGTCGATCGGCTGATCGACGATGTCCAGCAGCAGTTCGGGCGATTGGATGTGTTAGTCAACAACGTCGGGCTCAGCGATCGGGGACTGATCCAGGCCCTGGGCGCAGCCCGGCTGAACGACTTGTTTAACGCCAACGTATTCTCCGCGCTGAACTGCTCGCAAGCCGCCTTGCTCCTGCTGGCTCAATCGGGCGGACAGATCGTCAACATCGGATCGTTAGCCGCCAAAGTCGCGCCGCGATATCTCGGTGGCTACGCTGCGGCGAAACACGCATTGGCTGCGATCACGCAGCAGTTGCGATTGGAGTCGCGAATCCTGGGGGTGAACGTGATCCTCATCTCCCCCGGTCCGATCCGCCGCGACGACGCGGGGCATCGCTACAAGGACCGCGTCGGCGACGATCTGCCCGAGAGTGCGAATCGCCCCGCCGGCGGAGCGCGAGTCAAAGGACTCGATCCTATTTATGTGGCCGACCGGATCCTCAAAGCCTGCCGCAAACGATCGACCGATGTGCTGCTGCCCGGCTACCTGCGGCCGATCATCGCGATCGGCCATCTGCTGCCCACTCTGGGGGACCGGATCCTGCTCTGGTTCACTCGCAGCAAAGATTGAGCTCGGTTCTGTCGCGTTTGGCGCGATTTATGCATCTGCTGTGCATTCGTGGTTGAATGTGCCAGTTTTGTCGCGACCGACCTAAACTGACAAAGGGGTTGCCCAGGCAACGCCAAGATCGACATTCAGCCAGCGAATTAGCATTATGTCGCGGCGGATTAACGCTGCGGATTAGAAAATCCCCGAGTCGCAGGAGGCTCGTTACCGATATGTTCAACTGGAAACTTGGCACTGTTGCTGGCATCCCGATCAACGTCCATGGGACGTTTTGGTTGCTCCCTTTATTTGTTCTTTTAACCGCGATGCCCGACGGATCGCTGGCGATGCGCCTGGCAATCCTCTTCTCGGTCTTTGGATGTGTCCTGTTGCACGAACTGGGGCACGCGATGATGGCGCGTCTGTTTGGCGTGGGCACTCGCGACATCACGCTCTATCCGATCGGCGGTGTCGCTCGACTGGACCGCATGCCCCGTAGCCCGTTGGCCGAAGGTGCGATCGCGCTGGCTGGACCTGCCGTGAATCTTGTCATCGCCGCGCTGCTGGTGCCGCTGCTGTTGTTGGCCAGCGGATCGATCGCCAGTACGTTCCTGATGAGCATGATCTACATCAACATCGCCCTGATCGTCTTCAACATGCTGCCGGTCTTCCCGATGGATGGTGGGCGCGTCTTCCGAGCCTTCCTGGGCGCGTTCTTCCCCTACGTTCGCGCGACGCAGATCGCGGCGTCCGTCGGGCAAGTGCTTGCGATCGGGATGGGCGTGGTCGGATTGTTCACCGACGGGATGCTGATCTTTATTGCGATCTTCGCTTATTTTGCCGCCCGCGCCGAACTGGCGATGGTGCAACGCGAAGCAATGGCCGGCGAACCGCAGAACGCCTACGAAAGCTGGTCCGAACCGCAGCCGCAGCCACAGGCGGCTAAGGCTTCGACGGGACCCGCTCGCCGTACTTATGTGCTGTTGGATCGTAACGGGCAAAAGATTGCAAGTTACTGACTTTCGCATATGCCGCAGTTACAATGGCCGACCTCCCCAACATCGGCCCCCGCCCGCTGCGGCACATTCGAAGGAACACCACGTTGACTCGGCTCCTACCCCTCGTATTCATCCTCAGTTTCCATGCGATCGCTGCGGGGCAAGAGACAGCCCCCGCCGCGATGCCCGCTCAACAAGCCGCTGCCGAAATGAAGCTGCCCGACGGCTTTGGTGCCACGGTTTTCGCAGCGGAACCGGACGTCGTGCAACCGATCGCAATGACGATCGACACGCGTGGACGGCTGTGGGTCGTCGAGTGCACCTCTTATCCCGATTGGCAGGACATCGGCGTCGACGAGGGCAAAGATCGTGTCCTGATTTTTGAAGACACCGACGGCGACGGACGCCACGATCGGCGAACCGTCTTCCTGGACAACGGTCGCAATCTTTCGGGCATCGAAGTCGGATTTGGCGGCGTCTATCTTTGCAGCTCGCCCGACCTGATCTTCATCCCCGATGCCGACGGCGACGACGTTCCCGATGGCCCCGCGGAAACTCTGCTGTCGGGCTTCTCGCTGAAGATGAAGCACAACGTTTTCAACGGCTTGCATTGGGGACCCGATGGCTGGCTGTACGGCATGCATGGCATCCTCGATGTCAGCCAAGTCACCAACCCTGCCAAACCGGATCAACCACCGGTACCGATGACCTGCGGCGTTTGGCGATTCCACCCGACTCAAAAAGTCTTCGAACCCTACAGCGCGGGGAGCACCAACCCGTGGGGCATCGACTGGAATTCAGTCGGCCAAGCCTTCTTCACCAACTGTGTGATCGAACACGTCTTCCATGCGATTCCCGGGGCTCGCTTCAAACGCATGTTTGGCAACGACCTGAATCCCTACACCTTCACTCTGATGGATTCTTGCGCCGACCACATCCACTGGGCCGGCGGCTATTGGAACGTTTCGATCGGCGGCAAACATGACGACGCCGGCGGCGGACACGCCCACTGCGGCGCGATGATCTACCAAGGGGACAACTGGCCGGAGAAGTATCGCGACAAACTGTACACGATCAACATCCACGGGCGGCGAATGAATTGCGATCGGTTGGTCGCATCGCCCGACGGATACGTCGCCAGCCACGACGCCGACTTCATGCAATCGGTCGATCCCTTCTTCCGCGGCGTCGAAATGAAATACGGCCCCGACGGAACCGTTTACGTCCTCGACTGGAACGACACCGGCGAGTGTCACGACTTCGTCGACATCCACGTCGAGACCGGGCGGATCTTCAAGATCGCTTACGGCACGCCACGGCAATGGTCGGGCGACCTGAACGCTCTGCCGGACGATCAACTGCTGGAACTGCAGAACCATGAAAACGCCTGGTTCATGCAGACCGCCCGGCGCGTGCTGCAACATCGCGTTGCCACACAGCCCGACAACAAACAACTGGCATCGAAAATCGTCCAAGCCTATCGCGATGTGCCCCTCGAAAATTCGCGGCTCAAGCTGCGGATGCTGTGGCTGACCGCCGCCTGTGGTCTCGCCGATCCATCGATCCTGCAAGAGGCGGCTCGCGGCGACATCAACTTACAAGCCTGGGCGACGCGACTGGCGAGCGAAGATGCTTCGATCGCCGCCGGGACGATCCAAACCGCCAACCAATCCGCAGGCTTGCTGCTGCAAGAACAAGTTGCCGCCGCGATCCGTCGCGACGATGTCTCGATCGAAAACATCACGCCCGAACTGGTTGCGAACATCGCCGACGAAAAGCTCCGCAAGCGGTTGCTGCAGTTGATGTGGTATGCGATCGAACCGCGATTCAACGCCGAAACGTTGCAGCAGGATCCCGCGGCGATCCAGGCTCTGAGCCAACAATACGCAGCCTTTGAGCCACCGATTTTGGCCCACTGCATCTCGCAAAAACTGGCAGCGATCGACGCGCACGATCTCGTTCTGACCGTCGCCGCATCGGCCCAGTGCCCACCGGCTTCCAGAGAATCGCTGATCTCGGGACTGCTGGAAGCGCTGCGAGGACGTTCGATCGACGCCCCGCAAGCTTGGTCCGAAGCGCGTGACAGCTTGCTGGATGGATCGATTCGAAGCAATCGACTTGGCTATGAACTGGCGCTCATTTTTGGCGACGCTTCGGCCCGCAAACAACTGGCCGACGCGCTGACTGGCGAAGCAGAAGACGCTCAAAACGCCTTCGACTTGTTGGTCCAGTATTCCGACGCTGACACCGCCGCCGTCGTCCAGCAGGGACTGGAACTGCAGTCGCTGCGCACGCAAGCCCTTCGCGCCCTGGGCAACGTCGAACTTCCTGACACCGCCGCGGAGCTGATCGCCGACTTTGGCAACCTGCCCGCCGACCAACAGACCGCATTGATCGATGCGATGGTCACGCGGAACAGCTACGCCAAACGACTGTTGAGTGCGATCGAAAACAAGCAGGTTCCCGAAACGGTCCTGACGACGTTCGCCGTTGGACAATTGAGTCGCCTGAAAGACGAAGCCGTCCAAGATCAGCTCCGCAAGATCTACGGCACGGTCACCGCAACCGACGCGACACGGAACCGCCAGATCGACCAGATGAAGCGGATGCTGACCGAAGACGCGATCGCGGGGGCGGACCTGCACGCGGGCAAGCAGGTCTTTGTGCAGAAGTGTGCGACCTGTCATAAGCTGTTAAACGAAGGAGGCACGATCGGTCCCGACCTGACCGGCGGTCAACGCAAGAGCGTCGAATACTTCCTGGAAAACGTGATCTCGCCGAATACGCTGGTCCCGATGGCTTACAAGATGAGCACGATCGAAACGATCGACGGACGTGTATTGGCCGGCGTGATCGAATCGCAGGATGACCAACGCGTGGTTCTGCAGACGCCAAAAGAAAAGATCACGCTCGCCAAAGACGACATCGAAGAGATCACGGCGACCGGAGTTTCGCTGATGCCCGAAGGACTACTGGACGACTTAACGCACCAACAGATAATCGATCTGTCGGCCTACTTCCAGTCCGACTTCACTCCGGTTAAATAAGCGGCGACACTTCACCCTCCCCCAAACGCAGTTTGTAGGGGAGGGTCGAACGAGCGGAGCAAAGTTCGGGGAGGGGAGTCCGAGAGGTAAAGCCACGACGCTTGGTCATGAAAGTAAGCCCTCCCCGAAAAACTCGCTAAACGCTTGTTTTTCGACCCTCCCAGCTTCGCCAGGCGGGTGCAGATGAGGGGATCCTAACAACTGACTTCACCCCCCCCAAACGCAGTTTGTAGGGGAGGGTCGAACGAGCGGAGCGATGTTCGGGGAGGGGAGTTCTCGAGTCAAATCCCGGCCGGTCGATCGGTGCCGGTAAGCCTCTCCCCGAAAAACTCGCTAAACGCTTGTTTTTCGACCCTCCCAGCTCCGCTAGGCGGGTGTAGATGAGGGGATTCTAACAACTGACTTCACCCTCCCCAAACGCAGTTTGTAGGGGAGGGTCGAACGAGCGAAGCAAAGTTCGGGGAGGGGAGTCCGAGAGGTAAAGCCACGACGCTTGGTCATGAAAGTAAGCCCTCCCCGAAAAACTCGCTAAACGCTTGTTTTTCGACCCTCCCAGCTCCGCTAGGCGGGTGCAGGCTGCGTCAGTCGCGATCAGGGCGACAGGTAGCGGAAGAAATTCCGAATCGGTTGGTTCGGAACGTAAACGGTCGGCTGGCCGATGATTCCGCGACCGACTTGGACGTTGGGATAGGGCGATCCCAAGGCGACCAACGGACGGTAGCCCGCGTTGTTGGGTGCGTAGGCGTTGGGAGCCAGGTCGGGCGTGATGACCGGTGGCGTGTAGGTGTTCGGCGGCACGTAAACCTGTGGCGAGACGGCACTTGTCTGTGCGACGTTCCCGCAATCCCAGGCCCCGCCGGCGGTCCAAGTCGATGCTGGCGAAATGGCTGGGCTGGTTCCCATCGAAGCAAACGGCTGCCCCGAGACCTGTTGCTGAGGCAGCGGGTATTGCTGCTGAGGCTGCGGATACAACGTCTGCGGATAAGTCGGCTGCGTCTGACCGTACTGCGGCTGCGCTAAGATTGGTGGCGGAGCGATGCTGGGAGCGATCGGCTGCTGCGGATTCTGAAAGTTCTGCGGCGGTTGCCCCTGAACCGACAGGTTCTGCTGATTCTGAAACGGGTTCGCAGGGCCTTGAGTCTGACCACCGGGGAGTGCTGGTTGCGCGAGCTGCTGTTGATCGCCAGGCACTTGATAAGCGGTCTGCTGGATCGGGCTCGGCTGCACAGGATACTGCTGCGCCGGGTATTGGCCCACTTGAGCACTGGCGACATTCACCGGCGCGGCAGGCTGCGGATTGGACTGAAAACCGCGCGGGCGATACCGATCGACGATGCTCGGCGCATCGATTGGACGAATCGCGCTAGACGCTTTGGCTTGCGCGGCGGGAGCCACGTTGCGCGAACCCCATGCGTCTTGAGCATATTGCCCGACCGCAACGCCTTGCAGCAGCAGCAGCGTGGTTGCGAGTAGTGTCAGTGGGTTTCGAGCAATCATCATCATCCTCCAATCGGCATTCCTGTGCGAGCGAACATCGCTTGTAAATCGCATCGTTATCTTTCGGCAATGCCAATCCAAAGACAAGGCTAGCAAATCTCGGTCCGATCGATCGCCCAACGCCAACGGCCGCGCGTTCAATCGGAACCACAAACGTGCTATCATGCGATCTGTTTGCGAGAGTCCCGCCAGTCGGCGGTGACGTTCTTCAGCCATCCAGCACGCGGATGCTTGTCTCGCGATAGGGGCTCACCCCCGCAGGACAGTTTTTCAGTCCTTCCATTTTTATCTGAACCGGAACCGCGTGTGACCAAGCTCGAACAACCACCGTCCCCGATCGCTCGTGCGTTTGCGATGTTCACGCTTGTCGTGGCTGGGGAAGCTATCTTCTTTTTGCCGTTTGTTCTGCCTCGGGTCTTTAGGCCGACTCTGCTGGAAGTCTTTCAGTTAACAAACCTCGAACTGGGGATCGCGTTTTCGCTTTACGGCGTGGTGGCGATGATCGCCTATTTCCCCGGCGGCCCGCTGGCCGATCTGTTCTCGGCGCGGAAGCTGATGGCCGTGGCCCTGCTAGCGACCGCAGCGGGCGGCTTGCTGCTAGCATCGATCCCTTCGCTCGGCGGCCTCAAACTGCTCTACGGTTTCTGGGGCGCCACCACGATCCTGCTGTTTTGGGCACCGTTGATTCGCGCGACGCGAGCCTGGGGCGGCGAGATGCTCCCCGGCCGCGCCTTCGGACTGCTCGACGGAGGGCGTGGCCTCGTCGCCGCCGCGATTGGCAGCGGAGCAGTGGCGCTGTTCGCACTATTGATGCCCGAAGAAGTCCAAACGGCATCGGCGGCGCAGCGAACCCACGCATTTCAACAAGTTGTCTACCTCTTCTCCGGGATCACGCTGGCCGCCGCAGTCCTGGTCTGGTTCGCCTTGCCGCGACAGGGAGAACCGTCGGATCCTATCGAACTCAAACGCCCGCTGGGTGCGGTTCGCCGCGTGCTAAAGATGCCGACGGTGTGGCTGCAATCGATCGTCGTCGTCAGTGCCTACATCGGCTACAAGGGACTCGACAATATCTCGCTCTACGCGCACGAGGTGCTGGAGTTCGATGAAGTGCAAGCGGCTCAGGTCGGCACGCTTTCGATGTGGATGCGTCCTGTGGCAGCGGTCGCCGCAGGACTGCTAGCCGATCGATTTGGCGTCGCCCGACTGACGATCTTGAGCCTGCTGGGATTCGGAATTGGCAGCGGCATGTTGGCGGTCGGAGCGTTCCCGCCGGGCATGTCGATGTTCTTCTTCGCCACGATGATCAGCACCAGCGCCTGCGTCTTCGCACTGCGAGGACTCTACTTCGCCATGATGGAAGAAGGCCGCGTGCCGTTTGCCGACACGGGTTGCGCGGTCGGCATCGTCTCGGTCATCGGCTTCACACCCGACGTCTTCATGGGACCTTGGATGGGCATCCTGTTGGATCGCTGGCCGGGAGAACTTGGCCACCAATACTTCTTCGCATCCCTTGCAGTCGCCGCCGCGATCGGGCTGATCGCATCGATCGCCTTCTGGCGAATCGTCCGCCGCTGGAACCGAGCCTAGCGCAAGTCCATCTGGCAAGCAGGTCGTATTGTATTTTTTCGTTTAACCGCGTGCCCATCGGGCCGCGCGGCCCTGAAAAACGCGGGGGCGATGCCCACGCGGTTAAACTAGAAAATTCCCTGCTTGCTGCTTTGCGAGAACTAAAGCTGCACCTGCATGCTGCTCATCTGCTGCTGGCACAGCGCGATCGCAAGCGCGTCGGCGACGTCGGGCGGCTCGGGGACGGTCGCCAGATTCAACTGCAACTTCACCGCCATCTGCATCTGATCTTTGGGAGCGTGACCGTTGCCGGTCATCATCCGCTTGACCCTAGTCGCTTCAAAGCTCTCGATCGCGATCCCCGCTTGCGCCGCCAGCAGACAGATCACGCCGCGAGCATGCCCCATCAAGATCGCCGTCTGCGGACGCTTGTAGTGCGAGTAGAGCTGTTCCAACGCGAGCACACTCGGCTTGTGAGCCGCCATGACCTCGCCCAAACCTTCGTGCAGATCCAACAGCCGCCGCTCCAACGACGCCTTGGCTTTGGTGCGGATGATCCCCGCTTCCAGCAGTTCGATCCCAGCGGCGGTCGAGCGGATCACGCCGTAGCCGGTGATGTTCAGTCCGGGATCGACTCCCAGGATCGCGCCGCCAGTCGACCCGCCGGCAGCTACCTTTCCCTTTACTTTTGCATTTCCCACGATGTCCCTTCCTTGCCATCCAGCAACGCCACGCCAATCGCAGCCAAACGGTCGCGGATCGCATCGGAGGTGGCGAAGTCTTTGTTGCTGCGCGCTTCCTTGCGGAGTTCGATCAACACGCCAACCAATTGGTCAGCCAAGCCGTTGTCGTCGTCGCCGCCAGCCGCCTTCGGTGGCCGCTTTCCAAACAACCCCAACAACCCGGTCAACTCACGCAGCACCAAGACGCTCTTGATGAAGTCGAGGTTGGCGATCTTGGCCGAATCGAGCCACGCCAAAAACTCTTCGACAGTCGCATCCTCGGGAACCTGCTGCGCCGCCGCTTGCTCGGGCAACTTGATCGCCGTGGCTTGCTTGTTCAATGCCCGCACGATATCGAACAACTGGCTCGACGCCGCTCCGGTGTTGAAGTCGTCGTCCATCGCTTCGCGGTATTTGTCGCGGCAGGCCAGGACAGCTTTCAGATCGGCGTCGTCCCCCGAAATCAGATCGCCTTGGGTTCGCGATCGCGCGGTCGGAAGATCGTAGAACGCGATTCCGGTTCCCTTCTCGAAGCGATCGAAGAAGCGATAGAAGCCCTCCAAGGCCGTCGCCGCTTCCTGCAACCCCTCTTCGCCGAAGATGATCGTCGACCGGTAGTGCGATCGCAACAGGAAGAACCGGATCCGTTCGCCGGTGTGGCGTCGGATCTGATCGGCCAAACCGCCCGCACCTTTGCTGCGCGAGATCTTCCCGGCAGCTTGCTCTTCGATCGATTCCGCCGTTTCGCCCGCCGCTTCCTTCTCGCGTTCGCTGCGTCCGCCCAGCTTGCCCGCGTCGCCGCCAGCTCGCATCAGCCCATTGTGCATCCAATATTTAACCATCGGCGAACCGTGGCAACAGCTGCTTTGAGCCCGTTCGTTTTCGTGATGCGGGAACATCAGGTCCAGTCCGCCGCCGTGGATGTCGAACGTTTCGCCCAGATAATAATGACTCATCGCCGAGCATTCGATGTGCCAACCCGGACGGCCTTTTCCCCAAGGACTGTCCCAAGCGGGTTCGCCTTCGCGAGCCGACTTCCAGAGTGCAAAGTCCGCCGCGGAACGCTTCTTGGCCGCCGCTTCGCCACCGGCTCCCTGCTGGTCGTCGGGCGATCGATTCGACAACTGGCCGTAACCGCTGTCGCGAGCCACGTCGAAGAAGACGTCGCCATCGCTGGCATACGCGAAGCCCTTTGACTCCAGCGACTGGATGAAGCCGATGATGTCGTCCATGTGGTCGGTCGCGCGGGGCAGGTAATCGATCTGATTCACGCCCAACTCTTTCAAGTTCGCCATGTAATCGGCAGTCATCTCGACAGCGATCTGGCTCATCGGCACCTCGCGTCGGCGCGATTCGGCGATCAATTTATCGTCGACATCGGTGATGTTCACGACCCATGTGACGTCAAAACCGCTGTAGGCGAGATAGCGTTTGATCGTATCGAAGATCACCGGGCCGACCATGTGGCCGATGTGAGCTTCCTTGTAGACAGTCGGTCCGCACAAATACATCCCGACCTTGGGAGGGTGAACCGGCGCAAAGGGTTCTTTGGTTTTCGACAGAGTGTTGTAAACGCGAATCTCAGCCATGGTAGTGTCGGAGCCCGAGTGGGAGCGGGAAGGCCAAACAGTCGATCAAACGGAAACGGCGATCGAGTGAAAACATCAATGATGCGGCGATTATAAAGAATCGCCCCCGCTTGGGCAGGCCATGCAAAGGCATGACAAACCAGGAAAGCAACTTCCCGAAAACAGACCGATCACGGCGCGTCGCACCCCCGCGTTCGACCTCACTTCGCGCGGCCAGTTACTGCTTTGCTACCCGGAGCGCAAGCGATCCCAATGCGGGTCGCCGAGCGAGCCGCCTCGCCTCAAGCATTCATTGCGTCCCAGTCTCTATTAGCGGCGAGAGACACTTCCAGCGCTGTCTGCTCCGCAATCAGCCCCCCCTCCCAAATCGTCAAGGAAAACATCACCGCCCCTCGCCGGTCACAATCATCCGCTTGGAGTGCTTGAACCTTCGGCCCCACACGCCCCCCCCCCACCGGAGCACCCCAAGTCGCAACAAGTTCCGCAAAAATAGCATTCCGGTGTTTGATCGCAACCCTGAAGGCCCTAAAAAAGCACCGTTACAACAGAAGGTACGCGCCTTGGAACGCCGCAAAGGCCGTCGGCCTTACCCTGAGACCTAGAAATGCTGTTGTTGCGTTTGGTCGGAGTTCCCTTATCTATTTCATTGTCGAGGAAATCTATCGTGAAAATGAATCGTCGAAGAATGGGCTTCACGCTCGTCGAACTGCTGGTGGTGATTGCTATCATCGGCATCTTAGTCGGGCTACTACTGCCAGCGGTCCAGGCCGCTCGCGAAGCAGCTCGCCGCATGCAGTGCAGCAACAACCTGAAACAGCTTGGGATCTCGCTGCACAATTACCACGACACCTACAAATCGTTTGTTCCCCGCAAGCAGGGCACCGGCACTTGTGGTTCGCCACGAGACAACTGCAATCGCGTCAGCGGTTTCATCGGACTGCTCCCCTTCATGGAACAGCAACCGATGTACGATCAGATCATGGCTGGCGACGCGTCGGTCCCAGCGGGCGGCCCTGAAGGCTGGGCCGGTTGGGCTGTCTGGAATCAAGCTCCCGAAGGACTTCGCTGCCCATCGGGCAATTACAGCGGAACGCCCGATTCCACCAACAACTACATGTTTAGCGTTGGCGATCAAATCGACAACAACCGCGATCGCTCCGACCTTCGCGGCGTCTTTGCCTACCGTCGAGGTATCAAATTCGCACAAATCGTCGACGGCACCAGCAACACGATCGCAATGAGTGAGCATCTGCGAGGAAACTTCAGCCTCGGCAGCAACAGCCAACCGAAGATTGGAGTTTCGATGGTGGGCAACCTCGACCCACGCACCAACCCCGGTGCGTGTTTGGACAGCCACGCCAACGGCATCTACACCGATATCGCGAGTGCGAAGTCGCGATTCGGAACTCGCTGGACCGACGGGCAAACCGAACGCGTCGGCTTTACGACAGTCACGCCGCCCAACGGTCCTTCCTGCTTCGAAGGGGCGAACGTCAACGCGGATTCGGCTCACTCGGTGATCGCCCCCAGTAGCAACCACCCAGGTGGCGTGATGTCTGTCTTCTGCGACGGATCGGTCCACTTCATCTCCAACACGATCGATACCGGCAACCTCGCATCGGTCGCCGCTTGGAAAGGGACCGGCGGAGACTCGGGCATAAGCCCGTTTGGCGTCTGGGGTGCCCTGGGCTCCAAAGACGGCGGGGAACCGACTGCTGACTTCTAAGATCGGACGAGGACTAGCTTTAAAACTTAAAGACAGGCCGTGTCATCGTTGATGGCGCGGCCTGTTTTCGTTTCCAGCCCAACCCCCTTGAGCCAGTCGAACTGCAACCTAAGGCGCATCGCCGGAGGACTGAGCGGTACCGATCACTTCACGCAAACCCTGCGACTCCACTGCGAGATAACGCTTGTCAGGCTTGACTCCACGGTGGAAATCCCCCCCTCCCGATGGCCACTCGATCTCAAGCTCAAGCTCAGTTTCGCCAGGCTCCCTTCCTCCAAGAGCGCGCTCGGGAATTGAAAAATGCAGCACGCGTTGATTGCTCGCCTGATAACCGCTTCCCGCCACCAACTGAAGCTGCTGCTGGAAGCCGTCTGACCTAAGTGTCCCCTTCGCGAAAAAAGCATTCCGATCCGATTTTATTCCAATCAAATTTACCGAGACGAACCTCCCCTCCGGCTTGCTTTCATTCCGAATAAGAGACGTGCCAGCATCCTCTAACTGACCGCAGGCGAGGTCGACCATTCCATCGTCGTCGATGTCGACCTTCGCCAACGCCCGCCCCAAACCGAGCTGAGCGAGGCAGCTGTTCTGCGGATCGGAAGTCGCGTCGTCCGGCGACACCAACTGAAACTTGCCACCGCCCAGCCCGGCAAAAAACTGAGGCGGCATTTTCTCGGGGACACCGACGTGCGTCTGATCGTCGATATGCCCATTGAGCACAAACAGATCCTGATTGCCATCCAATTGAGCGTCGAAAAACTGAGTGCCAAATCCGAGCATCGGCTTGCTCGCCGCAACCGTTCCGCTGACAGCCGTCCGGTCGCTGAAGAGCCCAGAATTTTGCAGGTACAGCGTGTTGTATTCCAGATAAAAATTAGTGACGAACAGATCGATCTCGCCATCGCCACTGACGTCCCCCGCGGCGATCCCCATACAGGCCTGCGCTCGCCCGGATCCGTCATAAGCCAGCCCGAGCAGGATCGCTTCATCGACAAGCCCAAACCCCGAATCGACTTCCGGATCGGGAACCACGGCCGCCAACAGGTTCGCTTGCTGATCCGCCGCCACAAACAGACTTGGCAAGCGACGGCCGGCCAACTTCATCGCCACGACGCCAAAGCTGTTAGCGACCATCGCTCCGTTTAAATCGACAACATCCAGACTTCCCTGTGGCCCGACCGACAACAACCGATCGGCCGCTGGCAAAAACTCGAGCGGCGAACAACTGCGAGGCTGGCCGCCGATCTGGCACATCTTCGCATAGACATCGTCGCCAGCCAGATAGTTCGCTTCATAGATTTCAGCCCGACCATCCAAGTTCAAGTCGGCGATCATCACGCTGGACGTCCAACTGTTATCGGCGGGAATCAGCGCGGAAGCATCTTCAAACGTCCCATCGCCACGATTCAGCCAAAGTTGATTTGCCCCGATATTGCCGACATAAAGATCATCGAATCCGTCGCCGTTGACATCGCCAACCGCAACTCCCTGACCGAAATCATAATCCATCAAACCAGCCGCAGCCGTGACGTTCGCAAGCTCCAACCTACCGCCGACAGAGATCCGATTCCGATACAACACGTCCTGATGAGTCGAACTGGCCGGGTCGGCAGGAAAGTCGCCGCCCTGGCTGAAGAACAGATCGGGCCGCCCGTCGAGGTCGTAGTCGATCACACCGATCCCGCCGCCCGAGGTCTGATACATGCGATGCCCCTGATGCACAGCGCTGTTGTGGTTGTCGAACTCGAAATCCAAACCAACCTCATCGGCGATATCGCGGAATCCAAAACTGCCAACGAAATCCTGCCGCGACGCTTCTTCATCGCTTCGGCGAATCACGCGATCTGCAAACACGGGCAACGGATACTCTTCCACCCAATCGCTCGCAGCGACCAAACTTGCCGAAGCAAGCGTTTGCGGCATCTCCGGATCCGGCGCCGTCGCCTCGACCTTCGCGACCAGCTCTTGAGGCCATCGGATCCCAGGCTCCACCGATTTTGCCAAGCTGCTCCAACCGACACATTCCCAAAGCCGCCCCAGGTCGAAGGTGAGTTGAGCGGCCTTGTGCATCAACGCTGTCGAATCGCGCGAACCGTACAGTCGCTCGAGCGTGGTATTAACCTCCTGCAACCGATCGGCCTTGTCGGCAAACAGCTTCGCCCGCTCAGACTCTCCCTGGGCATTCAGCAACTGCGCCATCGCCTGATGCGCCTTCACGTGATTCGGATCGCGGCGAATCGCTTCAGCCATACACCGCACCGCCTCCTGACCGTGGTCCGCCCGTAACCATTGCCCGCGAATGAACCAGATGTCCGGATGCGTCTCCGCAGCCTCGGGCAAAGCAGCATTCCATTCCTCCAGCCGATCGGGCTGCGTCTGCAACCAAATCATCCCAGCCCAAACATGTGCTTCCACCAGGTCCGGCTGCTGCTTCAGCAATGGCTCCAACAACGCATCGGATCGCTCCAGATCACCGTCGAGGAACGCCAATTGCGCAAGCCCAAGATTCGGCAACAGGTCGCCGGGCGACTTGGCGAGGTAGTCCAACAACCGCGACTCGACCACGGTTTCTTTGGCCAAATTGCCGATATAAAAGAGGTACTCAGGACTCAACTGGCGAGCCTGAAACATGTACATCAGACTCGGCAGCGACTCCCTTCTGCGGCCGAGAACATTACACAGCTCGATCATCCGCTGATGCCCAACCATCAGCTTGGGATCCAACGCGAGACTCTTCTCAATCGCTGTAAACGCGGGATTGGTTTGCCCCAGATGAAAATGAACTTCGCCCATCGCCCAGTTCGCAACCGCGGCTTCAGCGGCGGAATCGGGGACCTGGGAATAGAAGTCGATCGCCAGATCGTACTTCCCCAATTGCGTGGCGCTTTCGCCGGCGAGCATCAATGCAGCACTGTTCTTTCCAGCTGACGGATCGCCAGCCGACTCAGTCGCCAGGACTTCGCTAGCCGTCTGAAGCGCGGCTGCAAAGTCGCCCGCTTCAAACGCTTGCCTGCCCATGCCGACGCTCGCTGGCGGTTCGAGCGGAACGACGGGAGACGTCAGCACGACAACGGCGTACCCAACGCCTGCGACAGCGATCAGCAGGCAGACGACAAGCAGTAGGTTTCGCATAGAACACAGGCGATGTTTTTCAGGTGCGATCGGTACACATACGCTTGCGTCGACTCTTCACCACGGACCTATCTCAATCTTACCCCAATCGCCGATACAGCAGCGCCACGCAGCGGGCTTCGATCGCTTCCTGGCGTCCAACCGGGCCGACGTGTTCGCCCGTCTTCCCCTTAATGCCGACGCTGTCGACCGAAATTGCAAGGATTTCCGCGATCCGAGCGCAGATCGCCGCGGCGTGTGGCGAGATCTTGGGCTGCTGAGCTCGGACGACACAGTCGAGATTCACGATCTCCCAACCGGCGACGCGAACGCGACGCATCGCCTCCGCTAGCATTTCCCCGCTGTCGCGATCCTTGTTCTCCGGATCGGTATCGGGATACATCCGGCCGATATCCCCCAGCGACGCCGCTCCCAACAGCGCGTCGGTGATCGCATGCAGCAGCACGTCGGCGTCGCTGTGCCCGATCAGACCGCGGTCCCAGGGAATCTCAACGCCTCCCAGCAGAAACGGCCGCGCGGGGCCAATCCGGTGGGTGTCGTATCCCAGACCGATCCGCAGGGCAGGGGGGGAAGCTTGATTCATGACTTACTGGCAAAATGACAAGGAACAACAACCGGCGATTCGATCGGACAGCACACCGAGCGGCGATCGCTCCGCCGACCGCCAATCGCGGCGGATCGGACTTCGGTTTAGAATACCGCAACCCAGCTGTCACACGAATCACATCATCCGACAATCGACGACACCCAATGCCTATCATCGAGATCGAGCAGCTTACCAAGTCTTACCGTGTTTACAAGAAACAGGAAGGGCTGATGGCCAGCGTGCGCGGCCTGTTTCATCGCGAGTACCGCGAGGTGGAGGCGGTTCGATCGATCGACCTGACCGTTGACGAGGGGGAATTTGTCGCGTTCCTGGGCCCCAACGGTGCCGGCAAAACGACGACGCTGAAGCTGCTCTCGGGCGTGATCAACCCAACCTCGGGGACCGCTCGAGTGATGGGCTACACGCCCTGGCAACGAGAAAATGGCTACCGCCGCCGCTTCGCTCTGGTCATGGGGCAGAAGAACCAACTGTGGTGGGACCTCCCCGCGCAAGAATCCTACCGACTGCATCAACAGATCTATCGCATCGATCAAAACGCGTTCCAGCGGACGTTGGATGAATTGACCGATCTGCTGGACGTCCGCCGCTTGCTGGGCCAACCGGTCCGTGAACTTTCGCTGGGCGAGCGGATGAAGATGGAATTGATCGCGGCGCTACTGCACAACCCCGACGTGCTGTTCCTGGACGAACCGACGATCGGGCTGGACGTTGTCGCTCAACACAACATCCAACAATTCCTGCGGCACTATCAGCAGGAAAAGCGGACGACGGTGCTGCTGACCAGTCATTACATGAAGGACATCATCGCGCTCTGCCAACGCGTGGTGATCATCGCTTCGGGGCAGATCAAATACGACGGCTCGCTGACCGGGATCGTCGATGCGTTCAGTGGTTCCAAGGTGGTCACGCTGCAGTTTGCCGAAGGGCATCAACCGGGCGACCTGACGAACATCGGCGAAGTCCTGTCGATCGACCTGCCCAAAGCGAAGATCAAGATCGCGCGAACCGATATTCCCAAGCGACTGGCAGCGGCGCTCAACGAGCATCCGATCGACGATGTCGTCGTCGAAGATCCGCCGCTGGAGGATGCGATCGCCGACATGTTCAATCGTGTCCGAGACGAAGAGAAGCAAGCGATGGCAGCGACCGCCGCCGATTCCCAATAGCGACACATCCCACCGCTGCAATCCCTCTGCATCCGTTCGCACCCTTCGCCGCTACGCCCAAGAACGACAAACATGTCCACCGCAACACAATCCTCCTCACCGCTCACCCAACGCCTGAAGACCTGGTGGATGATCGTGCGGATCTCGCTAGAGGAACGCCTGGTCTATCGAGGCGATTTTGCGCTCGGAACGCTGATGCGATTCCTGCCGATCATCACGCAGATCTTCTTATGGTCGGCGGTGTTTGCATCGATGGCGCAACCGGGAGAAGAGACGACGTTTGGCGGTTTCCGCTTCCACGACATGGTCGCTTATTATTTGATCACCATGGTCGCTCGGGCGTTCAGCAGCATGCCGGGCTTATCGAGCGGGATCGCGAGGCAGATCCGCGACGGCGAGATCAAGAAGTTCATGATCCAACCGATCGATCTGTTGGGCTTCTTGCTGCTGGGCCGCGTCGCCCACAAAGTCGCCTACTATTCAGTCGCCACGCTGCCCTTTGTACTCGTCTTCTTTTTATGCCGCAGCTATTTTGTCGACGGCTGGCCCGATCCGACGATCATCGCCGCCTTTGCCGCCACGCTCGTGATGGGCTTCTTGATCGGGTTCTTCTTAGAAGCGGCGATCGGACTGATCGGGTTCTGGTTCCTCGAAGTCAGCTCGCTGCTGTTCATCTACATGCTGTTCAGCTTCTTCCTGTCGGGCCACATGTTCCCGATCACGCTACTGCCCGACGAAATCGAATGGTTCGTCCAGCTACTGCCGCTGAAATACCTAGCCTACTTTCCCGCCGCGGTCTTCTTAGGCAAGATCCCACCCGATGAACTCGGGCAGGAATTACTGATCGAAGCCGGCTGGGTCGTCTTCCTAATCATCGTCTGCCGAGTCATGTACGCCCGCGGCGTCCGACGCTACAGCGGCTTCGGCGGCTAAACCGACCGATGCTGAGGCAAATGAGGAATCGGGGAATAGCAAGTAGCAGAATAATGGGGGCAGAATAATAAGAACCAGTTCCAAGTAGATGTCTACGAAGAACGGCTTAGTTGCAATGCAGACGGATGAGCTTTGATACGGTCTGCCCATTCATCCTAAAAAAGCCGACCGCCGGATCATTCTGCCCCCATCATCCTGTCAACCTACACAGCATTCCTGCCGAACGAATCAGGCAATAACAAGTGGCAGAATAATGGGGGGCAGAATAATAAGAAACGATTCCAAGTAGATGTCTACGAAGAATGGCTTTGTCGCGATGCAGACGGATGAGCTTTGATACGTCCTGCCCATTCATTCATCCTAAAAAATCTACCGCCGGATCATTCTGCCCCAATCATCCTGCCAACCTACACAGCATTCCTGCCGAGCGAATCAGGCAATAACAAGTGGCAGAATAATGAGGGCAGAATGATAAAAAACGGTTTCAAGCAGATGCCTACGATGAACGGCTTAGTTGCAATGCAGACGGATGAGCTTTGATACGGCCAGCCCATTCATCCTAAAGAATCCTACCGCCGGATCATTCTGCCCCAATCATTCTGCCAACCCACAAAGCACTCATGCCGAGCGAATCAGGCAATAACAAGTGGCAGAATAATGGGGGCAGAATGATAAGAAACGGTTTCAAGCAGATGTCTAACGAAGAATGGCTTAGTTGCGATGCAGACGGATGAGCTTTGATACGTTCTGCCCATTCATCCTAAAAAAGTCTACCGCCGGATCATTCTGCCCCAATCATCCTGCCAACCTACACTGCATTCCTGCCGAGCGAATCAGGCAATAACAAGTGGCAGAATGATGGGGGCAGAATAATAAGAAAGCAATTCTCTAAGTAGACAGCTACAAAGGTTGCTTCTATTGCAATTTGGGCGACAGAGTATTGGCGCAGTCTGCCAATTCATTCACCTAAAATCCTACCGCCCCATCATTCTGCCAACATCATCCTGCTTCTTCTTTTCAAGAGACCGCGTTAAACTGTTATTGTCCGGAAGGTGATCTGGTGTTTGTCGAGGTTAACCCAGTCCACGGTTGTTAGATCGGTGTGCCAGAGAAACCGACGAAGATGATCGGCCATTGCAGGTTGACCGGAACTTAAACCGGTAACAGCCACTGCAGTACCTTCTTCCAGCATGCAGACTTCGTGAGTGCCCACCTGCCGCCCGGCGTCGTAAACAGGAACGCGACGCAACGCGATCTCAGGGCCACCAAAAAAGTGAGTGATCGCTTGTCGATAGAGTGAAGTCTGCAGAAAGGCTCCCCAGTCGAGCAGCAGATCTTCGACAAGTCGCCGAAGCTTTCGACTTGCAACGGTGCGTGGCTGCCAATCGGAATCGTCGATCTCAAACCGCCGCCGCTCGTTCAAATCAAGCGACGTCGAAACGAACCACTTCTCCACTTTCCCCGGCCGAAAATTAAGCAGCAGTCCATGATGCATGCCGGTCAGCAATAGATAGTGGATCGCCTGGGCCCGATGAACATCCGCAAGCTCCTCGACCACCTTCGCCTCGACCATCAGGCCGTTAGCGAGCAAGCTGTCCATGAAATACGATTTTCGAAAATCGTCGTGCTGGACGACGATTTCCACTTCACGCCGTGCCGGAACAATTCCCGCAGCGTGACAACGGCCAGAGATCACATTCTTGTAGATCTCTTCGTCCAGCAAACGTCCAAAAGATTGATGGACGTCAAACGCGATACCAACAACCCGTTCGGCCAGCGAATGAAACTCAGGCTCCGAGAATACCTGGATCTCCGCATCCACATAGATCGGCATGGCACTTCACCTCTGGCAGAATCAAGAATTCGATATCGCCATCGAATCCTTTTATTCTGCCAAGCCACCACGCCGCGAGCAAAGCGGAATGTTCGCCGCGATGAATTACTTCATCATTTCCATCACGACGGGCAGGACTTTTTCTTTCACCGTTTCGATGTTGCCTTCGATGAATGCGCCGGCTGCGGCTTTGTGGCCGCCGCCGCCGAAGACGCGGGCGACGTCGTTGCAGTTCATTTCGCAGCGACTGCGGAAGCTCAACTTAAAGCCTCCCTTCAGCTGTTCGATCATGATCACAGCGGCATCGGTGCCGGCAATCGCAAGCGTTAGGTTGATCGCATCCTCGGTGTCGCTAGGCAACGCGCCGGTCTTCTCAAAGTCTTCCGCCAGAACCCAGGTGTAGACCAATCGGCCGCCGAGCTCCGCGGTGGTCCGCGACAAAATTCGGCCGCGCAATTTCACTCGGCCAAGCGTGTCGCGTTCGTACAGATCGCCGTAGATCTCCGTCGGCGACGCGCCCGCGTCGACCAAGCGAGCGATGCAGCGGTAGGTGTCGGCGCTGGTCGAACTGAAGCGGAACCAACCGGTATCGGTTGCGATCGCTGCGTACAACGGCATCGCCATCTTCTTGGTCAACGGCACGCCCAAGGCATCGGCAGCTTGAACGACCAAATGACCGGTCGCTTCGGCGCTGGTGTCCTTGAACAACAACGCTCCCATATCGTCTTCACCCAAGTGATGATCGACGATCAATTTGTCGGCGCGGGTCTCTTCGACAACTTGAGCCATCGCCCCCAATTGAGCCCAGGCGCTGGTGTCCAAGACCATGATGCAGTCGGTTTCAATGTCTTCGGCTTCGACATGTCGACGCAGGACTTCGATGTTGCCCGCCGGATCCAAGAACTGCAGACCGGGAGGCGTATCGTGGGCGTTGATGATCCGCACCTTCTTGCCGACCGCTCGCAGCACCTCCGCCATTCCCAACTCGCTCCCCAACGCATCGCAATCGGGGCGGATGTGGCTGGTTAAAACAAAGTTCTCGTAGTGGGCGATGGTGTCTTTGAACTTTTTCCAATTGACGGGCATACGAGGGTCCGATCGTGTACTTAGATTGAGGTGGAAATGGATAACAGGGCAGCGAGGGAATCACGAGAGCGGTTCGTTCCGAACCGTCGCGATATCGCGCCCGAGTTGATTGCGAAGGTCATCGACAGAGGCGAACTTGACGATGCCACGGACTCGCCGGTTGAATTGGACTTCCAGTCTTTCGCCGTACAAATCACCCGTGAAATCTAACAGATGAACCTCGACTTTGCATTGGCCCTCGTCAAATGTCAAGTTTGGGCCGATGTGAATCG
Organism: Rosistilla oblonga; assembly: GCF_007751715.1. Lineage (NCBI taxonomy): Bacteria > Pseudomonadati > Planctomycetota > Planctomycetia > Pirellulales > Pirellulaceae > Rosistilla > Rosistilla oblonga. The sequence goes on along the minus strand of NZ_CP036292.1, from coordinate 1,189,280 downwards.
CCGCACGATATGCGGTTCCGCCCACCCAAGTCTGCCCCGCATAAACCCCTGCGGCTGGCGCAAGGACCTGCAAATCGGAGAGATTCGCCGTCGGAAAGCCGAGTCCCGCGCCACGCTGTGAACCCACAGCGACCAGGCCCGAGATTCGATATGGTGCGGTCAGCATCGCGTTGGCCGCTTCGATCTGCCCGTCGGCGATCGCTGCCCGAACCATCGTGCTGGAAACCATCTGCCCTTGATTATCCAAGGGTTCGACGATCCGCAGCGGGATCGCGGCACGCTGGCACAATTGGCCCAGCATCTCGACGTCCCCTTGGCGATCTTTGCCGAAGTAGAAATTCGGTCCTTCGGCCATCGCCTGGCAATCCAACCGTTCGCGGATCACCTGCTGAAAAAAGTCGGTAGCCGAAAGCCCAAGCAGTTCCGCGGTCGGACGGCATGCGATCACGCGATCGACTCCCAGCCGATACAGCAGATCCGCACGTCGCTCGATCCAGGTCAGCGGGACCGGCGCCTGGTCGGGTCGCAGCAGCGAAGAGGGATGCGGATCGAAGGTCAGCACCACCGCCGGCCCGCCCACTTCATCGGCCAGCTGACGCAATTGTTTCAGCAGAACCGCATGCCCACGGTGAACGCCATCGAAATTGCCGATGCTGATGGCACCTCCTCGAGCAACTTGCGATGCCTGATCGAGATCACGAATCAATTTCACAGATTTATCAACGTCCGTCGGAGGCCAGAACAGGGTAGGGGAGGGCGGTAAAAACGTCGGTCGATTATGCACTGCGAAGCCGCTGATGCCCACCGCCCACCGTTTGGTCGCGGAAATTGCAGCCCTATTGATCCGACAGCGACATGAACGCCGCCGGCAAATGCTGCAACAGATCGCTGGCCGTCAGACTGATCTGCCCCACCGATTCAGCCGCCAAATCGCCCGCCCGGCCGTGGACGAAGACTCCCAAATGAGCGGCTTCGAAAACCGCTAGGCCTTGAGCCAACAGGCCGCACAAGACGCCCGTCAGCACGTCGCCGCTACCGCCGCTGGCCATCCCCGGATTGCCTGTCGAATTGTGAACCGATTTCTTGCCATCGGTGACAAACGTCTTCGAGCCCTTCAAGACGATCGTCGCACCGGTCGCCTTGCCCGTCTCGACCGCCGCGGCCTCCTGAGCCTTCCGATCGCTGGCCGCCACGCCACTCAACCGCTCCCATTCGCCGGGATGAGGCGTCAGGATCATCCGCGGTGCGAGCATCGATTTCCAGTCGTCGCACTGCGACAAACAATTCAGGGCATCGGCATCGAAGACCAGCGGCTTGTCGCTCTCTTGCGAACACAACGTCTTCACGATCCCCTCGGCTCCAACGCCCGTTCGCATCCCCGGACCGCAGCCGAAGACTGTCGCCGATTCGGAAAGCTGGGCGACTCGCGACGCGGCTAGCTCATAAAAACCCTTGAGGTCATCGGGAAGAGCGACCGTCATATAACAGCGGTCATATCCAGCAACGGTTTCCAGACAGCGGCGCGGAACCGCCACCGTCACCAACCCGGCTCCCGATCGAATCGACGCGCTCGCCGACAGCGAAATCGAACCGGCCATTCCGGGCGAACCGCCGATCAACAAGACCCTGCCGTAGTCGCCTTTATGGCTGTCGGCGTCGCGAGGTGCCAGTTGGGGCAGGGCAGGGGAGCGAGTTGTCATTTCATTCACCATCGGATTGCGGAGGGGCTTGTTGACCGCAGGCGATCAGCCCGGCGACGTAGCCACCTTTGAAGCCGGCATCGATGTTCACCACCGAAACGTTCGACGCACAACTTGTTAACATAGACAACAACGCGGTGATACCGCCCAGCGACGCACCATATCCAACGCTGGTCGGGACCGCGATCACGGGATACGGAACGTGCCCGGCGACAACGCTCGGCAACGCCCCTTCCATCCCCGCGACCACAACCGCCGCGGCGCAACCTTCCAGCGCCGGCAGGCTGGCCAGCAACCGCTGCGGCCCGGCGACGCCGATGTCGGTCAGCACGCGAAAAGGAACGCGCATCCAGGTCAACGTCTCAGCCACCTCTTCGGCAACCGCCGCATCGGTGCTCCCGGCGGTGACGACAGCAATCGGGCGAAGCGACGACGACGATTCCTCGACAACCGCCAACGCCTCGGCCGTCCGAGCGATCCGCAGCGTCCGGGCCTGGGGGGAGTAATGCATCTGCCAGTGGGGAACCTGGATCTCGGCAAAAACTTCGGCGGCCAAGCGGGTGACCAGCACCGAGGGGCTCAGTTCGAGCAGCTTTTCGGCGACGCGGACGATCAAATCGGCCGACTTCCCCTCGCCATAGATGACTTCGCCGAACCCGCAGCGGGCCTTGCGACCGCGATCGACCGTCGCTCCATCGATCGCTTCGATCTCTCGCGACGCCAACGATTGCTCGGCCTGCTCGACGGAGATCTCTCCGGCGGCCAGGGATCGCAGTAATTCGGAAATTGGCTTCATGTTTTGAATAAGGTCCGCTTGTCAGGGCAGGGCAATGGGAAGCACAATGTGCTGGATAAACGCCGTAAATCGCGATCAATCGAGGCAGTGGCCGGGCAAACCGAAACCAAGGTGGTCCCGACGCTGGCCCGAAGAACAATTAAAATCGCGATCGATCGCTGCGGACCCGGCTCTCGTTTATTTGGTCCGCCAACATCTGACGCCTCTTAGAAAGCATAACGAATCATGAAAAGCTGTGTATTGGCATACTCCGGCGGTCTCGATACATCGGTCATCTTAGGCTGGCTGCAAGATCAGGGATACGAAGTTCACGCGGTCTACGTCGACCTCGGACAACCTTGCGAAGATCGCGCTGCGACGCTGAAGAAGGCTCAAGATGCGGGAGCCAAATCGGCTCGGATCGTCGACGTTCGCGAAGAATTGTGCCGCGACTTCGCCTTCCCCGTCCTCTCGTGGCAAGCTAAATACGAGAGCATCTATCTGCTGGGCACCTCGATCGCACGGCCGCTGATCAGCAAAGTCATGCTGGAAGTCGCTCGCGAAGTCGGTGCGACCGCTTACGCTCACGGCGCCACCGGCAAGGGGAACGACCAATGCCGCTTCCAATTGGCTGCCGAAGCTTTGGACCCTTCGATCGAGATGATCGCCCCATGGCGAATCAAAGAGTTCCGCGACCTGTTCCCCGGCCGCACCGAATTGATCGCCTACTGCGAAGAGAAGGGGATCCCGGTTAAAGCGTCGTCGGCGAAGCCGTACAGCAGCGACGAAAACGTGCTGCACATCAGCTACGAAGCCGGCCAACTGGAAGACCTGACTGTCAACGGCGTCGAACTTGTCGACTTCGGCATGACCGTCAGCCCGCAAGCGGCACCCGACAAGCCCGAAGAGGTCACGATCGACTTTGAAGCCGGCGTCCCGGTCGCTCTGAACGGCAAGACCGTCAGCGCCCTGGAGATGGTTGAATCGTTGAACGAGATCGGCGGACGCAACGGCGTCGGCCGGATCGACATGATCGAAAACCGATTTGTCGGGATGAAGAGCCGCGGCGTCTATGAAGCTCCCGGCATGACGGTCCTGTACGACGCGTTGCTAAACATCGAACAACTGACCCTCGATCGCGACCTGGTTCGCTTGCGCGACAAGCTGGCCGTCGACGTCTCCGAAATGGTCTACTACGGATTCTGGTACACACCGAAGTTCGATGCCCTGTTGGCCTTCATCAACGAAGCCCGCAAGCCGGTCACCGGCAGCGTCACGCTGCAGCTGTACAAGGGGAACATCATCGTCAGCAGTCGCCAGAGCCCGAACAGCTTGTACGACGAAGAGATCGCGACGATGGAAGGTGGCGGATCGTACAACCAAGACGACGCCGAAGGCTTCCTGCGAATCCACGGTCTGCCAAGCCGAGTGCAAGGCCGCGTCTCGCCACGCCCTTACTAAAACTATCCGGCATTTTTTTGCCCCCGCAATCGCGTGGGGCTGGCCTCGTCAGCAGACGCTGAAAACAGAGCGTCTTGGGCATGTGTCCAAGACGCCGGCGGTCGCTAAAACGATAGCGTCCGCGATGGGTTGGCTGCCATCAAACCAACGCAGCGTCTAGTCGAACCGTGAATCGGTCGCTTTCGCCCCCTTCTTCACACGACGCATTTCGCCGTCGCTAGCGCACCGCCCCACGCCGCTCATCCTGCGGATCGCCGTCTGGTTACAAACGTTCCGCTTGAACCCACTGTAACGATTGCAAGAGCCGACCCCAGAGAAAATTGCCCTGCAAGAGATCCAGAGCAGCCCGCCAGACACCAAGTTTTCATCGGCGTCCTATGATTCACCTAGTTTAACGATGGCCGCGCAATTTTTTGGTGTCGGCACGAAACAATCACAAACCAGAACTAAGAGTCTAGGAAAAAAGGGGCAGGACGATGAAGTGGTTTCAACGCATTGGAATACGATCAAAATTGCTGGGCATCGTTGCGGTAATGTTGCTGGGTCTGGGAGCGGTCTTTTTGTGGATCTTCAACTCCCGAGTCAAGACAACTGCGCACAACGAGATGCTGACTCAAGCGAGTCGCATCGTCGACACCGCGGAATCGGTTCGACAAGGGATGGAAGACAAATGGAAATCGGGCGTCTTCTCTCAGGAAATGCTCGCCGAATTTGCTGAAAAAGGAGAGACCGACAAGGTCCTCGACACCGTCCCGATCGTCACCGCTTGGACCGCCGTCATGCGTCGCGCCAAAGAGGGTGGTTACGAATTCAAGACACCGAAGTTCAATCCGCGAAATCCCTCGAACGAACCCGATGCCATCGAGAGCGAAGCACTTAACCTGTTTGCCGCGGACCCCAAACGAACCTTCTATTCGGTCATCGACAAAGAGAAAAATGCGGTTCGCTACTTCCGCCCAATTCGCTTGACCAGCGAATGCATGCTCTGTCACGGCGATCCAAAGACCAGCAAGGAACTGTGGAACAACGACGAAGGGCTCGACCCCACCGGTTACCACATGGAGAATCTTGCCGTCGGCGATCTCCACGGTGCCTATGAGGTGACTCAGTCGCTGGACGCCTCCAACGCCGCCGCCAAGGCAGCGGTCTTTAATGGAGCGATGGTCATCGCATGTGCACTTGGCGTCTGCTGTGCGATCCTCGCCTGGCTGCTGAACTACTCGCTGATCAAACCGTTGCTGAAATGCACCGATGCGTTCGCGCGACTGGTATCGGGAGACTTGCGAACCAAGCTGGATGTGACCAGCGAAGACGAAGTCGGCCGTTTGCAAGCGGGAGTCAACGCGTTGACCGAACGGATGCGAGGCATGATTCTCAAGATGCAGCACACGTCGCAAGAGCTGAACGAAGTCTCCGGCGGACTCAGCGAAACCGCGGTCCGCGTGGAAGGAGCCGCTTCGAACACCAGCCTGCGCAGCAACACGGTGGCCGCCGCTGCCGAACAGATGAACGTCGCGATGCAAAGCATGGGACAATCGCTGCGACAGGTCGGAACCAGCGTGCAAAGCGTCACCACGGCGACATCGCGAATCAGCGCCAACGCCGAAAGTGTCGCCAAGAATTCGACCGAAGCGGTCACGATCACTAAACAGGCCTCTTCGCTAGCAGCCGATGGCAGCGAGCGAATTCGCGAACTTGGAATCGCAACGGCTGGTGTTGGCAAGATCGTCGACTTGATCGAAGACATCGCAGGCCAGACAAACCTGCTGGCTCTCAATGCGACGATTGAATCGAGTCGAGCGGGAGAAGCGGGGCGAGGATTTGCAGTCGTCGCGACCGAGGTCCAACAACTGGCTCGCCGCACTTCCGATGCGACGACTGGCATTCGCGACGAGATCGAATCGATTCAACGAATTGCAGAACGCGTCGTCGCTTCGATCAAATCGATCGAAGAGGTCTCGCAACTGGTCACCAACAAAGCGGACGAGATTTCGATGTCGGCCGCCGAACAGGAGCAGGCGATTCAAACGGTCGTGGGACAATTGAGCGAAATCGCCAACAACACCGAAGCGGTTTCCGCGGGTGTTGAACAAAGCGTTTCCGCCGCCCAAGAAGTGGCCGAAAAGATCGCCGAGGTCAGCACGATTGCGACCGAAACCAGCCGTGAAGTGAACGCGACCAAACAAGCCGGAGGAGAAATCCAACGGGTTGGTGGCGAGTTCAATCAACTGCTGACCGAATTCTCGGTCTAAAGCAAACGGCAACGCCAAGGCATCGCCCCCGATTTCGGGGTCGATGCCTATTGATTCGCGAATATCGCCAAAAGTGCATAAACAACACTGGGCTTCATCACGGGTACACCGATCCATTCCGGCCAACTGCAACAACCGTGGCATCTGATGACGCATGAAGAACCTTCACGCGTTTGCGGTATTGGTTCAACACGCGGCCTTGGGAATTACGTACCTCAACCTTGAGGGTTACGATGGAATGCATCGTCTGCTCGCAAACCGTAAAGTCCCCTAGTAGTTGCAAACTCCTAGGTTCTTCGAGAACAACAATCGAGTTGGCAATGAGTTGTTCTTCGAATTGACGGTGAATATCGCGGCCCATTTCGGTTTCGAACTGTCGATCGAAACTTCCCAGAAAGACGGCATCGTATCCCTCATCATTCAGAAACGACACAAGTTGTTGTGTCATCTTTGAAATCTCGCCGCCGAGCGTTTGAGCGCAGCCCAGCTTGGGAAACATCGCAACAACAAAGATGACAACCAGCATTTTAACGGCGTGACCCATCGGATAAATCCTCAGTTTGCATTCACTACAAACAGAGAATACGAATCTTGGATCAATAGTGGACAGCCACTTGGCAACTTTTGTTCAGCGCGTGGTAACGCACGAACTCACATCCGTTCAGCGATATGGCACGTCTTAAGCCCCGGACGCCAATTTATTCCACTCGGACCAACGGCAGAATTAGATCTTGCAATTCGGCGGGAGTCGCAACAGGGCGCTGCTGAGCTCCCGTGATCTCCATAACGGTTTGCTTCACATATCCGATCAATTCATCGACAAAAACCTCGCCGTCAGAACGGCTTGCGTCAAGTGCACCATCGGCTTTCCCATCGAGCCCTTGCAGCACGCAATAAGAAAAGACACCGTGCTTCAAGGCCGGATACTCGAACGCTGCCGCCCCTCCCGTAGCCGCAGCAAAGACAAGATTCCCCGTGCTCTTCGCGCTCCGCACACTGCTCTTGGCATCGACCACCGATCCACTGTGACAGGTGTCGATCAGCCAGATCACCCGTCCCTGAAACCGCGAGATTCGCTCCAATTCATCCCACGGCAGCCCTCTGCTGCGGATGTCCTGCGAATCACCCGTTTTCACCTGAGTCGTGACGTAATAAAAGCGTCCATCCTCCGTGGTTCCGTGCCCAGCAAGATAGACAAGGATAACATCGTCTTGAGTTCGATTTTGTATCAAGCGATCGATCGCGTCACGAACCGATTGCCGCGTGATCTCGTCGTCCTCCAATTGAATCACGTCCCCCAAGGTAAAACGCCCAAGCTTCTGCCGCTGCTTCTCCTGAAGGGACTTCACGAAATCCGACACGTCGTCGATCGGAAACTCCAGCTTGGCAAATCCCGATCGATTGCCATCGGTACTGCTTAGCGCATAGTCCTCTGACGCCAAAGCAAGAACATGCAAACGGTAGGGATCGGACTTCGCCGGCTCCCCTCGATACTGGCGAATATCTTCGGCAAACAAGCTCCGCAATGCACCATTGCGTTCGCTGGCAAAGACGCGAATCCGATTCAAATCCTCACGTGGCGACACCGACCAAGTGTAGGTGTGCGTTGCACCAGCCCTGAAAATGCGAACGGGTGCCCCCATCGATTGGCCACTGATTTCGCCGCGCACGTCGAAACCGTCAGAAGCCCCCTGCGGAAAGACAATTTCAGCAACAATCTGTGTTTTGCTCCCAGCTTTCAGTTCGCTTCCAACCGCGGGAGCAACAATTCGGACTTTCGGAATCTGACTAGCTGTCAATCCGATGGACGCCTGAGTGTCGATTCCAGCCAGTGCTCCTTGAATCGTCGCATTCTGCAGAATCCTCTGTATCACAGTGGGACGCTCAAACTCCTTTTGAAACGAACTGCCTTTCAGGATTCGCGGCGTCTTGTCTTGCCCTTGGTTGATCTGCCAACCAAACAGATCGCCTCCGTCGGCGGCGGAGGCATTGAAATATCCACGGGGTGCCCAAATCGCCCATTCATCGCGATAGTCGACAACCACACTCACCAACGGCTCCCAAGCAGGCACGATCACAAACGCCTTTTTGACACCACGGACGCTGGTCGCTTGGATTAGGTTCTGTTTGAGAACCGACACGGCGTTTAGAGTCGCAAGTGTCTGTTCCGCTCCGACACGTGAAAACACCGCATCGATAATCCGCTGCGAATCGTTGGCATCGTAACCCTGAATCCGGTCGATCACGTCGCCCACCTCTAAACCACGCGCCGCAGCGACGCCGTCAGGATGCAATTCGGCAACCCTGACTTTACCAGCCTGAATCGCAAACACCGCTCCCCAGTGCGACGCATTGGGAAACTCCACGGGGCTCCAATCCAACCGACGAAGACTCCACAATTTCAGCGTCTGATCGTCGGAGGCTGATACCAATAAGTCGCCGCTAGTCGTGGCCACCAGGTCCACTACTGAATCAGCGTGGTCGCGGAGATATCTCAGCAACCGCGGCGATTCTCCATCCCTTGGCAGCGAATAGACAAAAACGCCATTGGAATTACTGGTGCCAAGCGCAACGGCGATTGGATTCCCTTGTGCATCGGGAACAAGGCAGGCAGATTGCGCAGGCCCCTGATCGGTCGGATGCAACCGGATAGTTCCGGCCACAACATTATTCAATTTCAATAGGACATGGCAGCCATCGGCAGCGTCGATGGTTGGTTGCCAACCATGACTTTCAACCTCAATCGATGGCATCGGTTTTGCCAATGCCTGAACAGTCCCCGTTTCATATTCCAATAAAAATCGCTGGGGATCATTCACACGATTAAAAGTAACCCCCGAACCATCGGCCGCAATGGAGAGTTTTTCGAGCTCTCGATGTCTTCCTGAAACACGTGCTGGCGTACCGTCACTGAGCGGTTTCGCGAGCAGGTTCCCATCGTCGTCTCGCAAGCGATAGACAAGCGTCTCACCGCTGTCCTCGCTGTGAGTCGCTAATCGTTGCCCATCGGGACTGATGGCAACGGCACGAACACGCGAAACATTCGAGATCGTCACTTGGTCCAAGGCCTGCTGACGCCCGGCATCCCAAAGTTCCAACATGCCGGCACCTTTTCCCTGTGAATTTTCACTGGAAACGATGGCAAGCAAATCGTGCGGTCCCCATGCCGCATCCAGCACGATCGGCAACCGCGTCCTAAACTGGAACTCGACCCGGTCGTCAACCGCTCGACGAATCCGTACGTTCCCGTTCCAATCCGCGTGCATCCAACGCGTGCGGTCGTTGCTTACCGCTAACGCTCCGACTTGGGTTGATTGCGAATCGGAAACAGTGTTCTGCGCCTTGGTCTGCACATCGACTCGTTGCACAATACGTTGATCGCCACGGGGCCGAACGACCAAGACTTCGTCTTCGCTTAGAAACCGAACGATCTGTTGACGCGCATCATCGCCTCCCTCTTCGGCGAACAATTGGCTTCGCGTCCAGTTTTCTCGATTACCAGCGGACGTCCAAACAATAACTTCGCCAGCCAAGTCGGAGGAGATTAAACGGTTGCCTGAAGGCGAAAAATCGAGTGAAAGGACCGGTCGAGTGTGTCCTGCCAAGGCGATATTCTGTGCGCGAGCCGCAGGTGTGGGGAGCGATGCGATCACGCTACCGTCTCCTTCACGCATCAAAATAATGTCGCCAGGTTGCGCGCGAGCGCTATAGCCTGCGATCGCAAGCTCATCCCCCTTGGGAGCAACCGCCAGACAACGAATCACGCCACGAATTCCTCGAGCGATCTCCCAACGCAAAGATTTGACGAAGGCAATTTTATCGGTCGCTTCCGGCGACGACTTCGCATTGGCCCCCACATCCCAGACGTGCACCGACTTATCAAAACCGCACGCAAGCAAACGTTGGGAATCGTTTGAAAAAATCAGCTGTTCGACGTTTTGGCGAGGACCTTGCCGATCGACAAAAAAACGAGGTCGGTCTTGCCCCTCCGCAGACCGGACAGGACACAACTGGAGCGTGAAGACCGCGATAGCGACAGCAAAAGGGAGCGATCGTAAAAACATAATCAACGAGCAAGGTTGGGCAACTCGTGTGACGCGACCCGCATCACGCTCTGGCAATTCACAAAAAAACGGGATGTGAACACATCCCGCTTTTAACAACTTAAAACGTGAGTAACCGAAGAACCAACTCACTACTTTGCGACGGGCAGATCTTTAGGTTCGTCGCCTGGCTTTTCCTTGATGGGTTCAATCGCGACCCCATCCTTGGAACCAGGAATCTGCGGCATCGCTGCGGGAGCGGGAAACGCGCTTTCAGGAATGTCTTCAAGATTTTTCTTGCGATCCTTTTCCGCTAGCAACGAATACTGTGCCCCTTCAGTACCTTCCAAGTCGTAGCGTCCCCAATACTGCCGAGAAACAGGGTTGTAGTAATAAACGTAACGAGGTTGCGAAGGATAGGAGATGCAGTAGTGGTAACTGTAAGAAGTCGCCGTGGTGACAGGCTTGTAGTAATAGCGGGTGTAGTGATACGAACGCGCCGGCTGATACGACCAACTGCTGTAGTACTGCCGACCACCATAACGTGCTTCCGCGTCATGAATTGCGAATTGCGAAAGCATTCCAATCGCCACAACGGTGAGAGCGACATTTTTCAGGTGAGACAACATAAGAGATTCTCCAAGTCAAAGTCTTGCTATTTCAGAAATTATCAATTGAGCAAAGAACGCCTCCGCCCACGCCGCGAAGCTCCACGCATCATTTCGATGCATGGAGCAAATCGCGCAGCACGTTATGGGCAACGGTTACAGACCGGGCCCTTCTGGAAGATCATCTGGATTCGAGTATCGAATACTAACCGAAGCAAGTAACGTTTTCCCGAAGTGACGCCGCACCTCACCACTCTGTTGACCAATGACTGCACCTTGAGTCGTTTGCAATTGGCCGCGGTCGTTTTTGGCCAACAGTTCGACCTTCGGTACCGGCGTATTGTGAGCCCAAGCGTGAAAGAACTGAACGGTCACGGTTCCGAGATCAAGCGGATCGGGCAGCTTGGCATCCTTTTCATCACTCGTAATCAAGAACTCAGCCAATTCGTGTGCGTTGAGATACCAGCCTTTGATCACCCCCGATTGCCCTGCGGCAATCACCCACGAACCGTTCGCTTTAAATCCTGGGTTCCCGGAGAAATAAAAACTATTGACTCCGTCGATCGATACTTTCGCAGCGATATCGTGATCGGAATTGTTCGTGACCACGACCTGATACCTGTCGCCATCTTCCAGAGGGGCAAACGCAAAGCCCCCCTCATCGAGCACATCAACAGGCGTAAAGACCGTCGAATCTCTAGGGCAACGACGCAGTTGAACAACAAAATCGCTACTGTCGCTGGCTTTGACCTTCGATTTGTCGTTGCCGTGATAACTGAAACCTGGCGTTTTGATCGCGTTGGAAACCTTTTTGGTCACGGCTTTTGAAACGCTGGTCAATAAAGTCGCTGCATCGGAGTCTTGGTCTTTGGCAGATCCGCTTGTCGCGTCCGCGTCATCCGATTCGCCATTTTGTTCGGCCACCAGATCCGCTGTTAGTCCGAAGATTCGGCTGAGATCTTCCAAGGATGTCACTTCGGCCAACTTGACCCGTTCGCGATAACCTGACATTTCGCGACCGTTTTCATCGACCAGAGTCGAGCGAATCGTCGCGATCGAAAAGCTCGATTGCGAATCGAGCGAAAAGCTGCCGCGGATTTTCATCCTGGCACCCAACTTCTTGATCTCCAGGTTATTGGCCAGCAGATTCTCTTTCAACTTCTGCTGGATCGCTCGCCCTGCGGTGCTTCCATCAGGACCATCAAATTCACCGATCGCCACACTCGTCTTTTCCCGCGATTCCAAAAACACTGCGATATCATCGGACATGTTCTTGATAGCATCATCAAGCGATTGAGCCCGAACCGTACCGACTGGCAATGCGGTGCATAGAAGCAAACCGGCAGCAAGCAATTTGAGAGTATGCATGATTTTGGTCCTTGAGTTCCTGTTAATTGCGGCGTCATTCGCTCGCTGATGGATAAATGCGTATTAGCGGTCGCAACCGGACAGCAAATTATTGAAATCTGGTGTCGAGTTTCAGTTCACTTAATTGTTAAATGGGCTGCCGATTCGCAACTCCGATGCTGCCTGCTGAAAGACGGAAACGGTAGCCTCCCTCGATTCCCATTCGGCACGTTTAACTGTCCCCCCTTCGATCGCCAAGGGGCCTAACCCGAGCGAGAACAGGCCGCCGCTGAAGACTTGATTTTTCAGATCGGTGATCGATTCATACCCCAATTCTCGTGCCGCTGCTTCCAGATCCAAATTGCGATCATAAAGTCGCGCCACACGGCTGATCGGTTCTTCAAAATCCTCGATCGGGCGGTCCTTGTTCTTACCTACCTGCAGATAGGTTCCGACCGCCGCCTTCAGCTTGCTCAAATATGCGACCTTGGAATCGTTGAGTGCAGCCAGTAGGTCCGCGGGGGTTGCATAGAGTTCCTGAACCTTGCGTCTTGCTTCCGCGCTCTCCAAAGCATTCCCACTGCGGACAAAGTCGTCGATCGGAATCATGCCGTGCCGATGGCAACTGATACAAGAAATCCCATTGACGATCTCGGGCGTCCCCGCCACGTTTTTCGAGTCCCAAACGATGTCGATCGGGCCACGGTCGATCCGTTCCCCTTTGGCATCGACAAGCATGTAGGCATGCAGCCCGTTGGGGAGATTCCAAATGATTTCGCCCCCGGCGTGTTCAAAAGCCACCGAATCAAACGGGTTCCCTTCAAATTTAGGGCCAAGAGGAAAGCGAGCGAGATTGCTGCGGGGGCTATTGCGTTGAAAGTCGTAGCTGAGCCAAAAGGTTCCATTTTGAGACGAATGGTATTCAATCAATCGGTTCTGGGCGGACACTCCACTCTGGAACAACCCAGCGCGTCGCGATATGCCTAGCTTAAAACTTTGCTGAACGTCCACGTTAACACGTTTCAACAACTCCTGTTCGGTAGCCGGAATATCTGCCAACTTGTGATACAGCGGTGGCCGTGTAGCATGCGTCACAAACCAATCGGCGCGAAAATGGGTTACCCCATCAAATCCATCGGCACCGAATAGCTCTTCGATTTTTTCGTATTGCTCCAATCCATCGACGGTACCCGGCTTTAGACCATAGGGATACAGCTCCAGCAGCTCATCCCACACCCCAAACTCTTGCCAACCGTAATCCCGCAGATCAATACAAAACACGGTATCCGAATCATTGATCGAGCGTGGCAACGCGATCGCGGATTGCCGACTCATACTATTTAATGCCTTGGATAAAGCAGCTTTGTAAATCTGCAAATCTTCGTCGGGAACCTTCCGGTTATTGTGAATATGGGTCAGCGAAAAATACCGCTGAAACTTACGTTCTTGACGGCGGACCTGAAACAAATCGCTCGAGATGGCTTGCAACACCTCGTATTCACTAACAAACGAACGCTCAGTCGATAGCGTCCATTCGGCTCCCGTTTCAATCCATTGTTTGATCGTCGCCTTGTCTTCGTCCGAGAGCGGTTCTTCGGGCGGCATATGATCATCGACGATCGCTCGCCATAACCGCGATGCGTCGGGAGCCCCAGGCGTGACGTAAGGATCCTCGTCGGGATCGGTCACAGGTTTCGCGACCAGGACATCGCGATCCAATACATTCAGGCGGTCATGCTTAAACTCAACACCATGGCAACGATGACAGTTTTCTTTAAGTAGTTTGTACGCTTGATCACCAGCATCACCACTAGAAACACTCTGCGACGCCAACACCACACAGAGCATCTCTAAACATATAAGCAAGTTCACTTTATTCATAAGGAGTCCCATCAGAAGCTTCAATGGATTGGGTTTCTTGGTTGATGCCGAAGCCGGTACCACGAAGGACATCCAATGATTAAAGAAAAGCGATTTCGTTAGGAATGAAGCGAAAACGCTAAGCAACACTCCACGACGCCTCCAAGTCGCCACCCCACCCTAATGTGATGATACCGCGACCAATCAGGTGTTCAAGTCGTTTGTAGTTGTTTTTGCGTAGAACACAGCTTTTGCACAACACACAAACACAGCAAAACTACACATATACAAACGCCCCATTTAGCGTGTCGTCCTTACCGGTTAGCACTGTTGCGCCTCCTCGCCCCAACAGCATTTCTTCGTTTTCCCTCAAAACGCGGAACACCCCCTCTTCCAGACAACACTGACTACCGAATTACCCACTTGAACGACGCGAGATTGATGTGCTGATCTCAACCGACCTGGATACCCACTGGCCTGGAGAAGGATTCCTCCAATATGAATACAAAACGAAAAAATCTGGCTAACCTGATCGCAACCTTTGCGATCGGAGTCGCAACCAGCGCGACAGGCTTGGCACAAGACAACTGCCCTTGTCCGCCAACCAACTGCCACCCCAATACGATCATCTCAGACGGTGTAACAACCCTACCGACGACACCGTTCCCGTCAGCGAATGACGAAGAAGGCTCTTCGGTGGTATCCCCACAACCCGACGTCGATTCTGCTCCACAATCGTTTGCCAACGACGTGGCGATGCCCAGTTCCCGAATCGCTTCGACCGGCTTCAGCGCCGCTCCTGCGGCATCCGCAGCGAGCGCGGGCGGAGGCGGGCTTGACACCCCCAACATGCTTGGCGACCTCTTTTTGTCAACGCACAGCTCCGGCGGTTCTCTCATCGCGAATCCATCACAGCGGGTTGCTGGTGGCGACGCGCGTTTTAAGGTAAGCGACGGTATCTCACCTGTCCCAACCGATCGTGTCTTCTTTAACTACCGACACTTCGAGAACGCCTTGGCGACAGCGGGCAACAAAGATATTTCGGTCGACCGTTTCCTGTTTGGCCTGGAAAAAACCTTTTTGGATAAACAAGCTTCGCTGGAGTTGCGCATTCCGTTTGCCCACGGTCTCGACTCCAACAATCCGACAGGCAACCAAACAGGGACAGAATTTGGCAACATCACGTTGACATCGAAGTTCCTGCTTGCACAAAACGGTGGCGATGCGCTGACCGCTGGGCTTGCCATCGTGTTGCCGACTGGCAGCGACTACATCCAAGGCGATGACACTGCTTACAATACGGCGGTACATTTGCTTCCGTACTTGGGAATCCGTAAATTCTTGACTGAGGATATCTTCACCCTCGGATACGCTGCCCTCGACTTTGATCTCAATGGTACTGAAGTCTACGATGCCGGTGCTTACGCCGATACGGTTCAGGACCAAAACCTACTGTACCTAGACTGGCAACTTGGTGCGTTCTTGTACACAAACGACAGCGGAAATTTGCGTTCGGTCGCTTCGCTGTTCGAGCTTCACTACACCAAGACGATCACTGATGTAGATCCAGCAATGGGCTCGGCATTTGGCAATCACATCGATCTGTTGAACCTGACCGCTGGTCTGTCGTTTGGACTGTGCAACCATCTAACAACCAACGTCTTCGCGGGCGTTCCCTTGAGTCGCGAACAAACCTCCGACGGCCTTTCGGCGACCTTTGATACCGAAGTTGGCTTCCAGGTTATCCTGACCCCTTAGACGGCTTCGATCCCCAACGAATCCGTCGACACCGCCTGCCCCGCAGGCGGTGTTTTCGTTTTGTCACACATCGACCCTGCAGGTCTCCAACGCCGAGATCCTGCCACGCACGAAGTGGCCCAAAAGATCGCTACCGAAACGAGTCGTGCAGTGAACACCAGCAAACACTCTGGCGAAAAAATCCCCACGAGGCCTCAATGACGGAGCAGGGGTTCTTGCAACTGGCGGAGCGTTACCAGGGCGGTGACTTGGCCGGCGGCATCGATCAGTTCGGCGATGTCGGAATGTTTGTCGTACAGCTCGAACAAGACTTGCAGGTTGTTCGCCTCTTGCTTCACGCGGACCACCGGACGGATCCGGTTGACCAACGGCAGTTCGGCTGACGCCAGATCGGCATACCGCACATATCCGGTCGTTCGGCGCGTCTTGGGATCCTCGACGAGGATCAATGGATGCCCCTGTCGACGCGCAGCGGTGATCGCTTCATCGGGCGTGGCGGTGCTTGGAATCCGGGCCAATCGATCGGGCGGGACAGCAAATGCCTTAGCTGGCCGCTCACCGACCTGCCACATATTTTGAGCTGTCCGCTGCTGGCTAGGCTTAAGCAAACCGATCGTATGCCCATGCCGAAGCATCTGCTGCAACTCGCCACGCGCCATGCTCTGCCGCGACTGGAACGGCGCCGGACCGCTGAAAGCACTCAACAAATTATTCAACAGCACCAGCAGGCCGGTGATCGGCAGGAACAGGATCGTCGTCAAGACCAGCAGCGGACCGCTGAAGCCTAACATCCGATAGGGTGCATTAAAAAACAGATACTTCGGCAACAATTCGCCAAACACAAACACAATCGGTGTCACCATCACCGTCCCAAACAACTCAGCAGCCGATTGGTTGTTGCTGATCACCAGCGAGACCGCCATCACGACGGCGAAACTGGTCAAATAGTTAGCGATGTTGTTGCCGACCAAAACCGTAGCGACAAACACGGTCGGATGGTTAGCCAACCACAGCAGCACCTTGGAGACAAGCCGGCCAGAAATCGCATCCAACACCAACCGCACCCGAGGAACTCGGTATAGACCGGTTTCGCTGCCACTGAAAAAGGCACTTAGACTGATCCCGAAAGCGAACAACAACAGGAAGAAAATCACGCGCCCGATTCCCCCGCTTTATTTTGTGTCACTTCGATCTCAACCTTCCCCTTCTCCGACTCCTCGACCACCTCCAACCGATGATCGTTCCAATCGCAGAGGTCGCCCAGACGCGGAATCCGCCGGGTGAGCGTTTGAATCAATCCAGCCACCGTCACGTTCCGGCCCGTCGGAGGCTCGACGTTCAACAAGATCGCCAACTCCCGCGCGCTCACCGATCCATCGATCCGCAGTGGGAACGCAACCTCGGGGGGACTGTCGGGCGAACTGTCGTCGGAACCGGCGGCAAGATCGGGCTGCGTCACCATCGATTCCAAAACGTCATCGATCGAAATCACCCCGATGATTTCACCATATTCGTTCACAACCGCGGCGATGTCGCGGTTTTCACGACACAGTTCGTCGAAGACGTTGGCGACGTTGGTCGACCAAGGCACGATCAACGGCGCCTCCATCGCCCCCGCCAGATCATCCATCTGGCTCGGTCGCAGCCAGCGGACCGCAATCGCGCCGCTGATCTCATCCTCGCTGCCATCCCCGATAAACAGATAACCACCCTCGTCGATAGCCGTCTGCAAGGCTTCGCTGGAGAGCGGAAACTGATGGATCTGATATTCGCTGCGAGGCCGCATCCATTCATCGACGCGGACATCCGCCAACGATACCAACCGCCGCAGCAACAACCGCTCGCGATCGGCAAACGCAGCATCGGGAGCGCTCAAGCGGATCGCGCGGTCGATGTCCTCGATCTCCAACTCCCGCTCCGGCTGAAAAGCGGGCCAGATGATTCGCTGGGCTACTCGGTTGGCAAACTTCAGCAGCGGAAGGCCCGGGCTGACGATGCGGATCGAAATCGCCAGAGGACGGGCGACCCAAACTGCGAAGGTGGTCGGATTTTTGACCGCCAGACTCTTGGGAAGCATCTCGCTGAAGAAGATGATCATCAGCAAGCTGAACAGCGTAAAACCAACGGCAAAGCTCGCTTCGCCGATCGATTCGAGACGCTTTCCGGCGATCGAAACGATCCCGAAATAGGCCATGTTGATGATCAGATTCCAGAACAGCACCGCCGAAAGCAGACGCTCGGGATCCAGCAACAACCGCTCGATCCGCGGCCCGTCGACCTTCCGAGCCTTCAGCCGACGCCGATCCTGCGGCTGCAACGAAAAGAGAGCGGCTTCGCTTCCGCTGAAAAAAGCGGACGAAAGAATCAGCAACAGCATCGCCGGAAGCCAAGGCAGGATCTCTTCCGCCGCGGTCACTCAGACTCCTCCGTCGTCGAGTGCGACCTTCCCATGGCGACGTCGAAATCGCTGAGCGCGGGAATCAACATCGCCAGCGTGGCGAATCCGTACCCAACGCCGACAGCGACCAACACCCACAGTTGCCCGCGCTGCAAAAGAAACGTCGTGATCGCGTAGAAGGTGGCAAACGGCAACCCAAACGAAGCCAGCGAGATCGCCGGCGATGGATTGCGACGTCCCAACGAGGCCAACAACCCCGCACCGCCGCCGAGAATGATCGCCAAGAAGGGAGCCAGTTGCAACTGAAACGCCCCGCGAAAACTGACCATGATCACCATGCAGATCGCGATTCCTAGGCACAAAAAGAAGAACGTTCCCAAACTGGTCAGCAGCGCCGTTCGGCTGTTCGCATAATTCAATCCGCAATGAATCCCTAACACGATCACAAACAGGTACAGCACCGCGGTGGCGATCATCGTGAAGACGAGGTTCTGCCCCGACAGCCCGCCCGAATACCAAACGTATCCAGCCAACACCAGCGGCAGAACCACCATCTCTTTGGCGACAAACAAGACGCCCAGGATCTTGCCGAACAGAAACTCTTTGGGCTCGATATCGGTCGCCAGCAACAAATCCAACGCCAACCCATCGCGTTCGCTTGTGACCGAGTTAACAGCCAGCGCGTTGACGATCGCCAGACTGATGACGCCGATCGCAGCCAACGGAAGCGTCCCCGGCGGCAGTTCGCTGATCGACAAACCTCCCGCCAAGACTTGCGCCAGCGCCGCGGCGGCTAAAGCGACCAACAACAGATAAGCGAACCGGATGACAAGCACCTTGCGGCCGTAGGCCCATGTGCAGACTTCACGCCACAAGATCGGATTGTTCCAGACCGCTCTCGCTTCGCGAACCTTCCAAGTACTCGCCAGCGAAGCTTCTTTTTCTTCCGCAGCCTCTTCGGTCGCATCGCTGGCTTGCACGCGAACTTCTCGCGACGGATTCCAAACGCGAATCTTCCAAACGCCCAGCGCAGTAATCGCGGCGCTGATCGCCAAGGTAAAGACGCCGAACCCCAGCGTCACCGGAATCGCTGTCGGCCGCAAACTGATCGGCGCGATCGCCGACTGCAGCGCTTGCACCGGACTTGCATACGCGGGCAACCATTCGGGGACCATCGGGATGCTGCCCGAAGCAGCGACCTCCCAAGCCGCCACCCACAACGCGATCGCAAGCAGCGTGACGGCGATGGTTTGGAAAGTCTTTTCCCGCCAGAGCGCGATCACGACGCCGATCGAAGCCGCCAACAGAGCGGTGGCGCACGTCACACCATAGGCTCCCGCGAACTGCGACAGCGAAACCCCGCCGAGGCAAACGATCGCCAAAAACAACGGCACCCCCGCGGCCAGCGACTGAACGACGGGGATCAAACTGGCCGCCAATTTCCCGACCACCAGCTCAAATCCTGTCAAACGCGACAACAGCAGCAGGATCAGCGTCCGTCGATCTTTTTCCTGAGCGATGTTACTGGCCGATCCGATCGCCGCCTGAAACGTAACGATAATCAACTGCAACGGAACCAGCAGGGCGAACATCCAGCCGCCGAAACGAGCCGAATCGCCAGCGGTCTGCAGGGGCCGGTTCCCCGCTAAAACGAGGTATCCAGTCGACAGCAGCAGAAAGAAACCGAGGGCGTAGAGGCTGCGAGCCAGATAGGTTTTTGTTCGTTTGGGAGCCAAGATGGCTTCCCGATTGAAGACCGGACCAAACATTGTCGGCATGTACCGAAATAGGGTAACGAGCCAGCGAGCCCGCTGATTGAGGGATCTGTAAACCGCAAGTTATCAAATTCCCTACGAACGTCACAGTCCTTGGTTCACTCATATCCGGCGGGGTCGCAACAAAGTTCGCGACGTTTGCACCGCCCTATCATAGTTATTCTGGGCCAGAGCTCAAATCGGTCCTAGACTTCTTCTGGAGAGATGTCCGCAATCACCCTTCTGCCCGACGCCTTCAGCTCACAGAATAAACCATGAATAGAGTCAAACTGATATCGGAAATCGTTGCGTTCCACCGGGAGGAGGACGGCCCGACGTCCGTCGAATACGCGATCATGCTCGCGATGATCCTGGGGGTCTGCATCCTATCGATCCAGGTACTTTCAGACAAAACCCGCGACAGCTTCGACCAATCGGCCGCCGCGATCGACGCGGCGCTGTAAATCAGCGGCAAAACCAACGTCAATCGTCAGCTGCCAACAACCGCGGCTCGGTTGCCAATTGATTCAACATCCCCTGCAATTGCTGGGCGATTTCGACCATCAAAGGGTCTTCCTGTTTGCGCGGTGCGCGTTCGGCAGGCACCTCGATCGCCTCTCCCACATCGACAATCGCTTTGAGCGGTCCCGGCCACGAAGTTTTGCCGAACACCGCCTCTTCGACGTTTTCAAGCGTCTCCAGCACCCGAGTCACAGTCACCGGCGGCTCGTTCAGATACCCCACCGGAAACGATGCCAACTGCTGCGCCAATTCGAGCGAGCGGAGATCGTTGCGAATCGCCTCCCTCCGCTCCGGGCTTGTCGAATCGTTGATCAACTCGGGGAACATCTGCAACCGCATCGCCTTGACCCGATTGAGCACCGATCCGACATCGGCGGCATCTCCCGCGTTCGCCTTCCACTTGCTTTCGACCTGCTGCAACAACGCCTTCGTCAAATACTCCTGTCGCTGGATCACGTTCCCCGACTGCGGGCTGCCCAGATACTGCACCTCTTTGAGTGCCAGCAGCCCATCGGCCACGTGAGTAATCCGCTTCCGTAAAGGCAGATGACGATTGGGTTCCCAAGTCAATCGCTGCTCGATCGCCGTCAACGACTTGTCAGCCCATTCGTAGATGTCTCCCTGGAAGACATATTTAATAGCGATCGGATGCACGACAACTCGCCCGTGGGAATTCTTTTCGCGGCGGCGAGCTGCGGTGCGAGCGATCAACGACGCGCCATCCAACAACGGTTGCAAGCGATCGTTTGCCCGGAACGTCGCCCCTTCGGCAAACAACACCAACGGCCGGCGGGCTTCGACCAGAATATCGATAGCCGTCTCGATCGACTGCTTGTCGAGTCCCTCGCGAAAGACGCTGAACGCTCCCATCTTCTGAATCGAAAACGCGTTGAACTTGCCCATGTTGAACAGATGCCAACTGGCCATCGCAAACACATGCGTCCTGGCTTGCTTAGCCAACCATCCCAAGACCAGCGGATCGGCGTAGCGGGAGTGGTTTGGCGCCATCATGATCCCGTCGCCGCGACGCAGCGATTCCTGCAAGCGGTCGACGTTGCGAAGTTCGTAGTCGACGACGCCATCGGTATCGCGCAGATGCCGTTCGTACAGCTTGAACTTCTGAATCATCGACGGCCACCAATCGCCGCGATGCGGAGGAACAAAACGGTAGGGCTTTTCAACGATCACGGAAACCATGGACAGAATTCTCGAAGTCAAAGATTGGCGACCATCCGACGCACGGTCGCGACGTGGCAGGTAGGACCCAGGCGTCCTAAAAGATAATTGAATCGATGCACAGGGGGAGAGCCCTTCCCACAGCGAAGCTTCGCTTTTCTCGCCTGCCGTTTCACAAACACAAAACAGAGTGCGGTCGGATCGAGCGAGAGACGGCGACGCGTGGCAGGCTGCGAATTTGAGGCAGCAGCAAATCAACACGCTACTTGGCAAGAGTTATGAATACAATTGCTCCGCGACCACAGAGGAGCCGTTCCCGCTAGCCGCGGGGGCAAACAATCGCGCGGCCAGAAAGCCCAAGACGATCCCGCCGACAAGCAACAGGACGCCCAGGATCTTGCGAATCCGATCCTTCTTCTGACGACTGCTATGCAGCCCGGGATGCGATTCACCGATCGAGTGAGCCATCGCGATCGTCGACGATTTCGACGGCGAACCGGCCGCAGCGGTTCCCGGCACCGGAACGGCTTTGCGTTTATTGGGCTGGCTGGCAGCTTCCGCAGCTGCCGCCGCCGATGGCGAAGCCCCCGGACGCAGCCGAGACGCGTATCCCGATTCCCGCTGCAGGTCGATCGAACTGCCGGCGATCGAACTCCCCGGCGACCGACTGCTGGAGCGTCGCTTTTCGATCGAGCTGCGCGTATTGCTCGGTTTGATCAACCGACCGCTGTCCGATGGCGACAGACCGCTGAAACCAGCGCCCGATCCGCCACCGTGCGTGTCTCCCTGTTTGTTGCTGAGTGTTTCGTCGGACGATGAACCGATCCCGATATCCGAACCGCGAGCAAAATCGGAGCCCGCCAGATCGATGTCCGATCCCGAACCGATCCCCGAATCAAAACCGCCCCCGCCGGCGCGTGCCGCCGACAACTGTTTGGTCCTCGCCAACCAAGCTTCCAAAACCTCGGCGACCGCCGCGGCATCTTTGTAGCGATACTTGGCTTCCTTCTGGATCATCTTGGTGCAGATGCCATCGAGCTCGCCGGGACAATCGGGCCGCGTCTTGCGGATCTCCTCGGGCATCTCGGTTTGATGCTTGATGATCCGCTGGGCCAGCGTGCCGTCATTAAATGGAGGGCGTCCGGTCAACAGAAAATAGAACGTACAACCAAGTCCATAGATATCGACCCGGTGGTCGACTTTGTGACTGTCCAAGGCCTGCTCGGGAGCCAGATAGTCGGCGGTTCCCAAAACGTTTTCGTTGTTGGCGACCGTCAGCGAATGATCGTCTTCGGATTCCAGCAACGCCAAGCCCATATCCAGCAGCTTGACGGTCCCCTCTTTATTGACCAACAGGTTCGCCGGTTTGACGTCGCGGTGGATCAAACCGCGTTCATGAGCGTGCTGCAGACCGCGGGCAGCTTGAGCGATGTAGTTGGCGGCTTTGACAAACGAAAGCGGCCCTTTCCGTTTGACCATCTGCTGCAGATCGTCTCCCGAAACGTACTCCATCACGATGTAGTGCAGATCGCCATCGTTATCGATGTCGTAAGCGCGAACGACATTATCGTGATTCAGCGACGCGATCGCTTTGGCTTCCAATTGAAAGCGAGCCAGATAAGAAGCATCGTCGACCCGCTTCTTCGGCAGCACCTTGATCGCCCGCAGATCGTTCATCCGCGTATGCTCGGCCAGATAGACGCTGCTCATCCCGCCGCTGCCGATGTGCCCCAACAGCTTGAACTTGCCGAGAAAGAAACCCTTGTATTTGCCGGTCAGCAGTTTTTCGATCTGCCAAGCGGTCAGCCGCCCCTCGACAAGAAACCTTTCGGCGATCACCATCGCGTCGTTGGGGATCTTGCCGCCAGCAGCTTTTTGCACGTGCCGCAGCGTCTGTTTAAACGCACCTTCCTCGACGAGCTGGCTCTTGCGAACGACCTCGATGAACGCTTGGGCGGTTATCGTTTTCGAACCCTTGCCGCTGTCAGTCATGCGTTTTGCTTGCGTCCGAGCTGGAGCAATCAGGTCACGGTTCCGTTGTGAACCCGATCGCTAAATTCTGTAATGGCACGGTGTCAACGACTCGTCCTTGACATAAAGTGTTTCTAGACTACCAGAAACGCTGGCCTTCAAAAGACCATGTTATACCACGCTCCGCCCAATATCACACGTTTCCCGGCCAACTCGCTGCGATTACAGAAAACGCCCCCTAACTGGCGGAAACCCGATAAGCGGATCCCGTGCCTCCTGGACGGCTCTCCAAAGCCGCTCGCTCCCCCAGCTTCTAACCCGCGAGCCAAAATCTGATGCGAACTCTGGGAATGTTTACGAAATATTGGCAACCCGGCCGCGTTAAGACCCGATTGGCACGCGATTTAGGCGACGACCGAGCCGCGGCGATCTATCGAATTTGTGTCGAACATCTCGGCGGTAAACTGGCGCATTGCGGCGACAAACGGCTGTTGATCGTCAGTCCCGACGACCGGGCAAGCGACCCCTGCTTTGCCCGGTTCGAAAATTGGTCGACCACGCCGCAGGGGGGCGGCGACCTCGGCGAACGCATGATGCGGTACTTCGCCACCGCAGAAACCGATCGCGATCGATTGATCGTGATCGGCGGCGATTGCCCGACCGTCGCGCCCGACCGCATCGAACAAGCCTTTGACGCCTTGGAAGATTCTCGCGTCGCGATCGGTCCCTCCGGCGATGGCGGCTACTACTTGCTAGGCATCCGCGGACCGTGGCACAATTCCCTGCGAGCGTTGTTCGACGACATGCCCTGGGGAACCGAAGAGGTGATGGCGCGAACCCGATCGGCGCTGAACGCTCTTGAAATCGAGCCGCACCTGCTGCCAACCGATCGCGATGTCGACACCAAGTCCGATCTCGACGACCTGCTTCGCCGCCTGCCCAGCGATCCAGCCAGCGACAACTTGCGAGCGGCGATCGAGCGTGTATTAAACACCCCAACCACAGAAAGTTGAATCGTTGCAAAAGCCAGATTGTATCGTTGTCGGCGGAGGCGTGATCGGGCTGAGCCTGGCCTGGGTCTTGGCCAAAGCAGGCCAACGGATCCAAGTCATCGACCGCCAACAGACAGGCCGCGGCACGTCGTGGGCCGGTGTCGGCATCTTGCCGCCGGCCAATCCTCAAACCGCACTGGACCCGATCGAACGTCTGCGCGCACTCAGCCACCAACTGCATCCGCAATGGGCTGCCGAACTGCTCGAACAGACAGGCATCGACAGCGGCTACCGCTTGTGTGGCGGAATCTATCTGGCGATGTCGCGAGGCGAACAAGCGGCGTTGCTCGGACAAGCCGACTACTGGAGCGAATACGATATCGATGCGATCCCGCTGACTCCCGCGGCGCTCGTCGAACTCGAACCCGCCCTGGCAGACCTCTCCCAATCCGATCGCCTTCAATCCGCTTGGTCCCTGCCCGGCGAAGCGGCGATCCGCAGCCCCGATCATCTGGCAGCACTCCGCGCCGCCTGCCTGCAACAAAACGTGACGATCACCGAATCGTGCGAACTGACCGGCTTCCAAACCCAAGCCGACCGCATCGAAGCCTTGCAGACCACGGCGGGTGAATTGACCGCCGGCCAATACTGCCTGACGACGGGAGCCTGGAGCCAGATGCTGCTGGAACAATTGTCGGTCCCCAGCGGGCTGCTGCCGGTCCGCGGCCAAGTCCTCTTATATAAGTTACCGCATCAGATCCTCAACCGGATCGTGAACGAGGGGAATCGCTACCTTGTGCCTCGCTTGGACGGGCACATCCTGGTCGGATCGAATGAAGAGGAGGTTGGTTTTGACCAGAGCACGACCCCCGAAGTGCTCGACTCGCTGCGCGACTGGGCCGAAGGGATGCTGCCGCTGTTGGCCCAGCAACCGATCGTGCGATCGTGGAGCGGATTGCGGCCGGGTTCGTTCGATGGTTTCCCCTACATCGGCAAACTGCCCAACCTTTCCAACGCCTTTGTCGCCGCCGGCCACTACCGCTCGGGCCTGCACCTTTCATGCGCCACCGCGACGGAACTCGCGAACCTGATGCTAGGCCGTCCCACGCAAGTCGACCTCGCTCCCTTCACCCCCGGCCGCGGCTAACCCCGCCCCGGGCGTTGAGGCTTTTGCCGCCTAAGCGGCATGTGGCACACCGATTACAACTCGCTGCGGATTCTTTCCAACATATCGCTCGTGCCGTGATCGTCAGTCCAACGCGAGATGTAACGCCAATCAAGCGTCTCACCTTGAATCGCCAACACGTCGCTCACATCCGACAAATCTTGCCGGCGCCCCCAACGTAGCTTCTGCACAACGACATCTTCCGCCGTCGGCAACCAAACTACTCCAGCCAGAAGTGATGACTGAACCGCAACACGTCTTTGAAACCGTGATTGATCGAAAGGATCTTGACTGAGTTGAAAAAGCTCAATCGTGAAATCACGCGGCAAATAGTACAGGACGCGACGGGTCGTCCCAGTAATCAATTCAAATTCAGTTTGCGAATCCAGTCGAAAGTCGCTACCGAGTTCCTGTTGCAGGGAGTCCATAGCATTGCCCCCAAACTCCAACACAAAATCGGCATCAGCAGTCGCACGCGGTATACCGTAGACGTTGCTGGAATACGAACCGACCAGCATGTAGGGCAATGCAATCCGATTCAGCAGAGCTACGACCAACGCAACGGCCCGATTCCCATCGTCCTGAGTCACGACCGTTCGTCCTGCATCTCGACACCGCCAGAACGATACAACCTCTTAGCATCTCGTTCGCGGGCAACTTTCCAACGACGCTTCATTTCATCGCGAACCTGGTCGGTGGTCCAATCAGGGTGGAGCCCGGCAATCAAATCCGCCACGAGTTCACATTGTTGAGCGTACAGCTGAGCACCAGCAGCCAACCGCTCGTCCAAGGTCATTCGCCTGGCCCGTTCGATCTTTGTCTGTCGCACAGCGTGTTGCATTGCGTTTTGTGTCATGCCGCTATTGTCGCATTTCCCAACGGGCTTTCAAGCGGCGGTCCCCGCCCCGGGCGTCGAGGCTCTTGCCGCCGATCGCCGAATGCTCCGCGCTCGGCTACACTCACCCCCTAAAGCAGTGCGTCCCACTCACCGTACTACGGTTTGCAAATCGAACTCCTTGCCAGGTTCCCAATCATGTACCGCAGCTTGCTCTCGCTCGTCCTACTCGGTCTCGCCACTCCGTGCGTCTTTGCGCAACCCGCGGCAACGCACAAGACCGAACCGACCACTGCCGAGGAAGCGGCGGCGCAGAAAGCGAAAGAGCAAGCGGAACTGGAAGCGAAGTATCAAGCCTGGGTCGCCACCCTCTCGCCGGCACGCCAGGCGTGGGAACGGACGCTGCAGTCGGAACTGGGCGGCTTCTATCTGCCGATCCATCAACGCCAGAAGATCGCCGGTCAAGCCAACGCGTGGGACTTCGTCGAAGACGATCCCACGCTGCCGCGGGTGCTGTTGATCGGCGACTCGGTTTCGCGAGCCTACACCGAAACGGTCCGCAAGGAACTTGCCGGGATCGCCAACGTCCATCGCGCTCCAGCCAACTGCGGCCCCACATCGACAGGTCTGAAAAAACTCGACATCTGGCTGGGCGATGGCAAGTGGGATCTGATCCATTTCAACTTTGGGATTCACGACCGATCGACACCAATCGCGGATTACAAATCGCGTCTGGAACAACTGGTGCAGCGGATGCAGCAGACCGGCGCCACTGTCGTCTGGGCCAGCAGCACACCGATTCCCGACGTCCCCGGCAAATTCACGGCCGCTTCGATGGTCGATCGGAACGCGGCCGCTGCCGAAGTCATGAAAGAGCATTCGGTTGCGATCGACGACCTCTTCACCGCGATCACGCCACGCCTGGCCGAATTGCAGAACCCCAACGACGTTCACTTCACCGGCCCCGGCAACCGATTCCTCGGCCAACAAGTCGCCGCCTTCCTCAAATCGCAACTAGCGCAGAACAGCGACGCAAAACCTTAATCCGTAACAACGATCGGGTTGTTAAAGGTTTATTCTTGGAGTCGCACAGACGACCGCGTTTTAAAATTTGGTGCCGATCCAACTAGAGTTTTTCTTTCCGCTTCGAAGGCCGGAGGCCGACACAAAAACTGCCGGAGGTGTAAGCCTCCGGTCCCGAAAGGCCCCAAAGCCCCAAGGCCGCAGGCCGGCACATGTGAGCGATGAATGTGTGTCGGCCTCCGGCCTGTTGGTTTGTTCGCACACAAGCAACCGGCGGCTTACTCCGCCGGCACTAGATTTGTCGGCCTCCGGCCTGTGGTGCGGAGACAGCGACTAAGCATCCAGTTCTAAGAGCCGGACAGAATACTGAGTTTTTCAGGATGCAGTGCGGAGCCAACCGGTGGTTTTCTGTCCGCGTCTAAGGAGATCAGCGAGTACGCGCTAGCGTGTGCCGCCTGATACCTCCAATCGAAACACAGCTTCTCCGAGCCCCACAGCTTCGCTGACACAGCGACCGTGGGCTGCTTCTGCTAAACTCTTTTCGCATACCGCGAGTCGCTTGTCCGCCGCAATGGTTTTCCGAGCAGAGTTTCCAAGATGCAGATGTTTTTTGATTGGTTGTCGACGTTGCAGTGGGAGCGTCTGTTTCCCGAATTGCTCGGCAAGGCGTTAGGGTTCCTGTCGGGGTTTGCCGCCAGTTGGTTCCTGCTGTTTCGCAAACGACTCAATGCACTGCAGCGGATGCAGGCGGGCGATTCGGACGATTTTATTTTTCAGATGCATCAACTCACTCCCGTGGACGATGCATCGCCGGCGACTGGCAGCTCAGACAAGCAGGTGCTGCTGTTTCGCAACGTCGCTCCCAAGACGACGCTCAACGATCTCTACGACAACATCGCCGTCCGCGACGAGATCAACAACCTGGCAGATCAAACGACACTCAGCAATCCGATCCTGCAGACCGAAGGGACGCTTGGTTTTGAAATGCTCAACGATGCGTTGGGGCATATCGCGGGCTTGTTGGCGACGACACCGTTTGAGCGGCAGACGTGGCTGTTTGCCATGACCTGCGAGGACCGCCAGTTCGTCCGCAAAAAATGTGTCCGCTGTTTTCTGATCCGCCCCGCCGACCTGCAGCGGTTCGCCGACTGGAACTGGTGCCGCGATCATCTGTTAGTCGAAAAGCCGTGGCACTGGTTCCGTGTCGTCGCCCTGCACAGGATCGCCTGCGTCTGGCAGGAAGAACAAAAACTAGCCGCCGAAGAAGCGAAGTCGTCGCGCGACAAAGACATGCCGCTGGTCGACCACCAAGTCCGCCACGACCGCGTCCGGATGCTGTCGGTCGGCCTGCACGACGGCGAACGCCCAATCGATGCACCTTATCAAATCGACTGGAGCCAACACTTGCCCAGTCTCGAAAAGATGGGCCTGCCGCTAGCTTCGGCCGCGCCGCCAACCGATCCACCGTCCGATCCCACCTAACCCCAGAGCCCCGCCATGAGACCGATCGCCATAATAGCCTGCTGCCTGTTCGCCTCCGCCAGTGCGTTAGCTCAACCCGCAAACCTCGTGCTCCGCGGTGGCAAGATCGTTACTGTCGATGAGACCTTTCGCGTCGTCGATGCGATGGCGATTCGCGATGGGCGGATCGTGGCGACCGGCGATGCAGCGGAAATCGAAGCAGAGATTGGGCCCGACACCCAAATCGTCGAATTGCAGGGGCGGATGGTTTTGCCCGGCCTGATCGATTCCCACGTCCACCCTAGCAATGCGAGCACCTTCGAATCGGATCACGAAATCCCGCAGATGGATTCGATCGAAGATGTCTTAAATTACGTCCGCGGTCGGGCCAAAGTCGTTCCCAAGGGAGAATGGATCCACCTCTCGCAAGTCTTCATCACACGCCTGCGAGAGCAACGCTATCCGACTCGCGACGAACTCGATTCGGCCGCCCCCGAACATCCCGTCTCTTTCCGGACCGGCCCCGACGGAAGCACCAATTCGCTGGGGCTGAAGGAAAACGGAATCGACAAGGAATTCGCTCGCAAACATCCCGAGAACGTGATGGTCGATCCGGCCACGGGCGAACCGACCGGCGTGTTGCGCAAAGCGTCCGCGGTCTTCAAATCGCGTCCGAATCGATCCGCGAAAAAGCTGACCGAAGCCGAACGCGACGACCGTCTGAAAATGCTGCTGGACGATTACAACCGCTGGGGCATCACAGGCATTATCGATCGCAATTGCAACGATTCGGCGCGAGCCCAGTATGCCCGCCTGCTGAAATCGGATCGTTTGCAGATCCGCGTGCGGATGTCGCGCAGCCTGAATCCAAACGGCGACCTCGCGGCGATTGAAAAGAAATTGGACACGATCGCTGCCGATCCTTATTTCGCTGGCCCCGATCCGAGACTTGGCGTGATCGGCGTGAAAGTTTTTGAAGATGGCGGCATGCTGACCGGCAGCGCGTACTTCAATCAACCGTGGGGCATCAGCACGATCTACGGCATCGACGACCCGCACTACCGGGGCATGCAATACATCGATCACCAGCGACTCGAATCGCTTGTCCGCAGTTGCGTTCAACGCAACCTCGCCTTCACCGCCCACTGCCAGGGAGACGCCGCTGTCGATGCGTTGGTCGATGCGTTTGAGAAGGTGAACGCCGAAATTCCCGTCGGTCCCACGCGATCGACGCTGACGCATTCGAGCTTCATGAGCAAACGCTCGATCGACACCGCGGCGAAGATTGGGATCGGCGTCGACTTGCAACCCGCCTGGCTGTACTTAGACGCCCGCACTTTGGTCGCTCAGTTCGGTGAACCGCGACTGAAATACTTCATCCCGCTGCGCAGCCTGTTCGATGCGGGCGTGAAGGCTGGTGGCGGCAGCGACCACATGCAGAAGATCGGATCGCTGCGGAGCGTGAATCCCTACAACCCGTTTCTTGGCATGTGGATCGCCGTCACGCGAACCGCTCGTTGGCACGACAAGCCAATCCACGCAGAACAGGCGATTTCGCGACAGCAGATGATTCGCTTCTACACGATCAACAATGCTTGGATGATGCGGAACGAACACGAGACGGGCTCGCTTGAACCGGGCAAGCGAGCCGATTTCGTCATCGTCGATACCGACCTGCTGACCTGCAGCGACGATCAGATTCGCGAGACTCAAGTCATCTCAACGTGGATCGATGGAAAACCGGTCTACCAATCGCGTTAACTCTTTCCACGTTTGACGACATCCACGACCGCGTTCCGACGCTGTCGATCGTGCTGCCGCTCGCTCCCACCGCGCCGCCAACCGCAACAGAGCCCGAGTAATTCACAACGAAGCAGCACGCCGCACATTCAGCCACTACACTTACCCCCACAGGAACCAACCCAGCCACACTCGTACAGTTCGAGGAGACAAATCGGCATGAGCCAACCGACACGAGCACTCAGCATTCGCCAGCCGCACGCCGAAGCGATCATGCGTGGCATCAAGCAGATCGAATACCGCAGCTCCGCGACCAAGATCCGCGAGCGAATCTATATCTATGCGGGCCTGGGGCGGTACGACGCTAACGACGAAGCGGAATGGATGGACGATTACGGAATCACCGATGTCGCCTGCGATGATCTGCCGAGAGGTGTGATTGTGGGGACGGTGGAGCTGCACGATTCCAATGGCGGCGAGTGGTATCTCCGCCGCCCTCAACGCGCCACGACTTTACGTAAGCCGGAGAATCGCGCAAATCCGGTCTGGTTCAAACCATTTGGTTAGCACCGCCAACGGCGCGGTACGTCTTTCGTCTCGCCGCCGTGCCTGTTAAGAATTCCATTCACCCTTGCGTCCGACACCCGCTTCGCTGATCTCTGGGGAAACGTCCAATCATGCTCCATAGCTACTCGTACCCAGCCCTTGGGGTTGCTCTGGTTTGTTGTCTCGCCGTCGGATGTGGCGACTCGGGCAGCCAACCATCCGCCTCGGAACGCCCGGTGCAGAAAGTGACCGTCATGGCGGCCGAAGAAACTTCCGTCACCGATTATGTCGAATTGGTCGGGCGGTTGGCTGCTGATAAAAGCGTCAACATCCAGTCGCGGGTTTCGGGGTTCCTGCGGTCGACTCATTTCGAGGACGGCCAGCGAGTCAAAGAAGGGGACTTGCTGTTCACGATCGAACCGGACGAATACGACGCGATCTACAACCAAGCGTTGGCTCAAATCGACGTCGCCCAAGCCAAACTGGACGTTGCTGAGAAGACGTTCGGGCGATCGAAAGAACTGCTGGCCAACAACGCGGTATCGCGCGAGGAATACGATCAGGATCAAGCCACGGTTGCCGAAGCCCAAGCCCAGCTGAAGGCGGCCAATGCGGATGCCGCCCGCGTTAAGCTAGATGTCGGCTACACAAAAATCACGTCGCCGATCACCGGCCGCGTCGACCGCGCTTTGCTGGACGATGGCAACTACGTCACCGGCGGCTTCGTTGGCGGGACGCATTTGACGACAGTCGTCAGCGATCAACCGATCAAAGCCGTCGTCAACATCGATGAAAACGTTCGCTTGCGCGTCATGCGTCGCCAACGCGAAATGGGTGGCGACGGCTTCAAGGAGGCCAACACATTGGCGGACTTGAAGATTCCGTGCTACCTGCAACTGCAAGACGAAAACGACTTCCCGCACGAGGGTGTGCTGGACTACGCCGAGATCAAGATCGACCAACAGACAGGCACGTCGCAGCTGCGGGGACTGTTCCCCAACAAAGACGGTTTGCTGAAACCGGGGATGTTTGTCCGCGTGAAGATTCCAGTTTCGGATCCCCATGATGCGATCCTGATTCACGACACCGCGGTTGGAACCGACCAAGCGACCAACTTTGTCTACGTCGTGAATTCGGAAAACAAAGTCGAACACCGGACGGTGACGCTGGGGGACCGCAAGGGAAACCAGCGCGTCGTGCTATCGGGAATCAAGCCCAACGAATCGGTCGTGGTCGCGGGACTGCAATTGATCCAACCCGGCATGACCGTCGATCCAACACCGCAGGCGAAATAGCGTCCCGGTTGTTACGATCCGATCCCACCCAAACTCTGTACGGCTAGAACTCGATGTCGCAATTTTTCATCACGCGCCCCATCTTCGCCTGTGTCATCTCGGTCCTGATCGTCTTGGCGGGCAGCATCTTCGTCTGGACGCTGCCGATTGCTCAATACCCCGAGATCACGCCGCCATCGGTTTTGGTGACGACGAAATACCCGGGAGCGAGCAGCGAAGTTGTGGCCGATACCGTCGCCGCGCCGATCGAGCAGCAGGTGACCGGCGTCGAAAACATGCTGTATATGTCCAGCCAATCGACCAACGATGGCGGCTACTCGTTGACCGTCACGTTTGCCGTCGGCACCGATCTCGACATGGCTCAGGTGTTGGTGCAGAACCGCGTCAACCTGGCCACGCCCGTCCTGCCAGCCGAGGTCAAAAGCAACGGCGTTTCGGTGGTAAAAGCCTCCTCCAACGCGCTGCTTGCGGTGAACCTGTTTTCGCCCGACCAGTCGCGAGACCAGTTGTATTTGAGCAACTATGCCACGATCCGGATCAAAGATGAACTGGCCCGGATCAACGGCGTCGGCAACATCACGATCATCGGCCAACGCGATTACAGCATGCGAGTCTGGCTAGATCCCAGCCGCATGACGGTCTTAGGTTTGACGGCCAGAGACGTGATATCAGCGCTGCAAGAACAGAACGTCCAAGTTGCCGCCGGATCCCTGGGACGGCCGCCGGTTCCCCAAGGCCTGGACTTTCAATACACATTAAAGACGCTGGGGCGGCTCACGTCGCCGGAACAGTTTTCAGCGATCGTGATCAAGACGGGCGAGGACGGCCAGATCGTCCGACTTAGCGATGTCGTCACCGAAAGACGAACCGACGACAGCGGCAAGCAGTTCGGCGGAATCGACTTTGGCGCCGGCTTCGAAGACACGATGTGTAATCTCGATGGCGTACCGGCATCGGGACTGATGATCTATCAACTGCCGGGATCCAACGCGTTGGACACCGCCGATGCCGTCCGCGCCAAGATGAATGAATTGCGGCAGCGGTTCCCGGCGGGCATCGAATATTCGATCAGCTACGACACCACGCCCTTTATCTCCGAATCGATCTTCGAAGTCTTCAAGTCGCTGCGCGATGCGATCCTGTTGGTCGCCGTCGTTGTGATGCTGTTCCTGCAATCGTGGCGAGCGGCGATCATTCCGCTGATCGCCGTTCCAGTCGCGATCATCGGTACCTTTGCCGTCATGGCCGGCATCGGATTCAGCCTCAACAACCTCTCGCTGTTCGGACTGGTCCTCGCGATCGGAATCGTGGTCGACGACGCGATCGTGGTCGTCGAAGCGATCGAACACAAGCTGGAGCATGGCGCGACGCCTGTCGAAGCGGCGCAACAAGCGATGCACGAGGTGACGACGCCGATCATCGCGATCTCGTTGGTTCTGATGTGCGTCTTCATCCCTTGCCTGTTCATCACGGGAATCACCGGCCAGTTCTTTCAGCAGTTCGCCGCGACGATCGCTGTGTCCACCTTCTTCAGCGCCATC
This sequence comes from Rosistilla oblonga, assembly GCF_007751715.1. Taxonomy (NCBI): domain Bacteria; kingdom Pseudomonadati; phylum Planctomycetota; class Planctomycetia; order Pirellulales; family Pirellulaceae; genus Rosistilla; species Rosistilla oblonga. Next base: position 1,155,057 of record NZ_CP036292.1, on the reverse strand, counting down.
AACTCGCTAACCCTCAGCCCCGCGTTGAGCGCATTGCTGCTGCGTCCTAAATCGGAACAGCGCGATCCGCTGACCCGCGTGCTCAATTTTCTGTTCGGATGGTTCTTCGACCTGTTCAACCGTTTCTTCGGCACCATGTCCGACGCTTACGCTCGGTCCGCCGGTTGGTTGCTGCGACTTTCGGTCGTGGTGCTGGTCGTCTACGCCGGCCTGCTGTGGGGAACCTATAAAGGGATGACCACGGTTCCCACCGGCTTTGTTCCGGCTCAGGACAAAGGCTATCTGCTTGTCGACGTGCAACTGCCCGATTCCGCTTCGCTGGAACGCAGCGAAGAAGTCGTGAAGCAACTCAGCCGCATCATGCTCGGTGAACGCAGCGGCAACAGCGAACTACTGAGCCAACGCGTGCAGGCTGACAAGACGGGGAAAGAGTCGCATGCGGAAGGCGAAGTTCCAGGCGAGGAGACCGAAGGCCTGGCCGGGATCAACCATACCCTGGAAATTGTCGGCCAATCGATCGTCCAGAATGCCGTGGGATCGAACTTCGCGTCGATCTTCGTCCTGCTGGATCCGTTCCACGATCGCGAGGGAGCGTCGCTCTATTCCGAACAGATCGCGACTCGGATCCGCAAGCTCGCCGCCACCGAAATTCTCGACGCCCGCGTTTCAGTCTTTGGACCGCCGCCAGTCGACGGCTTGGGCAGCGGCGGCGGTTTCAAAATCATCGTCCGCGATATCGGCCAACTGGGGCTGACCGAACTGGAGAAAGCGACGACCCAGCTGTCGATAAAAGGCTCCAGCGAGCCGACGATCCTCGGCATGCGAAGCGGCTTCCGGGCCAACACGCCGCAGATGTTTATCGACGTCGATCGCGAAAAGTGCAAATCGATGAACGTCTCGCTCAGCGAAGTCTTCACGACGCTGCAAACCTATCTGGGCGGATATTACGTCAACGACTTCAACGCCTTCGGCCGCACCTGGCAGGTCAATCTGCAAGCCGATCCGCTGTACCGATTGACTCCCGATCAAATCACGCAACTGTACGTTCGCAGCCAGTCGGGACAAATGGTGCCGCTGGGAACGCTGGTTCGCGTCGAAGACACGACCGGCCCCGCCGCCGTGATGCGTTACAACGGATTCACCGCCACCGCGATCAATGGCGTCGCGATGCCCGGCGTCAGCTCCGGCGATACGATCAAGATCGTCGAGAAAGTGGTCGCCGAGACCCTGCCGTTTGGCTTTGACACCCAGTGGACCGAACTCACCTTCCTGCAGATCCAAGCGGGCAACACGGCGCTAATCGTCTTCGCCCTCGCCGTCGTCCTCGTCTTCCTGGTCCTCGCGGCTCAATACGAGAGCCTGAAGCTGCCGCTGGCCGTTGTGTTGGTCGTCCCGATGTGTTTGCTGTGTGCAGTGATCGGGATCGCGCTGACCGGCCGCGACATCAACATCTTTGTTCAGATTGGTTTTATCGTCCTGGTCGGTCTGGCTAGTAAAAACGCGATCTTGATCGTTGAATTTGCCAAGGAGCAGCAGATGGCGGGATTGAGTAAATTCGACGCCACGATCCAAGCGTGCCGCCTGCGTTTGCGGCCGATCATCATGACCTCGCTCGCCTTTATCCTGGGCGTTGTCCCGTTGGCCCTGGCCAGCGGTGCTGGAGCGGAGATGCGATCGACGCTTGGTATCGCCGTCTTCTCAGGAATGTTAGGCGTGACCTTCTTCGGGATCTTCCTGACTCCCGTCTTTTATTACGTCCTGGCCAGCCCAACGCCCGAGCCCCCACCGACTGACGAAGCGTAAGGGAATCGCATCCCACAACAACACTCGCAACAGCGTCGTTCGAGTATCGCCATGGTCGCCTTTCGCTCCGCGAAAGTGCGGTGCGTGTGGCGCACTTTCGCGGAGCGAAAGGCGACCATCTGCAATCCGTGCCCGACGAGGCATGGGAGTTCCTTTGCTATCACCGCAGGATGAACTTGCATTCACCCACGCGGAAGTTGTATGGACAGACTAGGCCCTGCTTTTTTGCAGCGGCCACCGGCGCGGCACATCAAAAAAGCAAATCCGCTTGCCGCCAAACTGTCCGATGACTCCTTGGGTTGCCTACGCGATGCAAACCGAACCGACGTTCCCCGAATTCCTGACGACGTTGATCACGCAAGAAGTAGAGCAGGGGGGAGCGACCGAAGAATCTCTGCCGCCACAGCGACCGCACTACTCGGTGATCGTCCCCTGCTACAACGAAGCCGGTGCGTTGCCCGATGCGATCGTCCAGTTGCGGCACATGCTGATCGGCCCGCAACGCGTCGAGATGATCGTCGTCGACGACGGATCGACTGACGGCACGGCGGAAAAGCTGCAACAGATCAAACAATCGTATCCCGACATCGTGGTGCTCACCCATCCCGAAAACCGCGGCTACGGTGCGGCCCTAAAAACGGGGATCCGCCACGCGTCGGCTCCGCTGATCGTGATCACCGACGCCGACGGAACCTATCCGAACCAACGGATCGGCGAACTCGTGAAACTCGCCGAGAACTACGACATGGTCGTCGGCTCGCGAACCGGCAAAGACGTCCATTACTCCAAGATCCGCAGCATCCCCAAGTTCTTCCTGAAGGGATACGCGTCGTGGATCGCGAACCGCAAGATCCCCGACCTGAACTCGGGTTTGCGCGTCTTCAGAAAGGAGACGGCGGAGAAGTTCATCCACATGTATTCCGACGGCTTCAGCTTCACCACGACCAGCACGCTGGCCTTCATGACCAACGGGCACAGCGTTCATTACGAACCGATCAGTTACGCACACCGGATCGGCCAATCGAAGATCAAACCGATCCGCGACACGCTGCGATTTGTGCAATTGATCATGCGGATGGGGATGTATTTCGCACCGCTGCGCGTGCTGGGACCGTTCTGCGCGTTAATGCTCGCCGGATTCACCATCTCGCTCGGTTATGACGTATTCTTCTTAGGCGATCTGACCGAGAAGACGTTGATGCTGTTGCTGTTTGGAATGAACACAACGTTTTTCGCACTTCTGGCCGATATGATCGACAAACGGAGCCATTGACCACGACCGGCGGGCCCTCTCCAGTCACTACAACCCGAACGACCGCAATGTCAACGATCACCGAAATCGAATCCTCAGCCGACCCAAAACCGACCTCGGCGGATTCGGCAACCGAGGCGAACGCCCTCGGCGGAGAATCAAGCTTCGAGAAACGCGACCGCGAACTGTTCGACACGATTGCGGGAAAGTATGCCGCCAAAGATAGATCGCCGTCGGCCCGCCCGGCGCGACGACAACGCCTACTGCAAACGCTCGGTGCACTCCCCGAGCGGTCGCTGCACGGCAAACGCATCCTCGAAGTTGGCTGCGGTGCCGGATATTCGGTCGATTACCTACCCGCCGATTACGACTGCTACCTGGGCATCGATTACTCCGAGATGCTGATCGATCTGGCCCGCAGCGAACGCCAAACCGATCGAGCGACCTTCGCCACGACAAACGCTCGCGACCTGAAAACCGACGAACCGTTTGACATCATCTTCATGATCGGTGTCCTGCATCACATGGACCAGATGGACGAAGTCGTCGAGAACCTGGTGTCGCTGCTGGCACCTGGTGGATGGCTGGTCGTGAACGAACCGCAACCGAGCAATCCGATTGTCGGAATCGCTCGCCGGTTGAGAAAACAGGTCGACGCCAGCTACTCCGACGAGCAACTGGAACTGACCGGCCGCGAGATGGAAAACTGCTTCGCCGACGCCGGCCTGACGTCGCTTCGCCAACGACCGCAAGGACTGCTGTCGACACCGTTTGCCGAAGTCCCAATGAATCCATCATGGCTGACCGCTCCTGCATCGCGGATCGCCTGCGGCCTGGATCGTGGAATCGAAGCGATCGCCGGACGGCTGCTGACACCGCTGACCTGGAACGTGATCGTCGCCGGACAAATGCCGACCGATCCACAATCGACGCCTCAGAATTCGCGGACTCCTTCGGAATGATCCGGGCAAGCGTCAGTGCACCCCGAGCAAGCCGCGCGATCCGGTTCTTGATCCTCAGCGGCGTCAGCTTTCTCGGCAACCTTGGGATCACCCACGCCCTGACTCAGCACGCCGCGTGGCCCGCCGAACTGGCGTTTGCCGCCTCGCTAGTGATCATCTTTTTCGTCAACTTCGCCTGCTGTCGCTGGTTCGTTTTCCAAGCCAACGAACAACCGATCGCCACGCAACTCGCTTCGTTCCTGACCGCCACGATCTGCTTTCGTGGCCTGGAATACGCAGCGTTCTTGGGATTGCACAGCCTGCTGGGGATCCACTACCTGATCGCAACTGCAACGGTCTTGATCGCAGGCTTTGCGGCAAAGTTCCTGTTCTACAATCGGTTCGTCTTCGGCCGCCCGAACACAGCCACCCAACCGTAGTGGATCTTGTTAAAGATCCTTCAAGCGCACATCAGCCGCAATCACGCCGAACGCGTTGCAACGATCAGCCGGTTGTGGAGCGAACGCGATCACCACCGCTCAACTGCGACCACCTTCGGCGGTCAACGACGCCCCTAACGCAAAAACCGTAGGTGGCGTTACGCTTACCTACGGTTAATTGCTTCGATCCCTGCCGGGATAATTGGATATCCTCGAAGGATCTTTTAACAAGATCCACTACGAGAACCTTTAACGTCGCCGACTACTCAGCCGCTGCGGGTGCTTCGGCTGGCGCGTCTGCTGCGGGAGCTTCTTCAGCAGCTGGCTTTTCCGCAGCCTCCAAGACGCCTACCTCTTCGTAGAACTTGATGGCACCGGGGTGATATTCGATCCCGGTATTGCGAGCGACATTCTTTTCGTTGATCGCTTTGCCCGCAGGATGCTTGCCGGCGATCTCCGCTCGGTTTTCCCAGATCGACTTGGTGACTTCATAAATCAGTTCGTCGCTCTGCGATGCCGCGGTGATCAAGTGCATCGAACCGACGTTCAGTCCCAAGAAATCGTTGTCGAGTCCTTTATAGGTTCCGCCGGGAATCGTCGCAGGGTGGAAGAAGGCGTACTTCTCGATCAGCTTTTGGCGAGCCGATTCGTCGAACGGAATGTAGGTCACGTCGAACGTGCTGGCAGCTTGAGTGATCGATCCCGTTGGAACCGCTCCGCCCAAAAATGCAGCATCGGCGGCGCCGTCGCCCAATTGATCGACAGCTCCACTTTGCGTGGCGTTCAGCGAAGTGATCTCATCCCAAGCGACACCATGCTCGGCTAGGATCGGTTCGACGAACTGTTGGAATCCGGCACCGGCAGGTCCGGTGATCACGCGTTTGCCTTTCAGATCGGCGATCGATTGAATCCCCGAATCGGCTCGTGCGATGAAGAGTGCCACGTTAGGTGCCAGCGTCGCGATCGCACGAATGTCGTAAACCTTGTCCCAACCCGCTTCGCCACGCGCGGCGAAGTAGGAGATCGCGGCGTTGGAGAGCGCTAGCTCCAATTCCGCTTGCTGCAATCGGCGGATGTTCTCTTGCGAGCCCTTGGTCCCCTTGGCTTGGACCTTCCAATCGACGGTCCCCTTGTGTTCGTTCAAGACCTCAGCGATCGCGCCGCCGACGACGGGAAAGGCACCGCCGACCGGAGCGGTTCCCATGCTCAAGAACTGACGTCCGCCAGTGGCACCGCCATCGCCAGTGCTGTCGCTCTTCTTGCAACCCAGCATCAGAGCGGACAAAACCAGCGAAGCGACAAGCGCACGATGTTGCGAAATTTGGAGCATTAGAGCCATCGGGAATCGACCTTCAAGAGTGTTCGAGGGATGGAGAAATCCCAGTTGGGGCGGGAATTCATTTGAATCTCATGTATATTAACACGCCCCCTTGGGCGAGGCTAGAAGCGGGGCCCGCCGGCCCGAATCGGTCGGGTCACCAAACTTTCAAACAGGTCCAACTTGCCATGAGCCAACAAACAAAACGCGTCGCAGCGGTTCAGATGGATGTCGCGTTTGCCGACATCGACCACAACGTCCAACAGATCCTCGCCAAGATCGCGACGGTCAAAGCCGATGGAGTCGATCTAGCCGTCTTCCCCGAGTGCGCACTGACCGGATACTGCTTCGAAAGTCGCGAAGAAGCGTTGCCGCTGGGACTGTCGATCGACGACCCGCTGTTCGATTCGTTTGCCGCCGCCTGCGGGGATTCCGACCTGCACGTGATCATCGGTTTCCTGGAAATCGAAGGCGACAAGCTGTTCAATTCGCAAGCGATGATCAACCGCAGCGGTGTCGTCGGCAGCTACCGCAAGATCCATCTGCCGGGCGTGGGCGTCGACCGATTCCTCGATTCTGGCGATCGCGAATTCAGCATTCAAGCGGCGGGAGAGATCCGTGTCGGGATGGCGATCTGTTACGACAGTTCCTTCCCCGAAACGGCTCGCGTCCTCGGCCTGCACGGTGCCGACGTGATCGCGCTGTCGACCAATTGGCCCGTCGCGGCGCGGCGGACTGCCGAGATCGTGCCGCCGGCTCGCAGCATGGAAAACCATCTCTACTTCATCGCCGCCAATCGCGTGGGGACCGAGCGGACGTTCGAGTTCTGCGGGATGAGTTCGATCGCGGGTCCCGACGGCGTGATGATCGCCGAAACCGATAGCGATCAAGAATTGATCCTGACCGCCGACATCGACCTTTCGATCGCTCGAAACAAACAGATCGTCCGGACTCCCGGAAAGCATGTGATCGACCGATTTGCCGACCGGCAACCCGAACGGTACACCATCATCGGCGAAAAGAAGTAGCCGAGCGGTCACTCTGTGCAGAACACGCATTTTTTGTGGCCGCGGCGAGTGGAGAGGAGCCGGAATTGAGCCGGTAACAATCGCCAAATTGCCCCCCTTTGACTACAATGCAAAGCAACTCCGTGCTTCACGAATCTTCGTCCCGCAGAAACGACTTACATATGAACCTGTACGCTCGATCTTTGTCCCTGTGCTTGTTTGCGTTGACAAGCTGCGTCGCCATCGCAGCCGATGACAGTGCAAAAATCAAAGGCTTCTCGACAACCCAGCCCGAGAAAGGGCCGTTTGTCGCAGTCGAAGGGGGCTTTATGGTCCCTTACACCGAGACGATCCCCGGCACCGAGATCAGCTTTGAAATGATCCCGGTCCCCGCAGGAAGCTACAAAATGGGCAGCCCAGCCAGCGAAAAGGGGCACAAAGAGGACGAAAGCCCGCAGATCATGGTCAATGTCGATCCGATGTGGGTCTGCAAGACCGAGGTCCGCTGGATCGAATACAAAGAGTTCATGGGAATGTACAAAACTTTCAAGGAGTTTGTTTTCCGCGACATGCGGAAGGTCACTCCGGAAAACAAAGTCGACGCGGTCACCACGCCGACCGAACTGTACGAGCCCAGCTACACCTTTGAATTTGGCGACGACGACGACCTGCCGGCTGTCACGATGACCCAATTCGCAGCCAAGCAATTCACCAAGTGGCTGTCGAAGATGACCGACACCCAGTACCGCATTCCGACCGAAGCGGAATGGGAATGGGCGGCTCGCGCCGGCAGCACCACCGCTTACAGCTGGGGCGAATCGGCCGACGAGATCGACCAATACGCTTGGTACGCCGACAATTCTCCCGATGGCCCGTCGAAGGTTGGACTGAAAAAGCCAAACGCTTTTGGCCTCAACGACATGCTGGGCAACGTGGCTGAATGGACAATCGACGCCTACCTGGAAGACGGCTACAAGGTTTTTGAAGGCAAAACCGTGAAGGCGTCCGAAGCGATCAAGTCGATCGAAACCGCTGACCCACGCGTCGTCCGCGGCGGCAGCTGGGAGATGGAGCCCGAAGACGTCCGCTGTGCTTCCCGTCTATACAGCGTCGACGAAGATTGGAAAATGGATGACCCGAACATTCCGCTGAGCCCATGGTGGTTCACCAGCGATCCATCGCGCGGCGTCGGCATGCGATTGTTCCGATCGTGGAAACCGCTGTCCGACGAAGCGATGAACAAGTTCTGGGAGATCGATTCCGAAGACATCGAATTCGACGTGATGTCTCGTATCGAAGAAGGCCGCGGCGTGCTGGGACTGGCCGACCCCGATTTGGCCGAAGCTGCTAAAGCGGTTCGCGAATAGATCGTCCGAGAACCGATAGACATAGACAACAAACATCTGGAAAAGTGAGACGCAAAAGTGATTGATACCTTGGCCGTCGTCGGCGCGACCGGCGCCGTGGGTCGGATCGTGCTAGACCAAATTTTGCAACGCAAGCTGCCACACGGACGCTTGCGATTGTTGGCATCGGCGCGATCGGCCGGCCAAGTCGTCACGTTTGGCGATCAACAGATCACCGTTGAATTGATGGAACCGAGCGCGTTCGACGGCGTCGACGTCGTGATCGCCAGCACACCCGACGAAGTATCGGCTGAGTTCGCGCCGTGGGCTGTCGAACGCGGTGCGATCGTGGTCGACGAGAGCGGATATTGGCGGATGGACCCGAAGGTGCCGTTGATCATCCCCGAAGTCAACGCGTCGGCGATCGACAACCACCAAGGCATCATCGCCAGCCCCAACTGCTCGACCACGCAGATGGTCGTCGCCTTGGCTCCGCTGCACAACGCGGCACGCATCAAGCGCGTCGTCGTCAGCACCTACCAAGCCACCAGCGGTGCCGGACTGGCGGGCGAAGCGGAACTGATGCACTCGACTCGAGGATCGCTCGATGGCTCCGCTCCCGCAGCCAAGACGTTCCAATACCCGATCGCGTTTAACCTGATCCCTCAGATCGGATCGGAAAAACACGAGGGTTACACCTCCGAAGAGATGAAGATGGTCTACGAGACTCGCAAGATCTTCGGCGACGATTCGATCGACGTCTGCCCGACCTGCGTTCGCGTTCCGGTTGCGATCGGCCACAGCGAATCGATTCTTGTCGAGACCGAAAAACCGCTGACCGTCGAACAAGCCCGCGAGCTGTTCGCCAATGCCGACGGCGTGACTTTGATCGACGATCTGGCCGGGCGACAATACCCGATGCCTGTCGACAGCGCTGGCAAGGACGACGTTTTTGTCGGCCGTGTTCGCAAGGACCTCAGCAGCCCCAACGGGATCGCGTTCTGGTGCGTCAGCGACAATCTCCGCAAGGGAGCCGCGACCAACGCCGTTCAGATCGCCGAACTGTTGGCCAAGAAGATGGCTTCGGTCGCCTGATCATTTTGCGGAAGCCAGGCCTGACGTGTTGAGAACTTTTCGTTTGACCATCGGCTACGATGGCTTCCGCTACGCAGGCTGGCAGGTCCAAGCGGACCTGCCGACGATCCAAGGCGAACTGCAACGCGCGTTCGCTGAATTGACCGGCGAGCGCGTCTCGATCACCGGCAGCGGACGGACCGATTCGGGCGTCCACGCGATCGCTCAAGTCGCAAGTCTCACCACCGACGCCTGGCGATCCAGCGACGCCGCGTTGGGTCGCGCGATCAACACGAAGATCCCCGACGACATCACCGTCTATCGCTGCGAAGAGATGCCCGTCGACTTCCACGCGTTGCGCGATGCCGTCGGCAAACGCTACCGCTACCAACTGCAGATCGGTGGCGTCCGCGACGCCTTCGACTTCCGCTACTTCTGGCACCACCACGTCCAACTGGACATCGAAGCGATGCAGCAAGCAGCCGCCATGATCGTCGGCACCCATGATTTTGCCTGCTTTCAAGCGACCGGCAGCGAGCGTAAAACGACGGTCCGCACGATCCACGATTTGGCGCTGACAACAGGGCAGGGGAGAGCAGGGCAGGGGCACTTGATCGTCGAAGTCGAAGCGAACGGGTTCCTCTACAACATGGTCCGGAACATCGTCGGCAGCCTTGTCGAAGTCGGCCGCGGCAAACATCCGCCCGCCTGGATCGAGGAACTGATCGCCGGTCGCGACCGCAACCAAGCCGGCCCCACCGCCCCAGCCCACGCCCTGTTCCTGCTGCGAGTCGACTACGACGTCCAACCGCTAGCCGCGCAACAGTAGCCGCGTTGAATCCGAGACTCCCTTCAAACCCAGCAACCCACCAACGGAATTCACCGCGGCATCGCAAACGCAACCACCTGGCGGTCGTCGGCTGAAGCCTCGACTCCAGCGCGGTCGGTTACGGTTCGAAGGGGTTGTCTGCGTTGAGGGCGGCTTCCCATGCTTTTAGATAGGTCTGGTCGGCGGCGCTTAGTTTTGTCACGGGGACGGTGACTTCTCGCCCGTCGGTTCGCTTCAACACCGCGCCACCATTTTCGACTCGCAACAGATTGGCTTCGATCTTGAATCGCCCCGTGGCGTCGGACCATGTTCGAACGGGACTGGTCCCCTCAGCTGCCATCGGCGCGGCGGAGACCGAAGCGGGTTTGTTCGGTTGCGGTAATTGCTCGGGAGCCAATTGGACGTTGCGGCGTTTGACGGTGACCTTTCGCGAACTGCCGGCACGCCGGCGAACGACTACGCTTTTGTCGGCGTTCAACGAGACAATCTCTCCGGGAAACCAGAAGGAGCCGTGCTCTTGGAACTGGACGATCTGGCCGACATACAACGGCGTCAACGCATCGACTTCGCGGTCGGTCGACTTCACCGTCCCAAATCCGCCGTAGGCCTTCTTCAGATCCTGGACCACCTTGTAGTCGGGTGCCCATCGCATCAAGGCATTATGAGCTGCCGAGCGCAGTTTTTTGTCCTCGTGCTCGATGTGAGCCTCGATCGCCGCGGCGACTTTCGGGCTGGGATCCGCTACGCTTTTCTTCGCCAACGCTTCTAGCTGAGCCTGAATTTTTCCATCGTCGCCCGATTGAAGATCGGCGATCGCCGCCGCCAACTCCTCTTCGCTCAGCGGTCGCTCCGCCTCCTCCTTAGCTTGCTTCGCCGCCATCGCTCGCTCTTCGGCGATTCGCTTGGCTTCCGCTTCCATCCGATCGAGCTCTTCGCCAGAGATGCGATCATATTTCACATGGATCGGCACCGTCACGGTGGTGTTCCCATCGTTGACCACCAACTTGTATTGGATGTCGATCGCATCGGGCAGGGCAGCGGTGCGATCGAAAGTCCAAGATCCGGAGCCGGTCATTTCATAAGTCTGATTCTTGTCGTTGGCTGGCATCGTCAACTGATAGGACTTGCTGATCTGCACTCGCCCATCCTGCTCACCCGTGATCGAATACTTCGTGACCTCACCCGCAGCCCGCACGTCCTTGGGACCGTTGTCGCCACGGCCAAAAGGATCCAACGGCCCGAAGCGACCGCCCATTCGACCATTCTGTTCGTTTTTGGTGATCGACACGCCGGAGTCAATCGTCCACGCCTGAGTCTCCTCTTCGGGAAGCGTCTCAAACGGCATCAGCGACACGTTCCCCAACAGGTAGGGCAACTGAGAATCGCCGTTCATCGCCAAGACCTCGCCTTGAGGCGAGAGCGTGATCTGATTGGTGGTCGTCACCTTGCCAGCAAAGGCTGGGCGAGAGAAAGGACGAGGAATCGACGGAGGCCCAAACCTGCGGCCGCCGCGGCCCTGTCGCCCTTTGGCCTTCTTCGATTCCGACAACCCACCGTGGTACGTCAACCGAACGCGATCCTCCTTCACGGCGTTGACGGTATATTTCGTCACGCCCTTGTAGGTGATCGTTTCATCGTCGCCGTCGACGACGATTTCGAAGCGATAGGCAAAACGCGACCCCGATTCGGGAGCATACCGCAGCGGTTCAGCCAAGAGACGGCCAGGAACGGACGCAGCTGCGATCGCAGCACAGCCCAACAACGCAATCGAAATCTTCAGCAACATCAAACAACCTCCGCCCGGTCGGACAAGTCCAGCAAAAACTGGATTCTCCGGGGCAGAGGGGCTCAACGCAAGCAAAATTCACGACGAATTTACTTTCCCTTTCCCACCAGCCGCCACGACGGCAATCGATTCCGACGTGGCAAGCACCTAGGAAAGCGGGACACTAGAGCGATGCAAAAGCAGCTTCCAGCAGCTCTTCCTGCTCCAACTTATGCGTCCGCATCGATCCGGTCGACGGGCTAGCCGATTCGACGCGGCTGACACAATGCAGCTTGAAACGCTCAGCCAATTGGTCGCCATAGTTCAGCTTCAGATAAGGCCAGGCACCCATATTCTTCGGCTCTTCCTGAACCCAATAGATGTCTTTCCCTTCCGCGTAGCCGCCGAAAGAGCTCATCAATTCGTGCTGCTTCAAAGGATACAGTTGTTCGATCCGCAAGATCGCAACATCCTCGAGCCCACGTTGCTTACGAGCTTCCAAGAGGTCGTAGTAGACCTTGCCGGTGCACAACAGAATCCGCCGCGCGTTGTCCGGCGAGACCTGCGTGTCGGGCAAGATCTTGCGGAACTGCCGAGCTTCCAGGTCCTTCAAATCGGAAACGACCAACGGATGCCGCAGCAAGCTCTTCGGCGTCAGGCAGATCAGCGGCTTCCGCCAACGACGCAGAACCTGCCGTCGCAACAAGTGGAAGTACTGTGCCGGAGTGGTCGGCTGACAGATCTGAATATTGTGCTCTGCCGCCATCGCCAGGAAGCGTTCGACTCGCGACGAGCAGTGCTCCGGCCCTTGGCCCTCAAAGCCGTGTGGCAACAACATCACGAGACCGCTCAAGCGATTCCACTTGTCCTCCGCACTCGCGATGAACTGGTCGACGATCACTTGGGCACAGTTCCAGAAGTCGCCAAACTGAGCTTCCCAAGCACACAGGCCCTCGGGACAGTCGAGGCTGTAACCGTACTCAAAACCTAGAACGCCAGCTTCGGACAGCGGGCTGTTGGCGATCTCGAACTTCGCTTGGTCGGGAGCCAGGTGTTCCAGCGGAGTGTAAATCGAACCGCTCTCTTCATCGTGCAGCACCGCGTGCCGCTGGCTGAACGTACCGCGTTCGCTGTCCTGGCCGGTCAAACGAATGCGACGCCCTTCGGTCAATAGCGTTGCGAAAGCCAACGCTTCGCCGGTGGCCCAGTCGACCGGCAGCTTGCCGGCAGCCATCTCGCGACGCTGTTCATACGGCCGCTTCAGTTTGCGATGGAGATTAAATTCTTGCGGGATCGTGGTCAGCGTCTCCAGCAGCTCCGAGAGCCGCTTCTTGTCGACGCCGGTGACCACGGTATCGTTTTCGGGTTCGGGACCGCCGACATATTCCGACCACGATCCGCCGAGCGATTGCACATCGGGAACAAACGGAACGGTCCGGGTCGCTTCGAATTCACGCTCCAGCTTATCCTGTCGCTTGCGATGCAGTTCCTTCGCCTCTTCGTCGGTCATCTGGCCCAGCTTCAGCAATCGCTTGCGGTAGCTCTTGCGAACACTCTGCCGCGCATCGATCTCGCGATACATCTCCGGCTGCGTGAACCGCGGTTCATCGCCTTCGTTGTGACCCCAACGACGGTAGGCGTACATATCGATCACGACATCGCTGTGGAACTCGCGACGGAAATCCATCGCCAAGTTGACGACCTGAGCTACCGCTTCGGGATCTTCGCCATTGACGTGGAAGATCGGGATTTGCAGCATCTTGGCGATGTCGGTCGCGTAGGTCGTGCTGCGTCCTTCGCGCGGTTCGGTCGTGAAACCGACCTGGTTGTTGATCACCACGTGCAGCGTACCGCCGGTGTGGTAGGCCTTCAACTGGCTCAGGTTCAGCGTCTCTTGCACGACACCTTCGCCCGCAAACGCCGCGTCGCCGTGGATCAAGATCGTGACCACATCCTGTCGCTTCGAATCGCCATAGCGATCCTGCTTGCAACGCGTCCGTCCCAGCGCGACCGGATTCACGTATTCCAGATGGCTCGGGTTGAAGCACAATGAGATGTGCATCTTGTCGCCCGAAGCGGTCTTCCAATCGCTGCTGTATCCCAGGTGATACCGCACGTCGCCGCCGCCGCGATGCAATTGCGGATCGGGATCGTCGAACGACCAGAAAATGTTGAGCGCACGTTTTTTGAAGATGTTCGCCAGGACGTTCAGCCGTCCACGGTGAGCCATCGCCATGACGACTTCTTTTACGTTGTGCTGGCCACATTTTTCCAAGGCGAGATCCAACAACGGGATCAAGCTCTCGGCTCCTTCCAACGAGAAGGTCTTGGCGCCGACGAACTTGCGGCGAACGAACTCTTCGAAAATCGTCGCGTCGGCCAATCGCGAGTAGATCCGGCGTTGGACCTCGTGCGACAGCGGCATCCGATTCTCGCCGACTTCCATCCGGCGCTGCAACCAATCGCGGATGTTGCGATTGTCGATGTGCATGAACTGGGCGCCGATGTTGCGGCAGTAGGTGTTCCGCAGTTGTTGCAGCACGTCGTTGAGCGTCCGCCCTTGGACATTCTCCAGAGCGCTCGAATCGAAGGGGCGCGACAGATCGTCTTCGGTCAGCCCATACGATTCGACATTCAGTTCGGGGCATCCCTTCTGGGCCATCCCCAGCGGATCGACTTGAGCGACCAAGTGACCGCGGACCCGGTATTCGCGGACCAGTTGGTCGACTTGGTCCTGCATCCGAGCCAACCACAGCGCATGCTCGGTGACGTTGCCGAGGGTTTGCCCATCGCCATCGGCTGCCGCAGTCGCCGCTTCGGTCAACTTGGCCGTCGTCTCATCGGTCGCCACAAGAAACTGTTCGAAATACCGCCGCCAACCGGGCGACACGCTCTCGGGGTCTTTGACATATTGAACGTACAGGTCGTCGATGTAGCCCAGGCTATATGTGTTCATCGTTGTTCGTTGCCGCTTGTGTTACTGCCAACGAGGCATCTGGATGCAAGTGAGAAAGGTGACTGGCCAGATAGGTGTTCGCAAGATCGCGCACCCGCCAGCAGCAAGAGTTGAGGGATGGGATGCCGACACCACAAGGAGATCGCGTTCCCCGGGTGCTCCAACCGCATCGGCGAGACCAATACGACGGTGATGACTTCGCGTGGTTGAGAATGACAACATTGCGTTATTCAATGCGAAAAGTGCCACGGGGTTTAGCCGCACGAAGTTTTTAGGCAGGATTCTGCAGATTCGTCCTTCAATCTGCATGAAGTTGCAGATCCATCCTTCGACCTGCGTTGAGAACTCAATCATAGCAACTTGAGGCAAGCTGGCTATGGCATTTTCCACGCTCCTTGCGCGAAATTCCCAACTCGTTTGACAGCCGGCTCGCCAGCTCCGTGAGACGTCGCCGATTGATACACTATAGAGATCGATATCATTCAATTTTCGCGCGCGAGGCAGGTCATGAAATTGATCCATCACGGTGGTCACTTAGGGGTCACGGGGTCGTGTCACCAATTGTGGACCGACGACGAGCACAGTCTGCTGGTCGATTGTGGCACCTTTCAAGGCGACGACGCACGCGATCATCCCAACCCGGAGATCAAGTTTTCGCTGCGTGGAATCGAGTCGCTGCTGCTGACCCACGTCCATATCGACCACTGCGGACGGATCCCACATCTGATCGCCGCCGGGTTCGAACAACCGATCTATTGCAGCGGCCCGACGGCGCGGCTGCTGCCGTTGGTGATGCAGGACGCGCTGAAGATCGGCTTCACGCGGAACCAGCGACTGATCGATAAATTCAACGACAAGATCGCCAAGCTGCTGCAACCGCTCCCCTATCACCAGTGGCATCCGATCCAAGGCGGCTGCAAGCTGCGGCTCCGTCCCGCCGGGCACGTCCTGGGTTCGACGATCTTCGAAGTCGAATTGCCCAACGGTCAGATGGCGGTCTTTTCCGGTGACCTGGGGCCAAGGCACGCGCCGCTGTTGACGGAGTTTTCATCGCCCGAGCGGGCCGACCTGCTGGTCATGGAGAGCACCTACGGCAACCGCATCCACGAGGGACGGGCCGACCGACAGTCGCGGCTGGAGGCCGTCTTGCGGAAAACGCTCGACGACAAAGGAGTCACGATCATTCCGGCCTTCAGTCTCGGCCGAACCCAGGACATCCTGTTCGAAATGAACGGGATCTTTGAAGCGATCCAGAAACAACAGGGCCGCAGTCTAATGAAGCAGGTCGACGTGATCGTCGACTCGCCGCTGGCCAGCCGGTTCACGCAGATCTACGACGACTTGCAAGAGTTCTGGTCGGCGGAGGCTCAGGGCGTGCTCAAGACCGACGACCAACCGCTGGTCTTCGAAAACCTGACCACCGTCGGCGATCATCAAGAACACCTCGCGACGCTCGACCAACTGGTCAAACACAAACTGCCCGCGGTCGTCGTGGCGGGCAGCGGGATGTGCACCGGCGGCCGGGTGATGAATTATCTGCGGCGATTGATCGGCGAACCGACCACCGACATCGTCTTCTGCGGCTACCAGGCGCGTGGCACTCCGGGCAGCTACATTCAACGCGGCAGCGACTGGGTGCGGCTGGACGGTCGCAAATACCAGATCCGTGCGGATGTGCATCAGTTAAGCGGCTACTCGGCCCACGCCGACCAACGCGACCTGCTGCGGTTCGTCGCTGGATTCACCGAAAAACCGTACCAGATCCGTCTGGTCCACGGGGAGTATCACGTTCGCAAAGCACTGGAGGCCGAATTGGACCAGCGCGGTTATCATGTTGATTAACGCGTGCCAGCAGCGTCAGTTAGATAGGAAGCAAAGTGCTGCCGCGATACAATCAGAAACGCTGCTGCGCAAGCGCGTTCCGCAAATCTACGATTCGAAATAAGGATACCACTGTGAATCGCACAACTCTTTTGTTGATGGGTCTTGTCGCCCTGACGGCCATTTGTGCGCCCCACACGTTTGGCGAGGGCCCCATGAAAGTTACGGAAATCGAAGGAATCAGCGAATATGAACTCGACAATGGATGCAAGATCCTCTTGTTTCCCGATCCGTCGAAACCTGTCGTAACAGTGAACGTGACGATCTTCGTCGGTTCGCGGCACGAAGGCTACGGTGAAGCCGGGATGGCTCACCTGTTGGAACATATGCTGTTTAAAGGAACGCCGTCGCATCCCGAGATCCCCAAACTGCTGCAAGACCACGGCGCCCGCTTCAACGGCACCACCTGGACCGATCGCACAAACTACTACGAAACGCTCCCCGCCAGCGACGAGAACCTCGAGTTCGCGCTCCGCTTGGAAGCCGATCGCTTGGTCAATAGCACGATCAAGGGAGAGGATCTGGCCAGCGAGATGTCGGTCGTTCGCAGCGAGTTCGAGAGTGGCGAGAACGATCCCAGCCGGATCCTGATGCAGCGCATGCAATCGGCCGCCTACGAATGGCATAACTACGGCAAGAGCACGATCGGTAACCGCAGCGATATCGAACGCGTGCCAGTTGTCAACCTTCGCCGCTTCTACAAGAAGTACTACCGTCCCGACAACGTCCTGGTCACCGTCGCCGGACAATTTGATCCCGAAAAGGCACTCGAGTACCTGCAAAAGTACTTCGGTTCGCTCGAAACGCCCGACACTCCGATCGATCGCACCTACACCGTCGAACCGCCCCAAGATGGTGAGCGAACCGTTGTCCTGCGCCGCGTCGGCGATGTCCAATGGGTTGGCGCCGCATATCACATCCCGGCCGGCAGCCACGAAGAATACGCAGCGGCTAAAGTCCTGTCGTACGTCTTGGGAGACGAACCGAGCGGAAGGCTTTACAAATCGCTTGTCGAAACCGAAAAGGCGAGCAACGTCTATGCGTTTGGTTTTGGTTTCCACGATCCAGGCCTGACGTTGGCGTTGGCCGAAGTTCCCAAAGACAAAGACATCGAAGTCGCTCGCCAACAGTTGCTGTTGACGATGGAGCACGGTTTTGAAGAGAAACCAGTGACCGAAGAAGAGGTCGAACGGGCGCGTCAACAATTGCTGAAGAGTCGCGAATTGGAAGCTGCCGATTCGGATCGCTTAGCCGTTTCGCTCTCTAACTGGGCCGCTCAGGGCGACTGGCGATTGTACTTCCTGTTCCGCGATCGTTTGGAAGCGCTGACCGCAGCGGATGTCCAAGCCGTGGCCGAGAAGTATCTGACTCGCAACAACCGCACCACCGGGCTGTTCATTCCAACCGACGAAGCTCAACGGATCACGATCCCCGAAGCTCCCGATTTGAACGCTTTGCTGGCCGATTACAAAGGCCGCGAATCGATCCAAGCGGGCGAAGCCTTCGACACCTCGCCGCTGGCGATTGACCAACGGACCGAGCGCGGCCAATTGACCGACACGGTCGAATACTCGTTCCTGCCGAAGAAGACGCGTGGTGCATCGGTCAATCTGATGCTGACCCTGCGTTATGGCACTCCAGAAAGCCTGCAGCCACGCGTGATCGCCGCCGACGTGTTGCCGCAATTGATGGCTCGCGGAACCGAATCGTTGGACTACCAACAGTACCAAGACAAGGTCGGCAAACTGCGGGCTCAGATCAGCCTCAGCGGCACCACCGGTCTGCTGCAGGTGAGCGTCAAGACGAACCGCGAGCAATTGCCCGAGGTTCTGGAGCTGTTGACCGAAGTGATCCGCAAACCGCGACTGGATGCCGAAGAATTGGACGTGCTCAAACGGCAAACGATCACCGGATTGGAGAGCCAGTTGAGCGAACCGCAAGCCTTGGCGCCGATCTCCACGCGTCGGGCGCTGTCGCCGTATCCGAAGACCGATGTCCGCTACCGTCCGACGATCGAAGAAGAGATCGCGATGTACAAGGACCTGAAGATCGATCAGGTGCGCGAACTGTACAACGATTTTGTCAGCAGCCAATCGACCGAACTGGCGGTTGTCGGCGACTTTGATCCCGAGCTGATCAAATCGAAACTGAAGCCGGCGTTGGAAGGCTGGAAGTCGGATCATCCGTATGTCCGCATCGACCGACCTGCCCACCCCGATCTGCCGGGCGAAGTCAAAACGATCAACACGCCCGACAAGGCCAACGCGGTCTATTACGCGGGTCAGCAGTATGTGATGAGCGACACCGATCCTGATTACGCCGCGATGGTGATGGGCAACTACGTCCTCGGTGCCGGTGCGTTGTCGAGCCGCTTGGGCGATCGCGTACGGCAACAGGAAGGGCTCAGTTACGGCATCCGATCGGGCTTCAGCGTGAGCACCAAAGATGACCGCGGCGAGTTCACGATCTTTGCGATCACGAACCCCAACAACAAGGACAAGTTGATGACGGTGATCCGCGAAGAGATCGACAAGATCCTTGCCGACGGAATCACCGACGAAGAATTGGCGAAAGCCAAAGAAGGTTATCTGCAACGCGAATCGGTCCGTCGCAGCGACGACAGCTACATCGCGTCGCAACTGGTCTTAAATATGTTCACCGATCGGACGATGGCTTTCACCGACCAGCAGGAAAAGAAGATTGCTGCGGTCACCAAGGATCAGGTCAACGCCGCCTTGAAGAAGTACATCGATCCAGAACGGTTGATCATCTCGGTCGCCGGCGATTTCAAAGCGAAAGAGTAGCAGCAAACTCAAACCGCAATCCCGCAAAGGGACGCAACATCCAGCGTGGGCGAAAGCCCACGTTGGAGCATGCATCAGCCGCGAAGCCGGCGGCAGCATCTAGCCGTGGGCATCAGCCCACGGATCGAGAGGGTTTAAGAGCGCGCATCAGCCGCGAAGCGGCGGCAGCGTTCGATTGCTATCGCCGCTTCGCGGCTGAACGTATCGATGCACACTGAAATCTGCGGGCTCACGCCCGCAGCTAAACGCTACCGCCGTTTCACGGCTGGGAAATCTATCACCAGGCGATACATCGTATCGCTGCTCGTCCCGAAAAACGGCTCACTGTGGTGCCCCCGCTGGCATCGGCAACCCCAACTGAAACGCCAGCTCTAACATCAGGCGTTCGACCGGATTCATCGTCTCCCGCTCGGCGAGTACTTTCCGAGCCAGAGCGGGATCGTCGGTGATCAGGTTATCGACACCGCGGCTGATCATCGCCGACATCGTCTTGGCGTCGTTAACTGTCCACACCGAAACCGTCTTCCCCACGCGATGCGCCGCGTTGATGAACGACTGCGTCGCCAGCGAGGTGTTGACGGCCAAGAAGTCGACATTGGCGCGAGTCAGATCGCTGACAGCCACCGCGGTTAACAGCCCGCAGGTCCAATCGGGACGCAGCTTTTTCAGCTTGGCGATCCCCTTGGCATCCAACGACATGATCACGATCTGATCTTCCATCTCGAACCGCTCAACCAAATCGACGACCCGCTGCTCCAGTCGATCGGTGTGGCCGTAATACTTCAGTTCGATGTTCACGCCAACGGTGTCCTTGCACAGTGCCAGCACCTCTTCAAGCATCGGCATCCGCTCGGACCTGTAGTCGGCCGAGAAGTAGCCGCCGATGTCGATGCTGCGCAGTTCCTCCGCTGTTGCGTTCCAAATCTTGACCGGATTCCCCGCCACCTTTTTCAGATCCGAATCGTGCGCCACGACGACGACCCCGTCGCTCGCTTCCTGCACATCGATCTCGACCCAATCGGCACCATCTTCGATCGCTCGGCGAAACGCAGCCATCGTATTTTCGGGCGAATGCGTTGCACCGCCGCGATGCGCGGTGATCTGCACCCGATCTTCGATCGAGATCGACTCGAGGGTCAGCACGCCCAACACGGCAGCAACCAGGCCGCCGATCAGCACCGCCGAAACGATCCGCCCGCCAGTCAATCGGATGCCGTTCCACTGGCTCCACGTCGGCATCTCCACCAACCGCTGGCCGGGCTCATCGACATGCCGCAAGTACAGCATCCCCAACAGCGATGCGCACGACGCGTTGGCGATCAGGCTGGCGATGAAATTTGCGATCGCGAAAACGACCAACAACATCCCAACCGCAGCGATCAAGGTCCAGATGGTTCGGGTCGCCGACGGCAACACCAATTCCCCGAGCGTTGCCAGCAGGAATGAGAGGCAGAACCCCAAGGCAAGATTGCTGATCGCCCAGATGGCCAACGAACCGACGATCCGCCAACGATGTGGGCTAGCCAAACGCTTGCTTTCGGATAACGCTTCGGTTGGCGAGAGTCCACGGTACAACAGCAGCGGCAACGCAAAGGCCCATCCGCTGACGCGGTACAACAGCGCCACCGACATCGCGATCAACACGGTTCCGATCAACCCGACAGCTAGCCAGAACTTCGGCGGCTTGGCGGTCAAATAGAAGTTGATGTCGTGATCGGTCAGTAGGAAGAGGAACAGCCCGCCGCCGACCGCCAGGAACGGCAACGCGGTCAGCGCCACGCGGGCGACGACGCGAGTCGTCAGCCACAGCACCTGCCGCGTCCGCTCTGCCACAAAGATCGCAACCCGGCTCGGCCGAATCTTCAACGACTGGTCCGCTCCCAGGCAAACCGTCATCAACACCGCCTGCTCCAACGCCAGCACCGCCAGCACCCCGCCACCGACGATCACCACCGCCAACCAACCCGTCGGGTGCAACAGGAACCTAGCGATATCGGCGTCGGCCAAGACGCTCCGTCCAGAAAGGCTCAGGAACAACCGAAACAGGAGACTGACGGCGGGCGAGAGCAGCGTAAACGCGGCCAGCTTGAAGATCAGATCGACGGCCAACAGCGTCCGGAAGCAGGAATAGAGATTGCGGCAGACCGTTTGAAACATCGGTGTTCCCGGAAACAGGCGGCGGATAGGAAAAATTCACCGCCGCAGCTTATCGAGCCACCAAAGATTTCGCCAGCCAGACGAGCACGCCCAATCGATCGCACCAAGCAGACGGCCCCCCAGCTCACCCCCAGCCCCCTTAGCGCACAAGTCCCGGCAGCGACGACAGCAAGTAGCCCACGGTACAATCCGTGGGTAACGTTCTACGCCCAACCGCGAACGCGGCGAAAGCAACGAGCTGCGGAGCGTCAGCCCGCAGATCAATCCCGCCGACCGATCGCGATCTAGGGCCGTAGGCCCGGCCGTTTGCCTAGCCCAGGCCGTCGGCTGGGAACCGGCCCGCCCCCTCGCGCAGCTGCCAGCCTCATTCTGCCAATCATCTCATCGGCCTGACCGAGCAGATCCAGTGACCGTCTTCGCGGTCAGCGAGGCGATGCGTTTAGGGACAGTAGGTGGCGCTGCGCTTACCTACGGCTAATCGCTCAAATCCCTGCGGGATCCTTTTTTTGGAGGGGCAAGCAAAAATGAACGATTAAGCCACTCGGCGGGTTTCAACGCTCTCGATTCGATCTACAGGACCGGAGTTGTTGGCAGGATGATGGGGGCAGAATGACAAGCTTGGGGATCGAGCAAACCATATCCAACCCGTTGGCAGGCAACCGGTTCTCGCGGCGGATCAATGATTCTGCCAGCCTCATTCTGCCAATCATCTCATCGGCGTGACCGAGCAGATTCTGTGACCGCCTTCGCGGTCAGCGAGGCGATGCGTTTAGAGACCGTAGGTGGCGCTGCGCTTACCTACGGCTAATGGCTCAAATCCCTGCGGGATCGTTTTTTTGGAGGGGCAAGCAAAAATGAACGTGTAAGCCGCTCGGCGAGTTTCAATCCTCTCGATTCGATCCACAGGACAGGGGTTGTTGCGAGGATGATTGGGGCAGGATGACAAGCTTGGTGCTGGTAAGCAGTGACAGCGAAACTTGGGAGCAGAACCGAAATCGCTAGCCTTCATTTCGTGGATGTCCCCATCTGCCTCCTCGCATCGCCTTCCTGAAGAGCCCGCACGATCTGCTCGGGGCCACGTCGTTTTCCCTTCTTGGTCGTGGAAAGTCTCCGTTGGCCGTCATCGGCCACCTGACCTTCATAACCTCTGGAACAGAAAATGAAGAGCACGCCAGGAGTTTCGCAATGCACGTGCGGTTTCCCACAAAATGCAATACAAACCGTTGCTTGCTCTCCGAGGAGGCAACATAATGACGCCAACCGCCCCCCCCAAAATCAGGCAGCCCGCGAGGCCAGAGCTCATGAGCATTCACAGTCTGTTCGGTCGCCTTGCTGTGCTAACAATATTTATATCGCTTAGCGCTTCTGAATTGCATGCCGAAGATGAAAGCCTGACGCAAGAGGTGATTCAAGGTTTGAGGAAATGGCGGGAAACGATCTCATCCCTGCGGATTGATTACGTATATAGGAATCCAAACGAAGTCAAGGCCGAGCACCCCGACTGGAGCGAAGTGGAGGTGGAGGGATGCTACTTTGTGGGCCGTTGGATCTGGAAGGACGATGGATCGGTTTACAGTCGGCTTAGTCCGTATCGCAACGGAAAGGATGTCGGTAATCATATGGTCGAAGGGGCTAACTTTCGAACTAACGAAATCTACCAAGCGAACTTTGGTGTGGAGGAAGATGGATCGCAATACTTAAAAAGTCTATCGGTGAAACCCATGCGTTCTGGTTCAGCAATAACGGGAAACCCGATGCCATTAATGCGATTATGGCAGTCAGGACGCTGGTTTGATGATGCGATTGAGGCTGGACAATATGTTGCGACCAATCAGCCAAACACGACGCTCATCCAAATCAAAACGCTATCGACGGCAAATCCGGAGGTAACGCTAGTTGATCGACAACAGCAGTATCTAGTTCAAACGATTCATCACGAAGCGATAGGCTCGAAGTTTAGCGTAGAAGAATATCAATCGCTTGAGAACGGAACTCTATTTCCTAATAACGGAAAATATTTCGCTGGCAACGCTACACCACGAGACCAAGTCATTGAGTGGGAAATCGTTGCTATCGGCATCAATGAACAGCACGACAGTGGCTTGTTTATACCACCTGAAACAGGTCAAAAAACATACATTCATGATTCAACCCCCGCACGCAAATACCGTCGCCGTGACCTACCCCCTAGCCAGGTCGCTGCAATGGCCGATCAAATTGAGATGAAAGATGGACCGATTCGCGCGATTGTTCCGCGTGGACTTCAGATCCAATACATGTTGCTTGGTTTGGCAAGCATCTGCCTTGTTCTAGGCGTCTGGCTTGCCCGCCGTTAGTTTTCGTTACCCATTTACTATAAGGTTTTTAGACAGGTATAAATCATTAGCTTGCTTGACCTTGGCCGTAGTGTTCGCATTGGGTTCGGCTGGCGTTCCCGACGGAAGAAAACAAGTTCGCGCGTCGGCCCGCGATGAAATCTGCACGGGCGCATACCCTGAGTGGTGGACTGGACCATGCAATTGCCCACTCGGAAATGATCCAGTGCATGCCCATGACTTCTGCTCCAATGCTATTCCCACAAGTGGTGAAACCGGAATTCATGATTCTGACTGCATGTCATGGTTAGGCGAGACTTGTTCCGGGCAAGGTGTGGGAACGACTTGTGGAGATACAATTTGGAACTGTCCATACGCGTCGTGCAACTCGGAACCCAGTTACCCATACCCTGAATCCTGGGGATGTCACGCTACGTCTAAAGATGCGTCAGGCTGCCAAAGTGCGACTTTTGGATGCTCGAACCCGTATTAAGGTCCAAGGTATGTATCGCTATTACTGCACACATTGGGTTTTATTCGCAACGATTTGCTTTGGTGCATCGAAATCTGAGGGATCTGGGGAGTTATCCCGACAAGATGTTGCGTGTGGGCCATCTTCGCTGGCCATCTGCGTCTCGTTGCTCCAGGA
Source organism: Rosistilla oblonga (assembly GCF_007751715.1). Lineage (NCBI taxonomy): Bacteria > Pseudomonadati > Planctomycetota > Planctomycetia > Pirellulales > Pirellulaceae > Rosistilla > Rosistilla oblonga. Next base: position 1,130,520 of record NZ_CP036292.1, on the reverse strand, counting down.
GCGGAACATTCCGATGCCGGATTTGCGTCTAGCATTTGACGAACAACTCAATGGCGAACACACTTACCAGCAAGTTGCCGATGCGGCGCAGAAATGTGGTCTAGTAACTCAATTCGTAAGTCACGATACGACGCGACTGGCGGTGGGAAAATTGCCGCTGATTGCGGCAATTCGCAAGCCGAATGGACACATGCACTTTATTGTACTCTTCGGCCAGCGAGACAACAAAATCCAAGTGCTTGACAGCCCGTTGCCTGCGAGATGGATAGATAAAAACCAGCTCATTACCGTTTGGAATGGAGATGGGCTCTATTGCGCAACAAGTGTCCATCAATTGATGGAAGAAGGTGTCAAGCGAGATTTTGCGTCGGTCCCATTAGGAGGCTCGCTGCTGATTGTGTTTTTGGCTATCTACTTTGGATGCAAATTTTGTCGATGAATCAATCAGCACGTATTAAACACTGGAAATGGATCGTGCCGTTGCCAGCCCTGCTTTCCCTAGGCTTCCTCTGCCACAACTGGTATCACAAGCAGCAGCGTCCTAGATTTGCCATCCAGTATGAGCTCGTCGCCCCGAATGCAATCGATGGCTATATCGAAGCAGGACGCGATGCTCGTGTCAAGCTTCGATACAAATTGACCAACGTGGGCCGAGAACCGCTTCGCGGGATCGCGACTGACCTAGGCTGCACATGTCAAATTCTAAAGCAGCCTGAGGACATTTTCCCCAATGAATCTGACTTGCTTGAGTTCTCGTTGCGGGCTCCGTCTGCGGGGGCGATTCAGCGAAAAATACCCATATTGATCGAAAGTCAACGGCAACCCCTCGTGTTCATTCAAGTTGCATTGCGTGTTCCGGTTCTAACGCCATCATTTTTGCATCAACAGCGAGAACTGAACATCTCGTTTATCGATGGCGATTCGCTAGGTCGCCGGATCACCGTCGAGACTATTGAAAGGGCCGATAGTGATACGTGGATTGCTAAGCTTGAAACTACCCCTCCTTCACTCGTGAATTTCACTGAGCCAACGGTTCACGAACGGCCGAATCGCGATCCCGCATTAACCCATCGCACCTACCTTTTCGAGGCGAGTGCAGGCCAGGAAATAGATTCCGCACATGCAGGCGTGTATGTACTTCGAGACAGGTCAGGTGCGCCGCTTCATAAACCTCAACTAATTCGAGTGAAGCGGTTGCCCAGGTTTACAAACCATCCTTCGAGCCCAGTCGTTCGCACTGGAGAAAACACAAAAATTCTTGTGCTGGATCGGCTTGGAAGGTCTTCACTGACCGTCTTTCGCTATGACCAAGAGCTAATTGCAGTAACCCCAGGTGCTGTTAAAAACACTTTCTTAGTTTCACTTCGCAAATCGACTATCGATACTAAAATGACTGAACTGGAGTTGCGAAGCGAGGACGGATCAAAAGTTCACATTCCACTTTGCTTCGCGTGTGACTAGGCGATTGATGTGTCGGTGTAAGTTTAGAAATGCGTTTTCTATTATCGAGCTGCTTGTCGTGATAGGGGTTGCAGCAATCGCCTTAGCGGTCGCATTACCGGCCGCTCAGCACACGAGAGCCAAAGCGCGGCGCATACAATGCGCACTTCGGTTATCTGAACTTTCCATTGCCACGAATATACATCTTAGCACTTACAACACGTTCCCCTACACGTCGAAAAATTTCGGTGTGTTCGTCAACGGCAGCGCTAAACGATTCCCTGCTATATCGCCACACAGTCAACTGCTCGCGTCGTTAGATCAGGCAGCATTTGAAAAGGTTGCAATTTTCGACCCCTCGTTGTCGTGGACTGATCGTCAGCCAATATCTACGGTCGAATCGAATCGAATTCTCATCAAAACATCCATGCCAATGTTCTTATGCCCCTCCGATTCGGGACCTGTCGGTGGAAATAACTATCGGGCGAACCTCGGCCCTGATATTGGCGTTTTCCGAGGCTCACCACCCACAACACACAATGGAATTGGGGCTTTCGAAAATGGCAGAGCCTTGTCACCCTCTAGCTTTAGCGACGGACTTAGCAACACCATCATGTATAGCGAGAAGGTGATCGGTGATCGGAACCGAACGGTGTATCAAGCATTCCGGGATAATTTTGTATTCTCACCAGGCTTCACAAACCGCGACGAGGCCGCTCGGACCTGCAGGCAGTTCGCAACCTCGACACCGCTCTCTCACGATTCGTTTGGTGGCACAACATGGCTGTTCGGAGGCTATAATCACACGTGGTATAACCACGTTGCAACTCCCAACTCCTTCATACCGGACTGTTGCACCGGTCTCTCCTTTGGTGGTGGAGATGGACTCTACACAGCGCGTAGTCTTCATCATGGAGGCGTTAACGTTGGAATGGCTGATGGATCCACAAACTTCATATCCAATTCGATCGATGCCCTGGTTTGGCTCCAACAATCAACGCGCAGCAGTGGCGACTAATAGAGCGATTTCGGGGACAGCCGAACCGATTTTGTTTTTACTCTCACCAAGGCACGAAGTCGCGTAGTTGAAGGATGGCGAGAATGTTCGCAAGACATAACATGGCGCAGCACTGGCGTTTTGGTTCGCGACGATTCGCGTTATTAGCGGGCCAAAAATCCGGTAAACTAGTGTCCGGGATTGTTTGAAAATTGCAGCTTCGATCGCTTGGATACCCTCTAGCGGTACCGTTGCCCCCCCTCGCGGTGCTGACAGATCCTGTGACCGGCTTCGCGGTCTGCGAGGCGATTCTTTCAGGAACCGTAGGTGGCGCTGCGCTTACCTACGGCTAATGGCTCAAATCCCTGCGGGATTCTTTTCTGGGGGGGGCGGGGGACAATCAAAACGAACGAGTAAGCCACTCGGCGGGTTTCAATCCTCTCGATTCGATCCACAGGACCGGAGTTGTTGGCAGGATGATTGGGGCAGAATGACAAGCTTGGTGCTGGTAAGCAGTGACAGCAAAAGCAGGGAGCGGAACCAAAAACACTAGCCAAGCATTTCGTGGATGTCCCCATCTGCCGTGCCGTCCGGAGGGTGCAATGCAGCGGCTTTTCACACCTCCACCACTTCACCCTCCCCAAACAAAGTTTACTGGGGAGGGTCGAACCAGCGAAGCGAAGTTCGGGGAGGGGAATTCCGCGCAAGCTCACGGCACGCGGGACAGCAGAAAAGACCTCCCCGGCAAACTCGCTAAACGCTCGTTTACCGACCCTCCCGACTGGCGTCCGGAGGGTGCAATGCAGCGGCTTTTCACACCTCCACCACTTCACCCTCCCCCAAAAAAGTTTGCTAGGGACGATCGAACCAGCGAAGCGAAATTTGGGGAGGGGCAACGTGCTACGCGTTCACGCGTTCAAGCGATGATCGCTTCGATCGGATTGCCGTAGTCGATCTCCAGTCGTTTCTGCGAGGGGAGGGAGAGTTGTCGTGGGTCGAGGCCCAGTTGATGCAAGACGGTGGCGTGGATATCGGTCACGTAGTGGCGAGCCTCGACCGCGTGGAAGCCCAGTTCGTCGGTCGCTCCATGGGCGATGCCTCCCTTTAATCCGCCCCCCGCCATCCAAACCGAAAATCCGTAGGGATGATGATCGCGGCCGTCCGATTTCTCGGCTCCCGGAGTCCGGCCAAATTCGGTCGCCCAGACGACTAACGTCTCTTCCAACAAACCGCGTTGCTTCAAATCTTTCAACAGACCGGCGATCGGTTTATCGACGCGAGCGGAGTTTCTGGCGTGGTTCTCTTTCAATTTCGTATGCGCGTCCCAACCACCGCCTCCACCGCCACCATCGTAGATCTGCACAAACCGGACTCCCTGTTCGACCAATCGGCGAGCCGTCAACGCATGGCGTCCAACCTGCTGCGTCTCCTTAACATCCAGCCCGTACATCGCCTGAGTCTGCTTGGTTTCGCGATTCAAATCGACGATCTCGGGGACCGACATCTGCATCCGAAACGCCAACTCGTAGGCCTTGATGCGGGCCTGCAACGCTTCATCGTCGGGGCGTGCGGCGGCGGTCATCCGATGCAAATCGTCCAACAGGTTCAATTGATCGCGTTGTTGTGAGATCCGCGTTCCGGCACCGGGCGTCCCAAAAGCCAGCGGCCGCTTGGGATCGCTGGCCATCTGAACGCCAGCGTGCTGCGGCCCCAGATAGCTGCCATCGTGAGCTCCCACGCCGCCACAACAATCTCCGGGCGGTTGGCCCATGACCACAAACTGCGGCAGGTTATCGTTCAAGCTTCCCAGCCCATAATGGACCCACGAACCGATCGACGGAAAAAAGCCGTCAAAGATATGTCGGCCGGTGTGGAATTGCAGCTGAGCCGCGTGATCGTTGTCGGTCGTCCACATCGAACGGACTAGCGCGATGTCGTCGATGCAATCGCCCACGTGCGGCCACCAATCGCTGACCTCGATCCCACTCTCCCCACGCGGCCCATACCCAACCTGCATCGGATAGATCTGCGACATCATCGCCCGCGGCTTGCCGCCAAAATCGACGACGTTCTTTCGATAGAAAGGCGAATCGACGATCGCCTGCCCAAGCGGCGATTCATCGATCGTCTTCCCCGCATGTTGATTCAGAGCCGGCTTCGGATCAAACGATTCCAAGTGGCTGGTGCCACCATTCATGAAGAACCAAATCACGCTTTTGGCTCGTGGAGCGAAATGCGGCAGCCCGCGCAACGCAGCTTCAGCTGTCGAGCCCTGGGCATCGCGATGCATCATCGCACCCAGCGCCAGACCGGTGAATCCGAGTCCAAAGTCGGACAGGAATTGCCGACGTTCGGTCCGGCCACACGCGGCGTTTTGCGTTTTTAAAGTCATCGTGAGTCCCAGGCTCGGCCTTATCGGATCGTGACAAAATCGTTGTGCAACATCAACACATGGATCAAATTCTCGCGAGCGGCTTGTATCGGATCGGCAGCTCGCGGCGTTGTCGCGGTGTCGGCACCGGGAAACTTTTCTCCCGACGCTTGCTGCAACAACTCCGCATGCGATTGCAGGAACGCGTCGCAACGGTCTGCCTCGGCCGCAGTCGGTCGCCGAGCGAGGATCGTTTCAAACGCAACGTCGACGAAATCGCTAGCATCCGCTAACCGCCGAGCGATCGTTCGCGCCGCGTCGATCGCCAATCCGCTGTTCATCATCGCCAACGATTGATGCGGCACGATGCTCTCCTGCCGCCGGTAGCAGGCGTTCGGATCGGCGACGTCAAACACCTCCAGCATCGGCACCTTCTCGTTTGGCGTGTTGCGGAGATACAGACTGCGGCGGCGACTTTCATCCCCTTGTTCAACTGGAATTTCGGGGCCGCCGAAGGACAAGTCGATTTGTGAGGCCAGGAACAACGTGCTGTCGCGAACCAACTCCGCTTCCATCCGCCGCGGGTTCATCCGCCACAGCAACCGGTTCTCTGGATCGATCTGCAACGCCGCGTCGTTCCCCACAGGCAGCGGATCGCTCGACATACGATAAGTCGCCGACAAGACGATCTGCCGATGCAGCGGTTTCATCTTCCAGTCGTTCCGCACAAGCTCGTCGGCCAACCAATCGAGCAGTTGCGGATGCGAAGGCTTGCGCCCGTTGAGACCAAAGTTTTCGGTCGTCGCCACCAAGGGCTGGCCGAAGTGCCGCCCCCACAGATGATTCGCGGCAACGCGTGCGGTTCGCGGATTCTGCGGATCGACGATCCAGTCGGCCAACGCACTCCGCCGCCCGGTACTGGTTCGCGGAAACTTCGGCCCCAATGGTTCGTAGTCTCGATTGGCCGGATCGTTCAGTTTTGCTTCAGCCGCCGCCAGCTTCGATTTCGCCGCCTCCAGCTTTTCAGCCGACGGAACGGCTTCAAAAAATTCGACCTCCGCCTCGCAGACCCTCAACCGCGCCTCAGCCTCCGCTGCCGCCGTCAACCAGCGATCGAGATCCTCCGGTTCCTCGGCCGATTGCGGATCGAGATACCGCTTTACTTCCGCCGCGATTCGCAAGCGAGTCGATTCGACGTGAGCCTGTGCCGCTTGATGCTTCAGCCGCGCCAAATCGACAGCGTGCTTGGCCTCGCGTTGTTGTAGCGCCAAAGTTTCGGCCGATGGCGGCAAACGAGTCACCTCCAGTTCTAAGAACTCAGCCGCCCCCTGATGCACCCATAACGCCAACTTGCCACTGCGCCGCGCGATCGGCATCTGGCAGTCTAACTTCCGCGTCCCGTTCATATCGATCGTCAATTGCGATCCCGCAACCGTCACATCCAACACGATCTCGTCGCCCACCTTCAACGGCGTGTAGACGATTCCTTCAGTCGGATAGGCCTGCTGTCCGCCCTCGCGATGAAACGCTTGCACGCTGGGCTGCGAATCGTTCACGCTCGTGTAAACGTCTTGCGAATTGCCAGCGTCTTGATAATCGAAACTCAACCCAACCGATCGAAACGATCCTGCGGCAAGCGTTCGATAACGCAAGCGGAACTTAAAATCCAACGGCAACATGCGGTCGGCAACGATTGTGGCAAAGCTGCCGACATCGGTCTGCCACAAGCTCCCCTCTTCAACCTTCCAATTGCCGCTTTGTCTAAGCCACAGCTTGGGATTGGGAGCGTCGAAGTTGTCGTGAAGCAGCACCATGTCGCCGACGCCATCAGCTTTCTCAGCGAGCGATTCGGCCGCCGGCTTGTCTTGCATTTCACGCAGCGCCGCCTGAGCATCAGCCAACGCCACGGCTGCGATTTCCGCTTCGGATACCGCTTTTTCGATCAAGGTTTCGCGGACTCCGGGGCGGAGCATCGGATACCACGCCAGCGCCGGCAAGTCGATCGGTTGCAGGTCGACCGATCCGCCCAAGGACTCCGGCACGCCCGGCTCCAGCGGTTTCGATTTGTCTGGGAAACGGCTGTCGCCGCGTTCAAAGCGATAGGTCGGCGTGTCGGCGGTTTTATCGTAGACCAATGGAATGCCATCGGTCGGGACCATCCCTTGGGACGCATCCTTTTGCATTTCGGTCAGCACCGAGATCGGATCGGTGCGGACGTCGTGCGGTTCGAAGAAGCTGCGAAAACGAAAGTACTCCTCGTGCGAAACCGGATCAAATTTATGATCGTGGCAGCGGCAGCAGCGGAGCGTTAAACCGAGGAACGCTTCGCCGGTCCGCTCGACGGTTTCGAACAACCAGACATCGCGATCGAACTTGTACCAACTGCGTCCCAAATATCCAGTCGCCACCAACGACGTGGGATCGGCCGGATCGATCCGTTCGTCCCCCGACAACATCTCGCGGACCATCGCCGCATAACCTTTGTTATCGTTCAGCGAATCAACGATCCAATCCCGCCAACGCCAGATGTGTCGCTGGCTGTAGCGGATCTCATTGCTCCCGCGACTGCCATACCAATCGCTGTACCGCCACACGTCCATCCAGTGACGCCCCCAACGCTGACCGTATTCGGGACGCGACAACAGTTCGTCGACAACCGCTTCAAACGCCATCGGGCTGTCGTCGTTCAAGAACGCCTGCTGCTGTTCGACGGTCGGCGGCAGTCCGATCAGATCCAGATAAACTCGCCGCAACCAAGTCGCTCGGTCGGCAGGGGGCGCGTGAGGCAAGCCGTTGGCCTGACGCCGCGCCGCAACAAAATGATCGATCGGACCGAGAGGCCAATTGGGAGCGTTGACCTCGGGCAACGGCGGCCGAGTGATTGCTTGGTACGACCACCAGGTCTTGGGATCAGCGGCCGGTTCTTCATCGGCGGGTGAGGGAGCACCGTCGGCGATCCACTGGCGAAACAGATCGATCTGCGCGGGCGTCATCACCGCCCCTTCGTTTTCCGGCGGCATTTGATAGCCCGCTTCGCCGGTAAGCACATCGATCAAAAAACTCTCACCCGGATCGCCCCGCTTGATCGCCGCCCCCGATCCGCCGCCAGCAATCAGCGCCACGGCAGTGTCCAGCCGCAGATCGCCTTGCGCTTTCAGCGGCCCATGGCAGGCGTAACACTTCTCTTCCAGCAGTGGTTTGATGTCGGTGAGATAGTCGACAGCGCAGGCCGGGCGTTCGCTGAACGCAGCCGCAAACGGGACGATGCAACACAATAAGAATCGCGTCGATAGAGTCGACATGGTGGGACACCTTCGCTGGGACTGACTGCTTCGTTCTCGCTTGCAAACCGCCGCCTCGGTGGGATCCGCCGATTGTAGCAAGAATCTCCACCAGATGTTTGGGCGGCTCAACGCTGGAGGCCCTCGGGACTAATCAGTGCTACGAGTAAGAAGTACCAGCCGACTCGCTTTAGCGTCCGTTTTGCTTTGCCCAGGAACTGCGGATCGCGGTGTTTGCCTAGGGCTGTTAGACTGCATCGGTCAACAAACTTATCCTCTTCCCCTCGACGATGCAGCCGATGCGACACGGATCCGAGCTCGACCCGCCCAATCGCTTCGAGTCGATTCGTCGCGAGTTGGATCTTGAGCAGTTGCAGTGGGACCAGGAACATCTCGCCTCGCACGACCGACGGGAGATCGAATATCTGCCGGACGATTCGAAGTCGATTGTGTCGGAGAATAAATCGCCCGACATTCCGTTCCGCTACAGCGTCAATCCCTATCGTGGCTGCGTCCACGGTTGTTCTTATTGTTATGCCCGGAACACGCACGAGTTTCTTGGTTTCAACGCGGGGCTCGACTTTGAGACCAAGATCATGGTCAAGCACAAAGCACCGCAGTTGCTGGAGACGTTCTTGAATCGCAAGTCGTACCAGCCGGAGACCATCAGTTTTTCCGGTGTGACCGATTGTTATCAGCCGGCGGAGCGACAGTTCCGATTGACTCGCCAATGTCTGGAGGTTGCCTTGCGATACCAGCAACCCGTTGGGATCGTGAGCAAAAATGCGTTGGTCGTCCGCGACCTGGATCTGCTGCAGTTATTGGCCGCTCAGAATTTGGTCCACGTTTATCTGTCGATCACAACGCTGCAGCCGGAACTGGCCCGGGCGATGGAGCCGCGGACCAGCATCCCCACGGCGCGGCTGAGGGCAGTGCGAATGCTCGCCGAAGCGGGCGTGCCGGTTGGCGTGATGGTCGCTCCGGTAATCCCTGGCCTGAACGATTCGGAGATCCCCGCGATCCTCGATCAAGCGCGACAGGCGGGAGCCGCGACGGCAAACTTTATACTGCTGCGACTGCCACTGACGGTCGAACCTGTGTTTCGCGAATGGTTGCAACGAACGCAGCCCGAGAAGCAGGAATTGATCGAAGCCCGCGTCCGCCAGACACGCGACGGTTCGATGTACGATTCGCAGTGGAATCAACGCATGCGTGGCTCGGGACCAATCGCTGAACAGATCAAACAAATGTTTCAGCTGTTCGCAAAAAAACATGGCTTGGATAAACCGCTACCTCAAGTCGATAGCTCGCGTTTCCAGAACCCCAACGCCGGGCCGCAGCAGATGAATCTGTTTTAGTGGAGCACCGGCCTTCCGCCTGCCCGAGCATTTTGAAGCCGCGGTAGCGGCGGCCGCATAAAGCCTGCGGCGCGAGCCGCACGTCGGGGACGAACGATGGCCGCGTGTAGCGACGACAGATCGCAAAAACGGTCGCCCCCGCCAGGGGCTTTGTGTTGTTTTGCGAATCGCAATCCTGCGGCTCGCGCCGCAGGCTTTATGCGATCGCCGCCTCCGCGGCTTGAAGTTCCACGTTGACGCTGGCTCAAGTCCCCCGTCGGCCCTCCTGTCTCTGACTCTCAGCATCGTTGCAACCTGGCAATGCACAAACCTCGCGGTGGGTGCCGGCAACTCGGATCGATTTCAATGATCTCGGTTTTGTTTCGGCTGCTTCGGTCCAAAAGCTTTGAAGTGAGCAGTGCTGGGGGGTAGTATTGTGGCTCCCCCCAGTGCACCGTCGCCGGATTCGCTAGATCGACTGGCAATTCACCAAGCTGTCGAAGCCCTTGCCCGCGACGGAAGCTGCCCCGTCAGACGTCATGTTGCGTTTGATTCTCGCCGTTAACCACTTTCATCAGGGAACGTTCCTTTGAAAACTCGACGCCTAGTTTTTGAACACCTTTCACGAATCCATGGCGTTGCGCGAGCGACGTGTCTGTTGCTGATGATCAGCTGCGTCGGCGCGTCCGCGTATGGCGATGACGATCTTCCCGGCGGTGGTCAGGCGACTCCGGTCGATTCGATCGCGTTGCCCGCCGGGTTCCGCGCTCAATTGCTGCGGTCAGCGGAAACGGGGGAAGGATCGTGGGTCAGCATGACGTTCGACGATCGAGGCCGAGTGATTCTGGGACGCGACAAACGAGGCGTGGTCAGGTTGACGTTGAGCGATGATCGTGGGCAAGTCGACCAATTCGAAGTGATCGAAAACACGCTTAAGCATTGCCGCGGGATCCTCTGGGCACACGACAGCCTGTATGTGTGCGCGACAAACAACAGCGGGTTCTACCGGCTGCGCGACACCAACGGGGATGACCAGTTTGATTCGGTCCAGGAGCTGATGCCGTTCGATTACCAGAGTCGTTACGGGCACGGGCCCAATCAAATTGTGCTGGGCCCCGACAACATGCTGTACGTTGTCAACGGCAACGACGTGGCGTTCCCGGAGGGCTTTGCCGCCGACTCGCCTTACCGAGATCCTGAGGACGACCACCTGCTGCCCGAACCTCGCGACACAGTGGAAGACATTCGCGTGGGGTACGTTGCGAAGACCGATCCCGAAGGCAAGAACTGGGAGATTGTCGCCGGAGGTTTCCGCAACCAGTTTGATGTCGCCTTCAACGCGGCCGGCGAAATGTTCACATACGACGCGGATATGGAATGGGATGTCGGCCTGCCATGGTACCGCCCGACTCGGTTGAATCACGTCGTCTCCGGCGGCGAATACGGCTGGCGATGGGGAACGGGCAAATGGCCGGACTATTTCGCCGACAGCCTGCCCACTACGCTCGATACCGGACTGGGTTCACCCACGGGGCTTGAGTTTGGCACGCGGTCCCAGTTTCCGCCGGAATATCGTGAGTCGCTGTTCATGGGCGACTGGCAGCACGGTCGCATCTTTCAAGTCGAATTGACACCTCGCGGTGCCAGCTACGGCGGACAATACAAAGTGTTCCTCGAAGGTGGCGCATTAAACGTCTGCGATCTGACGTTCGGCCCCGATGGAGCGATGTACTTCATCACCGGGGGCCGCGGTTCGCAGTCGGGACTGTATCGAGTGACCTACGAAGGCCCGGAAGTCGCGGCACCATCGCTCGACGCCGAACAAACCGATCAAGCACAGGCATCGGCTGCAGCCCGGCAGGTGCGACATCAATTGGAACAATGGCACACGCGGAGCGATGCCGACGCCAAGGCGATCGACTTCATCTGGCCTCACCTGAACAGCGACGATCGCTGGCTGCGATTTGCTGCGCGGCTGGCCATCGAACGCCAGGACCTAGAGCTGTGGCGCGAGCGAGCGTTGAACGAATCGCAACCGAAAGCGTCGATTGCCGCGCTGTTGGCGTTGGCACACCGAGGGCGTGCGGAGGATCAGTCCCAGCTATTGACGGCGCTGGGGCGACTGCCGCTGGCGACGTTGGGCCGTGAAGATCTGCTGGATGCGCTGCGGGTTTGGCAATTGAGCTTCATTCGCCAGGGAGAGCCTTCGGAATCAGACCGTACGGAATCGCTATCGCAACTCAGCCCTTTGTATCCACAGACAAGCGGTTACGTGAATCGTGAGTTATGCAGTCTGCTGATCTACTTGCAGGCACCCGACGTGGTCCCGCGGACGGTTGAATTGATCCGCACCGCGATCGGGCAGGAAGACATGATCTATTATTCGCAGCGATTGGCTCGTCTCTCCGAGGGCTGGACGAACGAAACGCGTGAGGCGTTTTTTGATTCGCTGTTGGCAGCTCGCCGATTCCAGGGAGGGAAGCTGTTGAGCGCGTCGCTGCAAAATATCCAGGAAGATGCGATCGCTACATTGACTGAAGCGGAGAAGGAACATCTGAAACCACGCTTGGAGATGCTGGCAACAGCGGTTGATGGCTCGAGCGAACACGAATCGCCTTCCGCCTCGTTTGTCAAACAATGGACGTGGGAAGAACTAGAAGCCGAACTGCCGCGGGCGCGTCACGGTCGGTCGTGGGAACAAGGCCGCACCGCGTTGGCCAAAGCGCAGTGCGTGAAGTGCCACCGCGTGAGCGAACAGGGAAGCTCAACGGGACCGGACCTAACTCACGTCGGAAGCCGCTTCGACGAACGGGCGCTCCTAGAATCGATCGTTCAGCCGTCGAAGGTGATCGACGAAAAATATCGTTTAAGCAGCTACTTGTTGGACAGTGGCGAGCTGGTCACGGGCCGACCGATCGGTGTCTCCGCCACGATGATCACCGTCCAGACCGATTCGATGCGTGCTGAAACGGTCCCGCTAAAACGCGCGGAGATCGAACAGACAACGCCAAGCGGCCTCTCGCCGATGCCGTCGGGGCTGATGAACGTGCTAACGCTCGACGAGATACTCGACCTCATCGCCTACCTAAGATCCAGCGGCGATCCGCAGGCGGATGCTTTTCAATAGGGCTGGATGAGATGTCGATAGCGGGAGAACAAACCCCGGCTTGAGTGACGGTGCACGGACTCGATTTACGAATTGAGTTCTAGGATTCTTTCATCCCAAACCGCGACTGGAACAGAGAACTTTATTGAACGAGAACCGGTTCTTTCATTAGAACTCAAGAATTGTTAGGTCGGACGTTTCATGAACTGAACCACCTCGCCGTAGTCGCCACCTTCGATTGCTTCGGTCGTCCAGTGTGTGATATCTTCGAGCTGCCCAAGCTTGCTGGTCCATCTTCCGTCGGGTAGCTGGCGTGCCGCGTGAGTATACATCAACCCCGATCCGTAGATCGCCAGTTTTTCGAATCCATCGTCGAGCGTGCCGTCATCGCATTCTTCGTATCCAAGTGCCTTGAATGCTGCAACGAGATTCCCGATACCAATGTCTTCGCGTGACGACTGGATCGGCCAGAATACTCCCGGTTGCCACCAACGATCGACATTGCGTGCTGCCCAGGCAATGCAGTTGTATTTGATCGTCTTCTGACTGGTGACCTCGTGATTGTCAGCTGTCAGATTGGGGAACAAATCAAACAGATTCATCGCTCGAGAAAACCATTTTCTCTGCCCCATTGCAGCCAAGCCTCAGTAGATGCCTGCATATTGCCGGCATCTTCTTCGCGGACGGGGTTTTCGGCAGTGATCGCTTCCAACGCCCAAAACCAGTGATCGGGTTCTTGCTGCAACTCCGCCAAGATCAGCGGCACCGCGGCAGGTCCCATTCCAATGATGCTCTGATAAGAAAACACCAACGATATCTGCCCGGTGTTGGACAAATGGCGAGTCTTCGATTTCCAGTCGTCACGTAGCGACTGAAAACGCTGTTGGATTGGCTTCGAGATTGTCGCAGGCATGGTTTTAACTCCCCGTGGTACAGTCGATCATTTCAAATTGTACCGCATCCAACAAGACCTACCGTGGCAGGTTGGAAGGCTAACCGGATTCCGGCGACTTACGCCGCCTTCAGATTTAGCGTCGGGCTGGTTAAGGCCTGGGCAATACGCCCGCTGCAATCCGACCGGAACGAAGCCGCGGTGGCGGCGGCCGCATAAAGCCTGCGGCGCGAGCCGCAGGTCCGGGATGAAGACGATTCACACGAGCCCCGGACAGGGGCGTCAGACCCGATTGCTGTCGCCCTCGCCGGGGCTTGGGATCGATTGGGAATTGTGCCCCTGCGGTTTGCACCGCAGGCTTTATGCGATCGCCGCATTCGCGGCTGGGAAGCGATGCTTCCACTAACGGACGAGATCGAAGACCGTTAAAATGTTGGATAACTTGCTTGATCGCAATCCGGCCGCTGGTCCCTTCCCGTCGATCGCTCCCTTCCCCCGCGAGCGCTTGAATATTCAATTACAGAGAGGCTCTCACCTTGCCTGACCTCATCGAATCCGAAGCACAACTCGACGCGATGCTTGCTCAGCCCGACGATCGGTTGATCGATTTCATGCGTCAACTGGAAGGGGACCTGATCATCCTGGGGATCGCCGGGAAGATGGGAGTTAGTCTCGGGCAGTTGGCTGTCGCGGCGATCGAGAAGGCGGGCGTTGAAAAGAACGTCTACGGGGTCGCGAGGTTTTCCGACGCCGACGCCCGCGGTCGTTTGGAAGCCGCAGGTGTCCGGACGATCCAGTGCGATTTGCTCGACCGAACCGCTGTGGCAAAGCTCCCTCAATCGCCTAACGTCCTATTCATGGCAGGCCGCAAGTTTGGAACCGGCGGCGAGGAACCGCTGACTTGGGCAATGAACACGTTGGTCCCGGCAAACGTCGCCGATCATTTTCGCGATTCCAGGATCGTCGCCTTTTCAACTGGCTGCGTTTACCCGCTGGCTCGCGTCGACAGCCAACCCGACGAGACGACGCCCCCCGATCCGATCGGCGAATACGCTCAGTCGTGTCTGGGCCGCGAACGGATGTTCGAATACGGCAGCAACCGCTGGGGAACGCCGGTTTGTCTGTATCGGCTGAATTACGCGATCGACCTTCGCTACGGAGTGTTGCACGACATCGCTACGAAGATCTGGCACGGGCAACCAGTCGATAACTCGGCGGAAGCATTTAATGTGATTTGGCAGGGGGATGCGAATCGGCAAGCGTTGCTCTGCCTGGGGCGCTGTTCGTCGCCAGCCAACATTCTGAATGTCACCGGCCCCGAAACGCTTGAGACCGAAGCGGTTGCGAGGCAGTTTGGCGAGCTGCTCGAGAAACCTGTTCAATTCACATCCACGCCGGGCGATGGTTGTTATCTGAGCGATAGTAATCAAGCGACGAAGCTGTTTGGCCCGCCATCGGTCGCCGCCGAGCAACTGATCCGTTGGCAGGCACATTGGATCAAGACCGGCGGCCGCTCGCTGGGCAAACCAACACACTTTGAAATCAGCGACGGAGCGTATTGATTCGATGAAGATCCAAGACCTACCCGCCGCCGTCCGCGAGAACGTACGCCGAGGAACCGTCATCCCGGCTCAGCCTCTGGCATTGGACGCCCAACGAAAATTCGCTCCCCGCTGCCAAACCGCTCTAACGCGGTACTACATCGACGCGGGGGCCGGCGGCATCGCCGTTGGCGTCCATTCGACACAGTTTGCAATCCGCGATCCGTCGATTGGATTATTCAAACCGGTGCTGAGCCTGGCGTCGGAAGTCATCGACCAATACGCGGGCGATCAGGGACGCGAACTGTTTAAAGTCGCGGGAGTTTGCGGGGAGACGCCGCAAGCAGTCGCCGAAGCCCAGTTCGCCGTATCGCAGCGGTATCACGCCTGTCTGTTGAGCTTGGCGGCACTTGCCGAAAGCAGCATCGACGACTTGTTAGATCATTGCCGTGAAGTCGCCGAAATCATGCCGGTGATCGGCTTTTATTTACAGCCCGCCGTGGGTGGCCGCGTGTTGCCGTATCGCTTCTGGCGTGAGTTTGCCGAGATCGAAAACGTCATCGCGATCAAGCTGGCTCCCTTCAACCGCTACCAAACACTTGATGTCGTTCGGGCGGTTTGCGATGCCGGTCGCGAGGATGCGATCACACTCTACACCGGCAACGACGACAACATCATCGCCGACCTGATCACACCGTACCGGATGGTCACCGAACGAGGCGTGAAGTCGGTTCGGATCCGTGGCGGACTGCTTGGACATTGGTGCGTATGGACTCGCGCGGCCACCAGCCTGCTCGACGAAATCCATCGGATGATCGACCGCGGCGATGACGACATCCCCTCGGAATTGTTGAGCCGCAACATCGAAGTCACCGATTGCAACGCAGCCTTCTTCGATGCCGCAAACAACTTCGCCGGCTGCATCCCTGGAATTCATGAGGTACTGCGTCGCCAAGGCCTGCTGCCGGGGACCTGGTGCTTGGACCCCAACGAAGTTCTCTCGCCCGGCCAGTCGGAAGAGATCGACCGAGTCCTCGCCGCCTATCCCCATCTGAACGACGACGCATTTGTCCGTGAACATCTAAGCAAATGGCTGCAGTAAGTTTCGACAAACGGCCCTCGATACCGCTCCGTCGATTTGATTGATCGTAGCCTATCGCGGATGTTTCTTCGAACAGAATTCGAGGTTACGATAGAGGGCGGTGCTTCGATCGCTGCAAACGCAGCCACACTGATTAACTGTTTCGGTGCTTCTCGAGTGAATTGATTTTCGATGACCACGATAAATGAGATTGAAAAAGCGATTTCGCACCTGCCACCGTCGCAGATTGAAGAGCTTGCTCGTTGGCTCGAAGCATTTCGATCTACGCAGCAATCGCCGACGCCTGTAGACCAATGGCTCAAGCGATCGGTTGGCGCTGCGAAGCCGGGGATTACGACCGCAGAACTGATGGCTTTGACGCGTGGCGATGAATGAGCGGTCTACTTTTCGACTCGAACGTGTTGCTCGACATTGCGACTGCGGATGCAAATTGGCTAGCTTGGTCACAGCGTCAGTTTCAAGCCGCGTCAAGTGTTGGTCCGGTGTTGATCAATCCGCTGATTTATGCCGAGATCGCCCCAGCATTTGCTTCTCAATCCGATCTCGACCGGTGGCTTGATCCGACGCTATTTCAGCGAATCGCTCTTCCGTTTGAAGCAGGCTGGCTGGCAGCGTCAGCATTTATCAAATATCGCCGCAGTCATGGCACGCGAACGTCGCCGCTACCCGATTTTTATATCGGTGCGCACGCAGAGTTCAGCGGGCTAACGCTGGTGACAAGAGACGTAGCCCGTTATCAGACGTACTTTCCGAAGGTCACACTGATCACGCCGTAGGCAGTGGACGAGGCTCCAGAGTGCTTCACGGAGGGAACGACGCGACGACAATCAGTCAGGCCTTGGAGGCTAACTCCGCAAATGCATAGAGGCGAATCTGTCGCGCACCAGATATATTGTCTGCGACATTTGGCGCGTTCTTTTGCGAGCCGAAAACCTGTTGGGCTGAAAAGCGGCTCAGCATTCACTGATACCACCCCCAGGAGAGACAACGATGAGAAGATTTTTTGTAGCCGCGATGGCGATCGGGCTGTTGATGCCCTGCGGTATGACCGTGTCGGCGGCTGATGTCGAACAGGGCTACACCTCCCTCTTCAACGGCACCGACATGACCGGCTGGGTCAAGCGTGGCGGGTCGGCTGAATACCACGTCGAGAACGGAGCGATCGTCGGGAAATGTGTGCCCAATACGCCGGGCAATACGTTCCTGTGCTCGGAAAAAGAATTTGGCAACTTCATCTTGAAGCTGCAATACAAAGTCATCGAAGCCGGAAATTCCGGGGTCCAATTCCGCTCCGCCGCACGCGAGGAAGGGGATCGCGAGCGTGTCTACGGATATCAGTACGAAATCAGCACCGGTGGTAACACGACGGGGCGCATCTATGACGAAGGACGGCGCGGCCACAAGCACGGCATCATCTGGCTCGATGCCTACACGCCCGAAGATCGTCTCGCCGCAGCTCAAGCGAGCTACAAGAAAGATGAATGGAACCATCTGGAAATTCAGTGCGTTGGACCATCGATCAAGACTTGGTTGAACGGCAAGCTTGTCGTCGACATGTTCGACAGTTTTTCGATGAAGGGCTTTTTCGGACTGCAGATTCACTCCGGCAAGGCTGGCTCGGTCGCTTGGAAAAATATCCGCGTGAAGGATCTGGGACAGAGCCAGTGGGAACCGTTTTTCGTCCAATCCGACGACGGCAAATATCAGCTTGCGGACGCCAAGTTCGTTCTTCCCGAAGAATGGTCGTTCACCGAAGAGGGTGTTTTGCACGGCGTCCACTCCAAGAGCCAAGGCAAGGACGGGCTCGTGATCTCCAACAAGAACTACGACAACTTCATTGCTCGCGTCACCTACCGGATGCACGGCGGCAACAGCGCCCTCTATTTCCGCGCCGAGGAGACGAGCGCCCCGTGGGTCCTACGCGGATTCCAAAATGAAATTGCCAACAACAGCAAAGACTCCGCTCTCTGGCACACCGCAGGCATCGTCGACGGCAAGATGATTCCGGGACGCGGCTGGGTCGCTACAAACGATGAGTTCATCGAAAAGGTTCGCAACAAAGACGACCAGTGGAACACGACCTGCACCGCTGCGTTTGGCGACCGCTTGGTCCAGACGTTGAACGGATTCTGCACTTCGGATTTCATCGACGAAGCGTCTGAGAAGACCGGCAAGTTGGGACTTCAGATGCACGGTGGCACCGATTGCGAAATGTACTTCAAGGACTTCGAAGTCATGCCGATCACCGACGACATGAAGAAGCTGATCGAACGCAAGTAAGTCGCGGTCTCTGCCGATAGCAGCTCCGCCTGCACAAATCGTTTAACCGCGGTGGCAACGCCCCGCGCGTCGGTCTGAAAAACGCGCGGCCCGTGGGGCACGCGGTTAAACGAAACTGCATCAGGCCAGCTCTCTATCATTCGCCCGATTCAGTCAATCGCACGTATGCGGTCGCGGATTTCCCGGATGCCAATTCTTTCGCTTGCACTTCCCAAACGCGGAGTCGGTCGTTGGCAGCGAAGTCGAAACGAATCGTCAATTTGCCAGCTTTGGCAGCATAATGACCGCTGAATTCTGCACGGCGTCCTTCGGGTGAAATGATCTCAACCTCCACCGGCACCACAGCGTCGACCGGCTGGCTCCCGTCGGTGACGGCGACATCGATCGTTATCGATTGTGAAGGAGCCGACTCTTTTGGCGCGGTGACCGTCAGCTCGCGGATCGGACGCTGAGTCACCATCAGCACACGTCCCTGACAAGGACCAAGTTGCATCGGAACGTCGATCGAACCATCGACGCGATCCGTGTCGATCTCCCGCCCCGCGACGAGATCGTATACGTATCCGGATTTACGATCGATGTGGAGCGTCGTTTCGGAAGGGAGTCCGTCTTCCATGACCATTCCATAGCCGCCGACGTAGGTCCCAAATTCGCGATGATCGTTGACAGCAAAGACGTAGTCGGTCGAGCCGAAAACGCGACGCCGAGTGACAACGTCGGGATTCGACGAATCGACAGCACGCGAATACTGCGGATCGAGCCATGTCCGCAATCGCTTCACAGCGTCCTGCAACGCGATGCGGTCTTTGTCCGCCTGCTTGGTTCGCGCAAATCGAGGAATCACCAGATCGGGCTTAATCGCCGGACAGACTTCGCCATCGCCGACAACCAATCCACCATTGCTTTGAAACTCCTGAATCGAGCGCACGACCGATTCGGTCAACACATCGCAATCGGCCATGACCAGGACTTTCGCTCCCTTGAGTCCGCCCGACAACAGCGATTCTTCGTAGAGGACTCGCGGCTGCAATTGCGCGTACATCAGGATGTGATACATGTCGCCGGCCCACGAACGATTCCAACCGTAGGTTCCTCGGCGAGCAAACATTTGCGAGGTGAAGCTCTCCAGGAAGACCACGTCCGACGGTGGATCGGGAATCTGCATCAACGTCGGGCCCAATGGCTGCACGACGTCATGAATCAATCGTTGAAGTTCGTGTTGCGTGTTCGGATTTGTGTAGCGGTACGCGCCAGGCGATTCGGTTTCAACAAGCGATTGCCAACCGTGATACATGATTCCCGTAATCGGTCGCGAAAGTTTCCACCAGAAGGCTTCTCGCAGATGCATCGGTGCGATGCTGATGTAATCCGCATCGGGATCCTGATCGACCCACGGCGACGCGGCGACATCGGTTGCCTTTTTCTTCGGGGCAGTCTGTGACCGATACCAGATCAACTGGGTCATCTTCATCACATCCTGATCGTGGCCGTTGGCGCGAGCCAGTTCAAACAACTCATCGGTACACAAACCGATGCGGATCGGATCGGGATAACTGTACGTCCAGTGCGACAGCACATTGGCTCGGCCGCCACTGCCGCCGATGCTTGGCGCACGAACCGCCGGATCATAGAAACTCCAGAAGTCCTCGTGGGTGTGCTGCTTCAGTCCCTCATGCAGCTGCGTGTTCAGTTCATTCCAGCCGTCGCCCGTCTTCCAAAACCAGGTCAGATATTGCAGGATGGGATGGTCGTCAGCGATCACTCGATTCTTCGGAAAGTCGGCGAGCTTCTGCCACTGAACGCCATTTTTGATCGTAACTTCCGCGGGAATTTCTTTGCCCGTTGCTTTTCGGTACGCTTCGATTTCTATCGGCAGAAACGAAACCTGTGTTTCGCCTCGCACCTCGGTGTGCAGCAGAGCAGAACTGAACGCCGGATGATCGCCGTAAGCACGCCCCATCGCAGCTCCGCTGTTGAACGCAAAATCCTGCACCGCCGGAAACAATCCGCTAATGTCTTGACGGTCGTAGTTGTCTCCGTTGCGATCGATGCGACGAAACGATTTACCCACGGCCGCAGTCCTCAGCCATCGACCTGGCGAGAGCGACGCCACGATTTGCAGATCGTTTTCGAGTGCCGCGTTCAGCATGTTGCGACCTTCGCGAATATCTTCGGCAGAGTCGGGGATCGCGTCGGCACCGCCGTCCCAGATCCGTTGGAACTCCGATCGCAACCCCAGGCAATGCGTGAATCCGATCTGCTTCAAACGTGGTATCTCTTTAACAACTCCATCCGTTCCACCAACACCCCACATCACGACCGGCATCCGATCCGGCAGCGGTCGTTTCACGATCACGACGGGAATTCGCGATGTCGATTGATAACCGGCATCGGTACCACCCCAGTTCGGCACCGTCGCCGAAAGTTCCACAAAGTACTCGCCCGGCTTCAATGCCGTGTCGATCTTCAGCTTCAACTGATGCGACGCTCCGTCGCCAAGGTCCGGCACGTTCACCCGCTGCGTCGAGCCGTCGGGCAGCAGCGCCGTGACGATCGCACCGGACAACGATTCGCCAGTCCGGTTGGTCAACTGCGCCGTCAGGAACGCGTTCTCCGACATGCGTTGGAACACGAATCGCTCGGTCTCGGGAACAAAACCGACTGGCTGAAACTCCCGCACGCCCGACGTGATCCGCACTTCGTCGATGAACCCGGGGAAGCCGCGATACAGCGAACCGATCCGGTCGCCAATCGACAACGGACGAATCGCGGCGGCCATTGGCCCGGCGGTTGCATTTGTTGATCGACCGACGGTTGAGCCATCGACAAAAAACTCCGCGGTGCCAATACCATCGTACGTGAACGCAACATGCCGCCAGTCTCCCGCTTCCATCGGAAACGGCAACGAATACCAATGCGTCGAATCTTGGCCGCCGCCGATTTCCAGATGCAGCAATCGTGTTCCGGTCGCGCGGCCCGGCGACAACGAGAACATGAACCCCGTGTGATTGTCCGGCACGTATTTCATGTCCAGCAGAACGGCAGCGTATTTTGCGGGAAACTCTTCACCCTCTTTCGCTCGCAACCACATCTCTACGGTGAACGCTCCGCTGGGCGACAGCACCGGCGACTTCGCAACATGCAGGCTGTGACTTTTATCTTCGACCGGGTAGCCGGCTGACGTTTCCAAGCAGCCATCAAAGCGGCCATCAGAACTCTGCTTCGCGCCTCGCAGAGTCGCCGCGTGTTTGTGAGACGACGAGTCGCTTGTGAACGAAGCCGCGTCACCATCAAACTTCCAAAGCCCAATGACTTCCGGGCCGCTGGCATCGGTATACGGTTCCCACCAACGCACTGCCGCTTCCTGTGCAAGCAACGCCGAGGCGTTCAGGCTGCCAGTCGCAACAAGGGAAAACAGGATTCGAAACACGACGCGGTGGGGCAATGAAGTCATCGATTGTCCTCGTCAGATGTGACGGTTTGGCGGGAGAAGGGGAGGGCGCCGCCTTTGCTTTCGTTCGACTCAGCCGCGGCGACAACTACGATTGTGTCGGGCATGAATGCATTCAACAACCCTCAAGTTTCAATCTTCCAGTGTTTCGTTGGTCCCTGGATTGACCAAAAACAGCAATGACCGAAACGGATGTGTCTTCCGAGCATGCGAGGGACTATATTGATGGGCCCGCCTTGCGTTTGGAGAATGCCAACTCCCGCCACGGCTAGTCAGTTTTTGTGTCAGCGACAATCAGCCGACACGCGTTAGCGTCTGGTTCTCCAGTTAGCCTGGCGCTAACGCGTACCGATTGGTATCTCGTTAAATAAACTGAACAGCCCCGCAACTCCGACTACGAACTCGAATCCTATCCCACCTTGGAAGCGTATGATGCTGCATGTTTTGAAATCCTTGGCACCTTCGTTGACTGCCTTGATCTGTCTGTCGGTTGCACAACCTAGCGACGCAGTGGAACCCAAGCCACCCAAGGGCTACCGGGCGATCTTGAACGGTGAAGATCTAACGGGATGGTACGGGTGGAATCCACACGCATCGGTGAAGCTGACCGGCGACAAGAAGGCCGAAAATCTACGCAAGCAGCGGGCTGAGTTCCCCGAGCACTGGACCGTTGAAAACGGCGAATTGGTGAACGACGGTCACGGCCCTTACGCAACGACCGAAGAAGAGTTTGGCAACATCGATTTGCAGCTCGAGTACAAAACAGTCCCGAAAGCCGATAGCGGCATCTATTTGCGAGGCACGCCGCAAGTTCAGATTTGGGATTGGAACCAACCCTACAACTTGAAGCGACCGGACCGAAAACCTCATCAAGGTTCGGGCGGATTGTTCAACAACACGCCGGGCACCTTGGGACGCGATCCGATCATGCGTGCCGACAAACCGTTTGGCCAATGGAACCATCTGCGGATTCGCCAAGTCGGCGACCGAACTTGGGTCTGGCTCAACTCGCGAGCCGTGGTCCAAGGCGCGGTGATGGAGAACTTCTGGGATCGCT
The DNA here is from genome assembly GCF_007751715.1 of Rosistilla oblonga. Lineage (NCBI taxonomy): Bacteria > Pseudomonadati > Planctomycetota > Planctomycetia > Pirellulales > Pirellulaceae > Rosistilla > Rosistilla oblonga. The sequence goes on along the minus strand of NZ_CP036292.1, from coordinate 1,107,665 downwards.
CGCAACCATTGCCCGCCAAGGGGCCGATCATGTTGCAAACGCACGGCGGCGAGATTCGCTGGCGTAACATTTTCGTTCGCGAGATTGGCGAGCAAGAGAGTAAAAAAATCCTGGCATCGCACCGCCCTCTGCCTCAGCCGACGCAGTACGACGTCTCCTATGGCCCGCATCTAAAACAGGTGCTCCATTTCTGGCAAGCCGAATCGGACAAACCGTCTCCCGTTTTGTTTTTCATCCATGGCGGCGGATGGACAAACGGTGGACGCTTAAGCGGATTGTCGGGGATGTTGCCAACCATGCTGAAAGAAGGCATTTCGGTCGTCTCGGTGGAGTATCGATTTATCGGAGAAGCGACTGCCGATGGCGTGGTGCCACCGGTGAAAGGGCCGCTTGAGGACGTCGCTCGCGCGTTGCAGTTCGTCCGCAGCAAGGCTGCCGATTGGAATCTCGACAAACAGCGGATCGGTGCATCGGGGGGATCCGCCGGCGCGTGCTCGAGTCTATGGTTAGCGTTTCACCCCGACATGGCGGACCCCGACAGCAAGGATCCCGTCGCGCGCGAATCGACTCGGTTGTGGTGTGCCGCCGTCACCGGTGCTCAAACCACGTTGGATCCGAAACAGATGAAAGAATGGACTCCCAACAGTCGCTATGGCGGGCATGCGTTTGGTTTCCGCGGTGACTCGGAAAAGAAGTTGTCCGCGTTCGATGAGTTTCTAGCGAAACGGGACACGATCTTGCCGTGGATTGCTGAGTATTCGCCCTATGCATTGGTCAGTTCCGATGATCCCCCGGTCTATCTCAGCTACTCCTCTGCCCCAGCACTGGGCAAGAAGCAAAAAGATCCTACACACACCGCCAACTTTGGCGTGAAATTGCAAGAGCACTGCGAACAAGCGGGCGTCGATTGCGAACTGGTCTACCCCGGTGCCGCGGATGTTCAACATCCGACGACGACAGACTATCTAATTTGGAAACTAAAACGTCCTAACTCATAACTGGAAAACCGAGATGCGAGTAATACAAGTTCTGTTTAAGAAGTCGGTAGCGATGTTTGCCTGGAGTGCAATCTCGCTTACCTGCTGTGAATCTTTACTGGCCCAAGCGGACGCCCCCGTGCCGCAGGGAGTTGCCGCGGGGGTTGAGAAACCGATGCGAATTTCTCCCCGTCCGGGCAACGATCGAAACAGCGAAGGAGACTTCATCCGCCTGAAGGACGGCAGGCTGATGTTGATCTACACAAAGTTCGTCGGTCGCAGCGACCACGCGGAAGCCGAACTGGTTGCCCGCTATTCGGACGATGAGGGGAAGACATGGACTCAAGATGATGAATCCGCCATCGCACGCGGCGAAGACGATGCCAACTTGATGTCGGTGTCGCTGCTCAGGTTGCAGGATGGGCGGATCGCGTTGTTCTATGTCCGAAAGTACAAGAGCCCAGCGAATGCGAAGTATCCATTTCTGGATTCGATCTTGATGCAGACGAGTGATGACGAAGCAAAAACGTGGTCGGAGCCCGTTCATGTTTCTCCAGCGGATGAACCCGCCTACCGCGTGCTGAACAACGATCGCGTGATCCAGCTGAAAAGCGGGCGTCTGGTTGCTCCTGTCGCAACTCACTATCTACCCGGCTGGCCCGGATGGCGAAACTCCGCACAGATTCATTGTTATCTGTCGGACGATCTGGGGAAGACTTGGCGGACTTCTAAAAGCACATTGGAATCCAAACTGCTGGCTCAGGAACCTGGAGTCGTCGAACTCAAAGATGGCCGAATCATGATGTTCTGCCGCAGCCGAGATTGCCAACTAGTGACCTATTCGTCCGATGGCGGCGAAACATGGACTCCATTGGAAAAATCCAATATCCCGCAACCGTCGGCGTCTCCTGCAACCATCGAACGCATTCCTTCGACAGGCGACCTGTTGCTGGTTTGGAACAACGGAGACGATCCGCTGGCAAAAATCAAACCGACCGGTCGTCGACCATTCACCGCAGCGATCTCCAGCGACGACGGTGCGACTTGGAAGAACGTCAAGAATATCGGCACCGATCCCGACGGATGGTACTGTTACACAGCCATGGAATTTGTGGGTGATCACGTGGTGCTTGGGCACTGTGAATTCCCCAAGTTGAATTCTTTCCAGATCACTCGTTTCCCAGTGACCTGGTTGTATGAGACGGCTGAATCTTCGAAGTAGCGCCGCAGCATGAATCTCCGGCCTGGGCTGCTGCCCAGGCATCACGAAAGTCGCGTATGACTTTCCGATGCAGGTTCAGACATTTAGGGTCACTTGCGCTGCCGAGATCTTCAACCGATCTCGGCAGTCGACGTTGGGTTCAACGTTGCATAAGAATTTTGCGACACCCTAACTTTCAATTCCATCAATCTGCCAAGGCTTACGATACGGCCGGCGCAGCATCTGATTGGCTTCGTCGTCGTTGACAAACATCTCTTGCTCGGGATCCCATTGCAGCTTTCGTTTGAGTTGCATGGCGATGTTACCCGCGTGGCAGATCGTGGCTGTGCGATGCCCCGCTTCGACCGGTTCAATGGGCTCCTGTCGCGACTTGACCGAATCGAGGAAGTTGCGGTAGTGATTCCCGCTAACGGGTAGACGGATTTCATCGGGACCAATAACCGAATTCTTGATCGCCTCACTCGAGGCTTCGACCTCTTTCATATTGTTGACAGAGAACTGCACCCAACCTTCGGTACCTTCAATCCGGGCACCGAAACCGGGAGCCTGGGTCCGGCAGACAAATTCAACGCCATTGGCGTAACGTGCCCGGAAATGTGACTTCATCGCGGTCGTGTAGAGATGTCCCGCTGGTGGCCAGACGATTCCATCTTGATCTTCAAATTCAACGGGCCCCGTGCCGTCGTTACCCAACGCCCACTGGACAATGTCGATCGAGTGCGCGCCCGTGTTGGTGACCTGACCGCCTGAATACTCCTGCAGGAAACGGAATCGGTAAAGGCAGCGGTCGGCATGGTAAGGGGCATCGGGTGCTGGCCCCAGCCACATGTCATAATCAAATCCATCGGGCACGGGCATTTCCTGCCACCCCGGTCCTGGTCCGGCACCGCTGCCGTTGATGATGGCGACAGCTCGCTTCACTTCGCCAATTCGACCGTTGCGAACCAGTTCACACATTCGGCGAACGACCGCGTTGGAACGATACTGGCTTCCGGTTTGCAGTATACGTCCGTGTTGGCGAACCGCTTTGACCATCTGCTGTCCGTCATGAACCGTCAGCGACATTGGTTTCTGGCAATACACATCCTTGCCGGCTTCACAGGCTTTGATAGTAGCCAATGCGTGCCAGTGATCGGGCAGCACGATCATAACCGCGTCAACATCGTCACGGGCCAGCACATCGCGGAAGTCGCTGTAGGCGTCGCAACCACTGTACTCACCCGACCGTGTTTTTTGGGCGTAGTAGTCGTTGACCTTTTTCTGCGCCGGTTCGCGTCCCAAGAAATGTTCCGGACGGGCATAGCCGCTACTGCCTCGATTAACATCACACACCGCGACGACCTGTGCATCGGGCTGTCGCAGCATGCTCGGCAAATCCACTCGGCTCTGATTCCCACACCCGATCAGAGCGACGTTGATGCGGTTGCTCGGTGGATTCGCACCCAAGACCGAGCTCGACACGATCGTCGGTGCAGCAACTGCGGTTCCTGCAGCGGCTACGAATTTTCGCCGCGAAAGTCGACAACTCCCGACCGGATGGTTCTTACTATCGAAGCGATTGGACATGAGGTGGGATTCCAAATTGAGTGGAGGGTTAGTGCCAAATCATCGTAGACCGCTGCGACCAGCCATTCAACTTCGAGTCACCAATTCCCGTGACGATCCACTTTGGAAAAGCCAACAACTCTGTCCACCGTAGAGAAATTCATTGCATTCGTAAAAGAGTCCGCGTACATTCTCTACTTCGAAGTGCTTGCTCCCGCCCCGCCTCCCGCACATCCCACCATGCTGACGCGATTTCTACTGAACGGTCTTGTGTCGCGATCAGTGATCGTTGGGTGTTGCACCGCGTTTATCTCCATTCTGGCGTTGGGCAACCTCAGCGCGGCGACGGTTGAAGACCACACGTTCATCGCCACATGTGATGGCTCCGAACAGCGATACGTCCTCGTCACGCCCGACGCGTTCAGCTCCGATCAACGTGTCGACTTAATCATTGCTTTGCATGGTCACGGTTCCGATCGCTGGCAGTTCGTTCGGCAGGATCGCGGCGAGTGCCGAGCGGTCCGCGACGTAGCAGCAACCCGCGGTGCGTTGCTAGTCTCGCCCGACTATCGAGCCAAGACTTCTTGGATGGGACCGAAGGCCGAAGCGGATGTGGTGCAGATCATCGAATCGATGAAAGGTGAATTTCGTATCGGGCGTGTGATCCTGTGCGGTGGTTCGATGGGAGGAACGGGAGCGTTAACGTTTACGGCCTTGCATCCCGACCTGATCGATGCCGTTGTCTCCCTGAACGGAACAGCAAACCTTGTCGAATACGAGCGGTTCCTCGATGCGATCGCGGAATCTTATGGCGGCACAAAACAGCAGGTCCCCGACGAATACCGTCGCCGTAGCGCTGAATTTGCTCCCGACCGATTCACGATGCCGCTGGCAGCAACAACCGGCGGCGGCGACGAGATCGTGCCGGCTGACAGCGTGCTGCGACTGGTTGAAAAAGTACAACATACGAATTGTCACGTCCTCAGCCTTCATCGTGCCGATGGAGGCCACAGCACCACCTACGACGACACAAAGCAGGCTCTTGAGTTTGTGTTTAAGGCTCTGCAAAACCTTTAAATGGCAGTGACGCCGACAGAAGATGGCAAGTCACGCATTCCCCTCCCGGGACTTGTATAATCGAGCGATCGACGCCCGGACGAACGTTAGTTCACATCGACTTCCGCACCCTTTGAATGGAAAAACCAAAATGCATACGCGACGCGATTGGATGAAGACGGCGGCAGTATTGGGCATCGCAGCGACCGGTCACGCGGGAGTGGGGCCGACGGCGGGCGCTGACGAACCGGGGAACGCTAAATCGAATCCGATCGATATTGGTTCGCGACGTGAACTGTTCGTCGATGATTATCTGATTGACCGACTCGACGGCGTCCGGCTCGAATTGAACCGCCCCCAGCGGCGAGAGATCGTCTTTCGCACCGACGCGCCATGGGAGGGAAACGGAAGTGCCTACCAGAGCGTCTTCCGCGATGGCGACCGTTTTCGAATGTACTACCGCGGCGGTCACCACACTGCATCGAAAGCCTACGAGAAACAGAAGAACTCGTGGGAGACGCTGTGTCTGGCCGAGAGTCACGACGGCATCCACTGGACGCGGCCCGAACTGGACATCGTCGAGTTTGAAGGATCGACGAAGAACAACTTGATCCTCGACGCCAAGATGGTCGCTGAGATCGGTGGCAGCCCCGCCCACACAGCCACTTTCAAAGACACCAATCCCGATTGCCCCGAGGAGGAACGATATAAGATCGTGATCTTTGGAACGAAACCTAGGGGGCTGTACCTGATGGTCTCTGCCGATGGTGTCCGTTTTCGTTTAAAGAGCAAGAAACCCTTTACCACCGTTGGTGCCTTCGATTCCCAGAACCTCATGTTTTGGGATTCGGTGGGGAAGGTTTATCGCGAGTACCACCGTCAATTCGACGAGGGCGTGCGGGGCATCATGACGGCGACATCGACCGATCCGAGTCGTTTCCCCGAACCGCAATGGCTCGAATACCCCGGCGCCCCCGAACAGGCGTTGTATACGAATCAGATCCAGCCCTATTACCGAGCGCCGCATATCTTCATGGGCTTTCCAATGCGTTATGTCGACCGCGGTTGGTCGCCATCGATGAAACAGTTGCCGGGGCTTGAAGAGCGTGAGTATCGTGCCAAGCAACATCCTCGTTACGGCACCACGGTGACCGATGCAGCGTTTATGACCAGTCGCGATGGTGAGAGCTTTTCCCGTTGGGGTGAAGCCTTCATCCAGCCCGGCCCTTCCTCAATTGACTCTTGGGTCTACGGCGACAACTTCATCTTTTGGGGCATGCTGCAAACGCAATCGGACCTCGACGGCGCCCCCGACGACATCTCGCTCTACGCCACCGAAGGCTATTGGCAAGGCGATTCCACATCGGTCCGCCGCTACACCTTGCGGCAAGACGGATTTGTATCGGCGCGGGCTGGTTGGACGGGCGGCTCGCTCTTGACTAGGCCTTTTACCTTCGAAGGAACGCGGTTGGAACTCAACTTCGCAACCTCAGCCGCAGGCACGGTTCGAATCGAGATTCAAGACGAAGCAGGAAAGCCGATCGACGGCTTCGCAATGCAAGATTGCCCTGAAATCTTCGGAGACACCATCGCAAGAACCGTCACCTGGAACAAGACGCAAGACGTGTCGTCCCTGGCGGGCAAACCGATCCGATTGCGATTCGAACTCCAAGACGCAGATGTCTTTAGTTTCAAATTTTCCGGCGCCGACAATGAAGCGGAATAAACGGAGAACAAGCGAAGCGAAGTTCGAGGGGAAGGGAGTTCGTGCGTTACGAACCGAGTCGCTGACGGACTCCTGGAATCAGCCGGGCTGCGTTTTCCGAATAGACTTTCCGCAGCACGTCGTCGGGTAGATAGAGCCCATAGATCTGCCACAGCCCCTGCGGCGGAAACTCTTTTTCCGAATACGGGAAGTATTGGTCGCGGGTCTCCAGAAACCGCCAGTACAGCCGGATCCGCGTCTCGGGCCAGGGACCATCGGTTCCAAACATCACACGATCGGCGTACTTGATGATGAAGTCGCGGGCTGAATAGGGCTGGCGTCCAAGTTCACCGATCCGCGAAGCGAATTCAACTGATAGGTTCGGATAGCGATCCAACCACGCGGCTACGGTCTCCAGATCCTCTGCGTTGTTCGCCACGTGGGCGCCGATAAACTTCGTTTTCGGATGCCGCTCAATCACGCGGTTTCTCGCCTCCAGCAACGCCTCGCGCGACGGGAAGTCATCGCCGTGGAAGCTCCAGTCGGGATGGCGGCTGAGTTCTTCCCAACGCTCGTTCTGCGGGTCGATCGGATCGAAGAAGGCGGCTGGGTCGGCGACGTGCATGATGATCGGCAGCCCCAGTCGGCCGCACGCCTCCCAGATCGGATCCCACCGCAGATCGTCGATCGCCAACAGATTGCGATCCTCGCCGCGGTATCCCAACCCAAAGCCCTTGAAGATCTTCAGACCGCTGACGCCCTGTTCGACCGCCGCCTCCAACAGCATCACCGTCTGGCGGACAAACCCCGGCTGGTTGCAGGCCCATGTCGCCGGATCGTCCGCATCCCCGGAGCCCTGCCAATCGACGTTGGCATAGATCACAAAGCGATCGCGATATTTGGTCCATAGATAACGCATGTGCTGCTGCAATTTATCGCCCAAGCGGCCGTCGAGACTGCAACAGACGGCGATGTTGTTGCGGTCCATCAATTCGACAAACGCGTCGAGCGCCTCGGGATCATCTTTCAAACGATAGGAGAGATGCGTGTGGACATCGACGACAGGGAACTTGGCTGCGTCGCGAGGATTTTCGGGAACGCGGAGCCGCGATTTCGGACGGAAGTTCCGCAACAGTAGCTCGCGTCCGTCGCGGCCATCCAACGGCATCAAAAGCTGTTCCTGGGGCGAATCGATTTCGACGGGAGTTGTTGCAGGTTGTTGAGCATCGACCAGGCCGACCCACCAAACGGTGGTCAAGCCGATCGCGCAACAAAGTGATAGAATGCGAGCCAGAGACATTGTGATCCACGGATTCAAAGGAATTGCACTGTAAATGGCAGATGATTATACCGAGCAACAGTCGACGGGCGAGCAGCAGGATGCTCTGAAGCTGAGCTTGCAAACGACGACGCCACCAGCCGAAGTACCAGGATATCGCATCGAGCGATTCCTTGGTGCCGGTGCGTTTGGTCAGGTTTGGGTGGCGCGGGACCTCAATACGGGTCGCCCCGTGGCGATCAAATTCTATCTGCATCGCGGTGGGGTCAATTGGTCGCTGTTGAGTCGTGAGGTCAAGAATCTGGTGGCGCTGAGTGCCGACAGCTACATCGTGCAAGTCTTGGAAGTCGGTTGGGACAGCGAGCCGCCCTATTATGTGATGGAGCTGATCGAAAACGGATCGTTGGAAGATCTGTTGCACAAGCGCGGCCGATTGCCGGTCGAACGAGCGGTGCAGTTGTTCCGCGAGATCTGCATCGGCATGAACCATACCCACGGCAAGGGGATCCTGCACTGCGATTTGAAACCGGCCAACGTCCTGTTGGATGAAGAGCTTCGCCCGCGGCTGGCCGATTTCGGTCAGAGCCGACTGTCGCACGAACAGTCGCCGGCGCTGGGGACGCTGTTTTATATGGCTCCCGAACAAGCCGACCTCGACGCGTCCCCCGATGTCCGCTGGGACGTCTACGGTCTGGGGGCGATCTTGTACCGGATGTTGACCGGCACGGCGCCGCATCGCGAAGGAGCGCTGCTGGATCAGATCGACACCGCCGGTTCGCTGAACAAGCGGCTCGAAAAATATCGCGATGTAATTTGCCAATCTGGGCCGCCAACGGGGCACGAAAAAGTTGCGGGAGTCGATCGCCGACTGGGACAGATCCTGCAACGCTGCTTGGCTCCCGATCCTGAGCATCGGTACGCGAACGTCCAGCAATTGGTCGAAGCGATCGACGAGCGGAACGCGTCGAAGGCTCGCCGGCCATTGATCCTGTTGGGGCTTGTCGGGCCGCTGCTACTGCTGACCGCGATGGGGCTGTACGCGATCCGTAGCATCCGCGAAACGGGGAAACAATTTACAACGGCGATGCGCGAAGAACGCAGCAAGACGAACCTGAGCGTGGCCGGCGAAAAAGCCCGCGCGTTGGAGATCGAACTGCGTTCTTATTTCGATCTCGTGTCGCTGGAAGCTTCCAGCCCCGAGCTTGCCGAAACGCTGACCGATGCATTGCAGCAGCCGAGGCTGAAGGAGCTGCGCCGGCAGATCGCGGCGCAGCAGCAGCCCGAGGCGGCGCGCGACGAAATCCTGGATCAGAAACTGGGCCAACCGCTGGAAGATCATCTAACGGAACGGTTGGACCACTACAACCAGCTGGCCGAAACGCATCCGGGCGTTCCCAAGTTGGCGACGATGTTTGTCACCGACAGCCAAGGAACGATGATCGGATTTGCTCACTCGGCGCCGATTACTCGCAGAACCAACAGCCGGGGCCGCAACTACGCCTTCCGGACCTACTTCACTGGCCTCAAGGAAGACCTTCCCAAGGGAACGCCTCCCGCAGAGATCGACCAGATCATCCAGCAGACACATCTATCGACGGCGTTTCAGAGCACGGCGACGGGAGTCTGGAAGGTCGCTGTCAGCACGCCGATCCGGTTGCCCAACCTGGACGACTCCAGCAGCCGCGACGACCAGATCGACGGCGTCTTGGTGGCCACCACCAACTTCGGCGACTTCGAACAGTTTCGGGTTCGCGAAGACGATGAATACGACGTGATCGGAGTTTTAGTCGACGCCCGGCCGGGGCCGCTGCGAGGAACGATTCTTCAGCATCCCTGGATGCAAAACCATCAATCGCGGCATCAAGGACATCAGGATGAGCGGTTCCAAGTTGGCAATGCGGTCCTCGACGAACTGCTGGCTGGCGGGGACATCAACTACCACGATCCGATCGCCGCGGCACACGATGGCGAGGGCTTTAAAGGCAACTGGATCGCTGCGGTTCAACCTGTGCATCTACCGAAATCGGGAGAAGGAAACGGCGGCCAAACCGACTGGATCGTGTTGGTCCAGTTCCGCTTGAGCAAGACGATCGCGCGGGTCGAGAGCCTGACGAACAAATTGATCGCCGAGGGGATCATCGCAGCGTTGGCGATCATGATGGTCAATGGAGCGATGTGGTACCTGGTCCGGAGAGCGAATTCATCGGCAGCGCACGACGATACCGACTCAGAATCGACGCTTCCGGTTGCGATGCAGGAAACGATTTCGCTTCAGGATTGATCCGAAGGTCTGTACATCAGCGTCGCCCAGCGAAACGCTGCGGCGATCGAAATTCCCACGACGCCACCGATCAGATCGTTAATGACGTCATGAAGGCTCGCCCGGCGGCCAAAAAACGGCTGAATCAGTTCGATCGCAACGCCGAGCGCCAGCACGCTGCTGAGCGTAAAGGCAACCCTTCGCCAAAATCCCCAGCCGACGAAGACCTGCATCATCATGAACGCAAGTCCGCCGAACACCAGTAGATGCGAGAAGTTGTAGAGCTGGTCAAGGCGTTGCGAACCAGCGGGCAAGGGGACGAAAAACGCCCCCAACGCGCAGCAAGCACCAACCAGCTTCCAGCGGGAGATTCCGGGGCCGCGTTGGTCGGCAGGTCCTGCGTTCATGGAATTCTTATTTGGAGAAGGGCGGCGAGCTACAAAGCTAGAAATGTCGCTATTTTTGGTGCCGCTGGCACCCCAAAGCTAACTGTGCAACTATCCTAGAGTCCCAGGCTTGCTTCGGTTCAACTCTAGATTACGCTCGCTATGCTTTTTCGTAAACGACAAAATCGACTGCGCGACGTGTCGTTTGCTGAACCGCTCGAACCTCGGCAACTGCTCGCTGGCACGCCACTTACCGCCGCAGCCCCTGTTGTCGCGTCCGACGCCAGCTCTACATCGCAGCCTTCGATTGCGGAGTCGGCCTCCAACCCCGCCAGCTCCTCCACGCCGCAACAGGTTCCTGCAAGCGACGCCTCCAGTCCCGCAAGCTCGACTGAAAACAGTCCCCAAACGCCAGCAACCGGAACCGCAGCAGCAGCCCCCAGCTCGGCAGCTGCCGCAAACAGCAGCACCGAAGCCTCGACAACCGAGTCCGAAACCGCAGGATCCGAAACACCATCGGTTGTCCAAAGCGTAACCGATGTTGCGCAAACGACTGTCGAACTCGCTACCAACACGGCGAACAAGGCGGTCTCCACCGTCGCTTCGCTGGGACAAACCGTCGTCGGCCTTCTTCCCTTAGGCAGCTCTGCAGCACCGTCACCCCAAACCGCCAATCCAAGCAGCAGCACAGCCGCCGAAACCAACATCGCTTCCTCGCCACAGATAGCGGTCGCCAGCGAAACCGAAGCCTCGGAAAACAATCGCCAGTCGATCGAAACAGCCAAGGCGGAAATCGAGCCTGTCGGAACAGCCGTCGCAAGCGAAGCGGATCGTGGCGATGAACGCGACGTCGCTGACGCGGCGGAGCCCAAGGATGCGTCGGTTGTGACCAGTCCACCAGCCGTTGCAACACCCGCAGCGTCCGAGAGGGCACCGAGCACAACCGCGCCAGCACCAAACAATGTCGCAACGGCAACAGACGATGTGTCGCAGCAGGCTCCGGCTCAGGCTCCGGCTCCGATGGCGACCGCGGAAACTCGGCTTGTGAACACGACGAGCACAAATGTTGCACCGTCGGAACAGGCCGAAAGAGAAGTGCTGACGGCCCGCGTCGAAGCCGCCCCGCAGATCGACGATCTGCATGTCGACGACGAACTGGCCGCGTTCAGCGAAGTCGAATTCGTCAACAACACGTCGGTCGACGATTCGCTGCCGCCACTCTCATCGGCTGACGTCGAAACATTCGATAACCTGACGTCCGCACCTGCATCCAACACACCTGCATCGATGATGGTGCTGGAGGAATCGCCGCGAGCGGTCGATCCGAACCTGCCAGCCGGCTTGGCGAAACGCGACGAATTGCCGGCGGGGCTGGCAAAACAGGAGTCTCTGCCCAACGGTTTGGCGAAACGAACCGAGAGCGATTCGCTGCCGACTGCCTCGACGATCGCAGAGCCGATCCCAAACGAATCGCTGGCTGTCGCCGACCTATCCAACACACGGACCGCTGACACGGGCAGCGTTCCCGTCTCTGAAACAACCGATCTCCAGCAGCTCGCAGACGCATCAACTTCCCAGGCCGCCGATTCGCAAAGTCTTCAGATTGCCGATGTGCAACTGGTAGCCGCCCAACGACCGGCCGCGGATTCAGAGGCAGCGACGGCTGTAGTCTCAGCCGATGTCGGTCTCGAGCAAACCGCACCCGTCGCCGCGGCGTCACATCCGCAAACGATCGTCGGAGTCTCGCTGGTGACCGAGGTCGCGCGAACCGAAGCGTCGCCGCAGCGAGAATCGACGTCGCAAACACAGCTGGGCGATGCATCACCAACTCCGCCCGCGACTGCTTCGACGAACGACGTTCTGACAGTGCAAGCCGACGCCGAAATTCAACTCGTTCAAACTCCGCTGACCCTCAGCATCGACGCTTCGCTCGCTCGATCGCTTCCCGAAGCTCCGGCGCAATTGGTCGACTCCGTCCCCGCACCCGCAACGCCAAACGAGCAAGCGACGACATCGACCAGCGATGGCGAGCTGCCTAGCCCAACCAACGCAGCAGCTATCGACAGCGTCGCGGCAGCCGCGAACGAAGCGCCCACGCCAGTGGACGTTGCCAAATTGCAAACCAGCAAGGCAACAAACTCAGCCGCCAATCCTCCATCGGATTCGGCAGCGATTGGTAACGAAATTCGCACAAATACCGTTCAGCCACAGCTCGACAACGCGGTCGCTGCAAAGCCGACGTCCCAATCGGAAGCTATCTTGGCCGACAACCTCGCAGCATTCAACGCTCCGAGCGACACAGCCACGACAGCGGACCGGTTGGCCGACAGCGGCACCGCATCAACAACGCATTCTATCGCAGACACACCCACTGGCGTCGCAGCTAAGCCGGACGCCGCCGCAACTCCGAAGCTCACCTCAACTGTCGCCGCCAACGATCCAACTGTGGATTCGACGGTGGAAATGACGGTAGCGTCGGAAGTGACTGCGGCACTGGATTTCATCGCCGCGACCGCTAGCGCGATGAAGTCTCACGTCGTGACAACTCTCGACACAATGACCATCCATGCTGCCCAAACGGCAGCCGACGTTGCGGTCGCCGTTAGCACAACCGATCACTCCCACGTCACCGCCGCACCAGCCGCATCCCCACAACTCCGCGTCGCACCGCCAGAGAGCACAACAAGTGCGACGACTCAATCGAACGAAACAGTCGCAGCATCATCAGCGCCGTTCGCCTTGGCAAGTCAGTCTGCCAGCGAAGCAATGCAAACGCCAACCTCCCCAATCGTTTCAGCAGATTCGTCGCTGGCCACGGAAGTTGCGGCAGCGGAAGTGGCAGCATCCGCAAAAATCATGACCCCCGCGACCGCGAAGGTTTCCGTTGCCCCAACGGTTTCGATCGAGTGGGCGTCAACTGACGTGAGCAGCCCGGCAATCGCTAGCGTAACGGCCCCCGCAGCCAGCCGCGCTCCAGCAGCCGCAGAAACGCAGGCACTGTCGACCTGGGACGCAGCTCCCGCGCCGATCGAGCGAACGGTTGCACCGGCGACGAGCGTAGAGGTTGCCGCGGCGTTCCCAACTGTCGTCCATTACCACACGGCATCCGAAACCAACGAATCCGCAGATCCTCCGCCCGCTGCGGAGCCTGTCGTTTCGACAACCGATCTGAATCAGCAGTTCCGCGGTTCGATCGACCCAGCGAATCTGTTGCCCCACTCTGCAACAACTGGCTCCGTCGCTGCCAACCTCAACCTGCCGCCCACCTTCGCGGCGTTTTCGGAAGAGGTGGAGGAACACCGCTTCGAATCGTCGATCGGTGCGGTGGGTGAGCCGCTGCTTGAAGACTCACCATCGATGGCAGCCTCAAACGCACAGGACCTGCTGCCCGGCGTGCTTGGTACTGCCGGTGCGACTGCTCACCAAAAGATCAGTTTCTCGATTCAGCATCTGGACGCTTCCAGCGTCGCCAAGTCGGACCATACGTCGTGGCATACGGAAAGCGAACCGGAACCGCGGAACGCCAGCGGGCATCCGATGGATACCGGTGATGCAGCGGGGCTGTACGCGCACAACAAAACGCTCCACCAGCGGAACGACTCCAATCAGTCCGAGGAGACTCCCGACGCGACGCGAACCGATTGGATTCCTGCGGAAGCCGAACGCGGCCCGTCGGAAGTCATCCCATTCCATCCGGTGAGCACTCCGCTTCCGATCCACCCACCAACGGAAACCCCAATGACGACAGCTGTCGTCTTAGGAATTTTCACTCCCGCATTAAAACGCATCCGACAACAAACAAGCAGGCCACCAAAAGCGTCGAAGATTCGACGGGAAGAGAAATCGTGAACGCCTCCGACCTTCAGCTGCACGAAATCGAACAGCTTTGGGCCCGCTTCAAAGAGCAGCGGGTCGATGCTGACGATCTGAGTGTTGCCGAATTTTCGAAGCAGTTTCCGGAGCAGGCGGCGGACATATTGCGTGTCTTTCCGTTGATGATGGAACTGGACGAATACGCCAACACGTCGGGCGAACTGCCGACGATGCAGCAGATTCCCGATCGCATCGGGGGCTACCCGATCGTCCGTCAGATCGGCGTCGGCGGGATGGGGTTGGTCTACGAAGCGCAGTGCGACACGCTCCGCGAACGCGTCGCAATCAAAGTGATCTCGTCGGAGCGATTGGACGAAAAAGGGATCCAGCGTTTCAAGCACGAAGCGCGTGCGGTCGCCAGTTTGCACCACACGAACATCGTGCCGATCTATGAGTTTGGCGAATCGGCGGAACACCATTTCTATACGATGCGGTTGATCGACGGTCCTAATCTGGCCGACGTCGTGCGGGTCGCCAACGAAGAGCACGCGGGGTCGCACGCCGACAGCAGCGTCACCGACATCGCAGCCTTTGGTTTGCTGCAGCAGTTGCGCGACAACTGGCACCTGATCGCTCAACTGGGCAGCCAAGCCGCTGCCGCGCTGGCCCATGCCCACGCGAAACAGATCCTGCACCGCGACGTGAAGCCAGCCAATCTGTTGATCGACTCAACGAACAAACTGTGGGTCACCGACTTTGGGCTGGCCAAGCGGACGCTCGACGACAACAGCCTGACAAGCATGTATCACGCCGTGGGCACACCTCGCTACATGGCTCCCGAACAACTGCGAGGAATCTCCGACGAGCGCAGCGATACCTTTTCGTTAGGACTGACCCTTTGCGAACTGGTCACGCTTGAGAAAATGAACTCGGCGACCCGCGACGCGCTCGCCGTTGCCAAGCCAGGTTTTCTGCGGAACACAAATCCCAAGCTGCCTGTCGAACTGGAACGGATCGTTTTAAAAGCTGTCGCCAGCGAGCCCGAGGACCGTTATCAGACCGCCGCGGAAATGGCGGATGACCTCAATGCGTTAGCGAAAAAGCACAGCCCTCAATCGAGCCACGCTTCGTCGCGGACCGTGGCGGCGACGACCACTGCGCTGTTGCTGGCGATCGCCGGGCTGTTTGTCGCAAGCGCCACCGACGATAGCCTGACGACCAGCATGAAACCGGTCGCAGCCAACATGATCGTCAATCGCAGCGACCAAATCGTCTTGAACGTTCTCGAGGGAAGCGATTCGGTCGGGCTGGTCCCCGAGCGATATGGCGATCTCAGCCAGACGACGCTCAGCGGTGACGATGCCAAATGCTTCCAGATCGATCCCGCGACGCGGCAGCTGCGATTCCGGCAGACTCCCGACTACGAAGTCCCGCTGGATCGGAACATGGACAATCTCTATTCGCTCCGCATCGCCGATCAGCCGATGGTGGTTAGAGTTGGCAACGAAAACGAACCGCCGCAATTCGACGAATTCATCTTCGAACCCGATGGCCAAACGATCGTCCTGTCGCGTCAGCAGTTAGCCGGCGCGTGGGCGATCGACGTCAGCGACGACTCCGATCGGCTGTACGATGGTTTGTGCCTGACGGTCACCGGAGGCGCCGATCGCGATCTGGTCAAGATGACGACGCAAGGAGTTTTTGTCTTCGATCGCAAGATGCGCGACGCGATGCCAGCTGACGCCGACGGCGATGGGATCTACGAGATCGAAGTCACCGCGAGCGATGAGACGCCGATCTGGACCGCACGGCTGGAACAACAGGCCGATGGCAAGATTTCACTGCTGCGAGAGCGCGTAGTGGCAGGGGCAAGACTCGAATCGACATTGCTGGCCGAGGACTGTCTGATCCGCCGCGACGTGATCGATATCGCAACCGCCGACGGGAAGACGTTTTATCATCTGCATCACAATCCGTCGGGGACGGTTGCGTTGATGAAGAGCAGGTTGAGCTCGCGCGGGACTTTCGATTCGACGCTGTTAAGTGAAGATTGTGGGATCGGCAACGAAGTGATCGGATTTGCAACGCTCGACGGAAAAACCTTCCGCTACCTGACGCGGCAGCGCGGCGCGATGCAGGCGATTCAAATGCACAAAGCGATCCTCCGCGATGACGGCACGTTTGAAACCCAGATGATCAGCGAGGATTGCCGGTTGCCGTACACGCTCGAAGGCTTCAGTTGGTTGGACACGTCCAGGTTCCACCATGTCCGTCGCCTGGCAAACGGCGAACGAATGTTTTACTTCTCCTTCGAAACGGAGAACCGGTTCGAAAACATGCGACTGCATGAAACCGATTCGCAATACAACGCTCCGACGCGAGGCCAAGCCGCCTGGCTGGAACCCTCGTCGACATCCCGCTCCACGTCGCACCCAATTCGCTTTCGCATCGTGCCATAATTTCCTGGCGACCGAAGCGATCGAAAGCTTCGATTGAAGTTATGATATCGGCGGAGCACGCTGTGCGGCCGGCGAGTGTGTCGCGTTTCGCTCCGCGAAAGTGCGGCTGGCTAACGCGTTTTCGCGGAGCGAAAGGCGACGATCTATAGCGCCGCATCCCTCAACTCAACACATGGATTCCATCAACATGCGACTTGCTTTTCCACTGGCGTTTGCCTTTCTGATCCTCACGAATCTCTCCGCGATCGCTCAACATCGCTTCCTCGCCAATCAACAGAACAAGTTGGTGATCATCGATGCCGAGGGGAAGCCGCAGTGGCAGATGATGCTCAGCGGATCGCCTCACGATTTGCAGTTGCTCGACAACGGCAACATCTTGACGCATCAGAACACCGAGATCATCGAGATCGATCCCCGCAGCAGCGAGATCGTTTGGTCGCTGGATGCGAAGAAGTTCGCGACCGTCGACCGAGTTGAAGTGCACAGCGTGCGGGCGATTCCCGGCGATCGGATCATGATCGCGTTGAGCGGCGAAGGGAAGTTGTTGGAAGTTGATCGCGACGGGACACTACAACATTCGATCACGCTGCAACGCACGCATCCGCATCCCCATCGCGACACGCGACTGGTTCGTCGTTTGGAGAACGGAAACTATCTGGTCGCTCAGGAAGGAGACGGCAAGGTCTGCGAATACGATCGCGATGGCAAGATCGTCTGGCAATACGATGTGCCGATGTTTGGTCGCAAGGCACGCGGCGGGCACGGTCCCGAAGCGTTTGGCAATTCGGTCTTCAGCGCTTTGCGACTGCCCAACGGCAACACGCTGATTGGCACCGGCAACGGGCACAGCATCTTGGAAGTGACGCCCGAAAAAGAGATCGTCTGGAAACTGCAGCAGCACGATCTACCAGGGATCACGTTGGCGTGGGTGACAACGCTCGAATACCATCCCAACGGCAACATCGTATTTGGCAACTGCCACGCCGGACCGGAGAATCCTCAGCTGATCGAAATCAATCGCGGCCAGGAAGTGCTGTGGAAAGTCCACGACTTCAAGACGCTGGGGAACGATGTTTCCAATTCGATCATTCTAGACGCCGACGCCAACGTGATTCGTTGATCGGCGGCGAATCCTGATCCGGCAGCCCGTAGCGATCAAGTTGCCGCAGCGGGCTGCGACGCGGTTCGGCACTGGGCATCGTGCACGATGCAGGCTGTCGCGTGAGAACTCGCCGGCAACCGCGGCACGATCTCGCGACATTCCGACTGAGCATCGGGACATCGATCGACAAACGGACATCCAGGGTACGATTTGTCGGGCGAAGGGACTTCGCCGGTCAAAACGATTCGCTCTCGCTGGGCTTCGACTTTCGGATCGGGAACCGGAACGGCGGACAACAGAGCCCGCGTGTAGGGATGGGTTGGATCGTTGTAGAGTTCATCGGCGTTGGCCGATTCGACGATCCGTCCCAGATACATCACACCGACGCGGGTCGCGATATGTCGGACGATCCCCAGATCGTGCGCGATGAAGAGATAGGCGAGCCCCAGCTTTTGCTGCAGATCCATCATCAGATTGATGACTTGGGCTTGGATCGAAACGTCCAAAGCGCTGACCGGTTCATCGCACAAGATCAACTTGGGGCGGACCGCCAAGGCTCGAGCGATACCGATCCGCTGGCGTTGACCGCCGGAGAATTCGTGCGGGTAGCGATTTAGGAAGCGGGGATTGAGTCCCACCAAATCCATCAGACGCAGAACTTCCAAGCGGCGATCGGCGTTGCTCAGCACGCCGTGAATCTGCAGCGGTTCGCTGATAATCGCACCGACGGTCATGCGTGGATTCAGCGAGGCGAAGGGATCTTGAAAGACCATCTGCACGGTCCGCCGAAAAGGCATCATCGCCGATTCGCTGAGCCCACAGATTTCGTGTCCCTCGATCTTGATCGATCCGGAAGTCGGTTCATTCAGCCGAGCGATAGCGCGGGCGGTCGTCGATTTCCCGCAGCCCGATTCACCGACCAAGCCCAACGTTTCCCCTTCGCGAATCTCGAAAGAGACACCATCGACGGCGCGGATCAATCCATGTTCGGGGGCGAATAACGTGCCGCGGCGAAAGGGAAAATGAACCTTCAAATTCTCTACAGCCAACAGCGGCGCGGTCGAATCGTTCATGGATGCTCACAGAATTCGGGCAAATCGTCGTGGGACACCGAGGGTGGTCCAGGGCATCTTACAGTATAAGGAATCCCGCTCCCAGGCTTTCCACCGCCGGAAATTCGGCTAGGATTCAGACAACCGCCGCAAAGCGCTGAGCCCACCAGATGTCGGCTCCACGGCGGCCACAGCGGAAGGTTTCGCCAGCGGCAACGGCCGCGCGGCCTTTCCATTGAACCTCGATCACGACCCGGAATCTATAGAGATGGCAGATCTGCACGCACGCTACAACGAAGTCGAAAAACTGATGGACGCCGGCCAAGATGTCGAAGCGGTCGCGGGACTCAACGAGATCCTGGCCGAAGACGAAGGCTTTGTGCTAGCTCACCTGGCGCTGTCGCGCGTTTTGACGCGAACCGGCGACCACGTGCAAGCGATCGCTCACGCCGACCGCGCGTGCGAACTGGAACCCAACGAAGCGTTCAATTACACCGCGAAAAGCGTGACTTGCCAACGCGCATGGGCCGGGACCCAAGATCAGAAGTACATCCAGATGGCCGAAGACGCGATGGCTCAGGCCCACGCGATTCAAGCCAATCAATAAAACTCGCGGGGCCTTCCCGAAGGTCGTGCCCGCCAGCGAAGCCCGATCAGGCGGCTTCGCAGCGACGGATCTGATGATACGCCAGCAGGACTTCGTATAGGTCTTCGGATACCGAGACCTCGTCCTTGCAGAAATCGCGAAGCCAGTTGCGATCGGTCTCCCAAGCGTCGACCAGCAACGGGACCAAATCGCCTACCGAGACTGTGACGGCTGGCGCCGATGGGAGCGATTCTCGTCGAGGTGCAAACAACTTAAGCGTATTCTTATCCATCAAGCTTCCTTTGATCCATGTCTTGCCGTCGGGGAGGTCTACCCGAATTCGGCCCTCGATGCCAAGAGCCAAATTCCAGCATCAGCCGTATCTATCGTCGGTTGTGGCTCGCCGACTTTAACGATTCTGCCGATTGTGCGGCATTCTTTGGCGGCTCTTCTTTCTCCGCACTGGCCGCTGCGAATCGCTCTCGCCACGCGATGGCGACTGCCAGCGGGGCCGCAGTAGTTTAAGAGCCAACGGCAGATCGACGCCCCTTTGCAAGCGTCAAGAAACTCCGGCCGAATTCCGACAAAGTTTCAACCCGCGAGGAAAATGCACCGATCCAAGCAATACTTGACTATCTTGATAAAGTATATACTATTGAGAAACCAGGCGAGGCAAACGCCGTTTAAGTCCACGCATACCGTCAAATACTCATGTCAGAACACAAGCTAGCGGAACCTTCGGAGCGCCCCACATTGAAGGTGCTTCGTCCCGACGAGTCCCCCGCGTCCGCTCCCGCAGAGCCACAGGGGGCGTTGGCGGCCGATCCGCCTTTGATCCCCGGGGATGATCTGTTCGGGGAATTGGCCGCGCACAGCCAACGGCTGGAGACAGCGACGCCGCAGGAGATCCTTGCCTGGGCGGTCGAGCATTACGCGCCGCGGTTCACGATGGCGACTGCCTTTGGCCCCGAGGGGATGTGCCTGATCCACATGTTTTCCGAAATCGCTCCCCAGACACCGATCTTCAATTTGGAGACCGGGTACCAGTTCAAAGAGACGCTGGCGCTGCGGGAACAGGTTCGCGAGCGGTACGGAATCACAATCGAATACAAATATCCGGACCAGACGGTCGAGGAATACGAAGCTGCCAACGGCGGGCCGGTCTACAAGACCGATACCAATCGCTGCTGCTTCGATCGCAAGATCAAGGTCTTGCACCAAGCGGCTCGCGGAATGCACGCTTGGTCGAGCGCGATTCGCCGCGACCAGTCTCCCGACCGGGCGGAGCATCCGATCGTCGGTTGGGACAAGAAATTCCAGCTCGTCAAAATCAGCCCGCTAGCGAACTGGACGAAGAAGGATGTCTGGGGCTTCATCTCCAAGAACGACATCCCTTACAACCCGCTGCACGACCAAGGGTACCCAAGTGTCGGTTGCTGGCCTTGCACGCGTTCGATCGCCCTGGGCGAAGACGAACGAGCGGGTCGCTGGAGCGGTTCGGCCAAAACCGAATGTGGTTTGCACAGCAGCGACTGAGGTGACGTTGTGAGTTTCTCGATGTCCGCCAAGGCGCACTACGCCTGTCTGGCGATGCTGGAATTAGCGCTTCGTCACGACGAAGATCGCCCTGTGGCGTTGCGTGAGATCACCGCGCGGCACAGCATCCCGCAGCCCTTCTTGGTGCAAATCTTGCAACAATTGAAGGTCGCCGGCTACGTGACAAGCACGCGTGGCAGCCAAGGTGGCTATCGATTGTCGGTCGATGCGACAGCGATCTCGCTGTTGGACATCTGCGATGCGATCGGATGTGGCGAGGCGGAACAAACACCGGAAAACGCCGACACGACCGCGGAAGCTCAAGTTCTCGGCGCCACTTGGCGTGCGGCGAGCAAGGCGTTTCGCGACGTCCTCGCATCGATCCGTCTAGAAGATCTGGCCAACGATTGTTCGCAAGCCGACGGTGCGATGTTCTACATCTAATCTGTCTATCGGCAACGAATCCGAGCTTAGAAATCTCGGTCATTCAAACTTCGCTAACCAAAGTTCGTTCGGCTGGCACCGCCGCACGATGATCCCGCCCGCCTGACGACCGCTTGTAGTTTCCCCTTGGACAGTGGTTGGGGTGGGGAACCCAAGCGATCGCCAGACGGCAGATTGAATAGATGCTCGAGGCGAGCGACTCACGGCCGCTTTCGTCTTCTGTGGGAAGCTGCTGCCGACGGCTTTGGCTTCCTCAACAACTAGCGACCTAGTTGCTGAACAGTTCGCGAATACCATAGGTGAAGAAGGTCACGAGGCTGAAGTTGACCAGTTCCTCGCATGGTTTATATCGCAGGATCAGCGTATCGCCCGGCTGGATCATCAGCCGTTCCGACTTGTCGTTAAGCGCCTTGTTCAGGTCGACCGAGATGTTGAACTGGTCGCCGTAGGGAGTTGTTCGCATCACGTACAACTGGGTCGGCGAGGCACCTGCAAATCCGCCGCCCAAAAAGCCTCCGCCTCCTTGCGACGGTCCCGAACTACCAAGCCCTTGGCCGGCGATCGCCATCGCACCCACGACGTCCAAATCGTAGTCGCGAGGAATTGGGAACTGGCCTCCGGGCAGCAGCCCGCCGGTGTAGAAGACTTCGGTATCGCGAGCTTCGACGACGACGATGTCGCCCTCTTCGAGGATGATGTCGGCCGGTTGCAGATGAGGCATCTGGCCCGGGGCGACTCGCAACGGGATGCGAATCGCCGTGGGGTCGTAGTCTTCGTTCGGGTTAAAACCGGAATAACAAGGATCGTGAGGCATGCAGCCGCCGTAGCAGTCGCCAGCAACCATCCCATCGGCTCCCATCATCCCGGGCATCACCATCATCGGCATCCCATTGGCGTCGAGCTGTCCGACGCGGTTCGCCTTGAGAATCTTGACTTCGTTTTTGGCGTTCAGTCCCGGCAGACCGCCGGTTTGCGCCAGAGCATGCATCACGTCGTTCTTGTAGGCGGGCAGGTCCAAGGTGTAGCCCGATCCCGAGCGCGAAGCACCACCGACGATGCTGCCTTGGCTGCCGCTACCACCACGGCCACCGCCGGGCAGCGCCAACGAATCGTCTTCGTCTTCGCGAATCACGATCACGCGGTAGGTGCGTTCACGCATCAGCGAGACCAAGATCCGATCGCGTCCCTCTTTTAAGATGTTCCGGTCGACGACATACGCCTTGCGGATCGCCGCCTCGACCTCCGTCAACGTCATACCACGCACCTGGATCGGATCGACCAGTGGCAACGGCAACGTGCCGTCGTCGCGAATCGGAATCGGATATCCAACCGCCGGCGGCAGATCGCTGCCAGCTTCGGGAAAGTGGACCGGCGGAGCGGCTTCGGTTTGATCCGCGCCCGCTTTGGGCGGCATGATTCCTTCGATGTAGATCCCCAGGATATCGCCTTCGTCCAACAGATAGTGCGGAGGCGCTTGTTGCCGCAGAATCGAGAGCGGCACAGGGACTAAATTGTTACGACTTTGCCCTCGCATCTCGGGGGGCAAATGCCCAACGGGAGTTCCCGAAATGGGCGACATGATCGAGGTACAACCGGTTGCCGACAGAACCAGCAGGCTCGTGGCGGCAAGCCAGTTCCAACGAGATAGGACAATCGAACTTCGATTTTTTGTTAGGACACACATATGACTACAATCCATTGCGCGGTGTGTGGGTGAACAGTTGGCGGGTCGTTTCCATACGACGCCACAACCAAATTTGGGGGCTTATTTCGATGTGTTCGCGGCCTCGCTCCAGCGGGCCGACGTACGGATGACTTGCGACAACGGCGATTCCTCCAGCGTACGTGTCAGAATCATCCCCTCGGAATCCTGCGCACCGTCGTTGCGATGGTATTGAATCGAGGTTCGTTGCGCCGTCGTGGGCGCTGCGGAAGCAGCAGGCATTGCAGAAGCGGCAGACATCGCCGGAGGCACCGCAACAACAACGGGATAAACCGCCACACGGTCAGCGTTCTGACGCGAGACCGGCGGCTGCGCCGCACGAAAAGTTGTCGAAGAAGCTTTTCGGGATGTGGCTTGCTGGACCGATGGCGTGGAGACGGTTGGATGCTTTGGCGGCTGGACTTCTCGGACCAGCATCGGCATCACCTCGCTTACCGTTTCGTGCGAAGCCGCTTCGATCGAATATGATTCAAGCACGCTGTTGTGGGCCCGACGCTTGGAAGCGGGCTGCGACTGCGGCTCGGGAACAAGCTCAGCCGGCAGGACCGCTGTCGCTTCGCTCTGCCCAGGCTCGGCTGCCATCTCGGTCGCGCCACAACATGCAGCTGTCGAAGCCAGATGATCGACATGATGGTACTGGGCCATCAGATGCGCCGGAACGCTCGCTCGCCACCACAGATGACATCCCTGTTGCTCGGCCGCTGCAGCGCCTTGCGGATAGCCTTCGAACCAAGCTTGATCGCGGCAAGCTGAGTCAGGGGAGCGAAAGGCCCCGGTCAAGCAATTTGTGTTGCGTGGTGGAAAGACGGGTGGACATCCATCTTTCCCCGAAGCGACATCGACGAAACCGTCGATAAATCCGCGTCGAACCGCGAGCGTGTTGCAATGTTGTGAGTAGCAACTGGCGTACTCTTTGCTCCATACCCGCCGAGCCATCATCCGCGCCCGGGTCAGATGCAAGCTCTCGTTGATCGAACAATCGCAGGAAGAAAACACTCCCTGAAAACTTGCACAACCGCTCAGCGAACTCGTCAGCAGAAGCACACCGACAACAAACCAGTGGCACCACATGATCCGGGAGCCAGTGCGAATCCTCGGGCGGTGATCGGCCGGGTGATCCCAACCACTGTCATCTATACCATTCATTGCTTCCTCCTTGAGAACTCCGTCGTATCGCCGATAGCGCGAGATCGTGCGTCGGTCCCGCAACAAACGGGAACCGTCGAGATCGCAAAAAATTTCAGTGCGATCGGGGCGCCGAGTCCTCCGCGGACACCACCCGTGCGGAATAGGCTTCCACCCAAAACACGGAACAGCTTCGGCTTAGGGACTATCTTCGATACAAAGAGTCCATTTGCCTACGTTTTCTTTGCCTGCAAGGATTTCCGGAACGATCGCCATGCAGCCCCTAGAACGCAAAAGATCCCCAGCCTTCCAATCATCGCCCGGTTTGGCTTTGCCACGGCAAGCTAGGAATACTAGAACAAATACCAAGCTTGCCTATTGATCGTCATCTGCGCAGACCATACACTTGCGTTTTCTATGCATCCAGTTTCTTCACCTTCGACCGTATCAGTGAGGATTGAGTCAGATGAAACGCAGAAAGTTATGCACGGGGCTGTTAGTGATTGCCTTTTCCACGCATCAAGCTTTTGGAGTGGTTGGATCCCAGCTGCACCAAGACGACGCCCCACCGCTCCCCGACGGGGAACCAGCCGTTCTTATGGAAGACCAGCTTGAGCCGAATGAGCCAGCTGATTTAGAAGGGCTTGCCGCTGCGATTCTGCAGCTGCAGACCGACATCGAAAACGACGATCAGCCGTGCGATGACCTCCTGTCGCGGCTCGATGAATTGCAAACCAGCCTAACTAGTCTGGTTGTTCCCGAACCGCATCAAGTGCAATACGAGCAATTGATCGTCGATTCCAACGCCATCCGCGGGCAACTACCTTGTGCCGGTGAAGAGATCATCATCAGCGAAGAAGAGATCCTCATCGAGGAAGAGTTTGTCGACGGATGTTGCCAACCGACCTTGGGTGGCGCACCGATCGGCGGCAGCGGATGTTGTGGCGGCGGCGGAGGCGGTGGCGGGTTTGGTGGCGGTGGGCTCGCCGGCCTAGCCGGCTTGGCAGGCCTGGCCGCGATCGGCAGCGGCGACTCGGGCTCCAAAAATCGTGGCAAACCCAACGGCAATGTCATTTCCAAACGCTATGGGTATGGCTACGGATACGGCAGCTACGGCTACTAGTAGATGCTCGTCACGCCAACACGAGACATCGTTCTCTCAAAAGTGCGCGATCGGCGGCACTGCTTGCCGCGGTCGTTGCACTTGTTAACCGCGTATTGACTTGTTAGTCGCGCAGCGATGGCTGCACTTCAAACGTCACTTCGATCTGTTCCCTCTTTTACTCTCCCACACAACCGTTCAATGTCGCGATCCAATCGTTCAAGCTTGGCAAGCCGAACAAGCAACGGCAACCGCAGCAAGTCTTGGGCAGAGATTGGCAGCCCGATCTGCCAAGTCGCGATCTTGGGGTTGCTGGGCTATTCGGCTTGGCGATACGGCGGTGCGGAATTGCCAGTCCAGTGGCAGCTTGCCGTTGGACTGAGTATCGCAGCGGGGTTTGGATTGACCGTCGCCGAATCGCGTGAAACGATCCCACGGCCACGCGCCGGATTGTGCGGTCTCTGCTTTCTCTGGCTGCTGTGGGGCTGGATCCAAACGTTTCCGCTGCCGGTGGCGATCGCCGATGCGGTCTCCCCCGGTGCAGCGGAAACGCGGACGGAGTTCTCGCCCACTCCCGAACCTAGCGATGTTTCAACTGCCTTGGCCAGCGAAGATTCTTCGCAGCGCAAGCGAACGATCAGCATTGTTCCAGCGGCCAGCCGACTCCATTGGAGCGTGACCGGACTGGGGATCGCATCGCTGGTTCTTGGCAGCACTTTGTTTGTGACCAAGCAGGGGCGATTGATTCTGCTGACTGGGATCGCCGCCAATGCGGGAGCGATTGCAATCTGGTCGGTCATGCAACGCGCCACGGGATCGTCGCAGGTGGTCCCGGGGATTGAACAGGAGATCTTCAACGATGCGTTTTCGACGTTTCACTATCGCAACGCTGGAGCGGCTTACCTGCTGATCGGCTTGGCTGCGGCGATCGGCATCTTGATCTGGAACCTCGCCGAAAAACAGCTCTGGAATTTTGGTAGCTCCAAATCATCTAGCAGCTCATCATCCTATAATCGCAGCGGCTACTGGACCGACCTGCCCGTCGTCGGTTCGATCGCCTTGTCGCTGTTGATTTGCCTTGCCGTCCTCCTCTCCTTATCCCGGGGCGCGTGGATCTGCGGCTCGATCGGACTCCTATTTATTGCCGCCACCGGCTTGCGATCGGTTGGCTGGCGAGCGATCGCGGCACTCTCGGTTTGCACTTTGCTCCTGATCACCGCAGCTACGTTCTGGGTCGCTCAGAACCAACGGATCGAAGACCGTTCATCCGATCTCGCGGTGGGACACATCACTGCCGACGATCGGTTTTCGCACTTCTGGGCGGGGTTGGATGCGGCCTGGCACTATCTGCCTACCGGATCGGGAATCGGCACCTATGGCTTTGCTCACCTTCCCTTCAAGCATCGCGATACGCGTTCGTGGTATGAAAATGCCCACAACCAATATCTCGAGGTGATTACCGAAAGTGGCGTGATTGGAATCGCGATCGTCGCGGCGGGAATCGTTCTGTTGGGGCGTCGTTCCTGGAAGACTTTCACGCAAAGCAAGGATCCCAGCAAGATCGGCATCGGCGCGGCGGGCTGCATTACTTTGATCGCAGTTGCGGGGCAGGGGGCTGTCGATTTTGTGATCACGTATCCCGCGAACATGATGGCGGCAGGCCTCCTTCTAGGCGCCGTTTGCGGTTGTGAACCGCGTCGTTCCATGAGTCGGTTCGACGTCGCTGCGGTGGCCCCCAACAAAACCTCCCTGTTGGCCAGCCCCGCAGCGACAAGCCCTCTCGCCTGGCTTTTGCTACTGACCATTCCGCTGCTGCACAGCCAATATATTCTCGGCCGCGAACTCCACGCCGACCGGATATTGGTTGCCACAACGCCTCCCGGTGAAACGGTCATACCAACAAGATCCGAATGCCTCAAAAACAGTCGGCAGTTGCAACAACTGACCGCCGAAATGCCCGATCATGCGGTGGCGTGGGAGCATTACGCTTGGTGGCAATCCGCTGAACTACGACTTCACAACCTCGCCCGCGAAGCGGCAAATCGCGATCTGTCTTCGGGCGTCATCCCAACGCATCAGCAATGGATCATCCAGTCCCCGCTGGGATGGTTCGAGACGCTGATTGCATCCGCTCCGCAACAGCAAGCTTTGCTCCGCGATCGCTTGGCTCCATCGGAAGCCGAGCTCCGCATGCTGCGTTCCGCGTCGGAATCGCTTCAGCGAGCCAACGTCGCCAATCCATTGATCCCACAGGTGCATTTAAGTCGCGCCACGTTGGCTCCTTGGATCGGCGAAGCCTGGCAGCCCCACGCCGCACGTCTGACGCGACTGGCTCCCAGCAATCCCGAACAACTCTATTTGGCCGGCCTGCTGAACTATATGGCGGGCGAACAAGCCCCAGCGATCGAGGCGTGGCGACGTTATCTAGCGATCGCTTCGCCGCGGCGCGATACGATCATGCAACTCGCATTACAGCAATGGGATCTACCGACGATTGCCAACCGGTTGCTACCCGCCACCCCGCAATTGTTGCTTGCGATCACGGGCCAGACGATGCGTGATGAATCGCTTGCCGAACTGACAACGCTGTGCCGAAACCGCTGCCTGCAGGTAATCGAATCGGATCCAGATCTCTCGCCAGCCGAACGCCACGCCAGTTACGCCCAACTGGCTCAGCTCGATTCTCAACCACAACAGGCAGCCGAACACTGGGAAAACGCAACTCAAGCCGCTCCTAAAAACATCGACTACCGACTCCGCTTAGCCTCCTTGTTGCTGCATCTAGGCGACACTCGCTCAGCACAAAAACAAGCGTACGTTGCCAAAGCTCTCGGCGGCAACGGTCAACAAATCGATTCACTGATCGCAAAGATCCAAGTCCAGCGCACCCGTTCGACGTCCGGCGATGGAAAACCACCGCGATAGAACATACTGCCGTTGAATGGCCGACCAGACTTCTCATCGAGAGCTTTGTCCGGACCGGCAGATTGATGTGACCTTCAACTCACCGCGTCTAGACTTCAACTTGCATTGAACTCACTCGGACTTCTAACAATCAATCGATTATTCCCGCCGCAGACAGCTTTTAACGCTTGCCAACGCACACACCAAGGTTAACATAACAAACGAACCGCAACGCAATGCCCCCCTCCACACACGACGGCATCGTACCACTGCCGGATCAATGGACACACGGCGCGCCACAACTATCGAAACGATCGCTCTATGCAGACGAATCACCCTATGAATGAAATGACACTTCCCGCCGAAGGCATTACCGATTCGCAACCCGGCGACATGACGCGGATCTTGCGTCGCCGCTGGCCATTGCTGATGTTTGGTTTGGTCGTCGGACTTGGGATCGCGTTTGCCTATCATCAGAACGCCAAAGATGTGTTCGAATCGAGCATGGAGATCTTGGTTTCCCAACGCGCCACCGAACTGATGACCAGCTCGGGTCCCGACGGCCGCAGCTTCGACGCCAACGTCGTCCAAGCCGATTTGCTGGCGACCCATATCGCGTTGCTCGAAAGCCCAATGATCCTCAACGACGCCATCGAATCGGGCAACCTTTCGGACCTCGATTCATTTGTCGCCGCCCGTCGCGAAGGCATCTCGGCTCTCGGCTTGCTGAAACAAGATCTGAATATCAGCCGAGGCGGATCGGGGGACGCTGAAGGGGCGAGCGTGTTGCAAGTCTCTTTCCAAAGTGCCGACCCCGAAGATGCTCAGCACGTTCTCGAGGTGATCTACGAGCGTTACTGCCATCACGTCGAATCACGGACACAAAATGTGGGTCAAGAAGCGGCGACGTTGATCAATCAGGCTCAATTGACCAATGAGCAAGAGCTACAACAGGCGACCCAAGCTTACACCAACTTCCTTTCGACTTCGGTCGGCATGTTCGACGGCGACCAATTGCAAAGTGTGTCCCACAATCGACTTCAGTCGATCGAACAAGAGCTGGCCAACGTGCGTTCGCAGCTGACGTATGCAAAGTCGAAACTCGAAACGATCGCCGAAATCCAAGCCGAAGACGTCGAACACCAGCGCACCGATATCGAACGCTTGGCGTTGTTGAACCCACGCGATACCGAGCGTTTGCGATTTTTCATGGATGTCGCCAGCGGAGATCCCAGCGGATCGGGGGCGTTGCGCGATGATCCACAGCGAACGGCGGCGCTCAATCTGGAACACACCAAAGTTCTCGGCTTGATGCTCCGCGAACAAGCATTAACCGCCGACTATGGCGACGACCATCCGCTCGTTCAACGCGTCCGCGACGAACTCGCTTCGGTCCGCCAATACATCCGTGAAAAAGCTCCTGAGGGTATCGAAGAACTGGTCGCGTCCAATTTATCCCCCACCGAAATCCTCGACGCATTTTCGACTTTACTGAAAAACGATGTCAAAGAACTCACGAAACAACTGGCTCAACTGACCGAGGAAGCCAAAGCGGTTCGCGTTGCCGCCAAGGAAGTCGAATCGGAATATCTCGAAGGGACCGCGTTAAAGGCCAAGATGACGCGTGCTCAACAGCGATACGACGTTGTCATGGAGCGGCTGCAGGAACTGGAACTCACATCCGACTATGCGGGCTACACGATCGACCTACTTTCCCCACCGGGACTTGGCAGCTTGGTCTGGCCTGTGCTGGCGAAGATATTGCTAAATGGTGGCTTGGCGGGGCTGTTGGTTGGCGGCCTGCTTGCCTTCTGGGCCGAACATGCCGACCAGACTTTTCGCGATCCCTCCGACCTACAGCATTCGCTCAATGCCTCCGTGATCGCACATGTTCCACGTTTCGTGGTGACCCGCAAAGAGAAGAAGGCAGCCAAACAATCTGCGATCAGCCCGCTGTGCCGCACGGTCTTCGCACCCCATAGCGTCGAATCGGAAGTCTTGACGATGGCGCGGACCAGTCTGTTTGTCCATGCCGGGCAAACCAACGACAACGTAATTCAAGTCACCAGCCCGATGCCCGGCGATGGCAAGTCGACGATGACAGTCAATCTCGCCGCGGCAATCGCCAAGGCGGGCAAACGCGTGTTGTTGATCGACGCCGACCTTCGCCGCCCCACGCTCTACAAGTTGCTTGGTACCCAAAACGCAAATGGTCTCGCCGAATATTTGATGGGAGACGCGGGGCTCGACGAAGTTGCAGTCCCATCGGAGATCGAACGACTCGACTTCATCTCGCACGGGCACCACGCCAGCGAACCGGCGGAACTGCTCGAGTCGTTTGCATTGGAACGGTTGATCGCCGAAGCCCGACAAGAGTACGACTTTGTGTTCATCGACTCACCACCGCTGTTGGCCGTTGCCGACCCATTAATCATCGCCTCTCTCGTCGACTCCGTTCTCTTAGTCGTCCGAGTCCAAAAAAATGGTCGTCGACCGGTCGAGCGATCGCGCGAACTGCTCGCTTCCAACAAAGTCAAAGTTGCGGGCGTTATCGTCAACGGTGGCGAACGAGCCGACAAACACTTTGGCTACGGTGAATACGTCAAACCGTATGAATATGGCTACGCGACGCAATACACCCGATCGTATGCGTCCAAGCCAAGCGAACGCCCCGTCGCGTCGAGCAGCGTGTGAGTCGACCGGCCCGCGCGGAGACGGCGCAAAAAAAATGCCGCCGTCAAAGACAGCGGCCTATCGAGCGATCGCAACGCGGCGCGACTATTTGCCCGCGAGTTCTTTGATGCGGATATTCCGCCATGCAACTTGGTAGGGACCTTTGTCTTTGCCAATCCCGTGAACTTGCAGACCGATGAAACCGTTGGAATGCGTTTCAAAGATCGGTTCGTCGGTAAGGTCTTCGATCATCTCGCCGTTGATCCAAGTTTGGATCCGTGGTCCGTTAGCGACGATTCGGTATTTGTTCCAACCATCGTTGTCGAAGTGGTCGTGTGGCTTCAGTCGTTCCGCTGGAGTCAACCAACCGCGGCCGGTTGCTTCACCATAGACGTAACCTGCTTCGGCCGGTCCGCTTTCGATTTCAACTTGCGGTCCGTTGACCCGACCGAAACCCTTTTTATTGTCCGCTTGTTCCTTCGTTTGGGAACGAATTTGCACTCCGGAGTTCAACCCCTTGTCGACCTTCACTTCGAACTCGAGTTCAAAGTTGCCGTAGTCTTTGTCGGTGCACAAAAACGAATTGGGGCTGCCGACAGCGGTTCGGCCGACGATCGTGCCATCTTCGACAGCATAGGTTGCCGTCCCATTTTTCTGGGTCCAACCGACCAGCGACTTGCCATCGAACAACGATACCCAACCGTCATCAGCGGTGGCGGTCGAAGGAGCAACGCTGCAGGCGGCAAGCATCAAGAGGAAGGCGGAGGTGAACAGTTTTCGCATGATGGAAATACTCTTGTGTTGAGGAAATTTAAGGGCGGTCGATGCGTCGCCCGCGTTTGCAGAAGCTTCCGAGTCGCAACTCAACAACCTCGGCGCGAACGACGTGAAGACCATTGTGATGGATGGAACCTGGCAATCCAAGACAGTAGAAAAAGAAAGCGGCCACGTCTGCGATGTTGTCCCACAAGCAGACGTGGCCACGATCCGGGAAAGGAGAGTTGGCGAGAGGACGTGTCAGGTTGAACCCACCTTACCGATTCTCGTTGTTACTCCACTCCTTACTTCGACGCCGATTGCTCGACCAGGATCGGATCGATGCCATCGACAAAGCTGATTAGCGAACTGGAGCGATACGGTTGTTGCAGCTTGCGAACCGCTTTGCTTTCGATCTGACGCACGCGTTCGCGAGTGACTTGGAAGATCTTGCCGACCTCTTCCAAGGTGTAAGTGTAACCGTCGGCCAAACCGTATCGCAGACGCAAGATTTCGCGTTCGCGATAGTTCAACGTCTCCATCGCTTGTTCGATCTGTTCCTTCAACGCTTCGCGATTGGTTTCGTGCAACGGATCATCGTCGCGATAATCTTCCAAGAACTCACCAAACGCACTGTCCTCGTGATCGCCCAACGGTTGATCCAACGAGAGCGGCTGACGGCTCATCTTCAAGATCACGCGAGCATCGTCCAACGACAATCCTGCTCGATCGGCGATCTCTTCGGCCATCGGTTCGCGACCGAATTCCTGCACCAGATCGCGAGTGATCTGACGGACTTTGTTCATCGTGTCGATCATATGAACCGGCACGCGGATCGTACGGCTCTGATCCGCGATCGCTCGTGTGATCGCTTGGCGGATCCACCACGTCGCATACGTGCTGAACTTGTATCCACGAGCGTGTTCAAACTTGTCGACAGCTCGCATCAAACCGGTGTTCCCCTCTTGGATCAGGTCCAAGAAGCTGAGTCCACGGTTGCGATACTTCTTGGCGATCGAAACCACCAGACGCAAGTTGCCCGCCGACAACACTCGCTTTGCTGCATCGTAGGTTCCGCGGTGCATTTCGGTTCGCTCCACGCGACGATTTAGCGTCGCCGAGCTCTCGAACGTCATCCGCATCAAATAATGCAGTTCCTTGCGAAGTTCAGCGTGCGATCGAACGCCGGGGGTGTCTTCCACCGAAGGCTGCAACAATTGAGCTTGAATCTCTTGCATCCGCGAATTGATCTCCGCCAATTTGTCGAACACCGGTTGCAGACGGTTGGTGCGAAGATCCATCTCTTCGACCAAACGCACGATCTTGTTGCGGCGTTGAACCAGTTTCTTCCAAGCCGCCCGACGGACCTCTTCGCTGTTGCGGAGACTGATCGCGGTATAGAAGTCGGCTCGATTGAGCGACAACAGATGGCGGATCGTTTGCACGTTCGGGCCGATGCGACGCAAGATGTTTCGCTTGCCAACCGCGTTGGTCACGCTGACTTCGATCGTTCGGTCGAGTCGCAATTGGCCGTCGCGAACCTGTTCCAACAACTTGCAAGCACCCTGCAGAACAAAATCGGTAGCCAACATCCAGTGGCGATAGCGTTCGCGAGTCGATTCGATGTTGATCGCCGCCTCGACTTCTTCATCGCGAGTCAGCAACGGGATCTGCCCCATTTGCATCAGGTACATTCGCACCGGATCGTCGATCGTATCGGTTTCGACTTCCGCAACCAGATCGCCGCTGTCGTCGCGATCTTCGTTCTCTTCGCTCAAGTCGTCCGATTCGACGCGGCTGGTGAACTCATCGCTCTCGTCGATGAATTCCAAATTGTCGTTTCGGCTGCGGGTGCTTTTCTTCGCCATGGTGTTTTCCTCTCTCCCGGTGCGTTGGATCGTGTGTGGGACGCAGGGTGACAAAAGCACGCTGGATGCCAGACGACGGGAACAGAGCGGATCAAGATGCTTAAACACCGATCCTGTCACGACTTACGAAAAAGCACCAGCGTTTGGCAAAGAAATTGGCCGATGCGCCCACGCAACAGATGAGGTTGCGATTTCTCAACATCTACCCACCATGGTGCCCCAACGCATCACCTAGTTCACGGCTGAAGAGCCCAGGCCGCCAGCGAACCACCCCCTCAATGGAGTACCAACAAAACCGGAATCACCCGCTTATTCCGAAAAAGCGTGGCGATCCCTTCTGTTTTTCCAGGATTACCATCGCCGGAGTCCCCAAGTGAACACATCGCAGATCGAGCAGAGGATTCTAGAACGCAGCCGACCACTCTTAATCCGCACGCTCCGCGAACCGGTTTAGTGGCGGTCGATTCGCCCCCACGATTGCGTAAGGATCCACAACCACCCATGAACAACGCCACGGAACCAACATCCGCTGACACCACAACCGACAGCGTCGCCATCATCGGTCTCGCCGGGCGGTTTCCTGGCGCCGACGATGCCCCAACGTTCTGGAAAAATCTGGCGGCGGGACTCAGCGGCGTAACCGACGTTCCGGAGGGGCACAACCCGAACAGCAGCCTGCCGTCGCATCCGAATTACGTTCCGCGAGCCGCGGTCGTCAAAGACGCTGACTTCTTCGACGCCCAGTTCTTCGGCATCTATCCCAAGCAAGCTGTCGACATGGATCCGCAGCATCGCTTGTTCTTGGAGATGGCCTGGCACGCGATGGAAAACGCCGGCTACGTCCCCGATGCAGCTCCCGGCCGCGTCGGTGTCTTTGCCGGCTGCCACATGAACACCTACATCTTCACACGGCTGGCTGCCGATGCGGAGTTCCGCGAGTCGCTGGCCGATTCGTATCCCGGCGGCAGCTTGACCGCGGAGATCTCCAACGACAAAGACTATCTCGCCACGCGAGTCGCCTACCAGTTGAATCTACGTGGACCAAGCGTCGCCGTTCAGTCAGCTTGTTCGACTTCGCTGGTGGCGATCTCGCAAGCTTGCGAAAACTTGATGGCCCGTTCGTGTGACATGGCGATCAGCGGCGGAGTGACCGTCACGTTTCCGCAGCAGCAGGGATATCTGCACACCGAAGACTCGATCCTTTCACCCGATGGATCGTGCCGCACCTTCGACGCCGACGCCTGTGGGACGATCTTTGGCGACGGAGTTGGCGCCGTCGTGCTGAAACGGTTGAGCGATGCGATCGCCGATCGCGACGACATCTATGCCGTGATCCGCGGCTGGGGAGTAAACAACGACGGCGGCGACAAAATGGGCTACACCGCACCGAGCGTCTCCGGACAATCGACTGCGATCAAACTGGCCCATCGCCGCGCGGGGATCACCGCCGATACGATCAGCTACGTCGAAGCTCACGGCACCGGCACTCTGGTCGGCGATCCGATCGAAGTCAACGCGCTCACCGAAGCGTTTCGCGAGACGACCGACAAGAAGCAGTTCTGTCGGATCGGATCGCTGAAAACCAACGTCGGGCACCTGGATGTCGCGGCGGGCGTCAGCAGCGTGATCAAAACCAGTCTGTCCCTGCGGCATCGCCAGATCCCGCCGATGCTGCATTTCAAATCGCCCAACCCCAAGATCGATTTCGCCAACAGCCCCTTCATCATCAACGACAAACTGACTGATTGGGAATCGCCGACGGGGCCGCGCCGCGCCGGCGTCAGCGCCTTTGGTGTCGGTGGAACCAATGCCCACTTGGTGATCGAAGAAGCTCCCGCTTCCGAATCGCTGGCGTCGCCGCGTCCCTGTCATCTGATCCGACTATCGGCTCGCTCGCTGGCAGCGCTCGATCAAATGAGCGACGACTTGGCGCAACACCTTGCCGACAACAACGACCTGAATCTGGCCGACGTCAGCCACACGCTGCAAGTTGGCCGCAAGACGTTCCGCCACAAACGTGTCGTCGTTGCCAGCGATCTGCCCGAAGCGGTGGAATTGCTCCGCTCGCGCAGCCCCAAGCAGGCGCCGACCGTCGACAATCGCGCCACCGCGACACCGATTGCGTTCCTGTTCCCCGGCCAGGGATCGCAGCACATCGACATGGCCCGCGCGCTCTACGAAACCGAACCGGTCTTCGCTGAACATCTCGATGCCTGTGCAGAATGCTTGACGCCGCATCTGGATCTCGACCTTCGCACTCTCGTCTTTCCCGCCGCTGACGCCCCGCCGACCGATCGCTTGGATCAAACTGAAATCGCCCAACCGGCGCTCTTCATGATCTCTTGGGCGTTGGGGAAATGGTGGCAATCGTTAGGCGTCCAGCCGACGACGCTGATCGGGCACAGCGTTGGCGAATTCGCTGCCGCCGCCTTGGCCGGCGTGATGTCGATGGAAGATGCCGCTCGATTGGTAGCCCTTCGCGGCCGGTTGATGCAGTCGCTGCCAGCGGGTTCGATGATGGCGGTCCAATTGTCAGAAGAGCGTTTGCAGCCGTTGCTGCCAGAATCGCTCGAGATTGCGGCGATCAACGGCCCCGCGTTCTGTGTCATCTCCGGTCCAAGCGAAGCCGTCACGGCTTTCGCCGCCGAGATCGAAGCGGGCCGACACGGCGAAGGCATCGCCTGCCGCACGCTGCGAACCTCCCACGCATTCCATTCCCGCATGATGGACGCGGCGATCGAACCGTTCGAACAGGAAGTCCGAAAAATCGAGTTGCATCCGCCGACGATCCCGATCGTTTCATCGGT
Source organism: Rosistilla oblonga (assembly GCF_007751715.1). Lineage (NCBI taxonomy): Bacteria > Pseudomonadati > Planctomycetota > Planctomycetia > Pirellulales > Pirellulaceae > Rosistilla > Rosistilla oblonga. Next base: position 1,071,285 of record NZ_CP036292.1, on the reverse strand, counting down.
GACAGCGCTGCCGATGGATGCCGCCACCGCGACCGATCCGGTCTATTGGGCGCGTCAGATTCGCGAACCGGTTCGCTTCTCCGACGCCTTGGCCGCATTGATCGCACAGCATTCGGGCGACTTGGTCCTCTTGGAAGTTGGCCCCAACCAAGCCTTGAGCACCTTGGCGCGGCAGCAACCGCTGGACACCAACCGCCAACATGTGCTTTCGTCGTTGCCTCATGTCAGTCAGGCGGCAACCGACGCAAGGTTTACGGTTACAACGATTGGACGGTTGTGGCAACAAGGCGTAACGCTCGATTGGACAAAAGTCTACGCGGGCGAATTAAGGTCGCGATTACACTTGCCTATGTATCGCTTTGAACGCCAACGGTATTCGTTCGAAACCGACTTGCAGCGTGGCAAAACCGATCGCGAGCAGAACCCTGCTGCGTCGACCGAAAAGCCAGCGACATCGGCTCCCGAACCACAGCCACAACCGGCGCCGCAACCGGCGGTGGAAGTGGCTGCCGAACCGCCGGTCGCCCAACAGGCCGCCACAACGGTTCCGCAACAACCTTTACCAACTCACACGACCAGCGTTGCCCAAACGGTGATCCAACAGCAGATGCAGTTGATGAACCAACAGATGACGCTGCTAAACCAAATACGACGCACCTAATCAAAGAACTGTCTCGAGAATAGCAATGGATCGACTTGACCCCGGTTTTACCCACGTTGAAAACACGCTTTCGACACTGCTGCGCGAGCGGACCGGTTATGCAATCGCAGATCTCGATCGCGACGCGACCTTCATGGAACTCGGCTTCGATTCGTTGTTCCTGATCCAATTGAGCCAAGAGATCAAGCAGCGGTTTTCGGTCAAGGTCTCGTTCCGCCAGTTGATCGAAGAGGTCACGTCGGTCGATGCGTTGATCGCCCACTTGGTCGATCAAATGCCTGCCCCCGCAGCAGCTCCCGCTCCCGAAATGCCGGCACCAGTCACCCACCCTGCCGCCGCAGAACCAGTCGCGGAACCAACACCACAACCGGAACCTGTGGCGACACCTGCAGCCCCGGTGGTCGAAGCACAACCAGCCGCGCCGACGGCTCCTGTGGTTGCCGCGGTAGCGCCGCCGCAACCCGCCGCGGCGATGATCCCAACGCCACCGCAACCGTTGCCAGCGACACCCGTCACTCCGATCGCAGCCCCTGCCGCACCGGTCACCTACAGCGGCCCCGTGGCCAGCGTCAGCGGAGTCGAACAGATCATCCTGCAACACAACGCATTGATGGCTTCTCATTTGGCGATGCTCACCGGGCAACCAATGCCCGCCAGCCCCGTGATGCCGGCGGCAACGATTCCCGCGCCGCAGCCCATCGCGGCGCCGCAGCCCGCATCACAACCGATCGCCGCCGCACCGGCAGCCCCCGCCCCGTCGCCAACTGCCGTCGACGCCGGCGCCAGCCAAAGCTGCGCGTCTAACAACGGGCAAGCTTGCGCTAGCGACGCTCCCGCGGCGATCGCCCCGGCTCCCAAGCCTGTCAACAAATTCGAACGCTTTGGTCCCTACAAACCGGTTCGCAAAGGGACCAACAACGGTTTGACCGACCAACAGCAACAGCACCTGAATCAATTCATGGACCGCTTCACGCGGCGGACCGCCAAATCGCGTCAGCACGCTCAAACGCACCGCGATCACTTTGCCGATCCGCGCGGCGTGGCGGGATACCGCCGGATCTGGAAATCGATGGTCTATCAGATCGCTGTCGAACGCTCCAAGGGTTCCAAGCTGTGGGACATCGACGGCAACCAATACGTCGACATCGCGATGGGCTTCGGATTGAACCTGTTCGGCCAATCACCCGACTTCGTCACCAAAGCGTTGCACGAACAATTGGATCGCGGAGTAGAAGTTGGCCCGCAGTCGGCGATCGCTGGCGAAGTCGCTCAATTGTTGTGCGACTTCTCGCGAAAAGAACGCGCCACCTTCTGCTGCACCGGCTCCGAAGCTGTCATGGCGGCGCTGCGATTGGCCCGCACCGTGACCGGCAAATCGAAGTTCGTCTACTTTAATAAGGACTACCACGGCAACTTCGACCAAGTCTTGTGTCGATCCAGCCGGATCGGCGACCGCCGCATCTCCTCCCCCGCCGCTCCCGGAGTCCCTCAAACGTTTGCCGACAACGCGATCGTGCTGGATTACGGAACGCCCGAAGCCCTGCAGGTGCTCGAACAGCGATCCGATGAGATCGCCGCGGTGCTGATCGAACCGGTCCAGAGTGCCGATCCGTTTTTGCAGCCCAAGGAATTCCTGCAAGCGATTCGCCGGATCACTCGCGAAAAGAACATGGCGATGATCATGGACGAAGTGATCACCGGATTCCGAGCCGCTCAAGGCGGAGCTCAAGAATGGTTCGATGTCTGGGCCGACATGTCGACCTACGGCAAGATCCTCGGCGGCGGAATGCCGATCGGCGCGTTGGCCGGTTCGCGAAAATACATGGATGCCCTGGATGGCGGCACGTGGAAGTTCGAAGACGATTCGGAACCCGAAGCCGACATGACCTTCTTCGCCGGCACATTTGTCCGGCACCCGCTGGGCTTGGCTGCGGCGCATCAAGTGCTGATGAAGCTGAAAGAGGAAGGGCCCGCGCTGCAACGACAACTGACCGACAAGACGACGCGTCTGGTCCAAACGCTAAACGCATTTTTTGAACGCGAACAGTTCCCGATCCGCGTCGCTCAATTCGCTTCGCAGTTCCGATTCATGTTCCCGCCCGATCTGGAATACGCCGACATGTTGTATTTCCACATGTTGGATCGCGGCGTCTTCACTCGCGGCTGGGGAGACAACTGTTTCCTCTCGACCGAACATTCCGATGAAGATATCGCGCACGTGATCAATGCGGTTCAGGAGAGCTGCTTGGAGATCCGCCGCGGCGGTTTCTTCCCCGATCCCGTTGCCGCGTCGGACGTTTGCGAGTCCGACGAAAAAAAAAAGTCGATAGCGACGCAGGCTAGCAGCGTCGCTTTACCAGCGGTCAGCTCGCCCGCCAGCGATTCTTGGATCTCGACGCTCGTCGAGATCCAGCCCGAAGGGGATCGCACGCCGCTGTTCTGCACTCCCGCCGCCGATGGATTGACGATGATCTATCACGCGTTGGCCGATCATTTGGGAGAAGACCAGCCGCTGTATGGCTTAAATTCGCCCGGCGTCTTGGGGCTGCCGATCGCCGATACGTTGGAAGAGTTTGCCGCCGGATTGGTGCGGGAAATTCGCGAAGTCCAACCGCACGGCCCCTATCTATTGGCCGGCTATTGTTCCGGCGGCACTGTTGCGCTCGAGATCGCCCAACAATTGACCGCCGCTGGCGAACAGGTCGCGATGCTCGCAATGATCGAGACCTACAACTGGCTGACCGCTCCATCGACCAATCCGACCACGGCGACGAAACTCAGCTACGGCCGCCAACGCGTTGAATTCCATTTGCGGAACTTCCTGCTGCTGAACTCGCAGGAAAAACGGCTGTTCCTGTCGTCCAAGCTCCACTCGCTGGGCGTCCGCACCAAGGTTTGGCGGGGTTCGATCGCGCGATTGTTCTCGAAAAAGAAACCGCGGCGGATCGGGGCGACCGTCAACATGGCCGATCTGTGGCGACAGCACGACGCGATTTGCGAAGCGTATGTTCCCAAGCCCTACCCGGGGCGGATCGTCCATTTCCGGCCCCGCCGCGATTACAAATGCCATCTCGGAGCGGAACTGGAAGCTGTCGAAGGAGCGGAATATCACCGCATGGAAGCTTACCCGGCCGGCCTGATGGTCGATCCGTTTGTGCGGCAATTGGCAGTGAAAATCGAGCAATCGATCGACGAAGGGCTCGCGATGCTGCAACCGCCGCAGAGCACTCCCGCCCCCGAATATGCAGCCATCGGCCAGCAATAGCGAATTCCTCCGCCACAATTTCGGAACTCTGCGGCCCGACCAGGGTTAAAATCGGTGGCGCCCTGCGCCTTGGTTGTGGGATCGTCCAGTTTTTTGTTGCCCTTAGGATTTTCAGCATGTTCTCTCGACAAGCTCTCATCGGTTCGTTGGCTTGCCTGCTCGCCATCATCGCCTCCGACGGATGGTCTCAACCGCCATTTGGTCGAGGCGGTGGCGATCGTGGTGGGGACCGCGGTGATCGAGGTGGTGACCGCGGCGGGCGTGGTGGCCGAGGCGGAGGCGATCCCTCCAGCTTCATCGACCGGCTCGATCGCAACGGCAACGGTATGATCGATACCGATGAAATGCAGGGCCCCGCGAAATACATGATCGACCGGATGGCTCGCGAGAATCCCAAGATCGATTCGTCCAAACCGATCTCGTTGGACGCGTTGAAACAGGGATTCGAAAAGATGCGCGGCCAGCGTGATTCGGGGCGCGGCAGCGACCGTGGCAGCGATCGCGATCGCGGAAGAGACCGCGACCAAGAACGCCGCGAAGTCGATGAGGCGATGGAAGTCGATCAGCTGGTGATGGGGTTCGAACCCGAAGCTCCCGCCGATCCCGTGCCAGGATTTGGTAGCGTGGGTGAATTATTTGCCGTCCGCGTGACTCCCGGCGATGAACGAACCGCAGCCGAACGGATGGGACGCTACGACCGCAACAAAAACGGCTACCTCGACAAAGAGGAGATGAGCGGAAACTGGTTCGGCAATCCGCTGGACTTCGACCGCAACGGCGACGGCCGCCTTTCCCCCGCGGAACTTGCCGTCCGCTACGCCCGCCGACGCGTGGCCGAAGAGGAGGTGAAGGAGGAACGTAGTCGCAGGGAATCGAAGCGCGAACCGGAAAAGAAACCGGCCAGCGACGAAGATCCCTTCGGCGGCCGGAAATCCTATCGCCGGATCGCTGCCGAATCCGATGCTGGCCTGCCCGGCTGGTTCAATGAACGCGATAGCAATCGCGACGGGCAAGTCATGATGGCCGAATACGCTTCGGTCTGGAACGACGATCTGATCAGCGACTTCTTCAAATTCGACCTCAATTCCGATGGCGTGATCACCGCCAGCGAATGTTACAGCGCCGTCGAATCGGGAGTGTCGCCAGGAAGCAGCGTCTCCAGCAGTTCCAGCACGTCGTCCCGTTCGGAGTCCGCGATGACGTCGACCACCAGCAAACCGGCCGCCGCGGCAACGCCTGCCGCCGCTGGTTCCGGCGCCGCGTTGGATCCCAAATATGTTGGCTATGCCAAACGGATCATCGAACGCAGCGACAAGAACAAAGACGGCGTGCTGACGGCGGCGGAATGGAAGGACATGCTGTTGGACATCTCCCCCGCAGACGCCAACAAAGACGCTCGGATCACCGTCGAAGAATACGCCAGCTGGTTGAAGGCGAAGTCGACGCGTTAAGCCGGCCGAAGCGGTGTATTACTCAAAGAGACGCCCCGTCGATCTGCGTTTAAGCTACCGATTCGCCGAGCAATTTGGAGTTTTCAGTTGCGTGCACGGATTACGTCCATCGTTTGGCTCGTCGCGGTCTGCGGAGCCGGCTTGGCAGCGGGATCAAACGGCGATCTGATCACTCCTGCGATGGAAGACGGTTCACCCGCGGCTGGTAGACGAGTCCGCCAAGTCGCTGCGGAATATGCTGGCACAAACGTCCATCACGCTTTGTACCTGCCCGTCGATTGGAAGCCTGGCGGCCGATATCCGGTGATCGTCGAATACACCGGCAACAAATTCCCGCCGTCGCATTCCACCGGGCAAGTGAAAGATGCGAACCTCGGATATGGGATCAGCGGTGGCGAAGGATTCATCTGGGTAGTCATGCCCTGCGTCGCAGCTGGCGGGCAAGAGAACGCGGTGACCTGGTGGGGCGATCGCCAAGCGACGGTCGACTACTGCAAGACGAACCTGCCTCGCGTGTGCGCTGAATTCGGCGGCGACCTCGAGAATCTGTTCATCTGCGGATTCTCACGCGGCGCGATCGCGGCTAGCTACATCGGACTCGCCGATGATGAAATCGCCAGCTTTTGGAAAGGGATGTTCACCCACGACCACTTTGACGGCGAGCGGCAATGGAATTATCCCGACAGCGACCGCGAATCGGCGCTGCAGCGATTGGCCCGCCTCCGCGGCCGCCCCGTTTTAGTCAGCAGCACGCGGGCCAGCGCGATCCGCGACAACTACTTGATCGATCATCTCGACCTGGCCGCGTTCACGTTCCTCGACGTGCCGACCAAACAATTGTTCGCGATCCCCGAAGGTCCCTATCTGCATCCACACATGGACCTTTGGATGCACCGAGAGAGTCGCTATCGGCAGCAGGCCCGCCAATGGCTGCAGCTCGCACTGCAGTAGCTGCCAGCCTGCGCGACGACCGCGAAAAGCCGCAGGGCAGGGGAGTGCCCACGCGAAACGGAAGCGATTGCGACGGAGAATCTGAAGCTGGGAGCCGCTTTCCGCAGCGATGGTGCGACGCGCCACGGAGCGGAACTGCATAAAAAAACCCCAGCAAAAGCTGAGGTTATTCGGGCTTGCCGGCAAGCGGCTCATCCAATCAAAGTTGCCCGACTAGGACTTGAACCTAGAATGATGGAACCAGAATCCACTGTGTTGCCAATTACACCATCGGGCAGTTGATCGAGCCGCAGCAAATCGGCTGCAGCTCAAACTCTTTCTCAAAGGGCGTCGCTTGGTGTCGATCGCTTCGGCACCAAGCACTCCTTCGGTCGACTAAGCTAGAAAACTTGGGGCTACTGGTCAAGTATCCGATCAGCGAACGATACTCTTGATTTCGTCTTCCAATTCGGTCGCGATCACATTTGTTTTGGCAATTTTGCCCTGCTTGTCGATCACGATTGTCGTCGGCAACGTTTGTACGCCCAAAATGTTCGCCAGCGGGCTCGATTCGAGTCCTCCTTCGTCGAACAATTGCGGCCAGTTCACGACCGACGCGTTTTCGCGAAGGTAGTCCTGCGCCGACGATTTGACCGTATCGACGTTGATTCCGATGAACTCGACGTTTTCCTTAGCGTATTGAGCCTGCAACTTGCGGAACAATTTCATGTCCTGCTTGCATGTCTCGCACCACGTGGCCCAGTAATGGATCACGACCGGCCGACCGCGGTAGCGACTCAGATCAAAAGCACGGCCATCGATCGTGGTTCCTTTAAGGGGCAGCGTATTGCCGATCGCATCGAGCCGGCGAATCGCACCTTGCGCCTTGGCGGCTTCGGGGGACGAAGCAAAGTTTGCGATCACCTTGCCATACCAAGCGACCGCAGCCTTGTCTTCGTTCTCGAACTCTTTGCTGAGCGCCAGATCCATCATCGCTTTGGCCGATTCGTCGGAGGTTGGATATTCGGCGACGAAATCGGTCAACGCTTTGATCTTCTCCTCCTGAATCTTGGCAAAGTCGGCATCGGGCTTCTGCAGCTTCAGGCCGTAATCGGCGTTGATGTATTCAAACGTCACAAACGCAGCGAGCTCTTTATTGGCTGCGGGAATCGAACGACGCAGCCGATCCAGCCGGACCAATCCGTTTTCGTATTCGCCACCGTGGATCGCCGCACTGATCGTTTCAGCCATCTGGCGAATCCACATCCCCGATTCGTTGGCATCGCGAGCGCTGGAGATCAACGCCTCCAAAACCTTGGCTTGGTCGTCATAGAGAGCCGACTTGGCCGCGGCCGAACTCGCCGATCGCAGCTTTTCCTCGATCGACTCCATCTGAGCGACCAACTTTTGCATGCTCTCGTTCCCAGCCACGCTCTCGGCCGGCATATTAGGCGCCGCGCCAGGAGCCGAGAAGAAAAAGCCGCCGTTCTGAGCAACCCCTTCATTATTGTCCAACAACTGAGGGACATCGATCACGCGCCACGCGTTGCCGACGCGAACCAGCGTCCCAACCAACAACTGGCCCGCTTTTCCAGCGGTATCCCCTTCGTACATCGCGACGACATTTTCATAGACCAGCAGATCCTGGTCGGAGTCGTTGCTGACCACCTGAGTCACCGCGCCGGGCTGCGAAGCAATAAAGTGCTGCCACTTCGCTCCCGAACCGATCGAGGTCTGTTTATTGACAAGCGTCTGGAATCCCGACTTGGCGTCGCCCAGCTTGCGTTCCAGTCGCCCCGACATTTCGCTCGGCAGATCGATCTGGTCCAGCTCGGCCGAACTTAACATTAGACGGTTAAACCGCTGAGCGTCTTTGGTCGCGATCGCGCGGATCAACTCCTGCGTCGTCTCTTCGGCTGAGATCGATTTCCACGAATCGACAGTGCCATCTTCGTCTTTGTCGATTCCCCAACGCGAACCGGCGGTTCCGAGCCAGCGATACTGGTCGGCTTTGCCATTAAAATCCGAGTCGATGTCGCGATAGACTTCGACGCCACCGAGGTAATAGCACCACAGGTCGATCTGTTTGTCATTATTAGTATCGGCGAACCGACGCAGCTTCTCGCCCGAGGGGCCCAACACATACCATCCCGCCCAGCCGGACTCTTTCGTGCTCTGCACCCGGCAATCGGCGATTTCATCGGCTTTCACCCGAGCGTAATCGACATCCTTTTGCACCGGGGAGATCGCATCGCTGAGGGCATCTTTTGCACTCGGGTCCGCAGCAACCGAGCTGCCGGCAAAAAAACATAGGCCGATCAGCGATGCCGCCGTCCTTTCAAAACAACTCTTAAACATAGCGATTCCTTTGTTGGTCGCGCGTGACTTCAGTTACTCCATCGCTTGAATTTACCGAGAAATGCAACTTCATGGGAATGTCGATTCAAGTTGCTGCCACTAACCGTCCGATAGTTACAGCATCGAGTTTGAACGACGAACGCAAAGCAACTTGTGTTCCATTTTTCAAATTTGATGCGAAGCCCGTTTGACAGCGGCCTCCGACTGCGTAAACTTTGGATCGTTGAAGCAACGGTGAGCAGCCAAACATTGGCGGCTTGTCCGGCTTCGAGGGTGTATAGCTCAGTTGGTTAGAGCGCATCGCTGATAACGATGAGGTCCCAAGTTCGAATCTTGGTACACCCACTGAATTGTTAAAGCTTTCACCACTCGAATGCCGAAACAACTTCAGCGAGACGAAAAAATTTGAATCAGGCCTTGCACTAAACCGCGACATCGATTCTAATTCCGCCTCGCAAAGATCCAGGGGGTGTAGCTCAGTTGGGAGAGCACCTGCTTTGCACGCAGGGGGTCATCGGTTCAAGTCCGTTCACCTCCACTGGAAATTTCAAACGACTGTTGCTAAAACATCAGCCGCTTGATAACCTTTTCAACTACTTGTTGTTGCCAAAACAACAAACGTTGAAAAAAACAAACTTGTTGAAAACTTAAAACAGCTGTTGACGACAAACGCCACCAACTGTAAACTTTCGACTCACCTGACACGCCAAACGAAACACTGACAAATGTCAGCTTCGAATGGCAATCAGAAACAATTAAACGCATTTGCTAGACTTAAGTGCGTCCGATCTTTGACATTTTGGTTGATTGGTAGAAGGCATCTAATAGAACACCACAGTTCTATGTTGCTGACTTAAATCCTTTTAAGTTGGTTAACATAGTCACTGACAATGTTTTTCTGAAGCGTTGATACCACTGCAAGTAACGAACCTCACGTTAGAGCTCGTTGCAAACATGGTATCACAAGAGCAGCAAATATTTATCGTTGGTAGATACCCTGAAGCCTTGTGTTTGCGAAAACAAAACTCTTCCGAGAGCGATGTCTAGCGAGTTCGAGATTTCGGTGGTCAAGCTACTAAGGGCACATGGGGGATGTCTTGGCGTTAAGAGATTGGGCGTGGAAGTCTGCGAAAAGCCTGGGGAAGTTGACAAACAAACGATGATCCCGGGATACCCTATCCAACCTGGTGAACTGAAACATCTAAGTAACCAGAGGAAGAGAAAGAAAAATCGATTCCGTCAGTAGCGGCGAGCGAAAGCGGAATAGCCCAAACCGCGAGGGTTTCCCTCACGGGGTTGTAGGACTTCAATATCTGATTGAGACGTGTTAGTGGAACGGCTTGGAAAGACCGACCATAGAGGGTGACAGTCCCGTACACAAAAATGTTGTCTCACAGTAGAAGCACCTGAGTAGGCCGGGTCACGTGAAACCCCGGTTGAATCGACGAGGACCATCTCGTAAGGCTAAATACTCCTTAACGACCGATAGTGAATCAGTAGGGTGACTGAATGATGAGAAGAACCCCTTCTAGGGGAGGAAAGTGAACCTGAAACCATGTGCTTACAAGCGGTCGGAGCCCTATGGCCTAGCCACGGGTGACGGCGTGCCTTTTGCATAATGATCCGGCGAGTTGTGGTATACGGCAGGTTAAGTCTTTACGGGACGTAGCCAGAGGGAAACCAAGTCTTAATAGGGCGTTAGTCGTGTGCTGCAGACGCGAAAGCTGTGTGATCTACCCATGAGCAGGTTGAAGCGCGGGTTAAACTGCGTGGAGGACCGAACCCACTTGGGTTGAAAACCGAGGGGATGACTTGTGGGGAGGACTGAAAGTGTAATCAAACCAGCAGATAGCTCGTTCTCTCCGAAATATCTTGAGGGATAGCGTCGAGCCACTATCTATCGGGGGTAGAGATACTGAATCGGATGGGGGCCCTTCCCGGGGTACCTCACTGAACCAAACTCCGAATACCGATAGAACTATCTCGGCAGTCAGTCCGCGGGGGATAAGCTCCGCGGTCGAGAGGGAAACAACCCAGATCGTCTGCTAAGGTCCCTAAATAATACTAAGTCACTAAGGAAGTTGAAGTGCCGTGACAGCCGGGATGTTGGCTTAGAAGCAGCCACCATTTAAAAAGTGCGTAACAGCTTACCGGTCGAGCATTTCTGCGCCGATAATGAACGGGAGTAAGTATTATACCGAAGCAACGGGTTCTAATCTTCGGATTAGAGCGGTAGGAGAGCGCCGATGATCAGATACAAGCCGTACGGTAACGAGCGGTCTCGGGGTCATCGGGTGATTATGCCGGAATGAGTAACGATAAAGCAGGTGAGAATCCTGCTCGCCGAAAACCTAAGGTTTCCTGGGGAAGGTAAATCCGCCCAGGGTTAGCCGGTACCTTAGTCGAGGCCGAAAGGCGTAGACGATGGAGAATAGGTCAATATTCCTATGCCATGTCGTGGAGTGATGGAGGGACGGCGTCCGGAATGAGAGCGGTACGACTAGATATGTCCGTGAAGGCAACTGAGATGATGGGGATTAAATAACCTGTCACAAGTCAAGGTTGTCGGCCGAGAGCATTTAAGTTCTCGAAGTCTCTGGAAGGACGTCCAAGAAAAGCTCCTAGCTTTGAAGCGACGTGACCGTACTAAAACTGACACAGGTAGGTGAGACGAGTAGTCTAAGGCGCTCGGGAGAACGGTGGTTAAGGAACTCTGCAAAATGGCCCCGTAAGTTCGCGATAAGGGGCGCCTACGCAAGTAGGCCACAGAAAATCGGCTCTAACGACTGTTTATCAAAAACACAGGTCTCTGCTAACACGCAAGTGGATGTATAGAGACTGACGCCTGCCCGGTGCTGGTAGGTTAAGGAAGACGGTTATCCCTTCGGGGAGAAGCTGGCGACCGAAGCCCCAGTAAACGGCGGCCCTAACTATGAGGGTCCTAAGGTAGCGAAGTTCCTTGTCGGGTAAGTTCCGACCTGCATGAAAGGCGTAACGATTTGAGCACTGTCTCAACCACCGACCCGGTGAAATTGTAGTTGTGGTGAAGATGCCACATACCCGCGGTTAGACGGAAAGACCCCGTGAACCTTTACTGCAGGCTGATATTGGGCTGAGGTATAATTTGTGTAGGATAGGTGGGAGGCTATGAGACCGGCACGCTAGTGTCGGAGGAGCCGTCCTTGAAATACCACCCTGGTTATGCTTTAGTTCTAACCTCGACTCTTGAATCAGAGCGAGGGACAATGTCAGTTGGGCAGTTTGACTGGGGCGGTCTCCTCCCAAAGAGTAACGGAGGAGTGCAATGGTACGCTCAGCCTGGACGGCAATCAGGCGAAGAGAGTAAAGTTAGAAGCGTGCTTGACTGCGAGACCCATAAGTCGAGCAGGTACGAAAGTAGGTCTTAGTGATCCTGTAATCCCGTATGGAAGGGTTATAGCTCAACAGATAAAAGGTACTCCGGGGATAACAGGCTTATCGCATCCGAGCGTCCATAGCGGCGATGCGGTTTGGCACCTCGATGTCGGCTCATCACATCCTGGGGGTGAAGAAGCTCCCAAGGGTTTGGCTGTTCGCCAATGAAAGTGGTACGTGAGCTGGGTTCAGACCGTCGTGAGACAGGTCGGTCCCTATCTGCCGTGGGCGTTCGAAACTTGAGGGTGTTCAACTTTAGTACGAGAGGATTTGGTTGGACGAAGCTCTGGTGTACCAGTTGTCGCGCTAGCGGCACGGCTGGATAGCTAACTTCGGAACGGATAAACGCTGAAAGCATCTAAGCGTGAAGCCCGACCCAAGATTAGGTTTCGTATGTCACTTGTGACGAGAGTCCCCTGGAAGACTACCAGGTTGATAGGCTGGATGTGTAAGCATGGTAACGTGTTTAGCTAACCAGTACTAACGGACGAAGGCTTGACCATCGATATCTTGCACTCGCAACAACGTTTTAGGATCCTGTCAACGACACGGATCTAGATGATCTTCTACCAATTACCAGAATTCAGGTTTGCTGTGGTGAAATACCTGCAGCAAATCTTTTCCGGCGACCATATCGAAAAGGTCACACCTGTTCCCATCCCGAACACAGTAGTTAAGCTTTTCGAGCCGATGATAGTGTATACCAACGTGAAAGTAGGTATCGCCGGGTTATTTAAAAAGCCTGCTGAGCATTAATTTGCTCAGCAGGCTTTTTTTCGTTTGTACTTCAGACTTCTGCCATCTTGCCTCCGAACGGCTCCCATTACCGGGCGAGCTCCGATTTCTGAGTCACACGGCCGTTTGTCCCGCCAGCCATCGAATCGCTTCCGGGGTTCCACCCCTTCTATTGCGAAAAACCTTTCGGGGTTGACGGGATCGGGGTTTCGCTGAGCCAGCGTTTCTACCTATATAGGTTGATCGACATTCCACCTTGCGAGTTGATCTGCGCAAGGAATTGGCTTTCAATGGAACGGACTCCATTTTCATGAAATCTCTGGCTCTCTTTCTATCGGTCTGGCTCGGTCTGGCCGGCTTGATCGGCTGTAGTTCGACCGCGAACTACCAAGCTTCGAACTTGCCCCAGCAGCTGGCAGCACCGAAAACGGTTAACGCCAAAAAGATCGACATGACGGCGCTCGCCGGTACGGTTCAACCCGCCGACCGGCTTACCCCCGGCGATGCGGTGATCCTCACCGTGGCAACCGGCATCGAACAGGAGAAGCCACCCGAATGGACGCTCCGTGTCGCCGAAGACGGTTCACTCAATGTTCCGCTTGTTGGCCCGGTCGCCGTCGCCGGGATGCGATTGACCGATGCCGAAAAACTGCTCGCGTTTGAATCGGTTCGACGCGGGGTTTACGTTTCGCCCAACGTCACGCTGCGCATCGAACAACGCCGTGCGCACCACGTCACGGTCTTGGGAGCCGTCAACAAACCACAAACTTATGAACTGCCCGCCGGCGGAAGCGATCTTATGACCGCGATTAGCATGGCGGAAGGTTTCAGCGAAAACGCAAATACGATCGCGCAGATCCGCCATCCACCTGGGACCGGCGTCCGGTTGGCTGCGATGGCCCAAACCCAACAGGTGGCGTACCCCAACGCCCCCGTCCCACCGCCGGTTCCCGATCAGTTCGAACTCGACCTGTTGCGGTTAGACGAAGTCCCCGAGAACCATCGACAACTGGTCGACGGTAGCGTGGTGATGATTTACGAGAAACCGGAACGCTATATCAACGTGACGGGATTGGTTCGCCAATCCGACATGATCGAGATGCCCAAAGATGGGGATATGCGGTTGATGGATGCGATCAGCCAAGCCGGCGGTTTGAGCGAGTCGCTGGCAGACAAAGTTAAAATCATTCGCAAGCGTCCCGATGATTCGGAGGTCGTGATCGAAGCTTCGATCCGTGACGCCATGAAGGGGGGACCCGCGAACCTCCGACTGGCTCCTAACGACTTGGTGAGTGTTGAAGAGACGCCGCTGACCTATACTTTGGGAACCATCAAAACCTTCATCCGGTTCGGCTTCAGTTCCGCAGTCCCAGGTATCTAGCAAATTGAATCGCGTCTGTCTCATCAATGTCGTCGGCTTAACCCCACGTCTGGCGGCTCACGCGCCGCGGATTTCGCAACTCGGCTCCGCTCTGCCTTGGCAGAGCCCATTTCCAGCGGTCACCTGCACTTCGCAGGCGACAATGTTGACCGGACTGCCGCCACGAGATCACGGTATCGTTGGCAACGGTTGGTATTTTCGAGACACAGCCGAGATTCGTTTTTGGCAGCAACACAACGGACTGATCCAAGGCGAGAAGTTTTACGAAGGTGTTGAAACCGCCAAGATGTTTTGGTGGTTCAATCAAGCTGCCCCTGTTCGCTGGAGCTGCACACCGAAACCGCATTACGGTTGCGATGGATCCAAAGCCTTTGACGTTTTGGATTTCACCGACTGCAAACTGACTGATCAGTTGGGACCGTTCCCCTTTTTCGCATTCTGGGGTCCGGGTGCTGGACTGGCATCGTCGCAGTGGATCGCTCGAGCGACCGCGGCGGTGATGCGGAAGCAGAAGCCCCAACTTTCGATGGTCTACCTACCTCACCTCGACTACGACTACCAAAGATTTCCCGATCACGATCCGCAGCGAGTCGCCGAAGTCGACGCTTGCGCCGGGGAAGTGATCGATGCAGCTGAAGATATCGGTGCCCAGGTAGTTGTCGTTTCCGAATATGGGCTGGTTCCCGTCAATAAAGCGGTGATGATCAATCAACATTTGCGGCGGGCGGGAATGTTGAGTGTTCGGAACGGGCCATTCGGCGAGATGTTGATGCCCGGTGAATCGCGAGCCTTTGCTGTCGTCGACCACCAACTTGCTCATATATATGTCAACGACCGATCGGTCCTCGATGAAGCCCGCAAACTTCTCGAATCGATCGATGGAATTGCCAGCGTCGTTCCCCCCGGCGATCTTCAGTTGGACCATCCGCGCAGCGGCGAATTGATCGCGATGTCGGATCCCGACGCCTGGTTTGCCTATTATTATTGGCTGGAAGATTCCCAGGCTCCCGATTTCGCGCGGTGTGTCGACATCCATCGCAAACCTGGTTACGACCCTTGCGAATTATTTATCACATCCAAAGCGCGAGCAGGATTGCGATTAGCGCAGAAGAAGATGGGGATGCGATACAAAATGGATGTGATCCCGCTGGATCCATCGCTTGTTCGGGGCAGTCACGGATTGCGACCGGCGGCCGAAGATGGGCCGATGATTTTGGGGCCCGGCTCTCCGCCCGACCAAATGACTGGATTGAAGAACTACCTTCACCAGCTGCTGGCGTAGCCGAGATTATTTTGGCGCGGAGACTTCGCCGCCGGCGGCTTCTTTTTTCAACTCGCTCACGGCAAGCTTCAACTGGATAAAGTCGAACACCGCGTGGGCCGCGATGGGAACCAATAAATTCCCGGTCGCCACCAACATGATTCCGAACAGAATCCCCATCGCGAAGACAACGATCACATAAAGTTTGGTGATTGCGTGCGCCAATCCGAAGACCAGCGATGCCACAAAAATACCGATCGCCATCGAAGTAACGCTCCACTCCGATTCACTGCCGGTGATCCACGTCTGCAGCCAGCCGCGAAACAGCATTTCCTCGCCGACTCCGGCACAAATCGAGAGAATCGCTAGCTCCCAGTTGGACAGATTCTCCATCAGGGGCAACATCCGATCGCGTCCCAAGCGATTGATTTCTTCGACCTGCGGAATTCTCAACTTCTGCAGCCCCTGGACCATGGCGACCATCGGCAGCGCCAACAGTGCCCCCAATCCAACTCCCCACAAAATTGCCCACACATCGGAAAGCGGCGGGACCAATTCATTGGCTCTCGGGCCCAAAAAACTCCCCACGACAACAGCGACAACCCCTAGGCCAACTTCAAATCCGACAGCTGCCATAAAAAAGCGGTCCGACGACTCCAGAACTGGCGGTTCGAAATTGTCATCGAGATCGGGATCATCCATTTTGGAAAACGGCTTGTTGCGGAAAGGTCGGATAATTCGCACAACGGTCACGACAAGAACCATCATGGTGAGATGGTGTTTTAGCAGCGCCGATGCATAAAGTGAACTGTCGCTATTTGTAACCTAGGCTTACCACAGAAGTTGTATTGCAAACAGCTTCGTTTTGAATCTTGGGTGTCGAATAGAAGAGTTAGAATCATGTCCGGCAGCGCAGCCCCCATCGCGTGGCGTCATCTTTTCCATACCATTCGTGTCTACCTGCCCCTATGGGCCGGCGCGACGATCCTGTTTGCTGGACTGGGATACGCGTACACCCGCGTTCGCGTCGACACGTATTCGGCCAGCCAATCGCTGGTGATCCGCAACGAAGCCCACGGTGAACAAGATCTTTTGGGGCGCTTCGCCAGCCAAACCGATCTCAAGGCGGCGCAGGAAACGGTGCTTGAACTATCGAACAACCGCAACGTACTGATGGCTGCGCTGACGCGGTTGGATCCCGAACTGGCAGAGCTCGAAAACGGGCCATCACAAGATTTTATCGCCGATGCCAGGAGCCGAATTATCGTGCGACCTCCCAAGGGTTCCGAGTTCGGCGCGACCGAAGTGATCTATTTAGAAACACGGGAAACCACGCAGGAACGGGCTGAAAAGTTATGCAATTATGTCCGCGAAGCGCTCACCAATGCGATGCGCGACATTCGCGCCGACCGCTTTTCTGGCGTAATCCAAGAACTCACGCACTCCCGCGACCTCGCTGCGGCTCATCGCCAAGAGGCCAACAAAAAACTGCAAGCATTGGAAACCAGCGTCGGTAGCGACTTGGGAGAACTGCGTTCTTTGACTGAGAACTTTGCCGGTAGCGGCAATTCGCAGCGGGTGCTTACCGATCTGCAAAAGGAATCCCAGCAAGCCGAACTGGAACTCGAGAAACTCCGCGAACTCGAGGCGTTGCTCAAACGTGGGCAAGCCGATCCCGATCAGTTACTGGTTTCGGGCGGCGAACTGCTGGCCAGCCAACCAACACTGAAACGTCTGAAAGACGGATACACCGACGCCCAGCTGGCAGCTTCCTCGTTGAGCAGTCTTTACACTGCAAACCACCCCAAGATGCGAGCTGCCGAAACCGCACAGCGCGAGATTCTCGACAAGATCCTTCAGGAGATCCAGGCTTCGATCGAGTCGATGGAACCGCAGATCCGCATTGCGTCGGATCGCGTTGCCAAACTACAGAAGAAGCAGGATGAACTCAGCAACCGCCTGAACGAACTGGCTGAAATGCGGACCACGTACAGCAACCTGTTGTCCGACTTTGGACATCGCACCAACCTGCTCGAACGCGCCGAAGCATCGCTGAACGAAGCCGAAGCATCGCGTCAGGCGGCGCTGTCGATCGATTTGATCTCGCCGCTGGGTCCGGTACAAAGTGGTGATAAACCTGTCGGCCCCAACGACACGATGTTGTTGATGGGATCGATCACCGCCGGCCTGTTGTTTGGTGCGGGGATGGTCTTCCTGGTCGCTCCCGGATCGGGAAAAGACAACTTCGGACGACGCTGGTCGGACTATTCCGGCAGCAAGTTTAACGCAGCTCCGGTGGCAGTGCCCGCAGCACAACCGGTGGTAGCGTCCGCAGCACAACCAACGGTAGCGACCCCGGCACAACCAGTGGAAACTGCTGTTCCGGCGGAGCCCGCAACCGAATCCGCACCAGCGAATCATGCCGCCGATGCTTGGCAGAACCTGCAACGGCTGGCAGCTCAATCGAGTCAAACGGGGCCGGGCGAACCACGTGTGGAACGACGCAGCAATCCCCGCTAATCGGGATCGCAAATCGCGACAATGACGCTGCCGATAAACTTGCCAACGCGTCGCTTTATCGAAGCGTTAGCCGTTCAGCATTTCCGACGGTTCCAGCGGCGGCCAGTGGACCGAATACGAATCGCCAAATGGAGATTGCTGACGGGCATATTGTCGGATTTCTGCGGACAACAAATCGTCGCTGAGAATCGCATCTTCGATCTCCAAACGATTGCCGGAATCGGACAGAACGCGCAGATCGCCGTCGCCCTGAACTTCGACCTGAAACGGTGTCTGTTCGGGTAAGCCCAAACGCTTGAGATGATCGGTCACCGCGGCATGAATCCGATCGAGCAGATCGGGGAGAGAAACGGAAGTTGCAGTGGCGGATTCCGCGGTTTCGCTGGACGACTGTGGCGAAACCAAATCAGCAAAATTTCCCACGGCGCCGCGGGCCATGCTGCCGACCTGCGAGGCGACATCGACCGCCGAAGTGAATGCCAGCAATTGCAGTCCCGGTCCCATCCACTCAACTTCAAATTGGAGGTAACCGGAGCAAACCAGTTCGACAAAAACTGGCGACTCGCGACAAAAACTACCCACCCCGTAACGCTTACCTTATCGGTAAAACCGGCGGGGAACTTGAGCATGTCTTGGGGACAGTTCTTTTCCCGCGACTACTCTTCGCTTGGGCTCTTAGCCGGCGGCGGCGTAAATTTCGGAGCTACCGGTTTGCTGTATTCGGGTTCGTCGTAGTCTTCCAACTTAGTCGCTGGAGTAGGACTCGGGTTGGTGAATTCGCTGATCTTAAATTGCCCCTGCAGATCGCTCAGCCCACGGCGGAACTGGTTATAACTCTGCCCCAAGGAACGAGCCACCTCGGGCAATTTACTGCCAAAAAGCAGAATGGCGACAACGCCAAAGAGTACTAATTCAAACGGACTCAGACCAAACATGCGTCTTCCGATCACTTGAAGGATTCGCGCGGACGAACGATCGGCGACGGAAATCCGCCACCGATAAGAAACAACGCTTGCAGCAAGAGCGTGCTAAGGACGCCCAAGCGACGTCGATCGCCTACTCTGCAGGCTTATCCTTGTCGGAATCTTCGGAGACCGGATCGTTGAGTCCATGCTTGAATTCGTTGGCACTGCGGCCAAGATTTCGCATCAAGGTGGGTAGCTTTGCCCCGCCGAATAGAACCAGCAGGATCACCAAAATGATCATCATTTCGGGCAATCCGGGCATACCGATACCAAGCAACTGTGTCATTTGTTCGCTCTCGCGTTATTAGATGGGTACAAGTACCCCTCCAACAACCGGCGAAAGCGGATAGCCAACCGAAATAGAATGGGGCTATCAGGACCGGTCTGTCGGGGTTGAAAGTCAACCGGAGGCAGAAATACGAGCAGTCGAACGCTGGTTCGCCACTAACTCGGTGTTTCCTCCACAGCTTCTATTCTATTGCGACGCTGCGGCATGTCAAATGCCCTACGCCTATTCAGACGGGGAGAGACGAATTTGTGAAGCCGCAAATTGCATCGACGCTGCCGGTGACCGAACCGACGGGTTTGCTATGAGACCAACGGCAACGGTTCCCGCATCAACGCCTCAAACTCCTCTTCGGCCTGCAATTCCTGTTGGCTCAGCGGCGAAAGGATCAACCGCAGACGGCACTTACGAATCACGCCGCGTTCCATAAAGTCGCCGTAGAACTGAATCCCGCCATCTTGCGGAGCGTCGACTCGACGCGCTTGAGCCAGGTCGCACGGCTGCATCAGGACGGCCAGATGCATCGCCCCGACATGTGCCCGATTGATCGTGGCGAGTTCGGTTTCGGGCAGCCCGGGAATCGCAATCTGCAACGACGGATGCGTCTCGAACTCCCGGGTTTGAATCGCATACGTCGCTTGCAAAACCAAACGAGAGGGGGAGACGTTCAGCAATTGATAGCGGATATCGAGGCTGATCCCAGCTTCGGCGCTTGGCCGATACCGCGCGACCAAGTCCTCCAGAGGCCGGTCGGCTTCTTGGAAAACGGGCATCGCGACGGAGCTGGTGAGGGCTAACAAGCGATCGAGTTCCGAAGATTCGCCACAACCGATCTGCCAGCCATTTTCGGGAGCTTGCAGCGGTCCGCGCAGGGTCCAGACGCCGGCATTTTTTTCAGCGATATCGTCGGTGAGCGTCCAAGTCATGGAAGGTAGACTCAAATTGCAGGGGTTCGAAACCAAAACGGGAACATCTTAATAGATACCCCGAATCGCTGCGTTGAAGAACCCGCCTTCTCACTCGAAGCAACTTTTAATACTGCCCCAGAACCTGCCCGTCGTCGCGAGCGATCAAACGTTCATAGACATCGTCCGGCGGACCGTTCCCTTCGTTGTTGTTGACCAAGTAGTGAAGGCTGGTCGGATCGGTCTCCAGTTTGACAGTGAATTCGATACTGTCCGCCACGAAATGAACGCTACCGTCGACAAACGCAAACATCGCCCCGCCGGGATGCAGACTGGAAAAGCCCGTCTTTTTGCGTCGCGCTCCGGTATCGCCACTCTTGGCTCCGTCGTAATTCATCCTCACGATCCCCAACCCGATCACCGCGCTGGCTTCCGCAGAAAGGCTGCCGTTTGTTTCGCGGCCGTAGACCAATGCCGCAGCGGCCACCTGGACCGTGCGGTCGAGAACATCGTTGTATTGCCACCTCCGCTCGCCAAACAACACCACAGCGGAAGTCCCATCGCGGACGTCGCGAAATCGGATCCCCTTGTCCTCGACAAACATTCCGTGGCGACCTGGCCCACCGTCGCCGGCGGCTCCGCTGTCGCTCGCTTCAGCCCAACCGATGTTGTTCGCCCCGACGTAGTTTGAAACGGCCGTCGATTCCCCACCGGGCTTCCGATCCCCGTCGCTCGATTCGATCGGCCCCACGTCGCTGGGACAACGGAACACCTCCTGCTTCTGCCGCATCACCCGCAACTTCTCCGAATCGTTCAGCGCGGCATTAAACGGAACGCGGACTGCATCGATCGCGTTTGCCGCCGCGGTCCCTTCGACAAAGGGCAAGATCAACGCACCCCAACCGTAACAATCGCGATCGGCATCCCAGGGCTTGGGGTTGATCCACCCCGAAGGAAATGAGCGATGGGTATCGTGATAATTGTGCGCCGCCAGGCCCAGCTGTTTCAAATTGTTGGAACATTGCATCCGCCGCGCCGCCTCGCGGACCGATTGGACCGCCGGCAACAACAGGCCGACCAAGACACCGATCACGGCGATGACGACCAACAGTTCGACGAGAGTGAAAGCACGCCGCGAAGAACTGCCCGCCAAGCGGCAACACCGCGGGGCAGGGCAAAAGCCCCGTCGCCTCCCAACGCAGCTCTGCTCCCAAACTTCACCCTCAGATCGGTTCGTCATTTGATCACCTTGATCCCCATATTCTTCAGCTCCCGATCCGATACGCCTTCAGCTTTTAACGCGTCGATCTCGGCTCGGGTATAGACAGTTTTGCGTGGGACTTCAGGATCTCCGGGAGCCACCCTGGGGGCACAACCGGAACCGACGAATCCGCCGGTAGACGCGATCAGCAATAGAGATAAGACTTGCTGTTTCATGGCATTCGCTCGCCGAGGTTGATTTGCTTGCGAGCCCTCCCGTTCTTAACTCGATTATAACAATCGGTTTCGCTTTTCAATCGTCGATACCCAAGAAAGCGATGGCTGTCGGCGAGTTCCATGCATTGAGTTACAATAGCTGCCAAATGGAAAACAAACTGGACACTAAGGAATTGCGACATGACAGCCTTCGATGCCACAACAATTGATTCCACCCGTCCACGGATCGGCATCTTAACAGCGGGGGGCGACTGCCCGGGCCTGAACGCGGTAATCCGAGGGGTTGTGAAATCGGCCTACCGGATGGGCTACGAAACCCTCGGTTTCGAGGGTGGTTTCGAAGGCTTGGTCGATCCCATCCGCTGCCGTTCGCTGACGCCACAAAACACCTCGGGGATCCTGACGCTGGGGGGAACCATCCTCGGTTCGACCAATCGCGGTCGATTCGGAGTGACCGTGGGGGAGGATCTGAAGCTGTCGCTTCCCGAACCGATGATCGAAGCTGTGCGGCAGACGTTTCAAAAAACGCAGCTGCAGGGACTGATCTGCGTCGGCGGCGACGGGTCGCTTTCGATCGCCTTGGAACTGCACCGCGCCGGATTGCCGGTCGTTGGCGTCCCCAAAACTATCGACAACGATCTCTCCTGCACCGCGTTTACGTTTGGATTCGATAGCGCCGTCAACTGCGCCACCGACGCTTTGGATCGGCTGCACACCACCGCGTCGAGCCACGATCGCGTGATGGTCTTAGAAGTGATGGGGCGGCATGCAGGTTGGATCGCCTTGCACGCCGGCATCGCGGGGGGCGGCGACGTGATCCTGATCCCCGAGATCCCGTGGTCCTATGAGGGGATCATCGCCAAGATCGATGACCGACGTCGGATGGGAAAAAATTTCACGTTGGTCGTCGTTGCCGAAGGGGCCGAACTGCCCAGCGGCGCCGTCGTCACCCGGGAATCGGTGCAGACCGACCGCCAAACTCTGCTGGGAGGCATCGGCAACGAGATCTCGCAACAGCTGAACAAGCGGATCGAGCAGGAAGTCCGCTACGTCGTGCTTGGGCATCTGCAGCGGGGTGGCGGACCAACAAACTTCGACCGCGTGCTGGCAACTCAGTTGGGCGTTCACGCGGTTCGATTGGTGGTCCAAAAACGATTTGGCGAAATGGTCTGCTACCAGCCGCCGCAGATCGACAGCGTAACGATCGCCGAAGCGGTGGGAGAATTGCGCCGCGTGCCGCCGGACAGCTCCGCCGTCGCCGCAGCTCGCGCGATGGGAATCAGCTTTGGCGATACCCTGGATTACATCAATCCGTTTTTAGCGGAGTGATCTGCCGGCTTTATTCGCTTGCCTTGGAGGCCTGCTGGCGTCCCGAGAGGACGTTGACGAAGTCGTTTAGACTATCGAATTCTTGATAGACGCTGGCGAATCGCACGAAGGCGACAGCGTCCAGCGGAGCGAGATGTTTCATGACGATCTCGCCGACCTGCCGGCTGCTGACCTCGTCCTCGAACTGGCCGTGAATCTCCGCGACGATCCCTTCGACCACCGAATCGATCCGCTCGCGCGATGGCGGCCGCTTCCAGCAGGCGGTTTCGATCCCCGCCCGAATCTTCTCGCGATTCAAAGGCTCTCGGACCAGATCCTTTTTGATCACGCGAATTCCGATCTCTTCGACCCGTTCGTAGGTCGTAAAACGCCGGCGACAATTGTTGCAGCAGCGGCGGCGTCGCACCGAAAATCCGTCTTCGTTGGCTCGAGTGTCGAGCACTCGATCGTTGTCGTGTTGACAGAAAGGACATCGCATAGGAATCGGAGCTCACGGAATCGATCGACGCAAAGGCAAAATCGCGGACTAAATTTGTTGGCCGCTGCACCGCTGTTAATTTACTCTTAATGATCCACATCGCCCAGCGCTCGATATAATTCGCCGGGCAACTTAGATATGCTACTGGTGGTGGTAAAACACAAACGGGCAGTATTTCATCGACACAATCGCAGGCTGGTTGTATGCCAAACAGCCTGTCGGACAAAGGGGTTGTTTTCAGCATGAGCCAGTGGTTCATTCAACAAGACGCAGAAACCGAACTCGGGCCGCTGCGGCCCAGCGAACTCCTCGACCTGGTTCGCCAAGGCGTCGTCACGCGCGAGACGCTTTGTCGTAAAGAGAACTCCCCTTGGTGCCATGCCCAAGATGTGGGGGGACTGTTTCGTGCCGCCGAGAGCCAAGTCGTCGGCTACCGATGCCCCTACTGTCAAAAGTCGGTCAACGAACCGCCGACCTATTGCAAGGGCTGCAACAAATATGTCGACGAGGGGATCGAGATTTTGCGAGACGCCCGCGGCCGCAAACTGGAGGGGAAGGCTCAGGCCTTCGACACCCCCAAGGAATCAACAGCATCGTGGACCAGCTGGGTAACCAAGCTGAAGTCGCAGCGCAGCAAACGCAACAACAGTTAGCGAGCGAGCGGTTCGTCAAACTTTGATTTTAGGACTGATGATAGTGGACGAGGTCACGAGTCCCCATAATCTCTGGCGCGAAAGGACTCGTGACCTCGTCCACTACCCTCGATTTTGGTGTTGACGCTGCACTAGCGTGCCACTGCCGACACGCAATGCAACTGGCGACGCGACCAATCTCGCTACGAGTTTCCTGCCTGTTCGACGACTCGTTTCAGATGCCCCAAGTTACCGCGGATCCGCTTGCAAGCGATCCAACGGATCAGTGGAGCCACCATCCGCGTGGGGATTCGCAGCAGCGGGCGGAAGTGCAGCTGAACGTCTTGCCTGACGATCGTCCGATCACCCGCCGGCTCCAATCGGTAATCGACTCGCACACGCATCCCTCCTTGATCGATCTGCATGCCGAGCAATTGGTCCTGGCGGAAGGCGACGATCTCGCCCGATGTTGCGACGACGCGGTTCTTATATTGAAACCGTTGATGGAACCGAGTCCCGATCCGCTGGCCAGCCGCCTCTTGGTGCGCGTTGGCGATCATTTGCGGAACCCACTGCAGGACCCGCTGTGGATCATCCAACCACAGGAAGACCTCGGCCGGTGTTCCCGCGATCAGGACATCTTCGCCGGTGCAAATCACGGCGTTTCGATGCGATAGAGCGCTTTGGCGGTCCGCAGCAGGATCGACGAATCCAACGGAGCGAGACTGGCCAGCGTTCGCTCGCCGAGGTCGTTCCTCGCCAACTCTTGGAAGTCGCGACTGGCCTGGATCACCGTCGTCTCTCCCGCTTCGCTGGTGAAGTAGATCTTGCCGTCGGCCAACAGGGGCGAGGCGGAATATTGTCCGCCGATCCGTTTCTGCCAGACCCGGTCGCCACTGGCGGCGTCCAAGCAATAGGCAACGCCCGCGTCGTTGATCATATAAAGCAGCCCCGACTGCATCAGCGGCGTCGGCGTCTTGGGAGCTCCTTTGTCCAGCTGCCACAACACGTTTGTCTCGGTGATGTTCCCGCGACCGCGTGGGTCGATCGCCAACAGGCCTCCTTTGTCGTAGCTGGTGCAGACGATCAAGATGCCGCCGGCGTAAACCGGTTGAGGAATCACCGAATAGCCGTCGTAGTCGACTTGCCAAAGGATCGATCCATCGGCCGGATCGATTCCTAAAACGCAATTACTTCCCGGTGCGACGATTTGTTGTTTGCTGTCGACCTTGATCACCGCAGGGGTGCAAAAGGAGAACTTCTTCTTCGCCTCGACCGGCCGCGGGCACTTCCACGCCAACTCGCCGGTGTCGGTCTTCAAAGCTGCGACGAAAGGTTCGCTGGCACCATCGCAAGTGAAGACCAACCGATTGTCAACCAACACCGGCGATCCGCCGTTACCGTGAATGGCCTTGAAGCTCAGGTCGCGATTGATCCACAGCGTCTTGCCCTGCAAATCGGTGCAGACGGTTCCCTGGAATCCGAAATGGGAATAGAGCCGGTCGCCATCGAGGATCGTGGTCGGGCTGGCGTGCGAATTTTTGGCGTGGATCTTTTGAGTCTCTTCCGCCGTTTGATGAATCAACGTTTGTTGCGTCTGCAGCTCGCCCGTCTCGGCATCGATGATCAGAAGCGACAGATCGAAGCTGCCGTTGGAAGCATCTTCCCCCGCCGCCGCTTTGTCGCTGGGAATCGCCGCGGTCAGATAGATCCGTTTTCCGTCGGTCACCGGCGACGACCAACCTTCGCCCGGCAGTTCGGTCCGCCAGCGAATGTTTTTCTTGGCATCCCACTGCACCGGCAGCGCTGCGTCCGGGACGATCCCCGCTCGATCGGCACCGCGGAACTGAGTCCAAGTCGGTTCGGCAGCGGTCGCTTTGGAAACTCCAAAGCCTGCCAACAGGAGGAAGATTGGCAGGAATCGATTTGCGCGTGTATCCATCAAGGTGCTCGCTGGCGTAGAGAACGGGAGAAACTCAACCAGTTTAAACACCGCCAGCGAAGACCGCTATTGTCGTTTCCCACGGCTCGTGGAGCGACGCAGAGGAACTGCACGCAGAACTCGCGCTAGCTGGGAATGGAGATTGGCAGAATGATGGGGGCAGAATGATTTTTATCGAGGTAATCATTCTGCCCCCATCATTCTGCCCCCATCATTCTTCCCCCATCATTCTTCCCCCATCATTCTTCCCCCATCATTCTGCCCCCATCATTCTGCCCCCATCATTCTGCCAAACCTCGCTCTGCCAGTTCCTATCATCCTGCTGCTTAGGTAGCAGAATTAGTTTTAGATCGTTTTGACGATCCCTTCGGGGGTGCGGAGCTTGAAGAGGCCGAAGATGTCGTCGCGGCTGAGCCCGACGGTGCCGGGGCTGGCGCTGTCGGAGAAGACCGATTCGAACAGCTCACGCTTTTGGTCCAGGACTTCGGCGATCCGTTGTTCGATCGTGTTCATCGCCAGCATCCGCGTGATCGTCACCGACCCGGCTGCTCCAATCCGGTGAGCGCGGTTGATCGCTTGATCCTCGATCGCCGGATTCCACCAACGATCGAACAGGAAGACGTACCGGCAGAACTGAAGGTTCAGCCCCACGCTTCCCGCTCCGTAGCTCATCAAGATCACATGCTTGCTGGGATCGTTCTTGAATTGATCGATCACGCCGTCCCGTTTTTTGTGCGGGATCCTGCCGTGATATTCCAGCGGCCCGAAGCGTTCGAGCGCCGGCCGCATCTTGTCGATACTTTTGACCCATTGGCTGAAGACGATCGCCTTGTGTCCGCTCGCCGCCACCTCTTCCATGTCGGCGACCAAGCGTTCCATCTTGGTGCTGGTCCCAGTGGCGGGGTCGAAGTTGCAGATCTGTTTCAGTCGCAGGACGAGTTCAAAGACGTGCTGGACGGTCAGCGATTTGCCCATCTCTTCCAACTGGATCACGCCGCTATCTTCGGCCTGTTGATAGGTCGCCCATTGTTCGGGTGTGAGATCCAATTCGGCGTCGCGGAACAATCGCGGCGGCATGTCGGTGAGCACTTTATCTTTGGTGCGTCGCAAGACAAAGTCGCGAGTCGCTTTGCCCAACGCCAACGGCGTCATGTCGTTGTTCAGATATCCAGGCGACAAAAACTCGAAGATCCCGACCAGATCGTTGGGGCTGTTTTCGATCGGCGTTCCGGTCAGCGCCCACGACCGTTTGCGAGAGATCGCATGGACGATCTTGCTGGTCGTGCTGTTGCGGTTCTTGATCCGTTGAGCTTCGTCCAACGCGACCAGATCAAATTTCAATTCGGGGTCGGTGACGACGTCGCGATCGCGCATCAGCAATTCGTAATTGGCGATCTTCACTGGCGTCGCCCGATGCCGCCACTGCCAAGCCCGCTTCTCCGCATCTCCCTCGACGATTCCCACCGGAATCTCGGGAGCCCAGAGTTTGAACTCGCGCTGCCAGTTGGTAACCAACGGCTTGGGGCAGACCAGCAGAATGCTGCTCGCTTCGCCCGAGCACAACAGGAACCGGATCGTGCTGATCGCCTGCATCGTTTTGCCCAACCCCATCTCGTCGGCCAACACGGCGGCGTAGCGGGGGAACAGAAACGCGATCCCATCGAACTGATACGGGAAAGGCTTAAACGGAAAGTTCAGCTCGCCCGAACCGACCAGCGATTCCATCGGCGGCTGCAACAGATAGTACAACCGGTCCTGCAGCTTGATCACATCCGACGGCGGCTCGATCCGCGTGGCCGACTTCTTTTTCTTCGCCTTCGGCTCTGGATCCTCTTCCGGAACAACGATTTCGTCGGCCGGTTGAACCTTCTTGCGGACGATCTTCTCTTCCGACTTCTTTCCCCACATCGGCGATTCAGGGAAATCGAATCCGGTCGTCTTGATCTTGATATTGTTCAACTTGACCGACAGCAACTTCGGCGTCTCGAAGGCCAGCGGTTCGCTGATCAATTCGACGCTCGGCGCCTCGGGATCCTCGTCGGCATACCAGCTCGGTTCGGCGAGAACGATCCGCAGATCGGGGCGCGCAGGGACAGCCGGTTCGTCGTCTTCGGGAGCTCGATCGGAGAATGCGAGTAGGTTCACGCGTACCTTGCAGTGGTTCGTGGTGGGAACGTTAGGCGGCGGCGCGGGACGTGCCGCGGGCTTCACTGAACGCTTCGCGAATTCGATCGAACGGTTCGTTCAGATCGAACGTCGCGGGTAACTTCTGCAGGATCTCCATCACATCGTCGCGCTGCCCCGGCGACGCGATCGCTTGCCATCCGTCGACCTCGATCACATCGTCGATGTTCGCTCGCTTGCTGACCTCGGTGCAGGCGAACGGGATCCCGCTGCGGCGAGCCAGCGGCAGCGCGTCGACGTTGTCGGCAAGGACCAACTGAGTTTTCATCTTGGCACGATCCAACAGCGCCTTGCCGATCAGGTCGCCGACCAGATAGGCGCCCAAGGAGGGACCGTAGAGGATTTGTTGGGTGCGAGTCGGTCGCAGAGGCAACGAACAATGGAACTCCAGCGGGCGGCCGCTGGAATTGAGGACCAGATAGCCCCCCATCCAGCCTGCGGTTTCGTCGTTTTGCACCAGGTAAAAACCAAGGTTGATGTCTTTCTTGGTCGCCAAGATCGTGTGCCTCCAGCGGCATTCATGTTGCATCGTCAATTGCCGCGGCAAAGTCGCCGCAATCATTCCAATCGGTACGACACCTACGACCGCTTGAGCTTTGCTGACCGATGCGAGCGGAGAATTTTCCGATGCTATCAAACCTACAATCGGCCCGATTGCGACCGCTTTCCCGGCTCGCCCGACCCAACTTGGATGGGTCTATATCGCGCTATCGTTCGATCCGGCATGCAACGCAAATCTTTCAATTTGATAAACATTTCTAGATGCTCGACATTTTTAACAGGCCGTGGTTATACTCGAAAAGTCCTCATTTTTTGCAATCATTGGAGCCTCGACGATGTCCAATCCTCACCGACCGGTATCGCCTATTTTTAGCATCGATGTCTCGGCGGAGCCCCCCACACCGGCAAGCCCTCAGTTCGATGGCGACGAGCAGGTGATCGAGCTGCTGCGAGAACTGGTCGTCGGCCAACAGAAGCAGAATCAGTTGCTCGAACAGATGACGCAACAGACCGCTGCGATGCAAAAGCAACGCTCCAACGAACTGCAACAGTGGAAAGATGCCAACCCGTTGCTATCAAAGCACTGCCACCGCGCCGCCGAAACGCTCAGCCGCGTGCAGACCCAGTTCCTGGAAAATCTGACCGTCGAAGTGCTCGACAATGCCGAGCATCTTGTCGATGGCGAATTCATGCTCAACGAATTTGTCGATCGCTTTGGACCGCGGATGGCACACCTCAACGGAGTGCTACAAGTCTTGGCCCAATTGGGAACCGGTCAGCCGACATCGGAAACCTGATCCCGTCTATTAATAGGTAGCCGCATCGCGAGGTCGTTCCCACGCGGGGGCGACCGATCAGTAATCGATCGGCAGCTTGAACGCCCCTTGCTGCCAGGCTCCTAAAAAATCGGGCATGCTGCCCAACAGATCCCGCCGCGGAGTGATCTCGCTTCGCTTGAGCCAGAAAATCTCTTCGACCTCTGCTGGGTTGGGAACCGGATCCAAATCGTGGGCCGCTTCGATCAACCACCATCCCAGTTCGGTCCCCCATCGCGTAACGCTCTCCCAGATCCGTTGGGTGGGGACGATGTCGATCGCCAGTTCTTCTTGCATCTCGCGAACCAAGGCGTCCTGTTCCGACTCTCCCGCTTCGACGCCGCCGCCAGCGAAACAGACGAATCCCGGCGCGGTGACCGTTTTGCTGCGACGGATCAACAGAAACCGATCTTCGCGTAAAATGACACCGACGACTCCCATCCCGGTCCGTTGGCGTCGATCGGCACGATCCTTGTTTGTGTCCATTGCGTCTTGCTCTTGTTCTCGTGGAATTTTGGAAACCCGTAGTGACCGACTCCGACCAGCCGCTTGACCCTCGCGAACGCTTCGCCCGCAGCGTCGTGCAAAAACTAACCGATGCCGGCCACATCGCCTACTTCGCCGGCGGCTGCGTCCGCGACCGGATCCTCGGTCTGCGGCCCAAGGATTTTGACGTCGCCACCGACGCCACGCCCGATCGAATTCGCGAACTCTTCGGTCGACGGCGAACGCTGGCGATCGGGGCCGCCTTTGGAGTGGTCAGTGTATTGGGTCGCAAAGGTGCCGGGGAAGACCCGATCGAAGTCGCGACCTTCCGCAGCGATGGCGATTACAGCGACGGCCGCCGCCCCGATTCGGTGGTATTCAGTTCTCCCGAACACGATGCCCAACGTCGCGACTTTACGATCAACGGGCTGTTCTACGATCCGATCGCCGGCCGCGTGATCGATTTCGTCGACGGACGCAGCGATCTCCAGGCGGGCGTGCTGCGGGCGATTGGCGATCCCGACGCCCGGATCTGCGAAGACAAGTTGCGGATGCTGCGAGCCGTCCGGATGGCGACGGTATTCGGTTTTGCTATCGAATCGGCAACCCGCGACGCGCTCCATCGTCATGCCGCCGAAATCGATGTCGTCAGCAACGAGCGGGTCGGCGCCGAGATGCGGCGTCTGTTAGCCGCGACCGCCGCCTTCGATGGGCTCGCGACCCTCCGCGAGACACGGATCAGCGACGTCGTCTTTCCCCAGCTAGCTGAAATCTGGGACGCGGAGATTCGTCAAGCGGATCTGCCGGCGGAGATCGCCGCCCCGGCAACGACTGGGGCAGGGCTGATGTCAAAACTATTGGTGGCGCGGCGCGAGTATGACTTCGTCTCGGGATTGATCGTTTGTCTGTTGGCGATCAAGTGGAGCGGCGGTGATTCGGGCGATGCGCTCCGTCGAATCGCCGACTTGTGGCGATTGTCGAACGAAGAGACGGCGCGAGCTGCGTTTGCATTAGAGAGTTTGCCGACGGTGCTGCAAGCCGATCGCCAGCCCTGGTCGATCGTGCAACCAGTCCTCGCGGCTCGCTACGCTGGCGATGCCGTCACGCTGGCTGAAACCGTCACCCGCGCGTTGGATCTTCCGGGCGACGCGGTCGCCGCCGCGCGGCAGCGACTCGGATGGGATCGCGACCGGCTCGATCCGCCTGCGCTACTCAGCGGCAACACGCTGCAGAAACTGGGACTCACCCCGGGCCCAGGATTTCGCGAGATCCTGCAAGACGTGCGGGCTCGGCAATTGGACGGTCTGTTGAACGATGCCCAAACGGCGGCTCAATACGTGAGCGCTACCTATTTATGAGCAAGCAGAAGCGCTGCCCTCGCGAAGGGTCATCGCTGACGTGAAGGCTGCTCTCCTAAAGGCCGCTCTCTATTTATCCGCCGGCTTCTCGATCCGAGCGACAACCTGTTGCAGGTGGACGTTGGCGACATCGGCCATGTAGTGGGTCTGCTTTAAGGCGACAGCTTTTTCGAGCCACTTCCGCGCCTCGGCCAGATTGCCTTGAGCATCTTCGTACATTCCCAGGTACAGCCAGCCGTAGAACTGAGCCGACGCGGCGCCGCGAGACTGGGCTGGGATCGCATCGATTGCGTCGGTGACGGTTTGGATCGTGGCCGTCCCGGCGAACAGGTCGTAAACCTCCTGCAGCGGGACTCGAGAATCACCCGGGGCGGGCAGGTATTCGCGGCGAGCGGCGTCGACACCTTCGACGCGAGCGACACACATGTAATGCCAGACAGCGTTTTCGACATCGTGGGCGTTCACTTCGCGATGAACGACAAACTGTCTACGCCCGGCAACAAACTCTCCCGCATAATATTGAGCGATCCCGCGTTGCCACATGTAAGGGATCTGGGCCGGCTGCAGCTTGGCGGCTTCGTCGAAAGCGATCAGCGCTTCTTTGGCCATCCCGGCTCGCAGCAACAGACTGCCTCTGGCCATCGCTGCGGAGAAGGATGCGGGGTGCTGATCCTCGATTTTTTTGGCAATTTCCGCGACGCGGTCGAGATTTCCGTCGCGGAGAGCTCGATAGCCTTCGCCCTCCCACTGGCCAATCGTCTTCACCGGCTGAAGTAGCGTCAGAGCAAGCAGAAACGGAAGCATTGCAACTTTCCCAACTGTACAAGGAGTTGTCGAATCGCTTGCCAGAGGGCAGCAAGAACGCGAAAAACGTTTCAAATGTACGCTATTTGCCAAACTGCCTAGATTGACAACCGCAGCGTGTTGGTTAGTTTAACGTGACAGTAAAAATGTTGCAAATTGCATTACGACCGTTATAGACCTGATTTCCAGCGTGCAGACGATGCATCGAGGATGGTCCTCACGGGAACCAGGTTAAACGTATCGGACTCCGGCACGTGCGGTTGGATCGGTTTGCATTGGGTACCCACAAACTTTGTTTGGAGATTTCAGAATGACGCGTACTATCGTTAGCTGCGTTGCTGTATTTGCAATGGTCATCGCATTCGGCGCATCGGCAGAAGCAGGCCACAAGAAGAAGAACAAGTGCTGCCCTCCAGCACCAACTTGCTGCGAAATGGTTGAAGAACTGAGCTGCTGCGAAGCTCCAGCTCCAGTCTGCTGCGAAGCACCAGCACCAACTTGCTGCGAAGCACCAGCACCAAGCTGCTGCAGCACTCCAGCTCCAAGCTGCTGTGGCGCTCCTGTTGCTGCAAGCGGATGCTCGAGCTGTGGCGGCGCAGTTGTCGTCGAAGCTGCACCAGCATGTGCTTCGTGCTCGGGTGCTGTTGTCGAAAGCGCTCCAGTAATCGTTGAAGAAGCTGCACCTGCTGCTCCAGCTCCAACTCCAGAGCCCGCTGCAGACGCTGCTTCGCCTTCGGACGCGGCTCCACCCGCTCCAGAAGCTAGCAACCTGCGTGCTCCAAACGTTTACCGCATGGTAAGCTTCCGTCGCTAAGTCGACCGGACGTTTGAAGTTGAATTGTACAAGCCGGGATGGGAACCCAATTTGCGTGCGGCTTGCACGCCGATAACTAAGGCTGTCCTTGAATAGGACGACAATCTATGAACCTCTGCTGCCAAACTTGGCGACAGAGGTTTTTTCGTGCGCCGATTTTCCCAGCAGCTCAGCCGCTCGGAATCAGCTGTCGGTCCGCTTGTCGCTGCGGACCGACGCGGCGGCGGCATCGATCGTGTTGGGATCCGACTGCGTTGGCTGAGCGTTTTCGCCAAACCCGAAGGTTTGAATTTGAAAGCGACTGCCGATCCGAACGGCCAGGAAGTGCCGAGCCAATAACCGCGTCTGCGGGATCAACAACAGAAAGCCCATCGCATCGGTCAGCAGCCCGGGAGTCAGCAGCATCCCGGCGGCAAAGAAGATCAGCAGTCCGTCCTGGACTTCAGGAGCGGGCATACGTCCTTCAGCCAGCGCCTGGCGAAAGCGTTGCCAGGCGAGCGCCCCCTGCCAACGGGCGAGCATCGATCCGACGATCCCGGTGAATATCACGATCCCGACGGTCACCAGCAGACTGGTCGCCTTGGACAGTTGAATCAGCATCGCCAATTCGACGAGCGGGATGATCGTAAAAGCGAGCAGCAATTTGAGAAACAACGGAACGGATCCTCCCCGAATTTTTAGGTCGCCGGGGCCAACATGCCGCGGCGGTTTCGATTACTCTACGATGCCTGAGATTCACAGTGAAGGTCGCCCGGTCGGTCCGCGCGAACCCGCTGCGTTGGTTCATCATATCCCCTCCCCGGAGCGCGTCCCATGCGTCTGTCCTCGATCGCTTCTGTTCTTTTCTTGTGCTTGCTTTTCGTGAGTGGTCGCGCCACTGCCGCCGAACCGCTGCGTGCGTTGCTAGTCACCGGCGGTTGTTGCCACGATTACGAAAACCAAATCAAAATCTTGCAAGCTGGATTGGGCAAGCATCTGAAGATCGATTGGACCGTCGAACAATACGATGAGAAACGCGACCGGAAGGCTAACGTTTACACCAAGCCGAAGTGGGCGGAATCGTTCGACGTGATCATCCACAACGAATGCTTCGGTGGCGTGACCGATGGCGAATTTGTCGAGAGCATCGTCGCCGAACACGTCCGGTCCGGTGTCCCCGCCGTCGTCATCCACTGCTCGATGCACTCGTATCGCAACGCTCCCACCGCAGACGCTTGGCGTGGATTGATCGGTGTGACATCGAAGCGGCACGAAAAGGCAAAGCGCAGTCTGAAGGTGGTCGCTCGCGAAGCGGAGCATCCGATTCTCGAAGGCTTCCCCAGCCCCTGGTCGACTCCCAATGGCGAGCTGTACATCATCGAACGTTCGTGGCCGAACACTCAAGTTCTGGCGTCGGCGTACAGCGACGAGGAGAAAGCGGATCAACCGGTCGTCTGGACCAATACCTACAAAGGCGTTCGCGTCTTCGGGACCACGCTGGGACACCACAACGAAACGATGCAAGACGATGTCTGGTTGAACCTGACAGCCAAAGGCATCCAATGGGCAACCACCCCCGACGCGCAGTAGTCCTGGCCGTGATCGCATACCAGCACGAAGCGCCAGCGAGTGATTATTCACTCCACAAGTTAGTCGCCATTCGCTCCGCGAAACCCGCGCATACCAGCACGAAGCGCCAGCGAGTGATCTCCCACCCCGCAAGTTAGTCGCCTTTCGCTCCGCGAAAGCCGCGCATACTAGCACGAAGCGCAAGCGAGTGATCATTCACGGTACCGGCGAGATTCGTGAGCCACTCGCTCGCGCTTCGTGCTAGTAATCGTGCTCGTATCTCGCGCATCACCTAGGATCGATAATCGGCCAACGATTCGTGCAGGCCGCGTTTCTGCTGGCACGTGGGGCAATAAAACGTGCTGCGTTGAGCTTGCACGATGCGGGTGATCGGCCCTCGATCGCAGCGGTAACACATTTGATCGGCCCGATCGTAAACCTGGTGCTGGCTCTGGTAATTCCCCGGATCGTTGAGCGCGTTGCGGTAGGTGCCATCCGAAAGAGTTGATCCCTCGTGCCGGATCGCGGTCTCCAGGATTTGGCCGATCGCCGCTTGGATCCGCTGCCACTGCGGGCCGCTCAACTGATCGCACCGCGTGCGCGGGTCGACGCCAGCCAAATGCAAGATCTCCGCGGCGTAGAGGTTACCGATTCCGGCGACCACGCTTTGGTCCAACAGCGCCACCTTGATCGCTCGTCGGCTGGCTCGCAGCGCCCCGCGCAACTGGTCGGCCGAAATCTGCAGCGCGTCGGGCCCCAGTCGCTCGGTGACCAACGCCCGCAATTCCTCGGTCGACAGCAGCCGAACGGTCCCCAGTCCGCGGCGGTCCCAGAACAGCAGCTCGCGATGCGTGACGCCAGTCAATTCGATCCTCAGCCGCAGATGCTCGATCCCCGGCGGATCGGCTAGCAGCACCAAACCGCTCATCCGCGGTTCGATCACGATCGCTTGGCCGTCGTCCAAATGGATCACGACTCGTTTTCCCAGTCGATCGATATCGGTGATCTTTCGGCCGCTGGCTCGCCGGTCCAAATGATCGATCCGCGGCTTGATCGAGATCGGCCGGCAATGGCACGGCGGCCGCTGGACGCTGGAAATCGTGGCTCCCACGATCGGCAGGATACCGCGGCGCATCGTTTCGACTTCAGGCAATTCAGGCATCGCAGGGGTCTCGTGGTAGGGAATTCGCGAATGTTTGGCGAGCTGTGGCTTTGGCGTTCGCCCAACGGCTCATTTTGTAGCCCGAACCTTAGGCGTGCCCGGAGCACTCATTAGGTTCGTCGGCCACTTTGCCCCGGCCAAACGCCCGCCTCCGGTTGTCGATCATTTGGGCTGACGGGTAGGATAGATGAAAGCTCTCGAAACAATTTTATGCACTGGATAGTCGATATGTCAGGCACCCTGCCCAAGGCACTCAGCCCTCAATCTGTTCCCGATTCGGCGGGCCGTTTTGGTTCGTTTGGCGGTCGTTTTGTTCCCGAAACACTCACCCGAGCGTTGGACGAACTGGTCGCGGAATACGACAAAGCGAAAGCCGATCCGTCGTTCCAAGAGGAGCTCGATGGGCTGTGGAAGACGTTTGTCGGCCGCCCCTCGCCACTCTACTTTGCTCGGCGGCTGACCGAAGCCTGCGGCGGCGCTCAGATCTGGCTCAAACGCGAAGATCTGAACCACACCGGGGCGCATAAAATCAACAACACCCTGGGCCAAGCACTGCTGACGCTGCGGATGGGGAAGACTCGCGTGATCGCCGAGACCGGTGCCGGCCAGCACGGCGTCGCCACCGCGACCGCGTGCGCTCACTTTGGACTGCCTTGCGTGGTCTATATGGGGGCCGAAGACATTCGCCGCCAGAAGCCAAACGTGTTTGCGATGAAGTTGCTTGGGGCGGAGATCCGAGCTGTCGAAAGCGGTTCGCGAACACTCCGCGACGCCGTCAACGAAGCGATGCGCGACTGGATGAGTAGCGTCGAGGACACGCACTACATCATCGGATCGGTGATCGGCCCGCATCCGTTCCCGATGATGGTCCGCGATTTTCAATCGGTGATCGGCCGCGAAGCCCGCGTCCAAAGCCTGGAAGCTTTCGACGGTAAGCTGCCCGATTGCGTCGTCGCGTGCGTCGGCGGTGGCAGCAACGCCGCTGGCATCTTCGCTCCTTTTGTCGCCGACGACGGCGTCCGCTTGGTCGGCGTCGAAGCCGGGGGACGCAGCAGCGAACCGGGCCAACACGCCTCGCCCCTGACCTTTGGGCGTCCCGGCGTTTTGCACGGCAGCTACAGCTATGTGATGCAGGACGACGACGGCCAGACCTGCGATGTCCATTCGATGTCGGCTGGCCTCGATTATCCCGGCGTCGGCCCCGAGCACAGCTATTGGAAGGATACCGGCCGAGCGGAATACATCCAGTGCCGCGACGACGAAGCGATGAAGGCGTTCGACATGTTGGCCAAGAGCGAAGGGATTCTGCCGGCGCTGGAGAGCAGTCACGCGATTGCTAAGGGGATGGAAGTCGCGGGGAAGATGAGCCCCGACCAGAACTTGGTCATCTGTCTGTCGGGTCGCGGCGACAAGGATGCGATGGAGTTGGCGCGGTTGCGCGGCGAAGAGTGGTAGCGGCCGCCGCTGGCTGTGGATTCCGCCGCCGCCCGTTTTGATTTATACTGCCGCCCCATTGCCGGAGGGTTTTGCGCTGCGGAGTCCCCGCGGCGTCGCTCGGCTTCCAAGACCTATCGTGTGCCGTTTTCCATCTGCTGAAAGTTGTTCATGTCGTTGCTCGACGAAACCTTTGCCAAATTACGATCCGAGGGGCGCAAGGCCCTGCTTCCCTTCATCACGGCCGGCGATCCCGATCTCGACTTCACCGGCGACCTGCTGAAAGACTTCGGCAAGGCGGGCGTTGCGGCGTGTGAAGTCGGCGTCCCCTACAGCGATCCGGTCGCCGACGGGCCGGTGATCCAAGCCTCCTATCAACGGGCCCTCGAATCGGGCTTTCGATTGCAACAGCTGTTCGAGATGCGAAAGCGCGTTGCGGCGGAAGTCACGATCCCAACGCTGACGATGGCCAGTTACGCGATCATCTACCGCGTGGGGCTGGAACGCTACATCGAGCAATCGCAAGAGGCTGGATTCTGCGGCGTGATCGTCCCCGATCTGTTGGTCGAAGAGGCGGCGGAGTTTTCCAAACTTTGCGCCGACCGCGACTTCAACCTGATCCAATTGGTCACTCCCACCACGCCACGGGAACGCCAGGTGCGGATCGCTGAATCGTCGTCGGGCTTCTTGTATTTCGTCTCGGTAACCGGGATCACCGGCGAGCGGAACGAACTGCCGCCGCAACTTATCGACAACGTCGGGTGGTTGCGTGAACAGACCGACGTCCCCGTCTGCATCGGGTTTGGAATCAGCCAGCCCGAACACGTCGCCAAGCTGGGCCCGGTAGCGGATGGCTTGATCGTCGGATCGGCGATCGTGCGACGGATCGCTCAAGCCAACGCGGAGAATCGCGGCGAGGTCCGTGGCGAGATCGATCGCTACGTCCGCGAGATGCTGGCCGCAATCAACGCAGTCAAATAGAAGACGCGCGAAACGCTGGAGTCGAGGCTTCAGCCGATCAAGACGCGCGGCCCGCTGGGCACGCGGTTAAACGACTCGCTTCGACGATAGTGGTGGCCAACTTCGTTTAACCGCGGCGGCAACGCCCCGCGAGTTTTCATCGAGACACTGCCAGGGCGAGCGACGCGCGGCCCGCTGGGCACGCGGTTAAACGAAGGCTCAGCTGCTGGCGCTGCGGTAGCTGAGCAAGGCTTTGCGGAACACCCAACGGCTGGCGACCAGGCAGACGACGGTCGCAAACAGCATGAATCCAGCCAGCGGCCATTCCCAAGCCGCCCGCGGATCCAGCGGCTTGGCGATGATCCGCGCCGGGACGTTCACGACGACCAGCACGGGGATCACAAACGTGAACAGCCCCCACAGGCTCCAGCCCCAACCGTTCTGATAGATCTCCATCGGATAGCGGCTGAAGTTGGTGATGTAGAACCAAAAATTGTAGAGCGTTTGGTTGCGGCCCAGCCAGATGCTTGTCGCCGATAACGAGATCATCAAGCTGTACATGATCGCGACGCCGCAGAGGATGAACAGCGGGTACAAGATGACCATCGTGGCGGTGATCTGCAGCGGAGCGACGGGATCGGTGATCAGGTAGCTGAGCGAAATCGCTGCCAGAACCAGACCGACGGCAAAGTTCGACAGGCTGGACCAATCGACTTTATGGAACGAGACCAGAAACTGCGTGTCGATCGGTTTGAGCAGGGCGAAATCGAGCCCGCCGGTGCGGATTAATTCGCTGAACTCTTCGGCGTTGGGCATGAAAAAAGCTTGGACCAGGCTGTTGATAAACCAGGTCGTCGCCAGGAACAGGAAAAACTGGTGCTTGTGCCAACCGGTCCCTTCACCAATCGAATTGGTGTACTGGAAGATGATCAAGTAGAAGCCGACGTTCATCAACGTCCAGGAGACGCTGCTGATGCACTGGAACAAAAAGTTGGCCCGAAACGTCATGTCGCGGACCAAGCTGTTGCGGGCAAACGTCAGCAGGACGCGTCCGTAGTGCGGGCCTTGGTTGGGTTCAGCCATCGTGCTTTTCATGTCACCATCGGGGCCCTTCGGATCTCGCGACGCTTTACCCGTCGCGAGGTAGTCCAGGCACCGTGAAATTTTAAGATTCGCCGTCGGTCGAAACCGTTTCGATTTCGATCACCGGCAGTTCCGAATCCGTACCGGACAGGATCTCGAAAGCTTTGTGATAAAACTCTTCGCCGTAGGTCAGTTCGCCGCCGATGTGGCCGACCAGGCCAACCATCCCGGCACTGATCAACAGACCGATTTGCCAGACCTTACGCAAACGGAGGTTCTCGTTCATTTCAGCTTTGATCGCGATCAAGGCAAACGCGACGGAGGTGATCGTCACACCGACGCCCGTCCAACGGTGCCGCGAGATCGAAGCTTCCAGCCCTTTGGACCAACTGCCGTATCCCTCTTGGTCCGCAAAGGACCAGCCCATCGCCGAAGCGGCGATCGCCGAGAGTGCACCGCACAACAGGCAGGCGAAGGGAATCGGATGGGCGAGTTGCGGCCACTTGTATCCCAATACGACAAAGGCCGCGCCAAAGGTGAGCAGCGCGACGGGGAAGTGGACCGTGGCCGGATGCAGATAGCCTTGGAACGCCCAAACGCGGCTGGCCAGGCTGTCGGGAACCGGGACCGGTTCGACGATGACGACGTCGACGGCGGCTGGATCGCTGAGAACGACCTGTGCGTCTTCGGGCCAATTCGCTCCCTCTTCGATCCACAACCGAAGGATCGCGATCTCCGCAGGAGACATCGGCCCTTCGGATTCCGGCGGCATCAGCATATCGGGATCTTCGGCGACGATGTAGTCGATGTACAGCGAACTCGATTCGTGATCGCCGGCTTCGATGTAGTCGGCCATGATCTCCGGATCGTCGACGCGGAAATCGTTTTTGGCGTCGTCGGGGCCGTGGCAGGAGAGGCACTTGGTTCGCAAGATCGGCGCGACGTCGCGCTGGAAGTCGATGACTTGGCCGTCAGCATTTAAAGGGCCCGCGGCAATC
Source organism: Rosistilla oblonga (assembly GCF_007751715.1). Lineage (NCBI taxonomy): Bacteria > Pseudomonadati > Planctomycetota > Planctomycetia > Pirellulales > Pirellulaceae > Rosistilla > Rosistilla oblonga. Next base: position 1,031,188 of record NZ_CP036292.1, on the reverse strand, counting down.
GCGGCTGAGCTGGAGAGGAACGCCAAGCAAAAGACGATCCCAAGAAATTTGTTTGTTTTCATCGCAGTGATTTTAAGGTGGGAGAGTGCTGGGAGGCGATGGGGAAGGAGAGAAAAACAGCGGGACTTTTGTCGAGCCGATTCGATGCATTGTAAACGATTTTGCACCTGGCGACTAACGCGGTTCCCTGCGTCGCCTGGGCTGGCAACGGTTTGAGCTCCGCTATTAATGGTCCGGATCGTGTTTACCGGGATCGAGGTCATGGTGGGTTTGATCGATATGGACATGTAAATCGGAGCGTTTGGCGAACAGCGCCTGCCAGCCCGCGTCGCTCACTCGACCGCCGTCGATATATAGCGATCGCAGATTCTTTAGATCCGCTAGCCGAAGCAGATTTTCATCGTCAACGGGGATATCGATCAGATGAAGAGAGCGGAGCGATTCGAGCCGACTGATCGCCTGGCAGATCTCTGCCGTGGCGCGATCCGAGCCGAGCCGCAGTTGCCGCAGCTTGGGCAGACTCGCCAATTCGCCAATCCCCGCCGCAGTGCATGCCGAATGTGGCAGGTTGAGAATTTCGAGATCCTTCAGCTGGGCGATCTGCCGTAGCCCATCGTCCCCGATCGGTGAAAACCGCAGCCGCAGATGCTTCAGGTTGGGGCAAGTGACGATCGCAGCGATGCCGGTATCGGTCACCGCACCGCCATCGAGCAGCAAGTCGGACAAACTCTCCAGCTGGGCTAGCTGAGTCAGATCGGAATCGACAACGGGAGCGTTGAGAAAGATCCGCTCGCTTTGCGACGCTTCGACATCGGCGATCTGTTGTGCCAACGATTGCTCGTTCGGATCGGCGACAGTATTTGCGCTGGGCGGGTCGGACTCGCCAACCACCGCATCGGGCGTTTGCTGGGAACCACATCCCGCGGCGACGATTAAGAACGCCACGGCGATCGACTGCGACAGCAACCGCCGGGGGAGGGGAAGGGGGAAGCGCAGCAAGGAACGTTTCGATTGGAGCATTAAATTTGGGTACTTTGAGACTGCAGCGAGCTGTTCCCGCCTGAAGCGGCAGCAGATTGGAATCGTCGCGGCGTTACGACCGCCACCACGCACCATTTTAGCCGACAGCGAAGGGGCGGGGAGAGTAAACGAAAAGAGGGCGGTTGAGTGTGAAAATTCACAACCAACCGCCCTCTGCTGTTCTCTGGCACCGAGGTGTCGCGGCTGCGACACCTCGGTGCACAGTAAAGCTCTACCGCGAAGCACCGCGTGGGACCCTCGACCCAGATAGGGTCCCAGTTGGTTCTTGCTCCATCCCTCGAGAGAGATGCAGTTGTCAGTTCCCGCAATCCAACAACTGTGACGGCACAGCTTCAAATGGCTTTTGTCTCGATCGTCGGACGACCTCCACGCGGGTGGTTAGTCCGATAGACAAGGCAATTACCAAGATCGAATCAGGCGTGTCAACGCGGATCGGGAACCAAGTCGAAGAAAACCCCAGACCGGTGCGAGCGAGGTGGTTTGGCCAACGGAATCGCTGATCGGTCTGGATCTGTAAAACACTTGCTCAGCGGGCTTCGGCACCCATAAATTGCAAGCGGGGATCGTCGAGCCCAAGTCTTTTCATTTTTTTGTACAAAGTCGTCCGATTCACGCCCAACGTGTCGGCCGTTGCGGCCCGATTCCAGTTATGCAAACGGAGCGATTCCAGGATGATCCGTCGCTCGGGTTCTTCCAACGCTTCGCGCAACGTCTGCCCGCTGCCGGAATCGCTCGAAAGGGTGCTTGGAGAATCGAAGCTATCGCTTGCCGTCCGCGGGTTCGAAGAACTGGACAACAGATGCGGTGGCAGATCGTTTCGCGTCAGGACCGAATCGCGTGCTAGCAACACCGCCCGCTCGACGACATTTTCCAGCTCGCGAACATTCCCCGGCCAGGCGTACGACTGCAGAATCGCCAGTGCATCGCGGTCGAAACCCTGCACATCGCGGCCCGTCGTCTCACAGACTTCGCGAAGGAAGTGGTCGACCAGCAGCGGCACATCGCCCGATCGCTCTCGCAGAGCGGGCAGTTCGATATTGATCACGTTGACGCGATAAAAGAGATCCTGGCGGAACTGGCCGCTGGAGACAGCTTGGGCAAGGTTTTCGTTAGTCGCCAAGATCACCCGCGTGTCGACGGTTTCGGTCTCGGTCCCGCCGAGCGGTTCGAACTGCAGTTCCTGCAAAACACGCAGCAACTTCACCTGAAAAGCCTGCGACGCGGTCCCGATCTCGTCGAGGAAGATCGTCCCCCCGTCGGCCTGTTTGAACTTGCCGACCTTATTGGTCGTCGCCCCGGTAAACGAACCGATCACGTGTCCGAAGAGTTCGCTTTCGAGCAGATTGTCGGGGAGGGCACCACAGGCGACCTCGACAAAGGGATTGTTTCGGCGATTGCTGCGTTTGTGCACGGCTCGGGCAATCATCGATTTACCGGTTCCGTTTTCCCCGGTGATCAAAACCGAAGCTCGGGCGTCGGCGACGCTATCGATCACGTCGAAGATCTTCAGCATCCGGTAATCGTGGCTCAGGATATGTTCCAAGCCGAAGCGGCTGTCCAGCTGAGCTCGCAGCTTTTCGTTTTCCGCCTGAATGTTCTGCTGAGCAAGCGCTCGTTCCAACGCGTGCGACAGCTCCTCGTCGACGAGCGGTTTGGTCAACAGATCGAACGCGCCGGCTTGCACCGCTTCGATCGCTGTATTGGGGGTCGCGTACCCCGTCAGGACGAGAATCGCGCAATCGGGCTGGCGGCGTTTGGTTTCGGCAATTAATGCAAAACCATCCCCGTCTTCCAGACGTAGATCCAAGAGCATCAGATCGTAGGTCTGTTCCTGAATCGCACGGCGACCGCCGGCCAACGAATGGGCTTGGTCGACGTTGAATTGTTGGAACCGCAGCCAGTCGGCCATCGATTCGGCAAGACGTCGATCGTCGTCGACTAACAGCAACTTGGGATTCAAGGTCATCGGCGAACCTATATTCGAAATTGGTGCAGCGATCATGTGAACAACCGTCCACGATACGATCAGCACTTAGAAAAACTTCCTTTCCAGTATTTAGGTTGCAAATTGGGGTGCGTCAAAAAGTCAACGTCGATGTCGCTTGGAAGCAACAATTCCCCCGGCTTCCTGAAAAACCCTAGCAATTGCCGGACGTTCCTGACGAAAACCAGCTATGTTTAAGCTAGGGTGTGCGTTTTCGCCCGCATTCGCTGAACTTGACTCTCCTCTACTATCTATTGGCCGAAAACCACTCCCACTCGCGTTCCACTGCAATTTGCATTTCAGATCGCTAGTTGAGGGAGTCGCTATTCTGTTATATTTCCGAAAAACTAGACCCTCTTGAAGGCAAAAATACCCATGAAAAGTTTGGACGTCGTAATTATCGATGATCACGAGGTGGTCCGCAGTGGCATTACGAGCTTACTGTCGGGGCCTGAAGTTACGGTCATCGGTAGCGCTGCTTCTGGACAGGAGGGGCTGGAACTGATGAGCAAGCAATTGCCCGACGCGGTGCTGCTGGATATTCGGATGCCCGACAACGACGGGCTGTCGACTCTGCAAACGCTGCGAGCAAGCCACCCCGACCTGCCGATCGTAATGGTCAGCACCTATGACAACCCGACCTACGTCGCGCGTTCGGTCGCTTTGGGTGCTAACGATTACGTTCTCAAAGGCGATTCTCGCTCGGTCTTCTTGGATGCCCTGACCCGCGCAGCAAGCGGCGAGGAACCTTCCTCCGACAGCCTGCTGCGTAAAATCGGCGAATCGATGTCGCGATCGGGCAAGGAAGCACCTCCTATGGATGTGCCACTGACAGCCCGTGAGGTCCAAGTCCTGCGACACGTTGCATTGGGTTTGAGCAACAAAGAGATCGGTTGCTCGCTGAACATCAGCGTCGAAACCGTCAAAGAGCACGTGCAAAACATCTTGCGCAAGCTCAACGCTGCCGACCGAACCGACGCAGCTGTCCGCGCCGTCAAGATGGGCTTGGCGTAAGCCCAGCCCGCAACGGCTGAAATTCTCCGCCCCACGGATCACTTGAATCGATACGACAAGTGGTCCAGTCAGGGCCCCAGCGGTTGCCGCCAGCTTCGATCATCCAAGCTGGCCAACTCCGCCTCTTTGACCGATTCCCAACTGTCGCCCTGCGGCAAGCGATCGGTCCCCACATTCCAGCCCCGCACAATGCGGAGACGCATCGCAGCGGTGCTGCCGATGGGACGCCAAAGCGGATAACAAAAAAAGCTAGCTCCGATTGGAAGCTAGCTTTTTTTCGTTTGATTGATGCTCGCCCCGCCTGAAAATACCAGCACGAAGCGCAAGCGAGTGGTCAAAGCAATCGGAATACGCGAGTGGTCAAAGCAACCGGCACCAGCTATTAGCCAGCGCCAAACGCTTCTTACCAGATGGATCAGTCCCACCACCATTGGCCGGGCTTCAGCGAATCGGTCCGCTGCGATTTGTAGGCTTGAGCCGCCCGTCCTTCGCTGTCGGGTTGGATCCGGCTGCTGTTGAGTGCAACTCGCGGTTGCAGCTTGATACCGCCACCAAGGGGAGTCATCAGCGTGCTGCCACGCCAGATCGCATTGACAGCCGTTTCGACTTGAACCGGTGCGGTGCGGGTTTCGACAGCAAAAGCTTGTTCGGAACCAAAGACTGGCATTTCCCAGCCCGCTTGGCCGTAGAAGTCCTGTTTTTGGATGTAGGCCGCGGCGATCGAAACGTCGATCAGGTTACGCAGTTGTGCGTAAACGACAACGGTCCGCGAGATCTCTTCGAATTTGTTGGTGAAGTCCTGGCAGAAGGCTTGGCTCGCTTTATTGACGCCACGCGTTGCTTCGCGTTCGCCTCCCTTCCCAACGCGTTCACCCGCAGCGATCAACTTGACCCCTTTGCCGAGCAATTGCATCGCGTTTTCGTCTTCGCTGACGCGAACGCAATCGTAATTAGGAACAAAGTACCAGCGTTCCATCGCGTTGGCAGCGACTTGCCGCGGATGGACCCGATCGACGTAGCTGAGCAGACCGACCGGCAGTTTCTCCAGTCCGATACCTACCAATTTCATGCGGTAATCGGCTTCGACCAGCACTTGAGCGAAGTGTGTCGATGTCGAAACGCCCTTGAAGCTGACGTTTTGCATTCCCATCGTCCCCTTCAGTCCGGCCGCCAAGCGAGCCGCGTCGCTGGGGCGAACTCGGCCGCGAACGCTAGCCAGGAACTGTTGCATCCGCTGCAGCCCCTCTTCAGTGGGATCGATCGAGACGCTGATCACTGCGTTTGATTTCTCGTGTGGCGGAAAGGCTCGCAACGCGACGACCAGATCTTCCAACAGGACGACAGGTCGGCCGGTGTCGATGCCGCGGACACGTCCGCTGGCGTCTTCGACGAAGCCTTCGGCAGGTCCCGCCAGAACGATTTCCCCTTCTTCGGGGTAGAAGAAGACGTATTCAACACCGGTCAGACCGGCGAGGGCAAGCATATCTTCGGGGATCTTTTCGCCCGCTTCCACCTTGGCGGCAACAGCTTGTTCGAGCCGCTGCAGCGAGATCTTTCGCAACGGGCTGCGTCGCGCCAAATCGGGGGGCAATTGCTGCCGAGCGGCCGCGATTCGCTGCCGCGTCAGTTCGGGCGAGAACTCGCGAACCCGCAGGACTCCCGCGGCGTCGATCTCGATTCCCGCAACCTGATTGAAATTCTGGTTGTTGTCGTCACCACCACCATCGTCGCCAGAGTAGGCCTCGGTAAGCGGCAGGCCAGCAAAAACTACCGTCATCAACGCACTCAAGAGTCGTGTGCGGAGCGATAAGTGCGAATTTGAAATCATCATCACGGGAAAGCCACCTTCATCGCTGTGAAAGCGTAGAGAAGAGTAAACGAACGGTCACGAACATCCTCAGATTAGTCTGAATCTCACCAGGCGACAACACTTTTGAATGCTCGCTGCCAATTAGTTGAAACGATTCATCCGATTGTGCCCATCGTCGGGCGTGCCAGCGGCAGATCGCTTCGCGCGGCAGGCGATGGAGCTAGCCAGCATCCCCGAGTCCGCCCAACGCCGCTTCGGCCGCGCGGATCCCGCTACTGAGTGCCCCCTGTATCGACGCCGTCTCGCGGTGGTCGCCACAGACAATCGGCATTCCCGCCCGTTGGACCGGTTTGATCACGGTTTGCATGCGATCGATCGATTGTTCGGGCAGGGCAAAGGGGATGTGAAACGTCCGCAGCAACGACCACGTGTCGACCTGTTCGCCAAACCAACTGCGGAGTTGTTTTACCACCGGTTCGTGCAGCTCCATCGCCGGCACGTCAGATTTCAAAACGCTGACGCTGATCAGCGTTTTGCCGGCCGGAGAATATTCGGGAGCGACCGTGCTGAGTTCGCAAAGGTTGTTGATCGGCCCCGACGTCTCCCCCGACAGAATCATTTGCTTCGTCTGCAGCGGAGCTTCGTCGGCGGTGAAATAGAGGCAGCTGACCTGTTGCCAGGGGATGCTTTCGTCGATATTCAACAGCCGCGCGGCGGCGGGGCCTTCGGTCGCGATCACGATCTGAGCCGCCGATCGCTGCGAACCATCGGTCATGCGAATCGTCGTCCCTTCGATTTCCGAGACCGTCGATTCCAGCTGAAGCCTGTCGGTCGGGATCCGTTCGGCCAGCTGTTGCGGGATCGCTTGCATTCCCTGAGCTGGGACGGCGGCATCTCCTTGAGCGAACATCCGAAGCACAAACTCCATCATCCGGCTGCTCGTCTGCAGCTCGGGATCGAGAAAGATGCCTCCCAACAGCGGCTGCAGGAATTGCTCGATAAAGCGATCGCTGAAGTTCAGACCCGGCAAGCGGTAGCGAGTCGGCTGGGCGACGTGCTCCCAGAGTTCTTCCAATTCGCCACGGCAGACGTCTCGAATCAGACGAGCCATGCGAAGCTTGTCGGATAGCGATCCGACGGGGCTCAGCGCGCTGGCGAGTATCGATGCGGGGCGGCGGCGGGGATCAAGCAGTGCTGAAAATTGATCGCCGCAGCGAACCAACGCTCCCGGTTCTAACGGCCGCAACTGCAACCGGTCGTAATCCAGCAGCTGCTGGGCTGCGGGGTAGGCTGTCAGGAAAACTTGAAAGCCATGATCCAGCCGGTAACCGTCGACGATGTCGGTGCGAACGCGTCCGCCGACGCGGTCGGTCGCTTCCAGAATTTCAAAGTCGACGCCGCGCTTGGCCAATTGAACGCCGCAGGCCAAGCCGGCCAGACCGCCTCCGATAATGATGACCTCTTTTTTTCTGTTGTCACGCACGCGGAAGCACTCGGTTGGCTGGCATTAAAAGGAAACGTCGGGTCGGATCGATTGCAGGTCTAAGATCGAACTCAGTTCCCGCATCGCTTGTTGCGTCTGTTCGATCCGATCGAAATCTCCCAGATCGTCCAGCGTTAGCTTAGTCGGATAGTGCGAAATGACCCAGGCCCGCAGATTGTCGTCCAACTGCGGCGACCAGATCAGACTCGCGGGGATCTTTTCCAATTGACCGTCGTCGATCGGCACGCGCAACCGTAAACATGCCGGCCCGCCGCCGTTGTTCATACTCTCCCGCAGATCGACAAATTCCACGGCGGTGATCGGATTGGGATCGGCAAGGATTTTGTCGATCGCGGCGCGAGCCCGCGGATGTCCCTGGCACGCCAACGGGCAGATCAACCGCAGCGATCCATCGCGGTCGTCGCCAGCGCGAACGATCTGGCTGTTGAACAGATAGGTATCGATCGCATCGGCAAGCGAAAAATCGTTGGCAGCGATTTCGATCCGGTACAGCGGCCCGCCAGTCGATTTTTGAAAGTCAGCGGCCAGTTGGTCCAACGCCGACTCCGCATCCTCGAACGCCAGTTGGTGATACAGCAGCACGTTTTCGCAGCTGGTGGCGACGACGTCGTTGTGAAATGCGCCAGCCTCGATCGCTGCGGGATGTTGCTGCAGAAACAGAGTCCGCTGTGGCGGCAGGTGATGCCGCCGGGCGATCGCTTGGCAAGCGGCTTCCGCTTGGCGTGGCGGAAACCGCGTCCCTTGAGCTTCACCGTAGACAAAGAGATCCCAGGAATCGTCGCCGCTCGGATCGCTTAACCGCATGTGGTTCGCAGCCCCTTCATCTCGCAGCGGCGTCGCTGGCGGAAGCGGATCGTGGACGCAAAAGCTGTCGTCGGCAAAGATCTCGCGCAACACAGCCGTCGTCCAGTGCGGCTCGATCGAGCGGTGCAAGCTACTGACCAGATTGGCGGGCGAAAAATGAGTCCGCCGATCGCCGCCGCGGTTGCTGCGCGTGACCGTCGCGGCGTTCGCCGCCCACATGCTCGACGCGCTATAAGCCGCCGACAACAGGCTCGGCGCCGCCTGGCTCGCCCGACCGATAATCTCCGCCGGCGTCCCCTCGAACCCACACACGCGCAGCAGTCCCATGTCGGGGCGCGGTTGCGGCGGCAGCACGGCTTGTCGGCAGCCGAGTCGTGCGAGAGTCGCCATTTTGTCGAGCCCCTGCAGCGCGGCAGCTCGCGGATTGGCAACCTCCCCGGCGTGCCGATGCGATGCCAAGTTGCCGATCCCCAATCCGCCAAAGTGATGCGTGGGGCCTACGATACCATCGAAATTGATCTCGGAAATTGTCACGGTTGGGTATCTTCTAATCCAGGTAGAAGCGAAGCGGGTGGCGTCAGCCGATCGCTCTCCAGCGAAGCGACCGGATCGCTGCAGAAATCAGCGGCAAAATAACCGGCCGGGCGATGATTGCCACTCTCGCCGATACCGCCAAAGGCCAAACGGCCGCTGGCGCCGGTCGTCTGCCGATTCCAATTGATCACTCCGGCGCGAACCTCGTGGCGAAAACGAGCGAAGTCGTCGGCCGAACCGCCGACCAATCCAGCCGCCAGTCCGAACCGAGTCGCGTTAGCCGCCGCGATCGCTGCGTCGAAATCGTCGACCCATTGCAACTGCAACAGCGGGCCAAAACACTCCTCGTCGTCGACGCCTGCTGCGGTCACATCGATCAGTCCAGGCGACACCAACGCACGGCAGACCGAATCGCGCGACGCAGCCACCAGCGGCAGACCTCCCTGCTGACACAAGGCCGCTTGAATCGCCAACACCTTCTCAGCGGCGGCGGGAGAGATCAACGGACCGCAGAACGGGGGCGGGTCGGCGTCGGGCAGACCGCAGCGGATGCGAGGGATCGCCGCCGCCAAACGCTTAACAAACTCGCGGTTCTCCGGAGATTCGACAACGATCAATCGGCGGGCGCAGGTGCAGCGTTGGCCGGCGGAAAGGAAAGCCGACTGGATCACCAGATCGATCGCCGCAGCCATCGGTTGCGCGTCGGCGACGACCAACGGATTGTTGCCTCCCATTTCCAGAGCCAATTGGACTTCGGGACGCCCCGCCAATTGGCGATGGATCGCCGCCCCCGCGGTTCGGCTGCCCGTGAACAGGACGCCGCCGGTTTTCGGATGATCGATCGCCGCGGCGGCAACCTTGGCGTCCCCCTGCAAAAGGTTGATCACTCCCGCTGGCAACCCCGCCGCTTGCCAAGCCTGCACCAACATCTGACCAACCGCCGGCGCTAGTTCGCTCGGTTTGAAGACGACCGTATTGCCAGCCAACAGCGCGGGGATGATCTGGCCGCCGGGAAGGTGCAGGGGGAAGTTGAACGGCCCGAGAACTAACACTACGCCGATCGGACGATAGCGACCGACGGCTCGGAAACCATCGAGGTCTTGCTGAGTCACAGGAGTGCGGTCGTCGATTGCGGCGATCGAAACTTCGACTTTCGCGATCGATGTCGCGACTTCGGTCGCTGCTTCCCAGACAGGTTTACCCACCTGTTGTGAGATGCAGCGGGCAAATTCGTCGCGGCGACTGGCAAGTTGTTCGCCAAAGCGGCGGACGACGGCGATCCGATCCGCCAAAGAGCAAGCGGCCCAATCGGCCGCGGCGCCGGCGGCCGATTGAACGGCAGTTCGAGCTTGGTCGCCACTCGCTTGACGTCCCGACCAGACAATCGATTCGTCGGCTGGGCTGGTTCGATTCAGCGGCGGCCCCTCGCCAGCGATCCAGTTTCCCTCGATGAACAGATCGGACAGCGGTTCTTCGCGGCGGGTGGATTCTGGCAACGGTCTGGCCTTCGGTTTAGTGAATCCGCGATCCGGCGGCCGATTGCCAAAGGTCGGCATTCGTTCCCATCGCCTGTTTCAGCGGATCGGTCACTTGGTTGACTTGTTTCAGCAATTCTTTGTCCAACGGTCGCGCGATCGCTTCGGCGTTGGCTGCGATTTGTTCTGGCGAACTGGCACCGACCAAGATCGACGTGATCTGCGGATTCGACGCCAACCAACGCAGCGCCAGTTCGACCATTGTATTGTGCGAGACGTCGGCGAACTGCTGCAAGCACTCGATGGTATCAAACGTCAGCGTCTCGTGTCCGTCTTCGTCGTGGCGGACGTGTTCGCGCTGCGACGAGAAGTGTCGGCTGCGAGCCCGCGTCGCTGGCACCTCGTCGGCCGTTTTCCATTCGCCTCGCAACATCCCGTGCATCAGCGGACTGTAGGCGAGAACACCCATCTTCTGCGTTTTGCAGCGGGGTAGGATCTCGTTTTCGATCGCGCGAAACAACAGGTTGTAGGGCAATTGATCGGTCGACGGTTTCTCCAACGAAGCCACCACGTCGAGTTGTTTTGGGCCGAGGTTGCAGACGCCGACAGCACGCGCTTTGCCAAGCTGCTTCAGTTGGATCAACGCGCCCCAGACTTCGGCTAGCTCCTCATCGGTGCCGGCCCAGTGAATTTGGTAGAGGTCGACGTAGTCGGTTTTCAGCCGAGTCAGCGATGCATCGAGCCCCGCGGCGACCTCGTCGGCAGTGGTTTGCGCCGGCGTGCACTTGGTCGCGATTTGGACTTCGTTGCGCTTCCCCGCCAGCAATTCACCCAACAGCGTTTCGTTGGCGCCGTCGGCATACATTGTGGCGGTGTCGAACAGCGTGATCCCGGCATCCAACGCGGCAGCGACTGTCGCTTGTGCCGCTGCGGCATCGCGTTGGCCCCAATGGAAATCGCTGGTCAAACCCCAGCAGCCCAAAGCCAGTTGCGAAACGGTGACGTCGGATCCGGGAAGGGTGGATTGTTTCATCGCGTTGCCAAATGTTGCCTGTTCTGGTCCACGTGGAAGGGACGACCGATCGACCTTCGTTATCGAGGGTTGCCGCTGGCGCAGGGTGCTGCCGCACGCGGTGGGTTATCAAGTGAACGTCTCACCGAAGGCCTGATGTTATACTTCAATCGCGACGCCGCAACATCCTTGCAATGCTGGCGCTCCCACCGATTTGGCTGCATCCGTTGCCGAGCCGCCGGTTGACGCAGCGTTCCGCAGACAGTTTCATACCGATTGCCAAGGAGCGTCGCAGGCTGCTGAACGCGGTTTCCGCAGTCGTTCCCTATCCGACAACCGGGTGTTCCCCGGATCGCAACGCAGCATTGGACTCGCCATTTGCTCTCCCGCCTTCCAAGGATTCTTTGCAATGAAGACCAACGATCGATTGCCGATAATGGTTAAGATTTTGTGTTTATTCCTCCCCGCCACGTCGCTCTTCGGACAGTCGACCGATTGGCCGCAGTGGCGCGGTCCGCATCGCGACGGCAAAGCAGCCGAACAGGCGCTGTTGCAGCAGTGGCCCGAGGGTGGCCCCAAGCTGAAGTGGACCTTCCGCGATTGCGGCGTCGGATATTCGGGGTTCTCGATCGTGGGTGACCAATTATTCACGATGGGGCTGGAAGAGGGCCAGTGTTATGTGATCGCTTTGAAGCCGAGCGACGGAAGCGAACTCTGGCGCACGCCGATCGGACCGGCTGCAAAAGAAGACGCCTATCTAATGGGCTGGGGTGGCGGGCCGCGGAGCACTCCCACCGTCGATGGCGATCATTTATATGCGCTCAGCGATGCCGGCGTGTTGGCCTGCTTGAAAACCGCCGACGGTGAACTGGTTTGGAAAGTCAGCCTGGTCGACGACTTCGGCGGCTCGATTCCCAAATGGGGTTACAGCGAATCGGCGTTGATCGACGGCGACCGCGTGATCGTCACTCCCGGCGGTAAGAACTTTATGATCGGTTTGGATAAACGAACCGGAAAACAGATTTGGGGCAGCGAAGGGATCGAAGCGAAGGCGCAGTATGCGTCGGTAATCAAACACACAGTCGATGGGATCACGTTTTACGTCACCGCCAGCAACCCGGGACTGATCGCCGTCGATGCAACCAGCGGCAAGCAGGTGTTTGCCGACACGGGCACTGCCAACGGCGTCGCGGTGATCCCAACGCCGATCGCAACGGGCGACTTCGTCTACCACACGTCGGCCTACGATGCCGGCAACACGTTGGTCAAATTGGCCAAGGGAGATTCGGGAACCCTGGCTGTTGAACCTGTCTATTCGCTTTCGAAGGAATCCAAAAGCATGGAGAACCACCACGGCGGCGTCGTGTTGGTCGATGGCGTGATCTATGGATTCACCAAGACAAATCGTGGCAACTGGATGGCTCAAGACTTCCAAACCGGCGACACGCTGTGGATGGAATCGGTCGGCAAGACGCGCAGCGGTTCGATCGCGTATGCCGATGGCCGACTGTATTGCTACGGCGACCAAGACGGTTCGGTCGTGTTGGCTGAACCAAGTCGCAATGGTCTTGTCGTGAAAGGGAAGCTTGTGCTGCCCGAACAAACGGACATCGACCGCGGCAAGGGAGCGATCTGGGCTCACCCGGTGATCGCTGGCAACACCTTGTTCCTACGCGACCAAGACCTGGTCTTCGCGTTTGATCTGAAACGATAAAGCAAGCGGTTTTCTGAACCGTCGCTTTCAACGAAAAAAGCCTGGCTGCGATCGCTCGCGGCCAGGCTTTTTTTTTTGTTACGTCGGAAGTCGAATCGGCTTACAGTTCGGGAACCGTTGCTGGGTCGACGTCGCCCACCATGTGCAAGTGGTTGTGATCGACGTAGATGACTTCGACGGAGTCTTGATCTTCAAGCGTGTGCGGTACTGGGTATCCGACGATCGTTCGTTCGGAGAAGTAGACGGTGCACTTGTAGTGAGCGTGGTGCAATTGAACCGGGCCCACCAGAGGCATCACGCGAGGCGGATCGACATAGTCGGCGATCTTCTCTTTGATGATCCGGACGTTGTTGCGTTGACGCTCAAACAACAACGGAATCCCGCCTTGGATCGGCCGCGCCTTTTCGAGAGCCATCATGATCTCGTCGTCGCTGGGAGGATCCAAAGCGATGGGAGGACCACCGGAGGTGATCGGCCCCAGGATTGGCACGCGAGCATAGCGCTCGTGCTCCCAAAACTTTTCTTCTTGCCGATGTTGGTAATAAGGGCTGACAGGGATCGGGAATCCGAAAATTCCCAACGTTGCCCCTGAGTTAACACCAAAGCAACCCGCTGAACTGACAGCCGCCAATGCGGCAAGCAGGGTGAGGAGGGTCTGTGATCCTTTGCGATTCATCCAATCAGTCCTTCGCGGTTGACTATCCATCGTCGCCAGCAGCCGATGCAGTGCTCTTCCTGATGCACGCAAGCTGCTTATGGAAATCCTGTTTCCAATATTATCTATCGTGTAAACTTGTAACGATCTTGCGGGTTTTTCAGGTAATCCGTCAAATTCCTTGCCGCTAGCAATTCGAAACGCCGCGGGCGGCTCCCATTCGACTCTCTTCGGCCCGCTACCCAGAGGGCGGGAAACGCAGCGTAACGCTTGTTAGAGCTGCGTTGATCGCCTATCCGGGGGCTTCTCTGAACGAGCATCCAGCCAGATCCTGACCGCAGCAGTGGGAGGGCAGAACCCGCCCGGCAGGCCGAGAGGACTGAGCGACTGGACGCGTCGACTGGCCGCCCAAAAGCAAAAGAACCGTTTCGAAGCGGTCGTCTTTTTGTCAGCGGGCGTTTTTTGTCAGCGGGCGTCTTTTGTCAGCGGGCGTCTTTTGTCAGCGGGCGATCTCGCGCCGGAGAGTGATCGAAAGCGAGCCAGAGGGATCGCAGTTCGATGTGCCGCCGCGGATAGAGCTTGCGTTTGCTCGCAAAGAAGGTCCGCTAGAAACCGAAAAAGGCCCTCGACATGATATCGAGGGCCTTTCATCGCAAGCGGTTCAGAAGGGGTTCTCTGAATGACGGTTAGCGAGACTTCGAAGAGTAGTCCAGCTGCCACCATCCGTCGTCCCATTCCAGTGTCACCTTACGCCAGTTCAATGGCACTTGGGGATAAGGATAGAACGGGCCGATGTAAGGCCAAGCCGATGGGCTGTACTGCTTGGGGTACGACAACGCGGCGTAGTTTGGGTAAGCCGAGTAGCCGGGCCATGCGTAGTTAGGCAAGTTGGGCTGATCGGTTCGTGGCGAACCATAAGCCATTCCAGCGGATGCAGGTTGCATCGGCATCGGTTGACCACCCATCATCGACGCGCGGTTAACTGCCATTCCGTGAGATGCGTTGGCATACGGTTGTGGCATGGTGCTAGGACGATAAGGAACCGGCATCATGCGTGCTGGCGAACGAGCCATTCCAGCGTGTGGTGCTGCTTGAGCAACCGCGGGGCGTGGAACGGGACGAACCGACGCAGGAGCAAGTCCTGGCGATGGCATTGGAACCGGTGCCGCAGCGAAGACGGGAACCGAATCGGATGCTTGGCGAACCTTAGCTCCGTTGCCTTGCATCATCACCTTGATGTCATCCAAAACGTTGTTGACACCTGGCACGTTGCGAACGATTTCCAACATCGTTTGACGTTGTTCCGCGGTCACGGTGCGGCCTTGCAACCAAACTTCGCCACCGTTGGTGGTGATGTCCATTGCAAATCCACGCAGACGACCATCTTGCTTTGCTTGCGTCAAAGCCTTGGTGATCCGTGCGTTGAGTTCGCGGTCGCGGTCGCCAGCTTCGATCGGTTCGACCGACGAAGCCAATTGAGTCACAGGACCGGCGACAGGTTGAACCATCGCTTCGGGAGCGATCACCTGACCGGTCGGCTTTACGAGCCCCAGAGCCTTGATATCGGCAGCGGGTTTGACAACGCCAGTCGCGTTGGCGTCGACGATCATTACCGGTTGCGGCATCTTGATCGAAGAAACACCCTTGCTGCTTGGTACAGCTTTAACAGCAGGCTTCGTCTTTACCAAAGTAGGTGCCGACGATGGTGCAGCTTTGCTTGCATTTGCAGCAGGCAGTTGCATCCCGTCGACGATGTCTTTGATGCCATCGACGCTCTTGGTTGCGTCGAGCACCAACTTGCGTTGAGTCGCCGAAGCGACGCTGCCATTGAAGGCAACCACGCCATCGTTGACCTTCAGGTCGACCTTAAAATCTTTCAACGCGCCCGAGTCGCGATGCGTCTTCAGCTTTGCAATAATCTGTTCGGCGATCTCGCGATCTCCCGACCACGCACTCAGCGGCATCGACATCGTTGCCATCATTGCCATACCGACAAATAGTCGTCGCATGGTATCCCCCCTCCCTAAGTTCAATTTGTGGATCCCGTTGGATCTCTTGCTGCGATTCTCTACCGGTGAAAGCGGTCTGAGACCAGTGTCGCTGCCACCTAACAAAAACCTTCTGGATCGATCTGCCTGATCGGCAAATGCGTTTTGACGGTAACGGGTTTCAGCCGAGCAGCGATGCCTAGCGCAAACCTGTTTCCTGTCTAGTTTTCGGCCAAACGAATATGCAGCCGATACGGTTTTTTCCGATTTTGTTGGTCTTCACGATTCTGCGTAGCTTACGGTGGCGCGTTGCGCAGCCAGCAGCGAGTCGAACGCGTGTGCCAACGGACAACTCGGCGGCTGGCCAAAGTCGTTTTCGCAGAGCCGCGGCGAACCGAAAGCGAACGTTCCGCCCCCTGGTGAAACCGCGTCCCCAGAAGGCCGCCGGCGAGAGGTGAAGTGGATCGGAAGAGGTGAAAAACGCTTCGCGATCCAGACCGATGGCGGCGCAAACGCCAGCTATGAAGAGCGGAAGTAGCGTATGAACGCTCCAAACGCTAGCAGCGAACCGAACAGCGGGATCAAGACGATCAGCAATTTGGGATTGAAGAACGCCGCACCGATCAAGATCACTCCGATCGCTGTCGCCCCAGGAGCCAGCCACGCCGTGGGGCGACGGACGACAGGGTAGGCGACCCAACATGCGAACAGCACAAATCCAACCCGCAGCAAGGCGGCGTTGGAGACCGATTGGCCCAGTCGATCGCTCATCAATTCGCCGATCCCGCCCCACGCCAGCAGAACGACCGCGACGATCAAGATCAGCACGCGTTGGATGTCGATTTTGTTTTCACTGCTCATCGGCGATCAGATCCGTTCCAACGATCGGATCCAACGTCCGACCGCATCGCGAACTTTAGGGTCATCCGCCAACGGTTCCTTCTCCGTCGATGGCTGCTGCAATACGGGGAAACCAACGTTGGCGATCACGCGTCCCCAGACAGGCATCTCGGTTCCGCCGACGACAAGAAATTGGACCGGCGAGGCGGGATCGTTTTCGCTCAACGCAAACCCGCCGGGGCGGCTGCCCGAAGCGGCGATGCCACCTCGGACCAGTTCGCGGTCACGCAGCGCGACCAACATGCTCATCTCCGCTCCCGCTCCGAAACCGCCGACGACGATCTGTTGCGGCGCGACGTTGATCGCCTGTTGCGTCTGTTGAATCAACCGCACGATCACGTCCGATTCGGCGGGCTTCCAGCGATCGCCTTCGGCCGGCCCGATCGCCAGGATCGCCAATTGATGCTTCGCCGCGACGCTGCGCCATGCTTCGACCAACGGTTCCAATTTCTCGGTACCCGGGCGAGCCAACAAGACCAACAGGCCCAGCTGCGGTCCTTTGTCTCCCTTCGGCTTCAGTAGACAACTCTTGTTCGAGACGTCGGGCAGCGAACGGGGGACGATCTCCCAAGCCTCTTCGCCGATCGGATCCTTCAGTTCGGGCAGTTCGGCAACGACGGTTGCGGGAGTCGATTGCAGGTCGCAACGAACGTCCAACGGTTTGCCGTCGCGCAGGACTGTCAAATCCAAGTCCTCGCCGGGAGGATGTGTCATCACCAACAACCGGGCTCGATCGACGTCGTCGATCTTGTTGCCATCGATCGCTTGGATCGTGTCGCCGATCTGCAGCTTCGCCTTGGCGGCGGCTGAGTCGTCAAAAATGTAAGTGATTTCCAGCGATTCGCCCTGCGGATCGGCCAGCACGCCGAGGACGCGAGGCCGGAAAGCGGGGATATCAGCGGCCAATTCGACCTCGAATTCCAGTTCCTTCTCGTCGCGGAGGACCTTGATTTTCAAGACCTCTCCCGCATCGCGTGGCCCCAGCAGTTGTTTGATATCAGCGTTCCAGCGGACCGCTTCTCCATCGATCGCTAACAGTTCGTCGTCGGCTTGAATGCCGGCTCGTTTCGCTGGCGAGAGGGCCAGGACCGCCGACAGCGTGCGGTCATCGGAAAATGGCATCTTGCTGGCCGGTACGATCCCCAGCTTGCCCGCGCGAATGTCTTTCCCCGCCTTCATTTGGTCGATCCGGCTGGCGATTGCTTCGGCTGAAACGACAAAGGCGATCCCCGAATCGTACCAGTCCGACTTCTCTCCCGCCGAACCGGCTTCGGGTTTCATCGGGACCGAGATTCCGATCATTTCGCCTTCGATATCGACGACTGGACCGCCGTAAAACGACGGTGAAATTCGAGCATCGATCTGAACGGCTCGGCCGTACATCCGCCCGGTGGCACTGACGATGCCGATCGAAACCGAAGGAGTTTCCGGCGCGATCCCGCGGCCGACTGCGATCGCCCACTGGCCAACTCGCACCTTTTCCTTGCGTTGCAACGCGACATGGTTCCCCGAACCGCTAGGCTTTGTTTTCAGCAGCACCAGTTCGCGGCTGAAGTCCCGCGCGACAAGTTCGGCTGGCTGCCGCGAACCATCCGCTTCGACGATCAAGATGCTCGCCGGCGTCTCTTCCAAGCCCCACAGGCTGGTCAGAATATGCCCTTGGTCATCGATCCGCGTTCCCGAGATCGGCGCTCCCAGGGTCAGTTCTCCCTGCGATGCCGAAGCTCCGATCGTTTCGATCTGCACGACGGCACCAGCCGTCTGTTGGATCGCTTGTTGGATCGCTGCGTATTCGGCGTCTTGAGCGTTTGCGATGCTCGGCGACAGCGACGCGGCAACCGCGACGGCCAGCCCAAGGCCCGCAACAAACGGCGTGATAAACCGGCGGCCTGGCCGCGGCGACTGGTTGTTTTGTCTCATGTGTTTCATCCTAACTGACTATCGAACCAGTCTCAGCGACAAGATTTCCGAGCCCCGCTGCAGGACGACCGATACCGGATCGCGGCGATCGATGCTACGCAGCTGCTCCAACAGGCGGTCCTGGTTTTCGATCCGGACCTTCCCGACCAACAGAATCAAATCGTCGGGCCTCAGCCCCGCCGCGGCGGCGGGCGATTTCGGCACGACGGCGTCGACGTAAGCGGGCGTCTGGTCCAAGACATTGGGGACCATCAACAACCCCAGCGTTTGGAAATTATGCGATTTGTCGCGAGCCAACAGCTCCGTTTTTGGCGGCTCAACGATCGCTTCGCCCGAGACGATCGCTAGCAGCCGCGGCCGCAGCGTCGTTGCGGGAAGGGCGTAGTTCAACCAAGCACCGCTACGCGCGTCGCGAAGTTCCTTCCCCAGCATGCCGACCAATTCGCCAGCTCGCGTGACCAAAGCACCTCCCGCCGCGCCGGGGTTATTGGCGACCAAGTCCAAGATCAGGACCTCGCCTTGATAAGCCGATTTGAAGACGCCGCTGCGAGCGTCCAATTCGGCAACGCCCGCGACGTAGCCCTGCATCACGCTCGCGGGCTCGCGTCCGGTGGCGATGTTAAACAGGTTGCTGATCGCTAGCACCGGCTGGCCGGCTTGCGTCGGTGGGACCTCGCGAATCGCAAAGTAGGGCAAATCGCCCGCTTCGATTTTCAAGACCGCCAGTTCTAACTGGGGTTCAAATCCGACAACTTCGGCTTCGAAGCGTCGCCCGTCGTCGAGGATCACCACGGGATCAACGTCCAGGACATAGCTCCAGGCCGTCGCGATGTGCCCTTCGGGAGAGACGAGGAAACCGCTTTGATAGGCTTCCAAACCTCCCAGCCCACCGGCACCGTAGACCTTCACGACTTTACGCCGCGCGTCTTGGATCGTCTTTTTGACGGGATACTGAGCCCGCAGCGTGGCGGTGTTCAGGACCAGCGTCGCCAGCAACGCCACGATCACGCATCGAATTCTATTGTTCATTTGCCGACGCCTTCCATTGTTCGACCTGCATCCGCCAAGCCCGTCGCTCGCCGAAGTAGAGCGACAGTCCCACGGGTTGATTATTGTCCCCCGCTTCGATCAACAACTCCGCCGGGTCGCGAAAGCGATCGGCCCAGCATTCGACAGCTTCCAGCCGCCCCGATTCCGGATCGAAGTAGAACCATGACTCGAGTTCTCCGGAGGTGCCGACCAAGACGTCGCGGAGCGGATATTCGCCACGCAGTGGCATCGTCCCCAGATAATAGACCTCACCGAATCGATCCGGCCCCAATTCAACCATCCGATGCCACGCGTCCAGACAAGCGGCGAAAGCGGGCAATTGCTGGCTATCGATCCCGTCGTAAAGAGCGGTCGGGTCGAGGAGAGTCGGTTGGCCACCATCGGTTGCGATCGAGACCTGCTTGCCCAGAGTCAACTCCAGCACGGGGCCATCGTTGTCGGTCGGGCCTTCGATCGTCCAAGATCCCGACGCATCGGGGCTGTGCTTTTTTAAGGACTCCCACAACCGCTGCTGATGCAGTCGATTGAAGTAGTAATTGGCGTATCCATGTTTGGCTTCGTAAACCGCTTCGACCGACGCGGGCAGTTCGGCGTCGTGCGCATTTGCAGCGGCGATCTGATCCTTCTCGGCGTCCCCTTCCTTTTGCTTCGGTCGGGGTGGAGGTGGCGGCATCGACGCGGCCATCTTCTCCAGCAGTTCATCGCGGCCGTGGACGCCCGCCAAGCGGACGATCGTGTCGACGTTGCGGCCTTCGTGGCGGAAGCTGATCGGCACTCGCCAGCCCTTGGGAAGCGTGCCGAGCACGTTTTGCAGATCGTTAGCCGACGCGACGTCGCGGCCGTTGACCGCCAGGATTTCGGCACCGTAACGCAGCCCGCGGCGGTAGGCGTCGGAGTTCTCGAGGATGTTGCTGACGATCACCTTCCCTTCGTCGGTGGCAACGGTCGCACCTAGCGTGGCGTGGTCGACGATCCGGCCGCTGTGCAGATAGCCGAGGAAATTCTTGGCTTGGTTGATCGAGATCGCATAGCCGACGCCAACGTTTACGCGGCCCCGTTTTTCGAAGGAGGCACGGCCGACGATGCCGATCAATTTCGAATCGGCGGCGTACAGCGGACCGCCCGAATTTCCTGGGTTGATCGACGCGTCGGTTTGCAAGCAATCGGCATATTCCAAAAGCGTTCCCGACGGATATTGATAGCGATGGACGCCGCTGATCAATCCCCAGGTGACGGTCGGTTGCAGGTCGTTGGCCAGCAGGAACGGGTTGCCGATCACCATGCACCAATCGCCCTGTTGGACGCGGTCGCTGTTACCTAGCTCTGCGGCGGAGAAGTCGCTGCGTCCCAGCAGCTTGACCAGAGCCAGGTCGCCGACCGGATCGATTCCCACGATCACGGTGTCGTATAGATTCCCGTCGGCCATCCCGCAGACCATGTAGGCACCCGCGGGGCTGCTGACGTGGAAATTGGTCAGCGCGAAACCTTCGGGATCGATGACCACTCCGCTGCCGCCCCCCGCTCCGCTAGGAACAAACACGCTAACAGCCGACTTGGTCGCCTCGGCGATCGCCGCAATCCGATCCGCTTCGGCTTTCAAAACACTTGCATCGACATCCGCAGCCCCACTGGTTGCCGGCAGGGCGACAAGCAGACACGCGGCTAAAAACGATTTCCGGTCGATCATTTTCGCAACCTCGGTTTCCTGAGCAGAAGAGCATCTCCGGTCGAACTATCCTGCCCCGATTCGACGCGGATCTGCATCCGTCGTTTCCCCGCGACATCCAATTGGATCGCTTCGGGCAATTCCGCCGCCGTCAGCTTCTTGTCCAACGCCGCATCATCGTCCAACTGGATCACCAAACGGACGACGCCGCCGTCGAAGGAGCGGTTGGGAGTTTCGACGATCGTTTCGAACAAGCGGTCGTCGTCGCCCAACCGGATCGTCAGTTCCGAACCAGCCGACAACGCTATCCCCGCAGCGACATCGCGCGGGCCAAACATCGACTTGGAAAATTCGGGATCCAAAAGCCCGCCGATCGCAGCGGTGAAAGAGACGTTTGCCGCGTCGGCGGCTCGCAGCATTCGCACGTTGCCGCGGAATTCGATTTGGTGAATCCGATCCAAGGGGATCGAGCGAGAGATGCCGGCGGGAGTCTCCAGCTGCAGCGTCTTCCCCTGGCCGGTGATTTTGCTAGCGGACCAAGTCGATCCGCCGGCGTCGGTGATCTGAGCTTGAATGCGTGCCGCGTCGCCGTCGCTGCTGCGGAAGACGATCCCTTCCAAGCGATCCAGCGGAGCTTCGACCTGTTGGCCCCCAAGATCGAACGAGACCGCATCGCGGTTGATCGCCAGCACGGTCCCGGCGACTTCGTCCAATTGATCGTTGCCCGCTCGCACGACCAAGGTGTCCGACGGCTTGTCGGCCCCCAGCTTCTGCTCCCATTGATCGTTGATCGCTTTGGCGACTGGAGGGCGGAAGCGGATCGACGCGACTTGCGAGACGGGGACACTCAACAGAGCGTCGTCGGCCGCGGCCCCCAGCAGATCGATCTCCACCGACTTGCCCTGCATCTTCACGTCGCGGGTGAGCAATTGGCTGCCGTCGGCCAGCCCGACGCGGACCGCGGTGGGGGAAGTCGATGAATCGGCGTCGCGTTGCAGTTTGACGACCGATTCGAGCGGGAACTGTTCGGTTTTACCGGCGGTCTGGATCGAGATCGCGTTTTCGTCGATCGCCACCCATTCGCCCGAGACCCTTTGCCCATCGACGCGGTCGACGGTCACTTGACCGAGCCCCGCAGCAATCAGCAATAACCCAATAATAGACATGTTTCGCTAAGCCAGCAGTATTGAACAACGGGAACGCAGGTCGTTCCGATGCTCCATTGTAGGCTGAAATCACAAACATGTCTTGCACTGAGAATTTGCCACCCAGTGCTGTTAACTGTTTGAGCCTAGCCAGATTAGCCGCCACGCGTTAGCGTCCGGTTCCCTTGGACAACCTTACGCTTGCGCATGGCGGCTGATAGCTCAAATTGAAACAGTGATTTGCCCCGGTTTAGCACTACGGGAAATCACGGTTTGTGTCGGAGGATTGCTGGCAACCCGACGCGTGAAAGAGAAACCATGCGAATCACTCGCTCACGCATCGGGTTGCCGATTTCTGTGACGCGAGAGTTTGCCTAGTGATTTGGGCTGGCTGTTCGGCTGGCTCGGGGCGAGATCCGCCTTAAGCGATGGGTACAAACGCAAACACGCTTGCAAGGGCAGAGAGCTTGCAAGCGTGCGCGTCGTTTCGATTCGATGCTGCGGTCGAGACCGCGGCTTCGCTTAGAACAGAACTTCGACCGAAGCTGTCGCACCGTGGAATCCGACCTCGTCGGTTTCGCCGGAAACAAATGCTGCCGACTGATTCGCAGCAACCGTACTGACGTTCATCAAGTACCAGAACTCGTAGCCAATCTTGGCGGAGAGGAAGTTGGTGAAGTGGTAGTCGGCCGAGATGCCGTATTCGATCAAGCCTGAAATGTCGGTGTGATCTGCAGAACTTGCAAAGCGAACATCCGAAAAGTTGATTAGGCCGATGTCAGTATCGGTAAAGTTAGCATAGAGTCCGCCGCGAATACGGCTTCCAACCATCAGCCGTTTCATCACCGGATACATCAGATCGAGCCCCAACTGAGCACCGACCATCGTGTTATCGATGTCATGCTGGTATGCCCGTCCAAGAGTTCTGTTAAGGGGATCATCGGATGTCATATCAAATCGCTCTTCGTAACGAATGACGCGAACACCTGCGACGGTCGAGATCACATCCCAGCCCCATTGTCGATGGTTAAACTCAATACTGTTGAATCGAGTTTTGAAGTCTTGGCGTTCATTGGCGGTGGTCACTAAATCGTTGCCACCATATTCCCATTCCAGCAGACCAGTGAAAGTCGTTTCAAACCCATCGGAGCAATTAAACATTCGGCCAACGGTGAAACGCACGCCGGGCTGGTAGTCGTCGCCGACAAATCCGAAAGGGTTGCTGCTGTAGTTCGCGGAATCCATATCACCTTGAGTGAAATAAAGTCCGTCGAAGCTGCCGTAAAATGCTGGAGCACAACCGTCGGGACAGCCCCAAGCACAGTCATAGCAGTCGTTGGGTCCGAAGTGTGTTCGGCCACGTGGGCGGCGATGGGCGCCGTGCCCCGATTGATTCAGCGGTAGATGGGATCCGCCCGAGACGCCGCCGCCAGCAGGTTGGCGAATGATCCCCGATTGTCGTAGGATCGGATCGCCACCGATAACCTCTTCGCCGGGGCCCAGTTCCAATGCTTCGGCCGACATGATCACGCCGCTGCCGCCGTGATCGGGTTGACCAACTGCAGCTTGATTTGCAGTCTGCAGGATTCCAAATCCAACCGGTTCGGGGGCGTCGTTGAATGGCCACCCCTGCGCAGATGCGGTTCCTGCTAGCAGGATCGCCACTACAAAGGTTGCGTTGCACGCTGCCCTTGGGGGCAACCGGAGAGTTCGCGGTTGTGTCATATCACACTTCTTCATTTCTCTGCCTCGAAGGTTTACTTCCGTGAGAGATCAAGGTCTCTCGAAACCTTAAATTTCAAACCCAGGACTAACGTACAACGATCTCATCTCGCACACGGCGTAAACACGCTGAGCGTACGACCTGCATGATCTTTCTTGCTTGCGTTTCCGTTTCCGCAGTTCCCGATACCACAAACCCGTCTTCGACAACTTGGACCGTGACCTGGGCATCGGAGAACATCGACGTCACCGTCGCGCTCATCTTCCCCGCCAGTTGCTGGTCCTCGGATTCACCTTGTTCGCCATCCACTTGGATCACGTACAAATCGGGTTCTAAGTTGGGCGTGCTCTCGGTCCAAATCGCGACTCGCGTGCGGCCCAATTTGCGGCCCACGACCATCACGCTCTCTTTGCCCGTCGTCACAGCGTTACACACATCGGGATGCTCGACCGACACCCGGACGATCCGGTCCCCGGCAAACAACACGCGGCTCTCGGCGACGCTGACAACAAACTGCGAACGCGCGACAAGGCTGGCAGCAGGATCCATCGTCGACTTAATCGCGACGACTGCGGGATCCACCACCGGCTTCGACTTGGGCTTGGCAATAGGCTGCGGCACATCGACGACAACCTTGGATTCTTTGACGAGCGCTGGAGCCGGAATTGATTCCAGCGACATCGCAACCGATTTATCCGCAGGCGTAGCAACCTCTTCGGCCGAGCCAGCTTCGGGCAACTCTGCGATGCGACGATGCCCACTGTGTTGAGCTAGCGGTTTGGGAGCGAGCCCAGCAGGAGCGGTGCTCACGACACCTTGTGGTGCTGCATGCCGCGACGCAGTTTCGGCCGCCCCGCTCGAGCTCAGCTTGCGTTCTGCCAGCGGATTGCCCCGATCGGCGGAAACCAGTGGACTGATTTTAGGCATCTTCCAAGTCTGACCACTCGGAGAGACTTCGGTTTCCACCGCTGGCTCGGGCTTCTTGGCAATGGGCTCTTGCTCTGCCGATTCTTCGGATTCAACAACCGACACAACTGCCGGGGGACTTATCGGAGAATCGACGACTTCGACGATCGCCGCTCGGCCCGGTCGAACCAATTCGACGGGAGCGGTTTCTGGTGCGAGTTCGGGGATCGAAAGCGATTCATCCGAGATGCTGAACGAAATCCCCGCCTCCTCTTCAACCGGCGCATGGCTCGGCGGCGGAACGATCGTCAACAGACTGCGAGTTTCGGCTGTTGGAAGTTCTTTCAACGCCTTCGAACGCAGATTCAGCCTCGAGATCGAGGGCATATCGCCACTCGATTTAGGAACCACAGTGGCGGCTGGTGTGCGGAATTCCAGTGTCGACGTCGAATCGGGAGCGGCTGTTTGAATGACCGCCAGCGGATTGTGCTGAACTTGGCTATCGATCAATCGCACGCTGCGGCGATTCGATGCGTCTTCCCCTACCTGCTCGGCCGCGGTGTAAGCGATGATACGCGGCTTGGAAATCGGCCCTCGGACCTCTTCGCTCAGCGCTGGCGTCGCGTACTGATTCTGTTGCACAGGAGCAAGTTTGGCTTGCGGCTGATCGGCGGTGCTGAAGCCATTGCTGGTCGCTGTGATGAGCGACACAAGGGCAGCACGCCGCAGATGCCTGGCAAGGCATCGTCGTTGTGGCCAACGCATGATTGACTGTCCAATGAGGTCGTGAGTTCGACATCGACCGCCCCCCTGGCAGTCGCCTCGAAATCGACCATTACAAGCGGGCTGCAATGATCGTCACGAATGGTATCGGGAGATGCATTGGCCCGAATTCAATAATCTTGCAAGCTGTAACGAATGTATCGCTTGTTTTGCGGATTATTAGAGTGCTAGCAACGCGGCGTTGCCGGTAAACTTTGACAGGGTTACCTAGAACGCACGCTTCTCAATTCGAGCCCCCGAAACGGGGATCAAACGTTGCTCAACCTCTGCCGCTTCGCTTCAAACAGGACGACCGCAGCACTCACCGACACGTTTAGACTGTCAGCGATCCCCGCCATCGGGATCCGAAACGCCTCGTGCGGCGCCCGCTCCCACTGTGTTCCCAAACCCTCGGCTTCGTTGCCAAAGACGATAGCTATCGCTTCGGTCAGCGGAAGATCCCAATAGGAACACTCGCCATCGACGCGAGCCAACGCGACTTCGATCTTCCGATCCGCCAACCACTTCGCAACCGCATCGTGATCGCCGATCGCAGTCGGCATCGCAAACACGGTCCCCGCGCTCGATCGGATCGCGTTGGGATTAAACCGATCGGTCGTGGTGCCGGTCAGCAGCACCGCGTCAGCTCCAACCGCATCAGCAGTCCGGTAGATCGCTCCCACGTTCCCCGGCTTTTCGATCCCATCGAGAATCACAATCAAAGGAGCCTGCGGAACCGACAGCCCGTCCAGTGACGCTGAACTGGCAGCCGATGCGACCGCGACGACGTGCGAATCGCGTTGACCGTAGCAGACTGCGGGGAACAGGGCGGAGGCAACTCGAATCAGCGCATCGTTAGCTTCGGCCCAAGCGAGTACTTGCCCAAGTTCCGATTCGGCAGCGACAGCCTCCAGATCGCAGTCCGCCGAACATAATATCTCGCGCGGCAAAATCCCCGACTGGATCGCGCGAAGCGTATCGCGCGCTCCGTCGATCAAAAACTCACCGCTCCGCTTCCGCGCCCGCCGCGATCGCAATTGGACCCATCCGCGGTAGCGGGGATTCGAACGGCTGGTGATGGTCAGTGGCATTTTAGACGCAATCGAGAGGGCAACGTGGAGATCCGCACATCATAGCCAATGGTTGTCGAAGTACCATTGGATCGTTTCGCGGAATCGTTCGTCGATCGAACGCCGCGGCCGCCAATTCAGTTCGGCAAACTCGCGCTTGACCTCGCAGGTCCAAGCGTCCTGAGCCCCCTCGCGTAACTTGTCGAGATTGAATGTGATTCGCTGCTGCTTCACCTGAGCGACCACCTGGCTCATCAACGCAATCGGTCGAACCGCGGTGACGGGCAACGGAATCGTCCAAGCATGAGGCCGCTGCAGCATGCCGCGGACCCTCAAACCGAGCTCACGAAATGACAGTGGGTTTGGATCCGATCCAAAATAAACGCCGTCCTCGACCGAATACGAATGCATCGGTCCGGCTAGGGACTGCAAACAGGTTCCCTGCATCTCCGCTTCGACCAACAGCTTCACCAGGTCGGCGACGTGCACCATCCCGACAGGTGGATCGTGCAGGCCTAGCAAAACATTGCACCGGAGCGAGCGAATCAACCGAAACAGTCGAGCAAACTCACTATCGCGAGGGCCAAAGACAGCTCCAGGGCGAACGATCGTGATCGGCAATCGATCGGCGAACTCCAACGCCACCTGCTCGCCAGCCAGCTTGCTCTGGCCGTACTGAGAGACCGGCTGGCACGGGTCGGTAGCGCGGCGTGGACGCTGCCGCGTCGAAGGGCCGGCGGCAGCCAGCGAGCTGACATGAACCACCCGCACTGGATTTGGCATTTTTGCACAGCCCTGCAACAAACCTCGGGTACACGTTACATTAGCGTGCTGGAGTTGCTGGCGAGTGCCCGCGACTGCCCCGGCTAGATGATAGACGGCACCCACGTTTTCCAAAGCTTTTGAAACCTGGGCTTCGTCAGACAAATCGGCTTCGACCATTTCGACGTCCAAGCCATCCAACCACTTTCGATTCGACGTCTTTCGGACGAGACACCGAACGGGTCGGCCCTGCTTCACCAGATCTGCGACGAGATGTGATCCGATAAAACCTGCCGCCCCAGTCACCAATACAGATTCGTTCATGCCCTTCAACAACCACTATGTTGCCGCTGATCGATAGGGAACAACCTGCCACTTTCCACGTGGCAACCCCCTAACGTGTGCCTGTAAACATACATCGCAAATTAATGACTGAAACATTGAAAATCTGGCCGGTTCAATCGAGCAAAGATCAAAAGCAATTCCTATCTCTCCCCTGGCAAATCTATAGAGGTGACGAGAATTGGATTCCGCCGATCCGCTCGCACCAACGCGAGATGGTGAATTTCAAGCCACATCCATTCTACCAAGACGCCGAGATTCAAACCTTCTTGGCAGCTCGCGGTAACAAGGTCGTCGGCCGTATCGCAGCGTTGGTGAACCACGCTCACAATCGTCAATTCGACGAGCAGCGTGGCTTCTTCGGTTTCTTCGAATGCGAAGACGATCAAGAGGCGGCGACCGGCCTGTTCGAAGCCGCTGCGAAATGGTTGGCCGATAAGGGAATGGACGCGATGCGCGGCCCGGTGAACCCCTCGTTAAACTACGAGTGTGGTCTGCTGATCGATGGCTTCGATCGACCTCCTACTTTTATGATGACCTACAACCGGCCCTACTATCCGGCGCTGGTCGAATCGTTTGGGCTCGCCAAAGTAGAGGATCTCTATGCGTACGATGTCGAGCTATCGATGCTCGACAACCTCGACCCCAAACTTAAATTTGTCGTCGAAGAGGTCGCTCGCCGATTTGAAGTTGAAACGCGTCCACTGAGCCGCAAGAACTTCATGAGCGACGTCCGCTTGTTCTTGGATATCTACAACAAATCGCTCGTCAACACTTGGGGCTACGTCCCGTTGTCCGAAGCGGAGATCGACCACCAGAGCAAGCAGCTGCGGATGCTGGTGACGCCCGAGATGACCAGCATCGCATCGATCAAAGGCAAACCGATCGGCGCCTGCTTTGGGCTGCTCGATTACAACCCGCTGATTAAAAAGATCGATGGCAAACTGTTCCCCTTCGGCTGGCTGCGCCTACTATTGGGACGCCGCCACTTAAAACGCGCCCGCCTGCTCAGCACCAACGTCCTGCCCGAATACCAACGCTGGGGACTGGGCGTTGTGACGATCTATCGGATCTTGCCCGACGCCCTAAAGTTCGGGCTGACCGAAGGCGAACTCTCTTGGGTGCTCGAGAGCAATCAACTGTCGCGTGCCTCGATCGAACGGGGCGGAGCTCAGATCACCAAGACCTATCGTCTGTACGATCGCGACCTCGCCGACTTCAAATAATCGGTCGGTGTAAAACGAAACGACTCTCCCCAATAGTCCCGACGGCAACTGGCAACCACAGCCTTGCCCGCCGGACCTTGAAGCGAAGACTACCCAACGCAGCGTCATGAAGAAAAAGTCGGCTCGAACCAAGACCAGCGAAACCGCCTCCGATAACAGCAACGACGACACACCGCCGCTGCAATTCGAAGAGGGGCTGTCGAAGACCCAGCAGATCGTCCGCGATTTGGAGAGTGGAGACCTGACGCTCGAAGAATCGCTGCAAGCCTACGAAGTGGGCGTCCGCACGATCCGACATTGCCAAGAACTGCTGAACAGCTTCGAACGGCGGATCGAACGATTGACCGGCTTCGACAAAGAAGGCAACCCGATCACCGAACCGTTCGATGAATCGGAGATGACGCTCGAAGAGAAGCAACAAGGGCGCGGCCGCCGACGCGGCGCCGCTGCATCCAAAAAATCAACCGACGACAATGCCAACCTTTTTTAGCACCGAGTTTTTGAACGATTAGGTTTGTCGCCTTTCGCTCCGCGAAAGTGCGATCAGCAACCCCACTTTCGCGGAGCGAAAGGCGACCATTGTTCAAAGCCCATCGTCAAACATTCGAGCCTGCTGATTGAGATACCAGCAAGCCGAAGTCGCATCGCCGAACCAACCATTGTTTTGATCCCAACATGTCGAATCCCGCATCGCCCGTAAAAAACCCGCTAGCCGACTTGGTCCCCGAAATCGATGCGGCGCTCAACGCGGCGCTAGCTCCCCAGGAGGGCTGCCCTCCCGAGCTGAACGAAGCGATGCGTTACAGCCTGATGAGCCCCGGTAAGCGGTTGCGACCAGCGCTGGTCCTGATGGCGGCTGAGGCGTGTGGCGGCGAGCGCAGCGAAGCGATCGCCGCTGCGGTAGCGATCGAGATGGTCCACGCTTACTCCTTGATCCACGACGACCTGCCGGCGATGGACGACGACGATCTGCGTCGCGGGCGGCCTACCTGCCATAAGCAATTCGACGAAGCGACCGCGATCCTGGCCGGCGACGCGCTGCTAACGGCAGCCTTTGAGACGCTAGCGACTGGGATCTCCCAGCCCGAACGAGCCGTCCGCGCCTGCGAAGTGCTCGCAAAATCAGCGGGCCGGTCGGGGATGGTCGGCGGCCAAACGGACGACCTGCTTGCGGAAAACCGAAACGAGCGGCATAACCTCGCCTGGCTCGAAGCGATTCACCGCAGAAAGACGGGAGCCCTCTTCACATGTTCACTACAATTGGGTGCAATTAGTGTAGGGGCTCAAGAATCGCAAATCGCGTCGTTGACGGACTATGCTAGAGACTTGGGCTTGGCGTTCCAGATTGTTGACGACCTCCTCGACTGGGAAGGCGACGGCGACGAAATGGGCAAACAGAGCGGCAAAGATGCCGCTCGTGGCAAATTGACATTCCCAGGATTTATCGGCGTTGACGCCAGCCGAAGCAAAGCCAGCGAACTGGTCACTGCGGCCAAACAGCACGCGGAGTTATTCCGCGGCACCGGCCAACGGTTATCCCAGTTAGCTGACTATGTACTGCAAAGGAGCCGCTAACGATGCACGAACTACTCGCACAGCTTGATTCCGCCGAACCGCTCAAAGACTACTCGGTCAAACAACTCGACCAATTGGCCGATGAGATCCGCGATGTCTTGTGCAATCTGCTGGCCACTCGCACCGCTCACTTCGCATCGAACCTGGGCGTCGTCGAACTCTGCATCGCTCTGCACAGCGTGTTTGATTTCCGCAGCGATCGCTTGATCTGGGATACCGGCCATCAAATCTACCCGCACAAATTGATCACCGGACGGTACAGCGAATTCAAGACGATTCGCACCAAAGGTGGCCTGATGGGTTACCCCAACCCGCACGAGAGCCCCTACGATCTGTTCATGACCGGGCACGCCGGGTGCAGCGTCAGCACAGCCCTTGGCTTGGCCAGCGGCGACGACCTGGCGGGGCAATCGCATCGCAAGAGCGTTGCCGTGATCGGCGACGGCGCGTTCCCCAGCGGCATCGTTTTCGAAGCGATGAACAACGCGGGCGAACTGAACAAAGATCTGTTGATGATCCTCAACGACAATGAGATGTCGATCTGCCCGCGCGTCGGCGGCGTCGCCCGCTACCTCGATCGGCTCCGCGGCAATCCCTTCTACACCGGCCTCAAGCAAGAGGTGGCGCGGGTACTGAACCACGTTCCCGTCTTCGGTGATCCGACCGAACGCCTGCTGGCTCAGATGAAGGAAGGTGTCAAAGCGGGCGTGCTCGGCGGCATGATGTTCGAGGAGCTCGGCTTCCGCTACGTCGGTCCAATCGATGGCCACGACATCGGCCTGCTGAAAAAGTACCTGGCGATGGTCAAGGATCTCAGCGGCCCCGTGCTGTTGCACGTCGTGACCGAAAAGGGACGCGGTTATGTCCCCGCCGAACAGGATCCCGTCTACTTCCACACCCCTCCGAAGTTTGTCGATGAAGGGGGCAAGCCGGTCCCGGCCAGCGGTTCCAGCCAACCGGCCTACACCAATTTTGCTCGCGATGCGATCCGCGACGCGATGCAACGCGACGAGCGAGTGACGGTGATGACTGCGGCGATGTGCCAGGGCAACAAATTGGAGCCGGTTCGCGAGCAGTTCCCCGATCGGTTCTTCGATGTCGGAATCTGCGAATCGCATGCGGTCGCCTTCGCCGCTGGACAATGCAAAGCGGGCATGCGACCGATCGTCGACATCTACAGCACCTTCCTACAACGCAGCTACGACCAGATCTTCCAGGAAGCATGCCTGCAAAAGCTGCCGGTCGTCTTCATGCTGGACCGCGCGGGGCTGACCGGTCCCGACGGCCCAACGCACCACGGCCTGTTCGATATCGGATACATGCGTGTCTTCCCGAACCTGACAGTCATGGCGCCCGGCTACTCGGAAGAACTCGCCCCAATGCTCGACTACGCGCTCCAATCGGATGTCGCCACATCGCTCCGCTATCCCAAGTGCTCGGCACTGCACATGCAGCGCAAACCCGATCCGATCGAAACCGGCAAAGCGGAATATATCCAACGCGGCACCGACGTGGCGATCGTCTCCTTCGGAGCGTTGTTGGATCAAGCCTTAGAAGCTGCCAAGCAATTGGAATCGGAAATGAGTGTGACCGTGGTCAACGCCCGATTCGCCAAGCCGATCGATCGCGAGATGGTCGCCGAGGTGATTGAGAGCTGCGGACATGTGATCACGCTCGAAGAGGGTGCGTTGCAAGGCGGCTTCGGTTCGGCCTTCCTGGAAGCGGCTAACGACATGCACCTGGACACCCGAGGCATCACGCGACTGGGAATCCCCGACATGTTCGTCGAGCACGGCGAACGGGAGGAACTGCTGCACGATCTCTCGCTGGACGCCGACGCGATCAAAAAAGCCTGCCGCGGAATCCAAAGCACCGTCGCGGTCTAATCCGGCTCTCGGTTTGGGGCCGAGGTGACGATTCCTTTTTCTTTCGGTACCCGTACGGTCACGAGCAACCACGTGGCCACAGGCACCTTCCACGCCTTGAGAGTCACAGCGATTGCTTTCTGGGCGTTCCCAACCGGGAATCAAACGCAGACCGGGACGAAGTATCGTTTCAGGTCACATCAAAATCGCTTGCCGGGGCGAGCATGGTAGGGTGTGACGTCTGCGAAAATGTTGCCTGCACCGAAGGGCGACTCTTCTGGAAGGGTTGTCGCAGCCAGAGGGGCTGTGTGGACGCTGGGTCTTTTTTTTGAATGGTTGAGTTGTTTCAAGTTGAGCGTTCACTTGAGGGAATTGGCTATCGGCGGAGTCGAATTGGTACCTCGGTGATGCGGTGCGTGCGGCTCATGTGACAGGAACGCACAATTTTGCCTGAAGGCAGAGCGGGTTTGGCTTCGGGTGACGACGGATCTGCGATTGATAGCAGCTTGGCAATCTGTGTTGTTCGCTGATATCAAAACGCAGCAGCGAGGCTCTGCCGGTCGATTCGCTTCCCTATGAAAACTGCGCGTTGTTCGAGTTGATCGGCCCCGTGGATCGGTCATCGACAATGTCATCGGCACAGGGGATGGATTATGAATTGTGTTTGGAAGGTCTCGGCTCTTGCCGTCGTCATGGTGTTTTGTTTGACGTCATTTGTTTCAGCCGAGCAAACCAGTGAGTCCAATCCAGTGGGGCTGGTCGGGTACGAGCCAGCGAGTTACGACGCCGATGGATGGCTGTCTTCGCTGAAACAACATCTGCGTCCAAGCGATCACTGCTTTGATGACTTCATCAGCCCAATGATCGACTTTGTTCACTTTGAAGATCCTCGCAACTTGACGGAACTGCGTCCCATCTTTATGACGCATCAATTCCCCGCGACGCTTGGCCCGGGGAACATTCCTGCGGGCGGTTCGGTACAACTTTTTGCGTTGCAGTTCCGCATGGCTTTGACCGAACGACTCAGCTTTATCGCGGTCAAAGATGGATACATCTTGGACAATAGCGAAGGAGCGTTGGACACGCTGTTGTTGGATTCCGGATGGGCGGATGTGACGGCGGGCCTGAAGTACAACTTCATCCGCGACACACAATCGGGAACGTTGCTGTCCGGCGGTTTCACCTACGAGATTCCACTCGGTAGCAAACAATCGTCTCAGGCTATCGGCGATGGCCAGTTCCACTTTTTCGCGACCGGTGGTCAGCGTTTATTGGGTGGCAACGCTCACATTCTTAGCTCGATTGGCTGGCAATTGCCGGTGGATCAATCGGTTCAAAGCACCACGGTCCACTGGAACAATCACATTGACATGAAGGTGACCGACCGCGTTTACCTGTTCACCGAAAACTCTTGGTGGCACTGGGTCGATGAAGCGGAGAACGGTTTGGCACTGGGTGTCTCGGGACAAGACCTGCTCAACTTGGCGGCGACCGATGTCGAAGGCAACGATTTGGTCACACACAATGTTGGCATGAAGTTTAAACCAAGCGGAAATATCGAAGCTGGTATCGCTTACGAGTTCCCCCTGACTGCGTTCAAAGACGTTTTGGAAGACCGAGTGACAGTGGACATGATCTTCCGATATTGATCCACGTCGCGCGACAGAAGGGCGGACACTCCGGTGCGAGGTTGCATAAATTGACTCTGGAAGAGTCAACTATTCTGCCAACCTCATCCCGGCAATCATCTAAGCGGCGTGACCGAACTGTTGCTGTTGAGCCACGCAGTCGATCCGGTTGATCTCGATCCGATCTTCAGGACGGGGTTTATTGGCAGATCGATCGCAGCAGCGATGATAAGATTGGTGGCGGCAAGCAGAGACAGCATAACTTGGGAGAGGAATCGAAAACGCTAGCCAAGCATTTCGTGGATGTCTCCTTCTCTCCTTACCATTTGATTACTCACGCTTTTTGGAATCGCGGTTCCCCAAACGCACTGCCGCGTAAACGATGCAGAACGGTATGGCGATTCCCGCCAAACCAACGGCCGCAATAATGATGATTTCCAAGACGCCAATTCCAAACATCGGTGGCACTCCGGCTTGAGGGAAGATACTTTTCTACGAAGTATTCGTCGCAGCCTCAACAAACTTGGAAACATTTCGTTTTGCACAGCAGGTCCAGGGCAGGGCTCCCAACGGGCACAGCCCAACTCGCAATCGATGCCCAGCAGTTACCGGATGCTCCCAACAGCTCCCGTCCCCACCTGTTTCTATTTCTTCGCGTAAACCAAAGAACTTTCAGGGCCTTCGATGGTTAAAATCGGTTGAGGCAATCCAGCACCGCCGCGATTTGGAAGAGTATCCCAGAATGGGCACCACCAGCGACCACGACAATCGGATGGCGAACCTGACCTTTGCGTCGGTCTACCCGCACTATCTTGCGAAGGTGGAGAAGAAGGGACGCAGTCGCGAGGAATTACATCAAGTAATCCGCTGGCTGACCGGATTCGATGACAAGGCGTTGCAGAAACAGATCGACGACAACACGACATTCGAACAATTCTTCAAGCGGGCGAAGCTGAACCCTAATGCGCACCTGATCACGGGAGTCATCTGCGGGTATCGCATCGAAGAGATCGAGACCCCACTGACACAGAAAGTCCGTTACATGGACAAATTGGTCGACGAACTCGCCAAAGGCCGGAAGATGGAAAAGATCCTGCGAAGCGAATAAACTCGCACGCAACGATCTACCGACTCTTCGACGCACCACGCCATGCTCCGCAGTGACGGTTGCTGGCGTCCGCGGCCCCAACGGAAATTGAAATGAAGCGGACCACCAACTTCTCGATGCCCCTCTACGCGACCTGGATCCTGATCGCAAGCCATTGCCTGCCGTGCCTTGTCGATGCCGCCGATTTCCATCTGACTGTGCAAGGGGCCGGACGCAAGGATGGCTCCACCTGGGAACACGCCCTGGACCAGCAGGCACTCTCGGACGTCGTCAACAAAACGATGATGCCGGGCGATCGGTTGCTTTTGGGAGGCGGCGTCTACAAGGACGCTCGACTGACGATCACTCAAGGAGGCGCCGACGGATCCCCCAAGACGATCGCGGGCGTCGACCGCGGAGAGGGCCTGCCGGTCTTCATATCGACATGGTCGGAGGATAAACCCGACAAAGGTGCCACGGCAGTGCAGATCAAACCGGGAGCTGGGTATCTGGTTCTCGAAGGGCTGCGGATCGAGGACTACAAAAACTGCGTCCTGGTCTCTGCCGGGAAGGAGGGAGCGAACTGTCCGCACCTGGTCTTCAACGACGTCGACATGCGGCGGTTTCGGCACGGGTTCTACCTCTCCGGTTGCGACGACTTGCAGTTGCATGGCTGCGATCTTCGCCGCTACACCAAACATGGGTTCCGATTTGAACAAGGTTGCAACCGCGTGACCCTACGGCAGTGCACGGCCGATTGCTCCGAAGGGGACGCCTATTGGGAGACGAAGACGGAGTTGTTTCCGTTTGGCTTTATCGTCAACAACGGCGGCGTCCCCAACTCACAGTTTGTGTTTGAAGACTGCCTGGCGCAGAACAACCTGATGCCGCTGCAGAAGAAGCGTTACAAGAATGGTGACGGCTTTGTCGTCGAAGGGAATACATCGGACGTCCGCTTCACGGGTTGCCGAGCCATCCGCAACCAGGACGGCGGCTTCGATCTGAAGGTCGACGGCGTCCAGCTTGTCGATTGCATCGCACTTGGCAACTCGCGCAACATCCGGATCTGGAAGTCCGCCACGCTGAAAAATTGCTTTTCTGGTTGGGCATCGTGCGGCCTGTGGTGCAACGGCGGGCCGATCACCGTCGACCGGTCGACTTTCCATGCCATGCGAACCGCCGCGGTACAGACCGACGACAAGGCGAAGCAACCGATCACGCTCCGCGATTGCCTAATCACGTCATGCCCGCAGACTCATCGCAAGACGGCACGCGGCAAAGTAGAGACCGATGCAACGGTGGTGGCCGAAGAGGCTGACGCGGCATACATGCAGCCCAGCCCTGGTTGGGATGGTCTGGGAACCGCGTTCAACAGCCGAACCTATCCGGCCAAGGGATACCATCAACCGCTCTCAGCCAACGCCACCAAGTGAACGCAATGCTATTTCGCCCCAACCAATCCCAACGGAACAATCGCTTACAGCTTCGCATACGGGCAAGCCTGAGCTAGCGACATCGGATCGGCTGCACAGGAAATTCAGAACCTGCAACGCCCGGGTACCACCAACCGTTTGAACGACGACTCTACTCGATTGGAACGAATCACGATGAAACCGATGATCCCCTCGGTCTTTCGAACCACTTTACTCGCCACCTTGTTTGCAACCGCTGGATTTGCCGTCGCTCAAGAAGCGGTCATCGACCTGCCGAGGAATTTTGATGAAACCCGCCAACGCAATGTTCCGGTGGCGATTCATCTGCCGAATAGCCGCGAGGCTCAGCCGCTGGTACTGGTTTCCCACGGCGGGGCGGGCAGTCGTCATGGTTTGTACGCCTTGGCCGCCGAAATGGCGAAACAAGACTATGTTGTGATCTGCCTGGAGCACGTCGCCAGCAACACCGACGACATCCGCCGTCGTATGCGAATCCAAAAGCTTGGCTTCAAGGAAGCTCTTTTGGAATGCGGCGATGACATGACGGCGAGAAAGAACCGACCGCTCGACGTACGGTTCGCGATCGATCTCGCCGAGCGACTCAACAGTTCGGACGCCAGAATCCGAGATCGCATCGACCTATCGAAGATCGCGATCCTAGGACATTCTTACGGTGCCTACACCGCGATGGTCAGCTGCGGAGTCAAACCGGTTGGCATCGACGAGGACCTTTCCGAACCTCGCATCGGACTGGGGATCGCCATGAGTCCGCAGAGTTCCAACGGAAACTTCTTCGACCGAAACAGCTTTTCCGAAGTCGAGGTTCCGTTTGTCGGGATCTCCGGAACACGCGACATTCAAGGGAACGGGCACCGTGACTTTTTTAAGCTGATGCCTTCAAAGGACAAACATCTGCTGTGGTTCTACGATGCCAATCACTTCAGCTTTTCCGATCCCACCGGCGGCTCCCGCAAGCTGATGCGGACCGACACCGACGTCACCCATGCGTTGCAAATCATTGTCCCGCGAATTCTGGACACCTACCTCCGCGGCGCTCCCAAGCTCGACCAAACCGCTCGCAACGCCTTGGTGAAGAAGAGCCTCGGCGGCAAGGTCCGCCGAATCGAATGGCAAACAAACTGACTCGAACGGTCTCGAGGCTGACGCCCCGAGCTACCGACGGGAACTCCTCCGGAGTCAAAACGTGCCACCGATCCTACTTAGGAACCGTTCGTAGCGTGTAGAACGCGCGGTCGGGGAAGAAGGCCGC
The DNA here is from genome assembly GCF_007751715.1 of Rosistilla oblonga. Classification (NCBI taxonomy): domain Bacteria; kingdom Pseudomonadati; phylum Planctomycetota; class Planctomycetia; order Pirellulales; family Pirellulaceae; genus Rosistilla; species Rosistilla oblonga. Next base: position 993,323 of record NZ_CP036292.1, on the reverse strand, counting down.
TGAGTCTGACTTTGCCATCGACTTCAGATTGAATTCGTAGACGTAATCGGGACGCAGTGGATTGGCCAGTTCGATGACTGCGGTTCGCTTGTCCGGATCGTAAGCGACCGAGGCCACGGTTTCGGAGCGGTTGTTTTTGTCGTCGCCGCCGTACGCGGGCGTCGATTCTCGCGTGTAGGATTGGACCGCGTAGTTGTCCGAATCGGCTGCCGCATTCGCAGCGACCTCTCCGGTAAACTCGACGATAAACCCTGTCGATGTTGCTCGCACTTCTCGAATCCCCGCGGGCAGTTCCGATTCGACGAGCTCCATCCGCACGACGCTTCCCGTGTTCTGCCCCGCTCCCCAACCGCTGTCGCGGATGTTGCCGATCACCAACGCTCCGTCGGGCGAGACCGCTGCGGAAATCGGCCCCAACATCGCCGGGCCAGTCGGCGGTTGATCGTAGCTGAACGGATAAGCCGCTCCCTGAATCGTGTCGCCCACTTTTTCAAGACTCATGCGAACCAGCCGCCGCGTATCGTATTCGCATCCGACCAGATGCCCTTCGAAGGGACCAAACGCATCGCTGCCCAACTCCTCAGGCGACTCAAGGAAGCAGATCCCGTTAACGCTACGCGTCCAAGGGTGCGGGATATCGATCGCCGGTGCGGTCAGCGGCGGATTAAATCCGTCCTTGCGTTCCAGCCGGTTGATAAATCCGTAACGATGCCCCTTCATCACATGATTGAGTTCATTGAACGGGTTGTAGTTGCCCTGGTTGTCGGTCACAAACAGATCGCCTCCACGGTTCCGGGCGATTCCGATCGGGAAGCGATGCCCGCCGCTGAGCACTTCGATATCGAAATGCTGCGGATTGGCGGCACTCGGCCGCCGCGGATTCAACCGCAACACAGTCCCTCGCAGATAAGCAGCTGGCTGAGTCCGCGTATCCTGCTGACATGCGAGAGCGACGTAATAGCTGCCGTCGGCATCTTGAGGCAACCCGGTGGCCCAATCGTGATAGTCGGCGGTATGCCCCCATCCGCTCACCAGGTTCTCCACGCGGCCGTCGTCGAACAGACGCAGCAACGCATATTTCGTGATCACATCGACGTAGTCTTCGCCAGCGCTGATACCAAACGGCGCGGCCAGTTCGTCGCTGTACTGCGTCACGCGATCGGGAATCTGATCGCCATCGGTATCCTCGCCGCGGAAGACACGTCCCTTGAGATCGGCGATGAACATCGTTTGCGGATCGCGCCAGGCCATCGCCACAGGCATGATCTCGTGCGACAGCGGCAACTGGATCGACTTGAAGCCTGGCACCACATCCAACGCGATCGATTGCAGATCGTCATCCGCCGCGTCGAACTTCGGCAAGCGATCGACTGGCAACTCTGCGAGGTAGTTCAATTGAACCGGCTGGTTCGACTGCAGCAACAACTTGCCTGTCGGATCAAATTTTGTCGCTTCATTCCCCGCAGCAACGTACAGCTTGGTTTTGTCTTTCGCTCGCAAATTCCCATCGCCAGCGAGTTGAAACTCGTCGCCAGCGGCGCGGAACCGTAGCGTCCAGTCTGCGGGGACCTCGCCGGAAACCACTCGTCGGCTCCAGCCCGAGGCTCCGTTTTCTCCAGCGACTACGGAATACAACTCTTCGACGGGGACCACGATCTCGACATCGTCGGAAGCTTGAAACTTCAAGCGGTACTCGAATTGCAATCCATCCGCGGTCTGACGCCACGCGTCGGGCTCGGTGATAAATTGCCGCTCGCGAATCGGCATCAGCACCTCGCCCGAGGTCTTGGAGACCAGAGCAAAATCGGCATCGGATGTTGGAGCGTCGATCAAGTTCACGCCCCCCGCTTCCCAGTGCCACGCTTTGCCTTCGGTATATTGCGATGCAGTATCGCCCATCCACCAACCGGTCAGCCGAGCTTCGGCCAGGTCGAACAAGATGTTATGTCGATTGGGTAACCCAATCAGAAACGGTTTGATGTATTGTGTCTCGTCGACTCGCAATACGTCGGTCAAAACGTGGGTGTCGTCGCTGAGATCGTTTCCACTATGGCGGACCACTCGGACCGCGTCGGGACGCGGCGGGCGGAAGCCTTCGAGATTCAAGACCTGCCAAACGGCACCGATCTGTTGATCCAAGTTGTCGTGCAGCACGCCGTCGACCGGCACCTTGATCGCCGGCATTTCGACGCGTGGAACCACGCGTAACGGATCGGCAACCCAGCGGTCGAACCACTCCTTGCGAACATCTTTGCCCAGCCCCGCCAGATTCGGACCACGCGAATTGACTGGCGCCTTGGCCGGGGAAACGTCGCCGATACTGTGACAGCTGACACATCCGAAACCGTTGCTGGTAACCAGACGCGGCCCGACGGCGAGCAGTGCCGATTCGCTCAGCTGCGCCGGTTGCTCGGCTTGGCCATGAGCGGGGATTCGGTCTTGAGCGATGAACCAATCAGCCAAGCGATCGGCTTCGTCCGCGTTGAACCGGAACTTCGGCATCCGCACCTGCAACCACGGGCGTCGCTTGGGAGCTTCGCCACGAACGGCTTGCTGCAGCGAAGCGTCTTTTAATTTGTCGCCGATGCTGTTCAGCGACGGCGGCGTCAGCACGGCAGCATGTTCGAAGGCGTCCGAGTTTTCAGAGGCGATCGCAAAGGCGAGCTTCGCATTTCCTGTGGCCAGGTTGCGAGGATGACAAGCCAAACAATTGCTGCGTCGCAACACATCGGCTCCACTAAATTGAATTTCCGCGTCCGGCAGGACCGCGTCGACAGCCGCTTTGATCGCTTGCTGGTCCTCGTCGCCCAATGCGTAATGCGGGCGATCGGCTCCGGTCGAACCGACGCACGCCTGCGACCAATCGCTTTGCGAAGTCAAAGCGATCTTGGCCAATGACGGAGCGGGACGAAGCGATTCTTCGATCTCGTGACACGACGCACAGCGATTTTGCTTTACTAATTGACGTCCCATTTCGATCAGCGCCGGATCGCCAAGCCACTTCGGCTGAGCAGCGTCATCACTTTTTGCGGCGTCCTGCTGTAGATAGGTCGCCAGATCGGAAGCTTCCAATGCGGACAGCTCAAATCGCGGCATGCGATGATGAGCGTTGACCGCCGCGGGGTTGAGCAGCCAACGGGCAAAGTAGTCTTGAGGTCGCTTCGCGGCGACTTTTTCAAGCGATCCGCCCCCCAGCAAATCCTGTGTCCCCAGGCCTCCCTTTTCGTGGCAGGCCAGACAGCCCATGCCGACAAAAAGGTCATGCCCACGCTCGACGGGTTTCTTCAGCTTTTGGCCCCGCTTCGGCTTGGGCTGCTTCACCGCCGCCAACTTCTTCGGCGACTGGTCCTTGGACAATCCAAACAGATAAGCCGCGACCGCTTGGCTCTGCTTTTCAGTCATTGCGAAATGGGGCATCTTGGTCGACGCATCGGCGTCGGAGGTCGACTGCATCAGCCGATCGACGACCCACGACGGGTGTAGATTGCCGGTCAAGCGTTCGAGCGACGGAGCGTCCAACGGCGGTGAAGCACCACCGATCTCATGGCACGCGGCGCAGCGGAACGCTTCAGCCAACGCGTGCCCACGAGCAAAGCCGTCTTCGGGTTCGTCTTCGATCTCGTGCAGCGTGTTGGCCGGATTGATCGGCTCCCACGAAAACGAATCGCTCGACCAAAACAGACGCATCGCCGCGGCATCGGATGTTTTTTGGAAGCGGATCGTCAAGTCGTGCATCCCGGCTCGCAACGGGAACGCTTCGCCAGCGATCCAATCGCGCTGCGGCGACTGACAGTCCAACAGCACTTCGTCGTCGACTTCGAACTTTACTTGGCCGATCGAATCGGAGGCGAAGCGATAGGTGCCGGCGGTGCGAACCAAGAGCTGCCCCTGCCAGACCACTGAAAATTTGTTGGCATCGATCCGCGGATCGGGAGCGGCATCGGCCCAATCGAAGGTGAGGCCCGAATCGACGCGAACCGCGGTGTGCCCATCGGCATCGAGATAGGTTCCGATCAGTCCAGGCTTGGGGAAATCGTCGAACAGGTCGTCGTCTTGAGCGATCGCGGGATGAGCAACCAAGAAGCTGATCGCGCAAAGGAAAAGACGAGCCTTAAAGGTCAAAGAATGATGCATCGGAAGAAGCTGTCAGGTGGGAGGCGGGAGCATTTCTGCAGCAGCGGGGCAACGGAGAATGCCGCAAGCTGCCGAGACTTTATGATAATCGGAAAACAGCCGAGGTACGCTGTCGCCAGCGATTGTATCGGAAATCAAGCTTCCGTTTGAGATTCTGCGACGCCAAAGTACTCGTTCAAGAAATCTTTGCGGTCCCCTTCGTGCTTCACGTATTGGACCAACGCGTACAGTTTTTGCTGGTCGCGACGCAATTTTTCGTCCAGTTGATCCTGGTCGGACAATTGCGGCGGCATCGGTCCGGTCACGCGGGCTTTTAGCGGCCGCAGCGATCCCTCGATCGCTCCCCACCGGTGCAACATCGATAGCGCGGTATCGAGCCGATGGTCGTGCTTGTCTTTCCGCGTCAGTTGATCGCGGAGCCATTCGATGCCGTAAGCCTGGATCTGCTCGGCGTCGTGGTTCAGGAAATCGTAGACGCGGCGATAGTACTCCGCCGACGGATTGCTCCAGCCGATGAATTCCATCTGCGTCGCCAGATCCGCTTCCTCGTACAGCAGCGTACACTGCGACGGCAGACCATCACGGCCAGCTCGCCCGATCTCTTGGTAATACGACTCCATCGAACCAGGCACATCGGCGTGGACCACGTAACGAATGTCCTCTTTGTCGATGCCCATCCCAAAGGCATTGGTCGCCAAGACCATCCAATCGGGCTGCAGCATGAATTCGTCTTGCACGCGGCGACGCTCGTGACGCGGAAGATCACCGTGATAGACAAGATGCGGAACGCCGCGCGACAACAGGCGGTCGCTGAACTGTTCCAGCGTCTTGATCAACGTGAAGTAGACGATCCCGCTTCCCTCGGCTTCCTCGCGGATCCGCAGCATCTGTTGCAGCTTCTCGTCTTCGCCCCAGACATCGAGCACCTTCAGCGAAAGGTTGGGGCGATCGATTCCCTCGTGGAACGTCCGCGCTTCGTGTGGTTGCAACCCAAGTTGGGCGACGATATCGGCCTGCACTTGCGGAGTCGCCGTGGCGGTCAAAGCGATCGTTATTGGATTACCGAGCGTCTGGCGGATCTCTTCCAACCGCGTGTAGTCGGGCCGGAAGTCGTGTCCCCACTGGCTGATGCAATGCGCTTCGTCGACGGCCAGCAACGGGATCTCGCGACGCGACAACTGCTCCAAAAAATCGGTTTTGCGAAATCGCTCGGGCGTCACGTACAGCAGATCGTATTTCCCCTCGCCGATCTCCTTGTAACGCTTGTTCCGCTCCTTGCGATCCAACGACGAATTGACAAACGTCGCCGATATATCGCGTCGAACCAACGTGTCGACTTGATCTTTCATCAGCGCGATCAAGGGTGACATCACCAGTGTCAGTGGCCGCCGCTTGGTCTTTGCGGCCCGAGATTCCGCAGCCAGCATGAGCGCCGGGATCTGGAAGCAGAGCGATTTGCCCATCCCGGTCGGCATGATCACCAACGCATGCTGACCGGACAGCACGTGGTCGACAATCTGAGCCTGCTTGGCGCGAAACTCCGAATAACCAAAAAATTTCTTCAGAACGGAAACGGGAGTATTCAAGAGCGTCAGCAGAGCAAAAAAGAGGAATGTAGCAGGTGCTTCCAGTTGTTATGCATGCACCAATCCACCGGCACAGGCACTGGTTTAACCGCGTGCCCAACGGGCCGCGCGCGGGGCGTTGCCCACGCGGTTAAACGAAATCGAGGGCGGCGAGCGAGACGACGCCCACGCGGTTAAACGAAATCGAGGGCGGCGAGCAAGACGATGCCCACGCGGCTAAAGGATATCGAGTGCGGCGCGAGGCGATGCCGACGCCGTTAAACGCAATACCGTTCAATGATGCGTAGTGGACGAGGTTACGAGTCCTTTTGCATCAGACCAAATCGCTGGGACTCGTAACCTCGTCCACTACATCCCGCCGCTAATTCTTTCGACGGTCCGAGGCTCCTTCGTTGAACGGCATTGCCGTTAAACGATCTCTTTCGTGCGTGGGCCGATCGATCAACCGATCTTTTCTTTGCCGACCCAAGGCTGCAGGGCTTTGGGAACCGCGATCGATCCGTCGGCCTGCTGGTTATTTTCGATGATCGCAATCATCGCTCGGCCGGTTGCAAACGCTGTGCCGTTGAGCGTGTGGACGAAGTTCGTTCCCTTTTCGCCTTTGGTTTTGTAACGCACGTTCAAGCGGCGGGCTTGATAGTCGGTACAGTTACTTGTGCTTGTGACTTCGCCCCATTCACCCGCTTCGCCGCGACCGGGCATCCAGGCTTCGAGATCGTATTTGCGGTAAGCCGGTCCGCCGAGATCGCCACTGGCGGTGTCGACAATGCGGTAGGGAACCTCCAACGCGTCGAAGAGCTCGCATTCGGTCTGGCGCAACTCCTCGTGCATCGCATCGCTCTGCTCGGGGCTGGTGAACGCAAACATCTCGACCTTGGTGAACTGATGCACGCGATACAGACCTCGCGACGCACGCCCCGCAGCTCCCGCTTCGGTGCGGAAACAGTGGCTCAGCCCACACAGCTTGATCGGCAATTCTTCGAGATCGACCGTCTGGTCGGCGTACATTCCGCCCAACGTGATCTCGGCGGTGCCAACCAGGTGGAGATCCGAATTTTCGATGCTGTAGATCTGCGTCTCGGGACCACGCGGCGTGAAGCCGATTCCCTGCAGAACCGAAGTGGTCGCAAGATCAGGGGTGGTGACGGGGATGAAGCCCTTGGACATCAGATGGCGAATCGCAAATTGTTGCAACGCCAGATCCAACAGGACCGCATCGTTTTTGAGGAAGTAGAATCCCGAACCGGTCACGCGAGCGCCCGCTTCGAAATCGACAAGGTCCAGCGGTTGGGCGAGTTCCAAGTGATCCTTGACTGCGAAGTCGAACGTGCGGACCGCGGTCTTGCCAAAGCCGACTTCCTTCGCATCGTCTTCGCCACCGCTGGGAACATCGGGGTGAGTCATGTTCGGAATCGCCGAGATCAGCGCGAGAACTTCGGCATCGATCTCGTCGTGCTGCTTCTGCGCTGCGTCCTTCTTCTGACGCAAGTCACGCCCCTCGGCGATGAACTGCTGACGCTCGTCATTGTCCTTGGCCGATTTGATCTTCTTACTTACTTCATTCGCCAAGCGATTGAACTCTTGCGAATCGGTCAGCAACGTCTTGCGTTGAGCTTCCAGCGATACGATCCGCTGGACCTCGCAACTGACGCCGCGGCGCTCGCAATTGGCTTGAACCTGATCGGCGTGTTCGACAATAAATTTGCGGTCTAGCATCTGTCGTATTCGGGTAGATGGAATGAAGTGTGATCGTGGAAGAGTGGGCCGCAGCATCGCGGCCGCTCTCAGTTGAAGCCTGCTGGCGACGGCAAATCCGCGGCTATCAGCCGGTAATTTATTGGGCTACGACTTCGCAGCCAGTTCTTCCCAGAGGTAGGCGCTGGCGCGGATACCGCGATGGAAATCGGCTAAACAAAACTTTTCGTTCGGGCTATGTGCGTTGTCATCGTCCAATCCCCAGCCCAACAATAGGCATTCAGCCCCCAACTGTTCCTGGAATTCGGCGACGATCGGAATCGAGCCCCCTTCGCGAATCAAAAACGGCGTCACGCCGAAGGAACGCTGGATCGCCTGCTGGGCTGCCGCCATATAAGGACTGTCGATGCTGGCCAGCATGCCGCCGCCACCGTGTCCGATTTCCAAGCGGTGCCGCACGCCGGGAGGACAGATCGCAGCGATCCGTTCTTTGACAACCTCTGCGATCTTGTCGGGGTTTTGGTCGGGGACCAAGCGGCAGGTGAATTTGACCGACGCTGTCGAAGGGACGATCGTCTTGCCACCTTCGCCTTGATGCCCGGAGGTCAAACCGTTGATGTCGAGAGTCGGCCGAGCCCAACGCCGCTCGTTCGTCGTGAAGCCGGGCTCGCCCACCAGGGCGTCGACGCCGACTTGTTTGGCGAATCGGGATTCGTCAAACGGCAGCTTCGCCAATTGGGCTCGCTCCGCATCGGACAGTTCGCGGACGTCGTCGTAAAAGCCAGGGATCTGAATCTTTCCCTCGGCATCGATCAATTCGGACATCATCCGGCACAGAACATTGGCCGGATTGGCTAACGCGCCGCCGAAGGATCCCGAATGCAGGTCTCTGACAGGACCATCGACGTGCAATTCGAAAGCGATGATCCCGCGAAGGCCGTAGGTGATCGCAGGCTTGCCGTCGCCGAGCTGGCTGTTATCGCTGATCACAACGACGTCGCAAGCCAAACGTTCCGATTCAGTCTTGAGGAACTGTTGCAGGTTCTCGCTGCCAACTTCCTCTTCGCCTTCGATCAGATATTTGATCTGCAGCGGCAGTGGCTGGCCGGTTTCGCGCCAAGCGGCCAGACTTTGGATATGCGTTAGAACTTGCCCCTTGTCATCGGTAGCCCCCCGAGCGTAGATGTTGCCGTCGCGAACATCGGGTTCAAACGGGCCGGTCACCCACTTGTCCAGCGGCTCCACCGGCTGAACATCATAATGTCCGTAGACCAGGACGACGGGAGCGCCCGGCACTGGCGGCGTCTGGGCGTAGACCAAAGGATGCCCCTCGGTCGGGATCAACTCGACCTCGAGATCCAGCGAGCGGAACTTCTCGACAACCCAGTCGGCTGCGGCGTGGACATCTTGGGTATGCCGCGAATCGGAGCTGATACTGGGAATTTTCAACCAATCGATCAAATCGGATTGAAAATCAGCTTGGCGAGAGTGCAAAATAGTGTCTAGGTCTTTAGCCATTGCAGGGGCTGTCCGTTTTGTGCGCTCGCCGAGCGTGCGGCGAAAGCGACACGATGGCGAAATTATGGTGTTGGGCGACTTCTCAATCGCTACAATATATCGATGTTTCCGAGACCCGAAACGCCGGGTCTTGTTTTACAGGCTCACGCAGGAGCAATGACGAGCCATGACAAGCAAAAGCGCCGCAGCGGCGATACCTGAAGTAGAACAACAGGGAACGCGACCCAAGCCAAAACGGCAGCCGCGTTACAACGTCATCCTATGGAATGACGACGATCATTCGTATGAATACGTAATGATGATGATGAAAGAGCTGTTTCGCTATCCGATCGAAAAAGGCTTTCAAGTCGCCAAAGAGGTCGATCGCAGCGGGCGAGCGATCTGTTTGACGACGACCCGCGAACACGCCGAACTGAAACGCGATCAGATCCACGCGTTTGGCAAGGATTCGCTGATCGCTCGCTGCCAAGGGAGCATGTCGGCGACGATCGAACCGGTTCCCGGCGAATAATCGCCTCTCTCTTCGTCCTCCGGACTGCTTCGGAGGCTCTCTTGTTTCGCGATTGGGCGATCCCCTCTTTTCAAAGACTCCCGATCGCGGCGGTGCATCTTTACGAGCCGCGACGACCGTGGCACACTGGCACCATGTCTGCAAAGCTCAAAACCCATACGCTCGGCTGTAAAGTCAACCAATACGAAACCGAACTCGTGCGGCAGGGGCTGCAACGCGCCGGCTATCGCGATGCGGACAAAGACGAAGCCGCCGACGTGTGCGTGGTAAACACCTGCACGGTCACCGCCGAAGGGGACACGAAGAGCCGGCAGATCATTCGTCGGATGGCGCGGCAGAATCCCGATGCACGGATCGTCGTGATGGGATGTTACGCCACGCGGGCTCCCGAAGAGGTCCTTGCGCTGCCGGGAGTGTCTGAAGTCGTTACCGACAAGCGAGAGCTGCCCGATCTGCTGACGCGGTTTGGCGTGATCGATCTGCCGAACGGACTGGATGGCCACAGCGGCCGCAAGCGAGCGTATGTCAAAGTGCAAGACGGTTGCCTGTTGCGATGCAGTTATTGCATCATTCCCCAGGTCCGGCCCGAACTGACGAGCCGCCCGATGGAGCATATCGTCGAGGAAGTGGAGCGTCTTGTCGCCGGCGGATTCCGCGAAGTCGTGCTGACGGGAATCCACTTGGGCCATTACGGCGTCGACTGGAATCGCCAGCAACCGAAAGAGAAATGGATTCGCCTGGCTCACTTGGTCCAGCGATTGGCCGAATTGCCGGGCGAGTTCCGGATCCGTTTGAGCAGCATCGAGGCGACCGAGGTGACGCGTGAGCTGATCGAGATCATGCAGAGCTATCCGACGCGGATCGCACCTCATCTGCACCTGTGCCTTCAGAGTGGCAGCGACACGATCCTGCGAGCGATGCGACGCCGTTGGAGCACGCGGATGTTTTTGGACCGCTGTCAGATGTTGCGCGACGCACTGGACCACCCCGCGCTGACGACCGATGTGATCGTCGGCTTCCCTGGCGAAACCGAAGAGCATTTCCAGCAGACGTGCCAGACCAGCCGCGACGCAGGGTTTTCGAAGATCCACGTCTTTCCCTACAGCCCGCGACGGGGAACCCCCGCGGCTGAATACGCCGACCAAGTCGACAAACAGGTCAAACAGGAGCGGGTCGATCGGCTGTTGGCTCTGGAGGCGGAACTGCGAGCCGATTATTACCGCAGCCTCGTTGGGCGCGAGCTCGACGTGCTGGTCGAGGGATCGCAACCGATCGTCGATCTAGCGGCGGGGACGCCTCATTATGTTCATCGCGGCACATCGTGCCGGTACGCACCGGTCGAATTCCACAGCACCGATGCGAACCTGGAAAAGCAGCTAATCAAAGTCCAGGTGGCCGAAGCGAAAGATGATCGCGTGACAGGCCAGCGTCGCGAAGACGCCTGATCTTGGCCCACCTTCTTTGAGTCAACGCATCACAGCGAATCGGGGACCACTTCACCATCATTGCGGGTCCCCAAGGCCGACCAGACCTGCGGGTCGATCGTTTCGGCGAAGAACTTCACATGTCCATCGACCAACACCGCTTGGACACCGCCGCGATGACGACTGGAAAAGCAGAGTTCGCGTTCATCGATAGACCGTTCGGTCGTTCAATATAACGATACGCTGCTGGAACTCCTGCCGCCCCAGGCACAACCAACAAGGGCAGGGCAGCCCCCCGCAAGCGGAGGCAGCAGCAGGACAGCAATCGACCGTGAAGTTCAGCCTCCCAGTAATCGACACAGCACATTTCCGCTTCGCTGCCCTGGATCATCAGAGCCCCCCCTCATGTGACCGACCCGCGACCAACTCTGGCCAAGGATGTAACCGTCTGCATCTATAGGTGGCACATCAATTCTTGCGGGGCAGCGCCCGCTTCACGCGTTATAAGCCTGGAGGCTGACGCCAAGTAATTCGCAGGAACGCGATCGACAATGAAGTGGTCGGAACCATGCACGTCGGGGACTGAGACAAATCGAAGTATGCCTGCGAGGCGCGACGGAATCCCCCGCACCGAACCAACTGTTCAACGAACTGAAGTCCAGCTACTGGAGAGACGTTTGCCTGCCCCACGCATGGCGTGGATCCGCCGACGGAAAGCGGTTGCACGTGCCATGCTAACCGTGAAGTGCGAGGCCAAATTGCTTGAGATTGTTTTGGCACTTCATTCTGTGCGACGCTTCACGCGCCGCCTGGACAGTTGGCAGTAGTGGAGCGAGGAGAATCTCGGCGCTCACCACGGCCACCAACAATTCGACAAACATGTACCCCCGGGATGGATATCTCATCGTACTGGGCACCTAAAAAGACGTTAAAAACCCATGAAATTACAGAGATTTCCATCGCACCGCCCAAGCAGTTACACAGCGTCCTCCAAAGGTCACGATTTGAGGAATATCGCTCATAATTCATTGTCACATCTGGCGGCATTCGATAGGATCGAATGTCGATCACTCGATCGAAACGACAGCGATTACCAGTGCGAACGATTGTTCCGAAAGTACGGATTTTCGAATTCGCTCGATCGCATCGGGGCAAGTTCCAAGGCCAGTTTGTGACACTCTAGGCCGCTTTCGACTATTCTGGCATCGGGGCATCGAATGCTGTTCGATTCACAAAATCACACGGACAATAGCAACTCATGTTAACTCTCGCTTCCCTTTGCGGAACGATCGCCCTTTTTGCAGGTCTGTTGTTGGTTCCCGTGGTGAGAGCTTCGGCCCGCCGCGTTGGTCTTGTGGATCGGCCCGATCCGACACGCAAACTTCACGCGGGAGCAATTGCTCTCGGTGGCGGACTGGCTGTTTTTGCGGCTTCGCTAAGTGCCATCATCTTCACGCTACACACACTTGTCCCGGCGCTGCTCGGCACAGACGTGCATATCAGTTCCGGCTGGGCGACGTTGCTCTTGTGTGCCTTGTTGATCGTAATCCTCGGATTGGTCGACGATTGGTTAACGCTTCGCGGGCGGCAGAAACTGCTAGGTCAGATCATGATCGTAGCGTTGCTTGTCGGCGGCGGTTTGGTCGGTGAAGGAACTGTCATCAGACACGCAGACCTGCTGGGGCTTTCGATCGAATTGGGGATTTTTGCACTCCCGCTAACGATGCTTTGGCTGCTGGGTGCGATCAACGCACTGAATTTGGTCGACGGTGCCGATGGAGTCGCTTCGACAATTGGTTCCATCATCTGCGTGGGCCTTGCAGTGATCGCATTTTCCCGAGGCGAGGTTATCGAAGGCGTTGTCTCGATCGCGCTAGCCGGCGGACTGTTGGCATTCCTAGCATTTAACCGTCCTCCAGCGTCGATTTTCCTCGGCGACTCGGGAAGCATGATGATCGGATTGGTCGTCGGCACGTTGGCGATTTGGACGAGAACCAAAGAATCGACAGCGATCGCAGTGATCATCCCGCTTGCAGTTTTGTCGGTCCCGCTGTTCGATTCGTCGATCGCAATCCTACGCCGTGTACTGACCGGACGCAGCATCTATGCAGCCGATCGGGCGCACATGCATCACGTCTTAAAAGCCTATTTGGATTCCAAGGGGTACGCACAAGGCTGGATGCTTGTGATCGTAGCCATCCTGACTTTGATCCCAGTCTCTGGTGCTGTCGCAAGCGTGATCTACGGTGAACCAGCATACGCATTTTTAGCCACTGGCCTCGTTCTCGGCGGCATGGTACTGACAAAGTCGTTTGGACATGCGGAGCTTTCGCTCTTAGCGCAACGGTCGATCGGCTTTGGGACCTCGCTCCTGACTCGCAGCCAACACGCGGACGGAGTAGTGCGGCACACTTCGATCCGTCTGCAAGGTTCTCGGAACTGGGACGTTGCTTGGTCGACTTTGGTCGAATATGCCGAACAACACGACTTGTGGCAAATCAAACTAGACCTCAATGTCGCTTGGCTGCACGAGGGCTTTCATGGCGAATGGCAGCGTTCGAGACTGCCCGATCGTGCCACGCAGTGGAAGATTCGATTCCCGGTCGAGGTTGGCGATCGGCAGGTTGGCAGCATGGAAGTCGTGGGCCGCGGCGGTGGAATTGCAACTTACCAATTGATGGAAACGTTGCTGGAGTTGATAGTCGACTTGCAACCACATTTCGAATCGATTGTAAACGATGATCCTCGCGATACAGTCGCTGCGCCCGTTCGCAAACAAAGGCTAGAGCACCAAACTCCTACAAGGAAACTCAACCCAACTGCGGTTCAACCGTAGTATGGAAGCACGCTGCATTCTAACCGTAGACGAGCAGTATTTTAATTCATGAATAGTGGACGCTTTTCAAAGGTCCACTTTTGTGGTGACCGTTGCGAATCAGGGCATCGGCTTTTTGCATTTTAGCCGTTTACGAACGTATGAATCAGATTGCCGAGACAGTCGATCTGCCAACTCAATTGGCGAAGTTTGCCCGAGCTTATCGCTTTGAATTGCTGATCCTAATCTGCTTCACTCCGCTGGCCTTATTGCACTTCCGCAACCTTTGGCGCCACGATCACTACCAGTTCTTCCCGCTGATCCTACTGGTATTCCCTTATCTGCTTTGGACTTCGCAACAACCAGGGTTGCCGAGTTCAACCTCGCAACGATGGGAACAAGGCTTTACGCTAACCAGCTTACTGCTGCTAGCTGCTGCACTGTTCCTGTGGTCTCCCAATATCGCGATGATGGGAGCGGTATTTGCCGCTGGCAGCATCCTGCTGGCGATGCGGCGAACCGGAAAAATTGCCCGCTTCATGCCGCTCTGGATCGTGCTTTGGTTTCTTGTTCGGATGCCGGCCAATCTCGACACATCATTGATGCTTGCGTTGCAGTCATGGACCTCACGTGCCGCCAGCTTGCTGCTCGACGCACTGCGGATCGATCATGCACTCTTAGGCAACGTGATCTGGGCTGGACCGCAAAACTACTTTGTCGAAGAGGCATGCAGCGGAATCAATTCACTCTTCTCGCTGACTGCACTGGTTGCGGTCGCCTTGGTCTTAAGTCCCCGCCCTCTGGTGCACGCGGTGTTACTGATATTCGCTGCCGCCTTTTGGGCCTCGGTCGTCAACATCCTCCGCGTCGCGTTGCTCGTTCTGTTTAACGAACGGTTTCAGATCAACCTACTCGAAGGCACGCCGCACACAATATTTGGATTACTCGTGTTTGGATTTGCCGGCGCAATGTTAGTTGCGACCGACCAGTTTCTAATGGTGTTTCACCAATCGGAGCATATCGTCGATCTCGACGCAACAAAACGTCAAGCTAATGGGTTGCAACTCAATGCGCCACCCCTGAACAATGAACGATCCCATCCGACACCCGACAGTGCTCCTCTTCTAGTCGGCGAACACCGATTCGCCGCGATCGCCTCTCCACTGTTCATCGCGTTGTTACTGGGACAGTTCTATTCGCTTGTTGCCGGGGCAGGATATGCGGAACGCCAATCGTTGCCGCAGTCCAACGTCACCTTTGTCGCTACCGATCTGCCTCTCGCAATCGATGGTTGGAAACAATCAGGCTTTGAGGTACAGAAACGCGACGCCCTAAATTTCTTTGGGGAGCATAGTGCGATCTGGACCTACCGGCGGAACAATTACGAAGTCTTTGTATCGATCGATTACCCGTTCCGGCATTGGCACGAATTGATCATCTGCTACGAAAACCAAGGCAAAGAGCTCACATCTCGGAAGGTGTTGCCGAGCGACAATGAACTTCCTCCCATCGTGTACGCGGAACTAGCCAGCCGCTCGGGGCACACCAGCCTATTAGCTTTCTGCTTGTTCCGACGTTCAGGCGCCGCGTTGCAACCGCCCCCCGACACAAAGGGAGTTGCTGCCAACCTCCACGGCCGATTCAGTCGCATCCTCGATGCGGGAGAGAATTCTCACGAGCCAACATATCAAGTGCAAGTGCTGGCGCCGATTCTCAATGAGTCGGACCGCCTCTCGGATCAAGCGATTATCGATCTACACCAACAGGTGACTCGAACGCTTCGATCTTTAGTCGCCGCCAAAACGGGAGACCGCTGAGCGATGGAACCCGTTCGCAAAAACCGACAGCAGAAACGTCGCAACGCCTTCAACTTCGGAGCCTGGATTGCGTCGCGGCAATGGTCCAAACTGCTCCCCGCTGCACCAGCAGTGATCACAGCGTTGGCGATCGGAGGCGCATGCGTATGGACTCGCTCCAGGAGCCAATTCTTGCAACCGCGATATTTGAAGGCTTTGAGCACGGCTGTCGAGTCGGATCAAACCGAGGTTGCCGAGCGATACGCCAGTAAACTCGTGGCACTGGGGGCGGAAAACCGCCCCGAGGTCCAATGGATCCAGACAGTAATCGACTTGCGGGTGGGGCGGTTACAAAATGCTCAAGAGAAGCTGATCAAGCTGGCGCCCGCCGACGCTATCGGATATCCGTATGCTCACCTCTTTGTCGCCAAACAGATCGTCCAACGAAACAATATCGATCCGCAGACAGCAGCAAAGCTGAAGCATCACCTGATCGCCGCCTCTTCGATTTCCGCGGAGCGGCAGTGGACGGCGAGCACGCTGTCGAAGATCTATGTGGCGGAAAACGATCTAAAGTCGGCGACTCGGGAACTCGAAAAGGTTGTTCAAAGCAAGCCGGAAGTCTGGCTCTTGATCGCGAAGTTAAAGAAGCAACAAGGAGATGAGAAGGGCGAGCAGCAAGCCTTTGCAGCGGCTGCCACTCACTTTTCCGACCAGCTTAAAAACGATCCAAACGACAATAAGAACCGCTTGGCACTCGCGCAAGCAACCTTCCAAACCGAAGGCTTTCGAGCAACGGAAACCATCTTATTGGAAGGCCTGAAACGGAGTCCCGATGCCGCGGAATTCCGCTCGGCACTGGCATCTCTGTATGTGCAACATGCCGACGATCTTCGTGCCAAGAGCTCGTCGCAGAATCTAGAACTCAGCGGCGTGCTGGAATTGATCGAGCGAGCAATCCAACTGGTCCCCAATCACCCAATCGCTCTGCAACGGCTGATGCGATTCCTGGACGAAAGTGGAATCGCAGAAGACAAGGCGAGCCAAGTTTTGGGAAATCTACTCGCCAGCGGACAAGCCAACGCGTCGGTCCATCTATTAGTTGCGACGCGAGCGATGTTGACCGGCGACGATGCCACGGCGAAGGTTCATATGGATCTTGGCTATCAAAAGAATCCCAATCTGCCGGTCTTGCTGAACAACATGGCATGGCTGGTCGCTCGACAAGATCCTCCGCAATTAGACGCTGCGAAAAGCTATGCCGATCGAGCTCTGAATCTGGTTGGCAACAAAGGGGAAATCGCAAACCGATTCCGCGACACACGCGGCCACATCTTGGTGAAAATGGAACGTTGGGAAGAGGCGATCGCCGATCTGGAAACCGCCGTTCCCCAGCTCAACGATCGGGCGAAAGCAGATACGTTGCGAGCGCTCGCAAAAGCCTATCGCGCACTCGACCAAAACGAGATCGCCGCGGCTTACGAAAAACAGGCGTCGACGATTGGCCTCGACTCGCCCGCAATCGACTGACCACCAAGAACGGTTTAGGCGCCGAAGACTGCTGTGCTAGCGGCGGCGGCGTTCGGCAGCGACTCAAGCGAAAGCGAGCACTTCATAGCCCGGGCCGAATCGCGTTGATAGAATGGGGACGCTGGAGAACGCGCCCGAGTGTGGCGCGACAGCTTCATCTTCAAGAAGGTATCGAACGCATGAAAAAAGTATACGTATTGGGAGCGATGCTGTTGGCGTCGCTGCTGCTGATGTCCGGCACGGCGCGAGCTGAAGTCAAAGTTGGCGACGACGTCCCCGAATTCAAACTGGTCGGCAGCGACGGCAAGACTTACACCAGCGAGCAGTTTAAAGGGAAGCAGGCGATTGTGATCGCGTGGTTCCCCAAAGCCTTCACCGGTGGCTGCACCAAGGAGTGCAAGTCGATGCGAGAAGCTGGCGAAACCTTGAAGCAATTCGAAGTCGCCTACTTCACCGCCAGCTGTGACGACGTCAAGAAGAACATGGACTTTGCCGCCAGCTTGGACCTGGATTATCCAATCTTAAGCGATCCTGACAAATCGTTTGCCAAGGCGTTGGGCTGCTTGAGCCCGCGAGGCGTTTCGAGTCGTTGGACCTACTACATCGGCAAAGATGGAAAGATTCTACACATTGACAAGAGTGTCAAAACAGCTTCGCATGGCGCCGACATCGCGGCCCAAATGGAAAAGCTAGGGATTGCGAAAAAGAACTGATCGCAATCACAAGGTCTCGGGCTGTGGCGGATCAAACTTCATATCGAGTTGCCGCCACAGCAGTGCCGAAAACCAGATCAAGACCGCAGCCGACGGAACTGCGGCGAACAACAATCCGTCGATCAAGCCGCCCGCCAAGATAACAGCCACCAAGCCGTCGACTTCGTAACGCGGATCGTGATAGATCGCATAGACGAAGTAGAGGACCATCGACAACAGCGTCATGCCTCCGATCACTCCCGTGTTCAAGCACATGTTGAGCACGATGTTGTGACAATGGTAGCTGTACTTTTCCATCACGAACCGGGCGGTCATATAGCCGTAACCGTGCAGCGGCTGTTCGCCGATCCGCTGAATTGCATACGCCCAAATATCGGTTCGCCCGGTTGCGGTTGTCAGTTCATCGGCGGTCCCCGATTTGGACAACTTCTCTAAAGCGTCGCCGACCAGCCAATCAAATCCGCCGGTTCCTGCAACGACAAAGATCGGCGGGATCGCGAGGATCGCCAACAGCAGCGTTGCAATCACCGTCTGCTGCGTGAACAGTTCCTTGCGATAGACAACCAGCAGCCCGACAAGCGTGATCCCCATCGATGTGCGGCTGAAACAGACAACTAGCGTCACCAAGCTCAACAGCATCGCAGGAACCACGATGAGGTAGCTCAGCCGTCGACCATACCCGAGCACTGCAAACAGAACCGTTGTAAACGCACTGTACAGTCCCAGTTCGTTGGGGTGACCGAGCCCGCCCATCCGCTCGAGGACTTCGGTTTGTGTGATCTGCTCTTTGAAGATTCCGATTTCGGGAAAGACAAGATACGCGATCCACGAACCGACAATGAAGGTCATCAAACCGGCGGCGACGATCATCAAATAGCGATAGCCACCCAGGATCTGCATCGCGGCAGGAATCAACATCGCGACCGCCCCGAGCGAAACGTAGGCCGCCAGCGAATAGGTACGGTCGACCGAAAACGGCAGCGTCACACCGATCCAAGCGATCAACAGCGTGATCAGAAAACCGGGGAAGGTCAAAAAGGCTCGGTAGGATTTGGAGACCAGCAAGATCCCCGTACCGCCACAAACTGCACAGATCAGCAAGCGGAGATAGATCTGCCAGTGAACACTGAACTCCTCCCCGGTATCGCCGCGAAAATCGGCGGCGTTGAGGAACACAACAGCAAAGACCAGCGACGCCACAAACGATGTGACCAGCCGGCTGGAACCGCTCGTCGCGACAGGGCGTTCATCAACCCGAGAGTATGCAACAGTTGCCATCGAGCGGTTTATCAATCGTTGTGAGGATGGTCGTCGTGATTCTGCTCACCGTCGGAATGGTGATTGTCACCAACTTCCGACTCGGCCGCCTCGATAACGCGATTCTCGCCCGGCTCCGATGCCACGCGATCGGTAGCTCGGGATTCGATTTGAGCCAACCGTTGATCGAGCTTGGCATAGTCATCATCGACGCCGCGAAAGCGATCGCTGGCGACAGCCACAAAGACGCCACACAACATCGACATCAAGAACCCCAACGCGCCCAACAGACTTCGTTTGGGACTCACATGTTTCATCACAAACGATGGTTTTTGAACGATCGAAACATTCGAGATCGCCTCTTGATCCAACGCGTTGTTGATTCGCGATTCCTCTAACTTCTGAGCGTAGATGCGGTGATTGTTATCGGCGATACGGATCCTGCGGCGGAGTTCCGACGAGGTGAGTTCAAACGAGTTCACCTTCTGTAGTTCTTCGTTCAACTCCTGCTCGACCATTCGCAACGCATCGACTTTGGCTTCGAGCCCAGCGATCCGCGACTTTTCGGTCAGCAGCGATTTATGGACGTCCTGACGAACGGGATTGACCGACATCACATTGTGCTCCCGCTCCTTCTCCTGCGAGGCGAGAATCGTCTTGGAATCGTTTAGCTGTTGCCGCAGGGTGACAAGTTTCGGATGGACCGATTTATATTTCGAGGCAAGATCCTTTTCGCGGATCTCCAATTCGTACAACCGATCGCGCATCTTATCGTTCGCTTCGTTCGCGATCCCGCGAGTCGTCTCGGTTGCCATCTCCTCGGGCAAGCGTTCCATGTCGGCCATCAAATCCAACAGACTCGCCCTTGCTGAAAACAGTTCGGCGCTGGCGTTGATAATCTCTTTTTGAACGCTCGTCACCTGCTCCTGCAACGATTGCTGCTTGCCTTCGATCGTGATCACGACCATATCGTTTTTGGCCTCGCGCATGGCGTCTTCGTAATCGCTAACCATCCGCTCGTGCTCGGCAAAATTCTCCTCGAAGAACTTGTACGAACCGGGAGACTTGTAGGCATCCAGATGCATCCGGTTATGACTTTCCAGGAACTTAGTCGTTAGGTCTTGCGCCAACTGGGGCGTGCGAGCGCGACACACGACGGTGATCGTCGTCGACTTCTTCGGAGAGTTGATCTTTGTGTTTTTGATCACGTAGCGAACAGCCGATTCAAATCGCTCCTGCTGCTCGATTTGTTCCGGCGTCATCTCTCCCATCTCGCCCGTCTCGGCGACTGCAACGGGCATTTCGGGCATCATCGCGGAGACCCGATCGACCATCTGTTCGATCCAGGAGTGCTTTTCCAGGATCCGATCGGCTCCGACCGCGTTGACCACATCCTCCGCCAACTGGCGACTCTGCAACATATCGGTGATCGAATTGATCTCCGATTCTCGCGACTCTTGAATTGAGATCGTTTGACCGGTGGTGGCGGTCGTGTCCATCGTCACGCTACCGCGCCCCAACCGAACGAACATCTTCGCTTCGGATTCATACTTTTTGGGAAACAGCACAATGGCCACTAACGACAGAGCTAGCACCAACAGAAAGGTGAACGCAGCGCGCCAGCGATATTCGAGGACCGCGGCAAAGATATCAAATAGTGTTAGTGGACTATCAGCAGCCGTATTTCGGCGTCTTCGTGCCATCGGAAAGCGTCCTAGCCCCACCCGGATGGGTAGGTTGCAAAGAGTTGACTCGGAGAATCAAAAGCAATTTGATCGATTGTTCACAATAAACACGCGAATGCTTCGTGCTTCGCTAACCGCCAAAGATCGACCCAACTTCCTAATGGTGGGTTCCAGTTTGATAGATCAATCCGATTAATTCAACGGTTGAATTTTGCTTGCCCCCCTAAAACGTTGGGCATTTCTGCTGTGGCGGCGAATCGATGCCAATTTCAACCACCCCCAGCGTGGTGGCGCAACGGCGTTCAGCAAGCAAGTTGAGAGACGATTTCCGAAGCTGTCGCTAGCGTGCGACTCATCTGGCCCCGAAACGTCAAAATCTCTAAATATGGAATTTTGAGTGGAGAAACGCCCGATCTGTGCCGACGGCGGCTCGAGATCCTAGGCGGGCACCGATCCTGAAGAGGGTTCTCTTTCAGTGACTGGCAGTTCGGAAAATCATCGATTTATGGAAGCACCGGCAGCATGAACGTAGATCGACATCGTTGCGCGATTGCGTTGTGGATGGCCGTGCTCTGCTGCGACGCGGCGATCGCTCAGCGAGTCGCTTCGCTAACGCCCACGACAAGCCAGTCGCTCCCCACGCCCGGTGCGATCACCGCGGCGCTAAACGACTCGCCAACGCTGTCGTTCGATCCCTACCAAACCTCTCCGCCCCAGACGCAGGTCGCGGGACTCCCGCCGCTGCCATTGGCCCCGCTGCCGTTTGCTCCCCAGACGCTGCAACCGCTGGGAATGTCGCCCCAATCCACAGTCTGGCAGTGGCAACTGTTGCCGAAGGATTCGATCTATCCCGTCTATTTGGCCGACGAAAAGGCGTCGCGTCTGGCAGGCCGGTTCACGCGTCCCGAGGGTGACAACCTGCTGCTCGATGGAACGTTGGGCGGCCGGTTTGGCCTGTTTCGATTTGGCGATCGTTCCAACGGTCCGTTTCGTCACGGGATGCAATTGGATATCGAAGGTTCGGCGCAGGTGCGGTTGGACATGGAGGAGGAGGCTGACGTCCGTTCGGTCGACTTCCGCGCCGGCGTGCCGCTGTCCTTTGGATTTGGACGCTGGCAAACTCGCGTTGGATATTACCACTTGAGCTCGCACACAGGCGATGAGTTCCTACTGAAAAACCCCGACCACGATCGTTTGAACTTTTCCCGCGACGTGCTGTTCGCCGGAGCTGCTTTTTGGATCACCGAGCGGCTGCGGACCTATGGCGAAGTCGGCTGGGCGTTTTATTCGGACGTCAGCGAGCAGTGGGAGTTCATGTTTGGCATCGAATTCATGCCAACAGCCCCCACCGGTTGGCGAGGAGCTCCGTTCGCCGCCGCTCACGCCCATCTCCGAGAAGAACTCGACTACGGCGGCAGCCTGACGCTACAGGCGGGTTGGGCGTGGCGAGGCCGCGACGGGGCGTTGCTGCGGCTGGGCGTCGATTTTTACGAAGGCAAGAGCCAGCAATGGTCATTCTACGATAGCTACGAACCCCTGATCGGATTTGGATTGTGGTACGACTATTGATCCCACGTTCCGATCGCGTTGACCAATCCCAAGGACTGACAGATACTGACGTCAGGTGATTCGATGCGGCACCGCCTGCCGCGGACCTGATCCGATCCCGACACGAACACTTCGAACCGCCTTTGATTGCTGGAGCATCCCGCGTCTGATGACCACTGCCGAAACACCTTCCCTGAAATCTTATTGCCTGGATGTTGCCGAGCGCGCCCATCGTGCGTCGCGCCAGCTGTCGACGTTGAGCACCGAAGTTAAAAACCGCTGGTTGCTGCAATCTGCCGACGCGCTGCTTCAACACGAAGCGGAGATCCAAAAAACAAACACTCTCGATTTGCAAGCTGCAGCGGGGTTTGGCTTGACCGACGCGGAAGTCGATCGGCTGCGGCTGACCAGCGACCGGATCGCGGCGATCGCCAAGGGGCTCCGCGAAATCGCTGCCTTGCCCGATCCGATCGGCCAGGTGATCGAAGGCTTTCGCCGTCCCAATGGCCTTCAAATTATCAAGCGCCGGGTACCGCTGGGCGTCGTCTTTTTCATCTACGAAAGTCGTCCCAACGTGACCGCCGACGCGGCTGCGATCTGCGTCAAAAGCGGCAATGCGGTGATCTTGCGAGGCGGCAAAGAGGCGGCGCATTCGAGCGCGGCGATCGTGGAGATCCTCAACAAAACCGCGGCCGAAGTCGGTCTGCCAGCCGACGCGGTGCAGTTGGTCAGCACCGCCGATCGCGACGCGGTCGGCCACTTCCTCGGGATGCACGAACTGATCGACGTCACGATCCCGCGCGGCGGCGAGAGCTTGATTCGCCGCGTTGCTAGCGAAGCGACGATGCCCGTGATCAAACACTACGACGGCAACTGTCACGTTTACGTCGACCGCGATGCGAACCTCGATCAGGCGGTCGAGATCGCTGTCAATTCGAAATGCCACCGCATGGGCGTCTGTAACGCCTGTGAATCGCTGCTGGTCCACCGCGACGTCGCAGATGCCTTCCTGCCGCAGATCGCTGCAGCGTTGGCTCAGCACGACGTGGAGATCGTTGGCGACCCGCAGACCTGCCAGCGAGTCCCCGCAGCGTCGGCAGCGACCGAAGCCGACTGGAGCACCGAATACCTGGGCCCCAAGATCAGCGTCCGCGTAGTCGACGACCTGGAATCGGCGATCGAACACATCAACCGCTACGGTTCGCATCACACCGACGCGATCGTAACGAAGGACCTCGCCGCGTCGGAGCGGTTTACCGATGCGATCGACAGCGCCGCGGTAATGGTCAACGCGAGCACTCGATTCAACGATGGCGGCGAATTTGGACTCGGCGCCGAGATCGGCATCTCGACCGATAAATTTCATGCCCGTGGGCCGTGCGGGTTGACCGAGTTGACCAGCTACAAATATGTGGTCAACGGCCAGGGACAGGTCCGCAGCTGAGCCATCGCTCGCGAGGGAAGCGAGCGGCAGCAGCGTGAACCAACCGGAGCACCAGCGGAAGACTTTATCAGCCAAGGAAGGCGACTATGTCCGACGAAATACTCAGCCAGAATCAAGTCGAAGACCTGATCCGCGCGATGGAATCCGAAGGGGCCAGCCAGCCCGCTCCGAAGCCGGCGGCAAGTTCCACAGCCAACGCGATCCCGCGTTCGGCGGCGTCGGCATCGCGGGTCAACGATCCGCGCTTGCGACCGATGAACTACGACTTCAAACGCCCCGAACGCGTCGGTAAGGAGCTGATGGGGGCGATGCGGTCGTTGCACGAAGGACTCGGGCGAGCCTTCAACGCGAAGCTCTCAGGGCTGTTGCGTAGCATCACCGAAGTCAAGCTGGTCAGCGCCGACCAACTGACGTACAGCGAATTCGTCTACAGCCTCGATACCCCGACCTGCTTCTGCGTGCTCGACGTTAAACCGCTGGAGGGCAATTGGATCCTCGACATCGCGCCGGCGCTCTCCTTTGCCGTCGTCGACCGGATGCTCGGCGGCGATCCTCAGCCGAACGAGATGCCCAATCGGGCGCTGACCGAGATCGAACATCGCTTGATGGCTCGGGTCACCCAGCTGTTTCTCGACGGCATGCAATCGACGTGGCAAAACGTCGTCGAAATGGAACCGACGCTGCGATCGATCGAAAGCAATCCGCAACTGGTTCAAATCGTGCCTCCCAACGAAGTGATCGTCTTGATCTGCTTCGAGGTCACGATGGGGAAGAACCGCGGGATGATGAATCTATGCATCCCCTACAACACGATCGAACGCTTCAGCAGCCAACTGTCGAGCAAAGGCTGGGGCGGCTACTCCAGCAATCCAGCGACGCCCGAGTCGAAGCAGGCTCTCGAGACGCAGCTCGATTCGGCCCTAGTCGAACTGACGGTAACTCTCGCGCGATCGAAGATCAAAACCGGCGACCTGTTGAACATGGACGTCGGCGACGTGATCACCACCGAACACCTGATCGACAAACCGCTGGAAGTTGCGATTCAGAGCGTCCCTAAATTCAAAGCGACGATCGGAGCGTTGAAGGGCAAAAAAGCTGTCCGGATCCGCGATCACATCGACATGCGTCCCAAGCCGCCCGCGACCGAAGCGGCGAAGTCGTAGCAATCTCGCAGCGGAAGTGCCGTGAGCTGGTGGAATCGCCGGCGGGCGTGAGAGCGTGTTCCGCGACGGCGCCGTCGGCAGGGCCCACTGTGTACGAAAAAAGCCAACACCGCGGGACGATGTTGGCTTTTTATTTCGAGCTAAGGAACGATCAAACTTAGATCATTTCCTTCAACGCCTTCAACGGGCGAATGGTGACCTTCTTGGATGCTGGCTTTGGTTGCAACCAGATCTCTTCGCCGGTCGCTGGGTTGCGGCCTTTGCGCTTTGGCTTGGCTGGGGTCTCACGAACCGTGACCTTGCAAAGACCAGGGATGGTGAACTGACCAGGGCCTTGGACAGCGGTGGCAACTTCAGCGCTCAGAGCGTCGAAAACCGCAGCGATGTCTTTCTTCGTCAACTGAGTCGACTCGGCGATTGCATTGAAGATTTCTGTCTTGGTTGGAGCTTTTCCTACCATGAATGGTCCTTTCTATCGGTAGAAGGTGTTTAAGTACGTTTCGTAGTGTTTGCTACCTTTACGGCGAATTGGCAAAGATTACGTCGGAAAGTCCTGTTTCCGCAAGTCGCCGCGTCACGGAAACCCTGCATTTTCCAGGTTTTTAGCAATTGAGACGGCCGATTAGGAGGAGATCGACGCCACTGCGAACCTCGCCCCACCCCACAGAGGGGATGTTTGCGGTAAACGGACGCAGGGCTTGGATTCTGCGGGATTTTTGCTCCCGCCGTCGGCGCGAGGCAGCAATTGCCCCTCGACTAGCTCAAATCACCCAACTGGGCAAACACGATGTCGCTGGCGACGGTCTCGTCATCCTCGTCGTCGTCTTCTCCGGGCACGTCGCCGGCAAACTGAGAATCGGCCTGCTGATCGCCCCAAACATCGGCTGAACCCAACGGCAGGACCATCGCCGAACTCGACGCCTCTCCCTCGGCAAAGACCGCCGCGGCGGTTCCGCTAGCCGACGACGAACTGCTAACGGGCGTGAATTCAGTAGCCGCTGGCGCGTTGATCCGAAGCAGCATGAAATCGCCCTCTTGGCCACGCATATCGACATCGTCCGAATCGACGTCGAGCGCCGAGGAGGCCAGACCGTTGGAGACGGTAGCCGTGACGATCACCTGAGACCCGTCGTCGCTCAACACAACCTTCGGATCGGTCAGGCCCGAAGCCAAGTTGGAGACCTGCAGGTTAATGCCGGGAGTATCACCCTCTTGGACAACCGCCAATACGACGTTCTCCCGCGATGTGCTGCCGAACCAATCGCGGAGCGCGATATAAGACGGATGCATCGCGCCGATCTCGATCGCCGGTGCGGTGTAATCGCCATCGTCCATGTCCGATTCGATCGCGAAGACTTGGTCTTGTTCGGCACCGATCAAGAACGGAATCGCCGGAACCGTCAACGTGTAGCTGCCCGGTGCTTGATCGGCAAAGGTGAACGTGCCGGCGGCATCGACCGTCACGGTTGCGTTGACAGCGTTGCCGAATTCGTCGGTGCCGCTCAGGATCACATCGAACCCAAACGTGTTCAAGAATGTGCTATCGATCGTAAAGTTGAAGTCGCGTGGCACGTAATCGAGCACGTTCACTGTTACTGTCGCTGTCGCTTGGCCGCCATTGCCGTCGGCGATCTGATAGGTGAACGTCTCGTTTCCAGTGAACGTTCCGTTGGGTGTGTAGACCAGCGACAGCTTATCGCTGCTGATCGTCACCGTGCCGGTCAGATTCGCGGTGTTGATCGATTCGATGGTCAGCGTTTCGTTGGTATCGACGCCGATCGTATCGTTGTCGAGCACCGACAGCGTCTTAGCGCCACCCGATTTCCCAACGCTAAACGAATCGTCGACCGCTACGGGAGGATCGTTGACGCCATCGACATTAAAGGTGATCGTTCCGGTCCCCGTATCGCCATCGCCACTGAGGATCGTGTAGACGACGGTCTCGGTGCCGAAGAAGTTGGCGGCGGGTTTGTACTGAACCTGGCCATCGCTGGTGATCAACGCCGTTCCGCCGTGCGAAGTCGAAACGATCGATTGCAACGAGATGCTCGCCTCATCGGGATTCGCTGCCCGATCGCCTGTCAAAACATCAAACGACGTCGCAGCAGCATCTTCGAGGACGGTAAAGGTATGCGTCCCGGTGCTCAATGCAGAGACGTTGACAGTCACCGTGGCGGTGCTGGTCAGCCCGCCGGTCGTCCGATCGCTGATCGTGTAGTTGAAGGTTTCGGTGCCAGAGAAATTAGCGGCGGGCGTGTACTGAATGTAGCTACCGCCCGAGGCGATCGTAACCGTTCCGCCGTGGCTGGTTGTGCCAACCGAAATGATTCGCAGCGTTTCGTTCTCGTCGGGCGAGATCGTATCGTTGTCCAAAACTTCCAGCACATTGCCGGTACTGCCCCGGTTGATGTCGCTGAAAGTATCGGCGACAGCGTTTGGCGGATCGTTGACAGGTTGCAAGCCGACCGAAACCGTCACGGTTTGGCTGGATCCGTTCTGATCTTCGACCGTATAGGTGAACTCGTCGGCTCCGTTGATATTGGCCCCGGGAGTGTACGACAGCGATTGTCCATTCCCGACGATCGAAACCGTACCGCCGTTGACCGGAGTGCTGGTGCTGACGATCGTCAATGTCGTTCCGGAAACCAACAACTGGTCGTTGCTCAGAACGTCCATCGCGTTGTTGGAACTATCTTCATCGAAGTTGAAGATGTCGTCGGCGGCGCTGAAGGTAGAGACGATGTTGATCGACGCGTTGCCGAAGTTGACCTTCGATGGATCGAGTTCGTCGTCGCTGCCGTGGACCAGAACCTCGGTTCCGTTTCCGTCAGCCGGATCGCCGGTGAAGACAAGCGTTCCCGCACTCAAGGCGCGGAAATGGATCGAGACCAAGCCAGCTTGCAGGCCGGGAGGACTTGTCGAGAACGCTCCCAATTCATCGATCAAACCAGGCGTCGCCGCCGAACCGCGTCGCGAGTCGCGGAAGCTGTTGGTGAACGTAAAGGGCGAATCGGCGATCTCATCGTCGGTGTCGTCGACATCGATTACTAGATTGTTCCCAACCGGTTCCGCCAAATTTTGGTCGTACAGAATGTCCAAGTAGGCTGTCGCGACACCTTTGAGCGATTCGAACAACCGTTCGTCGATCGCGGTGATGTTCAGCAGGAACTCGTCCCCCGGCTTCAACTGGGTGATCGCGTTGCCATCGAGATCGGTGAAGGACATGTCCAACGTCACCGTCGCTTCTTCGCCGACGTTCAGATTGAACTGGTTGTCGCGACTGTTTCCCGCTCGATCCGAAGTCGTTACCGTAAACGACTGATCGCCAACCTGAGCGGTTGTGGGAGTCCAGGAAACGACGCCGGTCTGCGCGTTGATCGTCATCCCCGCAGGCCCGTTGGCCAGCGAGTAGACGAGTCCGTTGCCTTCTTCAACGTGTCCAAGATCCAAGGTATAAAGCGATCCGGCGATCGCTTGTGAGGCGATCTGCGTGCTGAGTGCCGCGGGAGCCGACGAGTCGTAGACGACGGTGATCGGAGTGGTCGCCGCGCTGGTCGTCCCGCCGCTGGTCTGCCGCGCCGAGATCGAATAGGTGCCGTTGCCGTTGGCCGCCAATTCAGTCGTCGTGATCTGAGTCGTCGTGCCGGTGGCGACAGCCGATCCGATCACCGTGGTGCCCGACAACAGTTCGACGGTCGAACCGGCTGTGGTTCCGGTGATCGTGAACGTCGGATTGGTGCTGCTGGTGATTCCGTCGCTATTGCTGACGCCGGTATCGCTTGCCGCATCGAGACTAACACCCTGTAACGCCGACGCTTGCACCGTCACGCTGAGGGTCTGCAGATCGAAGGATGTCGAATCGGCAGTGGTCACGGTGCTGCTGGCCGCTTTGACACCAACCATCACGTCGAACGTACCGACAAAACCGGCGGGCGGCGTCACGGTGACTTCCCCTGTCGATTGGTTGACCGACGTAGTGTAGCCGACGGTGCCGACGTTAAACGCAGCGTAGGTGACCGCGTCCCCTTCGACATCGCTGCTGGACAATTGGATCGTGGCGGGCTGTACAGCGGTCGTGGCAACGTCGCTCAGATCACCCAGGAACGGCTTGCCGTTGGAGTTCAGTTGATTGTCGGCGGTCACGTTCACCGTGATCACTTCCGACGTTTGGTTCCCGTCGCTGTCGGTGACCGTGATCGTAACGCTCACCGGGCCGGTCCCGTTGCCGGTCGGCTTCAGCATGACAACCGAGTTTTCGTTGTCGGTGAAGATCGACGCTTCTTCGATCGTGATCTGTCCAAAAGCGTTTGCGAACGCGGTGGTCAGCCGGCCGCTGCTGTCGGTCGGCACCTCGCTGATCGCTTCGCGAACCGCTTCTCCTTCGACCAATTGACCGAAGATCGAGTGATTGAAATCGAGGTGGCGTGAGTCCCCTTCGGTGATGAAGAACTGCGAATCGTTGGTGTCGTCGGTGGTCTTGGCGTACGACAGGATGCCCGTCGCGTTGTGCTGCAGATCCTCGTGGAATTGATCGTCGAAGTCGGGCAGGTCCGAACCGCCAGAGCCCAGACCTAAGGGATCGCCAGCCTGCAGGACAAAATCGTCCAAGATGCGATGGAACGTGATCCCGTCGTAAAATCCGTCCTCGGTCAATTCGATGATCCGCGACGTCGGCCGCTCGGCCCGCTGTTCGTACAACTCGAAGACCATCTCGCCATAATCGGCGATCTTCAGCCGCCAGCTGCGATTGCCGCTGACCACCGACGCCTCCAACAGATTCGGATCCGAACTGCTGACAGTTACCGTCAACGGTTGTTCATCGGGATCGTAAGCGTCGATTGGGACATGCAGCGGAGAACCGATGCCAACGCTCTGGTTGCCGACGGGAACAAAGCTGGGAGTTTCTCCCTGAGGGATCGCGATGCCACTGCGTTGCGAGATATCGGCCAGCGACAGAACCCCTTCGACCTCGGTTCCGTCCTGGAATCGCCAAGTTGGGAAACTGGAGATCCCTTCGGCGGTGCCGGTCGCATTGAGGCTGTGATCGGGATTGGTGACTTCGACAAACGGAAGATAGTTCTGCCCGTCCTCGAACAACTCTTTCTGCTCGGTGCAGTTCGGGCACCAAGCCGCTCCGAAGAAGACGACTCCGCCATCGGAGAGGGCTTTGGCAAAGGCGACAAGATCGGGCGCCGCTTCGCCTTCGGGAGTTACTTCCCCCTCGGCAGCGGTCGTCGACATCATCGCATACTGAACCGTTTCGTCGCTGGCTGGAGCGATCGGTGGCAGCAGATCGACGTCACCCGCCAACAACTGACGATGCTCCAAAGGTTCCAGCCGCAGAAACCGCGAACCGTTGTTACGCATATCGGATTGCCCAATCAGGGTGCGAATCCAGCGTCGTAAACGAGACTTATTCTGTGGCTTTCGGAGTTCGGATGATCGTTTTGTCATAGCTGTCAGCAGTTCAAACAGGAAAAAATCCACCAAGGACGAGCGAATCCAGATACAAGGCGCCGTCCCCTAAGCTTAATACAGGACGGAAATACCGAATCGCGCAACTCACCCAAACTCACTCAATCGGAAATTTTCTCGCGACAAGACCAAGTGTATCGTCGCAACCCGCATTCATTGCGTACCTTGCGCAATCGGAACACCACCGCCAAGGCAGCAAAACCCGACCTAGAATTCAGGAAAAGCTATGTAATTCTGACGGGATCGGGTGCCAAAAGTTCCCAAGTAGCACCGCCGAAGAGGCCTCCGCTGCAACCGGCACGCCACATAGCGTCCTCACAACGACGACAGCATCAAACAGCGCAGGGGCCCCCGTACGGTAGATGCACTGCGTGCAGTGGCGAAGCCACGGCAGGTAGAAGCCTGGGGACCCAAGTCCCAGGAAATCAGACGAATAAACCCTCCCACCGCAGCCCACACTCCACCCGCCCGGCGGAGCCGGGAGGGTCGGAAAACGAGCCTTCAGCGAGTTTTTCGGGGAGGGCTTACCCTCGAGATCAGGAGGGTTCGTACGCCAGATTCGGCGACAACCAGCGTTCGACTTCCGACAACGGCTTTCCTTTCCGTGCCGTGTAGGCTTCGATCTGGTCCTTGGTGACTCGATCGACAGCGAAATACCGCGACTCCGGATGGGCAAAATAAAGTCCGCTGACACTCGAACCGGGCGTCATCGCGTAGCTTTCGGTCAGCTCCACGCCGGTCTGCTTTTCCGCGTCCAACAGATCGAACAGCGTTCGCTTTTCGGTGTGGTCGGGGCTGGCGGGATAACCTGCCGCCGGACGGATTCCGCGGTACTTCTCGGCGATCAACTCCTCGGTCGAAAGGCCTTCGGTTTTGCCGAAGCCCCAATCCTCGCGAGCCCGCTGGTGCATCAGTTCGGCAAACGCTTCGGCCAACCGGTCGGCAACCGCTGAAACCATGATCGCCTTGTAATCGTCCAGTTCCTCCCGGTACTTCGCCGCCAACGCTTCGGCCCCCAGGCCTCCGGTGACCACAAAGCCGCCGATGTAGTCTTCGCGTCCCGAATCGATCGGTGCGATGTAATCGGCCAACGAACGGAAGTCCGATTGTCCCTTGCGTTCCCATTGCTGACGCAAGAAATGGAAGCGAGTCAATTCCGCCGAACGCGATTCATCGGTGTACAGAATCACGTCGTCGCCATCGCTAGCTGCGGGCCAGAAGCCGTAGACCGCGTTGGCTTTCAACGAGCCGGCCGCGATCACTTCGTCCAACACGCGGTTGGCATCTTCGTACAGTTCCTTCGCCTGCGCTCCAACCGACGGATCGTCGAAGATCTTGGGGAACTTGCCTTTCAGTTCCCAAGTCATGAAAAACGGCGACCAATCGATAAACGGGCGGATCTCTTCCAGCGGGAAATCGGTGAGCGTCTTGGTCCCCGTAAACGCGGGCTTATCGATTTGTACGGTCTGCCAATCGGTGGCGAAACGTTTCTCCAACGCTTCGGCGTAGGGGACCAGTTTTTGTTGGCGGTCGCGGTAACTGGCGACCAGCTTTTTCTGCAGCTCGACATTTTCGGCCATATAGGCGTCGCGATGCTCGGCGCTGATCAACTTCTCGACCACGTTCACGCTGCGACTGGCATCCAACACATGGAACACCGAACCATCGTACGCCGGGGCGACGCGAACCGCTGTATGCTTGGCACTGGTCGTCGCTCCGCCGATCAACAGCGGCAGCGACATCTTCTTGCGTTTCATCTCGCGAGCGACGTGGACCATCTCGTCCAAGCTAGGCGTGATCAGCCCGCTCAACCCGATCATGTCGACGTTGTGCTTGACCGCCTCTTCGAGAATCGTCTCGCTGGAGACCATCACGCCAAGATCGATCACCTTGTAGTTGTTGCACTGCAGCACCACCCCAACGATGTTCTTGCCGATATCGTGAACGTCTCCCTTGACCGTGGCGATCAGGAACGTGCCTCGCGCGGCGTGGCTCTCGATCCCAGCTTCTCGCTTTTCCTGCTCCATGAATGGTTCCAGATAAGCGACAGCCTTTTTCATCACCCGAGCACTTTTGACGACCTGCGGCAGGAACATTTTTCCTTCGCCAAACAGATCTCCCACGACCGACATACCGGCCATCAGCGGCCCTTCGATGACGTGCAGGCAGCGATCGAAGTGCTGCCGCGCCTCTTCGGTATCCTCGACGATGTACTTATCGATTCCCTTGATCAACGCATGCTTCATCCGTTCGATGACAGGAGCGTCGCGCCACGCGAGGTCTTCGCCCGCCTTCTGCTTGCCGTCTCCCTTGACCGTCTCGGCGAACTCCAGCATGCGGTCGGTCGCATCGGGGCGGCGGTTCCACAACACGTCTTCGACATGTTCCAACAGATCCTTGGGGATCTCTTCGTAGACCTCCAACTGCCCCGCGTTGACGATCCCCATGTCCAACCCAGCTTTGACAGCCTTATATAAGAAGGCGCTGTGGATCGCTTCGCGGACGCGGTCGTTGCCGCGGAAGCTGAAGCTGATGTTGCTCACGCCGCCACTTGTCTTGGCTCCCGGGCATTCCTTCTTGATCCGAACCACCGCGTTGACGAAATCGACGGCATAGTTGTTGTGCTCGTCCATGCCCGTCGCGACGGTCAAAATATTGGGGTCGAAGATGATGTCTTCGGGTGGGAACTTGACTTCGTTGACCAACAGATCGTAAGCCCGTTTGCAGATCCGAACTTTGTTGTCTTCATCGGCCGCTTGACCCTCTTCATCGAAAGCCATCACGACCGCGGCGGCACCATACTGGCGAACCAATCGCGCCCGTCGCAGGAATTCTTCCTCACCATCTTTCAGCGAGATCGAGTTGACGATCGCCTTACCCTGCGTGTTCCGCAGCCCCGCTTCGATGACTTCCCATTTACTGCTGTCGATCATCACCGGCACTGCCGCCACGACGTCGTCGCCCGAGATCAAACGCAGGAACCGCGTCATCGCTTCGGCACCATCCAACAGGGCATCATCGAAGTTGATGTCGATGATCGTGGCACCGTTTTGCACCTGCTCGCGAGCGACTTCGACCGCCTCGTCGAACTGATCGCCTCGGATCAGACGAGCGAACTTCTTGCTGCCGGTCACGTTTGTCCGTTCGCCGATCATCGTGAACGGGATCTCCGGACGCATCACCATCGGCAACTGGCCCGACAGCCGCGTGTAGATCGGTCCGGTCTGCTCCTGCTTGGGCCGCTTGCCCTCCACTCGCTGAGCCATCGCGCGGATGTGATCGGGAGTCGTTCCGCAGCAGCCACCCAAGATATTGATCCAGCCGTTGTCAGCGTATTCGCCGACGATCTCCGCCATTTTGGGAGGATCGAGGTCGAATTGCCCCATCTCGTTGGGCAGCCCCGCGTTGGGGTGACAGCTGACGGGAATCCCGGTCGCGTGCGACATCTCTTCGACGTGGGGACGCATCACATCGGGGCCGAGGGCACAGTTCATGCCGACCGATAGCAAAGGAAAGTGAGCCAGCGAAGTCACAAAGGCGTCGACAGTCTGGCCGCTGACAAACGTCCGGCCTCCCTTGTCGAACGTTCCGCTGACCATCACCGGCACGCGGCGTCCGCCGCCGTCAAAGTAATCTTGGATCGCAAACAGGCACGACTTCAGGTTCAACGTGTCGATCGCCGTCTCGGGCAACAGGATGTCGACTCCCGCTTCGACCAACGATTTCACTTGGGCTTTGTAACTGGCGACCATCGCTTCGAAGGTCGTGCTGCGAAACGCCGGATCGTCGACTTGCGTACTGATCGCCAACTGCTGCGTCGTCGGACCGATCGAACCAGCGACAAACCGCGGCTTGCCCGGCGTCCGTTCGGTCCATTCGTCGGCAGCTTTGCGAGCACACGCGACCGCGGCGTGATTGATCTCGTCGACCAATTCCAACGGCAGATCGAATTCGACCATTCCGACCGGCGAAGCGCCAAAGGAGTTGGTCTCGACGATATCGCTTCCCGCTTCAAAATAAGCGCGGTGGATATCGGTGATCTTCTCCGGGTGGGTCAGACATAAGATGTCAGAGAAGTTTTTCAGATCTTTGTGGTGATCTGCAAACCGATCGCCGCGAACCCCCGCTTCGTCCAGCCCCAACCGCTGAATCATCGTTCCCATCGCTCCGTCGAGGATCAGGATACGTTCTCGAATCAGATGGGGCAGTAGATCGATAGGGTTGGTCATGGAAAGTATTTGCTATCTCTGAGTTGATTTAGTTTTTAACCGGGGGGCACGGCAGGCTAGCCCGGGCGCCCGATTGTACGACATTTGTGGGGCGAGTTAAGCCATCGCAACAAATCTGGCTACAGTCTGAGGCACGCGAGCCATTCTGTCAGTACCGCAACGGAAGCAAACATCGACAATCCGCATCGCCTCGCCAACCGGCACAGTCGATCGATCTTGCCTCGCCTTTCTCGATTGACTATTCGTTAAATCACTCAAGATCGATGTAACCGGTACCGATACCGATACAAAGAGGAGCTTGTGCGGCGATTAGGTTCGCAGAGCGCGGCCAGAAAATCCCCAGGATGGCAAAACGCCACGTGTCAAGGAATGACCAGATGTCGTCAACGTCCAACCCACCGACGGTTCACCGACCACGCCCATCGTCTCGGCCAACCGGCGGCGGATTGCCAACGCTATTCCGAATCCCCAACCTGAACGATCGTCCACAAACGAGCGAACCGGTTGATGCTGCGCCCTTGGCAGCACCCAGCACCGATTTTGCCGAAACTCCTCCACCGACACCTCCGGTTTCCGAACCGGCTCCTGCGCCCGAACCGGTCTACCAACGGATCGACGCCAGCCACACCTATGGCGATCTCCCCGAACTGCCGCCGATCAGCGAACCGGCAGACGGCACCTGGATGGAGACGGTTGGATCGCGTCTGGTCCTGATCCTGCTGTTCCTGGCAGTCGCAACCGTGGCGATCATCGCTACCCGCGACGTTCCGCCGGAATCGCGAGCTCAATACCTGGCCGATGATTCCGAACCGCTTCGCTCCAGCGATCCGGTCCACGTCGCCGATGCGACCGCCTTGCCAACCGAACCTGCCGATTCGGACCACGCCAGCATCGGGCTTCCAAGCGATCCCGCACTGCCGCCCGAGATTCACGTTGTCTCGCCGACAATCGAACCACTGGCCCCGCCGGAAACCAATTTCGAAGCGGAGGGTGAAACTCATCTTTCCAGCGATCAAGAAGCTGCCGAGACGCCGGACGCCGAAGCGACGCACGACCACGCTCGCGACCATGCCCACGATCTCCCCAGCCTTGGCGAAATCGAAGACGAACCTGAGACGGAGCTCCCTGCGTTCCCGATCCCCAATCTCGCGTTGACGGGACCGCAAGCATCTGCTCCGGCGGACGATACTACTGTCGAGAGCCCACAGTCGGGCGACAGTGAAGCTCAAGCCGCAACGGAACCAACAACCGACGAGCCACGTGTTGCCAGTCGCCCCGCGATCGACACACCAGCTGACACAACCGCCGATTCAACTCCTTCGCAGTCCTATCAAGCGACCAGCACGCCAAACACGATCGCCGACTGGCGGCAATTCATCCCGTCGGATGCCGGGGCTGACAATCCAACCAACATTGCCATGGCTCAGCCAACCGAAGGGCAAACAACCGCTCCTGGCAATCAGTTCAACTACCCGACCGATCCGGTCTCGCCAAGTCCACTGAATCCGCCGCAATACCCGCCATACATGGGTGAACCGGCAGCGGCAGCGAACCAACCTCCGTATGCTCCTCAACAAGCATTCGATCCGCAACAACAGGCAGCACAACAACAGACATTCGCGGCGCATCAACAACAGATGGCTCAGCAGCGACTGATGGCAGCCCAACAACAATTTGCGCAGCAGCAACAACAACAGATGGCGGCTCAACAGCAGCAGGCTCAGTCGCAACAGCCGACGCAAACCTATGTCCCAGGGCAGGGTTACGTCGGGCAATCGTTGCCGCAGGCTCCTTATCAGCCTCAGCAACAAAGCGGTTATGCACCGAACTACGCAGCACCGCAGAACAATTACGGCCAGCCTGCAGGCGCTGGCTATCCAATGCACTCGCCAGCGGCGGCAGGCGGGTATGCCAACCCAAACCAACCGCCCTATGCCGGTCAGCAGCCCTACGTTCCCAGCCGATGAACCTGTTCTCGAGTACCAAGCTATGACTACCAGTATCGATCAGGCATTTCGTAAAGCGTATGCCAAACGCACCGGAACGTCCGGGTCCACCAGCGAATCGGCTAACGGAACGATCGCGGTCTGGATCGACGACCCCTCGGGACAGTTCTTCCGAAACGAGCCAGCTCACGCCGTCGGGGCACCTCACTTCCAACAGGCTCCGGCTACCGAATTGCCAGTCGCCGAATCGGAAACACCCGCTGCGGAGGCTGACAAGTTAGCCAACGCCGCCAGCGAACCGGCCACGCCGCCGCAACCTGCAGCGCAGCAAACTCCCGCCGCACAGGCTCCAGAAACACCGGCTGCACCACAAGCTCCCGCCGAACAACCGATCGCTGCCGCAGCGTCCCCGCTGGTATCCGACATCGATCTGGAACCCGAAGCGGAACCGATGACCTATGCCGACCCATTGGTTTCGGTCGAGGTCTCTGCGACCAATCCACAACCGGTGGTTCGCCCGATCGACATCGCCGACGACGAACCGACGGTCGTTGTTCCAGCT
The DNA here is from genome assembly GCF_007751715.1 of Rosistilla oblonga. NCBI lineage: Bacteria > Pseudomonadati > Planctomycetota > Planctomycetia > Pirellulales > Pirellulaceae > Rosistilla > Rosistilla oblonga. Next base: position 956,292 of record NZ_CP036292.1, on the reverse strand, counting down.
CCCTTTGTTCCAGCTCCCGTTGTCGCTAAGCCAGCGATCGAACCGCAAATCGATATCCGTCCGGGAACGACGGCTTACGATGCGTGGTCGGCAAAGTTGGAGACGCTCGAACTGCCGAAGAAGGCCGAGGCTCCCCTGAGCAGCGAGCCGACGATTTCCAAACAAGCCGCCACGATCAACCGCGAATCCCTGCCAGCCTTTGCGCCGGTCTGGGAGGTCGACGAGTTTGTTTTGCCGGAAGTCGCCAAGAACCTTGCGACCGACCACTTGCTTCCGATGGGTGCCCAACTGGAACGCGCCAGCCGCGAAGGGCTGCAAACGATGGCTGTCAGCAGCCAGAATCGCGACACCGGGCGTTCGACCGTTGCGATCGCAATCGCTCAAGTCGCCGCGACCGCCGGGTTGCGTGTGGCGTTGGTCGATGCGGATACCGAAAACCCATCGCTGCTGGAAAAACTGCAGCTGGAAATGAGCAACGACTGGGTCGACGCGATCGCTCAAGACGTGTCGATTGAAGAAGTCGCGGTGCTGTCGCTATCGAACAACTTCTGCTTCCTGCCGCTGTTGAAAAAATCACCGGAACAACTCAAGCAGGTCGACCGCTGTGCCGCGTCGCTGCTAGAGCGTCTGAAACTGCACTTCGATCTGATCGTGGTCGACTTCGGACCGCTGCACCACGCCAGCTTTGGACTTTCGATTCCGCTGAGCGATGAGTTTTTTGACGCGGTGGTGCTGATCGAAGACATGCGTCGAATCGATCCCGAAACACTCGAAACATATGCTCGCCGGATCCGTGCGGTCGGCATCGAAAACATTGGCCTGATCGAAAACTACACCGACGCCGACGCATCCGACGCCGCCGTTTAAAGCGTCGCGACGATCTCTGGATTCGCTCGCTGATCGTTGAATCAATCGCCTGGGGAAGGACCAAAATGTATAAAAGCCACTGGAATCTGACCGAACGCCCGTTTGAAAACTGGTCGAACGAACAGTTCTATTATCCTTCGGAAGTCCACCAGACGGCGCTGCTGAAACTGCGATACGGCGTCGAAAATCGCCGCAGCGCGGCGGTCCTGTGCGGCGAGAGTGGGATGGGCAAGACGATCCTACTGGACAGCTTCGCCCGCCAACTTTCGGACGATTTTGGCCCCGTGGCTCAAGTCGTCTTCCCGTCGCTGCCGGGCGAACAACTGCTCTCCTACATCGCCGACCAATGGACCGGCAGCACCGGCGACGATAACGAATCGATGCGCGGCGCGTTGGGGCGGATTCAAACTTTCCTGAACAACAACGTCGCCGCCGGAAAACATGCGGTTCTGATCGTCGACGAAGCTCATCTGCTCAGCGATTCACAACAACTTGAAACACTGCGGCTGCTGCTCAACATCAACGCCGGCGCCGAAGGCTCCGAATCGGCGTGGACCTTGATTCTGGTTGGTCACCCGACGTTGATCAGCACGATCGAACGCAACCGCGCTTTGGACGGACGCGTGTCGGTCAAATGCGTGCTGCAACGGTTGTCGATGGAACAGACCGCGGGATACATCCAACATCGCTTAGCCGCTGTTGGTGCCGAGATCGACAAGATCTTCACGCTGGCAGCCCTCGAAGCGATTCAGCTCCGCAGTTCCGGCATTCCGCGCCGGATCAACCGCCTGTGCGATCTCGGTTTGATGGTCGCCTACGCCGAAGACCAATCGCAAGTCGACGCGCACCACATCGAAGGCGTCTACAACGAACTCGTCTCGATCCCCGCCTAAAAGTGAATCCGGGCGAGGCCAATCGGCTGAAGCCTCGACACCAGCGCTGGAGTCGAGGCTTCAGCCGAAATCGTTGGAGTCGAGGCTTCAGCCGAAACATACGATGACCATTAACCCCCAGCCAAAACGACGCCGTAAAACACGGCGACCGCTATCGCTTCAGCCTTTGGAACCTCGGTTCTGCATGGATTCCGCGTGGCAGAATCCGGCGTTGCCACTGGACGTCGATGGCAGCGGATTAGTCACCGATGCCGACGTGGCGGCTCTTCTCGATCGGCTGAATCAAACTCCCGATCATCAACTGCCCAGCGCGCGTCCGTCGGGAGCAAACTACTTCGATACCAACGGCGATCGTCTGGCGACGCCAATCGACGCGCTGCGAATCCTCAACGCCCAGTATCGCTATCGCGAACAACCGACGCTGGCTGTCGGCATGGCATCGACTTCGGACCCCGACGGCAATGGTGTCATCCTCAGCGAGACGGTGAAACTGGTTGGCCAATCGGCTCCCGGAACACGCGTCGAAATGGCCGACGACGCAGGGCAGGTGCTACAAACATCGCAAGTCGACGGTGACTCGGGAACCTTCGAATTGACGACGGTCCTTTCGCCGGGGATGCACGATCTGCAATTCACGGTCACCGATCCGCTAGGGCAATCGACGACCACGACGCGGCAGATTCGCTGCGGCGATGTCGCAGTCAACTGGAACGCGGCGGCGCTGAACGTTATCCGCGAATGGACGACGACAAGCGACGATCCTTACGAAGGGCGTATCGTCACGTCCGAACCGCCGCGCGTCGCCCGCAATCTGGCGATGATCCAGACGGCGATGTTCGATGCGATCGCCACGATCGAAGGAGGCTACGAAACCTACCTTCCGATCGCCGGCGTTCCTGCCGCCGGAGCATCCGCCGAAGCCGCAGCGATCGAGGCAGCCTACACCGTTTCGACGGCACTTTATCCCGACGCCGATTCGATGGCGATCTGGAATGCGGCGCGGAACGAATCGCTGGCGATGATCGCCGATGGTCCCGACAAATCGGCTGGACTCGGCTTTGGCGAATCGGTCGGCCTGCAAATGCTTGCCCTTCGGGACGACGATGGCTCGCTGGCAACGCAAACTTACACTCACGGCGATGCTCCTGGAGATTGGCAGCGGACCGAGCCTGACCACTTGCCTCCGCTGCTGCCTCAATGGATCGATGTCGAGCCGTTTGTCGTCGACGATGTCACAACCTTTCGTCCTGCGGAACCGCCAGCGCTTGCCAGCGACATCTATGCCGCATCGGTCGACGAAGTCATGCGACTGGGCGGTGTCGACAGCGTCGATCGCACCGCGGACCAGACCGAGATCGCGACCTTCTGGTCCGATGGCGGCGGAACGTTTACGCCGCCGGGTCACTGGAATCAGATCGCCGCCGACGTCATGGTCGGGCAACAGCAACCGTTAATCGAAACCGCCCGCACGCTGGCCTTGCTGAACCTCGCGATGGCCGATGCGGGGATCGCCGCCTGGGACACCAAGTTCCATTACGATCTGTGGCGGCCGATCGATGCGATCCAGCGAGCCGATGAAGATGGCAATCCAGCGACCGATCAGGACGACGCCTGGCGACCGCTGCTGACCAGTCCGCCTTTCCCGACGTACACCTCCGGACACAGCACCTTCTCCGGAGCCGCCGACGCGGTGCTGACAGCACTGTTGGGCGACAACGTCAGCTTCACCAGCCAAACCGACGCGTTTGCATCGCCGCAGCAGCGGCCGCTGGATCCGAACCTTATCGTCACGCGGACCTTCGACAGCTTTTCCGAAGCAGCCGAAGAAGCGGGGCTGAGCCGAATCTACGGCGGCATCCACTTCGACTTCGACAACACCGCCGGCCTCGACACCGGCCGCGCAATCGGCACGCAAGCCGCTGCAACGATGCTGCGTCCATTGGACGGTTGAGCACGCGGTCGCCTGACTCCAACGTTTTCGCCTGAAGGCTCGACTCCAGCGCTGGAGTCGAGCCTTTAGGCGACCTCCCCACCCGAGCACCAAGGCATACGCCGCCCAATCGGCGGTTCTTTCAGATTCCTTGCGTGTTTCCAGAAAGCGACATGTTAGAATCAGAGTTCCCCCGAACCACCGGCGGCCGCGCTGGAGTCAAGGCTTTAGCCGACCGCGCTGGAGTCGAGGCTTTAGCCGACCGCGCTGGAGTCGAGGCTTTAGCCGACCGCGCTGGAGTCGAGCCTTTAGGCGACCACAAGCCACTGGAGCCCTGTGCGATGCCCACAAATCCAGAGACGATGTATCGGTGGCGTAAGATGTCGCCCGAACAGCAACGTGAGGTTTTGGCCGAGCGACGGAGGTATGGCCGGCCCCCTCATAGCCCACCTCATATCGAAAGCGACACGACGTCCTGCTACCTGATCACCGCAGCGTGTTTTGAGCATCGGCCGTTCATTGGGTATGCATCGCAGCGAATGAGCGCGTTCGAACAGGAGCTTGTGGATCTGCTGGGCACACAATGCTCTCACGTTTATGCGTGGACGATCCTCCCCAATCATTATCACTCGCTCGTCGATACGCCGTCGGTGAAAGGCCTGCTGAAGAAGCTCGTGCAATTGCACGGTCGCAGCTCATACCTCTGGAACCGTGTGGAAGATTGTCGCGGTCGGCAAGTGTGGTGCAATGCGGCGGAGACAGCGATGAAGTCCGAAGGGCACTTCTATGCAACCTGGAACTACGTACTTAACAATGCCGTCCGGCACGGCTACGTGACGCAGTGGATCGAATGGCCGTATTGCAATGCAGTGGAATACTTGCAGGCGATCGGACGAGATCTGGCGCTGAAGAGATGGCAAGCGTATCCGCCCTACGATTTTGGGAAAGGCTGGGATCCGCCGGAGTTATAGATGCTGGGTTCTTCGCCTAAAGGCTCGACTCCAGCGCGGTCGCCTGAAGGCTCGACACCAACTTCGACTCGTGCCGTTTCGCCTGAAGGCTCGACTCCAGCGCTAATGCTCCACCACCACGACCAGGACTAGCGAGGTGAGCATCAGCAGCAGCATCAGGGCGCGGTTGGCCCAACGCTGCTTCTTGCCAAAGCGATGGTCGCCGCGGATGCCGCTGAGCCACAAGATGAAGGACGATCCGACCATGATCGTCAACACATTGGCGGTGAATAACAACAGCGGGCCGGTAACGGGCAGACACCGCGTGGGCGTTGTCGGGATCGGCAGGAAGGCCAACTGCAAGCCGGCGGTTGCAACCGGTGGGACCAACGCCGCGGCGATCGCTGCGCCGGCCAAGGCGCTCGACAGGTGCGACCGCGTCCGCGCGTAAGCGGCTGCTGAACCGCCAACCAGGCCAACGAGAAAGTCGAGGATCGATGGATTGCTACGAGCCCACATCTCGGGCGTCACCTCGGCTCCTTGAACCATCCGCACCAACAACCCGAACAAAAAACTGGTCGCCAATGCGCACAGAAAGCCCACGCCGACCGTCATCCCGGCGCGGCCAAACAGCGGCCGGTTGCCATAGGCCAAGGCGAGGCCGGCTCCCATGATCGGCGTCATCAACGGTGCGACCAGCATCGCCCCGATGATCACCGCGGCAGAATTCTGCACCAATCCAAAGGCAGCCAGACAAGTCGCGGCGCACATCATCGCCACAAATTCGAACTGCAGCGACGAATTGTCGGCTAGGTTTTCGGCCAGCTCCATCCGCGCCTCCCGCTCCATCGGCGGCGACCATTCGAAGATCTTCTTCTCGATCGACGACCAAGTATGCTCCACCCAGCCCATCCGATGGCGAAGGATCACAACCGTCGCGGGAATATCGAGATCCAACAATTGACGCGCGATCGCGAGATCACCGTTTGGCTTGGTAGTCCGTTGGACCGCCGTGACGACAAGATCGTTCGATTGCAACTGAAGTTCGGCCAAACGATCGACCAACAGCTCGCGGCGACGGGCGCTGTCGGCGGCGGTCAGTTCATCGGGAGCGTCGAACGCCAGCTTGCGTTCGGCCATCTTGGGATTGGCTCGACAGATCCGGCCGATCGAATCCGATTCGTCGTTGAGCAGTTCGACGATCCGGCCGACCTCCCCCGAAAACTCCGCTCCCGGATCCAACAGCATCGTGCGGCAGGGAGAACGTTCGAACAGGTTGCTGAAAAACGCTTGCTGTTCCCCCGCGTAGGGCATCACAAACCAATCGACATGGCGGCACTGCGACAACCGATGCAGCAGCTCCGTCTCGTTTTCTGTTACGCACTGCACGCGACTCTCGACCGACAGTTGCTCGCTGCAGCGATTCGCGTAGGCCGCCAGGGAACTCTTCGCTTCAGCGATCACCCAGATCGTGACCGTCGACGCCGGGGTGGAACCAAAATGAGCCAACAGAGGCAGACAGCGGTCGAGCTGCTGGACGGAACTGGCAAGCAAAATCAACTGCGACACGAACAAATCCCCTTCAAATCGGGCTCGCATCGACGCCTGTCCGCTCCGATTTGTCGAAACCAAAGGTCGATCGAACACGTATTGACGCAAATCGCTCGTCGGCCAACAAGTGGCCAGGGCGATGAGATTCTCAACCGGTCTACCTGTTTTCTGAAAAGCGTCGTAGACTTGCGGACATTCAATAAGCGTTCAACCTTCTTTAAAACCCCAAAACTGCCAGAGTCTAGCCGCCATGATGCCAATGGAGAAACTCGTCGCGCTGTGTAAACGGCGTGGTTTCCTGTTCCAATCCAGTGAAATCTATGGAGGGCTGCAAGGTTTTTGGGACTACGGACCGCTTGGCGTCGAGCTGAAGCGGAACGTCAAAGCCGCTTGGTGGCACGACATGGTCGGCGGCCACAACGAATTGGTCACGCCTCCCGGTGCCCCCGGCACGTACGAAATGACCGGCCTGGATTGCACGATCATCATGCATCCGCAGGTCTGGAAGTGCTCGGGCCACTACGATCTGTTCCACGATCACATGGTCGATTGCCGCGAAACTCGCAAGCGTTATCGTTTCGACCAAGTCCGCGGACGTTGGGTCGAAGCGAAGGACCAGAAGATCTTTGTCACCACGACCGTGGAAGCCGACGAAGAGCAAGCCGATGTGCAGCGGCGGGCACTGAAGTTCTTTAAGCTTCGCCCCAAAGATGCCGAATCGCTGAAATACGACGGCGATTTCGCCACCTTGGACAGCGTCCAAGAGCAGGAAAAAGTCTTGGGCCCCGACGCCAAAGAACTCGGCACGCTGACCGAGCCGCGCGAATTCAACCTGATGTTCAAGACGACCATCGGTGCTCTCGGTGGCGAAGCGGACACCGCTTTTCTGCGTCCCGAGACCGCGCAAGGCATCTTCGTCAACTTTAAGAACGTTCTCGACAGCAGCCGGATGCGGCTGCCGATGGGTATCGCCCAGATCGGCAAGAGCTTCCGCAACGAGATCACGCCGCGGAACTTCACCTTCCGTTCGCGCGAGTTCGAACAGATGGAGATCGAGTTCTTCTGTCACCCCGACGAATCGCACAAGTGGTACAGCTACTGGCGCGATCGCCGGCTGCAGTGGTACAAGGACATGGGCCTTTCCAGCGACCGCTTGATCATGCGTGAACACTCTGCCAGCGAACTGGCCCACTACAGCGTCGGCACCGCCGACATCGAATACGCCTTCCCGTTCATGGCCGAAGGGGAATATGGCGAATTGGAAGGGGTTGCCCACCGCGGCGACTTCGACCTCCGCAGCCACATGGAAGGCAAGTTGGATCCGAAGACCAAACCGATGGAAGTCGAAAAGAACGAGCATGGCCAACCGAAGCATCGCGGCAGCGGCAAGGACCTCAGCTATCGCGACGATCTGACGGGCGAAAAGTACATCCCGCACGTCGTCGAACCCTCCGCCGGTGCCGACCGCGCGACGCTGGCCTTCTTGTGCCAAGCGTTCAGCGAAGACGAACAACCCGATGAAAAGGGGAAGATGCAAACTCGCACCGTGCTGAAATTCCACCCGCGGCTGGCACCGATCAAAGCGGCTGTCTTCCCGTTGGTGAAGAAGGACGGAATGCCCGAAAAGGCCAAAGAGATCTACGGCATGCTGAAAGAGAAGATGTCGACGTTCTACGACGAAAAGGCGGCTGTTGGTCGTCGTTACCGTCGCCAGGACGAAGCGGGAACCCCTTTCTGCATCACCGTCGACGGAGATTCGTTGAAAGAGGACACCGTCACGATCCGCGATCGCGATTCGCTGAAGCAATGGCGTGTGGCGACCAAAGACCTCGTGGCCGAGCTGACCGAACGGCTCAGCTAACGACCGCCAACTTGGTGTCGATCGGTCGATCGAAGAAATCACAGCAGCACCCTACAACGGCGGCGTCCGTTTTCCAGTAGGATGATGCGAGGGTAGGGGAGTGGCGACGGGCCGCTCCCGGCCTACTGTGATTTCAACTTTCGACCCAAGAGGCGTCATGAGCAATCAGCCACCACCCGCGCAATTTCCTCCCGACGCTCCCTACGGCCAACCGGGGCAACCACCGGCACAGAAGAGCAACACGCTGCTAATCATCGTGTTGGTCCTGCTGGGGCTAGGGGCGCTGCCATGCCTGGGTATCTGCGTTGGTCTGTTGTTACCCGCGGTCCAAGCCGCCCGCGAAGCGGCGCACCGCGTGGAGTGCAGCAACAACATGAAACAGATCGCCCTGGCGATGCACAATTACCACGCCGCGTATCGTGCCCTTCCTCCCGCCTACACCGTCGATGAAGCCGGGCAACCCTTGCACAGCTGGCGGACGCTGATCCTACCCTTTCTGGAACAGAAAGCACTTTACGATCAGATCGATCTCAACAAACCGTGGGACGACCCTGCCAATCAGCAGATCGCCTCGTCTGTTCTCGAAGTCTTCGGATGCCCATCCGCGTCCGATCCTACCGTCACCGGATACGTCGCCGTTGTCGATCCAAGCAGCGTGATGACAGGTCCGGTAGGAACAAGTTTTCGAGAGATCACCGATGGGTCATCCAACACGCTCCTGTTTGTCGAAGTCGGCCCGGATCATGCCGTCCCTTGGATGAGTCCTCAAGATATCGACTTGCCAACGTTCGAGAGCTTTGCCGGGCAAGAACGGCACGCCACCAACCATCCTGGCGGAACACACATCACCATAGCCGACGGCTCAATCCGCTTCTTTCCCAATACCATTGATGCTTCGACGCGACGCGGCTTGGTTACAAAAGCGGGCGGCGAACAACTGCAATTCTAAGCGTCTGTCGCCGATATCCCCTCGCCGGCTCCAACCTCCGCACCGCGGGTCAGGAGCCGGAGCGGCCCATCGGCAAAGCGAGCCTCGCCGCGGCTGCCTGCAACAATTGCCCCTCAAAAGCAGAGGAGTGCAAAGGTAGAAGGCACAGCTTTTCGGAGCTCGCTGAAGCTTGCCATTTTGCATTGCAGCCGGCGGGCGAATATCATACTCGCTGGCTTTCCAAGCCTTCTGCTCGATCCATTCACTCCACCACGGACCCGCCAATATGCGCAACCCTCGACTCTTCTCACGCCTCTCCCTGATCACGATGCTCTGTTTCGGAGGGCTGTTGGCGACAGCAACCGGCGCGATCCTGTTGCAAGCAAACTCCGGCGGTGCGGCGATGGTCCAATCGGGCAACGCCTTCCTGAGCACGCTGGACGACGCAGCCAAATCGAAGGCGCTGTTGGCTTACGATGCAGCCGAGCGGACGAAGTGGCATTTCATTCCGATGCCAACGCGGAAAGGGCTTGTGATCCGCGATATGAATCCAGCTCAAAAAGCTGCCGCGCTGCGATTGCTGCGCGCGGCGCTCAGCGAATCGGGATACGAAAAGTCGCGACGGATCATGTCACTGGAAGCGGTTCTGTTGGAATTGGAAGGTCCCAAAAGCAAGGGCCGCCGCGATCCAGAGAAGTATTATGTAACGCTGTTCGGCGAACCGAGCGACACGCAACCGTGGGGCTTCAGTTTCGAAGGGCACCACATGTCGTTGAACTTCGTCGTCGAAGGGGGCAAGATCGTCGACTCGACGCCTCAGTTCTTCGCCAGCAATCCCGCCGAGATCAAAAACGACGTCAGCGGCCCGCTGAAAAAGGGAACTCGCGTGCTGCGCGACGAAGAGCAGCTGGCCTTCGATTTGATGGCGTCGCTGCAGTCGAGCCAACGCGAAAAAGCGATCTTCGCCGCCGAAGCCCCCGCCGAGATCAGCGACGCGGGCGAACCGCAACCGACCGCGCCAAAGCTGGTTGGCATCTCGTACGCCTCGCTCAACGGACAGCAACAAGAGATGTTGCGCTCGCTGGTCGATGTCTACATCGATTCAATGACCGCCGAAGTCGCGGCCGACCGTCGACAGATCATCGATAACGATGGCTGGAACGACGTTCACTTCGCTTGGGGCGGTGCGTTGAAGACCGGAATCGGCCACTACTACCGCGTCCAAGGCAAGTCGTTCCTGATCGAATTCGTCAACACGCAGCCCGATGCGGCCGGCAATCCAGCCAACCACATCCACTGCGTTTGGCGCGATCTGACCGGCGACTTCAATTTGCCAGCAAAGTAGTCTCCGCCGCCACGGGCCCTGCGACGGCGGCTGCGGCCGCCATTCTTTTTCGCCGCCCTAGATGTTTTCTCACCGCGATTCGTTATCTTTAAATTCGCAAGGTACACGAATCGCGAGGTGCGGTTATTCCCACGGAAGATTCGGTGCCCGTTGCCAAACCGGCGAAACGGGCACCTCGATCGAAGCTCAAAACGCTTGCTCAACTTCCCCCCGCGATCGCGCGGCGGCGCCCGGTTGCCGCTGCGCTGAAGCGTTGGAAACCAGGCGAACCGCTCTGGATCCAAGGCGTTTGGAGCGGCACCGCTTCGCTGCTGACCGCCGTTCTGTGCCAACATACCCGCCCGCTATTGGTCCTGACGCCCGACGGCAGCGCCGCCGATCTGGTCGCCGCCGACCTCGAATCGTTCGACATTCCCGGTGCGTTGACGCTCCCCTTCAGCACCGCCGAAGGGACTCCCGAGTCGATCCAGGACCAGGATTACGCGCGGCGTTTGCAAGTCCTGCAGCAGTTGCGAGCCTGGCAGCCCGGCGGCGTCCCCGATGTCGTCACCGCCCCGATCACCGCAGCGATCCAAGGCGTCCCGTCGCCGGAGAAGCTGGAACAATCCAGCCGCACGCTGAAGGTCGGCCAACGGATCGATGTCGACGAACTGCGACAATGGCTGGCGACCGCTGGATTCCACGCCTCGACCGCCGTCGAACTGCATGGCGAATTCAGCATGCGCGGCGGGATCCTGGATGTCTTCGCCCCCGATCACCAGCATCCCTACCGGATCGAATTGTTTGGCGACGAGATCGATTCGATCCGCTCGTTTGATGTCGCCAGCCAACGCAGCATCAACAATGTCCCGCAGTTTGAATTTTCGGCGGTCGACAGTGGCAGCCATTCCTCGGGAACGTTGATGCAGCATCTGCCGGCGGAGACGGCGATCGTGATCGTCGATCCCGAGGCCTGCAAGAAATCGATCGACGCGCTGCTGGCTCGCACCAGCCATCACGACGACTACCTTTCCTGGAACGACCTGCTGGTCCAGTGCCAACCGTTTCGAATCGCGATGGGGACGCAGTTGGCCGAAGCGGGAACCGACCAGGTGTTGGACCTGCACAGCGTTTCGGTCGATGGATTTGTTGGCGACCTGGAATACATCACGCGGCGGATCGACCAAGTTGCGTCCGACCAACAGGTGATCGTCGTCGCCGACACGCCAGCCGACAATCAACGGATGAGCGAACTGTTGATCGGGACCGAGGTCGCCAAGCGGGGCAAACTAAGTTTCCAAACCGGTTCGCTCGGGGGCGGTTTCCAGATCGACGATCCCGCGGTCTTGGTCCTGACGGGCGCGGAACTGTTCCACCGCACGCCGCTGCGACGCGTCAAAGCCCAGGTCCGCAGCAAACCGATCGACGGCTTCCTGCAACTGCATCCGGGCGACTTGGTCGTCCACCTGTCCCACGGCATCGGACTCTATCGCGGCCTGGAACTGCTGGAAAAGCACGGCCAAAAACTGGAACACCTGGCGATCGAATTCGACGGCGGCACCAAGATCTATGTCCCGGCGACGCGGATCGGGCTGATCCAACGCTACATCGGCGGCAACAAGAGTCGTCCACGGCTCGCAAAAATCGGCGGCCAATCCTGGACCAAAAACAAGAAAGCGGCTGAGTCGGCGGTGACCGACATGGCGTCGGAACTGTTGGAGCTTCAGGCGCAGCGGTCGGCGCGACGCGGGATCGCATTTCCACCCGACAGCAACTGGCAGCGGCTGTTTGAATCCTCATTCCCTTACACCGACACGCACGACCAAGCCCTGGCGACGATCGCTTTTAAAGAGAGCATGGAATCGACACAGCCGATGGACCGCTTGATCTGCGGCGACGTCGGGTTTGGCAAAACGGAAGTCGCGATGCGGGCCGCCTTCAAAGCTGTCGATGCCGGCTATCAAGTCGCCGTCTTGGTCCCGACAACGGTCTTGGCCGAACAGCACTATCAATCGTTTACGAGCCGGATGGGCGAATTCCCTTTCGATATCGGCAAGCTCAGCCGTTTTGCCAGCCCCGAAGAACAGCGGGAAACACTCAAAGGGATCAAGTCGGGGCGAGTCGATATCGTGATCGGAACGCATCGCGTCGCCGGAGCGAACGTCAAGTTCAACAACTTGGGACTGGTGATCATCGACGAAGAGCAGCGGTTCGGCGTGCAGGTCAAAGAACGGCTGAAGACCAAACACAGCAACGTCGATGTGCTGACGATGTCGGCGACGCCGATCCCTCGGACGCTGCACATGGCGATGGTCGGCGTCCGCGATATCAGCAACTTGGAGACGCCGCCCGAAGATCGCTTGAGCGTCGAGACGCGGGTCACGCGGTGGGATGAGAAACTGATCCACAACGCGATCGTCCGGGAACTCAACCGCAACGGCCAGATCTATTTCGTCCACAATCGCGTCAACGACATCCACCAAGTCGCGGAGAAGCTGAAGCGGATCGTCCCGCAGGCGAGCATCGTGGTCGGGCATGGCCAGATGAACGAAAACAATCTGGAACAAGTGATGGTCGATTTCATCGCTCGCAAGTTCGACATCCTGCTCGCGACGACGATCATCGAGAGCGGCCTCGACATCCCCAACGCCAACACGATCTTCATCGACGAAGCCGATCGGTACGGGCTGTCGGATCTGCATCAATTGCGGGGCCGCGTCGGTCGCTACAAACATCAAGCGTATTGCTACATGATGATCGACGCCCACAAACATCTAAGCCCGTCGGCGGCGAAGCGGATGCGGGCGATCGAAGAATTCAGCCAGATGGGAGCTGGATTTGCTATCAGCATGCGGGACCTCGAAATTCGTGGTGCCGGAAATCTGCTGGGCACTCAGCAGAGTGGCCACATCGCCGCGATCGGATACGAACTGTATTGCCAGTTGTTGGAATCGGCGGTCCGGCAGATGAAGAAACTGCCCCCTAAACTGTCGGCCGACGTCGATGTCGATCTACCGATCGAAGCCTATCTGCCGGAGGACTATGTCCCCGATCTGCGGCAGAAGATCGATCTGTATCGGCGGATCGCAAGGATGGAACAGTTCGACGAATTGCAGGAGATGCGCGAAGAGCTGTTGGATCGCTTTGGCCCGCTGCCGATCGAAGTCCAACGGATGATGGAGATCGCGGAACTGCGGTTCGACGCGGCGATCTGGCAGGTCAGCGAGATCCGGATCGACGGCGATTACCTGGTCCTGCAATACACCGACCGCAGCCGGATCGAACAACTAAAGCGTCAAGCCAATCGGCCGGTTCGGATCGTCGACGATCAACAAGCGTATGTTCCGGCATTGATAGCAAAGTCGACCAAGCGCAAGCCTCAACCGGCTGCGAACAACGCCTCCGAAATCGATTGGTTGGAACTTGCCAGATCGATCTTGCACTTGGCCTAGCGACGTCTTTATAAGCCAACAGTAACCCATCGCCCGCCGTCAAACTGCACCAGTTGCACCGGTCGATTCAGCGGCGTGGCTCGCATTATTGCCAGCCCACGGTCGATGGCGATACGAAAAGCACAGTTTCAACTGGTCGCTGCGAATGGAATCGCGGAGTTCTCCATGATTGTTGGTTTGAAATATTTCTCAACGCTCGCACTGCTGGCAAGTCTTTGTCTGAGTGGTTCGTGGGCTGTTGCGCAGCCGCCCGGCATCGCATTCTCCGATGTCGAACTACCTTCGGAACCGACGGCGATGATCGCCAACGTCGATGGTGTGCCGATCCTGCTGCGCGATGTTGCCGAAACCGTCGACAACAACATTCAACAGATCATCGCCAGCTCGGGACGTAAACCGAGTCCCGAAGAACTGAAGATGGCTCGGACCACGCTGATCCGCCGCGAACTGCGGAAAGAGATCCAGGGCAAGATGATGTACCGCGCGTTTGTGCGGAAGATGACCGGCACTCAGCCCGAGGACAAGCGGGCGGAGATGGAACTGTCGATCACCAGCAACGTCCGCAAAATGTTCTACGAGCAACAGTTGCCTCAACTGCTCGAACAATACAAGCTCGAAACCGTCTCCGAAGCCGACGCGATGTTGCGGAAGAGCGGTTCGTCGCTGGAACAACAGGAGCGTCGGTTTGTCGAGAGCATCCTTGGGCAGGAGTATCTTCGCGGTGAAATGGACAAGGATCCCGAGATTCCATTGCCTGACATGAAGTTCTATTACGAACAGAACACCGAAAAATTCAGCCGCAATGCGCGGGCTCGCTGGGAACAACTGACCGTTCTCTTCTCGCGATTCGAAACCAAACAAGAAGCCCGCGACGCGATCATCCGTATGGGCAACGAAGCCTACTACGGCGGTAACGTCCAAGCTGTCGCGAAGCGGTTGTCGCAAGAACCATTGGCCGACGAAACCGGTGGCCTTCACGACTGGACCAACAAGGGCAGCCTTGCGTCGGACATCCTCGACCAACAGATCTTCAGTCTGCCGGTCAACAAGTTGAGCCAGATCATCGAAGACGATAACGGATTCCACATCATTCGCGTGCTGGAACGCGAAGAGGCGGGGATGCTTTCGTTTGCCGATGCTCAAGACGAGATCCGCAAGATTCTTAAAGAGAACATTCAACAAGAGCAGCAGAAGAATCTGATCACCGAATTGGAACGGAAGATCCCCGTCTGGACGATCTTCCCCGACGATGTTCCAAAATCGATGCCACTGGAAAGCGCGGCCGTCGCATCGGCTGAAACCAAATCGCTGCGTTAAATCGCCAATTCACTGTTTGTATTTCGGCGTTCTCGATAACCCGACGCGTAAGCGAGGCACCGTTTGCATTCCTCGCTTACGCGTCGGGTTTCCATTTTTCCAGACACGTCTGTTTGAAAATGTGAATAGCCCTGGTTAAGTTGCTCCGCCCGATCAGGCCTTCTGCAACCTGCTTCTGAAAAGATGCAGAACTCCCGCTGCATCGCGTCGGGACCATTTTCATCGAGCCACGTGATTTCCTGATATAACAATCACCGGCAGCTAACAATTGCGCGGCGATGAAAACGGGGGAATCACGGTGGGCGAGCAGAAAAGCAAACGGGGACGCAACGTGGCCATCGCGTTGGCCGCGATCGGCTTGGCGGGATTTCTCATTCCCTGCGCGGGAATCTTGACTTGGAGAGCGAGCTCCCAAGCGAAGCTGGAAAAACAGCTCGACCGCATGCGAGCCAACGGGCAACCGACGACGGCGGCTGAACTCTCGAAGCATTACGTGATCCCAGCCGGCGCCGAAGATGCGACTCAGCTGTGGATCGACGCTTGCACGCCGTTGGACACCGAACAGTTCAGGCTCGCCGGAACCGACCTGCCGATCGTTGGTGCCAATGGCCCTCTTGAAATCCCGCCGCCGGGAACGCCTTGGAAAGAACAGGCCGCGGTGCAGCAGCTGTTGAACACGTACGCCGACTCGATGCAGTTAATGCATCAGGCGACGGCGCTCGGCGGCTACGCTCGGTTCGATCACGATTTCACGCAAGGCATCGCACTGCTGCTGCCCAACGTCCAGAGCCTTCGCAGCGGAGCGAGGATGCTTAAACTGGAAGCTCACACCAACGCCCACCGAGGCGACCCTGCAGCGTGCCTCCAATCGCTCGAAGCTTTGTTTACGATCGGCCGCGCTATCGAAAACGATCCGATCCTGGTCTCTCAGCTGGTGATGATCGCAATGGACGGCATGGCGGTCCGAACGACCGTGGACTTGTTGCCGCATCTCCAGTGGAACGATTCCCAACTGCAACGTCTGCAAGAATTGGTTCGGCAACCAAACTATCTCGATTCCGTTCGCAACAGCCTGTTGGGCGAACAGGTATTTGTGATGCAGGCGTTCGAGAACCCAATATCGATTGGCGAAGAACGTACGACGCTTCCTGGCCTGCCGTTTTTTCGTGCGGGGGACCAAGCGTTGTATCTGGAACTGATGGGAGATTACATCGAAGGGACAAAAGTCTCGTGGTCGGAGAGTTTCCGAGCGGCTGACTCGGCTCAAACAAGGCTGACGGAGGCCACTAAAAGTCCAATCCACGGAATTCGATATCTGCTAACAACTCTATTCTTCCCCGCCTTGGAAGCTGTTAACGCCGCGGGTGCGCGAGCCGATTCTTATGCCAAGCTGACCGATGTGCTGATCGCGGCCCAGCGCTATAAGCTTGCGAACTCCGACTACCCTAAAACGATCGAAGAACTGGTCCCCACCTACCTGCCCAGCGTGCCGATCGATCCGCACGATAACGCTCCGGTTCGCTACGCCCTGCGCGATGGGTACCCGATCGCCTGGTGCGTCGGCATCGACATGGTCGACGACGGCGGCATCGGTGGCGGCAAAGCGGAACCAGACGTCACGTTGACGCTCAATCCAGAGAAAGAGGATTAATGGGATGCGCTCGGTCGGCTGAAGTCTTGACTCCAACGCGAATGTTAGACTTCGATCCAGTCCATGAATGGTTGTTGGTCGACGTTTCGGCCGCTGACGACTAGCACGATATCCCCTTCGCCGTCGGGAGAAATCTGGCCGGTCAATAATGCTGCGGTCGCCGCCGCGCCGGACGGTTCGGTCCGCAGGCCGTGCTTGTCATATAACCATCGCATCGCTTGCCGCGTTTGCAGATCGGCGACAGTCACCGACGACGCGACATGCTTCCGCAGGATCGGCCAGTTATGTTCGCCGACATCGTACGATAGCAATCCATCGCAAATGCTGGTGGGCCGCTCGACGCGCACTCGCTCTCCGGCGGCCAACGATTGACGAAAGTCGTCCGCCCCCTCGGGTTCGACGCCGATGATCCTTGCCTGCGGGAAACCGTCGGCGATCGCCAGAGCATGGCCAGCCATCAGGCCGCCGCCACTGACCTGGCAGACAAAATCGGAAACGCCCCGCTGCTGTCGCTTCAACTCTTCGACGATCTGCAATCCGCCGACGCCATTGCCAGCAATCACATGCGGATCGTCGTACGGCGAGGCTTGGACGCACTGCCGCTGTTGGACGATCTCGCGAGTTAGACGATCGCGATCGCCGGTCTCGTGGTCGCGAGAGATATCATAGGTATGCACCTCCGCACCAAACGATTTGGTCAAATTGAACTTCACCTGCGGCGCGGTGTCGGGCATCACGATCACGACTTGCTTTTGATAGCGCATGCCAGCGAAAGAGATTCCCGAAGCGAAGTTGCCCGACGAATGGGCGGCGACCGGACGATCGCCGATCGTTTCCAGATGATTCGCCATCCAGTTGAGCGCTCCGAGCAGCTTGAACGATCCGACCGGCGTCCAACCGTAATCCTTCAACCAAACGCGGCGACTGGGCGGCAACCCTAGCTCCTTCTCCAACGCATAAGACCGCACCAACGGAGCGGGACTGATGTGCTGATCGATCACTTTCTGAGCTTTTCGAACGTCGTCGATGGTCGCAATGGGGATCGTCATGATAGCTAAAACACGGCTCTCGAGGGTTCAGGCGGGGCTCGTAAGGCGGGAAAGCACCCCGGATCATACCATCCACAAACGTTCTTGTCCCGTGGGCTTTTCTAGGTTTCACGAGATGGCTAATGTTGCGGTATGACAACCACTGACATCATCATCAAAGGGGCTCGAGAGCATAATTTGCAAGGCGTCGACCTTGTGTTGCCTCGAGGAGAACTCATCTGTTTCACCGGCGTTTCGGGTAGCGGCAAAAGCTCGCTCGCCTTCGATACGCTCTATGCGGAGGGGCAACGACGTTATGTCGAAAGCCTCTCGTCGTATGCGCGCCAATTCATGGGGCAGATGCCCAAGCCGGACGTCGATCTGATCAGCGGACTTTCGCCGTCGATCTCGATCAGCCAGAAGTCGGCGGGCAACAACCCGCGTTCGACAGTCGGTACGATCACGGAGATCTACGATTTCCTGCGCGTTCTGTACGCGCGGATCGGCACCGGGTATTGCCCTAGCTGCAACACCGAGATCAGTGCGCAGACCCGCGAACAGATCCTGGGCCGGTTAATGCAATTGCCCAGCGATTCGATGCTGCTGCTGTTGGCGCCATTGATCCGCGGCCAAAAGGGTGAATTCAAAGACCTGTTCGAAGACCTTCGTAAGCAGGGTTATGCGCGCGCTCGCGTCGACGGCCGCTTGATCCAATTGGCCGAACCGCCAAGCCTGGACCGCCAGCGTCGGCACAACGTGGAATTGGTGATCGACCGTCTGCCAGCGGGCGAACGCGAGCGAGGCCGATTGGCCGAAGCGATCGACGCCGCGATGAAGCTCGGCGACGACAGCATCATCGCTTGGCTTGTCGACGAAGCGGACAAGAGCAAGTGGGAAGCTTCGCCCGACGACTTCGAAGCCTCCGACGAAATCGACGACGAAGCGGACGAGGATCTCGACGACGAAGCCGATCTCGAAGACGAGGATGCGCCCGTTGAATTGCCTCTTGCCGCCGCAGGAGACGACGATGATGCGCCGCTGCCGCCGCAGATTTCCGCCGGACGCGACGTCCTGTTTTCGGCGAAGTATTCGTGTGGTTCGTGTGGCAAAAGTTTCCGATCGCCGACGCCGCAGATGTTTTCGTTCAACAGCCCTCAAGGGATGTGCGAATCGTGCGACGGGCTGGGAACGCTGTACACCTTCGTACCCGATCTGTTGATCCCGGAACCGCGGAAGAGCGTCAAAAAGGGCTGCTTCGAATTGGTCGGCGACTGGAAAGCGATGGGCCGCTACAAGCGTCACATCTACCAGGGAGTAGCCGAATCGATCGAACGGCAGATGGAACTGCCTCCCGACACGATGCTGCTGACCCCATGGTGCGAACTCGATCCGAAACTGCAGCACCTGTGGCTGTGGGGAACCGGCGACCTGCACGTCACTTACACTTGGCGGGGCGGGGCGAGCCCGGTCAAATACGGCGGCACGTTTGCGGGAATCATTCCCGAGCTGCTGGAGAAATACAAAGAGACGACAGCCAAGACCAAGCTGACGCAGTTCGAAGGTTACATGGACACGATGGTCTGTCCGGAGTGCAACGGCAAGCGTTTGAATTCGCAAGCCGGTGCGGTTCGGATCGCGACCGACCATCCCGACTTTATGGAAAAGTCGTCCCTCTCGTTACCCGAGCTCTGCGACCTGCCGGTCTCCCAAACCGCCAAGTTCTTGGGTTATCTGCAGCTGGACGAATTGAAGCAGATGATCGCGGGCGAAGCTGTCAAAGAGATCCGCACGCGGCTCGGCTTCCTGTTGGGCGTCGGACTCGAATACCTGACTCTCAACCGCACCGCACCAACCCTTTCCGGTGGTGAATCGCAGCGGATCCGCTTGGCGGGCCAGATCGGCAGCGGCTTGGTCGGCGTACTCTATATCTTGGATGAGCCATCGATCGGTCTGCACCCGCGCGACAACGATCGGTTGATCGAAACGCTGCTGCGTCTGCGCGACGCTGGCAACACGCTGGTCGTCGTCGAGCACGATGAAGATACGATGCGTGCAGCCGACCGGATCATCGACTTCGGCCCCGGCCCCGGTGTCAACGGTGGTTATGTCGTTGCGCAAGGCAAGCTGGAAGATCTTGCCAAAGCGAAGAAGAGTATCACCGGCCAGTTCCTGGCGGGCAAAGAGACGATCCCGACGCCCGAGCATCGCCGCGACCCCAACGAGCGTTGGTTGCGGTTGTTGGGTGCACGGCACAACAATCTAAAGAACATCAACGTCGACTTCCCCGTAGGCTTGTTCATCTGCGTGACCGGCGTTTCGGGTAGCGGCAAGAGTTCGATGGTCAACGGGATCCTCGAACCGACGCTGCGGCGATTCCTCAACGGCGCCGAATGCGAAGGGGGAGAGCACGATGAGATCACCGGTCTGGAACACCTGGACAAAGTCATCGCGATCGACCAATCGGCGATCGGCCGCACCCCGCGCAGCAACCCAGCGACCTACGTCAAGGTCTTCGATGAGATCCGTAAACTGTTCGCTCAATTGCCCGAAGCCAAGAAGCGCGGCTACACGCCCGGTCGCTTCAGTTTCAACGTTTCCGGCGGTCGCTGCGAGGCGTGCGACGGCAACGGGGCGACGCGATTGGACATGGATTTCCTGGCCGACGTCTGGGTCACCTGCCCGGTCTGCGAAGGGGCTCGATTCAACCGCGAAACGCTCAGCGTTCGCTTCAAAGATCATTCGATCTCCGACGTCTTGAACCTCGACGTCTCCGCCGCCTATTCGCTGTTCGAGAACATTCCCAAGGTCGCCGACAAACTGAAGACTCTGATCGACGTCGGCTTGGAATATTTGAAGCTCGGCCAACCCTCGCCGACTCTTTCCGGTGGCGAGGCGCAGCGGATCAAGCTGTCGCGCGAGCTCTCCAAAAAATCGACCGGCAGCACGATGTACGTCTTGGACGAACCGACGACCGGTTTGCACTTCGCCGACATCCGAATGCTGTTGGGCGTCTTGAACAGTCTGGTCGAGCGTGGCAACACCGTATTGGTGATCGAACACAATCTGGACGTCATCAAAACGGCCGACTGGATCATCGACATCGGTCCCGAGGGTGGCGCCGGCGGCGGCACCGTGGTCGCAGCGGGGACGCCCGAAGAGGTCGCACAGAACCAGATCTCGTATACCAGTCGGGCGATGCGGAAGTTCATGTACGGCGAAGTCGATTCGGACGCCAAGGAGAAATCGCTCAGCGAATTAACCCACGGCGCGACCGACAACCGCGGTGGCGAAGCGAAGTTCATCGAGGTCGAAGGAGCCGAACAGCACAACCTGAAGTCGGTCGACGCGATGGTACCGCGCGACAAGATGAGCGTCTTCTGCGGCCCCAGCGGCAGCGGCAAGTCGTCGCTTGCGATGGACACGATCTACGCCGAGGGCCAGCGTCGCTACGTCGAAAGCCTGTCGTCGTACGCTCGTCAGTTTATCGGCCAGATGCAAAAACCGATCGTCGAACGGATCGAAGGCCTATCGCCTGCGGTCGCGTTGGAACAAAAGAACATGGGGCACTCCCCGCGTTCGACCGTCGGTACCGTAACCGAGGTCTACGATTACCTGCGGATTCTGATGGCTCGACTGGGCAAGATGTTCTGCCCCGATTGCAGCAAGCCGGTCGGCACGCAAACGCCAGACCAGATCACCGACAAGGTGCTTCAACTGGAAGAGGGAACCAAGGCGTATCTACTGGCTCCGATCGAGATCAGCGGCAACGAAGATCCAAAGGAACACTTCGCCAAGATGCAAGAGAACGGATTCCAACGGATCCGGATCGACGGCACCACAAGTGCAATCCAAGACGCTCCCACGATCGACATGCGGACCAATCACAAGATCGAACTGGTCGTCGACCGCGTCTCGATCAGCGAGAAGACCCGCGGCCGGCTTGCCGAATCGATCGAATTGGCGCTCGGAATCGGCGGCGGAATCATGGACCTTGCGATCGTCGACGAAGATCGCCCCGAACTGCAATGGAAGGTCTTCCGGCACAGCCAACACTTGGCCTGCGAGTGTTGCGGCCGCAGCTTCGAACCGCTGACTCCGCATCACTTCAGCTTCAACAGCGCCGCCGGTTATTGCCGCCGCTGCGAAGGGCTGGGAACTCAACACGGCACCAACCCCGACGCGCTGTTGCGCGATCGCCGACTGTCGCTGATGGAAGGTGCCGTCTTCCTGTGGCCGAAACTGCAACGCAGCGTCGCCCGTCAAATGATGGCTGCCCTGGGCCGCCACGCTGGGATTCCGATCGACCGCTCGATCGACGACCTGACGCTTCGCGAACGCAATCTGATCTTCCACGGTACCGGCGACGAATGGATCGCTGTGCGTGAATCGGATCGCGAAGTCGCCGACAAGATTTACAACGCCAAACGCAAACGAAGCAGTTCCGATGCCGATGGTGAATCCGCCACCGACACCCGTGGCGACCGATTGGAAGAAGCGCTCAACAGCGGTGCGTCCAAGGGCGTGCTGTTCAAATTCCGCTTCAAGGGGCTTTATCCTTCGCTAGAATTGGCTTCGAAATTGTCGCCGACCCTGCGAGCCAAACTGGAAAAGTTCACCGCCGAGATCGATTGCTCCGAGTGCGGCGGAACGCGACTTCGCGACGACGCATCGGCGGTCCGGTTCCGCGACCTGACGATCGGCGACATCGTTCACATGCCGCTGTCGCGACTGGGCGAGACGGTCAAAACCTGGAAGCTCGACCCGCGCGAGAAGAAGATCGCCGGCGAGATCATCCGCGAGATCCGATCGCGGATCCAGTTCCTGTTGGATGTCGGCCTGGACTATTTGAGCATCGGCCGCGGAGCGTCGACGCTCTCCGGTGGCGAAGCTCAACGTATTCGACTGGCCGGCCAATTGGGCAGCGGTCTGTGCGGCGTGTTGTATGTCTTGGACGAACCAACGATCGGTCTGCACCCACGCGACAACCACCGTCTGTTGTCGGCGATGCATCGATTGCGGGACCTTGGCAACACGTTGTTAGTCGTCGAGCACGACAAGGACGTGATCGCTGGCGCCGACCACATCTTCGACTTCGGTCCCAAGGCGGGTCGCAACGGTGGCCAAGTCGTCGCCGATGGCAGCCCCGAACAGATCGGTCAGTCGCCGACATCGGTCACCGGCCCGTATATCTCCGATACCAAAGCGATCCCGATTCCTTCGAACCGGCGGATGATCAAGGCTCCCGAAAGCGAGACGCCAGCCGCGAAACCGGTTAAGAAGAAGAGCGGCAAGCGGCCCGAGACGATGGCCGAACGCAAGCTGGCTCGCAAAGCCGATTACGCGCCGACGCACTATCCACCGCTGGGCCAATGGATCACGATCCGCGACGCCCGCGAGAACAACTTGCGTGGCATCGACGTCCACATTCCACTGGGAACGTTCACCGCCGTGACCGGCCCGTCGGGAAGCGGTAAGAGTTCATTGATCGATGACATTCTGTATCCCGCGCTGGCCCGCAAGCTGCATCGTTCGGGCGTTCGTCCGGGACGTTACGGCAAGCTGGACGGGATCGGATTGATCGACAAAGTCATCCGCGTCGACCAGAGCCCGCTTGGCAACACGCCTAGCAGCAACCCGGCAACTTACACCGGCGCGTTCGATTTGATCCGCAACCTGTACACACAGGTTCCCGAAGCGAAGACTCGCGGCTACACCGCGCGTCAGTTCAGCTTCAACGTCCCCGGCGGTCGTTGCGAAGTTTGCGAGGGTACCGGTGGACGGAAGATCGAAATGCACTTCCTGCCCGACGTCTGGGTGCCGTGCGAGGAATGTGGCGGTTCGCGCTACACGCCTGAAACGCTGGAAGTGAAGTTCCACGGCAATTCGATCAGCGACGTCTTGAACATGTCGATCGGCGACGCCGTCGGGCTGTTTGAGAACCAACCGAAGATCACGCGGATCCTGCAAATGATCTGCGACGTCGGACTCGATTACGTCACCCTCGGCCAGAGTGCACCAACGCTCTCCGGTGGTGAAGCTCAGCGGATTAAACTGGCTGCAGAATTGGCCCGTCCCGACACCGGGCGAACGCTGTATCTGTTGGACGAACCGACGACCGGTTTGCACTTCGACGACATCGCCAAACTGCTGAACGTTCTGCAGCGATTGGTCGACGTCGGCAACACCGTGCTGGTGATCGAACACAACCTGGACATCATCAAAGCTGCCGACTGGATCTTGGATATCGGTCCCGAAGCGGGAGCCGAAGGAGGCCAGCTGGTCTTCGCCGGAACGCCGGAACAGCTGAGCGAATACGCTGTCGCGGGGAAAAAGTCGCGAGCCAAAACCAAGCCGCTGCGCAGCTATACCGGTGAGTTCTTGGCGCCGGTGATCGAAGCGGGCCCCTACGAACATCGTGACGAATTCGATCCGCACGCCGCGGCGTTGGAACAGTTCGAACGCGAGCAGGCCGCTCCCGTGATCGGCGAAGGCTCCAAGATGCCTTGGGAAGAGGATGGCCGCAAATGGCACACGACCGAACTGGTCGACAACGCCGGCGATCCCGTCTCATGGGAAGAGAAGATGGTGCTGCCGATCGTCCAGCGAATGGAAGAGGCGGACTGCTTCGAACCTATCAACTTCAACCACCGCAACATCGTCGAAGTCAAAGGCCCGATCGCTAGCCGGCCCTGGTTCATGCACTTGTTCACCTCCGAATCGTGGTGGATGAAGCTGAAGCTGCGAGTTCCCAAGGGGACCTTCAACAAAGACGATCTGCCGCGACGCCTGCCGTTGCCGACGCTGAACCAGATGGAAGACATTCCGGCGTACAGCAACGAACCGCGGGTCCGCGTCCACACCGATCCGAAGTTCCAAGAGATCGAGATTCGATTCGTCAAATTTGAAGAGATGGATCGTCCCGAGTTCTGGCACTTCTTGGACGAAGCGATCGCTGCCTATGCCAAGGTCTTCGTTCACGAGACGCGGACGAAGCCGCAGATCAGTCGCCCCAGCTGGCGAGGTCCCGAGGATGGCCCATCGAAGGTCGAGGTCGCTCGAACGCGGCAGGCCGCGCTGCAAGCCGAAAAGGAAGTCGAAGAGAAGCTGGATGCGATGAGCCCGTGGCGGGTGATGGGCCGCAAATGGCACACCTTGGAAAAAGGCTTCCCCGAAGGCGAAAAGCCCGATTGGCCGTTGGAACTTGTCGACAAATTGCTCGATAAAATCATCGCCTTTGCCGGCGAGGAGAGCGTCGAGTTTGGTTCGCCCGAGAAGATCAACGTCCGCCCGGCGGGCCAAAATCACTCTTGGTGCGAGATCGAAACCAAAGATCCGATGAACCTGCGGATCACCGTCGACGGACCGCACCAAGCGATCGATTGCGTCGCGTTGGGTAAACTGGGGATTAAGCCGCCGGCCCGGACCAAGGGGGACATCAAAGTCACCTTTGAGTTCTGGAACGACGAAAAGTTGAACGCGGAACCGTTCGACAAGTTCCTCAAGAACCACTGGAACAAAACCGTCGGCAGTTAACGGCGGACGATCGAGATCGCCCGCGACCGAGGACCGGCCGATTGCTCACTCAAAAAGGTAGTGCGATGGCTTCCGAGAACCGAAACCGAGCGACGACCTACCGGCACACCCAACACGCGCCGCTGTGCTGGGGATTGTATCTGTTGTGCATTCCGTTTGCGTTGGCCGCTTGGCTGACGCGCGGGATGCCGGTTCTGCAGTGGTTATTCCCGGTCGTCGGATTGGCGATGCTGTGGCTCGCCGCTTCGTTTCATCATCTGACTGTCGAAGATGAAGGGGACCGGATTTCGATCCGCTTCGGCCCGCTGCCGACTTTTCGTCGCTCGGTTCGCTACGACGAGATCGTCGACGCGCGACTCGACCGCACGACGGTGATGGACGGCTGGGGAATCCACTTCAGTCCTCGCAGAGGCTGGGTTTGGAATCTATGGGGACGACAGTGCGTCCTGATCCAGATGCGACGAGGGACGCTGCGAGTTGGCAGCGACGATGCCGAGCGGTTAGCGGAATTTCTGCAGTCGCGGCGCGGATAGAATTGCCGCCGGCGGAGATTTGTGCGCTCTCACGTGAGCTCTGCCGCTCCATTTGCCAGCATTGCAGTTTACTCGCCGATGCCGGTGAATTGGGGTCCTGCCGGGAGGTGGAATTCTGTTAACCTCCGTACACCATATTTTCCCACACCGGATTGCAATTGCACGGATGCTGTTGTCACCACGCTACCGGAGTTTCGTCGTCAGCCTCGGCTGCCTGATCGCGGCGATCGGCTGCGCGGGCAAACGGTCGGCGAAAGACCTAGGAAATATCTACGATTCGTTAGCCCAAGCCCCCGATTACGAACGCAATCCCGTGATCGTGATCCCTGGAATTTTGGGCTCGCGGCTAGTCGAAGAGGAGTCGCGACGCGTCGTTTGGGGAACGATCGATTCGCGGTCGACGAACCCGAACGATCCCGAGATCGCTGCTTTGCTAGCGTCTCCGATGGTCGAAGGGGCTCCGCTAGCATCGCTCCGCGACAATGTCGTTTCCGACGGACCGCTGGCTCGGTTGAAGATTCGCTTTCTCGGAATCCCGATCCAAGTCAACGCCTACGAAGACATTCTCGTCACGCTGGGGGTGGGTGGTTATCGCGATCCGTCTCGCGAAGAAGTCGAATACGCCAACGATCACTACAACTGCTTTCAGTTCGACTTCGATTGGCGACGCGACATCACCGAAAGCGTTGTGCTTCTGCACGAATTCATCCAGCAGCAAGCGGAGATCTCGCGAGAGAATTCGAAGCGCCGGTTCGGCATCGACAATCCCGACATCAAATTCGACATCGTCGCCCACTCGATGGGCAGCTTGGTACTGCGGTACTACCTGCGATACGGAACACAACCGCTCCCCGAAGACGGTTCGCTGCCAGAACTGACGTGGGAAGGAGCGAAATACATCGAGCGGGCGATCATGATCGCGCCGCCCAACCAAGGATCGACGCTCACGCTCAAGGAACTGTTGGCTGGCAGCAAGTTCTCCTCCTTCCTGCCGATCTACCCTCCAGCGGTTCTGGGAACGATGCCGGCGGTTTACCAGTTGTTGCCGCGAACGCGAACGGGGCTGGTTGTTCAAAAGCAAGATCCCAGCAAGACGCTCGATCTGTTTGATCCGGCGGTTTGGGAAGAGCTGGAGTGGGGCCTGACCGCTCCCGACCAAGACGAATTACTGCAAGCGATGTTGCCCGACGCGCCCGACCGCGAGACACGTGTGCGGATCGCGAACGAGCACCGCCGCAAGTGTCTGATCCGCGCCAAGAAATTGCACGCGGCGTTGGATCTGCCCGCAACGCCACCGCCCGGCTTGCAGCTGCATCTGTTTGCCGGCAGCTCCGAACCAACTGTCGAAAAGATGGTGGTCGACATGGAAACGGGCGAGTTTGAGTTTCCGTACGAGGTCGCCGGCGACGGCACCGTCACGCGGACCAGCGCGATCATGGTCGAAGAGGTGCCGGGGCAACAACCGCTGCCACGGATCTACCCGATCGCTTGGAACAGCAAGACCTTTATCCCCAGCGACCACCTGGGACTGACTCGACATCCGATCTTCGTCGACAACGTCCTATCGCTGCTGTTGGAGTCGCGCGACGCGGCCGATCTGGCTGCGATCCGATCGGCTTATGCGATCCAGTCGATGCGGAAAGCGGACGTTCCACCGCCGCTGGAAGAACTGCCGCTGATCCGCTAGCGACACACTGCCCCCTGGGACGCGCCGAACCCGACGATTACAATCGGGAAAAAGTTAGCACCGGCTACAAATTGTCTCCTTTTGGGAATCGCAGGGAATGAAGATCGATCGAGCTGTCGGAGCGTGGATGTTGCTGATCGCCTTGATCGTCGGCTGCCAGCGGTCCCCCGAATCGGCGACGCAGACGCAGCGCGATCCATCGCGCCCGATCCGCGTGCTAACGACGACTGGCATGGTCGCCGATCTCGCTCGGAACGTCGGCGGCGATCAAGTCGAGGTCGTGCAACTGCTGGGACCTGGAACCGATCCGCACCTTTACAAACCGACCCGCGACGACGTGCAATCGATCCTGGGGGCCGACGTCGTCTTCTACAGCGGGCTGATGCTGGAAGGCAAAATGGGAGACACCCTGGTCCGCGCCGGACGCAGCAAACCGGTCTGGGCGGTCACAGAAGCGATCGACGAAACGTACCTGTTGGAACCCGAAGACGCTCAAGGGCACTTCGATCCGCACGTCTGGAACGACATCCAGGCCTGGAGCCAGTGCATCGAAGTCGTCCGCAAGGCGTTGGCCGATTTCGATCCCGAACACGCGGACGACTACCAGGATAACGCAGCGAAGTACCAGCAGCAGTTGAGCGAACTGCACGCGTACGGACTGCGGAGCATGCAGACGATCCCCGCAGAGAACCGGATCCTGGTCACGTCGCACGACGCGTTCAACTACTTTGGCAGAGCCTATGATCTGCAGGTGCTAGGCGTGCAAGGGCTGTCGACCGAGTCGGAGGCGGGGCTGCAACGGATCAATGGGCTGGTCGACCTGTTGATCGACAAGAAGGTCAGGGCGGTCTTTGTCGAGAGCAGCGTGCCGCGAAAAAATATCGAAGCTTTGGTCAACGGCGCCGCATCGCGCGGCCAAGAGGTTAAGATTGGGGGCGAGCTGTTCTCCGATGCGATGGGAGCCGCGGGCAGCTACGAAGGGACTTACGTCGGGATGATGGATCACAATATCACGCGTGTGGTGCGGGCTTTGGGGGGCGAAGCCCCGGAGCGCGGCCTGAACGATAAGCTCAGCGAATGACCGCCCGAGACGGCGTCTAGAAGCATCAACATGAACCAACCGCTCGAATCGACCGCCAACGACCAGATCCCGCTGTCGATCTATGATTTGACCGTTGCCTACCATCGCAAGCCCGTGATCTGGGACATCTGCGTCGACTTTCCCAAAGGGCAGTTGATCGGCGTCGTCGGCCCCAACGGCGCGGGGAAGAGCACGTTGATCAAAGCGGCGATGGATCTGGTGCCGCGAGCCTCCGGGCGGGTGCTGGTCTTTGGAAAGCCTTACGACAAGAACCGCCACCGCGTCGCTTACGTTCCGCAGCGCGAGAGCGTCGATTGGGACTTCCCGGTCGACGCCTTGGACGTCGTCACGATGGGGCTGTATGGCCAGATCGGATGGTGTCTGCCGGTTCGCCGCAAGCATCGCCAAGCGGCACTCGAAGCGTTGGACCGCGTCGGAATCGCCGACCTGGCCAAACGACAGATCAGCCAATTATCCGGCGGCCAACAACAGCGGACCTTCTTGGCCCGCGCCTTGGTTCAAGACGCCGATTTGTATCTGATGGACGAACCGTTCGCAGCGGTCGATGCGTCGACCGAACGAGCGATCCTGAACATCTTGCAAGAGATGCGGGCTCGCGGCAAAACGGTGTTGGTGATCCACCACGACTTGCAAACCGTCGCCGATTATTTCGATTACGTCGTGCTGTTGAACATGCGAGTTGTCGCGCACGGGCCGACCAAAACGACCTTCACCGAACAGAATCTGACCAAGGCGTACGGCGGGCGACTGACGTTGTTGGACGAAGCATCCGAGGCGATTCGGCGAGTGCAGCAGTGATGTCCAGGCAACGGTTTCCGCAACGCATGCTTCGCTGGTCCGGCGGCCTTGCCGGTCGCCGGATCCGATTTGCGTTGCTGTTGCTCGCCGCCTGTGGCTTGATCGCCAGCAGCACCGCGGCGGGCGAAGAACCTGCGGCGATGCGATCGTTGGCCAATCGCGAACTCGGCTGGCCTTCGACCGAACAATGGCGGCGGGTGATCTTTTTGCAAGATCACAACACGCGCGTCGTCGTGCTTGGGACGACGCTGTTGGGATTGGCGGCCGGCACGATCGGCAGCTTCACCCTGTTGCGGAAACGCGCTTTGATGGGGGACGCGCTCAGCCACGCGACGCTGCCCGGGATCGGGCTCGCCTTTATCGTCGCCACGCAACTTGGCTTCGATGGAAAAACGCTGCCGGTGCTGTTGTTGGGAGCCGCGGTGACGGGGATGATCGGCGTCGCCGGGATCGTCTTTATCCGCTCGCTGACCCGATTGAGCGAAGACACCGCGTTGGGCGTTGTGCTATCGGTCTTCTTCGGGGCAGGGGTGGCCGTGTTGGGCGTGATCCAGCAGATGGAGAGCGGGCATTCGGCGGGGCTGGAATCGTTTATCTACGGCAAGACCGCGTCGATGCTTCCCAGCGACGCGTGGTTGATCGGTGGCACCGGTTTCGTCTCCTGCCTTGTCTGTTTCGCTCTCTTCAAAGAATTGAAACTACTCTGCTTCGACGACGGCTTTGCGGGCAGCGAAGGCTATTCGGTCACGCTGTTGGACGGAATCTTGATGCTGCTGGTCGTCGTGGTCACGATCGTCGGACTGCAGGCGGTCGGGTTGATTCTAGTGATCGCATTGTTAGTCACCCCAGCGGCCGCGGCGAGGTTCTGGACGCATCAATTGACGCGAATGGTACTGCTGGCCTCTGGCTTGGGAGCGATCAGCGGGATGCTGGGCTCGGCGACCAGTGCGCTCTTCCCACAGCTTCCGTCGGGCGCGATGATCGTGCTGGTGGCGACCGCGCTGTTTTTGTTCAGCATGATGTTGGGCCCCGCGCGTGGACTGCTGCCACGCTGGCTGCGGCGCTGGCGGCTGAACAGCTCGATCGAACGCCAGCACCTGATGCGTGGGATCTACGAATTGCTCGAATCGCGAGGCTACCAGGGGCCCGAGAGCGGCGATCCGATCCCGTCGGTTTCGGTCGATGACTTGCTTCGGCTGCGCAGCTGGACGCTGCGGCGCTTGAAGCATGGGATTCGCAAAGCGGAAGAGGCGGGGCTGTTGGTCCAACTGCCCAACCAACAGATCAAGGTCAACAAATCGGGCTACCACGAAGCGGCTCGTTTGACGCATGAACATCGGTTGTGGGAGATGTATCTGATCACGCATGCCGAGGTGGCGGCGACTCAGGTCGACCGGTCGGCCGATGCGATCGAACACGTGCTGGAACCGGAGATGATCGATCGCCTGGAACGCTTGCTGCAGCAGAGCCAACGGAGCACGCGAGTCGTCGACAGCCCGCATCCGCTGTCGCACGACTGAACGCAAACGAACGGCTTAAGCGACTGATACCGCCTGAAAACGAAAAAACCTCGCGTCACCAAATTGGCAACGCGAGGTCTTCTTGCAGCGGCGGCGCACTCTGGTGGAAACAAGTCCCACATTAGCGCGCCGGTCATCGCCATTGGCAGCGACCGAAATCGCTACCAGTTGTAATCTAAACCAACATAACCGCCGTGCAGGACGAGGTTGCTGTCGGCCCAAACATTCTGAGCTCCCAGGTTGGCTGGGTTTTCCGAAAGGTTGTCGATCGCCGTGGCAACACCACCAGCGGCCAACATGCGATATCCACCGCGAACGGTCCAACAATCGCAGATTCGATATCCGATGCCAAGGTCGATTTCGGCCAAGGTCGCCAAAACGGTGTCGCTGTATTCGCGAGAGACCGATTGGTTGGCGTAGGATGGATAAGCACCGCTATCGGTCACCCGTGCTGGCATGCTTCCCGAACGGAAGTTCTGACGCAGCGAAGCATCGTTGGCGTACCAACCGACTTTACCGCCAGCGTACAAGCTGGTGCGGCTGCCCAAGCAATACGACAACTGTCCACCCAACTGCCAACCGAATAATTCGTTCTGAGCATCGACATCATACGCGACGGTTTCGATCATCGCGGGAGCCGCTGGGAAGCGTTCGGTGCGAGCGCTGAATGACATCTCGTCCTCGAAGTGGAACCAACGCAGACCGGTGTTCCATTGCAGTTGCATCTTGGCATTGCACGATGGGACCATTGGGCCACACAGTCCACCGCAACCGGTTGGTGGGCCACAAGGATCGCTGCCACAGCTGCCGCCGCACGATGGGCGTCCGGCTCGAGAGGCACCACCAATGCCGAAGCCGCTGAGGTTTACTTCCAAGCCGTAATACGAAGCGTCGCGTCGCACGCGGAAGCTTTCGGCGCGATCGAAGTGAGCGTATACGCTTTCGTCGGTCGCGGGCATTCCGACGTTGCTGTGCATCCCGTCGTTGTTCTGATCGAAGTAGATGCGATCCCAGCTGCGGAAGTTCGCTCGGTATCCGCCAGCCGCAGGTGGCATGATCGATTGGTCGGATTCGTCGTTTTCAATGTGCAACCAGGTTGCCGAAATCGCGTACTGGCCACATCCGATGTAGCGGCCGACGGTGACGTCGTAACCGAGTGCGAAATCGAGCCCGGCGTCGCGAGCCGACAAACGCGTGGTCGAAGGCATCGCGTCGTCGAAGACCAACGGACGGTCGTAGTTGTCATCGCGGGTCAGGAACAAGATGCTCATCCCGCCGAACCATGGGTTCACTTGAACCGGTTCTGAATAACAAGCCGCACCGTAGGACGTCTCGCAACTGCCGCCGCACGATGGTGCGTTAGCCGCTTGAACGTAGACGTTAGGCTGAGCATAGCTGTAGGTCGCACCGCTGCCGACTTGATTGCAAGTCGAGCAGTTCGGATCGCCCGACGCGTAGTTCATCGGTTGCGAAACCGGTTGGCCCATCGTCGAATGGTTTTCGGGAGTCAGAACTTGCTCGGCAACATGTCCGCCTTGCATCGCCGCAGGAGTCGGTTGGGGCGCAGCGATCGCTTCGTAGCCACCGTTGTGCTGAGCGACGGTGCGGAAGTTCTGCGGCGGTTGGTAGCCGTAATTCGCTTGCGGCGGAGCATAGTTCGGCTGCGGCGCGGCGTAGTTGGCTTGAGGTCCGCCGTAGTTAGGGCTTGGTGCGGCGTAGCCCGGCTGTTGAGTCGCGTAGGTCGGCGCAGCGGGTTGCGCTGGAGCTTGCCGCGCCTGCAAACTTGGATGCACAGGTACCGCGCTCGGTTGAGCGGAGTAGCTGTTGTAAGCCGATGCGGAATAGCCACCGTATTGCGCCTGAGCGACGCTGCTCAAGCCAAATGGAAGTATCAAGAGCATACTTCGTATGATGTTGGTTCTCACTGTTAGACTCCTTCTAACCCGTTGCCGATCGCTTCGATGCGATCGCAGTCCATTGAAATGCTTCGTGCGTTTCGCGTTCGGACGCGACGACATCACGATTAGAGGGCGATTCGTGACCCAATTTTGGCGAGCACTTCACGCGACCAGAGAAGTTGGCCATGCAAGCTTCACCAGTTTGGAATTCGGTTTTCGGGCGCGCTGCCGTCGCTCCTAACCCCCCCCTTTTTTTCAAATCGACAATTGCCGCAAGCTACAGTCGGAAGCCACAGCATTCTCGGAACATCCGGCAAACTCGCCGCAGCGGGAACAGCTTCACCGTCGACACCAAACAACGCCTGCCAACGGGCATCGAGATAACGGGTAGTTTGCCCCCCCATCACCCCACCGACCGCCTGCTTACTTTCCAGGCGACAAACGCCTAGATTGTAGTCAACCGCCGCGTGCCAACTCACGTTTGGCAACGCTATTGGGAATGGCATGTGATTTGCTTCTCAGTTCAACTCTCTTTTCAATCGACATGTGAGGCGACGTGATTAACGCATCCGAAAATTATTCATCCGGTGGCGCTTTCGATGAGATGTTCACCCCCAACGGCGAAGCTCGCGGTTATTGTGCTCCCTACGTAAATAAGCTGGGCAAATTGCAAGCCGGCGAACTGGGACGACGTCAGACATCTGCGGAGCATGCGCTTCGCAACATGGGGATCACCTTCAACGTCTACGGCCACGCCGATGGACGCGAAAAGGTATGGCCGTTTGATGTCCTGCCGCGGATTATCGACGGTAACGAATGGAACCAGGTCGAAGCGGGTTTGAAGCAGCGGATTCGCGCGTTGAACCTGTTCCTCGACGACATTTACAACGAACAAGACATCCTGCACGACAAGATCCTGCCCGAGGACCTGTTAGCCACGGCGGGAACCCTGCGTCCGCAAATGCGTGGTTTCAGTCCCGCCAAAAGAGTTTGGTGCCATATCACGGGAGTCGATCTTGTCCGCGACGCCGACGGCACCATCTATGTCCTGGAAGACAACCTCCGCTGCCCCTCGGGCGTCTCTTACGTTTTAGAAAACCGCGAGGTGATGAAGCGGACGTTTCCGCAGGTCTTCGAAGGGATCGCAGTCCGACCAGTCGAAGAATACTCCGAACAACTGCTCAAGACGCTGTTGCAGTGCGCCCCGCCCGGCACGATCGCTCCGACAGCCGTCGTGCTGACGCCGGGATCTTATAATTCCGCCTATTACGAGCATACTTTTCTTGCTCAACAGATGGGCGTGCAACTGGTTCAAGGCTCCGACCTCGTCGTCGAAAACGGCTACGTCCACATGCGAACGACGCAGGGACTGCAGCGCGTCGACGTGATCTACCGCCGCATCGACGACGACTTCTTGGATCCGAAGTGTTTCCGCAAAGACTCCTGCCTGGGCGTCCCGGGGCTGATCGATGTCTACCGCGCCGGACGCGTCACGCTAGCCAACGCGCCGGGGACCGGCGTCGCCGACGACAAAGCCGTCTACGCCTATGTCCCCGAGATCATCAAATATTACCTGGACGAAGACGCGATCCTGCAGAACGTTCCGACCTACGTCTGCGCCGATCCGAAACATCGCCAACACGTGCTAGCTAACCTCGACAAACTTGTCGTTAAACCGACAAATGAATCGGGGGGCTACGGAATCTTGATGGGCCCGCAATCGACGCGTGAAGAACAGGCGAAATACGTCGATTTGATCAACGCAAACCCGCGGAACTACATCGCCCAGCCGATGTTAAACCTTTCGACGGTTCCAACCCTCGTCGACGATCGCTTGCAACCGCGGCACGTCGATCTGCGTCCCTTCGTCCTCTGCGGCGAAGATATCTACGTGATGCCGGGCGGCTTAACCCGCGTCGCATTGACCGAGGGATCGATGATCGTCAACTCGTCCCAAGGCGGCGGCAGCAAGGATACCTGGGTGATGGACAACAGCACGTCGCAACCCGCTCCGCCCGCGCCGGCACCAGAGCCCGAGAGCGGACAATCGCAGTCGCAGAGCCAATTCTAAAGTCGCGGCCGGGGCTGGCAGCGCATCCGCTCGATCCGGCAAACCGCGGCATTCATTTCGTATTTTGATCCGAAAGATTCAACCTTCTAAAATGGCGGAAAAGTGAGTTTATATTACGTTCGCTCGATCTCATTCAGCGTTCCCGTGGCTTGTCCCGGTTCACCAACGTCTCCGCTTAACGATAAGGCACAGCAAGCATGTTAAGTCGCGTTGCAAATTCAGTGTATTGGATGAGCCGAATGGTCGAACGCGCCGAAAATGTGGCGCGGTTCATCGACGTCAACTACAACCTCACGCTCGGTGACAGCAGCCCATTCGTGAACCAGTGGGAACCGCTGGTCTTCACCACCGGCGATTACGACCTGTTCAAAAAGAACTACGACACCGCATCGCGCGAGAACGTGCTGAAGTTCTTGGCGTTCGATCGCGACAATCCCAATTCGATCATGTCGTGCGTGATGTTGGCGCGGGAAAACGCCCGGACGATCCGCGAAACGATCACCAGCCCGATGTGGGAACATGTCAACCGCTTCTATTTGATGCTGAGAAACGCAGTCAATGACAGCAGCATCCTGTACGATCCGGTCAGCTTCTGCGCCGAGGTCCGCAACGCCAGCCACACCCTGGTCGGAACCACGTACACGACGATGTCGCACGGCGAAGCATGGCACTTCCTTCGCATGGGGCGGCTGCTGGAAAGAGCCGACAAGATCTCGCGAATCGCCGACGTGCAGTATTATCTGCTGCTGCCTAAAGCCGAGGATGTGGGGACGTCGCTGGACGTCGTCCGTTGGTCGGCGCTGCTGCGTTCCAATAGCGCGTTGGAGATGTACCGCCGCGTCTACGGAGCGATCGAGCCGAACAACGTCGCCCAATTCCTGATCCTCGACCGCCACTTCCCTCGCTCGATCCGATTTTGTCTGATCGGAGCCCAGCATTCGCTGATGGAAATCACCGGCAGCCGCCCCGGCACGTTCCGCTTGAGGTGCGAACAGCTGATCGGGCGATTAAGTTCAGAATTTGATTACATGAGTATCGAAGAAATCATTGATCAGGGGATGCACGAATTTATCGACGACTTCCAGACCCGCGTGAACAATGTCGGGAATGCGATTCACGAAGACTTTTTCACAGTGCCGATGCGAGTAGAGTAATGTAGGCACGATGTTTGGCGGAACTTGTGGCCCGGCGTTACTTCACAGGTAATCGCATCTGTTCGGTTCTTGGATGAATCGACTTTTTGATCTTTTCATCGATTATTTATCGAAATTCGAGAGACACGGATGCGCGAGTTTCCCTGACAGCATGCCAACATCTAGGCTAGGCCACTCATGACCATCCGCGTTTCTCTCAACCATCAAACGATCTACCGATACGACCGCACGATCAATCTGGGACCACAGGTGATTCGGCTGCGGCCGGCCGCTCACAGCCGGACGCCGATCAACAGCTATTCGCTGAAGGTCACTCCGGCGGATCACTATCTGAACTGGCAACAGGATCCATTCGGCAACTACCTGGCCCGCTGCGTCTTCAACGAACAGGTCGACGAATTTAAGGTCGAAGTCGACGTCGTCGCCACGATGACCGTCGTCAATCCGTTCGATTTCTTCCTGGAACCCGAAGCGACCGAATACCCGTTCACCTACGACGACCAATCGCGCGAAGAACTGCGTCCCTATCTGCAACGCGGCGACGCCGGGCCCAAGGTGCATGCGTTCCTGAGCTCGCTGAACTACGAACCACGCCGCACGATCGACTTTCTTGTCGACCTCAACAGCGCCCTCGAAAAGCACATCGACTATACGCTCCGCATGGAACCGGGCGTCCAATCGCCCGAGCAGACGCTGACGCTGCAGAGCGGTTCGTGTCGTGACAGCGGTTGGTTGTTGGTGCAACTGCTGCGTCAACTCGGCTTCGCGGCCCGATTCGTTTCGGGGTATCTGATCCAATTAAAAGCCGACCAGAAGTCGCTCGACGGCCCTTCGGGAACCGAGGTCGACTTCACCGACCTGCATGCGTGGGCGGAGGTCTTCCTGCCTGGAGCGGGTTGGATCGGGCTGGACCCAACCAGCGGTCTGTTCGCTGGCGAGGGGCACATCCCGTTGGCCTGCACGCCTCAACCAACATCGGCCGCTCCGATCACCGGGACGCTGGACGAATGCGAGGTCGAGTTCGAACACAAGATGTCGGTCACGCGCATCCACGAGGATCCGCGTGTCACGCTCCCCTACAGCGATTCGCAATGGAACCGGATCGAAGCCCTGGGGCACGAGATCGACGAACATCTGCAGCGCGGCGACGTCCGCCTGACGATGGGGGGCGAACCGACCTTCGTCTCGATCGACGACATGGATGGCGAGGAATGGCAGACCGCTGCGGTCGGGCCAACCAAACGTGGCCTCTCGTACGACCTGTTGCTGCGGCTGAAGTCGCGGTTCAGCAGCGGCGGCGTGCTGCACTTCGGCCAGGGCAAATGGTACCCCGGCGAACCGTTGCCGCGATGGGCGATGGCGATCTTCTGGCGTAAAGATGGCCAACCGATCTGGCGCGATGATCGCTGGTTGGCGAACGTCGAAACCGATTACGGGCACACCGCCGAAGATGCTGAGCGTTTTGCCAAGCGATTGGCGACGCGATTGGGAGCGAATCCGCAACACGTCACCTGCGGCTACGAAGACGCGATGTACTATATGTGGCGCGAACGTCGGCTGCCAACCAACGTCGACGTCCGCGATTCGAAACTGGATTCGCAAGAAGAGCGCGAGCGGATCGCGAGGATCTTCGAACAAGGGCTAACCGAAGCCGTCGGCGTTGTCCTGCCGCTGCGGCACGTTTGGTGGACCGATTCACCGCACTGGACCAGCGGACCGTGGAAGGTTCGATCGGACGAGATGTTCCTGCTGCCGGGCGATTCGCCGATGGGCTACCGGTTGCCGTTGCAATCGTTGACCTACGTCGACAAGCCCGAACACGCGTTGGACTTCTTCGATCGCGACCCGATGGAACCCGTTGGGCATCTGCAAACCAACGACCAGATTCGGCAAAGCCATATGCGGCATGTCGTCTCCGAAGCGATCAGCCATGGGAACATGCGCGTCGACGTGACCGAAGCGCTCACGCCGGTGCAGCAGTTTGCCACCGTCGGCGGTTCGCCAAGCTCGCAAGCTCACGCTGCGGGCGGCAGGAACGGAAACGCCGGCTCGCCGAGCAACGGAGCGATTCCGCCGGGCGGAAACGATCAGGGCGGCCCCGACCACATGTCGGTCGACACGCAAGTCGATGATGAATCACAAATCGTTCCGACGGCCTTGTGCGTCGAAGCACGCGAAGGGCGACTGCACGTCTTCCTGCCGCCGACCGACCGCTTGGAATCGTTCCTGGAACTGATCTCGGCGATCGAAGCGACCGCCGAAGAACTCGAACTGCCGGTCACGATCGAAGGCTACCAACCGCCGCACGACACGCGACTGCAAGTCATGCGAGTGACTCCCGATCCGGGCGTGATCGAAGTCAACGTCCATCCGGCTCAGGACTGGACCGAATTGGTCGACATCACCAACGGCGTCTACGACGATGCACGAACCACGCGACTTGGAACCGAGAAGTTCGATCTCGACGGCCAGCACACCGGAACCGGCGGCGGCAACCACGTCGTGTTGGGCGGACAGACGCCCGCCGACAGCCCGTTCCTTCGTCGACCCGATCTACTGAAAAGCTTCGTCAGCTACTGGCACAACCATCCGTCGCTGTCCTATCTGTTCAGCGGCAAGTTCATCGGCCCGACCAGCCAAGCGCCACGAGCTGATGAATCGCGGACCGACGCGATCTACGAACTGAAGATCGCGTGCGACCAGATTCGCCGCGGCGAAACGACTCCGCCTTGGTTGGTCGATCGGATCTTCCGGCACCTGTTAGTCGATGTGACCGGCAACACGCATCGGGCCGAGTTCTGCATCGATAAGCTCTATTCGCCCGATTCGGCGACGGGGCGGTTGG
Organism: Rosistilla oblonga; assembly: GCF_007751715.1. Taxonomy (NCBI): domain Bacteria; kingdom Pseudomonadati; phylum Planctomycetota; class Planctomycetia; order Pirellulales; family Pirellulaceae; genus Rosistilla; species Rosistilla oblonga. The sequence continues at coordinate 917,399 of NZ_CP036292.1, read as the reverse complement.
GACTTGTCGAGTTCCGCGGTTTTGAGATGCCACCGCACGCTCGAATGAGCCTGACGCAACAACTGCTGATCCGCGGCCTGGTCGCTCGATTCTGGGAACAACCTTACGAAGCCGAGCTGGTCGACTGGAGCACCTCGCTGCACGATCGCTTCATGCTGCCACATTTTGTTTGGCAGGACTTCAGCGATGTCGTCGACGATCTCCGCGAGTGCGGCTTCGATTTCGAACACCAATGGTTCGGGGCGCATCAAGAATTCCGCTTCCCCGTGATGGGCGAATTCATGCAACAGTCGATTCACGTCGAACTGCGGAAAGCGATCGAACCTTGGTACGTGCTGGGCGAAGAAGCAGCCGGCGGCGGGACCGCTCGTTTTGTCGATTCCTCGGTCGAACGACTGCAGGTCAAGGTCTCGGGAATGACCGATACGCGGCACGTGCTGACATGCAACGGCCGCCGCGTGCCGCTGCATCCGACGGGCGTCGAAGGGCAATTTGTCGCCGGCATCCGCTATCGTGCTTGGCAACCGCCAAGCTGTCTGCACCCGACGATCCCAGTCGATTCGCCGCTAGTGTTCGACTTCGTCGACTCGTGGAACAAGCGTTCGATCGGCGGATGCCAGTATCACGTCAGTAATCCGACCGGCCTGAACTCGCCGAGCTTCCCGGTCAACGCGTTTGAAGCCGAGAGTCGCCGCGCGGCCCGATTCTTCAAGATCGGTCACACCGGCGGCAAGGTTTCGCTGCCGGAATTGGAATGCAATCCAGAGTTCCCGATGACGCTGGACCTCCGCCGCAACCGCAACTGATCCCCCCGCACCGCAAGCCCGTCCGGGCGCCGTCGTTTAACGAAGGAGCCTCGGACCGTGGATAGAGTTAGCGGTGGGATGTAGTGGACGAGGTTACGAGTCCCAGCGATTTGGTCTGATGCAAAAGGACTCGTAACCTCGTCCACTACGCTTCGTTGAACGGCATTGCGGTTAAACGAGTGGCGGCTCCGAACCTGCGTCGCCGATCGGATCGGCTGGTGATTCGACGCTTGGCAACGGCAACTGCTTTTTCCGTCGACGCCATCCCCGGCAACCCGAGATAGCCAAAGCGATGCATAACAGCGTGGCGAAGCGAGCTGGCCAGTCGCCCACGCGTTGATAGAACGACACGCGAGGATCCTGTTGCGGAGCGGCGATCAAAAACGATTCGTCCTGGTGCGGCAGGCTTCCCACGACTCGGCCGCTGCTGTCGATCGAGACCGTTGGGCCACCGTTGGCCGCCATCAGAACAGGCGTGTGGTGCGCCGCGGCGACTAACTGGCTGCAACGCCGGTGATGCTCGAGGATCGCCGAATCGTCGAACCAGCCGTCGTTGGTCACGTTGACGACAAGATCGGCCGGCTTCCCTTCGGATGCCAGTTGACGCAGGTGCCTGTTCGTCACCCGTTCGACCATCGTTTCGAAACAGACGCTCGGCAGCACCTTCACTCCTTTGACGTCCGCGACGATCGGAGCGTCTCCCGGCGTGACCCCCATCTGCAACGGCGTGACTGTATACAGCCAGGGAAACCAATTGGCGAACGGGATGTATTCGCCGAACATCACCAAGTGACGTTTGCCGTACCAGGCGGGAACTTTGCCCGTCGGATCGATTGTGACCACGCCGCTGAACGCCTGGACCGGCCCGTCGACATACCGCAGCACGCTGCAGCCGACCATCAGGCTGGGCGGCTGCGTTCGCCCGCTGGCTGCCGTCAGTCCCAACTGGATATCGGCGGCTCGACGCTGGAACATGTTTTGGCTGTCGCGAACCCCCGCGATGATCTCCGACCGCGTCACGCCAGCGTCGGCGGGGACCGTAAAGTCATCCTCCAACACCCGCCACGGCATCGCAGCGGTATAGCTCGACTCGGGCCAGACGACCAACTGGACCCCCGGATCGGCCGACACCGCATCCCGGGAACCGCTGAAATACTTCCGCGCCGTCTCCAGTTCCCGCTGCTCGCTGTACTCGTAGACCGCTTCGACGTCGCGCTGCACCAGCGCGACCTTCAACATCGGTTCGGGCGAGACGACCGTATCGGCTTCGCTCAGCCGAAACAGACCGTAGCCCAACGTCGCGGCCAACACCGCGGAGCCGTTGAGGATCGCGTGGACCTGCCGCCGGCGAGCTGTAACGACCGACAGTTCCGTCCCCGACAACCGTCGGCAATGCAGACAAACCGCCATGGCTGCGGCGACGAACATAACGACTGCACTGACCGCGTAGGTTCCACCGAGGTCGGCGATCTGCAGCATCCAGGGCAGGTTGGCTTGAGTGTGCCCAAGCATCACGCCGTTGAAACCCGACAAGGCGTAACCACGAGCCAGCTCCAAACCGATCCAGACCGCCGGGGCCGCGACGACCAACGGCATCCGCCAGCCGTGCCAAGCGACGCGGGTGAGCCCAACAAACAGCGGCGTGTAGATCCCTAGATACGCCGCCAACACGATCCAGGCAGGGATCAGCATCGGGTGGGCGTGCCGGATTCCGGACAACGCGACAAACCAAAAGAGCGCACCGATCAGCCACAGAGAGACATAATCGCGACGGAACAGCGGTTGATTGCGATGGACCAGCGACAGCAGTGGCAGCGGCGCGATCCAGGCCAGAAAGCTGAAACCGACCGGCGGGTGAGCGAGCCACATCAGTCCCATTCCTAACAGTCCGGCGATGCAGGTCTGCAGCTGGGATTGCTTGCGATTTAACGGTTCATCCATGAGATTCCTGGCATCGTTACGCTTGTTGCGCGTGCGGCCACTGGGAGTCGATGGATGCCGCTGGGGACTGGTTTTTCCGGTTCAGAGCCTCTACCCTACTCGGCGAGTTTGTTAGGCGTCAAGTTGTTGAACACAATTCCGCGAGCGAGATATCGATGGGTGCAATCACCGAACTATTTACTCTGGCCAACCTGCTGACATTGCTGATGCTGATTGCCCTGCAGGCGGTGTTGGGCTTCGACAACTTGTTGTACATCTCGCTCGAATCCAAGCGGGTTGCCGAAGAGAGCCAACAGAAGGTGCGGCGGCTGGGAATCGGGCTGGCGATCGTATTGCGGATCGTGCTGCTGTACATCGTCGTCAAAGCGATCAAGTCGTTTGAAGATCCCTTCCTAACGATCGGCAGCGATACCGAAGGGGCTTGGATGTTTGGCGCGTTCAACTTGGCTAGCGTCGTCGAGATCGCCGGCGGCGGATTCATCCTCTACACCGCGATGAAAGAGATCTATCACATGTTGTCGGTCCATGAGGTCGGGCATGGAGAAGAATCGGCCCAGCGAACGGTCGGGTCCGCCATTTTTTGGATCGTCCTGATGAACCTCGTCTTCTCCTTCGATTCGATCTTAAGCGCGATGGCACTGACCGACAGCATCGCCGTGATGGCCGTTGCGATCGTGATCAGCGGCGTGTTGATGATGGTGATGGCCGACCACGTCTCGGAGTTCTTAAAACGCAACCGCATGTACGAGGTGTTGGGGCTGTTCATCCTGTTCATCGTCGGCATCATGCTGGTCAGCGAAGGAGGGCACAACGCCCACCTCACCTTCTTCGGATACCACGTCGAAGCGATGCAGAAGACCACCTTCTACTTCGTCCTGGTCGTACTGGTCGTCGTCGACATCATCCAAGGTCGCTACCAAAAGAAGCTGATGGCTCAACAAGCCGCCGAAGCCGGCAAGCACGCTTGATCGCGTCGGGCTCCGCTCGATAGTTCCTCCGGCAAATTGATCCCTGAAACGGTTTGCCCGCGCAAAGACCACGGGCACCGGCATGGCAAAGGGGGCACGGGACGCAATCTGACAACTTGCCGGCCTCTGCTCGATCGAGCGATCGATTAAATGCTCGTTAGAGATCGCGGAGCGCCACTGCATCCGTAGACTCAGCGTTCCGGCAGCCCCAGTGCTTCGCAGTGGAGGGCCACAATTCAGGTTGTTTTCTTGCCTGCCCAGCAGAAATGAGCGAGGACTTGAAGCCGACGCCAAAGGTTATCGGCGGCTTTGCATCTCTGCGCTGAGCGCGTCGACTTGGCTTTGCAGTTGCTGGAGATCTTGGCCGGCCAGCCGCTCTTTCGGCGTCGGAGGCTTCTTCAGGACTTCTTCCATGACCAAGATTCGGCCGATCAGCTCCCCCTTCTGCTCTCCCTTCTTCTCACCTGCGCGTTCACCCTCTTGTCGGCCTTCCTGTTTCCACTGTTCGGCGATCGTCGGCATGATCGATGTTCCTTCTACTTGAAGCACTTGGGTAACGACGGCGATCAGCTCCGACTTCGAAACCCGATCGGTGCCGGTCGCAATGTATCGCAAAATGGTCTCAAAGCTCTGCAAGGCCGTCGCGGGAGGCAATAGCTTCCTGAACAGCTCCAGGATTTCCGGAAGCCGCTCGGGCAGCTCGTCCCGCTTGATATATTTTAGCAGCGCCATGTAAGCGAGGAATACCGATTCGCCTCGCAATTCCTCGTCGCTGCATTGGCTCAAATCGAGCAGCGGCATCGTGAAACTGGGAACAAAACCACGTAAAGGTTCCGGCGATTCAACCAGTTCCTGCATGGTCCGAGCAACGTTCCAGGGGCTGCGGCCGTGGTAGAAGACCAGCGGAATCACGCAGCACAACGGCTGACCGCTCCGCAATCGCTGGTCATTGATGCCGACGATGTATCGCAGCACCTGGAAGATCGTCTGCGGATCGGCTGTCGATTTGTGCTCGAACAACAACACCACAAAAGCATCGTCGCCCCGAGACAGTTTGACATCGAAGACGAGATCCGAGAGTCCTTCGCGAAGTGCGATGTCGACAAACGACTCCTTAGCCGGACGAATGCTCTCCAAATCCAGCTCCGCCAGAACCTCCGCCGGCAGTTGCCAACGGACGAGATCGCGAACACGATCCAGCTCGCCTAACAAACGCCGCACAAACCGATCGTGCGGATTATGAATCGATTCGTCATCATCCATTGCGGCAGTCCTCCGAAGAGCGAGGGGACCACCGAAGTCTAACATTCCTAGGTCTGCGGATACAAATGATCCAGGCACAACTGGGACCAGATTTCGAAATGGTCGCGTTGGCTGATCAGCTCCGCCAGCGGTGCGAAGCCCGAATCGACGAGCCCCGATTCGTTGTTGCGGACGTCAGCCGATTCCATTTTCATCAGGTGGACGACCCCCAAGTGAACTCGGCCGACAGCGGTCGACGGGTCGTAGATCAAACCGACGACCTGTTCTTCGTACTTCGATTCGATCACCAGTTCTTCGTTCAATTCCCGCAGCATTCCGGTCCGATACAAGTCGCTGCTGTCGGCGTCTTCCGACGAGATGTGCCCGCCGATCCCAACGCTTCGCTTCGCGTGCAATCGCTTTTCCCCTTGGCCGCTGCCACGGGTGTAGCGAAACAGATGCACCAGGCCGTCCGAATCGGTCCACTCCAAGACGACATAAGGAATCAATTGCTTGAACGACGGATCCTCTTCCATCTGGCTGCGTGGTTGAAAGCTCAACTGGTCGCTCGCCAACAACGGCTTCAGGTAGCGGTCGACGTCGGGCTCAAAGCCTTCAAACGCTCCCAACGCTTCGATCACCGAAGTCGGGATGACAAGGATCTGCTCTTCTGTACTCATCGATTGATTCCTAACATTTGGATTTGCCGTCTCTAGATAATCAGCATCGCGTCGCCGTAGCTGAAAAAGCGATACTCTTCGGCAATCGCCGCGGCGTACGCTTCCATGATCAGTTCGCGTCCGGCGAAGGCACTGACCAGCATCAACAGCGTGCTCTTGGGAAGATGAAAGTTGGTGAGCATGCGATCGACAGCTCCAAACTTGTACGGCGGGCGGACAAACAGATTTGTCATGCCGGTCCAGCCAACCAGTTGATCGTTTTCCGCGGCGACGGTTTCCAGCGTCCGGACCGAAGTCGTCCCGACCGCCAGAACGCGGCCGCCAGCAGCTCGGGCGGCGTTCAATTTCTCTGCCGTCTCGGCGGAGATGCTGGCCCACTCGTAATGCATCTCGTGCTCGTCGAGCGTTTCGGTTTGCACGGGACGGAAGGTGCCGATCCCAACGTGCAGCGTGACCGCATGCGATTGAACTCCCTTGGCCTGCAATTGCTTCAGCAGTTCCGGGGTGAAGTGCAGCCCAGCCGTCGGCGCGGCGATCGATCCGGGATCGCGAGCGAAGACCGTTTGATAGGTCTTCACGTCGTCGTCGACCATCTGCCCCTCGCGGATGTAGGGAGGCAGCGGCACGCGGCCGAAGCGTTCCAACAGTTCAGCCGGTTCGCCGTCGCTGCCCGGTCGCACGGCGAGGTGCCCGTCGGGCAGTCGGGCGATCACTTCCAAAGTCTCCACAGGTCGCGCGTCGCGATCCTCTAGCGTGATCTGCTCGCCAACCTTCAACTTCCCGCGAGTCCGACTGAGAATCTCCCACAACCCGGTCTCATTGTCTTTGCGGACAAACAGCCCCTGCCAGCGGCCGCCGGTTTGCGACCGCAGCCCGACCAGTCGCGCGGGGATCACGCGGCTGTCGTTGAAGACCATCACGTCGTTCGGCTCGACAAGCGACGGCAGATCGCGAACGTAATGATGTTCGATCGATCCGCTGCGGCGGTCGACGACCATCAAACGGGCGTCGGCGCGTTGGGACAGCGGATGTTGCGCGATCAGTTCGCGGGGCAACTGGTAATCGTAGAGATCGAGTTCGCTCACAGGACTTGGCTTGGCTGGAGGCTTCCGTTGGCTGCATTGGGGTGCCGCCCTGGCCAAGTTCTGGCGCAGTCCCGCCCGGCGGGACTGCTTGGTCTCTAAAAAGAAAAGGACCTAAGAATCGTCGTCGGGGCTGGAAGCGGTGGCACACAACCCCAACGAATCAAGATTTGGCAACCATTGGTTTAAAACGTGGTTTGTGTCTTACGTTGGGTTACTGGATACCATGCCTCGATCGCATCGGCAAGACGCTTGACAACCGCTGGGTTCTCCGCCGCCAGGTTCTTCTCCTCCGCCGGATCGGCGATCAGATCGAACAATTGCGGACGTCGCTCGGTCCGCGGATGCGTCGTTTGATAGCGATTGACTTCCCCATCGTAGGTCAGCAGCAGTTTCCACCGCCCCTCGATGCACCAGCGATACAGCAGAGACGCCTCGGGATTTTCGATGTCGGCGATATCGTGAGCGAAGCTTTCGCCGAAGATCCGCTGGCGGTCGATCTTCTCGCCGCTAGTCATTTCAGGCATCAGATTCAGCCCCGGCAGACCGGCCGGCACTTCAGCTCCCGCCGCCGCCAAAACCGTCGGCACGATGTCCAAACTGCTGCACAGTTCATCCCGATCGGCCGGCTTCAGCTTGCCCGGCCAAGAGAACATAATCGGCGTGCGGATGCCCCCTTCGTAAGGGGTCTGCTTCGATCGCGCCGCGTATCTCGAACTGTTTGGGTCTTGGATCCAACCGTTGTCGGTGACGTAGACGATCAGCGTGTTTTCTCGCAATCCCTTTGCATCCAAATGATCGATCACCTGGCCACAGGTCTCATCGAACCAATCGCACATCGCATAATATTTCGCCACCGACGCGGAACGACCGGGCTGCGTGTATTTGTCCAGAATTCGCTTCGGCGGATTATGCGGCGTGTGGGGCAGGAAGGGAGCGTACCACAGATAAAACGGCTTCTTCTCTTCGACTGCCATGTCGATAAATTCGGTTACCGGTTGCATCCCCGCGCGTCCGATCTTCAGTCCATCATCGCCATGTCGACCGCCGGGCTGAGGGAAACCGCGAGTCATCCCGTGAGTGAACCCGCCGTGTTTGTAGTTGCCTTCCCACCACTTGCCCGACTGCATGCTCAAGTAGCCGTCGCGGCCGAGGATCTGCGGTACGGTAGGGAAGCGGTCGAGGTAAGAGATCAGTTGAGCGCGTTGTTGATCGTTTTCGGGCGTTCCCGGCTTCGAATATTTCGGCGATGGATCGTTTCCGGTCACGCCGTGTTGCGACGCGTAGCGTCCGTTGATCAACGTGAGCAATGAAGGCCGGCAGAGTGCTGTCGGCACATAACCACGACGAAACAAGACGCTCTGTTTGGCAAGCCGATCCAGATTGGGCGTCTGGATCGCATCGTGCCCCATGAAACTGTAGTCGCCCCAGGCTTGATCGTCGGAGATCAACATCACGATGTTTGGAGGCGTTGTCGTGTCGGCCGCGTGGCTCGATCGCGCCAAACCGAAGCTGCAAACCGCGACAAATGTAAACAGTGCGAAGAGGATCGGCCGACGCCAATGGGGTTGAGGTTTCATGGATTGTGATTCTCGATGTGGGGAAATTTCCAAACAGCTTGAGAGCGCATCGACAGTCGCCTTTCGCTCCGCGAAAGAGCGTTTGCTGTGCGCTCTTTCGCGGAGCGAAAGGCGACCATCGGCACAAACGACGACCTCGATCAGCCTGCAGTCCAATGATGGCTTTGGCCGGTCAATCGCTGCAGATCGGCAAAGTACTCGGGGTACGTTTTGGCGGTGCAGGCCGGATTTTTGATCTGGATACCGGGGGCACGCAGTCCCCCAACGGCAAAGCTCATCGCCATCCGGTGATCGTTGTAGGTCTCCAGTGTAGCCGCTCGCAACGGGCCTGGGGTAATTTTCAGCCCGTCGTCAAACTCTTCGATCGTCGCTCCCAATTTTCGCAACTCGGTCGCCAAGTCGGTGATCCGATCGGTCTCCTTGAAGCGGTTGTGCGCGACGCCGTGAATCGTCGTCGGCCCCTCGGCAAACAACGCGACCACCGACAGTGTTTGCACGGTATCGCTGATCTGGTTCATGTCGACATCGATCCCGCGCAGCGGGCCGCCGGCGGCAACGGTGATCCCATCGGACGCATCGGACACAGTGCAGCCCATCTTGGCCAAGCAGTCGACGAAGCCAACGTCTCCCTGCAACGCGGCCCGCGTCAGCCCTTCGACTTTGACCGTTCCACCACTGACCGCCGCAGCCGCCCAAAAATAACTGGCCGCCGACGCATCGGGTTCGATGTCATATTCGATCGCTTGGTAGACGCAAGGGGCTTGGACCGCGAAGACGCCCGGCGTCGTCTCGGTCACGTCGACGCCAAAGGACCGAATCACCGCCAGCGTCATATCAACGTAGGGACGCGACACCAATTCGCCCTCGACGTGAATCTCCAACGGCCTACGACTCAACGGTGCGGCCATCATGATTCCGCTGAGGTATTGGCTGGAGACATTCCCGCCGACAGTCACCTTGCCCCCCTGCCAACCCTGACTGTCGATTCGAACCGGCGGACATCCATCCCCTTGTTCGCTGCTGGCACCACCGCCGGTCTGGTTGATCGCCGTCAACAGATCGCCGATCGGTCGCTGGTGCATGCGGTCGATGCCATGCAAACGGTAGTTGCCGCCGAGCGCGGAGAGCATCGCCGTCAGGAACCGGATCGTCGTTCCGCTGTTGGCGACATAAACCTCCGCCTTGTGCGAGGCATCGGATCCGCCGATCCCGCTGACATCGGCAACGCGGCCATCGGGGCTGAGATCGATCCGCACGTCCAACTGACGCAGCGCATCGATCATCACCTCGGTATCCTCGCTGCGGAGAACACCTGTCAGATGCGTCGTGCCGCGGGCCAAGGCGGCGCAGATCAGCGCCCGATTGGTCAAACTCTTGGATCCCGGCGGGCGGATCGATCCGTTGACCTGGCCGCTGGGTTGAACTTCGACAGTCGTTTGCGAGGACTCACTCATTTCGTGGCAATTTTCCAAAGTGCGTTTTCGGTGCGGGCAAAGATCGCGTCGCCGGAGACCGCTGGCGAAGCGAGCATCGGGCCGTCGATCTTCGAGACCGCCAGCACCTCCGCTTCGTCGCCGTTGTCTTTCACGACCGCGCAATTTCCTTTGTCATCAAATACAAACAGGCCGGTCTGGGTGGCAACGGGAGTCGCCCATTGCGATCCAATCCCCTTGATCCGCTGCTTCCAAACCTCGTCTCCGCTAGCCAAATCGCCTGCTACCAGGACCGAACCTTGAGCCAGGTAGATGCGATTGCCGGAGATCACCGGGCTGGCGCTGCGAGCTTTCAAGCGATCCGATTCCCACAGGGGCTTCGGCGCATCGCTCGTCAAATCAAACGCGATCAGACCGGCCGTCGGGATGACCAGCGTCGATCCGGCAACCGAAGCCGATGGCGTTGTCTTGCAATCGAGCTCGGTCTCCCAGATCACTTCTCCGCTGGCCGGGTCGACGATTGTCGCCGACTGAGAGCAGGAGAGGAACAGGGCCTGCCGACCGCTGGGCAACGGAACCGCGATCGGCGAAGCGAAATTGGCAACCCGCGGCCGATCGAGATGCCACAGCGTTTCTCCGCTGTTTTTGTCCAACCCTGCAACAAACGAATCCCCTTGGCATTCCAGTTGAACCATTACCACGTCGTCGATCACCACCGGCGAACTGCTCATGCTAACGTCGCTCCCCGTCTTGGGATGATCGACGCCCAGCCCGCGGTACCAAACGATTCCCCCCTCGCGATCCAAGCAGACCAGATCGCAGGAACTATAAAGAGCGAAGATCTTCTCGCCGTCGCTGGCTGGAGTCGGAGCGGCGTTGGCACTGGTCGGATGCGTAAACGGCCGGCCCAATGCCAACAGCGTCCGCACCCAAACTCGCTTGCCACTGGCCGCATCAAAGGCTTCGACCGAGATGTCTCGTTCGTCGATCCCGCCACAGCTGGTCGCGATCACCAGATCGCCAACAACCAACGGACCGGCGATCCCACGACCGACCGTCTCGGTCCTCCAAGCAATATTCTTTCCCTCTTCAGCTGAAAACTCTGCCGGCGGATTGGACTGCGGCGAGTCGGCGCGGCCGCCAAAACCACGGAAGCCCAACCAGTCGTCGCTCCACGCGGCAGCCGGGATCAACAGCAGGCAGACAGCAAAGGTGATCGTTCGCATCGTATCGGTTTCCCAAAAGGGGAGAGAGATGAATTGAAGTGGATCTTGTTAAAGATCCTTCGAGCATTAAAAACGTCGGGGCGAGGATCTTTCATAAGATCCACTACGGAATAGGGTGCGTGCAAAAGGATCTTTAACAAGATCCACTACGGAACAGGGTGTGTGCAAAGGGATCTTTAACAAGATCCACTACGGGGGTGCACGCGTCGCTTAGCGTTCGAAATGCAGCGGGTTGCCGTTGGGATCGGTGATCCGCAACTGGAACTCCCAGACCTGAGCCCACGACTGGGTTTGAGCGTTTTGGCAAATCTTGACCAAGACGGTGTTCTGCCCTTTTCGCAGCTGCACGTCGGCGATGTACTGATCGACTCCCGTCCGCGCGTGATAGACCTCGTTGGCTGTTGCCAATTCGCCGTTCACCCAGATCTTGTTTGCCACGATGCTGCCAAGACGCAGCTGAGCCGGTTGATCGGCGGGGGATTCGATTTCGAAATAGCCGTAACAGACAGCCGCCTTTTCGTTTTTGAAGATCGGATTCAGATCGACCATCCCTAGCTCATCATCGGTCGCGTGCGATTGCCAGCTGACCTTGTCCAGCTTGCCCGCATAAGAGGTTTGCGAAACGGTGTGCTGCGGACTTTCGAGGTATTCCTTTTCGGGAGCGTAAACGGCGGCAAAGCCGACGCCGTCGGTGTTGTCGAATGGCGCCACCAGTTGCCACTGTTTGATGAAGCCCATGTGAGCGGCGAGGTCGACCGGATGCCCCGCCTCGCGGAGCGACTTGGCGATCTCGGTCAGCTGCCCTGGATAGCGAGCCGATTCCAATGCCTGTTGATAGAGTGCGACGCGCGCGTCTCCTTCCGCTGCCTCGGCCGCTTCCAGGACTTTGGCGACAGCTTCGTAACGCAACTGCAGACTCGGATCGTTTAACATCCCGTCGACCAGCGAGTCGGCGAGATCGGGGTCGGCATCCTTTAATAGTCGGAAGGCGACGTAGCGTGCATCGCGCGATCCATCGGTGTTTTTGATAAACGCTGCCAACGGCTGCACCGGCACCTGACCGTTGTCAGCGATATCGGCGGCGATCACGCGCAACCAATTCCGCCCCAACGGCGTCGCCGATTCGATCGCGGCCAACACGTCGATCAAGCGGTCCGGGCCCAACTGGCTCAACCGCTTCGCCGCTGCGATCGCGTCGGCGTGCCCGGCCCCTTCGGGCCCGATTTTGCTGAACGCAGCCAAATCCTGCTGCTGCCCGACGCAGATCGTTGCCCCGTGAAGGAACATCAATAGACAGAGCGGGATCGAGGCGAGAGGCGACAGAGTCGCATTGCGGCGCCACTTTGACATCATCGGGAAACTCCAGAGTTCAGTGGTTCGCCCCAGTGCAGCGGGCATCCCACAGATTTGTTTTAGCAGCGACCAGAACTCGCCGGGCTGCAATTGTAATCCGTCCCGGCAGCCGAGGCACGTAGACGAGGCTGCTCGAAGCCCCGGGGCGAAACAGTTTTTGTGCCCACACAAATCAGCCGCCACGCGATAGCATCCGGCTCTCCTGGCAACCGGAAGCAAATGCGTACTGGCTGATACCTCTAAATGGAACACGGGTTCGTCCTGACGGCTGCAGTCGACGCTTCCGTCGAAAACAAGAAATGTTTTCGTGGTCATCTAACCGCAAGCTTCTACAACGAGAGATAGACAGCAGCTGCAAACCCTACCGTCCACACACTGTTAAAAATCGCACGTTCTGGAGAATGAACTATGAAAACTTTGATCGCCTGTGCAACCATGATTGCAATGACCACGATGACCTACGCCGGAGACAACTGCCGCAAACAACAGGTCGTCTGCTCGGGAACCGTGATTCACGTCGGCCCCGCCCAGCGGCTCGTCGCTCATACACCAGTCGCCGCACCGGCGGCTGCAGCAACCGATACAAAAGATATCGTCGACACAGCCGTCTCCGCGAAGAAGTTCTCGACACTAGTCGCCGCAGTGAAAGCAGCCGGGCTGGTCGAAACATTAAAAGGGGACGGGCCATTCACCGTCTTTGCTCCCAACGATGAAGCGTTCGCGAAACTGCCACAAGGCACCATCGCCGACCTGCTGAAGCCCGAGAACAAAGCCAAACTAACAGCGATCCTGACCTACCATGTCGTCCCCGGCAAGGTGATGGCAGCCGACGTGGTGGGCGTGAAATCCGCGAAGACAGTCAACGGCAAAGAGGTCTCGGTGACCGTCGAAGGCAACACCGTGATGATCGATCAATCGAAGGTCATCGCCACCGACATCGTGACCAGCAATGGAGTCATCCACGTGATCGACAGCGTCCTGCTTCCATAAGTTGAAGGGGAACAAAACTCTCGAGAGCCTTGCTGCCAAGCTTTTGGCAGCAAGGCCTTTTTCGCAAGCGTCTGAAGCCGAAACAAACCGATCGTCTTCCCTGACCGGTTCATCCTGCTGGCTGCTGCAAGCCGCTCCACCTCCCTTTCACACATTACATGCCTCACCTGCACAACGGGGACCGCACACTGCCACGCAAATCCCGCAAAGCTTCCTCAATACGTCGTATCCAGACATTCCACATGCTCTCCGTATTCGGTCCATCTCCAACCGAAGTGAGTCACTACCGCACACCAACGACTAATTTCCGCATGCACCTCCCCGTGTCGGAACGATTGGTTTGCGGTGGGCGGCTGCGACCGACCGTATCAACGCTTTTGAGTTTCCGCCGTCCCTTGTTGAATGAAAACCGAACCCTCCTTTGTAGAGGCGACGGTGGGGCAAGCGCGATCGAAATTCAGGAAAGTTTAGATGAAGCTGAAAAGTTACTTATTCGCGACCGTCGTTGTTGGCTTTTGCCTAGGGACGAATTCGCTACAAGCAGCGTTTCCGTTTTTTGAGTCGCTTGAGGTGCGTAGCGGAGCGATCGGGCTGGACCGGCACGACGATCGCGAAGGAATGATTCTTCGCGACAATCCCGTCAAAAGCGTCTTGGACCGAAGCGAGCTAAACCTAGGCAGTAGTGCTGGCTGGGAACTTTCACTCCTGGGACACCTGAACGAAAAACATGCTGTCGAAGTTCGCTATTTTGAGATTAACGACTTCGATTTCAAGACAACTCGCGAAGGCATTGGCGGTATAGGATTTCCCGTTACGCCAGGAGGCGTTGGTATCTTCGGAGCTACCTCAACCGCAGATGTCAACTACACATCGGGAATGTCCAATGTGGAAGTAGGCGGCCGATGGTCGTTCCACGAAGACATCCAACTGCTCTATGGCATTCGCCACATCCGACATCGCGAGCAGCTCAATGGATTTGTCGTTCCCTATGGATTTGTCGACACCACCGATGTCACATTCCGAGCCGACAATCAGCTGACCGGATTCCAGCTTGGGCTCGACAGCCTGCTGTATGAATTTGGCCGTTTCCGGTTGGAGGGGCTGGTCAAAGCTGGCATCTTCAACAATCACGCAAAGACCAGCTACAGAGCAATCGGCACCGGCCCTTTCCTCGGTAGTCTTAACGAATCGGCGACCGACAGGGATGACGTTGCTGCGTTTGCGGGCGAGGCACAACTGACCGCCGCCGTCGCGATTACCGACTGGCTCTCAATTCGCGCCAGCTACCAATTTTTGGCGCTGACAAACCTTGCGACCGCCGACGATCAAATCCTGGGAACGGACCGATCCGGCCCGGTCACAACGGCAACCAACACCGGCGAATGCCCGATCTATCAGGGCCTCTCCCTGATGGCTGAAGTGCGGCTCTTCTAAGCCTAAGCCACCCCGTGCGTCGAGCAAGCTGTCAAACGCGCTCGTAGCGGTCGAGCCATCGTTGGCTCTACTGACCAGCGGCCCAAGCGAGACCTTTGATCAACGTGTCTAGAAAAACGGGATCGCCAAAGGTCTCGTTGGAATGGCCGTAGGTGGTCCCGAAGACGCGGGCCTTGCCGTATTGGTTAGTCCAATAAACGCCGTGCTCCTTGCCCGTCTTTTCGCTTGTCGATGTGGCGAGGATCGTCGTCCCCGGCCAAATCTTTTCGATCACATACAGCTCGTCGGTCTCGCTTTTGTAATCGCTGGGAAAACCAGCCATGATCGGATGGTCAGGCTTAACGACCTTGACCGGGTAGTTGCTTTTGTGTTCGTGCTTGCGGCTGGTCACTCCCAGGAACTCCCGCCAGTCGTCGACATCGGCCGCCCGGTAGGTGTGCATTGCACAATGGATCACCACCGCGTTGACTCCCGCTTTGTGCGGGTCGGTGATGCTGCGGATGTAATCGGGATCGGTCGTGTTGGCGAAACATTCGTTGTGAATCACCACGTCGAAGCCCTGCGACCAATCGACGTTTTTATAGAGATCGATCTCTGCCGTCGTGCCGGTGCCGCCGTCGTTGACCACCGTCCACTGAACCTTCAGCCCCCGATCGGCCGCAGCCAATTGGATCGCTTTGGCTTGGAAGTCGTAATCGTGGCAACAACCGCCAGTGACCAGTAAGACGTTGATCGAACGCGCCGCCGCCGGCTTCGCGTCGTCGGCTCGCAGACCGCCAAGGCTGGCCAGAGTGAAACTGACAGCCAGACAGAATAGGTTCGCTCGATTCAACATCGTCATCGATCTCCAGAATAGCAGTGGGGTGTCGCGCGGCCAGCGACGGAATTACGCCTCTTCCGTCGTCGCTTCCTCTTCGGCTGCGGGGGTCATCCGATCCCAGAAGCCTACGGTAAACAACACGAAGACAGCCGAGGCCAAAATCGCCGGAAAGATCCAATAGTTTTTCCAATCCTGCATCGCTGGAACGACATAGGCTGCCGTGTCCAATCCCTCCGGATAGCCCTTGTTAAACATGTTCATCAGGCTTTCCAGGAAGGTTGGCGTCGCCGCGTCGGCGCGAAGCGCGGAGATCTGTTCGGCAAGCTCCGGCCCCGGTGCGGCTCCATATTCACCGATCCGCGTTGGCAACGGAATGTTGGTGAAGGGGAAGTTGGCGCCAAACGCAAAGCGGAAACCGAAGAACAGCCCCAATCCCTGCGTCAGGAAAACGAGCAAGCTTTGCGCCTGGCCGCGGATCTCGCGTGGCGCTTTGTTATCGGTGTACATGAATCCTGTCACGAAGAAGAAGTCGTAACAGATACCGTGCAGAGCAACGCCCAACAGCAACATCCAGGTGACTTGATCGGGAGCTCCCATCGCGAACAACAGATAACGCAGCACCCAGCTGGCCATACCGATCATCAGCATCAACTTGACGCCCAACTTACGGAAGAAGAACGGGATCAAGATCATAAAGAAGATCTCCGACATCTGTCCCAGCGTCATCGTCGAACCCGGTTCAGTAAAGCCGGCGGCGCCCAGGTAAGCGGAGGTCTGACCGTAATAATAACCCAACGGGATGCAGATCAGCATCGAACAGATCGCAAACACAAGGAACCCAGGACTCTTCATCATCCCGAAGGCATCCAGCATCAACAGCGATCGGAAGTCCAACGGCGTGTCCTTCGCGGGCGGTGGCGTGTGGGGCAGGGTGAAGCTGTACAGACCTAGCAAAATGCTGCTGATCGCTCCCAACCAGAAGATGTTCAACGAATCGGACCATCCCGCGAATCCAAGCGTCAGCCCAGCGACGATCCAACCGATCGTTCCCCAGACACGAATCTTAGGAAAATGGTTTTGGTCGGGAATGTGAGTGAAGGCGATCGTGTTGCTGAGCCCCAGCGTCGGCATGTAGCAACACATATAAGCGATCATCAAGCGGACCATCAACGTGCCATCCCCATCGGCGGCGATCGAGGGGAGCATGCACATGATTCCGCCGCCGATCAGCAGCAGGACTCCCATCACTCTTTCGGAAGCGAAGAATCGGTCAGCGATCAGCCCCAGGAATAAGGGAGCGAAGATCGCCGCGATCGGAGCACTTTCGTAAGCACCGCCGGTGAATTCCGCCAATCCGTTACTCCCCAAAGCCAGGGCCAGCGTTGCAAACCAGGCACCCCAGGCGAAAAACTGGAGGAACATCATGATCGACAATCGCGTCGTCATGTTCGACTGGGACGTGGGGGCGGCAGTGCTCATCGTGACACGAACTCCGTTGTGCAGGATCTCGGAAGGAGAGGGTAGGAGAGGCGAATCGCTGCAAAATCGCAGCGTTGCAAATCTTGGGAAGTGCCGATTCTAGTCCACCGCCGCGTCACGGGCACCCCCGCAATGCAATCATTCACCGCCCCCGCAGATCGCTCGTATAATGAAGACCAAGCAAGATCAGCCGCCCTCCACCGGTGGGCCGCGATTGCGAGCGACTCTCGGCGCGAATTCGATCCCGATTCTCGAGCAAGAAACTTTTAAATTCATCGCCGGCGCACTATAATGCCGAACACCCTCCCTGTGCCACAGCGTCAACGCTGACATGCCCACCGCTTTGCGAAAACCGAGCATATCATGAACAGACTGTGTTTTTACGTCATCGCTCTACGACTGGTTGTCACGCCGACTGGACTGCTAGCCGACGACGCTGCAGCTCCCGATGCCCAACATGTCGCCTTCTTTAATGAATCGATCCTGCCCGTCCTTAAGGAACATTGCTTCAAGTGTCACAGCGGCGATAAGGAAAAAGGTGGCCTGAAACTCGATTCGCGATCGGCTCTGGTACGCGGCGGCGACAGCGGTTCGGGGATCGACATGGATTCTCCCGAGCAGAGCATCCTGCTCGAAGCGGTCCGCTTCGAATCGTACGAGATGCCGCCGTCGGGCAAGTTGCCCGATGAGACGATCGAATTACTCGCCCGCTGGGTTGCGATGGGGTCGCCCTATCCAGCTGACATGATCGGCGACGACGACGCCCCGGTTCACGAATCTCCCGGCTCGCGCGTCACCGACGAGGACCGCAAGTTTTGGTCCTTCCAACCGATCCAAAATCCGCCGGTTCCAGCGACCGATGACGCGGGCTGGGCCCGGACGCCGACCGATCGCTTCATCTTGAATCGTTTAGCTGAAAATGGACTGCAGCCCAACGGCGAGATCTCGCCGCGCGGTCTGCTGCGCCGCGTCTATTACGACCTGACCGGACTGCCGCCAAGCATCGAAGCGATCCAAGAATTCGAAGCCGACCCGAGCGACCTCGCTTATCAGAAGATCGTTGACAACTTGCTCGCTTCGCCCGAATACGGCGAGCGATGGGGGCGGCACTGGATGGATCTGGTTCGCTACGCCGAGACGAACAGCTACGAACGGGACGACGCCAAACCCGAGGTCTGGCGTTTCCGCGATTATGTGATCGATTCGCTGAACGCCGACAAACCGTTCGACGATTTTACTCGCGAACAGATCGCCGGCGACGAGATGGAATTTAAACCGGAGCGGTTGGTCGCGACCGGTTACCATCGGCTTGGGATTTGGGATGACGAACCAGCCGACAAAGAGCTTGCGTTTTACGACGACATGGATGACATCGTCGGGACGACCAGCCAGGTCTTCCTGGGACTGACCGTCCATTGCGCTCGCTGCCACGAACACAAGATCGATCCGATCCCGCACGCCGATTATTACCGGATGCTCTCCTTCTTCTCCGGTCTGAATCGGCTGGGCGTTCGCAGCGGCGATTCGGTCCGCCAGAACTCGCTGCGTCCGATGGTTCCGCCCAGTCAGGAGCGTCAATATACCGAGGCGAAGAAGCGTTACGAGAACGAGCGTCGCGAGCTGGAAAAGACGATTCGCGAGATCGAGAAACAGGTCCAGCCCGACTTCCAACCTGTCGAGCACGAGGACTTCGCTTACCAAATGAACCGCGAAGCGATCGTGGGCAAGCGGGTCGGCAAGCTGATCGACCAAGCGAAATACGACCAATACGTCGCCGCTCGAAAACGGTTGACCGAAATCGAGCGGAACAAACCAGCCGAGGTGGGGATGGCGTTGTGCGTGACCGAGATCGGTTCGCAAGCTCGCCCAACGTTTGTGCTGACGCGCGGCAATCCGCACGCGCCGGCCGATCCGGTAGAACCGGGCTTCCCCGAAATCTTGGGTGGCCAAACGCCCGAGATTCCTGCCAGTCCGAATCCTGAAACCTCGGGACGCCGAATCGTGCTGGCCGATTGGTTGGTCAGCGAAAGCAATCCGATGACCGCTCGCGTGCTGGCCAACCGGTTGTGGCAATACCACTTCGGCCGCGGGATCGTTCGCACCCCCAACGACTTCGGTTTCCAAGGGGCTCCACCGACACATCCGTTGCTGCTCGACTATCTGGCCAGCGAATTGATCCGCGCCGATTGGCATCTGAAACCGCTGCACCGGATGCTTGTCACCAGCAGTGCCTACCGGATGTCATCGGACAGTCGCGACGAAGCGGTTGCCGCCGATCCGACCAACGACTTCTTCTGGCGATTCGAATCGCGACGGTTGAGCGCCGAAGAGATCCGCGACTCGATGCTTGCCGCGACCGGCAAACTGAACCTCAGCAAGGGAGGTCCCAGCATCTACCCGATCATCGAAGCGGAGGTCCTGGCGGGCCAGTCGCGACCGGGAGCCGGTTGGGGCAAAAGCAGCGACGCCGAACGCGCCCGACGCAGCGTTTACATTCACATCAAACGCTCCCTCGGCGTTCCGTTGCTGATGAACTTCGACGCCGCCGATACCGATTTCACCTGCCCCGTCCGTTTTGCAACGATCCAACCGACGCAAGCGTTGGGAATGTTTAACAGCGACTATTTGGTGCAACAATCGTCCGACTTGGCCGATCTGGCAGAGCGTGAAGCTCCTGCGGGAGACGCTGCCGATCGCGTCGCGGCGGCGCTGCGACGCGTGCTGCAACGCGACGCCAGCGAACAAGAGATCGCCTGGGGCGTCGAACTGATGCAACGTCTGCGATCCGAACACCAGGTCGACCAACGCCGCGGCTTGGAACTGTTCTGTTTGGTCGCCTTGAATTTGAACGAGTTTATCTATCTGGACTGACAAGCGTTTGACAGCTGACGAGAAACCCGCGAGGCACACGACCGACTGCAAGGTGTTGCCCGACGCGGAATCCACTTTCACGCCCCTCCTGCTAACAGGCTCTATCCGATGACAACCAACAACGAATTCTGCCGTCGCACTCGCCGTCAAGCTCTATGGGAAATGGGCTGCGGCTTCACCGGAACCGCTCTGGCCACGATGCTTGGCGACTCGTTCCTGGGAACGCAAACGGTCGCTGCCGATGGCAAGACCGCTTGGGAAAATCCGCTCGCCCCCAAGCAACCGCCGCTGCCTGCGAAAGCCAAGTCGGTGATCTTCCTGTACATGTATGGCGGCCCCAGCCACATCGATACGTTTGATTACAAACCGGCGATGAAGGGGATGGACAACAAGTCGATCGAAGTCAAAACGTTTGGTCGCGGCGGGCATAAGAACAAAGGCCGGATCGTCGAACCGCGCTGGGACTTCAAGCAGTACGGCGAGTGTGGCAAATGGGTCAGCGATCTGTTTCCCAACTTGGGAACCTGCGTCGATGACATCGCGTTCATCCACTCGATGACCGCCGATTCGCCGATCCACGGTTCGGCGATGCTGCAGATGAACAGCGGCCGGATCCTCAGCGGCAGCCCCTGCCTGGGATCGTGGGTCAATTACGGCCTGGGAACCGTCAACCAAAACCTGCCCGGGTTTGTCGTCATGTTGGACCCGCGAGGCGGACCGATCAGCGGCGCGAAGAACTGGAGCAGCGGTTTTATGCCGGCTCACTACCAAGCGACGGTGATGAAGAGCAACGGATCGCCGATCTTAAACCTGAAACCGCAAGCTGGCATGACCGACGCGTTGCAACGCGATCTGTTGGATGCGATGCGGAAGTACAACGAACAGCACCAGGCGGCGCGGATCGAAAACACCGATCTGGCGGCAAGGATCAGCAGTTACGAACTGGCTTATCAAATGCAAGCCGCCGCCCCCGATGCGGTCGACCTCTCGAAGGAAGACGCCCGCACGATCGACGATTATGGGATGAACGATGAAAAATCGAAGACCTTTGGCAAGCAGTGTCTGATGGCGCGGCGGCTTGTCGAACGGGGCGTCCGCTGCGTGCAAATCTACAGCGGCGGCGCGCACAACGACGACAACTGGGATGCTCACAACGACATCGCCGTCAACCACAACCTGCACGCGGCGGAGACCGATAAACCGATCGCCGCACTGCTGAAGGACCTCAAGCAGCGCGGGATGCTCGATTCGACGCTGGTCGTCTGGGGTGGCGAGTTCGGCCGCCAACCGACCGCCGAATACGAAAAGGGAACCGGCCGGGATCACAATGCCTACGGCTTCACGATGTGGATGGCCGGCGGCGGGATCAAAGGGGGCGTCAGCGTCGGCAAGACCGACGAACTGGGAGCCGCCGCTGTCGAAAACCGCTACCACGTCAAGAATCTGCACGCCACGATCCTCGACCGCCTGGGATTCGATCCCAACCACCTGACCTACTTCTTCGGGGGACTGGATCAAAAACTGGTCGGCGTCGAGGGAGCCGAACCGATCCACCAAGTGCTAGCCTAGCCCGGGCCGCACCAACCATCGCGGCCACTCGCCGTTCTGGTTTAACCGCAATACCGTTCAACGAAGGAGCCTCGGACCGTCGAAAGAATTAGCGGCGGGATGTAGTGGACGAGGTTACGAGTCCCAGCGATTGGGTCTAATGCAAAAGGACTCGTAACCTCGTCCAATACGCTTCACTGAACGGTATTTCGTTTAACCGCGTGGGCAACGCCCCGCGCGTCCGACAACTTGGCCTGCAACTCTCGCAGACCGACAGTACTGAGTGTCCAGCGCTCGCCCCAGAAAAACGCGCGGCCCGATGGGCACGCGGTTAAACGAATGCGAATTTTTACCAACACGGCCACTCGCCGTTCTGGTTTAACCGCGTGGGCAACGCCCCGCGCGTCCGACAACTTGGCCTGCAACTCTCGCAGCCGACGGTACTGAGTGTCCAGCGCTCGCCCCAGAAAAACGCGCGGCCCGATGGGCACGCGGTTAAACGAATGCGAATCCAACCATCGCGGCCACGCGCCGTTCTCGTTTAACCGCGTGGGCAACGCCCCGCGCGTCCAACAACCTGGCCTGCAACTCTCGTGGACCGGCGATACTGAGTGTCCAGCGCTCGCCCCAGAAAAACGCGCGGCCCGATGGGCACGCGGTTAAACGAATGCGAATCCAACCAACGCGGCCACTCACCATCTCGTTTAACCGCGTGGGCAACGCCCCGCGCGTCCGACAACTTGGGCTGCAACTCTCGCAGACCGACAGCACTGGGTGTCCAGCGCTCGCCCCAGAAAAACGCGCGGCCCGATGGGCACGCGGTTAAACGAATGCGAATCCAACCAACGCGGCCACTCACCATCTCGTTTAACCGCGTGGGCAACGCCCCGCGCGTCCGACAACCTGGCCTGCAACTCTCGCAGACCGACAGTACTGAGTGTCCAGCGCTCTCCCCAGAAAAACGCGCGGCCCGATGGGCACGCGGTTAAACGAATGCGAATCCAACCAACGCGGCCACTCACCATCTCGTTTAACCGCGTGGGCAACGCCCCGCGCGTCCGACAACTTGGGCTGCAACTCTCGCAGACCGACAGTACTGGGTGTCCAGCGCTCGCCCCAGAAAAACGCGCGGCCCGATGGGGACGCGGTGAAGCGACATTGGACCATTGCGGCGGTCTCCCGCGCACAAGCACTCGCATCGCATTGAAATTTCGTGGCCCCCGTTTGTCCAAAGCTGACGCTGCGGCTTAGGATAGAACTTCGCTGGGGTGCTTCGTTCTTTGGTTCGTGGGAGATTGTGATCGCTATGGGTCTGACCGTGATGCGTCGTATTCGTTTCTGTGCAGGTCATCGGTTGGTTGGACACGACGGCAAGTGCGTCCATTTCCACGGGCACAACTACGTCGCTGAGTTTTATGTGACCGGCGAAGTCCAAGACGATGTCGGGCGGATCATCGACTTCGGCGTGCTGAAGCGAAAGTTCAAAGGCTGGATCGACGAGAACTGGGACCACGCCTTTGTGCTCTGGGATCAAGACACCAACGGGCTGCAGGCGATCCACATGGTCGAACCCTGCCGCGTCTTTGAATTGCCCTACAATCCGACCTCCGAAAACATGGCCCGCTACCTGTTGGAAGTCGTCTGCCCGGAACTGTTGCGCGACACGGGAACCCACGCCAGCAAAGTCGTGATCTGGGAATCCGAAGAGAGTTGTTCGGAAGTGACGCTGGGGTGAGAGCACCAAACCAAGTTCAAACGCTGTCTCCCGAGCCACCGGATTCGATCGTCGCCGCCGCCAACGCGATTCCACCGCAGCCCGTTGCCGCTCCGATCTCCTACACCGTCGGCGTGATCTATTGTCTGCTGGCCGCTGTCGGTTACACGTTGGCTAATATCGCGCTGCGACAGGTAAGCGATCTGGATCCGATCATGGTCACGGCGGCCAAAGCCTTTCCGACGATGATCGGAATGGCGCCAAGCGTGTTCCTGTTGTGGAACCGCGGCGTTGTTTTAACTCCTCAGCGGTCCGCGATCGGCTACCTGCTGGCCGGATGTTGCGTCGGACAATTCATCGGCAATTGTGCGTTCCAGTATTCGTTGAGCATCGTTGGACTGGCGTTGGCGGTGCCGATCTGCCTGGGGACGATGGTGATCGGCGGAGCGGTCTTCGGACGCATCTTTCTGGGCGAACGCGTCACCATGCGGACGGTCATCGCGATCGTGGTCTTGATCGTGGCGACGGCGATTCTTTCGCTGGGAAGCGGTCGCAGCGCGGTCCGCGCCGACCTGACACCTCTGCAGATCGCCAGCGGAGTGATCGCCGTCTCGATCTCGGGGCTCGCCTTTTCATTCCTGGGAACGATGGTCCGCCGTAGTCTTCTGAGCGGAATGGCAGTCGCGACGACGATGTTCGTCAGCGGAGTGGTCGGCACCTTCGGGCTATCGACGATCGCCTTGGCACGCGTCGGGCCGGAGGGATTGGCGGCAACGACGGCAGACCAGTGGTTGGTAATGTTAGCCGCGGGGCTGTTTAATCTGTTCGCCTTTTTCGTATTAACCGTCGCGTTGCAGGTCGTTTCGGTGGTTGTGGTGAACCTAATAAACGTAACCCAAGTTGCAATGGCAGCGATCGCCGGCGTGCTGATCTTCCAAGAACGCGTCACTCAATCGATGGTGATCGGCGTTTCATTGACGATCGTCGGGCTGATGGTCTTGGGCAAACGAAAGTCGCCTCGTTCCAAACCGCCCTCGCCGGAACCGGACGAAGCTACTTAGCGAATTCGTTGTAGCGAACCTTGCCGAACCCAGGCAGTTGGATTTCGGGGAGAGGAGCTTTTGCAGGAGCAGCGGGAGCGACGGTTTTAGCCGCGGCGGTGGCCTTGTTCTCGCTGAACTTGACGTTGGCCACCTCGTTGCCGGGTAGCCCGTCAGCAGCAGCGATGGCGTCGTTCGTCGAACGCGGTTGAACAACCAACCGATCATCGAGGATCGTCACCTTCTGGAACATTCCTAACAACGCTGCAAAGCGAGGATCATTGACATCTTCGGTCGACAGTTTTAAGTCGCGAAACTGCGTCAGCAACGATTCGTCGATCGGCTCTCCTTTGACCTCTGCATCGATCAGACTCAACGACAGCGTCGTATCGTCGAGCGACAGTTCAAGTTCGCCCGACGCGTTGAGGAAACGCCCCGATCCGCCGGGAACCCGATCGGTTGGGATACTTACATCCGCACGCAATCGGCCGTTCTGCAGCGTCACAAAAACGCAGTCCTTCAGTCCGGGCTGACTGTTCAACAGAACATTCAACTCGCGCGTCGAAAGGACAAACTGTTCGTCGGAACTTCCCGCTTGAACTCGCTCAAAAAACTCGCTAGCTCGCTGGCCGATCTCTTCGGCTTCCACCTCGTCGAAGGCAACCGTTGGAACCGCGCGAGCTTCGGTCTCGGTATATTCGGCGACTTTCCCACTCACGAAATACCAGCCGTATCCGGCCAGTCCAACCGCGCCGATCCCCAACAGCAACATTGGTAGCAAGCAACCGCACAGTAACAGTTTTCGGATTCCGCCGCGGCGGGCGGCAGGAGGCATGGTGGGGGGCGTGTGCATCGATTTATGCTCGTGGCGGGAAAAGTGTTCGAGAGACCGGGGAACACTCAATAGGTAGCTCATCGCAACGCTACGCTCGGCCGATTTCAAGCAGTACAGCGAAGGCAACCGCCGTCAGAAGTCCGAAGATTCGGGCTGCGCCAATGATAGGCACGGCGCCGCCGCAGGATCCGAGTATCGTTTCAAACGCTCGCCAATCGCAAACAGAACTTCTCGGTTGCCAAAAGCTGTCGATCGCGGTGCAGAAGAACTCGATCGCGACGCGACAATGGGCCTCCGTTTCGGAGCAATAATCGCCGTCGCTTTTGTGAAACCAACACGCGGCATACAAAGAAAGCCACACCTACCGTGGCTAAGCATATCGTCCAGGGCGATGGCAGCGGGCACAGCGGGAACCGGGTCGCCCAAACTCAACGGCATCAGACGCGACGGGGGTAGATCCCAAGACGCCGTGGTCACGTTGCTCGCGGCCGATTTCGCTGGTCCGAAGTTCAGCAACTTGCTTGACGGCCCCAGACTTGATTATGAGCGCTGCGGCTTTTCAGACAGCCAAGGAAACCTCTATATCACCGGAGCGGCAACGGTCCCGGTTGGTCTGTCCACCGCACGTTCCACCCCGAACCTGCCGGCGTCGGTGGCGGCAAACAACTTTGTTGCGAAGGTGGATATTAAGCCGGGGATGTGATCCTGGCAAAGTTGAATCGCGTTCAGAACGACTAGGTCATATCGAAGCGAAGGGAATGCGATCCCATGCCGGCGAAACGTTCGCCGAACGGATCATTCCTCTTCGCCCAGCAAGTCGCTTTCTTGCAGCGTGCGGAAGTTCTTCGCTCGCAGCGTTTCGATCCCCAGATCGATATTGTCGACCATCAACGCCACCGCAGCCCGTTGGTTGGCGCGTGGGATCAAGGGATACGCTTGGATGATGTTCACTTCGGCTTGCAGCAGCGCCGTGCAGACGTGCAGCAACGGTTGCGACGTGTCGGGCAATTCAACGCCGATCAGATCGGTTTCGATGATCGACAAACCGGCCCGTTCCAGGATTTCGCGAGCCCGCTCGGGATGGCTGACCACAAATCGCACAAACGCGCATTCGGCGGCATCGTTGATCGATAGGGCGACGATTCGCAGACCGGTCCCTTCGAATCGACGCACGACTTCTAACAGCTGCCCGACGCGGTTCTCCAAGAAGACGGTGAACTGTCGAATCGCGGGATAATCGCGGCCGCGAGCGGTTTGATAATCGATCGCGTTTCCTTCTCCGATGCTGCTCATCCGGCGGCCTGTGCTTTCTACAAAAAGTGACTTGGGAGCCCCAAACTCTAGTCCAGGGCTCAGTTTACGTTGTCGGGCGGCCAACGGTCAAACCCGGTCTTCCCCACCAACTAAGGCTCCGGAACACGAAGCGGTTCGGCGGAATTGATTTGATTTGCAGGTGCCGTCGCTGGCATCGGCAGCCGTTCGGGCAGTCCACCGACGACCGGTGCGACATCGCCGTTTTCCAACAGCGCCGTATCATCGGCCAGTGCGGCGTCGGTAGGGGCTTCGATCGGCCCCGGATCGATCCAAACACCCGTCGGATCCAATTGCATCGTCCCCATTTCAAAGTCCAGCAGAACGCGGAGGACTTCGTAGTTGACCCACACATTGAGGAAGTCGTTTTGCGCGTCCAACAGATCCGACAACGCAGAGACCAAGTCGCGTGCGGCGGTCGGTGAAGTCGTGCTCTGTTGATTCGGTCGCAGCGGAGGATTCAGTTTCAGCCGCGCGATATCGACCTGCGCGATCGCCACCTGGACCGCGGTTCGACGCACTTCCAAGTTGATTCGGCTGAGTGCGGCGATCCGCAACGTATTCCGCAAGCTCAACGAAACGCGATCTTCAAACAGCATGTAATTCCGGCGGGCTTGCTGGTAATTCAACAACGCCTCGCGGTATTGGTTCCGTTCGACCAACCGAGCTGTCGGCGTATCGAACTGAACGCCAAACCGGATGCGGCTGCGATCGGGCGTGAACTGGACGATGTTGTCCGGATCGGTCCCCAATTCGCCATTGACGACCACGTCCAGATCGCTCTGCAACGCGTTGGCGAAAAATTCGATCTTCCGCCACACGTCGACCAAGTTGGCTCGGGCGTTCATCCAATCCAAGCGATTGGTCCGGGCGTAGCTGAGCGCCTCAAATGGCTCAATCTCCAACGGCAACAACGTGATCCCCTGCAATCGCGTCTCGGCATGCACCAGCGACAGTTCTAACAACAGGTCGGACAAGCGCCCAGCCCGGTCGTTCAAGGCCTTCCATTGTTCCTGCAGCGTTGGCTCTGCAGGCGAATCGGGATCGTCTCCGTCGGCCGCTCGCAATGCCAGCTGCTGGGATTGCGTGTATTCCTCACGCAACTGATTCAAGTCGCGGGCGATCGTGGGCAAACGTTTTTGGAGGAACGCGATCCGCTTCATCAGCACCTGTTCGTCGTACACTCGACTGTCGACATCGGCATGCAGTTCGTCGATCTGCATTTTGACCTGCCGCAGCTGCTTGCGACGCTCGGGCAGATGTTTCTCCAGCGACGCCAGGTCGGAGAGTGCCGCTTCCAGCTGAGGATCGATGCCAGCGTTCAACGCGACAATTTTGCCGCGGGCTGTTTCCAGCGATTCTTCGGTCGGGTTCTCCCGCTTGCTACGGATCTCCAACAGGATCTCCGCCAGTTCGTCTTGTATCTCAGTCAGCTTCGGATCGATCAGAGTAAACCGGTCCAACAGCTCATCGCGAATTTCGACGGGCAGCGTCGGAGGCAACCCGAGGTCGACTTTGAAGCTGTCGACGCGTGTCTGGTAAGCCGCTTTGGCCGCCAACAGCGAACTCTGTGCATTCAGCAACGCCTGGCGAGCTTGATCGACCTGCAACCGGCTGTTGATTCGATTCGCTTCGAACGCCGCTTCCAATTGTGCCAAACTGTCGCGGAGCGCGGTGATGTTGGTCGCTTGGTTCCGGATCTGTTGCTGGTCCTGCAACAGCCCCATGTAGCCGCCTGCATCGGCTGCGCCGCTCCGTCCGCTAGGGACACCAGCGATCAGACCGAGCCCCGCTTGGCCGACATTGGTGGCCAAACTTGGCCCGGGGCCGGAGTTGCGACCGGTGACGATGTCGACATAAAAGCCCTGCCGATATTGCTGCATCTGCCGCACGTTGGCCAGCAGATTCCGTTCGCTTTGCGTCAGTTGTTCCAAGACGCGAGCGCGACCGCCATACCGCAACAACGGCTGCACCAGGCTGAAATCGATCGTCGAAGTGAACAGATCGCTGTCGCTGCCCCAGAAATCCCAGACCAACGAATTGGCAAATCCGACGACCAACTCGCCGCCGGTCGCACTCAGCTTGCGGACGCTGCCAAAACTAGTCTGGGTGAGCACGCTGCTGGCGCCGACGTCAGTTCCCCGGAACTCTTCAAACGTGCGGGTGCCCGAGAAAAATTGATGGTCGAAACGGAAGCGTTCGAACGAGACGTTCAGCGCCGAACGATACAGCGTCTCGACGTTTTGTTGGTAGTCGCGTGAATTGATCCGCGCCACACCGACGGCATCGCGGAGGTTCAGGACGACGTTCCCCGTTTCATCTTTGGGGAGCGACGCGAGCCAATAGGGAGATTCGATCGACGAAACATCGCCGTTGCGATGCCAATGCTTCCAACCGTGCATTCCATCGACACAGTGCATGTACTGATGTGATTTGGGATCATCCGGGGGCATCGGCGACCGATCGATCGAAAACGGATCGTACATCCGCGAATCCGACGCAACGTAGACGCTACCGCCATGCAGATGGCCACCTTTCTGCTGGATCAAGCAGTTGGCGTCTTCATCGGCCTGTTGGCGATACCAGCGCCGCGAACAGCCCACCAGCAACAACGCGCAGCAAGCGATCAGCATTCCGGTCGCGAAAAACCTTCTTCTGCCCATGCACCTCAACCCAACCGCCCAGTCCCTCACAAACAAAAATCGACGAACCGCACCGCGCAACGGCGATCGGCTCTCCTTGGGATAGATCGGCGCCAGTCAGGAAAGATCTGAGGGTGAATCGGATTTTAGCGAATATGAACCGATTTACGCGGGCAAACCTCGCTAGCAAATCCCCCAAACCACGACGGAGGTGAAGGTCCTCTTTTTGTACGGCGCTCGTGCCACGACTGCACCCGCCTGGCGCAGCCGGAAGGGTCGAGAAACGAGCCTTCAGCTTTGTTCGGGGAGGACTGACAGCACCGCATCCACGACGCGGATTTACTTTACGAAGCGGACGCTGGCCGAACGACGCTTCGCTCGTTTGCTCGTCTTCAACAAACGGTGCTTCGGGCGATGCAAGCAATTGCGGCTGCATGTTGGCCGATCCCTCCAATGGCCGTAGAATCTACAAGTTCGCGGCAACCGCCGAACTTCGAAAACGTAAAACGTAAAACTTTCCAACACGGATGAGGATCATGACTCGCACGCTCTGCCTGTTCCTAACGCTCGCTCTTGCGACCGTATCGACCACGCGTTCGGTCTCCGCCCAGACCAAACTGCTGTCGGGGATCGACACAACTAATTTCAGCGACACCGTCACCGCGGGGGCTGACTTCTACGAGTACATCAACGAGGGTTGGTTAAAAAAACATCCGCTGCCCGGAGACGAATCGAACTACGGCGTCTTCACGATGCTCAACGATCAGACCCAAGAAGCGGTCCGCACGATGATCCAGGAAGCTGCCGAGGCGACCGATCGCCCCGCCGGATCGGACGCTCAAAAGGTGGGCGACTTCTACACGTCGTATATCGATATCGAAACGCGGAACAAACGAGGCGCCAAACCGCTGGCGCCGCTGTTGAAACAAATCGAGCAAGCCGACACCAAAGCCAAGCTGGCCGTGTTGATGGCTCAATTGTCGCGGCAAGGGATCTCCCAACCTGTCGGTTATTATGTCTCGCCCGACGCCCGCGATTCGGCTAACTACACCGTTTACTTTTCGCAGCACGGGACCACGTTGCCCGACCGCGATTATTACTTGGAAGACGATACGATGTACGTCCGGGTTCGCGAAGCGTTCCCCGATTACATCGTCAAACTGTTGACCGCTGTCGGTTACCCCGATCCCGAAGCCGCCGCGCCGCAGATCCTCGCTCTGGAAACCAAGCTGGCGGAAGCTCAGTGGACCAAGGTTGCCAACCGCGATCCGATCAAGACCTATAACAAGGTCTCCAGCGGCGACTTGGCCAAGACGCTGAAGCATCTGCAATTTGAGAAGTTCGCCGAAGTCACCGACGTCGACCGAATCGAAAACTATGTCGTGCGGCAGCCGAGCTTCCTCGAAGCTGTCAACGAACTGTTCGACCAAGAACCGCTGCAAGTATGGCAAGCGTACATGGCGTTTCATGTCGCCGATTCGCTGGCGCCAGTCCTGAGTTCTGATATCGAAAAGATCCACTTCGATTTCCACGACACCGTAATCAGCGGTGTAGGGGAACAACAACCGATGTGGAAGCGAGGGGTCGAAGCGACCGGCGGCACGTTGAGCGAACTGGTCGGCAAACTGTACGTCGACCGGCACTTCACGCCTCAAGCCAAGCAACGGATGACCGAACTGGTCGAGAATCTGAAAGCTGCGTTTGCCAAGCGGATCGATCAACTGGAATGGATGACTCCGCCAACCAAGCTGCAAGCTCACGAGAAGCTGTCGAAGTTCAGAACCAAAATTGGTTACCCCGACCAATGGAAAGACTACAGCAAGTTGGAGATCAAGCCGGACGAACTGTTTGAGAACGTGATGCGAGCTGCCGAAGTCGAACATGCTCGCGAGGTCGACAAGCTGGGTGGACCGATCGATCCGCACGAATGGCACATGTCACCGCAGACGATCAACGCCTATTACAACCCCGTCATGAACGAGATCGTTTTTCCTGCGGCGATCCTGCAACCGCCATTCTTTAATCTGGAAGCCGACGACGCTGTCAATTACGGCGGCATCGGATCGGTGATCGGGCACGAACTGAGCCACGGCTTTGACGACAAGGGAAGCAAGTACGACGGCGACGGTAACCTTCGCAACTGGTGGAACGAAAGCGACCGCAGCGAGTTCGAAAAACGGAGCCAAGGGCTGGTCGAACAGTTCAGCCAATACAAACCGTTCCCCGACATGTCGGTCAACGGCGAACTGACGCTGGGCGAAAACATCGGCGATCTCGGCGGCCTGAACGTCGCCTACACCGCCTACCAAATGTCGCTCAAAGGCAAGCCGGCTCCAGTGATCGATGGACTCACTGGCGATCAACGCCTGTTCATCGGTTGGGCCCAGGTATGGCCGCGGCACTACCGAGAACCGGAATTACGCCGGCGTTTAGTGGTCGACCCGCACTCGCCCAGC
The DNA here is from genome assembly GCF_007751715.1 of Rosistilla oblonga. Taxonomy (NCBI): domain Bacteria; kingdom Pseudomonadati; phylum Planctomycetota; class Planctomycetia; order Pirellulales; family Pirellulaceae; genus Rosistilla; species Rosistilla oblonga. Next base: position 885,948 of record NZ_CP036292.1, on the reverse strand, counting down.
CGATACCGAGTTAATGGAATCGTCAGCAACATGGATGCGTTTTACAAAGCGTTTGACATTAAACCAGGCGACAAGATGTTCATTCCGGCCGATCGCCGCGTGAAAATCTGGTAGTCGCCAGGCAGCGATCCCGCAAGCATCGGCCGCCCGGCCAGAGGGCGACCGGTGCACATGCGCCACCCCACCTGAAGCGACAAGCGAGTCGAAGTGACCGATTCTGCTTGCTTGTCGCCGTCGGGAGCGACTATAATTAGACGTTCCCTCCTACCCCCATCCCGCCCATGCCTACCTACGCACTTCCGCTTTGGATGCTCCTTGCCTTGTGGCTGACGGTGCAGAATGTTGCTGCACAACCTGTCAGCTTTGAGCTAGAGGTCCAGCCGATTCTCGCTGCTCGCGGTTGCAGCACCGGTCCTTGCCACGGCAAACAGAACGGCCAAAACGGTTTCCAGTTGTCGTTGCTCGGCTTCGATTCCAATTTCGATTACAACGCGATCGCTCGGGATGCCCGCGGCCGCCGCGTCTTTCCGACCTCGCCGCGCGAGAGCCTACTGTTGCTCAAAGCCACCGGCGAACTGCCGCATGGCGGCGGTAGGAAGATGGACGAGAATAGCGACGAATACCGAACGCTGCTGCGTTGGATCGAATCGGGCATGCCGCGGAATCTGCCTGAAGAACCGACCCTGGACCAGGTGACGGTCTCGCCGACGCAGAAGTTCCTGAAGCCAGGCGAATCGCTGCCGTTGGTTGTCACCGCCCACTACAGCAATGGCATCCAGCAAGATGTCACTGCGATGGCGATGTATCAATCGAACGAAAGCGCGACCGTAGCGGTTGGCGACGACGGCGTCGTGCGAGCCGGTTCGCTGCCGGGCGAAGCGGCGATCATGGTCCGATACATGAACGTGATCGCAACCTGCAACGTCGCGATCCCGTTGGCTGGCGACGTCCCCGACGAACTTTATGCCGACCTGCCGCGCAATAACTTCATCGACGATCACGTCTGGAACAAACTGCAGTCGCTGGGGATCACTCCCTCGGCACCGGTCGACGATGCCAAGTTCATGCGTCGCGTTTACACCGACATCATCGGCCGCTTACCGACCGCCGACGAAGCGACAGCGTTTTTGGACGATCCCTCGTCGACCAAGCGTTTGAATCTGATCGACGATCTGCTGCAGCGGCCCGAATATGCAGAGCACTGGGCGAACAAGTGGGCCGATCTGCTGCGGCCCAATCCGTACCGCGTTGGAATCAAGGCGGTGCTGAATTATGACCTCTGGATCCGCGAGCGTTTCCGCAACAACATGCCGTGGGATCAGTTCGTTCGGGAACTGCTGACCGCCCAAGGAAGCACGTTCCACAACGGTGCGGTGACGCTGTTCCGCGACCGTCGATCGCCCGACGAATTGACAACGATCACGACTCAGTTGTTCCTGGGCATCCGACTGGAATGCGCAAAGTGCCACCACCATCCGTTTGAGAAGTGGAGCCAACACGACTTCTACAGCTTCGCCTCCTACTTCGCCGGCTTGGGCCGCAAGGGCAGGGGAGTCTCGCCGCCGATTTCTGGAAGCGAAGAGATCGTCTACGCCGCCAAGAAGGGAACCGTCAAACATCCGACGACCGGCGAATCGCTGGAACCAGCTCCATTGTTCGGGACAGCTGACGTTGGTGCCGACGACAAAGACACTCGCGTCGCGATGGCAGCTTGGATCACCAGCCCCGAAAACGACTACTTCGCTCAAACGATGGCGAATCGTGTTTGGGCCGACCTGATGGGGCGTGGAATCGTCGAACCTGTCGACGATTTGCGAGCGACCAACCCGCCATCCAACGGCCCTCTGTTGGACGCCTTGGCCGATCATTTCCGCGAATCGGGCTTCGACATCCAAGAGCTGATCCGAGTGATCGCTTCGTCGGCTGTCTATTCGTTGGACAGCGTGCCGAACGAGCGAAACGTCGGTGACACCCGCAATTTCTCGCGTCGTTATCGCCAACGATTGCGAGCCGAAGTGTTGATGGATTCGGTCGCCGAAGTGACAGGTGTCGAAGACAGCTTCACCGGCATGCCAGCCGGCAGCAGCGCTAAAGAGATCTGGACCCACCGGATCAGCTCGCAGTTCTTAGACGCCTTTGGCCGCCCCGATCCAAACCAAGATCCACCCAGCGAAAGACAGGAACAGACGACGGTGACGCAGACCTTGCATCTGATGAATTCCAAAACGATGCAGGCCAAGATCACTTCCGATTCGGGCCGTGCGGCCGAACTGGCGAAGAGCGATCTGACGCCAGAACAGGTCGTCCGCCAACTGTATCTGTCGACCTACAGCCGTTTGCCCGACGAAGCCGAAACCGAGTTCGGCGTCTCGCTGTTTGCAGGTGGTGAAACCGATCCGGCAACTCGCCGCGATGCGATTCAAGATTTGATGTGGGCCTTGCTCAATACCCCCGAGTTCATGTTCAAGGATTAGACCAATGACGCGCTATCAAAATTGTTCCGGTGTGACGCGACGCAATTGTCTGCAGGTTGGCCTGGGCGGATTCTTTTCGCTTGGCCTCTCAGGTGCGCTGCGCGCCGCGGACGCATCGCGGTTGATCAAGCAGCATCAAGCCGATGCCTGCATCCTGGTCTGGCAAGACGGTGGCCCATCGCACTACGAAACCTTCGACCCCAAGCCCGACGCGCCGGTCGAGATTCGCGGCGAATTCGGTACGATCCCAACGGCGATCCCCGGGGTTCGATTCTCGCAGCACATGAAAGCGACCGCCAAGATTGCCGACCGTTTGTCGATCGTGCGATCGATCCGACACGACCAAGGAAATCACGGCGCGGGGAATCACTACATGATGACCGGCTCGCCGCCGCGAATCCCCGTCGGCTGTGGCGCGTTTGTCAGCTTCCATCCCAGCATGGGATCGGTGGTCTCCGCCGAGGTGGGAGCTCCTGCCGGCATGCCCGCCTATTTCTCGATGCCCAGCATGTCGCGCAGTGGTGGCCCGAATTTCCTGGGTGCGAAGTACGCTCCGTTTGTAGTTCCTGACAATCCGAATTCGGACAACTTCCAAGTCCGCGACGTCGCCTTGCCCAAGGGCCTCTCCGAAGCCAAGTTCTCCAATCGCCAATCGATCCGTCAACAGATCGATGCACTCAAGCGGTTCCGCGACGAAGCAGCTGCCGATCCGTTGGTCGCAGTCGATGAGTTCTACGATCAAGGTCAGCAGTTGATGACTTCGCCGCAGGCTCAAAAAGCGTTCGATATCCACAGCGAACCCGAAGAGACACGCGCGAAATACGGCCGCAATTCGTTTGGCCAACGGGCGCTGTTGGCGCGTCGCTTGGTCGAAGCGGGCGTCCCGTTCATCACGCTGTACGAAGGTGGCTGGGATCATCACCGTCAACTGTTCAGTGCGTTCGACAAGAAGCTGCCACCACATGAACAGACGATCGCCGCGTTGATCCAGGATCTGGAAGCGCGCGGTATGTTGGAGCGAACGTTGGTGATCGTGTTGGGCGAGTTTGGCCGCACACCGAAGATCAACAAAGATGGCGGACGCGATCACTGGGCCAACGCGATGAGCGTGATGTTTGCCGGTGGCGGCACGCCGGGTGGCCAAGTGATCGGAGCGACCGATCGGCAGGGGCATTCCGCCGTCGACCGCGTCCTCGCCCCCGAGAACTTCGTTTCGACGGTCTACCGCAAATTGGGAATCGATCCCAACAAGATCGTCCACACTCCCGAGGGTCGGCCGGTAACGTATGTCACCAATCCCGAACCGATCTCCGAATTGATGTAGCCCGACCGACGTCGAAAGTCCCTTCAGCATGCGAACTCTTGCCCTGATCCTGGCTGCCAGCCAATCCCTTTCCGCTCTCGCGGCCCCGCCGAAAATGGACAGTCTGTTCCCGGCGGGCGCCGGTCGCGAGGCGACGCGAACCGTCACCGCCGCCGGCACGTTTTCGAATTGGCCCCCGAAAGTCTGGGTCGATCGCGAAGGCCTGACGGTGACGCCCGCGAAGGACAAAGGGAAGCTGGAGATCGCTGCGGGCGCCGATGCAGCCGGCGTCTATTTCATCCGGCTGTTCGATGCCGAAGGAGCTTCGGTCGTGCGACCGTTCCTTGTCGATTCGCTGCCGGCGGTCGATGAAGTCGAACCGAACAACACGCCCGAACAAGCGCAACCAATCGATGGCAATGCTGTCGTCGATGGCGTGCTGCACAAGACGGGCGAGGTCGATCGATTTGCGATCCCGATGAAAAAAGGGCAAACGCTTGTCGCATCGCTGCAGGCCCACAACCGTCTGGGTTCGCCGATGGATGCGGTGCTGCAAGTCGCCGATCCCCGAGGATTTGTCGTCGCACAAAACGATGACAACGTCGGCAACGATCCGCAGATCGTGTTCGAAGCTCCCGCCGACGGAACCTACAGCGTCGGCCTGTTCGCCTTTCCCGCGACTCCCAACAGCACGATCAATTTCTCGGGCAGCAAATCCTATATCTATCGACTGACCCTAACGACCGCCGGTTTCGTCGACCACTGCAGCCCGATGGCGATCGACACGGAAACCGACAGCGCGATCCAACTGCATGGCTGGAACATCCCCGACACCGCCGCTAGCGTGACGCCATCGGCGATCCCCGGCGAGCGGCAATTTGTGGCGCATCCCGAACTCGCCTCGTTTGTCGAAGTCGTCCGATCGAGCATCCCCGTCTTCGATCCGGCAACTCACACCGAAGGCGCACCGATCGCCTGGCCCGTGGTCATATCGGATCAAATCTCCGCGGCGGGTGAAGTCGACAAGTTCACCTTTGACGCGAAGAAGGGGCAGACGTTGCGATGCCGCGTCGAATCCGATTCGCTGGGCTATCTGCTGGATCCGGTCGTTACGCTCTTCGATGAAAAAGGCAAACAGCTGGCGGAGGTCGACGATTCCAGCGGCCGCCGCGATTCGGAACTGCGGCACACGATTCCCGCCAACGGACGCTACGAACTGGCCGTCCGCGATCTCTATGGCAATGGCGGGCCGCGCTTCGCCTACCGAATGACGATCGACGATTCACCACCCAGCTTCGCGCTGACCGTTGCCGCCGATTCGTTTGTGGTCAAAGGGAAAGAGAAACTGACCCTCCCGATCACCGTCGCTCGCGAGCGGGGCTGTAGCGACGAGATCGCGATCTCGATCGAAGGGCTGCCCGAAACGCTGACCGCCACGACGGCAACGTCCGCTGCCAAAGGAGCGACGGCAAAAGAAGTGAAGCTGGAAATCAGCGTCAGCGGAGAAGAGAGTCTTGCGTTCTCTGGCCCGATCCGAATCGTCGGCCGAATCGCTGGCGATAAGCCACGGGAACTAGCGGCGACCTTCACGGTCGCCGGAACCGAGCAAACGCTCGACCAGATCTGGCTGACCGCGGTCAAGCCATAGATCCGATCGCACGAAACAGGACGCGACGCTACTTACCTTCGAGATCAAAATCGAAGGTGTTGTCTCCGGCGACCACGTCGACCGTCAACTCGCTCGCCTCGTTGTATTTGGCTGGCAACATCTCTTCGCGGGCTTCGACCGAAGGCCCATCCCCTTCGGACATGACTCCTGCTCGCGCAGTAGTAATGCGAACCGTGTGTTTGCCAACCAATGCCCCATCCGCATCGTAGGTAAACATCAGGTTGTAGTTACCAGCGGCATCGGTCTCACCCACCGAAGGGCGTCCGTTTGCAGGAGTGAACTCGATAGCGGCTCCTTCGATCGGTTGACCTGCGACAGTAACGGTACCATGCACGGTCCCCAACGGTGGCAATCCCGAGTTACCACAGCCCATCGTCACAATCCCCAATGCTGCCAACAGGCCGCTCGCCACGAAGTTTTTACAGTTCTTCATCATCTCAATACATCCATCAATTCGAGTAACTATAGAAAAAAAGTGCCCGCCCTGCGACAACGCCACAAGACGGGCACCTCAGTAATTAAAGCGAGCAAACGCAGGGACTACAGCGAAGCGGGGACGCCGTCCTGCATACCGATCAGAGCTTCCAGCACGCTGTCGACAGTCCAACCACCGCCGTTGTTGCCGTTGCTCAATTCGACGGTATCCGAAATGAACTTAACCGAACCATCAGCTGCCGCAAACTGTGCTCCACCTGGGTGCAAGCTGCTGAAAGCCATCTTCTTTTCCGAACTGCCGTTTTCACTGGGCGACATCACGACGTTGATTGGATAGCGAACGCTTCCGGCCAGCGTCATGATCCCTTGGTTCCAACTTGAGTTGCCCGGGTTGTCATGAGCCGTCGGCCCCTTGTCGATGTTGTCCCGTACTACAAGCATCGTTCCACCCGACATCCGAATTCCGCCGGTGCGTGTATGAAAACGCTCCCCAATCATCAGGGTGTTCGACGTGCCATCGAGGATGTCGCTGAGACCTGCAGTTGGCTCTCGCCCGATTCCACGCGAGAAAATGCCGATCGCGCCGGTCAGGCCGTCGGTCATGTTCGAAGCCCGTTTCATACGCAGATTGGCGATATTGGAAACGACGATGTAGTTAGTAACCGCCAACCCCGTGTTGTTCTGCGAGGTGTCATCGATGCAGTACCCTGGATCGGTTCCGGGAACATGAACGTCTGGTCCACTCGACGAAGGACAGCGATAACCGTCGATCGGAGCTTGAAACAGCTCGGGATTTGTGGTGATCTTTACACGCGCCTTGGCGGTTCCAACTTCCAACGCGTCGTAACGCGGTTGTTGTTCGATAAATGGCAGCAGGAAGGACGACCACGCCCAGTGTCCACCATCGTCGGTGACCGCTGTGTCGTGGATGTACATCGGCGGCAGCTTTTTGTACGTGTCGTGGTAGTTGTGCATCGCCAAAGCTTGCTGCTTCAGGTTGTTGCTGCACTGCATCCGACGAGCCGCTTCGCGAGCCGCTTGAACGGCCGGCAGCAACAGCCCCACCAAGATTCCAATGATGGCAATCACCACCAACAACTCAACTAAGGTGAACCCTTTGCGTTTCATAGTTGTAAATTCCAATGAAAGGAGAGAAACGTAGAATCGCGGGAAAGAATGATTCCTCAATAAATAGACCACCCGCGAAGAGGATAGACATACTACTAACGTGACGAGCGTAGGGCAAGGGAATCCACACAGACCAGTCCGTTAGGCAACTTGCACACCCACAAAGAAACGGGCGCATCGAGGATTTGTCACACGCTCTAAAACCAAGGAAAAATTAGGCGAGAGCGTCCTTCCTCCTCACAAGAAACAAAGAAGTACTACACATACGTACACTTGCCCAACCTGCTGTAAAGTTTTTTTTACAGTAGAGTGTTTAGTGGAGTCGTCGAAATGCAATCTGCGACCTCTTGGCGAGACACGGTGCCTGCTTGCTCTTAGGCGGATTCGCCGCCACGTGCTAACGTCCGGCTCCGTTGGACAACGTCGCGGCAGCCCATGGCGGCTGAAAGCTCAAATTGAAACAGTGATCTACACTGGTCGCCCTTCACCGAATTATTGGTCGCGTCGCCAAGATTGGGTTACAGTCGGCGAATCCAAAGTACACCCACTGGAGAAAACGATGTCGGACGAAGAGCGAATCAATCCTGGTCATCTGAAAACGCGGCAGCTGTTACGCAAGATCGGCCCTTTAATCTTTGGCGTCGGCGCGTTGTTCACGATCGTCGGCATGGCCAGCTTCTTTATGTCGTTTGGCAGCTTTGGCCCGCCACGATTCTTCTGGTGCTGCTTTGTCGGGATGCCACTGATGTTCGTCGGCAGCGCGATGAGCGGATATGGGTTCATGGGGGCGATCACGCGATACCAGGCGGGGGAGATCGCGCCGGTCGGCAAAGACACCTTCAACTATATGGCCGAAGAGACGCGCGGTGGCGTGCAAGCTGTCGCCTCGGCGATCGGCGCGGGACTGAACCAGTCCGCCCGCCAGTCGTCCGTGGCCTGTCCCAGCTGCGGAACGGCAAACGATCAAGACGCCAAGTTCTGCGATTCGTGTGGGACCGCGGTGTTGTCGACCTGCGGATCATGTGGCGCCGTCAACGACAGCGACGCCAAATTCTGCGACCGCTGCGGCACTCAGCTCTCGCAAAACCGCTAAGCCAAAGCCCCCCCTCCCATACCAGCACGAAGCGCAAGCGAGTGAATCCCTCTCCCATACCAGCACGAAGCGCAAGCAAGTGATTCCCTCCCCCATACCAGCACGAAGCGCAAGCAAGTGATCCCCCCTCCCATACCAGCACGACGCGCAAGCGAGTGATCCCCTCCCCCATACCAGCACGAAGCGCAAGCGAGTGAACGGTTGTCACACACGGGCGATCATCGCACCGCCGCGTTCCACTCCGCAAAAGGTCGTGCGTCAAATGAGGCGACGGGACGGTTGTTGGTTGCGTTTGTAAGCACGAGTTGACTCGATCGGGGCGTTTTTTTCACTCGCTTGCGCTTCGTCCTAGTATGGCGACTGGACCGATTTTCGCTCGCTTGCGCTTCGTGCTAGTATGAATTTTCACTCGCTTGCGCTTCGTGCTAGTATGGATTTTCGCTCGCTTGCGCTTCGTGCTGGTATGGTCTGCGATAGACCACGACTGGCGGACACTCCAAGGATTACTCAGAATCTTCCCAGGAGAAAACAATGCCAGAGAATCCTAAACAGCCGCGACGTGTGCATTCGGACGAGTTTAAACGCAGTGCCGTGGAGCTCGTTACGAAGAAGGGCTACACGATCAAACAGGCCGCCGATGCAGTTGCAGTGGCTCCGAGGAGCATCCGCGATTGGATCAAGAAATTTGACGCCAGTGCGATCCCCGCTTCAGTCGGCTCAAGCAACGATGCGCTGATTGCCGAGAACCGTCGCCTGAAGAAGGCGCTGCTGCAGGCCGAAATGGAACGAGACATATTAAAAAAAGCCACGGCGTATTTTGCGAAGGAGTCGAAATGAAGTACGCCTGGATCAAACAACATCGCGACTCGTTTCCAATTCAGACCATGTGCCGAGTGATGCGTGTCAGCAGGAGCGGCTATTACGCCTGGTACGTGCGCGAGCCAAGTGCACGCAAGCAAAGAACGGATAAGATTCGCGCGGATGTTCAGCGAGTGCACGCCTGTTCAAAGCAGATCTATGGAAGCTACAAGGTTGCCGAACTGATGCAGGCCGACGCGCAGCTCGAGTCGGCAAGTCGCAATACGGTTGCCAAGGCGATGCGTGAAATGGGCCTAAAAAGCAAGGTCCACAAGCGTTTTACTCCAACGACCACAGTCGCCGATCCAACCAAAGTCCCGGCGCCGAATCTACTCGACCAGGTCTTCGAGGCGGAAGGACCAAACCGCAAATGGGTAACCGATATCACCTATTTGCCATCGGCCAACGGCTGGATCTATCTTGCTGTTGTGCTCGATCTGTTTAGCCGCAAAGTGGTTGGATGGTCGATTTCCGAAAGCCTCGCAACGCCTCTGGTCGAAGATGCGTTGAGGCAAGCGATCGCAAATCGACGGCCCGACACAGCGAACCTGCTTCACCACAGCGATCGTGGATGCCAGTACACCAGCAGCGAGTATCAACGTACGCTGAAGACTCTCGGCATCACCTGCTCGATGAGCCGCACTGGATGTTGTTACGACAACGCCGTGATGGAACGATTCTTTTGGTCCCTGAAACATGAGTGGACTAAATTTGAATCATTTGCCGATATCAACGATGCCCGAAGCAGCGTATTTGAATACATCGAAGCGTTTTACAACTCCACGCGAATTCATCAAACCCTTGGCTACCGAACTCCCAACCAGTTCGAAGTCGACCACGAGCAATCCTTAGCCCTTTGACGCCCCTTGGAGTGTCCGTCAGTCGTGGTCTATCGCAGTCAGTGGCGAGCTTAGATCCCGTCGCCCTCTTTGTCGGCCGCGGGGGCGGGAGCTTGTTCCAATAGCGATTGAAACTGATCGCGGAGCTTTTGCTGCCGCTGGGCTAACTGGCGGATCGCCTGCTGTTTGTAGTTTCGCTGAGCCTCGTCGACCGGATCGATCGCTTCGACCGCCGCGGTTCGATCCAACAACCATTCCTGCAGCCCCAACAACAGCCGCAAACTGGCCATCGACGGCTGACCATTTTCGTTGTCGTCCGGTCCATCCTGCTGCTGTTGCGGATCTTGCTGCGACGGATCGGTCGGTTCGTTTCCAGGGGGCTGACGCATCTGCTGCATCACCGCTTCGAGCACTTGTTCCAATCTCGCGAGCGCCCCTTGCGCCGCGTCGATCACCGCCGGTGATTGATCGTCCCGTGCAAGCATCGCCGCAGCGCGGTTCATATCATCGGCGGCACCGGACATGACAAAGTCGAACCCGGCCAGCTCGGCTACCATCGGCGAGATCGCTTGCACGCGCTGAGCCAGTTGCTTTTCGGTCGCGGCCAGATCGCCGAGCCCTCCCGATTCGGCCGCTTCGATCCGAGCGATCAACGCCCGCTGGTCGGCCAAGATCCCTTCCAACTGTTCGATGAACGCCCACATCTTTTTCCGCTGCTGGTCGGCGTCGACTTGCTTCTGCAGCTGCGCCAGTTGCTCGCGGGCATCGTCCAACTGCTGCTGAGCGGTCTGCGACGATCGCTGTGCCGATTCCCGATCGCCAGTTTGCAATTGCTGTTGGCCTTGCGATTGAGCTTCCAATGCTTGGTCGATCCGATCGGTCGCCTGCTCGGCACCCAATCGCTCTACTTGCGAACGCAACCGCTGGGTCTGTTCGGCCAGCTGCTTCCAATCCTCAGCTAACTCGGCAGCCTCCTCCTGCGGATCCTCCAAGCGCCGACCGATCTGCTGCTGCTGATCGGCTGCGTCTTCCAAGTCCTTGGCCGCAGCCTGGATCGCGTCGGACATCGATTCTTCGCGGCTGCGATCGCTTCCTTCCAGTGCCGCCCGAGTCGACTGCAACGCCTGCTGGATCTGCGATTGTTTCTCCATCGACTGCCCCAGCCGTCCCGACTTCAAATCCTCGGCACTCGACCGCATCTGCCCGACCACTTGATCCTCGTTCAAACGATCCGCAGCGCGTTGTAATCGATCGGCAAACGGAGCCTGTTCGTCGGGGAGATCCGCTGCGGTTTCGGCGATCTCCGCCGCCAAGCGTGCAGCTCGCCGCGACAGTTCTTGTTGCGAATTGCCAAGCGTCTGTTGGCGCGAGTCCTTTGCCGAATCATCGGTCGCATCGAGATCGGCGGTTTCGGTTTGCAACCGCTGCTGATCCGATAACAAATCGTCCAACTGACGCGACAGGTCGCGAACCGCATCGCGTTTCACAAGCTCTCCCGCCAACGACTCCAACCGATCGACGACCTCCAGTTGCTGTTGGCCGATCCGATCTAATTGCTGCTTCAGTTTCGAAGTCGCTGCCGCGTCGCGTACCTCGTCTTCCATCGCGTCGGTGGCGCTGGCGATCGCATCGACGATCTCGCTGGAATCCCCATCCGCCAACTCCGACAGCGCGGCCAGCAAATCGCTCAGGCGTTGCGAATCGGCGTCCACCAGACCGTTGCTCTCCAGCAGTTCGACCGCTTGCCTGGCCAGATCGATCGCGCCGCCGGTCTCTTGCAACGTGCGACGCGATTGCTGTTGCGTGGTCGCTGCAAAGTCGACGCGTTGGGCTGCGGCGGCGCGGTCCTGATCCGGCTCCAGCTCCGCCGCGGCGGCAAGAACTTGATCACGAGCGGATCGTTGTTCGACGGTGGCGTCGCGCAGCTTCTCCACGATCGTGTTTTCATTTTCGGCGACCTGCTGTCGAATCACCGCTTCGGAAACGATCGCCAACGATAGCGTCGGGCTGACACCTCGCTGCCCCTGTTGGTCGATCGCCCACGCGGTCAGCTCAACCGTTTCGCCCGCTTGCAGCTTCCAATCGGACGGCTTGAACATCGCCTTGCCGTCGGTCGTCCGCTCGATCTCCGCTAGCGTTTGCACGGCAAAGTCGGAAGCTTCCGACGCGTCCTCCGCAGCGGACCGGCCGGGTCGATTCCAGCGGCCCCCGGTTTCGGTCAGCCCAAAGTCATCCTCCGCCGTCCAGTTCAACGCAAGCTCTCCGCCGGGCGTGACCATCGAAACGCGGGTCGCTTCGGACCAAGCGACTTGCGGCGGCGAATCGGCAACGACACGAATCGTCCACTCTTGTGCAAAGCTCCCCGGCAGACCGTCGACGTCGGTCCATTCGATCTGAAACTGGCGATCCTCGGTCAATTCCAGCGGCTCGAAGAGGACGATCAGTCCATCGTCGGACAGGTTTCCTGCGCTTGCGGTTCCCGAATCGGATGAGTTGCTGGTCGACTGACTCAGCCTCGCTTCGGCGATCGGTTTGGATAGGCTCAGTTCCAATCCAGCCCGCGTTCCACTGACGACATCGAATCGCAGGGCTTCGATCGTCCGCTCGGGTTTGCCGGTATATTCGGGCGGGGTGAGCGTCCATTGATGGCGCGTGATCTCAGGCGACTGGACCACGTCCACCGTTTGCCAGTCGAACGTGTCGTCGTCCCCTCCGGTCGCGCGGATCTCCAATCGGGTCTGCACGTTCTCGATGCGGGCGACTCCGCTGTACCCGGCCTGCTGCAACGCAAGCCTCTGCGTCCCGGCGGGCGTTCGCACCAACACGACCGCATCGGATGGAAGATCAGCTTGCGGATCGCGGACGACAACTTCCAAGCTGTCTCCTTGATGGACCACTTGGGGCAACGGATCGATCTGCAAATGATGGCGTCGCGGCCAATCGAGTTGTCGCCAGGGCTGAGCCAGTCGGGCGGCGGCGTGCGAAACGGTGGCGGAATCCTGGAACCACAGGCCGCTCAAAACGGCAGCAATCGCCGCGGCGGCGGCCAACGCCGCGAGGGTCGGCCGGAGGTTGAGTGCCGTTGCAAACGATAAACCTTGCACATCCTGAGTCGTGCGATCGATGACGGCGGCTTCGAGGTGGCTTTTCGAAGGACGCGGCGACTCGAGAAAGTCGATGCTACTGCTGAGCCGATCGCCCAGTGCGGGAAAGACAGCTTCGATTTGCCGAGCGACATCGGTCCCTCGCAGTCGCAGCCGGATCGCGGGGACCAGCCAACGCCAGGCGAGCCCGACCGCAGCGGCGACCAGCAGACCGGTCGAGAGCCAACGCCACCCCAAGCTACGGGAGCGGACTAGCCAATCGATTGTGCCAAGCCCGATCGCCAACAGGATCAACGACGCCGCGACGATCGCGATCGCACGAATCAACAGTAAACCGTGGGCCTGCCAGGAGAGCCCTCGGACGCGACGCAGCAGCGGATGGGCGGTGGATGGGTGATGCGATGGAGTGGTCGACATCCAACGGGCCTCGAGGGTTGGGAGTTCACGTTTTCAGTATACTGCAAGTCGCCCGGAGCCCGATCCCCGGGGGAAGTGAAAACCAAGCTCGCCTAGCAAATCCGCTGGGCGACAACTACGATCAGATTTTGGCCCGCCGTCTCTCCCTGCAACCCGCATTCAATCATCTTGAGCGAACACGCACCCGCTGCTGCAAAATCGTCCGCGTCGCCGAAGCCCGACGATTTTCACCCGTACCCGTTCTACACGCCCAGGTTCTGGCATGGGATGCGAACCGCTCCCTACTGGAAACTGCTCCGCGACGGGCACTTCAAAATCCAGCCATCTCGTCTTGCGATGGCGGCGATCATTTCGGGGATCGCCCCGATCAACGACGTGATGGCGGCGGGGCATCGGTTGGTCCACGGCCGACGAATCGACAACACCAAACTGGCCGGACCGCCGGTCTTTATCGTCGGTCATTGGCGCAGCGGCACCACGCTGCTGCATGAGTTAATGGTCCTGGACGATCAATGGACATTTCCGACGTCGTTCCAGTGCTTCGCGCCGCACCATTTCCTGTTCACCGAGTGGCAGTTCAACATGTTTGGCAGTTGGTTGCTGCCGAGCAAACGCCCGATGGACAACATGTCGGCCGGCTGGCGTTTGCCGCAGGAGGACGAATTCGCGCTGCTGGTCCTCGGCCTGCCATCGCCCTACCGGCGGATGGCTTTCCCCGGTCAAGCTCCGCCCGACATGAACTACCTCGATTGGACAAACATCTCGCCCGAGGAACATCGCACTTGGGTGAACGGTCTGCGTGGGTTCCTCAAAGCATTGACCTACAAGACTCCGAAACCGCTGGTTTTGAAAAGCCCCACCCACACCGGGCGGATCGCCGTCTTGGCGGAGGCTTTCCCCGACGCCAAGTTCATCCACATCACGCGTGACCCACGCAACATCTTCCCATCGACGTGTCGCCTATGGAAATCGTTAGACGTCTCGCAATGCTTCCAGCGGCCCAACTATGACCACTTGGAGGAATATGTCCTCGAGTGTCACGAGCGGATGTACCGAGCCTTCCACGCCGGCCGTTCGGCGGTCGCCGAGGATCAGATCATCGACATTCGATATGAAGACCTCGTCGCCGATCCCGTCGCTCAATTAGGCCACGTCTACGAAAAGCTGAACCTGGGAGATTTCGTCGGCAAGCTGAAGCCACAGCTGCAGGACTGGGTCGAAAACCAACACCGCAGCTACCGCACCAACAAACACTCCCTGCCGCCGGAGCAAGAGGCGGTGCTGAAGGAACGTTGGAGCGAATATTTCGAGCGGTATGGATACCTGTAGGAAAGACACCGTTGGAGTAGAGCCTTTAGGCGACGTCCCCCCAGCATTCATTCGGCTGAAGCCTCCACTCCAGCGCTGTTGGAGCCGAGCCTTTAGGCGACGTCCCCCAGCATTCATTCGGCTGAAGCCTCCACTCCAGCGCCGTTGGAGTAGAGCCTTTAGGCGACGTCCCCCCGTAACCGTTCGGCTGAAGCCTCGACTCCAGCGCGTATGCTCGCGCATTCTTCTCTCCCCTATTTCTTGGCTCCTTTTGTCGATCCGACCGCTCCGTCGGCTCGCTATCTTGGATAGAATCGATCGTACGCTGAAGGCCGCAACGGCTATCGACCGCCCCGTGATCCGCAATCAACGGTCGGGTCGCGAACGCAGTCTGAGCCCCAGCGACTTTCCTCTTCTCTCTTTCTTTTCCAGGATTCAACGCAACAATGTCTACGCGATTCATGCTGCTGTTGCTGCTCGCTATGTCTCAGACCACCCTTTGGTCTGAAGAGCCCACCAAGCCAAACATCATCCTCGTGATGGCGGATGATCTCGGCTGGGGTGACGTCGGCTTCAACGGGAACACCGTCATCCAGACGCCGCATCTGGACGCAATGGCGAAAAACGGCATGCGGCTGACGCGGTTCTATACAGCTTCGCCACTCTGTTCGCCGACGCGTGGCAGCTGTCTGACCGGGCGTCATCCCTGGCGTTTTGGTGTGTTGGCGGCACACACTGGCGGAATGCGACGGGGCGAGATGACGGTGGCCGAAGTCGCTCGATTGAAAAAATACCAGACGGGATTCTTCGGCAAATGGCACCTGGGCTGGGTGAAGCCAGAGGAACAGCTGCCGCGCGGCTATTATTCTCCACCGTGGCATCACGGTTTTGACGAAACCTTCGCGACGACCAGCGCGGTGCCGACATGGAACCCGACGCAGACGCCGCCGGAAAAATCGAGCGGCAAGAAGAAGGGAAAGAAGGATTCAGCCAAAGAGCCCGAGCCGTGGAAGGGAGGCAAACCCTACGTTCACAACGGCGTGGAAGTCGCGGACAACATGGAAGGCGACGACAGCCGGGTGATCATGGACCGAGTGCTCCCGTTCATCCGCGGTGCCGCACAGAAGCAGCAACCGTTCCTGGCGTGCGTCTGGTTTCACACGCCCCATGAACCTGTCATCGCCGGGCCGGAATACCGCAAACTCTATCCGAACAACGGCACGGCAAAGCAGAACTATTACGGTGCGATCACGGCGATGGACGACCAGATCGGACGGCTCCGCGACGAACTCCGCCAGCTCGGCATCGAAAAGAACACCATCCTGTTTTTCACCAGCGACAACGGCCCATCGGATTCGTTGGCGAAGAAGGGTGTCGCTTCGGCCGGCCCGTTCCGAGGCCACAAACACACGATGTACGAGGGAGGGTTGCGGGTGCCGTCGGTTGTCGAATGGCCGGGACAGATTCCAGCCGACACCACCAGCGACACGGTTTGCGCAACCGTCGACTATTTTCCGACAGTGGTCGAATTGACTGGCGCGTCGCTGGGCAAAAAGGCCGATCGCCCGATCGACGGCCAGTCGTTGATGGGCGTTCTGAAAGGAACCGCCACGCAGCGGTCGACGCCGTTATTCTTCGGCTACCGTCGCCTCTATAAAGACATCGACGGACAGGCGTTAGTCGAGAACCGTTACAAGTTGCTGAAGCGGGCCGTTGCCGGCGGCGAATACGAACTGTACGACCTCGCCGAAGATCCGGCCGAGGAAAACGATCTATCAGCGACCGAACCCGAGATTTTGGCGAGGATGAAAACGCGGATGGCCGAATACGACGAATCGTGTCGACTCAGCCGCGACGGAGCCGATTATCAGTTCTAGAGCCCAACGGCCCAACGGGGCCGGCCATATGTCAGCCCAGGGCAACGCCCTGGGGTTCGAATCGGCCCACCACCGGCAGAGCCCCAACGGGGCGGTCCTACGACACGTCGAGGCCGGTTGGATGTAGGGCCGCCCCGTTGGGGCTTTGCATCGTTTTGTTGGCCTTGTTTTCCCAGGGCGCTGCCCTGGGCTGACATAGGACCGGCCCGTTGGGCCTGTGGACCGGGTTGTTGGCCTGTGGACCGGGTTGTTGGCCTCGTTTTCCCAGGGCGTTGCCCTGGGCTGATGTAGGGCCGGCCCGTTGGGCCTGTGGACCGGGTTGGATTGCCTCGTTTTCCCAGGGCGTTGCCCTGGGCTGACGCGGGGCCGGCCCGTTGGGCCTTTGCATCCTTTTGTTCGCATCGCTTCCCGGGGCGTTGCCCCGGGCTGACGTAGAGCCGGCCCGTTGGGCCTTTGCATTCGGTCCGTTGGAACTTTGCGATTCCAACAAACTCCTGCTATTTCGCGGCGCGACGTTCTTTGGCTGCGGTCGCTAGGCGTTCTAACATCGTGACGGTGTCGTCCCAGCCGATGCAGGCGTCGGTGATGCTTTGGCCGCGTTGTTCCGGCTTGCTCTGTTTGCCTTCGACCAGATTGCTCTCGATCATCACGCCGATGATCCGCCGATCTCCTTCGCTGATCTGATGGCAGATGTCGCGGCAGACGTAAGCTTGACGTTCGTGGCGTTTGCGTGAGTTGGCGTGGCTGCAATCGATCATGATCCGTGGATCGAGACCGGCTTTCTCCAACAACGCTGCGGCGTCATCGACGCTGGCGGCGTCGTAGTTGGTGTGCGTGTTGCCACCACGCAGGATCAGGTGACAGTCTTCGTTGCCGGTCGTCTGGAAAATTGTCGAGCGGCCATCTTTGGCGACCGAGAGGAAATGGTGCGAGTTGCGGGCGGCACCGATCGCATCGACGGCGATCTGCACGCTGCCAGCGGTTCCATTTTTGAAACCGACAGGGCAAGAGAGGCCCGATGCGAGTTCGCGGTGCCCTTGGCTCTCGGTCGTCCGCGCCCCGATCGCTCCCCAACCGACGAGATCGGCGATGTACTGGGGGCTGATCAGATCGAGGTATTCGACGCCGGCGGGAACGCCGACTTCATTGATGTCCAGCAACAACTTCCGGGCGGTCTGCAGCCCCTGATTGATCTCGAAACTGCCGTCGATGCGAGGGTCGTTGATCAGCCCCTTCCAGCCGACGGTGGTCCGTGGTTTTTCGAAGTAGACCCGCATGATGACCAGCAGATCGTCGCTCAACCGTTGCTGGGCCTTTTGCAGCTTGGCAGCGTATTCGATCGCCGCATCGGGATCATGGATGGAACAGGGCCCCACGACGACAGCGATCCGATCGTCGGTCCCCTCCAACGCCTGATGAAATTGCTGCCGGGCTTGATAAACCGTGTTGGCAGCGGTTTCGCTGACAGGAATTTCTGCGATCAGGTCGGCGGGGGAGCGGAGCGATTTTTGGTCGCGGATTCGGAGGTCGTCGGTCGTCTGGGTCATCGGGATTTTTGCATTCGTTTATCAAGCAACCAAAAAAACGATCTGCACCAAACGGCGGGCAGACCGGGGGAGGGGGGAGCCGAGCGTCGCTCTAAACTCCCCTGCAGTGTTGGTTTAAGTGTAATTGGGGCCTCTGGTCAATGGCGGGCTGTCGACCAAGAGCTTTCTTTCATCAGAAGGACACAAACCAGGCGGGTTTGGTGAGCGGGGGAAAAAATATTTTGAATCTATCTTGAAAGAAACCGCCAGATTTCCTTACGCTCCCCCAATGCCCCATCTCCGGGGCCTCCTACCAATCCATCAACGCACGAGGCAAGGATGCACGGCGTTACGCTCCGAATGACACTCTGTTCGGTAACATTATATACCCTGATTAGCTCGACCGGTTGCCGAACCGCCGTCCCTGATCGTTCGTTGCAGGCGGAGGTTCAGCCAGCGACGGCCCCCTCCGACGGGCTGCTGTCCTCGCTCGCGCAACGGTTCCAGGCTTCGCCGAATCAGCAGACGCGACCGTCGGGCACAACGGCTGCCAGTGCGCAACAGCAGAAACCGGCCGCGCCGCCCAGCGCCAACATGCCTGCTACCGCGACGCTTGCCGACAAAGAATCGGATGAGTTGATCGAAGCATTCAGCAATGCGACGCCGGAAGTCCAGGCTGCCGCCCGTCAACAACTCGCCGCAGTGCGGAACATGCAACAGACTCAAGCGGCCAAGCCAGCAGCCGACAACGCTGCGGGACAACCTGCAGCCGGACAAACCGCTGCTGGTCAAATTGCAGCCGGACAAGTCGGCGGCCCGACGATCCCCACGCCAGCCAAGGAGATAAGTCTCCCGAAACCGGGGCAAAGCAAGCCGATGGCGCACACCGTCGCTACGGTTTCCGATCAAGTAGCCGCGACGAACAATCCCGTCCAACAAGCGACTGCAACCGCACCGGATCAGCAATCGCAAGCGGCTGTCGCTTTTGCAACGCCACCGCCAGCCGAATCGCCCGCGGATTCAACCACTCCCGTCGAACAAGTCGCCGCGGCAACGCCCGCCGCCGCATCCGCGGAACCGGAAACCAAAACGATCCAATTGGAAGCCGAAGTTCCCGCGGCTCCCGTCGCTGCGAGCATGAACCCCAAAGAACATCTCGAAGCGCTGATCAAACATTACGAAGAGCAAGAGATCTCGCTCGACACGCCCGGCGGTCTGACTCAACTGGCCAAACTGCGGATGCTGTATCTGTTGGCCGACAAGCCCGACCAGGCGATGGAAAAGGTCGACCAGCTGAACGCTGCCGAACAGGACTACCTGCGTTACCAGATGATGACGATGTGGAGCATGGTCGATCCCGATGGATCGCCCTCGCGAACCCGCCGTTGGGAGAAAGCTCTCGAGAACCTGCGGCTCGCATCGGGCCATCTGGCCGCCGCGACCGAATCACTGGACGTCAGCAGCATCGCCTTCTGCACCGAAGTCGAAAGCTACGGCCGGATCACGCCTTTCAAGGATTACAAACTGCAACCTGGCCAACAGGTGATCCTCTATTGCGAGATCGACAACTTCGCCTCCGAACGACTCAGCGACGGCTACGAGACCCATTTCCAAGGCAGCTACGACCTGTTTAACGCCGATGGCGTGCGGGTTGCAGAACAGGTGTTGCCGGCCGACAAACAGAGCTGCAACAACTACCGCCGCGATTATTTCATCGCCTATCGCTTGTACCTGCCCAAACAATTGGCTCCCGGTCCGCATCGCATTCAATTGACGATCGAGGACCTCAAGGGGAAGAAGTTTGGCCAATCGACGCTCGACTTTGAGATCGTCGCCAAAGCGGAAGCCCCAGCGAAATAGCAACGCTGGCGGCAGCAAGACGTCGACGCCCGGCGGGGCTCTTACGCCGCGGGCGTGTCGACCGACAGATCGAACCGGCGAAGCGCAATCGCGGTGATCCAAACCGACGCGGCGGCGCTGGCCCACAAAATCGCCAGCCCTCCGACTCGATAGACAATCGATTGGTAGTCCTCGCCGACAAACTGGCGGATCCCCATCGTCCAAGCCAACAGTGCCGCGACGCCCAAGACGAACAGCACGCCTTTCAACGTGAAGACGAGCGTCGTGCGGATCAGCACCTCGATCCCCTCCTGACCAATCCGCTGCGGGAAGGCCAGGAAGATCGCATTCTCCAAGGCGAAGATAAAAACAGTCGCCGGGATCAGCACCAGCATCGACAGCATCAGCTTGGTCGGCTCGGGAGTTCGCGTGACCGCGGTCACCGCCAGCACAACCAACTGAAACGCCAGACAGGCGGCGATCGGCAACGCCAGCTGACCGATCGTGATTCGAAATTCGGAGATCGGCAACTGTCGCAGCGATAGGATCCGGTCGAGATCGCGGCGGAAATCGATCTTCAGTGCCGGCGGGCCCAGCAGCAGCGTGTAGAAGATCAGCGATCCGACCACGTGCAATAGAACCGGTTGATCGGCGGGAAGCACCCAAATCGGGAACGTCGAAAAAGCAGCCGGAACAAACAAGGTCGCCAAAACAGTTAACCAATAGCCACGCATCGTGACGGCATGCCGAGCCACCAAGGCGCCGGTCCCGCCCAACGACGCACACGCGGGCAGACGCCGGCGTCTATCAAATGCTTCGATGTGCTGTTCTGCTTGCGGGACTTCAACAGGTTGCTTCGACTGAATCTCTGCGTAACTCTCGCGATGCTGACGCAATTGGGCTGCGGTCATCGTCCGCTGCAGCCAGATAACAATCGCAGCCAAACCGGCGATTTCTAACAGCCCGACCGAGATCCCGACCAGAACCGTCAGGTTCCAGCGACTGGCGATCGCGATGTCGGCGAGGTAGCGCAGCGGATAACCGATCGTGCGAGCAACAGGCCCTTGGCTGAGGTCGACCAGGCCGCCGAGCATCAGGTTGGGCAACTGGACCGCGGGCATGCCGAAATCGGGATCCCAGTTCGACCAGACGCTAACGCCAACCGACGCAGCGATCGCGACCGCGACGGAGGTGACGCCGATGCGAAACCGGAACAACGCTCCCTTGGACAATCCCGAACATCCGATCTCGATGATCATCCGCGTCAGTTCCAGGATTCCCAGAGCCATCAACAGCCCCAGAAATGTCAGTTCGATCCGCGAGGAATCGGGCAGCAACACGACGGTCAGCAGCGTCGCTTTGAGGACAGAGGGTCCGATGCCGCCGGCCAAGCGGTAACCGATCAATTGCGTTGGCGACAGCGGAGCGGTCCAGAGCAGTTCGCGCTCGGGACGCGACCACACGATCCCGGCCAACTCGCTGTTCCAAACCGCGCGCAACAGATGCCAATAGGCATACAGGACCAAGCCGCTGGTGATCCATAACTGCAATCGCTGGGGATCGGCGGCGGGGCGCATCAGGATTCCCAACAACGCCTGCCCGGCCCACAGCGTTCCCAATAGAACAGCCAGCACTGTCAACACGATTCGCCGGGGCGCAAGGATCCGACGTTTCAAGCGGTTCAATTTGGCAACCGTTCGCATCTGCAGCAACTGTCGCAGACTGCGCGGGAAGCAAGCTTCTAAGGTCAACGCGTTCATCCACTTGCTCCCACCGGCAGCTCGCAAGCCGTCGCGGCGAAGAAAGCCTGTTCCAACGACGCCGGCGTTCCGGCCGATTCGAAGCGAGCTTTAAACGCATCGATCGATCCACAGAACTTGGCGCGGCCGCGTTCCAACACCAGCACATCGGTGCAGACCGATTCGATCATCGCCAACAGATGCGAACTGATCATGATCGCCGCACCATCGGCCGCTCGCTGGCGAACCGATTCCAACAGATTGCGAATCCCCGGCGGGTCCAACCCGGTCATCGGTTCATCCAACAGGATCGCCGCCGGCGAATAGAGGTACGCGCAACAAACGGCAAGTTTTTGTCGCATCCCGCGGCTGAGGGCGCTCGCTCGCTGGTCAACCTTCTCGATCAAGTCGAAGGTCTGCAGCAGTTGTTGTGTTTTGCTGTCGGCATCGGCGACGCGGTAGACCGAAGCGAAGAAGTCCATGTGTTGGCCGACGGTCAGGTCGTCGAACAATTGTGGATCGTCGGGGACATACGCCGTCTGCTGCTTGACCGCGATCGGATGCTGTTCGACATCCAGCCCAGCGACTTCCAATCGTCCGCGCGTCGCCGGAATCAGCCCGCTCAACGCTCGCAGCGTCGTCGTCTTCCCGGCGCCGTTGGGCCCGACGAGTCCAAGGACTTGGCCGGGCAAGACTTCAAAGGAGAGACCTGCCACCGCGATGGTGTCATCGTAGGCTTTGTGAAAATCGAGTGCGCGGATCATAGATATCGCTGGGCTTTTGAGCGGAGGCATCGAGGCTTCGAATGGACCCACCGCGGCCATGGCTCGCCTGATGCAACGTCGACTCGTGCGAGCCCGCAAGACCGCTGGGTTGTCCAACGAAGATCTACCTTGCAAACCCGCCAGCGAAAGAGAGAACCGAATCAGAACCGTGGCAGTCCCCCGCGCGGGGACTGCCTTCGGGTCGGTTTGCGACACCTGTAACGATGTTGGCGACAACAAGAGATTGTCGCAGAGCGGAAGTGTTACAGGTGGAAGAGGCCGGGAAGAATTAGATCTTCGAAACGTCAGCTTCCCAAGCTGGGTTGTACTCGCGTCCCCACATAGCCTTCTGTTCCTGCGGCCCTTGGATGTGGCCGTTGGTTGGATCGGAGACGACATCTTGGCCGGTGCGATACGCGATCACGCCCAAGTGGCACATCATCGTGCTGCAATGCCCTTCGGCGATCGGTTGGTTCAGGGTCGAAGCATCGCCGCTGCGAACCGCGTCGACGAAGTTCGTCAGGTGAGCCAGTTGGCCGTTGTTCGTTCCCTTGACCTCCTCGACCATCTTGTTGGCTCGATTGAACAACTTGAAGCCACCGTTGCTGTCGACTTCCATCGAACCCTCGGTTCCGTAGAACGAGACAAATGGGTTGACGTTGTGCTTGTTGCACGAGGTGCCTTGCCAGGTGATCTGGCTGCCATCGCCAAATTCAAACGCGACAACTTGTGTGTCGGGAGTGATTTGATCGTCGTCGTAGCAGTAGCGGCCGCCGGAGATCGTCGTGCGAGTCGGATAATCGACTCCCATTCCCCAACGACAGATGTCCAGCGTGTGGACGCCGTTGTTAGCCAATTCGCCACCGCCCCAGTGCCAGTTCCAGTGCCAGTTGTAAGGAACGACGTTCGATTTGTATTCGCGGTGCGGGGCAGGGCCTTCCCAAAGCGCGTAATCGAGGTTTTCTGGCGGTGCACTCGGTTCAACCTTTCCGATCGAACCGCGTTGGTTGACATAATAGCCGCGCGACAGGAAGACCTTGCCGATCGCTCCGGATTGCAATTTTTCCATCGCTTGGATCATTTCGGGAGCACTGCGGCGCTGCGTACCGACTTGGACGACGCGGTTGTACTTTTCAGCCGCCTCGATCATCCATTCGCCTTCTTGGGCGTTGTGGCTGGCTGGCTTTTCGACGTAGACGTGCTTGCCCGCTTTGCAGGCCATGATCGTCGCAGGGCCGTGCCAATGGTTGGGAGCGGCGCAGACCAACGCGTCGACTTCTTTGTCATCCAGGATCTTGCGGAAATCGGTGATCGCTTCGGGGGACGTGCCAGCGATCTTGCCCAGCTTTTCAGCGCCCGAAGCGAGCCGAGTGCTGTCGACGTCGCAGATATATTTGACTTCGACACCGTCCATCTTGGCCAGGTCGGTGGCGAGCGACATACCGCGTGAAAGGCCCATCACGCCAACTTTAACAGGCTTGTTGGCATCGGCGGCGGAGGCTTTGGAATGCGCCGCGGTGGCAGCAACCGTGGTCGCAACGGAAGAGGCAATAAATTGACGGCGATCGAACATGTAGACTTTCCTTCGAAAGAGGGGAGAGTTTTGGTGGGATTCAAGCAGGCGGGTAAATTAATAGCCTGTTCTAAGATAACGGATCGACAAGAGGTTTGCTGCTGTTTTTTTGCGGAGTCTCCCAAGGTTTCCCCAACCGACTCCGGCCTTGACCCTTTGATTCGGTGCGGTGTACTTTGACAGCCCTTGAAAATGTTGGGAGCGGTGCGCAGATGGGGCATTTTTTGCTAGCGGCACACCGGTTTGGCAGCATCCGCCGACCCGACATATGATGTAGGTTTCGCTTCGCCTTGATTGGTGGCATCGGTTGCCCACCTGAAAGGTTCGTTTTAAAAGCTCCAGTCACGAAAGTAGCACCACTATGACAGGCCCACTGTCGATTTTTCGTCGTAATCAAAAGGCAATGGTCGCGGCCTTGGCCGGTTTGGCCATGATTGCATTTGTCGTCCTTCCGGCGCTCCAGGTTTATCTGGATTCGACCCGTGGAACCGGTGGCCAAAGCGAAGCTGTCGCGACGATTGGTGGCGAAGAAATCGATATGGCGAAGATGAATCGCTATGTCCGCAACCATCAGATGACCACCCGCTTCCTCGCCGATTTGGCCAAGCAAGTGATGGACAAGGGTGGCCGCCCGCAAGTCCCAGGATTTGTCGTCGACCAACAGGGGAACGTCCAACGCGTGGGCATCTCCAACCAATTGTCGCTCGATAACGCTCTGCGAACCTACCTGTTGTCGCGGAAAGCCAAGGAGATGGGCTTCGACCTCGACGACGGTGCCATCGAACAATGGCTGCGTCTGTATGCCAACGACAAAGTCAACGAAAACGAGATGTACGCGATCCTGTCGCAATCGTCCGACAACCAAATCGGTCGCTACCAATTGGCAAGCGTCCTCAAAACCGAACTGCTAGCCAACGCGGTCGAACGCGTCGGACAGACCGGTATCGCTGCGGGGGCTCAACCGCTGACATCGCCCGGCGAGAGCTGGGAGCTGTTCAAGCAGATGAACCAACAAGCGACGATCGATGCCTATCCAGTCGTCGTCGCCAACTTCACCACTCAAATTCCCGACGACAAGCTGCCTGAATCGGAAGTCAAAGCGCTGTACGAAAAGCACAAAGACGATTTCCCAAATCCCGATTCCGCCACGCCCGGCTTCCGTCGCAACTATTCGGCTAACGTCGAATACCTGACAGCGTCGTTCGATAGCTTCCTGGAAGCTGAAAAGAAGAAGATCAGCGACGAAACACTGCGAGCTGAATACGACCGCTTGGTCGCCGAAGGCCGGTTTAAAGAGTTTGTCGTCGAAGAAAAGCCTGCTGACGAAAAGCCTGCCGACGAAAAGCCTGCTGACGAAAAGCCTGCTGACGAAAAGCCTGCTGACGAAAAGCCTACCGACGAAAAGCCTGCCGACGATAAGCCCGCCGACGAAAAGCCCGCCGACGAAAAGCCTGCGGAAGAGCCCAAGGCGGAAGCTGACAGCGATGCCAAAGCGGAAGCGGATCAATCGTCGACCAACCGTCGTTCGATGTTCCGTCTAGCAGCGTTTCGCCCGCAAGACGACGACAAGGACGAACAGGCTGAAGAAGAGAAGCCAGTAGCCGAAGAGAAGCCTGCGGACGAAAAGCCAAAGGCTGAAGAGAAGAAGGACGAACCTGCCAAGAGCGAAGAAAAGCCCAAGGCGGACGAAAAGCCAGCTGAGGAGAAACCTGCTGACGCGAAGCCAGAGGTGAAAGAAGAAGCCAAGCCGGCTGAAGAGAAGAAGGAAGAGCCTGCCAAGAGCGAAGAGAAACCCAAGGCGGACGAAAAGCCTGCTGAAGAAAAACCAGCAGAAGAGAAGCCGGAGATGAAGGAAGAAGCCAAGCCGGCTGACGAGAAGAAGGAAGAGCCTGCCAAGAGCGAAGAGAAGCCTAAGGCGGACGAAAAGCCAGCAGAGGAAAAACCTGCTGACGCGAAGCCGGAGATGAAGGAAGAAGCCAAACCGGCTGAAGAGAAGAAGGAAGAGCCTGCCAAGAGCGAAGAGAAGCCGAAGGCGGACGACAAGCCTGCTGAAGAAAAGCCTGCGGAAGAAAAACCAGCAGAGGAAAAGCCTGCCGACGCGAAGCCGGAGATGAAAGAAGAAGCGGCGGCCGAAGCGGCTCCAGCCGACGAACTGACGCCTCCCGAAGCTCCCAAGATGCGAGTCCAAACCTTTGAAGAGGTGAAGGATCAGGTCGCCAGCGAACTGGCGTTGCCAGCGGCTCGTGCTGCGATGCAGAAAGCGATGGCACAAGCCGAGAGCGAGATGAAGCGTTACTTTGGCGTCCGCATGTTGTGGCAGGGCGACAAGGAACAGGGCAAAGATGTCGGCGATCCTCCCGCCTTCAGCTTGAAGGAACTGGGCGAGGCGTTGGGGCTGCAGTACGGCGTGACCGGAATGCAGGATCCGATCTCGGTCGCCGATCAACCGATCGCCAGTTCGCAAACGCAAGGGATGGGATTTGGCGGTGGCGATTCGTTTGCCAGCCTGATCTACAACAACCAATTCCCCGATTACACGCCTAAGCGAACCGACAGCAACCCGCCCGGATCGGCTTTCGTATTCTGGAAGACCGAACAGCGTGAGCCGTTTACTCCCGAATTCGAAGAGATCGAAGGCGAAGTCAAAGACGCACTGCGTCTACAGAAGGCTCGTGAATTGGCCAAAGAGGAAGCCGAAGCGTTGGCGACCAAGTTGAACAACGCCAATGCGGAATCGATCACGACCGAGATCCCTGAAGCCAAACAGACCTTGGTGATCAGCGACGTCGGTCCGTTCACCGCGATGCAAGGCTTTGGATTGAGCGTTCCAGATCTGGACCGCGTCGGCCCCGACTTCATGAAAGCTGTCTTCTCGACTTCCGAGAAAGCGTTTGGTAGCGCGGCGAATCAGCCGGAGAATACGTTCTACGTCTTCCAGGTGAAATCGACGTCGCCCGACCTCGAAAAGCTCCGCGAAGACTTCATGGAACCAGCTCAACGGATGCGTCTGCGACAGTTCGCCAACTTCCAAGCGGGCCAATTGTTCCGCGATTGGTACGCTTCGCTGGAATCCGAAATGGGCGTGACTTGGGAAAACCAAGAGTAAGCCGAGTTGGCTAAGTCGCGAAGCGACAACAGATGAGCTAATGCCGTCGCTTCGCGAATGTAAAACGCGTGGTTAATCCGACACCTGGGACTCGCGTCCCAGGCTATTGGATGCCATAGCTATCGTACTGCTGACTTCCCGGGACTCGCGTTCTGGCTTCTACATGCCGTGGCTTCGCCACGATGCACCGCTGCGAGCCCTCCCCGGAAAACTCGCTAAACGCTCATTCCCCGACCCTCCCAGCTTTCGCTTGGGCGGGTGAAGTCAGCATCGCCAACAATTGCCTTCACCCTCCCCAAACGCAGTTTGACAGGGGAGGGTCGAACAAGCGAAGCGATGTTCGGGGAGGGGAGTCCGCAGCAATTCCCGGCATTCGATTCCAGGGAAGGCCCTCCCTGGAAGACTCGCTAAACGCTCACTTCCCGACACTCCCAGCTTTCGCTTGGGCGGGTGAAGCGAAATGGACAGTGCCTCTTCCCTCAAAACCCTTTGCGGGTGCTGAAACCGGAGCGTTTGGGAGTTGGCATTCTCGGCCGGCTTGTCGTTCGACTGGACGATCGCGTCGACGACGTTGGGTAGCTCATCCGTCGCGATCCGGCACGGCGTGCGTTTTCGCGGAGCGCCGCCCCGGCGGCGTGAGCCATCGTCTGCAACAGGATCTGACCCATCGGCGAATTCGCCGCGTTGACGACTCGACGCGAGTTTTCCTCGTACCAGTTCGGCGCGGTGTGCTGGTGGCGACGGATGTGTTGCCACAACAGATCGGGGCGCTCGCGGCCATCGGCTAAACGGCTGAGCGATTCGCGGATGTTCAGCTTGTCGTCGAAATAGCTCCGCGAATCATCGAACCGCGCCCGCTGGAACTGCTGGACCAGATAGTCGATCGATTCGGCAAAGTCCTCGGCTTCTTTCAGCTGGCGTCGGCGAGCGTCGGCAGCCTTCTGAAACTGCTGGATCTCTTCGTCGAGATGTTTTAAACGCGCGACCAATTGGTCGTCGATCGGATCGGGAGACTGCGCCGCCCGCTGCTCCAGAGTCAGCGTATGGGTCTGTTCCAACAGCCGTCGATATTTATCGATCGCCTCGGCGTAAAACGGCCCCTCGCTGTCCAACAGCTTGTCGATCTCGGCGCCGTTTGCGTTGGTCTGCACAACCGTCTGTTCCAGTTGCTCCAACAGATCGTCGCGTTGGTCTTCGCGCGATTCGATTTGATCCAAGACTTTGTCCAGGCCAAGTTCGGCAGCGACCTTCTGCTGCGATCGCTCCAATCGATCCAACAACTGATTGAGCGCATCGCGTCGCTCGGCGATCAATTCCCGCATCTTGCCGGGCACTTCGCTCAAGAACTCATAACTCTTCCGCGCCTTGGGATAATCGATCAGCCGGCCAACCCAACGATCCATCCGCCGACGCCAGCCGCGGGCTGTGTATTGCGGCGTTCCCATCTTTCGCTTGTGCAGATACTGAAACAACCGACTCCGCTGATACGCGGGCAGCTTGGCGATCACATCGTGTTCGACCTCAGCCAAACTCGATTCGGCTCGCTGCAGATTGATTTCCGCGATCGCCGCTTTGTCGGTCAGTTGTTGGAAGGCGGGATCGCCCGACAGCTGTTCGCTGAGCTGTTTGCTGAGCGAATCGCGCTCGCCGTAAATAGCGTCCAACTTGCCGTTGAGCGTCTGCAGTTCGCCGCGCAGCTGCGTTTGGACCGCTTCCAACCGCTGGTGCTCGGCGACCAATTCGCGATGCCTAGCCTCTTTCCGCAGCAACACATCCTGAATCGCCGGGCGGATCTCGTTCCAGACCTGCCGCACCGTCGTCTGACTCAGCTCGGGAAGATAGCTCTCCGCCAATTCGACCAACGTCTGCCCGCGCTGACCGACCAGATCGTCGGTCTGTTGCAGGATCTCGCGATGCTGCGATTGCAACGCGTCGCGCTGACGCTTGGCATCTTGGATCGCGCGAGTCATCTCGCGAAGCACTTCGGAACCGGAGGTTGGCATAGATATCCTGCGAGTGGCTACCAGTTGGTAATCTGAGCTTTCCGCTGCAGCATTTCGCCGCTACGCGTTGGGATCTGAACCCGTTCCTCGATCTCGCCGCGACGCTTGACCGCAAACAAGGTTTCGTTCAGCACGCCATCGGACACTTTGTCGTCCCGCAATCGCTCGTAGACATCTTTGGAAACCCGTTCGGCCCAACGAGCGACCAACTGCTCTTCACCCGTTTCGGCGTTGCGGATCGATTGTCGCAGCACGCGTCCCTCGGGCGAACGCGTTTCGACGACCACGTAATATCCGGCCAACCGCGTCCCTTGATCGTCGGTAAAGTCGCGTTCGAAAGCCGACATCTCGCTGGCACCCGAAACGATGTGGACCTCGTACTGCTTTTGCATCTGCCCCCACAACTTGTTCAACCGCTCGTGAGCCGCCGTGGCAGCAGCAGGGTTCGCCGCGCCAGCCGCTTGCACCTCAGCCATCAACCGCGACGCTTCGGCGGTGGCATCGGGATCCAACGAAGCCGATTCGATCTGCTGCAACAAGACCTGCGATTGTTCGACTTGCACCGCCGCAGCACGCTCCGCCCGAACCGTGGGGCTGAGCGGTGCCCAGGGCGACAGGAACGCATACCAGGTGATCGCAAGGGCGACGGCAACCGCGGCAGCCCCGGCGGCGACGCGTCGCCGCATCACATAGACGTGCGCCAACAGCGATTCGAACCCAAACTTAGGCTCTTTCAACACGTGCATCGTGTCGAAGTATTGTTCGATCGCGGCATCGACCTCCGCGTCGCTAACCTCTTCGCCGGTGACCTTCGCCGATTCGATCAACTTGCGGCGGATCTGAGTCCGAACCTCGTCGCGGCGCAGCGCGACTTCAGCCGTCTGGCGGTCTTCCCGCATCTGCCGCGCGACTTCCAACACGCGAAGCATCTCGGGCAACGAAAGCGAAGCGGCGTCGTCGGCCGGCGAACGATCGTCGGTCGCCGCTTGTGCAGCGTTGGCGGAGGCGTTTTGTGATGCATTCATGGCTGTGATTATCGTAGCCTAAGACGACGGCTTGGCAACGGCCGCCTCTTCGACAATCCCGCGGACGCTGGGCCACAAAATGATCGCCTCGACGACCATCCAGGCTTCCAACAATAAAGTCGCACAACCGATCACGATCACGACCCAGTTAGG
Source organism: Rosistilla oblonga (assembly GCF_007751715.1). Taxonomy (NCBI): domain Bacteria; kingdom Pseudomonadati; phylum Planctomycetota; class Planctomycetia; order Pirellulales; family Pirellulaceae; genus Rosistilla; species Rosistilla oblonga. The sequence goes on along the minus strand of NZ_CP036292.1, from coordinate 855,715 downwards.
CGATTGGCCCTCGGGAGGATTCAACCAACCGGGCAGCTCGATCATCATCGCCCAAGCTGGCATGATCAGCATCATGATCATCGGGATCACAACAAACCAAACCGGGATCCGGCGACGCCACAGGAAGAACGAGATCACCAAAAACGCCAAGCCGGCCAACAATTGATTGGTCGCACCAAACAGCGGCCACAAAATCAAACCGCCTTTGCCCGCATTGGCCAGCGTCATCTCGGCTCCCGGAGCCGGTAGCGCCGCGATCGCCAGAGCCAATGTGATCGCAAAGATCGTCGCGCCGTGTTTATTGGTCAGCCAGGTCATCGGATTAGCCGAGACCGCGACCTCTTCGCTTCCCGATCCGCGAACAAACGTCGCCGCCAGCTCTTGCACCACGTACCGCTGCAACCGGCAGGCGGTGTCCAATGTCGTGCCGGCAAACGAAGCAACCAAGACGCCCATCAACGCGACTGCGATCCCCGCGGGAATCGACAGGGCTTTTAGAAAGTTCGCTGATCCATCGACAAACGCGCCCACTTTGGCTCCCAGCCCTTGAGCCGATTGCCACGACTGATAGCGGGCTTCATAAGCCGCCGTGCCGGTCACAACCGCTCCGCTGCCAAGCTTCTCCGTCACGCCCAAACCAATCCCAGCCACACAGGCCAAGATCACCAGCGTCGCCAAAAAGCCTTCGGTCAACATCGAACCGTAACCGACGAACTGCGCGTCGCTCTCGCACTTGATCTGCTTGCTGGAAGTTCCCGACGAGACCAAGCAGTGAAAACCGCTGCAGGCACCGCAAGCGATCGTGATGAACAGGAAAGGGATCACCGCCGGCGCTCCCTCGGGGTTAGCTCGCACCATCGGCGCGGAGATCTCAAGCGGCACGCGAGCGGCTCCCTCGGACAACGGTGCTCCACCGATCAGCCCCGCCACGACCAATCCGACCACGATCAAACCAAGAGCGGTGATCAACTGCAGCGAATTGATGTAATCGCGCGGCTGCAACAACATCCAGACCGGCAGCACCGACGCCACGTACGAATAGACCAACAGGATCAGGACCCATGAGATCACCGACCACTCGGCCATCGCTTGGTTCAACGTCCCCAGGACGCCCGAGTTTCCGTAGATCAGGGTCGCGTACATCGTGGTCAACGCGATCAACGACGGCAGCAACAGATGCACGTTCTTGCGATGCAACCAAACGCCGATCGCCATCGCGATCGGGATCTGAACCAAGCAGGGAATGATCGACGCCGGATATTGCTTGAAGACCGCGGCGATCACCAAACCAAAGATCGCCAACACGATCGTCAGCGCCATGAACAGAATCAACAGGAACAACAACCGCACGCGGCGGTTGAGCACCCGACCGGCGACGTCGCCAACGGTCTGCCCCTTGCTGCGGATCGAGACGACCAACGCCCCAAAATCGTGCACCGCACCGACAAGGATCGATCCAAACAGAACCCAGACCAACGCTGGCAACCAACCCCACATCACCGCGATCGCGGGCCCCACGATCGGACCGGTCCCGGCGATCGAAGTAAAGTGATGGCCGAACAGGACCGAACGATCGGTCGGCACAAAATCGCGGTCGTCGTTCAATTCCACGCTGGGGACGACAGCATTGTCGTCCAACTGAAAAATCTTCCGCGCCAACCAACGCCCGTAGGTGTTGTACGCGATCAGGTAGGCCACCATCGTGCCCAACGCTATCAATAGAGTCGTCATTCTTGGTCCGTAGTTTCAAATACTCGTTGCAACAAGGGGCGTATTATTCACCAAGTCGCAGAGGGTGGAAACTGGTCGACCTGGACGCGACGGCACAGAAGCTAAAATTCGGCGCTGTATCGGCCGGTCATCACCTGGCGAATTTCAGCCGTCGCCGAGTCGATGTCCTGCCAGATCTGTTGCACCGAAGCCGCACCCTTGGTTCGCTCCTGCCCCCGAATCACCGCGTCGGTGCGGCCCTCCTCGCGAACCGAAGCCTGCGCCGCTCCCACGCTCGCAGAATATCCCTGAGGACCGTAGAGGGCACCGTCGTAGCCTCTTCCTGCACGGTATCCGCCGCCATAAGAACTGTAGCCGTAAGATGTTGGACTGTTCATCCCGGTCCGCACCGACGATCGCATCCCAACGCCTTTCATCGACATCTCTGCGTCGCGCAACATCCCCGAGACATCGCTGCCGTATTTCAGCAGCGCCGGGTCGACATTCAACAGCGGCAAACTGTCGATCTTGCGAGCATATTTGTCGTACCAGATCGCCGCTTGCCCAAACGTTTTGACGTGATCGGTCTTCGGTTTGTCGCGAAGATCGTCCAACAGCGTCGAGACGCTCTTGAAGTATTGCTGCGACGCGATGCGAGCCGCCGACTCTTCGGAATCAGCTCCCGACGAAGCTGCATCGTTAACCGCTTCTCCCAGCGAGCGTGGCAGTTCTAGAACGCTCATCACCCGTCGCGTTCCGCTCGCCGACAGCTTGCCTCGCAGGAAAAAAGTGTTCCCCTTTACCGACGGTGTCCATTGCCGGATGTCGTCGATCATCGCCCCTTGGCTGCTCAAAATCTCGATCAACAACGGCTTGCCAACCTTCGCCAAGATCTCGGGCGAAGCTTCGAAGTCGACTCGAACCGCACCGATCGTCTGATCCTCTAAGGTGATGCCGAGCATAATTCCCTGCACACCACCGATCAGTTTGGAGACTGCGGCGGGGGAGAGGCCCGAATCCTTCAGCGATCCCAATTCCGGCAGCTTTCTCGTGACAGCCGCCTCGGAAACCAAACCGCTCAAATCCATCGCCATCACGATCGGCGTGCCGACTTCGGCAGCAAAGGCGAAGGCGTGTTGCAGATAGGGGGACATCTTTTGGCCGGTATCCAGATCGGTCGACTTCAACCATCGGCTCACATCCTGGCGGTTCGCGGGAGTGTAAGCTCCCATCAGATCCGACCGGATCTGGACGACATAATGATCGTCGGGCAGACGGGCTGCACTGCGGCCGGCGATGTTATCGATGCTGCCACCAAAACGGGTCGCCACGGTCGCGACGTTCCGCTCTCCGGTGAGCTTCATCAGCGCCAGTTCCCAGACCGATTTGCCATACTCGAGATCCGATCGACCGGCCAAGATGACTTCGGTTGCGTCTGGCGGCAGTGCCGAAACGCCCGCGTCGTAGGCAGCTTTGCGTCGCGCCGCCCATCGCTCGCGATCCGAAACAGGCGAACCAAACGCCTTTTCGGCATTGATCAAGATCAGCGTGTTGGCATCCGCGGGAATGCGATATTTCATTCCTTCGAACTGAGCGTCGGACTTCGAAACCGCCAACAGCGAGAGAACCAGAGACAACAAGAGTAGCGAGCGATTCATGAGGTATTTGCCCAAGTCAATCCGATCGATGCAAGAAGAAATGGCTCGCGGCAAACTTTCGAGTGGATACGAAAACCCTCGATGCGGCCATCACAGGACCCGGATTATAGTTGCTGAGCGATTCATCGTGTGCGATGAAATTAGAGATCTTCATCGCCAAAACGCAGCTGAAGCGGGCTCCGAGAGCTCGCTTTACGGCTCGCTTGCCGTCGCTGCGAAGATCGGGATCAGTCCGCCGAAGTGGACGAATCGGCGGAGCCATCGTCTCCGGGCAGCATCGCCGACGCGTTGCCGCTGCCGGGCAGATTCAACTGCAGTCGGCTGAACGCTTGCTGCTGCTTCGCCGGAACGACGACGCCACAGCTGACGATAAACTGAATCGCTTGATCGATCGTCAGATCCAAATCGACAGCCTCGCTCTTGCGAACCGTGACGGTAAACCCGGTCACCGGCATCGGCGATGTCGGCATCAAGACGCTCAACACCGGCTCGTTCGCCGCCGCGCTGATATCGGCCATGCTCTGGCCCGTCACAAATCCGATCGACCAAATTCCCTTGCGTGGATATTCGACAGCGACGACGCGGTTGAATTCGATATCGCGTTCGCTGAAGACAAAATCGGTGACCTGTTTGACCGACGAATAGACGTTGCTGACGACCGGCACGCGACCGATAAATCGATCCATCGCGCGGACAAAAAATCGTCCGATCCCGTTGGCAAACATCCGCCCCAGGAAATACAGCAGGATCAGGAACATCAACAAGAAAAACGGGACAACCACCGTGCGGGGCAGGTAGACCAGTTGGACGTAACGATGCCAATACGCGATCGCTGTCCCCGGCACCGGCTCAAACGGCCCTAAGCGATGGAGATTCTGGTCGACGTACGAAACGACATATTGGGGAAGAAACTTCTTTCCCGTCGGATCGGCGACAAAATTTCGATCGACAGGTTTGACGTCTTCGATCTCTTGCAGATTCCAAACCAGAACGTTGCGAATCCCCGCTTCCAGCGGTGAGAGGACGTAGTTTTCGGTTGTGGTCCAGGCCCAAACGAAGAGCAAAATCGTCAGCAACGGCGGCATAACGATCCCCAGACCGTGCAGGATTGCCCGGCGAAAGGTGGTCGCAGTGCTCGGCGACGCCGCTGGCGACAGCTCGTCAGAGTTCGTTGGGTTCATACAGAATTGCTGGTATTTTCGCGTCAAAAAGGGAATTCAAGCAGAGGCCGAGCGGCGACCTTCGATCCTACCGTGTCATAGCTTAGGTTTTTATAGGGGACCGATGGCACAAAAGTTCATCGCAGAACCGCTTCTATCTCGCTATAGCTTAGGTTTTTCCGACGCCGCGCGCAGTAGCCGCAACGCAAACTCGCGTCGCTCCCGCTGCCAACAACACCCGCGTCACTTCGCTCATCGTCGCACCGGTCGTCATTACGTCGTCGATCAGTAGATAGCTGTGGCCGTTGGGGTGATATCGGCGTCGTACCGCAAATGCATTGGAAATGTTTTCAGCCCGCTGCCCAGCCGCCAACTTCCCCTGCTTGATCGTCCCCCGCACACTTCGGACCGCCGGGTGAACCGGAAGTCCCAACACCCGGCCAACCTGCTTGGCTAGCGTCGCTGCTGGCACCGTACCACGCTTCAACCGACGTCGCCAATGGGATGGAACGTAGGTCACAATCTCGGGGATCGAATCGACTTGGCTAGCAATCTGCTCCCCCAACAATCCTCCCAACGCCATCATCAACGGTTCGTGAATGAACTTCTTCCCGGCGATCACAGCCTCCCGCATCGCTCCCTCATAACGCCCCAAGACGACGACTTCGGCAAACGGCAGCTTCTGTTTGAGGCATCGATTGCAAGTCGGTTCGCCCAACCGCATCGGTTCCATCGGCATCCCACAGCGGCGGCACCAGTGTCGACATTTTCCGCGGACCGCGTCGATGCAAGCATCACACATTTCGATCGCCCCCGGATCGACCAACGCTCCACCACACAAGGTACAGGTCGGCGGATAGATCATTTCGAGAAACGCCCTGGCGATCGACAGCGGCACGTGCGACCAACCGCTATCGCGCCGCAGACCGCCCGTCGGTGCAGCCCGTGCCGATCTGTCGGCCGCCATAAATGGAAACTTCCGCTGGACCGCCATCCGTTTCTCCCGCTCTGCGGATCAAACGATCACGCCCCGCGACGCGCATCTAAATAGAACGCGAGAAGCCCGTCGCAGGCCGAGCCTGCGATGGGAACTTTTACGATTGCCACGTCGGCTGGTTCGCGATTTATGCGACGCCGCAGCGGGGGCAGCCGAACCCGCGATGAAAACTTTTGTCATTACCACAGCGAAGCGATAAATCTGGGGAATCCTCGTCCCGACAGATTCGTTAACATGAATTGCTTCCACTTCACTCGATCCGAAATCAAACGAGTTTTTCAGCGAATGAACCTCCACAACTCCACGCACGAGCAACTTCTCAGTCCCCGCGGCACCCGGGCTTCGGAACAACCGATCAGCCAGCTGATGTCTGCCGCATTGGCCAACCCAGGAATCATTTCCTTGGCCGCGGGATTTGTCGACAATGCCACGCTGCCGTTGGAGTTTGTTTCCGAAGCCGCTCAAAACGTGCTCGGCGACACCGCGACGGGGCGGTTGGCGCTGCAATACGGCACCAACAACGGGCCGCAGGAACTTCGCCAAGCGATCGCGCGGCGGAACTTCAGCAACAACGCCGACGATCTCGCCGATCGGATGATCCTGACCGCCGGCAGCAACCAATTGCTGCACCTGGTCGCCGAATGTGTCTTCGACGAAGGGGACATCGTGCTCTGCGCGGCTCCCACCTATTTCGTCTTCTTGGGGCTGTTGAAAGATATGGGCGTCCGCGCCTTTGGCATCGAAGCGGATGACCAGGGGATGATCCCCGAATCGTTGGACCAAGGCTTGCAGCAATTGGCCGACAACAACGAACTACACCGGGTCAAATCGGTCTACCTGATTCCGTATTGCGACAACCCGGGCGGCTCGACAGTCCCCGAAGCTCGGCGACAAGAACTGATCGCCGTGATGAAAAAATGGCAGCAGCAATCGCCGATCCTGCTGTTGGTCGACAACGCCTATCGCGACTTGCGTTATTCGGGCGAAGACATCCCGACGCTAACCGACCTCGGCGCCGATCCTGAATTAACCGTCGAAAGCGGGACCTTCTCGAAAAACTTCGGCCCCGGAATCCGCGTCGGTTGGGGCGTGATGCCGCGTTGGCTGTTCGATTCGGCCCGTCGCTTCAAATCGGTGATCGATTTTGGTTCGGCTCACCTGAACCAACAACTGATGCTGAACATCTTGAAATCGGGTCGTTTCGACGAACAGGTCCAGCGACTGCAGACCGCTTATGCGGGCAAACTGCAAGTCATGTTAGAGGCTTGCGATACGCACTTGGCAGAAATCCCAGGCGTCGAATATCGGCGACCGATCGGTGGCCTATACGTCTGGTTGGAACTGCCGCCGGGCGTCGATGCCGGCTCCGATTCGCCACTCTGGAAACAATGTATCGAGCGCGGCGTGTTGTATGTTCCGGGCGAGTTCTGTTACCCAAGCGAAGGAGCCGCGGTGCGGAAGAACACGATCCGACTCAGCTTCGGCGTCCAGCCCGAATCGCAAATCCGCGACGGCATCAAACTGCTCAGCGAAGCGATCACCGCCGTCATGAACCCCGCCAACGTCTAAGCCGGGGTATCACACAGCCGAGAACGAAGCCGCTCGCAATGGAAGCATCCTTCATGCAACTGCTGCGAGCGCATTTGGGCTGAGCAAGCGATGCTGATCGACCCACCAAATCACCGCGTGGGAATCGAGCAACACTCTCACGGCATGTAGTCCCTCAACTCATCCAATGGCGCATCGAAATCATCCGCCATGTAGGTCACCGTGCCAGCAAGCGTCCCCGGCTTGCGCGGGGTCGGTGGCGGCGGTGCATCTGTTGCCGTCAGACAAGCAACGGGCTGGCTTCCGTCGGTAATGACCAATGCCTCCCCGGGTGCCATGCTGTGAATCAATTCGGCAAGTTTGGATTGAGCGTCTTCGATCGATACAGTAGCCATTGGCGGTACCTCACTTTTTCTGGCTTGCATATGCATTCTAGAACAGACGGCCACAGCGATCGAGATTTTTCCAGCCAAACGCTTAAGCAACCGAGAGTTTTCGGCTGCGATTCAAGTGGCAAACTTAACAGGAAGGTTCACCTACCCTTGTTGAGAATCTTCCGCTGGCGGCGTCTTGTTTTTGTCGGCCCCTCGCCACCAGCCGATCAAACCGCCCCAAGCCTTACCGATCAGGGTGCCGTTGAGTAGATCTTGGGTGAGCGTCGATTTGGTCTCGTCGAAGTTGTTCCAGATCGCTTCCAAATAAGGCTGGCTCGATTCGGCCAACGTCGTCCACAAACCGCGGACCTGGATCTCGGTCAACGCATCGGCGTAATGCCCGACGATGTGTTGATCGATCAGATTGCCCGCGACCACGACTGACGAGAGCGCCCCCTGAGAGACCAACGACAAGCGGTTCATGCTGAACATCGTCATCGTCGTGGCGACATCGAAGACCGACGTCTCCGCCTTGGTCGCCGCCGTCTCCATCTCCTGCCAGATCCTTTTGATCTCAGCTTGCGGAATCGTGGTCGTTGGATCGATTCGGTTCAGCGCCGCGCGGGTCTTATCGATCGTCTGCTGCAAACCTTCTAGATTGATCGGCGGCGCGTTCAGCGCATCGGCACCTTGGACGCTGGTTTCCTGCAGCGCGTCGATCAGATCGGTGACGTGATCGATCGTCGATTCCTGATCGATCAATCCCTTGCGTTTCAGTTCTTCGCTCAACTGACGCATGTAGGTGCTCGACCCGTACGCGACGTCGCTGATGATCGCCAACACCGTCATCGGCGACATGTGCAACGTCGCCACACCGGCGAAATCGAGCATCCCGCCGACGGTTTGCCGAGCGACCAGCCCTTCGGCTTGCGCGTCTTCGGAGGCGGGTTTGTGCGAGACGACTCCGCCGACATCGTGGATCACAAAATCCAACGACTGCTGGACAAAGACGCGGTAGCTCTTGGACGATCGGAACGCCGTAGGGATCAAGCGAGCCGCTGATTCGCTGGCCAGTCCGCCGACCAATGCGGAAACCGTCCGCGCCGAACGCTCCGGTAGCGACAGTCCAAACAGCAGCGTATCGATCAGACTGCCCGTGGGTTCTGGAGCCGCAGAGGGTTCTGGAGAAACCGGCGGCTCTGAACTCGCCGCTCCCGCCGGATCGACAACGACCGGCCCCTGATCGTTTGCCACGCGAAGCAGTTCATCCGCAGCGGCGTTGTCGCGACTGGCGTTATCGTCGGGGCGGGGCGGTTCGGGTTGCACTGCGTCGACTCCAAAACGAACAAAAAACGACAACGGCTGGTTTGCCGCTGGTTTTGATCGCGATGGCTACAACTGCAAAGAAGCAAAAGCTATCGGCTGCATCAAAAACTACAACGGCTGGATCGACGACAGCTTCAACAGGCTGCCATCGCCCTTGATATCGGCTGCGTTATTTTCAATCACCGCCAGTATCATAACCGTTTGATCCTGATAGGGGAGCAGATCATCTAACAACCCGAAGAGGGTGATCGGTTCGGCATCAGCCGATTCGCCGATGTAGCGAGCCAGTTGGATCGAGTGATATCCGGGACGCGATTGTGCTTTGGTTTTGCCGCCCAGTTTAGCGACCAGAAAAATCCCATCGCTGGTCCGCCGCGACGACGTCAGCCAATAGGGAGCGAGCCCGCCCAGCGACTTCATCAGCGCCGGTGTCTTCGCCAGTTCAGCCATCAACCGCGCCGCCTCTCGCTTGGGATGCTTTGAAAACGGGTTGTCGGAAACCGCTTCGGCCAGTTCCGCCATACTACGGTACAGCGAATTTCGGTTGACCGTGAACTCGGAACTCTCCGGATCGGTTTCAACAGTCATCGCCAACGCTTCGCGAGCGGCTTCCAGTCGCTGTTCGACAAACGAAGGAGGCCGCTTCGGTTCGACCCGCGGGGCTGCTTCGGTAGCTTGCACGATCGCTTCGGATTCGTCCTCCGCCGCGGGTGCATCGGCAGCGGGAAGCTCGATCGATTCGAGCAGTTCGTTGTCTTCGTTCTCCACGACAAATCCGGCGCCGCCAAAATCGTTGTTCGGTTGTGCGCTGCGAGGCACAAATTCGCCGTCGCTCCCCTCGGTCGAACTGCTTCGATTGACCGGCGGTTGGAAGGGCAAGAACTTGGGGAACTTCTCGGGGAAGCCGAAATACAGGATCGCCAGCGCGCCACCGATCCCCAACACGCCGCCGCCGAACCATTGGATCAGCATCTTAACGATCGAAGGTTTTTGGCGACGACGCGGCCGCGGCTGCAGCCCATGCGCCGACATATCGAAACCTTCGGACGCGAGCATCGGCGAATCGTCGAACGTGGCGTAAGCATCGTCTTGCCGCGGCGCCGTCGCAACGTCGACGTTTGCGTCTTCGGCGCTCCATTGATTTGATGATTCCCGCGACGGGACAGCCGCCACCGCCGTGTCGACGCTGTCGGTCCCCGGCGAAACCAGCTGAAGCGCTGGGGCCAATTGATCGGCGAAGCGATTTAATGGATTGGTCTGCCCGCACCAAGGACAACGCACCATCGCGTCGGACGCAGCGGGCGATTCGGGCATCCGGACCGGATCGTTGCACTCGGGACAGACGATCTGCATCACCAAGCTAGCCACTCGCGAACGCTTGGGAGCAGCGGGAGTCACTGCCGCTACCGGTTGCATGTCGTCGATCGTCGGTTCCGATTCGTCCGCGATCTCCGTCTCGGATTCGCGATCGAACTCAGTGAAGCCCAACGGCATTGCGGACTCCGATTGATCGGCGACCAGCGGTGCTTCGGCGTCGTCCGATTCGGTAGTCAGCGATTCGGGAGCTAGCGATTCCGCCGAAACGGGTTCTTCCGATTCGACCAATTCGGTCGCCGCTTCGTCCTCGAGATCAGGCTCTGGCTCGCCACTATCGACTGCATCGAATTCGATGCTCGGCAGTTCGACAGCTTCGTCTTCGTTCGCGTCCTCTGCGGCGACAATCGGTTCGACGTCCAATTCGGAATCGACAACGACCGGCTCCGCAGCCGCCTCAGCCACCGCGGGATCGTCGGTCTCCAGTTCGATCATCAACGGTTCGTCATCGTCAGTCGCAGCGGCATCGACGTCGATCGGCTGCGATGCGTCGTCGTCCGACACTTCGCCAAACGCGACGGGTTCCGCTTCGAAGTTGGGTGTCTGTTCGGCTTCGTCGTCCATCTCCAGATCGATCATCGGCGCCGCGTCGTCAGCATCTTCGTCGGCCGACGTTTCACCCGGCGCGGCAGGTTCAGCTTCGAACCTCGGCGTCTCTTCCACATCGTCGCCCATCCCCAGATTGATCATCGGCAGCGCTTCGTCGGCTGCGTCATCCGCCGACTGCGATGCGTCGGCAGACATTTCGTCGAGCGCAACAGGTTCGACCTCGAAACTCGGCAGCTCTTCCTCTTCGCCGTCCTCTTCGATTTCGATCATCGGCAGCTCTTCGATATCCTCGTCGAAGCTCAGCAGTTCCAGCTCCTGATCGTCTTGATCGGTGGCGTCGGGATCCGAATCGGCCAGAATCTCCCCCTGCGAGAACTCTTCTTGAGCTTGTTCGTTGAAGACCACTTCGGGCTCAGCTGCCGCGGCCTCGGGTTCCGCTGCAGCGGGCAGGAATTGGTCGACTTGGTGAACCGCGCCGCAGTGCGGACACTGCAGCGTCATGTCCGGACTGGCGTTTTCGGGCAGTTGAAGCGATTGGGCGCAGCCGGGGCAGTGAACGACATTCATGTTTTTCGACGCAGTCTGCAGGTATTTCGGAATAGAACGAGTTGACGTCGCGCGATGTTTGACGAGACACGCTGCGGCTTGGAACAGCAGTCAACGTTGCCGATCCGAGCCGCATGGGGACTATCGGAGTATGCTTCGACGAAACTGCGTTGTCAGCCCTTTGCCTGTCCTACCCAAAACAAATTGCCGGAACTGGCAGGGAAAGCTGCAACTGTCGCATCAATCGTAACGATTCGCCGATTTAGCGTGGCTCGGCAAACAGTACGATTCTACAACTTTTCCGATCAGTCTAACCCCTCAAATAGCGCCAGACTTCAGCGACTCCAAGATTTTTGGACAGGCGGCGTCGAGCATCTCCAAGACAAATTCAAATCCCTCATCCCCACCGTAGTAGGGGTCCGGAACGTCGCTCGGCCAATCATCGTCCAGAAAGCTGCTCAACAGCACGATGTTCGCTGATCCGCCATCAACGAGCGCGTTCAGGTCGCGGGCGTTATCGGCATCCATGGCGACGACGAGATCGAAGGCTTGCAGATCCGCATCCGTCACCTGCCGCGCTCGACTCGTCAATTCGAGCCCGCGCTGTTTCGCGGCGGCTCGCATCCGACGATCCGCCGCCTTCCCGGTGTGGAAGCCGATCGTGCCAGCCGAATCGATCGTGATCCGATCGTCCAAGCCCTCCGCTTCGACCAACCGCCGCATCACGCCTTCAGCCGCGGGTGAACGGCAGATATTGCCCATACATACAAACAAGATGCTGCAAGGTTTCAAAACGATCGCTCCGTTGGCTGCCCCGCATCGCAAGGCAAGAATTCAGTTTCGGGAAAGGGAGAGGCGACGACGGACCTCTGCATGAACAGACATCGCGAACGTGCCGACGCGATTGACCAACAAGTTTACGCCCGCCGGCCTCCAGCACCTAGAGTGCCCCAAAGAGCTAGCAGACCAGCGACGATTCTGCCTCCCAGCCGCCGCTTCGGTTGCGGCTTCCGACCAGGTATCCACACGCCGCGCGACCGTTATACTGGCGGCCATGGAAGTCATCACGTTGCAATCGGGAAGCAGTGGCAATTGCGTGTACGTCGAAACCGACGGAGTGCGGTTGCTGTTCGATGCAGGGATCAGCGGTCGCCAAGCTCAAGAGCGACTGGCTCAACACGGCAAAGACATCCACGACGTCGATGCCTTGATCATCTCCCACGATCACAGCGACCACACAAGTTGCATGGGCGTCTACCACCGCAAGTTTGGCCTGCCGATCTATTGCACGCCTGCGACGCACGCGATCGTCGACCGCCGCAAACGCTTGGGGCGTGTCTCCGACATCCGCCACTTCGATGCGGGCGAAACGCTCTGGTTCGGCCAGGTCGCTGTCGAAACCCTCTCGACGCCTCACGACGGTGCCGACGGCGTCGTCTTCATCATCGATAACTCGCGTCGCCGATTCGGGATCCTGACCGATCTGGGTCACGTCTTCGATGGGCTCGAAGCCGCAGTCGCCTCGCTGGACGCGGTCTTGATCGAAAGCAATTACGATCCCGACATGCTCGCCCAGGGTCCCTACCCGCCGGCGCTGCAGGAACGGATCAGCGGTCCCGGAGGACACATTTCGAATCTCGAAGCGGCGCGACTGCTGCAGCGCACCGACAGCTCCCGTTTGCAGTGGGCCTGCCTGGCGCATCTGTCGGACGAAAACAACGCTCCCGACGTCGCATTGCAAACCCATCGCCAACTGTTGGGCAGCGAGTTCCCGGTCTCGTGCGCCGATCGCTTCCTGGCGACCGATCCATTAAAGGTCGAAGATCCGTGCGAAGGGATCGTAGCGGTCTGCGATGCCGACGACGAAACATCATCGACCGATCGCTGCACCGATGCCGATTCACAGCAAAGTGCGCCCGAAAACGCACAGTCGAGCAAACGCAAGTCGTCCCGCAAACGGATCGCAGCGGGATTCAGTCAGCTGACTTTTTTTGACGACGCTTGCCACTGAGTCGGTGATGCTTTTCGTCGCGCGTCAGATGTCCCCAACGCAGCGACTCATCCTGCTCGTAGCGTTTCCCCAGCGTGATCGCCGTCAGCGCCTTGCACATCTCAAAGCCAAGGTAGAAGGCATGCGAAGCGTCGACCTTTTCACCCTGCTCGGTTGCCAACAGAGCTTCAAAGATCTCAAACGGATCGTCGCCGACCAGGTGCAGATCGCGAGAGACCAGCCTGATCTCGTCCGCCTGAGCAAACAACCGGAAGTTGTTGTCTTTGATCCGATCGGCCAATTGCTCGGTATGTCCGGCGGGCAGTTCGTTTAAACGCGGATCGCGCAACATCACCAACGCATCGCTAAGGTTCTTTGGCGGAATCCGCTCTTTGCAAGCCGCGTAGACCATCCGCCGAGCCAGGTCGCATTCGGCAACGCTGCTGCGAGCCCAATTGATCACCTGAGTTGTCAATACGCTTTGAATGCCCAGTTCCTGACAGATCCCCAGCAGCAGAAAGTTAACGCCGGCGGAGTCGACGTCGGTCAGTTCGCTTAGATTTCCGATCCCCATCATCATCGCCGCGTCGGGATGCCGCCGCCGTGTTTCGATATAGCGATTCAGGCTTGCGGCAAACCCAAATCCGATCGGTTCCAAGATCGGATCCAACCGGATCGGCACGTTCCGCTGCGTCAGATATTCCGCAGTTTCGTCCATCGTTTCGATCGCATCGGGAGTGTCGGGAATCACGACCACCTCGGTTCCCCAATCGACTGCCATCTCGCGGTTACTGCGATTGACTGAAAAGACCAATTCGGCACCGGCGGCGCACGCATCGGCCGCTTCGATCGGATCGAGCGTATCGATCGAGACGCGCAAGCCGAGATCGCGCAACATCGGCACGACTTGTTTGATTCCATCCCATCGCTGTTCGGGATTACATCCCAAGTCGATGATGTCGGCGCCGCATGCGGCATAGCCACTTGCGAGCGCCAAAAGCTCGTCGATTTGGCGACTTGGAGCGTGATTAATTTCCGCCACAATTTCGATATCGAAGTCGTTTAGCGATCTTTTTTTATTAGAAAGCGAAAAAAAATTTGGCAGATCGCTGAGGTCTTTTGGCCCGCACTGGACGGGCACATCCAACATCGCATCGATCTCCGCCAGCCCACGCACGCAATAGCCGGGCAGGATCACCGCGGTCGCTTGCGCCGGTACATCCAAATGTCGAGCAAGCCATTTTGGCGTAATCAGTGCAGCCACAGTGATCGGCATCACGCCGATCGAATATTCGAATCCAACGCGAGCCGCAACAGATTCAACAACCTGTCTCAACGAGTGTTCGGCAAGGCGGCCGGTAATGAAGTGGTAATGGCAGCCCAAACCATCGTTTTTACTTGCGTTTTCCATTTACCTATCGTGCGCAGCAGGGCCTAAAAATGGCAAGCGCGATCGCAAAAAGATCGCCACAATTCGTGAAGATTCTGCGTCAGATCGGACACGCCAAGAGTGATTGTTGGCAAGTCGACGCTAGCGACCGCAAGAGGCCGCAGCGTGGCGTTGGCATCAACACCGAATCGAGGTTCTCGAGCGACGCGCCACAACCGCCGCACGTTGCGGCGGAACAAACAATCACAACCACCCTGCAGTCGCAACAGCGAAAGGGTTGCGATCGCGCGAGTCGAACGCGCAGCGGCGGCAGTAAATTTTTTCGCGATCACTATTGACCAAATTTTAAACGAGCATAAAAAAGCGTTCAGGAGAGACTCAATAAATGGCAAGCGTCGCGTGCGGCGAAAGTCATTTGTGGCCGGGGTCTCTCTTTTTTTATGCGCGCACCGAATCGTCATCGCTGCGGAGCGTAAGGTACGCCCAAGTATGCATCGGCAGCACGACTAGCGTGATGCAGATCGCATAGGCGACAACGATCCCTTGAATCGAATAAACATAGCCCGCCGCCCACACAGCCGCGGCAGCTAACACCAGTCCAGGGACGGTGATCAACAGCGGATCGATTCGCCGCGCCAGCACGTAGAAGCCTTGCACCGCAAGCAGATGGCTCGCCAAACACCCAACGCCCAGGATCGCGATCTGCGACGGCAAGATGAAGCGAGCCTCGAAACGTCGATCGATGGCGGGCAGCACAACGACCAACAAGATGAAGACGGCAAACCCAGCGATCAGGATCGATGTCGAAATCGCAGCGGTCCGACGCCACATTGTTCCTGCCGCTTCACGCTCTCCCGAACCATGCAGAGCAGCGGCGACGGGATATTTGGTTTGCACCCACGCCAAGGCGAGCATCTGGATCGCGCCAGTCACGGTCAACGTCATCCCCAACCTCCCGGCGTCGGCCGCGTTCTGGTGAAACAACAGCACGATGATCGTGAAGCACTGCGACGTCACGTGATGCAGAAGGCTGATCAAAGCCATCCGCCACTGCGCCGGAACCACGTCGCGAGCCC
This sequence comes from Rosistilla oblonga, assembly GCF_007751715.1. Classification (NCBI taxonomy): domain Bacteria; kingdom Pseudomonadati; phylum Planctomycetota; class Planctomycetia; order Pirellulales; family Pirellulaceae; genus Rosistilla; species Rosistilla oblonga. The sequence goes on along the minus strand of NZ_CP036292.1, from coordinate 840,017 downwards.
ATGAAAAATCGGTGGCCGTCTGGACCAGCGACGTGAAGCGGTCAAAGAAATCGCGAAACCGAAAGCGGCTGATGTACCACGCCCACAGCGTTTGAGTTGCGGTCGCCGCCACCAGACACCAGATCCCCGCCCCCAAGGCCAACGAAATCCAAACCGCCAGGCTCCCGCTGACGGCTTGGAAAAAGCGATAGCGATAGATCGACTCGCGGAACCCCGCCCCTTCGAGGATCGCCATCCGGGGAGCAAAGTAGACGGTCAGCGCAGCGCAGGGGACCACGATCGCAAACGGCAACTGCCAAGCGACCGGCGAATCCAATTCGGTTTTCGCCAACGTGTACCATCCAAACGCCAGCGCGACGATCGCAAACAACAGGCTCGCGATCGCAAACCAGACGTTTGATGCGCGAATCAATTCACTCATCCTTCGCGCCGCCTGCTCGCGCCGCTCCTCATCGGCCTCGCTCTCCAAACCGGCCGCTTCGTGTCCCGCGTAACCAACCAGGATGTTCAACAACCCCAGCTCAAAAAAAGCCTGGATCGCGACAAAGCTGAAGACACCGTAATAGACGCCCTGCTGATCGCGACTCAAGAAACTGACGACAAACAGGATCGTGATCGGTCCCGAAAGCCCTTGCCAGATCCGCGACGCCAGCACATACGCAAGCGAACGATCGATCTGCAAACGCTCGACGATGCCTCGCAGTTGGTTAAACATTTTTCCACGACGGTGGCAACTGTTGAACTATCTCGATCGGAGCAGGGCAGGGCGTTGGTGCCGGCACATCCATCTGATTGACAAACGCAGCCATCTTCTTCAATCCGACTTCGAAATCGATCGCATCGCGGTAGACATCCGGAAACGCGGCTCTCGCTTTGGCATGGTCTGCGTGCGCGTGCAGGACCTCTTTGCGAGCCGGCAGGTAATCGATAGTCGCCGTCACGCCCGCGGCTTTGGCCACCGCATCGACTAATTCGTTGATCGACATCGCGCGATCACCGCCGACGTTAAAGACCTGGTTCTTGGCCGCTGCGTTGCCCGGCGACTGGGCGATACATTTCGCAACGACATCGACGTAAGAAAAGCTGCGTGATTGAGAACCGTCACCGAAGACGGGAAAAGGCAGGCCCTGCTTGGCGCAACGAAAGAAGATTCCCATCACGTTGCGATAGGGATCCGAGATGTTCTGCTGGGGGCCAAACACATTGTGGGGACGAAAAATCGTGAAGTCGGGACCACCGTAGTAGTCGCGGAAAGCAGCAATGTGTTGCTCGCACGCCAGTTTCGCAATGCCGTAGGGATCGCAGGGATGACAGGCAGTCGCTTCAGTCAGCGGGCTGTCGGTCGCCGGATGCCCATACGCAGCGATCGACGACGTGAAGACGAAATGGCGAGCCCCAAATCGCGACGCCGCCGACAAAACGTTCGACGTCCCGACCAAATTGTTCATGTAGTTGAAGTTCGGCACATGGTGGCTCAAACCCTCGGCGGCATAAGCAGCCAGATGGACCACAACATCGGGTTTCACCTCGCCAAACAGATCGTCCAGGTCGCAGCAACAATCGCGTTGAACAAACCGTGCACCCTCGGGGACGTTGGCCGCAAACCCGCCGCTGAGATCGTCGATGCCGGTCACGTCCCAGCCCAACTGGAGCATTTCGGTGGCCACATGAGAGCCGATGAAACCTGCAATTCCTGTGATGATGGCTCGCATATTCGCTTCGGGCTCGCTGTCGAATGGTTTGAATCGTCGATGATGCAGTGTAGATTACGCCCTGGAATGCACAATAGTTCGAGCGTAAATGGCACCGCCAGCAAGGGATACTCCATGCGTTTTTTGTTCGTCGTATCGGGACGCGATGTCCCGTCGACGCGTTTCCGAATCTTACCCTATCTGCCATTGTTGGAGTCGGCTGGACATCGCTGCGACGTCGCTTACAGCTTTCCGCAAAAGTACGACCACTTCCGCGCGATCGGTTGGCGGTTGAGCCAAAGGCTGAAACGAACCGTCCGCCACTGGCATTGCCTGCTGGCCAGTCGCCGCAATTACGATGCGATCGTGATCGAACGGGAGGTCTTCGACGACGACTCCTCGGACATCGAAGCCAAACTCCGCAAAGCGACGCAGCGTTTGGTGCTGGATCTCGACGACGGAGTCTTCCTGCGGCACGAAGCGAAGTTCGATCGAGTCGCCAAGATGTGCGACGTCGCGATCGCGGGCAATCGCTGGCTGGCAGACTATCTCGCCTCGCGAACTCCCCAGATCGAACAAATTCCAACTTGCGTTCGGCTTGCCGATTATCCGCTCCGCCCCGCCACAGCCCAACGCGCAACGACGCCTCAGATCGGCTGGATCGGCACGACACATAACGTTCCGTTCTTGCAAGAGGCAGCCCCGGCGCTGCGGACTGTCGCCCGAAAGATCCCGCTGCAATTGGTGGTCGTCGCACCATCGGACGAACGACTCGGGGAAGTCAATCTGGCCGGCGTCGACGTCCGCTTTCGCAAATGGGACCCGCGGACCGAGGTCGAGATGATTCGCGACATGGACATCGGGATCATGCCGCTGTCGTCCGAAGAACCGTGGATGAAATACAAGTGCGGCTTGAAACTGATCCAATATCTCGCCGTTGGGATTCCGGGGATCGCCGCGCCGGTGGGAGTGAACGACGAGATCATGGCGGGAAACGCCGTCGGTCGCGCCGCCAGCAACGACGCCCAGTGGCAAGCCGCTCTCGAAGAATTGATCGGTGACATCCAACTGCGCCAGCAACTGGGAACCGCCGGCCGAGCTCTCGTCGAACAGAAATACAGCATCGAAGGAAACTGGCGTCGCTTGGAAGCAATCCTGACCGGCGCGGCAACTCAGTAGAAAACCGACTTAAACAGCCGACTCTATTTCGGCTTGCGCGCCACGACGGTGATTCGCCCCGAACAGCCCAGCATCGCGATCAGCTTGCCTGGTAACAGCAGCGGCCACCGCATCCACGCTGGCGGTTCGGTGGTGAAGTAGTCCATCCAACGCTGCGGCCAGCGATGGCTGGGGAAATACTTGCCGCCCCACGCCGACACGCTGCCGTACCAATACCGTGTGTTCGGTTGATGGATGATCTTTGGATCCTCGAAACCGAACTCTCGCAGCAGTCGCTTGAGCTGGCTGGCGGTAAAATTTTGTAGATGCCGCGGCGCGTCGTACCCCAACCAATAACGCCCGAAGACGTGACGCTCGATCGCGCCGGCGTTCGGAACGCTCAGTGCTAGCAGCCCGCCAGGAGTCAGAACCCGCAGCGATTCCTTCAGCAGCGCGGCCGGATCGGTGACATGTTCCAAAACCATCCAATAGACGACCGCATCGCGACTGGCGTCGGCGACCTCCATCTCCGAAAACATCCCGCACTGCACATCCAAGCCCTGGCCGATCGATCGCTGCGCCGCCTCGCGACTCGGTTCGACCCCATCGACAACCCACCCCGCCTGCTGCGCCGCCAGCAGAAACTTGCCGTCGGCACTGCCGATCTCCAGCAACCGCGATCTACCAGGGACCGGCGAAGGCGGAAGAAAGGTTGCGTTTTCCTGCCCCAACCAAAACAGAAACCGCTTCAAACCGGGGATGCTTCCAATCGCTCGCCGCAGCGGCGACTTGGGCTCGTCCGCCGCAGAGCTTTCGCCATCGGACGATTCCGGGGCCGCATCGTCCCCGCCGTGGTAGGGTGCATAGTGCTGGGGATAACAGTCCAGCAGCGATGCATCGGTGGGGCGAGGGTTCAGAAACAGGTGCCGACAACCGCAGCAGCGGACGACCGTATAGCGACCAGGAATCCCGTACGTGAAGTCCTCGACCTCATGCAGCGGGCGAGATTCGTCCGCCCCGCACAATGGGCAGGGGACTTCGATGGTATGTATGATGGATAAGGATTCGTGGTTCATCTTGCTTTCCCCGCATGATAGACTGGTGCCTTCATGCCACTTCGACAGGCTGAAGCCTGCTTTTCTTGGCCTACCTGGGATTAAATATGCGTCGTCAACTGCCCCTGACTTGCCTGCTGATTTGGATGCTAACGGCATCGATTTGCCGGGGATATTCCCCCGAGCACCCCGAGGTCATGCAGATGGTCGATCGCGGCGTTGCCTACTTGCGAACCGCGAGCACCGAGCATTCGCACCATCCGGTAGGGACAAAGCTGTTGATGGCCTACTCGATCTTTAAGGTCGAGCACGATCACACCGATCCGATAGTGAAAGCTGGGGTCGCCGAGGCATTAAAGTATATCGATGCTCAAGTGAATTCGCGCACCGTCGATCATTACTTTACCTACGCCGGCTCGCTCGCGATGCTGCTGCTGCTGGATGTCGACCACGTCAAGCACGAAGCGGCTATCAAACGCATGGCCCGCCGTTTTCTAGCTCAACAGAAACCGCACGGCGGATTTGGGTATCCCAACGAAAAGGAAGGGGATAATTCGCAGAACCAATATGCGGTGCTCGGCATGTGGTCGCTGCAAAAAGCAGGTTTCGAAGTTCCACCGCGCGTCATGGAAGGCGTCGCGTTGTACCTGATGCAAGTCCAGGACCCGACCGGGATGTGGGGCTATCGAGGCATCCTGCCCAGCGGTGGCGGGCTCGTGAAACAAACGCGGACCCAGATGTCGTTAACCTCGGCGGCTTCGGGCAGCTTGTTGATCGCTGGCGACTTTTTTGGCTTCTACAAAGATCGCGCCCGTCGCAAAAAGAAATCGAGCGACGATGGCCTCCCCGATGCAGTCAGCATCCACCAACCCGAATCCGAAAAGACGGCAGCCAAGGCCAGCCGGCTTAATGCGGCGATGATCAACACCTCCGTCGGCCGCGCCGTTCAACTGTACAACAAAGTCCCATTTCAGTTCTCGAACTTTCCCAAGCGGCCGCACCCTTATTACTACTACGCCGCCTACGCTCACGAACGCTTCATGAGCTTTCTCGAAAACTCGGTCGGCGAATACGAAAACGAACCCGTCTGGTACAACCAGGGCGTCGAAGACCTCAAGCGGTTGCAAGACTCCAACGGCGGTTGGGGGGGCGAAAAGACAAAAGCCGCGGGTCACCAAATCATGTTGACCACGCACGAAAACACAGCATTTGCCGTTCTTTTCCTAATCCGCAGCACGCGACGCGCGATCGGTGAATTGAGCAGTGGAACGATGCAGGGCGGGTATGGGCTTCCCAAAAGCACCAAGGGGATGCAGACCAAGGGGGGCCAGTTGATCGACGCTCCCAAGGCCGGCAGCGTTGGCGGAATGCTCGATTTGCTCGAAAAAGGTGGCGACGATGTCGACGACAAAGCGATCTACGATTCGCTGATCCTGTCGAAAGATCCGCAGGAACGAGCCGACCAATTGAAGCGGCTGAAGCGAATGGTCAAAGGCGGCCCCTACAAGACTCGCCGCGCGGCGGCTCGGATGCTGGGGCAGAGCAGCGACATGGACATCGTGCCGACGCTGATCTTCGCTCTGACCGACCCCGACAAAACGGTGCAACGCGAAGCCCGCAACGGCTTGCGTTTTGTCAGCCGCCGTTTCGAAGGCTTTGGCCTGCCCGACGACCCGACGCCCAAACAGGTCGAAGCTGCCGTCAAAGCTTGGAAAGAGTGGTATCTGCTTTCGAATCCGTCTTACATCTTCCTGGATGAGGGCTGAGCCTCGCGAACCAACGGAGCCGATCGATGCGGATCTTGATCCTGACCGCCGTCGTGACGATGATCGCCGCCAACGCCTGCCCCGCGCAGGTCGTGATGCTGCCGACGTTCGGCACGTTTCAGTATTCGGGCTCGGTCTTGGTTCCCGATGGCGGATCGGCTCACCTGGGCAGCATCGGCCGGTCGGCTGAAAGCAGCCGCAATCCGGGCTGGGGATCGCGATCGACAGGCCGCTCAATCTCTCGCGGAACGATGAGCGCCCACGTTCAGATCATCGACTTGGCCGAGATGGATCGCCAATTGCTAGGCGCCGAACCGGCGGAATTCCTGCGGCAACAGAAGGCCAAAGAAGCGGCCAAGGTTGTCCCGCCGAAACCGATCGATCCGGTCGAGGCAGCGAAACAGCTGGTCCGCGACGCCCGGCGATGCGTGCAAGAAGGCCACCTCAAGGCAGCCGATTATTATTACCGCCGTGCGATCGGCGAATTGCCGAGCGATCTCGCCGCGATCGCTCAGCTGGAATATGACCGCTTCGGCCAGCAGCGTCATCTGCTGGCCCGCCGTCAAATGCAGCCTTAAGCTTGCTGCTTGCTGGCTGGCGGAGTCGTTCGCAAGTACAGCTCTTCCAGCTGCTTCTTGTCGACTTCGCTTGGCGCTTCGGTCATCATATCGGACGCCTTCTGCGTTTTCGGGAACGCGATGCAGTCGCGGATGCTGTCCAGATTGGCGAACAACATCACCCAGCGATCGATTCCCAACGCGATCCCGCCGTGCGGTGGCGCTCCCAGACGCAGCGCGTCCAACAGGAACCCAAATCGCTCCTTCGCCAGTTCAGGCGAAATCCCCAGCAGATCGAAGACCTGTTGTTGGATTCCCGAATCGTGGATCCGGATCGTGCCGCCGCCAGCTTCGCTGCCGTTGATGATCAGATCGTAAGCGATCGCTCGGCAAGCGGCCGGATCTTCTTTCAGCTTCGGCAAATCGGCGGTCCGCGGTGCGGTGAACGGATGATGCATCGCGACCCAACGGTCCTCTTCGGCATCGTGTTCGAACATCGGGAACTCGATCACCCACGAAAAACTCATCGCCTTGGGATCGTACAGCTTCAGTTCCGCACCCAATCGCTTTCGCAAACCGGCCAAACCGCGGCAGGTCACCTCCCACGAATCGGCAAGGAACAGCAACAAGTCGCCCGGTTCGGCTTCCAACCGCTGGCCGATCGCCTGCAATTGCTCCGCTTCCAGATTCTTGCTGATCGGCGACCAGAGCGATCCGTCCTCTTCGACGCGGAACCAAGCCAAGCCCTTGGCCCCAAAGTCCTGCTTGACGTATTCGGTCAGTTCATCGATCTGACGCCGCGAATATTTCGACGCGGCTCCCTTGGCGTTCATGCCGCGGACCTTGCCGCCGGCGTCGACGGCACCGCGGAAGACGCGGAACTCCACATTCGCTGCGATATCGCTGATGTCGACGATCTCCATCCCAAACCGCAGGTCGGGAGCGTCGGTTCCGTATTTGGTCATCGCTTCGTCCCACGTCATCCGTGGCAACTTGGCGGGTGCGTCGATCCCCAACACATCCTTGGCGACCACGCCGACCAGACCATCGATCATCCCGATCACATCGTCCATGTCGACAAACGACATCTCGAGGTCCAACTGCGTGAACTCCGGCTGGCGATCGGCGCGAAGATCTTCGTCGCGGAAACATTTGGCGACCTGCACGTAGCGGTCGAAACCGGCGACCATCAAGATCTGCTTGTACAGCTGAGGCGATTGCGGCAGCGCATAGAATTCGCCGGGATGAACGCGGCTGGGAACCAGGTAATCGCGAGCACCTTCGGGAGTGCTGCGGCCCAGGATCGGCGTCTCGACGTCGATGAAGTCGCGATCGGCGAAATAGTCGCGCATCAGCTTGATGATCCGGCTGCGAAGGACCATCGTGTCGAGCATCTTGGTGCGACGGAGATCCAAATAACGATGCTTCAGTCGCAGATCTTCGCCCGGCAGATCTTGCTGCGACGGAACAAACGGGGCCTGTTGGCAGCTGTTCAGCAGTTCCAAATCCTTGGTCCGCAGCTCGATATCGCCGGTCGCCAGCTTATCGTTGTGCTTCCCTTCCAATCGCGCCGCGACGGTCCCGACGACCTTGATCACCGACTCATTCGCCAACCGACCGGCGGCGTCGACAGCTTCCTGACCGCACTCGGGGCCAACAACTACCTGGGTGATTCCGTAGCGATCGCGGAGATCGATAAAGACCGCACCGCCGTGGTCCCGCGTGCTTTCAACCCAACCGCAAAGTGTGACTTCAGTGTCAATATCCTGCGACCGAAGCTGGCCGCATGTGTGCGAACGTAACAATTTAGTGACCTTTTGAGGCGTTTTTGAAATGCTGGGAGGGTCCGGAACGCGTCCGGCGAAAACGATCTAGACGAGCATTTTACTTGCGATCCTCTGGCCGGGAAGGTCACCACCGAAACAACCCGTCGGGGCAGGGGATTGACGGTGACGCGCCGTTGTCGGATCGGTAGAGCCACCAGAACCGCGTTACAGCAGGTGCTTGGCTTTGATTTCCAGATACTGATTCACCAGCGGAGCGGTCATCTGTTCGGGAAACAGATCCATCGCCAGCACTCCGGCATGTTTCATGTCCTGGATCACTTGATTCCGCCAACACAGGATCTCCGCTGCCGCCGCGGCCCGATACAGTCGCTGCGGATCGTTTGACGGATGATCAGCCGCGTCGAACAACTGGTGATCTCGCAACAGGATCCCCAGCGGCAGATGTTTGCCGACGAGATTCGACAGGTAATCGGTCACCTGACCAGCGTTCACCTCATCGATCACATTGGTCGCCATCACGACTAACGATCGCTGCTTGCAGTGATTGGAGAGATACAAAAACGCCTTATCGAAGCGAGATTCGACCAGCTGAGGGAACTGGTTGAAGCCGGCCTGCAGCAGCCGATTCATCTGCGCCTTGCCGGTCCGAGGCGGGATGTAGGCGTGGATTCGATCGGAGAAGCAGAGCATGCCGACGGCGTCGCCGCGAGCCAGAGCGACGTGAGCCATCATCAGGAACGAATTGAGCGCGTGATCCAACAGCGTCATCCCATCGTGCTCGTTCGTCATCATCCGACCGCAATCGAGCATGAAGATCACCCGCTGCGATTGGTCGGTTTGAAACTGGCGAACGGTCAGCTTGTTCCGCCGCGCGGTCGTCCGCCAATCGATGTGCCGATAATTATCGTCGCGGGAATAATCTCTCAGCCGCTCGAAATCGTTGTCCTGACCGATCCGTCGCGACTGCCGCACGCCGATCAGACTCAGTCGATCCTGCCGCGCCAGCAAGGCGTAATCGCTCAACTGCTTCATGTCGGGATAGACGTTCAGCTTCGATTCGCACGGCAATTCGATATGCCGCCGCCACAACCGCAGCCCGCTGACGACTTCCAGATAGACCGTCGTCAGCTCAGCCACGCCGCGACGCATCGGCGTCAATCGCCGCCGAAACGTCAACTGGCTGCGCGACGGCAGCGTCAACGGATGCTGTTCGGGGCTGCTGAGAAAACCTTCGGGAAGATCATCCCGCACGCTACCGCGAAGCGACCGCGGCCCGCGATTGATGACCGTCAGATCGACCGACGTCGGAGCACCGATCGACGCGGTCCGAACCAATTGCCGCTGAGCCGTCAGGCCGCGCGAGCCGGGTAACATCAGATAGTCGACCAAGCCGACAACCAGGATCACCGCGTCGACCGCGATCACCGCGTAAGCCCAGGCGTCGGTTAGCGTCACCGCCAGACTGAGCGCCGCCGGGATGATCAGTAGTCCGATCCACAGCCGGCTGGGATAGGTCTTGCGAACCAACGCGACGATCACCAGTGGCAGCAACACCACGGCCAACAACAACCAAGGGTAGTTGGCCAGGCGGCCGATCGCTTCGGTTGTGGAATTTGGCATTAAAAACGCAGGTCGGTTAGCTCAAACGATTCGCGGCGATCGGCGAGGCGGCAAGCTCAAACGCTTCCCGCCCCAAATGCTTAAGCACATCAAGCAGCACAAAGTTTTTCTAGTTTAACCGCGTGGGCATCGCCCCGCGCTTCCATCCCCGCGCGGCCCGCAGAGAGCCTCGCCGATCAACCGAAAAACAAACGGTGCCACGCCCAATTAAAAGGTGTGCAAGGCGCGGCCGTCGACGCCCAATGCCGCTTCGTGCAACGATTCGGAGAGCGTTGGATGCGCGTGGCAGCAGCGAGCGATATCCTCGGCGCTGGCGCCAAACTCCATCGCCGCTCCCGCTTCGGCGATCAGATCGCCCGCTCGAGCCCCGATGATGTGAACGCCCAACACGCGGTCGGTTTTGGCGTCGGCCAAGACCTTCACGCGGCCTTCGGTCTCGCCCAGCGTGTGAGCACGGCCGTTGGCACCGTAGGGAGCCATTCCCTTCTTGTACTCGATCCCCGCTTCCTTCAACTGCTCTTCGGTCTTGCCGACCGCAGCGATTTCCGGATGCGTGTAAACGATCGCCGGGATCACATCGTAATTGAAGTGGCTGCCCATGCCGGTCATCCGCTCGACGCAGACGACGCCCTCTTCCATCGCTTTGTGAGCCAGCATCGCGCCGCCGATGCAATCGCCCAGAGCGTAAATTCCCGGGACCGATGTTTGGTAGTTGGCATCGACTTCCAGGAACCCGCGTTTGTCGGTCGCGACTCCGGCAGCATCCAATCCGATCTTGTCGGTCGACGGAACGCGGCCGGTCGCCAGCAGCACGCGATCGGCTTCGATCGTTTCGCCCGCCTTGGTCTTGATCACGCACAGATCGCCTTGGACCTTGGCTGATTCGACAAACGTCGACATCTTGAATTCCAAGCCCTGCTTGGTGAAGGTCCGCTTGGCGATCGACGCCAGTTCGCTGTCGATCCCAGTCAGGATGCGGTCCAAGGCTTCGAGCACGACGACCTTGCTGCCCAGTCGATTCCAAACGCTTCCCAGCTCCAACCCGATGTAGCCGCCGCCGATCACAACCAACCGCTCGGGAACTTCGGGAAAGCTGAGCGCCATCGTACTGTTGCCGATCCGCTGGCCATCCTCTTCGATCGACGGGAAGGACATCGGCCGCGAGCCGACCGCGATGATCGTCTTGGCGGCTTTGACGCGAGCGGGCGTCTTGCCTTCGATTTCGATCGTGTCGGAGCTGATGAAGCGGCCGCGGCCGTTATAAGTCGTCACCTTGTTCTTCTTCAGCAGCATGTTGATGCCGCCGGTCAGCGTGTCGACGACCTTCTCCTTGCGGTTCATCATCGTCGGCAGATCCAACTCGACATCGCCGATCTTCAGACCGTGATTGGAGAACGACGTCTTGGCGTCGTGATACAAATGGCTCGATTCCAACAACGCCTTGCTGGGGATACAGCCGACGCGGAGACAGGTGCCGCCATAGCGTTCATTTTCGTCGATACAGGCGACGTTCATTCCCAGCTGAGCGGCGCGAATCGCTGCCACGTATCCACCGGGTCCACCGCCCAAGACAACCAAATCATGCTGCGCCGTATTCATTCCAATCCTATCGATCCAAGAGCTGTAAAAGTTTTTAACAAGTTGAGTGCGGGCCGCGCGCCCAGTCGCCTCGCGACGCCGTCGCGAGCCGTCATGCGCAAAAACCGCCGTCGCGCAAGGCTTACTTTATCGCCGATTCGAGTCCCGCATGCGACCCGGCAAAGCAAAAGCAAGTCTATCGACAATAGACAGACCGGCGGGCCAACCGTTCCAAGTCAGGTCCGTTTTTGTGTCCGCGCAAATCAGCCGCCAACTGAAACACGGAACACGCCGCGCCAACCGTTCACCGCGGGCTATGCCTACGGCCTGCAAAAGCTACTAAAATGAAAACGGAACATAAAAAACGTCCTCCAACCCAAATCCAACTCAGCGGCCAATCCCTTGAACAACGCGGCTTCTCCTTCGGAAAACTCTCCCAGCATCGCCCGCCCCGGCGAACTGATCTCGGTCATCCGCCCCGCGATGGCGACGGAGTTTGAGGTGCTGATGCCGGCCGACGTCGATCGCGAGGCGCCGGAGATCGCGTTGGAAGCGCTCGAATGGATTCGCACGCTCGAGGGAATCTTTTCGGTCTATCGCTCCGACAGCGACATCTCCAAGCTGAACCGCGAAGCTGCCGAGCGGCCCGTCCGCGTCGATCCGCACCTCTTCAAGATCGTCCAACAAGCGGTCGCTATATCCGAAGCGACCGGCGGCGCGTTCGACATCACCGCCGGGCCGCTTGTCGACGCCTGGGGTTTCACCAACCGCAGCGGACGCAAGCCGAGCGACGAAGAACTTGCCGCGGCGCTGCAGGCTGTCGGATACAAGAACTTGGAACTCGACGCCGACCAACAAACGATCCGCTTCAAACAGCCGGGGATGCGGATCAACCTCGGGGCGATCGGCAAAGGGTACGCCCTGGACCAAGCTGTCGCGATGCTGGTCACCTCGGGCGTTGAAAACTTCCTGATCCATGGCGGGCAGAGCAGCATCGTAGCGCGGGGCAGCCGACGGCCGGGGGAACCGGGCTGGCCGATCGCGCTGAGCCATCCGATCCGCAGCCATCGGAAACTGGGCCGCGTGTGGCTGCAGAACGAATCGCTTTCGACGAGCGGTTCGGGGAAACAGTTCTTCCACTATCGCGGCCAACGACTCGGCCACATGATCGACCCGCGAACCGGCTGGCCCGGCGGCGATCTGCTGTCGCTGACGTTGATCGCCAAAGTCGCCGCCGAATCGGACGCCCTGGCGACGGGGCTGTTCGTCGACGGGATGCCCAAAGCGACTCAGTTCGTCGAAGCCAATCCGGGGCTCGGAATCGTCGGGGTCGCTGAGGTCGATCGCAGCAGCGAAGTCGAAGTCGTTGCGGTGGCGATCGCCGACGAGCGTTGGGAACCGTTCCAGGAGAGTCCACGCGACCTGAACTAGACCTGCGGCAGAAAAGCTCTCGTCGCCACTTCGCACCACGCTCTACGAACCAGGCAAATGCAAATGGACCATGGCAACGATTCCACGCCGCTCGCGACACGCCCAATCTGTTCGTCTCGCACCGTCGCAGCGATCGCCTTCTTAGGAGCGGCTATCCTCGCGATTGGCATCGTGTCCGGTGCGATCCAAAACCGAGACCCCAATTCTTGGTTCATCTTTGCATTTATTGGTGCGTTGGTCAGCTGGAATGCGACCGTCGCCACCTGCTGCTTGGCCAAGGGCCCCCACCTGCCGCTCCGATTGGTGTTGTTTGCCGTCACCATTTTGTTTTCGACGGCAACCTCGTCGGTCTTGGGCGGCGACACGGTCCAATTTTTTGCACCCTTCTTTTTGTCGTCGGCGATGCTTGCCTGGCTGCTGAGTTTTGCTGCGGGCTTTCCCGCCTGGCGGCTGGCAAACGATCCCAATCCGGCAGCGCGATCCCAGTATTCGATTCGCGGCCTGTTGACCCTCACGACTTGCGTCGCCGTGCTGTTCACGCTCTTCAAACAACTCGCCCCATCGCAGCGTGATCTGACAGCGATGACAATTTTGGGTGTCGGCGGGACAGCGGGTTGGTTATTGGGGTGTTCCTCGTTTTGCCATCGCACCTATCGGTGGCCGCTGGCGACGCTCGTCCTACTGGCTTTGCTCTGCCTCAGCTTCTGGACACTCATGACCAATTACGACTTTGGACAACCGAGATCGGGCACCTTCGAAGTCTGCTTTGTCTACCCAGCGGCCAGCTACAGCATCCCCGCCATCATCGGCCGCTTCACCCAACCATCCCCCACGCCAATCGACGAAGCCCTGGCAATCGACGCCTGATACCGCTGGCATGCCTTGCCCTAGCAGCCAGCCTGCCGATTCGCCTTCGCTTTCGCTAAACCGAAACCTTCGAGGGGCTTCGAACTCTGCCAGGAGTACGGTTTCCCACCGACGATTGTCGATCGGGCCCCAACCCTCAAATCGAGCTGAAACGCCTCCGCCGCATGCTCAAGGGCTGCGATTTTCGCTTTCCGGCATGCCGATTGCACCCCTGTCGCCTTGCACTTGGCTCTGCCAACTTGATTTGGAAAGGCGATATCATGGAAAAAACATACCGACAGGGCGGTGGCGGTTGGATAAACCGGTCGCCGATCTCCTCTGGCCGACACTTCCCCAACGATAGCGAAGGGGTTACCGAATACTTTGCAGCCGTCTCGCGGACCGAACTATTGACGCCCGAAGAGGAGGTTCTGGCAACGCAGCGGATCAAGCGGACGCGGAATGCGTACCGCCGCGCGATGCTAGCCGACGCTTCGATCATCGCGTCGATCGCCGACGTCTTTAACGAGGCGACGCAGAGCAACCACCGCATCGATGCGATCATCGACGTCGCGCCTCATGATCGGACACGTGTCGCGTTATTGCGACGCGCGTTGCCCGTGGCAACTCAATCGCTGCTTCGCTTCGATCACGAAAACAGCTTGGACCAAAAAATAACTGCCTCGCGGCAAACGTCTCGAAAACGACGCGTCGCGGCACTGCATCGGGTGCGGCATCGCATTCGCGTCTGTCGCCGATTGGTCAACGACCTGCCGCTGCGATTGGAGGTGCTCGAACAAGCCTACGAGACGGCGTCGCGCGGCGAAAGCACTTCGGCGATGCAAACCAATCGACGCCGAGTCCAAGCGCTGCGTCAATCGCTGCTGCAACAGAAGCGGGAATTTGTCAGCCACCACTTGCGACTGGTGATCCCGATCGCGAAGGGCTACCGAGGCCGCGGGCTCGGATTTTCCGACCTGATCCAGGAAGGGAACGCCGGCCTGATGCGAGGGATCGAAAAGTTTGATCCCGACCGCGGCTTCCGCTTCAGCACTTACGCCACGTGGTGGATCCGGCAAGCGATCTCCCGCGCCGTGACGACTCATGCCCGAGCGGTTCGGATCCCGACCGCCGTCCTGACCGGCGTCCGCGATGTTCGACAGGCGAGCGAGCTGTTCGTTCACGCGCACCACCGCCAGCCGACCGTCGACGAACTGGCGAAGCTGACGGGAGTGTCGGTCGACAAAGCCCACCGCACTCGCGAAGCGATGCGCGAGACGGTTTCGATCGACGACTCCAACGCGATGCAACGACAATCGATCGCCGAACTTTTGCATGATTCATCGCAGGCGAGCGATCCGACGGCGGGGCTGGAGCGAGAGGAGATCGACCGGACGGTGCAGATGGTTCTCGACGCGCTGTTGCCACGCGAACGACGCGTCGTCGAACTGCGTTACGGGATGGACGACGGAAGCCCCAAGACACTGCTGCAAGTCAGCCAAGCGATGTCGCTGTCGCGGGAACGGATCCGGCAGATCCAAAGCACTGCGATCGCCAAGATGCGCGACGTCGCCGAACAGATCGACGACTAAATCGCTGGCGACCGTCGGCGCGATCGCCAAGCGGCGAAGCTGCTACAGCGGCGTTTCGACGAACAACTGTCCGTCGGCACGGCGGAGCTGCAGAATCGCGACGTTATAGCGAGCCAAAGCGGTAACATAATTCGACTCAGCCGTTCGCAAACGCTCTTGCGCTTCGAGCATCGCCACGATGTTGTGAGTCTCCGCGCCGTTGGCACGCAGGACGGCCAATTCTTCCATCACCTTCTCAGCCGTCTCGGCTTCGAGTCGCAATTGAGCAAAGTTGCCGCGGAGCTTCAGCATCGCGTCTTTGACGTCCAACCGCACCAAATCCATCACGACCTCAAGCTCTTGCGAAGCCCGAGCATCGACGGCGATCGACTGCCTCCCGACAGATCCCAACCGCGCGATCGCAGCTTTGACTTCGGCACGCTCGGCCAACGCCAACTCCAATTCCGTCGCCTCGCTGCGCGACAACTCGCACTGACAGGGAACATCCTGCGGCATCAGTTCGATATCTTTTTGCCAACCGGGAACGCTGACCAAAAACGCCAGTTCGTTCTGCGCCTGTTTCAGTTCGATCCGCATCGCATTGGCATCCGCACGACGCTGGCGGATCGTCGCTTCGACAGTCACAAAACGCTGACGGTCGCTTTCCGAAGCGTATTGCCGCGTGCTCTGTTCGTATAAAGCGAGCGCCGCATCGTGGTGCCGCTGCGCGATCGCAACCAGGGCTCGCAACCGATAGACGTTCCAATAGGCATCGGCAATCTGCAACAAGAAATCGGCGGTCTCTGCACACGTGTCGCTGGGACTAGCCGATGTGCGGTGGCGAGCGACAAAGACCAATTCGCTGCTGAGCGTCGGATCGCAACCGGGCAGGCGAGGGCGGCTGTAACGCAACGTCAGCTGGGACATCGGATATCCGCCATGCCGCGGCAAGACTTCATCCAGTCGCACGACTTCCAACAGCGGCGAATGCTGCAGCGCGATCGTGATCAATTGATCCAGATCGACAGCCACCTTTTGAGGATCATCCAGATGGCAACCGGTCTGCACGTCGGCTTGCCACCAAGGCGTCCACTGCGTCGTCGACACGGCGGGACTGGCCATCGGTTGCCCGCCGATCGGTTCCTGAATCACGCGGCCTCGGGCTGGCTGAGGCGAGATCGGACTCGCGGGCGACGGTTCGACCAACGGCATCCCCGGCTGAATCGGTTCGGCACCGCGAGGCTCCGTCGCCAACGGGTTTGCCGTCGGTGCCGGCGACATTGGACGATATGTTTCGCTTTCGGTCGGCTCGCCCTCTCGCAACGCTTTCGGCAAGATCTCGCTGAAGACTCGCGGCTTGCGGGGCAGGGGGGCCGACTGCGGTTGGACCTCTTGGTTCGGCGACATCTGCGGCCTCACCGACTGGTCGCGCACTTGGTCGGCAGCCGCAGGCAACGGTCGCGTCTCGACATTCGCTGGCGGGTTTGCTGGCGCGACCGCCGGATCGGGCTGTTCGATCGCCGGGACGGGTTTGCTATCGATATCCGACGCCCCAGCGGCTTCCTTGCGACGCGAATATTCGCCTTCCAAACGGTGCGGCACAACGACATGGGGCGTCGCCAGATCGTTGACCGGCGGCAGACGGCGAGGCACGCTCGATCTCTGCGGCGGCGAGACCGGTGGCGGCACAACGGGTCGCTTTCGGTCGGGGACCTCTTCGACCAGAATGCTACCGGTCCCCGGCTCGCTGACGACCAACGGGTTGCTTCGCGGCGGGGCCGATTCATCTTGCGTCCAAGCCAGCGTCGCGCCGGCGATCACAAGGACCGTCGCGGTAGGAATCAGCAGAATAGTGGGACGCACAATTGCCATGGGAATCACGACCTTCGATCAGCTTAGAATCTCGCTGGATGCCCTCCAGGCGACGCACTCAATCGTCGCAGCAGCTATCGAACCACCCGACATGAAGCGTTGCAGCACCGGACGTGCATCCTCTTCGTTATCGGAACAACCGCTGCGATCGGGCCAAGCTGAATTGCCGTGAAATCGGCGTTTTTCCGAACTTATTTGCAAGCATCAGCAACTGAGGCAGAACCGCAAATCGCCGATGGTGAGCGTCAGCGGCACAGCGAGCTCGACCGTCTCACCAGGCATCAGCCGCGTGCGGAAACCTGTCTGCACCGCAACTTGGCTGGAGAGATTTTCCAGCCGAGCCCCGACCGAACACCGCGAGATTCTCAACTGACGGCGGGAGACCTGCAGGTTGTCGATCACGGCGATGACCAGCTTGCGGTTGCCGTCGGCCAAGACCTCGCCAAACGGCGGCGGCTGGCCGATCGATTGGCGACCAATTTCCAGCGGCCGATGGAACCGAAGCCGCACCAGTTCGGTGTCGCCACGGACAACCGCCAACCACAGATGCGGGACCTCCTGCTCGACGCGGCAGATCATTTTTTCGATCGCCTGGCGAGGTAACGCTTCGAAGCGGGTCGAGAGATCTTCGGGCGTTGGCGGGTGATCCCACTTCAACCGCACCCGATACTCCTCGCTGATCAACTCCTGCAATCGCTGCGGGTCTTCGGCCAACGCGGGCCGCAGCCGGCAATAGTCTTCGACTTGCGGAGAGTTTTGCACGGCGGCCTGCCGCGAAGCCTCCTCGGGCAACGGATATTGCCACCGATATTCCAGGTCGATCATCGCCAGTTCCGCCGCATCGTCGATGGGCAATTCGGGATCGCGCAACATGCGATCGACATCGGCCCACCGTCGCTGCTGCCAAGCCGCTTCAAATTCGTCGATCCACGGAGATTCATCCATCATTGCCAAGCCGATCGATCGGAGCAGCCTTTTAACGAGTCGCTTGCTTACGGGAAAACCGTTGCCGCAGTGCCTGGGCCGCCTCTCGGATCCGCCGCTTGACCGTCAATCCGAATTTGCGGCGAGCGTGGCCGTGCAGATTGGCTTGCCAAACCTCGGCGGTATCTAAATCAAACGCCGTCAACCAACCGCCGCCGAAACAATAGGTGTCGATGCAGACCAGATGCCCCAGATCCAACACCTCGAGATTGGCTTGCGGCGTGTGACCAACGAGCACTCGCTTGCCGCTGTGGTGGGGCAGCGGAGCGACCGGCGGCAGATGCTCCCAAAAAAGATGCTGTTCGCCCAACCGATCCATCGGCTGTTCGGGCAGATAGGAGGCGTGGACGCAGATGTTGCGATCGTTTTCCCAGTAGGAGCGGCAGGTCTTCAGGAACTCGATATGCCGCGTCGGAATATGGTGCAGCGCCCCGCCGTAGCTAGCCAGCGTCGCGTTGCCACCACACGCCAACCAGATCTTGTCTTCCATTCCGCCACAGACGACGCCCAGAAACATGATCTCATGGTTGCCCAACAGCGGCACCAGATTGCATCGCTGCTGCAGTTCGATCAACTGATCGACGACACCGCGGCTGTCGGAGCCGCGATCGACGTAATCGCCTAAAAAGACGAGCGTATCCTCGGGCGTCGGCGCGATATTCTCGATCAACGTCCGCAAGGCGCGACTGCAACCGTGAATGTCTCCAAAAGCGATGGTGCGTCCCGACATCCTGCTCGACTTTTGGGCTAGTTCATTTGAGAATCGACGTTGCTTGCAAACGGAACCGCTTCGCCGATGATCGATCGCCCAACGCGTTTGACCAGCGATTCCCAGAGCGGCTCGAAATCGCCGAAGACCTCGTCTGCGGTAGCATCACAGGTCAACCAACCACCCGACTTCATTTCGGATTCCAACTGGCCCGCTCCCCAGCCACTGTACCCCGCAAAAAACCGGACCCGAGCGTTGGGGCGATTCGCTAGCAGGATGATCGATTCCTGTTCGCTGGTGACAAACAGGCCTCCTTCGCAATCGAGATCGGCCAGGTTAGCGTCTTCGTGCAATGCACACAGCGGGCCCTCGACGGGTCCGCCCAGATAAACCAGATCCTCGCGGACTCCGGAACTCCCCATCGTCGATTCGAGCAACTGCTGCAGACGAAGATCGCTGGGGCGGGTCAGAACCAAGCCCAACGCTCCGTCGACATCGTGCTTGACCATGAAGACTACCGTCCGCTGGAAATTGCTGTCGGGCAGGTAGGGGGATGCGAGCAGAAACTTACCGTTTAATAGTTGTGTCATCGACCTGCTCGCTCAAACGTGTCTTTCCACAAACACCCCGCCCACGACCATCCGACGCCAAACCCAACCAACACGTTCGTGGAACCTTGGCTCAGCGTACCATCGCGTCGAAGTTCGTCAATCAGAATCGGGACGGTCGCCGAGACGGTGTTGCCGACGTCGCGGAGCCGAATCGGCAAACGCGCTTCTTCGACTCCCATGCTGATCCGCAACTGTTCCAACATTTTAAAAGTCGCTTGATGCAGCAGGAATAGATCGATGTCGTCGGTCGTCAGATCGTTGCGTTGGACGATCTCTTCGATCAATTTTGGAACCGCACCGACGGTGAAATTGATCAAACTGGGGCCATCCATATAAAGACGACTCTTCCAGCGTTTGCGATGTCGCGGTTTGTGAGCATCTTGGGGAGCGCGAGCCCCACCATCGGCGACTAACAAAGTGTCCGCTCCACTCCCATCGCTACCAAACTGGAATCCCCACAACGACTTCTCGTCGCTAGCTTGGACCAAGGTAGCTGCCGCGGCATCGCCGAAGATCGTCCGCAGACTGCGATCGTCGGCATCGATGTATTTCGAATAGGTCTCAGCGGTGATCAGCAAAATCCGCCGGGCGACTCCCGATTGAATCAAACCGTCGGCCATCGCCAAACCGTAGACAAACCCCGAACAGCCCAGGTTGTAATCGATAGCGCCGCAAGTCGATGACAGCCCCAGCCGCTGTTGCAGCAGACAAGCTGTCGTCGGCAGCGGGTAATCGGGGGTCTGAGTGCAGAGCATTATAAAGTCGACCGACTCGCGATCGATGTCATGCTCTGCGAACAGTTTTTCTGCCGCCTTCACAGCCAGATCGGCTGCCGTTTCACCGTCAGCGGAGATATGCCGCTGCATGATCCCCGTTTTTTCCCCAATTACCTGTAGATCCCATTCGGGATGCTCGGCTTGCAATTGAGCGTTCGTTTCAACGCGTTCGGGCAGATGGACAGCAATTGGTCCGATTTGGGCGTAAGGCACGTGGAACCTTCGTGAAACAGGCAGACTGAACCAGGCGGGACAAAACGCCCAAACCGTTGTAAAAACTAGCATTCACCGCGGCGATGCCCAGCGTATCACGCCATTCTCCCCTCCGGCAACCGGTCGGCAAATCGCCCCTAACCGTTAATCTGGCAATTTATCCGCTACAGTTTACCACCGGGCCTTGCACGGGATCGCGGTAGTTCTATAATTCCCCTCATGCCACAGAGGTGAACGCGACGAAACAATTCGTATCAGCATTCCCTCTGAGGCGCTGAACACGCTATCGCAAGTGTTGCCAACAACATCACTAACAACTTTGGCGGACCACGGAATTCCTTCCCGGCCCCTAAGTCCAACGTAAGACGTGTTCAACATTCAGAGTAAAGGAATTTCCAGGCGGGTGTAGCTCAGTTGGCAGAGCACAACGTTGCCAACGTTGTTGTCGTGGGTTCGAATCCCATCACCCGCTCTTCTACTCTCTTTTTTCTCTCGAGAGGCCCTCAACGGCATGTCCACAACCGATGCCCCAAGTTCGTCCGAAAACACCGAAGCGACCAAGCTGACACTGACCGTTGAGGTCGATGCGCCGCAGACTTGTCTTCGCCACGTTGTTGTGACCGTCTCCCGAGGTGATGTCGAACGCTACCTAAAGAACGCCTACGACGAACTGGCTCCCGAAGCCAGCGTCCCCGGTTTTCGCGCTGGCCGCGCGCCGCGCAAACTGGTTGAAAAGCAGTTCAAGGAACGCGTTGCCGACCAGGTCAAAGGTCAGCTGTTGATGGACAGCCTGGGCCAAGTGACCGAAGAGCAAGCTTTCTCGGCGATCAGCGAACCCGATTTCGATTTCGAATCGGTCGAACTGCCCGAGAGCGGCGATTTCCGCTTTGAATTCAAAGTCGAAGTCCGTCCCGAATTCGATACGCCGCAATGGAAGGGCCTCAGCCTGACCGAACCGGACGAACAAGTCGACGACGAAGCAATCGACGCCTCGGTCGCTCGCGTAATGTCTCGCTACTCGAAGTACGAAGCTGTCGACGACGCAGCCAAGATGGGCGATCGCCTGCTGGTTACCGCGACCTTCCGCAACGAAGGCGAAGTCCTTTCCGAAATGGAAGAGGAACGCGTCGAATTGGTCTCGGGACTTAGCTTCCCCGACGGCCGTTGCGAAGAGTTTGGTAAGTTGATGGAAGGTGTTCGCGAAGGCGAAACCCGCACCGGCAAGGTGACCGTCAGCCAAGAAGCTCATCCTGAATTGGGTGGCAAAGAAATCGAAGCCGAATTCAATGTCATCGAAGTCAGCCGCAATGAAGTTGCCGAACTGACTCCAGCGGTTCTCGAAGAGCTTGGCGATTTCGAAACCGAAGAAGAACTTCGCAAGTTCATCGCCGAGAGCCTGCAACGCCAGATCGACTACCGTCGCCAGCGTTCGCTGCGTAGCCAAATCACCAAAACCCTGACCGAAGACGCCAACTGGGAATTGCCTCCAGATCTCGTTCGTCGCCAAACGCGACGCGAACTGGAACGTCAAATCCTCGAAATGCGTCGCAGCGGTTTCCAGGAAGAAGACATTCGCAACATGGTCAACATGGCGCGACAAAATGCTCAAGCCCAGACCGAAGCGGCACTGCGTGAGCACTTCATCCTAGAGAAGATCGCTGACGATCAAGACATCGATGCAGCACCAAGCGATTATGACGATGAAATCGCGCTGATCGCTGAACAGAGCGACCAGCCCGAACGCCGCGTCCGTGCTCGCCTGGAAAAATCGGGGCAGATGGACGCTCTGCGGAACCAAATCGTCGAACGCAAGGTGATCGAAATGATCACTGCCGACGCGACGGTTACCAAAGAGAAGGCCGAGAAGAAAGAAGACGGATCCGGCAACGATCGCGACTTCGCAGTCGACCACAGCTTGGTTCGCGCCAAGGAAGAGTTGCCCGAAGCGAAATACGACGACAGCAACAAGGGCGAGGCTTCGGAAACGCCAACCAACAAGTCGTAGCGATCGCGGCGATTGGCGATCCGCCAATCACAAAACAAAAATGAATCAAAGGGACAGGTTTCGACCTGTCCCTTTTTTTCGTTCGTGGCGAGCCTTCGATGCTCCGCCGCGAATGCGATTTCTCACAGCGGAACCATCGCCAGCTCGGAAGCGTCTGCGATTCCGAGAGGTCCCGGTGCCAACCGCACCGGGACAACCGCTGGCTTTCTACAGCCCGACAGCAGAATTTTTGGGACGACGCCGAGCCACGCCGGTCTCGGCTGCAGCATCCGCTACCGCTTTGGCGACCGCGGCGGCAACGCGTCGATCGAAGACGCTGGGGATAATGTAATCGCTACAGCGTTCATCGTCGGTGATGATGTCGGCGATCGCTTTGGCCGCCGCGACTTTCATCGCGTCGTTGACCTCGCTGGCGCGAACATCCAAGACGCCGCGGAACAATCCCGGGAAGCACAACACGTTATTGATCTGATTGGGATGGTCCGAACGCCCCGTCGCCATCACCGCGACGTGCCCATTGGCGAGCTCCGGGCGAATCTCCGGATTGGGATTCGCCATCGCAAAAACGATCGGATCGGCAGCCATGCTTTTGACATCGTCGACCGTCAGCACATCGGGAGACGAAACGCCGACAAAGACGTCGGCCCCGCGAACGACATCTCGCAGCGATCCCTGCAGACCGTCTTTGTTTGTGACCGCCGCAAGTTCATCCTTCACGGGATTCATCCGCGTCGTTCGCCCCGCATAGATAGCCCCTTCGCGATCGCACACGATCACATGCTCGGCTCCAGCCAACTGCAACAACTTGGCGATCGCCGCTCCGGCAGCTCCCGCACCGTTGATGACAATCTTGACTTCGCTGAGCTTCTTCTGAACCAGCCGCAGCGCATTTTCTAGCCCCGCCAACGTCACGATCGCCGTCCCGTGCTGGTCGTCGTGAAAGACGGGAATGTCCATCGTTTCATTCAGCCGCCGTTCGATCTCGATACAGCGCGGCGAGGAGATATCCTCCAGATTGATCCCGCCGAACGTCGGCTCCAAACGCTGGACCGTGGCGATGATCTCTTCGACATCTTGCGTTGCGATGCAGATCGGGAACGCGTCGACGCCGCCGAACTCCTTGAACAACATCGCCTTCCCTTCCATCACCGGCATCGCCGCTTCGGGACCGATGTTCCCCAGCCCCAAGACAGCCGATCCATCGCTGACGACGGCGACCATATTTTTCCGGATCGTCAAACTGTAAGAGGACTCGACGTCGTCGTGGATCGCCATGCAAACCCGAGCCACGCCGGGAGTGTAGACCGACGAGAGATCATCGCGACTTTTAATGGGCGTCTTCGCAACGACTTCGATTTTGCCACCCAAGTGCTTCAGAAACACCTGGTCGGAAACCGTCTGCAGTTCCAGACCCGGAATCGTTTCGAGATGCTCCGCGATCCGTTGCACATGTTCCGCGTTGGCGGCATTCACGCTGACATCCCGCGTGATCCCCTTTCCGCTGGAACTGACGATATCGATCGCCCCAATCATCCCACCCTGCTCGCCGATCGCTGTCGCGATCCTCCCCAACATGCCACGATCGTTTGCGTAGGTCAGTCGAATCGTTGCCGAATATGAAAATGTTTGGTCCATTTGGGTTTCCCAAGGGGCGGGCAAAAGCAAGAGGTTGGCGCAAACAGCTGCACCATGGGCGCGTAGACTAGCAGATTGAACCTAGGGGAGACGAGAGCAGCCCAAGCCGCGAAGGGAAGCCGCAGTTCCGTGAGGTATCAGCTAGCGTCCGGCAGCCCGATCTCAGACGCTCTTCTCTTTCCGACGGGCTTCGATCTGCTTGAAGTTGTACAGCTTGCCGACGCCGCTGCCGGGGCAGACGTCGCAGGTCTCTTTCCAAGCCGCCTTGTCCTCCAGCGTGCTGTCCCAAAACGGCCAGGTGCGACACTGAATCGGCCGCGCTTCGTAGACCGAACAGCCGCGGGTATCGGGATCTAAAAAGATGCAGTCGCCATCGGAGTATTCGACGAGACTTTTGGCGGCACCGACGTTGCGGACGAACTTGTGCTCGAAATCGTCGATCGTCATCTGCATGTGCGTGGCCAGCGCCGCGATCTCGTCGTCGTTGACCCACACATAACCCGGCTCGCCGCTGCAGCATGCGCCACACTGCGTGCATTCAAATCGCAAGCCATCTTTGTACCAAGGTTTTCCTGCCATCGATCTTCGTCCAAACGTTCCAATTGAGCCGGCGATGGAATCCAGCCGGCAGAGTTTCTTTTTTTAAGTCGTCTTGAGTGGTTTTAAGTCGTTAAGCTTTGCGTTTCATTGGCTCACTGGCCAACCAACTGGCCGACGGCATCGATCGCGCGGTCGAGATCGGCTTGCCTGGTGAAGCGTCCTAGGCTGAACCGCAACGTCCCCGCCGACGTCCCCAAAGCTTCGTGGATTCGCGGCGAACAGTGCAAGCCGGCTCGCGATTGAATTCCAAACTGAGCGTCTAAAACTCCCGCCGCATCAGTCGGCTGCCAGCCGTCGATCGCCACGCTGACCACCGCGACATGCGACCGCGCCCGATCGCGAAAGACTTCCACGCCCGGCAGTTCCGCCAAAGCATCCGCCAGTCGATCGGCCAACGGGCCGCTTGAATCTTCCGTTTCGTTTCCGGCGGACCAACGCAGCGCCGCCAACAATCCAGCGATCGCCGGCACGTTCAAGTTACCCGCTTCGTGACGTCCCGGCATCCCAGCGGGCATTTCCATCCGATCCGAATCGGTCCCCGTGCCGCCATACATCAACGGCTGCACCTGGGACTGAATCGAACTTTCCAGGAACAAAACTCCCGTCCCCAGCGGTCCCAGGCAACCCTTGTGCCCGGGACTGGCCAGCATGTCGATCGCCATCGCCTGGACATCGATCGGCAGATGGCCAAGCGACTGCGCCGCGTCGACCAAGAACAGGGCAGGGTGCTGCCGCACGATCGCTCCGATCTTGGCGATATCCTGAACCGCGCC
The DNA here is from genome assembly GCF_007751715.1 of Rosistilla oblonga. NCBI lineage: Bacteria > Pseudomonadati > Planctomycetota > Planctomycetia > Pirellulales > Pirellulaceae > Rosistilla > Rosistilla oblonga. The sequence goes on along the minus strand of NZ_CP036292.1, from coordinate 814,779 downwards.
GGTCACATTCGACGCGTGCGAGACCGCGACCAAACGCGTGTCGTCCCGGATCGCCGCAGCGATCGCATCGGCGTCGACAAATCCAAACCGATCGCAAGGGACAACGGTCACCGACACGTCGCGGCTCTCCTGCAACCAAGCCAGCGGTCGCAGGACGCTGTTGTGTTCAATCTGCGTCGTGACGACATGATCGCCGCGGCGCAGCACGCCCTGAATCGCGATGTTCAACGAATGAGTACCATTGCAAGTCAACGCGATCTCCGCAGCTTGAGCGTTGATCATTTGAGCGACCGCAGCTCGGCAATTGACGACCACTTGCTCTGCCGACATCGCTGCGGCATAGGCACCGCGTCCGGCGGCGGCCCCAATTTCAGTGATCTCCGCCGCGATCGCCTCTGCCACTCCCGGCGGCTTCGGCCAGCTGGTCGCTGCGTTATCCAAATAGATCCGTTGGTTCATGGATGCACCCACTCCGTCAGCCCATCGGACCAATGCTCTTGTTTCCAGATCGGCACGTCCGACTTGATCTCATCCAACAGCCAAGGGATCGCTTCAAAAACCTCTCGGCGATGACCACTGCTAGCGGCGATCGCGATGCTCGCCTCGCCGAGATCGACGCGTCCCAAACGATGGATCACAACGACGCGTTTTAATTGCCAGCGGTCCGCCGCCGCATCGGCTAAGCGGCGCAGTTCAGCCAGCGCCATCGGGCGATAGGCATCGTAGACCAGATGATCGGTTTCTTTGTCCGCCGTTCGGCGGCGCGTCTTTCCCAGAAACAGACTGTGAGCCCCAGCATCGAGATCCGACAGCGATTCCAAGATCGGTTCGCTCTCGATCGGCCCATCGACCAATTCAACGACGACTCGCGTTTCGGCGTTCGGCTGCACGCTTCAACCTCCACTAACAGGAGGGATCAGCGCCAACTGAGCACCGGGCGAAATCAAATGATCCGCCGCCACGTACTGCAGATCGACAGCCAACCGGCAGGCGGGCAAAAGACCTTGCAGCTCCGGACATCGCTGCCCCAGTTGCACCAACACCTCGCCAGCGGTTGCGCCGGCGGGCAGCGTCAGCGTCACCGAATCCGATCCCACCAACGCCTGGGCGGCGGCAAACATCGCCACTTCGATCGTGCTTTGGGAATCGGTCATCGACGGAAAACAAGGCTCAGGAAAAACGGACGCAGAAGGGCAGGGGACCTCGGTACGGCCGCCTACCTATATAAACTTCTAACCCAAAGCGGTCAGAGCGGGAAGCCGCCCATAGGCGTAGGCCATCACCTTGATCGGATGCAGCGTCGTCCGGTTGCTGCCGTGTTCGATCTGATTTTTGCAAGCGCTACATTCGGTCGACGCCGCTTGAATGTCAGCCTTCCGCATCCCGCTGATCAGATTCCAGCCGATGCGGACACTGTTGCGGAAGTTCTCCCGTTTCATGCCGTACAGCCCAGCCATCCCGCTGCACCCCTTCTCCATCGACTGAACGCGCAGCCCGGGGATCAGATCCATCAACTGCTGAGCCGGCTTGCCCGAATCGATCGCGCGAACATGGCATGGCTGGTGGTAGGCGACGCTCGCCGCGACCGGGCGAAAGTCCAACGACAGTTCGTTCCGCAGATGCATGTCCCACAGATAGCGGCAGGAATCGTAAGTGTTTTCGGCGACCAGGCGAGCGTCTTCGCTGTCGATCAGATTGGGATATTCCTGGATCAGACAAAGCGCGGCTGTCGGTTCGGTCGTGACGATCTGATATCCCTGGCGAACCGCTTCGGCCAGGATGCGAATGTTGTGAGTCGCCGCGTGCATCGCCCCTTTTAAATCGCCCGCCGCGATCCGCGGCATCATCGACGAATACTGATTTGGCGGCACGTAGACGCCGACGCGATTGTGCCGCAACACTTCGACAAGCGCCTGCCCGAGTTCGGGGTCGTGCCAGTTGGCGAAGTAGTCGACGAAATAGGCGACCTTGGGGCCACCTTTTTGCAGCGGCCGAGTCAGTCGTTTTTTCGCCGCCCAACGCATGAAACTGAGCTTCGCATAGGGAGTGATCCGGCGGCCTCGGGCCAGCCCCATCGTCCGCTCCAAAACCCAACGCCAACGCGGACTCTTCAGCACCCAGTTCGAAACCGTTGCGACGCGGCTAGCCAGCGGCGCGATCGACTCGATCCGCGTCATCAGATAATCGGCGACCGACAGCCCGTTGGTGGCGACGTATTGCCCGCGCAGCTCGTTGACGATTTTCGGGATATCGACCGACGCGGGACATTCGATCCGGCACTGATGGCAACCGAAACAGAGATCGGTGATCTGTTTGACCTCGTCGGTCGCCAACGCATCGACGGACAGTTCGCCAGCCAAGACCCCACGCAACAGATTCGCTTTGGCCCGCGGCGATGCCTCCTCGATCGGCAGCACGCGATAGACCGGACACATCCGCTCGCTTGGTGCCAGCGTTTTGCAACGCCCACAACCGTTGCAGTTTCGCGTCGCCATCTCGATCGGTTCATCGTTCCACGACTGCAGCACCGGCAACCGCGGCACGCTCGGCTCGGCGACCGAACCGGCATCCGCCTCCTCGTCCGACTCCGTCTCTTGCCCGATCTGAATCATCGCCGTCACGTTGCGGAGATTCTCATCGGGCCCCTGCGATGGCAACCCGACGACCTTGCCAGGATTCAGCAGACCGGCCGGATCGAAGGCCCGTTTGACAGCGATCATCGCCGGCCACAGCGATCCGTATTGCCGCGGCAGAAACCAACTGCGGCTGAGCCCCGCGCCATGCTCTCCGCTGATCGTGCCGCCAAACTCCAAGACCTTCTCGAAGATCGACTCCGCCAATTCGCGCAGGACCTGCGGACTGCCGGGATCGGCCAGGTCCAAGAACGGGCGGATGTGCAGATGCCCGTGCCCGGCGTGAGCGAACATCGTCGCGGTGATCTGATGCTCTTTTAAAATGTTCTGCAGCTCGACCATCAGATCGGGAAGCTTGGCAGGCTCGATCGCGATGTCTTCGATGATCGGCAGCGGACGCGTATCGCCGCGCAACCGATACAGTCGCGGGATCACACGCCGCACGATCAGCCAAAAGAAATCGCGTTCGCGGCGTTCGACAGTCATCCGCGAACCAAAGGCCAGCTTTTCCTGCCGGCACAAACAATCGTTGAGGTCGCGCAAACGAGATCGCAGCTCGGGCAGCTGATCGTCCTGGAACTCGACCAACAACATCGCCTCGGCATTGCGAGGGATCAATTGTTCGAACCGCGGGTCGGTCTCCCGAGCGATCTCCAACAGCCGCCGATCCATTAGATCGCAAGCCGCCGCGCCACGTCCGGCTGCCAATAACGCTCCGCGAGCAGCATGCTCCAAGCGATGAAAGAACAACAGCGAGACGCCGCGGTGGGTCGGCATAGGTTCGGTGCTGACCGTCGCTTCGGCGATGATCCCCAGCGTCCCTTCGGCCCCGACCAACAGATTGGCCAGATTGACTTGGTCCCCGGCCACCGCGAGGTCCAATCGATAGCCGCCGTGATTGTGAGGCGCTCCGTCGCGGAGCTTCCCCAATTGTTCGGAGTGCCGCTTGGCGATCCCGGTGACCTCTTTCGCCATCCGACCGGGGATGCCCTCGGAGTCGCGATGATGGCTGGCAAACTCAACGATCTCGCCGGTCGCGGTGACCACTTGCAGCGAATGCACGGTGTCGCGAGCCGATCCGTAGCGGAGCCAATGGCTGCCCGAGGCGTCCAGAGAAAGAACACCTCCCATCGTGGTCACGCTGCGGGCCTGCGGATCGGGACCGTACAAGCGGGCGTGAGTCGCGAGTTCGCGATTCAATTGAGCCAACACGACGCCCGCCTGAACGCGGATCAACGAATCGTCTAAACGGTACCAACGCCGCATGTAACGCGACATATCCAACACGATTCCGCGGCCCAGCGACTCTCCCGCCAGACCGCTACCGGCGCCGCGGGGATGGATCGAAAGATGGTGTTCGCGAGCGTATTGCACACACGACGCGATGTCGCGGATCGAGCGTGGGCGGACGATCCCCGCCGGCTTTAATTGATAGATGCTCGCATCGCTGGCGTAGATCTGCCGGTGCACATCCCCACACAACACATCCCCTTCGATGATTCCGCGCAGATCGGCTTGCAATCGTATACTGTCGGCGTCCATATCAAACCGTCAACTCTCGGGGGCAGGATCAGCTGTCAGTTTTGACTGAATGGCGGCGGAAATCCTGACGAGAGCGATGCGTTTTCCGGGCCGCAAACCTCCCCTTTGCTCTGCGAAGGAGCCAGTGCGGCGATCAACTTCTTGGCCCGTTGATCGACATCGAGTTCGGCTAACAATTGCAACTTTTGCGCGACCGGAATGCCAACGGTGTAGGCGATGATGTCGCTGACGATCCCCAACGGCATCTGGCTGTCCAACAATTGGCTAAAGTTCTCTTGAGCAAGTGCGGATTCGGGAATGTATTTCCGAAACTCCTCCAACAACAACCGCTTCAACAGCGGCCGATCGGCGGCGGCTTGCGGCGAATAGACGTCGTCCAAAACCTCGACCTTCGCCATTCGATAGGTCTGATTCGTGACCACCTCTTGCAGGATCCGCACCCGCCGAATTCCTAACAACAATATATTGTGACGCTCGTCGTCGGTCGGCGTATGCGAAACGATCCGCCCGATACAGGCGAATTCTTCCAACGCCGGACGGCCTTCGTAATCGGGCTCCCAACCGCTGGCTAGCGTCGCCATTGCGATCAATCGGTCAGCAGCCAGCGTGTCGGTCAGCAAATCACAGTAACGCGGCTCAAAGATATGCAGCGGTTGCATTACATGCGGAAAACTGACGACCCCAGGCAGCGGGAACAGGCGAACCGTCCCATCAAAATGATCGGGCAATCGCGTCAGACTTTCGATATCGGACATTGGTTAATCGCTGTCCCCAGACACTGCCCCTGACCAACGACCACTACGGGAGTGGTCGCATAAAAATGAAAGTTCCCGCTAAGCGAGAGCCGGCGTCGATCAATCGTTCGACGAAAACGACATCACCAACTGCAGGATATACCAAAACAGAAGTGCTACCGAAGCAAACAGAGCCAACGATGCGGCGACATATTGATCCGTTCGGTAGTGATGCAGCACGTTGGAGGTGTCATAGAGGATGTACCCCGACGCAACCGCGACCATGATCGCCGAGAAGAAGATCCCCAGCGAGAAACCGAACATGATGCCGCAGACGATCGCTCCCATCGCGACCAACCCGGCCATGAACAGGATCTTGCCCATCCAGCTAAGGTCGACGCGGGTCACAAAGACAAACGCTGTCAGTCCAAAAAAGACGATGCTTGTCAACATTCCTGCGATCACAGGTGTCTGGGGGTCGAATCGCATCGCGATGTACAACAGCGGCAAAAAGACGATCGCCTGACCGACAACGTACAGCGACAGCCCCATGTACTGCATCCCCGGCGACGCGCCGCTCTCGGCCCACCGGCGAGCCATCCAACTGACCGCCATGAACGCCCCTAAGACGATCAACCAGCCATAACCGGTAACCATTCGGGTGACGATCATTTCCATCGTGTTAGCGGGAACCGCCGTCAACAGCAGCGCTTCGATGCCGACAAAGCCCAAGACGGCTGCGGCGAGATGGAGATACGTCTTGCGAATGAAGCCGGCGCGAGCCGATTCTTCGGCAAACGCAGCCATCATGTTGCCGCCCATTCCAGCTTGGCCAGTCTCAAATTGATAGGGATTCGTTGAACTCACGCTACGCACTCCACAGGGTTTATTTAATCGCTCTTCGATACAAAATCGAAACAAGCACTTTCAGTTGCTGTAATCGCTTCATTTATTCTACGCGGCCCAGATCGGCGAGAACACTGCCACCGCAGGAACCATTGGAAGTGTACCACATACATTCTCCGGTCCCCAAGGATTCCTGTTTTGGAAATCGGGTAGGTTTCGTCCGGCCGATTAGTTGACATCGGGTCCCCGGATGCCTGAGAATTAACATCTGCGGTCAACGCTTCCCTCCCACTCACCTGGCCGCCGACCTTCTCGGAGCAAAGATCGCATGATTCTATCGGGCGAAGAAATTAGGTCGCGGATCGGAAAACAGATCGTCATCGAACCCTTCGACGACGACAAACTGAACCCCAACAGTTGCAATCTGTCGCTGCACGACGAACTGCTGGTTTACGAAGAGGTGGTGTTGGACATTCGGCAGCCGAACCGGTATCGGCGACTGGAGATCCCCGCCGATGGTTTTGTGTTGCAACCGGGCTGCCTCTATCTGGGGCGAACGTGTGAGTGGACTGAAACCCGCGGCCTGGTTCCGATGATCGAAGGCCGATCGTCGCTCGGGCGACTGGGATTGTTCGTCCACGTGACCACAGGTTTCGGAGACGCTGGGTTCTGCGGCTACTGGACCCTGGAGATCTACACCGTCCAACCGATCCGAATCTATCCTGGGATCGATATCTGCCAGATCATGTACCACGAGATCTGCGGCGATGTCGAAGAGTACTGCAGCAAATATCAGAACAGTCGCGACATCCAACCGAGCATGATGTATCGCGAACTCGGCGGCAGCGAATCCGACCAACAGCTCGAACTCGACTTCGAATCCTTGGTCCGCGAAGCGATCTCCTGAGCAAACGTTCCGGTAAAGCGAAGCCGTCCCACGAACTCCTTGTCATCTTATATAGTCACGGTCCTGAGTCCCCCCACAGCGCAGCCGAGAACCAAAACGAAACGCCCAGACAGAAAAAGCCCTCTCAGCGGGATCGCGGCGGAAGCGGAAATCGCTCCCCCGCAGCAACAGCGTCCCCCCACTGCCACTTCCATAAACCTGCGTCCCCGGCCGTTTGGACAACTAAAGAAGCGAACCCGCCACTCCTGCGACTATAGAAAACGCTAGTCAAAATCGCTCGAGCCAAGAAAACCGCGAAGTGCCTCTCCTTTACGAATTTGCACAAGCAACCGCTCGACAGGGTCAGTAGCAATTAGCCCATGGCTCAGCTGAGGAACTGGCTTCGAACGACGAATCAGAGAGCAGTCCCCGGCAGCGGTGCGGCGGAAAACGCACGACCGCCTTGAATGCTCCTCTCCCCAACTGCGGCTTCCTCAAATCTACGTTCCCGGCGGTTTGGCCAGCTGGCGAAGCGAACTCGCCACCACTGCCGCCACAGAAAACGCTAGTCGGCATCACTCGAGCCAAGAAAACCGCGAAGTGCCTGTCCTTTACGAATTTGCACACGCAACCGCTCGACAGGGGCAGCAGCAATTAGCCCATGTCTCAGCAGAGGAACTCTTGCGTCGAACGCCCCGACAGCAAAGTGCCCAAGCGGTGCTGCGTCAGCAAACTAACCACCGATCCAAGAACGCATGCCCCAACTGCGGCTTCCTCAACTCTCCGTTCCCGGCGGTTTGGACAGCTAAAGAAGCGAGTGCGCCACTCCTGCGACTATAGAAAACGCTAATCAAAATCACTCGAGCCAACAAAACCGCGAAGTGCCTGTCCTTTACGAATTTGCATACGCAATGGCTCGGCGGGGGCAGCAGCAAATAGCCCATGGCTCAGTAGAGGAACTGGCGTCGAACGACCAAATAGCAAAGAGGCCTAAGCGGTGCTGCGACAGCCCCCACACCATCAACTGTCAGCTCGCTGAAATTGGCCTCAATTAGCCATTTTGCACGCTGACGAAATGAGCTCGCCACCGCCGCGGCTGCGGAAAACGCTGGCCGCAATCGTCAGGAGCGCCAGAAACGCAAAGTGCCTGTCCTTTACGGATCCTTTACGGATCCGGTCGAGCGGTAGCGGCGGAATGCTACATCACCGAGAAGTAGTTCTCGACAGCGAAGTCGAAGTACTCGTTGCACAGTTCGATCGGCTTGCCGTGGTACATGCAGTAATTGCGGACCTGCAACAACAAGTCGCGCGGCTGGCAATTGCGAAACGGACGATTCACCGGTAGGTAGTGGTTCTTGATCAGATAGTCGATCGGTTCGGGCTGGTAGGGGATCTTGGTGACCTTGCACATGATCTCGAACAGCTTGCGAAAATCAGCTTCCGATGGGTTGGTGACCTCGATCTTGTAGGGGATACGCCGCAAAAAAGCGTCGTCGACAAGATCCTTCGGCTCCAGATTGGTGCTGAAAATCACCAGCTGATCAAACGGCACCTGGATCTTTTTGCCGCTCGCCATATTGAGAAAGTCGTATCGCTTCTCCAGCGGAATGATCCAGCGGTTGAGCAATTCGTCGACTCGCATCCGCTGCCGGCCAAAGTCGTCGATCACCAACGTGCCGCAATTACTCTTCAATTGCATCGACGCTTCGCTGATGTTGCTATCGGGATTCCGGCGAACCTCCAACATGTCCATCGTCAATTCACCGCCAGCGATAATCGTGGGGCGTTTGATCCGCACCCAGCGGCGATCGAAAGCCGAATCGCTCAGCAGCCCGCCCCCCGATTCTGGCATCGCCAGATCGTGGTTCATCGGATCGTAAACCCGCATGATTTCGCCATCGATAAAGATCGAACGGGGAATCCAAATGTACTTTCCAAACGCGGCGGTCACCCGCTCGGCGATACTCGTCTTTCCGTTACCGGGATACCCAAACAGGAACATCCCGCGGCCGCTGTTGATCGCCGGCCCCAATCGCTCAAGCATCCTGGGGTTGATCAACAAGTCGGAGAAAGCCTTCAAGAGGTCGGTCTTTTGAGGCCGCTGCCCCTCGACCGTCTGCCGCCGAACGCTGTCGACATATTCTGAAAGAAGCACCGGGCAGGCGCCGTAATAAGTGCAATCCTCGACATAGCGGCGAGCCAGATCGCGGCCGCTCTCGGTCAGTACATATAGATAGTCCCCCGTGGCGGTCGAAGAACGATACGCCACCGTCTGCTCCATCTTCATCCGATTCAGCCCCGGTTCGACCAGGCCAAAGGGAAGTTTCAACTGCTCGGCGATCTCGCGCCCATCGGCTTCCCCAGCGTTTAAGAGAAAACGCATCGTGATCTGTTCGAGCAGCGTTTCGGAGATTCGCGATTCGCTGAGCGAGCGGACCTCGCTCGGCCGCCAAGGCTCATCGCGGCAAGGTGCAAAGGAACTCGCCTCGGCAGGACGCGCCGGCTGAGCCGCAACGACTGCTTCGGTTCGCGGCACCGGCTGAGGCCGAATCGCAACAACAGGCTTTTCGGGAGTGACAAGTTCTGCGTCCATCGGCTCCGCTTGCGGAGTCGGCTGACGCCCCATTCCATCGGACAGTCCGTGGATCTTGGCCAACAGTGCATCGAGCTTACTATCCGAACCTTGCTGCTTAGCAGTTGGAACCACCACGTACCCCTCCCAAAACTGACAATCGCGGACTCGGTGCGCCCGCATGCAACCAACACCTGTCTAACGGCCCTTACCGGCGTGCCGACAACCGATACAGCGAAAACTACTTCACGAACCGGGCCCGAGCAAACACTTACCCCACTTCTGACAGCATCCCCGCATGAAAACCCGAAAGCGAAACGTCAACAGCGCCTCCTCCCACGAATCGCCCGAACGAAACCCGACGAATTCGCCCCGGCCCCAAAACCGCCGGGCGAGACTGAAGCGAATCGCCACCGCAACGACGGGCCGATCCACCTCCGCCCCCAACGCCGATCATCCAAGCAGCATTCGCGCAGTCGCTTGTCCCCGCAGAGAAGAGCAGGGCACTGGGGCGACCTTCCTGTACGGCTATCTATATAGAAGAGCCATCGAAGCGTCAGCAGATCGCTATTCGAGCGTTGATCGATGCCGATATAGCGTCCGAAGAAGGCAAAACGGCCTCAAACCAAGCCGCGGCAGAGAACTTATGCGGTCCCGCCGGGCCAAACTGTCCAACTTGCGCGCCAAGAAAGCAGCTTTTTAAAACAACGCGGAGAAACTTCCAAAACGGTTCGGTAGGCAAATTACAGGCCCAAACGACTCTCTCACACAAATTTCTCTGAAATCTCTCGAACGGCCCTTGTCCATACAGCGAAGACCCTGTAAATTTCTGCCATGCCAACGAGGGCAGCACAGAAGCGAATCACGAAACGATCACTTCCGAGCTACTAACTCTCGCTGACATAAAACAAGACACGAGTCAAAACTTTCTTGAAAGTTTTGACTCAAGAGTCCTCAGGCTCTTGACGATAACTTAAGTAACAACTAAGATATTCGAATCAACTGACTCACGCGAGTCAGCACTGAGACAAAACTTTGATCTTTGACAATTTGGTTGGTGAAACTCTTATTGAGTTCAGCTTTGAGACCGTTAGTTTTTAACTAATGGCGAAAAGTTTTTGCCGGGATGACCAACCCGGCGAGTTCAGCTTAAACTACTTTGGTTAGCCACGATCGGAACTTCGGTTCTGGTCTATGCATACAATTGAAGGGTTTGATCCTGGCTCAGAATGAACGTTGGCGGCGTGGATTAGGCATGCAAGTCGCGCGACAAGTCTAGCTTGCTAGACGGAGGAGCGGCGAAAGGGAGAGTAACGGGTAGATATGTGCCCTTGAGACCAGGATAGCGTTGGGAAACCGGCAGTAATACTGGATAACATCTTCGGATCAAATGGTGTGATTCCGCTCAAGGATCAGTCTGCTTCCTATTAGCTTGTTGGCGGGGTAATGGCCCACCAAGGCTGAGATGGGTACCGGGTGTGAGAGCATGACCCGGCTCACTGGGACTGAGACACTGCCCAGACACCTACGGGTGGCTGCAGTCGAGAATCTTTGGCAATGGGCGAAAGCCTGACCAAGCGACGCCGCGTGCGGGATGAAGGCCCTCGGGTTGTAAACCGCTGTCAGTTGGGAGGAAATGCATTTGAGTTATCTCTTGTGCTTGACCGATCTTCAGAGGAAGTACGGGCTAAGTTCGTGCCAGCAGCCGCGGTAATACGAACCGTACGAACGTTATTCGGTATCACTGGGCTTAAAGCGTGCGTAGGCGGCCTTGCAGGTCGGGTGTGAAATCCCACGGCTCAACCGTGGAACTGCGCCCGAAACCGTGAGGCTTGAGGAAAGCAGGGGTGTGCGGAACTGATGGTGGAGCGGTGAAATGCGTTGATATTATCAGGAACACCGGTGGCGAAAGCGGCACACTGGGCTTTTTCTGACGCTGAGGCACGAAAGCTAGGGGAGCGAACGGGATTAGATACCCCGGTAGTCCTAGCCGTAAACGATGAGCACTGGGCTGGGGGGACTTCCACATCCTCCCGGCCGTAGCGAAAGCGTTAAGTGCTCCGCCTGGGGAGTATGGTCGCAAGGCTGAAACTCAAAGGAATTGACGGGGGCTCACACAAGCGGTGGAGGATGTGGCTTAATTCGAGGCTACGCGAAGAACCTTATCCTGGTCTTGACATGTTTAGGAACCTCTGTGAAAGCGGAGGGTGCCTTTCGGGGAGCCTTTACACAGGTGCTGCATGGCTGTCGTCAGCTCGTGTCGTGAGATGTCGGGTTAAGTCCCTTAACGAGCGAAACCCTTGTCTTTAGTTGCCAGCGGGTAATGCCGGGGACTCTAAAGAGACTGCCGGTGTCAAACCGGAGGAAGGCGGGGATGACGTCAAGTCCTCATGGCCTTTATGACCAGGGCTGCACACGTCCTACAATGGTGCATACAAAGAGAAGCAATACCGCGAGGTGGAGCAAATCTCAAAAAGTGCACCTCAGTTCGGATTGCAGGCTGCAACTCGCCTGCATGAAGCCGGAATCGCTAGTAATCGTAGGTCAGCATACTACGGTGAATGTGTTCCTGAGCCTTGTACACACCGCCCGTCAAGCCACGAAAGTTGGGAGGGCCCGAAGCCGCCAAGCTAACCCGCAAGGGAGGCAGGCGTCTAAGGTCAGCTCGACAATTGGGACTAAGTCGTAACAAGGTAGCCGTAGGGGAACCTGCGGCTGGATCACCTCCTTTCTAAGGATTTCTGATTTACTTAGGGTGACCTTTGTATTTCATACCGTGGATAACGATCTCAAGCTATCAATAAGAGTCGCCTCGCAAGAGGCACACCACCAATAGTCACAAAGACCCGTTCAGGTTTTCGCCAACCTGAGCGGGTTTTTTCGTGCGCTGATCGCAACGAAATCAGTGGGATATTCACATGCTGCCTATCGGCAATCATGCTTCGATACTTGCTATCGATCGAATTGACCGCAGATCGACGTTGCGGTTCAGCAATCACAATTACCCGCTCGGGTTTAACTAGTCCGAGCGGGTTTTTTCGTGCGCCGATCGCACCTCAATGTAGTGAATCGATTCGGCAGCATTGGAATTCGGCAAAACCATAGTGCCTACACTTCCTCCACCCTGGCGTAGCCGGCGACCTCCGCGGGCGATTCCCTAAACCTTTGCACTTTCACGGCAAATGTCGGCGTCACTGAAACAACACTTTTGCGCGGAGCGCGACTCTCCCTAGAGAACTTTATTGCTATCAACTGCCGAGCTGCCGCCCCGGATCCCCAGCCTCATCCACAATTTGCCGAGCGTGTGTTGAAAAATCAGCGACGGGTTTAGCGCTAGATCGTTTCGTTAGCACAAAACCGCGACGATCCGGAGGCTCTTTCCCAAGAAACGCGGTTCACGCTTGGCGATAGTTGGAACGGAAGACCTTCGTTTTGCTGGAGTCGAACATCTCCTGATCGATTACCTGCTGCATTCTCGTTTCACCAACTTCATCAAACCAAAGATGCAGTCGCCGCGAGTAGGCTCGAATCGGAAACCGACTGCATTTGCGACTCCATTTTGGCTTCGTCCGTCGACTGATCCCACCAACGGGAATTGGAATCGTGCTTTTTGCTCACGGAATCGGCTTCCGAAAACGCCCGGAAACAAGTCGCAGTCAGTGCCGATCCGTACGGGGCAGGGCAGATTTCAATTTTTCGGGATGCAGGCGAACGTTCACCGAAGGAGGTCCAGCTCGGCGAAACCCTCACATGGCGAGGGCACGCCCCGCACAGGGCCTGCATCCTGCTCTATGATGCTCCGATCGCGTTTGCGAGATCTCAACGGCGAATCAAATTTGCGTCTTTCGGTGGCAGGCCCAGGGGTCACAAACCACGAACGAATCGGCGAGTGATTCCGCGGTATCGGTTTGCCTAGCATTGAATCCATCGATTTTCAGCAATCTAATTCGCACTGCTGGCGGTATCCGGCGGGCGAAATGACTGAACTCGCTGGATCTCCGGTCGTTGGCCATGAAAAGAAAGGCTGCTGTCCTGAACAGGTTTCGTGCCTTATCGGTTCCAAGAAGTATCGGTTGCTGAATGGAACAGTGTCGAACGGTATGAAAAGTGGAATGATCGGCAGCTCTAATACCAATCCGTTCCCACCTGGTGGCACGCATTTTCAATTAACTCGCTTTGGCTTTCCGTATAGCTAATGATTAGCGTTGTTCGGGGCAGTTTGCTTGTCGAACTGATGGAATGTCGGCGACAATTTCCCCGTTCGCAAACGTGTCAAAACTCGGTTGCCGGCACCTCGCCCACCGGCGGTCCTTACAGGCAGATCGCCAAAGGATGAGTTCCGCGCCGTTCGACGCCAGGCAATCAGGACTCCTGCGGTCACCTGCGCCAGATACATGCACAGCTGAACATATAATGACACTACGGAATGATCGTTTTGATCGACGACGGGACTGCCGATTAGCGTCGTCAGAATAAGCAAGACGCCCCCTCATGCGGGAGCGACCTGCGTGCCCTTATTCGCTTAAAGCGCGCAGGCAATAACAACAAGATACGCCCACACAAACACCGAATCGCCCGGAGCTACCCGAAGCAATCTCAGCGAATATAACACCGACACCGACTACAGTCTTAGCTTCAGACCCCACACAGCTCAACAACAACACCAGAAAGGCCGCAACCCGTTACCGACAAACCACTTACAACAACACCAACTCGGACACCAGCAGCGTACAACAGCAGTTTCCCGGTGTAAGCCTGTTCGATTTCCCAAAACGTCTCGATGGCGAGATTCGACTGCGAACAATCGGTTCGCTGAGTGCTCGACCTCACCTTCTAACGCGATGTTCCGCCGAAACCTAACCGATCGCATCTGGGCTCACCCCAGGGCTTCTTTTAGGGGCTCCGTACAATTCAAATCGTCTCCGGTCTCTGCCCGCTCCAACAAACGCCGATGGCAAAACGTCGGAGGACATCGCCGAACAGATGTTCACGACTACATTCTGGCGCTGTCCGACGGCCGAAGAAATGCCGCGCTTGCTCAGTCTGCTCGGCGACCAAAAGAATGACGCTTACGAAGTCACCCTCTGGAGTCTGCTAAACTCAACCAAGTCCACGTTCAACCGCTAGATCGCGAGAGCCCCATGAAGTCCAATCCTCCCGAGTCATCCAAAGCGGCGACGCTGTCGCGCCGTGGTTGTTTGCAGAGCGGTGCCGCCGCATTGACGGGCCTCTGCCTTGGCACCAGCCACGCGACCGAAAGCGATCCGCCGCTGGAGATCATCGATTGCCATACGCACTTCTACGATCCAAGCAGGCCACAGGGAGTGCCTTGGCCCGGCCCGGGGCCGCTCTACCGAACCGTCTTGCCAAAACACCTGCGTGAGCTGAAGCAATACCGGCCGGTGACGGGGACGGTGATCGTCGAAGCGAGCGCCTGGGTGGAAGACAACGCGTGGCTGCTCGACTTGGCAGCGGACGATCCGTTTGTCCTAGGGATTGTCGGCCGGATCGATCCCGACCAACCCGACTTCGCCAAACATCTGGCTCGGTTCTCCGCCAACCCGCTGTTTCGTGGCATCCGGATCTCGGTCGGGCTTTTGAAAAAGCTGTTGGAAGCCAACGACCTCGCGGCACTCAAAGCTCTCGCCGACCGCGGCCTGGCGCTCGACGTCAACGGTGGCCCCGAGACGCCCGCGGTGATCGCCAAATTGGCGCGTCGACTGCCCAGCCTGACGATCGTACAGAATCATATCGGCAACGTCCCGGTCACGGCCGATCGACCGCCGCAGGGATGGAGCGACGGGATTCGTGCAGCAGCCGATCACAAAAACGTCTACTGCAAGATCTCCGGTCTCGTGGAAAGCGCGGCCCGTCACAGCAAGCAACCGGCCCCGACGGACCTGGAATTCTATCGCCCCTACCTGGATGTCGTCTGGAATGCGTTTGGAGATTCCCGCGTGATCTACGCCAGCAATTGGCCCGTCTCGGATCGCGGAGCCACTTACGAAGATCTGCAGCGGATCGCGATGCAATACGCCGCAGAAAAGGGAGCCACAGCGACCGCCAACTTCTGCTCGCTCAATTCCAAGCAAGCCTATCGCTGGGTCGATCGGCCTCGTTCAGACTGAGATCGGCTGTCGAACTCGAGTCCAATTCTGAACGATAGGCACACCCAGTGCGGCGGTCGCACCACAGATCAGCCCTGCAATGTGGGCTTCGACCAACGGCACGAAGGCATCCGACTGGACAAACAGCGTCTGGTGAAAGACCGCTTCGTAGCCGAGTTTCCCGACCAGCCCCAGCAACATCATTCCTCCCAGGCCCGCCGCCGGCAAATCTTTGGCGTGCAGGTTCGTTCGTATCCAATCGATCACCCACCATCCGAATAACATCGTGTCGATTCCCGAGAGCCCACGATAACAATGGATCTCTGGACACACGATCGCTAGCGATAGAGAGAT
Source organism: Rosistilla oblonga (assembly GCF_007751715.1). Lineage (NCBI taxonomy): Bacteria > Pseudomonadati > Planctomycetota > Planctomycetia > Pirellulales > Pirellulaceae > Rosistilla > Rosistilla oblonga. The sequence goes on along the minus strand of NZ_CP036292.1, from coordinate 799,105 downwards.
TATCAACATGCTGCCGATCAAGATGGGAGCGTACACGCAGCGGTACTTCGATTCACAGATCGCCGATAGCGTGGCGAACATGCTGACATCCCAAAAGAAGTGGTTCCAATCAAAATGGACCACGTGTCCGCTGATCCAACGCCAAATCTCTCCTTGCGCGGCCCGCTGGAAATCGAGCTCCAGCAACGACGTGAGGCTCGGAAAGACCGCGGCAAGAATCGATATCAGGACGATCGTGATCGTCACAGGAACAGGAATCGTCTTCATCGCTGATTCGCTCCACATCGGGTCGGTTTATGTTCTACCAAGGCTTCGTCCCAGCATCTCCTTCTGCCGGTCCACCCTTCCCGCAGGTATCAAACCTTCGCCGGTCGGTTACGGCGTCGACGTGTCCAGGCGGCCGCTCCGGCAGCGGAAATTGCCAACGTGGCGGTGATCGGATCGATCGCGCCTCCGCCGCCTCCGCTGAAGGGACGCACATCGAGATCGACTCCGCGACGCGAGCGTGATTGGCCGGGCGCGGCAGGTTCCGGCGAGTTGCCGGCGGGGATGCTTTGATTATTCGCAGCGTCTTGGTTATTTGCAGCGGGCGGATCGGTGGCCGCCGGTTTCGCTGGCGTCGATACAAGGTACTCCTGGCTGCGGTTTCGCAGAGCCGCCAGTTTATCGGCGACCTGTTTTTGCGAAGCCCGATCGCGGCTCAACCGCGTCGCGTTGCGTTGCTGGATCTTCCATCGCTTGTATTCGGCGTCGTTCTCCAAAACCAGCATCGAAGCATAGGGAGAGACGATCGAATAGCCTTCGCACAGCCGCACGATCTCGGCTTGGCGCGATCCCGATCCGCCTCGTTCCTCGTCCAACAACCGCGAGACCTTGCGGAACGCCCACATCCTTTCGATCAGGCTGTTGTCGGCTTTCGATCGCTCCGTCGGCAAAGGGATCTCGACGGTTTGTTCCCATGGACTCCCTTGGATCTCGCCTTTCATCGTCACCTGAGTCGGACCGCCGGAGGAGAACCGCCCCAACAGACGCAGCGGCGTGCCGTAAAACAGATTGCCCAGTCGTTGCGGTTCGACTTCGCTGATTCGTGAATCGGCGAAATCGACCGACAGGTTGGCGATCGCTGGGCGAACCAGCTTTTGACGCATCAGATGTGCTTGGCGACGGAAACTATCCTCGGTCGAAACAAACGCCGCCAATCCGCCTGCTCGCGTCGCGATCTGGTCCAACAAGGGACGATTCACTTCGTTGCCAACGCCGACACAAAACACGCGGACTCCGTCGGGTCGGGCTCCGATCAACCGCAGCAGTTCCGATTGCTCGCCCGGTTCGGTCAGCCCGTCGCTCAACAGGACAACGTTCAGCGGTCGATCGGCATCGCGATATCCGTAAGCCATCTTCAGCGCTGGCCCCAGCACGGTCCCGCCGCGGGCGCGTTGAGCGGCAAAGAATTCATTGGCGACTTCCAAATTGTCAGCCGTCGCGGCGCGAGCTTCTTGAAACAACGGTGTCGGTTGCAAGTTGAAGGCGAGGCATTCGAAGCGATCCTCGGGGCTCAACGATTCGATAAACGCGGCGACGCTCCGGCGGCTGATCGCCAACTTCTCATCCCGCGCCATCGATCCACTGATATCCAACAGAAAGACATAATCCATCGCCTCCATCGTGCTGCTGAGATCCTCGCCCGGCGTGATCGTCATCATAAAGTAGCCGTCTTCTCCCTCGGGCCAACTGCTGACAACATCGACTCCCGTCTGCGGCCGTTTGGTCTGAAACGCTAGCACGATGTCGCGGGAAAGATCGCCTTCGGTCAGCTCCATGCTCGCCTGAGCATAGCTCTCGGTGTGGTTGACGACCACGAAGTCGTCCTCGTGCGATTCGCTTCGCAGTTCCTTCAACGGCACCTCGCTGAGAAGTTCCAGGTTCATCGAAAACCGGCCCTGCACCCGCGTATCGATCGCGCGGCCTGCGGTTTGAGTTGCTAGCGGGTAGACGTAGGTGCCCCAGTCGTGATCGAGCTGCAGTTCCTGGTAGTATTCGATTCGAACGCGTTGTTCCGCACCGGCGGCGATCGGAAAGATCCGCATTTCGAACTGCTTGAAATCAACTTGTTCGAGCAGCCCCGGGTCGCGTCGCACCCGTTTGTAGCTGTTGTAGATCTCGCGAGCCCGCTGCTTTTCGACGACCTCTCCGATCATCTCCTTGCCGCTGATCCACATGCTGAAATTTGAAACGCTCGCGCCGCGGGGAACCGGGAAGGTGTAGAGCGCTTCGACGATCCGGCTTTCGGTATTCACAAAGACTTGGTCGATCTGCGTGACAGCGATCCCGTTGTTGATCGTCACGCGGACATCCTGCTGTTTGATCTCCAGCACGCCCCCCAACCCGCCGTCGGCGACCAACATGCCAGCCGCATCGGCTGGCCGGGCAAAGAGAACTCCAACGCTAGCAACTGCGACGATCAGCAATCCCACCAACTGTCGACTCTCGGCGGCGAAGAGGTTTGAGGTTCTCCGATCGCGTCGCAGCGACGATCGATCGATGGGTGGAGAAGCGATTGAGGCGATGTTCATGACGGACTCCTAAGGTTTTGATAGGGGAGGGCGTCGAGCGAACGCTCGGCAGCTCTTCCCTTCAGGAGCCCATCGCAACGGGAGCCTCTCGCCCCAATTTGCGAAAAACCGCGTAACCGCAAACCGTCGGCATGTTGTAGTGCAGCGAGACGGCTCGATTTTCAGGCTGTATCGCAGACGCTAGCAAAGGAAAGCAGGACATTCCGGCGGGGGAGTTGTGAGAGCTAGCGAAATACAAACCGAAAGTGGAATCGGCTTAGTAAATGCTAGCCAACGTCTAGTACCACTATCTTTACGGCTTTGTTGAAGTTTACGGGCTAGAGAGCCGATTCGGAGAGTATCGGTTGTATAGGTCGTTTCGATCTTGCGATCGGTCGATCTTGACGGCAGGTTCGGTTGCGTCTACACTTCGCTTTACTAAGTAGCGTCGTGCAAAGGACTTACAACGCTGAATCATCCGTCTTGGGGATCGAGTTTGTGACCAAAAAAGACATTGTCAAAACGATTTCCGAGGAAGTCGGGCTGACTCAACAACAAACCAAGAAGATCGTTCAAAAGACGTTCGATGCAATCATCGATTCGCTTGTCAAAGAGGAGCGGATCGAACTGCGGAACTTTGGTGTCTTTGAAGTCAAATTAAGGGCTGCCCGAAAGGCCAGGAATCCCCGCACGGGGAAACAAGTGAGTGTACCGGCAAAATATGTCGTGACATTCAAGCCAGGTAAGGAGATGGAGTCGCGTGTTGCCGAACTGACGGCGGGCATTGTTGAGAATCACCAGACCGAATCCGAATTGGGTTCGCTGGGAAGAACCGACGAGAGTTTGAACAAGCCCGCCGACCCGACAACACACGATGCCTTCGGAGACCGTTCCGTTGGCTGATTAAGATTTCGAGATGTAGTTCGATCGATTTCCTGCGTAGTGATTCCGAGCAGACTCGGATCCCGACAATGGACTTCCACGGCAGACAAAGACGTTCACGGAGGAACGGCGATGCGACGTTTATTTCAGATTACCGCCCTGGCATTATGTCTCGGCCCGTTGGGCGGCTGCTTTCTGCCAATCTATTCGGCTCGGCCTGAACACCGTGTCAAACAGTTGCTGTTCACCTCCGAAGACCTTCGCCAGGTCGTCGATGAATGGGAACGCTTCTGGTTCCTCGACCAGCCAAGCCATATGACGCCGGTCCGCGTTCACGGCGGCATCATCTAGTTGCCGCTGTCCGCAAGCGTTTGATTGATCGGTCCGCACACCGGCAAGCCTTTTGCTGCCGGTGCTATTTGCCGAGGATTTCAAGCGCGGCCGCAACCATCGTCTGCAGCCCCGTCGTCAACGTCGGTTCGATGTCGGGGTAGTAGAGACTCGAGTGCAGCGACGGGGGATTGGTTCCCAATTCCTCGTAGCGTTCCAACCGCCGCGCTTCGACCGATCCCAGCCGGTACATCAGAATCGGCACTCCCGCGCGGCCGTAGCGACTGAAGTCTTCGCCTCCCATCGACGGCGTCGGCGTGCTCACGTTCGCTTCGCCCAACAACTTCTGAAAGACCGTGGTGATCCGCGCGGCCAGCTGATCGTCGTTCCTCAACGACGGTGTCCCTTCGGCGATGCTGATCTCCGGTTCGGGAGCGGCAAAGCTGACGGCAACCGCTTTTGCCTTCCGCTCGATCGCCGCCAGTAATTTCTCGCGGACCAAGGGATCGTACGATCGCACAGTCAGCTGCAGATGGCAGCGGTCGCCGATAATATTGTGCTTCGTCCCACCGTGAATCGATCCGACGGTGACCACTGCCGGATCCAAGGGCTTGATTTCGCGGCTGACGATCGTCTGCAGATCCATCACCAGAGCAGCAGCTTGAACGATCGGATCAATCGTGGTGTGAGGCGCCGAGCCGTGGCCGCCGCGGCCGATCATCGTGATATCGACGCTGTCGACGTTTGCCATCGCGAAGCCTGCCAACGTTTCCACCTTCCCCGCCGCAACATCGCTTCCCACATGAAGCGCGATTGCAAAGTCGGGCTTTTGAAAACGAGTGAACAGGCCATCTTCGAGCATCGCCTTGGCTCCCGCCCCACGTTCCTCTGCCGGCTGGCCGACCAACATTAGAGTGCCCTGCCACAGATTGCGATGGCCGGCCAGGAATTGAGCGACGCCAACGAGGTTGGTCATGTGAACGTCGTGGCCACAGGCGTGCATCACTCCGGTGTCGGTACCGTCGGTGTTTTGGGTCGTCACCTGCGACGCATAAGCCAATTGCGTTTTCTCGACTAACGGCAATGCATCCAGATCGGTTCGCAACATCAAGCAAGGACCGGGGCCATTTTCGAGGATCGCAACGACTCCAAAACCACCGACCTCGGTTGTGACATCGAAGCCGGCTTCACGCCACAGTTTCGCAATCCGAGCGGAGGTTTCGCGTTCCTCGAACGAGAGTTCTGGATGGGTGTGAAACCAGCGGTAATTGGCGATCAGATTTTCGAGATGGCTTTCGACCCAAGCCTTCACCACCGCGGGCGTTTCCGTCGACGGCAGATCCTGCGTCGGCTCTTTGGCCCACACGGGGCTGGCGATCACAGCGAATAGGAACACGAGGCTCAGTTGACGAAACATGATCGGCTCTCTCTAGGAAAATTCGGACAGCATCGGAGGATTCACCAAGGAGAGCTCCGGTTCCAGCAAACGCGTGGCAACGCCCACAGTCGCTCGCTGCCGCTGGCTATTTTAGTGCAGCCGAAAACAGAAAGACAGCGCTGGAGTCACCCGAGTCGCTGGAGTCAAGGCTTCAGTCGACAGACGCGCTGGAGTCAAGGCTTCAGCCGACCTGAACCGCGAGGTCCATGCAGGCCTCGACTCCAACGAGTTTACGTCAAAACCTATTGGCTACTTTTCTGATAGATCGCCGTCAGCAGCGACTCGGTATCTTTGAACTTCTTCTTGCTTGCCATCGCTTCGTCGATCAATTGGCGAGCGTCGGCCTCGCCATGTCCCAGAGCCAGCAGCGCGTCGAACGTATCGCGAACGACATCCGATTGATCGTCGCCATCTTCGGGAGTTGCATCGCGACCGACCAGCAGGGCGAACCGGGGCATCTTGCGACGAAGCTTAGCGATCACCCGCTCCGCAGTCGCCGGCCCGATCCCAGGCAAGCTGGACAGAGATTTTGCATCCTGCTGCTCGATCATCACCGCCATCTCTTTGACCGGACGGACCATCGCCCGCAACGCTTTCTTGACGCCGACACCGTCGACGCTGCAGAACAGCTCGAAGAACTGCTTTTCCACCGGCGCGATAAAACCGACCAGGCGAGGTGACAGTCGACCGCCTTGAGCAGCGTTGCCATCGATATAATTCAACGTGTGCAAAGCGATATCGGAGCCGATTTTTCCCTGCAACTGTCGCCGCGTGAAATCGGGAATAAAGACCTCGTACTCAAACGGAGGAATATCCAAAACCGCCGACTCATCGTTCAGCGAAGCAAGCTTGCCGGTAATCTTCGTGATCAAGGTACAGAATTCCGCATAGTTGGAAACGCGTTGCCCGCACCGCCCCCAACGGAGCCAAGGAACGTAGCAAAGCGATAAATTCTACCCTCAAAGACGAAAGTCGATAAAGGACAGGCAAAACGTCGCGCCACCATCCACCCCCGATCGGCACACGCCTCCCCACCAACAATCATCCCACCAAACCCGAAAGGACAGGCACTTTCGCGACGCCTCTGATTGCAAACAGTTTTCCAGGCTCAAATAGCAGTCCCCCAAGCGAAAACACGGGCCCTGTTCAGCGAAACGGGAAAAAAATGCGAAAGGACAGGCACTCTCGCTGCCACTCCGGGAGCGGCCATATTTCCAAGCTCAAATAGCAAAAAAGCGGAGCTAAAACTCCGGCCGCATCTTCTGAGAACACAACAAACAGGGATGCCCAGCAATCCCCCCACCAATCTCAAAACGGGAAAGGACAGGCACCTGCGCTGCCGCTCCGACAGTAGCCGGATTTCCAAGCGTTCGCAGCGGTAAACTGCAGTCCGTCCAACCAAATCATCGCTAATTCACTCGCGACCTCCAAGAATCCAATAGAATACGGCCGCTAGCGCGGTGTTGGTTTATGTAGCCGGCTCCGATGCCATTCTTGCCCTCCTCTGGAGACCGACATGCGATTCCTCACGCGTTTAATCGTGCTATTCGCCGCCACCGCCGTTCTGGTTGGCGGTGCATCCGCCCAGTCGGACCCGACACTCAACTCGAAATGGCACTCTAAATACGACTCTGCTGGCGGACCTAAAATTGACGCAATGGTTACCCTAATGAAGAGCGGCCAGGATCAATTGGGATCCGGAAAGTACGAAACTCAATTCGGAAACGGTACATTCACGCAGGTGCGGAAACAGATTGAGAACCGTCAACAGACTCCACCAATTCCGTCCACCGGGCCGCTCCCGGGTCCCAATTCGCCCAATAATGGCGCGACCCCAAATGATGCCGTCTACATCAAGGGACTTTGGCATTTCGCTGGGAAAACGGGATGGTTCAAGTGGGAACTCTACGAAACTCCGCAGAATGAATGCAAGTTCCTCGGTAAGTGGGGATACGTCGAAAACGGACAAGCTGGCCCGACGTCAGGCAAATGGAACGGGAGCCTGCGTACTGGCAACCAAAATGGGTCTCCCCCTCAGCAGAATGTACCTTTGATTGCAATTCCCTAGCTCGGATGGGCAGCCAGAAATTGCAGGTACCTCGGAAAATCAGCAAAGGACATGCACTTCCGCGTTGCCCCCGTCAGCTGCCAGATTTCCGGGCTCAAACCGCGGTAAGCGGAGTTGGAAACTCAGCTTTACCGGAGAGTTCTGCAATCAGGTTGGGCGGCAATCCCCCCACCAATCTCAATGCCGCAGCCCAGGCAGGATAGGGCGTGCAAACGTCTCTCATTGACGAACACCAAACCGAGCCGCAAACGCAGTTCGGGACTAAAGCGACGTTCCTACCGATGCAGCATGGCGTGGCCCCGTTTGGCAGTATCGTTCTCGTTTACCGAAGCGTCGCTGACCGAATTCAGCGGAGCGCGACTCAGTCGACTGGAACATTAGTCGAGACGTCTTTGACTGTTTGATGCTCGCCGCTGAGTCCCACCAACGCTTCTCCTGCGTCGACAGAAGCTTCTGCTGCGGCAGCGATGGCTAGCGACGCCGCGGATGGAGTTGCCAGCGGGTTGATATCGCCCGCGACTTCCACGCGTCCCACCAGCCACAGCGTGACAAGCGTCGCCGCAGCAGCAATCCACCCGACGGTGCCAAAATTTTCCAGCTTTCCGTCGCCGGCTTCCACCACGATCAACCCGCCTAGATAGGCTCCGATACCGCTGGCAACATGCTGAACCGACGAATTGGCACTTAGAAATGCACCGCGGCGTTCTGGTCGCACACTGCTGGTCACGATCGCCATCGCCGGAATCATTCTACCGACATTGCAAACCATCAGCCCACCGAACGCAGCCACGGCAATTGCAACGTGAGTTGCAGGAAGATGGGTGACAACAAACAACATCAGCGCCGATGCGGGCGCGACAATTCGGTAGATCCTCCGCTTGCCGTAGTGGTCGGCTAACCGCCCCACGATCGGCGCCGCAACAAACGTCAACGCGCCGCCAACGATGTAGATCAGCGGCAATTGGTTCTCCGACATTCCCACATTGCTTACCAGGTAGGCACTCAGATAGGGAAAGACAGTGAAGCTGCCGATCATCAACGCTACGATTAACGCAAACGCTCTCAAATGGTTGCGATGGGCAAACGTTTCAACGAGCGACTTCAACGGATTGGTTTGGACATCGTGGATATGAGAATCCAGTCGAGGCAATGCGACACGCGCCAAGATGAGAATTGGCCCCCCGCCCACGGCTAACACAATAAACGGAATCTGCCAACCGAAGTTGGTGCCGAGAACCAATCCAAACGGCACTCCGGCAACCGATGCTAAAGCGAATCCGGTCATCAACGTGCCGGTCGCCCGTCCACGGCGTTGCTCGGGAAAGACGTCACCGATGATCGCCATCGTAATTCCTCCCAAAACGCCGCCAAATGCTCCCGTCACAACTCGGGCCCAAAGTAGCACCCCATAGGAGGCAGCCAAACCACAACAAAGCGTCCCTAGCAGGAAACCGGCGAACAGGACGAGAAATGTCGTACGGCGGGCGAACCTGTCGGCGAGCGAAGATGCGACGATTCCTGCGACCCCGGCGGCAAAGGTGTAGGAGGAGACAATCAGCCCAAACTGAGTCGGGTTGATCTGCAGAGTCCGCATCAGTTGAGGTCCCAGCGGCATCACGATCATGAAGTCGACAATTGTGATGAACTGCACGGATGCCAAAATGAACAACACCATCCGCTCGTAGCGTTGTTGCCCATTGGTATCCGAATCGGGCGCCTCGTCGTATCGACCTTCCATGCGTTGAGATCCCGAACGATGTGAAATGCGGCGGATTGAGGTTTGACTAATTGTCCAATGTATGACGACGCGCGTCGATCCGGAATACACGCTCACAGACACGCTTGAATCGCAGAGGTTCACACCTCCCTCAAACCGGTCGAGTTCGGCAGGAACCTTAAGTGGAAGCTCCAAAAGCTCCAAAGGACAGGCACTTCAACTTGTTTAACCGGACGCCCTCACATAGAATACAAAGGCAGTGAACATCTCAGGGAGACATTCCGATGACAATGGCTCGAAAGAACTTGGTCGATCCGTCGATTACTCGCTGGTACCACTGCATTTCCCGCTGCGTTCGGCAAGCGTTCTTGATGGTCGATGGCAGCGAGGACCGCAAGCAGTGGATCGAAGATCGGTTAGAAAAACTGACCGAGAACTTTGCTATCTCGGTCGGCGGCTTCTCGGTCTTAAACAATCACTTGCACGTACTTTGCCGCTTAGCCCCGGACGATGCCGACCAGTGGTCTGCGGGCGAAGTGGTCCGGCGATGGATCGCAGTCTATCCGCCCAAGAAGCTCGATTTTGGCAACGACAAAGCGGTTGCAGGCTGGATCAGGCAACACGCGAAAAAGAAGAAACGAGTGACTCAGCTTCGAAAACGTCTGAAGAACCTCGGTTGGTTCATGAAGTCGCTCAAAGAACCGCTGGCGCGAATGGCGAACAAAGCCGATCATTGCCGCGGCGCGTTTTGGGAAGGACGCTACAAAAGTATTGCAATTCTTGATACCGAAGCGCTGCTGGCAACATCGGCTTACATCGACCTGAATCCCCTGGCGGCGGGACTCGCTGACACCCCCGAAGAAAGTCGCTACTCGTCGATCAAGCAGCGAATCGATCACGTCCGCTGCAAAGGCCAGTTGTCCAGGCTCCGCGCGGCACTCCAAGGCAGTGTGCAGGCAAGCGAGCTGGCCGGTTCGATGGAGCAGGACCATTGGCTCGTCCCAATCGAAGATCGCCGAGTCAAAGACGAACGCAGCAGAGCGGGAATGTTAGAGACGTTCCCGCTGGGTAGCTATTTGCTGCTGGTCGAGAACACCGGACGTATGTTTCGCGATGGCAAAGCGAGCATGGACGCGGCCGTAAAAGACGTCTTCTGTCGTTTAGAGACGAGCATTGAGACTTGGCAGAAACGGCTCGACCGAATGCTGCATACTCCCCGCCTCCGAGGCTGCTTCTTCGCAATGGGCAACCAATCGGTCCAGGCGATCCTCGCCGATAGGGCAGATCGCAAATCATGCCTCGCCCTCAAACCGACGGCGTGACCTTCTCAAACGCCTCCAGCTTCAAGATCTTCAAGCCAACGCCAGCTAGTGTCGTCGACGGACGGCAAAAAGTAGCGGCCTACTGAGCCAGGAGGCCCCCAGCGGTACTACTCCAGCCATCCTGAAACGCGTTCTCCAGGATCCCACGCCTCTTACCAAGCGGTAATTCGGGTGAATCCTGATCGAAACTCGACGATGCCTGTCCTTTGCCGCCCCGACGATGCCTGTCCTTTTGCTCTGGATTGGATTCTCGCGATGCCTGTCCTTTAGCTTTGTGTGCTGGTGGACGGGAAAACGGCGATGCTTGTCCTTTAGCGTTAGGGCGGCGGGGATTCCGTTGTGGTGAGGCGATAGAGGGTGGCTAGCGCAGTAGCGGGGCAGGGGGCGTAACGCCACCAACTCGCTGCACGAGATTGACGACGGGCAAAGCGATCCCACGTTTCTGTGCTTCGATCCGAAGCCCCCGTTCAAAGAAGGGGAACGGATAGAGCGGCTGACGCCGGCGAGCCCAAACGTAAATCGCGTTGATCAATCGCTTGTCCAACTTTCCCTGCTCGCTGAGCACGACAACGCTTCTCAGAAACGCTTGCTGTTCATCACGCGTGGCCCGCAAGCCGTTGATCAATTGGTCTTCTAGACGAACGACCGCTTGTGCGGTTCCAGGGCTCGTTCGAGAGGGGGTGATTTGGGCAAAGACATGCTGCGTCATTAAAGTCAGAATCCCTACGGTTGCGTATCTCAAAGTGAGCCCGAACATATCTGCGACCTTTGTTTTCTGTCAAACGACGGATGTCGATCCAAGCTGCAGACGCAGCCAGCTTTCCAGTACGACCAAGGCACCAAAAACGAAGCGAACGCGCAGCATCCCAACCACAACCTGCTTCAATAGCCAAACTCCTTCCCACGATGCAAGGTCAGCCGTGGCGGTGTGCTATCAAAAAGCGGCTCGATGCTAAATTGACGCACCCTAAAACCTGACGCTGCGACTCGCGTTGGCACACCGCAACCGCTCCCTCCCAAGTAAAAAATCCTCCTGCCGTGGGAACTCCGACGCCAACCGAAGCGGATCCGACGGAGCAACGATATTCGCCAGCTGCCGATTCACCGCCACGCTCCGCCAACCACCCTGACCGCCTACAAATTGCTCATCCGCCGGAATACTCTTCCACATGGGCCAAGCCGCCTGCCGACATTGCACGATCTGCTTGATCGGCTGCCCCACCGACTTGCAAAACACCGGCCCCGCCATGTCCAACATGCTGCTGCGCCCCGCCGGACGACAGAAGACCGTTTTCAGCTCGGGGCAATCGATCGATTCGGGCACCGCTGCGGTGCTGATCAAAACACGCACGCTTCCTCGTTCAAACGCGTCCAACTGCCGCTCCCGATGCGCCCCGGTCCCCAACAGCTCGCAAGCGATTCCCTGCTCCTGCAACAGACCGGCACAGGCGAGCCCCTGCTGGCGGCGTTGGAAAAACGCTAACGACTGGCCCCATCGATCGGGCTCTTCCATCAACAGCTTCGCAACCACCGCCGGCGTATACTCGTCAAGCGTGTAATGCCGGTACGGACTCAAATGCCCATCGGCAATCAATTGAGATACGCCCGCGTCGCGGATCACGCGGTCGAAACAAGCCTTGATCGGATCGCTGTTTGCCGCCAGGCCCAGAGTCCACCGGGGATGCAGTTGCCGGTGCAGTCGTTCGATCTGCGCCGTTCCTCCGCAGGCGACTTCATCGACAACCAACAGGTCGACGTCTGCCGGCGACTTGTCGAACATGCTGATCGTTTGCAGATCCAGGTTGAAATCCCGAAACGCGTTTTCCGCAGCCACGCGAGCCAACGAGTTCCTCCGCATCGCAGCCCAGCCGACGCGGCATCCGGTCGCACGCTGAAGCGCGCTGGCAATCGCCAGTCCGATCACCGTCTTACCGCTGCCAACGGGACTCTCCACCAAAACACGCCCCGCCGCCGGAGCCAAGTGCCCGTCCGGCGCCCGCTGCCGACCAGCAACCATCTGCAGCGCCGCGACGACCATCCGCCGCTGATACGCCCGAGGCTGGAGTCGAGCCGCAGCCAGCACTTCGGCGGCAGCCGCGGCGGGAGCAAAGTTATCGGCCAATCCCAAGCCGCACGATGTGACTTGGTTTTGGCAATGCGAAACTGTCGAAAACGCGGAATCAAGAACCATTGTGGAAGCCTCCCTGTCGAATCGTCCAATGTTTTTAACCAGCGGCGTGTCTGGCAAGCCTCTGCCACAGTTGGCAGTTCGCCCGCCGACGCCGACGCGTGATGACAACGTCCGCAGTGTCGCTCGCCGGCGTGACACGTTGGGTCATCGGATCGACAAACATCGACGATTCCTCAGCTCGGCAGTTCGGTTTCGCCCTGCGACAAGTCGTCCCCGGCGGAACGTGGCGGCTACATCGGCTGACCTTTCCCCGTTACAATCGCGTCGGATGCCGATTGCAGGTTCGACGCGTGGCCCCTCCCTTGCCGCGGAGGAACTGCGTCCCCATTCGCCTCCAACGACAACTCACTCAACGTTATTCAGAACGGTCACTACGGTATTTGCCGTAGCCCGACATCCAAAGGAACATCCATGGCCCAAGCAAAGATCATTTACACGCAAACCGACGAAGCTCCCGCCCTGGCCACAGGTTCTTTGCTGCCGATCATCCGCGCGTTTGCAACCGCAGCGGGGATCGATGTCGAAACAAAAGATATCTCGCTAGCCGGCCGCATCTTGGCGAACTTCTCCGACCGCCTGCCCGCCAACCAACAGCAGGCCGATGCCTTGGCGGAACTCGGCGAACTCGCCAAGACTCCCGAAGCGAACATCATCAAACTGCCCAACGTCAGCGCTTCGATCCCGCAATTGAACGCCGCGATCAGCGAACTGCAACAGCACGGTTACGAACTGCCCCACTTCCCGGCCGAACCGAAAACCGATGCCGAGCAAGAGATTCGCGACCGCTACGCCAAAGTGCTTGGCAGCGCCGTTAATCCCGTCCTTCGCGAAGGCAACTCCGACCGCCGCGTCGCCGCTCCAGTAAAGCAGTACGCCCGCAAGAACCCACACTCGATGGGCGCTTGGTCAGCCGATTCCAAGTCGCACGTGGCGTCGATGGACGACGGTGACTTCTACGGCAGCGAACTATCTCATGAGATGGCCGCCGCCGGCACCGTTCGGATCGAACTGGTCGCAGCCGATGGTTCGGTGACCGTGCTGAAAAAGGACTTCCCGATTCAAGCCGGCGAGATCATCGACGGATCGCGGATCAGCCGCAGCAAACTTCAAGCCTTCTTCGCCAAAGAAATCGAAGACGCTCGCCAGAACAACGTCCTGTTCTCGCTGCACATGAAAGCAACGATGATGAAGGTCTCCGACCCGATCATCTTCGGACACGCCGTCCGCGTCTTCTTCAGCGACGTGATCGAAAAGTATTCTGCGGAGCTCGACGAAATCGGCTTCAACCCGAATAACGGCCTGGGCGATCTGTACGCAAAGCTCGGCAAACTGGACGAAGCGAAACAAGCCGAAATCAAAGCCGCCATCGCTGCCGAAATGGAAAAGCGTCCCGAATTGGCGATGGTCGATTCGGACAAAGGGATCACCAACCTGCACGTCCCTAGCGACGTGATCATCGACGCGTCGATGCCCGCCGCGATTCGCACCTCCGGTCGCATGTGGGGCCCCGATGGCAAGCTGCACGACATGAAAGCTGTCATCCCCGACCGCTGCTACGCGGGCGTCTACCAAGCGACGATCGACTTCTGCAAAAAGAACGGCGCGTTCGACGTGACCACGATGGGCAGCGTCGCGAATGTCGGCCTGATGGCACAGAAGGCCGAAGAGTACGGGTCGCACGATAAGACCTTTGAAATCCCAGCCGATGGAACCGTCCGCGTCGTCGACGGGCAGGGCGAGACGCTGATGCAACACGAAGTTGCCGCCGGTGACGTCTGGCGGATGTGCCAAACCAAAGACGCGCCGATCCGCGACTGGGTCAAACTGGCCGTCACCCGCGCCCGAGCGACCGGCGCGACCGCCGTCTTCTGGTTGGATGCCAACCGCGCCCACGACGCCAACCTGATCGCCAAGGTGAACAAGTACCTGCCCGAACACGATACCGCAGGCTTGGACATCCAGATCATGCCACCTGTCGAAGCCACCCTGCACGCCTGCCAACGGGCGAAGGAAGGCAAGGACACGATCTCAGTTACCGGTAACGTGTTGCGAGATTACCTGACCGATCTGTTCCCAATTCTCGAACTGGGAACCAGCGCCAAGATGCTTTCGATCGTACCGCTGCTGGCCGGCGGTGGCCTGTTCGAAACCGGTGCTGGCGGATCGGCTCCCAAACATGTTCAGCAGTTTGTCGAAGAGGGGCACCTGCGTTGGGATTCGTTAGGCGAATTCTTGGCATTGGCTGTCTCGCTGGAAGATCTGGGGACCAAGACAGGCAACAAGAAAGCGTTGGTTCTGGCGGAAACGCTGAACACCGCGACGGGAACATTCCTGGACAACGACAAGTCGCCGTCGCGAAAAGTCAAAGAGATCGACAACCGTGGCAGCCACTTCTATCTGACGCTCTATTGGGCTCAGGCACTGGCCGCGCAAACGCAAGACGCCGAACTGCAACAACGATTTGCAGCCGTCGCCAGCCAGTTGGCCGATCAGGAAGCGAAGATCGTCGCCGAACTGAGCGATGCTCAAGGCCAACCTGTCGATTTGGGCGGCTACTATCAGCCCAATCCAGAAAAGCTGAGCAACGCGATGCGGCCTAGCGCAACGTTCAACTCGGTCATCGAATCGCTGTAAATGGATATTCGTCCTATCATGTCGGGCCAGCGGAGAGATCCGCTGGCTCGTTTGTTGCGCATGGCGACTCGCGTCGCGGCGATCCCATACGGCGTGGCGACGACGCTGCGCAATCGCAAATACGATCGCGACGCTTCGTTGATCCAACATGCCGACGTTCCCGTGATCTCGGTTGGCAACATCACGACCGGCGGAACGGGCAAGTCGCCGATGGTCGCCTGGATCGCTCGCGTGCTGCGCAACGAAGGCCTTCGCGTGGCGATCGTCAGTCGTGGCTACGGTGCCGATGCAAGCGGAGTGAACGACGAGGCGTTGGAACTGGAAGAACGCCTGCCCGACGTGCCTCATGTTCAAAATCCCGATCGTGTCGAGGGTGCACGTGTTGT
Source organism: Rosistilla oblonga (assembly GCF_007751715.1). Lineage (NCBI taxonomy): Bacteria > Pseudomonadati > Planctomycetota > Planctomycetia > Pirellulales > Pirellulaceae > Rosistilla > Rosistilla oblonga. The sequence goes on along the minus strand of NZ_CP036292.1, from coordinate 783,585 downwards.
GGTCGAAGAACTGGAGACCGAAGTCATCCTGTTGGACGATGGTTTCCAACACCGCCGACTGCACCGCGATTTGGACATCGTCTTGATCGACGCTAGCTGCCCGTTTGGATATGGGTATCAACTGCCACGCGGCATGTTGCGTGAATCGTTAAAAGGTTTGAAGCGAGCCGACGTCGTGGTCCTGACGCGCAGCGATGCCGCATCGGACGCGGATCGACGACAGATCCGCGAGACGGTGCAACGGTACGCCGCCACGGCGACTTGGGTTGAATCGGTCCACGCACCGTCGGCGCTACTGACGCACGCCGCCGATCCGTTGCCGATCGAAACGCTACGCGGGCAACAGGTGCTGGTCTTCAGTGCGATCGGCAATCCGGACGCGTTTGCAAAAACGGTCACCGATTGTGGCGCCACGCTGATCGACAGTAAAACCTTTCCCGATCACCACCGCTTCGACCGCAAGGATATCGAAACGCTCACCGCCTGGGTCGACCAACACCCTGCGGCTGAAGCGATCCTCTGCACGCACAAGGATCTCGTCAAACTAAGAACCTCGCGAATCGGCCGCCTGCCGCTGCGAGCTGTCGGAATCGAGATCGCACTGACCGTCGGCGAATCGGAACTGCGCCAGCGTCTGCTGCAAACGACCCACCAAACAACGTCCTAGCCTTTGGCGCTGGCGATCTCTCGGGCTCGCATCGACAAATGGAAACATTGGTTCACATCGCCCAAGCGCCAACGGATTTGCTCCCTTCCACAATGCGAGATTTCCCTTGCCAGCATCCCCCGCACCTGCCACGTGGAAATCGCGTGAAACGCTGATCGCGATCTTTACCGTCGCAATGATCAGCGTGCATCTGGTACTGCGGTTCGGCACGGCCAGCAGTCCGATGGCGGCAAACATTCCACTCTGGGCGGTGTTCGTTTTTGGTGGTGTGCCGTTGGTCTTCGACCTGCTGCAGAAGATGTTGCGGCGCGAGTTTGGCTCCGACCTGCTGGCGGGAATTTCGATTGTCGCATCGGCGTTGTTGAGTGAATATCTGGCGGGGGCGTTAGTCGTGTTGATGCTCTCCGGTGGCGAAGCGTTGGAAGCCTACGCCGTCCGCAGCGCGTCGTCGGTACTGCGAGCGCTCAGCAAACGCATGCCATCGGTCGCGCATCGCAAACAGGGAGCATCGGTCGTCGACGTTCCACTGCAGGAACTTGCGATCGGCGACATCGTTTCGGTCTTCCCTCACGAGATCTGCCCGATCGACGGGAGCGTCGTGGAAGGGCACGGCGTGATGGACGAATCGTTTCTGACCGGCGAACCCTACATGATGTCCAAGACGCCCGGCTCGGCAGTCCTCTCCGGCGCGATCAATGGCGAAACGGCGCTGCTGATTCGAGCCGACAAACTGGCGATCGATTCCCGTTACGCCAAGATCATGGAAGTCATGGCGGCCTCCGAACAGAACAAGCCGCAGATGCGGCGACTGGCCGACAAACTGGGTGCTTGGTACACACCGTTGGCCGTCGCGATCGGGATCGCCGCCTGGGCGATGTCGGGCGATCCGGTTCGCTTTTTAGCCGTGATGGTCGTCGCTACACCCTGTCCGTTGCTGATCGCAATTCCTGTTGCGATCATCGGATCGATCTCGCTGGCCGCGCGGCGAGCGATCATCGTCCGCGATCCCTCGGCACTGGAAACTGCTGACACCTGCCGCACGTTGATCTTCGATAAGACCGGCACTCTGACGTACGGCAAACCCAATCTGACATCCCAAGTTGTGGCGTCAGGATTTGTGGAAGCCGACGTTTTGCAGTGGGTTGCCAGTCTGGAAGTCTATTCCAAACATCCGTTATCGCGGGCGATCGTCGCGGCAGCTGAATCCGCCGGGCTCACGCTACTAAGCGTTGGCGAGGTCAGCGAGCGGCCCGGCGCAGGCTTGCGAGGCAAGGTCGGCGAGACTTCGGTGCGGGTCACCAGCCGCAACAAGCTGCTCAAACAACAACCAGAACTAGCGTCACAACTTCCCGATCAACAAGCGGGACTGGAGTGCGTGATCTTGATCGATGAACAGTACGCGGCGACCTACCGATTCCGCGACACCCCGCGAACCGACGGGGCCCGTTTCATCGGCCACTTGGGCCCTTTGCATCACATCTCGCGAACTATGTTGGTCTCGGGCGATCGGGAATCGGAAGTCGCTTATCTGGCCGAACAAGTTGGCATCCAGAGCGTCTACAGCAGCCAAAGCCCCGAACAGAAACTGGCGATCGTCAACGCCGAGACCGCCAAGGCGAACAGCATCTACGTGGGAGATGGGATCAACGACGCACCGGCGCTGATGGCCGCGACGGTGGGGATCGCGTTCGGCCAGAACAGCGATGTGACCACGTCGGCAGCCGATGTCGTCGTGATGGACAGCTCGCTACGGAAGATCGATGAATTCTTACACATCAGCCGGCGGATGCGGCGGATCGCGATGCAGAGTGCGATCGGCGGAATGGCGCTAAGCATCATCGGGATGACAATCGCCGCGGCCGGCTATTTGCCTCCCGTCGCCGGCGCGATCAGCCAAGAAGTGATCGACATCGTCGCGGTACTCAACGCCCTCCGCGTGGCGATCGTTCCCAAGACGATGATCGATTTTGAATCGAGCGAATAAGCAACCGCCAGCCAACCGATGCCTCTTCGGACGCCACGTCGATCGAATCCGCCGACAGCGCGTCCAAGCGAATCCAGCCTCAGGTCAATCACGCTCTTCTGACTCGATTCGCTTAGTTCAAACCACGACGCGCATCTGATTCATTTCCGCCCATCATTCTGGTTGCCGCCACGGGCCGCTATGCGTTACGATAGCCCGTTATCCAGCCCAGGCGGACAGCCCTGCCGCCCTTGGGCATCCTGACGAAAGGCAGTGTTTCCTGCCGCAGGGATTCTTTTTTTCTTATCGAGAGGTGCCAAATCATGAAGCGAATCCATCCTCTTCATGGCCCGCGACGCGGCTTTACGCTGGTCGAATTATTGGTGGTGATTGCAATTATCGGCATCCTGGTCGGATTGCTGCTGCCGGCGGTTCAGGCGGCTCGCGAAGCTGCCCGGCGGATGCAGTGTTCCAACAACATGAAGCAGCTTGGCATCGCGCTGCACAACTACCACGACATCAACAAGCGGTTTCCGCCGTGCAGCATCGATGGCAACGGCAAGATCGGGATCTTTGTCCGACTACTGCCGTTCATGGAGCAGCAAGCGATGTTCGACCAGGTCCGCTACGACGGCAACTACGTTCAGAACCTGCCAATTTCGCTCAACCGCCTCGACACGCTGCTGTGCCCCAGCGGTCCGCAACTCTATTCGACCAGCACCGCAGCCAACGAAGCCGACTGTTACACCAGCCATTACTATGGAAATTCGGGACCGGTTGGAACCAACGGCCAGACCGGGCAGACGTACACGCGAGACACGACGCGGGAGAACGCAAGCTTTGGCGAATACGCGACCGATGGCATTTTCCAACTGCGCAGCAACCTTCGCTTCGCCGACATCCTCGATGGCACGACCAACACGATCGGGATCGGCGAACTGTCGTATCAGAAATACGGTTTCTATCGTGCATGGACCCGCGGATTGTACTGGTACAACGGTGTCGCGTTGCTGTCGAGCAAGAATCACAAATGGCCAATCAATGCCGCGGTTAACGGCGGCTTCACGATGACCTTCAACAACGGCGGATACGGGTCCCAACACCCCGGCGGATGCATGATGGGAATGATGGACGGATCGGTTCGCTTCCTATCCGAAACCATCGACATGACCACTTACCGCGCTGCCGCCAGCCGCGCCTCGGGTGAGGTGCAAGGAATCTAGACTCATGATGGATCTGCAATTTCAAAACCAAAAAGCACGGCCAGCCTGCGGTGCATCATCTCGCCTGCTGCGGTTGGCATCAGCCATCCCTTTGATCGTACTGATGACCGGGTGTGGCCCCACGGGCATCGAACGCTACCCGATTTCCGGAACGGTGACCTATCAAGGGCAGCCGGTGAAACATGGCACGATCATGTTTGAACCGGATGCTTCCAAAGGCAACTCAGGAGCCGCGGGATCGGCAACGATCGTCGACGGAAAATTCGATTCCTCAGCCGACGGAACAGGCTTCACCGGCGGGCCTCAGATCGTCTCAATCCAGGGCTTCAGCGGCGTCGATGCCAACCCCGAATACGCTCCCTACGGGACGCCGATCGGCGAAGGCAAGAGCTACATCAAGTCGTTCGATTTCCCCGAGAACGAAGCGGTCGAACAAGACTTCGAAATGGCCGATGTGATCGACGGCTAACCGACGGGACATCCGTCCCACTCGGGTAACGCCAGCCGATCTTCAACCGCGTGCCCGCGCGGACGCGGCGTCTATAAAAAGAAACCGCGTGGGATGATGCCCACGCGGTGAAGCGATCTCTATCGATGCTCTTCGTCGATGCCGATTTAGACGCCGACGGTTTCTCGCCAGGTCTTCGCCATCAGCGTGTGGCCGGCCAGCGTTGGATGGACGCCATCGGCTGCCCAGTAGGCCGGCGGGGCTTCGTCGATCGCTTTGTCGAACATCTGCTGGAACGGAACCACGGTCAGGCTCATCGACTCGGCAACGCGAAGCGCCGCCTCGCGTCGCTGATCGAATTCGGGGAACCACTTGTCGTTGACCGCACCACATCGCAGCACAAACGGTTCGCAAACGACAACGCGAACATCGGGCAGCGCCGACAACGTTCCCTCTATCAGTTCGCGGTAGCCACTTTCGTAGACCGCGACCGAACCGTCATAGCGGCCGTTGAGCTTGTGCCAGATGTCGTTCACACCGACCAGGATGCTCAAGATGTTCGGCTTCAGATCCAAACAATCTGCTTGCCAACGCTTCGCAAGATCGGGGACCTTGTTTCCACTGATCCCACGATTGTGGATCTGCAACCGCTTGGCCGGATGCGACTCCAACAAACCACCGGCGATCAGAAACGGATAGCCATCGCCAAGCCCAGCCGATTGATTCGCCGTCTGTTTCTTGCGATCGCGGCGGGCATCGGTAATCGAATCCCCTTGAAACAGAATCACCGCGCCCTCGGGAAGCGATTGAACGTTGGAATCATTAGCAGCCGACACGGTCGTTGCGGTAGTGACACTCGAAGCGGCGACGCCAGCGACGATCGTGGATTGCAAAAGATTGCGACGCGTGAGTTTCATCATTCTCAGCTCCTCGGTGAACGGGGCAAATTCGAACTAGCCATACGAGTCTCAGTATAAACGGCTGGGCGGCGTGCTGCAGTGCCGATCGCGCCCCTCGACGAAAGCAATTAAATGTTTGTATCGAGGCGAATTGATGGGCATGCGATGGCGTGCGGTGGTCCAAAGAAACCGGACGCTAGCGCGTGCCGGCGAGTACTTTAAACGGAGGCTCGGTTTGCTCTGCCACCACAACGGTTCCAGGCCAAAACCAGCAGCACCACGCAGGCGATTAGCAGTGAAATCGCGTTCAGGCTGGTGACAACATCCTTCGCAAAACCATCGATCTGGAAGCGATTTAAGACCATCAAACTCGAAGCGTAATTCAGAGCGGGCATCAACATCGAGATCGCCAAAAACATCCGCATTTGCCAGCTCAACGCATCCCATGCCGGTCGCAACGCGATCAAAATTGCAACGATCGCCGGCGTCAAAATCATCACATCGTAGACCTGATGAAAAATGGCGACCAAGGAGGTCAGCAGCACGATCGCGCCGCTGAGTCCCGTCGCCGCACCGTCGTCGCAATTGTGGCGGTGATAGACCATCAACACGATCGCGGCGGGCAACAGCAGCCCGATCATCCACACCAAATGAGTTGCATCACCGGGCACCCAATCGGTCCATTTCGCAACGATCGCTAAGAGGTCGATACGCGTCCACGTGTTAGCTGGCAGTTCGTAGTCGTCGCTCCGGTGAACATCTTGGCTGGTGCCGATATCGGACATCAATTCCGCCGCCGAACCCGACTGGATCAACCAGCCGAAACAAGCGACCGCAAGAACCAACGAGATCACTCCGGCCAACGTTACAGCTTTAATGTTGCCGCGAAACAACATCAACCCCGCGATCGGCAGCACAAACGTCGGCTTGCACGAGATGACCACCAGTCCCAACACGCTCCGCCAGGGATGCGTCTTGCCATAGTGGACAGCAAGCAAAGCTCCCAGGATCAATTCGAAAGTGAAGTAGCCGGTGAAGAGCGTCTGTTGCCCACCACGTGTGAAAACCAAGCCGCTCGCAACGATCCAAAACCAATCCCAACGCCATCCCGCACCGGCACCGCCAGTCGTCCAGCGGACGGAAAGCCAGGCGATTCCCAACAGCATGCCAAGCGACACGATGAAGTACACAACTTCGGCAACCGCCAGCGGCAACCAGGTCAAAGGGGCGTGGAGTGCGAGGACCAAGGGGGAATAAAACGGGATCGACCGCTCGACCGGATACTGCTGGACATAGGCGGAACTGTAGGGCGAGACACCTTGCCGAAACGCAAGTGCCGGAAAATAGACGCCGTTGTGAAAGTCGCAGTAACCCTGCCGCGAAGGGTCGAACGGGCCAGGGGTTTGATAGGCTAAGACGATGCGACCGGCGGTCAGCACGACACCGATCAAGAAGCAAGCGGCGGCCAGCCAAGAAACGATTTGGCGACGCCGCTGCGTCGACGCAACCGCCGCGTCGTCTCGCGGTTCGGTGTCGGTCGTCGATTCCTTCATCCCCGCCACCCGAAGAAGATCACAACGACAGCAACGAACATGCGGCGAGCCCATAAAAGGTATATTCAACGTCTTCGGCAGGATCCATTTCGAATCCGGCGAACCCGCCCCCCGGCCGTTCCATGCTATGGACATAACGCGTGGCAGCGGCCCGATCGATCTGATCCAACGATTGCAGATCGGTTAAGGTCACGATCGCCGTACATGTGCTTAACAAGTCGGCAATAGGAATCCGCGTGTTGGCTGTCATGCCGCCATCATTTATCTGCATTTCGGCGAGAAATTCAGTCGTCAACAGCTGTGTCGGTTCATCCAGTCTCTGTAGCACCCGCAGCGCACCGATCGCCGCCGCCGTCGGATTCACTCCCGCCCGCTTGCCGACGCGAATTTCCAAGAAGCCACCTTCGACCTGAGCCTGGCCGCGAATGAAGGCTTCGATCTGGCGAGGTTCCGGCGGCGAGCGTTCGATCAATTCGTAACACAACAGTGTCAGGAAGGTTTGATAGGTGCTGCCAGCTCGCCCCTCGGGGCTCTTCGCATACCCTCCGTCCTCGCGGCGGAGCGTTTCCAACAGCTCGGCGATCGCATCTTGCCAGCCGCCGTTGGCCGACTGCATCACATCGATCCCCGAGGAGATCTCCAGCATCTTGGCCGCCATGATCAACGAGATCAGATCGATGATCGCTTCGCGTCCCTGCAACCGCTGTTTCAAGAATTCGGCGGCGCGATCGGCCGGTTCGCCATCCAACAGGCCCAGGATCATCAACGACCGCAGAGCAAAGGCGGTGTAATAGAGATCACTGCCCCCTTCGCGACCGGCGAAACCGCCGTCGGGTCGCTGTTGAGCCAACAGCCAATCACCCTGTCGCTGCCGCATCGCTTCGGGCAGCTCCGCCGCACCTTGAGCCAACCGGATCGTCAACGCCTCAAGATATGTCACGAATCACCGATGTCCCGAGAAAAACCGAGGCCTAGCGTTACCGATAGACTTCCCATCGTCGCGGCCCAGAGTAAACCATAAAGGGGCGTTCGCGATGCGCGAAGCCGGGCAGGGGATCAGGCGAATTCGGTTTTCGCCGGCTTCGGCTGCGGCGTCTCCTCGACCACCTCCACCTCCGCACCGATCAATTCGGCAACAGTGTGCAAATCGCCGTGATATCGACGGCTGAAGATCATCACGACAGGTTCGGTTGTCCTGATCTCCAACGTGTTGGTCAACCAACCGCGCGTGATCTTCAGCTTCGCATCCGCAGGCAGATCGCTGGTCAACGGAGTTCGAAACCAACGCCTCTGCCGCATCGTCCATCCCCGATCGTGGCGGCAGAGCGTGATACAGGCCTTATCCTGAAAGCCGTTCCAATCGGTTTTAGGAAAGACGACCAGTTCAGCCCGCGACGGCCGCCCGTACGTCTTCTGGAACATCGGCCACAACGAATCGAACACCATGTGCCGGTAGAAGTGAACGCGGCGGTTGATCCATCGCAAGACAAGCAAACAGACGACAAAGACCGCTAGATTCAACAGCGTCGCCAGCGTCGGGCTGAGCGCATACAAAGCCATCAATCCTGCGCACATCGTTTTGTTGGCGAATTCGAAACAGGCGTCCAGAAATGGAATCGGCGTCAACCAGATCAAGAACTCAAAGAAGAATTTCACGCTGTTGATCACCAACACGTTGATCACCATCGCAACATATAGAAGAGCCCCCACGGTCCCCGAGACAATCCCCGCCTCGACGATCTCAGGGCTTTCGTCCAAGACTTCGTTTGGCGATGCGATGTAGCGAATCGCGATCAACGTGATGATCCCGGCGTAAGCCTCTACCTTGTCGACAGCAACCGCGATCGGCTTGCTGACCTTCGACAACCGCGGCAGCGAAGTGATGATCGTCAACGCGGCGAAGGCCCAGAAAAGGTTCGGGTTCTTCAGCGGCGTCGCGGCGTCCAACAAACCATTCCCCGGCATCCACTCGGGACTCCACAGCGCCAGCCCCGACAGACACGTGATTCCGAAGAAGGGAGACAAAGCGACTGGTGCCAGCGGCCCCAACCAATCGACCGGCGTCAGCTGTTCGACCATCTGATTTGCAGCGGCCAGATCGGCGGCTGAGATCTGCTCCTTGGTCATCGAACCCTTCAGGTTCTTTTCGATTCCTGCGGCCGACAGCGGTTCCCCATCTCCCGATTCCTCTGCTTCGAGATCCGACAGATCGATTTCGGGCAGCGAGATCGGAGGGGCCGCCGGCTGTTGCCAATGGGCCACAAGCGTCGCTTCGATCGGCGGCGACTGACTCACGGGAGTCGCCGTCGAAGTGGGCGTCCCAAACGACGGCAACCAAGCCAAGGCGGCGATTGCTAACAAACAGGGTCCGACTCGCCACCAAGGCAAAGAGCGGTTGGCACGTGGTTGTCGGCGTCGCTCAACAGCATTTCTCATCGAACCCCTCGTTCTGTCTCTTCTCATCGACCACAACAGCCAGTCTTTAAAACGCGAAATGACGAGGCCTGGCAATCGATCTTTCTCAATTCCCCACCCGGCCATTGTACCGAACCAGTCGGCGAGTCGCGGGAACCGGGGTTCGTTTCGCCCTCTGACCTGCCCGATCCTACCCGCTAGCGGGGACTCGAAGCTGGGCAATCGAGTCAATTTCGGGCGAGTTCTGGTCAGAAGCGGCGAGATCACCGTTGGCGTAGCTTAGCCAAACAGGCCATAATAAAACACAGGCTTGCCGCTTCCTGCTACAAACGCCCGGCCAAACTGGTCGATTCTCGCATCGCGATCCATTCGAACCAAACACCGATGAAACACAATCCACACGGAGAGGGATCTATGTTGTTCCACCACGCTATTCGCGTTCCGCTGCTGCTCGCAGTGCTATCGATTCTTGGGGGAACCGCCCCGCTGGCCTTTGCCGACGGCGAGGGGCAGCCCGATTTGGACGAAGCGATGGTCATGCGGTTGGACGCCAAGACGCTGGACGACTTAAATAAGATCGGCGATCTGTTGCAGTCGGCTCTCGCCAAGGGATTGGACAAAGAGAACGAAGGCTTTGCCAAGCAGATGCTAGCTGGCGTGGCGCTCGAGCGAGGCAAGGCGATCGCTCAACAGATGTTCCGTCAACCGCAAGCCGGCAATCTGGCTCAACTGCGTGGCGAAGCGCTCAAGCACCTCGAGACCGCTGTCGACAACGATCCTTCGCTAGCGGAAGCGCAGACGCTGATCGCACGCTTGAACGCATTGCCCGGTGGCGATCGCACGCGAGCCTTGAAAGCGGCCGCCGCAGCCGTGGAGTCTTTACAAGAAGATCCCCATGCGCAAAGCGAAGCCTACATGCTGCGAGCGCTGATGCAAACCGACATCGAAGCGCGGCTGGCCGACATTAATAAAGCGATCGAAACGAACAGCGAGAACATCGAAGCCTATCAAGCTCGATCGCAGTTCTATTTCCAACAACAGAAGTTCGACGAAGCGGTCGCCGACCTGCAACACGTCCTGAAAGTCGATCCGACCAACACCCGCGTCACCGCGACAGCTGTCAAAGCGCTCGCCGAACTGAAGCGTTTGGACGAAGCCAAGAAGATCCTCGACGATGGCCTGAAAGCCAAACCCGATGCGTCGCTGTATCAGTTGCGAGCGGCGATCTATCGCAACGAGGACAAACTGGACGAAGCGATCGCCGACCTCAACAAAGCGATCGAACTGCAGCCTCGCGACCCGGCATCGCTGTTCGCCCGCGCCGAGATCTATCTCAGCCGCGACGACACCGCCGCAGCTCGTCGCGACTTGGACAAAGCGATGGAATTGAATCCCGGCAGCGTGCAGGGCGTTCTGCTGCGAGCCTACCTGTCGGCTGAAGAGGGACGGCTGCCCGATGCGATCAACGACATGAAACTGTTGGTCCGCAGCTTCCCCGAAAACGCCACCTGGGCGATCCAATTGGCTTCGTTCTACCAAATGGACAACCGTCCGCGGAAAGCGATCGATGTCACGACCGATGTGATTCGCCGCGAACCAGGCAATTGGCGGGCTCTGCGAATCCGAGCCGACACGCGGCTGAGCGTTGGCGAACATAAAGAAGCGATCGCCGACTACGAAGCGGCTCTGAAAGCCGAAATCGAGATCGACGACAGCAAAGCAGGGATCCTCAACAACTTGGCTTGGGTGATGGCGACCAGCCCTCAAGACGGAGTCCGCGACGGCGCTCGTTCGCTCGAAATGGCCGAACAAGCGGCCAAGCTGACCGAATACAAACAGGCTCATATCCTCAGCACGCTCGCCGCAGCATACGCCGAAACGGGCGACTTCGACAAAGCGTTGGAGTGGTCCGAGAAAGCTGTCGACCTGGGCAAAGAGGACGGCCACGAACAGCTGAAGCAGCTGCAAGAGGAACTCGACAGCTACAAAAACAAGAAGCCGTGGCGAGAGGAACAGAACGTCGAAGAGAACAAAGCGCCGATCTTCTCGGCTGAAGATATCATCGACACCTGATCCTAAGGATCCCATCGCCTCGATGGGATCGCGACACCCCCAAACAACATCTAATCTCGCATTGGCCTCAACGGGCCGTGCCTCGAAGCGATTCCGCGGCGACGCGGAATCCGCTCCCAAAACACGGTGATCTCATCCGGTTCACCGTCCCACCTCCCGGCAGAATGCGCCCCGCGGCACTGCCTTCCTTTCCCGCCGTCGCAGATTTCCGTACGCGACACTACCTTAAACACAAAGGTCCCACATCATGAAATGGCTCACTTGTTTCATCTTTGCGCTACTGCCACTCACCGCATCGGCTCAGCCCTGGCAAGCTGGTTCGGCACGGATCGTGATCACTCCCGATGAACCGATCTGGATGGCAGGCTACGGCGGACGCGACCATCCAGCCGAAGGCAAGTTGACTGATCTGTGGGCCAAGTCGCTGGTGCTGCAAGACGCGTCCGGGCACACCGCCGTCCTGATCACTCTGGATCTTGTCGGCATCCATCGCGATACCACGACAAAAATCTGCGAGCAGATCGGCAAGAAACACAATCTGTCGCGCGACCAAATCGCAATCAACTGCTCTCACACGCATACCGGGCCGGCTGTCGGTGCGAACCTGGGACCACTGCATTACGTGCAGGTGCCGGAAGAGCAGAAGCAGCAACTGGACGATTACGAGCAACAGTTGATCGAGAAGATCGTATCGATCGTCGACTCCTCTTTTGAATCGCTCCAGCCCAGCTGGCTCACCTGGGGCAACGGCCGCTGCAGCGTCGCCGTCAACCGACGCGACAACGTTCAGAACGATGTCCCCACCCTGCGAGTCCAGGGAAAACTGAACGGACCCTCCGACCACGACGTCCCTGTCCTGTTGGTCCGCGACGCCGATCAAAAGCTACGCACGGTCGTCTTCGGTTACGCTTGTCACGCCACCGTGCTGGGAATCTATCAATGGTCGGGCGACTATCCCGGCTACGCTCAGATCGAAGTCGAAGAGCGTTACCCCGAAGCGATCGCGATGTTCTGGGCGGGCTGCGGTGCCGACCAAAATCCCTTGCCACGGCGTACGATCGAATTGGCTCAACAGTACGGCAAGCGATTGGGAACAGCGGTTGCCGAAGTCGTCGAAGGATTTGTCCACCCAGTCGAATCCTCGCTGCAAACCAGCTACACCGAACTCGACCTTCCTCTGGTCGGTGTGCCGACGGTTGAAGAAGTGATCCAAACGCGTGAGACAACAAAAAACAAGTTTGAACGCGGCCGAGCGGAATACATTTTGGGTCGACTGGGCGACGCGAAAGCGCTCGACGAAACCTATCCCTATCCCGTCGCGAGCTGGAAAATTGGCAACGACATTCGGATGGTCTTCCTCGGCGGCGAAGTCGTCGTCGATTACGCGCTGCGACTGAAATCGACAGCCGCCGGCACGCCGGAGGATAGCCCGACGATGATCTGGGTCGCCGGATACAGCAACGACGTAATGGCCTACATCCCCTCGCGCCGCGTCCTCAACGAAGGGGGCTACGAAGGGGGCGGATCGAACGTCTACTACGGCATCCCCGGCCTGTGGTCGGAAAAGATCGAGAACCTGATCGCCGGTGAAGTCGCCAAGCAATGGGCGACCCCCAAACCGCAGCCCGCTGAAACGTCGAGCAAATAAAAGGCAAAGGGCCGCAGGTCCGACATTTGCATAGCCCAGGCCAAGCGCAGCGAGCCCCGCGAGCAAACCGCCGACCTGGGCAACACCACCGGCCGTCCACCCCAGAGCGAAGCCGCGGAGGCGGCGGCCGCATAAAGCCTGCGGCGCAAACCGCAGGTCCGGGGTGAAGACGAATCCACGCGAGCCCCGGCTAGGGGCGACAGATCCCTGCTGTCGCCCCTACCCGGGGCTTTGATCATTGATTGCGGATTGCGATCCTGTGGCTCGCGTCACAGGCTTTATGCGATCGCCGGCTCCGCGGCTTGGATCCTATGCGCTACCGACTACCGACGGTGTCGAACCTTGTGTCGGCCTCCGGCCTTGCATCTTCAATGTTCGCCTTGGCTTCCGGCGACTTACGCCGCCGGCAGTTCCTGTGTCGGCCTCCGGCCTGTGAACCTTGTGCCTGTGAACCGTGGCCTGCGAACCTTGTGCCTGTGAACCCACGGCGTGATTCTGGATTTGGCGAAGCGACAGCTCCATCGCTTCCACCTGCCTGAGGGGCGAAGCTCCGATCCATTGCATAGCCCAGGTCAAGCGCAGCGAGCCCCGCGAGCGTAGCGCCGGCCTGGGTAACAGGCCCGGCCGTCCACACGAGAGCGAAGCCGCGTCCGCGGCTTGGATCCAAGGTGACCGTCGCGGCATCGGGCAAACCGATTGGCTTGGCCGGGGACTGTTCGTCGGCGTGCTCGCGCGGCTGGCGACTGCGACAATCGCGACTGGTGGATGCGGGATCGTGTTTTGAAAACCGGCGGTGATCTTGGGTTGCTACTGGAAATCCGGTTCCCCCTGGGCGACAATGGCGGTTCTCTCACTTCGGTTTCCCCCAACTCCCGCCTCTCCTTGGAATCCCCAATATGCATCTCCCCGCCTCGCAATCCAATCCATCGCGCCGTCGATTCTTAACTCAGGCAGCTGCGGTTACAGCGATCGCCGCCAGTTCGCCGATCAAGCTGCGAGCCGCTGCCAACGATCGAATGAACATCGCCTTTATCGGGGTTGGTGGGCGCGGCGGCGGGAACTTGAATTCGGTCGCCAAAGATCCTTCGGTGAACGTGGTGGCGCTGTGCGACGTCAATCGCCGCAACCTGGAAAAGGCGGCTTCGCAACATCCCAAGGCGCGGACCTTTGAAGATTTCCGCAAGCTGTACGACGATGCCAACGATATCGATGCGGTTGTCATTTCGACCAGCGAGCACACTCACGCGTATGCGACGATGCCGGCGCTGCGATTGGGCAAACACGTCTATTGTGAAAAGCCGCTGACTCACAATGTCTACGAATCGCGAGCGATCACCAAAGCCGCAGCCGATGCGGGCGTGGTCACTCAGATGGGAACGCAGATCCACGCCACGTCGAACTATCGCCGCGTGGTCGAATTGGTCCAAAGTGGTGCAATTGGCAACGTCGGCGAAGTCCACACCTGGGTCGGCCGCGCTTGGGGACTGCAAAGCCCCGAAGATGCAAAAGCGAATCGCGACATCGTTTCGGTGCAGGAAATGCCTACCGAAGGGATGACTCCGCCCGAATATCTGAACTGGGACCTGTGGCTGGGGCCAGCTCAATATCGTCCCTTCCACGAGGTCTATTTCCCCGGTCCTAAATGGTATCGCTGGTGGGATTTTGGCAACGGGACGATGAGCGACCTGGGCAGCCACTGGAACGACCTGGCCTACTGGGCGATGAAGTTCGATGCCCCGACGTCGATCGAAGCGTTCGGCGACGAACCGCATCCGGAGATCGCACCGGCGTCGATGTCGGCGGTTTACGAATACGGAGCCCGCGGCGATCTGCCGGCGGCCAAACACTTCTGGTACCAGGGATCGCACAAGCCGCAGATCTGGAAAGACAAGGGGATTCCTCAGTGGGGCAGCGGCACGCTGTTCATCGGCGACAAGGGGATGCTGCTGTCGGATTACAGCAAACATGTGCTGTTGCCCGAAGCCGACTTTGCCGACTTCAAACGTCCCGAACCATTTATCGCCGACTCGCCTGGGCACCATCAAGAATGGATCAACGCCTGCAAGGGTGAGGGCGAGACCGGCAGCCCGTTCAGTTACGCTGGGCCGTTGACCGAAGCGAATCACTTGGGGAACGTCGCCTTCCGCGCCGGACAAAAGATCCTGTGGGACAGCGAAGCGATGAAGATCACCAACATGGATGGCGAGCGGTTCCTGCGACGGATGAACCCGCGCGAAGGCTGGTCGTTGGGTTAAGCGTTCGCTGACATCCCGGGTACATATAGGTCCGGAGAGTTTCGCTCTCCGGACGGCGGCTTCGCTGGCCGCCTGAAAAAATGCCAGCGATACTTTTCTAATCAAAATCGATTCGATCGGGTCCTCGTCGCCATGAATCCTGCCTTTCTCAACGATATCGATTCTCGGATGCGAAAGGACTGGACGTCGTTTGTCGAAGTCTGGCAACAGACGAAAGACCAATGGCGCGATGCGAAGTGCCGGCAGTTCGAACAGGAAGACCTGCAACCGCTGCCAGGTGTGATGAGCCAAACGTCCGCAGCGATCGCTGAATTTCGCGACTTCGCCGCCCGGGTCTCTCAAGAATTACGCGACGAAGAATCGGAAAACGATTTTTTCGTCTAACCGGGGCAACGCAGTGTTTCAACAGCCGGTATCAGCCGCCGCGCGATAGCGTCCGGTTTGGCTGAACACAAACACGCGATCGCTCTGTTTGGCTAGCGTCGGTGCAAACCGGTACACTGATGTAGAGCGTAAACTTTAACAGCGGGCTCCACGCTGCGCCCGCTGTTTTGCTATCTCAAAGAGCACCGATCGATGACAACAGGATTGTTTACCCCCAAGCGTCAAGGACTGCTGCTGCGCGGTTTGGCCGATCGTTGCGCCAAGGGAGTCGAGCAATGGGAACGCTTGGGGACGCAGCACGCCGAGCGTTTAGCGGCGTTGCTGCAACAGCAGCAGCAGGAAAAACAGCAGCTGCAAGCGGAATCCGAGGCGGTGCTGCGGGAGTCGCTGAAGCGGTGGGACCAGGCCGATGAGATGGTTACGTCGGCGTACGAGCGGGATGTGCTCGAGGCACGCAGCGAATTGAATCGGATGCAGGTCGAATTCAAACGCCGGCATCGCCAGGGGATTCAAGAGATTGGTCAGCGGTGGGACGCATCGAAACAGCAGGCGACGCAGGTCTTCGAATCGAAAAAGGGACTGCCAGCGCAACAGAAGACGCGCGACACGAATCGTTTGACCGCCGCCTGGAACGAGATCCACCAGCGGCTGGAAACAGGCCGCGAGATCGCGATGAAACGGCTGCATCAATTGAGCGATCCGCCAGCGACCTCCGAATCGTACCAACCGCCGGCTTCGGTCGATCAGGCGATCGAAACGCTGGATCGATTGACCGCCGACTGCGACGAGAACCTGGCGCAGCTGGGTGATGACTTTTCGGTTCGGTTTCTCGAATCGGTTTATCCCGCGATCGTGATGCTGTTGTCGCTGATCGTCTGGTCGTTGGGCGTGTTGTTCATGGGAGCCCAACCGCCGGCGCTGTGGTTGGCCGCCGGGCTTGGCGTGCCGATCGTCGTAGGGATCCTCTGTTTTGCGATCTTCACTCCGCGGCTAAAACGGATCACGCGGCAATGGTATCCAGGCATCGAACAGTCCGCCGTCGATGCGGTCGCCGTCGTCAAAGATGGCCAGGAGTGTGCAACGAAAGCGGCCCAAACGCTCGCCCAACAAATCAAAGACCAACACCAGCAAGCCCTGCGTCAGGCAGACGAGACGAAGCGGCAGCAGACCGATGCATTGGAAGCGAAGCTAAAGCAGGAACGGGAGCAGCGCGAGTCGACGTTGCGCGAGCGGATCTCCGCGTTGGAAAACAACTATCACGATTCGTTTGCCGGGGTCGAAAACAGCCACGGCAGCGAGTTCTCCGATCTCAGCCGAGCTCACAAACAACGGCTCGCCGACGCCAACACGCAGCGCCTGGCCAAGCGTGAACAACTGGCCGCCGCTCAAGAGGCGGAGGACCAGTCGGTCGCTCAGCGGCTGCGCGACGGACTCCGCCGTGGACTCGGCCACATCGACACCGCCAACGCCCAGATGCAGCAGCAACATCCCGATTGGGAATCTGTCGTCGCCGGAAACCTGGGAACGGTTTCTTCGCTCTCCCTCGCACCGGTCGGCTATCTCGATGTCGCCGATTATTTGCGGCGATCGGTCGAGATTGCGGCTTCGAAAAGCGAACACGATCCGGCGGGCGCAGCCCACAACGGATCGGCCGCCATCGCGGGCAAGGACTACGTCCGCCATGGGCTCTCGATCGCCGACACGTTGCCCGAACCGATGCCAAATCGTTTGCCCGTCGCGTTGACCGCGGCCGAACATTCGGGGCTGTTGATCGATTGTCCTGGAGGCAGCAACGAAGCGGTGATCGAATTGGTGCGGGCCGTTCTGTGGAGACTGTTGGCCGCGTTGCCGCCGGGAGAATTGAAGCTGACGCTGTTGGATCCGATCGGTCGCGGGCAGACCTTTGCCTCGCTGATGGCGCTGTCGGATCATGATCCCACGCTGGTCGGGCACCGCGCCTGGACCCAGCCGAATCAGATCGAAGCCCGTTTGGCCGAACTGACGCAGCATATGGAAGACGTGCTGCAAACCTATCTACGCGACAACTACGAAACGATCGATCAATACAACGCCCAAGCCGGTGCGATGGCCGAACCGTATCGGGTCGTCGCGGCGATCGGCATCCCCAACGGGCTGACTCCCGCCGGCTACGCCAACCTGCGCGTGCTGCTAGAGAACGGCCGCCGCTGCGGAATCATCACCGTCCTGGTCCGCGATTCCGAAGCGGCCTGGCCTCACGATTTTGCCGCGTTGCCGATGGACCGACTGCTCCACTTACAAGTTGATTCGCAGGGGCAGATTCGGCACACCGATCCGCTGTTGGGCGAGCTGCCGTTTTCGCCGATCCAACCGCCTCCCAACGGAATGGCGGCGGAACTTGTCGAGAAGATCGGTCGTGGAGCGATCGATGGCCGCCGCGTCGAAATTCCGTTCGACGATGTGATGCCAGCGGATCTGTACAACGATGGCGACGCGTCCGACGGGCTGGACATTCCATTGGGCCAGCAAGGGGCAGGGCGTCGGTTGCGGATGCAATTGGGCGAAGGCGTCCGCCAACACATGCTGGTCGCCGGTAAAACCGGGTCGGGTAAAAGTACGCTGCTGCACACGATCATCACCGCCGGGGCGCTGAAGTACAGCCCCGACGAACTGCATGTCTATCTGTTGGACTTCAAAAAAGGGGTCGAGTTCAAACTGTACGCCGACGCGAAACTGCCGCATGCTCGGGTGATCGGGATCGAAAGCGAACGGGAATTCGGCCAAAGTGTATTGGAACGACTGGACCGCGAACTGCAGCGTCGCGGTGAATTGTTCCGAGCCAGCGGCGTGCAAGAGGTGGGCGAATACCGCCGCACATCGGGCCAAGCGATGCCGCGGATCATGCTTGTCGTCGACGAGTTCCAAGAGCTATTCATCCGCGACGACCGGATCGCTCAAGATTGCACGATGCTGTTGGATCGCTTGGTCCGGCAGGGACGATCGTTTGGCATGCACGTCATCTTGAGCAGCCAGTCGCTGGCCGGTGCGTATTCGCTGCCTCGCAACACGCTCGGTCAGATGGCGGTTCGCGTGGCGCTGCAGTGCAGCGAATCGGACGCGTTGGTGATCCTGGCCGAAGACAACAACGCCGCGCGTTTGTTGAGCCGGCCGGGGGAAGCGATCTACAACGACGCCGGGGGCTTGGTCGAAGGGAACCAACCGTTCCAAGTCGGATGGTTGGACCACAATCGCCACCGCGATCTCTTGAACGGTCTCGCCGAACGTTATCCCGAAGCGGAAACCGAATACGGCCCGACAGTGATCTTCGAAGGAAATCGCCCGGCCCGTTGGTCCGCTGCCATCGCAGAGGCGGCACTGGCGGGGGACGAAAAGAAACCGGCTTCGGTTCACGATGGCTTCGGCGGTCTGTTGGGCGAAGCGGTGGCGATCGGCCCGCCGGTCGGATTGCGATTGCCCGCCCAGCCCGGACGCAACGTGTTGATGGTCTGCGGCGATGCCGACCTGTCGCGCGATGTCTTGGGCGTCTCGATCGCGTCGCTTTACGGCGGTGCGATGGCTCAAGGGAAACAGCTGCGCGTCGTGATGCTCGATGGACGTCGCTCGGGCGACGACACGCATTCGGCGGCGGAGTTTGCGATCGCCAGCGGCGTGCCGGTGGAACATATCAAGCCGCGCGATGCCGAAGCGAAACTGCTGGAGCTTGCCGAACTGGTCGCTGCTCGAAATCAAATGGATGCTCCCGAAGAGGAGTCGCCAGTGCTGGTGGTGATCGATCCGCTGGAACGCTTTCGCGATCTGCGGCAAGAGGAGAACTCGTTCAGCTTTTCGCTCGACGCTGCCCCCAAGCAGAGTGGCGGATCGGCGTTGCAGAACATATTAAAGGATGGATCGGCGGCGGCGGTGCATGCAATCGTCAGCTGTGGCAGTGTCGAGACGGTTGGCCGATGGTTGCCGCGGCAAACGCAACACGATCTAGAAATCAACATCCTGGGGCGGATGAGCATCAGCGACTCGTCTCAGCTGATCGACAGTCCCGAAGCGGGGCGGCTAAGTCCCGCGTCGATGCTGGTTTACGACGATTCGAGCGGCCGGATGGAGAAGTTCCGCGTCTTTGACCTGCCCCCCGCCGAGGCGATGCAAGCTTGGCTGGAGAGTCAGACGGTCGGCAAAAATTAGCGGAAACTGCATTTCCTTACGAGCAACAAGACCTACAATCGGACTATCGTTGCAAACGTGGGCTTGGCTAAGATCGGTCTCACAACGTGCAGAAATCTCAGGCAAACCGTCTCGTGCCAATGGAACCCGGTTAGTAAACGATGCGACAGATTATTACGACGACCGTCTTAGGAATGCGGCTTGCTAGCCTAACTCTGGTCGCCTACTGGAGCGTGATTTTCACCGGAACGCACATTCCTAGCGTCCGTCTGCCCTCGTTCAGCAACGCCGACAAAGCTTATCACTTTGCTGCGTTTACGGGGCTGGCCTTCCTGCTGGCCTGGGCGCTTCCTAAGAGCCGGCGTCATCCGCGGCGGCATCTTTGGGTCGCACTGGGGATTGGAGTCGCGTATGCGATCTTCGATGAATCGACCCAGTTGTTGGTGCGTGGCCGGAGTGCGGACGTGCTAGATTTTTTGGCCGATTGCGGGGGACTGCTTACCGGCCTATTTGTCTACAGCGTGCTGAGGAGCCTAATCTCGCCCCCCGCACCGAAGCTGCATCAACCATCCTGTGGCGGACGCGTTGGCATGTGACGAGGGTAGGGCGGGTTCTCTGCCAGCGGAGCGATGAGGCCCGTTTCCTGTTCCCATTGCCAGCGTTCGTTGGGCGTGGCGTAGAACCGCAACCAGGTGTCGTTGTCGCCATCGTCGAAACATCGCCAATGCAAGAAATTGCGAGGCAGATCGACTTTCTTTTCGCGGCAGGGCAAGATATCGCGGAAGATGATCTTATAGAGTTCGCGATCGGTCAGATGATCGGTGCACTCCAAGATGATTCGTTTGCTGTGCAAGCGTTCGATCGCGTTCCACAGACAATCGTGCAGTTCGTCGCGATCCAATTCGTCGGGATGCGGGAGCGCCAATGCGGGCTCAAACCAGTGGCTGATCGGAATCGCAGGGGCTTGTTCCCAAGCGAGCATCGAAGCGAGAAACTCGTTCTCCTGCGACAGCGGCATGCGGCGAACATCGATCCGTGAGACCGATTCATCGATGTACGGTTCCAGCTCGTCGCGCAGTTGCGCGTTCAGCATCAGTTGGTCGACCTCGTCCATCGTGGGTCGATTGGAATATGACATGTTTGGATCGGGGGTGATCGAGGCGAAAACGAGACGACGCGCTCGCGACATGCGGGGCGTTCACTGGGTACAAATCTATCAACTGACCGCGAGCTCTCAACAAATGAAGCCAGGAAATCAGCCCGGTTGGTAGAGAATCCTGGCCAGTGGTGTCCCACAATCGTTACGAACGTCATGGTTCCACACGCTAGCAATGGCAAAATTTTCGGATTGGCTTGCCTTTCCCGATTTCTCGTTTTACTAAGCCGCCGCGGGAGATTCTTTCGCCGCCGGCCGATTGGCTGATCGCATCGCCTCCCCGACGCCGATATTCCATGGCAGACGCCATAGACATCGAGCATCCCGATCGGCTATATGCCGAGGAAACAATGCGAGAGGTACCTGAATCCATGTCCATCCAACGAATCACCCTGTCGACGCTGATCGTAATCAGCACGGTGACGAGCAGTTTCGCCCAATACAATCAAACTTCCGGCGCGGCTGTCGGCGGCGTCACTGGGGCCGCAATCGGTGCAGCAATCGGCGAAAACAACGACGAACCGCTAGCCGGTGCTTTGATCGGCGGTGCGCTTGGCCTGATCACTGGAGCGACCGTCGGGAAAGCCAAAGACAACGATATCGCGCGCCAAGAAGCTTACGCACAGCAACAATACCAGCAGCGAATGCAGGGTGCTGTTTCGACTTACGACGTCGCTCAAATGACCCGCAGCGGTCTGGGCGTCCAGGTCGTGATCAATCACATCCAGCAGAATGGCGTGATCAAGCGTCCCGAAGTCAACGACATCATTTGGATGCACCAACAAGGTGTCCCCGAACCGGTGATCAGCGCCATGCAGAACGCTCCTGTCGGTTCGCCCAGCATGGCCCCGGCGCCTGTCGTGCGGTCGCCCGCACCCGTGGTTGTCGAAGAGTATCACTACGTATCTCCTCCGCCGGTCGTCTACCGCCCACGCTATTACGGCCCGCCACGCAGTTATCACCGCGCGCCTCGCGGACGATCGGGCTACAGTTTTGGGATCTCCGTCGGTCGTTAGATAGATTGACCGCTGCGAAGCTGCTAACCTGGAAGCGTTCCTAAACCACGCTTCCCATGGGTTGCTGCACGCCGTGAAATGGATCTCCCACCTATCGCTGGTCGTCGTTCTGTTCAGCAACAGCCTGCTGGCGGCGGCCGATGTCCGCGACGCGGAACAACAGTTCCGCCAAGGCGAGTACCGGCAAGCATTGGCAGCAGCCAAAGCAGAAGTCGATCGCGGCGTTTGGAACGAGCGATGGCCGCGGTTGTTGATCCAGTGCCAATTGCTGCTGGGGCAATACCCTCAAGCTCGAGCGACCTACGAAGCCGCGCTGCAGCGCTATTCCAGCAGCATCCCGCTGCGACAACTGGGCGGCGATGTCTATCGCTTCAACAACGATCCGGTTCGCGGCGAACGGGAACTCGAAGCGATCCTCGAGATCGTCCGCCGATCCCCCTGGCGATACAGCGATAAAGAGAACCTGATCGCGATCGGTCGCTACTTTCTGCACCGCGGCGAAGACGCCAAGAAGGTGCTGGAACTGTTCTACGATCGAGTTCGCAACACCGACGCAAACTTTGTCGATGCCTATGTCGCCAGCGGTGAACTGGCGCTCGACAAACACGATTACGCGATGGCGGCCAAAGATCTCGATCGCGCGGCGAAGATGAAGCCGGACGATCCGCAGATCGCCTTTCTGCAATTCGAAGCTTGGCAGAGTAGCGATTCGCAGCGGGCTCAAGCGATGCGAGCCCGAGCCCTCTCGCTGAACCCAAACCATCTGCCCAGCCTGCTGTCGTTGGCCGATGATGCGATCGATGCGGAACAGTTTGAACAGGCTGAAGAGATCCTGCAGACGATCCTGCGAATCAATCCCTATCAACCGCAAGCCTGGGCCTACCATGCGGTGATCGCTCATCTGCAAGGACACTTCGAAGCCGAACGGTTGCTTCGCAAAGCCGCCTTATGCCGCTGGGAATCGAATCCAGAGGTCGATCATTTGATCGGCAACAAGCTGTCGCGGCACTATCGGTTTGCCGAAGGAGCCGAATACCAGCAGCGTTCGCTGAAGAAGAAGCCGGACTTTGTCGAGGCGAAGTTTCAACTGGCGCAAGACCTGTTGCGAATCGGCCAGGACGAAGCGGGCTGGAAAATGGCCGACGAGGTTTTCCAACAGGATGGCTACAACGTCGTCGCACACAACTTGGTCAACCTGCACGACGTGCTGCGAAAATTCACGACGCTCGAAGCCGAAGGGTTTCAGATTCGGATGGACGCCCGCGAGGCGAGGATCTACGGCGACGACGTGATCGATCTGCTGGCCCAGGCTCGGCAGACGCTCACCGAAAAGTACGCGGTCGAATTGGATGAACCGACGATCATCGAGATCTTTCCACAGCAGAAGGACTTCGCCATCCGGACCTTCGGCGTCCCCGGCGGTGCAGGTTTCCTGGGCGTCTGTTTCGGTCGCTTGATCACCGCCAACAGTCCGGCTTCGCAAACGCAGACGCCGGCAAATTGGCAGGCGGTGCTGTGGCATGAGTTCTGCCACGTGGTCACGCTGCAAAAAACAAAGAACCGGATGCCGCGATGGCTCAGCGAAGGGATCTCGGTCTACGAGGAATTACAACGCGACGGGCGCTGGGGCCAGTCGATGACGCCGACCTATCGCGAGATGATCCTCGGCGACTCCTTCACGCCGATGAGCGATCTGAGCAGTGCGTTTATGCAGCCCAAATCGGCGATGCATCTGCAGTTTGCCTACTACGAATCGTCGCTGGCGGTCCGCTACATCGTCGAACAGCACGGCTTCGATACGCTCAAGAAGATCTTGTCGGACCTAGCGATCGGGCTGTCGATCAACGATGCGCTCACCCGATCGATCGGGTCGCTCGACGTGATCGACCAACAGTTTGCCGACTTTGCTAAAACATTGGCCAACGATTACGGCAAGCCGGAAGCCTGGGAACGAGAGACACCGGAAGCTGCCGAGCTCGATCCCGACGATCCGTTTTCCGGTTTGGTCGACGAGCCATCGCCGACGCGATTTGAAGTCCAGTTAAAGGAAGCCGCGGCTCAGGTGGCTGCGAAAAACTGGAGCGAAGCGCTCGACACGATCGCTGAGACGCGGGACCTGTTCGAAGAGCCCGACGTTCCGATCGCGTTGCTGTCGCTGGAAGCGGAAGTCTACCGCCAGCAACAGGCGACCGATCAGGAGCTGCAGGTGCTGACATCGATCGCCAACCGGTCGTCCGATTCCGTCGCCAGTTATCGCCGGTTGATCGAACTAACGGAACAGCAGCAGGACTGGGAAGCTGTCGCTCGCTACGCCGATCAACTGGCCGCCGTCAATCCGCTGACCGCCGAAGTGCAAGAGCAGATCGCTCGTGCTGCGGAACAGACGGGGACCTATCAGCGAAGTGTTCGCGCGTTGCAGGCCCTAACCGAAATGGAACCTATCGATCCGGCGGGGCTGCGATTTCGCTTGGCCAAGTCGATGGCGGAGGTCGGCGAAACGTCGTCCGCTCGCCGCCAGCTGCTGATCGCCTTGGAACAAGCTCCCCGATTCCGCGACGCCCATCGGTTGCTGTTACAGCTGAACCAGCCGCCTGCCAGCGAACCTTCGCCCGCGGCAGAAGAACCAAAAAACGACGAGCCAACCGAATCGGAAGCCGAAGCCGAAAAGCGATCGGATCCCGATCCGCCCGCCGAACCGGATGAACCAGCGGCAAACGACGATCCCGCGGAAGCGGACGCCCAGGCCGATGTCGACACGCAACAGGAGAAAGCCCCGTGAATCGCAAACCGATGATCATCGCTGGACTGTTGCTGGCGATCGCGGTGACGTCGCTGGCGATAGCTCAACGTTGGCGTCGCGATCGCAATCGCGACTGGCAAAGCGCAGGCCGCGGCGATGTTCCCGATTGGGAGACAAACGCCGATTTCCCGAACGACATGTTTACCTTCGTACGGATCAAATACCAATCGGCGGGTTGGGGCCGCGGCGGCGGTTGGGATACCGACTACCGCGACAGCGATCTGAATTTTTCGCTGCGGCTGCATCAACTGACCTCGCTGAACGTAAACCCCGAACCGATCGTCTTGGAACTGACCGATCCCCGGCTGTTCGATTATCCCTGGATCTACATCATCGAACCGGGGCGGTTGATGTTCACGCAGCCGGAGGTCGTCGCGCTGCGGCGCTACCTGGAAAACGGCGGCTTCCTAATGATCGACGACTTCTGGGGCGATGAGGAATGGCAGAACCTCTACTTCCAAATGAAGCGGGTCTTTCCCGATCGCGAGCCCGAGGATGTGCCGCTGTCGCACGAGATCTTTCAGTGCGTCTATCCGCTTAAGATCAAACCGCAGGTGCCATCGATCGGTGCCTGGGGCGGCCGAGGCAGCCGAACTTGGGAACGCGGACCCGACACGCGGACGCCCAACTATCGATCGATCACCGACGACGCGGGGCGGATCATGGTCTTCATCTGCCACAACACCGACCTCGGCGACGGCTGGGAACGCGAAGCCGAAAGCCCCGACTATTTCGAAGAGATGTCGGTCAAATACGCTTACCCGCTGGGGATCAATATCGTTACCTACGCGATGACGCACTAAAACGCATCGCCGCCGAGACCAATGATCCGCGGCTGGTTATCCGCCGATCTGGTACATCGCCCGCTGGGGCTGCTGAAATCCGGGACGCGAGATCAAATGGCCAGCCTCTTTGGCGGCGACGCTTTCGGTGATCAAGTTGATTAGATCTGCGTCGCTAGCGCCCGACCGCAATAGCGATCGAAGATCCCAGTTGCGATCGGAGAACAGACAGTTCCGCAGGCCGCCGTCAGCCGTTAACCGCAGCCGATCGCAGGCGATGCAAAACGGCTTCGAGACCGGATTGATAAAGCCGACGCGGCCACTGCCGTCTGCGAATCGGTAATCGATCGCCGGTTGAGCGGGATCGTCGCGGCCGGTTTCCAGCAGCGGACCGTATTGTGACTCCAATCGTTGGCGAATCGCGTCGCCTGTTAAAACATCGCCATCGCGCCACGCCCGATCGGCATCCAACGGCATGTATTCGATGAACCGTAGCGTTAAATTTCGGCGGCGGGCGAAATCGACAAGTGGCACGATCTCCGTTTCGGTCAGTCCGCGAATCGCCAATGCGTTCAGCCGAATCTGTTCAAACCCGAGATCGATCGCGTGGTCGATCCCAGCGATCACGCGGTCGACTCCGCTGCGTCGACTGATCCTTTGAAAGGTCGCTTCGTTCAGCGTATCGAGGCTGATGTTTAAGCGTTGCAGCCCGGCCGCCTTTAACGACTGAGCAAACGACGGCAACAGGATCCCATTGGTCGTCAGGGCGATCTCTTCGACTCCCGAGACCGCCGCGATTCGGGCAATCAGCGCGTCGAGGTTCGGTCGCAGTAGCGGTTCGCCGCCGGTCAGCCGAATTTTAGAAACGCCAGCCGTAGCCAAGAGCCCGACGACGCGAACGATCTCATCGAACGAGAGCAGATCAGCTCGGGGCAGAAAGTTGTCGACATGCTCGGGCATGCAATAGAAGCAGCGGATGTTGCAGCGATCGATCACGCTGATCCGCAGCGAACGATGGGCGCGTCCGAACCGATCGATCAAACGATCGGCAGCGTCGCGCGGCACAGAGGGAGCGGAGTCAGCGAAGGAGGTCAAAGCGTTCTTGCAATCCAGATAAAAGGAGCCCGGCAGTCGAACAGACAGCACACATATCGGCCTCCCATATTAGCTGATTCCCACGCGCACAACCCACCCCACAGACCACCGCGAGAGAGAACACCAGCACCAACCAAACACCCGAGCAAGATTTTTCAGTTTAACCGCGTGGGCATCGCCCCGCGTTTTTGAGGGCCGCGCGGCCCGATGGGCTCGCGGTTAAACGAAACAACACAACACAACCTGCTTAGCCCGACTCCGTAGTGCTTGAACCGAGGCTAACGCCTAAACGGCTAATACAAGAAGCTCGGATGCGATTAAATCAACAGACACCGCTACGTGAGGATCTCTTGGACCACGCGGCCATGCACGTCGGTCAGGCGGTAGTCGCGACCGGCGTGGCGATACGTCAACCGCTCGTGGTCGAGTCCTAACAAGTGCAACATTGTAGCGTGCAGGTCGTGCGTGTGAACGGCGTCTTCGGCGGTTCGAATGCCGTATTCATCCGAATGCCCGTGAACGATGCCTCCCTTCACGCCTCCTCCCGCCATCCACGACGAGAAGCACAGATTGTGGTGTTCGCGTCCCGCATGGTTTGCGTTCTGGTGGAAGGGAGTGCGACCGAATTCGGTCGTCCAAACGACAAGCGTCGATTCCAACATGCCTCGTTGTTTGAGGTCGGTCAGCAGGCCGGCAATCGGTTTGTCGATCGCTTTGGCAAGCCGCTGGTGATCGCCCATGTTGCCGTGCGAGTCCCAGTTGCTGTTTGACCCGACGTCGATCAGTTCCAGAAACCGTACACCTCGCTCGGCGAGCCGGCGAGCGACAAGGCATTGCCAGCCGAACCCCGCAGTCGCGTCACGCTCTGTTCCATAGAGCTCCAGCGTCGCCTGGGTCTCATCGGAAAGGTCAAACGCCTCGGGGGCTTCGCGTTGCATGCCAAACGCCGTCTCGAACGAACGGATGCGAGCGTCGAGCGCTTGATCGGCGGCCCGTTGCTGTAGATGCGTTTGATTCAGATTACGGCGGAGGGCAAGTTCCATCTGCTGCAGAGCGTCATCGGTATCCTGCGGCCGGATATTGGGCAGCGGTTCGCTGCCAGGGATTACGTGAGTTCCCTGATGACAGGCGGGCAGAAAATCGCTGGCCCATGTTTGCGCGCCGGCATACGGCGCCGCGGGGGCGAGCACCATAAACGATGGCAGGTTCTGATTCACCGTTCCTAGGCCGTAACTGACCCAGGAACCTGCGCTCGGTCGAGCGAATTGTGCCGACCCGGTGTGGGCCGCAAGAGTCGCTTTGTCATGACCGTCGCTTTCGCAGTGCATCGCGTTGAGCACACAAACGTCATCGATGACCGAACCGAGATGCGGGAACAGGTCGCTGACCCACGTTCCACTTTCGCCATATTGCTTGAATGCGTAACGCGGCTTGATCAAGAACCGTTTGAAATCGCCCGATTTGTTGAGCCACCGCGAGGCGGTGATCGATTTCCCATGATCCGCGATCAACTGTGGCCGATGGTTGAAAGAGTCGACGTGCGAGGTGCCGCCGGTCGAATAGAGGAAGATCACCCGCTCGGCTTTGGCAGCGTGGTGACCGCTGCGCGGTGCCAGTGGATCGTCCGACGCGGCTTGAAGATCGCCGCACAGACCGGCCAGCGCGGTGGCTGCAAAGCCGCCCGACGCACGGCTCAGGAACTCGCGACGCGTTGTGGGGAATCGATTCATTGCTTCAAGACCATTTACTAATCGACATAGAGAAACGCATTGCTCGTCAACAGAACACGCGCGAGCGCGGACCATGCCGCAAGCTGATTGTCGCTGTCAGCATCGGCGTCGTTGTCGGCGAGCTTTTGCTGATAGGAGGCTACGAAAGCGACGGCATCGTCGACGATGGCTTGTTCTGGAATTCGGCCATGCGCCGTTTCGAATGCCCACAACGCCCTATCGCGATCGTCCGACGAAACCGCCATGATTCGCTGTGCAAAGCCTCTTGCCTGCTGATGCACGAAGGGTGAATTCATGAGGAACAGTGCCTGTGTCGGCGTTGTTGTCGGTTGACGCTGAGCGACGCTCTGGTTCGGATCGGCGGCATCAAACAGAGCCAGGAAAGGATGGCGTCGGTTCCGCTGCACCATCAAATAGACGCTGCGATGATTCGAATCGTAGACGGCGTGAAACGGCCTATGGATGGTGAAGGCCCAGGTATTCACCGGCGGAAACGGGTGCGATTGCGGAACGTTTCGGTCCAGCTTGCCGCTGGCGGCCAGCATCGCGTCGCGGACCGATTCGGCATCCAGCGACCGCCGTGCGTAACGCCAGTGCCAGCGATTGCCCGGGTCCGCTGCGAGGCTCGCATCGTCATCGACGCTCGCCAACTGATACGTCCGCGACTTCATGATCAATCGATGCAGCGACTTCACCGACCAGCCCGACGCGATGAACTCCGATGCCAGCCAGTCGAGCAATTCCGGATGCGTCGGTGGCTCGCCGCGCGATCCGAAGTCACTGGGCGTCGCTACGATCCCTTGACCGAAATGCCACTGCCAGACGCGATTCACGAAGACGCGGGCCGTCAACGGGTTCGTGGGCCGAGTGATCCAGTTCGCCAGGTCGAGCCGCCCGCTGCCGGTTCCGTCAGCAACCTCGTCGGCCCCCAGCAGTTCCAAGTTTCGACGCGGGATTTCGTCCCCCAGCCGATGCGGCTCTCCTCGCAACTGCAACCGCGTGTTAACCGGCGAGCCTTCGGAAACTGCGTAGGCCACAGGGTAACCAACCTCAGTCGAAACCGACAATCGGCGAGCCGCCAGCGTCTTGAGCTCCGCATCGACCTTCGCCAACTGTTCTTGTGAAGCCTTGTCCACAATCGCGGGGGCGACGGGGCCGGTTCCCGGGGCGGCGAATGCAGTTTCCTGGAGTCCGAGGTTGTCGAGATCTCGGGCACATGCGCTTCCCTCAACGTGCCCGTGGCCATCACAGATGAAGCAATTGAGGATACCGTCCCAGTTTGGTCCTGTCGCTTTGTTATCGAATTCGGTGAGGTCATCCGGCGTGCCAACGGTTCCGGAGAAGGTCTTTGTGTCGGGGTCGATCGTTAGTCGCAGCGTGTACCAGGTCCCCGGCGTGAGCTTTCGAATCGTCTCCCACTTTGAGCCGTTGCGGATCGCAAATTCCGTCGATGTTGCGCTGCAGTCGACGGCCAGCGACTGGGCAACACCGCGACCGAGGAAGAATCGAAACGCCCCTCTTTCTTGCGACGATTCGACGGGCCGGAAATCGATGGTGAAGTGCATCTGCTTTCCAGGCGTCGCCCGCAAGCCACTTTCAAAAACGTATCGCAAACCATCCGACGCCTTACCGCTTCCAAGACGCACACCCAACGTCCCTTTGGGATGAATGTGTTCGAAGGGGCTTTGCGCATCCGCGGTCAATTCGATCGGCCCCGCACCGGCCCAGGGCTTGCCAAGGGACTTGCCTGACTTCTGGGCCTCGAAACCAAGGTCGACGCCACCGGCTCTGACGTTCGGATCGAACTCCGCTCTCTTGCCTTTCAACACGGCGATTTGACTGTCCAGTTGAGCTAGCGTTTCCGCTTTCGCCTTCTCCCGTTTCGCGACTTCATCGGGAAGAACGAGCGCCGGAAAGTGAGCCGGTCGTTTCTGCGATTCGCCGCCAGGAAATGCCCATTTCGTGCTTTCCATAATTCCGTAAAGGGCATAATAATCTGCGGCGGATATGGGGTCGTATTTGTGATCGTGGCAGCGTGCGCAACCCACCGAGAGCCCCAGGAGAGAACGGCCCAGCGAATCGATCACATCGGCGAAGTCGAGATACTGATAATCGGGCGACGCCTTGTATCCGTAACGTTTACCGATCGCGAGAAATCCCGTTGCGATCACACGACTGGCGTATTCATCCGCCGGACCGTGATGTGCGAGGATGTCGCCAGCGATCTGTTCGCGGATGAATTCATCAAACGGTTTGTCATGGTTAAAAGCGTCGATCACCCAATCGCGATACTTACCGGCCTCGCGGACTGGATAGTCGGCTCCATCCCCCGCGGTATCGGCATACCGAGCCACGTCGAGCCAGTGGCGTCCCCAACGCTCCCCGTACGCTGGCGATTCAAGCAGCCGGTTTACAAGCGTATCGAACGCACCGGGAGATTCATCGCTCAAGAAAGCGTCGATCTCGCTTGGTGTCGGTGGCAGTCCAGTTAGATCAAACGTCGCGCGGCGGATCAGGGTCCGGCGATCGGTGTCGGCCACGGGGGACAAGCCGTTTTCATTCATCCGAGCAACGACGAACGCATCGATCTCAGTTCGCGACCAGTTGTCCGCCATGTCTTGCGGTGGCTCGGGATTTGTCAGTGGCTGAAACGACCAGAACTTGCGAGCCGACTGCAGGTCCATTTTCACTGTCGTTTGCGAAACGGATTCACGTCGCGGATCAAACGCGCCCCGTTTTATCCACGCTTCGAGAACCGCGATCTCCTCCGCTGTCAGCTTTTTCGTGGGAGGCATTTCCAGATCGGGATCAGTGCATCGCACCGCCTGAATCAGCAGGCTGTCATCAGGCTGTCCCGCAACGATCGCTGCCCCGCGATCACCGCCTCGCATCCAGCCGTCGCGTGAATCGAGTCGCAGTCCGCCTTCCTCTTTTTTCGTCCCGTGGCATTCGATGCAATGCTGGACCAGCAGCGGCCGGACGTGTGTTTCGAAGAAGTCCTCATCGCTCTCTGCGCGACTCACCGACGCGACGCCCAACAAGCAGGTCGTCAACGCAGCGATCCCCCATTGCCGCATGGCGAGACGCTGCCGAGCCTGCTCGATCACTTTGGTGAATGCACGGATCATGTTTGTTCTTCAGCAGTGTTTGGATCGCGAGTTCGATCGACTCGACACGCTGCATGTGCCAAGCAGCCCCGATTGCCTAGCACGCATCGACGGGCAACTAGCTGGCTGATGCAGAACCTGCCAGTTTGGATACTCCCAAACAACCAGTGGGTAGGCAAATGGTACCCGTGCTGGATCGGTGTTTCAAGCAAATACGCTGGCGGGTACCGAGCGAACGACTGAACTGTTCCCAAGCCCTTCGCCACCAACGGCACGACGAATCGCGTCGCCGCGCGGCAGCGATGTCTTGCTAGTTGGCGTCGGTTCGCTGCGAACCGGGGCAGGGGAGGTTGCATCAACAAGCCAGCGACGGAGCCTCAAGCCCCGCGGGACCTATGGCTTCGCAATGCAATAGACCGCGTCTCCGGTGCGCAGAATTAGCTGACCGTCGGCAATCGCGGGCGTGGTCATGCAAAGTTCGGTGCTGTCGAGTTCATTGGTCTGCAGAAGTTTGAATTCAGGACCGGCGGCAATGGCCAGCGTTTTTCCAAACTCATTCAGACAGAAGATCTTTCCCTCATAAGCCCATGGCGATGATGTAAATGATCTGCCGCCAGGGATCCGTTTCTTTTCGTAGATCACTTCACCCGTGAGCGCATCATAAGAAGCCATCAGGCCCCGATCGTGCAGAACATACAACTGGTCGCCGTAGACGATGGTCGATGGGTTGTACGGCGCCGCCTTGGGCTGACACCACGCAATAAACTCATTGGACGTTGCCTCGCCACGAAGAGAAATATCGCCCGATGCGCCTGGACGAATCGCAAAGATGGGCCGCATGTCGTCATTGACGTAACCCGACGAAATATACAGTAGTCCATGCGCCGCGTATGGCATCGCAATTGTGATACTCGAACATCCACTCAGCTCGTAAAGCAGCTTGCCGTCCAGGTCATACGATCGGATCCGGCCGGTTCCAGGCGTGATGATCTCGGTCCGCAATTCGTTCTTCCAGATGAAAGGTGTGGACCAGTTGCTCTTTTCGTCGCGGTCGACCCGCCAGACTTGCTCTCCCGTCTTTGCGTCGAACGCCGCCAGGTAGGACGCATCTTCATTATCGCTTATCAAATACAGGCGTCCTTCGTGCAGTACGGGAGAAGCGGCGGTACCCCAGTCGAAGCGAGTTTTGCATGGCGGCAGTTCCTTCTGCCAAACCAAATCACCGTCGACACTCAGGCAGTACAGCCCCACATCGCCAAATAACACATAGAGATGTTCGCCATCACTGACTGGCGTTTCCGATGCGTAACTGTTCTTAATATGACGCGAAGTAGCAGGTTTTCCCTGGTGAAGAGTTTTCTCCCATAATGGCTTCCCGGATTTCCGGTCCAAGCAGATCGCCTTCCATGCATGCGGCACGTCAGCTGGCTTCTCGCGATTACCGCCGAAGTAAAGTCCCGGTTTCGCGTCCTCCGGCTTACCCGTGTTTCGAGTCACTGTGGTCAAAAAGACACGCTCACCTACCACGATTGGCGATGACCAACCGCGACCGGCAATCGGCGTTTTCCAAACGACATTTTCGCTTTCGCTCCATCGGTCCGGTAGCTCCATCGCTTCGGAGACACCTCGCGATTCGGGACCACGAAACTGCGGCCAGTCCTCGGCCAACGTACGCGTCGAACCGCAAAGGATCAGAGTCGCCGTCGAGAGGAAAAACAGATCGAGCCTGATTTGACGGAACATAGAGTCATACCTTGCGTGGACTGAGAACGTGGTTGGGTGCGCCATGATATTCCAGCGGGTGTAGGACTGCCAACTTGGGCTGTCCCCAATTCCTATTATTACAAGGTCACCGACGGCGGGCACGCTTCTCTGCATGAACCTGGACAATAACGAGGCTTTGCCGTGATCACGAATTTCAAACGACCTCGACAACCGGCGCTGCGGCAACAGTCACGCATCTCGGACGGATCGTCGCGAGCCGGGCATGCGTCGACGGACAGGTTTGAGCAATCGAGTAGGGTGAGCCAGCGGAGCGACCGCTGACTCAGCCCTCTCACAGAACCGTACGTACGGGTCCGTATACGGCTCCTGTTTTACTTGCCTAGGTTAATCCAGGAAGGACTCCGGTCTCCAATTCGGTCAAGTCAAACAGGCCAAGTTCCGCCAGGAAGCCATTGCTGATGGCCATGCTGGCGTAAGAACTACGCGACGTACGCCACGCGGTCATTCGCATCTTCTGGAGGTCACCACGTACGCCGACCTGCCGCAAGCGGCGAATCAGACGCGTCGGTTTCTTCCACAACGCGAGTTGCTTGGCCCGTAATCGTCGCCGAATCCATCTAGCCAACTCGCGATACAGACCTTTGCAGTTCGCCATCCGGAAGTAGCTGCCCCAGCCGCGAAGCACCGGATTCAGGTCAGCAATGACCTTCTCCAAGTTCACCGGGCTGTTCTTGCGAGTGATCACTTTGACCTTCGCCTTGAAGGCCGCGACTTTCTCGGCAGCAATGCGGGTGTGCATGCTGCCGATCACGACGCCCAAGAACTTCACACCCTCACAGGCTGAAGTCAGGTGCGTCTTATCGCGATTGACGGTCAACTTCAAATCACCTTCCAGAATCTCCACTGCAACGCTCATCGCATGAGCCGCCGATCGCTTGCTCCGACACAGGATCAGAATGTCATCGGCATACCGAACGATTCGGTAACCACGACGCATCATCTCCTGGTCGAAAGCATCCAGGTAAATATTGGCGATCAGGGGACTGACAACACCGCCTTGCGGGCTGCCAAGCTCCGTCGCCTCCCAGACACCTTCGTTCATCACTCCGCTGGTCAAAAACATTTTGATCAGATTCAAAATGCTGCCATCGGTCACCCGACGACGGATCGACGAGAGAATCAAGCCGTGATCCAACCGGTCAAAGCATTTCGAGAGATCCATATCGACGACTTGGTCGAGACCATATCGTCGGATGAACATCGTTGCTTTGGCGACTGCCTGTTGGCAACTGCGGCCCGGTCGGTAACCGTAGCTTGATGGATGAAAGTCAGGATCAAAGATCGGCTGCAGGATGTCCAGCAACGCTTGCTGGACGACTCGGTCGCGAACTGTTGGGATGCCAAGATGCCGCTGGCCGCCTTCCGGTTTCGGAATCGAAACTCGGCGGACCGCACTGGGCCGGTAAGTCTTGCTCCGCAGTTCGCTCACCAACCGCGTCAGCTCCCCCAGTAAATCAGCTTCAAACGCATCGATCGCTTGCCCGTCGATGCCAGGTGCACCCTTGGCACGTCGGACTTTCTCGAACGCGCGAGCCAAAGCTCGGCGATCAAGCAGTCGGTCGTAGAGGCTGTAGTAGGTTCGCTTCATGACTGTCGGTCGGTGGTCTTTCGTTGGTTCGTTCACGTTCTGTCGAATCGGTTGGCAGTGTGGCGGTTGGCTTCGAGCGGACGCCTCGTGTGCTATTCCGGTAAAGGACAATCGCGAGGTGTCGAGTTTGCTGAGTTACTTCCACGCCGACGGACGTATCGAGCAGCTTTGCAGTTCCCCGCATCGCCACTGTGGACCGGTCCCCGAGACCTTCGATCTTCTCGGATTGTGTCGGCTGCCGATTGCTCGTTTTCGGTGTTCTCTCCAATCACAAATAAAACTTCACCCCTTCGCATCCAGTGATGACCTTTTGAGTCATCTCTGTCCGGCGTGACTCGCTTCGGTTACCGCCGATGCTTTGCACGTCGTCGCCACGGTTTTGTCCTCCAGACTGTTACCAGCTTTCACGGGCCGCGACTTATTCACTACTACGGGTTCATCTGACTCCTGACACCACATCGATCGCTTCTTGTGTTTCCACTTGAAGCGACCTTACCGGCTTCTCACGCTTCGCCTTTGGGGGAGCTAACGCGGCCACGGATAATGTCAGGTCTCCCCAGTTACTGCACTGGCTCCCTGACGATGATGACGTCCCCAAACACTTCCGGCGGCTGTTCATGTATCGGGCATCGCGACTTTTTGCACGCTCGCCCCCGCCGGCAGCCGAATCGGGTTCGCTTTCGCTACGTTCCATCGTCCTCCTATCGCTTCCTTCAGACCCGCAGTCACCGGCGGAACCCTTGCGAATCGGATTCAATTCCCCATGAACAGGGCTTGGTCGGTGACAAGCACCGACTGGGTTTGCCAGCTTCGCTGGGCAAACAAAAAAATAGCGGTTGGCATGTAGCCAACCGCTATTCGATTTGCAGTTATCGTTTTACAGAAACTTACGGCAGGCTAACGACTTGGCCGTCGCGAATACCACCGAGCCACTTCCAAGTGTTCCAGTCGATCGTCTCACCAACGAAGCGGACCGATGCATCCCCCAAGGTCGTCTGAACTCCGCCTGGGTGAACACTACGAGCTGCCATCATCGCGTTGCCAGAATTGGCACCACAATCCCACAACTTGGAATTGGGGGTCATCAACGTCGAGAAGACCATGTCGTTGGGTTCATACCCACGGAACCAAGACGAACCACTTGCAGAGGTCGAATTCGTCGCCGTGTTCAACGAGCCGGTACATCCGTTGTCGTCCTGCGTTGCGGTCGTAGCGGTAAGGGTTGAGTTCGCGCGAATGTTGGGATGACCAACGATGATCTCGGAGACCATCAACGTGTTGGATGTTCCATCGAGGAAGTCGCGCAGACCATTGATCCCATTGCCTCTCGCGTTACCGTTCCAGTCGCGATAACCTTCGACAGCCCAACCAAGCGAGCTGGCGGGAGAGTTGCGAAGATTCGCATCGGGACCGATGCAGATCACGTAGTTGATGTGACCATCGGCAGTTACAGGAGTCGCTCCGGCAACCTTGTTGCCCGACGGATCGGTCCACAGAAAACCACCGTTGCCAGGATCCGATGGGCAGAGGAACGCACCTAGCGTATTTTGACGCAGCGGTGTGTTGGTGGCGTTGCTTTGACCGTCCGGGGTCTCCCAGTCGATTTGGTTGTAGATCGCGTTTTGTTCGATCTGCGCCAAGATCCGAGCAGCCCAGTTGATGTTGTTCGAAGTCCACGTGTCGACGCCCATGTTGGCGGTGCGGACGCGAGCTGGCGGCAGCTTGTTGTAAATGTCGTGATAGTTGTGCAGCGCGAGCCCAAGTTGCTTCAAATTGTTACCGCATTGCATACGTCGCGCCGCTTCACGCGCCGCTTGGACGGCTGGCAATAATAGGCCAACTAAAATACCGATGATCGCGATGACGACCAGAAGCTCTACAAGCGTAAAGCCGGAACGGACAGACCTTCGTGATTCCATTAAAAATACCTAGATGAGGAGCGAAAAACCGCTGTGCCGAAAAAGCTTCGGCACCAACGCAAGAGAAACAAACCACCAAACTCCCCCCAACAAATCTCAATCGAAATGCAAATCTCGGGGAGAGTAGGGGGGCTTCAAATCGACCAATCAGTCCAACGCAAGCCGCCCGACGAGCCGAAAATCGGCTCGTTGCGCACCGCAGACTTCAATTAACCCGCTTCGCCTTGGATGTATTCTTCCGATTGCATCTCTTCGACATCTGCCGGATTGCCTTCGACGGGCGCATCGGCTGGAGTGGTTCGACCGGGGCCACCGCAACCAACCATTGCAAACGAAACAAAACAAGCACTAACGACAACCAAGGTGCGAGCAACAGCCACAAACTTTGTCTTCATTGGTCCACCGTAAAAGAGAACAATCACTTTGATGACTTAAAAACGCTTTAAGTTCCACCCAGCGCCTCGCTCCTGAAAGCAATTCGAAGCGATCAACCCCAGCGACAGTGCCGAAAACAATCGAAGCAGGACTCGAGATCCTTGGCCTAGAACGTCTGACACGCATCGAGGAGTTGCGAGACTCTGGCGAAGCCCAAACCGCCGGCAGCGATAAGCGGGCTTCGGTCACGCATATTGCGGAGGTGTTACCTATACTTTCTCGTGATCGGCGATACCAACCGCCAACCGTTAAGGCAAAGTAACATTACACAGCTACGGCCGCAACAGGCGCAGCAGCCCCCTAAGATGCTCCAAATCAGAGTACGGGAACCAGCGAGACGCTTCAACGGATGAAATCGGCAAAACTCCCATCTCTTCTGTCACGCGACCCTACGCCACAGGAGGTACACAAGGGCTGATAAGGCCACAATAGCCTTACCGAAAGGCGAATCCTGCTGAATAGCCCGACGCTACATTTTTGAAACCTCAGCAGAAAACGCCCCGCTCGATCGACTCCATGCCAGCCCTCTCTCTATGCAAGAAACCAGAACGGGATCGAACACAAAGCCCACGCAGACAAACACCCACTCCAACCACCGCCACGCCATACAGCTTCACCGCCGCGAGATCCAAACGACCAAGATGGCTATGCCGTATTCTGCAGCACAATTTACAACGACGGTGCATGCGGGACGTGCGAACAGCTCTCCACACATCACAACCAACAAGCGACACATGAAACATCGCGACCAAAAAATAGCGGCCGG
The DNA here is from genome assembly GCF_007751715.1 of Rosistilla oblonga. Lineage (NCBI taxonomy): Bacteria > Pseudomonadati > Planctomycetota > Planctomycetia > Pirellulales > Pirellulaceae > Rosistilla > Rosistilla oblonga. The sequence goes on along the minus strand of NZ_CP036292.1, from coordinate 745,723 downwards.
GTACTCCCAGCCGCTATGCGTTAAACAACCATCGATTCTTTAAGACCTAAGGGACCTCAACGACATTGCCATCGCGGAGTCCTCCGAGCCATTTCCAGGTTTCCCAGTCGACGGTCTCACCGACGAATCGCACCGATGCATCTCCTAGAGTTGCTTGAACACCGCCAGGATGCACACTGCGAGCGGCCATCATTACGTTGCCAGAATTGGCGCCACAATCCCATAACTTGGAATTGGGGGTCATCAGCGTAGTGAAGGCGATATCGTTGGGTTCATACCCACGGAACCAAGACGAACCGCTTGCAGTGGTCGAATTAGTCGCTGTGTTTAACGATCCCGCACATCCGTTGCCGTCTTGCGTTACGGTACTGGCATTGCCGGTAGAGTTCACGCGAATATTGGGATGACCAACGATGATCTCGGAAACCATCAACGTGTTGGAGGTTCCATCGAGGAAGTCGCGCAGGCCATTGATCCCATTTCCTCGCACGGGGCCGTTCATGTCGCGACGGCCTTCGACCGCCCAACCAAGCGAACTGGCGGGGCTAGTGCGAAGATTTGCGTCGGGACCGACGCAGATCACATAGTTGATGTGACCATCAGCGGTTACAGGAGTTGCCCCGGCAACCTTATTGCCCGACGGATCGGTCCACTGAAACCCACCGTTGCCAGGATCCGATGGGCAGAGGAAAGCACCAAGCGTATTTCGACGCAGCGGTGTGTTGGTAGCGTTGCTTTGCCCGTCGGGAGTCTCCCAATCGATCTGATCGTAGATTGCACTCTGTTCGATCTGGGCCAGAATTCGAGCCGCCCAGTTGATGTTGTTCGTGTTCCATGTGTTGACGCCCATGTTGGCGGTGCGGACGCGGGCCGGCGGCAACTTGTTGTAAATGTCGTGATAGTTGTGCAGTGCGAGTCCAAGTTGCTTCAAATTGTTACCGCATTGCATACGTCGCGCCGCTTCGCGTGCCGCTTGGACGGCTGGCAATAACAGGCCAACCAAAATACCGATGATCGCGATGACGACCAGAAGCTCTACAAGCGTAAAGCCAGAACGGACAGGTCTACGAGAGTCCATTGCATTCACCCTGAAAAGAAAACAAGAATAGGAATGCCGGAATATTCCGACACGAACCGAAGAGTAAGGAACCAAACAATTTCCTATAGACAATCCGATTTGCAGCAAGGCTCACCACACAGCCAGCTTCGTTGGATTGAGAGAATATTGCGACCAAAGGAGACGTTGACGCTCTGAAACGAACGTCCTGGGATCCCCTGTGCGAATTGCGTAGCCGCAAATGGTCGTAAGACCGAGATTCGCTCAAACCGATCGAGTTGATAACTAAGTGATAAGCAAGCGTGTCACCCGCTACTTGCGCGGGCAGTTTATGACAAGATGTTCGCGATCGACCAGATCAGCCGATTTCGCTAACGCGAAAGCAAACACCGCAAACCACACACCAACGCACGTGGCGACACCCTAAGCTGCTAAACTCAACGTAAGGGAACCGAGAGAAGGGTTCAACAGTAGAAATCGAGAAAATCATTTTTTCTCTGTCGCCCGCCGCAATCAAATATCGTCGCGAATCCGTATCCAATGATCGGTCACGCGCAACTGCTCGTGCTGAACCACTGGCATGTGACAAGGCATACAGTTTTCGCTGCGTGGCGAGTCGGGGCAGGGCAGGCCGCCCGAAGATGCCCCATGGCAGTCATTACACTTCGCCGTATAAAACGCCGTGTCGGTCTGAGCTGGCGAGTGGGGATCGTGACAGGTCACACAATCCAATCGCCGCGCATCAGGATCATCTAACTGCGTCTTAAAACAGGGACTTTGAGATAACCCCACAGGCGCAAAGCGAATCAACAGTTTGTTGTCGGGCGTCAGTTCATCGTCGGTAAATTCATCCGCTCGCCGATGGCATTCACCACATCGCTGAATCGATTCCAACGCGCTCAGTTTGTCCCAAGCGACGCCGCTAGGGAGCGAGCCGCCGCTTGCCGCATGCTGCTGCGCATCGAGATGACAACGATTGCAACTGATCCCCGGCACCAAACTCGCAAAGTCGATTGCACCGTCGTCGATCGCCATCTGCGAACTGTGGCACTCGAAGCACTTCAGAGAATCGGCGGGATTCAGATGGACGCCCAACGAGGGTTTACCGGGAGCATGATCGCTGCCGGGCGTCGCTTCCAAATTGCAATGCGGAAACCACGACACATTCAGTTGCTGGATCTCGGTTACCCCGCAGGGCGAGACCTCTAACGAAACGCCGGTCATCGCATGCTCGCCCGATCCGAACATCCAATCCACCTTTTTTTCGTCGCTTCGATCGGCCGCCGTCAACGCGTACCCGTCGTCCCGCGTGGCGAAAGCAAACGCGTTGCCACGCGATGTCACGTCCTGTCCCGCAAAGTGGCGAAAGACCTCCTCGTCGGTCGGCTTACGCAGCGTCCGCAGATGCGGCGTGGCAAGATAAGAATCGCAGATTTCCGCATGGCACTCGGCGCAGCGTTGGACCTCCGCTGCCTGCGTCGTTTGGATCGCGGGCAATGCCTCTACAGGGACGGTCGTCCGTTGCGAGATCGCCCCCAGCATCAGCAGCGAGGCAGCGACAAACGCGGCGACGTGAAGATTTGTTGCGTTCAGCATCGACGCTCCAACATCCTTAGACGGAATAGAAAAGTATTAAGAGGCTAGATCAAATTCTAAGCTGGCCAGCGCCTCGCTTGCCAACAACCGCAGAGCGGAATCGTCCGATTCAGCCAACGCGACAAGGACCGCCCGGCCGTCATCGAGATCGCCCAACTGCAACAACACGATCGCCAGTCCATAACGATCTTGATCGGACAACCCGCCCACGCCAAGCAGCTCGATCGCTTCGCGCCAACGGCCATCCAAATAGAGCTGGACCGCGCCGCGCATCGCATCGGAACATTCCGACAGGTCGGGCAGGGGAAAGGCATCGGCCAACGCGATCCCCGCACGCTGGCAGGCCAGGGTCGTTGCCAACGCCTGGAATTGGCTGCATCGGTCAGCCCGTTTGTATTCCCGATGAAGCAACATCATTTGACACCGCGCGATCGCTTCAGCCGGCTCGGCACCGCTGCGCAATTGTTCGGCGTGCAAGATCCTCATCGCAGCGTCGGGAAGTCCCATCGCGGTAAAAACCTCGGCTTGTCGAATCGATTGCCCGATCGACCCGCCTTCGATCGCAAGCCCGAACCGATCGCGATCAAACGGGCTGCCTGTCGATTGCGGACGCTGATAGCTCCAAGGGCCTCGGTCGACAAAGTGCCTCTGTTGTAGCGTCTCCAGGATCCGATTCGAATAGGCGGAATTGCCGGTCGACGCATACGCAACGACTGGCGAATCGAGCGTTAGCGGTTTCCACAACGTCGGCTCCAACGCGGCGATCAATTCCAGATTATCCGCCTCGACCAGCAGCAATTGCGTCTGGCGATCTTGCAGCGACAACCACCAACCGCCCTGCGCCCCATCGCTTCGGTAGTAGCTGGTCTTGCGTTGCTCCGCGAGATCTCGAGCAATATCGTGCTGCTGCCGCAACCGCCCGCCGAGCATCGCCCGATGCGGCAGGTCCTGCAATCGAACCCCCTCGGGATTTATCCAAGCGATCATCCCGCCGCTGCGAAGGCTGTCCGCCCATCCCGTTCCAGCGGGCAGCATCGCAGGCAACGCACTTTGCAGATAGCGAAAATCTTGCTGCTCATCGATCCCCCAACCCATATCAGCAGGGGCCTTCACCGCTGCGATGCCAACGAGCACCAGACAACACGCCGGCAACAGCCCCCGTTTCCACCGCGTCACGGAACCCTTAGCCGCTCGATCTGCCGGCAGCCTTGCCGACAAACAAGTCATCCCAATCCAAACCGCAGCCAGCGAGAGATTCGCCGGCGAAGTCCAAGCGAGCCACTGACCGGCGATCCAGACGCTACCGAGCTGCCAAAAGCGCCGCGGCGAACGCTTCAACCAACAAAACTGCAACCCGACCGCAAGGACCGACAAGATGACAAACGCCAACGGAACAACAACCCCATAGCGTTCGCTCCACGTCTGCCAGGTCTGGATCACTCCGACGGTGCCTTGTCCCGAAACATCGACATCGACATCGAGGCTACCGCGGATGCGTTGGAACGAATCGAGGATCCCCAATCCGCCTCTCGGATTCATCCAAGCGGTCGCCGCCAACAGCAGTAGAGCAACAATAACCCCGTTCTGTGAAACACTCGATTCCCCCAAACGTCCGATCGCCACACCAATCACGATCGGCAAAAAGAGGGCATACCCGGCGCCGAGGTTTGCCCACAGCAAGCCGACGCCAAGGAGAATCAACAACGAAACCGATCGACCACCCTGGAGCCAGCGATCTGCAAACCACAGCGTCGCCACGGCTCCCAACACATTATAAACAAGCGACACCGAATCAGCAGCAGGCAACAAGCAGACGACCGCCAGCGATGCCAACAGAAACGTTGCCGTCGAGAGATTGTCGCGAACGCACCGCCAGAGCAAAAATGCCACGCCGAAAACAAACCCGCAGCGAAACAACATCAGCCCATTGCTGTCGAACGCCGCGTAGGAGACGAAACCGATCACGCCGCCCAGCCAATCGCTTTCCGATTGATCATCGAGTTCCAACATCAGACGACTCGGAGCGATCGATCCCTTCAGAACCTCGCGTCCGCGACTGAGATCCCACCACAAATCGTCTCCTGCCAGCGGTTGCAGCGCGATCCAAAGCACCACGACGACATACGCGATGAGAGCGAACCGCGCGGTCGAATCCTCGCCAAACAACGTGCTTCCCAAGGAGCGATCCGATGCTCCGCTGGCAGCAACCGCAGCGGACGGCGTCCTCGCAGGCTTCTTGCTAACAGGTTTATGTCCGGAGACTTTCATTCAACCAACCTAGTCGCAGCCAACGCGCCGGAGTTTTTCCGAGGCGGGCGAAAATTGCAAAAAGCTAGAGTCTACCCCGACAATAACCGCATGTCAGTCGGATGCCATGCTCGCAGGGGGGCTGATTGAATTATGAAATCACACGGCAAGCAGTTGCAACAACATTCGGCAGATATCATCTTGGCAAGCGATGCGGGACGGAGTGCTTGCGGGCTCGTGGCATCGCGCATGTCGCAGCTCGATGGCGAAACAACGGACGACAAATCACCAGGACGATCGAACATGAAAGAGATTTTTCAAAGCGATTCCATTCGCTACCCCTCGCTGCCGACCGACATCGATGGGTTCGACGCGTTGGCGACGCTGGCGCTCGACCTGCGTTCTTCCTGGAACCACTCGACCGACATCATCTGGCGCGAACTCGATCGCGAACTCTGGGACATGACGCACAATCCGTGGGTCGTGCTGCAAACCGTGTCGCGAAAACGTGTCGAGCAATTGTTAGGCGACCCAGCGTTTCGCAAAAACCTGGACCAGGAACTGCAAGCTTGGCGGCAGCTGCACGAAGCGACGCCTTGGTTCCAGCAGCAGCATGCCGATGCGGAACTGACGCAAGCGGCTTACTTCAGCATGGAGTTCATGTTAAGCGAAGCGTTGCCGATCTATTCCGGCGGCCTCGGGAACGTGGCGGGGGATCAATTAAAGGCGGTCAGCGATCTGGGCGTCCCCGTGGTCGGCGTTGGGCTACTGTATCAGCAGGGCTACTTCCGGCAAACGATCGACGCCGAGGGGTCGCAACAGGCGTTGTTCCCCTACAACGATCCGGGGCAGTTGCCGATCACACCGCTGCGTCGCCCCGATGGTCAGTGGTTGCGATTGGAGATCATGCTGCCGGGATATTCGGTTTGGCTGCGAGCCTGGCAAGCTCAGGTCGGCCGCGTGAAGCTTTATCTTTTAGACAGCAACGATGCGGCAAACTATCCCGCCCACCGCAGCATCACCAGCGAACTCTACGGCGGCGGCCCCGAACTCCGCCTAAAACAAGAACTCGTGCTCGGCATCGGCGGCTGGCGGCTGCTCGAAGCGCTCGGCATCGCCCCGGAGGTTTGCCATCTGAACGAAGGGCACGCCGCGTTTGCGGTGCTCGAACGCGCCCGCAGCTTCATGAACGCCACAGGGCATTCGTTTGAAGTCGCACTTGCCGCAACACGAGCGGGCAACCTGTTCACCACTCACACCGCCGTGGCAGCCGGTTTCGATAGGTTCTCGCCTCAGTTGATCGAACAATACCTAGGCCGCTACGCCACGCAGATGCTGGGGATCGATGTCCAAAACCTGTTGGCGCTCGGACGACAATCGCCCGACGACCACAACGAAATGTTCAACATGGCCTACCTGGCGATCCGCGGCAGCGGAGCGATCAATGGTGTCAGCCGATTGCATGGCGAAGTCAGCCGCCAAATCTTTGAACCACTGTTCCCACGTTGGCCCGAACCGGAAGTCCCCGTCGGTCATATCACCAACGGAGTTCACATGCCCAGCTGGGATTCCGCGGCGGCGGACCAATTGTGGACCGAGGTCTGTGGCAAGGAGCGATGGCGGGAACCGTGCCCCAAATTGCCCGACGCGATCCGCAAGGTCTCCGACACCAAACTATGGCGGCTGCGGATCGATTCGACCAAGTCGCTTGTCGAATTCGCTCGCGAGCATCTGTCGCGTTCACTGGCCTCCTCGGGCGCCGAGGAGAGCGAAGTCGAAGCGGCGAAACACCTGTTCGATCCCCACGCGCTGACGCTCGGTTTTGCTCGACGCTTTGCAACTTATAAACGCCCGAATCTACTGCTACACGATCCCGACCGCTTGCTGCGATTGCTGAGCGATCCCGAGCGACCTGTGCAATTGATCCTGGCAGGGAAAGCACATCCCGCCGACGCTGCAGGCCAGCAGATGATCCGCCAATGGGTCCAATTCATTCGGCACCCTCAGGCTCGCAAGCACGTGATCTTCCTGAGCGATTACGACATGCTGATGACCGAGCGGTTGGTCCAAGGCGTCGACGTCTGGGTCAACACGCCGCGACGCCCCTGGGAAGCCAGCGGCACCAGCGGGATGAAGGTGTTGGTCAACGGCGGCATCAACCTTTCGGAACTCGATGGATGGTGGGCGGAAGCCTATCAGCCCGAACTCGGATGGGCGTTGGGAGACGGCCTGGAACACGACGACGCGGCGGCGATCGATGAGCTCGAGGCCGAACAGCTGTACCAGATCCTGGAAAACGAAGTCGTTCCCGAATTCTACGATCGCGACGCGCAGGGCATTCCGACGGCGTGGCTGCAGCGGATGCGAAACAGCATGGCGACGCTAACGCCCGAATATTCGGCCGCGCGGACCGTCCGCCAATACACCGAGCAGCATTACCTGCCGGCCGCCAAAGCCTACCGCGAACGAATCGCCTTCGACGGCCAACTGGCAACCAGCATTGTCAACTGGGAAACATCGCTGAAAGAGAAATGGGGCTCGCTGCGATTTGGAACGGTGCAATGCCACACCGATGCCAACGAACATCACTTTGAGGTGGAGGTCTATCTGGATGGACTGGATCCCAGCTTCGTCACGGTGGAAATGTTCGCCGTCGGAATCGATGGGGGAGAACCGCGCCGGGTGGCGATGCAGCGGACCGGCAGCCGCCCCGGCCCCGACGGCACCCCGTGGGCGATCTACCAGGGATCGGTCCCCAGCAGCGAAAGCGCCAACGATTACACAGCGCGAGTGATCCCCGTCCACCGCGGCGTTGCGATCCCGCTGGAACTGAATCTATGCCTCTGGCAACGTTAGCCCCCCAGGTGAAGTCGCCCGCATCGGGAGCGTCCCTCATCCCGCTGCTCATTAAATAATGTCACCGCACTGGCGAAGCAGGGCAGCGGGAGCCAGAAAATTAGGCAAACCGGGCAATACGGAGGAATTCCCGATTGTGGCTGAAGCCGAAGCTGCCAAAGCAACGAAGAAAAACCTCGGAGAACCGTGCGCGCAGACCGGCCCCCCCCTACTTTCGAGGGGGTTCGCCATTGCGGAAAATCGCGTTTACGAATCGCTTTACTGCGAGGCACAAAACCATCAGGGCTTGCCTAAACCCCTGGTTATCGCATACTATTCGTGATTCGGACATCCAGCAAACTGTGCGGCACCCGCCAACAGATCCAATTTTAAATCAACGCCCGATCCGAGATTGTACAAAGCCAATCTCTGTCGCCGATACCGGAGCCAAAACGATGAAAGAGGGAATCCACCCTAATTACCAAGCCACCGAGGTCACTTGTGGTTGCGGTAACACGTTTACAACACGCAGCGTTCAGCCCGAACTGAAGATCGACATTTGCAACATGTGTCACCCCTTCTACACGGGCAAGCTGAAATTTGTTGATACCGCGGGTCGGATCGATAAGTTCCAGAAGAAATTTGCTGCCGGCAGCTACGCCAGTTTGGCCAAGGGCAAGAAGAAGAAGTAGCTACCGAATCGGAACGACCAACATCCAGCCGTCGCGTAATAACGCGATGGCTGTTTTTATGCTTATAAGGCGCGCAGCCGGCGCGTCTTACAGAAGTTCATCGGCACGCCGGCTGCGTGCCCAGCGACCAATACCATGACTTCCATTCGCGACACGCTAGACGAAAAGCTGAAACGGTTCCTCGACCTCGAACGCCAAATGTCCGACCCGGCGGTTCAGTCCGACGGGACGCTGATGTCGGCTGTCGCTCGCGAACATGGCGGACTGGCCAAGATGGCCAACAAGTTCCGCACGTTCAAGAAGCTGACCGATGAGATCCGCGGCTGCAAAGAGATCATCGAAGAGACCGACGATCCCGACGAACGGGAGATGGCTGAAGAGGAAGCCGACAGCCTGCGAAAGAAACGCGAAGCGCTGTGGGATGAATTGTTGACGATGACCGTCGGCGGTGAAGACAGCCACCGGACACGCTGCGTGATGGAAATCCGATCGGGGACCGGCGGCGACGAAGCGGCGCTGTTCGCTCGCGATCTGTTCGAAATGTATCGCAAACACGCCGAACGCGTCGGTTGGAAAACCGAGATCCTCGATTCGAGCGCGACCGAGCTGGGCGGGTTCAAAGAGATCACGTTGGCTTTCGAAGGCGAAAGCGTCTTCCGCGACTTGCAATACGAATCGGGAGGGCACCGCGTGCAACGCGTCCCCGAGACCGAAACTCAAGGCCGCGTCCACACCTCCGCCGCCACCGTCGCGGTGATGCCCGAGCCCGAGGATGTGGAAGTCACCCTGAAAACCGAAGACTACCGAATCGACAAGTTCTGCGCGTCGGGCCCCGGTGGCCAGCACGTCAACAAGACCGAATCGGCGATCCGGCTGACGCACCACGACACCGGAATCGTCGTTCAGTGCCAGGATGAAAAGAGCCAGCACAAGAACTTGGCCAAGGCGCTGCGTGTATTAAAGACGCGGATCTACGAACAGAAGCGGGAAGAGGAACTGGCCAGACGAGCCGATACGCGGAAGAGCCTGATCGGATCGGGAGACCGCAGCCAGCGGATCCGGACCTACAACTTCCCCCAAAACCGACTCAGCGACCACCGCATCAACCTGACCCTGTACAAGCTGGATCAGATCATCGCGGGCGACCTGCAACCGGTCACCGATGCGATGATCGAATACGATCGCGACCAGCTGCGGGGCGACATGGGCGAGGTCTAAATCGCCGCATCAAACGAGGAACCAGGAACATGAGTGCCCAACAAGCCGAGAAGTGGACCATCCTGAAACTGCTGGAATGGACGACGGAGTACTTCGGCAAATCGGGCTCGGATTCGCCCCGCCTGGATGCTGAACTGCTGCTCGCCGAAGCCCGCGGTTGCCAACGGATCGAACTCTACACCGCCTTTAACGAGGAACCCGACGAGGCGGTGCGGACCACGTTTCGCGAACTGGTCCGCCGCCGCGGCGAGGGGACGCCCGTTTCGCAACTGCTCGGACGCAAAGAGTTCTATTCGCTGTCGTTCCGCGTGAGCGAAGATACGCTGATCCCTCGTCCCGAGACCGAACACCTGGTGATCGAGGCGTTGGACGAATTCAAACGACTCGGCCAGACCAACGACAAACTGCAGATCGCCGATGTCGGCACCGGCAGCGGAATCATCGCGATCTGCCTGGCCAAGAACCTGCCCAACGCTCACGTTTCGGCGATCGATATCTCGCCGGCGGCGCTGCGGATGGCCGAACTGAACGCGGCGGATCACAAGGTCCAAGACCGGATCAAATTTATCGAAAGCGATCTGCTGGCAAAGCTTCCCGCCACACAACCGCTGGACATGATCTGCAGCAACCCACCGTATGTCAGCGAAGCCGAATATGCGGAGCTGGACAAATCGGTCCGCGATTTTGAGCCGCGACAAGCGTTGGTCGGCGGCCCCGACGGGACCGAAACGATCGTCCGCCTGATCGACGAAGCGCTGCCGCGACTGAAGCCCGGCGGCCGGCTGATCTTCGAACTCAGCCCGATGATCGCCGACAGCGTGACCGAACACCTGGCCCACGTCGACGCGGCTGAAGACGTCCGCGTGATCAAAGATCTGTCCGGCCACAAGCGGATCATCAGCGTCGCTCGCGGCAAATAAACCAGCCGCCCAACCAGCGCACAAAAAAAAGCCGGACGCAGATGCGAGCCGGCTTTTGTCGTTTATCGATCATGCCCCAAGCGAGACTTCGCTCGGGGAGTCGATCTGTTTCAAAGCGATCCGAAGCAGCTTATTTGGCCGCTGCAAAACGATCGGCAACAGCGCTCCAGTTAACAACTTCCCAGAAGGCGTTGATGTAGTCGGGGCGACGGTTTTGGTAGTTCAGGTAGTAGGCGTGTTCCCAAACGTCCAAGCCCAGCAGCGGCGTGCCACCGATACCGGCAACGGCTTCGCCCATCAAAGGACTGTCTTGGTTGGCGGTGCTGCCAACTTTCAACTTGCCTTCGCTGACGTACAACCAAGCCCAACCGCTACCAAAGCGAGTCGCTCCGGCGTTGGCAAACGCTGTCTTGAATGCTTCCAATCCGCCCAGGTCGCTGTCGATCGCAGCCGCCAGGTCGCCGCTGGGAGCACCGCCACATCCAGGGCCCATCACGGTCCAGAACAACGAGTGATTGGCGTGTCCACCGCCGTTGTTGCGAACCGCACCCAGCTTGTCGGCGGGAACGGCCGAGAGATCGGAGATCAGATCTTCGATCGACTTGCTTTCCAGATCGGTACCGGCGATCGCGTCGTTGACTTTGGTGATGTAAGCCTGATGGTGTTTCCCGTGGTGGATCTCCATCGTGCGAGCATCGATGTGTGGTGCCAATGCGTCGTGAGCATAAGGAAGTGCAGGCAATTCGTAAGCCATGATGTCTCTCCGTTTATCAAGTGCCAGGGTTTGCATGAGGTCGCGGGGCTGCTGTCGCAGCACCCTATTTAGGCACCATAAGAGTAGCCGTCGGCCGCGACAAGGGGCCTGCAAGCGTTCCAAACCACGGCGAGACCAGCCCCGCCGCCAGCGGCATCGCTCGCCCCTTAACCCTCCAGTTTACGGTCGCTGGGCGTAATCGGCCATCAGATAGCTTTTCAGACTGGCGACCACGTTGCGGCACGCCCCTTTGACCTCGCGGTTGCGGCGATCGCGACTCCGCCAAGGACTGACACTGGCGTCGATCACCGTCTCCATCAGCTGCGATGCCCCTCCGTGAGGTCCGGTGGGGACTTGGCGTTCCCCGAGGTTCACCAGCAGATGAAACGCAGAGACGCCATCGGCGTTGCGGCGGCCATGCAGCGACGTTCGGACATCCAACCGCAACTCCAATTGCTGGTCTTTGACCTTGAGGATTTCCGCGTTGTGGTCGGCGATAAAGCCGCGCAGTTTTTCGATCACCATCTCGACCGGTGCTCGCGTCACCAACTTAGCCGTCACCTGATCCGACTTCGACGGCGTCAGCAGCCACTGGAACCAACCCTTGGATCGTTCGCTCACCGATTCGACAGGTTCACGCAGCCCCGAACCGAGCTGCACGACGCGGTTGCGGCCGTTTTCTTTGGCTTTGTAAAGCGCTCGATCGGCCCGCGCGACGATCGTCGATTCGGTGTCGCCCGATTGATATTCGGTCACGCCAAAGCTGGCGGTGATACATTTGTTCGCCAGCGACGGTTGCGTGATTCGCTCCAGATCGCTGCGGATCGTCTCTGCCCGTTTCGCCGCGGTGGCGTTGTCGCAACCGGGACACAGCAACGCAAACTCCTCGCCGCCATAACGAGCCACCAAGTCGCCATCGCGACTGTGACGGACCAAGACGGAGGAGAAGCTGATCAGCGCGTCATCGCCAGCCTGGTGACCGTAGTTATCGTTGACCGATTTAAATCGATCGATATCGCAAAGGATCAGACTCGCCGGCCCCTTGCCCGCGGCAGCAAATTCGACCACGTCGCCCAACGCCCGATCGAATTCGGCGCGATTGGCCACGCCGGTCAAACCGTCGCGAGTCGCTTTGACGTGCAGCGACTGGACCTTCTGTTCCAGCGATTCCTCTTGCGAGATGTCGTTGATGATCGCCAACGCTCCCTGCACCCGATTCTCCTCTCCGAGAATCGGAATGAAGTTCACTTTGACGGGAACCTCCTTCCCGTCGGGCAATCCCATCCGCATCCGCCGCCTGGTTTGGCCGCCCGTCGTCAGGCATTTACTCAAGCTCGCTACATCGCCGGAACTGGCGCGGGCATCGTCCCAACGAATCAACGAATCGGACCAGACCTGCCCGATCATCGCGTCGGCGGCGATATTAGTCATCCTTTCAAAGGCGTAGTTCCAGTGCGTGATCACCCCCTCGCCATCGATCGCAACCACGCCATCGCACATCGTGTCGAGCAGATGTTGGTGGAACAGCAGCTGCCTTGTCTGGCGTTCTCCCGCCGCAGCACCTGTTTTCTCCGGAGCCGCCGACCAGAAGCGGTTCGACGAATCGCCCTGCAGATCCTGCAACCAGCGACGCGCCGCTGAGGCGTACATCAACTCGGGCCGATTCTCCAACAAGGCCGCGTAATCGCGGACCAGATCGGGATCGAATTGGTTTCCCGCACACTGAAACAACTCGGCCACAGCCCGCTCTTGGCTGAAGGCACGCCGATAAACTTGATCGGTCGTCATCGAATCAAACGACTCGACGATCGCTAACATCCGAGCTCCCAACGGCAGATCGTCACCCTGAACCTGCCCGCTGCCGTTCCCTCCGCTGTACCAATGACGGCTGTAGCGGAGGATGTCCAACAAGCCTTCGTCGCTGCAACAACCAGCCAAGATTTCGCAGGCGACATCGGGAGCCTGATCCATGATCAACCGCTCATCGTTGCTCAGATGGCCCGGTTTCTTCAGCACGCGATCGGGCGTGGCGATGTTGCCAATATCGTGCAGCAGTGCGGCAACCTCCAATCGGTCGCGCAGTTCCGCCGGCAATTGCAGCCGGTCGGCCCAGACCGAACACCCCAACGCGACCCGCAAACTGTGGTCGGCGGTTTGGCGATGCTTGCAACGCAGCGAATAGAACAGCGAAGTCGCGACGCCCAAACGGACCGCTAGCAATTGATTCTCGTGTGCCCCATCGGCGTCGTACTCCTGCCGACTGGCGACCGTCCCCGAGGGCAAACGGTTCAGATCTCCCAACAGGCTAGAAATCCGTTCTATTCCATCGACAGCGCCGGCTAGAGGAGGGTTTTCGGCGGGCTGACTGGGTTTAGAAGTCGGGGTCGTATCGATCATATGGGAGACGCAGGGGGCTTAGCGTAATGTTGCGGGGTCAACAGCGGTACTCACCCCAAGCCTAGGTTTCGTTCCCCGTTTGGCAAAATTCGATTTTCGCAAAAGCGAACGTTTCAGGCTGCTGTTGGCTCCAACCTCCCGTTTTCGCTACTCTCCCGATTGCGCTCTCGCTGGACCGACGCAAACCGGCCAGCGATTGCAGCTCCACCCCTATTCACCGGGCCCATGAGTCACGATCGCAGATCCCTTCAGAGCCGCCGTCGCCGGATGATTTCAGCCCAGATCCTCTCGCTGGATCCGGCTAGCGACACGCCGCGCAGCCAAACCAAGCTGCGGTCGGCCGCATCGCGCACCGCCCCAGCCGCTTACGGCGCCCGAGTCCAACGCCGATTGCGTGCGCGGTGGTTCGAACTGGTCCCCGTCCGACGACGATCGCTGCTGGCAGTCAAATCGTTCGCACTGCTGGCGGTCTGCCTGTTGATCACCGGCCACTACCTGAGCATGACCTGGGCCCCGCTGTACCAATACCCCGAACTCGCCCGACCGCTGCGGTTAGACAATCCGGCCAGCTTCGGCGGCTGGTTTGGTTCGATTTCGCTCGCCCTTTCCGCTGGTGTCGGTTTCCTGATCTACCAACTGCGCCGCCATCGTGCCGACGATTATCGAGGCCATTATCGAATCTGGCGTCCTGTGATGGCGATGCTGATCCTATTAAGTGTCGATTCGATCGCAGGCACCCTCGATTGGTGCGGTGCGATTCTCGATACGCTGCTGGCAGGCCGCGCTCCGATGGCTGGCGGCGATTGGTTGCGGCTGCTGTTGTGCGTTGCCGGATTTGCGATGACCGCGCGGCTGTTGATCGAGATGCGGCACAGCCCCGCCGCCGCTTTCTGGCTGGTCACCGGGTCGGTCGCCGTCGCCTCGCGCCTGCCAATCCGCTGGAACTTTATCGAAGCCGGTCCGCTGGCGACAGCCATGGTCTTCGGCGCTGGCCCCCTGATCGGCCGCATCGCCGTCTTCCTGTCGCTGATCACCTACCTCCGTTCGATCTACCGCGACGTCCGCGGATTGAACCAGACCGACGGCCAAAACGGACGGCTGCGATTGCCGCGATTCGGCCGCAAACACCTCGACCGCGAAGCGCTCGACGAACCAGCTGAAGCTCCCAAACCATCGCGCTCGCGCAAAAAGCCCGCCGCCGCAGAAACGGAACCGGAGCCAGAGGAAGAACAGCCCGCTAAGCGAGGCTGGTTCCGCCGCAAACCGAAGCCAGCCGCCGACGAGACCGACCAGCCAATCGACGACGAAGAGCGTGAAGTCGCCCGCGAAGCTGACGACGACGAAGCACCCGCCAAACGCAAGGGTTGGTTCAGCCGCAAGGCGAAGCCTGCCGCAGAGGATGGGGTAGGGGACTCCGATGACGAACAAGCCGACGACGGCGAAGCACCGCCCAAACGCAAGGGTTGGTTCAGCCGCAAGGCCAAGCCTGCCGCAGAGGATGGGGCAGGGGACTCCGATGACGAACAAGCCGACGACGGCGAAGCACCCGCCAAACGCAAGGGTTGGTTCGGTCGCAAGGCCAAGCCTGCCGCAGAGGATGGGGCAGGGGAGTCCGATGATGAACCGGCCGACGACGACGAAGCACCCGCCAAACGCAAGGGTTGGTTCGGTCGCAAGGCCAAGCCCGCGGCGACCGATGAAGAATCGAGCGACGACGCAACCGATGAAACTCAAGAGGACGTAGCACCAGCCAAGAGCAAGGGCTGGTTCAGCCGCAAGGCCAAGCCGGCGGCCGAAGTAGATTCAAACGACGATGAGACTTACGAGGACGAGACTTACGAGGACGAGACTCAAAACGACAACTGGCAAAACGACGACTACGAACAAGACGACCACACCGAATCACATCATGCCGCGGAAGACGAATCGGTGGACGTCGACAACATCGACTGGTCCTCGATGAGCAAAGCGGAGCGGAAGCGAATGAAACGCCTGCTCCGCCAACAAGGCAAAGACGCCGCGTAACCTTGCTTGGCATCAGAACGGTAAAGTTGTGATAACGTTTTCATGCATCCGGGTGGACACGTCACGCGCTGACGTCAGATTCGACCGGCCCCGCCTACAAGAGTCCCCACACCTTAGCTACTCCAACGTTGCGTTGCGACGGGGCGGCGAGATGCAGCATTCAATCCACTTCGGCTAATCTCGGACGCGAAGCGACTGAATAATTGCCTCCGCTGCCTCAAGCCACTGGTCCTCCAGTTGCTTGGTGACGTTGAAAGATACAAGTAACAGCCGTCCCTTCACCGATGTTCCGACCATGATGTTACGTATTTCAGTATCGCTTGCGGGGGTCCGCAAATCTAGTTTTATCCAGTCGCGCCCGTCGATGTCGACAACACCGCTATGGAACCATGTTGCCGTCGGATGGAATTTGCGGTACGTGCCTTCCATCTTTTTATGGAACGCGTCGATCTCACTCCGTCGCATCCGCTTCGTCGTGTGATTAATGGCGACGTTGATTGCTGCTGATTCGTTGGTGTACACAAGCGTTGGTCGCAGCTCGTTCGGATATTTGAGCTTCAGCCTCTCCTCATCCATCTCCGAGAAATCCTCAGGAAGAAGCAGCGAGAGCTTCCCATCGATGACCACTTTTGGCGTGAGCACAATACCACCAACGATTGCTTCCGAAAGCTGAGGTCCGTTGGCAGAATGCCCTTCGGTTCCCACAACCTTGTCAACCCGCTGCACCTGTGGAGTTGCCGCTGCCGGCGGATCTGGCTGCTCACGACATCCGGCGACGAAGACAAAAAGAAGAATGCCGAATCGTTGCATGACGCCCCCCTAACGTGCTGAGTCTCTTCACTGCCGGCGAAATCAAAGGTGACAAGACTCCCTGATAAACCAGCCCGCCTGACAGAGTCCTGAGATCTGCATATCTTGGGGGCAGTCCTTTCATTCCGTGGTTTCATCCGTGTAGAACTCCATGAGTTCATCCCGAGAACGGTAGACAACTGGAACCTTTCGCATCGCCCTGAACGAACGACCGATCGACATCGCGGTGCGTTGGGAAACGTCGTTCGAGGAATAGACCAAAATGCTGGGTGCGGAATCCTTGATTCGGTTGAAAATCCAAACAATAACCCAACCGCGTCTCTCAACGTCAATCTCACGGATATGAACACGCCTTAACGTGATTGCGTGGTCGCTTCCATCCTGCAAGAAACGAATCAGCGGCAAGATGTCGACAATATCAGTGCCGTGACAGTAGGTGATTTCGGCGCGATCGCCAAACAACTCTACCGCGACCATGTGATTGTCATGGCCGGTCTTTTCGTCGATCTCGTTGAACAACGTGATTGAACGCCCGGCGAGTGCCGTTGGCGAAAAGATGCTGCTGCACAAAACCAGTATCGTTGCGAACGCTATTTGATGCATGGCGTACTCCGTGAGGTCCGGTAAATTTCATTGCAAAATACTTTCCACGATCAGAGCGCGGCGAGAGTTGACGATTCAAATGAAATCGCACCACCACCGTCGCTCCACAGGAATCACATTGTTCGGTCTCTAATTGAAGAGCGTCTGCTATTTGACTTCCGCGATTTCGACGTCGTCAATCACAGCCGTCCCTCCTGCGTTTCCCTTTGCAGGAATTCCAATTCGTAGTCGTACGACTGCTGTCCCTTCCGGGACCGTGATGTCAGTCTCGAACCGCTCCCATGCAGTGACATCGCCGGATAGTCGCCGTTCTTCAGACCGCGCGAATCCGAGATGCTTGCCACCGTTTGCGTTAAGGCATTCCAGAACAATCATCGGCGCAGTGGAGAGGCCGCTCGCAGTCATCTTAGCAGACACGCGATACGTTTTACCGACAGCCAGCCCCTTCAGCTCTTGATGTGCATTGTAAGCGACACTCTCGTCGGGGTGACCGCCTGCGACGTGAATCGCGAGAGCATTAGACGCCTGATCACCTTCGCCGACCACCTTGGTTCGGTATGTTACAAGGTGATGTTTCGATGGGAGTGAAGTAAACAACCAGGACGACGGAAGTCCCGAAGTCTTGACAGACTGTTCAAATCGACCATTTGAGATTTGCGGAGCATCGTTTGCGACCGTCATCAAAACTGCAAGCATTAAAATCATCTCTCTTCCTCCATGAAGGGATTGGTGTCTTGCCGCGACACAACAGGTGCCGCGTCTCAAAAGCGAAGATTAGCAAACCGGATGCCAATCATTGATGACGATGCTAACTGGAAGGGCTGGAGATTTAGGCAACCAACTAAGGGGGCTAGGTTGTTCCGACCGTTTGCTGTCACGCTCCGATCGTTTCAAATAGATGTAAAATTTACAATTTACAGACCGACGAAATCAAAGGTGCCAAGATTCATTGAGAAACCGGCCCGCTCAAAAAGAGTGCTGAAACCTCCGGTTTTGTCTGTTAGGGACGGCTCAGAAATTAATTCCCGGGACGGGGTTAGCCCGTTGTGGTGTAATTGTACTTTGGGAGCTCGGCGTCGTGCCGGATATAATCTCCGTTTAAGAATCGCTCGGTCGCCTGTACTCCACGCCGATAAATCCGTTTCAAAATTGCTACTTTAACCTGCAGCCCCGTGCTCGTGGCTGTTCGAGATGCCGCGTTGCGAATCGCTCCTATGCTGTGAAACACCACGCCTTTGAGTGACCTGGTAACATGGCAGAACAAGCGGTGGTCGATGGGGTTGTATTTCGAGCAATAGGACGGGAGGTGTGCGACGCGAAGCGTGATCCCCAAGTGCTCTGATATCTTCCAGAGTTGTTCATGGAATAGCCGCACGCGGCAACCATTGCTGCCGCCGCTGTCGGCCAGTATCAACATTTGCTTGGCTCCATCGTAACGATACCTCCCCATCCGGTTCCACCACATGCGAATCGAATCTCCCACCAGTTCGCCCGTGTCCGATCCACGCGCGAGCGTCATCAAGGCTGCGTTCGTCCTCACGTCGTATACTCCGTAGGGGATCACTTTCCCTTCGCCGGCAGATGGGAAGTCATGGTCGAAGGTGTGGACGCGTCCACTGGTTCGGCAGACGCCCTGACGATGGAAATTGCCGAGCATTTCCTTCTTTTTTGTATCGATACTAATGATGGGCCAATCGCGCATATGGTAGTGCCTACGGAGTTCGGCGATCCGCTGGAACTGGGCATCACGGTCGGGTGCACTGCCAATTGCAACGTCCTTGAGTGCTTGTCGCCTACCCAACCCAAGCTCTTCGCGGAGCAGACGATCGATCGTGTTGGGCGATACTACGAAGCCGAGCTCTTCAATGATCTTGGACAGATCACGGCATGAGCGATTCGTCCAAAGCTCGCCCGGAGTCACTGGCGAGCCAGCTGTTTCAGTTTCGATCTCTTTTCGGATCGCGTCGAGGAGGCCCGGCTGCGAGCAGCTAGCATTCGGCCTGCCCGCCCCTTTTTTCGGACCCGTCGTTTTGCCTCATCAAAAGGCAACGCTTCGATGTCGCGACTGCCATGTCGGATGGTTTTAGGATCGCAGTCAAACAGTTTCGCGATGTATTCCGTTCCGCCATGCGGAAGTTTTTCCGCCTCGATTGCCGCGTACCGCCGACGGTCCTTTTCGTTGAGCGACTCATATAGGTGTCGCATTTTCGATTCGATAGATTCGCTATACCCAATCATGACCGACTCCTTGCCGTTAGATCCCCGAAGCCCCGCTTGTTCATTCTAGCAGGGATTCAGGGATTTAATTTTTGAGCCGTCCCTTAGCCCCTTTTTCCAACTGCGTTTCCATCAAGAACAGCGCCATGGTCCCAGCAAGGAACGTTGGTGATCAGCGGGCGGTGGGAGCGGATTCACCATTGGCGGAAACGTCACCACCGCCGCTCCGTTGAGTCGCTTGGTTCGCCGGTTCGTAGGTTGGGCGGTTCGACTCTGCTTGTTCCGCGCGTAGGCGGTCTAGTAGGCCAGATATTGTGCCGCCGGATTCCTCGAGCAGTCTTTCCCGCGTCGCATGCAATTCTTCAAGTATTAGATTCTTCGTCATCGTATTCTCCGCCTAAGAATTCAGTCGGCGTGCAAACCAGCAGTTGGTCATAGCCCTGTTCTTCCAATAAGCGATAGACCCTCGGAAGTTCGTGAGCATTCGCTATGTGCTTGCAGTTTTGCGTCAGAAGATAGTTTACACCAGCTATCGCGGCTGCGGCAACGTGCACCGCATCGGCTGCGGCCTTCTGGGGCATCAGATGCTTGGACAGTATCAGTTTGGCCAATGCATCGACATCAGGGCCGAGCGGAACCAATGGCAGGCCATCGAGCATTTTAAGTCGATCGGCGGCCGCAGCTGGATCGCCGTGAGATGCCTCAACAATCGTAAGCTGCGAAGTGACAAGATTGAATTTCGGCAGTTCGACAGCCCACCACTCGCGGGCTTGATGTTGCAGTGCCGCGATTGGAATGTTGGGGCTTGGGCGTGCCGAAGCGTGGCTGACGATTGAGGTTTCGATGTATACGGTGTCCATGCCAACATTCTAGTGGGGGGCAGCATCCACTGACACAAGCAGCACTTCATTCGGCAGAACGTCACGCGTCACCGAAAACGCGCTGAAAATTTCATAACGACCACGTCGCTTAGCTCGCGTTCTCCGGTGCACTCGATGTTTCTGCCCTCATCACTCCGGGAAGTCAACATAAAGCTTCTGCAGGATTGTTTGCCCTATATTCCACGCTGACGTCCATTCTTGTTCCGGACTCTCGTACATGAACAAGTACAAAACATCTCGATTGTCGTCCGCAATCAGGAAATAGTGCATTACAGTCCCGTCCGTTTTGATTCGACAGCCAAATGTCTTTGCGGGCCCAGCACTTCGCGGTGGGATGATCTGAAGTATCGAGTCCTTATCCTGAATTGCCGCACGCACGAATGACCTGGCGAAATCTGATGCAAGTCCGCCCTGTTTCTTTCCGACATTCGGAATCACATTCAGCGAAAGCCCGGTACTGAACTCACCGGAATCGTCGATTGGTTCCTTTGTGATGAAGTATCCACGAGTTGCATTTTGGTTTTGCGTTTTGAAGTGCCATTGATTCGGATGCAATATCCCAACGCTCACATCCTCGCACCATTGCCATTCGAATCCCGCTGGTGGCGAAGGAAGGTCAGGTTTGTCGGCGTGGACGGTATTCGCAAGAAGAGAAATCAGGAGCGGCAAATGAAGTTTGTAGTTCAGCATGAATTGCGATCCTGTTGTAGCAGAACCATGCATCTCACTTCAGCAAACAGGTGAGAACAGAGGAATCTGCCTGTTTCTCTACGAGGAACCGACGAACACAAGTGTTGAGTGGAGGTCCTGTCCTCATTGGCCTACAGGTTACTTCGGGTCGACGCAGCCCCACCCGGCCTCTCGAGAAACGATTTGCTTTGGCTGCGCTTCGTTCCTGCGTCAGGCCTCAAACCGCCCCACCACCGGAGACAGAAATTTTAACAAGACGATCTACCCCGTGCAAGAATTTCGCTCTCGGGTCCGCATCAAGACGTGGGGGCAAAAGCAGCAAATCCGTAGATGATCGATGCAGCCAATCCCAGCAAGGCGATTCCTTGCAGCAGTACGTAATACGCGTTTAATCGTGGGTGGTTGCCCCAGTACCAGTGAAAGTGCAGGTACAGCCCCAGCAGCACAAACGCCAATCCGACGGCGACCGGAATGTGCCCACTGGTGCTCGTGGCAAACTGCTGGCCGGTGCCATAACGAGGACTCAGCGGCAGGCTCACAGACTCAGGCGGAAACAACAGCCAACAGAGGCCATAGACAAAAGTGAGGGCAGAAACCGCTAGCCCGATTCCCAAACGCTGAATGGGACCGTCGGAAGGTGGATCGGTTAGCCGATCCACAAAATCCAGCCAAGTAAGATTGTTGTTACGTGTCACAGCGATCCGTCCCCGCTGGCAAAATCAAAGGCGTCAAGACTCTCTGACAAACCGGCCCGCCTAAAAGAGTGCTGAAACCTTCGTTACTTCCTGCCAAAGCACCTGGCGGCGGCCAAGTAACGTTGTTTACAAGCCCCCCGCATCACCGCCCGGGGCCACGGACTCGTTAGGTTCCAACGCCGTCCGATGTTTGATTCCCGAGACCAAAAATCGCGGGTCGCTCACGAAGAGCGACCCGCGCAACAAATGATCAATCGGTAATGATCAGTCCGAGCGGGAGCCACTTTGGCTTTTCAACGACTCCAAGATCTGGTCGAGGTTGTAGCTGGCTGCCATCTGCAGAGGCGGGAACTTTTTATATGACATCAGCTCCTTCTCCCACAGAAGTTGGCCGATCGGCAACAGGTTCCAGTCGTAGACGTACGCAGTGCTAGGTGCTGCGAGTGCTCCGGCGTAACTCATCAGCGACTTCGTATCGGCACCGACGCTGATCTCGAATGGATCGCGTTTGATATTGGCAAGCTGAGTCCAGTGGTAGGTTTGAGCCCCCATCAGTCCATCCATCGCACCGGCACCGACCATTGTGTAGTAGAACTTCCAGTTCTTGTATCGCACGGCCGAGGGTTGTGCGCCGGTGTAGTAGAAGAACGTGTCGCGAGCCGATTCTTTCGACTCACCCGTCAGGTATTCGGTCTGATTGAACCCATCGAGCTTGGTCTTCACGATACCGGGATATTTGCCCGCCATGATTTGATCATTGAGGTCGTTATCCTTGGCACCGCCCGCGATTTCGACGAGCGTGGGCAGCCAGTCTTGGGAGGCGAAGATTTCTTTGAAGATAGTGCCCGGCTTAATCTTTCCGGGCCAGCGGACGACGCAGGGAGCACGCATGCCGCCCTCCCAGGTAGTCAGCTTGCCGCCTTTGAATGGAGTGGTGCCTCCATCAGGGAAGGTGATGACTTCCGCGCCGTTGTCGGTCGTGAAGACGATGATCGTATTGTCGAGTTCACCCATGTCCTCGAGCTTTTTGAGGACGACACCGATGTTGTCGTCGAGCTGCTTCATGCCGACTTCGTTGATTCCCCAATCCTTCCCCCCCTTCACGCCAAGCATGGCTTCATACTTGGGCGACAACATCGTGGTGATGTGCATGCGGGCCGGGTTATACCAGCAGAAAAAGGGCTTGTCCGTCTTCTCGGGATCTTGGCGATCGAGCCAGTCCACGACCTTGGCGGAAATTTCCTCATCGATAGTCTTCGAGCGTTCTAGAGTCAGCGGTCCTTCGTCCTTGCCACTCTGATTCTTTGCGGTGCCATCGGAGGATTTCATCCACAGAATCGGCCGCGGCGCAGCCATGCAAACGCCTTCTTCGGGAGTGATCGCGCCGGGCGTTTCAGGAATGCCGGGGATCGGCACCATCTTCATCGGCGGCACGACGGCTTGTTCGGTCGGACTCTTGTTGATGTCGGGGAAGCTGACTCCTTGCATCGCATCCAGGTGGTAGAGGTAACCCCAGAATTCCTGGAATCCATGCGCGGTCGGCAGGGAATCGGGATGATCGCCGAGGTGGTTCTTGCCGAACTCACCGGTGCTGTAGCCCTGATCTAAAAGGAACTTCGCCAGGCTTGGCGTGCCGGGGCGCAGGTACGAAATCGCACCTGGCAACTGGGGCATCAGCATTCCGGCCCGCATCGGATTCATGCCGGTGAAAAACGCTGTCCGCCCGGCCGTGCAGCTTTGCTGGGCGTAGTAGTGCATGAAGAGGCCGCCCTCGCTGGCAAGCCGGTCGATATTGGGAGTTTCCCCGACCATCAAGCCTCGATGATAACAACCCGGCTGCATCCATCCGATGTCATCCGCCATGATGAACATGATGTTCGGCTTTTTCTCCTCCGCTTGAGCGGTGGCGCCAACAGACATCAGGCAGGCTGCCAACAGTGCCGTGACCGGGAGGGCTGACATCCAGCGGTGGATGCGTAGCTGCGTTTTCATAGTATCTTTCGTTCGTTGAGTTGCCCCGCCATAAATTTGAACGCATACGCTGGCGGGTAGGACGTGCGATTGCGCTCGCTGGCATATCATAGGGGAGACGACTTCACGTCAGCTCATCTTTGTCAAAATTAAGTCGATTCTCTCGACGCACATCCCGCGTAACCGGGCGGCAAGCTTACGCTCTCATTTCAAATTCCGATGCACTCGCCTATCCGGTTCATACATGGTCAGGGAAATCGAACTGCCCAATAACGGTACACATCACCGAAATCGCGTGGTTAATATTCCATTAACAAATGCCTGATCGCGATCTTCGCTGCATGTGATGGTTCTGCGATTTGCCCTCGCAGAATTAGTCATCCCAGACATGTGCAACCAAAAACTTGCCCTCGATCTCCTCCAACGCAACCAGCACGAGATTGACCGAAATGGCATCTTCTCCTCGGCTCAGCTCGTAGAACAGCATGCAAACGGTCCGATTTTCTGTAAGCCCATACGCTTTCGCGATCACATCTGCGGGAACATCGGCTTCCTCATCCGTGACATTCTTGCCTTTTGCACGCATATAACGCAGCGTTCGATCCTTGAGCTGTTCCTGTTCGTCTTCACGCACCACATAGATTTCACGAAGCCGCACGTCCCGCATGGGCGCCGTCTTGCGAATATGCTCTTGCTCCCGCCGCAATATCTCGATGAGTGATCCCGGCTTACCGCGTTTACGAGTCGCTCCCTTTTTCAACAGAGGCTCAACCTCGTCGACTTGGCCGCTAAGCTGCGATTTCTCAAAGAATCGCACAGCTGCTACAACTGCGTCGTAGTCGGACGCAAGCGACAGTTCAGGCCGCCAAAGCAATACAAAAAACGAAACAGCAACAACGATTGTAAATTTCAAAGCGAGCACATCCTTCTACAGCAGAACGCCACCGGCAATCGGCCCGTGGCAACCGACATCGATTTCACCAAACCGCGTCGCCCGTGGATCCACGGTCAACGGATTGTCATGCCTTACCTACGCCTCTAAAGCGTGTTCTTAAATATCTTCCCGTCTTTCATGATCACGCGGATCGTCTCGATTGGTTCGGGCGGAGGCGCATCGAACCACTCCATCGTTCCGCCGATGACCGAAATATCATCGAGGGGATTACCGTCCACGATCAGCATGTCGGCCAGCGCACCCTCTTCGATGACGCCCAGCTTGCCCGAATAAGGGTTGCGTGGGCCGGTCAATGCCATCAGTTCGCCGGCTGCCGATGTCGCTTGCCGCAACGTCTCAAAGTTACCGAAGAGGGATGCCCGATATCCCAACTCATAACGACGCTGCTTGAAGACCACGTCCTCGGTACCAAAGGCATCGTCCGCGAAAACAATCTTCGGTTTGAACTTCTTAATCAACGCAACAAAGTCACCTGCCTGGCCGTGAACGGTTCTAATCTTGGCGAGGTTCACCGGGCCAAGGATTGGATTCCGCAGGAGTTCAGGAGACAAACCGTTCATTTGCGGAACAAGGAAGATTCCCTTCTCAACCACTTTTTTCATCGCGTCTTCGTCGATCAGGAATGCATGATCAAAGACCATGACACCATTGTCTGCGGCGATATGCATCGCTTGCGGTGTAAAAATGTGAGCCCCGACATAAGTGTGCCAGTTGTTTGCTGTCGTGACCGCAGCCCGAATCTCATCGGCGGTAAACTGCATCGTGTCGACCGGGTCGAAATCGGAAGCAGCACCGCCACCGACGCAGATCTTGAGCTGCGACGCCTGCAGGCGAAAATTGCGACGAGCCGCGACAAGGACTTCGGGCACTCCGTCGCAGATGGCGATATTGCCGATTCGTTCCATGTGCGATTCGGTCTTCTGCTGAGTCAGGTTTCGCAAATCGAAATGGCCGCCCAATTGACTGATCAGCGCACCGGACGGGTAGATCCGTGGCCCCGGCAGCAAGCCGCGGTCGATGAACTTCTTGATTCCAAAAACGTTTCCACCGGCATCACGCACTGTGGTAAATCCGTCCATCAAATATCCGCGGGCCATTAACTGTGAACCCAGGACCACGTCGGCGAACAACAGCTTGCTCTCCACGTTCGCAATCGCGTCGGGCAGGGCAAGGTGAACATGGCAATTGATCAATCCCGGCATCAACGTGCGGCCGCCACCGTCGATCACCACCGCGCCATCCGGCGCCTCTACGTTGGGACCGACGGCCCGAATCAAGTTGCCCTCGATCAAGACTCTTCCCGGAGTAAGCCGATCGGCCACGCCATCGAAGACATTGACATCAGTAATCAGCGTGTAGCTGGGAGTTTCTTCTTCAGCTTGCTGAGCACGGGCCAGTGGAGCCAGTATCGTCAGCACCACAGCAGCACTGGCAAGGATAATGTGGATCGACCTCAAGTGAGCTCTCCTTGCATGGGCACAACAACGACTCTCACCTGAACGACCAGGCAGAACAGGAGATTTGATTAGTTGTCACCGGGGAACCGGCGATCACAAGCGTCAGATGGAGGTCTTGCCCGCAGGATCGGTCGACTAATTCCCGGCGGATCCCTGACGCGTGGCTTAGCGACCGACGACCTCCCCCCCCTCCCGGCGAATCAATTCTTACAGCCCAGACTGCACGGTGCAAGGATTTTCCTCAGGGTGACACAAACAATCGCGGCCATGCGTAGCGTCATCAACACACAGATACGCAGCGAGAGTAGACCTTGAGCTCTCCAACTGTGAAGCGACAGCCGAGGGCAGGCAAACCAAAAGAGACGGGGCAACGCTGCGCTATAGAACGCGGTTTCCGCCGCAAGCGACTGTGGCGGAACGCAACGGATTGCTGTGTTGCGCTGCCCAGCCAGCTCCGTCCGGATTCAGCATGCCGGTTCACTCGTTTGCTAGACCATAGGCTATTCGTGCCTGTTGCCACTGGTTTCCAATCTCTTTGCACCCGGCGACGGCGGCGGACACAGGGCAACAACATCGTCTTGCGCAAAAGCCCATGCGGGCAGCCGTTCGCCGTTGTATGTTTTCAGCAGGCGATTATTGCGGAACTGGTTGTTCCACGAAGGACATTCCGGTGTGGGCTTCGAACAATCATTGCGTGGGTTGTCGTCATCGTTGCGACGGTGGTCACAGTACCACTGGGAATACGCTGCAGCGATCCCCGCGCGGATGAACGTGTTTTCATTGACAATGTTGTTGTTGGATGCATCGCGAACGCGAACCGGATCGCCGCAGCAGTCCTGGAATCGGTTGCGAAGAATCTGATTCCCCGACGAATGGTGCGCGATATAGATTGCGTGCAACAGCCCGTACCGGCTCGACCTGGTGATGTTCACGAAATGATTGTTGACGATCGAATTGTCTTTGGAATTGACGAGTCGCACTGCGGCCGTCGATCCCTCGCCAACGTCGGAGAACATGCAGCCGTATATCGAGTTGCCGCGATTACACGTTTCCACCGCATTCCGGTTCCCGTTCAGCGAGATCGCTGTCGCGTAACGCGTAACGTGGATGTACTGGAAGTTCAGCCCTGTCGCTTGCCCCGAGGAGTGGTCGAGGTGGAACCAAGTTCCGCGATTCTTCACGCCATCAAAAACCGGCCGCACCTTGTCGCCAGCGCGGGGCATGAAGGTGATCGTGTGTTCGGGCATCGTGAATGTCCAGCGAATGCTCTGCCCGCGGTAGGTGCCGGGACCAATCCGAACCTCCGCGTCTCTGGGATTGTCGGCAAGCGTCGACTTCAAGATCTGCTGCACCCGCTGGAGTGTCACGACGGGCGTGCCAGCCGTCAAACCGTCGTTGGCGTCGGATCCCGCAGGATCCATCAGCACAATAAACGGCGACTGAGTGTATCCCACACGCGCAAACCCAAGGACCAGAACGGAAGCGACAAGCAATAAGCGTACATACATCATGTTGTTGTGTTCTAACGTTTTGGCATAACCGCGACGGCCGCGGTTTATGCTCGACTTAAAAAGGCTCGATCGGCGACTCCGCACCATGCCATCGTTCTGCAGCGTTGAATGTGCAGGATGGTTATCTCACTAGGGAAATCAAAGGTGTCAGCAATTCGCTTGAATCGTAAGCCGGGGTGGGATGGATCGGCCAGGAATTTCCGGTAGGCATCGCGAGTTTGCTTTTGGATGTGCTGAGGTAGGGAAGCGAAACAATCGCGAAAACGACGGGTCGTTAACGATTTCAAAGTTCATCTGGAACGAGTGGTTGAGCGTCGCCACCGTCCTTCTCCTGCAGCGCTTCCGAAGCGAGTGACGCCAGCAAAGCGTGTGATTTTGCAAAAGTAGCGTCCCATGCGTTGTCTGCCGCGATCTCGTTAAGCAGCCATTTCGCAAGTGCGTCTTGCTGTTGAGGAGGCAGTTTTGATGCGTGCTCAAACGCTTTTTCAAGCAAGTCAGTCATGATTGGTTCACCAGTCAGCATCTTAGCTCGTGACAACCTGCGCGGCAAACATAGCTCTCGTCATCCGTTTCCAACATTGGATCGCGGCGGGAAGCAGTGGGGACGGTCGAACGACTTGCAAGTAGACAAGAGAGCGAGCAAATTCAAAGCCCACCTGGATCATCACCACCGAGGTGGCTATGAAGGTGCCCTAAACCCTCTGTAACCACAATCGACCTCATGCCCCACCTAGCCGCAATTTCGTACGCGATGATCATCATCGGCGTGATCCTGTTTCAGTGTTGCCTGATCGCCGGCGCGCCATGGGGACCGCTGACACAAGGAGGCCAGCATCCCGGGGCGTTGCCAGCCAAGGGACGTGTGGTGGCTCTCTTATCTGCCGCATTGCTCGCCTTCATGGCAGCGGGAATCACGTCGGCCGCTGGCCTGGCGCCCCACTGGCAGAACTGGACCGGGTGGGCGGCACTGGGAGTGCAGTCGCTCAGCACGCTGCTGAACTGGATCACACCGTCACGCCCCGAGCGGCGGTTGTGGGGACCGGTGACCAGCATCATGCTCGGGCTGGCGACTTATGCGGTTGTGGCAGGAAAGTAAAACCTTCTGGCGAATTCAAAGACGCAATAACACTTTAACAAACCGGACCGCTAGTGTAGGTGGTGTGGAACTGGCCGAGTCCGGAGGGCGGAACAGGAACTGCCCGTGGTGTAAAACACCGGTCCCAGGATCGCTGGCCACAACAAAGCCCGGAGGGCGACACATTCAGAAGCTCATTTGTCGTCCTCCGGTCTGGTCGATTCTTGCTAGGCGGTGCCTACCGGTGGTTTACACCACCGGCAAGTCGTGTGTCGGACTCCGGCCTGAGAAGGTTTTGAGTGCGGTTCTGGACCCCGGCGGCTTACACCGCCGGCAGGTCGCGTGTCGGCCTCCGGCCTGAGTAGGCGACGGTTGGTTGTCGCCGACCGGACTGGCAGAGCCCGGAGGGCGGAACAGCAACTGCCGGTGGTGTAAACCACCGGTTCCAAGATCGCCAA
This sequence comes from Rosistilla oblonga, assembly GCF_007751715.1. Taxonomy (NCBI): domain Bacteria; kingdom Pseudomonadati; phylum Planctomycetota; class Planctomycetia; order Pirellulales; family Pirellulaceae; genus Rosistilla; species Rosistilla oblonga. The sequence goes on along the minus strand of NZ_CP036292.1, from coordinate 716,659 downwards.
ACACAACAAAGCCCGGAGGGCGACACATACCAGAAGCCCATGTGTCGTCCTCCGGCCTGGTCGATTCTTGCTGGGCGGTGCCTACCGGTGGTTTACACCACCGGCAATTCCTGTGTCGGCCTCCGGCCTGAAAAGGTTTTGAGTGCGGTTCTGGACCCCGGCGGCTTACACCGCCGGCAGGTCGCGTGTCGGCCTCCGGCCTGAGTAGGCGACGGTTGGTTGTCGCCGACCGGACTGGCAGAGCCCGGAGGGCGGAACAGCAACTGCCGGTGGTGTAAACCACCGGTTCCAAGATCGCCAAACACAACAAAGCCCGGAGGGCGACACATACCAGAAGCCCATGTGCCGCCCTCCGGTCTGGTCGATTCTTGCTAGGCGGTGCCTACCGGTGGTTTACACCACCGGCAGTTCCTGTGTCGGACTCCGGCCTGAGAAGGTTTTGAGTGCGGTTCTGGACCCCGGCGGCTTACACCGCCGGCAGGTCGTGTGTCAGCCTCCGGCCTGAGTAGTCGCAGGTTGGTTGTGGCCGACTGGACCCGCAGAGCCCGAAGGGCGTCACATCAACTGCCGGTGGCGTCAGTCACCGGTCCCAAGATCGCCAAACACAACAAAGCCCGGAGGGCGACACATCTACATGAAACTCCAACGTGTCTCCCTCCGGGTTCGTCTCTTCTTAGCCAACCCCAAGGTGCCATGGCGTGTGAGTTCGATCTGGGGCTAGACCAAGTGTGCCTGGACGACGCTCGCGACAGAATCCCGGGAAATGCTCTTACGTTGGCAGTAGTCAGATGCCAGCCAGCCCACCAACTCTTTTGCTCCCTTGCTTGCGTTGCATGAATTGCAACACAAGGCGATGTTCTCCAGCGTAACGATGCGAGCGTCGTTTTCGATGTGCTCCCAGGTCGCAACGCGTTTTCGTGAACCGCCATTCGCGCCCGCTTCGAGGAATGCAATCCCGCAGTAAACGCACGCCTGATCACGTTCGCGGATCGCTGTCTCCATTTCGAGAGAGATGCCCCAGCTGTTCATTCTTTGTTCATGCAAAATCAAAGCGGTCCGGACTCTCTAATAAACCGGCGTGTCTGAAAGCGTCCTGACACTTTATTTTCTCCGCCCCTATGCGGTTTTGCGGGTGTGGAGCAGTTCACCAGCCTTGATGGGCCGCACATCGTCGGAACCGACGGTTACAAGCGCAACTGTCTGACCACCACCATCAACAAATTCGACTTCGTATCCCCTACCGCCCTTGTAGACGTGCACAACGGTCCCCACGTCGCCGCGAGTGAGTTTCTCGTGAGGCGGATCAGCATCAAGGACAACGAGCGAGTGTTCGGCAATCATGGCAATCATTCAGGATACGCAGTTACCAGTCGTGGAGGATCATCGTCCTCGACGATCCAGACAGTCAAAACGACACCGGGGCGGTGTTCGGGCCGCCCAACAGTCCCCAACGCCTTGTATTTTACACCAAAGCCAGTGGTTTCGGTATCGAACGTTCGGCAATTTCGAGCGATGGCAAGTAGAGCGGCGGCAAGGTGGTGCGATTCATCGCGGTCGTAGCCAAGCGAGTGAAACCAGATCGCCTTGGAACCACCGTCAGGATGCGCCGGATTGAGAAGGTAGTCACGTACCTTCGCGTCCTCCACTACGGCTCGTTCGGAATCAGGTATCGGCATGAAAGTTTATGGGCGAACGTTACCAATCACCGGGTGGCGGCGGTTGGCGTGCAAGTAAACAGGAAATTATCCACCGCCGCTCCGGTGCATTGGTTGGTTATGCTTGCTTTCCTCTTGAGGAGGGGATGCTAGACATTGAATACGACATGCCCCTGGATCGGAGTTCGTTGATGTTGTACCCCGCAGCAACCCAAAGTTTATCCGCGATCTGTTCAGTGTCGGTATATGCCTGTTCAGCAAAAGACAGCGTGCAGAGCGATTCCCACTTTGTCAACGGCTTCCTCCTACGCAGCTCTTCCGGAGTGCCGGATTCTTCCTTTGCTGTTTGCACTAAAGATTGGGGTCTTGCGTGCGCAAGTTCGTTTCTCGCGTCGAATAATGCAATCAAGGTTTGGAATGGCCGCTTGCTATAGTCTACAGGAAAGTCAATTTGTTTTGCTATAACGGCAAGTTTGTTGCGATGCGAGATGCGGTCGATTTCATCCCAATAAGGTAATAACCGCGAACCAATATCATTGAGAAATGCTTCAAATTTGAATGCCGCCACGATCAGGCATGACATCGATTCGTATTGATGTCCGGAGCGTTGTTCACGTAGATTTTCGCACAATACGAAATGACCGTGAGAGAGTTCTGCGAACATGTTAACTTCACGTTCACGTGACACGATAGACTTTGTGCAGTTTGCCATGATGTACTCCATCACGATTGACTGGGCAGGGTACGCAGCGGATGTTTCAGGTAAGGGTAAGTAGCATAACGATGTTTCTCACCCGAACATTCGAGCATGAATAAAGTGACATCCGCTTTGCTCTCAGGGCGGGAACCGGGGAACTCAAGCGTTGAATGAGGGACCTGCTCTCACTGGTCCGCGGGTTACCTCTGGTCAACTTATTCTCACCAGATCCCCGACCGAAACGAACTATCCTGCGATCTCGTAGGCGACGCGCCTGTCCCCGGATCACTCAAGACAACAGACCACCCTATTGAGGAACACATTGTGACGAATCCGACTAGGCATTTCAAGCATCCTCGGTGGTCCCGCTGGACGGTTGCGTGCTTGCGCTCAGGGGAATTTGTCGGTGCTTGTGCGGTGTAGACCGAGAGAACCGGACGCTAGCGAGTGGCGGCTGATACCCCAAACTAAAAAATGCTTGGCGCAGGCTCAGCCAGTGATTTGCTCTGACGCCAGTGCGCTGGCGGCTAGTTCTTGGAGCGCGGAGACACGGCGAGGTCGTTGTCGCGGACGCGGCGCATCGTCTTGGCGAATTCGGCACGCATCTTTTCCAGCGTCGCCGCGTAAGCTGGATCGTCGACGAGGTTGGTGTACTGCTGAGGATCGGTTTGCATGTCGAATAACTCTTCGCCCCCCGAAGCGTTCTCGCGGTAGCGGATGTAGGCGTAACGTTGGCTGCGGATCAGGAAGCCTTTGCCGTTGACGCTGAACGCCGTCTCGCGAAGCTCCAGTTCGGGATCGTCCAGCATTCCCGAGATGTCGGTTCCCTGCAGTCGCTTGGGAACCTCCAAGCCACACAAACTGGAGACGGTCGGATAGAGATCGATCAACTCGGTCAACGATTCGCAAACCGCGGGCTGTTTCCCTGGAACGCGGATGATCAACGGCACCAGCACCGATTCTTCGTGCAGGCTGACCTTGGCCCAGAAATCGTGTTCGCCCAGATGGTAGCCGTGGTCGCTGGTGAAGATCACGATCGTGCGATCGGCAATCCCCGCCTCCTGCAGCGCCGCCATCACCTTGCCCACTTGAGCGTCCATGTAAGCGACCGAAGCGTAATACCCGGCGACCGCTTTGCGTTGCCGCTGAACGTCCATCTTCATGTTCTTGCTGGTTTTGTAATTGATCCCCAGCTTCGGGATGTCGTCCCAGTCGCCAGCCACTTTTTCAGGCAACTGCATCTCCGCTTCGGGAAACGGTTCGTGATACGACGCGGGAGCAACAAAGGGAACGTGCGGCCGGACAAACCCAACACCCAGGAAAAACGGCTCGTCCTTGTGCTCATGAATCAACTGGCACACCTTTTCCGCGGTCCGTCCGTCGCTGTGGACCAAGTCGTCGCCATCGGCCTCGACGACGACAAACGTGTTGCCGCCGACCGCCGGCTTCTTGCCATCGGGATTGTTCTCCAGCGTCTCCCCTTTGCCGGGAGCCCGCCATTCCGGTCCCTGGCTATTAAAACGCTCGGTCCACGAGATCGGATCGTCGGCCCCGTCGTCACCCTTTTCGATCCCGCCGGGAACTCCCATGTGAAAGATCTTGCTGACCCGCGAGGTGTAGTAGCCGGAGTTCTTGAAATGCTGAGCCCATGTGGCGCGGTCGCCGATCGCTTTGCGAGGACTGATGTATCCCAGGATCCCCGTCGCGTGCGGGTAATAGCCCGACATGAACGATGCTCGCGACGGACCGCAATAGGTCCCCTGGCAATAGGCGTGGGTGAACCGAGTGCCGGAGCGAGCCAAGGCGTCGATATTCGGCGTCTGACAAACCTCGTTGCCGTAACACGACAAGGCGTTCAACGTCAGATCATCCGAGATAATAAACAACACGTTTAATGGACGCTTCACCGATTCGGTTTGCCCGCTGGCCACATCGTCCGCCGCAACCAAACCGCCACACAACACGCTGCAGATGACAACGCCAGCCATCCCGATCCGAACAAAACTCATCCGCACGACCACTCGATTAACGACAACGTAAAAAACAAACCAACACATTCGCGATCACTCTTCGTACAATCTTCACATAGATTGCACGCCTGAATTATCGCGGATCGTCTAGAATAGCACCTCTAAAAACTCGGGGCATCCCTCTCTCCACGACCTTCTTTATACAAATGACTGTAAAACCATCGACCGCTCGTTTTGTGGCCAGCGGACTGCTAGGCCTTTGTACATCCCTCGCGATAACCAGCATCGCCTTGTCACACGAAGGTGTCGCCGGCCATTCGCACGATCACAAACATCGGGCCAACGACAGCTTCTTCACCACTCGCGGCAAGGCCCAAGTGCTGCCGCTGGCCAAAGAAGAAGACGTCTTCCACTTCGTCGTCTACGGTGACCGAACCGGTGGCGTCCCCGAGGGGCTGAAGGTCCTGGAACAAGCGGTCGCCGACACCAACCTACTGTCGCCCGATCTGGTGATGACGGTCGGCGATCTGATTCAGGGCTACAACGAGAAGCCCGAATGGATGCGTCAGATGGCCGAATACAAGGAGATCATGAACCAGCTGAAGATGCGTTGGTTCCCGGTCGCCGGAAATCACGACGTCTATTGGCGAGGCAAGGGTCCCGCACCAGCCGGCCAACACGATTCGAATTACGAACAGCACTTCGGCCCGCTGTGGTACACGTTCCGCCACAAGAACGCCGGCTTCATCGTCCTCTACAGCGACGAGGGAGATCCGGTCAGCAACAAAAAGGCCTTCAACGACGGCAAGCTGCAACAGATGAGCGAGCAGCAGTTGAAGTTCCTCGGCGAAGCGCTCGACCGGCACAAGAGCCTCGACCATGTCTTCGTCTTCCTGCACCATCCACGCTGGACCGGTGGCGGTTACACCGGAACCAACTGGGACACCGTACACGGCATGATGAAAAAGGCGGGGAACGTATCGGCTGTCTTCGCCGGGCACATCCACCACATGCGTTTCGACGGCCACAAAGATGGCATCGCCTATTACACGCTGGCGACCACCGGCGGTCATCTTTCCGCCGAGATCCCCGGCGCCGGATACCTGCATCACTTGAACATCGTCACCGTTCGGCCGGACGATATCTCCGTCGCCGCGTTGCCGGTCGGTGCCGTGATGGATCCCAAAGAGTTCACGCCCGAGTTCTTAGCTGAAATCCAAGCGGCTCGCAAAGTGCGACCGCAGATCACCGCAAGCGATCTGTTGTTGCAGACCGATGGATCGGCGACGGGGCAGGTAACGGTGAAGCTGCACAATTCGTCGCCTCGCAAAATGCAAGTCACCGCGTCGATCGATACCGCATCGCGCGACTGGCTCAGCTCGCTGGATCACGACCACCTGACGTTGGCGGCCGGAGCGACCGAGACCTTTGTTGTCAAACTGCGCCGCGTCGCGGATCCCCAAGCGTCGTGGACGATCCCACGGATCACGCTGGACCGCGTCTTCGTCGGCGAAACCGCTCGCATCCAACTGCCCAGCGTCTCGACGCCGGTCGAGCTCGACTTGGCCGCTGTCCCCGCCGATTATTTCACCAACCAAACCGACCACTGCCTGGAAGTCAAAGGGGAACAGTCGGCTGCCCGCATCGCCAGCGACGCGATCGGACTGCCCGATGGTCCTTTCACACTGGAAGCCTGGCTGAACCCAAGTCAGAGCGAGGGGATGCGAGCGGCTGTCGCGAAGACGCAACAGAGCGATTACGCGATCTTCTGCAACGAAGGAGTGCCGCAGTTCGACCTCAATCTGGACGGCAAATATTACTCCGCCAAAGCCCAAGAGAAGCTGCCCGTTGGCCAGTGGACTCACGTCGCCGGCGTCTTCGACGGCAAACAGGTCCGTCTATTCATCGATGGCAAACCGATCTCCGCCGTCGACGCCAAGGGGAAACGGAAGAAGAACAAACATCCGCTGTACGTCGGTGCCGACCCGGACAACAGCGGCCAACCGACGCGTCCCTTCATCGGCAAGATCGACGAGGTTCGCTTGACCGCCGAAGCTCTTTACAGCGAAGCCTTCGAACCGGCAGAGCGGCTGATGCCTTCTGAAAAGACGCATCTGTTGCTGCACTTCGATCGGACGCTCGGTCCCTACGTGTTGGACCACAGCCCGCGCGGCAGCAAAGCGAACCTGGGAACCAAGTCGGTGCTGACAGCACGCTAAGCAGAGCCGAATCTTTCAGATAGTCAGTTCCGGAGGGCAGGGCATGTGTCGCCCTCCGGGCTGCTGTTTTCTTGCTCGACCATTCCTACCGGTGGTTTACACCACCGGTAGGTCGTGTGCCGGCCTCCGGCCTTGAGAAATCTGCGCGGTTCTGGACCCCGGTGGCTTACACCACCGGCAGGTCGTGTGCCGGCCTCCGGCCTTGAAGACATCTGCGTGGTTCTGGACCCCGGTGGTTTACACCACCAGCAGTTCGTGTGTCGGCCTCCGGCCTGAAGAGGCGACGGGGGGAGCTGGTTGTGGCGGTTCGTTTGGCTGAGCCCGGAGGGCGGCACATCCATTGCCGGTGGTGTAAGCCACCGGTTCCAGGCTCGCCGGCCACAACAAAGCCCGGAGGGCGACACAATTAGAATCCCATGTGTCGCCCTCCGGGCTGGTCTCTTCTTGCTGGGCGATGCCTACCGGTGGCTTACACCACCGGCAGTTCTTGTGTCGGCCTCCGGCCTGAAGATGTTTGCGCGGCTCTAGATCCCGGTGGCTTACACCACCGGTAGGTCGTGTGCCGGCCTCCGGCCTTGGAGAGGCGACGGGGGGAGCTGGTTGTGGCGGTTCGTTTGGCTGAGCCCGGAGGGCGACACATTAACTGCCGGTGGTGCAAGCCACCGGTTCCAGACTCGCCGGCCATAACAAAGCCCGGAGGGCGACACACGTAGAATCCCATGCGTCGCCCTCCGGGCTGGCCTTTCCTTGCTGGATGTACATACCGGTGGCTTACACCACCGGCAGGTCCTGTGTCGGCCTCCGGCCTCGGAACATGATCCTCGCAGCCCCCAGATACCGGCGGCTTACGCGGCCGGCAGGTTGTGTGCCGGCCTCCGGCCTGAAGATCTTCGTGCCTGGAGCTGAGATCGCTGCGGCGGCTCGTGCTTACGATCCGGCGGGTTCGGCGCGGCGTTGGGGGCCGGCGATCTCGGGGCCTTCGTGTTTGATCTGGTTGTGATCGTCGACAAAGATCAGCCGCGGGCAATGCGTTGCGGCATCGTCGCGATCGTAGAAGGCGAAGGTGGCCAGGATGACTTTGTCGCCGGGATAGACGTGGTGCGCCGCGGCACCGTTGGCACAGATATCGCTCGAACCGCGAACGCCTTCGATCGCGTAGGTTTCCAATCGCGAACCGCGCGTCACGTTCCAGATCTGGATCGATTCATAGGGAACGATCCCGGCGGCTTCCATCAACTCCGGCGGAATCGTGATGCTGCCTTCGTATTCCAGATCGGCTCCCGTGACGGTCGCGCGATGAATCTTGGCACTGAGAAGTTTGCGAAATGGCATGGCGAGTCAATAGTCCTACGATAGAAATGCGGCCAGCGATTGTTTCGTCTCGGCGGCTCGCAACTGCAACTTTCCAAAACCACGCTCGGCGCCGATCGCCATCGCCGCGTCTTGATGTTCGGGAAAATTGGTAATCAACATCACGGGGATCGCTTGGGTCTTCGGGTCGTTTTTCAGTTGCCGAATGATCTCCATCCCGTCGCTGTAATCGCGATCCAGCTTACGATTGACGGTGATCAACGCGACCTCCTGGCGGCCCAGGATCTCCATCGCATCAGCCGCTCCATGGGCCTGCACCACACGAGCGTCGAAGTTGCCTTCGATCAGCGTTCGGATCGCGGAATGATCCGGGCTACAGTTTCCAATATCGAGAACGGTCTGCATGATGTGCGAGATTCCAGGGCAGGGGGGAGGTTATCCAACCGACGAGCATGCAATGTATTGCTTGCATCCCAAGCTGAAAATGCCGGCTGTCGATCGTCTGACGATTTTAAACAGGCACCGGTGCAATGTATTCTTTGCATCGATGGGCATGTTGTCCACGGCAAAGCCAGCCCCAGAGAAGCATTCGCCACGAAAAAACCCGGCTGCGAGCAGCCGGGTTGTGCGGGATTAACTGTCGAAAGCTGCCGCTTTATTCCTTTGGCGGAGCGATCGCAAACAGCTTGTCCTTCGTGCTGATATAGATCACGCCATTGGCAGCGATCGGCGTGCTGTAGACGCTGGTTCCCATGTTGATCTCATCGATCGGTTCCTTGTTGTCCTTGCCGAGCTCGAAGATCGCCACGTCGCCGTCTTCGTCACCGATGTAAACATGGCCATCGGCGATCAACGGGCTGCCCCAAGCTTGAGCCAGCATGTCGTAGGTGAAGTGGACGATCGGCTCGCCATTTTCGGAGCCCTTAGGATCCAAGCAGTGCAACATGCCCGAGAAATCGGCCACGTACAGCAGATCGCCTTGGATCGCCACGGTACCACAGCTGCGGTGCATCTCTTCTTCAAAGTCGATCTCGCCGTCGCCGTTCTGATCGAACGATGCGTAGTGCCAAACGACGCCCGAGTTCGGGTTATCGATCGCAACTTCGCCATCCTCTTCGATAACAGCTTGCAAACGACGATGCGGAATCGGCACACGCTTGTCGCCTTCGATCTTCATCGCCAATTCCGAACTGATGTCGCCGCGCTTGGTCGGATCGATACACCACAGGTGACCTTGGCCTTCGCCGTGCTCGGGATCCTGACCGACAGCGACGTAGACCAGACCGTCGTGAACGACGGGCGTGGCGATGATGTTGTTACGCGTTCCGGCTCCGCCCAAGATCCACTTCGAAGTCTTAGGGTTGGCGTCAAACTTCCACAGCAGTTCAGGATTGCCATCGCCACCCTGATCAGCTTTGAAGCTGTAGACCCAGCCGTCGCCGCCAGCAAAGATCGCTTGGACGACGCCACCGAGTTCCGCCACGGTTGGGCTGGACCATTGGCCGTGAACGATGTTCGTTCCAGGCGACTTGTCGGTCCACAAAACCTCGCCGGTGTTCTTGTTCATGCAGATGAAGCTTGGCGCGTCGGGGGAGGGGAGGACGATGTGCGATTCATCGACACCGTTGCTGGTGTTGACGAACAACAGGTCGCCGTAGCTGGTGACCGAGCAGCTGCACATATTGTGCTGGCTGATCCCCAGTTCTTCCATCATGTTGTAAACCCACAACACGTCAGCCTCTTCCTTGTCGTCGGCGGTGATCGTCTTGAAGACGCTCAAACGCGGGCCGGCAACCACAGCTTCGAGATCGCGAGCAGCGCCGTCGATCGTCGCTTTGATCGACCACTTCTTGCCAGCGGCAACGGTTGTGACTTCGGCGGTTCCTTCGATCGGTTCGCCATGTTCGGTCAACAGATCCAACAGAGCTTGCGTCAGCTCACCCTTGTCGAGTCCGGCAACGGCCTCTTTAAATTCGGGCTTGGCAACAGGCAGATCGGCGACGCGTCCCCGCTCGCCCTTGACTTCGCCATCGTCGCTGCCGTCATGAAACCCCTTGGTGTCCAAGCAGCGGACTTCGCCGCGGCTGGTGACGAACCACAAGCGATCGCCTTCGACCAACGGAGCACAACAGATACCTTGCAGCGGCCAGTCGTGGACGCGGCCGGTGATCAGTTTTTCGCTGCTGTGCTGCCACAGAAATTCACCCGTCTCTTCGTCGAAACAGATCAAACATCCGAGGTCGATGTCACCGGGATAACGCTTCAGGTAGCCACCGCTGTTGTTGGTACCGCAAAAGACGCGGCCACCGGCGACGACGGGGTTGCCGTAGGTTTGGCTGCCCAATTTCGCGAACCACTTGATGTTCTCGGCATTGGTGCCGTCCCATTCACCGGTCCGGCGATCGAACTTGCCAATGTTCCATGACTTCGCGATTCCCTTGACGTTGGGAGTGTTGTTACGCAGACGCGTTCCGGCCCACTGCGGCCAATCGCCACCCGCTTCGAGAACGGCGGCAGGATCGTCGCTCTTGCCAGCCGGTGCGGCAGCGGTCTTGGTCGCCTTCGGTGCAGCAGCAAGCTTGACCGCTGGCTCTTCCTTGGCTTCAGCCACGGGTGCTTCTTTTGGTTCAGCCGCTGGTGCTTCCTTAACTTCAGCAACCGGCGTTTCTTTGACTTCGGCCGCAGCAGGTTTTGCGGCGACAGGAGTGTCGACAGCCTTCAACTGCATTTCAGCAGTGGCCTCGTTGTCGTCGGCCGCCGCGATCGGTGTCTCCGCAGCCGTCACGTTGCTGTCGGCGGCGGTCACGTTGCTGTCGTCCGCTGTCGTGTTGCTAGAGACCCCAGCTGGATCGGTCGGCTTGCGACAACCACTCATCGACGTTGCGGCAAAACTGCCACTGATGACAGCCAGTGTCAGCATGCACCAAGTTTTAATTTCACTGTTCATTTTTTTGAGCCGTGGGGCGGAGGTATTTTGTTTTCCAGAAAGGTTCGGTGAGACGGACACTTTGCCCGTCGTGAACGCCCCCTGCCTGCAGTGCTCGGCAAACAGGGGATCAATGGGCGGGATCATGGCCGCCGCGGATTACTGTTCGTTTGCGGTGACTTCGATGTTATCCAAGTACAACTCGCAGACTTTGGCGTTCCCGTACAGACCAGGACTGCCCGAGAGATTTGGCGAATGATCGACCGCGGTGACCGTCCATTCGCTTGGTTCCTTGTCATCGCGAGGCCAAACTTTCCCCTTCAAGACGGCGACCTTCTTGCCATCCTGCTCTTCGATGCCAGCTTGCAATTTCATCCGGTACCAAACGTCGGCCTTCCATTCGAATGGAACCGTTTTGGCCATCCGCAGTTGAGCGTACCAGGTGCGAATCTGCAGCTTCTGGCTGTTGCCTTGCAAATCCAAGGCGTAGCCCATCGCCGTCAACCCGATATCGGGCAACTGGGTTCCGACCTGCTGGCCTTTGACATCGGCGGAGATCGTGTAGTTGGCGAGATCCCAATGTCCCATCCAACCGCGACTGCGAGCTCCCTTAGGAATCGTCGAGACCTTGACCAAAGCTGGCGATCCGTCGACTTCGCGGATCACGTGGCGGTAGCGAGCGCCGACCCAAGTGACCGGGGCGTCGTCGAGTTCGTCGAAGGTGAACTTCCAGGGTAGGGCAGGGACCACGCGAACTCGCGAGCTGCCCTGCAGATCGCCAACCGTTGCGGTCACGGTCGCCGCGTAGTGCGAACCGTTTTGGTCGGCGGCGTCAAATGTCGTTCCATCGACCGAACCACCACCGACAACGGTCAGCTTCGGATCGGATGCCTCTTCGATGAACTGGCCGTTCTGGTTGAACAGACGCACTTTGTAATCGATCTTCTCGCCCGGACGAACGATCGCTTCGGCGGGGACAACTTGAACCCAAGCCGGCGTCTTGTCGTCGTTAGCCATCTCTTTGGCAGCTTCGGGAGCTGGCGCTACGCCCGGCTTCGCTTTCTCGTCAGCGATACAATAGATCCCCGAGGTGCCAACAAAATAGATCGCGCCATCGTAAACGATCGGCGAAGCGTAGAAGGCTTCATTGCTGATCCGGCCCTTGTCGGTGATGTCGACTCCCGCGTCGGAGAGTTCCATAAAGGCCCAGCGGCCGTTTTCGGTGACTGCGTAGATCCGACCGTCGGCGTAGACCAGGCTGGCCCATTGCTTGCGGTCGCCCAGAGCAACACGCTCTTGAATCATTTCGCCCGTCTTGGCGTCGACGACCCACAACTTGCAGCGATCATCGACAATGTACAGTCGGTCGCCGATCACCAGTGGTGAACTGCGATTGAGGATCAGCCCCTCCATCTTCCAAAGCTCTTTGGCCTTGGTATCCGAACCGGTACCTTCGATCTCGATCGCCGCTAGAGCGCCCATCGAGGTCCCTTCCATATTTTCTTCACCATGGCCGGCATAGACACGGTTGCCAACAACCAATGGAGTCGCAAACAGACCGCGACGCGAGAACTGGTAGTTCCACAACGTCTTGCCGGTGCGAGGCTGGAAACCCCAGACCGCACCATCGCCACCGCCGACGACCATCTGCAATTGACCGTTGATAACCGCCAGGCTCGGAGCGCTGTACGAGGTGTCGTCGGGGAGATCGCGGGTTGGGCTGAACCAAACGATTTCGCCGGTTCGCTTGTCCATCGCCAGGAAGCGATGGTTTGGCTTAGCCGCATCGCCCCAGTTAATGATGATGCCGCTGATGATCACCAGGTCTTCGTGGATGATCGGAAAGTTGGTTCGTCCGCCGTAGGTGCTCAACATTCCGAGGAACTCGTGCAGCGGAACGCTCCACTTCTCCTCGCCCGTCTTTCCATCGAGACACATAAAGATGTCGCAGACGCCCAACGCATAGACGTTGCCGGTTTCCGGATCGGCGACAACGCTGGCCCAACCGACGCGGGTGTCGGGGACATCTGACATCCAGACGTTAAACTTGTGTTCCCAAACCGTCTCGCCCGTTGCGGCATCGATGCAAACGACGCGTTCGCCTTCGATCTCGGTGCCGGGATCGGCGCGGGTGATCAGGTACAGCTTGCCGTCCATCGCGACGGGGGTGCTGCGGCCGGCGAGGTCATCGCGGTGCCATTTCAGATTGCTGCCCTCGCCTCCATCGGGATCCCAGGTCGCCGGCAATCCGGTCGCCGAACTGGTTCCGTTGTAATTGGGGCCCCGCCAATAGCTCCAATCCGCGGCTTTGGGGGCTTGCCCGAAGGCAGCACCTGCCAGGAGCAAAAGGGTCGGGAGGATCAATAGGTATGTTCGCATCATCATTGTTAAGAGCTTGGTGTTGTTGGAAGCCTAGGTGGGTGTTTTGAAACTGCGAAACAAGAATCCATCCAATCAGCCGAATCGAGAGTTCCGCTCCTGATCAGCGGGGCATCAGTCAAACCATTCGTCGTTGGGATCAAACTTGGGAGTACAGAAGATGATGACCTTCATCTTGCCGACCGCGCGATGGCGGGTGCCAGGGGAAATCAAGATCGCTGTGCCGGGACGGACCGGGTGGGCTTGGCCGTCGAGTTCGATGAAGGCGTCGTCGTCGCATTCTTGGACGACATACGTTTCAGTCAAGGTCTTATGGTAGTGGACTTTGGCGGTTGCAGCGATTTCGGTGAGGTGGACAGTTGCCGGAAACGACTCGACCTCCGCAAATGCACGACGCGCCGTACCACACGGACAGGGGGTGCCAGGCAAATCGGGCAGATGAGCCACCACAAAGGCAGGGGCTTTTGGCATGGGAGAGTCTATGCGCGGTTGGAGGTGGGGCAAACGTGAACGCTATTTAACGTACCGAACGCATTTTATACGTACCGCCGACGCATTTCCATGCGATAACCGATACGGTCAGAAAAAGTCGTCAAACCGGCATTCTTTACGCATCCGCCCAACTTCAGCATCCTGCCGAAATTACCATTCCGATGTCAAGAGAACCCGATCTCCGGGTCGATACGGTAAGTGACGTGTTACGAGTCCAGTGCCTTACCTCGCGTTGAGGCCGCCTGAGACGACAACTAAGGCCAGTGCGAATATCAGACTAGTGGATGGTCTGAGCTGGTCTAGAACCTGAACAAAATTGAACTCACTGGTCTCACCATCCCTAGGTGGGACTGTCAGTGGCAGTGCAAGCAGAACGAAGTCGGAGGGTTGGCGTTCCACCTGGAATGTTGACCTCTAAAGTGCTAGCCGGCCCATCAGGGCTTGATCGGCGGCGACTTCGTCCGCCGACCGTGTCCTTGGCCGCCACTTTCCGTGTGAGTGAAAACTAGGTTTCAAAAAACGTCGAACTAACGTTAGGAGACGTGGTGCAATGAAGCGTGCAATCCTGTCGACGACCTTGATTATCGGAATGAGCATCTGCTCGCAAGGTTTCGGATTTGACCTATTGGACCGTATGTTGGGACTGAAGTGTGGTGGTGGAAGCAGCAGCTGCTGCGAAACTGGCTGTGCGGACGTTTGTGAACCAGCATGTGGTTGTGAAACTTCTTGTTGTGAATCGGTTTGCGAACCAGCCTGCGGTTGCGAAGCTTCGGCTTGCGGAACCTCTTGCTGCGAACCAACCTGCGGAGTTGAATCTTCGCTGTGCGGTGCATCTTGCTGCGAACCAGCTTGCGGTTGCGAAACCTCTTGCTGCGAACCAGCTTGCTGCGACAGCAAATCGTGCTTCGGCTCGAAGAAGAAGTGCTGTGGCCTGCTGTCGAAATTGTTCGGCGGAAAGAAGAACGGCTGCGATTCGTGCTGCGAAACTTCGGCTTGCTGCGAACCAGCTTGCGGATGTGAAGCTGCTGCTTGCTGCGAACCAGCTTGCGGATGCGAAACTTCGCTCTGCGGATCGGCTTCTTGCTGCGAACCAGCTTGCGGTTGCGACCCATGCGGAAAGAAGAAGAGCGGTGGCCTGTTGTCGAAGTTGTTCGGCGGCCTGAAGTGCTGCAAGAAGAGCGACTGCGACTCGGCTTGCGACAGCTGCGGATGTGCAGGTAGCTACGCTGCTCCAGCAGCACCAGCTTGCTCGAGCTGCAACGGCGGAACTTCGGTTCAAGTTGAAGCTCCAGTAGTTGAAGACGCTGCTCCAATGCCACCAGCACCGGTTGTAGACCCAAGTGCTTACTTGAACAGCAAGCGTCGCGTCATTCAGGCTAGCACCCGCTACGCTCGCTAATGCGAGTAGGATGCTAGATCCTTCAGACGTGATTCGATAAACGGCCCGGTCAGCTTCGGCTCTCCGGGCCGTTTTTTTTTTGCGCCGACATCGGCGATCTCCGCCACGCCCGCCAACGACCGCTGCTGCGATTAATCGTGCAGCCCAAATTCGGTCGCTTCGCCCAGCGCCTCGGCAACCTCTTCGCGTTCGATCTTCGCAGCGATCGCAAATCCCCGATCGGTCAACGAAAAGTCGCGGTACAGGTGATGCAACACCAAACCGTGGCGACACAGTTGGCAGAAGGCTTCGAAAAACCGGACCGTCACCTGCGGCCGCTCCCGATTGCGAAACGCGATCGTTCGATGTTCGCCCTCTTCGATATAGACGGCCAACAATCGCGCGGTCGCTTCAAACGCCGTGTTCACTCCGCGGACCTCGATCACGCCTCGATTGCGAGCTGCATACAAGATCGCTTTCGCTTCGACGCTCAGCGGAGTTTTGTCGCGCGTTCCTTCGACCATCGAACGAGCACACAATTGAGCCAACGCGACCAGCGTCGGCGCCCCGTTGCCGAGCGCCTCCCAGCCGCCTTGCAGGGAATTTAAATAGTCGGGCGATTCGGGCAGGTTCATCGCAAGTTCCAGGTTTGAAGTGAGCTAGCAGGTGGCACCAAAGATGATGCTAGCGACACGGTTCGTATTGACCAATTTTTCGGCTGCGAATACATGTGTCTATTTGGGACGATCCCTCCTGCAACCCTATCACGCCCCCATGAATCGATCAATCTTCTTCTCTGCCGGTGAACCAAGCGGCGATCAACACTCCGCTCGCCTGATCGACGCGCTGCGGGCGCGCGATCCCCAGCTGCGATTTCGCGGATTTGGCGGCAGCGAAATGGAGCAGGCCGGGTGCCAGATCGATTTCGAACTAACCCAATTGGCGGTGATGGGAGTCGTCGAGGTCGCTCCAAAGATCGCGGAGTTCTACCGCGTCGCCCAACAAGCCAAACAGATCTTTGCCCAAGAGCCACCGCAGGCGGTGGTGCTTGTCGATTTCCCCGGATTCAACTGGCACATCGCCAAACGCGCCAAGGCGTGCGGAATTCCCGTCTACTATTACCTGCCACCCCAATTGTGGGCTTGGGCCCCCTGGCGGCTTCGCAAGGTTCGCAAGTACGTCGACAAAGTGCTGTGCGTGCTGCCATTCGAATACAATTGGTACCGCGATCGCGGAATCGATGCCGAATACGTTGGGCATCCGTTTTTTGATGCGGTTGCGAAACAGCGACTCGACCGCCCCACGATCGAACGGTTCGATCAACTCAAAGCCGACGGGAAGCGGTTGGTTGCCGTATTGCCAGGGTCGCGGCGCGGCGAAGTCACCAAGAATTGGCCGCTGCAGCTCGAAGCGATCCGCCGACTGACCAAGCGCCATCCCGACGTCCGTTTCCAAGTCGCATGTTTCCGCGACCGGCAATGCCTCTGGTGTCGCGAACAACTGACCGCCGAAGACCAATCGCTGCCGCTGGACTTCTTCGTCGGCAAGACCAGCGAAATCGTAGAAGCTGCCGAATCGGCGATCATGGTCTCCGGTTCGGTCAGCCTAGAACTGATGGCCCGATCGACCCCCGCTGTCGTGCTATATCGCGTCGGCCGGATCTTAAAGGCCCTCGCCTCGGTGCTCGTTTCCACCAAGAGTATGACGCTGCCAAACCTGATCGCAGAAAAGACGCTGTTCCCCGAATTCGTCTCCGCCGGGGATCCCGAACCGGTGATCCGCGAAGTCGTCGCGGCAGCCGACCGCATGCTCAGCGAGCCCGAGTATCTAGCCGACCTGCAACAGCAGTTGCAAACATTGCGCAGTAAATACGCAGCCCCAGGCGCTTCGGAGCGAGCCGCCGCGGAGTTGATCGAACTGATGGGCGATCACCGCGAGCCCCCAATCCGCCGCGCCGCGTAACATCCCAGCACGAAGCGCAAGCGAGTGACGCAAGAAGTCACTCAATGAGCCCAAGATACGAGCACGAAGCGCAAGCGAGTGGCGAACAAAATCACTCGCTTGCGCGTAGTGGTCGCATCTTTTGGGCGTAGCGGAAGTCGTCGAGACTTTCGATCCACACCGCGATCCCGCATACCAGCACGAAGCGCAAGCGAGTGGCGTACAAATTCACTCGCTTGCGCTTCGTGCTA
The DNA here is from genome assembly GCF_007751715.1 of Rosistilla oblonga. Lineage (NCBI taxonomy): Bacteria > Pseudomonadati > Planctomycetota > Planctomycetia > Pirellulales > Pirellulaceae > Rosistilla > Rosistilla oblonga. The sequence continues at coordinate 699,440 of NZ_CP036292.1, read as the reverse complement.
GTATTCCGGGCGTAGCGGAAGTCGTCAAGACTTTCGATCCAAAGCGAGTGCCCAACGAAACTCTTGGCGAGTTCCGCTACTCGGCTGGCGGGAAACGCTGATTAATAACGCCCCTTGGAGACGTCGGCGGCGGATTGCTGAGCCAATCGGGTGCCGCTGGCGGTCACTCCGCCAGCGCCGCTGACGATCTGGCGGTTCATCGATGCGATCCGCTCGGCAACCTGAGGCTGCATGCTGTTCAGGTCGTAGCTGCGTTGATAATCCTGCAGAGCCTGCTGGTAATCTCCAGCCGCTTCGCGGATTTGGCCCAACGCGAGCCACGCGCGGGCATTGTTTCCGTCTTGATGGATGGCGTCCTCGAGAAACTTCTGCGCCGTCTCTCCCTCGCCAAACTCTTGGTACAACCGCGCCAGTTCGATTCGGGCATCAGCCAACTGAGGCTGGCTGGTCGCCCAGTTCCTCATCAACGCAAAGGCTCGATCGGGGCGATCGGTCTCGACTAACAGAACAGCCAAACCGCGATGGCAATCGACATGCGACGGATCGAGGTCGAGGCACTGGTTGTAGAGCGATTCGGATTGGTCGAGCAAACTGCGATCGTTCCGCTCTTTTCCCAACCTGTGAGTTGTGGCGGCCAGATTGTAATAACTGTCAGGATTTTTTGGGTCCGAAGCAATCGCCTGCTGAAATTGCTGCAGCGCGGCGGAATATTGTCCCTGCTCGTACAACCGGACCCCCTGCGCGTTTTGTCCGCTGGCGGCAAATTGGCAGCCCGAAAGCGACAAAACGAACAATGCCGCAGCCGTCAGGGGGCATTTTAGTTGGGATTTCCGGAAGGAGTGCATAACGTGCACCTTTGTCTACTTCGGGTTTATGAGGAAGTTTGTCGCTAATTACGGGGGACATTACCAGCGTCGGGCCAGTGGCGGCAAGATCGTTTTAAACCCCAAGAAAAACGCGACCTCGCCCGCCAGTTGTGGGGATCGCAGGGAAGGATCTGCAAAGCCACGGAACTTTCCCAGAGTGACAAGTATCAAAATCGAACCGTTCCGCCGAGGCTGCACATTAGGCACAAGCGCTTTTACGCCGACGCGGAATGGGGTTTCACTTTGTTTTTCGTTGCACTGACGGTCGTCTCAACTACAATCCAGCCAATGCGGCAGAATACTTACGCATCCTGCCCAGCTTGTCTATTTTGGCATTCGGGATTGCCGTCATTCGCGTTGCGAAGTGCTCCGAAAAGCTTTGTCATTATAGGTGTTGAGCCTAAATCAGAGGGCCGAATCGTTTGGCCCATAAGTTGTTCGCCCGCAAGGGTTTACGAAGAGGTCGGTGAATGGCTATCCGGAAAACTGGATCGTCGGTGAATGACAGTTCCAACAAGTCCCGCAGAAGCGATCGCGCTGCGAAACGCCAGCGGCTGAACAGCCGTCGGTCGCTGCTGGAGACGCTCGAAGGCCGCCAGATGCTGGATGCCGGTCCGATGTTGGTTGGCGTTCAGCCTGACACGGAACCGTTGCTGCAGGATATGGCAGAGCTGAACACGTCGCCGCGCGAGATCACGCTGCGGTTCGACGAATTGGCTTCGCTCGACCCCAATTCGCTCGACGGAATCAAGATCATCCGCGCTGGCAGCGACGGCGAATTCGCCTCCGCTTCGGCGGTGACCGATCTCGGTTCGTCGGGGGCTGTGGAACTGACGTTCGAAGCGGTTCAATCGGGATCGGCGGGGGACAATCTGGAGATCGTCTTCACCAAGGTCAGCCGAACCGACAAAACGCTGCCGATCGTCACCGTGGCAGGACAACGGATTCAGATCGAACTGAATTCGAACCCCGCTCTGGTCACTCGCGCTTCGGACATTCAATACGGAATCGCGCAAAACCCCGATGCCGCGGCCTTGCTGCGCGTCGCATCGGTCAGCGGGCAGACGTTCTTCGACGTCGGCCGGACTGCGCAACAGGGTCAGACGCTGACGCTGAAGGGCTCCGATCGCGCTCAAGCGACATCGCAGCTGGGCGCTGCCAATACTCAAGTTCGCTTCACCGCAGTCGCAAGTGGCGTCGCCGGTCAAGATTTGGCGATCGATGTCCGGCAATCGTTCCGGGTCGCCGGTGCGCCCCCGATCGTGTCGGTCATTGGGGACCGGATCGAAGTCTTGATCAACAGCAACCCCGCGTCGCGAACCACCGTCGGCCAATTGGTGACGGCGATCAACGCCCACCCGCAAGCCAGCCTGCTGGTCTCCGCCGAACTGGAAACCGGCAGTGCGTCGTCGACCATCGGTCTGGACCTCAGCGCGTTTTCGCCGATCGAATTCTCGCTGCAAAACGGCGACTTGGATATCGAAGTCGTCCCCGGCTACGTCGGCTTTGTCGATGCCAGCCAACGCGAGGTCGTCTTCCGATTTGCCGACGACCTGCCACAGGATCGCTACCGCATCCAAATCGACGGCACCAGCGCCAACGCCTTGCAGAACACTCAGGGCGACAAGTTCAACAATGGCGTCGACCAAACGATCGAATTCACGATCAACTCGGCCCCGACGATTCAAGCCATCGTGCCACAACCGATCGTCAACGGGCAACAGCTGCGCGATCAGGTCTGGGTCTATTTCGACCTCAACGACCCGCTGGACGCCAGCACCGTACGGAACACGGCGCTGTATCAATTGATCTCGACCGGCGGCACTGAAACGGGCGCCGACGACGTCACCCGAACTCCTGTGTCGGTCAACTACAACCCAGGCACCGGCGTTGCCGTGCTGCAGTTCTCCGGCGACCTGTACAGTCTGTTTCCGGGAACCGATGTCAAACAGTTCCGCTTGCGCGTTGGCGAAACCGATGTTCGCGGAACCGATCCGACCGTGCTTCCGGCAGTCGTCGAACCTGGCGACAGCTTCGCTCTGGCTCGCGACATCCGCAACGACTGGATCGTCTCCCCCAACAACATCTCTTCGGTTGTGATCGAAGGCGCGATCGCCAAGACGGAATTCATCAATGGCGTCCCGGTTTCGAACAACGAATACCTGATCGACTTCCCCGGCGGTGCCGGTGCACCGGGCGTGCAGGAATTCCGTCCCGAGGATCCTTCCAGCTACGGAGCGCCACAAGCCGACGCGTTGGATGGCATCTCGACCTACTTCTACAACTTCTTCGGCCAATACCGCGGCGACGATCCGACGACGGCCACCGTCGACGACGATCGCGTTCTGTTCAACAACATCACCGAACAGCAGAAGCAACGTGTTCGCGAAGTGTTGGATCTGTACAGCCAATACCTGGGCGTGCAGTTTGTCGAAAGCGCCGACATGGGCTTGCAGATCGCAGTTGGCGAAACCCTCAACACCAGCGTCAGCTGGGAGGTCTCCGACGACCTGGGCGTGATCAATTCGCGACTTGTCGACGAATCCGACGACGACTTGTTCGGCCAACAGTTCTTTGAACTGGCCACCGGGATGGTCAAAGATCTGATCGGCGTCTCGGACTTCCTGTCGCCATTGGACGCCAGCGCCGATCCGCTGTATCCGTCGCCTCGCGACATCATCGAAGGCCAGTACTCCTACCGGCCCGATAGCACCGACATCGACATCTACAAATTTTCGGTGCCAACCTCGGGCGAGGTGACGATCGAAACGTTTGCCGAACGACTGGCCGGCAGCGCCAGCTTGCTCGATACCAACCTGCGACTGTATCGCGAGCTATCCAACGGCACGATCGAAGAATGGGCGGGGAACGACGATTATTGGAGCGAAGATTCCGAGATCACCGTCGACCTGCCCGCCGGCACCTATTACATCGGCGTCAGCGCCAGCGGCAACGACAGCTACGACCCGATGATCGAAGATTCGGGACTCGGCGGACTCAGCGAAGGGGCTTACGAACTGCGGATGTCGTTCAAGCCATCCAGCGCAACGACGATCACCGACACCACCGGCATCGCTCTCGACGGCGACAACGATGGAATCGCTGGCGGTGCGTTCGACTTCTGGTTCGAATCGGCATCGTTCACCGACACCGTGTTCGTCAAAAAGGATGGCGGCACGATCACTCCGATGGTCAACAACGCGATCAGCGGAACAGCCAAGGGCGCTGTGACCACGATCTCGACAGCCTTGTCCGGCGCGACCTCGCAGGGAACCGAGATCATCCGGATCCTGCCCAGCGGCGACGGCAACCTGGCGACCACCGCCGACAACCAACCGTACCTGATCGGATTCGATGACTTCGGCCGCGAATTGGCTGACGGATCGAGCTTCCAAGTCCCGCAAGACGTCACCGTGATGATCGATTCGGGTTCGATCCTGAAGCTTCGCCGCGCCCGCATCGGCGTCGGCAGCAGCAGCCCCGTGGTCGATTTCAGCGGCGGTTCGCTGCAGGTCTTGGGAACTCCATTGTTTGTTGGAGCCAACGGCAGCCAAGCGACGGTAACTCCCGTCAGCGGCGACGTCGTCTTCACATCGCTGGCCGACACTTCGATCGGCGGCACGCAGAGCGGAAACGTTGCGTCGCCGGGAGATTGGGGCGGTATCGACTTCCGCTCCGACGTCGATAAGGTCGACGAGAGCCGGATCGATTACGAAGCCGAAGGAATCTTCTTGAACCACGTCCAATACGGTGATTTCCGTTACGGCGGTGGTACGATTCTTGTCGAAGCGAAGCCGGAAGTGATCAGCCCGATCGAACTCTCCGGAACTCGCGCCACGATCGCCAACAGCACCTTCACCAGCAATGCCGACGCTGCGATCGAAGCTTCCGCGAACACGTTCGAAGACGACAAGTTCACGCTCTTCGAAGGTCAAGCCACTCCCGATTACACGCGAGTCGGCCCGTCGGTCTACAACGTTCTGTTCGAAGACAATTCGATCAACGGAATGTTCATCCGCTCGCAGACTCGCGACGGCAACGGCGTTGAAAAGCTCTCCGTGCAAGCCCGCTTCGACGACTTGGACGTCGTTCACGTGATCGCCGAGAACCTGGAGATCCAAGGAACTCCCGGCGGTGCGATCGTCGAATCGACAGCACCACCAACACGCATCGTTCGCTTGACCGCAACCGCGGGCGGCACTCTGCCCGTTGGTGAATACAGCTACCGCTTGTCGTACGTGACGCAGAACGGCAACGAGAGCCCCGTTTCCAACGCGACCGGCACCGTGACGACAACCGCCGCCAACGGAACGATCCAGTTGGAACAATTGCCAGCGGTTCCTGCCGGCAGCGATTTTGTCGCTCGCCGACTGTACCGATCGGTCGATGGCGGCAGCTATCAACTGGTGGCAACGCTCAACGGCAGCAGCACCGAATTCCGCGACACCGGACTAGCCGCCGGAGCCGCGATCGATGTCAATCGCCCCAACGTCGACGATGTCGAACTGACAGCAACCGCTGGCGGCGAACTGCCTGCGGGCGAATACGAATACAAGGTCAGTTACGTCGACGCCAACGGAAACGAACTTGCGGTTTCGTTTGCCACCGAAGCGATCAGCGTTCCCGGGATCGATATCGACGACAACACGATCCAGTTGAGCAATCTACCGACGTCGGCCAACCCTAGCGTGGTCGCACGCCGCGTCTACCGATCGTTCAACGGCGATGCATTCCGCATGATCGCGTTGATCTCCGACAACACATCCACTCAATTCACCGACGCCGGATTGGTCAGCGGGATGACGTTGATCGAAAACCTGCGTCCGCGAATGGATGCTCGTTTGGCGATCGACCCCGGCGTGATCGTCAAGCTGTCCGGTGCGGTCATCGAAGTCGAACAGGGAGCCCAGTTGCTGGCCGAAGGAACCGCTGGCCAACAGATCGTCTTCACCAGCCTCGACGACCAACGCTTCGGTCGCGGCGGAACTTTCTCGACCAACCAAGCGAACGCCAACACCGTCTTCCAAGCAGGAGACTGGGGCGGCATCTACGTCGGCCCGGGAGCTCAGGCCAGCTTGGATCACGTCCGGGTCACGGGAGCCGGCGGCGGAGCGCGGATCGACGGCAAGCTGTCGTTCTTCAATCCGATCGAAGTCCACCAGGGCGATCTGCGTTTGACGAACAGTCGCGTGGAAGAGAGCGGAACCGGTTTTGCAGCTGGCGACAGCGATCGCACCGGCATGCAGACGCACGAGGCAGCGGTTATCTTTGTGCGTGGTGCACAACCAACGATCGCTTCGAACACGTTCATCAACAACGACGCCGTCGCGATGAACTTCGACCTCAATTCGCTCGACAACACCTACGTCAGCGATCCTGGAACAAGCATCGGACGCTTGGAGAAAGTGCAGGGCACCAGCCTTGGCAACCAGGGACCTTTGGTCTTCGATAACGTCCTGGAAAACAACGCCATCAACGGCATGGAGGTCCGCGGCGGCGAACTTGCCACAGCTGGCGTCTGGGACGACACCGACATCGTTCACGTCGTGCGAGGAACGATCTCGATCCCCAACCACGAAGTCTATGGCAGCCTGCGACTGGAAAGTGCTCCCGACCGCAGCCTGGTCGTGAAGTTCCAATCCGAGCAGTCCCCGGCGACGATCATCGCTGGCGGCGACGCCAGTGGATCCGCAGAGCAATTCAACGGCTTGGCCGATCGAATTGGCGGTGCATTGCAAGTGATTGGTCAGCCAGGCAAATCGGTAATCCTGACATCGCTGTCCGACGACACGGTCGGTTCGGGCTTCGATACGCAAGGCAAGCCGCAAACCGATACCAACAACAGCCGCAACGACGAAATCGGAAGCACAACTCTGCTGTTGCCAACCGGCCCCGAGATCCCTCGCGGCACGATCATCGACAACGACGTCGCCAACGACGTCGCGGGCCACTTCTCGTTCCAACCCGAAGCGGGCGGTGGTGTCGGCGCTACCGTGGGTGGAGGATTCAACGAAGTCACCACCCAGGGCGCCAACACGTTCTTCCAACAGCAAGACGCGTTGTTCGATTACCTGAACTTCATCGATGTCGGTGCCGACGGTGCTGCGGTCGAACTGGGTACCACAACGATCACCACGCCGACCACGTTCCTATCGGACGATGTCGTCTACAGCGAAGGAACGTTCACCGGCGAAAACGGCTTGATCAATTGGCGTGTCGAACAATCGTTCGAAGATGGATCGCCCACGCTGATCACCAAACTGACGCTCTCCAGCCCGACTCCGCTGGGCGACTTGCGTTTCATCAACTACTACGATCCAGTGATCGCCAGCGACGCGGGCGACCTGTTGTTCACCGAGGGAACGCCGGGCACCAACGATTACCGCGTGACCGTTCTCGACGGTCCCGAACGCGTTGGTTTCCGACACTACGGCACGTTCGAACAGGGAACGGGACTCGAAGGAGCCAACTACGAAGGTTGGATCGCCGACGAATTCCCCGATCTGATCACCGACCCCGTGTTCAACCTACCGTTCACACCCACGGGAACGATCGACACCGCATCGGTCCCATTGGCGAACGTCACCGATCTCCCAGCACCAGTTTATGGGCCAGCGATCACAACCACGGCACACGCTTGGTTGGTGAACCCGACCGCAACCACCGTCACGATCACGTCGGCACTCGAATTGATCGAAGACGTCTTCGACGACACCGTTGGCCTCGGCAAGCCGGGCGATTGGGATGGCATCGTGCTTCGCGAAGCGGCTCACGATCGCAACGTCGAAGCGGCTGTCGAACAGGAAGGGGACCTGTCGGTCAATCGCAACGACCAAATCGCATTGGCTCAATACCTGGGCGAATTGGCTCCGTCGACCTCCGCTGGCAGCGAAAACCGCCGGATCGGATTCCAAGTCTACGGCAACATCGATCAACCTTCCGACGTCGACGTCTACTCGTTTGACGCCGAAGCGGGAACCGAGGTCTGGTTGGAGATCGACCGCACCAACAGCTCGCTCGATTCGGTGATCGAACTGGTTCGCGTGATGTCTAGCGGCGACGACGCCGACAACGACGGCATCTCCGACAGCATCGTAGCGATCTCCAACGGGTCGATCTCCGAAGCGATCGATTCGGGACTGATCATCCGCGACGAAAACGCGGGCTCGCTGGAACGCACCGTCAGCAGCGGACAAGTGAACTCGCTCAACAATTCGATGTTCACCGCTTCGGCGAACTCGGCCTTCAACACGCCGCAAGATCTGTATTCGACCAACCCGAACGATCCCGGTCTGCGCGTTGTGCTGCCGGGTGAGACGGGCGAAGTCTTCACCTATCAGGTCCGCGTTCGCAGCAGCAACCTGCAGCTGAACGATCCGGTTTCGAAGCTCTTCTCGCCAGTAACCGGCGCCAAGATCGACGAAGGCAAATACGACGGTTTGACGTCGGGCCCTTACGAATTGAGCATTCGTTTGGCCGAGAGCGACGAGACCGCCGGTTCGTATTTGAACCTCGCCGACATCCGTTACGCCACCACCGGCGTCTCGGTGATTGGCCAGCCATTTAATTCGCCGCTGTTGGGCGACGCGGTTGAATTCATCGACCAAGCTGGCAGCGACAACAACGACACGCTTGCAACCGCTCAACAGCTGGGCCCTTACGGCACGCAAGGCGATCCAAATTCGAACGATTCGCTTTCGATCGCCGGTGCGATCAGTTCGGACACCGACATCGACTGGTTCCAGTTCTCGATCGCCGACTCGGCCAGCGAGAGCAGCCTGCGAAACTACGTCTCGACGGTCTTCGATCTCGATTACGCCGACGGCCTCGGACGCGGCGACTTCTCGCTGTGGGTCTTCGACCAAAACGGGCAATTGATCCTGACCGGTCTGGACAGCAATGTTGCCGACGACCAACCGGGCAACCCGAACTCGTCCGACTTCACCTCGCTGTCACGCGGTTCAACCGGCACCGCCGATCCATTCATCGGTGCGGTCGAACTGAGTGCTCAAGGCGATGCGACCAGCAATTCGCAGACCTATTACGTTGCGATCAGCGGCTTGAACAACATGCCATCGGTGCTGGATCAATTCACCACCGCCGCGGCAACCAATCCGTTGGTCCGACTCGAACCGATCGAATCGTTGATCCGAATCGCCGAGGATCACGTCAGCTTTGTCGGCGGCAGCACCTACGCTCCAACGACCCTGCAATCGCTGTTGTTTGACCCCATAACCGCTGCGAGTCCGTTGACGCTGAACGACATGAAGTTGTACGTCAGCACCAGCGGCAGCGCCGACAACCTTCGTCTGGTGAACGCTTACACCGGGCAAAACTACGGAACGATCGGCACCACCGGCGGACAGATCTTCAACGACATCGCGCTGCGTGCCAACGGCGACTTGTTCGGGTACAACATCAACGGCATCGTCGATGACGCCTCCTGGCACTACTTCAACATCGATACAGGTTTCGGTAACGTCACCGACCTGACGCCCACCGGAACGAACCTGACCACTCACGAAACGCTTGCCACGGTCGATGCAAACGGCAACGTCACGCGAACGATCGTGCAAACCGATTCGGGCGTGACCGTCAACGCGATCACCTTCGACGCGGTCAACGGTGCCGAACGTGGGTTTATCGTTGGCGACCGCGGTCCTGGCAACGAAGTCATTTGGACCAACAACATCCTGTGGGAGATCAATCCTTCGACAGGCAATATTAATGGCGTTGGACTGCCAGCAAATCCGCCAGCCGCCGGATTCGCAGGAGCTTACACCGACCCACGCGAACGCGGTTACATCGAGACCGGCAATCCAAACAACCTGCCCAGCACCCGCTTGGGCGTGACCGCCGCATCGGTGGTCGACGCCAACGGATTCCTGGCACCAAGCTTGACCGATGGCTTGACCTTCACGATCCGCGACTTTGTTAACGCCGGTTCGGTGCTGTTCCAGTTCGATCTGGGATCGGCGATCCAGTTGAGCAGCAACGTCCGCGGGGGAACCTTCCTGCGGGACGGTGAAACGATCACCGTCGGCGGCCAGTTGTTCGAATTCGACACGGGCATTCGATTGGACGTCGTCGGATCCGAAGATCCGTTGGCAGGCGGTGTCGCCGAAGGCTCACGCGTTACGTTGACCAGCAAGTCGACTGGCATGGCGTATACGTTTGAATTCGACAGCGACGGCCGCGACTTTACAGGCCGCGACTTCTCGCGTCCCGACTTGTTTGCTGTAAATCTCGATGCTTCGACGACCGATGCTTCGGCAGCAACCATCTTGGCCTCGGCGATCAACGCCGCGGACATCGGAATCCGTGCGACCGCATCGAACACCGGCGAGATCGTCCTGACCGGTGCCACCGGAGCGGCGACCACGATCGGACTGGGCGTTAGCTCGCTGGGTGCCGATGGAATCACCACCGCCAACGCAACGGCGATCGTCGTCGACGAAGACCTCTCGGCCACCGACCTGACTCGCGCCGTCTCCGACGTTCTGCGAGCCAACCAAGTTGCGATCGCAACCGCTGGCACGCGGATCGACTTCACCGACAACCCGATCATCGATCTCGACCTCGATACGCCACTGGGCGTCGGGCAAGCGATTTCGATCGTGGGAACCGCCAACACCACCGGTGGACCAACTGTCATTCCGTTCGACGTCGACGATACCGCTGCGGATATCGGAGCACGCGTCGTCGATGCGATCCAAGCCGCTGTCGATTCAGGTCTGTTGACCAGCGTCACCGCGACTGTCGATGGCAACACGGTTGCGTTCAGCGGAGCGAATGTGCTGACCGCGGCGGGAGCACTGGACGTCGCGGGCATCGCTCCTGGCGGCCAAGTCACCGGCATCGCAGTCCCGACCAGCGGCGACATGTATGCCGTCAGCAACGCGGGCGGTCTGTACCGTATCGATTCGGGCGTCATCTCTCCGGTTCGCGTTAACTTCACGCAAAACATCGGCGATTACGTCGACACCGCGACCGATCTGTTGGGGATCAACTTCACCGGCCTCTCGGCAGGTCCTGAAAACCTCGCCGGCGGTGCTTATTCCGACCTGCTGTTTGGTATCACCGGCAACGGCGACATCTATGCGTTCAACACGCGTGGTGAACTGCAGCCGATCTTCGCCAACGGTGCGTCGCGGATCTCGACAGGAGTTGCCGGAGCAACCGGCTTCGACTTCGGCAATCTCGATTACAACCTGTGGCATGTCACCAGTGACACGTTCGCGGGCAGCACGACTCCGATCACGCTGCCTGGCCACGGCATCAACGCCACGTTCAACGACACGCGAACCGCGACCGCTGGCGGAACCAGCTGGTACTTCGGTTTGGACGACACGATCTCGACCGGCACGCTCAACGCCCGGACGACTCGCGTCGATGGCACGACGGTCAACGGAACCTACGATTTCGCTGGTGGTGCCCACGGCGAACTGGTCAGCAACGCGTTCAGCTTGGAAGGCTACAATTCCGCCGACCTGCCGACGTTCTACTTCAACTACTTCCTGGAAACCGATAGCGATGGCGATCGCCAACTAGAGGACTCGCTGCGAGTCTATCTGGTCGATGAGGACGGCAGCGAATTCCTACTGTCGACCAACAGCGACTCGGCAACCGCAAGCACTGTCAATCCGAACCTTTCGGTCAGCGATGTGTTGACTTTGGACCAGGCTCAAGAAACGTTTGACAACACCGGCACTTGGCGACAAGCTCGCATCGCGTTGGACGATTTCGCGGGTCAGAAAGACCTCAAGCTGCGATTCGAATTCAGCACCTCGGGCAGCATGGAGTTTGGTCAATCCGAACTGCAAGCAGTCACCGGGGAAGAGATCCTCGATGGCGATCGCTTCCAGATCAGCGGCCGCGATTACGAGTTCGTGTTGTCGCCACTGTTGACAATCCCCGCCGGCAACCAAATTGCCAACGGCGAATTGATCGCAATCGACGACGTGGTCTACCAGTTCACGACCGATGCATCGACCGTGCTCAGTCCAAACGTTGCGGTCGTCTACGACCCTACGCAAAGCGGCGAAGAGATCGCACAATCGCTGCACGACGCGATCGCGAACTACACCACGGTCACCAACACCGACTACGACACCGACCAGGACGCGTCGCAGCAGAACGACAACATGTCGACTGCGAACATTCTCCAGGTCCCAGGCGGTCAAACGACGATCAACGCCAACGGTTCGATCGGCACGCCCAATGGTTCGCAGCAAACTGTCGACGTCGACATGATGCGAATGGAACTGTCGGCCGGCCAAACGATCATGTTGACCGTCACCGAATCGACTCTGGCCCCCGCGTTGAATCCGATCGCTCGAGTGTTTAACGCTCAAGGCGTCGAATTGGCTCGCGAACTGTCGGTCGATGGCAACACCGTCGTCTCCTTTGAAGCTCCCGCCGACGGCACCTACTACATCGGCATCAGCGGCGAAGGCAACGGCAACTACGATCCGACGGACAACCTCGGCGGACGCACGTTTGGCAAGAGCGGAGCTTATTCGCTGGAACTTGTCAGCACGCGGCCTTACGACATCCGCGTCGCCGGCGATCAAGTGATCCTCAACGGCACCGGACCCGCTCTCTTCTCGGCCAACAGCACGATCGATGTTGTCGGCAACGATGGATCCAGCGGCATCCCGGTCAACATCAACCGCGACATGACCGCGACCGAAGTCGCTTCGGCGATTGCCGACGCGATTCGCGACACGTTGGGAGCCGGCCAGATCATCACGCAGCAAGGTGGCGTGCTGAGCCTGCCTGGATTGCGAATCAACAACGCTGGCCCGCTGAACATCCCGGTTCGCACCGGTGATGCCTTTGGTTCGCCAACCGTTGAAATGGCTCGCGACAACGATCACCGCGGCGTCTACCTGGACGACTTCATCATCGGCTTCCGCGAGCGAGGTGAATTTGTCACCTCCGCTGGCAACACCAATGACTTTGTCCCCAACAGCGGCTTCGACCTCAATGGTGACGACGTCGCCTCGACTCAAACTGGCGAATACCAGTTGGAGATTCGTGGAGCCAGCGAATACGTCCTTTCGCAGAGCCTGCCGAACCCGGTTTCGATGTTCCGATCCTTCGACACCAACGATCGTTTGGTGCAGGGCGTGACGCTCGAGACCCTCAGCGCCGAAGAGCTCGACGCTGCCGCGACCGCTCTGGCCGATTTGATCCTACTGCGGAACAACGACCCGACGCTCGAGGACATCGATCCGGACACGCGTCTGAGCTTCACGCTCAGCGACGGGCAAACCAGCATCACGTTTGAGTTTGTCAACGAAGCTTCGGCTATCGAACCGCTGGAAGGCAGCGTTCCGATCTACTACAGCACCGGCGTGGTCAATCCGATCAGCGGCGAAAGCGTTTCGGAAACCGCAGCGGATATCGCGGCGAAGATCACCGATGCGATCAATCTTCCCGACGTCCAAGCGTTGTTGGACATCAGCGCGTTGAGCTCCAGCGGAGAGACCTCCGCAACAGCCGCCGCGGCGGGCGATTCGCGGATCAACCTGTCGGGGAACGTCAACATCATCGAAAACCTGTCGGGCCTGTCGTCGCAAATCCTCGGCGATTCGCGCAAGCCTGGCACCGATGAACTGCCGACCGTTGAATTGTTCGCTCAATCGACTCAGGCGTTGGCCTTGGATCGCCGCGGCGATTCGAACACCGGCAGCGAAGAGCAGGGCGTTATCAAGATCGAAGGAGTTGCGGTTTCGTACTCCTCGCAATTCGGAATCGATCTGGATCATGGTGCCGACGTCGGCAAGTTCATGTACCCCAAGAACTTGGTCGAACTGAACTCCTACGTCGATGCCAACGGCGTCGTCCACGCCGGCCTGGCTCCCGGAGTTGTGGTGCAAAGCAACCTGCTTGCCTACAACCGCTCCGGCGGCATCAACGTGCAAGGAATCGACACATCCAACGGCTCGCAACGCTCGATGGTTGCGTTCGATCGAATCGTCAACAACACAATCATTGGCGGCACGATCAGCCCAACCGAATCGCCCGGCCCAGCGACCTACGATGGGACAACGTACGCCAACGGCAGCATCTCGTTCGCCGATGTCGTCGTCTCTTACGACCCCAGCACAACGACGCCTCCCGCGTTGGGACTGCAGATCTCCGCTGAGATCCTGGGCGTTCCGGACTACACCGGTGGCGTCGCCGAACCAACTCCAAACGCTGGCCAAGGGGCTGTCTCTTTGGGTGGCGGCGGATCGATCACCGTGCAATTCGTCGACAACCGATTGGTCGGCAGCGGCGACGCATCGCCCGACTTGGAAATCTTCGAAGTCGGCAACGCCGAACCGGTACTTGTCGAAGTCAGCGTCGACGGCATCACGTACACCAGCGTCGGTACATCCGTCGGTGGTGCCAACCAGATCGACATCGATCGCTACGGATTTGGTCCCAACGACCGAATCTCGTTTGTGCGGATCACCGACCAAAACTTCGGCAGTGCACTGGATCAAGCCGTTGGTGCCGACATCGACGCCGTCGGTGCGATCACCTCGGTACCAGCCGATCAGTTCGAGGCTGGCGGAGTCGGAATCGCACTCTCCAACGGCGTCAGCCCGACGCTGCTGAACAACGTCTTTGTCAACAACGAAACCGCGATCGATGCCTCTGGCAACGTCGTGCCAAACCATCCTGTGGTGCTTGGAGCGAACACGTTCCAAGCCAACACGGTCGCCCTGAACGATCCTAACTCGGCACTGCTAGACAACGTCCTGGCACGCTTTGTCGATCCGTTCACGAACCTGTTTGTCTCGGCCTCCGATTCGATCTTCATTCCGGCTCAAGGGTCGGACCTGATCGACAGCTCGATCAACTCGCTGGCCGATCGCCCTCAACTGCAGATCGTTCGCGAGACCGTTGGCCTGCTCGCTTCGCCAGTCCTGGCTCCCGACTTCGACGCCAACGGCGCATTGCGGATCGACGACCCAACTCACAACGTCCCCGGTGGTCAGGGCAGCCTGGTCTACAAGGACCGCGGTGCGTTTGATCGTGGCGACCTCGCGCCGCCTCGCGGCATCGTGATCACTCCGCTGGACAACTCACGCGACGGTTCGGATGCCGACCCGGTGACCGATTCGGTACAGATCAGCCAATCGAACAAGAACTATTTTGAGATCTTGTTGGTCGACGGTGGTGAACCAGCCAACCCACGCGGTGGTGTTGGCATCAACGACGCCACGGTCACATCCGACGCGTTGTTGTTGTTCGAAGACAACGTTCCGTTGATCGAAGGCGAAGACTACATCTTTGCCTACGATTCCTCGGGCGACATCATTCGTCTGACTCCGCTGGCCGGACGCTGGAAAGAGGATTCGGTCTACCGAATCGAACTGCTCAACGATGCCCAAGCGGTTCTGAAATCGCTGGACTCCGGCAGCTACACCGATGGCCAACAGATCCGTTTGATCGACGGCAATTCGGTTGAAACGCCGTTCGAAATCGAACGCGGCATCATCCTGACGGTCCCCGCACTGCCAGGCGATTTCGCCAACGTCAACGATGGCGAAACCTTTGTCATCTTCGACGGTGTCAGCCAACGGACTTTCGAATTCGACACCAACGGCAGCGCGTTTGCCGGAAACGTCGCAATCTCGATCCCGCCGAGCACCAGCACTGGCGAACCTCAATCGGCCAACCAGGTCTCCGCAGCGATCGCCCAAGCGATCCAACTGTCGG
Organism: Rosistilla oblonga; assembly: GCF_007751715.1. Classification (NCBI taxonomy): domain Bacteria; kingdom Pseudomonadati; phylum Planctomycetota; class Planctomycetia; order Pirellulales; family Pirellulaceae; genus Rosistilla; species Rosistilla oblonga. The sequence continues at coordinate 683,856 of NZ_CP036292.1, read as the reverse complement.
GACTCGGTTTGCAAGTCGTCGACCTCAACGGCGAAGTCCAACTGTTCTCCAGCAATCGGTTGACATCGGTCGACACCGGCACCTCCACGCTTGGCGTCGAGGGAAGCGTCGGCGTCACCACCGGCTTCGGAATCCAGATCCCAAACAACTTGGGGCTTGCCGAAGGCGTCACCGATGGCCAGCAGTTCAGCATCCGACGCGGCGACGGCCGAATTCGATTCTTCGAGATCGACCTCAATGGCAGCGTCAACAACACCTCGGCGACTCCGATTCAGATCAGTTCGACAACCGACCTGACATCGATCGCGACTTCGATTCGCGATGCGATCCTGTTGTCCGACCTCGGCCTCAATCCAGAGGTCGTCGATGGCGGCCAGATCCTGCTGCCCGATGCCGCCGACGTTACGCTCGACCTCGTCGACAGCGTCTTCACGCAAGTCGGTCAGCCTGGCGACGAAGCCGCCGTGCCAATCGTTTTGGCTGGCAACTTGACCAGCGAAGAAGTAGGCCAGGTGATCGTGTCTTCGATCCAGTCGGCCGATCTGTCGGGTGTTTCGCTGCGAGTGATCGGCGACCAGATCATCGTCAAGGGTGCCCAAGCGGTTACCGGAGCCGGTGCGGCACGCGTCCAAGCGATCAGCGACAACGCGGGGAACACCCTGTCGTCGAACGATCCTTTGACCGGAACGACCCAGTTCACGATCTTCGTCTCCAGCGAAGCCGGTTTGGACTACGGCGATGCACCTGCGGAATACGGAACGCTGGAAGCCAACAACGGCCCACGCCACACCGTCACCCCTGGCTTCTCGCTCGGTTCGACGGCGACTCCCGAAAGCGACGCTCGCTTGGGCACGGACACCTCCGCTGCCGATGGCGACATCGACGATGGCATCGCCTTCGCAAACGGAGCCGTTGTGACTCCATCGGGAACCGCAGCGGTCGAGATCAACTTGAACAACTCCCTCGGTCTCAACGCGATCCTCGACGCTTGGATCGACTGGAACCAAGACGGCCAGTTCTCCGATAGCGAACGCGTCGTCTGGAGCCCAGGTCCGATCGTCGCCAGCACCGGCGGCATCCAACTGCAAGATGGCGACCAAACCTATTCGATCGCTGTCCCAGCCACCGCCAAGCCGGGGACCACCTACGGTCGCTTCCGCTTGAGCTCCAACGGCGTCTCATCGCCGCTGGGCAAAGTGAACGACGGTGAAGTCGAAGATATCGTTGTCAACGTGCAAGCCAGCACGCACCAGAACCCAACCAACGCGTTGGACGTCAACGGCAGCGGCGACGTCTCGCCGATCGATGCCTTGCAAATCATCAATGCGATCGCCAGGTACGGTTCGGGTCCGATCGATAGCTCGGTCCCCGCCTTCCCATACGTCGATGTCAACGGAAACGGACAACTGGAACCGTTGGACGCATTGATCGTGCTGAACTATCTCAACTCGACAGCCGCCGCTGGCGAGGGAGAAAGCGCTGGCTGGATTCCAGCAGCCAACGGAGTCCTGACGCCTGAGTTCATGCAACCGCAAGCCGAACCCGAAACGATCGCTGCCAAGCAATCGACTCCGGCGACGGCACAGACCGCTAGCGTCTTCGATTCACCGACCAGCGGCTCGCTGGACGACGTGATCGGCGAACTGGCGTCCGAACAAGCGACCGAAGAACCCTCGGCAATCGACGACTTCTTCGCAAACCTAAGCTTCGAATAGGATCCATTGCAGCAAACGACGCGATCGGGAAATCTCACCCAGTAGGTATGACCCGATCGCGCCGCAAGGTTTCCCAAGACGGAGAAGTTTATTTTAAAGACGGAATCTTTTTGGCATACGAGAATCTAATAAGAGGATTTTCGTCCCTTATCGGTACGATCGTCTGTTAGTTGCCGTTAGCCCCTCGTCTTTGCCTGCTGCTATATGAGCCACCCGCTGCGACTGTCGCGACGCCGCAATTCGCGGAACCGTTGCGCGCTGCAGGTGGAACATCTCGAGTCCCGGCAATTGCTAGCGGGGCTGCCGCTGGGTGCAACCGCCGCCGATACCGGCGAATATTTCCTCGGCCGCGTCGCGGTGACCCCCGTGTTGATCGAAAGCGATGGCTCGATCGATACCAGCACTCAGGACTGGTCCGAAACAGAAATCGCGGCGACTCTCGCCAAAGTAACCGAAGGGGTGCAGTGGTGGGCCGACACGCTGGACCAACTCGATACAGTCCATTCGCTGGAATTTGTCATCGACGACAGCTTCGCGACGACGCCTTACGAGTCGCCGTTCGAACCGATCGACCGCCCCTCGGATGACTACCAAGTGTGGATCTCCCAATTCCTGCGAGATGTCGGACACGCCGACGTCGATTCGCTGGAGCAGGGGATTCGCGAGTTCAACGACGCCCAACGGCAGAAATTGGATACCGATTGGTCGTTTACGATCTTCGTAGCCGCATCGGACCCCAACGGCCAATTCGCCCCCGGGGGTTCGTTCTCCACCGCCTTTGCGTTGCCGGGAGGCCTGTTTTTCGTCTCCCCAGCCTCGCGTCCCGCGTCGACGTTTGCCCACGAGACGGGGCATATTTTCTACGCTCTCGACGAATATGCGGGCGGGGCGTCCGCCTACCGCACACGGGGCTACTACGATTCGCAAAACCTCAACGCGATCAACAACAACCCCGATCCTGGCTTTGTTCAAGAGCCGAGCATCATGTCGGGAGGCACCAGCCTGCAGACGGCTTACGTAAACCACACCAGCTCTGCCGCGACGCTCGCCCTCGTCGGCTGGCAGGACAGCGATGGCGACGGCATCTTCGACGTCTTGGATGTTCCGCTGACACTCTCGGGCAGCGGCCGATTCGACAGCACCACCGGAACCTACAGATTCCAAGGGTCCGCCGCGGCGCAAGCTCTGCCCAATCAGAACTCGACAGGCCTGCAAAACGACATCACGCTCAACGAGATCAGCCGGATCGAATACCGCATCGATGCGGGCGATTGGCTGATCGCGTCGCAGCCGAACGCTCAGACCGCGACGCTGGACCTTCGCATCGCGATCGACGTTCCCTTCAACCTGATCGAAATTCGGGCGATCGATCAGCAGACGGGGATCACCAGCAACCTCTTCACCGGATCGTCCGATCTGCCCGCGACCACCGAAAGCTCCGCCGCGATCGCCGGACACGTCTGGCTGGACCGCCAGAACGACAGCGAATTCGATGCTGCCGATCCGGGAGTTGCCGACGTTTCCATCCAGATCGTCGACCAGCTGGGACAGCCGGTTTCGCTGATCCAAGGGGTCGAACCGGACGACTACCCCGCCGCCGCGATCCCCGCGACGCCTGGAGTCACGCTTTCGGCGGTCGGCACCTCGATCAGCGAGACGATTTCGGCATCGGTGTCGCAGTTCGCTACGACTGGCGAGCAAGTGTTTGCCGCGTTCAACACCGCCCAATTCCGCAACTCCGAATCGTGGTCCTCCGCCCGCGACCAGATCTTCCAAGCGACATTCGACGAACCTGTTGCTAGCGTTTGGATCGATGCGACCGCGCTCGCATCCCCCAGCTATGCACGCATCGAAGCCTACGACGCCAGCGGGGAATTGATCCATCGGATCACCAGCGACGCGATCGCCGTGGAGACCAGCACGACTCTCCAGATATCTACCGCGACGCGGCAGATCGCATCGATTCGCGCCTACGGCCACGCCGAAACCTCGATCGCCCTGGACAATCTACGCTTCGGAACCGAAACCGCCACAAGCACCGACAACCTCGGGACGTTCTCGCTCAACGGCCTCCCCGACGGCCAATATCGGCTGGAAATCGAAAGCGACCGCCCGGAAATCTATCAGGTGGAAACTCCTCTGATCGATATCGAAGTCGTCGATGGCGTGGCGCAAGCATTTGCCGCGGTCCGCGTCACTCAGCTGACCAGCCCCTGGCAAAACCCCACCGACCGCTACGACGTCAATGCCAGCAACTCGATCGAACCCCTCGACGCCTTGCAGATCCTGAACGAAATCAATCGCAGCGGCAGCCGTCAGCTGACAGCATCCGACATCGGATCGCGATATTACGACGTCAACGGCGACGGCATGATCGCTCCGATCGACGTCCTGCAGATCCTAAACGAACTGCAACGCAATCCGGCGGACGCTGGCGAGTGGTATGCAGACGCCGGCTCCGAGCCGCAGACCGGCTCGCAAACCGACGGCGACTCGGCATCCGCCCCGTTCGCCGCAGCGGTCTCGGCAAGATTCCAAACCGCCGACGCAGCGACGCAAGTTGCCGAAGGGGAACACGAACAGGCGACCGACAAATTTTTTGCGGCGCTGTCGTCAGCCTCCTTCGCCGGGACCATGGGCCAACACCCCAAGGCAGGGCAGCCAGTTGCCCCATTAAATTTAGAACAATTTGCGAGTCCCGAAGAAACAGACGAACCGAAAAACTCACTAGAATCAGAGTCCGGACCGCTTGAACCTTTAATCCAACCACTACAAAAGTAAAACCAAATCTCGGTTTTGGTGGAACTATATCGGTATTCCAGGTTCTAACTTTTGTTTTCGCAGCATGACTTACATTCTAATGATCAAGAAAACTTGCTAACGCCGGCAGTCTGGATAAGATAGAGAAACTCACCAAATTCGGCGGAGATTTGGTCGCGTGGCATGCGACTCGGCCCCAGCTGAAACAACGGTGAACCCCCAGATGCTTTGCCTCCATTTATTGGGCAAGCTCGATCGCATCGAACATCGTAAATAAACGACCACGCTTCTCGCAGACCAAACAATAGGAATGGCGATGAACCAATTGCGCCAACGGTTTTTGAAGTCACGCAAAAAAAACAGCAGCCGTCAGCGGCGCAAATTGTTTGGTGAGGCGTTGGAAGGTCGGCGATTGCTGGCTGCCGACATCGCGGTACCGATGGATGGTCTGAATCCGCACCACAACTACATCTTTGGTACCGATACCAATCGGGATTACCAAACGACTGCGGTCGACGCTCTGATCGTGATCAATCGCCTGAATTCGGCCAGCGCGTCGGCTAGCGGCGAACTGGGATCGACCAACGAAGATGGCGTCTTCCCCGACGTCAACAACGACGGTTTGATCACACCGATCGATGCGTTGAACATCATCAACACGATCAATCGTGGCGAAGGCGAACTGGCGGCGGTATTAAAGCTTTCGCTGGACGTCTCCCAAGACAACCAATCGCTGCTTCGCGATACGGGAGCGTCGACGACTGCCAATCCGATGACGACTCGAGATTTTGAACTCGAGGTCGGTGAGAAGTTCAATCTGGAAGTCCGTTGGACTCACTTCGGTAACGATCCCTTCTCGAAACCTTTGGGCGCGTTCACCGTCTACGCCGACATCTTGGCGAACAACAAAGACGTCTTCGCACCGGTATTAAGCGAAACGCAGATCCTGACGATCTCCGAGAACCTTGTCGATGCTCGATCGGGCAACTTCGAACTCAGCTTCCCTGGCGGCGATACCGCCACGGTTAGCTTGGCAGACGTTGCTGCCAACGGATTCGAAAACGCTCTGGCCAGCGGCATCGAAGAAGCTGGCAACTTCGAATCGGGCAGCATCAGCGTCTTCCCGAGTGGCGTGCGATCGACCCGCGAGCAAAATGAAGAGACGGGTGTTGGCGATCCGTACCAATTTGTCGTCCGTTACAACGGTGACAACGAAGAGTTTCAAAATATCCCCGCACTCAACGTCGTAGCCAACTTCTCCGACGCTGGAGGCCAGGCGCTCACCATCGACGCGACCACGGCCGAGATCCCCGTCTACCTAAACAACAACCAAGCCGACGGGCTCAACCCCGACGCCTTCCGCTACAACATCGACTTCCGTTCGTCGAACCTGAACGAAAGCGCTCTTTACACTTCCAGCCCCAGCGGCAACTACACGCTCACCGGCGATGGAAATCCCGACGGCGACGATGTGATCTTCGACGAAGTCGGCGGATTCTCCAACAACATCTCTCCCGGTGGCCTGCCGACCATCGTCCCTAATCCCAACCAATACAACGGCCAGGATTTCGAAGCCTACAGCCTGGAACTTGTGGTTGTTCAACCGGGCGACGTCACCTTCAGCCTGAACATGCCCGATCTGGTCGGCAACCAACTGACAGTCTTCGGAAGCGACGAAGCTTTGACCGAAGACGGCCTTGTCGAGATCGACCTCTCGGAAAATGGCGAGGGTTTGGTCCGCGGTACTTTTGTAGCTCCTCCGCAAGACATCACGATCGGCGCCGATAGCATCACCGCCGTCGAGGACACAGCAAGAACCTTCGACCCGGTCGCCAACGACACCGAGATCAACGGGGGCACGCTGACCCTGAAATCGACAGACGGTTTCACTCAGCCGACCAACGGTACCGTTACCCGCGATGGCTCTACCAACACCCTGACATACACTCCCGACGCAAACTACAACGGCCCCGACAGCTTCACTTACACCGTCGTCAACAGCGAAGGTGTCGAAGCGACAGGCGTCGTTTCGATCACCGTCTCCGCCGTCAACGATCCTCCCACCGCCGTCAACGATTCGGGCACTGGCCTGACGACTCCGGAAACCGATTCGCTGACGATCACCGCCGCTCGCCTGCTGGCCAACGACCTCAAGGGCCCCGCAAACGAATCGAGCCAAACTCTGACCGTCACGGGCGTATCGTCCACGTCGTCCAAGGGAGCATCGGTTTCGTTTAACTCATCGACTTCCGAGATCCTCTACACGCCTCTCAGCGGTGAACTGGGCAACGACACCTTCACCTACACGATCAGCGATGGCGCTGGCGGAACCGCGACCGGAACCGTCACCGTCAACGTGACCGACGTCAACACGCCGCCGGTCGCTGTGAACGACACGATCGCAGTAACCGAAGACGTGCCGTTGACGATCGACGTATCCGATCTGTTGGCCAACGATTCGGACGACAACAACATCCTCAGCATCGCTAGCGTCACCGCCGGATCGGGCGCATCCGCTGGCAGCGTCGTGCTCAACTCGGGTGCTGGCACAATCACCTACACCCCCGCTGCAAACGTCTTCGGCAGCAACGCCGATTCGTTCACCTACACTCTGACCGATGGTGTGAACCCAGGCGTCACGGCGACCGTTCGAGTGAACATCACCGGTGTCAACGACGCTCCCGTAGCGACCGACGACGCCTTGACTGTCGACGAAGGCCTGACGCCACGAACGCTGGACGTGCTGGACAACGACAACGCGGGCCCCGGCGAAGGAACCTCGGTCACGATCACCGACGTCACCGCATTGCCTGCGGGTGCCGGCACCATCGCGATCGCTGGCGACGGCCAATCGCTGATCTACACCGCTCCATCGGCCAACTACGTCAACACCGCGATCGACTTCAGCTACACGATCCAGGACAGCGAGGGACTCTCGGCAACCGCCGATGTCACGTTGAGCGTTGTCCCAACGGTCCGCCCACGTGCGATCCCAGACGTCGTGAACATCAACGAAGATTCTGGAGCGATCGACATCAACGTGCTGTCGAACGATCTGGGCAACGTCGGTGAATCGGTAACGCTCGAGTCGATCGACACCACCGGATTCCCTGCCGCGGCGGGAACGCTGGCGATCGATGACAACGGCACCGCGACGAAGACCGACGACGTCGTCACCTTCACTCCGGCGGAAGACTACTTCAGCACCAGCGGGCTGACATTCACCTACACGATCAGCGACACCAGCGGCGACGATTCCGCAGCCGCAGCGATTGGTGCCAACACCGCAACCGTCACGATCAACGTGGCTTCGGTCAACGACAAACCAGTCTTTGGTGCTGACGGATTGTTCCAAATCGACGAAGACGAAACCTTCACGCTGCCAGCCAGCGTTTTGGCAAACGATTCGGCAGGCCCTGCGAACGAGCAGCAAACGCTTGCGATCTCGGCTGTCGCAGCCACTTCGGCTGCGGGCGGCACGGTCACGCTCGACGGTGGCGTCGTCACCTTCCAACCGGCTGCCGACTACCACGGCAACGACTCGTTCACCTACACGATCAGCGACGGCGTCGACACGACGACGGCAACGGCCAGCTTCTCGATCGCTTCGATCAACGACGCACCGAACCTGCAACCCGTCACTCAGCTGACCCAAGGTTCCGAAGCGATCACGTTGGACCGCAGCACATTGCTGAGCGGTGCGACCCCGGGACCAGCCGACGAATCGAGCCAAACGTTGACGATCTTCGCGGTCAGCAACGGAGGCACAACCTCCGGCGGCGGCACCGTGGTCCTCAACGCCGATCAATCGGTCACCTACACACCAGTCGCAGGTTTCTCGGGAACCGACACGTTCGAAATCTCGGTTCGCGACAACGGATCGCCTAGCGAATTTTCGATCGCAACGGTTTCGATCACCAACAACGCGGCTCCAGTTGTCGGCAACGACACCGTCTCGACCTACAAGGGTCTGACCAAAACGATCCTCGTCAGCGACCTGTTGGCAAACGATTCGGATGCCGAGGGAGACACGCTGACGATCACATCGATCACTCAGCCGTCGGTTGGCTCTGCCACTCTCAGTGCCGACGGAACGACGATCACGTTGACGACTCCTTCGGAAACATCCGCTGAAGAGACTTCGTTTACCTACACTGTCACCGATTCGTTCTCCGACCGCGTCGGCACCGTCGCCGTCGAGATCCTGCCATTCCAACCGAGCACGATCAGCGGATCGGTTTACGTCGACCAAGCCAACGGCAGCGAACCCAACGGCTCGCAGGATGAAGGCGAAGTTGGACTCGGTGCGGTTTGGGTGACTCTGACCCAAGAGGGCTCCGCTCCACAATCGGTCCTCTCCGACGCGTACGGTAACTTCGTCTTCGAGAACGTCGCTCCCGGCGACTACACACTCTCCTACGCTCCTCCATCGGGCGTCGTCGATAGTGCCTCGAATCCGAACAGCATCTCGCTGTCGATTGCTCCAGCAGGTGGCGAAACCTACGCCGACATCTCCTTCACCGCCGACAGCTTCAACGCAACCGCTGGCAACACGCTGGACCGTTATATCGGCAGCTACTTGATGGCGTTGCAACGTGCTAACCCCAGCATGACCACAGCCGACCTCGACGCGTTGGCTCAGCAGGGAATCGTGTTTGGCCTCAACACCAGCGGCGACATGACGTTCATGTACGTCAAGGGTGGCAGCGGCTTCGACAGCACCGCAGCGATCTCGGCGACGTTGAGCGAAGATGGCAACCAGTTGGAATTGACCAAACTGTACGCCGACGGCCGCGTGTCGGATCCGGTTATCATCCAACGAGCCCTGTTCATCTCGGTCGCAGATCCCGACACCGGCGATACGGTGATTCGCGTTCTCGGCAACGTGAACTTTGTCCCCAGCATCACTGCTGAAGGGGAAGCTGATTTCAGCGACTACACCCAAGCCGTCGACCAGATCTTTGGCGGCCTGTAGTCTCTAAAAAGCAGCGTCTGCAAAACGCGTTGTTCATCGGCCGGTCAGCTGAACCATTGGTACTGACCGGTCGGCTCAACAGCGTTCTGATAGTGTTCGATCCGCTCGGGCTGTTCCAGCCCCGGCGGCCACCAGACGGCGATCACATCGATCCGCGCCCGGTGCTCTAACAATCGATGGCGTTTCAGAAACGAAAGAGCCGCACGCGTCAAACGCCGCTCTTTGTCGGCATCGATCCGGTCGGCGGGATGCCCGCGATGATCGCTGGTCCGCGTCTTGACCTCGACAAACACCACCGTCCGTTTGTCGACCGCCACCAGATCGATCTCTCCGATCCCCTGCCGATCGTTCTGCGATACGATCCGGTAGCCCAGCTTGCGAAGATAACGCTCCGCAGCCTGCTCGCCACGCTCTCCCAGGGGACGACTGAGATCGATTTTGCCAAACCGCCAGTCGTCGAATCGACGCATTAGTTGTGCAATCACAACTACGATTCTATAGCGCCCGGCAACGCGTCTGCGCAGCAAAACCGCCCAGTCGATGAAATGCCAAGCGACGGCAGGCTCCATCCGACTGGATGGAGCAGGGTAGGGGAGGGCGGACCGCTCCCGTTCTGGCCAGCGGCCGATGCCGGCTTAAGAATACAGCCGGATCGCTTTGATGATCTCTTCCAAATCGTTAGGCAACGCGACAGCTCGGTTGGCGAAACTGGCCCGCTGCACGCCACGGCTCCCCAAGACGTCGTTAAAGACCGCCTGGTCAGTCGTGTGATAGGCGACGGTCGCTGTGGGATCTTTCAACTGATGCCCCGTCAGGATGCAGACGACGCGGTCGCTCGGAGCGATCACCCCTTCGCGGCGAAGCATCTTCGCTCCGGCAACGCTTGCTGCACTAGCCGGCTCGCAACCGATTCCGCCAGCACCGACCTTCGCCTTGGCGTCCAGGATCTCTTGGTCGGAGACCTGCCGAACGACGCCATCACAAGCTTCCAACGCACGCAGACACTTCTTCAGGTTCACCGGGCGATTGATCTCGATCGCGCTGGCGATCGTGTCCGCCTTGGCTCCATCGCGGTCCATTTCGTCGTAGAACGCACGAATCGGATCCATATCGACATTGCCGCCGTTCCAACGCACGCCGCGGCGTTCGTACAGTTCGTACAGCGTGTCGGCTCCCGATGCGTTGATCACGGCCAAACGTGGAATCCGATCGATCAGCCCCAGTTCCTTCAGCTCGGTAAACGCCTTGCCAAACGCGCTGCTGTTCCCCAAGTTGCCGCCGGGAACGACGATCCAATCGGGCACTTCCCACTGCAACGCTTCGAGAACGCGGAACATGATCGTCTTCTGGCCTTCCAGCCGGAAGGGATTTACGCTGTTGACCAGATAGATCCCCAGTTCATCGCTGACCTGTTTGACGCGGATCATCGCATCGTCGAAGTCGCCAGCGATCTGGACGGTCAGGGCGCCATATTCGAGGGCTTGGCTGAGCTTGCCGTAAGCGATCTTGCCCGATCCGACGAAGATGATCGCCTTCATCAATTGGCTGACCGCACAATACATCGCCAACGACGCGCTGGTGTTGCCCGTGCTGGCGCAAGCGGCTCGCTTGGCACCCATCATGTGAGCGTGAGTGAAGGCGGCGCACATGCCGTTGTCTTTGAAGCTGCCCGACGGGTTCATCCCCTCGTACTGCAGATACAACTGGCCAGCGTTCATGCCGACGTATTGGGCGACCGATTCAGCCTGCTGCAGCAACGTCTGCCCTTCGCCCACGGTGACGATCTTGTCGTCGGGAGCAAATGGCAGCAATTCTTTAAACCGCCAAACGCCGCTGAACCGCAGCCGATCGTGGCGCTGCGTCCAGAATTGTTCGAAGTCCTTCAACTTTGCCGGAACCGTACCGCGGTCCCAATCGTAGATCACGTCGACCAGATCGCCGCACCGATCGCAACTGGTGCGCACCGACTCCGCCTCGTAGGTGGCGCCACAGGAGGGCGAGATGCACTTCTGAAGCGCGATTCCTTCGGTCTTGCGATGCGATGGTTTCGTCTGGAGCATGATAGCGTGATTCGATTGCGTGACGGCGGATTGTGTAATTCGGGGGACTTTGCCAAGTCATCGGTCCCAAACTATAGAATAGATCGGTTTTTCTCGTTTGTCGCTAGATTGGCATCGCCAGACCTGCTAATTGAGACCAGAAAATTCGATTTCCGGTATGCTGTTTCAAATTCGACGAAGCAACAGGAACCGCAAGACAAAAAACGAGTATTCTGGTGGAGAAAGCGACAATGCTCAGCCCAAACGGCGATCCGCAGGTGCTAGCAAACGCTCCCGCCGACCGCTCCAATCCCCCACCCCAATCGCGTGACGGAAGCCCCTTGCCGCACTCCAATCCCCTGCCAGCCATCCCCACCAACCGCTACATCACCTTCTTCGCACTGGCAATCCTCGGTGCGGTCGCCGATCTGTGGACCAAGCAAGCGATGTTCGCATGGCGTGGGCTGCCCGGCATGCGTCCGCCCCACTGGGTTGTCGAAGGCTATGTTGGCATCGAGACCGCCGTGAATATCGGCGCCGTCTTTGGCATCGGTGCTGGCAAGGGACAGTTGTTTGCGGCGATCTCGGTCGTCGCGGCGATCGCGATCTTCGTCTGGCTGTTCGTTAAACGCGCCGCCCACCAATGGCTGCTGACCATCGCCCTGGGCTGTGTGATGGGCGGCATTATCGGCAACCTCTACGATCGGCTCGGATTGTGGTGGGAACCGGGAATGGATCCGCGTTGGCAATCGGGAGTCCGCGATTGGATCCTGTTCCAAGCCAGCGACACGCTCAAATGGCCCAACTTCAACATCGCCGACAGCCTGCTAGTCTGCGGCGCGGCGATGCTGATCTACCGATCGTTTTTCCCCGTCGATGAATTCGACGACGACAAACCAAACTCTCAAGAAGATTCCAACGAGGCACACCGTGACAACAACTCCTCCCAGTGAATGGTCCGCTCGCGATGAAGGTCGTGTTGCAGCGATGATCGACTTGGCCCATGCCGCTGGCCAACTGACGCTCAACTTCTTTGGCGACGCCACCCTCGCCGTCGATCGCAAAGGAGACGCGTCGCCGGTGACCGAAGCCGATCGCAGCGCCGAGCGTCTGATCCGCCAGCGAGTCGCCGAATCGTATGGCGACGATGCGATCCTGGGCGAAGAGTTTGCCGACACGCAGGGCAGTTCGGGCTACCGCTGGATCGTCGATCCGATCGACGGCACGAAGTCGTTCATCTGTGGCGTTCCGCTCTATTCGACGATTGTCGCCGTCGAGAAAGACGATCAAGTGATCGCTGGAGCGATCGTGATCCCCGCCTTGGGCGAATCGATCGTCGCCGCGATTGGCAGTGGCGCATGGCATCGCCGCAATAGCGACGCCGATTGGACCGCCGCCCACGTCTCGCCGTGCGACCGCATCGAAGACGCCGTCTTTCTGACCAGCCAAGTCGACAGCTTCGCCAACCGCGGCGCAGCCGCCGCTTACGACAGCCTGCAATCGGCAGCATCGATCACTCGCAGCTGGGGCGATGCGTACGGCTACCTGTTAGTCGCCACCGGCCGCGCCGACATCATGGTCGATCCGATCGTCAACCCTTACGACGTCGCCGCGGTCCAACCGGTTCTGACCGAAGCCGGCGGCCAATTCAGCGACTGGAAAGGCAATCCAACGATCCGCGGCGGCGACGCCTTCGGCACCAACGGAAAACTGCACGCCCAAGTCCTATCACACCTCGGCGGGTAAGCCCCACCCCACTCAAGCCAAACGCCACCCCGCCAGCACACAGCCGCGGAGCGGCGATCGCATAAAGCCTGGCGGCGAAAGCCCCAGGCCTCCAAAGATTGCCCCCCGACGCCCTACCAGCACCCAGCCGCGGAGTGGCGATCGCATAAAGCCTGGCGGCGAAAGCCCCAGGTGACGGCTCGATTGCGTCGACGAATCATCGAAGCAGTTCTACCAGCGTTTCGATTTCGCGACGCTACCCGGATACCCGATGCGGATGTACCTGCCATTCAAAACGCTTCAGCAAATGGCCAAATAAACCTGAACGAATCGCGCAAGTCAAACCGCTACTCCGAATCGACTGCCTTCTCGCCCAAGCGACTCTCCGCCGCCAGCGCTCGGCCGTGGTTGGGATTCAGATCCAAACACTTTTGGTACGCCTCCAACGCCGGTTGTGGATTGCCTAGCTCTCGTTCGATCTCCGCCAGGTAGAACCACGCTTGATCGAGCGACGGATCGACATCGATCGCCCGCTGGGCCGCCTGCTTCGCCGGCTCCCATTGGTTATTCCAATAGGCCAGCTTCGCTTCCAACAAGGCAGCTTGGCCGCGATGATAATCGCGTCGTGCGTCGTCGTTCTTCTGCTGATAGGCATCGGCCAGAATTTGGTGCAGCGGGATATTGGGAGACATCTCGCTGGCGCGAATCCACAACGCGATCGCCCGATCGATGTCGCCATTCAACTGATAAGCCGCCCCTTCCAATTGCAACATGTCGGGACTGCTGACACCCAGTTCTTTTAAGCGGTCGACGGCGTGTAACATCTCCTCGGCTCGACGCCGCTGAAACGCAACCTCCGCCATGCTGATCAGGATCTTGCTCTTTTGGTTCAGCGTCGTCGGCTCGACAACATCCCACATCGACTGCAAATGCTTCGCCAGTAGATCCATATCTCCCGACGCCAGCAGTTCGTTGTATTCCTGCAACTGCCGAGAAATCCCCAACCGCTGATTCATGGGAGTCACGTAGTCGGTGTTCAGATCGATCGGGATCTGGTACTGCGATCGTTGCAGCACGTCGGCCGCTTCGTCCGCCAAACGCTGCTGGCCCGTCGATTCCAACGCCTGCAACCGCAGCGCGTTGAACTTCAACGACAGCGGCGTTTTATCGAGCTCCATCTTCAACACCGGCATCGCGCGATCGACCTTGCCATCGCGAACCAACAGCTTGGCGTATTGGTAGCTGGCGGGAGCAAACCCGGCTTGGCTGGCAAAGCTGTCGATCGCCGCCGCCGCGTCCTCTTCGCGCAAGTGGTTCTTGCCGACTTGATACAAACAATGCTCGACCGATCCGACCAATTGCTTTGACTTGCGCTGGATTTCGGCTGCCTTCAAATACTCTTCGCTGCTCTCGGCAATCCGGCCGGTGCGATCGAGACAAAAGGCCAGGGCGAAGTGAGCCAGGTAGTTGCTCGGGTCGATATCGACAGCCGCTCGAAACGCATGCTCCGCCTCGCCGTAAAAGCCTTGTCCCAGCAAGCCTTCGCCGAGAGCCTGCCATTCCGCGCTCCCTCCCGCAGTCGCTTGATCGGCAAGCTGCTGGAACTCCGCCGCCAATAACGGATCGTCCAGCGTCACCGCTGGCAGCACGACATGATGGTTCCACAAGCGACGCTTGACGTAGATGCCGCAGAAGATGACCTCGAGGACCAGGATGACAATCAGAAGCTGTTTGAGACGTTTCATTGTTTTCCCTCGCCTTGATTGATCCATGCACTCACGCGGCTCACCCGCTGAAACGGTTTCCGCAGATTCAGCGCCCCCGCCACGATATCGTCGCTGCCATCGCCGTCGAGATCTCCCGCGGCCACGGTGACCAGATGGATCGGATCGCTAGCGATCTGCCAGGTCGTAAAGTTCTGCTGGCCATCGTTTTCCAGCCAGACCAGGCTCGCAGTATCGGTCCGATTCCAGTTGTTCGTCATGCTGGCCAAGACGACGTCGAGGTCTCCGTCGGAATCGAAATCGCCGACGTCGGCAGCATACGTTCCACCGAGGTCGGAGATACGATGGATCTGGAAAGTCCAATCGCCTTGGTTCTCGAACCAATAACAGCCGTGATAGGGCTGCGGATAGGCATCGAGATCCTCCAGGTTATCGCCCGCTGGCAGGATCAGGTCGGGGTCGCCATCTCCATCGAGATCGGCTTGCACCAGCCCCGCGCTGCCGAGATCGTGATTGATCGTCATCCACAGCCGGCGTTTCTTGAATTCCCCCTGGCCAAGATTTTCAAATCCCCACAGCTCCTCTTCGTCTTGCGTGACGATCGCCGCGATATCGAGGTCGCCATCGCCATCGTAGTCGGCGATCGGAACGTGGATCGTCCCCGGGGCAGTGTGCAGCAGATGGTCGCGGAACTTCAACTCGCCGCGATTCTCAAGCCACAAGACCGAACCGCGAGAGTACCCAAAAACAGCCACCGCGAGATCGATATCGCCATCGCCATCGAAGTCGGCGGGCTGGACATCGGCAACGCGTCGCACGTCGTCCAAGATCACATGCCGCCGATACCCATCGGGCGTCGCCTCAAACAACTCCACCCGCCCGATCACGCTGTCGTCGGGCAGGATGTTTCCCAAGACCGAAACGACCAAATCGAGATCGCCATCGGAATCGATATCGACAGCCGTCGCGTGCGCGGGTGCGGCGACATCGGGCACCAAAACCTCTTCTTGCCATTCACCATCGACCTGACGAAACAGCACCACTTGGTTCTTCAGCGAATCGCAAGCGAGCACTTCGTTGGCGCCGTCGCCATCAAAATCGAGGACTTGCACGTTGGTGATCTGCGGCAGTCCTACAGACGTGCCACCCAACGCCACCTGATCGAACTGTACGCTTGATGCCGGACAGGTTGTTCCGCCCTGAAAGACGACCGGCAGCGGACTCAAAGACCCCACAACCGACGGAACATAAACAGCCACAAGCGGCACGGCTAATATTAATAATAGAAGAACCGCGATTTGCGACATTGGGGATTTAATCAACATTAAGCCTTTCATCGATCAAGTATTTTTGCGGTGAACGGGATCCGCTATGCGAAATCATTCCCCATAATACGCTCATCAACCTCGTGTAAATTTGCACAACTATACAGAATAGCCCTACAAAAGATGATACGTGAAGTGATAATGTATAAGCGTTCCGTACAACATTATTTCTCAAACCCTGCAAGAAGGCATTCTACAACGTGACCGACCCCCGACGATTTGTCGACTCGACGAACACCAAGATTAACTCAACACTTGTTACTAAATTTGTAGCGATCGTTTTGCTGCTCGCTTCGGTAGGTTGCGTCGGCAGCGGTTTGGTGATGCCGGAGACCGGTGAGGTCGAAGGGATTGTCACGTTGGATGGACAACCATTACCCAATGTCTCCATCGTTTTCCAACCGCAAGAGAATCCTCAAGCGCGAGCTTCGATGGCAGTCTCCGACGAACAGGGGCGTTACACGCTGACCTACCACACCGACAAGCAAGGCGCACTGATCGGAATGCACACGGTCAGCATCACCACGCCAACCGACGCTCCCGATCCATCGGGACAGTCGAAGGATCCGATCCCAGCGAGATACAACTCGCAAAGCGAATTGGTAGTCGAAGTCAAAGCGGGTTCAAACGATATCCCGTTAGAACTGACTTCGAAATAACCCCACTCGCAAGCGATTGCACGAGACCAGCCAGCGGTCGAACCGACCGCTGAAGGTCCGCAGTCATCTCCGGGATCGACGTACGCTCGAATTCTTGTCGGCTACCGGTCTGCACTTCTATTTCATTAACACTTCAGGAATCTACACCATGTCACAACACCCACAGCGACACAGTCGTCGCGGCTTCACTTTGGTCGAACTATTGGTAGTGATCGCGATTATCGGGATCTTAGTCGGGTTGTTATTGCCCGCTGTGCAATCGGCTCGCGAAGCGGCTCGCCGGATGCAATGCAGCAACAACATGAAACAGCTTGGGCTGGCGCTGCACAACTACCACGATACTTACCAAGTCTTCCCATCGGGATGCATCGACAGCAACCGCAAGACGAACTCCCCAACCGATGCACTCAACAACAACAATGGACTGGGTTGGGGCACTCTCCTGCTTCCATTCATCGAACAATCCCCGCTGTACGATCAAATCAGCTTCGAAACCGGTAGCTTCGGCCGATCGTGGCAGGACAAAAACAACGATGGCACCACAAACGACCCCATCGATTCAGCCAAGGTTGTGATCGACGCGTTTGTCTGCCCATCGGATCCAATGTCCGGACTCAACTCCGACAAAAGCGATTATGGAAAATCCAACTACATGGCGATCGCTGGCCGCTATGCCGTGCAAACCGACAGCAATGGTTCGCCGCTGGGACAGCGCAATGGGATGTTCTTCGAGAACTCCAACCGCAAGTTCCGCGACGTCATCGACGGTACCTCCAACACGCTGTTCCTCTCCGAGCGAACGACCCAAAACGACAACGTCAATTCGACGCAGTGCGGTGGAGCGCCTTGCAACTGGGCCGGAGGGCTGTGGATCGGTCCGCGTATCGTCAGCAGTTCCGCAGCGTGGCACACCGGCCTGTATCTGTTCGATGTGGCCAACGTTGGCGGCTACGACACCGGCTACAGCTTGACCCACGGCTTCGGACGCAGCAGCGCAACATGGGGTGCCGACTGGAACGCCAAGGGATGCCACCCTGGCGGGATGCAAGCGACTCTTGGAGATGGTTCGGTCCGTTTCATCACTGAAACAATCGACTTCGACCTCTACCGCAACCTTCACACGCCGCAAGACGGAAACGTGATCTCCAACTTCTAACGCGAATCGATCACCGTCATCGGCTAACGGCAACCAAGCACCCTAGCTTGCGTCGCCGAATCCGCTCCGATCCAGGCACCCGCGAGGCTGCCTGGATTTTTTTGGGGGGTAATCGAATCACGACGACAGCCTCGGCACGCGCCGACCACAATCGGTACCAACACTGCCATCAGATGATCAACACATTGGATCGAATCAAGCTTCCGATGCTGGAGAACCGTATCGGCTCAGCAAGTTGACCACTTCACACCACAACACCACCACTCTGACCAAGGGCGACCCACAACAGAAACTAGACCCAATATTAATATTTAGAAAAACGCCAAATTGTTACTTTGGGGTTAAAGTTAACATTAAGCCTTGTAGAGCATGGCATTCTAAAGTAACCGCATTTCGCAAAGCGAAAACATCACGCATTATGTGAACCACACCGTCCTGCAATTCGGCGTAACTATTCAAAAAGGCTCTACAAAAGTTGATTCATGAAGTGATAATCTATAGACCTGGATTAAACATCATCCCCACCTCTGTATCAAGGTATTCTGCAACGTGACTAGCCCCCGGCGTTTTGTCGACTCAACTTATACATACCTAAACTCCACGTCTGCTGCTGCTTTCGTAGCACTCGTTCTCACCATCGCTTCGGTAGGCTGCGGCGGAAGTGGACTGGCGATGCCCGAGACCGGGTTGGTCGAGGGTACGGTTACGATGGACGGCCAACCGCTGCCCAACGTTTCCATCGTTTTCCAACCGCAAGACGACCCAAAAGCTCGCGCTTCGATGGCCCTTTCCGACGAACAGGGACACTACTCGCTCAGCTACCACGCCGACAAACAAGGCGCATTGATCGGGCCACACAAGGTCAGCGTGACCACGCCCAGCGACGCTCCCGATCCATCGGGACAGGCCAAGGAACCGATCCCTGCCAAATACAATTCGAAATCCGAATTGGTTGTTGAAGTCCAAGCTGGCTCCAACGACATCCCGCTGGAGCTAACGTCGAAGTAGTCGCTTCGCATATCTCGCTCACAACGCACCGCGGACGAATTCGCCCGCGGCTGCGAGCTTTCTATTTTTCTGTTTTCGTTTCCTCTTTCGTGGAGATTCAGTAATGATTCAGCGCAATCATCGAAGCAGCCGAGGCGGCTTCACACTTGTCGAACTGTTGGTGGTTATCGCCATCATCGGAATCCTGGTTGGCCTGCTGTTGCCAGCAGTCCAGGCGGCTCGCGAAGCGGCACGCCGAATGCAATGCGGTAACAATCTGAAACAGATTGGCCTGGCGATGCACAACTATCACGACACGTTCCAGGTTTTCCCATCGGGATGTTACGACAGCAATCCCGCCACGAATTCACCCGGCGACGCTGCAAACAACAACAACGGACTCGGCTGGGCAACCTCGCTGCTGCCGTACATCGAACAATCCGCTCTGTACGATCTAATCGGTACCGAGACGGGCGGGTTTGCTCGGTCTTGGCAGGATAAAAATGGCGACGGATCGGCGAACGATCCGATCGATTCGGCATCCGTCGTGATCGACGCCTATGTTTGCCCATCGGATCCGATGTCGGGCATCAACTCCGACAAATCGAACCTCGGCAAATCGAACTACCTCGCAATCGCTGGACGTTCGGCAATTCAAACCAACTCCTCGGGCAATCCCCTGGGAACCAAGAACGGCATGTTCTTTGAAAACTCGAATCGCCGCTTCCGCGACGTGACCGACGGAACCAGCAACACGATGTTTGTTTCCGAACGAACCACTCAAGACGATCGCATTGGGTCGTTGCAATGTGGCGGTACCGACTGCAACTGGGCCGGTGGTATCTGGATTGGGCCACGCATCATCAGCGCGACCGAAACCTGGCACACGGGGTTGCGCATGCTGGACGTCACCAACGTTGGTGGTGAAAGCTTGACCTACGGCCTCGGTCGCACAACGGCTTCGTGGGCAGACGACTGGAGCGCCAAGGGCTGCCATCCCGGCGGGATGCAAGTCACCCTGGGCGATGGTTCTGTTCGGTTCATGACCGAAACAATCGACCTGATCACCTATCGCGATCTGCACACACCTCAAGACGGCAACGTGATCGCTCCTTATTAGGCTCTGACCGCCAACGCGTCTTTGAAATCGACAGGGCGTTGCGAACGACACTTCATGTGTTGGGCGTAACGCCCTGTTTTCGTTTCCCCATCGCACCGCAATCACATCGACTAGAATATCGACATCGATCTGCCGCCTACGCTAACCCGAGCTGCTATCCATGCCGAACTCACCCCGCTCGTTCGCCCCGCTTTGCCTGTCACTCCTGCTGTGCTGCGGGATCATTCCTGCAACACCTCTGCACGCCGAAGAGGTCGATGTCGAGCGGTTTGAGCGAACGACGGTCTACAGCGAACTGACACAGCCGATGGAGCTGGAAATCGCTCCCGACGGGAGCATCTTCCTGATCGAGATCGCGGGCTTGGTCAAACGCATCGATCCGCAAACCGGACAAGCGACCGTCGTCGGCAAATTGGAAGTCACCACGGCTCAGGAGAACGGCCTGATCGGCATGGCGTTGGATCCCAACTTCACCGAAAACGGCTGGATCTACCTGCAGTACTCTCCTCCGGAATTCTCGGGGCAACACATCAGCCGCTTCGATTTCCGCGACGGCCAGATCGATTTGGCGAGCGAGAAGTTGATGTTCAAGTATGAAGAACAGCGACGCGAGTGCTGCCATCACGCCGGATCGATGGAGTTTGGCCCCGACGGAAACCTATTCATCGGCACCGGCGACAACACGAATCCCTTTAAGGATTCGCAAGGCTTTGCGCCGATCGACCAGCGAGAGAATCGCGAGCCCTGGGACGCCCAACGATCGGCCGGCAACACCAAAAGCTACAACGGCAAAGTGCTGCGGATCCGCCCCGAACCCGATGGCAGCTATTCGATCCCCGACGGCAACCTGTTTCCCAAAGACGGCTCGATCGGACATCCCGAGATCTACGTGATGGGTTGCCGCAACCCTTGGCGGATCAGCGTCGATCAAAAAACGGGCTACCTGTATTGGGGCGACGTCGGCCCCGATGCCGGCAGCGACAACGATCGCGGCCCCCGCGGCTACGACGAAGTCAACCAAGCCCGCGCCGCCGGCAACTTCGGCTGGCCCTACTTCATCGGCAACAACTTCGCCTACCCGATGGTCGATTTTGCCAGCGGTGAAATCCACCCCGCGCAAGACCCTCTCAAACCGATCAACGAATCGGTCAACAACACCGGCAGCAAAGAGCTTCCACCAGCGCAGCCGGCGATGATCTATTACCCCGCCGCGCCGTCGCCGGAGTTTCCCGAAGTCGCTTCGGGCGGCCGAACCGCCTGCGCCGGGCCGGTCTATCACTACGACGCCCAATCGAAATCGACCACCAAGTTTCCCGCAGCCTACGACGGGACGTTGTTTGCGTTCGAGTGGTCGCGGCACTGGATCATGGCCGTTCACATGGACAAAGACTCCAACGTCCAGCGGTTGGAGCCGTTCCTGCCCGAGATGAAATTCGCCCGCCCGATCGACTTGCAGTTCGACGCGGCGGGAGCGCTGTACGTGATAGAATACGGCGAGACATGGGGCGTGAACCCCGACGCGCGGCTGGTCCGAATCGATTACGTCCGCGGCAACCGTTCTCCCGTGGCGGTGGCCAGCGCCGAGAGCACCGTCGGCCGAGAACCGTTGATCGTCAAACTGTCAGCCGCCGATTCATACGACAAAGATGGCGACAGCCTAACCTATCAATGGACATCGGTTCGCTCGGGCGTCACGCCTCCCGTACGAAAGCCGATCGCGACGACAGCGGTGGCCGAAGCCAGCTTCGCCGAACCGGGAGTCTATACGATCGAACTGACGGTGACCGATCCATCGGGGGCAACCAACAGCATGTCGCTGCCGGTGATCGTCGGGAACGCGCGACCGGAAGTAAAGTTCCTGGAACCGCAGAACGGCGACTTCTTCAGCCCCGGCAAACCGATTCGTTATCGACTGCAAGTCCGCGACATCGAGGATGGGACCAGCGACTTCGATGAAGCCGAAGAAGAGGGATGGCACTTGATCGAAGGGCTTGCCCCGACGCGGCTGTTTGTCGAAGCGAGCGCCGTCGCCGATGAAGGTGCCGCGGCAAACGTTCCTCCAGGCCTCGCATTGATCCGCAAAAGCGATTGCCTGAATTGCCATGCAGCAAACCGTCGATTGGTCGGCCCCAGCTTTGTCGAGATCGCCACCAAATACCGCGACCAGCCGCATGAGATCGAAAAATCGGTAGCTCGCGTACGCCAGGGATCGACTGGCGTGTGGGGTAAGATCGGGATGCTGCCGCACCAGCAGCACACCGAAGCCGAAGTGCTGCAGATGGTTCAGTACGTCTACGCAGCGACCGCCGACTCCTCCGCTCCAACCGCCCAAGGATTCAACAACGAACTGCTCGCCATCGAGACGCCCGGCAAGATGCGACTCGAAGCGACCTACACCGACCTAGGGCGCGATGAGATTCCCAAACTGATCGGGACCGCGGAGGTCGTTCTGCGAAGCCGCAACATGCAAGCCGAATCGGCGGACGAGATCTCCGGTGCACGCGAACTCGGATCGGGCAAAGCCGAAGGAAAGAAGTTCATCGGCGCGATCAACCACGATGCGTTCTTAAAGTTCAACGATATTCCGCTGGATGCGATCGCATCGATCGCCGTCCGCGTGACAAGCGCCGGGGCAGGGGGGATGATCGAAGTCCGCCGCGGCACGGTCGACGGCCCGCTGTTGGGCAGCGTGTTGGTGGAGGTCAACGGCAGCTGGGACGCGTTTGAAGAGAAACAGATCGCGATCGATCCCAGCAGCGGCCGCGATGCACTGTTCATCGTCTTTAAGAACGAAAAGCAGCGGGGCGGATTGATGAACATCGACTCCCTGCGACTCGAGTAGCCGCCCGAGTCAAAAGTGCAGTTTCTCGTCGATAAGGCGCACATTCGCAGGACGACTGGTCTCTTTTAAAGTTCAAGCGACCAAGTCTTCCCGTTCAAACCTTTTGCGGAGCGCCCCGATGAACACGACACCGCCCCACGGCGAAACAAGCCAGCGTCGGACGATCATCCCGTGGCCGTTGAAGCTGGCCTACACGGCGTTTACAGCCGTCCTGACCGTCTACTATTGGCGCGAATACGGCCCGACCAACTTCCTCTACTTCTGCGACATCGCGCTGTTCCTGGCAGTGCTGGCGGTCTGGACCGAAAAACCGATCTACGCCTCGATGGCCGCCGTCGGAATCACGATCCCTCAATTGCTGTGGCAGATCGATTTCCTGGGGGCTTTTGCCGGAGTCCGCGTGACCGGGATGACCGAGTACATGTTCGACGATTCGATCTCGTTGATAGCCCGCGGACTCTCGTTCTTCCACTTCTGGCTGCCGATCCTGCTGCTGTATCTCGTCTGGCGATTGGGCTACGACCGCCGTGCACTGATCGGCTGGACCATCATCGCTTGGGGGGCGATGTTGATCGCCTACTTTGCTTTGCCCGGTCCCGGCGATCCGTTGGCGTTCCCCAACCAACCGCACAACGTGAACTACGTCTTTGGTCCCGACCCCGAGACGGCGCAGACCTGGATGCCCGGCTGGGCGTGGCTGAGTTGCCTGATGCTAGGCCTGCCAGCGTTGTTCTATCTGCCAACGCACGCAGCGTTGGCGTACTGGGACAAACAAACCCGACGCGTTGACGTCGCCCCAGAATCGGGCAATCGCATGCCGTCGGCGATTTAAGACCTAAGTCTTCTTCCCACGCCAGACCGGCTTCCGCTTCCTAGCGTTAGGGTGATGCTTGACGGTTAGAGATTCGTCCGCCTTGAGATCCAATTGCTTGGTGTAGGGACGGTCGGTACGTCGGACGACGGTTGCCCGCAGCGAATCGGTTTCCTGCAAATGGACTTGGTTGATTTCGAATTCGACGATCATCCCGATCTCGGGCAGCATATTGCGGTCGCTCTCCCAAACCGACATGTGGAAGAAGACATCGCCACGGAAATCCTCGCCGCTGATGAAACCAAAGTTCTTCACCGGGTCGATGTTGCGGATCTCGCCCACTCGCTTGCGTTGAATGTATTCGTCGTCGTATCGGATGTTCAAAGTAGAGGTCTCGTATGACAAGCTGTCGATGGCGGGCCATGTCCCGCCGTTTCAAACCGCATTCTAATTCAAAGCGGGATGCGACGGAATGTGCTTTGCCCCGACCAAATGAGCGAAATGGAGCGCCGCCGACTTCCGCGCCAGATCCGACCACATCAGATCGTCCGGCTCAAAGACAGCTTCGGGAGTCGCCGGCAGAACCCGCCACAGGTCGCTGGAAAGTTGAGACTGCAGGTCTTTGATCGACCATTGCACATGCCCCACGATCAGGCGGCAGGGCAAGCTAGCATCGGCCAACAACCGCTGCATGTGCTGCCGACTGGAGGCCATGTAGAGCCCGGTGCCGGTTTCCAATTCGGCGAGATCGGCGCAGTTATGCAACGCGAAAACCGGCCCGGCATTCGGACCGCCCAGATGCAAACTCTGCTTGACCAACAGCGCAGGAGAATTCCCCTGAGGGAGACTAATACCGCCGAACAGGGGACGATTCAAAACCACCCCGATGACGTTTTCCTGGTCGTGGTGCAACAGCAAGCAAACGCTTCGTTGAAACAGTGTTCCGTCCAACGCGGGCGCTGCGACCAACAAATTCCCAACGATTGATTGTTCCATTTTTGCAGATAACTACAGATAACGGGGCCTAGAAGTAGGGCAAGCCTGTCAAACGGGCAGGAGCTTGATTTACCGAGGCACAGTAGTTGCAAAAAGTGGACCAAATGCGGAAGAGAAGCTGGAAAGGGGCGATAGCAAAAAAAGAGGGTCATGGAAAGGCCCTCCCTGCCCGTCCATGACCCATCAATCGCTGGAACGATGGCACCGTCGTTCCACCCTCCCAATCCATGGTACTTGTGGTATCGGCAACGTCCGCCAGCCGGCATTGAACAATTTGCTCGAAACTTGAAAATTCGTTGGCTAGCGTGGAAGCCCGGGGCGTCCCAGTTGAGCCTGTTGAATCTGAGTCGTATTTGGAGTGACACAGCACTCGTCGGTTTGCGGGCAAGCTTCGACGGGAGCCGGTTCGCACGCCGGAACTCTCGGTCGATACATCGTTGGACCGTTGGGGTATTGGGGAGGTGTTGGCATCACGCGACTGCGTCGCAGCGCCAGACTCTGCTTCATCTTTTCGGCGGGGTAGGTCGCCCACAGCCCGCGTTGATGAGCTTCCGCTTTATAAACGCTCTCGAGGCTGTAAACGCCCAGCGGATCGGTGCCGACCGGCGGCGGGACGACGCATGGATCGAGTCCGAAAAAGCCTGCCATGCAACACGCGTTGTCGCACTTGTCGTCGCCACACCCGTTATTGCATTGCATACACGGCTGAGCATTCGCGCCGGTTGCACATCCACAACCGACAGCACCTTCGTCGGAAAGGACCTGATCGAAGTCGATCGACATCGCCCCTTGGCTGGCCGAAGAATCGAGCACCGACGAATCGGCTGGCTTCGGCACGGGGGCGTGCATCGGTTGCGGCAGCGGCTGAGGGGCCAACTCCGCTCCGCTTGTCGCTGGCTGAATGACACGAACTGCCGGAGCGTCCTGCGGCACAGGTTGCCCGGGCGTCTGAGCCAAGCGGTAAGGAACCTGAGGATTCCATTGCCCCAAGACGGGCACATGCATCAGACAAAGTACTAGACCAACCGTCAGAAGCTTCGCATGCATGATCCGCATCCTTCCATCATCCCTAACGTCAAACCACAAACGACAGACTATTGAGTCCGCAGACACCTAGCCTTGATGGGATATCGGGCGTCGGAGCCGCGCAGACAACGCCGAATGAGCTGGATCGCATGAGTTCCCCCAATTGGCCATCGGGTCGAACGTATTACAACGATTACGCGTATCGCAAGGCGGGGCAGGGGAGGGCGGCCAACGTGGACTCGCTGGCGACTGTCGCTGCGACGCGTCGCCAGCACTTGAAAGCAACTATTGCTCTAAGCGTTGAACCGAATCGAGCAGATGCTCGCGGAGAATCTGGCGTCGCTGAGGCGAATCGAGCTTATCGCCATTGAGCTCGGTGACGTAAAAGACGTCGACCACCTGATCCAGGTGAGTCGAGATCTTGGCGAAGTTCAGCACCACGCCGAGGTTAGCCAATGCCTTGGCGATCGTGAACAGCAGGCCAGGGCGGTCGTAAGCGAACAGCGAGATGATCGTAGAGCGTTCGGAGGTTTCGTTATCGAAGGTGACGCGGGTCGGCAATTGCTGCACCTCGGCGACCTGTTTGACCGCAGCCCGATTCCAACGCCGGCGAAACGTCGGCTGGGGAATCTCATCCGCTGCCAGGTAATCGACGATCGCCTTGCAGACAGCATTCCGCCGCGCCAAAGACGTCTCCACCGCGTCGGGATCGTTGACCAGGAATCGATCCCAGGCGAGATTGTCGCCCACCGTCTCGATGTCGGCTCGCAAGATCTCCAATCCCATCCCCGAAAGCGCCCCGGTGATCCGAGAGAACGTTCCGATCGGGCGATCGTCTTGGCGAATGATCACCGTGTATTCCAACGCGTGGCTGTCGGGAATCGAGCGGGGAATAACAACCGCAACGCGATCGGTGTTGGTCAACTTGTCGGCCAACATCAACTCTTCCAACAGTTCGTCGGCGTCGTGGTGCCGCAGCATCGACGAGGGCATGCTTTTGACACATTCAAAACTCACTCGCGACGCGTTGGCTTTCTCCAATGCGGTGAGCAGTTGATTCTTCGTTTCCAGGACCGAGATGTCGGGATCGTCCGGCAATTCGCCGGTCCGGAAATAGCGTTTTGTGTTTTCGTAAAGCTCCCGTAACAGGCTCAACTTCCAATCGGTCAACACGTCCGGGCCAACCGCTGTCAGATCGGCGATCGTGTGCAGCACCAACATATCCAAACGCTGGGGCGTGCCAACTTCCGACGCAAACATCGTCAGCATGTCGGGATCGTTCAGGTTGTGACGAAACGCGGTGTGCGCCATCAACAGATGTTTATGAACCATCCATCCCAACAGCTCGCGATCGTCTTCGGACATGTGCAGCAGATCGGCCGTCTCTTCGGCGATCCGCTTCCCGACATCGCTATGATCCTCTTCGAATCCCTTGCCCAGATCGTGGATCAGCAGACTCAGATGCAACCGCGTCTTATCTTTCATGGCGCGATAGATCTGGCCCGGCCAATCCTCGTTGTCGATAAAATGCGTGGCGGCTTCAACAGCCCGGATCGAATGCGCATCGACAGTATATTTGTGGTACTGGTTGAATTGCAGCAGTCGCCGTGCGTGCTTCATCCCCGGAATGATCTGCTCCAACACTCGCAGTTCGTTCAACCGCCGCAGCAGATCAGCCAAGCGGCCCGGTTGGCTGATCAGTGACAGGAAGTGTTGAGTCGTCTCGGGAGTCGGCGACTCGGGTTGACGAACCCGCATCGCGGTCCGGATCGCTTGCCAGGATTGGTGCCGAATCCGCAGACAGCGCTGGTTGGCGATATCCATCAGATGCAGCACGTCGGCGACGCTGTTCGCGACGCGGTCCAACGACCGCGGTTTGATCCAGATATGATACGGCCCGACCTTAAAGTCCTCGTCGACAGTCTTCGAGAAGGCGCGGTCGATCGCGGCTCCAAAGACCGATCGATTGCGGCAGGTATCGCGAAAGTGGGAGACCGCATACCGGACCTCGCCGGTATGTTCGAAGTAGTCCCGCATGAACTCCTCGACCGGCAGCATCCCCGTCTCGCCACGATAGCCCCAGCGATCGGCAATCTCGATCTGCAGATGTCGATCCAACAGATCCTGGCTCTGCTTGCCCGACATGAAATGAAGCTCGTTGCGAAGCCGCAGAAGAAACGAGTTACCCCGCTTCACGTGTCGATAGTCGTCTTCGTTAAAGACTCCCAAATCGACAAGCTTTCCAATATCGGTCTCCCCCGCGTTGGCAAACCCCAACCAGCGGATCATTTGCACATCGCGTAACGTCCCGCGGGAACGCTTGACGTTGGGACGCAGCAGATAAGACGATTCGCCCCACTTCTCCCGCTCCTCCAATCGCGCCGCAATGATCCCATTGGTCAAACGATTCTTTCGCCGCATCGCACGCAAACGAAAGGAGTGGAAGAAACGTTCGAAGAGGTCTCGACTGCCCTCTAGCCAACGCGATTCGCAAAGCGAGGTGAAGACGGGAATCTCTTTCCACGCCCAGGCATAGGCTTCCGACGCGGTGCGAGCTGAAAAGCCGAGCACATAGCCGACGTCGACGATATCGCGCGACAACTGGCTGATCAGAGGATTGATCTGCTTTTCCACCGACGGCGCGTGCAGCAACATCAAATCGATATCGGAGAAAGGTGCCAACACGCCGCGACCGTAACTGCCGTGGGCGATCAACACCATTTGATCCGCCAGGTGTTCCAACTTGGCGTCGCGCAAACACTGCTGATAGATATCGACGACGATCTCGTCGGCCAATTGGGACAGGGCGGCAGAGACCTGAGGCCCAGGCGATCCGCTGTCATGCTGAATGCGAAGCTTCTCGCGTTCCACGAGCAGATATTGCTTCGAGCGTTGAACCACCTCGCGAACAGGTGTCGAGCCAACCATATCAACCTAGCAGCAAGAGATAGCTTGCTTACGAAAAGGAGCAGTTATGTGCGACCCGCCATCACACGAAACGACCGTATTAAACGATCCCGCGACTACAGCGCATCTTCGCCGCGCTCGCCGGTGCGAATGCGAATCGAATCTTCGAGGTTGGTGACAAAGATCTTGCCGTCACCGATCTGGCCCGTCTGCGCGGTTTCCAAAATCGTATCGACAACGGTCTGCAGGTTTTCATCGCTGCAAACGACTTCGATCTTCACCTTGGGAACAAAGTCGACGGCGTATTCGGTGCCGCGGTAGATTTCGGTGTGACCCTTTTGTCGCCCGAATCCGCGGACTTCACTCGCAGTCATGCCGTGGATCCCCTGCTCGGTCAATGCGTTCTTCACATCTTCCAGCTTGAAGTGACGGACGATAGCTTCGATTTTTTTCACAGTAAAGTTCCTTTCGGAGACAGCAAGCCAACGATTCTTTGGGCGCACAACATCCGTTCAGTCCGCCGCACTGGCTAAATTGTAACATCGCGTGGCCCGCCTTGGCGATACCGCGACGCCACCCAGAAAACAGGGTATTTTTCACTCGATCGACCGACGCCCCAAGCCCCAATCGCTTCGGCAACATCCGGGGCCAAACCTCAAGAACTCGGCGACGACGGCTCGCCAATCCAAATCGAATCGGCGACCCCGCCGCGATGGTTGATCGCTCGCGCCAAGACAAACAAATAATCGCTCAAGCGGTTCAAGTAGATCCCGACCACTTCGTACCCCTCGTTAGGATAGGCGGCCACCAATCCAACGACTAACCGTTCCGCTCGGCGGCCGACGGTACGGGCATGGTGTACGCTCGCCGCCGCAACGCTTCCGCCGGGCAAGATGAAATGCTCCAACGCCGGCAGCGATTCCTCGTGCGCGTCGATCCAGTTTTCGAGCCGCTGGACATCCGCGTCGCCAACCAAACGAATCTTCAGCCGCTCGGGCTGCGTCGTCGCCAACCGCGCCCCAACGGTGAACAGATCGGCCTGCACCTGTTCCAACTGGTCGGCGATATCGGCGTCGATCGGATGCGACCGCGCCACGCCCAAGACCGAGTTCAATTCGTCGACAGTCCCAAACGACTCGATCCGCAAATCGTCTTTGGAAACGCGAGGGCCGGCGAACAATCCGGTCATTCCTGCATCGCCGGTCCGAGTATAGATCTTCATTTTGTGTTGTTCTTTGTTTAGCATCATAGCCGGGGCGGCCAACGGCAAACCCAACCCAGCGGCTCAAACGCCGCTCGCTGGCCAACCGACGACCGCTCCCCATCAACCCTCCACTCTATCACGCAAGGCAAGGCCCACGAAGCCGCCCAAATCGATGATCCAAGCCGCCGGCTACCTCGTCTTTCGCAACCATCCACGCCGCCAGTTCTTATTGATGCGGCACGCCGACCGCTGGGATCTGCCCAAGGGACACGTCGACGACGGCGAATCGATCCTGCAGACGGCTCGCCGCGAACTGCGCGAAGAGACCGGGATCCGCCCCAAGGATTTCGTCCACGACGAGAACTTCCTGTTCCAGATCGAATACCGCGTCATCGGCCGCAAATCGGGCAAGCCGCGCGACAAACGCGTTTCGATTTTCCTCGCGGAACTGACCACCGAGATCGAGATCGTGCCGACCGAACACCCCGGTTTCGAATGGTTCGATTGGTCGCCGCCGCACCAGATCCAGCCGCAGACGATCGACCCGCTGTTGGCTTACGCTGAAAAGTTCTTCGACCAATCGAACCGCGGGTAACCGCGTCGCCGAAGCCCGCCGCCCCGATCTACCCCCGCGATCAATCTTCGATCGCGACGTCGACCTGGCCCATCACCTGCAAGACCGGCAACAGACAACTGTATTCGTTTCCCGATGCGAGGTTCGATGAGACGACCATGATCCGGTCGGCAAACTGAGGTCGCTCTGGGAGCGTCGCATCCAACGCCATCCATCGCTCTCCCGTCCAGATCAGCGTCCACATGTGATACGCCATCAACGGTTCGGTCTGCCCTTCGGCGGGCGGCAGCAACATCAACCCAGCGGCGACGCGCGACGGAATGCCAGCCGCCCGGCAGAGCGCCGCCAACAGGATCGCATGTTCGGTGCAATCCCCTTCGGCTTCGGTCGCCACCTGGCCCGCCGATAGAAAGCCGCGGGAGAAGTTCTTCTTGCGAACGTGCCGATAGACCCCCAACCGCAACGTTTCCGCCTTCTGGTCGAGACTGGCCCCTTCCAATACCAACAATCGGTTTACCATCTGGCGAATCGTCGGATGATCGCTCTGAATCAACGCGTTGGACAGCTCGTCCTCCGCCGCGACCGGCTGGCTATCGACCGACTGCTCCTCTTCAGCACTACAGACCACCAAAACAGTCCGGTCGTCGATCGCCGCGATCGTCTGGTTGGCAGAGGAGACAAACAAGTCGCTTGGATCTTGCGTCCGGTGTTCGATCCGGTAGGCGATCGGCGTCTGCTGGCTGATCGTCGACCACGGGGCATCGGTCTCTACACGGATCGCTGTCGCCGCCAACAGATCTTGCTTAGGCGTTCCGACCTCAGTCGCCGTTTCTTGGTCGGTGCGATAGGTGGCGAAATCGAGGGCAGGGGTGTAGGTCTTTAAAAGATCGCCCCGTTCGTTTGTCCACAACAACTGGCTCAACACCACGCGGTCTCCCACCAAAGTCGACGATTCGATCTCCAACAGCTTCTTCGAATCGCCAGTCAGCATCGCGACGTTGACCACATCGATCGCTTTTAATCGGATCGTGCCAACCACATTCTGCACCGGCAGCAACGCCTCCAGCACCCGTTCCTCTCCCGGTTGCATCGGCGTGGCTCGCAGCGACTGTTGCGTCGCAAAGGGCCCCCGATATTTGGAGTCCCAGGGAATCGCAACCGTCTCCACCTGATCGCCGCGGCGAACTTCAATATTCATTTTGTTGTAGCCCACCGCGCCGCTGCTGATCACGATCTCCCCCCCGCGACTCAGCTCGCTACCAAACTCTTGGAACGTCCCATCGACCGCCTCTAGACTGGTTTGCTTCAGCCACTGCTGCACGACCTGCTTGCCGCGACGGACCTTTAACTGTTCCTCCATGCTGTAGCGGACATAGCTGTCGCCGCCGCCGACCGGTTCGACCTTCGTGACGCTGAACCCGATGGGTTCGCGTCCCACGAGATAGGCGTCCCACCACTGCAGATCGCGGTCGACGATCCCCGTTGGCGGTTCGGCTTCCCGGTCGCTCGATTCTGCAGGAACCCTTGGCAGCGACTTCGCCACCTTCTTCGCTGGCTGATCATCGCTGAATTCTCGTGTTTCCCCCTCGGCATCCTTACCAATTTCGGGGCGTGGCGGGACTCGATCGCAGCCGCCAAACATCACCACCCCCATAACCATCAACAGACACCACGAACAGCTAGGCGTCGCGATCGCGCTGCGAAAAAAAGGTCTCAAAAATGCATACATGGGGTGAGCCAGCCAAAGGGGGGTATCGAATGAACCGGGAGAGTCGGCGGTAGCGTCGCGTTGTAACGATTGCGCCAAGCCTGCGACCCAAAACGGCGGTTTGGCGCGATCGTACCAATATTTACCAATCTACACGATTTAGGGGTCGGGCGAATTTTTGGGTTTCGCAAAAAAATACGACAGAAGAAGCAATGTGAGATCAACAACCCCTGCCGCGTAGGTGACCTAACGTTGGGTATCAACCAAACTGATCCACCCATGCCGTGCCCACACGCTGACGTGCGGACACGCAAACGATGAGAGATATTATGGGCTTTCTGAAGCGCATCCTTCGCACCGGCGGTCCCGACACAACGACCAAAGAGGCTTCGCCGGCCAGCTTCCAACAACTATCTGAAGATGAACTGCGCACTCACCTGGGCATTGCAACTTACGGAGCGTTTGAGCTGACCAATGCGATCCGACCCTCTTACGACTTGCAAGTCGTGCCACGCCAGGGCTTTCGTCGCGACGAATACGTCGACGATGCATCGTCCACCAGCGTGCCCGTCTTGATGGCAGCAGCGTCTCGCAACAACTTGATGCATCTGTTCATGGACCTGATCGAATCGCTGGGCCCTGTCGTCGATGTGGTGCTGGAAACCAGTCACCAGAGCGGACAAGGACACAACGATCTGTATCGTGAACACATCGACATGCCGGTCCTGAAAAGCACCCTCTGGGATTTCGAGGACCTGTTGCTCAACGATGGCTGCACCGGGATCGCGATCGTCAATCCACGACGCAAGCAGGAAGTCCAGTTCGACGAACACAAGTTGTTGATCACGTACGGCGATCCGCTGAAAGACTTTGAAAAGTCGTTCATCGCGCATGACGTCTACCCCGACGCTGACATTCGTTTTGTCACCGAAGCGGAACACGTGCACAGCAGCAACGAAAAGTACCAGCACCAGTTCGAAGTCCTCAAGACCCGTCTGGGCATGGATGATTCCTGGTAGTTCGTTTGCCAGCACAGGGTAGGGCAGGGCGGATAAGCAGCGTTTCAATCCGAGGTACCATCCGCCATGCGATGGCGTCCGGTTCCATCCGGTAACGCCGCGCTAACGTCTGCCAGCCAACTCGGCTGAGCACTGCCGCGCATTAGCCCCAGCACCGGGCTTCCGCGGCGTTTCCCTCCCCAGAATTCCTCCGCTACAATCTCACGCATGGACTGCGATCTAGAGACGACGATTCCCGAGTGGATCATCGAGCATCCCGATACGATGCCCGTGTTCGACCAACTCGGGCTCGATACCAGCTGTGGCGGCAAATCGCTGCGGTACGTTTGCCAGCATCGAGGGCTTAACCCTTCGGAGGTCCTGCAAACGCTCTACCACGTGATCCGCACGCCTCCAGAAGAGCGACAAGGCAGTCGCCGGCGCGATGCTCCGAATTGACGACGGCCGACTTCGGCAATAGGCTAGCGATTGCTAGATCTTGCCCGCTTCTCTCGCCTCGACTCATTCCAATCATGAAGCTCACGACGCAAACCGATTACGCTTTGCGAACGCTGATGTTCTTGGCGACACGAACCTCCCGCGCCAACGTTGCCGATGTCGCATCGCTGTTTGGGATCTCGGTCAACCACGTCGCCAAAGTCGTCAACCTGCTGGCGCGGCATGGCTACATCCGCAGCACCCGCGGAATCGGCGGTGGCATCGAACTGGCACTCCCGCCAAACGAGATCGGTCTGGGCGATGTGATCCAAGCGATCGAGGGAGACCTGCACCTGCTCGCCTGCGTCGGCACCGATCGCGGCTGTGCGATCGACGCATTCTGCAAGCTCAAAGGCGTCTTGGCGGAAGCCGAACGAGTGCAGCGCGCTTACCTCGACACGGTCACGCTCGCCGATGTCGTCCCAACCCGTCAGCAGCTAGAGTGCATCGATTGATCCGAAACAATCGCCGCCGAGAATTCGGCGACGATTAATTCGCTTGCGGTTCAGTGGGCCGCCGGTTCCAGTGACGACTCATCGGCATTCGGCTGGGCCTCCGCCGGAATCGTCGGCACCGATTGATCAAACGCATCCATCCGAGCGACCTGCACCGTTTCGACGGCAAACGTCACGCGATGCTTCAGTTGCACTTCGCGACGCAGATAGCTCATCATCTGTTCGCACGCCTCTTGGGGAGCGATGACTTCGATCCGCACCATCGGCTTCGGCTGACCTGCATTCTCAAGCAGTTCGTGGCGGCCCGCCCCCACACACTGCATCGACGTAAACCCACTCGCTCCCAAACGGACCAACACCGCTTCGAGCATCGATTGGTTCTCGATATCCGAGACCACGGTCAACCGTCGCGCGGTCCACAATCCCTTGCGGCGAGCCGATTGCGCGTGGCCGGCAAACGGTTGATGCGTCTCGAGCCCGACGGCGGTGAAGGTCAGCCCCTGTTGCTCGAAATCGCTTTCCATCTCATGCAACTTGTCCATCACCGTGTGATCGACCAATTGCACACTCGATAGATCCAGTTCGACATTCTTGCGTTCCACCAGTCCCAGCCGTTCGATCTGCCGACGAATCGGGATCCAGTTGCTGAAGACAGCCGAATTGTAAGCGGTCAACCGCACCGTCTGGCCATCGTCTTCGGCCAGTTCGATCTCCGGTTTGAACAGCGAACGCAGCGAGACGCCGTTGGACAGGTGGATCACAACCTTGGTCGCGATCCCAATCGCGATCCCGATCAACAGATCGGTTGCCAACACCGCGACCAGCGTGACGACAAAGATCACCAACTGCTCGCGGCCGATCTTCCAAACGTTCATGAATTCGGTCGGATGAGCCAGGCGAAAACCTGTGTAGATCAGCATCGCAGCCAACGCGGCCATCGGAATCCGGTGCAGCACCATCGGGATAAACGCGACGCAGACCAACAGGAACATCCCGTGCCAGAAGTCGGCGAACCGCGTGCGGGCTCCGTTGTCGATGTTCGCTTTACTACGCACGATCTCCGAGATCATCGGCAACCCGCCGACCATCGCGCAACCTAGATTGCCGATCCCCACAGCGACCATGTCGCGATCCATGTTCGTCTTGCGTTTCCAAGGATCGATGATGTCGATCGCCTTGGCACTCAGCAGCGATTCAAGGCTACCGATGATGAAGAACATAAAGACCCACTTCCAAGCAAACGGCTGCTGCAACGCGCTGAAATCGGGCGTCGTCAGGGAATCGAACATCCCAAAGACGCGGTCGGGCATCGCAACCAGATAGTTCTCTCCCAACTGATACTCGTGGTTTTGCAGCGTGTACGAGTGGGCGTGCATCAAATCGAACGACATGCCCATCGGAATCGCCACGATCAACACGATCAATGGCGAGGGCAAGACCTTCATCACCGGAAACTTCCGAACGACCACAGGCCAGACAAACATGATCAACACGCTCGTCAAACCGATCGCTGCGATCGCAGGGTTCGCCGTCGCGATGAACTCCGGAATCTTCCGCAGCAGTTCCAACGGACCTCCCGACGCACTCACTCCCAGCGCCACCGGAATCTGTTTGGCGATAATGATCACGCCGATCGCAGCCAACATTCCATGGACCGCCGAGATCGGGAAGAACTCGCCCAAGATGCCCGCTCGAAAGATTCCAAAGAAGACCTGCAGCACAGCCGCTGCCACGCCCACAGCCAACGCCGCGCGATAGGCATCCATGTCGGTTTCGGTCCAACCGCCAACCGTTCCATCGCCGCCAAACGCATTGATGCATCCGATCGCGATCACGATCAGACCAGCCGCTGGCCCCTTGATCGTCAGCTCCGAATTGCTGATCAACGTGGCGACCACCGAACCGATGATGGCCGTAAAGATACCGGCGATCGGCGGATAACCGCTGGCGATCGAGATTCCCAAACACAAGGGGAGGGCGATCAGGAAGACCAACAGCCCAGAGATAAAGTCGTGCTTAAAGTAACGCTTGAAACCCTGCAAATTCCCGCAGGGGATCTCTCGGTCGGATGCAACAGGCGCGCTCATGGTATCTGCTTTCGTAAAAAATGTGTAAGCCATATTTGAACGCCGCGGTTTCGGTCATCCGCCGCGTCCGCTTCGATCTATTCAGCTGAGTGTTTGCCGATCGCCACCGTTTCGATCTCCATTTCGCCGACCTGCTGCTCGGTCATCGGATTGGTCTGCCGTTGCCGGGTGAGTGCTTCGGCGGCGTGATATCGCGACGCGACGCCCGGCTGCGGAACCAGACCGCCACCGAGAATCAATAGCGTCAGAATCAGTACCGCCACGCGTTCGGCGGGCCGAGCATGCATTGGCACCAGAGTCCGATTGTGATGTCCGGTAAAGACGCGGAAGTAAGCCATCAGCACAGTGATTCCACAAAGCGCCGCGGCGATCACAACCATCGTGCCCACCAGTGGATAGACATCGACCGCCCCTTCGATCAACAACTCCATGCCGACAAACCCAACCGTCGCGGGAAACCCAATCGACGCCAAACCGGTCAACAGAAAGAAGCCCGACAGCATCGGCATCTGGCGAGCCAAGCCGTGATAATCGGCCAGCGACACACGCGAGATTCGCGCTTCGATGCATCGCAGCGTGATCCCAAAACCTGTCAGCGATAGTCCCACCGACAACCACATGCACAACGCCCCGGTCAAACCGATCGGTGTGACGAGTTCCAATCCGACCAGCACCAACGACGATTGACTCAACAATAAATAACAGAACATCCGCCGCGCCTCGCGTTGAACCAACGCCATCGCCCCGCCGTAAACCGCGGTCACCAACGACAGCACGGCGATACTTTGCAACGCCCACGAGGGAGCCATCGGCAACACCAACCGCATCACCGCATAAGCCCCAACCAACGGCGTCGTGAACAGGATCGCTGTCCCGAAGGTCGCCTTTTCAAACAGGTCGGTCATCCACAGATGCAACGGAAAAATGCCGCTGCGCAAAAGCGCCGCCGCGGTCAGCAACGCACCGGCGATCAAAGCCTGCGACGACGAGCCGCCGGCGTGGTTTAACCAAGCAAATCCGACGACCAACAACAGAGCAAAGACAGCCATATGAAGGACGTAGATCCGCGTGCAACGCTGCCGACTGCGAAGCTCTAGATAAGGCGGGATCGTCGCGGCGATCAACAGCGCGATCAAGGTCCAGGATGATCGACAGCTGAACGTCGCCAGCACCAACGACTCGGAGATCAACGTCAGCTTCAATGAAAAGCGTGGTGCTTTGGTCCGCAGCGTCGACATCACCGTGACCAGAAAGATCAACGCCGCCAGAGGCAACTGGAACGCGCTCAGTTCATCGACGACAAAGATATCGCGTTGAAACAACCAATCGAGGAACAGCCAATGGTCGTGCGCTTCGAACGACCCGATCGAGACAAAGTCGACAAGTTCGCCGACGGTCAACGCCAGGGTCACCCCGCAGATCGCAATCGCATGTTGCAGAACGCTTTCGCGGTTGCCAAGCAGGTGAATCCACAAGGCTCCAAATAATGGAACCAGGATGGAAACTTCGATCCAAGGAAAATGGAGTTCAGGCATTTGGCGGTTCGACAGGTTGAAGATTGATCGAGCGGATGAAGGCAACAGAAATCGGAAACGACGGTGAATCAGCGGCGGCTGGACGCCGCGGTCGCTCAAGCGACGTTCTGAAGATCCTCGGGATGTGGTTCGGCGCGATCCGATTCGCGCGATGGCTCATGAGAAATCGAATCGGTGATCCGCCGCTCCAAGCGATCGAACCAACCAAACGTTTGCAGAAATGGCCGCACGATCCACTTGTCCAAGGCCAGATCCATGAATCCGCGGTCGTATCCAAACCGATAGCACCACCGCTGCACGCTCGCCGGCAGCGACGCGGCACCAGCCCACGCTTGGTGCGGCAAACGCGTGCCGATCTTGTTTTCCAATTCGTTGTA
This sequence comes from Rosistilla oblonga, assembly GCF_007751715.1. NCBI lineage: Bacteria > Pseudomonadati > Planctomycetota > Planctomycetia > Pirellulales > Pirellulaceae > Rosistilla > Rosistilla oblonga. Next base: position 645,653 of record NZ_CP036292.1, on the reverse strand, counting down.
GTCTCGCAACAACGTCGGAGCTCGCAACAACTGCATCGTTCGCATGCAGGCGTGGCCGATGATGTGGATCAACGCCAAGTAGCGAAGTCCCAATCCGATCTCGACAACGATGATTCCAACTTGTGTCAGCGAAGCGTAAGCCAGTGAAACCTTGATATCGTTCTGAACGCGAGACATCACCGCACCACAAGCTGCCGACACGACGCCCAACGCAATCACCATCAACTGCAACGTCAGCGAAGCGTCCAGGATCGGGCTCAAACGCAACAACAGAAACGCTCCCAAGTGAACCGACAGCGCCCCGTAGAAGATCGCACTCGACGGCGTCGGTCCTTCCATCGCTCGCGGCAACCAGCCGCTAAAGGGAAACAGCGCCGATTTGCCCGCAGCCGCCACCAGCAACAACGAACCAACCCACAACGCCTCCGTCGAACTGATCGCCGCGGTTCCTTCGGGCCACACGCCCGAACTCATCAAACCGCCGAAGTCCCCCTCGCCACTCAAGTGATGCATCATCAGTGCGGCGATCAAAAATGCGGCGTCCGACAAGCGGTAGATCGACCACACCCGCTGACCATTGCGAACCGGATTGACGCGTTCGTGGAAGTAGGCGACCAACAGGGCCGACGACAGTCCCACCAGTTCCCAGCCGACAAACAACGCTTCGATCGTGCCGGCCAGCGACGACAACACCATCCCACAGAAGAAGACGGCGTAATACAAAAAGAACCGCCGGTACCCCTCTTCGCGATGCAGGTAGCGGCGAGTGAATGCGCCGACGACGCCACACAATACACACGACAGCATCAGGAACGGGATGCTCAATCGATCGAACACGAACTTCAAATGAAAATGAAATTCCTGCTCCGGGATCGACACCCAATTCCCTAGCTCGATCGGAACGTAACGGATCCCGGTGGCCAACATGATCACCAAGATGCCGATCGCTGGCAGCAACGAAAACAGCACCGCAGCCTGAGTCAGCCGCGAGATCGTCGCCTCGCTCAACTGCCAATTGACCAACGCTGCCAGCCCCAGGATCGCCAGCAGGATCGCGGGACTTGCGACGACCGCGGTTCCGAGTGCCTGAAAAGTCGTGTCGAGATAATTCATAGTGATTCGCAAAGACGACAGAAACGGGAATGATTGGGATCGATCGGGGCTTGGACGGCCGCGATGTTATGCAGGCTTGGCGGGATCGGAGACCGAGGCAAAACCCAGATGGCCACGCTGTCCGCGGTACCACTGGATCGACGAATCGACCACCGGCAGTTCGGTGGATTCGGGCGTGTACGGTTGGTACTTTCCTTTGACGTAACGCAGCAGCGTCGAGGTCTCCGGATCGATCAGCGCCAACTGCACCCACGCTCCTTCAACCAGTCGCGCGATCCCAGGGTTTGCGGCGATGATCTTATCCATCTTCTCGGGCGTCGTTTCGATGACAAACAAGATCCGTACCGGCTCGTGAATTTCGACCATCTGCTGCGACAGGCCCGGCCGCAGATCGCTAGCCGCTCCGGTCATCACGCCTAACATCGATGCGACGTTATGCGGCAACTTCGACCCGCATCCGTAGCCTTCGGTATCGACGGTGGAGAAGTAATATTCCAAGTTGATGCCGGCACAAACGGGGATCGCCGCCTGCAGGATCCGCGTCAGCACACCAACGTTTTCGTCATCGACCGCCGGATCGTATTCCGTCAAAAAGACGCGGCGATCCATGAACAGACCGCGCGTCCAATCGCGGCGTCCGACGGTCACCAAGGCGTTGGTCGCGTGGTTGTATTCGGGCCGAGCTTGCGACAGATCCTCGGCTCGCTGTTCGACATGTTCCAGCGCCGCGGCGGGGCTCAGATCCAACGGCGCCGATTCAAACCGACGCGATCGTTCGTGAGCGTTCCGCGCCCGCGTCTCATTCACACTCTGTTCGATCCGCCGAAACAAGGGCCGATGGGTGCGAGGCAACAGATCCAAATCGTAGTATTCGACGGCGTCGTTGCAGGTGTTGTGAAACGCGCCGACGAAGCGAACGTCTTCGGGAATCTCGATCCCCTGATCAGCCACCAACCGCCGCACTCGCGGATCGTTTGCCATCGTCGCAAAAGCGCGAGCGTTCGGTCCGCCGCGACCACCGCTGCAAGCACCGCAGTTGTAAGCCGATTCATGGGGATTGTTCAGACTGCCGCTGCCGTGCCCAAAGAAGAGCAGGATCGGTGGAAAGTTGTCGACGCATCCGATGTCCTGAAGGATCCGGACAACGATCCCCGCCATCTCATCCAGACTGTATCCCAACGCCTCGGGATCCGAACCGGGCTGTTCCGCAGTCCGTTCGATATGCAGTTCGGTCGCGGGCGGACGCACAAACGTTCCGACCGACTCGCGGATCCGCGACGTCAACCGCGGTGCAAGAATGCGAGCCACCATCGGGAACGTCGCCACCGCACCGAAGATGCCGGTCACCCATCCGCCCAACAGCGTCCGTGAATTAGCGTGCACTTGATGCGTGAACCAACCGATTTGACGCCGCCGTTGAGCCCGCCGCTGGCTGTCATCGACCGCTGAAAATAAAGGCTCCTCGCGAACGTAGTGCTTCGGCGTGACGATCGCAGGGCAGAGCGGCCGGTAGTGCGCGTGGTCGGCTCCCTGGTAATACATTGCCACGGCATAAAAGCCAGCCGCCGACGCGGTTTCGCATTCCGGATCGACCTCTTCCAGATGGCGCCGGAACGATTCCTCGCGATCATCGATGCAGAAGATCGCAACAAAAGCGGGCTTCGCAGCGGCGGGACGCTCCGCGGTGCGACGCCGCGCCGAATGGAGTGCCAGCGCGTCGAGCGCTGCAACTTGATAGTGACGTTCGTAGGCCAGATGAAGTATGCGTCGCCGCGCTGTCGAATCGAACAACCCGATCTCGCGGACCAAACACGCCCATTGCTCGCCGGTCATACTGACCAAGCTCTCCGGCGTCCAACCGCCCGCTTGAGCCAGCTGGAACACGGTATAAGTTCGTTCGTCGATCGAGGGTCCCCGTCGACCGGGCAACCGCGCTTCGGCAAGTCGACGAATCTCCGACATCTGCCGCGTTCCAAATTGTCGCTGCCCCAGATCGGCGATCGCCAAGCGTTCGAGAATCAATCGAATCGCCAGATATTCGTCGAGCGATCCCGCTGGAATTGGATGAGGCAACCAGGGCGTATTCGCTTCGGTCTGCCAGATCATCCCCGCCCAACCACGCAGCGCCAGCAGCGTTGCACACAATTTTTCTTCGACGTCTGCGTGTGGAACCTCCATCGCTTGAAGCGATTCGGCGATCGAGGCCAGCGGATCAAATCCTCCCGCCGCAATCGGCTGCAGCGTCGCTTCGATCCCTTTCATCCAGGCGGGTTTAACGGCCATCGGCTGCAGGAACAGATTGGCAAACGCTACCGCAAATCCCTGCTCACGATCGGGGAGACTCCAATCGGCGAGGCCCTGATCCAAGAAGCCGCCGCAAAATCGGATCAACACTTCATTGACCGACACATCGATATCTTCACCGGTAGCCGCCAACAACAGATCGCGGAGACGTACGGGAGCAACAAACTCGGGCTCTGGAAGATTCGCCGCCTGCACTCCGTCGCGACAAACCTGCCACAACAGTCTCAACACAAACGCTTCCCACTGCGGATCGGTCCACGATTGAATTCGGTTGTCGCGCGATTGATCGATCACCGAATCGACCACCGCGGGCAACTGCGACGTCGATTCGCTTGCCGCACCATCGCGGCGGGAAAGATCGCGATGCCGCATCACCCAGCTGCGCGTTTGCGCGATCATCTGCTCGCGACGCTGCGGCGAGATCTCCGATTGGAACCGCTTCAACAGATCGGTCTCGGCCAGCAACCAATGCAGCTCGGCATCCGGAGCGGAATGCAACGTCATCTGCAACATCGCCAGCTGCAACGTGTAACGGGTCCCAAAACTGGCGACCAATTCGTCGGCCCCTTCGTCCAGATCGTCCATCAAGACCTGGCGCAGATCGTCGACCGAGATCCGCCCGCGATGCAGTTCGCTGCGGTAGCGATCTTCCGCCAGATAGGGCTCGCATCCAAACCGCTTGCCCCCCTCGATCACCGCCTCTTCAAACGGAAGATCCTCCATCGAGTGCAAGGTGTTGTGATGCACGAAGATCGAAATCGGACCCTGTGCGGGAAGAAAATGGATCGCGTGGTCGATCGCCTTTCGCAAACTATCGGGATCGCAGCGACCGGATCCGTTGCCGTTGGAAGTTTCCGCTGGCGACAGAATCGAAGTTGCATCGTGCATCGAAGAAATTTCCTGAATCGCGAGGGAGAGAGGCGGGAATCGAGGCAACCGTGTTGCAGCAATCAACCTAAAAAAGGGGGGCCCCACGGTTCAAAAGCAACGGTTATGCCAATCGATGAAAAATCACGTAGGATTCAGCAAAGTCGGAATGAGACGCGAAAAACCTCTCCATTTCTGACACCCGCCCACCCGGCGACAGATTGTCGCAGCAACACCGGCGGAGGATCCCTGCAAGCCTCTGCAGGCGGATGCAAAAACTTGCAGGCCGGGGCAGGGGAGGGGGCCGAGGCCTGTTACCTCCATTTGCTCCGGCGAGAACTTATAATCTCCGGTACTCGGCCGGCCCCACCGCCGGCTGCGATCCCCCGTTCCTTCGCGAGTCTCTCTCCCAAATGATTCGACACTCACTTCCGATCGTCGCGTTGGCCTTGCTGCAATCCGCCGCAGCACCGCTCCACTTCGCCACCGACGCCGCGGCTCAATCACCGCCAGCGGCGGCCGACCGGGTGATCGCCGCTCACCGCGTGCAGGCGTCCCATCTGCCCAATCCAGTGCAGATCGGCGACAAAGTGATCTCTGGCGGGCTGCCCGAAGACGAACAAGCCTTTGCCGAACTGCGATCGCTGGGAGTCAAGACGATCATCAGCGTCGACGGCGCCCAGCCCGACGTTGCGATGGCATCGCGGTTCGGACTCCGATACGTCCACCTGCCGCACGGTTACAACGGGATCCCAACCGCGCGAGTTCAAGAGCTGGCGAAAGCGGTCCGCGATCTCGAAGGGCCGATCTACATTCATTGCCACCACGGCAAACATCGCAGCCCCGCCGCGGCGACTGTCGCATGCGTCGCCGCCGGTCAAATCCCAGCCGGCGACGCCACCGCGATTCTGCAGCTGGCTGGAACCAGCCCGAACTACCAAGGACTCTATCGCGCCGCCAAATCAGCCCAGCCAATCGCCACCGCCGAACTGGACGCATTGCAGGTTCGCTTTGAAGCCCAGGTCAGCCCACCGCCGATGGTCGAACAGATGATTGCGATCGAGCAGACTCACGACAACCTCAAGCGACTAGCCGCCGCCGACTGGAAAGTCTCCGACAAACATCCCGACCTCGACCCGGCTCACGAAGCGCTGTTGATGCGAGAGCATTTCACCGAGATGCTTCGCGACAGGGACGCTCCCCAATCGCAAGCTTTCCAGCAATCGATCCGCGACAGCCGCGATGCAGCGGCGGGGTTGGAAGCTGCGATTCGCCAAGGATTGCCCAACGATGTGCGGCGACAATTCACCGATCGCATCGAGGCAAATTGCAAATCGTGCCATCGTCAGTTTCGCGACATCCCGCTGGCTCCGTAATCGACTCGATTAGAAGTCGACCTGAGCTCGCATCGCAAAGATTCCCGCTTCGCTGTCGCCGTAGATCGGATTATCTAACATCGCGTAGATGTAGTTGAATTGGAACTTGGTGAAGGGGTTTATGTACCAATTCAAACCGGCTGTCAGATCGTTAAGCGTACCGCCGAGGATATCGTCGTCGGTAAGATCGAGATAAGACCATCGCCCGGCGACTTCCCAAGCTCCCAAACCACCGCCTCTACCGACGCTATGATTTGGCTTGACGCGGCCAAACACGCCTCCCTTGCTGTTGTAGGGCCGCGATTCGCCGGTCAAAAAGTAACCGACTTGCGAATAGGCTCCCGTGAACCCAACAGTCGATTGACCGGGGCGATCGACAACGACGAAGTAGAACTCGCTTTGCGAGTAGAACGAACCGAGAGCTGTCGCAAATTCGACGTTGAATAGATTGCTGTTGTTTGCCTGAAATATGCCGGTGTCGACAAAGGGTGGCACGAACGTGGGCGCGGCCGCGGGCACTCCGCCACCGGTTTCGAATATGCCGACCTCGGGCTGACTGCGATACTGGAAGCTGTCGTTCGATGGATCGACAAAACTGTATCCGCCGCCGAGATGAACCAATCCGCGGCCGGGGCCATTGTTCATCAACAGACCGGTCAACCGAGCCGCCATGCCATAGCCGCCGTTGTCGCCGATGTTTCCACCGTTGAAATCGGTGGGATACCGGAAACCCGAAACCGCCCAGGTCATGACTTCATCGCTGTCGCAGCCATACAACGTCGCACCGATCTGGCGAAACGGCAGGAAGGCGAATGGCAAACCGCGTTCGAGAAACGTCATCTCTCGAACGCTTGTCAGCCCGTCCATGCCAAACGGTTGGCGAAACTGACCGATCCGCAGGTTGTTCGATCCGACCACGTCATCGATGTCCAACCAGACATCCATAAAACTCGGACGCCCGGGAAATCCGAAGTCCATCTCCAGCATATAGCTGACGTTGTCCCAAGCCTGCCCGGTCGCGGCCAGTCGGGCGCGACGAAAATCGGCGCCGTCCTGAATGTCTCCGCGAACCGGATCGCCGGCACCAAGCGTCGTGCGGTTCGCTTCGTCTTGATCGAACCAAAGCGCATCGGTTTGGATCAGTCCCGTGACTCGCACCGTAGGAAATTTGGGCTTCGCAATCGGATCGGGGCTACAGACCACCGGCGTCACCGCTCCGGCGCGCAGTTCATCGATCTGCTGCTGCAACCGCTGCAGTTCCCATTGGATGTTCGATTCGCTTTCGACCTGCGGCTGGTCGGTGACAGCTGGCAAAAGAACAGGCTCTTGCGCATCGAGCGTCGTCAAACTGCCAAGCAGCACGACGCCCATCGACGCCAACACCGCGCGGCACCATCCGTTGCCTCGTGTTGCTTGTTCTAAAGGGTATCCCATAACCGCCACTCTCCCTTCCATTCGAACATCTGTTTCCACCCACCCATGGAGAACATACGACAAATTTCGGCGAACCCCACCAGGCGGCTGAACCGACAAAAAGCCAACCGCTACAACCGGCACAAAGAGCACAGCATCGAGCCAAAATTTGTCAGCAATCGTGCAATTTGCTGCAGGCGACATCGCAGACGCCCCGCCCCGAACATCGCTTCGCTCGTTCGACCCTCCCCTACAAACTGCGTTTGGGGGCGGGTGAACGCCCGGCCTTCACCCGCCCGGCGGAGCTGGGAGGGTCGATAAACAAGCCTTCAGCGAGTTTTTCCGGAAGGGCTTAACAACGTGGAGAAACGCACAGGAGTGACTCAGCAGACGCTCCTCCCCGAACATCGCTTCGCTCGTTCGAGCCTCCCCTACAAACTGCGTTTGGGGGGAGGGTGAAGCGCCCGGCCTTCACCCGCTCGGCGAAGCTGGGAGGGTCGAAAAACGAGCCTTCAGCGAGTTTTTCGGGGAGGGCTTAACAGCAGAATCAACCGCCCAGGGTTCGACTCAAGAACTTCCCCTTGCCGAGCGGACGCTACCGGCACCTGCGATTTACAATCCGCATGGTTGGGAAACCGACAACGATGCCTTATATATGAAGCATCCGCTGCTGCGTCCCTTCACAATCCGTAGCCCGCTTTTCCACCGGGCCGATCCGCTCGAGCCACTCATGTTTGAAATTCAAGATGGATCAATTGGCCGCGGGATCCGGCGGATCGCTGTGGGGCTGGCCATCCTTAGCCTGACGTCGCTGCTGTTGACCAGCAAGATCCTGATGGACGTCCACCACGAACATGGCATCATGGCTCGCTTGGTGCTGCATCTTCCACCAAGCCACGCCGCGGCGGCGGAGGGAGTGCTGGGAGAACTGCGACTCGATCGGACGCTGACGATTCTGCTGGTCGTCAATCTCAGCGGCACCACGATCGCATTGGCGCTTGTCGTCCGCGGCTATCTGAGCAGCGAACGCTCGCTGCGAGCCGTCAAAGTTCTCGCAACCGACATTCTCGCCAGCATGGACGCGGGCGTGATAACGACCGATCGCAACGGGATGATCAGCAGCACCAACCCACGGGCGCAGACGTTGCTCGGCAGCCCCGACAACGAGGGCGTGGGACTTTATTTGTCCGACCTCGGTGATGAACATGCTCTGCTCGATTCGATCTGCAGCGAGGTCCGCACCTACCACGATGCGATCCGCGACCGCGATTACTGCGTGACAAGCAACGGCCACCGCCAGACGCTTCGCGCCGGATGCACGCTGTTGAGCAATCAGCAGGGAGAAGATATCGGCACCGTGCTGCACGTTCGCGATGTCACCGAAAAGGCGCTTATCGAAGAACGACTGCGTCGGATGGAGCGTTACATGGGGCTCGGTTCTTTAGCCGCGGGACTGCAGCATGAAATCAAGAACCCACTGAGTGCCGTCTCGATTCATATTCAATTGTTGTGCGAACATCTTGCCAGCGAACCGTACGATCCGGAGGTCGCCGAACTGCTGGATGTCCTGCAGACCGAAGTCCATCGGATCAACAACGTCCTGGACGGATTCCGCAACTATGCCTCGATGTCGGAGATCGGTCGATCGGCGGTCGATGTCACGCTGTTGATCGATAAACTGGTCCGCCTGCTGCGTCCCCAAGCCGACCAGCAACAGGTGAAGATCAAAATCGAATCGCCCCCCGAAATGCTCGGCTTGATCCAAGCCGATTCGGTTCGTCTGGAACAGGTCTTCTTAAACCTGGCTCTCAACGCGATGGCGGCGATGCCCGACGGAGGACTGCTGCGATTCCGCGTCGGCCAACTCAACGACCAGATTCGCATCGACATCGCCGACACAGGAAACGGGATCCTTCCAGAGATCCAATCACAAATCTTTGATCCCTATTTCACGACCCGCAGCGAAGGGACCGGGATGGGGCTTGCGCTCTGCGACAAGATCATTCGCCAACACGATGGCAGTATCGATTTCCGCACCAGCCCCGATGGAACCGAATTCACCGTGCTGCTGCCTCGAGGTACCCAGGAATGAAAACATCGGACTTTAGCGTTCTAATCGTCGACGACGAACCCAACATCCGATCGGGTCTGGCCAAGGGTTTGGCTAGCGAAGCCGATCGCGTCGAGACCGCCAGCGATGCCGAAGCGGCTCTGGAGAAGTTCGAACAGTCGACTTATCAGCTGGTGATCGCCGACGTCCGCCTGGGCGGCAAGATCGACGGGATCGAACTGCTCCGCCAACTTGGGCAAACTCATCCCCAGACCGCCGTGATCGTGATCACCGCTCATGGCACCGTCGAAACGGCTGTCGATGCGATGCGAGCCGGCGCGTTCGACTTCATCTCCAAACCATTGGACCTGAACCTCGTCCGGCAACAGGTTCGCAAAGCGCGGCAGCACCACGCGCTGCGAATCGAAAACCAACAACTGCGCAGCCGATTGGCCGACGCCGGACAGATCTCTAACATCCTTGGCACCTGCGCCGCGATGCAGGATGTGTTCCATCAGATCCGTCAAGTTGCAGCGACCGAAGCGACGGTGCTGATCCAAGGGGAGAGCGGAACGGGGAAGGAGTTGATCGCCCGAGCGGTCCACGATCTCAGCCCCCGCGGCGACGGACCGTTTGTCGCCGTCAACCTCGGTGCGATGCCCGAATCGCTGCTCGAAAGCGAACTGTTTGGCCACGAGAAGGGATCCTTCAGCGGTGCCTCCCGGCAGAAGCCGGGCTGCTTCGAACAAGCCAGCGGCGGGACGCTGTTCCTGGACGAAGTCACCGAGATGTCGCCCAAGAGCCAAGTCGATCTGCTGCGCGTGCTCGAATCGGGCCAGTTCATCCGGGTCGGTGGCGAACAACTGCTGTCGGCCAACGTGCGGATCGTTTCGGCGACGAACAAGTCGGTGCAGGCGATGATCGAAGAGGGGACGTTTCGCGAGGATCTGTTCTATCGCTTGAACGTGATCCCAATCGAAGTCCCTTCGCTGAGGCAGCGACGCGAGGACATTCCGCTGCTGGTCGAACACTTCTTAAAACACTTCTGCGATCGCCACGGGCGTCCGATGAAACAGATCTCCCCCGAAGCGATGCAGACTCTGGTCGCCGCGAAGTGGCCGGGCAACGTCCGCCAACTGCGGAACGTTGTCGAACGGATGGTCGTCACCCACACCGACGATCTGATCCAAGATCATCAACTGCCCCAGGAACTGCAACTGCAAGACAACTCCAACGCCCCCACGGCAACCGCGTGTACGTTGGCCGAAGCTGTCGAGCGGTGCGAACGTGAGACGATCTCCGCGGCGTTGGCCGCTTGCGATTGCCACCGCGAGAATACCGCTAAGCGCCTGGGCGTCAGCGTCCGCACGCTGCACTACAAGATGAGCCGCTACGGACTGCATTGATCGAACGCGTCCGCGAAACTGTCGCGTTCAGTCGCCGGGGCCATCCAACCGCAAGCTCTCGTCGACCTTCGGCTGTTTGGCGATCCGCTTGTTCAGCGTCGCTTGCCAGCTGGGCGAGAGTGCCGGGACCGCGGCCAACCGAGCCGCCTGGTCGATGTTCTGTTTGTCGTGATGCATCACGCGATTTGCCGCGGCGATCGTCCAATCGTCCCACTGCCGTTGCATCAACCGAACCGGCATCCCCGGCCCGACCAAGCCTTCTTCCAGAACGCGGAAGTACCAACCGGTTCGCCCCGTCTGTTGCACTTGATACGCCAGGTCTTTGATCCCCCAACGCTTTGCCAATTTCCAGCACGGCTGCCGCGGCTGAGAGACTTGAACCACGGCATCGCCGACCGACCAGACGTCGCCGATACAAACATCGGCTTCGGTCAGATCGGAAACGGTAAAGTTCTCACCGAACGCTCCGGCCCCCAAGTCGTCGATCCCAAGCGTTTCCCGCCAGACCGGAATATGGGCGGCGGAATAGACGCAGACCGCTTTGTGAGGCCCGCCATGATTGACCCGATCGGCTTGGCCATCTCCTTGCAGATTGGTCGTCCCCAGCCACAACGGCTCGCGGATCGGTTCTTTCCAGAACCCCGTCGTCCATTCCTTATCGGCTGTGATCGTCCGCGGCAGCCCCACTTGCACCGACAACAACTCGGCTTGCCGCGAACCGTTCATCGCTGCATCCCCTCGAGGACAACTCGCTTTTCTTCGATAAAGCGGACGTGATGCTGCAGATGCCCAGCGATCTTATCCAACAGCGCCGCGAGCGTCAGCGGACCGTCTTCGTGATGGTTCCCGATCCGTTGGAAATCGGCGACATCCAGGGTTCGCAAGATCCGCGTCACCTGAGCGCGGACCGCTTCGACCACCTGCAACTCCTCTTCGGCGTCGCGCTGATCATAAGCCAGTCCCGCGGCAAACAGATCGGGATCGCCACCAAAAAATGTCGGCTCCTGCTCGGCAATCACACGCTTCATCCGGTCGGCGTAGACCAATTCAAAGTCGGCGATATGGCAGAGCACCTGCCGCGTCGACCATTTGCCCGGTATCGGCACCGCATCGAACTGCGCCTCCGAAAAACCAGCGACAGCCCTTCGCAACACCGCACCGCCGGCAGCGTATTCTTCGATCAACGGATTCAACGCCATGCGATCTCTCCTTAGGTTCCCAAGCAAAATTTCAGCAGCCAAAATCGCATCGACTCACCAATCAGCACCGAATTCGCCACGACGCCTGGTGCCACAAGTTCACTCCTGCGTTGCCGCAGCGTCCAACTTCAGCGGCATCGAGATCAACAGACCGGCAGTCCGATCGTGAGTGCTGGTGCGATGTTTGACATGACATTTTAAACACTGTGAGGCTAAGCGGATCGACCCCGCAAAGCGATACCGATCTTTCTGCACGCGATCGAAATAGGGTTTCCCTGCGGCCAACGCTTTGACCGCCGCGTGTTCGAATTCATCTTCGGGGCGATGGTCGACGTTCACGACATCGGTGTTCACGACCAACCATTTCATCTCGACCTGAAAGCTGTCGGCCATCGCGTGAAAGACGTCCTCCAACGATGCCGACGGAATCGTGTGGGCATCGTCCTCGTCGAACAGATCGCGATGGACGACCTGCAGCGTGCCGTGGATTGTTTCGTGCAACAGCGTCGCCCGGCTGCGAGCTTCCACTAAGGAACTCGCCACGGCAACTCGCTTAGCCGCCGGATCGGCAACGGCCTCCGGCTGTTCGGCTCGAAGCGTTACCAGCGAACATCCGATGGCGAAGAAGACTCCAAACGCGGTGACTCTGTATTTCATCGTGGTACCAACAAAAAGGCGGGGCAGGGCAGGGGGGGGGAAGGCATGAGCAGCAGCAGCGGACCAGGATCGATCGCCAACCGCCAAAGCTGCACAAACCATACATCTTTCTAACTACCACCGCTGCAAGGGTCAACTGAAACCTATGTCACAGATTGACGCAGCGGCGGCGGTTCGCATTGCCAGCACTCCATCGCGACGCCGCCAACGCTAGCAAATACTTGCCCCGGCGCAGCGATTTGCAGGACCAAAGGTCGCGTGGCGGCCGAATCGCCGACGATCACAGCGAATGAACTTGACAGCGTTTGGACTCGATGGGAGATTCCCCAACGTATCGCTTCAATCACCGTGACAAGGATGTCGTTGGATGGACGAGGAACTCGCTTTTATTGATATTCACTGCCATTTGCTGCCGGGTATCGACGATGGCGCGAGGGACTGGGACGAATCGCTCGCGATGGCAAGGATTGCTGTCCAGGATGGCATTCGTTGCTCCGTTTTGACTCCGCATCAACTGGGACAATATTCGCTGACAACCGGCGATGAGATCCGACGGTTGACCGCCGAATTCCAAACCCGCCTGCAAGAGCAAGAGATCCCGCTGGTCGTGCGCCCCGGTGCCGACGTCAGGATCGATTTGGATATGATCGAACGCTTGGCTAGCGGCGACTGCGTCTCGCTGTCCGACCGCAGCAAACACGTGCTGTTGGAACTGCCACACGAACTCTACTTTCCGTTGGAGCCCGTGCTAGCCAACTTAAAGAAGCTGGGAATGGTCGGGATCCTCTCGCACCCCGAGCGGAACGAAGGGATCTTAAAACGCCCCGACCTGATCCCGCCGCTGGTCCAGGCAGGTTGCCTGATGCAGATCACCGCCGACAGCCTGACGGGAGTCTTCGGTAGCGCACCGAAGAAGATGAGCGAATGGTTGCTGCAAAATGGGCTGACCCATTTCATCGCTTCGGACGCTCACGGCACTCGGCGACGCAAGCCATTGATGCGGCGCAGTTTCGACCGCGCCAGCGAACTGGTTGGCGAAGCGTATGCCACCGCGATCTGTTGCCACAATCCGCTGGCGGTCGTCAACGGGAAGACCGTCGCCAAACTGCCGCCGATCAAACGCCGCGGCTGGATGGACCGGATCCTGAAACGACAGGCCGCTTAGCGGTTCCGGCCGCCTTGAATCCTAAACGACTCCCCCCGACCGACATGCACGCCGACGGTGATCGATTGAATACAACCAACCTTCTCCGCCTGGTGCTAATGTTCGCCGGGGTGTTGTGCGGTGGTGTCGTCGATGCCCAGACGAGCACAGCGAATCGGTGGCCGTTCGAAGCGCAGATCGGCCAATTTGCGCTCCATTCGGACTTCAACGTCGCCGCCGATCCGCAGATCGTCGCCCAACTGGGATCGTTGCAAGCGGATCTAAAGAAGACGCTGCAGATCGAGATCTACCCCGAACCGATCCACTTGATCCTGTTCGAACATCAATCGAACTACCAAGGCTACATGCAGCGCTACTTCCCCAACGTTCCGTTTCGCCGGGCGTTGTTTATTAAACGCCGCGGGCCGGGAATGGTCTTCGCTTACAAAAGCGACCAGATGCATATCGACCTGCGGCACGAGACGAGCCACGCGTTGTTAAACGCTTCGCTCCCCTACGTCCCACTGTGGCTCGACGAAGGACTGGCCGAATACTTCGAGAGCCCACCGACGGGGAACGTCAGGCAACATGTTCACCAAGTGAGCACGCGACGCAAAGCGTTCTGGCGACAAGTCCCTTCGATCGAATCGCTCGAAGCGGTCGGCGACCTCTCCGCAATGGGAGCGACCGAATACCAAGAGGCGTGGTCCTGGGTCCACTTCCTGCTTCATGAAAGCGACCAATCGCGGGGCGTGCTGATTCGCTTCCTACAAGATCTGCAGGCCCACTCACCACCGGGACAACTGAGTCGACGCGTCGATACAGAACTTCCCGACTGGAAAAATCGCTACCTCGCCTACTTCCAACGCTAAAGCGGAGCGAGGCATACCGGGGGACAGACCGTCGCACACGTGCGGTTAGTCAGCCCGAGGGGTGAAGTGGTGGAAAACACGCAAAAATCCCTGAACAGCCCCATGGCACGCCGCAACCAGGGGGATTGCGCCGAATTATGTGCCTCTACTCGCCGGAACGCCTAGTTTTCCTTTGCCGGAAAAAGCGGAAACGTGCGCCCCGTCGACTTCTGGAATCACTACGATCGGCGGCAAATCGTGCATTGAAGCACACATTTTGCGAGGCTCGATTTAGAATAGGAAGACCGTTCTACAATAATGCACGAGGATTCACTGAGTACGAATTGACTCGGGCCCCGTTTAAATAGTGACAGAAGCAATGCAATCCCCGCATCAGGGAACCCCGATGGGACGACTTATTATAATGACTAAATGTCCACAAACGATTACGCGAATCGCAGTGGTCTTCGCTGCGCTGCTGCCAGCGACCTGGAGCGTCGCCCAATCGAACGTGCCCAGCCAGACTCAGTTGATCGATAAACATATCCGCCAGGGTTGGGTCGATTACGAACTGAAGCCTTCTCCCGAAGCTCCCGATGGTCTTTGGTGTCGCCGCGTCTATTTGGATATCATCGGCCGGATTCCGACTCCCGAGGAACTCGACGAATTCCTACAAGACAAATCGTCGGACAAGGATCAACGGCTGGTCAACAAGCTGCTGCACGACGACCGCTACACCGAAGAATACGCTCGCAACTGGGCCACGATCTGGACCAACGTGCTGATCGGGCAAACCGGCGGCAACGAACGGAATTCGCTGACCAGCCGACCGGGGATGAGCAAATACCTGCGAGATTCGTTCGCTCGCAACAAGCCTTACAACGACATGGTTTTCGAACTGGTCACTGCGACGGGCAGCACCAAACCGGGGACCGAAAACTTCAACGGTGCCACGAACTTTCTGGCGATGAAGGTCAACGACGACCAAGCGACATTGGCCACATCGTCGACCTCGCGAATTTTCATGGGACTGCAAGTCCAATGCACGCAGTGCCACAACCATCCATTTAATCAATGGAAGCAACAGAAGTTCTGGGAGTTCAATTCGTTCTTCCGACAAACCCGCGCTCTGCGGCGTTATGTTCCAGGAACCCGCGACGTCTCTCACGCCGAACTTGTCGATGAAGACTTCGCTGGTGAGATGGGTGATCCGTCCAAAGCTATCGTCTTCTACGAACTCCGTAACGGCGTCACGCGAACCGCCGGTCCCGTCTTCATGGACGGCACCGAAGTCGACGTCAGCGGGTATGTCAGCGACGTCAATCGCCGCGAAGCACTCGGCAAGATGATGATCGAGAGCGAGTTCATGGACAAGATGATCGTCAACCGGATGTGGGCTCACTTCATGGGCTACGCGTTCACCAAACCGGTCGACGACCTGGGGCCTCATAACGTCGCGTCGCACCCTGTCCTGTTGGACGAACTGGGAGCCGAATTCCGCAAAGCCAGCTTCGACATGAAGCAACTGATCCAGTGGATCGCACTCAGCGAACCCTATCGTTTGAGCAGCCAGACGACCGGGTCCAATGCGTCGGACAACCCACAGATGGGCGAACCACCAAAGTTCACGCATTTCTACCTTCGCCAGATGTCGGCGGAACAACTGTATCAATCGCTGCTATCGACGGCCAAATCGAGCGGGCAGGGTTCGTACGAACAACAAGAAGAAAAACGAAACCGCTGGTTGCAGCAGTTCGTGACAGCCTTTGGCACCGACGAGGGAGACGAATCGACGTCGTTTAACGGCTCGATCCCGCAAGCTCTGATGATGTTTAACGGCGACCTCGTCAAGAACGCGACCTCGATCGAGAGCGGGACGTTCCTGGGCGATCTGTCTCGACAAAACCTCAAACCGATCGAAAAGGTCAATCGGCTGTTCCTAGCCGGCATGGGACGTCGCGCGTCGCGCGATGAACTGACGATCGCCAACAAATTGCTGGCCGCCCGCAAGGGAGACCAGGCGGAGATGCTGCAAGATCTTTGGTGGGCAATCCTCAACAGCAATGAATTTATCCTCAACCACTGATTCGCCGCAGGCGCGCCGCGGCGCGTCCGAACAAACCAAATCCAGCCTGTCTCGTCGACACGCCGTCACCTTCTATTCCGAACTGGAGAGACCCGATGTTTAACAGCCAATGGACCACGCCCGCCGGGATGACTCGCCGGCACTTCATGAACCACATGGCTGGCGCTTCGGCGGCCATGGCAGGCACCGCTTTCACGCTCGGCCAGACCCTCAAAGCCAACGCCGACGTCCTGAAGAAGAACCGCAAGTCGGCGATTCTGCTGTGGATGGGTGGTGGCCCGTCGACGATTGACTTGTGGGATCTGAAACCAGGCGCACCGACCGGCGGACCGTTCAAACCGATCAGCACATCGGGAGACGTGCAGATCTGTGAACACATGCCGTTGATGGCCAAACAGATGCATAACATGGCGGTCATCCGATCGATGAGCACGCGCGAAGCCGATCACGATCGCGGCCGCTACTACATGCACACCGGATTTGTCCCCAACCCCAACATCGAACACCCCAGCTACGGTTCGGTTTTGGCTCACGAATTGATTGGCCAACGCCCCGAACTCGAGATCCCTCCGTTTGTCACCATCGGCGGCGGCAGTGCTGGCCCCGGTTTCTTGGGCATGGCTTGGGCTCCGTTTGCAGTCACCAGCAACGGCCAAATTCGCAACTTGCAGATGCGGATGGAACAACAGCGGCTGATGCAACGCATGGCGGCACTGGACCTGATCGAAAAAGACTTCGTCAAGAAGAACCGCGGCACCGCGGCCGAAGATCACCAGAAGGTTTTGAAGAAGACCTTCGATCTGATGTCCAGCGAACAGATGCAAGCCTTCAAGGTTGCCGAAGAACCCGAAGCTGTGAAAGAGCGATACGGGGCAACCGGCATGGGCATGGGTGGCGGCGGCTTTGGCCAAGGCTGCCTGCTGGCACGTCGTTTGGTCGAAGCGGGCGTTCCGTTTGTCGAAGTCGACTTGGGCGGCTGGGACAGCCACAGCGACATCTTCAATACGCTCACCAACCGCCACCTGCCAGCCCTCGACAAAGCGATGAGCGCCTTGACCGAGGACCTGGAACAGCGTGGAATGCTGCAGGATACAGCGATCATTTGGATGGGTGAATTCGGCCGTACTCCGCGGATCAACCAAAACGCTGGCCGCGATCACTTCGCGCGAGCCTGGAGCGTGGTTGTCGGCGGAGCGGGAATGAAGGGTGGTATCGCGATCGGCGAGACGAACAGCGATGGTACGGCGGTCGAAACCGAACCGTACAGTTCCGAGGATGTGATGACATCGGTTTGCAAAGCCCTTGGCATCTCACCCGATACAACCTATACCGCCAACAACCGTCGGCCGATGAAAATCGCTGGCGGTGGTAAGATCATCAAGGATCTGTTCGTTTAGCACGAACGGAAACCAAGGCACTTGGATCTCACGTAAACTGGAGGTTCAGAAGATTTCAGAAAGTGATTGTGGATAGATCGGCAGTGTCGCAAAGAAGCGAAACTGATTTGAGCCCGCAGGAATTGATCACGCGTCACCAAGCTGGCGTATGGAGATACCTGCGCCTGCTCGGTTGCGACAATTCGACCGCCGACGATCTGACTCAAGAAACCTTCCTGACGATCTTGCGGCGTCCACCCTTTAACCAATACAGCGATGAAGCGACCGCCGCCTATTTGCGGCGGATCGCGAGGAACCTGTTCATATCACTCAAGCGTCGCGACAAGCGAATGCACTTAGTCGCAGCGATCGAATCGCTCGATGCGGTCTGGGATCGCTGGATCGGTGCCGAAGAAGACGGCGAAGAATTTATCAGCGCTCTCAATGAATGCCTGCAAGGGCTGACCGACAGAGCCCAACTGGCGCTCCGTATGCGATTCACCGACGATGCAAAGCGGGTCGAAATTGGCGACAAGTTGGGTATCACCGAACATGGTGCGAAGAATTTGGTGCAGCGAGCAAAACAACAGCTAAAAGAATGCGTCCAAACGAAACTGACATAGACGATCCGGCGTTCGACCAATTGCTGGAGACGATGCTTGGCGAAGCCCTCGAAGAGGCGACGCCGCCGGATGTCTCCGTGCAAGTACTGGCGATTCTGGAAGCCGAACAGAACCCAACCGTGGCGCTGCCGCGGATCGAAACCACGCGAAACACCAAGCAACGCTCCAATGCTTGGCTGCCGCTACCCCTCGCCGCTGCGCTGCTGATCGCCGTCGGCGGCTACCTGTGGGAACTGCGACAACCACCGGCTGCCGATCCTGGCATCGCCCAAAGCACTCCGTCGCAACCAGCCAACGACCAACAGACTGCTCAACCGTCGGCAGCTGAAATCGCCGGCATCGCCGATCCACACGCAGCGACACCGCTGACCGATGACGCTCCAACCGTCGACGCGATCGTCGATCAACCTGTAGAGCCTCGCAAGTTTGAAATCGGCATCAACGACCTGCCGTTTAACGCCCCAGCGAAAGAACCGACCGACACCCCCGCACCATCAGCGATCGCCAACCAACCGGTGGTCGAACGGTTGCCAGCCGATCAGATCGTGCAACGCGTCGACCAACTGCTGGAACAAGCGTGGCAGCGGATGGACATTCGCCCGCAAACCGAGATCTCCGCCGACCAGATGGTCCAACGGTTTGCGACGGCCGTCGCAGGGCGTTCGACAGCCAACGTTTTGGATACCGAAGCGGTTCGCAATCTGACCGCCGGCGATATCAACGCGCTGATCGACCAATACATCGACGATCGGCAAACCTCCGATCACCTCGGCTCTCGTTGGGCGCAACACCTGCTCGGCGAAGCGGCGTGGAGTCAATTGTCGGCGGCTCAGCGAGAGGAAGCTGGCAAGCTGTTTGCGACGACTTTCCGCGGCGAACAAGCCTTCGACACGCTGGTCCAGCAGATGCTCACTTCCGAGGGTTCTTCGTCGCCAGAAGACGATTCGTTTGAACCGGCGACGCTCTGGATGGCCGGGCTAGCTGGCGCATCTGCGATTCCGCTGACCAATCAGTTCTGCGATGTCCTGCTGGACCTCGACGTCGGCTGTGGACGCTGCCACACGCACCCGCTGGAAGGGAACATAACCCAACACAATTACTGGAACCTGAATGCGATCTTCCAGACCGGCGTTCAGTGGCAACTGGGGCAGCAGGGCGGCCTGAAGATCGCGTTGGACCTGCAGCGCGATCGCTCCAAAGACGCTGTCTTCTACGAATCCGAAGACGGACGCCAAGCCGTCGCTTCGCCAGCGGTTGTCGGCGACTGGATCGGCGATTCGCCTCTTCCGGGCGGTCCCACCAATCTGCGCGATCTGGCGGCGAGCATCGAGCACAGCGATCAACTGGCGCGAGCCACGATCAACGGACTCTGGAAAGTCATCTACGGGAATCGCATCGTCGGACGGACCAGCGACCCGTTGGCACCCCCGGCGGACGAAGCGTTCATCGCGGTGCGAAACCTGATGGCCGAACAACTGCGAGCCCACGACTACGACCTCGGCGCGGCGGTGGCTTGGATCATCGCCGCCCGCCCAATGCGGCTGCAATCGCCTCTCTCGCCCTTCGACCAAGATTCGCTGGCTGCCACCGAAGCGTCGCTGAACCGGGCTGAACTGCAACAGCGAGCGTTTGCTGGCTTTTCAAACCAACCGCGAAACTGGTCGTTCAAAGAACTGATCGCCGCAACCGAAACGTTCAACCGCGCCAGCGGCAAGGGTTCGCTCGTCGCCCCCTCGGGACTGCTAGCCCAAGCAAACGACAACGGCTCTGGCGGCAAACCGAAACCCAAATCCCCAGCCGACCTGCGGCTCGAATCGCTTCGCCGAGCCTTCCCTGCAAACGATGCAACCAACACGCTGCCGGCCGGCTGGCTCGCCTCGTTGAGTAAAAAGGGAGGTTTTGAGCAACAGGTAAAACATCTTTTCTACGTTGCGGGAAATCCCCAAGTGGGCGACCAACAACTCGAGGCAGCCAAGCGAATCCGCAAGCTTACCGATACCGACGAAGCTGCCTTGAACCAGCTGTGGTGGGCGATCCGATTGAGCGGCGGGACTCAGTAAAGGAACGCAAAACGCTCGATTCCGCGCGAAAACGCGGGATCTCTGCTGGCCTCCCCACCGCGACACGCGAGCCCTGACGATCGTGCTAGCGGGTCGAATCGACACCGCCGATGCGCCGCTTGCGAGCTTATATACGCCGGCCCTAATGCCTCCCCGGACGCATTTGCTATCAGCCGATCGAACTTGTGATATTCTGAACCCTGTTCTACTATGAACATCGTGGACCAAGGTTCGCCTGTCCGACGCGACGTGTCTTTACCAAATCGGAACTC
This sequence comes from Rosistilla oblonga, assembly GCF_007751715.1. Classification (NCBI taxonomy): domain Bacteria; kingdom Pseudomonadati; phylum Planctomycetota; class Planctomycetia; order Pirellulales; family Pirellulaceae; genus Rosistilla; species Rosistilla oblonga. The sequence continues at coordinate 624,856 of NZ_CP036292.1, read as the reverse complement.
AAGTATGGCTTCAATGACGTCTCCCCAACCCCGCTTCGTCCGGCCACTGCTGTTGTCGGCCTTCTGCGCGATCATCTTCGCCGCCCCGCAAATTAGTCCTTGCGCAGCTGAAGATCTGGTCGCGCCGACCAAAACCGACCAAAACGTGGCGAAGATCGTCGCAGCTCTACTGGAACGCCGACACGTGTCGCGCACCGGACTCAACGACGAACTCAGCGCCCGCGCGATGGAATTGTTCCTCAAATCGCTCGACCCGATGAAGCTCTACTTCTACCAGTCGGACGTCGATGAGTTTGCCCGCTACAACCTGACGATCGACGACATGGTCAAAGGCGGCAACCTGGACGTCGCTTACGTCGTCTTTAAACGCTTCCTGCAACGAATCGATGAACGCGTCGCCGTCGCCGAGGCGTTGCTCAACGAAGACTTCGACTTCACCACCGATGAATCGATCGTGGTCGAACCCGATGCAGCCCGCTATCCAACCTCGCCCGAAGAAGCGAAAGACCGCTGGCGTCGCCAGATCAAATTCAATCTGCTGGTCGCCAAAGACGAAGCCCTGGAACGCAAACGCAAGGCGGAAGAATCGGGCGAAGAATACAAACCAACTCAAGAAGATCTCGAAGACCCCAAAGCCAAACTGCTGCGTCGCTACAAGCGAAACCAAAAGCGTTGGCACGAGACCGATTCGGATCAATTGCTGGAACTGTTCCTGACTTCGGTCACCACCAGCTACGATCCGCACACAACCTTTATGTCGCCTAAATCGCTCGACAACTTCCGCATCATGATGCGTCTGAACCTGGAAGGGATCGGCGCCGCACTGCGTGAGAAAGATGGACACACCGTCGTGTCGCGAGTCATCCCCGGCGGAGCCGCCCACAAGCAGGGCGAACTGAAAGCCGATGACTACATCGTCAGCGTAGGGCAGGGGACCGATGGCGAAATGGTCGACATCGTCGAAATGCCACTGGACGACGTGGTCGAACAGATCCGCGGCCACGCTGGCACGATTGTCCGACTGGGCATCAAGTCGGGCGGCACCGGCGAGACGAAGATCCTCACGATCACGCGTGCCAAAGTCGAACTCGAAGACAGCGCTGCCCGCAGCCAAGTCGTTGAGACCGATGGCGAGACCGGACCCAAGATGAAGATCGGCTACATCAGCCTGCCTAGCTTCTACCTGGACATGGAAGCCGCTCGTCGCAACGCTCGCGATTATCGCAGCAGCACCAAGGACGTTCGCGATCGTTTGAACGAATTCAAAGACGACGGCATCGCAGCGGTTATCTTGGACCTGCGGATGAACGGCGGTGGCAGCCTCACCGAAGCGATCAATCTGACCGGCCTGTTCATCGATCAAGGCCCCGTGGTCCAAGTCAAAGACAGCGACGGACAAGTCACTCCCTATGCCGATGAAGACAGTGGCGTCGCGTGGGACGGACCGCTTGTTGTTCTGACCAGTAAGTTCAGCGCGAGTGCCAGCGAAATTCTCGCCGGTGCGATCCAGGACTACGGACGGGGCATCGTCGTTGGCGACGTAGCAACTCACGGTAAGGGAACCGTGCAAACTCTGATGGACCTCGGCCAAGAGATCCTGCGAAGCAATCGCGCCCCGAACTTCGGAGCCTTGAAAGTTACGTTGCAACAATTCTACCTGCCCGACGGCGAAAGCACTCAGAAGGAAGGTGTCAAAGCCGACATCATCCTGCCTTCGTTGACAACGCATATGGATGTTGGCGAAGCCGATCTGGAATACGCGTTGGAACACGATCGTGTCGAAAAGACAAAGCATCGTAAATACAACATGATGGGAGCCGATGTGTTGAACACGGTCCGAACCAATTCCGCAAACCGGATCGAAAAGTCCGACGAGTTTGTCGACCTGTTGCGCCGCATCGAATCGTACCAACGACAGAAGTCGGAGAAGTTCGTCTCGCTGCAAGAGGACAAGTTCTTCGCGCGTCGCAAGGAACTCGATTCGCAGAAGGAAGAGGAGAAGCAATTGTTGGAAGCAGAGATGCCCGACGATGAAGTCTTCCGTCACAACTTCTACAACGACGAAGTCTTGAACATCACTCGCGATTACGTCGAAGCCCTCAAGCGTCAGAACTTGGCACGCGCCAACTGAACGCAAGCTAATTGATCGATTCAGCAACAGGTGGCGTCCGCTTTCCCAGCGGACATCACCTGTTTTTTTATGCGCCACGGTAGCGTCAACTCCGTCGTACGGAGAGCGACTAACTTCACCGCCCCCCGGGAAACCAAACCCACCTTTTGCGGAACAACAAACTAACACGTTGACCAGTTATACTGAGCCACTGCTCACTGCAACCGGCCCAGCATCGTCGAGTCCGCATCATGGCTACCGAATCCTACGTTCGCTTTCCCTGCCCACAGTGCTCGAAGCAATTGCGGGCACCATCTGCGGCCGCTGGACGTTCAGCAAAATGCAACAAGTGCGGCACCGCACTTAAAATCCCGCCCCCAAGCAATCCGCAGCGGACACAGCCGAAGCCCTCCGACGCGGCAAGGCGCCAGCCGCTTACGGCGGATCTCGGTGACTCATCAAATCCTCCCAGCCAGCCCTCTACGGCGGACCAAGAGGAGTTCCCCATCGCTTCGAGCGACCAACCGTTTGCCGATCTCTCCGAAGCGATCGACCAGGCGCAGCAGCTGGTCAATGCGCAAACGCAAGCCAACGATGCCAAACGGCTGACATCTCAAGAACTACTAGCCGGCTTCACCGCTAAACTGCCGCGTAAACCGGTTGCGATGGGCTACCGCCTGCAACTGCTGCTGGTCGGTATAGCGATGGCGATCCTCCCACTGGCCTACCTGGCGTTGGTCGCAGCTTCCGGATTTGGAGTCTTCTACTACATCGCGGTAACCATTCCGGGACTGATGTCACACATCCCTCATGGCCGCGCGGCGATCTTCTATATCGTGGCCGTTCTCGCACCGGCGATTGCAGGAGTCGTGACGGTCCTGTTTCTCATCAAGCCACTCTTCTTTCGAATCGCATCCGACTCGCGGCGACGCACGCTGACGCGGCGTGGAGAACCTTTGCTGTTCGAATTCGTCGACCAGATATGTGAAGCCGTTGGGGCGCCGAAGCCGACGCGAATCGATGTCGATTACGATGTCAACGCTTCGGCACAACCGGCGGGCGGGCTGTTCAGCGTCGCCACCGGAAACATGGTCCTGACGATTGGGGTTCCACTGCTGGCCGGTCTCTCGATGCAACAACTCGCGGGCGTCTTGGCGCACGAATTTGGACACTTCTCCCAACGGATCGGGATGGGGGCGACGATGCTGATTCGAAAGATCAATTGGTGGTTCACCCGAGTTGTCTACCAACGCGATGCTCTGGATGAGATGTTAGAGGATGCGATTCAAGAATCGGACTACCGGATCGGCCTCGTCCTCCAACTAGCTCAGGTTTGTGTCGTCGGTACCCGCGGTGTTCTATGGTGCTTTATGGTCGCCAGCAATGCGATCAGCTGCGGCTTGCTGCGACAGATGGAATACGACGCCGATCGCTACGAATATGGACTCGTCGGCAGCGAGACATTTGCTCAAACGTCGCGAGACCTACGCGTGCTGGGACATTCCCAAGCAATCATGATCGGCCAACTGTTTGAACTCTTCCAACAAGGCAAACTCGCCGACGACATGATCCTTGTCGGCGACTGGGCTCGCCAGTCGCTCCCGACTACCGACTTGATGCAGATCGACAAAGAGATGCAAGCGGAGCAGCCGAGCCTACTGACAACTCACCCCACCGACATTGCTCGAGTGTCAAAGTCGAACCAAGCGAACAGCCAAGGCATCGTCGCGTTCCAGCGTCCAGCCCGCGATGTAATCAAGCATTACAAACCGCTGTGCAAAAATGTCACTTGGGATTTCTACAGTGACAAGTTCGGCCGACGGATCTCACCATCGGCCCTTCAGCCGACAGAAGAACTGTTTGGCTAGTCGATCGATCGCCCGCTCGGACCGTTAACAACAACTCCTCATCTCATCGACCGACTGCCTCACACGACAACTCCAGCTAACAAACCACCGGCTTAGCCTACTTGCCGATTTATGTGCAGCGATAACTATCGACGCGGTGCCACCAAGATCGCATCCACAATGACGTAGTTCTTCGCTTTCTCTACAGCCACTTCGACCGACGCTTTGGCCGGGGAAAACGAATACGTCCCCAAGCTGTTCCAGACGCCGCCATCGCGTCGCTGATCAACGCGGACTGTCTTTGTTCCATCGTCGTGAGTGATCGCAAACGGAACTTCTTTCGCCCGTTGCCCTCGGGCACTCCACATCGCAAAGATCTCATAGTTCCCTTTCTCCGGCACGTTCAAGTCGAACCGAACCGCGCCACCAGCTGTTGGATCGAGAACGAGATAGCCGTCGCCATGCCGCTCGGAATCGCGGTCGCTCGATCTCCATGGCCCGGTGACGGTCACTTGATCACTGTTGCCGGCATCCACGATCGTATCGCCAGCTTGCGGCTGATACGGCGGCGGGACGGCCAGCGGTTTATCGGGCATCGTTAACGCGTCGATATCCTCCAGATTGATCTTCAGCACTTCCACCGTCTGCTTTTGCGTGGCGAAGGCGACCAGCACATGGCCGTCCTGTTGGATCACATGTGGATAATCGACGTGCCGCCCTCCAGCGAGATAGCCCATCTTCGTGAAGACAACACCGTCGTCGCTAACCGAAAGGGCCAGCGGATCGCGTCGCTTTGGATGCGGATTGGAGACCAACACAAAGCGACCATCCGCCAACTGAACTCCGCTGAACTTCGACCGCGCATCCGGAAAATCGGTGCGGTGCGGCCGACTCCACGTCCGGCCGCCGTCTTCGGAAAACGATCGATACAGGTATCCGCTGCGACGATTGTCGCGGAACAGCGCCGTCAAACGCCCACCGGGCAGCACCCACCAATACGGCTCCTCGGCCGCCAATTCCTGACTCGTGCCAAGCACGGGAAACGAATCCCATTCGTCGATCGCATCGACGCCACCGACTAAAAAATCGACGCCACGCTTGGAGTAGTCCCACGTTCGGCGGGACATCATCCAATCGCCACCGGGAAGCTTTTTTGGCGGGAAGTTGTTGATGGCGTTCTCGTGTACCAAAGCATGGTCGCTCCAGTCACCTTCATCTTCGTCCCAGCGGAACGCCCGCAGTTGGAGACTTTTACCGAAGAAGCCGGCAGCTTCGTCGAGCGAACAGAGAGCCAGCAGTTCGCCATCGCGCTGCCAGAAGCCACGCGAGATCCAACGAAAGCCTTTGCTCCTGCGCGTGTTGTAATATTTGGAACCCTTGCCCGATCCCGGCGGTTCGGGCGTTAGGTACCGCGGCTTGCTCCAGTCGATCCCGTCCTTGCTGGTCGCGTACGAAACGCGTTGACCAACACGATCCTCGACCGCCGGCCCATCGCTCCACATCGCCCAGTATTTCCCAGCGTGGAAGGTCAAATAATTGTGCTGGTGCACACCCTTTGACTTCCGCACATCGCTGATCACGACATACTGAGAGGGTATCCTAGGCAGGTTGTCGAAATCGATCTGGTGAGGATCCTCCGGAACCCAGTCGCCCGAGAGCATCACGGTGGAATACTCCTTGGCGACAGGTTCGTCCGCCCGAACAATCGAAGCCATCAGCCCCAAGACGAACAACAAAGGAAAGGCTGCAGAGCGAAACATCATGACAAACTCCAGGCGAGCAAAGGGAGAAGGGCAGGGGAGCCATGATGATAAACGCTATCGCCCCGGCAGGTGAAATCAGCCGGGGATCCTTCTTCGCTCAACATTGACTCAACACCACACCACAATCCTCCAGACCACCTGGAGCTGACGACAAGAGATCGGGGCAGGGCAGGGCGGGGCGGTACCTTCACGCGACCCGATCGCAGGCGATCGGCAGGCGGAACCCCGATCGCGAGCGTGATGACTGGTAGGAAACAGACGCGTCTAAGCAGTCGCCAACAGGGTCGAGGTTAGATGCAGTACTCGATCGTCTCGGGACTGGCCACGCGAATCGGTTTTTGCTTGAGAATCGTTTGGACGACCGCCATCGCTTGCTGGCGAAGCTCGGGTACGGCGATCGTTTCCCACAGAGTCCCCTTCAAGATCGGACCGATCGCATACAGAAAGGGCGACGGGCGATCATCATCCCCAACGACCGCAAAGTCATCGGTGACGGCGATTCCCATGTCCATCGCATCCGGCTTGGCGATGCCGCGATCGAACAGGGCGCGGTACAGCGGAATCTGCGAATCGGAAAACCGCGACTTCGGCCCGGTGCAATTGATCACCATGTCGCCATGAATCCGATCGGGACCATCGCCGCCGGCAGCCAATTGAACTTCGATCGACGTCTCCCCCGCATCCAACGATTCGATCGTGGCGGGAAGGATCGTCAACTGCCCACAGTCCAACGAATCGGTGACCGCGTCGTGGATCGGCCCGGCAATGCGATGCCGGATCACATTCCAATCGGCCGCATAGTCCTTCAAGAATTGGCGTTTTTCATCGATCGAAAGATTCCGCCACAACATCTGCGTTCGGCTGCGCAACTTGTCGACAGCGATCGCTGGGTTTTGGCTGGCACCACGCAACCGCTGACAGTCCTGTCGGATCAGGCTAACCAACTCCTTCAACGATCGCGTCTGGCCGTCGTCGGGGATCGAGGTCGGCCAGGCGATGCCACGGAAGTGACGCTGAGGCAGCATCCCATTCCGCGAGATCGCGGTGATCTTGCCGTTCCATCCTTTGTGCCGTAGCGTCACGATCACGTCGACAGCGGTCAGCCCAGTCCCCAAGATCACGATGTGCTTGTCGTCGTCGGGCAGGTTTTCATGCCACGCTGTCCAGGGATTGCCGCAGTAGCGACGATCGTTGGCCAGTTTGCCCGATCCCGGCAGCCCAGCCGGCGGCTGATTGCCCGTTGCCAGCAGCACCGACTCCGCTTCGATCGGATCGCCATGCTCCAACATCACCACACCGCCGTTCTCGCCGCGCGGCTGGATGTCGACGGCTGAATCCTCGACGACCTGACACTCGACTTGGCTGCGAGGATCGGCTCCGCCCAAATAATGCGATGCCAACCCACGAACATAGTCGCCGAAGATCCGCCGCGGGATAAACGTCTCTCGCAGCACATCGTCGCTGAGTCCGTCGTAATCGCAGCGCGATCGCAACCAATCGAAGAAGTGGCTGGGGTGGTCGGGAAACGCCGACATGTTCCGCGCCGCAACGTTTAACAAATGTTCGCCGCGAGTGGTTCCATAGGCGGTGCCGCGACCAAACGGACGCCCCGAGTTGATGATCACGACGCGTTGAGGCGTGGTGGCAAAGCGAGCGAGATTGACGGCCGCCAGCGTTCCGCTGAAGCCGCCACCGATGATGGCTGTGGTTTGCATGGTAGGCATAACGTGAGGCAGGGCAGGGGGGGTAGAAAATCCCAACGGGCGACCGAAAACCGGAGCCTCGAAGGGCGCTAACGACCGATCCGCCAAAAATCGGCAAACAACGCTTGATCGCCGATTATTTTATCCATAAGATTTTACTGAGTCAACGTCTTTCAGCGTCTCCCCCACCCGCGATCGCCCCCCTCCTGCCTACGAGCATCCAACCGATGGACGACCTGCGTCACGAATTAAAACGCTGCCAACCCTTTGCGAGCGTTGCCCAAGAGGCGATTGTCAGCCTGGCACGAACTGGCGACCAACTAGACAATCAACTGTCACAATTTTTCCGTCCTCGCGAGTTGACGTTTTCGCAATACAACCTGTTGCGAATCCTGGACATGGAAGATCGCCCGCTAACCTGTGGCGAAATCGGTGACCGGTTGGTGCAAATCGTCCCCGCCGTCACCGCGCTGGTCGACCGTTTGCTGCGCCGCGATCTCGTCACGCGCGAGCGATCCGAAGAGGACCGGCGGACCGTGTATGTCGCGATCACCGACGCGGGCAGAAAGCTTGTTCGTCCCGCCAGCGAAGAGCTTCGCGAATTTGAAGACAACTTGATCAACGGCCTCAAACAGAAGGAGCAGAAAGAACTGATCCGCTTGCTGCAATTGGTTCGCGCCAGCATGAGCTGCGCCGCCAAGCAAAGAGCGGCCAGCGGCAACCGCCAATCGAATTAAGCGATTTAGTTTAAGCTGCAGTCCCCAAAGCTGTCGGCTTCCCCCACCATTCTCCCACCAACGACGAAAGTATTCACGATGAGCAACGAACCAGGTTCTCAACCATCCGACAACGATGCCGCCCCCGACGGTGATGACACGGTCACGTTGCCTCCGGAGCGCCACAGTTTATGGACCGACATGCGGACCGCCGAAGACTGGTGGGCGATTTGGTGTGCCGCACTTTTGTTGGTCTTTGCATTTGGTGCGGTCTGGCTGGGGCGGCCCGATGGGCTGGCCGAAAGCATCGGGATGGGAGAACCTTTGGAAGTCGTGAGCCCTCTGAAGGCGTACCTCTCCAAGCCGGGCTCCTGGGAAGCGGATCCGCTGGCGTCACTCGATGGCAAACTGGTCGGCATCGGCGGCGTCTTCCTCGTGCTGGCGGTCCTGTGCGGTTTCGCGATGTGGTGTCGCGGCAAATCGGCAGCCGCCTTTCTGGCAGGGTTCCCGATCGTCTTCCTGCTCGCCACGCTGGCCTACGTGCTGGCCGGGCAAAGCGTGCTCAAGGCGTACAACCTGGAATACGCGTTGTGGGCACTGCTGGTCGGATTGATCATCAGTAACACAATCGGCACTCCGGCATTTTTGCGGCCCGCGATCATGACGGAGTTCTTCATCAAGACCGGTTTGGTGCTACTGGGAGCAGAGGTATTGATGAGCCGCTTGTTGGCTCTTGGCCTGCCTGGCGTCTTTGTCGCCTGGGTCGTAACGCCAATCGTCTTGGTATCCACTTACATATTCGGCCAGAAGGTTTTGAAGATCCCATCGCGATCGTTGAACATGGTGATCTCGGCCGACATGTCGGTCTGCGGCGTCTCCGCGGCGATCGCGACCGCGGCCTCGTGCAAAGCCAAAAAGGAAGAGCTATCGCTTGCTATCGGCATGTCGCTCAGCTTCACCGTTATCATGATGGTCGTGCTGCCCGCGATCATCAAAGCGACGGGAATGAGCCCGACTCTGGGCGGTGCCTGGCTGGGCGGTACGATCGATTCGACAGGCGCGGTCGCCGCCGCCGGTGCGGTGTTGGGCGACGAAGCGTTAGAAGTTGCCGCGACGGTGAAGATGATCCAGAACATCCTGATCGGCGTGACAGCCTTTTGTGTCGCGATCTATTGGGTGACGTATGTCGAACGCGACCCGTCGGCGCCCCGCGTGGGAGCCTCGGAGATCTGGTACCGCTTCCCCAAATTTGTCCTCGGTTTCGTGGCGATGTCGATCCTCTTTTCGGTACTCTATTCGACGATGACCGCCGGCCCCGAATTGATCAACGCGATGATCAAAGGCTCGACCAAAACGCTGCGTGGCTGGCTCTTCTGCCTCGCTTTTGTCAGCATCGGGCTGGAGACCAACTTCAAGCAACTCCTTCCGCAACTCAAGGGTGGCAAGCCGTTGATCCTTTACGTCTGCGGCCAGACACTGAACCTGTGCCTGACCCTGCTGATGGCCTACCTGATGTTCGAAGTCGTCTTTGCCCCTGTGGTTGAACAATGATCGGTCTAACCGACACCAAAAAGCTGCTCTCATTGGTGCTTGCCATCGCTGGCGTCGCGGTCGTTTGGCTGGTGATCCTGCCAGCCTACGCCCGCCAACCGGCGATGACGAAGCACCTGCAGTGGCTCGACCATCAAGGAATCGACCCCAGTGCGATGTATTACACCGAACTGGAAGTCATGGAACAGATTTTACAACGGCAGCGAGCCGAACAACTTCTCGACAAGGCGTCCGATGAGCAACGATAGCGTGAATCCAGAGAGCCAGAACGCCAACGCCCAGCCCGACACCGGTTTGGATCGAACGCTGATGGCCGAAGAGCGAACCTGTTCGGCATGGGTCCGGACCGGGCTGGCATCGATGGCGACGGGGCTGGCGATTGCCAAGGTGATGCCCAACGCCGAACCGCGGTGGGCCGTTACCACCCTGGGAATGATCCTGGTCTTTGTCGCCGTCCTCTCGTTTGCGATCGGATTTGTCGGATACGCTCGCGGCATCAAATATTGCCAACCAGCGGCCCGCAACGCGATGCCGTTCTGGGTGCTGGCCGTCTTCTGCAACCTGTTGGCAGCCGCCGCGATCCTGACCGCCAGCTTCATCCTGCAAGACGAACCGACATCGGGCTCCACACCTGGAAACATTCACCTGCAACAACCATCGACACCGTTGTAACGGCGGCCCTCAGCCACACCATTCCGTTGCACCTGCGCAACTCAGCCGCCACGCGTTAGCGTCCGGTTGCCAGGGGGGGGAGGGAACCGGACGCTAACGCGTGGCGGCTGATACCTCAATTTGAAACACTACCAGTCCTGCCGGGTCTCGCTCCAATGCTAAAGACATTTGATCAAGCCTACCAATTTGTGCTAACTCACAAAGTCTGCACGGTCTTTGGCAGCCAATGTTCGAATTACCCGTCGCTGTGGGACAACACCGATCTACCGGAGGCGAAGCCCAAGGAAGGCGGATGGAGCCCTAAGGTCAAAGCGGTTTGGGACTGGAAGACTCGGATTCCGCAGACCTATCCCGAATCGGTCTTCTACGGAAAAGTGCCCGGTGGCGATGCCGCGTTGATCGAGATGCAGTACTTCCGCGAGGTCCATTATCCCGCAGCGTTCCAACCGGCCTGCGAATTGGATTCGCTGGCACAAGAGATCTACCAATTCATCCGCCTCGAACCCGACTACACCGGTCCGCTGCGAAAGCGAGCGATCGAAAGGCTCGCGTGCACGAAGAGCCAATTCGACACGGCGCTGAAGAAGCTGCAAGTCAGCCTGAACATCGTCCGCTCCAACGATCCCAAACTCAAAAACGACTTCTGGTTGCCGATGCACGAAGTCCACCTGGACATCGTCCAACAGCACCAACCGCCAAGCTAAACCTTATGAACGGGCAACCGTGTTGAAGCCGTCGGCTTGCAAAAATTCACCCTCCCCAAGCGCAGCTTGAAGGGGAGGGTCGAACGAGCGAAGCAAAGTTCGGGGAGGCGAGTCACAAGGTAAATCGCCAGCGATCGAACCAGCGGTCAAACCCTCCCCGGAAAACTTGCTAAACGCTCGTTTCCCGACCCTCCCAGCTCCGCTCGGGCGGGTGAAGGGATACAACACTTCATCGGCGTTAACCAATATCGACCAACTCGCGCAGCAGCGTCGTGGCGTAGGTTCCTTTGGGAAGATCGAACCGCAGCACGAGTGTCGAATCGGACTCCCAGGTCAGTTCCGCCGACAGTGGGCGCAGCCGCATCACACGCCGCTCTTGCCGCAGATTGAACTGAGCCAAACCGGCCAACAGCTCGGGATAGGCAGCGACGACTTGCTCTTCCATCGCTTTGACTGCGGCTTGGCTCTGCAGCTCCCCTTCGCCCCATAGCGGAGCGGTTAACTCCAGAGCTCCCTGCCGTACTCGATCGGCTTCATCGCCATGCAGATTGTGCGGCAGGACGAGGCTGCGATTGTCGGCGAACCCAAACACGTCGCCCGACAGCGGCGTATCCCATGTCCCGTCGAGCACGCGGTGACCGACGCAGGCGTTGAACAGATAGCTGCGGGCGGCGGACAACAGGATCCCACGCAGCATCCGATCGCGGACTTGGATCTCGTCCTTGAACCATCGCAGCGCCTGTGGCACGTTCCCACCGTCGCGGCCAAACCGCTGGGTGCCAAAGTAGTTCGGAACGCCACGGTCGATCATCTGCTGCCATCGCGCGGCGGCGGCTTCCTTGGAGAACTCACAGCCTCGCAATCGGATCCAAAAGCGATTGCCATCGTGCGCGCCGCGGTGCAGCTTGCGCAAGTGGCGCACGATCCGCAACACGCGAACCCCTTCGACCGTCAAATCCTCGGCCGACGGCGACGGCTTTCCGGGTAGATGCAGACTAAACCACTGCCGCGTCACCGCCTCTTTGTCCTTCAAGCCGCAGTGGCTGATCAACCGCTTTCGCAGCCCCAGCTTGGTCGCCAGTTCTGACGCGACATCGTTGGTATTGCGATGCCGCTTCTCCAACCAAACCAGACAATGTTCCCCTTCGCCCGATGGTTCGAAGCGAAGCAGTTCTTCGACCTCAAAGTCCTCCGGCTGCGACTTGAAGATCACCGATCCCAACGAGGGACCCAGCAGACGGGGAGGATCGATCGGATTCATGGCGGTCCATCTCAAAACACTATCGGTTGTCATGCCCGCTGTCGCTTGCGATCTCTTGCCGCGGCTGGCCGTGGACCAGAAAACTCCGCTCGCCTCGTGTCACGTAGACCGCGTCTTCGCTCAACCGCCCACACAGTTCGATCAAAAAAATGATCAACCGCTCGAACTCCGCTTCACTGCCAAACGAGACCTCGAACCGCTCCATCACGTCGTGCACCAACTGGCCATTGAAATCGACCCAATAGCCTTTGACTGGCGTGGGAGAATGCGTGTACGCCCGGTAGCGATCCATCATGAAATCGTGAGTCGCCGTCCGCGCGGTCTGCGTTCCCTGGTAATACCGCGGATCGTCCAACTTGTGCGACGGAAGATAAAAGACGGTCACCTTCCCCAGTTCGTAGAGATGCGACAGCGGCGAGTTGGCAGAGTCGTCAGCAGGCTCGGGCATAGAAATAGACTCTTCCACAACAAGCGATCGGAGCAGGGCAGGGGAGTGAGCCCACGAACATGAGATTATAGTGAAAACTCACGATTGAGATACATCGCCACTCCATAACTTCACCCGCCCGGCGAAGCTGGGAGGGTCGAAAAACAAGCGTTTAGCAAGTTTTCCGGGGAGGGCATACCAGCAACCATTAACCGGCCCAGATTTGAATCGAGAACTCCCCTCCCCGAACTTTGCTACGCTCGTTCGACCCTCCCCTACAAACTGCGTTTGGGGGAGGGTGAAAAAGCTGCTGTCTACGAGATCTTGAACGTCGTTTCGACGTTGCCGCGTAGAACTTGCGTGCCGAACTCGACAGCTCGCTCTTCGCTCCACGATCGATCGATCACGTAATATTCTTCCAACACCTTGGCCAAGATCTTGCGATACATGTCGAACTTCGGTGCGACAAACTCCAGCTTGTACGCGTCGCTGTAATATCCGATCTGCTTGGTTCGCGGAACCGCTTCCAAGCGATGCGCTGCGTCGCGTTCGATGATGCTTGGCGTGTTGCTGTACCACCAGTGTCCATTGGTGACAACGTTAGGGAAGATCCAAGCGTAGCTGGCTAGTTCCTGATTGGTGACGCTCGCCAGAACGCTGATCGGGAAAGTGACCCGCGGGAAGGCGTTCAACAGTTGTTGATACTGAATCAACGAGACGCGGCTGTCGTAGAGGTCTTGCCCTTGGAAGACGCCCGTCGGGTAGACGCCACGATTGACGCCGATCATCAGATCGAAAGGCAATTCGTATTGGTCACACATCTCGGCCAAGGTCCAGAAGATGCGGTGGCTGAGCGCCCGCAGATGACTTTCGTCAGCATTGACGCCATCCTTTAGCACAGCATCCAACGCCGTCTCAACGCGGCCGTCGGAGACCGGTTCGGGAGCAAACGATGGCGGAATCGAGATCGCACACGCGCGGGCGTTGTTCGTCGTAAAGTGTTCGAACAGCACGCCGATCGCTTCCCGCAATTCGGTCCAACTGCCAACCGAAACTTTTGTCGCGGCTTCCAATCGCTGCCGCACCTCGGGTTTGCCAAGATGGAAAACCAGATCGTCGGTCCGCAGGCAAGGAACATATTTGGCGGTGTCGAAGCCGGCCAAGGGGTCGTCGAAATCGTTGGTCAAAAAGACCGACTTGACGTTGCTACGTCGCAGCACCTCGTCGCTCCATCCCGCGTCGGCCATCTGCGCCTCCGACGAATCAAACAACGCTTCCCAGTTCGACGCGTCCAAACGGTCGCCTTCGAAACCGAAGAACCGCTGGCAGATATCGATCAACCAACTGTATTGGATCGTGTTATCGATCGGGCCAATGCCTTCGATCAGCCGGCCCACTTTCTCCTTCGCCGAAATTGCGGGATCTTCGATCTGCTCGCGTGGCATGCCGGCCGAGTGGGCCAGTTCGGTGTAATAGTGGTAGCCCAAGATATCGACCAGCGTATGCGAACCGGCATCCAATGGGTTGATGTGGGTATGCGGGTCGATCAGTTCGACGCTGGCAAGTTGTTGATAGATTCGCTGTCGTAGTTCGCTGGTCATAAGTCTTGTTCGGCTCGCAAGTTGGGTTCAAATACAAAACGGGGCAGGGCAGGGGGGCGATCGGATTTCACCGCCGCTCAATCCTCCGCGCCAATCCGGTCGATGGGGATCGGATGTTCGGTCGTCGCGGGCCACGACGGCTGTTTGCCCAGCGCCCGCTGGAGAGCTACAAGATAATCGCAGCGATCGATTTCGACAGCGCCAAAGGCGAGCAAATGAGGCGAGGTTTGCTGAATGTCCATCAATTCAAAGCCGGCGTGGCGCAAGACCGCGACCAGTCCACAGACCGCCGCCTTCGACGCATCACTCTGCAGATGGAACATCGATTCGGCCGAAAACGCAGCTCCAACGGCGATCCCATACAGTCCCCCGCAGAGGGTTCCGTCGCGGTCGTAGACCTCGATGCAGTGGGCATCGCCAGATCGATGCAGCGACGAGATCGCGTCGAGCAAATCGGGGCACAGCCAAGCATTTTCCTTGCGATCCCCCACGCTGGCACAATGTTCCAACACGCTGTCGAAGCAGCTGTTCCAACGGAAACGGAAGTGTCCAGCTCGCAATTTTCGTTGCAATCGCTTGGGAATCCGCACGTTATCCAGCGGCAGGATCGCTCGCGGATCGGGGCTGTGCCAACCGACAAACCACTGGTCGGCCCAACGGCACGGCCAGGGGAAAATTCCGTGCCGATAGGCGTCCAACATCCGCGGTCGATCGAACCGGGGGTCAATGGCAACCAAACCGTTACGATCGGCGCTGGAGGGGGGAGGGAAAAAGTGAGGCTTCGGCGGATTGGCCACTTTTTATGTCGCGGGCTAAAGATTTCGTTACAATGAGACGCAAGGCGATTCGCTCGCGGATCGGCAATCTTCTCCTATTCAGCAGCCCCAAACCGTTTGGTTGAGGTGTGAAGCGATGAATCACCTGGATTTCGACGTCGAACCGGCCGAATATTCGCGTCCCGCGGACGCCTGGCCCCAGTCTACACCTTCGCCGAAACCACCGAAAGAAATCCCTCCACTGCGGAACCAATCCTCCAGCCCCGGTGCGGCCCAAGCATTGGTCAGCCTGGTGATGCTGGGCGTTCTGCTGCTGGCCACTCGTTTCCTCGTCCCGACGCTGGTCGAAGAGATCCGTTACGCATGGCATCGAGGGGAATTGCGAGCCGAATATGAATCGAGCGGCGAGGGGCTGCGAAACGTCTCGATGAATTCGCTGGCCCAAGCCTACCAAATGGTCACCCAACGCGTTGGCCCTAGCGTCGTCCACATCGATGTCGAACGCGACCTGACCGAACAGGAACGCGAACTTGCCGTCGCCATCCGCCGTGGTTCGGGGATGGAATTGCCAGGCGATCAAGGGAGCGGCGTGATCGTCGACGACCAAGGCTTTGTCCTGACCAACTATCACGTGATCGAAGGGGGTTCGGATATCCATGTCGGCCTCAGCGACGGACGCCGCGTTTCGGCAGAGGTTGTGGGGATGGACGCGTTGACCGACATCGCGATCTTAAAAATCGAAGCCAATGGCCTACTGCCCGTTCGCTGGGGCGATAGCGATAAATCGGAAGTCGGCACGCCGGTCTGGGCCGTCGGCAGCCCCTTTGGACTCGACCGCACCGTCACCTTTGGCATCTTGAGCGGCAAGCATCGAGCGACCAAAGCGGGAACGCGGTACCAAGATTTCATGCAGAGCGACGTTGCGGTCAATCCCGGCAACAGCGGCGGCCCGTTGATCAACTCCGCTGGCGAGTTGATCGGTATCAACACAGCCATCGTCGGAGAGACCTATCGCGGAGTTAGTTTCTCGATTCCCAGCAACGTCGCCAAACAGGTCTATGAGCGGCTGAGAAGTTCGGGCTACGTCAACCGCGGCTGGCTGGGCGTGGCATTGGACGAAGTTCCCGAATCGCGACGCCACGGCGACGATCCATTGATCCGAGGCGCACTGGTGCGAGGGCTGGCTAACGGCAGCTCGCCCGCTCGCAACGCCGGCATCCTGCCCGACGACATCATCATCGCCTTCAACAGCCAACCCGTCCGCGACATGGGCGCATTGATGCGGATGGTTGGCGACACAACCGGTGGTTCCACCGTCTCGATGGAAATCTATCGCGGCGACAGCACGCGGCTGGTCGATGTCGAGATCGGAATGCGTCCGGACGATCTGAAGCGATAACCAAATCGATTCTCAAGCGATCCGCAGCTCGATGCGATCGCTTTCTTGCGGCCGCACACCGCCGATCATTCCCAGTCGTCGAGAAGATCATCGGGCAGCGGTTCGCCGCCGCGAGGTGTGATCAAGCCGCGAATCTCACCCGCCGACAGCGACTCGCTCAAGAAGTGATCCCGTCCGTCGCTAGTCGCCGCCGTCGCGCCTCCTTCGTGATTGCCACCGATCTCCACGCCATCCTTCCCGTTGATCGCGGGAACCATCTTAGCGACGTCCAGATCGGCTGGCTGAGTCCACAGCAGTTCGTTGCCCGCCATCGGGTTCGCGGGCCGCGCGACCTCGACGACCAACAACGTCTGATCGGGTCGGTCGATCACATCGCGTGGGCTCAGCGGTCCCGACGCGGGGAAGAGCGTCCCTGGGCCGGTGATCAACATGTAATTGGGCTCGCTCCAGACATTGCTTCCCACCGCGGGAGATCCATACTCCGCCGGCCGACTGTAAGCGAGCGCCATGTTTGTCTCGGAACTCCACGGCTCCGCCAGATTGAACTGATCGTACAGCGACTGGTGGCCAAGATAGGGAAGGATCAAAACTCGCCAACTGTACATCGGCTTCCCCGCCGCATCGGTCACCATCGGAGTCGGATAGGTTCCATAATCATCGGCGTACGCGTTCAGCGCCGCCGCGATCAAACGAACGTTGTTGCGGCAGGCCCCGCGCAGCGAATTCGCACGAATCTGAGCGATCCCGGAAACGCCGTAACGAAACATCAACATCCCGCCCGCCAACACAACGACCGCCGCGACACAGATCGTGGCGATCAACCGAATCGGCCGGCCGATCGATTTCCGCGGTTCCATGGCGATGCTGCCGGTCTCCTCCTGAAAATCGGGAACCGTGATCGGTTGACCGCACGCCGCGCAAGCTCCCGCTTGACCGGCGTACTGCGTTTCCACCAGCGTTTGCGTTTGGCAATGGGGACAGGTAAAGAGCAGCGGCATGGGAACGGCAACACAAAAAGGATGAAGCGACAACGGAGCAGGGCAGGGCGGATGTCGCGTTTTGCCCTACAATCAGCCCCCGTTATTGTATCGACTGAGGCCGATCGGTTCATCGCCACCGCAATCGTGAAGAAAAGGAAAGAGACATCGTGCGAGCTGTCATCCAAAGAGTTTCGGAAGCATCGGTTACTGTCGACGACCAAGTGGTCGGAGCGATCGAGCTTGGGTTCCTGGTCTTGCTGGGAGTCGAAAATGGAGACACCGAGACCGACGCGAACTATCTGGCCGATAAGACGATTGGGCTGCGAGTGTTCGCCGACCCCGACGACAAGATGAATCTGGACATCGCGCAGGTCGGCGGCAAGCTGCTGGCAGTCAGCCAGTTCACGTTGTTAGGCGACTGTCGTAAAGGTCGCCGCCCAGCGTTCACCGACGCCGCCGATCCCGAGATCGCTCGGCAACTGTACGAACACTACTGCCAACGCATCCGCACCGCGGGAATCGAAGTCCAGACAGGCATCTTCGCCGCCGACATGCAGGTCCATTTGGTGAACCAAGGTCCCGTGACGCTGCTGTTGGACAGCCGCAAGCGTTGGTAGACGGGAAGCAATCCGCAACACCACCGCGTTAAGTTCGGCAGACGCCCGGCCTCACAAAACGCGGGGCAGGGCAGGGGGGGGCACGCGAAACGACGGGAAGACCGACTACTTCGTCAGCCAACCCTTGCGGTACAGATAGGCCAGCAGGCCGCCCGCCATCAACGTCATCAGCCCCAACGCAAACGGATACCCATAGGTCCATTGCAGTTCGGG
Organism: Rosistilla oblonga; assembly: GCF_007751715.1. Taxonomy (NCBI): domain Bacteria; kingdom Pseudomonadati; phylum Planctomycetota; class Planctomycetia; order Pirellulales; family Pirellulaceae; genus Rosistilla; species Rosistilla oblonga. The sequence continues at coordinate 606,516 of NZ_CP036292.1, read as the reverse complement.
CATATTCCATTCCGATACGTTGCTATCGAAGTTCATCCCATAGATCCCGGCGACAAAGCTCATCGGAATAAAGATCGTCGCGATGATCGTTAGCACTTTCATCACATCGTTGTTCCGTTCGCTGAGCATGGCGAAGTAGAGCTCTCGGAGCTCGGCACAGGTTTCGCGATCGGTGTCGGCCGCTTCGATCAAATGCTGCAGATGATCTTGGCAATCGCGGAAGTACAACGCGGTATCCTCCTCCATCCGATAGCCCACATCGCGCAGCACAACATTGATCGCCGAGCGATGCTGGTTGACGACTTTGCGAATCAACAACAGATCGGCGCGGATCGCATGCAACTGCAGCGGCAACGATCGGTCGCCTCCCTGCTGCAACACCTCGGCGGCGTCATCCAACACTTCGGCATACCGGTCCAACAACGGAAAGTAGCCATCGATAACGGCGTCGATAATCGAATAGGCCAAGTAGTCGGAATGCCGCTCGCGAATCCGCCCCGCCGCGTTGGCGATTCGATGGCGAACCGGTTCCAAGCAATCCCCAGGTCGCTCTTGAATCGTGATCACGACATCACCGATCAGAAAGATACCTACCTGTTCGGTATTAAATCCGCCTCCGTCGATCGGCATCCGAGCGACAAAAAACATCGTGTCGCCGTAGTATTCAAACTTGGCATGCTGATGAACATTCACAACATCTTCCATCGCCAACGGATGGATATCGAACAGCTTACCAAGCTCTTCCAGCATCGCGACATCGCCGACACCATCGATGTCGATCCAGGTCGTGCGGCGAGCGTGTGCTGGCGTGGCACCATTGCCAGGAACCGTCGGCGCCAACCCAGCGTACGATTCGGGCGGCTTGCGATGCGACACCCAATCGACCAACTCAGCCACCGATTCGACAACCTTGTCGGTCGACGAATGTTCGTTGTACTGGATCAGACGAATCTGCCCTTTGACGCTCCCCGGATGCGATTCCAGCGCTCCCGGAATACCTCCGACGACAACCCGCGGACGCGACATCCGCTTCGATAGCTTGTCGATCGATTCGAGCATGATGTTTCGCGCGGCCTGCAGTGACACAATCGGATCCTAGAATGGGCAATGTAAACCCTAATCTAGGCGACCGAATTGCGAAACACAATTTCCATCTCGGGGCAGGGCAGGGCCGTTAACTGGTTGAGCTTAGCCAGATTAGCCGCCACGCGTTAGCGTCCGGCTCCCTTGGACAACCGGACGCTAACGCGTGGCGGCTGATACCTCAAATTGAAACCGTGATTCTCACTGCGGGGCAGGGCAGGGGGGGGACGATATAAATTCCTCCCCCGCCGAATCAGGCGGCGCTCCGCTGCTGCTGGACATCGGGCAGGATCGCCTGGAGCGTTTCGACCGATTTGATGTGGAGATCGCGTTGTGGGAAAGCGATCTCGATATTCGCTTTCTGGAATTCACGCGTGATCGCCAGATTCAATTCGTTGACGACATCCAAGTAGACATCCCGCTTGGCGATGAAGACTCGCAGCTCCAAGTTGAGCGTACTATCGCCAAACGATTTGAACAGCGTCGACGGGGCCGGTTCACGCATCACATACGGACACTCTTTCGCCAACCGCAACAGAATCCCCTGTGCCTTTTTGACGTCGGTGCCATAGGCGACTCCGACCGGCAACACGACGCGGCTGACCGGATCGGTGAGCGTCCAGTTGATGACGTTGTCGGTGATGAACTTTTTGTTGGGCACGATCAACTCGCGGCGATCGAAATCAGTGATCGTCGTCGCCCGCATCTGCATCCGCGTGACGTTCCCCGTCACATCGCCGACGGTCACCAGATCGGTCAATCGGATCGGACGTTCGAACAGGATGATCAATCCACTCACGAGGTTTGCAAAGATCTCCTGCAACCCAAAACCAAGCCCCACGGTCATCGCAGCGGCTAGCCACTGAACGCTGCCCCAGGAGAGTCGGATGATGTGACAAGCGAACAACAGCCCGACAAGCGTCGCCGCGTAGCGAACCAAGATCGCCACTGCCTGGCGGCCTCCTTGTTCCATCGGCAACCGCTCCAACACCACAAACTCAACGACGCCCGGCAAACGCCGACCGACCATCATCGTGGCAACGACGACCAACACAGCCATCAAGACATCGGTCAGTGTCGTCGGAACCGTCCGGTCGCTCAGCTTAATCGACTCGCCGCCCCCCGAATCGACAACCGTTTCGGCGACCGATTCGATGTTCTGCCACAGCACCACGCGGTCCAACACTCGCAGGGCCGGAAAGACTTCCGACCAAATAAACCATCCGGCGCAGACCAACAGCATGATCCCGGCGTACCGCAACAAGTCGCGGAATTCGCTGTCGGCCGATGCGTGCATCGAAACCGTCGCGACCGGTTCGGGCTCAACAACCACGCTCTCCTCCGACAGGCTCGAATCGATCACCAACCGCTCCTCGTCGTGCCGTACCGCCGCCGGGGCATCTCGCAGTGCGCGGTTGTATCCAATCACTTCCAACCATCGTAGAGCGAGCGAATAGAGGACGATCGCCGCCACCACCGCAGCTCCCGTTTCGGCCAAACGGCCCGACAACTGATAGGCAGAGAAGTGATATCCGACCAGCGACAGGATCGCAAACGCCAGCGGTGCGCCAGCGACGGCGCACCAGATCGGCTTCTTGAATCGCACCACAAGCGATTGCGGCGAATCCGCCGACAGACATTTCATCAACGGCCCGCGAGGTCGCACCAACCAACCGATCTGTAAAACAAACAAAGCCAGAATCGAGATGAACAGCAACCGCTGCGAGCTTTGCTGATCCGCCAATTCGCCGAACTGCGACAGCAGCAAGAACCCAAAGATCGGTGTTCCGACCAGCGCCGTGATCTCCAACGTATTGCGAACCGACGCGGTCGCCCGCTCGGGCCAACCAAACACCTTCTCGCCGACACCCTCGCTGCGACACAGTTCGCGCAACAACTCGCAGCCCAACAGAAACAGGATCATCGTCAGACAAGCGTCGCCGACCGCTTGCGTCCATTCGGTCGACGCCGCCGCGGTCCGCAAGCGATATCCGACGACCAACAGCAGGGCAGGCCAGCGAGCCGACAAGACCACAGCGATCATAAACGCAGCCGCATAGCGCGAGAACTTCGCTTCCTGACCGGCAGCTGGCGGATCGGAAAGATTGCTTTGCGTCTGACGCAAGCGAGCGCGGAAGATGATCAACAGAATCACAAACGCCAACAGCGAAAGAGCGGCCGCGGGACGTCGCAACAGATCGACTCCCGCAACACGCAACACCTGTCCCCAGCGAACGGGATTGACCAACGTGCCGAGCCCTTGAATTCCGGCCCGCACATCGTCTAATTCGATCGCATCGCTGCTGCGAATCCACAACACACGTTGGTTCAGAAACTCGCGAAACTCCTCAACCAATGCTTCCAATCGGTGATCGACAAGTTCCAGTTCGTTCAAATCCTGCAGCAGCGTATCCTGATCGGGAATCGCTTTGGCCAGCAGATCGCGGCGGTCGCGGAGCACGCGTACCAGGACGTCGATGACTTGCTGACGATCGTAATCTCCCAACGACGCGTCGAGCGAATCGAACATCTCCGCCGCCGCTTCCTCAGGATCGGCGACGGCGCGCCGCATCTGTTTCCATTCGGTCAACTGCAGATGCGCCGCCGGCATCTCCGCTTGAATGTATTTCGTTCGCTCCTCGAATTCCGACATCCGCGGCAATTCGCTGCGTTGCTTGCGCAACAACAACCCCGTCGTCGATGTCGTTCCCGCGTGCTCGACCTTGTCGCGCAGCGTCTCGAAATCCGCCTCGTACTGCTGGATCTTCTCCTTCAGTTCTTTGATCGTTTTCGTGACGCGTTCGATCCCGGCGGCCGTGGCGATCCGGCGCTCTGCGATCTCCGCATTCTGTTCAGCCAACGACTTCAAAGCCGGATGCGATGTCTCAGCGATCCGCCGCGCTTCGGTCGCTTGACGCAGCGACTCCTCTTTCCGCCACTGGTCGATCGCCGTCTGCCAACGCGCCAACATCCGCTTGCGACCATTGAGGTTGCGCTGCGCCAAGTCGTGTTCCAACGGCAACAGCGTCCCCGTCTCGTCCAACCGCCGCCGCTCCAACTTGGTCGTCACCAACTGCTGTTGCCGACACTGCGATTTGGCCCTCAGTTCCAAGGCTTGCACGTGAGCGTTTAAATCGGTACCAGTTGCTGCCGCAGCCTGCTTGGCGTTTTCTGCGATCTTCTGTTCCAGTTCGACAACTTCTTTTGCCAGATCCGCCAGTCTCGCGGTCCGCCCTTCAAGCTCTTTCCCTTTGGCTGCAAACTGCGCTTCATCCGCTTCCACCTGCTGGCGCAACGCCGCCAACTGGCTCTCCAGTTCTGCGATCGTATTGCCGCTTGGGTTCGCCCCAAACTCGGCATCGGCAGGCTTCTCGAGCGCCGCTTTGGTCTCCGCGACAAGATCGCCGATCGTCGGCAGATAGGCCTCGATCTCCTGCTGACGCTTCCGCGACGCCTCCTCGCTGTCGATCCATTCCTTCGCTTTGTTTATTCGCTCGGTGCAAGCTTTACGAATCTCCTCCGCCAGATCGGTCGTCGCTTCGATCGCCGCTAACTCCGACGCCAGCAACTCGCGCGTCACCACCGCCGTCTCAAGCGACGGCGACTCATTAAAGCTTGCTGGCACCACGCGCTGCGGCTCCACCGGTGCCGCGGCAGTTACAGCGTTCGGGGCCACGACAGGCATCGCGCCCGCTGGTGGCACCGGCATCGCTGCGGGTACGGCAACGGGATTGCTTGCAACGGGCGGCATCCGCCAACCGTTCTCAGCAGGCTGCGCTACGGCCAGTCCAAGTGGACCTAATAGACAGCAGCAAACAAATCGAAGCGGAGTATTGAAACGCATTGACTTTGATAGCGGGAGAAGTGTGGGAAGAGATGAGAGACCTCTGCTCAGGCGCACACTATCAACCCTGGAGAGGCGAGGAAAGTCGAATTCGAGTCGCCCAACTCGGCCCCGCCAAAGACGTATCACGCGCCCAGGCTTCGACTTGCTATATTGAGTCGTTGCCATGCGATTTTTTCCACAATCCAGCCCAAGAAACCGAAAATGAGCGCCGCGGAAACCCAGAATTGGTTCGGCCACGATATCGCCCCGGGAGAGTCGCTGAGCACCGAATTGGTGGTCAGCGAAAGCTACAGCAGCCGAAACGTTTCGATTCCAGTCAACATCCGCCGCGGACTGCAACCAGGCCCGACCGTCTTTGTCACCGCCGCACTGCACGGCGACGAACTCAACGGCACCGGGGCGATTCGGACAATGCTATCGGACAAGGAATGGTCGCTGCAGTCCGGCACCGTGCTGATGATTCCGGTGCTGAATATGCTCGGTTTTGAACGGCACTCCCGCTACCTGCCCGATCGCCGCGACCTGAACCGCTGCTTTCCCGGATCGGCTTCGGGGAGCATGGCTTCGCGACTCGCCAAAGTGATTTTTGAATCGCTGATCGCCCGCTGCGACTTCGGCATCGACCTGCACACCGCGGCGGTCCGGCGGACAAATTTCCCCAACGTCCGAGCCGACCTCTCCCATCCCGACTGCCGCCGCATGGCCGAAGCCTTCGGATCGGGAATCATCCTGCAAACCAAAGGCCCCAAAGGCTCGCTCCGCCGCGAAGCGACTCGAGCTGGCTGCCCAACGATCATCGTCGAAGGGGGCGAGGTCTGGAAAGTTGAATCGTCGGTCGTCGAATGCATGACCCGCGGGATCTTCAACGTGCTGATGGAGCTAAAGATGATGTCGGGCGAACCGGACATTCCCGACACCCAGGCGACGATTCGCGAAACCAAATGGATCCGCGCCGAGCGAGGCGGATTTCTCGCGATGCACGTCTCCCCGGGCGACAGCATCGTCAAAGGACAAGCGATCGCCACGAACAGCAATCTGTTAGCCGAAGACCAAAACCGGCTGGAGGCTCCCTTCTCGGGAATCATCATCGGGATGACCACGCTGCCCGCCGTCCAACCAGGCGAACCGGTGGTCCACATCGGCCGCTTATCGAATCCCAAATCGGTCCGCCGACACGAAAAACAAGTCGCCGGCGACGAGGTCCAACGAACCGCCCACGAACATCTAGCAACCAACATCCAAGTCGTCGACGCTCCCGCCGAAGACAACAACGAAAACGTCGATTAACCCAAACCGCAACACAGCACCCAGCCGAGTCGGAGCAGGGCAGGGCGGCCAAAAAATTTTCGCCGCCCCCACCAGCCCAACCGCAACAGTCGCGAACGCGACGACACGCGACAGCCTGGGACGCGAGTCCCAGGAACACCGACGACAGCTCAATCCCACGAGTCGCGAACGCGACGACATTCGATCGCGCGACAACCGACGGCATCATACCGAAACTCATGCCGTCGCCTTCGCGACTTCAAAATAACAACGTCCACCGAACCTGAGAATTGCGTCCCGGGCTATCAAATACCGCCGCCTTCGCGACTGTTGCCAAACTGCGTGACCGAGACGCGTGACCGGATCGGCAAACCGGCGGCGATGGCGAAATCTTCCTGAGCTCCAAAAAAATGGAGCAGGGCAGGGGACTGAATTTTTCTGAGCCCACCATGCTATCAGTCGCAAACGCGACGACATGCAACAGCCTGGGACGCAAGTCCCAGGAACACCGCCGCCACCTCCCCCCACCCCAGCAAGTCGCGAACGCGACGGCATGCGATCGCGCGACGCCCGACGGACCAGACCAAAACTCATGCCGTCGCATTCGCGACTTCCAAACAACATCGTCCACCGGACCTGGGACTTACGTCCCAGTCTATCAAATACCGTCGCCTTCGCGACTGCAGAACGCCGCAATCCAACCGGACCTGGGACTCGCGCTCCAGGCTACCACATACCGTCGCCTTCGCGACTGCTGCCAAACTGCGTGACCGAGACGCGCGACCAGATCGGCAAACCGGCGTCGACGGCGAAATAATCCTGAGGCTCCAAAAATTGGAGCAGGGCAGGGGACTGATTTTTTTCCAGACCACCATGCTCGGCGATAGCAAAGATTCAGATGCTAGCGCCAGCCCGGTTGCGGCGAGGGCGATTGCGGCAGCATCCACGGCTCGGCCATCTGTTCGAACTGCGGCGCTTCGGGGAGATGCTGATGCAACATGAACGAGTGGTCGTGATAGACCATGTAGACCAAGATGCCAAGCTTCCCGTAGACCGAGACGTTGGCCAAAAAGTTGTTGCCCCAAAATTTCATCGCCGTCCCAAACGACTTTTTGAAACGGAGCCCAGTGACCCCAAATTCAATCGACCAAATTTCATCCAAGACCAGATGGACCATGAAGCCGAGGAAGACCCCCATGCTTTTGTAGATCCGCACATCCTCCTCCGCGCAATGCAGCAATAGATACGCGATCAAGCCGACCGAAACGGCCGCGGGAATGCTGTGCCACATCCCACGATGAACGGTGTACTTTTTGAAAACTTCGACGAGGATAAATCGCATGAAGACATAGACGACGCCGGCCACCGCAATCATCGTCTCGCGGCGCAGGCCCAAATCATGCAACCGATGGAGCAACATCATCGGAACCACGGCAGATGCGAACATTGCCGTTTCGCGCAGCGGTATCCCTGAATCGCTGTCCAAATCGGGCAGCATCCCGCTGACACTGCACAGGCCTCCGGCTAACAAGCACGACTCCAGAGACATCCCAAATTGGGTTGCTCCCAGATAACCGTATCCGATGCCGACGACGGTGCTTCCCGTCATGTGTGTCTTGAATCCGGCCATACTATTAGATAACCGCGAACGCCCCTCGCTGCCAAGATCGATCTGATTGATCTTCGCCCGCGGCGAGGACCTACGTATACTTGGCACCTTTGCTTTCTTCGCCGCCCGAAATCCCCAATCCACCGATCATGGAAACCTACGACATCATCATGCTGATCGCGCTGGCTGCCGCCACGATCCTCGGCGCGATCAAAGGCTTCGCCTGGCAAGTCGCGTCGCTCGCGTCGATCTCGCTCAGCTACTGGGTGGCGATGCGTTTCCGCGAACCGTTCTCGCAACAGATTCACGCCGAGCCGCCGTGGAATATGTTCCTGGCGATGTTCATCCTGTTCACTGGCACGATGATCGCGATCTGGATCTTATTCCGAATGCTATCGCGCACGATCGACCGATTGAGACTCCGAACCTTCGACCATCAACTGGGCGGAATCCTCGGATTGGCCAAGGGCGTGATCTATTGCATTCTGATCACGATGTTCGCGCTCTCGCTGCTGGGCGATTCGGTCCGCACACAGATCGTGCAATCGCGGAGCGGATACTACATCGCCAAGCTCCTCAGCTACAGCGACAAAGTCATCCCGGCCGAACTCCAAGAGATTGTCGGCCCGTACCTGGATCAACTGGATGAACAACTGCGAGCCGACGGCAACGCAGCGGCCGGCCCGGCGCGACCGTCGCCATGGGGCAACAACGAATCCGCGACCGGCGCGATCGTCGACGCGGTGCAGCAGAACCTGCAACTGCCCAACGACAGCGAGAACCTGATTCCAGCCGAGCTGCTGACGCCGAAATTCTTCGACCAGATCCAGCCATAACCGCTGGCCCCAGTCGCTGTGGAATTCAGGGCGGGGGAACGTGCGATCCCGAGAACCCGAATGTTCGTAAAACCCAGGGAAAACGGGGGCCTTAATACAACATAAGAGGCATTATCGGACGTTGCGGGGCGGTTTCTAAGGGCCTGAAAACCAGGCCCCACCCCGGCGAACGCCAGCATCTGCGGCGGTCGCACCAAGGACTTTGCTTCCGAGCCGCGAAGACGCGGACGCCCGGAAGATCAGACAGCCGCTTCGGCCGCCTCCAGGAAGACGCCCATCCGGCGAAACTTCTCGTAACGCTGAGCCAGCAACTCTTCGACCGGCAGCGATTCCAACTGAGTCAGCGTCCGCGTCAAATAGCTACGCAAACGCGAAGCCGCTTGATGATGATCGCGATGCGCACCGCCCAACGGTTCGGGCAACACGTCGTCGACGACGCCAAGTCCGGGCAAATCCTTCGAAGTGAACTTCAACGCCTTGGCGGCCTTCGGCGCGTGCTCGTGGCTCTTCCACAGAATGCCCGCACAGCCTTCGGGACTAATGACGGAATAATACGCGTTCTCCATCACGGCCACGCGATCGCCGACGCCGATCCCCAAAGCACCGCCGCTCCCCCCTTCACCGATCACGACGCAGATGATCGGCGTCTTCAGCCGGCTCATCTGGAACATGCTTTCGGCGATCACTTGAGCCTGGCCGCGCTCCTCGGCTCCGACGCCGGGATAGGCGCCAGGAGTGTCGATAAAGCAGATCAGAGGCAGCCGATATTTCTCGGCCATCTTCATCTTGCTCATCGCCTTGCGATAGCCTTCGGGATGGGCACATCCGAAGTGACACGCGGCGCGTTCCTTATAGGTACGGCCTTTCTGATGCCCGGCGACGATCACTTTGAAGCGATCGATCTTCGCAAACCCGGTCAACAGCGCCCGGTCGTCGCCGAACTGCTTGTCGCCATGCAGCTCGACAAACTCGTCGAACGCTAGCTTCAGATAGTCGTTCGTATACGGACGGTCTTTGTGCCGCGCAACCTGAACCGTCTGCCACGGATCGAGATTGGCGTAGATCTGCCGCAGTTCTTCATTGATCTGCCGTCGCAGGTTTCGGATCTCCGTCTCCGCGGCGTCGCTGCGATCGGTCTGCTTCTCGATCGCTGCAAGCTGCTGCTGCAACTCAGCCACACTTTTCTCAAAGTCCAAAGTCGTGCCAGCATCCATATCTTCGAGTTCTCTTTTTCAGTTGATTTTCGATCGGCCGCACGGGCCGCGCTCTTTCCATTGCAACGCAGCGATTGCCGCCACGACATTTAATGTTTCAGCAGGTCCTCGGGCGACTTGAATCCCGACGCGACATCAAACACGTCCACATCCAACTTCTTGGGCTGTTTCTTGAACAACCGCATCCCACGAACCAGCTTCAAAAATTCCCACATCGATTCGGGCCGATGCTCTGGCTTCTTGGAGAGCATCCGTTTGATCAGATCCGCGAAATCCTGGGAGACGTTTTCGTTGCTGGTCAACGGCGTGGGGATCGGGGCACTGAGATGCTTGTTCAACAAATCGTTAGGCGATTCGCCCGTATACGGCGGCTTGCCGGTTGCCACTTCGTACAACACGCACCCGTACGAATAGATATCCGACCGCTCGTCCATGTTCTTGCCGCGAATCTGCTCGGGCGACATGTAGCTGCGCGTCCCCTGGATCTGCGATTTCTTGCCGAACAGTTTCGACAGCCCGGTTTTCTTCTTCTGCGAGATCTGGAAGTCGATCAGCTTGACGACCCCTTCCCGACTGACCAGAAAGTTGTCGGGCTTGATGTCGCAGTGCAGCCAGCCCTTGGTATGCATGAAATACAAACCTTCGGCCGACTGTTCAACGACCTTGTTCAGCATATAGGCCAGCGAATCGGGCCCGTGCCGCAACGCCTGCTTCATGTTCAATTCGCTGAACAGTTCCAGCACCAGATAAGCCGACTTCGGATCGGTCACAAAATCGTGGATCTTGATCAACCGCGGGCTCGGCCCAACCTGAGTTGCGACGTCGTATTCGTACTTCAGCCCCGCAACCTCCGCCTTGTCGCCTCGCAATTCATCGCGAAGCACCTTCAACGCGTACCGCTTTTGGTCCGTCTCATTAATGGCTTCCCAAACCTGGCATGCACTGCCCATTCGGATCAGGCGTGTCAATCGATAGGAACCGAAGAAGTCCCGGGCCTTAGCCATACGGATTCTCGCTGCGAGATAAGATGAGTCGATTACGAAGAATTCAAGGAAAAATCCTTCCCGGACAATTCATCTTATTCACCCGCTGCCGATTACGGAAGATCATCGGACTGCGGGAAATCTGCGGCCCCCCTGCCCTATCCCGGCCCGCCAAGCTAGCGACCGGTTCGGCAGCCCTCCGCAGCCGGGGAGTGGCGAAATCCCAGCGAATCAGTCCAAACCAAAGCCTTTTTCGCCCTTTTCCAGCTGATCAAACGGATGGACGTCGGGAATCCGAGGTGACTTTTTGAACAGTGTGATCGCCCGCAACTCCTTCAAGAACTCCCACATCGACGCCGGACGGCTCTCCTTTTTCTTTGCCATCATTTTTTTGATCAGCTCGGAAAACTCCGGCGACACATTGGGGTTTCCAGCCAGTGGACTAACGACCTGGCCCGTCAGGTGCTTATTGAGCAGCTCGGTGGGGCTGGTCGCGGTATAAGGCGGCTTGCCGGTCACCAACTCGAACAAAGTGCAGCCATAAGAATACATGTCCGAACGTTCATCGATTCCCTTGGCCCGAATCTGCTCGGGGGACATATAACTGCGCGTCCCTTGAACCTTCGGCTTGTAGAACATCGCCTTCAGCCCAGTCCGCTTCTTCTCGGCGATCCGGTAATCGATCAACTTGACGTCCCCCTCGCGAGTGACCAGGAAGTTGTCGGGCTTGATATCGCGATGGATCCAATCCTTGGTGTGCATGTAATACAAACCTTCGGCCGATTTCTGGATCATCTTCTGGAGCATAAAGCCGTAGGCGTCGACTCCCATTCGCACCAGATTGCGGAACGAAGTCTCGCTAGCCAATTCGAAGACGTTGTGTGGGATCCCGTTTTCCACGCCGTGATGAAAGGCCTTCAGGACCAGCGGGCTGTTCATCGACGAAGCGACTTCGAACTCGTTCTTCAGCGATGCGATCTCTTCTTTGTCATCTTTGAAATTGTCTTTCAACAACTTGATCGCAACACGTTTGTCCGACGCATCTTCGACAGCTTCCCAGATCTGCGATGTCGCACCGTTGCGGATCAAACGGACAAGTCGATAGGGGCCGAGGGAGTCTCGCATCTTCGCCATGGTGGATCACTCACAAGTCAATGAACATGTTTACATTGCATCTTCAGCGATCACCGCCAGCGGAATCTGCCAGGATCTGCTGATAAATTTCTCTCAAACGGGTTGTCATTGTTTCGTGTCGGAACGCGTCCGTAAACCGTGCCCTCCCCTGCCCTCCTAAATCCGCACGCATTTTTTTGTCACCAACCAGTTCCACAATTCGGTCGGCCAAGCGATCGATATCCCCCGCCGAAACCAGGAACCCCGTCTCGCCATCGATCACAACTTCCGGAGCGCCATCGATCGCGTAACTGATCACCGGTTTGCCAGCGATCAACGCCTGAGGCAACGCGCGGGCAAGCCCTTCGCGATACGAAGTGTGGACCAACAGATCCATCGCTCCCAAGTATTCGGGGATATCTTCGGGCGGCACCAAACCGGTGAAGCAGAATCGATCCTCCAGCCCAGCCTGGCGAATCTGATCGGTCAGTTCGTCGCGCAAGATCCCATCGCCAATCAACAGGAACTTGACGTTTGCGTGAGCCTTCACCACGGTGGTCGCCGCCTGGATCAGATCGGCATGTCCTTTCAGATGAAACAGCCGAGCGATCTTGCCGACGACAACTTCATCGTCGCCGATTCCCAACCGCTGGCGAACGGCCAACCGATGCGTGTCGGCCCACAGAAACGGATCGACGTTCATGCCGCTGTAGACCGTCGTGCACTTCGGTGCCGCGACAACTCCCGCGTCGGTCAGCAACCGCGTCATCGCATCGGCGACCGAAATCAGGCGATGGCATTGCCGGGCCGCTCGCTTTTCGCAGGCCTTATAAAACCAGCGGACCGGCGGCGATTGGTAGGGATGAAACGGCGCACCGTGAACCGTATGCAGGATCGCCGGAACGCCCAGATCGTGCGCCGCCTGACGTCCCAGGATCCCACCTTTTGCGCTGTGCGTATGGACGACGTCGGGCTGAAAGTCGCGTAGGGTTTGGCGGATCGCACGCAGCGCCTTCCAATCGCGAACCGGATCGATCGCGCGGACCAAGTCCGGCAGCAGGATCACTTTCAAACCTTCCGCCCTACCCTGCTGCAACAGATCTCCTTCGGGGCCAAGGCTGGGACCGGTGATCAAGATCACATCGTCGCCATAGATCCGTTGCAGATCCAAGCAATTGAAGAGCGTATTCTCCTGAGCTCCGCCCACGATCATCCGAGTAATTACATGAGCGACACGCATCCGACACATTCCTTTTCTAACAATCACACCATCCGCAAACGAACTCGCCAACAATAATCCAACCGCCCGCCCCGCGAAACCAACCGCCCACGAAATCAGCCGCCTACGAAATCGAACGTCCACGAAATCGAACGTCCACGAAATCGAACGTCCCACGAATTCCAACGTCCCAAAGGGACATCCCTACGCCAGCCCAGGGCAACGCCCTGGGAACCGCCCCGCCATCATCGACGCGAAGCCACAACGTGGCGGCTCTACATCACCAAGACAACGCAAATGGCGATCGACGTAGAACCGCCCCGTTGGGGCTGGCAAATTCATTTTGGTCCGCTCCGTTTTCCCAGGGCGTTGCCCTGGGCTGACATAACACCGACCCGCTGGGTCTTTGGAAAATGCAATCCAAACACGCAAACACCCGACACGACCGCAACGCGGTCGCACGGTTCCAACGTCCCAACGGGACATCCCTACGCCACCCCGGGCAACGCCCAATGGCACTCACTTTGACGTTGGTTCTTCTGGATCGTTGGGTTTACTTTTCTTTCTTCGTTTCTGGAAGTGGGTGGTTTTGGGGCGGCGGGCGTAGGCCTCGCGTGGATAACTGCGGCCTGGGCGGTTGGGAAGCTTTTGCTTTGAGGCGTAGTGCAGCACGCGATCCAAACGTTCGATCCAACGACCGGGGTCACTGACTTCAATCCCCTGCAGCATGTGACGGTAGACAGACCACACGCCCGTAAAGCTTAATTCGCGGGGCTCACACTCGGCAATCACTGCGGCTTGGCGACGCAATTGGGTCGCTAAATTGTACGCTACCATCGACAAGGCGAACTCTTTGAGAAACATCTCCTTCGACTTCGCTCGGATCTCTTCGGTACCGATTACCAGTTTGATGTTGCGGATATCGACTTCGATATCGTTGCGTTTCCAGTACAGATCGCGCAGTTGCTTGGGCGTCGCATCGATATCCTCGACGAGGTAGAGGCTCTCTTCCCCGATCTTCAATTCATGGATCATCGCCGCTATGACACAGTCGGATGGGAGGTCTGGATTGGTTACTCGTTCCTTGGCCGAAGGAGTCCAGGACACCCGGTAGCTTTTCGAAGTGGCTGTCGAATGGATTAGCTCTGCCCGCTTCCGAATTCGATTGAATCGATCTTTCTTTAGCCGTAGAACAAAATTGTGTCCATTCAAATGGGCATGATAAGCAGTCGAAAATATTCCGAACCCAGCGTCGGCCATGATGATGGATTTAGCCGGGAGTCGCTTCATGAGAGTTTGAGCAAGCCGAGTTTCTGAGACGGCGTTTGGGCCATACATAGCTCCAATCTCCTCAGGCACTGCTGCCCCCGAGCTGAGTTCATGTGCGAAAACCACATACGCGATTGGCCACACACTTTCGCCGTACTGGTTAGAGGCGGGTGGGTAAGCGGCCTGAAGCTCGGCCACTGGAGCCAGTGTAAAGGTCGTTCCATCGATCAAGAACACACGCCGGTCACCCCATGTCGGCGCCGTCGAGTTAACGATCGACGACGCGACACGCTCTTGGAACCAATGAGCTGCCTTCAAGCTGAGCCGATGTCGTGCATCGCTGTAACTGCTGCTCTTCGTCGAAAGCGAACCCTCACGAAGTCGCTTGTTCGTCTTGAGTTCCGGGGGAGCCGTTGCGATAAAGTGGAGAACGGCATCTCGCAGACTCGCCTTGGGGTTGAGGCGCTGGAAGAGCATCAGCCACAGAACTACACTTGTTTTATAGACGGCCGCTGGCCCAAGCTCTTCAAACACATCGGCATCGCCGATGTCCGTCCACTGTTTGAGCAGTTCGAAAGCCGCACTAAGGTTCTGAGTTCTTGCATCGCTCGACATGGAATGGCTTTTTCTGGCAGTCAAAAGAAAACCAAACCGCTAGCGCAAATTCAGTGCCAATCGCATGTGGTGGGAAGGGAAATGTTACTGGAATGTGAAAATGAGTGCCATTTGGGCAACGCCCTGGGAACCGCCCCATGAACATCGACGCGAAGCCACAACGTGGCGGCTCTACATCACCGACGCAACGCAAATGGCGATCAACGTAGAACCGCCCCGTTGGGGCTGGAAATTCATTTGGGTCCGCTCCGTTTTCCCAGGGCGTTGCCCGGGGCTGACATAACACCGACCCGTTGGGTCTTCTGAAAATCGGGTCCTTCGGGATCGGCGATTTGCCCCCCTGCCCTGCCCCGCGTTCGAACGCCTGCTACACGATCTCAAACGTTTGACTTCCAAACGGCTTGCCGTTGATCTGTAGAGTCAAATGATGCGTTCCTGGATACAAGGTGTAAGTCGTCGCGTTGGCTCGCAACACATGACGCTTCCGAACCGTTGTCGATTCACCTTTGCGCAGCTGCAACTGTTTGAGTTTATGAACCTTGGGGGAGAGCTTTCCGTTGGACTTGACGAAGTCGATGACAAAATCGACCAACAGCGACTCCTCGCGCTCCGCGGTGATCACAAACGAAAACTCGACAGCTTCGCCCGGACGGATCTGGTCAGAAGCCAATTCAAATTGGCTGACCTTGATCTTCGGCTTGGCATGGAAGCCGAGAAACTGCAGCGCGTCGACATCCCCCTGCTTCACCAACGTCCGCAGCGCATGGCGATTCATCCAATCCAGCTCCGCCGGATCTTGAGCCCCCTGCCCTGCCCAACGCTGCAACCGCTGCAACACCTGATCCGGATGCGACTTGGCGATGTCGTTCAAATGATTGGCAACCGATCGCGTGACATAACGCGTCGGATCGGCGTGCAACGAATCCAACAACGGCAGCGGCTGCAGCAGATCGATCGTCAACCGCTTCGACCACGGCAACTTGGGACGCGTCCCTTCGCTGACCAATCGGCGAACGTGATAGTTCTTGTCGGTCGACCATTTTGCCAGCTCCGCCATCGTCGCTTCGGGATGCTCGTTGATAAACGTGCGGATCGCATCCTCCATCGAGAACCGCTGCGTCAGCTGCTTCAATGTCTTCAGCGAAAGCGGCAGATGCTTTTTCGCAGTTCCATTGCGAACGACAAACTCTCCAAACGGAGCGAAGATGAAATCGCCAAAGTCATCGTCGGTCTTGGTCGGATCCAACGGCGGCGGCAGCGCGTCGACCAGATGTTTTACCGCCGCGCGATAATCGCTCGCCAAATGTTGTTCCAACATCTCGGCAATGTGTGTGATCCGTTGCTTTAGCTCCAGCGACTTGAGCGACCGCATCGTATCGCGGACAAATCCCGAAGCGTCGAAGCGATCGTCGGCGGCATGCAACAGCCCCGCCAGATATTCGACGCGCTCTCGATTGAACAGATGATCCTTCAGACTAAAACCGGTACCGGTTTGCTCCTTCGCCATCGCCTTGCGATTCCTTTCTGTGATGAATAGATAGTTCGAGCGTCTCGGCAGGAGTCGAGGCTTCAGCCGACGCGAGTTCGACCTCATCGCTGGAGTCGAGGCTTTAGCCGATGCGAGTTCGACCTCATCGCTGGAGTCGAGGCTTTAGCCGACGCGAGTTCAACCACATCGCAGGAGTCGAGGCTTTAGCCGATGCGAGTTCGAACTCATCGCTGGAGTCGAGGCTTTAGCCGACGCGAGTTCAACCACATCGCTGGAGTCGAGGCTTTAGCCGATGCGAGTTCGACCTCATCGGTTCGGCTAAAGCCTACCACTCCAACAACTATGCTTGTTCGGCTAAAGCCTCGACTCCAACAACTATACTCGTTCGGCTGAAGCCTCGACTCCAGCGGTTGTGTCGGCTAAAGCCTGGCACTCCAGCGCGATGCTTGATCGACGATCGAGAGCGAGGCGTCGATAACGCGTCGCCGCCATGCGGCCGATCGAGGACAAAAGCATTCTAACAATTCCGCTTTGGCGCGACGCTGCGCCTCGGTATCGCGAGGCCTTTGAAAATGGTAACGGTTCTCGCGACGGAGCGCAGCCAGGACGCGCAACGGACCGTACGTCCCGAACTCGGCGAGTGCAAATCGATACGGTCGATCGCCGAATCGATCGACGAACCACTGCCCCATCCCGCCGCGGACCGAATAAGCGGTTCGCTGTTGCGTCGCTTCGAATTCGAGCGAACGACCCGGGAACGCATCGATAAAAGCCGACGCCGGTGCCGCGTCGCTGACGACCGGCATCAACTGGCACTCCCCAAATCGCCCCAACCCGCTGTGCAGATCGAGATGGACGACCGACGGCGCGTCGCCGATCCAACGGGCGCAGTGATCGCGCACCACGAGCATCGACGCGGCGGGCTGTGAGCCTCCAAAAAACAAGCCGCTTGGATATTCGTATTGCCCGCCAGCGACAGCGGCCTTGAGCGTTGGCATTCCGTGACGCGCGATCAACGCCATCGCTTGCAGATGAAACGGCAACTCCCATCGCGCCGCCGGCGATGCGGGATTCAAAAACTTGTCGAGTGCCGCGTATCCGGCGGGCGATCCTTTATAGGTTTGCGGATCGATCAGAAAATTGCGGTTGAGGTCGATGTTCGCTTCATCGAAACGACGCAGCTGATCAAAGCCAAACGGATTGATCGCGTGGATCAAGACGAAACGCAAACCACGATCGGGCGGCTGCCGGCTGAATCGATCCAACATCGCCAACTGAACCGCCGATCCAAAGAAGCCTTCGACTCCATGCACGCCCGACGAGACAACAACCGCCGGCGCATCGGCGGGGCCAAGCGTGGCGACATCGATCGTTAGACCGCCCTCCCCTGCCCCGCTGACTTGATACGAATCACAGCTGGCCCCGATCGCATCCGCTGCGATTCGGAAACGTTCCCGCGCTCGCAGATACGACGATGAAAAATAGTCTTCGGCCATCGTGAGTTCTCTTAACGGGAGCCAGTCCCATCGACGATGCGGATCATAAAAGGAAGCAACGTCAGGTTGGCGATGCTGCTGACAACCAAGGTGATGCTGACCAGTACGCCAAACGTCGCCGTCGGAATGAAAGGGCTGGTCGCCAACGTCGAGAACCCGATCGTCAACGACAGCGTCGCCAAGATCACCGCGATGCCAACGGTTTGATAGACGCTGGCGATCGATCGCTGCACGCCGTGACCGATTCGATGCCGACGGTACGCGCACAGAAAATGAATCGATCCATCGATCGAGATCCCAATCGAAACCGCGGCGATCATTGCGGTCCCCAGATTCACCGGCGTCCCCCAACAGCCCAACAACGCCAGGACGCCGAGAATCGGCAGCATGTTCGGCAGCATTCCACAAACGGCCAGCTTCAGCGACCTGGCGACAATCCACAACATCCCAAACACGCCCAATGACGCAACGCCGAAACAGATCCATTGATCGGCAACCAGCCCCGAGACGAGCCCCGTCATCAACACGTAATACCCCGTCACCTGCGGCTCGACCGCCGGCTGCGTCTCTTCAAAAAACGCTTTCCAACGATCCGAAGCGGTATGCTCGCGAACGGTCTGCCGAACGCTGGCGATCAATTGCTGCTTCGTTTCCGCCGGCACCTGCTCGCTGCTGCGGATCATCATGCGCAACATCGCCGGCTTGCCATCGGTCGACGGTCCGGCGACCAAGGCGTCGATGAAATATGGCATCGACGCTCGCATGCCAGCGATCCGCAGCGACGGCGGCGCGATCGCAAGCAGCGGCGAAGTACTAGCCGCTTCGTCGGCGTCGGCGATACTAAAGACTTTGCTCAACCGCGCGTCGGGCTGGTCGCCGATCGCACGCAGCCGATCTTCCAACTCGCGCACGCTGGCCAGATATTCGCTGGAAAGGAGATCGGGAGCCGGCAACAAAACATCCCACACACCCGCTCCGCCAAGATCCGATTCAACGATGCGGTAATCGATCGCAAGCGGATGATTGGCGCGAAAGTTTCGAATGAAATTAGTCTCGATCGTCAGCCGCCCCAGCCCCAGCGAAATCCCAATCGTCAGCAACACAAGCGCGGCGAGCGCGATCCTCCGATGCAGCGTCAGCCAATGGTAACCGGCATACATCGCGTGCCGCACGCGGCGGTTGGTCTGCCGCGGACGCGAGCCTCCGCCGGCCGGTCCTATCGAGGCCAAGCCGGGCACAAACAAAACGATCGCGACCAACACGACCAGGGCTCCGATCGCCATCATCCATCCGAAATCGCGAATCGGCCCCACGTCGGATACCGACAGCGCGGCGAAGCCGACCGCATCGGTCAGACAAGCCCAAGCGATCGGCCGCAGCACACTGCGCAGCCCCAACACGGTCGCTTCGCGTCCCGACCGGCCACGCAGCCGCGCGTTGCGGTCGGCCACCGCAAGATGAATAATCGACGCCACGGCGATCACGGTCACCACCGCGGTCAACATCGAACTGACAAGTGTTAACTGAAGACCGACTAAGGCGACCAAAGCTCTGGTGCAGACGACCGACCAACATATCACAACGACTTGCACCAGCACCCAGCGAAGCGAGCGGAACATCACAAACATCGCGACGGACAACAGCGACAGCGTCACCAATCCCAAGCGCCGACCATCGGCTTGGACCATCGAAAAACCTTCGCTCACCAAAACCGGCTCGCCGACCAAACTCGCCGGCTGGTGCTCGGCGGGTAGCGTCGCCGCGATTTCGCGAAGCCCAGCGACCGCGGCGTCTTGGCCGTCGTCTGTTGTGCGCTGCGGGTCCAACATCACGACCAGTGCGGCGTAGTCGCCATCGTCGGAGTGCGTGTAGCCGGCAAACAGTTCACGAAACGCGGTGGCTAATTGATCGTCGGCCAGGATTTCCGGAGCGGAATCGGCGGCGAAGAACAACGCGGCCGGACGCATCTTGGTCAGGGCAGCATCGACTTTGGCGAGACTCAACACACTCGCCACCCCCGGCAGCGCTTCGATCCGCTGCATCAACTCTCGCTGCAACTTCAGCCCTGCCCCGCTGCGATCGAACAGATCGGCATTGGGATAGGTCAACATCGCGACCTCGTTGCCGCCGAAGGTCTCTTTTAATTGTTGGTAAGCCTGCGCCGCCGGATCAGCTTCGGGAAACATCCGCTCGATCCGCCGATCGAACTGCAACCGTTGATCGATCGACCAAGCCAGCGCAAAAACTGCGACTGCAATCACCAGCAACAGATAGCGATTGGAGACGAGCAAGCGGGGAATGTCGGGCGCGGGGAAGATCATGCTTTAAAGCGTATCGATCGCCTGGAGTGTCAGCAATGCGATCGGATCGCGTCGCCCGACGCGCCTACTAGCACCGCAGCGCGACACCCGTCAACGGGCAAGGTGAAGCGGAAGAACGATTTTGCAGAAAATAGAATTTTGCGTTTTTGCTATTCGATTTGTCGCTGTACTTGGCAAGCCAATCCTCGTTACAATTGAGTTTGACGAGCACGCGTCCACACGAGGCCACCCCACGGGAACGATTAACCGATGACAACACAGACACCCGTCAAACGTGCCAACCTCCCCACGGCCTCCCCTCCTCCGTCGGCAAACGAAGGGGCGTTGCAGGATGTAGCCCAAAAGATTGTCTGCGACGCCCATCGATCCCCTCGCGAGTACATTCGCCGTGCAAACACACAGCAACAAGGCGAATAACGCCGTGCCCAGCCGGTTGCTGCGCCGCCACATCGGGCTGGAAACCGAATACGCCACGGTCGTTCAAACGCCAGCCGACCAGGAACATCCGCCATCGCGACGCGAGGTTTACGATGCGGTCTGCAAGAGCCTGACGCAATCGGTCCCGACGGCCAAGGCGAGGTTCGATGATTGCCGATTGTTCCTCGCGACCGGCGGTGCGATCTCGCTGGAATCGTGCTTCGACTGGATGGACCAACCGGGCGGATTGATCGAAGGAGCGACTCCCGAATGCAGCAGCCCACGCAATCTGCTGGTCTGCCAACGCGCTCAAGATCGGCTGTTCGCCGACGCGGTCGCCGAATGCGACCTCCCCGCTTCGGTCTGCTTGCTGAAGAACTCCCGCGATGCCGAAGACCATGTCTACGGATGCCAAGAGAATTATTCGGCCGACGTCGCCAGCGGCCCGATGCTGTGGGCCTACCGCGCCGGGATCTTGATGCTGATCCCGATGTACATGCTGTACGTCGCGATCTGCCTGACGCTAACCTTTTTAGGCGTTTCGCTGCTGGTCTCGCTGAAGAGTGTCGGCGCGATCGTTCGCGGCCGCCGCCCCTGCCTGGAAAGCCTGCTGGACATTCCCAACTGGTGCATCCGCGCCGCCGCGGGACTGCTGCGAATCGTCCACGCTCCGCTGACGTGCCTGCTGTGGTTGGTCGCCCGCTTCACCGCCTTCCGCCAACAACGCCAAGGGCTCACCCCGTTCCTGATCTCCCGGACGATCCTCTGCGGTACGGGACATTTAAATGCTCGTGGCAAGTTCTCGCTTTCGGGCAAAGCCGCCGCGATCAACAGTATGGTCGGCATGGGCGGTTATCTGAACGAGCGGCCGATCTATGTCTTCGGTCACTGGTTGCAAACGATGTGCAGCGAATCGATCATCTCGCCCCGCTGCCTGCTGGAACTGCTGGGGCGACGTCAGCGACTGCAGATCGGATTGGCCGATTCGAACGTCGCCGATGCGGCGGAATATTTAAAAGTCGGCGCGACAAGCCTCGTCCTGGACATGATCGAAGCGGGCTACGCCAAGGGGCTGCCCAAGCTGAAGAAACCGCTCGAGGCGCTGCAACAGATCGCCAGCGACTGGAGCCTGATCGCTCGTGTGGCGACTAACAGCGGTCCGATGACAGCACTGGAAATCCAGCAAGCCTACTTGCACCGCTGCCGCCAATTCGTCTTCGACAGCGAGGAACCGGCGAACTCCGAAGCCTGGGACATCCTCGAACTGTGGGAGCAGATGCTCGACGCAGCCGGGCAGATCCGCGAACTGCCAGTCGATTACGAACCCTCGCTGGCCAAGATCGACTGGGCCTCCAAAAAGTGGCTGATCGATCAGATGGGAAGCGATGCCAGCCTGGCGTCGCGAAAAAAGGTCGATCTGCGGTACCACGAACTCTCACCCAACGGATATTACCACCGTTTAACGGGAGCGGTTCCCTGCTGTTCGATCGTCGAAGTCGACGAGATTTCCAGCGCGATGCGGATGCCTCCCAAAGACACCCCCGCGTCGCGGCGAGGCAATTTAATCCGCGAATTTGCTGGCTCCGAGACCGCCATCTCCGCCTCTTGGTCGCACGTGATCATCGGCAGCGGCAAGAGTCGCCGGACGTTTGCGGTCAAACCGCCCCGGCGTCCCGCTCCTCTGACTAAACGCGACCGGCATTGACGCCAGCCGAAGATTGAGTAATCTTTTGAATTCTTATCCAATGCGGATGTGGTGGAACGGCAGACACGCTAGCTTGAGGGGCTAGTGCCTTCACGGGCGTGCGGGTTCAAATCCCGCCATCCGCACTCATTTCTTTTAGGCTTTCGACGAAGGCCGCCGTCGGGGCAGCAGCGACATCGCATGCCAGGGCTCCAACGGACGCGGAGGATCGATAGCGATCGATCTCCTCTCCCGCACTCTCGACCTCGCAACGGCAGCAATCAAGCGAGTAAATCGCGATCAAAAATCGGTCCGCTGCCACGATGAAATCTGGCCAGGGGTGATCGTATCTTCGATTCGACAACGCTAGAGTTTATTAGAGTTGGGGCAATGACAAGCTGCGATTGATCCAACCGGGCTGGCCCCCTACCCTGCCCCAACATGCTTACTGTATCCGCTCTCGTTCATTCCCCTGATGCGCCGTGAATAAACCGGAACCGTTGCCAGAAAATCGCTTCTTCAACCGCGAACTCAGTTGGCTTGAATTCAACCAACGCGTGTTGGATCACGCCGATGATGAGAACAATCCCGCCCTGGAACGGCTGAAATTCCTGGCGATCACCAGTTCCAATCTGGACGAGTTTTTTATGGTCCGCGTTGGCGGGCTGATCCTGCAAAGCCGGCGCCCCGAATCGTTCACCGACCCGTCGGGGCGGAGCACCGCGGAACAGTTGTCCGCGATCCGCACGCGCTATCGCAAAATGGTCGACGACCAGTACCGGATCCTGCTGGAAGACATCGAACCGACGCTGCAGGCTCACGGCATCGCACGGGTCACGATGAGTGAGGCGGGAGAACAACATCAAAAGACGGTCCGCTCGGTTTTCCAAACCTTGATCCAACCGGTCCTCTCGCCACAGATCGTCAGCAGCGGGGAATTCCCGCTGGTCCAAGTGCTGACCATCCAGCTGTGCGTTCGCTTGAAAGGCCTGACCGAAGAGACGCCTTGGGACTATGCGATCATTCCACTGGGCCGAGCCGTGGGACGCGTGGTCACGCTGCCGACCGAAGGGGGCTACGCCTACGCCCTGCTGGAAGATGTCGTCGCTCACCACATCGATGAGTTCTTCAACGGGCGTGAAGTCGCCGAGTGCATCGCGTTTCGCGTCACTCGCAACGCCGACATCGCGATCCAAGAAGACTCCGCCCGCGACCTGATGGTCGGGATGGAAGAACTGCTGGAGAGTCGCCGCACCTCGGGCTGCGTTCGTCTGGAAATCGACGAGCGCGTGAGCGAAGAGATGCTGCAGTTCTTGAGCGACAAGATGGATCTGTGCGATCAAAACATCACGTCGATGCGCGGCCCACTGGACCTGACCTACCTGTTCCAACTGGCTGGGCTGAAAGGATTTTCGGCGCTCCGCGATCCGCACTGGGCTCCACAGCATTCCCCCGAGATCGATCCCGCCGAATCGATGTTCGACAACATCGCCCAACGCGACCTGTTGCTGCTGCACCCCTACGAACAATTTGACCCCGTCGTCCGGTTGATCCAGGAGGCAGCGGAGGATCCCGACGTGCTGGCGATCAAACAGGTGCTGTACCGAACCAGCCGCAACAGCCCGATCGTTGCGGCATTGATGCGAGCGGCGGAGCGAGGCAAATACGTCACCGCGATCGTCGAACTGAAGGCCCGTTTCGATGAAGCTCGCAACATCGAATGGGCTCGCGAAATGGAAGCCTCCGGCGTGCAAGTCGTCTACGGCGTCCGCGGCCTCAAGACGCACGCCAAGATCTGCATCGTCGTCCGCCGCGAAACGCAAGGCATCGCCCGCTACGTTCACTTCGGCACGGGGAACTACAACGAAGCAACAGCCGCTCTCTACGGCGACGTCAGCATGATGACCTGCAACGAAGAATTCGGCGCCGACGCGACCAACTTCTTCAATTCAGTGATCGGAGCCAGCCAGCCGCAGCAGTTCCATCAATTGTCGATGGCCCCGACCAGCTTGCGAACGCGCGTCTTATCACTGATCGAAAACGAAACTCGCCGCCGCGCTCAAGGCCAACGCGCGGTGATCGTGGCGAAGATGAACGCGCTGGTCGACAACACGATCATCGATGCCCTGTATCGCGCCAGCCAAGCGGGCGTGAAGATTAAACTGAACATTCGCGGCATCTGCTGCCTGAAGCCGGGCGTCCCGGGGCTCAGCGAAAACATCGAGGTCACCAGCATCATCGATCGCTTCCTCGAACACGCGCGAATCGCCTACTTCCACCACGGCGGCGACGAAGCTGTCTTCATCAGCAGCGCCGACTGGATGCCTCGCAACCTCGACCGCCGCGTCGAACTGTTTGTCCCGGTGCAAGATACCGCCTGCCGGCAGAAGCTGCTGCAGTCGCTGGACACCTATTTCCAGGACAACGTCAACGCTTGGCAACTGGGACCCGATGGCGTCTACACACGCAAAACGCCGACCAAAGGCAAGCGTTTCCGGGCTCAAGAAGTCCTATACAACACGGTCGTTGCCGAAGTCAAAAAGGCGGAACACGTGCGGCGGACACACTTCGAAACGCACCAAGCCGAACCGAAGTAGCACAAGAACCGCCCAAACGATGGTCGCCTTTCGCTCCGCGAAAGTGCGTCCCCCTCGCAGGTAGACGCTAGCGCACTTTCGCGGAGCGAAAGGCGACCATCCACCACGCCCGCGGACTAGGCCAGGCCGTCGCGGACCGTCTTCAGCATCGCTGCGAAGACGAGTTCGTTCTGATCGAAGTCGCGGTTTTCCGCCTGCATCTGCACCAGCAGCACGTCGTCTTGATACTGCATCGCCAGCATCCGCGACGTGATCACCAGGCTGTTGCAATAGAACTGCAACTCCACCCCAACCTCCTCCGGAAACGCTCCCTCGGACTTATACACCTCCGACTCCACCTCATCGTATTCGGCGTCCATCGCCTGGCAGGCCTGCTTCAAGATGTTTTCATGGTCGCTGCGCCCCGCATATCGGTTCAACGAGAAGAACATCCCCGTGGGGCTCTCGACGACATAACCCTCGCTGTCGCCATCGTCGACCGGCCCGGTTAATTCCCAATTGTCGGGGTACATCAACTCAGTCCCCAAGAAGTCACATTTTTTCGGCACTTTTTCTAGCTCGCCTTCTATCGCTGTGGCAGACCATCGGTCTGGATGTCGTTATTGCTCGGGTACGCCTCGATCGCGCAACCCTTAGCTGAGAACACAATAAAGCGTTCATATTAGCTCAGTCGGCCGCGAATCGTAACGGTGACAACCGCTGCAAATCAAACCGCTTTGCTAGCGGCGGCTTTTCGCGCCAGCGGATCATCGCTCCAGCCAGCAGACCTTGCTCCTCCTAGCCTCGCTTTGTTATGAACCCCAATGATTCCCACCGCGCGACGCGTGTGGCACAGCAACCTATCGAACCATCGCCCCGCGAATCCCGACACTTATCCAGACTGCACATGCGGTTGAAAACTGCCATCCTCCTGATCTTCGTCTGCCTGGGCCTCGCTCCCGGTTGCCGGGCGATCCGCCGCACTGTCGACAGCCGGCAATCGATCGAAGCCCGGCGGATGTCGCGTGAGGGACTCGCCGCGATCCACCAGAATCGCTGGGAGGAAGCGGAAAAGCTGTTCGAAGCGGCGCTGGAACTGAGTCGTTCCGACGACCGTGCCTACTGGGGCTACAGCGAAGTCCTGTGGCAGAAGGGGCAGCACGCCGAAGCGATCAGTCATCTGGAACAAGCAGTCCGTCTGTCGGCCGGTGCGCCGGAACTGCGCGTCCGACTCGGCAACATGTACTTGGAAGAAGATCGCGTCGAC
Source organism: Rosistilla oblonga (assembly GCF_007751715.1). NCBI lineage: Bacteria > Pseudomonadati > Planctomycetota > Planctomycetia > Pirellulales > Pirellulaceae > Rosistilla > Rosistilla oblonga. The sequence goes on along the minus strand of NZ_CP036292.1, from coordinate 580,212 downwards.
GACGCGGCAACCCAAGTCGCACACGTCCTCGAATCGACTCGCGACATGGCAACCGCCTGGGCACTGCATGGCGATATCCTCGTCCGCCAAGAGAAACTGGAAGCCGCCTTGGCCTCCTACCACCGCGCGATCTCTCTCGACCGCCAATCCCCGCAAGTCCGGTTAGCGATCGCCGACATCTACAGCCGACAACAGCGGCACGATCGCCTGCTGGCGACAGTCGACCAATTGGAAGAATCGACCATCCCAACCGAACAAGCGGCACAACTGGAAATGATGCGAGGGATTGCGATGCGGGAACTGGGACATCCCGACAGCGGTGCCCAACATCTGCAACGAGCGATCGCGTTGGGAATGAGCGGCCGAGAGGTCTATCACGAATTGGCCAAGACGGAGCTTGCCAGTCGCCGATTCGCCGCGGCGAGCCACGCGATCCGCAACGCCCTGCAACTAGCTCCCGACGACGCCGAAAGCCTCTCGCTGGCGCAGAACATTCAACAAGCTCAAGCCCGACTGGCCGCTGACACCGCCAACGACGACCTGACGCAGGAACGTTGATAGAAGGCGAACCACCGCGGCTGATCTGCGGGCAAAACCGCCACCAATTTTGCCAGGTCTTCAATCGTGAGGTATTGTTGCTTGTGTTCTTGTGTGACCGTCCCTCAGAACGCTGCCGAAGTCCCCACCGGGCTCAAGGCACGCTTATTGCGTTTTGGACGGCAGAACCAGATTGCTCGTTACAATCGAAAGGGGCCCCATGCAGTCAACGACCCTCAGCCCGCCGGCAGGACCAACCAACACCTTTGTCGACCGTCGCAGCGCACCAAACCCAAATGCTTCGGTTTCCGAGCGCCGCCAGTTCGTCAGCTCGCACGACGGCCTATCGGATGAAGCCAAAGAATTGGCGCTGGCGATCGACAGCTACAAACTGCAGCACCGCCGCCGCTACATCACGTTTGAAGAGATGCTCTCGGTCGTCAAAGGCCTCGGCTACTCGCGATAGCTCGCGTCCCACGCGCTCTCTCACACCCGGGCGGTTTCAAACCGCCCTGCCCTGCCCCAATCTCCAGTCGCGGCGACACCGCGCATTCACGTTCGTCATGCCGCGTCGCAGGACGAGGAGACTTTGGCAGCAGAAAACGTGGAAGCCTCGAATGCGGCAGGCGGTCAGCTAATGGCCCAGTTGCTGGATGACCGACTGCGTAATGCGATCGCTGTAGGCGTTCAGCTTCCAATGCTCCGGAGACCAGCCCGCAAGAAAACGGTAGAAATCGGCCCAGGCGAACCGGTACAACGCACGCCATTCGCGTTCCAGTTCCGCGACATCTACTTCGATGTGGCGGACGGCGATGGCATCCCGTAACGAATCGAAATAGACATTCAGGAGCGCAGCCTCCTGGGATGCCGCGTCGTCTGCGCTCAAGCAACTGCTGACCAGATAGGCGACGTCCTTCATGCCGCAGCCGCGACCGACATATTGAAAGTCCACCGCAGCTACGCGGCCACTGTCTCTGTCAGAAAAGCAGAAGTTCGCAACTTTGGCATCCCCGTGAACCAACGTCTGGAACCTTGCAGCATTTAAATGGCGATCGATCTCCGGTGCCGACGACTTCAGGGGGCCGGCCGGCAAGGCGTTGAGTTCGTCGGGGCGTGTGTCCAAGTGCCAGTAGGTGCCAATTGGCCACAAGCCGCTCGCCGAGCTTCCCAGGAACGTAGCGTGGAAGCTTGCCAGCCAAGTCAGACAGTCGCGGAGTCCATGCTGGTCGAGAGCGTTTTTGCGGCGATCGAAACCTTGAGCGTCGAGATCGGTGAGCACAATCACCCAGCCGGCTTCGTTTGCTTTCTGGTGAGCTGCAACAAGGCCGGGGACCTGGCAGGATGGTCCGCATTGCCCCGAGTACTTCTCGTAGAACACCTGCTCGACTCCGTAGGAACGGACTTTCCGCAAGTGCGACGCGTCGCCTCCCCAGCCTCGACGGTTAGAGCGTGCCCTAGAGACATCGATGTGTTTGATGACCACGGGAGTTGGCTCGCCCGATCCGTCGTCCTGGAGTCCTCGCAAGAGAGCACGCTGAATCACACCGTAGCCACTCCAGAGGCTCTGGATCGGTTCACCAAGCTGAACGGATTGTGCGCCGGTCATTCGCCGGACGATGTTGGAGAGCGTGTCTACCACGGTTCAAAAATCTTCGCGTTGCAATGAGGTCGCGTGACGGTCTTCCAACGTTCCAACTTCGCTGCATTCTTTCATAAGGAGCAACAAACATGACTCCCTACGAGGAAGCGAGAGGAAGCCGAACGCCGAGCCCACTGTACCGAACTTTTCCGGCCGGATCGACCGATATCGCTTCGAGACGCTCTCAAACGCTACCAGCAGATCGCCGCTGCGCTGTCTGCCGCTACCATCGTTGATGGAACGTGGCACGAAGTGCGGGGAGGAAGAAGGGGACCCCCACAAAATGTTGCCCATCACCTCTGAAGAGATGCTCTCGGCCGTCAAAGGCCTCGGCTACTTGCGACAGCTCGCGCCCAACCGCTCCCCCACAACCCGGGCGATTTCAAACCGCCCTCCCCTGCCCCAAATGCGCGCTGGAGTCGAGGCTTCAGCCGATTCAAGCGCCGCTGAATTCGCCGAAAGGCTCCACCGCAACCCAAACCCCAGCAAACGAATGTCGCTTGCTCGGCTTTCGGTTCGCCGGAGCTCACTTCGGGCGCTAAAGCGTGAAACCTCGCTGCCGCAAAGTTTAGCGCTGGGTATCTACCAATTTGTACTGACCACCATTTTGTTCGGCAAGCTGCTCCATAAATGCCCGAGCTCTACCCGTCACAGTAATTCCAATGGTGTTGATCGTGATGTTTCGAAATGTATTTCGAAACGTGATGTCCTCCAAAATCATCGCCGGAACGACGATCCTACCGGTGGTCGGCGCTCCGTCGGACAGTAAATAAATGGCTTCGACATCCTGATTCATAAACAGCGCAGTTGTCAACGCTTCGTGCGTATTGGTTAATCCTACCGAGTACATCCTCGCTAAAAATCCTATTGCACTTCGCTTGTGCTCTGCGGTTGCCGGGACAAGCTGTTGCTGCCAAACCTTGGCCTTGTCCGAATATGAGATGATTGAAAACATCGAGGTTTCAGGCAATGCTTCCAACGTTCGACTCAGCTCGGCGACGACACGGCTTAGCCGAGAAGCCCCTTTGTAATTTTCGGCCATACTGCCAGAGCGATCGATGATAAACAGCATCCGGTCGGCATGGATATCAAGGCCATAGAATTGTGCCGGGGCTAGCTTGATCCGCCGATAGGGATCATGGTCGAATAACTGCAAACGCGGCTTTCTTGGCCCAGCACGCACTTGCTTCCACGCTTCAAATTTGACTTCATCCCCACCAAAATCCGCGACAGTTAAGGTGTCCAGGTACTCATTGATTTCAAACCCCAACTGCCCTGTTAACACTTGTGCCTGCTCGGTCAAAACCTCTACCGCAGCTGGACTTGAAATCTTCGATACCGCACGCAAAACGCTCACTCGAAATCCATAACTTGCCTTGAACTCGGGACGCTGAACTTGCTCTATCAACGTCGGCAGTGCACCGTCGTGGAACGAGTAGCGGCCAATCGCATCGGCGGCGGCCATTACAATTTCCTTTCTTGGGGATTCCAGCAAACGAACAAGCTCGTCGGTCGCTTGCGTTTGGTTAACACTACCAACCAAATCGATCAGATGCAGGGTGCTGCTGGGCACTAAAGACGGGTCGGCGGGCGGTTTCGCTTCGTGCTGCGAAATGGCACGGCAAAGAACATCAAGGTTGGCCCCGATCGCTGTTGGATCGGCTCGCAGCATGGCGATGGCCCTCAGCCGGATCGGTTCGCGTTTGTTACTGAGATGCTTAAAAAGATCGGGCGGAGTTGCTGCCTGCGACAGAGATCCTAACAAGACGCAAAACACGATCGATAGAATCTTAACGGGCCGCATCGGAACAATCCCCCAGAGGAAAAGGTGTTTCGGATACAGTAAAACCTACAGGTCGGTGTCCCCAAAAGCAAGAAAACGCTGCACCTTCGATAGGAAAGGCAAAATGGGACAGAAAGGTAAAACGAGCAACGGACGAGACCTCAAAGGCAGGCGGAACCCGCTGGTGGAAAACGACTTCAAATCGGATTCCGCTAAGCCTGTAGAGACCCACAAAGCCTCCGGCAACTTTCGCAGCAGAACCTCAGGTTTCGAATTCTCGTTGAGCTAACAATCTCCAAAGCGTTGGCGACCGCTTCGACAACGATCGGCCGTCACGATACTCGAGACCGCCTCTGTTAAATCACGTTCGAAGAGATGCTCTCGTTCGTCAAAGGCCTCGGCTACTCGCGGTAGCTCGCATCCAAATCGCTCGCCCACACCCGCGCGATCTCAAACCGCCCTGCCCTGCCCCAATCGCAGCGACGCCACGCATTGCCATTCGCCGCGTCGCACATCGGAAAAGTTTTGGCAGAACGATGGGGGGGGCAGAATGAGCAGCATCGTTGGGCGAAGTCCGTTCTGCTATACACCTGCCACGGCCCCCTCGCCATCCACGCCTCTATCATTCTGCCAGCAATCATCCTGGCATCCCGTCGAACCGCAGAACGAAGTAACCTCGCGGCCGTTCGCAACGAGTGTCGTTGCGACGCAAAGCAGAACATAGAAGTGTTAGCAGAATAATGGGGGCAGGATGAGCTGCGTTGAGCGAAGTCCGTTCTGCTACGCGCCGGCCGCGCCCCCCCTCGCCATCCACGCCTCTATCATTCTGCCAGCAAGCATCCTGCCATCCCGCCGAACCGCAGAACGAAGTAACCCCACGGTGTGTCGCAACGAGTGTCGTTGTGACACAAAGCTGAACATAGAAGTGTTGGCAGAATGATGGGGGCAAAATGAGCAGCAACATTGGGTGAAGTCCGTTCTGCTACGCACCCCCCTCGCCATCCACGCCTCTATCATTCTGTGCGATAGACCACGACTGGCGGACACTCCAAGGATTACTCAGAATCTTCCCAGGAGAAAATAATGCCAGAGAATCCTAGACAGCCGCGACGTGTGCATTCGGACGAATTTAAACGCAGTGCCGTGGAGCTCGTTACGAAGAAGGGCTACACGATCAAACAGGCCGCCGATGCAGTTGCGGTGGCTCCGAGGAGCATCCGCGATTGGATCAAGAAGTTTGACGCCAGTGCGATCCCCGCTTCAGTCGGCTCAAGCAACGATGCGCTGATTGCCGAGAACCGTCGCCTGAAGAAGGCGCTGCTGCAGGCCGAAATGGAACGAGACATATTAAAAAAAGCCACGGCGTATTTTGCGAAGGAGTCGAAATGAAGTACGCCTGGATCAAACAACATCGCGACTCGTTTCCAATTCAGACCATGTGCCGAGTGATGCTTGTCAGCAGAAGTGGCTATTACGCCTGGTGCGTGCGTGAGCCAAGTGCACGCAAGCAAAGAACGAATAAGATTCGCGCGGATGTTCAGCGGGTGCACGCCAGTTCGAAGCAGATCTACGGAAGCTACAAGGTCGCCGAACTGATGCAGGCCGACGCGCAGCTCGAGTCGGCAAGTCGCAATACGGTGGCCAAGGCGATGCGTGAAATGGGCCTAAAAAGCAAGGTCCACAAGCGTTTCACTCCAACGACCACGGTCGCCGATCCAACCAAAGTCCCCGCACCGAATCTACTCGACCAGGTTTTCGAGGCGGAAGGGCCGAACCGCAAATGGGTAACCGACATCACCTATTTGCCATCGGCCAACGGCTGGATCTATCTTGCTGTTGTGCTCGATCTGTTTAGCCGCAAAGTGGTTGGATGGTCGATTTCCGAAAGCCTCGCAACGCCTCTGGTCGAAGATGCGTTGAGGCAAGCGATCGCAAATCGACGGCCTGACACAGCGAACCTGCTTCACCACAGCGATCGTGGATGCCAGTACACCAGCAGCGAGTATCAACGTACGCTGAAGACTCTCGGCATCACCTGCTCGATGAGCCGCACTGGATGTTGTTACGACAACGCCGTGATGGAACGATTCTTTTGGTCCCTGAAACATGAGTGGACTAAATTTGAATCATTTGCCGATATCAACGATGCCCGCACCAGCGTATTTGAATACATCGAAACGTTTTACAACTCCACGCGAATTCATCAAACCCTTGGCTACCGAACTCCCAACCAGTTCGAAGTCGACCACGAGCAATCCTTAGCCCTTTGACGCCCCTTGGAGTGTCCGTCAGTCGTGGTCTATCGCACTGCCAGCAAGCATCCTGCCATCCCGCCAAACCGCAGAACGAGCCAACGACGCGGGCAAAATGATCAGCAGCGTTGGGGCAAGTCCGTTCTGCTACGCACCTGTCGCGACCAACGCGCCTCGCCATCGCGAAATCTTTATCCGGCCAAGCAGTCCACCACTGAACGAAGTAGTTGTGGGAACTGTCGCTTTTAGTGTCTTATTGCGGGCGAACTGGTACACTGACGTTTATGACCAACATGAACGAAATCTTGACCGCCGCGCAGTCGTTGCCTGCTTCGGATCGTGCCCAATTGATCGCAAACCTTTGGGACAGCGTTTCTCCACTTGACTGGGTGCCCCCCGATTCGCAATGGATTACCGAGGCCAATCGACGCAGCGACGCTTACGACGCGGGTGAAACGACCAGCACACCATGGGCTGAAGTGCGCCAGCGCGCACGACGCAAGGCCGGCCTGGATGGCTAACGTCACGATCTGTTCGGCGGCAGAGGACGACTACACGGAGTCCCTGAAATGGTACGCCGAACGAAGCATTGAAACGGCAAACGATTTCGATACAGAATTCGATCGGGCGTTATCGCAGATGCCCCCGAGCGGTTTCCAAAGTGCAACTCTCGCCATCGCTACTTTTTGCTGCGGCGATTCCCGTTTCGAATTATCTTCCGAACGGATGGAGCCGACATTGTGGTGATCGCTGTTGCCCACGGATCGCGGCCTCCCGACTACTGGACTGACCGGTGACCTAACGACCCTTGCAAATGCACCTGCGAATCATTCTCTGCCCAGCAGGTGCTCCGCAGAACGAGACGGTTGCGTCTCCTGTCGTATTTGGTATCGACACACGATGACGGGGCGGAACAAAACTTCGGCAGGATGATGGGAGCAAAATAGCCAATCGCACGAGGCGAAGTCTATTGGCGCTGCAGCTTCCGCGACGAACAACGCTCGCTCCCCCCGCTTTTCTCATTCTGCCAGCAATCATTCTGCCATCGTTCCCACAGCCAGCGAGACGATCCCCAGAACGAAGTGGACCGCAGAGCGATGGCTGGGGGAGCCGCGACGCCCGCGTGGTAATGCGTGTTGTATTAATTCTTCAAAGCGCGAACCCGCCCTGCCCTGCTGCTGTCTTGACCGCGGGGCTTGCCTAGTCAATAATCGAAGCGGCCTCCCGTTCCACCTTTTTTGCGACGTCTTCTAAATGACCATCCAACTGCACCTCCTATCGCTATACTTGCGACGCGCTGCCAAGGGCGAGTGCTAGGGGAACGATTGGATTCGCAAAACCGCGAACGTAACAAATCACCAAACCCCGTGGCTCGTCGATGAGCCACGGGGTTTTTTTATTGGATGAATCCGACTCAGCATTTCCAGGACCTTTTCCATGCCAGTCAACGATAACGAATCGACCGAAACACGCCACATCAAGATCTTCGACACGACGCTTCGCGACGGCGAACAATCGCCCGGCGCAAGCATGAATCTGAATGAGAAACTGGAAGTCGCGCAGATGCTGGTCGAATTGGGCGTCGACGTGATCGAAGCCGGTTTTCCGATCGCGTCGCCTGGCGACTTCGAAGCCGTCCGCGAGATCGCACAAACCGTTCGCGGCGCCACGATCTGCGGGCTCGCTCGCTGTGCCGAAAAGGATATCGACCGCGCCTGGGAAGCACTCAAAGGAGCCCCACAGCCGCGGATCCACGTCTTCTTGGCGACCAGCGCGATCCATCGCCAGTTCAAATTGAAGATGACGACCGACGAGATCGTCGAACGAGCGATCGCGGGCGTCACGCGTGCTGCCAACGTCTGCGACGACGTCGAATTCTCGCCGGAAGATGCCGCTCGGACCGAGCCCGATTTCTTGTGCCGCGTCGTCGAAGCGGCGATCACCGCCGGAGCGACAACGATCAACATCCCCGACACCGTCGGCTACACCACTCCGACTGAATTCCATGCTCGGATTAAGATGTTGATCGACCGCGTGCCCAACATCGACAAAGCCGTCATCAGCGTCCACTGCCACGACGACTTGGGGATGGCGGTCGCCAACAGCTTGGCTGGAGTTCAAGCGGGTGCCGGGCAAGTCGAATGCACGATCAACGGGATCGGCGAACGGGCCGGCAACTGTTCGTTGGAAGAAGTCGTGATGGCGCTCCGCACCCGATCCGACTTCTACAAAGTCGACACGCGAATCAACACTCAGCGTCTGGTCCCGGCCAGCCGATTGGTCAGCAGCACGACCGGAATGTCGGTCCAACGCAACAAAGCGATCGTCGGCCGCAACGCCTTCGCTCACGAATCGGGGATCCACCAAGACGGGATGTTAAAAGAACCGACCACGTACGAGATCATCCGCCCCGAAGATGTCGGATTTGCCAAGACCGACCTCGTGCTGGGCAAGCACAGCGGCCGGGCGGCGCTTGCCGATCGCGCTCGCCAGCTGGGTTTCCAATTGACCGGCGAACAATTGCAAGTCGTCTTCGAACGCTTCAAGGCGTTGGCCGACAAGAAAAAGGAGATCTACGACGGCGATATCACTGCGTTGATTCAACAACAGATCTCCGGCAACAACCAAGCCCAGTGGTCGCTTGTCGATTACGAAGTTCGCAACTCGCGGACCAGCACGCCGACCGTGAAGTTGACGCTTCGCCGCGGCGACGAAGAACATTCGGCCGAGGTCAACCAAGGGGACGGACCGATCGACGCCGCCTTCTGGGCCGTCGAACAGATCACCGGCATGAAAGTCATGTGCAAGGATTTCCAAGTCCACAGCGCCACGCTGGGTCGCGACGCGCAAGGCGAAACGACGCTGGAGATCGAATATAACGGCAAGACCTATCGCGGGATCGGCGTCAGCACCGACACGGTCGAAGCGACGATCCTGGCGATGCTCAACGCCGTCAATCGGATCGCAGCGGAGACCGAAAACGCCTCCTGACGCGGATGCCAAAACGGTGAATGGCGAGTCGCCTTTCGCCTAGCAATACTAGCACGAAGCGCAAGCGAGTGGAGATCCAACACTCGCGGGTGTTTCGGGCTAGTAACAGATTCAGGAGATTCAACACTCGCTCGCGCTTCGTGCTAGTAACAGATCCATCACTCGCTGGCGCTTCGTGCTAGTAACAGGATAGATGCGACCGTTGACAGCCGCGGCAGGACAACACGGCTTTGATTCCCAATGCCACTGTAGATATCTATGCGTCTGTTAATCGATGGATACAACCTGCTGCACCAATCCGACCTGATGGGAACCGGTCATGGAGCGGCATGGTTGGAACGGGCGCGGCAGCGATTGATCGATACGATCGCTGCCTATTTGGAACCGCAAGACCTTCCCCAAACGACGATCGTCTTCGACCGTCACTCGGGAAAACAGATCGACGCCCACCAGGTCGACTCCAGCGGAATCCAAATCTTCTATGCCGTCGACCATCCTGAAGCGGACGACTTGATCGAAGACTTGATCGCAAAGAGTTCGCACCCCAAGCAATTGACTGTCGTCTCGTCGGACCATCGGCTTCAAAAAGCGATCGATCGCCGCGGCGGGAAATCGGTCGACGCGGACATCTGGTACGAACGACTGCTCGCTGGCCAAGTCACTACCGGTGCGAAGAAAAACAAACAAGGCCGTGGCAATCGACAGGCCAAGCGAGGCAAATCGCACAAGCCCGACAGCCCACTGACCGACGAACAACTGGCCCGCTGGCTGGATCGGTTTAATGCCGACGCGATCCAAGACGAACTCAGCTCGCTCGCCGAAGAACCCTCGCCAATTCCCAAACCATGCCCCCCTGCCCTGCCCCAGCCCAAAGCAAAGCCAGCTAAAAAAGCAACCAAACAAAAATCGCAGCCCAAGCCACTCAAGAAGCCAGCGCCGCCGCGGAGCAAAAAGAAGCAGCCTGCAACGAAACCGGACGACCTCAGCAAACGCAAACTGCAGCAAGAGAACTACAACCCCTTCCCCGAAGGCTACACCGACGACCTCTGGGATGAATAAGGAACACACTCGGCGAGATCCGAGGCTTCCGCCTTTTTTAAGATGTGCAGTTAGCAGCAACTGCAGCATCCGCCGGTCGCGATCTATCGCAGGTCGAATGAAGAGGCGAGTCCGGACAATAAAAGCCCCCCCTGCCCTGCCCCACGTATAGCAGTTGCTGCCGACTCGATTGCCCCCTTGTTGCTTGCTCAGATTGCAGCAACGATCTAATCGACCGCGCACCCTGCGGCGAACCTCCCACTCTACAATGCATCCGCCCAGCGTAACTGCGATCCACCGCGCGATCGCGTTGGCCGCGATTCACCTCCCCAATCCTCAACGCCTGCCATGTCGAGCTCGACCGAATCCGCCACTCCCAATTCGCCCGACGATCTCGATAACGCAAACGGCGAATCGGCGCGACGGCTACCTAAAAAGAAGACGCGAGCTGAAAAGCTGGGCCGATCGACGGTGATGCTGCTGCGGCGGATCCATCTCTATTCGGGTATCTTCATGTTCCCCTGGGTGCTGATGTACGGGTTCAGCGGATGGATGTTCAATCACCCGCGGATGTTCACCGCCGACGAAGTCACCACCTACCACGCGGCGGATCTCGACGCCGGGCTGCTGACCGACCTGACATCGGCGCAGCAGACAGCGATTGCGGTCGTCGAACAAATCAACCTTCTAACGTCCGAATCGCAGGGCCCCGAGCTGCGCATCACCGACGACCGGCGACCGCTGTTCAGCGGACACCTGGAATACAACGTCAACACTCCCACCGCCAAACATCAATTGGCCGTCAATCCCGTCACCGGCGACGGCGAAGTTCGCACGACGCTTGTCGACGCCGAAGCTGACGACGCGGCAGATGATAAATCCGATCCGTTGGCAGAGGTCTATCGAGTCGAGATCGAGCCCAATGTTTCTGCCGACATCCAACGCCAGATCCCCGAAGTGCTCGATCAATTGGGGCTGCCATCGAACCGGGCCAGCCTCGGGTATCGAAAACTGAGCGTCGTCTTTTCGGCTGAAGCCGACGGCATTCCCTGCATCGTCAGCTACAACTTGGCCGACGGCAGCGTCAACAGTGTTCGCGAGGACGACCGCCCGCAACTGACCAAAAAAGCCTTCTTGCAACGCATGCACCTGGGACGAATCTACACGCCGGTCGTGGAGATCCGTTGGCTGTGGGCGCTGCTGGTCGATGTGATGTTCGTCTCGATGGTCTTCTGGGGCTGTTCGGGTTTGTTGATGTGGTGGCAGATCAAACGAACGCGATGGTTGGGGATGGGCCTGCTTGCGACAAGCATCTTATTCGCAACCTTCGTCGGCCTGGGCATGCACGATCAAATGACCAGCACCGGGCCGCCGAAGAAGATCCCAGCAGAAAAGGCAACCGACACCAAGGCGTCAAACCAATCGAACTGACTCGTGGCTGAGCACTCTGGTCAATCTCGAGCAGAACGAAGTCGCAATGCCCTTGTTACAATAGGCGCCAGCCCCAACCGCAGGCCAGCGGATGCCTGCAGACGAGTAAACAAAACAGCAGTCAACTTTACAGCCCAAGAGGAATGAGAGAACCGATGACTCACCGATCCTTCCTTCACATCTCGCTAGCAGCATTGTTTGCCCTCTCGGTCCAAACGTCGGCACGACTGGAAGCCCAACAGACGGCAACCGAAGCTCCCGCCACGATTCCGCTGCCCGCTGGGATCAACGACAACTTCAAGGATCCCGAACTCAACGTCAGCGAATGGCTGGATCGCTTCGAAGTCGAAAGCCGCGAGGTCTACGCCGGGCGAAAAGCTGTGCTCGAAGCGTGTGCGATCAAACCGGGCGAAAGGATCGCCGACGTCGGAGCGGGGACCGGTTTCTACAGCCAGTTGTTTGCCAAGACGACCGGTTGGGACGGATGGGTCTACAGCGTCGACATCGCACCAAGCTTCCTGCAGCACATCGCCTCGCGAGCGACAGCCGATGGGATCGAAAACCTAACGCCCGTGCTTGGCACCGACGTTTCGATCCGCTTGCCTTCCGAATCGGTCGACCTGGTATTCATCTGCGATACCTACCATCACTTTGAAAAGCCGATGCAATCGCTGGCGTCGATCTACCGTGCATTAAAGCCCGGCGGGCGATTGATCCTGATCGACTTCGACCGCATTCCAGGCAAATCGCGCGAGTTCATCCTCGGCCATGTGCGGGCTGGAAAAGAGGTCTTCCAAAGCGAAGTCATCGCGGCCGGCTTCCAGTTCACCGATGAAGTCGAAGTCGATGCGTTCGAAGAAAACTACCTGCTGCGATTCACCAAGCCTCGCAAGTAAGAAGCGACGTCTTCGGTTGGTCGCCTTTCGCTCCGCGAAAGTGCGCACGCCGACCGCACTTTCGCGGAGCGAAAGGCGACCATCGTTCTATTCGGCCAGCGCGACTTGGCGGGCTTGCCGCGTCGCTCGGCTCTGCATCTGCAGGCCGCCGACGATGAAGACGGTCACGCCGGTCCAGACGAACAGAAAACCGATCAGTTTGCTGCCGCCAAACGCTTCGCCTAACAACACGACGCCGACAAACCACTGCAACGTCGGCCCCACGTATTGCAAGATCCCAATCGTTGTCAGCGTGACGCGCTTGGCTGCGGTCGCAAACAGAGCCAGCGGTGCGATCGTGAGCGCTCCGCCGATGATCAACAGCAACCAGGTGACCGGAGAGTAAGGCTGTGCGCCCGGATCGGGCGATTGCAGCAACAGGAACGCCAACGCGGCGGGAAACAGCAGCCCCGTCTCGATCGACAATCCTTCCAACGGCGGCAGCGTCGCCTTCTTCTTCAGCAGACCATAGATTGCAAAAGCGGAGGCCATCGCCAACGCGATCCACGGCATCCCCGAGCCCATCATCACCATCACGGCAACGCCAATCGCGGCAAATCCGACGGCGATCCACTGAAATGGCTTCAAGCGTTCGCCCAACACGACGACTCCAAGCAACACGTTCAGCAGCGGATTGATGTAGTAGCCCAGAGAGGCCTGCAGCACTTGGCCGCTGCCAACTGCGTACATGAACGCACCCCAGTTGATCCCGATCATCGTCGCTGTCGCCGCGTAGATCGCCAGTTTCCGCGGCTCGCGTAGCTGCAGCAGAGCACGACGCAGCTGAGGCATCGCGATCGATAGCGTCATCAACAACAGGAACGACCAAATCACCCGGTACGCCGTCAGCGTGGCCGAGGGAACGTAATCGAGCAGGTGCCAGTAGAGCGGAAAAAAGCCCCACATCATATGTGCACCAACAGCGCACATCGCACCGATCCGCTCGTGACGCGTCGACAAATCGCACTCTTCACCCTGCTGCTCGTTCAACCCGTTTTCCTTTTCCGTAGTCCCTTTTCCCGTCACTCTCGATTGATCGGTGTCGATCGCCAACCCACCGCTTGAGACAACCTATCGGGCGATAGGTTCAGTGACAACGGACACCATCTAGCGGCTGGCCCGCTGCAAACGGGAGCCCCCACTCTCGCAATAACAAGCGCCGCCGACATGCCAGCGAACCGATGCCACTGGCCCAGCCTACACACCCAAGCCATTCCTGAATATGTGCCCGAGCGATTCGAATCGGTGCAAGCATTCCCATTGTTCAGGGCGCGTGATGAACCGGCTAAATTCGTGTGAACATACGGTTGCCGCAAATGAACGTGGGGAGCGACGAAGGACAAATGCAGCTCGGCGAGACGTGGGATTGTAGCCGACGATCAACCGTGGCATTTTTCGCTTCGATGGTCGCCTTTCGCTCCGCGAAAGTGCGCGCTGCTGACGCACTTTCGCGGAGCGAAAGGCGACCAACGGAATTGCCGTTCATATTGACGACGGCGATCCGCCGAGCGACACCCAACGTTGTTCTGCCGATGACGTCTGACCGGCTTCGGCCAACGCAACTCCGTCGACTCCACGACGCAGCGTCCAAGGAAATGGTTCGTCCGCCGCAACGTGCCGCAAAAACAACTCCCACTGAACCTTAAAGGCGTTGTCGTAGGTCGTCGTGTCGGGCAGCTTCTGCCATCCACTGTGGAAGTCGATCGGTTGTGGGATGTCGGGATTCCAAACCGGTCGCGGCGTCGCAGCCATCTCTTGAACCCAACAGTCTCGCAATCCAGCGACCGCCGATCCCTTGGTCCCATCGATTTGGATCGTCAACAGATCGTCGCGTCGCACGCGCGTCGCCCAAGAGCAATTGAACTGGCACGTGATCCCGCTTTCGGTCACAAAAATCGCATACGCCGAATCGTCCGCGGTGCAGGCATAAGGGTTGCCCGCCTCGTCGATTCGCTCGGGCAGATCGATCGTCGCGTGAGCCAGAACGCGATCGATTGGGCCCAACAGATCGCCCAGCAGATATTGCCAATGACAGAACATATCCAGCATCATTCCGCCGCCGTCCTCGCGACGATAGTTCCACGAAGGCCGCTGCGCCGGGCGATCGGGATCATGGCCGGTGAAGACCCAATAACCAAACTCGCCGCGGACGCTGAGGATATCGCCGAAAAAACCTCCGTCGCGGAGCGTTCTCAATTTGCAAACGCCCGGCAACCACAACTTGTCCTGGACCACACCATTTTTGATTCCCGCCGATTCACAAAGCTCGGCTAAGACCATCGCCTGTGACACATCGACGGCGATCGGTTTTTCGCAATAAACCGCCCTGCCCTGCTGAGCCGCCTGACGGACGATCGACGCCCGCATCTGAGTACTCGAAGCATCGAAGACGATATCGACCCGGGGATCGGTCAGGACGGCAGCGACATCGGTCGACCAAGCGACCTGCGTCCCGATCTCTTGGTCCGCCACAACCTCCGCCAAGTGTCGCAACTTCGTTTCGTTGCGTCCAAGCAGAATCGGCGTCACCTGAATCATTTCTCCGTTGGCCGCACGGACGCCTCCTTGGCGCATGATCGCCAAAATCGAGCGGACAAAATGTTGATGGGTTCCCATCCGCCCGGTGACACCGTGCATCGCGATCGTCAGGTTTGTCATCTCGCCGACCAACTATTGAATGCTAGAGCTATCGAAGAACGAAACCGACCGATCAGTCTTTATCGGCTTGCAATACGGAGACAAACGCCTTCTGCGGGATGTTCACGCTGCCGAACTGCTTCATCTTCGCCTTACCCTTCTTCTGCTTCTCCAACAGCTTGTTCTTTCGCGTCACATCACCGCCGTACAGTTTGGCCGTAACATCTTTGCGATAGGGTTGGATCGTAGCTCGGGCGATGATCGTGCCGCCGATCGCACCCTGGATCGGGATCTTGAACTGGTGTCGTGGAATCGCCTCGGCAAGCTGTTCGCAGTAGTGCAACGCTCGCGTCCGTGCCTTCTCGCGGTGGACCAAATAAGAGAGTGCATCGATCGGTTCTTTGTTGACCAAGATCTCGACCTTCACCACGTCGGTCGTGCGGTATTCGATCGGCACGTAATCGAACGATCCGTAGCCGCGGGTGATCATCTTCAGCTTGCCGTAGAAATCGAACAGCACCTCGCCTAGCGGCATCTCGCTGACCACTTCGACACGCCCCGCCGACAGGTAGTTCATCGTCTGCGATTCGGAGCGATGATCTCGACACAACTCCATGATCGGACCGACATACGCCTCGGGCGTCAGGATCGTCGCCTTGATATAAGGTTCCGCCGCCGACTGGATCTTCATCGGGTCGGGCCAATAGCTCGGGTTGTCGACTTCCAACGTCGAGCCGTCGGTCATCGTCAACTGATACTTCACCGAGGGAGCGGAAATCACCAGCCCGATGTCAAACTCGCGTTGCAGTCGTTCCTGGATCACGTCCAGGTGCAACAAGCCGAGGAAGCCGCAACGGAAGCCGAAGCCCAACGCGGCGGAGCTATCTTTTTCGTAAGTCAACGCAGCGTCGTTGATGGCCAATTTGTCCAAAGCCTTGGTCAGGTCCTGGTATTCGTCGGTGCTCATCGGATAGACCGACGAGAAGACGACTTGGCGTGCCGGTTGATAGCCTGGGATCGGTTCGGTGGCTGGGCGATCTGCCAACGTAATCGTATCGCCGATCTCGATGTCTTGAACGCTTTTGACTCCCGCGACGATGTAGCCGACTTCGCCCGCGCTGAGCTGTTTGCGAGGTACGAGTTTCAGTTGGTTGTAGCCAAGTTCATCGACTTTGAAGTCGCGATCGGTATGCATGAAGTGGATGATATCGCGCGGCTTGAGCGTCCCTTCCATGACGCGAACCTGCAGGATCACGCCGCGGTATTTATCGAAGTGGGCGTCGAAGACCAGAGCTTTCAGCGGCGCCTCGGGGTCGCCGGTGGGCGCTGGTAGATGTTCGACGATCCCAGCCAGCACGTCTTCGATCCCGACGCCGGTCTTGGCGGAGACGGGAATCGCTGCAAACGGATCGAGCCCCAAATCCGCATCGATCTCCTCGCGAGCTCGATCGACGTCGGCTGCCGGCAGATCGATCTTGTTGATCACCGGCAACATTTCCAAATCGTATTCCATCGCCAGATAGAGATTGGCGACCGTCTGCGCCTCGACGCCCTGGGAGGCATCGACGACGATCAACGCGCCGTCGGAAGCCATCAGTGAACGGCGGACCTCGTGCGAAAAATCGACGTGTCCGGGCGTATCGATCAGGTTCAGCAGATAGTCCTGGCCATCGGGGGCTCGATAGTCGAGCGTGACGGTATTGCTTTTGATCGTGATCCCCCGCTCGCGTTCGATATCCATCGAATCGAGCAACTGGTCCTGGAACTCGCGCAGCGAAACACCGCCGCACGACTGGATCAAACGATCCGCGAGCGTCGATTTACCGTGATCGATATGGGCGATAATGCAAAAATTGCGAATATGTTTCATTCGTCGAGTTCTTTGAGGTGGGGGAGCCATTGTCTCGCAAGCACCTCAATCCTAATGAAAGAAGCAGACCGACGACAGGGAACGCCGGTTCGAGAACATCCTGGCTCGCAATGCCGCCCCCCACGCGACTGGCTTGTTCAAGGACTCCGGCCTCGGCGACAATAAGGGGCGGAGGTGCCCGATGGCTCTGGGGATCAGTCCTTTAGTCGACTTTGCTTTCAAAATGATCTTTGGCAGTCCCGAGAGTGCTCAGGCGCTGATCGGACTGCTCAATGCAGTGCTCGACCGCGACTCGCCGATCACCGAAGTCGAGATCCTCAACCCGTTCAACTACCAAGAATTCGCCGATGCCAAACAGATCGTCTTGGATGTCAGAGCACGCGATGACCTGGGGCGGTCGGTGAACGTGGAAATGCAGGTGGCGCGAGCCAGCGGCCTGCTGCAACGAATGACCTACTATGCCTGTTCGCTATACACCGACCAACTGGAACGAGGCAACGAATACTGGACGCTCCGTCCCGCAATCTCGATCTGCTTTTTGAATGACTGGCTATTTCGCGACACGGCCCAGCAGCATCACCGCTTTGAACAGACCGACAGGGCCAGCGGTCGTCGATTACCCGCCGGGATCGAAGTACACACGATTGAGCTGCCGAAGTATAATTTAGTAACCGAAACAATCAGCCGAGCCAGTCGGATCGAACAATGGGTTTTCTTCCTATTACGGGCCGACCGGTACTCCGCAGCGGAATTGCAGGCGATGCTTCCTGGTCTCGAATTCCATGCAGCGATTTCTGTTGTTGAACGGATCGCATCCAAAACCGAGGACCGCGTCATGTACGACCAACGAGAAAAAGCGATTCGAGACCAGCAATGGCTGCTCAGCTCCGCACGCCAGGAAGGCGAACAAGCGGGCGTGCTCGCCGGTCAAATCCAGCTGCTCCAGCGATTGTTGCAACAGCCCGAACAGCCATTGGAAGAACTGCTGCAATTGCCCACCGAAAAACTGACGGCACAACATACCGATCTCCAATCGCAAGCTCGCCTCCGCAACACCTGAGACGCGGCCTGCCCAACGCCTCTGCCGCCGCCAGACGCGACAGTTCGAAACGTCCGGCTCAATGCAATTGCAAGCAAAGCTGTCGACGATGTCGCACCGAAGACTTTTTGGAAAAAGGGCTCAAGCTTTGCGGCTCCGATGCCGGGATTCGCTCTTGGCCCGCGTGACATCGCCTGTCTATACTCCCGCCAACGCGCTACCATTTTGAGTACAAAATCGATCGATCTTGCTGGCAGACGGCGACCAAGGAAGGCAACGCATGTTCCAAAAGACTCTACACGCATCGCTCACGATCGCACTGGCGATTGGTTTTGCGACGTCCGCGCGCAGCCTCTACGCCCAAGTTACTCCGCCGCCCACAACCGGTGGACTCTCGACACCGCCGAGCATGCAACGCGCACCGGCCACAACCGCGGCGACTTCGGTCAGCGGGCAGCTGCCGCGCGACGCGAACCAAGAGTTCCGGCAATACGATCTGAGCCGCTACACCAACAATCT
The DNA here is from genome assembly GCF_007751715.1 of Rosistilla oblonga. Lineage (NCBI taxonomy): Bacteria > Pseudomonadati > Planctomycetota > Planctomycetia > Pirellulales > Pirellulaceae > Rosistilla > Rosistilla oblonga. The sequence continues at coordinate 561,541 of NZ_CP036292.1, read as the reverse complement.
GTCGAAGATCGACAAGCCCGAACAAGCTGTCGTCGATTGGGTGCTGCGAGAAACCGGCACCGACGTCTGGTTCTCCGAACCGTTTGGGTTCCTTAGCACCAACCGCAACATGCTGACCGCCTACCACACGCCGGAGATGCAAGCGGTTGTCAAAAAAATGGTCGACCGATTCGTCAACGGCCCCACCGATCCTCAGATCCTGAAGATGCGTCTGCTGACCGTATCCAGCCCCAACTGGCGGGCTCGCGCTCTGCCGTTGATCCAAGACGTCAACGTGCAATCGCCGGGTGTCCAAGCTTGGCTGCTGACCAAAGAAAACGCCGCCGTGCTGATTTCGATGCTCAGCTCGCGAACCGACGCTCGCGAATCGCAAAACTCCCAAATGACGATCTACAACGGGCAAACCCAATCGCTTTCGAGCACCAAAGGGCGAACCTATGTCCGCACGATCCGCCAAGCGTCGACCGTCTGGCCACCCTATGAACCGGAGATCAGCGAAGTCCACGAAGGCTATCAATTGGAGATCAGCCCGCTGTTGGACACCGATGGCAAAACGATCGAATGCGTGATCCGAGCCCAGATCGACCAAGTCGATAAATTGGTTCCAGTCGGCATCGACCTGCCGCTGCCCAACGGACAATCGCACCGCACGCAGATCGAAGTGCCACAGATCGTCAGCTGGCGACTGCACGAACGCTTCCGCTGGGATTCCGACATGGTCCTGCTGCTGTCGTGCGGCGTGATCGCCAGCCCCGATCGGCAAACTTCGTCCAATCCACTGCTGAACCTCGACCGTTTCATCGGCAACACCCCCGGCCGCGCCGATGCCCTGCTGTTCATCACCTTTGGCGGCCGCGCCGGCGAAGGACTCGCTCCTGCTCCCGCTCCCCAAGCAGCGGTCGCGGGAAGCATCAGCCGAGGCCGTTACTAATCCGATCGAATCGAAAAAATCGATCGGCAGGCGAGCGGATCAGCTGGCACGCCCTGCGAGACCAAAGCGTCAGATCGGCTAAAAACCGAGCGAAAATGGTCTCACCCTGGGTGGCTTAATCCCTGTCTTTTCAGCGGTTCTTGCCAAGTTCGCCCGCCCTCCCCTGCTCCACCCCGTTCACTCCAGCCCAGGTTGGGATAAAATGCCCGGTTTGGCAAGCTACCTCTCAAATTGCTTTGAATATGCGTGACTCCGTCTCTCCTCGCCGCGTTGTGATCACTGGTGTCGGACTAATCAGCCCGCTGGGCAATCAAGTCGAAGCGGTGTGGGAAGCATTGCGCGACCGCAAGAGCGGCGTCGACCTGCTGCAAGCCCTCCCCAGCGATGCGATGTCGATCAGTTGTGGCGCCGAGGCGCGCGACTTCACCGGCAGCATCAGCGAATTTGGTCCGTTGGACAAACAGCTCCAACGCGCGATCAAAAAGGGACTGAAGCTGATGTGCCGCGAGATTGAGATGGGCGTCGCAGCAGCTCAATTGGCGCTGCACGATTCGGGACTCTCGTCCGACGTTCGCGACCCCGACCGCACCGGCGTCCTCTATGGCAGCGACTATATTATGACGCTGCCCGAAGAATTCGCCGCCGGGATTCGCAAGTGCCAGGATGCCGAAGGACGCTTCCAATTCGAACGCTGGAGCGAACTGGGGCTGCCCGAAGTCAATCCGCTGTGGCTGTTGAAGTATCTGCCGAACATGCCCGCCAGTCACATCGCGATCTACAACGATCTGCGCGGTGCCAACAATTCACTCACCTTGCGCGAAGCCTCTCCCGGAGCGGCGATCGGCGAAGCTGTCTCGACAATCTCCCGCGGGATCGTCGACGCGATGGTCGTTGGAGCGACCGGCACACGGATCAATCCCTTCCGCACGCTGCACGTGGTGATGCAAGAAGTTCTGGCCGGCGGAAGTGAAAACCCGGCGGGACTGAGTCGCCCGTTCGACAAAGACCGCACCGGTTCGGTGCTGGGCGAAGGAGCGGGTGCGTTCATCCTGGAAGAACTGGAATTCGCGAAAGCTCGCGGCGCCGAGATCCTTGGCGAAGTCGTCGGCTTCGGCTCCGGGACCGCTGGCGCCACTGCGGGGCCTCAGTTCATCCAAACCGCGATGGCCAACGCGTTGCGTGGTGCGATGCGGAACAGCGACACAAGCGTCGGTCACGTCAACGCCCACGGCATTGGCACCCCCGACGGCGACATCCAGGAAGCTGCTGCGATCGTCGAAGTTCTGGGCCCCGACACGCCGCCAGTCGTTGCCGCCAAGGGCAACTTCGGCAACCTCGGTGCCGGCGGCGGAATGGTCGAAGCGATCGCCAGCATCCAAGCCCTTTCCGAGGGTTCGCTGTGGCCGACGCTGAACTACGAGACCCCCGACGCCGACTGCCCTATCAACGTCGTCAGCTCCAACGACGTCCCGGCCGGCGATAACTTCGTCAGCTTGAACGTCTCGCCTCAAGGCCAAGCGACGGCGTTCCGAATCGCGAAATTTGCCGGCTAATCCGCGTTCGCGGCCGCAAATACGCGTTTCCTAGATCGAACCGCCGACAATCACGCCGCAGCAAACGGCTTCCGCTCGCTGCCGCCGTGGACTTGTTTCCGGCGTTCGGAGCGTCGATGATATTGGCGGTTCCGACCTTGCGTGGCACGAAACGCTGCACACTCTGCCCTTAACGGCTGAGATGCCGTTGCAGGACCACGCGAATCGAACCGCAGGCCCCGCGTCGGAATCGCGCCTCCTCCAACTCCTTTATTATTCTAGAGCTGCCATGACTGCTTTTCCCGAAATCGGCAAGATCGCTTACGAAGGTCCTGAATCGGACAACCCGCTGGCCTTCCGTTGGTACAACCCCGACGAAGTTGTCGAAGGGAAGACGATGAAGGATCACCTGCGATTCAGCGTCGTCTATTGGCACACCTTCCGCGGCACGGGATCGGATCCGTTTGGCCCCGGCACGGCTGTTCGTCCCTGGGAAGATGGCACCGATTCAGTCGAAAACGCCTGCAACCGAGCCCGCGTGGCGTTTGAGTTCATCGAGAAACTGGGAGCTCCGTTCTACGCGTTCCACGATCGCGATATCGCTCCCGAAGGCGCATCGCTCGCCGAAACCAACCGCAACCTCGACGCCGTCGTCGCCGTCCTCAAAGAGGAACAGCAACGGACCGGCATCAAGCTGTTGTGGGGAACGGCGAACATGTTCAGCAACCCCCGCTTCATGCACGGTGCAGCCACGTCATGCAACGCCGACGTCGTCGCGTACGCCGGCGCTCAAGTTAAAAAGGCCCTCGAAGTCACCAAGGAACTCGGCGGCGAGAACTACGTTTTCTGGGGCGGCCGCGAAGGCTACCAGAACCTCTACAACACCGACATCCGCCGCGAACTGGATCACCTGGGATCGTTCTTCCACATGGCTGTCGATTACGCCAAAGAGATTGGTTTCGACGGGCCGTTCTTGATCGAACCGAAGCCGAAAGAACCGACGAAACATCAGTACGATTCGGACGCCGCCGCCTGCATCAACTTCCTTCGCGCGTACGAACTGACCGACCATTTCAAATTGAACATCGAGACCAACCACGCCACGTTGGCTGGCCATTCGATGATGCACGAATTGGATTACGCCGGCGCTCAAGACATGATCGGTTCGATCGATGCCAACACCGGCGACATGCTGCTGGGTTGGGACACCGACCAGTTCCCGACCGATTATTACCTGACCTCGCAAACGATGCTGATGCTGCTGAAATACGGCGGTCTGACCACCGGCGGCGTCAACTTCGATGCCAAGGTGCGACGCGAGAGCTTCGAACCGATCGATCTGTTCTACGCTCACATTGGCGGCATGGACGCGTTTGCTCGCGGGCTGAAGATCGCCGCTGCGATCCGCGCCGACAAGGCGTTGGAAAACTTTGTCAGCGAGCGCTACGCAAGCTTCGATTCGGGGATCGGCCAGAAGATCGAACAGGGCAAGACCAGCCTAAAAGAACTGGAAGCCTACATGCTCGAAAAGGGTGAAGCCGACGCGAACCAGAGCGGCCGCCAAGAGATGCTCGAAAACGTTTTTAATCGCTACATCGACCGCGCCTAGCCAGGCGTGGTGAAACGAACGGTTCCTTTACGAGCGACCGCAAACGTTTTTAATCGCTACATCGACCGCGTGTAGCCCAAACGCCCCTCCTAGAAAAAAACGCCCTCGCGAATGCTCGACCTACGATCGCTATTGTTCTTGCTCGCAGTCACCGTGCTGCCGGCTGCGATCATCAGTTGGATCGTCGTTGCGGTGGTGCGTCGGTTTGCCGAACCGTTAGGACTCGTCGACCGACCGGGAGAGCGGAAGGTCCACACCACTCCCACGCCACTAGGCGGCGGGATAGGGATCTGGGCCGGAATCATCGGCACCTTCCTGGCGGGATCGATCACCGTCTGGTACCTGATCGACCTGCCGACAATCGCCAACCTGTTGCCAGCGAGCGTCCTGGAACATGTCGACGGGCTGCGATTTCGCACCCGCGAATTATGGTTGGTGCTTGGGGCGGGGACTGTCCTGACGCTGCTGGGGCTTGTCGACGATTGGCGCGGCTTGCCAGCGACACTTCGCCTGGCGATCGAATTCGCTGTCGCAATCGCCAGCGTTTTGGTGCTCGGTTACGGCCTGACCGCCTTCATTCCCGTCCCGTTGGTGACGTCGACACTCTCGGTGATCTGGATCGTCGCGTTGATCAATTCGTTCAACATGCTGGACAACATGGATGGGCTGAGCGGCGGAGTGGCGGCGATCATCGCGGCGATGCTGGCGGCGGTGATGCTGTTGAGTCCCGATCCCGACACGCAACAGCCGCAGTTTTTTGTCGCGGCGCTGCTGCTGGTCGTCGTCGGATCGCTGTTGGGATTCCTGTGGCACAATCGCCCTCCGGCAAAGATCTTCATGGGCGACGCGGGCAGTTATCTTGTCGGGTTCCTGATCGGAATCGCAACTCTGGCGGCGACTTACGCCGGTTACCAAGGAAGCGAACGACCGCATGGTGTCCTGGCGCCGCTGTGCGTGATGGCGGTGCCGCTGTACGACATGACAACGGTTCTGTGGATTCGGATCCGCGAGGGACGCAGCCCGTTCGTCGCCGATAAGAGCCATTTCTCGCATCGGCTGGTTGATCTGGGACTCACGAAAGTTCAAGCTGTGCTGACGATCTATCTGGTCACGGGAACCTGTGGTCTGGCAGCGCTGCTGTTGGGCCGCGTCGATTCCCAAGCGGCGATCATCGTCGTGGGGATCGTCCTCTGCATGCTCGCTCTTGTTGTGATTCTGGAATCGACCGGTTGGCGAAGAAAAAACAAAGACTGACGACCACTAAGCCGAAGCCGCCCGCACCGAGCCATCGCGACGGCCAGAGCGATGCTTCGGCAGCCCCGTGGCCGCCGGTTGCTTATGCGGGCACACTGGCGCGGTTCGGAATTGCGGCGTTGTTGATCGCAACCCTGATGGCCCCCGCCGACAGCACGGCGGTGGAGCAGGGATCGGCAACCTACCTGAGTCTACTGACGCTACCGCTGGCGATCGCTGCATTTTTCTACTGGCCCGCGGGACCAACGCAGGGCCGCCGGACTGAACTGCTGCTGCTGGCCCTCGTCGTTTGGGTCGGCCTCGCCACGTGGTCGGTCGCCGGTCGCGGGAACGTCCGTTTTGCGATCAACGAGTTTTGGGTCTGGCTCGGCTGCCTAGCGACTTACGCAGCGGCTCGACGCGTGATCGTCACGACAGCCCAGAAACAGTGTCTCGCCATCGTCCTGTTAGCGTCATTAACGACGCTGGCAGTCCACGCGATCCACCAGAAATACATCAGCATTCCCGCATCGATCGAGCAATATCGCCAGGATCCCGACGGACAATTGCGACTCGCCGGACTCGACGCTCCAGCCGGATCGGCGCTTCGCTACCAGTACGAAGGCCGGCTGTTTGCCGCGGAGTCGATGGCGACGTTCAGCCTGTCGACGTCGGCGGCGGTGATCCTGTTCATGGGACTCGCGATCGCCGGCGGCATGATTTTGTGGCGACAGAAATTGCAACTGACGCAGTGGCAGACGGTGGCGGCGGCGGTTGCCACGGCGATATTCGCCTGGGGAATCCTAACCACCGGCAGCCTGATCGTGCTGATTCTTTCGATCGCCGCAGCGATCACGATGCTGGCGTGCCGATTTATCGGTGGCGCCTTGTCGAATGTCGCCCTTCGCTCTGCGAAAGGCTCGGAGTCAGAACGCACTTTCGCGGAGCGAAAGGGGACACTTGCGCCGCGGTTGGCCGGAGCGGTCGCGGTTGCCTGTGCCCTGGGAGGAACCTGCCTGGGCGCGGCGATCACCCACTCCCCTGCCCTGCTGGCAAAATTCCCGCTGTCGGTTCAGTTCCGGTTTCAATATTGGGCCAGCAGCTTCCGAATGCTCGCCGACCAGCTGTGGTTCGGCGCCGGGCCGGGGAACTTTCAATCGACCTACCCGCGATTTAAAGCTGCGTCGATGAGCGAGATGATCGCCGACCCGCACAACTTCCTGTTGGAGTCAGCGACCGCGGCGGGACTGCCAGTCGGCATCCTGTGCCTAGCGATCTTGTGGAGCTTGGCGGCAGCTTGGAGCCGCAGCAACTTAGAGGAACATTCGACTGAACCGACAAACGACCAAGAAGGACCGAGCCGCGAGAGAGACTCAGCCACTAGCGGCAACTGCGACTGGGCGATCTGCGGCGGCGCGTTGCTGTCGGTTGTGAGCGTCTGGTTCCTGGGGCCTTGGTTTGGCGTGGCTCCCGATATCGAACCCTATCTGATTTCGATCCCGATGGCGGCGACATTCGTCTATTTCATGGCCGGCTGGTTCGGGACGGATGTCAACTGGGAAGCGATCGCATGGCCGGGCTGCTTCGCCGTCCTGGCCGCCCTGCTCTTCTCCGGAGGTTGGACGACGCCAGGGATCGCGATACCGCTGTGGGCTCTGATCGGCGCGATCAGCTCGCGTGAAATGCCTGCCGAGGCGAACGCTCGCACGCCGCGACAGCTGAGCCTGCTGGCCGGGCTGGGGCTGCTGGCTCTGTTCAGCTCCACCACACTCACTCCCGTAATGCAAACGCTGGCGCTGACTCAAACCGCGGGAGACCGGATCGCCAGAGGCGACGCCCCCACGGCGATCCAGTTGCTGCGACAAGCGACAGAAGCCGACCGCTGGGATGCCGCGCCAGCAATGCAGCTGGAATCGGTCCTGACCGGTGCATTGATGCAGCAGTCGACTGCGGCAGCTCGCCAAGAGTGGCAGCAAGCGAAAGACGAAGTCCTGCGCCGCGAGCCTGGAAATCCGCGAGCCTGGCAGCGGCTGGCCGAATCCCAGCTGAGGATCTACCACCGCTGGGGCGACCGCCCGGACTTGCAGGCCGCGCTGGAATCGAGCGAAATCGCACTGCAGTTGGACCCGACAAGCATCCAGATCACCGCTCAGGTCGCCGTTTTTGCGGCCGCGGTGGGGGACAAGGACCGATCCGAAGCCGCCTGGCAACGCGCCGAGCAGTTGACGGCGGTCAACCAAAACACCGAATCGGAATGGAATTTGTTGCAAGTTCTGCCTGCCGACCGCCCGCTGGATGGCCGCAAACCGCTAGAATCGATAAGCGTCCAACAGGCGTGGGCGAACCGAAACCAGGGTCCCACCGTAGAAAACGACTAAAAATCGGTGCATCCCTCGTCGGTCGAACCAAGCGACCCGCCTCATTCCTCTCCATCGAAGACCTGAAAATTCATGCGTCTCCTAGCCATAATCGCGCTGGCCCTGATCGCTGGCATCTCGCTCGGCAAGCTGACCGGATCGCGTCAAACCACCGAATCGATCGATCATTTTGGCCCGTTCACCGAGGTCGAAGACTTCGATCTGGAACAACTGCCGCAGTACCTCAGTTCGTTGATCCCCGATAACGTCGGACAAATCGAACTGATCGGCGAAAAGGACTTCGACTTCGGCGTCATGCACCGCAACACCGAAGGGGAGCACGCGTTCAAGATCCGCAACGTCGGAACCGGCCCGCTGCGGCTGGAGGTGACCGGTTCGACGTGCAAGTGCACCGTCGGCGAACTCGAAAACGAATCGATCGCCCCCGGAGAGACCTCCGAGATCAAGCTGACTTGGAAAACGCGGTCCAACACCACCGAATTCGCTCAAACCGCGACGATCAAAACCAACGACCCCAACAACGTCGAAGTGAAACTGACGGTGCACGGCACGCTGGTCGAAACGCTGCTGACCGAACCAACCGATTGGTCCGTCGGCAACGTCACCTCCGGCGAACCCATCGATCTCGAATTCACAGCTTACAGCTACGCCGACGCGCCGATCGAAATCGTCTCGGCCCAATTTCTCGACGAAACGGTCCAAGCGTTGACCGAAGTCGATTGGACCGTTCGAAAGCCCGACGAAAAGACCGACGGCAAGCACCACGCAGCGTTGCAAGCCTTTGAATTCAAGGTGAAGGTCAAGCCTGGGCTGCGTCAGGGATCGCTGAACCACGTGCTTCGAGTGCACTACGAAAACGACGATCTCGATGAGGACAGCCCATCGTTTGACATGAATCTATCGGGAAATATCGTCGGCCCGCTGCGGCTGCTCGGCGGCAGCAAATTGGAGCAATCCGACAAGGGGGACGGCGGAGGCTACCGCTTTAACTTCGGGACGGTCCGCCAAGGCGATCCGGGGAACGAGCGGATCCACCTGGTAATTCGCGGCAAAGAATACGAGGATCTGGTCGTCAAAGTGGGCGAGATCAAGCCCGACAACGTCTTCGCCGTCTCGCTGGGCGAAGAGAATCGTCGCGGAACGCTGCGATCGATACCGATCGATATCCAAATCAAGCCGGAGGCTCCGCTGGGCATCGTTCGCGGAATGAAATCGCTCGATACCGGCTACGTCATGCTGGAACCTCAAAATAGTAATCTTTCACCTTTGAAGCTGTGGTTGACGGTAGAGGTGACAGCCGTGGACAATTAGTTCGGGACAATTCGGCAACGCGGTTCAAGCGAACAATATGCACAGAACACAACTAGCGATCCTGACGACTATCTGCTGCCTGCTGCTCAACAGCGGCTGCGACCGTTCCACCTCAGTCGTCCAGGAGACGGAAGAGCCAGCCCGATCGGTCGATCGGGCCGCCGATCCCGCCCCCGCCGCTACTGAATCAGTCGCCTCCCAAACGGCTGAACCTCAACAGGCCAAGCCCGTCGAAATCGCGAAAAACCAGCCGGCGGAGACCCCGGCGGCGGTCGAGCCGACCGCCAGCGACGAGCCCATGTCGCCCACGCCCGCTGAACCGGCAGCCGAGCCGCCAGCCGCCGAACCGACATCGCTTGTCGCCGCAGTTCCAACGCCTGCTCCAGCACCAACGCCTGCCGCTGCTCCAACACCAGCCGCCGCTCCAACGCCCGCCGAAGAAGCTACCGACGCCGAGGAACCTGCGGCGAATGAGCCTGCCGAAGCCCCCGCTGCCGAGTTAACCGCTAGCCCAGCTGCCGACACCGAAGTCGACGATCGCTGGAAGCAATGGCCCAAGCCGAGCGCGGTGATGCTGTTCACCGGCGAACAACATGGCTACATCGAACCATGCGGCTGCACCGGATTGGAAAATCAAAAGGGAGGCCTGGCCCGGCGACATACGTTGATCAAAGAGATCCAAACGCTCGGCTGGAACGTCGTCCCGATGGATGCCGGAAACCAAGTCCGTCGCTACGGGCAGCAGGCGGGAATCAAGTTCCAGACAACCGTCGCGTCGCTGCGGACCCTCGGCTATCGCGCCGTCGGCTTCGGCCCCGACGACCTGCGACTGGACGTCGGCCTGCTGCTATCCGAAGCGGCCAGCGATCCCGACGCCCCCCTGCAATTCGTCTCCGCCAACGTGACTCTGCTGGATCCCGAACTCCTGCCATCGACACGCGTGATCGAAACCGGGGGCAAACGAATCGGCGTGACTTCGATCCTCGACCCCAAAACCGTGGCTCAACCGCTCAGCGACGAAATCCTCGTCGATCCCGTCGCCCCCGCAGTGAAGGCGTCGATCGCCAAGCTGGCGAGCGAAAACTGCGACTACAAAGTATTGATGTATTACGGCGGCAACAGCGCCGAAGAAGATATCAACACGATGGGAGCCCAGTTGGATGGAATCGACCTGGTCGTGATCGCCAACGAATTTGGCGAACCAACCTACAAGCCGCAAAAGGTCCAAGGGTCCAACACCGCCGAGATGATCCTGACCGGGCACAAAGCGATGTACGCCTGCTTGGTCGCTCTTTACGACGACGGGTCGCCCAGCCGATACGCTCGCATTCCCCTCACAGACGCCCTCGAGGATTCCCCCGCGATGCTGCAATCGCTGGCCGTCTACCAGGACCATCTGAAAAACCTTGGGTTCAGCGGGCTCGGGCTAAACCCGATCCCTCACGCCAGCGGCAACAAGTTTGTCGGATCACAGAAGTGCGGCGAATGCCACACTACCGCGATGGAGATTTGGGAAGGCACCCCGCACGCCCACGCGACCGAATCGATCGTCCGCCCGCCAAACGACCGCGGCGATATCGCTCGACACTTCGATCCCGAATGCCTCAGCTGTCACGTGACCGGATGGAATCCGCAAGGCTATTACCCTTACTTGAGCGGCTACCTGAGCCTCGAATCGACGCCGCAGATGGTTGCCAACGGCTGTGAAAACTGCCACGGCCCCGGCTCGCAACACGTCGCCGCCGAGGAAGGGGATATCGACGCCGACGACGACCTGCTGGAGAAGCTACGCAACGCGATGCGACTGCCACTCTCCAAGGCACGCGAGAAATGCATGGAGTGCCACGACCTCGACAACAGCCCCGATTTCCACAAAGAGGGAGCGTTCGACGAGTACTGGGAACAGGTCAAGCACATCGGTAAATACTAACGCAAGGCCTTCCTGGCGTCCGGTTCTCCTGGCAACCGGACGCTCGCGTGACGAATGATTTGCACTAGCTTGGCCCGATGCTCCAGCCAGCCCATCCCCGGCAATTTTGCTGGCCGAGAAGCGATGCGATAGAATCCTGACTGACGTTTTACAACTGGAGGTCATGATGGGTTATGCGCAGCGGGTTCGGCGGATCGGTTTAGTTGCAGCGTTGCTTTTTGCCGGAACAGGTTTTGCAAAACCGACCGCCGCGGAACAGCAGCCAAACTTTCTTGTCATCGTCAGCGACGACCAGCGGCCCGATACGATCGCGGCGTTGGGAAACTCCGTGATCGAGACTCCCAACTTGGACCAACTGGTTCGCGAGGGGATGACTTTCACCCGCGCAAGCTCTGCGTTCCCGCTGTGTGTCCCCAGTCGCGCGGAGATCTTGACCGGTGCGACAGCGTTTCACAACGGCGTCCCCTACGGCGGTGGCCGGCTGAAAAAGGGACAAGTCTTCTGGGCCGACGCGCTCCGCAATGCTGGCTACCAGACTTGGTACTGCGGAAAGTGGATGAACGACGGCGCACCCAAGACGCGTGGTTATGAGGAAACGAGTGGATTGTTCAGCAGTGGCGGTGCGGGACCGCTGGGGCGGGAGCCACGCTACGGCCGGCACAACCGCTTGATCACCGGCTACCGCGGATGGACTTTCAAATCAGCCGACGGAACGCCGGAACTGGAGAAGGGAATCGGCGTGGTCGGCGAGACCAGCAAATACATCGCCGACGGCGCGATCGAACTGCTGCAACGGAAGACCGACAAGCCGTTTTTCATGCACGTCAACTTCACCGCACCTCACGATCCGCTGATCATCCCGCCGGGATACGCTGGCAAATACAAACCGTCCGAGATGCAGGTGCCGGCAAACCTACTGCCCAAACATCCCTTCGACCACGGAAACATCGACGGCCGCGACGAACAACTGCTCCCCTGGCCGCGGACCGAAGCGGACGTCCGCGAGGAGATCGCCGCCTACTACGCAGTCATCGACGACATGGACGCTCAGATTGGCCGGATCCTCGCGGCGCTGAAGGCGTCAGGACGCTACGACAACACGGTGATCCTATTCACCAGCGACCATGGCTTGGCACTCGGAAGCCACGGGCTGATGGGGAAACAAAACATGTACGAACATACGATCGGCGTTCCGTTTATCATCGCGGGCCCAGGGATTCCGAAGAACCAACGAACCGCGGCGCAGATCTATCTGCGCGACATGTACCCCACGACGTGCGAATTGGCGGGGATCCCGATTCCCGAAACCGTGGAATCCAAAAGCATCGTGCCGATCCTTCGATCGCCCGATACAGAGATCTACCCTGCAGTCTTCGGATACTACAAGGATACTCAACGCATGATTCGGACATCGCGTTGGAAACTGATTCGCTATCCCAAAGTTGGCCGCACGCAATTGTTCGATCTGGAAAACGATCCCGATGAACTCGTCGACCTCTCCGGCTCCAGCAAACACCAAGAACTTGCAAGCCGACTTGGCGGCCAGATGGACCAATGGTTCCAGCAGCAAAACGAGAAGCACTAGGCACCGACAAACAACGCCAGCACCGATCAGCCGTCTGCTTCGTCGCCTAACGCATCGTCGGTGATGTTGAGATTGGTCGAAACGCTTTGCACATCGTCGTGCTCGTCCAAAAGCTCCAACAATCGCATCGCTTGCTGAGCGACCGATCCTTCGACCTCGACGGTTGTCTGCGGCAAACGGGTCACTTCGCTCAGTTCCGGCTGCAACTCAGCCGCTTCGAACGCGGCTAACAAATCGCTGAAGCTCTCCGGCGGACAAGTGACTTCCCAACCACCGGAATCGCTGCGTTGGATGTCGTCGGCGCCACCTTCGAGGGCAACCTCGGTCAACCGTTCCTCATCGGTCTCGGCAGCAAACAGCATCAATCCCTTGCGATCGAACAGATAGGCGACCGAATTGATCGTCCCTAGATTGCCGCCGTTGCGCTCGAACAGAACACGCATCTCCGGCGCAGTGCGGTTGCGATTATCGGTCAACACATCGCACAGAATCGCGACGCCGCCGGGCCCATATCCCTCGTAGAGAATCTCTTCCAAGTTCCCACCATCGAGCTCACCGGTTCCCCGCTTCACCGCCCGTTCGATGTTGTCCTTGGGCATGCTGACCGCTTTGGCGTCATCGATCGCCTTGCGGAGCCGGATGTTGGTATCGGTATCTCCGCCGCCCAACTTGGCAGCCACGATGATCGCCTTGCTCAACCGACTCCAAAGCTTTCCACGCTTGTTATCGACGAGCGCTTTCTTGTGCTTAATTCCAGCCCAATGGGAGTGGCCTGCCATTGCTGTCTATCCAAATTCCGAAGCGTCAAAGAGAGAGGAGATTATCGTCAGTGAAACGCCAGTCGAAAGACCAACGCTTCACAACGCTCGCCCATCGCTCAAGCGCGGTGAGCCAGCGAGCTAGCGGGGCTTTTTCTTAGCAAGCTTTTTGGTCGAACTGCGAGCCGGCTTGGTCGCCTCATCCGCATCCGACTTGTCGCCAGCACCCTTGGCGGTTTTAGACTTCGCCGTACCCTTCTTCGCTGGCGTTGCCTTGGCCGGTTGCGAAGCGCTCGCCTTCTTCGCCTTGATCGATGCCGCGATCCCCTTCAGCGGCGCCTTGTCGGGCGGGCTAGGAGCTGTCGACTTTTTCGCTGCCTTCTTTACGGGAGCCGCTTTAGGAGCGGCCGACTTGGTCGACGCCGCCTTGCCAGCAGCTGACTTCGCCGAAGCGGTCTTGCTGGACGACTTGCTCTTGGCGGGGCTCGCTGCGGGAGCCTTCTTGCCGGGCAACAAATCCATCGCGTCGGGATTGATCTGCAGGATCAACTTCAGCAGATCGGGATCTTGAGGATTGCTTGCGAAATCCAACGACGCTTGGTGCAGCAGCGACGAAAACTCGGTCCCCTTCGATTTGGGAATCGCTCGCTCGATCCCGGGAACCTTGTCGCTTTCGCGCTCGGCATCGTTGATGATTCCACAGTAGTAGAAGAGATCCATGCCGACTGCATTGATCGGAATCGCGTGCCCGCCGAGCCCCTGTTGGACGATGTACGCCAACACAAACGAGGTCATCGCCGGAAACTCGCTGAGATCCTTGATCGTCTTGCCAAGGTTCTGCTTCTTCATCTCTTCGATGTCGAACGAATAATACGTTTCGAACAACGCGTGCAGATTCTTCTTCAACCGCGACGCAGCTTCGGTCGCGTTGGGCAAGCGGGGAAACGATTCCGCCAACTCGCTGACGGTCGTTACTCGAACTTCATTCCAATCGAAATAATCCTGCTCCAAGCGAGCGATGCCTTCGTCGGCAGCTTCCTGCGAACCGTCCTCCAACAGACAGGCGTACAAGAAATGCTCGAACAGATTTCTGCCAGCCGAAGGAGGCAGCGGCTTGTATCGCTTTTTCAAAAGAGTGAAAAGCTTGGTGATCCTGGCAGACCGATTGGTTGTGCTCATGTTGTTAGTTTGCAGATGTCAATGATCGGTGTTGAAAACGGAGAGGAATAACCAGCGAGCCAACAGGAACTAGGATGGATCTTCGGATCCATCGGTAGCGCTGTCATCGGACGCGGGCGGAGTCTCTTTCCGCAATTCCTCGAGTATGCGACTGACCTCAAGTGCATTGTTGAGGCCTTTATCAATTTTGAACGTCAACCGCGGCGTGTACCGCGTGTCGATACGGGCGGCAATCTTCGACTGCAAATAGCCAGCCGAATTTTGCAACCCGCGAAGCGTCAACGTCTGCTGCTTCTCGTCCCCCATCACGCTGACGCGGACTTTGGCGTTTCGCATATCCGGATCGATTTCAACACCGATTACCGTCACATCCTTGACTCGCGGGTCGCGCAACTCCGTCAGAATCGATGTTGCTACGACTTCACGAATAGCCTCAGCGGCTTTGAGCTGACGACGAGATGTCACGATAGGATTGCCAAAATTGAGAAACAGATGCGTTAACAGATACAACGAGCCGCCGAGGACGGCCCCAGCGATCAATCGAGGGTTCGGGCGAACTCTTCGATGCGATAAGCCTCCAAGACATCATCCTGCTTGATGTCGTTGAAGCCAGACAATCGGATACCGCATTCCATTCCGCGTGGCACCTCTTTGACGTCCTCTTTGTGACGGCGAATCGAATCCAACGGATAATCACCGATCGTCCGTCCATCGCGATTGACCCGGATACGACACCCACGCTCGATCGAGCCTTGAGCGACATAACTACCCGCGACAACGCCGACCCGACTGATCGAGAAGACCTGTTTCACGACAGCACGTCCCAATTCGACAACCCGTTCTTCAGGCTTCAAGCGACCTTCGATCATCGCCTTCAAGTCGTCGGTCATCTTGTAGATCACGTCGTAACGACGAATCTCGACCTTGCGATCGTCGATCATGCCACGCGCGGCTTCATCGGGAATCACATTGAAGCCCAAGATTACCGCATCGCTCGCCGAAGCAAGCGTCACATCGGCGACGGTGATACCGCCGACCGACCGTTGCAGCACGCGGATCTCGACCTCGGGATGATCGAACTTGGCGATCTCCTTGTCGATCGCTTCCAGCGAACCCTTCATATCGGCGCGGATAATCAAGTTCAACTTGGCCCGCTCCTCTGCCTTGCCCAACTGGCCGTCTTGCAACAGCTGTTGGAAATGCTCGAAGCTGACCTTGGTCGTAATCCCCGACAGGTTCTGGCTCTTGCTGTCGAACTCGCGTGTCTCGGCGATCTCGCGAGCTTCAGCGATGTTGTCCAACACATGGAACCGATCTCCCGCACCCGGCGGTTGATCCAGACCGGTCACGTTGACTGGCGTGCTTGGGCCCGCTTCGTCCATCGCTTCGCCGGTCAAGGTATCGGTCAACGCTTTGACGCGACCGTGAGCTGGACCGCAGACGACGACGTCGCCAACCTTCAGCGTTCCGTTTTGAACGACAAACTTGGCGATCACACCGCGATCGGCCTGCTGTTCCGACTCCAAGCAAACACCCAACGCATCGCGGTTCGGATTCGCTTTGTATTCGTTCAGCTCAGCAACTGTCAGCAGAGTATCGAGCAATTCGTCCATGCCCATCCCAGTGGTTGCACTGGTGCGAACGACTTCGACATCGCCACCCCATTCACTAGGAGTCAAACCGTGCTCGGTCATCTGAGTCATCGGACGATTGGGATCGACCCCAACCAGATCCATCTTGTTCAACGCCACAACGATCGGAACGCCAGCCGCTTTCGCGTGGCTGATCGCCTCTTCGGTTTGCGGCATGATTCCATCGTCCGCCGCGATCACCAAGACGGCGATATCGGTGACGTTGGCACCACGAGCACGCATTTCGGTGAACGCTTCGTGACCTGGAGTATCGACAAACGTGATCTTGCGACCGTCTTTGTCGACTTCGTAAGCGCGAATGTGCTGAGTGATACCACCCGCTTCGCCCTTGACGATCCGCGTCCCGATCAAATAGTCCAGCAAGCTGGTTTTTCCGTGATCGACGTGCCCCAGGAAGGTCACGATCGGCTGGCGAGGTTCAAGATCGCCCTCTTCGTCGGCGCGATCTTCGATCTTTTCGATCAGCTCTTCTTCCAACGAAGTTTGGCTCTTGAACGAAATATCGATATCCAGTTCCGCCGCGATCAACTCGGCCGTCGATTGGTCGATCTGAGCATTGATGTTCATCATCATACCCATACCCATCAACGCCTTGAGGACCTGTGCGGCGCTAACGCCCGCCGCTTCGGAGAAGCTTCGGATCGAACACGGCAGTTCCAGGACCACGCTCTCTTTTCGCGGCGCCGCGGTATTTCTACCGGTCCGCGTGATCGTGCGACGGCGACGGCGATCGTCGCCATGTCCGAACGATCGCTCGATGTCGCGACGGCCGCCGCGGCGACCCTTGTTGCGATCGGCACGGGCGCTGGCCATCCCAGCGATACCCTTCTTCTTGGTTCGCTCTTCTTCGACGTCGGCGCCCTTGCCACCGCGTCCGCGCTCGTTGCCAGTCCCGGTGAAGGAACTGAGCGCGCCGCCAACCTTGCCTTTGCTCTTGTTGGATTCCGCCTTCTTATCGACGTCGTCCTGAACCAGCTTCTCCAACGAAGCTTTCATCCCCTGCTTGTGACCGGCGATGACATCTTTGGAGAGACGGATCTCGGGCTTTTGAGCGGGAGCTTCACCCGCCGCAGGCCGCTGTTGACGCGCTGGCGATTTGGGAACCGCAGCCAGATTGATGACTGGGCCACGCTTCTTGCCGCCACCGGTGCGTTCGCCATCGCTATTGCCCGACGGCTTCCCGCCACCGGAGCGATTGCGTCCACCGATGTCGCGGATTCGCGAACCCGATCCGCCGCGAATAGCCTCTCGACGCAGAGGCGCATTGGCCGCTGGCATGACAGGCTTGTTGGGCTCCGACTTTGCCGATGCGCGAACCGGCTTGGGTGGTTCCTCCACTGGAGGCGGAGTTGGAGCGGGGGCCGGCTTTTTGGCGACTTCGATAGGTGCAGCAGGAGGCTCGACAGGCGCCGCGGGCTCTGCAACAGGCTTGGTTTCAGCCGGCGGTTGCTTGGCTTCCACGACCGGTGCGGCCTCGACTTCCTCTTCCGCAGCCGTCTTGGGGCGAGATTTCAACTCCGCCACAGGGCCCGTTTTCTTGAGCCCAGTACCCAAAGGACCTGCGCCGCGTACTGGTCGCACGTCTTCCTTTGGGGCGGCCTTGGCCACCTTAGGCGCACCGAGCTGACTCAGGTGCTTTTTGACCTTTTCCACTTCATCGTCGTCAAGACTTGCGAGCGCAGAGCCTTTTCCAGTAACTCCTACTTTGTTACATATCTGGACAAGTTCCTTGCTGTCGATCTTCAAGTCTTTAGCTAGCGCGTAGATGCGTACGGCCACGTTGAGGAATCCCTCTTGCTGGTTGGTATGCACCGAACGGACGTAAATCGTGCCCGCTCGAGTGCCAATCTAATATCGAGTTCACATATTCAAGGCTCCTCCGCGCAGTGAATTAACACCGCTAGGGTCCCGTAATCAGTTGACTCTTGTGTCCAGGACAAGCTTACGCCTTATCCGGATCTTCTACATTGTCTGAAGCCAGCTGCTCGGCTTCGCCTTCTTCGTTAATATTTTCAACGGCAACATTCTTGTTATCAGAATCTTGCTCCGTCGATTCGTCAATCGGCTCCGATTCTACTATTACGTTTTCTACTTCCTCTACAGACGCTTCCGCCTCTCCATCGGCCCCAGCCTCTTCGGCGGCCGGCGACTCTGCACCGTCGCCCTGCTGGGTCTCTTCGGACACTTCAGCGGCAGAATCCTCTGATTCTTCCGACTCGGTCCCCTCTGCCACCTGCTCTTCAGCCGCTGGTGGCTGCTCTCCGCTAGCTGCAGCATTCGCCGCCGCTTCGCGTTCTTGTTTGCGTTTTTTCCGCTCTTCAGTCGCTGCGGCTTCCGCTTCTTCGGCTTGAGTTTCGGCTTGCTCGACGATGACGTCGACCTGTTCGGCCGTCAGTCCACCCATCTGCATCAGCGTTTCGGGCTCGATCACCGAGAGATCATCATACGACAGGTAACCCTGTTCGACCAATTGCTGAGCCAGGTCTTCGGTCATGCCTTCCAACTGGCTAAAGCCGGTAACCGCTCGCTCGATCTGCTCTTCCAGCTCGCCGCCGGTCATGATCTCGATATCCCAGCCGCACAGCTTACTGGCCAAACGGACATTCTGCCCGCGACGACCGATCGCCAACGACAGCTGGTCTTCTTGAACCAACACAATCGCACGCCCAATCATATTGCACAACAGCACCTGCTCGATCTCAGCCGGCTGAAGGGCGTTGGGGATCAGGATCTGAGGATCGTCGCTGTAGCGAACCACATCGATATGTTCACCCGCCAGTTCCTCGCGGACGCTCTTGATTCGGCTGCCGCGATAGCCAACACAAACCGCGATCGGATCGACCTGCGAATCGGTGCTGCTGACCGCCACCTTGCTGCGATAACCCGGTTCGCGGCTGATCGAATTGATAGCGATCACGCCTTCGGACAATTCGGGGATCTCCTGTTCGAACAGGCACTTCACCAACTGAGGCCGCGTTCGGCTCAACACAACACGAACGCGATTGCCCGTCGCGCGGACCTCGAACACAACCGCTCGCACGCGTTCGTTGGCATGCAGGCTCTCTCCGGAGATCTGCTCGCTGCGCGGCAAAATCGCTTCGACATTCCCCAACTGAACCGTTGCGACCCCGCCATCAGCTCGCTGGATCACGCCGCTGACCATCTGCCCGATCTGCTCGCGGTACTCCGCCATCAACGCGTCGCGTTCGGCTTCGCGAACCTTTTGGATGATGACTTGCTTCGCGGTTTGGGCGCCGATCCGTCCGACCTGATCCTGGTCGAGAGGCGCACCATCGATTTCGGCATGAATTTTACCGGAATCGTGATCAATTCGCACGACAATGTCAGCTTCTTCGCCGTAATGTCGGCGCGCAGCAGTCGCCAGCGCGGCCTCGATGGCCGAAAATAAGAGCGAGGGGTCGATGTTCTTCTCGCGATGAAGCGAATCGACGTATCGAAGTAGATCCTGAGGATTCATGCGACGGCGTAACCGATCGGTCTGTATGTGCAAAAATGGAGCCCGAGCGTAGCACACCCGGGCTTCTGGCTAATTGCTTAGTCGGGTAAACCAGCAAAGTTACCCGTATAAACGAATAGTGTCAACCAATATCAACCGCCTAAGTACCCGTGCTGCCACGCTTTTACGCGATCACGAAACGGCGATTTCAACCCTTCCAACACTCCCAAATGTCGGCACCTGCCCCCCTGCGGCATGATTCTCGATGGTGCAAAAAGAGAACACCCCCCATCTGTAATTGCGGGTTTCCCACATTCAACAGCGACCATTCGTGCCGATTATGCCGGATTCAGCGACCTAATTTTCGCGATGTGGCAGTTTCGCAACGCGTCGCCGACGTCGATCCAGCGATCCTGTCCTAAATTTTCTCGGCGGAGGTGTCAGCGGCGATTCGACACCCCATCGGTCGATCGCGCTATTCACATCCCCAGCAAACCATGAGCCAGATGACTTCAAAACAGATTCTTGTTGCTGAAGACGATCCCGTTTTTCGAAGGGTGATCGTGTTCGCCCTCAAACAAGTAGGGTTCACAGTCGACTCGGTAAGCGATGGGGAACAAGCCCAACATCAGCTGCACGCTGGCGAGTACGACATGCTGATCACCGACCACCAAATGCCTCTGTGCAGCGGGCTGGATCTGATCCAACGCCTCCGCGAATCCCCCCGATTCGTCCACCTTCCCGTCGTGCTCTGCACTGCCCGAGGGCTAGAACTGGACAAAGATCATCTGCAGAACCGACTGCAACTGGCAGGAATTATGCACAAACCGTTCAGCCCGCGACTGCTGGCCGAAAGAGTCCGCACGCTGCTCGCGACGCACGAAGCCCAGCTACTGACGACCAACAACACCATCGTCTAAACAGCCTTCCCGCCGCAGGCCGCCCAAACGCAGAACTCGCTCCTCCGCGAACCGATCACCGGTTAAGCCCGCGGATGGAACTCGCGATGCACCTTCTGCAAGCGACTGTGGTCGACGTGGGTATAGATCTGCGTCGTCTGGATGTTGGCATGCCCCAGCATCTCCTGGACCTGCCGCAGTCCCGCTCCGCCAGCCAACAGGTGCGTCGCAAAACTGTGCCGCAAACTGTGCGGGCTGATGTCGTCGGAGATCCCCGCCCGCTGGGCGTATCGCTTGACCAATCGCCAGACCTGCACGCGATCCAACGCCTGACCGCTGCGGCTGAGGAACAGGTGTTCGGGCGTCGTTGCCGCCAGCGCCACCAAGCGGACCCTCAATTGATCGATATACATCTGAATCGATTCGATCGAACGCACCCCCAAGGGGACCATCCGCTGCTTCCCCCCCTTACCCTCGCACTTCAGATGCTTCTGCTTCAGATTCACGTTCTGCAGCCGCAAACCGCAGACCTCCGACGCCCGGCAACCCGTCGCATACAGCACTTCCAACAGCGCCCGATCCCGCTGCCAATAGCTGTCCGAGCGGCGTGGGGCGGCCAATAGACCATCAACCTGAGCGGGGCTGAGCACCCCCGGCATCCGCTGCCACATCTTCTGCGTCGTCAGCAACTCCGCAGGGTTATCGAGAACGACGCCCTCCAGCTGCAAATATTTGTAGAAGGTTCGCAGCGCGACGACGTGCCGAGCGACGCTGGCCGGCGCCAACGACCGCTGACACAGCCAGCTGACGTACTGCGACAGGTCGGCGATCTTCAGTCGCGGGATCGAACGATCCTCCAACCAATCGAGGAATCGCTTCAGATCGCGGCTGTATGCCTTGATCGAGTTGTCCGCCAAATGGCATTCGTTCCGCAGATAAACGATAAAGTCGGCGCAATACGACTGACTCCGCCCATCGGATTTTTTCGCCGGACCGCGCGACTTCAATTGCTGCAGCTTGGTTGGACGGGCCATGAGTCAGAAGCATCCTTCGAGTGGCATGAAGAGGCAAACGGCTGATAATTCCCTCTTCGTCATCCGCTGCGACGAATTGCAATTTCAATCTCAGAGTTCCGATTCCCCGATCGATCTGACCCGAATCGAAGTACAAACGGCCCCCCGGACCGTTGATTAAACGCCGACAAACAACAGCTTTCGGTTTCTAAGGCCGGGACGATTCAGTTATCCTTAGATCACACATACCACCCTCGCCAGGGGTGGACCCACCATTCCCAGCGACAGTGCCTACGGCGCACGCTCGCTCCTAATTTCGATACGCCAAGCGAAGCCATACGATGTCAATATTCCAACGAATCGCAATCCTGTTGCTGCTGGTCAGCGGATCGCTGTCGATCCCCCAAACCGCCTGGGCCGTGATCACCCGAGCTCAACGGATCGAACTGACGCAGATCGGTGGGATTATCAAACAGGCTGGCGAAAACTACCTGAAGGGCAATTTCGAGACATCGGGCAAACAGGTCGAAGAGGCGCAAGAACGGCTGCAAAAGCTGGTCGCCGTAGGAGACATGCAACTCTATCGCGAATCCGGCACACTCTTCACACGCATCGGCCGGGCCCACGCGCTACTGGAACTCGAAGGCATCCGCATGACGCCTTTCTCCAAGCCGGAACCGCCCACGATGGAGGCTCCCAAACCGGACAAGCCCGAACCAACCACTCCCGAACCGACGACCGACGGGATCAGCTTTACCAAAGAAGTCGCCCCGATCCTTGTCCAACGTTGCGGTCGCTGCCACGTGACCGGAAACCGCGGCGAATTCAGCATGTCCGATTACGCGACGCTGATGAGAGGCCCCGCGATCGGAATCGTTGTCGCTCCAGGCAACCCCGCCGGCAGCCGCTTGATCGAAGTCATCGGCTCGGGCAGCATGCCTCCCAACGGAAACGGAATCCCCGCGGCGGAGCTGAAGAAACTCAGCGACTGGGTCGCCGCCGGCGCCAAATTCGACGGCACCGAGACCGACATGCAACTGACAGCGTTTGCCACCGCGGCCCAACCGGGCCGGATGCCCGCCGCCGCGATTCGCCAATCGACGGGCAAAGAGACGGTCAGCTTTGCCAAAGATGTCGCTTCGATCTTGATCCAGAACTGCAACGGATGCCACATCGACGCCCGACAGGTCCAAGGCGGCCTGCGAATGAACACCTTCGCCCAGTTGAATCGCGGTGGCGACAGCGGCCCGATCGTGATGGCGGGCAAACCGGACATGAGCCTGTTGCTCCAACGACTGAAAGGCGAAGGGGGCAACCGCATGCCCGCCGGCGGACGCCCTCCCCTCTCCGACGAACAGATCGAATTGATCAGCACCTGGATCAAAGAAGGAGCAACTCTGGACGGCAAAACTCCCGACCAACCGCTCCGCGTGATGACCGCTCTGGCTTGGGCTCGCGACGCGACGCACGAAGAACTGATGGAGCGTCGCACCGAGATGGCAGACCACAACTGGAAGATGGGCAGCCCCGACGAAGAACCGACACAGATCGAAACCGACAACTTCTATGTCGTCGGTAGCGTCGGCCCCAACACCTTAAAAGCTGTCGCCCAGCAAGCCGAAGCCGCCTTGGCCGATGCCAAGGGAATCGTCCGCCGCCCCGAAAAACGAGGCCAACCGACTTTCAAAGGCCGGGCGACGATCTTCGCCTTCCCGCGCCGCTACGACTACAGCGAGTTTGGCCGGATGATCGAGGGACGCACGCTGCCGCGCGACTGGACGCAGCACTGGCGATACGATGGCCTAGACGCCTACGCTGCGATCGTTGTTACACCGAACGACCAGGACGCGCAAATCAAATCGCGGCTGACAGGTCCATTGGCCAGCCTGCTGGTCGCCGAAACGGGCGACGTTCCGCATTGGCTCAGCGAAGGAATCGGGCGAGCCGCAACGGCGAAACTCGCCGACCGCGATAACGAACTTGTCGAAACCTGGAACGAAGAACTCCCCGCAGCGATCGCGGCGTTCAATAAACCCGAGCAACTGCTCACCAACAAACTGCCCGCCGATCAAGCCGATCTCGTCTCGTACGCGATCGGCCAGTTCCTGATCGACCGAGCTTACAAGCCGAAGTTCGACAAACTGATCAACGAACTCGCCGCCGGCAAAGACTTCCGCACCGCCTTCGTGACCGCCTACGGTGGCCAACCCAAGGATGTGCTAACCGCCTTCGCCCGCTGGTACCAATCGAACGCCGGTCGTCGCGGACGTTAGCTCATGACAGCTCCGCCGCCGCGGCCCCCAAAGAGTCCCAAGACAGCAACCCTGTCAGTTATACGTAAGTCATGGTGAGCTATCGCGACCGAACGCTCGCCAGGCCAGCGAGAAGTCTTTCGTTCGTCGCAGGCCGTTCCACATCGCATTCATCCGAGTCAGGGCCGCAGGCTCGACCATTTGCATAGCCCAGGCCATCGGCCTGGGTTCTAGCGGCGATGATTGACATGGTAGGGCTGTAGGCCCGGTCGATTGTCACCACCTACCCCGGGGCGTTGCCCCTTCGCCCGCTGTGAAATGAAACCGGGGGCCGTTGGCTGATACCCAGCCCTGCAGGCTGGGCTAGGCAAATTGCTGGACCTTCGGCCCGCGACAGGCGTGTGAGGAATGTGCCTGTCCCTTTCGCCCCTTGCTTTCGCCGTTGTTTGCGACTTGCGTATGACTGACAAGACAGCAACCCGGGGCGGCACACAGCCCCCCCCTATCTACCAGGCGACGACGCAAATCGCAAACCGACTGACGTCGCCTGATGAATAGATTCGCCCCGGACCGGATACGACGCCAGGAACGCTACGACCGCAGAAAACTACTTCTGCTCGACAGCTTCGAAGATCGCGATCTGACCGTCGTTCCGTTTGCCGGCAGCATTCTCACGGCCATTGGGCCAGGAGAGAACGACGCCATACAGCGTGCCGTCTCGTTCCACGGGGCAGAAGCCGTGCATGTGGTGCATGTAACCCAAGGTTTCGTAAGTCGCGGGAACCAACATTCCCGATGGCTTGCCGCCATCCATCACCAACAACGGTGCCAGCCCCTTGGTCGACGCCAGTGGATTCAACAGCGGCAGGAACATGCTCGAACCGATGTGCGAGATGTTGCAGGGAGTCGATCCCTTGGGCAGGTCGAGATAATACTTGGCATCGGCGCCCGGCATCTTGATCTGAGCCCCGCTGGATGTGAAGGCAAAGACGCGGCCATGGCTGCGCGATGCAACTTCGACAATCTCCTGCCCCGCTTCGGTCGCCACTTGAACGCCATGCGCGGTGCTGAAGACACCACCTACCTGCTCCTTGCCGCCCCAAGCCGGTCCGCCCCATTGCCACTTGCCATCGCGGATTTCCGCCGAAAGAGCGAAGTCGC
Organism: Rosistilla oblonga; assembly: GCF_007751715.1. Lineage (NCBI taxonomy): Bacteria > Pseudomonadati > Planctomycetota > Planctomycetia > Pirellulales > Pirellulaceae > Rosistilla > Rosistilla oblonga. The sequence continues at coordinate 536,661 of NZ_CP036292.1, read as the reverse complement.
CCGGTGCGTAACCGATCACGACGACCAACCGCTTGGCAACTGGAAGATAGACGACGTCGCAGGGAGTGAAACGGCCACCGGCGGAGAAATAAGCGTTCACCGTTGGGTTGTCGAATTCATCCCCTTTGGGCTGCGTCAACTGAGCGATCACTTTGCCACGCTGCGAGACGACGACGCTGCCAGTATTGGTCGAACTGAAAGCCCAATAGGACTGATCGTCGATCATGAAACAGTCGGTCCCGTGAGCGTTCATGCCGGCGGCGAACAGCGGATCCTGCCCCTCGACCAGCGTCCACTCTCTCATTTCGGGGTCGAGCGTCACCAGACCGTGCTTAGCGACAACAGTCACGATCTCGCCAGTCGACGAATCGCGATCGGCGTTGTTGTGCAGGCCCCCTTTGGCCGCAGCAACCATCGCTTCGGATTGCTTTCCGAGATCGGGGCGGTGCTTCCAAACGTAGCTCTTGCCGTTGGCCTCAAAGGTATTTTGCGTTGCATCCGCAGCAGCGGCGGCGGCTGAGCCGGCCTTCTTTGAGGTACCGTGGTCGTGTCCCTCGTGCGCGACCGCATCGCGAGAGAGGCAAAAGAGCAATGCGACGACACAGCAGCAGGCGATCCGGAAAACAGTCACGTTGACTCACTTCGTTGATGTAAAAGATGGGAAGATAGGTAAACGCATTGTTCTCAAAGCAACCTCCCTCATCAACCGGTCGACGCAAATGAAGGCGGAGAGGCCAGCACGGGCGTTCACCCATCAAACTCCGGCCCCACCAAACGCAACCGGAATCAAGCGACCGCAGCCGCCACAATTCCCCGCCTCGCTCACCCTTCCACGATCGGGGCGACACGAAAACGAAGGCTCTCCCTAGCCCTGGTTTTCGCGGATCAAGCGGATGATCCGTTCGGGATGTGGCAAGCCACGGGCAACCACTTCCAAATCATCTTGGCCGGAACTGGAGATCCCAACACCGCCGATATTCAGCAACCGCTGCGTGAACGATTGGTCCAGCTGGATATTGCGGACATCGTTGTGTTGCACTTCGGAGGTCGCCCGCGAGATGATTCCCTCCTGATAGATCGTGCGGTCGTCGGTCACCGTCAACGTGGTGAACCGACTGACCAACATCCAGAATCCAACGACCCCAGCGATCGCCAGCAACACGATTCCGCAAACCCACGTCACCAGCGACGCCGGCCCCAGCATCGCGTTTTCATCGAAGGCGTAGCCAGCGATCGAAGCTCCGGCCAGCGACGCGATCAGGACAACCAGGGATACCAAAAAGAGAGCCCCGAGGATCAAGGAGGCGAGAGGCCGAGCGCGAAAGACAACCGGATGAACCTTCGCCAACGTCCGCTCGCCCGGCTCCGCCGCCATCCGATCGGCGTTGACCGATTCCCGACCAACCTCCTGCACCGCAGTGACCACCGCAGTAGGGATTTCGATCTCAAACGGTTTAGCGCACTGGGGACAGACCACCGGTCCATCGAGATGTTCGATCGTGCTGTCGACTTTGTTCTGACAATAAGGGCATTGAGCGGTAAGGACTTGCATGGCGATCGACTCCAGAGTTCAAGTAGCGATTTGTCGTGGCATCGCCAAACACTCTGCATATCCCATGCCATCCCAACCACACCAGGGACCAACAGCACCGCCCCCCGCTGGAGTCGAGCCTTCAGGCGAAATCTCGTTTAACCGCGAGGGCAACACCCCGCGCGTCCAATCCCAACCAATCCAAAAACAACCACGCCACAGAGAAATCTAAACGAGCGCACCCTCAGTGATCTCTGAGACCTCTGTGGCTAAAAAAAGAAACAGCCGTCCCACCCTCCGCACGATCACTATTTACCATCTCGCTGCAAGCGTGCGGTCACCGGATAGTGATCCGATGGCGCCCGCCCTTCTTTGGCCGTGCGATCGATTTGCGCGTCGAGGATCTTCCAGTTGCCACGGGTTGCGATCCAGTCGATTCGAGGCCCGGCAAACTGATCGCCCAGGAACCTCGAGATCGTCGTATCCCCCTTCGTCTCCTTGGTCCCGGCGACCGCGAAGGTGTCGACAAGCCGCGACGATTCCGCGGCGTCGGCGAACAGAGTTCGATAGGGCACACTGGTAACCGATGAATTAAAATCTCCGGTCAAGACGACGTCGCAGTCCGCTCCCAGTTCGTCGATCTTCCGCAACACCAATGCGGCCGATTCGTTGCGTGCCTGTTGCCCGCGATGATCGAAGTGCGTGTTGATAAACAGGATCTCGCGCGGCGCGTTCGACTGGCGGTCTTTCAATCGCACCCATGAACAGATCCGTGGCAGACTGCTATCCCACGACTTGCTGCCCGCTTTGCCCGGCGTCTCGCTGAGCCAGAAGTGGCCTTCATCGCGCAATTCAAAACGCTTGGTCTTGAAGAACAGCGCCGTCATCTCGCCTTTGTCGCTGCCATCGTCTCGCCCCACACCAACACTTGTGTAACCCGGCATCTGTTGCTCGAGGAACTGTTTTTGAAACTCCAGCGTTTCCTGAGTCCCCAACAGATCGGGATCGTAGGCCGCGATGGTTTCAGCAACAAACTCCTTACGCCGCTCCCAATGGTTCTCGCCATCGGACGCCGTCCCATAACGAATGTTGAAGCTCATCACCCGCACGTCGCCTGCGATCGCAACGGGACTCGCAGACAGCGAAACCAACGTGCTCCCCAACAGAACAAGCGGTAAAAACGCAGCGCAGTAGAAACACGAAGAACGTCGACGGGAGAGTGTCATAGGTGAAGATCGCCTGTTGGAGGGAAAGGAGAAACTAAAAACAAAACGGGTTCAGACAAAGCGCGGCTCCGCTCTGTTCAGCCCCCAAAAAGGAGCACGCCCCCGCTTTCCGCATCCAGCATACTGAATGGGGCCCGCAAGTGAGGCAACAAGCAAAATCGCAGGGAAGAAAAAAGGGGTTGCCCACACATCCCCATGCGTTGACGCCTGAACAACAAATATGAACAGCCGCGACAGCGGCGAAAGCATTTAGCTGCGGGCGTAAGCTCGCAGACCAAACGCCTCCCACAGAAAGCCGCAGCCGCGAAGCGGCGAAAGCAACCGACCGCTACCGCCGCTTCGCGGCTAGCACAATCGCGGACGCACACTTTTCTGCAGGCTGACGCCTGCAGCTAATCGCTGCCATCGCTTCGCGATTCAATCGAACAGCGGCGACAGTATTCAGCGGCCCGCAGACTCAACGAAACACAATCCGCCCTCCCCTGCCCTGTTTTGTGGGCCATACGCGATTGCTGGCGGGCGAGTTATATTGGTGAAGAAGCTGCATTGTCCTCTTTGCCTCCAAACGCGATCTGCCGTGAACCAGCCAATTTCCATCAACATCCCACGCGTCGATGCCCGCAATGGCGCCGCCCCCGCGATCCTCGCCCAACTGCGCGCCAAGCTCAGCCCGGCTGGCGATGTCGTCAGCCCCAAGGGGCGCGAATTGACGCTAAAGGTCTTCGGCGAAGCATTGGCTCCGGCCGCCGTCGTCGATCGGATCTGCAACGATATCCAACGCGATGGCGACACCGCTCTGCTGCGCTATTGCCAAGCGCTCGATGGAGCGGACCTGGATGCCGCTTCGCTGCGCGTCCCCGCCGCCGAACTGCAGCAAGCTCATGCCGCGGCCGATCCCGAGTTCCTGCAATGCATCCGCCGGATCGCTGAAAACATCCGCACGTTCCAATCGGCGATCCTGCACCAAGATGTCACGATCACGCCCAAGCCAGGCGTCAGCTTGACCCAGCGGTATGTGCCGCTGCGACGGATCGGAGTCTGCGTCCCCGGTGGCGCCGCCGCCTATCCGTCGACGGTGTTGATGACAGTAGTCCCCGCGCAAGTCGCCGGCGTCGGGGAGATCGCCGTCGTCGCGCCGCCGACAAAATTCGGATCGTACAACAACGACATCCTCGCCACCTGCCATGAACTGGGCGTGACGGAGGTCTACCGGATGGGAGGCGCCCAAGCCGTCGCGGCGATGGCCTTCGGAACCGATACCGTCCCGGCAGTCGACAAGATCGTCGGCCCCGGCAACTTGTTTGTCGCGTTGGCGAAGAAGCAAGTCTATGGACATGTCGACATCGATTCGATCGCCGGCCCCAGCGAAGTGATCGCGATCGCCGACGACACCGCCAACCCAGCCCACGTCGCCGCCGACCTGTTGTCGCAAGCTGAACACTCCCCCGGCTCGGCGATCCTGATCTCGTGGAGTCAGTCGCTGCTGGACGCCACGTACGCGGCGATCTGCGAGCAACTAGAAACCCTGGAACGCAGCGACCTGACCCGCCCCAGCTTGGAAGCCTACGGCGCGCTGATCCTCGTCGACGACCGCGAACAAGCGCGGCGGATGACCGATGCGTTTGCACCGGAGCATCTGCACATTCAATGCGAATCGGCTCGCCAACTGGCCACATCGATTCGCAACGCCGGCGCCACATTCATCGGCAACTACACCCCCGTCGCTCTGGGCGATTATGCAGCGGGCCCCAGCCACGTGCTGCCGACCAGCGGCACCGCCCGCTGGGCCGCTGGCCTGTCCAGCAACGACTTCGTCCGCAGCGGCAGCATGATCGAGTTCGACCAAACCGGACTCGAAAACATCGCCGACGACGTCCAACTGCTGGCTGAAAAAGAAGGCCTCACCGCCCATCGACTCAGCGTCTCGATCCGCCGATAACACCGATGTTCGCCTTTCGCTCCGCGAAAGTGCGGCACCCAGTACGCCCCTCCAACGCACTTTCGCGGAGCGAATGGGGATTAAACCAACATCCTTTCGCGGAGCGAAAGGCGACCAACCAACCGCCAGCTCGATCTCAACCGATGACCAACAGCAAACTCCGCTTCCGCCCCGCGCTGTCGAAGATGAAGGCCTACGTTCCCGGCGAACAGCCGCAGGGTGGCAAATTCATCAAGCTGAACACCAACGAAAATCCCTACCCACCGGCTCCCGCCGTGGTCGAAGCGATCCGCGCCGCGGCCGACAGCCGACTGGAACGCTACCCCGACCCCGTCGGTTCGTCCTTTCGCCGCATGGCCGCGCAGCGACTTGGTCTGCCCGGCCCCGAGTGGATTTTGTGCGGCAACGGCAGCGATGAGATCCTGACGATTCTGGTCCGCGGATTTTTGAGCGACGGCGACCTGCTGCGGATGCCAACGCCCAGCTACATCTTGTACCGGACCCTCGCCGAGATCCAAGGCGCCCGCTGCGAAGAGATTTCGTTTAACGCCGACTGGACCCTGCCGGCCGCTTTCAGCAGCAGCGATGGCGATCCCCGACTGGCCCTTCTGCCCAATCCGAACAGCCCCAGCGGAACCGTTCTGTCGCCGCAAGCTGTCGCGGAAATCGCCGCCCCCCTCCCCTGCCCTCTCGTCGTCGATGAAGCCTACGGCGACTTTGCCGAAGAGAACTGCATCGAACTGGTCAAGCAACACGAAAACATCTTGGTGACCCGAACACTCAGCAAATCGTATTCGCTGGCCGGCCTGCGATTTGGATTCCTCGTCGCCCAACCGCACGTGATCGCCGAACTGACCAAGATCAAAGACAGTTACAACTGCGACGCGATCGCGATCGCCGCGGCGACTGCGGCAATGGCGTCAAACGATTGGTTGACCGACAATCGAGCAAAGATCCTGGCGACGCGCGAGCGAGCCAAGGGGAAGCTGCGGGAACTCGGGTTCGACGTCCTCGATTCGGCTGCAAATTTCTTGTGGTGCACCCACCCCGATCGCGCACTCAAACCGATTTACGAAGCGTTGAAAGAGAACCAAGTGCTCGTCCGCTACATGGACTACGCCGGCTGGGGCGACGGACTGCGAATCACGATCGGCACCGACGCACAGATCGACGCCGCCCTAGTCGTTCTGGCTCGCCTGCTGCAATCCGACGCGTAACGCATTCGCAAAAGCGTGTCGCAGACAACGACGATCAAGCCTTCATCGCCGGTACGAAACGTTCAATCGCCTACTTCATGAAGCTCTTCTCACTAGGCGGTTCGCTGCGCCGCGGGCACCGCACGATGCCTTCGATCAGAGCCTCGCAAGCTGCCCCGCTGACAATCGACGGCCAAAGATGCTTCGCTGCGACCGGGACACTATAATGGCGTCGGAGTCCAAGAAAGCGGAGAGGATTCGGGGCCCCCGGACTCGCCGCTTTCGTTCGCCATCCCGCCGGTGAAAACCACATGAGCCCTCCCCTAAAGTCGAAGCGACCGCAACTCTTGCGCTGCGCCGCCGCTGCGCTGGCCTCACGGAATACGAATCCGTTTGCTGGCCACGCTTATCGCCTCCCAGCAACAGTCATTCTATTCATCCTCGCTGGATCGATCGCAACAGCGGAACAGTCGCCGCAAGCGATCGAGTTCTTCGAGAACAAGATCCGCCCACTGCTGGTCGACAATTGCCAAAGCTGTCACGGTGGCAATACGCAATGGGGCGGACTGCGCCTCGATTCCCGCCAAGCGTTGCTGCAAGGTGGCGATAGCGGAGCGGCGGTTGTCGCGGGATCAGCGGACGAAAGCGAATTGATCCGCCGCATTGTCTCCGATGACGAATCCGAAAAGATGCCGCCGCCGGACAGCGAAAAACAACTGACCGCCGCAGCGATCGCGGATCTCAAACACTGGATCGACAGCGGGGCCGCTTGGCCCGAATCGGACGTCCCCAGCAACGACATGGCTGATATCGCCGCATCGCACTGGGCCTTCCAACCTCTAACCTCTCCCACGCCGCCGACTCCACAAAACGTGGACTGGGGACAGACGCCCGTCGATGCATTCATCAAGCATGCGTTGGAACAACAAAATCTATCGCCGTCGCCGGCCGCCGACCGACGCTCGCTGATCCGCCGAGCGACGTTTGACCTAACCGGGCTGCCACCGACCGCAGAACAAGTTCAACAATTTGTCGACGACGATGGTGTCGACGCCTATCCACTATTGATCGATCGGCTGCTCGATTCGCCAGCCTATGGGGAACAATGGGGGCGACACTGGCTGGACGTTGCACGCTACTCCGACACCAAGGGCTACGTTTACGGACGCGAAGAGAAACGCTTCATCCATGCGTCGCACTATCGCGACTGGGTGATCCGATCCTTCAATGAAGACCTTCCCTACGACCGATTCCTGCTGCTGCAGATCGCCGCCGACCAAGCAGCCCCCGACGATCCAGCGGCCGCGGCGGCGATGGGCTTCTTGACCCTGGGACGCCGATTTCTAGGAGTCCAACCCGACATCATCGACGACCGCATCGATGTCGTCACCCGCGGCACGATGGGGCTGACGGTCAGCTGTGCTCGCTGCCACGACCACAAGTTCGATCCGATCCCCACCGCCGATTACTACTCGCTGTACGGCGTTTTCCAAAACTGCGCGGAACATCCCGTCGCGCTGCCGCGACCTCAAAGCCCTCCTGCGTCCGATGAACTTTCGGATTTTGAAGTCGAACTCAAAAAACGGCAGGGTGCGTTGGAAGCTGGCCTCTCGGCAGCCCGCACCGAGTTCGCGAAGCTCGCCCGACAGCGGATCGGCGAATACCTGCAAGCTCAATTCGAACTGGACAAATACCCCGAACAATCGTTCAGCCAGATCCTCAACAAAAGAGACCTACTGCCATCCACCGTTCGACGTTGGCAAAAATACCTGCAGCAGCCCGAGCGGCAATCCGACCCGATCTTCTTGATTTGGCATCACTTGGCACCATTGCCCGACGATCGATTCGCGGAGCTTTCGCAAGCGGCGCTGGCCAGCCTTTCACAGGACGCCCCCGCGATCAATCCACGCGTCGCGGCGGCGTTTGCGACGGCCCCAAGTTCCAAGCAGGAAATGGTCGATCGGTACGCAAAGCTGTTCACCGAGGTCGATCAGCAGTGGCATACACTAGTCGAAGAAGCGACACAAGCCGCTGAAAATCAAGCCGAGGTGACGCCGCCGACGCAGTTGCCCGATCCGGCCGATGAGAGCTTGCGGCAAGTGTTTTACGGCGACGGATCTCCTTGCATGATTCCGGACCTGCCGATCATCAACATCGAATTTGATGTCGACACCGGCACCTGTGTCGCGCTTTGGAAACTGCAGAACGCCGTGGACCAATGGATCATCTCCAATCCGTCAGCCGCTCCGCATGCGATCGTTTTGCGAGACCGCGAGCCGTTGGTTCAGCCACGGATCTTCCGCCGCGGAAACCCGGTCAACATTGGCGATGAAGTCCCGCGACAATTCCTTGGCGCCGTCGCTGGCAGCGACCGCGCCCCGTTCGCTCGAGGCAGCGGACGATTGGAACTCGCCCAGGCGATCGCGTCGGCCGACAACCCGCTGACAGCAAGGGTCTGGGTCAACCGCGTCTGGGCTCATCATTTCGGTCGCGGAATCGTACCGACGACCAGCGACTTCGGCACCCGTGCCCAGCCGCCATCGCATCCGGAACTGCTCGACTGGCTGACTCGCGGATTTATCGAATCGGGCTGGAGCACAAAGTGGCTGCATCGTCAGATCATGATTTCGTCAGCTTATCGCCAACGATCATCCGGGCCAGACAGTCCGACGGAATATGCAGCCGCTCGCACCGCCGATCCCGAGAATCGCCTGCTGTGGCGGATGAACGCGCGGCGGCTCCGTTTTGAAGAACTCCGCGACGCACAACTCGCCGCGGCGGGAACGTTGGACATGCAGCGCGGCGGCAAAGCTGTCGATTTGTTTGCCTCGGCCCCCAGCGGCGCACGGCGGACGATCTATACGATGATCGATCGCCAGTCGCTGCCAAGCGTTTTGCAAGTCTTCGATTTTGCGAACCCCGATCTCCATACGCCCCGGCGTTCCGAAACCACCGTTCCGCAACAGGCGTTGTTTGGCCTAAACCATCCGTTTGTCGCCGACCGCGCTCGCGAGATCGCCGCCACCTCGAAGACTTCGGATTCCGAAGCCCCCGCCGAACGGATTCGCCAGATGTTCGCAGCGATACTGCAGCGTCAGCCCAGCGAATCGGAACTGGCTGCAACGTTGGAGTTTGTTCGCGACGGGGAATCTCAGTCGATCGATGAGGCAGCGGAGCAGGCAAAACTTGCATGGACCTACGGCTACGGCGAGATCGATGCCGACGCGCAGCGGCTGTTGAGTTTCACTCCCCTGCCCTACTTCAGCGGTTCCGCTTGGCAAGGCAGCCCCAAATATCCCGACGGCAAAATCGGATGGGCCCAGATCGACGCCGACGGAGGACACCCCGGCAACGATTTGAAACACGCGATCATCCGCCGCTGGACCGCTCCGGCCAGCGGTCGCTACTGGATCCAAAGCACAATCGAACACGCGGAATCTCCCGGCGACGGAATCCGATGCTGGGTGCTCGCGGGCGACAAGGTGTTACGCCGCGAGATCCTCCACAACACGGCGTTAGACGTGGACATCCCGTCGGTCGATGTCGAGCAGGGAGAGACGATCGATTTTGTCGTCGACATCTACAAGGTCTTGCACAGCGACCAACATCAATGGTCCCAGAAGATCGCGCGGCTTCCGCCAGCGGAAGATGTCTCGGAGACCGCCGGCAACCCCGATTGGGCCAGCCAACGCGACTTTACTGGCCTGCACACGCGGCAACTCGACCGCTGGGAACAGCTCGCCCAAACGCTGCTCCTCTCCAACGAATTCATGTTTGTGGACTAATCCCCAATGCCAGACTCACCATCGCATCGCATCGACCGTCGATCCCTGCTGCAGCGTTCCGGCATCGGCCTGGGAATGCTGGGCCTCAACAGCTTGTTAGCCGACCAAGAAGGGACGACGCCCAGTGCAAACGACAACCGGACCGCGTCACCGCTGGCGACCAAACAACCTCACTTTCCCGGCCGCGTGAAACGCGTAGTCCACTTCTTTCTCAACGGCGGACCATCGCATGTCGACACGTTCGATCCGAAGCCGACGCTTGAGAAGTATGCCGGACAGGCGCCGCCGATGTCGCTGGCGACCGAACGAAAAACGGGAGCCTGCATGCCGTCGCCGTTTGCGTTCAAGAAGTACGGCAAAAGCGGGATCGAAGTCAGCGAACTGTTCTCGCGAACAGCCGAACATATCGACGACACCGCCGTCATCCGTTCGATGTACGCACAGGTTCCCAACCACGAACCATCACTGATGCTGATGAATTGTGGCGATTCGGTTTTGCCACGCCCCAGCGTCGGCGCGTGGGCTCTGTATGGCCTCGGCAGCGAAAACCAGAACCTTCCCGGTTTCATCTCGATGTGTCCCAGCGGCCTACCGGTCAAAGGAGCCGAGAACTGGCAGTCGGGCTTTCTACCGGGCAGCTACCAAGGCACCTACGTCGATCCAAAGCACAGCCGGATCGACAAACTGATCGAGAACATCCGCAGCCCCCATGCCACGACGAAAGTCCAACAACGGCAACTGGATCTGCTGCGACAACTGAACGCCGAACACAAATCACCCCGCCACGATCCGCGACTGGAAACGCGGATCCAATCGTACGAGCTGGCCTTTCGGATGCAGATGGAAGCTGCCGACGCGTTTGATGTCACCGATGAAACCAAGGAGACCCATGAACTGTACGGCACAGGAGTTCACGCCCGGCAAACGATGATCGCGCGGCGACTGTTGGAACGCGGCGTCCGCTACGTTCAATTGTGGCACGGTGCCGGCAACGTCTGGGATCATCACGCGAAGCTCGAAGAGGGACACCGGAAGCTGGCGGGCGAAATCGATCAACCGATCTCCGCCCTGCTGACCGATCTGAAACGACGCGGCATGTTTCACGACACGCTGGTGATCTGGGGAGGCGAGTTTGGCCGCACGCCGACTGTGGAACTAACCGGTGGCGGAGCCGAGACGCTCGGCCGCGACCACAACCACTACGGCTTCAGCGTCTGGATGGCGGGCGGCGGCGTCCGCGGCGGCACCATCCATGGTGCGACCGACGAATTTGGTTTCAAAGCGACGGAGAATCCTTGCAGCGTCCACGACCTGCACGCGACGATCCTGCACTTGCTGGGATTTGATCACACCAAATTGACCTACCGCTACGCCGGCCGCGACTTCCGCCTGACCGATGTCCACGGCAACGTGATCAAAAACATTTTGGCCTGATCGCTAGGCGGCCCGACGCAAACTGCAATTCCGCTGGGAACGCCGGACGCGCGAGCGAGTTGCCCGCGTGGCTGATCTCTGCGATGGGGAAGGGACAGAGGACAATCTGTCGGGCCGTTGGCCCTTCTTGCCGATATGCTCGCTCGCATGAAACCCAGGCCTGCGACCTGGGCTAGGCAAATTGCTGGACCTTCGGCCCGCCAAAGATCGGTTGGTTCGGACGCATGGAAGACATCCCAACCACCAACATCCCATATAGCCCCCGTCCCGATCCCAAAGGGATCCAAGAAGGTAGCCGGTGGTTTGAGCGCAGCGAATACCACCGGAATCAAACGTCCCCTCTCCGAGCTGCGGAGCAGCGGCCGCATAAAGCCTGGGGTGAACCATCCAAGCGACAGCGCCGATGGTGTAACCCCAGGTCGCAGCAACGTCCAACCCCATAACTGGTTTTCGTTTTGGCGGCTGTGCCGCCAAAACGAAAACCAGGCACGCAGCGCTTCGCTACGGAACCTGGGGCTGCGACTGGCAAGCCAGTCTGACCCCATGATTAACGCGGCCACTGCTTCGCAGTTCGAATATAGATTGGCTACTGAACGTCCTTGCCATCACCGATGGCGAGCGTTTCCCCGTAGCTTTGCCACGCCCTGGCAAACGTCTGATCGGGCAACCAATTGGCCGAACTCCGCTCACCCTGGAAATCGGCGGCAGCAAAACACTTCCAATGGAAACGCCCGTTCGCCCTGTTGATTTGCGGTCGCGCGACAGCACAAAATGGAGTTCCATCCTGAACGCTCCCTTCCTCCTGAGAAACTCTCCGCAATGTGTGATCAAGATCATTTTGAAGACGACCTGAAAAAGTACTCCCGTCGCGACCTCGGCACCATGGCGGCCGCAGGTGTTGGCGCCGCGATGCTGCTGCCGCGGGCGGCCGATGCTGCGGAAGTTAGCGGCAGCGACGTGACGATCAAAACTCCCGACGGCGATTGCGACGCCTACTTTGTCGCTCCAAAAACTGGCGCCCACGCGGCCGCCTTGATCTGGCCCGACATCTTTGGACTGCGCCCCGCATTCCGTCAGATGGCCCAGCGGCTCGCCGAATCGGGCTACAGCGTTCTGGTCGTCAATCCGTTCTACCGGACGATGAAAGCCCCCACGGCAGAGAAGGGAGCTAACACGCCAATTCCCGAAGTGCGTCCGTTGGCCCAGTCGCTCAACGCAACAACGCAGACAACCGACGCCAAAGCCTTCATCGCCTGGTTGGATGCGCAACCGCAAGTCGACAAGAGCAAGAAGATCGGCACCACCGGCTACTGCATGGGCGGACCGATCGTGATGCGAACCGCTGCGGCCGTGCCAACCCGCGTCGGTGCAGCCGCCACCTTCCACGGCGGTGGACTGGCGACCGACAGTCCCGACAGCCCTCATCGCTTGATCCCGCAGATGAAGGCGCAGTTCCTGATCGCGGTCGCAGAGAACGACGACCAACGCGATCCCGAAGCGAAGAACGTGTTGGAAAAATCGTTTGCCGCCGCCAACCTGCCGGCAGAGATCGAAGTCTATCCGGCGGGGCACGGTTGGTGCCCGCCCGACACGCGCGTCCACAACCAAGAACAAGCCGAAAAAGCTTGGAAACGGATGCTTGCCCTGTTTGACAAAACGTTGGCGTAGCAACGTTCGCTGGCATCGCTAAGCCGCTTTGTGCAAATCACCACACATGCGTTAGCGAACGGTTCCTCAAGGCACCAGACGCTAACGCATTGCTGTTGATCGATCGACAAACCAACGGAAAACCGTGGCGAGAAAACATCTCCGCCGCGGCCGTTACCTCTTCTTTCGCGATGGCTTGGGATCGAGGTTCGCGTTCAGCTGTTCTTCGCTGATGCTCGAGACGACGCCCTCTGCTGGCACTTCAACCTTTGCGGTCCAGAGCATGGTGTTGAGCACCACTTTGCGGAAATCGTCGTTTCCCCAGTTGTCATGGAAATGGCCACCGGTGAAACCGAAGCCGCGTCCGCCATCGGGACGCTCCACCGTCCACAGCATCGCTTCGGCGCGTCCCTTCGATGCTTGGATGTGCGGGTAGGGTCCCTTGGGATAGACATAGGGACCGTCGCGAACCGCATCGTTGGGAGCGGCGACAAGAATCGGGACAAACTTCAGATCCTCGACCTCGCGCGATTCGTTGCCGGGAATATCAGCGACAAACCGCATGTTGAAATACCATTCGTCTTGAATCGCAAACGGCTTCACGCCGCGGGTGATCGGGTGCTCGGGCAAATTGGCAAACTGCGGCTCCCAGATCGGGTTGCAGGAGAACATGTTTTCATAGTGGCCGCCGATCCAACGCTTGAATTCGTCGCTCGCCTGATCGGCTAAGATCTCCACGCCGTAGTGCATGAAGCCGAGTCCTACGCCTTTTTTGGCGAGGGCGTCGAGCATCTTCAACCGCCGCCCTTCCTCTTGAACTACTTCGTGACGGGCCCCGCCATCCATATAGAAGACGATCGCATCGGCCTGATCCAAGATCGATTCATCTTTGGGCCAACCGTTCAAGACAACGTCGGTCTGCAGACCGGGAACGTCTTGCAAGCACTTAGCCAACAACTGAACGCCGGCATTAAATTCGTGCAACCGCGGCGGGTGCGATGGTTTTCCAGCGACCAGCACCAAGCGATGGTCATCCGCCACAGCGACAATCGTCACCGCAGCGATCAAAAAGAGAGCCGACAGCCGGCGAAACAGAGAAGCATTCACTCGTGGGATTCCTCGTCAAACAGAAACAACGCGTCCAATTTGATCAGAGTATACCTCAACCACTGCCTGACTTTCTAATCCAATGGCTCGGATTCGAACCCCTGGGTGAGCGAGTCCCTAATAGTGTCACACCAAAACAATTAGCCCTGACGCTCTTCCGCTATCCGCTGACCGCCTCCCGTTGCCCCCGCGAAACGGAAAATTAACGTTTCTTCGTAACGACGCACAATTTAACAGCCCTCGCAAACCGGGTAACGCCTGCAGACACAGTTGGCCCTGCTCCCTGAGGGCCTTCATTCCACAGACAGATGAATTGCGGAGACGTAAAAACAGCCCCCAATTCGGCTTCCGCATAGATTAAGCAGCGCCCACAACCAGCACCTTCGACAGAAACGCAATCACCAGAAGGCCGGATTGTTTACCAAAACACGACGACTACATTGTGAGGCAGTGTGTTACCCCCCCCCACCTCACGCCCCACCACCCCTTGGATCTATCGCCGATGACTATGAAAGCGCTCACGCTTGCCGGTTTACTCTCCTGCATGCTCACCCAGACCGCATCCGCTGGTTTTGTAATTTTCAATATTCGCAACGCAAATCCACAAGGTACGGAAACAGTGGGGCCACCGGCCTCATGGACTGACAATGGTGCCGGAGGATACGACATCAGCATCACTAGAGGCGGACAAAAGGTAGGCCTTGGGTCTTCTGATATCGATGGAACGAAGCTGAAGGACATCGACAGCTTGGCGATCACGCGGACCGACGACCGAACAGGCTTGACAGGTGGAGCGTTCGTTGCGCCTTACCTGAATTTTTGGATCACCGACGGTTTGGGTAAGTACGCAGTGGTCGCCAACGAACCATCCAACTCGGCTTTCAATTCACTATTCAACAACGGTTACGACCTGACCTTCGCCGATCTAGCCGACAAAACCGCAAAAATTTACGAGACCTCGGATTTGAGCTGGTTGCCAAACAAAGGATTGGGGCATGGTGTTGGGCTAACCTTTGCCGATCTGGCGGATTTTGTAATTCAAGCTCCAAGTGTCGCTGATTTCACGCCAGGCTGGGCCGGACTTGGCGGCGGTGCACCTCGCGAGCTTGGGACCAATAATGCGTACGGGGTGAACTGGGTGTTCGGAGATACGATGGCCAACTATGTCCCAGGGGCACCAGGCTATGTGGTCAGCAATGCCAGCGTCACTTCAACAGTTCCAGAACCCAGTTCGTTGTTCATCGCTTGTTGTGGCCTAGCTGCTGCGGGCGTGAATTCTTGGCGTCGCAAGCGAGCAGCATCCTAACGTTGGAAACAACCGCAACGCCGACTGCCGCACCGTGCCTGGCACCTCACAACTGGGCCGGAATAGTGCCGGATTTTTTTACTGGCAGCTAATCGTTGCCAAATTTATCCGATGCGTTAACAAAAAAGACGCGACCAACCATTGCTCGGGCGGCCCCGGGCAATGGTGAGATCGATCAGCTTTCCACGGGGGCCGATTGCGAGTTGCTGGAAAACATGTTCACCGAGCAACGGCATCGCTAGCCCACCTTCTTCCCGAGTCCCTACGCAAGTCCTCGTAGATCGCGCGGATTGTCCTCCCCGCCCACGCGGGATACGATATCGGCTGCCAGAACGGACCAAACGGACTGGCGTCCGTAGCTAGCGGGGACCAATATCGCCTCACCGATCCCCCGCCCCCAACGGGCATCCTGTACGCTTTTTGGCTGCAGCGACAATCTCTTCTAACACTCACACAATTCGAGAAGATCCCATGACTTATTCGAGTCGCACCGGCGTGATCGCCACAGCCCTCGCCGTGACCGCGGCGTGGGGACTGATTCCTGAAGACCGCTGCGCGTACGCGCAACAGGGGACTCCCATCCCCGCGGCGATCAGCACTCCCGATCAAGTGGAGAGCCCGCTGGGGACGCTTGAATTCCAAGACGGAGCGCCGACCGAGGGGACCGCGAAAAAGGTAAAAGATGTCCTGACCTTTACCAACGCGTTGGCTGCTTACAACAACAGCTTCCGCGGCGCTTCGGCCTATGCGATCGCCAAAGGACTGAAGAGTATCGGCGCGGCGGACAACTCGATCGTCATCTTCTCCGAACTGATGGATGCCAGCTCGCTGTTCCTGACAGCCAACTGCGACACCGTCTATTACATGAGCGCGATCAATCTGTCCAACGGACCGATGGTGCTGGAGCAACCGCCGGCTGGACTGGGAACTATCAACGACATGTGGTTCTCGTGGATCATCGACATCGGTCGGCCTGGTCCCGATCGCGGCCAAGGGGGCAAGTACCTGATCGTGCCACCAGGCTACGACGGCCCGCTGCCCGAAGGTGGTTATTTCATTGCCCACTCGAAGACCAACCGCGTCCTCTACGCCGCCCGTTCGTTCCTCGTTGAAAACGATCCCAAGCCTGCTGTCGAGAACATCAAGAAAAACCTGAAGCTCTACCCGTACACTCCCGGCGGTTTCGGCACCAGCATCGCCGAAGCGCTCGAGGGAGAAGTCAAGTTGGGCATGAATCCGCCGTTGCCAGAAACGAAGTTCATCGAAGCGTCGGGGAAATCGTTCAACACGATCCCACCTAGCGATTATGGCTTCTTCGAGATGATCAACGAGAACGTCCAACAAGAACCAGCCACCAGTTACGACGTCGAACTGGCGGGGCAATTGGCGGCGATTGGAATCCAACATGGCAAACCTTTCGAGCCCGATGCGCGGACGAAACGGATCCTCAGCGACGCCGCAGCAATCGGCAACGCCGCAGGTCGCGTCTTGAACTGGCGTTACGCCGCGATCCATCCCGACTGGGCCTATTACCCCAATTCTCAGTGGGGCAACATGCTGTTCGAAGGTGGGGCCTTCTTCGAAACACCTCCTCCCGCGTATGCCGACGGGATGTTCAAGCCACTGCCACCAACCGGAGCGCGAACGCTCGATTCTCGCACTGCGTTCTACTACGCCTACACGCTCGATTCCCCGGGCATGATCATGCGAATCCCCGGTGTCGGTTCTCAGTACCTGATGGGGTTCCTGGACAGCGAAGGCGAAGCGTTCGACGGTGGCAAAACCTACAAGCTTACGCTCCCCAAGGGGATTCCAGCCCACGCTTTCTGGTCGCTCACGCTGTACGACAATCAATCCCGTTCGATGCTGCAAACGCCACAGAAATACCCACGCGCCGGCAGCCAGTCCTATCCTTCTCCGGCCGCAACAGTCGCCGAGGACGGTTCGACCACGATCTACTTCGGCCCTCAACAACCCGAGGGTATCGCACGAGGCAACTGGATCCAGACCACTCCCGACAAAGGCTGGTTCACAATCCTGCGTCTCTACAGCCCAATGCCGTCGTTCTTCGACAAAAGCTGGCAACCGAGCGAGATCGAACTGGCCGAATAGTTGCTAGCCCTCCAACACTGCAACTAACAGACGCATAGAGACAGACAAACCGAGTCGCCCGGCAACATTCGCCGGCGATTCGGTTTGCCAGTTGCGTCTGCACAACTTCCAAGGACGGTTGAACCAGCCGTCCCTGTGCACAATGGTCACACACGTCGCGGGCTTCGCTCCGTGGCAGTCGCAAGACACATCACGTGATCATGCCGACACAACCCTGCGTTACCAAATTGGTTTAGCACCGCCAAGCGATGCCGCAGGCTGATTCTCTTCAAGAACAGCACAGCCAGCCGACGTGCGGGTCGCACCAAGATCCCAACGCAGCCCGAGTCGTCGGATTTTTCCGGATCGGTGTGAAACCTTCGCCAATCTGGACTCTTGAACAAATTGCCAGGTGCAAATCGCGGAGCCGAAGACTAAAACGGCACTGTCCTTCGGTAGCCCAAGCCTCGGCAGTGCACATGCGACCACCTCGCCAGCACCGCTCCGACGCGTCGTCGTGACGCCTCGGATTCGATCGTGAAAGAAGAACGCGGCAAATCCTAAAGCGGCAGCAAAGCCGGTCGGACTCCGAACGCGTTCTGCACCGAAGCACAAAACACCAACGTTCGACTTATTACTCAAATCCAACGAGCAGCCTGCGATGAAAAACTATCTACTCGCGTCACTGATGGTCACAGCGATCGCGCTGACTCATCTACCCACCAGCCATGCCCAGTTCGAAAACTTGGTCCGCCATCTTCCCAACAAGGCGAACACGCTGGTGCTGTTCAACATGGAACAGATCATGGCCAGCCCGCTGGCTGTTCAGCAGAAGTGGAAAGAGAACGAACAGGCAAAATTCGCCGCCGGCCTGATGATGGTGCCACCTCAAGCATTGCACTTGGCGATCGCTTCCCAAATGGACATCGAACTAATGCAACCGCGCTGGCACGCATCGGTCATGGATCTGACCGAAGAGCCGGACATGTTGACGGTCACCGAGCGTCACGGCGGCAACGTCGACACGATCAGCCGGCAAGACGCAGCGGTCCTTCCCAACAACACCTACGTGGTCAAGTTTGGCAAGTCGATCGCCGGAGTGATGTACCCAGCCGATCGCCAACAAGTGGCCGTCTGGATCGACGACGTATTCTCCATGACAGACCGCAAACCGCTGACGCCCTACCTGCTTGCAGCCGAAGACTTCGCAGACAAAAAGGATGTGCCAATCATCTTGGCGATGGATCTGAAGCACCTGCTTTCGCCACAGTTCATCCGACATCAACTGGCGCAGATGAAATCGCTGCAAGACAAGAAGGCCGACTTGGATCAACTCGCCACCGCGTTGTCGAGCGTCCGCGGCGTGACGTTGGGGATCGAGATCAGCGACCGCGTCACCGGCGGCCTGAAGATCGATTTCGACGAAGACATCTCGGCCACCAAGGACTTTGCCAAAGCGTTGATCCTGGAAACGCTTGGCAGCCACGGCGTGATGCTCAAAGAATTCAAGGACTGGCAAGTCCAGGTGGGCACGAAGGAGATGCTGCTTAAAGGAAGCCTGCAGTCGAGCGGAATCCAGCGAGTCTTCAGCCTGTTCGATATGCCACCAGGTTTTCAACCACTGCCAAACGCTTCGTCCACGGCGTCCGCCTCCACGTCGACCGATTCGAAAAAGCCAGACCCAAAACTGATGGCACATGCGACGCAGCAGTACTTCAAATCGATCAACCTGTTGATCAACGATCTGAAGCACGAAGATCAGGAACACCAAACGACCACGCCTGGCTTGGAAGCGATCTGGTACGCGAAGTATGCAGCGAAGATCGACGCCTTGCCGATCCTGCACGTCGATCCCGAGATGGTGACCTTTGCGACTCAGGTTTCCGGTGCCCTGCGTCAATCGCAAAACGCGATGCGGTCGGCTGGCGCGCGAACGGCGTCGCGGATGATGAACATTCCCGACGCACAAGTCTATAACTACAAGTACGCGGCGGGAGCCGGGGCGCATTACGGCCCCTACTACGACAGCATCGGCGGCGCCTACGCTTACCGCTACCAGTACAATCCCCGCGCGTCGCTCCGCCAGGACGGTGAACAACTTGCTCAGATCCAGCAACAAGAGACAAGCAAAGGGTATGCGTCGGCTAACAACATCATGCAAGAGATCGCAACATCGACCACGGAAATCCGCCGCAAGATGACTGAGAAGTACCAGATCGAATTCTAAAGCGGCCCCCGCCCCCGCCGAGCCCATCCTGGGAGATGACATCGATGTGGCGAACCAAGACCTTGACGATGAGCCTAGCAGTGGCTGGCCTGCTGATGTTCCCGGCGGGCAGCAGCTGGTCGTCCGAACCGTCAGTGGACGAACTGCCGGCCCTTCGTCAACTCGATGATTACGTGAGCTCTGACGCAAACCCGTTGGATGAACTCACATCGCAAGACTTCGCCACCACGCCGCTAACACGGCAACAATGTGTCGCGGCGGAACGAAGCCTGTGGGCCGCCTACCGGAATCAAATTCGCCACGAACGGGCCAAAGAACACGCTGCGAACGTCGTTCAGGTCGACGGCATATCGATGAAATATCGGAAACGCCGTTATGGAGAACCGCCCGCCGGCGGATACAGCCTCGTGATCTCGATGCACGGCGGCGGTGGAACGACGGCTCGCGTGAACGATCAACAGTGGAAGAACCAGATCGGTTTGTACACTCTGGAGCAAGGGCTCTACGTCGCTCCCCGAGCTCCCACCGATGCCTGGAACATGTGGCACCTGCCGCATATCGACCCATTGTTCACGCGTTTGATCGAGAACATGGTGCTGTTGGAGAACGTGAATCCCGACCGCGTTTACCTCTCCGGTTATTCGGCTAGCGGCGACGGCGTCTACCAACTCGCGCCGCGAATGGCCGACCAGTTCGCCGCGGCTGCGATGATGGCCGGGCACCCCAACAAAACGAAACCACTGGGGCTGCGTAATCTGCCATTCACGCTGCACATCGGAGAGTGTGACGCGGCGTATCAGCGGAACGAACATGCGGCGAGATGGAAACGGGAACTGGCGACGCTGCGCGAAAACGATCCGGATGGCTATCGTCATTGGGTTGAGATCCATCCCGACAAAGGGCACTGGATGGACCGCCAAGATGCTTCGGGAGTGAAATGGATGATGCAATTCACTCGAAACGTGTTGCCACAGAGAGTTGCCTGGCTGCAAGACGATGTACTGCATCACCGGCTCTACTGGCTAGCCGTTCCCGATGGCACAGCCCCACAGGGCAGCAAAATCATCGCGTCGCGAAACGGTAACACCTTCACGATCGAAGCATCCGACGTCGACCGATTTGCACTTCTGCTGCGCGACGATTTAGTCGACTTGGATTCACCGATCGAGGTCATCTACGAAGGCCGCACAATTTTCTCGGGACCCGCAAAACGAACGATCGCGTCGCTGTGGAGTTCGATCGTCGATCGCGGCGATCCCGCGGCGACGTTCAGCTGCCGCGTTCCGATTGCGCTGACAGACGAAGAGTAGTTGTCAGCATGAAGCGCGTCGGGTCGACTCAATGCAGCGAGTAGCGTCCCATTTTGTAGTGCAATGTCCTGACGCTGATCTTCAGCGCTTTGGCTGTCTTCTCGCGGTGGCGACCGCAGGCCTGTAACGCCCGATTAATCGTCATCCGCTCGCATTCCTGAACCGCTTCGGCGAGCGAATTAGGCAACGACCCCGGCGCGGCGGACGGACCACGCGAAGCTTGCAGCAGGCTCGGTGACGGAAGCTGCTCGCCAACATCGCCGTCGACTTCGTTTGGAGGCCCATCGCCCGGAGCCTTCGGCACCCGATTGCTTTCCGATTCCAATCGATGTTTCATGCGAGCGCTCCGCACGCGCTGCCGCACGTCGTTCAAATCCAGTGGTTTGGAAACGAAGTCCAACGCGCCAGCTCGCATCGCCTGCACCGCAACATCGACCGATCCATACGCGGTGATCACGATCGCGTCGGTACCGGGCTGCAACTTATGAAATTGCTGCAACAGCTCGAGCCCCGAAAGGCCGGACCTCAAATTGAAATCGATGATCACAAAGTGAAACGCTTCTTTGCCAAACAGTTCCAGCGCCTCATTGGCATCCGCCGCCGTAGCGACCAAGTCGGCTTCCCCAAACAGTCCTCTGGCTAACCCGATGCGAATCCCCGGTTCGTCGTCGACGACCAACACGTTGAATGGTGCGGCGGTCATTGCATAGTCCTCGATGCTGATATGAATTGGATAGGAAATGAACCGGACAAATCCGCCCGAGCTGGCACTGACGATCCACAGTTCCCGAAGACGACTGACCGCCACGGCTCCCGACGCCACTTCGTCAGATCGCGCCACAGCCATTCCCCTGCCGACGAACAGCGATGCGAAGCGCGGCAGGTATCCCCAAACAGCCATTGTGCTTGCGACCCGCAGTGCAGCCGCCGTACCAATCGCTGCCAAACGCCGGAGACCTTGCGGCAAGAAAGGCCACAGAACAAGCAAATCCCTGCATATCGCATTGAAATCAACTTTGAGAATTTTCGCTCGGCAGGATCGCGATACATCAGGCCGCTTCCCACCGCTCCGTCGCACCAGATGAAGCCGAAACAGCAAACAGCCTCTCCAAATCGCCTAGGGCAAGCGTTTCTCATCCCGAGACGATCCAGATCCGTCGAATGGCGACTGAACAAAATCTGGCCGCGCGGCGGATAAAAACCGCGCAGACTCTGACCGTTGGCACAAATATCGTGCGGCAGAAAGCCTATGAACGTTGGTTCGCAAAACCGTGAGCTTAGGCTTCAGACGCATCGATCGAGACTCCGCCGAGCGAGCGAATCAGCAAATCCGGAACGTCTCTCGAAACCTGGCGATATCCTCGCCGTGCCCCATAATCATGATGATGTCGTGCGACTGAAAGACGTATCCTGCGTCGGGATTAAAGATCAAGCTCTCGTCCGATTTCTTGATCGCGATGACCAGCAGCTTGTGCAGTCGATGCGCATCGGTCTGCCCGACAGTCATTCCGACCAGAGGACATTCTTCCGCAATCAACAGTTCGTCGAGTTCCAATTCGACGAACGCGGTTTCGGAGACACGCTCCATCAGATCAGCGGTCGATGGACGCGTGATCAAGCGAGCCATCTGTCGCGCTCCCACGACCGTTGGCATCACAACTTTGGTAGCTCCCGCCTGCCGCAACTTCTTCCCCGTACTCTGCTTCTCCGCACGAGCGACGATCTGCAAACGAGGATTTAGATTTCGAGCGGTCAGCGTGATAAAGACGCTCTCAGCATCGTTGGGCAACGAAATCACAAGCGTCTTCGCTCGCGCGATGCCAACCGCCTCCAACGTCGCTTCCTCGGTGGCGTCCCCCTGCCAACAGACCATCTCGGCCGAACTGTTTTCTTGGATCACATCGGGATCCAAGTCGATCACGACCAATGTCTCCCCTTGGCTCACCAACTCGCTTGCCAAGTTCTGCCCCATCCGCCCGAAACCACAAACGATGATGTGGTCACTCATCCTGTTCAGATCTTTTGTCATGCGTTGTCGCCCAATTGCGCGTTCCAATTCCCCTGCCAGCATCAACTGAAACAAGCCTCCAAAGGTGTAAGCCGCAGCCGACATCCCCAACAAAATCACCAGCACGGTGAACAGCTTCAGTTCCGGCTCCATGCTGCTCTGTTCGCCGTAACCGACAGTCGAGATCGTAATCACGACCATCCAGATTGCTCCGATCCAGTCGTAGTCACCCAAGAACCGGAACCCGATCACGGCACCCCACACGATCGACACCAGAATGACCGCACCGTAGCGAATTCGTTCGAGTGGTGATTTCATGGAGTCGGCAGCGCACGAGAGATGGAGTGTTGCTCAGATGGAGAACTGCCAACAGTTTACTCCGATTCGGCGTGCGCGACACGTCGCCCGCTCCCAACCTTCGACTACGTCCCCCGCAGGTTCCGCGGGAGATCTTTCCGACAGGAGCCAAACTCGCACCGCGGCGAGCGACGGCCCCGAGCCCCCCAGAAGCGATTCCGAGACACTCAAATTAACAGTCGTTCATCAACAAAATTTGCTACAAATTCATGAACAAATGCTGATTCCACCGGTGTTGATGAAGAGCTGATGAATTTGCGTTTGATCGCGGGCGGAACGCTTCCTGAAAGTCGACGTTGATTGTTATCCTGCTGCCGCGATTTCCCCTGTGGTCACAAAACAAAACTTGTAATCACAGCTGTCGCTCTCTCCGCATCCCCTCAAGTTATTGACGCTCGGTTCGTCGTTCTTCCATCAAAAAGGATTCCCATGTTAATCCCGAGAAACAAACGCCGCGGTTTCACGCTAGTGGAACTACTTGTTGTGATCGCCATCATCGGCATCTTGGTTGGTCTGTTGTTGCCCGCCGTCCAAGCCGCCCGCGAAGCCGCCCGCCGGATGCAGTGCAGCAACAACCTGAAACAGATCGGCCTCGCCAGCCACAACTTCCACGACACGTTTGGCTACCTGCCGACCGGCGGATCCGACGGACCGTTCAAAACCTGCTGCAATTCGACGGTCCGCGAAGGCTGGAGCTGGCTATACCAACTGACTCCCTTCATCGAACAAAACAACGTTCACGAACTGCCCACCGACAGCGACGTCTACTCTTCGCTGATCACATCGTACGTCTGCCCCTCTCGCCGACCGGCACAACTTTGGAACGGAAGCTTTCGTGCCGATTACGCTGGCAACGGCGGCATCACAACCCAAACCTGGCAAGGACCTTTCGTTCGCCAGTGGAAAACCCTTCCGTTGCCTTCGAGCACAACCAACTTCAATCCCGACCAAACGCGTCGCTTGGACGACATCAAAGACGGCACGTCCAACACTCTGCTGGTCGCTGAAAAACAGGTCCACTGGTCGACCTTCGGCACAGCTGGCGGCGACAACGAAGTTTGGGCCAACGCCGGCTGGGATCAAGACATCGTTCGCTACGGCAACTTCTTGCCCGAACCGGACAACGACCACCCCGACAGCACCCAATCGACCCACTGGTCCAATCGCTTCGGCGGTTCACACCCCGGCGGTGTCCAAGGCGTTCGCGCCGATGGTTCGGTCGTGATGATTCCCTACACCGTCGACGCCGTCAACTTTCAGAACTTCTGCACCATCCGCGACGGTGTAGCGCTCGACGAAGACATCTTCAACTAGCACCCAAAATTTCCTACTCAAAGAGGTGACCAACATGAACTACCGGAATGCCGCCTTAATGCTAATGCTCGCCATCCCAACCTTGGGATGCAGCACCGAACAGCCAACGATGACCGGTGCGACCGAGATCGAAGCTTTCGAGCAACAGGTGGTCAACGAAGAGATGGCCTATCATCAACAACTGGCCGAAGAAGCCAAAGCTGCGAAGAAGAAGTAGCAACAGGTAAGGTGAGCGATTCCGCTGCGAAGCGGTGTTGATTTACATCCCCAAGCAGCGAGCGGCCCGTTTGTGTCACTCGCTGCAAGCGTTTTGCGGCTGAAGCCTTGGGCTCCAGCTCGGGGATTCAATCGGCTAAAGCCTCGGACTCCAGCGCGGAGATTCAATCGGCTGAAGCCTTTGACTCCAGCTCGGAAATTCGATCGGCTGGAGCCTTGGACTCCAGCAAATGCTAGGCGATCAGTTCTTTAATCACTTCGCCGCCGAATTGGCTCAGCTGTTTATAGCGACCTGCATGCAGATAGGTCAGCTTATTGTCGTCGAGCCCCAGCAGATGCATCAGTGTGACGTGCAGATCGCGGATCGGATGTACACATTCGACAGCCGACGCCCCTAGTTCATCGGTCGCGCCGACGACCGCACCTCGCTTAACTCCGCCGCCAGCCATCAGCATCGTCATCGCGTTGTTGTTGTGCCCGCGGCCCAGCGAATAGACGCCGCCACGTTTGTTGTTGTCGGGCGTGCGACCAAATTCGCCCGTCCAGATGATCAACGTATCCTCTAACATTCCACGTTGCTTGAGGTCGCGGATCAACGCCGCCATCGGTTGATCGACGCTCTTGATCCGCGAGGTGTGCCCGCGTTCCAAGTAATCGTGGCTGTCCCATCCGCCGCTGAAGATCTGCACAAACCGGACGCCACTTTCGACCAACCGCCGAGCCATCAGACATTGCCGACCAAAGGTCTCGGTCTCCGGCGCGTTCAGTCCGTACATGTCCAGCGTCTGCTGAGTCTCCTTCGACAGATCGATCACGCCCGGCACTTCGGTCTGCATCCGAAACGCCAATTCGTAGCTTTCCATCCGCGCCCGCAACCGCTGATCCTCCGCTCCCAAGGATTCGAGATGCGATTGATTCAGTTGCGCCAGTTCGTCGAGCGCACGGCGTTGATGCTGCCGCGACTTGAACTCTTGCGAGGCAAGATCCAAGATCGGCGAACCGGTCGGACGCAACCGCGTTCCCTGGTAATAAGGAGGCAGAAATCCATTAGTCCAGTTTCCCGCGCCCCCCTGCGGCAACGCCAACTCGGTCATCACGACGTAGCCCGGCAGGTTCTCGTTCTCCGATCCCAAACCGTACGTCGCCCAAGCCCCCAGCCCCGGGTCGCCTCCCAACCGACTGCCGGTGTTCATGTGGAACAACGCTTCGGGATGGTTGAGCGATTCGGCTTGGCAACCGCGGTAATTGCATAACTCATCCGCCACGTAAGGATCGGCCAGATGCTTCCACTGGTCGCACATCTCGATCCCCGATTGCCCGACCTTCTGAAAACCAAACGGGCTGCCGACGAAGAACTTGAAACCCGCTTCCTGCCCCGCCTTCAGCTTCGATTCCTTTTTATGCAGCCGCGTTAATTCCGGCTTGGGATCAAAGGTGTCCATGTGCCCGGGGCCACCCTCCATGAACAACATGATCACGTTTTTCGCTTTGGCCGGCATCATCGGCGGCTTGGGCGACAGCGGTCCGGCAGCCGCAGCCGCTTCGCTAGCCAATAGATTCGTCAGTGCGACCGAACCGAGCGAAGCTCCCAGTTGATACAGGAAGGATCGCCGTGAGTCGTTGATTTGAGGATGAACGTTCATCGATTCGCTCGCAGGAAAAAGTGGACGGAAAGTCAGAGTTAACGATTCACCACAGCCCGAAGGGGATGGTCATTCCACATACATAAATTCATTTGTATTGAATAACAGCAAACAGGCGTCGGCCAAGGCTCGCGTTGCGGCCGAGACGTCGCTCGCTTTGGCATCGGGAACGTACTGTTCGAAGACCGGCAGGATCTCTTGATATTCAAACACCTCTCCCGAAAACTCCTCGACCAACGAACGCGTGATCTCGGTCGGATAACGAACCGCCGCGGGAGCCTTTTCTTCGTGATACGCTTGCATATCGCGAACGTACTGAGTCAATCGTTGCGATTCGTTTGCCGTGGGATCGCGTCCCAAGACCAAACGAAACGCATAAGCGACCTGATCCGCAACCGTCTGCTGCTCGCGTTGCAGTCGCAGCGCCAACGCGATGCTGCGATCGGTGATCACGTCGCTGTTGAGCAAACCAAAAACCTGAGGCGTGACGGCCGCCGATTCGCGAACCTCACACGTCTCGTTCGAATTCGGCTGATTAAACAGCTCGGTGAACGGATCGGATTGACCGCGAACATGGTAGGCGTAGATCGTGCGGCGATTCCGCAACTCGGGAGTCGGCGACGGTTGGTAAGCCGGCGCCAGCGAGAACTGGATCATTCGCGGCTGCAGCGCCACCTCCATGTTGATCTCGGGCATCACCGGCAGCCCGCCGCGGGTCGCTTGCAGTTCGCCGGTGATCTGCAGCAGCCCATCGCGCAGCTCTTCGGCACTCATCCGTCGCCGCGGGAAATGAGACAACAACTGGTTGCCGGGATCGAGCTTGGCGATTCGCTGCGAATCGACGGGAACGGTGCTGCGACGATAGGCCTGCGATTGCATGATCGCCCGGTGCAGTCGCTTCAGCGTCCAGCCGTTCTCGACAAAATCGACCGTCAGAAAATCCAACAGCTCCGGATGCGAAGGCTTTGCTCCCTTGACGCCGAAGTTGATCGAATTGGCAGCCAATCCGGTTCCAAAATGGTACTGCCAAACCCGATTGACGATCGAACGCGTCGCCAAGCCGTTGTCGCGACTTGCGATCCAGCGTGCCAGTCCAAGCCGCCGGCCATCGATATCGGCAGGCAACAGGAAAGGATCTTTTGCCGCCGGATCGACTGGCAACGAGACAGCACTCAGCACGCCCGGCATCACCGTTTCACCCAACGCCGTCAACGCGCCACCCAACAAAATGTGATTCGTCAGCGGACTGCTCTTCTTCAACCGCTGGATCCTCAACTTGCGAGCCCCATTCCAAGCCAGCCTGCCCGCCTCGGCGTTAAACACGCTTTGAGCCATCGGCTGATAACGCTCCAACCGCCGATTCCAGATCCACTCATCCTGCTCGCGAACCTTCAACTCACCCTGCTCCGCCGTCGTCAAACCGACATGCCGCTCCGGCTTTTCCTCATCGGGCAAATCTTTGCGTTCGGCATCGTTCTTATAAGGCAGATTGTGCTCTTCAAACCACGCCCGCGCCGCGGCCTCGCGTTTGTCAACGAGCTTCTTCTTTTGAGCGACAGCAAAATCGAGCATCCGTTGCACGTGCGCTCGCCCCGCTTCAAACCCTTCGCGACTCTCGTCGTCCAGATAGGGAACCGTCCGTTCGGCCATCCGCGTCGTCGCAAAGGCGGCGTACATGCGGTAGTAGTCGCGAGTCGGCAGCGGATCAAACTTGTGATCGTGACACTTGAAACACCGCATCGTCGTCGAAAGAAACGCCTGCCCGGTGATGTTCACTAAATCATCGAGATAGATCTGCCGAGCCTCTTCGGCTTCGATCATCGCGTTGTCCCAGGGGCCCATCCGCAGGAAACCCGTCGCCACGATCCACTCCGCTTCTTCAGGCGTATAATCGCCATCGAGCTGCACTTGGTGAACGGTTTTGACATCGCCACCGGTCCGCTGGCGAACCGACAGGTCGGCCAACTCATCACCAGCCAACTGCTCCACCACAAACTGATCGTACGGTTTATCTTCGTTCAACGACCGCACGACGTAATCGCGATAACGCCACATGTTCGATCGCTCGAAATCATTCGCCATCCCACCGGTGTCGGCATAACGCGTTACATCCAACCAGTGCCGCCCCCAATGCTCGCCATATTCGGGACTAGCCAACAAGCGATCGATCAGCGCCGCCCAAGCCGCTTCGCGATCCCGATGCCAAGCGATCTCAAACGCATCGTACTGATCGGGCGATGGAGGCAATCCGGTCAGATCCAAAGTCGCACGCCGCAGCAGCGCCGCGGGAGTCGCTTCGCCACTGGCTTGCAGATCCGCCTGCTGCAATTGCCGATCGATATAAAGATCGATCGCCGCGGGGAGCGGCAGGCCATCGGCGGCCAATGATTCCTTCGCGGGCAGCGGAGCGTAGGCCCAGAGATCATCGGCGGCATACCGCCGGTTGGTCCAGTCCTGCGAAAGGCCTCCGCTGGTCGAGACGATCATGCCATCCGCCGTCGACTTTTTCTGACTCTCCAAATCGCGATAGTGCTGCTGCGTCGCCTCATCGGGCCACGGAGCACCATGCTCGATCCAACGCTGAATCTCCGCGATCTGCTTCTCGGTCAGCCGATCGTTTTCTTTGGGAGGCATCTCCATACTCTCCCAACGGATTGCCGCAAGCATCGTCCCCGCGTCGGGATCCCCCGGCACAACCGTCGGGTCTCCCGATTCGCCGCCGCGCAACAACGCCTCGCGACTGACAACGCTCAAGTCACCCTTGATGTCATCGGCGTCGCCGCCGTGACAGCCCAAGCACTTGCTACGCAGAACCGGCAACACGTTCAGCGTGAAGTCTCGCTCGATCGCCTGCTGTTTTTCATCAGCCTTGCTACCGGCCGCTTCTTCGGCCCGGGCGACCGAACCAGCCAGTGACGCCAGCAACAGCAGGCAGCCAATCATGTGATGGGTTTTCTGATTCATGACATTCACCGAGCGGGGTTTCCCAAGCGATATAGTTCAGCGATTTCCGATCCGGAAAGAGCTGACGAATACAAGACAAATTCATCGAGGCTGCCGTTCAAGTTGCGAACGACAAACTGCGGGTCGGTGCGATACATCGGTTCGCTCCAATTGCCGATCGACGCAGGGCCGATCGTTACCCGAGGGACCAGATAATCGGCCGGAATCGCTTCGCTGCCGATCTCCGCTCCGTTGAAGTAATGCGAAACGCGACGAGCCTGGACATCGTAGGTCGTTGCCAACATGATCCACTGTCCGCTGAGCGATGCGTCCCAGAACGGCGGCGAATAAAAGTTGTATTTGTCGGGGCGGCGACGCTTCCCTTCGGCCCCATCGAACTTCTTCACCGAGAAGAACAACCGGCCATCGTTCATGATCTGCCAGTGCGGTTCTTGAAGCTCGTGCCCGTCGGTCAGGAACAAGGAATTGTACAGGCGATCCAAACTGTGAATCTTCACCCAACACATCATCGTCAAACTGCCAAACTCTCCCGGCACGTCGACGCGGATCCGGCTGCCCGTGCGGCTCAAATCGAGCGCACCGCCAGCCTGTCCCCAACGATCGCTCGATGGCTGACATGCGACGATCGCCGCGGCCCCCGCGGTCTGCGAGTCGCTCTGGGCAAGATTCGGCAACTGCCGCCCGTCGGCCGACGTCTGTTGAGTTTGATACCAGGCGATCAATCGATCGTCCTCTCGCATCGACGCGACACGCTGCTGCCACCGCCGCCGTTGGTCGACTTGCTGCGACGACAACTGACGCTCAAACGCATCGGGGCCGATCACCTGCAACGAATCCGAATCCGATCGCTCGGAAACGCCCGCATCGGACAACTGCCACGCGTCCCCTTCCAGCACGCGTTGCGGTGCGGCCCCTTGGCCCTGCAGTTCGACTTCGCCAGTCAGCACCTCGACGCGAGCCGCTTCGTCGCCGGCGTCGATCGCAAATTCAGTCCCCAGATCGATCAAGTCGCCATGCCGCGTCTGAACCCGGAAGCCGCGAGCTGCTTCGGGAACTTGAGCCCTCGCGCGGCCGCGATCCAGTTGAACCAGCATCGCCGACTGGACGACAAACTGCGCGTCCCCCTCGATCACCATCCGCACGCCGCTGAACAATTCGATCTGCGCCACGCCCGACAACAGCCGCAGCGGGCCACTGGGCACCAACGAACCGGTCGCCAGCGGATCGCCTTCCCAAACCGCATCCGATTGCCCGTGCAAGATCGCAAACCCGGCGGCTGTCGGTTCCAACTTGCCCGCCAATCCGGCGGGCGATCCTAAACGAATCGAATCCGGATTCCAGACCGACCAGGCAACAAATCCTAAAACCGTAGCCGCCAGCACAGCGAAGATTCCTGTCAAACGACGTTGCAGAATGTTGACAGGCGCAGCCGGCGAAATCGCCGCCGCAGGAGCAACCACTTGGGCAACACCCGATTCGGAATCATCAACGCCGCCGCGCGCTTCGCGCTGCAGCAGCAGATCCAACTTCAGGCGGTTGTAATAGAGGGCACGGACCTCGGGATCGACCGACATCTCCGCTTCGATCCGCAGGAAATCGGCTTCATCGATCTCTCCATCGATCAAGCTGTCGATCAACTCTTCGCGTTCTTCGGGGGTCATTGCGAGGCTCCCGATACGAGGCGTCGTTCGATGCAATCGGCTAGCGTTGTGCGAATGCGATGCAGCGAGACCTTGAGGCCACCGGCGGAGCGACCGATGCGGCGAGCGAAATCGGAAAGCGATTCGGTCGTGCCGTAGCGATCCATCAGCAGCGTTCGACTCTCCGGCTTCAGCCCGTCGAGACACTTCCGCAGCGCCTCCTGACGGGACAATAGATCGTCATCGATCTGCTGCAACTCGCTGGTGATCGTCTGCTCCAGATCCTCGGAAAACGTCAGCCGCGAATCGCGAGCCTGCCGCTTGCGGTAATTCAGCACCTCGAAGCGAGCGATCGCAAAGGACCAAGCCAAAAAATTGGTCCCCAACGCGAAATCGGCTCGCTTCTCCCAGATCTTCGCGTTGGCTTGTTGAGCGACGTCGCCGGCATCCGCTTCGCCAGGCATCAAGCTGCGGACATATAAAAGCAGCGACAGCTGACTTTGGGTCAACAAGCCAACAAATTCGGCATCGCTCGGCGGATGGGGAAGCTCGGGTTGCATGATTGCAAATGCCTCGAAAGCGAAAAGGGTTAACGTTCAATTCCCGAAAAATCGAGAAATCGCGACAGATCTCCAGCTCGCTGCCCCTTCTATATTAAGGAACACAGGTCAGCAGCAGGCGGATAATCCAGGCCAACCGCCCTCCCCTACCCTGCTCCGCTGCGAAGATCGTGCAGCTTCGGCCGTCCGGCGAAGCCAGAGAGGATCCGAAAAACGATCGTTTAGCAAGTTTTTCGGGGAGGGAATTCAGCACGGGTAAAGGTCGATTCCCAAGCGGACTTCCCTCCCCGAACAACGCTGCGCTCGTTCGACCCTCCCCCGCAAAACTTCGTTTTGGGGAGGGTGAAGTGCTGCCAACCTTCACCCGCCCGGCGAAGCCAGGGAGGGTCGGAGAACGAGCGTTTAGCGAGTTTTTCGGGGAGGGCCGGTGCGGCTGGACAAGCGGCTGGGGGCTTGGACGCTTAACCCCGTCCACCCGATGCACGTATCCATAAAAGGCTGGCTGCGGTAAATTGAGAGTTGGCGGACCTGCCCCACGGTTCCGCCATTGGCGGCCCTTGGGCCCGATCTTCGCAGCGGCGATTCCCCCGCTTCCTTGGCAATCTCCATCGACTTTGGGGCCGGTCGGTCTATGAGCAACAAACAATCGAGAATCACATGACACGCGCCGCATCGATTCAACGCAAAACAGGCGAAACCGACATCAGCCTTTCGATCGACCTCGACGGCCAAGGGGCTGGCACGCGGACGACCGGCGTCGGGTTTCTCGATCACATGCTGGACCTGTTCGCCCGGCATGGGTTGATCGATTTGACAGTCGACGCCAGCGGCGATTTGGAAGTCGACGACCACCACACGACCGAAGATGTCGGGATCTGCTTGGGCCAAGCGATCGACAAAGCTCTCGGCGATCGGGCCGGCATCCGCCGCTACGGTCACTTCACCCTGCCGATGGACGAAACACTGGTCACCGTCGCGATCGACTTCAGCGGCCGCTATGCGTTTGAATACCGAGCCCCGATCGCCAATCCGAAGCTGGGAAGTTTTGATTCCGAGCTGATCGAACACTTTTGGCAAAGCTTCGCCGCCAACACGCACTGCAATCTGCATGTGCTGATGCACTACGGCCGCAACAGCCACCATATCGCCGAAGCGGTCTTTAAGGCGACAGCTCGCGCCGTCCGGATGGCTGTCGAAGTCGACCCGCGGGTTCAGGGAGTGATGAGCACCAAGGGCAGCCTTAGCTAGCATGTTTCGCTATCTTTGGCGATTCGCCTATTTTTGGTAGCCTACGTTTGGTTCCCTCGTGGGCAAGGTGAGACCGCCAGACAGTTCCCGCCCCCCATCCCGCCAACCACGGATCGGAAATGGCACGCGAAGCGATTTATCAACAGTCCAGTGTCGACGAAGAACAAGACCAACAAGATCGCCAGTTGCGCCCGCAGCGGATGGCCGATATGGTCGGCCAACGCGATGTGATCGAACGACTGCAGATCGCGATCGATGCCGCCCGCGGACGATCCGATCCGTTGGGACATATCCTCTTCGACGGACCTCCCGGCCTCGGCAAGACAACGTTCGCCACCGTGATCGGCAACGAACTGAAGACCGCCGTCCAGATCGCCAACGGCGCGGGACTCAAGGCCCCCAAGGACCTGATCCCCTACCTGACCAACGTCGCGGAAAACTCGGTCCTCTTCATCGACGAGATCCATCGCATCCCGCGGACGGTGGAAGAGTATCTTTACACGGCGATGGAAGATTTCCGAATCGACATCGTGCTGGGCGAAGGGGTCAACGCGCGGACACTGAATCTGGACCTGCAACCGTTCACTTTGATCGGAGCGACGACGCGAGCCGGAATGCTTAGCGCTCCGCTCCGCGATCGCTTTCAAATTCGCGAGCACCTCGATTTCTACGACCTCGACGACCTCAGCGAGATCGTCCGTCGAAACGCCAAGAAACTGGACGTGCCGGTCGACGAAGAAGCCGCGATGGAGATCGGTCGCCGCAGTCGCAGCACCCCGCGGATCGCTAACAACCGGTTATTGTGGGTCCGCGATTATGCGCAGAGCCGCAGCGATGGCAAAGCGACTTACCAGACAGCGATCGATGCGATGAAGATGACCGGGATCGACGCGTTGGGACTCGACAAACAGGACCGCAACTACCTCGATACGCTGATCCGCGTCTTCGGCGGCGGACCGGCGGGGATCGAAGCGATCGGGCACACGATGAACGTCAGCATCGACACGATCGAAGACGAAGTCGAACCGTTTCTGCTGCGATTCGAACTGATCGTCCGCACCCGCCGCGGCCGGATGGCAACTCCCAAAGCCTACCAACACCTCGGCCGCGAATTCACCGGCAACAGCGAAGACCTGCTGTAGCGATCGCCGCGACCACTCCATGATTCACCGACAAAGTGTCCGCTGAAGAGACCGGTGCCCAGCACCAGAACCACCGCCCCCGGGCAGGGCTCGGATCGTCCCACCAAACAGCCTCCTGAAACAACGAATCTGTTTGACATCTGCTTGTCTTGCCGGTAGACTTCACCCACTGCGCGGTGGTTTATACGCCCTGCCCGCATAAATAAAGGCTGTCAGCACCACACTAGGCGGCTGACCGCCCCTGCCACGCTCACCTGCCTAGCCCCTCCTACCAACGTTCACTGAGACACAAGCTTGCCCCGGGGGCCTTTCCCGGCCGGCACGCTGAACCAGCCTCCGC
The DNA here is from genome assembly GCF_007751715.1 of Rosistilla oblonga. NCBI lineage: Bacteria > Pseudomonadati > Planctomycetota > Planctomycetia > Pirellulales > Pirellulaceae > Rosistilla > Rosistilla oblonga. The sequence continues at coordinate 502,430 of NZ_CP036292.1, read as the reverse complement.
TGACACCTCAAACAGGCGAACGTTGACAAGGAACTTTTCGTCCGCAAAGCCCCCACTGGCAATTCTCATTCATCATTGAACCTATCGCCAGTGTGTGCGCCGCGTGCGGATCAAGTGAGCCCAGCCCGAGCCCCTCCCCCCTTCGATTTCATCCCCCAAAGTACCTGCCATCATGCGACACTCCCAAAAAGCAAAAGCGTTTACGCTAGTCGAACTCCTGGTCGTTATTGCGATCATCGGCATCCTGGTCGGCCTGCTCCTCCCTGCGGTTCAAGCCGCACGCGAAGCAGCTCGCCGGATGCAGTGCAGCAACAACCTCAAGCAACTCGGCTTGGCGATGCACAACTACCACGATGTTTACCTCAAGTTCCCGACCGGCGGACTGCCAGTCACTCTCTATCGAATCGGCTGGCCCGGCCGCATCTTCGACTTCATCGAAGAAGGGAACCGCTTAGACGCGATGAACAGCATGTCGGCTGACGCGTTGGTAACGATCACCCCATACCGCACCCTCGGGGCTCCACACAACGGCGCCCACGAGATTTTCGCCAACCCAATCCCGGCGTTCGCCTGCCCTTCGTCACCACTCGGCGAGCAAGCTAGATCGGCACCACAGATCAACGTCCAACAGGGGACCCTGCATTACCGCGCCAACGCTGGCTCGGCAAACTATGGAATGGTTGCCGGATCGGACAGCGGAAAAACCATCAGCACCTCGGGCGTGATCTACCCGCTCAGCAAAACCAAGTTCGCCCACATCACCGACGGAACCAGCAGCACTCTGCTGATCGGTGAAATCTCCGACCGACAAGGCTGGACCGACTCGATGCTCAACGGCTGGGGCGGAATCCAACCGTGGACCTGGGGTTATTACTACTACTCCGGCAATGCGGGCTGGTTGCAGATCGACAACAAATACGTGCAATACCCGATCAACTTTCCGGGCAGCGTCACCACCAACGCAAGCCCCTATCGCAGTGCACACCCTGGCGGTGCGCAGTTTTCGTTCAGCGATGGGAGCACGCGATTCCAGAGTGAAACGATGGACTTGAACATCCTTCACGCCCTGGCAACACGCGCCCAAGGCGAAGTGATCTCGACCCCTTAATCCACGTTCTCCCACAACAGAATTGAAGCCAAACGCATGAAGCCAACTTCCCTTACCGCGGGCCGATCCACTCGGCTCCGCTCTACCGTTTCGATCGCCATCGCCTCAGCACTGCTGCTATCAACAGCCGGCTGTGGACCAACAGGCAAACGGATCGCGACCGCTCCTGTCAAAGGAAAGGTCACCTACAAAGGCGCTCCCGTGACAACCGGTACCGTGATGTTTATTCCGACCACTGGCGGCCCACCCGCAACCGCAGAGATCCAACCCGATGGAACCTATTCGCTGAAGACTTACGATCCCGGCGACGGAGCAGTCCTAGGAGACCACACAGTCGCAGTGACCGCGATGGATCTACCAGCTGGCACCCCCGAAGACCCGGTCGCCGCACCAACGATGTTGGTTCCTGCCGAATTCGGAAACCCAAGCACATCGGGTTTGACGGCTACGGTTGTCGAAGGTGACAACGCCCTCGACTTCAACCTCTAAACCGCTCCACGAGCTGACGCTCATGGACAAAAGCTGCCATCGCGACGCGATTCGTGTCTTCACAGCCGCGAAAGCGGTGGCAGCCCTCTCGCTGCGGGTGCAAACCCGCAGATCAAACACGAGTCGCTCTCTCGACTCGTGGTGATGCTCGGACGACCGCCCATTCCAGAGATCACCGCCAGCCCCAAAAGCCCAGCGGACAAAACGCCCGACCTGCAAGACGGCTGATCTGCACTACGGCAGTGCCACTCTCCTGCCTAGCCATCGCAAGGCCCTCAAGTCAGAAGCTCTTCGGGCAGCTTCTTCAGCTACTCATCGGGCAATTCCAGGCAGACACAATCGATTCTGCGGACGCCCTCCCCTGCCCCAATTCGGCGGCCGACAACGCCGCCAGTCCATGCGACCGCCTCTCTCTTCAGTGGTCTGCCACCGCAACGGATCGACTATGCAGCCAATGCCAGTCCTTTCGGAAGATTGCCACCAACCAAAGCAAGTAACTCACGATAGAAAAACAGGACAATCCCAAATCTAAACTCGACCTTAACGTTCGCTTCATAGTTGTTTTTATAGTCTTCCCCAAGTCGTGCCAACGCAAAGGGGAACGGCCCACCAGCACGGCTTTACTCACTTTACTGAAGAAACAACTTTGAACCAGCTCGCCAGAATTAACAAGAAAATGCAACGGACGAACACACATACAAAGGGCTTCACGCTTGTCGAACTGTTGGTCGTGATCGCGATCATTGGGATCTTAGTCGGACTGCTGCTTCCCGCGGTTCAGCAAGCTCGCGAAGCGGCTCGACGAATTCAATGCACCAACCAAACCAAACAGATCGGTTTGGCACTGCACAACTATCACGATACACACCGCAGTTTTCCGCCAGGCGGAATCGTAGCAGAAAAGGTCACCAAAGGAGTTGGCGACACATGGTGTAACGCCGGATCCTCCACACAAGGCGCACCGTGGACTGTATTGATCCTGCCCTTCATGGAAGAGGGCGCGCGGTATGACCAATACGACTTCGACCTTCCACTGTCGGCTTCGTACACCAGCCAAGTCCCCAGCTCTTCACCAAACCGCCCGCTATGGTACGAACAGAACGCAAACTACCAATGCCCGTCGGATCCCTCCTCGGGTGGCGACGTGAACAATCTGAGCTACTTTGGCGTCCAAGGGGGCGGTGACTCAACGACTGTCAACTGCTGGGGCGGAAACTCGAACGTCTTCTTCGTCAACGGTATCCTCTACGCAAACTCCAGCAGCAAGTTTCGCGATGTCACCGACGGAACCACCAACACCTTTTTGGTCGGCGAAACGAAGTACCACCTGACCGAAGCGGGCACCGTTTCGACTTTCTACCACAGCTGGGCCTCTTCGATTCGCCTCGGCACCGGCGGAACGATGCCTCACCCCGTGACGCTGGCTGGAACGTACGAGCCGATCAATTCTCGCATCCCGACCGGCAGCGTCCCCAAGGGAAGCACCGATTCACGCACCGGATACTCCCGTCTGTTCGGCAGCTTTCACCCCGGCGGTTGCAACATGTTGATGGCCGACGCGTCAGTGAACTTTGTCAGCGAAACAATGGACCTCAACATCTATCGCCAACTCGGCATCCGCAACGATTCGCTGCCAATCGGAGGACTGCCACAATGATCCAATCACCAACTCGAATCTCAACCTTCGCCGCCGCGACACTACTGCTTATCCCTTCGCTGACCGCACTGGTCGGCTGTGGAACAAGTGACGCGGGACCCGGCAAATACAGCGTCACAGGGACCGTTACATTTGAAGGCCAGCCGTTACCCGAAGGAGAGATCCTGTTCGCTCCCGACACAGCGTCTGGCAATAAAGGGCCGGCGAGCGTTGCCTATGTGAAAGACGGCAAGTTTTCGACGCAGCCCGGCATGGGCTTGGTCGGAGGCGCCTACACCTTAGAGGTCACCGGCTTTCAAACCAAAGCCGAGATGGACCAAGATGGCGAACCAATCGTCGAACCGCTGTTTGACACCTTTGTCACCAAACATGAGTTCGAACATCAGGACTCTACCTACGATTTTGCGGTGGAACCCTCGGAGAAAAAGAAGAGGCGATAGTTCACTATAATATTATGGTACGGCAGTGTGGTTTGAGAACGATCAAACCGCCTGCCGTATCTTCATAGACACCCCACCACATTCCAAGAGTAACGAACCGTTGTTAATCTCCCCCCACAAAAAGCTCTCCTTCCCGCTGTTGCTGCTCGCCTTGACGTTCCACTTAGGAACCTTCACTTCGTCGGCGGATGCTCAAGAACGAACTCTCCCCGCCGCCGATGCGGATTCGTTTTCGATCGTTGTCATCCCCGACACACAACTGTATCGCCCTAAAGATGGCAAACTATCCAACGACATCTTTACCCAACACATCGATTGGACACTCGCCAACCTGGAGAAGCAGAACATCGTTTTCGTCAGCCACGTTGGCGACATCATCGACAGGAACATCGACGAACAATGGACCGTCGCTCAACAGTGCATGAACCGCCTGCACGACAAAGTTCCCTACGGCATCTCGGTCGGCAATCACGACATGACGCGAGCGGGCGATTCGTCGCTGTTCCAGAAGTACTTCCCGACGGAACGCTTTGCCAATTGCGATTGGTACGGCGGATGCTACACGCCCAAAACGCATGGCGTCGAGGTTTCGGGCAACAACGCAAACAGCTTCCAACTGTTTTCAACCGCCGGCATCGACTTTGTCTTCCTGCATCTGGAATGCAACGCACCGGACGACGTCTTAGCGTGGGCCGATGAAGTCTTAACGCAGCACAACGACCGGCGAGCGATCATCACGACACACATGTGCCTGGGGCCAAAGCACCACCCCAAGATACCAAGCGATTACATGGATGCTCCCAAGGGCCGGATGCAATGGAAAAAGGTCCACGGCAAACTTGGCAACACTCCAGAAGAGATGTGGCAGAAGTGCTTTCGCAAACATGCCAACCTCTCCATGATTTGCTGCGGCGATCAAAGCCGAAGCCACTCGCTACACGAAGTCGCGGTGGGCGATCATGGCAACCAAGTTCATCAGGTCCTCTCCGACTACAGCACCGGCTGGCTGCGTCTATATCGTTTTCACCCAGCCAAAAATCGCGTCGAAGCGTGGACGTTCCACCCCAGCAACGAAGAGTTGTGCGAGGGAACCAAACATGTTCCGGGAGCCGATGGCCATCAATTCGCGTTTGATTTCCCGCTGACCGAGAGCAAACTGCCGTAGGCACGCCGCGATCGAGTGAGATGCCCTAAATCCTGGGGGCCACTCGTCCTCTTCTTTCAGCAGGGGACAGTTGCCTCCAATCGCGTTGGCAACTGATACCCGAGCGATGAGTGTAGACGCGACGTGCTGCGGCACTCGCCTGCCCGACTCATGCTTTGATGCATCAAACGACGCTTGATAATCGCACGCTATCTCTTGCCTGTAAACTGAACGCATCGATCAGTTTACTGCGAATGGCGGGCATCCCTTCGGGATCAAGACGAGTAATCAACAAGGCAATTTGCGTTCTCATCTACAATCCGGCGAGCTGTTCTTCGGCGTCACCGAATGCATCTAACTTCACTCCCATGCGGTTCATGATCGTTAGATACATACCGCAAAGCTTGCGGTTGTCATCTCCCTTGTCCAGATAATCCAGCACTCGACCCGTCTCCATCTGCCCGGACATACCACCGGTTAACAAGACGGGCAACTTAGTCGAATCGTGAGAACTGCCCGACCACATGCTCGAGATAAACAAGAGGCAAGAGTGATCCAGGACGGTCCCATCTCCTTCGGGCATCGCATCCAGCTTGCTCGCCAGGTAGGCGTACTGCGAACAGTAGTAGCGTGAGATTCGTTCGTATTCGTCGGAACGGTCGTCGTGAGACGCCGAGTGATGCGTTTTTGTGACGTCTAAAAACGGATAGAACAATCCCGACAGGTCGCGGTTCAGCAGCAGCGTCGCCACGCGCGACTTGTCGGTTTGAAAACCGATCGCGATGATGTCGCACATCAATTGCATGTGCTCGCGAATGTCTTCAGGCAAACCGTCGTCGGGACGCTTCATCGCAGCGATCGGTTGACCGCGATGATGAGCTCGCTCGGTCGCCTTCGCATGAACGGTTCGCATCGCCTCGGCTCGCTTCTCGACTTCGCGAACGCTGCTCAGGTACTCGTCCAACTTCGTACGATCCGACTGACTGATCTTGCGATTCAGCGACGCGGTCTCTTCACGCACCCGGTCGAGAATACTCTCCATCCGCCGGCTGCCGTGATTGTCGAACAAGGAGTCAAAGGCCAGCGAAGGATAGACTTCCATCGGCACCGGCGAGGTCGCATTCTGCCATGAGATATGGGAACTGTACGCCATCGAAAAATTGGTTTCGTGGTACCCCGTCGTCGGTTGCTCACAACCAAGCACCAGGCTCGGAGCAACGGTCTCTTCGGCAAAATGATTGGCAAGCACCTGATCCATGCTGATGTCGCCACGCAGCTCCGATCCCTTCTTCAGCGACGCACCGGAAAGAATGTTGCCGGTCTGCCCTGGGTGGATGCCGACGCCGTTGGCATTTTCGTTATACAAGCCGGTGATGAAATTCATCTTGTGCTTGATCGGCTCCATCGGTGCAAGGCTCTTTCCAAGCTCCATCTCGGTGCCGCTTCCCTTAGCCCACCAATGATCTCGGTTGATCCCACAGCCCATGAACAGCGCGGCAAAGCGTTGCGGCGAAGCGGTCACTTGATCGTCGGTAAGCTTTTCGCTTCCCCAAACCGGAATCGATTCCAACCACGGCAGCGCCATCGCCACCCCGGTGCCTCGCAACAGCGTTCGTCGAGAAACGGAGCGTTCTGCACGGTTAGATTTCGAGCCTGCACGATTTTCTGGATTGCTCATGGAATTGCCACCGTTTCGTCGAGAGAAATGCGAATACGTTTGTTCAAAAATGCGGGACTCGTCACGATCGCATCGACCATCGAACTGAATCGATAGTCGTTGCCAGCGAGCCTATGTTTCATGTCGGTAATAATCGACTCGTCCGATAGCTGTAACGTCCGACCGAGCGCAAAGGCCAACAGCTTTCGACACAGATTGTCAACGAAATCCTCTTGGCGGGCATCGCGAATATACTGGAGCACGCCCGCCAGTCCGTTCCCTTTGCGGTCATTGGGGAAGACCGCCGAGTCATCGATCGCGCGGCCGCCCATATCGAAATTGCGAAGTTCGCCGATGGGGCCGTAACCCTCGAAGACCAGCCCCATCGAGTCGATGCGGTTGTGGCATCCGGCACAGGCAACATCTTGGCGATGTCGCGCGAGCGCTTCCCGCAGCGTTAGATCGCCAAGCTTCGATTCGTCGCTGGGCAAATCGGGCACCGTCGCTGGCGGCGCGGGCACCTTTTCACCAAGGATCCGCTGGACCAGCCAATTGCCGCGCTGAACCGGACTCGTTCGCAGCCCCGACGAATTATGTGTTAAGAAAACAGCCATCGGTAACAATCCACCACGCTGGCGCTGCCCCGCTTGATCCCACCGACTCCAGGACTCGTTCGCATCCCCCGATGAATCGACTTCGGCGCCATAATGCTCGGCCAAAACGGGGTTCACAAACGTGTGCTTGGCATACAGAAAATCCAACACCGATCCGTCGCGTTCGATCAGATCGCGGCAGAACCGGAGCGGTTCTTCAGCCATCGCCTGACGCAGTTCATCGGTGAACACGGGAAACCGCTGGCGGTCGACGCCGTTGTGCTCCGAGAACCGACGGAAGTCTAACCAATTGCCGGTGAACTCGACGACAAACCCTTCGACCCGATCGTCCTTCAGCATCCGACGCGACTGTTCGCTCAACACCTCCGGTTCATGCAACCGTCCCTTACTGGCCAGTTCCAGCAGTTCGCGATCGGGTTGGCTCGACCACAGGAAGTAGCTCAGCCGACTGGCCAGCGAATAATCGCTCAACGGCACAATGGCGGGAACCTCCGCGTCCGCTGCCTCCAATCCGGCCACAGCATCGTTTGGCAAATCCATCCGGTAACAGAAATGAGGCGACATCAAAACGGCGACCACTCCACCGCGAATCGCCTGTTCGTGGCTGAGCCTTTCCTCGCTCCGCAAGGAATCATAAAACGACCGAATCGACGCGGCTTCATCGCTCGATAAAGGGCGTCGGTAGGCGTGCTGAGCAAATTCGATCAACGCATCGAGCTGCCGAGGCTGCGAATCGATGCTGAGTTGTTCGAGTCGCCGGAAGGTCGCATTCATATCGTCAAAGTAGAACCGAATGACCTCCAGCGCTTGCTCGCTGCCCCCCAACCTTTCGGCTTTCTCGCAGTATGCGTCGGCCAGCCCAGCCACTTTCTCTGCCGAAGTGCTGTCTTTGTCCTCCGCCCGATAACGATCGAAAACACGATCTCGCATGAACTGCGAATCCGTCCGATCGAACCAGATGAAGCCCGCATACTGACGCATCGGAGCCGAAGTCACAAAATCCAATTCCAACCACAGACGGTCGAGTTCCTTTTGCTGAGCGTCATCAAGCATCAAGTCGTACAGCGGCGCGTCGTCGCGAAAGTATCCCATCTGGCTGTGGAACCCGGCACTCAGAAACCGCCCCTTCAACTTTTTCTCTTTCTTCGGATCCAGATACACCCGGGCCCGCTCGGAAACAAAAAATGCATCGGGGAACACATCGCAGAACACCCCCAACGCTTCCTTATACTGGGCCGCGCCCGCTTCGCCGGGCACCTGCATCAACTCCGCCGCCTTCGAATCATCGGGCAATCCAAAACTGCCATCGGGGAGCGTATCGCCGACATAACGACGTCGATTGGCAGCGAACTGACGATTCTTCCAAAGCACCAACGGCTGCGAACCATTGTGCACCCCGGGAGAGGTCAAGTTTGCAACTTCCGGCACGAGCGATGATCGCAGGGTCGAGACAAACGATGCCATCGTCTGGCAACCCTTCACCGCAGCCGCCACGTTTTCAGGCGTCGACGCATCGGGAAGTTCACTCATCAACTGCTTGAGGGCTGCGATCGGCCCGATCTCCCCGCCGGCGTCGCTTTCGTCTGGCTCGCACAAAAGTTGATACAGCGTTCGGCTGTACCGCTGACTCAGACCGCTTTGATCGGCTAATTGCTCGAGCGTCCGATCCGCCATTCCGAGCGTCTCGCGATTTTGATATCGCCACAGCAACTCAAAGAAGTCGGCGTAATCGGTCCGCTGTTTCCGATAGAAATCGATGATGCGGTTAACACAAAACTTATCGCGATCGGTGGGGGTGATGACCGGGTGCGGTGCAAACTCGAATCCACGGGGCGTCAGCGCCAAATGTTCGGAGACAATCGTTGCCGCAGCGAGGTACTTTTTCAGCAGAGCAGGCGACATGCTGAGCGATTCACCCGAGTTATCGAAGCCCGCTTCGTTGGCGGGATCGACCGGAAACGAGGCTGCCGGTTGGATGTCCACACCCGTCAGATCGCGGATCGTGTAGTTGTATTCATTGCTACTGAGCCGATGCGGCAAAACGATGCCAGGGTCGCCCTGAGTCCGCTCCGCTTCGGCGGTCCTGACCTGTTGGATCCACGCGATCACCGCGGCTCGCTCGGCCGCTGTCGGTTGGTGATCCGCATCTTCGGGCGGCATGTCGCCAGCTTCCATGCGATCCAGAACAATCGACCAACGACGGAAGTTCTTCACGACCGACGCGAGATCGGTATCGGCACTCAAATCGAGATCGCCCTCGGTCGTCTCCTGGTTGTGGCACTCCAGACAATTGGCTTGCACAACCGGCAGCACGGCTTCTTTGAACGTGGACTGCAGCGATTCCGCTCCCGCGACCATGCCGCAAGCTAGCAGGAACAAGCAGAATGTGAATCGACGTATCGCGAGCATCACATGTTTCGATTGAGCGGAAAGTGGGGCAGGAAAGGGCCGATAAAGTCGGCGGCGAGAACCACCATCCTACCCGACTCCAAAATGGCAAGCCAGCTGGAAATCGCTTAAAACCAACGCACCTCACGGTTTCAACTGGAAGTATCAGCTAGCACGGGCTAGCACCCGGCTTCCCTGGACAACGCTGAACTAGCGAGTGCCAGCTAATCTGCCGAATCACAAACACTCCACAGACCTGCGGCGATTAACCTGCGCAGGTACAAAACCAATTCGCGTTGCACTAAAATCTGCCATCGGCACACGCAGGCAGGATGCCGACGCGATGTCGGTTTCTTCTTAGCTTCACAGATTTCTCACATCTTGTCCGATCGGCAAAACATATGATGTCGCGTATTTGGAATCCATGTTTCATTGGTTTGCTGATCCTTGCCCCGCTGGTTGTTTCAGCCGAGCAACCCGCTGATAAGGCGTCGACCGATACGGCAATTCGCCGTGTCTTGTTTGGATCTTGTATCAAGCAGGATGATCCGACGCCGATCTTCCCCGTCATGTCGCAAACCGAGCCCGAACTGCTGCTGTTCCTGGGTGACAACATTTACGCCGACACATCGGACATGGATGTGATGCGAGCGAAGTACGCCAAGCTGGCAAGCAACGATGGGTTCAAGGCTTTGACGTCGGAATGCCAAGTGATGGCAACATGGGACGATCACGATTACGGGGTAAACGATGGCGGTGCGACCTACCCACAGCGCGTTGCCGCCCAACAAGCGTTTCTCGATTTCTGGGGCGAACCGGCCGATTCACCGAAACGCCAGCGACCCGGCATTTACGAAGCGAAACGATTTGGGCCGCCGGGAAAACGATTGCAGGTGATCATGCTGGACACGCGATACTTTCGCTCGCCGCTGAAGACAGGGCCTCGCCAACTGGGCGGCCCCTATGTTCCGGACAACGATCCGCAGAAGACGATCTTGGGCGAAGCGCAGTGGAAGTGGCTGGAAGAGCAGCTTCGCATGCCAGCGGACTTGCGCGTGATTGCGTCGGGGATGCAAGTGGTTGCCGAATCGGCTGGCCAAGAAACCTGGGCCAATCTGCCGCACGAACAAGCGCGTCTGTTTGATCTAGTGCAAAGCACTGCCGCCGGCGGTGTGATCTTTGTCAGCGGCGACCGACACTGGGCCGAAATGTCTGTCGCAAGCGATGGTGCCGCGTACCCACTGTTGGACGCAACTTCCAGCAGCTTCAACCAGAAGCACCCGCGTGGAACGCCAACTCGCAACCGCTTTCGGGCGATCAAGCAAACCTACCACGCAGAAAACTTTGGCGTCATCTCCATCGACTGGGACGCCCCCGATCCAACCGTGACGATCGAGGTCCGCGATCTGGCGGGAAAAGCCCAGCTAGAAAAAACACTCCGGCTGAGCGAACTGCAACCGAAGTAGCTCGGGTCCACGAGCTGACGCTCATGGCTAAACGCTGTCATCGCTTCGCGATTAGGATCCACAGCCGCGAAGCGGCGGCAGCAACTAGCTGCGGGTGTAAACCGGCAGAGCGATTTTTCGTCAACTTAGGAAACGCGTGATGGCGATGCGATCTGCCAATTAATTGGCTGGCGGTTCGATGATCACCGATTCAACTTCGGCCGGACTGACATCGAGCACTTTGTATTGCCCCTGTGTGGCGCTGCGGGGACCGACCTGCAATGCTTCCCATGGCTTGGGATAATAGTACTTCTTAATCGTCGGCCCGGCGTGATTTCGGTAGTTTCCGTTGTGCACGTTCTCGTGCCACGACATCGCCCCTTGGCTGCTTGGCGCGATGTAAAACGCGATCTTACCGCCAACGTAGCGCGGCCGATTGTAACGAGCCCGATACGACAGCGGCTCGATGCGTTCGACCCAATCGAACAGCTCGACCCGCGGCAGGTCGAGGCTACCGTAGGGATGATCCGCAAACGCGGGGACAGCACTCAGCGCGAGCAACGAGAGACAGGCAATTCTTGCTAACACGGCGCGATCCTCGCAAAGACGTTGGTTCGATAAACGGGCGATGTGTTGTTATGAATCGACCGATTCGAACGCTTGCATGAAGCAAGCCCGGTCGACGCGAGCAACCGGCAAAACCGGAACAATACGATCCCAAACCGCTTCGGCTCCGCCACCGAAAAGTCCCCGCAAGGCCCGAAAAACAGGCGATTCGCCTACCCCAGACCAAGCAAACCGAGCTCTGCAAGCAGAATCCCGGCCTGGGCAATGGCGATGCCTGCACGGCTAATCAGCCGTTTGTGCTTAGGCAAATTAGCCGCCACGCGCTAGCGGCTTGTCGGTTTAGTCACAACGAGCTTCCTTGCATTAGCCGTTTGGGCGTTAGCCCCGGTTTAGTGGCAACGGAACCGGGGCTAACGCCCAATCGGCTGATTAAACCGACAAGCTGCTAGCGCGTGGCGGCTGATACCTCAAATTGAAACACTGAATAGCCCTGGCGATGCCTGCCGAATTCCGTGACAAGAGCCATCGCAGGCAATATGATTTCAATTCGTCCTGCGAAGCAGAAGCCATTACGGTCACGCTCTCGCCCCGCCCGCCACCAAACTCACCAAAGAGATCCCGCCCCATGAGTAGTCCCATCCAGTATCTGATTCGACGAACCGTCCCAATCCTCAGCTTTGCAGTCGCCATCGCGATGCTAACTTCCGTCGCATTGGCGAAGCATGAAGGCAAAGTTCAGATCCTCCTGCTCGGTGACAGCACGACCGAAGGGAGCATTCCAAGGCTGATCAAACCGGAAGGCCCTCACCTTGAATCGGTGATCGAGCAATTGCTCGCAGCCGAAAAAGATCTTCCTCCCAGCCAAGTCATCAACTCAGGTGTCGGCGGTGAATACATTCGCCGCCTCATCGATTCGGGTCGCTACGATCGCGACGTCGCAAAGCTTCCCGGACTCGACTACATCTTCATTCGCTACGGCCTGAACGATCGCGTTCGAGTTGAAAACTTCGCGGAGGAATTCCCGAAGCACTTCCACGAACTCATCGACCGCCTCCGCAAGGATCATCCCCAGGCATTGCTGATTCCTATGACGGTGATCCCCTACGGGAACGAAGAGGGCTGCAATCAAATCAACGATCTGGTCAGGCAGGTCGCGGAGAAAGAAAAGCTGGAAGTCTTCGACATCTACCCGCGGTACTCGGCGGAATTGGCCAACGGTCCCAACATGCTCAACTACCGCCGATACCCTACGGAAAGAGTGCCAGACAAGTACCAGGAACTGGTGGCACCGTTCATTAGAGGAGGACGCGTCGTCGTCATAGACAATGAACTCGATTCGGTCCTGGGGCACTTGCCCGGTTGGTATGGCGACAGACATCCCAACCTCGCTGGCTACAACGTCATCGCCGACGAAACGGCGAAGTATCTGGCGACCATCATGCGAGCCGATGCACCCAAAGGTGCTCACACTCTTCCAAACGGAAAACTCGCTTCCGCTCTGACACTGCACGCTTCATTCGACGAGGGCTTGGACGCGGACTTCTCGACCGGCGACAAGATTTGTTACGTCCGGCGAAGCGGAAAGTTGCTTCGTGTCGAAGCGAACGACGACGCAAAGCTTCTTCCTGAGGCTGGGCGATTTGGAGGTGCGTTGCATTTCCCAAAGAAGAGCGGTTTTCAGCCTACATTTAAAGACGGCGGTGTCCTTGGTTACAGCGACGACAATTGGAGCACCACCGTTTCGGTCTGGTTGAAATTGAATCCAGACTTGGACCTCGAGCCCGGCTACTGCGATCCAATCCAGATCGTTGGCGACAACGGGAAAAAGGGGTTCATCTTCCTTGAGTTCTCAAAAGATGAAACGCCACGTTATTTCCGTTATGCCATTCGCCCGCTGTTCCATATCTGGAATCCCGACAATGTATCCTGGGCGGATATCCCATTTAACAAACGCCCGATGGTGCAAGTCGATCGCCCTCCGTTCACACGTGAAGAATGGACGCACGTTGTATTTACTCTCGAGAACGTCAACGACAAGAGCAAACCACAAGCGGGTCGTTTGTATATCAACGGCGAACTGCAAGGAGCGATCGAGAACTGGGACCTGACCTTCGGCTGGGATCCGTCGCAGGTGCTACTCGTTCTGGGTGCGTCTTACGTCGGACACATGGACGACCTGGGCGTATTCAACCGCGTTCTGGACCAGGACGAAGTGAAGCAGCTCTACAGCCTGAAAAACGGCATCCGAGATCTGCATCCGCCAGCGACAAAGTGAACGAAATTTCCTAGGTCAACCGCGCGGGCATCGCCCCGCGCTTCCAGGATCGCGCGGCCCGATGGGCTCGCGGTTAGACGCAATACCGTTTAACGAAGGAGTCTCAGACCGTCGAAAGAATTTGCGGCGGGATGTAGTGGACGAGGTTACGAGTCCCAGCGATTTGGGCTGATGCAAAAGGACTCGTAACCTCCTGTTGATTACCCACAAGTCGCCGCAAAAACAGCTCGTTTTGGCACGGTATTTGCGCTTGTAGTATTTCATTTTGCACAATGAAATCTTAAGGTGAAAGCATGCAACCGACCAGTATCGCATACGAATTTCAAGATATTCAACTTGGAGACAAACGTCTCAACGATCGAGCCGAAGCGTTGCTCGCCTCGCTGGCGGCCAACCCTTCGGCCAGTATCAACGAAGCTTGCAGTGGCTGGGACGAAACCAAAGCCGCCTACCGTCTATTCGATAACCCCAACGTCGATCCCGAAGCCATTCTCGGGGCTCACGCTGAAAAGACACTCCAACGAATCAAAGCCCAAGACACCGTTTGCATCGCACAAGATACCACCGAACTGGACTACACCGCGCATCCGCCCGAAGGCGTCCGCAATCTCGATCGCTTAGGCCGCCGTGGACTTTACGATCATTCCCACATCGCCTTCACGCCGGAGAAACTTTGTCTCGGGGTGGTCGGTGTTAAGTTCTACGATCGCGACAAAGAAGCGCTCGGCACCAGCAAGAAGCGAGAAGGCCAACCCCTACACACCGGCGAAGGGCAACGATGGCTCGATGGTTATCGCAAGGCCTGCGAGATCGCCGGAAAATGTCCTGAAACTCAGATCGTTTCGCTGGCCGATCGCGAAGGAGACATCTACGACATTTTCGTCGAAGCCGATCAGCATGAAACACCGGCTCAGTTCGTCATTCGCTCGCAGCGAAAACGCTCGTTGCCGGAGAAAGACCCCGATGGCGGGCCTGCGGCTTATAAGAAAATGCGTGCCGAAATCGCATCCGCCCAGCCGGTCGCTTACCGCGAAGTCCAGCTTCCCCAAACGCCCGAGCGAACCAAAGGATCAGGAAACAAACAACACCCTGGCCGTGAAGCACGCACTGCGAAGTTAGAAATTCGAGCGAAGCGGATGACTCTTCGTGCGCCACACAACAAGCAGTCTTCGATGCCGCCGGTCGAGATCAGTGTCGTTTGGGTGAGCGAGATCGATGGCCCAGGCGACGGAACCGAAGTCGACTGGCTGTTACTGAGTTCTCTGCCGGTCGACACGATTGCCCAGACGCTGCGGATTGTGGATTTGTATGTGGCTCGTTGGCCAATCGAAGTATTCTTTCGAGTTTTCAAAACTGGCTGCCGGGTCGAAGAGATTCAACTCGAAGCGAGAGACCGACTGATCCGCGCGTTGATGTTTTACAAAGTAATCGCATGGCGGATCATGTTTGTGACCTTCTTAGGCCGCGAGTGTCCAGAGCTTCCCTGTGATGTCGTCTTCAGCGAAGCGGAATGGAAGTCGGTCTGGAAAGTGGTGGAAAAGACGGCTCCCCCAAAGCAAGCTCCTGAGCTGTCACAATTCATCCCGGTCCTTGCGACCCTTGGCGGCTACAATCACCGCCAAGGCGACGGTCCGCCGGGAGCCGAAGTGATCTGGCGAGGCACGCGGCGAATGCTCGACTTCGCCCTCTGCTGGCAAGCCTTCGGACCAGACCAATGACTTGTGGGTAATCGACAGCTCGTAACCTCGTCCACTACGCTTCGTTGAACGGCATTACGGTTAAACGAAAAAACAGAATGCGACCTACTTAGCAGGTTATTGATGGAGTATTTCAACGCCCCGCTAGCCACTTGTTTTTCATCGATGTTTACTTCGCAAACTGCTGCAGCCACTGAAGCAGGATTTCCTCCGCAGTGGCTGTGCTGCCGGCGGGGCGGTCGATCAGCGACAGGTCCTGGGCACCAACCAATCGGCGAACCAAATCATCGCGTTGGGTAAGCTCCGAAGTCATATCAGCCACCGCAGGATGCGCGACGACAACATCCCAGGTCGGTGAGCCGAAGTTCAACGACCAGTTCATGATCCATGCGTAAGACTCGGCAAACGCTTCGTCGCTGTCAGACGCGGCGCTGCGAGGTACGGAGATCAGGACAAGGTCGGGCTTTAGCGATCTGACGCGTCCCTTGGCAGAAGCTTCAATTTCGGCAAGCGTAAGTTTTTCGGTCGGCCACGTATCGACTGTGATTTCAGCGTCGGGATAGAACGTCCGAAGTGCCGGGGCAATCGATTTGTCAAAGGGAGGCATGGCGAGGATTCGAACCGGGTTTCCTTCGCTCAGCGACTCCAGAGTTCTATCAACAGGATTCGCCGGAGCAGGCACGTCGTCGAGGGACTGACGCTGCCGAGTGATCGACTGAGCAAGACAGGTAGCGATCCGCTTGTGCCCCGCCATGTTCGGGTGAATGGGGTCGCTCATCAACAGTCGCCATTCGAACGCCGCATCTTCTCGAACCGCGTCCAACTCTCGATACACATCGCAGACGGGAACGTTCAATTCGCTGCCAACCTGACGAATGGCGTCGCAATACTGAATTAGTTTTTCCGTCGGACGATCGGCAGTCGTCGTGACACAATTCGGAGTTGCCAGAACGACTTCGCTGCCAGCGGCCTGGCATTTCAAGACGATCGCTTTCAGATTCTCGCTGTACTTTTCCAGTGGCACTCGCGTCATATCGTTCAGGCCGAACATGACAGTGACCAGATCGGGTTGGTGAGCGATGACATCGCGATCGATGCGAGCTAACGCATTTTCGGTGGTGTGGCCGCTGATCCCTGCGTTTATCATTTCGATATTCTCCTGGGGCGCGGCTTGCTGCAGAGCGATCCCCAGCATGTCGGTATACGCCCGGCGGCTGCCGGTGTGATAATAAACCCCGGTTACGCTGTCGCCAAAACAGACAACGCGTACGTTTTTTCCGGCGGCCAGTTTCTGGCGAGTCTTCAGTTCGGGCCCCACCGCCTGCTGCAGTACCGGCAACATCAAATCCGCAAGTTTCTGGTGCCCTGTCGGATTCGGATGACAGCCATCGGTGGTCCATTGGTGCAGATTGGTACCAGCGTCGCCGGCCTCGGTCCAAGCAGCAAAATGATCGATCAACGGAACGCGCCACTTGTCAGCCGTTTCACGACAGGCAACCACAAATGGCTCCAGACGAACATTCGGATTCTCACCAACACCATTGACCGACGCTTTTTCGGACCAACGCGGTTCCGTCATCAAGACAGGAAGAATGCCACGCCGAAGCAGCTCAACAACCATCGTCTGCAAGTTGTCGCGATACGCATCCACAGTGATCCGACTGGTCGTCTTCCCTTTATCCACATAACTATCGTTGGTGCCGTACATGATCGTCACGATATCGGGCTGCATGGTGGAGTTCGCGGCAAGCTGTTTCTTCTCAGCCGGAAGTTCGACAATCTGATCCAGCCGCTTCAATGCCTGATCGGTTCGCTCACCACCGATACCAACATTCACGACGCGTGCCTTAACCCCATTCTGCAGCAGCCCCTTCTCGACCAGTGCGGCAAACGTCTGCTCCGCCGTCACTCCCGATCGCACCCCTTTGGTAATCGAATCACCTAACGTGACGATCGTGACGGGACGCGTCCCAACCTGGTCAGCACTCAAATCATCGGCATCGGCCACCATCCAGCCGGCAGTAAACAGCAGCACGCAGCACACGCCAACAAGTTGCCGAAGGTTGTATTTTGTAAAAGGTTTAAGCATGTGTCGTACTCGCTTATTGACTTGGTGCCGCGGCTGGTGATTTTCAGATGAAGCTCTATTCTGCCGTAAAAGATTCTCGACACAAGCAATCTCCGGCCTGGGTGACGTTTTCTCCGCGATCAAACCGCCTCCGTAGCCGCGGACGCGGCGACAGATTTAGACGCACCTGTCGCCGCCTCCGGCGGCCCTCCCATTTGATCGATCGCGGCCTACGATCCTGCGGCTCGCGCCGCAGGACACATCTCTGGGCGGAGCCAAAGCGCTATGCCCACCGTTTTACGACGCGGCATCTTTGCGGTAGCGATACGCCAACACCGCTAGGGCGAGCAGCCAGCAGGCTCCGAAGGACAAGATCGCCCATTGCCCGATGAAGACTGAAACCAGGGCGTTGACGACAAACAGGCCGCCCAATAAATAGCTGCCGCCCCAGACGTGGCCTCCCAATGCGACGAAGCCAAACGCGGCCAAGGTCGACGCAAACGGAAAGACTTCCACTTGGCTGGTCCCACGCAGCGTCAAGATCGCGTTCATCGTTCCCAAGGCGACAAGGTACCCCATCCAAATCGACCAGATCGGTCGCTCGGCAACGCTCCGCGCCCGCAACGCCCCGCTGCGGTAATAATAGATAACGGCCGTCAGCGCGACCGCCATGTAGCAGCGTGGCGTCCAGTAGGCGGCCCAATCGGAATGGCCGCGGCGAACCAACACGAAGATCGCCACGTGAGCCAGAAAGATACTCAGCCCCATCAAGACCAACGCCTTGCCCCAATTGCGGAAGTGTTCGTAATGCTGGTCGCGGCGCAGCGTGCGAGCCAATTCCAAGAACATTCCCGAATGGCCGGCGGAGATCGAATCGCCGTTGAGATAGCGATCGAGGTCGTCGGCTAATTCCGCCGCCGTGGCGTAGCGTTCCTTCGGATCATGGTTCAAACACTCCATGCAGATCCGCTGCAGATCGGACGAGACCTCGCGATTCAGTTCGCGTGGCGGAACCGGTTCGCACCCCATCACCTTGGTCAAAATCTCGACAGTTGATTCGCCACAATGAGGAGGCTGGCCGGTCAACAGCGAATAGAGGACAGCTCCCAAAGCATAGATGTCCGCCGACGGGCCGATCTTCGTCGAACCGCTCGCCTGCTCGGGACTCATGTAGTTCGGCGTCCCCAAGATCTGGCCGGTCTGCGTCAGCGCCGATCCGTCGCGATGCCACTTGGCCAATCCGAAATCGGTCAGCATCGGCTTCCCCTCGCCATCGACCAAGATGTTCGCCGGCTTCAGATCGCGATGCACGATCCCGCGGCGATGTGCATAACTGACCGCGCGGGCGATCTCGCGAACCGCCACAACCGCTTGTTGGATCGTGCATCGCCGCGACGCGACCCAGTCCTGCAGCGATTCCCCTTCGATCAAGGTCATCGAAAAGTAGGTCTGCCCGCGCCAGCTGCCGACGTCGTAGATCGGCACGATATTCGGATGATGCAACTGAGCCGCCGCTTCGGCTTCCTGGCGAAACCGTCGCAGTTCTTCCGGCGACGCCATCGCGCCGCTGCTGATCAACTTCACCGCCACCTCGCGGTTGAGTTCCGTTTGCAGTGCGCGATAGACGACTCCCATCCCACCGCGAGCGATCTCCTCGATCAATCGATACGGGCCGACCTCGCAACCGACAAACGACGCGGCGACCATCGGTTCGGAATCGCCGGCAAGCGTTTCGGCCAACGCGGGTGCAGCGAACCAAGCCTGATTGCGAAAGAACTCGGTCAATTCGTCGGCAAACTGCGGATAACGTTGCAGATACTCTTCGGGCGAAGGAGCTGAACCGGCTTCGATCCTTTCAAAGATCTCCCCCAGCAATTCGTCAAATTCAGCGTCGTCGGACAACAGCGTTCTCGGTACATGCAGAGGCGAAAAAGGGCGATCGGCGTGGGATCCATTGTCCACCGATTGCCACAACGGGTCAATCGACACCTGGGTGCGCAACGTTCGTCCGTCGCTGGGCTCTACTGCGTAAGCCATACTTACAAGCGGGAGCTGCCGCACGCCGCCAGCTGCTCAAAACCAAACAACCGTTACAACGCGATGTCGCCATGGAACCGCTCTTTTTCTTCCTGCTGATCATGACGATTGTGACCCTCGTCGGACATGGCATCTGGGTCGTCGCGGCCTTCCTGATTCGTAAGATTTTCGACGACCCGCAAAAAACTTCGCATAAAGCGCCCGACCGCAACGAAGACCTGCTCTCGTTCAGCCGCATCCTCGCGTCGATGTATTGGCAGGGAAAGCTGACCGAAACAGAGCATCGACGCCTGCGAGAGCTCGCCGGCTTGGCGACGCCCGCGAACGCGGAACCCGAGCCAACCGAAGAGCTCGGCGGCTCTTCGACCGCCGCCGATCCCGAACCGATCATCGCCGAAATCGTTCCCCCGCAATCGCTCACGCCACCGCGGATCGATTCGCGTGAACCGGCCGAAACGTCTGCAGATGCGCCGGCAGCCGTGGAACGACATCCACTGGACCGATCGCCCGAAGAGGAACCGGAATTCGTCGCGGCGGCGACAGCTGTTCCGAACAAACCGCGGCGGGCGATGGGAGCCGTACTGCAAAGCTTCCTGGCATCGAACAACATCCGTTGGGGCGAACTGCTGGCGGGACTGCTGATCGTGATCTGCAGCGTCGGGTTGGTGATCAGTTTATGGAGCACGATGCAGCAGACGCACCGCTTGCTGCCATCGCTGGTCTTTTTGTTGGGAACCGCGGGCATCGAAGCGGCGGGACTGTACACGCTGCGAAAGTGGAATCTGAAAGAGACCAGCCGTGCGGTGCTGGTGATCGTCACGCTGCTGATTCCGCTGAACGTCGTCGCGGGGATCGCGCTGGCCACCGGCGACGGCGGATCGGTCCAGTTGACGCAGCCGCTGACTCTGGCCGTGATCGCGATCGCAACGATCGCTTACAGCCTGATGCTGTGGTTGGCCGGGCGAGCGATTTTCGGACGCGACCGCTGGCAGATGAGTCTCGCCGTTGGCGGCCCTTCGTTTTTGATGCCCTTCATTCCGGCCGCTGTCCGACACTGGAATGTCGATGCAGCTTGGTTGAACCTGCTGCCGTCGGCGGTGATTGGAACAGCGATCGTCGCCGCATTGATCCGCAAACGCGACCGACCGATGTCGACACCAGCCGGCTGGCGATTTGGACTGCTGGCCGGAATGGCGATCTACACGCTGGCGGTGGTCAGCGGATTTTTTGCCTTCCACCTGCCGCGAGGACTGACATCGATCGTGCCGCTGACCTTTGGCATGCTGCCTGCGGTGCTGGCACTGATGGCCTGCGGCGGCGTCTTGCGAAACCGATTCACGCGTGATTCGAGCAGCGTGCTGCGATTGATGGCGACCGCCACGATCATGATCGCCGGAGTGATCGTCGCAGCGTTGTTCCCCGCGACGCTCGGTTCGCAAACGCACCTGATCGCCTGGGCCGCTCTTTGCGCCGGCCTTTCGATCGCACTTGCAATCGCCCTTCGCGTGCCGACGATGCTGTATGTCGCCAGTGCCACCGCGGCGATCGGCCTGCTGTTGATCGCGGGCAACGCGATCATGGGAACCGGCTGGGAGCCGAGCTTCCCGTTGTGGCGACGACTGGTCTCGGGGGAGAGTGCGATCCTGCTGCCATTGATCGCGGCGGGCTTCGCAGCCATTGCGGCAACGCTACGCAAACAATCCGACTGGATGCGGCCACCGGCGATCGTCGGCGGCATCGCTGCGGTGTTGGGGCTCGCCGTCACAGCCGCCGTTGCGATCGGTCCGGTCGCTTGGAGCGGATCGATCTCGGCGACCGTCATCCTGGCGATCTTGTTGATCCAGTCGCTCGCGATCGGCCTGGCGGGAGCCTGGAAGCAACCTGCCGCGATCCACTTGAGCGGCCTTGGGTTGGCTGCCTTCAGCATCGCTGCATGCCGCCCCGAAACGCAATGGCTCAACTCGCTGGAGACGCTGCTCCTTGTCGCCTCCAGCGCGGCCAGCCTACTGCTGATTTGCATGTTCGCCCTGGCATTGTTTTGGCGTTTCTTGCCTCGCGTTTCGAACATCGATCCGAGCGAACAACGGTTGCAAAATTGCGACCGCTGGCACCAAGGAACGGGCCTCCTGGCGATAGGCTTTGCCGTTTTGATCGTTCCCTTGGAACCAATCCGCAGCGCCGCGATGGTCTCCGCCACCGCGATCGTCTGGATCCTCGCTGCCACCCGCGGGGCGCAGCGAGCATGGTTCGCCTGTGGTCAAGCGATTGGATTGCTCGGGCTGACGCTGGGTCTGCACGCCTACCAACCGACACTGTTTACCACGGGACTTCATTGGATCGACGGCACCGTGTTTTGGATGCTGGTCGCGGTCGCCGGCAGCTACGCCCTGCTCTGGCACGCGATCCAATTCGTAGCCCGAACCGCTTGGCCCAACGCAGAAGATCATCCGATCGGCCTCCATCGACAGCTTGGCTTTGCCAGCAGCTTGTCCAGCATCCTCCTCGCGTCGACCACCGCCCTGATCGCGATCGGGTTGTACATCGCGCCGACCGACTCGGCAGACGAGCCGGCAGCTTGGATCGTCGGCTGGCAACGATTCGGAATCACTCCATTCGCAGCGATCCTGTTTGCCGCGGCAACGACGGCGATCGGAGTGCACCATCGCGGCCGTCTTCGCTTTGCCGATACGCTTCGCAGCGCGGCGGTCATGCTGCTGTGGCTCTCTTACGCGGCGATCGGATGGCTGGCCGTAACGCTCTCTCCATCCGCATTCCAAGTCCCGACGTTGGCTGCGGCGACACTGGCGTTTGCCATCGCCATAGGCATCTCGATCCGAACGGCAACGATCCGGAAAACGATTTTCGCCAGCTCGATCGAAAACGGCCTGATGGCGAGCCAGCGGACCTCCGCCGCTTTGTGGGCAGGCATTCCCACGACCGCCCTGCTGGTCTTTGGCATCTGGCAACCGCTGATCTCTGGCGGCACGATCGATCCGATCGCCGCTTGGGTCGCTCCCGCAATCGCGCTGCTGGCTTCGGCCTGGTTCGCGGTGCAGGCGACCTGGTATCGGCGAGCCGATTTTTCGTTGGCAGCGGCGGCCGTTGGCATCATCGGAATCATGACCGCTGGGATCGCAGCGATCGGCCAGCCCGCAGGACTCGCCGTCAACAGCCTGCACCTGCTAGGCCTCAGCTGTTTTGCTCTCGCTGCGTTTCAACGGATCGCCGAACAAACCGGAGTCATCCGCTGTCTGCAACGCTGGCAACAGGAAGCACCCAGCGTCATGCCGCCCCTTTCGCTGCCGGTCCTCCGGATCTGGCCCGATGCTTGGCCAACAGCGACCTCTCAACTTGCCTCGATCGGAATCGCGGCCAGCCTGATCTCGGGCGTCGTGACGGCGAGCGAGATCGCCTGGAATGTACAAGGCGTCCCGGCACTGCTCGTATCGACCATCGGCAACGCGATGGGGCTCACACTCGTGATCGCTGCGGGAGCGTTTTGGTTTATCGCCAGCCGACGTCAGCGAGGCCTCGTCGACGCGGCGGGATGGATGACGCTGGCAGCTCCGACGGTGGCAATCGCCTGGACCTCGTGGCGCTCCGAAGATGTGACGGTCGCGTGGGGGGTGATGTTATCGATCTGGTCGGCCGCCACGGTCCTTGCCGCCGTGGTCAGCGTTGCGAATGCGACGCCAAGCCGCCGCTCCGTCGCGATCCCGCTGGTCGGATCGGGGCTGCTGATTGCCAGCGGCCTTTCGAGCGTTGCATTGGACGCGCCACGAGCTAACTTTTGGCTGATCCCATGGGCGATCGGCACGCTGGTCGGACTGGCGGTCACGCTGCATCGCGGATCGCGTCGCGGCATCCGGCTGATCAGCGGAGTGCCGATCGTTTCGGGAATCCTGCTGACCTGGGCAGTCGATGAATATGCGTCGAACGCTTGGCAGATGATCGTTGGCAACCGGTACTTCTTCGCAACGATCCTGATCGCCATCGTCTGGCTGCTGTTCTGCGGCGTGCTTTGGCGGCTGCGGTTTGTCTTTTACAAACGATCGGTTCCGACCAGTGAACTGCTGAAGTTCAAGATCGACACGGTACTTCTGTTTGTTGGGACGATACTGTTGGCGATCCTAACGCCAGCGATCGCATCGAACTGCTTTGAACTTGGCGTTCACGCGATCGAACGGATGGGAAACACCGCGGTCCTGCTGTTGCCGGTCGGCCTGTTGGCCATCGCGGCGTCGACGATTCGCTGGGACAGCCGCGGGCAAGTGACCGTTGCTTACCTAATCACAGCCTGCCTATCGACCGCGACCGTGATGCTCGTCGCGTCGCATTGGCAGCACGACTCGCGAGCGTTCTCCGCGATCGCGGGACTAACGCTTGGCATGCTTGCAGCAATCGCCGCGTGGTTGTGGCCGCTGCATCGGATGCTCAGTCGCTTCCTTGCCGGTCGACAAATCCCCTGGCGAACCGGCAGCGAAACGGGGATGCGGCGCGAGTTGAGTGGCCTATTAATCGCGACTCTGCTGTTCGCAATGTTTGGAACCGCCGCGGCGATCTTGGAACATGGCGAGCCGCTGTGGCGTTGGGTCTGGATCGGAGCGATCATCGCCTGTGCGATCGCGATCGGCCGAATCGGCAGCAACAGCACCTCGCACACGCTACGAACCCTGGCGGTTGGTTCGCTGTGCATCGCGGCGATGTTTGGTTCGGTCGCCGATGTGCGTGGCGTCGACCTCGGCCAAGCGCGAGCCCTCGCCCAAACGATGCGTCTGTTCATCGCGTCGGTGTGGTTGATCCCGCTGGTCGCCTGGGTTGCCCCGCGTCTGCTGGCGCTCGATCCCGATCGTTGGAGCACCCCGATCCGGCGGTCTGCGATCTTTTCTGCGAGCGTTGCGACGATCGCATTGTTCGGCCTGCTAGCGATGGAAGTTGTCCTGCGAACCGATGGCGTCGGGATCCCTCAGATCCCAACGATCCTGGTCGTCGGAACCTCTCTGGTGATCGCGTTGTTCAGTTTGCTCGCGCTGCTGATCGCGATCGCTCCTGGAAAGTTCCTGGCCTCCGCCGCCGAACGGTTAACGATTCCCCATCGCCAAGGACTCGTCTACGCCGCTCAAGTCTTGATGCTGCTGGCCGTGGCGAACAAACTCGCCTGCCAGCCCGACACGCTGGGACTGCGGGAATATTGGCCTTACATCGTGATGGCACTGGCCTTTGTCAGCGCCGGCCTATCGACATGGGCTCAGCGACGCGAGGACGCAGTGTTGCTGGGACCGCTGCGCAATTCAGCTCTCTTCCTGCCGTTGATTCCGCTGGTCGGATTCTGGCTGACCGGACGCGGACAGGACTGGATCTTTGCCGATAGCGAGATTCAGTACAACGTGGTCCTGTTGCTGGCGGCGGTCTTCTATCTCGCCTTGTCAGCACTTTGGCCGGGAGATCGGATCACGCGAGTCGCCGGGATCATCGCGGCCAACGCCGCGTTGTGGGTAACGTTGACTCAGAATCCCGGCTGGGGATTTCTGCAGCATCCGCAATTGTGGCTGATTCCTCCGGCGGCCTGTGTCTTGGGCGCGGTGCATGCCGAACGCAAACGCCTGCAACCGCAGATCGTCACGGCGGTTCGCTATGCGGCGACGCTGACGATCTATATCAGTAGCACCGCCGACATGATCGTCCAGCAGATTGGATCGAGCATCTGGGGGCCGATCGTGCTGATCCTGTTGGCTTTTGCCGGGATCGCGATCGGCGTGGTGATGCACGTGCGGGCGTTCCTCTATCTCGGCACCGGATTTGTCGTCGTCGGGCTGATCAGCATGGTCTGGCACGCGGGGCGAGCGATCGATCAAGTTTGGCCGTGGTGGGCGTTTGGAATCACGATGGGACTGATGTTGCTGGCCGGGCTGATGGCGATCGAAAAGCATAAAGAGACGCTGCGGCGGATCGCGACGCGGATGAACCAATGGGAAGCGTGAGGCAGTGTCACGCGGGCGAAGCGGCAAAGTCGACGATGGCAGCGTGCGAGGGTCGCGGTTTGCGACTATAACAAACGCTTCGTTATTGCCATCTCCGACCGGCGCTACGTCTCCAAGCCGATCTAAACGTAGTGGATCTTGTTAAAGATCCTTGTTGCGAAGAACCTTTTAGACGTAGTGGATCTTGTTGAAAGATCCTCTGCGCTGACGGATCTTTTAACAAGATCCACTACGATACGATGCACTTTTCATTCCCACTGCTTGCGTCTACGGATCGATCCCGTGTTTGTGTTTGAAAATCCCGTCCTGCAACGCGAACTGCTCGTCAACCTCCGCACGCATCGGGCTTTTTTCCTGCTGGCACTCTACCAAGTGCTATTGGCCGCGGTCGTGTTGGTCGCCTGGCCGACCGACGAGAAGTTGGACCTGACGCAGAACCCGCCGAGTGCTCGCAAGCTGGTCGATCTCTTTTTCTTAGGCCAATACGTGCTGGCGTCGCTGATGGCTCCCAGCTTTGCCGCCGGCACGATCACCGGCGAAAAAGAACGCAAGACATACGAGATGCTGCTGGCCAGCCCGCTGCGTCCGACCGCGATCGTGTTCGGCAAGATGGTCGCTTCGTTGACCCACCTGGGCATGTTGATCGTCGCTTCGCTGCCGATCATCGTGTTGTGCCTGCCGCTGGGAGGCGTGAGCATCTACGAAGTGCTAGCCGCCTACCTCGGGCTGATCGTGTCGGTCGTTTGTTTTGGTGCGATCGGCGTCGCCTGCAGCAGTTACTTCGGCCGCACGTCGGCATCGCTGGTCGTCAGCTATCTCGTGATCCTACCGCTGGTGATGTTAGGCGTTCTCTTCTGGACCAGCTTGGAACAGGAAGGGGCGCTGCGTCTGAACCTCGCCATAACCGTAATCCCAGCTTTCGGGATCGCCTTGGTTTTGCTGCTGTGCGCCAACGCGGCGGCCCGGATGTTGTATCCGCCCGACATGGGGAGCGAAGGAAAAGAGGTGGTCGATCTGGACCGCGAAGCCGAAACGGCGGTCGGCCTTGTCATCCAACGGGACCAGTTCCCCGACAAACTGTTCGCGCCGCCGCGTCGCCGCGAATTGATGGCTGACGGTGCCAACCCGGTCTACGACAAAGAGATCCACAGCGAGATCTTCAGCCAAGGAACGCTGATGCTGCGACTGGTGATCCAGATCAGCATGCTGTTGGCGATCCCGTTGATGGCGTTGTTATTGTTCGCCCGCTCGCACCTGTGCGCCTTCTACACCGTGTATGTCGTCGTCTTCAACATGCTTGTCGGCCCCGTCTTTTCGGCCGGCAGCGTGACCGGCGAACGCGAACGCCAGACGCTGGACCTGTTGCTGACGACCACGATCACCCCTTGGAAGATCCTGTGGGGCAAACTGGTCGCCGGTTTTCGAATCTCCGCCGTCCTGACCTCCTTCCTGCTGTGGCCGCTGTTGCTAGCGACGCTGATGGTCCCGCAATACTGGACCAATTGGCTGGCGGTCTTGTCGTTCTTCGCGATCGTGCTGATGGTCTGTTTAGTCGATTCGGTCGTTGCGTTGTTCTGTTCAACCGTCTTCCACAAGACCTCGACCAGCCTGATGGCAACCTATCTGAGCCTGTTGATTTTATATGTCGCCCCCGTGGCGGCGGTGCTGTTGATGGGGATCCTCAACTTCTCGCCCGAGACGATCGACGCCTCGCGTTGGTGGGGCGTGGCGAGTCCGTTTGTGGCGGCCATTTCGGTGCCGCTCAACGCCGACCTGAGTCTCGACGGCAGCGAGATCGCCAACGCCGGCGACCTATCGCTTCTGGCCGCCTACTTCGGCGTTTCGATCTGCCTGCTAGCGAGCATGATGGGGATCATGATCTGGCTATTCCGAGCCCGCTGGCGCGTCAGCGGCGATTGACACCGCCCTGCCCTCCCCTACCCCGCAGCACAAAAACGCTATGAGGTGACGGTTTTGATATTCAGCCGACAAGCGCTGGCGACCAATACCGTTCAACGAAGCGTAGTGGACGAGGTTACGAGTCCTTTTGCATCAGACCAAATCGCTGGGACTCGTAGCCTCCTGTCGATTACCCACAAGTCATTGGTCTGGTCCGAAGGCTTGCCAGCAGAGGGCGAAGTCGAGCATTCGCCGCGTGCCTCGCCAGATCACTTCGGCTCCCGGCGGACCGTCGCCTTCGCGGTGATTGTAGCCGCCAAGGGTCGCAAGGACCGGGATGAATTGTGACAGCTCAGGAGCTTGCTTTGGGGGAGCCGTCTTTTCCACCACTTTCCAGACCGACTTCCATTCCGCTTCGCTGAAGACGACATCACAGGGAAGCTCTGGACACTCGCGGCCTAAGAAGGTCACAAACATGATCCGCCATGCGATCACTTTGTAAAACATCAACGCGCGGATCAGTCGGTCTCTCGCTTCGAGTTGAATCTCTTCGACCCGGCAGCCAGTTTTGAAAACTCGAAAGAATACTTCGATTGGCCAACGAGCCACATACAAATCCACAATCCGCAGCGTCTGGGCAATCGTGTCGACCGGCAGAGAACTCAGTAACAGCCAGTCGACTTCGGTTCCGTCGCCTGGGCCATCGATCTCGCTCACCCAAACGACACTGATCTCGACCGGCGGCATCGAAGACTGCTTGTTGTGTGGCGCACGAAGAGTCATCCGTTTCGCTCGAATTTCTAACTTCGCAGTGCGTGCTTCACGGCCGGGGTGTTGTTTGTTTCCTGATCCTTTGGTTCGCTTGGGCGTTTGGGGAAGCTGGACTTCGCGGTAAGCGACCGGCTGGGCGGATGCGATTTCGGCACGCATTTTCCTATAAGCCGCAGGCCCGCCATCGGGGTCTTTCTCCGGCAACGAGCGTTTTCGCTGCGAGCGAATGACGAACTGAGCCGGTGTTTCATGCTGATCGGCTTCGACGAAAATGTCGTAGATGTCTCCTTCGCGATCGGCCAGCGAAACGATCTGAGTTTCAGGACATTTCCCGGCGATCTCGCAGGCCTTGCGATAACCATCGAGCCATCGTTGCCCTTCGCCGGTGTGTAGGGGTTGGCCTTCTCGCTTCTTGCTGGTGCCGAGCGTTTCTTTGTCGCGATCGTAGAACTTAACACCGACCACCCCGAGACAAAGTTTCTCTGGAGTGAAGGCGATGTGGGAATGATCGTAAAGTCCACGGCGGCCTAAGCGATCGAGATTACGGACGCCTTCGGGCGGATGCGCGGTGTAGTCCAGTTCGGTGGTATCTTGTGCGATACAAACGGTGTCTTGGGCTTTGATTCGTTGGAGTGTCTTTTCAGCGTGAGCCCCGAGAATGGCTTCGGGATCGACGTTGGGGTTATCGAATAGACGGTAGGCGGCTTTGGTTTCGTCCCAGCCACTGCAAGCTTCGTTGATACTGGCCGAAGGGTTGGCCGCCAGCGAGGCGAGCAACGCTTCGGCTCGATCGTTGAGACGTTTGTCTCCAAGTTGAATATCTTGAAATTCGTATGCGATACTGGTCGGTTGCATGCTTTCACCTTAAGATTTCATTGTGCAAAATGAAATACTACAAGCGCAAATACCGTGCCAAAACGAGCTGTTTTTGCGGCGACTTGTGGGTAATCAACAGCTCGTAACCTCGACCACTACGTCCCGCCGCTAAGTCTTCCCACGGTCCGAGGCTCCTTCGCTGAACGGTATTGCGCTGGCGCCGAAAACAGGTGTCGGCGAGGTTAGCGATCTCCTATTTCCGCGTGATTTCCGGAGTTGGTTGCGGTATGCTGGAGCGGTAAGCTGCAAGTGCATTGCGGTCCACCTGCCCGCCAAATTTGGTCCCCCACCCTGCCCTTCCGCTGCGTTATCAGCGCGGCCTTCACGCATGAATGACGTAAACACTCGATACTCTCTGCGCGACAGCAAAGGCTTCCTGCCGCTGATCGCTTGGATATTGCTAACGATGTGCTCCGCCGCGTTGCATACGTCGGCGGCCGACGAGCGGCCGAGCCTTGAAGAATTGAAAGCCGTTGGCGCACAGAAGTCACGATTCAAGAACGCGCAGCCGAGCGCGGAACCTCCGGCTCATCCAGAGCCGGATCTGGCGGAGTTCCGCGAGACGATTGGGCCGATCTTGAAACAAGCCTGTTTCGATTGCCACGGCCCCGATGCGCAAGAGGGGAACGTGCGGATCGATACGCTCGATCCCGATCTCTTGTCGGGGGCAGACGTCGACTGGTGGACCGAAGTTTTTGCAGCGATCAGTAAAGGCGAAATGCCACCGCCCGACGAAGGTGAACTGACGGACGAGGATCGCGAAAAGGTCGTCAACTGGCTGGCCAATGAAATGCAAGTCGCGTCGACTGTGCGACGCCGATCGGGCGGGCATTCTGCGTTTCGACGGATGACGCGTTACGAATACAACTACGCATTGCAAGACTTGTTGGGTCTGCCTTGGGACTTTGCCAAAGACCTGCCGCCGGAATCGCATTCGGAGGACGGTTTTCAGAACAGCTCCGAACTGCTGCACATGTCGGTCTCGCAGTTTGAAACCTATCATCGGATCGCCCGAACAGCACTCGCTCGCGCCACGGTTCGCGGCCAGCGGCCGGCCGTGCGGCACTGGGGCGTGTCGATGAAAGATGTGGCTAACTTCGAATGGCCCAAGCAAGCTAAAGAGATTGAAAAGGTAACCAAACAGTTCAAGGAAGATCCTGCCAAGCAGCAGGAGGAACTGGACAAACTGGATGCGAAGTTTAAGCAATCGCATCGCGGAGCCTACTTTCGCGAACTGTCGACCGGCCGCACCGCCGCGGCTACGTGGCAGTACTATGGAGCTAAATACGCTTTCGCCCCGACCGACTCGCCGGCCGAGTTTCCCGATTCGTTCGATACGGTCGCCGTCCTGCCAGCCAATCGTGGCACCAAGCTGATCGTAGAACTTGGGAACCAAGTCCCCGACGAGGGAACGATGCGAGTTCGCGTTCGCGCCTCGCGGACCACCAGCGACGATTCCCCGGCCCCAAGCATGCAGATGCTGTTCGGTTGGCAAGCGAGCAACGAGGGGCGAGCACTGATCCGGGTCAGCGAACAAGACACGCTGATCACCGCTGGGCCCGACCAACCGGAGATCTATCAATGGGATTTTCCGCTGGGCGAGATTTACCCTCGCAACTCCGTGCGGAAGACGTCGCCGATGGGCGTGACGCCCAGTCCGTCGGAATACATCCGCTTGGCCAACAGCACGCCCTCTCCAGGAGACATTCAAGTCGACTATGTCGAGATCTCCGCGCCGGTCTACGACCAATGGCCGCCGGCGTCCCACAAGAAGATCTTTTTCGACAGCAAAAACGCTGACGATGAGCCGGCTTACGCGCGAGAGATCATCGCCGCGTTCATGCACCGCGCATGGCGACGCACGGTCAGCGAGGACGAACTCGACCGGAAACTTAAGCTGTTCGACACACTGCGACCGCAATGCAACAGCTTTGAAGAAGCGGTCACCGAAGTCCTGGCAACGATCCTTTCGTCGCCTCACTTTCTGTACATCGCACAGGACCAAGCGGATGAAACGCCGGAGTCTCCATCGGAACGGCAACCGCTTTCACCACACGAATTGGCGACACGTTTATCGATGTTCCTGTGGTGTAGCCTACCCGATGAAGAACTATTAAAACTGGCCGACAGCGGCCAACTAGCCGACTCGCAAACGCTGACCGAACAGGTCCAACGGATGCTGGCGGATCCTCGATCCGAGCGATTTGCGAAGCAGTTTGTCCACCAGTGGCTGGACCTGCAATTGCTCGATTTCCTGAACATCAAACAAAACGTCCGCGGCTTTGATCCGCTGCTGAAAGAAGCGATGCAGCACGAACCGATCGCGTTGTTTCACGAGGTGCTGAAGCACGACGAAAGCGTCCTGAATTTCATTCACACCGATTTCGCGATGGCTAACGAACGACTCGCCCGGCACTATGGGTTGAAGGGGGTTCGCGGGAATCATTTCCGCCGCGTAGCGTTAGACGGCGACTTCAAACTCGGCGGCATCCTGACTCAGGCCGGCCTGTTGGCGATGAATTCCGATTGGCCCGATTCCCATCCGCTGAAGCGAGGCGTCTGGCTGCTGGAAAGCATCCTCAACGATCCGCCACCGCCACCGCCTCCCGCGGTTCCGCAAATCGATCTCGCTGATCCGGAGATCGCGAAGATGACGCTGAAGGAACGGATCGAAGACCACCGCAATCACGCGGCCTGCATGTCGTGCCACGTGAAGATCGATCCCTGGGGAATCGCATTTGAAAACTACGACGCCTTAGGGCGATGGCGAAACGAGATCGATGGGAAACCAGTCTCTGCGTCGAGCGAACTTTTCAACCGCGAGACGCTCGACGGGATGGAGGGCTTGAAGCGGTTCCTGCTAGAAAACCGGCAAGACCAATTTGTCGGGGCGATGGTCCACAAGCTGACCACCTACGCGCTCGGGCGGCCACTGACGTTCGCCGATCGAGCCGATGTCGACACGATCACTGCCGAAGTACGAACCCGTGGCGACGGACTCGCCACGATGATTCAGACAATCATTGCCAGCGAATTGTTTCAAACCCAATAGACGCAACCAAACTTCACCGCCCCCAACCGCAGCGGAGCAACGCTATGAAATTGAACATGAACCGCATCGATCGCCGACGATTCCTGCGAGGGACGGGCCTCGCGTTGGCTCTGCCGATGTTTGGATCTCTCGCCGCTCCGGTAGCGCGTGGCGCGGCAGCCCGCGCGAATCCAAAACGCCTGGGATGCTTCTACTTTCCCGACGGCGTTCCGATGCCACTGGCCGAAGATCCCGCCTACCAGGACTGGGCTTGGTTCCCCCATCGCAACGGCGACGATTTCACTTTCACCAAGTGCATGCAACCACTGGAACCGCTGCGCGATGAAATAACCGTCTTATCAGGATTCTCGCATCCGAAGAGCCGCAATTCGCATGGCCACAACAACGCGGACCAGTTCCTGACCGGAGCTGCCACCGGCGGAGGCGACATGGAATACGCAAACACGATCTCGTTGGATCAAGAATACGTGAAGGTTGTGGGGGACCAAACGCGATTTGCATCGTTGGTGATGTCGACCGACGGAGGCACCGGGACCGCTCGCGGCGCTCACACGATCTCGTTCGATCGCAACGGCCGAGCGATCCCCGCCGAACACCGCCCGAAACAGATCTTCGACATGTTGTTCGTCAAGAGCGACGGCGATTCAGCTCGACGGTTGGCACTCAGCCGCAGCGCACTGGACGACATGCTGGTCGATGCGCGTTCGCTTCGTAAGACGCTCTCGTCGGCCGATCAACAGAACCTGGACGAATACCTCGACTCGGTCCGCCAAGCGGAGATCAAAGTCGAAAAGGCGAAACGCTGGATCAACGCTCCACTGCCAAAGATCGATGGCGATCACCTGAACCTGGAACTGACGACCGACGAACCTCGCGAGTACCTACAAACGATGTTCGAGCTGATCTATCTAGCGTTCAAGACCGATTCGACTCGCGTCGCAACCTATCAGATCGGCCGCGAAAACGGCGTCGGACGAAGCGATCACCTAGCTCGCGCCGTTGGATTCAACCTGGCACATCAGTTGTCGCACGAGACCAAAAATCCTGGCGGCTGGAAGAACTTTGCCATCTATTGCCAGTTCCTCAACGAAGAATACGGGCGATTTATCGGCAAGCTGAAACAGACTCCCGAACCGGCCGGCACGGGAACGATGCTGGACAACACGCTGCTGTTGTTTGGATCGGCATCGAGCGCCTTCCATCTATCCCGCAACTACCCGCTGATTTTGGCCGGGGGCAAACAGATGGGCTTCAAGCATGGCCAATACATCGATCATGCAGGCAGCAACCCTCAGGGCGGTGCTTGGGACGGAGGGCAAGAGCCATGGCAGAAGAAAGTCACGCACGAGGACACGCCGCTGTCGAACCTGTTCGCCACGATGCTTCAGCGACTCGGATCGCCAACTCAATCATTCGCCGACAGCACCGGCACAATCGACAACATTTAATTCAAACGACACCGAAGTTGGTGTCGAGGATCTAGCCGATCCAGCCGTGGTGCGCGTTCGGCTGAAGCCTCGACTCCAGCGCGACGCTAGCCGCGAGCGACGGGCGGGATGAGTCCATCCAAGACGTTTTGGATCGTCGAGTTCAGCACCTTACGAACCATGATCCGATCGCCAGGGCGAAGTGCGTAATCGGTACCGGTGCTGACGCGGCCTTTACCGTCGAACGTGACGGCCATTTTCACACCATCCATCTCACCGGCACCGCTGCGCAACAGGACGATGTCCAGCCCGTTGTATTTCGATTTCAATCCGGTCTGACGAAGCAGGTCGTTCATGAACACAGTCTTCCCATCGGTGGGAAGCGGAATCACTCGCATCGGCTTCTCGGCACCTTCGACTTGCAAGACGATCGAATTGGTTTGCCGCGCGGTCTGCACGGCTCGGAACATCGCAGCCTCGGGCGATTCGTGTAGCGTCGCCTCATTTGGTGCATCGCTATCGTCCGACGGAAAGAGCGCCAGGCTAGCACATCCGGTGTTCAGCAGGCAGAAAGCCAGCAGGGGAGCGACCAAGCAATTCGAGCGGCGAGGTGACATGATGAGGTTTCCCAATCGCGGGTAGATACGGATTTGCAAGCAGCGATTCGCTGCGTCGTTGAACAATTCGCTCAGCCCCCCGGCTGGGAAACAAAGGCCACGGAATCCGGGCAATACGCTTCCACTTTGATTCCCGATCGGCTGCCAAGCCCGGCAGACTTTAACGATTATGCCGATTGCCGCAGATTTGTTTGCTAGCAGCCCTCTGACACTTTCGCCGAGATTTCGGTAGAATCTCCGCCAATTTGATTGGATGCGACAGACAGCCACTCCGCCACCTCACGACAGCTGAGCCCCATGTCCAAAACCTTGCTGGAACCACCATCGGGCTGGAACCGCCGCCACTTGCTCGGATTGCAAGATCTCTCAGTCGATGAGCTGCGGACACTTCTAGACACCGCTCAACAATTGAAGGAAGCGACCAACAACTGTCGCGAAAAATTGTCGCTGCTAGCAGGCAAGACCTGCGCCAACCTGTTCTTCGAGAACAGCACTCGCACGCGAAACAGTTTCTCTTTGGCCGCCAAACGCCTGGGGGCCGACACCGTCGAATTCTCCTCCTCCGGCAGCAGCGTCGCCAAAGGGGAAACGTTCATCGATACCGCCAAGACGATCGAAGCGATGGGAGTCGATTGGGTCGTGACGCGGCACCAAACACCCGGCACGCCCCATCTGCTCGCTCGCGAACTCTCCTGTTCGGTCCTCAACGCTGGCGACGGCCCTCACGAACACCCAACTCAAGGCTTGCTGGACATCCTGACGATTCGCCAACATCGCGGGAACATCGATGGCCTGACCGTCGCGCTTGTCGGCGACATCGCGCACAGCCGAACCGCTCGATCGAACATCTGGGGACTGAAGAAGCTCGGCGCGCACGTGATCCTGTGCGGCCCGTCGACTCTCGTTTCCCATCGCTGGCGTGAACTGGATGTCGAAGTCGCTTACAGCCTCGACGAAATCCTGCCGCGGTGCGACGTCCTGAACCTGCTGCGAATCCAGTTTGAACGGCAGACGACGCGCCCTTTCCCATCGGTTCACGAATACGCCAACCTGTATGCGATGAACGCCGACCGGATGCGTCGCAGCAAATCGGACATCCTGATCATGGCGCCCGGCCCGATCAATCGCGGTGTCGAGATCACGCCCGAAGTTGCCGACGGTCCGCACTCGGTGATTTTGGAACAAGTCACCAACGGGATCGCGGTCCGGATGGCGGCCCTTTGGCTGCTGGCAAACGCCCCCCACAACTCCTCCTCCAGCGAACCGATCGTCCACTGACCATGACACCACTGCTGATCGAAAACGGCCGCCTCGTCGACCCCTCGCAATCGATCGATCGCGTGGCCCGCGTGCTTGTCACCGGCGGGCTGATCGCGGCGATCAATCCCGACGATGGCGACCTGCCGCCAAACGTCCGACGCATCGATGCCCGCGGCCGAATCGTCGCCCCGGGCCTGATCGATCTGGGAACCGAACTTCGTGAACCGGGTCGCGAAGAGGATGAGACGATCGAAACCGGCGGCAACGCAGCGCTTGCCGGCGGGTTCACGACGATCCTTTGCGCCGCGAACACCTACCCGCCGATCGATTCCCCCGGCGCTGTCGAGTTTGTTCGCCAAAAGGCGCAGCGAGCTCGCACCTGCCGAATCCACGTGATCGCTTGCCTGAGTCGCGGTCGCGAGGGAGTCGACATGGCGGAACTGGGACTGCTGGCCGAAGCTGGCGCGGTCGGTTTCAGCGACGCACCGCGGCCGACGTCCAACAGCGCTCTACTGAAGAAAGCGCTTGAATATTGCCACATGCTGGACCTGCCGATCTACGACCTGCCGCTGGTCCCCGAACTGACCGGCAGCGGCGTGATGCACGAAGGCCGCGTCTCGACGATCCTTGGATTACAGGGACTGCCGACCGAAGCCGAAGACCTCGCCGTGACCCGCGATCTGCGACTAGCCGAAGCGACCGGCGGGCGACTGCACATCGGCCCAATCAGCACTCTGCAAGGCGTGGAGCTGATCAAGCGAGCCAAGCAGCGCGGGATCAGCATCTCCGCCAGCGTCTGGCCGCAAACTCTTTCGTCGATGACCGACAGAGAACTCGAATCGTTCGACGCGCGATTTAAAGTCCGCCCGCCGCTGCGAAACGAGCGACATATCGAAGTCTGCCGCGAGGCGTTGATCGACGGCACGATCGACTGCATCTCCACCGGGCACACGCCGCGGGCTCGCGAAAAGAAAGTCAACGACCTCGACCTCGCGCCGTTTGGCATGGTCAGCCTGGAGACGACGCTCGCTTCGATCAACACCGACATGATCCGCTCTGGCCTGCTCTCCTGGCCCGACGCGATCACTCGGCTATCGACTCGCCCCGCCGAGATCGCAGGCGTTCCCGGCGGCAGCTTAAAACCTGGTTCGCCAGCAGACATCGTGATCATCGATCCCGACGTCGCCTGGACCGTTCGCGGCGATGAATTTCAATCCCGCAGCAACAGCACGCCCTGGGAAGGGAAGGAGCTGTTCGGGCAAGCGACTCATGCGATCGTCGGCGGTGAAGTTCGCTTCGAACGCCACGCGTAGGCCCTGCACAAACGGCCTAAATTCGCTGTTCTGCCACCACGAGGAATCTACTACAATCGGAGGATCGCGTTGAGCAACCGCTTCAACCACAATCGACTCCCATTGA
The DNA here is from genome assembly GCF_007751715.1 of Rosistilla oblonga. Classification (NCBI taxonomy): domain Bacteria; kingdom Pseudomonadati; phylum Planctomycetota; class Planctomycetia; order Pirellulales; family Pirellulaceae; genus Rosistilla; species Rosistilla oblonga. The sequence goes on along the minus strand of NZ_CP036292.1, from coordinate 465,542 downwards.
ACAATCTCTTCGAGGTACGCACGGATGGCTCGCTACATTACCTGCTTTTTGCTGCTGGCATTGGCTACTCCACCGCAACCGGCGTCCGCCCAAAGTGCTGAAGAGGGCATTGTACTCGCTGCCTCGGCGGTACTCAGCCAAGCGATGTCGACGTCGCTGAACCAGATCCCGCGATCGATGCTGACAGACGCGCATGGCGTGGCGATCATCCCCAATGTGATCAAAGGGGGCTTCATTATCGGCGCCCGCCACGGCCGCGGACTGCTGTTCGTTCGCGATCCTAATGGAATCTGGCACGCTCCGGTTTTCATCACCTTGACCGGTGGCAACATCGGCTGGCAAGCCGGCCTCCAATCGTCGGACATCGTCTTGGTATTCAAGACTGCCAAAAGCGTTGAAGGCATCCTGTCGGGCACGCTGACGATCGGTGCCGATGCAGCCGCAGCGGCCGGCCCCGTCGGACTCCAAGGCGCGGTGGCGACCGACGGACGACTACAGGCAGAGATTTATTCCTACTCGCGCAGCCGCGGCCTGTTCGCGGGCGTAGCGATCGACGGCTCGGTCTTGCAAATCGACCAACTATCCACCGGAACCTACTACCGCAGTCCAGCGCCGGGACAACCGGTTGTGATCCCGCCAGCGGCACAAGAGCTGACGCAGCGGATCGCCAATTACGCCGCCGGAGTCGCTCCCACCGAAGGGACCTCGACAAGCCAGATGCCACCGTTGGCCCAACGCTACACGGCACAAGAATCGGACGTGCTCCGCGGCCAGCTTCTGCAGATCGCCCCCAAACTGTTCGCCTTGCTCGACGAACAATGGAAGACCTACCTCGCTCTCCCCTTCTCAGCGACAGCAGATGGTGCGCCCCCCACGCCGCAACAAGTCCAACAAACTCTCGCCCATTTCCAATCGGTGGCGACCAATCCGCAGTTCCAACAACTGGCCGCGCGTCCCGAATTCCAGTCGGTCTACGGACTGTTGCAACACTACCAGCAATCGCTCACACCAAACACCCAAACCTTGCAACTGCCTCCGCCCCCCACAGCGACTCCCACGGCAACTCCGCCCCCGGCAGTCCCGGCGCGATAGTTAGCGACGTCGCTCGCAAATGACGACGCTCTTTTGCGGAGCTGCTTTAACGACGCAGCTTGCGAAACTCCGCGTCCAACTGCTCAAATAGCGTACGCAAATCACCTGAATCCATCGCCTGCAAAGCCTCTTCACCGGAAGACGGCCGCCCGAGAAATTGCTGATACGCTAAGATCTGACCAATCATTGCTCCTTCTTGACGCCCTTCTTGACGCCCTTCCTGGCGGCCCTCTTCTTTCCATTCTTCTGCGATTGTTGGCATAGCCGATGCTCCTTCGGATTGCATCACGCGAGTAAACACAGTCACCAATTCTTGCCGCGAGACGCGGTCGGTGCCGACCACGAGATAGCGAAGAATTGTTTCGATACTCTCAAGCGCCGTCGCCAGCGGCAACAAGCGGTGAAACAGCGTCACCGCTAGCGATGTAGCTTGCGAAACTCTGCCTCCAACTGCTGAAACAGCGCACGCAACTCGTCCGCACCCATCGCCAGCAACGCCTCTTCACCGGAAGTCGGCCGACCAAGAAATTGCTGATAGGCTAAGACCTGACCAATCATTGCTCCTTCCTGACGCCCTTCCTGACGTCCTTCTTGGCGTCCTTCTTGGCGTCCTTCTTCTTTCCACTCTTCTGCGATTGTTGGCATAGCCGATGCTCCTTCGGATTGCATCACGCGAGTAAACACAGTCACCAACTCCTGCCGCGAGACGCGGTCGGTGCCGACCACGAGATAGCGAAGAATTGTTTCGATACTCTCAAGCGCCGTCGCTGGCGGCAGCAAGCGGTGAAATAGCGACAGGATCTCGGGCAAACGCTCCGGCAACTCATCCCGCCGTATATATTTTAGCAGCGTCATGTAGGCGAGGAAGACCGATTCTCGCCGCAACTCCGCGTCGCTGCAGCCGCTCAAATCGAGCAGCGGCATGTCGAAGTCCGGAATATAACCGCGAAAAGCCGCGGGTGCATGAATCAGTTCAGGCAACCGCCGCGGAGCATTCCACGACCGCACACCGTGATACAAAATCAAGGGAATCACGCAACAAAGCGGCTGACCGTTGCGTTGACGCTGCTCGTTGATCGCGACCATATAACGGAGCACTTGAAACACCGCCTGCTCGTCGACAACCGACTTGTGCTCGAACAACAGCATCACAAACGCATCCCCTCCGCCTGCCAACTCCACCTGAAAAACCAAATCCGAGAGCCCACCCCGTAACGTTTTATCGACAAACGTCTCCTTGGCCGGCACAAGCGTTTCAAGATCCAACTCTGCAACCACCTCCGCTGGCAACTGCCACCGCACCAACTCGCGGACATGATCGGTGTCGCCCAACAACCGCCGCACAAACCGATCGTGCGGGTTCTTCAGCCGATCGTCACTCTCCTCCGGATCCTCATCCATCGACAAACGCCTCCGCGGGAACCACCTGCGACACTCGACATCCTAACACCGCGATAAGCCGGGCGTCGACACTCACACCCTACCAGCGGGACCTACTAGCCCGTCGTCCCAGCCGCCCCTTACTTTCTGTTGACAACTGTCAACAGGAAATCTATCATTAACGAGATGCCCCGCCCTCGACACCCCAACAAGCACATCGAAAATGCGATCCAATTCGCTGAATCGCTGGGCTGGCGTGTCGAATTGCCGGGAGGACACGCTTGGGGTCGACTTCATTGCCCACAGAGCAGCCAGTCAGGCTGCATCGTCAGCATTTGGTCGACTCCCCGAAATCCGGAAAACCACGCACGACACATCTGGCGAGAAGTGGACCGATGCCCGCACGTTGACACGACGACCGCCATCGACAAGTAACCGGAACAAGAACATGACTGAGCGCGAACCCGAATTCGACTTCACCCTGCTGCTCGATGGAGTTGACACGATAACTCCCAGCTTAGAAGACTCACTTTTCCAGGCGGGCTGCGACGATGCCACGATCAGCTTGCGGTTCGGTCGTATCTACTTAACATTTTCGCGTTCCGCACCCTCACTGAAAGACGCGATCTTAAGCGCGATCAAAAGTGTCCGCGACTCAGGCATCCCCGCGACGGTACTCCGAGTTGATACGTGCGAACTGGTAACTCAAGCGGACATCGCTCGCCGAATCGATCGCAGCCGCCAGCTTGTAAACCAATACATCAACGGATCGCGAGGACCAGGCGGTTTCCCAGCCCCCGCATGCAACATCACCGACGGTGCTTTACTGTGGAATTGGTGCGAAGTCGCCCACTGGCTCTGGGAAAACAACTTCATCAAAAAATCCGACCTCAAAGACGCCCAAGATCTCACCATCATCAACAGCGTCCTCGAACTCGAACACCAACGTCAGCGATCCCCAGACCTAACCAAAGAAATCATCACAGCGTTGTGCTAATCGCATCGCAGCCCAGCCACCCGCTTCCCAAAACGGCAACAATAGAACTGATGCTTCGCCGACGGAGCGGCTATCCAACGACTGCGAACAACGGGCGTGTCACTCGACTCGCCATTGGATCACGAGCACGCCGCCGAAGCTGTGCGTGGCGAACTTTAAGCGTTTGCCGCCGGCGGCGCGGTCTGCTTGACGCGAGGCAAACGACTGCAGCAGTTCAGCGACGTCTTGATGACGCCGCTGCGGAACGCGCGCTACGATCCATAACATCTCGCGATCGGAGGAATTCCGATCGGCCGACTGCTGCCGAAAGCGAAGCAACTCCTCTTCGCTGACGCCAGCCAGCGGAACGACTTCGCGCAGTGGATAGATATTATTCACGGGACAACACAGATACTGAAGGAACATCGCGGATTCAGCACCACGTCCCTCGCTGCGACTCCGCTCCCATCGCTTCGCTTCGATCAAGCCTGCATCGACGGCGACCGGTTGCCCCGCAATGCGAAGCTCGTCGATTGCAGCAACCGCAGACCGCCAGTCCTCGCCGCGATGCACCAGGTGCAGATCGCGACGCAGTAGGTTTTCCAACGTTCCCTGCCAGAAGAGCAATACGATGACGGGAACCACCGCTGCGGCCAGCATCGCCATCGGCGAAGATACCAACCGACCAGAAAGTCGCCACGGTCGCAGCGACGCAAAAAACCCGCGGATCGCGGCGAGCCAGAGCCCCGCCGATCCCCACGCCAAGACCGGCAGAAGGCCGACAATGTAGCGACGATGCCAAACTGCGGAGACCTTCAGCGTCGCCAATCCGTACGCAACCAAAGTGACCAACACAACCGCGGCGACAAACGGAAGCCACCGCCGCATTCGAAACCGAGCCCCTGCCAAACGGGCGAGCACCAGCAAGGACAACGGAATCAAAAACGCTGGCCCCCAAGGCCACATCGCGCCGATGTCGCCAAAGCCGACCGACAGATTCTCGCTCAGCGAATTCGCCCCGTTCAACGGCCGCGGAACGGCAAACGCTTCCCACTCCCCTCGCCTGCCCCACAACTGAACGATCGCGCGGTACTCCACAGCCGCCGCAACGCCGACAGCACTCCAGACCAACATCGCATCGACAGCAACACTCGCTACCGAAGCACCGCTCCAACGCTGCCGGACGATTTGCTTCACCGCAAACGCAACCAAGACTCCCGCAGCGACCAACAGCGCCGTGTAGTGCGTCCAGAACAAAGCGGCGACGACAACGACCAACGCGATCGCTCGCCAAAACCTGCGACGATCGAGAGCACCAGCGCAGACCAGCACTAATAGCGTCGACAACAGAATTACCGCAGCATAGGGACGCAGTTCGGTGCCAAAAAAGATGCTGTTCCGATCGACTGCCAACAGCCCACCAGCCAACAGCCCAAGCAATAGATCGCGATGCAGTCGATAGATACCCACGACCAGCAAGAGACAGCTGCACGCCACCAACAAGACCGAACTAAGACGCAATGCGACCTCAGTATCCCCAACGACCTGATGCCACAACCACATCACCGCGAAGTAGACGGGAGACTGGTTCCCCAACCGAGCTCGCGACGGAACATCGCTAAAATCGCCCCAGATCGTCCACGCGGTGTGGAGCTCGTCGACCCACAGGCTATCGAAGCAAGAAGGAAGCCGCAGAACCAACGCGACCAAAAATACAGCACTCGCCGCCAGCGCAAGCTGCCACGGAGCAACCCGCCCAGTGCGCAACCCTTGCGATTCCGAGCCTGCCGTTCCGATCAAGTCGCTACGCTCGTGCGGTTCTTCTGGGCGACAGTGCGAATCGCCAGGCAAGCCCGATCGATCTGCGCGCGATCGACATCCCGATGCGTTACGAACCGGACAGCTTGCGGACCAAAGGCCATCACCGACACGCCCGCCGCCGCCAACTGATCTCGAAATTCGGCCGCCGTTCCCCAAGCGGGATCGACCGATGCGATCACGATGTTTGTGTCGACCGTGGGCGTCGGCAAATCGATGCCGGGCGAATCGCGAACCGCCTCGGCTAACAATTGAGCATGCGTGTGATCGTCCACCAAACAACCGCGGTGATGCTCGATCGCATACAGCGCGCCGGCAGCAATGATGCCAGCCTGTCGCATCCCACCGCCAAACAGCTTCCGAGCTCGCCGAGCTTCCTGAACAAATTCGTGACTGCCGACCAACGCCGATCCGACAGGAGCTCCCAAGCCTTTACTGAAGCAGACGCTGACCGAATCAAATTCAGCGGCCCAAGTCGCCTCATCGATCCCCGTCGCAGCGACGGCATTCCACAATCGCGCGCCGTCCAGATGCCGCGTCAAACCTTGCTGCTTGGCCCAATCGCAGATCCCTTTCACGTTTTCAAACGGCTGCACGCGACCACCGCCGCGATTGTGAGTGTTCTCCAGCGTGATCATTCGCGTTCGCACCGAATGATCGTTATCGGGGCGGACCATCCCGCGAACCTGATCCAGTCGCAACACGCCCGAATCCCCCTGAATCGTCCGCGCGACCAAACCGCTGAGCGACGCAAACGCTCCCTGCTCGTAGTTGTAGACGTGGCAATCGGCTTCGCAAAGAAACTCCTCCCCACGGCCGCAATGCACACGAATCGCGATCTGATTGGTCATCGACCCGCTGGGCATATAGATTGCCGCCTCTTTGCCAAGCAGTTCCGCCGTCCGCTGTTCCAATCGCTGAACCGTGGGATCGACATCGATCACGTCGTCGCCAACCTCGGCATCCGCCATCGCCTGCCGCATCGCAGCGGTTGGCCGAGTCACGGTATCACTTCGCAAATCGATCATAAAAGGGGCTGTTTTTGCTGAGGAGAAAGGCCGGAAACGCGTGAAGCCCGCGGGAATCCATTTTACGCCAAATGCGATATCAGAGCACCGGGGTGAGCCGCCGAAACGAATTGCCGCCATTGTTCGCAAAAATGGTTTCCATAGCGTAGACTGCGGTGTCGCGGGTCGCCCACCGGGCACTCGCCGGATCCAACAATCCAGGCATCCCCCGATGCCAAGCACACTATGAGTCACCAAGGAAAGAGAGACCATTTGATGCGTAACACAATCTATTTCGCGATGGCAATGTTGCTGGCGTTCACTGCGAAATCGGCCAGCGCTCACTGCGAAGTTCCCTGCGGTATCTACGACGACGAACGACGGTTCGTTTCGATGATCGAAGACCACTCGACCATCGAAAAGGCGATCGCTCAGATCGACGAACTCGCCGGCAAGCACGACGCTCAAGACCTGAACCAATTGGTTCGCTGGGTCACGACGAAAGAAGATCACGCGACGCGAATCCAACAAACGATCGCCCAATACTTCATGACGCAACGCCTGAAATCCGACGGCGAAAACTACACCAAGAAGCTGACCACCGCACACGCGGTGATGGTTGCCGCGATGAAGTGCAAGCAAACGGCTGCCCCCGAATCCGCCGTGGCACTCAAGAAAGCGATCCACGACTTCTACCGCGCCTACGAAGGCAAAGAACCTCACCTGCACCCGTAAGCCGCCGCACGTCGGACCGACTTAGTTCTTGCAAACGCATTAAGGCGAACGCGATCAAAAATCGTGTTCGCCTTTTTCTTTGCCATCGACCCGCGACTGAAACCCCACGCAGACCAGCGTCGGCTGCGGCGGATACTTTGCAAACTGGTCGCTCGCCAAACCACGGCGACACATCAAGAATCGCGAGCCTTTGCCCGAGACGATCTCACGGACATGAGCACATCGCTCGCACAAACTGCCGGCGTTCATTGCGAGTCCCCGACCTGCTGCGTCTCGCCAACCAAGTCGACCCCGACCGCAGCCCCCTGCCCTGCCCCGAGCTGAACCGCAGCATTGCCATCGACGACAGCAAACTCCAATCGCCCCGACGATCCGATCAGCGCAACCAACTGCCCGGCGGTGCGATCGGAATAACTGCGGACCAAGCCGTTGACAGCGCGATCGCCGATCCGAAAGACATCGTCGCCATGCACATCGTCGGCAGAGATGTTGGTGATCAGATTGCCAAACGAATCGACGTAGATCACCTCCCCCTGAATCGACTTCGACATCACACACGGACGCGGAATGTGAACCCGATGCCAATCGTCGACCGATTCCCCAAGCTCCTCAAGCGGAACGCCACGGGCGATTGCGGCGGCAACCGGAGCCATCACGTCGCGTCCATGGAACGTATTGCTAACCGGAGAGAGCCAGAATTCACGGCGATCCAAAGCGACAACGCTCTTGACTGCGAAGCGGTCGGCCAACGGCGAGATCAGCCCGTTGTCGGGCAAGACAAAATACCAGTCGCCGACATGAGCCGCCAAGATGCGACGGTCGCTGCCAACGCCAGGGTCGACGACCGCGACATGGACCGCTCCAGACGGAAACCAGGGGGCGAGATCGTCCAACGTGATCGCAGCGGTTTGAACATTCTGCGGCGGGACCGAATGGGTCAGATCGATCACGTGAGACTCGGGCTGGCGAGTCGCCAGAACGCCTTTGATCTGAGCCACATAGGGGCTCGAGACACCAAAGTCGGTTAACAGAGTGATGATCGACATACCAACGCCCTCGCTTCGACGCGACCGCGCCGCCACTTCCGAGGCGCCGCATCGCAGAGAACAACCCACGGCGAATTCCCGCCGCCGGGCGAAAACAAAACTGGACGACTTACCCGGCCGATTCAATCAGCTGCAAGCAGATCTCGCGGAACTGCTTCGGGTTCACGTTGGGATTCTTCTTTTTGGCTTGACCGATCAACGAACCAATGGCCTGCATCTTGCCGCCTCGCACATCCTCCACGACTTGCGGATTCGCGTCGAGCAACTCCTGGCAAAGCGATTCGATTTCGCCCGCGTCGACCGATTCGATCCCCAACGCCTTGATCGCTTCGGCAACGCTTCCCCCCTTCTCTAATAGATGTTGAAAAACGTCGCGGGCTCGCGCGTTATCCAGTTTTCCGGCGGAAACCTGCCCAAGTAATTCCGCTAGCGTGTCGGCAGAGACGGCAAAATCGCCAATCCCCACTCCCTGCTCCTTCATCGTTCGCAGCACATCCTGCTGGATCCACGAACTGGCACGCCGCGCGTCGCCGCTCCCCTTGGCAACCGCTTCGAAATACTCCACCACACCGCGGCCCTGATTGACGATCACGTCGGCATCGTAGGCTTTGATCTCGTAATCGGCCTGCAAACGCTGGCGAGCGACCGCCGGGAATTCCGCCAACGCGGCTCGCGTCGCTTCGACCGTCTCGGTCGACAAACAGATCGGCAGCAGATCGGGGTCGGGCAGATAGCGATAATCAGCCGCCTCCTCCTTCTCGCGCTGCGGGACCGTTCGCTCCGCAGCATCGTCCCAGCCGAAGGTCCGCTTGGTGCGATCCTCAATCGTCAGCCCCGTCTCTTCCCATTCGTGGTACTGACGCTGCGCCTCGTGAGCGATCGCGCGTTCGACGGCGCGAAAGCTGTTCATATTTTTGATCTCGACGATCGGCGTGGCGATCGTATCGCCAGCTTTCTCGATCTTGAGATTCACGTTCGCATCGACCCGCAGACTTCCCTCCTGCATCTCACAATCGGAGACGTCCAGATAGGTCAGCAACAGCTTCAGTTCGGTCAGAAACGCTTTGGCCTCAGCCGCGCTGCGCATGTCGGGCTGGCTAACAATTTCCAACAACGGAGTGCCACAGCGGTTCAGATCGATCCGACTGTCAGCCCGCCCGTTGGCCTCGTCGTGCATGCTCTTGCCAGCATCCTCTTCCAAGTGGGCGCGGATCAACCGAATCGTGCGAGTCTGCGATTCATCGGCCGGATCGGCGATCGTCAAGTGACCACCATCGCAGATCGGCAGATCGAATTGGCTGATCTGATAGCCCTTGGGCAGATCGGGATAAAAGTACTGCTTGCGGTCCCACTTGGTCATCGGCGGGATCGTGCTGCCAAGAGCCAACCCCGTCTGCAGCGCCAACTGAACCGCATGCTCGTTAATCACCGGCAATGCGCCAGGCATCCCCAAGCAGACCGGGCAGACGTTCGTGTTCGGCGGCGCACCGAACTGAGTCGCACAGCGGCAGAACAACTTGGTCGTTGTCCTCAGCTGAACATGCACCTCCAAACCGATCACGATTTCGTAAGGCTGGTCCACGGAAAGAATCTCCAGAAAGGTTGCGGCAGTCGGACGATGGGTCCAGACCGATCACAGGTCCAACGACCTGCGCCGGTTACAAAGGACGCTTAGTATGCCAATCGGTGGCGCGTTGGAATGCGGCGGCGGCTTGCAGCAGCTTGGCCTCTTGCAGCGGCGGAGCCTGCAACTGGATCCCGATCGGTAGGTTGTTGCTAGTCAGTCCGCCGGGCATCGAAAGGGCGGGGATGCCGGCCAAGTTCGCGCCGACAGTGAACAGGTCGCACAAATACATCTGCAACGGATCGTCGATCTTCTCTCCCATCGCAAATGGCGGGGTGGGAGTCACCGGGCCCAACAACAGGTCGACGTTTTGGAAAGCCGAATCGAAGTCCTGGCGGATCAACCGGCGGACCTGCAACGCTTTCACATAATACTTGTCGCCATAACCGGCGCTCAAAGCATACATCCCGATCATGATCCGCCGCTTGACCTCGGCGCCAAACGCTTCGCCGCGACTGCGGCAATAGGTGGCTACCAACGGACCGCGATCTCCCGCGTCGCTCGCCGCGACAGGGCTGCGGTGGCCGTAATGGGCGCCGTCGTAGCGGGAAAGATTGCTGCTCGCTTCGCTCGGCGCGATCACGTAATAGGTCGGCACCCAGTAGTCCGAATGCGGCAACTCCACTTCGACGATCTTCGCTCCCGCATCGCGGAAGACCTCGATCGCATCGTCGACGGCCTGGCGGACCTCTGGATCGAGCCCTTCGGCTTCCAGGTGATGCTTGACGATACCGATCCGCAACTCACCCTCGATGCGATCCAACCCCGCGGTGAAGTCGGGCGTTTCGACAGGCAGCGAAGTACTGTCGCTAGCGTCGGATCCGGCGATCGCATTCAGAAGCGTCGCACAATCGACAGCATCAAACGCCATCGGGCCGACTTGATCCAGGCTGCTAGCGAAAGCGATCAGCCCGTAGCGGCTGACACGCCCGTAAGTCGGCTTCAGCCCAGTGATCCCACAAAACGCAGCCGGTTGGCGAATCGAACCACCGGTGTCGCTGCCCAGAGAGAGCGGAACATCACCCGCGGCGACACAAGCCGCAGCGCCGCCGCTGCTGCCGCCGGGCGTGAGGCTTGGGTTCCAGGGGTTGGTGGTTTTGCCAAACGCACTCGTTTCCGTGCTGGCTCCCATCGCAAATTCGTCCATGTTCGTCTTGCCGACGATCACCGCATCGGCAGCACGCAACCGCGCGACAACCGTTGCGTCGTAAGGGGACATGTGGTTCTCCAACATCCGCGACGAACAGGTCGTCGGCATGTCGGTCGTACACAACACATCCTTCACGGCGATCGGGACGCCCGCGAGAACTCCCAGAGGCTGGCCGTCGCGTCGTCGCTGATCGATGGAATCGGCAGCAGCCAACGCCGCTTCGGTGTTGACGAACGTGAAGGCGCCGACTTCGGGATCGGTCGCCGCGATCCGATCCAACGACGCCTGAGTCGCTTGGCGCGCGGTGAGCTCACCAGATGCCAACAGCCCCAGCAACTTGGCGGCAGAATCGAGCGGGATAGTCATTGTCTTGGGACTTTTCGCGAGAGGGAACTGACACCCCACGAAGACTGACGCCTCGCCGAAACAAATGTTGACTCAGCGTGTCCGTACAGCGGGGTCGAGGAAGCGGTTCTTGCTTGGAGAGCGGGAGCGTTTAACCCAAGACCGGCGGCACAAGAAAACATTCCTCGTCGTGATTCGGAGCATTAGCCAAGGCCTGCTCGCGCGACAGACTATCGCCCAACTGGTCCGGTACCCAGCGGTTGACGGTTTCGACAGCATGCACCATCGGCTCGATCCCATCGGTATCGAGCTCCATCAGCTTGTCCACAAACGCGACGATACCTTCCAACTGGGGCGTGATCGTACCCAGCTCGTCATCGGACAGCTCTAAACGAGCCATCAGCGCGAGTTTGCGGACCTGATCGAGTGAAATAGCCAATCGAGCGATTCCTATTTCTTGGTCTTGCTCTCAAGCTCAAACGGCTTCACTTTGACAACCTTGCGGATCGAGCCGCTGCGGATGCACTGGGTGCAGCAGCGGATCGACTTGTTTTCGCCGGTCGTCAACGAAACCTTGACGCGTTGCAGGTTGGGAACAAATTTGCGACGCGAGATACCAGTGATCTTGGTACCAACGCCTCCCAAATACTTTGCCTTACCGCGGGTTTCAATGCGGTTGCCCATTTGGACCCGCTTGCCACAAACTTCACACTGGCGTGCCATTGATCTACGCTCTTTGTTCTAAATATCCAATATATTGACAGGCCAAACGCCTGAATCCGATCGATCGAAGTCCAGCAGTATAGCGGAGTTATCGACAGCATCAACGCCAAAAAGTAGCCGGCGCTGGGCAGAACCGATTTTCGTGCCAGACGGGTTATCGAACTAGCAAACGTTCGGCGATCGGAGATCCAACGCATGCAACAGCTGCAAAACGCAGCGCAACGCGTTGAAACCAAACGACTTAAGCGTCGCCCTGCCCTTCGTGGGCGAAAACAACATCAGTCGCGACCTGGATTTCTTCGGCAATCATCGACCGCGTACGCTTCTATTTCAAACGGATTGTCGCGATAAGCGTCTTTCCCTCGCCACCAGAGCCAGCCCGAAGCCCCCAAATAGGCGAGCCCCATCAAAAATCCCCAGCGTTCAAACTGGCGGACGTGAACCCGCTCGTGCCGCCGCGTCAGATCCAAAGCGGCTTGCGTTTGCCCTAAAACCGAATGCCCCAAAGTGATGGCAAGCGCCGAGACCGGCAACCGCTGCAAAACCCAAGCGACGCCCGGACCATAGATTTCGATCACGCCATCGACCAATTTCGGCCGGCCCAGCAGAACCAAACCAACAACCACCCCCAGCAGCGTGTAGGGGAAAGCCCACAGCCGAACGAGAGTGCCAATCGAAACGCTTGCCAGAGTTCGCATCGATCCATCTTAGCGAGATTCGCCCATAAACGACAAAACCTGCCAGAAGATAGAATCTCCAGGGCAGGTTTTGCTTTTGAGAGGCAGAGCAATTCGCCCGGCCACAGGGTGACGGGCAGAAACCACCCGTCGGATTTTGGCTTAGGCTTCGTCGCCGAGATCCGCGAATTCATCGTCGTCGCTATCTTGGCCGTACGAATCTTCTTCGCAATCGAATTCATCGGTCTGCAACATCGCAGCCTGCTCGTCGGTCAGTTGGACGTAACCGAGACCGCGGATCACTTCCAGAACTTCGCTGCAGGTTGGGAACATGCGACCGGCGTTTCGCTTGTATTCGTCCAAAGCGTGCATGAATTCGATCTCTTTGTCGCTGTAGTCCCGCTCACAAGTGGTGGGGTCGATCTGGCGGCGACGTTGCTTCTTGCGTTGAGTTGGCTTTGCTGCTGCCTCGGCCACCACTTGGTCTGCATCCGTGCGACGGTCATCACGACGACGATCGATAGTTGTTACTTGGCTTTCAACGGTTGCAGATGAATTGGTCACTCTAGACTTCCCCAATGTGGCGGTGCTGAATCGGAACAAGAAAACGTACCACGCAAACTGTGACGAGTACGAAGAGATTGATCGTCTGGGAAGGCCAGAAAAAGTTAACGACTAGGCAAAATAACGCTTTGTTCGGATCGTTCCGATTGCACGGCCATCGAAGTAAGATAAAACGATTGGCGGAATCATTTCGCCAACCTTCGCTGCGGTCTGTCGCCAACGTTTAGCGTCCTTTAAGATGACAGACCGTCCACCCCGCCCTCCCCTTGAATCTGGATTCCCACGTATGACTGATCCTGCTGCCGAAACTCAGTCGCAAGCCGATGCTCCAAAGATCCTGATCGTCGACGACGACAACGAGATCGTCGATTCGATCCGCTACGCTCTCGAAGCCAACGGGTACCAGGTGGTAGTGGCGCGAGACGGCAACCAGGGACTCGCGTTGGCCGAGCGAGAGAATCCGCAACTGATGATCCTGGACATGATGATGCCCAAGCGCAGCGGATTCCTGGTCTTGGAAAAGCTCCGCCGCGTCCGCGAAGAACCGCTGCCAGTCGTCATGATCACCGGCAACGAGGGAAGCCGACACAAGGCGTACGCCGAACTGTTGGGCGTCAGCGATTACATTCGCAAGCCGTTTGCGATGGACAAATTGATCGCCAGCGTCGCGAACCTACTGGCCCAAACCTAACGGCGAACAAGATGAACGCAAACCAAGCCTCTGGAATCGCGGTCCGCCGCGTTCTAATGATCGCCGGTTTTTTAGGAGCCAGCGGAATCATGGCCGGCGCTTTCACCGCTCATGGGCTGGAGACCTGGTTGATCGATCAGGGCTATGAGGAAGTCGCCGCCAAGCGAGTCGGACAAGCCGACGTGGGCGTGCGATACCATCTGCTGCACGCCGTCGCGTTGGTCGCCATGGCAGCGGTCGCCGGGCATTACAACCGCGGCAAATATCTGACGATCATCACGCTGATGACTCTTGGCACCCTGCTCTTCAGCGGCAGCCTGTACCTCCTGGTCGCGCTCAACCTTCCCGTGATGGGAGCGATCACGCCGCTGGGCGGACTCGCCTGGATCGCCGCCTGGATCATGGTCGCTCTGCCCCGCAAGTCGAACGACTGAGCGAAGGCACAACAACGCAGCTCACCGACCGCTCGAGAAGAACTCTCGCAATCGGCAAGCCGTTTCCAGCCGCCCGATTCAAACCGCCTGCAATACGTCCAGCTCCTTGGCCAGTCGCTTGCGAGCGACGTGCAGCCGTCGCTTGATTGTACCGACCGGCGCGTCGAAGGCGTCGCTCATCTCGATCAAGCTCTGCCCATCGAGATAAAACGCTTCCAACGTCTGCCGATCCATATCGCCAAGTCGGCCCAGGCCCTCGTGGATGTAGGCGGCGTTCTCGCGATCGATCGCCACATCCTCGGGAGTTCCCGAATCGAAGCAAGTCGCATCGAGTGTCACCGGGTCGCACGCGACGGCGCGAGGCCGCCGCGTGAACCGATTGATCGCCATCCGATGTACGATCTGACGAACCCAGCCGCCGAAGGCTTCTGGGACACGCAACTGATCGATCTTTTGCATCGCTTGAACAAACACGTCCTGTGCCAACTCTTCAGCCTCGTCGACGCTACCCAAGCGACGAATCGCCAATCCGATGACCTGAGGTCGGTAGCGATCGAACAATTCACCAAATGCGAGCCGGTCGCCTGCTTGAGCGGCGGTTACCAATTCGGCAACGGTCTGATTTCGCAGATCCGAAAGAAATGCCGTAGACATACTAATGTTTTCCTTTTCCCGAAGCGTCTTGCTCCACGCAGCGCTCTGGGGGCCTAGCCACACCCGGCGTTGAATGGAAATCGATTGAAACAATTCCGTCTCAAGAACACGCTGCACACATCCACCGAAGGTGCGAGCGAAGTTCCGCGGTGGTTCCCAATCAACGCATCGCCGTCCTCTGTAGGCACGACAACACAGATCAAAGAAACCCGATTCTTGGGCAAGCAGTGGATACGCCGATCGAACGCGATCATCCCGCAGGGATCGTGCACGAGCGAACTTTCACAGCCGAAAGCCCTAGTAATCACCAGATTTGTACGAGCGGCCTGAAGTTCAGGCGTTTCGCGATCCGGCCATTGCTGGCATCAATGCCAGCCCGCTCGATGACAGCCCTTGCGTGCCACCGGACATCAGCATCGCTGACGTCGTCTCCGTACAGACCCGCCAACAGCGGGTCATCGGATACGGCATGCCCGTAGGCATGCCGCGACTGGCAAAGGCTTTCGCGTAACTTAGAAGCTGCTGTTTTAGGCGCAGATGGAGGCGGCGCACTACGACCAAGCAGCCAATAACGACCACGCGATCTTCACGATCGACGACGTTAACAACAGCATTGGTAATAATTTCGTTACGCACTTGAGGCCTCCTTCGCGATAGCAACGCGAATAGAGAAGTTCAGAAAATGTAGGGCTAGTTAACAACAACCAGCCCCGGAAAACAAACATTGAAACCAGGACCTTCACCGCACCGGGCGACGGTCCCTAACAAGATCATCGCCAATGCGACGGACTCTTGTCAATCATTTATCGGCCCAAATCGGTAACAGTTTCCGACTCAGCCGCCAATAAATACGACCTGCTTCGCCCACTTAGACGCCTGCGATCCGAACGGGTTCGCGTTTTTCTGAGATTTCCAGAAAATACGATTCCGCCGGGAAAAACAGAGCCCGAACAGCTACGAGCGCTGGAGTCGAGGCTTCAGCCGACTCACGCGGCACTGAATTTGACTCGCTGAATCCAGCTAGCTGAAATCGCCTGAAGGCTCCACTCCAGCGGCCGGTCTCGCCGCCTAATGTCAGACCTGCTGCAGCGATGATTGCTGCGAGACAGCGGGATTGGCGACCCGATGCAGTCGATCGACGCGAGTCGCCAGACTCGGGTGCATCCAACTGGCCCGGCAAGCTTTGGGATTGTCGCAGCAGACATCGACCAACGCCGATGCGAGCACATAAGCTGCATCGACCTCCGACGCCGGAACCGCCCCCTGCAAGCGATTCCCCGAATCCGCCGCCGCGATCTGAGCGGCCAGCGAGCAGGCGTAGCGATCGGCATCCAGTTCGGTCGCGTGGGAAACCCAACGCAGCGCTAACAGCGTCAGCAGCAAGCCCGCCGCGACGACAGCCCCCTGCTGCAGCGGAGCTCCCGCAAAATGAGAACCGATGAAACCGACGATCCCCCAGGTCGGAACCAGCGTCAACATCCGCAGCGCGATGTGCCAGCGGCGGACATGTGCCAATTCGTGCAGCACCACCATCGTCGTCGATTTGCGATCCAGTCGGTCCAAGAGGGCGTCGCTGAGCAACAACATCCGGAAACCGGGAATGAATCCGGCGACCAAAGCGCTGCAGATCCGCCCTTCGGTTTCCCACCGGCGGATTCGAAAATGCCGCAAGCCCGACGCGCGAACGACATCGACTAACCAAGCCGATTGCGGATCGTGTTCGCACCGCCGCGTGTTCCAAATGAAACGGATCAGCATCGGCAAAAAGAAGGGCAAGCAGAGTAAACCGGCCGCGCCGCCGACCCAACGATGCTGCGAATCGGCGCCGACAAACCCGAAATTCACCACATCGATCACGGCAAACACAAATAAGACCGGCAACAAGATCCACGCCGCTTGCAACCGCAGCGATTCCATCACCGCATGCAGCGTCGGGAACCGCGACGGCGAATCGCTCTCGTTTTGAACCGGCTCCGCTTCGCCGACCCAATCGGAAAACTGCCGCTCGGCCAGCCAAGTCGACGCCACGGCAGCCAGGCTAGGAATCAACATCCCCATCGCCCCCAACGCCATCGATGCACCGATCGGCGAATCTTCGACAGCTTGCGAAAAACCGCAGGCCGTCAGCCCAACGGCTCCCAGCGGCAGCCACAACCAACGCAAGCAATTCAACTGACGCGAGAGCTTACGAGCCGCCTGATCGAAGCTCGCCTGCTGTCGCAGCACCTGCTGAGCATTCAGGATCGCAAACCCTTTGGCCATGACACCCCACAACATCACCATCCCAAACGCCGTCACAAACGGGCTCGGCAGCGTCAGCATGTCGGTCGAAGAGGCCGACAACAGAACGGAAATCAGTAGGGCAAACCAATACACGGGCATAAATCAGCTCGATCAAAGAACTCGAGAATCACTGCAAAACTTCTACCAGCAGATCCCTCCACGGTAATCACCCCCAACCGGCTCGACCGCCCGCCTGCAATCGCCCGCACAACATTTCCTCTGCAAACGTCCCGTTTCAGAGCGGGTGTTTCGGTTATAACGCCCCACCCCAACGCCAGCCACTTCCACTGCAAAATGACCACAAAGCACCTCGTGCGACCATTTTGCCAGCCGACCCGCGTTAGATCCGGCACAACCGTCACCGATACCGCTGCCGATACATTTTCTAAGCACGAACACCAAATTATCCTAAGGGTGCAAGCATTTGACTGCCGAATCCTTTTTATGGCGAAAGCCAATCCTCCCCACAAACCCTATGGCAGATCAAATGAGCACACAAACCCTTCCGGCCCAACACGACATCGAACCGTTGCAAATCCGCGTCGACAGCGTCATCCGCCAACATCCGCACCTGCGTGGCATGGGCATCCGACCGCATGCCGACGGCCAAAACGTCGTCCTCAGCGGCACCGTCCGCAGTTATTTTATCAAACAGATGGCCCAGGAAGCTGTCCGCAGCGTCCCCGGCGCCGACCAAGTCGACAACCAGATCGAAGTCCACTGGTAATCGAGGCTGATCGCCACCGGATCTACCGCAGGATCGCCTGGTCATAATCCAGCGATCCACAACAGCATCCAGGGCGGTGGAAACACACGCCCTTTGCCACGCCATCGATCTTCGCCATACTTCACTCAACGCATTCGCGGCACCCAGACGAATGCAATGCGATGAAGTTAATCCAACCCAAATAGCGGAGATACGAAGATGGCGCGCAGCGGAGTGATCACATTCAAAGGCAACCCAATGACGTTGCAAGGCGAAGAACTGACCGTGGGCAGCACCGCCCCCGATTTCACCTTGCACTACTACAAAGACGGGATGCAAACGCTGCCCCTGGCCGACCTCAAGGGAAAGCCAGCCCTGCTGAGCATCGTCCCTTCGCTGGACACCGGCGTCTGCGCGATCCAAACCAAGAAGTTCAACGAATCGTTGGGCGCTCTGGGCGATTCGATCAACGCAGTCACGATCAGCCGCGACCTTCCTTTCGCGCAAGCTCGCTTCTGTGGCGCCGAGAACGTCTCGATGCAGACCGCCAGCGATTACCAAACCGGTGAATTTGGTGCGGCTTACGGCATGACGATCGATGAACTGAAGCTGTTGACCCGCGCGGTCGTCGTACTCGATTCCAAGGGAACCGTCCTGTACGCCGAAACCGTTAGCGAAGTGACCAGCGAACCTAACTACGACGCGGCACTAGAAGCCCTGAAAAACGCCAGCTAACGCGATTTTCACAATCGATTGAAAGAGCGACGCGGGAAGGGCGATCGAGCCCAACCTGCGACGGCCTATCGGGGGCAATACAGCGTTTCAGCTGAAGCCATCCCCTGCCCCCCCCAACGGTTCATCAACGAACCGCCATCTATCGCTCCGCAGCGGATCCGCCCAAACGCAAAAAAACAACTTTTGCCCGGCGGTGGTCGACCGGCGTGGTTCGCCACAACCGGACCAGCCTGCTATCCTGTAAAACACCAGCCGCAGCCCACTTTGCACCGCGGCGACATTTCCACCCTTAGGAACATCTCCATGAAACGCTTGCTATTTTGCGGGCTGCTTTGCTCCTGCCTCTCCACCCTGCCAATCCAAGACGCTATGTCCCAAGATTCGATCCCCGCCCCCGCATCGGGCGTAAAAGACGTAAACAGCTACGCCCTCGGCCTCGAAATGGGCAGCCAGTTGCGCCGCCAAGGTTTCGAAGCGGGCGATCTCGACACCGCCTCGGTCGCTTTGGGCATCTTCGACGCGATCAGCAAGGCGAATCCAAAGATCACGACCGAACAGATCCAAGCTGCTTTCCAAGCGATCGACGCCCAGCTGCAACAGCGAGCTGAAGCCCGCGTTCGCGAACAAGAAAAGAAGATGGAAGCGATCGCTGGCCCCAACAAAGAAAAAGCCGACGCCTTCCTGGCCGCAAACGGCAAGAAACCAGGCGTTGTGACCCTCCCGAGCGGCTTGCAATACCAAGTCATCAAAGAGGGAACCGGCGCATCGCCGACGGCACAAAGCACCGTCAGCGTCCACTACACCGGCAAGCTGATCAACGGCGAAGTCTTCGACAGCTCGGTCCAGCGCGGCCAACCGGCTCAGTTTGGCGTCGGCCAAGTCATCCGCGGTTGGACCGAAGGATTGCAGAAGATGAAAGTTGGCGACAAGTGGATGCTCTACATTCCGCCAGACCTCGGTTACGGCCTGCGTGGATCCCCCTCGCGCGATCCAAACGAACCGCCAACCATCGGTCCAAACGAAGCGTTGATCTTCGAAGTCGAATTGCTCGACATCCTCGACTGATCTAGCCTCACCCTCGATCCGCTCGTTCCAAGGCACCACCTTGGAACGCGATGACCATGCGGATCTCTGCTCACCGGTCGATACCGCAGGCACACAGCCTGCGAGCGGATCCGACCGGCGGCCAACGCTCCCCTCACCGACCGACAGGATGCGTTGAGCCCTGTTGAAAGAATCGATTTACGAAATGCAACAATTGGCTTGGTACGTTGTATTGATCGTCGCGGGATTTATCGCGGGGACAATCAACACGATCGCAGGAGGCGGTTCTTTCTTGACCCTCCCGGCGCTGATGCTATTTGGGCTCGACCCAAAAATTGCCAACGGTACCAACCGCGTCGCCGTCTTATTCTCCAGCGCCTCCGCAGTTGCTACGTTCAACAAACACGGGTACT
This sequence comes from Rosistilla oblonga, assembly GCF_007751715.1. Lineage (NCBI taxonomy): Bacteria > Pseudomonadati > Planctomycetota > Planctomycetia > Pirellulales > Pirellulaceae > Rosistilla > Rosistilla oblonga. The sequence goes on along the minus strand of NZ_CP036292.1, from coordinate 445,445 downwards.
TAAACCGATCCCTCGCGCTCGAATTAACGATCCCAACTCTGGCTGGCGTGCCTGTCGGTGCGTTGCTGGCGATCTACCTGCCGTCGGGAATTTTTGAAGCGATCTTTGGTGTGATCTTCCTCTGCATGGCCGTCCTGATCGCCATGAACCCCAAGCGATTGATCGAAACTCGCCAAGCCAGCGACAGGTCGCGATGGGTCACGTCGCCGCTGTTTTTTGCAATCGGCATCTACGTCGGCTTCATCCAAGCGGGCATGGGGATCCTATTGTTAATGGCGATGAGCCTTCTAAACACCGGCGACCTGCTGGCTTCCAATGCGATCAAAAACCTGATCGGCTTCTTAGTCACCCTCGCCGCGGTCGGCCTGTTCGCGGTCTACGGCTATATCGAATGGTTGCCGGGCCTAGCGATGGCGATGGGGAACGTGGTCGGCGGCGTCGTCGGTGCGAAACTGGCGATCAAAAAGGGAAACCGGCTGATCTTTGTCTTCCTGATCGTCGTGATGACGGCATCGGGAGTGAAGATGATTTGGTCGAGCCTCTCCTGAACCAACGACGCTCCACCAATCTACCCAAGAACTCTTCGAAGCGTCGCCTGCGACCAACCGCCTAAACGTACAAGCCTTCGGCGCGGATCGATTCTTCGACAGCTCGCGGCGTGTGATAGCGAATGCTTTTACCCGCACCGATCCGATCGCGCAGCTCGCTGCTCGATAGTTCGATCTGCGGCATCTGCAGAAAGGCAACCTGCCCTGAATCACTGTCGGTCAAAAACGGTTCGATCTCCGCAGCCGTCGCCGCGTCATAGCCGCCACGATTCATGATCGCTGGCTTGGCGATCGCGAAGATCTTTTCAGGCTGCTTCCAGTCGCCGAGCTGACCGACGAGGTCGGCTCCCATCATCAGAAACAGCTCCGCCTGTGGGAACTGTTCACGAATCGCTGTCACCGTATCCAAGGTGTAGCTGACGCCGCCGCGATCGATCTCGACGCGGCTGACTTCAAACGCTTCGTTTCCTCCGATCGCCAATTGCAACATCGCAACCCGCGCCTCGCTCGACGCCACCGGACCGGTTGGCTTCAGCGGCGACATCGCCGCAGGGACGAACAAGACCTTGTCCAGAGAGAGCTGTTCACGAGCCCGCTCTGCCAACATCAGATGCCCATAGTGCACCGGATCAAACGACCCGCCCAGAATCCCAATCCGCATCACCGAAGACCCTCTTAACACTCTCCACCGAAACTCCGCCACCGCCGGATCGAACTATAAGCGACTCGCCACCAAATGTCGCGGGGCCCACGCCAATCGTTTGACTCGCGCCCCCGACAGTCCTCAGGTCCGCACAATTCGTTTAACCGCGTGCCCAACGGGCCGCGCGTCACACGCCAATCGTCGAGGGATGCGCGCCGTCGGCTGAAGCCTCGACTCCAACCCAACCGACTCAATTCGTTTAACCACGTGCCCAGCGGGCCGCGCGTCACACGGCGCCGTCGAGGGGATGCGCGCCGTCGGCTGAAGCCTCGACTCCAACCCAACCGACTCAATTCGTTTAACCGCGTGCCCAGCGGGCCGCGCGTCCCCATCGATCGTTTTACTCGCGTGCGTAACGTCAAGACGCACGGGGCGATGCCCACGCGGTTAAACTAACTTAGATTTGCTTCTCCACCGCTGTTTCATTCACTACGCACAACCTCCACCAATGATAAAACGCATTGCACCGTTGGCGCTCCTGACCGCTGTGTTGATCGGCGTTCTGGCGTACAGCCAACGCGCGACCGGGCCGCTGAAGGTTTCTGGTTTTATCGAAGCCGATGAGATCCGGATCGGGTCGCGCGTCGGCGGACGCGTCGCGGCAGTGCTGGTCGAAGAGGGAGCCACCGTTTCCAAGGGGCAGGAACTGGTGCGGCTGGAACCGTTTGATCTGATCGAATCGCAGCGCGAAGCGGCCGCCCAACTCGCGGCGCGGCAAGCTGATCTCGATCGCTTGGCCGCCGGATACCAGCCCGAAGAGATCCGCCAAGCCAAGGCGCGCGTCGACCAGATCGCAGCTCAACTGGAAAAGCTGACCAACGGCCCGCGACCGGAAGAGATCGCCGCCGCCAAGGGCCGCCAACAAGCGGCGGAAGTCGAACTGACGCTCGCCCAACGTACCCTTGATCGAGCCAGCAATCTCCGCGACAGCAACGCCGTCTCGCAGCAAGAGTACGAAGAGGCGGACGAGAAGATGAAGTCGGCTCGGGCCAACCTGACAGTCCGCAACAACGAACTGCAATTGCTGGAAGCGGGTACGCGGCAGGAGGAACTGGACGAAGCCAAGGCGAAGCTGGCCGAAGCGGAGGCCGCGTGGGAGCTGATGAAAAACGGCTATCGCAACGAATTGGTCCGGCAAGCTGCCGCCGCCCGCGATGCAGCTCAAGCCACGCTCGATGCCATCGGCCAGCGGCTGGACGAACTGGTGATCCGCAGCCCGGTCGCCGGCGTGGTCGAGGCGTTGGAGCTGCAACCGGGCGACCTCGTTAGTGCCAGCGGACCGGTGATGTCGTTGATGGACAACACCAACTTGTGGGTCCGCGCCTACGTCCCCGAAAACCATCTGGACCTTCAGGTCGGCCAGCGGTTGCCGATGAGCGTCGACAGTTTTCCTGACGAGCGGTTCGCGTGCGAGATCAGCTTCATCGCGCGGCGAGCCGAATTCACCCCCAGCAACATCCAGACGCCCGAGGAGCGATCGAAACAAGTCTTCCGCATCAAGGCGACGATCGTCGAAGGGTTGGATCGACTGCGTCCGGGAATGTCCGCCGACCTCTGGCTGGGCGAAATCGAGCAACCGTCAGCGAAGAACGCCGATGAATGAGAACGTTCTTTCGGTGCGAAATCTCTCGCGCAGCTTTGGCGATCTGGTCGCGGTGCAAGACGTCAGCTTCGACGTCCGCAAAGGAGAGATCTTTGGACTGCTGGGCCCCAACGGCAGCGGCAAGTCGACGATCATTCGGATGCTGTTGGGCATCCTCCCGCCCAGCGGCGGCGACGCGACGGTCCTAGGGCACGACGTCCGCACCGAATCGGAACAGATCAAGCATCGCGTCGGTTATATGTCGCAGAGCTTCAGTCTGTACGGCGACCTGACCGCTCGAGAGAACATCGATTTCTACGGACGAATCTACGGGCTCTCGCCGAGCCAATTAGAGCGGCGAGCCGACGAAGTGATCGAGCTCACCGGACTGGGCGACCGTGTCAGCCAGTTCGCCAGCACGCTCTCGGGCGGCTGGAAACAACGGCTGGCTCTGGCCTGTGCCCTGATCCACGAACCCGACCTACTGTTCCTGGATGAACCAACCGCCGGGATCGATCCCGTCGCGCGAAGGCATCTGTGGGATCTGCTGTTCGAACTTTCGGGGCGCGGCGTGACGCTGTTTGTGACGACGCACTACATGGACGAAGCCGAACGCTGCACCGATGTGGGATACATCTATCTATCGCGGCTGCTGGTGCGAGGCAAACCATCGGATTTGAAACGCTTGCCCGACGTGACGCCCACCGGGACGCGGCGCTGCGAAATGCGAATCGATTCGCCAACGGCAAGGCTGTCCGAATTGCGAGAGATCGACGGCGTCCTCGATGCGACGCTGTTCGGCGACACCATCCATCTGCTGCTGGCGGAGGAACTGTCCAATCGCGAACTCCTTTCCCGAATGGAGATCGAACCCAACCTAGTCCAACTGCGGCCGGTCGAACCTTCCCTGGAAGATGTCTTTGTCACGTTGACGCAAGCTGCCGAACGCGATCCCGACAGTTTTCAAGCTCCCTCGCCAACGGAAGCTGCCGCCAACGAAGCGGTTGGCGATTCGGAGCCGCTGCAGAAACCAGGTCCAGCGACGCCCAGCGGATCTCCGCCGCGGCGAAGGTCCAGCGGCCTTGTCGCGGTCCTGACCAAGGAGTTCGCTCACGTCCGCCGCCAGCCATCGACGCTCGTCTTCCTGCTGCTCGTTCCGTTAATGCAGACGATCATTTTCGGATTCGCTCTCGATACGCAGATCGAAAACATCGCGATGGTCGTCTACGATCAGGACGGCCGACGTCAGGGGCGCGAGCTTGTCGACGCGTTTCACAACACGCGGCGATTCACGACGGTCGAGCGAGTGTTGGACGACGAATCGTTCCGCCGCGCGATGACCTCGGGGCGTGCCAGCGTCGGTTTGCGGATACCGCCCAACTACAGCGACCGGATCGTCCGCGGGGAGCAGGTTTCGGTGCAACTGCTGATCGATGGCAGCGATTCCCAAGTCGCCACGACCGCCCTGAACACCGCTCAATTGCTGGGCCTAAATCTGTCGATCGCGATCGCTCAGAACATGAGCGAAAACCTTCACGTGGCTCCCGCCCGAGACGAACTGGGACGCGGTGCGGTTCCGATCGAGATCCGGCCGCGATTGCTGTACAACCCCGACCTCGACAGTTCCCATTTCTTCGTGCCAGGATTGGTCGGCATCATCCTGCAACTGGTGACGGTTTTCCTGACCTCATTCGCCATCGTCCGCGAACGCGAACTGGGGACGCTGGAACAACTGTTTGTTACACCGGTCAGCCGCAGTGGGCTGCTGCTCGGAAAACTGGTCCCCTACGCCGTCCTTGGCTTCATCGCCACGCTGATCGTGCTGTCGGCGATGGTCTTCGTTTTTGGCGTCCCGATCCACGGCAGCCTCACCTTGCTGCTCTGCCTCACGCTGCTGTTCATGACCTGCTCGTTGGGCCTTGGCCTGCTGGTCTCGACGATCTCCAAAACGCAGCTCGAAGCGCTGCAGTTTGCCTTCATGATCATGTTGCCCTCGGTGCTGCTATCGGGATTCATGTTTCCTCGCAGCGAGATGCCTTGGCCGATCTACCTCGCCTCGTTCGGGATCCCGGTAACCTATTACATCGAGATCCTGCGTGGCGTCGTCTTGCGAGGGGCTGACCTGCTGGATTTGCTAGCCCCCGTCGCCGGGCTGTTTCTCTGCAACGTGATCGTACTGGGGCTCAGCCTAGCCCGATTCCGCAAAACGCTCGGCTAGCGAATCGGAGGGGCTTCAGTTGTTTAACCGCATTACGGTTCAATGAAGGAGCCTCGGACCGTCGAAAGAATTCGCGGCGGGATGTAGTGGACGAGGTTACGAGTCCCAGCGGTTTAGTCTGATGCAAAAGGACTCGTAACCTCCTGTCGATTACCCACAAGTCATTGGTCTGGTCCGAAGGCTTGCCAGCAGAGGGCGAAGTCGAGCATTCGCCGCGTGCCTCGCCAGATCACTTCGGCTCCCGGCGGACCGTCGCCTTCGCGGTGATTGTAGCCGCCAAGGGTCGCAAGGACCGGGATGAATTGTGACAGCTCAGGAGCTTGCTTTGGGGGAGCCGTCTTTTCCACCACTTTCCAGACCGACTTCCATTCCGCTTCGCTGAAGACGACATCACAGGGAAGCTCTGGACACTCGCGGCCTAAGAAGGTCACAAACATGATCCGCCATGCGATCACTTTGTAAAACATCAACGCGCGGATCAGTCGGTCTCTCGCTTCGAGTTGAATCTCTTCGACCCGGCAGCCAGTTTTGAAGACTCGAAAGAATACTTCGATTGGCCAACGAGCCACATACAAATCCACAATCCGCAGCGTCTGGGCAATCGTGTCGACCGGCAGAGAACTCAGTAACAGCCAGTCGACTTCGGTTCCGTCGCCTGGGCCATCGATCTCGCTCACCCAAACGACACTGATCTCGACCGGCGGCATCGAAGACTGCTTGTTGTGTGGCGCACGAAGAGTCATCCGTTTCGCTCGAATTTCTAACTTCGCAGTGCGTGCTTCACGGCCGGGGTGTTGTTTGTTTCCTGATCCTTTGGTTCGCTTGGGCGTTTGGGGAAGCTGGACTTCGCGGTAAGCGACCGGCTGGGCGGATGCGATTTCGGCACGCATTTTCCTATAAGCCGCAGGCCCGCCATCGGGGTCTTTCTCCGGCAACGAGCGTTTTCGCTGCGAGCGAATGACGAACTGAGCCGGTGTTTCATGCTGATCGGCTTCGACGAAAATGTCGTAGATGTCTCCTTCGCGATCGGCCAGCGAAACGATCTGAGTTTCAGGACATTTTCCGGCGATCTCGCAGGCCTTGCGATAACCATCGAGCCATCGTTGCCCTTCGCCGGTGTGTAGTGGTTGGCCTTCTCGCTTCTTGCTGGTGCCGAGCGATTCTTTGTCGCGATCGTAGAACTTAACACCGACCACCCCGAGACAAAGTTTCTCCGGCGTGAAGGCGATGTGGGAATGATCGTAAAGTCCACGGCGGCCTAAGCGATCGAGATTGCGGACGCCTTCGGGCGGATGCGCGGTGTAGTCCAGTTCGGTGGTATCTTGTGCGATGCAAACGGTGTCTTGGGCTTTGATTCGTTGGAGTGTCTTTTCAGCGTGAGCCCCGAGAATGGCTTCGGGATCGACGTTGGGGTTATCGAATAGACGGTAGGCGGCTTTGGTTTCGTCCCAGCCATTGCAAGCTTCGTTGATACTGGCCGAAGGGTTGGCCGCCAGCGAGGCGAGCAACGCTTCGGCTCGATCGTTGAGACGTTTGTCTCCAAGTTGAATATCTTGAAATTCGTATGCGATACTGGTCGGTTGCATGCTTTCACCTTGAGATTTCATTGTGCAAAATGAAATACTACAGGCGCAAATACCGTGCCAAAACGAGCTGTTTTTGCGACGACTTGTGGGTAATCAACAGCTCGTAACCTCGTCCACTACGCTTCGTTGACGGCATTGCGGTTAGACAAGATTGACCGTTGTTGTCGAGCGTTGCACCGATGGTAGTGGCGGTGGGCGTGGCTACACCATCTCTTCAAATCGTCTCCGGCAGATTATCCTGAAATGACCGAACTCTCCTTGCCGAACGAATTCATGTCATCCGATTCCGATCCCGCCGCCAACGACCCTCAAGGCTCGCTGTTCAGCCTCGATGGGCCCGCGTGGGAAACCGATGTCCATGAACAGATCACCGTTGCAACGGTCGTCTTTTCGGAAATGCCTTTTGGCCCGTTCGATTACAGCGTTCCCAGCGAACTTGTCGACAGCGTTCGCCCCGGAATGCGATTGCAAGTTCCGCTGGGCAAGCGACGCAAACCGATCACGGGCTGGTGCACGAAAGTCACCGCGACGACGACCGGCGGGATGGCACTGAAACCGATCGATTCCTGCTTCGACGAAAAACCGCTTTGCAACGCCAACCTGATCCAGTTGGTGCTCTGGATGGCGCACTACTACCAGGCGCAACCCGGCCAGGTTTTCGACGCCTTGATTCCGGCGGGAGTGCGGATGGGAGCCGGCACGCGTGCGACCACCTTCTTCACTCCGACGCAACAAGCGCTGGACGACGAGGTCGTGGCGAAACTGCCAGCCAAACAGCAGTATGCGTTGCAGTATCTGATCGCCGCCGCCGAACCGATGACGCTCCGCGATCTGGCCGACCAAGCCGGCTGCACCGAGGGACCGATCCGCCAGCTGTTGCAAAAAAAATTGATCGTGGGCGAGGTCCGCCGCGTGATGACGCCAGGCATCCTGCCGTCGCGGAACAACGTGCTGACCGACGCCCACAGTTTGACCAAAGAACAAGCCGCGGCACTTGCCGAAATCTGCAGCGCACTCGACTCGGGAAAACATTCGACGCTGTTGCTGCACGGCGTCACGGGGAGCGGCAAAACGGAGGTCTACATCCAAGCGATCGAACACCTGCAACGCTTCGGCCGCCAAGCGATCGTGCTGGTCCCAGAGATCAGCCTGACGCCGCAGACTCGCCAACGGTTCCAGGATCGCTTCGAAAGCGTCGCCGTGCTGCACAGCCATATGAGCCCCGTCGAACGGAACCATCATTGGCAACGGATCGCCGAAGGACAGGTTCAAGTGATCGTTGGTGCCCGCAGTGCGATCTTCGCTCCGACGCCTCACCTGGGACTGATCGTGATCGACGAAGAGCACGACGCGTCGTTTAAACAGGACACGATCCCGCGGTATCATGCTCGCGATGTCGCCCGCTACCGAGCGCATCTGGAGGGGATTCCGCTGATTCTCGGATCGGCCACTCCGGCGCTCGAATCGTGGAACGCCGCGAAGAAGGGAATTTACAAACGGATCCCGCTGCATCGACGCGTCGGCGATCGCCCGATGCCTCACGTGCAACTTGTCGACCTGCGACTGAAGGAAGATCGCACCGGCGGATCGATCAGCCGCCCGCTGATGCAAGCGACTCGCGCGGCGTTGGCTAAAGGAGAACAGGCGATCTTGCTGCTGAACCGCCGCGGTTTTGCCACGACGATCCAGTGCCCTTCGTGTGGTCACGTCGTCGCCTGTCCCGATTGCGAAATGCCGCTGACGCATCACCGCGATGGCAGCAAAGCCGTCTGCCACTATTGCGATTACCAGATCGGAACGCCTCCCTGGTGTCCCGAATGCCGATTCGATGGCATCCGTTATTCGGGGCTGGGAACGCAGAAGCTGGAGATGGAAGTCAAGGCAAAGTTCCCCGAAGCGGTCATCGCTCGGATGGACAGCGACACGATGCGACGCCCGGGGAGCCACGAACGCGTGCTGTCGGCATTCCGCAGCGGCGAGATCGACATCCTGCTGGGAACGCAGATGATCGCCAAAGGGCTCGACTTTCCCAACGTCACCCTCGTCGGCGTGATCAATGCCGATTCGGCGTTGCACTTCCCCGACTTCCGCGCCGCCGAGCGGACGTTCCAATTAGTCACTCAGGTTGCTGGCCGCGCGGGCCGTGGAGATGCTGGGGGCGAAGTCGTCGTGCAAACCTATACGCCCGAGCATCCGGCGATCCAAGCCGCCTCGCAACACGATTATTTCCAGTTCGCCGAAGAGGAACTGCAGCAACGCCAGAAGTTCGCCTATCCGCCATTTGGCCGTATCGCCCGGATCATCATCCGCGGCAGCGAGGAGACCTTAACCGAAGCTTTCGCCGACAACTTGGTCAGCAGCCTGGAACGGGCTCGCGATGCACAACAAGCCGAAATTAGAATCCTCGGCCCCGCACCGCCGCCGATCGCCAAACTGCGTGGCAAATACCGATTCCATATCCTACTGCAGTGTCCCGATGCGGGATCTCTGGGAAATGTGATCCGCGCCGCAACTAGCGAACATCGATCGGGCGAAGACATCCAATACGTTGTCGACATCGATCCGCTGGATATGCTTTAGAAAACCCCACTCACAGGAATGACATGACAATGCTTGGTCTTCTCGCCATCGGACTGGTTACTTTCGTTATCATCGCAGCCGCTGTGCTGATGGTTTACGGCGGAAACAAGAAATGACGCAGCGCGGTCATCGGGATCTCAAACTCCCGACTCGCTCATTTAATTAGATTGCTCGACAAATTCAGCTCACAACCCGCTATGAAAACAGCTGCGGGATCACGTTGCCATCGCGGACCAGCGTGATCGGGCGGCCCGTTTCGGTGTGATATTCCTTCGTCGGATCGATCCCCAGATTGTGATAGAAGCTGGCCGCGACGTCGTCAGGGGTGATCGCTTCATGTCGCGGAGCTGATGCGGTGTCGTCGCTCTCGCCGATCACCTGGCCGCCGCGGACGCCGCCACCCGCCATCAGCATGAACATGCAGCGTGGGTAGTGATCGCGGCCACCTTCGGCCGAACGGGTGTTGATCTTCGGAGTCCGCCCGAACTCGCCGGTCACAAAGACCGCTGTCGATTCCAACAGCCCCTTGGCTGCCAACGAATTCAGAAGTCCGCTGAGCCCGGCATCAAATTGCGGCAACAGCCCCGTCTTCAACTTGGTCCAGTTGTCGACATGCGTATCCCAGCCGCCGAGCGTTAGCCCCACAAACCGCACTCCCGACTCCACCAACCGCGTCGCCAATAGACAGCTTTGGCTGAAGGTTTGATCGTCGAACATCTTGGTGATGTTTTCCGATTCCTTGCTGATGTCAAAAGCCTGCCGCGTGCGTGTCGACGTGATCATCGAATAGGCTTGCTCGCTGAAGCGATCGAGTCCCTGCAGCAAGGAGCTCGATTTTTCGATCGACGCCATACGCCGATCCAAGCTGCTCAACAGATCTTGGCGACGACGCATCTGATCGACCGTCATCCCGTTGGCCAGCTTGATGCCACGGACAGCAAACGGCTGCCCGGCTCGAGGCGTTGCGTTGGTATTCAGCGGCGCGTACTGAACTCCCAAGAAACCGGGACGTTGATTGATATTGGGGACCGCCACAAATCCAGGGATCTCGCGATCGCCGGGGCGTTCCATCGAGACGACCGATCCGAAACCGGGATACTCCAACGAAGGCAGCGGACGCGAACCGGTGTTCACATATTCTTGCCCCAACGCGTGAGCGGCCAGCGTGTGATTGACACCACGCAGAATCGCAAACTTGTCGGCACAGCCGGCCAGCTTGGGCAGGTGCTCGGAAAATTCGATCCCCGGCACGTTCGTCTTGATCGGTTGGAATGGACCGCGAACCTTGTCATCGGCTGCGGGCTTCAGATCGAAGGTGTCCATGTGCGACGGACCGCCGGGCAGGTTGATGAAAATCGCCGATGTCGCCTTGGCACCCGCTTGAACCTCGCCCGCCTCGGCGATACTCAGATAGTTCGTCAGCGAGAACCCACCTGCAGCCAACGCTCCCACTCGCAGCACATCGCGTCGGCTGACACCATCACACGTTTTTGAGATACCCATCGACTATCGCTCCAAATTTCTTATCACACCGATCTAAACTTGCGTCTTCATTCTGCTTGCGTCACCCGAAGGCATCAGTGATTCAACACAAACTCTTTTGTGTTCAACAACGCCCACAAAAGATCGCCCACACCGCTGGCAACGGAATCGCCCGCTTCGATATAAGCCAGCGAGCTACTCAATTCCTCCGGCTCCGGATAACGTGCGACGGTTCGCAGATAGGCCTGCTGGACCAAGCTGGTCAATTGTTCGCTGTCCAGCTTTGCCGCCTTGCCAGCGACAACGTCCTGGACTTCGCCCGTTTGCAATGCTTTGATTCGCCGGTTGACTTGAGCGATCTGCTTGGTCAATCGAGCGGTCTTGTTTTTCAGCTGCTCCTCCGAACTGGAGGCATTCTTTTCCACCTTGGCGAGCGTCTGGACCAGTTCCTGCCGACGCTTCTTCAGCATCGTAATTTGACGCTGCCGCGCCGCATTGCCTTGTTGCTTCGCTTTCGCCATCGCCGCGTCGCCAACCAGCATCGGCTGGCCCAAGCTCTTCATCTGCTCAGCCAGCCAACCATTGCGGTCGTACAGCCGATTGGTGACATCCTCATCGTTTTGCAGATAAACCGTTTGCAGCAGGTTCGGATCTTCGGACCGGTCGCAATCGCAATTCGATTCGCGAATCGAACGGCCAAAGACCTGCAAGGCGTACGACGAGCCGCGGCCGTTGTTGCGAGGACTGCTCGAAGCAATCCCCACCGCGCGACCGTCGCGGCTGCTGCACAGCTGAGCCGCCTGCTTGTCATTAGCTGTCGCAACCAAGATCGCGTCGTAAAGCGTTTCGGCGGGCAGTCGTCGCGGCACAAAGTGGCTGAAATTGCGAACGTCCAACGCGTTGGTGTCGTTCGTCTGCCAGCTTCGTTGATACGCATCGCTGCCGACGATCGTGCGGTGCAGCCACTTCATGTCGTATCCGCTTTCGACGAACCCATCGGCAAGATAGTCCATCAGCGGAGCATTGCTTGGCGGATTGGCGAGATTCAAATCGTCGACCGGATCGACGATCCCGCTGCCAAAATAATTTGCCCATACGCGGTTTACGATCGCTTTGGCGAAGTAGGGGTTGTTAGGATCGCGGAGCCACTGCATCAGTTGCTCTCGCGCCATCCCATCCAGTTCGACGTAGTCGCCTCCCAACAGCTTGGCCGTCGGCGGCTCGACCACTCGACGCGCTTTCTGCCCTGGCTTGCGAACCATTTTGGCATTGCCGCGAACCGGGCGTTCGACGATCTCGGGGAACGGAATCACCGCCCCCTTACTGAATTCCTTTTGCAACTCTCTGCGAAGCTGGTTCCCCTTCAGGTCGGAATCCATCTTCGTCATCATCGCTTCATACTGTTCCAAGTCCTCCTTGTCGCGCGGCTTCTGCCTGAGTCCTACCGTTTGAAACAGATTCTTGAATTCATCGAAGTCCTGTTTGGACCATTGGTCGAAAGGATGTTTGTGGCACTGAGCACATTGGATCCGGATACCTAAAAAGGAATACGCAAATCCGATCGCTCGGTCTTCGGTCTGTCGGAAATTGCGACGCGCCCAGAAATAGGTCAGTCCAGGGCGATCGGCAAACCCGTCCATCTCGCCATTGCGACACGCGGCCCCCATCGCTTCGCAATACTCTCGATACGATTCCCCCTCCGCACGCGATTGAGCGACGACGATCCCTTCGACCATTTCGTCATAGGGCATGTTTTCTTCGACGCGGCGATGGATCCATTCATACCAATGTTGCGTCGGTGCCTGACGGATCGGTGAGACGTTGTTCAGTTGAGCATCGCTATTGCCGGTCCAGTCGCAGAACCGAGTCGTCCACCAAGCGGCATAACCGGGGCTGGAGAGCAGTTCTTCGACCTTGCGTTGACGCTTGCCGCTGCTGTTGTCAGCGATGAACGCCGCCGCGTCGGCCGCGGTTGGCAGCGTCCCCGAGATGTCGAGGCTCGCCCGTCGCAGGAACTCCGCGTCGGAGCAGATCTCCGACGGCACGATCCCCAGCTTTTGCAGCTTGACCGCGATCAAGCGATCGATCTCGGTCCGCGTTTCCAGCTGCGGATAGTCGTCGCCGGTCAATTCCGAAACAGGCCGAATCACCGTGACCGGAACGACCGCATTGTCGTAAGAAACGACGACATGCGTGTCACCCACGCCGGTGCAGGTGACGTTCCCCGTCTCATCGATTGTCGCGATCGCGTCGTCGTTGGTGTGGAACCGGCACAGACCGGTGACCTCTTCACGCGTGCCATCTTCCCAATGAGCTACCGCCCGCAATGAAGTCGTTTGTTTGTCTTGATCGAACAGAATCTCTGCCGGGCCAACTTCCAAGCGTTCCAGTTTTTTGCGTTGCTTGGCATCGTAGTTTGCTCCGGCCGCGATCCACGTTCGCAGCACGCGATACTCCCAGCCGTCTTTGTCGAATCGCTTGCCACCTTCGTGCATGTCCTCATCGATCGGCTTGGCCAAAACCAAGCTTTCGTCGGCGTCGGCGGTATCGATCCGCCCCGAATCGGCTTCGAGCATCGCCTTGTGATCGGCTTCGAAATCGTAGCCGAACAGCGACAGCATGAAACCGCCACGCCCCTGGAACGATCCGTGGCAGGAACGACCGTTGCAGCCCAATCGTCCCATCAGGGGACTGATGTGCTTTTGAAAGTCGGGGATCTCGGAGGTCTCGTTGCTGACGGCAAATCGCGTGCTCAACTCCGGCAGGACGGAATCGTCGCCAAGCGTATCGGGCTTCGCCGCAAACGCCACGCTGGCGACCAACATCGCCGCCGCACAACAGGCCGCTCGACTGGAAACGATCCATTGATCAAGACCGATTCGATGCATCATTTGTCGCTCTTTCATTGGGAAATCCGAGACGGGTTATTTGTTTTCTGGCGTTTTGGGATCAGCCGCGGGCTTCGGCTTGGCGTTCTTCTTCGTCCGCGAAGCGGCATTGGGGCGGGCCTGTTTGGCATCCAGTCGCCGAATCGCCCCGGCATACGCTTTGTCCGCATTCTTCTGAACGTCGACGTTCTCCAGCTGATTGGTCAGCCGTTGCAGTTGGGTCTGCAGGCGAGCGATCCGCTCGGTCAACCGAGCCTTATCGTGCCGCGCCCTCGCCACCCGAGCCTGCTCGCGACTGGCAAGCGACCTCCGCAACTGCGCTCGCGTCTTTTCGTTATCGCGAACCTGCAACTGAGCCAACGCGATGTCGACTCGCGTCTGCCATTGCAGGAAGGTGAGTTCCAATTCAAATCCGTCGGGGTCGCGCTGCTGCAGCTGTTCCAACCGCCGTGACGTTCGCGCAAGGTCGCCGATCGCTTTTTGGTATTCCTTGGCAGAGTGTTTCTTCAACGAAGCAAGCACCGACTCCAACTCGGGCAGATGCGATTTCACGAACTCCGTCACTCGGCGTTCACCTTCGACAGGCGGCTCCGCAGCGGAACCATCGGCTTGAGCGATCGCGTCGCGTGAGAGATCGTATTCCGCGGAAAGATTGCCCGCGGCGACAAGCAACAACAGGATGCAAGCCACTGCGCCGCGCCAGTTCGACAAAATGTTAACCTCGTTCATGATCGGTCCCTTCGTCTGATGTGGAATCGCCGGTGCGTTCGACCTGCGCGACACCAAGGCTCAACCAAGAAGGGACTTCGTCGACGGTGGTATCAAAGTCGATCACGGTCGCATCCTGCCCGACGTCGAGATCGTCGCCGCGAAAGACGACGCGATTCTCTGCCCAGGCGTGAGCGACTAAGGCATCGTCGACTCCACCACCGTTGGTCCGACTGGCCTGCGGTGCATGCCCAACCGGTGCAAACCAAATCACAAACAGCACCAACGCGGCCAGGCTCGCCAACACGCCAGCCACTCGCAGGAACGAGGTCGACGTGCGAGCCGCGGCCACGGTCGGTTGATCGGCGATCGATTGGCAAGCCTCTCCCAGATCGACCAACAAATCGGCTTGCTGGGCGATACACTCCAACAACTCGGGCGACGACTGCATCTGCAATTCAAACGCTTGCAGATCGTCCCCCTGCAGTTCGTCGAGCAGATACAGCCGACATCGATCGATCTGTTCTTGGTTACTCATAGCTGTCACAGTCTTCAAATTCTTAACGGTTCAATTTTCAAAAGCTCGGCGACGGTTCGGCCACTGCCTACAAGTCTTCGCCCAATTGCTGGCTCAACTTTCGCAGCGCCGTCTGCATTCGCCCCAACGCCGTCCCCAGCGGGATCTGCAATTGGTCGGCGATCTCGCGAAACCTCAACCCTTCGACGATCCTTAATCTGACGATCACTTGCAGTTCCTCGGGCAACTGCGACAACTCGCGCCGCACCTGCTGCAATCGCTCCTGGCGAAGCAACCGATCGACTGGCGAATCGTGCCCCGCCGACGCGTGCTGCAATTCTTCCGCCGATTCCATCGGCCCCGCCAATTTGCGACGGCGAAACAACTGCATCGCTTCGTTGTAAGCCACGCGGAACAGCCAAGCTCGGCGAGTTCCAGCAGCCGAAGCGCCCCCTTTCTCTTGGAGGATCGCAAAGGTCGCTTGCAAACAGTCTTGGGCGTCGTCAGCGCTCCCCGTCAAACCTGTCAGAAACCGCAACAACGACGCCGCATGCTGCGCGTACAACTGCGCCGCCTGGTCGGCACTCAATCGTGTCGATTCGCGTTGGTTCACTCGGTTTTCACTTGGCGGACAGGCACTGGCACAAACCTAGATGCTTGGCGGCGGGAGTTTATTGTCGCGGTGCGAAAAGAATTTGGAAAAAATGCGAATCGCTAAGATGAATCCGCCCCAAACCGAACGATTTTAGCGTAGCGGCCGTCGCCGAACGCCACGATCGGCGGCCTGCTGGGCTGTAATAATCGGCAAAAAACCTCTATTCTGCCTGTTCACGCACCCTCCGTTTCCCTATCGCAACCGATCACGAGACCCCCATGGCTGACACAGACAAGAAGAAGTGGATTGGCTTCGACCTAGGCGGCACGAAAATGCTGGCGGTTGTTTACGATCATGACCTCAAGCCGCTGGGCCGGCGTCGGCGTCGCACCAAAGGGAATTCGGGAGCGGAATCGGTGATCGAACGGATCATCGGTGCGATCGAGCGGGCGATGGAAGAGACCGATACGAAGGTCGAAGAGATCGCTGGCATCGGCATCGGTTGCCCCGGCCCCGTCGACCCGAACACCGGATTGGTCCACGTCTGCGTCAACCTGGGCTGGGAAAACGTCAACATCGGCAAGATCCTTCACAAACAATTCGGCTGCCCCGTGCATGTGCTGAACGATGTCGATGCGGGCGTCTACGGCGAATATGTCGACGGAGCGGCGAAGAAGTCGCGATGCACCGTCGGCATTTTTCCAGGGACCGGAATCGGCGGCGGATGCGTTTACGAAGACACCATCCTGCACGGTGCCGACATCAGTTGCATGGAGATCGGACACACCCGGATCAGCAGCGGATCGCGAACCAGCGGCTACGATCTGTCGGGGACTTTGGAAGCCGAGGCGAGCCGGTTGGCGATCGCAGCCGAAGCGGCCAAAGCGGCTTACCGCGGGATGGCACCTCATCTCTACAAAGAAACCGGCATGGATCTCTCGGAGATTCGCAGCGGTGCGTTGGCCGATTCGGTCAAGCATGGCGACACCGAAGTCAAAGAGTTGATCGAAGAGGCTTCGCGGACGATCGGACTGGCCGTCGTGAACATCGTCCACTTGCTGGCTCCCGACACGATCGTGATGGGTGGCGGATTGGTCGAAGCGATGCCCGATCTGATTATCGGCACCGTCACGCGAACCGCGAAGAAATCGGTGCTGGCACCCTACAAAAATCGCTTCCGCGTCGTGCAAGCCGAACTGGGAGACGACGCGGCTGTGCTGGGCGCTGCCGCTTGGGCCAGGAAACGGACGCCCGTCGCACCGACTGCCGCTCCAGAGCCGACTCCAGCAGAGCCGAATCCGCCAGCGGCAACCTAAGCGACGCGTGTGCGACGGCATCAACTGCCGCCTTGGACCCATCATCCGCTCGCCTCGTTTTCGTCGATCGAAGACCGCAGCGAGCGCGATCTGCGATCAACGATATCACCGCAAACCGGATGACCTGACATGTTCGCTGCCATCACCGATCACTGGCTGCTGCTGACAATTGGCGGAACCGTTGGCCTGCTGCTGATCGTCGCGATCTACGACACGATGCAGCGGAAGCATACGATCCTGCACAACTTCCCGATCGTTGGACACATCCGATATTGGCTGGAGATGATCGGTCCAGAGATGCGGCAATATTGGGTCGCCAACGACAAAGAGGAGATGCCGTTTAATCGCGATGAGCGGAGCTGGGTCTACGCGTCGGCCAAAGGCGAGAACAGCAACTTCGGTTTCGGCACGACCGAGCAGATCTATAGCATCGGATACCCGATCATCAAACACGCTGTCTTTCCGTTTCCCGAACACAAAGCGGAATACATCAGCGACGACAAGACAGCGATTCCCTGCCTGAAGATCATGGGGCAATCGCACGATCGGGCACGGCCCTACCATCCGCAATCGGTGATTAACATCTCCGCCATGTCGTTTGGCTCGCTCGGCTCCAACGCCGTCTCGGCGATGAACATCGGCGCCCGCGAAGCCCACTGTTTTCACAACACTGGCGAAGGAGGGATCAGCCCTTACCATGGCCACGGCGCGGATATCATGTGGCAGATCGGAACCGGATATTTCGGGGCTCGCGACGAGACGGGACGGTTTTCGCTGGACGTGCTGGCCGAGCGCGTCGAAGCCAACGAATCGATTCGCTGCATCGAAGTCAAACTCTCCCAAGGAGCCAAACCGGGCAAAGGCGGAATCCTGCCTGGCAAAAAGGTCTCCGCCGAGATCGCCGCAACGCGCGGGATCCCGATCGGTCGCGATTGCATCTCTCCCAACGCTCACTCCGAATTCGATACCGTCGACGAACTGATCGACTGGATCGAACGGATCGCCGCTCGCACCGGACTGCCGGTGGGAATCAAAAGCGCGATCGGATCGACCGGCTTTTGGCACAAGCTGGCCGGACGGATGCGGGAGCGTGGCGAAGGCCCCGACTTCATCACGATCGATGGTGCCGAAGGAGGAACCGGAGCGGCGCCGCTGACCTTCTCCGATCACGTCTCACTGCCATTTAAGATCGGATTCGCTCGCGTCTACCCGATCTTCCAAGCCCAAGGAATCTCCAAGGACATCGTCTGGTTTGGCAGCGGAAAATTGGGCTTCCCCGACCGCGCAGTGATCGCGTTTGCGATGGGCTGCGACGCGATCCAAATCGCCCGCGAATCGATGCTGGCGATCGGATGCATCCAAGCCCGCAAGTGCCACACCGACCACTGCCCCGCGGGCGTCGCGACCCAGAACCGCTGGCTGCAAGCGGGACTGGACGTCGACGACAAAGCAAAGCGAATGACCCGCTACATCCAAAGCTTCCGCAAGGAACTGCTGTCGCTATCGTACGCGTGCGGGTACCAACATCCCTGCCAATTCAATGGCCGCGAGATCGAATTCAGCACCGGAGTCAACAAGTTTTCCAAGCTGCACGACGTGCTGGGCTACACGCGCGATGGCACCGGATTAAAAGAGACGCGAGCCAGCAACGCGACCGAGCCGACGCTGGTCGAATAGCTTGCCAGCCGCCTTATTCGGCGGAATCGCTGGGCAGCTTACCGAACGCCCGGACGACGGCATACGTTGCGACGCAGCCGACGATCAACATCCACCACGGCGAGACGCCAAGGCTGGTGGGGAGCGAGCCAAACAAAATCGAAACGCCCGCCGCCAGCAGCGCGTAGGGGATCTGAGTCTTGACGTGCGCGATGTGATCGCATCCGCTGGCCTGGCTCGACAAGACCGTCGTATCGGAAATCGGCGAGCAGTGATCGCCAAAGATCGCACCCGACAAGACAGCTCCCGCCGTGGCATACAGGATCGTGGGATCGCTCGAACTGGCGATCGCGATCGGGATCGACAGCGGCACCAGCAAGCCCATCGTTCCCCAACTGGTTCCCGTCGCAAACGCGACGACTCCCGAAACGACAAAGACCAGCGTCGGAATCCAGACCGACGAGACATTGGCCTCGCGAATCCAATCGCCAAGAAAACCCTGAGTGTCCAGAAAATCGGCGGTCGTCAGCCGCGATAGCGTCCACGCCAACAACAGCACCACCATCGCTGGCATCAACTGACGCATCCCGTCGAACGCTCCGACAATCAACGGCCCGATCGATTTCGCACCGCACCAATAGGTCGTCGTCAACGACAGCAGCAAACCGACAAGCCCACCCCAGATCAGCGCGTTGTAGGGATCGGCATTGCCAACATACTGGCCCCAGTACCTCAGCAGACCCACGTCGGGATCCTCGACGCTGCCGGTTCGATACAGCGCAAACAAGATCGCGCCGATCGTTGCGGCGATCGTCACGATAGCGGTCCAAGCGGGAGCATCGTGCAACTGCGGCAAACTGCTCTCGCGAACATCCTCCGGTTCCTTGGCGGCACCATCTTCCGCCGCCTTCATCGGCCCGAAATCGCGTCCCGTCGCCGCAATCACAACGACAAGCACCAGGGCAAAGATCGGGTAGAAACGATAGGGAAGCGATTGCAAAAAGAGATCAAACCCGCTGAGCCCCTGCGGATTCCCCTGAGCCGCCAGGCCTTCGCTCATGTAACTGATCTCGGTCGCAACCCACGTGCTGACCAACGACAGTCCCGCCACCGGCGCGGCGGTCGAATCGACCAGATAAGCCAGCTTTTCGCGAGACAATCGCATCCGATCGGCCGTCGACCGCATCGTCGTTCCGACCAACAGCGTGTTCGCGTAATCGTCGAAGAAGATCAGCATCCCACACAGCCAGATCAGCAACTGGCCGCCGCAACGCGTCTGCACATGCATCGCCAACCGCAACACAAGACTCCGCATCGCCCCGCCGGCATGCAGGATCCCGACCAAGGCGCCGAAGAGCATCGTGAAATAGAAGACGCGCAGATGATCCGAAGTGGCGAGCGCTGAGAGCGAATCGCCAGCACCGCGAAAGTCGAGCGAAACAACCGAGACAAGTGCGGCAAAGGGATCCAGCGAGCCACCGCCGGTGACCGCATACCAGAGGTGATCCTCGACCATCGACCAAGGCGTGTCGACGAACATCCGTTGCGACAAAGACCGTGACTGATCGCCGGCGAACTGCAAGATCGCAACGCCGACAAAAACAGCAAGAACTAACGAGGGGATCACTCGACGCGTGAAGATCGCCAGCAGAATGGCGACAAGCGGAGGGAGCAGCGAGAGCCAGCCGAAGTCCATGGATTCGCGATCCCGCGGGAGCCGAAGCTTAGGCGTGGTCCAACCGCCGGGCGAACCCAGCGGTTGGCGATTCCTCGACACGGCTATCGCAACGCGATCGCCGCGGCAAACTCAACAACAAGGACTAAACCTTGCCGCAGATGACCGATGCGTTGTGGCCACCGAAGCCGAAGCTGTTGCTCATCGCAATCTTGACGTTCTTCTGACGCGCCTCGCGAGGCGTGTAGTCGAGGTCGCAATCGGGATCGGGAGTGTCCAGGTTGATCGTCGGTGGGATGCTGCCATTGTTGATCGCACTGATGCAGATCACCAATTCGATCCCGCCGCTGGCTCCCAGCGAGTGCCCCAGGGCGCTCTTGGTGCTGCTGATCGAGACCGATTTCGCGTCGCTGCCAAAGACTGTCTTCACAGCTTGCGTTTCCGCCTTGTCGCCCAGCGGAGTGCTGGTGCCGTGGGCATTGATGTATCCGATGTCCGCTGGATTCAGCTTCGCATCGGACAACGCTTCGGCCATCGCGCGGCCGGCTCCAGCGCCTTGGGCGTCGGGCGACGTGATGTGCCCCGCATCGGCTGTGGTGCCAAAGCCAAGGATCTCGGCCAGGATGTTTGCACCGCGAGCTTTGGCGTGTTCGTATTCCTCGAAGACCAGGATGCCAGCGCCTTCGGCCAACACAAACCCATCGCGATCCTTGTCGAACGGACGACTGGCTCGCTGCGGATCGTCGTTGCGAGTCGAAAGCGCTTTCATGTTTTGGAAACCAGCCAACGCCATCGGCGTGACCGCCGCTTCGCTACCGCCGGTGACCATCACATCGGTCTCGCCAGTCTGGATCGATCGCAGCGCACAGCCCATCGCATTGGCAGCGCTAGCACAAGCCGTGGCGACGCCGAAGTTAGGTCCTCGCAGGCCATAGGTGATCGAAACGTTACCGCCAGCCGCGTTCAGCATCAGCTTGGGGATCACAAAGGGGCTGACCCGATCGGGCCCCTTGGCGATCAAACGCTGCATCTGGGTTTCGATTTCCCACAGACCACCGATACCCGATCCAATAATCGCGCCACAGCGATCGGGATTCTCTTTCGAGAAATCGATGCCCGATTGATCGACGGCTCGGCCCGCGCTGTACATCGCAAACGCGGAGAACCGGTCGACTCGCTTCGCTTCTTTCTTGACCACGTAGGGCTCTGGCGAGAAGTCGTGAACCTCTCCACCAAACTTGACCTTGAACTCGTTCGTGTCAAGGTAAACCAAGTCCCGAATGCCACTCTTGGCAGCCAGCAGGTTTTGCATCAATTCGTCAACTTCGCAACCAAGCGGAGTGACGACGCCCATCCCGGTCACAACGACCCGTCGATTCATGTTTTAGGTTCCAATTGATCCCGCCGGTCGCCGTAGAACGCGACAGACGCGAAGGTGACTCGAACAGTCGCCCCATAATAAAAGTAATGCCGCCAGACCAGACGCGAGGCTTTATTCAAGCGTCCTGGCTTTGGCGGCACTGCGTCATACGGATTGAAAAGTCAGGCTTACGAAGCAGCCTGTTCCTTTTCGATGTAGTCGATCGCTTCGCCGACCTTTTGGATCTTCTCAGCCGAATCGTCGGGAATGTTGATGTCGAACTCTTCTTCCAGTTCCATCACAAGCTCGACGGTGTCCAAGGAGTCCGCACCCAGGTCGTTTACAAACGAGGTATCTCGGGTGATCTTCTCTTTGTCCACGCCCAATTGCTCTGCGACAATGTCGACCACGCGTTCTTCAATCGATGCCATCCGGCGTTCTCCAAAAACTGGTATTCAGTGTTTTCTAAAATTAATGATTTGATTCGAGCGCCGCTTTGCGACACGTGCGTCAAACGTTGAGGATTCCAAAAGATAGAGGATGCGTACAAACAGGGTCAATATCCGCCAGGCATTCTCCTAGCGTCAAGAGCCCGGTTTTTTCCGATATTTCGCAGCATCCGCCCCTTATGGACAGAAATCTGACAAAAACCGGTTCGATCAGCCCGTCATGCCGCCGTCGACAACCAGACACTGCCCGGTGATGTAGCTAGCCGCAGGGCTTGCCAAAAACAGGACAGTCGCCGCCACGTCTTCCGGCTGCCCGACGCGCTTCGCTGGAATTTGTTTCTCCACTTCAGCCAACACCACGTCGCCCAAGGCGGCTGTCATTTCGCTGGCGATAAATCCGGGAGCGACCGCGTTGACGGTCACACCGCGGCTGCACAGTTCACGCGACAGCGATCGCGACAAACCAATCATACCCGCCTTCGACGCCGAGTAGTTCGTTTGACCTGGATTTCCGATGATCCCCGAGATGCTGGCCATGTTGATGATTCGGCCATATTTCGCGCGACGCATGATGCTTGCCGCAGCACGACAACATACAAAACAACTCGTCAGGTTCGTCGCGATCACTTCGTCCCACT
Source organism: Rosistilla oblonga (assembly GCF_007751715.1). Lineage (NCBI taxonomy): Bacteria > Pseudomonadati > Planctomycetota > Planctomycetia > Pirellulales > Pirellulaceae > Rosistilla > Rosistilla oblonga. Next base: position 422,944 of record NZ_CP036292.1, on the reverse strand, counting down.
GCTCGTCGGTCATTCCACGCATCAGCTTGTCGCGAGTGACGCCGGCGTTGTTGACCAAGATGTCCAGACGGCCGTGCTTTTCGTGCGTTCCGGTGATCGCTTCGGCAGCAGCTTTGCGATCGGTGACGTCGCAAGCCAAGGCTTCGGCTTTACCGCCACCCGCTTCGATCTCCGAAACCGTTGCAGCTAGCTTTTCGGCGTTGCGAGCGACGCAGACGACAGTCGCACCGTTGGCTCCCAGAGTCAGGGCGATCGATTTGCCAAGCCCTTGCGACGCGCCGGTCACGATGGCTACCTGTCCGTTCAAATCTGCGGAGAGCGAGAGTTTCATACGTCTAGTTCTTTGTTCGGTGTTCGTGGATTGATTCGAGAAGGTAAGAGAGGCCGCGGTGGCACAGTCGGCTATTTCGCGTCGCCGAAGCCGTCGGCTGGCATCTTGCGGTCGATCCGACGCAAAATGCCTCGCAGCACGCGTCCGGCACCAACTTCCAAGAAGCCTTCGGTTCCATCGGCAATCATCTGCCGGACCGAATCTTCCCACCGCACGGGATTGACGACTTGGCGAGCCAACAGGCTGCGGATCTCATCGGGCAAGGTGTGTGCACTGGCATCGACATTCGACACGACCGGGATCTTGGCTTCGACGATCGGCATCTCCGCCAACGCTTCGGTCAGCGCTTCGACAGCGGATGCCATTAGAGGCGTGTGAAATGCGCCAGCCACGCTCAACGGGACCACTTTCATCGCTCCCGCTTCCGCCGCGGCGGGTTCCAGTCGGGCCAACGCGGTCTTGTGGCCCGAGACGGCGATATTTCCTGGGCACAGCAAATTAGCGATCTGCAAGACTTCGCCCGGCTCCGCGACCTGTTCGCACAACGCGGCTAGTTTTTCCGCGTCCATGCCCAGCACGCTCGACATGCCGCTTTCGACAGCATCGGCAGCGGCTTGCATCGCTTGACCGCGTCGCTGCACCAATCGCACAGCGGATTCGAAGTCCAAGGCGCCAGCGAAACAGACAGCGGTATATTCGCCAAGGCTCAGCCCCGCGGCGACCGTCGCTTTTTCAACGACCTGCGGCTGCTCGGCTCGCAGCACCTCGACTGCAGCGATACTGCTGACAAACAGAGCTGGCTGGCTGTATTCGGTTGCCGAGAGCCGCTCTTCGGGGCCCGCCAGACAAACGTCGGCCAGATCATAGCCCAGGATTGCCGAAGCGCGATCAAACACCTCGCGGGCAACCGGCTTCTGCTCAATCAGGTCGCGGCACATGCCGACGGACTGAGCGCCTTGCCCGGGGAACAGAAAACCGATCTTTTGCACTTCGAGCGAAACCATGAGCGTCCATAGACCAACGGCAATGCAGCAAATCCAAGCGATTTGCGATTGCTTAGTGTAGAGATGTCAGATGAGATGAACCGAGCTGCGGTCTACTCTTCGTTGACTTCAACAATCGTGCGTCCCATGTAGTACCCACACTTTGGGCATACGGTGTGAGTCGGCGTTGCCGAGCTGCACTGGGGGCAATAGGTCAATTGCTTGCGGCTCAAGTGATCGTGCGAACGTCGCTTGTTGGTACGACTGTTAGAATGCTTGCGTTTTGGAACGGCCATGACGGAATCTCAGATTACGGAATTAGGAGCAACGCTCTTTGCGGACATATTGACTTATCAGCTTGTCGAAGCCCCATATCGTACAAATTCTTCAAATTACCTGTCAACGCGTTCGCTGTCGGATATCTCGACTATTTTCCGGTAACCTCCCACCAAATGCCGCAAAACGGGACAAAGTCGGGCAAAACGTGTCTTCCCCGAACTCCGACAGCTGATATCACCCGCCGGAACAGAATTTCCGCAGCAGCCTTTGCAAGCATTCTCAAACGGCCAAAACCGCAGCTCAGCTAGCCATTTTGAGGAACAACTCCTCCAAAACCCAACGCGCCCGATCGTCGGTCGAGTGGGTTCCTTTGAGCTTCAAGTCGGCATCCAACAGCCAGCCGAGCATCCGTTGGGCGCGAGGTCGACCGATCTTCCGGAGATGAGCTTCGGCCTTCTTCATATCAAACGGACGGAAGCCAGCTTGCTGCAGCGCGTCGGACAAAGAGATCCGGCGGCCCGACTTCTCCGCGTAATCGATCGCCGCGGCGGCGAGCCCCAGTCGCCGCAGAGACCAGGAAATCTGCGGTAGCAGTGCAAACGCCTTCTCGCCGCTGGCGATCAGGTGATCCAGTTGTCGCAGCGCTTCACCCGAATTCCCTTCGGTCGCTGCATCGATGATCTCCCAGGTCGTCTTGCTGCGCCAGCCGCCGACAAACTTGCGGACCATGTCGTCCGTGACCGGTGCCCCCCGCTCGACGCAAACCGCTAGCTTGGCGATGTCGGTATCGAGCAGCCCCAGCGAGGTGCCGGACAGCTCGACCAGCGTCTCGGCGGCCCCCTTCTGCAGTTTGCACTGGTGTCGCGCCGCGACGAACCCGCACAAAAACGACTTCAGCTTGTTCAGATCGGGCTTGGTGCTGCGGCCGCTGCCGGTCGGAATCGCACACTGGACCAACAGATGGGTTTTGTTGATCGCTTTATAGAGTCGCGTGTTGCCGGGAAACGACTTCAGTTCCAACAGCAGCAACCCCGCCGAAGAGGGCTTGGCGACGTACGCCTCCAATTCCGCGCGGTACTTGGAGACAAATTTGTCGGCGTCGCGGACGACGATCGATCGCGGTTGCCCCATCGAAAAGAGCGATCCGGTCTGCAATTCATCCCGGACATCCTTCCACTCCGCCAGTTCGCCATCGAGATCGATACTGTCGGGGCGATCCTCTTCCGCCGCATCCAAGCCCAACAGCTTCCGCAACGTCCAGCTACGCAGCATCGGATCGTCGCCAAACAAGACGGTGACCGCGCTGGGGGCGGAGTCGCTGGCGGCGGTCAGCAGATCAAAAGCGTTCAGAAGCGGCATGGTCGGAATCGATCGGCGGGCAAATAAACGTGACGAACATTTGGAGCGGTGTGCATTTCAATCGAAAACTGTAGCGGCTTTCCGCCACGACAACACCCGACAGTCGCTCGAGCTCAACGCCCTTCTTTTGGCAACGCCTCGCTCAAATCGCCGGCCAGCTGCTGAAGCTCGCTCACCTGCAGCGACATCAACGACTCGACAGAATCGACCTTGCGGCTCAAGACCTCCTGAAGCGTCCGGATCCGGCCGATCCATTCCCCCTTTTCAACACCTGCTTGAACCCCCTTCTCAATCCCCTCTTGTAACCACTGTTCAGCGATAGTTGGCATCAGGCTCTCTCCTTCGATTCGCAATGCGTCGGCGACCGCCGTCCGCAACTGGTCGCGAGTCACTCGGTCGGTTCCGCTGACCAGATAGCGGAGGATCGTTTCAAGGCTAGACAATCCCGTCGCCGGGGGGAGCAATTTGCGAAACAGCCGCAAAAGCTCTGGCAGCCGCTCGGGCAGTTCATCGCGCCCGATGTATTTTAGCAGCGACATGTACGCGAAGAAAAGCGATTCGGTACGCAATTCTTCATCGGTGCAACAGCTCAGATCGATCAACGGCATCGTAAACGACGGAACATAGGGCTGCAGCGATGCAGGAGCATCGATCAGTTCCGGCAGCGATCGAGCGACATTCCATGGCCGCACGCCGTGATACAACACAATCGGAATCACACAGCACAACGGCAGCGAATCGCGTTGCCGCTGGTCCAACACCCCAACGATATAACGCAACACCTGGAACGACGTCATCGCATCGGGGGTCGATTTGTGTTCGAACAACAACACAACCAACGCCTCGCCGCCGCCAGCCAACGCGACTTCAAAGACCAGATCCGAAAGGCTCTCCCGCAACGTCTGATCGACAAACGACTGCTTCGCGGGAGCGATGGTATCGAGATCCAACTCCGCCACGACCTCTGGCGGCAGACGCCACAACACGAGCTGGCGAACCTGATCGATCTCGCCTAAGAACCGGCGAACAAACCGGTCGTGAGGATTATTGACGGCGTCGTCCGACATCGGCCAAGCCTCCCGTGCCCCACTTGCCTTCGACACCTACACATTATAGGGCAGATAGCAAGTAACACGGAATCGCGGAAACCGAAAACCGACGCTGGTTCTATCGAAAGCTTGCTCGGGGCAGAGCGGCTTGTGTGCCTTCGGGTTGCCCTTCGATCGGCTGGAACCCGTTGATCCGGCCTTGCGGCGACAAGCCCTGCACCGAGATCGGCACGTCCAACGCATGCACGCCGACGTTCCCCGCCTTGTCGGTCGCTTCGACTCGCAAGTAGATCTCGCGAGGCAATTGCGGATCGGCTGGCCAAATGTAACGCCCCGTGTTCGCCAATCCGGTGGCGATCGTGGTCCAGGGACCGTCGAGCGAATCGGAAAAGGCGAGGCTGATCGGACGTGGGCCAAAGTTTTCGTCGTTGCAGGCGTAATCGATGATCAACGAACCGGTATAGCTCTCGTCGCCATAAGTCGCCCCGGTCACCCGAGTCTGTGGCGCCGTGGTGTCGACCAGCACGTAAATATCCGCTGGATCTCCCGAGACAGGCCGCGGCGTGGTCAACCCATTCGCCGCCACGATCACGATCCGGAACCCAACAATGCCTTCTTTGGACACTTCGATATCAAACGGGCTCTGCTTGTCGGGATCAGCATTCCAACGCTGCCAAGTCTGGCCGCCGTCGCGAGTTCCCCAAAGCTCAACCGCTTCGACCCCGCCGTTGCCGACCGATTCCACTTCGTAATCGAGACTGAACTGCTTCGACCGCGTCACTCTCGGCGTGTCGTTCAAGGACAACGATCGAGCCTGTCGTTCGCCGCTGGCCTCCGCCGGCGACTGAGTCTCTGCTGGCGTCGACGCACTGACCTGAGTCCCCTGCAGCGGACGGAATGCCTCGCGAGGTGCCGCGGGTCGCTGCATCGACTGGTTTTGCTGCGGCGCACTAGGAGGCGAATACGACGAAGCCGCTGGCTCGGTCGCTGCGAAATTCGGAGTCTGCCCACCGACAGGCGGTTGCTGCTGCTGTTGCTGCAGCGGAGGATTGAGCCCAAAGCCTTGCGTATCGCTAACCGCTCGCGCCGTCATCGGGACCGCGCCGCGATACTGCGACGTCGTGGGATGCGTGTAATTGTACGCGGGGTTCGTCGCCGCAGCCGGCTGACCAGTCGACGGTGCGGGCGCTGTCGCGGGAGGATAAGCCGGATTGGCGACAGGAGCCGCTTGAGCCGACCGATAGGCTGGCTGAGTGTAACCGGGAGTCGTCGCAGGCTGAGCGTAAGTTGGGCTGCCACGGAAAGTCGAGCGATCCGAAACCGCGGTCGCAGCCATCCCCAGGCCCGGCTGACGTTGGCCGCTAGCGAACGTCATCGGATTCGATGCCACGCGAGGGCGTTGCACCTGTTCGTTGAAGACGGTTTGGTTGCCCGCTTTGTCGCGGACGATCATTCGCACGTAGACCTGACGCCATTCGGTTTGCGGCTGCCACGTGATCCGCCCCACCAAAGCACCATCCTCGGGACGACGCCCCGGGCGACCTTCGATCGAGATCGGCATCCACTGCCGAACCGCATCGGTCATGTACTCCAACTGCATGTACTCTTCGTCGACCGCCACATCGGTGATCGCATAATCCAACACGATCTGGCCGTTGATATCCGAATCGGTTGTCGCCTGAACCTGCGGATTGGTCGTGTCGACAAACACGCGCAACTGCGGCGCCATGTTGCCGGTCGGATACGAGATCCCGCGAGCATCGATCGTTCGCGTGGAGAACCAAAAATCGCCATCCTCGGGAGCCTGGAACGGGAACCCGCTTTCGTTAGCCGGCTGCCGAGCGAAGAACTTCCACGTCTTCCCCTGGTCTCGCGAGACAAATAATTGAACCTCGACCGGCTGGGCCCCCGTCCGCTCGACCGAAAAGGGGATATCAAAGCTGGTGTTGTTCAGGAACACTCCAGCCCCGAAGTCCTGCGTCGCCGGAGGCGTTGCGATCACGCTGGCCTGCATCGCAGGTGCCTGGGCAACGGCGACGTTTGTGCAACAATATAAAGGAATGGCACACAAGACCGCCAACGTTCGGTGAATTCGCTTTTGTCCCATGGATCCCTATCGCTCCGGTCAGATCGGTCGCGAGCTGCGATTTGCACGAGCAAACCATCGTCGCGAATGCTGATTCTTCCTGTCGCACTCAAATTGCGGGTCGTGCCGGTCATGCACACCCCTTGTTCGGTTCGGCATTTTCAGCGGATCAACTTGAATCAAACACACGGCTCATCTAGGTAAACAATATGTTTGCGGCGGAATACGATTTTGATGTCCTAGTAATCGGCGCCGGGCACGCCGGAACCGAAGCTGCCGCGGCGGCGGCCCGGCTGGGAGCCAAGACGGCCCTGCTGACGACCAACCTCGATACCGTCGGCCAAATGAGCTGCAATCCGGCGATCGGCGGCGTCGCCAAGGGGCATATCGTCCGCGAAGTCGATGCCCTCGGCGGCCTGATGGGCATCGCGACCGATCGGACCGGCATCCAGTTCCGCATGCTCAATCGACGCAAGGGGCCGGCGATGCACAGCCCGCGTGCCCAAGCCGACAAAAAGGCGTACCAGATCGAGATCAAACGCTTAATCGAGGAACAGCCCAACCTCTGGCTGCGGCAGGAAGTCGTCGAGGACTTGGTCACCGAAACGATCGACGGACGCCCGCAGATCACGGGAGTTAAAGTCAAAGGGGACGCGCTCTACCGCGCCCGCTGCGTCGTGCTGACGACGGGGACTTTTTTGCAAGCAATCATGCACACCGGCGAAGCCAAAACCCAAGGGGGCCGCGCCGGCGAAGGGACAACGGCCGGGATCAGCGGCGCCCTGCATCGACTCGGCTTCCAACTGGAACGCTTCAAAACCGGCACCCCTCCGCGGCTGAACGGCCGCACGATCGATTATTCGCAAACCGAACGCCAGCCGGGAGACGACGATCCGCAACCGTTCTCCTTCATGACCGATGCGATCACCACCCCGCAGCTCCCCTGCTGGATCACCCACACGAACGCCCAAGTCCATGACCTGATCCGCGCCAACCTCCAGCGGGCGCCGATGTACAGCGGCCAGATCGACAGTACCGGGCCGCGTTATTGCCCGTCGATCGAAGACAAGATCGTTCGTTTTGCCGAACGCGACTCGCATCAACTGTTCCTCGAACCCGAGGGCTTCAACACCCAAGAGGTCTACGTCAACGGCGTCTCGACCAGCCTGCCTCGCGATGTCCAAGACCAGATGTTCCGCTTGATCCCCGGCCTGCAAAACGCCCAGATCATGCGCTACGGATACGCCGTCGAATACGATTATTGCCCGCCACAGCAGCTTCGCCCCCACCTGGAGAGCAAGCTAGTCGACGGACTGTTCCTGGCCGGCCAGATCAACGGCACCACCGGATACGAAGAAGCCGCCGGGCAAGGCCTGTTGGCCGGCGCCAACGCAGCTCTGACCGTTGCCGGCCGCGAACCACTGATTCTCGGCCGCGAAGACGCCTACATGGGCGTACTGATCGACGACCTCGTCACCAGCGGGACCGACGAACCGTATCGCATGTTCACCAGCCGCGCCGAATATCGACTCACCCTACGGCAGGACAATGCCGACCGCCGCTTAACCAAGATCGCCAACGACGTCGGCTTGATCGATCCCGTGCGATGGCAGCGATTTGAAACCAAACTGGCCGAGATCGACCAGGGAACTCAGTGGCTCAAGGCGGGCCGCATCGAGGGACAACCAGCCGCCAAGTACCTCTGCCGCCCCGAAACGACGTGGCAGCAGATCGAAGAAGCCGTCCCGCAACTGCGAGAACTCTCAGCCGAAGCGGCTCAACAAGTCGAATTCGACACGCGGTATGCCGGATACGTCAATCGGCAACAGACCGAGATCGCGCGGATGAACCGGCTGTCGGAAAAGAAGATCCCCGCCGATTTCGACTTCAAAAACATCCGCTCGCTGCGAACCGAAGCCTTTCAAAAATTCGAGAAGATACGGCCGATCACGATCGCCCAAGCGCGTCGGATCAGCGGAATCACGCCCGCCGACATCGCCCTCCTTCTGGCTCGCCTCGAGTCGCAAAACATGGCAAAAACCAGCAAGCCGGAGCGTCGGCCCCAGACTCCGCCCCCCCAATCGGCAAGCCCGAATTGAGAAGGCCGCCAATCGTCGCAAGCTATTAAAAAGCCGCAGCTTACCCCAAACGAATTCATCTTGACCGGTCACGCGTCTTAGGTATAATTCCCAGAGTTGGCAAACCTGGCAATCAGGGAAGGGCCGGATGCCCTTGCCGAATGCGACCTGTAGGCTGCCCCTATCACGTATAGGCAACGCAACGGGTTTTTGTCGACGAGCCAGATCTGAAGCTTAAGACGTTCCTTCAGCTACCAGACTGTCTCAATCACCCGGTCGTTCTTTCGGACGGGAGCGACGGATTGCCTGGCGAACTCAGGCTCATGCAGGGAGGATGAATGCTATGACCACAAAAACGGTCTTTACCACCGGCGAGGCTGCCAAGATTTGCAAGGTCAGCCAACAAACGATCATTCGCTGTTTTGACAACGGAACGCTCAAGGGCTTCCGAGTCCCTGGCAGCCGATTCCGGCGGATTCCACGCGACCTCCTGTATTCCTTTATGAAGGACAACGGGATTCCGACCGACGCTCTCGAAAGCGGCAAGAAGAAGATCCTAGTCGTCGACGACGATGTCGATTTGGTCGAACTGATCGTCGAAGGCCTGGAGCGCGATGGCCGCTTCGATCTCCGCACCGCCAACAACGGCTTCGATGCGGGGATGCAAGTCAAAGAGTTTCGCCCCGACCTGGTGATCCTCGATGTCATGCTTCCCGATATCAACGGCAAAGAGGTTTGCCAACGCGTCCGCAGCGATCCTGCCATGGACAGCGTTCAAATCATCTGCATCTCGGGCATGATCGAACAAGATAAAGTTCAATCGCTCCGCGACGCAGGCGCCAACGACTTCATGCAGAAGCCTTTTGCGATCGAAGATCTGATCGCTCGCGGCTGTGATCTGCTGGAGATCGAACGCAAAGCGGAACACTAGACGTTACCGAACTGTAAGCCAGCGAAATCGGCGATCCACCAGTCTCGCAACCGATGCCCGACTGGATGCCGGACCGACGCGGAATCCCCATGAACCAAACCGGGCTGCTGCCGTCGATCTCGTGGAATGGCTCACGCTGGTGGCTGCCGCTGTCGACCGCCACCGCAAACCAACTGGCTCAACAGTTCCTGCAACCCACCTCCGACGCGCTTCGAGCGCTGCTGGAATCCGATCCCGCACTGCGGATTTGGATGCTGTTGGAGTGTGCAGCTTCCAATAACGCGGCTCTCCTGACGCTCAGCAACCTAGCCAACCAAGCTCCCGCTGTGCTCGCTGCTGCATTCCGCGACAGCGACCGCCAAAGCGATTCGCCCAGCGATCTCCAGAGCTTCCATCCCCACTGGTGCGAACTGCACCGCGATGCCACCGCGTGGGATTCCCCCGAGCGATGGCTGCAGGTCACCGGCCCGGTCGTTCCATCGGCTTGGCAACAGACCTGGCCTCGATTGGTCGACGCCACCAACCTCCCGCAAACATGTCCCGATTTCGGCGGCAACAAACTCGACCTCGCGCGGCTTCTGCAAACTACCGACCGCGCCGCTGCGACAAACGCTCAGCTCGTTAAGACGCTCAAGGCAGAGAAGCTCGCGGCGTTAAAGGAGTTTGCTTATGGGCTCAGCCATGAGATCAACAATCCGCTGGCCAACATCTCGACTCGGGCGCAGAGCCTCGCCCGCGACGAGAACTCTCCCGATCGCAAGCGAATGCTCGCGGCTATCGTCAACCAAGCGATGCGTGCGTATGAGATGATCGCCGACGCGATGTTCTTCGCGAATCCGCCGCAGCCGAAGATTGCCGACGACAACGACCCCGAAGACGTCTCGGAATTGGTCCGCCAGATCGTGGATGAATTCACCGCCAGCAGCGCGATCGACGGCATCGCGATCTCCTCGCAGGTCACCCCCGATTGCCGAGCCACCATCGACCGCGGACAGATTGCCGACGCGATCCGCTCTCTGTTGCGCAACGCCTGCGAAGCGATCCACCCTCCCGGTCAGATCGCCGTCGAACTGGTTCGCGCTGACAAAATGCTGCGACTGAGGATCACCGACAGCGGGCCGGGACTGAACAAACGGGAACGACGGCACGCCTTCGACCCATTCTTCAGCGGGCGTGAAGCGGGCCGCGGACTTGGGCTGGGCCTCTGCAAAGCCCAACGCGTGATCGAACTAGCCGGCGGCCGGATCGCCATCGACAGCAGCCCCACCGGCTGCGTTGCAACCGTGCATATTCCGGCAGCATAAAGCTGCCGTCACCGGACGCCCCGCCGCTTTAACGCCGACGCTTCGGCAATTCGAATCGGATATCATCGTCAGTGCGTCCCCCGTGCTTCGCCCCTACCAATGAACCTCGCATAAGCTTCCATGACCGCGATCCTGGGGATCTCCGCTTTTTATCATGACAGCGCGGCGGCACTTATCGTCGACGGAGCGATCGTTGCGGCGGCGCAGGAAGAACGTTTTACGCGGTGCAAGCACGACGCAAGTTTCCCCGAACATGCGATCGCTTTTTGCCTGGAACAAGCCGGACTCTCGCGAGCCGATCTCGACTACGTCGCCTTCTATGAAAAGCCGTTTGTGAAGTTCGAACGACTGCTGGAGACCTATCTGGCGGTCGCTCCCGCGGGCTTCCGCAGCTTTGCCGCCGCGATGCCGGTCTGGTTAAAGGACAAGTTATTCATCAAACGCAGATTGCGGCGAGAACTCGCCGACGCGCCCAAAGCCAAGCTGATCTTCACCGGGCATCATCAGAGCCACGCGGCGAGCGCATTCTTCCCCAGCCCGTTCGAAGAAGCGGCCTTCTTAACGCTCGATAGCGTTGGTCAGTGGGCCACAACAACTTGGGGCGTCGGTCGCGGAAACAAACTCCAAACCGATCACCAAATCAATTTCCCGCACTCGCTGGGACTACTCTATTCCGCGTTCACCTATCACTGCGGATTCAAGGTCAACAGCGGCGAATACAAGCTGATGGGGTTGGCGCCTTACGGATCGCCGATCTATGCCGACACGATCCGTGAGCATTTGATCGACATCCGCGACGACGGCAGCTTTTGGATGGACATGCGTTACTTCCAATACTGCCGCGGACTGACGATGACGAATCGTCGGTTCAGGGACCTATTTCAGATCTCGCCACGAGCCCCCGAATCGGAATTGCAGCAGCAACATTTCGACATGGCAGCCAGCGTTCAAGCGGTCATCGAAGAGATCGTGATGGCGATGGCCAGGCACATCCACCGACGAACCGCTTGCAAAAACCTGGTTCTTGCCGGAGGCGTCGCGCTGAATTGCGTTGCCAACGGGCGACTGTTGCGGGAGGGACCGTTTGAGCGCATCTGGGTTCAACCGGCTGCCGGAGATGCAGGCGGCGCACTCGGCGGATCGCTGCTTGCTTGGCACCAACTGTTGAACAAACAACGCACTGTTCAACCGGACCAAGATTCACAAGCCGGCAGCCTGCTGGGCCCCAGCTACACCAACGCCGCGATTTCGCAGTTCCTCGATCGACAAGCGGCTCGCTACACACAAATCGATGACGATCGAGAGCTCACGCGCCGCGTGGCGGAACTCTTGTCGGAAGGGAAGGTCGTCGGCTGGTTTCACGGCCGGATGGAGTTTGGTCCGCGAGCGCTCGGCGCACGCAGCATCTTGGCCGACGCGCGGGCTCCACAAATGCAGTCGAGCCTGAACGACAAAGTGAAACGCCGCGAGAGCTTTCGGCCGTTTGCCCCGATCGTACTTCAAGAACTGGCGGCCGATTGGTTCGACATCGCACCGCCGCACGACAGCCCCTACATGTCGTTTGTCACCAAGGTGGCCGAACCGAAACGGAGTCCGCACAACGAGATCCCCGCAGTGACTCATATCGACGGCACGGCGCGACTGCAAACCGTCGATCGCGTCCGCAACCCGCGACTGCATCAACTGCTGACCGACTTCTACCAACAGACTCAATGCCCGGTCCTGGTCAACACAAGCTTCAACGTTCGCGGCGAACCGATCGTTTGCACTCCCGAAGACGCTTTTCGTTGTTTCGCGAAGACCGAGATCGACGTCTTGGTTTTAGAAAACTGCATCGTGCTGAAATCCGAAAACTCGCACCAAGAACCGACAATCGAATCACTCAACCCCGAGAGTCTCAACCCCAGAAAGCGTTCCGAGATCGCGACCGCTCCCGACGACAAGACGCTCCGCCAGTTTGGCTTCCTACTGGGACTGATCCTCGCCGTCGCCGCCGGCTTCCGCTGGCACGCAGGTTCGACGAACCTAGCGGGAGCAATGACCGCCGCTGCTGTCGCCAGCGCCGCGATCGGTGCGGTGGTTCCGCGGATACTGAAGCCACTGCTTGTCGGGTGGATGATCGCCGTCTTTCCAATCCGCTGGCTGGTCTCTCACATGACCTTAGCGATCATTTATTATGGGATCATCACGCCGCTGGGGCTGATCCTGCGAATCGCGGGGCACGATCCGCTGGGCCGCAAAGAATCGAAGCGGCCCAGCCACTGGATCGCGGCGGAGCCAGAGGTCGGGGCCGAGCGTTACTTGAAACAATATTAGGCAAGGCGCGACGGAAAGCCCCAACATCGATGCAGCAGGCCGCGGGGCCTCCCGCCCCAATCAACTCGAGCGTGAACAATGGAAGATCAAGACGACAAATTCGCCGAAATCGCCAACGCTTCCCACGAGCAATCGTTCCTGAGCGAGCTGGTTGAATTCTTGAGGTTCAACAAAAAGTGGTGGCTCGCTCCGATCCTGATCGCGCTACTGCTGCTCGGTGCACTGCTGATGCTGTCGAGCACCGCAGCAGCCCCTTTCATCTATACGCTGTTTTGATCTGCCTCAATCCAACAGCATGATCTCGACCTTGCGGAACTCGATCGGATGGCTCTCGGATTGCAGCGAGATCGATCCGCCGGACAACATCTTCGTCCCCGCCTTTTCGATCAATTTGGCGGCGTGGGCGTCGCGTTCATCCAACTGCGGCTTGGTGTATTCCAGAACCACCTCGCCATCGATCAAGTGGCGGATCACATCGTTCCCCCGGACTTCGATCTCGACAGTCACCCACTGGTCGCCGTGATAGGTCTTCGATGACGAACTGGTGCAGTGCGGCGTGAACAACTTGCCCTCCTTCACGACGTTTGTGCCGGGGGTGCAAAGATTGGCGTTGGTCCGCGGACGTTTGCCATCGCCGCCGAGCAACTGAACCTCGATCGAGGTCGGAAAGTCCTGGTCCTTGGTCATCTCTTCGGGCGACTCGCCATGCAGCATCACGCCGCTATTGCGAAGCGCCCAGCCCTCGCCTCCCTTGCATTGCTCGCCGACAAAACGGTACTCGACGCGAAAGCGATAGTTCGAAAATGGCTGCTTATAAAACAGATGCCCGAAGCGTTTATCAAACGAATCGTAGGCGTCGTAGCCGACTTTTATCACGCCATCTTCGACGCGGAACGTGTTGCCATAATTGTCGCCCAGATCGTAGCCCTTGATCTTCGGCGTCCAGCCGTCGAGGTTCTTGCCGTTAAACAGCGAAACCCACTGCCCCTTGGGAAAGGCTTCGTCCGCGGTGGCAGCGGACGAAACGAACAACGATACGAGAGCCAACGCGACGACAAAAGGAGCTTTCATGCCTTGGTGAACCTAAGCGAGTAGAAGATTTCAATTTCGCCCAATTGTAAACCAAAATCGCCACGGTTGCCCAAACTCGCTTCCGATCCACGGAGCTGCGCCGCAGCGGATCGCCACCACCTCGCGACTCGGCGATCACCAAACGAAAAAACCGCAGCGTCCCTAAGGAACGCTGCGGCTTTCAAATGCTTTTAGCTAGACAAACGTCGCCGCAGTTATCGGTAGATCGATCCGCTGTTGTTTGGCGAAGTCGCGGTGGGCATCGAATAAGACGATCCAGGCGATTGAGTCGCAGGTGTCGTGTAAGTCGATGGTGCTACCGAGCTGTTCATGCCGGGATAAGCGGTTGCCGAACTGGTGCTGCCAGGACGGTACCCACTTGGGCTCGAAGCCACTTGAGTTGCTGGAGTGGCTGGCGCCGCTGGGTTTGCGTAAGTCGCTTGCGTTGCAGGTGGTGCAGCGTAGCCACCGGGAGCGGCTGGTGCTGTGTAACCAGCGGGGCTTGGAGCAGCGTAAGGCGATGTGCTGCTGGCTGGTGTTGCGTACGGCGATGCTGGAGTCGCGGCACCGTAGGCAGGGTTGTTAGCCGCACTTGCTGTGTAGGTCGGCGGTGTGCTTGGAGTCGCCGCGTAAGGAGCTGCTGCACCGTATGGCGAGGCTGGAGCTGCACCAGGTGCTGCGCCGCCGTAAGGGCTGGTTGGCGTTACGCCACCGTAAGGCGAAGCGGCTGCGGTGCTGTTGTAACCGTTAGCTTGAGCCGCTGCGGTCGGCGTGCCGTAGGGCGAGCTGCCACCGGGCGTTCCATAAGGGCTTGCGCTGCCATAAGGACTGGCAGGAGCGGTCGTGGTCGATGCGGCAACTTGCGTGTTCGCCGATTGGCCCGACTTGCCGGTCGCAGCCGAAGCGATCGCGGTTGGCGTGTGATTTTCGCTTGGTGGCGCTGGGTAGGTGGCCGATGGGCCACTGCCGGCCAGAGTCTCTGCGGAAGGCTTTTTGCCCCACGAGAACAAGTTCTTGCCTGGCATTGTTGTCTTACAGCCGGTCGATCCGATCGCCATAACTGCAATGCTGGCAACGGCGACGCGGTTCCATGTCACTATACGGCATCGCATAACGATGTTCCCTCAAACTGGCGAATTTTGAGAAGTCGGAGCATGCGGGCGTCGTCTGTCTCAGCCAGACCGGTCGCGATTCGCAAAACCCTTCTTCCTTGAAGTGTTTCTTTGCAGCGATGCTCCACCAACGGCAAGCGTCGGGGCATCGCAACGTTCCTATCAGAAGGGTTTCGGCCAGCGGGTCCCGTCGAATCCAGACTAATCCGCAAAATCGACCAAACTCCTCTAATTGGGTCCGGATACTAGAACCGCAAGTTTGTCTACGTCAATGTCGACTGAGCAATCCTATCGTGCGAATGTTGCCATTCGCTAGTGATTCGCCAGCTTCGCCCTTGCAAAAAGCAAGGTTTCCAGTGACAATCCTGGACTTCAAAAGAAATCAGGCGCGACCCTCCAGGACCAAAATGTGGCCCTGCCGCTGGGATCGTGCCATTGCGTAAATCTACGCGAGGTAACGACTTACACCCCTTTCTTGCACTCCCTTAGGAGCATTGTCGATGGCCCGTTATACCGGACCCAAAGCACGTATTAATCGCCGTCTAGGCGCCATGATCTATGAAACCGCCGGTGCTGCCCGCGCGATGGAACGCCGCAATACCCCTCCAGGTATGCACACCCGCGGCCGTCGCCCCAGTAACTACGGTCTGGCGTTGATGGAGAAACAAAAGATCAAGCACTATTACGGCTTGGGCGAACGACAACTGCGCCGCTACTTCGATGCGGTCAGCAGCAAGCAAGGAAACACGGGTGAGTTGTTGCTCCTGATGTGCGAACGCCGTCTGGACAACATCGTCCGCCGCTGCGGGTTCACCAAAACTCGCCCTCAAGCTCGCCAAGGCGTTACCCACGGCCACTTCTTGGTTAATGGCGTCAAAGTTACCAAGCCAAACTACCTGCTGCGTCCAGGCGACGTGGTTGAAGTTCGCGACCGCGAAGGCCTGAAGAACCTGTACCGCGGCGTGATCGCCAACGCTTCGCCCGACGCCCTCGACTGGGTGGCATTCGACAGCGAAAACCTGAAGGCAACCATCCAAGGCCTTCCCGGCCCTAGCGACATCAGCCTGCCGGTAGATGCTAACTCCGTGGTCGAATTCCTGTCTCGCTAGGTTTCTGCTGCGACTCTTGCAGATTCCTCAACTCGCTATCCTGAACAAACATCATGCATTCATCGCTCGTTGTATTGGGCGGGGGTCCAGGCGGCTACGCGGCCGCATTTCTGGCCGCCGACGAAGGTCTGGACGTCACGATTGTCGAAGCCGATTCGCGGCTCGGCGGAACGTGCTTGCTGCGGGGCTGTATCCCCAGCAAGGCTTTGTTGCATGTTGCTCGGGTGATCAGCGAAGTTCAGGAACTCAACGAAGACTGGGGCGTCAGCTATCCTGGCGCTCCGTCGATCGATATCGATAAGGTTCGCGGTCGCAAAGAAACTGTGATCTCGAACCTGACCGGTGGCCTTCAAGCTCTGGCCAAACGCCGCGGCGTGAAAGTCATCCACGCCAAGGGCGTCTTTGAAAACAGCACCACCCTGAAGCTGGAAGGGGACCACGCGTCGATCCCCGAAGGCGGAAAGATCACTTTCGATCATTGCATCCTCGCGACCGGCAGCGTTCCTTTTGTTCCGCCTGCGTTTGACATCGGCAGCGATCGCGTGATGGACAGCACCGGCGCGTTGGAACTGAAAGACGTTCCCGAAACGATGCTGGTTGTCGGCGGTGGATACATCGGCCTGGAGCTTGGCAGCGTCTACGCTCAACTGGGCAGCAAGGTTTCGATCGTCGAATTGATGGACGGCCTGCTGCCAGGCGCCGACCGCGATCTGGTTAAGCCGCTGCAGAAGCGGATCGAAAAACTAGTCGACGGCCGGTTGTTCCTGAACACCAAAGTCGGCTCGCTTGCCGAAGAGAAAGACGGCGTTCACGTGACCTTCGAAGGGCCAAACAAGTTTGGCAACGAAGTCTACGACCGCGTGCTGGTTTCGATCGGCCGCCGCCCCGTCAGCAAAGGCTTTGGCCTGGAGAACACCCAGGTCGTCGTCAACGCCAAAGGCTTTGTGGAGTGCGATTCGCAACAGCGGACCGCCGACCCGCACATCCTGGCGATCGGCGACGTCGCTGGCGAACCGATGCTTGCACACAAAGCCAACCACGAAGGTCGGGTCGCGGCCGAAGTCGTGCTTGGCAAGAACTCCGCCTTCGACAAAGTGGCGATTCCCGCAGTGGTCTTCACCGATCCCGAAATCGCTTGGGCTGGCCTGACCGAAGGCGAAGCCAAAGCTGCCGGCCGCAAGGTCGATGTCGAGGTCTACCCCTGGGCTGCTAGCGGTCGCGCTCAAGCGATCGGCCGGACCGAAGGTTCGACCAAGTGGCTCGTCGACCCTGAAACCCATCGCGTTGTCGGCTGTGGAATCGTTGGTGCCGGAGCTGGCGAATTGATCGCCGAAGCCGTCTTGGCGATCGAGATGGGCTGCGAAGTCCACGATATCACCGACAGCATCCACCCGCACCCAACGCTCAGCGAAACGCTGATGAACGCGGGCGAAGTCCACTTCGGCACGGCGACGGAAATCTACAAGCCGAAGAAGAAATAGCGAACGACTGGATCGATCTCGAGCTCAGCCGAATCCGCTGGGTCGATCCAGCACTGACGATTCAGACAGACTAGCTGGCACGCGATTGCGTCCGGCTGGACCAGGGAACTGAATACCAGCACGTGCCGGCTGATCCCACATCCTGAACGCCTCTAACCGCAGCCCACTGCATTCGCACAGCGACGATCCCCACCAAGGAATCGCCGCACGGCAAAGCCGCTCCGCTGCGAATCACTCAAACCGGACTCTCCGGTGCGTTACATTAGTGCTACGCAACTCGCAACATACCGGCGGTCTATCTGTCGGCGGAACTAAGGCGAACCCCAACCCGCCAACCGCTAGGCCCTCGTTGAAGGAAACGAATGAGACTTCGAAACATTGCCCTGTTTACAGCGTGCGTTCTCCTATCCAGCCAAAACACCGACGCCGATTCGCCACAAACCGTCACCCCCGAGGCAAGGCCACCCGCCATCCCTGCAACTCCTTTTGCCGATGGCGAACGCGTCTGCTTCCTGGGCGACAGCATCACCGCGGGCGGGTACGTTCAAACCCTGATCGCCGACTATTACCTGACGCGATTCCCCGAGAGGACGGTTCAATTCTTCAACGCCGGTCGCTCGGGCGATACCGCCAGCGGTTCGCTCTCGCGACTCAAGGAGGATGTCATCGATAAGCGACCGACGTCGGTTGTGATCATGTTTGGCATGAACGATGTCAGTCGCGGTTCCTACACGGCGAACCCGACCGACGCCCAGAAGGTCCGGCAACAGCAGGCGTTGGGACGATACAAAGCGAAGATGGAAGAGGTGGTGGCGCGGCTCCGCGACGAGGCGAACAATCCGAAGCTGTACTTCATGACACCGTCTCCCTTCGACCAGACCGTTGTCCTGGACCGCGACAACAACCAGCCCGGCTGCAACGACGGCCTCGGTCGCTGTGCCGCGATCGTTCGCCAGTTGGCGCTCGAGAACAACGCCCCGGTGATCGATCTGCACGGACCGATGACGGCACTCAATCTTCAGCAGCAAAAGCTTGATCCGACCTGGACTATCATCGGCCCCGACCGCGTCCATCCCGGATCGCCCGGGCGATTGATGATGGCGTGGTTGTTCCTGAAAGCCCAGGGTGTTCCCGCGACCATCTCCAGAACGATGATCGACGCGGCAGCGGGCAAGGTCGCCGAAAGCGTCAACGCTGAAGTCGAGACGGTGGAGCGAAGCGAGGCGGGCGTGAAGTTTGTGTCGCGCGAGCAGGCCCTGCCGTTTCCGATCAACGCGGGCCCGATGGAACTGTTCGATCTGCTGCCGATCGGCGACGATCTAGCTCAGCAGATCCTGAGCGTGACCGGACTCTCCGAAGGAACTTACGAACTGCGGATCGATGGCGCGGCGGTGGGGCGATACCAAGCAGCCGATCTTGCCAGCGGACTCAACCTCGCCTTCAACAAGGCGACGCCGCAGTACAAACAGGCCCGGCGCGTCGCCGAACTCAACTCGCAGCGACGAAACGCCGAGGCGACCGCTTGCAGCCTACTGAATACGCGCCGCTGGATGCAGAGCTACTACAAAGTGGATGTCGATGATCCCAAAGCGGTGCAGGCCCACTACGATCACTTCGAAGAAGTGAAGCAGTATTCGGCAGTGATGGCGAGAAGATACATGGAGGACTGGCCGAATTACAGCGAGTTCCGCAAGCGAGCCGCCGAGCTTCAGCAGGCGGCGGAAGCGAGTCGCGAACCAGTGGCTCACACCTTTGAACTGGTGCGAATTTCAGGCTAAACCGCTGCGGAGAGGGAGGTCGGCTGAAGCCTTTACTCCAGCGCTGGAGTCATAGGCTTTAGCCGATGTACGGCGAGCCGGGGAGGAGGTCGGCTGAAGCCTCGACTCCAGCGCTGGAGTCATAGGCTTTAGCCGATGTACGGCGAGTCGGGGAGGAGGTCGGCTGAAGCCTCGACTCCAGCGATTACGTACATTGCCCTGCGAATCGCAGGCCGCGGACGATCTGATTGACAGCAGCGGTTGTGTCGATCGAGCGGGCGACCTCGGCGTTCAGCGACCATTCGCGATGCCGCCGGGCGTCGCAAACCGTCTGGCCGCGAGTCAGTTCGCCGCGAGTCTCGATGTCGATCGCCATATCTTCCCAAGTGAACAGCTCGGGCTCCAAGAAGCCCAGCAGCGCCACGGGGTCGTACAGCGAAATCGTTTCGCGGCCCAGATTCTGAACATAGCTGCGGAATGCAAACAGCAACAGTTTGTGCAGCAACTGGCCCGCTCGAGTCTGCTTCGACGGTAGGTTTTCGATCAGCTCGATCGAGAACTCGACTTGATCGGTGACGTCCAGCGGGACCAGGCTTTTGGTTGTCGCCGATTCGATCACGCTGCGAGCAGCGGTCGGATCGAAGTACATGTTCATCTCGGCAACGGGCGAAATATTGCCCGGACAAGCGACGGCGCCACCGCTGACCACCAACCGGTCGACAAGCGATTCGAGCCCAGGTTCGCGTTGGAAAGCGCGGGCGACATTGGTCAACGGGCCCAAGCAGATCAGCGAGACCTGGTTGGGGTGCTGCCGCAGCAACTCGGAGATGATTTTTTCGCTCAGGTGCCGATGCTGGCGATCGCTCGGCTCGTAATTGCAGCCGGCCAAGCCATCGGAACCGTGCAGCACGATATCATTGATAACCGCCGCCCCTTCGCATGGAGAAGCGACCCCGATCCGCGGATATTTCGGCGGGTCCAGCTGCTGGATCAGCACCTGAACATTGGTTGTCGCCTGGTCGGCATCGACAGTTCCGGCTGTCGCCGTAACCGCCAGGACTTCCAGACGCGGGTCAAACAACGCCATCGTGAGTGCGATCGCGTCGTCGATTCCGGGATCACAGTCGATAATCACTTTTCTAGCCATAGGTGCGATTGTACGGTTGTCGGCGAGGTGGCGAAACGGGGATTTTGTCTCGACCGACCGGGAAACGCACAATCGCCCCTCAGCCAGCGAAGATTGCCGCCGCGGCGGTCCCAACCGATCGCCGCGGCCGTTATATTGACCACCACCGGCTCGCTCGCTTGCTGCGACGCGACAACCTTACATTGCCTCTCCCCTGTGCCGACAACGTTGTGGTGAATATGAGTATCCAGATTGACGAAGCGATCCGCACGGTCCAGGCCGGCAACGACTTGGCCGCCGACGATGTGCAGGCGTTGATCGGAACGATGTTGCAGGGCGAGGCGGAAGACGAGGCGATCGGAGAGCTTTTGCTAGCGTTGCGAGCCAAGGGAGAAGTCGTCAGCGAACTGGTTGGCGCCGCCCGCGCGATGCGCAAGCACATGACGCCAGTCGCATCGGCCGGGGGTATCCTGTTGGACACCTGCGGCACCGGAGGCGACGGCTCGGGAACGTTTAACATCAGCACCGCCGCAGCGATCGTCACCGCAGCAGCTGGCATTCCCGTAGCCAAACACGGCAACCGCGCGATCACCAGCAAGAGCGGATCGGCCGATGTGCTGTCCGCCTTGGGAGTCAACATCGACACCGATCGCGATGTTGTCGAGCGATGCTTGGCGGAGGTTGGGATCTGTTTTTGCTTCGCGCCGCGACTGCATCCCGCCATGCGTCATGTCGGTGCGATTCGCCGCCAACTGGGCGTGCCGACGCTGTTCAATCTACTGGGACCTCTCTGCAATCCCGCCGCCGCGTCGCACCAGGTGCTTGGTACCGGCAAACCATCCACGCAGCGACAACTGGCCGAAGCGCTGCATCAATTGGGAACAGAGCATGCCGCCGTCGTTCGCGGCCTCGACGGTCTCGACGAAGTGACGCTCGATGGCCCGACGTCGGTGATCGAAGTCACGGCCGCGGGCTGCCGAGAGATCCAGTGGACGCCGGCTAGTTTTGGGCTGAGTCCATCGGGCCCCGAAACGATGCAAGCCGACGGCCCCGACGAAAGTGCAGCGATCATCCGACAAGTACTCGGCGGACAACCAGGGCCAGCTCGAGACATCGTCGTCGCCAACGCAGCCGCTTCGATTTGGTTGTGCAACCCCGAAGGCGGCCTGATCGCCGCAGCGGAACAAGCCGCCGATGCGATCGACACCGGAAAAGCCCAACGCACGCTCGAAGCCTTATCCGCAATGACATCCGCCGGCCAGTAGAAGCGTGGTTTCCGTATTCGCTGAAAGCGAGAAAACACCGGAGACGCTTCGCCTCCAGCCGCCAGTCCGTCCTGCCCCAGGTAACTCACCACTGTTCGATTCGGCGACACGCCCCTCCCCGAAAAACTTGCTCGGCGCTCGTTCTTCGACCCTCCCTGCTCCGCCGCGCGGGTGAAGTGCTGGTCACGACTTCACCCTCCGCCAAACGGAGTTTGAAGGGGAGGGTCGAACCAGCGAAGCGAAGTTCGGGGAGGGAAGCCTCACGCATCGCCGCCGTTCGATCCGGCGGCACAGCCCTCCCTGAAAAACTTGCTCGGCGCTCGTTTTTCGACCCTCCCTGCTTCGCCGGGCGGATCACGACTTCACCCTCCGCCAAACGGAGTTTGAAGGGGGAGGGTCGAACCAGCGAAGCGAAGTTCGGGGAGGCGGCTGTCGGATGTACAGCCATGGTGCCTGGGAGGATATTGGCACGCCCGTTTATGCGGCGGCATAAGTGGATAGAATACGGCTCAACAAACATTACAAAACAATCAGCAACGGTGAACTCATGAACACGTCTACTGAAGCGGTATCGTCTGCCGACAAAGTCGACTCGAAAGCGCATTCGAAATCTGGAGGCGCCTGGACAACTCGGCTTGGCATCCTGTGCGCGATGCTGGTCCTGGCGATCGCTGGGATCGGATTCACCCAGGCGACCGATACGGGCGCTTGGGAGTACTGGTTGTTTGTGGTCCTGGTTTACGCCGCACTTGGGCTCTGGAAAAGCGTCCGCAGCGCCAAGCAGGCGGGGCAATCGATCCACAAGACGATCATCAGAGAATTGTCTCACTGGGGGATCTTGGTTGGTTTCCTCGCGGCCCTGCTGATGCTGGAGCGTCGTGAGATCATCAATCGCGATTCCGCTTCCTACTTTGCAGTGATGCTGCTGGCGTTGACCTGCTGCTTGGCCGGGGTTCACATCGACTGGCTGCTGTTGGTCGTTGGCATCTCCTTGACGTTGATGGTCCTGGCGATGGCGATGCTGGAGCAGTTATCCGCCTGGATCATCATGATCCTGGTGGCTTGCGTGGCAGTCGCAATTTTCTACTTCAAATCGAAACGCGATAGTTCCGCAGCGAAAGGCAACAAGTAGTTCATCGCCCCGCCCTCCCTGGCCTAGCTACGCTCCCCAACGCAAGTTTCCCATGCCCAGCGATCCATCCACCCCCACCGCCCAATCACCCGATTCGATCCTTCAACAGAACTGGTGGCACAAGCCGCTGATTTGGGGTGTGTTCGTGGCGTTGACCTACGCGTTGCGAGAGTTCTTCCTGGTTGGGTTCCTGACATTCTTGTTCTGTTTCATCGTCCGCAGCCTGGTGGGAGCAATCGCCCGCCGCATTGCACCTCATCGTCCCGACAGTCACCGGTTGGATCTGATCCTGACACTGTCGATCTTTTCGTGTCTATGCTTGTCGCTGTACGGACTCGGCCGATTCTTCGTCCCGCCGCTGATTCACGAAGGCAAGAGCCTGGTGACGCAGATGAAACAGACGAATGCCGTCGAACTGCAGAACACATTGCTGTCCAACACGGCCGGAACGTGGAAGTTTAAACGCCAGTTTGGCCCCCCCGAGGATCCACGCTACAAAAAAGGGCTCGCTCAGTTTCTTGCCGCCGGTCGTAGCGGTGCGGGGCTGTACCAGGAATTCCCTCAACTGCACTCACGGCTCAAAGCTGAATTCGAAGCCAACTACGAACAGGCTCAAGTGCTTCAACTGCAGTCGCAAGCGAGCGGTGCAAGCGTGCCGTTTAAGACTTGGTTCATGGAGTTCAAAGCACCCGACATCTTCCATGCAAAACAGGATTATTACGTTTCGCGTTGGCAAGCAAGCCAAGCCTCCGATGACAAGCAGGACGAGGCGAAAAGCCTAACGCAGCAGACCGATTTTGAATCTCTCCGCGACGAACGAATCCGGCAGCGAATCTGGGCCGACGTCAATGCCGATCCCGTGTTGTTGGCTCAACTCAAGAGCGAATGGGCGCAAGCGATTTCGATCCAGAAATGGGCGGAGTTTCGTGAATCCCCCGCATACCAAGCTGAGTTCAAACAGTTCTACGAAACTCAATTTGCCGACGACTCCAATAACGTGCCGATCGACTACGCCTACTTCGAAACCTTGGCAGCCGCCTACCCCAAAGGGAAACAGGCCTTCTTGGAAGCTGTCGACCAGCATCAACAGACAGCGAAGGAATCGGCGGCGCACCAACAATTCGATTTTGAATCGGCAACAAAACGGGAATTTGGTCAGCAATGGTGGGCCACCAGCCCGGCGGCTGACTGGGTGCGTGAACATGCAACCGAGGACGGACCCAAGATACTCGCCGCCGGCGTGAAGCAATTCGACCAAGCGCTCGGCCACGTGTTAAGAGTCCCGATCCAGATCGGCACCGCACTGCTACTGGCCGTTTTCATGCTGATCGAATGGGATAGCGTGAAGACCGGCGTGGCGAACATTCGCAACACGCGACTGCGATCGGTCTTCGATGAAATCGCACCGGGAGTGATCGCGCTGGGCAAACTGATCGGCAAATCCTTCCAGGGACAAGTCGTGATCGCAGTGATCAACGCCTTCCTGACACTGATTGCCCTGTGGATAATCGGCGTCGAATACAAGTTTATCCTGGCGATGGTCGTGTTCGTGTTCAGTTTTATCCCGGTGGTTGGAGTAATCCTGTCGGGCGTTCCACTTTGCGGAATGGCCATCCTGCAGCCCGGCGGATCGCTGCTGATGGCGGTACAGGTGATCGCGGCGGTTGCGTTGATCCACTTGATCGAAGGGATGGTCTTGTCGCCGCGGATCATTGGCAAGATCGGACATCTACATCCTGTGCTGGTGATTGCGATCCTGTTGATCGCGGAACACTTCTTCGGAATGTGGGGCCTGGTTCTGGGCGTACCGGTCGCCATCTACCTGATCCGCGTGGTGCTGCTCGATCTGCCCATTCCCGGGATCTACGAGCCCGACCGCACTCCGGAACTGGAATAGGTTCAGCGGCTCACCGCGACCGGCGGCCGCGCGAGCAGACCTGCAGGTTTGCCATTGCGGGGTGCCCGGTTCCCGAAGCCGCTGATAGAATTCTCGAGATTCGATTCTCGATTCAATTTCTGTGAAGGACTTTCTC
Organism: Rosistilla oblonga; assembly: GCF_007751715.1. NCBI lineage: Bacteria > Pseudomonadati > Planctomycetota > Planctomycetia > Pirellulales > Pirellulaceae > Rosistilla > Rosistilla oblonga. The sequence goes on along the minus strand of NZ_CP036292.1, from coordinate 398,142 downwards.
CTTAGTGTCGTCCACCAGCGAGCCCAAACTCGGTACCTTCTCCACACTATCCATCGGCATCGGTGGCATGGTGGGCGGCGGGATCTTTGCGGTCACCGGACTCACGATCACTGCAACTCAAGGCGGCGCGCCGATCGCGTTCTTGATCGCGGGGATCGTGGCGTTGTTGACCAGTTACTCCTATCTGAAACTGACGCTCAGATATCCCGGCGTCGGCGGCACCGTCGATTTCCTGAACCGGGCTTTCGGTACCGGCATCTTCACCGGAGCGGCGAATATCCTGCTGCTGCTCAGCTACGTCGTGCTGGTCGCCGTTTACGCCTACGCCTTCGGCAGCTACGGAGCCTGCTTTTTCCCCGAACCCGACAGACCCTTCTGGACTCATGCGCTGATCAGTGGCGTGATCGTTGGGTTGGTGGGAGTGAACGCGTTGGGAGGCAGCTTAGTCGTCCGAGCGGAAAACGTTTTTAACATCGTCAAAATCTTGCTCTTAGCCGCCTTCATCGTGGCTGGACTGGCCACCCCAATGGAATGGAGCCGATTAGGGACGGAACATTATGTATCGCCGATGGGTTTAGTCGCCGGAGCGATGCTGATCTTCCTGAACTACGAAGGCTTTGAACTGATCGCCAACGCATCGAAGGATGTTGCCAATCCCAAACGCTCGCTGCCGATCGCCTACGTCGGCGGCGTGCTGATCGTGATTGTGATTTACATGCTGATCGTCGCGGTCGTTGTCGGGCACCTGAGTTTCGCGGAGGTGGCCAAAGACAGCGACACCGCACTCTCGGTCGCTGCACAAGACGTGATGGGAAGAACCGGATACATCGCGATTGCGATTGCCGCGTTGTTGGCGACAAGTTCGGCGATCAACGCCACGTTCTACAGCACCGGACGCCTGGCTTATATCATCGCCAAGACGGGTGAACTGCCGTCGGAACTGAAGCGATCGTTTCGTGGCCAGCATCAGGAAGGGACGCTGATCACTGCGGTCCTGGCGCTGGTCGTCGCGAATTTTGTCCCTCTGGATGCGATCGCGACGATGGGCAGTGCAGGTTTCCTGTTGCTGTTCCTGGCTGTCAACGTTGCCAACGTCCGTTTAGCCCGTCAGACCAACAGCCACGCATGGCTATCCGGCCTAGCAGCGCTCAGCACACTGGTCGCCATGATCGTGTTGTGCGTGAAGGTCGACGAAAATCCGGCGACGCGAAACCATCTGTGGATTCTGGTCGGCATGATTGTCGTTTCGCTGACAATTGAGATCGTGTACCGCAGCCTGACGGGGCGCGAAGTACGAATGGGAAGGACGCCCGATTCCAATCCGAAAAGCAATGTCGCCTAGCCGCGGCCGGGGAGCGGCCCAGGCCCGCATCGCTCAATTTTGCAACGCGTCGCGAGCGAGGGTGCTGATGCGAACAAGCCACACGCCTAACAGAAAAAAGCCAAACAATGAATGATCAAATTCAAGCGATCGTAACCGTCCTCTCGTTGATGAACCCCGCGATCTGCGCGGCGATGTTTACCGCGGCGGAGACGGATCGACCGTTCGACGAAAAGGCAACCGACGCCACCAAGGCAGCTCTGGCGATCCTCGTGATCCTCTCGATCGCCGCCCTGATTGGAACACGCCTGCTGCACGTCTTCGGCATTTCACTGGACGCATTCATGGTGGCCGGCGGCGGCGTGCTGGCGTGGATGGGCTTCTCGATGCTCAATCGCCATGCGGACGCTGAGGCATCGAAGTCGCATCAGTCGCTGACGCCCTTGATCCTGTTTGCCGCGAGTCCAGGGACGATCACCGGAGTCATCACGCCGTCGGCGGTACACACTCAATTGAAGCTGCCGATCACCGCTCTGATATCGGTCGCCGTCGCAACGGTATGCACCTGGGTTGTGATGCTGCTGGCTGCCCGCTTCTCCAGTGCACAAAACGGCGGCGGATTCTTGCGAGACACGATGACGCGGTTCATGGGACTGATCGTCCTGTCGATGGGCGTGCAGTTTGCGTTGACCGGTTTTCACGCGTTCGCAAAAAGCGGAGCCGTCGCCGGTTGATCGAAGAGTGCCGCATGATCCTGGAGTCGTTCGGAACCACTGCGAGTGATACAATTAGCCCGCTCTGCAACTCGGTTGCCGTAGCAATCGCGACAGCAAAACCGTCAACAACTCTTTTCCATAGAAACCGTCCATCCGATGTCAAAACCAAAAGAACACAAGCACAACAGCGACCATCAACATACATCGCACCACAACGCTGCGAAGTCGAAGAAGATCCATCACGATTGGCGGTTCTGGACCGCGATCGTGTTAATGGGACTGGCGATGGCCGCTTATGTCCTCTCGTTTGACGAGTCGCTGCGTCCGGGAGACGTCGACCAAGCCGAAGTCCCCATGTCCGCTGAATAAAGGCCAGTCAAGCAGCAAGCTTCCGCCCTGCACCGCGACTCGGGCGACTCCGGCAAAAGTCGTGTCACCACGCGAGACATGAAATAGACGGCGGCAGGATTCGCCATCGGCCGAAGCGTCCGATTCAGCCCTCACGCCCGCGTTTCGGCATGGCGTGTGGGCTTTTCAAACGTTCAGCCACGATGCCTGGAGAGCGTTGGTGCGGCGTCAGCCAGTGACCGCCGGCGTGCGTCGCGAAAGCCACCATCCGGCTTAACGCAGCCAGCCGCGTGACTCCTCTTCGGTTTCATCTCCACCTCTTTTGAGAGTCCAGCATCCCAATGAATGCGTCGATCATCACGCTCTGGACACGCGTTCGGGACAGCTACTGGTTCGTCCCCTCACTGCTGGTTGTCGGTTCGATTCTGCTCTCATTTGCCACCACGGCGCTGGACGAATCGCTCGGCTCGGACTGGATCGATGACATCGACTGGCTGTCGACAAATCAACCCGAGGGTGCGCGGGCGGTGCTGTCGACAGTCGCCGGATCGATGATCACGGTTGCCGGCGTGACGTTTTCGATGACGATCCTCTCGATCTCGCACACGACGTCGCAGATCGGCCCGCGACTGTTGAACAACTTCATGGCGGATAAAGCCAACCAGTTTACGCTGGGCGTTTTTATCTCGACCTTCATCTATTGCTTGATGGTCTTGCGAACCGTTCGCAGCGCCGAGAGCGCGCCGCCGGGCAGCGACGCGGTCGGCGACGCGGTCGGCGACGCGGTCGGCGATCTGGCTGGTGCGTTTGTGCCTCAGATCGCTGTGGTCATCGGCGTCCTGATGGCGATCGCCAGCGTCGGCGTGCTGATCTTCTTCATTCATCATATTCCCGAAACGATCCACGTCTCCAACATCATTGCCAATGTTGGCAAAGGGATTAACCGACACATCGATGGGCAGTTCCCCGCTCGCGTCGGAGAACCGCGGGACGAAGAGATCGACCGCCAACAGAAGCTTGAAATGCCGGACTGCTTCGATTCCACGGCCGTGCAAATCGATGCGACCACTAGCGGATATTTGGAATACATCGATGGCAACGGCTTGATGCAAATCGCTTGCCAACACGACTTGGTGATGAAGATCGACCGCAGCCCCGGCGACTTCGTCACGCCCGCCAGCCTGCTGATGCTTGTTGCACCCCGGGAACGGATCGACGACGACATCCGCAAAGAACTCGCCGCGATGTTTGTCTTTGGCGTTCAACGGACCACCACGCAAGACCTGCGTTTTCAGATCAATCAATTGGTCGAAGTTGCGATGCGGGCGCTTTCGCCTGGAGTCAATGATCCTTTTACGGCGATCAGCTGTATGGATTGGTTGCAGTCGGCGTTGGAAAACCTGTCGGCTCGCGAGCTGCCCGATTCGCATCGCTTCGACGAATCGCAGAACCTCCGCCTGGTGGCGACGCCGGTCACGTTTGCCGGCTTCGCGTCGCTGGTCTTCGACCAATTGCGACCCTACGTCGCCGCGGACCGCAACGCTGCGCTGCGGATGATGACGATGCTGGGCGATCTCGCAGGCCAACCGATGCCGCTTCGCGACCGCCGGATGTTGTGCCGTCACGGCTGCGCACTGCGGCGTGAATGCGACAATCGACTGACCGACATCCGCACCCTTGCGGCGATCCGGCAATCCTATCGCGAACTGTTAAAACGAAGCCCCAGCAACGACAACCCGGCCGAACTGCCAAACGGCAACAGTCCCTAGCCTCCGCATAATCCGTACCGCCAACTTCCCTTGGCGGCGTCGCAAACCCGCCCACGCCAACGAACCAAAAACCAAAGACCGTCCGCCCAAACTACCCGGCAAAGGATTTAGAAACATGCCCCTGCACGATAAAGATTCGATTCGCGAACTACTCGACGACGACGTTTACGGATCGACCGACCTTGCGGGTCAGTTGCCGAAATACAAGTTCCCAGGCGAAGAGCACGACCCGCGGCACGTCTATTCGCTGGTCCACGACGAACTGATGCTCGACGGCAACTCGCGTCAGAACCTGGCTACCTTCTGCCAGACCTGGGCCGAGCCCGAAGTGCACAAGTTGATGGACGAGTGCATGGACAAGAACATGATCGACAAGGATGAATATCCGCAGACCGCGGAGATCGAAGCGCGTTGCGTGCACATGCTTGCCGACCTCTGGAACTCCCCGGCCGCCGCCAACACGATCGGCTGCTCGACGACCGGTTCCAGCGAAGCGGCGATGCTGGGCGGCATGGCGATGAAGCGAGCTTGGGAGGCGAAGCGCAAGGCGGCCGGCAAACCTTACGACAAACCGAATCTGATCACCGGCCCGGTCCAAGTCTGCTGGCACAAATTCGCCCGCTACTGGGACGTCGAACTGCGCGAGATCCCGATGGAGAACGATCGCCTGATCATGACTCCCGAAGAAGTGATCAAGCGCTGCGATGAAAACACGATCGGCGTCGTGCCAACTCTGGGCGTCACCTTCACCTGCCAATACGAACCGGTCCAACAGGTCTCCGACGCCCTGGACCAACTGGAAAAAGAGACCGGGCTGGACATCCGGATGCACGTCGACGGAGCCAGCGGCGGCTTCTTGGCTCCATTTTGTGCTCCCGATCTGGTCTGGGATTTCCGCCTGCCTCGGGTCAAATCGATCAACACCTCGGGGCACAAGTTCGGCCTGTCGCCGCTGGGCGTCGGCTGGGTGATCTGGCGCGAGGAACAGGACCTGCCGCAAGAAGAGATCTTCTGGGTCAATTACCTGGGCGGAAACATGCGCGACATCGCGCTGAACTTCTCGCGTCCCGGCGGTCCCGTCGTCTGCCAGTACTACAACTTCCTACGGCTGGGCAAAGAGGGTTATCGCAAGATCCACACCGCCTGTTATGAGACGGCGAAGTTCGTGGCACGCGAGCTGGAAAAGCTGGACTATTTCGATGTGATCTACGACGGCGACATGGAGTCGGGCATCCCGGCACTCTGCTGGAAGATCAAGGAGGGCGTCGAGCCGGGATTCAGTCTTTACGATCTCGCCGATCGGCTGCGCAGTCGCGGTTGGCAAGTCCCCGCGTACGCATTGCCCGCGAACCGCCAAGACCTTGCGATCCAGCGGATCCTGGTTCGGCATGGTGTCAGTCGCGACCTGGGAGCTCTGTTGATCGAGGACATCAAACGCTCGATCGATTACTTTAAGAAGCACCCGGTCCAGTCGCAGATCACGCCAGAAGAAGCCTCGGGTTTCCATCACTGATCGAATTGGCCCGACGCACCCACGACATCCGAGCAGCAGACACAGCACGTGACGAGCATCCAGATCAACGACGGCGGCGACGCGATCAGCTCTGCAGACGACAGCGTCTGTATCGCTGCGGCGGGTGCGTGGCCTTTCGTTTCCCGGCGAGTCTACAAGCTTGCCGGCGAAGTCGAATCGATCTGGACGTCGCGTCAGCATCGCAAGTCGCTGGGCCCTCGCCGGGCGGCAAGCTCTCTGGCGACCTGGGTCTTCAACCCACAGAGCCTTAACTGGTGGATCGGTTGCATCTTTGCGATCGGTTCGTCGCTGTTTGCCGCAGGAAGCTTGCTGACGCTCATGCCCGAGTTGGCTAAAGCGTCGGGACTCGAAGCCAACATCAACGCGATCTTTTTCGCTGGCTCGATTCCCTTCACCACCGCGGCTTGGCTGCAGCTGTTTCAAGCCGCCAACGCCGGGCGATCATCGAACCAATCGCGGAAACTGATCGGCTGGCGTCCTCACGACGTCGGCTGGCTCAGTTGTGCCCTGCAGTTCGCCGGGACGATCCTCTTCAACTTCAACACCTTCGACGGGATGATCCCAGGATTAAACTGGTTCCAATCCGACCTGGCGGTCTGGACGCCCAACATCCTCGGCTCGCTACTCTTCTTCGCCTCGGGCTATCTCGCCTGGATCGAAACCTGCCACGCCCACTGGTCGTTCCAACCACGCGAAATCGCCTGGTGGATCGTCGCCATCAACCTACTCGGCTGCATCAGCTTCCTGCTCTCCGCCTTCTGGGGCATCTCGCTGCCAACAACTCCAGAAGACTGGCCAACGACCTCAGTCGCCTTCACCCTCGCCGGCGCGATCTGCTTTCTGATCGGAGCCCTACTAATGCTCCCCGAAGCCGAGCAATCGACCAGCGAACCTGCCAACGTTGACGCGAGCACAGCGTGAAACGACCGACGCTATCCGTGCGGTTACACGCGTTGGTAACGCTCGCCTCAACCGCTTACGCCCCAATTCATTGAGTGTCGAATCGTAATCGATGTAGATTGCAAGTCTATAGAACGACACGTATCACTGGGGCGGCGGTGATGTCGCTCCATTTGAAACCGAGCCAACCGCCGGCTCTCCAGTGCATGAGATTGTTCGGCAATTATCCGGATGTGACCGAGAACCGCCGCTGTGTTACTTGGAAGTGATGCGCTTAAGCACTGTCACGTTGTACTCAGACGTTGACGCAAACTCCTTCGGTCGACTTTGTTGAGAGCCCATGCATAATCTGGTTTCGTCGCCATTCACCTCGTAGATTCCCTGCGTTGTGGCGGTCTTGCCGCCACCTGCGTTGTGAATGATGTCAATCGAGTTAGGTGTAGTGCCGGGGTCGATCACGTAGCCAGAGTCATCGAGCAACATACCGCCCTGTGTCATGATTTGTCTTCCATTGACAAACTCGATCTCGATCGGGACGCCACTCGAGTCGATTGCTTCCTGACCGTTCTTGAGTAATGAGACAATCCGCCAACGCCCTTCAATTCCGGTATCGCCTACGAGCGGCATTACGTCGACATCCGTTGTGTCAAATGAATCCGGCTGGCTTGTGACCGGCGTCGACTCCGCGCCGCATCCCGACAAGACGATAAGTAGAAGTAGAACTCCGCGACAATGCATGTCTCGATTCCTTTATGATTCGTTGTAGCGCCGAACGGTACTTCTCACCTGAACAACCGGGGAAAAACAGAGGGATTTGACTTGTTCGCAATGGTGCGCAAGACCGGAGCTTACTCCTGGGCGTCATATTCTCACCAGATCCCTGACCGACGACTCACCCCCTCTTCCAGCGAATGCATTCTGACAGACCCAACTATGCAACGCAAGTTCGCTGCCGACGCGCAACTTGTCTGAGCCGCGAAGCGGCGGAAGCATTTAGCCGTGGGCATCAGCGCACGGACCGGGAGCGTGCAAAAGCACGCATTAGCCGCGAAGCGGCGGCAGCGTTTGATTGCTGGCGCCGCTTCGCGGCTTCGCGTAACAACATGCCACCGAATCTGCGGGCTCACGCCCGCAGCTATACGCTACCGCCGTTTCACGGCTGTGGATGGAATGCAGGGACAAACGCGCCGGAGACCGACACGATAGCTTCACTCTGTGCCTTGGTGCCTCTGTGAGAGACCTCAAGCGTGGGAACCGGAAGGATTCTCACGGAGGCACGAAGGCACGGAGGTTCAGGCGTCATGGGAATGAGAGTTTAGGACATCAACAATGTCTTCACTCTGTGCCTACGTGCCTCCGTGAGAGACCTCATGCCTGCAATTTGAAAGAGACGGCAAGCGAGACGTTTGGCTCGCTTGCCGGAATTGCTGCAAGAACTTAAAGAGGCTTACTTCAGGCCGCTGATGGCGACGACGCTACCCGCGGCGGCGTCCATCTTTTCGCCAATCTGCGTGACATACAGACGGTTGTCAGGACCGAAGGCACAGGCGACGGGACCGTGCAACTTCACACCGGTCTCGGCGACTTCAGCTTTCCCCTCTGCGCCCAGGTCGACGGTCACGACGCGGCCTTCGTTCACGTTGTTCAGCGCCCAATTGTTTTCGACGACGGCGAACTTGGTCCCATCGATATGAGCCATTCCCATTGGATTGATAACGCCGTCAAGCTTCCACTGTGCAACTGGCTTCTTGGTTGCCAAGTCCCATTGAACGATCAAGCCATCCGCTGCGCCGCCCTTGCCCGAGTACAGGACGTAGAGCGTGTTGTCGGGGCCGACCAAAGTTTGCATCGGCGAATTGGTCGCGATACCGTTCTCGTCAGCCGACAGCAAGGGTTGCATTTTCTTGGTTTGCGGATCAGCTGAAAGGACCCACGACTTTCCGTCAAAGCCTTGTCCAGCAACAAAGATCTGCTTGCCGTCAGCCGTCGCACTCAGGCCGGTCAAATTGCCTTCGCCCTTGTCGGCAGCGTCGTCGCTGGTTGGGCCAACAGGATTGGTTGCCACGCCGGTCGACGCTTTGCCGCCAGCGCTGAACATCAGCAACGTCTCTTCGCCATCCCCTTTGCCCGAATCGCTGACGACTAACGTGTCACCGACCCAAATCGCCGACAGCGGTCCGACGGCGTACCACTTCTTCCCGGTGTCGTCGCTCTTCCAAAACTCGGTATCGAACCCGGTGACGTAGTTGACGGGCTTGCCCTCCTTCAGCATCACGACCAGGCCACGAGAATCGCAAACCGTCAGTTCGCCGTTGGGGCTAAAGCTAACGCTGGAAGGATTCTGCAATCCGCGGAGTACGGTTTCAACCTTCACGTCTTCAGCGAAGGCGGATCCAGGAAGAAGGCAAGAAAACAATCCAAGCGTGATCGCAAGTTGAAATTTCATTTTGTAAATCCGATGGTTCGGGGCTCAGTGGAGTCGATGGAACGTGTTCCCAATCAATGCGTTGATTCAGCAGAACAGTCTAGCCAATAGCAGCTCTTTATGCACTCGCAGGCAACCAGTTGTCTGCGGCTTGTCATCCCACCGGCGGAAGCCGTTTCCGCAACAGTGTTGATCGATCGAACGTTCCATCCTAGGACCTAGCGGAGCGAAATCAAGCGACCACCGCAACGAACAGCCAATCCCTGGTCCCGCCAGCAGCAAGCCTCGGACATCGCCGCCTCCCTGCACCGGAAAGCGTGACCGGGATTCGCGTCGAGCAGCGTCCCAATCATTACTGAAAGTTGGTCTCTCGAGCAGCAGAATGGCAGCAGCAGAATGGCAGAATGATGGGGGCAGAATGATGGGGGCAGGATGATGTGGGCAGGATGATGGGGGCAGGATGATTAAGGGCAGGATGATTACTCGGCAGCGATGGTGAATATCTTCGAGACGTTCGCGTTTCTCTACCGATCGCTAACCTTATCATTCTGCCCCCGATCATTCTGCCAAAAACTCGGGCATTCCCAAGCGATTGCTGTCGCCGCTTCGCGGCTACGCGTAACACCATGCCACGGGATCTGCGGGCTCACGCCCGCAGCTATACGCTACCGCCGCTGCACGGCTGTGGATGGGAAACAAGGAGGGACGTGTTCGGAACAGACACGATCGCTCCCCTCTGTGCCTTCGTGCCTTGGTGAGAGACCTCACGCCAGGTATCGAAGAATCTCACGGAGGCGCTAAGGCACGGAGTTTTTTCCGAGATGGGCAGTTGGGAGCCTTCCCCTTCCGCGCAGGTATGCCGTGTTGTTGCAAACGTTATTGGGAACCTAGCTTTCCGCTTCGACGCCGCTGTTCGGATCGGATTGCGGCAGGATCGTCATGCCGACATATTCGACAGTCCCGCCGGACGATAGCTCGCGGACACGAAACGCGAGCTGTTCGCACCGGACCGTCGCGCCAACTTTGACGTCGGCTGGATCCAGTCGCTTCCGCACCAATTCATCGAGCGTCGCATCGTTGTCGGTGTCGATCGAAAGTCCATAGAACTGCTCGATCTCCCCGACCTTGATCGACCCTCGCAGCGGAAACTCCAACTCCGCCGGGATCGGACTCTCCAACTGTTCGCGATGCGCAAAGATCCTGTCGACCAACGCCCGAACGCGCGGCCGCAAGACGACGATCACATGATCTTCGCTATGCAACACCGAACGCCCTTGCGGTGGAATGATCTGTTCGTCGCGAACCAGCAGCGCGATCACAACTCCCTCGGGCAACGCCAGGTCCTTGATCATCCGCCCCGTCGCCTGACACGACTCGTCGACAAAGTAATCGACGATGTCACCGTCGACGTTGGTCAACGAACTGATTTCGAGAGTGACCGGCGGCGGCAAACGCGTCGGCACTTCCAGCTTCAAGTAGCGCGCGATATGAGGCAGCGTCCAGCCTTGTACCAAGGCCGAGGTCAAGACGACGAAGAAGACGGTGTCGAACATCAACGAGGCACTCGGCAGTCCCGCGAGCATCGGGAAGGTAGCCAGCGTGATCGGAATCGCTCCCTTCAGCCCCACCCAGGACAAGAAGGTCAGCTCTCGAAACGAGAACTTAAACCAAGAGGCACAGAGGAAGACGGCGATCGGGCGGGCGATGAAGATCAACACAAACGAGATCAGCAATGCGGGAACCGCGACTCCAACCAACCGGCTCGGGAACGAAAGGATCCCCAGCGCGGTAAACATTAATATCTGGCAGATCCAGGCGACCGCATCATGAAACAGCAAGATCCCGCGATAGAAGACGGGGCGCCGGTTGCCGATCACGATTCCCGTTAGGTAGACCGCCAAAAATCCGCTGCCACCAAACGCGGCAGCTAGCCCAAACGAAAACAGGGCCAGCGCCGATGCCATCACGGGATACAGCCCGGCGGCTTCGAGTCGCACGTGGCTGAGCAGCCACGCCCCGCCCCAACCGATTCCGATCCCCACGACCGAGCCAAGTACGATCTGGTTCAGAAACAACGTGATCAAGCCGAAGCCAAAAGGGACTTCGCCGCTGAGCACCTGAATCAAACCGATCGTCAAGAAGATCGCCATCGGATCGTTCGACCCGCTCTCCACCTCCAGCGTATTGGCCAGCTTGGGGCGGATGTTAACGCCGCCACCACGGAGCACCGAAAAGACGACCGAAGCATCGGTCGAACCGACGATGCTGCCCAACAGCATCCCCTGCCAGATCGAAATCTCCAAAACCCAAGCGGCCGCCGCGCCGGTGATCAATGCCGTGATAAAGACACCGATGGTCGCCAAGACGCCCGCCGGCTTCCAGGCCGATCGGATCGACGAATAGGGCGTTCGGATGCCGCCGTCGAACAGGATCAGACACAACGCGACCGTTCCGATCCCGTAGGCTAATGAATAGTCCTCGAACTCGATCCCGCCGATCCCCTCGGAACCGGCCAACATGCCGACGATCAAGAAGACAAACAGCACCGGCACACCGGCCCGCGCCGAAAACTTGTTCGACGCGATGCCCAGCAGCAGCAGGATGCCGATGATCAGGATCAGAGTTTCAATGCTCAGCATGATTCGATGGAATCGAGTGGAGGCCGGTGGCAGCTATAGGCAGCTAAAAAGAGATGGACGTGCTGAGAGTATCGCAGACTTTAGCGATATCCGTCCACCGACCCTCGAGGTTCAAAACTCGAGTTCCACCCGGAAGCGGGGACTAGCGTCCCTCACCGAGAGCGCCGCGCAAAATCGGTTCGAACTGCATCGCCTGTCGCATGAACCCGAGGTCGCTAGCGTGCGAACCATCGGTCGCTCCTTCGGAGTCGTCGCCATACAAAGTATCGCCGGTGATGTAATGCAGGCCGGTCACCCCGTCGGCGACCAAGCTAGCGTGAGCTGCTTTTAACGCGGCGTGGTTCTTCGTATGATGTGCTTGCCGGGCTGGCAGAATCCAATCGTTTGTGTTGCGACGATCCTCGACAAGGATGATCGGAGTCGACGGGTGGGCGGCGCGGAGCTGTTTGATCAGCGGAATACATTTGGCCGTGACATCCGCAGGCCCCATGTTCGGCAAGCAATCGATGACAAACGCCGCGGCATCGATTTGCGTCAGGTAATCGCCAACCTCTTTGTCCATGCGGCCGTTGCCGGAGAAGCCCAAGTTGACGACTGGCATATCCATTCGGCGGCCCAAGATCGCCGTATGAACCATGCCGGGGCGACTGGCACACGCGCCGTGGGTGATGCTGGTTCCATAGAAGACGATCGGCTTGGGACGCGGCGCGAGACCTTCGAAGTGGCTGCCCGGCTTCACACCGATGCTCATGAATTCGACGCCGTTGTACAGCGGCAAATAGGCGGCATACTCTCGCATCCCCTCTGCCAAATCGCCGACGATCTTGACCTTCATCTCCTGCGACGATGGCCGCGTGACCTGAACCCATCGCCAGTTACCAGCTTCATCGCGGGCGTAGAGATCGACGCCGCTGACACCGGTCGCAGGCATATGCGCCATGGCCAGGCGGGACTTTTTCAGTTTGTAGTGGACGTGAATCTCGGTCGCATCGGTTTTGAAGCGGACCATCATCCCCGCACTATCGCGACTGAGGCTCCAGACATTAGAAGTCACCTCCCCTTTCGCCGACGCGGGAAAGCGATCGAACCACTGCTCGCGCTTTTGATCGGGAAGAATCCGTCCCTCGACACCCCACTGCGTGACGTCGTACCAGTCGAGTCCATCGACAGTCTTCTTGGCGACCGCCATCTCGGGATCGAGCTGGTCGATCGCAACGTCTTGAGCAAACAAAGCGGATGCGGGCAGAAGGATCCAAGCAGCCAGCAAGCTGCGAAACAACGTTGTCATCATGAAGGTTCTCAAGGCGGGAAGTTAGACAGTAAAGCGACGCGTGGTCTTGGCAGCATTGTAGCCAACGAAGAAATCAATCGCGAGCATTCACCGATTCCCATCCAGCAACTGCACCCGCCCGGCGAAGTTGGGAGTGTCGAAAAACGAGCGTTTAGCGAGTTTTTCGGGGAGGGCCGTCCGCAGGATCGACCGACATCGACTTGTCGCACTCCCCTCCCCGAACCACGCTGCGCGGGTTCGACCCTCCCTGAGGGAGGGTAAAGAAGGGCCAGAGAATCCCGTCCAATCAGCACAACAAAACGATCACACCAACACTCGACACCGCCACTTCAGCAAGGTCACACTGCAATTGATCAAATCGTCACTTTCGCACGCGAGAACACCTACAAATCTTTATTAACTGCACCCGCCCAACGAAGTTGGGAGGGTCGAAAAACGAGCGTCTAGCAAGTTTTTCGGGGAGGGCCGTCCGCAGGATCGACCGACACGGAATCACCAATAACTCCCCTCCCCGAACCGCGCTGCGAGGGTTCGCCCCTCCCTGAGGGAGGGTGAAGTTGGGCAAATGATTCGGACCCATGCAACACCGACAGATAAACCGCTAGATCGACCGACACCGGCGATATAATTCACGTAGTGCTGCAACCGATAGCCTCACGATCAACGACACCCAACCAGCGAATCCGAACGATTGAAGTAGAACCAGCCCGAGAGACGCAATCATGGCGGAACACCAACCAGATGATGATATTTCACGGGCACGAGCGTTACGGCAAACCCAAACAGCCTCCGAGGGCTTGCTATGGAGTGTCCTCCGAGCGAAACAGCTATGCGGGTTAAAGTTTCGGCGACAACATCCGATTCATCCATGGATCGTCGACTTTGCATGCCCTCAGATGATGCTGGTTGTCGAAATCGACGGTGGCTATCACGACAGTGTCTTGAGCGACGACTTGAAACGCCAAAAACACATCGAAAGCCTCGGCTGGCAAGTCCTCCGATTTACTGACAAGCAAGTGGAAGAGGATGCCGAAGCGATCGCTCGTGCGATCACCTATGAATTGGGCCTGCCCTACAAATTTAAACCTCGCAAGGCTATCGGATCAGGAATGAAGAGCGTCAAACGATCAACGGAACGCAAAACTTAACATGCCACAACAATCACTCCCCTCGGGATCATCGTGCAGCATTCAAGTCAACAGCATCAATACACCTGCACCCGCCCAACGAAGTTGGGAGGGTCGAAGAACGAGCGTTTAGCGAGTTTTTCGGGGAGGGCCGTCCGTAGGATCGACCGACATCGACTTGTCGCACTTCCCTCCCCGAACCACGCTGCGCGGGTTCGACCCTCCCTGAGGGAGGGTGAAGAAGGGACAGAGATTCCAATCCAAGCAACACCGACAAACAACCAACACCACAACTAGACACCGGCCCTCCAGCAAGCTCGCACTGAAATTGATCCCATCGTCACTTTCGCACGCGAGAACATCTACAAATCTCTATCAACTGCACCCGCCCAACGAAGTTGGGAGGGTCGAAAAACGAGCGTTTAGCGAGTTTTTCGGGGAGGGCATTCCGCCGGATCGACCGACGCGGGATCACCGAAAACTTCCCTCCCCGAACCACGCTGCGCGGGTTCGACCCTCCCTGAGGGAGGGTGATGCCGCGACCAACAATCAGCGGGCGGTGTCTTCGTAGATCGGCAGGTGTCGGTAATAGATTTCCAACGACAATAGATTCATCGTCGTCAGATACAGCCGTCCGCCGTGCGGAGACCAGCGATCGGGAATCGGCAGCTTGGGATCCCAACTGCCGACGTCGGGGCCATCTTTTTCCTGGCCGAGGATAAGCAACGGATGCAGTTTATTGTTCCACCGCTCCCACGTTTCGCCGCCCATGTGAAACATCACCTGCGTCGCGTAGTACCAGTAATAGGTATCGCGCTGAGGCCGGCGGGGACTGCCGAGCTCGGGGAGATGGGTCAGCAGATAATCGGCGCCAGCTTCCATGTTCGGATTGTCGCGTCGCCAACCGCGATACATCCGAATCAACATCCCGACCGCCGTCATTGTCGGCGTGACTTCGCGACCATGCCGCTGTGCGGGCGTGTCCAGAGCGTACGGGTTATAGCGAAACAGGTACGGCTTGCCCGCGGAATCCTGGCTGAGCGTGACCCATTTGTCGATCCCTTGATACGTCTTCTCGGGAACCTTCAGCCCCGCCAGCTCGCCGCTCTTCAGCGCCATCGTCATCCAACCGGTCACGCTGGTATCGCTGCTAACCTGCGGCTGATACCGCCAACCACCGCGGGTTGGATGTTGGCTGGCAACGATAAAATCGATAGCCCGCTGCGCCGGATCGGTCAGCTCGGGATCTTTGGTCATCCCAAAGGCTTCGCAAACCGCAAGCGCCGCGATGCTGTGACTGTACAGCCAGACGTTAAGGTTCGAAGTTGGATCCTCACTGCGAAACAGGTCGCCGTTTTCGCTTTGATGCTTCGTTAGAAAGCCGATCGCCCGGGCAACGGTATTGGCATACTGATGCTTCAAATGTGTGTAACCGGCTCCCTGAAAGGCCAACACGCAGAGAGCTGTTGCGGCGGTATCGCTACGCAAACTCACATCTTCGCCATGCCCTTGCAGCGACCAACTGCCATCGGGCTTCTGCCGAGCGGCCAGATAAGCCAGCCCCCGTTCGATCGCCTCTTCGGTCTCCGGACCAACCATCCCAGCCGGCGCAGGCGCGGCGCCGCCGGCGGTCCGCATCAAGCGGCGCTGAAACGGTTCGACCGATGCGACGCGCTCGGCGGGCGGCGGCGTCAGGCCGCCCAGCTGCCGCCGTTGAAACCGCTGCTGATTCGGCTGCAACGCGATCATCGGTCGATCGTCGGGGCGGTCCGAGGGAAAGCCCATCCGCGGCGCAAGTTCGCGTCCCAAACCGGCGGGCCCATCGTCGGCCATGATGTTCAGTGGCATCGGCGTCCCGATCGACGCCATCGCGTCGCTGGCCGCTGTCGCCCGGCCAGTCATCGCTCCGCGAGCCGCCAACTGCTGGCCGGGTTCGTCTCCCGACGCAGCATCTCCTTCGCTTCCTCGCGGCTGCGGAACCTCTACCGGTCCGGCACCCGCGGACATCGCCATCGACCGCGCCGTCCCTCGCGATCGGCCGGTCAGCGGGCTGGAACTGTTGGCCATACTCGAAGCGATCGACGGCATCCCTTGCTCACCCGGCGAACGCTGCGCCGCCGCGGCGGGAGATGTCGAAGTTCCGCTGAGACTGCTAGGCAATTCGCTCTGCGCCGTCGAAGGCGCCAACGAGGCGCCGCTGGACATCGACGCGCGACGCGGCGGCCCGCTGCCGCGATCGGACAACTGACGCGTCGACCGTTCCGACTGCCGCGCGACGCTCAAGCTGGGCGCCGCGGGAGCTGACATCGACGGCGTCGTCCGCGAGCTCGCATCGCGGCGAAGCATCGCAGCGGCATCGCTGGGCGCCTGGATTTCCGGAACCGCCTGCTGCGTATTGCGTCGTGCGATCGTGGCGCTGGGATTGGGCGAGGCTTGCATTTCGGGAGCCGATTGCGGCCGCTGAGCCGACGCGCCGGCGGCGCGGCTGCGGGCGATCGTCGCTGCGCTGGCCTGCGGCGATTGCGACGCGGATTGTTGTTGCGGCACATCGGGCGTCTGAATCGATTCGGTTGTCGAACGCATCTCGGGCGTGACCGCAGCGATCTGCCGAGCCAGCTTGGACGGCGCATCGGCCAGCGTCGGCTGCGCTTCGGTCGGCTGATCTCGCGGAACCAAAAACGGCTGCGGCTGATGTTCGACTTGCGGCGGCGTCGGCATCTCCAACCGCTTGGCGACCTCGGCGATTCGCGGCAAGCGTTTCGCTTCGACTGGGGTCACGCGAGCTTCACTTGTCGCATCGACCGGCTTGGCCCAATCGGGCTGCTTGGCGACGGTATCGGGATTCACGCGAAACAGGTTATCGGGCAGCGTCTTGCGGACCGGCGTCTTCTGCGGCTGAGCACCGACGACGGCATCGGGCCAATACCGCGCAAAGATCACGACGTTGATCGCAAGGATCAACAGCACCAGATGGACAAACATGCTGACCAAAAAACCAAACTGCAACGACCGCTGCATGTACCGCGAAACAAAGTTCCGCAGCATCAGGTCGAGCAAAATCATGCCGGCGGGAATCACGATCGCGTAGGTTTTGGCGTTGTACAGCCAACGTGGATCGTCCCACCCCAGGCGACTGGCCGCCATAAACATCAACGAACCACCAAGCGCAACGAGAGCCAAATCCAGCGGCCACATGTGGTCGCTTTCGGGCGGCACTTCGTCCGACGGCAGTTTCGAATGGGGATTCAGAGACATGCTTTCAGTTAACTAATATTCGCCGGGGCCTTCTTGTGTCGTGACGGTGTAATCAGCGACACCGGTGCGGTTGCAAAGATCCATCACCGTGACAACGGATTGAAATTGCACGCGTCGATCGGCGCGGATCACAACCGATTGATGGACCGGATTGCTGGCGACGCCGCGGACCAATTCGGTTTCCAATTCGTCGGCCGTGACGGTGTTCCCGTTGAGCACCAGCGCCCCCTCGGAATCGATGTCGACGACGATCTCTTTCGGCTGTTCGGTCATCGGCGTGGCGCTAGTCGCCGAAGGGAGTTCGATCGGGATCCGCCGATCTTCCTGAGCAAATCGCGATGCCACCAAAAAAAAGATCAGCAACAAGAAGACGACATCGATCAGCGGAGTCAAGCTGAGCGTGCTTGTCGCTTGAGACTTTTTCAGTTGCACGGCCATAACATTTGTACTCGCAGGAGTCTAGCGAACTGGCGCGGCGGAAGTCTTCCCGACGGGACGTTCCGCAGGCGGCGCGACCGGCGGTTTGGCAGAGGTCAGCGGAACCAAGTGGCCATCAAAATCGAGCCGCATCCGGCCAGTGAACCTTTCCAAGCCCGGGGCGACCAAAAAACAGATCTCTTCGATCCGGTGAAACGCCCGGGTCAAAGTCCCTTCAAAATGGTGAGCCAGAATCGCCGCGGGGATCGCCACGATCAAACCGGCCAAGGTGGTGACCAATGCCACGTAGATCCCCTCGGCCAAATATTCGGCTTTGTTTTGACCGGCGGCCAATTGAGTCGTGTCGTGAAACGCGCGGATCATGCCCCAGACCGTCCCCAACAATCCCATCAAGGGCGTGATCGCAGTGGCCAGGTATAACCAACGGATAGGCCCCGCCAACCGATCGGCTTCGCGTTGTGCCGCTTCGGCT
This sequence comes from Rosistilla oblonga, assembly GCF_007751715.1. NCBI lineage: Bacteria > Pseudomonadati > Planctomycetota > Planctomycetia > Pirellulales > Pirellulaceae > Rosistilla > Rosistilla oblonga. The sequence continues at coordinate 379,907 of NZ_CP036292.1, read as the reverse complement.
GCGGTCCGTTCGATCTCCGCCAGCGGCCGGCCGGTGCGAAGCAGTGCCGACGCGACGACGCGGGCGGTTGGCGAAGGATGCCGGCGACACGCCTGATAAGCAACCTCGGGATCAAACGTATCGATCGGATCGGCCAACATCTCCAGCTTGCGACGCAGCGCCGAGGGGACCATCCGTCCTCTCCGCAGGGCAAACAACCGCTCGGCCCCAAGCGTGACGACCAGCAGCGACATCGCGCCGATCGGGATCATGAAGATGCCACCCTTGGAGATCAACGACAAGACATCGATCCCCGCCGGTTCCACCGCATCGGTCGCCAGGGAATCGCTAGCCGCCGGATCGGGCTGAACCAATTGATTCAGCGCCGCTTCGTCGACGATCTGCGAAGCGTCCTGTGCGGCCAACTGTTGAACGCCCCACAGACCGCAGAAAGCGATCGCGATCGGAAGGATTCCCAACCGAAGCCATTGGGGTGCTGATCGAATTGTCAAATCCACACACGTTCTCCCTAAGAAGTTCGCCCGAGTTAACGACTGGCAAAAGTTCCGATGACTGCAGAACGGAAACCCGCTTGGATAGCTCGCTCCGAAACGGGCCGATGGAGCCGCAGGCGACCATCCAATGTTAATCAGATTCCCGTGCAGCGAACATGCCCTAGGGGATGTTTGGTGCGCCCGAATCGATTTGTCGCTAGCGGCCAAACAGCCGCCCGAGCTTAAAAACTGGCGGCTCCGTGGCGGGCCTTACAGTCGATCCAACACGCCGCTACGTTCGCTTGCCTTGGCGACAAGTTCGTGTTGGGGATGTTTTTCAGCAATGTAATTGTAAAACCCCTGAGCGATTTGGATCGCATTGGTTCGCTTTTCACCGGTGGTGCTCTGGATCAGCAACTCCCCGCAGCGGCCCGCTTCGAACGCGCTCTTGGCTTGCCAGTTTTTGATCTCCGGCGGCGCCTTCTCCCCGCCAAAACCAAACATCACGCGTTGGAACTCGGGGATCGCCTTGGTCAGCTCGCGCTGCGAAAAATGGATCTCGCCCATCATAAAGCGGGCTCGAGCGGCGACCTCATCGCGATAGTTCGCCGCCACCTGACCGTAATACTGCAAGGCCTTCGGATATTGCTTCAGTTGCTGATAACAATATCCCGTTTCATAAAAAACTTGGGGCAGATAGGCGGTCGAGGGAAAGCGATCTCGCATCTGGTCGAACCACTGCAACGCTTCGTCCCATTTCTTCAACTGCTGTGCCGATTGGCCGCCATGCAAAAAGACCAGCTCGCGCAACTGTTGAGCAGCCGGGTCGGAACTGCTGGCCCCTTTCCCCTCGGCCAACACGATCGTACGCGCCTGTTTATAAGCTTCCAAGGCCTGCGCAAACTGCCCCTCTTTAAACATCGATTCGGCGATCATCACCATCGCGTCGACCTTCAGCGGCCCGTCGGGCGCCGCCTTCAATTGCTTTTCGAACGAACGCTTTGCACCGTCGTAATTCTTCATCTGGAAGCCCGACCAACCCAACTTGTAATAGGCCTTTTCCAACAGAGCCGGATCGGTGGTATGTTCGGCGGCTGTCGAGAACGCACCCGCGGCCTGCTTAAAATTGCCCGCATCGAACTGCTGCTGCCCGACGTGATAGCTCGCTTCGGCAGCCAACGTCGTCTTGGGGAATTTGGAAACAAGCTGGCCAAAATGGCGGATCGCTTCAGCCTCGTCTCCCTGGTCGCGCATCGCCCAAGCCAGTTCGTAAAGGACCTTGTCGAGGTCGGGATACTGAGGGACTTCGCCGACCAAACGCTTCAGATAGACCGACGCTTTGGCCGGTTGTTTGTCCCCCACTTCCAACAGCGCCAGTTCGTAGAGCGCGTGCCCCAGTTCCAAACCTTGAGGGCCACGCCGCAGTAGGTCTTCGAAAGCGCTGCGAGCCTGGTCGTCGCGGCCCAGTTTTCGCAAGCAGATACCGCGAGCCAATTGAGCGTCTTTGGCGACCGGATGATCTTTGAATTCCTTCAAGACCTGATCCAGCTGGACCAACGCCTCTTCGTATTTCTCCTTCTTCATCTGGCACCAACCGCTGCCATAAAGGGCGTACGGCTTGAGTGCACCTTGGTTCTCAGCGGCCAAGATCTCGTCGTAATACTTCTTCGCCCCGTCGAAGTCCTCTTTGCCGGACAACAACAACGCCAAGCGATAGCGAGCCTGGAAAGCGGCTCCGGAGGTAGGCGCTTCGGCGATCACCTGCGTCCACGATTTCTGCGCCAGATCGGGCTTGCCGGAGTCCAGCTGAACGCGTCCCAGAGTCACCAGCACGTCGGCCGCTTGATTCCACTGGCTGCTCGTCTGACGACTCTTCTCCAGCATTTTCGACGCATCGTCTTTTTTGTCCAGCTTGTAATAGCTCGACCCGATCATGAACTCCGCTTCGGCTTGCTGTTCGGGAGCCTTCAATTCTCCCATCGCCTTGCTCAAACGATCGACGACCGCCGCATAATCCTCCGCCAGAAACGAAGCGGTTGCACCGCGCAAGATCCACAGCGAACGCGAGGGATGATCTGCGGCGAGCTGCAACAGCCGAGCGTAGGTCTCCGCCGCCTCTTTCGATTTGCCGGTCTGCAGCTGCGACTCCGCCGCCACGTACAACACATCGGGGACCAACGGATCCTTCGAATACTCGGCCATGAACCGATCGGCGAACTTGCCCGCACTGGCGAGATCGCGATTTTGCAGCGCGGTGAAGCCGGCGTTGTAGAGCGCCCGAGCCGCCACGGGCTGGCCCGCCGACTCCTTGGCAATCGCCACGTACAACTCGATCGCTTCCTCGCTGGTCGCTGGCGTTTTGGAGAGCGCATCGGCCAGATCCATCTTCACGCTGGCGGCGAAGAAGCCGTCCAAGCCCTTGGCGATCGCGGCTCGAGAGATCGCGATCACTTCGTCGGTCTTGTTATTTTTCGCTGCGATCGTCGCCAGCCAGTGAGCTGCTTCGGTCGCCGCTACCGCATCGTCCAACTTCAAGACAGCTTGGAACTTCGCCGCCGCTTCGTCGAACTTGCCCGCTCGATAATAGCTCTGCCCGGCAGCGATCAACGCCGCCGATGCAAACTGGCTGTCCGGGTAATTGGTGATCAATTCGTCGTAGGCCTTTGCTGCCGAACCGGGGTCCTGCAATTGCACGGCGCAGAAGGCGAGCCGAAAGAGCGCGTAATCGGACAACCGCGTCTTGGAATCGGCGACCTTCCGAAACAGCGGCGCCGCGGCTTTATATTGTTCCAAGCGAACGTTGATGTCCGCTTGGCGGATCTGGACCTCGTGCAACAGATCCGAATCGGCACACCCGTCGACCAATCCAGCGTAGGCGGCCAACGCTTCCTTCCACAGTTGCTGATCCTCCAAGGCGACTCCCTTGGCGTAGATCGCATCGCAATAGAGCGGCGAGTCCTTGCCCTTGGGCAATCCGATCAACCGCTGGTAATACTTCACCGCGTCGGCTGGTTTGCCCGATGCATACGCGGCTTCGCCACTGTAAAAGAGCGCCTGATCGGCGAACGTCGTCTTGGGAAACTTCTTCAACAACTCATCGAAAACCGCCAGCGCCTCGGCGAACCGCTTCGCTTGATTGGCTTGATCGTTCTGCCCGGCGGCAAACAAACACCAACCGCGGTTGCTGAGCGCTTCTTCGACAAGCTCAAAATCTTTCGCCGCCAACGCCTGCTGGAAGGCCGCCGAAGCCGCCATGTAATCGGGCTCCTCCTTCCGCATCTGGCTGATCCCTAGATAATGAGCCGCTTTGGAAGCCAGCGGATCCTTACCGTGCGTCTTTAAAAACTTCTTCCACTCCGCAATCGCCAGGTCAAACGCGCCGTTGTTCTGGAAGTTGGCCGCGTCGGCGTAAACCGCCAACGCCTCCTCGCTCGATTCCGACGGATCCTGCCCCTGGCAATTCCCGGCGACGCCGCCAACCAGCAGCAGCGCCAACAGCAACTTGCCGACAGAGAACGTCTTGTGTCTTCGAATCGACTGCGACAATTCGATTCGGCTCACACGATTAGGCACGATTAACGCTCCTTGACAAGGAAGAAGGTATTGGTTCATTGAGAAGCTCCCGTTTCTAAGTGTATCGGTGACCGATAACGCCCGAAAGGATCATCGGCAACCGAACGCCGCGACCCGGCGGCCAAAACAGAGCGATCGCCAGCCTAGCCTGAATTCAGCACAACCTGCAAGAACATCCCCCCCGAGAGAAAGTCCAGCCAATCCGATGCCGTCAAGCTCACCCCACACGATCCGGTTGCGAGGTCCCTGGAAATTAACGCCGTTGGAAATCGCCGACGCCCAGCCGATCACAGGCCGGATCGACCAACCGTCGGACCAATTCCTCGCCGACTACCAGGGGCCTATCCTGTACGTTCGTCATTTCAACCGACCGACTGGACTCGGCCCGGCAGAACGCGTCGAGCTAGCAATCATCGCCTGCGTTGGAACCGCGCACGTTTCGCTAAATGAAACCCTGCTAGCAAACCTCACCGCCCAACAGGCCCCCGTTCGGATCGATATCACCGACCAACTGCAGCTGAGTAATCAACTGGCGATCGAGATCACCCCCCCTGCCCTCCCCTCCCCTGCCGAAATCACCGGCGAGGTGCAGTTGGAGATTCACAGCGGATAGCCCACGCCGCCGCCCGAACCTTCGCTGGGCCGATCCACAAACTTGCGAGACACAACGGCAGGCAAAAGTCGGCGTCGGCCAGCGGCTTAATAAAAGATACGCCGCGGCGAGACCGCCCCACATCGCAACACGCCGACACTAAAGATAGAGACAGGTCGAGCGTGGCAGCACAGCCAGCTTACGGCTGCAGATCGAAATCGTGCGTGGTCGCATCAGCCGACACGGTGACACGCAGTTCGGATTGCCGGTTGTATTTAACGGGCAGATACTGCTCGGTCGATTCGGTCAATCCGCGTTGAACCTCTTCTTCGGTCGGATTCTCTTTGACGACCGTCTTATTCGCGGTGATCTGCACCGCTTGTTCTCCGGGAGAAACGGTGGTGGAGTAACTGCCCGCAACGATCTCCGCACCAGTCGTCTGCCCTACACCACTGACCGGCATAAACGTGATCGTCCCCTGCTCCACTGGCTGGCCATCGAAACTCACCTTCCCGGTAACCGGAATCTGATCGCTACGCGTACCGCCGCAACCAACGGCCAACGGAACCGTCAAGATCGCAATCGCCGCAAACAAACGAAGCTCAGAAAACACCACGCACTTCTCCCAACCGATACTTACACCGACAAAACTTCAGAAACCGAACCGCCCTGCGGGCGATCGACCGAACAACGCTGCTCGGCCACTTCAACAACAAAACTCCGCCAACGATCGCCTACAGCGATGCCGGCTCGCCACCCTGGCTGGTCGCGACTTCACGCCAGATGTTCAAATCGATCGTTTCGCCGACAAAGCGAACCGAACCATCGACCAGCGCCGTCATCACGCCGCCGGGATGCAGCGACATCGACGGGAACGTTGCACTCCACCAATTACCACCGGCGTGACATGGGATCGAGCGCGGGCGAAAATCGTCAGCTCCCCAGCACAACCGACCACCATCGACCGACCCCGTCGAATTGGGCGACAGATAAGCGGTAAAGCCGGCACCGGAGGTGTATCGCGTGACGCCATACATCCCTCGCCAACCGGTTTCGTTTGTATTGATCGGAACCTCCGCCATCAGCAACGTAGTCGAGGTTCCATCGGTCACATCACGAAACCGCTTTTCGGTCCCGACCTTAAACGGAGCACCGCCGTTGGAATAGGTCCAAACGCCATCCCAACCATTTGCATGGTCTTGACGGTAATTGGTGTTTCCCATGTTCACGGCGTAACTGCCGCGGCGATGCGACCAGGTAGGACTGCTATTCGATTCTCCCAAAGCCGTCGCCTCCGAAGGACACGACATCACGCTCAGCTCCGTTTCACGATACGCCTGCTGCGCAGCGCTGCCGTTGACGCGGATATTGAAGTCGACGGTCTCGTAGAGCGGCCCCTGTTCGATGAACGGCAGAATCCGAGCGACCCACGAATGCGTGTCGAGGTTGACGCCAAAAAAGTCGTAACCGACCGGAGGCAGCGACTGGTAGGTATCGTGGTAGTTATGCATCGCCAATGCATTGTTCTTAAGATTGTTGGAACATTGCATCCGACGAGCCGCCTCGCGAGCGGCTTGGACCGCCGGCAACAACAGCCCGACCAAAATGCCGATGATCGCGATCACGACCAATAACTCGACCAGCGTGAAGCCCCTTCTCGGGGTGAAAGATTGGTTACTCGATCTCATCTCATCAACTCCGAGAAGAACATGAAGGCAAAACAAACAAATCGCGGCGGACGACCAACAGATAGATGGAGCGCGGCACAACAGCCCAAACGCAAACCAACCGCCAGATGATGGATCCCCGCCAAAGTGGCTGCGGCGATACCCGCAAAACGACCACGCCGGGAATGGGGATGGCGCTGGGAATAAACCTAAAGTGCCATTTTGAGTCTAAGATCGCCCCGCTACGAAATCCATGCGTTACGGCGTCAACGTTCTAAGATATATTGTCAAGATCGCCAACAACCGCCGATCGACAACTCCGCCAACCAAATACCGCCGCAAATGCCATGAAACGCCACGTCGCCCTGATCGTCGAAACGTCCAGCATCTACGGCCGGCAGGTCCTTTCGGGGATCATCCAACACATGCGAATGTTCGACGATTGGTCGGTCTTCCTGGACCAGCATGACCTCACCCAAGAGCCTCCACGCTGGTTAGCCAACTGGGCGGGCGACGGGATCATCTCGCGCACCACCACCCCGGAACTACTGCAGACGGTCCAAGCGACCGGAGTCCCTCTGATCGAACTGACCGACAGGCATCAGTCGCACGGACGGACCTACGTCTGGTCCGACGACGCAGCGATCGGACGCATGGGAGCAGAGCATCTGCTGGAACGTGGCTTCCGCGAGTTTGGATTTTGCGGCTTCACAAATGAGGCTTGGTCGGAGCGTCGGCAGGACGCATTTTCTCAGCGCGTCGAAGCGGCACAGCGCCGCTGCCACCAGTACGAATCGCCCTGGTATGGCCCCGATGCACTTTCCTGGGAAGAGGAACAACAGCGATTGCGAGCCTGGCTACGAACGCTCCCTTCCTCCTGTGGGATCATGGCCTGCAACGATCTGCGCGGACAACAAGTCGTCGACGCCTGCCTACAGGAAGGGCTGTCGGTCCCCGAAGAAGTTGCGATCATCGGCGCCGACAACGACACGCTGCTGTGCCGCGTCTGCAGTCCGCCGATGTCCAGCGTGATCCCTAACGCCGAAGGAGTTGGGTTCCGAGCTGCCGAGCTGCTGACTCAGTTGATGAACGGCGAAGTCCCCCAAAAGACAGAACACCTGATCCAACCGCTTGGCGTGGCGGAGCGGCAATCGACCGATGTCGTCGCCATCGACGATCCCGACATCGCCGCCGCCCTCCGCTACATCCGAGAGAACGCCTGCCGCGGGATCAACGTCGTCGACGTGACCGATAACGTCGCGATCTCCCGCAGCTCGCTGGAACGCAAGCTGCGCCAATACCTGAGCCGAACGCCGCAACAAGAGATCCGCCACGTTCAAATCAAACGGGTCTGCGAACTGCTGACCAGCACCGAACTGCCAGCCGAACAGATCGCAACCTTATGCGGATTCGATAACCCCGAATATATGTATGTCGTCTTCCGCCGGATCGTCGGGATGACGCCGGGCAAGTTCCGCAGCAAAGCTAAGTCGGGGTGAGCACCCTTCCGGCTGACAAAATATCGCACCCCGGCGACGCCCCATCGCGTTGCTTCGCGCGGCGACACGGCTAGGATAGGAAGGTCTTGCGCCCAACATCCCTCCCCTATTGCCGAGAAACCATGAAAACCAGCCCCTTAAAATCGCTGCTGCTGATCGCTGCCGTCACGTTGCTCCTGGCACCCCCAGCCGCCGCCGTCGAGGTCGACGACTTCGATTCGATCCAACTTTACACGCTCAAAAATCGGTCGGGGATGACCGTCAGCGTGACCAATTACGGTGCGATCATCACGTCGATCGTCGTTCCCGATCGCAACGGCAAGATGGCCGATGTCGCACTGGGCTACGACCGCGTCGAAGATTACATCAACGCCGTCGATCGCCCCTACTTCGGCGCGATCGTCGGCCGCTACGGCAACCGCATCGCCAATGGCAAGTTCACGCTCGACGGTAAAACCTATTCGCTGGCGACCAACAACAACCCGAACCATCTGCACGGCGGTAACATCGGATTCGACAAAGTCGTCTGGGATGCAAAACCGATCGAAGGACAAAACGCGATCCAGTTGTCGTACCTAGCGCGCGACAAAGAGGAGGGTTATCCGGGCAACCTGCAGATTCGCGTCACCTACACACTGACCGATGACAACGCGATCCTCGTCGATTACCACGCGACGACCGACCAAGCGACTCCCGTCAACCTAACCCAACACACCTACTTCAACCTCAAAGGGGAAGGCGAGGGGACGATCCTCGATCACGAATTAATGTTGAATGCCGATCGCTACACCCCAGTCGACGCAACCGCGATCCCAACGGGAGAACTGCCCGCGGTCGCTGGCACACCGATGGACTTCACGCAGCCCAAACCGATCGGCCGCGACATCGACCAGGAGAATCAGCAACTCGAGTTCGGCCGCGGCTTTGACCACAACTGGGTCTTGAACAAACCGGACGACAACAAAGCGATGACGCTCGCCGCTCGCGTCTATGAACCGACCAGCGGCCGCGTGATGGAAGTCCACACGACCGAACCGGGGATTCAGTTTTACTGCGGCAACTTTCTGGACGGCCGCCTGATCGGCAAGGCGGGCAAACCCTACGTCCATCGCGGCGGATTCTGCTTGGAAACGCAGCACTATCCCGACAGCCCCAACCAGCCCAATTTCCCATCGACGATCCTGCGGCCCGGAAAAACCTATCAAACGCAGACCAGCTATCGGTTCAGCACGCGATAGACGGGCTCGAGTGAGATGCCTGGCGTCGGGGACAGGCTTCAAAAAAAAGCTCCGTGCGGAAGGCCCCGCACAGCCACGACCTGACCCAGCAAAACGATCAGTTACTTGTGGCCGGTCGGGTTTACTTTGCGAGCTCCCATGCGGCCGAACATGCGGTCGAGTTCCTCGCGGCTGAAGAAGAGCGCGGTCGGGCGACCGTGCGGACAGTGGTGCGTGTCCTGATACATGTCCCGCTGTTCCAACAGGCTGGTGATCTCTTCAGACGTCAAGCGATCGCCCGCTTTGATCGCAGCTTTACAAGCGATCGTGTGCAGCAGATGGTCCAACAGATCGCGGACCTCGGGATCTTTGCCAGCACAAATCAGCGACTCCAACGCCTGCCGCAACATATCCTCGGGTCGCAGCTTCGCCAGCATCGCGGGATAAGCGGAAACGACGACGGTGTCGCCGCCGAAGGGTTCGATCTCGATTCCGACTTGAGCCAACAGCTCCTTGGCTTCCAGAGCCGCTGCGGCTTCCGACGGCGTCAACGAAACCGGCTCGGGAACCAACAACTTCTGCGTCTCCAGACTGCCATTCAAGACCTTCTCGCGAACGCGTTCGTAGAGGATCCGTTCGTGCAACGCATGCTGATCGACGACGACCATTCCGGTCTCGTCCTGCGTGACCAGATAGCGATTGTGAACTTGGTAGCCGAGATGACTGTGCGGCTTCGACGGATGCAGCCCATCGACTCGCGTCGCTCCATCACCTTGATCGTGCTGCGCCGCGTCGCCATCACCGCCGACCTCCGCCCCCGGCAACCGCGGGCTGGGCTCAAACGGAGTTCCAAACGAATCGCCGTCGCGATCGCCAGCCGGCGACACGGCACGAGCGCCGCCAGGGAAGGGTTGGAAATCGGGCAACTCTCCCGGCAGCGAACGGATCGACGGGCGAATGTTTGGCAGGTCGCGATCGGCAGCCGAATCGCTCGACCGCGCCCACTGGATCACGTCCTGACGCTGGCGCTGCTCCAGATCGTTGGGTGATTCGACAGCCTCGGCTTTCGGTTCAGCCGCCTCGGGCGCGTTGCTGGAGATCGAATTGCCAACGCGCGCGGTCAGATCGCTTGTCAAAAATTTGTGCCGCAGCGTCTGCAACAACTGGCTGTAGATCCGGCCGCTCTCGGTGAACCGAACCTCCAATTTCGTTGGATGAACGTTGACGTCGACGAGGTCCGAAGGCATGTCCAAATTGATGAAGCAGATCGGAAACCGGCCGACCATCAACAGCCCGCGGTAGGCTTCGCCCAAAGCATGCTGCAACGCACGGTCGCGAATGTGGCGACCGTTGAGGAACAGATACTGCATCCGATTGTTGCCTCGACTGACGCTGGGGTCGCAGACAAAACCTGTCAGCTTCACCTCGCCATTGTCGCCCGAGATGGGGATCAAACCGCTGGCGATCTCGTCGCCAAAAAAGGCTCGGATGCGTTCTCGAATCTGTTCGGTCGCGGGGAGATCGTGGACGACGCGGTTGCCGTTTTGCAAGACCATGTGGACCTGCGGATTGGCCAGCGCGATCCGCGTAAACGCCTCGACGATATGACTGGTCTCGGTCTGCGGCGTCCGCATGAACTTGCGTCGCACCGGCGTATTAAAGAACAGATTGCGGACCTCCATCACGGTCCCGACCGGGCAACCGCAAGGAGCCGGCGGATCGATCACGCCACCATGGATCAACATCTCGCTGCCGCCAGCCGCATCGGGCGTTCGGCTGCGGATAATCATCTGGCTGACCGAAGCGATCGACGCCAACGCCTCGCCGCGAAACCCAAGGGTGCCGACGTGGAACAGCGAATCCTCGTCGGGCAGCTTGCTGGTCGCGTGGCTAGTGACCGCCAGAGTCATCTGTTCCTCAGCGATCCCGCAGCCGTTGTCGCTGATCCGAATCAGATCGGCTCCCCCCGCTTCCAAGTGGACTTCGATCCGCGTCGATCCTGCATCGATGCTGTTTTCCAACAGCTCTTTGACGACCGAAGCAGGCCGCTCGATGACTTCTCCAGCGGCGATTTTATTGACGAGATTGGGCGGCAGTTGGCGGATCGTAGGCATCCTGGAATCTTACCGCGCCCCCGATATTCCACAATTGGAGACGCCAGCCTGCGATAGCCCCACGGCGGAGAATCGAGTATTAAGAGTCGTGATGATTCCACTTATTCAGATTGAGGAAAGATGAGCGACGAGAGCCCACAACCGGCCCCCTTCCCCAGCCAGGGGCGAATCGCCGCGGTCGACTACGGCACCGTCCGGATCGGCGTTGCGGTCTGCGACCCCGATCGGATCATCGCCAGCCCGCTGACCGTCGTTCCTCAAGGAGCCGCCGAGCAGCGAGGAAAAGCATTCTGCCAACTGGCCGCCGAAGAGCGGATCGCGGGATGGATCGTCGGATTCCCGATCCATCTGAGCGGCACCGAGAGCAAGAAATCGATCGAGGCCCGCAAGTTTGCGAAGTGGTTGCAGCAAACCACCGACCTGCCGGTGCGGCTGTTTGATGAACGCTTTTCCACTGCCGCCGCCGACCAACGGCTGGCACCTTCCAAACTGACCAACAAGGGGCGGAAGAAGCGGATCGATGCCGTCGCCGCTCAAGTCCTGTTAGAATCGTTCATCGAATCAGCTCGCCACCGCAGCGACTTGCCCGGCCTGGCGCTCGACGAAAAGGCGATCGGCGACGCGATCGAAGACTAAAAATAGTATAGGTCCAGCCGACAGGCCAAGATTTTATCGATTTTTCACCTGCCAACAAACGCCGCACGGCTCCGAATCGCGGCCGCCAGATCTCCGCAACGCAAGCGGCAAGAAAGCCATAACCTCACTGAGGACAATCACTTACAGCAAACCCAAGGGCGGTTTAATCGCGAATTCGTTTAACTTAGGTGGTTTGAGAAGGAACTTTTGTCTCCCCACTTGCATCCCAAAAAATGGGACGCGAACTCGCATCGGTCGACGCCGTCCCACCGATCATCCGCTAGCACCCCCGCTGCGACAACCAGCGAAGGGGAACTTTCGCCCAACGTCCAGGCGACAGCTGAGCGGATGACGCCTTGAATTTCCTTGCCCCGAATGACGTCGGGATTTGAAGTGCCATGAACAACGAAGCCCGTGAAGAACTGCTCAGCGCTTATCTGGACAATGGTCTCAGCGCGGATGAACAGGCACACGTCGAACAACTGCTGCAACACGATGCTTCGGTTCGTCAACAACTCGAAGCGCTACGGAAATTGCAGGCCGACGTCCGCGCTTCGATGCCATCGGACGCCCGCCTGGGAACCGACTTCTCCGACCGCGTCTGGACTGCGGTACTGGCTCAAGCCGACGCCGAAGGTCTGCCCGACACGCACCCCATCCGCCTGGCTCAAGCTCGCGAAGGACGGGGAAATTTCAAGCGTCACCAACGCGCATGGCTCGGCGGACTCGCAGCCCTCGCGGCCAGCTTAACGCTGATGGTCGCTTGGAACTCGAGCAATCCCGACGTCCAACCGGGCTCGCCCCAGGCCGCCGGTGGGCTCGCCGCCGTCGCGACGCCCGGCACACCCGACTCCAGCGACGCGGTCGAACCGTCGCCGATCGAAACCACCGCTCCAGCAGCCCAACCGGCTGTCGAAGCGATCGCATCGAACGACGCCGCGACAACTCCAGCAGCTCCTGCCCCAGCGGTCACGCCACCGGAAGCCGCTGAAACAACAGCACAACCTGACAAAACAACCGCACCAGAAGAACGGATCGCGATGGCTCCCGCGGCGACCGCTCGACCAGCCGCAGCGCCGGGCGAGCTTGTTTCGCCTTCAGCCCAACCGACCAACAAACTGGAGTTTGCGGTACTGCTAGAAGTGGAGCTGACGCAGCGTGGCCGCGACCTCAACGAACTGGAGTACGCGTTGGAGACTGCGGGAATCAGCAACGTCCAACCACAACCGATGAGCCGCGACCATGTCGGGCAACTGGTGCAAGGAAAGATGATCGGCACGGTCAACCTCGACGCGCCGCAAGCTGTCGAGGGCGATACACAACTGTTGCTGCTGCAAGGTTCAGCGAAACGCTTGGACCGCTTCATGCTGTCGCTGTTCAATCACCAAAGTGTGATCAAAAGCGTCGGCTTCCAGATGGTGATGGAACCGAATCTATTGACGACGATCAGCGAACTCTCGTCGGTCGACCCATCGGCGATCCGCCACGCCGACGACAAAGCGTTGGCACATCACCTGACCTTTGGATCGGCGGGTGGCCAAGCTCAGATGTTCCCGCGAGCGGCACAATCGTCATTCTTTGCCCTGACCGAAGAGTCGGCAAAGCAGATGAAATGGACTCCGGAAACACCCAGCGACGAAGGTCCCGACTTCCAGACTCAGATGCTGGTATTGGTTCGCTGCCCGCGATAATCGCGCCACCCCAAAAGGGCGATGCCGTCAAGGTTTACCTGAACCGAGGCTTCGCGCCCTAGTTTGCCGGTTAGCTAGAGTTCTCTGCAAATTGGCATGCTAACTTCTCTGCCCAATGCTCTAGATCGTCCGGTTCCACGGTCGATAGGTCTGATGACGTCTGCGTTATTCCAATCGTATTTATGGGATGACGGACTTCTTGGACTCTAGCAGAAGCATTGACTCATGGCTCGACTCAAAACACGCACGCAGAAATTTCTCGCGGCGGCGCTCATGGCGGCAAGCGGTTGTGCGCTGCCCGGGTGCATCGCCAACTGGAAACTACCCCCAGGGCCGCGCGATACGACCAAGTCGTATTACGACACGGTGGCGACCAGGATCGAGTATCCCGATGTCAAAACGCTAAGCAACGAAGCGAGCGCGGCAGCCAATTCGACGGCGCAACCGCTGACTCTCGAAGATCCCTCTCAACTGCCCTCCTGGGAACTGACCCTGGAACAAGCGGTCCAGATGGCGATCGGCCAAGGGCCCGTCCTGCGGACCCTGGGCGTCAGCGTCGTCGACGCACCCAATGCGACATCGACGATCTACGACCCGGCGCTTGTCGAAGCGAATCCGCTGGGCGGTGTCGAAGCGGCGCTGTCGGACTTCGACGCGCAATTCGCCGGCCAACTGTTCTGGCAAAAGAACGACCAACCGCAGAACGTCGACCCCACCGGTGCGGTCGCCTTCTTCCGCCCCTTGGCGTTCCAACAAACACTGGCTAACTACAACACCGAGCTGAGCAAGACGACCGCCACAGGTGCGACCTTCACCGCTCGACACAACGTCATCTACGACCGACCCAACTCGCCCGGACGTTTCTTCTCCAGCGACTTTGCGGGCTTCTTCGAAGGTGAATACCGACAACCGTTGATGCAGGGACGCGGAACGGAATTCAACCGCATCGCCGGCCCCAACAGCCAGATCGGCGTATACAACGGCGTCTTGATCGCACGGGTCAACAACGACATCAGCCTGACCGACTTTGAAGCCGCGGTCATCCAGACGGCTTACGATGTCGAACAAGCCTACTGGGATCTGTACTTTGCCTACCGCAACCTCGAAGCTCAACTGCGTGGTCGCGAAGCAGCTCTGCAAACGTTCCAGTACCAAGAACTTCGCCTGAACGTCGGTGCTGGCCGGAGCGACGAAGAAGCTCAAGCCCGATCGCAATACTACCAATTCCAAGTTCAAGTCGAAAACGGATTGGCTGGCGAGGCCGGCCTCTACAAGCTGGAACAAAGCCTGCGATACATGCTCGGTTTGCCAGCCGCCGATGGACGGTTGATCAAACCAGCGACCGACCCTCACGACGCCCGCGTGGTCTTCGATTGGAACACGATCCTCAACGAGGGCCTGGAGCGACGCGTCGAGATCCGTCGCCAGAAATGGAACATCAAAAAGCGTGAACTCGAACTGACCGCAGCTCGACTGAACAAGAAGCCGCGACTCGACTTCCTCGGTCAGTACCGCTGGCGTGGTCTGGGCGATCACCTGATCGGCGACGACGACACCTACCTGGACAGCATGTACGGCGAGATCGCTGGTGGTGATTTCCAAGAATGGCAAGCTGGCCTCGAACTGGCCTTCCCGGTCGGACTTCGCAGAGCTGCCGTGGCGATCTCCCACGCCCAGTTGAACCTGTCGCGAGAACGAGCGTTGATGAACGAGACCGAGCTACGCATCAGCCACGACTTGGCCGATGCGTCGCGAGACGTGCAACGCCAATACCAGCTGCTGAAAACCAACTTCAACCGCTGGGTCGCCGATCGCCGCCAATTGGAAGTCCTACGTGAACGCTACCGCCGCGGTGCTGATAACATCAACTTCCTGTTGCAGGCTCAACGCCAAGTGATCAGCAGCGAAAGCGACTACTACGCAACCCTGGTCTCCTACAACCTGGCGATGCGTGACCTGCACCGCCAAAAGGGAACGCTGCTTGCTTACAACCACATTCACATGTCCGAAGGTGGCTGGCACTCGCCGGCGTACCGCGAAGCGTGTGAACAGGGCCGCTTCTTCCGACCTTGCCCACATCCCGATGCCATCGAAGCACCATGCCCGGTATCGCGTGGACCGTTTGACCCAAGTGCCCCTGGCGTCTCGTCGATGCCGGTCACGGAAGCTGCTCCAGCGATGGCCCCCGAGGCGCCAACGCCAGTGATCAGCACTCCGCCGGACATGCCAACGCTCGATTCGCCGTCGAACGCCCAAGCGTCGATCGCTCCGATCCCCGCGACGCTGCCGCAAGCGATACGCTCGCCAACGCGACTGCCGAACCCCGGATCGCAGAACATGATCCAGCAGGTCAGCTACTAACAAGCGGTTAGACTGACGCCCGCAAAAACGCTCGGCGGAAGTGGTATCAAAACGCCACTTCCGCCGATCCGTTGGTGAGCGAGCGAGAAAGCTGCCAGAAGAGCTTTCCAATCTCTCGAATTCAAAACCGCTGCTAGCGGGCATTCTCTGCAGCTCGGAACTGCAGGAACGCATCCAAAAACGACTGCAATTCACTGCCGTCGAGGACCGAGTGGAAATTGCCGACCAGGTGCCCGGTCCGCGCATCTTTGACTCGCTGGTCGGGATGCAGGAAGTAGTTTCGGATCTGCGACCCGAAACCGGTGCGCGCCTTGGACGCATATTTGGACTGCTCCTCCTGCTCGCGCCGCTCCTCTTCGATCCGCGCCAACTTGGCCCGCAACATCTTCCACGCGGTGGCGCGATTCTGATGCTGACTGCGTTGGTTCTGGCACTGAACGACGACGCCGGTCGGACGGTGAGTCAGCCGCACAGCGCTGTCGGTCTTATTGACGTGCTGCCCCCCTGCCCCGCTGGCCCGGTAGGTATCCTCGTCGACATCCTTCTCTTCGATCTCGACTTCGACCGAACTATCGATCTCCGGCGCGACCGAAACCGCTGCAAAACTTGTCTGCCGCTTCCCTTCGCTGTTAAAGGGGCTGATCCGCACCAAGCGATGCATCCCCTCTTCACCCTTCAAATAGCCGTACGCCAACGGCCCGCGAATCGCTATCGCGGCGTGGTTAATCCCGGCCTGCTCGTTGTCTTGGCGATCCAACAATTCGATCGAATAGTCGTTTTTGACGGCCCAAGCGGAATACATCCGCAGCATCATATCGGCCCAATCGTTGGCGTCGGTTCCGCCATCGCGAGCATTGATCGAAAGAATGCAGCTGGCCGAATCGTTGGGTCCGTTGAGCAGCGAACGCAGCTCCAGATCGTCCAAAACCGCCTCTAAACGCTCCACCTCGGCGATCACGTCGGCTTCCAATTCGGGCTCTTCGGCCATCATCTCCAACAGCTCATCCAATCCGGCGGCGGATTTGTTGGAACTGTTGATAGGTCCGATTACGCTTTTAAGCGACTTGAGTTCCACCACGACCGCCTGAGCCGCTTCGGAATCGTCCCAAAACCCCGGCTCGGACATGCGTTTTTCGATCGCCGCCACTTGTTCACATTTGCCAGCGTAGTCAAAGAGAGTCTCCGAGTTGGACCAAGCGCTGCCGGATCTCTTCGGCTCTTTGTTTTAGATCACCTTCCATAACTCTCTCCAATCGTTAACCATTAGGGTATGAACGAAGCGTGTGTTGACGCTGCTAAATAATGTAGAAGTAGCGGCGCAGCCAATTATAGGCGGCCCCGAGTCCAAGCACAGTGGGTCCGGCCGCGGCGATACGGTCCAGCACAAACGACAGACACAAACGAAAAGGTAACTGCATTGGCACGGGTTGTTTTAGCGATGAGCGGAGGCGTTGACAGCAGCGTCGCAGCCCACCTGTTGTTGCAGCAAGGGCACGAGGTCGTCGGCGTCTTCATGCGGCACGGCGAGGAATCAGCCGATGTCTGCCGCGCTCCCGACGGTTCGGAATCGCCCGTGCTGCCGATCGTCCAAGGCCGCGCCGACCACAAACAGGGTTGTTGCAGCGCTAGCGATGCCGCCGACGCGCGGCGGGTCTCCGATCGGCTGGGGATTCCTTTTTATGCCCTCAACCTGAAGCAGGACTTCCGCCGGATCATCGATTATTTTGTCGATGAGTATTCCCAGGGACGAACGCCCAATCCCTGTGTGCAGTGCAACAACTGGATCAAGTTCGGCCGACTGTTCGAATACGCCGACAGCATCGATGCCCAATACGTCGCCACCGGCCACTACGCTCAATTGTCCGAAGAAGCCGACGGCAGTTTCGCGCTGCGGCGTGGCGTCGACGATCGCAAGGACCAATCGTACGTGCTGTTTGGAATCGGCCAGCACCTACTGTCGCGGATGCTGTTGCCCGTCGGCGGTTACGATAAACCCTGGATCCGCCAACAAGCCGAAGCGATCGGATTGCGAGTCGCCGGGAAACCGGACAGCCAAGAGATCTGTTTTGTCACCAGCGGACACCACGGCCAATTTGTTCGCGACCGCAGCGGCGGTGGCAACACCGCCGGGCAGATCGTGACCACCGCTGGCGATGTCGTCGGCGAGCATCCCGGCATCGAAGCCTTTACGATCGGCCAACGCAAAGGCCTCGGCGTGGCGATGGGCGAACCCTACTTCGTCGTCCGCATCGAACCCGACACGCACCGCGTGGTGATCGGGCAGAAGGCCGACTTGGCTCGCGACGGCTTGATCGCTCATGAAGCCAACTGGTTGATCGATCCCCCCGCCGAAACGTTTTCGTGCAGCGTGCAGATCCGGTACAACAGCCCGCCGCAAGCCGCACAAGTCACACCGCAGGGGACCGACCGTTTCGAGGTCCTGTTCGACGAACCTGTCGATGGCGTGGCTCCAGGCCAAGCTGCCGTGATCTACGATGGCGACCGAGTGCTCGGCGGCGGATGGATCCATTCTTCGACATCGACCTCCGCACAATAGCCAGTCGGCCAGCCGCACTGCTCGCCAATCATCCACACATCAAGACAAACAAACCGCCTCACGCCAACCACCATGACCTCCAAAACACGTCCAGAAATTTTGTCCGACCTGCAAGAGATCCTCTCCGATTTCCAGGGGCAGACCTACGATGCCCCGATCGACGAACAGACGATGTTTTTCCAAGACCTCGGCTTTGCCTCGATCGATGCGGTCGTGCTGGGCGAGACGCTCGAAGAGCACTTCCAAACCAAACTCGACTTCAACCCGTTCCTCTCGGAACTGGCGGCCAAACAAGTCAAGGATCTCCAGGTGAGTGAACTGGTCGACTTCCTGCACCGCAGCCTTTAAGAAGCCGCCGACGACCGCCCTCCCCTCCCCTTTTCCAACCCACTCCTTCCGACGCGCCAGCATCTTCCAAAATGCCTTTTGCCGACCTACCACCGCTGAAAGTCCACTACCAACAATCGGGCGAAGGGGCCGACATCGTGCTGCTGCATGGCTTCACCAGCAACCTGTCGATCTGGATGTTTGGCGGCGTGATGGAAGGCCTGGCCGATGAATACCGTGTCAGCGCGGTCGACATGCGCGGCCACGGCGCGACCAACGTCACGCCCGCCGACTACACCAGCGACGTGATCGCCGAGGATCTGCTGCGTTGGATGGATCATGTGCAGATCGAATCGGCAGCTCTACTGGGACACAGCTTTGGCGGCGTCGTCGCGACTCACCTCGCGTCGCTGCACCCCGACCGCGTCCGCGCGATCATCCTCTCGGACGCCTACTTCCCCGGTTTGCAATCGCTGGAACCGAACATGGGACAGGCGAGCGTTTGGACCAGCCTCCGCGAGACGCTGCTGCAGGTCGACACCGACATCGGCCCGGTCGTCGATTTCCCTCACCTGTTCTCGATCGTCGGCAGCTGGGACGACCGCCAGCGAAAGCATCTGCGCGAACAGCTTGGGCCGATCGGTGAGCGTTGGCTGTCGAGTCTCGTTCGCCTCTCGGGGACCTCCGCCGGAACCGACACCTTCGCCACCGCCGGGCTCGACGCCGATCGAATCGCGGCAACTAGCGTTCCCGTCCTGGCACTGTACGATGAACACTCTCCCTTCGAAGCGACCAGCAAGTTTTTAAACGAACGGCTTGCCGATTGCCGACAAGCCGTGATCCCCGAGGCCAACCATTTGGCACCGCTAGAAAATCCCAAAGCGATCGTCGCCGAAACGAAATCGTTCTTGTCCGAACTCGCCCGCCGATAGCAATACCACCGCAAACAACACGCAATTCGATCCTCCACGGTCGCCTTTCGCTCCACGAAAAGACGTTTCGCATCCGCACTTTCGCGGAGCGAACGGCGACCAACGAAGCACAACTCACCATCAAAACTGTGACCACACCGTGAATTTTGCAACTTTCATTCTAAAGAACCTGCTGCGTCGCAAAGCTCGATCGCTGTTGACGATGTGCGGGATCGCCGTCGCCGTCGCGACCACGATCGCGCTGCTGGGCGTTTCGGACGACTTTCAATCCGCCGTTCTGCAGTCCTTCAAAAACGAAGGCTCCGACATCGTGATCTCTCCCAAAGGATCGCTGCTGCAGATCGCTGGAGACATGAACGAAGCGGTCGCCGACGACATCCGCAAAGTCCCCGGCGTCGCTGCCGTCTCCCAAGGTCTGCTGGAACAGATCGCGATGGAGATCGACGACAACCAGGTCCCGGTCCTGCTGCAGGGATGGAAACATGGCACCTTCGCGTTCAACGATATCGAGATCATCGAGGGCCGGCCGCTGGAGCCCGACGATGTCGATGCGGTCATGCTGGGCGAAGCGTTAGCCGAAAAAATGCACGCCAAAGTCAATCAACCGATCGAGATCCAAGACGAGACGTTTAACGTCGTCGGCATCTACGACTCCAAGACGCTGCTCAAACGCGGTGCCGCGATCATGCTGCTGCGGCGTCTGCAAGACCTGATGTTGCGCGAAGGGAGCGTGACCGGCTTTTCAGTTCAAGTCGATCCCGAGATCAAAGCGGATGCCGATGCGATCGAAGCTGTCTGCGAGCGGATCGACAACTTGAACGATGCCGATGGCAACAGCCTGAACCTGGACGCCTCATCGACCGACGATTACGTCCGCGACAACTTCCAACTGAAACTGACCCGCGCCATGGCCTGGGTCACGTCGCTGATCGCGGTCGGCGTCGGCACGATCGGGATGCTGAACACGATGATCATGAGCGTGATGGAGCGGATCCGCGAGATCAGCGTGCTTCGCGCGATGGGCTGGCGACGCGGTCGCGTGATCGCGATGATCGTCGGCGAATCGATTGTGCTCAGCATCTTCGGCGCCGCACTCGGGGCGGGCGTCGCCATCGTCGGCAGCCACTACATCACCAAACTTCCGCAAGTCAACGGCTTCCTCAGCGGGCATATCGCCCCGTGGGTGATCGCTTCGGGAATGGTGATCGCATTTTTTGTCGGCCTGATCGGTGCCGCCTATCCAGCTTGGCGTGCTTCGCGCCTGCTGCCATCGGAGGGCCTACGCTATGAATAAAACCAACGAGCAAACGCAACCACTGCTGCAATGCAAGGGACTGCGAAAAGTCTATCCCAACGGGAATGTCGAAGCGCTGCGCGGCGTCGATGTGGAAATCTTCCAAGGCGAATACGTCGCGATCATGGGAACCAGCGGCAGTGGCAAGAGCACGCTGCTGTGCACCCTGAGCGGGATGGACGTGCCGACCTCGGGCGAAGTCCTCTACCGCGGCAAACCGCTAACCCAACATGGATCGCTCGACAGATTCCGAGCCCTGGAACTCGGTTTTGTCTTTCAATCGTTCTATCTGCTGCCAACCCTTACGGCGATCGAAAACGTCCAAGTTCCGATGTTCGAAGGCCCGCGACGATCTTCGGCAGAGAAGTACCAGCGAGCCCAGGAACTGCTCGAACGCGTCGGGATTGGGCATCGCGCGAACCACCTGCCGATGCGGCTGAGTGTCGGTGAAAGACAACGTGTAGCGATCGCGAGATCGCTAGCGAACGAACCGAAGTTGATCTTTGCCGACGAACCGACCGGCAACCTGGACAGCCGCACCACCGAAGAGATCCTGGCGATCTTCGCGAACCTGCACGAGACCGAAGGGGTCACGCTGGTGATGGTCACCCACAGCGGTAACGTCGCCGCACACGCCGAGCGCACCCTGCACTTCCAAGACGGCCAGATCATCAAACAAGAAAACAACCGTACCTAGCAACTGCGAGTCCCGACTCCCCGCGCTGGAGTCGAGGCTTTAGCCGACAAAACGCAACTCCCCGCGCTGGAGCCAAGGCTTCAGCCGACAAAGCGCACCTCACGACCCCAACCTAAAACCCGCCGTGATACGACGCGACCAGCTCGCGATCCGACAACGGCGTCTCGCTGCGACTGCCGTAGAAATAGAACGCCGAAGCGGCATCGCTGGCGGAGGCTTTGTCGACGAGGTAGCGGTCGCAGTACTTCAGCGGGAAGAACATCAACCGCGAGGCGAGGCTGACCGCAGCCCGCATCCGATCGCTGGCGAAGAAGCTGAGCAGAAAGTATCGCAGCGACCAAGCGAGCGCCGTCCCGGGACCGCAACTGATTCCGCTCTCGATCTCGTCGAACATCCGGAACAAGCGGCGATGGCCGAGCCGCGTGAAGCGGGTGAAGTCGAACTGCCGGCCGTGAACTTGCTGCATAAACGGCGTGTCGGAATAGACCAACCCGCCCGGCTTCAGCACGCGGTGAATCTCTTGAACGCAGCGATGCGGATCGACGACGTGCTCCAAAACCGCTTGCACGATCACCGCGTCGACCGATTGGTCGGCAAAGGGGAGATCGTGTCCGTCGCAGACCAAACTGGTCCGCGGCGCGATCGCTGCGTCGGTTTCGATCAGCGTGATCCGCGGATCGTCGACCAGACAATCCATCCCACCGCCGATCACACCGCCACCGATCACCAGCACCACGGGATGCTCTGACTTCTCCAGCATCTGCTGCAACATCCGAGCGTAAACCTTGTCCGATGAAACGTTTAACGTCACATCGGGCAGACAGCCACTGATCAGTTCACGGACCTTGCCGACAGGCCGAAAAAACGTCGGCTCCGCATTGGTGAACGTCTCGATATCGAACAGACTCTTCTCGGGAACAACCAGTACCGGAACGCCATCGGCGACCGGATAGGTTCGCTCGCACGCGTCGCACTGCATCGCATCGGCCGCGACCGACAAAGCGCCGCCGCACCCGGGGCATTGCAGAATCTCGATCGCTTCGCGGCCAATTCGCAGACTGGCCGCAGCGGTTTCGCCAGCGTTTGCGTGCCCCGATTCGGACGAGAGCGAGGCGGAAGAAGCAACCTCAGCTTCGCGGCTGAGCGTATCTTGTAATGGAGCGTCTAAGGTTTCGATCATCGGTGCAACTACGGTTGGGACCCACGGATTTGCCAAACAAGGCGGCTATCCCGAACCCTACGTCGCGTCGCTGCCGCAAACCGGGCGAATCCCAAACCAACCGCTGCGAACTCGCCATCGACGATAGCGATCGTACCGGTCCTAACAACGACGCAGCCGATGAAGACGCTGCAATCGGATCCGACCACAGCTTTGCAGAGACCTGCGGCCTACGCAGCGTCGCACAGATAGCGACGGATCTGCTTGATCGCGCGATGCTTCTCGTTGCTGATCCGGCTGGGCGTCAGATCCATTCGGCCCGCGATCTCAGCAACCGTCAGACCTTCTTTCAGCAGCTCAATGATCCGCCGCTGCTGGTCGCTCAACTGAGTCGACGCGACGCGCAAGACCTGCTCGATCTGGTCGTCGACGCGCGACGATTGATCGTCGACAACGCCGGGAGTATCGAAATCGTCCAACGGGGCGTGCCGCTGACGACGAACCCAACGCTTGACGATCCGCCAGATCGATCGGTTCAGCTCGCGACGCTCCTCGGATGCCGAAGCACCGATCGCCGCGGTCAGTCGCTCGCGCGGAATCCGCTCCAACAACTCCGCCAACACCTGCTGAGTGCTATCGTTCCACTCATCGCGAGGCATGTGAGCCGTCTGCCAACTCTTGGAACAATAGCGTTCGATCTGCTGGATCGCGTTGCTCTCCGAAGCGGGAGCGCTGTGAGCCGATGCGGTCTCGCCCGAACTGCAGATCAGCGCGGTGACAGCCACCGCTGCAAATCGTGAAATGTGCGGACTACCTGGCTTCTGTTTCATCGCAACCGTTGCCTTTGCTGTCAAATCAAGAACTCTCCGCGCGTACGCTACCTATCCCAATAGTCAGCCAAATCGGCCGATCTCGCAAGATTCTTTTCTAGAATCTTCATTTTTTGCAATTTTGGTGCAGAGTGACAACCTCAGGCGTCGCGCGGCGACGACAGCAGTCGCAAAGCGACGACACGCAACAGCCAGTTCGACACTTCACCCTCCCCCAAACGAAGTTTGACAGGGGAGGGTCGAACCAGCGAAGCGAAGTTCGGGGAGGGGAGTCTGCACACATCGAACGCGATCGATCCGAAGAACCGCCCTCCCCGAAAAACTTGCTAAACGCTCGTTTTCCGACCCTCCCAGCTTCGCCGGGCGAGTGCAGTGAGGCGGTGATAGCCCATCACCCTGCCCCTAATGAAAACCGCTCGGCGTTACTTGGCCTCGGCGCCCGCGGTCCCCAGTTCATTGATCAACTCGATCGTTTGGGCGACGGTCAGCCGCTCGGCTCGGATCTCGCCGCTGAAGCCCAGTTTTTCCAGCACGGCATCGACTTGGGCTTTATCAAGCTCGCCCTTCATCGCGCTCAGCACGACGCTGCGAAGGAACTTGCGGCGGTGGAAATAGAGCGCCCGCAGCTTCTCGTGGAAGAAGTCGATGTCGTCGATCCGCGCCCGTAAATTGGCATCGGTGTCGATCCGGATGATCGCCGAGGTGACTTTGGGTGGCGGCCAGAAGACGCCCGGCGGCAGCGTGCGGACAATGCTTGCATTGGCGACACTCTGGATCCAGATACTGAGCGCACTGTAGTCCTTCGTTCCTGGAGGAGCGACGATTCGGTCAGCCAACTCCTTCTGGATCGTCACCGAGATCACATCGGGGATCGGATCGCAGCGCAATAGATTCGAGATGATCGGCGTGGCGACGTTGTACGGCAGATTGGCGACCAATTTGAAACGCCGCCGCTTGGCCGGCAATTTGTCGAACTCCTCGCGGATGTTTTCCAGCAGCTCGGGGTCGAAGTTGTTCTTGTTTTTCAGCGCGTCGTGCAACCGCATCGTGACATTTGGCAGATCCTCCAGCTCTTCCTCAGCCAGTTGAGCCAGGTTGGTGTCGATCTCGACAGTGATCACATGCGCCGCACGGGCTGCCAAGCGAGAGGTCAGAGAACCGGTTCCGGTACCGATTTCCAGCACGAGGTCGCGGTCATCGATATCCGCACTGTCGGCGATCAGATCGACGAGATTCAGGTCGATCAAGAAGTTCTGGCCAAACCGAGACAGCGGGCGCATGCCCGTCTGCTGGAATCGTTTTGTCAGGTAGCTGGCGGTTTGTCGGTTGACCATCTGTCTTCTGTTTCCAATTGACGCTGGACGTATTTCGCCAGCAAGTCGGTTTCGATATTCACGCGATCGCCGATGGCGCGGCTGCCCAACGTCGTCGCTTGCAATGTGTGTGGGATCAACGCCACGCTGAAGCGGTCGTCCTGCACGTCGACCAGCGTCAGACTGACACCGTCGACCGTTACGCTCCCCTTGGATGCCATCTGCCGAGTCAACTCGAGCGGCACGCCAAACCACAGTTTAGCCCACGGCGGGTCCTCTTCTCGCAAAATCAACTGCCCCAACGCGTCGACATGCCCGGAAACATAATGTCCGCCCAATCGGTCGCCAGCTCGCAACGCCCGCTCCAAATTCACAAGCGAACCCGCGACCAGCCCTCCCAAAACGGTTCGACTGAGCGTCTCTTCGCCCGCTTCGAAAGCGAGCCGTTGGCCGTCGATCTCGATTACGGTCAAGCAGCAGCCATTGACGGCGACGCTATCGCCGATCTGAGCCCCTTCGGCGACGGGGCCGGCATCGACCTCGATCCGCTTGCCCGGTGGCTGCGGCAAAACCTGAGCGACGGTGGCGAGATGTTCGACGAGACCTGTAAACATGCAATCAAATCCAGGAGTTCGAATTGCGGCCGTTTCACCTCGCGACGACTGGTGAGGATTAACGCGTCCGCTTCTCAAATCTTGGGCTTTGAGGCAAAATATCGACCCAGCCCTCCGTTTTATAACACGCCTTGCCCGCAGCGATAGACGCCACCGGGTTGAAACAGGGCGAGCAATCGATTCCTCCCAACAAGCATCGGACACTAATATGAGCTTGATTGAAAACGTACACGCCCGTCAGATCATGGATTCGCGCGGCAACCCAACCATCGAGTGCGAAGTCACTCTGATGGACGGCAGCTTTGGCCGCGCCGCGGTTCCTAGCGGTGCCAGCACCGGCGTCCACGAAGCTTGGGAACTCCGCGATGGCGACAAATCGGTCTACATGGGCAAAGGCGTCCTCAAGGCTGTTGCTAACGTAAACGACAAGATCGCTGCGGTTCTGGCCGGCATGGACGCGATCGACCAACGCGCCGTCGACAGCCGCATGTGCGAACTCGATGGCACCGCCAACAAGAGCGAATTGGGAGCCAATGCGATCCTGGGCGTCTCGCTGGCCACCGCCCGCGCCGCCGCTCAATTCACTCAACAACCGTTGTACCGCTACCTCGGTGGCGTCAACGCGTCGATCCTGCCAGCACCGATGATGAACATCCTCAACGGTGGTTCGCACGCTGACAACTCGGTCGACATCCAAGAGTTCATGGTGATGCCACTGGGCTTCAATTCGTTCAGCGACGGCCTGCGTGCCGGCACCGAAATCTTCCACAGCCTGAAGAAGGTTCTGTCCAGCAAGGGCTTGAACACTTCGGTCGGCGACGAAGGTGGTTTCGCTCCTAACCTGGGCAGCAACCGCGAAGCGTTGGACCTGATCATGCAAGCGATCGACAACGCCGGCTACAAAGCGGGCGAACAGATCTTCATCGCTTTGGATGCAGCTTCGACCGAGTTTTACGACGGCGATTCGAAGAAGTACAAGATCGACGGCAAGGAACTCAGCGGCAGCGAAATGGTCGACTTCATGGCCGACTGGTGTGCCAACTACCCGATCTGCTCGATCGAAGACGGTTGTGCCGAAGACGATTGGGACAGCTGGAAGCTGATGACCGAAAAGCTGGGCGACAAAGTCCAATTGGTCGGCGACGACCTGTTTGTGACCAACACCGAACGCCTGCAACGCGGCATCGACGAAGGAATCGCGAACAGCATCCTGATCAAGGTCAACCAGATCGGCACACTGACCGAAACGATCGAAGCGATCCAATTGGCCAGCCGCGCCAAGTACACCAGCATCTCCAGCCATCGCAGTGGCGAGACCGAAGACAGCACGATCGCCGACTTGGCCGTCGCTCTGTCGACCGGACAGATCAAGACCGGTTCGGCCAGCCGCAGCGACCGCATGGCAAAGTACAACCAATTGCTTCGCATCGAAGAGGAATTGGGCAGCGAAGCGCAATACGGCGGACCGCTGTTCCCAACCAAATAGTCGCTCGGACTAGCCGGGGGACTAAAGTGACGTATCGGCGATTCAGGTCGTTGGTACGTCGAAGCGGTGGCCCGCACGGCGACCGCCAAGCTATAGTGAATCGCAAATGCGGCAGCGACCAACGGACGCTGCCGCATTTGTTTTGTAAACACTCGCGACACCGAACCACCACTTCCCAAGGAGCTTCCCCCATGCGATCGCTGCTGACACTCTGCCTCGCTCTGGCCGCCGCCATCCCAACTCAGGCCGATTGGCCGCAGTGGATGGGGGAAAATCGCGACGGTAACGTAAGCGGAACCGGATGGATCGAGTCGATCCCCGCCGAAGGCCTGAAGACCGTCTGGCGGATGCCGATCAAGGGAGGTTACGCCGGGCCATCGGTCGCCGATGGACGTGTCTATGTAACCGATTACGTCCGCACCTCGGGCGAAGCTGTCAACGATCCGGGAGCCCGAGCGACCCTCGGCGGCCAAGAACGCGTCCTCTGCTTCGACGCCAAGACCGGCAAGAAGATTTGGGAACACGCCTACGATTGCCCCTACAGCATCTCCTACCCGGCCGGCCCACGCTGCACACCCACCGTCGATGGCGACCGCGTCTACGCTCTCGGTGCCGAAGGGGACTTGTTCTGCTTGTCGACTGCCGACGGCAGCGTGATCTGGCAGCGCAACTTTAAAAAGGACTTCAACTCCGCAGTCCCGATCTGGGGACACGCGGCTCACCCACTGGTCGATGGCGATCAACTGATCTGCATGGTTGGCGGCGAAACTCAATCGGTCGTCTCGCTCGACAAGATGACCGGCAAAGAGATCTGGAAACGCCCCACCGTTGGCAACGACATCGGTTACTGTCCGCCTCGCATCATCCAAGCCGGCGGCACACGGCAACTGATCACCTTCAGCCCCAAGGGAATCGAAAGCCTCGATCCCAAGACGGGCAAGCCATTCTGGGACGTCCCCCTCACCCCGCTCTACGGCATGTCGATCACGATGCCGCAGCATGACGGAAACCTGATGTTCGCCAGCGGGATCGGCTCCGAATCGGTGATGCTGGAACTGGGCAGCGACCAACCGACCGTCAAGGAACTGTGGCGCGGCGAGCAGAAGACATCGATCTATTGCGCCAACTCGACGCCGATGATCGTCGACGGCGTGATCTACGGCAGCGATTGCCAAGTCGGCCACTTCGCAGCGATCGACACCAAGACCTCCGATCGACTGTGGACCACCTTTGCACCGACAACCGGTGGCGAGCGACGCGCCAAACACGGCACAGCTTTTGTCACCAAATACGGCGACCAGTTCTTCCTGTTCAGCGAGACGGGCGACCTGATCATCGCGGCGATCGATTCGAAAGAGTACAACGAAATCGGCCGCTTCCACGTCCTCGAACCGACTGGCGAATGCTTCGGCCGCTCGGTCGTCTGGTCGCACCCGGCGTACAGCGGCAAACATCTGTTCGCTCGCAACGATGAAGAGATCGTTTGCGTTTCGCTGGACGCGGACGACTACAAGTAGGCCCGACCTACCGAGCAGCAAACCGACGATTTAGCGCGGCAGCGCGTCGCCGCGAGCGAGATCAAATCAAACCGGCGTCGAGCGATCGAGCCGTTTTTTTCGTGGGCAATTCGCGTCGGCTACTCCGCCGCGTCGAGATCGCCGTCCCCCATCGCCGTGATTCCCAGTTCGGCAAGCACACCGTCGAGCTTGGCTTGCAGCTCATCCAACTGGGTTAAGACATCATCCTGACGACGATCGAGGTCGTGCAGCAGATCGCCCGGTTTCATCGTCGCAGCAGTTGGAGGGTTTGCGGGGGACATCCTTGCCTCGGAATCTGATAATGCTGTATCAATGGCGGGCATCGTGCCCCTTCCTAATGCAAGGCTTCATCGGCCGCTGGAACAGCAAAAAATGCCCCCCGGTCCGATTGTTCCTCTGCTAACGCCTGCGAAGAATAGGGGATTTTGGCAGGCTTTACGGCAAGGGGGTCATGATCTGCCCAAAAATGACCGATTTATGAAACAGAGAACACCATCCAGCGAGGTCTAGTACCCCGCCGGTCCAGGGCGACGAATACAGCTAAAAATGCAGAAGTCCAGTGGACAAAGCAGGTTATCGGTTGTTACTATGTCCGACCTAGCTGTTTGCGATGTATGCTTGGGAGTTCTCAAAGTTTATCGCTACGTTGGAATCGACCGTTCCGACGAAAGCCCCAACCTTTCAATTTTGGAGGGCGAAACACGAACCTAATGTGCAGGAAAAATAATGGTTAAGTTGGTTGTCCGTGATCGGGAGACGATTCAAGAAGCTGTCCGTCGGTTCCGCAAGCTGGTTGAGCGCAGCGGCATCAAAAAAGAGATGCGACGCCGCGAATTCTACGAGAAGCCGAGCGAAATCAATCGCCGCAATCGCCTGCGTGCTGAACGCCGCTCCCGCCGCAACCGCATGATTTCGGGCTAAACAGTTCGACTTCAGAATCGGCCACACGCTGCCGATAGCAATAACTCAGCAACCGACCGCCGATTCGACGGTCGGCCCAGATCGCAGCCCAACGGCCGCGATTCCCGCATCGCAAACGATGCACCCCAAGGGCGTTTAGCTCAGTTGGTTAGAGCACCTCGTTTACACCGAGGGGGTCGGGGGTTCGAGTCCCTCAACGCCCACTTGTCCGCAAAACAAAAACACAAAGAGCCCTGGCTTCCCCGCGAAGCCAGGGCTTTTTTCGTATCCACGCGGATAATCGTCCTCCCGTGGCAGAAGCTCTAGAGCTCCTCGCGCAGATTGCTACAACGCTGCTTCACTTTGCAACACCTGGAGCGGCCAACCGGCAACGTGCTGGGGGTGAGGGATCGGGCCAGCGGAAAAATTCGGCGCATCGCTTGGCTGGACCAGCTGGTAGCAACTGGTAACCGGTGATTGAAACGGCATGCCTGTTGCTCACCTGAACGGCGAAGCTGCGGCACTCACGATGCCGCCGCCCTTCTCTCTGCGACAGGAAACCGGCACATGACGCTCTCACACCTCTTCATCTTGGCGTCGACGCTCTGCGGATTCGGCTGGCACCACTCGGCTCCCGATCCGCTGACCAAGCTAACGATGACCAATCCCGACGCATCCGCAGGCCGTCACCTTTTCGAACGCCAGTGGGCCGCGGGACAGGTCGATTCGCCCGAAGGAGACGGACTGGGGCCGATGTTCAATGCGAAATCGTGTGCAGCATGTCACCCGGGAGGCGGCGCCAGCGGGAATGAACGGAATGTGCAACTGATCAGCTTGCTGACAAAAAAACGCGCCCAACCAGCGGATCGCGAGGCGCTCGACCTCGAGCATCAAGGACTGCTGGAGCGGCCTGGATCGATGTTTTTCATGCTGCCACGCCACAGCACAAGTCCGCAATACGAGGCGTGGCGATTGGAGCGACTGGGACTTCGCAGCAACACCGGCTCGGAAACCCGCGACAGACGGATCGATCGAGTTCGCAAAAGAGCCTTCGCGCGGCGGCGGCCGGTTCACGAAATCGAATCCAATGCGGTGCATCGGAAACTGCTGAGCGAACGCAACACTCCGGCACTGTTCGGAGTTAAACAGATCGATGCGATTCCGCTGGAAACCTTGCAGCAAATGGCCAAGAGCCAGGCCGCGAGTGGCGATGGTATCAGCGGCCGCGTCTCGATGGTCTCAGCGACACAGCCGGGACGATTTGGTTGGCGCGGCCAGATCCCCACGCTCAAGCGTTTTGTCGAAGTCGCTTGCGCCAACGAGCTTGGGCTTCAGCATGAAGACGCTAGCCAAATCCGCGGGCCTCACAACTCACGCGATCGCGAGGCGCGAGACATCACGCGGCTGCAGATTTTACAGCTGGTCGAATTCCTAGAGGTCCTACCGGCACCACGGCCGCAGGTTTCGGCAAACCCGGCTCTGCAATCGCGAGTCGACGCGGGACGCACCGCCTTCCGTTCAGCCAACTGCCACCGCTGTCACGTCCAGACGCTAGCTGCCGCCCAAGACATCTACAGCGACCTGTTACTTCACGACATGGGACCAGAGCTCTGGGACCCGATCCCCGCTCTTCCCCAAACGATCATCACGGAGCAGCAGGTTCGCAGCGGCGGGTACTTCGGCTCGTTCACCCAAGACATCATCGAAACGGTCGCAACAAACATCCAACAGGAATGGCGGACGCCGCCTCTGTGGGGCGTCGCCGGGACCGCACCCTATCTGCACGACGGCCGTGCCCACTCGCTCGATGAAGCGATCCGCATGCACGGTGGCGAAGCGACCGCAGCTCGCAACCTGTACTTGCAACTCCCCAAAGCTCACCAGCAGGACCTGCTGCATTTCCTTGCCAGCCTGCAACCGCCCGATCTGAAATCCTCCATCATTCCGTGACATCGAGAAGGACGACAAAGCGACGGCAAAAAAAGAGGGAGAAGGACGGGCATTAATGAACAAAACCGTCATGTGAGAAATGAACACTCAATGCCTCGAGCACGGGATCGACTGCGTGGATCAACAGCCTGGTCGAGTCGCTTAGACGATTGGCAGAATGATGAGTGGCAGGATGACGAGTGGCAGGATGATGAGTCCGTAGCGACCGTGGTTGCTGCGAGACGTTCGATCTTGTTTATCGATCGCAAATCGAATCATCCTGCCGCAATCATCCTGCCGCAATCATCCTGCCGCAATCATCCTGCCGCAATCATTCTGCCGCAATCATTCTGCCGCAATCATTCTGCCGCAATCATTCTGCCGCAATCATTCTGCCGCAATCATTCTGCCGCAATCATTCTGCCGCAATCATTCTGCCGCAATCATTCTGCCAGCCTCATTCTGCCAGCCTCATTC
Source organism: Rosistilla oblonga (assembly GCF_007751715.1). Taxonomy (NCBI): domain Bacteria; kingdom Pseudomonadati; phylum Planctomycetota; class Planctomycetia; order Pirellulales; family Pirellulaceae; genus Rosistilla; species Rosistilla oblonga. The sequence continues at coordinate 348,031 of NZ_CP036292.1, read as the reverse complement.
TGCCAGCCTCATTCTGCCAGCCTCATTCTGCCAGCCTCATTCTGCCAGCCTCATTCTGCCAGCCTCATTCTGCCAGCCTCATCCTGCCAGCCTCATCCTGCCAGCCTCATCCTGCCAGCCTCATCCTGCCAGCCTCATCCTGCCAGCCTCATCCTGCCAGCCTCATCCTGCGATCTTACGATCAGCACGATAAGAACAGCACCGATTGAGTTATTCAACACTTCGGTCGTGACGCTTAGAAGAATGATGTCTGGCAGAAAAATTAGTCCGTAGCGCGGCTGCCTGCGTGACGTTCAACGAATCGCCTCTTCGCAACTCCCGAAAGCCGCGCGCACGCCCTTTCGGGACAGCTATCTATTTGTGCTTCGGCGAATCAGCCGGCACGCGTTCGCGCTGCGTCGTTCTATGGAACCGGACGCTAACGAGCGCCAGCTGATATCTCCGATTAAAAGACGACCGAGCACTGATCACTCATCTGGTCGCCGCCACATCGGCGGTCGCCAGTCGTTAAAATACATCCGCCCCTGCCATCGGTGCAGCGACGCCTCTACAGCAATCCTGACGACTCGGTTCCCGCGAACCGAGCCTCTGCGATTCGCCTCTTCCAGACGATGTATCAAGCGAGACGCCCATGAAGTTCCTGTCGGCTCACTGGAAGCATCTGCTACTCGCCAACTACAACGTGCAGGCATCCGTCCTGGAACCGTATGTTCCGCGGGGAACTCAAATCGACGCGTTCGAGGGCCAGGTCTACGTCAGCCTTGTCGCCTTCATGTTTGAAGAGACGCGTCTGGTCGGCATCCCGATCCCTTTCCATCGGCGTTTCGAAGAGGTGAATCTGCGGTTCTACGTCTCCCCCAAAAACAACCCATCGATTCGGGCTGTCACCTTCATTAAGGAACTCGTTCCGAAGCGGATCATTCCGTTGATCGCAAACAACCTCTTTCACGAGAACTACGCCGCGTTGCCAATGGACCATTGCAACGAACCCAATCGGCATTGGTACTCGTGGCAAAACGCGTCGCACAATCGGTTCTCGGCGAACATCGATTCCGAACTCGCCCTTCCGACCGCCGACTCGCTCGGCGAATTCATAACCGAGCACTACTGGGGCTACTCCCAAGGGCCTCGGCGAACACTGCAGTACGAGGTCCGACATCCGCAGTGGCGATGTTGCCAAATCGAGGATTATGAAATCGACGTCGACTTTGCAGCAACCTACGGCGAAGCGTTTGCGTTCCTCAATACTCAGCCGCCGACCAACGTCCAATATGCCGAAGGCTCTCCCGTTACGGTCTCCTTCCCCAGCCAACTTTAACGCCGGCAAGTCGGCTCGCGCGACGAGACAACGCATTGAAATTCGATCGCGTCAAACTTCGTCTTAACCTCGACGAGATTGTTCGACACAGCCCTCTACTCCCCCGATCCCTGCTCGCTGCAGAACAGCAAGAAAGAACACGCATGAACAGAACCGTCATGCAAGAAAGGAGCACGCGATGAATCGCCCGATCCTACGCGAGATGACACCTAATGACGCCGCCCGAGTGATCGCACTCAACCAGGCGGCTGTCGATGTCACTAGCCCCATCGACGCGGACCGTTTTGCCGAACTCTATGAACTCAGCAGCGTGCGTCTGGTCGCGGAAACGAATTGCGAAGTCGTCGGATTCGTATTGGCGATGACCGATGCGTGCGGTTACGACAACGGCAACTACCGATGGTTCGCCAAGCGTCTAAAGAACTTCTTGTATATCGACCGCATCGTGGTCTCCGCGACCTGTCGCGGGATCGGGCTTGGCCGCCTGATCTATTCTCGCATTTACGAACTCGCACGGCAGACGGGCAGCGTGCAAGTGTGTGCGGAAATGGACCTCAATCCGCCCAACAATGCGTCTCTCGATTTTCACAGGAAGGCAGGCTTCATCCAACTGGGGACTCGCATCCTGGAGAGCGGCAAACAGGTCTCGATGCAGACCCGTTTCCTGCCTTGAGGCCCAGAAAAAGCTTAACCACCCAACCTACCCGAACTGCGACACAGGAGCTTTTAAACAAACCGCCCCGCCCCACCACGAGAGATCGGTGAGTTTCTGAACGTTTTTTGCGTAAGAATCCTGCTGCACCAACGTCCAACAGGGTGCAGACAGCACCTAGTCTTTATCTGGGAGATTCATTGTGACCACGCAACGCACCCTTTTCTTATTGATTCCACTCCTTGCGATCGCAGGTTTTTCGGTTTGGTTGATCGCCAGCGACCGGAGCTCCAGTTCCCACAAACAGCCAGCGATCCCCGCCAACGCGAAAATCGAAACCGCTATCTTCGCCGGCGGCTGCTTCTGGTGCATGGAGCCGCCGCTTGAAAAGCAGCCCGGCGTGATCGCCGCCGAATCGGGCTACACCGGCGGACATAAGAAGAACCCGACGTACGAGGAGGTTTCGCATACCGAGACCGGACATGTCGAAGCGGTCCGCGTGACCTTCGATGCAAACCAAATCGCGTATTCGGATCTGCTGGAAATCTTCTGGCGAAACATCGACCCGACCGATCGCTACGGCCAGTTCGTCGATCAAGGCAGCTCGTACACGTCGGCGATCTTTGTCGCCAACGACGCTCAACGCGAACAAGCGGCCGCGTCGAAGCAACAGCTCATCGAATCGGGACGCTTCGAAAAGGAAATCATCACGCCGATCCAAGACGCTTCGACTTTCTATTTGGCCGAAGATTATCACCAAGACTACTACAAGAAGAATCCGCTGCGTTACAGCTTCTATCGCCGGATGTCGGGACGCGACGAGTTCATCGATGCGGCTTGGGGAGACGACCGCAACTACCACCCCAAAACAAAAGCCGCCGCTCCTGGGAGCACCGATTCGGCAGACGCCAGCAGCCGTTACCCGCGGCCCAGCGAAACGGTGCTGCGCGACCAGCTGACCGATTTGCAGTACCGCGTGACTCAACAGGACGCCACCGAACCGCCGTTCAAAAACACCTACTGGGACAACAAACAGGCGGGGATCTATGTCGACGTCGTCTCTGGCGAACCATTGTTCAGCTCCAAGGACAAGTTCAAATCGGGGACTGGCTGGCCGTCGTTCACTCGACCGCTGGTCCGCGACAACGTTTTAGAGCAGACCGATTACAAGTTGTTCCTGCCGCGGACCGAGGTCCGTTCCAAACATGGCAATTCGCACCTGGGACATGTTTTCAGCGACGGCCCCGAACCGACCGGGCTGCGGTACTGCTTGAACTCTGCCGCGCTCCGATTCATCCCCGCCGATGAACTCGAAGCCCAGGGATACTCCGAATTTGCAGAGTCGTTCTAATCGCACTGCATCGATTCCAGGAAGCTGTTCGATGAAGACAGAAACGTTGTGAAAGTCCCCCACAACCAGATCTTCGCAGCCCGGCGATCGGTCGCCGGGCAAACTGCATTTCCGCCATCGCCTCTTCAGTACACAACTGTTCAGCCCCGCTCGAGTTCGGCATACTCTAAATTCAGCCGGCCGCATCGCGTGGGCGGCGGATGATCGTGCGGCACGCGTTGCGACCAAACGCCGACTCGCCATTTGGAAGGAAGATTTGTGGACGCGATGCAATTGTTGCAGTGGGTGAATAATCCCTCGGTGATCGTTGGCCTATTTTCCGCCGCGGTGATCCTGGTGGCGATCGATTTCCACTTCCCGATCGACTGGCCGGCGCATCTGGGGTACGTCGCGTTTGCGTTGGGGCTGTTTCTGGTGATCCCGCTGAATCTTGTCGCCAGCACGTTTGTGGGGGTCCTGGGTTGGTTGTTGTTGGAAATCATGCACGCGTTACTGTTCGGCCGTTTTTTGACCAACGCACCCGGAAGGGCCCGATCGCGACCGGCGGTCGACGATTCGTCGGAACCGTTGGATCTCGACGCCTGATTCGGATTGGAGGATTTGGGAATGCCTTTTGGATTTGGTCGCCGCAGCAACAGCGGTCTGAAGCTGCGGTTGATGATCGCCGCCGGGTTGGCGTTGTTCTCGTTCATCTCGTATCTGTCGACCGGGCAACGGAATCCGATCACGGGCGAAAAGCAGCGAGTTGCGATGAGCCCCGATCAAGAGATCTCGCTCGGTTTGCAAGCCGCTCCGGAGATGGCAGCTCAGCACGGCGGACTGCATCCCGATCCGCAGGCCCGAGCACACGTCGACCAAGTTGGCCAGCGACTGCTGAGCGGACTCGACGACTACGTCCGCGTGAAACAGGGAACCAATCCGTTTCAGTTCGAGTTCCATCTGCTGAAGGATCCGCAAACGATCAACGCCTTTGCGCTGCCCGGCGGACAGGTGTTTATCACTGCGGCTTTGTACAGCAAACTGCAGACCGAAGGGCAACTGGCTGGCGTTCTGGGACATGAGATCGGGCACGTTCTCAGCCGCCATGGAGCGCAGCGGTTGGCGAAACAGAAACTGACCAGCGGCCTCGTTGGCGCGGCGGGCGTTGCTGGCGGCGACATCAGTTCGGCTCAACTGGCTCAAGCGATCGGCCAGATGTTGAACATGAAATATGGCCGCGACGACGAACTGGAATCCGATCGCTGGGGCGTGCTGCTGACCGCGCAAGCCGGATACGATCCGCGGGCGATGCTGGGCGTGATGCAGATCCTCGACGAAGCGAGCGGCAGCAACGGGCCGCCGGAAATGATGAGCACGCATCCCAAGCCGGCGAACCGGCAGGCATATATCCAGGAAGTCCTACGATCGGTATTTCCCAACGGCATCCCCGAAGGGCTTGATCCTTAGCGTTGCAGCGACGCACTTGCAGTTAGTGGGCTCGATTCGCCCATGGATGGCCCAAGCCACAAATTCCGAAGGATTTTGCAATCCATACGACACGCTTCCCTAGCAATCACCGTGTTGGATCGGTCGTCAACAAACCGATACATTACTTAGGAATGCTCTTGCAACCGAAGGACAGCACAACACAGAGGCGGCGACATGATTGGAAAAATGCAAAATACACTGGCGGTCATTCTGGCTGGCGGTCGAGGTTCGCGGTTGGAGCCTTTGACACGCGACCGCGCCAAGCCGGCGGTCCCTTTTGGCGGACTGTATCGGATCATCGACTTTGTCCTCTCGAATTGCCTTAACAGCGGCATGCGACAACTGCTGCTGTTGACGCAGTACAAGGCGCAGAGTTTGGACCGCCACATCAACCTCGGCTGGCGTCCCTACTTCTGCCGCGAACTGGGCGAATTCATCGACGTCGTTCCACCGCAACAGCGGATCGACGATCAGTGGTATCAAGGAACCGCCGACGCGGTCTACCAAAACATCTATGCGATCGAGCGCGAGCGGCCCGAATATGTAGTCGTCTTGGCGGGCGATCACATCTACAAGATGAACTACGAATCGATGGTCGATTTCCACATCCAGACCAAAGCCGACCTGACGATCGGAGCGTTGCAAGTCGATCGCGAATCGGCGAAGCAGTTTGGCGTGATGCAGATCAACGAGGACAACCGCGTGATCGGTTTCCAAGAGAAGCCCGAGCACCCACAAACGATGCCCGGCGACGATCACCACTGCCTGGCGTCGATGGGAATCTACGTCTTTTCGGCTCGCTTCCTGTTTGAACAACTGTGTCGCGACGCCACCCTGTCGGGCAGCCGCCACGACTTTGGCAACGACATCATCCCCGCGGTGATCGGCGACCATCGCGTCTTTGCGTTTCCGTTCCGCGACGAAAACCGTAAAAACGACGCCTACTGGCGCGACGTCGGTACGCTCGATGCCTACTTCGAAGCGAACATGGATCTGATCACCGTCGATCCACAATTGAATCTCTACGACGACAAGTGGCCGATCCGCACCTATCAACCCAACATGCCGCCACCGAAGTTTGTCTTCGGCAGCGAAGGGGATATGGACCGCCGCGGCGAAGCGCTCGATTCGATCGTTTGCCAGGGTTCGATCTGCAGCGGTGGCCACGTGCGACGCAGCATCCTCAGCCCCGGCGTCCGTGTGAACAGCTACGCCGACGTCGAAGATAGCATCGTGTTTGAAGGAGTCGAGGTTGGTCGCCGAGCCAAGATCCGCCGCGCGATCATCGACAAGGGCGTCGTGATTCCGCCCGAAACGACGATTGGTTACGACGTTGAAGCCGACCGAGCCCGCGGGTTCATGGTCACCGAGAGCGGGATCGTTGTCATCGCCCGCGGCGAACACATCGATGGCGGCGGCGCGTTCCGGCACGAGTTGAGCAACCTGTCGGCGGATCAATAGACTTATCGTTGAACGACCATCCCGATAACCGCAACGTTCCAACACGCTGGACGGCTTCGCAACGGAGCCTTCCAGCCTGGCACCTTTTTATGACGAACCGCAATTGATGACGACTCTCAGCGAGGAGGGCGTTCGACGTGCCGCTTAGCCAATCGATGATTTTCTTGACCGGCGTTGGCGTCGGCGCGTTGCTGTTTGCTCTGGGAATCTGGGGCGGGTTCGGTTGGGGACGGCGCCGAGGACGGCGCGATGCAACCGCGCCGCTGCAAGGTGCGGAACTGTTGGGCATCATCGAAGCGCTCAGCCGCTGGACTAGCGAGTACTCGGGGAACGTCACCCGTTATCAAGACGAACTCAGTTCCGCCGCCCGCGTCGTCCAAGAGACGATCGAAACGGGGAATCCAAAGACGACGCCGATCGTCAAAGTGCTCGACGACATCATGACCAGCAACCAATCGCTCAAGCAGCGACTGGACGATGCCGAGCGTCAATTGGAGAAGCAGACGCGTTCGATCGAGGCGTACATCTCCGAAGCCCGAACCGACGCGCTGACCAAATTGCCCAATCGCCGCGCCGCCGACCAACGGCTCGACGAAATGTTCTCGGCGTGGCAGAAAGGGGGCCCCGGATTTGTGGTCGCGATGATCGACGTCGATCACTTCAAACAAATCAATGACCGCTACGGGCATCCCGAAGGGGACGCGGTGCTGCAACACATGGCCCAATTGCTGACCAACCATATCGAGGGCGCTTACATGGTCGCCCGCTTTGGCGGCGAGGAATTTGTCGCCCTGATGCCTCCGCCGCTGCGAGTCGCCGCCGATCGACTCGACCGATTCCGCAAAATCGTGGCCGATCAATCGGTCATCGTCGGCGACCAGGAAATCGAGTTCACGATCAGTGTCGGGGTGGCCGAGTGCCGCAACGACCTGCTGGTCGGTCCGATCGTTCGCCGCGCCGACGAGGCGTTGTATGCAGCCAAAGGAATGGGCCGCAACCGCGTCTACTTCCACGACGGCAAACAGCCGATCCTGGTCGGCGCCCCTGAAATCGCGGTCTAACGTGTCGTGCTGTGCCAACGCGGCTCCAACGGCTCGCCCACAGCAGCTTGGCCGACGATACCAAGAGTTCTCCCTTCCTGTCCGCTCCCCTGTCCCGCTGCTGGTATCGCCACACGCAACTGGTCTATATTAACATCAGCATTGACGCCAAGCTTCCTGCCTGAGCCCACCTGACGATTGAGGGATCGATGAGTAACGCCAGCCAACCAACCAATCCAAAGTTTCAGACGACTCCCTATCCGATCGATACGATGCCCCCGGGCATCCCTTACATCGTCGGCAACGAAGCGGCCGAACGGTTCAGCTTCTACGGCATGAAGGCGATCCTGACCGTCTTCATGACCACGTACCTGCTGGGCGGCAATGGCGAAACCGATCCGATGAGCGATGGGGACGCCAAGTTCTGGGTCCACGTGTTTGTGATGGCCGCCTACTTCACGCCGCTGATCGGTGCCTTCGCCGCCGACTGGTTGTTTGGTAAATACAAGACGATCCTCTGGCTCTCGATCCTCTACTGCTTCGGCCACCTGGCGTTGGCGCTGAACGAAACCCGGATCGGCCTGGCGGTTGGTCTCGGGCTGATCGCGTTTGGCACCGGAGCGATCAAACCGTGCGTCTCGGCTCACGTTGGCGATCAATTTGGCAGCAAGAACTCGCACATGCTGGAGAAGGTCTTCGGTTGGTTCTACGTGGCGATCAACCTGGGCGCTTTTGCATCGACGCTGCTGACGCCGTGGCTTCTGGACCGCTTCGGGCCACAAGTCGCATTTGGTGTCCCCGGCATCTTGATGGCGATTGCGACCTTCCTGTTCTGGATGGGTCGAAACCGATTCGTCCACATTCCCGCGCGTGGAGCGGTTGTCTTCAGAGACGCCTTTACCGGCGACGGACTCAAAGCACTCCTCAACCTGGCACCGATCTACATTCTTGTTGCGGTCTTCTGGAGTCTGTTCGATCAAACGGCAAGTGCTTGGGTTTTGCAAGCCAATCACATGGACCGCACGGTCTTCGGGTTTGAACTGCTGTCGAGCCAGATCCAAGCGGCCAACCCGTTTTTGATCCTGATTCTCGTCCCCGTCTTCAGCTACCTGATCTACCCGACGTTCAACAAAGTCTTCAGCATGACACCGCTGCGACGCGTTGGGATTGGAATGTTCCTGACCGTCGGCGCCTTTTCGATCAGCGCGTTGATCGAAACCGCGATCCAGAACGGCGGCACGCCCAGCATCGGCTGGCAGGTATTGGCCTACATCATCCTGACCGCAGCGGAGGTGATGGTTTCGATCACCTGCCTGGAATTCAGTTACACACAAGCGCCCAACAGCATCAAAAGTATCATCATGAGCTTTTACATGCTCTCGGTTTCGCTGGGCAACTTCATCACCGCCGGTGTCAACGCGGTGATCTCCAACGATGATGGCAGCTCAAAATTGCCGGGCGCATCCTATTACTGGTTCTTCACCGGCCTGATGCTTGTCGCAGCGTTCCTGTTCATCATCGTGGCCTACATGTATCGCGGACGAACCTATATCCAAGATTCCGCTCCCGAAACGGAAATCGATGCGGAAGCGTCGGCGATGAACTGAGCTTGATGCCAACGCGACCGTTCAGCCGCGCCGACCTGCGTTGAATTGTCAGCTTGAGCTGACACAGTTCGCGTGCACGGCGGTGGGACAAAGCCGACGCTGCGCAAGCGAGTGCTGGCTAATCCGCCTAAGCACAAACACTGATTAGCCCTGGGGGGAATCGTTGATAAATGCGATCGCCTGACGTACGATCAATACAACTGGAGATCGAAGACCAGCTTCGAGGCGCGTGCCGTGAATCTTCGGAGTAAGGCAACGATCTCTGCCGGATTCATTCATTGCGGACGATGTTACCTTCGGTAGCCGAGAGCGGACAGAGCCATGACACCAGCTGAAAAAAGCCAGCGATTGATTGAAACCGCGTCCGCGGCCCTGCACGCTGCCCCAGGTCATGAATTAAACGCCGTAGTTTTGAACAAAGTCCTGTTCTATCTGGATCTTGCAACGCTGCGTGATCAAGGTGAAGCGGTAACTGGAAATAGCTACATTGCATTGCGAAATGGTCCCGTCATTTCCAAATATCCTCAACGGTTAATCGCAAAGCTTGAAAGCCTTGGGATCGCTAGACAGGACAGTCGATGGGACGGTGCCAAGCCAATGGTTCTGGAGAAATGCCCAACACACTTTGAGTTTCTAAGTCCAGACACAATGCTACTGGTGCCAGAAGTAACCGACTTCTTTGCAGATTCAACCTCACAAGCTGCTTCAGATTTCTCGCACAAGAACCCCGGTTGGCAAATCGCGTGGAAGCACTTTCGTCGTGAAGGGAAACCAAAGGCAATCAATCTACAGATTGCAATGCAACAAATCGTCGAAAGTGATCCATGGATGGAAACACCCTTGGTTGATGAAGCGGCATTGCTTAACGCCGCCGATGCCGGACTTGGAGACGACTGGTAATGGACTACCAGCCATCGGACGGCACATGGCAGGTCGGTGGTGATGCCCGCCTACTGATCGAACTTCGCCAACAAATGACCACCGATCAGTACGAGTCGAACAAACAGGCTTTAAAGGAATTCCTGTGCGGCTATTTCTCGTCCGGCGATTGCAACCGAGCGTTGGGCGACTCGATCTCGCCCCTGAAGGCAACCGCCAAAGGAGGCAAGGTACTGAAGGTTCGTTGGGCGCTTCCCGGTTCCGGAAAGAGTGGCAGTCTGCGTCTCGTCGTGGTTGCCTACTGTCACGAAAAGCGGGTCCACATCGCTCAAGCGTTCAACCGCCGTGACAATCCTTCGGGCGATGATTTTCGCGAGGCGGTCGATGATTACTAATCGCCTGCAATCGTCTCGCCCGTTCGGTGAGCTGGCCGGCACCTTGGCGGCTTAGGCCGACGACTAGCTCCAGAAGACCTTTTCGGCGGTTTTGCCGAGCATCCAGGCGCGGTCTTGGTCGCTTAAGAAGTCGAGCTTTTCGCGGACCAGATCGATCGATTCTTGATACGTGTGCCCTTCTTCAACTTGGTAGGGGCAATCGCTGGCCCACATCATCCGCTGGCTGCCGTAGGCGTCCATGCAGCGATGAATCATCGGCCCCAAGTCGGTATAAGGAGCTTGCTTCTTGCCGAGCGCATAAAACGCGGAAGCTTTGAGGTAGGAATTTTCGTGGCGTGCCAACCGACAGAGCGTTTCGACCTCGGCATCTCGGATCATGCCATCGACGCCGATCCGGGCAAAGTGATCGACGACGACGCGTGTCTTGGGATACTTGGCACACATCGCATCGACGGCCGGCAGGTATTCGGGGTTCATCAACGGACAGATAGCCAGCCCCTCGTCCGCCGCGATCGACCACATCTTGTGCATCGTAGGGTTATCGAGCCACTGATCCGCCGGTTGCTTACCGGCCACGATTCGGAAGCCTCGCACGCCCTGCGACTTCAGCTGCCGCATCGTCTGCCGCGGCTTGTCAGCCGGGTCGATCACGGCGACTCCGGAAAACCGGCCTGGATGCGCGGCCATCACGTCTAACATGTACGAATTATCGACGCCATAAAAACTCATCTGGATCAACACGATCCGATTGACACCCGCGGGCTTTGCGTGAGCCATCAATTGTTCGGGCGTAAAACTGGCCGGCTGCATCGACGATTTGTCGTATGCCTTGTCCAACGGATATTTGTTGGTATCGGGAGTCCAAACGTGGACGTGTGCGTCGATGTAGCCGTCCGACTTGCCATCGGCTGCGATTGCCAAGCGGTTAGTCGCCGCCAGCGCGGTCGTCGCCGCCGCGGCACCGATCAACTGACGCCGCGATAGCCGAACCGCGGAGAAGACCTTATCATCAACAGCCATTGTGGCGGACGTGGTAGAACCGTTATTTCGCATGAGAGGCTTCCAGTGATTGCTAGTAAGACACCGTTGTCGATTCTGAAACAACTGATCGCGATCCCCAGTCAGAATCCGATGGGGCACGAACCGGTTGGCGACGGTTGGTATGAGGCGGGAGTCAGCCGATGGCTGTGTGAGTTCTTCAAGGAACACAGTTTACCCTACGAGTACCACGAAATCGAATCTCAACGTGGAAATGTTGTCGCTCGCATCGACGGCGATCCGAACCGCCCCACGGTTCTACTGGATGCCCATCAAGACACCGTTCCCGTCGCGGGGATGATCGTCGATCCCTACGACGCGATCGAAAAGGAAGGCCGCCTGTACGGCCGCGGCACCTGCGATGTGAAAGGTTCGATGGCGGCGATGCTGGCCACCGCGATCCGTTTGATCCCGCTTAATGGCGACCACGCGCCGGTGATTCTGTCGTTCACGTGCGATGAAGAGCGAACGCAAATAGGAGCCGCGGAACTGGCTCGCCGACTCGCCCTGCCCGCCGCACAGCGATCGGCGTTGCTGCCGGAAAATCCTCAGTTTGCGATCGTCTGCGAACCGACGGATCTGAACGTCGTCGTGGCGCACAAAGGGACTGTGCGTTGGAAAATACGCACCAGCGGCGCCGCCGCTCACAGCAGCAATCCAGCTCTCGGCGTCAACGCGATCTACAAGATGGCAAAAATCGTCAGCTGCCTGGAGGCCTACGCGGCCGAACTGCAATCCGGCGGCATCGTCCATCCGCTGTGTGGCGGCCGCACGCTGAGCGTCGGCACGATCCATGGCGGTGCGAGCGTGAACATCGTCCCCGAACAGTGCACGATCGAAATCGATCGACGCTTAGTTCCGGGAGAGGTCGCTGAAGAAGCGATCGCTGCTGTCGATCGATATCTTCGCGAGAACTGCGACGTCGACTTTGAGTTCCTGCCGACCGACACGATCAGCAACCCACTGTTGGACCGCGACAACGCGACGCTGTGCCAACAGTTGATCGAAGCGGCGGAACCGACGCGAGCGAACCGCCAGGCGATCGGAGTTCCCTTCGGAACGCACGCCCCGCGAATCGCAGCTCTCGAAATCCCAACGGTTGTCTTCGGCCCCGGCTCGATCGATCAAGCCCATACCAAAGACGAATGGATCGAGATCCAACAACTCGACGAAGCGGTCGAGATCTTCGTTCGCTTCCTGACGAAAAAATAGCCGCGAGCAAACCGGGCGGCGTCAAACCGATCCGGTTGTGGCGCTGCGTGTGCCCGCAGCATCGCTGCTCGCCGAATCGACCTCCGCTTCCACGTCGGCGGCTTCCGATTCCGCGGCGCTCGCCTCGGCTTCCTGCTTCCGAATCGTTCGCTCCAAGCGACCGATCTTGCGGCGAATCTGCTTCGCCTCGGTTTCCAATTCCTCCAACTGCAGCTGCAACTTGGCGATTGTCTTCTCCGGCGCTCGCAGTGTCAGTCGCTGGAACAGGTCCAGTAGGATCAACGCCCGCAAGGCTCGCATCGCGGTGCCGCGCAGCCGATAGGTGCGAACGATTTGGTTCAACTGGGACAGCCGAATCAACTTCGACGCCCCGGTCGCTCGCAACAGCCGCAGCGATCGCATGAACGACAGCAGCGGCAGCAGGATGATCGCCAATTCGATCCAGTGCTCTTTCAGATAGGTCAGCTTCTTCTCGGCGACCGAAGCCATCAGAATGAACTCGGCGGCAAAGCTGAACCAGATCACGCCGGTGCTGACGTGCAACGCGATCCGCAACCAGCGGTAATCGGCGACCTGCGTCTTCAACCACAACTCGATCACCAACACCGGCAGGATCATCAACGCGATCCAGATCATCGGCATGCTGAACGTTCGCTCCAACCGTCGCCGCAGTCGATCGTCCGCGCGCCGCCAGCCCCAACCGGGCAGCCACAACCGATCCCCCATCTCCAGACTTTGCGCACACATCCGCAGCGACGGGCACAAGCAATACAGCAGCGAGTAGAAGTGGAACCGGCGCGTTTCCCGCGTCCAAGGTCGCGTTCGCCAATGATAGACCGACTCGGCAATCACCAGCGGCCAGATCAGCCCCATCAAGATCAAGGTCGCTAGTTCGATCGGTTCCCACGACAGGTCCGATGCAACCAGTTCAGGAACCTCTACGGGAAGGTCAGCCGCCGGATCGATCGCGTCGAGCGATTCCGTCGCCTCGATTTCCGCAGCCGGATTGTCGGTGAACGACTCGCGAAGATTGGGCACATCGACAAAGATCACCACCGCCACCGCTTGGCAGACCAGGAACAGCAGCGATGCCCAAAACAGCACCGGTGCGGCTCGAGTCGCTAGCCAAATCGGAGGTTCTTCTTTCGTGCGGTGAATCATTGCCCTAACGTGTGGATTGTCGATAGAAAGCCCGGCGACTTGCAACGCCGCCATCGCCGCGTGGCATGCGTGCCCCGCGAGCCGTCATTAATGTAAGGCCCGGCGGCGATCCTATCAGGGCGCTACGAATCGATTCGAACGGGCAGATCGGACCGAAAACGAAGGCCCCAACCTGCGAAACCTCAGCAAAATCAAGGCTTACCGCGACGAAGCGTTCGCCTTAAAGTCGTCCTGAATTTTTGTTAATAGCCGCTGAGGATAGCCACCATAACGTTTGTCGGGCGACACGATCTCGCCGACCGGCATCTTGCCGATCTCCGCTTTGGCGAAAGCGACCTTCTCGTCCAGTTTGTCGATCGCGTTGAGGGCGGCGATCGCAGCAAAGACGCTTGTCCCGGGCTTCGACGGCGCGACATCGATCAAACACTCGATCCCCTGACGCTGCAGTTCCTTGTCGCCAAACTTGCCTAACGCATAACCGGCAGCGACGCGAACGTAGGGCGAATCGTCGCCAAGCGCCGCTAGCAACGCCTGCTTAGAAGCGTTCACCGCATCGCCGCCGCGATTCAAAATCCCAACAGCTCCCCAATAGCGGACCGCGCTGTCGCTGTCGGCCAGCAGCGACTTCAACTGGTCCAGGTCTTCGGGATTGCGATGCGTGGCGAGGTCCGCCGCGGCAAAGATCTTCTCAAACGGATACTTGGTCTCGTCGCGAGCCATCTCGTACGGCGTCGATCCCTCGCTGCGACTGTGGATCTCCCCTTCAGGCAAAAAGCCGACGTCGCGGATGTCGTGGCACCATTGATAAAGCGCATCGCGCAGCTCGCCAAGCTTCTGCTGATGGTCGGGCGAATCGGCCAAGTTGTTGACTTCGTCGGGATCGGCCTGCAGATCGTACAGCTCTTCGGCCGGCTTGAGATTCCAGAAATGCGACTGGTCCGCGTTGCAAAGCCCCGCGTCAAAAGCTCGCTTCCACGCAGCAGTCGATGGCGTTTGGAAGTTGTACGAAACAAACTGGCCGTAGATGAAGTGTGGATTGAAATTGCGAATGTATTGATAGCGGCCGTCGGTGACGGTTCGGATGAAGTCATAGCGTTCATCCATCCGGTCGCGGAAGCCGTACATATATTCGGGAGCTTCGGTTTCGTATTGCCCGGCGATCGCTTGACCTTGCATCCACTCCGGCGGTTGAACGCCCGCCAGGCTCAACAACGTCGGAGCGAGATCGACAAATCCGACCAACCGATCGCTGACGCCGCCGGTCTGATATTCCTTGGGAGCCAGGTGTCGCCATTTTTCAGGGAAGTAGACAACCAGAGGAACCGCCAGACCGGAGTTGTAGGTCCAGCGTTTGCCGCGAGCCATCCCCGAACCGTGATCGCCGTAGTAGAAGACGATCGTCGAATCGGTTAGTCCCTGCTTGTCGAGTTCACGCAACAGCTTGCCCGCCGTAGCGTCGGCTTGCGTGACGACATCGTAATACTGGGCCCAGTCGCGGCGAGTGTCTTCGTTGTCGGGGTGATAAGCGGGAACGCGAACCTTCGCCGGATCATGGATCTGTTTGTGCGGCCGCGTGCGGATCTTGCTCTCATGGCTGCACGTCTCGTTGAAGATCGCAAAAAACGGCTGCTCCGGATCGCGATTCTTATAGTGAGCTTTCCGCGACGAATCGGCCCAGCCCAATGGCCCTTGCGGACTGACGTTGTAATCCTGCTTGGAATTGTTGGTGCAGTAATAACCCGCTTTCGACAGCAGCGCCGGATACAACGGGATCGATTCGGGCAGCTGAGCCATGCTGCGCATATGTTGCCCGCCGCACGACGGCGGATACAGACCGGTGATCAGCGTCGTTCGAGCCGGTGCACAAACGGGAGCTGTCGACCAAGCCAACTTGTACCGCATCCCCTTTTTCGCCAACGCATCGACGTTTGGCGTGGTGGCAAATTCATCGCCGTAACACCCCATCTCCGGACCGTGATCTTCGCTGGTGATCCACAAAATGTTTGGCCGTTCAGCAGCCGAACCGGCAGCGGCCCAACAGGCTGTTGTTGCGCAAAGCAGGAGGAGAACAAGTCGATTCATGAGGAGTCCGCCATGGGATATTATGGTGAAGCTGGCAACCGCTGGCCGAACGATAATGGCGCCGCGAGATCCAGTCACTCATAGCGTAATACAAGCGCCCGCTCGATGCACGCGTTCCCAAACGATGCGGCAGGATTGTTGCCTTGCCGAGCCAACGCCAATTAGAATCGACCGACACAACTCCGCCACGTTTGCGGCAAATCGACTTGCCAACGAAAGAAGCCCCCGATGACTCGACCGCTCGAAAACAGCCTCCACCTCCCCTCCACAACTCGACAGCGATCCCGCCGGCTGCCATTGTCCTGCATCCTTTTGGCGATCCTGATCGGACAGACGACGCAGGCGACATCGGTCGGAGCGGACGAAGCGGATCGGCCGAATCTGATCTATATCATGGTCGACGACCTCGGTTACGGAGACCTCGGTTGCTTTGGGCAACAGACGATCAAGACGCCAAACATCGATCGCTTGGCCGCCGAGGGGATGAAGCTGACCAGCCACTATTCCGGCAACACCGTCTGCCGCCCGTCGCGGCTGAGCCTTTGGACTGGGATGCACGCCGGGCATACGGCGATCGATTCCAACGCACCCTACGTGCTCAAGGAATCGGACGTCACAGTTGCCGAACTGCTGCAGCAAGCCGGCTACACCACGGGCGGTATCGGAAAGTGGGCGTTGGGGAACACCGAGAACTCGGGACATCCGAACCGCCAGGGTTTCGATTTCTGGATGGGATATCTGGACCAAGGCGAAGCTCACAACTACTACCCTGCCAAGCTGTGGCGGAACGATCAAAAGGTTCCTCTGCCAGGCAATGTGATCAGCGACGCACCATTGGCTCGCGGCCGCGTGTCGAGCCAGCGGACCACCTACTCCCACGACGTGATGACCGAAGAGATGTTGGACTTCGTTCGCGGGCAGGGAGACAAGCCGTTCCTAATGCACATCCACTGGACGATCCCGCACGCCAATAACGAAGGTGGGCGAGTCAACAAGGACGGGATGGAGGTCCCCGATTACGGAATCTACGCCGATCGCGATTGGCCAAATCCGGAGAAGGGTTTTGCGGCAATGATCACGCGGATGGATGGCGACGTGGGACGCTTGATGGCGTTGCTGAAAGAGAAACAAATCGACGACAACACGCTGGTCGTATTCACTTCGGACAACGGGCCGCACAGCGAAGGGAATCACAAACACGAGACCTTCGATTCCAACGGCCCGCTGCGAGGTTACAAACGCGATCTCTACGAAGGGGGCATCCGAATGCCAACGATCGCGCGATGGCCCGGCAAGATCGCCGCCGGTTCGACCAGCGACCAAATGTTGGCGCATTACGATTGGCTGCCGACCGCATGCGAACTCGCCGGCATCGATCCGCCCGCGGGAGTCGATGGGATCTCGTTTGCCGCGACGCTGTTGGGCCAATCCCAGCGACCACACGAATACCTGTTCTGGAGCTACGGCGACAAAAAGGCAGCCCGCATCGGCAACTGGAAAGCTGTCATCCCTGGGAAAAACAAACCGCTGGAACTCTACGACCTCGCCAACGACATCGGCGAAACGAAGAACATCGCCGACCAACACCCCGACGTCGTCGAGAAGATGAAACAAGCGATCGCCGAAGCGCTGGAGTAAAGGCTTTAGCCGACGACGCGCGCGCTGGAGTCAAGGCTTCAGCCGACGAAGCGTAACTTCTACCCCAACGCAACATCCCAGCGTGATATGCTGATGTGAACGGACCGGGCCTCCCCCTCCGGCCCCGTTCCCACGGCGAACCTCACAGCACCGGTGGTTCCCGTTGACCAAAGTCTCTCCCATCCGAAGGACTCGTCATGCGAAAGCCACTCATTGTTGCGTCGATGACTCTATTGGCCGCCTGCACCGGCTGCATCCAAACGGTTTACAAAATCGATCTCAAGCCGGAGGGGAACGAGATCACACGGACGCTTTCGGTGAAGGAGTCGTCGCAAAACCCCTCCTCGCAGCAGCAGAAGCAACAGAACGAGGAACTGCGACGGATCGCAACGCTCTATCCCGAGGGACGCGCCGAGGATCGCGAGGGATTGCCGACGTTCATCGGTCGATTCGCGGGCCCAATGCCAGTCGATGTTGGCGGCGTGGGCACCTTCACCCGCTTCGACAGCCCGTTGGGTTCGGTCTCGATCTACAGCGAACGGTTCCGCGGAAACGATGACTTGGCCGGTTCGTTGGCGACCAGCCAACAGGCGGCAGACGAACTGATCGACCTCGCCCTGGGATGGCTCGATTTCGAATTCCCTCCCAGTGCAACAGGCGACGCCGATCCACCGATCGACACGACATCGATTCGATCGCTGCTCGATGGCGAACTCCGCCAAGACCTCAAAAACGCGAGCCTGCAGCTGTGGATGTACGGGCAAGCCGAGAGCGCCCCCAACAACCACAGCCCCATCTTCCGCTTGGCACAATATCTCGCCGAACGCAACTATTTTTCAGTGCAACAGATTCCAGCTATCGCCAGGCTTGTACAACAACAGAATCCCAAACAGTTCATCCTTTTCGCCCACGACGTACTGTCACGGAAACTCACGCTCCAAAACCCCGACGCGGACACGCGCTGCCTGGACATTTTGAAAGACTGGTCGAGGCTCGAAAAATCGATTCGAACGTATCTCAAGGAGACCGATGAATACAAGCAACTCGTTGCACAGCAAGAACAAGCCGCGGGCGCTGCCACACCAAGACATGTCGATGAGGCGCACGTCATCGGCAACAAAGTGATGGTGGCGTTGGCTCCTGACATGTTCAGCCGCCACGATCTCGTAGAGGTTTCGTTGCACCTTCGGCAGCCCCCCGACTCGACCAACGGCACCTGGGACGACGACACAAAATCGGTTCGCTGGTCGCAGGCGATCGGCGATTCCTCGACGCCCGGATTCGCTTTCGCCACCTGGTGCGTCCCCGAGCCCGAACAGCAGACCGCTCGATTTGGAAGCGTCATCGTGCGCGGCGGCGAACTGTTCAGTTATGTGATCTGGTACCGAGGGCTCAGCCCCGATGAATCGAAGCAATGGGATGCGATGTTATCGTCGATCGGTCCCGACGACGATGCGGTCGCCACACTGCAAGCCTTCCGATTCGAAGGCCAACCGAATCAAACGCTCCCGATCGCCACAATGCTGATCCGCTTGATCCAGACCGCAGCCGACTAGGCCAACGGCGTGACGGTGACCACGATCCCCTTGAACGCAGGCGTCTTGCTTTGCGGGTCGGCATAGCGAGAGACGAGACAGTTCGATTCGGGGTAATACATCAGCGAATTGCCGGGGCGGATCGAATCAAAACCGCGGGCCAGATAGCCATCGATCTGGCCGGTATCGCTGCGAATCGAAACCGGTTGATCGTGCTGAAGCCCCAACCGCTGCAGGTCGTCGGGATGCATCAAGATGATGTCGCGGCGGTCTTGGTTCCGGTAAAGGTCTTCCTCTTCGTAGACGACCGTGTTGAATTGCCCTTCGCTGCGAACGGTCATCAACCGCAACTCATTTGAATCGGTCCCCTTCAGATCGGGCATGGCATGCGTGTGCATGACCGCTTTCCCATCGGCGGTGGGAAATTTTGGTTCATGAAACGTTCGGCCATCGAGTTGGAACTCTTGTTTGGTCGCTTCGATTTTGTCGAGCTTTGTGTAGCCGGGAACCACTTCGCTGATCCAGTTGCGAATCGTCGAGGTCTGCTGCAACTGGTCCCAGCAAATCAGATCGCTATCGCCAATCGCGCGACGTCCCAGATCGGCGATCACGCGGACTTCGCTGCGCGGCCCCGGCACGCGTCGCGGCCCGCCGTCGCTCATCCGAATGAAGTTAAACATCGACTCCTGCGTCGTCGCTTCGGGCTCTTCGTCGCGAGGCAGCACCGGCAGGATGATCGTTTCATCGGCCAGACCGTTGACGTGCCCGGTGTTCAGCGTCGTGCTGAGCATCACCGACATCTCCAACCGCGAGAGCGCTTCGGCTGCGTAACGCGAATCGGGATTGGAACCGTAGAGGTTGCCGCCTAGGCAGAGTCCAAACTTCATCCGCCGATCGTGAGCGGCTTCCATGCAGGCCAACGTGTCCAATCCGGTGCTGGTCGGCAGCTCCAGGTGGAACTTGGATTGCAGGTTCTCAAAAATCGCGTCCTTCAGTTTTGGCGTCACGCCAACCGAACCGATCCCCTGCACGTTGCTGTGCCCGCGGATCGGTAGCAGCCCGCATCCGGGACGGCCAAGCATTCCGCGAGCCATCGCGAGGTTGGCGATCGCTTGAACGTTTTGCACTCCATGAGCGTGATGCGTGATCCCCATCGTCCACGCGAAAACGGTCCGCTGCGACTTTGCATAAACGCCAGCAACGGTGCGGATCTGATCGCGATCGATCCCCGATTTTGCCACGATCTCGTCCCACGACATCGCAGCGACGGCTTCCAGCCAGGCGGCTGAATCGGTGCAATGGGCATCGAGGAACGCGCGGACGATCGTCTCGTCTTCGCAGCACTGTTTGGCGATGCCCCACAACAATGCGAGGTCGCCGCCGATATGAGGTTGCACATAATGCGAGGCGATCTTGGTTCCAAACAGCAGGCTGATCGGATCGCTGGGAATCCGAAAGTTGACCATCCCGGTTTCGCGAACTGGATTGATCACGACCACGTGACCGCCGCGACGGCGAACGTGCATCAGACTGGTCATCATCCGCGGATGATTGCTGGCCGGGTTGCCACCGATCACAAAAACCAGATCGGCCTGCTCCAGATCCTCCAACACAATCGTTGCCGTTCCACTGCCGATCGACGACTGCAGCCCGACGCCACTCGCCTGGTGACAGTAGTAGCTACAGTTGTTAACGTTATTCGTTCCGTAGAGTCGAGCCAACAACTGCAACAGAAAGCCCGCTTCGTTGCTGCTGCGGCCACTGAAATACCAAAACGTTTCGTCGGGAGTCAGCGAGCGGAGCTTGGCGGCGATCCGCGATAGCGATTCCTCCCACGAGATCGTTTGGAAATGCGAAGCCCCGCGGCGATAGATCACCGGCTGGACCAGCCGCCCGCAATGCTCCAGTTCGCGCGGCGTCATCCGCGATAACTGTTCGACGGGATGCTGATCCCAGAAGGTAGGCAAAACCGCCGGCTGCAAATCCGCTGCCATCGCCTGCAAGCTCTTCTTGCAGACCTCGGGAAAGGCCCCTCGCTCATTGACCATCCCACCCTTTTGGCCGCCCATGCCCAAGGCGCAGGTCTTGCAAGCGTTCCGCGTTCGCATGGCGTGATACATCTTAAAGACGCCGCCGACCTCGCGTCCTTTCTTGAGCGTATAGAGGATCGCTCGGAAACCGCCGCCGCTGCGAACTTTCATCTTCATTTCACTCAGCCAATGTGATCGTTGTGCAGAAACCCGCTCAATGCGAAAGGAACGACTGGACGGCCGGCCCACAGCCATTATTATCGCAGGCCCCGCCACAAGTCGAATATGCCGCGTGACCGACACAATCGACCGCCGTCCCCGGACTGTCATCGACGTGAGATCCTGAACGAATCGTTCAATTCGTTGATATCTGGTTTCACGGACGTATAGAATAAGAAGGACCGCTGGAACACGTCCCGCCGGCTCCCACCTAATTACCTTCCATCCACTTTGCAGTCGCCCATGTTGCTACGCATTCTATCGTCGATGGGTCTGTGCCTGGTTTGGCAACTTTGTTGTTTTGCCGAACAATCGCAGGTCGATTTCAATCGCGACATTCGTCCTATCCTGTCCAACCATTGCTTTTCCTGCCACGGTCCCGATGCGGAACACCGTCAGGCGGGGCTGCGATTGGATGAAGCGGATCCGGCGCTGGCGGAACTCGACAGCGGCGATCGAGCGATCGTCCCCGGCGACGTCGAGGCCAGCACTCTGGTCGCGCGGATCGCCAGCGATGACGAAGGCGAGCTCATGCCGCCGGCTGATTTCCACAAACCGCTCACGGCCAAGCAGAAGCAACTGCTGACCGACTGGATCGCCCAAGGGGCTCCCTTTAGCGCCCACTGGTCGCTGCTGCCGCCACAAAAAGTAGACCCGCCGGCGATCTCCGATCCCGCGATCCCCGTCGATGGTCCGATCGATCAATTCATCGCCAACAAGGCGTTGCAAGCGGGACTGTCGATCAATCCACCCGCCGATCAACGATCGCTGATCCGCCGCGCCACCTTCGACCTGACCGGCCTGCCGCCAACGCTGCAAGAGGTTCGCGATTTTGTCGCCGACCAGTCGCCTAACGCTTACGAAAAATTGATCGACCGATTGCTGGAGTCGAAGCGGTTCGGCGAACACCAAGCCCGCTACTGGTTGGACCTGGTCCGCTATGGCGACACGCACGGCCTGCACTTGGACAACTACCGCGAGATGTGGCCCTATCGCGATTGGGTGATCGCAGCGATTAACGACAACAAACCGCTGGACGAATTCATCACCGAACAACTCGCCGGCGACTTGATCCCCAACGCCACGCTGCAGCAACAGATCGCCAGCGGCTTCAATCGATTGAACGTCACGACAAGCGAAGGGGGATCGATCTACGACGAAGTCTACGTGCGGAACTGCGTCGATCGCGTCTCCGCCTTTGGCACCGTCTTCCTGGGCATGACCACCGGTTGCGCGGTCTGCCACGATCACAAGTTCGACCCGATCTCGGCTCGCGACTTCTATTCGCTGTTTGCGTATTTCAACAGCCTCGATGGCCGGGCGTTGGACGGAAACAAGAAGGATCACCCGCCGACGGTTCAAGTGCCGACGGCAGAGCACAAGAGCCAACTGAAACAACTGCGGGAAGAACTGCAGATGCTGGACGTCGAAATGGAAGGCGACCTGACGGGTGTCGACGAGGCACAGCAACGTTGGGAACAGCGACTGAGCGGCGGTCAAGCGATCAACTGGGTGCCGCTGATTCCCGATAAAGTGACAACCGAAAGCGAATTGAAGCTGGAGCAATTAGAAGATGGTTCGGTCAAAGCGACCGGAACTCCGGCGGCGTCCGACACGCTGGTGATCGAAGCTCCCGTGCCAACCGGCGACAACTGGCAACTGCTGCAATTGGAAGTCCTGGCCGATAAGAACAAGCCGGGCGGAATCAGCAGCAATGGCAATGCGGTCCTGACGGAGATGGAGGTCGAGATCGCATCGCCGATGTCGGGCAATCGCTGGTTGCCAGTGAAGTTGATCTATGGCGAAGCCGACTACGAACAGCCCGGTGGCAAGTTTGCGATCGGATATGCGTTCGACGGCAAGCAGGACAAAGACGCCGGCTGGGCGATCGGCGGGCATTTGAATCCCGGCACGCGATCGGCGTGGTTTGTCGCGTCGAGCTTCCTGTCCGACGGTGCCGATTCGCGGTTGCGAATCAAGCTGCACTTCAAATCGCAATGGGCGGGACATCAATTCGGACAGGTCCGTTTGAGTGTCAGCGACGCCGTTCCGCAACCGGCTGCCGACCAGCAATTGGTCCTCGGCGACTGGGATCAAACCGGACCGTTCCCGGTGGAATACGCCGCCGCCGGCTACTACCGCACCTTCGCCTCGGAGGGCCGCGAATTTAAGGCCAATGAAAAGTTCAGCAATCGCGAACTGCCTTGGAAAAAGCAGCCGACTTACGCCAATGCCGCAGCGCACGATCTGCCGACCGTTGGCGATGAGCCCTCGGTCGTCGTATTGCATCGCACGATCGAGGCGAAGACGCCTCAAAAGGTGACGCTGCTGTTGGGCACTCAAGATGGCTACGTCTTGTATGTCAATAAGAAGAAGCAAGGCGAGGTAAAGCAGCAGCGCGACTTTGCGTCGCTGCGAGACGAATACGAAGTCGACCTGAAGAAGGGCGTGAATCACATCGATCTCAAGGTCGTCAGCCACGGTGGGCGACCGAGCCGGTTCGCGTTTGCCGTCCGATCTCCTTCGGCTCCGGTTCCCGCATCGATTGTGGAGATTGCCAAACTGGATGCCGCCGCGCGAACCGCCGACCAAGCCGATGCGATCCGCGCCTACTATCGCCGCGTCGCCAGCATCGATCCCGATTGGCTGGTGCTGCGAGCTCAAAAAGATGGCATCCTGAACCAGATCGATGCCGTCGAAAAGTCGTTTCCGACGACGTTGGTTTGGAAGGAACTCAAAGAGCCTCGTCCCAGCCATATCCTGCTGCGTGGCGAATACGATCAAAAGGGAGAAGAGGTGCCGCGAGCAGTTCCGGCCGCGCTGCCGCCGCTGCCCGAAGGCGTCCCGAATGATCGCATGGGCCTCGCGAAATGGCTGACCGATCCCAGCCATCCCCTGACAGCTCGCGTTGCGGTGAACCGTTACTGGCAGCAGCTGTTTGGAACGGGAATCGTCAAGACGAGCGAAGATTTTGGAGCTCAAGGCGAACCGCCAAGCCATCCGCAACTGCTCGATTGGCTGGCGATCGATTTCCGTGATTCGGGCTGGGATGTGAAGCGGATGATCAAACAGATCATGATGTCGCAGACCTACCGCCGCGACCAACGCGTGTCGCCCAAGCAACGCGAGATCGATCCGAGTAATCGACTGCTGGCCCGCGGGGCACGCTTCCGTTTGGATGCGGAGATGTTACGCGACCAAGCGTTGATGGCCAGCGGATTGCTGGTCGAGAAACAAGGTGGCCCGAGCGTCAAGCCGCCGCAACCCGAAGGACTTTGGGAAGCGGTTGGATATTCGGGTTCGGACACCGTCAATTTCAAACCCGACAGCGGCGAAAAGATCTACCGCCGCAGCCTCTACACGTTCTGGAAACGGACGAGCGCCCCGCCGACGATGACGATGCTGGACGCCCCGAGCCGCGAATCGTGCACGGCGCGACGCGAGCGAACCAACACGCCGCTGCAAGCGTTGATGATGCTGAACGAATTGCAGTTCGTCGAATGCTCGCGAAACCTCGGCCAACGCGTGATCGCCGAAGGAGGCAGCGACGACGCTCAAAAGATCGCTTGGGCTTTTGAAACGCTGACCTCGCGCGTTCCTTCGGAAACCGAAACGGCTGAACTGATCGGACTGTTAAACGACGCCCGCGCCGCGTTTGGCAAAGACCCCGAAAATGCAAACCGCTTGATCAAGCTGGGGCAATCGCCCACGCCCGATTCGATCGATCCGATCGAACTTGCAGCTTGGACCGCCGTGGCGAGCACGTTAATCAACCTGGATGAAGTGGTGACAAAATGACCATCGATGCATTTGACCAATACAAACGATTACTCACGCGTCGCCACTTCTTTCGCAACGCCTCGCTGGGCCTCGGGACCGCCGCGCTAGCGTCGATGCCCGGCAGCCCGCTGCACGCCGCCACCGCGGATGCTCAGCTCCAAGGCACGCCGGGACTGGCAAACCTGCCGCATCACCAACCGAAAGCCAAACGGGCGATCTATCTGTTCATGTCGGGCGCGCCGAGCCAGATGGACATGTGGGACTACAAGCCGAAGATGGCGGACTGGTTCGACAAAGATCTCCCCGAAACGATCCGCCAAGGCCAGCGTCTGACGACGATGACCAGCGGGCAATCGCGTTTCCCGATCGCTCCTTCGATCTACAAGTTTGCTCAGCACGGCAAGGCGGGAACGTGGGCCAGTGAATTGGTTCCGCACATGGCCAAGAAGGTCGACGAGATTTCGATGATCCGGTCGATGTGGACCGAAGCGATCAACCACGATCCGGCGATCACTTACATCTGCACCGGAGACCAATTGCCGGGCAAACCGAGCCTCGGCTCATGGCTCAGTTACGGGCTGGGGAACGAAAACGAAAACCTGCCGTCGTTCCTGGTCATGACAGCTTCATGGTCCGGCCGCCAACAAGCCCAAGCGCTCTACAACCGACTGTGGGGGAGCGGCTTTTTGCCAAGCAAATACCAAGGCGTATCGCTGCGCAGCGCCGGCGACCCGGTGCTGTACCTGTCGAATCCCAGCGGCTTGGATGCGGGCGTCCGCCGCCGGATGCTCGACAGCCTCTCGCGGCTGAACCAACAGACCTACGAAGCGATCGGCGATCCGGAGACCAACGCCCGGATCGCGCAGTACGAGATGGCGTTTCGGATGCAGACATCGATCCCCGAACTGGCCGATCTGAGCGACGAACCGCAACACGTCTTGGACCTGTACGGCCCCGATGTCATGCGACCGGGAACCTATGCAAACTGCTGCATCCTGGCGCGGCGAATGGCCGAGCGCGGCGTGCGGTTCACGCAGATCTTCCATCGCGGCTGGGATCAGCACGGCAACCTGCCGGGCGACCTACCAAAACAATGCAAGGACACCGACCAACCCAACGCGGGGCTGCTGACCGACCTCAAACAGCGCGGCCTACTGGACGACACGCTTGTCGTCTGGGGTGGCGAATTTGGACGCACGATCTACTGCCAAGGGAAGCTGACGAAGAAGACCTACGGCCGCGATCACCATCCCAAGTGCTTCACCGTCTGGATGGCCGGAGCGGGCATCAAACAAGGCGTCGTCCACGGCGAGACCGACGAATTCAGTTACAACGTGACAGCCGATCCGGTTCACATCCGCGATCTCAACGCCACGATCCTGAACCAATTGGGAATCGACCACAGCCGATTCACCTACCCGTTCCAAGGGCTCGACCAACGCCTCACCGGCGTCACCGAAGCGAAAGTCATCCGTCCGATCCTGGCGTAAACCGATCCCTTGGGCCGGCACATCGGTCACGGGGCCAAATTGTTTCAAGCCGCAGTCGCGGCGATCGCATAAAGCCTGCGGTGCCAACCGCAGGACCACCGGCCGCGACCGATGAAATGGAAAACCCTGGAGGCAGCGAACGTTGCGCTGAATCTGTCGTCCCTGCCGGGACTCACATATCAAGTGTGTCCGATCTTTCCTGCGGCTCGCGCCGCAGGCTTTATGCGGCCGCCGCATACGCGGCTACGAGGTGGTTTGAGCACGGCGAAATCCCCCCAGGCCAGCACTCCGCTCGCGGGGCTCGCTCCGTTTGACCTGGGCTAGGCAACGGATCGGAGCTTCGCCCCTCGGAGCCAAATTGTATCAAGCCGCAGTCGCGGCGATCGCATAAAGCCTGCGGCGCGAACCGCAGGACCACCGGCCGTGATCGATGAAATGGAAAACCCTGGAGGCAGCGAACGGTGCGCTGAATCTGTCGTCCCTGCCGGGACTCACATATCGAGTGTGTCCAATCTTTCCTGCGGCTCGCGCCGCAGGCTTTATGCGGCCGCCGCATCCGCGGCTACGAGGTGGTTTGAGCATGGCGAAATCCCCCCAAGCCTGAACTCCGCTCGCGGGGCTCGCTTCGTTTGACCTGTGCTAGCCCAAGGATCGGAGCTTCGACCCTCGGTGCCAAATTGCTTCAAGCCGCAGTCGCGGCGATCGCATAAAGCCTGCGGTGCCAACCGCAGGACCACCGTCCGCGACCGATGAAATGGAAAACCCTGGAGGCAGCGAACGGTGCGCTGAATCTGTCGTCCCTGCCGGGACTCACATATCAAGTGTGTCCGATCTTTCCTGCGGCTCGCGCCGCAGGCTTTATGCGGCCGCCGCATACGCGGCTACGAGGTGGTTTGAGCACGGCGAAATCCCCCCCAAGCCTGAACTCCGCTCGCAGGGCTCGCTTCGCTTGATCTGTGCTAGCCCAAGGGTCGGAGCTTCGCCCCTCGGTGCCAAATTGTTTCAAGCCGCAGTCGCGGCGATCGCATAAAGCCTGCGGCGCGAGCCAAATGGCACTCATTTTCACATTCCAGTAACATTTCCCTTCCCACCACATGCGATTGGCACTGAATTTGCGCTAGCGGTTTGGTTTTCTTTTGACTGCCAGAAAAAGCCATTCCATGTCGAGCGATGCAAGAACTCAGAAACTTAGTGCGGCTTTCGAACTGCTCAAACAGTGGACGGACATCGGCGATGCCGATGTGTTTGAAGAGCTTGGGCCAGCGGCCGTCTATAAAACAAGTGTAGTTCTGTGGCTGATGCTCTTCCAACGCCTCAACCCCAAGGCGAGTCTGCGAGATGCCGTTCTCCACTTTATCGCAACGGCTCCCCCGGAACTCAAGACGAACAAGCGACTTCGTGAGGGTTCGCTTTCGACGAAGAGCAGCAGTTACAGCGATGCACGACATCGGCTCAGCTTGAAGGCAGCTCATTGGTTCCAAGAGCGTGTCGCGTCGTCGATCGTTAACTCGACGGCGCCGACATGGGGTGACCGGCGTGTGTTCTTGATCGATGGAACGACCTTTACACTGGCTCCAGTGGCCGAGCTTCAGGCCGCTTACCCACCCGCCTCTAACCAGTACGGCGAAAGTGTGTGGCCAATCGCGTATGTGGTTTTCGCACATGAACTCAGCTCGGGGGCAGCAGTGCCTGAGGAGATTGGAGCTATGTATGGCCCAAACGCCGTCTCAGAAACTCGGCTTGCTCAAACTCTCATGAAGCGACTCCCGGCTAAATCCATCATCATGGCCGACGCTGGGTTCGGAATATTTTCGACTGCTTATCATGCCCATTTGAATGGACACAATTTTGTTCTACGGCTAAAGAAAGATCGATTCAATCGAATTCGGAAGCGGGCAGAGCTAATCCATTCGACAGCCACTTCGAAAAGCTACCGGGTGTCCTGGACTCCTTCGGCCAAGGAACGAGTAACCAATCCAGACCTCCCATCCGACTGTGTCATAGCGGCGATGATCCATGAATTGAAGATCGGGGAAGAGAGCCTCTACCTCGTCGAGGATATCGATGCGACGCCCAAGCAACTGCGCGATCTGTACTGGAAACGCAACGATATCGAAGTCGATATCCGCAACATCAAACTGGTAATCGGTACCGAAGAGATCCGAGCGAAGTCGAAGGAGATGTTTCTCAAAGAGTTCGCCTTGTCGATGGTAGCGTACAATTTAGCGACCCAATTGCGTCGCCAAGCCGCAGTGATTGCCGAGTGTGAGCCCCGCGAATTAAGCTTTACGGGCGTGTGGTCTGTCTACCGTCACATGCTGCAGGGGATTGAAGTCAGTGACCCCGGTCGTTGGATCGAACGTTTGGATCGCGTGCTGCACTACGCCTCAAAGCAAAAGCTTCCCAACCGCCCAGGCCGCAGTTATCCACGCGAGGCCTACGCCCGCCGCCCCAAAACCACCCACTTCCAGAAACGAAGAAAGAAAAGTAAACCCAACGATCCAGAAGAACCAACGTCAAAGTGAGTGCCATTGGGCGCGAGCCGCAGGACCACCGGCCGCGATCGATGAAATGGAAAACCCTGGAGGCAGCGAACGGTGCGCTGAATCTGTCGTCCCTGCCGGGACTCACATATCAAGTGTGTCCAACCTTCCCTGCGGCTCGCGCCGCAGGCTTTATGCGGCCGCCGCATCCGCGGCTACGAGGTGGTTTGAGCACGGCGAAATCCCCCCAAGCCTGAACTCCGCTCGCAGGGCTCGCTCCGTTTGACCTGGGCTAGGCAACGGATCGGAGCTTCGCCCCTCGGTGCCGAGTTGCTTCAAGCCGCAGTCGCGGCGATCGCATAAAGCCTGCGGTGCCAACCGCAGGACCACCGGCCGCGATCGATGAAATGGAAAACCCTGGAGGCAGCGAACGGTGCGCTGAATCTGTCGTCCCTGCCGGGACTCACATATCAAGTGTGTCCAATCTTTCCTGCGGCTCGCGCCGCAGGCTTTATGCGGCCGCCGCATCCGCGGCTACGAGGTGGTTTGAGCATGGCGAAATCCCCCCAAGCCTGAACTCCGCTCGCGGGGCTCGCTTCGTTTGACCTGTGCTTGCCCAAGGATCGGAGCTTCGCTCCTCGGTGCCAAATTGTTTCAAGCCGCAATCGCGGCTTTATGACAGCTTGCCCTGAGGTTGTTTCGCGAAAAGTGTTTAATCTCACGCCTGAATCGTGTAGCATGGTTCCTCCCGCCTGCGTTTTCGCCCTCCAACCGCGATCCTGAAAATGCGTCTCCTACCTACCTTTGCGCTACTCGCTGCCGTTTCGATCCTCTCCAGCCGGGCAATTGCTGCCGATCCGCTGACTTTCGAAAAGGATGTTCGTCCGATCTTGAAGGCGCACTGCTTTCATTGCCATGGCGAAAGTGGCGTCGTCGAAGGATCGCTCGATGTCCGACTGAAACGTTGGATTTTGACTGGCGGTGATTCGGGCGAAGCGATCGTCCCGGGCAATGATAGCGAATCGCTGCTGCTTGAACGGGTGGAGTCGGGGGACATGCCGCCGGGCGAAAAAAATCTGTCCGCCGAGGATATCGCTTCGATTCGCCAGTGGATCCTCGACGGCGCCAAGACCGCGCGAGAAGAACCGCTGACGCTCGACGATGGCGACTATATCACCGAGGAGGAACGCAGCTTTTGGGCCTTCCAACCGATCGCGTCCCCTGAGCCGCCCGTTGTCAAAGAGAACGTCAGCGACAACCCAATCGACGCATTCGTCCTCGATCGGCTGCATCGCGAAGGGCTCGCTTTTTCGGCCGCCGCCGATCGACACACCCTGATCCGCCGCGCGACGTTCGATCTGTGGGGGCTGCCGCCGGATCCGGAGATGGTCGACGAATTCGTTAACGACCCGAGCCCCCACGCCTACGCGGCGCTGATCGATCGCTTGCTCGCCTCGCCCCGCTACGGTGAGCGATGGGGCCGGCATTGGCTGGACGTCGCCGGCTACGCCGATTCCGATGGCTACACAAATCAAGATACCGAACGCGAGTTCGCCTACTTCTACCGCGACTACGTTATCGACAGCTTTAACGACGACAAACCGTTGGACCAATTTATCTGCGAACAATTGGCCGGAGACGAGATGGCGACGGGGAAGGACGCTTCGCAGCTAACGCCCCAGCGGATCGCTCAACTCACCGCCACCGGCTTTCTTCGCATGGCTCCCGACGGCACTGCATCGGGAGGCATCGACCGCGACCTGGCAGCCAACGAAACGATTTCCGACACGATCGAGATCGTATCGACCTCGCTGTTGGGGCTGACGGTTGGATGCGCGAAGTGCCACGACCATCGGTACGATCCGATCAGCCAAGCCGATTACTTCCGGTTCCGCGCGATTTTCGAACCGGCACTCGATCCAAAGAAATGGAAAGCTCCCCGGCAACGCCGCGTGTCGCTGTATACCGAAGAAGATCGACAGGTCCGCAAGGAGATCGAACAGAAAGCCAAACAAGCCACTGAAAACCGCACAAAACGCCAGCAAGAACATCTCGACAGGACACTCTACGAAGAACTGTTGGTGGTTCCCGCCGACCGTCGCGAAGCGCTCGAGACCGCTTTCAAGACAGAGAAGTCGAAGCGGAGCGCCGAGCAGGTTGCCCTGCTAGAAGAGTTCCCCAACGTCGGCAACATTTCGCCTGGTTCGCTCTACCTGTACGCTCAACAGCGAGCGCGTCGGGCTTCGGATATCGAAAGAGCCGCCGATGCGTTGGAGCAGGAATTGATCGAACAGACTCGCAGCGATCAGCTCGCTCAGGTTCCATCCGAGCAGCGAGAAGCCATTGCAACGCTGGTATCGATTCCGGCCGACACTTGGACGAGCGAGCAGCAACAATTGGCGGCGGAGTTCCCCGGACCGCTGGTCGACGCATCCACGCTGAAAACGTTTTCACCCGATGGCTTTGCCGAGCTCCAACGCTATCGCGAAGCCGCCCAGATCTGCCGTAAAATCGATGCGAAAACGGACCTCGCCAAAATGCTGAACGAGATCAAAGCGATTCGCGCCACCGCCCCGAAAGAGAAGTTCATTCGCGTCTTAACCGAACCCGCGAACCACGTGCCGCCAACGCATCTGTTCATTCGCGGCGACCACAAACAGCCGGGCCAGGAACTGGGGCCTAGCGAACTGACCGTCCTGAAAGGCAGCGAGCCCACGGAGATCGAGGCGAACGATCCCGATCTCCCCACGACTGGCCGACGTCTCGCCTACGCACGCCAGCTGACCAACGGCAAACATCCACTGCTGGCTCGCGTTCTGATGAATCGCGTTTGGCTAAACCACTTCGGACGAGGCATCGTCGATTCGCCGGGCGACTTCGGTTTCCTAGGCTCCAAGCCGACGCATCCCGAACTGCTCGACTGGCTCGCAACCGACCTGATGCGTGGCGGTTGGAACCTGAAACGCATGCATCGGATGATCATGCTGTCGCAAACGTACCAGCAGGTTTCCACGCGAACCGAGCAGCTGGATCGCGTCGATCCCGACAATCGGCTGTATGCACGGATGACGGTCCGACGGCTGGAATCCGAAGCGATCCGCGACGCGATGCTCGTCGCAAACGGCACGATCACGAATCGCTTGCACGGCCCGCCGGTACCGGTAAAAGAAGACGCTGTGGGGCAAGTCGTATTGGGCAAGGAGATGCTCGACGGAGAACGCAAGCCGACGGGCAAATCGCAGCTCGGCGAAGAGGCCAGTCGCCGCAGCGTCTACGTTCAAGTTCGCCGCAGCCGACCGCTGGGCGTCCTGGAAACATTCGACTTGGCCACCGTCGCCCCCAACTGCACCATCCGCAACTACTCAAACGTCGCTACGCAAGCGTTGCTGCTGATGAACAGTTCGTTTGTCATCGAGCAAGCGGACCAGCTGGCGGCTCAGGCGATCCGAGCCGAGAGCGAAGTCCCGCAACAGATCTCCAACGCTTGGCAGCGATGCTTCAATCGAGAGATCGAAAATGGCGTGCTGACCGAACTGACCGACTTCGTCGCGCGACAAACCTCCGCATTCAAATCGCGCGACGCCAAACTATCCGCCGAAGCGGCTCACCGACTGGCACTGGCCAGCGCCTGCCAAGCGATGTTCAGCTCCAACGAATTCCTCTACGTGGATTAACGGCGACCGCAGCTTCCCCGCCGATACTAACGTCGGCGACAGCCCCGCTCCCCTCCCAAAAAATCCCCGCCTGCGAAACGACGGAAAACCGATGACCAACAACAATTCCGACATGCAATCTTCGCGCCGACACTTCCTCGCCTCATCGGCGATGCGTGGCGGGCCGCTGGCGTTGGCTTGCCTGATGGCCCAGAAAGCCAGTGCCGAACCGAAGAAGCCGAAGATGGGGACCGAAGGTTTCGATCTGAAGCCGAAGCAGCCACCGCTGAAGCCGCGGGCGACCGCCATGATTTCGATGTTCATGCAAGGCGGCCCCAGCCAGATGGATCTACTGGATCCGAAGCCGATATTAAACGAACTGCATATGCAGAAGTTTCCCGGCAAGATCAAATACGACAACGCGGCGCAAGCAAGCTCGAAGGTTTTTGGATCGCCTTGGAAATTCAAGAAGTACGGCGAACATGGGACCGACGTTTCCGAACTGCTTCCCGAATTTTCGACGATCGTCGACGATGCGTTGGTGATTCGATCGATGCACACCGGTGTGAACAACCACGGCCAATCGATCTACGCGATGAACGGCGGTCGCCCCTTGGCGGGACGTCCGGCGCTAGGCAGCTGGCTGACGTATGCGTTGGGAACCCAAAGCGAAAGCTTGCCCGCCTACATCGCAATGACCGACCCGAAGGGCCTGCCGGTCGCAGGCGTCTTGAATTGGTCCAACGGTTGGTTGCCGTCGCTGTTTCAAGGAACCGTCATCCGACCGGTGAAGCCGCGGATCTTGAACCTGCAGCCGCCGCCCCATCTCGACGGCGAGATTCAATCCAATTACCTCGACCTGCTGCAATCGTTGAACCGACGCCATGCGGAACAACGGACGGGCGAACACGAACTGCAAGCGAGGATCGCTAATTTTGAACTCGCCGAACGGATGCAGTTTGCGGCGGACGAAGCGACCGACTTGAGCCGCGAATCGAAAGCAACCCACGCGATGTATGGGCTGGACCAACCCGAGACGCGAGAGTTTGGCGAACGCTGCCTGATCGCGCGGCGACTTGTCGAACGAGGCGTGCGGTTTGTGCAACTGTTCACGAAAAACCAATACTGGGACCACCATGGCGGCATCGTCAAAGCGTTGCCAGCATCGTGCAAGAAGATCGACAAACCGGCCGCCGCGCTCGTGAAAGATCTCAAGCAACGCGGATTACTCGACAGCACCGTCGTCCACTGGGGCGGCGAGATGGGCCGGTTACCGGTGATCCAAAACGAAGCGAATATCGGCCGCGATCACAACACCTACGGGTTCACGATGTGGGTCGCCGGCGGCGGCTTCCGATCGGGAATGCATGGCGCGACCGACGAATTTGGCCACCACGCAGTGGAAGACCAAGTCAACCATTTCGACTACCACGCCACTCTGCTGCACCTGTTTGGACTCGAAGCCGAAAACCTGACCTACGAACAGAACGGACGCGAGCAATCGTTGATCGACGGCCAACCGGCGAAGGTGATCGAGAAGCTGCTGGCTTGATCGATTGCGATGTCCGATGACTAGCGATGCCACCGCAACACCGCTCCGCAATATCGCGTCTCGCTAGCCGGCTGGCTGGATATCAGCTGGCGATAGGGACCTCAGCGCTTCGGGAGCCAAATCGACTCCACATGGCCAACAGACTGTTTTTGTCACCGGATCGATCGTCGCGGATGCAAACACATCGGGATCGTGAAGCGGCAGGAAGGCAGGGCCGTTCAACAGCGGTCGCAAGTCGACCACACGCGAATCGCCATCGGAAAATTTAAGTTCGAGATGAAACGGACAAGGCACGTTCATCGCGACAACATGCAGCAAATCAGCCATCGTCAATCCAGTGGTGCAATCGGAATCAGAGTTTCGCCATCGGTAGCCCGACGCCAGTCATCGAGCGTCATCCACAACTAGCTTCACAAGCCGCCTACCTGAAGACGACCACAACAAATTGTACTACACGGCAGCTGCAGAACGTGGTCGCCACAGCGAGACGAGGATCGTGCCGGTGAAGACACAGCCAAACGTGTAGGCGGCTGTGGGGATGGCGGCTTCGGGAAACTGGTCGCCAAAGCTGCCGACGGCCAGCATCGTCCCGAGCCCCGCGTTCTGCATCCCGACCTCTAGCGTCAACGCTCGACGCATCGGTTCGTCCATCCGCGCGAGAGCTCCCGCGGTATAACCACCGACGTAACCGACAAGGTTCACGACCAACAGCGACGCCAACAGGCTTAGCGGGATCATGGCCAAGCGGTCGCGGTTCAGTCCCACCACGACGGCGATGATCCACAGGATGACAAAGTTCGCCAAGATTGGACCGACAGGTTCGGCGATCGCTTTGAACCGCGGACTCCAACGCGCTAACGAGAACCCGGCGATCACGGGCAACAAGACTGTCGAAGCGAGCGTGAGCATCATCGACAGCGGTTCGATGCGCGCCTCCGATTCGCTGATCCCCGCCATCAAGACCAACAGCCAAGGGACGGTGATCGGCGAAGCGAGCGTGGCCATCGTCGTCAGACTGACCGAATAACTGACGTTGCCGCCAGCGGCCAGAGTCAACACGTTGGATGCCATCGCGCCGGGAACACATCCGACAAGGATCACTCCCAACCGGTAGCCCCCTTCGAGTCCGCCGAACCGGACGACCGCTAGCGCCGCCAGCGGCATGACTAGACACTGGGTCAGAGTTCCCAAACAGACCTGTGGCAATTGCCGACGCAGTCGACGGACTTCATCCTCGGGCAACAGACTGCCCAACGCGAACATCGTCGCCGCGATCATCCAGGAGAGCCACGCCTTGGAAGCGACAAACGGATCGATCCCGCCCGAAGGCCAGAAGTAGGCGATTAACGAAAACCCACACAACATCGGAAACATCCAATGCCGCATCGAAGGGTTGCGTTGAGGACCGGGAGCGTCGGACGGCGGGAGATTCTGCGGATTTGACATCGCCAGAGTCTACCGTTCGCCGCGGCGATTGGACAGCAAACCGGCCGACGGATGATATACTTTGCCAGCAACACCTCCGCGATCGCGGAGATCGGACGAACAACAAGACACCTCTCCTAGAAGCCTCTTATTAATGATACGTGCCCTTGCCCTCAGCCTGATCGGATTCGCTCTGCCTCTGGCGGCCGAAGAGTTTCGCCCCGACCAATCGCAACTGCCCGTCGAACCGCCAGCCGATGCGATCGTGTTATTTGATGGCGAATCGGAGCCGAAGTTTCGCAGCACGCAGGGAACGGCGATCAACTGGCCGATCGAAAACGGCAGCTTGGTTTCGACGGTCTCCCAAGGGGAGCAAGCTGTCCGATCGAACCACTTGGTCTCGACGCTGCACTTCCGCGATGCCGACCTGCACGTGGAATTCCTGATCCCCGAAGGAGGAACCGGAAACAGCGGGATCTACATCCACGGCAACTACGAAGTTCAGATCATCGATTCCCACGGCAAACAGGAACTGAGCCAACAGGACGCCGGGTCGGTCTATGGATTCTCCAAGCCGCTTGCAAATGCTTGCGGTCCTCGCGGGCAATGGCAGGTTTACGACATCCGCTACCGCGCCCCGCGGCGGGACGACCAAGGCAAGATCACTAAAGAGGGCTCGATCACCGCGTGGCTCAACGGACAACAAGTGCAACGCGACTTGCAACTGGGCGAACCGCGATCGAGCTATCATCCGTATCGCTACGGCGCGACGCCCTACTTGAAAGCAATCTGGGAGCGTCAGTTGAAAACCTCGACGGGGCCGCTCTTCCTGCAAGACCACGACAACGCGGTCCGCTTCCGCAACGTCTGGGTTCGCCCGCTGGATGACAAAGCGTTTATCGACACCAGCGGATCGTGATCGTTCAGCTTGGCAGGCTCGCGATCACCGCGGTGAGAATCTCCGCAGCGACCTGCGCGAAATGGAAATGCTGGCAAAATCCGCTCTAGGCCCCACGGCCGGTTTCTTCTTAGAATCACCCCGCGCAGAAGCATTTCCTCACCAAGCGAAATAATTGCACGATGCCGTTGTCTCACTATGTCTATTGTATGTGGCCAGGCCTCCCGGAGATCTGGTTTCGCGGACGGATGAGCGGCCTGCCGGCGGCGATCTGTTTCGCGATTGCTATCAATACATTGCTGGTGTCGCGGTTCATTTATCCCCAGTGGCTCGAACCGTTGATGGTTCGTTCGGTTTGTTGGGCGTTTGTGGGGATCTGGGTGGTGCTGTTCGTACGGGCGGTTCGCGGCTTGCCGATGTTGCTAGCACCGCGGCACGCCTCGGGCGAAGAAGACCGATACGACGCCGCCCGGACAGAATTTTTGAAGGGTCGATGGTTTGAAGCCGAAGCTTTGTTAGTGCATTGCTTGGAGGTCGACCCGCGGGACGCGCTGTCGCTGCTTTTGCTAGCGAGCGTCTACCGTAAGACCGATCGTTTTGCAGCGGCCGCCCAAACGCTCGACGCTTTGGCGGCACTCGAAACGGGGGACGCATGGTGGCTGGAACGCGATATCGAGGAGCGTCGACTGAAGCGGATGGTCGACGACTTGGTGGCCCAACAGGAAGATTCCGAGACTGAAGAAGAATCGGAGTCGCCAGCGGATTCCGAGGGAAGCCAGACCGCGGATGCTGCCAAAGCGTCCAGTTCGACAGAAGAAAATCGACCAAGCGATCCGACTGCCGAAGTGGCAGAATCGCCCCAGATGGCAACCGCCGAAGGGAAGTCAAGTTGAGCATGCGCGACAGAACTGGCAGATATGGCAAATCAGACAATCACCTCCTATCCCCGCTGAGTCAGGAAAACGGTAGAATCGATTTAGCCGGTAACGGATGGCGGCCAGCCCCCCTGAAGTCGCCAGCTTGGGAGCGGGATCTCGCCCCCGAGCCGTCGCTGCGGCGTATTTTTTGCACAGCTACACGGTATTGCTAAGAAATCGCCAAATCGGCAGCCCTGCCCGACGCGGCTCATAATTTATTTAGGATCAATCGCCCGCTGCACGGCGGTCGATTGTTTCAGGAAACGCTTTCAGCAAACGCATCCATGCAACGGCTGATCGCACTAAGTGCGACCACGATCCAGAGGGTCCAAGAATGTACGAAAGATTTACTGACCGCGCCCGCAAAGTGATGCAACTGGCCAATCAAGAGGCCCAGCGATTCAATCACGAATACATCGGTACCGAACACATCCTGTTAGGCCTCGTGAAAGAGGGAAGCGGCGTTGCGGCCAATGTGCTGAAGAACCTGGAAGTCGATCTCCGCAAGATTCGCTTAGAGGTGGAAAAGCTGGTCCAAAGCGGCCCTGAAATGGTCACGATGGGCAAGCTGCCTCAGACGCCTCGCGCCAAGAAGGTGATCGAGTACTCGATGGAAGAGGCTCGCAACCTGAACCACAATTACGTCGGCACCGAGCACATCCTGCTGGGCCTGCTGCGTGAACAAGAAGGCGTCGCCGCTCAGGTTCTGATGAACTTGGGACTGAAGCTGGAAGATGTTCGCGAAGAAGTCCTGAACCTGCTGGGCCACGGACTCGAAGGTGCCGAAGTCGGCGACCGCGGCGGACGCGAAGGTGGCGGCGAAGGCGCTTCGTCGGGCAAGGGAAGCAAGTCGAAGACCCCTGCTCTGGACAGCTTCGGCCGCGACCTGACCGAACTGGCCAAGAAGGGCGAACTGGATCCTGTCATCGGCCGCGAACGCGAGATCGAACGCTCGATCCAAGTTCTGTGTCGCCGTACAAAAAACAACCCCGTCCTGCTGGGCGAAGCGGGCGTTGGCAAGACCGCCATCGTCGAAGGCTTTGCACAGCGCGTGATCGAAGGCGAAGTGCCCGAGATCTTGGCTGAAAAGCGGATCGTCGTACTGGACCTCGCGATGATGGTCGCGGGAACCAAATACCGCGGTCAATTCGAAGAACGCATCAAAGCGGTCATGAACGAAGTTCGTCGTGCCAAGAACACGATCCTGTTCATCGACGAATTGCACACGCTTGTAGGTGCCGGTGGTGCCGAGGGCGCGATCGACGCGGCTAACGTGCTGAAGCCAGCACTGGCTCGCGGCGAGATCCAGTGCATCGGAGCGACGACGCTGGACGAGTACCGCAAGTACATTGAAAAGGACAGCGCTCTGGCGCGTCGTTTCCAAGAGATCATCGTCGAACCGACGGGCAAAAAGGAAACGATCGAGATCCTCAAGGGACTCCGCGAACGCTACGAAGAGCACCATCGCGTGCAGATCACCGACGATGCGGTTGTCGCCGCTGTCGAGATGAGCGAACGCTACATCACCGCTCGCTGCCTGCCCGACAAGGCGATCGACGTGATCGACGAAGCCGGTGCTCGGGTGCGATTGCGCACGATGACTCGTCCACCAGACTTGAAAGAGATCGACGAAGAAGTCGATGCTCTGAACAAGAGCAAGGAAGACGCCGTCGCCAACCAAGACTTCGAGAAGGCCGCTTCGCTGCGAGACCAAGCTGAAAAGCTTCGCAAGAAGAAGGAACAGATCACCGTCGAATGGCGCGAGAAGAGCCAGCAGACCGATGGTGTGGTCGACGAAGAAGTGATCGCCGAAGTGGTCAGCAAGATGACCGGCATTCCATTGACCCGACTGTCGACCGAAGACAGCCTGCGGTTGATGAAAATGGAAGACGAACTGCACAAGCGAGTCGTCAGCCAAGATGCCGCTGTCAGCGCGATCGCCAAAGCGGTTCGCCGCAGCCGCAGCGGTCTGAAGGATCCGAAACGACCTACCGGTTGCTTCGTGTTCGCCGGACCAACGGGTGTCGGTAAGACGTTGCTTGCCAAATCGCTGGCGGAATTCATGTTCGGCGATTCGGATGCGTTGATCCACATCGACATGAGCGAATACATGGAGAAGCACAACGTCAGCCGTCTGATCGGTGCCCCTCCCGGATACGTCGGTTACGAAGAAGGCGGTCAATTGACCGAGAAGATTCGTCGCCGTCCGTACGCCGTCGTGCTGTTGGACGAAATCGAAAAGGCTCACCCCGACGTCTTCAACATGTTGTTGCAGGTGATGGAAGAAGGCCGGTTGACCGATTCGTTCGGCCGCCACGTCGATTTCCGGAACTGCATCTTGATCATGACGACCAATGCGGGTGCCGACGCGATCAAAAACGAATCGGCCTTCGGTTTCCAAAAGCCGGACGACGACGCTTCGTACGACAGCATGAAGAGCCGCGTGATGGATCAGATCGAACGCGTCTTCCGCCCCGAGTTCTTGAACCGGTTGGACGACACGATCATCTTCCGCCACTTGACCGAAGATGACCTCAAGCGAGTTATCGACTTCGAAATGTCGAAGGTTCGCGAGCGTCTGCAGGACCGTGGTTTCGACCTGGTCTTGAGCGACGATTCGAAGGAATTCTTGATCAAGATGGGTGCCAACCTCGATTACGGTGCTCGCCCACTGCGTCGTGCGTTGGAGCAACGCATCGAAGATCCGTTGAGCGAAGAACTGCTGCAAGGCGCCTTCGAAGGCTCCGACACGATCGTTGTCGACGCCGTCAAAGACGACGAAGGCAAGACGCTGCGGTTGAAGTTCCACGGTGAAAAACGCCGCGAAGACATCGCCCCCGAAGAACCGGTGGGTGCTGCGGCGGGAACCGACGCGGACAAACCCGAGAGCACCGAAGAGTAAGCTCGGCTAGCCGGAAACGGCAAACCGCAGAACCTCTTTGCCCGCTCGGGCCAATTGAAATGATTAACGGCTTGGAGATCAAAACCGATCTCCAAGCCGTTTGTTTTTTACCCCATCTCCTTTTGCCACCAAGCCATCGTCATGAGCAAGGCATCGCCGGCGACGCTGCGATCGTTCAACATCAACCTGCATGGCCCCCAGCGGTCCGGGGAATCCGATCCGCCGGAAACCAACGCACCTGCCGCGGGCCCGACCGCAAACACGGCCCCTCTAAGTCCGCTGGGCGGTTCCTTTGAGCAGCTCTGCGAGCGACTGGAACGCTTGCCGCGCACGCATCTGGAACTCGACGGATCGTTCGTCCACCGCGGCCCTGCACCGCCGCTGCATATCGACGGGATGATCTACGACGCCAACGGACAGGTGCAATATGTGCAACTGCAAGGAACCTCCGACCACGCAACCTGGCAGGAATTGATCGACGTCCTGTCGAGCGACAAATCGAGATCGCCAAGCGTGCAGCTTTTACAGTCGGGGGAACTGCTCTCGTTACAGAGCTTTGAACGACAAGAATGGAAGATCGGGTAGCAGCTCGGTACTTTTTTCAACTCCGCCGATCGCCCGGCCGCGAAACAAGCTCGCCAAAAAACGCCCTAACTCCTGGGAGGAAAACAAACTACGTCGCCACCAGCGACTATTTCCTCACTTTTCCGCCGACTGGCACGCCAATTGCTTTAGTTGGCATCAGATTAAACGATTGATCGAGATTTGGCGCTCAGGCAACAAGTTCGCATCTTTCGGAAATTGCCAGCAGCCTCTGGCGTTTGAAAAGTTTACCATTCAGGAGGAATCATCCATGGCGACATCAACTTTGCTAAACAGCCGAACCTCGCGTATCGCCGAGTCTCATTCCGATACAACTTTGTCTGATTTTGAGATTGCTGGCCGCGTAAGTGCCATCCGATCGAACTGGTCCGCTGAAGAGCGGGTCGAGCGACACG
Source organism: Rosistilla oblonga (assembly GCF_007751715.1). NCBI lineage: Bacteria > Pseudomonadati > Planctomycetota > Planctomycetia > Pirellulales > Pirellulaceae > Rosistilla > Rosistilla oblonga. Next base: position 306,848 of record NZ_CP036292.1, on the reverse strand, counting down.
TCGAAGCGGCGCGTCGATTCGATGCCCTGCTAGAAGCGCTGAATCTCGATGCAACTCCGGTTGGCTAAGTCGGCTGCAGCGAATTGCTTTGGGCTCAGATCGAGCCTTTGCGGAATGCAGCTGCACTCATTAGAGGCCAGCCAACCGAGGCAAATCGGATCGGCGTAAAGAACGGCGATCGTCTGCTGGCGTGGCCGGGAAGGCCCTAAGTCTTTCCGAACCGCTCAGACCGAGCGGACAACGCCGACGACAATGCCAATCACGGTCGCTTCGCGAACGTAGATCGGTTCCATTTCGCGATTTGCCGGCTGCAACCGGATGCGTCCCTCTTCGGGATACCAGTACTTCAGCGTGACATCACCTTGCGTGGTCTGGGCGACGACCATCTGCCCAGCCTGGGCATGATCTTGTTTTTGCACAACGACCATGTCGCCGTCGGTGATGTGAGCATCGACCATCGAATCGCCAGAGACCTCCAACAGGAAGCGATCCTCGCCGTAGAACATATCGCTGAGGTCTTTACGCTCGGCCTTCTCAAAGGTTAGCGTGCCGCTGCCTGCCATCACTTGGCCAGCCATCGGCATACTCTTCGCGGAACGATCGGCATCGTTGGTCAATTCGATCGCGCGGGATTTATTGGGACTGCGACGGATCAGACCTTTCCGTTCCAACGCCTTCAGATGACACATCACGCCATTGGGCGATTTGATGTCGAAATGTTCTCCAATCTCGCGAACCGTTGGTCCATAACCACGCAACACAATCTTGTCGCGGATCATGTCATAAACGGTCTGTTGTCGCGTCGTCAGCCGGGTCGAAATAGCCATCGTTCCCCTCGCAAACGCAAAGCCCAAAGGCTAAGCATGGCGGCATCTTGTGTACACTTATAAATCCGCAGCTTATCCTATACGCCCGTATAGAAAGCTGCAATCTAAAAGAGCACGTTTATTGATGATAATTCAACAGTCATAGGAGTTATGACGGCTGTTATCACACAACGTCGACGCCAAAGAAGTGTACTAATGTCACGCACCTTCATTCAACTTGGCATCCACATCACGGGGCGTATACATACGAACTGCGATCGCTTCGGCAGCTAGTACAAATGACGCAGCCCCAATGCCCAACAATAACAACGGCCACAGAGGCTGAGCCCATTCGCTGATGGGAACCAATTCGAACACACGATGAGAGAATTTCTCGGCCGCCGTCTCCGCAGTCGGCTGCTGCAACGGCCAGACTCTTTTCAAGCTACCGATCATCAAGCCAAGCAGGCAGGCAAAGGTCACATTTTGATAATGTTCCAGCAGCCACCGCAGGACCCGCGAGAAAGCGGCTAAACCGATCGCACAGCCCGATGCAAAGACGATGATCTGAATCAAGCCCTCCAGCGTGAGCTCACCGCGCGGCAATGCTTTCACCAGCCCGATCACATGGTGATACACACCCAACAGAACAAGCACAAACGAGCCGCTGATCCCGGGCAAGATCATGGCGGTGATCGCGATCACGCCGGAAAAGAAGAGATAGAGCAAGCCCGGTTCGCCAGCTAACGGCGAGAGCGAACTAATCAGATATCCAACAGCGGTTCCCAGCAAGACTGCCACCCAAGCGGTTGCACTCCAGCGTTGGATCTGGCGAGCAACGATCCAGATGCTCGCCACGATCAATCCCATGAAGACCGCTAGCGTTCCCGGCAGGCGGTTCTCCAGCAACCAGTGCAGCAGACTGGCCAGCGAGACGATGGCGATCCCGACGCCCAACCCCAACGCGATCAGAAACCGCAGGTCGATGTGTTCGGCCAACCGACGCCACTTGCCCGCCAATGCCAGCGAAAGCGCCTCGCGATCGAAATGACTGATCGCCGCGACAAGCTGATGATAGTGCCCTAAAATCAGCGCGACCGTTCCTCCGCTGACCCCCGGGACGCTATCGGCGGCCCCCATGCAGAAACCTCTGGCAAAATTTAGTAGATCACCAGCAATCGTTCCTGGGTTCCGCGGAATCATCGGTCGATAAGCCTTCTAACAGAGAGTGGTTCAAGATATTTCCGCACCTCCACAAGAGATGCTTCACCGCGCCACCAACGCGAGCAACGCCCCCGAACGGACGAACTGACGATGTGGGAAATGGTTTTATTAGCGGTTATCCAAGGGATCGCCGAATTCCTGCCGATCAGTTCGTCGGGACATCTGGTGATCTTCGGCGAATTATTAGGAATTACTGAAGAGTCCGCTACCGTGAACATCGTACTTCACGCCGGTACACTTGCCTCGATTCTTGTCGTCTATTGGCGACGAATCCTCGATATGCTGACCAGCGACCGACGGGTGATCCCCCTACTGGTTATCGGCACGATCCCCGCCGGCATCGCAGGCGTGATCATCAAGACACAGTTCAAACACTTGCTGGAAAGCCCGTTGATCGCGGGATGCATGCTGTTGGTGACCGGCGGCCTTCTATTGCTGCTGAAATACCTGCCGACGCGCGACGCAACCTACCAATCGCTATCGTGGCGAAAGGCGTTTGAGATCGGCACCTTCCAGGCTTTCGCCTTGATGCCAGGGATCAGCCGCAGCGGGTCGACGATCGTCGGCGGCCGGATGCTGGGACTGAGCAACGAAGACGCCGTCACGTTTTCGTTCCTGCTGGCGATCCCCGCGATCCTGGGCGCTACGGTGCTTGAGATGAAAGACCTCGCCCAATCCGATCTCACGATGGACCGCATGGCACCGCTGCTAGTCGGCGCCGTGGTCGCATTCTTGGTGGGGATCTTCGCGCTGCGATGGTTGATCGCGTGGAGCCGCCGCGGACGACTGCATCTCTTCGCTTGGTGGTGCATCCCGATGGGCATCGGGACGATCCTCTGGCAGCTGCGCTAAGATAGCTGCCAAGCAAGCCATCGATCTCGCCCAAGACTAACCCGCCGCGGGTAAAAACGTCTTCCAACATTCGTACCGCGGATCGACGATCGGCTGGGTCAACACCGGATTGAACTTCGGTTTGATCGGCGTCGTCAGCAGGTTCATGTTCGCCTGCGACGGCGTCCGCCCGCCCTTGCGAGAATTACACCGCAGACAACAACAGACGACATTCTCCCAAGTCGTCTTGCCGCCATGACTGCGTGGCACCACATGGTCGACGCTCAACTGGTTCGACGGTTTGTCCTGGCCACAGTATTGGCAACGGTGACTATCGCGAGCAAATAAGTTTTTACGATTGAACCGCACCGATTGCACCGGCAAGCGATCGAATCGCGTCAAGCGACAAATCCGCGGGACGCGAAGATCGAAACCGACGGCTTTGATGTAGTCTTCGCCAGGTTGCTTTTCGAGCGAAGTCAATTGACTCAACTCACACCATGAAGTGAAATCGTAGCTGGTATATTGTTCATCTTCCAACGTGATGACTTCAGCACACTGGCGATATAACAACGTGAAGCCCCGTCGCACCGAGACGACACGGATCGCCATATAAAAGCGATTTAGAATCAGCACACTTGAATCAAGAACTGACGAAGTAGACATTCTTTGTATCGTCCTCCATGCAAACCTGATCCTAATGAAGGCAAGGTCCGCAAATTGTGGATGTCAGGAATGGTCAGCTTGCAGGGTATGATTAAATATGTCTATTGCAGCGCTGCGGTTCCAAACGTCCGGGGCCAATTGTCAAGCATCATTGCTCAAGGTCTGAACAATGACGGGTGTGTCTTCGCACCTATTCTAACCTTTGGTTGATTGTGCGACCACCAATTCACAGGCCCTGGCAGCCGCGCGGAACCGGTTTTCAACAAATCTTAAGAAAGCCGAAAACAAGGACCGCTCGCCCCGCCAAGGGTTCGCTGCCCCAACGGCACAACCGACAGAAACAACGCGAAAATCGGAAGAGAATCGACACATGGAAGCTTGGTGGCACTTAATTTGGCCGATTGGTTTGATCCTGTTGACCACGGTGGCGTGGGGCAGCAACTTCGTCACGCTGCCGGGAAACTGGATCGCCGCAGCTCTGGTGGTCGTCTACTTCCTGGTCGCCCCCAGCGGCCAACGCATCTCGCTGGGAACGACCGAAGTGGTCGCGGCGATCGGTTTTGCCGTCCTGGGAGAGGTGCTGGAGTTTGCCGCCGCGGCGTTGGGAGCGAAGAAAGCCGGCGGCAGCAAAAGAGCGACGGTGATGGCCGTGGTGGGTTCGATGGTCGGCGCGATGGGTGGAGCGCTGCTGGGCTTGCCGATTCCAATCTTCGGCACCGTCATCGCCGCGTTGTTGTTCGGCGCTCTCGGCGCAACCGCCGGCGCGGTGCTGGGTGAATGGATGAGCGGCAAGCAGTGGAAGGAGACGATTCCCGTCGGTCACGCTGCGTTCTGGGGACGTCTGTTGGGAACGGTTGGGAAAATCTGCGCCGGAATAATGATTCTATTGGTCGTCATCGTTGGGGTTTGCGTTTGAATCGACTTTCGATCAAGGCAACCGCTTTTTGTATTGCCACGCGACAGCGACCGCCGGTAACATGCCTCACGCCTCAGGGACGACACGCTCGATCCCACACCTTGCTTCTCTCCTCGCGGTTAAGGACCTCTGCCGAATGATTCATTACACGTGTGATCGTTGCAATTGCGAGCTGACACCCAACGAAGATCTCCGGTACTCCGTTCAAGTCGAGATCAAAGCGGTCTTCGACACGCCAACCGATTTTGTCGAGGACGTCGACACCGATCACCTGCTCGAATTAAATGAGATCTTGGAACGACTGGGAGACGACGAAAGCGACACGATCGGCGAAGATGTCTACCAGCGTCGACGCTACGATTTGTGCAGCGGATGTTTCCGCCAATATCAAAAGAATCCACTGGGCCGCGAGCACAGCCTGTCGTTTGGATTCAGCGCCAATTAGAAACGTGTTGCCAAGCGTATTAAAAACGCCTTCTCTTTCAACACTCATGTCAGAGCATCCCTGCTCCGGGCAGCTGGAAAGATCCCTGCGGTCAACTATTTGACCGCCAGCCCCGAACGCGCCTCCTGGGAAAGCGATTGCGACCGAACCAGTCCCTGAAAGTTCGTCTTGGCATCGACATAGTCGAGCACGGCAACTTTCACTGCGACGGGCAACTGGCGGATCTGCTTATCAAAATAGGGATCGATCGATCCATACAACGCACGCTGCATCCAATCCTCCGAAATCCGCGGCTCGATCACATCGAGCGCTGCCGCCACGTGATGGAAGATCGTCGGCAGCGATCGCTCGCGAATCGAACTTGCGTACTGCTGCGAACTTTCACGCAACCGCTGCTCCGCCTCGGCTAGCTGCCACGCCCAACGACGAGCGATGTCATCGGACTGGTCGAACACAGCGACCTGAAAACGAGCGGGCGACGACTGCACTGTATCGCGATCCAACGCGCCGAAACTGCGCTGCGATTCGGTCGCGCTGAGATGCACCGACAGCAGATCGCCGCGCCACTTATCGGGCACCTGCAGCGTGATCGTAAATGGCTTCTGCCCATCGAGCACCTGAGCCGGCGTGGCGCGAAGCTTGAAGTAGACGCCTTGGCCGCGAGCGATCGTGCCGCTGGCATACATAATCTCCTGCGGCGCGGCCTTCTCGAACGTCGTCTTGTTGCAGACCTTCGATCCCACGTCCGCACCACTGCTTCCATCGACCAAGTTCAGATATGAACCTTTCAGAGCCAGCCCGAGGCTTTTCGATTTCTCATCGGACTGTTCCACGCGGATTCCGCCGACTGTCGAAGCGGCCAATTGAGTCCGCGGCGAATAATCGACGACTCGGCTGTCGAGCGACGAGCACTGGATGCGGTAGACGAATTCGTGCGGCTTGGCTTGTTCGGCGGTATTGATCATCGACGAGATGTCCAATCGCACCCGGACCCAACGGTGCCCGGGAGGGACAAACGCGTCTTCGTCGGGAACAACGGGTTGCGCCGCAGCGACTGGCGAGAGATCGAATTGAATCGAAGCGGGGCGAGCAGCAACCGCAGGTTCGGTGACGCCAACGATCGCGGCAAACAAAAGCGCATTGAGCTTGAGTGTTGAATGCATAGCAGATTCTCCTTCCGGTGACCTAAAGACATCCGTTTCATGCCTGATCTCGCAGATCCTCCGATCCACAAAATCGAGGTGGGCATGTGAGGCGTGCTGACAATCCCGTCAACAGATCGTTGAACCGCCACAATCCTGCGGCGGCCATCGATCGCGCTTCCGTCCCGGAAGGGGCAAACGCACTGGGGCGTTGCAAGAAAAAGTATTCGGCGATGTCGCGCCGAAGGCAAGCGACGAATCGAGAAACCGGAGCGGCCCGGCGTTGCTAGCAGTTTTCAAGGTGTCGCCGAGCGAGTTCGCTTAACTCGCGTCGAGAGTAGGCCTTACGATCGGCCGCCCCACGTTCAGCTGTGCATGCGAGCCAACTCGCTGCCGACTTCGATAATCTTCGCTTCGGCTTCGGACAATTCGTTGAGCCGACGTTGAACCTCGGCCCGCGGTGCAAACTCCTCGGCTAACCGAACGTAGGTCGCGTGATGCCGCGCCTCGCTCTCGAACAGGCTGTCATAAAAATCGGCTAGCACTTTGTCCGGAGCATGCTTACGCAGCAGATCGAACCGCTCGCAACTGCGGGCTTCGATCAACGATGCGACCAGCAACTTGTCGACAGCCCGCTGCGGTTCGGTGCGAATGATCAAAGCATTTAATTGGCTGCCATACGGACTCGGCTTAAGCTGCCGAAACCGGATCCCGCGGCTGTCGAGCACATCGAGCACCATGCGGTAGTGCTCGAGTTCCTCGATCACGATGCTGGCCATTTCGTCGCACAACTCGCGCCGCTCGGCGTAGGAATTCATCAACCCCATCGCGGTCGATGCCGCCTTGCGTTCGCAGTGCGCGTGATCGATCAAGATCTCGTCGAGATTACTCTCCACCTGCGAAAGCCAGCGTTGGGACGAATTGGATTTGAGTCGCAACATGAAAAAACCATGGTCAGGGAAGTGGAGAGGAGACGCCCGGCAGCCAGTTGCGGACGATCCGAGCGACGTCGCATTCAAACTGTAGCGTTTGGCCGAATACTGCGGCGTCATTCTGAACGGGTCCCGCCGGTCATGGCAAGGGATGGTCGCACAAATGCCGGCGAGCGTTAAAATAAGTCGGCAGAGTTGCCACGCCCCACCTGCGGGCCGCAACCGACGACGCGTTCGCCCAACATCAGTTAGACAACGGTAAAGACAATGGCATTTTGGTCCAAAAAGAAAGCAGACGATCCGGATACCAGCCAAGCTGGCCTGTTCGATAAATTCCGCAAGAGCTTGACCAAGACCAGCCAAGTCTTGAACACCGATATCCGCGACCTTTTCAAAAACGATGGCCGCTTGGTGGAGGACGAGTTCCTGGGCGAGCTGTTCGCGCGGCTGGTCCGGACCGACATGGGTGCCGGCCCGGCAGGTCGCATTCGCGACGACGTGGCGACGAAGTTTCGCGGTCGCAAAGTCGAAATGGAAGATATCCTGGCAACCATTCGCGACCAAGTCGAAGCGATGCTGACGCAGGAATCGGCCGAACTGTCGATGGCTGACGAAGGGCCAACGGTGATCCTTGTTGTCGGAGTTAACGGTTCGGGCAAGACGACATCGATCGCCAAGCTGGCGAACCGGTTGACCCAAGAAGGGAACCGCGTGGTCCTAGGCGCAGGGGATACGTTCCGCGCCGCCGCAGTCGAGCAATTGACGATCTGGTCGCAACGCATCGGTTGCGAGATCGTCACTGGAAAACCGGAATCCGATCCCGCCAGCGTCGCCTTTGCCACGGTGCAGAAAGCTGTCGACGAGAACTTCGATGTTGCGATCGTCGATACCGCAGGACGTTTGCAAACACAGACACATCTAATGCAACAACTGGACAAGATCCGCCGCGTGATCGGCAAACCAGTCCCTTCGGCCCCGCACGAAGTGCTGTTAGTGCTGGATGCTACCGCGGGACAAAACGCGATCAGCCAAGCGCGTGGGTTCAGCGAAGCGGCGGGCTGCACCGGCATCGTATTATCGAAGCTCGACGGCAGCGCCAAAGGTGGTGTCGTGATTCCCATTCGAGAGCAATTCGAACTGCCGGTGAAGTTCATCGGACTGGGCGAAGGGATCGACGACATGGCCGCCTTCGATGCCCCGATGTTCTCTCAAGCGCTCTTCAGTGACTCACTTGGAAAGCCTGAATAACCCTGTTCGAGGGAGGCAACAGGCCCTTGCGGGCCACCATTCGATACCTTCCGAAAAGCTTACCTCAGCGACAAGCTTTCATTGACCTGCAGCACCGCAACCGAGAATTCCGCAACGAATTCATAACCGGAACAAACGGACCACAAACTGCAGTTCCAGCGATGATTTCCGTGCTTCCCCGTGCGGATATATGCTGCGCTGTCGATGAATCCCCCAGAATCAAACTGTTTTTCAATTGGTTCACTCTTGGTAGGCGGATTTGGTTCACGCTGAGAACCATTTCATGAGAAGTGGTTTTAAGCACATCACTCACGGATTGGGGAGAATATCGAATGAAAATTAGCAAACTTGCACTCTTGGCTGCGTTTGCATGCGGAATCCACGCGGGCTCGGCAACTGCACAACAGATCAATACGAATTACTTTGGCGACGTCGCTCAGGTTGGTTGTTTCGACAACGAACCCGATTGTGGCCTCGATGCATCGTGCTGCGAACCAGCATGCGAATGCGAAGCGGGCTGCGACAGCTACGGCTGTGACAGCTGCGGCGGCGCTAGCGGCGGCGGCGTCTTCTTCCAAGACGGCAGCCTGCCAAGCTTGGCTTGTGCCGGATGCGGAACTTGCGACCTGGGCGACCCTTGGCAACTGTGTGGAAATCACTGGGGCTGGGACAAGGGCGGATGGTTGCAATTGGGCTACACCACCGCTGGCCGCAACGGAATGAACTTCAATGATCATCCCGATCGCGTGAACCTGCAACAAGCATGGTTCTACATGGAGAAGGTTGCCGACGGATCCGACGGCCTCGATTGGGGTGGACGCGTCGACTACGTCTACGGTGTCGATGCTCAGAACACGCAAGCGTTCGGTAACCAAGGCAGCCACTGGGACAACGGCTGGGACAACGGCATCTACGGCCACGCGTTGCCACAAGCCTACGGCGAAGCCGCCTACGGCGATCTGTCGGTCAAGGTTGGTCACTTCTACACCATCATTGGTTACGAAGTAGTATCCGCTCCCGACAACTTCTTCTACAGCCACGCGTTCACCATGAACAACAGCGAGCCATTCACGCACACCGGTGCATTGGCTACGTACAACCTGAGCGACAGCACCACGATCTACGGTGGTTACACCGCCGGTTGGGACTCCGGTTTCGAAGACAACGGTGACAACTTCATCGGTGGTATCTCGCAACAGATCGACGACACCACGAACATCACCTTCGCCTACGTTGCAGGTCGCTTCGGCACCGTTTCGCAACCCGGATATGGCGGCGAAAAGGGTAACATGTTCAGCGTCGTCACTCAGAAGCAGTTGACGAACAAGCTGTCCTACATCAACCAGATCGATTACCTGAAGACATCGATCCAAGGTGCTACATCGTCGTTGAACGAACGCGATACGTTTGATATCAACAACTACCTGATCTACCAAGTCAACGACTGCTGGGCTCTGGGAGCTCGCTTCGAATGGTGGAATGTTGAAGGCAACCAGTTTGGCCTGGCCCCTGGCGACAACCACGACGTCTACGACCTGACGCTGGGCGTGAACTATCGTGGCAACGCCAACTGGATCGTTCGCCCCGAAGTTCGCTGGACCTGGGACAAGGATTCGGACCGCGCGGTCTTTGCAGTCAACGAAAACGGTGCTGCTAGCCAAACGACCTTCGGAATCGACGGTATCTACACCTTCTAAAGTCGAATTCGACTTCCCCTCTGAGGGCTGGTGTTAATTCAGAAGCCAGCGAGTTTGTTCATCAAACTCGCTGGCTTTTTTCGTTGAATCTCCCAACCACACCCGGCCACTCACTATCGGCTGCACAGTGAAATCGATCGACGCCACACCTCCCCACCGCTGGCTTCCCACAATTTCAGTCGGCACGCTCCGCGTCGCCCGCTAGCATTGACGCGTTTCCGCCCCAGCACTCATCGACACTCCCTAACGCCTCCCGCGGTCCGCCCAACCCGCAAAGTCTGCCACAACCCAAGCAATCCCCCTCACCGGTTTGCAGCTTTTGCACCGGAAGACATTAATAGTCGTGGCGATTGTTTCGATAGTAAGAGTGATAACGCAGCCGCCAGATTCCCTTTTTGGCGGTACTCGGGGGGGTTACATTTCGCATGCCCCGACGCGAACGCATTGGCACGTGGAGTTACAAAGATGAATCTCATCAGCAGGTTCTTTGCGATTGCTTGCATCTGCAACGCAGGTCTGGCCGTCGGGCAACAGTTTGGGCACGAAGAATATCCCAGCGAGAGTTACCCCATCTCAGGGGAAGGCTACAAATACCAGGGCGATGGCGGATACTACGGCAACGCTAGCTGCGAATCATGCGGCCCAGCGCCAGCCAAAAGTTGCTTCGCCAGCTGCTTGGACGGCTTTACATACGGGGGATGGGCCCAACTCGGCTACTACACCTACGGCTCGCCGATGCGATTCAACGATCACCCCGACCGAGTCAACCTATCGCAGATGTGGCTGTTTGCCGGAAAACAAGCTAACGGAGCCCACGGACTCGACCTCGGCGGACGCATCGATTACGTCTACGGCGTCGACGCGCAAGACACGCAAGCCTTCGGAGTCGATAACGGATCGTGGGATACCGGTTGGGACAATGGCATCTACGGCAGCGCGATGCCACAACTGTATGGCGAAGCAGCCTACGGCAACACTTCGATCAAAATGGGACACTTCTTCACTTTGATCGGCTACGAGGTTGTCAGCGCACCGGACAACTTCTTCTTCAGCCATTCCTACACGATGGTTAACAGCGAACCTTTCACCCATACCGGTGCATTGGTCACTCACAAGGCGAACGAATTTGTGACCGTCTGGGGTGGATACACGCTCGGATGGGACTCGGGCTACACGGACAATGGCGATAACTTCCTAGGCGGCATAAGCGTTGTCCTGACCGATTACACAACCATCACTTACACCAACACAATCGGTCGTTTGAACGAGAACCTCGAACTGCGTGGACAGGACATGAAAGAGCGTGGCCAGATGCACAGCATTGTCGCCAGCACGACCGTCGAGAACTTCAACCACGTATTGCAAATCGATCGCCTGGACACAAAGAACCAATTCGACACCTTCGCTCGCGATACGTTTGGCATCAACAACTACCTCTTCTACGATCTAGCTGACGATGTCGCAGCCGGCCTTCGCTTCGAATGGTGGAACAATCGCCGCGACACCAATGACCACACCGACGTCTACGCGTTGACATTGGGGCTGAACCTGAAACCCAAGGAATTCATCACCGTCCGCCCCGAAGTCCGCTGGGACTGGGATGTCGACGCGGTTCCGCTGGGTATCAACGAACCCAATCCAAACTCGCCGACAAACAGCCCGCGAAGCAACCAAACGACGTTTGGCATCGACGCCATCGTGACGTTCTAAACGCGTCGCGGCATCGGCCATCGAGAACTCCACATCAGCGATCCCATTCAAATGAATGGGGTCGCTTTTTTTGTGTTTCACCTGCCGCCAAGGTCGGCCGGATAGGCAACGTATTGCCGGGCTACAGCGTTGGCAACTGAGGCGTCGCGGGAGCGGCAGCGTTCTTCGCCGCCAGAGTCCGGACGACCGCGCGTGCGACTTGATCCATCGGCGCCCGAATTGCATCGTCGTCCAAGCATTCGGCTAGCTTCCCTTGATCTCCCGCGATTCGCAGCGGGATGTTGATCGGCACGCCGCCCAAGAACGGCGTCTGCAATTCTTCCGCCTTATCGCGGGCGCCACCTTTGCCAAAGATGTCGTAATGCTTGTTGCAATCGGGGCACTGAAAACCGCTCATGTTTTCAACCATTCCCAAGATCGGAATGTGCACCTTGCCGAACATCGCGATCGCTTTCACGGCATCCAACAACGCGACCTCTTGCGGCGTGCAAACGATCACAGCCCCCGACAGCGGCAAGATCTGCGACAACGTCAGCGCGACGTCTCCCGTTCCCGGCGGCATGTCGATGATCAGATAGTCCAACAGCCCCCAGTCGGTATCGCGGAGGAACTGAGTGACCGAACTGTGCAGCATCGGCCCACGCCAAATCACCGCTTGATCGGGTTCGACCAAGAACCCCATCGACATCACCGGCATCGGGCCCTTTTTGATCGGGATGATCCGTTTGTTCTCATCGACCTCCGGGCGTCCCGAAAGTCCCAGCAGATGCGGAACGCTCGGTCCATAGACATCGGCGTCCATCAGCCCGACCTTCGAACCGAAGCGTTGCAGGCACTGCGCCAAGCTGGTGGCAACCGTACTTTTACCGACACCGCCCTTTCCCGAACCAACCGCGATTACGCTTTTGACTCGCAATCCAATCTGCCCCAGTCGCGCTGGCGGACGGTCGTGCTCGACGATTTCGATCGCTGGACTCTGCCCCGCGAATCGGCTGACAATCCGCGACGCCAACTGTTCGACAACCTCTTCTTTGAGCGCGGCCGAGTGGCTGGTCAAACCAACCTGCACCTGGATCCCGGAATCACAGCTGATGCTCTTGATTTGATCGGTCGAACCGATCGGACGACCGGTTTCGGGATCGGGAAAATCGGCGATCGCCGAACGAATATCATCGGGTGTCATGACGCGAACCCACGGTTGCAGATGTGAAGAAAACAGGGGAACCAACCCATGAGGTTAAATTCCTGAACGCCTGTTGGTCTACCGGGGTTGCCGAAATCGCCGCGCAATGCAGCGATTTGCTCACCGATCGCCGGCCCAAGGCAATCGATCCCAGATCTCACGCACCGCCGAAAGATTGTCGTCGCGCTGATTTTGCTGCCAATATCGCCGCACCATCGCCGCGTAATTGGCCAAAGAAACCGGGCGATCGACGACGCCAGCGACGCCCAGTTCGCGCAAGTTCAGCTCAACTTCGTCAGCGATCCCGCTGGGCACGACCGACTCCTGCGACAACGCGACGAACTGCAGCGGTCGGTTTGCCCCGCGAGCGCCAGCCCGCGAGATCGACTCCAGACCCGGGCCCGCCCCGGCCGCCGGAAGCTCCCACAAAACAACCGCGGGGACCTGTTGGGCGAGCGCCGTCAGACACGCCTCGGGACTCGCGATGCTGCGGATCTCCAAGACGTCATCGGCCGCCGGCAACATCTGCACAGCAAAATGATCGACCGCAGGACGCCAACGATTTCCCGATTCACAAAGCAGCCAAACGCATCGCATCGGCTCAGCCCTCCGCTTCGGTTGAATCGTCGCTGTCGTCGATCCGACGTAACAGTCGCGACCGGCTGATCCCCAGCCGCCGAGCTGCTTCGGCCCGATTTCCATCGCTGCGTTCCAATGCTCGATCGATCAACTCGCGTTCGATTCGCGCCAACAAGCGATCCAAATCGATAGGCCGATCGTCGGCGGTCGCCGCCGGATCCGGGGGCGTATAGGACCGGATCGCCAACGGTAGATGTTGCGGCTGAATGACCGGCGAACCGCTCTCCCGCATGCTGTGCCGGATCGCAGCATCCAGTTCGTCGAAGTCGCCAGGCCACGGATAGGTGCTCAACAAGTCGAGCGCCGGCCGCGAGATGCCGTCGATGATTTGATTCGGTTTGGCGCGGCGTTCAATCAAAAACTGAACGATCAACGGCAGGTCGATGATCCGCTGAGTCAACGAGGGAACGGCGATCTCGAGCGTTGCCAAGCGGTAGATCAGATCGCCATCCAGATGTTCGCTTCGCAGACATTCGGCGACCGACAACTCCGACAAACTGATGCATCGCAAACGCGATCCGAACTCGGCCAACCTTTGCCGCAACGGCGACTGAGCTTCGACGGCCAAGCGATCGAGATTGCGAAGCAGAACCGTTGCCCGCGCGGTCGAACTGCCGCCCAACCGAGCGATCACCGGCGAGAGCGCCGCTTCCAACAACTCCGCATCCATCAACGCACAATCGATTGGCGTCAACGAACTCCACGCCGACGGAGATTCGGTCGGGCGGCGATGAATCGCCAAGGCAAGCTGATCGCCCCCGCAACCCGATCGGCCGACGAGAAAGACGTTCGACGAGCACTCTGCAGCCAAAGAAGCTTGGCGGCGCAAGTGCTCCGCCGCCCCCGATGCTCCAACCAACGGACCAAGCTGATTCAGCCGGGGATACTGCTGGCGGATCGCGGCTAACTGACGACTCAGCGAAACCAGATCGATCGACTCCGCACTCGCCTCACCCGACCAGTGGCAATCGCCCACCGCCACGACAAATTCGACGGCGGTCTCTCCCAACGGAATGAACAACATCTCTCGGGACGCTGGCCCCTGAAGGGTCTCGACGCGGGGAGCGATCGGTTGCGAGATCGGTCGGCCGCGACGGAGGATCTTTGGCGGCTGCAGCGACAGTGCCAGCGCGTCGATCGCCGACGCGGGATCGCGATCGGGCGACGGTTTCCAGTCGAGCAACGGCTGCGATTCGCAGCCCAGCCATTCCAAAGCCGCTCGGTTAAAGTACTCGAAGCGGCCGTCGCGAGTGACGACATAAACCGGCTCGCCGATCGCTTCAAGAATCTTTCCGAGTGGTCGGATACTGGTGCCGCGCGAGCCAGCGGACATGAGCCGCCTCCGTTAAGTGAGCGATGGAGTCCCACCGCCACGAGGCCACATGGCAGGCAGACTAAAAGACGTCCAGGATGAAGTGATGGCCGTAATGATAACGGCGACCGGCTGGATAGTAGTTGTGCCACTTCTTATTGTAGACCGGAATCCGCATTTCCTGAGGATAGCGATGATACAAATCGTCAGCACTCTGGAAGTACTGCGGCGCGTAAAAGTTCTGTGGGTAATAGACGTATGGGTAGTGGTAGAAGCGATTCCAGTCGCGCGAACCGTTGGCTCCACCCCAATTTTGCCCATAGGCTTGTTGCTGTGCGTCCGCTTGTTCAGTAACACAGCAAAATGCGACGGCAACAAACGCCGCGATCAGGCATCGACGAATCATTCCAAATCCCCCTCGGGTAGTGTGCGCAGAGCGTCTATGGCTTCTACTGACAAGAAACCCGCTGCCCCTCGTATCGGCACAAGCCGCACAACCGGTTCAACAAATCGGCCCCGAACGGCTCGAAGATCATGTGATATCAATCCCCAAGCGATGGCGAATACGCCAAACGCCCAATCGTCGATCGCCGCAACTGCAACGCGATTCCTTTCCAACCGCAGCCCAATGGACCGCACCGATGATCCCCAAGCCCTACCGACAGATGCACGACCAATTCCCCGAGTACATGCAGGCCTACGAAGCATTCGCAGCCGCAGCGGCTAAGTCGGGGCCGCTGGATGCCAAATCGGTCGCCCTGACAAAACTGGCGATCTCGATCGGCGCGGGGCTCGAAGGAGGAACCCATTCGCACGCCCGCAAGGCACTCGAAGCGGGCTGCTTGCCCGACGAACTGCGACACGTCGCAATGCTCTCCGCTCCGACGATCGGCTTCCCCACGATGATGCGTGCTCGGATGTGGGTCGAAGATGTACTGACCAAAGCGGCTGCGAAAGAGAGCACCGAAACTCAGCAGCCATAAAAACAGATAGCACGGCGGAGAAGGTCAGCTCGCCTCACAGACCAACCCTCGGGCGGCCCGCGACAAAAACGAGCTAGCGGCCGGAGCCTCCGTTTCGCCGCGATAACTGCTCACGCAGCTCAGCTTCGACTCGGTTCAACTCCTCCTCGCTCATCGAACCCCAGCTCGCGGGCTCGGGCATGTCGAGCATTGAAGCGAGCAATTGCAGCCGCCCCAAAATCTTCCCTCGGGCAATTCCCAAATCGCGACCTTGCTCGATTCCGAGCTCACGCCCCTGCTCGATGCCCCGCTCAAGCCCTTCGATCTGCGCAGCTTCCATTCGCGCCTGTTCATCACGCCACATTTTCAGCCGTGCTTCGTACAGATCGAGTTCTTCAGGCGACTTTGATATCATGTCCAAAACTCCCAAGGCTTCGCGATAGACCGGATCATCAAGCAACTCCGCCAACGCATCCAAGTCCATCGATCCGGCGTTCTGCAACAGATACAACCATTTTTGTTCCGCTGCAAACGCACTTACATTATGACACGCCAGCTGAAACTTGGGCAGTTCGAGCGTGTGAAATTCCAGATCGTTAACAAAAACCAAATCGCTCACCTGGTCGCTCCGCAAACGGAAACTCAAGTGGTAGCGTGGGTCCTCGCGAAACAACACTTTATCGAGCACACAGATGCTGATCGCCGGAGCGAGCCCTCGATACCCCTCTCCCTCGGACAGCTGGCGAACATAATTAAGACAGTTGTAGTACAGCAAGCGTTTGGGGAGTGCAAACGGAAGCGTGGTTTGCATTTCCACATTAAAACGACGCCCAAGGTGGTCGCAGGCCAAAACATCCAAGACTGCCAACTTATCCTCGGCACGCTGCTTGCTTTGGATAGGATTGAGTATCTCCACCTGCTGGATCGGCACCTGTGGCTGCAAGATCGCATTAAGAAAGTGAATCGTGACCGCTGGATGTCCGGGATGCCCCAACATCTGCTTAAATGCAAAATCGACTTTTGGATCGATCCTCAGCATGTCCGACGCCCATCACGCAATAACACACACGAACACTCGCCGCCACCACCCCAACAATACGTCCAACAGACCGCAACAACAACCGGCTCTCTCAGCCGGGACCGCCCTCCCCCGCAGACGCGATGACAATCCACTCCAGCCAAACGACACAACGCCCCTCGCTACTGGGAGCGATCCTTGCCGGCGGCCGTTCGTCGCGAATGGGCTCTTCCAAAGCGATGCTGCCGATGCCCACGGGCACGACGCTGCTGGAACATGTCGACGCCTGCCTGACTCCCTACTGCCGATCGATCGTCGTCTCGGTCGCCCCATCGCAACAGCTGACGACATCGCTACCAACCGTTCCCGACACCGGCGCCTCCCAAGGCCCAGCCAGCGGGATCGCCAGCGTTCTACAACTGGCGAACCAACAGGGATTTGCCGCCGCCATGATCGTGTCAGTCGATCTGCCCGCGCTCACCTCCACCGACCTTGCTCCCTTGATCACAGCTTGGGAAGCGGATCCCGACCGAATCGCCGCGGCGACTGCCGACGGCCAGTTCTCCGAACCCCTCGTCGCGATCTACCCCGCGACTTACCTTGAACAGTTGACAGCTGTCGCTTGCGGAACCGACCGCAGCATCATGCGCTGGCTGCGTCGCACACCACACCAAACGATTACGATCCGCCGCGAAGCGATCCAAGACGTCGACACCCCTGAACAATGGAACGCCTACCATGATCGAGAAGTCAGAAAAAACGCCCGACCAAGCGATCGCTGAACTCGCCGGGCGGATCGCCCCAGTCGCCAGTGAAACGATCTCGCTAGCCAACGCGTCGGGACGGATCCTCAGCCAACCGATACACGCCGATCGCGACAGCCCAGCCGCCGACGTTTCGGCAATGGACGGCTACGCGATCCGCCTGACCGACCTCGGCCGCAACGAACCGCTCCCCGTATCGGGAGAGAGTGCCCCCGGGCATCCCACACCAGACGTTCAACCGGGACACGCGATGCGAGTCTTCACTGGTGGGATCGTGCCACAAGAGTACGATCTGGTTGTCAAACGCGAGGAGACGCAAGAGTCTCCCGATTCGATCCGCTTGCTTCCCGCGACCGCCAACTGTCGCAAGGGAGAGAACATTCGCCGGCAAGGTGAAAACGCCAGCCAGGGTTCGGCAATCCTACAGGCGGGAACGACACTGCACGCCGGCGCGATCGCGGCGGCGGCAAACTTTGGCGCCAGCCAGGTCGACGTCTCTCGCGTATTGCAAATCACGATCCTGGTCACCGGCGATGAATTGCATGACGTCGATGCGGAGGTCCAACCGTGGCAACTGCGAGATTCAAACGGCCCCACGCTGAACGCTTTGCTCTCGGGAAAGAACTGGTTGCACGTGCGGTGCGTCGACCGAGTCGTCGACAATCAAAAAGGGCTTGCCGAGCGATTGGCCGCGGCCATCGAAGACTCCGACGCCGTGATCCTGACCGGCGGCGTTTCGATGGGCGATTACGATTTCGTCCCCGACGCGATCGGGCAAAACGACGGCGAGGTGATCTTTCATCGACTGCCGATTCGACCCGGCAAGCCGATCTTGGGAGCGGTCACCGCGACGGGCAAACCGATCATCGGACTGCCTGGCAATCCGGTCAGTGCAGCGGTTGGCTGCCGCCGATTTGTCCTGCCGCTACTCAGCCGCCAAGCTGGCAAACGCGACTGGCTCCCTCCCGCACCACGAGTAATGTTGGACGATCCCGGTACGCGGACGCTCCCGCTGCACTGGTTCCGACTGGTTCAGATAAACGATCAAGGACGTGTCAGCCTCGTTCCGTCAAAGGGCTCCGGCGATCTGGTTTCGATGGCCGCCAGCGACGGCTTCACCGAACAGCCCCCCAACTCAACCGGCTCGGGTCCCTGGCCGTTCTGGCGTTGGCAGGACTAACGCAACAAAGACTTCGGCCGCACAAGGATCAGTCGTCCGGTTCGACATGCACCAGGACATCGCGGACACGGGGGAAGCTGCGCAGCAATTCATCTTTCACCAGATGTCCGATCCGATGCCCTTCGCCGACCGTCAGCTGCGCATCGACCTCGACGTGGATGTCGACAAAAAACTCCAAGCCACTTTTGCGAACCCGCAGCTTTTCGATCCGCGTGACTTCGCCGATCTCCTCGGCGCGATGGCGGATCGAATCGGTAAGCTCTGGATCGGCTTGCTGGTCCATCAGTTCGAGTGCCGTCTGCCAGAACAACCGCACTCCGATCGCGATCAACAACGCACAAACCAGGATCGCCGCGACGGGATCGGCAAACCGGCCCAGCGGTCCCAGGTAGGGAGCCGCAAAGAGTGCGACGGCGATCGCTGCGCTGCAGATCGCATCGCTGCGGTGATCCCACGCTGCGGCTTGCAGCGACCGCGAATCGATCCGGCTACTGACCCGCCGCGTCTGCCAATAGATCGCCTCTTTCAGCACCGCACACAATGCCGCGATGATCGCTGCGGTCTGCGGCGGCACCGAAACGACCTGGCGCAAATGACGAATGTTTTCGATCGCCAGCATGCCCGCCGAAAACGCGATCAAAATCGCAATGCTCAGCGCCCCGATCGACTCCGCTTTTGTGTGCCCATAGGGATGATCATCATCTTCATCCTGCTGGGCCATCCAAAGCGCACCGTGCACAGCCAGCGAACTGGCGACGTCGCCGACCGAATTGATCGCGTCGGCGATCAGCGCCGCCGAACCGGTGATCGTCCCGCCGACTAATTTCAAGATCACCAAAAAGACGTTGACGCCCAGCCCCAACGAAGCGGTCCGCGAGGCTTCGCGGTAGACACCCTCGCGTTGGATGATCGATGCTTCGGGACGAGCCTGACGTTTCAATGGAATATTCTGCCTGAGTCCAACGCGGGGCGAAAACGGTTGCTTGATCCCAATCCAGGGTGCACACCGCCGTCGCGTTTGCACGATACCCTAGCAGCCCACAAGGGCAGCGTTACAATAAGCGATGCAATGTATCGACGCCAGTTCCTTGCAAGTTACCCGATGTACAAGCCGTCTCCATCATTCGCCGGAGACGTCCCGCTGGTGTTGGCAACTCGAATGACGCCCACCCCACTGGCCTCGTTATCAATCCCATGACTGACAGCATCGCAAGCACTCCTTTGACCTCCTGGCACCGCGCCGCCGGCGCGACGATGAGCCCCTTTGCCGGGTTCGACATGCCAATCCATTACGGGTCGATCGTCACCGAACACAACGCCTGCCGCAACGCCGCGACGCTGTTCGACGTCTCGCACATGGGTCGCATCCGCTTCGACGGCGACCGCTCCGCCGAACTGCTCGATCGCCTGCTGACCCGCCGCGTCAGCGACCTCGCTCCCGGCGGCATCCGATACAGCCTGATGTGCAACGAAGAAGGGGGCATCCTGGACGATGTGCTCGTCTACCACATCGAAAAACCTTCCGGCGGCCGCTTCCACATGCTGGTCGTCAACGCGTCGAACCGCCAGAAAATCATCGAGTGGCTGACGCCGCGGATGGCCGAATACCCCGACGTGATCTGCACCGACCGCACCGAACTGACATCGATGATCGCGCTGCAGGGCCCGTTGGCCATGGCGACGGTCGAAGGTCTGTTCAAACACCCCGCCGACAAGCTGGGATATTACCACAGCTACGTAACCGAACAGTTCAACAAACCGGTGATCGTCAGCCGCACCGGCTACACCGGCGAAGACGGCTTGGAATTGATCACCCGCGCCGACGAAGCCGCTCGGATCTGGGAAAACCTGATGCTCGCCGGACGCAAGCATGGCATTCAAGCCGCCGGGCTGGGATGCCGCGACACGCTGCGACTGGAAGCCGGGATGCCGTTGTACGGGCATGAGCTGAGCGAATCGATCGACCCGATTTCCGCCGGCCTCGGATTCGCCTGCAACTTCAAAGACCGCACCTTTATCGGTTCCGAAGCGTTGGCAAAAATCAAAGCCGCCCCACAGCAAAGCGTCCGCGTGGGGATTCGCGTCGAAGGCGTTCGGCCAGCCCGCGAAGGCTGCCAAATCCTCGACGCCAACGAGCAAAACATCGGCGCGATCACCAGCGGTACCGTCTCGCCGACACTGCAATATCCGATCGCGATGGGTTACGTCGCGGCAGAGCACTCGGAAATCGGATCGCCGCTAACGATCGACATCCGCGGCAAACGCGCCGCGGCCACCGTCGCCG
Organism: Rosistilla oblonga; assembly: GCF_007751715.1. Lineage (NCBI taxonomy): Bacteria > Pseudomonadati > Planctomycetota > Planctomycetia > Pirellulales > Pirellulaceae > Rosistilla > Rosistilla oblonga. The sequence goes on along the minus strand of NZ_CP036292.1, from coordinate 285,889 downwards.
CCTTACCGTTCTACAAACGAAACCGTTGATCAACGTCGCTGCCTTGGCCTGAAACTGGGATATCAAAAGATGAATCAAGAAGAATTGCTGTACGCGGAAACTCACGAATGGGTGCACGTTGAATCGGGCGTCGCCACGATCGGGATCACCGCCTTTGCCGCCGAACAATTGACCGACCTGGTCTACATGGAACTGCCCGAAGTCGGCCGCCAGTTGAACGTGGGCGAAGAGTTTGGCGAAGTCGAATCGGTCAAAGCTGTCAGCCCGCTGTACAGCCCCGTCGCCGGCGAAGTGATCGAGATCAACACCGAACTGCCGAGCAAACTGGACCTGCTGGGAAGTGATGCTTTTGGTGCCGGTTGGATGATCAAAGTACGGGTCAGCGGCGAACCCGACGCGTCGAAGCTGCTGAACCACGAGGCCTATCAGAAGCAGTGCGCCGAAGGCAACTGATCCGCCGGCCCGAGACAAAGGACTCTCATGGACGCTCGCTTGATCCGACACATCGGCGACCCGTTTGACGGCGCGATGAACATGGCGATCGATCAAGCGCTAGCCGAATCGGTCGACCAGGGAGCCGCAGCCTGCCTGCGGCTGTACCGCTGGAAATCGCCGACGCTCAGCCTGGGATATTTCCAGCAGTACGACGATCGCCAACAGCACCCCTGGAGCGCCGACCTGCCCGTCGTCCGCCGCAGTTCCGGTGGGGGAGCGATTGTGCACGATGCGGAACTCACCTACAGCCTTAGCATCGCGACGCCCAAATCGCGGCACGGCGCCGATCTGACGATCTACGCAACTGTCCACAACGCGATCATGGAGACGATTGCGGCGATCGCGATGCAAACCGCCCGCCGGTTTGCCGACAGCGGTTGGCTGCCGCTAGCCGCCGACGACGCCTTCTTGTGCTTCGAGCGTCGGACCGATGAAGACCTCGTCGTCTCGGGCTACAAGATCGCCGGCAGCGCCCAACGACGCGTCGGCAGAGCGATCCTGCAGCACGGCAGCATCCTGCTTCAGACCAGTCCCGCGGCTCCAATGCTACCCGGACTGCAATGCGTTTCGGGCAAGTCGTGCGATCCGGCACAGTTCGCCGATCACCTGACAGCAACGCTATCCAAAGCACTCGATGCCGATACCACGCCCGTCGAACTCTCCGCCGCCGAGACCACTCGAGCCGCCGAAATCGCCGCCGCCAGATTCAGCTCTCCAGCCTGGACCCACCGCCGCTAACCCCCAGCGAGGGTGGCAAAAGGCACGCCACACCTACTTGACACAAAATTCTCCGCCCCAATTTGCTGGCCGCTTTAGAACAAATTGGTACAATTGCTGCATAAAGGTGTTTTAGCGAACCGCTATTTTAGGTACGTTAGCCGCCACTACGCCTGCCTTAACGACGTGGTTTAAGCTTTTTTTTCTTATCATCACCACTTTTTTTGGCAGCAAACGAGGAAACCTGCGTATTCTGGGTCACCTCGCAACATTCAGCTTGTTCTTTAATACTCCTGCAAGCCGATTTACTTGACTGCGGTTTACAATTTATTTTCCGTCGACCGTTATATCTTTCATCCATTTTGTTCCTACCAACTTCTGAGTAGCAAACGTCGAAAAAAACAAGAGTCAAACTGTCGTTTAAGAAACTAGGTGCAAGATGCAGGTAAAACTGAAAGTTCTCTCAGGAAGCCATGCCGGTCGCGAGATCTCGGTGAGCCAAGAGAAGTTTTTGATCGGTCGGAACGATCAGTGCCAGCTTCGCCCAAAGAGCGAATCGGTGAGTCGTAAGCACTGCATTCTCGTCCAACGCGACGGGAAGCTGCTGATTCAGGATCTCAAAAGCCGCAATGGGACGTTTGTTAACGGCAAACGTCTGCCACCGGATCGCGCCAAGGCGCTCAAGCCGGGCGATGCGCTGACCGTCGGCAAACTGGAGTTCGAAGTGCTCGTCGAGTACGGCTTGGGTGGCGCTAAGAAGCCCGAAGTCGTCGACGTCAAAGATGCCGCCCAACGAACCGTCAACGCTTCCGGCGACGACAGCAAGTTTGAAGAAGTCGACATCAATTCGTGGTTGGACGAAGCGGACAACATCGAACGGGTCCGCAAGTTGGGTGAGCCCGAAACGCGACAGATGAACATCGACGCCTCGAAGACCATCGAGGGAGACGAAGAACTCAGCGGTGAACTGTCCGTCGGCGACGGGGACTCCAAAGATGAGTCGGGCAAACGCAAGCCACCGGAGAAAAAGCCGCCGCAGAAACTTCCATCCAGCATAAAGAAGCAGATGTCGGAAAACTCCCGCGACGCGGCGGGCGAAGCACTCAAGAAGTTCTTCAGCGGACGATAGGCGATCGCGCTCGACGGGCGCCTGGAACCGACCAGGGAACGTTATGCGCGGCGGTCAGCGATTGCGATCGCACTGCCGCAGCGGGCGGTTGCCGATCGGTCTTATTGGTCGCGGATCGACAAACCGACGACCAAACCGACCAACATCGCGATTCGGATCGTACCAAAAAAGGTCGCAAACGCCTGATCTCCCGACCACGCCGACAGCAGCTCAATCGCTGTCGCCATGAGCAACAGTGGTCCAGTCACAGCGATCGTGCCGGTCAGTCGTGACAGCTGCATTGCAGTTGGTTCCTAGTTCGCGGAATGATTTGACTGGGGAGCAAGCCCCCCGAACAATACAGCAGACGCCGAAGGGATCACTATTTTAGATCCACCGCCGCCGCGAGGGGATGCCTCCGGCGGAGCCCACAGCCCCACCAATGTCGCTTATCTTGTGGCGCACGGCATCGCAGGCCTCAGTGTATCGAAAACTCGGCGAATGTCTGCCCAACCGTGTCGAACGATTAATTTGGAGAACCTCCAGCTCGATGTTGGCAACATGCACCCGGACGATCCTACTGGCCGCTCTGCTGCCACTGACTGCACTCGATGCGGCAGAGCGGATCATCCAACTCCGTAACGGCTTGCAATTGCAAGGCTCAATCGTCGAACTCGCCTCGATCGACCAGAACGCTTTCCAAGCTGCCGCCGAAGGGGCGGTGGAGGCGAAACCGATCTGGCTGATCGACGACGGCCTGCGGCGGATCTATCTAAACCAACGCGCGATGGTGGTCCCTCCAACGATCATCGCCCCCGCCGACACCGGCCAACCGATCCTGCTAGACCAACGCACGCCGGTCGCCGGCGGCCGCGTCGTCAGCGCCGTCGGATCGATTTTTGGGATCTCCCCCTTCGATCCCTACGGTCGCCGCACCTTCAGCATGCAGGGCCCCAAAGGTCCGCTGACGATCCACCAAGGGATCACCGAACTCAACTCGCGTTATGTCAAAGTCGAGGGGCTGCTGTCGACGCGATCGTATGTCTGGGACATGCGGATCGCCACCTCCGCCTTCCCCTCGAAGCAATTGAACACGATCCTTTCGAATTGGATCGACCAATCCGAACTCGACGGCCGTCTGCAACTGTTCCGCTTTTACATCGAAGCGGGCCGCTACGCCGCGGCTCGGGAAACTCTAAAACGTGCGATCAAAGACTTCCCCGAAGCCGAGGGGCTGAAGCGGCAACTGCGAACGCTGATCCAACAGGAAGCCAGCCAGATCTTCGACGAAGCGATCCTCCGTCGCGATGCTGGCCAGCCGAAGTTTGCCAAGCAAATGCTGCAAAGCTTTCCGATCGATGATGTTGCCATCGAAACCCGAATCAAAGTCCAAGACGCGCTCCGCAAGTATCGCGACGACGATCAATTAGCCAGCGACCTCGTCGATCGGCTGACCAAACAGGTCGAACAACTCGCTCCGGAAACGGCCCAACCGATTCTTCCATTGCTCGAAGAAATCCGACGCGATCTTAAGCCGGTCACGATCGCCCGCTTGAGCGATTACCAACGGCTGGGCGAAGTCGACAACATCACCCTCGAAAATCGAATCGCTTTGGCGATCGGTGGCTGGTTGTTGGGAGCGGGAACCGGCGAACAGAACCTTGCTGTCGCGCGATCGTTGATCCGAGTCCGGGAGCTGGTCGATGAGTATCTGTCCAGCAGCGATTCGGCGCGGCGTGAACAGATCCTGGACGAACTGGCCAACCAAGAAGGAGCGACTCCCGAAAACGTCTCGCGAATCATCCGCACCACGCGGCCGCCGCTGTCGCTGCCCGAAGAGTCGGCCGATCCGGAGACGCCGGGCCTTTATCGCATCGCGATGCCAGCTCGTGGCGAAGTCGCTGCCCACGAATATCTAATTCAACTGCCTCCCGAATACGACCCGCTCCGCAGCTACCCCTGCATCGTCACCCTGCACCAACCCGGTCGCAGCCTCGACGAACAGATCGCTTGGTGGACGGGATCCTACAACGCCGAACTGCAACAGCGGCTGGGCCCCGCGTCGCGACATGGTTTTGTTGTGATCGCCCCACAGTGGCAGAACGAGGATCTCTCGGGTTACCGCTTCACACCCCGCGAACACTACCGCGTGCTCAGCTCGTTGCGCGACGCGTTGCGGCGGACGTCGATCGATCCCAACCGCGTCTTTCTCAGCGGGCACAGCGCCGGCGGTTCGGCCGCCTGGGATATCTCGCTGTCGCATCCCGACCTCTGGGCAGGGCTCTTGGCAATCTCCGCCGACGCCGACAAACACATCCGACACTACTCGGACAACGGCAAATATTTCCCACAGTACTTCGTGCTCGGCGAACTGGCTGGCTACCCAGCGCCGCTGATTCGCAACGGAGCTGTCCTGCAACGCTACTTGCGGCCTCAATACGACACGATGCTGGTCAGCTACCGCGGCCGCGGCGAAGAGGATTTCCACGAAGAGATCGACGACATGCTGAAGTGGATGCAGCTCCGCAGCCATCGCCGGCAACCAATTCCGCAGCGGATCGAAGTCTCGACGATGCGCAGCGGCGATCAATTCTTCTGGTGGCTGGAACTCAACGATCTCAAGCCGTCGATCAGCGTCAGCCCTTTTCTATGGGAGCATGCCGACCGACTTCGCCCCGGCGACATCAACGCCCAGATCACAGCAAACGGCGACGTGCAGATCACCAGCATCCCAGCCGATTCGTGCACCATCCTGCTCTCTCCGGAAATGGGAGTCAAACTCGACCAACCTATCCGCGTCTCCTGGCGTTCCAAATCGACGCGGCTGACCTACGACGGCGACCTGCGCGTGATGCTCGAAGATGTCCGGACCCGCGCCGACCGCCAACGCTTCTTCTGGGCGCAGATCCAACTCCCCTAAGCAGCTAGCACAGAGTTTTTTGGTTTAACCGCGTGGGCATCGCCCCGCGTTTTAATGCCTGCCCGGCCCGACTGGGCCCGCGTTTTAACCGAAAAACACATTGTGACGTGCTTAAGCGCAATACCGTTCAACGAAGGAGCCTCGGACCGTCGCAAGAATTAGCGGCGGGATGTAGTGGACGAGGTTACGAGCTGTTGATTACCCACAAGTCGCCGCAAAAACAGCTCGTTTTGGCACGGTATTTGCGCTTGTAGTATTTCATTTTGCACAATGAAATCTTAAGGTGAAAGCATGCAACCGACCAGTATCGCATACGAATTTCAAGATATTCAACTTGGAGACAAACGTCTCAACGATCGAGCCGAAGCGTTGCTCGCCTCGCTGGCGGCCAACCCTTCGGCCAGTATCAACGAAGCTTGCAGTGGCTGGGACGAAACCAAAGCCGCCTACCGTCTATTCGATAACCCCAACGTCGATCCAGAAGCCATTCTCGGGGCTCACGCTGAAAAGACACTCCAACGAATCAAAGCCCAAGACACCGTTTGCATCGCACAAGATACCACCGAACTGGACTACACCGCGCATCCGCCCGAAGGCGTCCGCAATCTCGATCGCTTAGGCCGCCGTGGACTTTACGATCATTCCCACATCGCCTTCACGCCGGAGAAACTTTGTCTCGGGGTGGTCGGTGTTAAGTTCTACGATCGCGACAAAGAATCGCTCGGCACCAGCAAGAAGCGAGAAGGCCAACCCCTACACACCGGCGAAGGGCAACGATGGCTCGATGGTTATCGCAAGGCCTGCGAGATCGCCGGAAAATGTCCTGAAACTCAGATCGTTTCGCTGGCCGATCGCGAAGGAGACATCTACGACATTTTCGTCGAAGCCGATCAGCATGAAACACCGGCTCAGTTCGTCATTCGCTCGCAGCGAAAACGCTCGTTGCCGGAGAAAGACCCCGATGGCGGGCCTGCGGCTTATAAGAAAATGCGTGCCGAAATCGCATCCGCCCAGCCGGTCGCTTACCGCGAAGTCCAGCTTCCCCAAACGCCCAAGCGAACCAAAGGATCAGGAAACAAACAACACCCCGGCCGTGAAGCACGCACTGCGAAGTTAGAAATTCGAGCGAAGCGGATGACTCTTCGTGCGCCACACAACAAGCAGTCTTCGATGCCGCCGGTCGAGATCAGTGTCGTTTGGGTGCGCGAGATCGATGGCCCAGGCGACGGAACCGAAGTCGACTGGCTGTTACTGAGTTCTCTGCCGGTCGACACGATTGCCCAGACGCTGCGGATTGTGGATTTGTATGTGGCTCGTTGGCCAATCGAAGTATTCTTTCGAGTTTTCAAAACTGGCTGCCGGGTCGAAGAGATTCAACTCGAAGCGAGAGACCGACTGATCCGCGCGTTGATGTTTTACAAAGTGATCGCATGGCGGATCATGTTTGTGACCTTCTTAGGCCGCGAGTGTCCAGAGCTTCCCTGTGATGTCGTCTTCAGCGAAGCGGAATGGAAGTCGGTCTGGAAAGTGGTGGAAAAGACGGCTCCCCCAAAGCAAGCTCCTGAGCTGTCACAATTCATCCCGGTCCTTGCGACCCTTGGCGGCTACAATCACCGCCAAGGCGACGGTCCGCCGGGAGCCGAAGTAATCTGGCGAGGCACGCGGCGAATGCTCGACTTCGCCCTCTGCTGGCAAGCCTTCGGACCAGACCAATGACTTGTGGGTAATCGACAGGAGGTTACGAGTCCCAGCGATTTGGTCTGATTCGTACAAAAGGACTCGTAGCCTCGTCCACTACGCTTCGTTGAACGGTATTGCGCTTAAGCGCTCCACCGACGACCGCCCTGCGGCAATGGAACAGCTACAACCGAACGTTACCTCCGGCGAACAAACCGATTCTCCTCAGCTTGCAGCTTGACACCTAGCAAAGCCAACCTAGGCTTCGGTATCAACATGTTTCAAACGCGGCAAAGGTTCACATTCGTGGATCAGCCAAATTTACGCAGGGGCGAATTAAATGTGGAACAATCGAATCTTCGCAGCACACGAAGCAAATGACATTAGTGTCGCAGTGCTCGACCAGGCAACGGAGGCCGTCGAAAGCGAACCATCCAGTCATTCGCAAATTTATAGTGCACTCGACCGCTCCCAAGCGATCATTGAGTTCGACCCGACAGGCAAGATCCTCACTGCCAACAAAAATTTCTTGAGCTGCCTCGGCTACACGATCGACGAAATTCGTGGCCAACATCACCGCATCTTCGTCGACTCACACTACGCTGATTCGGCGGAGTACAAGGACTTCTGGAACGCGCTTGCCAATGGTGAATTCCAATCTTCGGAATACCAACGCTTTGGCAAGAACCACAAAGAAATCTGGATCCAAGCCACCTACAACCCCGTCCGCGATCAAGCCGGCAAAGTCTACAAAGTGGTCAAATTTGCAGTCGATATTAGCGCCAAGCGATTGGCAGCAATCGACGCGATCAACAAGACCCAGGCCTGTATCGAGTTCCGTCCCGACGGCACGATCTTGACAGCCAACCCACGGTTTTGCGATGCGATGGGCTATTCGCTGGACGAAATCCGCGGTCATCACCACCGCATGTTCTGCGACCCCGAATGGACCAAGAGCAACGATTACGTCGCGTTCTGGAACGCCCTGTCGCGAGGACAGTTCCAACAGGATGAATACAAACGCTTCGCCAAAGGGAAGCGAGAAATCTGGCTGCAAGCCACCTACAATCCCGTCTTCGACGCCAAGGGAAACGTCGAGAAGGTCGTTAAATACGCCACCGATATCTCGCACCAGATGGAGAACAAACGCCAAGCGAGCGAAGTCGGATCGTCGATCGCAGCCAGCGTCACCGAGATGGCCCAAGCGATCGATGAGATCTCTCAAAACATCGCGCAAACCGCCTCCTTGGCTCAGACCGCGACGACCGATGCCAACGCGGCAACCCAGTGTGTCGAAGAACTGAACTCCAACAGTAAATCGATCGGCAAAGTTGTTGGCGTGATCCAAGACCTCGCCGAACAGACCAACCTGCTGGCCCTCAACGCCACCATCGAAGCGGCTCGCGCCGGCGAGGCGGGACGAGGATTTGCAGTCGTTGCGACCGAGGTGAAACAACTGGCAACGCAGACCGCTAAAGCGACCAACAGCATCGAGACCAATGTCGCTGACATTCAATCGAACATCGAACAGGTAGTTCGATCGATCAAGGGGATCGCCGATGGCGTCTCCGAAGTCAGCACGAACACGACAACCGCCGCGGCAGCTGTCGAGGAACAGTCGGTGTTGATGTCGGGCCTCAGCTCGACAGCACAGAAACTATTGTCGATGAACGCGTAAAACGCATGCGTACAACAGGAAGACTCGCCTGCGCCGCCGACCATCGTCACGCGAAACTTCGCTCGGCCGGGACACCTCTCCCCGACTAAGCGAAGTTTTGTCGTTGACGGCCGCCGCCCCGCAACGGCCGCTATACGCATAGGCTTAGGCAAATTAGCCGCCACGCGCTCGCGTCCCGTTTCATTCGACAACCGAACGCTAACGCGTGGCGGCTGATACCTCGAATAAGAACAGTGGTTTCCCGCCGCTGCCCTACCCTGCACTGCTGCGAAGCGATTCGCCGCGAGCCTCTTTAGCGCGACGACACCGCCGGATTCCGAAGCGTCGCTTGCGGCTGCCAACGCCGCTGAATCCCCGGCTGGACAACCGACCGATCGATATCCGACCGCAGCTCCGCCTTATCTCGCAACTGGCCCTTAAGCGCCTGTGGAATCGTGGGCACCGGGACAAATGCATCGCCGGCGACATCGCTGCTGTGGATCAACATCCCCTTGGCTCGCTGCAGATCGGCCAACGCCCGCTGCTGGTTCCCGACCGCTTGCAAATAACTCTGCTGCGACGCAACCAATCGCGACAACGCTTGGAAAAACTGTTCCATCAATAGACTCACCGACGCATCGGCCTGCGGGATCACATCGCGTCGCAACCTCAAATAGTCCAACTCGGTTCGCCTCGCCTGCAACGTGCGGCTGCGCAGATCCAACACGTCGGCCGACGCGTTTAATGTGCGGATCGATTCGGAAACGTCCAGCCGCACCTGTTCGATCGTGTCTTCGTATTCCAACTGCAACCGCCGCAACGCCAACTGAGTCTGCCGGTTTGTCGCCCGCGCGGCCCGATTGCTCAGGAAGAATTCCAAGTTGAAATTCGCTTCGATCGTTGGCGACGTATCGACGCTGTTCGCCTTGGCAGCAAACAACTTCCGCTGCCCCTCGATCCCGTTCAGCGATGATTCCAACGAAACCGTCAATCGCGGTAACAACTGATTCAACGATACGTGATGCTGGACCGCCGCCTCGCTGATCGCCGCGATCCGCTCGTAGATCTCACCCCGATTTTGTAGCGCCGCCGACAGCTCGCTGCGTGGCTCAAACAAGACGCTTCCAATCAGCGGCGGATGCGTCGTGATGATCTCCACGTGCTCGGGATCCAGCGCCGGATCGTTGACCAACCGGAACAACTTATCTTGGGCGATTCGGACCTGTACCTCCGCGTCGACAAGATCCGCCTTCGCCTCCAGCAACAGTGCTCGCGCCTGTTCGATCGAATTCTCCTGAGCATCGATCCGACGCCGCGACTCCAACTGCATCAGCGTCTCATGAGCCCATCGAGTCAGAGCTAGCTGAACGAAATAGTTGCCGCGGTTTTCGAACAGCGTCCAGTACTGATTCAGCACCTCCTGCAATCGGCTGCTGATTAACGCCACCGACTCGGCTTGCGATTGGTCCGCCTGGTAACTGGCGACCAACGCTTGACTCAGCACCACGTCGCGGCCGCCGTCGCGCAACAACTCCTGCGAATAGACGAGACTCAGCGCCGAGATCGCCTGATCCGATGGCTGCAATCGCCCGGAATTGTCATCCAAAAACCGGATCGATTCACGGACTTCGAACTGCCCACCGGTCGTCGTCTGCTTTCGCATTCCAGTTTGAAATTGCAGATCATCTCCCTGAATAAGCAACTGACCGACGCCCGCTTGATTCAATTGGTTCACAGGCGTGTTATTGTGAACCAACCGATTCTCGAAGAACGCGGCCCAATCGAACTGACCAAATTCCTGATCGACCACCTGCCGGTCTTCGACAGGTTGGATCCGCAAGATTTTGACGGTCTTCGAATGGAACAACGCCCTCGCCAACAGATCGTTGACCGACAACATCACCGCCGGTCGATCGGTCAGGATCGATGTCGACTTTGCGTTTTTGATGATCTGAGTAATCGAGAACCGCTGAGCGTCGAAGTTCGGATCGGCCAGCAGCGGATCTTTTGCCAGCGGAATCGGCGCCGTGGGCTCTAGCGCCGGAGCACTCAACTGCAGCGTCGGGTCGATCGACAACGTCCGCCGAAGCGATCCCTGCCCCGGTTCTTCGGGCGGGCTTTGAGTCTCGATCGCTGGCGTTTCAGCAGCGACAACGCGTTGCATCACGGGAAAATACAAAGTCGACAACTGCGGCAACGCGTCGGTCCGCACATCCGCTTGGGCTGGCGATTGAGCCGGCTCGCGACTCTGCGACCGCTCGACGACCGGCCCTCGCGCGCGACCGCTCGCCTGCTGAGCTACCTGCGGTTCGCGGACCACTGGCGGAGGCGAATCAACACGCGGCAAAGGCGCAGAAAGATTCGGCTGTGACAGCGGAGCCGTTGCCGTCGGCGGCGAAGGCTCTGCGCCGTCCGGCTCGCTCACCGCCACAGATTCGCCTCGTGGCATCTTCACCAACCCCGACTCGACGCTAAACCGATGGTCTCTCGGCGGCGGCGATCCCTTGTCGATCGAGCGGGTTGGATTGTTGCGATACAGGCTGCGAGGCGTGATCAGCGGCCCGTCGAGGCCCAAATCGTCGGCCCGCGCGACGGCGCAGCAGACAGCTACGACGCAACATAGCGAAATGCTAGCGGTTCGAAATGGTGGGCGGGGTGAGTCCATCGCCTCGTCAAATGTGCGGAAAGCCTAACCATCGGGCAGCCTGCGCCGAATATAACGATTAGATCGGTCGCACCGATCCTCGGCAGCCAATCGAAATCGCCCGATTCCCCACCACGTCCCGCCAACCCGCCGGCTGACCGCCAAATGCTGGCAAAATCAACACAAACCACCCTATCTTGCCACACATCGACAACCGAAACCCGCACGTTCGCTGTGGCCAAACTAGACTTGAGATAGCGTTCCGCGACTCCCGATCCTCCAGCCCGAGAGGGTTCAGCCACGGTTTCCTGCGACGATGCGATCGTTCTCCGACCGCTTCTCGCTGCCCAGTACGCCGATTCGCAAACGGCATCTCCGCGCGAGCTTGCCCGCAGACGAACCACTTAACCGATGCCTTGCACGACCGATGTCCGCCGACACTAGCATGCATTCCGATCACCCAACCGACCTGTCGCGACTGCTGTCGGCGATCGCTGCGGCACCGGTACAGCCCGACGATCCGCTGGCCTCGATCGCCCAGCGGTTGCCCAAACTGTGCGACGCTAGCAGCGCCACAGCGGCGATCGTGTGGAGTCCCGAAGGAGGCGGATTTCGCTGGCAGGCAAGCCACGGTGTCGAACTGGCCGACGCTTCCCCCGACTCCGATTTCACCGCCGACATCGTCGCCAACGCCGAACGAGTCTACGCGGCGGGACAGGCCGACATCTTCATCACTCCCGAATCATCCCCCGCATTCGACAGCCGCGGCGATCATGAATCGCCCGACGCGCCGCCGCACGATATCGACGACGCCCCGATTCGCGAACTGGTTCTGTTCCACCGCCAACTCGTCTTTCCAATCCGCCGCGAACAACAGACGCTAGCGGTCGTCGAATTGTTCCAACCCAGCCGCCTTCCCGAAACAAGCCACTGGACTCTGGCCGACCTGCAACAAGTGCAGACCCAACTCGAACGCTCGATCGCGCCAGCCGAACCCGACACGGTACCCTCCACAAAAATTCTCGATACCGCCGCACCGCTAGCCGCCATCGCAGCAACGGCAAGCCAAGAGAATCCTCCGAGCGACGAAGCAAGCTCGCCCGACGAAGCGACAGAACAGGAGAGCGCTTCGCAGGAAGTCGCTGCCCCGGAGGAAACCGTCGATGAACCCGATGCGGCCGCGCAAGTCGAACCGATTGAGGACCCGATTCCTGCGACGCATCCTACGGATCTCGAAACGGACACATCGCCACCAGAACCTGAACCAACCGAACGGGCGATTGCCGAAGTCGCCAGCCCAGCCCCAATCGCTCGCATGGTGCAGCCGCCAGAATTGCAGGCCCGAGCGATGCGAGTTGCCGAAATTGTCGGCCGCAGCCTGCACGAGACCGAAGTCGCGTTTGACGTCGTCAACGAACTGCACGCATTTTTTGGCGAGGGGCGAATCAGTCTGTCGATCTTTCGCGGGCAGAGTTGTGTCGTGCGGGCGATCAGCAATCAACAGGTCTTCGACCGGCGGAGCGAATCGGTTGTCGCAATCCAGCGGCTCGCCACGCGATCAGCCACCGCGCGGCTGGCGATCTGGTCTCCCGAGCAAGCCTCCGACCTGCCGCCCGAATTGACGCGACTGCTGGACATCTATTACGAAGCGACCGATGCGCAATCGGTCGCCTTCATCCCGCTGATCCAAAAACGGGAACCATCCAACGATCCCGACGACCTCGCCGCCATCGTTCGCGATCGCGACGCGAGCCCCGGCGACGTCGTGGGCGTCCTTGCGATCGAAGGTCTGCAGCGGCCGTTGTGCCGCGATGAGATCCTGCCGATGTGGCAAGCTGTCGAACTGCCAGTCGTCAACGCGGTCGCCAACGCCCGCCGCCACAACAGTCTGTTCCTGATGCCGGTCTGGAAAGAACTGGGACACTTCACCAACCTGTTCCGCGGACACCACCGCAACAAAGCGATCGGGATCACGCTGTTGCTGGTCGCGATCATCGCCGCCCTCAGCCTCGTCCCGGCCGACTTCAAACTGCGATGCGAAGGAATCGTGCAACCGACGCAGCGCAGCAAGGTCTACGCGCAGACCGAAGGCGTGGTCGACCAATTGCTTGTCAGCGACGGCCAATGGGTCCAACAGGGCCAAGTTCTCCTGACCCTCTCCAATCCGGCTCTCTCGGCCGAGATCGCCGACGTCGAAGGGAAGCTCCGCGAAACGCGGCAGAAGCTGAAAACATGCCGCTTGCAGCGACTGCTCGGCGACTTCAAAGACGACGAACAACGGCAGACCAATGTCCGCCAGTGCGCCGGATTTGAAGCGAGCCTCGGCAAGATCCAAGACCAATACGACCTGCTGCTCGAAAAGCAGGCTCAATTGCAGATCACCAGCCCCGCCGACGGCCAGATCGTCACCTGGGACATGCCGCAACGCCTGACAGCGCGTCCGGTTCAACCGGGGCAGAAATTATTAACGATCGCCGATCCCAAGGGCCCCTGGGAATTGGAACTGAAGCTGGCCGATAAACGCAGCGGATACCTTCGCGATGTGATCGACGAACAACCGACAGCAACCAACGCTGCCGAAAACGACGACGCTGACACAGGCTCTTTGAAGACGTCGTATGTTCTCGCCTCGCATCCCACCCTGGTCCGCGAGGGAACGATCCGCGAGATCGCTCGCAGCGCCGACGTCGACGAAGATCAAGGGAACATCATCCGCGTCTACGTCGACATCGGGAAACAGCCCGCCGATTCCGAAGTCCGCACCCGCCCGGGGACCGAAGTCATCGCCCACATTCACGTCGGGCGGAGTTCGATCGGTTACTGCAAACTCTACGAATTCTTCGACTGGGCCAAGAGAATCTGGTTCAAATATGTCTAATCTCATGAAACCTATCGCTCCACTTCACCTCCTGATCGCGATCGCACTGCTCGTCGGTTCGACCAGTCACGGGCAAGATCGCTCGCAACCGTCGGGCGTCGAAACCGACTGTCTATTGATGATTCTGGACCAAGTCGATTTGGCCGCCGAGCGGGACGGACTGCTGACCACGCTGCATGCGCGCACCGGCGAAGACGTCGCCGCCGGACAGTTGCTGTTTCAACTTGGGGATGTCGAATCCAAGGCGCGGCTGGAAGTCGCAAGAGCGGAACTCGACCAAGCGACCATCAAAGCGGAGAACCAATGGAACATCCGCGCCGCCGAAATCGAACTGGCGAAGAATACAAAAGAGACCGAACTGCTGGATGAAGTCGGCCGCGTCCCCTACCTGGAGCGCTACCGTGCGGCCAGCAACAAGGATCGCAGTGCGGCGGAGCTGAAAATCGCAGAGGCCGCGCGGCGCGAGGACCTCTACGCTCGGCAGGTCGCCGAAGCGGAACTATCGGTTGCGGAGATCGACTTGGAACAGCGTAGCAGCGTCTCGCCCTTCGCCGGCACGATCGTCAAACAGTTCCGATTCCAATCGGAATGGTGTCGCCAAGGCGATCCTGTGGTGCGGATCCTGCGCATGGATCGCTTGACGGTCCAAGCGATCGTGAATCTGCGAGACATCGCGCCGCATCGGATCATCGGCATGAAAGCATCAGCGACATTCCAGATCGCCGGCGAGCAACCGATCGTGATGGACAATCTGACGATTACGCGATGCAGTCCGGAAGTCGATCTGGACGGCAACTACCTTGTCTGGACAGCGACCGACAACCGCAAGCTTCCCGCCGCCAACGGCCAGCCCCAATGGCTCCTCCGCCCCGGCATCAGCGGCACCCTAACGATCGACATACTAGCACGAAGCGCTAGCGAGTGATCGAAAGCCAAGCGTCGGTGCGGTGGGGTTCACTCGCTTGCGCTTCGTGCTGGTATGGGAGTGTGAGTCGCCCTGCAGAAGGTCAGCAACCGGGGCAAACATACTAGCACGACGCGCAAGCGAGTGATCTCGAACTCCAATCGCTGGTGCCGTGAAAACCACTCGCTTGCGCTTCGTGCTGGTAAGCGATCGTGTTGTTACCGAGTCAGGCCGAGCAGCTTTAGCATGTCGGGTGTCGGCTGGTCGAAGGTTTTGATTTTGGTTGGGTTGTCGGGACGGTTCTTGTCTCGAAGGATCACGATCACTTCTTGATTGGAGGCGATCTGTGCCGCGGGAGCGGATGCGGCTGGCGATGTGACGGCGGCTAAACGCGTGGGCGGTGCGGGAACGTTCGAACGAGGCGTTGCCGCGGCGACTGCAGCGCGAGGCTGATAGAGCGAGGCGAGGTTGACGCGGTCGAGTTGCCACTGGATCGTCCCCGGACCGGCATAGATGCCGATGTCATCTTCAAAATCGGCGGCGTTGCAGACGCCAACGATTCGGCCCTGGTGATCGAACAGCCCACCGCCGCTGCGGCCGATCGTCGGGGCGCCGGCGATCTCCAGATTTGATGCACCCAGGTGTTGGTTGTATTTGTTGACAGCGGTGATCCGCGTGTCGCGGCGAGTTGGATCGGCTCCGCGATCGCAGCCAAAGCTGAACGCGGCGGTCCCCGATGTCGGCAGTTGATCCTTCGAGATCACAGGAACCGGCTGAACCGGAAAGCCCGGCTTGATCGAGACCAAGGCGATGTCGCGGGTCTTCGCTTCGTAGTCGATCAATTGCCCCGGCACGGTGTGGATCTGTCCTTGAATGAACAGCTCGACCTCGATCGGTGCCTTGCCTTGCGAATCGCGGAAGACGTGGCCGCAGGTCAGCACCAACGCCTCTTCTCCATGTGTGTCGATAATCGTTCCGGTCGCGACACCTACCGCTCCCTGTTCGCGAACTCGAATCCGAACCGTTGCGGCTTGAGCGCGTTCGACCGCTTGTGCCAGATCGATGCTGGGCATCGCTTCGCCGGGGATCGCCTGAGAAACAGGACTCGCCGCAACGGCGGACAACGGTGTCTGCGGAACTTCCGGTTGAACGTTCCGAGCTCCGGTGTCACGGATCCGCTGGCCCTGGCGGTTGGCAAGTGCTTGCCGCAGCGTTTGGATCGGTTGCGTCCCCTGCAGGCGAGCGATCTCGCGGCCGCCGGAAAGGACAAGATAGGTTGGGAAACTGGTAACGCGATAGCGTTGAACGAGATGACTTTCGCGAGCGGCGTCGACGCGGCGGATCGCAACGCCTTCGCGCTGCAATTGGCCAACCACCGGTTCCATCGTGACACAAGCGTGACAACCGGGCTGTGTGAACTCGACGAGAACCGAATCGCTGCTGCCGGAAACGCCAGCGGCGAGCAATAAATAGCACAACATGTGCATTGCCAAAGTCCCTCCATGGACGGCTATCAAACGAGCCTAAGTGAACCCCAATGCAAGCATCCATGCTGCCAGGTTCACGGCGCGGGTGAGGTCGAACGAAGTCGGGATAGTGCTGCAGAGCAGCAACTGGAGCAAGTGCAAGTTGCGCTGCGGTAATCGCTCTTGCAATCCGCAACCTGTTGCGGCGCGGTCACTTACGAAACAGCGACCGTTGGCAGAAATTTTGGAATTCGGAAAAGAATCGCTAAAGTCACCCCAGCCTGGTGGATCACCAGACAACGCTAGCAGCGTCGAAGACCGGCCCTTCGACGCAGGTTCGCTTGTAGTCCCATTCGCCATCGGCCTGCCGAACTTTGGCGACACACGAGAAACAGATCCCGATCCCACAAGCCATCGGAGTTTCCAACGAGACGGTGCAGGGAACGCCCGCCGCAGCGCAAACCTCGGCCACTCGCTGCATCATGATTTCGGGACCACAGCAGACGACGCGCGTCGACGCAGCGCGATCGGGCGCGGCCAACAAGGTTGCCAAGCGATCGGGGACCAACGCCTGCGTCCCAAGACTGCCGTCATCGGTGCAGAGATCCAGATCGATCCCGGCGGCGGCAAAGTCGTCCAAGCCAGCGGCGAGGCTCGCGCTGCGAACTCCGTACAACAATGTCGCTCGACCGGCGTAACCGCTGGTCCGCCCCGGAAACGATTCGCGGCCCAAGGCTTCGGATCCCAACGCCAGAAACGGAGTCTGCCCGATTCCACCGGCCGCCATGATCAGATGCTCGCACTCGACTGTGGGAAAGCCATTGCCCAGCGGTCCCCAGATGCCGATATGCTGGCCGATTTGGATGCGAGCCAGACGAGTCGTCAGCTTGCCCTTGGCGATGTAGACGACCTCCAACTCCTCGGGCGGTTGATCGCCATTAGCGACGACGCGGTAGACCGCCAGAGCGCGACCGATCAACGGATCGTTGAATCCGTCCAAGCGGATCATGACAAATTGCCCCGGCACGATCTGGCTGGCGATCTCGGGAGCGTGCAACCGCAGGCGGTAGGTCTTTTCGGCGATCAGGTCCGACGCGGTCACAACCGCTCGAAGCGAAGCAGCACAGTCGGCGTAGTGTTGAGCATGGAGCGGGCTGGTCATCGAGCGATCCTCGCGAGTAATGATGCAGTTGCTGGGTGGGATACACCTCCGTCGCCAACAGAGATGTTGCGAAGCAGCGATCCAATCGGAGACGCTGCGGCGGCGGAGATCGTCCGCCGAACGAAAGCTTTGCCACGGCCGGAAAGATCCAACGCCTTTTCTGGCCTATCGGCGTGTTCATATGCCCCGCGGCGTGTTCGTCTGCCTATCGGCGTTTGCGTTTACCGCGGGCTGCGGCACCGCCACGCGTTGCACCCTTCTTGGTCCCGCGACGGCCCGCCGCAGGACGCTTGGGCTTCGCCGGAGGAGCTGCCAGTTCGGGAGCTCCGATCACGGTCCCGCCCAAGCCGCCGGTCGATTCGGACGAAATAATGATATCGCTTGATCCGGGTCGTCGGCCAGCCGGCTTGGCTTGGGCCGATCGCCCGACGCCCTTCCCTCGGCCAGCTCCCATCTTGCCGCCAGCTGACGGCTTGCCCGCAGCGGGTCGGCCGGCAGTAGGTCTTCCGGTCGCGGGGCCGGTTTTTCGAGCGACACCCTTTCGCGCTCCGCCCTTGCGAGGACGCGGCGGTTGTTCGGCTTCGGCAGCCGCTTGCGACGCAACGACTTCATCGCGCAGCTTCTTGACTTCGCGACTGTTCAGCGGCCGATAGGCGCCGGTCGGCAGATCGCCCAGCTTTAATGTTCCGATCGCTGTCCGCTTCAGCTGGACGACTTTATGTCCCAACCGAGCCAGGATCCGGCGGATTTCGCGGTTCTTCCCTTCGCGAAGCACAATCTCCAACTCGGTCGCTTTGCCGCGGGTCCGCTTGATGCTGACACCCTCGACTTGGAACCGTCCCTCGTGGAAGTGGACGCCTTCGCGCATCTGCTTGAGCGTCTCGGCTTGAACCAGTCCCGCCACCGTCACCTGATAGGTCTTCCGAACGCCATGCCGCGGGTGGGCGAGCATTTCCGAAAGGTCGCCATCGTTGGTCATCAAGATCAGACCTTCGCTGTTGCGATCCAATCGACCGACGGGAAAGACGCGTTGGTGTTCGTTGATCAGATCGATCACCCGCGGGCGGCCTTGCGGATCGCGATTCGTCGTGACGATCCCGACAGGTTTGTTGAGCGCGAAGTAGACAAGTTTGGCCGGCCTGATCGAAACGCCGTCGACGCGGATCTTCGACGCGCGCGGATCGACGCGGGTCCCGAGTTCGATGACGGGTTGGCCGTCGATATCGACACGCCCCTCGGTGATCAACTCCTCACACTTCCGCCGGCTGCCAAATCCGGCCGATGCCAACACGCGCTGCAGCCGCACCATGGAGGTCTCGGATTCGCTGGCGACTTTCGTTTGAGGGCTCTTCTTTTTGCGGGGCGGGTTGGGCATCTGGCTCGACTTGATGATGCAGGGCCAATCAGTAATTTGTCTCTGCGCAAATCAGCCGCCACGCGCTAGCGTCCGGTTGTCCGGAGAACCGGACGCTAGCGCGTGCCGGCTGATACCTCAAACTGAAACACTGATCGGTCCCGCTTGATGTTGTAGCGGACGATTCAAACATCAACGATAACGTAAACCCTGATCATTAGAGTAGGGTACGGGCGTATACAAGCTGCCCTTATCGTCCTACTTTTCCCTGCGATCGACCGATTGAGAGGGCTGTGACCGGTCGGACCGGAGCACTGCCGAGGCGGATCAATTGGAAAACCAGGAGCGTTTCTCGCTGTACATCTTATCGCGGACCGGTTCGGCAATCGGTTTCTGATAGTCCCGCGGGCGACCGCCGACAACTGCAGGCCCCAAGTCGTTTTCGGGGTAAGGATCGTGTGCGACCGCTTCAAATCGTTGCTGTTGTGTCGTGCCGGGGGACGTGTTGAACGGCGTCCTATACCCGCGGCAGCCAACCGAAACGAAGCCAATCGCAGCGATGATCGCGAGGGAATATCGCATGGGATGTGCCTTTTGCCAGTAACTGATGGAGAGGGGGAGGGGTGGGAGCATAGGTTTTTCAGCTACCGCCCGCCAATGGCAACTTCACTTGCTAGCAAAGCGTCATGACTGGTGTTAGGGATCGGCACGCCGTCGGCCGCTTCTGCAACAACAGATCCCGGCGGCAGAGGACCGCTACACGCCGCACAATTTAATGCCAGGCGTCCCACCCAAGTCGAGGGTCCCCGCGTGCGTTACGGCATTCCCATGCAGAGGACGACGGTATCGGCGTCGCCTCCCAACAGCTGCACCTGGCCCAGCGACGCGGGCAACAGAACGGTCTGGCCCAGCGGAAGAGGCATCGACTGCCCATCCCCCCAAGCGACAGACGCCCCCCCGGTGACGACTGTCAGGATCCGGAACCGCCCGTCGCCGCCGACTTCGTGTTGCGAACCGCCGCAGTAGCGATCGAGGAAAAACTTATCGCAGCCGACCAATCGCTGGCCGCCGGTCGGCAGCGATTGC
The DNA here is from genome assembly GCF_007751715.1 of Rosistilla oblonga. Taxonomy (NCBI): domain Bacteria; kingdom Pseudomonadati; phylum Planctomycetota; class Planctomycetia; order Pirellulales; family Pirellulaceae; genus Rosistilla; species Rosistilla oblonga. The sequence continues at coordinate 265,821 of NZ_CP036292.1, read as the reverse complement.
GGCTTTTGAAACTCGACAGGCCCGCGACCGTAATCGGTCACTTCGATCGCTTGGCTGACGTGCAGCGGGCGGCTGTTCCCCGCATCGTCGACGCGGTTCCAGTCGAACAGCCGAAACGTCGTATCGCTCGACTGCTGGATTTCGGCGACCAACAAACCGCTCCCCAACGCGTGGACCGTCCCGGCGGGGATGAAGACGCAATCGCCAGCCGATGGCTGCAAGGTGTGCAGAACATCTTCGGTGCGACCGGCGGCGCACGCGGCGCGAAGCTCATCGGGCCCCACGCCAGCCTTGAGCCCGGCGTAGATCAGACTGCCCGGATCGGCCGCGATGATGTACCAGGCTTCGGTCTTGCCCAGATCGGGGGGCGTCATCTTTTGCGCGTAGGCGTCGTCGGGATGGACTTGGACCGACAGGACGCGGTCGCAGTCGAGGTATTTCAGCAGCAGCGGAAAGCGGTCGCAGGCCAGTTCGGCCCCCAGCAGATCGGCGGCGGAAGTGCGGAGCAGATCCGAGAGCGATTGGCCGGCCAGCGGCCCGTCGGCGACGATGCTTTGATCCTCGCCGTGGTCGACGATCTCCCAGCTCTCGGCGTACCGCGGAGCATCGCCAATCGGCTTGCCCAACACACTCCCCAACCGACGCGCCCCCCAGATGTATTCGCGAAACAGGGGTTGGAAGCGGAGCGGAGCTTGCATCGGTGGCGCCGGGGTGAAAAGGGAGAACGAGTGGGAGCAGCCGAAAACTGTCGAAGCGAAGCGATCGCTTCGCACCAGAGAACAATCGGCGTCGCTATTGTATTGCTTTGTGGAGGGAATCAACTAGACTGAAAAGGCTTTCCGATCCACGCGGCTCAGCCAACGGCAAGGCCTGTGTGGATAACCGGTTTCAAACACCTGGAAAGGCTCCCCCAAATTCTCGCGGTCCAAACAGTCCCAATCTGGTTGATTTGTTTGCTTTCGCCGTGGCTAAAAATCGTCTCATTCATCCACGGCAGAGAGATCCCATGGCCACCCAATTCGCTCGCGTTTACCGCGACGCAGTTGCCCAACAGGCGAGTCGTTTCCGCTGATTCCACACGATAAAGCTCCCGGTACGCTGGGACTGCATTCGATGAAATCGCGACGCTGGCGCCCCACATGCCACCGACCTCCTTCCATCCATTCCCTTTCAGTTGTTTGATAGAACCGTGAATCAAGCCAAAGCACAAAACGCACTGAATACCGCCAAAGCGCCCAAAGACGATCTGTTCGAGGGTTCGACGATGACGTTCGGCGAACATCTCGAAGAACTCCGCAAATCGCTGCTCAAAGCGGCGGTCTGGCTCGCCTTTGGCCTCGCCATCGGACTCTATTTCGCCGATCGAGTCGTCCAGTTTGTGCAGGTGCCGCTGGAGGGTGCGATCACGCGTTTCATGGCCGACCAGACGCTCTACAAGATGGACATCGATCCCCACGCCGCCGATGCTCAGCCGATGAAGAGATGGCTGATCGAAAAGGGGATGATCTACGAGACTATCTACATGGTCGACGAGAAAGCTGTCGAGCAGGAGGAAGCCCAACGCCAAGAGAACGAACAAAAGGCGAAAGCTGCCGCCGCTGCCAAGCCGAAACCGGCAGCCGCTGCAAAAGCGGATACAGCGAAAAAGAGCGAGAAAGAACCTGCCGCAAAGCCGGACGACGAAGCGAAGCCAGCGGCCAAGCCCAAGCCAACCGGCGCCAAACCGTCGGCGGAGCCAGCCAAACCGACTGCCGGCGAGACGGAAGCCAAAGCCACCGAGGCGACTGGCGGTTCGTTGACAACGATCGATGCTCAGGTCCCCGACGCCGTCTTCGAGAACCCCGAAAAGAATCTAAAACCTGTCACGATCTGGCGGTCGGCCGGAGCGGGCCTCAGCTCGTTCCAAATGGAAGAGCCGTTCATGATCTGGCTGAAAGCAGGCCTGGTGATCGGTGCGATTATCGGCAGCCCTGGAATCTTCTTCCACATCTGGAATTTCGTCGCGGCGGGACTGTACGAACACGAACGCAAATACGTTTACATCTACATGCCCTTCAGCGTCGTGCTATTCGTTTCGGGCGTCGTGTTAGCTTTCTTCCTGGTGCTGCAGTATGTCCTCGACTTCCTTTTGACGTTTAACGCCACGCTTAACGTCGACCTGGTGCCGCGGCTCAGCAACTACGTGAACTTTGTGCTGCTGCTGCCACTGGGCTTTGGAATCGCGTTCCAGCTGCCGTTGGTGATGCTGTTCCTGCAGCGGATCGGGCTGTTCGCAACCGAAGCTTACATCTCCAGCTGGCGGATCGCGGTACTGGTGATCGCAGTCCTCTCGATGATTCTGACCCCTGCGGACATCTACAGCATGATCGCCCTGATGGTCCCCCTGATCCTGCTCTACTTCCTCGGCATCGGTCTGTGCAAGTTCATGCCCAAGGGACGCGGCATCGGCAGCCAAGGCTACGACCCAGCGTAGCGAGCGCTGGAGTCGAGGCTTCAGCCGAACCGCGCGAGTCGTCCGCAAGATCCCGACGGGATCGAACACGGTAGCCGGTGGTTTGAGCGTAGCGAACAGCTGGAGTGGAGGCTTCAGCCGAACCGTGCGAGTCGCCCCCCAAGATCCCGACGGGATCGAACACGGTACGAATCGTGTTATCGCACACCGCCCCCGACGGGGTCGCACATCGATCTGCAATCCCTCCGGGATTTTCGCGAGCGTTTGGGCCGCGTCATCCGGAGGGCGCCGCTGCGCGACGACCTCCGGCTACCGTCTGCGGTCCCTGCGGGAACGTCTCGCACGGGATCATCGCGTGCTTCGGGATCGTCGCAAACCCGCTTTAGATCGCTTCGGTGCCTCGTTCGCCTGTGCGGATTCGCACGCAATCGTCCATTGGCAAGACGAAGACTTTGCCGTCGCCGATCTGCCCCTCTTCGCCGGTTCGACCGCCGGAGAGGATCGCATCGACTGTCGGCTGCACAAACTCGTCGTTGACGGCGATCTGCAGCTGGACTTTGCGGAGCAGCGTGACGGAGAACTCGTGGCCGCGATAGACGCCGGTTTGACCTTTCTGGCGGCCGAAGCCTTGGCAATCGACAACCGTCAAGCGGAAGACTTCGACCTCGGTCAGCGCTTTCTTGACCGCTTCCAGTTTGTCGGGCTGGATAATGGCAATGATCAGTTTCATCAGACGGGGCTTTCCGGTGGATCGGCGCGATCGAAAGGAGTGAGAGACTGCGATGAATCTAGCCAACGATCACACGCCGTGACAACTAGGCTTGATCTTGGAAGGGGCAACAACCGGCTGCATCGCGAGTCGATCGCTCGTGTTTGCGATCGAGGCACCGACTGGAATCGGTCGGTGCAAAGAGAAGTAAAAACCCCGGCTCGGGTGGATGAGGCGGACATCCACCGCGAGCCATTGGGGTATCCTCTGGCCCAGGCAAGAGCCGAGAAGATTCAAATAGCGTCCGCGAGCCAGGCTAGCTCACAGCCACTCTTGAGCGAACATTAGCCGGCTGCTGGAGCCAAGCTTTCTGCTGGGTAAGCGTGCATACCGTGCTCGGAGATATCCAAGCCAGCGGTCTCTTCTTCAGCCGAGCAACGCAGAACACCAACAGCTTTGAGGATCAGGAACAGGACCATCATCGTGACAAACGCCCATGCACAGATCGCGGCGGTACCGATCAACTGCACCATGAAGTTTGTCGCTCCACCGTCCAAGTGAGTGTTTGGCAGGAATCCGATGGCCAAGCAGCCCCAGACTCCACAAGCACCGTGTACGGGGAAGGCACCGACGGGATCGTCGATCTTCAATTTGTCCAAAGCGACGATCGCGGCGACAACAATCACACCCGAGACGCCACCGATAACGATCGCCCACGTGTTGCTGAAGCAATCGCAGTTAGCGGTGATGCCAACCAATCCACCCAAAGCACCGTTAAGGCTCATCGAAAGATCGGGTTTGCCGAACATGATCCAGCTGACGACCGTTGCAGCGACAACACCAGCGGCTGCCGAAAGGGTTGTGTTGACGGCGATAAAAGTGGTCGCGTCGATGTCGGCTGCCGATTGGAATGCCAATTGGCTGCCAGGGTTAAATCCGTACCATCCAACCCACAGGATGAAGACACCCAGGGCTGCGAAAGCGATGTTGTGACCGGGCATTGGAACCGATTTTCCGTCGCTCGCGAAACGTCCCAGGCGTGGGCCCAAGATGATCGCACCAGCCAAGCCAGCGAAACCGCCACAAGCGTGGACAACTGCCGATCCGGCGAAGTCTTGGAAAGCCAATCCGCCATCGAATTGGGTCAACCATCCGCCGCCCCATTTCCAGTAGCCGCTGATTGGATAGATGATCCCGGTCAGGATCGCACTGTAGATCAAATAAGCCTTGAATTGCATCCGGCCGGCGACAGCACCCGAAACGATCGTCGCAGCGGTCGCAGCAAAGACGGCTTGGAAGAACCAATCGACATCGGGGCTGAAGGTTTGACCTTCGCTAGCAGCGTAGATTCCCACGCCACCAAAGTCGAAATAAGGGTTGGGATCTTCTTTGTAGCTGCCCGGATACATCAATCCGAAGCCGATCACAAAGAACAACAACGCACCGACCGAAAGGTCCATCACGTTCTTGTAGAGGATGTTGATCGTGTTCTTGGCAGCGTTCAAACCAACTTCGACCATCGCGAAGCCAGCTTGCATGAACAAAACCAAAACAGCACATAAGAACAAGATCGCGTTGTCCAACGCGTAACCAACTTCCGAACCCGCTTCGACTTCTTCTTCAACCACTACCTCTTCTTCGACGGGCGGAGCGTCACTTACGCCGGCAGCCTCAGTGGCTTCCGTGGTCGCCGGTTCCGCATCCTGCGCAAATGCAACCGACGTAAGTGACAGACTCACCCCCAACAACCCGATAGCGATGATCGCAAGCGACCATCCCGGAATTCTTCCAACCTGTAACATGAATGATTCTCTTCTGTTTTCTGAGGACTTTTGACTAACGCGAGGAACGGCAGAAACGCTCAGCCGCCTAAACAGTGTTTGCTGATCGCTCCTTGCCTCGATCCGTTGTTTGCCCGGGCCATTGTGGTCTCGACCGGATCGGTGCTAGGTCAGCTGGAGGTGTGCTTATTGCAACGGCTATGCCAAAGACTTTTGACCACTCGCAATTTGACCTCCGATTCACTGCAAAACGCCGTCCCAAAGCGTTCCTTTTTTTTCTTCACGCCCCTTCTCGCCCTTACCTCTCAAGGGCGATATGCCCAGAGCTTGAGCATCGGAAGTCACAAACTTAAGCACAGCCGCGACAGACGTCAGACAGATACCGTGCCGCCCCCGGCGATGGCATTCCCACGACAGCAAGAGCCTGTTTTTTGAGTCCCTACAGTCCCCGAAACAGCCTCCCGCGCTACCGCGGCGCAGCGTGAATTCGATCGGACGCAAAGAGAGCGGTCGCGCAGAACAGTCCACAGCCGCACAGCAGCGGCGAATCGTGGGATTGGATTGCAGAGGCAATCCGAGAAGTCGATCGATGCGGCTCGCGTGAGATCCGGCACTTCGCCCGCCACGCCCGCCACGCCCGCCACGCCCGCACGAAAGCCGAAAGCCGCAGCGGAGGTGCGGTGGTTGCGCGGAGCAGGCATCGAGCGAGGCATCGACGCGGATCAAGCTACAATCGAGTAGGGTGAGCCAGCGGAGCGACCGCTGACTCAGCCCTCTCACAGAACCGTACGTACGGGTCCGTATACGGCTCCTGTTTTACTTGCCTAGGTTAATCCAGGAAGGACTCCGGTCTCCAATTCGGTCAAGTCAAACAGGCCAAGTTCCGCCAGGAAGCCATTGCTGATGGCCATACTGGCGTAAGAACTACGCGACGTACGCCACGCGGTCATTCGCATCTTCTGGAGGTCACCACGAACGCCGACCTGCCGCAAGCGGCGAATCAGACGCGTCGGTTTCTTCCACAACGCGAGTTGCTTGGCCCGTAATCGTCGCCGAATCCATCTAGCCAACTCGCGATACAGACCTTTGCAGTTCGCCATCCGGAAGTAGCTGCCCCAGCCACGAAGCACCGGATTCAGGTCAGCAATGACCTTCTCCAAGTTCACCGGGCTGTTCTTGCGAGTGATCACTTTGACCTTCGCCTTGAAGGCCGCGACTTTCTCGGCAGCAATGCGAGTGTGCATGCTGCCGATCACGACGCCCAAGAACTTCACACCCTCACAGGCTGAAGTCAGGTGCGTCTTATCGCGATTGACGGTCAACTTCAAATCACCTTCCAGAATCTCCACTGCAACGCTCATCGCATGAGCCGCCGATCGCTTGCTCCGACACAGGATCAGAATGTCGTCGGCGTACCGAACGATTCGGTAACCACGACGCATCATCTCCTGATCGAAAGCATCCAGGTAAATATTGGCGATCAGGGGACTGACAACACCGCCTTGCGGGCTGCCAAGCTCCGTCGCATCCCAGACACCTTCGTTCATCACTCCGCTGGTCAAAAACATTTTGATCAGATTCAAAATGCTGCCATCGGTCACCCGACGACGGATCGACGAGAGAATCAAGCCGTGATCCAACCGGTCAAAGCATTTCGAGAGATCCATATCGACGACTTGGTCGAGACCATATCGCCGGATGAACATCGTTGCTTTGGCAACCGCCTGTTGGCAACTGCGGCCCGGTCGGTAACCGTAGCTTGATGGATGAAAGTCAGGATCAAAGATCGGCTGCAGGATGTCCAGCAACGCTTGCTGGACGACTCGGTCGCGAACTGTTGGGATGCCAAGATGCCGCTGGCCGCCTTCCGGTTTCGGAATCGAAACTCGGCGGACCGCACTGGGCCGGTAAGTCTTGCTCCGCAGTTCGCTCACCAACCGCGTCAGCTCCCCCAGTAAATCAGCTTCAAACGCATCGATCGCTTGCCCGTCGATGCCAGGTGCACCCTTGGCACGTCGGACTTTCTCGAACGCGCGAGCCAAAGCTCGGCGATCAAGCAGTCGGTCGTAGAGGCTGTAGTAGGTTCGCTTCATGACTGTCGGTCGGTGGTCTTTCGTTGGGTCGATCGCTTTCTGTCGAATCGGTTGGCAGGGTGGCGGTTCACTCAGCGGACGCCTCGTGTGCTATTCCAGTAAAGGACAATCGCGAGGCGTCGAGTTTGCTGAGTTACTTCCACGCCGACGGACGAATCGAGCAGCTCAGCAGTTCCCCGCATCGCCACTGTGGACCGTTCCCCGAGACCTTCGATCTTCTCGGATTGTGTCGGCTGCCGATTGCTCGTTTTCGGTGTTCTCTCCAATCACAAGTAAAACTTCACCCCTTCGCATCCAGTGATGACCTTTTGAGTCATCTCTGTCCGGCGTGACTCGCTTCGGTTACCGCCGATGCTTTGCACGTCGTCGCCACGGTTTTGTCCTCCAGACTGTTACCAGCTTTCACGGGCCGCGACTTATTCACTACTACGGGTTCATCTGACTCCTGACACCACATCGATCGCTTCTTGTGTTTCCACTTGAAGCGACCTTACCGGCTTCTCACGCTTCGCCTTTGGGGGAGCTAACGCGGCCACGGATAATGTCAGGTCTCCCCAGTTACTGCACTGGCTCCCTGACGATGATGACGTCCCCAAACACTTCCGGCGGCTGTTCATGTATCGGGCATCGCGACTTTTTGCACGCTCGCCCCCGCCGGCAGCCGAATCGGGTTCGCTTTCGCTACGTTCCATCGTCATCCTATCGCTTCCTTCAGACCCGCAGTCACCGGCGGAACCCTTGCGAATCGGATTCAATTCCCCATGAACAGGGCTTGGTCGGTGACAAGCACCGACTGGGTTTGCCAGCTTCGCTGGGCAAACAAAAAACGCTGTTCCACATCTTCGTGGAACAGCGTCTTGAATGGATCGACGATGAGAGAGGCTTAAGAGCGCTTCTTGGTGGTCTTTCGCTTGACGGCAGCCTTCTTGGCAGCCTTCTTGGTTGCTTTCTTCTTGACGGCAGCCTTCTTCACAGGAGCCTTCTTAGCAACAGCCTTCTTCTTTACGGGGGCTTTCTTCGTGGTCGTCTTCTTCTTCGCAGGCGCCTTCTTAGCAGCAGCCTTCTTCACGGGAGCCTTTTTGACAGCTGCCTTCTTCTTCGCAGGCGCCTTCTTGGCGGTTGCCTTCTTGGCAGGTGCCTTCTTCGCTACCGCTTTCTTGGTAACCTTCTTCTTGGTCGCTTTTTTCTTTGCCACTGTTTTCCTCCGCTTGGGGAATGCCCGGCGGGATCTTGTGTCGAATGGTTCACCCGACACCGGCCACACCCGCCGACGAATTGAACACCGTAATGGTGTATACGCCTTGACCGTTCAAGACGCTAAACGCAGTCCACGACTGGCGTTCTGTCGCGTAACTGTACGAACATTGCAAGTTAATGCAACATCTTTTCCACAAAAACAGGGCGTCGGAATCGCAGTTTCCACGGCCTCTGAAGAGACAAAAAACAGAGTCCACCAAACGCGAATCGCCAACGATCCAGCGGTTCAGAAGCGGCGTCGCGGACCGCCGCCGGTTAACATCTCGTAGTTGCTGTACGCTAACGAAACAAACAACAGGGTCATGAACAATCGCCCCGAAGTGACTCCCCAGGCCGCCATCAGCACCGCGCAAACCAGTGACAAGACGATCGCGTGATAGGCGGTTCCACCAAAAAGCTCAATGATTTCCTTGGCAATCTGCCCTCCATCAAGTGGATACACCGGGATCAGGTTCAACAGAGCCCACATCACGCTGGGCCAGACCAAAAAATTTACCAAGCCAAACATACCAGGGGAATCGATGGGTTGTCCCCCTGCCAAGCTCGGCAACGACGCGAGAAATTCGGGCATCAACAAAATCTCAAACCCGCGAGCCTTAGCGACCGCGATCACGATCCCCGCCAGCATTAACTGAGCTAACGGGCCCGCAGCGGTGATAAAAATTTTTTCTGCTTTCGAGTTGTTTTTTTTGGAAAACCCCGCGCCAAACGTGTTTTGCGGAATCGCTAAGCCGCCAAAGTGATACAGCACAATCGACGCATGTTGCCCGCACGCTCGCATCGCCAAGGCGTGTCCAAGCTCGTGAACCAAGATCGATACGAAGACCGACAAGATCCACAACAGCAACAATGGACCCCGGCTGCCCGGAAACAATTGGGCCAGTTGAGTGACGAGGTCGTACCCAAAAACAAGCGCCATGATCCAGAACCCGATCGAGATTCGAACGGGAAACCCAAGCAGTCCAAAGTTCACGTCGTAAGCTGTTCGTCCCGGCTCGGCTAACATCCCCATACCACCTTCATGATCTCAATTTCCTAAGAGTCCGATCGTTCGAACGACCGCCACATGCGATCGCTCTCGCGGTTCCAACGACGACCATCATCGCTTTCGGTTGCTCTGCGAACAACGTGGCTCTTCCAGTCGCCCCGAAATCCACCACGCTGCGACGCCACACAGCGAAATCGCCACAAATACCGGCGAAAAACCTACCCGATCGATCATCATTCCAACAACCGGAGAACAGAGCACCGGCAATCCCGTGGCGACGCTGATCGCCGCCAGATACGACGGATGCTTGTCGGTCGGGGCGACTTCCAAGGTGTAATTCATAAACAATCGCAGCAACACCGGCGTCAGCCCAACCAACACAAACACGATCGGAAACGCCCACGCGATCTCGGTCCAAACCAACCCGATCGCCAACAACGGCGCCGCGGTCACACCGATCAATCCCAACCGCAGCGCGATCCGATTGCCGCGACGATCGGCTAACGGACCGACGACCATACTGAACGCGGCGGTCCCCAGATTCTGCACGATCAACCACAACATCAGGCTGCGAAAATCGCCCCCCAGCAATCCGCCGCGGCCAAGCGATTGGTAGTGCGGGAACAACATGATCGTCGAACCAAACAGAGCCGCTGCGATTGCGAGCCGTCGAAAATTGGGGTCGTCGCGAAACGGCAAGACAGCTTCCGCATACCGCGCCCGTATTCCCTGAACCGCTTCGGGCGCTTCGCTGATCACCGCCGGTTCGTCGACGCACCAAGCGATCGCTGCGGCGACGAAAAACGCGATCGACGATGTGGCAAACAACCAATGGAATTCGACTCCTTCAGCCGTTACCCAAGCTGGCATGCAGATCCAAACAGCCCCGACCGCCGCCGTCACGCCAACGACATTTGTCACCAACAGCAAACGACCACGATCTCCCACCGGAATCAACTTGCCCTGCAGCGTATGAAACAGCACCTGCGTCATCCCCGTCGCGACAAAGAAGATCGCGTAGATGGCGATGAAAAAGACCTGCAGCGTGACGGGATGCGCATCCAGCAAGCAGAACCCGACCGCTAGCAACGCAAAACAGATCGCCATCAACACCGTGCAAACGCACAACCAGCTCTTCTTCCGTGGAGCCATCTGCATCTGCCCGGCCATCAATAGCGCCGGCAAGCTTTGGCAGACTCGGTTGATCGGCGGCAGCAAGCCGCGCAGCATCCCGCTGCCTCCCAAAAAGTCCAACACCGCCGGCATGATCACGCTCTCGGTCTTGAAGATCCAACCGACCCGCAAGACCACCTGATACAGCATCAATACGATGAAGTTCTTCGACGCCGCGGCGGGCACGCGATCCTCGACGGGCGATTCCCGATCGGGAACGTCCGCGTCGTCGTTGCTGGCGGGAGAGCTTTCGATGAGCTCGGAGATGACCGATTCCTGGGCTGTGAGAACTGAAATGCAGCGTCGCGGCAGATCGCAACGCGGCGGCGGCACGATGGGCCACCGATCTGCGGAACAACTTGCAGTTTAAACCGCGGCAGCCGAAACGAACAAAGGGGGATCGCTTGCGATGTGTGGCGGTTTGCCACGTGCGATCCTCGAATGCGACGACGATCCGCCGCGAGCGGGCCTAGCCATCGGCCTGCAGCAGCATCCGCAGATAGCTTCGTTTTTCGGGATTCTGCAAGCCCAACGATTCGGCAAACGCTTGCACATATTCCTGAGCCCGCTCGATCCCGTCGGCCTCGGCGATGCATTCGATCTCCGCATACGTGCCGACTCGCTGAACATCGTCCAACGTCACCGTCAACTCGCTCGACGGCGCCTCCGGCTGAACCGCAAACGACTCTCGCTGCTTAGCGACCTCGGCCACGCGGCGGAATCCCAGATGAACCAACATCGCTTCGGTGTTCGAACCGTCGACGTCGCCAGCTCCCAACGCCCACTCCAGCTCGATCCGCGTCTTCACCGGACTATCCAGCTTGGCCCCTTTGTAGGTGATCATCGGCTGATCATCGACGCGGCGGATCCGCAGCGCCTCGTGCGTCTCGGCAAAATCGCGGCAGGGATGGTTGTAATAGGTATCGCGATGCTGCTGGATCCCCAGCGGCCGCGCGCCGCGATCGATCAATTGCCTGCGAAGCGCCGCCAGATCGGCGACCGGAAATTTCAGTTCGACTTCGTATTGGGACATCGTTGCGCTCGTTGGATTGGTCGGGTGGCGGCAAGCAAATCCGTGGATAAACCGCGTGCTGAAGGTAGGTTAACTGACGTTGGTCGCGAACCCGTCACCTTTGAATATTCACAATCCTAGCCGCCGTCGCAATTGACGGGCACCGGCGGACTGGACGAAGCGGCGACTGGACAGCTAGATCGCCGAACGCACGATTCAATCATCGTGCTCGTACTCAGTCGCGCAACGAAGGAGCCTCGGTCCGTCGCAAGAATTAGCGGCGGGATGTTGTGGACGAAGTTACGAGTCCCAGCGATTTTGTCTGATGCATGCAACAGGACTCGTAGCCTCGTCCACTACGCTTCGTTGAACGGCATTGTGTTTAAGCGAGGACCGTTGTCTTTTAACTGCCGCTCACTAGCGAGGGACCGCGACGCGGATCAGCGGCGCCGGCTTCTTTTCGCTCGTCAGCCAGACAGCATCGTCGTGGCGGTCGAAGCAGATCGCTTCCCCCTGGCGACGCCAAGGCGTCCGCAACAGCGTCGGCGTTTGAGCGAAGGTCGCTTCCCAATCGGTCTTCCCGCCGCCAGCAACCTGCTTCCGGGGAAAGATCATCGCGTCGACATACGATGCGACCACGATCCGCCCATCGCGCGGATCGATATCCATCGCGGTGATCATCGGCATCGCGATCGTTCCCACGCGCGTTGCCATCACCTTCGCATCCTTCTCCCCCGTCTCCAACGGAACGCTATAAACGTCCGCCGCAAAATTTCTCACCTTGGACGCCAATAGGATCACCCGCTCCTGCACATCGACAGCCACCGCTTCGCAATCGCGCGGCCCGTCGGGATATTGGATCCGCCAGATCTGGTCGACCTTGATCCGCTTGTTCCCCAGCTTCGGTTCGTTCACGCGATAGCAGACGACTTCTTTTCGCCGCCGCCCGTTGTCGCCGACATCGGCGATCAGCAATTGCGGCCGGCCGTCCAACTCATACGACGCGATGTCCTCCCAATCGACATGCTTGGCGCCGGAGATCTCGACCTCCTGGCGATGACGTCCCTGCTGATCCATCGCAAACAATCGCGGCGAATCGCCCGAATCGTTATGCGTCCACAAGATCCCCTCGTGCCGCCACGACGCCGCCACACCACTGCTCTCCCCCACATCCTTGCACTCGATCGTGCACTGCGTGCTTTCGATCCCCGCTTCATCCGCGGCGGGACCGGACGCGGCGACTCCGATGCCGACAACCAACAACAACAGCATCGCCGACAACAGACCGACAGTTCCTTGACTAGAAAATTTCATCGACACGTTCACCTGTTCGTTGATTCATCCTGCCGCAGCAGCCGTTGTTTCAGTTCCGCCACCATCGCCGATGGCGACTCGCTCCGCGTGATCGCTCCCGCCACCGCAACGCGCGAGAATCCGGCGTCGAGCACATATTCCAGGTTCTCCGCCCCGATCCCGCCAATCGCAAAAGCGGGCAGAGTTGTCGTTGCCGCTGCATCGCGTAAGAATTCGGTTCCCGGAAACGCTTCGAACGACTTCGTCCCCGATGGGAACGTCGGTCCGCAACCGATGTAGTCGGCTCCGTCGGAAACCGCTTGCTCGACCTGAGCCACGCAGTGCGTCGACACCCCCAACAATCTTTCCGGACCGATGATCTGACGAACAACCGTGGCGGGCAGTTCGTCTTGGCCAACGTGCACGCCGTCGGCATGCACCGCCGCCGCGATGTCGGGGCGATCGTTGACGATAAACAGACAGCGGCTGGGCCTCAGCGTCGCCGCTGCCGCCGCGGCGTGTTCATATAGTTCGCGATCGTTCAATCGCTTATCGCGCAACTGGATCAAATCCGCTCCCGCCTCCGCAAGCTCTGCGATCGTAGCAGTCATCGCTTCGATCGAATCGCCGCCGTCGACAAGCACATACAACTGGCAATCGGCCAACCGATCGCGCCGTTGACTCAATTGTTCCAGCGTCGCAAACAGCGTGTACGAGCGGTAGCGGCAGGCTTCGAACGCGCGGCCGATCCCGCTGTCGACAATCTTGCCGTACTCCTCCAGGCAACGCAGCGATTGTTGCACGCGAGCCGCAGCGGCGATCGCCACCGCTAACGCGTCGACGCGCTCGGTTTCGGTAGGCGTTTCGATCGCGGTGCCGACATCGCCGGGCGTGTCGCGAGCGGCCAACAGCTGCGAACGCGGCAAGCCCTCCGCTGCGGTAGCTGTCTGATGGCGCAGCTGTTTCAGCTGTTCGGACAACTGCGGATCGCCGAGCACAAATCGCGCGTACTCCTCGATCGTCCGCAGCCCTTCGCTGGCCCGATTCCACGACGCGTCCAAGATCCGCCAGACGCCGCTGGCCGTCGCTTCCTTTCCATCCATCCCTTTATGCTCCCATACCGATGCGATCGCTTCGGTCTTTTCCCTGCCTGAAACCCCGCACCTTTCCATCCACCCTTTCTCTAATCATGATCCCGCACCGATGTCGTAACAGTGCAGTTCGTCTTGATCGCGCAGATACAACCGTTTGCCCGCGATCACCGGATGCGCCCAAGCTTTGCCGTTGACCGACGCCGGCTTGAACTCTCCCTTTAATTGGTAGCCGCCGGGATTCGCTTCGATCAAGGCCACGACGCCATCTTCGTAGCGAAAGACCAGATGCCCATCGGCCGCCACGATCGCCGCCGAACCTTTGCCCGGCCCGCGTTGCCCTTCGCCCCAGACCGTCCGTCCGCTGCGCAGATCGACACAGCGGGGAAAGCCCTGGTTGTGGCCATGCCCCATGTAGATCTTGCCATCGATCAGGATCATCCCGCCGTGATGATTCTGCAGCGTGCGGTTGTCCTTATAATAGACCTCGCGATACCGGATCGTCCGCCCCTGCTTCTTCAGTTCCAACAGCGCGCTGCCGCCGTCGCCATACCCGCTGGAACAGAAGACAAAATTCCCGTCGACAAGTGGTGTCGGCACATTGGCTGTGGTGTTCGCAACGCGAGGGTAATGCCACAACGGCTCGCCATCGGCGGCGCGGATGCCGATCAATCCTTTGCCGACCAGATTCACATACTGTTTGATCCCACCGGCGTGGCTGATCACCGGCGACGCATACCCCGCCGTTCCCTCTTGCATCGGCGTCTGCCAGATCACATCCCCTGTCTTTTTATCGAGAGCTGCCATCACCGCTCGATCGCTGCCGGGAGTGCAGATCAGTCGATCGCCATCGATCAACGGCGATTCGCTGTAGCCCCACATCGACATCATCCGGCCGCCGAAATCATTCGGAAAGTTCTTTCGCCAAACGACCGCGCCGTCGCTGGCCGACGCGCACAGCAAGTCTCCTGCATGCGAGAGTCCGTAGACCAGACCGGCTTCGACATCCAACGTCGGCGTACAATTGGGATCGCTGCCGTCGCCGACCGGCGTTTCCCAGATCACCGTCCCGTCGTCGCGGCTAGCGCAGACCAGCTGAACCTGCCCCGCTTTCTTTCCCATCGTATAGATCTTGTCGCCGGCGATCGCCAAAGAAGAAAACCCGTTGCCGAGTCCACGCGAGGACCACAGAAGAGGCGGGCCGCCGCTGGGCCATTCTTTCAGCAGCCCCTGTTCGCGCGAGATCCCATCGCGCTGCGGACCGCGCCACCCGGGCCAATCGGTCGACGCCAGTCCCTCCGCTGCCGAAGCTGCCGGTTTATCGGTCGGCATGGTCTGCCGTTTCATCTCCGCGCGAACCCACACCTGATCGCGGTGGCTCAATCGAGCGATCGGCAGCCGCGAGATCGAACCATCAGCCTTTTTCAGTTGCACGATCGAGCCGTCGAAGCCAACAAAATCAGCTTCGATCTTGTAAGCTCCCGTGCTATCGGTCCAGGTGCGAGCCGATGCGGGCGATGCGAACAGCAGCATCCCCAGGCAGAAAGAGTAGGCGATTCGAAGCGGAGACATGGCGGGCATCCAGCGAGGATCGAGCGAGGATCGAGCGGTCGGCAGCAGCCGAACGCCACCGATTTGCAGCCTCAATTCTAGCCTAAACCCTTCTCTCGATCGCCCACAACGATTTGGAAATTCATCCTCAGGCACCGTTTACCAACGCCGCAAGGGAAGCGATAATCAGCCCCATCAACCGCCCTGGTAGCTCAGTTGGATAGAGCAACGCTTTCCTAAAGCGTAGGTCGTGGGTTCGAGTCCCGCTCAGGGTACTTTTTCATCTTCATCGGGTTGGCGTGCTTTCTCGACTTGCGTGTTTCGCGGAATCGCCCCCCAAGAAAACGCCGGCGGCTGATGTTGATTGGCCAGTCGCCGTCGTCCCTGCTGGGACTTTAAATCAGCCGTTAGTTTAGATGGACTTCGTCGTTGAAACTGCAGGCCCCCGACGGTAGCGGATATCGGACGCAAAGTGCAATTCGTTCGCTAACAACGACCTCAGTGCGCCGACATGCCCAGGCAACGATAGCGGTGCTCTACATAACTTCTTGACGTTACCGCCTGTGCCGTCCTGCTGGCGTTTGCTCGCGGTCCCCATAGCAAAGCTTCAGACAACCGCTCTTAACCAACCGGCCTTGGTGCGTCTGCCGTTCGAGCCGGAACCACTCTGCGCCAGTCAAGGAAATCCGATACGGAACGACATCGATCATCCCCCGCTAGAGAGCCAGCCCCACCCAATGTAGCATTTAGCTACCTTGCCACACTTTCCTAAGGGGTCAACATGAATCGCAAGCCAATTCATCTGAAGAACCGGCGGCCTAGCTCTAAGTTACGCCTGTCCTTCTCCTTCGAGGTTCTCGAATCGCGACTGTGCTTGGATGCGGAGAATCTCCCGCTGTTCCTCTTCTCTGCGAACGGGAAGCTCGAAGAGCAATTTGATTTCGGCGTTGGCGAATCGCGGATTCTTAGCACTGAAAGCGAAGAACTTGCCGAGTCTGTTGACCTTGAGTTTACATCGCAGGTGCAAAATGTCCCAACGCCCGGAACGGCCACGGGCGAACTGTTTTACAGTGCGTCCGGCAGCGCCACCAGCGACCGGAGCTTTCAGGTAACCGTCAACGGAACCATCGATTATCTTGGCGGTGGCTCGGGCGGCCCCTTCTTCAAGAACGTTGAGCTTGCGTCGTCCGAAGTCACTATCTTTGCGAGAATTGACCCTGCGTTAATCCACAAGCTGGAGGGCTCGATCGACGTTGAAATCACACGGGAAGGAAACACAAGCCACTGTTATACCACGCCGGGCTATCCTTGGACCGGCACCTGCAGAGAAGCCGACGGCAGTGGTGTTTCCATCAGCCTCCCGTTCACAAACGAAGACGTTTCTAACAGCTCAGGCGCATCGTCCTACCCGATCAACATTGCCCCTGGAACGAACGTCACAACAATTGAAGTCGACGGAGTTCGCTATTCAGAGCTGGGGACAGCAGCCGTCCAAGCCGCGTTCCAGTGGGCGATGTCGGAATCAGCTGGCGTCTATCACGGAGACTTTAACGCGGATGCAGATGTCTCGGTAAGCATGACGCTCAATGGGTCGCTTCCCGAGCCGACTCCTCCCGCGATCAAGTCCCTCCATGCAATTCCGGCTTTTCCGAAGCCAACAATCGATGGCTCTGACGGCCACTCGCTGAGCCACCAACCGACAACACAACAACCACTTTGGCTCGCTGCCATAACAACCCAAGAAAGCGGATTTGAAAGCCAGGCCTATTTTGATCTGGATTTTGAAGCAGGCGAATCGCAGTCGCTCAGTCTACCGATCCAAGTCGACAGCGATTCGACCGATGAAAACTGTCGTCTCGCTTTGATAGAAGAGGGACTTATTGAAGACGGCGATGCCATTTTTTGCACGCTTGTCTACCCAGCCTCAGAACATTATGGCACGGGAAACTCATTCACTGTAACACTGAACTCCGAGGATACAGGGCTCGCAACAGGGCATCACCTAGACCAGCAACAATCTGATCCGCTGGACATCTTCTTTGAAAAATTTGGAGACGATGACGGAGATGGCATCAAGAACTGGTTCCAATATTGGTCTGAAGACCAAGATGGAGCGACAAGTCACCGAGAGCATGGGGCAAACGACGGAACGTTGACATATTTGTATGGTGGCCCTGCACTATCATTTCCTGGCACACTCTACGGCAGTTACGTTCCATCAAACAGAGAGATCATTCTGTATGACCACGCTGCCCTATCGAAGACCGTAAGCTACTGGACCTTCGAAACGCCGGATAGCAGTCCGACCAGAAGCGAAGTCGTTTCAGAGGGGATCGATGCCGTTGAAAGCACATTGGCTCACGAACGCGCTCACGACTACTTGCGCGACACGTACCCAATCCCAAATGACGGAGTCCCTGGCAGTTGTTTTGTAGGTGTCGATGCAGCCCCAGATTCCGATTGCGATCAGGTCCCTGACTTCCTTGAGATAAAATACGAGCGGTACGGATTTGATTCATATAATCCAGATAGCCTAGCAGCTTACGGTTTCAACACGTCGGATGGCAGCGATGAAGAATACTTTGCAGATCTGGCAAGCCTCGGCCTCATTGATGAAGTAGTCAACTACCAGCCTAACAACAGTGCCGACGAAGCGAATCCCAGGCGCAATACTCAACCTGCCTTCCAATTCATCTCCGATGCTGAGTTCGCAAATTTCGAGTTCGTTGGATTCACGGATGACCAGATTCGCGACAACGATGAAGGCGAAAAGACGCTTGTGGTTTCTGGCGAAGTCGAGGCGACTACTGCGGGAACCTATTTCATCAACGCTCGATTCGAAGACGAACACGGCAATACCTATTTCGCCGAGTCTAGCGGCGAATTAGAACCGGGCATCAACACCGTTGAGTTTGAAATCTCTGGTCACCTGCTGAAAACGCAACGAATTGACGGATCACTTCAACTACGCGGCATTTCATCGGTTAGCGCCGAGAACGCCCCCCCCTCCCAAGTCGACTACACAACAAAGTCTTACAACTATGTCGAATTCCGCGAGACCGACGATCTATCCATCGGGCAACTCAACGATCTTGAAGGTGTCATCACACCCGCTGGCATCTATGTCGATGCGACATTGACCCTAAACGTCACGGGCGAGCAACCGAGAGACGTGACGGTGACTGCATTTTTGTATGACAGCGACGGGAACGCCGTTGGTTATTCTTCACAAGAAAAAACCGTCTCCAGCGAGGACGATCAACTTTCGCTTCGATTCGAATCGTTTTCTCGCAGTTTCGGCGAGGAAGAGATGGGGTTTGAAGTCCGAAACATTCGCGTCCAAGACGACCAAGGCAATGAGTTGGATTTCGTTCGCAGCCTAACGTCTTCCGCGCTGCCTGACGAACGACTTTTCCCCGAATTTCCAGTTCTAATCCAATCGACTTCCCTTGGAGACTTTGGACAGAACAGTTCGAGTGAAACCGAAACGAGCGAACCTGAAATCACATTTTCGTTGCAGGCGGAGATCCGAGACGCTGGGGAGTACTCCTTCGCCGCTATCTTAACGGGCCCCAACGGGCAATCCATCGCGGACACCTATCAACGCCTGCCCCTAGTCCCTGGCGACACCACGATCGATTTAGCCTTTGATGCAAGTGACATCCTGGATCAACGAATCGATGGCCCGTTTACGGTAAGCAAAATCCTTGTTCTAGATTCCGAGGGTAACATTGCCAGCACGAGCGGTCCTGGAGCAACGACGCTCCAACTCGCATGGGGACAGTTTTCTGATGATGAGACGGCACCGACCAGCGTTATCGAACTCCCATCCGAGACACAGGACTCACGAGAGATCACGGTTACTTGGTCGGGGTTGGACGATAACGCCGGCACTGGAATTCGCTCGTTCGATATCTTTGTCGCGGAAGACGACGGCCCCATGGTACCTTGGCTCACTGCAACGAGTGCGCAAGAATCAATTTACGTTGGAACTTTCGGCAAGTCTTATCGTTTTGTGAGTGTCGCCAGAGATCACGCGATCAACCAGGAAGGTCAGAGCGGAAAGCTACCAGTTGAAGTTCAGCTGATCTCGCCGTGGCAAAACACTGTTGAACCAAACGACGTAAACGCGAAGAACGGAGTCACGGCACTGGACGCATTGCAAATCATTAACCTATTAGGCCGGCATTCTGGTTCGTCGGCAATTGAGGTTCCCAACGGTAGTGAACTCTCCGGATCGATAAGATTCCCCGACACTTCAGGAGATGGTTACGTTTCTGCCCTCGATGCCTTGCGGGTCATAAATCAACTGAACCGCAGCGCAGCTATGGCTAGTTTTCAAGGCGAGAGTGAGACCTCACTCGCCTCGATGCAACACCGGGATGAACGGCATCCTACGGAGGAAACTTATTCGCCAGTGGATTTCTTCGCAGCTGTACCATCAGTCACGTCGGCCACGAAGCTAGCTAACGTGCCAATGAAGCAAGTCAAACTCCTCGATACCGTTACCGAAGCTACCAGTGACGTTGCCGAAGATAAGTCGCTTGACAAGAACTTATTGAAGGAAGGACTAGAGCAAAACTAGCTTTGCAGCCCCCCTTCCTCGCGGCAACCATCAATAGCTCATTCCGTCCTGTAGGTCCCAGCGACCGGCAGAGCGCCAGCAATTCAGCTTCCACCGGATCGGTGACTTGGAAAATCGGTGGGGTGGATAATGGGGTGTTATCCGATTCCGCGCCGTTTGAACAACGATTTCCGCTAGGGTTCGAGTCCCGCTCAGGGTATTTTTCATTGGGTGCAGTCGTTTGTCCGGGCGTGAAATACATCAGCGCCCCTCTATTTTGAAAACGATCTTGCCACCGACATCCCGACGGGATCGAAGACGGTAGCCGAAACGTTTCCGACATCGAGTCCCAGGGCGTTGCCCTGGGCTGACATAGGGCCGCCCCCGTTGGGGCGTAGAACACTCGATTCGATCGGGCAACGAAACCGAACGATTGGCCCGCTGTGCATCGAAGCCAAAACATGAGCGATTGTTTCGCGTCTCATCAGGCCCAAAGGGGCGGCGATACGCCAGCCCAGGGCAACGCCCTGGGAAATCGGCCGCGAACAACACACGCACGAGGCCCAAAGGGGCCGGCCCTACCCAATGGCTTGGGTTCCGAAACAGATCAAACACCGAAAACGCTATCTCTCTCACGACTCGCGCCGCATTACAATTACGCTCTACGCGGAGACGACACCGGCGCCAACGCGAGCCCCGGCCCTACCGACTGTTAACTGGACCCCACCATGCTCCAATTTGCTGTAATGTTTCTCGCTCTGGCGATCCCCGTTTCGCTGGTGGATGCCGACCCGCCGGCAAAGCTTCTGGATCTATCGAACTGGAAACTGACACTCCCCATCGACGCCGATGATTCGGGCGGAGCCGACGAGATCGTTTCGCCCGAGCTCAAGACGTTTGTCGATCCGCGACACTTCTTCGTCAACGAGGGGGGCGACGGGATCGTCTTTCGCGCCCATTGTGGCGGCGCCACAACAAGGGGTTCAAAATTCCCTCGCAGCGAACTGCGGCAGATGACCGATCGCGGCCGAGAAGATGCCGACTGGAGCACCGCCGGGCAAACGCTCCATACGATGACGATGCGCGTCGCGATCACGAAGACGCCCGCGAAAAAGAAGCACGTCGTCTGCGCTCAGATCCACGACGCCCAAGACGATCTGATCATGATCCGGCTGGAAGGAACAAAGCTGTTCATCGAACGCAATGCGTTGGATACGGTGATGCTCGAACGCAAGTACCAACTGGGAACGCCTTTTGACGTAAAGATCCAAGCCGGCGGCGGGCGCGTGAAGGTTTGGTACGAAGAGGAGCTGAAGATGGATTGGCAGGTATCGAAGGCTGGATGCTACTTCAAAGCCGGCTGCTACACTCAGTCGAATCCGAGCAAAGGTGACGCCGACGACGCGTACGGCGAAGTCGTCATCTACCGGTTGCAGGTCCGGGAAATGTAATCCGGCCCGGGGCTTGCGCACCAGGCTCTATGCGATCGCCACTCCGCGGCTGATGCGGCGTGGCGTTGTGAAGCGCGACGGGTTCGATCAGTCGTCGGAGACGAGGACTTGGACTTCGCCGTCGACGACGCGGACTTCAAAGGCTTCGGTCTTGACTTTGGGGTTGTCGCACCAGGTGCCGTCTTTGATGCAGAACCGCCACGCGTGCCAGGGACAGGTGACTCCCTTCTCATCGTCGACGTGCCCTTCGGCTAACGATGCGCCCATGTGGGGACAGAGGTCGTCGATCGCGTAGAACTCCTCTCCCACGCGAAAGACGGCGACCATCCGTCCGTTGACCGGAATCGCTTGGCCTTTGCCATCTTCAAAATCTTCTACTTTTCCAACGGTCTCAAAGTCGCTCATCGATTCGTCTCTTGCAAGGGCATGGGGATATCTGACAAATTAGGGAGGGGCAAGGGGCATCGGCAAGGGGAGGCCAGCCAAAGATTGCCAGTTTCTGCGATTCAGACGTGATCTCATCCGAAAGACAGACAACGATGATCAATAGCCAACGGAAGCAATTTGTCGAAAGCCGTATCCTGCATAAGGTGTCGATGCCTTCACAATACCTTGGCGGCGAACGCAATGCGATCGTCAAGGACCACCGCACTGTCAAAGGAAAAATCTGCCTCGCGTTCCCCGACGCCTACACGATCGGGATGAGCCACCACGGGCTGCAGGTCCTCTACTCCCTGATGAACCGCCGCGACGACTGGGTGGCGGAACGCGCGTTCTGTCCGTGGCAAGACATGGAAGCACAGCTGCGCGAACACAACGTGCCGCTGTACAGCTTGGAAACGTTTACCGCGGTCTCCGATTTCGATGTCTTTGGGATCTCGCTGCAATACGAAGTCAGCAGCCCCAACGTCCTGACGATGCTCGATCTGGCGGGCATTCCGCTGCACGCAACCGATCGCACGATGGCCGATCCGTTGGTCCTTGCCGGCGGCCCCTGCTGCCAAAACCCCGAACCGATGGCCGATTTCATCGACCTGTTTGTCACCGGCGATGGCGAACCGGCGCTGCCGATGATCTGCGACATGTGGCTGGAGCTGCGAGAGCAAGCCCGCGCCGCAGGATTCGCTGAAGGAGCCGCCGGTGTGCAGCAACGCGCCGATGCGCTGCAGAAGATCGCCGCCGAGTTGCCGTTTGCTTACGTCCCCCGCTTCTACGAACCCGAATATCAAGACGGCCGCGTCGTCGCACTCAATCGCACGCGAAACGATGTCCCCGAGACGATCGAACCGAGCGTGATCCGCGATCTCGAAGGGATCCCGCTGCCGACCAGCCCAATCGTCCCCTACGTCGAATGCGTCCACGATCGGATCGCGATCGAAATCATGCGCGGATGTCCCTGGCAATGCCGGTTCTGCCAGAGCACCGTGATCAAGCGACCGCTGCGAATCCGCAGCGTCGATACGATCATCAACGCGGCGATGGAATCGTATCGCAACACCGGATTCAACGAGATCAGCATCCTGTCGCTGTCGTCGAGCGATTACCCGCACTTCGAAGAGCTAGTCAAACGACTGCACGAAGTCTTCCGGCCGCTGGGCGTGAACATCAGCGTCCCCAGCCTGCGTGTCAACGAAACGCTGCGAACTCTCCCTGCCCTGATCGGATCCGAACGCCGCGGATCGCTGACGCTCGCCCCGGAAGTCGCCCGCGACGACATGCGGGAACAGATTCGCAAGAAGATCAAAAACGAAGACCTCTTCGCCGGATGTCGCAACGCGTTCGAGAACGGCTTCGACAGCGTCAAACTCTATTTCATGTGCGGCTTGCCGGGCGAGCGGCCTGTCGATCTCGACGGGATCGTCGACATGGCCGAACACATCGCGGGGATCGGCAAAGAGGTCAAAGGCCGCTATGTGCGAGTCACCGCCAGCGTCTCGAACTTTGTCCCCAAGTCGCACACGCCCTATCAATGGAACGGCATGCAGCGACGCGAATATTTCCAATGGGCGCACAAATATCTGTGGAGCCGCCGGAAGATCCGCAGCATCAACATCAAGTGCCACGACATCGACACCAGCCTGCTGGAAGGCGTGCTCAGCCGCGGAGATCGCCGCACCGGCAAAGCGATCGAACTCGCCTGGCAACGCGGCGCGCGGATGGACGGCTGGACCGAACACATGGACGCCCAGCGTTGGTGGGACGCGATCGCCGACGCGGGAATCGACATCGACCAACAGGTCCACACGCAATACGGACTGACCGACAAACTCCCCTGGGATCATGTGAACGTCAAATACGGACGAACCTTCCTGGAGAAGGAACAGAGTCGTTCGCTGACGCAATTAGAAGCGATGGCCGACGCGAAATAGCCTCGCGTCGATGCGACCGAACCTTCTATCGCACGCGTTGTCACCGCTCGACAGTCACCGCCATCACGATCGGCGCCGAACCATCGGGCCCCTTGCGAAGTTCGATCGTTTCGATCGTATCGTCACGCTTGGGCACGATCGCGAGATAGCGAATCTGTTGACCGCGAAGTGCAAACGCAAACTCACTTTTGGAAACATCGACGCGGCGAATGTAGTCGGCGATATGAATCCCGTTGACCAACGGATGCTCTTCCACCAGCCCGTCGGCATACTTCAATCGCACGATCATCGAAACCGTCTGCTGGCGATCATAGGGGAATGAATATCCGCCGACGCCGCCCAACAGATGGATCTTCTTTGCCGCGGTGTTACAGGCAATGGAGACCGAGCGTGGCATCGATGGCGGCAGCGTTCCGTGTGGTCCGTTTAACAAGATGATGTTGGGCCTGGTCGCTCCCTGCGGATCGACCAGCACAAACGGAACGTCAGCAAACATCTTCGGTTGCCAATCGGCAAAGATCATCCGATCGGGCGAGTTCTTGTCGCTGGTCTTTGAGAACAGCGGCCGCGTGCTGATCGCCGTCGCGTAACGATCCAACGGCACCGGAACAAACTTCCCTTTGTTCGTGAGAAACTCCAACAGGTCGGTAAACTCCACTTCGCCGATCTGTTTCTCGAACCCTTCGGGCATCACCGATTTCCGCGAAGCGACAAGTTCATCGATATCTTCGCGTTGGATGCTGAGCTCTTTTGCCGTCGAATCGATCAACGTCAGACTGGTGCGACTCTCGCCCGCCAACATTCCGTTGACGACACGCCCATCGGCCGTCAGCACGGTGTACATCCGAAAGTTCCCCTCGACGCTCCGCGAGGGATCGATGATATGAGTCAACAACTCCTCTTTGGGATGGACTGCCATTCCGGTCAGATTGGGCCCCAACGTCTTACCGATTTCACCGTGCACGTGGCATGCGGCACAATGCTTCTTAAAGACAGCCAACCCGGCGTCGACGTCCCCTTTCTGCAGCGTCACATGATGCAGCGAATCGAGCACAGCCTGGCGATCGGCATCGGGCAATCCGCCCCCCATCGCCAACAGCTTGCCGGCCCGCGCCTTCAGCTCGGGATCGGGGAACGCCCCCAGCGATTGCTTCTGTTCCAGCGAGAGATCGGACAGTTCGACCGCTCGCGATTCGATCCCGTCCAACAGCGAACGGGCCCAGGCCGGGCGACTCAGCAGAGCCGAGATCGCATCGGATTTCAGCCCCGGCGTCAGCGCAGCAACCGCGTCGACGATCGCCTCTCCCGCCACATCCGACTTGCTCCCCTGCACCGCTTGCAGAAACGACGTCGCCAATCCCGGCGGCGTCTGAGGCGTGATCTGGTCGAGGATCTCTTCGACAACCTCAACATCATCGCTGCGAAACCCAACCAACTCCTTCGCCGCAGCGACACGCGCCGCATCGGTCGCCTGCATGTTGGCGACTAGGTTTGTCAGCGACAGCACCGTCGCGGCCAGATGGGAATCGAGCGCGTTGGTACGGCACTGCAGCGCCAGTCGAATCAGTTTGTTTTTCGCAGTGGCTGGCGACTTTTCAAACGCCGCGACCAACGCAGCATCCAACGCCGGCGACGACTTCAATGCAAAGTCGCGAGGAACGCCGCGGATCAGCCCATCGAGAACCGCATCGACCAGCGCCGGATGCGACGAACCGGCGACACCCGCCAACAGCGACTGCAATTGTTCGGCATCGGGACGGCCGCGTGCCACATGCTCGGCAACACGTGCTGCAATCTGCAAGTTCGCTGGCGCAACTTGAGTCGTCGACGCCAACACTGCCGCCAAATATCCGTTGTTATGCCTAGCGGCAGCCGACGTGAGCGCTTCCAACAACAAGCGATCGGTCGTCGCCTGGGCCAACTCGGCCACCAGTTCTCCCGCCTGCGATGACGGCGGCATGTCCGCGAGGGTCAAGATCGCTTGCAACCGCACCTGCAGATCGGCGTCTTCCAGCAGCGACCTACTGGCCATCACTAGTTCGAGCCCATGCGAATCGTGTGGCAGCACCGCCAGCGCATTGCGGCGGACTCCCGGCGACGGATGTCCCAACGCCTCCTGCAGCCCACGGCGGACGCTACCCGACGCGAGCAGACGCTCGTCCAATCGGATGTAACCCAATCCCTGCAATGTGTGCAGCGCATGGATCGCCGCGACGTTCAGTCCAATCGAATCGACGCTTGAGTCGGCGAGCAGGGCCAGCAGCGGTTGCAAAACGCCCTCGCTCTGCCGCTCGATCAGCAGACGCTGCGACTGCAAACGCCAAGGAAACGACGGGTGCCGGAGCGTTTCAACCAGTTGAACATCGGTAGCATCGGCGAGGCTGGTGAAGGCATGTGTCCGATCGGTCTGCCCGTCGGTGGGAACGACGCGGTAGATCCGGCCGTGTTTCTTATCGCGCAGATCGCTTTCGTACGCAGCCCCTTTCCCCGTTGTAAAACCCTTAGGGGTTGGATTGTGTTGGACGATATAGTTGTACCAATCGATCACCCAAACAGCGCCGTCGGGGCCAACTTCTGCCATGATGGGAGCCGACCATTGATCGTCGCTGGCCAACAGATTGCAGGGACTTGTCGACGTGTATCCGGCGCCATCGCGACGCAGCACAAACGTGCCGACCAAGTGCCCGGTGGGGCCACAAACAAAAGCCGTCTTGTTCCACCAAGGCTGCGGAAACGCCCGCGCCGTATACAACGCGTGCCCGGCACCTGCGGTGTAGCCGCCGTGATGATCGACCTGCCGAACGTTTTTAGTGATCGGGGCGAAGCGATGCGTGTCGGCGATGCTCCCCAAGCCGGGCGGAGCCCAACCGCGAACGCTCTCGTAATAGCGGTTAGCGATCGGCATAAAGACGCTTGGATTGCGATTGGCCGTCGAACCGAAGATCAGCCCCTCTTCGCTGATCCCCAGCCCCCAAGTGTTGTTGTCGGTCGAACGCACAAACTCCAGATCGGTCACTCGAGGCGGATCGGTTTGCGACAGCTTGAACCGCCAAAATCCCATCCGAAACGCCTGAGCCGATTCATCGCCCACCTTCGGCGCACTGTTGTTGTACCCCTGCATCGCCCAGATCCAGTTGTCCAATCCGTAGCGGAAATTGCTGACGCCGCCGTGCGTATCGCGTAGATTCCAATCGCTGATCAAAACGGTTCGCTGATCGGCGACGTCGTCTTCATCGGTATCTTTCAAGTAAACCGTTTCGGCACCATCCTGCACGACAGCTCCGCCGCGGACGATCGCGATCGCCGTCGGTACGCTCAAGCCTTCGGCGAACAGGATAAATTTGTCGGCGACCTGATCGCCATCGGTATCCTCGCAGATCCGGATTCGATCTCGCTTGCGTCCCAGTTCGTTGGGATAATCGACGGTCTCGCAAACCCACAACCGGCCTCGTTCATCCCACGCCATCGCGATCGGTTTGGCTTGAAAGTCGCGTTCGTCGGCGTAGCGGCGAACCGCCATTCCCTCGGGCGTGACAAAATGTTTGATCGACTCCTCGGGCGACAGCGGTTGCTGCATCAACGTTTGATTCTCCGCCTGCACGCCCCACTTTTCGCTTGGCGTGTAATCGGGGATCTTCGGGCCAACGTCGACAAATTCGAACGGCTTGCGATCGCGAGGCATCGTCGTCATTGTTGGCACAGGAAATCGATCGGCCGACACAAACGCGGGGACTTCGCCTGGATCGCTGCCGCAGGCCCAACGGATTCCTCGCTCGACCAAGTTGTGAAATCCCGGCTGATCAAACGTCCGTTGATCGTGCCCCCAAGCTGTATAAAAAACGCGGCCCTTGCCATGCGTGCGAACCCACGTCCACGGTTCCCGCTGCTTTCCGTCGGCCTGCTCTCCCTCGGCCCGATACTCCAACACCGTGCGATCTTTTTCATTGTGCAGGTGATGGATATAGGTCTCGTCCCAGCTGGTGAAGCCGCCGAAGCCCTGCATCACCGGATGCTGTGGCGCGGCGATCTCAGTTGAGAAAACGCGGCCGCCGTGGCGTTGAAACTGAGCTCCCATCAGCGCGATCATCTCGGGATGGTTCCGCCAACAATAGGTGGCGCAGTGCAGCGGAATGAAGCCTTTCCCCGAAGCGACAAAATCCAACACCGCCGCGGCTTGATCGTCTTCGATTTTGTCGATGTTTGCGTACAGCACCAACCCGTCATACCCAGCAAGTGTATCGGGGTTGAGATCGTCCATCCGATCGGTGTACTGCAGCGAGATCCCTCGCGGCTGGAGCGCGGTCGCCAGTTCGAGGAATCGCGCTGCGGGACGATGGTGCCCGTTGTCTCCCATAAACAACAACCGCAACGGTTCCGCCGCGGCAGCAGGACGATTGCCCGCTGCCGTGACGAGGCAGGCGAATAAAACGAAGAGGACCGTTGCGGAGTTTTGTGTTCGAGAGCGAGGCATAGCGTTTATTCAACTAACAGAAGAGGAGCACGAACAAGTTTTGCCTTGAAGCTCTGTAGAGACGCTTAGGGCGAGCGCACTTTCGCGGAGCGAAAGGCGACTATCTGCAACGGGAACATGGGCGACGACTTAGCCCAATGTGAACTCGGGCAGGCGAACGATCTCACCGCCGCGAAGCGCCGATTGATGCGCACAGATTCCGACGCAGGTCCAGTTAGCGCTGGTCACCGCGTTGGGCATCGGATCGCGATCCTCTTTTAATGCCGAGACGAACTCGTGCACCAAGTGCGGATGTGAACCGCCGTGACCGCCACCTTGAATAAAGGAGAGGTGTTCGGAATCGTGGATCTCCGCCGGTTGAGTGAACTTCTGAATCTCGGCGGGTAACAGATGGGCATAATCGGGCACCTCCACCTTCTCCGCAATCTCCGGCTCCGGTTTCTTGGCGGTATGAAGCACGTGCGGTTCGTTCTCCACAAGCGTCCACTCAAAACTCTTCTTCGTTCCGTAGACATCGAAACTCTCGCGGTACTGCCGAGCGACATCGTATAGGAACCGCCAGATGTGCGCCGTCAGATCGCTATCCTTGACCTTGATGTGACAACTTTCGACGGCGAACTTGTTCCCCGATTTCTCCGCGATGTCGTCGCGAACCGTTCCCGAACCGAAGCAACTGACGTATTCCGCCAATCCATCGACCAAGCCCAGACAGGGGCTGACCGCATGCGTAGCGTAATGCATCGGGATCATCTGTTCCCAATAGCTGGGCCAGCCGTCCATATCTTGCGGATGCGACGCGGCCAGGTGCTGGATCTTCCCCAGCTCTCCCTTAGTGAACATCTCTTTAATGAACAGATACTCGCGGCTGTAGACAACCGTTTCGGCCATCATGTATTTGAGCCCCGTCGCTTTGACCTTCTCGACGATCTTCTGGCAATCCTCGATCGTCGTCGCCATCGGAACGGTGCACATCACATGCTTACCGGCATCCAAAGCCTTGAGCGTCATCCAGGCGTGGTCGGGGATCGGGCTGTTGATGTGGACAAAATCGATCTCGGGATCGGCGAGGACCGCATCGTAGTCGGTGTATCGCTTTTCGATCCCGAACTGATTCCCCGTCTTCTCCAGCTCGGCGGCGTTGCGGCGGCAGATCGCCCCGATGTTCGCCTGAGGATGCGCCGCATAGATCGGCAAAAACTCAGCTCCAAACCCCAGCCCAATCATCGCCCCGTTTACTTTTCCGTTCATCCAGCTCTACCTGTCGCACATCTTAGATTTCGGTCCACTCATTGGGCAGCCGACGTTTCCGACAACGGCAGCTGGGCGGCAACAAACCGCAACCGACGGAAACATTATCGGCCGTACCGGATTTCAAGCCATGAGCTTGTGCGCACAACATTTGAGTTTTTTCACCGAACACTCGCACCCCCGAAAGAGTTAGCTGGCATAATGGGTCCTCGGCTCGATCACTGCTCAGCGGACCTACGGAATCCAACGGAAGCCATGAAGATTGTGCAACAGCGTCGCTCGGTGGCTCTGCTAGTCGAAACATCCAACGCCTACGCCCGCGGCGTCTTGGCTGGCATCATCGATTACATCCAGCAACATCAACGCTGGTCGCTGGTGTTGCCGGAGCAGGAACGCGGAGCGCGGCCGCCCGACTGGCTGCAGCGTTGGCAGGGAGATGGCATCATCGCTCGGATCGAGACCGACGAGATCGCTCAAGCGATTCGGCGCACCCAGTGCCCAGTCGTCGATGTCAGCGCGGCTCGCCACCTGCCCGGCGTCCCCTGGGTCGAAACCGACGACGATGCGATCGCTCGGATCGCCGTCGAACATCTTGTCGAGCGAGGCTTCCGGCACCTCGCCTTCTGTGGCGATTCGGGATTCAATTGGTCGCAGTGGCGGCAACAAGCCTTTGAGCAATACGTCCAGCAGGCCGGCGGAACCTATTACCAGTACGATTCGATCCCCCGCCACGATCCCGAATATTCGTGGAACAGCGAACGGGCGCGGCTCGCCCAATGGGTGAAACAACTGCCGCATCCGATCGGAATCTTTGCCTGTTACGACATCAAAGCGCAGCAATTGCTGGACGTCTGCCGCGAGCTGAACATCGCCGTTCCCGAACAGATCGCCGTCCTTGGTGTCGACAACGACCGCTTGTTGTGCGACCTCGCCGACCCGCCGCTTTCGAGCGTCAGTTGCAACACGCGGCGGACCGGATACGAAGCCGCGGCGATGCTGGACCGGATGATGGCGGGCGACACGATCGGGGCGGAGAAGGTTTTACTGGAACCGCTGGGGATCCAGACTCGCCAATCGACCGACATCCTCGCGACCGACGATCCCGATGTCGCCGCGGCGGTCCGTTTTATCCGCGAGCACGCTTGCGACGGAATCAAAGTTGTCGACGTGTTGAACGAAGTCCCCGTTTCGCGGCGAGTGCTCGAAAAACGGTTCGTCAAAATCTTGGGGCGGTCGCCGCACGAAGAGATCACGCGACTGAGGATCGATCGCGTCAAGCAACTGTTGGTGCAGACCGATCTCTCGCTCGCCGAGATCGCTCGCCGCACCGGATACCGCCACGACGAATACCTCTCGGTGGCGTTCAAAAACGTGGTCGGAGTTCAGCCGAGCAAATACCGGCAGTCGGCGAAGACGTCGAGCTGAGATGGATGGGGAGTGTGTCGGCTGAAGCCTTTGACTCCAGCGCGTCGGGGAGTGTGTCGGATAAATCCTTGACTCCAGCGCGACGGTGAGTGTGTCGGATGAATCCTCGACTCCAGCGCGTCGGGGAGCGAGTCGGCTGAAGCCTCGACTCCAGCGCGATGGGGAGTGTGTCGGATAAATCCTCGACTCCAGCGCGGTCATTGGTTCTCGGAGCCGGCGACCGATGGTTGCACGATGTTCAGATAGGTTTGTGGGGCGGGTGGATTGTCGGCGGTCGAATCCGACCCGCCGCGTCCGCTTGCAGAGGCCGACTTCGATTCGGGCACCTCGGCACCAAGGATCATCGCCAACGGCCCCAGTCCCTCGTAACCTTCGCAGGCCATGCGAGCTGCGATCAACATCGGCACGCTCAAAAATACGCCCATCACGCCCCACATCCAGCCCCATACGACGATCGACAGAAAGACCAGCACCGGACTCATGCTCATCGATCGCCCGAGTATCGCCGGAGTGATGAACTGGCCTTCCAACGAGGTGAGCGTCAGAAACGTCGCAGCTACAAAAAATGCATAATAGGTCGCTTCGAAGCTGACCAACGCGACTACGAAGATGATCGCGCCGCCGGTGATCGCGCCGAGGATCGGGATGAAATTGAAGGCAAACGCCATCGCACCCCAGAGCACCGGCGACGGCATGCCAAGCACCCACATCGCGATCCCGACGCTCATTCCCAGACAGGCATTGATCGTGGAGATCTTGGCGAGGTAACTGCCCAGCCCCTCCTGCACCTTCTGGATCACTTCGACAAGCTTCCGCCTGGCGGTGAAGTTGGGCAGCGAATGCATGATGCTGCGCAACAGGTTATCGCCGTTGGCCAGCAGGAAGTAGAGCATCGCGATGCAGATCGTCAGGAACGAGACGAGGTTGCCGGTGCCGCTGAGGTAGGACCAACCGCTGGTCCACGTCGGCTGCTTGATCTCGACCGGCACCGGTTGTTCTTCCTTCGGTTTGCCAGCCGTTTCCTCCTCCGCGTCGGCAAGCTCTTCGGTCGCTTTGTCGACCTCTTTCAGTCGGTCGGTGATAAAGGAGAGCTTCTCTTTGACGACGCTAAGATGCTGCGGGGCTTCGGCAATCGTCGCCTTTGCTGGCTCGATAACCAGGTAGGTTCCCAGCCCCAGCGTCAGAGCGATCCCCGCGATGATCCCGACGGCGCTGACTGTCGAAGGGATTCCGATCCGCTGCCCGTGACGAATGATCGGCCGCAGTGTCAGGTACAAAACGATCGCCGTCACCACGGGGATGACCAGCGACCGCGCGTAATACAGAGCGTACAAGACCAACATGATCGCGCAAACGCGAACCGAAAACAGCCCCTTCCAGTTCGCTGGCGGTTCAGAATTCGTTCGATCTGTTGGTTGTTCGTTCACCTGTTGATGACTCCCTGGTCACGTCGTTTCCCATCGGTCATGTCTGCGTCAGCCGACGCAAACCGGCCCCGCATCCAACAGCTTGGAAAAGCGGGGCATCAAAATTTGCCGCGAGCGTTTGGGGCTAGCCGCGCAGTTTCCATCCGACCACGACGCCCAGACCGAAGGACCAGACCGCCATCACGTCGGGGCGGTCTTTGGCGTAATCGCTCAACAGCCCGAAGATGTCCTTGGCGGGTTCGGCAACGTAATGGCTGCCATACTCCTGAATACTTTCAGCCGCCGAATGCGCGGCTCCTTCGACTTGGCGATTTACTTCGTTACTCGACGCGTTTCGTTGTTGAGTTCGATTTCCAGTAGACATGAGATTGAGGTCCTGTATGAATGAGTGAATTGGAACGACGGAAGCAGCCGCACGCCGGTGCGGGTTAGCGGTTCATCAAGCGGTCGCGCCAGGTCGGTTCGCGGTAGCGGTCGGCGGCCAGCGAATATCCGATCGCGACGCCAGCCAGCACCCCGACACCAAATGCGGTCACGATCGATTCCATCGGACGCCGGGCGACAGCTCGCGTCGATTGGTCGTAGCCTTCGCGGAGCCGCTGGCCCGTCGCTTCGGCATAGTTGGCCGCACGATCCGACAGATGCGAACAACTTTCGCCGCACTCCTGATAGATCTTGTTCACAAACGACTCGACCTCCGCTCGCGCCGCGCCAACCTTCTGTTGAATCAGGCCGATCAACTGCTCCTTCTCCCCTTCGACTTCGCGAAGTTCATCGTCGGTGATCTGGCCGTACTTCTCTTTGACGGCTCCTTGAATCGAATTCCACTCTCCACTGATCTGTTGTTTTGTTGCCATGGGTTTGCCTTTGTTGGTTAGAAGTCATGCCGCTTGTGATTCGCTTTCTGTAGCCTTCCAAGTTGCAAGCAGCCGAAGCGGGAGATAATGCAAACGATGTACCAACATCGCTTGAACCAGCTTCTTCCGCCCCCGCGGCGGTCGCGGTTTGCACGCCGACAACCGCTCGGCTCACCACTTGCCACAGTCAGCTCCGACTGCCGGAAAAGCTGGCAAATCGCTTTCGAGCGTTTGCGAACCAGCCTGGTTGAGAACCGTTCATGCCGCCGGTTCGGCGGCGGAGAAGAGACGACCGATTGAATCGGTCTAGGCGCGGCGACTGCGAATCGCGTCGATCAGTTCATGTTTCCGCATCTTGCTGCGGCCGCTGATATTTAGATTCGACGCAATGTTCCGCAGTTCATCGACAGTCCGGTCTTCCAACGGAGTGTGGGGATTTCCGGTTCCCTGCGTCGTCTTGTTGGGAGTGCGACCTTCCTCGCGCCGCTGTTTATTAACAGTCCGGGCGGCAACCTCCTCGGCTCGCTCTTCCGACCTTCCGCTATCCAGCTGGCTCTCTTTGATGTGTTCGTACTGCCGCTGGTCTTTGTCGCTCCACTGTGGCATCGGTCTGATCTCCACATTAAACGGAAAACCCTGCCGCATGGACGATCGAGGCAGACGGCCTCGCCTCGATCGCCCGGCAGGGAAAGAAAGCTTGATGAGCAGCAAACGCCTTATTCAGCTGAAGCGTTTTCGATCTTACCGAACGCAACGCGAGCCCCCGCGTCGCCCGTCGGCTGCGTGAACTGGTCGGCTTCGGCGTGGATCACGATCGCACGTCCGACGATCGAATGTTCGCCTTTCAACGAGATCACCGAATCGTCGATTTTGATCATAGCGATCCCCTCTTCATTCGCTTCGATGTTGCCGAGATCGCCGACGTGGCGTTTTTCATCAGTCATCTTTCCGTGCGGCTGATCGGTCGGATTGAAGTGACCGCCAGTCGATTTGCCGGTCTCCTTGTCCGAGAGGTCTCCCTTCTCATGAACGTGGAAGCCGTGCTTTCCAGGAGTTAACCCGGTCACCTCGCCACGGACTTTAACGACATCACCCTCCTGAGCAAATCGCACCGCACCGCGGACTTTGCTGTCGCCGACCGGTACCAATTCGCAGATCGCAACAGCTGACGTCGACTCATCGACACGTGCTGCCTGATCGCCAGTCTTCGGATCGCTAGCCGCCGGAACATTGGTCGCCGGGTCGACCGCGACCGGGGCGACGGTTATTGGGGCGACGGGCAACGCGTCGGTCGACGTCGGGCTCGCCGCGTTGGGCGTTGTGTAGTCGCCCGGTTCCTCACAGCCCACGACAGCGAGTGCCACCAGTGCCGCGCAAGAATAGATTCGCATCTTCATCATCGGTCTCCATTTGCAAGTTGGTTTCGTATCGTCCAGTTCGGTAGATCCGACACCGCGAGCGATCGCCGATATCGCTCCACGAGCTTCCAATCGGGACGATCGCCCATCGGATCGATACGCTACAAACGTCGCAAACCACGTGCCGACAAGAGATGAAGATCGAGGCCGCCGGGCGATTCGAGACGCCCCGACGCGGCCGGATCGCTTACAAGCAATACCGTCCAACGAAGCGTAGTGGACGAGGTTACGAGTCCTTTTGCATCAGACCAAATTGCTGGGACTCGTAACCTCGTCCACTACGTCCCGCCGCTAATTCTTTCGACGGTCCGAGGCTCCTTTTCGTTGAACGGTATTGCGTTTACACGAGACCGAGGCGAATTTCTTCGAGGATCGCCGGCATGTCGGCGGTCGTATCGACCTTGATCCCAGCCATGCTGGGAGAGACCCGATCC
Organism: Rosistilla oblonga; assembly: GCF_007751715.1. NCBI lineage: Bacteria > Pseudomonadati > Planctomycetota > Planctomycetia > Pirellulales > Pirellulaceae > Rosistilla > Rosistilla oblonga. The sequence goes on along the minus strand of NZ_CP036292.1, from coordinate 230,757 downwards.
GCTTGGGCGACCTGCTGACGGTAGACCGTTTCGTCGGCATCGGACAACGAATCGCTGCGACGTTGCCGCTGGCGGATGCGGTCGATCGCAACCTCTTCGGGACAGACACATGTCGCGACGACGACCTTGTCACCCGCTGCGGCCAACCGCTGCTGGGCCTCTCGCAACAGATCGGCTTGCAAAAACGTGCCGTCGACGACGACCGGAACTCGGTTTTGCAGATGCTCTACCGCCTCGGAGAACATCGCGCTGTAGACCTGTTGGCGCGACTGCGCGTCGTAGTTCACATCATGGTCCGGCGAGTTTGCCTTCCGCAACGCATCGGTCGACAGATGGACCGCTCCAATTCTCTCGGCAAGCGCCTTGGCAACGGTTGTCTTTCCGGTGCCGCTGAGCCCGCGAACGATCACGGCTGGCGGGTTTCCCAATTGCTGGGCGTATCGGTCGGCCAGCTCGATCAACCGCACGGCTCCTGGCTGGGAATCGGATCCCGACGCCTCCGCGGTTTGATCGGATCGCAACGCTTCCACCTTTGCTCGCACACAAGCGCGGTAGCACCGATAGAAGGCCACCAGCAGCGGATCGGGGACATCTCCCAACGCTTGGCAACAGCGCCGCAGCACCGCTTCCCCCAACTCAGGAACGCCCGCATCGTCGCATGTCATCGCAAAGAAGCTGAGCTCGTCGGCGGTGTCGACCAGTCGCAGTTCGCGGCTGAATTCGATACAGTCGATCGCGACCGGCGTCTGCGTCCAATAGATGTGTTCGGCTCGCAGATCGCCATGCCCCTCCACGACGTGGCCATCGGCGGCACGCTGCTGCAGCAAAGCATCGCCATGCAGAAACATGAACTGCAACTGAGCCGCTTGCACTCGCCGAACCAACGCTCGCGGCAAGCGGTGCTTTGCGTCGAGCAGTTCCTTGCCGTTGTCGACAACATGCTGGCGATAACAGGCGGCATAGTTTGGCATTGGCACCGGCGGCAAGCCACGATAAAAACCGCTCAACATCGCCACGATCGGCGCGATGTCTCGGTCTCCCCAATCATCGCGTTGAATCATCTGAGTCAGACAGCGCTCGTCGGGCAAACGCCGCATCTTGACCAACCATTCGACAGGCTCGACACCGTCGCCGATCTTCCAACTTCCGTCAGTGCCGCGGCCGACCGGCACGACGCCCAGATAGATATCGGCCGCCAACCGGCGATTCAATTCGACCTCCGCCTGGCAAGCCGCCCGTCGCTTGGCGAGAGTCGAATAATCCAAGAACCCGAAGTCGACCGACTTCTTCAGTTTGTAGACGTGAGCGTCGGTCAGAAACAGAAACGAGATGTGCGTCTGGATCTCCTGCGGCGGCCCGCTGGCGTCGTCGTAAACTTCCGCCGACCGCAACGCGTCGATCAGATCGGGGTTGGTTCCTGATGAATCAGCCTGCATGTTGTCGTCTCCGTGGTGGGCTCGCGTGAGGTGGGGAGGGATGCGTTTCTCATTGCATCACTCTTACGGTTCCGGTGCAATCGCGGTATCCGTCGCTCGCTTCGCAGGTTTCTCCTCAGACACGCATGCGGCGAGCTTCCCACAGCCCCTGGTCGCAAGAATCGGGCCAAACGCGTCGGTGATTTGTTGGCAATCAGGTCGGAAGAGGACGGAGCAATCTTTCTCGCCGACCGCAGCAAAATCTTTGCCCGATCGAGCGATGGCGCAATTGTTGCAGTGAGACTTGTCACAGGAAAGCTCACCCCCAGGAAGTGCCCAATCGAATGCCCAACGCTAAAACCACTCTGTTTGCTCTACTGTTGCTCGCTCTCGTTTTAGCGACCGCCGGCCTATTGGTCCCAACGCTAAACGTCTGCCTGTTGATTCTGGCGGGGCTGCTGTTTGGCGTCTTCGTGCATGCGATCAGCGCCTGGTCGGCGAACAAGTTCTCGCTCGCCTACCGCACTACCTACCTAATGATCGTCGGCCTGTTGCTGCTCGCGATCGGATTGGGGATCTTCCAGTTGGGATCGCAGGTGGCCGATCGGGCCGATGAACTGTGGAATCAATTGCAATCGGCCGCGCAAACGGCAAACGAGCAATTGGAGCAACACGCCTGGGCGCAGAAGCATCTGCCCGATGTATCGGATATCGAAGAGCAACTGACGCAGTCGAGCAGCGACATCGTCCCAGCGGTGCTTCAGCGGTTGCAATCGTTGGGCTGGGGCATGACAGCGGCGATGGTGATCTTCTTTGTCGGGTTGTACGCCGCCTACGATCCCGATCTGTACCGCGACGGCCTGGTGAAACTGATGCCGCCGGCGAAACGGGAGCGCACGCAGAAGGTCCTGGATCGGATGAACGGTTCGCTGCAACGCTGGATCGTCGCCCGATTTGTCTCGATGGCGATCGTGGGGATCGCCACGGCGATCGGAATGTGGACCTTTGGAATCGCGATGCCGATCACACTCGGCGTACTCGCAGCACTGCTGACTTTCATTCCCAACATCGGTCCCCTGTTGGCCGCCGTTCCGCAGATGCTGTTGGCGGTCAACGTCGGCCCGCAGATGGTGCTGTATGTGCTGATGTTTAACGTGGTGTTGCAAACCTTCGAGAGCTACTTGATCACGCCGATCGTTCAACAGCGGGAGGTCTCGTTGCCGCCGGTCCTAACGATAGCGGCTCAGTTGCTGATGGGCGTTGTCGTCGGGATCCTCGGCGTGATGATGGCAGCCCCGATGGTTGTCGTTGTGATGGTACTCGTGCAAACGCTGTACATCGACGATCGGCAGCAAGACGATGACTCGCCCTCCTCTGCGGAACAATAGAAACCAAAACAGCGTTGCGGTTCGATTCGTGAGGACCCGGTTACCCGTTGCGATCTGTAAGTTGCCCGAAATAATCGGCCCAGCTCTGGTGAGCGCGGCCAGCTGCTGTTTCGAAGTCGCTCTTGTTGTTGGCAGCTCCGTTTCGGATCCCCTCGTAGATCCCAGCAATCACGTTGCCCAGGAAGTCACCGAGTTCTGCGATTCGTTCTTCGCGATACTCCGCAACCGACATCTCGCGGAACTTCAGATCGGTCCCGAAAGCGGAATTCAAATAGTCCGCTAGCTGCTGTTGCGTGATCGCTTCGCCGTGCAGGTTGTACGTTTGCCCGTCGTGCTGGGACTGGGTGAGCATCCGTGCGTAGGCGAACGCCAATTCGCTGCGAGTTGTGTAGCCGCACAAGGCGTCGCCGGCGCAGTTGGCGATCTCGCCTCGCTGTTTATAGGTCTCGATGTAATCGACGTCCGGTTCGATGTAGATTCCATTGCGGCCGATCACCCACAGAAGGCCGCTGCCGCGAACGTCTGCTTCCGTCTGCCGATTGCTCTGCACGATCGGCGAAAAGGCGGTCCCCTGCTCCGCTCCCTGGATACTGGTGTAAACGATCTTGCGGACGCCAGCTTCTTTGGCCGCCTGGATCACGTTGCGGTGCTGACCGATCCGTTTGTCGGGGGCGTCCATCCCGGAAACCAGCAGCACCGTGCCGACGCCTTGCAGCGAGCTTGCCAAATCGCTGCGAGATTCGTAATCGCCGGGGCGGATCTCGACGCCAAGCGACTCGGCTTTGCTGGGCGTTCGCGCCAACCCGACAACGTTCTCCGCGCCGACGACCTCGACCGTCGCTCGAACGATTTCCGCTCCCAGCTGACCACTGGCCGCCGTTACTGCAATTTGATTCATCAGAAGCTCCTTGACATCGTCGGTTTCACTTTCACAGCCCTTCTCCCGATCCGAGCGATCGCCGCCCCCCGGAATGCAGGACCGATCCATTTTTATCTAAGCACAAATCAGCCGCCACGTGGCGACTTTAGCTAGGCAGTCAGCACCAGCCGATACCGAGGCGATCCGTTGCGGAGTTTCTCAAACGCTTCGTTGATGTCGCTCATCGAATAGACTTCCGTCATCGGTGCGATCTTGTGTCGGGCGGCGAAGTCCAACATCGAACGCGTCGTCACGATGCTGCCGGTCGGCGACGCCGAAAACGACTTCTGCCCCATGATCATTGGAGAGACCGACGCTTCGACTTTCGCTACGGCACCAACCGTGTGAAGGACTCCACCCGGAGCGAGCGCGGCGATGTAGGCGTCCCACGGCAACGCAGCGTTGGTCGTGTTCAGGATCAGATCGAACTTACCCGCCTGCGATTGAAGCTTCGGATCCTCTTCGGTCGCCACGAAATGATCCGCTCCCAGTTTCCGAGCCTCTTCCTCTTTGCTGCGGCCACGCGAGATCGCCGTGACGTCGCATCCCCACGCATCGCAGAACTGCAGCGCCATGTGCCCCAGCCCGCCGATACCGACAACGCCAACTCGAGCCGTCGGCGACAGGGTGTGTTGCACAAGCGGACTGAACACCGTCACGCCACCACACAGCAACGGACCAGCCGATGCAGCGTCGACTCCTTCGGGAATCTTATTGGCCCAGCCCCAGTGGCAACGCACGCGATCGGCGAACCCGCCGTGTTGATGCGTGATCGTCCCTCGAGCATCGCGGCAAAGGTTCTGAGCCCCCGACAAGCATTCGTCGCAGTGCATGCAACTGCGACTGGTCCACCCCAGCCCGACTGAATCGCCCTCGGCCAGGCCCAGCGTATGCGATCCCAAAGCGACAACGCGACCGATGACTTCGTGACCACCAACAAACGGGAACTGAGTGATCTGCCAATCGTTGTCGAGCATCGAAAGATCGCTGTGACAGATGCCGCACGACTCCACTTGAATCTCGACGTCGTCCGGCCCAACGTCCCCGGCGTCATAATCAAAAAGCTCAAAGGGTCCGCCGGGCTTGGTCGCGGCATAAGCGTGAATGGTGGTCATGAACGTATCCTTGGGTTGAACCAGCATAACGATAGATCGACAAATGCAATGTAATGCAAATAGCAAACCAAAACTGGGATTCATACAAACATCGCGGCGACTGTCGCCATCGCACCGTGCGTCCCAACGCCAACGTTGAATCGGTGTTACGATGCGGCATGACCGTCTGCGTCGACAAGGCGTCTGTTGGAATCGCGAGTTTCTGGAAAGAATGCTGTCCGGATCGATCGCGATATCGCATCTCCACTGGACGAGGATCGTTGCGAGTCGCGGTGTGCGTAGAGAACAAGGGATCAAAGAGGGGCTGCAATGAAGCACTGCAAAATTTGGAGTTTGGGATTTCTATCCCTGCTGACGATCCAAACGGCGGTCGGGCAAGAGGATCTCGCGATCGTCTTTCGCTTGGGCGACAAGGATGTCCAGTTGGAGACGTTGCCGCGCGCGGAAGCGCTCGATCAAAACAGCGGGGCGCTGACGATCTGGAGCCAGAACGGGATCGATCGATGGTTGATCGGTTCCCCCGATGCAACCGCTCCATTGGCTGCGGCAACGCGATCATTCGACATCCAGATGACGCGGGATTCGAATCCTGTGGCAGCTTCCGCAGATGCCAACCCCAGATCTTCCTTGGACCAGATCGTGGGGCAGGTGGTGATTCGCGGGGAAGGATTTTTGACGCCCGCTCACGGAGGGCGGCACTTGGATGGAAAGCTGACTCTGCGTCGGCGGCCGCAACAAGGTGAGATCACTTTCCCCGAAGACTCCATCACAATCTACCAGGGGAACAAACCCTTGCTGGAAGTCCCGCTTGCCGCAGGCGTCGCGAAGTTGTCGTGGGCTGAAATTCCCGATCTACCGCAGCAGTTCGCCGACGGCCTGCCACCGGGCACCTATTCGTTGCGATACGCCGACGGCAAGAACAATACGTCGTTCACTGTCGAAGATGAGGAGACCGCCCAGTGGATGTTGGCGCGATCCGAGACGCTGGCCGACCTGCTGGGCGAATCATCACATCCGCTGGTTCGCGTTCTCACGATCGGCGAAATGCTGTCGGCGATCGACGAGGATGGAAAGCCCAAGCCTTATCTGTGCGATGCGTTGGATCTGACCGAACAAGTCTCCCAAGAGGATTGGACGCAGTACCTTCGAGAATGGAACGATAGGATTCTCCGCCAGTTAAAAGGAGAAGAGCCCGTGTCGACGGTCGAACAACCGACGGGGATCGATACGATCGACGAAGCCCGGTCCTTGATCTTGCAGAATCGTTGGCAAGAAGCGACAACGATGCTGCAACCCTTGCTCCAGGAGAGCGAGGACCGACGTGCGCAAGGTCTGGCGAATCTCTATACCGCGACGATCCTTTCGGAATCCGCGGCCGATACAACCGCTGCGGCATCGGCGGATGAACATTTCGCGAAAGCGATCGAATGCCTGCAAGAAGCACCCGCGTCCGACCGATTTCGCGCGCACAACAACTATGCCAACTTCCTACTGCTGCGTTCTCAAGACCGCCTGTACAACTACGCCTTCCAAGCTGCCTCGGGTGTCAGCAGCCCGCTGTTGCTGTCGGTCGGCCAGTGGCAACAGGCACGCGAACAATATGAGCAAGCTCTCCAACTTGCGGAGTCGCTGCCGCCGGGACAGATCGCGGCGACGCAAGTCAATCTCGCCCGGGCCTACGTTCTGTTAGCCGACATCGTCCAAACGTTGTGCCGCGATGAAGCCGAACTCAGCCGCGTCGGCCACGATCGGATCGTCGAATCGGCTCGGCAATCTGCCGCCGCCGCTGGCGAGAACGATCCCGACGCGATGACTCGAGGTGCCGCGGCGGAGATCCTCGCTCACTTAGCCTTTCGCGATGAAGACGCCGATACATGCCGTCGCCATCTGCAAGACGCTCTGAAAGCTTACACAGCGATTGGATATCTACCCGGAATCGAAAGCGGATACCGAACGCTCGGCATGATGAGCCTGCGTTTGGGTTCGTCGGCGGCGGAGCAGAACCCTGCCGATACGCCTCTGAACTCTTTGATGATCTCTCAATTGCTCACCGAAATTCTGCGAGAGCGGTTCGACAGTGGGCGGAGTGGAGCGACGCGGTCAGGGTTCTTTGCACGACGAGCCTATGTGAATGAACAGATCGTCGAACTGCTGATCCAACAGGGCGATGCGATGGAAGCCCTGCGGTTTGCTGAACTGGGCAAAGCGCGATCGCTGCAGGACGTACTGATGTCAAAGAACCTCGACGCGTCCGCGGCGATCGACGACAACGGTCCGGAACTCGACGAGCTACTGGAGCAGTGGCCCGATGATGTGGTGGGGCTGGAGTATTTTCTGGGGAGCGAAAACAGCTGGGTCTTTGTGATTGCCGCGGGAGAAGTTCAAGCCTTGCCGCTGGTCGACGGCGACGGCAGTCCGATCGCTTCCAGGCAACTGATCGCCGAGGTCACTGGATTTCTGCAGGGGATGAATTTCACGGCTCAGCAAATGTTGGCTCGATACCAATCCGAGGGCCGCTTCGACAGCAGCTGGCAAGACGCATTGGCCGACTACTATTCGATCTTGATACCGCCGTCGATTCAAGATCAGCTGACTGCCGCCGAGACCGTTGTAATCGTCCCGCATCACGTGTTGCACTACTTTCCATTTGCAGCTTTGGTCACCGAAGTCGATGTTCACAAGGCGGATGGATTCGAGACGGTGATGCCAAAGTTTTTGATCGAACAAGATCTCGCGATCACCTACGCCCCGTCGTTGGAATCGTGGGCATTGTTCCGCGATCGCGATCGACGGGTTCAGAAGGTTCATGCAATCGGGATCGCGGAATTCGAGGGCGCGGCCTCGCTGCCTGGAGTGGAACAGGATCTGAAAAATCTGAAGGAACACTTCGGCGACCAAATGCAAACTTTCGTAACGGGTGATCAGGCTTTGGAATCCGAAGTTGTGAAGCTGCTGCATCAACCGGGGATGCTCTTTGCGGCGACGCACGGAATGAATCATGCCGATGCGCCGATGTCGAGCTTCTTGTTGTGCCATGCCGATGAGGTCGCCGACGGGCACCTGACGGCATCCGAAGTGTTCGCCAACGAAGTGGGAGCGGACGTGGTGGTGATGAGCGCCTGTTTTTCAGGGTTGGCGGATCGGTCGCCGCTGCCCGGCGATGACCTGTTTGGTTTGCAACGCGCCTTCTTGTCCTCGGGTGCCAATGCCGTTGTCTCCGGCCAATGGGATGTCTATGACGCAACGGGCCCGCTGCTGATGAACGCGTTCTTCGCCGAACTGAATCAAGGGATTCCGGTCGCGTCGGCACTGGCTGGAGCTCAGCGATCGTTTCTTCGCGATCGTCGCAGCGGCGGCCGAAAAGAGGTCTGGATCCACCCCTATTTCTGGGCCGTCTATACAGCCGCGGGAAGCGACTTAGTCCGCTTCGACGCCAAACCAGAACGCTAGCCGTCGAGCGCGTTGAATAACGGGAAGCTTGGACCGCAGCCAGTCGCTTGGCTCATCTCCAAAAAACAATCATCCCAGCGCTCCCAGTCTCCCTGTTTGGAGTATAGTATCGATTCACTCGGGCGAGTTGGTGGTTGTGGTTGCCGCCGGCGGGCGGTGACGCGGGCTCTTGCATCGCCAAGAACCGGCGTGCAGCAGGAAGCAACCAGGCTCTAAGTCGAAACAAAGCAGGGACAGGCATGACCGTGGAGCCCGCGATTCCGTCGCTCGTCGTGCAATACGACGATGGTTCCGCCCGAACCTCCAAACGGCAGCGCGACCTTCGCCTTTGGTCCTGGAGCGAAATTGGCGGCCAACGCTCTTGCCGCCGACTGTCCGCTCCCAACCTGCTGCCCTACCGGACGCCAAATCAGCTTCGCCGTTCGTGCCAAATCAGGCTCCATCCCGATTGCGTCCAACCCGTCGCTTGCCGCGCCCCCGTGAAGCCACCGTCTGCTGCGCTGGTGCCACAAGCATCTTCAGAAGTTTGGTCCGGTTCAAGCAACAGTTCAGGATATACAAGCCGGGGGCTAGCTGCTCCTCGGCCTCCCTTCGCGACTGCCAAGAAGAGGGTTTGTGGTTTTGCTTAAGTTTGAGAAAGTGTCATTTCATTCGGTCGTCCAAGCGCGTCAGGCTGCCAATCAGCCTGTAAACGTGTCGAGAAAGTCATCGATCGCCGCGGTGCCGTTCGCCGGACTCGCGTTCTTGTTTGGAGACCGACGTAGCGAGAGGACGGCGGGAGTGTCGATGCGTTGCGATTGGTGTCGCTTGCAATTCGCGTTACCCTTGATCTTTCTGTTGCTATCGTCGTTTGCCTCGCTGGCGATCGCCGAGCCCAGCGATCGCCCACGCTTCGCCCTGCTTGTTGGCGTTGGCCAATACGAACATCTGCGCGAAACCCTCGATGGTTGTGAAAACGACGTGCGGGCGATGCAGCAGATGTTGCAAAGTCGATTCGGGTTTGCCGATTCGGACATCGTCACGCTGTTGGACGCGGAAGCCAGCGGCGCCGCGATTCGCAAAGAAATGGCGCGGCTGCAAGAACGCGTCTCCAAAGTCGACAGCGGCCAGACGCCCGTCGTCGTTTTTCACTTCAGCGGGCACGGTTCCCAGGTCCTCGACCAACCGTCGGGCGACCCCGATTGCGATGAAGAGGATGGACTCGACGAGACGCTGGTTCCCTACGATGCGGTCCAACAGGGTGGCGAACAAGACATTCGCGACGACGAGATCTATCGCTTTGTCGACAACATCTGCCGCGATGGGCGAGCGAAAATGTGGATGGTGTTGGACTGTTGCCACAGCGGCACGGGAGCCCGCGGGGTGACGAAGGTCCGCAAACTGCAACGCGATTTGCGCCCCGAATCGACAACCAAGAAACGTCGAGTTCAAGCGAAACGACTCCCCGCCGGGGCTGTCTTTCTTTCGGCCTGTCGATCGATGGAGGTCGAACCGGAATACCACGACGGCGACAAATCGTATGGCCTGCTGACACGGTTCCTGGTCGAAGTCCTGAACCAAGAATCGGCGGTCTCCAATTTGTCGTACGACCTGCTGCGCGAAGCGATTGTGGCTCGCTACCGCAGCAGCGGTTCGGTGGCTCAGGCCCCAACGCCTACGCTGGAATACGGCGACCCAAATTCGCTCAAGGAGACGATCATCGATGGCGTCGGGCTCGATCGGCCTTCCATCTGGCCCGTCCAATCGATACCGGGCGATCGCGAGCAAGTCTTGATGACGGCGGGGATGCTGCACGGGGTGACGGCCGGATCGCTGTTCGAATTGTATGAATCCCCCGATTCGGCCCAGTGGGATGCGACGCCCAACGCCTCCAGCAACGGCGATTCGATCGGCTGGATCGAGGTCGAAACGGCTGAAGGTGGTTCGGCGACGTGTCGAGCCTTTCAGTGGCAAGACCAGCAGAAAACGCCGCTGCGTCTGCCCGCTGATTTTCGCAAAGCGTTTGCGATCGAGCGGCACCATGAACATGGCGACGCGATCCTGAAGATCCGCGTCGTCAGATCGCTCGACACGGCGCAGGACAGTCGCCCGCTGATGAGCGACGACGCTGATCTGCCAGAGGTTGTGCGGACGTCGCTGCTGTCCGCCGTGCGGAAACAGGAATCCGCTTGGCTGCAATGGGTCGGCGACGAATCGGCCTGCGATTACCTGTTGAGGCTCGACGGCAATTATGCAGCAATCTTCCCGGCAACGGGTGTGTCGCATGTTCCCGACGTTGTGGCAAAAGACCGCGACGACGAAGTACCGAAGAGTCTGATCGGCGGATGGGGACCATTTGACCTGCGGCGCGGCAGCGAAACCGTCGCACAACTGCAAGACGCTTTGCGGCGGATCACTCGGGCAAGAAATTTGATCGCGTTGGCCAGTCGCCAGGAAACTTCCACATCGGGACTTCCACAAGGTGGTCAATCACCCGTCGATGTCGCGTTGGAACTATTAGCAGTCGAAAAGGCTGACGCCGACTACAACATCACCCAATCAAGCGTCTGGGAACCCGAGACATCCGACATCGCCCACTCGGACAAATTGGTGATGCACGACGGCGACGAGTACGGTTTTCGCATCATCAACAAGGAAGCTGCCGGGAAACCGATCTACGTGACCGTGTTGCACGTCGACAGCAACATGGGGATCGATCAAATCCATCCCTGGCAGCCCGAAGCGGGTGCTGCGGCCGAAGGCGAACAGAAACTGGAACCGGGCGAATCGCTGGTGGTTCCTGGCTACTTTGTCTGCAACGGCGAAGAGGACGAGAAACCGATCTACGGCTCGCGGTGGGCAATCGTCTTAGCAACCCGCACTCCCAATCAGTTTCATCTGTTGGCTCAAGGTGGATTGCCGATAACGCGAAACTCCGCCTCCCCGCTGGAGACACTGTTGCTGGAACAAACCGAATTCAAGACGCGCGGCGGCTTCGGTCGTCGACGGCGTCCCAAAAATCAATACGACGATTCGTGGGGAGCCACCGCGGTTCCATGGCAAGTGGTCCCGCAACCTCAGTTCACTATCGGCACGGCCGAATAAGATCACCCCGGCAACGGACCGCTGCAAACTTCAGAACATACAAACCGCTTGTCGCCTGCAACTTGGAATACGACGTCGCAATGCGGTAACAGAAAATAGAAATCGAAAATAATGAAAACCGGACACAATATGATGCCATCTACGCAGCGGTTGATCGGAAGTTTGACACTCGTCTTCGCCGCGTTCCTGTTTACCTCTGCAGACGCCCAACCGGTGATTGGGATCGACGAAAAATCGGCCACGGCGATTCAGGAATTGATCCAGACAGCTCAACTATTTACCGCCCCCGTTCACTTCGTGTGAGATTGGAGATAGTCCATTCCGATGAACATACCGTTCCGCTTTAAGTTTTCGCTGTGGCATTTCGCCTGTGTCTTTGCTATCGCTGCGACGATGTGCCTGAACTCGACAGTCCATGCTCAGCTTCGCGAAGTAGAAAGCGAGCAAACACTGGAGACGATGCAGGGTTTAATGCAGCAGGCCCAGCAGCACCAAGTGAATGGTGAACTGGACAAGGCGATTGAAACGATGCAGCGGTTGCTCACCATGCAACGACGGATTACTGGCGGACCAAGTGTCGATACCGCTCAACTGTTAGTTATGCTGTCAGAGCTTCAGCGTCGCGTCGATGATTTTGCTGGTGCCGAGACATCGCTCACCGAAGCGTTGCAAATCATCGAACCAGCCCTCGGGGAAAATGACTGGCGAACCGCAGAAACTCGATTGCATCTCAAGGACGTGCAAATCTATCAGGAACTTACACCGAAACAACGCGAGAGCCTCAAGCAAGCGGAGGAATTGCGTCAGGAACAACGAATCTTTGAAGAGGCCGGAGACTATCTTAGAGCGATCGATTCAGGCAAGAAGGCACTTAAGATCGAGAAGTCGATACTAGGTGAGATGCATCCGCAGACTGCCGAAACGATGGAAAGGTTATCGCTTGCGTACTCGACCATCCATCACTACCAAGCCGCCGAACCACTTGCCCGCGAAGCGCTCCGTATTCGCGAGATTCTCTTTGGCGACCAACACCCTCAGTATGCCAGTTGCCTCATCACATGGGCATTACTGGCAAACAGCCGTGGCGAATACCAGGGTGCGATAACAAGCTTAGAAAAGGCGTTAGAGGTTCTCATGCAGTCTGTCGGTGAAGCCGATGCAAGCGTGCAGGAAACACTAGGCGACTTAGCACGCAATTACATGGCGATGGGACGTTTTGATGAAGCCGAAGCGTTCTACAATCAAGCGTTAACGATCACCGAAAACACGGTCGGCAAAGAGCATCCCGAGTACCAACGCATGCTCGGCGATCTTGCGATTGTTTACAGCAATCGAGGGGAATACACCAAGGCGGAAGCGGCGTACAAGGAAACGCTCGCACTCATTGAGCGAAATCAAGGCAAGCAAGATCCTAATTACGCGGCTTGCCTGAATGATTTTGCCAGGAACTATCGAACCAAGGGTGATCACGATAATGCTCGCAAACTGCTCGAAGAAACACTGCATCTGCTATCACGTGCTCGTGAAAAATCACATCCATCCTACGCTCGCGCTCTGAGCGATTTGTCCAGCCTGTGCAGGGTCGAAGGGGATTTTGAGCAAGCTGAAAAATTGTTGCAACAAGCTATCGAATTGCTAAACAGCCGAGTCGTTGGCGTGCAGCACCCGACCTACGCTACCTGTCTCGATGAATTGGCGACCTTGCGGCTCGACCAAGCGAATTTCGTCGAAGCAGAAAAGCTCTTCCAAGAGGCACTCAAAATTCGCAAACAGAGTTTTGGCGAGCATTCCGTCCATTACGCCGAGAGCCTCGACAGTCTCGCCAGCTTCTATTCAGGGATGGGGGATGGGGCCAAAGCAGCGGGGCTCTATCGGCAATCCAATGCGATCGTCCGAAAAATACTCGGTAATGAACATCCCGATAGTGTAACTAGCACATCCAATCTTGCCTCAACCTTGGCTTCCATGGGCGAAACTGAGAAGGCAGAGGCCGCATTCCAGGATGCGTTGTCTGTTTACAAACAGAACTTCGGTGAATCGCATCCAAAGTATGTGCAGGAACTTGTCCAAATCGGGCAGTTCTATCTCGATGTCGGTGAGTACGAGCAGGCGAAAACTCATTTACAACGCGCCCGCGATTTGGTCCTAGAAGTATTCGGTGACGAACACCAGCAGTATCTGAGTGTGACACGCGGTTTGGCCTTACTCGCCGCTAGGACGGGCGATTTGGAAACTGCTCAGCGATTGCTCCGGCAAGCCATTGAGACGTCAACAACCATCCTAGGAGATCAACATCCGCAAACCTTCGGATTACGATATGATCTCGCTGCGATATTCTACACTCGTAAAGACTTCGCACTCGCCGACCCACTGTTTCGAAACAGTTTGCACGCTGCACGTGCCGGGCTAGATACTGCCGCGATCATCCAATCGGAGCGTCAGCAATTGGTGATGGCCGGTAGTATCCGTTATCAATTGGACTCGTATCTCGCGATGGTCGTTGATGCTGAACAATTTCAGACGCGCGCATTTCGCGAAGTCCTCAGTTGGAAAGGTGCGACATCGGTGCGGCAACAGCAAATGCGAACCGTTGTCGACGATGAAGAACTAGCTCCGTTATTTAAAAATCTTCAGCAAACCGCCACACGTTTGGCTTCGTTGTCGCGGATCTTCCCCGACCCCAAAACTCAAGATTCGTGGAAGCGTCAAATCACAGACCTGACGGCAGAGAAAGAGCAACTCGAGGCGGAATTGAGTCAGCAAAGCGTGACGTTCCGCAATGCCCAAGATCCCGTTGCGCTGGAGGATTTGCTCACCGCACTTCCACCCGACGCAACTCTTGTGGACTTCGTTGAGTATTCACGCCCAAACCCCGATGAAATCACCAACAAAGACCATCGTTGGGTTCGGAGTTTAATAGCATTCGTGATCCGCAAGGATCAACCGATCGCATTGTTGGATCTAGGCCCGGTCGCTCCTATCAGCGAAGCAATCGACACTTGGCGACAATCGTTTGGAACTTCCCGAGACGGAGTTGCGGCGGGACAGAGCCTACGCAAAGCGATCTGGGAGCCGCTAGAAAAGCACCTCGGGATCACCGATCTTGTGTTGGTTTCCGTCGATGGCGTTTTAGGGCGACTTCCACTGCAGGCCCTGCCTGGGAAGAAGCCGGACACGTATTTGGTCGAGGACCATCGGCTCGCGTTCATTCCCGTCCCCCAACTGTTGCCCTCGTTGGTCGCTGGTCAACCTCCCGAGCAATCGACAAACAGCTTGCTTGTGATGGGCGACGTGAACTACGACGCCGAGTCGAACCAGGCAGAGAAGATCGCATTAAATTCCTTGAGCACAGCATTGGTTCGCGGATCCGATACACATTTCGCCAACCTGCCCGGAACTGTCGGCGAAATCGCGACGATTAAATCGGTCTTCAGCCAACAGGCGGATGCGAGTTCCGCAGATATCAAGTCGCTTGGTCAAGACGAAGCAACCGAGCATGCGTTTCGAGCAGCAGCGCCACAGTATCGCACGTTGCATCTGGCAACTCACGGATTCTTCGCCGCTGCGGATAAGAAATCTGCATTGGCCGGCGACGCGAAACGTAGCGACATGCAACGGCTCGCTTCGGAACGAGACCAGATCGTTCGTGGCTTTAACCCCGGATTGTTGTCGGGACTGGCGTTTAGTGGTGCCAATCGAAAACCGGAACTGGACCAAGACGATGGCATTCTCACTGCGGATGAAATCGCTGCACTGCGTTTGGATCACGTCGACCTCGTGGTCCTTTCCGCATGCGAAACGGGGCTGGGCGAAGTTGCTGGCGGCGAGGGCTTATTGGGCGTGCAGCGATCGTTTCAAGTTGCCGGTGCACGATCGACGGTCGCCAGTTTGTGGCAGGTTGGCGACGTGGCGACAAAGTTGCTGATGGAACGCTTCTATCGCAATCTATGGGAAAAGAAGATGAGCAAGCTCGACGCGCTGCGTGAGGCTCAGTTGCATCTACTAAATCACCCCGAAGAAGTCCTCGATAACGAATCGTTTCGCGGAGACCGCCGCGTCCGCCCGGCGAAAAACAAAACACACCCCAACCGCCTATCGCCCCAATTCTGGGCCGCGTTTTCACTGAGTGGAGATTGGCGATGAATCGGTTCAAGCGACTAACGCGACATTTCACAAGTTGGTTGCGCACCCTAAAACGCAATGATTTCTCGGCCGTTGGCGGCTGGGCAAGCGATCGAAGCCAAGGTCTGAAATCTGGTGACGCCAACATGTATCGATCGGGGCTGAAGAGAAAGGACTGGATCTTGCTACAGAAAATCCGTCTTGGCGCATACTCTGACACCGTCAAGTGTTACTTGTCCAACAGAAAGCAAGATATCGAGATGAGACGGATAGCACACCGTAGCTTCGCTCTCATCAGGTCGTGTGTCTGCAACGTCATCCTGCTGGCGTTGCTGGGCGGACTGCCTTGTAACGCCGACTCACGGCGCGGTGGTGTCAAACCGCTGCGTTATCGGCAACAGCATGCGGTTATCGTTGGCATCAACTACGACTCGCTCGATCCCGACGCGCAGATCGAAGTGCCGCGTCTGGAGACGGCGGAACAGGATGCCCAGGCTGTTCGCGACATGTTGGTCGATCACTACGGATTCGCTGACGCCAACGTGCATTTGCTGCTCGGCCAGGATGCCACGCTGCAAAAGATCCGCAGCCAATTCGGCTCCGCGTTCCTGGGCGATCCTTCGATCGTGCATGAAGACGACAGCGTGCTCGTTTTTTACGCCGGACATGGCGTGCGACAGCAAAGGTACAGCCAGAAAGAAGAGTCATACGTCGGGATGCTGTATCCATCGGACCTACACGTGATCGAAGGGAAAGGTGTCGATCCAGTCACCTGCTTGCGTATCGATGACATGATGCGAATGCTGCAGGACTACTGCTTGGCGAGACACAAGCTGGTAATTCTCGATAGTTGTCATTCGGGTGAGGTGTTCAACTTCCACAGCTCTCGATCGGCGGGAGTTAATCGCGGACTGCGTGAAACGTTGTTCCATGCCCCGGCTTTGCAAGCGATCGCAGCCGCCCAGGCGACACAGGTCGCAGCGGACTCTGTAGGTGCCAGCGATCATTCGCCGTTCACCAGCGTGCTGTTGGATGCGTTGAAACATGGCCCCGGTGCGGAAGAAGATCGAAGATTGTTCACCGCCAGCGAGCTCTTTGCATTTATTCCACGCCGCATTCGACAATTGGAAAACGTTCGGCAAGATCCCCGAGGCGGCTGGCTTGACGGCGAGGGGGACTTCTATTTCTTCCCCACCGGGTTGGAAGTCGGAACTGCGGAGATGCAGCTTGCAACATCCGCCATGCCCGAGCCAGTTGTGGCTACCGTCCCCGCGGGCCAATCGACAAGCGGGCGTTCCTATCGGTGGTTGTTGGTCGGTATCGCGATGTTTGTGTTCGCGGCGACTGCTTTGCTGCTGCGTCGTATGACATCGCAACCAACAACCACCTTCGCGTCGACACAGCCGCCGATCAACACCGCCCAACCCTTCCCCTTCACCCCGTCGTCGGCTGATGTGACAACTCATCCGACGACGCCGGCAGTTCCTGTTTCAGCCGAGGAAACGAAGAAGTGCCTTGTCTTTGTGGCGGGAGCTAACTGGGAAGCCCATTGTGCGTTTGGACCGGAAGCAGTTTTTGGCCGAGACCCGAATTGTTCCTTTACGCTTCCAGGAGCTTCAAGAAACGTCAGCAACCAGCACTCTCGCGTGACCATCAATCGACAGAACCAATCGATCGCACTCGAAGACTTGAACTCTCGCCACGGTACGACCGTCGACGACCAGCCCATTTCCGGGAAGCGGCAATTGAATTCGGGCGAGCATGTGGAACTGGCTAACGAAGTGCGATTGTTGTTTCAAACCGCAAACGCTGAGAAGCAGCAATTTGCTTGGTTTGCCACGGGCGAAGGAGCAGAGGAAACATCCCGTTGGTGTATCGCAAGCGAAGATCGGATGCCGCTGGCTTTGATTCTTCGCGATTGCGATCGAGCCGCATTGCCGGAAGAAGCAAAGAACTCGGGGTTTATCCTCGATTCGAAACAGGAGATTCGCTGGCGGATGAATCTGGACGAATCGAATGATGAGGGGCAATCGATAGGCGAACAACAGAATTTTCTCCTCGGTGAATTATCGATTGAGGTACACAGTTGATGTCTGCGTCCCTACCTGCCGGCGAAGCGATTTGCCCTCATTGCCAATCGGAAAACAAAGCTGACGCTGTCCGCTGCGTTCAATGCCGGAGAGTGCTGAAAATTGAGATTGGTCCTACGGCTGAACCGGAACAAGACGGCACCGACCAACCGCAAACCTGTTCTCATTGCGGCGAGACAAACCTTGCAGACGCGGTGCGATGCTCGGGTTGCCGCCGAGTTTTGCAATCGAATTATGGGCCGACCCAAGAAGGCGATCAGACACAAAGCGATGCAGCGATCGGGCCCGGCGCTAGCCCGCTGCCAGCGTTTGACATCCCTACCGTATTGCCGCCGAAGCAAGACGAACTGCCACCCGCAATCCGCAAACACCGACTGGCGTTGATGCTTGCAACGATCGTCGTGACCGGATTGCTGGGATTTGCGTTTCGCATTGACCGCACGGCTTGGTTGCAATCGTGGTCGGACGATTGCGAGCAGGCGTTCTCGAATTCCGGCGAAGCGAGTTCAACGCACTGGACCACGCTACCGTCGGGTCTCGTCGAACGCGTCAAAGTTTATCTGGTTGCGGATTCCCCCGGCGACATCCAGGTGGCGAGTGATTTGGCAAATCGTTTGCCGTTGGAAATCGTTTCCGAAGAAGCGATTGGAATCCAGCAATGGCGAGAAGCGACCTATCCGCAAATTCAAGAGAGTGGCGGCAACCATTTGAGCGTCGTGATAACAAACGACTCGGCGCAACTGCGTTTGGCCGTGCTGTACCAGATGCGAACACAGCGTCGTTTGCCCGCGTTTGAGTATGTGGCATCGCTAGGCATCATGGATCTATATGGTCCGATCTTGCTATTGTTCTCGCTCTGTTCGGCCTTCGCTTACGGCGTCGATGTTTGGAACATTCATCAGTATCGCAACCAACGCCGAATTGCGTTTTCAGGCTATCAAGCAAAACGGGCGCAATGGTTGTTTCAGGTTCAGACGCACATGGCGAGTGCCGAACAGGCAACTGCCGGTGGGGACATCGAGACCGGGAAGCATCTGGCGAACGAAGTCCTTCGCGTCGCTCCTGGCTTTCCCGACGCGGTCGCGCTGTTGACGGAACAGCAAAGCCCGTCCGATGCATCCTCCAGCGAATCGCAAACTTCGGCCAATCGACTCTTCAGTCAACTGTATCTGCAGGTTGCCGGATCCCCATACGCATACCATGCCCCGCGGAGTGCAAAAATCGTTCGGGTCGGTCGTCAGCGTCGCAAGCCGGGCCAAGGGCCCGAAGAAGGAAACGACTTTGTGATCCGGGTCCCCGGTTCCGAAGCGAAAACTCGCAAGCTCAGTCGGCAACATCTCGAAATCCACCGAATTGGAAATGACTACTTCGCAATCGACCGAAGTGCAGTGGGCACCCATCTCAACGGTCGCCGACTCTCCAACGATCAGCCCTCACTATTGGCAACCGGCGACCGACTGATGATCGGCGGCGTCTTAACCCTGGAAGTACTGATTCGCCGCGAAGAGTTCATCGGAGCCTCTGCGGTGCAAACCGAAGTTGAGATGACGCCTTACAACAATCCAGGAATTGTCGTGGACGCTTCGGTTGGTGATCTGGTCACCATTGAATAACGAGCCCACGACAAACCAAATTTGAAATCAATGACTTGAACAACTTTGACAAGGTGAACATGACTACTGCAACGATGCCCGACAAACCTGATTTGGATAACCGCGGTGCGCCCCCGCCCGAACGGAAGATTGGGCCATATATGCTTCGGCAAGAAATTGGCAAAGGGGCTCACGGAACGGTCTACCTCGCCCATCACGTCGACGCTCCCGAAACCAAGGTTGCATTAAAAGTGGTTGAAAACCGCGGCAACTTGGATCGTTTGCTGATGGAGCCGGAGATTCTGTCCAAGCTTCGGCATCCGGGAATCGTCGGACTGTTAGATTTCTTCATCGACAACGATCGATTGATTGTCGCACTGGAGTACTTGGATGGGCGAGATTTAAAAGAATACGCCGAGCAGCACGGGACGTTCAGTGCCGCTGAGGTTCGCGAGTTTCTACGTCAAATGGCGTCGGCACTTCAACATGCGCATGCGGCAGGAATCCTGCACCGCGACATCAAGCCTGCGAACATCCTGGTTATCACCTCCGATGACGGGCAACCACGCGATGTCCCACGTTTTGTGTTGACCGACTTTGGGATCAGCCGCGTCGCCGACGGAATTCAAGTTTCACGAAACACCGGCGGCACCTATCAGTTCATGGCTCCGGAGCAGTTGCGTGGACGCGCGACGACCCAATCGGACCTTTGGGCATTGGGGGTGGTGGCCTATCAAATGCTTACTGGCGATTTGCCGTTTGTCGGCGAAACCGTCAAAGAATTGGCGTCGGAAGTCTTTTACAAGACTCCGGTCCCGCTCGAAGACATACTGGGAAATTCGAACGATGATCAGCTAGCCACAATTATCTACGGGCTGTTGGAAAAGCAATTGTCCACTCGAACTGGATCTCCGGCCGAGCTTTTGAAGCTGCTGGGAGATCAATCGTCACCCTCGACCGGCGAACTGAAGCAAGGGAATGACCACAAACTGACCATCGACGACCAGACAAATCGCAAGATTCGCTTATGCACGATTGGTTGCGTGATCAGTGCGATCTTTTGGGCGGGACCACTGATGGTTCCATCGACGGTGATCGTTCTGCTGGGACTGTGGTTGTTCTATACAGGACAGCGAGCGGCGTTTTTCAAACAACAGTGGGGACGGTCGCTGATCTATACGGTGCTTGGCCTATTGACGCTCGTTCTTGGGCATCTCGTAAGTGACGCTGTTTTGCCAGCAATGCTTGCTGGACTACAAAAAGGAGGGATTCAAATCGACGACGGCACCCTTCGCATCGGAATGCTCGCATCGGTTGTTTTCTCGCTCATTTTTGTCCCACTGACCTGCTACCTCTTTTCACGAATCCGATATTTGCAACGCGGGCGTGATCTGCGGCGATCGATTACTGAAAACGCAGGCGATTCGAGCATGCAGCTCAAAATCCTGGAAACGATGGCTCAAGAACGAAGCGAAGACCTCGGTGTTCGGCAAAAGTACGCAGAGACACTTCTGGCGAATGACCAAGTAAAACAAGCGGCGGTTGAGGCCAAGTTGATGCTCGATGATGACCCTTACAACATGGAAGCTGGCATGTTGTTGGCACACAGCTATTTCGAACTACGGCTGTACCAGGAAGCCATCGGAGTCTGTGATTCGTTCCTCGCCGTCGCGGGTTACTGTTTCGAGTTTCGCGAATTGCGCGATCAGTCGGCTAACCAACTGGGAGTGCAATCATGAAATTCAACGTTAAATTTCAAATACCACGCATGTCGTTATGGAATTCGATATTTGGTAAGCGTCTGGACTTTGCCGGAAAGGGCGATGTCAACTTCCAAGAAACCGCGATCGTGGTGTGTGGCGACCTGCCCAAGTTCAGGATTCCATTCATCTCTCAATTCTACACGGCGCTTTTGACCGAACGAACAACGCGAACGGTGCCCTATGCGCGGATCACAAAGTACCGAACAACGGGACGTTGGGTGTCGCTTGGACTTCTAAAAATCCTGTTCTTGTTGCTTTGGTTCCTGGGAGTTGCCGGATTGCTTTTCGCTGGCATGGAGCAATCAAATCCAGTCCTGCAAATCGTGTTAGGGATCCTCGGCTTTGTTATCGTCCCGTTGATCATCCTGATGTTTGGACGCGCCACACACTATGTGACGTATTCGCTTCCCTCGGGAAAACAATCTCAATTCGCCTGCCGCGTCGCCCCTACGTCTAGCGAAAACATGGAAATGTTTTCTAACCGTTTGACAGAATATCAAACGGCAGCGACTGCTTTTGCACAAACCGATTCAACTGGAGCAACCACGTCATGATCCGACAACCAATCTTCGCGATCCTTTTGGCGGTGTTAAGCCAGGTCGTCACGGGAACGCTTTGCCAATTTTGTCATGCCGATGAGCGTGAGGCAGCCAACGAGATCCTTATCTTGGCTGATCGTGCACGCATCGAAAAACGCTTCGATGAAGCAGAGCCTTATGCCCTGCAAGCACTCGACGTCGCCGAGCAATTGGCCGACCCCGGCATGCTCATTGCCAATGCCAACAACATGCTGGGGCTCATCGATATCGATCGAGATCGACCTGCCGAAGCGCTAACACATTTTCAATCCGCTCTCGCGGCGCTCGAAGCTGTGAAAGACGCTTTCGATCCTAGCGTGTATGCGCCTAATCGAGACGCGATGCTGACAAGCCAGGGAATAGCGGCATATCGATCGAACAATTTTGAAGTCGCATTGGAATCTTTACAAACGCAACTCACACTGAGAATTGAAGAAGGCGGCCAGAATGACGCTCGGCTGATTACGACGCTCAATTCGCTTGTCACTGTGAATAGCGAATTGAAACAATTCGATGACGTCATCGCCAACCTTGAACAGATCATTGCGATCCAGAAGGTCGTTGCAGGACTCGAGTCTGCCGTGGTCGCGGCAGCCACTGACAGGTTGGCAACTCAGCTGGAAACTCATCGTGGACCGGCTGCTGCGCTTCCGTATCGGCAGGAATCGCTACGCTTGATTGAAAGTGCACTGGGGCCGATCCATCTAGAGGTGATCAACAGCCGATATCGGTTGGCTATCACGTTGGAGTCGGAAGAGAAATACGAAGAGGCGTTGATCGAGAACACGCTTGCGATCGAAGCCGCAGAGAAGCTGATGGGGCCGGATTCCAATAGTTACCAAAATCTCCTAACGCATCAGTTGGTCCTGTTGGAGCATCTTGAGAAGCCGGATGCTATCCAGGCGATGCAGCAGCGGATCGATCGCATCGCGTCGATTTCCAAATGGAATGAAAAGCTCGCCGAAAACGGCGAAGCAGCTCGTGCGGACAAACTGGACGAAGCGATGCAACGACTAGAGGAATTGCAGAAGGATGCAGCTGTGTTTGGTGAAGTTTCATCACCGATGGCTTCGATCAAGTTTCACGAAGCTGCCTTGCTGGGGATTGGCGATCGACCGCAAGAAGCCGCCGAAGCCATCCGTGAGGGGATCGCTATCGAACAGCAGATGCTAAGTGAAAACCATCCTAACATTGCAAAGTCATGGATGCTACTTGCTCGGTTCCAACGAGCGTTTGAACAACCCGCAGCCGCCGCGGAAAGCTATCGTGCCGGCTTGGATTCGAACGAAAAATCAGGATTCCCTGACCAGATTCTCAAGCAAGAGCTGTTGTATTCGCTGGGGATTGCGGAGACCGAACGGGGGCAAGCACTTGAGTCGATGCAGGCGTTGGACAAGTGTTATTCATTGCGGCGTGAGTTGGAACTTCCGTATGATGTTCGCGATGCAGATATTGGGAATCGCTTCGGGGTGTATCACGCCAATGTCTCTGGCCCAGCCAAAGCATTAACGTTTCTTAATCGCGCCCGCGAAATCTTGCTCGAAGTGGCCCCAGACCACGCTCTACTGGGCACCGTCAACGCTAACATCGCGACGATGAACGAAGCACTCGCAAACCAGGCAACCACAGAAGAATCCAGTGGCGTCATGCCCGACGTCGCAGCGATGGCACCCGCTGAGCCCACTCCCCCAGCGTTGCCATCTGCCACAAGCGATGCGATGCTGGATGAGAGCGCGTCTGGGAATGCATCAGCAAGCGGTCGCGATTGGTTTTGGCTCGTGATCTTCTGCATCGTCGCAGCCTACTACGCCGAGAAAAGAGGATACTCGTTGTTCCTGTGGGTGTTCCTAACACTCACTACCAGCATCATCGTCGCCCTTTCGGTGCTGGCAATCTTACCGAACCGAAAGTTGCAAAAACGTCGCAATAAAGAACTCCGACAGTTAGAGAAACTGCTTGCGACCACGACGGCGGTTGCAAGTCCGGCTACGCCAGGGGCAGTTGCTCTGGACGTATCGATTGGCGACCAGATTACTCAAAACTAAAGACGATTCGATAACTGTCAGTAGATCGGATTCGACACTCCGATCAAAAACGTAATGATTGCGAAACTCGCCATCACACGCTTGTAAGCCCACGAGCCACTTTGCTTCCGGCACTCAGGAACGGGAGTGGCTCGCAGGAAAGGTTGCAGAGGCGATCTGCAGCAATTCGAAACTAAGTATTCAAACCGCCGTCTATCGACTTCGGCTTGAATTCGGAACCATTAGATGCGGCTGAAGCCCGCCGTACGACAATCGATGCTGATCCGTCCTGATACCGTTCAGGCGAAGCATTTGAAGTGCCTTGCAATCCGGCGGGCTAAGTCGCGTTCAGACGAACGCATTCCCCATCACTACCTTTGGAGACCGACACCATGAAAAAAGTCAGCTGGAAGAAGAACCTCGCTTTAATGTCGCTTGCGGCGTTGATGTCGACATCGACGACGAGTGCAAACGAGGAGACGGGGAAGCCCGTATCGTTGCCGGTGCATGCCGATCAAGCGTTGGCCGCGTTGCAACCGGGCTCCGGACCGATCGATCTGAATGCAAAACCGATTCCCAAGGGCTTGGGCGCACTGCTCGGTCAAGCGAGTCGTGGCCCCGCGGCAAGCGTGTTTCCAAAGATCGCTCCCTCCGTCGTTGTTGTACGTGCGGGAGGCGGTTACGGGACGGGATTCATCGTCGATTCCGACGGTTGGATCCTGACCAACAACCACGTGATCGAATCGGCCGGAATCGATATCGGCACGGCTAGCCGATATGCATTTATCCACTTCGGCGACTTGGAAGATGGGATGATGACGCTAAACCAGCAGGCCTCTCCGGCGCTGGTTTATGCAGCGAGCCCCGAGAAGGATCTGGCGCTTCTGAAACTGCTGGCTGTCCCCGAGGGACGAGAACTGAAACCGATCGCGTTCGCCGCGAAAAACGCAACTCCTGGAACCGACTGCATCACCATCGGGCATCCGAAGCGAGGCGTATTTTGGTCTGTGCGTAGCGGTGAAGTTGTCGGTATCGCCAAGTACCCTCACGATATGATCGACACGGTCATGACGCAGATGGTGATGGCCTCCGATGCCAAGCAATCGTTTGCCAAATCGCTCAGCCAAAGCCGACCGCGGAAGGCGTTGCTTTCGACTTGTGGAATTAATCCAGGCGACTCTGGCGGCCCGTTGCTGAACAACGACGGCGAATTGGTTGCGGTAAACTTTGCGATCCCGACAAGCGAAAAGGACTCACAGGTCAACCTAGACAAGTTCAGCTACCACGTGCATCTGGACGAAGTCAAGGAATTCACAGCAAACCGACCTGAAAAGTCGGAAGTCTTCCAACCAAACTATTGGCCCCCCGCCGCGACTAGCGACTTCTTGGACGTGGACGATGACGACGTCTACGAAACCTGGCGTTTTTCAATCGACGATGAAACTCCATTCACCGGAGTTGTCGTCGACTTGGACAGCGACACTCCCGCAAATTTCATCGAGGACTACAAGGCTGGTAAACAGGATCGGAAGCAATTCGAGTGCGAGTTCGCCCTTGCTCTCATGCCTAACAATCGCGTCTTTTACGATCGCGATAACGATGGCGAATTCGACCTGATTTTGACCGACGTCGATGAAAACGGATTCAGCGATCTAACCATTGCCAAAAATTCAAACGGATGGGAAAAGATCGACTCGAAGGAACAACGGATGTTCGACCCGACGGTCTTCCAAGACGCCAAGCTTCAGGAACGGTTTAAGGTCTTGGTAATGTCCCAAACAAAAAATCCCGCAGGAACAGCACCCGACGCACAGCCGCAGGAAGAAGCGAAGCCGGAAACAGAGGCTTCGCCAGCGGACTCCGCTCCTGCGGAGGCTGCTGATTCCAAGAAGTGATCCGAAGCAGTCTCTGAATGTCGCCTTGGTAACAGACGTCGCCTGATGCTACGCGCGTCAGGCGGATGAGATCCAAAGAGCCGCTGCGTCCCATCGCGTTAACGATGGTATAGTGCTTTGATTGAGATTCCGAACGGGCTGAGTGAAGCAATTCGAAATCTCGCCCTCAACTACAAACGAGGAGCGTCGTTCTAGCAATGAGTTCGCTTGAGCCATCTCTGCTATCTCAAATCATCGACGATTGGGAGAACGCAACCGATCCGCCGTCGCTCGATCGAATGTTGGTGCAGATCGCCGACTGCTCGCAACGCGACCGCGCCGATGCGATTCTTGTCGATCAAAAATACCGCTGGGCACGCGGTGATTCGATCGCCGCCGAGAAGTACCTCAAGCTTTGCCCCGATATCGATAGCGAACCCGAATTGCGGTCCGAACTGGTCCTTGGCGAGTTCCGTGCACGTGGCGGAGCGACCGGGCTGCGAGAGGAATTTGTCAGCCGCTTCCCCGATTTGCAGGCCGATGTGGATCGCCAGTTGTCCGTCCCGTCGGGGATCGATGCCGAGGCCGATGTGTTTGGCACGATCGTCGGATCGGTTGCAAACGATTCGGCACGCGACACATCGGAATTCAACCCCGCACCGCTCAGCCTGGATGACTTTGAATTGCAGCGTTGCCTGGGCCAGGGAGGCATGGGATCGGTCTTCCAAGCGATTCAAAAGAGCTTGAACAAGCCTGTCGCGATCAAGATGCTTCGCACGAACAATGCGCCGCAAAGATTGGTCGACCGCTTTTTGCAAGAGGCTCGCGTTACCGCATCGCTGCAACATCCGAACATCGTATCGGTGCATGGGGTCGGTCGCTGTCCCGATGGCGGTTATTTCTTGGTGATGGATTTAGTCGACGGCCAAAGCTTGCAGGATGAGTTGTCGGAGGGCCCTTTGGATGTCCGCTCCGCCGCCGAGATCGTTCGCGACGCGGCGGCGGCCGTTCATTACGCGCACACACGCCAGTTGATCCATCGCGATCTCAAACCCAGCAACATCATGCGGCATCGCGATGGCCGTGTGATGGTCGTCGACTTTGGGTTGGCGAAACTTTTGGCGGACAGCGAGCACCAGATGACGGTCGACGGAGCCGTGCTGGGGACGCCCAGCTTCATGGCGCCGGAACAGCTTGAATCCAAGCGTGGATCGGTTTCCGCCGTGACCGATGTCTTTGGCCTGGGCGGTGTCCTGCATGCTTTACTGACCGGTCGCCCCGCGTGCCAAGGCGATTCCGTTATGCAAACCATTGCCGAACTGATGTCGGAACGGCCGATCCAGCCGCCGTCGAAACTGCGTGCCGAGATCCCATCGGAGATCGATGCGATCTGTTTGGCCTGTTTGCAAAAAAAGCCCTCCCAGCGGCCTGCGACAGCTGCCGCGGTCCAGCAGCGTTTGGCGGACTGGCTGAAATCATCCGATGCATCGCCGGTCGACTCCCACCGGCCGACTCGCTCGCGATGGCTTGCACCGGCGGCCGCAGTCGTCGCGATCGCTCTCGTGGGAGCTGCTTTATTTCTGCCTTCGCGAATGAGCCTGGACTCCACCGCTTCGATCGATCCGACAAACACCGCCGCCAATCCAGCGCTTGACGTTCCGCCGATACTCGCCGATCGCGATGTGCAACTGACCTGGAACCTGCAAGTCGCAAAGGAGCCCAACGGTGTCGAACTAGCGCCGTTCCAAAGTGCGATCAAGGAGGGTGATCGCGTGCGGATCGATGTCACTCTCGAAGAACCACGCTACGTCTATGCCTATTGGATCGGCAGCGACGGGACAGCGCAATGGATCGATAGCGACGGGCCTCCCAATCATCCGGTCAGCCGCATATCGCTCCCTTCCACCGAAGGCCAAGTCTTCCCTATCTCCGGCCCATCGGGGATGGAGATCTGTGTGCTGGTCACCCGCAGCGAACCGCTGGACCAACCGGAACGCTTGGTAAATGACTTCTCGATCGAAGCGTTCCCCTCGCTCCCCGAGCTGCGGTTTGCGTTGGCCGACGGCCGGGCCTACCAACCGCCCGCCACCGATACTTCTCAGTCGGAAAACCAAGAGGCGAGCTTGGCGATGCTGGGTGGACCGAGCCGCGTGATCGGTCGCGCCGAATCACTCGCGGCCGGATCTGCAGGTAGCGTGCTCGCCAAGTGGCGATCGCAATGGCCGCGCGACGTCGGATACGTGCACTACTTGGCCATCCCACATCTTGCCCACTAACCTCGCAATGCAAACTCACCGGTCAGCCAAACGGTGCTCGGCGATGGTTTGCAACGAAGCGTGGCGGGCAGCTACTTTTGCTGGATGTGGGCGATGATTCCCAGCTGAGCTTTTGGCGATCCGCCCAGCTGAACTCGGCGGGCGAAGACCTTGGAGCCATCACCAAATTCGCTGGCCGTTGCACCTTCGGCGAAGAAGGTTTTCAGCTGAGTAAACTCGTCGGTAATCGAAGCGTTATCGACAGCTTGGACGCGTCCATTGTGGAACTGCAACACGATACTGCCAGCGACATCGGTCACGTAGATCGTCACCCGTTCGGGAGCGACGGCGGTGAACAGTTCCTCCAAGCGACTGCGGAGATCGAGTTCGATAATGTTCAAGCCAAACAGGAGGCCGTTGCTGTCGAAGGTCGCCTGGACGCCACTGACGACCAACGGCGATCGGTTGTTGACCGGCACGTTCTCGCTTATTTGGTCGTTGGTGATCAGCACCACGTCGTCGGGACGCAGCGAATGGATCACTTGGGTTCCCTCCTCGTCGCGCTCGCTCGCCTCGCGTGCTAAAAGATCTCGCTCGGGCACACGAAAGACGCGTCGCCCGACTCCGCTGCGTTCGGATCGAATCAGTTCGCGGATCCCCCCTCCCTCCTCTTCGATGCATGAATACGCGACCAAGTAGGCAGGGTTCGCCTTCAGCAAACCGCCGAACAGATGCGCCTGGCGGTTCAGCAATTCGACTGGCCCGACTTCGGCCATCGATCCGTCCGGCTGCGGAGCGATTGCGGTGCCACCTTGATGCGATGCAACGACAGCTTCCATCAGCGGCAGCTCGGAAACGAAGTGCAGGTTGCGGACCATCCCCTCGGTCTCGAAGTTCAAATTCACTTCGAGTTCGCGTGTGAATTCCTGAGCCGAAGCATAACGAGCCTGCTGCAGCGCCGACCTGCCTTGACGCGCGGTGTAAGCGATCGCCGCCCCACCGATCAACAGCAGCGAAGTGGCCAACAACAGCGACTGCGTTGCCGTCGGATGATCGGCCATCCAGCGTTTGAGGCGTTGTTTGGTGGGAGGTTTGTAGGCATGCACCGGTGTCCCGGCGATAAATCGCTCGATCTCGATCTCCAACGCCTTGGCCGATTCGTAGCGCAGATACCGCTTGCTCGAGAGCGCTTTGACGCAGATCGCGTTCAATTCCGGCGGCACCGACGGCACCAATTTGATCGGCGGGACGACTTCGCCAGCAACGATCTGCGACATGATGTCCGAACGGCTGCTCCCCGTCTCTGCGTCTTCGATCGCCGACTGATGTGGCGCGACGCCGGTCAGGATCGCGTACAGCATCCCGCCAAGCGCGAACACGTCGGTCAGTTCATCGACTTCATCGAGCCGCCCCGACGCTTGTTCGGGAGCCATGTAGAGGGGCGTTCCCAGCACGCGGCCAACCTGCGTCGAACCGACGCTGTGCAAATCGCCCGGTTCAGTCCGGCCGTTGACTTCGTACATCCCCGACGCGTCGTTGATCATCGCCAAGCCCCAATCCAACAGGGTCACTTGGCCGAACTCATCGAGAGCGACGTTTTCCGGCTTCAGATCGCGATGGATCACCTTTCGCGAATGCGCGTGCCCGACCGAATTGCAGACATTGATCAGCGCCGACAGCAACCGGTGCAGCATCATCGGGTCGTCGTTTCCCGCTTCGCGCCGTTCGTGGTATTCGGCGATCGCATCCTGCATCGTCCGCTTGCCAAGAAACCGCATCACGTAAAACGACTTGCCCGTCGCTTCATCCTCGCCGTATTGATAGACCGGAACGATCCCGGGATGTTCCAGCCGGCCGGTGATCTCGGCTTCGCGGCGGAAGTGGTCCAAAGCGACATCGCCCGGAGCCACTTCGCGGGAGATCTCTTTCACCGCCACATAACGCTGCAGGTTTTGGTCGCGAGCCAGCCAGACGATCCCCAGACCGCCCTGCCCCAACTTACGCAGCAACGTGTAGCGCGAACCGACCTGCCGATCTTGGACCTCGTCCTGCGACAGGACCGACGTATCGGCGATCCCCAGCAACTTGGCGACCTTGCCGTTGGGATCCAGTTGAGCCAGCCAGTGCCGCTCGCGATCCGAACTGGTCATCGGGTCTTTGTTTCCGTTGGCGCCGTTGCTGCGAGCATCGCGATCCAGTTTGGCGATCGACGTCAGCATCTGTTGAGAGCGGCGTTGGACCGCCGTTCGCTGGTCGGCCGAGATCGTCTTCTGCTCGAACAAATGATCGGCCAACGACAGATTGCCGTGCGTCGTCCAACTCTTCGCCGCTCCGGCAAGAGTTCGCACGTTGGCGTGCCCCATCTTCAATAGCGCAACGGCAAACGCCAAATCGCGACTCTGTTTGGTCCCCTTCGCAGTGTCCGCGTCTCCCCCCGCCGACGGGCTCGCTCCATCGTGCGCCAAGGTTTGCTCCAGTTCTGGCATCGCCGTCGAACCCTCGTCGGTCGCACTGCTGTCGGTTGTTTTCATCAAATCGCTCATCATGTCTCTCCCAAGAGATTGTAGTTCGCAAAGGGGCGTGTTCGCGATCCCAACCCGTGTTTTGCATTGTTTCCTCGCACCAACGCCCGCTTCGAAACGCCGGCACGAGTCACATTGGCTGCGGTTTCATGTAGGCTCCGCACGATTCGCGGACGATCAATTGGCTTGCCAACAGGTACTGACGCGGCGGCACCACCACCTTCTCGATGCAGTCGAGCATCGATCGGAAGGCGACCATCGCGATGTCGCGGCACGGTTGCCGGATAGTTGTCAGCGGGACGGTCAGCAGTTGCGCATACTTCACGTCGTCGAATCCAATCAGCCGGATGTCGCGGGGCACTTCGATCCCCAGCTTCGCCAGCGTTTGCATCAACGTGGCGGCAACGCGGTCGTTGGAACAGATGATGGCGTCCAGTGGATCGCGAGCGTCAGCGGCCGACGCATCGGCCACCAAACGGAACCGGGCGATCAGTTTTTCGATCTCATCGACGTCGTCCGGTTCGAACCGGGCAACCTGCAGCGGGCGGGCGGACGGCTCTTGGGAGATCACCGCCTCCCGCGCTCCGGCGATTCGTTGAGCGATGGTCGGTGCCGTTTGCGGCGGCGCCAAAAACAGCAGCCCGTTGCAACCGAGCTTCAATAGATGTGATGCCGCGGTAAATCCAGCGGCAAAATTATCGATCCCGACCAGATCGAATTCGCTGCGCTGCGGGAAGGGATGGATGTCGCGGTCGACCAAGACGACAGCGATCCCCGCCTGCCGCAATCGATCGGTGATTCGGAAATTTAGGTTTTGGCTGTCGGGATGGTGCTCCAGCGGAACAAAAAAGACTCCCGGAACACCCCGCTGAATGAACGCGTCGCACAGCTGTCGCGAAGCTTCGATCGGATCGGCACCAACGGTCACCGATTGGGCGTTGGTCGGATCGGCAAAGGCTTCGTTGACGTTGGGGTGCACTCCTTCCCTGCCCCACAGCAAGGCACAGTCATGCAGCCGGGCGAGTCGCGCGATGTCGCCGCAGATGACTTCCAAGATCTCGGTCGAACCGATCTCCGGCGCCAGCAGCCCGATCACTCGTTGCCCCTCTTCGACCACCGCCGCCTGCTGACGGACAAACGTTCCCGAACCGGCTCGCCGTTCGATCAGCCCCTGATTCTGCAGCTCGCGAAGGGCCCGGGCGGCGGTCGGACGCGAGACGTCGAAACGCCTGACAAGCTGCGTTTCACTTGGCAACCTACCGGTGGGTTGGAACTTCCCAGCTGTAATGTCGGCGAGCAATTCATCGGCGATTTGACGGTACTTTGTATCGGCCACGATTCCCCTTACGTTTCCCGAATGCCTGCAAAGCATTGATTGCAAAAGATGTCATTGGATGTGAATCCGGCACAAACTGACCTCAAGGGCTTGTCACTAACAGGTTGCCAGCACGTGCTTACAGCTATTGTGACATTCTCGGCGAGTCTGTCCATGGTAACCGGTCGTCACCTGCGTAGGATTGCCGACGTAGGGACGCAACACCACGTAATCGAAGACACCACCTCAACGGAGGCAAAGATGAGTATCGCGGTAACCCAATCCGATCGTTTCCATTTGGATAGCGACACGCGCAGCGAGCTGCCCGAACCGGCAAAGGGAGGACGAGCCAAGCACTATCTGTTGGCCAGCGATTTTGATCAGACACTTAGCTTCAACGATTCGGGGGAAGTTTTGAGCGAGATGCTGGGGCTGCCGGACTTTGAACGCAAAGTCAAAGGACTGGCCAGCTCCCACCTGGTTCAACAGGGGGGCGAACTGACCTATCTGCTGTTGCACGATCCCGATTACCGCCAGGTCCGCCGCGAACACCTGGTCGAAGCGGGACGGCGGATTCGGCTGAAAAAGAACCTGGCTCCTTTGATGGACCTGCTCGATCGAGGCATCGACGGCCATCGGTTTACGTTTTATGTCGTCTCCGCATCGCCGGAAGAGGTGGTGCGGTCGGCGCTCGAGGGAATCGTGCCAGCCGATCGGATCTTCGGCACCCGGTTGAACTTCGACCCCGATTCGGGCGAGATCAGCTCGGTCGCCCAATTGACGGCGGGCTACGGCAAGGTGACCGCCTTGGACGAACTGCAATCGCAGCTGGGAGTCAGCTGGGACCGGATCGTCTACGTCGGCGACGGCAGTTCCGATGTCCATGTGATGCTGCACGTCAATCGCTGCGACGGGTACACGATCGCGGTTTCCGAAAACCAACACCTTGCCCCGATCGCCCGCCGGACGGTTCTGAGCGACAACGCCTTCAGCGTTTTGATCCCGATTCTGGAAGATGTGATGGGCTGGACCGATCGGACGAAGATTCGCGAGCTGTTCGAAGCGAGCGGGTTGGATGTCCAGGGTTGGGAAAAATCGCAAGTCGATCGGCTGACGATTCTGCCGACCGATGCCGACACCCGAGATGCGTCGTCCGCGGCTGCCGCCTCGTGAGCATGGATGCTTCGTCGACGACCAACATTTGGCGTCGCCAATTATCAACACCAATTTGGATCCACGATTCGATTCTCCTATGAACAATATCGCCGTACCTCAATGGATTGTGCGTAACGAGTCGGGAAATCCGCTAACGGCCTCTCTCTGGGCAGTGCGTGGATTGTTTTTCCTGAACGGTTTTTTGTATGCGACCTGGGCGACGCGAATCCCCGCCATCCAGTCTCAGTTCCAACTATCGCACGCTGCTTTAGGCGTTGCGTTGATGATGGTGGCGTTGGGAGCTGTCGTTGCGATGCCCACCGCCGGTTGGCTCTGTTCGCGTTGGGGCAGTCGTCGCGTTGTCGCGATCAGCTTGCTGCTCTACATCGCGGGCCTGCCGCTGGTGGCGTTGATGCCTAGCTTGACCGCGTTCTTTATCGCGTTGCTGTTGTTTGGCGTCGGGCACGGCATGTTGGACGTGTCGATGAATGTCCAAGCGGTGGAGGTGGAGCGGCGGTGGCAGAGGCCGATCAATTCATCGATCCATGCGCTCTGGAGTGTCGGCGGATTGTCCGGCGCGATCGCGGGTAGCGTGATTGGACTCTGGGGCCTCGCGGCTGGCCTGCACTTTGCCCTGGTCTCGGCGCTCCTTTCGCTTGCGATCGTACCAATCGTTACCCGCCTGTTGATCGAATCGTCAACCGCCGCATCGGACGCGCGGGACGAGGAAACCGGAGCACCGTCCCAGCCGCGCGGCAGAAACCGGGCCTTGCTCCTGTTGGGCGCGATTGCGTTTTGCATCATGGCGGGGGAGGGCGCGATGGCCGATTGGAGCGCAGTGCTATTGAACCAAGTTCTGGGAGTCAGCGAAGGGCTTGCCGCAACGGGCTACGCGACCTTTGCGATCGCAATGGCGGCGGGACGGTTTGCCGGCGATCGCTTGTCGATGAGGCTGGGGCCGATGAATCAGGTTCGGATCAGCGGGCTCGTCGCGTTGGCAGGGTTGTTGATCGTCGTCACTTCGTCCCATCTCGCGTTGGCATTGTTGGGGTTTGCGATGATCGGTGGCGGCTTTGCAACGATCGTTCCGGCCGTCTTTAGTGCCTGCGGACGGCTGGACAACGTCCCGGCAGGCGTGGCCTTGGCGACGGTATCGACGATCGGCTACTTCGGCTTCCTGTTGGGACCTCCGTTGATCGGATTCGTCGCTGAACTGTTCAGCCTCCGGATCGCGTTGGGATGCCTGTCGGTGACAACCCTGGCGGCGGTTCTGCTGGCGACAACCCTAACGCCCCGCGCCACCGCAACGGACGACAACAGCCAACACGATCGATGCGCCGCATGATCACGCTCGGCCACCTAGAGGGCAAGCAGGTTGTCGAAGCGAACGGCTGGAGTCGAGGCTTCAGCCGAAACGGATGAGTCAGCGGATCCCGACGGGACCCCAAACGGTAGCCGGTGGTTTGAGCGCAGCGAACACCACCGGACCAGATCGCGCAATTGAACGCCGCCTCCGACGGGGGCGCACATCCACAACGCCCAAACCAACCCGCGAATCACAAAATGGCAAAGCCATGGCAGGTTAAAGCCAGGGACGCAAGTCCCTGGTACCGGGGCCCCGCATTACAACGCAAAGTCGCAGGGCGACGACAGAACTCCACGTCTCAAAACCGGCCCGCGAATCACGCCAACACCGCGAATGATATTATCGATTCACAAGCGGAGCTGAAAACAAAACATCAATCCGCTTGCTGTATCCCTCGGTGGCCTCTGAGTCCTCTGTGGCAAAACCACCGATCTGCGATCCCTCCGGGACCATCTCCCTCGGGCCCTCAGATTCCGGAGGTGCGCCGCTGCGCGGCGACCTCCGGCGACCTTCTCGCATCCCTTCGGGATCGTACTTCATCGCGCCTCGGGGCCTCAGGTTCCGGAGGTGCGCCGCTGTGCGGCGACCTCCGGCTACCATCTTGCATCCCTTCGGGATCGTTCTTCATCGCGCCTCGGGGCCTCAGGTTCCGGAGGTCCGCCGCTGCGCGACGACCTCCGGCTACCATCTCGTATCCCTTCGGGATCACCTCACGCTGAGATTACCGTAGGCCCACACTCTCACCGCCGCTTCGATGGGATAATTCGACTCTTGGGTTCACCGATGGTATCGTTACGCGTTTCACAATCCGATGAATGCATCGGCCTGATGGGCCGAGAGAACGATGGAGTCCCCACCGATGAACCCGCGACAACTTCTTGTCCCGCTTGCCTTCCTGTCGCTTGCGATTGCCGGCGAGCAACTCTTCGCCGACGACCTGCTGTCGGTCGCTGCTGATTTCGAAGGGGGATCGGTTGCGGAGGTCGAAATCGATCCGGCGGCTGGCAGCATTCGATTTATGCCCGGCGGAGATCCCGCTCGCGGTTGGCCTTGTTGGTGGTACTTTCGCATCGATGGTATCCAACCCGGACAAGCAATCACGCTCCAACTGCGTGGCTCGACAGCTACCGTCGGCAATCAGCCACCGCTGGGGGCGTCCTGGGCAATGCCGAAGCGAGCGACCTATTCGACCGACGGCAAAACATGGCAACAAACCGATCCGGGGCAGCGCGACGGTCATATCATGACCTACAAACTCACCCCCGATGCATCGTCGGTGTACGTCGCCTGGGGACCGCCTTACACACCCAAGACTGCCGAAAGACTTGCGACTCGCTTAAGCGAAGCCTCACCGCACGTCGAAGCGATGCAGTTGTGCCGATCGCGCGAAGATCGCGAGGTTCCGATGCTCCACTTCCACGAGGGAACGCGCACGGCGGAGCAGCGCTTTGGCGTCTGGATCCAGGCTCGGCAGCATGCTTGGGAGAGTGGTTCCAGCTGGGTCGCCGAGGGTTTCGCTGATTGGTTGGCTGGCGACGATCCCCAAGCGGCTTGGTTGCGACAACACGCCGACGTCTATCTGGTTCCGATCATGGACATCGACAACACAGCGACCGGCAACGGCGGTAAAAACGCGATCCCGCGCGACCACAACCGCGACTGGGCGGCCAAGCCTCATTGGAACGAAATCCTCGCGGCTCAGCAAAAAGTGGGCGAACTGATCGACCAAAACCGGATGGATCTGTTCATCGATCTCCACAACCCAGGCCCCGGAGATTCGACATTCTTCTTCGTCCCGTCGCGGGAATTGTTGAAGCCCCAGGCTGCGGATTCAACCGACGACTTCATGGAACTTGCTCACCAACGGATCAGCAGCATCAAGCCTTCGATTCCGATGAGCAACAAGCCGAGGGTGACGGGATCGACCTATCATCCACTGTGGCGACAGATCAGCACGAACTGGGTCAGCCTGAACGGCAATCCCAACACAGTCAGCGTCTGCCTGGAAACGGCCTGGAATTCTCCCACCAGCACGCCGACGGGCTACAAAGCTGTCGGCGAAAACCTCGCCATCGCCACGCAACAGTTCCTGGCCAAACAACCCAAGAAGCCGTAGCCTCGCGGGCGACTGACGATCGATAAGCGATCTCGCTCCTCAACCGAAAGTGCCCGCGCATAACGCGACGCAGACGAGCAGCGGCACCGAGCAGCGGCACCGAGCGGCCGGTCAGTCGTACTTCACGTGGACGCGTTTGCAACCGGGATCTTCTTCGGTCGCCACGCCGACTTCATCGACGGGGTGCGTGTACAAATAACGCCAGACGGGATCAAACTTCAATTTGCCGACTTCGTTTTTAGGCGAAGAGCGACCGGGAGTGACCGAGCCATGGGCGCGGCCTGCGTCTCCTCCCACATCCGCTGCGGTGATCAAGCTGCGCGAGTTCTCGTAGGGAGGCGTAGTGGAATCGACGTCGACGATCG
This sequence comes from Rosistilla oblonga, assembly GCF_007751715.1. Lineage (NCBI taxonomy): Bacteria > Pseudomonadati > Planctomycetota > Planctomycetia > Pirellulales > Pirellulaceae > Rosistilla > Rosistilla oblonga. The sequence goes on along the minus strand of NZ_CP036292.1, from coordinate 194,249 downwards.
GGCCAAACGCATTCATGCCTAACATCTCCCAAGAGCGACAATAATGGTCGCCGGTCCAACCGCCATCCAGGACGTGAGTGAACCCGAAGAATCGATTGGCGGGAGTGGCCGAGGGCAAGCTCTGCCAATCCTGATCTTGGTCTCGCGGCCCGCACAACATCACAACCCGATCGACGCGTTGATGCTTGGCGAACCGAGCGGCGGTGGTGCTGCCGTGCGACGCGCCGGTCATGATGATCTTGTCCCAACGCAATCGCGATCCACCGTCGGCCAGAAACTGCTGCCAGTTCCCCTGCGGATTCTCCTTGGACAACCACAACAACAATTGACGCGCTCGCTCGGCGGCTCCATCGGGAGGCAACAGATCCAATTCATCGCTGAAATCCAATCCGGTGGCTGCTTCCAACCGAATCCGTCCGCGGGCATACGCATCCGAAGGTTGGGGCTGAGCTAGCTTGCCGAACCATCCGCGGGCGTAACTGACTCCGATCGCATGGATTCCATATTCGTTCCAACGCTCGAACAGTCCGCCGTTGTGCCCCATCAACCAGATCGCCAATTTGCCCTTGGGAGCGACGCGAGTATCGACCGACGCGAACTCCAAATCGGCAGGCTTCTCGTCGGTGCCCGAAACAAAACCGATCGCCGGATATTCCCCGGTTCGCGAATCGATCTCGCTGGCGCGGACACGAAACTGATACCGCTGCGGCGACGGATCTTTCACCATCTTCGGCTCTGCGGGGATGCCACGGACGACATCGCCACCTTGCTGAGCCGCCTTGTGAGCGACGGTTTGCAAAAACGCGGCGTACTCGCGGTCGAGCTTTTCGGGAACATATCCGTTGCCGACCGCACTCTCGGCGAACAAGCCCTCGAACCAAACGCAGGCTCCCAGATATTCACCCGCCAAGTTGGCGTGATGGCCATCCATTCCGAGCGTTCGTTTGCCATCGCGATTGTTCCAGCGGTATCCGGTGTGCAGCGAATGCGTTTGAGCGGGCAGTTCGGGGTATTCCAGTTTCCCGGCGTCGAAGTCCTCCGCCGCGCGATACCCAAATTTGGGATCGTTATCGGCGATCCAAAACGCATCGCCGACAGGAATCCGGCTCGCCGACAGCTCGGCAGCAATCGTCCGGTACGCATCGCTCAACCCTTCGTACATCGCCTGCTGCGTCGTCGGTCCGCCATTGGATTTACGCGAACGACGGAAGCGAGGATCATCGCTTCGATAAGCCCATGTTTGATGCACCAACAGCTTCGCCTGCGGCGCGTAGCGATGGATGATATCAGCCAACTGGGCCGCGTACGGACGATACGTCTCGACGTCATGACTCCGCACGCTCAGTTGTTGGATCGTGACGAAATCCCAGTCCTCGCTCTGCAACGCCTGCTGCAAACTCTCGCCTTTCGAATAGAAGGCCGAGCGATCGCTGCGATCCTTCTCAAACGCAATCGCTTTCGCCGCGTGCAGCTCCAGAGGCGACCCGCCGATCGTCAGCGATTTGTGAGTCAGCTTGTGGCCAGCCGCCTCGGTGATCTCATCCAGATAACGCGTTGCGTTATTAGTAAAACTGTTGCCGATCGTGAGGATGCGAACGTGCTTGGGCGAATCGTCAGTCTTCGGATCCGCACCCACCGACTCGCCGATCCCGATCGTGGTGAGGGCGAAGAGCCAAAAGAACATGCGTGCTCGAAACATAGTGTCGTCTGCTGTGGGGTAGGAGAAAGGAGAGTGGTGCGGAGCCCCCGCGGGGTCCAACAATGATAACTAAAACCGATCCCAATTGGAGACGCCCCGTTTGCTGGAGTCGAGGCTTCAGCCGAAACGGAAATCCCGCAGGGATTCTCAAGAAGGTAGCCGGTGGTTTGAGCGCAGCGAACACCACCGGTCCATATCGCAGAACTGATCGCCGCCCCCGACGGGGACGCACATCCACAACGCCCAAACCAACCCGCGAATCACAAAATGGCAAAGCCATGGCAGGTTAAAGCCAGGGACGCAAGTCCCTGGTACCGGGGCCCCGCATTACAACGCAAAGTCGCAGAGCGACGACAGAACTCCACGCCTCAAAACCAGCACGCGCATCACACCCCGCGAATGATATTATCGATTCACAAACGGAGCTGAAAACAAAACACCTAAACGAACCCCGCATCCCAATTCGCTCGCCGCAACCCTCGGTGGCCTCTGGGCTCTCTGTGGCAAAAACATCGATCTACGATCCCTCCGGGATCATCGCGCATCGGGGCCTCACGTTCCGGAGGCACGCCGCTGTGCGACGACCTCCGGCTACCTTCTTGCATCCCTTCGGGATCCATCGCGTCCAGCACAACCGCCGCGCGATGAACACCGTCGGAAACGATCGCGTAATCGAATCACCGACGACCGATTCACCGGCGCACTAAATTACGGAGCCCATGGTTTGGGGCCATTCTTTTTTTGCTGGAGGAATTTCGCGTCGACCGTTTTGTACCACGCGTGCAACCGACGGCGCATTTGATCGACGCGGTCGGGATCTTCGGCGGCCAGATCATTCCGCTCGCCAATGTCCGACTTGAGATCATACAGATGAACGCGGCCATCTTCGTAGCGTTCGATCAATTTGAAATTCCCTTCGCGAATCGCGCCCGCCGGAATGCCCCCTTGATTGCTGTAGTGAGGATAGTGCCAGTAGAGCGATTGGCGATCGAGCGAACCGCCTCGCAGCGCCGGCATCAGATCGACTCCATCGACCGCGTGTTGGTACTCGACTCCTGCGGCAGCTGCGACCGTGGGAAACAGATCGATCGAACAGATCGGCTGGTCGCTGACCGAACCGGGCTCCGTCACTCCGGGATAGCGAACGATCCACGGCTCTCGAATCCCTCCCTCGTACACCCAGCCCTTCCCGCCACGCAGCGGCAGGTTGCTGGTCGGCGAACCTTCGCTAGTCGACAGGCCACCGTTGTCCGACGTGAAGATCACGATCGTATTGTCGGCCACGCCCGACGCTTCGATCTGCGCCAGCACCTTGCCAACCGCTTCGTCCATCGCCTCGACCATCGCGGCATAGACCGCATGCTTCTGCAAGATCCGAACCTTCCGCGGCTGATCGCCAAAGACCTGCTCTTCGTCACCAAACTCCTGCCCGTTGACCTTCGCCCCCTTCGCCTTGTATTTGGCGACAAGATCGGGACGCCCTATCAGCGGCGTGTGAACCGAATAGAACGACAAGTAAGCGAAAAAGGGTCCCGCTTTGTGAGCATCGATGAATCGCGCGGTGTCGCGAGCCAAGCGATCGGGCAGATGGTCCCCATCCGGACTCTCGACCGCCATCTGCGGATTCTTGAACGGTGCAAAATATTTCTTACCCGTATAAGGCCCCCCTTTGCTGTGGCCTCCAACATTGACGTCGAAGCCTTGGTTCTGAGGGTAATATTTTTCGGATTCTCCCAGATGCCACTTCCCGGCAAAGAAAGTTGCATAGCCCTTGGTCTTCAGCGCCTCGGCGACCGTCACTTCTTCCAACGGCATGTTGTCGTTTAACGGAGCCGGTTCAAAGGTGCCACTTCGCTTGCCGGAGAAAAAATTGGTGGCATCGACGCGCGACGGGTATTTGCCCGTCATCATGCTGTATCGCGTGGGTGAGCAGACCGGATTGGCCGCGTACCCATCGGAGAAACGCATCGCGGTATTCGACAGAGCGTCGATGTTCGGCGTCTCATAAAAACAGTCCGGGTTGTTCGCTCCGATATCCATGTAGCCCAAGTCATCGACAAGAAAGACGACGACATTGGGAAGTCGAGCGTCGTCGGCAGCGCGAGCGAACCCACCAAAGCCGACGCATATCGAGACAAGAACCCACAGCGCGAGCGAATCGCGAACGACAAATTTCAAAAGCTGCATCGTTACCGCCATAAGATGATTTTCATTTCGGGAGGAATCAGGCACAGAGGAGATTGTACATCGCCCGATTCCCCAAAACGAATTCCTACAAAACCAATACAGCGCTGGAGTCGAGGCTTCAGCCGAAACGGACGAGTCGCTCGCTCCCACCAGATCCCGCAGGAATCCCAAACGGCAGTTGATGGCCCGAGCGCAGCGACCCGCTGGAATCGAGGCTTCAGCCGAAACGGACGAATCGCTCGCCCCCACCGGATCCCGACGGGATCCCAAACGGTAGCCGGTGGTTTGAGCGTAGCGAACACCACCGGAAATCCAACCAACAATCGATCGCCGCCCCCGACGGGGGGCGCAGATCCACAACGCCCAAACGGGCCCGCGAATCGCAAAATGGCGAAGCCATGGCAGGATAAAGCCTGGGACGCAAGTCCCAGGTAACGGGGCCCCCTTACAACCTAAAGTCGCGGAGCGACGACAGAACTCCACGACTCAAACCCGGCCCACGAATCACGCCAACACCGCGAATGCCACCATGCACTCACAAGCGATCTTAGATAGCTAGGAAAGCGGACAACCGCCAACAGTCGTTTCTCGAGCTGTAATAAACTTCTGTTGCTTTGAGTCAAGATAGCGATACTGTTGGGGCGGTTGAAAACCGCCCCAACGCTGGCGAAGCTCCCCAAGAGAAACGGGTTCTTTAAAAACAGCGATACTCGACAGGTGAATGCCGACCGCTTTGCCAGCACCGTCGAAGTAGTCGTTGAACGCTTGCACTGAAACAGCAGTCAGCTTGCCGCAATTTCGCCAAATCATCGTTGGTTCCCCAACCTGAATTGCCTCGACAGTGGCGACCGCGACCGCTTCACACTTCGGCATTGTCGCGTAGATGACTACCGCGGATCCAGGGTCAATGCTTGGTTTGCGTTTGCGAAGCTCAACCGTCTTGCGGCCTTCAACAATCGCTTTGACGTGCTCTGGATGGATAGACAGAAACAACATAGGTCAATGCTCACGTTGTGTGGATCGCGAATAGATTTCTTGAAAAGCAGAATCGGGGATCAGAACGGCGGAAATGAACTGTTGTCGCTTCATACCGTGAGACTCTAAAACGTCGTTTACGACCTCGAAAGTGATCGGGGTCTCGAACAACTCCGTACTTGTGAATTCAATTGCCAAGCCTTGGGCGTCGGCGTCTTTGAAGTTTTCCATCAGATGACGCCATTCGTAGACACCGAACCGTTGAAACTCACGAAACAGATTCTTGACTGTACCTTGGACACGTTTGGTCAAAGTCGAGCATGCCCTAACCCGACCACCACCTTTTCGCTTGTCACCGCTGACGTACCACAAAATCCGTCCAAATGGGGTGCTAGGCCCCTGCCGGGGGCTCTTGTAATAGGCCGAGTCCGGGTTGATTACCAATGATGTTTCTGGATCAAAAAGAGGCAAATCCCAGAGCCGGAAGTCGAAAAGCTCCTGTGCCCAACGGGGTTGTATCGGTATTACCCATGTTGGTAGTTGACCGAAAGTGACCTTGCCTGGATGAATCAAACGCTCAAGTTGCTGCGTTTCAACTTCGTTGCCTAAGCGATTGTGATCGATATCAACCGATCTTGAAATCTGTTCTGCAAACTCCACCGGAACAATTCCCGAATCACTCATCGCCGAAAGTTCAGCACTCAGACTGTCTTGGCTCCACTGTCCTGGCAACGAAAGCCTCCACAGCGCTCCATCGGCTTGACACCAGCCCCGCCGCGAACATGCACCCAAAACAAGCGGCGTCGCAAAACGATCCGAAATCGTTACTGTTCTGCGCTGTCCGCTTCGCCATGCCCCGAGCGGTTGATCGGCAAAGTACTCCGCAAGGATGCGACCGAAACGAGTGCCAACTAGACGCCGACTCAAGCGAAGTCGTTGGATATCACGGGCGCCGCCGTCCAAAATTCGAATGGCGAACAACGCAATACACTCATCGCTTCGCGAACAAACACGATAAATCTCCCACTCACGTGGAGCGGCGAGCATCGCGATTAGTTCAGCACGGAACACTTTCAGACTCTCGCCACCTGCTGAGTCGATAAAACACTTCAGATCAAACTCGTCTATCGAAGCTACTCGGCGTCGTTCGATTCCGGATCGAGACAGTTCACGGTATTGATAGCGATGCGAGTTCAGCACCGCATCGTATTCGGTTATAAACTCGGCAGGCGGAAGCAAGCGTAAACCAAGCGAGCTTTGGATTTGTTCGCGGAAGCTCAGGACTTCCTCATCACGAGTGACGAATGCTGCGGCCTCAATGGCTGCGGCAATGGCGATATGCCTTTGATCCGAAGCACTTGAATCATCCTTTGGCTCGCCCATGATCTGGCGGACCTCCCTCAACTGTCGCTCTACCTCCAGATGATCCGCTGCCACCTGGTCCCAACCGGTCTTCACGGCCGAAATCATGTCGCTCCGTAGCGGCTCCGCCTGACGACCGAGATCAGCAAAAATTCCAGGCGTAACTTTCAAATTGATTTCATCAACCAGCCAATCAGCTCGTAGCCCGCTGCTTGCTTTGTGGTGCGGTCGGTCTTGATCCTCAATGTCGATACAAACCATCGTGTCACACACAACGGTTGCTGTTTCGCTTGGCTCGTCTAGTGCGTCGAACAGAGGAGTTTCATTTATTGCCAGCGCAAAAGCAATGAGCTCGCTGCCACCTTGCTTTTTACCTGGAAAACGACGCAGCTCCGAAAAACCCATCCGACGGTATCTGCCGGCGGCTTCGTAATCGACTCTGCAATTGAGGCGGATGCGAGAACGGTTCGGGTATGCCTCCACTAACGCCGCGATTAACTGCTTTGCAATTTTCCGATTTCCATAATCAGGCTTCACGCATAGATGAGTGATCCGAACCTCATACCGCTGATTGGTCGCGAACAACACGTAGCCAGCTGCGTCGCTATCGGACCACGCGATCAAAATCTGTTTGGCATCGGCACGCTGTTGAAACGCTTCATCAGGAAAGAAACCCAAGAGTGCCTTTTGCGTGCGGTAAATTTCCTTCACCGCATCAAGTTCGTCAGCCGTTTCAATTGGACGAACAACAATTTCGTGATCCGTCAAAACCTTGCCCCCACTAGCTCAAACTTTTGGCTTCCGACTTTCGATATTGATGGAACATTAGTGTAATGCTTGCGAGTGAAGCAAGCAGCCACCAGTGAACGTTAAACGTCACTTAGCAAACCACGGATGCAACTAAATGAACGCGTCAGAATCGCTTGCAGGGAAGGAAATGTCGTGCGTCATCGTCGATACGCTCTAATCGTCTTTCGAACGTGTGAATATCTTTTGTGCCGGAGAGGCGAGTGCAGCCGATCAGGAGCTGAAGCATCGTCCAGGTGACGGTGATCCTGCTTGCAAAAACGCTACCCTCGGCTCGCTCATTCCTCGCTAACACCGGTGCTTTCGGGTCCAGGCACTTTTCGACTACGAGGGTGCGGTCGAGGAAACTCGCCTAAAGTGCTATATCGACGCCATGTAAAAAAACGTGGCCGGCCGACTCACGAAGCTTCTCCGTTTCGGTCAGGCCCTAGCCGTCACTGGCCTACCTCTCCGCTTCTCAGCTCGCTCCGATTCCAACGCCTCGACCCGCTCCATCAGCTCTTCGCAGATCTGCTCGTAGATCCTGCCAAACTCGGTCCCGTATTTCGCTCGGAACGTCTTGGGTTGCTTGTCAGTTAGTTCGCCAGCGTGGGCGATGTTGGCTGCTAAGGGGACCGTCGTTTCGAAGGGGGTGGGCAAGTCGCGCAGCTGAGCGTGATTATTGGCGGCCCCTTCGATGATCGCTTTGTGCATTCGATCGTTGCCGCGACACATCGACCACAACGTGCCGAGGCAGACGGTTTTGTAGCGGTAGTTCTGAATTCGGTCGCTGAGCCACAGCAGGCCGCGGATCGATAATCGATTCGGCTGGCACGGGACGACGTAGCCGTCGGCAATCCCCAGGAACAGCTTGACCTGCAGCGAGAGGCTTGGCGGACAGTCGACGATCACATACGCAAACTGCTTCAGCCAGCGGCGGAATTGCAGACGGTTTGCATTGAACAACTTGCGGAAGTCTTGCCAGGTATGGAACCCGTGGCCCCCTTTGGCGTAGTTGGTTTGAAAGTCGTCGATCCGGACCGAGCAGGGGATGACGGACAGGTCTTCGATCCCGCCGCCGATGTTCGAAGCGCTCGGCCTCACGTAGGCATCAAACTGTTTCGCTTCAAATTCCGGCTTCAACATCTCCGACAACAGATCGTGCAGCGTCCGCTTCTTCCGATCCAGCTCGATCAGTGCCTGTTCGCCAAGCAACAACTCGCTGGCGGTGCATTGATGGTCGGCATCGATCAACAGCGTCCGCTTGCCCGAAGAAGCCAAACACTCGGCAACCGCGATAGCGTTGGTCGTCTTCGCCACACCACCCTTTAAGTTGGTAAACAGGATCACCGCCATCCTCCGCTCCTCCTAGCACCCACATCGACAAACCTCGCCCATCAACCTGACGGACATGCCCCACCAAAACAACGAGCGATGATAGCAGATGCGTGAGGCAACTGGGGACTGGGCAACTGGATCAAGGAAGCGACCGTTGAGACAAACGAGCGAGTAGGTCCCATCCTGATAGCTGCAAACCGCCTTTAAGACTCAAAACGCAGGAGAACCCATTCGACCACGCGCCGTGGAGGATCCTGTTTCCGTCATGGCTTCTCTCCATTGGCAGAGTCCATGACGTCTTGGCCCGGCTCAACCAACTTTATTCCAAAATCTTCAAGTCGTTGGCGAATTCGTTTCCGTGGTGGTTGCTTTCCAAAGCAGGCGTAACGTTGCGTGGCGACTCGAAATGAAAAGAGTGGATCAGCCACGATCTCGCCTTTGTCGGTCTGCAGTGGCTCCTGCGAGATGCCGTGCTTGTTCCAGATTTCTGTCAGCCACGTGCGGTGGCTGTGTCCGATTTGATCAAGGATATCGAAAAGGTCGTCTTGGCCGCTCGTATCCGTTTCGACGTCAGGTCGCTCTTCGAGTTGATCGAGGCAGTCGCCAAGCACTTCGTAAAGCAATTGCGAGTTGGGGTCGTTCATGCGTTGAGAGAACATCGTCAGTACCGAACGTGCTCTGGTCATTGCAACGTAGAGATTGTTTGCCAGCACGCCGACGCCGTTTGCTTTGTACTGATCAACGCCCGGCACGATCACGATTTCGGAATCGTAACCTTTGAATGAGTGAGATGTGGTCGCCAGCAAAACGTGATTGCCACGCTGGTATGGCCTGTTCCGCTGCACAGACAACTCCACGCCCAATCCTCCAAGCTTTGGAGCAGTCCTTCTCTTGAGCCAGCCGGGGATATTGCTTCCGTTGTAGATCAGGCAGATGTCGCATGGCTGAACCCCGTGATCGACAATCAATTCACGGCAGTAGTCACCAATTGCATCAAATTCCTGTTCGAGGTTTCCGTATTGTTTGAATTTTGGCTTTGGACCATCCACTTGATTGAAGCGAACATTCCACCAGTCAGAATCGCCTCGTATCGTTCTCTCAACCAGCCCTCTTGTGACAAGTTCCTTGTGGTCAGGATTCGATTCAGGTGACTGAAGTCGGTACAGCACATTAAGCGCAAATTCCGTGATGGGCTTCGTGCTACGGAAGCTCTCCTTCATCACAGTGGATCGTCCACGCATGTCCAAGCCAAACTCAGACCACTTGGGCGTGCTCCGGCCATAAATATTTTGGGCGTTATCGTAGAAGATGTTGATCGCTCGGCTGTTTTCGTCTTCCTCGTCTTGTTGCTTGACGATGGCAGACAGCAACTTCAACGTGTTTGGCCCCATGTCTTGTGCTTCATCGATGAAGAGAGCGTCACATCGGGGGCGAATGTCGGACGCCGAAGCATGCTCAAGATATGCTGCAGCAGCATCGTCATACTCGAACCCGTAACTCTCAGCGTTAAGCCCAACGTCCCTCAGCATCACGTCGAGAATCTCTCGAATGTGATGAAGCTCAACGCGGCTTAGGGGAAACGGCTTGCCGTTCGTTTCTTTGTCCCATTCCTGATGGATTGACGTTTCGATAAGCGATTGAAGCGATCGATTCGCAAACACAGCCCAGATGCGAACGTCTGGTTCGTCTTGCAAACGCTTGACCGTCTTCATCAACCAGTGCGCCAACACCACCGTCTTACCGCTACCAGCAACACCACGCACCAGCCTTGGCTTGCCGTCCAGCTCCAGTCCGCAGAGTCTCTCCTGCTCGTGGGACAACACGGGCCGAAGTTCCTTTCGTTTGGCAAGCTGCCCCCCAATCGAAACTGGCTCCTCTACTTTGTAGTCAGCAGACTTTTCAGCGATTTGCTCTGGCAACTTGAACTCTGTCTCGACTGAAACATCATCCCATGAAAGACGGTTCCCTTTCCTGCGTACGCATTTAGGTGAGAGATGTCGCATCAACGGGCGCAGATACGGCTCCTCCATTTCTGCTCGACTGGAAATGACAATGATCGATTCGCGAGCACGACTCAACGCAACGTTCACCAAACGCTTCCATTCATCAAACGGCCATCCATAGCTTCCAGCGTTGACAGAATCAAAGATCACGATATCTGCTTCTGAACCCTGCTGGCTGTGAACCGTGGACGCCATCCATGAGTCCATTTCGTTCTTAACAAAAAACGAATGAATCGACTTCGCTTGAGCCTTGAAAGGTGAAATGAACAGGCCGTTTGCCGACCGCAGGCTTTTGTCGGCGAAGAGCTTCTTTAGCACTTTGATCGTGGCCGTACGCACCCAGCTTCGATTGCCCGGCCCCCGTCCAGCGCGAATTGATGGGATATCATCGGTGTCATCATCCAATACATACCAAATGGCACGCGGTTGCTCGGCAAGTGTGCTGGGTAAGGTGAACGCCCGTTCGTCTACTTCCGGTGCCGTCGTCAGGAACCCATCGTACTGAAAAGCGGAAACGACATCGCAAACATCACTGTGCATCCGCCGCTGTTCGCTGAGCACATGTACGCCATCGACCGCGCGGTTGATATTGTCGAGATGACTCAGGCCACTTCGGGCCAGCCAGTTGCCTTGCGCCGGTTCGAGAATGCGGCTGATCCGGCTGATAGGAGCAAGCTGTTTTGAGTCGCCGACAAGTGCCACCCGACGACTTGCCAAAAGCGACAATGCCGCAACCGCAACTCTCGACATCAGCCCCGCTTCATCGATGAACACCGTCGTGAAGGGGGCGTTCCCACGTCCAAAGTCTTCTTTGACTTCTTCATAGCAGAGGCTGGATATCGCCTTGAATGAAGTACCGACCACAACCCTGACGTTATCGTCAAGAAAGTTCCGTGCGGCGGCGTCCCGCATGCTCCCCTGCAAGTTTTTTATCTCTTTTCGGATCAGAGCTTTCTCTTCGAAATCTTCCACACTAACAAGTCGCTGTGCCAACGCGTCGATCTGAGCCAAATAGTCCGTTTCCGTGCCTCGCAGCATTGCCTCAAGACGTTCGCGTTCAAAGCTCTTGAGTGACGCTCCTTTGCCAATCCGTAAAATGTCACCATCATCGAGATCAAAACCAGCCTCTCGCGCTGCTCTGCCAATAGAAATCGCGGCTGCATCGGTTGCACGGTTGGTCGTCGAGACAACCAGGATGCGTTCGGTGGGGTCATTAAGAACTGCCGCCACCTGCTGGCCGGTAGTATATGTCTTGCCGGTTCCGGGGGGTCCCCACAGCACACTCCATGATTTTTGCCACCAATCGACGAGGGAGGGTAGCCCGACATCGTTCGCCTCCGCAACCTGTGGATGCATGTTTCCTTGTGCCGCCAATAATCGCTCGGCAAGTTGAGATTGTGCGTCGCAGAATTCCGGCCCGTTGAAGATGCGGTCTAGAAACTGAAGGAACTCGAATGGGCGAACGTAAAACGATCCGCGTCGTGGTGGGTGTTCTGGATCTGCAACCGCAACGAAAATCCGCCCTTGAGCTTCGTCGACCTCAAGCAGTTCGCCCGTCCAGACAATGGAATCGTCGATCTCGGGGGTGAGTGACGGATTGTGATATAGAGAACCATCGGAGTTCTTGAAATCCTTCGTGCGCAAAGGTCGGAAGGCCAACGCCCCTTCCCAAGACCAGTCGAATTCGATTGCATGACCGATCTGCAATTCGAACACCGTCCCCGTGTCACTTTCCGAAATGCCCCGAACATTGCGACATTTCATCTCTTTCCATTTGGACGAGTCGCGGTATTCTCGACGAATAGCCCGGGCAGCGTCTCTGAGAAGCTGGTTGTCGGCATCAGGCAAGTTCAAATCGATAGCATAGCTGGCAGGCGAAAATTCAAGCGGGCCTTTGATCCCAGCGCCCCATTGAGAATCATCAACTGACATGGTTTGATCCGCCTATTCTGAAATTTTCCAACTTTGAATAACGTTGCGTTGCACGGTCCCCCTGGGACATCCGTTTACTTGCCGAGGTGCTTAAGTCGACTCAGCGAATGCAGTCTTAGATGGCAACCCCAATGGCGTGCAATCTCGTTTCGCAAATCCTAGGCAACTTGCGGAGGGGAAGCAATCAGTACACCCTGCACCCCGGCGTTGTTCACAAATTCGTGCCCCCTTTCGTCTTGCGAACCTTTGCCGGTCTGGCTGCTTTCGAAGCGTGACAGCGGTCCAGGAGCAGCCGTTATTCGCCGGACGCTTATCGGTGCGGTCCGATGCAATTTGGGGACAGCCATCGCGCCCCGGGGGCCGATACCGACTCCCCACCTCCCGTTCGCGATTACACGCCCCCTCTCGGATTCCTGCCTCAAGACATGGAGAAGGCAAGCATTTTATGCGTGTCCCCTTTCTGCCTTCTCAAAGCAGAAGATCACCGCGACGACTCACGCCACTCTTTCGCTGCGCGGCCGCGTTGTCTGCCGAGACCGAAACGGCGTTTGATATTTGGCAGAATGATGGGGGCAGAATAATTCGGAGAGCAGCGAAAGCGGTCTCAATCAAATAAACGAACGCCTGTCGAATTGAAAATCCCCATCCAGATCATTCTGTCCTCACCATTCTGCCAACGCTTCACCGTACACAAACCAGAGCGATTACCGCGTCGACTCACGCCACTCTTTCGCTGTGCATCCGCGTTGTCTGCCGAGACCGAAACGGCGATTGATATTTGGCAGAATGATGGGGGCAGAATAATTCGGAGAGCAGCGAAAGCGGTCTCAATCAAATAAGCGAACGCCTGTCGAATTAAAAATCCCCAACGAAATCATTCTGTCCTCATCATCCTGCCAACGCTTTACCGTACACAAAGCAAAACGATCACCGCGACGACTCACGCCATTCTTTCGTTGCGCGGCCGCGTTGCCTGCCGAGACCGAAACGGTAGCTCGTATTTGGCAGAATAATGTATGCGCAGCGAGAGTGGTTTGCTGCTGAGAGCCCCGCATCGCCAACACTTGGTTTCGCAGCCGCGTGCCAGACTGCATTCAGCAGCGCTCTGGCACCTTTGCGAACGCGGACGACGCACAACGCGACTAACGGAATGATGTGCCGACACCACCGACAGCAAGATTGGCGTGAGGTTCATCACCATCGTAGACGAAGGCAACTCGAGAACAGGATCGCCAGCCAAATGCGCCAGCTCCCACCGACCTTCGGCGAACCTTTACTCAGCGACTAACCGATGCCGATATGCCGTAAGAGCTGGTTTGCCAACGGATGCGGCACGTGGACATCAAGACCATCGACCGCCTCGACCTCCATAAAGGATCACCCAACGGCACGCAATAAAGATTGGCAAACGGTTGCTTGCTGCGGCGACCAAGACTCTGGCGGAACCACCTAGCAAACAGACGAGCGGACCGATGGATAACAGCTGCCTCCGATCCGCTCTTCGCCTCTTCTGACGCTCATGAAACAAATGCTCAGAACGCGAAGCTGGCTCCGAAAATTACCGAATGCAAGTCAGGGTCGACGGTATACGTGCTGTCATAGCTCATATCTTCTGTGCCGAAGTTGCTGTATCGATATTCGCTTCTTACACGCAAACGCTCGGAAACAGCGTACTCGAGGCCGCCACCATACGTCCCACCTGTCAGCGTTTTTTCGTCGTCGTATGTGACGCCAGTAGCGATCAATCGAGTAAATCCTTCGTAGTCGGCGAACGCAAATCCTGCGGTGCCAAACAGCAGCAGCCTGTCGAAGGCGATGCCAAATCGTCCGCGGACCGAAGCATTCCAGTCAGATGAGGCTCCGCAGACAAAAGCGGGATTAAAGCAAGGCGCCGTGGCATCGAGATCAGTCAGTGTGTAGTCCAGCTCGATTCCATAGACGAGTTTCCCTCTCTGACGATTGAACCCACCGTGAACACCGCCAGAAAATCCATCGGAATCCTCTTGAACATGGTTTGGCGCCACGGGGTTCGGGTCAAGGAACGACCAGCCGCCTTGTAGCCCCACGTAGGCCCCCGACCAGTCGTAGTCACAGCATTCCCGCCCATCAGCATCGCAATAGGAATCACATTTCGATGTACCGAAAAATCGCGGTTGCTGCGCGTGCCCGAAACTCGACATGCCAGATACGCTCAGCAACAGTCCGCCGAGGGCAACAAGACACTTTGAAAGCGAATTTTGATGAAGTTGTACCAGCATTTTATCCTTCCGTTGAATGAGGGTTGTCGATCCGTTAACGCGAACCAGCCGTCCAGGCGAGCTCAACCGCAGTCGCGCAAGTGTGCGATCCTGCCACACCTAGATATAAATCCGCGAAAACAAGCGTGCGAAATGAGTATTTCGTTCGCGCGCGTCCTGACCCGCACAACCCCCACTCCCTGACACCCAAAAACAACCAGTGGAACAAATACCCCGGCTCTACGCCGCGGCACAGCAACCGCTACCCGCTCAGACGAAGGCCACAGCAAGTCTCCACGAGAATACGCCCCCACTTCAGCCAGAGTCCTGCGGCTCGGTTTTCAGCCGATTTGGATCTCACTCACGCCCCGCAGAATGCGGCCAACGATCATCCGGCTAACTTTCCAATCCGAGCTTCCAATGTCAGCGCAGCAGCGACGCCCGATAGAATTGAAACGGAGGTGCGGGAGACAGCTCCCGAAAGGATCAAACCGAAAGCAGCCCGAGTATGCTGTCACAGACATAGAGCCAACCTTACCCGCGACGCACCGACTTCCCTCAGCAAGATGTCCGGGGCTGCTCGCGTGCCCCCGCCCAAACCGACCGCACCAGCTACGGGGATCGGAGTCAGAGCGGGGTACCTCAGGTTTCTGTACGAAGCGTTATGAAAGATCGGGTTGGAATGCAGGGATGGAAGATCCGCAGTGCTGTTGGAGTGAGGCCGTAGGCCGTACGGAAGCAGCCCTGCGAATCGCGAACAGTGTTCAAGCGTAAGTCTTCGACTTTGGGGGCACCTCAAATCGCTAACTCGATCGCGGTTGATCGAGCATGCGGACGGCACGTCGCTGCGACAGAGCGAACTTATGTTGAAACGTTGCCACTGCCGCGCGGCGCGATTGCGGGGGCGTCGGCTTCCCTTGGTGATTTACTTCATCATCTAATATATCCAAGGTCTGGTCGGCCACCATCTTCTTGAGCCGGTTGATCACTTCATCAAGTGCCTTGAGACGCTTAGCCACTTCACCTTTTCACGCCGCCGTACTGGCTGCGCCAGCGGCATGCATGGCATCTGCGTCGCGCAGATCTTTGATGATCTGTTCGAGATCGTGTCGTCGTTTCTTCATGATAGAAAGTCCTCGGCCAGGGCTGGCTTTAGACTTTCATGGTACGTGGATCAGGAGCTAGGGAGCATTCCACCCTGACTGCCCGACCACCGAAGGAGACACGATCGATGGTATGATCTTCTTTCATCAAGGTGACGAATCCGGGTTCACGATTAAGGAAGTAGAAAAGTAATGACGGCAACTCAATTCCTATCGGTTTTGCTACTAGCCTTCGGGCAGGTGTTTTTTGCTGTGGACGCTACCGACGAATTTCTTGCAAATGGAGTGACGGCTCACCGCGGCAACTCCGGTGATTTCCCCGAAAACACGCTGTCTGCATTCAAGAGTGGTATGGAAGTCGGGGCTGATTGGATCGAACTCGACATCTTTCGCACGAAGGATGGCAGACTGGTTGTGACCCACGACAAGACCACAGAGCGTGTTGGCGACAAAAACGTTAGGGTACCTGATTCAACCTACGAGGAATTGCTGGCGGTGGATGTTGCCACGGCGTTCCGGCGACGATCCGGCAATACGGTGGAGGAATGTCCGGCGCAGTGTATTCCGCTGCTGGAAGATGTACTGCGGCTGGTCATGAAGCAGAACCGCACTCGGGTCTCGATACAGCCCAAGATGGATTGTGTGGCCGAGGCCGTTGAACTGGTAAAGGAATTAAAGGCCGAGCGTTGGGTTGGCTTTAACGACGGCAACCTGCAATTCATGACCGAGGTAAAGCAACTCGCTCCAGAAATCCCAGTCTTCTGGGATCGGGGTGCCGGAACGAACATCGACGACGACATTCGCATCGCCAAACAACACGGTTTTGAATCCCTTGTGCTTCAGTACAGCGCTATCACCCCGGAGAAGGTTCAAAAGATCAAAGCTGCGGGGCTGGAAGCCGGAGCGTGGACTGTCAACGATCAGTCCATGATGTCCAAATTGCTCGATATTGGAGTCCAGCGTATCTATACGGATCACCCCAGTGCGTTGCTGGCGCTAAAACGTGAACTGTAGTTTCGCAACGTTGCTTGCGAAGGTGCGATCAAGCATCACTTGAAAGGCGTCTGTACTGACGAGGAGTCCACCCTATGGTCGTTCACCGCGATCCTCTTTTTAGACTGATATAGATGGCGCGGTGATAAAGAAGATCCTGGCCGCCACGCTAACCACGTCCTAAACGACTGGTTCGGGCACTCCGGTGCGGTTGCTGAAACGCACTACCTGCAAACGACCGAAGCCGACTTTGCCGAAGCGGTGAAAACACCCGAGAAACCCGGCACAAATGAAGCGAATCGACCCCCGCGCCGTGGTAACGCCGGTGGTAACGCCGGTGGTAACAACTCTGCCGGGGCGGGAAGTGTCCCGAGGGGGCACGATGGCAAAAAGCCAAGAAAAAACCCACCCGAGACATGTCAAGACACGTCAGGAGTGGGCATTTATACACCCCAGAGGATTCGAACCTCTAACCTTCGGTTCCGTAGACCGATGCTCTATCCAATTGAGCTAGGGGTGCGTTGCTGCGATGAAGCATAGCTTTTTTGATTTACGCTGGCAAGCCGGACTCCCGATTCTATTGGGGCAAATCTCTTTTTCAAACGGGCACGTTGCGGGAAGTGGTAACCCGACGGGTACGCGAGGCTTCAGAGTGCCCTCGCTTACGCGGCAGGTTGCCATCAATCCCTCGACTCAAGCAGTGCTTTCCCCCGATTCGATCGCCCATTTCGGATTTTCTTGGAGCGATGGTGCCGTAATGACCGCCGTTGCCGCTAGGATCGGCGGTTCCCAAACGCAACTGCTCGGTTCGCCTGCGATCCAGAAGAGACGCTGCCGCCGGTGGCGGTTCGCAGAAATCGGGATTTTCGCTGCTGGGGGGGCCTGGCAGTTGGCACTGCGTTTCCAATGGGAGGGGGCTAATCGCTAGCAAAGGCATGTAACTCCAGGTGCAGCCGAGGACATAAGTTCGCGGCGGGATTTGCTTGATTCATCGCTCCTAAACGATTTAAATAGAGGTTCGCTTTTTGCCGTTTTTGGGTTTTTGCGCGGTCTGATTTACGTCTTGCGGGGTTGTTTAAGATTACCCACTGCAGGGATGTGGTGCCGATTGCGATTCCATCGGCGAGAACGCCCCCCGCTGCAAAAGCTCTCCCCGCCTCGCTCCCACCGGCCTGCCATGCATGTTCCCACGCTGTCATCCATCGTTTCCCCTCGCGCGCACTGCATCGGTGTTGCTGCCTGCCTGAGTCTGCTGGTGGCGGCGACGGGCTGCGATTCTCCCGCAGCGGCAATGAAGTCCGAACCGAAGCCGGAACCGCTGGAGACGATCGAGGCGGAGTTGATGACGGTGGCACTGCAGCCGTGGCCGACGATCGTTCGCAGCCAGGGGAGTTTGGATGCCGACGAAGAATCGGTCGTGGGGGCGAAGGTCGCCGGCCGTGTGGCGGAGGTGCATGTCGACCTGGGCGATTATGTCAACGTCGGCGATCCGTTGGTGACGCTGGACCAAGCCGAATTTCAACTGAAGGTCGACCAGACCGAAGCTCAATTGGAACAAGCTCGCGCGGCGGTTGGGTTGCGAGCCGGCGTGCCGGTCTCCGAATTAAATCCCGAAAACGCTCCGCCGGTCCGCCAGCAGCGGGCGCTGTGGGAAGAAGCGCAAAGCAGCCTCAAGCGACTCGAGAGCCTGAGAGTTCAGAAGGCTGTCTCCGAAGGCGAATACGAACTCGCCGCGGCTGCGGAACGGGTCGCCGAAGCTCGCTACGCTTCGGCACTGAACGGCGTCTACGAAAAGATCGCCGCGATCGGCAGCTACCAAGCCGAACTGTCGCTCGCCCGCAACCAGTTGACCGACGCGATCATCCGCTCGCCGCTGGAGGGTTTCATTCACCAACGGCTGACCGCACCAGGGTCCTACATCTCGGTAGGCCAGAGTATCGCTGTCGTCGTCCGCACCTCGCCGCTGCGTTTCCGCAGCTCGGTTCCCGAGCGACGCGCTCAGGCACTTTCGTTGGGCCAACAGGTACGGCTGCAAATCGAATCGGTCCCGGAGCCGCGGACGGCGACGATCACGCGAATCAGCCCGATGCTGGATCAGCAGAGTCGTTCGTTGGTCTTCGAGGCGGAGATCGAAAACGAGGGCCAGGAGCTGCGAGGCGGACTGTTTGCCGAAGCGGAGATCGTGGTCGACGACGACGCCACCGGCTTGGTCGTCCCGCAATCGGCGATCAACGAATTCGCGGGAGCGGAAAAGACCTGGAAGGTTGTAGACGGCGAACTTGTCGAGCAGGAGGTGCTGATCGGAAAACGCCGTAACGGACAGCTGGAAGTTCTGCAAGGGCTGCAATCGGGAGACGTGATCTTGCGCGACGCGTCGCAGGGTCGGATCGCGAAGATCAAGCCTTAACGCAACAAGACGATCAACCGGTGGGCGATGTTTTTCAACGCTCTTCGGAATCCCGCCCGCCGTGTAATTTCTCTGGGGCTAATACCCCACTCAAAATAGTCGCTCATAGGGAACGAGAGCTTTGTATTGGCTAGCTGAAGTTTGCGTAAAGCGTCCGGTCTTCGCTTTGATGTTGATCACTGCGTTGGTCGTCGCTGGAGCTGTTGCGTTTCCACAGCTGGGCGTCGACAGGTTCCCGAACCTCGACATGCCGCAGGTCTTTGTCCGCACGACGTATCTCGGCGCGGCGGCAGAGGAGGTGGAATCGGAGGTCAGCAGCGTCATCGAAGACGCGGTTGCGACGGTCGCGGGGATCGACGAACTGCGATCGATCTCGGCCAACGGTCGCTCGTTTGTGATCGTCACCATCGAACTGGATCGCGACATCGATGCGGCGATTCAAGACGTTCGCGATGCGGTGGCGGGAGTCGCCAATCTGTTGCCGCCGGGGATCGATCCACCGATCGTGCAGAAGCGTGATCTCGATTCGTCGCCGATCATGACGCTGGCCGTCTCGGGCCCGCGGTCGGCTCGGGAACTGTACGTGATGGCGGATCGATATGTCAAAAACGTGATCGAATCCTCCAGCGGCGTCGGTGAGGTGAAAATCTCCGGAGCGGCCGACCGGGCGATCCAGGTCGACATCGACGCTCGGCGGCTGGCGGCACACCGGCTGTCGATCCTGCAGGTTCGGGACGCCTTGGTGCGTCAGAACGCCGAGGTGCCGGGCGGATTGATGAACGAAGGGCAACGCGAACGGTCGCTGCGAACGCTGGGGCGAATCTCCGAATCGCACCGGTTTCCCGATCTGACGGTCGCCACGGTCGGCGACACCGCGGTGCGGTTGAGCGAATTAGGGACGGTGACCGACGGAACCAAAGAGGTCCGCACGCTCGCTCGGCTCAACGGCCAGCCGGCGGTCCTGTTGGAGATCCAACGCCAGAGCGGCGAGAACACGGTCGCGGTGATCGACGCGATCAAAGAGCAATTGCCGCGCAGCCAGGAACTGTTACCCGACGATATCCGCGTCGAAGTCATTCAAGATCAATCGCGTTACATCGTCGAAGCGTTGCACGAGATCGAACGCCACCTGATCTCCGGCAGCATCCTGGCCTGCTTGACGGTGATGCTGTTCATGCGATCGTGGCGGTCGACGATCATCGCGTCGGTGGCGATCCCGGCATCGATCATCGCGACGTTTGCGTTCATGAAATGGTTCGGCTTCACGTTGAACAACGTCACGATGCTGGCTTTGGTGTTGATGGTCGGCGTGGTGATCGACGATGCGATCGTAGTTCTCGAAAACGTTTTCCACTGCATCGAAGAGAAGGGGATGGCGCCGGCGGAAGCCGCCGTGACGGGAACGAAAGAGATCGGACTTGCGGTCCTGGCGACAACGATCTCGCTGGTGATCGTCTTCCTGCCGGTCTCGTTCCTGTCGAGCGTTACGGGACGGTTGCTGTTCGAGTTTGGTGTGACAGCGACCGTGGCGATCCTGATCTCGATGCTTGTCAGTTTTTCGCTGACGCCGATGATGTGCAGCAAGCTGTTGCGGCCGATCGACAAGCCGACCGAAGACGAGTCCGGCAAGTCGAAAAAGAGTGCGGCGGTCAAATCCCGTGGCGGCGTCTACTCCTGGATCGAGGGAGCTTATCTGTGGATGCTGGCCCGGGCGCTGCGGTTCCGCTGGCTGGTGTTAGTTGTTGTGGTGCTGGTGATCGCGTCGAACATTCCGCTGAGCCAATGGGTGCGCCGCGACTACATCCCGTTGAACGTCGACGAATCGGAATTCGAGATTCGAGCGGAGGCAAAACCGGGAGCGAGCTTGCTGGCGATGCAAGCGACGATCGACCGCGTGGAGGCGGAACTCGACAAGATCGACGGCATCGAGGCGGTGATGACGACCGTCGGCACCGGCGGCTACGGCGACGTCAACCGCGCAAAGATGTTCGTGCGATTGCAGGACAGCCGCGAGAGAACGTTTTCGTTTGGACGACTGTGGGACGGTTTGCTGACTGGCGATCCGAAGGCTGCGTTCCGCGGAAACTTCACTCAACGCGAAAAGATGGGAGAGATCCGCAAGCGATTGTCTCCGATCAAAGATCTGCGGCTATCGGTCCGCAACCTGACTTCGCTGCGGCAGGGAGCCCCCGTCGATATCGACTTTGCAATCATGGGCCCCGACGCCGAGAAGTTGCTGGAATTCAGCGACAAGATGAAGGCTAGGGTCAAAGAGATCCCTGGAATCGTCGACGTCTATTCGACGCTGCAGATCAACAACCCCGAGTTGCTGGTGTCGATCGATCGCCAGCGGGCGGCGGCGCTTGGGGTCGAGGTGCGTGAGATCGCCGATACACTGCGAGTGGCCGTCGGCGGCGACGACCGCGTCTCGCGATACTTGGATCAATCGGCGGGCGACGCCTACGATGTCGAACTGCGGCTTGTCGGTCTGGACCGCAACGACATCCAATCGATCTCTCAGCTGTACGTGCGGACCAATCCGATGCTGCCGACCACATCGGCGAATGATTTGGTCGTCGCGGCGATCGAGACGGGGCTGAGTGGTTCGATGACGCGGATCGATAACGTTGTCGATTTCGAATACAGCCAGGCGGCGTCGCGAATCGACCGCTTGAGTCGCCAGCGGATGGTGTCGGTGCGAGCGAACATCGCCAACGGTTACGCGTTGGCCGACCGGATCGAAGCGATGGAGCAAGTGGCAAACGAAATCGGTCTGCCCGAAGGCTTTAACTACGAGATCCTCGGCGGCGGCCGCGAGCTGGAACGAACGATCACCGACTTCGGTTGGACGTTTGTGTTGTCGTTCATCTTCATGTACATCGTGCTGGCGGCTCAGTACGAAAACATGGTCTACCCGCTGATCATTCTCCTGTCGTTGCCACTGGCGATTCCGTTTGGTTTGATCAGTCTGTATTGGGGCGGCGAGACGTTGAACCTGTATTCGGCGCTTGGCATCTTGGTGCTGTTTGGCGTGGTCAAGAAGGCGGCGATTTTGCAAGTCGATCACACCAACGCGCTGCGATCGCAAGGGATCGGCCGGCACGATGCGATCATGCAAGCCAACCGCGACCGCTTGCGTCCGATTCTGATGACGACGGTTTCGTTTGTCGCCGGTCTGCTGCCGCTGTTGATCGCAACGGGGCCGGGAGCCGAAGAGCGGCGTTCGATTGCGGTGCTGGCCGCCGGCGGCCAGACTCTGTCGTTGATCCTGACGCTGCTGGCGATCCCCGTGCTGTATACCTTCTTCGACGACCTGGGCAAGCTTCCCGGTTGGTTGATGAAGCCGACCAAGAGCGAACCGGCACGCGTCGACTCCGCCAGCAGCATCGCGTCGTAGAAGTTGGTCGCCTTTCGCTCCGCGAAAGTGCGTGCCCATAACAGCACGAAGCGCAAGCGAGTGATTTTTCTCTCGAGAGTTCACTCGCTCGCGCTTCGTGCTGGTATTTCGCATGGCACCGGGGCCTTACGACCCCGGCAGGAGATGTGTCGGCCTCCGGCCTTAGTCGCTTCCTCGAGCGATGTTGTCTTGATGACGAATGATCGGTTGGTTGGTCGCCTTTCGCTCCGCGAAAGTGCGTGCCCATACCAGCACGACGTGCAAGCGAGTGATTTTTCTCTCGAGAATTCACTCGCTTGCGCTTCGTGCTGGTATTTCGTGCTCGTGTTTTTGGCGGCGATTTGGGAGAGAGGATGTGCCGCGGACGCACTTTCGCGGAGCGAAAGGCGACCATCGCTCATACTAGCACGAAGCGCAAGCGAGTGATTTTTCTCTCGAGAGTTCACTCGCTCGCGCTTCGTGCTGGTATTTCGCGCCCGTATTTTTGGTGGCGGCCTTTGGCTAACCGATGATCTCGCGGCGGTTGCTGACATAATCCCAGATGACGAAGCGGTCGAGGTCTTTGCCGCTGGTAAAGATCACCCGGCCTTTGGTGCTTTCGGCTAATCGATACGCAAACCGGATGTCCTCTTCGCTCTGCGACCAACTGGGGATCAAGAAAATGTTGATCGTAATCCCCTCGCGATGGCAGAGCATCGCTTCACGCATCGTCGCCTGTTCGGTCTGCGGATCGGGCGGGTAGAGCATGAACAGGTGGTTGTCTTCGAAGTGAGCTGTCGGCAGGCCGTCGGTGATAAGAACGACCTGACGGTTGGGCGTGTCGGTCGTCACCAGATTCTGCCGAGCCAATTGCAGCGAGCGTTGGATGTTGGTGAAGTGAGGATGGATCTGCGATTCGCTGATATCCTCGCGACTCATGTCCGCCCTCAACCGCACCCAAGGATCGTGGATCGTGACCGGCTTGGGCATCAGTTCGATCAGCTCGCTGGCGTGCCGCATCTTGGCGAAGGTGTACATCTCGATGAACCGCAAGAAGTCGCCAGGGTATTCGCTGGTGATCAGTCCCTGCAGTGCCAACGCCATCCGTTTGACGTTGATGTATTGCCCGTCGTACCGCATCGAACCACTCATATCCATGATCACGCACGTTGCGCACTTGGGATGGTTTCGCGTTCGATGGACTTCGATATCCTCGCTGCGCAACTGCAGCGGCCGCGTGTCGCCATGCCGCAACAACGCGTTGATGACGGTCTGCGGGAGGTCAATGTTGGCAACGCTGTCGCCAAATTCGTAGGGCTTGGTTTGCTGTAATTCGACAGCTCCGTCCCCTTCGACCGCGTCGGGATGCCTGCCGCTGCGAGAGGCTTGTAGGTCGCTGAAGATCCGCGACAGCAGCTTCCCCTGAAACAGCTTGTAAGCCTGCGGTGTCAGCCGATAGTTGCCGGTTTTGTTATCGCGGTCGAGCCCCTGACGCTCGGCCTGTTCGCGCATGTAGTTCTCGACCTGCTGGCGGAGTTCTTCGAGTTCATTCAAATCGCCCGGCTCGGCGAACTCTTGCAACAGATCCATATCGATGATCCCGATCTGCGCAGTCTTGGCAGCCTCTTCCAGCTGCCGCAGCAGTTCATCGATCTTCTCCAGCTCTTCCTTGATCTCCAACGCCTTGGGGACCGACATCGGTTCGCGGCCGGTGAACTCATATTTGCTGACCAGTTCGGCGATCAGCAGCTTGTCATTCATCCGTTGCATTACGCCCAGCAGACCGCGAGCAAAAGGAGAATGATCGCTGTCGGCTTGATACCACAACCGCTCCAGATCGTAGGGCTGCTCCTCCGCGATCCCGCGGCGGTACGCCTTCTCCAGATCCTTGGGCGGACGGACGGCGCTGGCACTCTGTTGGTACGCGCAGCGGGCACGCTTTTGAGCGGCCGCGGTTTCGTAGGTCTCCAGGATCTTGCGTTTCCGCTCTTCGAGCATCTGGCGCAGCATATCGATGCTCGGGCCAAGGCCGGCGATCTGGCTGGGATCCAACTTCACCGCGCGGGCCAATTCCTCTTCGGACAACTCGCGATAGTTGCCGAACATCATCGCGTGTTCAAACGCCGACGAGACCAGATCGGGAGGCGGCTGCGTCGGGCTAGGGAATTGCGCCGGATCAAATTTCTGATACGAATGGATGATCCCGCCAGGACGTTTTTTCATAATGATCTTCTTGTTGCTACAGGCCCCGTTACGGCGCAGTTGCTGACTTAAGCAGGTCGCATTGCATTTTTTCGTTCCACCGCCATCGGGCCGCCCTGCCCGTAAAACACGCGGGGGATGCCCACGCGGTTAAACGACAAGCCTCTTCAAAAACGCGGGGGGATGCCCACGCGGTTAAACGAAAAGTCTCCTTGCAGGCTGCTTAGATTTCGTATTCGATCGATCCGTGTCGCTGGGAGCGGCTGATGTGGTCCATGCTATACAGTCCGGCTAGGACAAATTCGACGCAACTGGCGCGGACCGGTTCGCTGGCGCTGGCGTTGACTTCAAACGCCTTCTCCCAAACCGGAGGGACTCGTTTCAGTCGCTCGGCATAGACCGTAGAGGGCAACATGTCACCGACCTCGACGCGTACTCCCTTCTTGAAGATCTCGCCGATCTCTGCGGTGCCATGCTGTTCGACATACTTCTGGAAGACGACCTGAATCGCTTCGGCGACGACGGCGTCCAGGACTTGGCGTTCGCTCATTTGGTGGCTGCCCATCAGATCCAGCTCCAACTTCCCCAGAGCACTGCTGTAGATGTGACCGAGGTCGCTGATCCGCGGCACCGCGGGGGATTCGCCGAGGACGACCGAACGCTGCCGCGCCGAGGCGACCATCGTGCGGAAGTTCGCTAACGAGAACCTCGCCGACACGCCCGATTGATGATCGATGAACTTGCTGCGCCGCGCCTGTTTGGTGATCTCTTCGACCACTTCGTACATGAAATACGGAACCTGAACGGGGAACGGTCCGCCGAGATCGTCGTTGGCTTCCTGCTGCAGGATCGCAATCCCCTGGTCGCGGTCGCTGGGGTAATGCGTCTGGATGATCGACCCGATCCGATCCTTCAACTGTGGAATCACCTTGCCCGAGCGGTTGTAGGTGCTGGGGTTGGCGGAGAAGAGGATCATCACATCGAGGTCGAATTTGATCGGATAGCCGCGGATCTGAACGTCCCGTTCCTCGAGGATGTTGAACAGACCAACCTGCACGAGATCGTCCAGTTCGGGCAATTCGTTCATCGCAAAGATGCCGCGGTGCATCCGCGGGATCAAGCCAAACGCGAGTGCCGCTTCGGCGTTCATGCTGACACCGCTTGTCAGTTTGCCCGGGTCGATCTCACCGATGATGTCGGCGAACTTTGTCCCGGGACTCAACCGTTCGCTGTACCGATCGTTGCGATGCCACCAAGCGATCTTGATCTGATCCTCAGGCAACTCCTTCACCAAACGCTTCCCCAAGGCGGTGATCGGGTCCATTGGATCTTCGTGGACCGGCAATTCGGGGTGATCGATGTAGGGAGTCCACTCGTCGAGAAAGCGGACCAACATCCGCATGATGCGACTTTTCGCTTGTCCCTTTTCGCCCAGGAACAGCATGTCGTGCCCCGCCAGGATCGCCAGATTGATCTCGGGGATGACGGTGTCGTCATAACCGACGATGCCGGGGAACAGTACGTCGCCAGCCTGCAACGCCACCAGGAAGTTATCGCGCAGCTCGTGTTTGACGGTCTTCGATTTCCAGCCCGATTGGCGCAGTTCACTGAGATTCGAAATGGAGGGGACTTCGCTTGGGGTACTCATGCAGATCGGTGACCTGGGGATTCGATTGAGGCGGAGACGGATGACGCAGGTGGGTACAGGAACATTATACCGGGCCGACTAGGAAGGAAAGCGAGAAGGGGCAGTCGCAAAGCGATGGCATGTGAGAGCCTGGGACGCAAGTCCTGTCGGTTATACATAAGTCGTAGGCAACGGCGAAAGCAAGGGGCGAAAGGGACAGGCACATTCCTCACACGCCTGACGCGGGCCGAAGGTCCAGCAATTTGCATAGCCCAGCCTGCAGGGCTGGGTATCAGCCAACGGCGCCCGGTTTCATTTTATTACAACGGGCGAAGGGGCAACGCCCCGGGGTAGCTGGTGACAATCGACCGGGCCTACAGCCCAACCATGTCAATCATCGCCGCTAGAACCCAGGCCGATGGCCTGGGCTATGTAAATGGTCGAGCCTGCGGCCCTGACTCCGATAAATGCGATGTGGAACGGCCTGCGACGAACGAAAGACTTTTCGCTGACCTGGCAAGCGTTCGGTCGCGAGTGCGATAGACCACGACTGGCGGACACTCCAAGGATTACTCAGAATCTTCCCAGGAGAAAATAATGCCAGAGAACCCTAGACAGCCGCGACGTGTGCATTCGGACGAGTTTAAACGCAGTGCCGTGGAGCTCGTTACGAAGAAGGGCTACACGATCAAACAGGCCGCCGATGCAGTTGCAGTGGCTCCGAGGAGCATCCGCGATTGGATCAAGAAATTTGACGCCAGTGCGATCCCCGCTTCAGTCGGCTCAAGCAACGATGCGCTGATTGCCGAGAACCGTCGCCTGAAGAAGGCGCTGCTGCAGGCCGAAATGGAACGAGACATATTAAAAAAAGCCACGGCGTATTTTGCGAAGGAGTCGAAATGAAGTACGCCTGGATCAAACAACATCGCGACTCGTTTCCAATTCAGACCATGTGCCGAGTGATGCGTGTCAGCAGGAGCGGCTATTACGCCTGGTGCGTGCGCGAGCCAAGTGCACGCAAGCAAAGAACGAATAAGATTCGCGCGGATGTTCAGCGGGTGCACGCCAGTTCGAAGCAGATCTACGGAAGCTACAAGGTCGCTGAACTGATGCAGGCCGACGCGCAGCTCGAGTCGGCAAGTCGCAATACGGTTGCCAAGGCGATGCGTGAAATGGGCCTAAAAAGCAAGGTCCACAAGCGTTTCACTCCAACGACCACGGTCGCCGATCCAACCAAAGTCCCCGCACCGAATCTACTCGACCAGGTCTTCGAGGCGGAAGGACCAAACCGCAAATGGGTAACCGATATCACCTATTTGCCATCGGCCAACGGCTGGATCTATCTTGCTGTTGTGCTCGATCTGTTTAGCCGCAAAGTGGTTGGATGGTCGATTTCCGAAAGCCTCGCAACGCCTCTGGTTGAAGATGCGTTGAGGCAAGCGATCGCAAATCGACGGCCCGACACAGCGAACCTGCTGCACCACAGCGATCGTGGATGCCAGTACACCAGCAGCGAGTATCAACGTACGCTGAAGACTCTCGGCATCACCTGCTCGATGAGCCGCACTGGATGTTGTTATGACAACGCCGTGATGGAACGATTCTTTTGGTCCCTGAAACATGAGTGGACCAAATTTGAATCGTTTGCCGATATCAACGATGCCCGAAGCAGCGTATTTGAATACATCGAAGCGTTTTACAACTCCACGCGAATTCATCAAACCCTTGGCTACCGAACTCCCAACCAGTTCGAAGTCGACCACGAGCAATCCTTAGCCCTTTGACGCCCCTTGGAGTGTCCGTCAGTCGTGGTCTATCGCAAGGGGCGAGAGCTTAGTTGGCGCGGACTACGTTGACTCGCAAGCGAGCCGGCGCGACGCTGAGGACTTGTTCCAAGAGAGCAGGCGTATGGCGGAGCGTCAGCGGCTTCTTCGCTCGATCGTCCTCGACCACCAGGTGACATGTGGCGAGTTGTTTGCCGCCAAACTGCCAGCGGACCAGATGGCTGCCAGCGGGCAAGTCGACGGTTCCGGCTTTGCGATTGCGCTGCCCTTCGACCGACAACGGAACCGTTTGGTTGTTGACCGCAACGACAACCGCATCCGCTTTATCGGTTCCGGTGCTGGTGACAAATCGGATCGTCGAGTTCTCGGGGAGATCAATCAGGCCGACAAACTCGAGCGAGATCGTCCCGGCTTGGATCCCCAATTGGTCGAGGATCTGCGAGAAGGCGTCGTGCGTAAGGTTCAGTCCGGCGTCGTAGCGGATCAGGGCGCTGACATCCAATCCGTCGGCCTTCAATCGCCCAAGCATGCCAGTCAGGTTCCCCGCGGGCATCGCGGCGGCGGGCGCGGCGGCTATCGAAGGCGTCGGCGCGACGGTCCGCAAGTCGGCTGGAAGCATCGCATCGAGCTCGGCCAACTTCCGCTCGAGGTCCTTGGCTTTTAAGCCCGAACTCTCCAGCATCGCTTCGGCGACGAGATCGCGAGCGTGCAGCAGGATCGATTCGCCACCGCGGCCGCGGACATCCGCAGCACACTCGATCCAACTGTTGACAAGATCCAAGGTACTATCGGGAGCTGCGGCGGTATCGATTTCCATCTGCGCGACCTTAGCCAACTTGGGCGTCGACGCATGCTTCAGCCAAGGCAATCCCTGTGGCCAATCGTAGAGGTACAAGCAGAGATACCGCCCGACCGAATTGGCAGCCGAAGCGGAGGCGGTGGTCGGAGTCGATTCGGCCAACGCTTTGGTCGCCAGCGGCGCGATCCTCTTAGCCTGCTTGATCGCATCGGATTGCAAGTTGATCCGCACCCGCAGATCGTTGTCGCCCAACTTGACCGCCAGCGTCGTCGCTCCGCGGAGCGTGGTGGCGGCCGAATCAAACTCCTCGGCTCGCAATAACAGTTCGCTGGTCGACAGCGCCCAACCGATCACACGTTCCTTTTGCGTGATCGTCTGCGCACCATTAATCAACGGTTCCAACAGCAACTGTCGCAGCTGGACCTCGCTCGCCTGGTATTCTCTCGTCAGCTGCAGAAGCGCCTGTTGCGCATCGGCACCGCGGCCCATCATCAACAAATGCTGCGACGATTCCAACAACAGCACCCAGCGATCGGCCGACCCCGGTTCGCTCTCGGTCGCCGTCTGCAACAACTTGCGAATATTGGAAACGAGATCGGCATCGGTATTAGCCGCCGGCAGATCGGCTCGCAAACGAGCCAGCCGCTCGGTCGCCACCGCGATCTCATCGGCTGAAGGTTTGGGAAACCGCGAATCCTGCAGACCGCCGTCGGCTTCGACTGCGGGCTGGAGATCAACTTGTGCAAAGGGATCGACAGCCGGATCGGCAGCTGCCGCCGGAGGAGCGACAGGAGTTGCGATCGGCGCTGGCGTTGCGGGAACTGGCGGCATCGGATCGGTCGGCACGTCGGCCGTCGGCATCGGGCTGTCCGAACTGGCAGCGTCCGCTGGCATCGGTTCAATCGATTCGGATTCCAATGACTTCGGTTCAGTCGATTCCGGGTCGGTGATCGGTGCGGGAGTCGACGGCGATTCGGGAGCGACACTTGGGGCGTCTTCGAGCGTTGCCGACGGTTCGACGTTAGGGACAAACACCAACGGGTCCGCCGACGATGGAGCGGTTCCTGGCAACGACCGATGAACGGGCATCGGCTCGCTTTCCGACGGCGATGCTTCCAAACCGTCCGATTCCGACGGCACGACAAACGCCTCGGCAAAGGGACTGACTGGCTCGGCGGCCGGAGCTGGTTCGTCGACTTCGGCAACCGGGAAATCGGTCGTCAGCTGAGGCGAAGCGGCCGCGCTGCCGAGCTGTCGAGCAATCGGTTCGGGAGCGGCCGAGACCGTCGTCGCCGCGGCTGTTAGCTCTCCGCTGGGCGGATCGTCGGCGGAGGACATCGCGATCACGATCGGCAGCACGATCAAGATCGAGACGCTGGCCATTGCCGACGCAACCCAGACGGCGCGGCGCGAAAATGGAAACAGTCCCATTCGCCGGGCGACAGTTTTCCAGCCCGCTTCGGCTTGCAGACCAACCGGCAGATAGGTGTCGTCGGCGGCCGAGGGATCGAAGCGGTCGCGGAGTTCGTCTTGAGTGACGACGGTGGCGTGCCGCGGTTTCCACCACGGTTTGACTTGGGCTGGCGGAGATTCCAGCTGCAATAACTGGACCCGCTGCATCAACTCGTTGCGACCGCGAGGGTCTAACAAGCGATAGGTAGACGCCGCGATGCTGGCGATCCGATCGTCGAAGCCATGCCGCGTATCGGTCGGTTCATCCAACGCAACCGCCGCCGTTGCATCGCCAGCGGCGCGACGAATCACTCCGACGCGAGCCTCGCGAACACCGATCCCTAATCGAACAAAATCATCCACGCGAACACGAGGTCCGACGGAATGGGTTTCGTCGATTCGTTCTATGGTACGGGTAGCCATGGCGATAGTAATTGAAACAGGCAGCAAATCGCCCGTCAAACGAATCTTTCGAAGGTAGGTTGCGACGCGAGCGGCGGGGAAGTGTACAGCCTTCCCCTCGATTATAGACAGCGCAATCTATCGGCAGGTTCCGTCCTGGAGCAAAAGCTTGTTTTTGCTTTCGCGTTAGCTACACATCGCACACCCTTGCAGCCTCGCGAAGGGAGGCGATTGGGTCATTGCTAGTCGGGATGAACTCTTGCGCGACGTATTGAGAATATCCAGTTTCCAGAATCGCCCGCATGACAGCTGGGTAATTGATCTCTTGATCGTCGTTTAACTCACCCCGGCCCGGAGAGCCAGCGGTGTGATAGTGACCGATAAGTGGATGATACTCCCTAATACGGCGAATGATATCCCCGTTCATGATTTGCACGTGATAGATGTCAAATAACAGCTTGAAGCGCGGTGAATCGAGCTGTTTGACTAGGTCGACGCACAGTTCCACGTCGTCTCCCCAGTATCCCGGATGCCCCTTCATCGGGTGCGTGTCGTCGCGACTGTTCAAATGTTCAAGAACCAGCGTGATATCGTTCGCTTCGGCGTACGGAAGAACACGTTTCCAGAGGTCCAGGCAGTTTTTTGTCGCCTGGCGGTCGTCGATTCCCGTTTTTCGCATCCCAGTAAATGTGATCACGCTGGGAGCACCGAACTTCACGGCGGTATCGATTGCTTCGCGCAGCTTCGCCTCATTCATCGCATGGTTTTCGGGATCCAGCGGTCCATTCTGGAAACCGTGGCTGCCGACCAGCGAGATCTTCAGGCCGAGCTCGGTGACGGCGGGATAGTCGCTTGCGGGAATCCCTTCGATCGCTTCGATGCCGATCGCTTTGCAGTGCTTGGCCAGTTCGATCGACGGTATCGGCTTGAAGCACCACCCCATCACCGATTGGTGAATCCGTCCCTTCGTGATCGCGGGGCTCGAATCGCGAGCGGCCGTTTCCTCGGCAACATCCTCGGCACGGGAAACCGTTTGCCGCGTGGCAACTGCCGCCAGAGCCGCCCCGCCGGCGGCCAAAAGATTACGTCGCGATAGACTCATGTTCGAACTCCGATCTGGATTTATAGAAGGACAGCCCCTCCTACCAGCATCGCTGCGAGTTCGAACGATGGTCGCGATCGGCTGATTGGACGCGTCTCTCGCTGCGAGAAAACGCGCCCAGACAACCGCACTTTCGCGGAGCGAAAGGCGACCAATAGAACGACCTCGGTTGCCAGCCGACGACTACTCGTCGGTGACGCAACCTTCGGAGGCACTCTTTACATTCTTAATGTACTTGTAAAGCGTGCCGCGTGTTGCCTTCAGTGGCGGCGCGACAAATTCCTCGCGTCGCTTGGCCAGTTCTTCGTCGCTGACGTCGATGTTGATCTCCAGCTTTTCCGCGTCGATCGTGATCTTGTCGCCATCGCGAGCCAGAGCGATCGGCCCGCCCTCTTGAGCTTCGGGAGTAACGTGGCCGACGATAAATCCGTGCGACCCGCCCGAGAAGCGTCCATCGGTCATCAACGCCACGTCGGCGCCCAAACCGGCACCCATGATCGCGCTGGTTGGGGTCAGCATCTCCGGCATGCCGGGGCCACCCTTAGGACCTTCATAACGAATGATCACCACGTCACCCTTGACGATCTTCTTTTCTTCCAATGCCGTCAGCATCTCTTCTTCGCTGTCGAAGCAGCGGGCGGTGCCGGTGAACAGCAACCCCTCTTTGCCGGTGATCTTGGCAACAGCTCCTTCGGGCGCCAGGTTGCCGCGCAGGATGCGGATGTGGCCGCTGGCTTTGATCGGTTTATCCAGCGGGCGAATGATCTCTTGACCGGGATCGAGATCGGGAACGTCGGCTAGGTTTTCGCCGAGGGTTTTGCCGGTGACGGTCATGCAGTCGCCGGTGATCACGCCTTCGGCCAACAGATACTTCATCAACGCGGGCGTTCCGCCAACGCTGTGCAGATCCTCTTGAACGAACTTGCCGCTCGGCTTGAGGTCAGCGATATAAGGAACGCGATCGCTGACCGCTTGGAAATCGTCGATCGTCAAATTGATGTCGACAGCGCGAGCCATCGCGATCAGGTGCAACACGGCGTTGGTGCTGCCGCCGACCGCCATGATCACAGCCATCGCGTTTTCGAATGCTTGGCGAGTCATGATGTCGCGTGGCTTGATGTCCCGTTCCAACAGGACGCGGATCGCGGCACCGGCACGGCGGCATTCATCTTTCTTGGCGGGATCTTCGGCGGGGATGCTAGCCGAATAGGGCAACGTCATGCCGAGGGCTTCGATCGCGGTCGCCATCGTGTTGGCTGTGTACATACCGCCGCAAGCACCAGCGCCCGGGATGCTGCACTTGACGATGTTCTGGCGTTCGGATTCATCGATATCGCCCGACAGGTATTGGCCGTAGCACTGGAACGCGTTGACGATATCCAGCTTCTGTCCGTTCCACTTGCCAGCTCGGATCGTACCGCCGTAGACCATGATGCTGGGGCGGTTCAAACGTCCCATCGCGATCAGACATCCGGGCATGTTCTTGTCGCAACCGGGCAGCGCGACCAAGCCGTCATACCACTGGCCACCCATGATCGTTTCGATGCTGTCGGCGATCAGGTCGCGACTCTGCAGCGAAAAGCTCATCCCCTCGGTTCCCATCGAGATCCCGTCGCTGACGCCGACGGTGTTGAACCGCATTCCAACCATGTCGGCGGCGCGGACGCCTTCCTTGACTTCGTTGGCGAGGTCCAACAGATGCATGTTGCAAGTGTTGCCTTCGTACCAGACGCTGCCGATCCCCACCTGCGCCTTGTTCATGTCTTCGGAAGTCATTCCGGTGCCGTAGAGCATCGCTTGCGAAGCGCCTTGGCTCTTGGGTTGAGTGACTCGACTGCTGTACTTATTAAGGGGAGCATTCATGATCGCGGCGGTTCTTCTTCTGTGGGGGTAGTTCCGTAAGGGGCAGAGGGCATGGTGGCGATTTTGGAGATCGGTCGCCAAACCACGACAAACGCAAGGGGCTCGATTATGATCTGTGAGTATCGAATTATGAATGGGTGGGATTGGCAGAGCAATGCTGGGGCTGGTGGCGAGCGACCGCTCGAATCGGCTGCGATCCCGATTCCGTCCCCCCAATTGCGCCCCCAACTCTCTGGAGAACCTCCCGATGCGCCGCCTGTTCGCCTGTTTTTTGCTGCTTTTCCCGATCGTTGCTGTCGCTCAATCGCCAGCCCCCGAATCGGGCTTCACGCCGCTGTTCGATGGCAAATCGCTGCAGGGATGGGAGGGAGACGCGAACTGGTTCCGCGTCGACGACGGTGCGATCGTAGCCGGTTCGGCCAGCGAAACGATCCCGAACAACTTCTTCCTGGCCACGACCGAGCAGTACGAAGATTTTGAGCTGCGGTTGGAAGCCAAGCTGGTTGGGGCGGGGCAAAACGCGGGGGTCCAGTTCCGCACCCGGCGAATCCCCAACCACCACGAGGTTTCGGGCTATCAAGCCGACATGGGGACGGCGGGGGGGAAGCCGATCTGGGGCTCGCTGTACGACGAATCGCGACGCAATAAGATGTTGGCCGTCCCCGATCCGGCAGCGGTTGAGGCGGTACTGAAAACGGACGACTGGAATCGGATCCGCGTCCGCTGCCAGGGGGCTCGCATCCAGATCTGGCTCAACGATTTGCAGACGGTCGACTACACCGAAACCGATCCGCAGATCGAGCGAACGGGGATCATCGCGTTGCAGATCCATGGTGGTAAACCCGCACTCGCCTCCTATCGCAACATCCGCATCCAGCGGTTGAAGTAAGCGACACGCAAACCGCGGGTGATTGCCAGCAGGCCCGAACGCTAGCGAGTGGCGGCTGATACCATCGCTGAAAATCGGTTCTCCCCTTACTTGCAACGTGCCAAAACGGATGCGTTTTGTTGCGTCTGTGCTATCATGCAACGTGCGATCGGCCTCACGTTGCCGACGGCGACGTTCATCGGCTAGCGAATGAGGTGCCGAGATGATAGCAGCCCGCAGTGCTTCTCTTTTCTTGCTCTACACGATCGGATTCACGGCGGCGACAGTTTTTTCGCAGGAAGAGTCGCCGACACCGGAACAGGCCGCAGCGATCGCTACCGCAGCCGAAGGACTCGGTTCTCCCCGCTTCGATGTTCGCGAGCGGTCGATGCGCGAACTGTGGCAGATCGGCTTGCCATCCCGCGAGAAACTGGAACAGCTTGTCGCCGAGGGGGGCTCCGAAGCCCAGATGCGCGCCCGCCGCGTGCTGCGAGATTTTCAATACGGCGTGCTGCCAACGACTCCGCCGCGGCTGCGTCAATTGATCGGCAAGTTTCGCGACGGGCGAGGCAAGCAGCGATTTGAGGCGATGGAGGGATTGCGTGGCGAACGGGCGTTGGCGGTGATCGAAAACCTGATCTCGCTAGAACCGAACGCTCCACTGCGAACCGCCTACCTGATCCAATTGGTGTCCGACCCGGCGATCATCGACGACTATGCGGGCCCACAGCAAATGGTCGACTTGGTCCAGCGTGTCGGCGGCGATCAAGATGCCGGTTGGCAACGCGACACAACGGCAGCGCTCGTCTTTTCTCCGCTGCTGGTTTCCACGCTAGCCAAAGACGACCAGCTCGATCAGCTGGACCAATTTGTCGCCGCACTAAAGCCGGAAGACCGCTCGCGTTATCTGGCGGCGTTCTACACCAATCCGACGAGTCTCCAGATTCTGGTTCAAGCCAGCCGGCATGGCTTTCTGTTGAAGATGCTGCAACACGAAACCGATCCCTCCAGTCGCAACACGTTGGCGCTGCGGCTGTTCTCACAACAACAAGTCACCCAGGGGCTGGCTCAGCGCGGCGGATTGATCGACTCTCTCGGCGAACTGCCAAACCATGTCGACAACGCGACGATGCAAACCTTGCTACAGGTGGTGCTGCGGCAATCGGCGACGATCTCGGCGATCTTAACGCGATCGGGCTTCGATGGTTTATTGAAGCTGTCGCAGCAGATCGAAGATCCCGACGATCGCGTGAGTGCGTTGGCGATGATCGTCGCGAACCGAACGGTGATCGCGCAACTGAAGTCGGAAGACAAGCTGGGGAAAATCGTCGACCTGGCGACCGATCAACCCGACGACGCGCGGCGGTTGGCTTACCTGAAGGCGATCGTCAAAGCGAACATCTTGAACACGTTGGCGGCTGCCGATGCGATGCCGATGGTGAAAGATCTGTGGCGTCGAATCGAAGCGTCGGAGGATCGGGCGCTGCAGCACGATGCGATCCTACGGATGGTGCGAATCCCCAATTTGATGGAGCTGATCAAAGATCGCGCCGCGGCGGAAAGCCTGCTGGAAATGATCGGCACGATGGACAAGAACCTGTTGCCCAACGTGCTGCCTGTCTTGGTCCACAACGTCGATCTGATGCGATTCCTTAGCAACGCTGACCTGATCGATAAATTGGTCGCGATCCACTGCGACGTCCCCGAACCACACCGCACTCGCGTGTTGGGGCAATTGGTGAGCAAGATGGCGACGTGGCAGCGCGATCCGGCAAAGCGAATGACGCTGCTGTGGAAGACCGTCGATCGATTGCCAGCGGAGGCTCGGCCCAGCTATCTGGAGGCACTCGGCCGCTTGCGACTGGAACCGGCGATGGCGCGGCAACTCGTTTCGCGACTGCTGCATGAAACGCCCGACGATCAGCGCGATGCATCGATCGAAGCGGTTCTCCAATCGCGGGCGTTGTCGTCTGTGGTTCGCGAACCACATGATTTGCAAGCCCTCGTCGATCGGTTGCCGATGGTCGACGAAAAAACGCTGGCAACGTTTGCTACGTTGATTTTGACCGATCAACCCTTTCGTCAGGCGATCTTGGATGCGGGACATCTGGCAACGCTGACAGCTCAGTTCTGTCGCCTCGATCCCAAACAGAGCGCCGCGTTGATGTCGCGAATGTTGCAATCGCGCGAAGCCCAATCGGAGATCGCCAAGCCGGAAGGTGTTGCGCAATTGATCGCGATCGGCAAGCAACAGGAACCGAACCACAAGCTGCAAGTGTTCGAAGCGATCGCGGCCAACCAAGCGGCGATGCAGCAGGTGTTGGATTCGGATCAACTAGATCCGTTGCTGGAACTGCTGAATGCTCCACCGACGCAGCAACAGATCAGTGCGGTGTCGCGATTGATGAACAATTCGCATGTGCTCACCCACTTGATTCAACACGACCAGCTGGGACGTTTGCTGGCGATCCCGCAGGAAGACTGGCCGACGGAAGCACTGGATCGGTTTGCACAGCGACTGTTCAGCTCGCTCGTAATCAGCATGCACGAGAAACAAAACAAGTTGGAGAGGATCCCGGAACTTGTGCATTCGGATCTCCCGCCAGCGATCGCCACAGCTTTCGCCAACCAAATACTGTCCGATTACCGTTTAATGCGTGCGGCCATCAAACAGGGTCGGCTGATCGACACGTTTGAGGTCGCCTTGCGAGGCGAAGGACTTAGCGAACCGGCCAGCCGGACTCTGGTCGCCAACACCAATTCGGTAAAGGCGTTCGCCGAGGCGATGCGGTTGCCCGACCTGATCGCTGCGATCACCAAGGAACGTCGGAATCTGCCGATCGACCGGCGGGCGCAGAGTCTCTTCTCATCGACCGCCCTGCTGAACAATCTGCTCGAAACCAACCAGATCGACCTCCTGTACGGCGTCGTCAAATCGCAAACCAACCCGACCGATAAATCGGCGATCCTCAAGAGGATGATGGTGCAGCGGTATTCGATCTCGCGACTGATTCAAAAAGACCAATTTGAACCGCTGTGGGATTTGATCCAAACCGAAGCCAGCGCGGAGATGCAACCTCTTTTAGAAAGTTACCTGCTGGTGACGGCGTACGACCGATCGGTGGCCGATTCGACGCCACCGTGGGACGGCAAACTGCAGACTCTGCACGGCCAGATCGATCAGCTGGCCGACACCCCGATCCGCCGCGAAGCGATCGGTCTGCTGGCCACGGCGCGGCTGAGCGGTTATCCCGAGGAGCACACCGCGCATGCCAAACAGATCGCTCGCTGGATCGATCAACAAACCGACGCCAGTGTCGCGACGCTATGGAGCAACCGGTTGATCGTTGCCATCGATCCATCTGCGATCATCCAGGCGGGCCGGACCGATCTGTTGGCTGACATCATTGCGGACAAAGCGTTGCCACAACGAACCGTGGCAGCACTGACGAAGAAGCCCGAGACGGTTGAGGCGTTACAGCAAGCCAAGTTGTTAAAGCGACTTGTCGAAGCATGCGATCGGTCGCCGCAGCAAGACGCGTTGCGGACGGTGTTGTTGCAGTCCCCCGCGATGACCGAGCGACTGGACCGGGCAACACAGATTCGCCCCTGGTTGAAGGAGTTCTTTTCAATGAAGGGGGATTCGCAGCGAGACGCCGCGCTGCGAAACGTGCTGAAGCAGCAACATCTGCTGGCTCTGGCGATCGAAGAGAATTACTTCGACACACTTACCGATTGGGTCAAGGCGACCGGCCAGTCGCCGTCGATGAGATCGCGCGGCGGCGTCCCCGCAGCGATGTTCGGCTTTCTCGTGCAACCAGTCTGCGTCGCGACGTTGGAACGCCAAAAACGAGGGGCCGAATTGCTTGAAACGCTTGCCGAGGTCGAGACGCCTTATCTGCAGTACCGGCTGCTCAACGACATGGCGCACATCGACGAGGCTGTCGAGTGCATAGCTCGCCATGGCGGATTGCAGATGCTGTTGCCGATCCTCGAAAAACTGTCGTCATCGCAACGCCACATGCTGCTCAGCAGGCTGGTGTTCGGACCGGGGCGGCTGAGCGTCTGGATCGACAACACGCCGCCAGCAACCGTCGAAAAACTTTTCGGCTCGCTTTCAGACCAACTGAAACGATCGTGCCTTCGGCTCGCCAGCCTCCGCCCTGAAGAGCTGCTGCGATCGAAACGCGTCGTGGAGCTTGTGTTCGAGATTTGGGAATCGGCACCGCAAGCCGATCGCCACATGTTTTTGCAGCGGCTCGTTCCCGACCCCAAGGCGCGATGGCACTTGCTGCAGCGTGGTCAATACGAACCGCTGCTTCAGCTGATCGATCAACTGCCCAATCCTGCATCGTATCGACACGAACTAATCTACTCCGATGCCGGCGCGGTCGCTCACAAGATCGCTCATGGCGAATTCGACGAGGCGGAGCGGTTGTTGCAGGAAAACACAGACAGCGAGATTGGAAAGAGCAACTTGGCTGCGTTCTGGTTGCAGCGAGGCGTCTTGTCTGAGCAGATTGCCGAGCACAAGGATTCGCCTCTGCTGCCGTTTCTGTTGCGAGCCAACGGGCAACCCGAAGAAGCGGCCCAGTGGGCCCGGGAGCAAAACAACCTCCCGCTGGCGACTTGGATCGACGCCGGCGCAGGGCGTTGGGACCGCGCCGCCGACCAGCAAAAACAGATCCTCGACGAGCTGATCGAGACGGAAAACGACGACGACATGCTGAGGTTGAGCGTGCTGTGCGGTTTGGCCAGCTACCAACGTCAAGCGAAACGTGATGCCGACACCGACGAGACGCTAGACCGCGCGGAGCGGTTGGCGGACAAGATCGCAACTCCCGCAGCACAGATCGCGCTAATGAATTGTCTGTTGGTCAACGATCGGATCGATCGCGCGTTGGAGATCGCCAAGACGCATGCGCCGCAAACGCACTTCGAACTGCTGCGGGCTCGAGGCGATTACGACGCCGCACTACAAGCTGTCGCTTGGAAGTCGGACGATCCGGCCGCATGGGTTGCCGAGCGGTTGAATGTCGACATGCAGCAAACGATCCCATTGGACGCGGTTCAGATCGTTGCAAAGGTCGGTTGGATCTTGGATCAGCGGGAAGCGGCCGAGCAAGCCCATACTCTTTACGCGGCGTTGTCGGAACAGATTCACTCGCAGCAGAAAGATCCGCGCCGCAGCAATCTCCTGCACCAGAAGGAACTGTTTCGTATCCTGCGGGACAGCGGGCGAATGCCGCTAGCGGTTGCACCATTGCTCGACGAACTGAAGCTAATCGGCCGCCCCACCGGAATGAATATCATCGGGCACATGGGACAACGCATCACGCCCTCTCGACGTGTGCTGGAGCGGATGGGCTACCTGAACACACCGCGGATTCTCCAGCCAGCGATCGGCGATCTCGTCACCGAATTCGATGGTTGGTGGAGTCACTTCGCAGGGAAGTCGCCCGGCGATTCCGACGACCAATTGATGCAGCGAGTGAAGAACGTCGATGCAATGCTCGCTGGCGAAGGAACTGTTGAGATCGATGGTCAAACGACGTCGCCGGAAGAATACCTAGCAGCGGAGCTGAAGGAATTGGAGAAGACGCCGCTGACGGCGGAGCAGTTGTCCGCTTTTGTTGGGGCGATGCTGCGGTTCGATCAGACGCAGCAGGCGTTCGATTTGATGCAGCAGCAACGCGAAACCGAGTTGCCCGCGGCGCAGGCCGGGATCATCTACCGGCGGCTGGGCAAGTGGGCTGAAGCGGCCGAAGCGTTTCAACAGGCTTGGGAGAACGACGTCCTGCAGCTCGAATTCCGCTATCTTGCTGCCGACGCGCTCGCTCGCAGCGGCGATCGCGAGGCGGGAGCCAAACAGATGCAAACCGCATCGATGATGGCTGTCAACTTTCGCATCCGCAACGCGCTCACGCATCGCTTGCGCGAACTGGGAGCTCAACCGTTGGCAGCCAAAGAGGCTCGATTGTTGCAGGCGGTTTCGCCGATCGGCAGCTTCACGTGGTACAAGTCCTGCCAACGGCGAGCCGATCTGGAAACCGATCCCGCCACGGTCGCGGATCTACAGCAGACGACGATGCTGCAATTCGCTGGCGGTTGGACCAAAGAGATCCCGCTCTCCGATCTAGCATCGCTGCACCGAATCCATCGAATGCGAGCCGCCGCGGCGATCGAAGCCGACGATTTTGAGAAAGCTCAGCAGCACATCGACCGGATGTTAAACCTGAACCGCATCGATCCGCAAAACGGCGAACAGTTGATCCCAGCGCTGCGAGCCGCCGGCCGCGACAAACAAGCCGACGCGCTGCAGGGCAAGTTGATCGTGACGTCACGTTAATTTGACACAGTGGTTTTGCATTGAGTGGCGAAGCCATGGAATGCGCAAGCCTGGGACGCAAGTCCCAGGAATCGCAGGCAACGAAGGCGCCAGTCGCGAAGCGACGACATGAGCTTGCACCCGCATGCCGTCGCTTCGCGACTGGCGGTGTGGTTTGGTTGCTTGGTCCTGGGGCCCTGGGACTTGCGTCCCAGGCTATTACATGCCGTCGCTTCGCGACTGGGGCGGCATGGATAGGGACGGCCAATTTGCATTGAGTGGCGAAGCCATGGAATGCGCAAGCCTGGGACGCAAGTCCCAGGAATCGCAGGCAACGAGGGCGCCAGTCGCGAAGCGACGACATGAGCTTGCACCCGCATGCCGTCGCTTCGCGACTGGCGGTGTGGTTTGGACGCTTGGTCCTGGGCCCTGGGACTTGCGTCCCAGGCTTTTGCATGACGTCGCTTCGCGACTCGGGCGGCATGGTTTGGTCGCTTGGTCCTGGGGTCCTGGGACTTGCGTCCCAGGCTATTGCATGCCGTCGCTTCGCGACTGGAGAAGAGGCGTATCGACTGCGGGCGAAGCGTATCGAAGCTATTAACGGCTCGATCGGCTGTTGTTTTGCGAGCGGGCGTTGCGCTCGGCCATCATCTCGGCGCGGCGTTTGGCGTAGGCTTGTCGTTTCGCCTCGGCAGCTTCTTTGCGTTGCACGAACTGCATCACACGCGACGCGTTGACCAGGTACATCTCGGGATCGTCGATCACGACCGGGGTCGACCAGGTGCGGCCATCGTTCACGTTGCAGAAGTTGAAGAAGAACGATGAAACGCGTTCGGCGTTAAAGCCGTAAGGCGTTTGGCTGGTCAGCAGATCTTGTGGCGTCAGTGGATCGACGCCGGGGCTGGCGTAGTAGTGGATGCGGCCGTCGGGAGTGACGCTGATTCCAAACGTCCACCAACCGAACTGCTCCATCTCGGCAACGCGGAAGTCGCGGCCGCGGTTGTCGCCGCGAACTGCCAGATAAGCCGAACCGGCGGGGCCGCGTTGGTCGGCGGTGTGGCGATAGTGAACCCAGATTCCAGGCCAATACGGTTCGGGGCCCATCTCGGTTCCAAAGGCCAGAAAGCCTTCACGCTCCTGTTCGGCGGTGGTCGAACATCCCAAACGGAATCCGAAGTGCGGCCCGTTTCGCTTTTCCCAACGATCGGCTTCGGGGAAATAGATCCGCACCATGCAGTTGGGCGATTCCGAAGGTCGGAAACTGGTTCCCAATCGCGAGGGACAACTGACGATCAAATCATCCTGTTCGACGGTCCGGGTGTTTTGCCCGGGGATGCCGCTGTGCAACGTCGAAACCCACAGCGCGTTCTTGCTGTGCGGCAGACCGCCGGCCGGAGTCGGGATGATCTGCATGTGATCGGGCTGGCCGCGCTCGGGCCCTTCAATAAAGCGGCGGTTCTTCGAATAACCCGACGGCCCGTTGCGGCGCTCGTTGTTTTCGTGCGAACCCTTGGGCATGTTGTGGACAAATTCCCAACCCGGTTCCTCGAAATCGTCGCCAACGTAATCGATCTTCGTTCCGGTGCCCGGCACCACTTGTGCAAACACTGGGGCAGCCATCAGCATCGACATCAGCAAAAGTTGAGGGCAAACGAGAACTTTCATCAAGACATTCTCTCAGGCGAGGAAGGCAGGAGCGCGAGCAACGATCGACATCGGTTCTATCGGTAATCGATGCGGTCAACCTTACCCTTCGGCTGGGTTGTTTGATGAAAACGCCGAAACCAACCGCCGCAGCGACTGCTAGCGTCCAGAGACTGGGGGAAGTAGCGAATTGCGGCCGATTGTCTTCAGTCGTCTTCCCTAAAGAGCTTCGCTGGCAAACGACGCTCGGCCAGTCGAACCACTGCTAGTGCTTCATCCACATTTGAATTCAGGGTAGTGGACGAGGTCACGAGC
The DNA here is from genome assembly GCF_007751715.1 of Rosistilla oblonga. Taxonomy (NCBI): domain Bacteria; kingdom Pseudomonadati; phylum Planctomycetota; class Planctomycetia; order Pirellulales; family Pirellulaceae; genus Rosistilla; species Rosistilla oblonga. The sequence goes on along the minus strand of NZ_CP036292.1, from coordinate 151,465 downwards.
TGTTGATTACCCACAAGTCGCCGCAAAAACAGCTCGTTTTGGCACGGTATTTGCGCTTGTAGTATTTCATTTTGCACAATGAAATCTTAAGGTGAAAGCATGCAACCGACCAGTATCGCATACGAATTTCAAGATATTCAACTTGGAGACAAACGTCTCAACGATCGAGCCGAAGCGTTGCTCGCCTCGCTGGCGGCCAACCCTTCGGCCAGTATCAACGAAGCTTGCAGTGGCTGGGACGAAACCAAAGCCGCCTACCGTCTATTCGATAACCCCAACGTCGATCCAGAAGCCATTCTCGGGGCTCACGCTGAAAAGACACTCCAACGAATCAAAGCCCAAGACACCGTTTGCATCGCACAAGATACCACCGAACTGGACTACACCGCGCATCCGCCCGAAGGCGTCCGCAATCTCGATCGCTTAGGCCGCCGTGGACTTTACGATCATTCCCACATCGCCTTCACGCCGGAGAAACTTTGTCTCGGGGTGGTCGGTGTTAAGTTCTACGATCGCGACAAAGAATCGCTCGGCACCAGCAAGAAGCGAGAAGGCCAACCCCTACACACCGGCGAAGGGCAACGATGGCTCGATGGTTATCGCAAGGCCTGCGAGATCGCCGGAAAATGTCCTGAAACTCAGATCGTTTCGCTGGCCGATCGCGAAGGAGACATCTACGACATTTTCGTCGAAGCCGATCAGCATGAAACACCGGCTCAGTTCGTCATTCGCTCGCAGCGAAAACGCTCGTTGCCGGAGAAAGACCCCGATGGCGGGCCTGCGGCTTATAAGAAAATGCGTGCCGAAATCGCATCCGCCCAGCCGGTCGCTTACCGCGAAGTCCAGCTTCCCCAAACGCCCAAGCGAACCAAAGGATCAGGAAACAAACAACACCCCGGCCGTGAAGCACGCACTGCGAAGTTAGAAATTCGAGCGAAGCGGATGACTCTTCGTGCGCCACACAACAAGCAGTCTTCGATGCCGCCGGTCGAGATCAGTGTCGTTTGGGTGCGCGAGATCGATGGCCCAGGCGACGGAACCGAAGTCGACTGGCTGTTACTGAGTTCTCTGCCGGTCGACACGATTGCCCAGACGCTGCGGATTGTGGATTTGTATGTGGCTCGTTGGCCAATCGAAGTATTCTTTCGAGTTTTCAAAACTGGCTGCCGGGTCGAAGAGATTCAACTCGAAGCGAGAGACCGACTGATCCGCGCGTTGATGTTTTACAAAGTGATCGCATGGCGGATCATGTTTGTGACCTTCTTAGGCCGCGAGTGTCCAGAGCTTCCCTGTGATGTCGTCTTCAGCGAAGCGGAATGGAAGTCGGTCTGGAAAGTGGTGGAAAAGACGGCTCCCCCAAAGCAAGCTCCTGAGCTGTCACAATTCATCCCGGTCCTTGCGACCCTTGGCGGCTACAATCACCGCCAAGGCGACGGTCCGCCGGGAGCCGAAGTAATCTGGCGAGGCACGCGGCGAATGCTCGACTTCGCCCTCTGCTGGCAAGCCTTCGGACCAGACCAATGACTTGTGGGTAATCGACAGGAGGTCACGAGGTCCTTTTGAATTCAGGGTTAGTGGACGAGTTCACGAGTCCTTTCGCGCCAGAGATCATGGGGACTCGTGAATGGGGACTCGTGACCTCGTCCACTACCGTCAGTCCTAAAATGAAAGTTTGACAACCCCCTAATCTTCGCTTTCGGGCGTCAGTTGGGCGTGGGAGAGTCGGAAGCGGCGTTCGATGCTGTCGACAAAGAAGTTGACAGTTGCCGTCCGCTTGCCTCCCGAACCCGACAGACTCTGGATCCGGCCGCTGCCGTATTCGGGATGGCTGACGATCATCCCTACCGTATAGATCTCGGGATCGATCGTGTTGGCCATCTGCTGTTCGAGCATTTGGGCGGCGGTCGTGACCGACGCGATCGGAGCGGTTCGCGGGGTGGAGGTGGTTTCGGGCGTCCGTTCTTCGGGCGGCAATTGATTCAGATCGTCGTCGTGATCAGCGTGCATATCCCATGCCTCGGGATATTCGACGTCGACATCGAAATCGTTGTCGTCGCCGTATTGCGTCGGTTGATGGGCGTCGATCACCTGCATCTCTTCACGAGGCAGTTCCAGCAGGAATGGGCTGGCCGCGGCGGGACGCATGCTACCGCGGGCCGATCGCAGCTTGGCCATGCTCAACTGCAGCGTCTGTTCAGCTCGCGTGATCCCCACGAACAGCAACCGCCGCTCCTCTTCAAACTGCATCGGATCATCGTGGCTGCGATGGTGCGGCAGCACTTGATCCTCGACGCCGATGATATAGACGCAAGGGAATTCGAGCCCCTTGGCGGCGTGCAGCGTCATCAGCGTCACGCGATCGCTCGATTCTTCCCACGCATCGGTATCGGAGATCAACGCCACCTGCTCCAGGAAGGTTTCCAGCGATCCATCGTCGGGATGCTGGCGATCGAATTCGACGGCGGCGGAAACCAATTCGTCGACGTTCGCAAGCGCGTCGTTATCCTCTCCTTCGACTGTCGAAAACCGCAGGTAATCGCTGTACTGCGTTTGCTCCAACACGAACCGCAACAGATCCTCGAGGCTGGACGAAGCCTTCCGGCTGAGCGCGTCGATGATTCCGACAAAACGTTTCAACAGCCCACGGGTTCGCGGTTTGATCGATTCGATTTCATCGCAGCGGCAGATCGCTTCGAACAGCGGAATCCGGTGCCGAGCGGCGAACAACATCACTCGGTCCATCGTCGTCTTGCCGATCCCGCGAGCCGGCGTGTTGACGATCCGCGACAGCGCAGCGTCGTTGGCTGGGTTGTTGATCAGTTGCAGATAGGAGAGCAGATCCTTGATCTCTTTCCGCTGATAGAACTCGACGCCCCGAACGATCGTGTAGGGGACGACGCGGGAGCGGAGCGAATGTTCCAACGAACGGGTCAGATAATTCATCCGGCACAGGATCGCAAAGTCCTTCGGACTGCGGCCGTGATTCTGGATCTGTTCGACGATCTGATCGGCGATGTCGTCCGCTTCCTGATAACCGTTGGCGTAGATCCGCAACCGCACCGCCGCTCCTTCGGGATTGTGCGTGTACAACCCCTTGTGCTTGCGGCGGGTGTTGTTGGTGATCAATTGATCGGCCACCCGCAGAATGTTGGGCGTGCTGCGGTAGTTCTGTTCCAGCCGAACGGTCTTGACTTGCGGGTAATCGTTTTCAAAGTCGAGGATGTTGTTCAGATTCGCTCCACGCCAACCGTAGATCGACTGGTCGGGATCGCCCGTCACCGCCAGATTCTGGTGGACGACCGACAGCGAACGGACGATCGCATATTGCGCTAGGTTGGTGTCCTGATATTCGTCGACCATGATGTAGCGGAACCGCGAATCCAAGGCTTCGCGCAATTCGGGGTTCTCGCGCAACATCCGGGCGACGTGCAGCAGCATGCAATCGAAATCGACGGCGTTGGCGACCAACAGCAACTGTTGGTAATAAGGATAAACCTTGGCGGCGAGCATTTTACCCGCCGGCAAATTCGCCCCTTCCATCGACTCGGGCGTCAGCAATTGATTTTTGAAGTGGCTGATCGCGTTGGCGATCTGATCGGGCGACGTGTGACTCAGCGAGATCCCCGAGACCTCGATCGCCCGCTTCATCGTCGCCTTGGCGTCGGCCATGTCGTAGATCGAATAGTTCTCTTGCAGCCCGACCAGCGACGAATATTGTCGCAGCATGCGAGCGCAAAAGCGGTGAAACGTACTCATCCAAACCGGTTCGCCGGGAGCGAGTTGTTGGACGCGGGCCAACATCTCCTCCGCCGCTTTGTTGGTGAACGTCAACGCCAGGATCTGCGACGCGGGGACTCCTTCCCGCAACAGATGCGCGATCCGATGAGTGACCACGCGGGTCTTGCCGCTGCCGGGGCCAGCGAGCATCAACATCGGACCATCCATGTGCGTGACCGCGGCTCGCTGCGGGTCGGTCAAGTTGTCGAGAATTAAGTCCATCAAACGCCTTCTTATCTGCTATCGATTTGGCATCGCGAGCGGGCTTGGTGCGGTTGGCCCGGTGGTGATTTCAGGTTAAAGCAAAAATGGGATCGCGACGACCCCGAGCCGATGTTTGCGACGGTTGCGGCCGATCGCGACGCGTTGCTGCCAGCAAAACCGTGGGCTAGTGAGGAAAGCCCAATCGCGTGAGCTTTCGGACATCGAGGGTTGGTGGCACAATAGACGCTTCGGCCATCGAGAAACGGCACCCGATCTCCGGGCACTGGGGACGCATTGGTTGCCGTTGGGATCGCATTGAACACACAGGGAACGAGCTTTGAGCAAGGCAAAGAACGTCTTGGGCACACCGCTGCAAACTTGCAGCGTCGACCCGATGACCGGATTTTATCGCACCGGTTGCTGCGATACGGGGCGCGAGGATGTGGGGCTGCACATCGTCTGCACGCAGGTCACTGCCGAGTTTCTGGAGTTCAGCAAATCGGTCGGCAACGATCTCAGCACGCCGGTTGCCGAATACGGTTTCCCCGGTCTGAAGCCGGGAAATCGTTGGTGTTTGTGCGCGTTGCGATGGAAAGAAGCGTGGCAGGCCGGGATGGCTCCGCCGGTCGTTCTGGACGCCACCCATATCTCGACGCTAGAATTTATCGACTTGGAAGTTCTGCAGGCGCACGCAGCCGACGGTTGAAGCTGCGGGGTGGCGATCGCGTATTGACGCTAAATCCCTCCCCTTCCTATACTTCGGGGCGAATCCCCCCGAGCGACGAACGCAGTCCAGGTGTGTCGCCGACAACAAATCAAATCCACCGGATCGGAAGAACTGATGAAGAGCGAAGAGCGGCACCAATTGCAGCAAAACGAACTTGCGGATGCTTTAGGAAGCGGTATCCAAAGCATCACGCCCTATCTTCGTGCGATCGTGATCGGCGTGATCGGGTTGATCGTGATCGTGTTCGCGTACAACTTTGTAAGCATGCGCAAGCAAGCTCACGACGCAACGGCGAGCCTCGACTTCTTGCTAGCAACCAGCAACGAAGACCCCGAATCGTTCAAGCGAGTCAGCCAAGACTTCGCCGACACGATGCCTGGCCAGTGGGCTCAAATCGCTCAAGCCGATCACAATCTGGGCGCGGGGATCGAGTCGATGTTTGTCGACCGCGATGAAGCGACCGGATTTTTGGAAGCTGCCACCGAAAACTACAAGAGCGTACTCGCGACGGCCAAAGACCCGTTGTTGAAGACGCGAGCCAACCTGGGGCTGGCCAAAGCCTACGAAGCTCAAGGCGACCTGGATCAAGCGATCGCGACTTACGAGATCGTCGCGGACAACACCAGCTCCGAAGCTTTGGCCGAACAAGCCAAAGAACGAATCCGCCTGCTGGGAACCGACGACGTTCGCGATTTCTACACATGGTTCCGCGAAAACCAACCCGTCTCCATGGCCTCGATCGCTCCCGGATTGCCTGGCCTGGAAGACCTGCCCGACGGCCCCGCCGAAGGTTTGCCACCGGCAGAGACTCCCGATTTGAAGGATGTCGAAGTCAGCGACGCTCCCGAAGCGGAAGCTAAAGAAGAGGCGGCAGCAGCTCCAAAGGAAGAGGCTGCCGAAGCGAAAGACGCAGCTGCCGAAGAGCCAGCGAAGACCGAATAGTCTGCGATTCGCAATCGAAATCAAATCGAGCCCCGGGAAGCAAGTTGGTCCCCGGGGCTTTTTTCGTGCGATGGTCGTTTGTTTTCCGCCCCCGCGGCGCCGCACACGCCACTTCACCCTCCCCAAAACGCAGTTTAGGGGAGGGTCGAACCAGCGAAGCGAGGTTCGGGGAGGGGCGTCCGCCGGCGCCAAGCGATCGTGCTCGATCCAGCCGCAAAACCCTCCCCGGAAAACTCGCTAAACGCTTGTTTTCCGACCCTCCCTGCTTCGCTGGGCGGGTGCATGTAGCCGTCACTTCACCCTCCCCAAAACGCAGTTTAGGGGAGGGTCGAACCAGCGAAGCGAGGTTCGGGGAGGGGCGTCCGACGGCGCCAAGCGATCGTGCTCGATCCAGCCGGGCTGCCACAGTCGCGAAAGCGACGGCATGCGATAGCCTGGGACGCAAGTCCCAGGAAATTGGTGCGCAGCGGAGCATCTCAGTCGCGAAAGCGACGGCATGGCGACGCGGTTGATTGGGCTATCGCATGTCGTCGCTTCGCGACTGTCGGTCATTGGGGGGGCGCAATTCGGCCTCCCTGGGACTTGCGTCCCTGGCTGTTGCATACCGTGGCTTCGCCACTACGAAATTCCGGCCCTGCTGGCTTCGCCGGGCGGTGTTGGTCGGTTCGCAATCGTGGCTTTTCGCCGCCGATCTGCGGCAGCCCCATTGCCGGGGCGGCGAGGTCCCGGAAAATCGAGATGCGTTACAATGACGCTCCGAGGGCCGCCAGACCGCTGGCTCCTTCCCCCAATTCGACAGCAACCTCCATCAAAAGCCTGCTTTGAACGATCACTCCACCGACGAAGAACCTGTCGACGAAGAACTCCTGGACGAAGCGACTTCGGACGATCAGGAATCCGCTGCCGAGACGACTTATCGATCGATCCATGTCCCCGAGAGCGCTCAGGGGGAGCGGATCGACATGTATCTGACTCAGGTCTTGGATGGGGTCAGCCGCAATCAGATGCGAATGCTAGTGCACGAGGGGGGAGCTCAGGTCGATGGCCGGACGGTCCGCCCCAGCTTTCGGCTGCGGCCCAACCAACAGATCCGCTTTCGCATGCCCGAGCCTCCCGAAGATGGCACGATTCCGGAACCGATGTCGCTTGATATCGTCTTTGAAGACGACGGGATGGTCGTCGTGAACAAGCCGCCGGGGATGGTCGTCCATCCCGCCAGGGGCCATTGGTCGGGGACGTTGACGAGCGGGCTGGCTTACCATTTCCAATCGCTCTCGGACATCGGTGGCCCGACGCGGCCGGGGATCGTCCATCGACTGGACCGCGACACCAGCGGAGTGATCGTGGTCGCCAAGACGAATGCGGTCCACATGAACTTGGCCGCTCAGTTCGCCGATCGGACGGTCAAGAAGCAATACGTCGCCGTCGCGTGCGGAGTGCTCAGCCGCGACCGCGATCAGATCGATCGCCCGATCGGACGCCATCCGTACCAACGCGAGAAGATGGCGATCCGCGCCAATCATGCGACCAGCAAAGAAGCGACCACCTTTTATGAAGTGATTGAACGGTTTCGTGGCTTCACTTATGTGCGGCTGTTTCCCAAGACCGGGCGGACGCATCAATTGCGAGTTCACTTGGATCACCTGCGGCATCCGATCCTTTGCGACAAACTTTATGGTGGTCGATCGCGGATCACCGCCGACGATCTGGCGGGCAATTATCATCCGCAACCCTCGGCACAACGGGAGACGATCGAGCCGTTGTTAACGCGGCAAGCACTGCACGCGCAGCGGCTGGAATTGGATCATCCGCAGAGCGGCAAACGGATGGTCTTCGAAGCTCCCGTCCCCGACGATATCGAAGCGGTTTTGAAGTGCTTGCGCTCGTTAAACCCTAGCGAAAACCGAGCATGAGCGAATTTCTCAGGAAAGTCGAAAACCAACCTTGACCCATGTCGGCGGTTGCCTCTATTCTCCCGCCATGGCAGTGATGGTTAGCCAACACGGCCAAGCGATTGAGCGGTCCAGCACACTGGGACATTTGTCCTGCGGACACGATAATTGCTCTTTCTTCAAGGATGAAGATTGATTAATAATCGGCTCGTCGCGAAGACAACGTTGGTGATTGAAAGGCAAGGATGCCTGCCGATTGCTAACGCAAAGAACCACCGGCTCCCGGATCCATAGCGCGCTGTCCTCCGCCCCCCTGGGACTCGTACTATCCGGGAGCTTTTTTTATGCGCCGACCGAAACGGTCGGCAACTTTGTAGTGCCGCGAGCGATCGATTAAGAGGGATCCAATGTGTGGAATTTTGGGCATCCTCGATCGCAGCGGCGCCGCCCCGACGCTGACCGATCCGCAAGTGATCGCGATCCGCGATCGGATGGCCGCACGCGGCCCCGATGATGCCACGCTGCTGCGTCGCGATAATCTGATCCTCGCCCACCGCCGGTTGGCGATTCGCGATCCCGATGCCGGTCGGCAACCATGGGTTTCCGAAGACGGATCGTGTGCGTTGGTCTACAACGGCGAGATCTACAACGACGACGTACTGCGACACACATTGCGATCCCACGGGTTTCGATTCCGCACGCAGTGCGATACCGAAGTTCTGATGGCCGCTTGGCTGCACTGGGGTGAAAAGTGTGTTGAACATCTGCGTGGCATGTTCGCCTTTGGCGTCTACGACTTTCAAAAACGTCAGCTGTTCATCGCGCGGGATCGCTTCGGCGTCAAACCGCTCTTCTACGCTGAACTTGGGCAACAGTTTGTCTTCGCCAGTTCGATCGCCGCGATCACCGCCCATCCCAACTTCCGCCCCCAACCGAATCTATCGACGATCCGTCATTACTTGAGCACGTTTCGGATCACGTTGGATACCGAAACCGTCTTCGCGGGTATCCAGGCCGTCCGTCCGGCGGAGACGTTGACGCTGGCAGACGACAAACTGACATCCTCGATCTATTGGACTCCTCCGCCGCGCGAGACGACGGGGCTGGCGTTCGACGACGCTGTCGATCGGTTCGAGGAAACGATCAGCGAAGCAGTTTCGATCCGGCTGCGCAGCGACGTCCCCGTCGGGATGATGCTCTCGGGTGGGGTCGATTCGAATCTGCTGGCGGCGCTGCTGCATCGCAACGAAGGTGTTTCGATGACCGCGCGGTGCGGCGGTGGGATCGATCCGGAACTGGACTCGGCGGGGAATGATTTTGAGTATGCGCGGCGCTGTGCCCAGCACGTCGGCTTCGATTTCGATCAGGTCACGGTTTCGGCGACCGATTACCATCGGACCTGGATGGAATTGATCGCGGCTTACGAGACGCCGATCTCGACGCCAACCGACGCGATCATCTATCGCGTCGCCCAACAGTTGAAGCAACAGGTCGGCGTGGCGCTCGGCGGCGAAGGGGCCGACGAAGCTTGTTGCGGATACTTGATTCCACATTGGTCGGGGAACGATTTTGATCTCTCGCGAGCGCTCGATTCGCTAGCACCCGCGGCGGCGCAGACGGCTCGCGACAGCTTGATGCAGCAATACGGCACGGCCACGTTTGCTTCGGCGGGAGACCATTACTTGGCTGCCAACGGATTGATCTCGGCAGCCACGCAGGCTTCGCTGTTTCATGACGCCACCTGGCCCGCGGCGTTTGCCGACGGCAGCGTCGAGCGTTTTTACGATCGCCAGTTCCGCCAGCTGGGCGATCTGTCGGGAGTGGAAAAAACGGCGCATCTGTTGTTACGCGTCAACCTGGAATGTTTGCTGTCGCGACTCGATAGCGCGACGATGACGGCTGGGTTGGAATCGCGGGTCCCGTACACCGACCATCACTTCGTCGAACAGATGTTTCGTCAACCGTTTGGCTACTGCATCGATGTTGCACCGGGCGAAACGCTGCAGCATCGCACCGCGAGCGCCTTGGCCGCGGACGGGTCGCTGCGCGGCAAGCGACTGTTGCGCGCAGTGGCCGGAAATCGGATGCCGGCCGAACTGGCGCAGCGACCTAAAGCAAGCTTCCCGACACCGGTCCCTCACTGGTTGGGCGGACAATGGCAGCCATGGTTGCAGGAGCTGTATCGAACGAGTCCGTTCGCGCAACAACTGTTCCGCCGCGATGCGCTCGACGAGCTGTGTCGTCTGCCTAACCATCTGGCCAGCTGGCACTGGCCGATTGCCAACACGATCCTCTGGGGCGATCGTTGGTTCTAAAACGAGGTGCTGCAGCCCTCGTATGCCTTTGCCTGCCGCCCCCGCGGCGAGAGTTTAGGCAAACTGTAACGCCACGCGTTTGTGATCGCAGTGCTTTTGGGGTGGTTTGGTTGCTCGGGTTCGTCCGGTTCTGACGATTGGATCGATTGTCTATCCAAATTCCGCTCGACGAGTGAACTGTCATGCTGAACCGAACTGCAATGTTGCTGATCCTTGTGTTAACGCTTGCGATACCAGCGTTTTCTCAGCCGCCTGTCACCGGGAACGTCTATCCCGTGCAGAACGGTCCCGCGGGCCAGCTGGCTCCACGCGTCCGCCAGATGCTGGCGCAAGCGAATCAAGTGGGCGAGGTGGTGATCGATCGAACGAACAACCGCCTGATCGTTCGCGGTGGTCCCGACGCACAACGCGTGGCGGCTGAATCGATCGCGGCTTTGGATGTCGTCCAAGTCACAACAGCCAGCGACAAACCTGTGCTCCGCGCTCTGCCCGTCCCGGCGGATCGGTTGCACGAGATCGAACGCAACGTCGGTTTGCAGTATCGCAAGAACGTCGACGTCCGGATCACGGGCGACGAGAAGACGGGCCAGTTGTTGGTGATGGCACCGGCTGGGCTTCACGACGAGATCCAACGGAACGTGCACCAAGCGGTCAAAGGATCGCCAGAGATCCAACAGGTGAGTGCCAACGTCGGTCAACCTGTGCGTGCTCAGTTCGCGCTTCACAACGCATCGTGGCGCGACTTTGAAGATGGACTGGCTCGCTTGGCAGGACGCAAATTGCCTGTCACCACACAGCGGAACGGCGAACTTGCCAGCTTCGACATCACCAGCGCACACGCTGGCACTACCAAAGTACAGATCGATCGTCGCGACAACAAAGTCACCGTCGTCGCGCCGAAGACTTCGATCAACGGATGGCAGCGCGTCATCGAAACGATCGATCGCCAAGAGCACCACCCCGGCGTGGCGACTCAATTGATGCGAATCGAAAATGCCGAACAAGCACCGATCCGCCGCGCCGTGCGATTGCTATCGGACATCCGTCCCGTCGTCGCTCAAGAGGACGACACGATCGGCGTCGCCGGTGGCGGTCGCGACAATCCGCTGTTGCGTGCAGTCATGCAACGCCAAGCCGCTGCGGGCAACGGACAAGCCGGAGGCGACGATGGCCAAGCGGGCGATGCCGGCGGCGACGATGCCTTCAACGGTCTGTTTGGCGACGTGCAGATCGAATTTGTTCCCGAGCTGGGCGTGATCATCGTTCGCGGTGCTAAACGCGACGTCCAACGCGTGATGGAAGTTATCAAACAGATCGAAGAGCAGAGTGCGGTCACGCAGCCGAAGGTCGAAGTCGTCGCGTTGGAGCATGCCAACAGCAATGCCGTCGCGGAGATCGTGAACCAATTGTACGAACAGGTTCTGGCACCTCGCCAAGGCCAAGTCAGCATCACCGCGTTGGATAAACCCAATGCGATCCTGTTGATCGGTCGCGACGAAGCGGTTGCCGGGGTGATCGATCTGATCAAAAAAGTCGATCAACCGGTGGATGTCGCTTCGCAATTTCGCGTCTTTAATCTGAAACACGCATCCGCCCTGGATGTCCAAGCCACCGTGCAAGGTTTCTTTGTCGATCGACCCAGCGGCAACGAAGATCTTCGCCCCGGCTTGGGCGCTAGGGCGCGGATCATCGCCGACTATCGATCCAATTCGATCATCGCCCAGGCATCGCCTCGGGACATGTTGGAAGTCGAACGGATGATCGAACAGTTGGATGCTCCCGCGACCGGGGCCGAGAGCGAACTGAAGGTCTTCAAACTGAAGAACGCCTTCGCCGAAGATCTGCAACCGGTTCTGCAAGCAGCGATCTCGGGGCAACCCGAAGACGTTCCCGACAACACCACGATCCCTTCGAGCACGCTGTCGATCCTGTCGGTCGACGCGCAAGGAAACAAGACGCTCGATTCGGGCATCCTGTCGGGAGTCGTCGTCACCGCCGATGCCAACGTCAACGCGATCATCGTTCGCGCTCCGGCGGCCAGCATGCCATTGATCGGCGAATTGATCACTCAGTTGGATCAACTGCCGGGTGCCGAGAGCGTGGTCAAGGTCTTTACCATCGTCAACGGCGACGCCACTCAATTGACGACTTCGCTGCAAGAGTTGTTTTCCGCCGAGGGGCAGACCAACAGCAGCGGTGTCGGGAACCTGGCCGCGATGACGCAGACCAGCAACAGCGAGACTTCGTTGATCGCGCTGCGATTCGCCGTCGACATCCGGACCAACAGCATCATTGCCAGCGGCAGTGCGACCGATCTGGAAGTCGTCGAGAGCTTGTTGATCCGACTGGACACCGAAGGTTTTTCGGCTCGGATCACCGAGACGATCTGGTTGCGAAACGCCGCCGCCGCGGACGTCGCGACCGCGCTGCAAGACTTTGTTAACCAACAGTCGCAGCTGCAATCGCGGAACCAATTTTTCAGCCAAAACCTTGGCCCGTACGACCTTCCCGAACGCGACTTGATCGTCGTTCCCGAAGCCCGTACCAACAGCCTGGTGATCAGCGTCTCGCCGCGACTGTATGAAGACGTTCGCCGCGTGATCGATCAATTGGATCGTCGCCCGCCGATGATCATGATCCAAGTCGTGTTGGCCGAAGTCACTCTGACCGACGGATTTGAATTTGGCACCGAACTCGGTTTGCAAGATTCGGTTCTGTTCGATCGCGGCGTGGCAAGTGCAACCTCCAGCACACCCGGCTTCAACTTCCTTCCGAATTCGTCGCCAGGCCTGCCAAACGCCAACACCTACGACCAGGAAAACCTTGCCGGGCAAGTGGCTTCCGCCTTTGCTCTGGGACGTCAAAGCAGCGAGTTTGGCTACGGTGGCTTTGTCCTTTCGGCGGCCAGCGAATCGGTGAACCTGTTGCTACGGATGTTGCAAGACTCGGGCCGGGCTCAGATCCTCAGCCGTCCGCAGATCATGACGCTCGACGGTACCGAGGGTTACGTTCAGGTCGGTTCGCTGTTCCCGCGGATCGAATCGGTGCAAGCCGGCAACGCCAACTCGGGCACCGTGATCGCCACCCAAGACATCAACTTGGGGTTGATCCTGCGGGTCACGCCACGCGTCGGCCAGGATGGGTTGATCGTAATGAACGTCGACGCCCAACGGTCGAACGTCGATCCGAATCCAAACAATGGCCAACCGATTGCGACCGACAGCAACGACAATCCGATCATCTCGCCGCAGATCTTGATCACACAAGCTCAATCAACTGTGACCGCGATGTCGGGACAGACCGTGGTGTTTGGTGGATTGATCACGAAGAGTCGTCGTCAGTTCAGCCGACGTGTTCCCTACGTCTCGGACATCCCGATCCTGGGCCAGTTGTTCCGATTCGACCAAGAGATCGAAGAGCGAACCGAGATGTTGATCGTGCTGACACCGCGGGTCGTCAACGGCGAAGAGGACATCCAATTGATCAACGATGCCGAATCGAGCCGCATGAGCTACTGTCTAGCCGACGTAGTCGAGCTGCACGGCGACGCGGGCTTGCGTGGCGGATACGGTCTGTGGGGCCCAGCAGTTGGTGCCATGATCTATCCCGACATGCACCCAACCGTCGATCACTTCCCGACCGCACCACAAGATCCATTGCTGGGTCCAGGAGAACAGATCGTTCCGGGCAGCCTGCAACAGCGGCCGATCGATCCTAGCCAGCAACCTGTGCAGACGGTCCCCTACGAATCGAGCGGCGAGGTTCCAGCGATCCCACAGGCACCGGGATTGATCGAACAAGCGACTCCCATCCAAGCGGCTGATTCGGCGTTAAACATGCAACCACAGCAACGCGTTCCAATGGAAGTCTTCTCGATGCAAAACGAGGCGACGCCCAACAACTATGCGATGCCGCCAGGTTATGCGACGCCGGTTCAATACAACGCTCCGATGGCCGCACCCGCCGCCGGAACGCCTCAACGCTAGCGGCCGATCGCCCACCAAGGGCGATCCGAACCAAGCCGTCTCGCATCGCCGAGACGGCTGAATGGAAAGCTCCCAGAGTCGCCCGACACGGGCGACTCGCCAACCCGATCTCGCAGTGAAAACCTTCTTGGATAATTCTCCGATGAAAAAATTCCTCTTCATTCTGATCTTCGCGGCATGTCCGATCGCGACGGGTTGTGCAACGGCACCCAAGAGTGAATCTTGGTCGGCCAAGTTGCCCTGGAACAAAGACAAGCCACCCAAACCGTACCCCAACCCGGTGAAGATGGCGGTCACCTGGACGCCCGACATTCTCGTCCAACCAGGACGGACACCGACACGCGGATTTGGCGGGCGAGTCTACTTCTACAACGACCACAGCCAAGCGGTTCCGGTCGAAGGGGAACTGACGATCCACGGCTTCGATGAAGCGTTGGCTTCGGCGCAGCACTCCGATGGCATCAAGCGATTCCGCTTTACCAAAGAGCAATTTACATCGCACTTCAGCGAATCGGATCTCGGTGCGTCGTACAGCATCTGGATCCCGTGGGATGCTGCTGGCGGCGACCAGAAGAAACTGTCGCTGATGTCGACCTTCAAAACGACTGGCGGCAAGGTGGTGCAAAGCGAAGCGGCGATGGTTGTGCTGCCCGGTCGCAAGGTCGACATGACCGCAACCAAACGTCCCGCGGTCCCTGCGGTTCGCCAAGTCGGCCACTACCTCGGCACCACCGAGACGCACCAAGGGTTGAACGCCAACAGCGCGATGCAGACGACGACGATCCCGTTGCCCAGTTCGTTCCAACAGCGACTGGCGCGGATGCCCGAGCAAACCAAGCCGTCCAAACGCATGACGACACGGTTGCCGGCCGCACAGGAAACGTCGAAACCGACGCCGCTGCCGGCTCCTTAAGGATGCTGTCCGAGTCGGTCAGAACCTCTGGCCGAGCGTGTATACTGGTCGATCTCAACCGGACCTTCCAGCATTACACCCTCCGCGAGACTCATCATGCATCGAATCTGTTGTATTGCCCTCCTGTCGCTCGTCTGCAGTCCATCCGTCTTTGGCCAGCAGGGCGTTTTGAAGCCGATCGAAGACCGCGCGGATCTTCCGCGGGTGCTGTTGATCGGCGATTCGATCTCGATGGGTTACACCGTGCCGACGCGTAAGCTGTTGGCCGACAAAGCGAACGTTCATCGAATCCCGGCTAACGGCGGGCCGACGACTCGCGGTTTGGCAAACATCGACAAATGGCTAGGCGATGGCGATTGGGATCTGATCCATTTCAATTGGGGCATCCATGATCTGAAGCACCAAGCCGATGGCACGCGGCAAGTCGAACCGGCCGCTTACGAAAAGAACTTGCGAGCGTTGGTGGCCAAGTTGAAAGCGACCGGGGCGAAGTTGGTCTGGGCGTCGACGACACCGATTCCCAAGGGCAAACTGAATCCCGACCGGACCTTTGGCGACGAGACGCATTACAACGAGATCGCCGCCCGCGTGATGACCGAACTCGACGTGCCGATCAACGATCTACACGGCTACATCATGCCCCGCTTCGACGAACTGCACCGACCTCAAGATCTGCACTACACATCCGCCGGATCGGACTTTCTGGCGGAACGAGTGGCCGACGTGATCGAGCAACACTTGTCGGAATGATCGCCGCTTCAGCCGCCAGCGAGTTCAAGACGCTTAGACGATCGCGGGTTCATCGCGGTCGGCGGTCTGGCTGGATCCGATCGCGCGTTGGATCGCTTCCTCGAACGTTTCGGTGCCGGTTGCACGAGTCGTTGTCACTTCTACACTCCATGCCGAACCACTGGCCCCATCGATACTCTGGCGGATCGTTTTGGCACGCTCTCCGGCGACCGATTCATCGGTGCTCGGCAGACAGACGATAAACGTCCGATCGCCGTCGAAACCGATCCGATCGGCATCGATCCCGCGGACCGAAGTGTGCAGACAGTCCAACGTGATCTGTTTCCAGGCATCGTCCGATTTGTCGGATTCGACGCGGATCGACAGCATGCAGAATGGAATCCGTTCGGCCTGCAGCTTAATGAACCCCGAAGCGACTTTTTCGCTCAGCTTCGTCAGGTCGGCTACATCGACCCCACCAGCGGTTTCTTCCGCGGGACCTGCGGTCGGTTCTGCCGCTGGTTCTACGATCGACTCTTCCGACGGATCTTCCGACGGTCCCACGATCGATTCTTCCGCCGGTCCTACGATTGATTCTGCTGCCGGCTCTACGATCGGTTCTTCCGGCGGTTCGACGATCGATTCTTCGGGTTGATCGCTGGCAGCGGCCGCGAGCGTATCAGCAGCCTCTTCTTCGTCCTCGGACTTCACCGGGAACGCGACATCGCCATCCATCCAGTAGGCTTGGTTTCGGCCCTCGTCTTTGGCGTTATAGAGTGCGTTGTCGGCCCGTTCGATCCACGATTCGATCGTCTCGCCCGGTTCCAATTGAGCCAGTCCCGCGCTGGCGGTGACCTGCAGACATTGGTCGTCGACGAAAAACTCCTGCTCGCCAAAGGTCTCACGAACCGCATCGGCGCGGTCTTTGATCTCGGCGACTTTCATGTCGTTAAACAGGACAGCAAACTCTTCGCCGCCGTAGCGGGCGACAAAACCAACGTCGGAGAGACTGGTGGTCAACAACCGACCGACGTGCTTGAGCACTTCGTCGCCGGTTAAGTGACCGTGCAGATCGTTGAAGTTCTTGAAGTGATCGACGTCGATCAACATAAAAGTGGTCGGATGGGCGACGGTATCGCCCAACTCATGCCGCTGAGTCATCTGGCGGTCGAGGGCGCGACGATTGTTCAGGCCCGTGAGCGCGTCGGTCAACGCCATCTCTTCGGCCGACTCGATCGCAGCGGCTTGGCTGCGGATCTGATTTTGGGCGTCTCCCAACTGCTGCTGCATCATCGCGTTAGCGGCGATCAGGCTGGCGACCGCATCGAGCACATGGTCCTCGTCCGAATCGGACAAACTGTCCGACACGGCCTGGATTTTTGTTTGGTGCGCGTCGACCTCCGCGGCCACGCTAGTGGTCACGCTGCGGAGCGAAGCGGCGATCTTTTCTAGCCGATCGCGTTCGTTGCGGTTCTTTTCGGCGTCGGAAGAAGGGGCCGCCGACTGCGGCAGACCGCTGGGATTGCGGAGAAACCACCCACACAACAAACCCGAACAGCCGCAGCTGAGCGCTATCAACGCGACTAATTCAGTTCCCATGCCTCACAACCGTTTTCTCTTCGCCCAAAATGGTGTATTGAGCCACGCCATGTTGCCCCAGTGCGGCGTAAAGACGCATTTCTGGGCTCGTGCCGCGACCAGATTGGTTCATTCCAAATAACACCCGGTATAATTCTCTACGTCACGCGGTCCGCCCTGTCAAATCGAGGCGTCTGCGACGGGGACTTTGGTTTCATTTTGTCTATCGATTCCTGGCCGAACGACGTTTGTTGTCTATAAAGGAGTGATGGGAGAGTGCCGAAACGCTGTCTCAGTGGCCGATTTGGTGACCTTGCATCCCCCCGATCCCGCCCGCTGCAAGCTGCCCTCCATACTGTCGACTCCTTCCGAAAAAGCTTAGGTAATTAATTGTGAAAGCGAACTATGACGTTGTCGTAATCGGTGGTGGTCCCGCAGGCAGTTCGGCCGCCGCTCTAACCGCCGCCGCCGGGCATAGCACGCTGTTGATCGAGCGCGAAGCGATGCCCCGCTTTCACATCGGCGAGTCGCTGATGCCCGAGGTCTATTGGCCGCTGCAACGCTTGGGTGTGGTCGATCGGATGGAAGAACTCGGCTTTCAAAAGAAGCTGAGCGTTCAGTTTGTCACCAACAGCGGCAAGGAGTCGTCGCCGTTCTATTTCAAGCAGCACGATCCGCGTGAGTGCAGCAGCACGTGGCAAGTCGAACGGGCGCGGTTCGATCAGATGCTGTTCGAACGCGCCGCCGAATTGGGAGCCGATTGTTACGACCAAACGCGGTTGTTGGACGTCGAGATCGACGACCAAGATCGCGCCACCGGGATCCGCGTCCGCGACGCTCAGGGGCAGGAGCACACGATCTCCAGCCGCGTGGTCGTCGATGCGACGGGGCTGCAATCGTTTATCGCCAACAAACTGGGACTGAAAGAGATCAATCCCGACCTCAAGAAAGCCGCGATCTGGGGCTACTGGAAAAACGCCCGGCGGGACGAGGGGGAAAACGAAGGGGCGACGATCATCATGCAGACCGAGAAGAAAGATTCTTGGTTCTGGTTCATCCCGCTGTCCAACGGCATCACCAGCATCGGCTGCGTTGGCAACAACGACTACATGCTCAAACAGGGGCTCAAGCCCGACGCGAAATACGAACACGAATTGAGCATCTGCCCGGGGCTGCAAGAGCGGCTGAAGGATGCCGAGTTCCAGGGCGAAATCCGCGTCGCCAAAGAGTTTTCGTACACCACCAAACGGCATGCTGGCGAGGGCTGGGTGCTGATCGGCGACGCTTTTGGTTTCATCGATCCGATCTATTCTTCGGGCGTCTATTTTGCGTTGGAGACGGGGGTGCGAGCCGCCGACGCGATCACCGAAGGCTTTGCCAAAGATGATCTCTCCGGAGCTCAACTGGCTCGCTGGGCCGACGACTTCAAAGATGGTTCCAGCTGGATCCGCAAACTGGTCCACGCTTACTACACCAATGAATTCAGCTTCGGTCGCTTCATGAAGGCTCATCCGCAGCACACCGGCAATCTGACCGATCTGTTGATCGGGCGGATCTTCCACGACCAAGCTGGCGCGATCTTCGACGACATGGATGAAGCGATCGAGGCGGCGAAGCGCGACGCGATGTCGATGTAAGCGTGTCGCCGACGCCGGAACATCAAATCCAAGTTCGGTTTCGCGTCGCCAGTCCCGCTGGCGACGGCGATGCTGGCATCTGCAGCCTGTCCGCAAATCCAAGCCCAAGCTTGGATCGACGCCGCCAAACGCGAGGCGTTGCCGCTGGAAGACCGCTCCGATTTTCCGAATCTGCTGAATTGTGCCGCGGCGTTCGGTCGATCCAACGGTAAGGGTTGGGCTGACTTCGTTTCTTCGCCCTTGGACGATCATCACCCTTCGGTGTCGCTAGCATTCCGCGCTGCGGCAGCCTCATGGAGTGGATTCTGCGATGGATTGCAAACTAACGCGACGCGAGTTGCTTGCTGGACTTTCTTTGACAGTTTGTGCTGCCGGCCCGTTATCGGCCGCCTCCACCGACACCGTCCCGCTGATCCCCAACAATGAACATTCGCTGTATCGCGTGCGGATCACCGTCGGCATCGAGGGGAACGCCAAGGTTCCCAAGAGCGAACTGTCGACCGATGCGACGCGGAAGTTGCCGGTGAAAGCCGATTCGGTGATCGATTACGAAGAGCGTCTGCATCGCGACGGCGACGGAATCGCTCAAGCCGCCCAGCGGTACTATTACGAAGCGACGACCAAAGGCAAAGTCCAGACCAACGAGGTCGAATCGGAACTCCGCCGCGAATCCCGGCACGCCGTGCTGCACGTCGCGCAGACTCGATCGATCGTCTACGCCGCCCAGACTCAACTGACAACCGACGAACTGGAACTGTTGAAGGTTCCCGTCAACTCGCTGGCGATCGACCGCTTGCTTCCCAACAAGTCGATGAAAGTGAACGAAGCCTGGGAGCTCGAATCCGATCTATTGGCGACGCTGTTCGACATGGATGCGGTCCAGAAATCCGCGGTCAGCGCCACGCTGGCATCGTTCGACGACGCGACGGCGAAGGTTCAGCTGTTGGGAACGATCAGCGCTTCGGTCGACGGCGTCCCGACGTCGCTGCAGCTGCGCGGCAAACTGACCTTCGATCGCAAGCAACGCACCGTGACATGGCTGGCGCTTGCGATCCGCGAGGAACGGGGACTTAGCAAAGCGAAACCGGGATTTGAAGTCGCGGCGCAGATTCGCGTGATTCGCCAAGCGATCACCAAATCAAACGGCATCGACTCGGGCGAACCGATCGACCTCGCGATCAAGCCGACGCAGGACAAACTGCTGGTCGACATCCGCAGCAAGCAGGGCGGATTTTCGGTCTTCTGCGATCGCAACTGGCATCTGATCAGCGAAAACGAACGCTTCGCCCAACTGCGAATGATCGACACCGATCGCGTGATCGCGCAGTGCGACATCCGCCCGATGCCCAAATTGAAAGACGGACACCAACTGACGCTCGAAGCGTTCCAGGACGACATCCGCCGAACCTTGGACAAGCGTTTCAGCGAGCTCTTGGAAGCCGAAGAGAAAGTAACCAGCGGAGGGCTGCGGTTGTTGCGAGTCGTCGCGCAGGGAGCTGTCGAAGAGGTCCCGGTCCAATGGATCTATCTGCACTTCTCCGACGATCAAGGCCATCGTTCGGCAGCGATCTTTACGCTCGCCGATCAGCAGGTCGAAGCGTTTGGCGGCGGCGACCACCAATTTGCCGAAGGCTTCCGTTTCACCCCCGCCGACGATGCGGAGACCAAGCGAGTGGCGAGTGCTAGCTCGCTGAATGCCCCGGCTAACAAATAGTCTCTCGCGAGCGGTGGATCAGCGCGACACGGTTTCCGGCAGCGCGGCGATCACACCTTGCGGGGCGTGTTCGCTGCTGTCGAAGACTGCCCACACGGGGCGATGGTCGGAAATCCGATCGGCAAGTTCGCGCGGCAGCTTCAGATCGCGTTCGTAATTGATCACGCCCGCACCACGGAACTCCGTCGTCGCCGTGCGGTCGATCAACAGATGATCGATGCTGCGACTGCCAGCGGTATTGGTCTGTTCGCGGTTGACCGATTCGACGCTTTGGATCTGCCCAAGCTCTCCCAACTTGTCGATTTCGACGTTCAGATCGCCCGCCAAGATGAAGTCGTCTTCGGAAAACTCGTACGCGCGAACGCTCTGGAACACATCGTCGAGAACGTTTAATTCTTGGTCGGTCTCGTCGGGATCGGTGTGCACGTTGATCATCGTAAAGCTGAACGGTTTTGCCCCGGGCACGCCCGCTTGCAGAGCGTGGAAGCTGGCGACAAAAGGTTCGCGGTGCATGAAGTCGGCGCTATCGTTGACCAGATACGACGATCCTTCGACGAACTGAATCCGTCGGCTGTCCCAGAAGTAGGCGTATTGTTCTTTGCTGTCGGTCCGCCCCAGCCGCTCGCTCAAGATCACCTTGTATTGTTCGCCTGTCGAATTGATCAACTCCAGCAACTGATCGACGGGAGCCCGTTCCAGGCTGCGGATTTCTTGAACCGCGATCACGTCGAACTGCCGCAGGATCAACGCCAGGTAGCGCATCACCTCGAGGTCTTCCGCTTTCTTAACGCCGAAGACTTGGATGTTGAAAGTGGCGACAGTCAGTGTTTCGATCGGTTTGGCGGCCGGATCGCCGCTGGAGGTCAGCTGCAAACCGCCCTCGGTTCCGGGCAGCAGGCCAGCTTCGGTTGTCGCGGCTTGATCGCTAGCTCCATTTAAGAAGGGGAGCCGACCGGTCATCGCCAGATAACCGACAACCAGGAACAAGACGATCGTTAGCGGTGGTCCGATGAACCTGCCGATGGGAAGCGATGAGATTTTCTTGCGTCGGGTGGCCACGTCAGGCCTCCTTGCCTGGTGTGCAACGTTTGGATGATTAGATCGGAACGGAGGTTATGCGGCGGCGCTGCCTGCCATCGCAGCCAACGCTTTGGTCGCCAGCCGCTGCAATCGCGGCGGCCCCTGTTCGGCAGCGGATTGCAATACCGCGCTGGCTCCGACCGCTGCGGGACCGATCTGTCCCAACGCCCAGGCGGCTTTCTCGCGAACGTGCAGGAACGACGAATTCGCCAACACGCCAGCCAACGTTGGAACCGCGTCGGCTGCCGCTGGACCGATCCGGCCGATCAATGTGGTAGCCCAGTAAACCGTTTCGCTATCGGCAGGTCGTTGAGCAAAAGCGACGATGTCAGCAACTTGCGACGCGTCGGGAGCGCCCATGTCTTCGAGCGTCGCGATCGCCAGTTCGCTGACCGATGCGTGAGGGTCGCAAGCGGCTCGCAACAACGGAATCGTCCAATCAGCCAACCGCGGACTCTCGTCGATGATCGACTGCAGCGTTTGACGGCGGATTGCTGGATCGGAATGCTCTAGATTCGACGGATCTTGGCGAGGTTGGTCTGTCATCGCTTGGGTACCCATGATTTTTGTCAGTCGCCCCCAATCCCTTATGCAACGGACGCGCAAGGGATTAGAATCGGAGGATCGCGGTTGGCCGCAATGCGTACCAAATTCAACGCATCGAGATCAACAGCGATGATTCCAACCCGAAACGTCATTGAGGCGAATTGCTATCAACGCAAAACACCTTGCTGACGCCTCGGGTTAGTTTCTCACCGGCTCCATCAGTTGGCACCAGAGGACTAACCTTGCGCTATGAATGCTGAACCCCATCGTCCCCAGGACGATCGCCCCTCGATCGCTCCCCCACCGCCGCCGGCAACCAGCGATTGCGACGACGCGACTTTGCTAGCCGCCCCAACGACAACCGCTGCCAAGCCAACCAAAGCGAAAGCGGCCAAAGCCGCCGCGGCGATCGATCCGGACAACGAAGAACTAACGACCGAACAGCGGTTGGATCTTTGCGAATCGATCATCGGCCACAGCTTCTCGGATCGCGAGCTGCTGTTGGAAGCGTTGACCCACGCGTCGGGCGCCTCGCACCGATTGAAGTCGAACGAGCGGATGGAGTTTCTGGGCGACGCGATCCTCGGCGCTGTCGTTTGCGATTGGCTGTACCACGAACGGACCGATCTCAACGAAGGCGAACTCACCAAGATCAAATCGAACGTCGTCAGCCGCCAGACCTGCTCCAAAGTTGCCAAGCGGCTGGGACTGGATCGATGTCTGTTGGTCGGCAAGGGAGTTCGCAAGAACCGCAGCTTCCCCAAATCTTTGACCTCCGATGTTTTCGAATCGATCGTCGCGGCGATCTATCTGGACGGCGGGTTCGACAAAGTCCGCGAACTGTTGCACCAATGGTTGGCGCAGGAGGTGGCCGAAGGGATCAACAGCCGCGGCGACGAGAACCATAAATCGAACCTGCAGCAAGTGGTGCAACGCGATTTCAGCACCACACCCTGCTATCGTTTGCTCGATTCGGTCGGCCCCGATCACAGCAAAAAGTTCCAGATCGCGGTGCTGGTCGATGGCCAGTTGCGAACGCCCGCATGGGGCCGAAGCAAGAAGGACGCCGAACAGCGAGCCGCCGCCAACGCGTTGGCGGAGATCTCTGGCAAGGAGCCCCCATATCAGGATGGTTTGCCCTAATGCGCAAGCAAGAACGCGCCGAGATCGTGCTCAAACGACTGAATGAACTTTATCCCGACCCGCCGATTCCGTTGGACCATCGCGATCCGTTCACGCTGCTGATCGCTGTCCTCTTGAGCGCCCAGTGCACCGACAAAATGGTCAATCGCGTCACGCCGGCGCTGTTCGATTTGGCTGACACACCCGAAGCGATGCGTCAGCAATCGGTCGATGCGATCCTCGAGATCATTCGCCCGCTGGGCTTGGCACCGAAAAAGGCGGCCGCGATCGCGGGGCTCAGTCAACAATTGGTCGACGAGTTCGACGGTCAGGTGCCAGCCGATTTCAAGGGACTCGAATCGCTGCCGGGCGTGGGACACAAGACTGCCAGCGTCGTGATGAGCCAAGCGTTTGGGCACCCCGCGTTTCCCGTCGACACCCACATTCATCGCCTGGCCCAACGCTGGGGACTGACCGACGGCAAAAACGTCCAACAGACCGAACGCGATCTGAAAGCGTTGTTCCCCGAATCGAGCTGGAATGCGCTGCATCTGCAGATCATCTACTACGGTCGCGAATATTGCACCGCCCGCGGATGCGACGGCACTCGCTGTGAACTCTGCACGACGCTCTACCCCAAACGCCGCAAGCCGGTCGAAACCAAAAAGGCTTAGCCCCGCGTGTCGATGCTTCGCAAATGTTACTTCTTTGCGACAACGTTTTGCGAGGCCGCGTTCGGATTCCCCGCAATGACCTGCTGCGCCTTCGATTCCAATGCTGCTGCATATTTTAACAGCGGGGCGTAATCGGAATCATTCAGGACCTCATCCAGTCGGATTCCATACTGACAGGTCCCCATTCCCAACGGCTTTCGATAGCGGCACGTTCCCCGCATCACCTTGCGATGTTTGGGATCGCCGATCATCAACACCAACTCCTGCAGATTCAGCGTATCGGATAACAACACCGACACACCAAAACAGGAGACATCGGCGGTGAAGCCGATCTGGATATCGGGGCCGCCATTTTCGTCGTCCCCCGTGCAGGGAATCAGAAACACCGGCAGCGTGCGGACCAGCCGCGATTCGGACCGATCCTTCAGCTCCGGCGGCTCTTCGCTGGATGCCAACGAGGCATAATCGAGCGTCTGGTTGATGAGCCGAGTCATCGCGCAACGCACTTCAATCTGCTTTCGATTCCCCAACCCAAACATGTTCTCTCTCGACTCGATACGTCCCGCCAACTCAAACACCTGGCAAAGCTAGGCTGCAAGTTCTGCGGGCGGTGTGGCAATCGATCGACAACGCCGGTTTCCCCTAGAAATGACAGCCGCAATGCGTCGGTTCTGTCGATTGTGATGGCCGACACCAATTCGGGGGCCCCGAACCGAGGGGGGAGTGCTCACCACACCCCCACCGCAACTTGGCTCGTCCTTCCCCCGATATCGACGAACCGTTCATTAAATGAATGCGGCAGCTGTGTGCGGATGCGGCCCACCCGTCGATCCGTTCAAGCACCACCAGACGTCAAGAGGCGGCGGAATCGGGGCCGATCGCAACCGGCGGTGTTGCGGCGGGATCGATTCCCGGCACGGGATCCAACAGCGGCGGATTCTCGGCGGGCCAGGTAAGCGCCGACGGGATCAGCATCACCAGCCACTGGATCGCAGCGCTGGCATCGCTGCTGAACCGCTGCATACCGTCCCAGCCGCCGACGGCGAAACTGGCGACTAAACCGATAGCGCACAGGTTGGCTGAAGGGAGAAAGATCAGCGAAAACCATCGCCCCGCCTGGTCGAAATCCGTCTGCGCCCCATGGGTTTCGGTCCACGTCGATCGGACGTGATAGGCCATCGAAAAACCGAGGAACAATCCCGTCCAGGGCAGCAGCGTTCCCAGCGGCATCAGGATCGCAAACAGCAACAGGATCAACGGGGCTGTCGGAAAAAAATAGGGAGCCAGCGCGATCAACCAATTCGAACCGCCAACCACTTCGACTCGCCCCCCCTTGCGGGTCACCTGAAAGCTCTTCACCCGATGGCCGGTCAAGAGAGCAAAAAGCGCGTGGGTCAGTTCGTGTTCGACGGTCAGCATCCAATCGGTCTTCAACCACCGCCGCATGAACGGCCGCCAGGCGAAGGCGTAAGCAAGAATCCCCGCGACGAACCAGATCAAGCTCCAGGGGTGCTGCCAGATTCGCGCGGCGAACAGCAGCGTGGCATAACACAACGGGCCGAGCATCAGCACGGCAAACACTCCGATCGGCCACTTCAGTGCCTCGAGAACCTGATCGATGCGGCGGCCGATGACCATAAAGAAGTGCGTCGAGAGAGATTGCGAAGGGAGGGAGGGAACGCGACGTGGGCGATGAAGCTCCCTTTGTACCGACGCATCGTTGCTTTGTCGAACGGAGGGGGCCCCGCGTCGCAGCCAGCTTGGCCAGTTCCGGCTGCGGCGATATGTTGAAACGACGATGGCCGCCGAACGTTTTGCGATTCGCCGCAGCCAATTTTTTTCCGTTCCTCCTGTCGCCAAAGTTGCTAACGTGCTGACATCGACTTTCGTCTATTTTGATTTGGGCAACGTGCTTGTGAAGTTCGATCCCGAGCTTGCGTGCCGGCAGGTGGGCGATCTGTTGGAGTGCGATCCGGCGACGATTCGCGCCGCGATGTACGACAGCGGGATCGAAGAACTGCTGGAATCGGGACAGATCGAAGAGCCGGAGTTTCTCGACCGCTTGTTCAGCTCGGTCGGCCGCAGCGCCGCCGGCGACGCGGTGTTGGAGGCGATGAGCGCGATGTTCCGCTTGAACACACCGATCCTGCCGGTCGTCTCGCGTTTGGTCAGCGAAGGCGTGCCGATGGGGATCCTGTCGAACACCTGTCGCCCGCACTGGGATTGGATCATGCGGCAGAACTACGGCCTGCTGCGGCTGATCGGAACGCCGGCGGCGCTCAGTTACGAGATCGGGTGTATGAAACCCGATCCCAAGATTTATCATGCCGCTGCCGAACTCGCCGGCTGCGCCGCCGAACAGATCCTGTTCATCGACGATCGGCTCGAAAACGTGCAAGGTGCGACAGCGTGCGGTTGGCGAGCGATTCATTACATCGACACCCCGACGCTGATCGAAGACCTTCGCGCGATGGGGTACCGATGTTTTGTTTAACTTCCGCTACAATTGGTCGTCGCAGCGGATTCCTGTTGCAAGAAATCGCTTCCATACGACTTTGGGCTGAGTCATTTCTGTGTCTGAAACAACCGAACGCTCCATCTCGGCTGGCTTGATGCCGCCGCGAACCGTTGCCGTTATCGATATCGGCGCCACCAGCATCCGGATGGCAATAGCTGAGATCAGCGACCTGGGGCTGGTCCGCACGATCGATTCGCTGACTCGCAAGATCACGCTGGGCGAAGACGTCTTCAAATCGCGGCAGATCACCAGGTCATCGATCGAAGAATGCGTGCGGATCCTGCGATCCTACCAGAAGGTGCTGTTGGAATACGGGATCACATCGACCGACGATATTCGTGTCGTCGCCACCAGCGCGGTTCGCGAAGCTGTCAACCGACTCGCTTTCCTGGATCGCGTCTTCATCGCCACCGGGCTGGAGGTCGAATCGATCGAAGAAGCCGAGGTGAATCGGATCACCTACATGGGCATCCAACCGCATCTGGACAGCGATCCCAAGCTGGCAGTCGCCAAGTCGGTCGTGGTGGAAGTTGGCGGTGGGTCGACCGAGGTGCTGGTCGTCCGCAGCGGCAACGTTCTGTTTTCGGAAACCCATCGGCTCGGTTCGCTGCGACTGGCCGAACGCTTGGAAAGTCTTGGCGCTCCGGGGATGCGGCGACGCAGCATCATGGAGACGCAAATCCGGCAAACCGTCGCGCGGATCCGCGAACAGGTGTTTGCCGAGGATGGCAAAATCGAATTGATCGCGTTGGGTGGCGACATGCGTTTCGCCGCCAGTCACATCTTGGGCGATTGGGATGGAGGGACCCTAGCGCGGGTCTCGGTCGACGCCTTGGACGCGTTGGTCAACGAGGTGCTGAAATACAACGAGGACGAGATCGTCCAAAAGCTGAACGTCAACTTCTCCGACGCGACCACGCTGGGGCCGGCGCTGTTGAGCAACCTGATGCTGGCAAGGATCTTCCAGCTGGATACCGTGCTGGTTTCGGACACCAACCTCCGCGATGGCCTGCTGTTGGAAATGGCCAGCGAGGGGCGTTGGACGGCGGAGTTTCGCAATCAAATCCTGCGGTCGGCGATGACTCTGGGGCGGAAGTGCGATTTTGATCAACCCTATGCCAAACATGTGGCGGCGTCGGCCAGCCTGTTGTTCGAACAATTGAAGGCCGAACATCAACTGGATGCCAAATACGAAGTCATGCTGCACGTCGCGGCGCTGTTGCACGAGATCGGGATGTTTGTCGACGTCCGCAGCAACCATAAACACGCGATGTATTTGATCCGCAACAGCGAGATCTTTGGGCTCAGTCGCCAGGACGTTTTGTTAGTCGCGTTGGTCGCCCGATACCACCGCCGCGCGCATCCGCAACCGGGACACGACGGTTACGGAAGTCTCAGCCGTAGCGAGCGAGTGGCGGTTGCAAAGATGGCCGCGCTGCTGCGGTTGGCGATCGCGATGCACGATTCGCGATCCGGCCGCGTGCAGGATTTCAAATGCATCAAGCAGCGCGATCGATTGGTGATCGAGGTCCCGCGGGTCGAAGACGTCACCCTGGAACAACTAGCGATCCGGCAAAACAGCACCCTTTTCGAAGAGGTGTTTGGGTTGCGCGTGATGATTCGGGCCGAACAATAACGCCCCGCCGCCGCTTGGCAGCCGCGACGGCTGCAACGATTGGGGAGTCTGAAACAGCTGGCGATCGGCCGAACGGTTCACAAAATTCCGGTCGCGCAAAGGGATTGTGGTAGGCTGTAAGTGGGCCGGTCGCTGCGCGGCTGGCTCGTCGACCCGATCGAAACGCGCGGGTCGACTGACCGCCTTTTTATCACTTCGGAGTCGTCCGGCATGTCTCTCCGCCCTGCTCTTTTGCTCTCGCTTGTCGCCACCGTGGCTCCCGCTGTCAACGCGGAGGATCCCTACGAGGCAGCGCGTAAAAAGTTGGTGCGAGATCGCGTGGCTCCCGCCGGCGTGACCGATCCCGCAGTCCTGCGATCGATCGAAACGACGCCCCGGCACCAATTCATCCCACGCAAGCTGTGGGATCAGGCCTATTACGACATGGCCCTGCCGATCGGCGACGCGCAGACGATCAGCAGCCCGTTTATCGTCGCTCATATGACCGAGGTGCTGCAGTGCGAACCGGACGACGTCGTGCTGGAGATCGGCACCGGCAGCGGATACCAAGCCGCGGTGCTGAGCCCGCTGGTCAAACACGTCTACACGATTGAAATCGTCGAACCGCTGGGGATCAAAGCGGCCGCGACGCTCAAGCGACTCGGCTACGAAAACGTCTCGGCCCAAGTCGGCGATGGCTTTTTAGGCTGGCCCGAAGCCGCACCGTTCGACAAGATCATCGTCACCTGCTCTCCCGAATCGGTCCCGCAACCGCTGGTCGATCAATTAAAAGAAGGCGGCCGGATGGTGATCCCCGTCGGCGAGCGATACCAACAAACGCTGTATCTGATGGAAAAGAAGGACGGCAAAATCGTCCGCCAATCGCTCCGCCCGACGCTGTTTGTCCCGATGACCGGCACCGCGGAGGACGGACGGTTGAAGCAGCCCGATCCCGAGAACCCCGAACTGGTCAACAGCAGCTTTGATCTCCCCTCGGACGATCCCGAACAGGTCCCGGGTTGGTATTACGGACGCCAGTTCAACCTGATGCCCGATCCGACAAGCGGCGGCAATTTTGTCCGCTTTGAGAACGAAACACTGGGCCGCGATTCCCATCTGCTGCAAGGCTTGGCGTTGGATGGACGGGCGATCGCTCGCGTTCGATTGTCGGGCAACGTGCGAACTCAAGACGTCGACAGCGGAGGCCGTCCCGATCGCCAGCCCCTTCTGGCTGTCAGTTTCTACGACGACAAGCGGCGAGAATTGGGGACGTTCTGGATCGGTCCGTTCCCCAAAGAGCAAGACTGGACGCAGCACCAACGCTCCTTCCGCGTCCCACCGACGACTCGTGAAGCGATCGTCCGAATCGGACTCTTCGGAGCCACCGGCATCGCCGACTTCGATAGCGTCACGCTGACTCCCGAACGTTAACCGCCGCAGCTTGGGTGCGTTTTCGGGGCTAAGCCTGGCTCGGCCCCGATCCGGCTAAATAAAATCGGCCGGCGCGGCCCACTTTTTTTAGCTCCTCCGCCCCGCCCGCTTGCGGTGACGTGGGCAGCTCGCAACCGCCAGTCTCGCCCGCTGCGGACAGCGATGCACCCAACCCTCTAGCGCGACCTACACCGCCACTCTGGCCGCAAATAAGACGTCTTTTGCCGCTCCCGCGATCGCTCCGCTCGGTCGCAACAGGCATCCCAGAGCCCGCAAACCAGCCAGCTTTCGCGGCTCACCTTGCCTTGGAAGCCATGGTGTCCATGCGTAATCACGCGAGATAGCGCATGCGTTTTATTAGGATTACTTGAGCCAAAATCGTAGTTTTGAGCTAAATAAATAGAGCTAGCGAGCTTGAATCAACGGCCTGGAAGATTATCCTATCTGGGTATTCTGGGCGCGTAAATGCGAACACGCTTAATGTAGATTTTGGGATAAGTTGGAAAGGATCGGGAGGTTCTGACTCATGCGACGAATTCACGTGATTCCGGTTGCGATTGCAGCCGTGGCAATGACATTTACCGGGGAAGCGGCCCACGCGGGCTGGGGTTCCTTCGGCAGTTACGGCTCCTACGGAAGCCATGGCTCTTCGGGCAGCTACGGCTCCTCGGGCGGCTATCGCTCGTACGGCAGCTCGGGAGCGAGCAGCGGTAGCTATGGCAGCTACTCGGTCTCGTACAGCAGCTACGGAAGCTCTGGCGCCAGCTATGGCAGCTCCGGTTCCAGCGGCGGCAGCTCGGGACACTTCGGTATCCTGAAGCGAATCAAGGCTCGGCACCACGCTCGCCACCAAGCTTGGCGTGCAGCTCGCGCCAGCAGCGGCGGATCGAGCGGATATGCTAGCAGCGGATCGAGCGGATACAGCGTCAGCAGCTATGCCAGCAGCGGCGGCAGCTACGGTTCGTATCGCGCCTACAGCAGCTATGGCAGCAGCGGCGGATCGAGCGGACATCAATCCAGCGGCGGCAGCAGCGGATCGTACAGCGCCAGCTACTATTCGGCACCCGTCGAATCGTATTCGACTCCAATGTACGAATCGGCACCGATCTACAGCGAACCCGCAGCCGAAGCGGCTGAAGGTGAATCGATCATCGAAACACCAGTCGAAGGCGCTTCGTACCAAACTCAATCGGCAAGCTCGACAAGCGAAGCATTGTTGACGATGGAAGTTCCCGCCGACGCAGACGTTTACGTCAACGGCACCAAGACCCGCAGCACTGGCGCTCACCGCCAATTCGTCTCGCGTGGCCTGACTCCTGGTTATGCCTATTCGTACGACGTCCGTATCGAGCACACCGTCAACGGCGAATTGGTCACCGAATCGAAGGTCGTCCGCCTGCACGGTGGCGAAACACGTTCGTTGGTCTATTCGGCACCTGCGGTTGAAGCGCCAGCTTACGTTGCCGCTCCAGAAGCCGAATCGGATGTTGTCGAAACCGTTTTGACCGTCAACGTGCCTGCTGACGCCAAGGTGACTTTGGCTGGCAACGCGACCGATGCCGATGGTACCACGCGTACCTTCCGCACCAAGCAATTGCAAGCTGGTCAAGTTTGGAGCGACTACACCGTCACCGTTGCGATCCAACGCGACGGACGGACGTTGACCGAAGAGAAGACGATTTCGTTGTCGGCTGGCAGCACGCCAGAACTGACCTTCGATTTCGCTGACGAAACCGTTGCAATGCGTTAGGCGATCGATTCGCACTGACACGACCCAGAAGCCCGCGTTGGAAATTTCCAACGCGGGTTTTTTCGTGCGCTGCGGGCGGTTATCTTCTGACGCATGAACGACGACACACTCTCGCCCCCTTTCGCGCCGCCGCGTTGGTTGAAGATAGCGATCAGCATCGCCGTCGTCGTCCATCTGTGGGCGGTCGTTGCCGAACCGATCCGCTTTTCAACGCGTGGTCCCGGCGGCCCCTCACCCGCCGCGTCGGCCTTTCGCGCCCCGGTCGGCCGCTACGTCGACTTCCTTTATCTCAGTCACGGCTATGCGTTTTTCGCTCCCGATCCCGGCCCCAGCCATCTCGTCGCAGCCAGCTGGATCGATGCCGAGGGTCAGCCGCAAACCGAGACGTTTCCCGATCGCAACAACCAGTGGCCTCGTTTGCTGTATCACCGTCACTTCATGTTGACCGAGTTTTTGCACAACATGCACGAGCCTCAGTCGCTGCCGCCCGACGTGCCGCGCGACAGCGTGATCTTTCGCGAATGGCGATCCGGCCGCGATCGGTATGAAATGATCCGCGACGGTTTTGCCAATCATCTGCAACACGTCCATGGCGGTAGCGCGGTGCAGATCGATCGCGTCGAACACCGCATGCCCGGCATCCCTGAGTTCATCGAGGAACGGATCGATTTGCAAAACGAGCGGCTGTATCTGACGCTGCCCGATGGCCTGCCGGCTTTCGATGGGATCGCACCATGAATAAACCGCGTCGCTGGATCGCCAGCTATTTCGCCGAACTCACCACGCTGTGGGATCGGTTCTGGTTCACTCCCACCGCGCCGCATACCCTGGCCGCGATCCGGATCGCGATCGGGTTGATGCTGCTCTACACGCACCTGGTGCTGGCGTCTCAACTGCTCGCGTTTGTTGGCACCGATGCCTGGGTCACGACCGACACGGTTCGCCAGCTGCACCAAAACGATTACGCCTGGTCCTATCTTTGGTACGTCGATAGCCCCGCGATCCTGTGGACGCATCACTTGGTCACGATCGCCGTAACGATCTGCTTCGCCTGCGGGATCTTCACGCGGCTGACCGCTCCCGCGGCGTGGTTTCTTCAGTTGATGTACATGCATCGTCTGACCGGCGCGTTGTTTGGCTTGGACCAGATGACAACGATGATCACGATGTATCTGATGCTGACGCCGTGCGGATCGGTCTGGTCGGTCGACGCTTGGCTGCGTCGTCGTCGCCAAGCCGCGGGACAGCCGTCGCGATGGTGGTTGCCATCGGCCTCCCCTTCGATCGCCGCCAACATCGGCACCCGGCTGATGCAACTGCATCTGTGTGTGATCTATCTGTTTGGCGGTGTCAGCAAGATGCGCGGCGAGATGTGGTGGGATGGAACGGCGACCTGGTTCGCGGTTTCCAATTACGAATACCAATCGATGGACATGACCTGGATCGTCCACTATCCGATCCTGTTCGCCGCTCTTTCGCACGCCACCGTCCTGTGGGAAACCTTCTACTGTGCATTGGTTTGGCCGCGGCTGACTCGCCCCTGGGTGCTGTTGACGGCGGTGATGGTCCACGGCGGAATCGCTCTGTTCCTAGGCATGATCACCTTTGGCGTGACGATGATCATCGCTAACGCAATCTTCATCCCGCCAGCGATCTTGCAGACGCTCTGTCGACGGCAACCAAAAGCCTGATTTTTGCGGCGTAAACGTCGCCGGCGGCTCGATTTGCGAGCAACCGCTGGCGCCGGGCCGGTATCGAAAAAAAGACGTTTTCGGTACGATGGATCCTCTCGCTGGCTGCCGGCCGCTGGTCCGATCTCGCGACCACGCCCGTCGTTTGTCAGAGTTTGCCTGACTTATTATTTGGAGAGTCACCTGTGACTGAAGTTCGCCGAAAACCTGTTGTTGTGATCGTTCGTGATGGTTGGGGACAAAATCCCTTTTCGAAATGGGATCAATCCAATGCGGTCCTCATGGGCAAGACTCCAGTCTCCGACGCTTTGATGCAAAGCTATCCCAACACGCTGATCAAGACATCGGGCGAAGATGTTGGTCTGCCAGCCGGCGTGATGGGGAACAGCGAAGTCGGACACCAGAACATCGGTGCCGGCCGAATCGTCGACCAAGAAGTGATGCGGATCACCCGTTCGATTCGCAAGGGTGAGTTCTTCGAGAACCCCGTGCTGCAAGAAGCGATCGCGCACGTCAAAGCTTCCGGCGGTTCGCTGCACCTGGTCGGATTGATGTCCGACGG
The DNA here is from genome assembly GCF_007751715.1 of Rosistilla oblonga. Classification (NCBI taxonomy): domain Bacteria; kingdom Pseudomonadati; phylum Planctomycetota; class Planctomycetia; order Pirellulales; family Pirellulaceae; genus Rosistilla; species Rosistilla oblonga. The sequence goes on along the minus strand of NZ_CP036292.1, from coordinate 118,062 downwards.
ACGCGTGCACAGCGACCTGGAACACGCGTTTGCCGTCACCGAATTGGTCAAGCGAAGCGGCTTGGCGGGCGACCGTTACATCGTCCACGCGATCACCGACGGCCGCGACACCGCGCCGACCGGCGGCCTGGGCTACGTGGCAAAACTGCAAGAGAACCTCGCATCCGAAGGCGTTGGCAAAGTCGGCAGCGTGATCGGTCGTTATTACGCGATGGACCGCGACCTGCGTTGGGATCGCGTCAAACTCGCCTACGACATGATGACTCGCGGCGCCGAGCAAACCGCAGCAACAGCTAGCGAAGCGATCCAGAGCTATTACGACAACCCAACCGAATCGAATCGCACCGGCGACGAATTCATCACTCCGATCACCGTATCGGACGCCGACACCGTCGATCCGAAGCAGCTTGTCAAAGCGGGCGACGCGGTGATCTTCTTGAACTACCGCGGCGACCGAACGCGCGAACTAACCAAAGCCTTCACCTACGACGACACCGAGTGGGCGAACATCGATGGCGGCGGATTCGATCGCGGCGAAAAGATCGACAACCTCTACTTCGCTACGATGACCGGCTACGAAACCGGCCTGCCCGTCCACGTGATCTTCGAAAAACCAGCGAAGATGCCAAACATCCTGGGCCAGTACATCAGCACCTTGGGCCTGAAGCAGTTCCGTTGTGCGGAGACCGAAAAGTATCCTCACGTCACCTTCTTCTTCAACGACTACCGCGACGATCCTTTCGAAAACGAAGAGCGTGGGATGTTGCAGTCGCCCCGCGATGTGTCGACCTACGATCAGAAGCCGGAGATGTCGGCCGCGGGGATTACCGACCGCGTGCTGCAAGAGATCGCAGCAGGCCAGACCGATCTGATCATCATGAACTACGCCAACGGCGACATGGTCGGCCACACCGGTAACCTGAACGCAGCGATCAAGGCGGTCGAAGTCGTCGATGAATGTGTCGGCAAGATCGTCGAAGCGACATTGGCCGCGGGCGGTTCGCTGATCGTGACCGCCGACCACGGCAATTGCGAACAGATGATCAATCCGGAAACCGGCGGACCGCACACCGCGCACACGACCTACGATGTGCCGTTGATCGTCGTCGAACCAGGCCTGGACGGCAAGCAACTGCGCAGCGGCGGCCGGTTGGCCGATATCGCACCGACCGCTCTGGCCCTACTGGGCTTGGAAAAGCCGGAAGAGATGACCGGGGAATCGTTGATCGCCGTCGATTGATCGGGGGCCTGCCGCGGTCGATCCCGCCGCGGTTCATGACATCTCTTGCAAAGGCATTTTGTGGGTCTGATTCAATTTGATTTTTCGGGTGCGGTCGACGCCGATTATGGCGTGACCGAAGCTCAAATTGCGGACCTGGCCCCCAAGTTGCTCGACTTGCAACAGGAGTTCGTCGACGTCGCGCCGCCGTTCGCCTCGCTGCCGCGCGAACTGCTGGATGGCTACACCGAGCTTCGCGACGACAGCCCACTGGGGCAGATCTTCCGCGTCGCCAACCGCTTGCACGATGAAGTCGATGCGGTCGTCGTCCTCGCTGGCGGCGGCGCCTATCGCGGTGTCCAATCGCTCCGCGACGCCTGCTGCGATCCCTACCACAACGAATTGTCTCGCGGTGGCCGTGGCAGCAAGCCGCGAATGTATTTCACCGGCAACGATCTCGACAACGATGCGTCGAGTGCTCTGCTGCATCGGCTGGGTCGCGATCTGACAGCGATCGATCCAGTCGTTCGGCGTTGGGCGATGGTCGTGATCGATCCGGCAGGCGAAACGCGAGAGCGAGCGTTAGCACTGCGTCAGTTCCTGCCGGCGATGGAGGAATCGCTCGCCGACGACGTGGCACAGTGGTTGCCCGAATTGCTCCTTCCCGTGACCGACCAGCCAAGCAAGCTGCGCGATCTCGCCCAGGCGATCGGTTGCAAGGAGATCTTCCCGATCCCCGCGGCAATCGATGAACGGTTCAACGTCCTCTCCGCCGCCGGTGTCTTGCCCGCCGCGATGCTTGGGTTGGACTGCGTCCAGCTGCTCGAAGGAGCCGCCGCGATGGACGAACACTTCAAGACCGCCCCTCCCGAAACCAACCTCGTGCTGCAGTACGTCGCCATCCATCATCTGCTGCAAACGCAACGTGGGCTCGATCGACGCGTGATGAATGTCTGGGGCTCGGCACTCGAAACGTTTGGCCTCTGGCACGACCAATTGCTCGCCGGTTCGGGCAACCAGATGCTGCCGCTGACAACTGTCAGCCCTCGCGACGGGCACCACCTGGATCCAGCGAACCTGCAGGGCAAAGTCGTCAATCATTTGATCGTCCAACAGCATCGCGCCGATCCGTGGCAGGTCGGCCACAACGATGGCGACCACGACGGGCTGAACGCGTTATCCGATCGCAAACTGCCTGACTTGATGACCGAAGCGATCGCCGATACCGACGCCGCACTACATGCCGCCGGATGTCCGACGACTCAGCTGCGAATGCGAGAGATCGACACGCACACGCTGGGACAACTGTTCCAAATGTTGATGCTCGCCACAACCGTCGAATCACAGTTGCAACGCGACGGGTCGACCTAAAGGTCAAACCGCCGCAAACATACGCCCCCTGCGAACTGTGAAAACGCGCCGAGCCGCGGTCGATCAGTCCCCGGAAAACGCTTCGCTCACGCGATGTGGACCAACTGTTTGCCCAGGTTCTCTCCTTCGAACAGACCGATAAACGCCTGCGGAGCTTGCTCGATCCCCTCGCTGACCGTCTCTTCCCAAACGACTTTTTTGGCTTCGATCAACGATGCCATCTCTTGCACGAATTCGTCTTGCGCGTCCATGTGGTCGCGAACGATAAAGCCTTGCATTCGCAACCGCTTGGCGATCACTTTAAACAGGTTCCGCGGTGCGGCGGGCGGCTCGGTCGCGTTGTAGGTGGAGATCATTCCGCATTCGACACAGCAACCAAAGTCGTTCATCACCTCGATCGCTGCCTCTAGATGGTCGCCACCAACGTTGTCGAAGTAGACGTCGACGCCGTCGGGAGCGTGTTGTGCCAACGCTCCGGCCAGGTCATCGGTCTGCTTGTAATTGATGACAGCATCGACGCCGGTCTGCTCGCGCAGCCAGTCGATCTTGTCGGGCGATCCCGCGCTGCCGATCACCCGGCAATCTTTCGCTTTGGCCAACTGGCAGACGATCGACCCGACAGCTCCCGAAGCGGCGGAGACAAAAACGGTGCTGCCAGGTTGCAGCTTGGCGATCTTGTTCAGCCCGACCCAGGCAGTCATCCCCGTCATTCCCAATGCGCCAAGATAAGCCTGCGCCGGAGCTCGCTCAGCATCGATCACCACGACGCCCGCGCCGTCGGACTTCCAGTACTCCCGCCAGCCGAGGTTCCCCAAGACCATCGCCCCGGTCTTGAACTTCGGATGCCGCGATTCCACCACCTCGCCAACACATCCGCCTTCCAACGGTTCGCCGATCTGGAACGGTGGCACGTAGCTTTTGCCCTCTTTCATCCGGCCTCGCATGTAGGGATCGACCGACATCCAATGGTTCTTGACCAGGAACTCCCCCTCGCCGATCGGTGACAGTTCAGCTGTCTTCAGTTGAAAGTTGCTGGTCGTCGGCATCCCGTCGGGACGCGAAGCGAGTTCGATCTGTCGCGAGCGAGTCGCCTGAGTGGCGTTGGTTGTCATCGTGGTATCCGTAATGCAAAAGTTTAGAAGAGGCGTAGAACTGGCAGACGTCGGCGAGGCGGTTACTTTTTGCCCAGGTGGATCAATTTTTTGTTCACAAACTCGAGGATCCCCAAGTGTGACAGTTCGCGACCGTAGCCGGAGTTCTTGATTCCGCCAAAGGGAAGTTCCGCCTGCGACTTGGTCGGTTGGTTGATGAATACCATCCCGGTCTCGATCTTTTCGGCGACGCGTCGGCCGCGTTGCACGTCGGCGGTGAAGACGCTGCCACCGAGACCGTACGACGAACGATTCGCCAGCTCGATCGCTTCCGCTTCGTCTTTGACGACGTAGACCGTCGCGACTGGGCCAAACAGTTCCTGATCGAAAGTTGGCATGTCGGGCGTGACATCGGTCAGGATCGTGGGGTTGAAGTAGGCCCCTTCGCGGTCCGGCCGATCGCCTCCGATCACAACCGTCGCTCCGGCGTCGATCGACGATTGAACCTGTTGTTGCAACTGAACCGCAGCCGATTCGGTCGACAGCGGCGAGAGCGTCGTCTGTTCGTCCATCGGATCGCCCATCTGCAGCGCGGAGAGCTGTTTTTTGAAGCCCTCCAAGAATCGCTCGGCAACCGCTTCGACGACGATAAATCGCTTCGACGCGACGCACGACTGCCCCGCGTTAACCATCCGTCCTTTGACGGCCAGTTCGACCGTTTTCTCGAGGTCGGCGTCCTCCAAGACGATGAACGGATCATTGCCACCGAGTTCCAAGACGCTCCGCTTCAGGTTCTTTCCCGCCAGCGCGGCGACCGCGGCGCCGGCCGGTTCACTGCCGGTCAACGAGACGCCTTGGACCCGCCGGTCCGCGACGATCATCTCCACAAACTCCGACGGGATAAACAGATTCGTGTAGACGCCCTCGGGCAATCCGCAGCGAGAGTAGAGTTCTTCGATCGCCGCGGCGCACTGCGGCACGTTGCTGGCGTGTTTCACCAACACGGTATTGCCCGCCATGATGTTCGGCGTGGCGAAACGGACGACTTGGTAGAACGGGAAGTTCCACGGCATCACGCCCATCAAAACGCCAAGCGGTTCGTAGTGGATGTAGGCATCCGCGTCGGCGACCTCCATCGGCTGGTCGGCTAAAAATCGCTCGGCCCCGTTAGCGTAGAACTCCGCGATCTTCGCACAGTATTCGATTTCGTACTGGCTCTCGGAGATCCGCTTCCCCATGTCCAAGGTGATCATCCGGGCATATTCGTCGGCATCGGCTCGCAGCAGATCGGCGAACTTCAGCAAACACCTCTGCCGCTCCGCAAACGTCGTCTCTCGCCACGATTGGTAGGCCTTGTCGGCAGCCTCGATCGCATCGAGCACGGCATCTTTATTCAGCGGTTCAAATTCGCGGATCGTCTGGTTCGTCGCGGGATTGATACTTGCGATCGACATGGTATTCACCTTGGGGTTGTTGGGATTAAGAAGCGTGAGAGACGCTCTGCATCTTCGCTACAAGTTTGCGTGTCGCGATGCGAGGCAAAAAGCCAGCCGATGTCACCATCAGCCGATCCTTCCAACCGGGGATCACGACGTCGTCGTTCTTTCGATAGCCGCGATAGCCCGCCGCGGCAACATCCTCGGCCGACATCGCCGCCGAACTAAACATGTCCAGCTTGCCCATGCCGGAATCGTCACCGAAGCCGGTCTCGGTGGGCCCCGGTTCGAGACACGTGACGTGCAGCCCCGTACCAGCCAGCTCTTCGCGAAGCCCTTCGGTGAACGACAGCACATACGCTTTGCTGGCGTAATAGACCGACATGTTCGGACCGGCTTGATACGCGGCGATCGAACCGACGTTCAAGATGCCTCCCTTGCCGGTGGCCAACATCGCGGGAAGCAACAGCCGCGTCAGACGAGTCAACGCGACGACGTTGACCATCAACATATCGGTCTGTCGGTCGACGGGCAGTTCGGCAAACCGCCCCAACGCACCAAAACCAGCGTTGTTTACGAGCGTGTCGATCTGAATCTCATCGGATCGCAGCCGCTCGCACAGCCGATCGACTCCATCGGTTTCTGCGAAGTCGCTGCGGATGACGGTCGCGGAAACGCGATGCGTCTCGCGAATCTCAACCGCCAACTTTTGCAGCTTCTCTTCGCTGCGAGCGACCAGCACGACGTCGTCTCCCCCGGCGGCAAACTGTTTGGCAAGTTCCCAGCCGATGCCGGATGAGGCTCCAGTAATCAATGTGGTCATTTGTTTTCCCAGCGACTCGAGTTCGAAAGACGTTCCGGCAAAGCGACGCCCGTCAAAGACAGGCAATTCAATCGCGTGGCAGCAGCGGCTAGCAAGACTCTCCCGTGCGATTGCCGTGCCAATATTCAATATCCCCGGACGAGCGATCGATTTCTAGTCTTTCGACAAGCCGTTGCATGTAATTGAATTCGTTGGGATCGCGACGGTTCGGTCGGTCGGCATTCGGTTTGCAGCTACCCAGGTCCAGTTGATTCCAATTTGCAAACCACAGCCCCGAGGATACTCATGTCGACGACGACTCAAGCGACGACCCTTCGCACCCTGAAAGCAAGCGACCTGAAAGAACTGGCGAACGTCTGCGCCGACCCTTGCGTTTCGATCCTGCTACCGACGCACCGCACCGGCCGCGAAGTCCAACAGGCTGCGATTCGGCTCAAAAATCTGCTCGCTCAAGCGTCCGATCAACTCAAATCGGCCGGCCACGACTGTTCGATCCTCGACCCCGTTGTGTCATTATCAACCACGACCGACTTCTGGCAGCATCAGGCCGATGGGCTGGCGATCTATCTGACCGCCGACCAGTTGTGGGCTTTTCAATTGCCACATTCCGTGAAGGAACGGAGCTGCGTGGGTGATTCGTTTTTCTTGTCCCCGCTGGCGCCGCAGCACAGCCGCGATGGGCACTGCTTTGCCCTGACGCTCACCTGGGATGAGGCGAAGTTGTACCGATGCGATGGCGAGTCGATGGAGCTGGTGGAAACCGATTTGCTGCCGGCGAAGTTTCACGATTTGGTGCTGCCTCGCGATCCCGAAGAGAACCTGCAGAACACCAGCCACCGCAGCGTCGCCGACACGCCAGGCACGTCGACGGCGATGTTCCACGGCCACGGCGAGGGAGAAGACAAAATCGAAGCCGATCGCCAGCAGTATCTGACGCGCGTCGATGACCTCGTCAGTTCCGCGGTCTACAACTCCAACCTACCGCTGGTCGTCGTTGCGACTAAAGAAGTCGGCGGGCACTTCGCCGCCACGACCGATCTGACGATCGACGCCAAAGTCGATGGCAGCCCGGCGAGGTGGAGCGACGACAAGTTGAACGAACAGGTCGGCCAGGCGATCTCCGATCCGTCAGCTCAGGAACAGGCGAATTTTGCCGAACGCTTTGGAACCGCCGCCGCTCAATCGCTTGCATCGAGCGACATTTCCGAAGTCGTGTTCGCCGCCAAACACGGACGCATCGAATCGGTGATGGTCAGTGAGAGCGAAGCCGTCGACGACCTGGTGAACCTGGTTGTTATCCAGACGCTGCGTCATGGCGGAAGCGTCCTCCGTGGATGCCACGATTCGATGCCCGACGGAGGCGCAGTCGCCGCGAACTATCGCTTCTAAAAAGTGGAGGCATAGTGCTCCGGGCAATTATACGTAAGTCATGGTGAGTGGTCGCGACCGAACGCTTGCGAGGCCAGCGAGAAGTCTTTCGTTCGTCGCAGACCGTTCCACATCGCATTCATGCAAGTCAGGGCCGCAGGCTCGACCATTTGCAAAGCCCAGGCCATCGGCCTGGGTTCTAGCGGCGATGATTGACATGGTTGGGCTGTAGGCCCGGTCGATTGTCACACCTACCCCGGGGCGTTGCCCCTTCGCCCGTTGTGCAATGAAACCGGGCGCCGTCGGCTGATACCTCAGTTTGAAAAACTGAATCGCCCCGACTTTGCGGCGGCGAGGGAACATGGCACGAGAATTGCATCACTGAGTAAATAGCTTCGATCGACCGCCACGATCGACAGGGCGACAACTTTACTCACAGGAAACTCTCATGTTCTCGATCATTGGTTGGATATTCTTTGGCCTGCTGGTTGGCTTGATCGCTCGCATGCTGGTTCCCAACACGCAGGCGATGGGCTGCATGCAGACGATCATGTTGGGCGTTGCCGGATCGTTTGTTGGCGGAGCGATCGGGTATTTGCTGCAGGGCGGTTCCGCGGTCCAATCGAGCGGTTGGATCGGGTCGATCGTTGGTGCGATCCTATTGCTGGTGATTTCCGTTCGTCGCAGCAAGTTCATCGATTAGGCCCCCGCCGACTTCCGATATAAACGGTGAATACCAAATGAATAAAACAGTAGCCTTAGGATCGAAAGCGATTCCGATGACAAATGAACTAATCGACAACCGGTTGCCCGATTCGGCAGCTGACGAGCTCCGCGAAGCCAAGCGGATTCTGGAGCACCACGGGATCGCAGACCGTTTGACCGAGATGATCGGAGCTCCGATCACCGCTTCGCTGAGGCTGTTGCCCGACGTCGCCGAAAACGCTGTCTACGCTGCGATCGACAAATCGTTAAACGTCGCGTTGGATGTCGCTCTCCGCACGCTCGGTGACGACGCGGGCAAGACGGGCAAACCTCGCTTGTTGACGCACAAACTGTTGGCCGGACTCTCCGGAGCCGCCGGTGGCGCGATGGGTGGCGCGACGGTCGCCGCCGAATTGCCCGTCTCGACGGTGTTGATCCTCCGCAGCGTCGCCGACATCGCTCGCAGCGAAGGAGAGGATTTGTCGAGCGTCGAATCCCGCCTGGCCTGTCTGCAAGTCTTCGCGCTGGATCCGGGAGCGAAGTCGGAGGTCGATGACGATACCGAGATCGGATACTTCGCAGTCCGCGCGGCGATGGCGAAACAGATTCGCGACGCTTCGCAGTACGTGCTGAAGAACGGCTTCGCCGATTCCGCGGCCCCACCGTTGGTCAAACTAGTGGCTCAGATCGGCAAGCGGTTTGGCGTTGTCGTCAGCGAAAAGATCGCAGCTCAAGCGATCCCCGTGATCGGAGCGGTTGGCGGCGCATTGATCAACAGCTACTTCATCGACCACTACCAAGACCTGGCCCGCGCCCACTTCACGATTCGCCGCTTGGAACGCGCTTACGGCCAAGCGGTCGTCCGCGAGGCTTACGGTACGTTGACGTGATCCCCGATTATCCCGACCAGACCAACGTCCTGGTCGTCTCCTATCTAACGATCCGCCGCGCGATCGGTGTCAGCGGGCTGCTGCTGCCGCTTGTCCTGGGCCCCGGAGGCTGGCTGTTTGGAATTCCGTTTCAGCACAACATCAGCAGCTACTATCACACCGGGATGCGTGACATCTTCGTCGGCACGCTGTGCGCGATCGGTATTTTTTTGTACTGCTACCGCGGTTACGACTGGATCGAAAACTGGACCGCCAACCTCGGCTGTGCTTCGGCCCTCGGCGTGGCTCTTTTTCCGCTGGACTTCAACAGCGACCCGCTGGTGCAGAAATCGCTGACCGGGTACCTGCATACGTTCAGCGGCGGCGTCTTCTTCCTGACGCTCGCCTTCTATTCGCTGTACCACTTTCCCCGCGATTCGCAGCGGGAAGCCGAACCGCACCTGCAGGAACGCCGATGGATCTACCGGGCCAGCGGGATCGTGATCCTGATCAGCTTGGTCACGATGGGAGGATTCCTGTTCATTTTGAATAGCCAATGGAAACAAACGCTCAACGATTACAACTTCCTGTTCTGGATGGAGTGGATCGCGATCTGGGCGTTTGCCGCCGCCTGGCTCGCCAAAGGACGAACGATCATCGCCGACATCGCCGTCGACGTATTGGCCTACGCCAACCAATTGATCTCCAAACGCCGGGCAGGGAACGATCGGCCCCAATGAGCAGGGAAAGCACTTCAACCAGCCGCTGCGACCGGGCGATTCGCGGCAGATCTCATGTCAGCCGCCGCCACATTGGACCGGATCTTCAGCGGCGATGTGCCGATTATTTTGGAAGCCGATGCGTCGATCGCCGCCGCTTCGCCCGGGATGGCGGCCCGGGCGGTTTCCTGGACAATGCTTGCAATTGCCGGCCGGTTCGGGATGCGGGCGGCCGCGTCCGAGCGGCTGAACGTCGACCAGTAGCGTGCTAGCAATACCGACCAGAACTCACATTTTCATCGCGGACCTGAATTAGTCATGCCCGATTTTCAAGACCGCTTGCGGCAGCTGAGCCCCGAGAAACGTGCGCTCCTGGAACAGATGCTGCTCGAAAAATCGCGGCGTCGCCCGGCGCAAACTGCTCCGACGACCAAGATCCCGCGGCGCCCCGCCGATGCGCCGCAGCTGCTCTCTCAAGCCGAACAGCGGTTGTGGTTCGTCGATCGACTGGAGCCGGACGATCCGTTTTACAACATGCCGCTGGCCGCGCGGATCACGGGACCGCTGGATCGGCAGGCCTTCACGCGTTCGATCCAGGCGATTGTCGATCGCCACGAAACGCTACGGTCGACCTACCACTTGGTCGATGGCCAGCCGGAGCGGCGGGTCGCCGAAACGCTAGCAATCGCGCCGCGGTTCGTCGACGATTTCGAAGACCTTCCGCGGCAACTGACGCTGGAGAGCCGAGAGTCGTTCGATATCGAGACCGGGCCGCTGTTCCGCGCGATCGTCTACCGGATCGCTGAGGAAGAACATGTCGTGCTGTTGGTGATGCATCACATCGTCTCCGACGGCTGGTCGATGATCGTGATGTTGAAGGAGATCGCGGCCTTCTACGCCGCCTTCCAATCCGATCCCTCGCGGCCGATCGACGACGCATCGATCCTGCCACCGCTGCCGATCCAGTACTCCGACTTTGCCTATTGGCAGCAATCGGCGATGTCGGAATCGCGGATGGAGCAACAGTTGGAATACTGGCGAACTCAGCTGGCCGGCGCTCCGATGGCCCTCGACTTCCCGACCGATTTTCCGCGGCCGGCGACGCAAGATTTTGATGGGGCCACGCTGCCGTTGGAACTGCCGCAGGCGTTGACGCTGCAGATCAACGCGTTGGCCCAGTCGATGCAGTGCACCCCGTACATGGTTTTGTTAGCAGCTCAAGCAACACTGCTGTCGCGGTTCGCGCGGCAGAGCGACGTCGTGCTGGGAACCGCGGTGGCCAACCGCACCGAACCGGAGCTCGAAGCGTTGATCGGGTTCTTCGTCGGCACGCTGCCGCTGCGGATAAAGACCGCTGGCAACCCGACGTTCCGGGAGCTGCTGGATCATGTCCGGCAGGTCACCTTGGGCGGCTACGATCACGCCGATCTGCCGTTCGAGCGGATGGTCGAAGAATTTGCTCCGCGACGCGATCGCAGCTATTCGCCGATCTTCCAATCCGCTTTGGTGATGCAGAATCTGCCCCGCGACTTCAACCACGGCCAGACGACGATCCAGCCGATCCCGATCGACAACGGAACGGCCAAATACGACCTGACCTTCTTTCTGTGGGAGGAGACGCAGCGGTTGATCGGTCACGTCGAATACCGCACGCGGTTGTTCCGCCCCGAGACGATCGCTCGACTGATCGACAGCTTTACCGTCCTGTTGACCGCTGCGGTCGCCGATCCCGATTGTGGCATCGATCTGTTGCCGGCGGTCTCGCCCCAGCAGCGGCGGTGCGTGATCGATGATTTTAATCCTCCCGTCGTGGAGTTCGCTCCGCCGCATACGGTGCACAAACACTTCGATCTCCGCGCGGCGACCGATCCCGACGCGGTTGCGATTCGGGCCCAGGGAGATTCGATCACGTTTGGCGAATTGAACCAGCGAGCCAACGCGTTGGCGTCGACATTGGTCGCCCGAGGCGTCGGCGACGAAGCGCCCGTTGTCGTGGCGTTGCCCCGATCGATCGACGCGGTCGCATCGATGTTTGCCATTTTCAAAGCCGGTGGGACCTACGTTCCGATCGATCCCGCAGTCCCCTTCGCGCGGGTCGCGTCGGTCGTTGGCGACGTCGCGGCGACGCTGACGATTGCCGACGAAGACCTCTGTTCGGAGCTAACGTTTGCCGGGATCCGATGCTCCACGCCGGCTGGCCTGCTGGAATCCGCAGCCTCCGCCGCTACAGAAGCGAACCTGGCCGGACGCGCCACCGCGACCAGCCGCGCCTACATCATCTTCACCTCCGGATCGACGGGCGTTTCCAAAGGGGTGCAGATCGAACATCGCACGATCGTCAACTTCATCCTCGCTCAGATCGAGCGGATGGGAGTGACCGACAGCGATCGCGTGATGCATGGCTTTTCGCCAAGCTTCGACGGTGCGATTTCGGAGATCCTGCTAACGCTGATCAGCGGCGCGACGTTGGTGATCGCCGACGCCGATACGATTCGCGATCCGCGTCTGTTGACCGCGATGCTGCAAGACGAACAGGTCACCGTGGCAAAGTTTCCCCCTGCCCTGCTGTCGATGCTGCACAGCGATCAGCTTCCGAATTTGAAGATCGTTGCCTCCGCGGGGGACAAATTGACCGGCGAATTGGCGCGGCGTTGGGTGCCGGGCCGATGGATGTTCAACGGCTACGGACCGACCGAAGCGACAGTTGGCGTGTCGATGATGCTGATCCCCGATCCGTGCAGCGACGATCGGCCGCCGATCGGTGGCCCGATGCGGAACATGCGGATGTATGTTCTCGATCCGCAAGCCCAGCCGGTGCCGATCGGGATGCCGGGAGAGATCTACATCGGCGGCCGAGGCGTCGGTCGCGGCTACTTGAACCAACCCGAACTGACAGCCAAGGTCTACGTTCCCGATCCGTTTGTCGATGATCCGACGGCGCGGATGTATCGGACCGGCGACCTGGGGCGTTGGTTGCCCGACGGCGTGGTGCAGTTCCTTGGCCGCGTCGACGATCAGATCAGTCTGCGTGGTTTCCGGATCGAACCGGGAGAGATCGCGGCGGCGCTGGAGCGTTTGCCACAAGTTCGCCAAGCGGCGGTGGTGCTGCGAGGCGAAGCTGATTCGGGACAGCTGGTCGCTTACGTTGTGCCCGAGTCGGCCGCCAGACAGGATTCCGCGGCGCAGTCGCTCGAGCACGCGCATGTCGACAGCTGGAGCGATCTGTTCACCAACGCGCACCGCGTCGCGCCACCGGTGCTGAACCCCGAGTTCAACATCACCGGTTGGATCAGCACGTTTACGGGGCAACCGATCCCGGGCGATGAGATGGTCGAGTGGGCCGATGCGGCGGCGCGGCGGATCGAAGATTTGCATCCGCAAAACGTGCTGGAGATCGGCTGCGGAACGGGGCTGATTCTGTTGCGGATCGCTGGCCAATGCGATTCGTACGTCGGAACCGATCTGTTGGCTCCGTCGTTGGAAAACGTGCGGCAAGCGCTGAAGAACCGCCCCGAATTGGCGGGCAAAGTCGAATTGTTCCATCAGCCGGCCGACGATTTGGAAAACCTGGCCGATCGCCGCTTCGATCTGATCGTGCTCAACTCGGTCGTCCAATATTTCCCCAGCGTCGACTACCTGGCTCGCGTCATCCAACAGGCCTCGCGTCTGCTGGCTCCCGGCGGACGGATGTTCCTGGGCGATCTGCGGAACTACCGTTTGCAGTCGACGATGGCGACGGCGATCGAACTGCAACAGGCTCCCGACGCGCTGTCGATCAAGTCGCTGCGAGACCGCGTTGCAGCGCGGATCCAACACGAAGAGGAACTGTTGGTCGACCCACGGTTGTTCGCCGCGCTCAAGTCGCGAATCGAAAACTTGACCGGCGTCACGGTTCAGTTGAAAGATGCCACCGCCGAAAATGAACTCAGTTGGTTCCGGTACGACGTAGTGCTGGAGTTCGATCGACCGACGCCGGCCGAGGATCGACAGCGGATCGAATTCACGGACGACTTCGATTTCGAATCGTTTGCTCAACAGTTGGCTCAATCGCCAGATCAGGCTTTTGTGTTACAAGGTGTTCCGAACTCGCGGGTCGCCCGCGACGTCGCGATCCAGAACAAACTGGCCAGGTTCGTCGAGGACCGAAGCGTTGGCGAACTGAAGCAATCGGTCGGCGAGATCCCGACCCAACATCCGCAAACATTCTGGAAACTTGCGACCGATCTCGACAGGTCGGTCAATCTCTCCTGGAACGTGGACGATCCCGCTGCCTTCGACGTCACGATCGACGCGGTCGTTGATGTGGCGGAATCGGTAACGGCGGTGGCTCCTGTGATGCCAGGTACGCTGGTCGGGCTGGAGGGGCTTGGGCAATTCGCCAGCAACCCGTTGGCCAGTCGGACGCAACAACAGTTTGCCAAACAGGTACGCGATGCGTTGAAGGATCGGCTGCCGCAATACATGATCCCGTCGTCAGTGGTTACGTTAAACGAGATCCCGCGGACGATCAACGGCAAGCTGGACAAAGACCGCTTGCCCGCCCCGGCGGGACGCCCGGAAGGAGCCGCGGGGTTTGAACCACCGGCGACTGACGAGGAGCGATTGATCGCGGGGATCTGGGAAGATCTGTTGGATGTTCGTCCGATCGGCCGCGTCGACAACTTCTTCGAACTGGGCGGACACAGCATGTTGGCGGTCCGGATGATGTCCGAGATCGAACGCCTGGCCGGGCATGCGATCCCGCTGGCCGCTCTTTTCCAAGACCCCACGGTCGCGCATCTGGCATCGATCCTCGGCCGGCCCGAATCAGCCATGACCGCATCGTCGCTGGTCCCGCTGCGAACCAGCGACTCCGGCGTCCCTTTGTTCTGCATCCATCCGGCTGGCGGAACCGTCTTCTGCTACCTGGAACTGGCCCGCAGCCTGTCGCAGGACCGCCCGGTCTATGGACTGCAGGCGGTCGGCGTCGACGGCAGCCACCCGCCGCAAGAGACGGTGGAGGAGATGGCCGCGCATTACGCGAAAGCGATCCAGCAGCAATGCCCCGAGGGAATGTTGCACGTCACCGGATGGTCGCTGGGAGGGAACATCGCGTATGAAGTCGCTTGTCAATTGAAGGCGATGGGACGCGAGGTCGGGATGCTGGGGCTGATCGATTCGGGGCTGATGGACGACAACTCGACGCTCAGCGAAGAGGACTTCCTGCCGCTGATCATGGCTCTGTTCCCCGGCGCCGAAGCTCATTTCTCGTTGGAAGAGTTGCGGAAAAAGTCGCCAGCCGAACAGCTGGCCTACTTCACCAGCCAAGCCGCTCAGGCGGGGATCGTGCCGGACGAAGCCTCCGATTACGGCCAAAACGTCTACCAAGTCTTCCAAGCAAATGTCAAAGCGGTCCACACGTATCGGGCACCAAAGTTTGATGGTCCGTTGACCCTGATCCGCCCCGCCGAACAAGCGCGGACCGGAAACCTGTTCGACGACACCGCTCTGGGGTGGCAGTCGCATGTCACCGAAGTGCGGAACGTCCAGGTCCCGGGCGACCACGCTCACATGCTGCAGCCCCCGGCGGTGGAAGTGCTAGCAAAATCGCTGGAGACGATCATGCAGCAGACCGAACAGGCACTCGTTTCTTAAATCGCCGAGCACGGTCCAGGACCGTGCAAACGGGCGAACCAGTGCCGCGAGGTTCCAGGCAGAACAGTTTCGTGATGCTCGCCCCAGTGGAAGGCCCTCCCCGGGAAACGTCGCTAAACGCTTGTTTTCCGACCCTCCCTGGCTTCGCCGGGCGGGTGAAGTCACACATAACTACACCCGCCCCAAACGAAGTTTGCACGGGAGGGTCGAACCAGCGAAGCAAGGTTCGGGGGGAGGAGTCTGCGAAGCATTCACTACCTCTCACACCAGTGGAACGCCATCCCCGGAAAACTCGCTAAACGCTTGTTTTCCGACCCTCCCTGGCTTCGCCTAGCGGGTGAAGTCACACATAACTCCACCCGCCCCAAACGAAGTTTGCGGGGGAGGGTCGAACCAGCGAAGCGAGGTTCGGGGAGGGGCAGCCGCGTGCGTCAATGCATGTTCGACAATGATCATCAAGGACTTTCCACAGAATCCCTGTAAACGCCCGTAGTTCGCACTCTTTGGCTCACACTGGGATTGGGGGAAACCGGCTGTCGATTCGCTTGAACACCACTTACCCCACCCCGGATTGGTCCAGCAGGAAGCATCGACCCGAAAGCCTGTAATGCAGTGGATAGCCAAGGCAGGCGTTTTGAAGCTCGGTTGTCGTGGCGGTCGATTGTTGGCTAGAATCCTCGCCCGCTACCGAAAACTGAACGCAAGCGTGCGACGCTTGTTCGATGGCGACCGATCGGATCTCCCGCACCCTCGACTGGGGGGCGCCGATGCAACCGTCAAGAAATCCAAACCACCCTGGAGAGTGACCTATGATGATGCGACTCCTGTTGGCCGCCACGATTTGTTTGAGCTTCGCGGCAACGGCCCCGGCAGAACCTGCAGGTGCCGAAACCAAAGAAGTAGTGAAGTATCAGTTGTTGGAATGGAAGAACAAACACACCAGAAACAACGACGATGCCGAAAAACTGATCAAAGCCTTTAAAACGCTGAAGGTCGAGATGGAAGTCAGCGACCACGGCAATCACAAAGACGTCAAATACCGCTGCCCCAAGTGGAAGCAATTGACAGTCAAAGATCACGACACCGCCCACCAGTGGGAAGCGTGGCTGAAGAAGCTCGGATTTACGACGATCCACGAACACTGATCGGCCGACCGCCGTTCCCTGCTCCGATACTGCGAATTGTTTGCCCTTTCGCAGCACAAAAGCGAACCGCGGGGTTTCGAAGCTCAAAAATGCTTCCCCGCGGCACCAATCAGCGTTATGTTAAACGGCATGCTTGCCAAACTAAAAACGTTTACGCTGCTGGGGATCGATGCTTTGCCGGTCGACGTCGAAGTCGACCTGTCTGCCGCGGCACTCCCCAAAACGATTCTGGTTGGCCTGCCCGAGACCGCTGTCAAAGAGAGCACTCATCGGGTGGAACGGGCGATCGTCAACAGCGGCTTCACTCGCCCGCAAGATCGTGTTGTTATCAACCTCGCTCCCGGCGACCTCCCCAAACAAGCCCCTTCGTTCGACTTGCCGATCTCGATCGGCGTGCTGATCGGCAGCGGCCAGTTCCAATCCGATCGGCTGGACGATTACGCGATCGTCGGCGAACTGGCTCTCGAAGGTTACACGCGTCCCGTCAAAGGAGCGCTCTCGATGGCGATCGCTGCCGCGGCGGAAGGGATGAAAGGGATCATCGTCCCCGCCGAAAGTGCGGCCGAAGCGGCGGTGGTCGAAGACATCGAAGTCATCCCGGTCGACAGCCTGATTGCCGCCGTCGGGTTTCTGTCGGGATCGTTGGATATCGAACCGGCTCCCAGTCGGCTGGAACAACTGTTCGATGAGTTCAGCACCTACGAAATCGACTTCTGCGACGTCCGCGGCCAAGAGGTCGCCAAGCGGGCGTTAACGCTAGCTGCCACTGGCAAACATAACTTACTTATGATCGGTCCGCCCGGCAGCGGAAAGACGATGTTGGCCAAGCGGTTGCCGACGATACTGCCTCGTTTGACAGCCGCCGAGTCGATCGAAACGACTCGCATTTATAGCGTCTTGGGGCAACTTCGAGCTGGCCAACCGCTGATGGCCACGCGGCCGTTCCGCAGCCCTCACCATACGATCAGCGAACCGGGGTTGGTAGGCGGTGGAAGTCCTCCGGCGCCGGGGGAGATTTCGAAGAGCCACAACGGGGTGCTGTTTCTCGATGAATTGCCAGAGTTCAACCGCAAGACGTTGGAGGTGATGCGGCAACCTTTGGAAGATGGGATCGTGACGATCTCGCGAGCGCTGCGAACCAGCACGTTCCCGTGCAACTTCATGTTAATCGCGGCTGCAAACCCGTGTCCTTGTGGCTATCGCGGCGACACGCGTCGCCAATGCAATTGCACTCCGCCCCAGATCGAACGCTACATGGGGCGCATCTCCGGGCCGCTGTTGGATCGGATCGACATCCACATCGAAGTTCCCGCGGTCCCATTTGATGAACTCTCCGGTCGCGCCGCTGGGACCAGCAGCGCCGCGATGCGCGAGGAGGTGTTGGCCGGCAGAACCGCCCAAGCCGAACGGTTTCGCGATCGCACGACGCGTTGCAACGCGGACATGACCAGTCGCGAGGTCCGCGAATTCTGCGAACTCGACAAAGCCAGTCGCAATCTGTTGCGCGACAGCGTCGAAGAGATGGGCTTGTCGGCTCGAGCCCACGACAAGATCTTGAGAGTCGCCCGAACGATCGCCGACCTCGACGGCGCCGAAACGATCCAACAAGTTCACCTGCAAGAAGCTGTCAATTACCGGCTACTGGACCGCGATATCTGGTCGTAACGTAGAATCCTGGGCTTCGACAGCGCCTTGCGGGTCGCTCCCACAGCAGTTTCGTGTCGTTTGCGCCGGAGACAATTGCGACTCGATAACCTCTTCAGCCCGGTTTGCGGCCCTTTTCTCCCTCGATTGCCTGCGCGAACCACCTCGGGGAATCTGGGCTCTGTAGGGAATGCCACCGGTGACATGGCAGGGCAATCGGTTAGAATCTGATTAGGTGGCGACATCGTCCACCTTCCAAGAGAACCTTAACCACACAAGACGATTTGGTGAGCGAACAAGCACAAAACGAAGATTCACAGACGCATCCACCCGTTTCGGGCAAGCAGCGGAGCCTGGAACTGGCGACCGCGGCAGCTCGCGTAGCGATCGAAAATCGTGGTAGCGACGTGATGGTGATCGATGTTTCCGACCAAACGGTCCTCTTCGACTATTTTGTCCTGGCGACCGGAACCAGCCGGCGGCAGCTGCACGCGATCAGCGAAGAGATCGACGATGTGCTGGAAAAATCGCTCAACGACAAGCGGATGGGGATCGAAGGCTACCAAGAGAGCCGCTGGATCGTGCTCGATTACGGCACGATCGTCGTCCATCTGTTCGATCAAGAGACTCGCGGCTATTACGATCTCGAATCGCTGTGGGCCGACGGCAAACCTGTCGATCTGAAGACGCTGGGCCTGCAAGAGGACTGATCCAGCCGAGGGGATTGGGACGCGGAAGTTTTTGCGTGCAACAGCGACCGTTCTGCTATAATCGGCAGCTACCAACCTAGCGGTCGATCGTCGAGCTACCGACAATCGCAAACGATCGCTGTCACTTCACCGCCTGACATTCCCCGAGAGTTCTGCATGCGATACCTGTCCCTTTTGATTGCCCTGACCTGCCTCAGCACCGCCGCCGTCTCACCAGTCAGCGGCGAAGATTTTTCGGTTCGCAAAACCGATAAGTCGATCGAGATCAAACAGGGCGATTCGCCCGTAGCCACCTACCTGTTCCGCAGCGGAGCCAAGCCGATCATCTGGCCGCTGTACGGACCGGGCGACGTCGAGATGACTCGCGGTTACCCGATGCGCGACGCTTCTTCCGACGAACGCAGCGATCACATCCACCATCGCTCGCTGTGGTTCACCCACGGCGAAGTCAACGACATCGACTTCTGGGCCGAGACCGAGGGGCACGGCGTCATCGAGCAGAAAGAAATTCTGGAAGCCAAGGGTGGCAAGCAGGCCGTGATCGCGACGGCTAACGACTGGATGAGCCCCGAGGGGAAGAAGATCCTGTCGGACCGCCGCCGGTTCATCTTTGGTGGCGATGATACGATGCGTTGGGTCGATTGCGATTTCACCTTGATCGCTTCGGCTGGCGAAGTTCACTTCGGCGACACCAAAGAGGGTTCGTTCGGAATCCGCACCGCGGGGACGATGAAAGTCGACGCCAAGACGGGCGGAACAATCCTGAACAGCAACGGCGAAAAGAACGTCGAAGCCTGGGGAACCAAAGCCAAATGGTGCGACTACTTCGGACCAGTTGAAGGCAAGACGCGTGGCATCGCGATCCTGAACCATCCGTCGAGCTTCAATTTCCCCTGCCGCTGGCACGTGCGAAACTATGGCCTGTTTGCTGCCAATCCCTTCGGTCACTATCATTTTGTCGGCGACAAAGAGAAGACCGACGGCTTCCGCTTGGCACCGGGCGAAACGATCCAACTGCGATATCGCGTGATCTTGCACGACGGAACGACCGAAGAAGCTGAGATCGCGAAGCAGTTCGAAGCGTTTTCGGCTACCGAGATCGCGGGCCCTTAAGTTCCCGAAACTGCTCGCCCGAAGCCCACTGCACAGCGGCGGCACTTCGCCGCTGTGGTTTTGATTCGAGCACCCAACAAGTGGCAAAAGCGCCGACGCGTCGGAGCAGATTGCCCAAGCGTGTCGGCATGTTCTCCTGGACGAACTCTCGTCGCCTGCCCGCACCTGCAACGCAACACGCCATCTCTTGTGGCACCGGGTGATCCGTGACGGCTCGCCACGGACTCTGCGACGCTCTATCATTTCTGGCATCGCCCCCGATGCCAGCGCGTCCGTAAATTTTGGAACAACACGATTAACAACGACAGCGAAAAGCACTTCGATCAGCTCGCCGAATGGCTCAAGATGGAATCGGTCGCCGAGCGGCTGCGGATGGACGAACGCCGCCAACGGGCCAGTGGCAAGCAAGCCGAATCGTACGGCGAAACGCTGTTGGATCTGGTCGTCAGCGATCATGACACCGGGCTCGGCGGACGTTATCTGCTGAGCTTCGTCAAGCGAAATCGCAATCTTCCACTCCCCTGGAATCGCTTCAAAGTCGGTTCGCCGGTGATCGTCGCCGCCCAAGACGATCACTCGATCGACAGCATGCCGGGCGTTGTCAGCCGCCGCAACAACGAATCGATCCAAGTCGCCCTGGACCAATGGCCCGACGGCGACGTCTATCGCATCGACATGTCTCCCGACGAAGTCACGCGGGTCCGCCAGCACCAAGCGTTGGCGACGGTCCGGACCAGCCGCGGCCGCTTGGCTCAGCTGCGCGACGTGCTGCTGGGCGAACGGGAGCCGGCGTTTGGCAAGCTGCCCGAGATCTTGATCTCCAGCCGACTGAACCAGTCGCAACAAGAAGCGATCCGGTTCGCCTTGAGCGCTCGCGACGTGGCGATCATCCACGGCCCGCCGGGAACCGGCAAGACGACAACCGTGGTCGAGATGATTCGTTACGCCGTCGGTCGCGGCGACACCGTGTTGGCTTGTGCCCCCAGCAATACAGCGGTCGACAACCTGGTGACGCGACTGGTCCAAGCCGGTTCCAAAGTGGTCCGGCTGGGACACCCGGCTCGCGTCAATCAAGACCTGCAACTGCATACGCTCGACGGCCAAGCGGCCAACGATCCGGCGATGCGAGTCGTCAGCGAGATGATGCGTGAATCGGAAGACCTGTTCCGACAACTGGGCCGCTACACGCGAGCCAAGCCGGACAAGGGACACAAACAATCGCTGCGACGCGAGGCCTGCCGGTTGCGCGACGACGCTCGGTTGATGGAACGGCAAGTGATCCAGAACGTGATCGATCGCGCCGACATCGTCTGTGCGACGACGACGTTTGATGGCCAGATCTTGGGAGACCGGACGTTTGATCTCGCCGTGGTCGACGAAGCGTGTCAGAGCACCGAACCGGGCAACTGGCCCGTTGTCACCCGCGCCGATCGGATCGTTCTGGCCGGGGACCACTGCCAGTTGCCGCCGACGGTGCTGTCGGTCGAAGCGGCCGATGAAGGGTTTGCGATCAGCATGATGCAGCGGCTGGTCGAACATTACGGCGACGCGATCACGCGGCAGTTAAACGTTCAGTACCGAATGCACAACCACGTCATGAACTTTGCTTCGCAGCAGTTTTATGACGGATCATTAGTCGCCGACCCGAGCGTCGCTTCGCACCGATTGAGCGATCTCGAATCGATCGACCTGCTGCCCGAGACCGATCAACCGGTCACCTACTACGATTCTGCCGGCGCCGGTTGGGACGAGGAGCTCGAACCCGATGGGCTGAGCAAACGGAATCCGCAAGAGGCGATTCTGGTTCTGCGAAAGGCGCACGAACTGCGAGAAGCGGGCGTCGCGGCGGAGGATATCGGGATCATCGCACCCTACGCGGCTCAGGTCCGCCTGCTGCGACAGCGGTGCCAGCATCCGCGGATCGAAATCGACACGGTCGATGGTTTTCAGGGCCGCGAAAAAGAAGCGATCCTGATCTCATTGGTCCGATCCAACGCGATCGGCGAGATCGGTTTTCTGGCTGATAAGCGGCGGATGAACGTCGCCCTGACCCGAGCCCGCCGCAAATTGATCGTCGTCGGCGACAGCGCCACGTTGGGCGTAAACCCGTTTTATACGGAGTTTCTTGAATACGTCGAAGCGATCGGCGGCTACCACAGCGTCTGGGAAGAGATGTAGCGTTTCGGCCCGATTCCTGGCAGCGCTCGATCCTGCGGATCCCCTCTCCCCATCCCCCTTTGCTCAAAAGGGTCGCTAGGCGCGAAGAAGATTCGCAAAAAACACATCTCTCCTCGAAACACCCTGCGAGGGAGCGAGAATCTGCAAAAAACAACTGCAACTCTCCGCTCACCCTCGGCTCTGCGAGCCAAAGGGCCGGTGGGCAAGAGGAGCGAATCGCTACAGTTCCTCCGCCGCAGCCTCTGTTTTTTCCCGCTGAATTTGCGAAATTCCCGCTCTACCGGGGCATCTGCAACATAGATATAGACAGGCTAGGCAACTTATTCCGGCTGTGCTAAACATTGGTCTGGCAAGCAAACCGCCGCGATTGTTAGGCTGCCCGCCTACGAACAGGATCGGTGTTGCAATGGCCCTGGGCGGCGCGAAGGAGATGGTTGGATGTGCGGAATCGTTGGATATGTCGGTAAACGAGACTCGCTCGATTTTTTGATGAGCGGTTTGCGGCGGCTGGAATATCGAGGCTACGACAGTGCCGGAGTCGCTCTGCACGACGCGACGCAGGTCTATAAATGCCGCAGCGTCGGCCGGATCGCCGACCTCGCCACGGCATTGGAAAAACAACCCGGAATCGCTGGCACGCTTGGCATCGGCCACACGCGGTGGGCCACCCACGGACCGGCGACCGAACCGAACGCCCACCCACACGTCGGCGGCGACAACCTTGTCACCCTGGTTCACAACGGCGTGATCGAAAACTTTCAGATCTTGAAAGAGGAACTGATCGCCAAGGGCTACCACTTCCAATCCGACACCGACAGCGAAGTCATCGCCCACTTGATCGCCGAGGGTTTGAAGAATTCCAGCCCCAGCGAAACCGACCGCTACGCCCATTATCTGGCCGCCGTCCAACAAGCTGTCGCCAAACTGCGCGGTACCTACGGATTGGCGATCCTATTCAAAGACGAACCCGAACTGCTGATCGCTGCCCGCTTCGGCAGCCCACTGGTGATCGGCGTCGGCCGCGGCGAACACTTTGTCGCCAGCGACGCTTCCCCGTTGGCCGGTCACACCGACCGCATCGTCTACTTGGCCGATCACCAAATCGCCATGCTGACTCCCGATTCGATGACCGTCACGCATCGCGAACAGGGCCGCGTTCGCTTGGACGTGCAACCATTGGAAGTTGGCGAGGACCAAGTCAGCCTCGAAGGCTTCGACCACTACATGCTCAAAGAGATCTACGAGCAACCCGAGGCGCTGAAAAATGCGATCCGCGGCCGCTTGGACGAAGAGAACGCGACGGCGATCTTCGGCGGTTTGAATCTCACCCCGCAACAACTGCGCTCGGTCAACCGCATCATCCTGACCGGCTGCGGCACCAGCTGGCACTCGGCTCTCGTCGGCGAATATCTACTGGAGGAGTTCGCACGGATTCCTGTCGAAGTCGAATATGCCAGCGAGCTGCGATACCGCAATCCTCCGCTGGAATCGGACACGATCGTGTTTGGGATCACGCAGAGCGGCGAGACTGCCGATACGCTGGCGGCGCTGCGTGAAATGAAACGCAAAGGTCACCGCACGCTGGCCCTGTGCAATGTCGTCGGCAGCAGCATCGCGCAGAACGCCGACGGCGGCGTCTACCTGCACGCTGGCCCCGAGATCGGCGTGGCCAGCACCAAAGCCTATACATCCCAGTGCATCGTGTTGGCCCTGCTGACCCTCTACTTCGGCCGCCTGCGACACCTCAGCTTCGAAGCCGGCAAGCAGATGATCGAAGAGATCAAACGCGTCCCCGCCGCGGTTCAAGAAGCCCTCAGCTGCGATCAACAGATCCGCCAAGTCGCCGCGAAATACCAATCGGCAACCAACTTCCTGTACCTCGGTCGCCAATACAACTTCCCAACCGCGCTCGAAGGCGCGTTGAAGTTAAAGGAAATCAGCTATATCCACGCCGAGGGTTATCCGGCGGCGGAGATGAAGCACGGCCCGATCGCTTTGGTCGACGAACATACACCCAGCGTCTTCATCATTCCGCGAGGTACGGTTTACGACAAAGTCATGTCGAACATGGAAGAGGTTCACGCCCGCGGCGGACCGATCATCGCGATCACATCTCACGACGACAACCGGATCACCGAGATCGCCGAAGATGTGATCCGGATCCCCGAGGTCCCCGAATTCCTACAACCGATCGTTAGCGTCGTGCCATTGCAACTGTTGTCGTATCACGTCGCGTTGGCACGGGGTTGCGATGTGGATAAACCACGCAATTTAGCGAAGAGTGTTACGGTTGAGTGAATTCCGCAAGCTTTAGGTAGTACATTTCATTAATATTGGCGTTTCCGGCTGGCAGATCGACCGGAACGCTCCGCTTCACAACAGGAGATAAACCTATGAAGACAAATGGTTTAAGCTACAACTCGCGCAAAGCTCTGATGGTTAATATCGGCGATTCCGCTGGTTCGGAAATCGCCAACCTGATCCAACGCATGTCGGCTCAAATCGACGAATTGCAACGCAATAAAGTATCGGTCACGCGGATTGTGCCGAATCAAGAACCACAGATGGCCGGCGAAGAACCTCGCTAAACCGATCGCAGCGCACGTGGTAATGCGTGCAGCGGACGGGGTTTAACAGAGGACAACTGATCTAAAAAACTTCCCGCGAGACGGAATGCTCCCGCGGGAACCGCTCATTTGCTGGCCACGCCAGCCCACGGATGAATTCGACCATGAAGTATTTGATTACCGGAGCCGCAGGCTTTATCGGTTTCCATCTCTCCCAATACCTGCTGGCCCGCGATCACAGCGTTGTCGGCATCGATAATCTGAACGACTACTACTCGGTCGATCTCAAAAACAGCCGGCTGTCGCAACTCAAAAGCCATCCCAATTTTGAGTTCCAACAGATCAGCCTGGAAGATACGGGTCCGATGACGGAACTGTTCCAGTCGCATCAGTTTGATCGCGTCGTGAACCTCGCCGCGCAAGCCGGTGTTCGCTATTCGATCGAAAATCCAGCGGCTTATATCCAAAGCAACATCAACGGTTTTCTAAACATCCTCGAAGGTTGCCGGCACACACAAGTTCCACACCTGACGTATGCCAGCAGCAGCAGCGTCTACGGCGCCAATACCAAGATGCCGTTTTCGGTTCATCACAATGTCGACCATCCGGTCAGCCTGTATGCGGCTACCAAAAAGTCGAATGAACTGATGGCTCACACCTACAGCCATCTCTACGGTCTACCGACCACGGGGCTGCGGTTCTTCACCGTCTACGGTCCCTGGGGACGCCCCGACATGGCACTGTTCCTGTTCACCAAAGCGATCCTCGAAGGCCGCCCGATCGACGTCTTCAACCACGGTCGGATGCAGCGAGACTTCACCTACATCGATGACATCGTCGAAGGCGTCGCTCGAACAGCCGACCAGATCGCGGCTCCCAATCCCGAATGGTCCAGCGACAACCCCGATCCCGGAACCAGCAAAGCTCCCTACCGGATCTACAACATCGGAAACAATAACCCGGTGGAATTGAACCAGTTCATCGGCGCGATCGAAACGGCGCTGGGCCGAACCGCGGAAAAGAACTTTATGGACATGCAACCGGGCGACGTCCCGGCGACCTATGCCGACGTGCAAGCCCTCGTCGATGCTGTCGGATTCCAACCGAAGACGTCGATCGAAACCGGCATCAGCCGCTTTGTCGATTGGTATCGCGACTACTACCAAGTCGGCTAATACCTGTCGCCGCCAAGCACTGCAGCGACGCCAGTCTGGCGTCGCATGCCCTTCCGGCACACGGCAACGCCCTCTGTGCCCAATCGATCCCTGAACCTCTCACACGATCTTCATCATCGGGTTCAGGCAGCGGACCGCGTCGGTCCCATCCCACTGCGAATTCCAAGGGCTGCCTGCCGACCGCGCCGGGCAAAAAAGGACGACTGATTCTACAAGGTCGTTCCACGCGCGGCGTTGTGACGGCATTGCTAACGCTACGGTGCCCCCTCCGATCCGCCCTTGCTCCAAGTGTCGCCTCTCGGCACTCATTTAATTGCGAAATCGGCCCGCTTGGGCGACGTAAAATCGATCCTTCCCGCGCCCAAAACCGCCCCCCCCGCACGGGTGCAAGACTTCCCGACACACTAGGCAATTTGTTGAATATTTGCCTCTCCAGCTCGTTTCGAACCTAGGTTTATTTATCTCGGCTGTAGTCCAACATGAGGGGGCGTTTCAGGTTAACCTGAACGCAGCCCTATGCGACCGCGGTACTATTAAATTGACCTGGGATTCCAACAGAGCCAACGGATATGCTCCCGACCGATATTTTCGTCGTCACCCTGCCTCGTCTCGCTTCGATCGACCTCGCCATTGCTGCCTGCCGTGCCGGCGCGATCGGCACTCTCGACCTCGCCAGCAACGGCGATTCGACAGCGGCTTCTATCGAGCGATTGGTTCGCTTCACAAACAACCCTTTTGCCGCGCGGATCGGTCCAAACACCGAACCGGTTCACCTCGAACAGCTAGCGCAACACGCGTCGCAGCTCGATGCAGTGATCCTGGCTGGTGAAATCACAGCTCAGCGAGTCACTTCGCTGCGCAACCGGCTGGGGAACCAAGTCCGCCTGCTAGCCGAGATTACGCGCAGCGAGGCGCTGCAAGAAGCGATCGGCCTGCCGCTTGATGGCGTGATCCTCAAGGGGAACGAAGCGGGAGGCTGGGTCGCCAGCGAAACCACCTTCTTGCTGCTGCAGCGTTGGGCCCGATTGGACGACGCGCGTCGCCAGCGTCTGCCCGCCTACGCCCAAGGTGGAATCGGCCCACACACCGCAGCCGCTTGCGAAGCGGCCGGCGCCCGCGGCGTGGTCATCGATTCTCAGGTCCTCTTGGCCCAAGCATCGCCACTCTCCCCCGCAGCCGCCACCTGGGTCCGTTCCTACGATGGCAGCCAGACTCATTTGCTGGGCGAATCGCTGGGGCGATGCTTCCGATTTGCCGCGCCGCCAAGCGCAGCGCTCCTGCAACAACTGCGCGAACTCGAACTGAACCTGTTAGCCAAACAGGAATCCGCCCCCGACCAATCGTTTGCACAAGCCTGGATCGACGGCGTCGAACAAGCAGTCGCCGCAAACGATGACCCGCGCGTCTTGATCGCCGGCCAAGACCTCGCCTTTGCCGCGGGGCTGGCCCAGCGCTGCGTCGACGTTCGCGGCACCGTCACCGCCATCATCGATCAATCGCGCGAGAACATCCAAGCGGCAGCCGAAGTGAATCCGTTGGACGCCGACGGACCGCTCGCCGCCAGCCACGGCATCGGGTTGCCAATCGTTCAGGGACCGATGACGCGAGTCAGCGATACGGCGGAGTTTGCCGAAGCGGTCGCCAGCGAAGGAGGCCTGCCGTTGATCGCGCTGGCTCTGATGCGCGGCCCCGAAGCCTCCAAAATCCTGGCAGCCACGCGAGCCAAGCTGGGAGATCGCGGTTGGGGTGCCGGCCTGCTGGGCTTTCTGCCGCCCGAGATCCGCACCGAACAGATCGCTGCGATCCGAGAGCACCGGCCACCAGTTGCCTTGATCGCTGGTGGACGCCCCGACCAAGCCAAAGAGCTCGAAGCGATCGACATCCCGACCTACCTGCACGCTCCTTCGCCGGGGCTGCTGGAAATGTTCCTCCGCGACGGTGCACGGCGGTTCGTCTTCGAAGGCCGCGAGTGCGGCGGACACGTCGGACCGCGCAGCAGCTTCGTGTTGTGGGAAAGCTTGCTGGTCGTGCTCGAAGCATTTGCCAAAAAGAACCCCAGAGAAATCTCCAAGCTGCATCTGCTGTTCGCCGGCGGCATCCACGATGGCCTCTCCGCCGCGATGGCAACATCGGTCGCCGGACGCCTGTCGCAACTGGGCGCCAAAGTTGGCGTGCTGATGGGTTCGGCCTATCTGTTCACCAAAGAAGCTGTCGAAGCGGGCGCGATCGTGCCACGCTTTCAAGAGGAAGCGATCCGCAGCCACGACACCGTCCTGTTGGAAACCGGTCCCGGCCACGCGATCCGCTGCATCCGAACCCCTTACCGCGACCTGTTCGATCGCGAGCGGCGACGACTGGCTGGCGAAGGCAAAACCGCCGACGAGATCACACGCGAACTGGAATGGATGAACATCGGGCGGCTGCGCGTCGCCAGCAAGGGAATCGAGCGATCGACGCCCAGCGATGGTGGCAAAAGCAAACTGGAAAACGTCTCCAGCGACAAACAATACGAACGCGGAATGTACATGGTCGGCCAAGTCGCCGCGCTCCGCGACAGCGTGACGACGATCGGCCAGCTGCACGCCGATGTCAGCCAAACCGGAACGCAACGACTGCAACAAGCCTCGGCGAATTTGAACGTCGCTCCCAAACCAAGCTTCACCGATTCGGTCGACGCGCCGCCCCCCTGCGATATCGCGATCGTTGGGATGAGTGCGATGTATCCCGGCGGCAACGAACTGGCGCAGTACTGGGAGAACATCCTTAACAAACACTACGCCGTCACCGAAGTCCCTCGCGATTCGCACTGGGACTGGACGTTGTTCTACGATCCCGACCCGCGAGCTCCCGACAAGATCGTCAGCAAGTGGGGCGGCTTCCTGACCGACCAAGTCTTTAATCCATTCGAATACGGGATCACGCCGCGAAGCATCGCGTCGATCGAACCGCTGCAATTGTTGCTGCTGGAATCGATGAAGCGAACGCTGTCCGACGGCGGTTACGATCGCCGACCGTTCAACCGCGAGACAGCATGTGCGGTGCTGGGCATCGGCGGCGGTGGCAGCCCGATGGGCGTGATGTATGGCATCCGCAGCTCGCTGCCGATCATCGAAACCGCTCCCGAACTGCCGGTCTCAGGACAAGCGATTTGCGACGCGGTGAAAAACCATCTGCCCGAATGGACCGAAGATTCGTTCCCCGGGATTTTGATGAACGTCGCCGTCGGCCGCGTCGCCAATCGGTTTAATCTGGGCGGATCGAACTACGCTCTGGACGCCGCTTGCGCCTCGTCGCTGGCCGCCGTCCACGCCTGCATCCGCGAATTGCAACTGGGAACCACCGACGTCGCGTTTGCGATGGGTGCCGACACCGTGCAAACGCCTTACGCCTTTATGGCCTTCAGCAAAACGCACGCCCTCTCGCCGCAGGGACGCTGCCGGCCGTTCGACGCCGAAGCCGACGGGATCGTGCTCAGCGAAGGCCTTGGGATCGTGATGCTGAAGCGTTTGGCGGATGCCGAGCGCGACGGCGACAAGATCTACGCGGTGATTCGCGGCATCGGCAGCAGCAGCGACGGCAAGGACAAAGGGCTGACCGCCCCCAACGCCACCGGACAGATCCGCGCCCTGCGACGCGCCTACGAACAAGCCCGCGTCGAACCATCGTCGATCGGTTTGGTCGAAGCCCATGGAACCGGAACCGTTGTCGGCGATCGGACCGAAGCGACTTCGGTCGCGACCGTCCTGGACGAATCGGGAGCCCGCCGCCAATCGGTCGCGATCGGCAGCGTCAAATCGATGATCGGTCACAGCAAGTGTGCCGCCGGCGTCGCGGGTCTGATCAAAGCCGCGATGGCCTTGCACACCAAGACCCTGCCCCCAACGCTCGTCGAAACGCCCAGCCCCGCGATCGACTTCCCTAACACTGGGCTGTACTTGAACACCGAGACGCGTCCCTGGATCAATGGCGAAGACCACCCGCGTCGCGCCGGAGTCAGCGCGTTCGGATTTGGTGGCACCAACGTCCACTTGGTCTTGGAAGAATATACCGAAGACTTCGCCAATCCGCCCGAGGTTGCTCGCGACCACTGGCCCGCCGAATTGCTGGTCTGGCGAGCGGCGAATCCCGCCGCGTTGCGAACCGAACTAACGCGGATCCAGGCCTGGCTTGCCGCCGGCGCGATGCCGGAACTGCCCGAACTGGCGGCTTCGCTGGCCGATGCCTTTGAAAAGACAACCGCCGCCGAATGCGTGGCGGCAATCGTTGCCAAAGACCTGGGCCAGCTGACCGATCATCTTGCGATCGCTATCAAAAAATGTGAAGCGACGCCGTTGGCGATCTCCGATCCGCGCGGCATCTACCTGGCCGAGATCGAACCCGAGACCGCGGGCAAAGTCGCGCTGCTGTTCCCCGGCCAAGGGGCACAATATCCCGACATGCTCGCCGAACTGCTGCTCGCATTCCCCGCAGCACACGCTGCGGTCGATCATGCCGCAGCGGTCTACGACGAACATTTTGCCAGTCGATTTGCTCAACTGATCTATCCGCCATCGCCGTTCACCGACGCCGATCGCGATGCCAACCGCAAGGCCTTGGCCGACACAGCGGTCGCTCAACCGGCACTCGCCGCCACATCGTGGGCCGCGCTGCAGGTGATCGATGCGTTGGGGATTCGCGCCGATGTCGTCGGCGGTCACAGCTTTGGCGAACTAGTCGCCGTGGCAGCCGCCGAAGCGTTGACGTACGACGATCTGCTGAGCCTTGCCGCGGCGCGTGGCGACGCGATGCGATCGGCCGCTCAACCGCAGCCCGACGGCGGTTTTGCCGGTGCGATGGCGGCGGTTTCCGCCGACGCAGCCACGATTCAAAAAGAGCTATCCGCCGCCGGATTGGCCGAAGCGATCACGATCGCCAACGACAACTCGCCGCAGCAGATCGTGATCTCCGGTCCGACCGCAGCGGTCGACAGCGCGATCGAAAAACTGACGGCCGCCGGAATGCGAGTCGTCAAGTTGGACGTCTCGTGTGCCTTCCATTCACCGCAAGTCGCCGCCGCTGGAACCGCCTTTGCCGAGAAGCTCGATTCGCTTGCATGGAAAGCTCCACAGCGAACGGTCTACAGCAACACAACCGCCGCCAAACATCCGGCCGCTCCGGCAGAGATGCTCGCCACGCTCAAGACGCACCTCGCATCGCCGGTTCGCTTCCGTCAACAGGTTGCCGCGATGCACGCCGACGGTGTGCGAACGTTTATCGAAGTCGGCCCCGGCAGCGCGTTGACCGGTCTGGTCGGGCAAACGTTGAAAGACCAACCGCACACCGCCGTGTCGATCGATCGACGCGGTCGCGATTCGTTGTCTCAACTGGTTCACACGCTGGGCCGCTTGATCACCGCGGGTGTCGACGGCATCCGGCCTTCGGCTCTGTTTGCCGCACGTGCTCCGCAACGCATCGACCTGCGAAAATTGAATTCACAGATCGGCCATCCCGACTATCCTAAGAACGCATGGATGGTCAACGGGATGCGGAACCGCCCGATCAACGAACCGGAAAAACATTATCTGGGGCAGCGTCATCCCGACGCCGACAAACCTCGGCCGGCCGCCACAGGAAACGGCCAACCTGCGAAACAGGAACCCGCCGCCAAACCATCGGCGGCTGCGGCAACGGCAAAACCGATTGCCGTCGCAGCGGAGCTGCAAAAACCACAACAAGTCCCAACACAAAAACCTCGTGAAACGAAGCCGCTGCCGCCAGCAGCATCTGCCGCGCCACAGCGGCCGCAAAAACCGACAGCTCCAACTCCCGTTGTTCCATCTGATCAAAACACCATGCAACTAACATCCTCCGCTACGAATCGTCTTCCACAAGAAACCAACGGATCGGCTCAAACACCCGCCGCCACGTATCATGACGAAGCAACAGCCGTGATGCTTGGCTACCAACAACTGATGCGTCAGTTCTTGCAAACGCAACGCGATGTGATGGTCACGTACTTGCAAGGGGAAGCTCCCGAATCCGACAACGGCATGCTCCCTCAAGCCGCTCAACCGCAGATCGCTCAGCGACCGCAGCCGACCTACGCGGCGATCAGCCACAACGGCGAAAACGGCCACGCAGCGAAGCCCGCACCGGCGATCCCTGCCGCCGCGCCAGTCGCCGCTGCACCACCAGCTGCCGCTGCTCCCGCTCCCGCACCGGCGCCAGCCGCTGCACCGGAACCGACACCCGCCGCGCCATCGCCCGCAGTTGCCGAACCAGCCGCCGCCGCCGCGCCGACCGACAACGACCAAGCGGCTCCCGCGTCGATTCAACAAGCCGAAGAAGCGTTGCTGGAACTGGTCGCCGACCGGACCGGTTACCCCGTCGACATGCTCGACATGGAAGCCGACCTCGAAGGCGATCTCGGAATCGATTCGATCAAACGGGTCGAGATCCTGGGGAACCTCGCCGAAGTCCTGCAGCTCGCTGGCGACGGCGAATCGCTGGAAGATACGTTGGAACTGGAGAAGTTGACGACGCTTCGCACGCTGCGAGGAATCGTCGACTATCTCGATGAAGCGATCTTCAGCGACGACGCAAAAAAAAAAGTGACGTCGTAGATCCAGCCGCTGCGGCGGTCGAACCCGCTGAACCAACAGCCGTTGCCGAAGCCGCGACCGCTGTGGAATCAACACCCCCTGCGCCCGAAGCATCCCCAGCCGCCGAGGTCGTCGACGACGGAACGATTCCGATCTCGCGAGGTGGCGTGCGGTTGATCCCCGCGCCGCTGGGCAGCAACCTGGGTGCTGGGATCTTGCCCGCCGGAACCGTTGTCATCACCTGCGACGACCGCGGGATCGCCAACAAAGTCGTCGAACGTTTTGACATGTTCGACCATCCAACCGTTCTGCTGCGTCACGTCGACGGCAAACCGTTGGACCTGTCGACGATCGACGATGTGATCGAAGCCGATCTCAGCGACGCCGCGGTGATCGATGCTCTGATCCCAGCTCTGCGTCAGCACCACGACGCCCTGGCCGGACTGATCCATCTATCGCCTCTGTCGCAGTTTAGCGACACCGACACCCTTGTCGATCGCGCACGCCGCGATTCCCGATCGCTCTACCTGTTGGCTCGAGCGATGGAATCCGATCTAACCGAAGCGGCTAAGAACGGCAGCGCAGTCCTGCTGGCAGCAACCGCGATCGACGGGCGACTCGGCTACGGCACGTCGGCCGACCAACCAATCGCTCGCGCCGCCCATGGCGGTATCTTGGGTCTGGTTAAATGCATCGGCTTGGAATGGCCCGACGTCTTGGTTCGCGCCGTCGATATCTCCCCCGAAATGAACACCTCCACGACCTTTGATGCCATCGCGGCGGAACTGGGTCAGTCGACCGGACCGCTGGAGATTGGTGTCAGCAGCGCTGGCCGGATCACCTGGGAACCGATCGCCGCGACGATCGATCCCGCCAGCGAAAACAAACTGGTTCTGGAACCGGGCGAAGTGATCGTGATGACCGGTGGCGCCCGAGGGATCACCGCTGAGATGGCGGTCGGCCTGGCGAAGAAGTATCAATCGCAACTGGTTTTGCTGGGACGGTCTCAATTGCCCGAACAGGTTGAACCGGCGGAGATCGCTGCGGCGACCAGCGACGTGGAACTGAAATCCGCCCTGATCCAGCTGGCCAAAGCGCGAGGCGAAACGCCCAAACCGGCCGAGATCGGACGGCAAGCGAATCGCATCATGGCGGCCCGCGAGATTCGGCAGACGTTGGATCGAATCCGGCAGGCTGGCGGCCATGCCGACTACCGATCGGTCGACGTCTCGGATCGCGAATCGTTTGCCGCCATGCTGCATAACATCCAAGCCGAATACGGCCAGATCGCCGGAGTGGTCCACGGCGCGGGAGTGATCGAAGACAAGCTGTTGCGCGACAAGACTCCCGATTCGTTCGATCGCGTCTTCAACACCAAAGTCCACAGCACAGCAGGACTGATCGATGCGATCGCCCCCAACCAATTGAAGTTCCTCGCCCTGTTTGCTTCGGTCGCCAGCCGATTTGGCAACCGCGGGCAGAGCGACTACGCGGCGGCGAACGAGGTCTTGGGCAAAGTCGCCTGCACGCTGAACCAAGCTTGGCCGCAAACGCGGACCTTTGCTGTCGCTTGGGGACCGTGGGCGGAGATCGGCATGGTCGCCGACCTGGAAAAGCATCTCACGGCGCGCGGGCTGACCCTGATCCCACCACCGCTGGGCGTGCAGATGTTCCTCGACGAAATCGCCTGCGGAGATCGCGGAACGCCCGAAGTGATCATCGCCGGCGGCGCAGAACAACTGGCAACTCCCAACTAACGCCGCACTCGACCGCGTCACGCCCCCCTGCTGGGAACCCTTTTTTGGCGGGGACCAAACGTGTCCAAACGCCAAATATCCTCTTCGTGGACAACTGAATTGTTGGTGATAGCATTGATGTTTCACCGATACATCAAGTTCATGGTGAGGGAGCGATGTCTGTGCAACTGCAATTGTGGGATGAGCCTGCAAAAACGCTAGCATTTCCAGAAAGGAAGGCTCAGCCGCCGGTGGAACCACCGCTGGCCGCGGGTTCTGCCGAGCTAGCTGCCGCGCCGCCAGACGCCAAAACTGACGTTTTTTCCACACAGCAACGGTGTCCGAAAAACGGCGAGCAGGACGAGTGCCAGCCGCCCGCCGGCAAAGCGGACGTTTTGTCTAGCTTACGAAAACAGCTCCGCCGCGTCGAAGCGGCTCGGCGTCCCGAGTCGCAGGCCATCTCTTCGGGCATCGAACCGCTGGATGCACTGCTCCCCCAAGCCGGTTATCCCCCTGGTTCATTGGTCGAATGGATCGACGTCGGGCACGCCGGCGGTGCGGCTTGGTTGTCGCTGACCGGTGCGGTCGCGGCTCATCGGCACACCGGGGGGAAGGTCGTGATCGTCGACACCGAGCGGACGTTTTATCCCCCCGCCGCAATCGCTGCCGGGTTGCCAGCCGATGCGATCGTGCTGCTGCAGCCCAAGTCGCGAGAAGACCTGATCTGGTCGCTCGACCAATCGCTTCGCTGTTCCGCGGTAGCGGCGGTTTGGGGACGCATCGGGAATCTGCAGGACAACGATGCCCGGCGGTTGCAATTGGCTGCCGAAACGGGAGCGACGTTGGGGATGCTGTTGCGGCCAGCGACAGCGATCCGGCAAACCAGCTGGGCCGAGGTCCGTTGGCAGGTCCGCGGAGTCGTCCCCCGATCGGCTGCCCCGACCTCCATTCTGACGGCGAATTCCGACCGCCTGCTGGCCGTGCGGTTGCTGCGTGCCCGCGGGGCTACCGCCGGACAGCAATTGATGCTGCAGATCGATCAACAGTCGCGAATCGTTCGCAAGGAACTGCCACGTGAATCCAAGAGTGCTCAGCATTTGGCTGCCGAATTGGCCCATCCAAAGACTGCACGCCGCCAGCAATCTGCCCGCCGGGCCTGATCGCCCGCCGCTGGTCTTGATCGCTCGCGACCCTCGCCGCGGACAGCGCGTCGTCGCCTGCTGTCGCCGCGCCGCGATGGCGGGGATCAAAGTCGAGATGTCGGGCGGCGAAGCGACTTCGTTGATCGAAGCGGCAACCGATGCGCAATCGACGACTCAACCGCACGACGCTCAAGCCGACCTCGAAGCGCTGCAGGAACTCGCCGCCGCCTGCACCGAACGCTTCAGTCCGCTAGTCGGCATGGAACCGCTGGGCCCACGCCCTTGGGCGGGCCAGCTGCTGCACATGCCGCAAGGCTTGGTGATGGACGTGACCGGGATCGGTCCGTTGTTCGATGGCGAAGAATCGCTCTGCCGCCAGATCGATGAATTTTTCCAAAGCCGCAACCTGCAGGTTCGGATCGCGCTGGCCAGCACGTTAGCCGCCGCGTGGGGTTTGGCGCGAAGCCCCGCCTCGCGTCGCAAGACCATCGAAACAACAAAACGTTATTGCATCACCAAACCGGAGACCGAGTTCCATCACTTGGTCTCGATGCCAACCCGCGTGATGCGGTTGGAACCGGCTTGTGTCGAGACGCTGGCTCGGCTGGGGATCGAGCAATTTGGTCAATTGCTGCGGCTCCCTCGCGAAGGACTTGCCACGCGGCTGGGTGCCGATTTGATGTTGCGGATCGACCAACTGTTAGGTCGCGCCGACGAACCGCTGCCCGTCTACCACCACCGTCCCGAAGATCATGTCAGCATCGATCTGGAGCATCCGACGCGCGACACGGAGATCCTGATCTACAGCAGCGAACAATTGATGCAGCGGTTGGTGAAGGGGCTGCGACGGCGTGGTCACGGCGCGCTGCGGATCGCTTGCCGGTTTGACCTGCTGCAGCACGAAGCTGTCGAGATGCGATTGAGCTTATTCGCGCCGACCGCCGACGACCAACACCTCAACCGTTTATTGGCCAATCATTTCGGCCGCCAGCGGTTGCCGGCCGACGTCCATCGCGTGGCGGTCTCCGCCACGTTAACCGCTCCGCTGCAGCAACGCCAACCCGATCTGATCGGCGACGTGTCGACGCATGCCAACAGCGCTCCGGCGCTTGCCAATCTGATCGATAACCTGGCGGGACGACTGGGGCGCCAATCGGTGTTGGGAGTCCGGGCGACGCGGAATCCTGAACCCGAATCAGCCTACCGAACTCAACCGTTGACTGGCCAACCGGTCGGTGAGATCGCGCGGATGCGACGCGGCGGCAGCCGATCGGCCGTTCGAAAATCATCCCGTTCGACGAAGCCGCGGGGATTTTTCAACGAGCAATCCGACAGCGAAAGCTTTGTCCCCTCGCCGCACGACCCGCTGCGGCGACCGATCCAATTGTTGAAAGCACCGATCGAACTGACAGTCTTCAAGATCGAGCGGGGGACGCCGCCGATGCTGTTCGGATACCGCGATCGCCAACTGCAGACGCATCGTTTTTGGGGCCCCGAGCGAATCGAGACAGCTTGGTGGAGCGGATCGATGATCCGCCGCGATTACTTTCGCATCGAGACCAATCAAGGCGATTGGTTCTGGATCTATCGCAAACTGACGACCAGCCAGTGGTATCTGCACGGACTGTTTGGTTGAGCAGGGTGAAGGATGCATTAATTCACCCGCCCGGCGAAGCCAGGGAGGGTCGGAAAACGAGCGTTTAGCGACGTTTTTCGGGGAGGGCATTACCATGGTTCGAGCGGCACGGGATCGTCCGCAGACTCCCCTCCCCGAACCTCGCTTCGCTGGTTCGACCCTCCCCTCAAACTGCGTTTGCGGAGGGTGAAGTAATGGGTTGCTTCACTCGCCCGGCGAAGCCAGGGAGGGTCGGAAAACAAGCGTTTAGCGACGTTTTTCGGGGAGGGCCTTCCGCTGGTTCGAGACGCTTGGAATTCCCCGCGGACTCCCTTCCCCGAACCTCGCTTCGCTGGTTCGACCCTCCCCTCAAACTGCGTTTGCGGAGGGTGAAGTAGTGGGTTGCTTCACTCGCCCGGCGAAGCCAGGGAGGGTCGGAAAACGAGCGTTTAGCGACGTTTTTCGGGGAGGGCCTTCCGCTGGTTCGAGACGCTTGGAATTCCCCGCGGACTCCCCTCCCCGAACCTCGCTGCGCTGGTTCGACCCTCCCTACCAAACTGCGTTTTGGGAGGGTGAAGTGATGTGTTGCTCCTGCTTCACTCAAAAAACGGCGAGAACGCTTCGATCTGAGTAAGCTAGGGTTTGCTAGCAAAACTTGGTTTATAGAAAAGACTTCGATCGATTGGACTTGCCTTTGCAGGTCAGGTACGGACAATAGCCTGTCGTTGAACCTCAAGAACCCTCGGTTTCATTCCGCTGCGACGACTCTGGGCGATGTGAAACCTAACCACCTGCCTTTCCGATACCAAGGAGTATCTACCCGATGCGAAATTTCGCTGCGATGCTTGCCGTAACACTGTTGGCCACCGCCACGCTTAGCGCTGCCAATCCTGTTGTTGTCGATATGAAGACCTCGATGGGGCCGATCCAGATCGAGATGTATCCCGACAAAGCTCCCGAGACCGTTAAGAACTTTGTTAACTACGCTAACAAAGGCTTCTACGACGGCACGATCTTCCATCGCGTGATCGATGGGTTCATGATCCAAGGCGGTGGATTCACGCCCAACATGCAAGAGAAAGAGACCGGCGCGATGATTCAAAACGAATCGGCCAACGGACTCAAGAACGAAAAGTACACGATCGCCATGGCGCGGACTCCGAATCCTCACAGCGCGACCAGCCAGTTCTTCATCAACACCGGCACCGACAACGGTTTCTTGGACCGGGCCAACGCTCGCGATGGTTTTGGGTATTGCGTGTTTGGCAAAGTGACCAAGGGAACCGAAATCGTCGACGCGATCGGCAAAGTTGCCACCGGAAACGTTGGCCCTCACGGCGACGTCCCACGCACTCCCGTGATCATCGAAAAGGTCACGATCGCTCAATAAGCGACGCCCCTCGGCGAAGCCTCCCCTTTTGCTGCCCCCTGCAACGCGAACAGTCGCGTTGCACGTTGGTGCCTCAAAGGCGATGGATCGCCGACCACTCTTTGTCACGACCCTCGTCGTGACGCGCAACCGCTGACGTCAAAGACTTCAGCCGATCTTTCTTGCGACGACATCGCGAACGTGGCGTGCCACGTTTCGAACGTCTCACCTTCCATGCGGCTGGCAAGTGAAGCCAGCGGTTGTGGCCAAGCGATGATTGCTTAGCGCAACGCATTCCGTGTTGGACTTCGCTGCAATCGTCTAAGCGAGCGAACGCTTTAAGACGGCCATCGTTTCGGCTTGCCTTCGCTCGACAACCTTGCGACCCGCCGCAGCGATTTGTTTGGCTTTGTCGGGGTTTTGAGCCATCTCGAGAACCGCGGGGACGATCTTCGGCATGTCGGCGGGATTGTCCAGATCGAATAGCCAATCTCCCAGCCCGATGTCTTCCCACATGTAGCCCTTGGACGTCTGTTCGGCCCAGCGGCAGACGATCGCCGGGATGCCGTGGCCGATGCACATGATCGGCGAATGCATCTCGTTGCCAAACAGCCCCGCACTTTGCACATACGTGCTGACCGCTTCGCCCGTCAACCAATAGTTCGGCCGCCAAACGACACGTTTGCGGATCTCCGCCGGCAGCGGATCGACTAACAATTCTTTGCCGACTTTCATCTGCGTTTGATCTTCGGGACAGACCAAGACTTTCAGATCGGTCGTCTTCACCACTTCGACGATCGCTCGACGCAGCTGCGCATGATCGTGCTCTTTCATCGCTTCGTTCCGCGCGTGTTTCACCTCGTCGAACGGGCGATCCTTGATCGTCCAATAGGGCGTGTAACGCAGCCGCGGAATACAGCACAGGAACTTGCCCGGCTGCAGATCGTTGGCTTTTAAGAAGGCGTTCGCTTTTTCCGGTTCCCGCAGATCGCAAGCAAACGCGCCGTCGGGACCAAATTCCATGATCTTCGATTGGCAACCCTTTTCTTTGGCCAGAGCCAGCGAATGCGAATCGCGGAAGAAAACAAACTCGGCACCGCTCAGCACCTCGATCGTCTTCGCCATCGCAGGTTCCGTCGTCGGTTTCGTGGAAGCCGATCCTTTCGACGGTAGCGTGATCCCATAGACGCCATACGGTTTTTGTGTCTCGTCGCGCCAACGAATCACATCTTTTTGTGCAACCAACGAAGGCCCCGAACCGTGCAACAGAAACTCACACTCTTCAAAAGCCTGCTTCCGCTGGGCAGCGGTTTTGATGATCTTCAGCTTCGGAAACTCGGCCCGCAGCAACTCTTCGACTCCATTGTCGACGCGGCTAGGCCACAGCGTGATCTCCGCGTCGGGCATGTGAGTCCGCAGGATTTGCAGCACTCCGGGCGTGTGAGCGATGTCGCCGATGTTGACGGTTTGCCAAGACGATCGCAGCAGGATCTTTTTCTTGGCCTTTGTTGGTGCCGCTGCGTTGTCGGCAGCCATCGCCGCACCCGCTGTCGCGAGCCCCAGCATGGCCAGGGCGTCGCGTCGATTGAAGAGGTTATTATTCATGAGCTCTGAAAAATTGGGGGATTCGATATGCAGAAATCACTCTGCATCCCAATTGTCTTTGCTCAACAGGCTTCCGGCAAGGATCTTTGCCGGATCGACGACCACATGTTTGATCCGCTGACGCTTCCAGGTGTAGCTGATGTGGACCAAACCGTCGTCGGATTGGATGATCGCGGGGTAGCTGAATTCACCCTTTTCATCGCGTTCGACAACGCCGACCTTATGCCACGCCAGGCCGTCGTCGGAGATCGCCAGGTTCAGCAGACCGCGTCGCCCCCAGCCGGTTTTGCCGCTGCCAAGGTGATTGTAGATCATCAATTGACGGCCATCCTTGAGTGTCACGACGTCGATTCCCGAGTTCGGATTCGGCATGTCGATCGGTTCCAGCTTCGACCACGAAGCACCCTCGTCGTCGGAGAAGCTGCTGACGATCACGCTCTCCTTGGTCCGGCACAGCACCTGCAAACGCCCATCGGCGTGCTGCAGGATCGTCGGCTGGATCGCGTTGAAATCGGTCGCCGGTTCGATCGGGCCGACACGTTTCCAGGTTCCGCTGGGCTGCCCATCGGTCAGCGTTGTCGATTCGAAGTGGATCGTCCAACCGTCGTATTCGGTCGACGAACCCGACAGCAGCGTCTTGCCATCGGCCAACAGGATCGGCTTGCAACGGACCGGGCCATCGATCCCTTCGGGCAATCGTTTGCGCTCGACAAACGAACGCCCACGGTCGTAACTGACCATCACCTCGCCCCACCAAGTTTGTGGGTCGGGGCCAACTTTGAAGAACAGCAACGTCGGCCCATCTCCAGGCGATTGGTAGAGGACGGGGTTCCAGCAGGGATACCGAAGCCCATCGTGCTGCACGCCGTTGGCCCATTCCCTCGGTGACGACCATCCGTTTCCATCGTGATAGCTGACCCAGATGCCAACGTCTTTATCCTTCTCTCGCGTTCCACCGAACCAAGCGGCCACCAACCCACGATTGGTCTCGCAGATCGTCGACGCATGGCACTGCGGGAAACTGGCTTTGGTGTAGACGAATTCCTCACTGACAAAACCAGGGAATTTGGGCTCCTCGATCGCCTTAGGTTTTGCAGCCACCAGCTTCTCCTCGGGATAGGCAATGCAGTCGTTGTGGTCGGCGAAATAGAGTCGTCCGTTTTCGGCACCGATCAACAGATCGGGTTTGCCGTCGCGATTGAAGTCGCAGACCGCGGGGCTGGATGTGTGCCCAGCGACGTTCCGCCGCGCCAGATTGCCGACCTTCTTCAGTACGATCTTGCCATCGCGATCTTCGCAGTTGCGGTACCAAAGAGCGTTCTGCGAGTTGACCAGCACGTCCAATCGCCCGTCGCCGTCCCAGTCGACAACCGTCAGTTTGACGCGTCCCGAACTGCCACACGACCTGGTGTTCAACTGCAACGGTTGATTGTTCTCGTCGACAAAAATGCGTTCGGCAGCTTTGCCACCGCGTCGCAGCGTCAGGAATCCTTCTTGATCCAGCATCACCAAATCGACGCTACCGTCGGCATCGAAATCGATGGCAAATGGAGTCGTCCGCCACTGGGTCAACGTGTCCGACGCCAACGTCTGCCACCAATACCATCTTGGCGGAGCTTCGCGTTGTCCGGTCTCCAACGCAGTGTCGATCAACACGCCACCGTCGTTCCGCAACACGCCGACGCGAGAGAGGATCGAGTTGTAGATGACGTCGGGATCTTGATCGCCATCCCAATCGGCAACCGAAAGCGTCGTGTAACCCCACTTCGCTTCGCACGGCCCCTGGATCGAACCGTCGCTGCCAGCGAGGACTCGGAAGACCTGCGAACTGTCAGCGGCTTCACTCTGCTTCGCTTCCAGCAGTTTAGGAGCGGCCCACTTTGGCGCTCCGTTCTCGCCGGCGCCAAGATTTTCGAACAGACCGATGTATCCCGCCGTGTTGCCACACAGGATGTCCTCGTCGCCATCGCCATCCCAGTCGTAGACTGCGGGGGTCGCCAACGCACCAAACTTCAGCGTATCGGCTTCCTGTTGAAAGTAGACGGGAGCCAAGAAGACCGGCTTGCTGCCGCGCATCTGGCCACTGTTTTCGACAAGCGCGACGCGTCCATCTTCATCGCCGACGATCAAATCGAGAT
The DNA here is from genome assembly GCF_007751715.1 of Rosistilla oblonga. Lineage (NCBI taxonomy): Bacteria > Pseudomonadati > Planctomycetota > Planctomycetia > Pirellulales > Pirellulaceae > Rosistilla > Rosistilla oblonga. The sequence goes on along the minus strand of NZ_CP036292.1, from coordinate 76,109 downwards.
CGCCATCGCCATCCCAATCGAACGCGGTGGGAGTAATCATCTGCAGATCCATCACCAGCGGCTTGCCGGTATCGTCGGCCAACTTGCTGCCGGCAGCGTATTCTGGCTCTGTCCGCGTGCCGATGTTCTCGAAGTAGGTGAAGCCGTCGAGGAATTCACCGCACAACAAGTCGAGATCGCCATCGCCATCGAAGTCGGCGAAGTTGGGCGAGGGCCAGCCGTAGACGTCGATATCGCCGCCACCAGCCTGCAATTTGACAGGCTTGTCGGAATACTGCGGCTCCTGATCGCTGCCAGCGTTCTCGATCAAGTAGACGTAACCACGCAGCCGCCCGTTCTTCCAAAGGCCATTGCGATCGTAAGCGTTGTCCCACACGTATTCCGACCAATCGCCGGCGCCGACGACGATGTCGTGATCACCGTCGCCATCGTAATCGACGTACCGCCACATGTTTCCGCGGACGTTGTTTTCGTGGACGTTCCCCTTAGGATAGATCTGCTTTCTCTTGTCGAAGGCAAACGCACCCGTCGCTTCGTCGCGAGGGTATTCAAAACGGGTATGCAGGATCCGCGGCTTGCCATCGACGTAGCTGACCTGCATGTTGTGCGAAGTCTTGCCAACGTGAACTCCGGGGAGAAAGACCGGCATCTTTTCAGCTGGGTCTTGCGACGGATTCTCGAAGTAATAGACGCCGTTGGAGGGTTTGTCGGGACACGACACCAACAAGTCGATATCACCGTCACCGTCGTAATCCATCGGCATCGGCCAGGCCCACAGCCCAACGCCCAGATCGACCTTCAGGCCGGGGTTGTTGTATTCCAGTGGCAACAGTTTCCAGTCGCTCTCTTGAGCCGTCAGGCAACTGGCAAACATCAGCGCTGCAACGAGGGGCAGCCGGGTTAGGATTCGTGTCACTTTCATCACCTCGGAAGTAATTGTCGATGGCGGTTGGGTTGGATCGTCACGTGGGGTGGAGCGTCGGCGTGGCACCGTCGCAAACAGGTAGGGGTGGGAAGCTTCCAAAAGCGGAAACCGTCTATTGTTGTCGCTCTGGAAACGCATTGGCTAATGTTTGATCAAATTCCGCGATCATTTTCTCGTGTTCGCGATCGGCGGCGAGATTGGTGGTTTCCAGCGGATCGTGGTCGTGATCGTAAAGTTCCCGCGCGATCACGTCGCCGCTGTCGATCGCCGTCCAACGGGTGTACCGCCAGCGATCGGTTCGCATCGAACATCCCCAAGCCTTCCAGTTGCTGGGATTGCCGTAAAAGGGTTGTTGATGTTGAGTGAAAGCAGCTTGTTTGACCGAAGCTTTGGGGTCTTCGAAGATCGGCGCCAAACTGGTCCCTTCCAGTCGCCGCGGGAGGTCGTCGGAGATGCCAGCGAGCTGGGCGAGAGTTGGATAGAGGTCGATGAGTTCAGCTAGAGCTGGCGTCGATTTGCCTTGGCTGGCCGGATGCCGTGGGGCGACAACGATCAGCGGCACGCGGGCGTCGAGTTCAAAATTGGAGGTCTTTCCCCATAGCGTGCGTTCGCCGATGTGGAAGCCGTGGTCGGACGTGAAGACAACGATGGTGTCGTCGGCTCGACCGCTTGCGTCCAAAGCGTCCAAGATCTCGCCGACCTGCGCGTCGATGAAACTGATCGATGCGTAATAGCCGTGGCGCAGATGCCGAACCTCCGCCTCGCTGAGCGGACGATCTTTCGGCACACCGCCGTAGCCGCGGATTTCGGAGGAGGGATGCATCGCGATCGCTGGCACATCTTCTGGCGCCGCCGCGGGGTCGGGCATCGGGATCGTGTCGGCGTCATATAAATCCCAGTACCGCCGCGGAGCGACAAACGGCAGGTGGGGCCGCCAGAATCCAACCGCCAGGAAAAACGGTTGGTCGCTGGTGGCGTGATCGCGAATCATCGCCGCCGCCAGATTGGCGATCTGCCCGTCGCGATAGGCGGTATCGGGAACGTCGTGAGCTTCGGTCGCCGGAGCCTTAAATTGCCGCGGCTTGCCACCGCTGGGCGTGTTGTTGTAAATCGTGTCGGCCGCGTGGGTGCCGCGAAACAGGACTTCATCGATCGACCACGAGCGGCGGTCTTGTGTGTCGCCCATATTGTGAAACATCTTGCCGATGTTCTGACAGAAATATCCGTGGTTCTTGAAGTGCTGGGGGAGCGTGACCAGCGTGCTGCCACCGGCCGCCGTATTGCGGAAATACTTGCGAAGATCGTCGACTTTGACCGTATCGGGACGCAGCCCCGTCAAAAACGAAGACCGCGATGGATTGCAGACCGCTTGTTGGCAATAAGTCCGCGTGAACGTCAGCCCACGTTTGGCAAGGCGTTCCAAATTCGGCGTCTTGGCAACGGGATCGCCGTAGGGGCTGATCGCACAGTTCAAATCGTCGGCGACGATGAACAAGACGTTGGGGGCGGCGCTAGCGACCGACGTCAGCAGGAGGCAACTGGCGAAGAACAGGACGCGAGAAAGCAACGGCAATACTGGACAACCAAAGAAAAATCGCGTTGCATTCGATGACATCGGTTGGAACTCCGCCAGGAATCGCCGCCGAAACCCGGCAACGCAGCCGCCGATTTTACCCTAAATCTATAGACTTGCAAGCAAAAGCCGCAGCGGAACACAGGGCGATCAGCGTTTATGTTTCAGCCTACCCGCTCATTAAAACACTGGTTGTGACCGGCGGCGGTACCGAATTCAATCGTCCAGTCCCGGCAGACTCAACCGAGCCTTCTCCAGCAGCCGACTGAGTTCCTTCAGTTCGGTGCGGTTCAGGTGTCCGATCAACCGCTTGTGAAGACTGAGCAATGGTTCGTCGATCTGTTTCAGCAGCGCCAGCGCACTGTCGGTGATCTCGATGTAGATCACGCGGCGATCTTCCAGGCAGCGTTTTCGCGTGACCAACCCCTGCTTTTCCAAGCGGTCGATCAGCCCGGTGATCGCCGGCACAACTTGGATCATCCGCTCGGCGATCTCCAACGAAGGCAGCGGGTTCCCCTCGCCGCGTAAGATTCGCAACACGTTGTACTGCGACGAGGTCAGACCATATTCGCGGAACAGCCGCCCAAACCGATTCTGAAATTGGTCGTTGGTCCGCAACAGGTTCAAGATCGCTTCCTGTTCGGGCGATTCGAAGGGGCGTTTCTTCTTGAGTTCTTTTTGCAACTGGCTGCTGGACATCGGTGAACACCCACTAGGAATTAAACTATGCATCAATAGTTTGCGTGGAAGCGGACCAACGGTCAACCTCGTTTGGCTGGGATTCCACCCATAAGTTGAGGTTTCCGCGGACCTGTCGCCCAAACACCGCAATCGTCATTGCTTCACCATCCGCGGCGAAGGGACACACTTCGCGAGCCCCTACTTCAGCAAGAAGTCACGCATCTCTTGGACTTCGTGGATGTCGATCCCCGGCGGTTGGTTCTGGATCAACCACTGAAGATCTTCCAACGCCGCATGATCGCGATCGGTCTGATGCCGCGCCGCGGCTCGCATCATCCGGTATTCGCCATCGTCGGGACGCAGCGCGACCAAGGCATCGATATACCGCAACACCGCTTCGGCGTCGCGCAATCGCCCCGCCGATCCCATCAGGTTCCGCAGCACGCGGATCAAAATATCTTCGGTCGTCTGCGGGCGAAGATCGTTCCCCTCGAGCATTCGGCCGGAAAACTGCAGCACGATCCGAGCCGCGTCGGCGCGCGACATTCGCTCGCCCCGTTCAAAGACATCGATCAACTGCCCTTCGCTTTCTCCATCGATATGCCGGACGACAAAGTGCCCCGGCAATCCGACCCCTTCGATCTCCAGCCCCAGCCGACGACCGAGTTCGATGTACAGGATCGCCATCGTGATCGGAAGCCCTTCGCGATCGTCGATCACACGATTCAGATGGCTGTTGGCGGGATGATAATATTCGTCGCGGCCGCCGTGAAAACCGTTCTCTTCGAACAGATAGCGATCGAGTTGTTTCAGCCGCGCCGCCGGATCGGCGTCTTCAGCGAGCCCCTCGCGGATCTCGCCAGCCATCTGATCGATCCGATCGAGATAGGCTTGGATATCGAGATCGGGATTGTCCAACGACGCGACCAACAGCGCCCCGCGCAACAGATCGTCTTCGTCCTCTCCGGTCAGCAGATCGCCCAACGCTCGCAACACCGGGACCCGGCGAACATCTTCGGCCAGCTTTTGCATCTGTTTCGCTTGACGCTGTAATTGAATCGCACGACGCGCCAGTTCCAACACGCTGGCGTCGCGGCTGTCCGCCAACATCTCGAGCTCACTTTGCGAAACGGCATCGAGCTTCTGAGGATCGGACGCCGTCGCAGCGAACCAATCTTGAGCCGGCCCGGCCAGTTGATCGTCTTCCGAAATATCGCCGACGCGGAACTGCCGGAAGTCGGCCGAGGTCGACCGAAAAGTCGCCAAGCCAGCGTTGCCGCCGGTCAATTGAGTATCGTTGGATTCGATCGCCAGCTTGCCGTTGACGTAACACTTGATTCCCTGATCGTCGATGCGAACCTTCAAACGATTCCATTGGCCCGGCAGAAAATCGGGCGAGTCGACTTCGGCCAGCACCTGCCAAGAGAAGACCGAAGGGCCCAGAAAGCAACTCAACCGCAGCCGCCCATTGCTGGGATAAAACCCGTAGTGTCGGTCCTTCGCGTCGCGGTGAAAGATCAGCCCCGCCGCGCCGGTTTCATCGTGCAGACGGACGCTGACCGAGATCTCAAACGGTTCCTCTGGAATGGCGAGCGACGACACGCACAGCGACCGACCGCCGATTCCGCCACCACTGCCGCGAACCTGGATCATCCCGCTGCTGTGCTGCCAATCGGCTCCCGCTTGTGGCGTCCAGCGTTTTTCGTCCAGCCGCCCCAACCGCGCCCAGCGATCGATCACGACGGGATTCGGCCGCGCTCGCAACTCGTGCAGTCGGGCGATCGGAATCGCAAAACCGACCCGTTCTTGGATCGCGCTCTTCATATTAATGATCCCGTGGACCTGCCCCTTCGCATCGACAAGCGGTCCGCCGCTGTTGCCGAATTCGATCGGCATCGCCACCTGAATCATCTGACGATCGTCGACATCGCGGATCGCTGAAACGATCCCTTGCACGACGCTGTACTCCAGCCCCAACGGATTCCCGAGCGCCATCACCGTCGCTCCCTGAGCGATCGAATCGGCGGCGGCCAATTGCAGCGGAACAAGTTTCGTATCCTGCAGCTCGACGCGGACCAACGCCAGATCGTGCGTGCTGTCGGACGCTTCGACCGCCAAGACTTTTAATGACTGACCGTCAGCCGTTTCGACTGAAAATCGGCGTCCTTCGCTGATTACATGCAGATTCGTCGCGATCAAGCCCTCGGCGTCGACGATGAAGCCCGAGCCCAGCCCACGCTGTTGCCCATCGCGTCCCTTCACACGAATCGTGACCAGCGAGGGCCGCAATTGGCGAACGATCGCCTCGGCCTGCGGGTCCGATTCCGGATCGACCGCCGCTTCGCTGACCGCTGCGTCGGGGGAAGCGTTCGCGGCGGGAGCATCAGCTGGCGCGGCGGCATCTTGGGCGAAAGCCGCTCCGATTGAAACTCCGAGAAATGCCAGCAATTGAAAAAAAGCGTATTTCATGTTCACTCGATGCTGCGACGTACGTGCGGGGAGCGGCCAAAGAGAGACCGGCGGGGTAGCGTTCAATCGTAACCGATCGACGAACCCATGCGAATCAAAACCGACCGGCAATCGCTAGCAACGCGGAAACGGCTGGCCCCCCGAAAACATGAGTTGGGGAAAAGTCCCGCAAAATGCTGCGACTTTGGCACGCAAATCCAAACCGCCGCTCGATCCTGCTTGACGGTTGTCGGCCGATACGTTATCAATTCCGGGTCGAGGAGGATAAGCGAATGGCTAGCAGGCTGATTCGAAATCAGTTGCCCCTCACGGGGTTGCGGGTTCGAGTCCCGTGTCCTCCGCTTTGACGAAAACACCGTCTGAAACCTTTGCGTTTCAGGCGGTGTTTTTTTTTGGCTCGATCGAATGCGTCCTGTCGCTGATGCGGCGGGCTACCAGCGGTCGCCTCTAGCCGCGGCTGTTGATCGATCGCAGGCTTGGTATCGAGCGGCGCACGATCGATGCGGCCGCTGCTACGCTTGGTTGTCGTCCTGGGCGAGCGTCTGCCGCAGATGAGCGACCAATCCGGCCAGCTTCGCTTCGGAGAGCATGTTGGCGTGGGCGCCTTCGACTTCGACAACTTCCAAGTCGGATGTTTCGAAGACCTTGCCCCATCCCATGTGCGGATCGGAGACATCTTGGCCGGGCCAGTTGGCGCGGAACTTGGCGCGGTACAGCGTCGCGGGGCCTTCCGCCGATTGAGGGCGATATTCGTCGAGCGCCGTCATGTTCGTCGCGGCGACTTTTGCGTAGGTCCCCGTCGCGTTGATGATGCGTTCCAACCGCTGCTCCATCGTGATCCAGCCATAGCGGTGTTGGATCGCGGCGCTCACGCCCGTCACGCGTTCGCCAAGGTATTGCCAACACTGGCGTCCCTTGCAGTGCCAGGCGAAGCGGAGATGGAAAGCGAACCGCTGAAACAGCGGCGCCGGGGTGGGCAGCCCCGTGTAGGCGTCGATGATCGCCAGCGTGACCTGTTCACCGGCCCGACGCAATTGTTGCGCGATCTCAAACGCAACAACTCCACCAAACGAAAACCCAGCCAAATGATACGGCCCGCTGGGCATCACCCTGCGGATCTCTTGGACATGCCGACCGGCGATCTCTTCGATCGATGTGCAGGGCGAACTCGTACCATCGAGCCCGTAAGGCTGCAGCCCATACACGGGTCGATCGTTTCCAATCGCCGTCGCCAATGCGCGGAAGTTCAGCAGATGACCGTCGATTCCCGGCAAGCAGAACAGCGGAGGCTCCGCCGCATGTTTTTGTTGTGGATCGATCCGCAACAGTCCCTTCCAACAATCTTCGACGCGGTCGTCGTCCTGTCGGTAAAGATCAGCCAACTCGGCGACCGTCGGACATTCAACCAACTTCGTAATCGAAACCGCTTTGCCAAATTCGCTCTCCATGCGCGAGAACAATATGGCAGCGGCCAGCGAGTCGCCACCGCAATCGAAGAAGTTGCTGTGGGCATCCAACGCATCGGTCGACAAAACCGAACGCCAGATTTCCAGCAGGCGTGCGATCAGTGGATCGTCGGGATCGGAACTTGCCGCCGCCGCGGTTTCCGTAACTCCCTCGGTCACCGCAACCATCGGCAACCGTTTCCGATCGATCTTCCCGCTGGCGGTTTTCGGAACGTCATCGACGATGTGGAACCGACTCGGCAACATATATGCCGGCAAACGCGACTCGAGGAACTTCTTCAGCTGGCTGATGCTCGTATCGGCCGAATCGCACAACACGTATGCGGCCAACTGACCGCCGAGGACGTTTGCGTCGTAACAGACGACAGCTTGTTTCACGTCGGCGTGTTGATTCAATACAGTTTCGATCTCGCTCAGCTCCACGCGATGGCCACGCAGTTTGACCTGATCGTCGTTGCGACGGATGAATTCGATTTCACCATCCCAATTGAGACGGCAGAGGTCGCCGGTACGGTACAAGCGGTCGGTTGCCAAATGGCCAAACGGATTGCTGACAAATCGCTGCTGCGTCAGCGCCGCGTTTCGATAATAACCGCGAGCCAAACAGGAGCCGCCGAGGTACAGTTCCCCCTCGATCCCCTGCGGCACCGGTTGCATGTGGTCGTCGAGAATCAAGGCCTGGCAACCTTCAATCGGTTTGCCGATCGGCGGGATCGCAGCCCACTCGCTCGGATCGGCCGCCATTAAATATCCCGTCGCAACATGCGTTTCGGTCGGGCCATAGTGATTCCACAACCGACAGCCCGGTTGTTGTTGAAAGAACTTCCGCACCGCCGGCGTGATCTGCAACTGCTCTCCGGCAGTGATCACTTCGCACAGCGACGATCGCGATGCCGAATCGCCCGCGATTTCGCAGAGCGTTCGCAACACAACAAACGGAACAAAGATCCGCCCGATCTGCGCATCGACGATGAACTTCCACAACCGATGCAGGTCCTGTTGCAAATCCTCGCCAACCAATTCCAGCCGACCACCGCTGCAGAGCGTCGCAAAGATCTCCTGGAACGAGACATCAAATCCCAGCGACGCAAACTGCAACGTCTTTGTCGACGCGTCGGCTTGCGAGTTTTCTAATTGCCAGGAGATCAGATTCCCGACCGCGCCGTGACGCATCGCGACGCCTTTGGGCTGGCCCGTCGAACCGGACGTATAGAGGATGTACGCCAGATTTTCACTCGATACGTCGGGCAGTTCGCCCGCTGGCAACGACTGGCCGCCGAAGTCAAACGCGTCGATCAACAGCGGCTTGGTCGCTGTCGCGTCGAGCAGCAAGTCGTTCGCCAAATCGGCTTGAGTCAGCAGTACAGGGGCGCGGCAATCGTCCAGGATCTGCTTTCGCCGATGCTCTGGCAACGCCGGATCGATCGGGACGTAACATCCGCCCGCTTTGAGCACTGCGATAACGGCGACCATCATTTCCAACGATCGCGGAATGCAGATCGCCACTGGCACATCGGGGCCAACTTCCATCTGCCGCAGGTGAGCCGCGAGAACAGCGGCTCGACTGTCGAGTTCCGCGTAGGTCAATGAATCCCCCACAAACGCAATCGCTTCGCGGTCTGGATTGCTCGCGACTTGAGCCTGGAACGGCTGGATCACCGATGGCGTTGGACTCGCTTCGTCGCCATCGCTCGTAACGGCTTCGCACGCGTTTGGCGTTTGATCATCCGCTGCGACGGACTGCTTCAACAGCCGCGTCCGTTCGGCAGCCGGCAGGATATCGATCCGATCGACTGGGGTTGTCGGCGCATCGATAGCCGCGGCCAGCAGCGTTTGAAAATGCTTGCCGAAGCGATCGATCCGTTCCCGGCAGAAGCTTTTGCATCGGTATTGAAGGTCGATCCGCAGCGCATCAGCCGACTCGCTGGCGGCGATCAACAGATCGAACTTCGCGGTTTGGGTTTCCATCGGCACGCGGCGGGCCTGCACTCCCGACAGCGTCAGCGCAGATGGTTCGTGCTCCAGAACAAACATCACCTGAAACGGAGTTGCCCCGGTCCCCTGCCCTGCGAGCAGTTCCCGCTTGAGCAATTCCAAGGGATAGTTTTGGTGTGCCATCGCCGAGAGCGTGGTGTCTCGCACCTTGGCGTGCAAATCATCAAACGAACCGTCGGCGGCGAATCGGGTTCGCAGCGGCAACACGTTGATGAAGTAACCGATCAGATCCTCCATCTCCGCATCGGGCCGCGCGGCCACGGCCGATCCAACGACCAGATCCTCTTGCCCTGTATAGCGAAACAGCGTTGCTTTGATCGCGGCCAACAGCGTGACAAACAGCGTCGTCTGGCGGTTCGACGAGAACTGTCGCGCCGCGTCGAGCAGACAGCTATCGATCTGCAACGAGATCGTATCGCCATCCGATTCGGCCGCGTCGGACGGATCGCAAGGCAGGTTCAGCGGTGGCGGGTCGTCGGCAAACTGGGCTCGCCAAAAATCGCGGTCCGCATCGTCAAAAGACTCCTGTTCAAGTGTCTGTTGCCAGTTTGCATAGTTGGCGTATTGATACGGCAAGCCAGCAAGCGAACCGCTCTCACAGCGGTCGATCTCGTTGTAGAAACTAGCCAAATCCCGCTGCAAGACATCGATCGAATGCCCATCAAAAGCGATGTGATGAACCGACAGCACCAGTCGCGATTCACTGGGAGTTAAGCGGAACAGCGTCGCCCGGATCGGGAGCTCTCGATCGAGTTCGAACGGCCGGGCGATGAACTCCCGCGTTTGCTGTTCCAGCGTTTGCCAACGCGTCGCATCGGGCAACGACTGCAGATCGACAACGTGCAAACAAAACTCGCTTGGTGCAAGCACGCGTTGGATCAGCCCCGCCGCGGTTGGTTCGTACAGAGTGCGGAGGATCGCGTGGCGATCGATGACTTGAGTGAACGCCTGCTGGAGCGCCAGCAGATCCAGGTCGCCGCCCAAGTCATATACCAGCGGGACGTTGTATCGAGCGCGGTTCGACTTCAGAAAATGTTCGACCCACAACTGTTGTTGTTGATACGACAACGGCGCGCGATCGATCGGTTCGTTGCCAATCGTCGCGTGATCGTTTGAAGCAACTCGATCCGACTGCGGCGCAGCTTCTATTTGTTGAGCAAGCTCGATCGCGTTGGGAGAAGTTGCCAGAATCTGCCAGTAGTCGACGCGAACGCCAAAAACCTTCTTCAGCCGACTGGCTAACGCCACGGCAACCAGAGACGTTCCGCCGAGCGGAATGAAGCCGTCGCGTGGATCGATGTGATCGCGATGCAGCAGTTCGGCAAGGATCTCGCAAACGATCGCTTCGGTCGGATTGCTGGGCTGTTGCAAATGGCTCGGTTCGCGGTGGACCGATGGCGACGGCAAGCTCTTGCGATCGATCTTGCCATTGGCTGTCAGCGGCAATCGGTCCAGCGGAATTAGCGCCGCGGGCAACATGTAATTCGGAAGGCTATCGCTTAATCGCGACTGCAGTTGTTCCAGGGTCAGTTGCTGCCCAGCTTCAAAAACCACATAAGCGATCAAACGCGTGCCAGCCGACTCATCGCTCGCGACCACAACCGCTTCGCGAACGGCGGACAATTGAAGTGTTTCGGCTTCGATCTCTCCGAGCCCAATTCGGTAGCCATTGATCTTCACCTGGTGATCGGTGCGACCGAGGAATTCCAGATTTCCATCGTCGCCATAACGACACAGGTCGCCGGTACGATACAACGTCTCGCCGCGCGAAAACGGATCGGCGATAAAACGTTCCTGAGTCAGATCGGGCCGGTTCACATAACCTAGCGCGACGCCAACTCCTCCCAGACACAGCTCTCCCACCTCACCGATCTTGCAACGTTTTTGTGCCGCATCGAGAACGTAACAACGTTGATTGCGAAGCGGTTTGCCGTATGGAATGCTACGCCAAGCGGGGTCGACGCTGCCGATCGGATAGATCACCGACCAGATCGATGCCTCGGTGCTGCCACCAAGCGAAAACAGCTCCGCTTGCGGGGCGGATTGCCGAATACGCGCCGGTAATGCGAGCGGGATCCAGTCGCCGCTGAGCATCACACGCCGCAGACTGGCCAAGCGATCCGCGTCGGCCAACGAGGTCACCAACATATCCATCAACGCGGGGACGGAATTCCAGATCGTGACGCGATGTCGATCGATCAACGCAGCCCAACTCTCCGGATCGCGGATTTGGTCGGCTGTCGGCAAGACGATCGCTCCACCCACCGCAAACATACCAAACAGATCGTAGACCGAGAGATCAAACCCAAGAGCCGATAGCGCCAACACGCGATCGGTCGCTTGGACTTCGAAGCTCAGGTTGATGTCGCGAACTGTATTGACAGGGCCTTGATGATTGAGCATCACGCCTTTGGGTCTGCCGGTTGATCCCGACGTAAACAGCACATAGGCGAGGTTTTGCGGCGAGACGGTCGGCAGGTCATCGGCGTTGCCGTCGGGCAAACCATCGCAACGGATGATCGTTAGATCGGGAAACGCATCGACAGACGCGGGGCCCAAATCGCCGACGACCACGTCAACCGCGGCGTCTTCCAAAAAGAAGCCGATGCGATCGGTGGGGAATTTGGGATCGATCGGCAGATAAGCACCACCCGCTCGCAGAACTCCCAGCAGCCCAACGTAAGCGTCGGGCGATCCATCGGCGACAACAGCTACCGGTTGCCCCGCGGCAATGCCCAAATCGACCAACCGACACGCGACGCGACGCGACCGATCATCGAGTTCCGCGTAGGTAATCTGCCGATCTCCGTAGATCACCGCAGTCGCCTGGGGAGTGCGTTCGCACTGCGCCGTGAACAACTCATGCAAACACGGCGAATCATCCCAGCGATGTTCGGTCTGGTTCCAAAGCTCCAACAGTTTGTGTTGTTCGTCGGGTGTCAGATGTTGGCAGCTTCGCGACAAATCACCCGACGACCGCGCAGCAACCTCGTCGGTGCCACCCGATGTCGAGTCCCCGAGGGGGCGAATGGAATGCATTGGCAGTCCTTGTTGGATGATTGTCACCGTTGCCTTCCCCGATCTCTGTTAGAGCCAACGAAAGGAAAAGAAGCGGTTTGCAGCATCGGCGAACGGCAGCGATTTCCATGCAAACAACGAGCTTCTGTTTTTGCTTTCTTGAGGATCTCGAGCATGGTTGCCCATCAGTTGAGCGAGCAAGCCGACGGCCAAGCTGAGAAACAACCCCAGCGTCGTTCCCATCACCAACGTCAACGCAACTTTGGGGCTGGACGGGATCTTCGAATCGCTAGGCCTTTGCAACACGCTTAGATTCGACAGGCTGCCTTTGCTGATCGCCATGTCGAGTCGAGCGAGTTCGGATCGTTTTGCGTAGTCTTGGTAGCTGGCGCGTGCCAGGTCCAACTTGCGAGAGATCTGCGCCAACGTAATTTCACTCTTATTGATGCCGCGAAGTTCCTCTTCGACCTCCGCGATCTGGCGAGTCAGGATCTGTTTCCGGGCGGCCAATGATTCGGCGATCGCCTGTTGGTTCAGCAGCGCGGATTCCATCTCGCGACGCGATTCGTTGACTCCCATCGTGACTTGCGTTAGCACGCGTTCGGATTCCAGCGTCTCTTGCGCCGCGGCGATCTGGGCTCGCGTTTGGCGAACTTTTGGATGATCGGGCTGGTATCGCGACATCAACTCATTTTCGATCAACTGCAATGAATAGAGTTGTTCACGCATTCCTTGAGCGGCACTGCTGGGCAAACCGGTCGTCTCCGCCAGGCGGACGCGTTCGGGCAATTCGCGAATCAACAGCGTGCGGGATTCGATCTCGCTTTGCGCCGCTTCGATCTTGGCAATCGTATCCATCAAAGCGTCTTCCAGCGAAGCCAGTTGAGCGATCTTCACCTGCCGATGTTGATTCAGTTCCGAAACTCCTGTTTCGTTTTTAAACTTCAACATTTGATCCTCCAACGCGGCAACTTCGTCGGAAAGTTGAGACGTCTGGACCAGAAAGAAGTCGTTTGATCCCTCGGATTGATGCACGCGAACCTGTGCATCCACCGATGAATGAATGACTTCCTGAAGCACTTCGGCAGCGAGTTCGGGGCTGATCGTTTCGTAACGCAAACCGATAATCGCGGTCGAGCGTGGGTTAAACGTGACGAGACTCTTCTCGAGTTTTGCGATCGCCTTGTCGCGAGGGCTGTCGACATAGACCGGGCTAAACGATTTGATGTAATCCAAATCGATTGGCATCCAGCTCGACTCGCCGTCCTCGGACTGTTCTAAGATGCGATCGACGCCGACGTTATCGACAACTCGTTCCAGCACGTTGCGACTGTGAACAAGCGTCTGCACCGAATGGATCTCCTTTTCGCGGGCCTCCTGAACCGAAACGGTTTGCCCAACGGTTGCGGTCGGGTCCAAGCCGATGGTCTCTTTTCCCAATCGGATGAACAGTTTCGCTTCGGACGTATACTTCAATTTCGCCTTGGACAAATATCCAACCGTGGCGACCATCACCAAAGCGAAGACGAGAAACATCTTGCCTTTGTTTTGCCACAAGGCTGTGAAGAGATCCAAGGAATTCTCAGTGCGTGGGGTTTCTTGATTCATTTGGATGACACTCCTGCGAAGTTAACCAAGTCGGGAGACTTGACGACCGGGCAATTCAACGGATCGGGAACCGAACTTGTGATACTACGCTTGGGTCGACGCCGCCGGTGCTGGACGAACTTACGCCATTCCGAATCGATGAACTCGGCCAGTTCGGCGCGGAACCGTTCGGGGCGAAAACCCTCGGCATGTTTCCGCGTGGCCTGCAAATCGAACTGACTCTGCTGCTGCTCAAACGCATCGACGGCGGCGGCTACACTTTCTGGAACCTGTTCTTCAAAGAAGCACCCGGTCACTCCCTCGACCACCGTTTCCAGGCTGCCACCGCGTCCGTAAGCGATCACCGGCGTTGCACAAGCTTGCGCTTCGACCGATGTGATACCGAAGTCTTCTTCGGCGGCAAACACAAACGCTTTGGCCCCCTGCATCAAACGAAGCATCTTTTCGTGAGGTAAATACCCGAGTAATTCCACGTTGTCAGGACAGTTCGCCTTCAGCGTTTTGAACATCGGTCCGTCGCCGACAACCAACAACTTACGGTCGGGCATCAAGCGGAACGCTTCGACGATCAAATCGACGCGTTTGTAGGGAACCAACCGCGACGCGGCGATGTAATAATCTTCTTTATTGTAATTCGGGGCGAAGGCATCGACATCGACTGGCGGGTAGATGACTTCCGCCGTCCGGCCGTAACACTTTTGAATTCGGTTCGCGATGAACTGGCTGTTTGCGACAAAGGCATCGACGCGAGTCGACGAGACGTTGTCCCAGATTCGCATGTAGTGCAAGATCATCCGGGTCACCATACTGCGGACACCCCAGGTCAGTTTCGATTCGCGTAGGTATTGAGCTTGAAACTCCCACGCGTAACGAATCGGTGTGTGAACGTAACTGACGTGTAATTGGTCGGGGCCGCAGATCACGCCTTTGGCGACGGCATGATTCGAAGACAAGATCACGTCGTAGGCGCTCAAATCCCACTGCTCGACCGCCATCGGCATCAGCGGCAGATAGTGTCGCAGGAACTTCTTCAGGAAAGGGAGCTTTTGGATGAAGCTGGTCGTCGGTTCTTTGCCACGCAAAAACTCACGATCTTTGTCCGACAAGATGTTTGCAACCGCGTACAGATCCGATTCGGGATACTGCAACAACATCTGCTCAACCACGCGTTCGGATCCAGCGTAGGTGGTGAGCCATTCGTGAATGAGGGCTACATTTTTCATGGTCTATTTCGCAGATGCTTCAAGAGTTTGAACGGCGTTGGCGTGCGTCACAGGAGCCGCGGTGACAAGCGGTTGCAGAACCTGCTGGACTTTGGCAGCTGTCGCTTCCCAGCTGAAATCAGCCGCGCGAACCAGTCCCGCGGCGGCTAACGTGTCTCGCAGCGATTCATCCTGCAAAACGCGAAGCAACCCTTCGGCGATGCTGTCGGGATCTGTATCCACCAACACCGCGGCGCCACCTGCAACCTCCGGCAGCGAGGTGACGTTGCTGCAGACGACAGGTGTGCCGCAAGCCATCGATTCGACCACGGGCAATCCAAAACCTTCGTATTCGGACGCCAAGACTGTCACTTGAGCACCGCGATAGGCGGCGGCTAGCTGGTCGTCGGACAACTTGCCGAGGAAGCAAACGCGATCGCCCAGCGACAACTTGGCGATCGTAGCGTCGGTCTCCGCAGTCGCCGTTCCGGTGATCGCCAACCTCGCTTCGGTCCGGTCGCTGATCTTCGCGAAGGCGTGCAACAAACCGCCGACATTTTTGTGAGGACGTTGATTGCCAACGTACAGAACGTAGGGATGATCGATTTGGTGCAGTGGCCCGGCAACGGTGAATGCGCTGCCGACGCCGTTGTAGACAACTTCGACTTGCGACGGATCGATTCCCGCCCAGGCAACGATCTCCTGTTTTGAGAATTCCGAAACGGTGAGAACCTTGTACGCTCTTCGCGCGGCCGGCCGGATCACATGTTCACAATACAGCCGCTTTGCCAACGAAGCTTCCGCGGGATGGTTTACGTAAATCAAATCGTGGATCGTAAACACATACGGTTGCTTGGTGAGCATCGGCCACGCCAACGGCACGTTGAAGCCAGGCGAAAAGAAAGCGGAATCGGTTCTCCACATCATCCATCCGATCCGCAAGCAATCCAACGGACTGGTCGGGCTGCCGCCAATCGCTTGGTGCTGCAGGCAGCCGAGGCGGTCGTTCAGTTCACTGGCAAAGCGACCGATCCCGGTCGGGCTGATCCAACGTGAGTCGTAGATGATCTTGCGACCAGCGTTCATGATGCAGTCCTTGGTATGGGCTTGAGCAGCGATGCGGTGGTGGCGGCGACTAACACCGCAAGAATCATGAAAGTGAACGAACCGGCGGAGAAATAATAGGTCCGCCAGAGTTCAAAAAAGCCGTACAAGACGACACAGCCGATCAGACACAGAAGGTTGTCCGATCGCCAAAAGTAGCTGCCAATCGTGGCCATTAGAAAACTGGCCCATGCCATTACCGGAAACGCCCAAAAACCGAGATCGCCAAACATCTCGACAAACGCAGAGTTTGTTGTCAGCGTTTCATCGATGTCGACTTGGTGTAGATACCACTGCGCCGCAACGCCGCCGGAATTGTCTTCCACCTTCAATTCGGCGGGATGCAAAAACGTTGGGGTCGTGTATTTGATGATGTTACCGATCGCACCTCGCGATGGTTGATCCGCCGCCATGCGAGCCACGCCCATGCTCGCTTGAACCGGTGCGCCGACGTAGCGTTGTACTTCCAGGAAAGTCATCGCCACGGGATTCTCCACGCCAAAATGATCTCGGTAGCTGCCGGCGCTCCGCACCCAGGTGAAGGCGACGATACAGATCGCCAACCCCAACACGGCCGCCGTGATCGTCCGCGTCTTGACTCGCTGCAGGGCGTCGAATCGGATCGCCAATCCGCCGGCAAAGATCACAGCCTGGGCGATGAGAATCCGAGCCGAGATCGCCGTCGCGGCGAGCAGCAAGCAGAGGCTGAGGATATCTAACCGGCTGACCTTCTGGAGGAAGACCAAGCGGTAGAGCGCGTACCCACCGACAAGCGACGCGGTGTAACGCAATGAGTAGAGATGGTTGTAGTTGGCGTACAACGAATCCTTGACCAGATTAAATTGTTGAGTCTTCACCAGTTCGATCAAGGAGACGCCATTGCGAAGCGCGGCGAACCAAGCCCCGGCGACTCCGATCAATGCCAAACATGCCAACGTCTTGTAGAAGACCGTTGGATCGAAGGCGTCTTTGGACATCACACTGAATCGCGGCAAAGCCATCGCCAATCGCTGTCCGATCGCCGCGGCGGCACAGATCGTCCCGTACCAAGCAACAAGGATCGTTAGATTCGCCAGCGAAATCTCTTCGCGAATTCCATATCCCGCGGCGCCTTCCATCGAAGGACACAACCACAACACCGCACCGACCACGAGAAACGGCACAAAAACCAAACTCGGCTGCCAAACGATCGCTGCGAATTTCGCAACTCCGTTAGGGCGACTTGGTTCGATTGGCAGCGACACGCTTGACATGAGAGTCGTGGTTGTGGACGAGGAGAACAAATTCGGAACGTTTGTGTTGTTCGAAGCGTCCGCGAAGATGAACTTGTATCATCCGCGAACTCTCCAAAAATCTGCGACTCAAACGGCACATCCTTTACGACGCGCGGATGAGACTTATTCAATGCATCGTAATCCGACGCGCGAATCAGATTGCGTTGTTGTTTCTTGCTTTGCCCAACTTCGACGTTACCGTAGCCAGCATTTCCCGCCCCGCCCGCAAAACCCGAACCTCCATTACGGTCCAGACGCCAACCGACCAGCGGGCCATCAAACAAAAACCGATACATTGCAGCGACACAATCGCTGTCCATGCGATCGCCAAACCGACGATTCCCCAGTGATGAGTCATGAAGACGCCGCTGGCGAACAAGGCGATCGAGGTGAAGATGTTGATCGATAACGCTTTCATGTGCTGGCCCGACATCATCAGCGTTAATTCCGCCGCACCTACACTGACAAACACCACCTGCCCGATACACAAGATCCGCAGTACCGTCGCTCCGCCGGCGTAATAGGGGCCGAAGATGAACGCCGCGATCTCGCCGGGGAAGATCATGATAGGAACACAGACGAGCAATGCGGCAACCGCGGCGAGCGTCGCCGCCGATCGGAGAATCCGCTGCAGGTCCTGCAAACGTCCCTGAGCTCGCAGTTCGGCGATCGATGCGATCACCGTCAGATTGACCAACTGCATCGGCATTCCGATCAACAGCATCAACCGTCGCGAGGCGGCATACAACGCGAGTTCTTCATGGTCGACGATCGCACCACCGATCCAGATATCGGCTTGCCCGGTGATATAAGAAAGTCCCTGGGTCAGCATCAGCGGCAGGCAGACCAGCAGCAGCGTCGCCATCGGCAAGACGTGCGACGGTTGATCGCTTTGTTCGATCTGAGACAGCCGCGCCCGGGCGATCCGATGCACGCAGAAAATCGCAAACGGCGTCAATAGACACAGCGATCCCGCACAAAATATCATCACCTGTTCGAGTGTTGGGGCGAACAGCAGACAGCTGCCGACGGTCAACCCAATGAACAGCAAATTGCACAACGGGCCACCGAATTGCCCCGTCAATAAGATCGATAATCTCGAGTCGTGAAAGCTCCGCAGCAGGCTGGCACACAATTGAATCGTCGCCGAACCGAGGACGCTCAGCGCCACCAGCGGAGCGAGCACCGAGAGGTTATCAACTCCAAAAACCTGCTCGCCAGCAAAGTACAAGAAGACAAAACAGAGCAGGCTGCCGATCACGATCGACGCGACCGCCAGCTTGGCTCCTTGGCGGAGAGCCGCTTCGGCACCGCGAACATCTTCCACTCCAATCCGCTCGGAAACGAAGCGAACCATGGCGGCGTTCAGCCCAAACATCGCCACGTACCCGGCAAATGTCAGGATGCTCGCCAGCAGAAAGAAGACGCCGACATCGGACGGAGGCAACACGCGGGCCAGGACGACGTTGATCGCAATCGCGGTTCCGATCCCCAACAACCGACCGCCAACAACCCACAGACTCTCGCGAAACAGTCGCTTGCCGGTCCGCTGAACACCCGAACCCTCGGCAGCTTCCACGGACTTGCCCTCTCCGCCGGCTGGCTGATCGGCTGGGTTCACCGCAGCAGACACCGGTTCCGGTGGTACAAGCGTCGTAGCGTCTCGCGGTTTTTCACTCATCTAGCTAAAAACATACCTTCGCGCAGCAGCACTCGAGCTCTTCGGCCTCATCACCGCTGTACATCTTGAACCATCGCGGAAAATCTCCATTATCCTCCGTGTGGATTCGATCGATTTCACTTCACCACGCGTTTCATAACCGCAACGATCCGCACAACCATTTCCGGAATCGGACCATGGTCCCGCCGATCGCAAACCGCGACGCCACCAATGGTTACTGCAAGAAAACCAATCGAAGTGCCACGGCGTCACAGCGACTGCATCGATGTTGCCAGTCACCGCGCCAGCGTCTTCGGGTGGCGGAGATCGATCCAGCCGTTGGCCGTCGGCCGGTCAAGCTGTTCGTTTAGCGTTACCGGCCGAATCCGCATCGCTCGGCAGCAAAAGCCAGTCCGGCCACGCGGCGCCAAGCCCGTATAAATGCAATCGTCCGGCCCGCCGACATTATAGGAATGAGTGGTATTTTTGGCACGAAAATCGCATTTAGCGAGTTCCCGTACGGTACACCAACGGTTAACCGCCAGCTGGTTTGGAGAGCTGCGAGAGGTCCAATCGGCCCGTCGATGCGATCGACCCGCTCAAGGACAAACCAGCGCCGCCATTTGTCACCGTTGCTGCCGAATACCGTTTTCATCCAATCGTTAATCGCTTTGAGCTTCCAGATCTCGAGCGAGGTCACTCCACATTGAATTGGGGCCTGGTCCAACATGACAACACATGCCGCACCTCTCCGCCGTCGTCCCTACTGGACTCGCGCCGCTGCCGTCCTGCAAGAATGGATCCGCGAACCAGCGCAAGTCGCGTCGCTTGTCCCCAGTGCCCCCGCGTTGACGCAGCGGGTGGCCAAACAGCCGGGCGTTTCCAACGCGACAAAAATCGTCGACCTCGGACCGGGGACCGGCGGGACCACCGAAGCATTGCTGGCGGCCGCGGCGGAGAATTGCCGTGTTCTGGCGATCGAAAAGGCAGCCGGTTTCATCGAACCATTAAACGAAATCGTCGACGGGCGGCTGACTGTCGAACACGCTGACGTCGTCGGTCTGGAACGCATCCTGTTGATCCATCAGATGACATCGCCCGACGTCATCGTTTCGGGAATCCCCTTCTCATCGCTCGATCCTCGCGTCGCCACCGACATCATCAAATCGGTCCACCGAACGCTGCCCAAGGGCGGAACATTTATTGCTTATCAACTGCGCAGCGATGTCGCTCGGTACGCATCGCCTCTGTTCGGCACTCCGCAGACCGAGATCGTTTGGATGAACGTGCCCCCGCTGCGGATCTTCACCTGGACGAAGCAGTAGCGCGTTGCAGCGATTTGGCTTGGGCGGGCGTTTGAATCACCTCGATCCGATAAACGAGAAATTCGACTGGGGATCGAATATCATGGATCGCTTGATCGGGTTGGCACCGCGTCCTCGAGTGATCTGGATGCATTCAAATGCGTCGCGACGCTCCAGCAGTGAGGTCGCATGGAAACCCGATCGACTCGCTCTCCAACACTCCAGCCAAACGACAGACCGCTATGACTTCTCCCCAACGTAGACAGTTCTTGAAAACCGCTGGTACCGCGGCGATGCTGGGCCCTGCCGGACTGATAATGCAGCAGCGTGCGGGGGCAGCCGATTCCTCCGGCTCCGCAGTCGAAGGTTTTCCCGATATCAGCCGCGGCCAAGTCGTCCGGACCAGCGGCAAGTTGGTCGATGGGGCGGCGTTTGAAGAGAACAGCCGGCGGATTCCTGTCGCCGGACACAGCCAGGTGCTGGTCTGCGGCGGTGGGCCCGCGGGAATCGCAGCGGCATTGGCGGCAGCTCGCAGCGGCGCGAAGACGCAGCTGTTAGAGCTGGCCGGTTGCCTTGGCGGCGTTTGGACCGCGGGCATGCTGACCAAGATCCTCGATACCGGTGGCAAGTCGGGGATTATGAAAGAGGTCCTCACGGCGCTTGCAGCCCAGGGGAGCGACGTCGCCAAAGATTCGGGCGGGACCGTCTACGATCCCGAACTGGCGAAGGTCGTGTTGGAAGAGATGTGTGTCGATGCGGGAGTCGAGATCTGCCTGCACACGATGGTCGTCGGAGCGGTCACCAACGATAAGAATCAGTTGGTTGCGGTGATCACCGAATCGAAGTCGGGACGTCAGGTCTGGACCGCTGACCGCTTCATCGATTGCACCGGCGATGGCGATCTGGCCGCCCAAGCTGGCTGCCAGTTCGATCTCGGCTTCGGCGACGATTGTGTCTGCCAACCGATGTCGATGATGGCTCTGATCACCGGTCCCGAACCGGAAGATGTGCAGGAGTTCATTCGCGAGACGGGTGCGTCGGCGAAGCCGCGGTTTCTGAAGTTCATGCGAGATGCGGGGATCGATCCGTCCTATCGGGCTCCGACGCTGCGGCATCTGCACAGCGGGATCTATTCGATCATGACGAATCACGAATACGGCGTCTCCGCGTTCGACGCCGCAGCGATCACCAAGGCGACGATTGAAGGGCGTCGCGAAGTGCACGAGATCGTCCGCGGGCTGCGGAAGCTCGGTGGCGTCTGGAAAGATTTGGCAGTCGTTGCGACAGCCGAACAGATTGGCGTTCGCGAGGGGCGGCGAGTCAAAGGTCGCTACACGATCACCAGCGAAGATATCGCGACGGGATTAAAACATCCTCAATCGGTCTGCAACGCGAAGTTCCCGATCGACGTCCATTCGTTGGAGCTCGCGGGGAATCCCGAGGATATCGAAAAGCTGCGGGCACGTGGAGTGAAGCGATACGACATTCCGTATCCCTCGCTCGTCGCAGCGGATGTCGACGGGCTGCTGATGGCGGGGCGTTGTATCAGCGGCGACTTCTTCGCCCATTCCAGCTACCGCGTCACCGGCAACGCGGTTCCGATGGGCGAAGCGGCTGGGCAAGCTGCTGCCGAATCGATCCGCCAAGGCGTCATGCCGCACGAGCTGCAATGGAAATCGGGCAGCCCGCGACCGAGCTGATCGAAATCGATCGTCATCATTAATGACAACAGGTCGTTTGACGGGGCAGACGCCTATAACCGTTCGAGGAAATCCTCAGCTGCCGTCGGGACGATCCAAGTCGGGTTCGCCTACGACGATCGGAGGCAGCCGCTGTCGAAGAAATTCGAGCCGCTGTTCGAAGGACGTCGATTCCTTTGGCAGTTCGTCGGTGGCGCGGTAGATGAAACGGACGGCTTCGAGCAACAGCTGCCGTTCGGATTGCGTTGCGATGGTGAGTTCGACGGTTACTTTTTCGTTGCCCTGTCGTTCGATGACCGTCGGTTCACACGGCAGGACGCGAAAGATCGGCTCATCGGGCACCGCGACCTTCCTTTCATAAGCCTCCCGCTGAGCGGCGTTTAATTCGGCAAAACTATCTTCGCGGAACTCGATCCTCGATTGGAAGATCGCCTGCAGTGCTGGGATCAGCCGGAATGCTTCAAACATGACACGTTGCCTCCACGATCTATTGTTAACGAACGATTCAGCCGGCACCACATCTTTCCGGGTGAAACCTAGCCGAAGCCGCATCGTTCTTCCCCACAGAGGGAGCCCCGAATGGTCCCCCCTCAACCCAACTCAACTCTGCTCCGCCAATGCCGTAGGCCGTAGGCCGACACAGGACCTGCCGGCGGCGTAAGTCGCCGGTATCTCATGCAGCAAAAGCACAAGGCCGGAGGCCGACACAAGGTTCAGCGCTGAACCCAATCGATCGCCAACGGTTTTAAAAGCGGCGGATGCAGCGATCGCATAAAGCCTGCGGCGCAAGCCGCAGGAACACAATCCACAATCGAACCAAAAGCCCCGGCAGGGGCGACAGCAACCGACGATCTGTCGCCCCTAACCGGGGCTCGCGCGAGGCCATCTTCATCGCGGACCTGCCGCTCGCACCGCAGGCTATATGCGGCCGCCGCTACCGCGGCTTCGTTCCCGATGGATCATCGTGGATACGGGTCTGTGGATCGATCACTCGGTTGGGGCCGACGGCTCTTTAGCTCCAGGCGATGGCTGTCGATAACGCCTTCAAAAATTTCTTGATCTGGCGGCGTGGTGTGGTCGTCGCGTTGCAAGACCGAAACGTCGCCGGTGGTTTCAAAAACGACAGCCAACACATCGTCGTACCGATAGACATTCGACTGGCGGAGTTTGCCGCGCAAGTCGGCTTCGGTCAGATTCGCTCGACGCAAGTTCCCCCGCAAGATCTCGCTGCCGGCCATCAGCAACATCGGCTGGTTGTCGACGAGTTTGCAAACCGTTGGCGACTTACGACGTAACCAAGCGACAACGGTTTGGCCGACGAAGACGCACAGCAGCGCAAAGCCTCCCATCAACAGCGTCGGCGAGGGAGCGGAGATCGTCGCGCCGAATAGCGATCCGATCGCGATCGTCATGGCAAAATCAGCGGCGGACATTTTGGAGAAACTGCGTAACCCACTGACACGTGTGTAGAGCAAGATCGCGGCATAGACGCAAACTGTCGACAGCAGAATCATTCCCAGTTGGGTCGGCGACGCGTCGATCCATTTTTCAAACACGGTTGTTCGTCTCCTGTATTGGGTGGCAAAAGTCTGGCGATATTTCAAAGCCCCGTCGCCGGATACCGTATGCGGCAGTGGGTGCGGTGTGCGACGAGGCTAGAATCCGGCGGCTGTCTTTGTCCGCGCCTGCCGCACCTCTTCCGGGCTCGGTTCGCGGACGATTCTCAATAGATCCTCGGTGGGACGAAACTCGACAAGTCCCCGCTGGGCGAACCCGTGCAGCCACGATTCCATCGGCCAGACGCCCCATTTCTGCTGGAATCGCTTCGCATTGCGAACGATCGCGTGGAAGTGATTCAGCGGCGGCTTGCAGACCGGATGGTGTTGGTGATACGCGGTCGCAGCGACAAATCCAAACGGGACCTTTTGCCGACGGGCGGCGAACGCGAAATCGGTATCCTCGCCTCCATAACCATCAAACGTTGGATCGAATCCGCCGATGCGATCAAAGGTCTGCTTGGTGGCGGCGAAACAGAGAGACCAAAACAACTCATAACGCTGCGACTTGTGTCGCTCCCCCGGCATCAGCCGCGGTTGCAATGGATGGTCGACGGCCAAGCGATCCAAGTCGTCCATCTGCCACCCGTCGCTCGCCGCACCCGCTGGCAGATACCGTACATTCCCCATCCACAATCGCGGATCCTCTCGCAGCGCCTGGCGAAACGTTTCCAGCATCGAAGGAGCCGGAATGCAATCGACATCCAGAAAGATCATCGCATCGGTTTGGCAAAGTTCCGCCGCCCGGTTCCTCGCCTCCGCCAATGGCAATTGCTCTCCATCCCCATCGACTCGCGCGGTTCGCACGTCGATCTTCGTTTCGATCGTTTGCGTCGCCGTGCCGGCTGAAGCTTCGTTGTGCGTGGCCGCCGCCGACTGAACCCTCCTGCGATGGCTGAGCACTTCGGGAGGCAACGCGACATCCTGATCCATCCCCACGATGATCCATTGAGCTGGCAACAGAGAGGAGCGCATCAAGCCAAGCCACTGGTTATAGAGATGTTTCTCGCGACCGCGGACGATCGTTAAGACACTCAACTGCATGGGACCGCCTGTTGGTTGGATTCACGTTGATTTCGAGACCAGGTTGCGACCCGTTGCAGGTGAGCCGCCGCTTGCGCCGCACCATCGGCGGCAAAGATGGCGTCCCATCGCCGCGGGTCGAGACGCCCAGCCCGCTCAAGCAGTTCGGGCCATTGGTCGGTGTCGGGCCACTGTGACAACCCGACGGCCAGTCCCTCCCGGTCCAGGATCGCCGCTTTGCGAATCTGTTCGTCGAACGGCCGCTGTTGAGCGATCGCGATCAGCCGCCGGCGAGCGTGCCCGATTTCCATCACGCTATTGTGCCCCGCCGCGGTGACGACAATATCGGCCTCCCTGACATACGGCATCGGATCGTCGACCCAACCGACGTATTGGAGGTTGTCGGGCATTGCTGCCGATTCAGGAGCTGCGATGCCGACGACTCGCCATCGATATTCGGGAACTCGCCGTGCCGCCGCCCGAAGTCGATCGTGGACATCCGCATTGCCGCCGCGGCCAAACATGACGACGATCGTCGGAGCGTCTGAAGACTCTCCTGCCGCTAGCGACGCGATTTGACTGTTTTGACTGTTCTTTTGTGCGGTTTGCTGGCGGCAGAATCCGTCCAGATAAATCGTCTTGGTTTGCACCCAGCCCGGTGTTTGTTCATCTTCCATCGATTTGGGGAATGGCGCCAACAACGAGTGCGCCGCGCGATAGGCGTCTTGGTGCGCAGGGTCGTTTCGGTCGCCATGCTGCCGCATCACAACCTGCGGGATCGATGCCAACCGCGTTAGCATCGAGATCTCGGCGGAGACGTCGACCACCATCACATCGGGCCTCGCTTCGTCGAGCCAAGCGGTGTACTGCGCCACGCGACGCGTGATCGGTTCACACCACAGCGGCGCGTAGTGCAACGAATAGACGTCGCGAGCATAAGGGAGCCCGCGGGGACTGACATCGTCGATATCACATGCGATACCAACGACCTGCTGCAACGTGGGGCCACTCCAGTCGAGCGTGTCGATCCGGCTGGTGACGACACTCGCCGGGATCTGCAAATGCTGCAGGAGCGCCTCGGTGCGGTGCTTATGCCCCAGCCCATGATAGTGGACGTAGAATCCTATCGTTGGACCAATCATACCGCCACACCCAACTGAACGCGTCGGTACAACGCTTCGTAATCGTTCATCATACGTTCCATGCTGTAACGTTCTTGAGCGACACGACGGCAGACTTCGCCGTTCAGTTCGATCGCCTCACCAATCGCTAGTGCCAAGTCGTCGACGTCGCCGGGATAAGCCAGGCGTCCCACCGACGGAGCGATGATCTCGGGGAGGGCTCCGCGAGCGAAGGCGGCAACCGGAGTTCCGCACGCGAGCGCTTCGGCAACGACGAGGCCAAAGGGTTCGTCCCAACAGGGAGTGATGATCGCGACGGCTGCGCTGCTGATGATCTCGCTCAGCTGTTCGTGCGTCTTGTGGCCTAAGTAAGAGCAATCGGCGCCCAGTGAGGGAGCGACAAATTCATCGAAGTAGGCTTGGTCGGAGACGGGACCGACGACGTCGATCGGCAAGCCGGCGCGACGGGCTGCAGCGATCGCCAGATGTGTTCCCTTTTCCGGAACGATTCGCCCAAACCAGACGGCTCGCGGCTGTTCCGCCGTCGTGCGGCCCTTCCAAAAATCGGTGTCGATGCCGTTGTAGATGACCGTTTGATCGCCGACCAACCGTCCCCAAGCCATCGCGTTGGCGTGAGAGATGTTGACGAAACGCCCACACTGTTGCCAAGGCCGCGACGTCAATTCCGCATCGACGCGTGGCAGCACGGGGGCATGCAGCGTGGTGATCATTTGCGTGGGGAGCGTGCTGGCGAATCGCAGCGGGATCGGGTTCAGCGAATGGTTGTGGATCAGGTCGAAATCGCCCGCGGCCAAGCGAGTCATCAACGATGCGTAGGCTTCATCTTCGGTGGCGTCGATCCAACCGTCGTGGACTCGCCCCAGTCGTCGCAGCGATTCGGGAATCGTTGCGTGGGGAAGAATCGGTTCCAGCGGCAACCGCGGGTCCGAATCGCCCGCGGCAAACAACGTCACGTCGTGACCACGTGCGACCAACGCGTCGACAAAACCATGTGTGAACACTTCCAGACCGCCTGCGAAGGGTTTCGCCATGGGGAACTTCAAATGCCCAATGATTCCGATCTTCATCGCCACCGACTCCTGTTGCCCTAGTATTTGGTAAAACGATCCTTCGTGTTGGAAAACGTTCCGTCGAGCGATCCCGTAGAGCAACAAGTGTGCCAGTGGAGCGATCTAGCGTTTGGCGATCGGCACGATCGGCTGGCCAGCAGAGCTAGAGACGACAGCCCCCGAACGCCGCATTTGCCGTTCGACGCGGTCGATCGTGCCGATAAATCGCAGCCCGATGCGACGGGTAAAACGGATCAAAATCGAAAGGTTCGAGGGTCGGGTGGAGGCAGTGACTGCGGACATCGGTTGGTTTCCAATCGTTCATGGTGATGGCACGCGGATCGCATGTCGGTTTGGGGACATGCAAACGGCGTAGTAAACGCGCGAGCGGCGCGGACGAAAACGTCGGCTTCGCCACCGCGGATCGTCGAATCGAACCGCCGCAGTGGCAAACCGCTCGTCCAATTGCATGCTGCACAAAGTGAACCAAACCGAACGATTTCCCGAACGAAACCATTGGATGCTGTTGAACTCTCGAAAAACGCGACCCGATCCCTTTGGATATCGAGCGTTGTTGGCCGTCGCATTGCCGTTGGCCGCGACCGTTGGCTGTTTCTCGATCACGCTGTTCACCGACCGGACGCTTTTGATGTGGTACGGACCGACATCGGCGGCGGCGTCGGTCTCGGCCGGCAATCTTTATTGGGCGGTGGTCTGTATTCCCGTCACGGCGATGGGATTCCTGACTCCACTGGTCGCGATGGCGATGGGAAACAAACGCCGCCGCGGCGCGATGATCGGCCGCGTCTGGTCGCTCGTTTGGCAATGCCTGTGGTTGACGCTGCTGTTCATTCCGCTGTTGGCACTGATCGGATGGGTAGCTCCCGCGATCTTCGCGGCCTTTGGACATTCCCACGATCTCGCCCAGCAAGAGGCTCGCTACTTCCGGACTCTGCTGTTAGTCGCCCCCGCGTCGATGTTGGAAGCCGGACTGACTGCGTTTTTCGTCGGCCGCCGAGTGACCCGACCGATCTTGCGAGCCAACATCGCGTCGGCTGTCTTGAATGTCCTGCTCGACTATTGGTTCATCTTCGGTGGCATTGGCCTGCCAGCGATGGGAGTTTTCGGAGCGGCATTAGCGACGGCGGTGGCGATGTGGTGCAAAGTCGCGATCTTTGCCGTGCTGTTGTTGCGTCTGCAATCGTTTCGTCGTCATCGGCCGCAGGCTTGGCGGCCCGACCTAAAACTGATCCGCGAGATCATCGTCCCCGGCTCGACCCTGGGGATTCAGCAACTGGTCCGCTCCAGTTTGTTCAGCTTCATCCTGTTGGTGATTGGAGCGGCGTCGGTGCAAGGACTCGCTGCGACGTCGGCGGCTCTCAGCCTTTATCAATTGTTGTCGATCCCCGCGATCGGACTCGCCACCGCCGTTACCGTCTTGACCGGCCAAGCGTACGCGTCAGCCGGAATCGCGCCCGCCCTGCAGGTCATCCGCCGCAGCGCGATCGTCGGCGCCGCGGTTGCGCTGAGCCTGGCCGCCACATTGTGGAGCTTTCCCGACGCACTGCTGCAAATTACACTGGGCGGTCTGCCAGCCGATCAACGACAGGAACTTCAGCCGCTCGCGGCGCAGTTGTTAGCGTACGCCGCGGTCTATGGCATCGTCGACATCAGCAGCCTAGTTTTGGGAGCGGCGATCAAAGGGATCGGCAAGACATTCATCGTCCTGTTCGCCACCGCCCTGCCGGGATCCATCAGCGTCGTGGTCGGATGGACGTTTGCTCCCACCGACGCATCAGCGGTCCCTTATTGGTGGACGGTCTTGATCCTCTGGGCAGCCTTCCAAGCAGCGATCATCGGCCTAGGAATCGCCCGCGCAGTGCGTAAGTCATAGCAACCGCGATCGGCCGAGGCCATCAATAAAAGCAGCCTCTCCACCATCGCAACCAAGCCGCAATAGAGAAATCAAACGACGGTAGATGGTCATGTGTGAGATAGAAGAGAAGGTAGAAGAGGAGATAGAACGGAAACACCCGCACCAGCACAACGCCTAGCTACACTCGCACCGTCGCCCCTACCGATCGGCACCAAACGTTTGACAAGGAAAAGTTCCCGCAATGATCACCTCCAAACGAAGCTGCGGATGCAGCGATCGCATAAAGCCTGCGGCGCAAGCCGCAGGAACACAACCAACAATCGAACCAAAGCCCCGTAGGTGCGACAACAACTACGCATCTGTCGCCCTTACCAGGGCTCGCGCGAAACCGTATCCATCCCAGACCTGTGGCTCGCGTCACATGCTATACGCGGCCGCCGCTACCGCGGCTTCGTTCCAAATGGATAGTCGCGGAGACTGTTCCCCTGGCCAGCACAAGGTTCGGCGCTGAAACCAATCGATCGCCATCGGTTCTAAAAGCTGCGGATGCAGCGATCGCATAAAGCCTGCGGCGCAAGCCGCAGGAACACAACCAACAATCGAACTAAAGCCCCGCCAGGGGCGACAGCAACTACGGCTCTGTCGCCCCTAACCGGGGCTCGCGCGAAACCGTCTCCATCCCAGACCAGTGGCTCGCGTCACATGCTATATGCGGCCGCCGCTACCGCGGCTTTGTGCGTGGTGATCGCCTTTATAGGCTGCCGCGGACTAGACTCGTTCGCTCGCCGGCGAAGCAGAATAGATCGCACGACGCTGGGTATCGGAGAGGTAGACCGCTTGGTAGCGGTGCGGGGCGCCGATGTCCTTGTACAGTAGGTCTCCTTTCATCAGCAAATCTTCGGCACCCGATTGTTCGAACAACATGCGGCTTTCAGTTGCTGAGGTCATCGTCAGTCCAACGCGGCCGGGCAGATTGGTTTGAATCGCCCCGGTGATCGTCTTCCGACTCGGCTGTTGCGTTGCCAGGATCAGATGGATTCCACAGGCCCGCCCCTTGGAGCCCAACCGCGTGATCCGCGTTTCGATATCTCTCCGCTGCTTGGTCGATGCGAGCATGATATCCGCGTACTCATCGCAAACGCAGATGATGCGGGGAACGGGTTTGCCGCTTCGGTCGATCCACTCCGCAAGCGACGCACATCCGTCCAACGATGCGTAACGGTCTTCCATCTCTTCGATCAAATCGTCCAACACCGAGATTATGTCGGTGTCGGCATCACCAGGGAAAACGACGGGGCAGCGTAGGTAGGGTGAACCTTGCAGGTCGTGGAACGCGACGCGTTTGGGATCGATGGCGACCAGCTGCAGTTGTTCGGGCGTGTTGGTTGCGATCAACCCGGCGACCGCTGTCCGCAACCACTCGCTCTTGCCACTGCCAGAGACGCCAGCGACCAACAGATGTGAGCAGGTGGAATCGGCCAAGTCGGCGGTTCGCACCTTGCCGTCCAAGCCGACGCCAATGAGCACCTTGGCACATCCATGCAGCGGATCCGAAGCGGGCAGATCGATATCGTCCCATGCCACAAACTGGCGGTCGGGACGCTGCACGTCGATCGTGATCGAGGCGCCGGTTTGTATCACCGGTGGGCGTTGGCATCGCAGCCGAATCTGCAACAGTTCTGCGTTTCTAGGATAACGATCCGGCCGGACGCCGCGCGCCGGATTGACGGTGAATCGAATAAAGGTCGGCCCAACGATTGGTTCACCCACGAAGGTCGATTCGCAGTCGGCTTCGTTTAACGCAGCCTTCAACTGTTTGGCAAGCGATTGAACGTCGACCTCGGTCGTCGATTTCGGCTTGGGGGTGACTTGCTCGGCAGCGACTGTAGGTTTGCGCTGCGGCTGCGGGGCGACGCGCGGACGATCGACTCCCGCTAGCTTGCCGATCAACGTTTGTAATCGCTGTTGGAGTTCGCCGATTTGGTTGCCTTCGATCAAACGCTCCGACCGTTCGGGCAGAAAACCGATCACGGCGATCGAGTTGTTGCCGCCGTCATTGAGCATTTGATGGTAGAGCGCGGTTTGGCAGAGATCGGCTTCGGGCGCGGTCTTGCCAAGCTTGTATTCGATCACGCAGCGGCGTCCGCCCGGCAGCGAGAGTACTGAATCGGCAACGCCCGTCAGTACCACGGGCTGCGTCCAGGATGGATCGGTCAATTCCAAACGCAGAGGCACCTCGGATTGAAACCAATTCGCCAATTCGCTGGGATTAAAACGTTTGCCGTCGCGAAGCTGGCGTTGTCGGTGATCCCAAAACAGCTGGGCCAGCCAGAGAGTCGCTTCGTTCACTGCAACCCAAAGGTTCATCACCGCGTCGCCACGTCCATGCAGCGCCGCCGCATTGCCGATCAAAAATGGGCCGAGCTCGCGACGGTAACCGAAGTCGCGCAGTTCAGCTGCCCAGTCGTCGACCGATGCACCACTGAAGATCGTCGATAGTTCCGCATTGCTGCTGTTGAGCAGCGATGCGATCAGTCGATGAAACGCCGTCCCCAGTTCACAACATGAAGGACTGCCGGTTCCACTGGACGGATCGGCGAGATAGATCTGTTGGCGCACGTCGCTGACCGAAATCTCGACTCCGCGCGACGATGATTCTTGCGAATCCAAACGGTTAGATAGTTTCTGATTCATCTCAATGGGTATCGCTCTGTTGGGTCGAATCCTTTTCATTGTCCGATGCCACGGGGTCGTCCACTCGAAAGACAACCGCGGCGTCACCGTGGATCACTCCAATCCGGTCTCCCGCAAGGCCGGCGAGTTCTTTCACTCGCTCTCGATCGATACCGGTGGAGTCAGCGATTGCGTCGACCAACGCGACCGGAGTGGATGCGAGGCATTCGAGGACCGCATCGACATCGTTGTCGTCCGGCGTGGCGTCGTCGTCGATCCAGCCTGGACGAAGTGGAGTGCGGAATTCGTCGATCCATTCACGGACGACGGTGTCGAGGTTATCGGACAACCACTGCCGGACCGTCGTCGCCCCAACGACTTGCCCATCGAGCGTCAGATCGCCACAGGTCGCATCGGCGATCAGCGACCGGACCGCGTCGAGCACCGCCATGATCTCGCGGGTCGGACGCAGTAGCACGCCCTCCTCTTTGGTCAATTGATCCAAACGATCACGTGTGGTTTGGGCCCCGGGGGAGATCGGCAATCGCCCATCGCGAATCAGCACCAGTTTGTGCAATCCAAACGCCTCGCGATTTTGGATTAAGCGGCGTAATTGCGCCGCCAAGCTGGTCATGTTCGGCTGGTTGCAGAGCGCCACGCCGACCCGTGCTTCTCCTGCGGGACCGACCAGTACCATTTCGATATCGTTCTGGACATTGTGCGGGCCGTTGGGATATTCCGTGGTCCAACCCGGTTCTACGATCGGCAACAAGCCGGGAAGCGTCGCCGCGATCAATTCGTTTGTCGCTTCGGGAGTCTGCGTGCGGATCGCCTGTTCGATTCGTTGATCGAAGACCTCGGCCAATTGATCTTCCGGACCGGTTGGCGATGGTGGGATCGGCTTTTTACCGGCTAGTTCATCGAAGCGAATCGCCGCTAGGTGCAGCAGTTCGCGCGGCGTCAACCGCTGTGCAAAGAGCGTTTCATTGTCGCCGAACGGCCAGCGTGGATCATCGCCAGCAGCTTTGGCGGTCGCCGACAACGCTGCGACTCGCGAACGAACGATCTGCCGCATCTGTGACGAATCCAGTTTTTGCAGCGCCGTTTGGCCCGCGGTGATCATTCTTGGCCGGTCCTGGTCACGCACTTCGTTGTCGGCGAAGTTCGCCAACACGCAGGAGATCACCGCGACGGTTGTTTCGTCGGTGAGGTCGGCGATAGCGCGGGCGAGGTACCAAACCGGCCGCCGCGTGGAATCTTCGACCTCGATCGCTTCGATTTGATCGAAACAAAACACGATCGGAATTTCGGAGCCGGCGATATGGCAAAGCGATTTGACCGCTTCAAACGCGTCGTCTTCGTTGTCGGGAGCGTAGTGGCTGGGATCGACGTTGCCAAACAGCGCTCGGAACCCGTCTTCGTTGACCAGTCCGCCGCCGAGGTACGCGCGGACGTGACGT
Source organism: Rosistilla oblonga (assembly GCF_007751715.1). Taxonomy (NCBI): domain Bacteria; kingdom Pseudomonadati; phylum Planctomycetota; class Planctomycetia; order Pirellulales; family Pirellulaceae; genus Rosistilla; species Rosistilla oblonga. Next base: position 43,351 of record NZ_CP036292.1, on the reverse strand, counting down.
CGATGTTGTTGTCGAATAAACCATTCGATCACGTGTGCAAAATCGTCGCGAAGACTGATCTGAGCCGCGAGGTCGTACCAGTGATCGACCAATTCTTCCAGCCGCGATTGGCGAAAGTGATTCCACCACAATGCGAGGTCCGCGCTGCCATCAAATCGTTTGGCCAGATGTTTCGCGAGCACATGATCCAATTGCGTGAGCCCGTCGGGCATCGGACGCATCAGATCGGTCACTAATTCAGAACGGATCTTTCGCCAGATCCGCCCCGAGGCGGTTCGCATCCGCAGGTAGACAAAGATCTGCCAATCATCTTCGACGTCGGGATACTTCTTCTTTGTGTCGGTGAGGTGTTCGTGCAAGCGGGCCAGTAGATGCGTCTTTCCGCTTCCCTGTTCCCCGTGAATCAGCACCGACGCGCTCCGTTGTTCGTTGCGTACGATCCGCACGGCGTCCAGACATTTGGAAAAGACGTCGGCATGAATCTCCGGCACATCGGCTGATGCCCCACGCCACGCGTCGGGAACGATGCTTCCAAGAAACGGATTGGGCATCGACGGATCGATTTTCATTTTTCTGGCAGCCATACGTTACCTCCTGACGACTAGCATGTCATAAACTTTTCCATCTCCACGAAGCTTGCGAGCCTCGCGGTCCTCGGGGCTTAGCGACCCCGGATCGGGATGCGTTGTCAGATCGACTTGAGCGTGGGCTTCCAGTTGTCGGATTGCCGCGTCGAACGACTCGCCGACCAATTTGAACTCCATCGCGCGACGCAGTTCGGCAATCGAAACGATCGCTCCGGCGGTCGATGGATTGGGGGACATCTGACCGATCATTTGCATCACAAGTGTTTCGTCGGACACGTTGGGTTCGATGGGCGTCGTTGCCCCGGGCGTGGTTCGATCGGTTGGCACGATCGATGCCCGCACTTCGTCGGGGCTGATCGAACACCGTTTGGCGATCTGCGCGATCGCATTTTCCAGCATCGCTTGGGGCCCGATCGGACAGGCCGAATACCGCAGGGCCTGGCTTCCCAAGAACCGTCCCACGTGCAATTGGCCCGACGCGGCCAATTGATTGATGAAATCGCCAAGCTGCTTGACGCTCATATCCTTCAGTCGCGCCCGACATCGACTGCTGAGATCGCTCTTCGTGCCGACCTGCTTTTCCGCTTCGGACGTGATCACCAGCGTCGCATACTGATCCAGCGATCGATTCCAAAATCGATCGGCTTTGCCGCGATAGGGGGCGAAGCGATGGAGCACCTGCTGTTGGACCAGCGACTCCAACCGCGTCTGAATGGTTTGAGGATCGTTTTGATCGCTCTTGGGGAGCTTTCGGCACAGATCGGCCGCTGTCACCGGCGCAGCTTCTGCTGCCAATGCATGCACCAACGCTTGATTGGGCGCCTCTAGGTTCTGTAAGCCGCCGCTCGATAAAACCGCAGACTCGGGCATTATAGTCCTCCTAACGGAACTGGTAGATCTGGACAATCGTACCATGGTCGTTTGGGGGATGAAACTCGCAAGGATATTGTTCCCAATTCCCGTAGTTTCAAAGAACCTGTCCCTGCAGGTGTGCGTCCCATCGCGACGGAATCCGAATTGAATCGGCGCGATTGGGACAGACGGTCGGAGCCATCCCCAATCCGATCACCAACCCGCTTGCCGCGTTTAACCGCGTGCCCAACGGGCTGCGCGCTGAAGGAAGATCGGCAATTCCAATGCGGTTCAATCCCGCCATCGCGCGGACGCGGAACCCGTTCTGCGGCTACCCTTTTTGAAACCACCAGGGGGCTTCATTCCTGGTCTCCAACTATTTTTCGATTTGGTGTCCGGTCGGGAAGCGAATCCTGCATCTGGTATTTAGCGAGCGTAAGTGGCTCGCGAGCAGTGGGAATCGAGAAACCCAAACGTTGCATACCTTCTACGAATCAGAACCTTAAACCGGAGGAAAACCGATGTTGTCGCAAGTTGGAAAAATGGCCCTCGTCGGATTGGCTGTCGCAATGCTATCGCAAGTGGCTGTCGACCAAGCGGAAGCTGGTTATGGTGGCCGACAGTACTACAGCAGTTGGTCCTACCAACCATCCCGCTCGTATCACTACACCCGCTACTACTACCGGCCGGTGGTGAGTTCGCCGACCTACAGCTACCACTACTGCATCTCGTATCCATCGCAACCGCGTTATGTCTACTACTACACCCCCAGCTCCCAACAGTACTGGGGCCGTTACGATCTGCAGGGAACCGAAGGGGCCAATTATTCGTTGCTAGCCAAAAAGGACCGCAAGAAGAATCTGGAAGATATTCCCGAGAGCGCCTTTCCACCGCCCGCCGCGATGCCAGCGATCCCCGGTTCGAAGGATGGCGTCGCGATCGAACCGATCAAAGAAAAACCCGGGGACGAACCGACCGATCTGCCAGCAACAAAATAGCAGAACGAAAATCGCAAGCCGCGAAAACTGGCACCGGCAAAAAGCGTGGTGAGCTCCATCCCGCTTTTTGCCCGCGGCGCGGATGCCAGCAAATCGATGCTGCTAAAAATGCCAAAGTTTCCAATTCGTCGGATTTCCCGACGAACCCTCTACGACCTCAGCCCGTACCGCTTGCATCAATCCTTGGTCGGATCAAATTCAACTCGAATACTAAAGAAGACGAACGTCGTCCATGACTTCGCTGTTCCGACCCATTCTACCGAGCTTGCTGTGTCTTGTTGTTGCCTGGGGGCACGCACCCGCATGGCTGCATGTCGCCACCTGCGACGGGCATGGCCACCATCACGCTGCAGCGAGCGTCTGTTCTCATGGTTGCCATCATCACGCTGGTGATGATTCAAAAACCAGCGATGGCGAATCGCATCACCAGCACGATGCGGACGATTGTCCGATCTGTCAGTCGTTAGCCAGTCCATCCGGCGTGAACTGGAACCTCGATCCGTCGCTGCTGAGCGATCGATTGGTTCAGTCGTCGGATCCTATTCTCGATGCGGTTGCCGTTGCGGCGACCCTCTCGATCGCGCGACCTCGCGGCCCACCGGTCTGCGGATAAGTCCAGCCGGTTCTGCACGAACGTCGCCCGACGTGCACCGCGGTAATCTTGCTGGCGATCCCTTGCGATATCTCCTTTCGGTTGCCCTCTGTCCGATGCTGCGCTCCTGCTGCATCGGATGGTGTCCGCACCGCAATCTGTCCCGCTGCGCTCGTGGTGTGATCGGTCACCGGTCCGACCAAACCCGATCGATTGCACCTGCGCAGCGGGGCGTCTTTACTTCACATCGTTCTCCCAAACGGCTTCGATCGACGAAGTCTGCAAAACCTATAGCATCCCATGCGCAAATCTAAACTTTCCAATCCCACCAGCGGCTTTACGTTGATCGAGCTGCTGGTCGTGATCGCGATCATCGGCATCTTAGTCTCGCTGCTGTTGCCGGCAGTCCAATCGGCTCGCGAGGCGGCCCGGCGAATGTCGTGCGGCAATAACTTAAAACAGCTTGCTCTAGCGACCCACAATTACGAGAGCACCTATCGCGTGATCCCGGCGATGACGGGGTCGAGCAGCTATTCGGTCCAAGCCCGCGTGCTTCCCTTTATCGAACAGGGGAATCTGGCGGAGCTGATCGATTTTGAATCGCCGCTGTTAGTCGGTCCGGCCTGGGCCGCTCAGTTTAATCCCGTGCTCCGCGGCGCCATCGAAAGCGTGCTGCCAACCTTTTTGTGTCCCAGCGACGCCGGTGATCCCCAGTTCGCGACGACCTTCGCCGACGGTTCCGCTGGCTACACGGCGGGGCTGACTTATATGTTCAGCTACGGCAGTGGCACCGACACCCATTACGACGATCGCTACCGAACCGACGGCATGGTCTGGACCGATTCGTGGGCCGGGTTCAAAGATTGTCTCGACGGCACCAGCCACACGGTTCTGATCGCGGAAACCGTTCTTGGTGACCAAACCAGCGGCGAGACCGAACCATCGCCAACCGGTCCACAGCGTCGGATCGCCAACTGGGGCGGCACCTCCAGCAATCCCAGCGGCGCTGGTTTTATGAGCGGCGGGGCGTTGATTACCAATCCCGATCTGCAGGCGGTCGTTCCGGCAAGCATCACTTCGTATCAAGGGAATCGGGGCGCGTCGTGGATTCGCGGCGTCCCTTATGCGACGGTCATCAACGGCTACATGTCACCCAACTCCGACCTGCCCGATGTCGGCATGCACGGCCGCGGTTTCTACAGCTCCCGTTCGTACCATCCCGGCGTGGCTGGACATGCGATGCTCGATGGCAGCGTCCGCTTCATCGGCGATTCGATCGATCTGCCAACCTACCACGCAGCCTATTCGCGGGACGGTGGCGAGGTGGTGCAGTTGCCATGATCAAAACCATTTCGTTGTCCATTTTTTGTTCGCTGCTCGCGATTGTCGGATGCAGCGATTCATCCAGCGAATCGGCGAATCAGTCGCCCACGATCATCGTGCGTTACCAAGGCGATCCGTTGGCAAACGTTCGCGTTCAGCTGCACGATTCCGAATCGGGACCGGTCGTCGCCGCTGCGATCAGCGACCAGGCAGGCCAAGCCCGATTCAAGCAGCTGTCGCCGCCTGGCGGTCCCCAACATTTCGTCTCCGCCGAATCGATCAGCGATGGCGGCTGGATCCTCGACCCAAAACTGGGTAAGCCCGCGACAAGCGGTTTATCGATTCCATCCTTCGACTCAACTTCACAACAACACCATGAACTGGACCTGCCACCGTCGGCGGTCCGTCTACTGACTCGCAAAAAAAGGTAATCCACAATGAAAACGATCTTCCAACGAAGCTGCCTGTTGCTTGGTTTGGCCCTGGCCTGTTGCGGCACCGCCGATGCTCAAGGTCGCACGCGAGCGCGACTCTTTTGGCAAGACGATGCCGACGCCACGGTGCGCTACGGCGACTTTAAACGACAAGGAAACGAATACTCTTTAGAGGCGAAAACCATCGACGGCTTTCCAGCCTTGGATGTCGAGGAGCAGTCGCTGGTGCAGATGCAAGCCGACAGCGGTTTGATCTTGATCGGTGTCCGCGATCAAGCCGACGGGACGATCGGCAGCGGTTGGGTCGCTATCGAATCGGGCGGTGTCGAAGAACCGCATGGCGATCACTCGCATTGGAAGTTCCCCAGCGGGCCGAGTGTACTGCGGCAGGTGATCGACACCGAACAGGGTAACCCCGCCCATCTGTACCACTACGGCCGCTCTTTCGTCCTGGCGAACGACAAGAGCAGCGGGATGACGATCACCAATGCTCAGCGGCTACGCGATCCAAAGCCGTCGGCCGATCGGACCACCTTTGTTTTGGGAGGGGGCGGGCATATCACGCTGGCGATTGCCGAGGACCACGTTGCGTATTCGACTTGGATCGATCGGAGCGGTGAGAACAGTGGCCGCGTCGACGTCGTCGGGCTCGGTTCCAACTACGGTAAACGATACGAGATCCGATGTCCTTCAGGCGGTCTGCACGGCGCGACGATCAACGAAGGGAAAGTCTTCTTGGCGCCCGCCGATGGCGTCTGTTGGGTGCCAGCCGATATGCAGATGACCGGCAGCGCCGACGACGTGGAAGTCAAACACTTGGCGATCGGCAAAGGTTCCGAGGACAAGCCGCTGCGAACCGGAGCGTTTGCGAACCTGAAGAACCACGTTCTATTCACCGCGGGAAAAGAGGCGGATTGTCGATTGTGCTGGATCGACGCCAGCAGTCCCTCGCCCGCGATCTCCACACTTTTGATCGCTCTTGACGAAGCGGAAGGGCTGTCGACACCGGTTGTCGTCGAGACCCGAGACCGTCGCAAACTGGCGCTCACATTTGCCGAGAACCGATCGGATTCGTCGAAGGATCGATTGATCGTCGTCGATCTCGACCCGAACGACGACGGCAACTTCAGCGATGCAAAACAGGTGCAATCGATCGCCGTTGGCCCCAATCAAATCGAAGGGCATTCGGGGCATCACACCGTCACCGTCCTGCCCGGACGCCGCCAAGTCGCGTTGACCAACCCAGGTGAAGGAAGTATCTGGATCGTCTCGTTGACCGACTTTAAGGTAGCGGCCAAGTTCGAAGTCCCCGGCACACCCACGCGTCTAATCGCGCTAGGCGGCTGATCCTTTTATTCGAGGAACGCTGGCTAAAGAAGGCGCAGTGAAAAGCCCCAACAGAAGCTGCCGGAAGGCGGATGTGGGGCGACATCAGCCGTGGGTGGTGGCGGTGCTTTCTGTTGGGGCGGGGCGCGTGGTGGAGAGATTGATCGCGCGAGCGGACGGTTCGAGTGAACTAGGTTCCTTTTAGTTCGCGGCCGACCTGTTTGCGGATCTCGTACATGATCATCTGCTCTTCGGTCATCTCTACCTGAGCCGTGGGGCGAGGTTGAGCCGATGGTGCGGAGGTGTTTGCCGCGGCGACGACGGGGATGACGTAGGTGCTACCCGAGAGTGCGGCCAGAAAATAGCGAGATAGTGAACGTGACATCTTTTAGGCTCTCCATTGAAAGGGGGTTTCCTTGAAGCCAATTCTTGGAACGGAGAGAGCCTTCATGCACAGGGCGGACCAAACGCGAAACGCTCGCCGTAAAAACCCGCTAGCCTTCGCGCAAACCTAGCGTTTTGCGAGGCCAAATCATTTGGATCGGCTCGCCAGCGGGCAGCTTGCAATTCGAGAGGCAGACGGAAACGGCGGATAAAAAGTGAACGCCACGGATAAAGAGTGGCCACAATCTACCGGCGGAAATCACTTCGGCCGCCGTCGGTTGCCTGCAATCACTTCTAGTGAGGATTCGGTGAATCGCGAACCGCTAGTTTTCCGTTACCGAAGCGGAGCGCTCGACCGACATGCCGAGGGATTCGAGCCGGGCGCGGAGCGTCGTGCGGGTGATTCCCAGTCGCTTAGCAGCTTGGGTTAAGTTGCCATCGGTGTGCCGGAGCACTTCGGCAAAGATCTCCCGCTCGGCGATGCTGACCAGATCGCGGTGAATATCTTCGCTGCCCGCTTGCAGACGTTGCCGCGTCATCTCGGCAAAGTTGAAGGTGTTGGTCGTCGAGCCGGTCGATGTCGAAACGCGACCGCTTTCGTGAGCCGCCGGTTCGCGGATCACATCGGGAAGAAACGCCGGGACAATCACGGGGCCGGTCGCTTCGAGCAACACGTGTTTGACGGCGCTCTGCAATTCGCGGACGTTGCCGGGCCAGCGGTATTGCGTCAATAGATTCATCGCTTCTTTGGCGAATCCGCTGATCTGTTTCCCTAGTTCGGCGGCAAAGCGATTCAAGAAGTGATTCGCCAACAGCGCGATGTCGTCGCCGCGTTCGCGCAGCGGTGGAAGTTTGATCGTGTAGACGTTCAAGCGGTAGAACAGATCGCTGCGGAAGTCCTTGCTCTCGATCGCTTGTTCCAGATCGCGATTGGTCGCCGCGATGATCCGCGCGTTGGTGTGGATCGTTTCGCTGCCGCCAACACGTTCAAAAGTTTGGTCCTGCAAGACACGCAAGATCTTGGTCTGCATCAACGGCGTCATGTCGCCGATCTCGTCGAGAAAGAGCGTGCCGTCGTTGCAAAGTTCAAACTTGCCGACCCGCTTTCGTTCGGCTCCCGTAAACGCTCCCTTCTCGTGGCCAAAGAGTTCGCTTTCGAGTAATTGTTCGGGGATCGCAGCGCAATTGATCGCTAGAAAGCGGCCGGCGGCGCGGCTGCTGTATTGATAGATCGCCCGGGCAATCACCTCTTTACCTGTTCCACTTTCACCCAGGATCAACGCGGTCACGTTTTGGCCGGCGACGCGGCCGACCGAACGATAAACCTCTTGCATCGCCGGGCAGGCACCGATCAACAGGTCGGTCGACGCAGCGACAGCTTGATCGTCGGCCGACGGATCGGGAACCATCGCGGGAGTTCGCGTCATGCGACTCGTTTCGGCGGCGTCGCAGACTAGCGGAATCAGGGTGTCGGGATCCAACGGTTTGAGAATGTATTCGAACGCCCCTCGCTGCATCGCTTCGATCGCGGTTCCCGCTGTGCCGCGGCCGGTCATCAGAATGATCGGCACCTTGGGGTCGATCCGGTGCAGTTTTTCAAACGCCTCCATCCCCGACATGTCGGGTAAACGAATGTCGCACAGCACGACGTCCGGTGGCGATTCGAGGAACGCGGCGATCCCATCTTCGGCCGTCAAGCTGGAGATGACTTGGTCGCCGGGAAACGCCAGCGCGATCGTTTCGCAGATCAGAGGTTCGTCGTCGATAATCAGTAGTTGCATCATGCCGTGGCTCGTTGCTGCTCGTTCGACTCTTCTCGGATCCAAGCGGGGATTGCCAGGACGCGAAGCCCGCCCACCAAGGGCGATCGCTACGCGTCCAGAACGTTTCGGAGCATGTTTAAAAGTTGTTCGTCGGTATAAGGTTTGGGAAGGAAGCCGTCGACGTCGACCAGCCGGCCACCGCTGCTGCCTGGCCGTCGCAAGCCGCTGCTGGCGATCACTCGCACGTTCGGGTTGAGCTCGCGGAGAGCGTCTTTGGTGTCCAACCCATCCATCCCTGGCATCATCATATCAAGTAACACGCAATCGATCTCATCGCCGCGGCTCTGGAAAACGGCGACAGCTTCGGCGCCGCTGCGAGCTGCGACCGTGCGGTAGCGATTCGATTGCAGCGTCTCGCACGAGGTTTCCACGATCAGCGATTCATCGTCGACGATCAGGATCAATTCGCCATTGCCTCGAGGCGGCTGGTGGTTTTCGACCCTCGCGGCGGGAACCTTCGGCTGCGTTAGTTTCGACGAGGGAAGATAGACGGAAAAGATCGTCCCGGCCAGCGGTTCGCTGTAGACGGTGACATCCCCGCCGAAGGATCGCACGATTCCGAGCGTCGTCGCCAGCCCCAGCCCCGTTCCTTTGCCCTGAGCTTTTGTCGTGAAGAAAGGGTCGAAGATCCGTTCGATCACCTCATTGGGAATCCCTTCTCCGCTGTCGGCAACCGTCAGCAGCACATGTGGACCCGCGTTGAGGTTATCGCTGTGTGAGGCACGCGAAGGGTCGACATAAAAGTTTTCGACTTGGATGTCCAACCGGCCGCCGCCGGGCATCGCATCGCGGGCGTTGATCGCCAGGTTCATCAGCACCTGCGACAGTTCGGTGCTGTCGGCGTGGATCAAATCGAGCTTGTCGGGGATGCTGATCTGCAGGTCGATCGTCTTCTGCAGCGTGTGGCTGAGGATCTCTTCCAGCTCGCTAAGGATCTCGCGCAGGTCGACCTCCTCGCTTTGCGATTGATCGCCGCCAGCAAACGCCAGCAGCTTTTGAATCATCTGCGCTCCACGCTGGGCACTGGTGACGATCGTGTCGTGCAAACGGCTTGCGTTGGGACTGCCCTGTTTCAGCAGCTTGCCACTCATCAAGATCGGGGTCAGGACGTTGTTCAGATCGTGCGCGACACCGCCGGCCAACGTACCGATACTTTCGAGCCGCTGACTGCGACGCTCTTTCGCCTCTTCCCGTTTACGGTCGGAGACATCGATACTCAAAATCAGCTGAGCCGTCGGTTCTCCCTGTTCGTTCCGCAGTAGCGATCGCCGTTGTTCGACAATCCGTTGGCGGCCATCGGCTGTCCGCTGCGTAAATTCGGCTGAGTAGTCCCCCGCGGCCAGCGTGGCATCGCGGCCCGCATCCCACAGCGGGCGATCGTCGGGGAACAATAGCTGTGCCGCGTTCTTGCCAAGCGCTTCGGATTTGGACAATCCGTACAATCGATGAGCACCTTCGTTCCACGACAGGATCTGATCGTCTTTATCACAGACCAAAACCGCGTCGCGAACCTGATCTAAGATCAGCGTATGCTGTCGCAGCTTGGCGTTCAGGTCGCGCGATTGGCTGACGTCGGCCAGGATCAGCGTTAGGAAATCCTCCTCGCCCGACCGCGTCTTAGTGATCTCTCCCTGGCAGGGAAACTCCTCGCCATTGCTGCGCAGCCCGACGCCGTCGGTGAACGGCATCGACGCTTCCGACGATTCGAGGAAGTCCTGCACCCGATGGCGGAAGGCTTCTCTGCGCTGGTGAGGAACAAAATTCAACAGCGATTGTCCGACCGACGTCGCGCTATCGATGCCCCACATCGCCGCCGCGGCAGGATTGGTCAAACGGATCCCCAAGTCGCGGTTGAACGCGATGATCCCATCGTTGGCCGAATTGATGACGGCGGCGAGTTCGGACTGTTTTGCATCGAGCCGCGTTTCGGCGCTGTCCCGTTTCTTGCGATCGACGTGCGCGACAAAGCCGGCGATCACGATCAATCCCAACGCGATCGCATGCCCAGCCATGATCGCCGTTCGCGACACCTCCGCATCGTGTTCGGAGGCCGCTTCGCGTTGCTGCAACAACTCCCCTTCATGGGTCAGGATTTGTTTGGCGACATCTCGCAACTTCTCCATCGTCCCTTCCCCTTCGCCCGACTTCACGATCTCGATGACCTGATCGCCGATCGATTCGTTGGGGGCTTCGCTGCGCAACTGGATCGTATGGGCGAGGTATTCGTGCTTTTCTTCGACCAATTGTTGCATCTCATCGAGATGCTTCAGCTGGATCGGATTGTCGGCCGTCAGATCTCGCAGTCGGGCGAAACCGGCTTGGATCTGTTCGACGCCGATCCGATAGGGCTCCAGATAGATCGGATTGCCGGTCAACAGATATCCCCGTTGCCCGGTTTGCATGTCTTTGACCGACGAGAGCAGTTGGTGCGTCGCTTCGCGAACGGCATGCGATTTGGCGATCCGTTGCTCGACTTCGCGAACGGCAAAGGTGTTGCGAAAGGTCACGATGCCAAAGACAGCAACGGCGATGAAGGAGGCGATGATCGCCAGGGTGAGCCAATAGTTGCGTTTTGTTCGAGACATGCATTTGACTTTCGTAGCCGCTTGCGGTCGATGGGGAGCGGGTATCCCGGCGAAGTGGACGCCGCTTTGTCGTCGCTGGCACGCGATGTGCTAATTCACTAGAGGCTGGCATCGATGCTTACATTTTTCCATCTTTCTCTTGTCGGAGCCACAGGTGATTACTCGAAACAAACGGATGCAGGCGGCCAATGCGATCGACGCCGCTTACGAAAAGGGGCGGAATCGATGGCGGGGATGCGATTGGACCACGTCGTTTGGTTCGATGGGCTTGGATCTCAATGGGATGAAGCCGCATCAAACGCGATGGCTGGCCGGTGCCACGTCGGGAGAGGAAGCAAAACACTGGGAACAGGCAGCGGAGTGGTTGGCTCGCGTCGCCCGCGATGCTCAACAGGCGGAGGCTGCTGCGACCGAAGCCGCCGCGTTGTGGAAAGCCGGCGAGCGAACGCTGGCGTTGGAAAAGATCCAGGCGGCTGTTGCGTTGGAGGCTCGCTATCGGAATCCCTTCGTCTGGAAACCACTGCTGCACGCGATCGCCGATTCGACCCGACTGAACCCCGCGCCGCGGTGGGCAAGTTCTGGCCGGGACGTACAAAACTCAGCCGGTTTCATGGCAAAAAATGGGTAACCATTTGGAGCCGCTGGAAGAGTACGCTTCTTGCAGTTCCTATATGTAGACGGCAGGCGACGTCGCGAGGATCAGCGCACGGAATATCGCTAACTCTGCCTGCCTCGGCAACGAAGTGATCTCGATGTTGGGCTTCACTTATGTTGTCGAAGAATCGGTAATTATCGGTAAGGCGAGCCCCACGTACCGAAGCGAACTACAGCTACAGGCTCAAATCTCGCCACCGCCTGAACTCAGCGACCACCATCGTTGTTATCCGGTAAACGATGATTGGCGGTGGAGAGCGGCGGTTTCTTTTCTTCGATCGAGTTTTCAGATGGCGCTGGCATTGGCTATGGAGCGAGTCGGGGAACATCCATTTGGCGCATCGCCTTGTAGGTTGCTACCGGTCCCGACAGCTTCGGCTCAGCCCCTTCCAACGCATTCATCACAAATTTGACAACGTCCCGTCGGATCCCGCGCCGCGAGAACTCTTTCAGCGCATGGTGAGCAACGCGGTGAAACTCTCCCGAACGGCTCGAACGAATCAGTCCCCCGAGCACCGCCGATAAACCATCTTCTCCCATTCCGGCAACGCCTTCGGCTGCTACCCAAGCGACATCGCTGTCGCTGTCGTCCATCGCATGGACCAGCGGCGACGACGCAGCCGAATCACCGATCTCCGACAATGCCTTGGCCGCTTCCCAACGGACCTGGTGACGTCGGTCGTCCAAACTCGCGATCAATGCGACCATCACCTCCTCACCCTTGGAATCGACCAATGCCTGCCGTGCCCTCTCGCGAACGACACCGTCGGGGGAAGCGAGCCGCCCGATCATCGACTTGATTTCCGATGGATTCATGATGTTTGATCCCTTTTGGTACGAGACGTTCTAGCGAGCCGCCCGATCAGAATAGACCGCCAGCCGATGTGCGTTGCACACTTCAACTAACCGATGCAAATAGCGGGCCGCCGGTCGGTTTCAAGGGGCTGGAATATCAAACGTCAATAAAACGGAGTGTCTCACCTAAGTCTGCCTGGTTAGAAAATGGCCGCGCCGATAACACTCTGTACCGCTGCCCCGTTCGATACCAACTGTGGCGTTGTCCGTTTGGGGTTTTCCAGCGTTGGTACGACGTGTGCACTCGATTGCATCGGTTTTCAACCGATGAGCATGCGTTGTTAAACTCAATCTTCAACCCTTCTGCACAGGAGTATCGACATGTCATTTGTTATTACCGAGCACGCCGAGGGACAGGTGGTCGAGATCCAGTTGACCGGCAAGTTGTCCAAGGAGGCGTACGAGAAATTTGTGCCGATGACCGAAGCGAAGATCGCCGAATACGGGAAGGTGCGGATGCTGGTGATCATGCACGATTTCCACGGCTGGGAAGCGGGAGCGTTGTGGGAGGACATCAAGTTCGATTTCAAGCACTTCAACCACATCGAACGGCTCGCCATCGTAGGCGAATCGAAGTGGGAAAAGGGGATGACCGTCTTCTGTCGCCCCTTCACCACCGCCAAGATCAAATACTTCGATCACGACGAGATCGGTGCGGCCCGCGAGTGGATCCACGAATCGAACGACTGAGTCTTTGTTCCCACCAAGAAGGTGACGAGACGACGCGGCGAATGGACCATAGCGAACGCGATGTCCGTGCAAGCTTAAGGATTGACTCGCCAGACGCCGCGGGGGTTTCGTTAATTCAATCGTTGTTGTCTCTCCAATCCGGTAGTACGATGGTGTTCCATTTGTGTGGTGCACTTCGGGATACATGAGCGATGCAAGCGAACTTGGTTCTCACCTCCGCCATTCTCATTGCGGCAACTTTCCCAATCGCTGTACGCTCGGCCGAGCCAGTCGTGCAATTCACTGCTGGCGAGGAAGGAGTCGATGGTGCAGAGATCGTTTACAACGGCCAAGCCGCCGCCGATGGACGGATCGTGCTCGACGCCACCAACGGCTTCTTCGATGAAAGGACCTTCATCGCTTCTGGCCCCCAACCGATGCTGCCCGAAGATGATGGTCTGATCAACGCTTCGTTTGAATCGCTGCAGTTCAGGGATCCCAAGCGATCGGGAGCGGCACGATGGCATGTCTGGATTGAAACGCCCGGAACGATTGAAGCCAAGTTGTTCCTTGATTCCCCGCCGCAAACCCAGTGGCAGCTGCAGATTGGCAGCGAAGCACAGACGCTGACTGTCGACGTTCAATCTGCCCAGCCGCCCGCCGCCCCTTCGCTATCGTTTGAAGTGAAACAAACAGGAAAGCTGGTCATCCAATTAGGTTGTTTGACCAGGCCGCTGCCGATGCAAGCAGAGATCGAGCGGATCGAATTAACCGGCCCGGTGATTCGCGACGCCAAATTACTGCGAGTCCGTTGGCGTCCAGCGGCGGTGCACACGCGCTACTACGCTCCACCAGAATGTCGTGAACCGACGATGTGGGTTTTCGAAACCGAATGTGTCACGCCGGTTTCCAGTTATTCACCGATCACAACTCCCTTCGGCTATTTCGGGACAAGCTTTATCGACGGAAAGATCCCCTGCGGTGCTGGCTACAACTTTTCGATGTGGGCTGCAAACAACAAAGCTGACGAAGCACCAACGCTGGAAGCGATGCCGCAGTTGATCGCCACCGGGCATCCCGAAGCGACGTTCAGTAGTTTTGGGCACGAGGGAACCGGACTGAAGCTTCGCGATGCTGTCGTCCATCCAAACGGAGCCGACCGAGCGATTCAAGCGATGCGGATGACTTCCGATGCTGGCGTCGATACGTTTTATGGATATGTCTACAACGAAGATCGGCAGCGTTGGCGATTGTTCGCCGTCGGTAGCAAACCGCAGAGGACGCCCGGTAGACCATCCGATATGACATCGACCGGTTCGTTCTGCGAGGTTCCTGGACCGCCAAACGTTCAAAGAACCGGCGACGTGAAACGCGTGATTCGGCGCCGCGGCTGGTTCTATGGCAGCGACCGACGTTGGCACCTCGCCGATATGCCAACTCCCTCCGTGCAAGCGAAGTCTCCGCGAGCGAGACAGGACCGCGCTCGTCTGGCTCAAGGCCTATTGCCAATCGCACTCAACCAGTACAGTCGCCGTGCAGAGAACTATCTCACCGAGGGCTGGATCGAATCGGCGACAGGCGGGATGGAATGTTATCGTGCGGATCAAACCAGCGATCCGTCGAATCGACACGCGAAGGTAAGTCTGCCGGAATATCTTGCCACAGATAAAATAGCACAACGATTTGCACTCCCCATCGAGTTTGCGGAATCCCGAACAAGAACGGTAACTGCGCAAACAGCAACGATCGAATATCGATTGCCGCGAACCGGCGAGGATGCAACGGCGGTGCTGTATTATGGAACTCGGGACTGTATGACTTTCCGTCGCCCCAACAAAGTTGGAGCCGCCGGCGTGCAACGCGATGTCTTTGATAAATCGCGAACGTGGCAATCCGCGACGCCACCACAACCGGTTCGCAGCGGAAGCAACAAATTCACGCTCGACAACTTGGATCCTGGAACAACTTATTACTACCGGTTGTTTGTATCCAACACCGAAGGTCAAAGCTGGGATTTCCGTTCTAGTAGTTTCAGCACTCTTGATTAATGGCGTCGAATCCGACGCGAGTATCAACAACTCCTATCGTCGCACGCCTCCGCGGCCCTCGCGCTTCGCAATCGCAGATCGGTTCGGCATCGCGCCGCAATTCCTATATATCGGCCGTTGCCGACACAATAAACGGGATGCTTTCCTAGCACTCAATGATGGTTTGAAACCATCGCTCTAAACCATCACTGATGTGTCTGTGGATTTGAAAACTCGGGGACAAGATGCAGCTGTGATGAAAAATTGCGGGAAATACTAACAATGAAATTCCAGGGGTCGAAATCGACTAGACCATGGTTCGCAAAGCGGCAACTGTTTATCTCCGATAAGTTCGTACGGTTTGCCACATTATGGTCCGGTTGGCTCAATCGTCAGTTTGGAAATGTAAACATCCTCACATAGTTTTTCTACCAAAGAGCACGATTTGGCGGGCAGTATTTCCCACATCGATATCGCGGCATCCACCGATTCACCGACGGTTTGCTGCCCTATTCTCAGCTGAACACGATGTGTTTTCCCGCAGCCCCCACCAGAAACCACGCATTACCCAGAATGCGGGCCTACGGTTATTGGTGCCGTGACTGGCTGCACCGCGGTGCAAATATTCAAGTCCATTGAGTGACACCGTCGTTCGCTGATGTAAATCTGACAGCGTGATCGGTCGTAGGAGCTTTCGTCACCTATCCCAATGGTCTTAAAAAACTGTCGCTCTCAAGCCATGCTAAGAAATTAACAACATGTTGCGTACACACTGCGTCGTCGCTTTCGAATCACATTCGTTGTCCGATCGTTTAGAACAGAGCCTCAGACAGGTTCAAATGACCTGCACTCGCGTTCCTACGGTTCAATACGAAACGATCGTCTCGGCCTCGAAGAAGAACGCATCGACGGGGTTTGTCTTTCTGCAACTGTCCGATTCAACAAACAACTTGAAATCGTTGATCCATCGTTTGCGTTCGGCTTTGGATACCCGAATCGTGGTTGTCGGTAACGCTACCACCGGACGCCAAGTGATCGAGATCATCCGCGCCGGCGCCGATGATTTTGTCGATGAGAAAGATGACCTGCGACGCGAACTGGGACTGCTGCTGAAACGCGCAGCGCCGAGCGGTATGCAAAACCAACGCAAGTCGGAATTGATCACCGTCACGTCCAGCTGTGGTGGTTGCGGCGCAAGTTCTTTAGCTGTCAATATCGCTGCCCAATACGCTCACAAATATGGAGAGTGTGGATTGGTCGACCTGCAGATGCACGGAGGTGATTTGGCGACGCTGCTGCGGCTGACTCCTCGGCACACAATCTCAAAAATGTTAGCCAACAATCACCCGTTGGCTCCCGAAATGGTCCAACAAGCGCTCACCAAACATGAAACGGGGATCAGTTTGTTGGCGGGCGCCGATCCACTGTCCAACTTGCCGAACAGCAGCCCCGAGACGATCCGGGGCATCGTCCGTTCGATGACAACAAACTTTCAGCGGGTCGTCGTCGAATTAGAAGATATTTCGCATCGCGAACAACTGGCCGCTCTATCGGACAGCGATCAAGTTGTCCTCACGTTCCGCCTGCATTTTCCTGCCCTGGCTCGCGCCCATCGGTTCTTTGAAAGCATCGAACGATTTGGCGTCGACCCCGATAAAGTTCGGATCGTCGCGTCGCAAGTCGGCCAACCCGACGAAGTTCCGATTGGCCAAGCGGAGAAAATCTTCGGTCGCAAAATTGATGCCTGCATCACTAACGACGTCAGTCCGATGAATCGTGCCGTCAATCTGGGAATCCCCGTGGTGCTCGATTCGCCAAAATCGCAGTGCAGTCGAGACTACATGGCATTGGTTCAGTTGTTGGACGGCGAGACGCCTGTGCCAGCAAACACGCGATGGAACGTCGGTGCCCTCTTCAAATCAAAATTTGGTTCTTCGCAACCAGCACCAGCACTCTCCTAATCTCTCTCCTTCACCAAAACGTCTTTGGGATCATTGAACAATGAATCAAGCGACTCTTTCTCCAAGCAACAGCATCGAACGCCGCGAACGTCTGCAACGCGTGCGTGGTGAGATCCATGATCAATTGGTTGCTCGCATCGATATGTCGGCGCTACGCAACATCAAACCCGAATTGATGCGAGAACAGTTGCGTCTGGGCGCTCAAGAACTGTGTCGCTTCCACTCGGATCTGTTGACCCATGCCGAGCAGGAGGAGATCGTCGAAGACCTGCTCTATGAGATGTTGGGTCTCGGTCCGATCGAGGTCTTGATGAACGATCCGACGATCTCCGACATTCTGATCAACGGACCAAGTTCCGTCTTCGTCGAACGCCGAGGGATGTTGGAAGAGACCCAGGTGCGATTCCAAAGCTTGGATCACTTGGTCAATATCGTACAACGCGTGGCCAGTCGCGTCGGTCGGCGAATCGATGAGTCGAGTCCGATGGTCGACGCTCGCTTGCCCGATGGCAGTCGATTAAATGCCGTCATCCGACCGCTAGCGCTCGAAGGAGCATTGGTCTCGATTCGTAAGTTCGCCACACGGCCTATGACAGCGGCCGACTTCGTCAAACGACGCGTGGCGACGCCGGAGATGTTGGGCTTTCTTGCCGCTTGTATCGCCGCGAAGTTGAACATCGTGATCTCGGGGGGCACCGGCAGTGGAAAGACGACGCTGTTGAACATGTTGTCCAGCCATATCCCGAAAGGCGAGCGGATCGCCACGATCGAAGACGCCGCCGAATTGCAGTTGCAACAATCGCATGTCGCCCGAATGGAGACACGTCCAGCGAACCTGGAGGGTCGCGGCGAAGTCACCGCCAGCGACTTGCTGAAGAATGCCCTGCGGATGCGTCCCGATCGAATCATCATCGGCGAATGCCGTGGCGTGGAGGCGTTTGACATGTTGCAAGCGATGAGCACCGGGCACGCCGGCAGCATGACAACGATCCACTCCAACGACACTCGCGATGCAATCAACCGCTTGGAGATGCTGGTCGGTATGGCTGCGCCCGAACTGCCGATGTGGTTTGTCCACCGACAGATTGCGTCGTCGATCAATATCGTGATCCAGACTCATCGAATGGCAGGTGGAACGCGGAAGATCACGCAGATATCCGAGATCACCGGAACACAAAACGACGCGATCAACATGCACGATCTGTTTACTTTTCAACAGACGGGAGTCGGGGAGAACGGGCAGGTTGAAGGTCACTTCGAGGCCAGTGGAATCATGCCGAAGTGCCTCCCACGGCTCAGGTCGGCTGGCGTCCACATCGATGCCGATATGTTCCGGCAACGCCGAATGGAAGTCGATATTGATCAGATGCAAGAGTATCGAATTCAGTAGTTTTCCAGTTTCTAGACCTGCGGCGTTTCGGATTCACCACCATGACTCATCCCCAACTACAGATCATTATTTTCATCAGCAGCACGCTGTTGATCCTTGCACTCGAGAGTCTCATCTACGAGTTGTTCTATCGCTATCGACAACGTGTCGCCCAGCGGTTCAACGACGATCTTGGGCTCTCCGAAGCGCGTGCCACCGATCAGGTGCAATTGTTTCGCAACGTCGCCAGCGTGAAAGAAACGGTTTCGTTACGCGAACGTTGGCAACAGTGTTTGGCGCGACTGCTGGAACAATCGGGCACCCAAATCACGATGCCTCAACTGGTCTATGGCAGCCTCGGCTTGGCTTGTCTGATGGGCGTGATCATGTTTGTCGTCAGCCGCATCTTGCACTGGCCGATCGTTGGTTTTGTCATCGCAGGCTGGCTTGCCGGCGGTCTTGTGATCCCCGCATTTGTCTGGATGCGATACCAATCGCGGCGCGGCAAAATCTATCGTCAGCTCCCTTACACGCTGGAATTGATCAACCGTTCGGTCCGTTCGGGACAAACGATGCCGGCGGCGTTTCAAATGGTTGCCAACGAAGTCGAAGCGCCGTTGGGTGAAGAGTTCGCCTACTGCATCGATCAACAGCACATGGGGTTGAGCATCGAAGTCGCCGCCCGCAGCCTCGCATCGCGAACCGAAATTGTCGAATTGCAGATCTTCGCTGTCGCCCTCACCATCCATGCTCGCACCGGCGGCAGTTTAGCCGATCTGTTGGACAACCTTTCCGATACGGTGCGGCGTCGTTTAAAGCTGCAGATGAAGGTTCAAGCGTTGACGGCGGAAGGACGTTTGCAGGCGACCACGCTGGTGCTGTTGCCGATCGTTTCGTTGATCGGGTTGGCGATCCTCAATCGTCCCTACGTAAGCACTTTGTTTGAAACGCCATCGTTATTGGCACTGGCTGCGGGGGCTCAATGCCTTGGCGGTGTGTGGATTTATTACACAACGCGGATTTCATATTAGGAGGCTCAAACCATGCTCACCGTGTTCACCATCTTTGCGTTCATTTCGGTCAGCCTGTTCGTCTATTGTTTGGCCCTGCCGTTTTGTGGCCACGACAGCGCGATCGATCGGCGATGCGAATCGTTGACACGTAAATCGGAGACGATTTCGACGGAGTCGGGCGAAGGGGGATCGATCTTTCGAGAAAGCTCCGCCGAGCGGAACGCCAAGCGGCAGCAACCGCTTCGCAGCCGATTGATCGGCCTGCTGGCAGCTCGTCCCGACGATTGGAAACGCTTGCAAAAACTGCTTTCCCACGCCGGATTTTATCGTCACTCGCACCTCGTCCGCTGTATTGCCATGACCTACGCGTTGGCCGCGGCGCCACCGATTGCGCTGTTGGCGATGGCGTTTACCGGAGGCGTTGGATATGGAACGGCACTTGCCGCCGGAGCGTTGTTTGGTTTCGTCGGCTTGCTGATGCCGCAGGCTTGGCTGGGACGCCGCGTTCGCCAACGGCACGTCGCGTTTTGCAAAGGCCTGCCCGATTTCCTCGACCTGACTTCGGTCTGCCTGCGCGGCGGTCTCAGCCTGCACGCAACTCTGCCTCAGGTTCATCGCGAACTGCAGCAGGCTCATCCGGTGATGGGAGATGAGCTGAGTATCGTGCAGAGCGAGATGGCACTGGGATCGTCTCCCGAAGCCGCACTGCAGCAGTTTGCGACCCGCACCGGATACGAACCGCTTCGCACGCTGAGCACCTTTGTGACGCAGTCGCAGAAGATCGGTACCGAGTTGTGCGAATCGATCAAGGTGCTCAGCGAGACGTTGCGCGAACAGCGTGAAATGGATGCCGAGGAGTCGGCACAAAAAGCGGGCGTCAAAGTCCTGCTGCCCACGATGCTCCTGATTCTGCCAGCGACGTTTGTCGTCTTGGCTGGGCCCGCAGCGATTGAGGTGTGCCGTGCGTTTTCCAAATAGAACACGAACAAAGCCAACTGATTTGCAGTCCTCGCGACGCCGATCGCCACGACATGCGGTGGCGGCGATCGAGCTTGCGATCGCGCTGCCGATGTTGATGCTGTTCACGCTCGCTTGCGCCGACCTTGGGCGTGTGATTCATCTGAAGGTCGCGTTGTCCAACGCCACCCGTGTCGCTGCCGAATACGGAGCGATGCGCAAGGTAACGTCGATCAATCGCGACGAATGGACCGCGGGGATTCAACAGGCATTCGCGTCGGATCTGCAAGCGACAGCAGCCTTCGCCGACATCGAAACCACCGTCCAGGCGGATACCGAAGAGGGTGAATTGGGTCTGTATCGCGTGCGTGTCGAGTCGCAGTGTGAGTTTGTGCCGGCTGTCGATTGGCCTGGCCTCCCCTCGTCAATCGATTTGCAAGCGTCCGTTGTGATGCTGCAGCTTCGCTAACCTTCGCTGGAGTATCGATCGATGCACCGTAAATTAAATCGTTGTGCTGTCTCGCGTCGCCGCGGAGCCTACACATTAGAAGTCGCGATCACGATGTTGATCTTCCTAGGGGCGCTGCTCGCGATGTTGGAGTTTGCTCTGGTCTCGCTGCGTTACAACGCGTTGGGAGAATCGGCGCGGCGGATCGCTAGAGTTGTGATCGTTCGCGGTGAACAAGCGGCTCCCGAACAGAGCGTTCTGGGGCCGGCAGCCTATGTTGGCACCGCGGATGACAGCTCCGATATCGCCGCTGCGGCGCGTCAGCTGTTGGTGACGATGCCGCTGGAAGATGTCGACATTCGAGTCGAGTGGCTCGATGCGGACACGCGTGAAGGGGACCGCGTGTCGATTCAACTCTCCTACCTCCACAACCCCATCCTGCCGGGATTGCTGGGATCTGCCAAGACGCTTTCTGCGACAACTGTAACGAGGATCGTCCATTGAACACGCACGCCAAACAACCGTCGTCTCTCCCAGCACGCCAGATCAAACCGGCGGCGCGAACGGGCAAGGTCTTCGTCTTTTTGTGCGTTGCCCTGCCGGGCGTGTTTGCTGTCTTGGCCCTCGTTTTTGATGCCGGCTTATTGATGACAGCCTCGCGCGACTACCAGAACACAACCGACGCAGCAGCTTATGCCGCGGCGACGTGGACGATGATGGGAGGGGACGAGAATTCGATCAACACGATCAGCTCGGAATACGTTCAATCGCACAACGCGTTGCCCGGCGCTAATGTGACCACCAACAGCCCGCCCAGCTCGGGCCCCTACCAGGGAGTTGCAGGATTCTCCGAAGTGATCGTCCAGGGTGAGAGCCCCAGCTATTTTCTGCAGCGGTTTGCGGCAGGCGGACAGCAGTCGATTACGACCCGAGCTGTGGCGGGAACCAAAACCGCGACCTCGCCCGCAGCGATCATGCTGCTGGACGCCGATCCCGCACCGATCACCGTCGCGTCGATCTTGAGCCTTCCGCTCTATCCGAGTCTGCTCGGCGGTCTGGAAGTCCTGGGGCTCGGCTCGTTGACTGTCGACGGTGCGGTCCTGAGCAACAACACGTGGGGCGGTGTCGATGAATATGGCGAAAAGGCAGGTGAATCCCATGGGCCACCCTATTCAATCGCCTGCACCCCGCTTGTCCCTCTGACGGCTCTTCGGGCCAGCGACATTCGCACCGCCGGCGGCGTCGATCGTCTGCTGCACTACGATGCGCTGCCGGGCCTCGGTGCGCTCAACTTGAGAGCCAATCGGATGCCGATGCCCGATCCGATGGGGAACCTAGCACCGCCGTCGACAGCGTCGGATCCGGACAACGTCGAAGTCGACGATCACGGCGGCGTGATGGTCACGCTGAATATCCTCAAGCCTTTCGGAACGGTTCTCGAGCCGGGCGTCTACGACTGGATCGACGTCACCGCCGGGATCGCTCGTTTTGAACCGGGCGTCTATATCATTCGCGGCAGGCACCCGATCACGGGGATCGCGCTCGGTATCACCGGCGGGATCGTGTATGCCGATGGCGTGATGTTTTATGTGACTAGCAACAGCAACTACGATCCGGCGTCCGGGCTGCCCGACGCAGTGGAGAACCGTGAGGTCGCACCGCCCAATACGATTGGCGCTCAATTGCCCAGCGTGCTGATCTCGCCGCTGCCCGGCAGCCGTCTGTCGGGACTGAACGATCCGAGCAGTCCCTACCACGGAATGCTGGTGTATCAGCGGCCGCGCGATCGTCGGCCGATCACGATCCTCAGCCTGCAGACGCTTGGCATCACCCAGTTCTCCGGAACGGTCTACTCGCGTTGGGGGCACGCGATCCTGGCGGGCAGCGGAACGTTTAACTCCTCCTTTGCCGTCGGGACCATGCGGGTCGTCACGCTCGGCAATATCTCGCTGCGGCCGTCGGGATATTTCCCCGCCGCATCGGATGTGTATCTCGTCGAGTAGCGTTTCGCAAATCGAATCGCTACGCGTGCACTATTCCTGCGGCGCGTAGCGTATCGTTTGCAGCTGGTCGACCTTCACGTCGTGCAGCACGCTCTTCGTCCCGTCGCTCCACTGGACCTCCAGGCTATCGATCTGTTTCGCATCGCCCAAGCCAAATGTCAGCGGCAGTTCCACCTGAGTCAGATAGCTGCGCGTCGGCATCACTTGTTGGCGATAGGTTTTGTCCCCGGCGGTCACTTCGACCCAAGAACCGATCGCGTCGCGGTTGATCTGTTTGCCATCGCCGACCAACCGAACTCGCAGCCCGTGACGACCGAGTTGTTGATCGTTGCGAAGCAGCCGCGGCGCACCGCCGACAGCGGTGACCAACACGTCTTGATCTCCATCGCGATCGTAATCCAGATACGCCACCGCGCGGCCAACCATCGGCGCGACAAGATCCTCGCCACAGTGCGCCGGATCGACGGCGACAAACTCGGTATCGCTCAACGGTCCCGCGTTCCAGAACAGCTGCGGCGGCTGGGCGTAATGTTGACTCGGCTGCACCCGATTGATGTCCTCTTCCAAATGCCCGTTGGCACACATCAGATCCAAGCGCCCGTCCAGATCGTAATCGAGATAACAGACTCCAAAGGTCAACTGCAGCCGCGTGTTGGGGCCCAGTCCGGTCGAGATCGCTTCGTCGGTGAACTGCATCTGCCCGCGCCGCGAGACATACATCGCCGTCATTTCATTGGCGAAGTTGCCGATCGCGATTCCCATCGAATCGCTGCCGCGGATCGCTGCGACGTCGATCCCCATCGCCCCGCGAGCGTTCCCCGACGGATCGAACGCGATCCCCGCTGGGACTCCAAATTCCAGGAACGTTCCCTTCCCGGTGTTCTTGAAGATCAGATTTTGCACGGTGTCGTTGGCGACCAGGATGTCGATCCATCCATCTTCGTCGATGTCACAAAACGTCAGCCCCAGCGATTTTGCAAGGGGCACGTTGGTCAACGGGTTTTTGACCTGCAGCCCCGCCTGGGCCGTAATGTCGGTAAAGACGCCGTCGCCATCGTTGCGATACAGATACGGAAACGTCCCCTCAAAATTCTGAGGGCGTCCATACGCGCGGCCGCCGCCGACCAATTGAAAGTTCTGGGCGAGGTCGTATTCCTTGTTCCAGCGGACATAATTGCAGACGAACAGATCGAGATCGCCGTCGTTGTCAAAGTCGAACCATCCACATCCGCTGCTCCAATCGGTCTCCTCTCCCGCAGTCTTGGACGACTCGCTGACATCGGCGAACTTCCCATCGCCGAGATTGTGGAACAGATGATTCGCCCCGACGGCGGAGACAAAAACATCGACGCGGCCATCGTTGTCGTAGTCTCCCACGGCGGCTCCCATCGCGTAGATCGAGACATCCAGCCCCGAACCCTGCGTGACGTCGGTGAACTTGCCGTCATCGTTGCGGTAGAGCGCCAGTTGTTGCGATTGGTCGGGGAGTGGTGCGTCCCAGGGCCAGTTCTTGGAATTCAGAAACAAGATGTCCTGATCGCCATCGTCGTCGAAGTCGAAGACCGCAACGCCACCTCCCATCGTTTCAGGCAACAGCTTCGCCCCGGTCGCTCCACGGTTGTGAACGAATTCGATTCCCGCTGCTTTGGTCACATCGGTGAACTTCAAATCGGGAGGTTGCACCGTCGCAACCTGGCGGACGGCGACGGATGCCAGTTCGGTCTGCTGGGTGGGAGCTGCCGGCTTGGGGCGATTGAACCAGTAGATCGCGCCGCCGCCGATTACCAAGCCGACGATAATCGCGGCCAGCGACCAGCGAAACGCGGTTCCGATCACTGCGTCGTCCTGTTCGACCGACTCCTGCGGATCGGGACGCTTCGTTTTATCGATTGTCTTTTTTGCCATCGTGCTTGCTTTGGTTTGTTACTTGATTTGTCTGCTGCCAAGATTGCGAATCACTGCGGTAATTCGGGAGCCCCGGCCCGCTGCAACGGATAACGAACGACATCTTCCGCCGCATGATTCGCCGCCGGATACTTTTCACGCGCCAACCGAATCGCTCGTCCCTTGGCGTTATCGTCCGGCTTGTAGCTTTGATGAAACTGTTGGTGCAGCGCCGACGCTTCGGAATCGCCGATCCGCTCGTACAACAGTTGCAGGTTATAGTGCGCCGTGACGTTGTCGGGATCGATCTCCAGCGTCTCTTGGAACCGTGCGATCGCATCGTTCCAGTGCGCCAACGCCTCCTCTTCGCGTTGCTGCCGCGCCCGTTGATTACCGAGTTCAAACAATGTCTGACCGGTCAAGTTGATGACTTCGTAATCGAGGCCGAAGTCGAACCCGCGGGCTTGCATTTCGGGAGTGTTATCCTCCAAGACGCTGTTCAAATTCTGAACGGCTTCGACCAGCCGACCCTGCTGGGCGTTGATCGATCCAGACAACCAAGCCCAGGTCCAACGCGGATATCCCTCCCGGTCGGCGTAGGTTTGAGCACGCGTCAGGGCGGCGACTGCATCATCCAAGCGGCCTTCGGCATTGTAGACGCGAGCCAGGTTTAGCGGACCGTCCCAGCGATCGAAGGTCTCGACTTGCAGGAACGCTTCCTCCGCCTGCCGCAACGCATTTTTCCCCTTCAACAACTGGCCGATGCCATAATCGTTCCAGCGTTGCCAAACGGGAATCTCCGAATCCGCATTGGTCACCGATTTGTCGACGCCCGCGACGGGGAACTCGATCTCGTCGACCGCCAACGTCGTGATCGGCAGCTCGTTGACGTAGGTCTCTCCCGGCCGATGGCCACGGATCGTCTGCCCTAGCTCTTGATTTCGATCGGCGACAAATTGCATGTACCGCTGGTCGAACTTGCGATACTGCAACTTCACCTCGACGCGAACCGTATCCTCAAGATCTTCGGGAAGGTCCAAAAGGTACTGCACCGTCTGACCCGCACCGGGCGGAATCTGGTGGTTGTACAGCGGAGTAAAGATGTTTTCGGGATTGCGGCGATCGATCCGGTTGCCATCTTTGTCGAGCATGAAGACGTTGACAAAGTGCGACCACGGATCGACTTCTTTTGTCTCATCGCTCAATCCTCCGCTGCGTCCGATCACGCGGTCGCCGCTGCGGACGGTGACGTCCAACCAGATCTCGTTCGAATCGGCAGTCCCCTGCGAAAACAGATGCCCCATCTTCAGCGTTCGGATCACCGTTTCCAACAGATACGATTTGCCTGGATCCAGCGTCGGCACGTCGGGACGCAGCGGCGCCGTCTGCGGCCCATCGACCTCTCCCGAATCGCGGATCCCAAAAATGTCGACTCGCATCACCCCCTGCAGATAATCCTGATGAGCTTTGATCACCTCGTCGCGATCTCTCAGCCAAGCGATCCCGGTGTTGGCCGAAGGGAATAGATGATCGTGAACGCTCATCGCCGTCGCCGCGTCAAACCGCTGGGCTCCGAAATCGTTCGATTCGACAAGCGGCATGTGGCATCGATTGCAGTTCTCTTCCGCTTTGGGTGGGTAATAAAAACTGCGAGCCCCATGTCCTGAAACGCCGCTTAATAGGTACGGATCGTAGTGGTTCTGGCCCCGCAAGAAGTCCTTGTAGTGGTTGAGTGCTCGCGGCAGATGCACCTTGTGGCACGTCGAGCAGAACTCCGCCGTTTTGTGCAGCGGTTTCATAAACGTCTTCTTGTGAAACGCGGGCTTGGCTTTGACCAATTGCTGATTCACCCACTGCAGCACCGCGTTGTCGCTGAACGCAAACGGATAGTGCAGCGGTTCTTCGATCGTGTAGTCGGCGTTGCCGCGCGGGCTGTTGACGTGCGTGATCGCATGGCAGACTGTACAAGTGATCCCGGCGTTTGAGGTCTCGTGCCCCAGCAGGTCGAAGTTCGGATCGTCGAACGCTCCGGAAAAGAAGGGGACCGGATCGTGGCAACCGGCGCACCAACGGGCCGCTTGGACATTCCCGTCCCGCTTCATCGCAACGTTCCGGGTTTCGGAGACGCTCGCCAAATAAGGCGGATTGTTGAACGAACTGAAACGATGCACGCTGTCGCTCCACTGAGCGTGCACGTCGGCGTGGCACTTGATGCAATACTGATCGTTCATCATCGCATCGGCGGGGATAAAGTCACCGGTCGAGGTTCGCGCCAGCGATGGCTCGAAGTACTGCACGCCCGAATCGGGGCCGATCGAATTCCATTGCCGCGGGTCTTGGGTTTGAAAGGCGACAAGCGTCAAAACGCCAGCCGCACCGACGCTGGTAAACGCCATTCCCGCTCGCCATTTGATCCGCGGACCGACCAGTCGATGCAGCCAGTACAGCCAGCCGGCGATCAGCGGACATGCGACGTGCATCCAGTAGACGGTGCTGCGGAGCGCCGGTTGCCGCAGGTCGATCCCCAACGCTCGGGTCAGCATCAGCCCGCTGACCAACACCAAAATGCTGATCGCAAACAACGCGTAACCGATCCGCACCGCGCGACGATTGCGGCGGTCTTTGCTGTTGATCAGATGGATCACACCAAACACGATCAACGGGACGACTAACAACAGCCCCAGCACCAGATGCGCCAAGAACATGTATTGGTAATAGTAGTCTTGGTAAGTCTCTCCCTTCACCCATTCTAGGAAGGTGATGATCGATAGGTAAGCCGAATTGGCAAACAGCAGCGAGACGATCGCCAAGACGACGTGCAGCAGTTTCCGCAGCCGCGGGCCGACGGCGCGGACCGGTTTCTTAATCGGAGCGGTTGGTTGCGGCACGCTGCCGCCGGGCGAAGTTGCTTCGGACATGAGGGATCTCGAGATGGGGGAACGCTAGCGAAGAAGGCGAAGCGATCACGCGCGTTCCATGCCCGATTCGACTCGGCGTTCCGCTTCGCTTCAGCGATTGCGGGGGCGGAGTCGCGGCCGAAGTGAATCGGTCCAAAAGACCAACCCACGACCAACGTTCTCAGGTTTGCCCACCGATACCTTTACAGTGGAACCGGCAGACTCAAAAGGCCTGGGAAACGTTACTGGATAACGCGTGAGATGCGCTACCCGCGAGGCGGCCGTTGGATGCCCAAAGAGAACCCGTCGCAAGGACGAAGCGACGACATGGCGGTGAGGGAAGATGCGTCGATCATTCCCGGAAGCAAATAGGCAGCGTCGATCCCCAATTGCTGAGAATCTCGCTCGGATGTTGGTGCGGGAGCCGTCGGGAGACTCGGCAGACCAGGAGCCGCTTGGCACTGGGGCCCTCGACAATCGCAAGGCCGCAGCGGCGAACGGTCCGATAAAAGGGAACCCTGCCCGAGCGAGTGGTTTGCTGCGTCGCGAACCGTAAACGTCAGCGTGTTTTGGATCGGAGCCGATCCGCCCAAAGCCAGACCGCGGGAATGCGATGGCAGCGGATTGGCCAGCCAATCTCCACAGCTGGCCCACGCCGATTCGCTCGTTGCCATACAAGCAACGACCGCGACGATCAGACAGCGAAGAGTGACAAGACGCAACACGATCAACGGATCTCGGGAGAAAAGAAGGAACCCGGAATACCCCAACTGAGGAATCCAGCCTAGCGGCGCTGACGCCCACTGTCAATTTTCGATATCCTTATTTTAAGTCTCGCGATCGGCCGCCCCCTGCCGCTCGTCTCCACCACAACGTTTTACCGTGCTACTGTTCGACCGGAGTTGCCGCTTGTCCGAAACCTGGAATCACGTCGCCTGTCCGGGTTGCAGTTGTCTCTGCGATGATCTTTCCGTGCAGTTTGACGGCGATCGGCTTTTGTCGTTCGAACCGGCTTGCCCGCGCGGAGAGCAGTGGTTTCGCACGCGATGCGAATCGTCGCCCCGCGGGCCGCAGGTCGCTGGAGTCACTGTCGACTACGATTCCGCCATCGCCGTGGCGGTCGAGATCCTTCGCGCGGCGGACTACCCGCTGATCTATGGACTTTCCCAAAGTGCGACGCCCGGTCAACGCGCGGCGATCGCTCTGGCGGACGCTTTGGGCGGCGTGGCCGATACGACCGCTTCGTTGGATCACTCCGCGGCGATCATGGCATTGCAGGAGTTTGGCGAAGTGACCTGCACGCTGGGCGAGATCCGCAATCGCGCCGATCTCGTCATCTTCTGGGGCTGCGATCCGGCGAGCTCCCATCCGCGACATGCGGAGCGTTATTCGATTCACCCCCGCGGCCGTTGGTTGCCCGGCGGACGAGCCGACCGCACGGTGGTGATGATCGGAACCGCAGGACAAGTCGAACAATGCCGATTGGACGCCGAGGGAATAAAGCCGGACATCACGATTGCGATCCAGCCGGGCCAAGATTTTGAGACCCTTTCCATACTGCGACGGCTCGTCCGTGGAGACCAAGTCGCCGATGTACCGGCACCGCTGCAACAACTGGTTCCGCTGATGAAGAGCTGCAAATATGGAGTCTTCTTTTTTGGACTGGGACTCGGCGGTGGTGGCGACAGCGAATCATCGACCGCAGCTCCGATCGATCACGTGAACATCGCGGCACTGCTGCAATTGGTCGCCGAACTCAACGCGTTCGCCCGATTCACGGCCCGGCGGATGGGGCGGCACGGGGAGGTTTCGGGAGCGGATAACGTTCTATGTTGGCAGACCGGATATCCATTTGCCGTCGATTTCTCTTGCGGTTACCCGCGTCACAATCCGAGCGAGTTCTCTGCGGATGGGCTGCTGGCGCGAGGCGATGTCGACGCGGCGGTCTTGGTGGGTGCCGAAACGATCCCTCGGTTCTCCGCGGCCGCGCGAAAACATCTGGAATCGATCCCGACCATTCTGTTGGACCATCCCGCCGCCCAATCGCCGTTTCAGCCGACGGTCGAATTCCGCACCGCGGTCTACGGGCTACACGCATCCGGAACGACCTTTCGGATGGACAACGTGCCGATCGCGCTGCACGCCATGCTCCCAACAAAACTACCAACCGACGCCAAGATACTCGCAGATCTGACAAACGGCTTGGCTTAGATAGCGACATCTACCTTGTTGCGGCAGCGGCAGTTTATTTGCCCGCAAATGAGACGAATCTTCGCGAACGAAAGCGATCCTGTGGCTTCCGCCACAGGCTTTATGCGGTCGCCGCATCCGCGGCTTTAGGATCGCGTCTTTCCCCCCAACGCTGGCTTTGCGGGGAAAAGCGTTCGTGGGTGAGGGGAGCGACGCGCCAATGATAACTCTCTTCTCTCCACGCACCTCGTCACTCTCGATCTACCCTTTCCGTCCGGCTAGGTATCCGCCGAGCCAGGTTTCGGTAACCAAGATGCCGAGGGCGGCGAAGATCATCCATTGCCAGATCTTCTGCTGGCTTTCCAGTTGGACATCTTGCAGTTGTCGCTGGCGGTCGGCGATCTGTTCCGCCGATTCGCTCCGCTGCATCTGCAATCCGTACTGCTCCAATTGGTCTGCTCCGATCGCGACAGTGCGGCTTTCGCTTTCGGGCAGGTTCATCGCAAAACTGCTTTCGACGCCACTCTGGATCAACCGATAGACGCCCGGCTGTTTCAGTTCTTCCAAGCGAAGATCGGCTTCGATTTCGCGACGCGTTCCGTCGGGCGACACCAGTTCACACGGCGGCGTCACCGGCAATGCACCCTCTGTTCCGATCGCGTAACTGGCTTGCAGGGGCGAGCGGTTGGGACCTTGATCGAGCATCCCTGAGATCAGTGGGACAAACTTGGTCGACAGTGCCAACTGACTCTGCTGCGGTTGCCATCCAGCGGTCAGAATCCACAGCCGACCTGCCCCGATCGATCGCTGGAGCAATGCCGGATCGTTGTCGTCGAACTCCGCAACCGTTTGCCAACCATCCTCCTCCGCCAGCGTTAACCGTCGGTGCGACCAGAACCGGATCTTGGTGAAGTCGTTGTATTTGGGATCGGCAAAGGGGGCGAACAGCGGATGTTGGAAATCGATCTTCGCCAGCATGGCATAGTCGCCGACCTTGGCTTCTTCGATCGCAAGCGATGGCGAATCGGAGAGCTCCCGCAGCGAAGCGGCGATCGCGGGATCGTCTTTCGGATCCGCATCGATCACAAACAACAGATGCCCACCGTCGCCGAGGTATTGTTTTAGACCCGCCATCGCAGCGGACGGGACCACGTCGGCAACGATCACCAACGGCGTTTGCTGAGGTTTCAATTCCGCCGGCAGCCCGCCGGGTTCCACTTGTTCAATCGCGACTTCGCGGCGAGCGTTCCCCAACGTCGCTTGGTTGAGAAAGTAGAACAGCCCGCTCTGCGGATCTTCCGCCTGCGAACCGACATACAACACGCGCTGCTGCAATTTCGGCGGCAAGGCGACATAAACTTGATTATCGAAAGCCTGCGGGTCGCCGACAAATCGCAACACATGCTGCGTCCCCGTCGGCGGATCGACCGTCACAACGCGGCTCTCCCCCGGCGGAACCTGCACGATCCGATCCTCGCCCTCTTTGCCACCTTCCCAAAAGTACATGAATTGATCGTTGACCGAATCGCTTGTGTTGTGAAATCGAACCCGCAACTGAGGCTGCTTCGATTCGCCGCTCGCGACAGGTTGAGGCAGCACGACTGCGCTGAGGTTCCCTTTTTCAGCGGACTCGACCGACGCGATCGATACAGCAATCGATGCCGGCCATTGGTATTGTTGCAGCGGAATCAGGTCGTTCCCTTCCTGCAGATCGCTGACAATCACGATCTCCCCGGCGGCAACGTCTCCCTCTTCGATCGATTCAGCCGTGTTGTGCAGGATGTCTGCCGCGGCGATCAACGCGGATCCAAGATCCGATCCGCCATGGCTTGGCGTGATGTCGGCCATCGCCCGGCGGATTCGTTCGGCTTGCGAACTCGCCCCGCCGACCGCTTGATCATCCCAGCTGACTACCGATGTGACAGCGGAGTCATAGGTCAGCAACGCGATCTGATCGTTTGCCGCCAAATCGTCGGTGACCGACGCGACCTGTTGTTGTGCCTGTTGCCAGAGATCGCCCCGCAACATGCTGCCGCTGGTATCGACCAACACGACAACTCGCCGCCCGATCGGATCGGTCTCCTGTTGGGCCATCGACCGCAAGAAGGGACGGGCAAAGGCCAACGCCAGCAACAGGATCGCCAACGCCCGCAGCAACAGCAGCGGCCACTGATCCAAGCGGCTGCGCCGCGTCAGCCGCGGCGGCGACTGGGTCAAGAACATCAGCGAACTGAATTCCGCTTGCGCCTTGGGTCGGCGGCGGATCAAGTGGAACAAGATCGGCAACGCGATCGCCAATGCCCCCAGAGCGTACAGCGGAGCGAGGAAACTCATGTCGCTGCTCCTCTCGCCGCGGCCGAAAGGCTTCCCCCGCGCTGCGGACCGCGACTGCGACGCGTCTGCAGACTCAACAACTGGTACAGCGCTTCGTCCATCGGTTGGTTGGTGACCATCTGCGTCAGGTCGATACCGAGCGATTCGCAGATCGCGATCAGCTGGGTTTCGTGCTCTTTAAAATTTGCTTGGTACTGCGCCTTGGCGACCTCGGGATCGATGTACAGCTCCTTTCCCGTTTCCATGTCGCGGATCATTGCGGCTTGCGGCAGGGTGAATTCGATTTCGGCGGGATCGTTGACTCGCAAGATCATCATCTCATGACCGCGAGACCGCAGGTAAGCCAACCGCGTGCGAAGCATGTCGATGGGAGCCAACAGATCGGAGATCAAGATGATCAGCCCACGTTTGCTGACCAACGCGGCCAGTTGTTCCAACGGTTCGGAGAGATCGGTGCCGGATCCTACAAAGGACTGATCGAGGCTGCCGAGCAAGCGGTTCATGTGGCCGGGGCGATGCCGAGCGGCGATGAATTCGTTGACCTTCCGATCGAACGTCATCAATCCGACCGCGTCGCGTTGCTGGGTCAGGAAATGGGCCAGCGTGGCGGCGAGCGTCCGCGTGTAGTCGGCTTTCGTGTAGTCGAGCGATCCGAAGCCCATCGACTTGCTTTGGTCGACCATCAGATAGCAGCGACGGTTGGTTTCGTCTTCGTAGCGTTTGATGTAGTACCGATCGCTGCGGGCGAACAGTTTCCAATCGAGCGTCCGCGGATCGTCGCCGAGCGTGTACGGACGGTATTCGCTGAACTCCACCGAAAACCCGTGGAAGGGGCTGCGGTGCAAGCCGTTATAAAAACCTTCGACCACCGTTTTCGCTCGCAGTTGCAGATTCTTGATCCGCATCAGCGAGCTGGGATCGATTTGCGCCGGAGCGTCGTTTGACGAAGCACTCATGCCAGCGTGGTATCCAGCAGCCGTTGGATCGTCTGGTCGACGGTGATCCCTTCGGCTTCCGCTTTGTATCCCAACAACACGCGATGCCGGAGCGTCGGTTTCGCCAACGCACGGATATCTTCCAGCGAGACGTGGGAATGACCGTTCAGAAGTGCGCGGGCTTTGGCACCGAGGACCAGCGTTTGAGCGGCTCGCGTTCCCGCTCCCCATGTCACCCATTGGTTGATGAAGTCGAGCGATCCCTCGCGATTGGGACGTGTTGCCGCTGCCAGCTGGACCGCGTACGAAGCGACTTCCTTGGCGATCGGCACCCGCCGGACCACCTCTTGGAATTTCAGCACGTCGACGCCGGTAAACAGCGGCTGGATCGGTTCGGCTTTTTTCGACGTCGTCTGCATCACGACTGCCAATTCATCTTCGTGCGGCAGGTAATCGATCAGCACGTTAAACAGAAAGCGGTCCAATTGCGCTTCGGGCAGCGGATAGGTCCCTTCCATTTCGATAGGGTTTTGCGTCGCCAAAACGAAGAAGGGTTCGGGCAGCGGATGCCGCGAACCGGCGGCGGTCACCTGGTGTTCCTGCATCGCTTCCAACAGTGCCGCTTGGGTCTTCGGCGGCGTACGGTTGATCTCGTCGGCGAGGATCACGTTGCCGAAGATCGGACCGCGGACAAACTTCATCGCCCGCCGACCATCGCCAAGGTCCTCGAGGATCTCGGTTCCGGTGATGTCCGCCGGCATCAGATCGGGAGTGAACTGGATCCGTTGGAAATCGAGGTGAAAGATCTTGGCGACCGAACTGACCAACAGCGTCTTGGCCAAACCCGGTGCTCCGGTGATCAGACAATGTCCGCCGGCGAACAGGCTGATGATCAATTGTTCGATCACGTCCTGTTGCCCGATGATCACCTTGGCCAGTTCCGATTCGATCGCACTTCGCCCCTGGCGTAACTGCTGGACGATCTCGGCTTCTTCTTCCGCGGATTCGATAGCTATGGTCACGTTCGCTCCGAGAGGTGGGGTGATCTGATCGAACCGAGTCGCCGTCGAACGGGGATGCTCGACGAATCGCATCGGCCCATCAAGTATCCCCGATGCCAAAGGCCGCGGCAACTATTTGATCGATCTCAGCCGAAGGAATCCGTTTTGGAAGCCGCAACATTCTTGCGATACAAAACGGAGTTGCCATGCCCTGGAAAAAGCTGCAGTTGCGTTGGGAGTCGAGAGCGCTTGTACAGCGGTGCGGCGTTTTGCGCCGCAGGTTCTTTCCATTTTTCCGTTTCAATGCCCAACCGGACGACTACAATCCGAACTTCGACAGCTCGATCGTTGGATGGTCGAGCAGCAAACTGGCGATTCATCTCGGGATCGGACGAACCTTCGTCTTGCCGACCGAAATAGCCTTAATGGAGTATGCCGCAGCGGAAGGTTAGATGATGACTGAAATCGATATCATGGAAGAAAAATCAACAGCATCGGCGGTGCCGTTGAGTCGAGGCGTCGTCTTTCGAGTGCCAGCAGCCGGCGCGGGAGTGATGTTGCTAGCATCGTTGGGTTTCCACACCGCTCCGCCGCCGGACCTCTACGACATCGATCTGCCCGAGCTTCGTCAAGCTGCCGCATCGCTCGACTTCTTCGGCTACCGCGGCTGCGATCCGAACTACCATTATTTCTCGCTGCCCAATTCCCAAGGGCTGCGTTTGCCCCAACAACAAATCGATCTACAGCCACTGCCGATCCAGTTGGGGCTGTGTCTGTTTGTCACCTTCCGCAACGGTCGGTTGACCATCCCCGATCCCGTCGCAATGGCATCGATCGAACCACCGACGTGCGACTGGGCGCTGGGTTGGTGAACCGGCGTTTCGCGTGGCCCGTGCTGGTGTGCCTTGTGCTGATCCCCGTCGCGGTCCGGATCGCGATGTTCCGCGGGCTGGTTCGCCCGCTGCTGGTCGCCAGTGAATCGATGGCACCCACGCTGTGGGGCCCTTCGGCGACGCTTCGCTGCAGCGGTTGTGGGATCGATCTACGAGTTGTCGTTCGCGGCGACAAACCGCCTCGACACGTCACGTGCTTCCAATGCGGAACCCGCCAGAGAATCGAAACTGTGCAAGTCGATCGAGGTGATCGAGTTGTCATCGACACAGCGGCCTATTGGTTTCAAAAACCGAAACGCTTCGATTGGGTTGCGTTCACCGACGACGATGGATCCCTTTCGGTCAAACGGCTGTTGGGGCTTCCCGGAGAATCGATCGAGCTGGCTCATGGCGATCTGTTCGCGTCGGGGCAACCGATTCGTCGATCGTTATCTCAGGCTTTGGCGACGTCGATCCCCGTCGATGACGATCGATTCCGCAAGCAAGACGTCTCGCGATGGCGCTGCGATGACGACGATTGGACCAAGCTAGCGGATGGTTTTCGGTGCGAAGCCGCTTCATCCGACGCCCATTCGCCATTGGTCTACCATCACGTCCAGATCTACCAAAACAATCGCCCCGAGCAGGTGATGGACGATTATCCGGGGAACCAGCAGGTCTCCCGACAGATGGTTCCCGTCGACGATCTGATCGTGCAAATGGAATGTTCCGCGGTGCCGGATTCGGAGCTAACGATCTCGCTCTGGGTTCGCGATCGGGTCTTGAGCGTCACCATCTTACGATCGGCCGAAGGTTGGACGACCGTGAACGCTTCGGAAACGAAACCCAAGACGTGGCGAACTCGCAGTCGCAGCGACGATCATTTGACGGTCGCTCATATCGACGGCCAGCTGTGGCTGGCTATCAACGGCCAATCGCACGTCGTCGATCCGATCGTCTCCGATTCCAAACCGCCAGTCGATGCGAAGCAACCGATTGCGATTGCATGTCGATCGGCGGAACATCCGGTAACGATTGGCAACTTGCGAGTCGATCGCGATCTGCATTGGTGGCATCCCGATGCGATCGATCGATGGAGTGCGGCGACCGCATTGCCCGAGCGGGGCTATTTTGTTGTGGGGGACAATGTTCCGGTTTCGATCGACAGCCGAACCGATCCGCTGCCGATCTCCCGCGACCAGATCATCGGCCGCGTGATACCGTATCGATGAACATCGAATACTAGTGGTTTGTCAAACATTGATTTTAGGACTGATGGTAGTGGACGAGGTCACGAGTCCCCATTATCTCTGCCGCGAAAGGACTCGTGACCTCCTGTCGATTACCCACAAGTCATTGGTCTGGTCCGAAGGCTTGCCAGCAGAGGGCGAAGTCGAGCATTCGCCGCGTGCCTCGCCAGATCACTTCGGCTCCCGGCGGACCGTCGCCTTGGCGGTGATTGTAGCCGCCAAGGGTCGCAAGGACCGGGATGAATTGTGACAGCTCAGGAGCTTGCTTTGGGGGAGCCGTCTTTTCCACCACTTTCCAGACCGACTTCCATTCCGCTTCGCTGAAGACGACATCACAGGGAAGCTCTGGACACTCGCGGCCTAAGAAGGTCACAAACATGATCCGCCATGCGATCACTTTGTAAAACATCAACGCGCCGATCAGTCGGTCTCTCGCTTCGAGTTGAATCTCTTCGACCCGGCAGCCAGTTTTGAAAACTCGAAAGAATACTTCGATTGGCCAACGAGCCACATACAAATCCACAATCCGCAGCGTCTGGGCAATCGTGTCGACCGGCAGAGAACTCAGTAACAGCCAGTCGACTTCGGTTCCGTCGCCTGGGCCATCGATCTCGCTCACCCAAACGACACTGATCTCGACCGGCGGCATCGAAGACTGCTTGTTGTGTGGCGCACGAAGAGTCATCCGCTTCGCTCGAATTTCTAACTTCGCAGTGCGTGCTTCACGGCCGGGGTGTTGTTTGTTTCCTGATCCTTTGGTTCGCTCGGGCGTTTGGGGAAGCTGGACTTCGCGGTAAGCGACCGGCTGGGCGGATGCGATTTCGGCACGCATTTTCTTATAAGCCGCAGGCCCGCCATCGGGGTCTTTCTCCGGCAACGAGCGTTTTCGCTGCGAGCGAATGACGAACTGAGCCGGTGTTTCATGCTGATCGGCTTCGACGAAAATGTCGTAGATGTCTCCTTCGCGATCGGCCAGCGAAACGATCTGAGTTTCAGGACATTTTCCGGCGATCTCGCAGGCCTTGCGATAACCATCGAGCCATCGTTGCCCTTCGCCGGTGTGTAGTGGTTGGCCTTCTCGCTTCTTGCTGGTGCCGAGCGATTCTTTGTCGCGATCGTAGAACTTAACACCGACCACCCCGAGACAAAGTTTCTCCGGCGTGAAGGCGATGTGGGAATGATCGTAAAGTCCACGGCGGCCTAAGCGATCGAGATTGCGGACGCCTTCGGGCGGATGCGCGGTGTAGTCCAGTTCGGTGGTATCTTGTGCGATGCAAACGGTGTCTTGGGCTTTGATTCGTTGGAGTGTCTTTTCAGCGTGAGCCCCGAGAATGGCTTCGGGATCGACGTTGGGGTTATCGAATAGACGGTAGGCGGCTTTGGTTTCGTCCCAGCCACTGCAAGCTTCGTTGATACTGGCCGAAGGGTTGGCCGCCAGCGAGGCGAGCAACGCTTCGGCTCGATCGTTGAGACGTTTGTCTCCAAGTTGAATATCTTGAAATTCGTATGCGATACTGGTCGGTTGCATGCTTTCACCTTGAGATTCCATTGTGCAAAATGAAATACTACAAACGCAAATACCGTGCCAAAACGAGCTGTTTTTGCGGCGACTTGTGGGTAATCAACAGCTCGTGACCTCGTCCACTACATTGAATTTTAGCGTTGACGCTGCACTAGTTTGCTGCGGCTTGTTCGGCAGCCATATCGCGATTGTGTTCGTCCCAGTCGTCGCGAGTGTAGGTGACGACGGAGGTGTCGGTCTCGCGAACCTCCAACTGTTGCAAGCGGAAGCCCATCTCCGTGATTTCGGTGAACATCTTGTGGGCTAGATTCTCGACGCTTGTCGGCCCGTCGAGGATTTTCAATTTGAATCTTTCGCCGGTCCGTTGCATGTGATCTTGAAGCGTCGCGTACAGCGAATCACCGGTGTGGATCAGCATCCCGTGATCGTATTGATCCTTTAGATAGGGTTCGATCTTGGCGTCGAAGTCACCGAACAACGTCGACAACGCGCCAGATCGCTTGACTTCGAAGAAGCATCGCAGACCGTATCGGTGTCCGTGCAAGTTGCTGCACTTGTCGTCGAGTTCTTCGTTGCGATGGGCCGCGTAGAACTTGTATTCCTTTTGGATGATCACGATCGACAGCTCCTCTTTAGCTTTTGATCAACGACAGCACTTCGGCTCGGCTGGCCGCGTTTTTCTTGAACACGCCGCGAAGAGCGCTTGTGATCGTCTCGCTGCCCGGTTTGCGGACGCCGCGAATCGACATGCAGGAGTGTTCCGCTTGGATCACCACCGCAACGCCGCTGGAATTCAAATGCTTTTCGATCATGTCGGCGATCGTCTGCGTCATCCGCTCTTGAACCTGCGGTCGACGCGAAACCTCTTCGACCACGCGCGCCAATTTGCTGAGTCCGGTGACGCAGCCGTTGGGCAGGTAGGCGACGTGAGCGGTTCCGCTGAACGGCAGCAGATGGTGCTCGCACATGCTGGTGAAGGTGATGTCGCGAACGACAACGATCTCGTCGTACGATTCGGGGAACGTGACTTCCAGATGCCGTTCGGGTTGAATGTGCAATCCCGAGAACATCTCCGCGTACATATCGGCGACGCGGCGAGGTGTTTCCAATAGTCCGGCCCGATCGGGATCTTCGCCGACCGCGACCAAGATCGTTCTTACCGCCTGTTTGATCGCTTCGAGATCGACCGGTCGACTGCTGTTTTTATCGTTCACGTTGATAGTGCCGTTAGGCCCCTTGGGTAAGGAGGAATCGCCGCTGCGTCGAATCGCATTGCCTGTTGCGACCAGCGTTCAGCTGGGGATCGTTTCGCTGGCCAACAATTGTTCGAACGTCTCGCGACTGCGAATCACTTTGGCTTGCCCGTCTTCCAACAACAGCTCCGATGCACGCAGCCGGCTGTTGTAATTGCTGGCCATCACAAAACCGTAGGCCCCCGCGTTTTCGAGGATCAACAGATCGCCGACCTCCGCTCGCGGAAGCTCGCGATGCGAAACAAAGCCACCTTCCTCTTGAGTGAAGATGTCCCCCGATTCACACAACGGTCCGCCGACGACCACGTTCACCAACGGACGGTCTTCGGCTCCGCTGCGAGAACAGATCGAAATCGGATGGTGAGCACCGTACAAGATCGGACGGGCTAAGTCGTTAAAGCCGGCGTCGACCAGGTAGAACATGTTTTCCCCCATGTTCTTGATCGCCCGAATCTCGGTTACCAGATAACCACACTCCGCGGCGAGGTAACGACCCGGTTCGATCTCCAGTCGCACCGCGTGGTCGAACTTGGTTTGCAGTTCCTCGCGGACCGTGTTCCACAACTTGTAATAAGCCGCCAGGTCGACGTACGTTTCCTCTTTTTTATAACGAACGGGAAGACCGCCACCCGCACTGATCGTGGTGATGGTTCGGCCGACCGACAATGCCGCGTCGCGCATCGAATCGCAGACCTTCGACAAGTGTTCCAGATCGGTTCCCGAACCGATGTGCATGTGCAAGCCGGTGATCGTGATCCCGTAGCGATCGGCGCGGCGTTGGCATTCGTCCAAGTCGCCGTGCCAAATACCATGCTTCGACTGCGGCCCGCCGGTGTTGGTCTTTTGGCTGTGCCCGTGCCCGAAACCAGGATTGATTCGCAGCGTGATATCGGCTCCTGGAACGACTTCGCCCAATTGGTCGATCATGTCGGGCGAACCACAATTGACGTGGATCCCGTGCTTTTTCACCAACTCCAACGCTTCGCGGTCGAAGATATCGGCGGTGTAAACGATCGGGTGCCCTTCCCCGTGTGGTTCGTATCCAGCGGCAAGAGCGCGATGGATTTCGCCGGCGCTGACCGCGTCGACCAACACGTTTTGCTTTCGCAATCGATCGAGGATCGCGATGTTCGACAACGCCTTTTGAGCGTAACGGATGTCGTCGAACATCTGCAGGTCGGCGACGCGTTGGGCGATCACTGCGGAGTCGTAGACGTATAGAGGCGTTCCGAATTGGTTGGCCAAGTCGGTGATCGAATGTCCCGCGATTTCGGTTCGCGATGTGGCAAAGTTGGTTGTGATCGTCATCGTTTACTCGGAAGTTTGTCTTTGACTTTGGTTTAACCGGCGCGGAATCGTATGTCTTTGATACCGCTCTGGGGAAATTCTTTTTGTAACGCTTTGATCAAGGCGCGTTTCTGGAACGACAGTTCTTGGATCGATACCGAATCGCTGACCGCGATTTCCAGAGTGCCGTTGCGAACGTTGCCGGGGCGACAGGTGTTGGCCAAATTGTCGCCGACAACTCGCCGGACGATCCGCTCCATTTCGTTGCCGGTTTGAACCTGAGCATAACCGCGGCGAGCCATCAATTGATTGACGATCGACCCGATTTTTCGAGCGTGTTGCTTTTTTCTCTCTTCGGGTTCACGCGACATCAGTCGACCTAACGGTCACGGGCCATCGGCATCACCACGTATTGGAATCCATCATCGGTCGTCAGCAATGCGGGGCGATCGGAAGATTCGATTTCCATCTGCACGGTCCGTTCGGCATCCAAGACTTTGCAGAAGTCGGCGAGGAAGCGATGATCCAAAGTCACCTTGATCGGTTCGCCTTCGTATCCGATCGGCATCTCGACTCGCGATTCACCCACCTCGGCGGTGTTCGCTTCCAACAACATCGTCCCTTCGCCAAAGGTGAAATCGATGCCGCGACTCTCGTGATCGGTCACGATCGCCGCTTGTCGCAGTGCCGCATGCAGCGGACCAATCGTCAGATCGATCGTGACCACATCTTCGCGCTGCGGCAGAACTTGTCGCCAGTTGGGATAACGGCCTTCGACCAATCGCGAATAGATCGTGCAACGTGGCGTGCGAACCAACAGATCGTTCGACCGGGCAGCGACTTCGACCGTTTCGTCTTTGTCGTTGAGCGCCCGTTCGATCAGGCTGATCGATCGATTCGGGACGATCGTGTTGGTGCCGGAGGTCTTGTGTTCGCCGATGCTAACTCCGGTGCCGGTCATCGTTGCCAACCGGCGTCCGTCGGTACCAACCGCGGTGACACGTTCCCCTTCCATTTCCAACAGCACGCCGCCCAAAGCGTATCGGCCGCTTTCGGCATCGGTCGCAAAGACGGTTCGGCGGACCAATTCGCGGAACAAACGGGTCGCGATCTCGTGGTAACTGGTCTCTTGGAACGTCGCCACGCTGGGGAATTCATCGGGGTTGGCGCCAGGCAGCTGGAAACGGCTGCGGCTGCCCCTGACTTTGATCCCGGTTTCGCTGGCTTCGAAAGTCAGGTGTTCATCGCTGCTTTCCCGCAGAATCGAACTGACCCGTTGGACCGGCAGCAACGCGGTTCCATCGGTCTCGATCTCGACACCATCGACGTTCAGGTGGATGCCGACTTCCATGTCGGTCGCGCTAAGCGTGACGGCTCCGTCTCGAGCGATAATCTTGACGTTTTGCAGGATCGCTTTGGGACTTCGCGATGGTGCGACCCCTGCTGCCAGCTGGAACGCGGCTGCAAAAGTTTCTCGTTCGCACGTGATTTTCATGGTCTTTGGCTCCAGATTGGTAAGCCAAGTGTTTTACACCCAAAACGCTCTCGTTTGCAGTGGCCTGCTTTGCGAGTGCTGCCACTGCTTTTGAAAGTTGGTTTCCATTCCTTAAAGAGATTTTAAATTACCGTCTTCTTAGGAATGTGGCCGCCGAAATTGTCAGAAGCTGGGCATCGAGGGCATTTAAGAACCGCCGAAACAAGCACTTAGAAGAATTGAAACGCTGTGGATAAGGCGTTTGATCCACGTTCAAAGCTGAAGGGCAAATGTCAGTGAATGGGGGGACTTTGAACACCCCGCCGGCCGCGTCGGTCGGAACGTACACGAAGCGTGACAAAAGAAAACTTTAGACAAACAACTTATCCACCAGAAAAAAGGAGCTGGCGGGCGGTTCAAAAGTCCTTTTATAGCGGTTGCGTTCTCGATACCGCTGCCCCAAAGCCTAGCTCACAGCTGTGATTTAGGCGGTGTTGGCTTCAGCCAGCTTTCAGTTGTTCGGAGACATCGTCGGCGACGCGAGCCAAAGCGGGGTCGGAGACGATCAATTGTTCGGCCGATCGAATCGCGTGGATGACTGTCGAATGATCGCGGCCGCCGAAGAATTGGCCGATCGCTTGCAGGCTTTGGCGAGTCAGTTGACGCCCCAAAAACATCGCCATCGAGCGGGCGCGGACTACCTGTTGGCGACGCGACGAACTCTTCAGATCGGACGTTTTCAGCTTGAATCGGCGGGCGACGGTGCGAGCGATCTTGGCGATCGGCGGCTCCTGTTGAGCGGCAAACGAGGCGGCGACGTCGTGAATGTCATCGTTGGCGATCACGTCGGAATTGGCATCCATCG
The DNA here is from genome assembly GCF_007751715.1 of Rosistilla oblonga. Lineage (NCBI taxonomy): Bacteria > Pseudomonadati > Planctomycetota > Planctomycetia > Pirellulales > Pirellulaceae > Rosistilla > Rosistilla oblonga. Next base: position 727 of record NZ_CP036292.1, on the reverse strand, counting down.
CGACCAATGCCAGCTGTTGCACGGCGGAGCACAACCGCGAGGCGGCGGCATCGGCGGGAAGATCGTTGTCCAGTTGGCCGATCTGCTCTTCGGTCAGGCTGATCTCTCGAAGCCCTGCGTATTGGGCGATGATCTGGCGTCGGGCTTCCGAACGGGGCAACTGGATCGGAATCGTCAGCCCCGGCAACAAGCGACTCGCGAGCGCCGAACGGATCCCTTCGATCTCGGTCGGCAAACGGCGGCAAGTGAGGATCGTCGGCAGATCGAGATCGATTCGCTGGCCGATGCGAGCGGCGAGTTCGTTCTGAGCGGCAAATTTGCCCGCCATCAGATGGACATCTTCGATCAACAGGATCGGATGTTGAAGGAAGTTGTTGCGGAAATCGGCGATCGAATCGGAATCGACAGCGTCGGCATATCGACGGGCAAAATCGATCGCCGGTTCGATGATCCCGCGGCTCCCCCTGCCCTTCAAAAGCGACGCTTCACGCTCGAACAACTTGCGGGCGATGGCTGATTTCCCAGATCCGCTGGGGCCAACCAACAGGATCGGATTCCCCCGTTGCAGGATCGAGAGATCCGACTGGCAAGTGAAGGCGGCCAAGCGATTTTCAGGGCCAGCGACGAAATTCGGCAGCAGCGGTAACGGTTCCGCTTTCGCCAAACGAGGCCGCGGCGCCGACGTGCTCGACTTCGATAGAGGTATTAGAACGGGCAGATCGCTCAT